>JAFDVZ010000002.1:57631-1068148 GCA_018268715.1 Acidobacteriota bacterium | reverse complement strand
CGCACACGCACCAGGACATCGCCCTCGCTGATTGTGGGAACAGCCACCGGCTCGATTTGCAGGTGCTCCTTTCCATAGAGCACGGCGGCCATCATCTGAGTATTCACTTTGACCTCTGTGGCTGAACCACTATTTTCAATGATTGCTCGCCCGGATGCAACGCAAGTTCAATTCCTTCACCGATTTGATCCAGCGCAACCCGATGAGAAATCAGCTCTTCCACTGGCAATTCGCCGCTGAAAACCAGCCGGGCGGACTCCTTCTGAAGGTCCACGGAAGCGCTGTATGCGCCGCACACTGTGCGTTCTCCGACACAGATGTCGGCGCCGGACACTTCCACCCGCTCCTGGTGCGACGTCTGTGCAAACAGCAGGATCCGGCTGCCCGGCCGGGACGCCTTCATGGCCTGGTCGACGATGCCGCGCGCCGAGGCGGCCACGATCACCAGATCCGCTCCCCGGCCCGCCGTCGCCTGGCGAACGGTTTCCTCAAACGCCGGATCGCGCGGGTCGTAGGACTCTTCCGCCCCGAAGCGCCGGGACAACTCCCTGCGGCGCGTGAGCGTGTCGGTGGCGAAAATGCGCGCCCCGGTCCGCTTCACGAGCATGGTGAACATCAGGCCGATCGGCCCCTGCCCGAGAATCGCCACGGTCTCCCGCGGCTGCGGGTCCACCTGGACCACCGCCTTGTGACAGGTGTTGATGGGCTCGACGAACGAGGCCCGGTCGAACGGCACGCCCGCCGGAATCTTCTCGACGCCGTCGCGGACAATCCAATCCATGATGCGGACGTACTGGGCGAAACCGCCGCCCGCCGGCTCGCCGTGGCCGGCCGTAATGCCCACCCGTTTGTAGCCGGCGCACTGCGCATACAGCTTGTGCTCGCAATAGAAGCAGTTCCGGCACGGGATGTGGTGAAACGCGATCACCGCGTCGCCCGGCTGGAATTTCGTTACGCCTTCTCCCACGGCCGCGACGACGCCCGCCGTCTCATGACCGAACACGCGCGGCGGCGGCAGCAGGTTGTGCTCCACCTTCTTGAGGTCGGTGTGGCAGATCCCGCACGCCTCCACCCGCACCAGCATCTCGCCCGGCCCGATTTCGGGAACCCCAACTTGCTCGACAGAGATTGTGCTTGAGCCCTTGTAGACCGCTGCGCGCATCGTCGCGCCCGGCTTCGAGGTCGACAAGGACCCCGGCGCCTCCGGCTGCACGGCGCACTCAGAATCGACAGTTTGCAAGAAATTCTCCTAACGACTTCGCCGCAATACGGCAATTGTTGTCCAGGCGCACGAGCGACGGAATTCTGGACCACGGTCGCGCCAGCGCGGACATAGCGATCCTCAGACGGCTGAAACGCCCGTCCCGGTCGCGCATACGGTTAAAATCGATCCCGAAACCTTCCCCCGCGGAATCGGACACACTTCTTATACAGTAAAACGGCGC
The DNA here is from genome assembly GCA_018268715.1 of Acidobacteriota bacterium. Taxonomy (GTDB): domain Bacteria; phylum Acidobacteriota; class Terriglobia; order Bryobacterales; family Bryobacteraceae; genus TMP-7. The sequence continues at coordinate 1,066,703 of JAFDVZ010000002.1, read as the reverse complement.
GGACCACGTTTGCGCGCGCTCGGCCACCGCGGCGGCTTCCATTTCCACCGCCAGGGCGCCCGTACGGCGCAGTTCCGCCTTCTCTTCGGCCGTCCAGGCCACCCGGTCCTGGGACGCCAGCAGCCCTCTTCTGCTCCGCCCGGCGCCCGCTTCCGAGCACCGGTACACCGCCCCGCTTTCGCGGTGGATCACCGAAGACGCCACAAACACGGAGCCTGTTTCGAGCCCTGCATCGAGCGCCCCACAAAACCCCGTGCTCACCACGACGTCCGGCGCGACCTTTCGCCGCGCGGTATCGGCCGCCACCGCCGCCATGCGCATCCCGGCGCCGTGGGCCACCATAACGGCCCGCTTTCCGTTCAGTTCGGCTTCCCGAGCGAACTGCAATCCCCAGGCGAGCGGGCGTCCGCCGACCCGGGCGATCAAACCGTCGAATTCGCGCGCCTCCGCCGCCACTATTAATATGGTCCCGGACATGGCCTCAGCAGTACCCGCTCGCCCGGAACCAATCCACCGCCTTGCTCAGCCCTTGATCGGCAGGGCCGGGCTGATAGTTCAGTTCCCGAGCCGCCTTGGCGTGCGTCACCCACATTTTCTTACGGGCCATCTTCACGCCGTCCAGCGGGGCGCGAGGCTCCGAGCCGGTAACCGAGGCCCAGGCCGTGCTGGCGACACCGGCAATGTAAGCCACCGCATACGGGATGCGCACGGTGGGCGCCGGTAACCCGCTCATCTTAGAAAGATGCTCGAAGATCTCGCGAAGCGTCAGGTTTTGGCTGCCGAGCACGTAGCGTTCTCCGGGGCGGCCGTGCCGATAGGCGGCGAGGTGGCCTTGGGCGACATCGGCGGCGTCTACTACGTTTAACCCCGTTTCGAGGTAGGCCGGCATAGCCCGCTTGAGGAAATCGACGATGATCTTCCCCGTCGGCGTCGGCTTGAAATCGTGATCCCCCACCGGCGCGGTCGGGTTCACAATCACCACCGGATACCCCGATCGCGCAAATTTCAGCGCCTCCTGCTCGGCCAACCACTTCGACCGCTTGTACGCCCCGGTCATATCCTCAATGCCGACCGGGCTCGTTTCATCGCCCGGATGGTCCTGCGGCATGCCGATGCAGCCCACCGTGCTCGTATAAACAAAGCGTTCGACGCCGGCGTCCCGGGCGGCCGCCAGCAGATTCCGGGTGCCATCCACGTTGGACTGGTACATGGCGGCCACATCGCGGGTCCACAACCGGTAATCGGCCGCGACGTGGAAAACCGCTCCGCACCCCGCCGCGGCCCGGCGCAGGGAATCGGCGTCCCGCAGATCGCCGCGGACGATTTCGACGTCGAGGTCGCGGACGCTGCTCGAGGAGCGGACCAGGGCCCGCACCGTATGTCCGGCGTCAATCAAGGTGCGGGCGACGTGCCACCCAAGGAATCCGCTAGCCCCGGTAACGAGGGTAGGCTTCAAACGGAGGCCCCTGGCGCTAACTCAGCAGCCACGAAAGGTTCTTGAAGCTGTCGGTGAACTTCGAATTGATCCCTACCGCCGCCGACGGCTCGAAACCCGTATGCATCATGCAATGCTCGCAGCGCGGATCGTTGCCCGGACCATAGGCGTCCCATTGCGTCTGCGTCATATACTCCTCGAAGGTCTTATAGTGACCGTCGGTGATGACGTAGCAGGGGCCCTTCCAGCCCAGGACATTGTAGGTCGGGCTGCCCCAGGTGGTGCACGGCAGTTCGCGGTCGCCCTTCAGGAACTCCATGTAAATGGGCGAATCGATGATCGGGAAGCGCTTCGAAAACCGGTCGATGTCGCGGAACTTCTCGTGGATGTCGTCGCGCGTCAGGAAGATTTCGCGGTCATTGACGGCGGAATACCCGTAGGCCGGCGCGATGGTGTGCCCGTCGACGCCCAGCGTTTCGAGCATCTCGAACATCCGCCAGATCTCGTCCATGTCGGTTTCCTTGTAGACCGTCGTGTTGGTCATCACCTTGAAACCGGCCTGCTTGGCGATCTGGATGCCCTCGATGGCGGTCTTGAACACGCCGTCGCGCTCGACGCACAGGTCGTGGGTCTTCTCGAGCCCGTCCAGGTGCACATTCAGGAAGAAGCACTCATGCGCCTTGAAGTCGCCGATCTTCTTCTTGATGAACATGCCGTTGGTGCACAGAATGACGTTCCGGCCGCGCTCGATCAGCCGGTTCGACATCTCGCCGATCTTGGGGTGCAGGAACGGCTCGCCGCCGCAGATCGACACGGTCGGCGCGCCGCAATCCTCGGACGCCTTCAGGCACTGCTCCACGGTCAGCATTTGCGTGATGGTGTTTTCGTACTCGCGGATGCGGCCGCAACCGGTGCAGGTCAGGTTGCAGGCGTGCAGCGGCTCGAGCATCAGCACCAGCGGAAACCGCTTGTTGATCATCGGGTGCGGCTTGCGGTCCGCCGCCGACGACACGTGCGTGTAGACGATCTTAAAGGGATTCGCCGGATCCTTCGGAGGCGCCACCGTCTTCTGCCACTCGGGATTGGGACGCAGCTTGTTCTTGGCGATATAGCCGGCCATCCCGGCGACCATCGAAAGCGGTAATCTCATGCTCGATCGACTCCAAACTTGGTCTTGTTATAAACCGACAGCGCCAACAGCGGGAACGAATTCCGGTAGTAGTGATAGGTCAGATAGAAGACCTGCGGGAATCCGGTGCCGGTGAAATGCTCTTCGCGCCACGTCCCGTCGGCCCGCTGCGTCTCGATCAGATACTCGACGCCCTGCTGCACGCTCAGGCTGGTCGTGTCGCCGCCCGCCATCAGGCCCAACAGCGCCCAGGCGGTTTGCGACGCCGTGCTGGGACCCGGCGTGTACGTCTTGTTCTTGTAGCTCTCGCAGCTTTCGCCCCATCCGCCGTCGGCGTTCTGAATCGAGCGCAGCCACTCGCCCGCGCGCAGGATATGCGCCTCGCGGTCGTTTTCGCCGGCCGCCTGCAAACCCCGCAGCGCCAGGAAGGTTCCGTAGATGTAATCCACGCCCCAGCGGCCGTACCAACTGCCGTCGGGCTCCTGCGTTCGCTCCAAGAACTGGACGCCCCGGCGAATCGCCGCGTGGTCCTTCGGCAGATGCTGCGCGAGCGCCTCGAGCACGCGTCCGGTGATGTCGGGACAGGTCGGGTCGAGCATCGCGTTGTGATCGGCGAAGGGCACGTAGGAGAGAAACGTCAGGTCGTTGTCGACGTCGAAGGCCGCCCAGCCGCCATCCTTACTCTGCATGGCCAGCAACCAGGCGACGGCGCGCTTCACGGTGGCGTCGTGGGCCTTGCGGTCCGACCCGCGCGCGTGATCGAGCGCCAGCAGCACCTGCGCCGTATCGTCAATGTCCGGATACCACTCGTTGGCGAATTCGAAGTACCAGCCGGAGGGCTCGACGTTGGGCCGCTTGTAGGACCAGTCGCCCTTGCGCCGCACTTCCTTGCTGATCAGCCAGTCCGCGCAACGCGTCATGGCCGCTTCCGGCGCCTGGCCGGATTCGCCCAGCGCCATCGCCGCGATCGCCGAATCCCACACCACCGAAAAGCACGGCTGATGGAAGAACTCGCCGTCGCGATCCACCATCAGGCGGTCGAACTGCCGCTGCGCCTCGGCGCGGTCGGGATGATCCGGCGGGTAGCCCAACAGGTCGAGCGCCATGATGACGTACTGCATCGACGGGTAAATCGCCGCCAGCCCGTCGGTGTACCGCGTGCGCTCGAGAATCCACCGCTCGGCCCGGCGGATTGCCCGGGTGCGGATCGACCGCGAGCCGCGCCGCTCCCAGAATTTCAGGATCTTGTCGAGCGTCAGGAAGGCGTTGCGCCAGGTGAACAGCTTGTCCTTATCGAACTGGTAAGTCACCGGGACGCCGTGCGCGAACAACTCCTGCAGGTTGAAGCCCGCGGGCACTGGGCGCGCCGGGTTCATCGAGTGCACGATCGACAGCGGAATGACGATGGCGCGCGTCCACGACGACATCTCGTAGATCAGCCCGCCGCCCAGCATCAACTCCGGCGGAATGGCCGGCGTCCCCTCGCGAGGATACAGGTTGAACAGGCTGAGGTTGACCTTGACGTAGCTGTTCGCCTTCTGGATGCCGCCGCGGTCCAGAATGCACTGCCGGGCCGCCTGCATGCGCGGATCGTCGGCCGGAATGCCCGCTACCTTCAGCGCGAAGTACGCCTTCACGGTGGCGCTGATCTCGGTGGGGCCGTCGTGGAAGATGTTGAATCCGCCGTCGGGCAACTGCTTGGCCAGAATCGCCCGGACGGCCTTGTCCACCAGGGCCCGCGTGGGCGGATTCCACACGCCGTTCACCGGCGGATGCAGCCACAATTGCAGCCAGATGTAGTCGGATTCGAGCGTCGAATCGGCGGTCAGGTCGGCCCACCAGTAGCCCTGCTCGTACTGCCGGTTCAGCAGCGCGCGCGCCGCGTTGTTTGCCGCCTGCCGGGAGGCGGACGTCAGAGCTACAGCCGCTTGGACGCCTGAACTCATACCCTTGCGGCGACCGGAGCCAGTTGACCCAACGGGACGTCAAGCCCCGCCGGCAACGAAAAGCGGACGTCCTCGTCCTTCAGCTCGACTTCCTCCACGGCCCGAAAGCCGTGCTGCGTCTTCAGGTAGTCGAGAAGCTCCTGCACCAGGTGCTCCGGCGCCGATGCGCCGGCCGTCACCGCCACCGTATCGATGCTTTCGAGCCAAGCGGGGTTCACGTCGCCGTGGTCGTCCACCAGGTAGGCCGGAACGCCCGCCTGCCCGCAGACTTCCACCAGCCGGCGCGAATTCGAACTGTTCTGCGAGCCCACCACCAGCAGCGTCTGGCAGATCGGCGCCACCGCCTTCACCGCCAACTGCCGGTTCTCGGTGGCGTAGCAGATATCCTGCGCCGCGGGACCCTTGATCGACGGAAACCGCTCGCGCAGCCGCGCCACAATGTCGCGGGTCTCGTCCAGGCTGAGCGTGGTCTGCGTGATGAACGACACCTTCGTTGGATCCTTCACTTCGAGCGCGTCGACATCCTCGACGGACTCCACCAGTACAGTAGATTCAGGAGCCTCGCCCAGAGTTCCGACAACTTCATCGTGGTCCTTGTGGCCGATCAGCACAATGGTGTGATTCTGGCGGGCGAACTTCACCGCCTCGATGTGCACTTTGGTCACCAGCGGGCAGGTGGCGTCGATCACCTGCAACTGCCGCTCACGCGCCTCCGCCCGCACCGCCGGCGATACGCCGTGCGCGCTGAAAATGACGCGGGAGCCGGCCGGGACCTCGCTCAACTCGTCAACGAAGATCGCCCCCGCTGCGCGCAATTCGTCGACCACGTGCCGGTTGTGGACAATCTCCTTGCGCACGTAAATCGGCGCGCCGTACAGGTTGAGAACGATCTTCACGACGTCGATCGCGCGAACCACTCCGGCGCAGAAGCCGCGCGGCCGCAGCAGGAGAATCTTCTTGTCAGTCTGTACCGGCATAGTGGTAGGTCGCCTTCCGAGGGTTAACTCTAAGTATATCAGCCCAGTATGTGCGATCCGGTGGATCGCCGATAACTGCATTATACTTCAACTAGTTCTGACGCCTATGAGGATCACATTCGCTCTCCTTTTGTTGGCGCTCTCGCTCGCCGGTTCCGCTCCCGCCGAAACCGGACACGCCGCCTGGCTCCGCTACAAACCGGTGCGCGACGCCCGCCCCTATGCGACCCTCCCCGCCGCGGTGGTGGCTGCCGGCGATTCCCCGGTCCTGGCCAGCGCCCACGCCGAACTGATCCGCGGCGTCGAAGGCATGCTCGGCCGCATTTTACGAAACGAACCCAGAGAGCCCGCCGAAGGCGCCTTCATTCTTCGTACGTCGCCCGGCCCCGCGCCGGATTCCTTCGCCATCCGCCGGACCGGCCGCAGCATCGCGATCGAAGGCTCCACGGACCGCGGCGTTCTCTACGGCGTGTTCGCCCTGCTGCGACGCATCGCCCTCGCCCAGCCCATCGTCGACGAGCGCCAGTCCCCCTACGCGCCCATCCGCTGGACCAACGAGTGGGACAACCTGGACGGCTCCATCGAGCGCGGCTACGGCGGCCCATCCATCTTCTTCGACAACAACAATGTCCGCTCCGACCTGACGGCGGCCTCCGATTACGCCCGCCTGCTGGCGTCGCTCGGGATCAACGGCTGCGCGGTCAACAACGTGAACGCGAACATCCGCATCATCTCCACGGAGTTCCTGCCGCAACTCGCCCGGCTCGCCGGAGCCTTCCGTCCCTGGGGCGTCCGCATCGCCGTTTCGGTCGACTTCAGTAGCCCGCAGAAGATGGGCGGCCTCCCCACCTTCGACCCGCTCGACGACCGCGTCGCCCAATGGTGGAAGCAGAAGGTGGACGAGATCTACCGCGCCGTCCCGGACCTGGCCGGTTTCGTCGTCAAGGCCGATTCGGAAGGCCGCCTGGGCCCCTCCGCCTACGGCCGCACGCACGCCGACGCCGCCAACGTCATCGCCCGCGCCCTGAAGCCCCACGACGGCGTCATCTTTTATCGAGGCTTCGTCTACGACCACCACATGGACTGGCGCAACCTGAAGAACGACCGCGCCCGCGCCGCCTGGGACAACTTCCACCTGCTCGACGGCCAGTTCGAAGACAACGCCATCCTCCAGATCAAGCACGGCCCCATTGACTTCCAGGTGCGCGAGCCGGCGTCGCCCCTGTTCGGCGCCCTCGAAAAGACCAGCCAGTCCATCGAACTCCAGATCACGCAGGAGTACTTCGGCCAGTCCCGCCATCACGTTTGGCTCGTGCCGATGTGGAAGGCCACGCTCGACTTCGACATGCACGCCGCCCCCGGCGCGCCCACGCCCGTCAAGGCGCTGGTAGCCGGCCGCACCTTCCACCGTCCCACCGGCGGTTTCGTCGGCGTCTCGAACGTCGGCGCCGACCCCAACTGGTTCGGCCACGACCTCTCCCAGGCCAACCTCTACGGCTTCGGCCGCCTGGCCTGGAACCCCGACCTCACCGCCGCCGCCATCGCCGACGAGTGGACCCGCCTCACCTTCGGCGACAACCCGCGCGTCACATCCACCATCGACGACATGCTGCTCAAATCCTGGGCCATCTTCGAACACTACACCGGCCCCTTAGGCGCTCAGACGCTCACCGACATCAGCGGCAACCACTACGGCCCCTCGGTCGAATCGTCGGAGCGCAACGGCTGGGGCCAGTGGCACCGCGCCGACCAGGAAGGCATCGGCATGGACCGCACCGTCGCCACCGGCACCGGCTTCATCGGCCAATACCGCCCCGAAGTCGCCCGCCTCTACGAGCCCCTGAAGGACTGTCCCGACGAACTGCTGCTGTGGATGCACCACGTCCCCTACACCCACCGTCTGCACTCGGGCAAAACGGTAATCCAGCACATCTACGACACCCACTACCAGGGCGCCGAAGAAGCGGCGAATTACGTCACCCAGTGGCGCACCCTCGAAGGCCTGATCGACGAAGCCCGCTACCACGCCGTGCTCGAGCGCCTGGAATACCAGGCCGGCCACGCGCAGGTGTGGCGCGACGCCATCAACCAGTGGTTCGCGAAAACCTCCGGCATCGCCGACGAGAAGGGCCGCGTGGACCACTACCCCGGCCGCACGGAAGCCGAGTCCATGCAGTTAACCGGTTACCGTATCGTATACGTGCAGCCCTGGGAAGGCGCCTCCAAAGGCAAAGCCGTCGAATGTCCGGCGGACCGCTGCGAAGCCTCCTTCCGCTACGAAGGCAAACCCGGCTGGTGCGACATCGACGTCCAGTACTTCGACGCGAACAACGGCGTCTCCACCTACCGCCTGATCGTGAACTCGCAGCCCATCGCCGAGTGGATCGCCGACGACCATATCCCCACCGCCGCCATCAACGCGCACTCCTCCACGCGCCATCGCACGCGCGGCGTGGCCCTGCGCCCCGGCGACACCATCCGCATTGAGGGCGTCCCCAACGCCGGCGAACGCGCAGGACTCGACTATATAGAGATCCACCCGGCGCGCCCCTGATGTGTCACACTGATTGATCGGATGCCCAAGCAGTCGCTCAAAGTGCTGCCCAACGAGGATCAGGCCGAATTCGATCGCCTGTTCGAATCCTGCCGCACCGAGTTCACCCCGAGGAACCTGCATGAGGACTTCCTCGTCGAGCAGATGGCCTGGTCCCGCTGGCGCGTCATGCGCTACCAGCGCTTCGAGGACCTCGCCCGCGCCAACGGCAACCTGAAAGCCGCCGCCCAGATGCACCGCATCGCCAACTCCGCCCAGAAGTCGCACGATCAGGCCCTGCGCGCCCTCAAAATGGCCCGCAAAGTCCCAGGCCGCCGAGCCGCCCGCGCCCAGCAGACCGCCCCGGTCCCCGCCGCCGAGCCCGTCGTCGCCGACACCGCCTACCGCGCCTGATTATCCTGAAGATTCACGATGTCGCAGGACGCCTCGACGCCGCTCATGCGGCAATACCACGCCATTAAGCAACAGGTCCCCGGAGCCCTGCTGCTGTTCCGCCTCGGCGACTTCTACGAACTCTTCTTCGACGACGCCATCGTCGCCGCCCGCGAGCTCGAAATCACCCTCACCTCCCGCAGCAAGGAGAAGGACGCCACGCCCATGTGCGGCGTCCCGCACCATTCCGCCGAAGGCTACATCGCGCGCCTCATCCAGAAGGGCTACCGCGTCGCGCTGTGCGAGCAGATGGAGGACCCCAAGTTCGCCAAAAAGCTCGTCAAGCGCGAGATCACCCGCATCATCACGCCCGGTACGGCCACCGAATCGAGCCTCCTGCGCTCGCACGAAAACAACTACCTGGCCGCCATCCTGCCCGACGGCCAACGCGCCGGCCTTGCCCACGTCGACGTCTCCACCGGCGAGTTCCGCGTCACCGAAATCGACGCCGCCGACATCCACGCCACACTCGAAGGCCTGAACGCGCGGGAGGCGCTCGCGCCCGGCGAATCTCCGATCTCGACGCCCTGCCTGAAGACGCCCGTCGAAGGGTGGGTGTTCGCCTTCGACTACGCCCAGCGCAGCCTGCTCGACCACTTCCGCCTGCTCTCGCTCGACGGCTGCGGCCTTGAAGGCAAACCGCTCGCCGTGGGCGCTGCGGGCGCCATCCTGCACTACCTCCGGGAGACGCAGAAGTCCGCGCTCGACCATCTGGAACGCCCCTCCTTCTACGACCGCTCGGACTCCCTGATCCTCGACTCCGTCACCGTCCGCAACCTCGAACTCGTCGAGCCCCTGTTTGCCGGCGAAAGCAAGGAATCGACGCTGCTCGCCGTCATCGACGAAACCGTCACCGGCATGGGCGGCCGTCTGCTGCGCCGCCGTCTGCTGCGCCCGTCCATGGACCGCGCCGAAATCGAAGCGCGCCTGGACGCCGTCGAAGAACTCGCCCGCGCCACCATCCTGCGCTCGGAGATCTCGAAGCAACTCGCCTCCGTGCTCGACATGGAGCGCCTGCTCGCCAAGGTGACGCTCGGCACGGCCGGCCCGCGTGATGTACTGGCGCTCGGCCGCTCCATCGCCGCGCTGCCCGGCATCCGCCAGCACGCCGCGACGCTTGAGGCCGCGCGATCCATCGACATCGCCGCCCGCATCGACGAGCTCGCCGACGTGCGCGACCGCATCCTGAACGGTCTCGCCGACAACCCGCCCATCAACATCGCCGACGGCGGCACAATCCGCGACGGCGCGCACCCCGAACTCGACCAACTGCGCGACATCAGCCGCAACAGCAAGCAGTACATCGCCCAAATCGAGCAGCGCGAGCGCGGCCGCACCGGCATCCAGTCGCTGAAGGTGCGTTTCAACAACGTCTTCGGCTACTACATCGAAATCTCGAAGGCGAACCTGCATCTGGCCGCCGCCGATTACGAACGAAAGCAGACGCTCGTAAACGCGGAGCGCTTCACCACGCCGGAGCTCAAGGAACTGGAAGCGAAGATCCTGGAAGCCGAAGAGCGCATGCTCGCCATCGAGCGCGACATCTTCAATCAGATCCGCGCCGACACGGCCGCCGAAGCCGCCCGCATCCGAGCCTCGGCCGCCGCCATCGCCGAACTCGACGTCACCGCCGCGCTCGCGGGCGTCGCCGCCCAGAACCGCTACACGCGCCCGCGCTTCTCCGACGCCGGCGAAATGCGCGTAGCCGCGGGCCGCCACCCGGTCATCGAAAAGCTGACCGAACGCGACGCCGTCCGCTTCATCGCCAACGACCTGTACCTGTCGCGCAAGGAATTCATCGCCGTCATCACCGGCCCCAACATGGGCGGTAAGTCCACCTATCTCCGCCAGGCCGCGATGATGGTCATCCTGGCCCAACTCGGCTCCTTCGTGCCCGCCGATTCCGCTCTGCTGCCGATCGTCGATCGCGTCTTCACCCGCATCGGCGCGGCCGACAACCTGGCCCGCGGCCGATCGACATTCATGGTGGAAATGACCGAGACCGCCGTGATCCTGAACACCGCCACCGAGCGCAGCCTGATCGTGCTCGACGAAATCGGCCGAGGCACGGCCACCTACGACGGTCTGGCCTTGGCCTGGGCGGTGGTCGAGCACGTGCACGAGCGCATCCGCGCGATGACCCTATTCGCCACTCACTACCACGAGTTAACCGAGTTAGCCGAGCAGTTGGAAGGCGTGCGCAACCTGCACGTCTCCGTCAAGGAAGCGGGCGACCAGATCATCTTCCTCAGGAAGGTGGAGCCCGGCGCCGCCGACCGCAGCTACGGCATCGAAGTTGCGCGCCTGGCCGCCCTTCCCCTCAGCGTGATCGAACGAGCCCGCGAGATCCTGGCCCTCCACGAAAAGACCGAACACGAAGTAACGGAGGAGCTGACCCCCTCCAAGCGAAAGCGCACCGCCCCATCCATGCAGATCCAGTTATTCGAGCCCGTGAACTACGAGTTAGCCGACCGCATCAGAGCCATCGACTTAGACAACCTCCGCCCAATCGAGGCATTAAAACTCCTGGCCGACCTGCAAAAGGAGTTAGGCCCAAGATGAAAGTAGCCGGCCTCATCAGCGGAACCTCGGTGGACGGCGTCGACGTAGCCATCTGCGACATCGACGACCGCGAAATCCAGTTGATCGCCCACGACACAGTTCCCTACCCTCGCGAAGTCCGCGCCGCGATCCTGGCCGCGTCGAACGCCTACACCCACACCGCCACGATCGCGCGCCTGAACTTCCTGGTGGGCGAACTCTTCGCCGAAGCCCTCATCGCGACAGCCGCCAAACACCGCATCCCGATGCAGTCGATCCAATTGATCGGCTCCCACGGTCAGACCCTCTTCCACGAAGCCGAGCCCGTCGAATTCTGCGGCCGCCAGATCTCGAGCACGATGCAAATCGGCGAAGGCTCCATCATCACGCTGCGCACCAGCATCGCCACGTTCACCGACTTCCGCACCGCCGACATGGCCGCCGGAGGCAAGGGCGCGCCGCTGGTCCCCTTCCTCGACTACCGCCTGTTCCGCTCGGAAACCATCGGCCGCGTAGCCCTGAACATCGGCGGCATCTCGAACATCACGGTGATCCCCGCGCGAGCCACGCCCGCCGACGTCACCGCCTTCGACACCGGCCCGGGCAACATGATCATGGATGCGCTGGCCCCGCCCTTCGATCGCGACGGCCGCCAGGCGCGCGCCGGCCGCATCAACCACGAACTATTGGAGCGCCTGCTCCGCGACGAGTATTACCATCGCCCGCCGCCCAAAACCGCGGGCCGCGAGCAGTACGGCGAAGAGTTCCTGAAGTGCGGCATCGACATCACCACGGCCGCGGAGCTGACCGTGCAAACCATCGCCATAGGCATCGAGCGCCACAAAGGGATCGACGAAGTGATCGTCTCCGGCGGAGGCGCGCACAACGGCTATCTGATGGAGCGTCTGCGAGCGGTGCTGCCGCAAACCGTGGTGACCTCGGCCGAACGCGGAGTCGACATCGACGCAAAGGAAGCGGTGTTATTCGCGCTGCTAGCTTATGAGAGCTATCACAGCCGCCCCTGCAACATCCCATCGGCCACCGGCGCGCGTTACGCCGTGCCGCTTGGCAAGCTCTACTGAGGAGTCAGCCGCCCATCAGGCCGGACGCATTCCAGGGCGCGAGGGATTCGTTGGCTATGGCTGACGCAAGGGTTCGATGCCCTCGTTGAGAATCCCCAGGTAAGCGTCGTAGCCGAACAGCCGCTTACGTTGCCGGCCGGTGACTTCTCTCAGAACGCCCAGGCGTTCGAGACCGTCCACTGCTGTCGAGACCGTAGGAAACGAAACGGCGAGCGCTTCGGCGCAGTTCTGAATGTTCAGAATCGGGCGGGTTTGGGCATAATGAAACACGCGCAGCATCGACGCCGACGACCGTCCCAGGGTCTCGATCTTCTTCCTGTCCGAGTTCAGCAACGCGAGAATCCTCTGCGCGGCATTGACGGCCTGCTCCGACGTCTCCTTCACCCCCTGTAAGAAGAACTCGATCCAGCTTTCCCAGTCGCCGGTCTCGCGAACGCGCATCAGCAGGTCATAGTAGGCTTGGCGATGGGCCTTGAAGAACAAACTCAGATACAGAATCGGTTCACGCAGCGCTCCCGTGGCGCAGAGCAGGAATGTGATCAGGAGCCTTCCGATACGGCCATTCCCGTCCAGGAACGGGTGGATGCTCTCAAACTGGACATGCACCAGGCCGGCTTTGACCAGCGGAGGAACGTCGCGGCGCTCCTCGTGCATGAACAACTCCAGGGCGCCCATACACTCCATCACGAGATCGGGAGGCGGCGGCACAAAGATAGCGGTCCCGGGGCGCGTCCCGCCGATCCAGTTTTGGCTGCGCCGGAATTCTACCGGATCCTTGTCGCTGCCGCGCCCCTCGGCCAGCAGCACGGAGTGAATCTCGCGTATCAGTCGCAAGGAAAGCGGGAACCCCTGCCGCAAGCGCGCAAGGCCGTGTTTGAGAGCCGCGACATAGTTCGACACCTCTTGGACATCGGTGATGGGGACGCCTGGAGCCTCGTCGTTCTCAAACAGCAGCAGGTCGGACAGCGAAGATTGCGTGCCTTCGATTTGGGACGATAGAACGGCTTCCTTTAGGACATAGGCGTAGATAAACAGCTCGAGATCGGGCAACAGCGATCCGAGCCCATCAAGGCGGCCCAACGATTGGTTCGTCCGTTCCATGAGCGACGTACGGTCTCGCCGCTCGTCGTGCTCGCTATGTACCTGCCAAGCCGTTGATTCGATTGGGTGTCCACGGTGCTCTTAAGACATTCTTTAATTACCGCTTCGGTTATTAAAGAATACCGCGATTTCCTTTAATAGCCCGGCTCACCGCCAATGTACCCACCCTAAGCCAGCAGCACCTCGACGCCCTGCGCCTCCAGCATCGCCCGGTCTTTCTCCGACAGCCCCGCATCGCTCACCACGACATCGGCCATATCGAGCCCCGCCACGGGAATCATCGCGCTGCGGCCGAACTTGGTGTGGTCAGTCACCACGATCACCTTGCGCGAAACCTCGATCATCTTGCGCTCCGGCCCCACCACCAGCGTATTGTTATTGCTGAACCCCTGCGCCGTCACGCCGCCGATGCCCATCACCAGCACATCCGCCGTCACCGCGCCCAGCATCTGCTCGCACAGCGGACCCACCATGGCCCGCAGCCGAGGATACAGGTAACCGCCAGTCAGCGTCAGCTCGATCTGCCGAGCATCGGCGAAGATATCGGCAATCGGCAGGGAGTTCGTCATGACATGCATGGATCGCGCCACCAACTCGCGCGCCAGCGCGGCCACCGTCGAGCCGCCATCCAACAGCACCGTCTGCCCGTCCTCCAGCAGCGCCGCCGCCCGCTGCGCGATGCGCTTCTTTTCATCGCCCATGCGATGGCTTTGCCAGACGAAATCGAGCAGGTGGGAATTGGACGGCTGAGCCGCCATGGCGCCTCCGTACACACGCTTCAGAAGGCCGTCGCGCTCCATCGCGATCAGGTCGCGGCGGATGCTCGATTCCGACGAGTCGAGCGCTCCGCACAGCGTCTGGAAGTCCACAAATTCCTGGGCTTCCAGCATCTGCCGGATTTTCATGTACCGCGCGGCGGCCTTCATGATGTACGAACGCGGATCAGCGTTTAGCGTTGATGGCGGCCATCACGGCGTCGGTGACTGACTGCACAATGGCCTCGACGTCCTGCGTCGCCGGCTTATGCTCGCCCGAGTTGCAGCAGCACGTCCCGGCCGATTCCTGTTTCAAAGCGATCGCTCCGGGCACATCCGGCATATCGCAAAGCTGGCATTCCTGCAGCCCGTAGCGAGCATCGGGCAGGCCCAGTTTCTGCTTGATGGCCAGCAGATCGGCCGCCTTGGCGTTCGGGATGTAGGAGATGGGCTCGCCCATCTGCGCGGCCAGCATCAGCGTCCAGCAGTAGGTGTCGAGCACCTCGGCATACCATTCGGCATGCGTCACGGTATCGGCCCAGCAAACGATGCCGTGGTTCGCCAGCAGCACGGTATTGTGCTTCTTCACAAACGGAATCACCGTCTCGGCGAACTTCTGGCTACCCGGCGTCTCATAAGGGGAAACGGCCACGCGGCCAATAAAGACCTCGCTCTCCGGAATGATGCAGGTGGGCGGAATACGATTCGTGATGGCGTAAGCGGTGGCATGCGGCGGATGGCAATGCACCACGGCCTTAGACTCGGGGACAGCCTTGTAGATTTCCAGGTGCAGCAGGATCTCGCTGGTGCGCGGCCGGGCGCCGGCCAACTGATTGCCGGCCAGGTCGACAAAGCAGAGGTCAGCGGGCGTCAGGTCGGACTTACTCATCAGCGTCGGCGTGCAGATCACCTCATTCGGACCCACGCGATAGCTGATATTGCCGCCGTTGCCGTCGACATACATGCGTTGCCAAAGCTTGCGGCCAACGTTACAGATCTCGGCCTTGATAGCCTCGGCCTCGGGAGAGGTGAACAGGCGCAAGCGCGCCGCATCCACCTTCGGCGCAGCCGCCGGAGCAGGCGCGGAAGCATAGGTCCCGCCAGCGGGTTTCGCGGCGGCCGCAGCAGCCGGCGCCACCGCGTCGCCATTCACGCGAAACGCAATGCCGCTCTGCGCGGCGCGATCGCGAGCCGAAGGCGTAATGACGGTCCGGGTCGAAATCAGGAATTCGGTGACGCCGTCCTTGCCCGCGGTTTCAACGTCCCGCGCCGAAACCAGTCGTAGTCCGGAAAGATCGACACTTTTCATTTCTGCACCTTATCGTTTAAAACATCGGGCGGACGAAACGTATAATCATCCACCACCAGCGCGCAATAGGCATCCACCGGAGCCTTCCCCGGCCAAAACGGATTCGCCGCCTCGCGCCCCTCGACAAAACCGACCATCTGGCCCGCGCCGGCCCCCAGCGTATCCACGGCCACCAGGGCCTTGCCGCCGCCCGAACCATTCCGGGCAGCCAGATTATCAGCAGTCACAGGCTCCAGCATCACCAACCGCAAGCCCTTCAACTGCGGCACACACAAACTCAGCACAACCCGTCCACGCACGACGCCAAGCCTCATAGCGAGGCCCCGTTGTCGACAATCCCGGCCACCACATACCGGCTCGGCGAGTTATTCCCAAACCGTTCCCGCGAAAGATCGCCATCAGTCGAAACAAGCACGGTGGCTCCACGCCCGGCCCCAATCCAATCGACAATCACAATCGGCTCACCGGCAGCAACCCCACCCGGCTCCAAGCGCTGTCCAATAAGGAACCGCGCCCCAGCCAGCGAAGGGTGCTTATGCGTAGAAATCAGATGACCATCGATACGAGCCAAAAACATGTCCACCCGTCACGAGCCACTCGCCACTGACCACCGACCACTGCTCAAACAATCCTCAACCCACCGCCGACCACAATCTGTCGCTGCCGCGTAAACGTCAACGGCGTAGTCACGCCCTCGCCCGTCGGAGTAGCGATGCTATAGCTCAGATACCCCGGCCCGCCCAGTCCCAGCGCGGCCGAACAAGGCGCGTTATGCACGCACAGCGTCGTATTCATCACGCGGGCGAACTTGGTCACGTTCTCCAGGTTCTTCGAATGAATGATGGAGGTGTGCCGGTAGTTATGTTCCGCCTCGAGCGCCGCCGAAATCGCGGCGTCCACGCAGTTCACGCGAACCACGGGAAGGAACGGCATCATCTGTTCTTCGACCACGAACGGATGGTCCTTCGTCGTCTCGCCGAACAGCAGCGGAGTATTCGCCGGAACCCGCACGCCCGCCGCCTGCGCCAGCACGCTGACGTCCTTGCCCACCAGTTCCTTGCGCACATGCGCCCGGCCGCAGCCCACGCCTCCGCCGTCGAAGGTGAAAGCCGCCGCGGTCAATCGCTCGATGGCCTGCTTGTCCAACTCAACCGCGCCCGCCGCGCGCATCGCGGTCATATAGGCGTCGAAGATCTTCGCCACCGCGAACACTTCCTTTTCGCCAATGCACAGCAGGTTATTGTCGAACGCCGCTCCATCGATAATCGCCCGAGCCGCCGCGTCCAGGTCGGCCGTCTCGTCGATCACCACCGGAGGATTCCCCGGTCCCGCGGCAATCACGCGCTTGCCCGCCTTCGCCGCCGCCGCCACCACCGCCGGGCCGCCCGTCACGCAGAGAAGATGGATGCCCGGATGATGGAAGATCTGTTCGGCCGACTGTATGCTCGGCTCGCGAACCGTCGTCAGCATGTTCGGCACGCCCAGTTCGCGCTCGATTTCGCGATTGAACAACTGCATCGCGTAAGCGGCCACCTTCGCGCCCGCCGGATGCGGACTGAACACCGCCGTATTGCCCGAAGCGATCACGTTGATCGCATTCGACGCAAGCGTTGGCGCGGAATGTGTCGCCGGCAGCACCATGCCGATCACGCCGAAAGGAGCGTACTCAATCAGCGCCAGCCCGGAAGCATCCGTGCGAGCCTCGCTGCGCAGGAACTCGACGCCCAGCACGCGCTTGATCAGCTTCAGCTTCTCGATCTTGTGATCCAGCCGCCCCAGGCCCGTCTCGTCCAACTCGCGCCGGGCCAGTTCCGCGGACCGGTCCTCGCAAATGCGCCGGATGATGTTGATGGCCTTTCCGCGATCGTCCAGGCTCATCTTCGCCACGCGCTTCTGCGCCTCGCCGGCCGCCTTCACCGCTTCGTCGACGGTCTCGAACACGCCATCCTGCGACGCCGACGGCGCAACGGCCGGCCGCGGCGCGGGCAATTGCACGGCGAGCCGCGCGATCACCTCGCGCGCGATATCGGCAATCAGTTGTTCGCGATTCTGCATTTACGGCTTCTCCACGCGTTTTCCGTCCACTTCAACGGAATCCACAATCCCTACAATCACCGCGTCCACCGGCTTGTCCTTGGTCGTATCGGTGAGCCGCGCCGAACTGCCCTGCGTGAACAGCACGCATTCGCCGGCGCCCGCGCCCACGCTGTCCACCGCCACCACCGAACTGCCGGAGGTAACCAGCACGCCCTCTTTGTTGATGTACGGCTGAATCAGCAGCAGTTTCATGCCGCTGAAGCGCGGGTCCTTCTGCGTCGAAACGACGCTTCCGATGACTTTCGCAAGGAACATGGCGCGCCGCCTTTACTTCGGCAGCACTTGCGACAGATCGTCGTGCGGCCGCGCGATCACGTGCACGCTGACCACTTCGCCGATGGCCCGAGCCGCCGCCGCGCCCGCGTCCACCGCCGCGCGCACCGCGCCGACGTCGCCGGTCACAAACACGCTGCACAGTCCGCTGCCGACTTTCTTCCAGCCCTTGTATTCAACCGGGGCGGCCTTCAACATCGCATCGGTGGCCTGCACCAGCGCGACAAGGCCCTTGGTCTCGATCATTCCTAATGCCTGGTTCGCCATTGTCCGTTCTCCTTTAGGGCAGCATCACTTTGATCAGCGCTTCGTGCGGCCGCGCGATCACGTGCGACGACACCAGTTCGCCGATGTTCTTGGCCGCCGCCGCGCCCGCCGCCACCGCGGCGTTCACGCTGCCGACGTCGCCCGTCACAATGGCGGTGACAAAGCCGCCGCCGATCTGCACGGTGCGCACCAGGTCCACGCTGGCGGCCTTCACCATCGCGTCGCTCGCCTCGATGAGGCCGACCAGACCGCGGGTTTCAATCAGACCGATCGCTTTATTCATGGTTCAGTTCCTCTTTAGGACGCCGCCGACGGGGTCTTCTGCACAAACGACGGCAGCTCGTCGTGGGGCCGCGAGATCACCTGGACGCTCGCCACCTCGCCGATCTTCGCCGCGGCCGCCGCCCCGACATCCGTGGCCGCTTTCACGGCCGCCACATCTCCCTGGACAAAGGCCGTCACCAGCCCGCTGCCCACGGTCTCCCAGCCCACAAACTCCACGTCCGCCGCCTTCAACATGGCGTCAGCCGCTTCGAACAGGGCCACGAGTCCTTTCGTTTCGATCATTCCGAGCGCTTGTTTCATCGCGGATTCTCCCTACTTGACTAATTCGAGTTCCTTGGCCAGATGCAGGCCGCACGCGTTCGCTTCATCGGTGTCCATGTGGACGTTCAGGCGCGAAGTCGGGTCGATGCGGACCGCCACGCGGTCAAACGTCAGCCCCGCCGCTCCGCCGACGCGGAGCTTCATCATGTCGCCCTGCTTCACGCCGAAGTGCGCCGCCTCGGCCGGGTTCATATGTACGTGGATGGCGGCGCGGATCACGCCTTCCTTCAATTCGACGACGCCCTTGGGCCCCATCACAACGGCGCCCGGCGTCCCCTTGATGTCGCCCGAGATGCGTATGGGGATGTCGAGACCCAGGCTGATCGCGTCCGTAAACGCGAGCTCGATCTGGGACTGCTTCCGCATCGGCCCCAGGATCCGCAGGTTCGAGATCACCCGCCCGCGCGGCCCGACCAGGGTCACCGTTTCCTTGGCGGCGTAGTTGCCTTCCTGGAACAGCGGGCGGTCCGGCGTGAGCTCGTGGCCCGGCCCGTAGAGTTTATCGAGATCCTCGCGGCTGACGTGCATGTGGCGCGCCGAAGCGTGCACCGTCAGCACCGGCGCCGGGTTCTGCTTGGCCTGTCCGAGCTGTTCGAGCACCACCTGGCGCACGATCTTCTCGACATCGGCGCGAGATATAGGTCCGTACGTCATGACTGAGTCTGACCGTTCTTGACTGACTTTGAAACCAACGCCGCCGAGGCCCGGGCGACAATGCGCTCTTCATCGGCCGGGATGACGATCACCTTCACCTTCGATTGATCGGTGGAAATCACGCCCTGTCCTCGTACGCTTTCGTTGCGTTTTTGGTCGATTTCGAGCCCAAAACCGCCCAAACCGGCGCAAACCGAGGCTCTCAGCGCGCGGCTGTTCTCGCCGATGCCGCCGGAGAACGTAAGCACGTCCAGGCCGCCCAATTCGAGCCAAAACGCGCCGATATAGTGCCGAATCGAGCGCGTAAACATGTCAATCGCGCACTTTGCGCGCGCGTTTCCGGCTTGGGCGGCCTCTTCGAGGTCGCGCATGTCTCCTGATGTGCCGCTCATGCCGGCCAGGCCCGATTTCGTCGCCAGGATGGAGGCCATCTCATCGACGCCCAGCCCTAAGCGCTTCATTACGAACAAGATAGCGAAGCTGTCGATGTCGCCTGTACGGTTGTTATGGGGCAATCCGGACTGCGGCGACATGCCAAAACTGGAGTCGATGGCGACGCCGTTGCGCACCGCGGCAAGGCTCGAACTGCCTCCTAAGTGGCACGAAATGTGTCGTAAATCGCGTTTTTCGAGCAGTTTTTGCACGTTTTCGGACGCTGCGCGATGGCTTGCGCCGTGGAATCCGTAGCGCCGGACGCCCAGCTCTTCCTTCCAGGCGTACGGCACGGCGTATGTCGTTGCGGCTTCCGGAACCTGGTCGAAAAAGGCCGTTTCGAGCAGCGCGGCGAGCGGTACTGAGGGCAAAACGTGCTGAAATCCGCGAATTGCGGCGATGTAGGGAGGGTTGTGGGCCGGGGCGTGGAAGCTGAACTCTTCCATGGCCGCGAGAACCCGATCGTCGACCAGGTTGGCGCCGCTCAGCGGGCCCGCATGCACGGCTTTAAAGCCCACGACGTCAAGCGGATAGTCGATGGTGGCCAGGCACCGGCGGATGGCCGTGTCATAGTCCGGGCAATCCCCGCCGGGCTGCCCGATGCGCTCGACGCGGCCTTCGCCCAGCACCTGCTCGTCGTCCATCTCGAAGACGCGGTACTTGAACGATGTACTGCCAATATTGGCGACTAGGACCTTCATATTGACGGCAAGTGATAGTTTACATATAATGTCCGTCAGAGTCAATCAAAGTCGTGCAGAAATTATGGAGACCTCTGACGTGACTGCCTCCGTTCTCGACCGCATCGCGGAGCTCGGCATCGTCGGCGCGGGCGGCGCGGGCTTCCCCACCGCCGTCAAATTGAACGCCCGCGTTCCGCTGGTGATCGTCAACGGCGCCGAGTGCGAACCGCTGTTGCACAAAGACAAGGAACTGATGCATCACCACGCCGGGGCCATGCTCAGTGGTCTGCGCGCGGCGATGGAGCTGACCGGCGCGGCCGAAGGCGTCATCGGCGTCAAGAACAAGTACAAGGACATCATCGCGGAACTGGGCGCGCAGGCGCCGGCGGGTATTCGCGTGTTCCCGCTGAGCGACAGCTATCCGGCCGGCGATGAATTCATCCTGGTGCACGACGTCACGGGGAAGGTGATTCCGCCGGGCGGCCTGCCGAAGGACGTCGGCGCGGTGGTGGCGAACGTCGAAACCCTGATCAATATCGGCAACGACCGGCCGGTGACGCACAAGTACCTAACGGTGGCCGGCGCGGTGGCGAATCCGGTGACGCTGCGGGTTCCGGTGGGGATGAGCGTCGGCGAGGTGATCGCCGCGGCGGGCGGCGCGACGGCAGCGCAGTTCGAAATCCTACTGGGCGGCGTCATGATGGCACGGTTGGGCCGCACGGACGAACCGGTGACCAAGACCACGGGCGGCATTGTGGTGCTGCCGTTCGATCACCCGTTGGTGGCTCGCTACAAAGGAACCTGGAAGCACATTGAGCGGATCGGACGGTCGGCTTGCGACCAGTGCCGGTTTTGCACGGAGATGTGTCCGCGGTTTCTGCTGGGTCATCCGATTGAGCCGCATCGGGCGATGCAGGCGCTGGGGTTCACGGGCCTGAAGGACGCTATGCTCGCGGGCACGCTGTACTGCTGCGAGTGCAACCTGTGCAGCATGTTCGCCTGTCCGGAAGACCTGGATCCGAAGAACGTCTGCGTGCAGGCGAAGCCGCTCGCGCGCGAGAAGAAGCTGTTCTGGGTGGGTAAGCCCGAGGACATTACCCCGCACCCGCTGGGCGAGGCCCGGCGGATTCCGACGCGGCGGCTGAAGCTGAAACTGGGGCTCGATCAGTTCAACGACGTTGGTCCGCTCGATGAGCGGGCGCTCACGCCGGCGCGAGTGGTTGTGCCGTTGAAGCAGCATGCGGGAGCGCCGGCCGCGGCGGTGGTGAGTCCGGGCGACCGGGTGCGAGTGGGCGATCTGCTGGCGGCGCCGGCGCAGGGCGCGTTGGGGGCTCGCATACATTCGAGCATCGACGGGGTGGTGCGCAGCGTGGATGGTTCGGTGGTGATCGAGGCTTAAACATGGCGGATCTGAATTCGATTGGGTTGTTGGAAGTGACGAGCGTCGCGATTGGCTATCTGGCGCTGGACGCGATGTTGAAGGCGGCCTCGGTGGACGTGCTGCTGGCGCGGTCGATCTGCTCGGGGAAGTATCTCATCGCAGTGGGGGGCGACGTGGCTTCCACGCAGGCGGCGGTGGAGGCCGGCGCCCGGCTGTGCACGGGCGCGCTGATTGAGAAGCGCGTCATCACGCGGATCCACCCTTCGGTGTTTCCAGCGGTCGCGCAGGCCGTCGATGTAATGCCCGAACAGATTCGAGCCTTGGGAGTGGTGGAGACGTTTTCCGCTTCCTCGATCATCGACGTCGCCGATGCGGCGGTGAAGTCGGCCAACGTGGTGTTGCTGAAGATTCACCTAGCGATGGCGCTCGGCGGGAAGGGCTTTGTGGTGATGACCGGCGATGTGTCGAGCGTCGAATCCGCGGTGGCGGTGGGAGCTCGCGTGGCGGCGGAAGAGGGGATGCTGGTGGGCCGGGCGGTGATTGCGGCACCTCGCAAGGAACTGTTCCGCGATTGGGTGTAGCCCTCGGCTTGCTGCGGTATGAATAGGGATTCATACTGGTGAGTATGACTGTCGGCGATCGAGGCCAAGTTACGATCCCTAAAGAGATTCGAGAGCAATTCGGTCTTGTGGCGGGTACGGAAGTGGAGTTCCGCGTCGTCGAAGGCGAACTGGTTCTGAAAAAGTCCGGGCAGAAATTAGATCTGGCTCAGTGGAAGGGACGGTGCGCCCGAAGCTTCGCAAAGCTCGGTTACCGCTCCGTCGACGATTTCATTGAAGACGTGCGTGGGCGATGATCTCCGCCATCGATACGAACATTCTGCTGGATATTCTGTTGCCGAACAAGGATTTCTGCGACGCCTCCGCCGAGGCGCTGCAAGAGTCGGCGCAGGAGGGATCGCTGGTGATCTGCGATATCGTCTACGCCGAACTCGCGATGCACTTCGAACGGCAGGATGAGTGCGAACGTTTCCTGGCCGACGCTCAGATCCGCCTGCAGTCGTTGAGCCGCGAGGCGCTGTTTCTGTCGAGCCGCATCTGGCGTCAATACCGCATGAAGGGCGGCAAGCGCACGCGCGTTTTGGCGGACTTTCTGGTGGGCGCTCACGCGCAGATGCATGCGACACGGCTGCTGTCGCGTGATCGGGGCTTCTACCGGAGCCTGTTCCCCACGCTCCAGATTGTGGACCCGAGCCGATCCTAATTCCGCCACTCGGCGGGGAGCGTCCTCTTTGTATCGAGCAGGATCTCCAGCACGGCTTTGCGATCGGCGGAGGTGAGGCGCTTGTAGGTCGCGCTCCTATCCGCGCCGGTCAGGATTTCGTGGAGACGGTGGTAGATCCGATCGAGGGCCGCGGGCGGGAGGCTGTCGAACGCTTCCGAGTAGATGAGATAGCTGCACGGGTGGCGGAACATGCGCGTGGTCATGTCGAGATCGCGCAACGACCGGCCCTGCCTGTCGCGCGGGCCTTGGGATTGAAACGCCGCAGCGAAGTCCGCCGCACCGGCGATGGGGGACTCCAGAGGCGCTTCCTCGGCGAATAACAGGTACTTCACCAACTCCTCCACGGCGTTGTCGATGCGGCGGCGCGTGCTGTCGCCCAGCGTGTCCGCCGGCTCGCCCAACGCCCGGTTGATCGCCTGCTGGTCGGCAAGCGCCAGACGCGTTTCCCATCCCACGCGCGTCAGCAGGTTTAACATGCGCGTCTGATGCTCGAGCACCATCAGCGCCACGATGTCGCTGGATGGGGCCAGATAGTTGGCCGTGTCGATGCGGTCCTTCAGGCTGGCTGCGTTGGCGCCGCTCTCGCGGTCGAGACGGTCCGGGTGGTCGCGGTCCTGGGCGAACACGTTGCCCATGTGGCGCGCCGCGCCGTGCGTTCCCGTCACGTACCAACCGCCCCAACGTTCGGCGAGCGGGCTGCGATGGTCCGTGACGAAGCCGCCCGCGTTAAACAAGGGCATGCCGGAACGTTCGACGAATACCGAACGCACGATGAGGCCGGGCACGCCCAACGTTCCGCCCGAGGCGTGGCATTGCAGGCATTCGTCGCGACGGTCGATGCGGGGCTTCGCGGCGGCGTCCTGATCCATCGTGTAGAAGATGACGCCCTGGCGCGGGTCCATGGCCGCGATCTCCACCACGTCGCCGCCGGGGACCCAGCCGACGTACACGTCGCTTGAGAAGTACAGGGCGCGGGCCGTTCGGGGGCTGATGCGCGGCGCTTGAAAACTGGTCTTCGAAAACACCAGCACCTGCGAGGCGATGGGGATGTTCAAGGCCTTCAGCAAGGGCTCCAGGTAGCCGTGCCGATCGTCGTACTTCAACTTCAGTTTGCCGGTCCGCAACTGGGCCTGGATAGCGGCGACGCGGTCCGTAACGGGCGCCGTGCTGTAGGCGATGGCGGCGTGGTCCTGGGGGAGGATGTAGGATCCGTTCAGATCGGCGAAGGCGCTGACGACGGCGAGAGCGGCGACGGCGGTGGCCAGAATTCTATGCGGGACGGGGCATATCATGGTCTGTTTCATGATGGTATCGCGAACCGCGTTTCTTACCCTTCTTGCGGCGGCCGGGTTGACGGCCGGGCCGCTGTTT
Source organism: Acidobacteriota bacterium (assembly GCA_018268715.1). Classification (GTDB taxonomy): domain Bacteria; phylum Acidobacteriota; class Terriglobia; order Bryobacterales; family Bryobacteraceae; genus TMP-7. Next base: position 1,042,394 of record JAFDVZ010000002.1, on the reverse strand, counting down.
CAACAGACGGTGCTGTTTCGACAGGGCGAGGGCGGCGTACACACGTATCGCATCCCGGCCCTGGCGGAGACGCGCAAGGGGACGCTGATCGCCGTGGCGGACGCGCGGCACGACGGGACCGGCGATCTGCCGGCGCGAATCTCGCTGGTCATACGGCGGAGTTTTGATCAGGGCCGCACGTGGACTCCGACGCGTACGTTGTACGCAGTGAAGGCGGGCGGCGTGGGCGACGCTTCGCTGCTGGTCGATCGCACGAATGGGCGCGTGTGGTGCTTCCATGCGTACGGCGGGCCGGGAGTGGGTTTTGGAACAGCAACGGCGACCGCGCTGGAGGTTCACGCCATGCACTCCGACGATGACGGCGAGACGTGGTCGGAGCCCGAAGACGTGTCGCCGCAGTTCCGCGATCCTTCCTGGAAGGGCATGTTCGCGACCTCCGGCACGAATCACCAACTGACGAGCGGACGGCTGCTGGTTCCGCTGGTGACGCGCGATGCGCAGGGCGTGGTGGGATCGCGCAATGTCTATAGCGACGATCACGGCAAGACGTGGCGCGCGGGTTCGGCGGGCGGATCGGACACCGATGAGAGCCATGCCGTCGAGCTCGCCGGCGGTGTGGTGATGCAGAACATGCGCAACGGCAAGACGCGCGCGATTGCGATTTCCCATGACGGGGGCGTGACGTTCGGCGCGATGTCGCACGACGCCGTGCTGGTGGATCCGAGCTGCAACGCCGGCATTACGCGCTTTGGAGATGCGGTGCTGTTCACCAACGCCGCCAGCGCGACGAAACGCGAACGGCTGACCATCCGCATGAGCCGGGATGGCGCTCGCACATGGCCGGTTTCGCGGGTGATTCATGAAGGCCCGGCCGCCTACTCCACGGTGATCGCACTGAGCGACGGGACCATCGGCGTGCTGTATGAAGCCGGCGAGCGGAGCTCGATTGAACGGATCGAATTCGCTCGCTTCGACGCCGAATGGCTGACGGCGAATCCGGCGGCCGTCGAGTTCCGCACGCCGGCGGTGCGGACCGGCGATCGCACCGTGGACACGGCCTATCGCATCGCGATCGGCGACCTGGCGGGCAACATCGCCATGTACCGTTCGGGGCTGCTCGAGGCGCCCGCGCCGGTGCTGCTGGCGGGGTTAGGATACAACACGCCGTGGACGCGCGACGCGGCTGTGAACGCCTGGAACGGGTTGCCGCTGATTGCTCCCGAGGCGGCTCGCAATACGCTGCTGGCCGTGCTCGAACGGACGCCGCAGGGGGTCCGCATCATCGGCGGAGATCAGTATTGGGACGCTATCGTGTGGGCCACCGGCGCCTGGCGTTACTACCTGCTGACCGGGGATCGCGAGTTTCTGAGCATCGCGAAAGAGGCGGTGACGAACTCGCTTGCCTACTACGAAGACACGGAGTTCGACGCCGCCGATGGGTTGTTTCGCGGGCCCGGTTGGAGCGACGGGGTGGCCGCTTATCCCGATGAGTACGCCGGCGCGAACGGCGAGAGTGGAATCAATACGTGGCCTCGCCACAATCCCGATCGCAAGGCGCCGCGCGGGTACGGGATCCCGATGAAGGCGTTGTCGACGAATTGCCTGTACTACAACGCGTACCGTGTACGCATTGAGATGGCGGCGGAGTTGGGCGAGATGGTCGATCCGGAATGGGCGCGCAAGGCGGAGCATCTGCGACAGGCGATCAACACCGTGCTGTGGACCGGGGACCGTTACCGCTTCCTCACCGGACCGTTCGGCGCAAGCGACCGGCAGGAGGCGCTGGGCAACGCGTACGTGCTGTTGTTCGGCGTGGCCGATGAGACGCGCGGCCGGGCCGTACTCGGCGCGCAGACCGTCATGCCCGCGGGCGTCCCCGCGGTGTGGCCGGACTATCCGCGGTATCGCAAGGAGGGCTCGGCCGATTTCAGCCGGCACGCTGGGACCGTGTGGCCGCAGATACAGGGTATGTGGGCGGATGCGGCGGCCCGGCGGGGCGACGTGGCGATGCTGTGGCATGAGCTGTCGCAGTTGGCCGCGCATGCGGTGCGGGACCGGCAGTTCGCCGAAATCTATCATCCGTTGACGGGCGCGGTTTATGGCGGATTGCAGGAGCGGGGAGGGCGCGGGATCGGGTTGTGGGAGTCCCAACCGCGGCAGAGTTGGGCCGCATCGGCTTATCTGCGCATGCTGTTTTCCGGGGTTGCGGGCATCGAGCCTTCGCGCCAGGGCGTGACGTTTGAGCCGCATGTTCCCGAGGCGTTGGGAGATGTCGAGATCAGCAACCTGCGCATACGGCGGGCGAACGTTAGCCTGACGATCCGCAGGGCCGATGGGGCGCCGCGGAAGCGTTTCATTCCCTGGAGCGAGTTCGAGCGGACGGCGCTTACCGTCGAACTGGGGCGGTGACGGGCGGCGAGCTCACGGATGAAGAGGGTCGTAGAGCAAGGGGAAGAACGGGCCGCGCATGGGCTGGCCGGTGGGCACGGGCGGGACGCCGGTTAACAGCTCCTCGTCGGAGGCGGACTGGACGCCGTCGCGGAACACGTTCACGAGCGTGGCCCGGCGCGGGCGGGCGCTGCGGTTTTCATAAGAGCCGTGCATGGTGAGCGCGTGGTGGAATGAGCATTCGCCCTTGCGGAGTTCGACGGGCACGGGCCGGAAGGCGTCCCGCTGCTGGGGCGTCAGCACCGACTCGACGGCGCGCATGTCGCCGGCCAAGCCCGTGATGGGCAGCAGGGACCACGTGTGGCTGCCGGGCACGTAGTAGAGACAGCCGTTTTCCGTGGTGCTGTCGTCGAGCGCCATCCAGCAGGTGAGGTGCGCGAGCGGAATGGTGCGGGTCCAATAGGAGTAGTCCTGGTGCCAGGCGACGACTCCGCCGTGATGGGCGGGCTTGCAGAATAGCTGATCGTGCCAGAAGCGGACCGCGCCGCCGAGCAGTTGCGACGCGGGCATCAGGAAGGCGGGATTCCACAGCACGTCGTGGAACGCCGTCTCGATGCGCCAGGCGCCGAGGGCGTGAAACAGCACCGTGTCGGCGTTCGGGCTTTCGTTGCTGTGGAACTCGTAGAACAGCGAGTGGCGCGGATGGGCCGGGTCCATCAGGCGCGTTAACTGCTCGCGGAGGGCGTCCACCTGCGCGTCGTCGAGCACGCGGACGCCGCCCAGGTAGCCGTCGCGGTGGAACTGGGCCACCTGCTCGCCGGTGAGACGGAAACGGTCCCAGGCGGCGGGCGTGGCGGGCTTTTCGAAGAGATTCGTGCACAGGCCGTGGATGGTGGCGAGGTCGTTCATCGTGCGGTGTCAGTCATGGTATCAAACGGCGTGGCGGGCCACGCTGACGGGCTCGGCGCTATATACAATGAGAGCGGCCATGACCCTGCTACGCCGCTTCATCCCGCTGTGGTTCGCCTTCGCCGCGCTTGCCGGCGCTCAGCCGTTGCCGGTGCGCGGCATCCATCTGCCGGCGCCCAAGCCCGAGGATATGCCGCTCGCGCTGCGCTTCATTCAGGAGGCGCTGCCCAAGGAGGGCGCGAATCTGCTGATCCTGGAGTTCAACTACCATGTGCGGTATGCGAGCCATCCGGAGGTGGTGGACGCCGACGCGCTGTCGCTTGACCAGGTGCGGGAACTGGCCGCCGCCTGCCGCGCGGCGAACGTGCGGCTGATCCCGATGATCAACCTGCTGGGCCACCAGTCGTGGGCGAAGACGACGTTCGGGCTGCTGCGCTCGCACCCGGAGTTCGACGAGACCGAGGGCAAGTATCCGGATAACCAGGGCATCTACTGCCGCAGCTACTGTCCGCTGCATCCGCGCCTGCACGCCGTGCTGTTCGATCTGATCGACGAACTGGTGGACGCCGCCGGCGCGGACGCATTTCATGCGGGCATGGACGAGGTGTTCCTGCTGGGCGAGGCGGATTGCCCGCGCTGCCGGGGGAAGAATCGCGCGGAGCTGTTTGCCGGCGAGGTGCAGGCCGTCCATGATCACCTGGCCGCGCGCGGCAAGGAGATGTGGATGTGGGGCGACCGCTTCATCGACGGCGTCGAGACCGGCATCGGCAAGTGGGAGGCGAGCGAGAATCAGACCGAGCCGGCGCTGCGGCTGATCCCCAAGGACGTCGTCATCACGGACTGGCACTATGAGCAGGCGCATCCCACCGCGGCGCACTTCGCTCTGTCGGGCTTCCGCGTGGTGAGTTCACCGTGGCGCAAGACGTCGGTGGCGCTCGCGCAGTTGGCGCAGATTCGCGATGTGCGCGCCCATTCGACGGCGAAGAATCGCGACCGTATGCTGGGCATGCTGCACACCACCTGGGTGGGATTCGCGCCCTTCGTGCAGGCCTACTTTAAGGAAGGTCCGCCACCCGGCGTGGAGGCGTCCGAATCGGTGCAGTGTTTCCGCGAGTTGTTCCGCGAGCTGCGCTCCAGCCGCTGACGTTCAACGCATCCAGGTGAACCAGGCCCATCCGCCGAGCGCCGCCGCGATCGCGAGCAGCGCCGCGTTCTTCCAGGCTCCGCCGCCCGAGTCGCTGGACGGCGCGGCATCCGGCAGACACACCGTGAACTCGTTGGACAACTGGAGTTCGGCGATCGCCTGTTCGGGGCTTTCCTCGCGCGCCGCCTTGGCGGTTTCCGGCAGAAACGCGCCGTATTCGGCGATGTGCAGTTCGATCGCCTTGCGGATGCGGTCCATCTCCTCGGTCAGCCGCCTTCGCGCGGGTTCGGGCAGTGGGGCGAGCAGTTCGTCGAGTTCGACCGGGCGCAGCGGACGGGTGACGTCGTAATCCAGGTGGTCGGCCAGGCGGCAGGCGACGTGGACCAGCGTGCACAGGTCGAAGGGCGATCCGTCCGGCGGATCGTGGTGGCGGCCGGCGATTACGCGGAAGTCCTCCGGCAGGGCCCAGCGCTCAGCCAGCCAACGCCCGGCCTCGCAGTGGTCGAGCCCGAATTTTTCGCGCTCGTAGTCGAGCAGATCGAGCGCGTGCTCGGCGGCGTCGCGCACCGTCTGCTGGTATTCGCTGGGGTAGGCGGCGAGCAGGCCCAGCCGGCCGATGTCGTGCAGCACGCCCGCCGTGTAGGCCTGGTCGCGGAACTGCCCGGTGGCTTTAGCGATCTCCTCGGCGAGCAGCGCGCAGGCGATCGTGTGCCGCCAGCATCGCACCAGTTCGACCGCCGAGGACCGGTAATAGGAGGCCATGGCGAGCGTGGTGGTGGCGTTGCGGACTTCTTCGATGCCGAGCATCGAGACGGCGTGGCGGACGCTGGTGATTTTTGAGTTGAAGCTGAAGCGGGCGGAGTTGGCGAACTGGAGCACGCGGCTGCCGAAGGTCGGTTCGCTGGCGATGAGGTCGGCGACGGACCGCAGTTCGATGTCGCTGCGTGCGAAGGTGGCCATCAGCCGCGCGGCGATGGGAGGGAACGCGGGGATGGCGTAGAGCTTTCGCGGGACAGCGGGTGCGGCGTCGGTGGACACGTTGGGGTTCGCTCGCTGTTAGTGCTTATCGGCGGAACGGTCGCGGACTTTGGCCCGAATAGCGCCTTTGTCAAGGGTGCGCCGTGCGAGGTATGATGGATACTGACCTGTGGCGCTATCGTCTAACGGTTAGGACGGAGCCCTCTCAAGGCTTAAATACGGGTTCGATTCCCGTTAGCGCTACCAATCCTCTCCTTCTCCGCGACAGTGCGGACGCATAATCCCTCTTCCGATGCTTCTGGCTGTCGAAGACAGCGTGAATTGTCTTGACTCGCCGCGGCGCATACGCTATCGTGGCGCTCAAATGGCAGAATCCATTCGCAAAGTCGATCTATTTTCCATCGAAATCGCGCATAAGACGGGAGAAGGCGCCAAAGCCCTGGGTGTGTTCCGCGACGCCGGCGTCGGCCTGGTAGCCGTCTGGGGCTATCCGACCAAGGGCAAGAAAGGCCGCATCGATCTGGTGGCGGCCGACAAGGCGGCGTTGACGAAAGCCGCCAAGAAGGCGGGCATCGTTCTGGGGCCCAAACAGACGGCCTTCCTGCTGGAAGGCGACGACCAGACCGGAGCGCTGGCCGGACTGCTCGGCAAACTGGCTGAGGGCGGCATCAATGTGATCGCCGCACAGGCCGTGTGCGGAGGCGAAGGGAAGTTCGGCGGCGTCATCACGGTGGGCGCCGAGGACGTGAAGAAGGCCGCGAAACTGCTCGGCGCGAAGTGATGCTACGGGGCGGGCCGCGCGGGTTGCGGCTCGTCCAGCACCCTTCTGACGGCGGCCAGCAACGCCGAGGCGCTGAAGGGTTTGGGTAGGAATACCCGGTGGCTGCTGGTGGCCGAGGGCGTCAGGTTTTCCTTCGAGTAGCCGGACATCAGGATGACGCGGACGTTGGGCGATCGGTCGCCCAGGCGTCGCGCCAGTTCTGTTCCCGATGCTCCCGGCATGATGACGTCGGTGAGCAACAGGTCGATGGGCTGGCTGCTTTCGGCGAGCGCCTGGTCGGCGTTGGCGCAGGCGATGACGCGATAGCCGGCGCCGGTCAGCACCATCTCCGCATAGCCCCGGACGCCGGGTTCGTCCTCGACGAGCAAGATCGTTTCGTGGCCGCCGTGGGCGACCGACTGCGTGGCGGCGCTATTTGCGGCCGGCCTCTCGCCGCAGGCGGGCAGATAAATCGACACCGAGGAGCCTCGGCCGGGCTCGCTGGCTACCTCCAGCCAGCCAAGCGAACTCTTCACAATCCCGTACACGATGGATAGCCCGAGGCCGACGCCTTCTCCCACCGGCTTGGTGGTGAAGAATGGGTCAAACATGCGCTGGCGAGTCTGTTCGTCCATACCGCACCCGGTGTCGCGAGCCGTGATGCGAACCATGTCGCCCGCGCGCGCATCGGCGACCTTTCGGCTGCGCTCCGGGCCGACCGTTTCCGGCGCGGTCTCTATGCTGAACTCACCGCCTGAATGCATCGCGTCGCGGGCGTTCGCCGCTAGATTCAACAGCACCTGCGTGAGAGAGCCGGCATCCGCCAGCACCGTTCCGCAGGCGGGGTCCAGCAGCAACTTCAGAGAAACGTTCTCGCCGACAAGGCGACGCATCATGCGCTCGGTTTCCCGGATCACGTGGTTGGGATCGAGAATCTTCGGCGCAAGGGGCTCCTTACGGCTGAAGGCGAGCAGTTGACGGGTGATGCCGACGGCCCGGTCGCCGGCGTTGTGCACTTCCAGAATCGCTTCGTAATTGGGGTTGTCGTGAGGGGTGCGGCGCAGCAGCATGTCGGAATAGCCGTTGATGATCGTCAGCAGGTTGTTGAAGTCGTGCGCGACTCCGCCCGCCAGACGCCCCACGCTCTCCATGCGTTGCGCCTGGCGCACCTGTTGCTCCAGAGCGCGCCGCTCCTCTTCGCCGCGCAGGCGGTCGGTGATGTCGGTGAAGAACACCATCGATCCGGCGACGCCGTCGAAGTCGAAGGGGACCGAGGTTAATTCCGCGTCCACGAAGGAGCCATCCAGGCGAATCCACTTCTGCGCCATGGGAGGCGCAAAGGGTTCGGTCTTCAGGCTTTCGATGCGGCGGCGAACCACGTCGTGAAAGGCCGGGGCGACGCGATCCAGAATCGGCCGCCCAAGCAGATCCTCCTGAACATCGGCGCCGAACAACCGGAGAGCGGCCGGGTTCAGATAGCGGAACTTCTCGTGCGTCTGAATGAAGATGCCGGTGGGAGCGTGTTCCACGACGCTGCGAAAGCGCTCCTCCGTGGCGACGAGTTCGGCTTGCGAACGGCGGATGAAGGCGGCGTGGCGCGACAGCAACACGTGGAGCAGGGCGGCCGTGGTCAGGACGAACAGGGATCCCTTCAGCGAGGGCAGATAGGGGACTCGCACCAGCGCTTCGGCGACGTAATCGCTGCCGAGAATCCAGACCAGGCCCGCCACAACATAAATCAGGACAATCCGGCGCGCCTTCAGATCATAGCCCCCGGCCGAGGCGCTCGCCATTCGCGGGTCAATCCGCATCTCCGATTTCCGTTGTCTGTAGTGTAATCGATCCCGCGGACGAATCGAACCCAATTTCATTCGTTAATCGCGGTTCAGGGCTTTTACTCGATAATAAGGTCTGTCTTTTTCGGCTGGGTCCATCTCATAGGACTGCTCGGTCCGCGTCGGATCGTAGTCGCGCCAAAGCCACATCAATTCCTCAGCGAGTTCGGCGTGGCCGCCGTTGCGGCTGTGAGTCCCGGCGCCCCAACTGAGATGGAAGTCATAGCCCTTCATCTTGAGCGAATTGGCCATTTGAATATTCTGCAGCGGCCAACTTCCGTGGTCGTTTTCCAGGTCGTTGGCGCCGTCCTGGAGCCAGACACGGAGGTTACGCTTGGCTTCCTTTCGAATTTTGAACGGATACACGTTGCCGCCGTCGATCTGACCGGGGCGACACTGGATGCTAGTGAAGCTTCCGATGCGGGAGAGCACGCGACTGAACTCACCGGGCTCGAACCAGGCGGCGTTGAAGGAGCAGATGCCGCCGGAAGAGTCGCCCGCGATGGCCCGGCTGTAGGCGTCCTTACGAAGGCTCCATTTGGCGGCGACTTCCGGGAGAATCTCGTCGCGCAGGAAGTGCGCGTAGGCGCCGTCCACGGTGTCATATTCGACGCTGCGCATGCGCTTGCCGTCGGTGAGACCGGGCGAGACGAGCACGTGGATGATGACGGGGATCTTTTTGTCGTACGTCAGATTGTCGAAGACGATCTGCGCGCGCGACGGTTCCTCGCGCGGGACGAGCACCTCGCCATCCTGCCAGATCATGACGGCGGCGGGCTTCGACGCGTCGTACTGAGCGGGCACATAGACCCAGTAATCGCTCTTCATGCCGGGATAGATCCGGCTTGAGTGGACGAACTTGCCGTGTAACTGGCCGCGGGGAACACCGGGCCTTTCGTATGAGTCGGGACCGTAGGCGATGACGTCGGTCCTGCCTCCGAAACGTTTCCCGTCAATTTCGTAGTGGAAGGCGTGAGTGGTCGCCGTGCGAAGGCGCGCGATGGCGCACCAGATGTGAGACCCGGCGGCGCCGCGCATGACAACGGCTGGCGCGTCGTCGATGAACAGCGTTGGCGTTGAGGCCGATTCGACGGCGAACAGAAAATCCGGACCGCGACTGAGGGAGGCGGTTCCCTTCGCGATGGCTCCGGCGCCAAGCGCTTCGGTCAGCGCGGGCGCCAGGTCGGCCGAACCTGTTCGCACAAGCGTCATCAACCGGTCGAAATCGGGCGTTGACGCAGCCCGCACAGTCGCGTCGCCCAGAACCAGACAGAGCGCCAGAATCGTTCGCCCATGTTTTGCCATCCTTATACTTTATGCAAAACGCGGCTTTCGATCCCGGGTTGACGAACCAGGTTGCCGGAGCGCTGAGTCGCGCCATTAATCGCGACGGATCGTTCAACATCCGCCGGCGCGGAGTGTCCTGGCGCGACTTTCATCCGTACATGCAACTCATCAATATGAGTTGGCCAGCGTTCATCGCGGTCGCCGTCGGCGCGTACCTGGCGATTAACACACTGTTCGCGGGTTTGTACTGGATCGTAGGACCCGAACAGTTATCGGGAGCCGACGGCGCCACGCCGGGCCATCGTTTCATGAACGTGTTCTTCTTCAGCGCTCAGACGCTGACGACGGTGGGATACGGAGGCATCGCGCCGAAGGGTCTGGCGGCCAACATCGTGGCGGCGATCGAGGCCATGTTCGGAGTGTTCGGATTCGCACTGGGAACCGGGCTGCTATTCGGGAGATTTTCCAAGCCGTCGGCGCGCATCGCCTTCAGCGAGAAGGCCCTGATAACGCCATATCAGGGCGGCCAGAGCTTGCAGTTCCGCGTCGTGAACCGCAGATCGAACCTGCTGATCGAGGTGGAGGCGCGCGTGATGCTGATGACCGTCAACCGCGTGGACGGCGTCTTGAAACGGAATTTCGCGGTGCTGAAACTGGAGCGGCCGTCGATCTTCTTCTTTCCCCTGACGTGGACCGTGGTGCATCCGATCGGGCCGGACAGTCCTTTGTCCGGCAAGACGGCGGAAGACCTGGAACGCCAACAGGCGGAGTTAATGATCCTGGTGAAGGGTTACGACGACACGTTCAGCCAGACTGTTCACGCCCGGTACTCCTATCGTTTCGACGAAATCGAGTTTGGCCGCTTTACGCCGGCGTTCGAGATCGACCCGGCCGGAGGTATCGACGTATACGTGGACCGCATCTCCGACTACGCGCCGTCATGATCGAAGACAGCCTCGGCGGTGTGGTCGATCTCCGTGGCGACGCTCACGCCGGCGTGCGCCCGCCGCGATAGGCCCGCCAACTCAAGGCAGAGCGCATCCGCGGGGTCGAAGCGAGGAACCCGCAGGTGTCGCAGCACGTGCGTGCTCATCTGAACACGTAATGAGTAAGACTGAACGAATTCGCCGGCCGCCGCCGAATTCAGCATGCCCGCGAGATAGTGGGCCTCATCGGAGGATTCGCAGGCCACCACCACGAGCTTCGCATCGGCCACGACGCGTGGGTCCTCAATGACGGCGGATTCAAAACGCGTGCTTTGCTCGCGCCACACCACGCGGAACTTGGCGAAGGTGTAACCCCCAACGTTGTACATGCTCCAGTAGGGCGCGTTGCTTCGGGCGAAGTGCGCGCGATAGTGCGGCCGATCGAACATGCGGTCGCGAAATTGTTCGAAGTAGGCGAAAGTCCGCGGGTAGTGGAGGCGCATCTCCTCTGTGGGAACCGGTGCGCCGTCGTCGCCGTGCGGCAGCAGGATGGAAGCGGAGGGCTGAACAGTCCAGCGGTACGTGTCCCGGCCGCGGGCGAGCGTCCGAATGAAGTCGGGCTCGATTTCGGCCGTAACGGTGGGCCACTCCGAGCGCCCCGCTGCCCCGCGATTCCGGATGACGGCGACGCCGGGTTGTCGATCCAACACGTCCACCCAGAAGACGCCGGTCGCCCCGCCCGTGTGAGCGCCGACGCGCGCGCGATACGCGGCGGGGCCGCCGAGCCTCTCCAGTTGCGACCCCGCCCGCGTCACCATCCAAGGCGAGAGAACATCCCGGCCGACCGGCCGCGCGTTCCATTGCTCGCCGCCGCGAAACCACGCGGCGGGATAGACCGGCGGCGATCCGCTGACTTCGAAAATCGCCGCCACCGTCTGGTTCATCGCTCCGGGAAACGGCGACGGATCCGGCGCTTCGTGCACGGCGCATACTCTGAGAAAGCGGCCGGCGGGAAGTTCGAAGCGCCGAAAGCCGCGGCCGCCTCCCGCCGATTGGAACAGAGTCCGCGGCAACAGCAGGCCCATACGGCCGCCGTGGTCGAGCAGGCGGTCGGCGCAAAGGTACGTGAACAGGATGCTGACATCATCCATTCCGGCCCCCAAACGCGCAGACAGACCCGATCGGGGAAGCAGGCCGTATTCGCTCCAAAGAGGCGCGATGCGGTCCCGGTAGGCGGCGTTCAGGTATCGCCAGTTGACCCATGGCGGATTGCCTGCGATGAAGGCGAACCGGCGTGTTCCCGGATTGCGAAGCGTGTCGCGGAGTTCGACCGGAAGGCCACGCGAGTGAGCACGGCGGGCGGTTAGCGGATTCACTTCGAAGCCGGCCACGTCGGAGCCTCCGCGAGCGATGGCCCGTTCGACAAACACGCCCAGGCCGGCCGATGGGTCGAGCAGGGCGCCGTCGCCGCGGTAGTCCAGACGATCGAGCACGAAGTCCGCGAGCCAGGCGGGCGTGAAGTATTCGCCGAGGGCATGGCGGGCGGGCCGCGCAATGGTCTTGCGATACAACTCCGCGTCGGCTTCTGCGGAAACGCCGGGCATCGCCACGAATCCCTGCTGAGCGGCGAACAACTCGGGCGTCGCGGCGTCCCCATAAAGCGGGCGGTAAGCCTCAAGCCAGCGTGAGAAATCCGGGCTGGGTTCTAACTCCACCTTTTTGGATGATACTGTGGTTCGTATGCCCACAGACAGGCTGGACGAAGTCCGGCGGCGCCATGCAAGCGCGGAGGCCGGCGGCGGAGCGGAGCGCAAGGAGCGACAGCATCGCGAGGGCAAGTTGTCGGCGCGCGAGCGAATCGAACTCCTGCTGGACGAGGGAACGTTCGAGGAGGTGGACAAACTTGTCCGCCATCGTTGCCGCGACTTCGGCATGGACAAGGAGACGGTGGACGGCGACGGCTTCGTCACGGGCTATGGGTTGATTCACGGACGTCCGGCGTATGTGTTTGCGCAGGATTTCACGGTCTTCGGCGGGTCGCTGTCTGAGATGAACGCGCGCAAGATCTGCAAGATCATGGACCTTGCGTTAAAGACCGGAGCGCCCGTGATCGGACTGAACGATTCAGGCGGCGCGAGGATCCAGGAAGGAGTGATGTCGCTGGCGGGATACGCCGACATCTTCCTGCGCAACACTATTTCGAGCGGCGTGGTGCCGCAGATTTCCGCCATCATGGGCCCCTGCGCCGGGGGCGCCGTGTACTCGCCCGCGCTGACCGACTTCATTTTCATGGTGGATAAGACCAGCCACATGTTCGTCACCGGTCCGGACGTGATCAAGACGGTGACGCATGAGGATGTTACGAAGGAACGATTGGGCGGCGGGCTGACGCATAACACGGTGAGCGGGGTGGCGCACTTCCTGGCGCCGGAGGACGCCGACTGCCTGCGGTCGATCCGAGAGCTGCTCACCTATCTGCCGCAGAACAACCGCGAGGATCCGCCGCGCAAGCCCACCCAGGATCCGACGGAGCGGCAGGACGCCAAGCTCGATTCGATCGTGCCAGAGGAGTCGAATCAACCTTACGACATCAAGGACATCATCACTCGCGTAGTGGACGACGCGGTGTTCTTCGAAGTGATGGAGCACTACGCGAAGAACATGGTGGTGGGCTTTGCCCGCATGGACGGACGCACGATCGGCATCGTCGCAAACCAGCCCGCTTTTCTGGCCGGATGCCTGGACATCAACTCATCCACCAAGGGCGCCCGGTTCGTACGGTTCTGCGATGCGTTTAACATCCCGCTGGTCACCTTTGAGGACGTTCCGGGCTTCCTGCCAGGGACCGATCAGGAGTTTGGCGGCATCATTCGTCACGGCGCGAAACTGCTGTACGCGTACGCTGAAGCGACCGTTCCGAAGATCACCATTATTACCCGCAAAGCCTATGGCGGGGCGTATTGCGTGATGGGCTCGAAACATATTCGGGCCGACGTGAATCTGGCGTATCCCACCGCTGAAATCGCCGTCATGGGCGCGGAAGGCGCGGTGAACGTCGTATACCGGCGGGAGATCGCGGCGGCCAGCGATCCGACGGCGGCGCGGGCGCAGAAGATCGCCGAGTTCCGTGAACGCTTCGCCAGTCCGTTCGTCGCGGCCGAGCAGGGCTATATCGACGACGTCATCGAGCCGCACGAGACGCGGCCGCGCGTGATTCGGGCGTTACGCATGCTGGAAACGAAGGTGGATACGAATCCACCCAAGAAGCACGGCAATATTCCGCTGTAGCTATTTCGGCGGAAATTCGCCGCGGCCGAGGACTCGCGGGTCGGCGAACAACGCTTTCAGACGGGCTTGCCGGCCCTGACATTGCTCGGCGGCCTCGTTCGGGCGGCAATCCCCGCTACGTTCGAAAATGTCGGACCAGCCCATGAAATAGACCCATCGAGTCTGCGTGTTCAGCAGTTCGGGAGCGAACGGCTGTCCGATTTCGCCCAACGCGACCGGCTTGCCTTCGGCCAGGTCCATTAACTCATAGTAGAACCGATCCGCGAGCGGACGGTAATTGTCGTAACTCACGATGTCGACGTATTTCTGACCCGGGAAGAAGTTAATGAACTCGCCGGTCGGCGCGGGGCCGTTCTGGTTCCAGACCCACAGCAGGTTGTCGAGATGATGGACGTACACCATGCGGGCGTACACTTGCCGGAATAACTCGGCCGTGCCTCCCATGCCGGGACGTCCACCCCACCAGAAGAACGACCCGTTGTTTTCATGCATGGGCCGGAACAGGACCGGAACGTGCGCGTCGCGCAACTGCTTCAGATAGCCGGCGGCCGTGTCCATGTACTGCTCCCAGCGCTTGTGCAGGGGCGTGTCGGGCGTTATCAGTTCGGCCCACTGTTCATCGGTGAGACGAGCCTGCACGCTGCCCCGCCAGGCCGTCATCGGAGAGCCAGGCTCATCCTCCGTGGGGCGGAGCATGTGCCAACACAGCGTGATGATCGACCCTTGCGCGGCCTGCTTCTTAGCCTCATCTATCATTTCCTGACGGTGGGCCACGGAGTCTTTGTCGTCGCCGCCGGTGAAGCCGAAATCGGATCCCCAGACGGCCGGATATTTCCCGGCCGCTTGCGCCAATTTTTCGCTGTGTTGCGAGAGATGGGCGGGGAAGTTATGCTGCCCGGACAGGATCGACTTACCCGAGATAGCACACAGGTTCTTGAGCAACGCCCGGGCTTCAGCGCTGGCGTTCGCGTTGACGGGGTCGCAGGCGTACGGGGGCGGAGACGGCGGACGGATCTGCTGCGTTTCCAGAGCGGCCGGAGGCGGGGTCTGCGCAACCACCGCCGAGGCGACGGCCAACGCGATGAGCGGAATGGCTGACCGGGACATAGTCTATTTCAACTCTCCTTTCATCGCCGCGCGCGTGAATTCTCCTGAAGGACTTAGCTTATAACTCCAGTCGGCGAGCAGCGACGGACCCCATTCCGGATCGAAGCACCACGTCACCCAACTGATGCCCTTGCCTTCGAGATACTTGATGATCGCCGGACCGTAGTTTGGGTTCGCCATCAGGCGCGGCATGCTGCGCCCGGCCGCCGGAGCGGGCGCGGTCGAGGCGCTTCCGGCGGGCGCTGCGAATCCGCCGAACTCAGTGGCGATCATGGGGTATTTCGCGGCCGCAAAGCCAAAATCCTCCTCCCACCTGGGCTCCCAGGGCTCCTGGCGTTTGAACATGTACGGATGAGTGGTGTAGCCGATGCCTTCGGCGGCGATGGGATTCAGACGCAGCGGAGTCAGGTCGTAGGCCCAGTCGAAGCCGGCCACCAGGGGGATCGCCTGCCGGTTATTGGCGCGAATGATGGCGATCTCGTCCTCCACCGTCCGCTTCCAGTCTTCCCACGATACCCGGCCGAACGCGGCGGGCTCATTAAACAGTTCGAAGAAGGCGACGGTGTTGTGGCCGTTGTAGTGTCGCGACATCGCGCGCCAGAAGGCGAATGTCTCTTCGCGGGTGGTGTCGTACATGGGATCCTGATAGACGCCGGTAGTGAGATTTCCGATCGAATGCCAGTCGATTATCACGTACATGCCAAGGTCGGTGCACCATTCCACCGCCTGGTCGAGGAGTTTGACGTACTGGATGCCGCCCACTTCGCGCCACGCCACCGGGTGCACGGGAATTCGCAGCACCGTCGTGCCGAGTTCCCTGGCCTTGGCGAAGTGTTCCTTGTTCCAATGCCCTTGCATCACGAGCTTGTCGGGATCGGAGATGGAGACGCCGCGGAACAGAACCGGCTTTCCGTCGGGATCGACGAAGCGGGCGCCTTTCACCGATATCAGCGGCAGGGTCTTGGCGCCGGTTGTGAACGGGCGACCAGCGCCAGGGGCGGGATCGCGCCACCAGGAGTGATTACGGGCGGGCGCTTGAGCCAACAGCGCCGTCGAAAGGGCTAACGCAGCCACGGCCGGAAGAGTGTATTTCATTTGCGGTGCACCGGAGATTAGGGTGTGCTTGTCGTCACCAGATTATCAGGGACGACTCCCCCCGCGATCCGGCCTCGGCTCAGCGGGAAAAGCGAGCACGGACCTCGGCGCTGACGGCTGCGGGTCGGCCGGTTTCGCGGTCGAGCGGACACCAAACCGTTCGCGCGCCGGCCAGCAACTTCCGGTCCGAGGCCCGTAGCAGTTCGGTAAGCCGTTCGAACCGCACGCGACTGGCTGAACCGACCCAGGTGCGTGCGACGACCGAATCGCCCAACACCGCTGGCAATCGGTAGTCGATCTCATGGCGCAACACGATCCAGACCAGTTGCTCCTGATCCTGCTGGGGCGCCTCGGCCCGCCAGTGCGCCACGGCGGCATCCTGCACCCATCGCACGTAGACGACGTTGTTCACATGGCCGAGTTCGTCGATATCCGACGCCTCCACCACTATGGGAAGCTCATAGGCTTCCCCTGCCTCGCTCATGCGCCTTCCACCAGAAACGCCGTCGTGCGGATGCCGGAGACGTCAAAACGTTTGCGGCAGCGCATGTTCTTGCACGCCACCTTGTCGTCCATCAGCACCATGTAGCTTTGCGCCTTCTTGAATATGGCCCGGGCGCGTTCGTCGGCGTGCGGCGGCAGGCGATCGATCTTCTTCCGCACCAGCCAACGCAGATCATACGTATCGGCGGTCTTGCAGAACGGACAATTCAGGGTCACCGGTTTGGTGGTCTGGCTCTCGCGGTAGAAATTGCGTTCGTCCACATGTCCACACTACATCAAGCGGACCCCTGGCGCGATATCCCTCGTAGGCGACCGGGCGGCACTTAACAAACCTGCCTTCGCGCCGTTGAGCTATATTCGGCTGCGTGAAGCTCTCGTTATGCGCCGCGCTCTGCGGCCTATGGACGATCGCCGCCGCGGGCGAGTTGACCGCGCTCGCCGATTCGATGCGTTTCGACGCGTCAGGCATGGTCATCGAAGCCGGCGCCTCTCCGCCGTCGCGGTCGATCGAACTCGAAGGAGCGCGCGGCGGATACGTGTCGTGCCAGGTCGCCGTAAAGCTCGCGCGGCCCGGCGGGTACCGGCTGTCGGTGGACGCCTTTCCCGTCGCCAGCGGTCTTGAAACCGATGTCTACCGCGAGTGGCTCCACTGGGTCCCGGCGGCGAAACGGCACTATCCAGACGCCTTGATTCCGGTGCGTACCCCGTACTCGGGGACGCTGCCCGATCCCGACAATCGAGTGGCCGGCCAGACGGCGCAAGCGTTCTGGATCGACGTGTGGATTCCGGAACGGGCGCGGCCCGGCGCGTACGCTGTCACGGTCCGGCTGAATGGCGACGGAACGGAATCGTCGATGCCTCTGCGCGTTCGGGTGTTGCCCGGCGCTATCCCGGCCGACGATGCGGTGGCGATCGATCACAACTCCTATGGGACCTCATGGTTTTCCTCGCAGTATCCGAAGCTCGCGTTGGCGCCGGGATTCTACGATTCGGAACAGTTCTACGAGTTGATTCACGCTTATCACCGGCTGTTTTATGAACATCGGGGAGTGTTCCATCAACTCGGCTATGGCCACGGCGGCAAGGTAGGACCGGAGTTCGCGCCGCGCCTTGAGGGCAGCGGAAAAACGAGGCGCATCGCCGACTGGACTGCCTACGACCGCCATTATGGTCCGCTGTTTGACGGGTCGGCGTTCGCGCGAACCCGTCGGGGACCGCGCCCCGTCCCGTTCGCGTACCTACCGGTGAATCCGGAATGGCCGGCGTCGTTCCTGTGGTGGGGCGAGGCGGGGTACGAGCGCGAGTTCGTGAACGTGATGTCCGCCATGGAGGGCCATTTCCGGGAGAAGGGCTGGACACAAACGCGGCTCGAATTGTTTTTCAATCACAAGAAGCGATACAAGGGATTCCCGTGGGACGGCGACGAGGCGCGCTTTGCCCGCGATTACGCCTACATGAAGGAATACGCCCGCTTGATGCGCGCGGCCGTGCCCGCCGGATCGCCGGTGAAGTTCGTGTTCCGCGCCGACGTCAGTTGGACCATGGAGCGCCAGTTCCGCGAACTGGCCGGCGTAGTGAATTTTTGGGTGTGTGGCGGCGGAATGTTCTCCTGGTATCGCGAGGCTCTGCCCGCTCTGAAGCAGCGCGGCGACATCGTCTGGATCTATGGCGGGACGCCGCCTGTCAGCGAACCGCTGTCGCACATGGCCACCGATCCGCTGCGAACCTGGCAGATGGGCGTCGACGGGTTCGTGCGCTGGCAAACGGTGGATCCCGGGCCGGACCCGTGGTTCCAATCGAATGGCGGCGGCGAGACGCTGGTATATCCGGGCGACCGCTTCGGCGTACGTGGCCCGCTGGCCTCCATTCGTCTGAAAGCCGAGCGGAACGCGCTACAGGACCTCGCGGTCTTAAAGGCGCTCGGATCCCGCGAAGAGGCGGCGCGCCGGTTCAATGGCACGATTCCGGATGAGTGGTGGACGGCGCGTCCCGCGATCGCCGACACGGATCCGGACGACTGGTCGAATGCGACCATCGACGACGCCGAGGTCCGCTCACCGAAGTTCGCCAACATTGATGCCGATGCCTGGAAGCGGGTGCGCGAGTACGCAATGCGTCTGGCGGGGGAGGCACACTGATGTCCGCGCGTTGGATTCTCGCGTTAACTTCGTGGCTCGCCGCGGCGCAAGGCCCTGGGCCGCTGGAACAGACGGCGCGAACAGCGTCGGTAATGGTGGATGGCGACGTGTGCCTGCGCATTGAGACGGCTCGCTCAAAGAGCTTCGCCACCATGAAAGATCCGCGCGATCCGTGGCGCAACGCCGACAACTACGACGTCGACGACGAGGCGTTCATTCGCACAAAGAAGACGCTGATGCGGTTGGCGAAGCTGTGCGATTCGGCTTGCGACGTGAACCTGTGGATGCCGCTCGCCAGCGATCCGGGACGGATACAAGTGGTGATCCGGAACGTGCATGAGATGAGCCAGTTCTGGCCCTGGGGCGCGTTGAATCAGGAAATGCCCCCCGAGATGAAGGCGGTGCTCACGAACGGTCAACGCATGACCGTACGGAAGAAGCCGGGGATGATCTCCGTGCTCGCGCCGGTTTACGACAGCCTGGGAGATATTGTCGGATTGGTGGAGGTGGTCAGCCAGACGAAGCCGGATCCGCGGGAGAACGTGAAATGAGGAAGTTATTGGCGGGCCTGGCGCTCGCGGTTGCATTGTACGCGGCTGAGCCCGTTCGGACGTCGGAAGGAACCATCTCCATACCGACTTACGAGCACAGCGCGAGAGAGACGGAGCCGCCGCTGTTCGGCGCCTCCACCGTGAGCGGGCAGTACCCGTTCACCACCTTCGTCATGCCGTTCAAGGCCGGGGGACCCAAAGCGAGAACGTATCGCGCCCTCTTTGTAGAGAACGAATATCTCAAGCTTACCTACATTCCCGAATTCGGCGGGCGCGTGTTTTCGGTCTACGACAAACTGCGGCGGCGCGAGATGCTGTATCGCAACGATGTGATCAAACCCGCGCCCTACAATCCGCGCTCGAGTTGGCCGCAATCCGGGCTGGAGCTCACCGGTCCGCACGACATGCACATGCTGACGCTTTACGGAGAGCCGTTCTGGGCGAATCAGATGGTGCGAAACACCGACGGCTCCGTAACGCTGGCGCTCGGCGAGATCGATCCGGTGTACGGAATGAAGGTGAACCTGACGGCGACGCTGCATCCGGGGTTGGCCGCGCTCGAAATCGGCGTGTCGTGTTACAACGCTCGCGACGTCCGCATGCCGCAGATGCTGTGGATCAACACCGCGGTTCCCGCGACGCCGAAGACGCGCTTCATCTATCCGATGACGCGAACGGTGGGGCACACCACCGCCGACATCGCCGATTGGCCGGTCTACAACGGAGTCGATCTGAGTTGGGACCGCAACAATCAGCACATGCTGGGCGTGTTTGGCATCGATATCTACGACAACTTCCAGGGCGCATATCAGTTCGACCACGATTACGGCGTGTTCCGCTACGGCGACCGCCGCATCGTGCAGGGCATGAAAATGTGGACATTCGGCTACGGCGAAGGCGCGAAGAACCACGAACGCGGCTACACCGACAACGCAGGCCCGTACGTCGAACTGCAAAGCGGCCGCTACGTTTGGGACGGGCATTACGAGTGGGTGGCGCCGCATAAGACCGAGCGCTGGACCGAGTGGTGGATTCCCGTGGCTGGAACCAACGGCCTGACGACGATGACGCGCGACCTCGCGCTGAACATCGAGTCCGGGCGCGCGATTTTGATGGCGACCCGCACAATCCCGTCGGCGCGGCTGGCCATCAGCTTCGGTTCTGTGCGCCTGCAGCGAACCGTGGACCTGCAGGCCGGTGTTCCGTTCACTTCGGAACTTCCGGCGGAGGCCGCCAAGGGCGTCTCCGTCACTGTGACCGGCAAGGACGGCCTGGTCCTGTTGAGCTATCGTACGCCGGAGGGCAACCCAGGGCGTAAGGAATACACGCCGTTTACCCGTCCGCTGGAGAAGCCGGCCAAGCCGACGAGCGAGATGACCGTTGAAGAACTGGCCGTGGCGGCCGAGTTCAAGTTCAAGGAGCTCGATCCCGGAGGTGCGCGAAAGCTACTTGAGAACGCGCTTCGCGTCGACCCTGGCTACTCGCGCGCGCATCTGCTGCTCGGCATCGACGATCTGCGAGCCGGCAGGCCGAAGGACGCAATCCCCCGATTCGAAAAGGTCCTCGATCGCGATCCCTATTCCGCCGACGCCTACTATCACCTGGCGGTCGCACAGTTTGCGGCCGGGCGCGAGGAAGAGGGGGAACGGAACCTGTACTTCATTGGACGCGACAGCGCCCACTTCGCCGATCGCGAGTATCATCTGGGCCGGCTGACGATGCTGCGTCATCAGTACCGCGAAGCGGCCGCGCACTTCGAATCGGCGCTGGGCGCAAACTCGGGCGATCTGCTGGCGCGGCACGGTCTGGCGATCGCGTTGCGCGAACTCGGGGACCGGCCCTCGGCCTTGCGAGCCATCGAAGCTTGGGAGGCCGTCGACCCCACCAGCCGGCCGGCGCGCGCGGAGCGATGGTTGCTCGGCGGAGACGCCGCGGCGCAGGGCAGCCTGGTCCGCTTGTTGGGAGGGCAGAGCCAGGAGGCGATGGCGGCGACGATCGCGTATCGCAACTTCGGGCGGTGGAACGATGCGGTTCGCATTCTCAAGCTGACGCAAGCGAACAACGCCGACCCATATGGAACGCCCCCCGAGTTCTGGTATACGCTCGCCTTCTGCGAACGCCAGGCCGGAGCCCCGGATGGCGGTGCAGGGTCGCGCGCGAAGGCTCGAGAGGCGGCCGCGCACATTGACCGCTTCCCTTATCGCGAAGAGAGTTTCGCGCCGCTCGACCAGGCTCTGGAGGTCGATCCCAACGACGCCGTGGCGCGTTACGCTCGGGGCTGCCTGCGGTATTTCCACAATCGTCCCGCGGAGGCGATAGCGGATTGGGAGCGTGCGCTCGCGCTTGCGCCCGACAATTTCTCCGTCCGCCGCGCCCTCGGCCTTGCGTACGCCGAACAGGGCAGGCCGGTGGAGCAGGCTGCGGCGCAACTCGAGCGCGCCGTGGAGTTGAAGCCGTCGCATGTGCGAACGCGGGACGATCTGAGCCGTCTGTACGCTCGCGCCGGGTTCTTCGACAAGCAACGCACCGTGATCGAAAAGGCGCTGGCCGCTTCGCCCGGCGACGACGATCTTACGGAAGCGGTGCTGACCGTCGACCTGATTCAGGGCGAGTACGACAAGGCCGGCGCCATCATCCGCGATCACCGTTTCGCGCCCAGACATCGTAGCTACGGTCTGCGCGACAAGTACCGCCTGATGCAGTACGGCCTGGCGGGTGTGGCGTTTCGTCGGGGCGACAACGCCGAGGCGCTGCGGCTGATCGAGAGTTCGACGAAACCTCCGGAGTCTCTGGGGGTCGACGACTTCGCGGGCCAGACAACGCCGCGCCAGGACTACTATCGGGGCGTCGTCCTGGACGCGATGGGCCGCCGCGATGAGGCCCGACGCGCTTTCGAGAGCGCCGTCTCCGGCGTCGAGCGGTTGTCCGGCGATCGAGACAGTTGGAGCGCCGAGAACTACTTCGCGGTCCGGGCGTTCGAACGCTTGGGACAATCGGATCGCGCCGGGGCGCTGAAGAAGCGCTTCGAGTCGTTCGCGTTGAGCGAACTCGACGCGCGTAACGCCGGCTACCGGGCGCGGGCGCGATACCTGCTGGCCCTGGTGCGGGCTGGAGATGGCCGCAAGTCGGAAACCGTCGAACTACTGAAGCGCGCGCTGGAAGCCGAGCCGGACTTCCTCCCCGCGTGGCTCGAACAGAGGGGCGACACCCCCGCCCGGTAAGGCCTTTTTAAAATCCGTTGACAGCCAAATGAAGCTGTCGTATAAAAGTTAAGAAAGTTAACTAACTACTTCTCCGGCGGCCTCCGTGGCGCCGCCGGACGGCTCTTCAGGGTCTATTCAACAACTTTCTTCCTTTGGTGCGGCGGAGGCCTATCGGCGATGGTTTGTCGGTGGATTTGCATACTGGCGGCGGCTGGAGCGTCGGTCGCGCAGACCCCGTACCTCGACGGTTCCCACGACTCCCGCGTGTTCGGGGAGAAGCGATCCTACCGCGTGTTCCTGCCCGCCGGCTACGAACAGGGTTCCCGCCGTTACCCGGTGATCTACTACTTCCACGGCCATAGCGACCGCTACACGCTCGAGAAGTACGACAACGGCCTGGACACGGTTCCGAAGATCGCCCGGTTCGTGAAACGCGCCGAGGTGATCGTCGTGGCCGCCGACGGCTATGTCGCACGCGACTATACCGGCTTTTACGGCGGGACTCCCTACGATGTTCGCCGTGACGGCGGCGATTACGACTACGGCGAGTATTTCCTCGAACTGGCGCGCCACATCGATTCAACCTACCGGACGCTCTCCACGCGCCGCTATCGCGCAACCTCCGGCCTCAGCATGGGCGGTTTCATGAGCCTGTACCTGAGCGCGCGATACCCCGACCTGATCGCGAGCGCCTCCGCTTTCAATCCCGGCCCCGAATTCTACGTCGGCGAGAAGGGCCGCCGCTCGCTGTGGAGGGCGAAGGATCACGTGGCGAACCATCGCCAGTCCAGCGTTCGGCTGGTCCGCGCAAGCGGCGATTACATCAGCCAATATCACGAGGAAACGCGCGAGGCGTATGCGCGTGACGCCGCGGTGGAGTTCGAATTTCGGCAGGACGAATACCACCGCCACTGGGCCACTTCGATCGAGGAAACCTTCGACTTCCACCTGCGCGCGTTCGCGAATCCGGCGCTCGACACGACACCCGCCGAATGGAGCTATTCAAGCGCGCATCGCCACTTTGAGGTTCACGGCGTCAGCGTCCAGACCGACCTTCGGGACGCTGGGTTCGTTTCGTTGAATCGCGTAACGCAGGGCGGGCTGCGGATCTCGACGCGACGTTGGGCCCCGGACGGCCCGCCCGCCCAGTGCTCAGCCATTCGCCTGACGACGGCGGCCCTGTATCATCCCGGCGCCGAGTACAGGCTGATCGACAACGGCGCCCCGTCCAGGGTGACGGCGGGCGCGGATGGACGCATCGCCGTGGCGGTGGACTGCTCGGGTCACGAACTCAGTTTCCTTGGGCCCGGAACGGGAGCCCAGCAACCCGTTCTGCTGCCGACCACGACGCGGGATGTCCTGCGCGTCCGTCCCGGACTGACGGCTGCCCTCCCGATTCGTGTCTACAATCCGCGCGGGGTTCCGCAAAGCGTGCGGGCGGAAGCCTCCAGCGAGTATCCGACCGTGGAGATCCTCCAGGCAAAGGCGGAGTGGCGCGACATCGGCCCCGGCGCCCAGGTTACGCCGCCGACGCCGATTCAGGCGCGCTTCACGGCGACGGCCGGCGACTGGGCCCATGCGCGCATCAATCTGAAGCTGATCTATGACGGGTACCTGGAGCGAAATGAAGTCATCGATGTTCTGATCGCGCCTGATCCGCTGCCCGCGCCAACCGAAGTGGCGGTCCTCGACGGACGCTCGCGGACGTTTTCGGTGTTCCGCCAGAAGGGCAACCAGGGCGGCGGGGCGGCGGTGACGCAGACGGTCAAGGAAGGCGAAGGGAACGGCAATGGAATGCTGGAGCCCGGCGAACACGCCACCGTGTGGGTGCGGGTTCCCCAGGGGCTCGATCCTTTCGACAAGAACAATTGGCGCCGGGCGAAGGTGTACGCCGACTCGCCCTGGCTTGAAGAAATCGCCGACATACAGGAGGAGAAACAACGCGAATGGACCGGCGCTCAGAATCGCACGAGTCTCATCGCGCTTTCTCAGAAAGTTCCCGACTCAGCCGAGATCCCGGTCGTTCTCGACTGTGAGTCGTGGAGTTTCCATTTCACCCCGGATGTCCGTTACGGGAGGGAGTCGCTGTACCAGGCTTTTCAATTCCACAAACATCATCTGTATGCGTGGACCTGGAAGGCCCGGCATCACAGTTCCAGCGAATGAGGGGAACTCATGAAAACCGTTCGAATATTGCTCGCTTTGACTGTATTCGCTCTTCTGCTGGCCCCCGCATACGGCCAGCTATCAAACTCCACGATTAAGGGAACCGTAACCGACTCAAGCGGCGGTGTGCTGACTCAGGCCAAAATAGTCGTCACCAACGCAGGCACGGGCGAGCGTCGCGAAATCACGACTGCGCAGCAGGGGACTTACGCGTTCCCGGCCCTGCCTCCTGGGGAATATGACGTCGCGGCGACGTCGGCCGGATTCACCGACTGGGCCGCGAAGCTGACGCTTCGCGTCGCGCAGGAAGCGGTTATCGATATCACGATGACGCCGGCAAGCGTCAAAACCGCGGTCCAGGTGATCTCGGATGTGACCCCGGTCATTAACCCCGAGACGTCAGCGCTCGCGGACATAAAGGAAGTGGCGCGAATCGAGAGCCTGCCCATGCAGACTCGAAACTTCCTCAGCATCCTGAATTTCACGCCGGGCGTGGTCGCCAACAGTTTTGCCGGTCAGGGCCAGGGTTTCACGCGAGTTAATGGAATCCCGGGTGGCTCCATCGACTACCTGGTGGATGGCATGACCGCCTCCGAACGCTACACCAACGAACTGCAGCGGCTGCCGCAGGCGCTGCCCACCATTCAGGAACTCAAGGTGAGCACGGCGAACGCCAACGCCGAGTACAGCCGGCCGGGAATGGTGGAAGTGGTAACCAAGGGCGGATCCAATGAGTTTCACGGTCAGCTATTCGAGTTGAACCAGAACTCCGCCTACTCGGCTAAGTCGTTCCACCAGCAGACGGTGAATTTTCTGACGCGGAACGAGTTTGGAGGCAACTTCTCCGGACCGGTTTGGATCCCGAAGATCTACAAGGGAACGAACAAGACCTTCTTCTTCGTGGACGCGGAGGGCATTCGCCAGCGGTCGGCGGCGTCAGAAAGCTACATTGTGCCGTTGCCGGCCTGGAAATCGGGTGACTTCTCGACGTACACCGACGATTCGGGCAACCTGATCAAGGTCTACGATCCGCTGTCGACACGGTACGACCCCACCACCAAGTCCTACGTGCGCACTCAGTTTGCCGGCAACAAGCTGCCTACCGATCGGATCAACGCGGCCGGCAAGAAGATCGCCAGCTACCTGCCCGACCCGAACCTGAACACCGCCTATTACGATGGGCAGAACTACCAGAACCCCGCGGCTCGTTTGATGGATGACCGCACGTTGGTGACCGCCAAGGTTGACCAGTTACTGGGAGCAAATCGCCTATCTGGCCGCTACACCTACACCGATCAGGTCCAATTCGCCCCGCGGTATTTCCTGAATCCGAACGATCGCCTGTACGGAGGGCACAACGCGGCTATATCGTACACGCAACTCATCCGCCCCACGCTATTCAACGAGGTGCGCGGCGGAGTACAGCGCTTCCACGCCTATCGCGGGCCGCACCAGATTACCCCCGCCATCACCGACACCCTCGGCATCCCGACCTACCCGGGCACCGTGGCTTGGCCGGGGGTCTATTTCGGCGACGGCTGGACACCCTCCGGCTACTTCGACGGTATCGATCGCGATAATCCGCAGGACGCCCCCGGACTTACCATGACCGCCGCCGATACGCTTTCCTGGAACCACGGCCGGCACGAAGTCAAGTTCGGATTTTTCTACCAGCGCAACAACATCAACACCTTCGAAACAGGCCAGCCGGGCGGAGACTATAACTTCTCCGGCGGGTTCACCGCCTTGATGGATCCCGCGGCGGCAAAGACCGGGACTTACAATCAGCAACTGACAAATACGGGCGCGGGCCTGGCCGACATGCTGCTCGGTTACGTCGACTTCGTCGGATTGAATCAGTACCCAAGGTTCTACACCCGCCAGAGCGACTGGTCGGGGTTCGTGCAGGATAACTGGAAAGTGGGCCGGCGTCTGACCCTGAACCTGGGCATTCGCTACGAATACTGGACGCCATTCCGGGACAAGCGGAATCAGACCACCACATTGGACTTCAAGGCGGCCGGCGGACCTGTCGTGGTTTACCCGGGTTCGGGCTCCATCACCAGCCAGGGTTTCCCGCAGGCGGTTGTGAGCGCGTACACATCTTCCGGATTGAAGTTCGAGTCCGCCGCGCAGGCGGGCTTCCCGGATTCGCTGTGGGCGATGCCGAAGAACAACTGGGCTCCGAGAATCGGCGCCGCCTATCAAATCGCGCCGAAGACGGTGCTCCGGGGCGGCTATGGAATCTACTACTGGGTGATGCCGCTCGTCTCCTACCATCAGAACACTCGTAAGAACCCGCCGTTCAGCTACAGCTTTGTAAGCAACGTGGACGATAACGATGGGTTTGCGGCGGAACTGGTCTTCCCGGTGGGTGGATCGGATTACGCCAACCAGTCACCGAATGCCCGGACGCTGGGCAAGAACTTCATCACGCCGGACGCCTTGTCCATTTCCAAGGGCGGCGGTTGGAACATTCTGCCCTGGGATCCGAACTTCAAGACCCAGACCGCCCAGGAGTGGAACTTCACAGTGGAGCACGAGCTGCCTTGGAAACTGGGCGCCCGTGTCTCCTATGTCGGAACTCACGGATCGAATCTGCCGAACTATGATCCGATCAATGTCCCGGTTCCACGCCTGTGGGCGGCCTCGGGAGCAACCGCAGCGCAGCGTCGCGCCTATGCCGACTTCGCGACGTCGACCACCAGCAGTATGGACCTTCTACGCTGGATCGGTTACTCGAACTCAAACCAGCTCCAGACAGAGGTGAAGCGCAACTACGCGAACGGCTTCGTCCTACAGGGCTTCTACACGTACCAGAAGACGCTTGCCACATCCGAGGGCGCCAATAACTCGTTCGGCAACCTCGAGATGTTGCCCGGCGGCCTGACTCGAAACGCGTCGGACGATGTCCGCCTTCGTGCGATCTACGCCAATGATAGCGGACTTCCAACTCATAACATCAGCTTCAACACCACTTATGAATTACCCTTCGGGCGCGGCAAGAAGTATGGGTCCTCGGCCAACCGGCTGACCAACGTCCTCATCGGCGGCTGGAACGCATCGGGATTCTACTATTGGCGGAGCGGTCTGTACTTCGCCCCGAACTACAGCACGCGAGGTTCGAACCTGATCCTCGCTCCCGGCAAGAACGGAATCCTGCCCGCCGACCAGCGGCAGGCCGCTCGGTGGTTTGACGCGAGCATCAGCCGGGCCGACCTGGGCGCCACGTACGCCGGCGAGACGTACATCCGTCGCGCCAACTCCCTGGAGAACGACTATCTGAACAACGTCCCGCGCAATTACATGACCGGGCCGGGGTTCTATAATATTGATGCATCGTTCTTCAAGAACACCGCCATCACCGAACGGCTGAAACTGCGGCTGGAAGCGCAGATCTTCAACCTTCTCAACCACAAGAACTTTGGACAGCCCAACAACTCCGGCGTCATCAACGCCGGCGTCGGCACGCCTCGCGTGGTCCAGTTCCAGGGCAGGCTGGAGTTCTAATCGTCGGCCGCGATAGGGGCTCGCTCATGCGGGCCCCACGCCCCCGGCGGTTGTTTCGTGATGTGAGGAAGCGAGCATCCCATGCGACTCCCACATGACCACTTGATCGGCCAGCGGATGAAAGCGCCGCTCATGCGGAGCCTGAACGGCATCGAATTGCTGAACCTGATCGCCGAACACGGGCCCGTTTCGCGGGCTGGACTCGCGAAACTCAGCCGGCTGAGCAAGCCGACCGTCTCAAGCCAGGTGGAGACGCTGGTCCAACAGGGCTGGGTCGTTGAACTCGGCCAGGGTGAATCGGGCGCAAAGGGCGGCAAGAAGCCGACCATGATCCGCTTCAACGCCGATGCGGGTCGACTGTTCGCCGTCGAGATCGACTCGGAGGAGATCCGGATCGCGGTCGCGGACCTCGAAGGCAAGATCCTGGACAAACAGATCCGGCCGACCGAAGGCGATCGCAGAGCGGACTCGATTCTCGACCGGGTGTGTAGAGACCTGGGCGAGTTGATCGAGCGCGAGCGATTCACCGGCGCCCAGAAAGTAATCAGTGTCGCCAGTCCCGGACGAGTGGATGTTCGGCGCGGCATCACCATCGACGCAGGAAATCTCTTCAACTGGAGTCAGGTTGCCATCCGTGAACGGCTAGAGGTCCAGTTCAACATACCCGTGTTGGTCGACAACAACGTGAAGATGGCGACGCTGGGCGAACTCTACTTCGGAGTCGCCAAAGGCATGACCGACGCTATTGTCGTACGGCTCGATTCTGGTATCGGCTCGGGCGTGGTGGTGCGCGGCCGGTTGATTCATGGACGTCATTGGGCAGCGGGCGAGATTGCCCACATGAACCTCGACCTCGCTCGCGTGTCCGAGGAGTGGAGCGTCCGCGGATATCTGGAATCCATGGTGGCGGCGGACCGGATTCTGGCCGAGGCCCCGGAGGGACAGGCGTCGGCCGTCGAATTCATGGATCTCGCGCGGCAATCGCATGACGCAAGCCGCAAGCTGTTCGACAAGGTCGTCCTACATGTCGGCGCGGCCATCGGCAACCTGATCTGCGTGTATGATCCATCGATCGTCGTCCTGCAGGGCGAACTACTGGCGCAGGTCGTCGCTGAGGTGCGCGATGTTGTCGCCAGAGCGGTTCCATGGCAAACGCGAATCGAGGTGTCGAAGATATCCGCGGACGCCGTGCTGCTAGGAACGCTCTCGGCAGCGCGAGCGCTCGCCTACGAGCGCATCGCGAAACTGTTCAACGGCCGGGAGCGCACCGCGGGCGTCCGAGGAAGGCCGGCGGCCCAATTTGCCTGATCGGGGCGCATGCCGTACTGTCGACATGCTCCCAAGGCCCAAATTCGAGACGACGTGATCTCAGCGAAGTTCAACAACCGCCTGCAATCGACGCCCGGTCAGCACGTCGCGGACACGAACGGTCCACGCACCTGCGGGATCGTTTACGGCGAACGGGATCAGGCGCTCCGCGACGCCGTCACTGATCGGCGCGCTCCCGGTGTAGTCCAGGTGGACCGCGCCGTTCGGATCGGTCACTTCGAAATGAGCGATGCCGCCGGCAGACCCGCCATAGTCGGCCGCGACGCGCACCAACTCACCACGAGCAGCGGCGCGCGGCGCGCGCATGTGAGCCTCGGCGGGCGGCTCCGCTGTCAGGGCGAACATCGCCGGAGCATACGGTTCAAGGGTCACGCCGATCTCCTTCAACCGGCCCATCGCATTTCCCGAACGGATGTTGTGCACGTGGAGTTCGGAGGGAAGCACAAGACGGAGCTTTCGCGGTTTCTCGAACCTGGCGTTCGATTTGAAATCGGGCGGACCGAGTTCGTCCACGCGCATCTCCGGATTCCCAAGAAGGGCGACGATCCACGACGCGCCATTGCGAAACGTATGCGTCTCCACGCCGGCCGCCCGTCGCCCGACCTCGTCCAGCACCATGAACGGCGGACGCACGCCGGACTGATCAAACAGCCTCACCGCTTCATCGCGCCTGGCGGATTCGGCGCCGCGCAATCGGTCCTGATAGTAAGGGAGCACACTCCAGCGGGTCATCGGAACGCCCGCCAGACGAGAAGCGTCGAGCCGCCGTCCATGTTCATCGAACACCCCAGGCTCGCCATCGGTGATGATCACACCGCCCTGCTCGACAAATCGGCGCATTTCGCGAGCCTCCGCCTCGGACAGTGCAGTCGAACGCGGCAGAATCAGAACCCGATACCCGCGTCGCGCCAGTTCGCCGTCCTCCACCTGCGCGTACGAAACGAACCGATACTGCAGCCCGAGATCTTCCACCAGCTTGCAGTAGGATTCGCGCAAGCGGAGAAACTCGCTGTCCATGCGCTCAGTGGCGGAATTGCGGTTCTCCCAGAGAACGCCTTTCGGACGCTGCGCGAGCATCCACTCCACTCGCATACTGGGCTGCGAATAGTGAATCGCCACGGCGTCGGAGAGGCGTGTGGATTGTATCAGCAAAGCCCCCAGCCCGGACCGGATTTCACGATAATACGGAGCAGTCTCCAATCCTCTCGGACCTGGCTTGCCGCCTTCGGGCGCCATCTCGAAGTTCTCATCCCAGATGATGTTGCCGCGCGCTCCATGCAACAGTTCATACCAGATGCGGTGCTCCTCCCACGGTCCACGCGCGAAGGCGGTGGTGACGAACGGCAGCCGCGGCGCGAAGGATCGCAGCATCTCAATGTTGTTTCCTATGTCGTAGGGTTCAATGGCGGTGAGCGTCTGGCTGAGCCGCCAGTAGTCGTAGCCGCCCCAGCCCGGCATCTGGCCGCCGGCGATGGCGACATAAGCACCGGGATCCACGGACTGAACCGCCTCCACACCCATCCGGAGCGCTCGCGAAAACGATACATCCATCCATTCCTTGTGGTCGGACCACGACGAGTAATTCCCGTCGGAGCGCTTCATCGCCTCATCGGTCGAGTCCGGAGTAACATCGTCCCAAGAAGCGAATGCACTGCCCCACTGAGTGTTCAAAGACGCCAGCGAGCCATAGCGGTCCTTGAGCCACGATCTCATCTCAGCCAACGATTCATCGGAAAAGTCGAAGTCCCAGAACGCCGCGAGATTCGCAATGCCGGACTCGTCGGCAAGATCGTAGAACAACGGCCGATAGGGGGAAAATCGCCTGGCCGAAGCGACAAGACGATCGTGCACGGCGCGCAGCCACTCCGGGTTCGACAGACTGGGCCGGCGCTTGAAAGGCTCTTTGCTTTGCGGGTCCTTCCGATGAGCGGCCTTCGCTTGCAGGAACGACCATTCCTGTATGCGGTCCGGCCGGTAGCGATGATACTCGGCGTAGAAGTCAGTGGCGATGTTCTCGGCGTACCAGCGCATGTTGTTCTTCAGCAGGGACGCGGGGGGCTCGATGGACCTGCCCAGGTGCTGCCCCCCTGTGACGCCGAGCGTACGAAGCGTGGCCATGCGTTCCGCACTGTGCGACTGCCACATGATGATGGCGTAGTCGAGCCACTTTCGATCGGCCGGCTTTGCGATGAAGCCAACGGAGGCGGTTTCATCGCGATGCGCCGGCGCTCCCTTGCGCGGCAGTTCCTCCAGGGTGAGATGGGCGGTTACAGTGTTGACCATGGCGACCGCACGACGCATGTCCAACGTGAACCGAATCTCGCTTTCATCGGTCATGCGCACGGGAATCCGCCGTTCCTCCACAACGCGTCCGAGTATGTCCGTCCATCTGATCTCCAACGCACCCGTTCCAATCGCCTGCGGCCCGGTCCGGAACGTGGCGATGACAGGCCCCTCGCGTTCGACGACCGCCGGCAGGATCAACTCCGCCGCCGTGACGAGGTTAGTTAGTAATGCGATGACCGCGATGCGAATAAGCAGATTCATTCCTGAAACAGGATACCTTCGGACGGCTGGACTCGGCATCATGATTTTGCTGAGTCTCGCCGCACGGGCAGACACGTTGTCGATCCTTGGAGCGCACGGATACGGCGTTGTTCCGAATCCACGAATCGTCGATCTTGAAGGGGCGGATGTGCGGTTCGGACCGCGCTGGTCTCTAGTTGCGTCGCCGAGCGTCGAAGGTATCGACGTCGCTGTCGAAACTCTGACCGACCGTCTGGGACCGCCGTCCTCCGAGGCTGACTCGCGTATCGAATTGACGATTCGACCCGGCGCGGTAGTCCCAGGCAAGGCGACTTCCCGCGACGCCGCGGCTGTCTCAGCGCAATGCTACCGGATCGAAATCGCGCAGGGACGAATCTCGTTGATCGCGAACTCGAGCCTGGCGTTACACTACGCCGCGGAGACGTTGATCCAGCTACTTCGCCCTAATAATGGAACTTGGCTCGCTCCACGCGGCCGCATCACCGACTGGCCCGACCTGCCCGAACGGCACATTTACTGGGACGACGCTCACCACCTGGAGCGCCTGCCTGAACTGAAGCGCGCCGTGCGTCAGGCCGCACGCTTCAAGATCAGCGGATTCGCGATCAAGTTGGAAGGGCACTTCCAATTCGCTAGCGCGCCGGCCCTCGTCGAGCCCCACGCCCTAACTCCGGCGGAATTCCAAGAACTGACTGACTACGGCAGGCGTTATCACGTCCAGGTGATTCCTTACCTGGACGGTCCGGCGCATATCGCGTTCATCCTCAAACACCCCGAATACGCCAAGTATCGATCGTTTCCAGACAGTAACTATGAATTGTGCGCGACAAATCCCGAGGCGGTTCGATTCCTGGGCGGAATGTTTCGAGAACTGATCGACGCGAATCGCGGTGGAAGGTTCATCTATCTGTCGACCGACGAGCCCTATTACATAGGATTAGCCGACAACCCGCAGTGCAGAGAGACCGCTTACAGCCCAGGGCAATTACTCGCCAAGTTCATCGGCGAAATCGCAAACCCTCTACACGACGCCGGAAGAACCGTCGTCTTCTGGGGCGAGTATCCCCTCAAACCCGCTGACATTGCCCTGTTGCCTCGCCACCTGGTGAACGGAGAGATCTACGGACCCGACTACGACCCGCTCTATCGCAAGCACGGGATTCGTCAAATGATCTATACATCCACGCAAGGGGGTGAAGCCCGCTTCTTCCCGGATTACTTCACTCTGCCAAACTCACGCCGCCTCCACCCGGTCGCATCGCAGGTGGACCGCCTGCGAGATGCCTATCGGACCATTTCGTATAGCCCCTCCCGCGCGCATGCGGACCTCATTGGGTCCGTGGTCGCGGGATGGGGAGATATGGGGCTCCACCCGGAAACCTTCTGGCTGGGTTACGCGACCATCGCCGCGGCCGGATGGTCGCCAGGGTCCGTTTCAATCGACGAAGCGGCCGCCGCGTTTTATCGCGTCTTCTATGGTGACTCGGTCACGCGGATGGACCGGCTCTATCAACTCATGAGCCAACAGTCTCATTTCTGGCTCGACAGCTGGGAATGGGGACCATCCCCTCGAAAACCGCTCTTCGGAAACTCGGCCGGCGTCTTCGTTCCGCGCAAGGCGGTGCAGGACCAGACGCTGAACCTGCCCCAGGCCGGAGGCGCCGCTGAATGGCTGAAATCGAACGAACGCCGCCTGCAACTGGCTGCGGAATTTCTGGCGGAGAACGACGAGTTGCTAGGCTTGCTTGAGGAGAACATCCGCCGCACCGACCGAAATCGCTACAACCTGGAAGTCTATTTGGCGGTCGCACGAATCTACCGTCAGAACCTCGAAATGCTGCTTGACATCGGCCGCATCTGCTCGCTGCTCGAGCATGAAGCGCGCGAACCCAAGGAGGCCATCGGTCAGTTGGACAGAGCGCTGGAACTGGCCCGCCAGATTCGTCAACAGCGGAATACGGCGTATCGCGACGCCGTAGCGACATATGAGAAGAGTTGGTTCCCCCGCGTCGCCGAAGCCGGCGGCCGACGATTCCTACATGACCTCGACGACGTGAAAGATCATGTGGGCGACCGCACCATCGATCTCAGCTACATGATCGAGCGGGAGCTGCAACTCCCATTCGGCGCATGGGTGGAGACCGTTCGCGCACAACGAAACCTATTGGCGACCCAACACCACGTTGCGACAGACGATCGCACCTTCAACTGGCTTGACATGGGCGATCATCCCGTAGTCGGTGGGATACCCGGTGAGTAACATGGCGACTCCCTCACCCACACTACGTCGCATCCTGACTCGCCGCGACCTGATTCTCTACGGACTGGTGATTCTGACGCCGACCGCTCCGTTTCCGGTTTACGGCATCGTACAGCAGACGTCATTCGGCCACGCCGCCCTAAGCTACATGGTTGCGATGGTTGCGATGTTATTCACCGCCGCCAGTTATGGCAAGATGTCGTCGGCCTTCCCATCCGCCGGGTCCACCTACACCTACGCTCAACGCGCCCTGGATCCGCACATCGGTTTCTTAGCCGGTTGGGCGATGATTCTCGACTATTTCCTGATTCCGCTTCTGAGCGTCATCTATGCGGCCTTGACAGCGAACCGGCTCGCGCCCGCCGTACCGTACTCGGTCTGGGCGGTACTCTTCACGGTGGCGATCACTGCGACGAATATCCGCGGAATTCGAGTCACCGCACGAGCCGGGAACGTGATGATGGCGCTCATGACAGCGTGTGCGGCCCTGTTCGTCATCGTGGGAGTTCGCTGGCTGACGGCGCGGACCGGCCTCTCTGGCCTGCTCGACGCCAGCGCTCTCTATGATGCGGG
Source organism: Acidobacteriota bacterium (assembly GCA_018268715.1). Taxonomy (GTDB): domain Bacteria; phylum Acidobacteriota; class Terriglobia; order Bryobacterales; family Bryobacteraceae; genus TMP-7. The sequence goes on along the minus strand of JAFDVZ010000002.1, from coordinate 1,007,896 downwards.
AACGTTCCAATTGCGCCCTTTGATGTTAGGGGCTGGAATCGCCAGCCTGTCTTACATCGGTTTCGACGCGATCTCGACGCTAGCCGAGGATACCGTCCACCCTGAGCGCGATATATCGATGGCGACAGTCACGGTATGCATCCTACAGACGCTGTTTTGCGTAGCGATTGTCTACGTCGCGGCGCTGGTTTGGCCCGATTGGCGCACATATCCGGAATCCGAGACTGTGATCCTGGACATAGGCCGCAAGGCAGGTGGAGCGTGGATGATGGGGTTCATTACGTTTATTCTGCTGGTGGCGGGACTCGCCAGCGCGCTTACTGGGCAGGCGGGCGCATCCCGGCTCCTGCTCGGAATGGGCCGGGATGGAGTTATTTCCCCCAGAATCTTCGCGTATGTCGATCCCCGATATTCGACGCCCTCCCGCAGCGTGTATCTCATGGGCGCGTTCTCGTTGGTGGGATCGCTTGTTCTGCGCTTCCAGCTTGCCGTCGAACTGTTGAATTTCGGAGCCTTCGTTGGCTTCATACTGGTCAATCTCAGCGTCATCCGTCACTTCTATATCCGCCGGCGAGAGCGCCAGGGCGTCCAATTCCTGACAAATCTCGTGTTCCCGCTTGCTGGCGCGGCCGTCTGCGGCTACGTGTGGCTCAGCCTCAGCGCCAAGGCGCAACTGGTGGGCTTCGTATGGCTAGCCATCGGAACGTTGTATCTTGCATTTCTCACTCGTGGCTTTCGCGTCGCGCCGCGTGAGCTAAGCAGTCTCAAAAGTGTTGACTAACATGCCTACTATCTCGCAGGTGTCCGGATATGTCGCGGCGAATCGCGACGAGTTGTTTTCGCTGGTCCAGAAGTTGGTCCGTTGTTCGTCTGAAAACACTCCGCCCATCGGAGCGGAATCCGATGTCCAGCAACTGATCGCGACCCGACTCAGGGCGGCGGGCTCCGAACCCGACGTATACGAATTGTCGGAAGTGTCAGGACTCACTCAACATCGTCTGTTCCATCCAGGCCGCGATTACAGGGGTAGGCCGAACGTCGCCGCCCGCCGCAAGGGCTCGGGAGGCGGGCGGTCGCTCATCCTCTCCGGGCACGTCGACACGGTCCCGCGAGGCACTCAGCCATGGACACGGGATCCCTTCAGCGGTCACATCGAGGCCGGACGGCTGTACGGCCGAGGATCTAACGACATGAAGGCGGGTGTCGCCGCCTCGTTGTTCGTCTTCGAAGCACTGTCTCGGTTGGGCGTCCAGTTGGCGGGCGACCTGATCTTCGAAACCGTCGTGGACGAAGAGTTCGGTGGCGTGAACGGTACGGTTGCGGGCCGGGTTCGAGGCTATCTGGCCGATGGCGCGGTGCTGACTGAGCCCTCATTCCTGCGCATCTGCGCCGCCCAACGCGGCGGCCGAACCGTGCACATCACGTTCCGGGCGGCGGGCGGTGTGTTGACTGAGGGTCAATTCCCTGCCGGAGTCGTCGACCAGGTGACCCACTTCCTGAACGCAGTCCGCGAGTTCCGCGCTCAACGGCGTGCAAACTGCCGGCCGCATCCGCTTTACGCCAACGCGTCCGACCCTGTGCCGGTGGCGGTGACAAAGATCATCACGGCTCCATGGGGGACTCGCGAGCCGATCACAACACCCGAAGAGTGCCGTGTAGAACTGTACTGGCAGTTGATGCCCGGCGAAACGCAGGACGAAGTGGATCGCGAGTTCACGTCGTGGTTCGACGCAACCGTAGGTCGGGCGCCCGAGCTATTCCCGGCGAAGCCACAGGTCGAATTTCCGATCCGCTGGCTGCCTGGATCGGCCACTGAGATTTCCGCCCCCTTAGTTCACGAGTTATTGCTGTGCGCACGTTCCGTGCTGGGCCGCGATCCGGCAGTGGCCGGCATTGAGGGCCCCTGCGACATGTTCGCCTTCCATGAATTTGGGGTGCCCGCAGTCCTATGGGGCCCATGCGGCGGCAACACCCACGCCGCCGACGAATACGTCGACTTGGACTCGGTTGTCGCCGCAACCCAGACGCTGCTCGACTTCGTGTGTCATTGGTGCGGGGTTGCCGATTGATGCGAGCGCTGCTGGGATTGACGCTCGCCGTCGGCCTGCAGGCGCAAGTATACACGCCGACGGTCCGACTGGAAGGGCAGCCTGACTCGTCGAGCCTGTCACGCTTGGCGGACGGCATCTTCGCGAAGTACTCAGCGCACTCGGAGCGTGAGCGTGCGGAGGCGATCTGGCGGTTCTTTCTCACCGACGGCCGCTTCGTGGAGCCAGGCTTTTGGTATCACATCGCGGGTTGGGCTTACGAGGAACCCGCGGGCGAGGTCTTGGATCCTCTGAAACTGCTGAATAGTTACGGCTTTGGATTGTGCTATCAGATTGCCCCATTACTCGAAAGCGTGTGGAAGGCTGGGGGCTTTCGCGACGCCCGAGTGTGGTTTCTGACCGGGCACACTGTTGCCGAAGTCTACTATGACGGTGGTTATCACTATTTTGACTCCGACATGATGGGCTATAACCGGCTTGCGACCGGCTCCGCAGCCTCCGTAGAACAGATCGAAAAGGACGGCTCGATTATCATCGGCAAGTTGCGCGGGAAGCGTGAAGTGGACGAGCGCTCCGCCAGTCGCCCCTGGTATCCAGCCGACGTCCGCGCGGACGCCATCGGCGACCTCGCCGAACTGTTCACGACGACAAAGGACAACTGGTTGTTCCCGTCGGAACGCGCACCCCAGGGTCACTCGATGGATTTCGTCCTGCGACCCGGCGAGCGGCTGATTCGCTATTTCGCACCAGAACATGAAGGCTTGTATTACCTACCCTACAAACGTACGGGAGACTCGTGGTCCGAATTTCCTCGGGAGATCGCTCAGTATCAGATTCGCACCGGCGATGGCCCTCGGAGTCAAAAGGATAACCGAAGCTGGGCGACCGGCCGCCTGGAATACGAGCCCCCGATAACCTCGGATCGGGTCCAGGTAATCCCCGTGCGCAGCCCTTATGTCATCATCGACGCCGGGTTCTCGCTCGAGTTGGAGTTGACCTCCGCCGAGGAGTCCGTACAACTGGAGACCTCGGCCGACGGCGGTCTGACTTATGTCGTCGCGGGCAGGCGACCGGGCCCCTATCGCGGCGCTTGGCGAGCCGATTCGGGCACTCTCACCAGGTCCGAGCATGGCAAGAGGACAGCGGTTAGCGGCTCATACGGCTATCTTCTGCGAGTCACCCGCACGGGCGGATCGAGCATCCGGAGTCTGCGTTTGTCGACCGTTGTGCAGTTGAATCCCCGCACATTGCCGGCGCTCACCGCAGGGCGCAACCGGATCCTCTACACGTCCGGGCCGGAGCGCCTCCGCGTCGACCTCCCACTTGAGCCGTCGAAGGCGTGCGCACAGGCCGCGAAGTGCGAGAGCGTCGTTTTCGAGTCCGACGGCTCGCAGGGGTACTGGCGCGCGTCCGATCGCGAAGATGGCGAACTGATCTTTCATGTTTCAGGACACGAGTTGGAGTCGCTTCGCGCCGGCGGACGATTCCTCGACCTAAGCGCCGGGCTCGCCCCTGACAAATACACTGCCGAGGTCCGGAAGATTCGCCCGGTACCTGCCCGGAGCGCCGCGGCGTCCATAGCCTGGAGCCGGTCTCTCGAAGGCCCGTACGCCACGATATGGGAATACACGCCGGCGACGCCGGCGGCCGACGGCCGCGTGCTCCACTGGCCCGAAGTCGATCGATCGGTCCCGGTCCGGAACGGCAATAGCTTCTACATTCGCTACCGAATTCGCGGTCTCGCGATCGATCAGTTCCGCATCTCGTACGAAGCGAAGGGCCCGTCGTCCACCGGTGTCGACATCGTCCACCAGTGGACCGAAAACGGCGCATCGAGGGAAAAACGCGTCCGCATACCCGCGGGCGTGCGCAGCTACGCCTACGATGTCGAGACCGCTTCACCCGCTCATATTGAGAACCAGGCGATCATCCTTGAAGCTCAACGCCGCGCCCAGTAGCGTTCCCGGGCCTGCACCGTCAGGCCCTTACGCCGAACCGACAGTTGAATCCTCCGGAACTCCGAAATCAACACCGGCTTGTCCGACACATAGCCAATACTGTACTGGCTGCGCAGTTCGTCCTGGATGACTTCGAAGACCTGGTCGATACCCAACTTCCTGGTGACTTCGAAGAATGCCCCGCCGGTATCCTGAGACATCCGTGTCAACACCTTCCGCCCGTTCACGCCCTCGCCGAAACCGCCATAATACCCGGCGTCGGTGAAGTAGATGGAGTAAATCAGCGTATCTGCGCGCGCGGCCGCGTCCACCGCGTTCGACAACGACGATTCGCTTCCGGTATCGACGCCGTCTGTCATCACGATCAGCGCCTTTCGTCCCGTGCGCTTCGCCATCACGTCGCGCGACGCCTCGACAACCGCGTCATAAAGCAATGTTCCGCCGCCGCGCTGCAATTGCAGGTCGCGCATGGCCGGAGTATCGACATACGCCAATGCATCGTCCAGCAGCCTTCGCGACGATGTGAGTTCCTGCTTCACCTGCGCCACCATGTCGAATTGCATGAGGAACACCTTGTCGGTGGCTTCACGCAACACCCGGTCGATGAAGCGAAACGACGCGCCACGCTCGGCGCCCAGCACCTTCTGCTGGCTCATGCTCGTGTCGATCAACAGTCCAATCGTCAGCGGCAGATCGGACTGGCGCGCAAAGTAACGGACCTGTTGCGCCCGCCCGTCCTCGGCGATCGTGAAGTCGTCGCGGTCCAGGTCGCGAACAAACTCCCCCTTGCGCGTACGCACCGCGGCCAGCACGTTCACCACCTTCACGTCCGTCTTGAAGACCGCATCCTGTGCGCGGCACAGCAGTGGGACGCCGCCCGCCAATTGGATCCAACGGCGTCGCGTCATCGGATGGAAGCTCACGGTTCAATCGATGCGCTGGCTCGTCAGCCGGTTACGCCGGTCTCCACCGCAGCATCGGACCAGGACGCCTCGCCCGCCGGAGGAATGTAGCTCATCGCGCGTTCCGTCAGGGCCGTGATGGTCAAGCTAGGGTTCACGCCAAGGTTCGCGGCGATCACCGACCCGTCGCAGACATACATATTCCGATACCCAAACACCCGGTTCCGCGCATCCACCACGCCGGCCTGTCGCGATCCGGCGATCCGGCATCCGCCCAACACGTGTGCGGTGCCCGGAACGTTAAACAGCACTTCCGTCAGCATGCTCATGGGAGTGCCGCCCATTACAGCGGCCATCTTCTCTGCGAATTCGTTCGCCTGCGGAATGTACGTGGGGACTCCGGTCCCGAAACTCATCAACATCTTGCTGAACGGCCAGAACCACGGCCTCCCAAGACGCATGTCGATATGCCCTTCAAGCGTCTGCATGCATAGCAGGATGACCGACTCCTTCGCCCATCCAAAGGGGTGCAGGCAACGAATGGTCCGAATTGGGTGCAGCAGCAATCCCTTGCATAGCGTTCCCAGCCACGTGAAGATGCGCGTGCGCCCTGGACGTCCGCCGGTGAGCAGGGTGCTCATGAACCCCATGGCGTCGCATCCCGCCTGATACCGCGTGGCCTCGATATGCGTGTGTTCATCGATGTATACGCCCGATCCGATAGCGATGCCCGCTGACAGATCGTCGCGCGATCCAGGCACTCGCACACCGATCAGCGACTCCGCGTTCGTCCGCACCCGCTTACCCAACTCGTCACTGAGCAACGGCAGCGATCCCTTCTGTTTCAAACGGAACAGCAGGTCCATGGAACCAAGGGCGGAGGCCGAAAACACAACGCCTCTGGTGCGAAATGTCCGCCGCCGCCGGAAAAGCCACGCCGTCGACTGGATCGTCGTCACCTCATAGCCGTCCGAACCGTCCGCCCTGCCGTTCATCGGGACCACGTCCACCACGCGTCTCTCGTCAAACAGCTTCGCGCCGTGTTTCTCGGCCAGGTACAAATAGTTCTTGTCCAGTGTGTTCTTCGCGTTGTAACGGCAGCCCATCATGCAGCCGCCGCAGGCCCGGCACGTAGCGCGCTCCGGCCCATCGCCCCCAAAGTACGGATCCGGCAACACTGTGCCGGCCGGAGTTCCCTCGGGACCTTCGAACACCGCCACACTGGTTCCGTAGAAAGTCTCCCCGACTCCAGCCACCTCTGCGGCGCGTTTCAGCAACCGGTCAGCGGGCCCCAGGATCCGATTCTCCACCACCCCCAACATGCGCTTGGCAGTCGCGTAATGGGCGGGCATTTCGCTCTTCCACGCGGAAAGCCCGGCCCACGATCCGCTGTCCCACACCGAATCTGGCGGCACAAGCGCGGTGTTCGCCCACGTGATCGACCCGCCGCCGACCGCGCAACCGTGCATAATCACAACGTGCTTGAACGGCTCGATATTGAAGAACCCACGCAGCGCCAGCCGCGGCCGCCAGATCCACTTCCAGATGATCCAATTCGTGGAGGGGAGGTTGTCGGGAGTCCAACGCCGGCCCATCTCCATGATCCCGACGCGGTACCCCTTCTCCGTCAAACGATGCGCCGTGACGCTGCCGCCGAACCCGGAGCCAATCACGATGTAGTCAAAGTCAAAGCCGGAATCCGCCATCGCCGGACCTGCCTTTCACGCTGCTCTCCGAATCCTAGCTCGGTTACGCCGCGCGCGCCACTGGGGGTTAGCTTCGCCGAAGAAGCTCCGCTGCCCGCATCACCAGCACACAACTCGTGGCGTGAGTCATCGCCCCCGACATGACCATCCGCACCGCCTCATCCAGCGGAACCCGCACGATCTCCATCGCCAGCTCGGCCTCCTCGAGTTCGCGCTCCACCGCAGTCAGCCCGCGCGCAATGAACAGGTGGTTCGGACACCGCAGCATCGTCGTAAACGGATCGACGTATCCCAGCGGCAGCCAATCCGTGGCGACCAGCCCCGCCTCCTCCCGCAACTCGCGTCGCGCCGCGTCGATCGGCTCCTCGCCAAGCTCGATGCCGCCGCTCACCACCTCGAGCGACAGCCGATCCACGGCATACTTGAACTCGCGGACCAAATAGACGTCGCCGTTGGACTCCATCGCCAGCGTACTCGAGCCATGTTTGATTTCGACGTACTCGTAGGTGGTCTCGGTGCCCTGCGGCAGGATCACCGTGTCCTCGCGAAGGCGAACCAGGCGGCCCTGGTGGATCTCCCGCGAGGCGATTCTGCGGACTTGGTTGATCATCTCATTCCAGTATGTAGGAGACAATGGTGGGTCTATGCCGCCGCGCCTTGTCCTCGCCGCTGCTCTTTGCCTGTCCGCCACGGCCCAGCAGGCCGGGCCCGCCCTGTTCATCGACGCCAACGCCGGCCGCCGCACAATCTCGCCGGACATCTACGGCATTAACTCTTATTGGAACGTCGGCAGCTCGCCGAACACGGCGACATCCGCCGCGGCCTCGGACATCCGCGCCACCCTTCGGCGATGGGGCGGAAACAACACCAGCACCTATCATTGGAAATTCGACGTATGGAACATCGACAATGACTGGTTCTACGAAGTGCTCCCCGACGCCGCGACGAACGCGTCGGCGCTCCCCGCCGGTTCGTCGTTCAACAAGTTCGCCGACAACGCCCGCGCCACCGGCGGAAAGATCATCGGGACCATCCCCATCCTCGGCTGGTTGCCCAAGGCGCGTCAGGAAATGTGCAGCTTCGACGTCGCCAAATACGGCAAGCAATGCAAGCAGGATCCCTACGCGAAGTATCATCCTTACACCTGCGGCAACGGAATCGCCTACGATGCCGCCTGCGGCGATCCGTCCACGCTGGATGGAAAAGCGCCGAAGAGCCCCATCTACATCAAGAACGACCCCACCGACGCCTACGCCCAGTTCGACGAAACGCTACAGGCCGATTGGATTCGCTACCTGGTGACTCGCTACGGCAATGCCAACCAGGGCGGCGTGGCGATCTGGAGTCTCGACAACGAGCCGATCTGGTGGGATAACACCCATCGCGACATCCACCCCGACCCCTACACCTACGACGAGTTACTCGCCCTCGACATGAAATATGCGCAGGCGATCAAGAAGGCCGATCCCACCGCCCTCGTCTCAGGACCCGTGGGCGATAACTGGTCCTCCATCTGGTTTTCTAAGAAGGACATCGTATCCGGCCAGGCGCGCGGGAATTACTGGTCGAACCCCGTCGACCGCGCCGCCCACGGCGGAGTCGCGCTGCTTCCCTGGTATCTTCAGCAGTTCCGCCAGTACGAGCAGGAACACGGCGAACGCCTGTTGGACTACCTCGACCTGCACGCCTACATTCAGCCTTCCAGCGTCGACGCAGCCACCGATTCCAACGGCGCGACCAAGGCCGAATCCGACGCCATCAAGTCTCTCCGCCTCGCCGCCACGCGTGAGTTCTGGGACCCGAGTTACATCGTCACCGGCGATTATTGGATCAAGGACGTCGAAAACAACGGCGCGCCCATAGCTCCGCGACTCATCCCACGACTGCGCGAGATCATCGACCAGAACTACCCCGGCACAAAACTCGCCATCACCGAATACAACTACAGCGCTCTCGACACGCTGAACGGCGGACTCGCCCAAGCCGAGTTATTAGGTGTATTCGGGCGCGAGGGCGTGGACGCCGCAACGCTGTGGGGCCCGCCGAAGCCCACCGACCCGGCCGCCCTCGCGTTCCGCATGTATCGCAACTACGACTCGATCGGCGGAGCGTTCGGCGAAACCAGCGTACAGGCCTCCAGCGCCGATCCCAGCGCGCTCTCGATCTTCGCCGCCCTGCGATCGGACCTGAACCTGACCGCCATGGTGATCAACAAGTCCAACACCGCCCAGCAAAGCGCCTTGACGTTCGCCAACTTCGCCCCCGGCGCCGCGGCCGCCGTGTGGCGCTACAGCGGCGACCGGTTGGACGCCATCGTGAAGCAGGCCGACATCCCCATCTCCGGCTCACTGACAGCCGTATTTCCCGCCAACTCAATCACGCTCCTGGTCATCCCGCCGGCCGCTTATCCGGCGCCGAAGCCGCGGATTGCAGCCGTCACCAACGCGGCCTCCTACGAACAGACCATCGCCCCGGGACAGATGGCGATCGTATGGGGAACGGCGCTGGGCCCCACTCAACTCGCCGGTCTCGGCGTCGACACAAACGGCCTGGTGGCCACCGTCTCAGGCGGCGTCCGCGTCCTATTCGATGGCGTCCCTTCGCCCATGGTTTACTCATCCGCGACGCAGTGCTCGGCGGTCGTGCCGTACTTCGGCGCGACCAAGTCCACCACCCACGTCCAAGTGGAATATCAGGGCGTCCGATCCGATCCCGTCGAAGTCCCCGTGACGCCCACCGCGCCCGGCCTGTTCACGGCCGACTTTTCCGGCAAGGGCCAAGGCGCGATCCTGAATGAGGACGGCGCCACCAAGAACTCGACATCGAACCCGGCGCGCGCGGGCTCCATCGTCGTATTGTGGGGAACCGGCGAAGGCGTCACGGATCCGCCGGGAGTCGACGGAAGGCCGGCCGCCGGCATTCTCCCGAAGCCTGTCGCCGCGGTGTCGGTGGACATCGGAGGCGTCGCCGCGAAAGTGGAGTACGCCGGCGCCGCGCCCGGCGCCATCCCCGGCCTGTTCCAGATCAACGCCCGGATCCCCGACAGCGTAGCAGCGGGCAACGCCGTCCCCGTCCATGTGAAAATCGGCGCGCGATCGAGCCAGGACGGCGTGACCCTCGCCATCCGCTGAACGGCCGGTAAAATGAAGGTCTGAGCACTCCCATTCAAATCATTGGAGGCGGACTCGCCGGCTGCGAAGCGGCCTGGCAATGCGCCCGCGCCGGCCTGCCCGTCGTCCTTTTTGAAATGCGCCCCATCCGCGTAACTCCGGCGCATAAGACCGATCAACTGGCCGAACTCGTCTGTTCGAACTCGTTTAAAACCGAGACCGCGGACACCGCGCCCTGGTTGCTCAAGCAGGAGCTTCGCCAGTTCGACTCGCTCCTTCTGTCGGCCGCCGCCCGCGCCCGCGTCCCCGGAGGACAAGCCCTCACAGTGGACCGCGCCATCTTCGCCGAAGCGATCTCGGACGCCATCGAATCCTCGCCGCTCATCGAACTGCGCCGCGAAGAGGTAACCCGGATACCCGACGACGCCGTCACCATCGTCGCCTCGGGCCCGTTGACCAGCGATGCCCTGGCCGAAGACATCGCGCGAGTCACCGGTTCCGACCGGCTCTACTTCTACGACGCCATCAGCCCCATTGTCGACGCCCACACCGTCGACCTGTCGATCGCCTTCCGCGCCTCGCGCTACGGCAAGTCTATGGACGGCTCCGACGACTACCTCAACTGTCCGATGAACCGCGACGAGTACGAGCGTTTCGTTCAAGCAGTGATGACGGCCGAATCCGTGCCCTTTCACATCGACGCCGACCGCCCCTGTTACTTCGAAGCCTGCCTGCCCGTCGAAGAGATCGCGCGCCGCGGCCCCGACACCTTGCGCTTCGGGCCCATGAAGCCGATGGGGCTCGAGGATCCGCGCACCGGCCGCCGTCCCTACGCCGTGGTCCAACTCCGTCAGGAAAACGCGCGCGCCGCCAGTTACAACCTGGTCGGCTTTCAGAACCACATGCGCTTTCCCGAACAGCAACGGGTGTTCCGCATGATTCCAGGACTCGAACGCGCCGACTTCCTCCGCTACGGCCAGATCCACCGCAACACCTACATCAACGCGCCGGCCCTGCTCGACCCCACGCTACGGCTCCGCGCCCGCCCTAACGTCTACTTCGCGGGCCAGATTTCCGGTGTCGAAGGCTACGTCGAATCCATCGCCACCGGCCTGATGGCGGGCCGCTTCGCCGCCGCGGCCGTCCTCGATCAGCCGCTCCGGCCCCTTCCCCGAGAGACCGCCCTGGGCTCCCTGTGCGCCTACATCTCCGGCGCCGACCCAACCGGCTACCAGCCGGCCAACATCACCTTCGACCTGTTGCCCCCGCTCGACGAGGAGTTGCGCCGCGCCCTGCGAAACGACAAGAAGGCCCGTCACGCCCGCGTCTGCCGTCGCGCCCTACAGGCCCTGGACGCCTATCTCCAATGACCGAGTTACTCGAGCGAATCGAAGAATGGATGGGCGAGTTAGCCCTGCGTAACTCGAGCGAACACACCTTGCGCAACTACCGCATCGACCTCGAGGCGTTCCACGAATACTTCACGCTGAAGGACGCCGAGCCGCCCGCGCCGCGGGAGTTCGACGCGCTCGCCATCCGCGAATGGCTGGGCGACCTCCACCGTCAGAATCTCTCCCCTGTGACCATCCGCCGCAAGATGGCGGCCGTCCGGTCGTTCTTCAAATTCCTGGTGAAGCGCCAACTGGTCGACATCAACCCGGCCAAACTGGTGCGCACGCCGAAGATCCCGAAAACCATCCCGCGCGTGTTGACGCCCGAGAAGACGAACGTGCTGGTGGACGGCGTGGCGGAGGACCGTTTCGACAAGCCCTACCCGGAGCGCGACCTGCTCGTCTTCGAACTGCTATACGGCTGCGGCCTCCGCGTCAGCGAGCTGGCGGGCCTGAACCTGGACGACATCGACCGCGCCGAGCGCTGGCTGCGCGTGCGGGGCAAAGGAAAGAAGGAGCGCCAGGTCCCCTTCGGAACCCGCGCCTCCGCCGCCCTGGAACGCTATCTCGCGGTTCGCCAGCCTTCCGACCCCGCCGACCGCGCGCTCATCCTGAACCGTTCCGGACGCCGCCTCACCACCACCTATATCAATGTGATGGTGCGCTGGTACGCCCGCATGCTGCTCGACGTTCATGAGCACCCGCATGGCCTCCGGCACGCCTTCGCGACTCATCTGCTATCGGATGGCGCCGACCTCCGCGCCATTCAGGAACTGCTCGGCCACTCGCGCCTGTCCACCACGCAGAAGTACACCCAGGTCTCGTTGACGGATCTCATGGCGGTGTACGACCGCACCCACCCGAAAGCGTAACCCGTTACTTCGGGCCGGCCCGCAGTTGCCGGTGCAGCGTTTCGACATCCAGGTCGCCCGTCCATCGCGCAACCACCAGCGACGCGACGCCATTGCCGATGACGTTCGTAATGGCCCGCGCCTCCGACATGAAGCGGTCGATTCCCAGAATCAGCGCCAACCCGCCGATCGGCACGGTCCCCAGGGCGGACATGGTGGCGGCCAGCACCACGAACCCGCTGCCCGTCACCCCGGCCGCGCCCTTGGAAGTCAGCATCAGCACGGCCAGCAGCGTCAACTGCTGGGTCAGCGTCAGGTGCGAATTGGTGGCCTGCGCGATGAAGACAGTGGCCATGGTCAGGTAAATCGACGTGCCATCCAGATTGAAGGAGTAGCCGGTTGGAATCACCAGCCCCACCGTCGACCGGCCCGCTCCCAACCGCTCCATCTTGGTCATCATGCGGGGAAGCGCGGCCTCGGACGAAGAAGTGCCCAGGACAATCAACAGCTCCTCGCTGATGTATCGAAGGTAACGGAGGATGCTGAACCCATGGGCCCAGGCGATGGCCCCCAGCACGACGAAGATGAACGCCAGACAGGTCAGGTAGAACGTCCCCATCAGCCGCGCCAGCGCGAGCAGGCTCTTCAATCCATACGAGCCGACGGTGAACGCCATCGCCCCGAACGCGCCGATGGGAGCGGCCCGCATGATCATCCCGACCACGGCGAACAGCAGTTCGGAAAGCTTCTCGATGATGGAGAAGATCAGGTTGCTGCGCGCCCCCAACCGCTGCAGCGCGATGCCGAACAGCACCGAAATCAGCAACACCTGCAGAATCTCACCCTTGGCGAAGGCGTCCACCACCGTCATGGGGATGACGTTCAGCAGGAAGTCCTTGGTGGTTTGCATCTTGCCCGGACCAGCGTAGGCGGTCACCGCGCTCGCGTCCAGCGTGCGGACGTCCACGTTCATGCCGTCGCCCGGCCGCACGGTGTTCACAATGAGCAACCCCACCAGCAGCGCCACCGTACTGACGGCCTCGAAGTACACGAGCGCCAGTCCACCCGTCCGCCCCACGCGCTTCAGATCCTCGGTGCCGGCGATTCCCAGCACCACCGTACAGAAGATGATCGGCGCGATGATCATCTTGATCAGCTTGATGAATCCATCGCCCAGCGGCTTCATGGCGGCGGCCGTCTGGGGGCTGGCCACGCCCAGCCAAACGCCCGCCCCAATCGCCACAAGCACCCAGAAGTACAGGGACCGGAACAGCGACCGTCGCAGCAACGCCATGGTAGGAAGCACCAGCATATCGAACTCGCCCGTCCGGCCGCGTTCTAACAGGATATTCATGGCGCCCGCCCGCCGGAATGGTATACTTGGAGCAGATGTTGACTTGCTCCGCGCTCGCGGAACGTCTACCGGTCAGCCCCCGCTCTCCTTTCTTGCCCAATCAGACGAATGAAAGTTAGCGTACCGATCAGCCGCGGCATTGAGTCCCTGTTTGGGACTAGAGACGAAAACATCCGCGTCCTCGAAGAAACGCTCCGCCTGAAAACGCGGCTGCTCAATGATTCGCTCGAAATCGAGGGAGACAACGATAACGTTGCGCGCGCCGCGCAAATCCTGGAGGACTATTTCGCCCTCATCAAGGAGGGTCACTCGTTCAACAACGGGGACCTGAACAGCTACCTGCGTGTGGTCACCGGAGACTCGGAAACCACCCTTCGGCGGCTGGTCGAAAGCGGCCGGCAGCGCAGTTTCGGCAAAAAGGCGCTGGCGCCGAAGACGGTGAATCAGCGCCGGTACGTGGAAGCCATCGAACGCAACGACATGGTGTTCGGCATCGGCCCGGCCGGCACCGGCAAGACCTACCTGGCCGTCTTCATGGCGATTTCGGCGCTGCTCGCCAAGAAGGTGACGCGCATCGTCCTGACGCGGCCGGCCGTCGAAGCCGGCGAGCGGCTCGGGTTCCTGCCGGGCACGCTGCAGGAAAAGGTTGACCCGTATCTTCGCCCGTTGTACGACGCCCTGTTTGACATGCTCGACAACGAACGCGTGGAGAAATTGATCGAGCGCAACGTCATCGAAGTCGCCCCCATCGCGTTCATGCGCGGGCGCACGCTCAACGACGCCTTCATCATCCTCGACGAGGCCCAGAACAGCACGCCCGAGCAGATGAAGATGATCCTCACCCGCATGGGCTTCAACTCGAAGATGGTGGTCACCGGCGACGCCACGCAGGTGGACCTGCCCACGGGTAAGCGCAGCGGCCTGATCGACGCCATCGAAATCCTCCGTGGCGTCGAAGGCATTAGTTTCATTACGTTCGACGACAAAGATGTCGTGCGGCACTCGCTGGTGGCCCGCATCGTGCGAGCTTACGAGCGTTACACCGAGGCGACCACCGGACGCCAGCTTACGTTGAAGCTGACCGACGAGGCCGCCGAAAATCCGCCGCCCACTGAATCCCGCCCCGAAACCGGCTCCGAGGCAGGGACTCTTCCGATCGCCTGACCCGGTCCGCATGCCCCCTTCATCGAGCAGCCTCCTATTCTCTTGCGGACGTGTTCCGCTCAACCGCTCCGAGCTTCGCCAGTTCGCCACCCGTCTGCGCGACGAGGTCGCCAACGGCCGCGCCTTCACCTGCCTGGTTACGCGCGACGCCGAACTGCGCCGGCTCAACCTCCAGTTCCTGGGCCATGATTACCCGACCGACGTGCTGTCGTTTCCCACCGGCGCGCGGGACGGCGCGCTGGGTGAGATGGCGATCTCGGTGGATCGCGCCGCCGCCCAGGCCGAAGAGCACGGCCATGGCGTCGACGACGAGATCCGGATCCTGATGCTGCACGGTGTGCTGCATCTCACCGGCATGGATCATGTGGGCGATGGCGGCCGGATGCGCCGCGTCGAAACCCGCTGGCGCAAGACGTTCGGCCTTCCCGCCGGCCTGATTGAGAGAGCACGCGCATGATGCTGGTATTGACCATCTTCGCCGTCGTACTCGCGCTGTTGTTGTTCTACGCGAGCCTGCTGCAGTTGCTCTATCTCGAATCGCTCCGCATCCGGACGCGGGAGTACGCGTCGCTCGAGTTCTTCAAGAACACGTTGCAGGATCAGGTCGGGCTGAAGCTCGAAGAGGGCGGCACCCGGTTTTCGCTGCTGAAGCACGTCGCCATGGCGCTGCTCGGCGTGGTGTGGCTCGGCATGACGCTCCCCAGCGGGCCGCTCTGGGAGGCCCTGCTCGCCGCCGCCGGCGCGAGCCTGGCCGTCATGTTCACCGCCACCTACCTGTTGCCGCAGACGCTGTACCGGCGGACATCGCTCGAATGGCTACAGACGACCATGCCCTTAACCCGGGCTTTGGTGCTCGCCGCCGCGCCCTCGGCCTGGCTGCTGAATTTTCTGTATTCGCTGGTGGATCTCGGCAAACCGGAAGACGAACACCAGCAGGAACCCGACGTAGCCGAACACATCGAGGCCCTCATCTCCGCCGGCGAAGAGGAAGGCATCATTGAGGAGCAGGACCGCCGCCTGATCCAGTCCGTGGTGGCGTTCGGCGACAAGACCGTGCGCGAAGTGATGACGTCGCGCCCCAACATCGTCGGCATCGACGTGGGGCGGCCGCTCGAGGACCTGCGCCGCCTGGTGATCCACGAACAGTACTCCCGCATCCCCGTCTACGAGGGAACCATCGACCAGGTAATCGGCTTCGTCCACGTCCGCGACATGTTCGAGCTCGACGAGCAGGAGCGCGACAAGCGCACCGTGCGGGACCTGATGCGCCCGTTGCGCCTGGTTCCCGAAACGAAGCCAGTCAACGACCTGCTCCGCGAAATGCAGCAGGAGCGCGCGCACATGGCGGTGGTGGTGGACGAATACGGCAACACCGCGGGCCTGGTCACCATGGAGGACATGGTGGAGGTGATCGTCGGCGAAATTCACGACGAGCACGAGCCGGAGCGCGACGTCACCGAGGAGCCCGGCGGCTCTTATGTGGTGTCGGGCAGCTTCGACGTCGACCGAGTGAGCGAATTACTGAAGATCCGCCTGGACGAGGAGACCGAATCCACCACGGTGGGCGGTCTGGTCACCGAATGGCTGGGCCGCGTACCCGCCCGGGGCGAGAGCGTCGAACGGGACGGCGTCCGCATCGAAGTGCTGGCCTGCAACGAACTGCGCGTCGAACAGGTGCGCCTGTCGCGGGTTCCCGTCGAACAGCCGGCTGAAAAAGAGAAAGTGGAGAAGGAATAGTTGTTTCGAACTGGGTTCGTTTCGATTCTCGGCCGTCCTAACGCCGGAAAGTCGACTTTGTTGAACGCGATGGCCGGAACCAAGCTGGCCATCGTGGCGCCCAAGCCGCAGACCACCCGCACCACCGTTCAGGCGGTGGTGAACCTGCCCGAAGCGCAGATCGTATTCGTCGATACGCCGGGCATCCATAAGTCCGATAGCACCTTCAACCGGCGCATGATGGACACCGTGCGGGCGGCGGCGGAGGATCGCGATCTGATCCTCTACCTGGCCGACGCCACCGTCGAGCCGAAAGCCGAGGAGGAGCAGGCCGTCTCGCTCATCAAGAAGCTGGAGGCGCCGGCGTTCCTGGTGCTGAACAAAGTGGACCGTATACAGGACAAGCGCTGGCTGCTCGAGCGGATCCGGGAGTATCAGGCCATTCATGAGTTCGCCGAATACATCCCGGTGTCGGCGCTGAATGGCGATGGGCTGGCGGACCTGAAGCGGAGCATCGTGGCGCGGCTCCCCGAGGGTGAGCCGATGTTCCCTCCCGACTACCTCACCGACCAGCCGGAGCGTTTCCTGGTGGCGGAACTGGTGCGCGAAAAGGTGCTTCGGATGGCGCAACAGGAGGTGCCGCACGCGGTGGCCGTCCTGGTGGATCAATGGGAAGAAACGCCGAAAATCACCCGTATCCACGCCACCGTGTACGTCGAGCGCCCCGGGCAGAAGGCCATCATCATCGGCGCGGGCGGGGCGATGCTGAAAAAGATCGGCACGGCGGCGCGCAAGGAGGCGGAGGAGTTGCTCGACCGCAAGATCTACCTCGAGCTGTTCGTGAAGATCCGCGAGAACTGGCGAGAGGACCCGCGCTTTCTCAACGAGATCGACTGGCGTTCTATGACCGGAGTCTGATGGACGGGCGCCGGGGCTGCGTGACAATATATTGAACGGAGCCCGGTTTCCCCAAATCCATGCGAATCACCTCAAAAGCGCCCTGCAGGGTCGATCTGGCGGGCGGAACGCTCGATATCTGGCCGCTGTACCTGTTCCATTCGAACGCCGTGACGGTGAACTTCGCCGTCGACCGGTACACGTCCTGCGTCATCGCCACCCGCGACGACCGGGAGATCCATCTCCACTCCGGGGACCTGAAACAGTCGGAGAGCTTCGCCTCACTCGACGAATTACGCTCCAAAAAGCGCTATAAACTGCCACTTATCGCGCAGATTTTGCGCTTTTTCACGCCGGAAACGGGCCTGGATGTGCACACTCATTCGGAGGCGCCGGCCGGAGCGGGCATCTCCGGGTCGTCGTCACTGTTTATTTCCTCCACAGTCGCGTTCAACAAGCTGACCGGGGCGGGCTACAGCCTCGAAAAGCTCCGCGAAATCGCCCAGAACCTGGAAGCGCAGGTGATCGACGTTCCCACCGGTTGCCAGGACTATTTTCCGGCCATGTACGGCGGCGTGAACGCCATCGAGATGGGGCCGGCGGGGCTGAAACGCCTGGAAATCAAGATCTCGCACGAGGAGTTGATCCGGCGCGTGGTGCTCGTCTATACGGGCGTGCCGCGCAACTCGGGCATCAACAACTGGGAGGTCATGAAGGCGCACATCGACGGCAATAAAGAGGTTCACAAGAACTTCGACAAGATCGCCGCGATCGCCAACGGCATGCGCACCGCCCTGGTGGCCTCCGACTGGAAAGAGGCCGGCCGGCTGCTGCGGGAAGAGTGGGCCCATCGCCGGAAGAACGCCCCTGGCATCACGACTCCGTTGATCGACCGCCTGATTGAGGTGACCCGCAAGGCCGGATCCACCGGCGCCAAGGTGTGCGGAGCCGGCGGCGGCGGTTGCGTGACGTTCCTGGTGGAGCCCGACGCCAAGCAGAAGGTGGCCGCGCTGATCGAGAAGGAAGGCGGCCAGGTGCTGGACGTCCAGGTGGCGCCCAAGGGCGTTTCGGTCAAGGTCGAGAAGGATTAGCGGGGCCCCGAGTGATCCCCGAACCGCCCAAAATCGACAAACTGGCCATCGTGCTGCGCATCGTGGTGTTCGCGTTCCTGGCCGTGGCCGGCGTCTTTTTCTTCCCCCGGCTGCTCAACTGGGCGCCGAATATGTACCTGGTGGCCTCCGCGCTGGGCGTTTTCACCGCCGCGGCGGTGGCCAACGCGCTATGCCTGCGGATGTATGAAAACGGCCAACTGACCGACATCGGCCTGGGCTGGACGGCGGCGTCGCGCAAGAACCTGCTCATCGGATTCCTGGGCGGGGCCGGGGCGGCGGTCGCATCCATCCTGATTCCCGTGGCGCTCCAGGCGGGGACCATCGAGAAGGCGCAGGGCGAGGGTTTCCAGCCGGGCGCCGTACTGTTTGTCACGGTGGTTCTGTTGTTTGGGGCGATCGGCGAGGAGATGCTGTTCCGCGGCTACGCCTTCCAACTGCTGATGGGGCTGATGGGACCCTTCGCCACCATCCTGCCGTTCGGAATCCTGTTCGCCGTGGCGCACCTGGGCAATCCGGGGCAGGGCTCGCCGATTGTCGGCTTTGTGGCGCCGGTGAATACGGCCCTGTGGGGCTTTGTGCTGGGTTACGCCTTCACCCGTTCGGGCGACCTGTGGCTCCCCATCGGATTGCATTTCGGCTGGAACTGCCTGCTGCCGCTACTGGGCGGCAACGTGAGTGGATTTACAATGGGGGTAACGGGAATCGCGTTCCACTCACGCGTCAACGATATGTGGACCGGCGGCGAGTATGGACCGGAAGGCGGCGTTTTCGCTACGCTCGTCATCCTCACCCTGGCCTATTGTCTCCACCGCGCGCCCGTGGATCGCCAAACTCCCGCGTTGGTCCGATCCGCGGAGGCCTGGTGATGAAGTATGCTCTCCTGCTGTCGTTCCTGCTAACCGCCGGCGCCGGCCTGGGCGCCGACAAGCTGACCGAATCCGACCGAATCGAACTGCTGCGCGGGCTGACCGCCGAATACGCCACCGCCAAGATTTCCCTGCCCCGATCGCGAAAGCCGCTCGAATTTGAAAGCAAAGGCGCCTACGACAAGGCGGCCTGGGCCGAGGCGGGCAAGGAGTTGGGTCCGGCGGCGCGCATCGGCGACCTGGTGCAGATCACCAAAGTCACCATCCATGACGACCGCATCGTGCTCGAAATCAACAACGGCCTGAAGGGCAAGCGCAACTGGAAGGACCACATCCAGGTGGGCATGGGCGGCGGCGGCATGACCCCGGTCAACCAGAGCGCGACCGCGGCGCCCGGCGGCACCTACATCGCGGTGGTCTTCGATGAGAAGATTCCGCTGGTTAAGTCCTCTGAAATCAAGAAGTTGCTGGCTCCCGTGCTGGATTTCGAAAAGCACAGCGCCACCGAGCAATACATTGAAACCGTGCCTGAGCCGATCAAACAGGCCATCGCCGCCAAGAAGGCCATCGAAGGCATGGATCGGGAGCAGGTGCTGCTCGCGATGGGCCGCCCTGTCCGGAAATCGCGGGAATCGAAGGATGGGTTGGACTTCGAAGACTGGGTGTACGGGCAGGCGCCGGGCAGGATTACGTTCGTGACCTTTCAGGGCGGCAAGGTCGTCAAAGTCAAAGAGAGCTACGCGGGACTGGGCGGTTCAACCGTCGAAACGAACCCAATTCCGTAAAAGATGCGGGCGGCCCGTTCGCGCGGGCCGCCCCTCAAACCGCCGGT
Organism: Acidobacteriota bacterium; assembly: GCA_018268715.1. Taxonomy (GTDB): domain Bacteria; phylum Acidobacteriota; class Terriglobia; order Bryobacterales; family Bryobacteraceae; genus TMP-7. The sequence goes on along the minus strand of JAFDVZ010000002.1, from coordinate 987,989 downwards.
TATTCCTTCACTTCCACTTTGATCTGACGGGGTTTGGCGAGCTCCTTCTTGGGGAGCGTCACGGTCAGGACCCCATTCTTGAACTCGGCCTTCACAGCCTCGACATTGACCGTTTCGGGCAGGGTGAAGTAGCGGGCGAAGCTGCCGTAGCTACGTTCGATGCGGTGATACCCGCCCTCGGTCTTCTGGTTTTCGTACTTCCGCTCGCCACGCAGGGTCAGCGTGCCGTTCTCCATCTGGATGTCGATGTCCTTCATTTCGACGCCCGGAAGGTCGGCCTTCAGCAGCAGCTCATTTTCCGTTTCGAGGATGTCCACCGCCGGCGCCCACGGCCGGGAAGTCGGCTCGCTCAAGAGCCGGTTGACAGTGTCCTGGAAGAGGCGAAGCCCGCTGCCAAGGTCATCGAGCTCAGCGAAGGGTTTGTATCTCATGATCGCCATGTTGTTTGGAACCTCCTGTAATCTTTACGCAATCTCAATATAAAACCTTAGTGTGTGATTGTCAATAGTTTTGTTTGTCAGTAGAGTAGATTTTCGCAATCCACATCCATCACCCCTCCTCCCGCCGTCCCCACCGAAAATTTCCCGAAACATCTCCCGCCAGCGCGGGTCTAGCTATTAGCCAAATTCACCCGAGGAGAACATGAGCGAGGCAACCGCACTCTGCATCGCCGGCTCTGGAACACCCAGGGCGACGAGTCGACGGGACGTCATGAGCGCATCCGCCGCTTTTCCAGAAGCTGACATTCGAGAGGAAGTCGAGCGCGTGCTCCGCAGCGTCGCCTTTGCGCGGTCGCCCCGGATCACGCGGTTTCTGGCCTTCACCGTCGACCAGGCCCTGAGCGGGATGGAGAACCGTCTCAAGGAGTATCTGCTGGGGGTGGAGGTGTTCGGCCGGCCGGACTCCTTCGACCCGCGCATCGATTCGATCGTTCGCGTCGAGGCCCGGCGGTTGCGTTTCAAGCTCGAACGCTACTACGAGACCGAAGGCCGCAACGACCTTATCCAGATACAGTTCCGCAAGGGTTGCTATACGCCCTTCTTCCAGGCCCGGCCGGTGGACGGCCCCGGCGGCGCCGTTCCGGGCGTTCCGAACGTGATCCCTGTGGACGACGCCCAGACCTTCGTCGCCAACGCGCGCGGGCGAGCGTGCCTGAGGCAGGGCGCTCCGGCGGGGGTTCGCGGAGCGGTGGCGTGGTTCAAGCAGGCTATCGAACGGGACCCCAGGTGCGCCCCCGCGCACGCCGGCCTGGCTACGGCCTGGATCCTCTCGTCGCTGATCGGGTTAACGCCGCCGCTCGAGCTGATCCCCAAGGCCAAAGCCGCCGCGTCGCGGGCGATCTCGCTGAACCCGGCGTGCGTCGAGGCGCAGGCGGCGCTGGGCGCGGCGCTCAGCCTGTACGATCTCGACCGGGCGGAGGGAGAGCGGCTGCTGCGCAAAGCCGTGCAGACGAACCCCTCCGGGGTGAACGAACGGCTATGGCGAGCCTTCGCCCTGACGCTGGCCGGCCGCTTTGATGACGCCGCGCAGGAGGCCCGCGAGACTCAGCAGGCGGCTCCGGAACGGCCGGCGGCGCACCTGGCGTCCGGATTTGCGCTCCATCTGGCGGGAGCGCCCGCCGAAGCGCTCCGCCACTATCGGCTGGCGCGCGACCTGGAGCCGGAATGGCCGGCGCCGCGCATGGCGTTGGGCCTGGCCATGGCGGAGTCCGGAATGACCGCGCAGGCGGTGGAGCAGGCCGACTACGCGCTCCGGCAGGCGCCGGACTTCCCGCTGGCCCTGGCGGTTTCCGCCTACTGCCACCATGCGGCGGGCGACGCGACCGGCGCGGCGGACGCGGCGGCGGAGTTGGACCGGGCCGCCGCGGCAGGTTACGTGTGCCCGTTCGCCCACGCGCTGGCGCGTTCGGCGGCGGGAAACCTGGACGGAGCGTTTGAGAAGCTCGAAGAGGCGACCCGGCAGCGGAGTCCGTGGCTGGCGGCGATCCGATTCACCCGCCTGTTCGAACCGTTGCGGACCGACTCCCGCTATGAAGCGCTGGCGCAGGGCGCCTGAAACGTTACCCCACATCACCCGTCTAAATGGGCGACGGCGAGACGAATATAATATAGATACATCTATTCGGCGTGTCGCGGGACACGTTTCTTCGTTTCAGCCACCAAAGAAAGGGCGGGATAGTGCTCGACAAGCTGCGCCGGCAGAAGCTGCTGCCATTTTCTCTGTTGCTGTTCACATTGTGCCTGGGAATTGTGATCGGCACGCTGGTGAACACCCACGTGAGCGCGGCTCACGGACAGGCGGCCGCCCCGGACGCAACGCCGCTCACCATTCCAAGCCCGGTGCAATTGGGCAACGAGTTCACCAAACTGGCGAAGAAACTGGAGCCGTCGGTGGTGAATATCACCGCCGAATCGACGCCCAAGGAGAGCGCCGCGCCGGCCAAGCCCAAGAGCGGCAAGAGCCAGGATGAGGACGAGGATCCAAGCGCGTCGGGCGATAGCGGCTCCGATCTGTTCCACCGCTTCTTCCGCGGCGATCCGTTCGGCGGCCACGCCAATCCGCGGATGTTCCGGCGGGAGCAGTCGGGCACGGGCTTCATTGTCGATCGCAACGGCTATATCCTGACCAACAACCATGTCATCGACAAGATGGACAAGATCAAGGTCCGGCTGCACGGCGACACCACGGACTATCGGGCGCGGCTGATCGGGACCGACGTCGAGACGGACCTGGCGATCATCAAGATCGATCCGAAGACGGGGCTGACGCCGGTGACCATCGGCAACTCCGACGCGGTGCAGGTGGGAGATTGGGCCGTGGCTATCGGCTCGCCGTTCGGCCTGGAGGCATCGGTCACGGCCGGCATCGTGAGCGCCACCGGGCGCGACATCGATGGCGCGCAGACGTTCCAGCGCTTCATCCAGACCGACGCCGCCATCAACCCGGGCAACAGCGGCGGTCCGCTGCTGAATATCCGCGGCGATGTGATCGGCGTCAACACGATGATCGCGACGCAAACGGGGACCTACCAGGGGATCGGTTTCGCGCTGCCGGTGAACATGGCGGTGCGGGTGTACAACGATATCATTCGCGAAGGGCGGGTGACGCGCGGCTCCATCGGCATCAAGTGGAGCAAGGCGGACAAACCGGAACTGCTGCGGGCGCTGGGCCAGACGCACGGCGTCCTGGTGCAGGACGTCATCAAGAAAGGACCGGCGGAGAAGGCGGGCGTGAAGGCCGAAGACATCGTGTTGGCGTTGAACGGCAAGCCGGTGAAGGACGGCGACGACCTGATCAACCGGGTAGCGGATTTGACCATCGGATCGACAGCCACGGTGACGGTGGACCGCGCCGGCAAGCGGATGGACTTCAACCTGACGGTTGGAGACCGAGCCGTGGTGCTGGCTGAAAACAACCCGGTGCTGGCCCTTCAACAACCCGAGGAACCGTCTTCGGGCGGCGGCTCGCAGGCGCGGTTCGGCATCAGCATACGGCCGCTGAACGATGTCGAGAAAGAAGCCGTGACCGCGCTCGCCAAGAATGGCGTGAAGGTGACGGGGGTCGAAGCCGGATCGTTCGCCGAGGACGTCGGCATGCTGGACGGCGATATTCTGGTGTCGATCAACCGGACGCCGGTGAATACGGTGGATGAAGTGAAGAAAGTGCAGTCCTCGCTGAAGGCGGGCAGCGCGGTGGCCTTCAGAATCCTGCGCAGCCAGACCCCGAACGCTCGGGGACGGGGCGCTCAATGGTTCGCATTGTTCCTGTCGGGAGCGATTCCGCAACAATAACCCACTGCAACGTGGTGTTTGTTGGTCGGTTCGTATAAACTTGAAGATGCAAGTGCTCAGATCTGTTATCGTCCTGGCTGTGGCCCTGTTCGTCTGCGGTGACGGGGTGTGCCGTGCGGCGGAAGCGAAGAAGCAACCGGCGCGCAAGGGCGCGCCAGCGGTGAAGTCGCAGTCGAAAGCCCGGCCGAAGTCGGCCGCCGTCGCCAAGGCACCGTCCAAGGGCGCCGCTAAGGCGCCATCCAAGGTTGTCGCCAAGGCGTCGTCCAAGGGTGTCGCCAAGGCTCCGGCGCGGACTGCGGCGCACAAAGGCGCTGCGTCCCGTGCGAAATCGACGCACGTGGTAGCCAAGAAGGCGCCGGTGCGGCGTGGGCCCATGTACCCGTCGCAGGACCGCTACCGGGAGATTCAACAGGCGCTGGCGGACAAGGGATATTACCAGGGCTCGGTCAACGGGGCCTGGGGGCCGGAATCCACCGACGCGTTGAAGCGATTCCAGAAGGACCAGAATCTCTCCGATTCCGGCCGGCTGGATTCGCTCTCGATCATCGCCCTCGGGCTGGGGCCGAAGCGGAATCTGAGTTCGCGTTCTAGCACGGAATCGAGGCCAAAAGATGATAATCGGCGTCCCGAAGGAAGTGAAAGACCATGAATCCCGCGTAGCACTGGTTCCTAGCGGGGTAACCGCTCTGCGTGAAGCAGGGCACCACGTAATCGTACAGGCGAGCGCCGGCGTGGCGAGTTCGCTCACCGACGGCGAGTACATCGAGGCAGGGGCCGAGATCCTTCCCACCGCCGCCGAAGTCTGGGGCAAGGCCGACCTGGTCATCAAGGTGAAGGAGCCGCAGCCTTCCGAATACGCGTTCCTGCGGCCCGGCCTGCTGCTGTTCACCTACCTGCACCTGGCCCCGCTGCCCGAACTGACCGACAAGCTGATTCAGGCGCAGGTGAACTCGGTGGCCTACGAGACCATCCGCGAGGCGGACAATTCGCTGCCGCTGCTGACGCCGATGAGCGAGGTGGCGGGCCGGATGTCGGTGCAGGTGGGCGCGCAGTATCTGGAGGCTCCGAACGGCGGCCGCGGCATCCTGCTGGGCGGCATCCCCGGTGTGGCGCCGGCCAACGTGGTCATCATCGGAGGCGGGGTGGTGGGACACAACGCGGCGAAGATGGCCATCGGCCTGGGCGCGCACGTCACCATCATCGACAAGAACCTGAACCGGCTGCGGGAGTTGGACGACATCTATTCGAGCCAACTGGTGACGCTCGCTTCGAACGTGTACACGGTGCGCGAGTCGCTGCGGCTGGCCGACCTGGTGATCGGCGCGGTGCTGATTCCGGGCGCGGCGGCGCCGAAGTTGGTGCGGCGCGATATGGTGAAGCTGATGCGCAAGGGCGCGGTGATGGTGGACGTCGCCATCGACCAGGGCGGGTGCTTTGAAACCTCGCACGCCACCACGCACACCGATCCTGTTTATTTCGTGGACGGCGTGCTGCACTACTGCGTGTCGAACATGCCGGCCGCGGTGCCGCACACTTCCACGTTCGGTTTGACCAACGCGACGTTCCCGTACCTGATGCAGTTGGCGACCAAGGGCCTCGAGAAGGCTTGCAAGGACAGCCCGGCGATCCGCGAAGGCGTGAACACGTACCGCGGACATGTGACGTATCCGGCGGTGGCGGAGTCGCAGGGCAAGCCCTGGAAGTCGCTCGAGTCCTTGATGTAGCGCCTTGCAGGCGCTGATGCAAAGCGCCTAGCCGGCGCTGACCTCCGCCACTCGAACCGGGCGTTTCTCTTCGTGCGACCGCTTGGCCGCGATCGCCATCGCCACCGGGATGCGCCCGTCGATGCCCGTCACCGGCGTGGGCCGGTTGTTGCGCACCGCGTCGACGAACTCGCGCAGTTCGTTGGCGAAGCTTTCCGTGTAGCGGTCCATGAAGAAGTTGAGCGGCAGGTCCCGGCGGATCGATTCGCCCATGCTGATGACGGCCTGGTTCGGATAGCAGTTCTGCGTTTCGATCGAGCCGTTGGAGCCGAAGACTTCGGCGCGCTGGTCGTAGCCGTACACGGCCTTGCGGCAGTTGTCGATCGTGCCGATGACGCCGTTGCGGAACTTCAGGACGATGAGGGCGGTGTCGACGTCGCCCGCCTCGCCGATGGCCGGATCCACGCGGACGGCGGCGGTGGTGTAGATCTCCTCCACTTCATCGCCGATGAGGAAGCGGGCCATGTCGAAGTCGTGGATGGTCATGTCGAGGAACATGCCGCCCGACACCTTTACGTACTCGATGGGCGGCGGGCCAGGGTCGCGGCTGATGATGTGAACGCGGTGGGGCGTGCCGATCTCGCCCGAGGCGACGGCCTGGCGGACGCGCGCGAAGTTCGCGTCGAAACGGCGGTTGAAGCCCACCTGCATCTTCACGCCGGCCTTTTCGACGGCGGCCAGCGCGCGGTCGATTTTGGCCAGGGTGTGGTCGATGGGCTTTTCGCAGAAGATGTGCTTGCCCGCTTCGGCGGCCAGAACGGCGAGGTCGGCGTGGGTGTTGGTGGACGAGCAGATCAGCACCGCGTCGATCGACGGGTCGGCGAAGATCTCCTCGGCGCTCGCGGCGACGCGCGGGATGCCGCAGCGGGCGGCCACGGCCTTGGCGGCGTCCAGATTGAGGTCCGTGATGGCGGACGCCGCGGCTTCCGGCAGACGGAACGCGATGGTTTCGGCGTGCACCTTGCCGATGCGTCCGGCGCCGATGATTCCGATATTCAGTTTGTCCATGGGTGTTCAGACTTTCTCGATGGAGCGCAGATATTCGCGGTTGCGGCGGGCGCTTTCCTTCGGCGTGCCCATGCCCGGCAACACGTCCTGCTCCACCAGCGTGTAGCCCTGGTAACCGGTCGCCTTCAGCCATTCGAGGACGCCCGGCAGATCTACGCAGCCTTGGCCGAGCTCGCAGAATACGCCCGCGCGCAACGCCTGGAAGTAGTCGAGCTTGTCGCGGCGGGCTCGGCGCGCGACCTCGCGATGGCAGTCCTTGAAGTGGATGTACCAGACGCGGTCCTTGAAGCGTTCGAGCGCGGAGACGACGTCCGCGCAGCCCGATCCGTAGGCGAAATGGCCGGTGTCGAAGACCAGGCCGAGGACGCCCGGGTCCGTGAGCGCGAGCAGTTGCGCGATCTCGTCGGGCGTTTCCACGTAGCCCGCGCAGTGATGATGGAACACCGTGCGCAGGCCGGTTTCCTTGGCGACCGCTCGTGCGACGGCGTTCGCGCCTTCGGCGAAGACGGCCCATTCGGCGGCGCTAAGCGACAGCTCTGGCGTGATGCGGCCGGCGTTCAGCGTGCGCGACGGCACGGTCCCGTTGTTGTCGGCGAGCACCAGAAACGGCGCGGGCTCGGTGGCGACGGCGGCCAGCAGGCGTGCGGTCCTGACGGCGTTCTCGACGCCCGCGGCGTGGGCCGAACGGTCCTTTAACGCCACCGGCACGAAGGCGCCCAGCATCGCGACACGGCGCCTGGCCAGTTCCGCGCCGAGCGCCGCCGGGTCGGTGGGCATGAATCCCCAATCGCCGAGTTCCGTGCCTGTATATCCGGTTTCCACCAACTCGTCGAGCATCTGGGCGAATCCGATCGATTCGCCCTTGGCTTCTTCAAATTCCAGCGAGCCCCATGAACAGGGCGCGTTGCCAACTCGCAGCATGGCTAGAATCTCCTGCTCCATTCCTTCGGCCACCGTTCGATGACCACCTTCTCGCCCGTGTAGAACTCCACCGCGTCGCGCCCCTGCGCGTGCAGCACGCCGAAGAAACTGCCCTTCCAGCCGCTGAACGGGAAGTAGGCCATGGGCGCCGCGACGCCGATGTTGACGCCCACGTTGCCGGTCGGGATCTGATTGCGGAACTTGCGCGCCGCCGCACCGCTCGACGTGAAGATGGACGCCGCGTTGCCGTAGGAATTGCGCGCGATGATGGCCATCGCGTCGTCGATGTCGGCCGCGTGGATCAGGCTCAAAACAGGACCGAAGATTTCCGTTTCGGCCAGTTCGCTCGCCGCGGACACGCCATCGAGCACCGTGGGTCCCACGAAATGGCCCTTCTCGAAGCCCGCCACCTTGCGGTCGCGGCCTTCGATCGCCACCGATGCGCCTTCCGACGCGCCTTTCGCGATCAGGCTCTCGATGCGGTCGCGGCTCGCGGGCGTGATCACCGGGCCCATCTGCACGCCGTCTTCGAGCCCGGGGCCGACCTTCAACGAAGCGGCCATCTCGGAGATCGATTTCGGGAACCACCGGCGCGCGTCGCCCACCGTCACCGCCACCGATACGGCCAGGCAGCGCTGTCCGGCGCAGCCATAGGCGCTGTCGCCGACAATCTGCGTGGTGGTTTCAGGGTCGGCGTCCGGCATGATGACGACGTGGTTCTTCGCGCCGCCCTGGCACTGCACGCGCTTTCCGTTCGCCGATGCGCGCGCATAGATGTACTTTGCAACCGGCGTCGAGCCGACGAAGCTGACCGCCTGCACCGCCGGGTGGTCGAGCAGCGCGTCGACGGCCGTCTTGCCGCCGTTCACCAGGTTCACCACGCCCTTGGGCAAACCGGTCTGCTCGATCAGTTCGAACACGCGCACCATGCTGAAGGGCACGCGTTCGGACGGCTTCAGCACCAGCGTGTTGCCGCAGGCGATGGCGTAGGGCAGAAACCACAGCGGGATCATCGACGGGAAGTTGAACGGCGTGATGACGGCCGCCACGCCCAGCGGCTGGCGGAACATCGACTCGTCGATGCCGCGCGCCACGTCCTCCAGGTTGTAGCCCTGCATCAGCGTCGGAATGCCGCAGGCCACCTCGACGTTTTCGATGCCGCGCCGCAACTCGCCGCGCGCCTCGCCGAGCGTCTTGCCGTTCTCGGTCACCGTGATGCGGGCGATCTCGTCGAAATGCTCCTCGAGCAGCGCCTTCAGCTTGAACAGATACTGCACGCGCTCGGCGGGAGGCACAGCCCGCCAATCCGGGAACGCCGCCGACGCCTGGTCGATTGCGGCCGTCACGTCGGCGACGCTCCCGGCGGGGGACTGCGCCATCACTTCTCCGGTGGCCGGATTCAGAACCGGCGTGGCGGGGTCCGACGAAGGCCGCCGCCACACGCCACCGATAAAATCTCGTACTTCGTTCACGCACTCACCTCTAAATGCCGTTCCTTCTTTACTGCGTTTTCGTACTTCGCGCGAGCCTCGCGGATGGTGTCGAGCCCAGAGACTTCGGAGATCGGCACGTCCCACCAGGACTCGTAACCCGGAACCTTCATTTCCTTGTCGACTTCCACCACCACGGCGGTCGTCTGCCGATGGCCTTTCATCGCCTGGAGCGCCGCCGCGAGTTCGTCGTAGCTATGCGCGCGGACCGTGATCGCGCCCAGCCCTTCGCAGAGCTTGGCGAAGTCCACCGGAACGTAGCCGGCGTCGAGATGGCCCGACTCGCTGCGCCGCTTGTAGTCCGTGCCGAAGCCTTCGGAACCAATCGACTTCGACAACCCGCCGATGCTCGAATATCCGTGGTTGTCGAGCAGCACGATGTTCAGCTTGTAGCCTTCCTGGATGGAGGTCGCTATTTCAGACGACATCATCTGAAATGAGCCATCGCCCACCATGACGTAGACTTCCTTGGACGGGTCGGCCATCTTCACGCCCAGACCTCCCGCGATCTCATAACCCATGCACGAGTAGCCGTATTCGAGGTGATAACCCTTGGGCTTGCGCGTGCGCCACAGCTTGTGGAGGTCGCCCGGCAGGCTGCCCGCGGCGCACACCACCACATCGTCGGCGCCCGACGCGGCGTTCACCGCGCCCACCACCTCGCCCTGGCTGATCGGCGGGCCGTGGCGCAGGCCGTACAAGCGATCGGTTTCGGCTTCCCAGAACTCTTTCCATTCGGCGATCTTGTGCGCATACTCCGCCGCCACGCTGTAACCGCCGAGCGCCGATTCAAGTTGCTCGAGCGCTGCCTTGGCGTCGGCGATCATCGGGAGCCCGGCGTGTTTATGCGCGTCCATCTCATTCACGTTGATATTGATGAAGCGCACATTGGGATTCTGGAAGGCCGTCTTCGACGCGGTGGTGAAGTCGCTCAAGCGCGTGCCGATGGCGATCACCAGGTCGGCTTCGCGCGCCGCGATGTTCGCGCCCGGCGTACCGGTGACGCCCATGGCGCCCAGGTTCTGCGGATGGTCGAAGGCGAGCGAGCCCTTGCCGGCCTGCGTTTCGGCAACCGGCACGCCGGTGTGAGCCGCCAGGCTCGCGAGCGCCGCCGACGCTTCGCTATACAGCACGCCGCCGCCCGCGATGATCAGCGGACGCGTCGACGCGCGGATCATCTCGGCCGCTTTGTGCAGCACCGATGGCTCGGCGGGAGGCCGCGCCACGTGCCACACGCGCTTTTCGAAAAGCTCTTCGGGATAGTCCCACGCCTCCGATTGCGTGTCCTGCGGAAGCGCCAGCGTCACCGCGCCGGTGTTCGCGGGTGACGTCAGCACGCGCATGGCCTCCACGACGGCGAACGGCAACTGATCGGCGCGATTGATGCGGTCCCAATACTTCGAGACCGGCTTGAAGCAATCGTTCACCGATGCATCCTGGCTCGGCTCGTACTCAAGCTGTTGCAGCACGGGCGCGACATTGCGCCGCGCGAAGATGTCGCCCGGCAGCAGCAGCACCGGGATTCGATTGATGGTGGCGGTGGCGGCGCCGGTGATCATGTTCGTTGCGCCCGGCCCAATCGAGGAGATGCAGGCGAACGTCGACATGCGGCTGCGCGCCTTCGCAAAGGCGGTTGCGATATGCACCGAAGCTTGTTCGTTGCGCGACAGGTAGTATCGGAAATCGGGGTTCTCCTGCAGCGCCTGGCCGAGGCCGGCGACGATGCCGTGCCCGAAAATTCCCCAAGCTCCCGCAAAGAAGCGCGACTCCTGGCCATCGCGTTCCACATACTGGTTCTTCAGAAACCCGACCAGCGCCTGAGCCATCGTGACGTGACGTGTTTTCATGGATGCCTCCTACCGCAGTCTTCCGAGATCCTTCCCCCGATTCGCGCCGAACGATTCGAGCGCCTGCTCCACCGTCCACCCGTGATGAATGATGCCGCCCGCGGCCGAGGCCATCGCCAGCGGATCCTCATCGCCCGGGTAGAGAACGTTGCGGCCCACCAGCGCTCCGCGCACGTTCGGCCCCGCCTGCAGGGCCGACGCCAACTGCGTCAGAAACGGCGCGGGACTGCCGGCCGATTCGCCGCCCAACAACAGAATGGGCAGCGTCGTCGACCGCGCCACCACCTCGTAGCGCTCGCAGTAGGGCAGCTTCAGCCACAGGTAACGGCTCGAATCTCCCAACGCCGATGCGACGCCCGCGATCTTCGCCAACGCCTCGGCGGTCTTCACCACCGTCCAGCCTTTGTCCGTCTTCACCACCGGCAGCGGCTCGAGAAACATCGGGATCTTCTCGGCGTTGCACTCGGTGATCGCCTCGGCGCTCGCCAGCACGGTCTCAAGCGACCCCGCATCGTCATCGCCGATGCGCAGCAGGATCTTCGCGCCGTCCAGCCGCCATTCGACGCACGTCTCGGCGGAAGGCCCAGTGACCGGATCGTCCAACTCCCACGCCGTACCCGCCAAGCCTCCACGATTGAAGCTCGCGATCAGCAGCTTGCCGTCCACCAGACCTTCGCCGCCCGACTCGCGCACCAGCCCGTGGATGGTCAGCAGGTCCTCAACAATGTCCATCGTGGCCATCAGGCCATCGACATCGCCCGCCTGCATCACGCGGATGATGCGCGCCAGGTAATCGCGGCGATCAGCCATGGCGATGCCGTCGTCGCCCACCTTGGTGACGCGTCGCGCCGGATGGTCCGCCGCCAGGATGTTCAGCTTCCCATCAAGCGTCAGCGACGTGCGACGCACGCGGTTGGCGGCTACGCGCGACGAATACTCGGGATCGGTGACCCGCTTATCGACGACGCGCGCGATCAGCGCATCGGGCAGAAACTCGCGGCTGTTAAACATGAGCGCCTCGCTGGTTGTTCATGATCTCGCGCACTTCGGCGAGCGTCGGCATGGCTTCCGAGCAACTCAGCCGGCTCACTACGATGGCCGCGGCGGCGTTGCCGTGATGCAGGCACTCGATGAGCGGCATCGCCTGGCTCAGCCCGTACAGGAAACCCGAAGCGAAGCCGTCGCCCGCGCCGATGGTGCTCACCACGTCCACCTTGTAGGGCGCAAGGAACACCGAATCGTCGCCGGTCCAAACGCGCGTGCCCTCGGCGCCCAGCTTCGACACCAGCGTCGGCACACGGCCGCGCAGTTTGCGCACCGCCTGGTCAAGATCGTCGACGCCGGCCGTCAGCATCAACTCCGGCTGATTGCCGATCAGCACGTCGACGTACGGCAGCGCGAGCCGCACCGCCAGCCCCGCCTCCGCCGCGTTCGGCCACGACATCGATCGAAAGTCCACATCGAACACCACCCGGCAGCCCGCGTCCTTGGCGCGCTCCATCGCCCGGTAGGTCGATTCGCGCGAAGGCGACGCGCACAGCGACGTCCCGTTGGTGACGAACATCTTCCCTGAAGCCGCGAACGCCAGGTCGCTCTCGTCCACCTTGAGCTGGATATCCACGGCGTCGTGACGGTAGAACACCTGCGGGAATTTATCCGGCGGCGAGATCTCGGTCAAACACAGCGACGCCATGAAGCCCGGCGCCGTCTTCACATGATCCGTGTCGACGCCCTCGGCTTTCAGAAAGTCCACCAGAAACTGGCTGAGCGCGTCGTCGCCCAGGCACGCCACAATGCCCACCCTGGCGCCCAGGCGTGACAGCCCAACGGCCATGTTCGCGCTCGATCCGCCCAGGTAGCGCGAAAACCTGCGCACCTTGGAGAGCGGCGTGTACGGCTCTTCGGAGTACAGATCGTAGCCGATCCGCCCCAAAACAACGATATCCATGAATGTTCTACCTCACCAGCGGGACCCGCGGATCCCGGTCCTTCCACGCCGCCCGAACCCACGCATACTCCGGATCATCGGAAGCCGCCATCGATCGGGCCGAGCCGGCCAGCAGGTTCAGGTAGTACACGTTGTAGCCGTGCGCCGCCACCACCGGGTGATAGCCCTCGGGCACCAGCACCATCTCGCCGTCGCGCACGGTGATCGTCTCATCGATGCGGCGGTCCGCCGTGTAGACTTTCTGAATGGCGTAGCCGCCGGGCTTGTCGACGCGGTAGTAGTAAAACTCCTCCAGGTCCACTTCGTCCGGAGGGTTGTGGACATCGTGCTTGTGCGGCGGATAGCTCGACCAACTGCCGGCCGGCGTATAGACCTCCACCACCAGCAAACGGTCGGCCTCGAAGTTCGGTTTGAAGATCCCGTTAATCTGGCGCGTGGCGTTGCCGCCGCCGCGAATCTCGATATCGGGATGGGCGGGCGTCACCAGCTTCGCAGGGAATCGCCGCTCGGCCTTCGCAAAGCACAGCGCGAAATCGCAATCGGTCTCGGCGGTGACTTTGTAGGTGGACCCGATCGGCAGATAGACCGCCCACGGCAGCCCATCGAACACGTTCTTGCGGCCCCCGATCGAATTCCACTCGCCTTCCGACGAGGTGACGGAGCACTTGCCGCCGAACAGCACAATCCCCATCTCATCGCCGCCTGTTTCGCCGGCGACGCTTTCGCCCGGCTTCAGACGGTGGTTCACGAACCCGAGATATTCGAATCCGAAACGTTCGATCCGCCCGCTGTTGATTTCGGGGCGGTAGAGAAGTTGCATGAAATCTCCTTGCGGACCGGGGCCGTCGATTGGCGGACAATCAACTCCCCCGGCACCTTGATGTTCTGGCCCGACCCGGCGTCCGACACCAGGCTGTGCAGCGTTTCAAACGCCATGCGGCCCATCCTTCGCATCGGCTGGCGCACGGTGGTGAGCGGCGGGTCCATGTAACGGGCGACGAACAGGTCGTCGAAGCCCACCACGGACACGTCTTCCGGAATGCGCAGCCCGGCGTCACGGATCGCTCGCATCGCGCCGAGCGCGGTCATGTCGTTGTAGCAGAACACGGCCGTCGGCGGCTCGTCGAGCGCCAGCAGCCGGCGCATCGCCGCACCTCCGCCCTCGGGCTTGCCGTCGCCGTGCACGACATATTCGGGGCAGAACGGCACGTCCGCGTAATCGAGCGCGACGCGATATCCGGCAAAGCGCTCCGTGTCGGACTGGCGGCCCAGGCGGTCGCCGACATAGGCGATCCGGCGGTGCCCCAACGCGAGCAGGTGCTGGACCGCCTCCGTGGCGGCCTCCGGATTGGCGATCATCACCGAATGCAGGAACTCGCCCGGATGCTGGTTGTTCAGCAGCACGATGGGCACCTCGGCCTTGGCCAACAGGCCGGCGTACACGCTGCCCACCCGCGAGGAAGTGACGATGACGCCGTCGACGCGCCGCTCCTCGAAGGAACGGACCACCTTCACCTCGCGCGCCGGCTCGGCGTTCGAATTGGCCAGGAACACCGAGTAGTCGTGCTCGAGCGCGGCCTCCTCGATCCCGCTCACCACCTCGGCGGCGAAAGGGTCGGTGATGTTGGTCACCACCACACCCACCGTCGCGGTCCGGCTGGTCACCAGGCTGCGCGCGGCGGCGCTCGGGCGGTAGCCGTGTTCATCGGCCAGACGGCGGATCCGCTCCGCCGTCGCCTGGTTCACCAGGGGATTGCGGCTGAGCGCGCGGGACACGGTGGAGTGCGAGACGTTCGCAATCCGGGCCAGATCCTTGATGGACGCGCGCTTCATACGGGTCGGATGTCGCGCCCGATGGCGCTGCACACGTTTGCATAATATACCCCGACGAGCCTCCCCGCAAGTGCCGCAGAAAGCCCGTGTTACGTATCAGTGACAATATATCTCGTTTATCTTCTGTTATTTAACGATGTTAAGTATTGAAACGGTATATTCACTTGACTTGAAACTTTCTCATAGTTACAATTTCCGCCGGAGGTCCTTTGGATCGTATGTCTCGCTCCATGTCGTTAATCAGGAGCAGTTTGCTGCTTCGCACACGTGTGCTAACGATTGCACTATCCCTCTTCACCCTTCTTTCCCCCGCCGCATTCGCCCAGTTCGACTCCGGAACCGTACTGGGAACGATTCGCGATCAGAGCGGCGCGGTGGTGGCGAACGTAACCGTCACCCTGGAGAACGTCAGCACCGGAGTCACATCGAACACCACAACCAGCACCGAAGGAGACTTCACCTTCGTCAACGTCCGCCTCGGCCGCTACCGCATCAAGACGCAGGCCGCTGGATTCCAGGCGGCGCAGACCGACGGGTTCGAAGTCACCACGGCCGCGCGCCAGCGAGTCGATGTCAGCCTCAAGGTGGGACAGGTCAGCGAAAGCGTGATGGTCACCGGCGCCGCTGTCCTGCTCGAAACCGACAACAGCACCCGCGGCCAGGTCATCAACCCGCGCCAGATCGTGGAACTGCCGCTCAACGGCCGCGCCTACGCCGATCTCGCCCTGCTGGTGCCCGGCGTCCGCAAATCGCTGCTCCAGAACCAGACCGAAACCAGCCGCGACGCATCCTTCAACGTGAACGGCATGCGCTCCAGCCAGAACAACTTCATGCTGGACGGCGTCGACAACAACGCCTACGGCACCAGCAACCAGGGCTTCTCGAACCAGGTGGTGCAGGCCAGCCCCGACGCGCTGCAGGAGTTCAAGGTGGAAACCAACAACTTCTCGGCCGAATATGGCCGCGCCGCCGGCGCCATCGTCAACGCCTCCATCAAGAGCGGCACGAACCAGATCCACGGCTCGGCCTGGGAGTTCATCCGCAACACCAAGCTGAACGCCGTCGGATTTTTCCAACCCACCGGCGGCGTCAAGCCCGTCTTCCAGCAGAACCAGTTCGGCGCTTCCGTCGGCGGCGCCATCAAGAAGGACAAGATCTTCCTGTTCGGCGACTTCGAGAGCTTCCAGCGCGTCTCCCGAACCCTCACCTACGCCACCGTCCCCACCATGGACATGCGCGCCGGCAAATTCGGCATTCCGGTGAAAAACCCGTTGACCGGCGCGGTGTACGCCGACGGCAACGTGCCCTCCACGGACATGATCTCGTTCGCCAAGACCGTGCTGAGCCAACTTCCGGCGCCCACCACCGGCGACATCGCCAACAACTACCAGTCACTGCCCCGCACCACCATCGCCGACAACAAGGGCGACATCCGCCTGGACTGGTATCTCAACCAGAAGCTGTCCACCTTCACCCGTTTCAGCTACCGCGACGCCGATATCTTCTCGCCTCCGCCGATTCCCGGCCCCTCGGGCGGCAACGCCAACGGCTACATCTACGCCCGTAACTGGCAGCTAGCCCCCGGCGCCACCTGGAGCATCAATTCTAACTCGGTCCTCGAAGTGCGACTGGGCGTCGGCTTCACCAACGGTGGCAAGTCCCCCGTGAACCTGGACGTCGATAACAGCGTCTACGGCATCCCCGGCCTCCCCACCAACAAGGACTTCGCCGGCGGCCTCTACACCCTGAACATGAACGGCGGACTCAGCCAGTTAGGCCGTCAAAGCAGCAACCCGCAGTACCAGAATCCGTTAGTCATCGACCCCAAGGTCAACTACTCCCGCTTCGTCGGCCGCCACACCCTGAAGACCGGCTTCGAATACCAGATGATCAACACCGAGATCCAGGACTTCCACCCGAAGTACGGCGTCGACAACTACAGCGGCGTTTTCAGCAGCCCCACCGGCACGGCTTCCGGATCGCTCCAGCAGCAGGTCTACGCCGTGGCCGACCTGATGTTCGGCCTCCGCAGCCACTATGAGTTGAACAACTACGCGGTGGATTATTACCGTCAGCGGATGTATTTCTACTATCTGCAGGACGACTTCAAGGTGAACAGCAAACTCACCCTGAACCTGGGCGTGCGCTATGAGTACGGCACTCCGCAGTGGGAAGCCAACAACAAGCTGGCCAACCTCGATCCCGTCTCCCAGACGATGATCCAGTCCAAGGGCGGCGACATCTACGGACGCTCGCTGATCCACCCGGACCGCAACGACTGGGCGCCGCGCGTGGGCATGGCCTACCGCCTCGGCAATAAGACCGCCATCCGCGCCGCCTACGGCGTCAGCTACATCCACTTCAACCGCCTGGGCGGCGAGAACCTGCTCGGCTACAACGGCCCCAACATCATCGACGCCACCATCGACCAGGTCCCCTCGCAGGGCCTGTGCTCGTCGACCAGCGCCGATCCCACCACCTGTTTCCGTCCCACTTATATGGGATTCCCGGATAACTTCGCCTCTCCGGATAAATTCCGCACCATCACCACCCAGGTGCGTTACATCCCGGCGAACCTGCGCGACGGCTACATCCAGAACTGGCACTTCACCATCCAGCGCGAACTCACCAAGGACCTGACCCTGGACGTCGCCTACGTGGGCAGCAAAGGCACGCGCATCATGATCCTGGGCGATTACAACCAGGCCAACCCGAACCAGCCCGGCCAGAACATCGCCCTCCAATCGCGCCGCCCTCTGTCGAACTTCACCACCATCGAAATCGCCTTCGACGGCGGCTTCAGCACCTACCACGCCCTGCAGACCAAGCTCGAAAAGCGCTTCGGCGGCGGGCTCTACGCGTTGAATTCGTTCAGCTGGTCCAAGGCGATCGACAACGCCTCCGGTCACCTCGAAGCCAACAATGGCGATAACTCCCGCGCTAACTACCGCGACCTGACTCACGAAAAAGGCCTGTCGAGTTACGACCAGCCGTTCAACAACACCCTGTCGCTGATCTACCAGCTCCCATTCGGCAAGGGCCGCCGTTTCGCGCTCCCCAACGCCGCAACCAACTGGGCGCTAGGCGGCTGGGAAGTCAGCCTCATGAACACGCTGACCTCCGGCCTGCCGATCAACCTGACCTACAGCCCCAGCTCGCAATACAGCGTCAGCGGACTGCCCAGTTACCGCGTCAACGTCACCGGCAACCCGGTCTTGGCCGAAGGTTCGCGCACGGGCAACCCATCGACGTCGTCTCAATACATCCAGTATTTGAACGCGTCGGCCGTCGCCCAGCCCACCGACCCGAGCCACCCGTTCGGCAACGCCGGCCGCAACATCGCCCGCGGCTACCCGCTCTACCAGGTGGATTGCGGCATCCACAAGGACTTCCCGGTGCTCCGCGAATCCTGGAAGCTCCAATTCCGCGGCGAAGCGTTCAACCTGACCAACCAGACCAACTTCATGGCGCCGTCCAGCAACCTGGGCTCCACCTACGGCCGCATCACCAGCACCTTCCCGGCCCGCCAGCTCCAGTTCGGCCTGAAGTTCCTCTTTTAATCCACGTCCGCAAGGGGGCGCGACCACCGCGCCCCCGCCTGCTTCCCTCCTTCGACGCCGCCCGCGACCGCCGTGTCACCATACAGTAGGAAATCCTCATGAGCCTGGAAGCCCTCAACACCGAAGAACTCCGCCAACGCTACCTGGTGGAGCGCCTGTTCGCCCCCGGAGAAATCGTCACCGTCGCCACCGACCTCGACCGCCTCACCATCGGAGGCGCGATGCCCCTCGCGCCACTCCACTACGAGCCCGGCCCCAACCGCGAAACCGGAGTCCTCAACCTGGGCGGCACGGCGGACATCGAAGCCGGCGGCGCCCGCTACACGTTGGACCACCTGGACTGCCTCTACATCGGCTCCGACGTCAAGACGATCACCTTCCATCCAGCTCACGGAGGACACCCGGCCCTCTACTTCGCCACCTGCCCCGCGCATCGCGCCATGCCCACCGGTAAGCTCTCGCTCGCCGAGGCCGAAGCCGCCCACATCGGCGACGCCAGCCACGCCTCCCAGCGCACCATTCGTAAATTCATCTGCCCCGGCAAGCTCGAAAGCTGCCAGCTCGTGATGGGCTTCACCGAACTCGACTCGGGCTCCATCTGGAACACCATGCCCGCCCACACTCACATCCGCCGCAGCGAGATTTACCTCTACTTCGACCTCGGCGAAGGCATGGTGATCCACCTCATGGGCAAGCCCGAAGCAACCCGCCACCTGATCGTGCGGGAACGCCAGGCCGTACTCTCGCCCAGTTGGTCCATCCACACCGGCGCGGGCACCAACGCCTACCGATTCGCCTGGGTGATGGCCGGCGAGAACCGCGAATTCGCCGACATCGACCCGGTCGCCACCGCCACGCTGAGGTAACCGCGAATGCACAAAACGCTGCTCCCGGCCCTGCTCGCGGCGGCCGCCGCCGTCCACGCGCAACCGGTCCCGCTCACCGGCATAACGCACGTGGCCTTCCGCATCTCCGACCTCGATAAGTCGCGCGCCTTCTACCGGAAGCTCGGCTTCGAACAAGCCTTCGAATTCGCCGACAACGGCAAGACCGCGGTGGCGTTCATGAAGATCAACGACCACCAGTTCATCGAGCTGTACCCGCGCACCCCCGCCGCCGAACCCATCGGCATGATGCACGTCTGCTACGAGTCCGACTCGCTCCAGGCCGTCCACGACGCCTACGTGCAGCGCGGCCTCACGCCGTCCGATGTCCGCAAGGCGCGCGCCGGCAACCTGCTGATGTCGCTCACCGACCCGGAGGGCCAGGTCGTCGAGTGGCTCCAATACCTGCCCGGCTCCCTGCACGTGGAAAATCGCGGCAAAAGCCTGGGCGCCCAGCGCATCAGCCGGAAGCTCGAACGCGTCTTCTGGCAGGCAAGGGACGCCGCCCAAATCCGCTCGTTCTACAAGGACCGTCTCTCTTTGGGCGAAGAGCTGCAAGTCGCCGCCACCGGAGGCACGCGCCTGGCGTTCACCGTCGCCGACCTGAAGCTGGCGGCATCCGCCCTGCGAGCCCGAGGCCTCTCGCCCACCGCCACCGCCGGCGAGCTCTCCCTAAAGGATCCCGACGGCGCGACCATCCTGTTCGTCACCGAAGCCCCCCACACCTGGACCGCGGTAGCCGACCGTCTCATCGAAACCCCGGCCGAATCCTACCCCTTCAACTGGGGCGAAGGCGTCCAGATGATGGGTCTCATGAAGGCCGCCCGAGCCGCCCGCAATCCCCGCTACGCCGATTACGTGGAACAATGGGCGCGCATCTACGAGCCGCAACCCATCGAGAAGCTGCTGAACATCGGCCCCCACCCGCCGAACCCCGCGCGTCCCGGCTACTGCGGCCATTGGAGCCCGGCTTCGGCGATCTACTATCTCTATCAGGACCGCCACAATCCGGAGCACCTGAAGCTTGCCAACGAAGTGGTGGACTTCATCCGTCACGGCGCGGAGCGCAGCCCCGAAGGCGCGCTAGGCCACTGGCAAGGCAGCCATCAGCTCTGGGTGGATACGGTATTCATGGCGGCGCCCCTGCTAGCCGCCGTAGGTCACGACCAGAAGAAGCCCGAATACATCGACGACGCGGCCACCCAGACCATCGTCCACACGCGGCACTTGCAGGATCCGGCCACGGGCCTGATCTACCACATGTGGGACTGGCAGACCGGCACGCATTCAGAAGGCTACTGGGGCCGAGGCAACGGCTGGATCCTGATGTCCATCGCCGACACGCTCGAAGTGATGGACCGCCGCAACCCGAAGTATAAGGAGCTGTCAGCCATCGCGGACAAGCTCGTCAAGGGCGTAGTAAAGACGCAGGACGCCAACGGCCTTTGGCACACCGTGCTGGACGATCCGAACTCCTACGTGGAGACCTCTGCGACGGCGATGCTCACCTACGGCATGTTGAAACTCGCGCGTCTGGGCATTCTGCCCACGACCTACCGCGCCCCCGCGCTGAAGGGCTGGAAGGCGATTAACGACGCCTACGTAAAGGACGGCGTGCTGGTCGGAGTATCGGCGGGCACGGACCCGCACGGCATAGACGCCTATCGCAAGAAAGCGGTGGGCAGCCAGACGTGGGGTACGGGAGCCTACCTGCTGGCGGCGTCCGAAGTGGTGCGAGTCCGCAAGTAAAGCGGACATAGAAGCGGACTTCCGACCGGCCATTTTACGTTCTATCATATTGATAGATCGTTAAATATGCCGGACAGGAAAGCGGACATTATAGCGGAAGATCGAGGCGAGCAGGTCGCGCTCATGGAGCCGTTGCTGGTCGCCTCCAACTCCCGCCATCGTGGCCCCCTGAACGACCTCGCGCTGGAACTCGCCCAGAAATCAGCCGGCCTCCGCCGCAGTCTCCCGGCCGCGCTGGCGCCATCGGTCGCCGACCTGGTCCGGTCGATGAACTGCTACTACTCGAACCTCATCGAAGGCCACGACACCCACCCCATCGACATCGAACGGGCCCTGAGGAACGACTACAGCCAGGACCCCAAGAACCGCGACCTTCAACAGGAAGCCAAAGCCCACATCGCCGTCCAGCAATGGATCGATTCCGGCGGACTCCCCGGCGCCGCCGCCGTCGAAACCGGTTCCATCGCGGAACTCCATCGCCGCTTCTGCGAACTCCTGCCGGAGGGCCTCTTATGGGCGGAAGACCCGGACACCGGCAAGCGTACGCAGGTCATCCCCGGCGAATTCCGCAAGCGCGACGCCCGAGTCGGCGCGCACATCCCGATCAGCGCCGGATCGCTCCCCCGTTTCCTCGAGCGGTTCACCCAGACCTACGCCACCCTGGGGAAAACCGACTCGATCGTCGCCACAGCCGCGGCCCATCACCGTCTCCTCTGGATACACCCCTTCCTCGACGGCAACGGCCGCGTCGTCCGCCTGATGTCGCACGCAATGTTGCTGTCGTTGCTCGACACGGGAGCGTTGTGGTCGGTAGCCCGAGGGCTGGCGCGCAACGTCAACGAGTACAAATCCCTGCTCGCCCGCTGCGATCAGCCACGCCGCAACGACCTTGACGGCCGGGGTGCGCTCAGCGAAGAGGGATTGGCTGCCTTCACCAGCTTCTTCCTCAAAACCTGCATCGATCAAACGAACTTCATGGAGAGCCTGATAGAACCCGAACGTCTGCGCGCCCGGATCGCCCTTTGGGCCGAAGAAGAAACCCGTCTGGGCGAGTTGCCGGCGAAATCAGGAGCCATTCTGGAAGCAGTGCTGTACCGGGGCGAGCTCCCGCGCTCGGACGCCGCAAGCGTAATCGGAACAGGCGACCGCCAGGCCCGCCGCATCGTATCGGCGCTACTCGAAAAGGGCGTCCTCCAGTCCCCGAGCCCGCGAGCGCCGCTAGCCCTGGCCTTCCCGGCCGCGCTGGCCTCGCGCTGGATGCCGGGGCTATTCCCCGACGCGCCCGCTCAACGCCCCAAAGCCTTCTGAGTCCCCTCCAGCGTCCCCAAAATCGCCTCGGCGGGAAAATTCCGGATAATCGGCCGAATAATCCAACCCAGCCCGCGAGGCGTATCCCGGCTCAACGTCACGCTCCGCAGCTCCACCCAAACGCCCCCATCATCCTGCCGCAGCAGCCAGAACGTATTCATCCGCCACAAGAACCCATGCCCCGTATCCGGAGGCAG
This sequence comes from Acidobacteriota bacterium, assembly GCA_018268715.1. Lineage (GTDB taxonomy): Bacteria > Acidobacteriota > Terriglobia > Bryobacterales > Bryobacteraceae > TMP-7. The sequence goes on along the minus strand of JAFDVZ010000002.1, from coordinate 965,690 downwards.
CGCCTGCCCGCCATCGATTTCGGACACCTTCCGCGACCGCGCGCTCATCGTCCAACGCCCACCCGGCAGGGCGCGCCACTCATTCTGATACTCGACATCCAGCACCACGGTCAGCACTTTCTTCTTCACCAACCGCAGCCGCGTCACCGAATGCTCACCCTCGCGAGAAAGCACCGCGGCCTCCTTGACATCGGCGAACACCGAAGGGTGCCGAGGCGTATCGAGCAGGAAATCCCGCACCGCCTCCACCTTCTGGCCCTTCAGGTAAATATCGCCGACCCAATCATGCACCAGCCCACTCGACACGCTCCGCCCATCCGGCCCGCTCAGCGCCTGAGTGACGATCTTCCCACTCAGAACCTCGGCCCGCCGCTCCGGATGCTCATCGAGCCACTGAAACGCCCGCGTCCCGCCCAGCCGGGCCGCCAACTCCTGGTCGACCATCGCCTGGTAGGAGTCGAACTCCTTCACCGTCTCGGGTTTCAGCGCCGCCGTCAACTGAGCCTGCGCCGCCAGGCAAACCGCAAACACCAGGTATTTCACAGCAGCGCCTCTCGAATCGCGCCGCCCACACGAGCGGCCTCCTCCGGACTCGCGTACTTCGTGCGAGGCCAGAAGAACCCCTTCAAGCCATCGCCCTTGCGCCGGGGCACGACATGCAGATGCAGGTGCGGCACGCTCTGGCTGACGTGATTATTGATGGCGACGAAGGTCCCCTCGGCGCCCATGGCGCGCTGCACCGCAAGAGCCAGCCGTTGCGAAGCCCCAAAAAACGGCTCGATCAGCGCGGCGTCCAACTCCCCCAGCGTCTCCACGTGCACGCGAGGAACCACCAGCGTGTGCCCTGGGAACAGCGGTCGCGTATCGAGGAAGGCCATCGTGCGTTCGTCCTCGTATACGACGTCCGCCGCCACCCGCCCGAGTACGATCTCGCAGAAAACGCAGCTCACTGACCGGCTTTCTTGGCGCGTTCGAGCGCGCGGGCCTCCTTCATGATCGGCCCGTAGACTTCTTTATCGAACGGCGGACATCCCGTGGGAAACTGCCCCAGCGGATGATCCTTCCGCCGCATCAGGTACGTGCAGTAGGTGAGCGTCTTGCACACCTTGCGCTCATCGAGCGCGCCCTGTTCGAAAATGGCTTTCGCGAAATCCGGGTACGCCAGCGCATTCCGCCCCATGCCCATCATCGCGATATTGCCGTCCAGAATATTCGCCGCCCCGGCGTTCGGCGCGTACGTCTGCAGCCAGCTATAGCCGGTCCCGACCATCGGAATATCCGGAAACGCGCGCTGCAGCTCGCCCGCCACGAAGAAGTGCCGGTCCACCCCCACCAGCGGATGCTCCGGCTGTTCGTAGTTGCCTTCGTCGGGACTTTCAAACGGCCGCCCGATATGCGGATTGTAGTAAGGCGAGCCGAGCGAAACGTTCAACAACTGCATCCCCGCCGCGCGGAACAGCGCGATGGCCTGCTTCACTTCGGTGAGATCCGGCTCCATCGGATTCATCGGATTCACGCCGAAGCCCCAGGGATAGGGCGTTGGCCAGGCCAAAGGCCGGCCCAGGCCCGTGGCCGCGTCGCGCACAAACGGAACGCCGTCAAAGCACCCCAGCCGCACCGTCAGCACGATCTCCGGCCCCAGCTCATCCCGCAGCCGCCCGAGCACGCCGCACACAAAGCGCGACCGATTCTCGATGCTCCCGCCATACTTGCCCGGCCGCGTCTTCGCCCCCATCAGTTCGCTGATCAGGTATCCGTGCGTCGCCTTCATATCGAAGGCGCGGAAGCCCGCCTTCACGGCCAGCTTCGCGGCGGCGACATAGCGGTCCTGCAGCCGGTCGAGTTCATCGTCGGAGATGATCGGAAAATCGGCCGGCGTAGCCGTCTTCTCGTCGATCAGAGGATTGTGATAGGCGATGGTCTTCGATTGCGGAACGCTGTAGCGCCCCGATTGCGTCAATTGCAGCGGCTCGAGCAGATCGCTGTCGGTTCCGAACTCCTCGCGATGCAGCTTGCGCATCTTCTCGAGCAGCGCGGCGTAGTCGCCGACATTGCCCTCATGGATCCAAAGCTGCCGCGGGTTCGCCCGCCCCTCCGGCGCGACGGAGGTCGCCTCGAACCATAGGAGCTTCGCCCCGCCCCGCGCGAATCGCTCATAGCGGCGCCAAGTCAGCTCGGTGGGACGGCCCTCCAAATCCCCGTCGCAGCCCTCCATCGGATGGATGCACAAGGAGTTCCCGATGCGGAAATGCCCCGCCTGCACCGGCCTGCGGAACGCTTCCTGGATCCGTGCGGCGTCGGTTTCAAATCGTATGTGCGAAGCGCCGCGCGCCGCGCAGTCGCGCTCCAGCGCGTCCAGGCTCTTGTAGTTGAAATGTCTCACTTTTCAGTTCCGCGCGTGGGGAGCAGGAAGATCGCCAACGCCCCGACCATGGCGAGTGTAAACACAGTGTACAGCGGGATCCGGTAATCGGGCGAATGCTCGCGCAGAATCGAAACCAGTTGCGGGAACCACGTCTGCCCGATGGTGTTCACGGGCAGAATGATAGCCATCGCGCGAGCCAGCGTGTTCACGCCGAACTGCCGCGCCGCCATCAGCGGGATCAGCATGTAATCGGCGCCCATCGCCAGGCCGAACAGCACCGCGAAGGTCCAGGGCGTTCCCGGAGGCGCCACCATCAACAGCACCGGCACCGTCGCCGCCACCAGGAAGTAGGTGCCGAACATCACCCACTTCATGTTCAGTTTGTCCGCCATCGTGCCGATGAACACGCGCCCCAACACCGACGAGATCAGGATGGCGATGTTGGCCGCCGCCCACACCGCGTCGCGGACCGCCTGCTCCTTGAAGCCCTGATCCTGGAACACGAACTTCATGTGGAAGTTCACCGCTCCAATCGACCCGATCGAGCAGAAGCTGCCAATCAACAGCAACCAGAACGGAACGCTGCTCAGCAATTCCTTGTAACTGCGCGGTTCGAGCTTCACGTCGGGAGGCGGCTCGCTCGCGCCGTCGGCGAACTGCCCAATGTCCGACGGCTTGTCCTTGTGTAGGAAGAAGGCGATCGGCCAGGCCAGGAACAGCAGCGCGCCCACCACCAGCAGCGTCGTGTGGAAGGCGGCTGGGTTGCTGGCCGGCGTGATGTTTTTGACCAGCAGCGTGCCGAGCGATGCGCCCACCGCCACGCCGATATAGACGATCCCCATCGCCAGGCCGCGGCGTTTGCGGAACCAGTGCGACACGATCACCTGGTGCGGAATCGGACCCGACAGGATGTAGCCCATCGTGTACATGAACCACAGCCCGTAGTAGACCGCCAGGCTCCCGGTCATCTGGCTGAAGCCGAAAAAGGCCAGCGCCGTCAGTCCCGTGCCGATAATGATGCTCTTGCGAGGGCTCAGCTTGGGCACCAGCAGCGGCCCCACCCATAGCGTCAGCAGCGCCGCCAGCGGGAATCCCAACGTGATCTGGCTGCGCGCCCAGCCGAAGTCCTTGGCGAAGTAGTCGTAGAAGAACGGAACGTTGTAGTAGGGCAGCCCAACCGAAATGCCAAACGAGATGAAGGAGGCCGCGACGATCCACCAACCGTAGAATTTCCGCATTGTCATCGATTCCCGAATCTCCTAGCATATGTGACTTGCGGGGCCCGGCGCGGACCAGGACGGCGCCGCCAGGTGGGTTTCATACCCCACCATCCGGAATAGTGCGGGTTTTGCCCATTTGTCGCCCGGCGGATGCTCCGTTAAGCTGATGGTTTTAGTAGTCGTTCGCGCTCGGCGCGGGTGGCTTTTGAAATGCATGTGGAAATATCCGGCTCGATGTGTCTTTACACCCACCGCGGCGTGGTAATTCGATCGACCGGGAAATTTAGAAGGAGGGTTTCGTGATTATTCTCATGTTCGGCCCGCCAGGTTGCGGCAAAGGTACTCAGGCGTGCGAGATCGTCGGTCTCACCAAGATCACGGCGATTTCTACCGGTGACTTGCTGCGCGGAGAGATGAAGGCAGGCACCGAACTGGGCAAGAAGGCTCAGGACATCATGGCGGCGGGCGGTCTGGTGAGCGACGAACTCGTCAACGATATGCTCGTGTCGCGCATTTCCCGGCCGGATTGCAAGGAAGGGTTTCTGCTCGACGGCTACCCCCGGACCGTGGAGCAAGCGAAGTTTCTCGACGGCGTTCTGGCGCAGCGCGGCTTCCCGTCGCCCATCGTGATCCACCTGGATGTCTCTGCCGACCTCGTTGTCGGACGGATCACTGCGCGGAAGCAGTGTCCGGTCTGCAACCGTATCTACAATACGATGTACCAGCCGCCGAAGAATCCCGGCGTGTGCGATTTCGACAACGGCGTCCTGTTCACCCGCAAGGACGATAACGAGGAGACCGTCCGGGAGCGCCTCCGCGCCTACGACCGGCTGACCGATCCGGTGATCCGGCACTACAGCAGTGGAAACTACCACAAACTGGATGGCGCCCGTGCTCCAGAGGTGGTGTTCGAGGAGATTTCCGGACTGCTACAGCGCGAGCTCGTCGGTCACGCCTAGCACTGGGTGGGTGAAATCACCCAATTCTTGAAAAAGCACCCAGATTGTAATATACGTTCTGCTCGTAAGTTATTGATAATAAGAGTTGATCCATTTGGCGCCGCAGATGCATTCTTATAGGCAATTCATAAGTCGCAACTGACTTATAGCATCCGGCGATCAGGCCCAGCTGATCGCCCGCCCCTCTAAGGACCTCCGCGTGAGCGGAGGGCAAAAGCCCCGGGAACCCAGTCCCGGGGCTTTTCACATTTCTCCCCACCCCTCCGATATGTGTAGTGTGCGCCGCCACGAACGACTGCCGCTGGAAGTGCCGATCATCCTCACTTATGAGGATGCGGCCCGGGGCATGCAGTATGTGCGGGGGCGGAGCCTGGATATCTCCGCTTCCGGAATGCGCGTGGAGGTGCCTCACTCCATTCCACTTCGAAGCTATGTGACGGTGAACTCGCAGAAGGTCTCGCTGGCAGTTAACGCTTCAGTCAGGCATTCGGTGGCAAATCGCGGTAAGTACTTGCTGGGACTGGAGTTTAACTGCCCCATGAAGGCGCTGGCGGAGCGCCTGGCCAAGGAAACGGCGGCGAAAACAGCGTCATTAGAGGCTCAAGAGTAGCGTTTAAACGTCACTTTTTGCGTCTTTTTTGCGCGTTTCGAGCCACTCTTTTCGCATGTCCGGGAGCTTGGCGAGCACGGCGAGTTGCTCCAGGTACTCCCTGAGCGGGCGGGCCGGCGTCCCCCAAACCACCTGTCCGGAACGCACGATTTTGGACGTCAGGATTCCCGCTCCGGAGCCGACCACCGCCTTGCTCTCGATGTGAGCCTTGTCGCCGACTCCCACCTGGCCGCCAATGACGGCGTAATCGCCGATGGCGACGCCGCCGGCAAGACCGGTCTGCGCCGCGATCACCACGTGCCGGCCGAGTCGGCAATTGTGGCCGATGTGGACCATGTTGTCGAGCTTGGTCCCATTCCCGATCGATGTAGTTCCCAAGGCGGCGCGATCGACGCAGGAGTTGGCGCCAATTTCAACGTCATCGCCCAGCTCGACTCGGCCGACCTGGGGGAAATTCTCCCAGGCGCCGTTGCGCATCACGAAACCGAAACCGTCGGCCCCGATCACCGCGCCCGAGTGCAGGACGCAACGGCTGCCGATGGTCACATTGTCATAAATGGTGACACGGGCGTGGAGGGTGCAGTCGCGGCCGATCTCGACGTCGTCGCCGATGGCGGAGCCGGCGCCGATGGTGGTTCCGGAGCCGACCTTCGCGCCCTCTCCGATGACGGCGTAGGGACCCACGGCCACCGCCTCGCCAAGTATCGCGCCGGCGCCGATGACGGCCGTCGGGTGGATGCGGCGAGCGGGCTGGCGACGGGGGTGCAGGCGGGCGATGAGCTGGGCGATGGCCGCGCGGGGGTCGGGGACACGGATGACGGTCTGGCCGCGGCGGTTGGAATAGCCGGGCGGCGTGAGCAGACATCCGGCTTCGGACTCGGCGGCGGCTTTGGCGGCCTTGGCGCTTCCGACAAACGTCACATCCTCGGGACCGGCGGTTTCGAGCGAGGCGACTCGACGAATATTCCGGTCTCCGTCGCCTTCCCACATTCCGCCCAGCAGATCGGCTAACTCTCGTACGAGCATGACGTTATGATACAAGCCCTGGGATAATACGGGTGATGGCAGCCGATCCCTCCGCCTCGATCAGCCCGACCGCACGGGTGCACCCGGAGGCGCGCATCGGACCGGCGACGGTGGTGGGAGACTACTGCGTCATCGAAGAGGACGTCGAGATCGGCCGGGAGTGCCGCCTCGAGCCCTACGTCTACGTGAAGCGCTGGACCACGATGGGCGACCGGAACGAGATTTCGGCGGGAACCGTGCTCGGCACCGATCCGCTCGATAAGAACTTCCACGGGCAGCGCAGCTATCTGAGGATCGGCAATGGGAACAGGATCCGCGAGCACTATACGATCTCGCGGGGGACCAAGCCCGAGACGACGACCGAGATCGGCGACGACAACTACATCATGACCAGCGGGCACATCGCCCACAATTCGAAGGTCGGCAACGGGACGGTGATCGCCAGTTGCGCGCTGGTGGCCGGATACGTGGAGATCGAAGACCAGGCGTTCATCTCGGGCGGGGCGCTGATCCACCAGTTCTCCAAGATTGGGCGGCTTGCCATGATCAGCGGCAACACGCGAGTGAACCAGGACGCGCCGCCTTTTTTCACCTACACCGATAACGGGAACTACGTGGTGGCGAAGGGTCTGAATCTGGTCGGCTTGCGCCGCGCCGGCTTCACGGCCGCCGACATCGCTGCGATCAAGTCCGCCTACCGGCTGTTGTACCGGGCCGGGCTGAAGTTGGAGGAGGCGCTCGAGCGGATCGAGCGCGAGTCGCCCACCGAGCACACACTCCACCTGGCGCGGTTCATCCGATCGAGCCGGCGTGGCGTCTGCCGCGAATAGTCCGCTACTTGCTGAGGCGCAGGATCTGCGACGGTCTGGGCGCCGCCGCTCACCCGGCGGCTAGAACGCAGGAGCGGTAGGCGTTGGTTCCTGAAGGCGCCCGCGTTCGGATCGTTGGTCATGCGCTGCAGGAGCTTCAGATCCGGCGGATCGCCCGTGCCCCCCCTGCGCGATTCCGAAGAAGTCGGCCGGAATCGTGGCGTTGGTCCGCGCGTTGTGCGCGGCGTCTGCAGCGAATAGTCCGCTACTTGCTGAGGCGCAGGATCTGCGACGAGATCGACAGAAACGCCCGTCTGGGCGCCGCCGCCCACCCGGCGGTTCGAACGCGGGAGCGGTAGGCGTTGGTTCCTGAAGGCGCCCGCGTTCGGATCGTTGGTCATGCGCTGCAGGAGCTTCAGATCCGGCGGATCGCCCGTGCCCCCCTGCGCGATTCCGAAGAAGTCGGCCGGAATCGTGGCGTTGGTCCGCGCGTTGTGCGCGGCGTCTGCAGCGAATAGTCCGCTACTTGCTGAGGCGCAGGATCTGCGACGAGATCGACAGAAACGCCCGTCCGAGCGCCGCCGCGTTGGTCGAGTAAACCAGCGTCCCTTGCGGTTCGCTCGGATAGTTTACGCACCCGGTGGTTTGTGCGCAGGAGCGGTAGGCGTTGGTTCCGCTGAAAGTGTCGGGGTTCGGATCGTTGGTCATGCGCTGCAATAGCGTCAGATCCGGCGGATCGCCCGTGCCGCCCCCCAGCCCGATTCCGAAGAAGTAGGCCGGGATGGTCGCGTTGATCCGCGCGTTGTGCGCGGCGTCGTCAGCGGCGTTCAACGCCGCGTTGTGGAAGTTCGTCCAGCCGCTGTTCTGTACGTGGCCGCCACTGATGGTGACGGACTTGTAGGCGTTGGTGGGACTGAGCTCGTTGCCCCAGATGTCGGTCAGCGGCCACCAGGCGAAGTCGCCCGTGCCGGTGTAGGAGCCGCGGTTATTGTTAAACGCGCAGCCGTTCGCGGTGGTGATGTAGGCGTCCCCTTCCCAATAGTTGTTCGCCGGCATGATGATGTGGCTCGCGGAAGGGTCCGCCGACCAGATAGAAGCCGTGACGCTCGAGGGAAGGTTCGTGTAATAGCTGCCGGACCCGAGCGATGGCGCCGAAGCCCAGACCCTTTGCGCGGCGAGCGTCGCGAAGCCTCCCTGAGACACCTTCTTTCCGTTGATGTCCAGACAGTTGCTCGAACTGGAGATGCCCGTGACGCGATTGGTGTTGTCCCATTGACTCACCGTCAAAGAATTCGGCAGACCGTCGGTCTCGAACATAAGGACGTTCAGGGCGCCGGGGAGATTCACCTTGTAGAGTTCGTTGTAACCCACCGAGATGGCCTGGGCCGTCCCGGTGCCCCCGCTGCAGGTGATGGTGTCCAGAATCCCCGTGCCGCTGCCCGAGCTGTTGGTGTAGCCCAACCGGGTCTGGAAGTCTGTCACCGGCGACGACTTTATGTATGTCGCCTGGTTAAAAGTCACCAGCCCGATCATGTCGCGGCCAGCGGCGAACTGCCCGGTGAAGATCTTGGCGGCCGCCACCATGTCGTCGCAAACTCCGGCGTTCTGCATCGAACCCGAGACGTCGAGCACCATCATCACAACCACGTCGCGCCGGGAGGCGTTGCCGCTGGCGGCGATATTGATCGCCCGGTAGCCGAACCATTGCATGAAATAGGTCGGCGCCGAGATGCTGGCCGAGATGGTGACGTTTCGCAAGTGCGAGTTCGTCGGGTCGTCGAAGACGTTCACCGAAGCGGTGGTCATATTGGCGCCCGTGGTCGCCCATGTGCCCGTGGGGAAGTTCGCGTAGAACCAGTTCACGGCGTTCTGCTTGGCGCTGGCCGCCTGGGAGTCGGTGGTCTGCCCCAGGTTGAGAGCGCGCGCCGCCGCCAGGGCCGCACCGTCCACCGCCGATTGCAGTCGCGCCCGCACCGTGTAGAGGATGCAGACGTCGATGGTCAGACCCACCATCGGGATGATGAACATCAGCGACAGAATACCGAGCAGCAGCGACACGCCGCTTTCCCGCACTTTACGCCGGTTAGCCATGACATAGACCCCACTTGGGAAGTATTCGTCCGGGGTTCACCGCGAACCTCGACGTTGCTTATCGTCCCGAATCGACAAAGTTAGAGCCGGCACGGAACTCTAGTGGATTTTTGCGGGTGCAGATCTCAGCCCGTAATGCCTGTGCCGGGCGAACACCTGAGGAATGACCTCCCAGGATCGCCCGGCGTACCGGAGTGAAACTGAAACGCCGGAAAGGGATGTCCGGACGTTCCATTTCGAAACGGGCTCAGCCGTTCGAGCTCAACATCCGTTTGATGTCCTGAACGGCGATGTTGGGATTGATGGCGACCAGGTCGGTCATCAGGCCAGCCGAACCGTTCGGGGTATCCACGGAGATATAGCGATTCTCATACGACCCGCCGGGGTAGGTCTCCGTGGTGTCGTGAAGGGTCAGATTCAAACCCTGGACGTTGATGCCGGCGGCGCTGAGCGCGTCCTTGAGCGACTGAAGCACCGCCGAATCGGCGTCTTCCTGGGCGTTGGCCGGCTTCGAGGACGATGCGTTGGCGGAGCTGGATGACGCCGTGGCAGACTCGGATTTCGTTGTGGATGAAGAAGTTACGGTCGCCGATGGGGAACTGGAAGCGCGGGTTTCGGAGCTGGCGGCGGAGGCGAGACTCGCCGATGACGAGGACGTGGTCGTTGAAAGCAGCGCGGCGACAGTTTCCTGGCGGACGGCGGCGGAAGCTTGGCGGTTGGACGATCCCCGCGACCTCATGGCGCCGCCGCGGTGAAGCGCCGGGGCGGGCCCGGCCGAGGTTGTCGCATCCCCATCCACTTGAAAAGACGTGTCTGATCCGTCCGAACGCGGACGGGGAATGCGGAAGGAGACATCGCTACTTGTTTGCATTCCGACGGAAGACGTTGCATTGACCATGCTCAAATTCACTCCGCCGGATTTAGAGCAAGCGCAGGGCCAACCGAGCTCGCCTACTTATTGGCGGGGGCGCCCTTGGGCAGCACCTTCATGATCTCCGGGGGGATGGCGAACATGAGTTTCACCGGGAACACCTGATTGGTGGGGGAGACGGTGATGGAGGCGTTCAGGGTGGGCTTGGGAGTGCGGTCCTGGGGGTCGCAGACGAACTTGACGACGCCGATTTCACCGGCCTTGATCTCTTTCTTATCAACAGTATAGGAGAGACCGGGGAAGCCGCCGCCGAGGTCGATGGAGAGGGTGATGGGACCCTGCATGCCGTTGGCGATTTTGATTTCGCCGGTGGAGGGCTCCCAACTGGACAGCATGAGTTCAGTCTTGTCGGCCTTGACGGAATCGAGGATGCGCTGGGCGAGCACCCGGGGATCGGCCGGCAGGACCGAACCGCCCTTGCCCTTGGAGTCCGGGCTATTGGCGTTGTTGTGCATGATTCCAAAGGGAGTTACGCGCTCGTTGACGGGCGGGAAGTAGATGTACCACTGTCCGTCGATCACCTTCCACTGGCTGGTGGCGGGCATGTTCATCTTCAGATTCTCGCCGCGGATGAACCAGTTGGCCTGGCAACTGACGACCGCCTCGGCAGCGTTGAAATTCTTGTCGGTGTAGTTGACGCGCACGATTTCATAGCCGAGGTACTTGGGCTTGGCCATGGCGAAGAAGGCGTCCTTGGACTCTTCGGCGACCAACTGGTCGGCCAGGCGGTATTTGCCATCGACGTGAGCCTGGTAGAACTGCTTGATGCGGGCGGTGAGGGCGGCGTTCACCTCGGCGGGCGCCTGATCCATGGGGATCTTCTTCTCCTTGTCTTTATCCTGGGCGAGGAGGAGGGCGGCGCAGAGGGGAATCAGGCAGAGTCGCAGCATGTTTGTCGATTATTAGACGCGGGACGGAAGAAAATGGACGATTTCGAGAGGCGCGCAAAAAAAGGGGGCGGCCCTTGCGGGCGCGCCCCCTTGATGGGACTGCTGCTTCCTTTAGAATCCGAGGCGCAGGCCGAAGCGGATTTGCCGCTCGCCCGAGGAACTGAGGATTCGCATGAAGTTGCCGCTGGCGATGCTTCCGCTGGACACGCCCCCAAAGTGGGCCGTGTTCGGGAAGTTGTAGAATTCGGCGCGGAAGTCCGTGCTGACCCGCTCGGTCACCTTAAAGGTGCGATTGATCATCACGTCGGTGTTCCAGGCTCCCGAGCCGCGCATCAGGTTGCGTCCGGTGGTCCCGAAACGGGCGACGCCGGGCGATACGACGGCCGGATCCTTGAAGGACGCCGGATCCCAGTAATAGGAGCCGCGGCCAATGCCGCCGAGCTTGTTGATGGCGGCGACCTGGTCAGCGGTCTGGGTGTTGTTGGGCGCGTTCAGGGTGCTGCCCGAGGCAGTCACGGTGAACGGAGTGCCGGTGTAGCTCGACATCACGCCGTTGACCGACCATCCACCGAGGATGAGGGCGGGCACGCCGCTGGTGACGAACTTCTTATCCTTGCCAAACGGGAGCTGGTAGACCCAGCCCATCTGGAAGACATGGGTGCGATCGAAGCCGGCCGGAGCGCGGTTGCGCTTGAACACCGGGGCCCAGTTCCAACCCACGCTGGCCCAACCGTCGTCGTCGGTCATATCCATGGCCTTCGACCAGGTGTAGGCGCCCTGCAGCATCAGCCCATGGGTCAGGGACTTGCGGACGCTGGTCTGCAGTGAATTGTAGTTCGAGCTCAGGTATCCATCCCACATATTGGTGGCGAGGGAACGGCCGAACTTGGAGTAGTAGGGACGGCTGGCGGTGCCGCCGCCCGGCGAGCCGGCGTTGATGTCGTAGTCGGCCAACAAGTGGACCGAACCGGTTCCGACGTAGGCGACCGTGCCGAGGACGTCCATGGGCAGACGGCGCTCCACGGTGAAGTTCCACGACTGGGTGTAGCCGCGGTGGATCTGGCCAGCGTAGGGGCTGCGCATGTCGGCCGTGCTGGGCAGAGTCACGATGCCGGTGCTGAGGTCAGGCAGATTCGGCGCCGGGATGCCCTGGGCGAGGGTGCGCGACCAGTTGAAACCGTTGGTGGCCAGGTAGGCGTTGTTGATGGTGAGCGGATAGAAGCCGCGCAGGGGCCGCGAGAACGGCAACGGATCGAAGTTGAGGCCGTAGCCGGTGCGGATGACCGTCTTATCGTTGAAGCGGTAAGCGATGCCGAGGGTCGGGGCGAACAGCTTGTGGCTGACGGTGACGCCGACATCCTTGGGGACCGAGCCGCGGCCGCCGAGATAGACCAGGTTGGTGGACGGATCCAGCCGCTCGATGCCCTTGCCGGTGGCGCGGGTCATCAGCGGATAGAGTTCGTAGCGCAGGCCGATGGTCATGGTGAGCTTGCGGCTGACCTGCCAGCGATCCTGGGCGTACCAGCTGAACTGGAATTCGCGGGGCGTCATGACGATGTACTGGTAGCTCTTTTCGACGTCGTCGGAAAGGCCCAGCAGGAACTGCGCGTAGCTATTGTAGTTGTCCGCGCCGGGGCCGCCGTTGAGCGCCGTCGCGCCGCCGCCGAAGCCAAAGGAGCCGCGGGGACCGGCGCCGAGTTCAGGCTGCCAGTGGGTCATGCGGTAGTTGACGCCGTTGAAGCCGAACCGGAAGGTGTGGCTGCTGCGGGTGTAGGTCCCGTTGACGCTGAGGGTGTAGTTTTCCTCGACGCGGGACAGGGGCATCCAGCCGGGAACGCCGAAGTTGTCATAGCCGCTGATGGCGGTGTTCGGGAAGCCCTGCTGGCGGGGGTCGGAACCACCGATGCCGGGGATGCCGAGGGTGGTGGAGAAGTCCTTGCCGAAGTCGATGCCGCGGACGGTCTGGTCCTGGCGCTGATAGCCGATGACGCCGTCAAACAGCAGGCTCGGGGAGACGACGCGGTTGGCGCCGATGGACATGTTCTGGACGCGGGTGTCGCCGGTGCCGGCGTCCGCTCCGGGGGAGGGTCCAACGCCGTCGCCGAACAGCGCCTTGCCGACCACGAGGCCCTTCATGATGCCGTAGTGGCCGAAGATCTGCTGCTTGTCGCTCAGGTTGTAGTTGATCTTGACGTCGTTATAGTCGCGGTTGAACTGCGGAACGCCGGAGGCGAAGAAGTTCGACTGCGAGCCGCTCAGGTTGGGCGACGGATAGTAGCCCTGGATCTTGGCGGCCTGGGAGCTGATGCGCGAGGTGGGAATGATGTTCCCCGCAAAGGCCGTGCGGCCGGTGCCGTCCGGATTGCCGGTCAGCGGATCGTAGATAGTCGTCGTAAAGCCGCTGAAGTTGCCGGCCTTCATGGCGGCGGTGGGCACCGAATAGGTCCCAACCGCGCCGTCGCGCTGGCGGGTGCCGTCAAAGCTATAGAAATAGAACAGCTTGTTCTTCTTGATCGGCCCGCCGATGGTGCCGCCGTAGTTGTTGTAAATGCGGAGCGGCTTGGGCTGGGCCGAGCCGTCGGACTGCGGATTGGCCTTCGAGAAGTAGTTGAACGCCTTCAGGTGCTGGTTGTCGTGGTACTCAAACAGGCTGCCGTGCAGTTGGTTGGTGCCGGATTTAGTGAGCACGGTGATGGCGGCGCCGCCGGCCATGCCCTGGTCGGAGTCGCCCGCGGCGGTGGTGACGTTGACGGTCTCCACCATTTCGGCCGGCATGACGTAACCGGTGTGGTGGGGCAGCCAGAGGTTGACGCTGGCCGCGCCGTCGATGCGCGTGACGTTGTTATTGGCGTTGGTGCCGTTGATGTTGGTGCGGAGCGAGCGTCCAGGACTATCCGTAACGGAGTTCTGGAAGGCGGCCGGCGTGGCGCCGGGCACCAGGTTGATCAGGCTCTGGTAGTTCCGGTAACCGGACAGGGGGAGATTCGACACCTGCTTGGAAGTGAGCTCGGTGTGGGTGTCGGCCTTGTCGGTCTGGAGGACGATGGCGGTGGCCTCAACGGTCACCTGGTCGGCGATGGCGCCGACTTCCATGGCGAAATCGGAACGCGTGACCTGACCGGCGGAGACGTGGATGTCGGTCTTGTTCTGGGTCTTGAAACCCGCGGCGGCGACCTTCAGGTCGTAGTCGCCGGGCAAAACGTTCGGAATCAGAAAGCGTCCGGCCTCGTCCGCTTTCCCCTCGTAAATCTGGCCGGTGCCTTTGTTGGTGAGTGTCACCACGGACTGGACAATCGCAGCACCGGTCGGGTCCTGCACCTGTCCTACGACAGAACCGTAAAGCGTCTGGGCCGCGGCCGGCGTCGTCTGCAACAGCAGCATGACGAGCGCCAGTAGCAGCACAGCCGCAAAACTGGATTTTCTCATTAGCTAAACCCCTTGAAGTTTGTTCAAAAGCAGCATTTCGACCCGATTCGTCTCAGGCCGTAAAAGCAACGTGAACCAGGTTCGCCGGCATGCATCGCCGGCACCCGTTCTTACTACCGTAACTTGAAGAAATGAAAGCGCATGACAATTCATTACGATCTTTTGGACCAGGAGCCTATCTTTTGGTCAAAAAGAATGATTGGGGGAGTCGCTAAGGTTCTGTATTGTCACGGTTAGCGCGGGAAATAGAAAAGGCGCCCAGCCGGGCTGTTTTGCAACCCTTCGGACGCCATTTCTCGTGTTTAGAGAATTCGGGAATCGTTTGGCGACGATTCGCCGTTCGGAGGACATTCTCTCTTTGGTTACTGCTTTTGGTCTGTTAGTGCCAAAGAAAGAATGGAACTCTCAAGTTACTTTTTCGCGGGCGCGGCCGCCGGAGTTTTCTTAGCCGCCGGCGCGGCGGGCTTGGCGGCGGCAGGCTTCGGGGCGGCAACCGCGGGCTTGGCGGGAGCGGCTTCTTCCGAGGCAATTACGGCCAATTTAATGCTGTCGAGGTTCGGAAAATTCTTATCGAGGTAGGGTTTGCCTTCGGCCTGGACGCGCTGCTGCGAGGGGCCGCGGCCGCCCTGCTCGGCCATGTCGCCGTAGCCGGAGTAGATGGCGTCAACCAGCTCCTTGCCTTCGATGACCTCGCCGATGGGGGAGAAGCCCATGCCGTCGAGGGAGGCGTTGTCGCGCAGGTTGATGAAGAACTCCGTGGTGCGGGTGTTGGGGCCGCCCATGGCGAACGTCAGCGAGTACTTCTTATTGGACTGCTTCACGGGATCGTCCTTAATGCGGGCGTTCATCCAGGCGGCTTCCACCTTAGGGTCGGGAGAGGCGCCGAATTGGACGACGAAGTTGGGGACGACGCGGTAGAAGCTGACGTTGGTGAAGAAACCGGAGCGGACGAGGTTGTAGAAACGGTCGACGCCGCGGGGGGACCAGTCGCGGTGGGCTTCGACGACGATGTCGCCCTTGGTGGTGGTGAACTTCGCCTTGAAGGAGGGCGGGGCCATCTTGGTCCAGAGGCTCGGGTTGAGCAGCTTGGGGTTGGTCGCGGCGGGCTTGGGGGCGGCGGGCTTAGCGGCGGCGGGCTTAGCGGCGGCGGGTTTCGCGGCAGCCGGCTTCGCGGGGGCCGTGGCAGGCTTGGGCGCCGGGGTTTGAGCGATCGCAAAACTGGTGAGTATTGCCAATAAAATCAGGGATTTCATCACGCCCGATTATACTGGAATCACCGCCTTATGCGCACCCTCCGAACGCTTGCCCTCGCTTTGCTGATCGCCGGATTGGCGTCGGCCAGGACGGTGACCCTGACGCTGCTGGTGACCACCGACATGCATGGGAACCTGCTGCCGTACGATTTCTATACCGCCAAGCCGGCGCCGCGGGGGCTGACCAAGATCGCGACGCTGATCCGCGAGGTGCGGGCCGAGACGCCCAACGTAGTGCTGGTGGATTGCGGGGATACGATCCAGGGCGTT
The DNA here is from genome assembly GCA_018268715.1 of Acidobacteriota bacterium. Classification (GTDB taxonomy): domain Bacteria; phylum Acidobacteriota; class Terriglobia; order Bryobacterales; family Bryobacteraceae; genus TMP-7. The sequence continues at coordinate 949,840 of JAFDVZ010000002.1, read as the reverse complement.
CCGCTCGAGGGCGTGTACCAGCATGTGGTGCGGTTCGGCAAGATGCCGCTCGGGTTGGCCAAGCCGGCGGGGCTCGACGGGGATCCGATGCTGCGGGCCATGAGCGAGTTGAAGTACGACGCGATGGTGCTGGGTAATCACGAGTTCAACTTCGGGTGGAAGAACCTGGAGGCGGCCCGGCGCGATGCGAAGTTTCCGCTGCTGTCGGCCAATACCCACGTCGCCGAGGGGGCGGGGCGGCCGTTTGAACCCTGGGTGGTGAAGACGGTGGGCGGCGTCAAGATCGCCATCGTGGGGATTACGACTCCGACTATTCCGATGTGGGAGGAGGCGGACAACATCCACGGCTATTCGTTCACGCCGGGTAAGGACGCGGCGGCGAAGGCGGTGGCGGAGGTCCGGCGCAAGGAGCATCCCGACATCGTGGTGGTGGCGGCGCATGCCGGCTTGGGGCGGGATGCCCGGACCGGGGCGCCGGAACGCACCGACCTGCCCGGCGAGAACATGGTGTACGACATCGCCGAGGGGGTGGAGGGCGTCGATGGGATCGTGTTCGGCCATACGCATGGGCAGATGGCGAGCGGAAACATCGGCAAGGTGCTGCTGATGCAGCCGAAGAATTGGGCCATGTCGCTCGGGCGGATGGACTTCACGCTCGATGACGGGGGCGGGAGCTGGAAGGTGACGGCGAAGTCGAGCCGGTTGATGCCGGTGACCGTGGATACTCCGGTGGACGCGGGCCTGGAGGCGCTGGGGAAACCGTACTTCGAGGCGGCGGAATCCTATCTAAAGGCGCCGGTGGCGTTGGCCGATGAAGCGCTTAGTTCGGAGTTCTCGCGGGTTCGCGACACGGCGCTGATCGATGCGATTCAGGAAGTGCAGCTGGCCTACGCCAAGGCTGATGTGTCGTTTACCTCCTCCTTCAATACGCGTGTGAGGATCCACAAAGGGCCGGTGACGGTGCGGGAACTGGCGGCGCTGTACCTGTACGACAATACGCTGTACGCGGTGGAGGGCACCGGGCGGATGGTGCGGGAGGCGCTTGAGAACGCGGCGCGGTTCTACCTGCCGTGTGTGGCCGATTGCTCGGGCGAGCGGCTGACCAATACGAAGATGCCCGGGTATAACTTCGACATGGCGCAGGGCGTGGACTATGAGATCGATCTGTCGAAGCCCGAGGGGCAGCGGATCCGGAATCTGCGGTACAAGGGCCAGCCGCTGGCCGATGACCGGAAGCTGCGGATCGCGATCAACAACTACCGGGCCGGGGGCAGCGGCGGGTACACGATGTTCAAGGGCGCGACGGTGGCGTGGCGGTCCAATGATGAGATTCGCGACATGATGATCGAGTACTTCACGAAGAAGAAGGCCCTGCCGAAGGCCGCCGACGGGAACTGGCGGATCGCGCCCGAGGCGGCCCGCGTGGCGCTCGAGCGGGAGGCGGGGCATGAGCGGGGAGGCTCGATGCAATGAACGTGAATGCGTCGATGGGGCGGATCGCGGAGAAGCTGGCGATACCGGAGATCAAGCGGCATGTATTCCTGTGCGCGGGGGCGAGCGAGCCGAAGTGCGCGGGACTGGAGGAGGGCCTCGCATCCTGGGAATACCTGAAGACGCGGCTGCGGGATTTGGGGCTGTTGAAGGGCGAGAACTGCGTGTACCGGACCAAGGCGGGATGCCTGCGGGTGTGCGCCAACGGCCCCATCGCGGTCGTGTATCCGGACGGCGTGTGGTACCACTCGGCGACGCCTGAGGTGCTCGAACGGATCATTCAGGAGCACTTGATCGGGGGCCGGCCGGTGGCCGAGTACGCCTTCGCCACGCGACCCCTGTGCGTCGAGGTCGAGCGTGCCGGCGAGCCGTGATATAAACGACTCAGCCATGAAACGACTGATCCCCGTTGCACTGTTTCTCGCCGCGTTTGCGCAGGCCGCGGCCCCGAAGGCCGAGCAGGAAGTGCTGGCCGCCATGGACGCCTGGAAGCAGGGAATGCTGAAGCGCGATGCGGCGGCGCTCGATAAGATTTTCCATCCCGATTTGACGTATAGCCACTCCAACGGACGCACGGAGTCGAAATCCGAGGCCATCGAGGCGGCGTCGAAGGGCGCGACCGTGGTGGAGTCCATCGAGATCCTCGAGCAGACGGTGCGCATCTACGACAAAACCGCCATTGTGAAGGCGAAGATCGATATCAAGAACGTCGCCAACGGGTCGCCGACCCTGCTGCGCCTGAGCGTGTTGCACGTGTGGCTGAAGACGCCGAAGGGCTGGCAGCTGACGGCGCGGCAGAGCACGCGGCTGAATCCGTAGGCTCCACGAAGGGCGGCGGGCGCCGCATACTGGAGTGCAATGCCCGACAGCAACGCTCCAGCGCCCCCGGCGTCCGTCGAGGGGCTCGACACCGAATTCAAACGCGGTTTAGGACTGTACGATTCGACGATGGTGGTGGCGGGGTCGATGATCGGCTCCGGCATCTTCATCGTTTCGGCGGACATGTCGCGGATGATCGGGAGTCCGGGATGGCTGCTGGCGGCGTGGCTGCTGTCGGGATTCCTGACGATCACCGGGGCGCTGTCCTACGGCGAGCTGGCGTCGATGATGCCGCGCGCCGGGGGCCAGTATGTGTACCTGCGGGAGGCGTTTTCACCGCTGTGGGGCTTTCTGTACGGCTGGACGCTGTTCATGGTGATCCAGACGGGCACTATCGCGGCTGTGGCGGTGGCGTTTGCGCGATTCCTGGGGATCCTGGCGCCGGTGATTTCCGAGTCGAACTACATCATCCCGCCGGTACACCTGTCGGCCGGCTACGCGGTGTCGCTGTCAACGGCGCAACTGGTGGGGGTGCTGCTGATCCTGTTCTTGAGCTGGACGAATTCGCACGGCATCGAGCAGGGCAAGCTGGTGCAGAACGTGTTCACCACAACCAAGATCGGCTCGCTGTTCGGGCTGATCCTGGTGGGGCTCGTGGTGGGGTGGAACCGGGGCGCGGTGTCGGCCAACTTCGGCGATTTGTGGACGGCGCGGGGGTTCGATCCGGTGGTTCCGGGCCTGACGGCGGCGACAGCATTCGGGCTGTTCGCAGCGATATGCGTGTCGCAGACGGGGTCGTTGTTTTCCTCCGATAGCTGGAACAACATCACCTTCACGGCGGGCGAGGTGAAGAATCCGCGGCGCGACGTGCCGCTGTCGCTCGCGCTGGGGACATCGCTGGTGATCGGGATTTACCTGATGGCGAATGTCGCCTACCTGGTGACGCTGCCGCTCGGCGAGATTCAGCATGCGCCTTCCGATCGCGTGGCGACGGCGGCGTTGAACGCGATTTTCCCCGGAGCAGGAGCGGTGATCATGGCGATCGCGATCATGATCTCGACGTTCGGCTGCAATAACGGATTGATTCTGGCGGGAGCGCGGGCCTATTACGCGATGGCTCGCGATGGGGTGTTTTTCCGCGGGGCGGCGGTATTGAACGCCGCCAAGGCGCCGGGCCGCGCCCTGCTGCTACAGTGCGCGTGGGCGGTGGCGCTGGTGCTGCCGCGGACCTACGATCCGGCGTCGGGCAAGTACGGGAACCTGTACGGGAACCTGCTCGATTACGTGATTTCGGCGGCGTTGATTTTTTACATTCTGACGATTCTGGGGATTTTCCGGCTGCGGATGACGCGGCCGGACGTTGAAAGGCCCTACAAGGCGTTTGGCTATCCGCTGATCCCTGCCCTGTATATTGTGGGCGCGGCGACGGTGCTCGCCATGCTGTTCGTATACCGGACTTCGACGACGTGGCCGGGGTTGATCATCGTATTGTTGGGCGTGCCGGTGTACTTCGCGTTCCGGGCTCGCAGAGCTTAGCGGGTCTGCCGGCGGAACGCCTCCATGGCGGGACGCGACCGCTCGAATTCGGCGACCAGTTCGGAGAGCAGCGTTCCCGCCTCCGGCAGATCGCCGACCTTGACCGCCAGTTCCAGCTTCTCCGCCGCCGCCTCGATGGCGGCGCCTCCGACGTTGGCGGCGGCCCCCTTCACCGAGCGCGCGGCCGAGCGCATGGCCACCGGGTCGGACTGTTCCATCGCCTCGGCCAGGACGGCCAGTTGCCGGGGCGTCGAGGCGAGGAACCGTCCCAGGATTCTCGCTGCCGCCGCGCTGTCGCCTCCGAGCCGTCCAACCAGCGCCTGTCCGTCATAGACCGCCGGCGTGGGAAGCAGCGACGCAAGCGGCTGGGGCGCAACCGCCTGGCTGCGGGCGCCGGTCCAGCGCCCGATCGTATAGTCGAGCAGAGCAGGGTCGATCGGCTTGGGGACGTGATCGTTCATTCCCGCCTGGAGGCAACGATCGTACTCGCCGTCCCTGGCGCTCGCCGTCATCGCGATGACCGGAATCGCCCGGATGTGCGCCGGGGTGGCTGCCGACCGGATCCGCCGGCAGGTTTCGTAGCCGTCCATCTCCGGCATCTGGCAATCCATCAGCACCAGGTCGTAGTCGCGGCCGCGCAACGCCTCCAGCGCCTTCACCCCGTTTTCGGCGATGTCGGCCTTGTAGCCGAGCCCCGACAGCACGCCCGTGGCGACCTCCTGATTCACCGGGTTGTCCTCGACAAGTAGAATACGGACCGCGGAACGCAGCTCGGCCGGGGTCGACACGCTCTTGCCGCAATCGGTTTCGTCGGGGACGCCCAGCGTCGAGTTCAACACGGCCGCGAGTTCGCGCTGCTTTACGGGCTTGTTGAGACGGCCGGCGAACCCCGCCGCCCGCCAATGCTCGGGCTCCTCGCGGGAGGTGAGCGGAGTGAGCAGGATCAGCGCCGATGCACCGCACGAACCGATCGTCCGAATCGTCTCCGCCATTCGGTCGCCGGGCATCTCGGGCATTTCGAGATCGATGAGAATCGCATCGTAGACCTGACCAGCCCGGAGCAACTCGAGCGCCCGCGCCGGGCCGGCGGCTTCGGCGTACGCGCACCGCCACTCTCCGATTAGTTCGAGCAGCAGCGCCCGCACTTCCGAGTTGTCATCGATCACCAGGATGCGAGTGCCCGCCAGGCACAGGCCCGGCGGGCACTCAGGCGTGGCGGGAGCAGCCAGGGGAAGACGAAACCAGAAGCACGATCCCACGCCCACCTGACTTTCGACGCCCACCGCTCCGCCCATCTCCTCCACCAGCGCGCGGACGATGGACAGGCCGAGTCCGGTGCCCCCGAAGCGCCGCGCCATCGAGGCGTCGGCCTGCGCGAACGGCTGAAACAACAAACGCTGTTTCTCCGGTTCGACGCCGATGCCGGTGTCGCGGACCTCGATCCGTAACGAATGGGCGCCTCCCACGGTGCGCACGGCGGCGCGAATGGAGACGAATCCGGAGCTGGTGAACTTCACGGCGTTGCCCGCCAGATTCAATAACACCTGCCGCAGCCGGCCCGGATCGCCGCGCAGTATCCGCGGCGCCTTCGGGTCGACGTAGCACAGCATCTCGAGACCCTTCTCCTCGGCGCGGACCGCCATCAGGTCAGCGACGCTCTCCACCACCGCGCGCAGGTCCAGGTCGCGAATCTCGAGCGTCAGCTTACCGGCCTCGAGTTTGGAGAAGTCCAGCACGTCGTTGAGGATCCGCAGCAGGCTGTGGGCGCTGTCGCGGAGCACCTCGATGCGCTTGCGCTGCCTGGGGCTCAGGTCGTCGTCGAGCACCAGGCCGGCCATGCCGATCACGGCGTTCATGGGCGTACGGATCTCGTGGCTGATGTTGGCCAGGAACTCGCTCTTGACATTGCTGGCCGCCTCGGCGGCCTCCTTGAGCGCGGCTGTTTCATCGAGTTGGCGCCGGATGACCTCGGTCTGGCGTTTCACGCGCAGGCGCAGCATCCCGGCCTGGGCGAGCACCACGAGCGACGCCGCGAACACCACGCCGAGCACCATCAAGGTGTGGCGGGCCGACCACCAGGAGGGCGAGGCGATCACCTCCACATCGGCGGCCGAGCGCAACAGAATGCGGAATGAGCCGACTCGCCGGATGCCTTCCCAGCGCAACGAGTCTCCGGCCACCGAACAGACTCCGGTAACCCGCATGACGCTGCCCACCGGCCAATCCGGGCCCGAGGAGACGGCGGTCATCGGCGCCACGACGCGGAACAGCGACTTGCCGTCCGACAGCATCAGCGCCAGGTCCTTTTCGGCCGTTTCGCTGGTGATCAGCGTGCCCTCGATCTGGACCACGTCGTTGTCGTAGTCGCCGGAGAAGACGTCGGCGACGGTCACCGTTCGGGGCTCCGGGACACTGGCTTTGGCCAGCGTGCGGAACTTCGCCTCGACCATGGTGGGGGTGTAGTCGCCCGCGGCCGGAAACCCCACTACCTCGATACGGTCTCCCAGCCGGACTGGATCGGTCTGCCCGGTGGCCACGCAGATGCCCTGCACATCGTCGCGCAGGCACAACTGTCGGCCCGGCCAGTACAGCGTCACCACGCCCTGGATGCGTACACGGTGAGTGACGACGGCGTCCGGATCAAATCGCAACAACCCCTCGATGGGGCGGACCGGAATGGTGAACGGATCGTCCGGCGCCGGAGTCAGCACTTTCACCGTCGCCATGCTGGGGAAGAAGATCCGCACGCCGTTCACCTGCCGGCGACGGGTGAAGAAGTGCCCGACATTGCCGCGAATCCGCACGCGGGCGTCCACCAGCTTGCCGTAGTCGACGCTCGAATCCCGCAACGTGGTGGCCGTCAGGGAGCCGTCGCCAACCGTGACCTCGAGCGTGGCGTTCGTCCCGGTCGACCTCACGGCGTGCACCACCCCATCGATTTCCACCCATCGGCAGTCCTGGCGGCCGGTGATCAGCTCGGTGAAGCTCATCGATTGCGCCGCGGGCGGCAGACCCGGATCGCCGACCACCGCGATGCGCGGACGCTCGACGATGGGGGCGAAGTCGCCCGGGCCGCTGACTCCCTCCACCGACAGCAGCGCTCCCGGACGGATCGGCAGCACCGGGCGCGAAGGGACCGCCACGAAGATGCAGCCGCTCGAATCGCAAACGAACAGCCCGCCGGTCCTCGGGCTGATGTCCGGGTCATAATACGTCGCCACCACCGTCAGCTTCACCGGATAGCCTCGGGCGGCGTCCACGGTGGCGAGACTGTGCACCGCGCGGGCCGTTGTCAACGTGGGCAATGTCGCGGCCCCGGCGTCGAAGGCGACGACGGCCAACAGCGCCGCGAGTTGAAACCTGGAGCGCAAGTTTTCTCCATTAATTCAGATCGGCCAAAAACGCGCGGGTCTGAAATCGAATCAAAATGGATACCCCGAAATTCGCCGTTCACAAGAAAGTGAAATTTAGTTAAAACGTTGATCCGAATAGCGTTAGGCGCCAAATCGGGGATCCATTTCACCCCCACTTGCTCGACCTGCCGGGTAGATTGAAAGCGGGAAAAGACGTGCCTGAGCGAATCTACAAACTGCAGCCGAACCGCACGATTCAACTGCGTGGGTTCAACGACCTGGGCGCAGCCGCCGCGCTGCACTCGGCCACCGCGACCGGCTTCGAGGTGAGCGGAATCTTCCGCGACCCCGCCGATTTCTGCGTGCTGACCCTATACGACTGCGACAACTTCTACGAGCATCCGACGCTGCGCTACCTGCCGGACATGAACTTCGACGGTGTGACGCTCGACTTCGACGTGCATTACACGGGACTGCGGAACCTCGATTCGCCGCGCTACCCGATCATCGACTGGCCGCAACTGGACATGATCCTGGCCGACGGGACGCGGACGAACATCCAGTTGCTCGATCGGAACAACCCCACGCCCAACTTCGCGTCGGGAACGTGGACGGCGGCCTCGGCCCAGTTCACCATCGTCGATGGCGGGTTCACCCAGTGGGATCACGTCACGCTGTGGTTTCTGAACCGGGCCTTCGATTTCATGGTCGGACAGCTACAGGCGACCTACGCGTTCACCTCCCAGGGCGCCGGCGCTGTCCACTCGATCACGGTGGGCGGGGTGGTCTACCCCTACACCGAGCTGGCGGGCGACACCAACACGGCCATCGCACAGCAAGTGGGCCAGGCCGCGGCGGCGAGTCCGCTGGTCACCGTTCAGTGGGCCGCCAACCAGGTGACCCTGACGGCGAAGCGAGGCGACGGGCACGCGTTCCAGGTGTCGGCCACGTCGAACCCGACGGCCCAGACGCTGTACGCCACCAGCGCGGCGAGCATTGCGGCGGACCTGGCCAGCCAGTGTAACGCCACCGTCTGGGCCGACGTCGGCGCCGACATCCCGATCACGGCAGTCGCCGACGGGGCCACCATCACCTTCACCGCGGCGAAAAAGGGGCTCGACGGCAACGCGCTGTCCATCTACGCGGTGTCGAAGAATAACCAACTGACCACGGACAAGGGGTCCGCGCAGTTCGCGGGCGGCGCATCCGACGCGACCTGGCATGTCCACATCGACTTCGCCGCCCACAACGCCCGGCGGATTCGCCAGATGTGGCTGACCTTCGCGCCGCCGATCTCGGTGGGCGCGCCGTTTCAGGCCACCGAGTGGCGCGCGCAGTTCTCCAACTGGACCGTCGGCGGCCCCGAGGCGACGCGGATGCTGCAGGTGGCCGGACCCGGCAGCTATCGCCTGGAGGATGCCGCCACCGCCTGCGTGTACGCCGGCAAATGGGACGTCGAGGCGGGATTTTACTCGCGCGGCTACGCGAAGGTGGCCACCCAGCAGGGCTCCACGCTGACCATCCGCTATGCGAGCGCCCTGGCGCACGACCTGTGGGTGGGCACGTCGCTCTACAGCGACCGCGGCAGCGCCAACGTGACCATCGACGGCGTGGCGCTCTCGAGCCCGTTCGACACGTATCTGGACACCCGCGACGATCCGGCCGTGGTGACTCGCCGAAAGCTGGCGGGCGGCCTTTCCGCCGGCTCGCACGTGGTGACGTTTGAAACGCGCGACGCCAAGCCCTTCTACTTCGACTTCCTGGAGGTGGCCGTTCCCTCCGACGTTCCCGACAACCTGCCCGCGCGCACCAACATTTCGCCGGCGCTCGACTATAGCACCGACCACACCTACAAGCTGCCGCCGTCGCGGATCCTGTGGATGTTCGACAAGCTCGGTTTCGCCGGCCCGATGAACGAATACATCGGCGTGTTCTGGTGGAACCAGCGCACGCGGACCGGCGCCGTGATCCCGCAGGCGACCCTTGCCTTTAGCGGGACCTTCGCACAGAACGATCAGGTGTGGCTGACCATCGCGGGCACACGCATCGGCAAGAGCGTCTTCGCCACCGACACGCCCGCCACCATCGCCAGGCACTTCGCGGCCTACATCAACGCGACCTTTGTCGGCCTGTGGGCCATGGCGGACGGCAACCAGCTCCTGTTGACCTCGCACTCGCCCACCAAGGACTTCCAGTTCGATCTTCTGACGGAAATCGATCCGCCCACCAGCGCCGGCTCGGTCACGGTTTCGGGAACGCTCAAGTATCCGGCCAACCAGATCCAGACCGGCAAGTGGATGGTGGACACCACCCAGACCCCGGCCCTCAACCGCGGCGCGCGGGACTGGCACGCGGACTTCTTCGCCGAGTGCAAGTCGCGCAACCGGCCGTTGACCGTCGCGACGTCCATGGAACTGGTGCTGCCGCCCGACCCGCTTCCGGCGCGCTACCTGAACGGCGATCCGGTGAAGACGGACGTCGGCTACGGCAGCGACTGGTGGTCGTCGCAGTGCGCCTTCAACAGCGCGATGCTCAGCTATCAGAAGCAGGTCTACGATTGCATCGCGGGGTTGCAGGCGGCGGCGGGATTGGCGGTGGAGTTGCAGTTCGGCGAATTCTGCTGGTGGTATTTCAAGTCGAAGGTGGACGGCAGCATGGCCTTCTACGACGCCGACACGAAGGCCGCGGCGCAGACGGCGCTGGGGCGTCCGCTCGCGACGTTCAGTTCGCCGACCGACTCTCCGCAGATCAACGGCGGCGCCGATGCGACCTTCCTGCGCAATCGCCTGCGCGATCACGTGGCGGCGCTTTCCACCTATATCGCCGGCAAGTATCCGGGCGCGGTGTTCGAGGTGCTGTTCCCCTACGACGTGAATTATCCGAACCAGGCGGGCGTTAACAGCCTGGGCGGGCAACTGCTGCGCTACGTCAACTTCCCGACCGAGTGGTCGAGCAAGGCGACCTCCGGCCTGGCGCGCCTCAAGATGGAGGGTCTCGACTGGGGCGCGGCGACGCGCGACCTCAACCTGGTGCGCGACGTCATGGAGTTTCCCATCCAGCTCGGATGGCCGCTCGATTCGATCCGCTACATGATGCCGATCTTCAACGGCGGCTGCCCGTGGATCGCCGAATACCGGCTGGCGGCCGACCTGAAGATCCCCTACATCAACCTGTGGGCGTTCGACCATGTGTGCATCTTTGGGCTGAACGTCAAGCAGCCGGCCCGGCCCGCCCGCGCCATGCGCTTCTAAGCCGTTCTACCCTGGTATGACATGGCGGACAAATTCGGAGTGGTGGTGCGGACCGACCCCGGCCACGGCGTATTGCACCAGTTGACCGGCGTCATCGCGCGGCGCCAGGGAAACATCACCAGCGTTTCCATCCTCGAAGAAAAGCCCGGCGAGGAGAACATCTATTTCGAGATCGAGACGGAGGATCCGCCGGCGGCGCTGGTGGCGGATTTCCACACGCTCACCATCGTTCGCGACGTCCGCCTGGTGAACACGCTGCAGAAGATCTACGGCAAGCGGATCATCATCGTGGGCGGCGGCGCGCAGGTGGGCCAGGTGGCCATCGGCGCGATTTCCGAAGCGGACCGGCACAACATCCGCGGCGAGCATATCTCGGTCGACACGATCCCGCTGGTGGGCGAGCAGCCCATCGCCGACGCGGTGCGCGCCGTGGCCCGCCTGCCGCGCGCGCGAGCCCTGGTGCTGGCCGGATCGCTGATGGGCGGCGACATCGAGCAGGCGGTGCGCGAGGTGCGCGAGCAGGGCCTGCTGGTGGTCAGCCTGAACATGGCGGGCAGCGTGCCGGCGGCGGCGGACCTGGTGGTCACCGATCCGGTGCAGGCGGGCGTCATGACCGTGATGGCCATCGCCGATACCGCGAAGTTCACCGTGGAGCGGCTGAAGAACCGCGTGTTCTGAAGAGCCCGCCCCGCCATCGTATCTCTCAACAGTCCATCTGAGATACAATGCGGGTCGCCATGTCCGTGTCGTCAACAATCGCACAACCGACTGATTCGCTTTCGATTTCCGAGGTTCGGGAGGCCCTCCGCGCCAATGGCGGGATCGTCCGTCTCGCGCCTTGCTGGGTGCCCCGCTCCTTCCTGATGCCGGGAGGACGGCTGAAACTCGATCCCCGTGATCTGTATGCGCTGGGCGCGCATCGGGGCGGCATCGACGAACGCTGGTTTTCAAGCACCACCAACGCCGACAACGGGCCTGGGACGCCCGATGACGAAGGGCTCAGCTACATCGACGTGGGCGGCCGCCGCATGCAGCTCAAGAAGGCCGTCGCCGAGATCGGCGATGAGTTCCTGGGCGCGGGCGTGATGGCCGAATACGGCGGCTGGAACATCCTCTGCAAGTTCTTCGACAACCTCGGCCCGATTCCGCACCACATGCACCAGACCGAGGAGTTCGCCCGCAAGGTGGGCCGCAAGGGCAAGCCCGAAGCCTACTACTTCCCGCCGCAATACAACTTCACCGGCAACAATTTCCCGTACACGTTCATGGGCCTCGAGCCCGGAACCACCAAGGACGACCTGCGCCGCTGCCTGGAGCGCTGGAACGAAGGCGACAACGGCATCCTCTATCTGTCGAAAGCGTACAAGCTGCAGCCGGGCACGGGCTGGCAGATCGACGCGGGCATCCTGCACGCGCCCGGGTCGCTGGTCACCTACGAGCCGCAGGTGAACTCCGACGTCTTCGGCATGTTCCAGTCCATGGTGGAAGGCCGCGCGGTGCCGTGGAAGCTGCTGGTGAAGGACGTTCCTCCGGAACACCACAACGACCTGGACTACATCATCGCCATGCTCGATTGGGACAAGAACGTCGATCCCGAATTCGGCAAGAACCGGCTGAAGCATCCCACGCCGGTGCGCGACGCCAACGAGATGGCCGAGGCGGGCTACTCGGAAAAGTGGGTCACTTACGGAACGACGCACTATTCGGCCAAGGAACTGACTGTGCTGCCGGGCCGCTCGGCGCTGATCCGAGACGCGGTCGCCTATGGCGCGATCCTGACGCAGGGCGTGGGCTCGGTCGGCTCGCTCGAAGTCGAAACGCCGTCGCTCATCCGCTATGGCCAGATGACCAGCGACGAGTTCTTCGTCACCGCTCCGGCCGCCCAGGAAGGCGTCCGGATCGTCAACCGCAGCGCCTCGGAACCGCTCGTGATGCTGAAGCATTTCGGGCCGGGCAATCCGGAAGCGGCGAAGTTCGTACAGTAGCGTTATGTGCGGGGCCGCGACGGGCGGCCCCTTCTCGTAGTACGAGGCGGACATGAAGATCGGCATCAACACCCTGTTGTGGACGGCGGGCTTCGGGCCCGAGCATTTTCACCTGCTGCCGCGGATCAAGCGCTGGGGATTCGACGGCGTCGAAATCGCCCGGTTCGAGTTCGACAGCTTCCCGGTGGCGGAAGCGCGCCGGGCCGTCCAGGACGCGGGCCTGGAATGCACATTCTGCTCGGCGCTCACCGGGTCGCAGAGCCTGGTGACCGACGACCCGAAGGTGCGGGCGCAGACGCGCTCGTTTCTATTGAAGGGCATTGAGGTGGCGGCTGAACTCGGCTCCCACGTGTTCATGGGGCCGTTTCTCGCGCCGGTGGGCTACCTGCCGGGACGCCGCCGCACCGAAGACGAGTGGAAGCGCGGCGTCGAAGGGCTGCAATCGCTGATTCCGGCTCTTTCGGCGCACGACGTGGCCATCGCCATGGAGCCGCTGAACCGGTTTGAAACCTACATGCTGAACACGGCGTCGGACGCGGCGCGGCTGTGCGACGAGGTCGGCAACCCGCATGTCGGCGTGCTGCTCGACACCTTCCACGCCAATATCGAGGAGAAGACGCTGGCCGCGGCCGCCGCGACGCTTGGGCCGCACATCAAGCACGTCCACACGTGCGAAAACGACCGCGGCATCCCGGGTTCGGGCCATGTGGATTGGAACGCGCTGTTCCCGGCGCTCGAGCGCGCGGGCTACGACGGCTGGCTGGTGATCGAAAGCTTCGGCTTCGCCATTCAGGAGATCGCCGCCGCGGCCTGCATCTGGCGCGACCTGGCGCCGACGGCGGAATCCATCGCCTACGAAGGCGTGAAGTTCCTGCGCGCGATGACCGAACGCCAGGCCGTCGCCGGCGCGTAACGCATCATTCGGCCCGCAGCGCCGTTACCGGATCCACGCGCGAGGCCCGGTGCGCGGGCGCGAGCGCCGCGAGGGCCGCTACCGCCACCAGCAGCGCCGCGGCGGCTGCCAGCGTTCCCGGGTCGAGCGGCGCAACGCCGAACAGCATCGACGATACGGTGCGGGTCAACGCCGCCGCCGCGATCACTCCGCCCGCAAGGCCCAGCGCGACCATCCGTCCCGTGTCCGCCAGCACCATCCGGATCACCTCTCCTTTCGCCGCGCCCAACGCCATTCGGATGCCGATCTCGCTGGTGCGCCGCGCCACGCCGAACGACAGCACACCGTACAATCCGATGCAGGCCAGCAGCAACGCCACCGCTCCGAACACCGCCGACAGCAGCGCCACGGTCTTTTCGCGCGACACCATGCGATCCATGAACTCGCCCACCGGGCGCGCGTTCAGCACCGGCAGATTGTCGTCGAACTCCTGAATCGTGCGGCGCACGGCGTTGGCCACGGCCGCCGCCGGACCCGCCGTCACCACCTGCATGCTCACCGCGCCTGGAACGTAGCCCGAGCCCTGCGAGGTCCTGTAGTAGCGCGGCGGGACGTCGCCGCGCAGCCGGTGGTCGCGCACGTTCGCCGAAACGCCGATCACTTCGAAGGTCCACTTGTCGTCTCCGAACTGCGCCGTGATGTGCCGTCCCAACGGATCGCGTCCACTGAAGAAGGTCTTGGCGAACGCCTCGTTCACCACCACCACGCGGCGGGCGCTGTCCTCGCGGCCGATCTCCCGCCCGCGCAGAATCGGGATGCCGAGCGTCGAAAAGTAGTCGGCCCCCACCACGTCGTAACGGGAGTTCTGATCCTGTTCGCGCTTCGGCGTGAAGCCCTCGACGATTAAGCGGTCAGCCGAATCGGTCCCGTTGAACAATCCGTTCTTCGAGTAGGTGACACCGCGCACGCCGGGGATTCGCAGCAGCCGGTCGCGGATTTCGTCGTAACGGGCCGCGAAGGTCGCCTCTGGATAGCCGCCGGTTTCCGGGCTCACGCGCGCCTGGAATACGCGGTCGCGCGAGTAGCCGACGTCGAGCGCGTTCAGGTTGCGCAGCGTCTTCAGGAACAGGCCAGAGCCCGCCAGCAGGATCATCGACAGCCCAACCTGAAACGCGACGAGCGCCTTGGCGAACCGTGCCCGGCCACCGCCACCCGTAGACCCGCGCGAGCCTTCCTTCAACGCCGACTGCACGTCGGTCCGCGTTGCCCGCAGCGCCGGCGCGATGCCGAACAATAGGGCCGTGGCGACGGCGATCAGGGCCGTGAAGCCGAGCACGCGCAGATCGAACGGCGTGTCGAGCGCCACCGCTCCGGCGGGCGTCGACAGCGTCGACATCAGCAGGCGTATGGCGGCGCGCGCCACCAGCAATCCCGCCGCTCCGCCCAGCAGCGCGATCAACAGGCTCTCGGTGAGCAGCTGGCGCAGCAGGCGCCGTCGTCCCGCCCCCAGCGCCACGCGCACGCCCATCTCTCGGGAACGCGCCGAAGCCCGCGCCATCAGCAGATTCGCGATGTTCGCGCAGGCGATTAGCAGCACCAGGCCCACCACGCACAGCAGCACGCGCAAGGCCTCCCCGGTGGAATCTCGCAACGCGGAGGCGCCTTTGGAGGCCGGCCGCAGTTTCAACCGCTGATTCAGGAATTCCTTGCGCGATTCGGCGCTGAGCTGGCGGCTGTAGCCGTTCTCGATGATGTTCCTGAACAGGACATCGGCCTGCGACTGCGCCTGCGCGACCGTCGCTCCGGGCTTCAGGCGGCCGAACACATGCAGCCACATCACCTTGTCCGGGCTCTTGCTCAGGTCTTCCTTCAGCCAGTCCCGGCCTGTCTTCGCCAGCGGCTGCATGGTCATCGGCGCCCAGACATCGGGCCGCTGTCCGATCGTTTCTCCGCTGAAGTCCGGACCGGCGACGCCGACCACGGTCAGTAGCGCCGCTCCCAACCGCACCGTCGAGCCGATGGCCGCGGGCGATCCGCCGAAGCGGCGCTGCCAGAAGGCGTGGCTCAACACGGCGTACGGCGCCTTGCCGATCCCGCGATCCTCTCCGGCGTTGAAGAAACGGCCGGCGGCCGGGGCCACGCCCAGCACGTCGAAATACTCGCCGGTAACCAGCTTCGCGTCGATGTTTTCCCGCGGCCCGCTGTTGATCGACCCGTCATAGCGCGACTGTGCGGACTCGGAGGCGAACATGCCCTCGAACGCGTCGATGCGTCCGCGCAGTTCGTCGAACTCGTGATAGCTGAGCAGGCCCCGGTCGCCGGTGCTCGAGCCGATCGCCACGCCCTGCGAATTGGGATCCGACAGCATCACCAGCGCGCCGGGATCGCGCACGGGCAGGCTCCTCACCATCACCACGTCGAGCAGTGTGAAGATGCCCGTGTTCGCCCCGATCCCCAGCGCCAGCGACAGCACCGCGATCCCCGTGAATCCGGGGCTGCGGCGCATCTGCCGCACCGCGTACCGTACATCTTTCACCGTGCTGTCCAGCCATTCCGCCACGTCCATGTCGCGCATCCCTTCCTTGATTCGTGAAGCGTTGCCCAGCAGCCGCGCGGCCTCGGCGCGGGCGTCATCCGGAGACGAGCCGGCGCGTTCGCGGTCGGCCGCGCGCATTTCGAGATGACAGCGGAGTTCGTCGTCGAACTCGCGGTCCAGCCGCGGGCGGAAAACGTTGAGGGCTTTCGACCACCACCCCATGAGGACTCCT
The DNA here is from genome assembly GCA_018268715.1 of Acidobacteriota bacterium. Taxonomy (GTDB): domain Bacteria; phylum Acidobacteriota; class Terriglobia; order Bryobacterales; family Bryobacteraceae; genus TMP-7. Next base: position 933,745 of record JAFDVZ010000002.1, on the reverse strand, counting down.
ATGCGAAACGCAGCACCCGTCCCACCGCGGCCGTCAGTTCGGCCCAGCGCTGCTCTTCCTCGGCCAATTGCTTGCGGCCGGCGGCGGTGAGGGCGTAGAAGCGGGCCTTGCGCTTGTTCTCGGAAACGCCCCATTCGGCCTTCAGCCAGCCATCCTGCGTCATGCGATGGAGCGCCGGATAGAGCGAGCCTTCCTCCACCCGCAAGGCGTCTCCGGCCGTCTGCTGGATGTGCACCGTAATGCCGTAGCCGTGCATCTTGCCGCGGCTGGCGAGCGATTTCAGCACCAGCAGATCGAGCGTGCCCTGCAGCCGGTCATTGGGGTGTTTGCCCATCTATTCTCCTAGCCAGCTTCCCAAGCCAGCTATGTGAAGTATGCGGAACCCCGCGCCCGTCTGTCAATAGCCCGCTGTTAGCATGTGTGACCTATCGCGCAAGCGCGGTTTGGCTTACCCTGGATGATTATGCAGAGGCGTCAGTTCCTGAACTTCGCTGCGGCGGGTCTCGCCGCGTTTCAATCCGATGCCATACAGCGCGCCCAAGCCGCCGCGCAGTCAGCAAGCGGACGCCCGGCCGACACCCTGGCACGTGACGAGGATTTTTGGTTCCAGGTCCGTCACGCGTTCACCGTGGACCGCAACATCATCAACCTGAACAACGGCGGCGTCAGCCCGTCGCCGAAGGTGGTGATGGAGACCGAGAAGCGTTATCTCGAAATCTCCAACATGGGGCCGGCCCACTTCATGTGGAGCATCGTGGAGCCCGAGGTCGAATCCGTGCGCCGGCGTCTGGCCGAATCCTTCGGCTGCGACAACGAGGAGATCGCCATCACCCGTAACGCGAGCGAGGCGCTCGAGAACGTGCAGATGGGGCTCGAACTGAAGCGCGGCGACGAAGTCCTCAGCACCACGCAGGACTATCCGCGCATGATGACCACCTGGAAGCAGCGCGAGCGCCGCGAAGGGATCGTGCTCAAACAGATCCAGTTCCCCGTGCCGCCGCCCAGCCTGGACGATCTGGCCGAGCGCATTGAACGCGCCATCACGCCGAAGACCAAGGTCATCCACATCTGCCACATCACCAACCTCAGCGGCCAGATCTTTCCCGTCAAGAAGATCAGCCGCATGGCGCACGCGCGCGGCATCGAGGTCATCGTGGACGGCGCCCACGCCTTCGCACAGTTCCCCTTCAAGTATTCGGACCTGGAGTGCGACTACTACGGCACCAGCCTGCACAAGTGGGTGCTCGCGCCCGTCGGCACGGGCTTCCTGTTCGTTCGCAAGGAGAAGATCGCCAAGGTGTGGCCGCTGATGGCCGCCCCCGAGAGCATGACCGACAACATCCGCAAGTTCGAGGAGATCGGCACGCACCCGGCCTCGCAGCGCTGCGCCATCACCGAAGCGCTGACCTTCCACGAAAGCATCGGCGTGGAGCGCAAGGTGGAGCGCCTGCGCTATCTCCGCAAGCGTTGGTCGCAACGGCTGCGGGACCTGCCCGGCGTGAAGATGCTCACCAGCGACGATCCCGAGATGTCGGCCGGCATCGGCCTGATCCACATCGACGGGTTCGAGCCCGGAGCCCTCTCCTCGCACCTGATGGCGAAGTACAAGATCATGACCACGCCCATCACCATCAAGGGCGAGTTCGACGGCCTGCGCATCACACCGAACGTCTACACGACGCTCGAAGAGATCGACACCTTCGCCAACGTCATGGAGAAGATCATCAAGCGCGGCAAGATCGACGCGTAACTCCCCGCGCGGGCCGGCTATTCCGCGAGCGGACGGCTGGCCCGCCAACGCACGTACGCCATGTAGACGACGATCGCCAGGTTCGAGGCGAACACCAGCGCCCGTATCGGCGTCGGCTTCGCAATCAGCTCCACAATCTCCCACGGCAGGTACATCGCGCCCGACAGCAAGGCGAACCATTCAGCCCACACGCGCGCGTTCCACAATCCGTAAGCTTCGACAAACCGCACCGTCGAGTACGCCAGCGCCCCGCCCGCCGCGGCCCACAGCTTCGCGTCGGTCACCTTGTCGGCCGCGCGCAGGAAGATCTCGGAAAGATGCCCTTCCGGCCGCAGGTGCAGCACGTGGACCATGTGGTTGGCCACTTCATTCACGTCCTTGTGCAGCAGCGTCAGCACGCCGAAACCCGCCGCCAGCACCATGGCGCCCTTGAACGCCTCAAAGCCCGCGATGGTGCGCAGGGCCCCGCGCTTCGACCGCTCGTCGACAGCGGCGGGCGGTGGACGGCGGCGGGGCTTCTTGCGCTTCGACATCGTCAGCCGTTTTCAGGATAGCGGCGCTGCATCTCCTCGGGCGACACCGCTTCGATCTGATGGCCGATCAGCCAGCGATGCCCGAACGGGTCGAAGATAGACCCGCCGCGTTCGCCGTAGAAATGATCGGCGGGCGGCCGTTCGATGGTCGCGCCGGCGGCCACGGCGGCGTCGATCATGGCGTCCGCGTTATCGACATGCAGGTGGATGGTCACCGGCGTTCCGCCCAGCGTCCGCGGGCTGCGCAGGCCGAATTCGGGATACTCGTCGGCCAGCATGATGACGAAACCGCCCAGTTCCAACTCGGCGTGTCCGATGCGGCCCGAGCCCGGCTCCGTCAGCCGGAACTTCTCCGTCGCGCCAAAGGCTTTCTGGTAGAACTCGATGGCGGAGGCGGTGTCCGACACCGTCAGGTATGCGTAAACTTCGTGGATTCGATTCCCAGTCATAGGGCGAGTGTACGCTCCAGGCGCGTCTCAGGTCTTGAACGAATTTGACCCCGGCGCCGCCACGTGCCGGGCGTTGCGGGGAGCAATGCGCCGATACTCGCCGGGCGTTACACCCGCGAATTCGACGAAATCGCGATTCAGGTGCGCCTGGTCGCTGTAGCCCGCCAGCGCCGCGACATCCGCCAAGGCCGAGCCCGTCCGCGAAGCCAGCGTTTCAACGGCGAGATCGAACCGCCGCAGGCGGCTGTACAGCTTGGGCGTCAGCCCCATCGCATCGCGGAAGATCGCGTTGAAGCGGCGGTGGCTGTAGCCGCTCCACTCCACCAACTCGCCGATCCCGGCCGCGCCGTGCAGTCCTTCGAGCGCCATCGCAACGGCCGGATGGAGCCCGCGAATCCGCGGCGCGCGCTCCATCAGCATCGCCTCGAAGGCGCCCAACGGGTCCACCGCATCGGCCAGCCGCTCGCGCACGCCGCGCGCCGACGGCCCCCACAAATCCTCGAGCCGCGTGTGCCGCTCAGCCAACTCGCTCGCCGGAACGCCGAACAGCGCCACGGACGCGCCGGGCTGCAGCACCGCGCCCAGCGTACACGCCGCCCCCGAAACTTCCTTGGCGTAGAAGGACGACCGCGCTCCGCCCACCAGCGCGAAGCCCATGTCCACCGCCGCGCCGCGCTCGATCAGCCGCACCGGCGCGCCCGACAACCGTATCGCCAAATGCATCGCGCCCGATGGCAGCACATGCTCCACCGCGCCCGCTGAGGTCGGCTGATCGGAGATCCACAGCGTCTTCACGAGCGGCGACAATGCGGCGCGCGGCCGGCGCTGGACAAACATGCAGGCTATTGTCGCACGGGCCCCGGTTACCCGCCGCAGCCGCCCTGCACTCGCCGCACCACCTTCACGACCTTCGGCGCGCTCTGCTGTTTGATCAACGCGACGATCTCCGGCCCAGCGCGCAGGCGGAACGTCCGGGTGCTCTCATCCGGCGCCGGGCCGCCATTCACCACCGCCGCCATGAACCCGTCGTAGCCGCCCGCAAGCGCCACGACGTTCTCGGTTCCGGTCAGCTTCGCCAGCGCCGCCGCGCGAACGCTCGCCGCCTGATCCCGCGCGAAGAACACCTTCGTCACGCTCGCCCCGGCCAGCGTATTCCGCGCCTCCTTGCCGAACAGCGTCGCCGGCGCGACGTTCACCGCGCCCGGCAGCGTGGCCTTGGCGAAGTCGGTCGCCTCGCGCGCGTCCACCAGTTGGAACTTCGCATCCCGGTCCATCACGTGAATGGCGAGCTCATCCGGCGCCATCTGCCGCACGGTCTCCGCCGCCCGCGGCCCCGCCGCCTCCGCCGTCAGCCGAGCCTTCCGGTCCGGCATGAACAGCAGCACTAGCGCCAGCGCAATCAGCGCCGCGCCCGCCAGCCGATGCCGCAGCACCGGAAACCGGAATGCGCCCGACTCCGGATTCACCTTCTTCTCCAGCCGCGACGTGAACACAAACGCCGCCACCGCGACCACGATCATGACCGCCGCAAACTGCCCGTTCGACAGCCCGAGCGCGGTCGAAACCAGCAGATCGCCCTTCGCTCCGGCCTTGTAGAAGTCCTGATACATCGGAAAGCCTTCGCCGAACGCGAAGATGCCGAGCGCGCCGCCGACGGCGAACGACAGCGCGTCCAACCGTCCCACCGCGAGTCCGCAGAAGCTGGTGCCCGGGCAATATCCGCCCAAAACAAACCCGACGCCCATGATGGCGCCGCCCAGGATCGCCGACTGCAGGAAGGTGGGATTGATGTAGATCAGCTCCGGATCCAACAGGCCGAATTCGGACAGCAGCAGCACGCCGGACATAGCCGTGACGCCCGCCGTGAAGAACACGCGCAGCACCGTGAAGTCCGTGCCATAAAACAATCCCGTCAGTTTTCGTGACGAGGAGAAACCCGCCTGCTCCAGCACGAATCCGAACGCGATGCCGAGCAGCAGCGCGATCGCCAGGTTCAACTGATCAGTGACGATATCGGGAACAAGAGGACCCATATTACACCCACAATCTCCGCAGGAAAAACGCAACCGCGTAGGCCGATCCGAAGATCGCCATCATGGTGAGAATGCCGCCCGCCGACAGCACGGCCATACCGCTCAGCGCCGCGCCGCTGGTGCAGCCGCGCCCGAACTGCGCGCCGAAGCCGAACAGCGCGCCGCCGGCCAGGGCCGCGATCAACCGCGTCCGGCTCGCGACGCGCGGCCCCTTCTCCACCATCAGCTTCAACCGGTCCGCCATGACTCCCGAAATGAACGCGCCGATCAGCACGCCGATCACTTCGAACACCAGCCAGTCCTTCAGCGGATTGCCGTGCGCCTTGGCCGCCTCATAGAAAGGCTGCTTATCGGCGTGCGCCGGCGCCACCGTCATCACCGCCCCCGTCACCACGCCCTTCACGGCGCCGCTCGCGCCCAGTCCGCGACCGCTGATGTAGATGGTCGCAAGCAACACCAGCCCCAGCAGGAAGCCCGCCAGGTACGGATTCATGTAGTTCTTCACGCCTGCCCCCTTGCCGGCTCCGGCAACCGAGCGCCGTCTAACTCCGGCTCCGTCTTCAACTCTTCATGCCCCGTCAACATCGCCTTCAAATTGGACAGCGGAGTCTCGCCCGTAGTGATCAGATACATGTGGCTGACCACGAACGCCGCCAGAAAGAACGCTCCCGCCGTGTGCGCCAGCGCGACGCTCCGGGCCGTGTGCGGCACGAACATGTACAGCAGCCCCGAAATCGCCATCACCGGAATCACCAGCGCCTTCAGCCCCAGGTACACCAGCTTCTGCAACGGGTTCAGCTTGCTCGCCTCGCTCTTGCGCGTCGGATGCGGCGCGTCGCGGAAGATCCCCGTCACGTAGTATTCAAACTGCGCCCGCAGGAAACGCCGGGTGGGGATGTACTGCCGCCATTCGCCCGTGGTGAAGTGCCAGAAGATGGCGAACGCAATCAGCACCAGCAGCGCGATGGCCGCCGCGTTGTGATAGGCCACCGCCTGACGGTAGCCGAAGATCTCGAAGGTTCCGTGAATCTCGAACCCCGTAAGGCCCAGCAGCAGGATCAACACCGCCTGCGTCCAATGCCAGAACCGCTCGAATCCCTTGTACAGGTACACGTTGGTCATGCTTCCGCCTTTCTTCTGCCGAACGCCAGCAGCCGGATCACGGCATGCGCCAGCGACGCGGCCAGCGCGCCGAACACCGCCATCGCGCCCAGCCCGTCAATGAACCCGCTGCGATCGCGGCCCGGCATGTAGAAGCCCTTGAGCCCCGCCATCCGCGAATCGTTCGGCGTGTGGCACTCCACGCAATCCACCGATTTCTCCTTCGGCGAGACCATGTGGTTCACCGGCCAATACATCTCCGTGGCGACGAATTCGTAGCGCCCGCTGTAGGGCAGCCCCGAGGCCTTCATCCCTTCCTCGGCGGCGGTCTTCCAGTTGAAGTCCTTCCAGAATCCGCCATCGCCCTTGGCGCGAGAGTAGAGCTTCGGCTGCACCAGGATGTTGTTCACCGGATCGTAGATCTGCTTGCCGCGATGCACCTTCACCGGAGTGATCTTCGAATCCGGATCGTCGTAGGACCCGTGCAGCACGTTCACCTGCACCGGCCGCGCCGCCGGAACCTGATCGCCCAGCAGGTAATGATCCGCCGTGCCGTTGAAGAACACATACTCGGGCTTCACGTTGCGCGCCCAGACGAAGCTCCCTTTGATGGAGGCGTACACCGGATTGCCCGCCGCGTCCTTGTCCTCAATGGGCTCGCCATTGCGCAGCTTGCCCGCCGTCGACCAGTCCCAGGCCATCTTCGTCTCATTCACTTTGGCGTAGCGAGGAATGTGGCAGGTCTGGCAGGCGACCTTCGCCGTGTGCCGGTTCACGACGTCGGACTGGTGCGGCGCCCCGCCGTGACACTGCTCGCAGGTGGCCCGTTCGCGGTTCAGCGACGACACCGAATACATCCGGCCCCGGATCCGGTGGTTCTCCGCCGTATGGCAGGCGACGCAATCGAGATCGGCGCCGTCGGAGGCCATATGCACGTCCACCTCGCGCGTGGCCGTCAGCAGGCCCTGCTCCAGGTCGCCGTGCTTCACGTTGTTGCCGCCCCCGCCCGAGAAGTGGCAGGCGCCGCAGCCCGACTTCTGGGGCCGCCCGACCTTCTGCGCGATCGTCTTCAGATCGAGCTTCGGATCCGGCATGCCGGCCAGCCCCTTGGCGTAGCTGTCGGTGTTGTCGTGACACACCAGGCAATCGACGTTCTTGGGATCGTTGAAGTCGAAGTTCGCCGAGTCCATGCCGTAGCCCGCATGGCACCGGCTGCAGCCTTCCTGATTATCGGAAACGCCGATACAGAAATTGTTCAGCACGTTCCGCTTGCCGATGGTCCGGACGCCGCGCCCGGGAATGTAATCCTGGCGCGACCAGTTCCAGTGTGAGGAAGCCATCACTTCCTTGTGGCGTTCCGTGTGGCAGCCGATGCACGCCTCGGTCACCTCGCGGCCGGAGGCGAACGTCCTCTGCAAGGCCGGCAGTTTGGCATGGTCCACCGATTTCACGTGCTTGCGGGCGAATCGCGCCTTGAACTCGCGAGCCGCGTCCGTCCGGCTGGACTTATTCTGAATCGACCCGATGATCAGCACGCCGAACACGGCCACCGTCACCAGGAACAGGGGGATCATTCGCATCGCTAGGGCTCCGCTCAGACTTCACGATGCAGCCCCGCGGCGCGGCGTGACACAATCGGGTGCGAATATCCAATATCGAACCCGGAGGCCCGCTCCGGCGTCTAATCAGACAATATGAGACTGCGGCACGTCGTCCTGCTGGCCATCGCCTTCGCGATCTTCATGTACCGGATGCGCCCGGCGCGGTTCGTGGGCGGCCCCAAGCCGGCCGACGCCAAGGACCCGAACGCGGTGAAGATCACCCAGTTCTACGCCGCCGCCCAGCGAATCGGCGAGGGCGACAAGACCATGCTGTGCTACGGCGTGGAGAACGCCAGGGCCGTGCGGCTCAACCCGGCCATCGAGCCGGTGTGGCCCGCCGCCGTCCGCTGCTTCGACGTCGTCCCCCCGCACACCACCACCTATCACCTGACCGCGGAGGACGCCCAGGGCCAGGCCCTGACAGCCGAAACCACCATCGTGGTGGGTCCGCCCACCCCCAAGCTGGTGGACGTTTCCGTCAACAAGCTGGAAGTGCGGCCGGGTGAACTGGTGACGCTGTGTTTCAAGGCGCGCAACGCTGCCAACTACGATGTGAGCGGGATGAAGCCGGCCGTGGCGGGACTGGGGCAGGTGATTCCCACGCCCGAGCGCGGATGCTTCGCCGACCATCCGCGCCAGACGCGCAACTACGTGGTGAAGGTCACCGGTCCGGGCGGCGAAGACTCCGAAACGGTGACCGTCGTGGTGAAGTAGATCAGGCGATGCGGTCCGGATTCAGCTTGCTGTGGTTCTTGCTGTAGGTGAAGTAGACCACCAGGCCCACGATCATCCACACCAGCGCCGTCAACTGCGTCCGCGTATCGAGCGCGATGATCATCGCGGCGCACACGATCATGCCGAGGATCGGCGTCACGGGCACCAGCGGCGCGCGGAACGGACGGTCCACCTTGGGCTGCGTCTTGCGCATGATCATCACGCCCACGCACACCAGCACGAAGGCGAACAGCGTGCCGATGCTGGTCAGATCGCCCGCCATCGATCCCGGGATGAAACCGGCGAAGGCCGCCACGAAGAAGAACAGCACCACGTTGCACTTGTACGGCGTGCGGAACTTCGGGTGGACGTCGCTGAACAGCTTCGGCAGCAGGCCGTCGTTGGCCATCGAATAGAACACCCGGCTCTGGCCGAGCAACATCACCAGGATCACCGACGAGAAGCCCGCCAGAATCGCGAAGCTGATCATCGTCGCCAGCCATTCAAAGCCCGGCATGTGATGCTGCACCGCGTAGGAGACGGAGGCTTCCTTGCCGGCCACCGCGAATTCCTTCCAGTTGCCGACGCCCGTCAGCACGTAGCCGAACAGGATATAGAGGATGGTGCAAACCACCAGCGATCCCAGAATCCCGATCGGCATATCGCGCTTGGGGTTCTTCGCTTCCTGCGCCGCCGTCGACACCGCGTCGAAGCCGATAAAGGCGAAGAACACGATGCCCGCGCCCCCCAGCACGCCGCCGAAGCCGTGTTTGAAGAAGCCTTCGTGGCCGGGCTCGGTGGCCGGGATCATGAAGGGCGTGTGGTTGGCCGGGTTGATGAACTTCCAGCCCACCAGGATGAACACGATGACGATCGCCACCTTGATGGTGACGATGATGGCGTTTACGGTCGCCGATTCTTCGGTGCCCTTGATCAGCAGCAGCGTCAGCAGCGCCAGGATCACCAGCGCCGGAGCGTTGAACATGCCCTGCACGCCGCTCGTCGAGGTTTCAAGCGGGGAATGACACCATTGGTAAGGTATTATGCCGCCCAGCAGGTTGTTGAGATACTCGCTCCAGGCGATGGAAACCGTCGCCGCCCCCAATGCATATTCAAGAACCAGCGCCCACCCGATCACCCACGCCGTAAACTCGCCCATCGTGGTGTACGCGTACGTGTACGCGCTGCCCGCGATGGGGATCATGGCCGCGAACTCCGCGTAACAGAGCCCCGCGAAGGCGCATCCGATGGCCGCCACGATGAAGGACATCGTCACGGCCGGACCCGCGGCTTCCGAGCTGGCGGCGGCGGTGCGCACAAACAATCCGGCGCCGATAATGGCGCCCACCCCAAGCGCCACCAGGCTTTTGGCCGTCAGTGTGCGTTTGAGGGAACCTTCTTGCCGGGACGCTTGCTCGAGCAGCGCCGTGACGGACTTAGTGCGGGTTAGGCTCATGTATAAGAAGCTACTTTAGCAGGTTGCGGAGGCCCATTTGGCGGGTGTTTTGCGCTGTTGATGCGATACTGAAGGCGGATTCGCGATGAAGACGGCGCTGATTTCGACCTACGAATTGGGGCGCCAGCCGTTCGGTCTGGCGTCGCCCGCCGCCTGGCTGCGCGCGCGTGGACATGAGGTCCGCTGCGCCGATCTGTCGGTGAGCCCGCTGCCCCGCGCCTCCATCGCCGAAGCCGGGCTGGTGGCGTTTTATCTGCCGATGCACACGGCCGCGCGACTGGCGGCGCCGGCTATCGAGCGGGTGCGGGAGTCGAATCCCGGCGCGCACCTGGCCGCCTACGGACTGTACGCACCGTTGAACGAGTCGCTGCTGCGCAAGGCCGGTGTCGCCACCATCATCGGTGGCGAATTTGAGGCGGCGCTCGCCGATCTGGCGGATTCGCTGGCTGTTCGCCGGTACTCGGAGCCGCGTTCGCTGGTACCGCTCGACCGTTTACGTTTCCTGCCGCCCGACCGCGAAGGATTGCCGGGCCTGCACCGGTACGCAAAGCTGCGCACCGGCGGCGGCGAGCGAACGGTGGGATACACGGAGGCGTCGCGCGGCTGCAAGCACCTGTGCCGGCACTGCCCGGTGGTCCCCGTGTATCAGGGCGCCTTCCGGATCGTGCAGCCGGAGGTGGTGCTGGAGGATGTCCGCCGCCAGGTGGAAGCCGGCGCCGGGCACATCACCTTCGGCGATCCCGATTTCTTCAACGGCCCCACGCACGCGTTGCGGATCGTCGAAGAGCTGCACCGCCAGTTCCCCGCCCTGACCTACGACGCAACGATCAAGATCGAGCATCTGCTCGCCCGCCGCGACGCCCTCGGGACGTTGCGCGAGACGGGCTGTCTGTTCGTGACCAGCGCAGTCGAGTCGTTGGATGACGAGGTGCTGGCGAAGCTCGACAAAGGCCACACGCGGGCCGGCTTTCTGGAAGCCGTGGCGTTGTGCCGAGCCGCGGACCTGCTACTCGCCCCGACATTCATCGCGTTCACGCCGTGGACCACCCGCGAGAGCTATCGAGCGCTGCTCGGCGCCATCGCGGAGTTAGACCTGATCGACCAGGTCAGCCCGATCCAGTTAGCCCTGCGGCTGCTGATCCCGAACGGGTCGAGATTACTCGAACTCGAGGAAGTGCGCCGGCTGACGGAGGCGTTCGATGAGAAGGCGCTGGTCTGGCGCTGGCGGCATGAGGACCCGTCCATGGACGAGTCAGCCCGCCGTGTTATCCGCCTGGTGAACCAGGAGCAGAGGGCTGGCCGCTCCCGCCGCGAGATATTCTGGGCAATCGCCCAAGAGGCCGGCGCCAGCCTTCCGGACTCCCCGCCACTTCTGGCCCGCGCCGCCATCCCGTATCTCAACGAACCCTGGTACTGTTGAGCGGAGCCCACGGATGAGCAGGTTGCTCTTCTATAGCTCCAGCGATGTTCCACCAGTCCGCTCAGGCGGCGAGCAGCCGTCCTTTCGGCTCAGCAATCTCGGCTATTCCAGCCTTTGAGCGGAGGTCTTCAAACCGGACGTTTCCGTCCGCGGTCCCCTGAAGGACTTGTAGAAGAACTCGTTTGCGCAGTCCCTTATCGCCGCTCGGACGCAGGGGGCCTTCTGTCTTTCCACTGCGGGCCCATCAGCCGAACGTTGCGCGCCCGCTCGCGTGGGCGACAATCGAAGTGAGCCATGCCCGAATTCATCTACGAGCGCCTGCAGGGCGCCTACCTGCGCGATATCCTCAACCAGCCGGAAGCGATGCGCGACACCATCGCCGGCCTGGAGCACACGCCCGCGCTCGACGCCGTCCGCGACGCTCTCCGCGGCGGGCGCCGGCGCCGGATCGTGCTCACGGGGATGGGCGGGTCCTACCAGGTGCTGCACCCGTTGCAGATCCGGCTCACCGAATCCGGTCTCGATTCGATCCTCGTCGAGACGTCCGAGCTGCTCTACTCCATGCCCGCCCTGCTCGGTCCGGAGAACGTCGTCGTCACCGTGTCGCAATCGGGCTCGAGCGCCGAAATCGTCCGCCTGCTCGACCGTCCCGGGCCGCTCTACATCGGCGTTTCGAATACGCCTGGCTCGCCGCTCGCCACCCGCGCCGCCGCCGTCATCCTGACCCGCGCGGGCGAGGAAGCGGGAGTCTCCTGCAAGACCGCTGTCACGTCGATGGCCGCCCTCGACTGGCTCGGCGCGCACCTCACCGGCGCCGGACTCGACACAGCACGAAGCGAACTCGACGCCCTGCCGCCAGCGATGCAACAGTACCTGTCCGGGCTCAAATCGCACGTGGCGGCGCTGGTGGACCGGTTGGCCGGCGCGCGGGCCGTCTTCATCGCCGGACGCGGCGGCTCCATGGCGGGCGTCGGCTTGGGCGGCATGCTCCAAAAGGAAGCCGCGCACTTCCACGGCGAAGGGCTCGGCAGCGCGGCCTTGCGTCACGGGCCCTTCGAAATGCTCGGCCCGGGCTGCTTTGTCATGGTTTTCGAAGGCGCGGCGCAATTCCACGACCTGCATCGCAGCCTGGTCCGCGACGTCCTCGAAACCGGAGCGGACGCCGCCCTGTGCGGCCCTGGCGGCGAAGGTCCGTTCGCCCTGCCCGCCGTGCCGGAAGCCGTCCGGCCGGTGCTCGAACTGCTGGCGCCACAGATGATCTCGCTCGCCCTCGCCTACCTGGGCGGACGCGAACCCGGCCGTTTCGAGCGCATCACGAAGGTCACCACCACGGAGTAAGCCATGTTCGCCCTGCTTCTGTTCGCGACGGCCGCCGCCGTCTCATTCCGCACGGATTTCGAGGCCGGAAATCTCGGCCGCGTCGAGACCGTCGCGCCCGATCATTACCGCTGCCACGTCCTCGGCGAAGTCGACCAGGACAAGCGCAACCGCCAGGCAAGCTGGTACTACTTCCGCATCGACGGCGCGCGCGGCCGCACGCTGACCATCGACCTGGTGGACCTCGCCGGCGAGTACAACTACCAGCCCACCCAGGGCGCCATCATCGCCGAAACGCCGCCCTACTACAGCGAGGACCAGAAGACGTGGAGGCCGCTCGAAGGCGAGTTCGACGCCGCCGGCCCGCGCATGCGGGTGCGCGTTGAACCCCACGCCAATCGCGTCTGGATTGCTCACCAGCCGCCCTACACCACCCAAAATCTGGCGATTTTGCTCTCCGAAATGCGCTCAAATCGTGCATTTTCGGTCGAAAATGTAGGCAAAACGGTACACAAACGCGACATTCCGCTGGTCACAATCACAGATCCGGCCACCCCCGTCGCCGGAAAGAAGGTCATTTGGATCCTGTTCCGCCAGCACAGTTGGGAGGCGGGCAGCTCCTGGGCGGGCGAAGGCGCCATCCGCTTCCTGCTGTCGGCGAAGCCCGAGGCCGCCGCCATCCGCCGCGCCACGGTCTTCAAGATCTTCCCCATGTGCGACCCCGACGGCGTCGCCCGGGGCGGCGTCCGCTTCAACGCCAACGGCTTCGACCTGAACCGTAACTGGGACGTCCACGACCCCGTCCGCATGCCGGAAATCGACGCCGAGCGCGGCGCCATCCTCAAGTGGGTGGACGCCGGCGGCCGCGTCGACCTGGCCCTGACGCTGCACAACGACGAGAAGCCTGAGTACATCGAAAGCGCCCCCGGCCAGGAGCACATGCCGCTCGCCCACCGATTCTACGCCGCGCTCGAACAGAGCCCGGTCTTCGCGCCCACCAAGCCCGTCGCGCCCTCCACCGTCAGCACCACCGCCGGCAAACCCGGCCGCATGTCCTTCCACCAGGGCCTGTACAACGACCGCAAACTGCCCGCCTTCCTGATCGAGCAGATGACCGTCTCGCACCCCAAGCTGGGCCGCCGGCCGGTCGCAGCGGACCGCATCCGCTTCGGCGAAGATCTGGTGAAAGCGATGGCCGAGGCCGTCGGCGCCCGCTAAAACGATTGTCAGAAACGCCGCGCTCGTTCGACTATTCGAATCGTGGACCGAAACGCCGAGTGTGACACGCTGTACCGCACCACCGTCGCCGAATACGGCGCCGCGCTCGACCGCCTGGCGGTGGCCTACGAGGCCGACCCCGAAAAGCGCCGCGACCTGCGCCAGGAGATCCACCTGCAACTGTGGCGTAGCCTCGAACGCTTCGACGGCCGCTGCTCGCTAAAAACGTGGTCGTTCCGCGTGGCCCACAACGTGGCCGTCACCTGGGTGGTGCGCGAAAAACGAAACAAGGCCAATCTCGTCAGCCTGGAGGATATCGCCGCGCTCCCACGCGACCCCGCCCGCCCCCCGGACATCGACGGGCCGCGCGCCATGGAGCGCCTGCTCGCCATGATCCGGAACCTGAAACCGCTCGACCGCCAGATCATGCTTTCCTATCTCGAGGAGATGGACGCCGCCTCGATTTCCGCCATCACCGGCCTGTCGCCGGCCAACGTGGCGATGAAGATCCACCGCATCAAGAACGTGCTCGCGCGCAACTTCCATGAGGAGAATCAGCATGCCTGAAACCGATCCGCGCGCATTGTGGCGAGCCCAGCCAAACCAGGAGCCCATCATGGACATTCAGCAATTCGTCTCCCGCCGCACGCGTGAAATGCAGGCCCTCACCCGTTCGGAGATTCTCGGCGGCATGGCGGCGTCGGCCGTTCTGCTGGGCGTGGCCGCGTGGCGATTCGCGCCCGCCTTCAACCGTTGGACCATCGCCGCCCTCGCGCTGATCCTGGTGTGGATGGCCGTCTCCCTGATCGTGTTCCGGCGACGGCTGTGGGCGGCGTCCCCACCGCCGGACGCGCTGGCCGCCGCCTGTTCGGACTACTACCGCGCCCAACTCACCGAGCGGCGCGACCACCTGCGCAACGAATGGCTGTGGCACGGCCCCCTGGCGCTGGCCCTGGTGATGTTCTGCGTCGTCGCGCCGACCGCCTACGCGCACCCCGGGGCGATTGCGCTGTTCGCGGCCATTGTCGCCTTGTGGGCGTTCTACGGAATCTGGCGCCGGCGCCGGCAGGCGAACCAGTTGCAGCGGGAAATCGATGAACTTCAGAACGTCTGACAAGGCCCCTGGCTTATGATGGAAAGAATCCTGAACAGCCAGTGGTCTTTCATTTCATACTGCTCATCATCCTGACGGCGGCCCAGAACCCGCCTCCAGCCGCCAAGGCGGACTCGCCGGCCCCTGCTCCGGCCGCCGACGGCGAAGATAAATCGTCAAAACGAACCCAGCTCAACCTGCTGGGCCAGACCGATTCGGCCTCCGGCGAAAGCCGCCGTAACGAGAACGTCCAGTTCAACCTCATCGACAACAACGCGATGAAGGAGCTGAAAGGACGCCTGGGCGCCACGGCCACCATCGTCACCGAATTCCATCCGGACCAGAGTTACCTGGGCGCCGAATACGGCGACCGTCCCGCCGCCGCCATTCATCTGACGCCGCTCAAGCTGGCGCGGGCGGCCCACGGCAGCGTCTACGAAACCCACGGCAACAGCGTCTTCAGCGCGCGATCGTTCTTTCAAGCCGGCGGCGTGCAGCCCGCCCATTCAAACGACTACGGCCTGACGCTCGACATCCCCTTATGGACCGGCGCCGCGCTCAGCCTGGGCGGCAGCCAGCAGAAGATCCGAGGCAGCGTGAACGGCAACGTGCTTGTGCCGACGCTGGCCGAACGCACGCCTTTGACGACGGATCCGGCGCTGGTCGCCATCGTGCAACGGTTCATGGCCGCCTTCCCCGACCAGTTGCCCAACCGCACCGACATCAACGAGCGCGCGCTGAACACGAACTCGCCGCAGACCATCAACACCGATAGCGCCACCGGCCAACTGGACCAGACGCTCGGCCGGCGGGACCGGTTGTCGATGCGCTACCTGTACACGTCGCAGGTGGTTAAGGCGTTCCAGTTTGTCGCGGGACAGAATCCGGACACCACCACGCGATCCTCGGCCGCCAAACTCACCTGGACGCGCAGCTTCAACCCGTCCACCGTCATGGACCTTTCCGCGGGATTCGAGCGCGTACGGTCGCTGCTGGTGTCGGAACCCAACGCCGTGGGACCCACGGTGCAATTCGGAAGCGTGCTGACCGGCCTCGGCCCCGGCTCCGACCTCCCCATCGACCGCGTGCAGAACCTGTTCCGCTACGCCGGCCAGGTCCGCGCCGTCCGCGGCTCGCACTCCTTCAGCATGGGCGCCGCGTTCGACCGCCGCCAGGTGAACGGCCTTGAAAGCAGCAGCAATCGCGGCGTCATCTACTTCAACAGCGACTTCGGCCGCGACGGCATCACCAACTTCCGCATGGGAATTTCGAGCCGCCTGAGCTGGGGCGTCGGCGACCCACGCCGCGGGTTCCGTTACCGGGAGCCGCAGTGGTTTTTCGGCGACAACTGGAAGCTCGCCTCGCGCCTCAGCCTCTCCTACTCGGTCCGCTACCGCCCTGCGCTGAGCCCGGGCGAGGTGAACGGCCGCACGGCCATCCCCTACGATTGCGACTGCAACAACGTGGGCGGCCACGTGGGCCTTGCCTACCGGCTGCCCGGCGCATGGGGCGTATTGCGGGCCGCCTATGGAATCCACTACGCCGACCTGATGCCAGTGACGTTCCAGCAGCTTCGCTACACCACGCCCGCCTTCTTCAAGGTGGAGGTGCAGGCGCCGGACTACCTGGCTGACCCATTGCACGGCATCACGTTCGGCCCGGGCACCCGGACCACGCATTTCGAGATGATGCGCAATCTGGCGGCGCCGTATTCCCAACAGTACAACTTCAGTTGGGAGCCCGCCCTGGGCAAGCGCGCACGGCTCCAGTTAGGGTACGTGGGCAGCCGCACGGAGAAGATCCTGATGCTGTGGACCACCAACCGCGCGGTCCCTATTCCGGGCCTGGCCTCGACCACCAAGAACATCGAGATCCGGCGGCCCGATGACGAATTCTACGAAGTCCGCGTGGTGGTGAACGGCTCCCGTGCGTACTTCGACGCGGCGCGCCTGTCGCTGATGATGCGGGAGTGGCGCGGCGTATCCTTCGACGCCTCCTACTGGTTCAGTAAGGCCATCGACCTGGGTTCGAACTACACCAACACCGCCTCCACCGACGACGGCAGGCAGGGCCGCAGCCAGAACGAGACGGGCGTCTGGCAGGACCTGAAGGGACCGAGCGCGTTCGACCAGACCCACTCGTTCCTGGCGCGCGCCGCATGGTCGACGCCGCGCCTGGCCCCGGTGTGGAATCGCGTGCTCGGCCGCTGGAATCTGTCGACGGTGGCGCTTCTGAAAACGGGCGTCCCCTTCGACGTGCTGACCGGCTCCGATGGGCCCGGCCTGGGCAACGTCGACGGCGCCACGGGCGACCGGCCGAATCTGCTCGATCCGACGATTCTGGGCCGAACGATCGGCAATCCGGATACGTCGGCGAAGCTGTTGCCGCGCAGCGCGTTCTCCTATATCACCGTGGCGGGCGGGCGCGGCAACCTGGGGCACAACGTGTTCCGCCGCGGAGGCATCCGCAACGTGAACGCATCGGCGGCGCGCAGTTGGACGCTACACACCGATTGGACGATCACGCTGCGGGCCGAGGTATTGAACCTGCTGAACACGCCTCAGTTCGACAAGCCGGGCAACGAACTCGCCTCATCGAACTTCGGGCAGATCACGAACACTCTGAACGACGGCCGCGCTATGCAGTTCACCTTGCAGGCGCGATTCTGAGAGGTTTTCAGCAGGCCCCCCGCTCCATCTGTTCGAGCAACGCGCCGGCGGCGCGCTGGGAAGCGGCCTTCTTCGTTGGGCCTTCGGCGCGCCCCACCAGTTCCGGCCCGATGCGCGCCTCCACCAGGAACGTTTTGGCGTGTTCCGGACCATTCGAAGAAACGATGACGTAGCGGGGTTGCGGCAGCCGGCGGCTCTGCGCCAGGTGTTGCAGGGCGCTCTTGAAGTCGTTGACGCCGGGAATCGCCACGTCGAGCTCCTCGACGGACCCCACCACGTGCCGCTCGATGATGCCCCGCGCCGCCGGAATGCCCCCGTCCATGTAGGCGGCCGCGATGACGGCCTCGAGCGCGTCGGCGAGCAGCGCCTTCTTGGCGCGGCCGCCGCTCATGTCCTCGCCGCGGCCCAGGCGCAGATAATCGCCCAGGCGCAGTTCGAGCGCCGCCTCATGCAGGTGGATTTCGCTGACCAGTTGCGCGCGGAGCTTGGTGAGCTGGCCTTCTCGATAGGTGGGGAACCGGCGCAGCAGAATGTCGCCGACCACGAAGCCCAGCACGGAGTCGCCAAGAAACTCGAGCTGTTCGTTGTCGCACGGAGGACCGCCGGGAGACTGCTCATACGCCCATGACTTGTGGGTCAGGGCGCGAATGAGCGGTTCCCGATCGCGGAACTCGTAGCCGAGCGCCGCCTCGAGAACCGCCACATCCGAAACCATGGGCTACTTTACGGGTTCGGGTTGCGGACCCGACGGAGCCGGCTTGGCGGCCGCCGGCCCCGCGGCCTTGGCCTTCAATTGCATCGCGCGAACCCGCTGGGCCTGCGCCACCGACTTCACCTGGGCATGCGCGTCCGGCGTCGCCATCACCTTTTCGAGCAACGGAATCGCGTCGTCGTACTTGCCGGCGTCGATATAGGCCGACGACAGGCGGACCAGCGTCGCCGGATCGGGCGGCGTGGAGGCGTCGACGGCCGTTTTGTATTCGGTGATCGCCACGTCATACTTCTTGCGGACCAGCGCCGCGGTGCCGAGAATCGAGTGCGCCTGCGCCATCAGGTCCTTCTTCGCCTCTTCCCACTGCGCATCGGTCAACTGGGCGTTCGGCTTCTCCGCCGTCTTGATGGCGTCAATCGCCTTGTGGGCGTAGCCGTCGGCCTTGCCGAGCTTCTCTTCCTTATCGAGATCGAATTCCTTGGTGCGGCTGGCGTAAGCGCTGCCCAGCATGATCATCGCCTGATAGCTTTTGGGATCGGCTTCAAGCGCACGTTCGGCCCACACGATCATGTTCTCGTTGTCGCCGATCTGCTGATAGGTGCCGGCGCCCATGATCAACAACATGGGCTTGAACTCGGTGTCGGCGAACTTCGTCAGCACGTTGTCGATCGCCGCGATGCGCGACTTGGCGTCGGTGGCGTTCTGCACGGCGATGATCGCGTCCACTTCCTTCTGCGACTTCGGCTTCGGCTGCTTCTGCGCCAGGGCCGCGGCGGCGCACATGACCGCGATTACGGTCCCCGTCAAAATTCTTCGCATGGTCTCTCCTTAATAGGCAGGGCCCCGGCCCCCGGCCGGCTTCCTACTTCTGCTTCGTATATGACTGCTGCAAACCCTTCTCAGCGGCCTGGCGAGCGCCGGCCGAAATGCCCTCGACGCTGAGGGCCAGCTTATAATTCTCGGTGGCCTGATCCCGCTCGCCCTGCGCGTCGTACAGCCGGCCCAGATACACCAGGCTCCAGCCGCGAACATCCGGTTCGGGCGCCAATTCGAGCGTGCGCCGGAACAGTTTCTCCGCTTCCTCCGGCTGATTCTGCAAAACGGCCACTCTTGCCAATCCATAATATGCCCGCGCGTGCACCGTTCGGTCAGCCCCGGTCTCAAGCAGCCGCAGGTAGCCTTGCCTGGCCGCGTCCAGCTTGCGGTCCTTGTACAACGCGTCGGCCGCCTCGGCGGCCTTCTGCGCGGGCGTCAATTCCACCACCGGTTCGGGAGGCGGCGCCGCCTTGGTGGTCTTCACGGCGCGATACCGCACGAACTTCACGCTCGACAGGCGCTGTTCCTCCTTGCGCAAGTCGATCAGCTTCACCAGTTCGGGAAAGTAGAGCCGCAGCGCCTCCGGCTGTTTCTCATAACCCGCCAAGCCGTCGGCGAAGGCCGGAGTCATCACGAACCCCTCCGCCAGCGCCTGGTCCACCACCGCCTGGCGTTTCGCGGTGGGCAGCAACCGGCTCTCCACGGCCTTGATCAGGCACTCGGTGGAAAGCAGCAGGTAGTCGGTCTTGTAGGCTTCAGGCAGGGCCGGAGCAGCCTCGGTGAAATCGGCCAGCCCGCGCGCCCGCGCCATCGCTTCGGAGAACTTGAGCACCATCGGGTCGAGCAGATAGTGCAGATAGGCGTGGCGGATCTCCTCGGTCTGCAACTCCGGCGCCGACGTGACGACGATGAAATAGTCGTCCTTGAAGCTGCGCGTGTGCACCTGGTTCGGCGCCGCCAGCAGGTCGATGTAAATCTGGAAGCGCCGCCCCAGAAACCCGCTGGTGGGGTTGCGCAGGTAGGCGTTGGCCTGCTGGACCCCGCGCGTGACAGGGTCCTGGTAGGCGCTCAGAACCTGCTCGATGGTGGGCTGCGACTTCTCCCACACGTCCTCGATGTTGGCTTCCTTGTAGAAGGCGGCCAGCAGTTCGTTCAGCGACTGCAAGGGGGAAACGTCGGGCGAGAGCTCGTTCAGCGGATAGCGGAACTTGAAGTCCGGCGGCCCTTCCACCGACAGCGCGAAGGACACGTACTGGGCCAGGTTCGCGCCGGGATCGGGCAGCTTATGTTCGGCGAAGAACAGCTTCAGCTCCTTGAGCGAAGGAGCGTTCACCTTCTGCAGATGCTCGCGGACCGCCTTGCGCAGCGGATGGTTGGCGGGCGAATTCGCTTCCGTGCCGTACCCGGCGGCGTCGAGCGCGGCCATGACGGTGAACAAAGCGGGATCCGCATCCAGTTGTCCTTTGTCCGCGGCTGCGGCGGGAAGCGAAAACACAACCAGAGCAGCGGCCAACGCGCGTTTGATGGAGACGGCGAGGAGGGTGCGAATCAAGCGGCCTGCCTTGGATCTGATGACCTAATTGTACCGCGAGGCGCCGGGGCGGCGGGCGGTTTCAGGCCGAACGGCCACGGTAAAAGTACGTAACAGGCGTACGCCGCCGGACGCCGGCCTCGTCATCGAAAGCGAAGGAAGCAGACTTATGAAAAACCCAGTCAGCAAAACGATCCTAGGCGGGCTTCTGGCCGCCACACTCGTGTTGGCCCAGACTCCCGCCCCCGCCGCCACGCCCGTCGCGAA
Organism: Acidobacteriota bacterium; assembly: GCA_018268715.1. Lineage (GTDB taxonomy): Bacteria > Acidobacteriota > Terriglobia > Bryobacterales > Bryobacteraceae > TMP-7. The sequence continues at coordinate 913,065 of JAFDVZ010000002.1, read as the reverse complement.
AGGGCGTCCCGGGGTTGGCCGGCTCGTCCGGCAACTCAATTTGACGCCGGACCAGAAGACCCAGGCCAAGGCCATTTTCGAGGCCGGCCGCACCGACGCGAAACCGGTCGCCGTCCAACTGAAGCAGGCGCGCGAGGCCCTGGCGAACGCCGTCAAGAGCGGCGCGCCCGACGCCCAGATCGACCAGCTTTCAACGGCCGTCGGTCCACTGGCCAGCCAACTGGCGGCGATCCGCGCCAAGACCCTGGCCAAGTTCTACGCCATCCTGACGCCCGATCAGAAGGACAAGGCCAGCGCGATCATGAGCCAGGCGCGCGCCGGGAACCTGCGTCCCGCCGCGTTCCGTCACGGCGCCGGTCGACGCGCGGCGCCGCCTGTCGAACAGCAGTAATCCGGATGGATGGGCGGCCGGCCTGGCGTCGGACGGCCGCCCGATTCCTTACGCCGCGTGGCCGACCGCGCGCTCGGCCATGAACCTCAGCACGGCGGGCTTCACCAGCCGCATGAAATCGGCGAACGCCAGCCGGATCAGTTCGTTGTGGGTCCCGGAGTTGAACGAGATTTCCTGATCGTGGGTCAGGATTTCGTCCACGTACACGGGCATCTGGAACAGGTTGCCGAAGGGCGGCATCGCTCCCGTTTCGCATCCGGGGAAGCGGATCCGGAACTCGCCTTCGCTCGCCAGCGTCGCCTCCTTCGCGCCGACGCTGATTCGCAGCCTCTCCAGATCGACATGAAACGAGGCCGGCAGCACCGCCATGGCCTGAACTCCGTCCAGCTTGACGATCACCGTCTTGGCCAGATCCCGTCCCTTGATGTGCGTGAGCGCCGCGATCTCCTGCGCCGTGTAGGCCGTGGAGTGCGTGATGTTCACGTATTTGACGTTGTTGCGATCGAGGAATTCCTTGAGTTGTCTGACTGGCACGGTAAACCTCCTACGCAAGAACCATCGGCGCGGCAGGCTTGAATCCGCGGGCGCCGCCGCGAACCGCCGCCGACGCGCCCGGCTCTATATTAATCCTCGAAATCGCTGATGGGAATGGGAAATTGGGCCTTACTGACCCGGCAGGCGGGCCAATGCCTCGCGAAGCTGGCCGGAATCCTGCAACGCCAGCGCCCGGCGGTACAGCGCCGCGGCGGCCGTGTAGTCCTCAAAGCGCGTCTCCACGTAGGCGAACACCGACAACGCGTCGAAGCTGTTGGGATTGGCGCGCAACACCTGGCGCAGACGCTCGCGGGAGGCGTCCAACGCGCCGGCCAGGGCGTCGGCCTGGGCGAGCCCCACCTGCGCCTCCTCGGTCTCCCCCTTGGCGAGCGATGCGGCGAAGGCCTGCCGCGCCTGGGCCAACTCCCCACGCACCAGCCACTGCCGTCCGGCGAAGGCGTACCGCCGGGCCGGCGCCAGGTTGGCGTTCACCGACAGGATCACCGCATCCGCCGCGGCTTCCTGCGCGGGCGCAAAGTCGAGGCTCCGCGTTTCATCGGGCCCGGCCGCCTCCAGCCGGCAACGGCCGAACTTGGCCATGTCGCGCGGCAGCTCGATTTCGGCCAGGCGTTCGCCCGTGGACACGGCCCGCCATAGCGTCTCGGTCCCCGCGCGGATGGCCCATTTCACCGTACCCGGATGCGCCAGCGCGACCGCCGCGTACCGCCCGGACGGGCTCGGATCCAGCCGACGGCCTCCGAATTCGAACGGCGTTTCCCGCCCGCCTGCACCATAACTCGAATCGAATCGCCAGATGTCGCCCATCTGCTGGCGGCCGGCGTCGAGCGCATACACGTACGGCGCGCCATCGACGGTGATCAGCAGCCGGTATGAGCCGGCGAGCAGGTCCAGCCGATGCGTGTACTCGACCGCCCGAGCCGTCGCGTACCCTAAGTCGAGTTGATGCCGGTACAGCGGCATCGAGTCGTTCAGAACCTCCAGGACGATCTCGCGCTGCGCCCTGGCCGCTAACTTGATGTCGACCTGCGAGCCCGCCACCGGCGACACGGTCTCCACCACATCGAGCGGCGGCCGCTTCACGATCAGGCGCGACCGCACCGACGCCGATAACTCGCGCCGCAGGATGGCGCGCGGCGAAGCGATCTGACTGAGGATTTCCGTGTTGCCGGTGTCCTTGATTCCCGGCGCGATGCTGACGGCCGCCGAGATGACTTCATCCTCGGCCGGCCCGGTCTTCAGCACCTTCCGGATATCGGACTCGGTAATGTAGCTGTTCGGCCCGAACATGGACCGCGTGGACGCCTGCGGAATCAGCAGCACGCGGATTGTATCCACCGGCGGAGCGTACAGCCGCATGGGGCCGCCGATGTTGGCCTGGAAGAAGATCAGCCGCAGCTCCGTGTTGATAACTCCCGGCGCCGTATCGTAATACCAGATCTCCATCGGCACGAAAATGCGCGACGAGGGAATCCGCTTCACCCGATTCGGCGCACCCAACGACAGCCAAACCCGTCCCGGGTCAGTGTTCGCGCCCGATCCCCGCTTGTCCGAACCGAACTTCGCGTCGATCGTTTCGATGCGGCGGCGGTACTCCTCCGCTTCAATCGCCTTGCCTTTCCAGAATTCGGCCTCGAACCGCGGGCGCTCCGCCGGAGTCAGTCCGAGATAGACCTTCTTCTCCGCGGGAGTGATGACTGGCTCGACCCAATCGAGCCAGTCTGCTCCCGCTGAAGCAAGCGAAGAGATAGCAAACAAAAGCACCGCGCCGCGCATTGGAGTTAGAACTCGAACCGCCCCGCGAACTGTAGCATACGGCCGCCGTAGGCCAGGTCCGAGTTCTGCACCGGAGTCCCGAACGAAGCCACGTTGACCACCGTGTTATATGAGCCGAAGTTGGAATGGTTGAAGAGGTTGAACGCCTCGATCATCGGCGTGAAGTGGAACCGCTCCTTCACGACGAACGACTTGGACACGCGCAGATCCAACCGCTCGATCTTATTGCCCACCAGCGCGTCGCGCTTGACGATCTTGTAACCCGCCAACCCCGAATCCTTCACCGCGTCGGCCGGACCATAATAGGCGCTGGTGGCCGTGAACAGCCGGTCCGTCACGCCGGACAGTCCGAACGGGTTCTGATTCGCCGTGATCTGGAAATTCTGGCCCGATCCGAAGTGGAACGACCCGCTCAGAGATAGCCCCCATTTCCAAACATACGAACTCGCCAACGTCAGCGTCTGCGTCTGGTTATCCGGCGACTTCGCCCACTCATCGGCCAGGTTCATCTGGTTGTTCGGATAATAGAACGGCCCGGTGGTAGAATCCTTCAGCCTGGAGTACGTGTAGGCTGCCTGCGCCGACAGACCCTTCGAAAGCCGGTGGGTAACTCCCACCTGCAACCCGTCGTTGATCGATCCGGCGGCCGCCGGAGTCGTGAAGTTCAGGATGCCGACATACAGCGGATTCGGCCTCCCCTGGGCCGGATTCTGCGCGTACCCGGTGGCCGGGTTGAAGTACAGGTTCGCATCCGTGCGGACCCAGTCGTGATAGATGCGCCAGTGCACGTAATCGGCCGAGACCGTCCACGATGACTTGAACTGCCGCTCCGCCCCGATGCTCAACTGCAGCGAGTAAGGCGTCTGCACGTTCGGCCCCAGCGGCTGGATGGTTTGCGCGTTCACGGGAACCGCGCCCGACAGGAACTGCGCCCCGGTGACGCTGCCGAACGGCTGCAACAGGTTGATCGGGTTCGCCGCCGTGGCCTGGATCGCCGGCGAGATGGTGGTCTGCCCGTTGAAGATCGCGTCGTCGATGGTCTGGTTGGCCTGAATGTCCGCGTAGAACAGGCCCGCGCCGCCGCGGATGACCGTCTTGCGCGAACCCGTCAGATCCCACGCGAAACCCACGCGCGGCTGGAACAGCAGATTGTCGTTGTAATGGGGCCGGGCCAGGCCGCTCTTCAGATAGAGGTCCGGATGGAAGATGCCCAGGTCGTTGTCGTAGCGCAAACCCAGGTTCACGGTCAGCCGGGGACTGATTTTCCAGTCATCCTGGAACCAACCGGAGAGGGCGTTCGTCGGAATCGAGTAGTTATAGTCGCCGAAGCCTTGCGTGTAGGACGTCGCATAAGGACTCAGGGCCGCGATGTTCCACGTCGACGGGTCGTTCCAGGTTGGGAAGATCGACGCCAGGTTCAGCGAGCTGACTCCCGACGAAAATCCCAGCACGGTCCCGCGCACATTTTGACCGAAATTGCCCGAGTACGTGCTCTTGAGATAGTCGCCGCCGAACTTGAAGCTATGGCTGCCCTTCAGCCAATATGCATCGTCGCGGATCTGGTACACGTCCTGCCCGAGCTGCTGCGGGTAGTTATAGGGCGCGCCGACGGTGATGGTGGGCAGCCGGAACTCCATGCTCTGGATCATCGGCGTGTTCATCCAATCGAAGTGGTTGAATCCCAGCATCACTTCGTTCACCAGCGATGAACTGGCCGTCCAGGTCCACTTGACGTTGGTCGAATAGGACGTGCGCGTCGAATCGGTGGCGCGCGTCGGCGACGCGCTGCCGGTCACGTTATTGAACGGCACCTGCCACGTGTAGCCCGACCCGCGGAATGAAAGATGGTGATTGCTGCCTAACTGCCAGTCGACGTGCAGCAGGTAGCTGTTGGTTCTCAGTTGGTTGGCGAAGGTGTAAGTTTGCCCGCCGAAGCCCGTCGGAGTCGCAAAGATCGTGCTCGGCTGGCGCTCTCCCTCGTAGGCGAAGAAGAAGTACAGCTTGTTGCGCAGGATGGGCCCGCCCACCGTACCGCCGAACTGCTGGTCGGAGAACGGCAGCACCCTGTGGGCCACCGGGTCGCTCGCGTTGAAGGCGTCGTTGCGGAAATAGCCGTACAGCGTGCCATGCAGCTTGTTGGTGCCTGAGCGCGTCTGCGCGTTCACCTGCACGCGCGTCGACCGGCCCAGGGTGGCGTCAAACCGGTTCGTGATGATCTGAAACTGGTCGATGGCGTCCTGGCTGTACTGCGGCTGCCCGAACGACGTTCCGGCCGAATTCTGCGTCACCTGCTGCCCGTCGATATTGATCTGCATCTTGCCGCTGTCGGTTGCGCCCAACGGCGAGTTATTCACCGAGTTACTCGTGATGCCGGGCACCAGCATCGCCAACTGGAGATAATTCCGCCCGTTCAGCGGGACCTTATTCACCTCCGCGGGACTCACCGTTCCGGCCACCGTGGAACTGGCCGTATCCACCGGTTCCGCGGCGGCCTCCACCGCCACCGTCGAAGTGGCTGTCGCCAGTTTCAGCCCGATGTCGATATTCACTACCTGCCCCACCAGCAGCGTCATGGTCCGCTCCACCGGCGCGAAGCCTGCCGCCTGCACGCGCAACACGAACGTGGACGCGCGCAACGTCGGAAACTGGAAGATGCCCAGGGAGTTCGTCACGGTTCCGAACTTCGTCCCATCCTCGCCGGTGACGGAGATGATGGCCGATTCGACCGCCGCGTTGCTCGGATCGGTCACGCGCCCGGTGATGCCGGTTTGTTGCGCGAATGAATACGCCGCCGCGACCGCAGCCAGGACGGCTAGCCGTTTGATCATCTGTGTTCCTCGTTAAGAGCTACTGTTTGGCGGCGACTTGCAGCAGGGTCTTGTAGATCAGCTCCGCGCCTTGCTCGAGGCTTTCCACGCTGACCCGTTCATCGTTGCCGTGCATGCGGGTTAGATCTTCCGCGCTGATCGCGTAGGGATAGATCCCGTAGACCGGAATGTCGCGGCTCCGCCATGCGGCGGCGTCGGTTCCGGCCTGGAACAGGTACGTCGTAACGGGGACGCCAGGATACACGCTGTGCGACTGCGCCACCAGCGCGCGATATAGGTCGGTTTCGGTGGACGACGGCTTGGCGCGGCTCGCGGCTCGGATATACGCCTGGTACGCCTCGGCGGACCCGGCCGGCATGCCGCGGCGCATCGCATTGGTCACTTCCACCCGCGGGTCGTTGATGACCGCCTTGATTTCCGAAATCAGCTCCTCCACGTTGGTCCCCGGCACCGTGCGGAAGTTCAGCGTCGCCTCGGCCGATCCGGGAATCACGTTGCCGCGGAACCCGGCGTTCATCAGCACGGGCGCGATGGTGTTGCGCATGATCGCGTGCAGCAGCGGATCCTTTGAGATGGCGCGGTCGGCCGCCTTCACCTTCTCCGGATCGTCGCTGTTCACCAGATCATGGAAATAGGTCGACATCGGCGGCTGGCTGGTTTTCTCGAGCGTCGTGAAGAACTCGCGCGTGCTGGGAATCAGTTTCGGCTGCGTATCGTAATCGGCGATTTTCGCCATCGCCTTGGATAGCGTGAAGATGGCGTTGTCGGGCCGCGGCATCGAGGAATGAGTGGACGTCCCGCGCGCGGTCAGCAGCAGCGACACACCCGACTTATCGGCGGTCGAGATGCTGACATACCGCACTGTCCCGTCCGGGTTCTTGATAATCCAGCCGCCCTCGTTCAGCGCGAACTCGCAATCGATTTTGTCCCAGTGGTCCTTGGCCAGCCACATGGTGTTGTAAGTCCCGCCCTCTTCATCGGCCTCGGAAAGAAAGATCACATCGCGCGAAAGCGGCACTTTGTTACGGGCCAGACGCATCACGGCCTCGGCGAAGACAGCCAGTCCGCCCTTGAAGTCAATGGCTCCGCGGCCCATGACATAGCCGTCCTTGACCACGCCTTCAAACGGATCCACCGACCACTTTTCGCGCTCGACGCCCACCACATCCGCGTGTCCGGCCAACAGAATCGGCTTCTTACTGCCGTCGCCTTTCAGTCGCGCGATGAAATGAGCTTTTTTCGGATCGGGAGTCGGAATGATGTCGATCTGAAACCCGAGCGGCTCGAACTTCGTCTTCAGGAAGGCGGCCAGTTTCGCTTCGTTGCCAGGCGGATTACTCGTATCCACCCGGATTACGTCGGCAAGCAGCGCGGCGGTGGCGCTCGCCGGACGCGGCGCATCGGCTGCGAGGGCCAGGCCCACGCAGACACACATCGAGAGCAGTGTTCGCATCGTTCAATCACCAAGCTGGATGAATCGGAAACGCCGCTCGATCGGGGAGATAGTGCAGCAAGCGCTGCTGCGGTTTGACGGGGGGTATCTAATTGTGAGGCATGCCACCGCGAATGTCAATCAGGCTACGGAAGTCAACCAATAAATACTCCCGCGCATGGAATGTGGCAAACTCATCTGGATAGGTGTCTGGCATGGCCATCTGGTCCGGTCGCCGCTCCGCCTCCGTCTTCATTTGTTACCGCCGCGAAGATAGCGCCGGTCAAGCCGGCAGGCTGTTCGATCGACTGGCGGCGCGCCTGGGCCGCGACAACGTCTTTCGCGACGTGGACGCCATCCAGCCCGGTGAGAACTTTGTCCGGACGGTGAGCGACAGACTCGCGGCCTGCGGCGCGCTGGTCGTCGTCATCGGACCGCGCTGGCTCGACCCGTCGGATTCCGGACGCACCCGCCTGGAAGACCCCGCCGACATGGTTCGATCCGAGATCGAGACCGGCCTGAAGCGCGGCGCGAAGACGATTCCGGCGCTGGTTGGCGGCGCCCGCATGCCCCGCCCCCAGGACCTTCCCCCGCCGCTGGTCCCGCTCACCGAACTCAACGCCGTCGAACTGCGCGACGCACACTTCGACCGCGACGCGGCGCTGCTGGTGGACGATATTGCCGCTGCCCTGAACCCCTCCCGGGGGAAGTTTGTCTGGATCATCGCGGCCTGCCTCTGCCTCCTGGCGGTGGGAGCCGCGGCGCTCTACCGTTGGGCGCCGCACGCCATCGCCGGAGCACAGTCCGCGCCGTCGAACCAGACCGCCAGCCCGCCACTCGCGCCTTCGCTGAAGCCCGCCGACAACGCCGACAAGCCGGCGATGACTCCCGAAGCCGCCCGCGTGCGCCTGTCCCAACTCGGTCTGTCATTCGACGACGAGACGCTGGTCGAGTCAGCCGGAAAAGGCGACGCCACCGCGGTTTCGCTATTCCTTCGAGCCGGCGCCAACCCCGACGCCTGCGACATCAACTGCGACTCCACCGCCATGGGCGAGGCCGCCGCCCACGGTCACCTCCCCATCGTCGAGATGCTCGCCGCCCGGGGCGCCAGCGTCGACCGGGCCCTGCCGGACGCCGCCGACGCCAACCAGATCGGCATCCTCGACTATCTGCTCAGCCGCAAGCCGGGCAAGGAGGCAATCGGCCGAGCGTTGGCCCAAGCCGCCCGCAAAGGCCATGCGGAGGCGACCGCCAGGCTGCTCGACGCCGGCCCCTCCCCGGCCCACCTGGCGACCGCCCTCGGCTCGGCCTGCTCCTACTCCCGCGACAACACGGTTCGGATGCTGCTAAGTCGGGGCGCCGCCGTCACCCAAGCGGACCGCGACGGCTGGACCCCGCTGCACCGGGCGACCGGCTTCAACGCGACGCCCTCCCTGGAGATCGTGCGCGCCCTGGTTCGCAACGGCGCCAACGTGAACGCGGCGTCCAACGACGGAACCACCCCGCTGATGAACGCCCTCGGGCATCCGGACGTCGTGTCATTTCTATTGGAGAACGGCGCCGCCGCAACCGCCCGGACCAAGGACGGCGTCACGCTCCTGATGCTCGCGGCGGCCAGGGACCTTCCCGATATGGTGAAACCCCTGACGGACCGCGGGGCCGACGTCAACCTGCAGAACGATCATGGCGAGACCGCATTGATGTACGCGAGCGGCGCCGTCGACCGCGTCGACAAACCCGAGACCGTGAAGGCCCTGCTCGACCGCGGCGCGCGCGCCGACCTGGTCGACCGCGACGGGTCCACCGCGCTCATCCTGGCGGTCTCCCGGCAGAATCGCGGCGCCGTTCGAGTGCTCGTGCAGAAGGGCGCCGACCTGAACCAGACGAACCGGAACGGCGATTCCGCCCTCTCCATCGCCCGTCGTCAAAGCCGCACGGATATATTGAAGATCCTCGAAAGCCGCTAACTCAGCCTTACACGCCTAACTGCTTCGCCGCGAACGGCAGCCCCTGCCGGCCCCAGAACAGGTGCGCCTCGGGATGCACCTCATGTCCAATGCGGTCCGCCGCCCCGAACACCTCGTAGACCTTCTTCACCTTCGCGAAGCTTTCCCGCGCCGCCGCCACCGGGAAGATATTATCCTTCTCGCCCGACTCAGCAAAAAGCGCCCGGGGCGCGATCAGGCTGGCGACGTCATACTGCTCGCCCCAGTTCAAAATTCCCGGCACGTAGTTATCCATGCAATGCGACAGACTCAGGATGCTATCGCGGAATGTATTCAGATAGCCGCTGACAAACGCCATCTGGATTCTCTGATCGAGCGCCGCCGAAAACATCGTGCAAGTCCCGCCGCCGGAGATCCCCATGCACCCGACGCGTTTCGGATCCAGGTCCTTCCGCGTCTCGATCCAGTCGATGGTGCGCATCACGTCGAACACGCGCCAGGCGATCATGGTCTGTCCGAACAGCAACGCCGCCCCGGCCGCCGGTTGGCACGACGACGTTGTCAGCCCGTGCTTGCGCGCCGCCGGATCGCGCCGGCACCCGAACCCCATCGGCTCAATCGCCACCGCCGCCATCCCCAACTCAGCCGCCTGAATCGCGAAGTCGAACTCATAGCCGACCCGCTCCGTGCGATCGCGCCCCTTCTCATCCACGCCCACGATGTCGTCCACGCCGCGCCCATGCCCCGGCACGCACACAATCGCCGGATGCGGACCCGCCGTCTTCGGCTTCAGCAGGTAGGCCAGCGCCCACGACCCCGGCCGGCTCTCGAAGACGAACTTCTCGCGCGTGTACTTCGCGAATTCCCGCGTCTCCAGAACCTCCGCCGCCGGCGCCTTGCCGCGCTCCGGAAATCCGCCGACCAACTCCGTCAACTTCGCCCGGAAGCGTTTCTGCCAGGCCTCGGCGTCCTTGCGATTCGTCGCGCGGAAGGTCATCTTCAGCGGCGCCGACTCATACATCTTCCGCGAAATGTCGAGCGTATCGAAGCCCGCCGGCTTCACCTTGCTATCGAAACCGTCCAGCGCCCCGCGGTACGTATTCGCCTCCTGCGCCTCGGCGAACGCCGCCGCGCCCATCGCCGACATGCCCAGCGCCCGCCGGGTGATTCGTTTGGCCATGCTCAAGAGTCTATCGCGACGGCCCGGCCGGCGGACACGCCAGGGCGCCCTACGGCAGCACCTTCTTCAAATACTCGCGGGCCGCGTCCCCCAGCAGGTCCCGATGCATCCGCCCGGCGTCCCCAAAGAACGCCTGCCCGATGCCCGCGTCCAGCAAGTGCGTCCCATACAACTCCACCGCCCGAGGCTCCTCCCACAACGACTCCGCCACCACGATCCGCCGCCCCTCGGCCCCCTCGCCCAACAATCGCGAAAAATACTGCATGTGCAGCCCATCCTCGCGAGCCATATGCGAAGTCACGATCACCACATGCAGCGAATCCCACTCAGTGGCCGACATCTCCCGCTTCCAGCCCATCACGCGCGCATTCAACTCATCCAACTGCGCCGCTGCCGCCTCGGCGACATTCGCCATCACCAGCGGCGCCATCCGCCGGGTGAACGCCTCCAGTTCCTTCCGCGGCATCCCGCGATCCGCGATCGCCCGATCCAACAGATCCCGCGACTCCCGCACAATCTCGCCCTGCCGCGCCAACGACTCCGGCGCCAGTCCCAATCCGTCCAGGCTCTCCCTGGCCGTCCCAATCAACCGCCGCAGCGTCTCGAGCGTCTTCACCCGCCCGTCATCCAGCGCCCCATCCGCGGGAGTCAGCGCCACATACACCGCCAGCGGAATATGCGCGAACGTCTTCACGACATGATAGGAGGGCCGGTTCACCGAAGCCTCCGACCGCTTTCCGCCCCGCAGCAACACAGCGCTGTCGTTATTGACGATCAGCAACGGACCGTCGCCCGCCAGCAACCGCCTCCGCGCATCGGCGTAAGCCTGCCGGAAAGCGCCATTCAACTCAGTCAGCGAATCAGGAATCTGCGCGACGGCCGATACAGCCGCCAGCCACAGCAATAGGAAGGAGCGAGCGCCCAGACTCATCTTGAAGACGATTCTAGCGGATGTGGGGCAACCACCCTCCGAGAATCGCCGTCCGATCAACGGCCAGGGTCTGGGACGACGGTATGCAGTCGCGGGAAGCTACTCGTCTTCACCGCCGACACGAAACCAGGTTCGGGCAGCAGCGACAGTCCGGAAGAGAGCATCCCCAACGGATGGGCGCCCTTCGTCCCGCCGCCAAGTTACCGCGCCGCTTCCCAGGGCTTCTTCTGCCCCGCGTCGCGATCCTCCACCCGGTCGTACATATGCCGGTCGAAAGTGGTCCCCAGCGACTCGTTATACAAGCTCTCGAGCCCCAGCGCCTCTTTCAAATCCTCCTCGAACGCATGCAGCGCCGTCAGGTCGCGAGCCAGCAGCGGCTCGGTCTTCCCCGACGCCGTCCGCACGAAGCTCTGATACCCGCCGTGCACCGCATACCCGATCTCGGAGCCCACCAGCACCCCGGCCCGATCCACCCTGGGAGCCGCGCCGCCATCTTCGATCACCGCCGCGCACCGTCCGCGGCTCACACGCGTGGCCCCGCCCGTCGACTCCACCGTAAACCCGGCGCTCCGAAGAACATCCAGGTGATCGGAAAACGTGACCTGACGTGGTTTCTCGCGGCGAAAGAACATGTCGTCCCATTATACGAGGTTGCCAGCGCCCCTCCGCGCCCGATACAATCCTCGGCGCATGTCCTATATCCTGTCGCTCGACGAAGGCACCACCAGTGCCCGCGCGGTCCTTTATGATAATCGCGGCGTCCGGCTCGCCATGGAGTCCTGCCCGGCGCCCACCCGCTATCCCCAACCCGGCTGGGTGGAACAGGACGCCGAAGACATCTGGCGCGCGCAGCTCGACGCGGCCCGTCTGACCCTCGCCCGGCAAGGCGTCTTCGGCCAGGACATCGCCGCCATCGGCATCACCAACCAGCGCGAGACCACCATCGTCTGGGACCGCCGCACCGGTCAACCCGTCGGTCCCGCCATCGTCTGGCAATGCCGCCGCACCGCCGCCTTCTGCGCCGAACTCGCCGCTTCCCCGCAAGCCGCCTCCGTCGAAAGCAAGACCGGCCTGGTCATCGACGCCTACTTCTCCGCCAGCAAGATCCGCTGGATTCTCGAGAACACGCCCGGCGCCCGCGCCCGCGCCGAATCGGGCGACCTGCTGTTCGGCAACGTCGACACCTGGCTCATCTGGAAGCTCACCGGCGGGGCCGCGCACGTCACCGATCCCTCCAACGCCTCCCGCACCATGCTCATGAACATCGGCGCCGGCGATTGGGACGACGAACTGCTCACCATCTTCGGCGTGCCCCGCGCCATGCTCCCCCGCATCGTCCCCTCCAGCCACGTCTGCGGCGAAGCGCTCCCCGAACACCTGGGCGCGGCCATCCCCATCGCCGGCATCGCGGGCGATCAGCAGGCGGCCCTGTTCGGACAAGCCTGCTTCCGGCCCGGCCTGTCCAAGAACACGTACGGCACCGGATGTTTCGCCCTGATGCACACCGGCGCCACACAGGCCGTCTCGAAGAACCGGCTCGTCGCCACCCGGGCCGCCTCCCCCGACGCCCGAGCCCAGTTCGCCGTCGAAGGCAGCGTCTTCATCGCCGGCGCCGCCGTGCAGTGGCTGCGCGACCGCATGGGCCTGATCAAAAACGCCGCCGACACCCAGCCCATGGCCGAATCGGTCCCCGACACCGGCGGCGTTTATCTCGTCCCCGCTTTCGTCGGACTCGGAGCGCCTTACTGGGATCCCTCCGCCCGCGGCGCCATCTCCGGCATCACCGGCGGCACAACCAGCGCCCACGTCGTCCGCGCGACCCTCGAATCCATCGCCTACCAGGTCCGCGAGCTGATCGACGCCATGCAGGCCGACAGCGGCGCGAAACTCGCCGAACTCCGCGTCGACGGCGGCGCGTCCGTCAATAATTTCCTGATGCAGTTCCAGGCCGACATCCTGGGCTGTCCAATTGTCAGACCGGTAGACGTCGAAACCACCGCCCTCGGCGCGGCGTACCTGGCGGGTCTGGCCACCGGATTCTTCAAGGATCTGGCCGAAGTGGAAGCCTTCTGGAGGCCCGAACGCGTCTTTGAACCCGCCATGAGTTCCGCCCGTCGCGACGAGTTATTCGACGGCTGGAAGAAAGCAGTCGCCCGCGCTCGTTTGTAACTTTTGTAACTGTTGAAGCTCTTATCCTCCTACCCCTCGGCCATAGGACGGTGAGACAATGCAGGGGATTGGCGGCCCCATGTTCGGCCGCCATAACAGGAGGATGAGTGATGCATAACAAGAGCCTTGCCCTAACATTACTGTTAGCTACAGGACTGCTGGGTCAAACCGTTGAATCCATCCCGTACCGCGCCGTACTGTCGAGCGGAAACGAGACGCAACAGCCGGCCAACCCGGTCACCGGAAACGTAACGCTGTGGCTCCACGTCGTTCGCGACACGACGGACCCCGCCAATCCCAAGGTCGTGTCGGGATCCTTCGATGCGGCGGTCGGCTATAACTTCACCTCCCCCGCCACCATCACCGCGATGCACATCCACAAGGGCGCCGCGTTCGCCAACGGCGGCGTGGTGGTACCGTTCGCCGTCGCGCGCACCGACGTGGACGGGAAGGGCGTGTTGCCGGCGGCTCAGACCAACTTCCCCTCCGCCTCGGTCACCCTCGACACCATCAACGGGATTCTCTCCGATCCCTCCCAGTTCTACTTCAACCTCCACACCACCGACGCCCCGGCCGGCGTCATGCGCGGCCAGCTCCAGCGCGCCGAAACCGCCGTCCGCATCGGCCTGATGGCCCCGCAGAATGAGACTCCCGCCAATCCCGGACCGGCCTGGACCGCGGCCGGCGGCGTCATGCTGTTGGTCACCCGCGACGGCGCCGGCGCTCCCAACTCGGCCTACGCCATCTTCGACGTCTCCTATCGCGGCTTCACCGCCGACACGGTGTTTTCCGGCCTGCACGTTCACTCCGGCGCCGCGCTCGCCAGCGGACCCGTGGTCATTCCCAGCGGCCTGTCCGCCCAGGTGGCCGCCGGCGGCGACGGCTCCGGCGTCCTGCACTACGAGAGCGAAATCGACCTCAACGCCGCCGGCGCGGTCGACGCCGTGAACGGCTTCATCGCGAACCCCGGCGCCTACTACATCAACCTCCACACCACCGCCAAGCCCGGCGGCGCCGTCCGAGGTCAGTTGCAGGCTGCCGACCGCATCGAGTTCCAGGTTCCCCTGACCCCGGACCAGGAGGTCCCGCCGGTCTCCCTCGCCGCCTCCGCCCCGTCGAAGATCATCGTCCACTCCATCCGCAACAACGCCGACGCCACCATCCCCGCCGCCGTCGTCATCTTCGACGAGAACCCCCAGTTCCCCACCGGAACCCAGTTCACCGCCACCCATATTCACAACGGCGTCGCCGGCGCCAACGGACCCGTCGCCATCGACTCGCGCCTGCGCACGGCCCCCATCCTCACCACCGACGGAACCGGCAACCTCTTCCGGATGGCCACCACCTACGACGCCACCGGGGTAGCCGCCTTGAACTCCCTGATCGTCACGCCCTGGAAGCACTATCTGAACCTGCACACCTCGGCGAATTCCGGCGGCGCGGTGCGCGCGCAGTTGACCGCCGCCCCCGTCACTCCGCCCGCCATCGCCGCCATGTACGCCAACGTTCCGTATTCGTCTCAGATCGCGCTGGCCCCGGGCTCCAACTTCGTGCTCACCGGGACGAATCTCGCCTTCGCGGGTTCCGACGTGTCCGGTTTCACGGGGCTCCAGACCTTGCCCCTGGCGCTGAACGGCGTCAGCATCACCATCGGCGGCGTGGCCACGCCCCTTTCATCGGTGGCCTCGGGCCAGATCACCGGACAGGTTCCGTTTGAGGTAGCCCCCGGACAACGCGCGGTCATCGTCACCAACGCCGCCGGCGCGTCGGCTATCTATAATGTAATGATCTCCGCGGCGGCTCCCGGCATCCTGTACGGGCCTCGTGGCGTCGTCGCCACCCGCCTCACCGGAGGAACCGCCGTCACGCCGTCCTCTCCGGCCGCCGCGGGCGAGGTCGTCGTATTGACCGCCGTCGGCCTCGGTCAAACCAGTCCGCCGCTTTCCACCGGCGCCTTTGTCGGCGCCGCCTCGGTGTTCACCGGCGACATCTTCGCCCGCATCGGCGGGGTCACGGCCTCCGTGCCCTCGGTCACCGCCCTACCCGGCGCCCCCGGGATGTATAAGGTGACGGTGGTGATCCCCCAGGGCGTCGCCTCCGGTAACGCCCCCATGATGTTGCAGACCGGGCTCATCACCTCGAACGTGGTGTCCATCCCTATTAAGTAGGGTCCCAAGGACCCGCCGGAGACGCTCTCCCGCGGGTCCTTTCTTCTCGATAATGTGAGCCAAACTACACAATTCACGAGATTTTCTCCGAACGTTCAGGATCTTTCCCGCAAATCCGCACAACAGTACTTTTTTCTCATCGCCAACTCGCCGATTGGCTAAACCCCGCGTTACCAAAGTGCCGATAAGACTGTCAGGAGGATGCTGCAGCTGAGGTTTGCGGCGCCAGAAGCACTGTGTTCACAAAAGCCACTTTCGGGCAGAAGATTGCCGGCGCCGGCCTGGCCCTGCTTGTCCTGACACTGGGATTGAGTTATTCATCGTTGCTGGTAATCCAACGCTTAGGCGCCCACCTGAACAAGGCCGCCAACGAGACAACCTCCGTCGTCGACCTGATTGGCGACGTCAAATCGGGTTTCTATCAGTTGCAGGGCGAGACCAAGCGGGTTCAGACGTCCTATATCATTCAGAACACCAAGGTGGACGCCGCATTGTCGATGAAGCTGGGCGAATGCAAGGGCTGCCACACTGCGGCGTCCGGCGCCGACACGGCTCAGAGCGCCGCCGTCCTGGTCGAGAGCATCCGGAAACTGAACGGACTCATTGATGACTCCGCTTCCCGGGACGCATTGAAGAAGTTGGAAAGCGGAGCGCTCCAGGTCCAGCAATTTCAGAAGGCTTACCTGGAGGCGGTGACTCGCAATCAGTTCGCCGCCGCCCACGAAGTCCTTACGGAGAAGATGGACCCCCTGCTCAAGCAGTTGCAGGACAACACGCAGGCGCTCGAGCGGGCGCAACAGCAGGTGCTTGCCGCCAGTTCCCGGTCCGCCGACAAGGAGATCTCACAAAGCCGGATGATCGTCTGGGTGGTGATCGGCCTGTGCCTTTTCGTCCTCACGGCGACGTTTCAACTGGTGCGCGGCATCATCCGGAAGCTGGGTCTGGTGGCGGGACGGCTGTTTGAGCACGCCGGCGGCGTGGCCAAGACTGCGGCCAGCGTGTCTTCGTCGGGCGACATGATCGCGGAGCGCGCCGTCATTCAGGCGACGGCGATCGATTCCACATCGAGCACGGCGGAAGTGGTCAGCGGGACCGCGCAAGAGAATCGTCAGGCGGCCGAGGAAGTCGCCCGGCTCGCGGCCCAGGTGCAGGAGCATGTTAACGGCGCCAACCGCACTCTCCAGCAACTCACCGTCGCCATGGAGCAGATCGACGCCTCCAGCCATCAGATTTCGAAAATTATGAAGGTGATCGACGAGATCGCCTCGCAAACCAACATCCTCGCCTTGAACGCCGCCGTCGAAGCCGCCCGGTCAGGCGACGCGGGCCTGGGCTTCGCGGTGGTGGCTGATGAAGTTCGAAGCCTCGCCCAACGATGCGCCGAAGCCGCGCGGGACAGCGAGCAGTTGATTCAGGCCTCGGTGGAGCGTTCGGTCACCGGTCGCCGGCGCGTCGAGGAGGTCAGCTCCTTCGTCAAATCCGTCACCGCCGACGTAAGCCAGGTCAACGATATCGCCCGGAAGCTCCAGGAGCGCAGCCGGTCCCAGGCCTCGAGCATCGACTCGATGCACCGTTCGATCCAGGAGATCCGCTCCAACACGCACGAGTTCGCCGCCGCCGCCGAAGAGAGCGCCGCGGCTGGCCAGACGCTGCGCCGTCAGGCGGACGAGATGAGCGGAGCCGTCGACGAAATGACCGCCAACATCGGCGCCGGCGCGCATTAGCTCGCGCACGGGTGAGCCAACCGGCCGGCGATTTCCGCGTTCCCAAGTAACAAACCGTCGAACCGGATCCACGGTTCGCTCGTATCAACAGGAGAGAGGGTTTTAACGTGACGTCGGAACAGGAGTTGTGGATCGAGATCATCCTTGCGGAGGGCCAGAAGGCTCTGCGCAAGCCCGATGCTCGCTCCTGCCGTTGCGTCTCCACGGCCTCGGCGCCCGACAGCCGCCGGCCCGCCCGTCAGCGCCCGGCCCGGCGTTCCGAATACGCCCGGAAGACTTCGGTGAACGCGCCGGTCATCAAGGCCTTTCCGTGATCCAGCCAGATCGCTGATTCACACACATCGGCCAGCATATCGCGGCTGTGCGACACGCATACGAAGGTCTTTCCGGCCTTCCGCAAGTCGAGAATGCGCCCGAAGCACTTGGCCTGGAACGCCGCGTCGCCCACCGCCAGCACTTCGTCCACCAGCAGGATGTCCGGATCGAGATTCACGGCCACGGAAAACGCCAGCCGCACGATCATGCCGCTCGAGTAAGTGCGTAACGGCTCATCGATGAAGTCGCCCACCCCCGAAAAGTCCACGATCGAGTCGTACAACTCGCGGGTCCGCTTCTCGGTGAACCCCATCAGGGAAGAGTTCAGGAACAGGTTCTCCCGCCCGGTCAGGTCGGGATGGAATCCCGATCCCAGCTCGAGCAGCGCCGCCATGCGCCCGTTCACCTCCACCGTCCCGGAGTCCGGCTCCGCGAGCCCCGCCGTCAAACCCAACAGCGTGCTCTTGCCCGCCCCATTCGACCCGATGACGGCCAGTCCCTCGCCCTCCCGCACGTCGAAGGAGACGTCGCTCAACGCATGAAAAGGCGCGTGTTTCCGGCCGAAAAGCATCCCCAGGGCGCGCTGCCGGATCAATTGCGGTCCCGAATGCCGCGCAAACGTCTTGGTCACGCCGTGAAAGCGGATGGCGAACTTCTCCGTGGAAGTCACAGGTAGTCGTAAAACCTCGGCTTCAGCTTCCGGAATAAAACGAACCCACCCACCAGCGACGTCACCGACACCACCAAAGATTTGATCAGCAGCGTCGCCGAAGGGGCGCTGTTGTCGAGTATCACCTGCCGCATCGCCAGCACCAGCGCCGCCACCGGGTTGTACTGGTAGACGTCGCGAAACTGCTGCGGGATCACCTCGAAGGAATAGAAGATCGGCACCAGCCAGAACAGCACCGTGTTGAACGACTCCACCACGTACCGCATGTCGCGGATGAACACGTTCACGCTCGCCGTCGCCAGCGCCAGCCCGCAGGTGAACACGATCTCCAGCGCCCACAACGCTGGCAGCCACAACCATTTATCTGTCACCTTCACGCCGGTCGCGAGCGCAATGCCCAGCAGCAGCCCGATCTGAATCCCCAGGTGCAGGCAGTTCGACAGCACCGCCGCGATCGGGAACACCTCCCTCGGCACCCTGACTTTCTTAATCAGGCTGGCGTTCTCCACAATGCAGGTGGTGCCCGTCGCCCAGGCGATGGTGAAAAAGTTGAACGGCACCAGGCCGCACAGCACGAATACCGGAAAGTTCGACGAAGGGTTCCGAAAGATCTTTGTGAAGACGAACGTCATCACCAGCATCATCACCGAAGGATTCAACAGCGACCAGAACACGCCCAGCGACATGTTCCTGTATCGGATCCGGAAGTCCTTCAGGATCAGGTTCTTCATCACGAAACGTAGGTCACCCTGCCACACGGAGTCTCCTGGGCGTTCAAAGCGCATGGACCGCGTGTCGGGCGCGGCGCCGCGAATCCTCCATTCTAGCCCACCCTCATCCCACGCCTTCCACGCGCTGGCCGAGCGCTTATGATATCCGTATCCCTATGGCGCTCAGTCGTCGAGATTTACTCAAGGGCGCGGCTCTGGTTCCAGCCTCGCTCGCCGGCGCTCCTGCTCCGGCGCGCCCGAAACTCGCGGGCATCATCACGGTTTACCGGCAGTTTTCACACGGCCAGCACATCATCGATCGTTTCCTTGAAGGCTACGGCTGGAACGGCGAATACCACCATCCCCCCATGGATCTGGTCTCCCTCTATGTCGACCAGCATCCCAAGGGCGACCTCACCAGGGAGCGCGCCGCGCGCTTCCCCGGCATGAAGGTCTACCCGACCATCGCCGAAACCCTCACCCGTGGCACCAGTAAATTAGACGTGGACGGCGTAGTGATCGTCGGCGAACACGGCGACTACCCCCGCACCCCCAAGGGCCAGGTCCAATACCCCCGTTACCGCTTCTTCAACGAAACCGTCGACGTCTTCAAGTCGAGCAGCCGCGTCGTCCCTATCTTCAACGACAAACACCTGTCCTGGAACTGGGACTGGGCCAAGCAGATGTACGACACCGCCCGGTCCATGAAGATCCCCTTCCTCGCCGGCTCGAGCCTCCCGGTCACCTGGCGCACGCCCTCGGTCGAGTTCCCCGACAACGCGGTCGCCGAGGAGGCCGTCTGCGTCTGCTACGGCGGCGTCGACAGCTACGACTTCCACGGCCTCGAATCGCTTCAGGGCATGGTGGAGCGACGAAAGGGCGGCGAGACCGGCGTCAAGTCGCTCCAGGCCTACCGCGGCGACGCCTTCTGGCAGGCTCATGAAAAGGGCGTCTGGTCGCGCGACCTGGTCGAAGCGGCCCTGTGCCGCAGCCACACCCTCAAGCCCTGCCGTGAAGGCTTCAACGACATCTTCCCGACCCTCGACGACATGCGCCGCATGGTCAAGGACCCGGTCGCCTACCAGTACGAACACAACGACGGCCTCAAGTCCACCATGCTGCTGATGAGCGGCCTCATCGAAGACTTCAACTTCGCCGCCCGCATCCAGGGCCGCAAGGACATCTTCTCCACCCAGCTCTATCTGCCCATGCCGCCCGCGCGCACCTCGCTCGCCAGCTTCTTCAGTCCGCTGGTGAACAACATGGAGCGGATGTACCTGACCGGCAAGCCGCCCTACCCGGTGGAGCGCACGCTGCTCACCACCGGCCTCACGGCGGCGGGCGTCGACAGCCTCCACGACGGCGGCAAGCGCCTCGACACCCCGCACCTCAAAATCGCCTACAAAGCGCCCGCCGAATCGACGTTCTGGAGAAGTTGACCATGCCCGAAACACCCGTTCGCATCGCCATTGTCGCGACCATCTATAAGTACCTCTCGCACGCCCAACACATGGGCGACCGCTTCCTGGTCGGCTATCCTCTCGCGGGCAAGTGGCATAAACCGAATGTGAAGGTGGTCTCGCTCTACGTCGACCAGAAACCGGAGGGCGACCAGAGCGCCACGCGCGCCACGGAGTTCGGCTTCCAGGTCTATCCCACCATCGGCGAAGCCCTCCGCTGCGGCGGGGCCTCGCTCGCCGTCGACGCCGTCCTGATCATCGGCGAGCACGGCGACTATCCGGTGAACGACAAAGGCCAGATCCAATATCCGCGCTACGAGTTCTTCAAGCAGGTGGTGGACGTCTTCGAGCAATCGGGCCGTTCTGTCCCGGTTTACAATGACAAACATCTGTCCTACAGTTTCGAGAAGGCCAAGTGGATGGTGGACGCCTCCAAGCGCCTGAAGTTCCCCATGCTCGCCGGCTCGTCGCTGCCCGTCACCTGGCGCCTGCCTGACGTCGAAATGCCCACCGGCGCCCAGGTTGAGGAGGCCGTAATGGTCGGCGTGGGCGGCACGGACCCCATGGGCTACCACGCGCTCGAGGCCATGCAATCCATGCTCGAACGGCGCGCCGGCGGCGAAACGGGCGTTCGCGCGGTCCACACCCTCGAAGGCGACGCGGTATGGAAGGCCGGCGCCGAGGGCCGCTGGTCGAAAGCGCTGCTCTCCTCCGCCCTGTCCCGTTCCGATTCGCCCCAAGGCCTCACCATCCAGGACGGCCGCACGCAGGATCTCACCGCTCCGGGCGTTCTGCCGAAACTGGTGGAGAAGCCGCTCGCCTGCTTCATCGAGTACCGCGACGGAACCAGGGCCACGCTGCTGATGCTGAACGGCGCCATCAAGGACTACAACTTCGCCGCCAAGGTCAAGGGCCGTTCGAGGCTGCTGTCGACGCAGTTCCTTCTGACGCCCGTTCCCAACGTCACCTACTCGGCCTGCCTGGTGAGCAAGATCGAGGAGATGTTCACCACCAAGCGGGCCCCTTACCCGGTGGAAAGGACGCTGCTCGCCAGCGGACTTACCGAAGCCTGTCTCGATTCGCGAGCCAAGGGTTGCCAGCGCATCGAGACGCCGCACCTCAGCGTCCGGTATCAGGCTCCGGCGCAATCCCAACACATGCGCGCCTGAGTCAGTTTCTTTATCGAAGCAGGAAGGAGTTATCCAGATGAGTGAGAAGAAGACCAATCGCAGGAATCTGCTCCGCGGCGCCGGCGCCGCGCTGGCCGGGGCCGCCGCCGGACAAGGCGCCGCCCAGGCCGCCGAAGCGAAACCCGAACGCAAGGTCCACTACAAGAACGGCAAGAAGCCGGACAAGCCCGGCCTGTTTAGCGGCTGCGTCTCCTATGGGAACCTGGTGTTCGTGGCCGGCAAGGGCGCGCATTACAAGGGCACCATCGAGGAGCACACCAAGACGGTGCTCGACGAGATCGAGGCCGAGTTGAAGAACGCCGGCTCTTCGATGGATAAGTGCCTGAAGTGCAACGTGTATCTGGCGAAGGCGGAGGATTACGCGGCGATGAACAAGGTGTTCCAGGGGCGGTTCGGGGAGTACCCGCCGGTTCGGACCACGGTCGCGCCGGCCTGGGTTCCGGGCGACTCACTGGTCGAAATCGACGTCATTGCTTATATCTAGTTTCCGACCAGTTGGAAGAACCAGAAGGGAGAAGGCCGGGAGCCTTCTCCCATCAGGCAGGAGTTAGTTCAACTTAGTTCTTGACGCGGACTGTCAGGACGTTCATCGGGTCCACGTTGCCCGATGCCGATCCGAAGATGACGGCCGAGGCGTCCACCGTGGCGCTCAGGTTCGTGCCCCACACCAGGCTGAAGCCGCGGTCCTGGGTGTCGGTGGTTCCCCACACCAGCGACGTGCCCCACACCAGCGACGTGCCCCACACGATCGTCGAGCCGTTCACCACCTGGCTTGTGCCCCACACCAGCGACGTGCCCCACACCAGCGAGTTGCCCCACACCGAAGCGGCGTCGAAGCTCAGCGTGCCGGTGTCGCTCGTGGCGTTGTACACCGCCACCGGCGACATCGCATTGCCGTTGACCGTGTCCGTGTTGGCCAGCGCGGCCTGGATGTCCAGATAGCCGGCGCCGACGGTGAAGATGTCGTAGTAGTCCGTGTAGGCGACGCCAGCGTCCGTCACGGTGCTGCTGGCGGGGAACGACTTGTACGCCGTCTTCATGAGCTTCGCCTTCACCTGATCGGGCGTCAGCGAGGGGTATTTCTCCAGCAGCAGGGCCGCCGCGCCGCTCACCACCGGCGTCGCCATGCTGGTGCCGCTCAAGGTGAAGTAACTCGTCGAGATCTGGCCGCTCGAGCCGGAGGCGTAGTAGGACACCGGCAACTGCGTGGACGGGTACTGCGTGAACAGGGCGGCCGAGGTGGAGGCGAGCGTCGAGCGAACCTGATTGCCCGGGGCCACCAGATCCGGCTTCACGACGTGGTCGTACAGCGTCGGACCCTTGGAGCTGTAGCTGGCCATGATGTCATCGGTGCGGGCGGCGGTGCCGCTCGTGTTCATGGCGCCGACGGTGATGGCGTAGGGGTCATTGGCGGGCGCCGAGATGGCGCCGTAACCATGGTTGCCGCCGCTGTTGTTGCGGCCCTGGTTTCCGGCCGCGACGACCACGACGATGCCGGCCTGCCATGCCTGCTCGACAGCCTGGCACAACGGATCATCCTGATAGCTCTCAAAGACCGCACGGCCCAGCGACAGGTTGATCACGCGGATGTTGTAACGGCTCTTCAAGGCGATGGCCTGTTGAATCGCCGCGATCACGGCGCTGTCGGTCCCGGCGCCGGTGCTGTCGAGAACGCGCAGGCTGATGATGTTAGCCCCGGGCGCGACGCCCGCAAACTTCCGCGTGTCTCCAGAGGTGGCGGCGGCCACGGCGCCGGAGCCCGCCGCGATGCCCGCCACGTGGGTGCCGTGGCCGTATCCATCGCTGGTGACGCCGAGGCCCGTGAAGTCCTCCGAGTACACGATGCGCGAGCCGAAGTCCTGGTGGGCGCTCACGCCGCTGTCGATGATGGCGATGCCGATGCCGGCGCCCGTCACGCTATAGGTCTGGGCCGCCACCAGGGCGTTCACGGCGGAGGTGGACAGATCCACCGAGCCACGCACCGGGCGGTCCGGACTCATGAAGCTGACGTTGGGATTGTCGGCCAACTTTGCGAGCACGCTCATCGGCAGCGACATCACCGCGAAACGCGAATTGGAGAACTGCTTCTTCATCTGCCCAAACGCGCCGAGCAGCTTCAGGTCGTCCTTGGTGGGCGGCGCGGTAAAGCGCACAATGACGTCGCGCGTCAGAGCGCCCTTTGTCAGGTCCAGATCCCTGGCGATCTTTGGGCGATCCTTGGCGGCGGCCGTAAACGATAGCACCAGGCAGAGCGCGAGGCCCACCAAACGGCGCTGGAAGAGAGGGGAAGAAGACGACATCAATATAACTCCTGCCCCTTAATAAGCAACTCTGGCGCCATCAGTCAAACCATTGAATTACAACGATTCGACAGTGACTTAGTGGTCATGTTGGCGCCCGGCATTGACAACTTGTCATGACTTAACGAAATCAGGCGGCAAATCGAGGCTAGTTGACTCAGAATATTCCTTGGCTGCTCAACCGCCTCCCGCAACGGACTTGCCCGTCTGGTGATATGGGATATTCCCGATCCTGCATTCACGGCCGTTTGTGCGGGCCGCCGGCGAGGCATAGAATGCTGCTAGCCACCCTATTTCACGGAGGTCCGATGAAACCCGCCATTATTTTGGCGCTGATGTCTACCGCTCTACACGCCGCCCCGATTGACGACCGCACGGCATGGTATCGCGAGGCCAAGTTCGGCATGTTCATCCACTGGGGCCCCTATTCGCTGGCGAGCGTTGAAGCCTCCTGGCCTATCATGCGGCCGTCGCCCAAAGACGCCATCTCCGAGGCCGATTATCGAGCCCTGCCGCAGCGGTTCAATCCGGAGAAGTTCGACGCGGCGGCCCTGGTCCGACTTGCCAAGGCCGCGGGCCAACGATATATGGTGTTCACCACGAAGCATCACGACGGCTTCGCCATGTTCGACTCGGCCTACACGAATTACAAGATAACCAACACTCCTTATAAGAAAGACATCGTCGCGGCGCTGGCTGCCGCTGCCAAGTCCGAGGGTATGCCCCTGGGATTCTATTACTCGCCACCCGATATGAATCATCCGGGTTATCGCGATACGGCTAAGTTATCGGCTGATAACTGGCGCGGCGAGCCGGCGCGGCCGGAGTGGCCGCTCTATCTCGACTTCATGGAGCTACAGCTCACCGAGTTATTGACGCGCTACGGCGATGTCGCCATTGTTTGGTTCGACGGGCTCGGCGAGCAGCAGAAATACAATGGCCGCCGCTTCCACGACCTGATCCACCGGCTGCAGCCCGCCACGCTGATCAACAACCGCATCGGGCTTGCGGGCGATTACGATACGCCCGAACAGTTCACGCCCAAGATCATCCCCACGCGCACGGGGCCGCGGCTGGGCGGCACGACGGCGCCCGAGGAGGGCCCCGCAGCCGGCGTTCCCAAGGCCGAGGACTTCCGGCTTTGGGAAACCTGCATGACCATCAACAACACCTGGGCTTATAACAAGAACGACCTGAACTACAAGTCGTCGACTCAGTTGATCCGCACCCTGATCGACGTGGCGAGCAAGGGCGGCAACTTCCTGCTGAACGTCGGCCCGACGCCCGACGGCGAGATCCAGCCCGAGTTCGAGCAGCGCCTGCTGGCCATCGGCCGCTGGCTGAAGGCGAACGGCGAGGCGATCTATGGAACCACTTACGGCCCCTTGCAGGGGCTCCCGTTCGGGCGCACCACGCGGAAGGGCCGCACGGTCTACCTGCACGTGTTCGACTGGCCAAAGGGCGCGATCGAACTCGACGGCCTCGGCGGGCGCGTCGCCTCGGCCCGTCTGCTGGCCGGCGGGAAGCCGCTCAAGGTCACGCAGAAGGCGGCGCATATCGCCATCGATGTCCCGGCCGCGGCGCCCGACCGGGACGCGACGGTCATCGCCATCGAGATGAAATAACGGCCGGGATCAGCCGGCGCAGCCAGTGGCCATGGTCGGCGGGCAGCCCCGGATAGCCCGGCAGGTACTGCTTGCGCAGTCCTAACTTGCAGGCGGCGCAGTATTTGGGAACGTCTCCGCCGGAGGCGAAGGCCTGCCGGAGCGCCCGGAATTCCGCGCCGTTCCAAACCTCGTCGAACGACCTGCCGTTCATCGAGAACACGGGCTCGTGAAAGTACGGACAAAACTTCACGTCGCCGTTCGCCTTCAGCTCCAGCCTCTGCCAGGGGACCGTGCAGTAGACGGGCGAGGCGGCCTGGAGCCAGGAGTCGGCGGCGGTCGGACTCAGGCTGATCGACGGATCGAACAGAGCCTTGAAGTCAGGGCCGTGGTCACGGGCGAGGTTCGCGCGGAACAGCTCCAACTGCCGGCGATCCTCCCCCGTCAGCAGCAGACGCTCGCGGCCGGGGACGCTGGGGTACTCGGCATTGATGAACCAGTAGACGAAACCGTAGCGAGCGGCGAACTCGGCAAGCAGCGGCAACTCGTGCGCGTTCTGCCGGGAAATGACGGTGGCCAGATAGAGGCGCGGCTGTCGCGACCGGGCGCCGCGACGGATGGCGGCGATCGCCTCCAGGTTGCGCGTCAGGCTCTCGAAATCGCCGCCGCGCCGCATGATCCCGTACAACTCAGGCGTCGCGGCGTCGACCGAGACCTGGATGTAGGCGACACCCGCCGCCGCGTACAGGCGGTACACCTCCGGCGTGAGGAGACTGCCGTTGGTGGAGAACCCTAACTCGCATTCGGGATTCTCCTTGTGCACCCTGGCGATCATGGCCAGGTGGCGCGGGGTGTCCAACAGCACCTCGCCGTCGCCGAACAGGTACAGTTCGATGGCGGTCCGCATCGGCGCTAGCAGGGTCTCGAACAGGTCCAGGTCGAGGTCCACCGGGTCGCGATCGGCGTAGGCCCGGGCGCAATGGACGCAGTGGAAGTTGCAGCGCGTGGTGGTCTCGATCGCCACCAGGAGTGGGAGATTCGCGGCGGCGCCGTCGTGACGCGGAGACCGGATCTCGCGATGAAACGCCCGGACGTTGGCCAGCTTCTGGGCTGAGATGGGCATAACCGCGGCGGACGCCGGTCAGGCCATCGGGTTCGGGTAGGCGTCGGGGTCCTTGCCCGCTTCGCCCTTATGCAGACACTGAAAGTCCTTTTCGATGATGACCTCCAGGCTTTCGACCTGCACGTGAATGCCCACCTGATCGGTCGAGGCCCACCCGGTCAGCGCCGACGCGGGTACGCCGACGCGGATCGCGCCGCCTTCAAAGCGCGCCGTGACATCCGGCGCCGCGCTGCGTTCGAGCGTGTAGACCAGAGCGCCGCCGCCGGGAAAGGCGAGCGACCCGGACGCCCGGCCGCTTTCGGCGAAGGCCTCCACTTCCCGGCGGTTCAGCCGGAAACGGATCGCATCGCCCTGGATCCGCATCTTCATAAACGCCTACTTACCGCTGAAGAAGGCTTCGAGCTTGGAGCCCGAGCGAATGATGGTCTCATTGCGCTCCGGACCCGTGGAGACGCAGCCGATCTCGACGCCGGTCTGCTCTTCGAGGAAGGCCAGGTACTTGCGGGCGGCCTCCGGCAGCGCTCCAAAATCGGACACGCCGCGCGTCGAGGTGCGCCAGCCGGGGAGTTTCCGGTACACCGGCTTGATGGCCTGCATGCCGCGGAACGTCGCGGGCATTTCCGAGGTCTCCTGGCCGTCGATGCGATAGGCCACGCAGACCGGGATTTCGTCCAACTCGTCGAGCACGTCGAGCTTGGTCATAATCAGGCTGTCGAAGCCGTTGACGGTGGCGGTGTAGCGCAGCAGCGGCGCGTCGAACCAGCCGCAACGGCGGGGACGGCCCGTGACGGCGCCGAATTCGTTGCCCGCCTTGCGGATGCGCTCGCCCATCTCGTCGAGGCTTTCCGAGGGGAACGGTCCGCTGCCGACACGGGTGATGTAGGCTTTGGACACGCCGACGATGCCGTCGATGCGGGTGGGCGCGACGCCTGTGCCGGTGCACGCTCCGCCGGCCGCGGCGCTCGAGCTGGTGACGAACGGATAGGTGCCGTGGTCGATGTCGAGCATCGTGCCCTGGGCGCCCTCAAACAGAATGCTCTTGCCCGCGGCGATGGCGTCGTTCAACAGTTTCGCCGTGTCGCAAACCATCGGCTTCACCAGCGAGGCGAACTCCTGATACTGCTCGAAGATGCGCGGGTAGTCGATGGTGTCTTCGATCTTGAACGTCGCGGCGAGCAACTGTTTGTCCTCGGCGAGCGTGTCGAACAGGAGACGGAAGCCGCCCGAATCGAGCATGTCGGCGATGCGGATGCCGCGCCGGCCGATTTTGTCCTCGTAGGCGGGGCCGATGCCGCGGGAGGTGGTGCCGATCGGGATGCGGTTTTCGCGCGCTTCCGACATCTTCTCCACCAGCCGGTGGAACGGGAAGATGACGTGCGCCCGGTTGCTGATGAACAGGTTGCCCTTCACCGGGACGCCGAGGCTTTCGAGGGTCTTGATCTCCTCGAGCAGGGCGGCCGGGTCGATGACGACGCCGTTGCCGATGACGGCCTGGATGCCGGGCCGCAGGATGCCGCTCGGAATCAGCTTCAAGACGTACTTCTGCTCACCGATGTAGACGGTGTGACCGGCGTTGTGCCCGCCCTGGTAGCGCGCGACGATGTTGAAGCGGTCGGAGAACAGATCGACCACCTTGCCCTTGCCTTCGTCGCCCCACTGCGCGCCCAGCACGATAATGTTGCTCATTCACTCTCTTTTCTGTTCAGGGGATGCTTTTTCATTGTAACTAACTGACGGTGAAGCCTCGCGCGGATGACGCCGTTCGGGAGTGGGGGCGGAGGGGGGCCTGGGCGCGGCGGGCTGCGGTGGGGCGGGGCTTTCGGCGGCGGGCGCGGGTTGAGGATCGAGGGCTTCGCGGACGCCGGGACGGTGGGAGGGGACGAGCACGCCAATATCGTCGTGGCGGCAGGGGCGGCCCACAGCGGCGCCATTGCGCTTGCGGGCGCGGTGGAAGGCGTTCATGGCGCGGCTCCACATGGCGTCGGCCTGGTGGAGGTCGCGGTTCAACTGCTTGTAACGGTCGTAGTGGTCGGTGTAGAGGGAGAACAGGCCGCGGCCTTCGGTGACGGCGTCGATCAGGGCTTCGATGTCCTCCAGGTGCATCCAGGCGCGGGCGGCGCGGGTGGCTAACAGCTTCTCTTCCTGCGTGGCCGGCAGGAGGTTGCGCATGAACTCGTCACGCGTCATGTAGAAGCGCAGGTGCGGATCCGGCGCCGGATCGAGCGCCGGATGGTTGCGAGCCGTGGCTTGGGTCGGCATTTTCGGTCTCCCAAAATGAATCGAGCGCGGCCGCTGTCAGGCGGATCCGCGCTCGGTGTCGGGGAGGAGTTTCTCCTCCCACCTTCAGAATAGCATGCCGGGCGCAAGCGTTTTGCGCCAGGTTGTTGAATTTGCAGGAGATGTTGGCTGTGAACGAGGTTTACGGCGGCTACGGCTGGGGGCCGTTCCAGGACCATTGCGGGATGCGGAGGCCGGCGGGGACGTCGGCGGCGGAACGGGGGTAGCGGGCCATGGCGGTGGTGGTCGCCCAGGCGAAGTAATCGTGGAGCGTCTGGCGCAAGGGGCTGCCGGCGGCGAGGCCGATGTCGGAGAGGGCCTGGTCGAAGCAGGCGATGGCTCGCTGGTCCATTTCTTCGTGGACGCCATTGCCGCTGTGGATGCGGAGGAGGCTGGTTTCGTCGCCGAAGGCGGCGGTGTAGGCGGGCGGTCCGCCGAGCGCTTCGGCCCAGTAGGCGGCGAGCCGGTCGACGTGCTGGGGGTGGAAGCCGTGGCGGAAGGCGTGGGATACGACTTCGTCGTCCAGGACGCGGGCGTGCCAGGCTCGGGCGAGACGGCGCAGGCCGTCGATGGCGCCGGCTGCTTCGTAGACGGTCTGCATGGAGCGATGATGGCAGGGGTTGGCGGGTGATGCAAGCGCGGCGTGGCGTCGCGGGGAAGAATATCGCTGAGATTGCGAGTATCGGAGGTGTTTGTACCGCCGCTCTTTGGTAAGCCCAGGGGTCGCGCCGCAGCCCAGTATAAGTTACAGTGGCATTGTTATGGCAAACCTTTGGGAGCAACTCAACAGGCTGTACCCGGAAGTGCTATCGCCTGATCCTGCAAGTGCCATAAATGGCACGAAGTTGTTTGAGAAGGTAGTGGGCCGACTCGAGGGAGAGTACGCAGAGAACTCAATACGTCAGCATTTTTCAGTGATGTCGCAGGATCCAACTTCCTCCATTGCGAAGGTCACGACCGGTCACGGCTATTACCTGAGGGAACAATTGACGAGCCAAGCCACAATCGACTCAGCGGCGCCGACTCTTCTTTCGACGCCTGTTGAGTTGTCAAAGGGACGAGATCTGCAACTGGAAGAGAAGTTTCGGTTTATCTTCATGCGACATGCCGAACGCTCCAATGTGTTTCCCATGCATGTCGAACATACTCGCGCCAGCTCGCGGGCAGCCGGGGTGAATCGGTGGAAGTTTCCTGACGTAGTACTGCTAAATTGGCGGGTTGGCGACATGACCGATCAAGGGTATCGGCTAGATCCGAATTTGCTTCAGGTAAAGATGAGTCTGGGAGAACAGCCGTTCTTGTTGCGCAGCGTTGAGTTGAAGGTAGACCTCTCCTTGGCAAGTTTCAGAGAGAGCTTCTTTCAGTGTGTAAGCAACTCGAAATGGGCTCACGGAGCAACTCTGGCGATCGCGACAAGCATCGACGATAGCACACTCAGCGATGAGTTGCGGCGATTAGGCGCATCGTATGATGTTTCAGTCGATTCTTACGGACTTTCCGCCGAGTTTCTGGAGTCTCTCCCGCCCGCGTCTAAGATTCGAGCCATGACGGACTCGGAATTCGACGAGGCCATTGCGCCGCAGATTACGGTGCAGCGCGTCAGCAGCGGCAAAGAACGGTCGGCGCTCGATTGGGAGCACATCCTCGACTTGCGCTCATTGAGCCCAGGGTTCCGTCAACTCTTCGAATGGGTGGCATATTGTCTGGCACAGCGCCGCCCATACCGCTTTGCGGATTTCGACCAGATACAGAAGATCGAAAGGACGGTCGGGTAGATATCGGACTTAAGGCGTTGGAGCCGTGTCGCGGCATTACTGGCCCGAAAGGTCGACGCCTCTCGACCACCCCCTGCTGTGTCCGAGGAGTCCCGGCCTGGATGGAGCACCGGAGGGCCGGACTCGACGACTTGGAGCACCAGGGCGGGCTTCCGCAGAGCCAACTTCGTCTCTTGGATTTCCGCCGTAGCACGCTGATTGTCGTTCGCCGGGCGGCGTCTGGATTGGGCTGGCCGACAAGTAAGCTCGCGTTACGTCCTCTTCGAGTTGGCCCCGGTTAGTCGATGGCCGCTTCGATCAGGCGCGGGCCTTTCTGGCGCATGGCGGATTCGAATTGAGTCGCGAACGCCTCGGCGGTTTCGGCGCGGCTGGCTTCGACGCCCTGGGCTTCCGCTAATTGGACCCAGTTGAGGTCCGGGTTGCCGATGTCCAGCATCGCGTTCGCCGCCGGACCGAAACCGTTCGCGCCCGTGCGCTTCATTTCGACATCCAGGATGCGGTAGCGGCGGTTGGCGAAAATCACCGTCACGACGTCCGCCTTCTCGCGGGCCATCGTCCACAAGGCCTGCAACGTGTACATGCCGCTGCCGTCCGCTTCGAGCGCCACCACCTTGCGATCCGGACAGGCGATGGCCGCGCCCAGCGCCACGGGCAGGCCTTGTCCGATGGATCCGCCGGTGACCGGGAGATGGTCGTGCGGGGCGGCCGCGAGCAGGGCCCGGCTGATTGGCTCGGCTGACGAGACCATCTCGTCGGAGACGATGGCGCCTTGGGGCAGATGCGTTGCGATGACCGCGCCGATGGCTTCGAGGGTCAGTTGGCCGGGGGCGACCGGATGCGCTTCGGCCGGGGCGGGGACCGGGACGGCGACCTGGGCGGCGCCGCATTCGGCCGCCAATGCTTCCAGAGCGGCCGTTCCGTCGGAGCCGATGGGGGCCAGGATGTGCACCTGGCAATCCGTCGGGGCGAGGAAACTGCGCGAGGTCGGGTAGCCGAAAAACGACACCGGCGGTTTGCTTTCGACCAGGATCAGATGCTGGAGGCCGGCGAGTTGGGGTTCGGCATGCTCCGGGAAGTAGGCCAGGCGGGGCGGCGAGAACATGCCGGCGCCGCGCTCGAGACGGGCGGCGTCGCGGCTGAGATGGACCCTCACGCCGGTGGCGGCGGCCAGGCGTCCGGCGGCGGCGAGGGCGGGTCCACGAACGGCGGATCCTCCGATCAACAGGCCAACGGATTGGCCGGAGCCGATCAGGATGGCGGCGTTGCGGATGGCCTGGTCGGGGACGCGGGGCGCGAGGGCGCGGGCGGAGACGGGCGCGGGCTCGCCGGCTTCGCTCCAGGAGTAGTCGGCGGGAATGATGAGGGTCGCCACCTGGCCGGGAGGTCCGGCGGCGGCGCGGACGGCTTCGGCTGCCATCTCGGCCATGGCCGCGGGGCGGCGCAGGGTGTGGACCCAGCCGGAAACGGGGCGGGCGAAGGCTTCGATGTCGGCGCTGAGGGGGGCGTCGTGCTCCAGGTGTTTGGTGGTGTGCTCGCCGACGATGTTCACGATCGGCGAGAAGGCCTTGCGGGCGTTGTGCAGGTTGGCGAGCGCGTTGCCGAGCCCGGGGCCCAGGTGCAGCAGCGTCGCGGCGGGAGATCGGCGCATGCGGGCCCAGCCGTCGGCCGCGCCCGAACAGACGCCTTCAAACAGACACAGCACTCCGCGCATGCCCGGGGCCTTGTCGAGCGCCGAAACAAATTGCATCTCGGACGTTCCGGGGTTCATGAAGCAGGTATCGACGCCGTGAGCCACCAGCGTCCGCAGCAGACATTCCGCTCCGATCATCGTGGTAGCTTCCATCACAGCACAGGCGGAAGGGCGGGCGCTCCGGGAATGGGAAATCGCCACCGAATGCACAGGAACCCCCGAGCATTACATACAATATGAGTTGGGCCGTTGGCGGCCTTCGGGCCGGGGCTCAAATACCTGAAATGACGCTACCTTTCGTTCCGGCGCTGCTGTTGCAGCTCAAGCTTTGGGAACTGCTGCCCACGCAGCCCATCCCGATTGTGGTGATGGCGCTGCTGGTTTTACTGTCCGTTTTGTCCTGGGCGGTGATTTTTTCGAAATATTCGACGCTGCGGCAGGCCAATACGGCCAATCGCCAATTCCTGCGTGCGTTTCGCAAGGCCAATGGCCTGGAGCAGGTGGCGCTGGCGAGCGAGCAGTTCAGCGCGTCGCCGCTGGTGGCGGTGTTCAGTTTCGGCTACGAGGAAGTAAGCCGGCAGCGCAAGACGCGCGGACGGCTGACCAATCCGGTGGCGCTCGAACGTTCGCTGCAGTTGGGCATCAGCGAGGAAGTAGCCAAGCTCGAGCGCAACATGAGCTGGCTGGCGACCGCCGCGACGGTGTCGCCGTTCATCGGGCTGTTCGGCACGGTGTGGGGCATCATCGACGCGTTCCAGGCGCTGGGCCTGGCCGGGGCGACCAGCATGCGGGCCGTGGCGCCGGGCATTTCGCACGCGCTGGTGGCCACCGCCATGGGTCTTGCGGCGGCGATTCCGGCCGCTGTTTTCTACAACCACTTCGGACACCTTCTGAAGGAACTGAGCGCCCGCATGGAGGACTTCTCGCTCGAATTCCTCAATCTGGCCGAGCGCGACCTGGAGGGTTAAGGCGATGGCGTTTTCCGTCAATCCCGGCCTGTCAGGCGGGCGGCGGCGGTCCCGGGCAGGATCCGGGGCGCTGGCCGAGATCAACATCATCCCGCTGGTGGACGTGGTGCTGGTGCTGCTGATCATCTTCATGCTGACGGCGCACGTGATGGAGTTCGGCATGGAAGTGGACGTCCCGAAGACCAAGGCCGTCAAGGACACCGCGGAGATCCTGCCGGTGGTGAACGTGGCGCGCAACGGACAACTGTTTCTGATCGATCAGCCGGCCAACATCAACGAATTGCCCGAGATGATCGCCAAGAAGTTCGCCGGCGCCAAGGCCGTGTATGTGCGGGGCGACAAAGAAGTGCCGTGGGAGATCATGGCGCAGGTTTTTTCCGAATTAGGTGAAGCGCACCTGGACGTTCGCGCCGTCACACAGCCGGAGGAGAACGTAGGAACGCAAAGCGGAAAATGACGCCGCATCCCGACATCCTCGCCGAACAGGAGCGATTGGGCAAGCCGCTCGTGGGCTCCCTGGCGCTGCACGTCGGAGTGGTCGCGTTCCTGATCGCTTTCAACTGGTGGACGAACCACGGCCGGGTGCAATTGGGCGATCCGAACGCGATGGGCGGGGCGGTGGGCATCACGCCGGTGTCGAGCATTCCGCTGCCGCACCGGACGGGGCAGACCAACATGGTGGCCAACGACACGGAGTCCCAGGTTCCGTCGGCCCCCAAGAAGGTGAAGGAGACCAAGCGGACTCCCCGCGAGGATCCGGACGCGATTCCGCTCAGGACGAAGAAGCGGAACAAGCGGCTGCAGGAGCTGGTGGCGCGGAATCAGACGTACCGGCCGGTGGATTCCGACGTGCGCAACCAGGTGTACTCGTCGACGGGGGCGGCGGTGCAGTCGCCGCTATTCGGCGGGCAGGCCGGCATGGGCGGCACGGGCCTCGGCAACGGGGTGTTCGGGCAGCGGCTGGGCTGGTACGCGCAACTGATCCAACAGACGGTCGCGAATCACTGGGGCATGGAGAGCGCGTCGATTTCGGGCGCGACGACGTCGAGCCGGCGCGTCACGCTGGCCTTCGCCATTCAGCGCGACGGGTCGATCACCGGCGTGCGGGTGCTCGAGTCGAGCGGAAATCCTCAAGTTGACTACGCCGCGCAACGGGCGGTTCTCAAGTCGAGCCCCTTGCGGCGGCTTCCTGAAGAGTTCGAGCGAAACACAGCAAACGTGGAGTTTTGGTTCCAATTGCAGCGATGAAAAAGATACTGATACCCAGCGCCGCCGGACTGGTGGCGGCCGCCGCGTTTCTGGCGGCGCAGCAACCGGACTTCCGCGGAGGCGTATCGGGGGGGACGCGCCCCGCCATCGCCATCGCCGACATGCGCGGGTCCGGCGACGCGCAGCGCTATATGAGCGTCTTCAACTCGACGCTGTGGAATGAGATTCAGCAGGCGGGCCTGTTCAAGATGGCGCCGAAGTCGATGTATCCGCTGCGGCTGCCGCAGCAGCCGGCCGACTTCAAGCCGCCCACTATGCCCACCACGCGACCGCGACGGGGCGAGGTCCCCAGGCCGATCAGCAACGGGCCGTGGCTGACTGACTGGTCGTCACCGCCGGTGAGCGCGCAGTATCTGGCGTTCGGCTACACGGCGCCGCAGAACGGCCAACTGGTGCTGTTCGGGTGGCTGTACGACGTGACGCGGCCGGATCCGGGCGCGGCGCAGGTGATCGGCAAGCTCTACTTCGGGCCGATGTCGGACGACGGCGCCCGCAAAGTAGCCCGGGAGTTCGCCGCAGATATTCTTCAGCAGTTCGGCGGCAAGAGCCTGCTCGGCTCAAAGATTTACTTTGTCAGCGACCGGACAGGCCACAAGGAAATCTGGTCGATGGATTACGACGGGTCGAACCAGACGCAGTTGACCCATTACAACTCGATTTCGACGTTCCCGTGCGTGTCGGCCGACAATACGAAGATCGCCTTCACCACCTGGTATCGAGGGAATCCGAGCATCTTCGTGCATTCGCTCGAGACCGGGCGCAAGCTGATTTTCCATAACCAGCCGGCGTCGCTGAACGCGCCGAGCGACTTCACGCCGGACAGCAAACGGGTGCTGTTGTATTCGACGGCGGGGGGCAGCTATGCTCAAATCTTTACCGCTAACGTGGACGGTTCGGATTGGCGTAGAATTTCATCAGTCCGGGCGATCGAGGTGGAGCCGAAGGTGAACCCCAAGACGGGCGCCGACCTGGTGTTCGTATCCGGTCGCGGCGGACTGCCCCAGCTATATAGAATGAATGTAGACGGAGCAGACATCGTCAGGTTGACCGATGGAGAGGGCGAGGCCGTGAATCCGGCGTGGCATCCCGACGGCCAGAAAATCGCTTTTGCGTGGACTAGAGGCTTTGAGCCCGGTAACTACAACATCTTCATCATGGATGTGGCTACCCGTGCGGTCGTCCAGCTCACGCACGGAGTGGGACGCAATGAGAATCCGGTATGGGCGCCGGATGGACTGCACATTGTCTACTCGTCCAAACGCGGCCGCACGATACAGTTGTTCACGATGCTGGCCGACGGAACGGAACAAAAACAACTCACCACAGCCGGCAATAATGAAAAGCCGGTGTGGGGACGAACAACAAAGTAACGGAAAGTCTGCGATTTTCCAGGAGGCAAACTCAGGATGAACAAGCGCACGTTAGCCTACGCAAAGGCCGGCGCGATTCTGCTGGCCTGCATGCTGTTGTTATTCACGGCAGGCTGTAAGAAGAAAGTGGCGACTCCGCCCCCGCCGCCGGCGCCGCCGGTAAAGGAAACCCCCGCGCCGCCGGCGAAGCCGTCGGTGACGAGTTTCACGGCTGAACCGAGCACGATCCAGCGCGGTCAGGCGTCGACGCTGCGGTGGACTGTCAGCAACGCCACAGACATCACCATCGACCAGGGCGTCGGGGCCGTTCAGTCGAGCGGCAGCCGTCAGGTGTACCCGAGCAACTCGACCACGTACACGCTGGTCGCCAACGGACCGGGCGGATCGGACACGCGCACGGTGACGGTCACCGTGGAGGCTCCGCCGCCACCGCCGCCCGCGCCGCCGCCGGCGCCGGCCAAGCGCACCGCCGAGGACATTCTCAAGTCCGAGGTTCAGGACGCCTACTATGATTACGACAAGAGCGACATCCGCGAAGACGCGCGGGCGGTTCTGACCAAGAACGCC
Organism: Acidobacteriota bacterium; assembly: GCA_018268715.1. Taxonomy (GTDB): domain Bacteria; phylum Acidobacteriota; class Terriglobia; order Bryobacterales; family Bryobacteraceae; genus TMP-7. Next base: position 876,680 of record JAFDVZ010000002.1, on the reverse strand, counting down.
GACGTATTGAAGCAGGTGTTCGCCGACAATCCGGGCTTCATGGTGCTGGTGGAAGGCCATTGCGACGAGCGCGGCTCGGCCGAATACAACCTCGGCCTGGGCGACAAGCGCGCCTCGAGCGCGAAGGACTTCCTGGTGCAACTGGGAGTTCCCGCCGACCGGCTGAAGACCATCAGCTACGGCAAGGAGCGTCCGGTGTGCACGGAGGCCAACGAAAGCTGCTATCAGAAGAATCGCCGGGCGCACTTCTCGCCGGCGCAGTAGTCTTGGCGGCATAAGAAGATGGGGGCCTCGGCCATGAGGCCCCCGAACGAAAGGCCGGCGCGACCGGCCGGGAGTGTTGCGATGAAGCTACCTGTCATTGTCCTTGTCTTACTAACCCCGCTGGCTGTGTTTGGCCAGAAGAAGGAGATCGTCGAACTGCAACGCGACGTCGCCCTGCTTCAGGACCAGATGCGGACCCTGCAGCGTTCGCAGGACGAGAAGCTGGCCCAGTTGACCCTGCTGATTCAACAGGCGTTGGAAGCGTCGAACAAGGCCAACACATCGATGGCGGTGCTGCAGAACAGCCTTTCCGAGCGGATTGGCGAGCAGGCCAAGTCGATGGTGGCGCCCGTGCAGGGAGTGGGAACGAAGGTCGACCAGATGTCGGACGAGTTCCGCTCGGTGCGCGAGGCGGTGGCCGACCTAACCGCCCGGATGGGCAAACTGGACGCCAAGCTGACGGATTTGAACACGGCGATTTCGACTCTGCGGAATCCTCCCGCCGCACCCGCGCCCACGGGCGGAGTCGGCATCACGGGAGCCCAGGGCGGCGCGTCGGGCCCTCCTCCGGGAGCGTCCGCCGAGGCGACCTACCAGAGCGCCTATCGCGATATGCAGGGCGGCCAGATGGACCTGGCGCTGCAGGAGTTTTCCGATTATCTGAAGTGGTTCCCGGACACCGAGTACGCTCCGAACGCGCAGTTTTACATGGGCGACCTGTACCTGCGCAAGGGCGACGCGGAGAACGCCATCGCGGCGTTTGACACCGTGCTCGAGCGGTATCCGGAGAACAACAAGACGCCAGATGCGCGTTATATGAAGGGCCGCGCGCTGGTGCAGGCCGGCAAGCCGACCGCCGCGGCGCAGGAGTTCCGCGAGATCATCAAGCGGTATCCCGAAAAGGATGTCGCGGCCAAGGCGAAGGCTCAGCTCAAGGCGCTCGGTTATTCGACGACCGGCGCTCCGGCAGCCGGCGCCTCGAAGAAGAAGAAAGCCCGCTAACACGGCGCGGCCGCATCGCCGGCAATCCCTGCGGCCGCCGGTTTCTCCCTCCCCCCTTCCCTCCTTCGATCCACCCTTTCGGAACTCGACGACGGGTCCGGGCTCGCGTCACCCGCGCGCCGAGGCGATCGATTCGACGAAATCCCGCCGCACGGCCGAATCGCGGCGCAGGCGCTCGATCGAGGTCCCACTCAACACCTTCAACGTGTGCTGATGCAGTTCGGCGAGCACGACGTGCATGCTGCACCAGCTTTTGCGTTCGCAGGCCTGATCCTCCACCAGGCAGGTGCCCGACTCCAGGGGACCGTCCACGGCCTCGATCACGCGCAGCATCGAGATTTGCTCGGCGGGCAGGTTCAGGCGGAAGCCGCCGCCGACGCCGGTCTGGGCCAGGATCAAACGGGCCCGAACCAACTGGCGCAGCACTTTGAGCAGGAACGGCTCGCCGACACCGGTGGCCGAGGCGATGACCGACCCGCTGGCCGATTCGCCTTCGCGCAGTCCCGCCAGGTAGATCAGTGCGCGAATGGCGTAATCGGAAGATCGACTGAGACGCATCCACAATTCATTGAGCAATCGCAGGGCCGTGATGGATTTTGTCGGCGGTCCTGGTTATGGCCACTCCCGACTGCGCTATTTCACCCATTCGATCGGGAGAAAGCGCGCACCGAGGTGGTGAGATCTCCCTCGCCAGTTTCCGCCAAGAGGTCCGGGCAGACCAAGTAAACCACAGATAAATAAAGGATATCGAATCCAGCCAAGACGGGATGACCCGGGGATCGAGAGAATCGTGGATATATGGATCGATAATTGCGAATTGGCTTTCGTCACCATGTTTAAGGCTCTGCCCGTCCTGCTCTGCACACTGGTTGGCATCGCCCTGGGACTGGGGACTTACACTTTCCAGTTCGCCAAGGGATTCGCTTACCTGAGCAACGATCCCAACCAGTGCGCCAACTGCCACATCATGCGCGACCAACTGGAGAGCTGGCAGAAGTCCAGCCATCATGGTCGCGCGGTTTGTAACGACTGTCATACTCCGCATTCGATCATCCCCAAGCTGATCACCAAGGCCGACAACGGCTGGAACCACTCCGTCAAGTTCACGCTGCAAACCTTCGCCGACCCCATCCGTATTCGCCCGGTGAACGCCGAGCGCCTGCACGAGAACTGCATCCGTTGCCATCAGGATTTCGTGAACGACATTCGCGGAACCGGAACACATTCGGGCGGCGGCGACGTGGATTGCGTACGCTGCCATGCCGGCGTGGGCCACGGCCCCAAGAGATAGGAACCGATCCCCATGGAATCTTCCCGCTGGAAATACATCGCCATCATCGCCACCGCCGCCCTGGCGACGGTGCTCATCGCCTTGCTGCTGGTGAACATCTTCACCCGAAAGCAGGAAGCGCGCCAGGCCTACGTGGCCGTCACCAATCTCACCGAGGACACCATCGAACCGGCTGAGTGGGGCAAGAACTTCCCGCGCGAATACGACGGGTTCAAGCTCACCTCGTCCACTGGGCCTGAAACGCGCACGCGCTACGGCGGCTCGGAGGCGTTTTCGAAACTGGACCAGGATCCACGCCTGAAGACGATCTTCGCGGGTTACGCCTTCGCGCTCGACTATCGCGAGGAGCGCGGCCACGCCTATTCGCTGCGGGACCAGGACGAGACCGAACGCACCAAGAAGAAGCCCCAGCCGGGCTCCTGCCTGCACTGTCACGGGTCGATGCTGCCGGCGTGGCGCGCGGCGGGCAATGGCGACATTCAGAAGGGCTTTGAGGCTATCTGCGCCATGCCATTCAAGGAGGCGCGCCAGAAGGTGACCCACCCCATCGGCTGCATCGATTGCCACGATCCGAAGACCATGGCGCTACGCGTCACCCGGCCGGGCTTTCTGAACGGCATCAAGGCCTATATGAAGACGGCCAAGGGCATCGACAACTACGATCCGAACACCATGGCGTCGCGGCAGGAGATGCGCACCTACGTGTGCGGGCAGTGCCATGTCGAGTACTACTTCAAGCCCGAAGGCAAGGCCGTCACCTATCCGTGGGCCAAGGGCCTGAAGATCGAGAACATCGAAGCCTACTACGACGAGATCAAGTTCAGCGACTGGAAGCACGGCGAAACCGGCGCGCCGGTGCTGAAGGCCCAGCACCCCGAGTTCGAGATGTTCAACCAGGGCATCCATTCCCGCGCCGGCGTGGCCTGCGCCGATTGCCACATGCCCTACAAACGCGAAGGCGCCATGAAGGTGAGCGACCACTGGGTGCGCAGTCCGCTACGCAACATCGAGCGCGCCTGCCTGGTGTGCCATCCGTTCTCCGCCGAGGAGATGAAGGCCCGCGTCGAGACGATTCAGGACCGCAACAAGGCCCTGCTCGACCGCGCCGAGGAGGCGGTGGTCGCGCTGATCCACGACATCAAGGACGCCAAGGAGAAGGGCGCCACCGATGAGCAACTGGCGCCCGCCTTCAAGGCGCAACGCTCGGCGCAGTTCCGCTCCGACTTCATCAACGCGGAGAATTCTATGGGATTCCACGCTCCGCAGGAGGCCGCCCGCATTCTGGCCGAGTCGATCGACATCGCGCGGCAGGGCCAGCTGGCGGTTCGCGGCCTGAACCTGGCGAACGCTCCCAAACTGCGAGCTTCCACAAAGTAGAACACCCAACATGCGCCACATCCTCTTGCTCCTGACGGCGGCCGCGATGGCCGCCGCCTCCGACCCCTCTCCCGAATCGCAGGCGCCCGCTCCAGCGCCCGCCAAGGCGGCGGCTCCGGCCGCGCCGCAACCGCTCAAGATCGGCGACATCGTGGTGTCGGGATCCTTCCGCACGCGCATGGAATCGTGGGACTGGTTCCAGGGCGAGGCCAACAACGATTACACCTTTCTCGGGTCGATTCTGAGAGTGAGCCTCAGCCAGTCGAAGAAGACCTATGACTGGCAGTTGGAGCTGGCCGCGCCCTTCCTGCTCGGCCTGCCCGATGACGCGGTGGCCGCCGGGACGCAGGGGCAGCTGGGATTGGGCGCATCCTACTTTGTCGCCAACAGCCGGAACGCGAACACCGGCATGGTCTTCGCGAAGCAAGGCTTTGTGCGGTTCAAGGCGCCGGCCGGGCAATCGCTGAAGATCGGCCGCATGGAGGTGATCGACGGTGCGGAGGTCGCGCCCAAGAACGCGACGCTCGCGGCCCTGAAGCGCGACCGCATCGCGCACCGCCTGCTGGGCAATTTCGGATTCTCGCACGTGGGCCGCAGCTTCGATGGCGCGCAGTACGCGCTGAATCGCGGCAAGCTGAACCTGACGCTGTTCGGCGGACGTCCCACGCGCGGGGTCTTCCAGGTGGACGGCTGGGGCGAGTTGAATATCAACGTGTTCTACGGCGCGCTGACGGGCCAGGCAGCCGCCGGCAAGAGCGCGGGCGAGTGGCGCGTGTTCGGATTGGGCTACAGCGACTATCGCGACGGCGTGCTGAAGACAGACAATCGCGCCGCGGCCGTGCGGCGGGCCGATACGTCGCACATCCAGATCGGCACCTACGGCGGCCACTACCTGCACACCGTGCCCACCCAGGCCGGCTCGTTCGACGTGCTGTTCTGGGGCGCGCTGCAAAACGGATCGTGGGGCGCGCAGTCGCACAAGGCGGGCGCGGCGGCGGTCGAGGGCGGATTTCAGCCGGCCGTGGCGCCGAAGCTGAAGCCCTGGATTCGCGGCGGCTACAACTACGGGTCGGGCGATAAGGATCCCAACGACTCGACGCACGGCACGTTCTTCCAGGTGCTGCCCACGCCTCGCATCTACGCGCGCATGCCGTTCTTCAACCTGATGAACTCGCGCGACGCGTTTGGCGAGCTGGTGCTGCGGCCGGGCAAGGCGCTGACGATTCGCGGCGATGTGCACTCGCTGCGGCTGGCGCAGTCCAACGACCTGTGGTACCTGGGCGGAGGCGCGTTCCAGCCCTGGACGTTCGGCTACACGGGACGCGCCTCGGGCGGGCAGAAGGGCCTGGCCACGCTGTTCGACATCGGCGCCGATTACAACGTGAACGCGCACCTGGCGCTCGGGGGATACTTCGCGCACGCCAACGGCAAGCTGGTGATCGAATCGATTTACCCGAAGGATAAGAACGGAAACTTCGGTTATCTCGAACTGACGTGGAAGTTCTAGGACGCCTTCCGGAGGAACCGGCCGCCGAATATTTCGGCTGCCTCTGCTAACCGCGGGCCTCGCGATCAGTATCTAGTGATGGGAGCCGTAATGTCCGCCATCACTCACGATCTGCGTTTCGGGGTCCGCCAGTTGCGGAGGAACCCCACCTTTACGATTGTCGCCGTGCTGTCGCTGGCGCTGGGCATTGGGGCGAACGCCGCCATCTTCCAGTTGATCGACGCCATCCGGCTGCGCGCGCTGCCGGTGGCGCATCCCGAGCAGTTGGCCTACATCGATTTCGTCAAAGGCGCCCGCAGGTCCGGATGGTGGTCGACGCGCAGCGCGAACTTCACTTTCGCCCAATGGGAGAGCCTGGCGAAGCGCCAGGAGGCGTTTTCCGGCATGATCGCGTGGAGCGCCAAGGAGGTGAACCTCAGCGCCTCCGGGAAGGCCCGGTTCGCCGAGGGGGTGTTCGTCAGCGGGGATTACTTCAACCTGCTCGGCGTGCCGGCCGCGGTGGGACGCGTCTTCACTGGGGAGGACGATCGCACCGGATGCGGGGCGCCGGGAGCGGTGATCAGCCACTCCTTCTGGCAAAGCGAGTACGCGGCCGATCCCGCCATCGCCTCGCGGACGGTCCGGCTGGACGGAAGGGTGTTCCCCATCATCGGCGTCGCCGCGGCCGGATTCTTCGGCGTGGATGTCGGCCATCGCTTCGACGTGGCGGTCCCGTTGTGCTCGGACCCGATGTTCTGGGAGGCGGGCAAGGGCCGGATCCCGTTGCGTACGGCATGGTGGCTGTCCATCATGGGCCGCTTGAAGCCGGACTGGACGCTCGAGCGCGCCAAGGCCCAGATTCAGGCCGTCTCCGGCCCGGTGATGCAGGACACCCTGCCGCCCTCCTATCGCGCCGATACGGCGAAGGGCTACCTGGCCAACAAGCTGCAAGTGACGCCGGGCGCCACCGGAGTTTCACAGTTGCGGCGGCGTTATGAGAACCCGCTGTGGATCCTGTTCGCCATCACGGGGTCGGTGCTGTTGATTGCGTGCGCGAACCTGGCCAACCTGCTGCTGGCGCGAGCCAGCGTGCGGGAACGGGAGATCGCGGTGCGGCAGGCGCTGGGGGCGTCGCGCATGCAATTGATCCGTCAGTTGCTGGTGGAGAGCATGCTGTTGGCGATGGCGGGAACGGCGCTCGGGGCCGGGCTCGCCGCCTTGCTCAGCCGGGGCCTGGTGGCGTTTCTCGCCACCGAAACGAACCGCATGTTCGTGGGATTGGGGATCGATTGGAGGCTGCTCGGTTTCGCGGCGTCGCTGGCGGTGCTGACGGCCGTGCTGTTCGGCCTGGCTCCGGCCTTGCGGGCCACGCGCGTCGCGCCGGCGTCGGTGATGCGGTCGAGCGGACGGGGTCTGACGGCGGGGCGCGAGCGGTTCAGCCTGCGCCGCACGCTGGTGGCGGCCCAGGTGGCGATGTCGGTGGTGCTGCTGGCGGGCGCGCTCCTGTTCGTGCGCAGCCTGCAGAAGCTTTTGGCGGTGGATCCCGGCTTCCGGCCCGAGGGCATCGTGGCCGTCACGGTGGACTTCCGCCCGGCGCATTACGCCAAGGAGCGCCTGCTCGAGGTGCGGAAATCGACGCTCGAGGCGCTGGCGGCAAGCACCGGCGCAATGGCGGCGGGACAAGTGGACATGACTCCGGTGAGCGGCGCCGGGTGGGACCAGAACGTGTGGGCCGACGGCGCGAGCGGGCCCCGCATCGACGGCTTGTTCAACCGCACCGGCCCCGGCTACTTCCGCGCCATGGGGACCACGTTCGTGGCCGGGCGCGATTTCGAGGACCGCGATAATCTCTCGGCGCCGAAGGTGGCCATCGTGAACGAGGAGTTCGCGAAGAAGATCTTCGATGGAAAGAACCCGGTGGGGCGCTCATTCCGCCGCGAGGAGTCGGCCGGCAAACCCGACACGGTCTTCCAGGTGATCGGTCTGGTGCGGAACACTAAGTATTACGAACTGCGGGAGGACTTCCGCCCCATCGCCTTTGTGTCCGCCGCGCAGGACGATGACCCGTACCCCGGCGCGACCTACGTGCTGCGCACCAACGCGCCGCTCGGCGAGTTCTACCGGCGCGCCGAGCAGGCGGTGTCGGCGATCCATCCCGGCCTGGGGGTCGACTTCACCGTGCTGACCACCCAGATCAAGGAATCGTTGACGCGGGACCGGCTGATGGCGGCGCTGGCGGGCGCTTTCGGCGTGCTGGCGGGTGCGCTGGCGGTGCTCGGGCTGTACGGCGTGATCGCCTACATGGTGGCGCGGCGCCGCAACGAGATGGGCGTCCGCATCGCGCTCGGCGCAAGCCGTGGACAGGTGATCCGGCTGGTGCTGCGGGAGGCGCTGCTGCTACTGGCCGTCGGCCTGTCGATCGGAACCGCCATCGCGGCTTGGGCGGGCGGAGTGGCGGCGTCCCTGCTTTACGGCCTGAAGCCGAGGGATCCGGCGGCGTTGGGCGGCGCGGTGGCGCTGCTGGCCGGCGTCTCCCTGTTGGCGAGCTACGCGCCGGCCCGGCGAGCCTCGCGACTGGAGCCCATGGAGGCGCTGCGGGACGAGTAGGTCAGGCGTTTCCCCGACTGGCGCCGGCGCGCCCGCGCGCTATAATCCAGATCGCCCATGACTCGACGACTACTCGCCATCGCCATTTTATCCGCAGCCACGCTCCTGGGGGCCGCCGAGCCGGACCTGTCGGGAACCTGGTTGCTCAACCTGTCCAAGAGCGACTTCGGCATGATGCAGGCGCAGGCGCCCACGAAGCTGGAGCGCACGGTTGTCCACGAAGGCGGAAGCCTGAAGTTCACCACACGCCAGTCGGGCTCGCGGGGCGAGGTGGTCACCCGGATGAGCTACACCACCGACGGCAAAGCCTCGGTCAACAAGACCGCCCGTGGCGAAATCACGGGTTCGGCGAAGTGGGACGGCGCGGTGCTGGTGATCGCGAGCAAGCGCGAAATCAACGGCGCCACGATAACTCAAACCGAGCGCTGGACGCTGGCGCAGGGAGGCAAGACGCTAACAATTATTAACAAAGTCGAAATGCCGGCGGGAGAAACCGAGGCTCGCCTCGTCTTCGAAAAGCAGTAGACTCTACTTAGAAAGGCGACCCGATGACCCTACGCAAATCCCTGACGATGGCATTCGTTCTTAGCCTCGCGCTGGCCAGCGCGATGTCAGCCAAACCTAACTTCACCGGTAACTGGAAACTCAACGCCCAGAAGAGCGACTACGGCCCGATGCCCGCTCCCGAATCGTCGGTTCTCAAGATCGACCACAACGACCCGGAAATCAAGGTGTCGGCCAACACTTCCACCCAGATGGGAGACATGTCGTTTGAGGCCAAGTACACCACCGACGGCAAGGAAAACACCAATAACATGGGTCCGATGGTGGTGAAGACCACGTCCACCTGGGACGGCGAGGCCCTGGTTCAGAGCGGCAAGATGGACTTCGACGGCAATGAGATCACGATGAAGGGCAAGTGGACCCTCTCGGAAGACGGCAAGACGATGACTCAGGCGTCGCATGTCACCAGCCCGCAGGGCGAGTTCGACATGAAGGCGGTTTACGAGAAACAGGCCAAGTAGCGTTTAGAGGATCGAGCGAACCACGCCGCCGTCCACGCGCAGGGCGGCGCCGTTGGTCGCCGACGAGAGCGGACTGCACACAAAGGCCACCATCGCCGCCACTTCTTTCGGCTTGGCGAAGCGCTTCAACAGCGAGGTCGGGCGCATGGTTTCGAAGAACTCCTTCTCCACCGTGGCCCGGCCCGTTCCCTGACTCTTGGCCAGGCTGTCGACAAAGTCGCTGACGCCCTCCGATTCGGTCGGCCCCGGCAGCACCGAATTCACCGTCACGCCCGTTCCGGCCGTCGTCTCGGCCAATCCGCGAGCCAGCGCCAGTTCCGCCGTCTTGGTCAGCCCGTAGTGGATCATTTCGGCCGGAATCTGCACGCCGGATTCGCTGGAAACGAACACGATCCGCCCCCAGCCGTTGGCCTTCATGCGCGGCAGATAGTGCCGGCTCAACCGGACGCCGCTCAGCACGTTCACCTCGAAGATGTGGAACCAGTCGGAGTCGGGGATCTGCTCGAACGCCTTCGGCTCGAAGATGCCCAGGTTATTCACCAGGATGTCGACGTGCGGGAATCGCTGAATGGCCAGCTCCGTCCCTTCCACCGTGCCCATGTCGGCCGCCAGTTCGAGGGCCTGTCGTCGCGTGGCCACGCGAATCATCTGGACCGCCGACTCGACGCGCGCCCGGGTGCGTCCGTTCACGATTACGGTGGCGCCCTCGCGGGCCAGTTCCTCCGCGATGGCGTAGCCGATGCCGGCCGTCGAACCGGTCACCAACGCGGTCTTGTTCGCAAGTTGAAGGTCCATCCCAACAATGATAGCCTTCGGCAGAGCGGCCGGCGGACCCATGAATCCCGAACGCACCTTAACCGTGATCCAGAAACAGGTGGTGGCCTGCGGGTTGTGCCCGCGACTGCGGACCTACTGCGCCCAGGTGGCCGCCGAAAAGCGCCGCGCCTACCGCGACCAGGAATACTGGGGACGGCCCGTCGCGGCGTTCGGCGATCCCCGGGCTCGCGTGGCCATCATTGGACTTGCGCCCGCGGCGCATGGCGCCAACCGGACCGGCCGCATGTTCACCGGAGACCGGTCGGGCGATTTCCTCTACCGCGCCCTGCACCAGACCGGCTTTGCGTCCCAGCCGGAGAGCGTCTCCCGCGAGGACGGCATGCGCCTGAGCGGCGCGTGGATCACCGCGCCGGTCCGCTGCGCTCCGCCCGATAACAAGCCACTGCCCGATGAGATCCGGAACTGCCGGCCGTACCTCGAACGGGAACTCGCCGCGCTCCCGGAGTTGCGGGTGGTGGTGGTGTTGGGACAGATCGCCATGAACGTCTACCTGTCGATTCTGAAGGACCGGGGCGCGATCCGTTCCCGCGCGGCGTTCCGTTTCAGACATAACGTGCTGCACGAGATCGGGCCGGGCGAACCGGTGCTGCTGTGTTCCTACCATCCGAGCCAACAGAACACCTCCACCGGGAAGCTGACCGCGGAGATGCTGCGCCAGGTATTTGAACAAGCGGCGAACCGCTCGGGCTGATCCCGCGTCTTATCGATATGCGCCGCCTTGTCGCGCTTGTCGCTCTCAGTGTGCCCGCCTTCGCGCTGCCGTTGCGCTTCGAAGCGAACCAGGGAGGATTCCTGTGCCGAACCTCCAGGACCGCGCTGAGGATCGTTCCCGGAGGGGTCCAGGCGGCCGGGGCCTGGGTTCGTTTTGGCGATTTTGATGGCCGGGCGGCGGCGGAAGGCGTCGGACCAGCCGCGTTCACCCACTACATCGGCCGGCGGACCGGCATTCCCACCTTCAGCCGCATCCGCGTCCGCAGCCTGTACCCGGGCATCGACGCCGAATACTATGGCCGCGACGGCGAACTGGAGACCGACTGGATCGTCGCCGCCGGCGCCGACCCGCGACGTATCCGTCTCCAGTTCAGCGCGCCGCCGACGCTTGACGCCCATGGCGACCTGCGCTCGGGCGAGGCTGTCTACCGCCGTCCCGTGGCCCGGCAGGATGGGCGCGACGTCCCCGCCCGCTATGTCGTACGGGGCAAGGTCGCCTCAATCGCGCTCGGGCGGTACGACCGGCGCCGTCCGCTGGTCATCGACCCCGTGCTCAACTACGCCGGTTTCCCCGGCGCCGACCGTTTTGAGGTGTCGGCGGTCGATCCCTCGGGGAACCTGTACCTGGCCGGCTCCACCACGGCGCCCGACATCGATGGAGCGTTCCGGCTCTCCACCGCCCAGCGCTTCATCAATTCGAGCAGCGACGCCGGGCAGAGCTGGAAGGGCGTGGCCGATCCGCCGTCCGAATGCATGCTGAGCCTGGCGGCTCACCCCGCTAACCCTAACATTCTATTGTCCGGAGGAGCCAACCTGGTGTGCCGGTCGACCGACGGGGGCAAGAGCTGGAGCCGGATTTCGCTGCCCTCCACGGGCGCGGTCCAGGCGGTGGTCCGGCTGTTTGAGAGCGCCTGGGATCCGGTCCACCCGGACATTCTGTACGCCGCCTGGCCGAACGCCGGAGTGATCCGCAGCGTCGACGGCGGCGCCAGTTGGACCGCCGCCAGCCAGGGACTGACCGGCGCCTCCCTCTACGTCAACGCCATCGCCGTAGACCCGGCCCAGCCCTCCCGCCTGTACCTGTCGTCGAGCATCGGCGTCTTTGTTTCCGATGATGGCGCCTCGTCCTGGCGGAAGACCCTGGACGCCCAGTGGGGCATCGTGGCGCCCGATCCGGCGCGGGCGGGCGTCGCCTGGGCCACCGGCGCGGACTCCATCCTCCACCGGACCGCGGACGGCGGCAAGAGCTGGGCGGATGTCGCCAACCCGTTCAAGATCACCATGTTGCACGTCACCGGCACGGGCGTTATCTACGGCGCGAACAACGGCGGCGTCTTCGTCAGCATGGACGACGGCGCCACCTGGACCACCCGGCTCGCGGTGGCGGGCCTCTACGCCATCGCGGGCTTTCCCGCCGATCCGGCGTCGGTGATCGTCTCGCAATCCACCGGAATCTGGCTGAGCCGCGACTACGGGGCCACGTTTACGCCCGTGCTGCCGACGTTGAATGTCGCGGCGCAGTCCGTATTTGTCGCCGCCAACGGTGCGGCGTACGCAGGAATCGCGCGCCAAAGCGACATTTTCGTCGCAAAATACGCTCCTGGAGGCGAAAAACTGCTGTTTGCGACGTACTTTGGCGGCAATGGAGTGGAGCAGGTATACGGGATCGCGGCCGGGCGTGACGGGAGCGCCGCCGTCGTCGGCTACACCACCTCCACGGACTTCCCGCTTACGCCGGGAGCGGTGGTGACGGCGCAGCCGATCTCCGGATACGCCTCGTTCGCCTCCATCATCGACCCTTCGGGCGCGAGCCTGCGCGCCTCGACCCTGCTCACCACGTTCGCCCCCTCCGCCGCGGCTTTTGACGAGGCGGGCGGCGCGTATCTGGCGGGCGTCTACAACGGCAAGGGCGCGTTGGGCCGGCTGACGGCGGCTGGGTTCGTTTTGTTGAATTCGCTGGCGGGGAGCTCGGCGAACTCGGTGGCGGTGGATCGCGACGCGAACGTCTGGGTGACGGGCGCGACCATGTCCGGCGACGTCCCTGTCACCGCCGGCGCGGTCCAGTCCAAGCCGGGCGGCGATGCGGACGTGTATCTCATGAAGCTGAGCCCCGACGGCGCGAAGGTGCTGTACGCCACCTACCTGGGAGGCAACGGCGCCGACCGGCCGGCCTCGGTCCAGGTGGACGGCGCGGGTAACGCGTACGTGCTCGGCTCCACCGCGTCGACCAACTTTCCGGTCACCTCCGGCGCCTATCAGACTCATTTGCGCAGCCAGACTTGCAGCTACTCATTGGGATGCGCGCCGAGCTGCATCGGGCCGGGAATCGGCGTGCAGGGTCCCGCCGACCTGTTTGTAACCAAGCTGAATCCGGCCGCCGCCACCCCGGTTTACTCCACCTACATCGGCGGCGACTGCGGCGCGACGCCACGCAGCCTGGCGGTGGACCGTCAGGGCAACGCGTTTCTCGCGGGCAGCGTGCTGATTCCCGGCAGTTCCTACCGGTTTCCCCAGGTCTCGCCGTTCCAGGCGGGTTACGCCTGCGGGGGACAGTTCCCGGGCATCGCGGTAGGGCTCGACCCCACCGGTTCCCGCCTCGCGTTTTCCTCCTACATCGACACGCTGTACAACTCGTCGGTGGCCTCCGACGGCGCCTCGAACGTGTACTTTAGCGGCCAGGGGTGCGCCGCGAGCGTCACGACTCCCAACGCGAGGACCCTGGCGGACGGTCACAACGGATACCTGGTGCGGCTCGACCTGACGGGGACTGCGGGGACCGGCCTCGGCAGCCTGCTGGACGCGTTCGGGCATCTGCCCGCGTCGGTAAGCCCCGGCGGGATGCTGCTGGTCACCAGCCCGGCGATTGCTCCCGATCGAGCGGAGGATCGCGGGATGATGACGGCGCTCGATACGTCGCTGGGCGGGGTGCGGGTGCTGTTCGACGATACGCCTGGAGCGGTGATGTCGGTGGGCGCCGGGTATGTCTATGCGATCGCCCCATATTCGCTGGCGGCCGGGGATTCGGTGCGCGTCAGCGTGGAGTCGGGCGGGGTGCGTTCCGCCGGGCTGCTGGCGCGGGTGGTCGCACAGTGGCCCTCGCTGCTGGATGTCGCAAGGAATGAGGACGGGACGGTGAACTCCCAGCAGAATCCGGCCGCGCGGGGGTCGCTCGTGACCGTGTACGCGACGGGCCTCGGCGTGACCGATCCGCCCTCTTCCGATGGAGCGGTGGCGGGGTGGCCTCCCGCGCGACCGCTGGCTTCGCTGGCCGTCTACCCAAGCGCGTCGGGAAGGCCCGAGTATGTGGCGGCGATGCCGGGGTTCGTCAATGGAGTGTTCGAAGTGAAGCTGCGTGTGCTACCGGAGATCGCCGGAGATTCCTTCCGTGTGCAATACGGCGTCTCCAGCCTGTCGCAGGGTCCTGTGGTGTGGGTGAAATGATACGGGGACGCCCAGTGGCGGACGTCCCCCGGTGAGGCAGGGAAGTTTCTAGCGGAACGTCGACAGTTCCTTGCGCATCGTGTAGGCGTTGTTGGCGGCCTGGCCGGCGCGGGCGCCGCCGAGCTTGGAGGCTTGTTCGCTGAAGTCCACCGCGTCCCTCATCATCACCTTGTCGTGAGTGATGTGGGCGAGCTGGTAGTCGGCGATGCCCAACTGGAAGAGCGCTTCGCTATAGAGAGCGGTCTCACCCTTGATGTTCGGCAGGGCGGCGCGCAGAGCCTTGTCGGCCGGGCCCCACTTCTGCTGGGCAGCCAGCGCGCAGCCGGCGTACCACCAGCCGCGTCCGATCAACTGGGCGCGCTTGGAGTTCTGCGCCAGACGAGTGCCGAACGTCGCGGCGTTCGACCAGGACTGGCGTTCGAAGTAGGTGGCCGCCAGGACATACAGCAACGATTCGTTGCCCGGATCCTTGGCGATGGCCTTTTCGGCGAACGGGAAGACCTTCTTCTGCTGGCCCGTACCTTCGAGGGCGGAAATGTACTTGCCGTTCAAACCGGCCAGGTACTTGCTGTCCGGAGCAACCTCGGCCAGGGCATCGCGCAGGTCCATCACCTGCTTGTTATCGGTGGAAGTGAGAGCGGCGGCAGACAATGCATACTCGGCATAGGCGCCGACTTCATCGGCGAACGCCAGATTCGATTTCTGCACTTCGGCATCGGCGTCCGGCTTCGCCTTCTTGGTCTCCTGAGACAGCTTGGCGGTCTCCAGGGCCCACTTCTTAATCGAGTCAACGTCTTTCTTTTCTTCGGATGCCTTCAGTTCTTTGTAGGCATTCTGGAGTTCACTGATCGGCGCAGCCTGGGGCACGGGCGCCCACGCCATTGTCAAACCGACCACGAGACTAGTCAACAGCATAGGGGGAACCTCCTCGCGTAGGCGGAAGACCTCCGATCGTCAGGCGGTTCTGCTGTGGATGCGGGCGGCTAGAGGCCCAACCGTCACAACCGGCTTCAGGGCCGGGCGTCGGAAATCTCAACACTTATGACACGCCAAATTATATGTTGCGTGTATGATTCACACAAGCGACTGCAATTGGCCGTCCAATACGGACGAGCCTGTTGGGATTCTCCACAACGCGGCTTGCAGGGGGCTGTCGAAGTTGCTGAGTAGTTCATACACCGAGGGTTAGCCGCACAGGGAGATTCCGTCGATTACCGGGATGGGTGTACGATATCCATCCGATGTCCAAACGAAGGGTGCGGCATTCGGCGCACCCCTGCGTGCAACCACCTATCCTGCGTGATCTTGAACGCTACCGAACGCCCTTGACGCCGACCCTCTTCATGACCCTTCCGATGGAGGCGAAGATGCGATCCTCCACATCGTCGGCATAGGGTCCCGGCTTGCCGTAGTAGATCATGCTGTCGACCGCTTCGTAGCCGCCTTCCTTCAGGACGCGCCGGCTAGGGATGTAGCTGAGCACATCGTTCGAATACCCGGCGACGATGAGGGGACCGGGGTACTCGCGCTTGGCGCGCAGTTGATAGTCGACCACCACTTCTCCGCCCAGGGCCAGGATGGTCGGCCCCTGGTTGAAGCGGATGGCCTGAACCGGGTAGGGCGTGGTGCGGATCGCCTGGCGGTCGTCATAGGTCTTCAGCATGAGCTTCGCGCGGCGCACTTCGGCGGGGATTTTGCTTGAAAGCTGCTTTTCGAAGTCCTCGCGGGTGTGGGGGGCGAAGGCCAGCTCGGTGTTTTCAAAGGCCGTCCGCAGGGGGCCCGCCACCGGCGCCATGCTGGAGGAAAGAACGCCTTCCACCGCCTTGGCAAGCGCCGCCCCGTGCTGTTCGGCAAGCGCCAGGGCGCTGCGCGGTTCGGGGTTCTGGTCGCCTCCGCACAACATCACGAATAGCGCGGTGGCTCCGGGATGCTGTTTCTCAATGGCGGCCTGCGCGAAACCGGCGTAATCGCCCGAGATCTGGTAGAACTCGGCGGTCAGGGTGGTGTTGTGGCAGGCGTAGGCCACCAACACAGCCTTCAGTTTGCCGTCAGCCGTGCGTACGCGCATCACGGGCGCCGAATGATCGGTGGGACCCTGCGGATTCACTCCGATGATGACGCCCTTGGGGGTGAACTGGCGGCGATTCATGGCGAATCCCGCTTCTCCTGCGCCGTAGTCGATGGAGACCGGCTGCAGATCGCCCAGCGCGGCCTCGGCCACCTGCACCAGTTTGTCCGCCAACTGGCGGGCGTACTGGTCCACCGGGGCGCGGTCGGCCTGGCTCAGCTCAAACAGCGTGAACAGGTTGCCGGCAATCAGCGGACCGGTGTGGGTGTGCGACGAGTTGAACAGGATGCGCGAACGCTCCAGACCCTTTTCCTGGCTGAGGCGGGCCGCCACCGGGTCCGAGATGATGCGGGGAAGCCCGATCAGGTCAGTGGTGACAATGACGACTCGACCGCCCTTGGCGTCCTCGATCGCCAGCGCCTTGGCCCATAGCCGTTGGAGGATCCCGGTGGAGGCGTGGGTACGGGCGCCGTATCCGGACATCCAGATGGGCCCGTCGGGTGTGATGTCCACGCGGGCGACGCCGGCGCGGAGGCCACGCGGGGCGGCGGCCAACGGAACGACGGCCAGGGCGATGGCGAGGAGGACGCGCATGGTCAGATCTCCACTTTCTCCACGGGGACGCCTTTCCTGCACAGCTCGCAGGAGTCGGCATCCTTGTAGTACATGGCGTCGAGTTCAGCCAGGTAGTACAGCGGCAGGGGGCTGAAGTCGGCGATTCTGGGGTTGGGCTGATACACCATGACGGCGATGCCCACCACCTGGCCGCCCTGCCCCTCGATCAGCTTCTTCAGCTCCGTCAAGCGGCGTCCGGTGCGCAGGATGTCGTCCACCATCAGGATCTGTTCGCCGCGCTTCACCTCGACGTACTGGCGGAAGTGGAGGCCGTCGCTGTCGTTGTTCTTTTCGGCCCAATAGACCTGGTGTGCGCGAAGGGCCTCGCAGATGGCGTAAGCCACGGGCAGGCCGGCGGTGGCGGGCGCCACGATGCTGAGCTGCGGAATGATGGCGCGAATTTCCGGATTCGCCCGGAGCTTGCGGCTGAGGCCGACGCCGAGCATGCGAGCGGTCTGGTATTGCCGGAGGGCCAGGGCCGGCTGCAGATACTCGTTGGCGTGCAGGCCGTTGGAGTATTCGTAATGGCCCTTGCGCAGGGCTCCGGTCGTGGTCAGGGCTTCGATGACGTCTTCCTGACTGGGAATCAGGTGCATATCAGTTGGCTCCTATCAGTGGGTGGCTCTCCGTCAATGGGCTCCTCGACCGGTCAGAACTCTCGGCACGGTTTGAAGAATGATCTTCCAGTCGAGGGCGAGAGACCAGTTGTCGATGTACTGCATGTCGAGCTTCATCCAGGTTTCGAAGTCGAGGCGGTCGCGGCCCGAGATCGCCCACAGGCAGGTGAGTCCAGGACGCATACGGAGCCTCCTTCTTTGCCACCGTTTGTATTGTTCCACTTCTTCGGGGATGGCGGGGCGGGGACCCACCAGGGACATGTCGCCCTTGAGGACGTTCCACAGTTGGGGCCATTCATCCACCGAGAATTTACGCAGCCAGCGTCCGACCGGGGTGAGGCGCGGGTCGTTGGGGATCTTGAAGGCGAGCGTCTTTTCGTTCAGGTGCGCCACGGCCGCCTTCAGCTCTTCGGCGTTTTCGCACATGGAGCGGAATTTGTAGAACTCGAAGCGGCGGCCGTTCAACCCGCAGCGGACCTGGCGGAAGATGGCGGGTCCGGGCGAGGTGAGGCGGATCAGCGCCGAAACCAGGATCATGAACGGGGCCGAGACGGCCAGCGCCGCGGCCGCCACCAGGATGTCGATGAAGCGCTTCAGCACCAGGCGCATTTCGTCGTGCGGGGCGGCGGCGAAGGTGAGCAGGGGGGAGTTGGCGAAATGGTCGAGGTAGACGGTGCTGTTGACGTGCGGGAAGAAATCGACCGCCACGCGGACGCGCACGCCCTCCTCGTCGCAGAACAGGAAGGCTTCTTCGAGTTCGGGCAGCATGCGGGCTTCGACGGCCACCAGGATTTCGTCGATCACCTGGCGGCGCACGAGCTCCGCAAGCGACGCCACGGGGTGCACGGGGTACTCGCGGTCGAGGGCGACCGAGGGCGGGGCGCCGGGCTGATCGGCGAGAAATCCCACCAGGCGGACGCCGTACTGGGAGGAGGCCTCGAGCGCGCGGGCGAGGGAACGGGCGCGGTCGCCAAGACCCACCACCATGACGTAGTGGGGCTGCCCGAATTCGCGGCGGACGACGCCAATCAACGAGCCGGCCTTGATCCGGAACAGCGCGAGCATCAGGTAGACGTAGGCCGTGAAGAGTCCGATGAAGGGGCGGCTGATGTCGAGCCGCAATATGTACTGGAACAGGATGACGGCCGCCATCCCCGTGGCGCACTGCCGCAGCGTATCGCGCAGGATCACGCGCGTGTGCGCGGAGTCGAGCCGCTCGTACAGGTGAAACCAGTGTCCGAAGGCGACAAACACCAGCACCGACCACCCCAGCAGGAGGGCCTTCACCGGGACGACAATGTAGAATTCGTGCGCCAGACCAAGGCGCGGACCGAAGTACACGCGGGTCTGGTAGGCGGCTTCAAACGCGAGCGCCGTCAGCAATACGTCGGAGAGAGCGAATAGGACTCTGACCTTGCGATGATGCCGGCTGTACACGTACCGCAATCAGCATAGCACCGCCACTCCGGTCGCGGAGCGGCGGGGCGGGCGCGCGTCCGAACGGCTGGGGGCGGGGCGATCGTTTAGCTTGCGCTGTGGAATTCCGGCCCATACAATGAAGAAGTAGGTTTCTCGGAAGGAGGCCGCATGTTGAGGTCTATTGGCCTGCCCGAACTGCTGGTTATCTTGATCGTCGCTGTTCTGCTTTTCGGCGGAAAGAAGATTCCCGAGTTAGCGAAGGGTTTGGGCGAAGGCATTCGCAACTTCAAGACATCCTTGAAGGGTGATGAAAGCGTCGACGAAAAGAAGCAGGCATAGGCTTCGAGAAGCCGCCCGCACTTTGAGCGGCCTTCATCCTCGGCTCCCGCGACAGTAATCGAGACCCCGCTGGTCCAACGCCAGCGGGGTTTCCGCTTTTGCGCGTCCCTCAGCCTCGCTTCTTTTCCTCGAGCGCGGCGTTGTACAGGGCGCGGATGTAGCCCATGCTGTAGGACCACGACGAGTGGCGGCCGCCGGACATGGCGGGTACGTGGTCGGCGATCAGATTGCCCCGGAAGTCCACATCCACCAGCGTCCGCATCAACTTCCACATGTCGGTGTAGCCGTTGTCAATGTAGGTTTCGACGAAGTCGGGAATGGGTGAGGTCACGTTGCGGAAGTGGATTTTCCACAGCTTGCCCATCCTGGCGAATTCGCGGGCGGCGGCGAAGACGTCCTTGCCGGTGTGCTTGCCGCCTTCCATCCAGGTGCCGCAACACAGACATACGCCGATGGCCGGAGAGTTGGCGATCTCAAGGGCTTTCACGTAGCCGTCGAAGGTTCCGAAGATCTGGCGAGGGATGCCGCCGAGTTCGGGCTGCGGCGGGTCGTCGGGATGGATGCCGATGCGCACGCCCGCCTCCTCCGCCACCGGGGCGATCTGGCGGATGAAGTAGGTGTAGTTGTCCCAGAGCTCTTCCTTCGAATACCGGCGGCCGTGGGTGAGCGGGCCTTCGTAGGTCTTGCCGTTCCAGTAGCCCTTGGCGTTTGAAAGATGATAGGCGCGGGCTTCGCCGCCGGCGCGGGTGGTTTCGGCCTTGCTCGACCAGATGCCGTTGGCCATGTGGGCGTAGGTGATGTAGCCGATGCCCGCCTTTCCGGTGTCACGAATGTATTGCTTGAGCCAGGCGATCTTCTCGTCGCGGCCGGGCAGATTGAGGGTGATCTCCTCAATGTTGCGGTTGTCGTTGTTCGAGATGTTCCAGACCTTCAGTCCGGCGGCCTCGGCGCGCTTCTTGATGGCGAGAAAGTTGTCGAGCGTGGCGCGTCCCTTGCCGGACTGGACATTCAGGTAGTCCACGCCCATTTGCTTGATCCAGACCAGGTCTTCATCGGCGACCTTCTCGTCCACCTGCATCGAGATCTTGATGCCCGGCGAGAGCGGGTCGATAGACTTCGCGTGCACGCGCGAGCCGAAGGCGGCCGCGATGGCCGCGGCGGAGAAGCCGCGCCGCGTCAGTTGGGTCATGAGTTCACTCCCTGTCGAGACATCATATACCCGGGCCAATCCTGGATGAGGTTATCTGGTTACCACGGCGCGCGCGACCCTTGTGACATGCATTTCGCATCTTCAGGTCTTCATAGAAGTATTACCGGGGGCAAGCGATCAAGTATATCGATAGCTCCGACGATACGAGGTGATTATCCTTTGGCCTATCTCGTTGTCCAATGGGACAGACGAGGGTGAATCCGAACGGATTAGAAACGGCGCCGGGAGGCGAGAATCGGGCAGAAACGCTCCTGAAGTGGAGCAAATACGGGGCATCGGACTAGACCGCTGAGGGCTTGGGGATTAGTCCCGGGGGTTCGTATTCGCGTGTAAGACGCTTGTAAAGTTAGGCGCTAAGTCCTTACCATGTACGTTATCGGGTCCACAATTCCGGCAGTGCCACGCCGCAACTGACTCAGTTTGCTGGAATGCAATCGGACTCTCCATTGTCTTCCCGGTTTCGCCGGTTTGCTTATTACCTGTTTCTCGATCAGCCTGCTGATCCCGGGAATGTCTAGGTGTTGTCTCGCGCGCACATTTGGCCTTGCGAGCCCGGTCGGCTCCAAAAACCACGGTCGCCGGTGACTCGCAGTCCCGATGTAGGGGTTGCGATTTGGACCTCAAATCGAAAGAAAGGGAAAAATGTTGCTTCCAAAGTTCAACCAACAGCATGGGAGCATCGGCCGCCATCTGGCGGCTGGGTTGCTGCTCCTGGCTCTTCTGTGCGGATCCGCATTCGCTCAGGAAACATATGGTAGTCTCCGCGGCGTCGTCTCCGATCCGTCGGGCGCGGCGGTTCCTGGAGCCCGCGTGGAATTGTCCGGCGCTGTGATCCCACAGCCTTACGCCGCCACCACGGACGCTTCAGGCGCTTTTGTGTTTGCTCAAATCCCGCCCG
This sequence comes from Acidobacteriota bacterium, assembly GCA_018268715.1. Classification (GTDB taxonomy): domain Bacteria; phylum Acidobacteriota; class Terriglobia; order Bryobacterales; family Bryobacteraceae; genus TMP-7. Next base: position 855,473 of record JAFDVZ010000002.1, on the reverse strand, counting down.
GAACGGGCTATACTCTGTCCGCAACGGCGTCGGGATTCCGCAACGCCAAGGCCGCCAACCTGGCGGTGGTGCTTGGCAAGGCGACCACGATCGACATCCGGCTTGAAGTGGGCCAGGTGAGTGAAAGCGTGGTGGTCTCGGCCGAATCCGTGATGGTCGACACGCAATCCAGTTCTTCCGCGGTCACGGTCGACAAGACGTTCTTCGACCTGATTCCGAAAGGCCGCAGTTTTTACGATCTCATCAGTATTGCTCCTGGCGCGCGCAATGAAAGCAAGGCGGGCGGCTACCAGGTGGACGGCGCGTCGGGCTCCGAGAACACCTACTATCTGGACGGCATGGAAGTCACCAACATCCAGACCGGCGTTCTGAGCGATCAGAACAAGGTGCCGGTGGAGATGATTCAGCAGGTTCAGGTAAAGAACGGCGTTATGGAAGCGCAGTACGGCGGCGCCATGGGCGGCGTGGTGAACGCGGTGGTCCGCAGCGGATCCAACGAGTTCCACGGCGAGGCCGGCTTCTATTTCTGGAACGATGCGATGCAGGCGCGGCCGCGCCCGACGCTCGAAATGGACCCGAACGACGCCACCCGGCTGAAGGCGCGGTACTTCCAGAACACGCTCGATCCGTATTCGACCTGGAACCCGATCTTCAGCCTGGGTGGACCGCTCATCAAGAACAAGGTGTTCTTCTTCTCCGGCTACATGCCGACCAAGACGACCACGAACCGCTCGGTCACGTTCCTTTCGAACAACCAGACCATGCCGTTCACCAACACCGTCACCCAGCAGTACCTGGCGAACAAGGTTGACTACGTACCTTTCAGCAAGGTGCGCATGAACGTGAGCTGGGTGTTCAATCCCCGCAAGTCGATGGGCATTCTGCCGGCGCAGCAGGGCACGGACAGTCCGACGGTGCCTTGGAATCAGCGCGGCGAATACACGGCCGGACAGATCCTGTCGGGCCAGGTGGACTATCTGGCCACCACGAAGCTGATCGTGAGCTTCCGCGGCGGGTACAACTACTTCAATTACAACAACGTGTACGCGCCGTCGACGGTGACCGCGGTCTACAGCTCGGCCAACTCCACGCTGTATCCGGACCTGCCGGCCAGCCTGAAGCGAAGCGCGGCGGGTTTTGTTACCGGGTCCTCCTCGGACGGCAACACGCAGTTCAATATCTATAAGCGCGTCAACCTGAACGCGGACGCGTCGTACATGGTGAACTGGTTCGGCCAGCACAGCATCAAGGGCGGCTGGCAGACCAACCGTCTGTCGAACTCCACGGTGGCGTTGAGCTATCCGAACGGCTACTTCCGCTACTACTGGAACACCAGCTATTCGTGCGTCACCAGCCAATGCTCGGGCCGCCAGCGCGGAACCTACGGCTACTACCGGTATTACACGTACGGGACCTCGGGCGACGCTTCGAGCGACAACCAGGGCATCTTCTTCCAGGATGCGTGGCGCGTCAATCGCCGGCTAACCCTGAACCTCGGCCTGCGCACCGAGCGCGAGTTCCTGCCGAGTTTCTCGAAGGTTGGAACCGCGGCGGCGCCTCCGATCGAATTCGGGTTTGGCAGCAAGATCTCGCCGCGTATTGGCGGCGCCTTCGACCCCAAGGGCGACGGCAAGATGCGCATCTACGCGTCGTGGGGCTTCTTCTACGACGTGATGAAGTACGAGATGCCGCGCGGCAGCTTCGGCGGCGACGTCTATTGGACGTACTACTTCCCGTTGAACGATCCGACCCGCATGGCGACCAACCAGGGCTACAAGCTGGACGGCGGCGGACACTGGGTGGGCAACTATCCCGACCCGCTGTATGAAGCGGTGAACTGGCGCATCCCGTCCAACGATCCCAACGACAGCACGGTGGATCCGAAGTTGAAGCCGATGAAGCAGCAGATGCTGGACATCGGTTACGACTACAGCCTGAGCTCGACGCTGGTGGCGTCCTTGCGCTACACCAACCGCCGGCTCATCCGGACGATTGAAGACGTCGGCACGCTGGGACCGGAAGGCGAAATCTACTACATCGCGAACCCCGGCTTCGGCCTGACGGCGGATCCCAAGACCTGGGACGCCGGATTCCCGACCACTCCCAAGGCGGTCCGCGATTACGACGCCGTCGAGTTCCGTCTCGACAAGCGGTTCTCCTCGAAGTACCAGTTCGCCGCCAGCTACACCTACGCCAATCAGCGCGGCAACTACTCCGGCCTGGCCAGTTCAGACGAAAACGGACGCACCAGCCCGAACGTGAACCGCTATTACGACCTGCCTTGGCTCGGCTACGACGAAAAGGGCAAGATGGCGACCGGTCCGCTGGCCACCGACCGTCCGAACACCTTCAAGTTCTTCGGCGGCTATACGCAGAAGAGCAAGGTGGGCTGGACGACGCTGTCGCCGAACTTCGCGCTGTACTCCGGCGCCCCGATCACGACGGAAATCAATGCGATCAGCTCGACGCCGGTGTACCCGTATGATCGCGGCGACATGGGCCGCACGCCGACGTTCGCCAACCTCGACCTGAACCTGATGCATGACTTTGCGCCGTTCAAGGCGAAGGAGAACATGCGGGTGCGGTTCGAGTTCACGGTGTTCAACCTGCTGAACAGCAGCACGGTGACCAACATCAATTCGGTGCTGCTGCATCCGGACGACGGCCAGCTCCAGTTCGCCAACGATGCGGACATCTTCAAGGGCTTCAATACGAAGTCTTTGATGACGGCTCAGGGTCTGCGGACCAGCCCGATGTACGGGCAGGCGAGCGGATTCCAGGGCCCGCGGTCCTGCCGTCTGCAGCTTTCGTTTACGTTCTAGTCTCGCGGGGCGTCCGTTGGGGCGCCCTTACGAATCTCGTGGCGCCTGGGTTTCCAGGCGCCTTTTTTTATTTCGGGCGGCGAAAGCCGCGCGACCGGCCGAATAGACCCACACGCCAGTGGAGCTATCCCCTCCCGCCCCAGAGCCACTACCAGAAACGAGATTGTTATCCACGATTCTGGATTCCAGAATCTATCTTTGGATATAACTGATTGATCTATTACCATGTTAGCTCCCAACCGGATATGGTACTTGGGTTGCTCTATCAACTGAGCAGTCTGGTTCATCAGACAAAATGATCATCTCGCTGAGGACAGGTGCGGGCGGCGCCCTGAGGTCCCCCAAAACGAATTCTGTCCCGGAACGTGCGAGAAGAAACGAGCGCTCAACCGAGCGCACGAATGGAGGTTCGATGTATCACTTATTCCGCAGCACGCGGGCGATCGCCCTCGTGTTATGCTTGCTCGCCTGTCCGATTCTTGCTCTCGCGCAGTCGGTCAGCGGTGAGCTGGTGGGAACGGTCTACGACACCACTGGAGCCGCAATTCCAAACGCGACCGTTGTCGCGAAGAACACTGGCACTGGAATCGAGACGACGGTCACCACATCCTCGACCGGACAATACCGCGTCCCGAATCTGCTTGTCGGCGTCTACGACCTACAGGTCTCGGCGCAGGGATTCAACGGATCGCAGGTTCGAAGCCTGGCCGTCAAGTTGAATTCAACGCTGACCGCGAACGTTACGCTGCAAGTCGGCGAATCGAAGACCGTGGTTGAGGTGACGGGCGCAACCGTCTCGATTGACACGACCACCGCAACGGTCGGAACCACCTTTGAATCGAAGCAGTTGGCTGACCTGCCGATCACCAGCTCCGGCTCGGGCGTGCTGAACCTTGCGCTGTACAGCGCCGGTGTTTCGACGAGCGGCGCGGTTGGAGCCGGCACCGGTCCGTCGGTGGGCGGCCAGCGTCCCCGCAACAACAACTTCACCGTCGAGGGCATCGACAACAACAGCAAGAGCGTCACCGGCCCCATGGCCACGATTCCGAACGACGCCGTGGCGGAGTTCGCGATCCTGCAAAACCAGTTTTCAGCGCAGTACGGCGGTTCCTCGGGCGGCCAGTTCAACCAGGTCCTCAAGAGCGGAACCAACGAGTTCCACGGCGCCGCGTACGAGTATCTGTTCAACCGGAACCTGAACGCCGCCGACCAGTTGGCGATCGTCCAGGGCGTCGATGCGCACCCGCGCTACGACAACAACCGCTTTGGCGGCTACATCGGCGGCCCGATCCTGAAGAACAAATTGTTCTTCTTCTTTGACTATGAGTACAATCCGGTTGGCTCGGCGGGCAGCGGCGGGCAGATTTTCGCTCCCACGCAGGCCGGCTACACCGCGCTTGCGAGCATTCCCGGCATCAGCGCGAACAACCTGAAGATCCTCCAGCAGTATCTGCCGCCTCAGAACACGGCCGTCGATCCGGCGATCACCCCGAACGGCGAATATCCGGTGGTGGGCGGCAAGACGATTCCGCTGGGCCAATATTCGTTCCTCGCGCCGAACTACTCGAACAGCTACTCCTATGTGCTGTCGGTTGACTACAACCTGGGCACCAAGGATAGCCTGCGCGGACGTTACATCCGGAACAACTACAGCGGCACGGACACCAGCGGCCAGTTGCCGACCTTCTGGGTGCCCCTGACGTTCCCGACCTACGCGGCGACGTTGACCGAATTCCACAACTTCTCGCCGTCGATCACCAACGAGTTCCGTTTGGGCTTCAATCGCACCTCGCAGGTCTACAACGTCGGCAACCAGACGTTCCCCGGCCTGGATGCTTTCCCGAACCTTACCGTCGATGAATTGGGCATCAACATCGGGCCCGATCCGAACGCTCCCCAGGAGACCATCCAGAACCTGTACCAACTGACGGACAACGTTTCCTGGATCAAGGGCGCCCACAACCTGAGCTTCGGCGCCGACCTGCGGAAGTACATCAGCCCGCAGAGCTTCACGCAGCGCGGCCGTGGCGATTACGAGTGGGACACTCTCGAGGCCTACCTGACCGACACGATTCCCTACTTCGCGGAACGCACCACGGGCAACTTCATCTACTACGGCGACCAGATCCTGTTCGGCGGCTACGTGAACGACTCGTGGAAGGTCCGCCACAACTGGACCTTGAACCTGGGCCTGCGCTATGAACGGACCACGATCCCTTATGGCGAACGGCTCCAGACCGTCAACGCCATCTCGAACGTTCCCGGCCTGATCACGTTCGGCCAGCCGCAGATCCAGAACACGGCCTTCCAGCCCCGCATCGGCGTGGCGTGGTCGCCTGGCAAGAGTGGCAGCACTTCGATTCGCGCCGGATTCGGCATGAACTACGACAAGCTGTTCGACAACCTCGGAATCCTGTCCATGCCGCCGCAGTTCCAGCAGACGGTGGACGTGGGCGGCAATCCGGGCGGAAGCTTCCTCGCCAAGGGCGGCATCCCGAACAGCGCCTCCTCCGGGACTTTGAGCCAGGCCGACGCCCGCGCTTCAACCGGCGGTTTCATTCCGGACCAGAAGTTGCCGAAGTCGATTCAGTGGAACCTGGGCGCACAGCACGTGTTCCGCGAGAACTACACGGTGGAAATCCGCTACCTGGGAACCCGTGGTCTCCAGTTGCCGATTCAGGACCGCATCAACGTCGGTTCCGTCGTCAACCCGTCCAACGCGTTGCCGGTGTACCTGAGCATGCCGTCGCAGGCCACCCTGGACGGTCTGACCAGCAACCTCACCGCTCTCAACAACGCCTACAACACGCCCGGTTCGGGACAGGGCCGGTTCCTGTCGCAGTATCTGAACGCCGGCTTTAAGTCCAACATCGTCGGCTTCATGCCGATGGGCGCTTCGACGTATCACGGGCTGGCGATGCAGGTGAACCGCCGCTTTACCAACGGGCTTCAGTTCGTCGGTTCGTACACGTTCAGCCACAACGTCGATAATTCGACGGCTGAAGTGTTCAGCACCGTCACCAGCCCGCGCCGCGTGCAGGACTTCCAGAACCTGAACGCGGAACGTTCAAGCTCCGCGCTCGACCACCGCAACCGGTTCACCATGGCGATCATCTACGATCTGCCGTACTTCAAGACCAGCCCGAACTGGTTCATGAAGAACCTGGTGGGCAACTGGGAGTTCGCGCCGATCTTCACCTATGAGACCGGCACGCTCGCCACGGTGCTCAGCGTTGTCGACGCCAACCTGAACGGCGACAGCGCCGGCGACCGGGCCATCATCAACCCGGCCGGCACGGTGAACGTCGGAACCGGCGTCACCTCGCTCAAGAACAGCAAGGGTTTAGTGGTCGCCTATCTGGCCAACAACCCGAACGCCCGTTACATCCAGGCGCAAAAAGGCGCTCTGTCGACGGGCGGCCGCAACACGATGCACCTGATGCCCATCGACAACGTGGACTTCAGCCTGCTCAAGCGGTTCAACGTGTTAAAGGAGAGCTGGAAGCTGGAATTCGGCGCCCGGTTCTACAATTTCCTCAACCACCCGCAGTACACCGGGTCGCGGATCAACGACGTGGCGGGCATCGGCTACACCAGCACGAGCGTCACGAACTTCCTGAATCCGTCGACGACGTCGTTCTACCATCCGGACTATGTGTTCTCGAGCAACCCTCGGAACATCCAGTTGTCGGCGAAGTTCACCTTCTAACCGCCCGGATTCACCCAGTCAACCGAACAGGGAGCCTTCGGGCTCCCTGTTCGCATTTCAGGACGTCCGCGGAATGTCGAACTAAGCCCCCGCAGCGCGCGCGAGCGTCAGTCCCAACTTACCCGCCAAGGCCCCCAGATCCTCGCCGTAGGCCGGCAGGCACGATGTCAGCGTCGATGCGTGCGCGGCAAGCCAGGGATCCGCCCCCGCGCTCGCCTGGACGCCGCCCGCCAGGTTGTGGAGCTGCCGCCACACCCCCAACCACTTCTGGTTGTAAGCCTCCAGACTGGCGGCCGGTTCGCCCTTCCGGATCACGCCCGCGATGGCCGCGGCGAGTTCATCGGCTTCCGCCAAGCCCAGGTTCATGCTCTGGATGCCGACGGGTCCGGTGAGGTGCGCAGCGTCGCCCGCCAGCCACAGACGGCCATCGCCGAAGGCGCTCGTCAGGCGGCGCTCGAAGCGCACGATGGACTTCCACACGATCTCGCCGACCTGACCGGTGAACCACGGCGCGCGCTGGGCGATCATGGCCCGGAAGCTGCTCTCCTCCAGTAGTGGCGAATCCGCTCCCTGGCTGACGAACAGCCGCTCCTTGGAACGTTCGCTCGGGAAGTCGAACCCGGCGGCGAGTAACCCCTTCTGCAGCCCTTCGAGATTCTCGTCGTGATAGCCGGGGATCTCAAAGCTCCACCGGCAGGCGCCGTTGGGCAGCGGCCAGACGACGTCCGTCGTATTCTCGCCGAACACAATGCGCATCTCGCGATTCACATCGGCGTCCGTCTTGAACTCGAACACGGCGAAGTACTGCGCCGGCCCGACCTCCTGGAAGTCGAGCTTCGATGCGCGGCGAACCCGCGAGTTGTACCCATCGGCCCCGATGACGAACGGCGTCTCGATTTCCGTCGACTTCGAGATCACCCATTCGGTGTGCGCGATCACGTAGCCGCGCGATTCCTTGGTGAACTTGTCGATGGTGACGCCGACGCTCGACGGGCCGGGAGCGATCCGCGATACTTCATTGCGCCACTCGATCTCGACGCCCTCGGCCTCGAGAGCCTGCTCGAGCACCCCTTCCAGAACGTCCTGCCGCATCACGGCCACTCCATCGCCCGCGCCATCGGCCACCGGCAGCGACGCGCGCCGGGTTTTCGCATCGTACAGACCGATCGAGTCGACCATCGTCGCGCTGGAGAGTACGGCGTCGCGAAGGCCGAGGCCGGCGAGAAGCTTCATCGACTTCGGATGAAGCGCCAGCGCGTAGCTCTGCGCGCAGGGCCACAGCCCGCGGTCGACCACGCGCACGCGAACGCCGCGACGGGCGAGTGCGAGCGCCGCGAATTGCCCAACCGGTCCCGCGCCCACGATCAATGCTTCTGGATTGTTTTCGCCGAACATAGGGAGCCTCCCGATAATAACCGATGTCTCGGTCTTGAACCGATTTGTTTATACCACAGCAGGGTTCAAGATGCGGCCGCTTCCGCCGATATGTCCGGCAGATGGAACCGAGACGACGTTGCCTGTATTGCGATCGGACGGTCCGCTGGCTGGCCCGCCTGCGCTGGCTGCGGTTCTGCTCTCAGTCCTGCCGCAACGAATACTTCGCGCGCATGACCCGCGTCGCGGTGGAGCATGTCGGACGCCGGCAGGAGCCATCCCCGGCGACCGGACCCAGGCTGCAAGAATAAGTAGCGGGGCGCCGATGCGCGTCCCACCAAGGACGCGATGACTAACTGGCGCGCCATTACGCCGCTTGCCGCTCTGCTGCTGTTGGCCGGATGCGGCGCATCCCGCGGAGTCGATCCCCACCTGGACGGATCGAACCCCGACCGGCTTTCCGAATGGGGCCTTTTCACCGTCGACGCGGGCCGCCTTAGCCCCGCCCCCGGAGTCGTTCCCTACGAGCTGAACACCACGCTGTTTTCCGACTACGCGGACAAGTCACGCACCGTCTGGATGCCGCACGGCCAGGCGGCCGCCTATCGGGCCGAGGGCGCGTTCGAATACCCGGTCGGGACCATTCTCACCAAAACGTTTTCCTTCATTCGGCGCGATGGAGCGCCTCGCCTGGTGGAAACGAGGATCATCGTGCGCCGCGCCAGCGGTTGGGCGGCGCTCGAATATGTGTGGAACCAGGAGCAGACCGACGCTCGGCTGGACGTCGCGCCCAGACCCGCCGTGGTGACGCGTCTGGTCGCGGAAGGCAAGACCGAGACCTTCAATTATGTAATGCCGAACGGTAACCAGTGCAGCGCCTGTCACGATGGCGGGACGGCGGGGGCCGTTCCGTTGGGTCCCACGGCGCGCAATCTCAACCGTGGCGATCAACTGGCGCGATGGTCGGCGATGGGTTACCTGACCGGCGTTCCGGCCGCGCCGCCGAAAGCTCCGGCGTGGGACGATCCGGCGTCCGGCAGCGTCGGCGAGCGCGCACGCGAGTATCTCGACGTGAACTGCGCCTCCTGCCACCGGCCCGGCACGAAGGCGGCGCGCAACGGCGTGCTGCTCAGAGCCTCCGACCCCGACCCGGACGGCTGCCAGGGAGGCGCGATCGCCGATCGAATGGCGACGATGGACCCGGAGAAGAAGATGCCGCTGATCGGCCACGACGTCGTCCATCGTGAAGCCGTAAGCCTAATTCGGGACTGGGCAGCCACCCTGAAACCCTGTTACAACCGATAGAGACACCCATGCAGGATTACGAGAAGCTCGGCGTCTTCTACCTCGGACGCCAATACGACATCGACGCGCGCGCGCCCAAGCCCGACCTTCTGCTTTACCCTTCGAGCGACCTGCTGACCCACGCCGTGTGCGTCGGCATGACGGGCAGCGGCAAGACCGGCCTGTGCATTGGATTGATCGAGGAGGCGGCCATCGACGGCATACCCGCGATCCTCATCGATCCCAAGGGCGACCTGGCGAACCTGATGCTCACCTTCCCGGACCTGAAGGCCGAGAGTTTCCTGCCCTGGGTGAATCCGGACGAGGCGCGCAACCGCGGACTGACGCCCGAGCAGTTCGCCGAACAACAGGCCGCGCAATGGGCCAAGGGCCTGGCGAGTTGGGACGAAGACGGCGCGCGCATACAGCGGCTCCGCGAGGCGGCGGAATTTTCCGTCTACACGCCGGCCAGTTCTGCGGGCCGGCAGGTGTCGGTGCTGCGGAGTTTCGCGGCGCCTCCGGAAGCGGTGCTCGACGATCGCGAGGCGATGCGCGAAAGGGTGGCCGTCACCGCCAGCAGCCTGTTGTCGCTGGCGGGCGTCGACGCGGATCCGGTGCAGAGCCGGGAACACATCCTGGTCTCGACGATCCTCGACAAGGGCTGGCGCGATGGTAAGGACCTGGATCTGGCGGCCATCATTCAGCAGATCCAGGCGCCCGGATTCACCAAGGTCGGCGTGATGGACCTCGAATCGTTCTACCCGGGCAAGGAGCGTTTCAGCCTGGCGATGCAGATCAACAACCTGCTGGCGTCGCCCGGATTCGAATCGTGGATGGAGGGCGAGCCGCTCGACATCGGAGACTTGCTGCACACCCCGTCGGGGAAGCCCAGGGTCGCCATCTTCTCCATCGCGCACCTGAGCGACAGCGAACGCATGTTCTTCGTGTCGCTGCTGCTCAACCAGGTGCTCGGATGGATCCGCACGCAGCCGGGGACCACCAGCCTGCGGGCGCTCCTATATATGGATGAGATCTTCGGCTACTTCCCGCCGGTTGCGAATCCGCCGTCGAAGCAGCCGCTGCTGACCTTGCTCAAGCAGGCGCGCGCCTTTGGGCTGGGCGTGGTGCTGGCCACGCAGAATCCCGTCGATCTCGATTACAAAGGACTGGCCAACACAGGCACGTGGTTCATCGGCCGGTTGCAGACCGAGCGGGACAAGATGCGACTGCTCGACGGGCTGGAGGGCGCGGCGGGCAGCACCGGAGCGAAGTTCGACCGCGGACGCATGGACCAGATCCTGGCCGGGCTGGGCAGCCGCGTGTTCCTGATGAACAATGTGCACGACGACGGGCCGGAGGTGTTCCAAAGCCGGTGGACGCTGTCGTACCTGCGGGGCCCGCTCACCAAGGCGGAGATCAGGAAACTGGGCCAGACGGCCCCCGCGACGCCCGCCGCCGCAGTTGCCCCGGCCGTCGAGAAGCCGGCCGTGGCGGCCGCCAGCGCTCGCCCCGTGTTGCCGCCCGACGTCACGCAGCATTTCATCCCGGCGCGCGACCGCAAGACCGTCACCTACAAGCCGATGGTGCTGGGAGCGGCCCAGGTGCACTATCTCGACCCGAAGACCGGCGTCGACCTGGTGTGCGACGTGGTGGCCGTGACGCCGGTGACCACGGAGGCGGTCCCGGTGGATTGGGACGCCGCGACGGTGCTGGAGATCGAGGCTTCGGAGCTCGAGGCGGAGCCGTTGGACGACGCCGGGTTCGCCGATTGCCCGCCCGCCGCCGCCAAGGCTCGCAACTACGCGGCCTGGCAGAAGAACTACCAGACCTGGGTGTTCCGCACCGCGAAGCTGACGCTCTACCAGAGCCCGAGCACGGGCGAGGTGTCGAAGCCGGGCGAATCGGAGCGCGACTTCCGGCTGCGCATCCAGCAGTCGGTTCGTGAAGAGCGGGACCGGCAGGCGGATGCGCTGCGGCAGAAGTACGCTCCGCAACTGGCGCGCCTGCAGGACCGGCTGTTGCGGGCGCAGCAGCAGGAACAGCGCGAGCGCGAGCAGGCGCGATCCCAGGCCATGAGCACCGCCATGTCGGTGGGCGCGACGGTGCTGGGCGCGCTGTTCGGCCGCAAGACGCTGTCGGCGACGAATCTGAACCGGGCGGCCAGCGCGGCGCGGTCGGCAACGCGCGCCTACCGGGAGTCGCAGGACGTGGGTATCGCGGCCGAAGGGGTGGCGGCGGTCCAGCAGCAAATGGACGAATTGAACAGCGAATTACAAAACGAACTGGCCGGCATTCAAATGGCGGTGGACTCGTCGAACGAACAGTTCGGGTCGATCGACGTTCGCCCAAAGAAGACCAATATCACGGTGGAGCTGATGTGCCTGGCGTGGTCGCCGGAGTAGGACCGCGACGCGCGGCGGGACGGTGCGGGTAACACAACTTCGGCGTCGCTTCAAGAACGGCTGACGTTATATACTCCGCATCAGGAGAACCAAATGTGTAGGTTATTGCTCGCACTCTTAGTTGCGGCGTTGATCTTTCCGCTACTGAACTGCGGAGGGTCGGCGCACGCGCCCGATGAGAAGTATTTCCTCGTGGCTACGAACGTGAAGCTCCCATACTGGCAGCAGGCCGGCGCCGGATTGACCAAGGCGGCGCTCCAGATGAAAGTTCAGGCGGAGATGGTGGGACCGGACACCTACGATCCGAAGGCGGAAAGCGAACAGTTTCAAAAAGCGCTGGCCAAGAAGCCGGCGGGCATTCTGGTGTCGGTGGCCGACGCGACGGTGCTGAAGGGCGATATTGACGCCGCCGCGGCGCAGGGCGTGCCGGTGATCGCGATCGATTCCGACGCGGCCGGCTCGAAGCGCCTGATGTTTGTCGGCACGGACAATCACAAGGCCGGAATGATGGGCGCCAAAGTGGTCGCCGAGAAGTTGAAGGGCAAGGGAACGGTGGCGGTTTTCACGATCGCCGGCCAGTCGAATCTGGAAGAGCGGCTGCACGGGTACAAGGACGCCTTCGACGCGTATCCGGGCATCAAGATCACCGACACCATCGACGTGAAGGGCGATCCGCGCATCGCCTTCGACAAGACGACGGAGTTGGCCGACAAGGGCGCCAAGGCCGACGCCTACGTCTGCCTGGAGGCGGTGGCCTGTCCCGAGGTGGCGGAAGTGCTGGAGCGCAAGAATGTGACCGGCAAGATCATCGTCGCCATGGACACCGACCAGCGTACGCTCGAGGCCATTCAGAAGGGCACGATCACGGCCACCATCGGCCAGAAGCCCTACACGATGGCATTCATGGGCATCAAGCTGGCCGATGACCTGCACCACAATCCGTTGCCGGCGGGCAAGGACTGGTCGCAGGACTCCTTTTCCCCGATCCCGACCTTCGTCGACACCGGGGCTTCCTTGATCGACAAGAGCAACGTCGACCAGTTCATCCAGGCTCGCAATTCCGCGACTGGCAAGTAGCAGTCCACGGCGCCGGGGCCGGCTGGACGGCTCCGGCGCCAGTTCGAAATGTCCCGCCCCATCCTGTTCCTTCTCGCCGCGGCGGCCGCCTTCGCCGCACCTCCCGCGGTCCTCGTCACGCCTGGCCAGATGCTTGTCGCCACGGAAAAATCCACGGATCCGGACTTCGCCAGGTCGGTGGTGCTGGTCATCCGGTCGGACGAACACGGCGTCGTTGGGTTGTGGTTGAACCGTCCAAGCGACGTTCCAATCGGCAAGGTGTTTCCACGGATCAGGAGCCAGCGCGTCCTCCGGGACCGGGTCTTCCTGGGCGGTCCGGTGGCGATAGGAGCGTACGCTCTCGTGCGGCGGGCCGAACTCGGCGCCGGGCTCACCAGGCTGCTGGACGGCGTTCTGACGACCGGGGACAGCGCCGTGATCGTGCGGCTCGCCGAAACAGGACTGTCGCCGGACGGGTTCCGCGTGTACGCGGGATACGTAGGCTGGTCGTCGGCGCAACTCAGCGCGGAGATCCACGCCGGGCTCTGGAAGACCGTCCCCGGCTCAGCCCGCGCGGTGTTCTCCACCCGTCCGGATCTGCTGTGGGCAGTACTGAGCCGCTGACGTTCGGGTACAATCGTCTCTACCCATGCCCGAACAGAGCTACGCCAATCACCGTCAGTTCGTCCCCGCCTTCCACTACGTGCTGAGCCCGATCCTCCTGTTGACGCTGATCGGTTCGTGCGTAAACCTCTACCACTCCTTCGGCAACCACGACCGCATCTACAGCGCGTCGCTGATTGTCGTGCTCACCGTGGGGCTGACGCTGACCGCGTTCCTCGCCCGGATCTTCGCCTTGAAGGCCCAGGATCGAGCCATTCGCGCGGAGGAGAACCTGCGCTGCTTCGCGCTCACCGGAAAGCTGCTCGACGCCCGGCTCAGCGTGGGCCAGGTCGTCGCGCTACGCTTCGCCTCCGACGGCGAGTTCGTCGAACTGGCGCGGCGCGCCGCGGATCAGGGCATGAGCCCGGACGACATCAAGAAGGCTGTGCAGAACTGGCGCGCCGACACCCACCGCGTCTGAACGCGCGTCAGTGCGCAACTGGTGACGGCTTCTCGCGAGAGGCCTGAGGCGGGGCGTTGAGGTGCGAGGTCGGCTCGCCCATCGCGCCGTTCTGGTTCAGGATGATGATGTCCACGCGGCGATTCTTGGCGCGGCCTTCAGCGGTGTCGTTCGATTCGACCGGTGCGGTGTCGGCGTACCCTCCGATGGACAGCTTGTCGCGAGGGATGTCGTAGCGTTTGGTCAGCAGTTCGAGCAGGGCGATGCTGCGGGCCGCCGACAACTCCCAGTTGCTGCGGAAGCGCGACGTGTGGATGGGAACGGCGTCCGTATGACCTTCGAGGCGCACCGGATTGGGCAGCTTGTCGATCGCCGCGGCTACCTTCGCCACGCTCGGGTAGGCGTCCTCCGAAATCATGTCGTCGCCCGAGGCAAACAGCGACGCCTCCTTGAAACTGATGGTGAGGCCGCGCTGCTCCATGGTGACGTCGAGTTTGCCGCTGTCGATCTCTTTCTTGAGCTCCTGGCTGAGCACCTTCATGGAGGGCAGCAGTTCCGCCAACTGGCGCTTTTTCTCTTCGACCTTTTGCGCTCCCCCGGGACCCTTCAACTGCGCGTTGCCCTTGCCGACATCTTGCGGCGAACCGCCTAATAATTCGTTGACGATGGCGCTCACCTTGCCGCTTTCGAGCGCCTTCTTCACCGATTCCGACACCTGCGCCGCCTTGCCTTTGTCGCTTTGCGCGGTGGCGAACATGACCACGAAAAAGGCGAACAGCAGCGTGATGAAATCGGCGTAGGATACGAGCCAGCGCTCGTGGTTCTCGTGCGCGGCGTGCTTCTTGTTCCGGGCCAATCGAAGGTCTCCTTACGCCTCGACAGGCTTCGCCGAGGTCTTCATCGCGCCGCCCTTGGCGGTTTGCGCCTTGCCCTGACTGGCTTCCACGTAGGCCTCGAGCTTGCTCCGGATGAGCTTCGGATTCAAGCCCTCGACGATGCCCACCACGCCCTCGACGATCAGCTCCTTCATTTGCAGTTCATGCTGCGCCCGGCACTTGATCTTCGTGGCGAACGGCAGCAGGAAGATGTTCGCCAAGCCAACGCCGTAAATGGTGGCGACGAAGGCCACCGCGATGCCGTGTCCCACGGCTTCCAGGTTCCCCAGATCCTTCATCACCTGGATGAGTCCCATCACCGCGCCGATGATTCCGATGGTGGGCGCGAAACCGCCAGCCGATTCAAAGACCTTCGCCTCGGCGTCCGCCCGCTGTTCCACCAGCTCGATTTCGAGCTCCAGCATCTTGCGGATCTCCAGAATGTCGGTGCCGTCCACGGCGAGCGTGATCGCTTTCCTCATGAAACGGTCAGGTATCACATCGGCGTCCTGTTCGAGCGACACCAGCCCGTTCTTGCGGGCCTTAGCGGCGTAGTCGATGATCTCGTTGATCAACACCTCCGCCCCTTGCGATTTCTCGAACAGCACGTTCTGCAGCCGCTTCACGGCGCCCATGACAACGCTCATGGGCATGCTGACCAGCACCGCGCCAAACGTGCCGCCCAGCACGATGAACGCCGCGGTGGGCTGCGTAATGTCCGCGATCTTGCCCTTCTCGAGAATCAGCCCCCCGATGATGCCGCTAACGGCCACCACCACGCCGAGAAGCGTCGCGACGTCAGGCTTCGCGCCAGCCTTGTTCTTGTTGTTGGTTGTTGAGTTCGCCATCGTCACGCCCCGTCGTTCAGCTTCTGGAATGCTCCAGCAGCCCGGGTGGTCCGGCGGACGCCGCGGTAGGCCGTTGCGTGGTCACCAGGGGACAAGGCGCGATCCCTTCGCAGATGGCGCGTCGGAAGGCGATCACCTTCTCGATGATCTCGCCGGCCGATTCCCGAACCATGAACTTCTGCCCGGTGGTCATGCTAATCACCGTATCGGGCGTGGCTTCAATGTGCTCGATCAGATCCGAGTTCAGTACAAGCGAGACATGGTTTATGCGTGTCAGTTGGATCATGGCCGAACCTGCTATTCATATCGGCTCGGCCAGCTCGGGCTTGAACAGATCAGGGGGCGGAGGATCCGTCGACCACGCGGCCGTCACGCATGCGGATGATGCGATGTCCGTACTCGGCCGCTTCCGGGTTATGTGTAATCATCAGAATGGTTTGCCCCAGACGCTCGTTGAGGTCGCGGAGCAGCTTGAGCACGGCGTCGGAGTTCCCTGTGTCCAGGTTTCCGGTCGGCTCATCGGCCAGAAGTATGGCCGGATGATTCACCACCGCGCGGGCGATGGCGACGCGCTGCTGCTCGCCGCCCGACAGCGCCCGAGGCTTGTGATGCAGCCGCTTGTCGATGCCGAGCAGCCTCAGGATCTGTTGGAACGCCTCGTCCGGCTCGCCGCGCACGCCGGCGATATCCCGGGCGATGGCGATGTTGTCGGCCGCGCTGAGGGTCGGCAATAGGTTGTATTTCTGGAAAACGAACCCGACGGTGCGCTTCCGCAGCGCCGTCCGGCCCGCCTCCGACATCGCCAGCAGGTCCTGGCCGTCGATGTGGATGCTGCCCGAGGTGGGCGGCGTCAATCCGCCCAGAATATGGAACAGCGTCGACTTTCCCGACCCGGAGGGGCCGATGATGGAGACGAATTCCCCGCGCTTGACGCTCAGGTTCACGCCCCGCAGCGCCGCCACGTCCACGTCCCCCACCCGGTAGATCTTCTTGAGGTCGCGCGTTTCGATGATGGGGCCGTCAGTCATAGGCGAGCGCCTCGATCGCATCCTGCCGCGCCGCCTTCAACCCGGGGTACAACGCGCCGAGCAGCGCCGCGCCGATGGCGATGGCGGAAGCCCTTGGCCACCAGTCGGGCACAATCACCTGCGCCATGCTGGGCACGAAAGTGTTGATCAGGAACTTGGTGCCGTAGGTCATAATGATGCCGAGGATGGAGCCGATGACGGCAAGCAGCGTAGTCTCTCGCAGCAGGATCCCCAGCACGTAGGCGGGCGTCGCGCCAAGCGCCTTCAGGATGCCGATTTCGCGTGTGCGTTCGAGCACCGCCGTGTACATCGACAGGAACACCACCAGGAATCCGATCAGCACGGCCAGCGTGATCACCACCCAGATGAAGTTCTTGAGCATCGGAATGCTGTCGATCGACATGAGCGACACCAGCTCCTCGGTGGAGTAGATGGGATTGTCGGGCAGCTTCTTCTTAAGCTCCGCGATGACGGAGGCCGTGTTGGCCGGATCGTCCAGCTTCAGAAAGGCGGTGGTGATCTTGCCATTGTTGGCCGACAGATCCTGCAACACCGTCAGATCGGCGAACATGCGCGACAGTTTGCCCGACTCCACCACGCCCACCACCCTCCACTTCCCGTTGGGAAGAGTGATGATGTCGCCCGCGTGGGTGCTGTTGCCGCGAGCATACACGTCGTCGACAATCAGATCGTTCGGCTGGCGGAAGGGCCCCCCTTCGAGAAAGCGAAAGCCGCCGCTCACGGCGTTGAACGTCTTCAGATCGATGCCGGTAATGCTGTTGATGCCGCCGATAGGCTGCACCAGCGTGCCCGCCACCGCCGTCACATGCGGCTGCGTGCGCAACAACTCGACGAACTTGTCGGAGAAGTTCCCGCTGAAGCCGATGAGAGAGCTGCCGGGCGCGCGGACGACGATCTCCGCGCCCACTCCCCGCGAACGGTTCGCCATGTCGGCGAGCATCCCGCGGCTGACTCCCACCAGCGTCAGCACCATGGTGACCTGTACGCCCACCGCGACCGCGCTCAACATCGTGCGGACAGGGCGGTGGCGCAGGTTCTCGAATACTAATCGGTTAACCAAAGCGAAGGCCTGAATCCATGATAGCGTTCCGGCCCATCGGGGATCGGCGAAGCACGCCTCTGTGCGCCGTCAAACGGGCGCCTGACTCAGGCTTCGGCGCGCCGGCGTCGAACCAGCCAGGGTTCGAAGGCGCCGGGATTGTCGAGGATTTCGCGCTCCAGGTCCCCGATCTGGCTTTCGAGCACGGCCCTTTCGATCGATGCTCCGAGCGTCTCGTCGCCCGTCTCCTGCCGCTTGTGCTCGATGAGGTCGAGGATCGCCTCACAGAGTTGAATCCGGTCCGCCGCGTTGCTCATGACCCGCCCTCCTGCCCGATTTGACGAGGTTTTCCCTCGAAAGTTCCACAAATCGGCCAGGACGGGGCCATGAAATTCACTTCATCGGCGAGAAGTCAGCAGCGTCCATGAAGACGGAGTCCACGTGATCGACGATCTTGCCGTCGGCTTCCGAGGCGGTCCTCACCTTCACCCACTCCGGATCGGCGCGGAAAGCGTCCCAACTCTTCCTGGCGGCTTCACGGCTGGGGTGAGCCAGGATATAGATCAGCGTGTTCTTCGAGGTGGGACCGTCCTGCGGCGTCCAATATCCGATGCTGGTCATGCCGTGTTTGTCGAACAGTTTGATAGTGTGTTCGCGGAAGCGCTTCTTTAGCGCGTCCAGGCGTCCGTCGACGCAGGTGTAGGTGCGGAGTTCGAATACGCGGGCTTCAGCGCGGGCCATGCTGGCGGCGCCGGCCACGCCCAGGCACGCGAGGGCGGCCAGGCGGACCACCGTTGTGAGTGACATGCAGCCATTGTATCGGCGTTTGAATCACCGCGCGCCGCGGAACGCCGCCAACGCAAGCAGCAACCACCCCGCGATGAACGCCAGTCCGCCGATCGGCGTGATCGCGCCAAACGTCCTCACTCCAGATATGGCGAGCACGTACAGGCTGCCCGAAAATATCACGATCCCCGCCGCCAGCAGCGCGCAGATCCACGTACCCGCCGATTCGGTGATCACGCCCAGCTTCGGCAGAGCCGACACCACCAACAGGCCCAGCGCGTGGATGAAGTGATACAACACCGCGCGCTCATAAACGCCCATCGAATAGGCGTCCAGCTTCCCGCGCAGGCCGTGCGCGCCGAAAGCTCCCAGCATCACGGCGAATCCCAGCGCCGCACCGGCGATTCCAGTCCAGTTCGCCACATCTCAAGATAACCCGCGCCGGCGGGCGCGTTCACTGCTGGGCGAGAATGCGCTGGGTGGACACGTTCAGGTCGACGGCGATGTCATAATAGCCGGTCATCGATTCATCGGAGTCGTCACCTGGCTCGGAGGCGGCCGCTCCCGCCGCCGGCCTGGGCGTCCATCGCAACGCGCCGCCCTTGTACATCGGACGAGGCGACTTGAACGCGTAGTTGAGTTGAAGCCCGATCGTATTCGGCGCGACCTTCAGCACCGGTTCGGAAATCCCTCCCGGCTCGACGATGTCGAAGTCCGCTCCGACGCCGGGGAGGTAAGTTCGCGGAAACAGCGACACCAGCAGCGCGTCCACCAGCAACGGCCGCGTGGTGAGAGGCCGGCCCGCGGCGCCCTTGGCAAACGGCAGCGTCACTACGCGTTTCTTCGGAGTCTCCGGCGCGATGGCCAGGCCCACTTCCGGCTGATCGGCGGTGGCCTCGGCTGATCGAGCGTAGTGGATCTGGAGCACCAGATCCGATCCGGCGGGAACCCGTTTCGCCATGCCATCCGGGCACAGCATCCCGTCGGCGCCGGGAGCATAGACGGCCAGCACCTCGTCGGTGACGGCTCGTGCACGCGCCAGCGCCTCGGCGTCCCGGGGAGCGTATGGCTCGCCGGCGGCCTGCTCCCGCAGCCACTTCGATCGCGGATCGCGAACGTACAACACCGCATGATGCACGGCGCGGCGATTGCTTGGCCGGATCTCGGCCGCGCGAATCCAACGGTCGAAGGTGAACGGAAGCGACAGAATCAGGTACCGGTAGTCGAGCGCGTTATTCGCCTCGATGGCCAACGGCTTTGAGGCGGTCAGCACCAGGTCCGGCGACAGAGGCTCCGGAGTCGAGGCCAGTACGTGGCGCAACATCCCCGCCTTGCCAGCCAGCGTTCCGCCCGCGAGCCATGATTCGATGACCCGGATTTCATCGGCCGAAAGTCGCGGTTCATTGGCGAACTCGCCGACCTTCGGGTCGGCGAACCACGGCGGCATCCGTCGAGACTTGATGGCCTCGACAATCGCCTCCGCCTTCGGCTTCACCTCGTTATAAGTGGCCAAAGGCGTCGACCCGTCGGCGTGACAGCCCTGGCATCGCCGCTCGAGAATCGGCGCGACATCGCCATGGAATGTCACCGCCCCCGAGTGGGCCTGCGTCTTCGAGCGTTGCGCGCTCGCTACGATAGCGCCGGCGCAGGCCAGCAGCAACGCCGACCGGAACGCGAGCGAGACTCCGTTTCGTCGAACCCCCATTGGCTCTATTGTGACTCAGGCCCGCGCCGGTCTGGATTCACCGCTTCACGGTCAGCACCGCGGTTTGCGACGCCGTCACGCCTCCCGTGCTGAACGTCACCGTCTGGTCGCCGTCGGCCACCTGCGGAACGGTCGCATTAAACTGATACAGGCCCACCAGCCCGGGGCTGAGCCCCTGATAGCTGAGCGCCGCCGCCACGCCGCCAACCCGGATTTCCACGGTGTTCATCAGCGTATTCAGCGCCGCCGCCACCTGGCCGGGCGCAACCGCCGGCGTCACCGTCCCGAAGCCGGTCCCATAAATCGTGATCACGTCGCCCGGTTTCACGGCCGTGTAGCCGGGGCTTCCCACGATGGTCCCGCCCTGAAACGCGGCCAGGTATCCGTTGCCGAACGGCGTCAACAACCCGGCTGCGCGGTCCGCCGCTGTAACCGTCACCGGGTCGCTCGACCCGTTCAAGTTGGACACCACCACCTGCACCGCGCCGGTTCCGATGCCGTCCGGCGCCTGGGCATTGATCTGGCCCGGGCTTACGTAAGATACGTACGCGTTCTTGCCGGCCACCGTCACCGACACGCCCTGCAAGGTCTGCGGCGCCGTGTCGCCCTTGAAATCGGAAGATTGCCACTGCGCCGTCACCGTCGACAGGTTCGCGCCGTAGATCTCGAACCACCCACCCGGCGCGATGGTCTTCAACGCTCCGAACGCGCTGGCGCTGATCACGCCGCCGGTAGCGACGGCCGGCTTCGGACCTCCGCCCGTGGCGGTGAACTGCGCGCGCACCGTCTTGGGGCTATCCATCGTCAACTGGCAGGCGCCCGCGCCGCTACAATCGCCCGACCAACCCGTGAACGCATACCCGGCATTCGCACTCGCCGTCAACGTCAGCGCGGTTCCGGGAGTCTGCCAGCCCCCTTGCGAGGAAACCGTACCGCCCGTGTCCGCCACCACCGTCAACTGGTACTGCACATTCAGCCACACCGTCACGCTGGCCCGCGCGGCGCCACAGCTTACCGAAACGTCCTGCCCGGCGCTCGCCAGGTACTTGACGCCGGAACTGGCGCTGAGCGAGGTCGGCGCATCCAACCGGTGCGTGGATCCCGCCAGCCAGTTCACCACCGCCGGCGTGGCCATCGCCTGGCCGTCCACCAGTAGTTGCAGCCCCGCCGGATTCGTATTCAGCGTGTAGTCGGTTCCCAGCAGCAGTCGACGTATGCGTTTGTTGGAGGTATCGGCGATGTACAGGCTGCAGTTGGCGCCGGGGACCACGCTGTTCGGCTGGTTCAGCGAGTAGGCCGTCGCCGGACTCCCGTCGCCGTTGAAGCCGCCCGTGCGCGCCGCGGTGGTCGTACCGGTGAGGCCGGCCACGGTAGCCACAACGCCATCGGTCCCGATCTGCCGGACCGCGTTGTTGCCGGAGTCGGCGATATAGAGGTTGCCCGCGGCGTCGAGCGCCATCCCCATGGGGTTGTTCAACTGCGCCGCTGTCGCGGCCTTGCCGTCTCCGCTGTAGCCCCCCACTCCCGTACCCGCCACCGTGGCAACGGAGCCCGAGGAGGTCAACCTCAGGATGCGATGGTTGCCCGTGTCGGCAATCAGCAGCGAGCCGGACGATTCCATCAGCAGGCCACTCGGGAAGCTGAGCGGTTGGTCAGTGGCATTGGTCGCGCTGGTGGGTGCGCCCTGCGTGCCGGTGCCCGCCACCGTCGAAATCACGCCCGAACCATTCACCTTCCGTATGCGCTGGCCGCTACGTTCGGCGATGTAGAGGTTCCCCGACGAATCCACAGCCACGTCCGCCGGCTCGTTAATCGTCGCCGACGTGGCGGCGGCGCCGTCGCCGTCCGAGCCCGCTGTACCGGTTCCCGCCACTGTGGTGATCGTCGCGTCCGTGTTGATTCGCCGCACGCGATGGTTGGCCGAATCGGCGATGTACATGCGTCCGGAGCTGTCGAAGGTGATTCCACGCGGCGAACGCAAGCTAGCGTTGACGGCCGCGGAGCCATCACCCGCGTACGCGCCCTGGCCGTCGCCGGCCGCCAGACCCGTCACGCCGGTCGTCACGTTGAACGTCCTGACCCGTTGCGCGTCGGCGTCGGAGAAATATATGGTATCCCCCGAAATGGCCAGCGCGCGAGGAAGATAGGACGACAGACCGTTGCCCGCGATCGTATCGATGATGCCGTCGGCGGCCGTGATCTTGCGCACGCGGTTGTTGGCCCCATCAGCCAGAAACAGGTCGTTGTGGGCGTCGGCCCAGATGCCCTGAACGTTCATGCTGGCGTTCTTCGCCAATCCGCCGTCGCCGCCCGCGTTGCGCGTGCCGGTGCCGGCGTAGGTGGTGATCCTGTCATCGGGCGATACGCGCCGGATGCGGTCGTTGCCGTAATCGAGAATGTAGAGATAACCCGCGCGGTCGAAGGTGAGTCCGGTCGGAGTATTGAGATAGGCGTTTTCCGCGAATGACCCGTCACCTGCGTAGCCGGCCTTGTTATAACCCGCGAACCGGTTGATCATGCCGTCGCTTGTGATGATTCGCACCGAATGATTACCGGTGTCGGAGATATAGTAGTTACCCGAGCTATCCACCGCCAATCCCGCCGGCGTGTCGAGCCCGGCTACGTTCGCAAGCCCTCCGTCCCCGCCGTAGTCGCGTTTGCCGGTTCCGGCGATGGTGGTGATCGTGCCATCCAGCTTCACCAGCCGTATGTTCGAATTACCGCTATCGGCAATCAGCAGGTTTCCGTTCGCGTCGAACGCGATGGCCAGCGGCGTCTTGAGATTCGCCTTCACCGCCAGCCCACCGTCGCCCGAGTTACCGCCGGTCCCCGTGCCCGCGTAAGTGCTGATGACGCCGTCGGCCGACACTCGCCGTATGCGATTGTTCTTGGAATCGGCGATGTACAGGCTCCCCTGCGAATCGAGCGCGAGGCCTGCCGGCGAATACAAGGTGGCCGACCGCGCCGGTCCTCCGTCTCCCGTGCTGCCCGCGGCCCCGTTGCCGGCCACCACGAAGGCCTTTCCCGACGAATCGATCTTGATCACCTGATTCGTCGTCTGCAGCGATGCGTAGACGTCTCCGGATGCGTCGGTGACCACTCCCACCGGCATGGCGATCGTCGCCGTCAGCGCGACGACGTTGTCCGGCGCGCCGCCAAGCAGCGTGGAAATCACCGACTGCCCTTCAATGGCCGCCGCGCCCGCGAGCGCGGCCGTGAAAATCGCGATGAACCTGCGTTTCATGGCTGTTTGTTCGATCCCGCCGCCTAGAAGTTGAACCCGATGCCCGCTTCGGCCTGATTCGGAATCGAGCGGTAGCCGGGTCCCTCAAACGTCGATCCCTGCCAGTGGACCACTCGGATCTCGGGCGTGATGCGGATCCCGATGTCGTCAATGAAGCGCAGCCCGATTCCGAGAACCGCACCGATCTGGTTCCGCCGGCTCGGCGTGGCGGCGATTTCGTTGTAATCGGTGGTCCCGTCGGCGTTGGTGATGTCAGTGCCCGTGCGCACGCGGCCCACGTGCCGGTACTCGATCCCACCGGCGACGTAGGCGTGGGATAGCAGCCGAGTCCGCCAACTGCCCTTGTAGACAGGAATGCGATGATACTGCACCATCACGGGAACCACCCAGTAGTTAGCCCGCGTCGTCTCTATCTGCGTGATGGTGGGACGGACGTCGGTGCTCGAGTTCGTGTCTTTCTTACCGGTGCGAATAACGGCCGTTTGCGTGTACTTGGCGTGGTGCAGAAAGAATTCGCCGTTGATGGTGAGCCTCCGGTTCAACACATAGATCACCGAGGCCACCGGAGCGGCCTTCTGGGAACTGGAGCCGCTTGTGTACGAGTAATCGGCGATCGGCTTGGTGGTGGAGTCCGTCGCGCTTCCGGTTTGGAACAGCTTCAGCGGGAACGCCTCGACTCGGAAGCCGTAGAATAGCCTGCGGGCGTGCTCGGTCTGCTGGTCAGCCTGCGGGTCCTGCGCGAATCCCGGAATCGCGATCGCTAACAAGATAAAGGTAAGCCGCATGGGCGAGTAATAAGACATGAATGTGCTCCTTCGGTGAAAGGTCAGAATTGCAGGCGCAGCGATAACTCCATGGACCGTGCGCCGCCGGAACGGTAGAGTCCGTTCACGCCTCCTCCGAAGCCCTGGTTCAACATGCGAGTGACCACGCCAAAGTCCGGGCTTGACATGTTAGCCCCCTCCATCGACGAGGGATTGGCGAAGTTAGGATGATTGAGGATGTTGTATCCCTGCGCGGCGAGGCTCAGGCGGAATCGCTCCGTGATCTGGATGTCCCGCCGCAGGGAGGCGTCCACCTGCATCGCGCTGAAGCCGCGCAGGGCGTTCCGGCTCAGGTTTCCCTGCGTGTAGCCCGAGGGAATGAAGAAGGCGTCCTTGTTGAGCCGTTTGCCGCCCGGCGCGTTCGAGTCCTTCACCCAGATGGCGTATCCATTCCAACTGGGGCGCACCTGTGCGAAGAGTCCGGACGTGCTAGTGGTGGTGGTTGTCGTGGAGCTCGAGGTGGTTACTATGGAGCTTGTGCTGGAGCTGACGCCCTGCAGGTCGAACGGTAGTCCCGTGCGCGCCATGGCGCTGAAATCGACAAACCAGTTGCGGAACGGCCGAAAGTACCATTCGTTTTTCGGAGCGGGCAACCGATAGGATCCCGAAAGCGTTGCGTTGTGGCGAATGTCGTAATCCGACGAGCCGCGCTGACCGCTGTTGAACAGACTGGCGAAACCGCCTCCGCCGCCCCCCATGTCGCCCGAGGAGCTGTCAATCGAGTGGGACCACGTATAACTCAACTGCATCTGGAGCCGATTGCTCATGCGCTTTCGGAACTGCATCTGGAAGCCGTTGTAACTCGAGGACGCGCCATTGGTGGCTAACATCGCAATGTCGTAAGCGCCCGTGTAGGAGGCCGACGTCTCAGTCCGCATCAGGTCTCGGCCGGCGTTTCCGACATAGCCCAGGGTCAATGTCGTGCCGACTCCGAAGTTCTTCTCCCAAGTAGCGTTCCATTGCCACACGGCCGGGGCCTTCAGATTGGTGTCGGCCGAAACCACCTGGCCGTAGGGCCGGGTCGGCGGCATGGAAGGCGCCGCGAGATACTTCGCCAGCAGCGGGAAGTTCACCTTGGACAGCGTGAGCACGCTCGAAAATGGAGCGCCTCCGAACGAGCCGCCCGCCGCTCCGTAGCCGACGTCGTAGAACACGCCGAAACCGGCGCGGATCATCATTTCCCGTCCGCGCCGCTCGTCCATGTTATAGGCGATTCCGGCGCGCGGGGCGATGTTATACCATCGCGTCTTGTACATCGGATCGTTTTGAGTAACTCCGGCGATCTCGTCGCTGGAAATCGCGAACGGCTGCGGGCCGCGGCGCGAAAATGGCGCCGGATTCACATCCCAGCGCAACCCAAACGTCACCGTGGTCCAACGGCTCATCCTCCAGGCGTCCTGCGCGTAGGCCGACAGGTTCTGATAGGTCGGATACACCGTCGTCACGCTCGAACTCACCATCGCGTTCAGCGCCACGCCGGTCAGGAACGAATAGGAGTTCACCGACAGGCCGTTGAAGGAAACGCTCTCGCTGTACGCCGCGCGGTGGTTCGTCGCCATCGTGCGACGGAAGTCCACGCCAGCCTTCAACTGGTGCGGGCCGGCGGTCTTGCTGACGCTGTCGACGACATTCACCTGTTCCTGACTGTTCGAAGTCGGCGCACCTATCGAATAACTCGTCAATCCCATCAGGCTGAGGCTGAAAGTCCCCGTCGCGCTGGTGACTCCCTTGGGAAACAGCTGCGAGTCGGTAAGCGGAACCGCGCC
Organism: Acidobacteriota bacterium; assembly: GCA_018268715.1. Lineage (GTDB taxonomy): Bacteria > Acidobacteriota > Terriglobia > Bryobacterales > Bryobacteraceae > TMP-7. The sequence continues at coordinate 829,627 of JAFDVZ010000002.1, read as the reverse complement.
GCCGTAGTTATCCATCACCGTGCGGTTGCTGTTGGAGAAGTTAGAGAAGTTGACGCGCAGGTCGTTCAGCAACCCGCCCGCCGTCGTCCGCGTGGTCCCCACGGTGGCGGTCTGCGAGTGTGAGGACTGGGTCGAGAGCAGGTTCGGCGTCGACATGTCCGAGCCGCGCCGTTCCGAGCTGGTGGGGGGCGTGATGCTGTATCGCGCGAAAACATTGATCCGCGACGTCAGCGAATGATCGATCCGGAGGCTGACGCTGCGGTTGCGCGTGGGATTGGAAACCACCGCGCGGTACTGCGCCGCGCCGTCGTCGAGCAGGACGCCGTTGGGCAGCGGGAACGCGTTCAGGTAGGGCCGTAGCGCGGCGCTCGCCGATGCCCGCGTCGCCAGGCTCGGAACGCTGGCGATCACCGTCTCGGGCGAGGTCAGCCGCAGGTCCTCATAAGAAAGGAAGAAGAAGGTCTTGCTCTTGATGATGGGTCCGCCGAACACGAACCCCGGCCGGTTCTGGCTCTCTTTGCCTTTCCCGTAGCCGCCGGCGTTCGCGAACCAGTCGTTGGCGTCGAATTTGTCGTTGCGGAAGTAATAGAACAGCGAACCGTGATATCGATTCGACCCGGCCCGGCTCGTCATGACGATCTGCGCGCCGGGCGATCGCCCGAACTCCGGCGCGATCGTCGACGTCTGCACCCGCATCTCCTGAAGCGCGTCGGTGGAGATCATCTCTGTGGCGCCTGAACCGCCGGGCATCGGCCCACCGCCGCCTCCCCCGCCCCTGGGACCTCCGCCGGGACCTCCCATCGGCCCGCCGCCTCCGCCGCCCATTGGCTGGTTCATGCTGACGCCGTCCAATGTGTAGTAGTTCATGTTCGAACGCAGGCCGTTGGCGTTAAACCCGCCGTCGCCCTTGCCGCCGGCGGCCGTGCTCATGCCGGGCGCCATCAGGACCAGCGACTCTACGTTCTTGCCGTTAATCGGAAGGTTCGTCACATAGGACTGGTCCATCGCCACACCCTGCGCCGGGTCGCTGCTCAGGGCGTCCACGCGGTCCACCACGTTCACCGTCTGACCCGCCGCGGCCCCCACCGTCAGCACCACGGAAACCGATTCGCGGGCCCGCAGGTTCACCGTGATCTTCTCGATCCGGTACTTGTTGAATCCGTCCTTGGACACCTCCAGCGAGTAGTCGCCTCCCGTCAACGCGTCGAAAGCGACGCTGCCGTTCACCGGCGTAATGGCCGTACGGACCATGCCGCGGCTCAAGTCGGCCAGCGTCACGCGCGCCCCGGGAACCATGGCTCCGGTCGGATCCGCCACGGAGACGGCGATGCCCGCCAGGTCCTGCCCCATCGTCGAAGAGGCCAGTAATACCCCAGTTAGATACAAGATGATAGCTGTGCGACGTCTCATGTAACTCCCCCTGACGCGCGGACACACCTATAGTGATCGGCTGTTGGACAGCCTATCCGGGGCCGCGACGACTAAACAGTAATACGAATAGACGGCGTTCGTGGCGACTCAAGATTCGTCGTCGATGTTAAGGAGTGTAAAGTCATCAAGTAGTCGCGCGAAACCCCCGCCAATACGCCGGAAACATTGAGTGGGCGGGAGAAAATGGAGGTGGCCGCGCCCAAGGGAAGCGTGGGCGCGGCACACCGCTGCTGAAACTCACAGCATGAGGGTTTGGATGATTCGATGCGCTCACCACTCCGGATGACCGAACGCAAGCGCGGCTGCACTACCAACAATTCCATTTAAAGACAGAATCGTCCGAAGGGCGATTAAGTTTTGTAAAACGAGGCCGCCCGGTTTCAGGCTCTGGCGAGCCGGATCAGCAGCCAGCATGTTGCGGCCAGCATCACGGAGGCGGCGGGCAGCAGGAGCAACCCCCGCCCCAGCCGGCCGCCGCCGTTGCCCGACAGCATCGCGATCGCCGGCGAACTGACCGCCATTCCCAACCAGCCCGCGATCAACCCCAACCCGAGGGCCGTCGCATCGTTCGGAAACGCCGTGGTCGTGATCGCGATGCAGTTTGGGAATACCGGGGCCATGCTGAGCCCCGCCAAAAACACGCTGGCCCACGTCGCCGCCGCGCGCCGTGTCCACAGCATCGCGGATGTCGCCGCCGCCGTCAGCACCGCTGCGCCCAGCGTCACCGTTTCCGGTTGAATCGGGGAAGGGATCCATACCACCGCCATCCTCCCCAACAGCAATCCCAGCGCGAATCCCAGGCTCACAATGTTCAGCACGCTCCGCTCTGAGATTCCCCGCCCCATCAGAAATGGCGCGAGCCAATTCCAGACGCCCACCTCGGCAGCGATCGAGAAGAAGAACAACAGGCTCACCAACCAGAAGGTCGCATGACGCGCCTGGTCTCCCATGAGCGCGAACGGCGAAGCGCCCGACGAATGGCCGTCGATCGGATTCGCAGCGTTCAACGCAATCGCGACCAGCGCCGTCCAGAGCAGGACGCGCAGCACCCTCGTCGAATCCCGCCGGCAGAGGTTGGCCGCAAGGAAAGGCGTCAAGACGCCGCCCACGCAGAAGGCCGCATTCAATAGATTCGCCTTCGCCATCTCCGTCATCGCGGACCCCATCTCGAAGCTCAGCGAATTCGCGGCTTCGACAATCGTCCCGCCGCCACAGTCGATGAGGAACAGGGTGGCTACAACCTGGCCCACCGTCCGCGCGCGCGGCAGCATGTACAGTCCCGCCGCGGCCGCCGACAGCGCGACCAGGAGAGCCGTCCGCTTGCTCGACGCCCCGATCATCGGACCAGCGGCGAGCGACGCGACGATCAGTCCAAGGGCCTGAGCCAACCCCATGAGCCCCATCTGGCCTGGAGCCAGGCCGAACTTTCGCGTGAAGTCGGGGAGGACAGCGCCCAGCATCCCCGCGATGAGTCCGTAGACGAGCATCGCGGAGGCGGCCGCGAGAATCAGCAGCAGCATCGGGAAGGATTACATGGTAACCGACCCACCCTCAATTCATGAAGCGATTAATTTCGCGAAATTGTGGCGCGATTTTTTCGCCAATTGCCAGATACCGGGTGTACGCCCAAGAGGGGCGCCTGGAAGGGATTCGCCATGGTCACCAACACTGTCGTTCTGGACACACAAGAACAACAACTCGAAGACGGCGCCACGCCGGCAGGCGGAGAGCGCACCGTCGTCAACTCGTGGAACGAGTGGGATCGGTTGCGGCACGTAATTGTCGGGGTGGCGACCAAGGGCTGCATCCCGGTCTCCGAACCCGCTATCGAATATCACTTTCCCGCCGAGGGCGGAATCGCGGGACTCAGCGGGCAATGGCCGCGGGAGTTGATCGATCGCGCCAATCACGAACTCGACAACCTGGCGGCCGTGATGCGCAAGCGCGGCATCCGCGTGGATCGTCCCATCCCGATTGACTTCGATCAGCCCGTCGTGACGCCCGACTTCAACCACCCGTCGCAGATCGGGTGCATGCCCGCGCGCGACGTCCTGCTGACGGTCGGCAATGAGATCCTCGAAGCGACCATGTCCTACCGCGCGCGCTGGTTTGAGTACCTGGCCTACCGTCCGCTGTTGCAGCGCTACTTCGACGCTGACCCCAACATGGTCTGGAGCGCCGCGCCCAAGCCGCGTCTGTCATCGGCGTCCTACAAGAAGGGCTATTTCGAAGAGATCAACATAGCCGATTACGATCGCATCATCGCCCGCGCCAACAGCCTCGACTTCGTCACCACCGAAGCCGAGCCCCTATTTGACGCCGCCGACGCCACTCGCTGCGGCAAAGACATCTTCGTCCAACACGGCTTCACCACCAACCGCAAGGGCGTTGACTGGCTGCGTCGCCATTTCCCGGACCATCGCATTCATCGAGTCAACTTCCACAACGACCCCGATCCGGTGCACATCGACTGTTCGCTCGTGCCGCTGCGCGAAGGCCTGGTGCTCGCGAATCCCAATCGACCGCTGGTGATGGATTCCCACGAGCAGCGCTACTTCGAACGCAATGGCTGGGAGGTGGTGCTGGCCGCCCGCCCCGCGCACACCCGTCAGATGCCGCTGTGCTACTACAGCGTCTGGCTGTCGATGAACTTCCTCACCGTCGACCCCAAGACGGTCATCGTCGAAGAGACCGAGGTCTATCAGAACGAGCAACTCGACAGGCTCGGTTTCGAAGTGATCCCGATCCCATTCCGCAACGCCTACCCGTTTGGCGGCAGCATCCACTGCGCCACCGCCGACGTGTACCGCGAAGGCAAGCGCCAGGACTACTTCCCGAAGCAATAGGAATCACGACATGGACATCCGTCAGGAAATCTCCTTCGAGCGCGCCAGCCGCCACTCCACGTATTGCGAAGGCTACTTCGCAACCCAGTCGCCCAGGCACATGCTCGGCATCTCGCTCACCACCGGGCTTGCGCCGAACGGGCTCGCCGGCCCAGGCTCCACCGCCCTTGATGAAATCAACGCCTTCGATCTCGCGGAGGTGGCGCGAGCCAATCTGGGACAGTTGAACGTCATCACCGTATCCTCTTTCTGCGGCCCGCACGGCCTGATCTGGGGCTACGACGTCTGCGCGCCGGCCTCGGGCCAGCAGTCGCTCGGATGGATCCATCGCGCGGGCCGCGAAGTGGAGATCTTCGACCTCGACGTGCTCGCCGACTCCTTCGCACGATTGGTGGGCACAGTGGAAGAGAAACGCTTCCCCCTGATGCCCGGCAGCCACTTACCCGCCGCCGTAAAGATGAAGACCTCGCGCCAGCAAGGCGTGCTCTACACCACCCTCGGCATCGGCATTCCGGAGGACCGCGGCCGCAACGCCTGCCTGTTGATGGAGGATTGCGGTTTCATCCCCGGCGCGGACGATCCGGAGTCCCACCGCAACGCCGTCATCGAAAGCGTCGCGCAGTCCGTGCTCGAAATCGGCTCGAACCACAACGTGCGCTACGCCCGCATCTTCGCCGGATACGCGGCGGTCACCGTATCGCCCGGCTACACGGGCTGCGCGCTGGTGCTCGCGCCCTACTTCCTGCTGGCCCGGGACGCCTACCCGGAGGACCGCCCACTCGCCGGCCTTACGCTTGAACAGTGGGAGGACATCGCAGGTCCGCGATTCCTCGGCCGGCGCGACTGGGCGATGCCTCAGCTACTCGGCGCAGTTCGCAACTGATCGGCCAGCCAGACTTTCGCCATGCCCCACTCCCGGTTCACAGTGCGTGGCGAAATTCCCAGGCAGTGCGCGACCTCGTCCACCGAAAGTCCCGCATAGAAGCGGTACTCCACAATGCGCGCCTGCGTCGCATCCAACGCGGCCAGGCGCGTCAGCGCGTCATCAAGCGCCTCCACGTCGATCCCCGACCCGATCAACGCATGCACCGATTCATCGAACACCACCCACTCCTGATCGCCGCCGCGTTTGCGAGCCTGCCGCCGCCGCCAGTAATCCTTCAGCAACCGTCGCATCACCACCGCCGCGAACGCGAAGAATTGCGCCCGATCGCGCCAATCCGTGATGCTCTCCGCCGCCAGCGCGATGAAGGCTTCGTGCACCAGGGCCGTGGGATGGATCGTCGCCTCCCGCGCCCGGGCCTGCCGCGCCGCCATGCGCCGAAGCTCCTGGTAAATCGTCTCGAACAACTCCTCGCCCGCCGCCGTGTCGCCGCCGCCCCACGCCCGCAGGAGAACCGTTACGTCCTTTCCCGCCATCCTCATAGATTGCTCAAAGCCCTCTCCACCGTCGCCAGCAACGCCGACGTTCTCTGCGGCCATCCCGGATATTGGTTCCGCAGGGGATCGCCCATCTCGTGCAGCCGCCGGTACACCTCCAGCGCGCGCAACAGAGCCTGTCGCGCTTCCTTCAGACGGGCCAACCGGTCGCCATGCCGTGAAGCCTCCAGCCCGCCCAAGCCCAGCTCGTAATTGGCGCCGGCCTCAATCACCAGCCCCAGCGGCTCGCCCGGACTCTTGGCCGCATACCGCATCGCGTTGCGCACCGTTTCCCGCCGCCACTCCATGCCCGCCGCCCAATCGCCCCTGCGCTCGGCAGTCCGGGCCAGGTTGATCACCGTCACCTTTCGATAATCCAAACACGTCAGGCTGTCGGACTCGCTCGAATCCGCCAACTGGAGCGCGGCGCGCAGTTGCGATTCGGCCTCATCGATGCGGTTGGTCGTCATTACCAACACCTCCGCGTATTTGGCTCGCGCCAGCACGACGTGGCAGTGCGAATCCGGATGGCTGGGATCGGCCCGTTCGATCTCCTGCGCCGTTTCGATCGTCTCCCGGAACTTCGCCAGCGCCTCCGGGATCTGGTCGAGCGACTGCGCCGCCTGCCCCTGCAGATGCTGCGCCGCCCGCAACTGTCGTAATAAGGACCGGTCGTTGGGATCCCGCCGCACCAGCTCGCGAATGTCCGCCTCCCGCTCCCGGAACATGCGAAGCACCTCGGCGTCCTGCCCCGCGAAACCGTGGATGGTGGCCAATTGCACCACCGCCGTCAGATACCCGACGCTGCACGGCGGATCGCCCGCGCACGCAGCTCCGTGATTGCCATACAACCCGAGCGCCGCGTTCGCCGCCGCGAAGGCCTCCGCGTTCGGCCCGATGCCCGCCGCGATCGCCGTCGCCATCCGCTCGTAAGCCCACGCCGTCTCCTCGCGAGGCACCGCCGCGCGCCGGGCCCAATCCACCGCCTGCCGCGCCGCCTCGATCGCCTGCAGATTCAGTCCCCGCCGCTCTTCGATGATAGAGAGCTCGCGCCACACCGACGCCAACTCCCGCGCCGCCCCCGCCGTTTCCGCTTTCCCCAACAACCCGCGCGCTCGTTCCGCATTCTCCTTGGCGTGCGCATTGCGGCCTTCAAGCGACAACACGTTCGCCCGCCGCTCGAGCGAGGTCGCCCACTCGAGAGTCATCCGCGAATCGCCCGGATGCCGCTCCGACAGCCGCTCGAGAATCGCCGCGCTCTTGGCCAGGCTCTGCTCCGCCCCGGTCAGATCGCCAAGGCTCGCCACCCTCCCGTACCCTTGGACCTCCCCGACTTTCCGGTACGCCAGGGCCGTCTCGAGCGCCAGTTCCTCGTCCTCGCCCGAATCCGTGGCGATGCGATCCAGGTATCGCACGGCGTCGGTGGCCATCCGCGCGCGCAACGCCGTCGACCCCGCCAGCACGCTCAAATCGTCCTGATACTGGAACACCACCGATTGCGCCAGCCGGCGTACTTCATTGAACCGACGCTCCGCCTTCGCCCGTTCGGAAAGCGTGCCCGCCGCCCCCAGTCCCATCACCACCGCGAACGCCGCCACAGCCGCCACGCGCCACCGCCGTCGCTGCACATACCGCACGCCGCGATACCACCACTCGCCCTGCCGCGCCGACACCGGCTTTGAGTCCAGATGTCGCTGGATATCCCGCGCAAACTGCTCCACCGACACGTAGCGCCGCGCTGGCTCCGTTTCCGTCGCCTTCATCACGATGCTGTCCAGGTCGCCGCGCAGGTCCCGACGCCAGCGGCTCGGAGCAACCAGTTCGCCCGGTTCATTGGCTTCATCGAACGGCAGCCGCCCGGCCAGCAGATGATATAGCACCAGACCCAGCGAATACACGTCGCTCAGCGTGTTCACTGGCCGACCCGCCCGCTGTTCCGGACTCGCGTAAGCGGGCGTCATCGCCGCCGACGTCAGCATCGTGTGGACGCCGCTCGCCTCCATCAGCCGCGCGATGCCGAAGTCGAGCACCTTCACCACGCCCGCCCCGTCCACAAGGATGTTGGCCGGCTTCAGGTCGCAATGGACCACCAGGTTCTGGTGCGCATAGCGGATTGCCTCGCACGCCTGCAAAAACAATCGAAGGACTTCCTGTTTCGGCCGCCCGGCCGCATAGTCGGCGATGGGAATCCCGTCGACGTAATCCATCACCAGGTAGGGAGTCCCGCCTTCAGCCGTCCCGCCGTCGAGCAACCGCGTCAGGTTCGGATGCTCGAGCACCGCCAGAATCTGGCGCTCCCGCAGAAACAGCCGCTGCTGGTCCCGCCCGCCATACGGCAGCACCTTGACGGCCACCTGCTTCGAGTACGCGCCGTCGTCCCGCGTGGCCAGGTACACCGCGCCCATTCCGCCGCGGCCCAATTCGCGCAGAATGCGGTACGGCCCAATGCGATCGGCCGTCGCGAACCCGGCTTCTGCCGCGGCCGCGATCTGCATCGGCTGGCACCCGAACAAATCGCCGGTTTCGGAGTAGCTTCGCGCCAAATGCAGAACGGCCTCACGCAGCTCCGCGTCGTCCTGGCACTCCCTGTCGAGCACCGCCTCGCGGTTGGATGGATCGTCCAACACCAACGAGGTGACGGCGCGGATCCGTTTCCACCGGTCCGGCGTAAGTCCATCGAAACGCATAGCGGCGTGATGGCAGTATCGCACACGACCCCTCCGGGGCCGCAATTTTGTAATACGCGAAATGGACGTTTTGTTGGCGCACTTTCCGGCCCGTTTGCGAGTTATCGGGCAAGGAGCATCATGCAACTTCCAAATCGCGTATTCGGGTTCGCCATCCTGCTGCTGGGCGCGCAGGGTTTGTGGGCCGACAATGGCAATGGCCCCGTCATCACGAAGGTTACCTTCACGTTCGCCTCCGGCAGTTCGGCCGCCAGCCAGATGGACGTCTATGGCGCCGGCTTCGGCTCCGTCAAACCCACTGTCGTGGTCGACGGCCTCACGCTGGCCATCAGCCTGTACACCGATCAGCACGTCACCGCCGCCTTCAGTGCGCCGGGACTCGCCGCTGGAAGCTATTTGGTCACGCTGACGCCGAACTCGAAGTCGAGCAGCGGCGACGACTCTAAGAAGTCGGTTACATTCTCAGCCACCGCGGGCGCGCCGGCGGCGGCAGCCATCGCCCAGTTCCTTGCCTCCATCAACTGCCCGTCGGGGACCTTCCTGTCCGGCTTCGGACCGGGCGGAACTCCCGTCTGCGCCGCGCCCGCCGCCACGGATCCCGCGCCGGCCCCACCGCCGCCGGGTTCGTCCGGGACTCCCGCGCCCGCCCCTGCCCCGTCTCCCACTGGAAACTAGCTTCCTCGGCCCGCGATCGGCGGCCGTCCGCGTTTCGCCGCCGATTGCCTGTCCCCGCAAAGCCCGCTATCATCGGGCAGTGGTGCGACATTTCGCGGCCGCGCTCTGGGCAAGCGCGACCTTCTGCTGGGCGGCCGACTCCCGCATCGATTTCACGCGCGACGTCAGGCCCATATTGTCCGATCGTTGCTTTGCCTGCCACGGTCCCGACGAGGGCACTCGGATGGCGGGCCTCCGCCTCGACACCGAAGACGGCGCCAAGAAGCCGCGCGGCGCGCACATCCCCATCAAACCCGGCGACGCCACCGCCAGCGAAGTGATCAAACGCATCACGGCGCCGGCGCCAAAGCGCATGCCGCCGGCCTACTCGCCGAAGAAGGCGCTCTCGGAAAAGGAGATCGCCGTCATCAAGGCCTGGATCGAGCAGGGCGCCCGCTGGCAGGGCCATTGGGCCTTCACGCCTCCGCGCCGCCCGGAAGTTCCCGCCGTGCGTAACCGGACCTGGGTGCGCAACCCCATCGACGCCTTCGTCCTTGCCCGCCTCGAACGCGAAGGCCTCGCACCATCGCCTGAAACCGACCGTGGCCGCCTGCTCCGCCGCGTCACCCTCGACCTCACCGGCCTGCCGCCCACCCTCGCTGAACTCGACGCCTTCCTCGCCGATCCGTCGCCCGACGCCTACGAGAAGGCCGTCGACCGTCTCCTCGCCAGCCCCCGCTACGGCGAGCGCATGACCATCGACTGGCTCGACGCCGCTCGCTATGCCGACACCCACGGCTACCAGGTCGATCCCGGCAAGGAGATGTGGCCGTGGCGCGACTGGGTGGTCTCGGCCTTCAATCGCAACCTGCCCTTCGACCGCTTCTCCATCGAACAAATCGCCGGCGATCTGTTGCCGGACGCCACGCTCGAGCAAAAGATCGCCACCGGCTTCCAACGCAACCATCGCATCAACTCGGAAACCGGCGCCCTGGCCGAAGAGTTCCAGGCGGAAAACGTGGTGGACCGCGTCAACACCTTCGGCGAGGTCTGGCTGGGACTCACCGTCGGCTGCGCCCGCTGTCACGATCACAAGTACGATCCGCTCACCACTCGCGAATTCTACAGCCTCGGCGCGTTCTTCAATAATGTGGACGAGGTGGGCAACGGCGGCCCACGCGACGCGCGCGGTAACCACCGGCCGTATCTTCGCCTCCCCGCCCCGGAGCTGGAGGCGAAGGCCGCCGCCAAGCAACAGGAGATCGACAAGGTCCGCAAAACGCTCGACTCGGTCGACGATCGCCTCGCCCCCGGCCAGCGCCAATGGGAGAAGGGCGCCCTCTCCTACCGTCCCCGTTGGACCGTGCTTCGACCCGCCTCGCTAAGCGCCGACGGAGGCGTCACGCTCGCCACGCTGAAGGACGGATCAATTCGGGCCGGCGGCGCCATGCCCCCTTCCTCCATTTACGAGGTCAAGGTGAAGACGGCCCTGCGCAACATCACCGCCTTCCGCATCGAACTCATCCCGGATCCGAGCCTCCCCGCCGGCGGTTCCGGCCGCGCCGCGGATGGCAAGGGTGTAGTGACGATGTTCCAGGTGAACCAGGACGGCCGTAAAGTCGACCTCGACCGCATCACGACCGACTTCCAATCCGAGGAGTCGGAACTCGGCCTCGTTCTCCGACCCGCCGAACAACTCAAGCGCGGCTGGGGCGTGAATCCAAAGGTGACGTCCCGCCACTGGGCGGTGATTGAGCCCTCGCGCATGTTGGGCGGCGCCGCGGCCACCGAATTCACCATCCGCATCGGCAACGAATATGAGGGCGCTCCTGTCGGCCGCTTCCGTCTCTCGGTGACTGACTCCGAGTATCCCGAAGTGATCCCCGAAGAGACCGCGAAGATCATCCGCCAGGCCGAATCGCAGCGTTCGGAAAAGGACCGCAAGGAGCTTCGAGCCTACTATCTGGCCCACCCGCGAGAGCACCGCAAGGTCTATGAGTCAGTGAAAGCGCTCGAGGCGGAAAAGCGCGCTATCGAAAACCAGATCCCCACCACCATGGTGATGCAGGAGATGGCGAAAGCGCGCGACACGTTCGTTTTGAAGCGCGGCCAATACGATCAGCCCGGCGACAGGGTGACGCCCATCGTGCCGTCGTTCCTGCCGCCCCTGCCCTCCGGGGCGCCCGCCAACCGCCTGGCCCTGGCCCGCTGGCTCTTCGAACCCGCGAATCCGCTCACCGCGCGCGTGGCGGTGAATCGCTACTGGCAAACCTACTTTGGGCTCGGACTCGTCAAGACCGCCGAGGATTTCGGTTCGCAGGGCGAACTCCCCAGTCACCCCGAACTGCTCGACTGGCTCGCCGTCGAGTTCGAAGCGAGCGGCTGGGACGTCAAGGCGATGCAGCGCCTGATTGTCACCAGCGCGACCTATCGACAGTCATCCCAAGTTAGCCCGGAGTTACGTCAGCGCGATCCCGAGAATCGCCTGTTGGCCCGCGGCCCCCGCTTCCGGCTGCAGGCCGAGATGATCCGAGACCAGGCGCTCGCTCTCTCGAATCTGCTGAGCCTCAAGATGGGTGGTCCCGCGGTCAAACCCTATCAGCCCGACGGCCTCTGGGAGCAACTATCCGCCTTCCAGGGCCGCAAACTGTTTGAGCGATCGAAGGGCGAGGATTTGTGGCGGCGCAGCGTCTACACATATTGGAAGCGTACCGTCCCGCCTCCGTCGATGACCGTGTTCGATGCTCCTACGCGCGAATTCTGCATCGTCCACCGCACGCTGAGTTCCACGCCCCTGCAGGCGCTGGCGCTGCTGAACGACGAAATGTACGTGGAGACCTCGCGCAAATTCGCCGAGCGTATAATTCGCGAGGGCGGCGCCACCCCTCGCGAACGCCTTCGCTGGGCTCTTCGCCTTGCTACCTCGCGAACGCCCGAAAAGCGCGAAATCGACATTCTCGACGCCGGCCTTGAGCGTCGACTCACCAAGTACCGCGCGAATCCAGCCGCCGCCAATCAGCTATTGTCGGCAGGCGAGTCGCCCCGCGACAAACAACTGGACGCGGCCGAGTTAGCCGCCTACACCACGGCCGCCAGCGTCATTCTGAATCTCGACGAGGTAATAACAAAGCAATGACCCCGCTTCGCGAACACCGTCTCATGCTGACTCGCCGGCAGTTATTCGGCCGGGCGGTGAATGGCGTCGGAACGGCCGCGTTGGCCTCCTTGCTGGCCCCAAGGGCCTTCGCCTCGAAGGGACTCACGGGCTTCCCGAACTTTAAGCCGAAAGCCAAGCGGGTCATCTATCTCCACCAGTCCGGCGCTCCGTCGCAGATGGACCTGTTCGACCCCAAGCCCCAGCTCACCAAGCGTTTCGCCGAGGAATTGCCTGACTCCATTCGCCGCGGCCAGCGCCTCACCGGCATGACCGCGGACCAGAAGAAATTCCCGGTCGCCCCGTCGAAATACAAGTTCTCCCAACACGGCAAAGCCGGAACCTGGTTCTCTGAGTTACTGCCTCACACCGCCGGAATCTCCGACGATATCTGCGTCGTTAAGAGCCTGTTCACAGAGGCGATCAATCACGACCCGGCCATCACCTTCATCCAGACCGGTAGCCAGGTGGCCGGCCGCCCCTGCTTCGGCTCCTGGGTCTCATACGGCCTGGGCTGTGAAACCGACGACCTGCCCGCCTTCATCGTGATGATCTCCCGCGGCACTGGCCGCAAGGTCGACCAACCCCTGTACGACCGTCTCTGGGGCAGCGGCTTTCTTCCCTCGGCCTACCAGGGCGTGAAATTCCGTTCCGGCGGCGACCCGGTGCTCTATCTCTCCAACCCCGCCGGCATCCAACCCGACGTGAAACGGTCGATGCTCGACGACATCCGACAACTCAATGAGATCAACCTCGACCACTTCGGCGACCCTGAGATCGTAACTCGCATCCGCCAATACGAGATGTCCTACCGGATGCAGACATCCGTGCCGGAACTCACCGACCTATCCAAGGAGCCGGCCTCCACCTTCGAAATGTACGGCCCCGACTCAAGGACGCCGGGCACGTACGCGGCCAACTGCATCCTGGCCCGCCGCATGGCTGAACGCGGCGTGCGATTCATCCAGCTCTATCACATGGGCTGGGACCATCACGAAGGCGTCCCGCGTCAGTTGCCGCCGCAGTGCCTTGACACAGACCAACCCTCAGCGGCGCTGATCAAGGACCTGAAGCAGCGGGGCATGCTCGACGACACCCTGGTCGTATGGGGAGGCGAATTCGGCCGCACGGTCTATTGTCAGGGCAATCTCTCGCCTGAAAACTACGGCCGCGACCACCATCCGCGCTGCTTCACGGTCTGGATGGCGGGTGGAGGCGTCAAGCCCGGCGTGAGTTACGGCGCGACCGACGATTACTCCTATAACATCACCGAAAACCCGGTCCACGTTCACGACATGAACGCGACCCTGCTCCACTGTCTGGGCATCGATCACACGAAACTGACTTATCGATATCAGGGCCGCGACTTCCGCTTAACGGACGTCCACGGCAGCATTGTGAACGACATTCTCGCCTGACGCGGCGGCGCCGGGACCCGCCATCTCGCCATAATGGAACGGATGCAGTTCCCCGTTCCTCCCGTTGTCACCGCCGCGGCGGCGGCATTTCTGGCCGGCGCCATCAATTCGGTTGCGGGCGGCGGCACGTTGGTGTCGTTTCCCACGCTGGTCTGGCTCGGTCTGCCGTCGATCACGGCGAACGCCACCAGCACCGTCGCCATCTGGCCGGGTTCGCTCGGCAGCATCTGGGGCTTTCGTAACGAGTTCCGCCAAACCAGCCGGCGAATGCGATGGCTCGCGGTATCGAGCCTCGTCGGCGGCGGCATTGGCGCGTGGCTGCTGCGTTCGACGCCGGCCTCGCTGTTCGACCATCTCGTCCCGTTTCTAATCCTCTTTGCGACGGTGCTCTTCACGGTGCAGGCGCCCATTCAAAAACGCCTCGGCGCCCGCGGCGCCGGCGGACACGACGTCTGGATGCCCGGCGCTTTCGCGCTCAACCTGTTGGTGGCGATCTACGGCGGCTACTTCGGCGCCGGCATGAGCATCATGATGCTGTCATCGCTCGCGATACTTGGCATGACCGACATCCTGCAAATGAACGCGCTCACCAGTTTGTTCGCACTTTGCGTGAATGGGGTGGCTGCTGTCTTATTTATAACGACTCACATGGTGGACTGGCGTTATGTGGCCCCGATGGCCATAGCCGCCGTGTTGGGCGGCTATGGCGCGGCGGGTGTTGCTAGGAAGATTGGACGCGTCGCCGTGCGGCGATTTGTCATAGTCGTCGGGTATTCGATGTCCGTTCTGCTATTTCTCCGCCATATTTGAGCGGGAATCGTTTACACTAGCGATAATCGACCAAGCGATCGGCTTCCACGTTGAAGCCGTTAAGCTGGGTCGGACTATCTCGGGCGCTCCAGCGAAGTCTCTTCCCGCACGATTCCCTGCATCGCCGCCAGGCGCACGGGTTTCGGAATATCCGCGGCAGTCATCGAAGCGTAGAGAGCTAGGGCGTCGTCGCGTTTCCCTTCGCTGAGCAGCCGTTCCGCACACACCAGGCATGCGTCCGCAACCGCCACACGCACCGCTCCCTGCGTCTTCGGCAAGGCGGCGCGCAAGTCCCGCACCGCCGTCAGTCCGCCGATATGGCCAATCGCCGAAGCCGCGGCGCGGGCTGTCTCTACATCCTGCTCGTGCATTAACTTCACCAGCGCCGGAGTCGCCTTGGCGTCTCGCCGCTTCGAAATAGAGTTTATGACTCCGATCAGATATTTGCCTTTAAGCCTTGGGAGGGCCGCCCGCAGGGCATCGTCCACCGATGGATCGGCGATCGGCTCCAGCCCGTAACGGGCGTAGGTGCTGAGATGATCGTCGGAAAGCAAGGCGACCAGCGCCGGCACGGCTTCCTTGAAGCCCGCCTCGCCGATCCGCTGACAGGCCTTCGCCTTCTTAAACTCGGAGGCGCCGGAGTCGTTCAGCACGGCCAGAAGCGCGGGGCCATCCATCCGGGCGATGTCGCCTTCCATGAACTCGGGAGGCGGAACCGGCGGGGGCGCGGGTTTCGGCTTGGCCGCCTGGGGCGCTGGAGCAGTGGTTTGTGTTTGCGGCATCGTAGTGTCTCCTTCGTTCAGATTCGCCAGGGCTCGCGCAGCGCGCGCGACCTCATCCGGTTCGCAATGTCGTCGTTGGTGAACTCGCGCTTCGCCACGTCCCAACTCAGGGTCTTCCCACGTTGGTAAGCGATGAAGGCCGCGTGGCAAGTGACATGCGAGTTAGCCGCGGCCGCGGCGCTCGCCTTGGGCGTCTGGCGCGACTTGATGGCGCGCAGCAGGTCGGCGACATGGTTCACCAGCGCGAGGCTCGCCGATTCGGTCGGCCTCAGCAAGGGCCGGATGTTATCGGAGCACTCGATCCTGGTCTGGTCGCCCGTCTCGACCCAGCCCTTGTCGCCCTCAATGCGGAAGCTGCACGATCCGGTCTTCAGGGCGCCATCCCAACCATCGTCGCGCATCACGAGTTTCACGCCGTTGGCGTACTTGCACAGCACCTTGTAGGGACCAACGTTGGTTCCCACCGGCTCGTACTCCACCGGCTGGATGTTGTCGTAACCAGCGGCCCACTGGCACAAATCGACGGTGTGAGAACCCCATTCGAGAATCCCGCCGCCGTGGAAATCGTAGAAGTTCCGCCACCCGCCGCGCACATAGGACGGATGATACGGACGCCACGGCGCCGGACCCAGCCACCGTTCCCAATCGAGCACCTGTTTGGGCGGCAGCGGTTCGCCGGCCAGCCAGTCGCGGCTTGGCAGCGGAGGCCAGTTCACCGACGGCCCCACGTTCGCGTACAGCGTCTGCAATTTGCCCAGCGCGCCCGAATCGAGCAGCTCCTTGCACAGCACGAAATTCGCGCCGTTGCGCCGCTGGCAGCCGGCCTGGTAGATGCGGCCGTAGCGCCGGAACGCGTCGGCCAGCGCCCAGCTTTCCTCGATCGACATCGAGCATGGCTTTTCGCAGTAGACATCCTTGCCGTGCTGCGCGGCGATGATGGCGAGCGGCGTGTGCCACCGGTCGCCGGTGGCGATCAGCACGGCGTCGATGTCGCCCCGCGCGAGCAGCGCATACTGGTCGTCGTACATCTGGCAATCGTGGTTGCCGTATCGCTTGTCGGCGGTGGCCTTGATCTCTTCGCGGCGCTCGTTGCGGACGTCGCAGATGGCGACGAAACGCGCGTCATCGAAGGCCAGCAGCTTGCTCAGCACGTGCGCGCCGCGGGATCCGATGCCGATGCCGCCGAAAACGATCTTGTCGCTGGGGGCAACGGCTCCGGCCCGCTGGCCGAGCACGACGCTCGGGACGATCATCGGCGCGACCGCGCTCTTGAGGATCTGGCGTCGGGTGGTCATGGCAGTTGTCACCAAGATTCTATACCCGTTGGCCCACCCAAGTTTTTCCGAAACAATCCGCCGCGAAGCTCGTATAAGCAGCTATGCGCGATCTCCGTTTTGCAATCCGGACCCTGCTGAAGAATCCCGGGCTGGCCGCGGCCGCCGTACTCTGCCTGGCGCTCGGCATCGGCGCCAACACCGCCATCTTCACCGTGGTCAACGCCGTCGTGCTGCGGCCGCTGGCGTTCCGCGATCCGGAGCGGCTGGTGCGAGTGTACACTGAGTTCCCCACCTACGGTTCGAGCGGCGGGTTTCGCAAATTCTGGATGTCGACGCCTGAACTGCTCGACCTGCGGCGGACGGCGACCTCCTACGAGGCGCTCGAATCTTACGTCACGACGGGCCTGAACATCGCGGCGTCGGGTGAACCAGTCCGCGTCACGGCGGCGAACGTCACCGGCGGGCTGATGCCGATGCTGGGCGTCTCGGCGCAGTCCGGCCGGGTGCTGACCGCGGATGACGGACGGCCCGGCGCTCCGCCGGCGGCGGTGATCTCCGACGGGCTGTGGCGGCGCGCGTTCGGCGGACAGCCGAATATCATCGGCCGCGAATTCAAGGTCAACGGACTCGCGGCCACGGTTGTGGGCGTTATGCCCAAGGGATTCGCCTTCCCGCCCGGAGAAGTGGACGCTCCCGAACTGTGGTTCCCGCAGCAGATCGATCCCGCCCGGCCGGGCGGACGGGCCAACCACTTCCAGTCCGTCATCGGACGGCTGAAGCCCGGCGTCACCGTCGATCAGGCGCAGCAGGAACTGCTCGCCATCATGACCTACGCCGAACAGCACCGGCCGCCCAAGACACACAGCTTCGACACCAAATTTCACACACTGCTCGCCAAGCCCTATCACGGCGAGGTGATCGGCAACGTCCGGCCCGCGATGCTGACCATGCTGGGCGCGGTGGCGTTTGTGCTGCTGATCTCCTGCGTGAACGTCGGCAACCTGCTGCTCGCGCGCGCCGAGTCGCGCCATCACGAGATGACGGTCCGCAAAGCCATCGGCGCGAGCATCTTCGACCTGGCCCGGCAGTGCCTGACCGAAGGCCTGGCGTTGGCCGCCGTCGGGACCGCCGCGGGGCTCGCCGTCGCCTGGGGCGCGCTCAGGCTGATCCTCGCATTCAACGGCGGCGCGATTCCCCGGGCCGCCGAAGTGCACGTCGATTGGCGCGTACTCGCCTTCACCGCCGCCGCGAGCCTGATCACCGGCATCCTGTTCGGCTTGGCGCCATTGACGCAGTTCACCGGCGACACTCAGGAAGCGCTCAAGACCGCTACCGGGCGCAGCACCGCCACTCGCGGAGCGCACTGGCTCAGGCGGACGATGGTGGTGACCGAGTTCGCCCTGGCCCTGATGCTGCTGGTCGGCGCCGGACTGATGGTCCGCACGTTCTGGAAGCTCCAGCAGGTGAACATCGGCGTCGACCCGGCCCGTGTGATCACCATGCGCATCGCCCTGCCCCAAAGCCAGTACTCGTCGCCCACGGCGGTGCGGGGCCTGTGGACGCGACTGGTCGACCGCGTGCGCGTGCTGCCGGGCGTCCAATCGGCGGCGTTGCTGAGCGGACTGCCGCCGCAGCGGATACTGAACGCCAACGACACCGACATCGAGGGCTACGTGAAGACGCCGGGCGGTCCGGACCAGAACGTGGACTACTACCAGGGCGTCTCGGCCGGCTATTTCGAGATGATGCACATCCCGATCGTCGAGGGCCGGGCCTTCGACGCTCGCGACACCGCCGAGGCTAACAAGGCGGTGATCATCAACCAGACCCTGGCGCGGACCTTCTACGGGACCCAGAGCCCGATCGGCCGACGCGTGCGGCCGTCATCGAAGGACGACCCGTGGCGCACGATCGTGGGGGTGGCGGCCGACGTCAAGAACGGCGGCACGGACAAGGCCACCGGCACGGAGCTGTATTTTCCATACACCCAGGTGGACGGCGGCATCCAGGGCATGTACCTGGCGGTCAAGACCGCCGGCGATCCAAAGCAGATTGTCGGCGCGGTGCGCAGGCAGTTGGCCGATCTCGATCCGGGGCTGCCGGTGTCGCGCATCGAACTCATGGACGACGTGATCGCGGCGGCCAGCGCCCGGCCCCGATTCCTCACCGTCCTGCTCAGCCTGTTCTCGTTCATCGCGGTGGCGCTGGCGGCCGTGGGTATTTACGGCGTGATGGCGTTTCTCGCGGCGCAGCGGACGCGGGAGTTCGGCGTCCGGATGGCGATCGGCGCGAGCCCCTCCGATGTATTACATCTGGTGTTGAACCAGGGCCTGAAGATGGGGGCGGCCGGAGTGGCGCTGGGGATCATCGGGTCGTTGGGGCTGACCCGGCTGATGCGGCAACTTCTGTTCGGCGTCGGACCGTTCGATCCGGTCACGTTTGGAGCCACGGCGGCGCTGTTGCTGGCGGTGATCGCGGCGGCCAGCTACATCCCGGCGCGGCGGGCCACGCGGGTGGATCCGATGGTCGCTTTGCGCTACGAATAAGGCGCCAAATCCGGCGTTCCTGTGGCCGCGCGAGGCCGGTCACAGTAAGGCCAATGTTATACTTAGGAACAGTCGGACAGAGAGGGCGCAATATGCCGAACATGTCGAAGTGCCTCCTTTTCGGCGTTTCTTTGGCGTTTCTCGCGCTTCCCGGGATCTCCGAAGACAAACCCAAGCAAGACGCGGGCAAACCTGCCGGGACCGCGCCGGAGCCACGCGCGACTATTGAGCCACGCCTGCGCACGCCCAAGGCGGCGGAGCCGGACGGGTCCGACCGACGATCCAACATCCGCATCGACTCGACGCTGGTCCTGATTCCGGTGTCGGTCACCGATCCGATGAACCGGTTTGTGACCGGACTCGAGCGCGAGCACTTCAAGATCTTCGAAGACAAGGTGGAGCAGGAGATCCAGCAGTTTTCGAGCGAAGACGCGCCGCTTTCGGTGGGCCTGGTGTTCGACACCAGCGGCAGCATGGGCAGCAAGCTGCAGAAATCGCGCCAGGCGGTGGCCCAGTTCTTCAAGACGGCCAACCCCGAAGACGAGTTCTTCCTGGTGCAGTTCAACGACCGGCCGGTGATGGCGGTCCCGTTCACGCGCAACACCGAGGACATCCAGAACCAGCTCACCTTCACGCAGAGCAAGGGGCGGACGGCGCTGCTCGACGGCGTATACCTGGCGATGAACCAGATGAAGAAGGCGCACAACCCGCGCAAGGCGCTGGTGGTGATCTCCGACGGCGGCGACAACTCGAGCCGCTACACCGAGAGCGAGATCAAGAACGCCGTGCGCGAGGCCGATGTGCAAATCTACGCCATCGGGATCTTCGAGCCGGTCGGGTCGCGCGGGCGGACCGCCGAAGAGATGTCCGGACCGGGGCTGCTGACCGAGATCGCCGAGCAGACCGGGGGGCGGCATTTCCCGGTGGAGAATCTGAACGAACTGCCCGACATCGCGGCGAAAATCGGTATCGAACTTCGCAATCAGTACGTCCTTGGATATAGTCCGAAGAACCAGGAGCGCGACGGCAAATACCGGAGGGTGAACGTGAAACTGATCCAGCCGCGCGGCCTGCCGCCGCTCAAAGCGTTCTTCCGGTTAGGTTACTATGCACCGACTCACTAGCGCCGCCTTACTCATCGCGGCCGCGGCTTGGGGCCAGACTCCGAGCGACGAAGGCATTTTCCGCATCGACACGCGCCTGGTGGTGCTGCACGCCAGCGTGGTGGACAAGAGCGGCAAGCTGGTGACGAACCTGGGCCAGGGCGCGTTCAAGGTGTTTGAGAACGGCGCCGAGCAATCGATCAAGATCTTCAAGCGCGAGGATGTGCCGGTGTCGATGGGGCTGCTGATCGACGACAGCGGCAGCATGCGCGAGAAGCGGGCCAAGGTGGGCGCGGCGGCGTTGGCGCTGGTGAAGGCGTCCAATCCGCAGGACGAGGTTTTCATCGTCAACTTCAACGACGAGGCCTACCTGGACCAGCCGTTCACCAACGACGTCCGCAAGCTGGAGGCGGCGCTCGAGAAGATCGATTCGCGAGGCGGCACGGCCATGCGCGACGCCATCAGCATGTCCATCGACTACATGAAGGACAAGGCGAGGAAGGACAAGAAGGTCATCTTCGTCGTGACGGACGGCAACGACACCGCCAGCATGGAGACGCTCGAAAAGCTGGTGGCGAAGGCGCGGCAGAGCGAGGTGCTGATCTACGCCATCGGCATCCTCGGCGAGGAGGAGCCGCGGGAGAGCAAGAAGGCGCAGCGCGCGTTGAAGGCGCTGGCCGAGGCTTCGGGAGGGATGGTGTATTACCCGAAGGCGCTGCCGGAGGTCGAGAAGATGTCGCTCGACGTGGCGCACGAGATCCGGAATCAGTACATCATCGCGTACTCGCCGTCCTTGCAGGCGCTCGACGGCAGCTTCCGGCAGATCAAGGTGACGGTGAACGGTCCCGGGCGGCCGGTGGTCCGGACGCGCAACGGATACTACGCCACCACCGATCAGCCCAAGCGGACGAAAGTTTCCGAGGCCAAGCCGCTCGCGCCATGATCGCCTTTCTGTGGCGGGCCACGCGCGGACGCCGGCTGCGGCCGTGGACCAGTCCTTATCTGCGGTGGCGCGTGGAGACCTACTGGGGCATCCACGCGGACACGATGACGTCTTCCGAGTTCGTTCGATTCGCCTGGGCTCACCGGGGCGAATTGTGGCGATTCCTGCGGTGGCAGGAACGCATCAGGCGCTCAACATGCGCTTCCTCCTGATCCTTGCGGTTTGCGCGGCGGGCCTGGCGGCCGAGGATCCGCCGGAACTCAAGGCCGCTCGCGAGCTGGATCGCGAGATCATGCGGCTCAAAGACCTGACGGGCGCGGCGCACTCCGCCGAAGTCCGGCGACTGGCCGCCTTGATCCGCCAGCAGTCGCCGAAGTACGCCGCGCCACTCGCGTCGAACCTGGTGGTGGACGGCGTCGACGGCAGCCGGGAAACGGCCCAGATCATCGCCGAAACGCTGATGTTCGCCCTGCCGAAGGGCGACGCGGCCGACGCCGGTTATTACCGGAAGGTCGCGGAACTGGTGCGTTACCAGGGCGCTCGCGTGGCGGCGACAGGGCCGGCGTACGAGGCGGCGACGCGCGAACTGGAGGCGGAGGACGAGGCTCGGCGCCGTGCGGAGTTCACGCTCCCGGATGTCAACGGCCGGCGGTGGCCGCTGCGCGAGCCGCAGCGAAAGACGACGCTGGTCACGTTCTGGGCGACGTGGTGTCCGCCTTGCCGCGAGGAGTTCGCCGAGTTGGAAGCTCTGGCGGCGCGGTTCGGGGGCCGGCTGGCGATTCTCGCGATCTCCGGCGAGGAACCGGAGACCGTGAAGCGCTTCCTGGCGGGGAGGAAAGGCGGCTTCCCGGTGCTGCTGGACGCGGGCGACCAGGTGAAGCGTTCGCTTTTCGTTCGCGACTTTCCCACAAACCTGATCTACGACCGGTCCGGCAACCTGGCCGGCCAGATCTTCGGCCGCGGTTCGATGGAGGAACTGCTCGCGCTGCTGCGCAAGGCGGGGCTCCGAGATCAGGACTGACGGATTCGGCCGGCGACGCCGGAGTCGTTTCGTCATTCGGGACGCGCCTCGACGGGGGCGGTCTCGGGTTCGCCTTCCTGGCTCGGATCCGGCGTGTTTTCAGTCAGTTCCGACAGGTTCTCAGGTTCGTTTCGTAAATCGACCATGGGGATCAGCGGCACCGGCCGGGAACGTAAGGAATCGTACAGTCGCATGGCGTCCCGGACTTCATTGCTGAGCTGACGCATGTAACGGTGGAGCGTCGGCAGGGCTTGTCCGTCCCGCAAGGAGTTGACGAAGGCCCGGGCCAAGCGGTCCACGGCGGGAAGCGGGTCGTCCTGGCCGTTGAGAGACGGAGAATCGCTCGCCATCTGCATGGCCAGGGTGCGGTCGTGAATCTGCCAAGCCACGCGGAGCCGGTAGTTGGAGTAAGCGATCTGTTCGACACAGTCGCTTTCGAACTGGTCGCGCGGAGTCAGGCGCACGACATAGCTGTAGTGGTAACCCTCGAAGAACTCCCGGTCTTCATCACTCAGCGTGACGACGCTGGCAAGCAGGGCGTGCGAGACGGCATTTTGCGACGAACGGCGTTTGCCTTCGGGCGTCAACGGCCCCTTGGACTTGGCCCCGTTGGCTCGCGACGCGGCCTTCCGGGCTTCAGTGATCACAACCTTCTGATGCTTGTTACTCATGGATGCATTTCCAGTCCTTCCACCTTCAGCGTACGGCCTGATCAGCGTAACTGAAGGGATACGTTTTCACCAAGCGACTCATTAGCAAGGAGAAATAATCCGGCAATTTTTGTGAACGGCGAAAATCGACCTATGCCTTTTCGGCATGGGGCGAGCGGGACGCGACGCGCGGCTGGGGGGCTGCCGGCGAGACGGAATTGGATAGGCCGATTTTCGCCGTTCACAAAAATTGCCGGATTATTTCTTCCGGAAATTGAGTGAGTTAGAAGAAACGGGTGGGGGGCCTCGGGCAATTTGCATGTTAGCTGTTGGATAGGAGGCAATCATGACTTATCAGAAGGTGACGTGCAGGCCCGTGGGATGGCGTCGAGACCCGCGGCTGTCGCAGCGCCCGGCGTCGGACGACGCGACGAGGGCGGCGACGTTCTTGGAGCAATGGCAGTGGATCCGGGCGGCGATCGCCGAGGCGTTGCGTCCGCATCCGGAGGCGCTGGCGGCGGTGGTGGAGGCCCTTTCGAAATGGGACTCTCCGAGCTGACCGCACTTGAGTATGGCGCCGGGTTGCGACGACGACCCTTGAGTTTTCCCGAAGACCTTAAGGCTGTGTTAGACGCAGAGACGTTCGCGCGAACGGTGCTCGGGTTCCAGCCCGACCCGGTGCAGGCTTCCATGTTACGCGGCGAACATTCACAACTGCTCCTGTTATGCGCAAGGCAGTGGGGCAAGAGCACGGTGACTGCGATCAAGGCGATTCACCGGGCATGGACCAGGCCGGAGTGCCTGGTGTTGGTGGTGGGACCGGGCGAACGGCAGACGGGCGAGTTCATGAGAAAGGCCTCGATGTTCCTGAGGCGGCTGGGCATTAAGCCGCGGGGAGACGGGTATAACTCGATTTCCCTGCTGCTGCCGAACGGGTCCCGGATGGTGTCCGTTCCGGCGCGCGAGGCGACGTCACGCGGTTTTTCGGCGGCTTCGCTGCTGGTGGTGGAAGAGGCGGCGCGAGTGCCGGACGAGCACTACGACGCAATGACTCCGTGTCTCGATAAGCATTCGGGCGACTTGTGGCTGCTGAGCACCGCCTGGGCGCAGTCCGGGTTTTTCTGGAAGTTCTGGACGGACGGCGATCCGGACTGGACGCGAGTTACGGTGAGGGCGACCGACTGTCCGGAGCGATTTCCGGATCAGTACCTGGCGCGGGAGCGTAAGCAGAAGGGCGAGGCCACCTTCCGGCGCGAGTTTCTGTGCGAGTTCATGGACGCGGGAGCCAGTTTATTCGACCGACAGCGGTTGATGGCAATGTTACAGACAGAATTACGGCCTATGTGGCCGGATAGGAGATGACATGAACGTGCATTATTATATCGGGCTGGACCTGGGCCAGCGGCATGATCCGACAGCGATCGCGGTGGTGGAGCGAGCAACGCCAGTGTTGCGAGGATTCGATCCGGCCGCGTATTTCCACTTGAACACGACCGAACCGGAGGCCTGTTTCGGCGTCCGGCACCTGGAGCGGATCCCGTTGGGGACGAGCTATCCGGATGTGGTGCGAGCGGTGAAGGACTTGACGAGGCGGCCGGAGGTGCGCGACCGCTCGACGCTGGTGGTGGATGGTACGGGCGTGGGACGTCCGGTGATGGATATGTTGCGAATGGCGGATCTTCCGTGCGAGTTAGTGGAAGTGTCTATCACGGCGGGAGCGTCGGCGCATCTGACGAGGGGCTGCTGGTATGTGCCGCGGCCGGACCTGATCAGCTCGATCCAGGTGTTGGTGGACAACGGACGACTGGGGATTGCACGGGATCTGCGCGAGACGGAGTCGCTGATTGAGGAGTTGATGGGGCTGCGGATCGAGGGCGGCCGGGATCGAGGGTTTACGGACATGGCGATGGCGTTGGGGCTGGCTTGCTGGAAGGCTCGGCGAGAGTGAGTGGGCGTTGAGAGGAGAGGCCCGCCGATAGATCCAGGGTAGAATCTCGGCGGGCCTCGTTATAGACTGGGGATCTATAACTCCATGGCGACTAAGCTCTCATCCCAGGACCGCCGGATTCTGGAGGATGCGCTGTGCGACTTACCGGCGTTTCTGACTCCGCGGGAACGGCAGGCCTTTGTCCGCGGGGCGGTGGACGGGTATCCGCTGAGTGATGGGATCGACAGGGCTTTGCAGTGGGTGGATTGGTCGGGCGGCGCGCGGGTGGTGGCGAGCGATTTGGTCCGGCTGCTGGAAGGGCATGACGTTGCGGCGGGGGTTCCCGCGCTGGCGGTGATCGCCGAGGCGATTGAGTCGCTTGCGGGGCGCAATGAGAAGTTGGCGGACTTGCGCCGGCGCATGGGGTGGGCCGGTCCCGCTTTCTTCATCAGCTATGCGAGTGAGGATGTCGGCGCCGCGAGACGGCTGTTTGAGGAGTTGAAGGCCATTGGCGGACCGGTGGCCTGGTTCGATAAGAGCGCGCTGAAGCCGGGGGACGCGTGGCATGCGACGGTCCTCGACGCCATCCGGCGGTGCGCCTGCTTTCTGCCACTGATTTCCCGTCAGACTGAGGCCCGCGCGGAGGGTTACTTCCGGGAGGAGTGGCGCGAAGGCGTGGAGAGGTCCAGGAGCATCCAAGGACGGAAGTTTCTGTTTCCTGTCGTCATCGATGCGGATTGGGATGGCGCTATGTCCTGCTACAAACTCGTGCCGGAGGAGTTTCGGGCGGTCCAGTATAGTCACGCGCCCGGTGGTAACATTGCCGATGTTCTGAAGGCTGAGTTGGCGGAACGGCTTCGGACTGTCTGAGATGTCGCCCAGCTTACGCAACCGGTTCAATCAGTTCCTGTTGGACGTCCCGCAGTGGCATCGGGAGGACGAGCGCTGGGCGCTGGTGGATATTCTGCGCGACTACGAGGTCTACAAGGACCTCGATCTCAGCGGCAGCGCGGCGGTGGCGGCGGCTCGGTTTCTGGATCTTGCCGATAAACACGGGTCGCGGCCGTTCCTGATCTTTCTGTCCGGTTTGCGGCAGATGGAGACGAAAGAGGAGCGACTGCGCGAGATCGCCGCTATTGAGGCGGCGTTGCGCAACCGCCCGCGCGAGCCCTGGGACGGGCCGCCTTATCGCGGGCTCGACTTCTTCGATCGCGAGCACGCTCCGATCTTCTTTGGCCGCGAGGCGGAGGTGGATGCGCTGCTCCACACGCTGGCCGCGACGGACCAGGGGCGGCGGTTCACCGTTGTCCTGGGGGCTTCGGGTTCCGGAAAGTCCTCACTGGTGCGGGCGGGGGTTTGGGCGCGGTTGGCTTCCGGGCAGGTTCCGGAATTTCCGGGCAGCGAGCACTGGCTGATTACTCCGGTGATTCCCGGCGAGATGGGCACGCCCGAGGATTCGTTGCGCGCCGCGCTGTCGAATGCGATACGGGGGCGTGAGGGGTGGCGGGAACTGCGCGGCGTGATCGAATCCGCCGGGCGGACGCCGCTGGCCGATCTTGCTGAGCGCCTGCTTCGGCCGGGCGAGGCCCGTTGGCTGCTGATCCTGGACCAGATGGAGGAGCTGTTCGCAGCCGACCGCAAGGAGGCGGGCGCGGCGTTCCTGGACCGGTTGCTGGAGGCGACCCTGGCGCGGGCCGGAGGAAAACCGTCGCGGTTTCAGGTGCTGGCCACTTTGCGGGCGGACTTCTCGCAGTACTGCATCGACCACCCGCTGTTGAAGCGGGCCGTCGGGCGGGAGGGCGGGACATTTTGGCTGGGTCCTCCGGACCGGTTGTCGCTGGAGCGGATGGTGAGCGGTCCCGTTACCGAGGTGGAGCTGGCGAAGCGGTGGACCTTGGACCCGGCGCTGCCCCCGGCTATCGCGGCGGACGCCGTGGGGCGGCCGGGCGGTCTGGCTCTGATGGCGTTCACGTTGCGGGAGCTTTTCGAGCTCTGCGAGGGGGATTGCCGGCTGGATCTGGCCACGTATCGGGGACCGGCGATTGGCGGCCTGGGTGGGGCGATATCGCGGAAGGCGGACCAGACGCTTGCGGAACTCGGTCCGGACGGCGGCGCCACGCTTGAGCGGGTCTTTCGCCGGCTGGTGCAGGTGAGCCGCGATGATGCCGCCACGCGGAGGCGCGAGCGGCGTTCGGCGTGGGCTGAGGATTCGCTGGAAGGCAAGCTGGTGGATGCTTTCGTGGAGGCCCGACTGCTGGTGGCGGACCGGGGCGGCGCGTCTGGCGGCGATCCGGTGATTGAGGTGGCGCATGAGGCTCTGCTGCGGGAGTGGCCTCGGCTGGCCGGGTGGATCGAGCAGAGCCGGGAGGCGTTCCACCTGGCTGACCGTGTGCGAACGGAGGCGCGCTTGTGGAACGGCGCGGACCGGCAGCGTGGGTGGGAGGCGTACTACATCGACCACGCGCGCAAGCGATTGGAGCAGGCTGGGCTGCTGGCTCAGTTGATCGAGGACCCGCACGTGAGGCGCTTCCTGACGCCCGAGGTGGAGTGGATCATCGAGGAGTTGCGGTGCGAGGGCACGACACACGAGCGCCGACGCGAAATCGGACAGCGGCTGGCGCATATCGGCGATCTGCGGCCGGGCATTGGCGTGAAGGACGGCGTTCCGGAGATTCTGTGGTGGCCGATTCCGGGCGGCGAGGTGGAGATCGAGGAGCATGACCGGTTTGTGGTGGAGCCGTTCCACATGGCGGCGTATCCGGTTACGATCGGCCAGTTTCGCGCATTCCTGGATGCGAAAGACGGATACCGCAAGAAACGCTGGTGGAAAGACCTGCAGCGACAGGACCCCGACAGCGCCTGGCAGAGCCCGCTTGTGAACCATCCGGTAACGGACGTGTCCTGGTACGACGCGACGGCGTTCTGCCGCTGGTTGACGGTGAAGAAGCGCTATGAGGTGCGGTTGCCGGACGAACAGGAATGGCAATGGGCGGCACAGAGCGCGCGGCCGGACTTCCGGTACCCGTGGGGGCCCGAGTGGCGCGACGGGGTTGCGAACACCTCCGAGTCCGACATACACCGAACCACGGCGGTGGGCATGTATCCCGGAGGAGCGAGTCAGCCGCCGCAGCAAGTGGCCGATTTGGCGGGGAATGTCTGGGAGTGGTGCCGAAATGAATACGCGGATCCGAGGAAGACGGGACCGGGTGGAGGGGAGTCTCGGGTGTTGCGCGGCGGCTCCTGGGACGACGGTCAGGGCCGCGCGCGCGCGGACGCCCGCTACTTCTTTCATCCGGGCTACCGTCTCTACTACATCGGCTTCCGGGTGGTGTGCTCGTCCCCCATCGCTGATCACTGAGCCGCTGGACTCTGATCTCTGGACTCTGATCAAGGAACACTATTGCCCGCGCGAAGCGCGGGCGCAATTTTTTTCAGCGCCGAGGCCCCCAGCCAAACCGCCCGAGCACGTGTTCGCGAAGGCCCCAGGTATCGGCATACCGGACGTGGTTGATCCAGCCCTGGACGCTCGCGTCGAACTCCCCAAAGCTGATTTTGCCCGCCTGCCAGGCGTCGAAGCGCTCGCCCAACCGCCGGGTAGCGTGGACAGCCTTCCGCGCCTTCAGGCGGCGGCGATAGGGATAAACGACGAAGCCTAGCCAGGGGATCCCCGTAGTGACCGGTTGGACTTGCGCGGGGCCTTCGTGGATGGTGAGCCGGAACAGCTGGAGCCGCTCGACGATGGCTGACCGCCAGTCCCACAGTTCGCGCCTGGAATCGGAGAAGAGCGCCATATCGTCGACGTACCGCACGTAGGCCGGGCAGCGCAGTTCCCGCCGGATGAACTGGTCGAGCGGGTTCATGTAGCAGTTGGACCAGAACTGCGATGTGAGGTTCCCGATGGGCAGTCCGCGTGGGCGGCAGGCGGCGAGCAGGTCGTCTCCGGGAAACCAGACCATTTCGTACTCCTGGTCCAACACTCCGTCGCCGCTGGCGATGATCCTGGACGCCAGGTCGAGAATCCGAGGATCTTCGATGACGGGACGGAGGACATCGGAGAGTACGGCGTGGTCGATGGAGGGGAAGTGCTTCACGATGTCGAGCCGGATTGCGAACCGATAGCGGCGCGCGTACTGCTGGAGCCGGTCCACTGCGCGGTGCGTGCCTTTTCCGACGCGGTTGGCGTAGCTGTCGGGGATGAAGAGCCGTTCGAAGACGGGGACGATCACGTTGCACAGGCCGTGATGAACGACCCGGTCAGCGAACGGCGCCGCGCTGATGCGCCGGGTTTTGGGCTCGTGAATCTGGAAGTGGACGTAGGGGCCGGGCTTCCACGACCCGTTTCGGAGGGCTGCCTGGATCGCCAACAAGCGGTCGGCGGCCTGGTGTTCGAAGGCGGCGACGGCCCGCTTGCGGCGCTTTCCGCGGGCTGCGTTTCGCCAGGCGGCGAGGAGGTTCTCCCACGCGGTAACCTGCTCGAAGCTTATGGACGACCTCGTCATATTTACTCGTGTGTTCGATCTGTTGGAATGGCTGACGCCCAAAGGCGAAGCGTTCCCGCGCGCGTTTCGCTCCACCGTGACCGCCCGGCTTCTGGGGGCCGCTCTGGATCTGGCTGAGCAGCTTTTCGAGGCGCAGGCTCGGCGAGGCGCAGGCCGGCGAGACCATCTGGCGCGGGCGGATGCATCGTTGAACAAACTTCGCATGTACCTGCGCCTGGCGCACCGTTGGCGCTGGCTGTCCGACGGCCAGTATGAGCACGTCAGCCGCATGGCGGCGGAGATCGGACGTCTGCTCGGCGGATGGATTCGCCAGGCTGCCTCGGGTGGAGGCGAGTGAATCGGGGGAGCGCCACGGGGCGCGAAGCCCAGGCGGCGCTCCTGTGTTTTGTATGCGCCCTCACGCCGCAAGGAACGTGTGGACTGGACGGGCCCGCGCCATCCACCGCCCTCCGCCGCATCCCGCAAGCCGTAACCTGCGGGACCTGCCGGTAGTTTGGAGGTCGATGGTGGATGTGGGACGAGCACACCACCCGGAAGCCGATATTGTTGTTACGGTTGTCCGGATGATTGTGGTTGCGGTAGTCCGCGCGCGCGTTGTCCTGATTGTTGTTCCAGGAGCCGCCGCGCAACACCCGAGACTCGATCACGAGCCGCCCAGCCGGTTTCCCGGCGACGACCAGAGTAGCAGAGATGCAGATTGAACGCGCGCTTGGCTGTGGAAAATTTTTCCGCCCGCGCTTCGCGCGGGATATCGTGTTGTCTGATTCAGAGTTCAGAGTTCAGAGTTCAGTGGACAGCGGCACAGTGATCAGCGAATGGGGGACGAGCACACCACCCGGAACCCGATAAGGCCGTCACGGGAGGCCGGATGATTGAGGTAGCGGGAGTCCGCGCGCGCGCCGGCCTGATAGTTGATCCAGGAGCCGCCGCGCAACACCCGAGACTCCGTACCTCGCTCCTGGATGCGATCCGGCTTGTCATACTCGTTCCGGCACCATTCCCAAACGTTTCCTGACAGGTCCAGGACCCGATCCGGAGAGGCCCCGTCGGGGTAGATGCCTACCGCAGATGTTCTCCCCAGATTGTGAGACCCTACTTCACCCCAGGTTTCGTCGATGTTGGCGAATCCAGTGCGATATTCGTCACCCCATGGGTAGATTCGGCCGTCGACGCCCCTTGCCGCCCGCTCCCATTGCCATTCCGTGGGCAGGGCGATGTCGCGCCGCAGTTTGTGTCCCAGCCACGCGCAGAACGCCATCGCCTGCCACCAGCTTACGGTTTCGCGCGGGTGATTCGATTCGCCCCATTGGGGCTGCCGCAGGTTTCGATCTGGTTTGGTGAGACCCTTCCACCAGCGGTCCTGCCGGTAGCCATCTGGCGCGTCCACGAAGGCTTGGAACTGTGCGTTCGTTACCGGATAGCGGGCAATCTGGAAGGCGTCGATCTGGCGGCGCTCGCCTTCCTGGTAGATGAACTCACCTGAGGGGATCTCGACCCAGTCGATGTCTGGCAGACCCTCGGCGGTCAGACCGACGCCTTTGCGGGAATCCAGATTCAAACGGCCAAGCGCTCTGCCGATTGCTGCCCTTGCTTCGGGCTGGGGCTCGCGTTTGGTATCGGTTAGCCGGGCGAGCCAGGCGGCCTGGAGTTCGGCTAGCAACTCAGCGCGGTTCCGGATGCCGGCTCCGCTTTCCTGGATACATTGGGCCGCCGTCTCCGGCTGCGCATCCCGCAGCCATCGAATGACCGGAGTGCAGTCGTCCGAGTGGAACCCGGCGAGCAGGACGGCCGCCTCCTCCCACCCACTGCGCCGCCACCATCGATCCGCCGGCCACAGTTCCGCCGCGCTGGTCTGTTCCAGACGGGTCTGAAGGGCCTGAGCCGTGAAGTACTCTTGTAAGAGTTGATGACGGAAGCGGAGATCTTCAGTTCCTTCCAGGATGGTGGCGTCCTGGGCCTTCTTGAGAAGCGTGTCGCCACCGAGCGTTTCGAGTGCGGTTTCGCGCGATGCGACCGTCATCACCCCGAAGCTGGCGTTTTCGTCCTCACCGGCGTTGATACGGTCGGTTTGCATGCGCCAGGCGAGTTCGGCCAGGCCCGTTAGGAGGCGCTCGCCTTGAGGTCCGACTCGCCACTCGCCGCTGGCGGCATTTCGCGCGAGCAGTCCCTCACGCTGCAGCAGGCCGTTGATGAACCGGCCGAACAGGTCGCCCCGGTTCTGGGGGAGCTTCCCCTCTTCGTCCGCCCACACTTTGAACAGCATGGTGAGCATGAAGGGGTTGGCGGCCAACTTCACGAGGCTCCTTGGGTTGTCGCGCACCTGGCGCCGCCAAAGTGCGCGGTACTCCCAACCGCCAAACCTCTCCCAAGACGGGTCCTGCGCCGTCCAGAAGTCATCCTCGCTGGCTCCGGCGGCCAGCCACTTCTCAAGCACACCGGCGAGCCGTTCGTCGCCGGCGAGTTGCCAAAAGAACCGGTCAGCCGTTTCCGCCGGCTGTCCGGCTTGGGCGACCCAGTGATGGACTGCGGAGCGGATACGCTGCGGGGACAGGGGTTCAAGTGTGAGTGTGTCGAGCCCGAGGTCCAGGTCGCCGACGTAGTCTTCTCGACGGCAGGAGACAATGATCGGCGCGGCGGATGGGAGTTTGTCCTGAAGCTTCTGTACGTACGACGCCTTGGCTGCGCGCTTCGCCGTTGGGACTTCGTTCAGTCCGTCCAGCAGCAGCACGAGGCGGTTCGCCTGGCTCAGCGCCTGGACGGCCCACCCGATTTCCGGCGATGTGGCGGACAGGAAGTCCTGAAGGGGTTCGTCGCCGCGCCAGGCACCCATTGGCGCGAGGAACGGCAGCGGCGCTTGCTGGTCCTGCTGTGCCCGGGTGGCCAGTTCCAGGGCGAGTTTCCGCAGGGTGGTGCTCTTGCCGGATCCGGGTGCTCCCAGGAGGGCGGCGCGGCGGACTCCGTCGAAGGCGGTGAGGATGTCGTCGTAGTCGCGGCGATCCTCGGGGCGGCACTCCGGGAGATCGCGGCGGCGTGGGGTGTGCCGGAGGACGAGGTCCAGGTCGGGCTCGTTCTTCCATAGCCGGAGCAACGATCGGGCCTGGCGGTCCTGCATGCTTCGGGCGATGCCCTGGAGTGGCGAGTAGCGGCGGGCGATCGCTTCTATCTCATCGATCAGGCGGGCGAGATAGCGTTGCTCTTCGTCCCGGGTGGGTAGGGCGCAGAGGGAGTCAAACTCGCGCTCGAGATCGTAATAGTCGGGGTTGGATTGCGGGCCTACGATGGCGCGGATCTCGGCGAGTAAGAGGGAGAGGCAGTGTTTGCCTCGACCGGCGCGGCCGTAGCGGAGTAACTGGTCTACCGCGGCTGCAGCGAATGGGGCGGCTGGCCCCGTGAAGTCAATCTGGCGGCAGGGGTTGGGGCTGAGACCGTCAAAGGCAGCCTGGAAGAGACTCGCGCGCGACCGGAGGTCCTGAGTCGCGAAGAAGTCGCCAAGTAAGGTCACTGCACGGCTGCGCTGGGCTTGACCGGTGGTGGCCATGTCTCGAATTAGTGTATCTCGGGCAGTGGGCAGTGGTCGGTGGGCAGTGGGCAGTGGGCGGTGGGCGGTGGGCGGTGGGCGGTGGGCGGTGGGCAGTGGTCGGTGGGCGGCGGGCGGTGGGCAGTGGGCAGTGGTCGGTGGGCAGTGGGCAGTGGTCGGTGGGCGACACTGCCATCGATGACCGAGGTTGGGTGCTGGATGCATGCCCGAAGATATCTGTTTAAGGCGTTGGACTGCGACGAGCCACACATGGGACCAGTGCTGCACCTGATCGCACGTCTGTATGCCGTGGAGGAGCGCGCCAAGGCGCTGTCGCTGTCGGCGGAGCCAAGAATGGCGCTGCGCCAGAAGGTATCTGCGCGGCTGATCGGCGCTTTCGAGCCAACTCCTGGCTGCGCGGTCCTACGCGACTTCCGCCACGGGCTGCTAGTCTAGCTAGGCATCCACTTCGACGGTGGTTGTTAGGATTTCGCGGCTGAGTAGACTGTCGCGCTCGTCGCTTGGGATCGACTCAAGATACAACTCGATCGCCTCGCGGATATTCGTCATCGCTTCTTCCAGGGAGTCCCCCTGCGACTGACACCCCTTCAGTTCGGGGCGCCAGGCATAGAATCCGTGCTCGTCCTTCTCGATAACGACGCTCGCCTTGCGGGCCATGGACTGAGTGTACCGTTCGGTGGGTTTCCGGCGGAGCGGCCGCCGTTGCTGACGCTTCGGCGGCCGTGGTTGGATTGTGCTGCTTTAGCGGTTCTGGTCGGCTAGCCACTTATCGACGGACTTGGCCGCCTTGCGGCCTTCGCTGATGGCCCAGACCACCAGGCTCTGGCCGCGACGGACGTCGCCCGCCGCGAAGACGCCCGGCACGCTCGACATGTAGGTCTCATCCGTGGCTACGTTGCCACGGTTGTCCAGATTCACACCCAGGGCTTCCAGCATTCCCGACTTCACTGGACCCGTGAATCCCATCGCTAACAACACCAGATCGGCGTCGATGGTGAATTCCGTGCCCGCGATCGGTTCGAAGGCCGGCGGCTTGCTTACCCGCACGGCGTGTAACTGGCGGACGTTGCCCTTCGCATCGCCCGTGAATCGCACCGTCGCCACCGACCATTCGCGCTGGCCGCCCTCTTCATGCGAGCTCTCCGTGCGGAGCTGCAGCGGCCACAAGGGCCAGGGCGTGGAGGCCGCGCGTTCGGCCGGCGGCGTGGGCATGATCTCGAATTGCGTCACCGAGGCAGCGCGCTGGCGGTGCGAGGTGCCGAGACAGTCCGCTCCCGTGTCGCCGCCGCCGATGATCACTACGTTCTTGCCGGTGGCCAGGATCTGCTGGCCCGGGATGGTGCGGTCCCCCGCCACACGACGGTTCTGCTGCGGGAGGAAGTCCATCGCGAAATGGATGCCCTTCAGCTCCCTGCCGGGAACGTTCAGGTCGCGCGGATTCTCCGCGCCGGCGGCCAGCAGGATCGCGTCGAAACGACGGCGCAACTCCTCCACCTTCACGTTCACGCCGACGTGCGCGCTGGTGCGGAATTCGACGCCTTCGCCCACCATCTGCGCCATGCGCCGGTCGATGAGATGCTTCTCCATCTTGAAGTCCGGGATGCCGTAGCGCAGCAGACCGCCGATGCGGTCCGCCTTCTCAAACACCGTGACGTTGTGGCCGGCGCGCGCCAACTGCTGCGCCGCCGCCAGACCCGCCGGGCCGGACCCGATGACGGCGACGTACTTGCCGGTCTTCTCCTTCGGCGGCTCCGGGTGGATCCAGCCTTCGTGGAAGGCGTGGTCGATGATGGTCTTCTCGACGACCTTGATGGTCACCGGCGGTTCGTTGATGCCCAATACGCACGCCGCTTCGCAGGGGGCCGGACAGACGCGTCCGGTGAACTCCGGGAAGTTGTTGGTGGCGTGCAGCATGCGGATGGCTTCCTTCCAACGGTCGCGGTAGACCAGGTCGTTCCAATCCGGGATGCAGTTGTTCAGCGGACAGCCGGTGTGGCAGAAGGGCACGCCGCAATCCATGCAGCGGGCGCCCTGGGTGCGCACTTTGTCGACGGGGAAATCCTGGTAGATTTCAAACCAGTCGTTGACGCGTTCCGCCACCGGGCGGCGCTCCGGGACTTCGCGCGTGTATTCGAGGAATCCGGTGGTCTTACCCACGGGCCGCCTCCTGCATAGTGGCGAGTGGCGAGTGGCTAGTGGCGAGTGGCATGTACTGTTTCTCCGCCCTCTTTACGCCTAGGACGCGTTTGTATTCGTGCGGGAAGACCTTGACGAACCGGGGAATCAGCTCGTCGAAACGGTCGAGAATCGCGCGGGCGCGGGGGCTGTCCGTTTCCTCAAAATGACGGCGGATGAGGTCGCGCACCAACTGGATGTCGGAGGCGGCTTCGAGCGGCTCCAGGTCGACCGTGGTCTTGTTGCACGACGTCGCGGCGAACTCGCCGGTCTCGTCGAGCACGTAGGCGAAACCTCCGCTCATGCCCGCGGCGAAGTTGCGGCCGGCCTTGCCGAGCACCACCACCAGGCCCTTGGTCATGTATTCGCAGCCGTGGTCGCCCACGCCTTCCACCACCGCCGTCGCGCCGGAGTTGCGGACGGCGAAACGCTCGCCCGCCATGCCGTTGAAGAAGGCTTCGCCGCCCGTGGCGCCGTAGAGGCACACGTTGCCGACGATGATGTTCTCTTCCGGCAGATACGTGGCCGCCTTGGGAGTGTAGACGACGACCTTGCCGCCGGACAGGCCCTTGCCGACGTAGTCGTTCGCGTCGCCTTCGAGCACCAGCGTGACGCCCTTGGTGAGGAAGGCGCCGAAGCTCTGGCCGGCTGAACCGGTGAACTCCACGCGGATGGTGTCGGGGGCGAGACCTTCGGAGCCGTACCGCCGCGCCACTTCTCCGCTCAGCATGGCGCCGACGGTGCGGTGGACGTTGCGGATGGGCATCTTGAACTCGACCGGGGCCTTGGTTTCCAGGGCGTCCTGGGCGAGATCGATCAGCTTATAATCGAGCGCCTGGTCGAGACCGTGATCCTGCGAGATGGTGCAGCGACGCGGGACCCGGCCGGGCACCTGCGGATCGTACAGAATCGACGACAGGTCGATGCCGCGGGCCTTCCAATGCTCGATGGCGTTGCGCGGTTCGAGCATGTGGACGCGGCCGATCATCTCGTCCATAGTGCGGAAGCCCATGCGGGCCATCCACTGG
This sequence comes from Acidobacteriota bacterium, assembly GCA_018268715.1. Taxonomy (GTDB): domain Bacteria; phylum Acidobacteriota; class Terriglobia; order Bryobacterales; family Bryobacteraceae; genus TMP-7. The sequence goes on along the minus strand of JAFDVZ010000002.1, from coordinate 793,719 downwards.
CGGACCTCTTCGGCCACGTAGAAGAAGAAGTTGATGACGTGCTCCGGAGCGCCGTGGAACTTGGCGCGCAGGGCCGGGTCCTGGGTGGCGATGCCGACCGGGCAGGTGTTCAGATGGCACTTGCGCATCATGATGCAGCCCATGGCGATCAGAGGCGTGGTGGAGAAGCCGAACTCCTCGGCGCCGAGCAGGGCGGCGATGACGACGTCGCGGCCGGTTTGGAGCTTGCCGTCGGTCTGGACGCGGATGCGGCTGCGGAGGTCGTTCAACACGAGCACCTGCTGGGTTTCGGCGAGGCCGAGCTCCCAGGGCGTGCCGGCGTGCTTGATGGAGGTCAACGGGCTTGCGCCGGTGCCGCCGTCGTGGCCGGAGATGAGCACCAGATCGGCGTGCGCCTTGGCGACGCCCGCGGCGACGGTGCCGACGCCGACTTCCGAGACGAGCTTGACCGAGATGCGGGCGCGCGGGTTGACGTTCTTCAGGTCGTAGATGAGCTGCGCCAGATCCTCAATCGAATAGATGTCGTGGTGGGGCGGCGGCGACACCAGGCCGACGCCGGGGATGGAGTGGCGCACGCGGGCGATGGTTTCGTCGACCTTGTGGCCGGGCAACTGGCCGCCTTCGCCGGGTTTCGCGCCCTGGGCGACCTTGATCTGCAACTCGTCGGCGTTGATCAGGTAGTTGGTGGTGACGCCGAAGCGGCCGCTGGCCACCTGTTTGATGGAGCTGCGGCGGTTGTCGTAGAAACGCTCCTCGTCCTCGCCGCCTTCGCCCGTGTTGGAGCGGCCGCCGATGCTGTTCATGGCGATGGCGAGGGTTTCGTGCGCTTCCTTGCTGATGGAGCCGAACGACATGGCGCCGGTGGCGAAACGTTTCACGATCTCGCTGGCCGGTTCGACGTCGTCGAGCGAAATCGGGTGGGAGGCGGTGCGGATGTCGAGCAGGCCGCGGATGGTGCACAGGCGGCGCGACTCGTCGTTCACCAGGTCGGCGTACTCCTTGTAGGTGGCGTAGCTCGACTGCCGGACGGCGTGCTGGAGCTTGGAGACGGTGGCCGGGTTGATGCGGTGGAACTCGCCGGAGGCGCGGAAGTGATAGCTGCCGCCGAAGTCGAGTTCGGGTTCCGATTCGGTGACCGGCGCGAAGGCGTGCGCGTGCTTCATCTTCGCTTCCTGGGCGAGGACGTCGAGCCCGACGCCTTCGATGCGGGAGGGCGTGCCAGTGAAGTACTTTTCGACCAGCGATTTGTTGAGGCCGATGGCTTCGTAGATCTGGGCGCCGCGGTAGCTTTGCAGCGTGGAGATGCCCATCTTCGAGAAGACCTTGAGCAGACCCTTGTTGATCGCCTTCTTGTAGTTCTTGAGCGCGGTCTCGATGGTGACGCCTTCCGGCAGCATGCCGCGGTGGGCCATGTCCTCCAGGGTTTCGACGGCGAGGTAGGGGTTCACCGCGCTCGCGCCGTAACCGATGAGGAGGCTGAAGTGCATGACTTCGCGCGGTTCGCCGGATTCGATGATGAGGGCGACCTGGGTGCGGGTCCCTTCGCGCACCAGGTGGTTGTGCACGGCGGTGAGCGCGAGCAGGCTGGGGATGGGAGCGTACTCCTCATCCATGCCGCGATCGGAGAGGATCAGCAGCGTGTAGCCGGACTTGATGGCGAGCGAGGCGCGGCGGCACAGGGCGTCGAGCGAGCGCTGGAGTTCGAAGGTGCCGCCTTCGACGCGGAACAGCATGGGCAGCGTGGTGGCGAGGAAGTCGCCCCAACTGACGCGGCGCAGCTTTTCGAGATCCCAGTTGGTGAGCAGGGGATGGGGCAGCTTGAGCGTGTGGCAGTGCTGCGGCGTTTCATCCAGGATGTTGCGCTCCGTGCCGATGTAGCTGGTGAGCGACATCACGAGCTCTTCGCGGATGGGGTCGATGGCCGGGTTGGTGACCTGCGCGAACAACTGCTTGAAGTAGTTGAACAGGGGCTGCGGATGGTCCGACAGACAGGCGAGCGGGGTGTCGGTGCCCATGCTGCCGATGGGCTCCTCGCCACGGGCGGCCATGGGGAGCATCAGCATGCGGATGTCCTCTTCGGTGTAGCCGAAGGCGCGCTGGCGGCTGAGGATGGTGTCGTGATCGCTGCCGATGACGCGGGAGGGCGCGGGCAGCTGGTCGAGCGTGACCTGATTCTGCTTGAGCCATTCGGCGTAGGGCTGGCGGCCGGCGAGCTGGGCCTTGAGCTCCTCGTCGGGGATGATGCGGCCCTGTTCGAGATCGGCGAGCAGCATGCGGCCGGGCTGGAGGCGGCCCTTGCTCTTGATCTCCTCCGGGCGGACGGGCAGGACGCCGGTTTCCGAACCGACGATCAGCATGCCGTCGTGGGTGATCAGGTAGCGGGCCGGGCGGAGACCGTTGCGATCGAGCGTGGCGCCGATGACGCGCCCGTCGGTGAAGGCCACGGCGGCGGGTCCGTCCCAGGGCTCCATCAGGGAGGCGTGATATTCGTAGAAGGCGCGCTTGGGGCCGGGCATGGTGGCGTCGGCGTCCCAGGCTTCGGGAATCAGCATCGCCATGACGTGCGGCAGGCTGCGTCCGGAGAGGGTGAGCAGTTCGACGGCGTTGTCAAGCGAGGCGGAGTCGCTCTGGTTCTGGGCCACCAGCGGGAACAGCTTCTGGATTTCCGCGAATTTGGGCGAGGCGAGCACGCTTTGACGCGCCAGCATCCAGTTCACGTTGCCGCGCACGGTGTTGATCTCGCCGTTGTGGCAGATGTAGCGGTAGGGATGGGCGAGCGGCCAGGTGGGGAACGTGTTGGTGGAGAAGCGCTGGTGCACCAGGGCGAGCGCGCTGACGCACTCCGGATCGGCCAGTTCGCGGTAGAAGTTGGCGATCTGGGGGGCGAGCAGGAGTCCCTTATAGATGATGACGCGCGAGGACAGCGACGGCACGTAGAAGAACGACTTCTCGTGGATGTCGGAGGCGGCGATTTCGGCCTCGGCGCGCTTGCGGACGACGAACAGGCGGCGTTCGAAATCGTCCTGCGACATACCGGCCGAGGCGCGGATGAAGATCTGCTCGATGTAGGGCTGGGAGGCGCGGGCCTGCCGGCCGATGGCGTTGGAGTTGATGGGCGTGTCGCGCCAGCCGAGCACGGCCAGGGTTTCCTCGCGGGCGATGCGCTCGAGGATGCCTTCGCAGAGCAGGCGCTGTTGGGGCTCGACGGGGAGGAAGCACATTCCGACCCCATATTGGCCGGGCTCCGGAAGGGTGAAACCAAGCTTGGCGCACTCGCGGGCGAAGAACTGGTGGGGAATCTGAATGAGGATGCCGGCGCCGTCGCCGGTTTCCGGATCGCAGCCGCATGCGCCGCGGTGGGTCAGGTTGATGAGGATCTGAAGACCCTTTTGGATGATGTCGTGAGACTTGTGACCCTGTATGTTGGCGACGAATCCGATGCCGCAAGCATCGTGCTCGTTCGCCGGATGATAGAGGCCCTGCGCCTCCGGTAGACCGTGAGGGCGATCGACTTGGTTCATGAGCGTCCGTACCTCCCGCCGAAGCGGTTCGAATATGGCTACACCACAATAGCTACACGAAGGTATAGCTACCCGACGGCATAGCTACACGACGATATAGCTACACGACGAGCGCGGGCGGCACGTCGGGGTGGTAAGGACAGTATAGCGCGGGCATTACTATTATGCAATCCGAAAACCTTGTTGCTGTACTATCGGAAATACTTATGGTAGAGTGGTTTTGTTGCCACTGGATCACCTCAAACTTTTCAGGGACATAGCGCACACCCGCAGCGTGAGCCGGGGAGCGGCGCTCAACGGCGTCAGCCAATCGGCGGCCAGCCAGCAGCTGCAGGAGCTGGAACGGCAGATGGACGTCCCTCTGCTTGACCGTTCGACGCGGCCGCTGACGGTGACCGACGCCGGCCGGCTGTATCTGGACTACTGCAAGGACGTGCTGCGGCGGCGCGAGGATTTCGAGGCCGCGCTCGACCGGATGAAGCACCAGGTGGAGGGCGTGGTGCGGGTGGCGGCGATCTATTCGGTGGGATTGTCGGAGATGTCGGAGCTGGAGCAGCGCTTCACGGCGCGACATCCCGGCGCATCGCTGCAGGTGGAGTACCTGAGGCCGGAGAAGATCTACGAGGCGGTGTTAGCCGACCGGGTGGACTTAGGACTGGTGAGTTATCCCGAGCCGAACCGCGAGTTAACCGTGCTGCCATGGAGACAGGAAGAGATGATGGTGGTGACGTCGCCGTATCATCCGCTGGCGGCGTTGCGGCGGATACGTCCGGCCGACCTCAACGGGATCGATTTCATCGGATTCGACGATGACCTGCCGATTCAACAGGCCGTGCGGCGCTATCTGGAAGAGCACGGAGTGACGGTGCGGATGGTGATGCACTTCGACAATCTGCAGATGATCAAGGAAGCAGTGACTCAGCGGGCGGGAGTCAGCATCATGCCGGCGCGCGTGGTGCAGGCGGAGTTAGCGCAGGGGCGGCTGGCGGCGGTCCCACTGAGCGGCGGATCGCTGTTCCGGCCGGTGGGAATTATCCACCGGAAGAAGAAGCGGTTCAGCGGCGCGGCGCTGGCGTTTCTGGAGATGCTGCAGGAGAGTCCCGCGCCCGTGTTAGTCGGAATCGAGTAACTCACTCCTGGCGCAGGGCCTCGACCGGGTCCACCTTGGTGGCGCGGCGGGCGGGCAAATAACTCGCGAGCAGGCCGACCGCGCAGAGCAGGACCACCGCGCCGGCGAAGGCCGCCGGGTCCGCCGCGGAGAGTTCGGGCGCGAGGGACGAGGCGAAGCGCAAGGCGGCCGCGGCGATCAAGCCGCCCGCGACGAGTCCCACCACGGTGAGTCCCAACCCCTGGCGAGCCACTTCGGAGAATACGTGCCAGGGCAGGGCCCCCAGGGCGATGCGGATGCCGAATTCGTTGGTGCGTTGGGTGACGGCGAAGGCGAGCACGCTGTACATGCCGAGCGCCGCGAGCAGCACCGCCGATGCTCCCACCACGGCGACCAGCGTGGCGGCCACGCGCTGAGGATAGAGAGCCGCGCCGATCCAATCCTGATAGGGGACGAAGGCGCTGCCGCGCGTGGCGGGGTGGACGGCCGCGGCCTCGCGGTCCAGGGAGGCCAGAACTCCGGATACGGGACCGGTGGAGCGGACGAAGAAGGCCATCCAGAATTCGCCGCCGGAGGTCTGGCGGGCGGCGCTGTAGACGTAGGGCGCGGGAGGTTCGGTAAGGCGGCGGGTCTTGATGTCGCGCGACACGCCGACGATGGTGGACCAGGCGCCGCCCGAGTGAATCCGATGGCCAACGGCGGGCCGGCCGGCCAGGTAGCGGCGCGCGAAGGTCTGGTTCACGATGACCACTCGCGCGGTTCCGGGCTCGTCCTGGTCACGGAAGTCGCGGCCTTCGAGGAGCGGAATTCCGAGGGTGTCGAAATAGCCGGGCGAGACGCCGCTGTTGGCGACGCGCATGTCCTCGCCGGGCGCCGGGGCGTAGCCTTCGACTTCGATGGGACCGGCGGAACCCTCGCCGAATTCGAGGGGGATGAAGTTCGAATAGCTGACGGCGGCGACGCCGGGCGTAGCGCGGAGGCGGTCGGCCAGGCGAATGCTGAACTGGCGACGCTCGTCGCGGGTCCGGCAGAAGGTCTCGACGTAGTATTTGGCGCAGGCGACGCGTCGGGCGTCGAGGCCGGGGTCGAGAGAGCGGGCGCGGTCGAAGTTGCGGACCAGGACTCCGGTGGCGACCAGGGCGGCCATGGCGAGCGACACTTCGGCGGCGCACAGCGTCCAGCGGGTGCGGCGGGCGCCGGCTCCGGAGGTGGAACCTCGGGAGCTTTCGCGGAGGCGGTCGGCGATGCCGGAGCGGACCGAGTGGAGCGCCGGGGCGAGGCCCGTGAGAATGGCGCCGGCGATGCAGAGCACGACCAGGAAGGCGAGGGTCCTCCAATTGATGCGGGCGGCGACTTCGATGGGCAGGTTAATGGGCGGCAGCAGCCAGGTTAGGGCCTGACGGCTCCACATGGCGAGCACGACGCCCAGGGCCGCGCCGATGATGGACAGCAACAGGCTTTCGGTGAGCAACTGACGGATGAGCCTTCCGGGACCGGCGCCCAGGGCCAGACGGATACCGAACTCCTTCCGCCGGGCGGCTGAAACCGCCAGTTGCAGGTTCGCGACATTGGCGCCGACGATCAGGAACAGCAGCAGGCACACGGCCATCAGGATCTGGAGGGGGCTGCGGAGCAGTTGCTGAGCGCCGAGGTGTCCTCGCCAGATGGGCAACACGGTGGCGCTAAAGCCGAGATTGGTGGCGGGGTTCGATTCCGCGATGCGGCGGGCGCAGGCGGCGGCTTCATCGCGGACCTGCTCCATGGTGACTCCTGGCCGCAGACGGCCAGTGACCCACATCTGGCGTTCGCCGCGATCTTCGAGCAGCCAGGCGCCCTGGCCGTTCATCTCCGGCGCGAGCGAGACGGGTATCCATAATTCAAAGACCAGGCCGGGCACCGTGCCGTGGAAGTCCGCCGGAGCGACGCCGACGACGGTGAGGGTCCGCTGGTTCACGCGGAGGGTCCGGCCGACCGCGGAGGGATCGGCGTTGAAGGCCGAGCGCCAGAGACGGTCACTGATGACGGCCACGGGAGAGCCGCCGGGGGCGTCGGAGGCTTCCTCGGGGCGGAAGGAGCGGCCGCGGGTGGGACGCACGCCCAGCACGTCGAAGTAGTTGGAGGAGACGAATTCTCCCCACAGCAGGCGGGCGTCCTGGCTGGCGCCGATGGTGAAGACGTTGGCGAGCGAGGCGGCGAGTCCGGAGACCTGGCGGAGTTGGTCGCGGTAGTCTCGGTAGTCGCGGTAGGCGGTGGTCTGTTCGACGCCGGCCGGGGAGACGGTTTCGAGCGAGGCGAGTTCGGAGGACCGCGCGGCGCCGGGGATGGGATCGAGCAGGACGGAGTCGATCCAACCGAACACGGTGGTGTTGGCCGCAACGCCGAGGGCGAGCGTCAGGGCCGCCGTCAGCGTCAGCACCGGGCGGGCGCGCAGCACGCGGACGCCGGAGCGAAGATCCTCGAACAGGGTGGGCATCGACTATTCGGGAGCAATTAGCGGGCCACAGCGAAGGCGGCGGAGTGGCGATTTTCGAGAGGGACGCCCTGTCCGGTTCCGGATCGCGGTGTCCGGTTTTGGACGGCGGCGGTTCAGGGCGGCGGGTCCAGCTCACCGGCGACGATTCCCGCGATTTCGCCGGCGGCTTGTTACTTCCGGGAACCCTCCTGCCCAGGCTGGCGTGCGCTGTCGTTGCGTCCGCTCTATTATCGTGGACACGGTGCTCGACCAGTCGGGCGCGGCCGTGCCGAACGTATCCATAACAGTAACGGACACCGGCGCCTTGCCAGACTTGCGTCATCGAGACCAACGAGAGCGGCCAGTACTTGGCGCCAAGGATTTCCACGCCGGCGCATGGGAGTTCCTCCGCAACGACACGCTGAACGCCAACGACCTCTCGTTCAACCGCGGGGGCAAGACCGAGAAGCCGGAACTGCGCGTCAACAGCTATGGCTTCAACGTCGGCGGACCGGTAGCGCTTCCTGAAGTCCCGTTCAACAAGAACCGGGACCGCACGTTCTTTTTCTACAACATGGAATGGCGCAGGCTGATCCGGGGCGGCAAGGTGAACACGCAGCTCCTACGGCGGCGTGATTCCCTCGAGCACTCCGATTCACGTTCCGAGCGCCGGGCAGGCGTTCCCGAACAACACCACGCCGACCGCACTGCTCAATCCAAACGCGCAGGCGCTGGTGGAAGGCGGGCGTCTTCCCAACCGCCGCGACCTCCGGAAACCGTTTCGTGGGCGGCGACAAGCCGCCGGCCAACGTTCGCGAGGCGATCCTCCGCGTCGATCACCGTTTCTCGGACAGGTTCTGGGTGTTCGGCCACCTGGTGAAGGAACAGGTCAACCAGACCTACTGGACCACCATGTGGAGCGGCTCCTACACCCCGACCGTCGGCACGACGCTGTTGAGCGAAGTCTCCTACGACACGAATGGCTGGACCGCCACTCCCGTTCCGGCCCAAGGCGGAGGAGACGAGCCGGCGGCAGGCGCTTACCAACGCGGCGTTCGTCTGCAAGTAGCGAATCGGGGAACTTCCAGGGCGGAGAGGGCGTATCCTCGAAAGGGAAAGGTCACGATGCTCACGTTCTTGATTTGGTGCGTGGTGTTGTTCTTCTGTTGGCCGCTCGCGCTGCTGGCCCTGGTGCTCTACCCGATCGTGTGGCTGCTGTTGCTGCCGTTCCGGATTGTGGGCATTGCGGTGGGAGGAGTGCTCGAACTGGTGTGGGCCATCATCACGCTGCCGGCCCGGCTGGTGCGGAAGATCGCCTGACGCTGCCGCCCGCTATCGAATAGAAAACAAAGGCCCGCCCTCCGCTGAGCAGGGGGGAGCGGGCCTGTTTGTCGTCTAGAAGTAATACTTCAGACTGAGCTGGATGTTGCGCGAACCGACCTTGGTGGATGTGATCTGCCCGAAACTGCTCGACCCGTAGGCGGTGGCCGGCGGGTTGAAGATCGGGTGGTTGCGGAAGTTCGAGGCCTCCATGCGGAACTCCACGCGCTGCGCTTCGGTCACCTTCCAACTCTTGGCGATGGAGGCGTCCAGCGTGTCGAGCAGCGGTCCGCGATAGTTCAGGAACCGCGGCGCGCTGCCGTAGGTGTCGGCCGCGGGCTGCGAGAACGCCGCGGTGTTGAACCACTGGCCCATGCGGCTGTACACCGACCCCGAAGTGCTCGGATCGCCGATCAGGTTCGGCCGCTGGGTGCCGTTCCACAACGTGCCGCCGTTCTGCGTCACCTGCAACGGCTGGCTCGACTGCCGGGTGTAGAAGGCGCTGATTTCCCAGCCGCCGACCACGCCGTCCACCCAACGGTTCACGTGATTCATCCACTGCCGGCCCTGTCCAACCGGCAGCTGGTAAACGCCGGTGATCACCAGCCGATGGGGCACGTCGTTCGAAGAGTACGACTTCTCCTGGCTGTAATCCCAAAGGTTCTGCAGGTACCGGCCGTTGCTGTTGCTCAGCCAGTCCAGGTTGCCCGACCCGTTCGACACGTCGTCGAGCATCTTCGACCACGTGTAGTGGGCCAGCATCTGGAAGCCGTGCGAGAAGCGTTTTTCCCACTTCACCTGGAGGCTTTGATACGAAGAGTCGCCGTTGCCCAACTCCGAACTGCTCGCGCCGTCGAACTGCATCATCGGGCGCAGCAGGCGGTAGAACTGGATGGTGGGGTTCCGCATGTTGGTGGCGAGCGGGTTGGTGATGATCCCGTAGAACGGGTTCGGCACGGCGGCCTGCAACTGCTGCCGAGTGTATTGGGCTCCGTTGCCCGGATTCAGCCAGTAGATGGGATTCAGGTTGGCGAGGCCGGTGGACGCCGCATTGGTGAGCTTCGCGCCGCGGCTGCCCAGGTAGTTGACCTCGAGCAACGATCCGAAGCCGACTTCACGCTGAATGGAGAAGTTCCACTGGTACAGTTCGGGGTTCTGCGCGGTGTTGCGAAGGATGGTGCCAGCGCCCAGACCCATGAACGTGGCGTCGCCCAGCGAGCTGCCGAGCGGCAGGGTCAGGCCCTGCGGATAGGGATTCGACAGCGTTATGTAGCGGGTGGCGTTGCTGTCGAGGCTCCAGGTCGGAGTCGAGTTCGTGTTGAACGGCGATCCGGTGTGGCCGGACACGGTGGCGCGGCTGAGCGTGTAGAAGATACCGGCGCCGGTCCGGATGGACGTCTTCGAATTCAGCGCGTAGGCGATGCCCAGGCGCGGAGCGAAGTTGTTCATGTCCTTGTCGAACGGCGATTGGCCGTTGCCCACGAACTTATACACGCCCTTCAGCGTGTAGCCCGGAACGGAGATGGGCGCCGAGGCGTTCAGGTCCCAATAGCTGAAGCGGTTCTGGAGTTCCCAGCGCGGGATGTCGAACTCGTAGCGCAGGCCCAGGTTCAGGGTCAGCTTCGAGGTGAGCTTCCAATCGTCCTGCACGAAGAAGCCCATGTAGGCCGCGCGATTGAACACCTTGGGATCGATGTGGTAGTCGCCCCCGTTGCCCCAACCGAGCAGGAACGAAGCGAAGGCGCTGCCTTGCAGGCTGTTGGACGTGTTCAGGTCCTGGCTGGTGGTCTGCTGGCCGAAGGAGAAGTGCCCCTGCGGATACCCCGGCTGAGCGTAGTCGAGGAAGTTGCGGCGGTACTCGTAACCGGCCTTGAGGGTATGGCCGCTGAAGGTCTTGGTCATCGAACCGGCGATCTGGTGGACGCCTTCCTGGCGGTCCATGATCAGCCAGCCCTGGGTGCCGATGTCGATGCCGAATCCGTTGAAGAACGGGAAGGCCTTGTAGGCGGCGTTGTCCAGCATGTACTTGGGCAGCCCGAGCGTCGTCGAATCGGTGGCGGCGAACGGGTTACGCCCGTAGGTGCTGTAGATCAGTCCGTAGTTCACCACCCAGATGGTGGACGGATTCTGCATCCAGGTGGCGTTGGCGGCCACCGAGTGGTTGCGGGTGGCGTTGGGGCCGGTGTTCGGACTGTTGGCCGCCCCGATGCTCGCGTCGGCCGCCGCCCACATGTTGGCGGGCGTGCCGTCGCTGCGCTGGTGGCTGTAACGGCCGGTGATGCGCAGTTTGTCGGTGAGCGAGTGGTCGACCTTGAAGTCCATCTGGCGGGTCATGCTCAGGTCGATGCCCTGGACGTAGAAATTGTTGGCGAAGGTGTAGGCGTTGGTGGGCACGGAGTTCGCCGTGGGGATATACTTCATCGCCTTCACCGACACAGGGTCGAACATGCTGACCGGAATCTGGTTGTTCGGAAAGGGATTCCGCTTGGTGACGCCGCTCGCATCCTTGTAAGTGTCGAACGGGTTGTAGATGGTCATGGGGCGGCCGTCGCTGAACAGCAGTTTGCTGAAGTCGCCGGTGCGAAACGCCGCGATGGGCGCGCTTCCCGTATAGGTCTGCGGGCTCTTGGCCTTGGTCTGTTCGTAGGTGGCGAAGAAGAAGGTCTTGTTGCGCTTGATGGGACCGCCGATGACGATGCCGGGCTGGTCGCGGCGGTAGTACGTCTTCGGAGCGCCGGACCGGTTGTTGGACCAACTGTTGGCGTTCAGGGTGGAGTCGCGCCGGTAGTAGTAGGCGTCTCCGTGGAACTGGTTGGTGCCCGACTTGGTGACCAGGTTCACCACCGCGCCGCCCGATTCGGCGTACTCGGCGTTGAAGAAGTTCATCTGGATCTTGAACTCCTGCACGGCGTCCACCGAGGGCGTGTACTTGAGGTCGGTGGCCCCGGTGTTCTGCTCCGTGGTGTTCACGATGGCGCCGTCCACCAGCACATCGGAGGTGGAATTGCGCGCGCCGCCCGCCACGAAGTTGGTGTTCGTCGGCGTATTGGTCTGGCTGTTTGCGCCAACCACGCCGGGCGTCAGGCTGAGGTAGAACAGCGAACTGCGGCCGATGTTCGGCAGCGACATCATGTACTTGGTCTCGACCACCTGCCCCATGGTGGCGATGGTGGTGTTCAACAGCGGAGCTTCACTGGTGATTTCGACGGAAGTGGACAGTTCGCCGACCTGCAGGCTGGCGTCAAAGGTGGCCTGCTGCTGGACCGCCAGTTGAATGTTCGTTACGGCGTATTTCTTGAACCCCTTTGCTTCGATAGTCAACCGGTAGGGTCCCGGCGGCAGAGCAGTCATGAAGTAGCGGCCGGCCTCGTCCGTGGTGACGGTGTGCGCGAGGTTTCGGTCCGCTTCGGTTAGCGTCACTTTGGCGCCTGGAACGGAGGCGCCGCTGGCGTCCGAGATGACGCCGCGAGCCGAAGCCGTGTATGACGATTGCGCCCACGTGGGCGCGGAGATGGCGAGCAACAGGCCGAGGAGGCCCAGGATCATGGTTGCGCGTTTCATGTACTTCTCCTGTGAGAGGCGCCGCCTCTGCAAACGCTTCCAACTCCAGGCCCACGTATCCTGTCACCCGACGGCTGAAGCGTTTCCCGCAAAGCGGCTTGGTGAATGATATCCCAACCCAATACGCCAGCCAATATGTCCATTCGGACAAATACTCTGATAATTAGGCCGCAATTTGCGAACAATTTTTCCCGAATTCGCCCGATTCCCGGCGGCGAAGCGGCCCGGCCTAGAATAGAGGCAGGGAAACGGGTGAAAGACAAGACGTTCAACGAACCGCGGATCGCGCTGAACCGGATTTACACGCGCCTGGGCGATCACGGATCCACCAGCCTGACGGGCGGACAGCGCACCAGCAAGGACGATCTCCGCATCGAAGCTTACGGGACCGTGGATGAGCTGAACGCGTTCTTGGGATGCGCTCGCGTCACGCTGGACCATCTGGCGCTGGAATTTCCGACGCTCGAAAGATTGAGCGCGATTGTCCACCGGGTGCAACACGAGTTGTTCAACCTCGGCTCGATCCTTTCGACGCTGCCGGCCGACGTACAGCCGCGCCAACCCCGCGTCACCAGCGCCGAAGTGAAGCGCCTGGAAGCCGAAATCGACGTCTTGAACGCCGATCTGCCGGCATTGCGGTCGTTCGTGCTGCCGGGCGGATCGCGGCTGAACGCCGAAATGCACGTGTGCCGGACGGTCTGCCGCCGGGCCGAACGTCTGGTTGTGGCGCTGAGCCGGCGCGAGGATGTCGACGACGACTGCCTGCACTACCTGAACCGGCTGAGCGACGCAATGTTCGTATGGAGCCGCTGGGTGAACTGGGCGCTGGGCGCCGAGGAAGTCCTGTGGGACCCCAATCAGGCGAGCGGCGCTAGCGCGCCTTAGCCGCCGACTTGCGCCACTCAAACAGGACGACGCCCGCCGCCACCGACACGTTCAGCGACGCCACCGCGCCGGCCATGGGGATGGACACCAGCACATCGCAGCGCTTGCGGACCAGGTCGTGGAGACCCTTGCCCTCCGCGCCGAGCACCAGCACGCACCGCTCGGCCCAGTCCACGCGGTGGTAGGGGACGCTTCCGCGCTCGTCGAGCCCGTAGATCCAGAAGCCGTGATTCTTCAGCTTTTCAAGCGTTTGCGCCACGTTGCCGATGCGGGCCACGGGGGTGTATTCGATGGCCCCGGCCGAGGATTTCGCCACTGTGTCGGTGAGTCCGGCGGCGCGGCGGTCCGGAATCACCACCGCGTCGGCTCCCACGGCGTTGGCCGTGCGGATGACCGCGCCGAGATTGTGCGGATCCTCCACACCGTCGAGCAGCACCAGCATCCGCGCGCTTTCGGCGAGCGCATCCAGATCGGCGTAGCCGTGCGCGGCGCCGACGGCGACCACACCCTGGTGGGCCGATCCGGCCGCCAGGCGGTCCAGCGCGTCGCGCGGCTCAAACCGCACCGGCACGCCGGCCTTCCGGCAGGCGTCTACAATCTCCTGGACCTTCGCTCCGCCGGCTCCACGCGCCACCAACACGCGGTCGAGCGAGCGCTTCGCGCGTAACGCCTCGGAAACAGGATGGATTCCCGCAACAATCGCCATTAGAATATAGGTTAGCCTTATGGCGGAACCAGCCAGGATAGTCGTCGAGCCCTCGATACCGGACAAGCTGTACTTCCGCATCGGAGAAGTCAGCAAGCTTACCGGCATCAAGCCTTACGTGTTGCGCTTCTGGGAGAACCAATTCCCCGGCCTGGGGCCCAGAAAATCGGGGAAAGGTCATCGGCTTTTCCGGCGCAAGGACGTCGAACTGGTGCTCGAAATCAAGCACCTGCTATACGACAAGCGCTTCACCATCGAAGGCGCAAAGAAGTGGCTGGACGACCGCGGCCGGATCGAACCGGTGAAGCCGGAGCCGGTTAGGGTGCAGGGCGAACTGTTCCCGGCGGCGCCCGCGCCCGGATTGGACCAGATCCGCCAGGAACTGCTCGCGATTCTCGAAATTCTTAAGTAAGCCTTACTTAAACTGCACCGTGGAGGTGATCTGGGTGAGCACCGGCTCGGCCTGCGACCACTGGCTGGGCGGCGCGGCGGCGGCCATGGTGAACAGCAGTTCGCCCTGCATGGACGTATAGAACAGCACGGTCTGCTGGGGATCCTGCTGATTGGACGTCTTCGTCGTCAACCGCGTCAGCATCGCCGGCTTGCCGCCCAACTGGACGGGCTTGGTGCTTTCGAGCTTCATGTTCTGGTCGCCCTGCTTGAGCGATTGCAGGATTTCGCTGGTGGCGGCGCTCAGGTCGGTGGACTTCGGCTTCGAATAGTCGATCATGACGCCCGTAATCAGTTCGACGCCGCCGTTCTGCTGCTGGGCGGCGCCCCCCTGGGGCACGACGAAGATCCCGCCTCCTCCCTGCGGCTGTCCCGCTTGCCAGGCGCCCGGGTAGCCGATGGCGAAGCCCTTGGTCTGGAGATCCTTGAAGCCCTGGGGCAGGTTGGTGCGGGCCTGCGCCTGCACCGGCTGCAGCATGGTGGCGGGCTTCGGCTTGGCCGGGGGCAGGGCGGCGACCGTCTTCTGCACCTGCGGGAATGAACTGCCGGACGAGGCCGTGTATTCGCGCCGGGCGTAGAAAGTCATGTCGTCCTGAATGTACTGGACCCGGTTGCCGGGAGAGGGGTGCGAGGATAGCCAGGCCTGCAATCCCTTGGGCTGGGCGGCCGCGCCCTGCTGGCCTTCGAGCTTCTGGAAGAACTTGGCGAGCGCAGCCGGATCGTAGCCGGCCGCCGCCATCATACGGGCCCCGTTCAGGTCAGCGTCGCGTTCATGGTCGCGGGAAAACTTCATCAGGACGCTGTTTTCCGCCAGTCCTCCGCCCATCTGGATGGCCTGGCACATCAGGCCGCACTGTCCGCCGCCCACCATGCCGGCCGCGGCGCCGACCACGCCCATGATGGTCTGCCAGGTTTGCGCCTTCGACATCTGGTTTGCGCCATGGCGCAGCGCGACGTGCGACATTTCGTGGGCCAGCACGCCCGCCACCTGGTCCTCGCTCTCGGCGGCCTTGATCAGGCCGGTGTGCACGAACATCGGTCCGCCCGGCAGCGCGAAGGCGTTGATGGAATCTTCGTTGACCAGTTTGAAGTAGTAAGGATAGGCGTTGGCCTGCGGGGTGGCCGCCAGGCGTTGGCCGATCTTGTTGAGCCACGCCTCGGCCTGTGGATTGCTGACCACCTCCATGGTGCGCTCCACCTCGGCGGCGGCCTCCTTGCCCAGTTGCGTCTCCTGCTCTTTGGACAGCGAGGTCTTCTGGACCTTCACCTCGCGCTGCTGCGGCGCCTTACCCTTTTTCTGCGCCACCGCCGGAACAACCGTCAGCGACGCCAGTAACATCGCGGCAATGTATCGATAAATCATAGCCTTTCCCCGTTGGGGACGATTGTAGCTCGACACCCCCGGCCATGGCGATACGATGTTGGGGCAGCGGCCGCTATATTGGTGAATTGACTACCCGGCTGGATCCTTCGACGCTCGCCCGCGCCTATCGTACGATGTACGCTTCGCGGCGTTTCGACGACCAGGAGATCGCGCTCAAACATCGCAACCGCGTCTACTTCCAGTTGAGCAGCGCCGGACATGAAGCGATCGCCTTCGCCGTGGCCCTGGTGGTGCGGCCCGGCGTCGACTGGCTATATCCGCACGTCCGCGACCGCGCCCTGTGCCTGCACCTCGGCATGACCGCCTACGACCAGTTTCTGGCCTCCGTGGCGGCGGCCGACGACGAGATCTCCGGCGCGCGGCAGATGCCTTCGCACTTCGCCTTCCGGCGGCTGAACATGCCGTCGCGATCCTCCTGCATCGGCATGCAGTTCCTGCAGGCGGTGGGAGTGGCGGAGGCTGGGCGGCGCGCGGCCTCGATTCCGGAGGCGAACATCCCGCAAACAGCCGGGGGACTGGTTTTCGTGGGCGCGGGCGAGGGCGCCACCAGCGAAGGCGAATTCTGGGAGTCCCTGAACACCGCCTGCAACCTGAAGCTGCCCGTGCTGTACGTCATTGAGGATAACGGCTACGCGATCTCCGTCCCGGTGGAGGTGCAGACCGCCGGCGGCAGCATCTCGCGCCTTGTGGCCGGTTTCCCGAACCTCCACATCGAACAATGCGACGGCACGGACCTGGAGGCGAGCCACGCCGCCGTCGCCCGGGCCGCCGCGCATTGCCGCCAAGGGCTGGGGCCGGCGCTGGTGCACGCGCACGTCACGCGGCCCTATTCGCACTCGCTATCGGACGACGAGGCGCAGTACCGCACCGCGGAGGAACTCGCCGCCCAGGCCGCCCGCGACCCCATCGTTCGCCTGCGCGAGCGCTTGCGGACCGAGGGCGTCCTTTCGGAGGCGGAGGTGGAGCGCATCCACACGGAAGTGGACGCCGAAATCATCGAGGCCGCCGAACGGGCCCTCCGGCAGCCGCACGCGAGGCCGGAATCGGCGCTCGACTTCGTATACTCGCCGGATGTCGACCCTACGTCGGCCCGCTTCGACGCCGAAACCGCGGGTGCGGAATCAGAAACGGGCCTCACCATGGTGGAGACGATCAACCAGACGCTGAGGGACGAGATGGCGCGGGATCCGCGCGTGCTGGTTTTCGGCCAGGACGTCGCCGACGCGAGCCGCGCCGATGCGCTGACCCAGGTGAAGGGCAAGGGAGGCGTGTTCAAGGCCACCGCCGGGCTGCAAAGGGAATTCGGCGACGCGCGCGTCTTCAACACGCCGCTGGCCGAGGCCAACATCATCGGCCGCGCGGTGGGCATGGCGGTGCGGGGATTCAAGCCGATCCCGGAGATCCAGTTTCTCGACTACATCTGGCCGGCGTACATGCAGCTTCACAACGAGGTCCCGCTGATCCGTTGGCGGTCGAACAACGCGTGGAAGTGCCCCATGGTGGTGCGGGTCCCGGCGGGCGGGTACATCCGCGGCGGCGCGGTCTATCACAGCCAGAGCGGCGCGCCGCTGTTCACCCACATTCCGGGCTGGCGCGTGGTGATGCCCGCCACCGCGCGCGACGCCTGCGGCCTGCTGCGAACGGCCATCCGCGCCGACGACCCGGTGCTGTTTCTCGAACACAAGCATCTCTACCGGCAGCCCTACAATCGCGGTGAGTATCCGGGCCCGGATTTCCTGATCCCGTTCGCCAAGGCCCGCGTTGTGCGCGCGGGAAGCGACGCCACCCTCGTCACCTACGGCGCACTGGTCCATAAAGCGGTGGCGGCGGCCGGGGCGCTGGCGCAGCGCGGCGTCGAGGTGGAGGTGATCGACCTGCGCACGCTCAGCCCCTATGACTGGACGTCGGTGGCGGCCAGCGTCCGCAAGACCAATCGCGTGCTGGTGGCCTATGAGGACTCGATCAGTTGGGGGTATGGCGCGGAGATCGCCGCTCGCATCGCGTCGGAACTGTTCGACGCGTTGGACGCGCCGGTGGGCCGCGTGGCGGCGCGCGACGCCTTCGTCTCCTACACGCCGGAGGTGGAGGATTTCACGCTGCCGCAGACCGCCGACATCATCCGGGCGCTGGAGGCGCTGGCGGCTTACTGACCGTCCACCGGACGTCAACCAAATTTGCCCGGCGGTCCTGTAGCCCCCGGTTGGCCAATATGAAAACCGGTCCGCTAATGCTACGCTGGAACGAAAAACATGCGCTATCGGGGAAAACGAGTCCTTGTGACCGGAGGACTTGGCTTCATCGGCAGTAATCTGTCCATTCGCTTGGTGGAAGAGGGCGCCGAGGTCACCATCATCGATTCATCCGTCGCGGGATGCGGGGCCAATCTCTTCAATATCGCGCCCATCCGGGGCGAAGTGCGCATTGTGGACGCCGATCTGGCCGAACCCGAAGCCTTCCGCAACGACATCGCCGACTGCGACATCATCTTTAATCTCGCCGGCGAGATCAGCCACATCCACAGCATGCAGTTCCCCGAGCGCGATCTGCAGATCAACACGGTGGCGCAGTTGCGATTCCTGATGGAGTGCGCCCGCACCGCGCCCGGCGTCCGCGTGGTGTACGCCAGCACCCGCCAGATCTACGGCATCCCCGACTATTTGCCCATCGACGAGCGTCACCCGATCCAACCGGTGGACTTCAACGGCGTCCACAAGTACGCGGCGTCGATGTATCATCAGATGCTGTCGCGCACCGGCCAGATCGACGGCGTGGTGCTGCGGCTGACCAACGTGTACGGCCCCCGCATGGCGCTGGACGTTCCGTGCCAGGGCTTTCTCAGCACCTTCCTGCGCCGGCTGTTGATGAGCCAGCCCTTGCAGGTGTACGGCGACGGCCGTCAACTCCGCGATCCCGTCTACATCGATGACGCCGTCGAGGCCTTCCTGCTGGCGGGAAGCGCAAGAAACCTGGAGCACCGCACCTACAACGTGGGTGGGCCGCAGGCGCTGTCGCTCAACGACATCGCCGAAATCGCCACCCTGGCGGCGGGCGCGCCGGGGGTCGAGTACCTGCCGTTCCCCGAGGAGATCCGGCAGATCGACATCGGCAGCTACACGACGGATTCGAATCTCATTCTGGACGACCTTGGATGGCGGCCCACGGTGCGCTTTGAACCGGGCGTCGCCCGCGCGCTGGCCTACTATCGGGAGAACCTGGCGCGCTACCTCGACCCGAACCATCCGCAGCCTTCCTGCCGCATGCCCGAACACAGCGGCGCCGCCTGGCGGTTGCTGTACGCGGCCGTGTAGAACGGCATGAATCCGGCCGAGTTCGCGAACATCGCGAAATCCGAGCAGAACTTCTGGTGGTATCGCGGGATGCAGCGGATCCTGTTCCGCCTGCTCGATCCCATGGCCGGCGAGCGGCGCTTCGAACGTGTGCTCGAAGCGGGCTGCGGCACGGGCTACCTGTCCAGGGTGCTCGCCGAACGCTACGGCTGGAAGATGTTTCCGGTGGACCTGGGCCAGGAAGGGCTGGACCACGCGCGCCGGCTGGGCGTCGAACGTCCGCTGCAATGCGACATCGCCGCGCTGCCGTTCCGCGACGGAGCCTTCGACCTGCTGCTATCCATGGACGTGATCGTCCACTTCCCGCGTGGCGAGGAGTGGAGGCCGCTGGCCGAGTTCGCGCGAGTGCTTGCGCCCGGCGGCGTGGCGGTGATCCGCGTATCGGCGCTCGACGTCCTGCGGAGCCGCCATTCGCAATTCGCCCATGAGCGCCAACGGTTCACGAAAGGGCGGCTGATCCGGCTGCTGGCGGATCACGGATTGACGCCGCTTCGCTCGACCTACCTCAATTCCCTGCTGATGCCGGTGGCGCTCGCGAAGTTCCGGCTGTGGGAGCCGCTTACCCGGCAGGCCCCGGCAAGCGGCGTGGAGCCGGTGTCGCCGTGGCTCGACCGGCTCCTGTATGTACCCCTGGCGGCCGAGGCCGCGCTCGTGGGAGCGGGCCTCAACCTGCCGCTGGGCCAGTCGCTGATTGCGGTGGCGGCTAAGCCGTGCGGCTCCACTCGCGGATCTTCGTGATGTCCGCGGCGGGGATGTGCAGGTACTCGAGGAACTGCTGATGCTCGGCGGGCTCAGCCTTCTCAAACTGCTGGTGCCAGCGCCGCATGTCGTCTTCGTTGAATCCGGCGGCCTTCATGATGGCCACCCATTTATCCTTCGTCATATCCTTTTCTCTCCAAAGCGAGTCGTTGGTTCGGAGCAGTTTGAGGATGGCCCTCTGATGATCCCTTAGCCGCTCGATTTCGTCATTGATTTCCACCAGACGGCGCTCGAGCAGCGAAGAGGGGTCGCTCCCCGGACGGTCCAGCAGCACGCGAATGTCGTCCAGTTTCAGGCCGGCGTCGCGATAAACGCAGATCTGGCGAAGACGGGCGGCGTCGGCGTCCGAATAACGGCGGTAGTTCGCCCCGGATCGCGACGACGCGCGCAACAGCCCGATCGATTCGTAATAGAGCACGGTGCTGCGGCTCAAACCGCAGCTATCGGCGAGTTTGGAAACCGTCAGCATCTCGTACAACCTCAGTCTGAACTATGAAGTGATAGACGGGTCAACAGGTTTTTTCAGCGCCCCGACTGATTCGCCGAGGCGCGGATGGCGCGCTCGAAGGCCCACTCCCGGATGTGGTTGATCTGCTCCTTCATGGTGCGCGAAAGCGGGACCTGTTTGGCCGCGATGCTGATCAGGTCGTGCTCGAGGACGGGGCGGTCGGCCAGCCGCGCGCGCGTGATCGCCGATACGACGCACTGTTCGATTTCAGCCCCGGTCCAGCCGTTGGTGAACGTGGTGAGCTGCTGGAAGTCGAAGCCGGCGGAATCCACCTTGCGGCGGTTCAGATGGATTTTGAAGATCTCGATCTGCTCCTGCTGCGAGGGGATGTCGACGAAGAAGACCTCGTCGAAGCGGCCTTTGCGGATCATTTCGGCGGGCAGCAGGTCGATGCGGTTGGCGGTGGCGGCGACGAACAGTCCGCTGGTCTTTTCCTGCATCCAGGTGAGGAAGAAGGCGAACATGCGGCCCTGCTCGCCGGCGTTTTCCGTCGAGTTGATGCCCATCTCGATCTCGTCGAACCACAGGACGGCGGGCGCCATCTCCTCCATCATTTTGCAGGCTTCGACGAAGGCGCCTTCGGGCTTGCCGTGGCGGCCGGAGAAGATCTCGATCATCTCGATGCGGTAGAGCGGCAGTCCGAAGCAGGAGGCGATGGCCTTCACGCAGGCGCTCTTGCCGCAGCCGGGGATGCCCATCATGAGCAGGCCCTTCGGCACGATTTCGGCGGCCAGGGTTTCGCGAAGCTGGAACAGCTTGCGGCGTTCGAGCAGCCATTTCTTGAGGATGTCCAGGCCGCCGATGTCCTCCAGGCGCCCCGCGTCGTCGATGAGTTCGATGAAGCCGGTGCGCTGGATGAGCAGCTTCTTTTCCTGGTAGAGGGCGGGGAGGCATTCCGGCTCGAGCGTCGGGCTGACCGCGAGCGCCCGGCGCAGGGCGTAGCGCGATTCGTCGATGGTGAGCCCCTGGAGCGCCACCGCCGCCCGGTCCGCCGCCTCGGGCGGGACACCGGTCTCGCGCCGGACGAAATCGGTCAACTCGATGGCGTCGGGCGGGCGGAGTTCGAGAAACGCGACGCTGCGTTCGATTTCTTCGGGCAGGTAGCGGACCGGCGCGGTGATGACGGCGAACTTGCGGCGGTCGCGGCAGGCGTCATAGACGTCGCGCAGCCGGCGGCGGATTTCGGGATGGTCGCGGAGCGGCTCGTGCAGATCCTTGAGGTGGAAGATGGCGGGCCCTTGGGCGGCGACGACGAAATCGAGGGCTTTGCGGGGATCGCCGGTCCCGGACTCGCGGACGCCGTCCTGGCTGGCGAAGCCTTCCGTGAGGCTCCAGGTCCAGACCGGCAGGACGTCGCCGTCCAACCGCACCGCTCGCAGGACGGCCGCGACGCGCTGCTCCTCGGAAGTGCGGACATAGCTGACCGGCCGGCCGGACTCAAACACCTCGCGGATCATTTTGGCCGCGCGGCTCTCGGCGGCGGGATTCTGGGGCTCCATGGGACTCCTTCATTATGAAGGACGCCGGATGGTTGGCCCTTGGACGAAGCGGGCTGCGCGGTAGGTCGCAGTATTGCATGTGATATCATTCGAGTTGCGGTTGGTTCTCGATACAGATGTCATGGTGGCTGCGGTTCGGAGCGATCGCGGCGCCTCCCGGCAGATCCTGCTGGGCGCAGTCAACGGGAAGGTCGAAATATTGGTTTCGGTCCCGCTGATGATTGAGTACGAGGCCGTCCTTACTCGCCAGGAGCACCTTGAGGCCAGTGGACTGCGATCGGAAGATGTGAATGAGATGCTCGATGCGCTGTCGGTGATCGCGACCCCGGTCTACCTGCGCTTTCTTTGGCGGCCCCAGTTGACGGATCCCGCCGACGAAATGGTCCTTGAAACCGCGGTCAATGGAGCTGCCGATGTGCTCGTGACGTTCAACCTGAAGCATTTTGGAAGATCCGCCAGCGTTTTCGGCATCCGGACGCTGTTGCCGCGCGATGCCTGGATGGAGTTACGGAGAACAGAATGAGAAAGAGTAACGTGGCTTTGCGGCTGCAGACATCCCTGCTTGAAGAAGCGCGCCGGGTTTCTGAAACGGAAGGCGTGGCGCTCAATCAGTTCATCAACGTCGCGGTGGCGGAAAAACTCTCCGCGCTGCGAACCGAAAGGTACTTCCGTGAACGCGCTGAGCGTGGCGATGTCGGAAACGCCAAGCGCATCCTGGAGCGGGCCGGCCGCGGCAATCCGCCCGTCGCCGGGGACGAAGCGGACTGACCTACCGGCACTCGGCCAGCACGCCCGGCAGCCACTCCCGAAACCATCCCTCAAACCGCGCCAGCCGCCCCGACAGTTCTTCCCCCAAGGGCGACGCATGCGGACCCGCCTTCACTCCACGAGCCTTTAGCGCCGCCTTCACCCCCACCGGAACCGGGAACTCCGCCGCCCGCCCGGTGAACTCGCCGACCCGCGCCTCCAGCGCCTCCACCGGACCACCGCCCATCACCGCCCGTTCGAGCGCCAACATCAGCTCCGGAATCGCACATGCCACGTCCGACACGCCCCCCGCCGCCCCCGCCCGCCGCGCCTGGGCAAACAGTCGGTCCTCGCCAGTCATCACGCTCGCCGAACCCAGCCCGATCAACCGCTCCACAGCCGGCCAGTCCCCGCTTGAATCCACCAGACCCGCAAACATTCCCGTCCCTAGTAGCCGCTCGAGCGACTCCACCGAAAGCGGCTCGCCGAACGCCGGAAGGTCGTACAAATACACCCGCACCCATCGCGAGATGTGCCGCCCAAACTCCAGGCAGAACGCCTCCGCCGCCTCGGCCGGATAACGGTAGTAATAAGGAGGGGCCACTATCACCGCCGCGATACCCGCCCCCGCCGCCTCCTCCGCCATCATGATCGCCCCGTCGAGCGTCGAATGGGACACATTCGCCATCACCGGCACGCGGCTCCGCTTGGCGAGCAGCGACACGTACCGGCTGCGCTCCTCCACAGTGAAGTGGACGAACTCGCCGGTGGCGCCGAACACCTGAATCCCCTGCACCGGATGCCCGCCGATAAAGTCCACCAGTTCGAGCATCGCCCCCAGGTCGACTTCGATCTCGCGATCCCTGCGCGGTGTGATGGCGGCCGCATAGACGCCGCCGATCGGGGGAGGCCCGGCTGGCTTCTCCTTATTCCGCTTCAACATGAAGGCTCGCGACGGTTATACAATGAGGACCACCTGTCTGAATCGACCCCTGGTAGGGAGAGCAACGTGAATACTATATCCCGAAGAGCACTTATCGGAAAGACGGGAGCGGCGGCCGCCGCCTCCACCTTCATGATCGTCAAACCGGAACTGGTCCGCGGCGCCGGCAAGGAAAAGCTGAAAGCCGGCCTGGTTGGCTGCGGCGGACGCGGCACCCAAGCCATCGTCGACATGATGCGCGGAACCGAGAACGTCGACATCGTCTCCATGGGCGACCTGTTCGAGGACAAACTCGAGGCCTCGCTCGGCAACCTGAAGAAGCAGTCCGACTACGGCAAGTTCCAGGATCGCATCAAGGTCGACGCCGAACACCGCTTCGTCGGCTTCGAGGCCTATAAGAAGGTGCTCGCCACCGACATCGACATCGTGATGCTCGCCACGCCTCCCGGCTACCGCCCCGCGCATTTCGAAGCCGCCATCGACGCCAAGAAGCACGTATTCTGCGAAAAACCCTTCGGCGTTGATCCGGTGGGCGTCCAGCGTTTCATGCGCGCCGCCAAGAAGTCCGAGGAGCTGAAGCTCACCGTAATGTCCGGGGCCCAGCGCCGCAACGCCAAGGACTACATGGAGACCATCTCCAAGATCCAGAACGGCGCCATCGGCGATGTCGTCGCGAACTACGCCTACTGGGTCGGCAGCCCGGTGTTCCCCATCGGCAAGCCGGAACTCCGCAAACCCGCCTGGGGCGAGATGACCTGGCAGCACCGCCAGTGGTACAGCTTCGTGTGGATCTGCGGCGACCAGATCGTCGAACAGCATCTTCATAATATCGACGTGTGCAACTGGGTGATGGGAACGCATCCGGTGGAATGCGTCGCCAGCGGCGGCGTCGCCTGGCGCAAACCGAACGAGGATCCCGAGTGGTACGGCAACATCTACGACCACATCTCGGCCGACTTCATCTACCCGAACGGCGCCCACATGTCGAGCTACTGCCGCCAGTACCCGCGCGGCTCGGCCGAAAACGTCAGCGAGTTGATCATCGGAACCAAGGGCCGCAGCAACGGGCACGACCTCGGAACCGGCGGCGGCCAGGACGTCCGCCAGCGCTTCCAGGACCAGCGCGAGAACCCCTACGTGCGTGAGCACACCGCCATGCTCGCCAGCATCCGCGGCGACGGACCGTACGTCAATCACGGCATGACGGTGGCCGAAAGCACCATGACCTGCATCATGGGCCGCGAGGCGGCGTACTCAGGCCAGAAGCTCACCTGGGACATGATGATGAACTCGAAGCTCGACCTTCAGCCCAAGTCCTTCGACTACGACGCCAAGATGGACATCCCGCCGCTCCCAGTGCCGGGCGTCTACAAGTTCATCTAGCCTTTCGACGGGGGCCGCGCCGCCCTGGCGTGGCCCGCTCCACCGGCCCTGGGCGCACAACTTCCCGCATCGGCGCGGGTTATACTGAGCGTACTCATGTTTCGGTGGTGTGCCCTTTCTGCGTTCGTAGTGTGCGCCGGCAACCTGCTGGGCGCGACCTTCGGGACCTCCTTCTCCCTGGTGGGCGGCGCCGCCGACCTGGTCCTCGATGAACCCCGCGGCCGACTGTACCTGGTCAACACCGCGCTCTCCCGCGTGGAAGTCTACTCGGTCGCGCAGAAGCGCCTGCTCACCCCCATCACCACGGATTCGAGCCCGCTTTCGGCCGCCATGTCCCGCAGCGGACGCTATCTCTACGTCGCTTCCTACGACTCGTCCTCGCTCAACATCATCGATCTCGAATCGCAGACCGTATCGAGCCGCGTGTCGCTGCCGGCGCGTCCGGAGGGCGTGGCCGTGGGCTCCGACGAACGCGTGCTGATCTCCACAGTTGGAACCGGGGCCGGCAACGCCACCTCCGTACTCCTTTTATATACGCCGAAAGCGGGCGCGGCCACCGTCGACTCCATCCCGATCACCCCGGCCGCCGCCGGCGCGCCCGTGTTCCCCGCCCCCTCGGGACGCCCATTCCTGTCGGTGCGCAGCCAACTGGCCGCCAGCCGCAACGGAGCGATCATCGCGGGCGTCAACGTTCCGGCCACCGGCAACACCCGCATCGTCTTTGTGTATGAGGTTGCGTCGGCCAGCATCCTGGCCAGCCGTGTGGTGACCAACTCGTCCACCGTGCTCGCGGTCTCGGCAGACGGCTCCCGGATCCTGGCCGGAAACCTGCTGTTCAACGTCCCGACGCTCGAGGTCCTGGCGCAGCAGAACGTGGCCAACGTGCCCTACCCGATGGCTACCAACGTCAGTTTCACCACCCAGGCCAACCAGGGCGGGGCCGTTTTCGCCCCCACCGGATCCACGCTATACGCGGCCTACAACATCGTGCCGGTGCAAAGTCCGGCCGCCCGGTCCAACACCAGCCAGTTGATGAGCGCGGATCCGGACAATCTGCTGGTGTCCCTGGGCCTGCAATTGCCCGAAAACATGTCGGGAAAGATGGTGATTTCGGCCGACGGAGGCTCGCTGTACGCGCTGTCGGAGTCAGGCTTCACCACCATCCCCCTCTCGACGCTCAGCCAGCAACCCGTCATCACCGCCGATTCCACCGCGGCCGCCGTCGCCTATGACCAGTGCGGCGCCACCGCCGCCCTGCGAACCGCCCGCATAACGCTGCGCAACGCCGGCCGGGGCAATTTCACCGCCACCGCCCTCGGAGTGCAGAACGGAGTGGTGGCGAACGTCGCCGGCGCC
Source organism: Acidobacteriota bacterium (assembly GCA_018268715.1). GTDB lineage: Bacteria > Acidobacteriota > Terriglobia > Bryobacterales > Bryobacteraceae > TMP-7. The sequence continues at coordinate 767,790 of JAFDVZ010000002.1, read as the reverse complement.
CCGACGGCAAGCGTGCGCACCACACAGGACGGCGTGGCCGTCGACTTCACGGCAAACTCCACGCAGGCGGCGCGGTCGCTCGGCACCGTAACCGCCGACTTCATGGTCCAGTCGACCCAGGCCGTGAATATCCCCCCGCAGATCCGCGTCTTCCAGAACAGCCGGAACGCCGAAGCGCGCGGCGACCTGTACCCCATCCCGCTCGGCATCGCCGCCACCTCCATCCAGGACCTGGCCTACGACAGCACCCGCCAGCGCCTGTACCTGGCCAACGCCGGACTGAACCGCATCGACATCTTCGACATCCGAACGAAAGCGTTCCTCACGCCGCTCAAGACCGGCCAACTGCCGGTGTCGCTGGCGCTCAGCCCCGACGCGGCCACTCTCTACGTGGCCTGCGCGGGCGGCGAGGTCATCCAGATCGTCGACGTCGCCAAGTTGCAGGTGGCGGCGCGCGTCCGCTTCCCCGCCCTCCCGCTGAATTCATCGACGGCAATCCTCTCTCCGTCTGTCATCGCCGCGCACGAAGGCGGCGCGATCTTCATCACCAGCACCGGTCAGCTATGGGACGTCACCGGGACCGACGCGGTGCCGCGCGGCGCAAGCGCGGTGATCGGCAAGACGACGGCCGGCGCACCCTTGACCATGACCTCGCCGGTCACCCTGGCCGCCAGCCCGGGCGGCGAGCGGGTGCTGCTTCTGAACGGCAACGGCTACGTTTATCTATACGACGCCCTCACCGACGACTTCATCCAGGGCCGTCAGATCTTCTCAACCGCTCAAGGCTACTACGGCCCCGCGACGGCCGGCCCCAAGGGCGCTTACTTCGCCGTCAACGGCTCCGTGCTGAACGAATCCCTGGGCGTCGTATCGTCCACCGGATCGAGCCCCGGCGCGGTGGGCCAAAGCGGCCTGACCGCCGCCGTCACCCAGGCCGGCGCGAGCCTGTTCATCCGCTTCCAGCAACCCGTGCGGACATCGGCCACCGCCGCCATCACCGATCCCGGATCGTTCGAGGTGGTGGACGTGAATACCGGCCAGACCCGGGCCACGGTCCCCGCCCTCGAAGGACCCTCGACGGTTGTCACCGGGACCAACCGCACCGCCATCGGCGGCCGCTTGTTGGCGGTGGACGCCTCCGGTTCGGCTCTCTACGCCATCACCGCGACGGGCCTGAGCGTGATCTCGCTGGACGTTCCCGCCGCTTCGGACCGTCCGTCGATCACCCGCGGCGGTGTGGTGAATCTCGGCACTTATCAAACCGCCATCGCCCAGAACGGCCTGGTCTCGATCTTCGGCCAGAACTTCGCGGCCAGTTCCCTGGTGGCCCCCGGAGTCCCGTTGCCGACCGTGCTCGGCGGCCTTTGCGTGACAGTGGGAAGCACCGCCCTGCCCCTGTTCGCCGTGTTGTCCGGGCAGATCAACGCCCAGATCCCGCCGGAAATCGCGGCCGGCAGCTACTCGCTCACCGTCCGCGCCATCGGCAAGAGCCTGTCCTCGTCACAGCAGATAACCGTGGCAAAGTACGCCCCGGCCGCGCTGGTGGATGCATCGGGCAATACTCTGCTTTTCCACGCCGACGGAAAACTGGTGACCCGGGACAACCGCGCCAGCCGCGACGAGCCGCTGGTGCTGTACGCCGTCGGCCTGGGGCTCACCACCGGCGGCAAGGTGACCGGAGGCGCGGCTTCACCCTCCTCGCCGCTCGCCGCCGTGGAGGATGTCGAGGTGTTTTTCGGCGATCCCACCTGGAAACAGGCCGCGATCATCGTCGATTGGGCGGGATTGACCCCCGGATTCATCGGTTTGTATCAATTAAACCTGCGAGTCCCCGGATTTCACATCAGCGGCGATAAATTGTTGGTGACAATCAAGGTCGGATCGGTCTCAAGTCCCTCGACCGGCGCCGTCGTCCCCTACGTTCCGGTTGAATAATCGTCTGAAAGAAACAGCGCGTCCGGAGCACTCAATGTATTTAGAGTACGGAGGCGGGATTAGTACCGCGGTCCCCCCGGTCGACAACCTCCGGCATCATTGCTTCATCCCTCCGTTTGTGATGAAGTGAAAAGGAATAACTGACCTCGAATGACTATGCTTCGCTGTGCCCGTTTCGCGCTGATTCCAATGCTCCTGCTCGCTGTGGCGTGCAGCCGCGATCCACAGGTTCAAAGCCAGAAACTCGTTGAAAACGGAAACAAATTCTACGAGAAATCGAAATACCGGGAAGCGTCGATTATGTACCGGCGCGCGTTGGCGAAAGATCCCAAGAATGGCGACGCGTATTATCGCCTGGGCCTGGCGGCCATCAAGCTGCAAGCCTGGGACGACGCCGCGCGAGCCCTGCGCCGGGCCGTTGACATCGCCGCCGAGCAGAAGAAGGACGCCGCCGACGCCACCACCAAGCTGGCCGATATCTATTGGACAGCGTACGTATCCGCGCTGACGACGGCCAACTCCACGCGAAGCTCGACATCGACTCTGCTTCCCGAGGTGAAGGAACTCAGCGAGTCATTGCTCAAGCGCGATCCGAAGTCCTTCGATGGCCTCCGCCTGAAGGGTTATCTGACGCTCGCGGAAGCGCGCCAGGCCGAGCAGAATCACGAGATGGACAAGGCCAAGGACACCATCCAGCAGGCGCTGGAGGTGTTCGAGAAGGCCAATGAGGTGAAGCCGCTCGATCCGGCGCTGTCGCTCGTGGTGGTCAGCACGCTGCAGAGTCTGGGAAGGAACGACGAAGCGGAAAAGCGAGCGCTCGAAGTAATCTCGAAGAACAAGTCGTACAGCGATATGTACGATCTGCTGTTGGCGCTCTATCTCCGCGCCAACCGGCTCCCCGACGCCGAAAAAGTGCTGCAGCAAAAGGTGCAGAACAACCCCGCACAGGAGAAGCCGCGCCTCCAACTGGCCGGTTTCTACGCGGCCACCAACCGCCGGCCCGAGATGGAGAAGGTCATCCAGGACATGATCTCGGACTCCAAGGACTTCCCCATGGCTCACCTCCGTGTGGGCGGCTTCTTTGCGCGGCTCCGGGACTACGATCGCGCCCGCCGCACGTATGAAGAGGGAATCGCGGCGTCGCCCAAACAGAAGGCGGAGTATCAGAAGGCCATCGTCGAGCTGTTGTCGGCGCAAGGCAAATACGGCGAAGCCAGTTCCATCGTCAACGACATCCTGGCCGCCGATCCCAAGGACAGCACCGCCATCGAACTCCGCTCCGCGCTCGCCATCCAGTCCGGCGATTCGCAGCAGATCTCCACCGCCGTCACGGATTTGCAGGCGCTGGTGGCCAAAAGTCCCACCAATCCCCTGCTGCAATTCGAACTCGGCCGCGCGCTGCTCGCCAAGGGCAAGCCGGACGAGGCCCGCACGCACCTGGAGGAGTCTCTGCGGCTGCGTCCCAACCTCTCCCAGCCCAAGGCGATGCTGGGCCAGATCTATCTCCAGAAGAACGATTACACGCGCGCCCTTCAGTACGCCGACGACATCATCTCCACCGAACCGGGCAACATGGGCGCGCGCCTGATCCGCACGGCGTCGTTGATGGGCCTGGGCGACCGCACCAAGGCCAAGGGAGAGCTGGAGGCGATGATCAAGGCCGCCCCGAACTCCAACGACGCCCAGTTCCAGCTCGGCTATATCAACTACACCGAGGGCAACTACAAGGAAGCCGAACAGATCTTCGGACGTCTGCGCTCCAACGCTCCCAGCGATATTCGCGGCATGGTGGGCATCGTGGAATCGGAAGTGGCGATGAAGAACTACTCCGGCGCCGCGCAGTTGGTCGAAAAGGAGCTGGAGAAGGATCCCAACCGGCTGGACCTGCGGCTGTCGCTCGCCACCGTGCTGGCGCGGGCCGGCCAGTACGAAGACGCGATCAAGCAGTTCCAGGTGCTGACGTCGAAGAACCCGAAGTCTTCCGACTATGAGGCGAAGCTCGCGGAAGTCTATCGCATGAAGGGCGACTTCAACAGCGCCATCGATCACTTCCGCAAGGCCAGCGCGCTTGCGCCCAACGACGTCGCGCCGCTCATCCACGTCGCCATCCTGCTCGACTCGGTGGGACGCCGCTCGGAAGCCAAGCCGATCTATGAACAGGTGATCCGCCTTCAGCCGGACAACCCGATGGCCCTCAACAACCTCGCCTTCATCAAGGCCGAGGAGGGCACGGATCTCGACCAGGCGCTGTCCTACGCGCAGCGCGCCAAGCAGAAGGTCCCACAGGATCCCAACATCTCCGACACGCTCGGCTGGATCTACATCAAGAAGAACCTGAGCGACGACGCAGTGCGGTTGTTCCGCGAACTGGTGACCAAGAATCCCACCAACGCCACTTACCGCTACCATCTGGCCATGGCGCTGTTCCAGAAGGGCGACCGGCCCTCGGCCAAGCAGGAGTGCCAGGGCGCGCTAAAGAGCAATCCGAGCAAGGAAGAGCAGCTCAAGATCAAGGAACTGATCGCCAAGCTCGGATGACGCCTCCTTCCAGTGCGGGGGCGCCCAACGCGACCAGTTTGCTCAAGCATCCGGCGGTTCCCTGGGTGCTTCCCTTCGCGGTATTCATGCTGCTGCTGACGCTACAGGACGTGGCGCCGGTTCCGCAGCGGATCGAATTCGTCCTGCGCATCCTGATTCTCGGCGCTGTCTTGTGGATCTTTTCCCGGCGGGTGATCGATCTGGGCGTCTCCCGCCCGCTCGGCACGGCCGCCGTCGGCGTCGGCGTTTTCCTGCTCTGGATCGCGCCGGACATGCTGTTTCCGGGCTATCGCCAGCACTGGCTGTTCCACAACTCCGTGGTCGGCGCCATCCACACCTCGCTACGCACCGGTTCGGTCGACGACCCGCTGACGCTCGCGCTACGCTCCATGCGCGCCATCCTGATCGTTCCCATCGTCGAAGAGCTGTTCTGGCGCGGATGGCTGATGCGCTACATCGCGCGCTCGGACTTCGAGAGCCTGCCGCTCGGAACCTACTCGCGAAGCGCGTTCTGGATCGTCGCACTTCTGTTCGCCGCCGAACACGGGCCATACTGGGATGTGGGACTCGCCGCCGGGATCGTCTACAACTGGTGGATGTGCAAGACCCGCCGGCTCGGCGACCTCATCTGGGCGCACGCCATCACGAACGCCGCTCTGTGCGCCTGGGTCCTGATCACTCATCAATGGGAGTATTGGCTTTGAATTCTGACCAAACCGGATCCCCATCCGGCCTGGAAATTGTGAACGCGAACCTCGACGCGTCGCATACGCGCGTCGTTCTGTTCGACTTTGACGGCACCTTGTCGCTCGTCCGCTCCGGCTGGATGAACGTCATGGTTCCGATGATGGTGGAAATCCTCGCGGCCCTCAAATCGGGCGAGAGCGAGGCCGAACTCCGCGCCGTCGTCGAGGATTTCGTCTGGCGGCTGACAGGGCAGGAAACCGTCTACCAGATGATCGAGCTCGCCGAGCAGGTCCGCAGGCGCGGCGGCTCTCCGCTCGATCCGCTGGCCTACAAGCACCAGTATCTCGACCTGCTGTGGGCGCGCATCCGCGACCGCGTGCGCGACCTTCGCTCCGGCGCCGCCGCTCCGGACGACTACCTGGTGCCCGGCTCCCGTCGCCTGCTCGAATCGCTGAAGGCGCGCGGCATGACGCTGTACCTCGCCAGCGGCACCGACGAGCAGTACATGAAGGAGGAGGCTCGCCTGCTCGACGTCGAGCGTTACTTCGACGGCGGCGTGTTCGGCGCGCTCGACGATTACAAGAGCTTCTCCAAGGGTATCCTCATTCGCCGCATCATCGATTCGGCCGCCTTCGAGGGCCGCGAGTTCCTGGGCTTCGGCGACGGTTTCGTCGAAATCGAAGAGGTGAAGAAGGTGGGCGGCGTGGCCGTCGGCGCCGCTACCGCGGAGCCGGAATGCCGTACCATTGATGATTGGAAGCGGAGCCGTCTCATCGGCGTGGGAGCGGACGTCATCGCGCCCAACTACCTTGAGCACGACGTCCTAATGCGCGCCCTGTTCCCGCGAGACTCCCGTTAAATGGCCAGCCGTTACGCACAATTTGACCGCTCCCGCCTCGTGATCAAACCGCTGGCGGAGCGCCAGCACGATCTCCAGCTCGGCAATTGGTTCGGGCTCGACGATCCCGCCCCGGCCTTTGCCGACCCCAACCTTCCCGAGGTGGCCTCCCGCCTTGTGGCGGCCCGCGAGTCCGGCGCGGCCCGCATTCTCATGATGGGCGCCCACGTCATTCGTGGAGGCGTCAATCGCCACATCATCGACCTGGTGGAGCGCGGCTTCATCGACCACATCGCCCTGAACGGCGCGGGCGGCATTCATGATTACGAGTTGGCCCGCATTGGCGCCACCACCGAGAGCGTGGCCCGCTACGTGGCCAGCGGCGAATTCGGCCTGTGGCGGGAAACCGGCGAGCTGAACGACTGGATCGTCGAGGCCGCCCGCCTGGAGCTCGGCCTGGGCGAGAACCTGGGCCGCCGCATCGCCGAAAGCGACTATCCGCATCGCGACCTGAGCATCCTCGCCGCCGCCTGGCGCCGTTCGGTTCCCGTCACCATTCACGCGGGCGTCGGCTACGACATCCTGCACGAGCACCCCAACTGCGACGGCGCGGCCCTGGGCGCGGCCAGCTACCGCGATTTCCTGATCTTCGCGCAGACGGTGACGCGGCTGGAAGGCGGAGTGTTCCTGAACTTCGGATCGGCGATCATGGGCCCGGAGGTGTATCTCAAGGCGCTCGCCATGGCCCGCAACGTCGCCGCGCGGCAGGGCCGCTCGATCCGCCGTTTCGCGACGGCGGTGTTCGACATCGCCCCCATCCACGGCGACCCCCATCACGAATTGCCGAAGTCCGACCCCGGCTACTATTTCCGTCCTCACAAGACGATCCTGGTCCGGACCGTCGCCGACGGAGGAGAGAGCTTCTATGTGCGGGGCGAGCACCGCGCCACGATGCCCGCTCTGCGGCGGGCGCTGCTGGAGGCCGCCCGATCGTGAGTCCGTCATGAACGTCAACGAAATCCTCGAACAGATCGCCACGCGCTCGGTTCTGGTGGTCGGCGACGTATGCCTCGACCGCTGGCTCCGCTACGATCCCGCGCTTTCCGAACCCTCCCGCGAGACCGGCATCCCGCGCCTCGCGGTGACGCGCACGCAGAACACGCCGGGTGCGGCGGGCACGGTCGCCAGCAATCTCACGGCGCTGCTCGCCAGGCATGTCGCCGTGCTCGGCGTCATCGGCGAGGATGGATACGGCATCGAACTCGAGCGCGCCCTCATCGCGCGCGAGATCTCCCCTGAACTGGTGGTGCGCACCAATAAGGTTCCCACCTTCACCTACTCCAAGCTCATCAATCTCGTCACCGACGAAGAGGATCACCCGCGCGTCGATTTCGTCTTCGCCGACCCCATTCCCAAAGAGGTGGAGGACAATCTGATCGAGCACCTGCGCGGCTTCTGGTCGGCCTTCGACCTGGTGATCGTCTCCGACCAGGCCGAGACCGAACAGGGCGGCGTCATCACCCCGGCGGTGCGCGACGTCATCGGCGAACTCGCCGGCCAGTCGCCGGACAAAGTGGTGTGGGTCGATTCGCGCATGCGCGCCGAACATTTCCGCCACACGGTCCTCAAGTCGAACGGCGACGAAGCGGCCGACGCCTGCCTCCGCGCCTTCGGCGAACTCGACCTGAAGCGCCTGCAGAAGCTCACCGAGTCGCCGCTGCTGGTGATGACCGACGGCCCGCGCGGCGCCGTCTGGGTGCGCGACGGCGTGGAGCGGCGCGTTCCCACCAGGCACATCGAGAAGCCGGTCGACATTTGCGGCGCGGGCGACAGTTTCTCGGCCGGCGCATCGCTCGCGCTGTCCATCACCAACTCGCCCGACGCGGCCCTGCGCTTCGGAAACATCGTCGCCTCCATCACCGTGATGAAGAAGGGCACCGGCGTCGCCACCCCCATCGAAGTGATGATGGCGGACCAGAACTGGCCCGCATGAACGTCCTCGCCATCGATATCGGCGGCACGAAGTTCTCGATAGCCGCTTTTGAAAACGACTGCATGAAGCGCCGCATCAGCCGCGAAACCGACCGCGAGGGCGGACCGGCCTGGATGATCGGCCAGATCGACGCGATCGCGCGCGAATGGTCCGGAGAGCTCCGCTTCGACCGCTGCGGCGTCGGCTTCGGCGGCCCCGTGGACTTCGCCGCCCAGACCGTGACGCTGTCGACCCACGTCGGCGGCTGGCAGGGCGTTCCGCTGGTGGACCATCTCCGCGAACTGCTGAACGCGCCCGTCATCATGGATAACGACGCCAACGTCGGCGGTTTGGGCGAAGCGGTGTACGGCGCCGGGCGCGGCGCGCGGCCGCTGTTTTACATGACGCTATCCACCGGCATCGGCGGCGGCATCGTCACCGAAACCGGCGTGTATCGCGGCGCGGATTCCTACGCCGGCGAGATTGGCCATATGACGATCCGGCCCGACGGCCCGGAGTGCCTGTGCGGAGCGCACGGCTGTTTCGAGCGCATGTGTTCCGGCCTGTGGCTCGAACGCGACCGCGGGCGTTCCGCCAGGGAGCTGATTGAGGATCCGGCCTTCGTAGAGGAATACGTGGTGGACCTCGCCCTGGGCTTGAAGGCCTGCATCATGCTGCTGAATCCCGCCCGCATCGTCATCGGCGGTGGCATTTCGAAGGCGGGCGACAAACTATTCGACCCGTTGCGCCGGCAACTGCGACGGCGGATTACCGCGTGGTCGCGGGCGCGCATCGACATCGCGCCGGCCGCGCTCGGCGACGACAGCGTCCTGTACGGCGCGCTCGCCCTGGCAAAGGAATCGATTTCATGAGCTTCACCGAAGACTATCGCAAACAACTGCTGGACACCCTGTCCGGACTCGACTTGGCCAAGGTGGACCAGGCCATCGACTGGTTCAAGGAAGCGCGCGCCGCGGGCCGCCACATTTTTACGTGCGGCAATGGCGGCAGCGCGTCCACCGCCTCCCACTTCGTGTGCGACATCGTGAAGGGCGCAAGCTATCAGCGCCAGTCGCGTTTCCGCATCATGGCGCTCACCGACAGTCTGGCCACGCTGACGGCCTATTCGAATGACGTCGGCTATGAATGCGTGTTCGTCGAACAACTGAAGAACTTCGGTCAGGCGGGCGACGTTCTGCTCGCCATCAGCGGCAGCGGCAACTCGCCAAACGTGCTGCGCGCGGTCGAATACGCGAACTCGATTGGGATGAAAACCATCGCGCTCAGCGGACGCGACGGCGGCAAGCTGGGGCCCATGGCGCGGTTGAACATCCAGGCGGCGGTTCCGCACATGGGGCGCATCGAGGACGCCCACATGATCGTGTGTCACATGATCGGCTACTACTTCATGGACACCGAATACGCACAGAGCGTCAGCGACTAAGCGGGGTGCGGGCTTTCAGGCCCGCACATTCCACACCCTGCGCAGCAGTTCGTCGGTAGGCCGCAGCACGTCGGTCGGATTGCCAAACCGCGCATTGCGGATCACGCCGTAGTTCTCGCCATTGGCTTCAATCAGCTCGTGCTGGCCGATGGCGATCCCGATGTGGCTGATGTTGAAGATCGCGATGTCGCCCACCTGCAGGTTGGGCCGCGGAACCGCCAGGTCGGGGTTGTGCGGCAGTTCGGCGCGCGCGTATTGCTGGCATTGCGCGATGTCGCGGATGGTCTGCGTTCCAAACACCCGGAACATCACCCAACTCACCAACCCGATGCAGTCGAAGTGCCGGCGGCCCTCGCAGGATTCCCCCTGGTGTACCAGCGCTCCCATGCGCCCGTTGTCGGTGCGCGGCCACCGGTACTCGCGCGGCCGGGCCGAGTGCGTGAACGATTCGAGCGCCGCCGCATCGCGCAGCGTCGCGCCCGGAATGCTTTGCAACCGCCGGACATCGGCGTGCATCGGACGTCCCAGGCAGAACTGCTGCCGTTCGACGTGCGTGAAGGCCGCATGGATCACCAGGGATCCGGCCGTCGATTCACGATAGCGATTACTGGCGATCCGCAGACGGGAATCGCGCGCCGGATGTCCGTTGCAGGCATTCGGGTGGTTGCCAAAGGAGCCGTGGAGGTAATGAGCGCCCTCCGCCTCCAGGGCCAGTTGCGAGATCGAATTCCGGTACCGTTCAACGAGCGACATACTGTGACGCCCGCAGTATAGCAACGCGACTTGCCGGATTTGCCCTGCCCCAGCGCCTGCCGCCAGAGGTCTGCCGGTGACCATTCCGGCCCCTGTTGTCCGATTGTCAGATGAGATATACTTCCCTCCTCCGGTCCGCCCGCGTCGTCGTGACCGGTTCAAGGAGGACGAATGTTTCGAGTCCGACGGCTGGCGGCGTTATTGCCGGCCATCCTTTTCACTTCCGTTTCCCTCGCACAAAACTTCGGCGAGATCTCGGGAACCATCAGCGATTCCACTGGCGCGATTATCCCCGGAGCAGCCGTAACCGTCATTAACACCGCCACCACCCAGGCCCGGTCGGCGGTTTCCAATCCCTCGGGCAACTACTCGGTGCCGTACCTGGTTCCGGGCGTGTATGACGTACGAGTCGAAAACGCCGGCTTCAAAATGGTGGAGCGCAAGGGCGTTGAAGTGCAGGTGGGCGCCATCGCCCGCATCGACTTCAAGCTCGAAATCGGCGAACTCAACCAGAAGGTGGAGGTAACCGGCGGCGCGCCGATGCTCGCCACCGACTCGGTCGCGCTGGGCAGCGTGATCGCAACCCGGCAGATCGTAGACCTGCCGCTGAACGGCCGCGACTACCTGTCGCTGGTCTCGCTCAGCCCCAACGTCTCCACCGAATCCACGTCGAGCAATTCAAGCAGCTACCAGGGCGGGGTCCGCAGCAACGTCTCGCTGTCGGTGGCCGGCCAGCGGCTCGAGTTCAACCACTACACGCTCGACGGCGTCGAGAACACCGATCCCAACTTCAACTCCTACATCATCCACCCCTCTGTGGATTTCATCCAGGAGTTCAAGGCGCAGACCGGCGTATACTCCGCCGAATTCGGCAAGGGCGCCTCGCAGATCAACGTCACCACCAAGGCCGGAACCAACGAGTATCATGGGGCCCTGTTCGAGTTCCTGCGCAACTCCGCCGTGGACGCGGCCGAGTGGAACGCGTTCGGCTCAAAGAACCCGTTCCGCCGCAATAACTACGGCTTCACGCTGAATGGCCCGGTAGCCATTCCGAAGCTGTACAACGGCCACAACCGCCTGTTCTTCACCTCGAACTTCGAACAACTCCGCGACCGCCTCACCACGCAGGCCAACGCGTCGGTGGCCACCGACGCCATGCGCGCGGGCGACTTCTCGAGCGTCAGCAACAAGATCTACGATCCACTCAGCCGGGTTTACAACTCGGCCGGCGTGCCCACTTCCGCCACTCCCTTCCCCGACAACAAGATTCCCGCGTCCCGCTTCAACGCCATCGCCTTGAAGTTCTTCGATTACTACCCGAAGGCCAGCGTGGCGGGTTCCAGCATCGTTCGCAACTACTACACCAACACACTGTCCACCACGGACTCCGACCAGTTCAACCAACGCGTCGACTTCATCGAAAGCAGCAAGTCCAACTGGTTCGGCCGTTATAGCTGGGGCGACGATACGGCGGCGCCCGGCTCGGTCTTCGACGCCAACAAGACGGTGTCGGTGGCCAAGGTGAAACAGGCCGTTCTGTCGAACACGCGCATCCTCAGCCCGGCCGTGGTGAACGAAGCCCGCTTCGCCTGGGGCCAGTTCCACAACGACCTGGTCAGCACCTACGCCAACAAGCGGAATATTCAGTCCGAGTTAGGCGTCGAGGGCCTGTTTGCGCTAACTCCCCTCGGCTATGGCGTGCCGGCCATCGGCCTGACTCAGGGACTCACCAGCTTCGGCGGCCCCACTCCCTTCATCACTCGCGACGACACCTTCCAGTGGATGGATAACATCTCGGTCCTGAAGGGCAACCACTTCATCAAAATCGGCGGCGAAGTCCGGCGCGACCGTTACGGCCAGTTGGGCACGCTGAAATCGGTGGGCGAATTCGACTTCGACGGACTTTCCACCGCCAACCCGGCCGCCTACACCACCAGCGGATTCGTCTTCGCCGACTACCTGCTGGGCCTGCCCTCGCAGGCGCTGCGAGCCGTCGCCATGGGCAACGCCATGCTGCGCCGCTCGGTCTACTCCGGCTACATTCAGGACGACTGGAAGCTGACTCCCAAGCTAACCCTGAACCTCGGCCTGCGGTATGAGAACAACCGCCCCTGGCATGACAAATACCGCGGCATGATCAACGTGCAGGTGTTTGAGACCGGCGTCACCGCCGACGGCATGTCCATCGTTTCCGGCGCCAAGTCGCCCATCATCACGCGCCCCGGCGACGGCGGTTTCTACGACGGAATCAACCTGCGCTACGCCTCCAACATGCCCGTACAGGCCGGCGACCAATACATGAGCCGCAGCCTGGTGAACTCCAACAACACCGACTTCGGACCGCGCATCGGCTTCGCCTACACGCCGTTCGCGCGCTGGAGCATCCGCGGCGGTTACGGCGTTTTCTACGTACAGGACATCGGCAACGCCGTGTTCGACATGGCCCGCAACCTGGGCGGACGCGACGGCAACGTCATCCCGCAGGATCAGCGGACCACTTCGCTCAACTCGCCCTGGGCCTCTGAGAAGGCCAGCGCGCTGTGTCCCGGCTGGAGCGGCGCCTGCCTGATCACGCCGCAGATCCAGGCCAACTACCAGGGCAACCGCTCCCCCTACATCGGGCAGTACATGTTCAATATCCAGCACGAACTCACGCAGAACCTGGTGTTCGAGGCCGGATATCTGGGCAACCAGGGCCACCATCTCAGCCGTTTCGCCATCATCAACCAGGCGGTTTTGAAGAGCGGCCCCACCGACACTCGCAGCACCGTGAACCGCCGTCCGTTCCCCGCCTTCGGCCCCATCCAGGAAGTGCTGAACGTGGTGAACTCCAACTACAACGCCATGAACTTCAAGGTGACCCAGCGCTTCAGCAAAGGGTTGACGTTCCTGGCCGCCTACACCTGGGCGAAGGCGATCGACAACGGCAGCGGAATCCGCACCAACTCGGGCGATACGCTATGGCCTACCAACAGCTACGCGCTCAACAACGAACGCGGCCTGTCGCAGTTCAACGTCGCGCGCCGCCTGGTCGCCTCTTTCGTTTATGAGTTGCCTTTCGGCCACGGCAAACCGTTCGCAACCAGTGGACCGGCCGCCGCGATCCTGGGCGGATGGCAGTTGGGCGGCATTCTGACCTTCGCCGACGGCACGCCCATCAACGGCACCCAGTTGGGCGACACGGCCAGCCTGGGCAACCTTGGCAACCAGATGAACGCCACCGGCATCAGCCCGATTCCGTCGGACCGTTCCGCGCAGCACTACTGGAACGCCGCCGCCTTCGATTGGACCAGTTCGAACCTGACCTGGCAAACCGGCAACCTGGGCCGCAACACGCTGTTCACGCCGGGCCGCGCCAACGCAGACGCGTCGCTGGCCCGCACCGTCCGGCTGTTCGAAAACCACGCGCTGAACTTCCGCTTCGAGGCTTTCAACGCCACCAATCACCCCAACTGGAACGCGCCGCCCACCGATCCGCGAAGCAGCACCTTCGGGATCATCACGACGGCGAAGACCATGCGTCAGCTTCAGTTCGCCATGAAGTACACCTTCTGACGCCTGCCAGGCGGGGCGGCCCTCAGCGCCGCCCCGCCGCCTCTCATCCAGCCATCGGTTTTTCGCAGTTGATCATCCACGGGATCCCGAACCGGTCCGTCAGCATCCCGAACCGCACCGCCCAAAACGTTTCCTGCAGCGGCATGGTCACCTTCCCGCCTTCGGACAGCGCCGCGAAGATCCGCTCCGCCTCCGCCGGCTCGCTCAGCCCGATGGTCATGGAGAATCCGCGCGGCGTCTCATAGCGGCCGGGAACGTCGGCGGCCATGATGGTCTGGTCCTTCAGCGCCAGCGTCGCGTGCATCACCTGGTTTGCGCACTGCGGCGGAACCTGGTCCGCCATCGGCGACTCTCCATATTTGAAGAGCCCCTGAATCTCGCCGCCGAGCGTTTCGGCATAGAACTTGAACGCGGCCTCGCATTGGCCGTCGAACGACAAATAAGCAGTAATCTTCACCTTGATTCCTTTCCCTTTCGCACCGCGTCTTCGGCCATCTTCTTCGCCACGCTGAAGGCCTCGTCCGCCGGCGCCTGCACATCTGGCTCCACGCCGGTTCCTTCCCAATTGGTCTTCGAAACAGGGTTCACGGCGCGGGCGAACGGAACGCCGATCATGAAATGGTCGTCGATCCGATGCCCGGACACCGGATGCGCGCCGCCGCCCGTCGTTTCACCAATGATCGTGGCGCGCTTCAGGTTCTTCAAGTTGTAGCAGAACTCCTCCGCCCCGGAAAACGTGTGTTTTGAAGTCAGCACGAAGACCGGTTTCATTCCGAACCGCGCGCCAGGCACGTAGGGCAGAGTCCAGTATTGCGACGTCGTATTCTCCTTGCGGTCGTACAGGTCGTTCAAATGCGTAGGCTCGTCGAACAGGTAACTCGTAATGAACGCCACCATGCTCGGTTCGCCGCCGCCGTTCTCGCGCAGATCGACGATCAGAGCATCGGTATGCGCGATGAAGTTCATTGCCGCGGCGGCCGTCGCCCCGCAGATCGCCGGATCCATGAAGCCGTCGAACTTCAGGTAGCCGACGTTGGACGGCAGCCGTTCCACCTTGTCGAAGGCGCAGTTGGCCCGCTCCATCTGCGCGCGCTCCCGCGCTGGGTCCGGTTTGGGCCGGTCCTTGGGCAGGGGCGCGGGATTGAACCCCACGCGCAGGTGCTTGTCGTGGCTCACGCTCCGCAGATCGTCGGTCAGCGTGCGCGCGAACTGGCCCGCATCGTCGACGTGGTCGTAGGCGCCATCCTTCAGGCGCTTCCGGATCAACTCGCCCATCTTCTTTGCGACCTCGGGGAACACGTAGTATTCATCGAGCTTCGCCGCCGCCCCCTCCACCACCCGCGCACGCGTGGCCGGGTCGATCTTCAGGTTCAAATCGGCCTCGGTCACCCCCGGCGGAATCGCCCGCAGGTCAAACTCCGCCACCTCGCCCGGGCTCGACTCCTTCACCGACAGCATTCCGGCGCCGACGGTCGGGCTCCCCTTCTCCTTCACCCGGAACTCAATCCGCAGCGGTTCGCTCTTGCCGATCCCGATCAGTTCGAAACCGCCCGTCTGGTCCCGGAAGGCCATCATCCGGTCCAACGAATTTGAACGGTCATGTTCGGCGAGGTAGGCCTGCAACCGCCCCTTGTCGCCGCTGTTGAAAGCGTCCAGCCAGGCGCTCAACACGCGGCCGGCCGGGGTGTCGGGGATGGCGGCGGTCTGCGCGCGAAGGCAGACGGCCGCAAGCAGAACGAGCAGGGTTCGTGTGGGCATCGTCAATCAGACGGACTGCCCGCCGATCCGTTATGCCTCAAACCGGCGCTAGAGCCAGGGCCGACCGTCCCGCCACCCACCAATTCTGTTCCGTTTCCGGCGGCATGCTGCCGCAGCCGCCGTACTTCGGGTTCTCGCTCGACCACAGCGGCGTCCACAAGCGGCCCGCCGGCGGCGCGAGCAGAGGCTCCGGCCCCGGCGTCAGGTTCAGGTCACGACCCAGGTTCACGATCAGGAGGCGGTCGTCGCCATCGTCGCCGAAAAACCGTAGCAGGAAGGCGTACTCACTCAGCACCGCGCCATCCAGGCCGCGATGGCGCTGGGAGCGGAACACCGGATCCTCGCGGCGCAGGCGGATCAGGTCGCGGTGCAGGTCGATGACGTCCTGGTTGCGCTCCGCCTCCCTCCAGTCGAGGATCGAACGTTCGAAGGTGGCGCGGTCGCACGGGTCCGGCAGGTGCGACTGCATCTCCGGCGTGGTGGCCGTGGCGAACTGCGACAGGAACCGGTTGCGCCCCTCGCGCACCTGCCGTCCCAGCTCGTCATGATGATCGACGAAGTAGAGGAACGGCGCGGTGGCCCCGAACTCCTGGCCTTGAAACAGCATTGGCGTGCCCGGCCCGAGCAGCATCAGCGCGGTGAGGGCGCGGAACGATCCGGGCTCGCTGTGTTGATGCACGCGCAGGCCTCGGCCCGAATTCGCCACCTGGTCGTGATCCTCGGTGTAGGTGACAAAGGCCGCCGGTTCGATGTCGAAGGCCGGCGTGCCCAGGCGCTTGCGGCGCCACTTGCGCCATTGGCCCTGGTGCAGGAAGCCGTACTTGGCGGCGCTGACGAACTCCTGCGGCGTCCCGCTGTAATCGCTGTAGTAGCCGATGTTGTGGCCGCTCAGCGCCACCATGGCGGAATGGTGGAAGTCGTCGTTCCACACCATGTCGACGCCGTAGCCGCCGCGTTCGGGAGCACGGAGCAGGCGGGCGTCCTGCGAGTCGTTCTCGGCGATGATGAGGACCCCGCGTTCCCCCGCGGCCTCACGAGCCGCGCGGGTCAGGGCGGCGATGACGTGGTCGCCCGTATCGTCGTAGATGTTCTGGGTCGCATCGAGCCGAAGACCATCGAGATGGAACTCGCGGATCCAGTAGGCGGCGTTGCTGATGGCCAGTTCGCGCGCGCCGGTGGAAGCGTACTCGATGGCCGCTCCCCAGTCGGTATGATGCCGGTCTGTGAAGTAGCCGGGCGAGAACTGCGCCAGGTAGTTGCCGTCGGGCCCGAAATGGTTGTAGACCACGTCGAGGATGACGCCGAGACCGAGGGAGTGCGCCTGGTCGACGAACCGGCGGAAATCGTCCGGCGGGCCGTAGAGGCGGGTCGGCGCGAAGTGGTGCACGCCGTCGTAGCCCCAGCCGAAAGCGCCGGGGAACTCGGAGACCGGCATCGCCTCCACCGCGGTGACGCCCAGGTCGCGCAGGAACGCGAGCTTTCCGGCCGCCGCCGCCCAGGTCCCTTCGCGCGTGAAGGTCCCGATGTGCAGCTCGTACAGGACCTGGCCTTTCCTCGAGAGGCCGCGCCAGCCCGAGTCGGTCCATTCAAAGCGCGACGGATCCACCACCATCGACGCATGGTGCGGTCCCATGGGCTGGAAGCGCGAGTACGGGTCGGGATAGGCCTCTCCGCCGTCGAGTCTGCACTTGTAGAGAGCCCCTTCGGCGACGCACGGGACGAAGCCCGAGAAATGCCCGTCCGGCTCGCGGTCGAGCGGCACGTCGCGACCCTCCAGCACGACCTCAACCCGGCGCCGCTCCGGCGCCCAGACCCGAAAGTGCGCGCCGCCGGGGGCGAGGTTCGCGCCGCCCGGCAGGCTTCGATAGATCGACTCTGCCACCGTCCCCAGTATGACGGGTCCATTGTGTTATGTTCATGTTTCACCATGTCTACTGACTCTTCGAAGGCTGCCGTGCCGGTGATCGGCGAAGGCATGACATTGGGCGTTATCGGCGCCGGCGTCATGGGACGGACGCTGATCCGCGGCATGATCGCGAGCGGCATTCCCCAGGACCGGCTGTGGGCCGGCGACAAGAACGGCTCGGCCTGCGACGAGGCGGGCAACCTGCTCAAGATCCCGGTGGAAGCCGAATACCAGGCCCGCGTACCCAGCGCCGACGTAATCCTGCTGTGTGTGAAGCCGGGCGACGCACCCGCCGTGATGGCCGCGCTGCGCAACGCTGGCCTGCGGCGCGAAACGCTGCTGATCTCGATCCTGGCGGGCGTGGCCACGGACCGTCTGGAATCGCTGCTCGGCACGGAGAACCCGGTGGTCCGCGCGATGCCCAACACGCCGGCCATCGTCGGCGAGGGCATGACGGTGGTGTGCCGCGGCCGCTACGCCTCCAAGGCCGACCTCGACCGCGCCAAGCGCATCTTCGACGGCGTGGGCATCTGCCTGCCGATCGACGAGATCCACTTCAACGCCATCACGGCGCTGAGCGGCAGCGGACCGGCCTACCAGTACCTGATCATGGAAGCGCTGGCCGACGCCGGCGTGCGCGTCGGGCTGCCCCGGCACCTGGCGCTCACGCTGGTGGCGCAGACGGCGCTGGGCGCGGCCAAGATGGTGCTCGACACGGGCCGCCATCCGGCCTCGTTGCGCGACGACGTCACCACGCCGGCCGGCTGCACCATTGGCGGATTGCTGATGCTCGAGGACGGGCGCATCCGTTCGGTGCTGGCGCGAGCCGTCGAAGAGGCCACCAAGATCGCCGCGCACCTGGGGGCGGCTCCGTCGAAGATCTCGGAAACCGCGGGCGCACAGCGCGCCGGCCACTGAGAACGGACGCGGCATGGCGGAATCCGATGCCCGTTCGCGGGCCGAAGAACTCATCCATCTCGAAGACCGTTGGGGCGCGCACAACTACCGCCCGCTGGACGTCGTCATCGATCATGCGCAGGGCGTGTGGGCCTACGACATCGAGGGCAACCGCTACCTGGACTGCCTGAGCGCGTACTCGGCGCTCAACCAGGGCCACTGCCATCCACGCATCCACCAGGCGCTGCTCGAGCAGGCCTCGCGCGTCACACTGACCTCGCGCGCGTTTCGCAACGACCAGTTGCCGCTGTTTGAGGCGGAGCTGGCCGACATGTGCCGCATGGAGATGGTGCTGCCCATGAACACCGGCGCCGAGGCGGTGGAATCGGCCATCAAGGCGGTCCGCCGGTGGGGCTACGCCAAGAAGGGCATCGCGCCGGGCGAGGCCGAGATCATCGTCTGCGACAACAACTTCCACGGCCGCACCACCACCATCGTCGGCTTCTCTTCCGAGCCGCTGTACCGCGACGGTTTCGGGCCGTTCACGCCCGGCTTCGTCAATATACCGTTCGGCGATACGGAGGCGCTCGAAGAGGCCATCACGCCGAACACCTGCGCGTTCCTGTTCGAGCCCATCCAGTGCGAGGCGGGCATTCTGGTGCCGCGCGACGGCTACCTGCGGGACGTCGCCGAGATCTGCCGCCGCAACCGCGTCCTGATGGTCGCCGATGAGATTCAGACGGGGCTGGGGCGGACGGGCAACCTGCTGACCTGTCACGGCGAGGGCGTCCAGCCCGACGTCTTCATCCTGGGCAAGGCGCTGTCGGGCGGCGTGTACCCGGTGTCGGCGGTAGTGTCGACCCGCGAGATCCTGGGGGTGTTCCGGCCGGGCAGCCACGGCAGTACATACGGTGGCAATCCGCTGGCCTGCGCGGTGGCTCGGGCGGCGCTGCGGGTGATTCTCGATGAGCAGCTTCCGGAGCGCAGCGAGGAGCTGGGGACCTGGCTGCTGTACGAGTTGCGCAAGATCCAGCATCCGCATATCAAGGAAGTGCGGGGCCGCGGACTGCTGGTGGGCATCGAGCTGTTTGTGCCGGCGCGGTCCTACTGCGAGCGCCTGAAGGAGTTGGGCCTGCTCTGTAAGGAAACGCACGATTACGTGATCCGGCTGGCGCCTCCGCTGGTGATCTCGCGCGAGGATCTGGCCTGGTCGGTGGCGCAGATCCGCCAAGCGTTCTCGATGTAGCGTCGCCGGGAGTACACCTTCGATGTGTGGCGCCGTGACTGGCTATGGCTTCGTTTTGTAATCGAGGGGGTGGCGAGCCATGCTGGATCAGCGATCTCGTTTGTTTTCCGCTGTTTGAGTTTTTGGCGCGATTCGCCTATCGCTTCGATGGATTTTGCTACAGGCCACCTGGTTCAGGTGGATGTTCGCCCAATCCGCCGGGCGTGAGGGACTGCGGACTTCCGGATTGGCGCTGTTTCCATCGCCCCTCCACCCCCAGGATACCGGCCCTGTCAGCCAAGTGAGGGAGTACGGTTTCCGGATCCCATTGATTTATTGGGAGATATCTTTTTCGTAGTTGTGTGAACGGCGAAAACCGGGGTATGGTGGAAGGCCATTTTTGAACGTTCAACGGGGTTGGAAGGACCCGAATGCGCTAGTGGGCGAGACTACCTCCAGACGCAACCCTTGGGCGAACTGAAGGTACGGTATGGTCCCATTTTGCTGCCTGCTTACGATCCCACGTGGCCGGACCGCTTCGCGCTCGAATCGGACGAAGTCCGAAGGGCTCGCGGGGAACGGGCATTGAGAATCGAACACGTGGGATCCACCTCCGTCCCGGGATTGGTGGCGAAACCGCTTGTTAGCCTTCTGCGCGTTGTGGCCGACTCGGGTAGGGAGGGAGTACGTCGCCGCGCCACGGGGAGAGGGTTACATCCCGCAGGACGATCTTCACAATCAGGCCGCCCGTCTAGTCTAGGACAGTCCGAAACGATAATTTCCGTCCTGAACCAACAGCCAGTTCCCTCGGCATATGTCACGACCTGTCGCAAGTACCTGCGGCGCTGCCTCACTGCCGACCTCGGGCCAAGCTGCCAGGAGGATGTTATTGGAACTCTCGAAGTTCCACCGCACCGACTCGGCCATCGAAGGAAAGAGTTTGAAAACGATTTGGCCTGGTTCCTCGAGTCTCGGCTCGTTGTACTCGTACGCAGCGTAGCAACGGGCAAGTCTCAAATTCGGAGCTCACCGATCATTGTCAACGTTCCCAAGGGAAGCCCATCTTCACAGACCTCGCGTCCACCGGCGTCCTCAGCGGGAGTTGATCGTGCAACAACGCGTTGCCGGTTTCTTGTCTTAAGAGCTTCGACGGGCCGGCCGCGCCGGCAGCCACGCATTCCAGCAAACAGGCCAAATGGGTCTCGTCAGCCGATAGGTAGTTATCGCAATCCCTGCCAACGGGCAGGCCATGAGGTTCTCATCGGTGCGGTTCGTCCATCAAAACGTCCAGTGCCGCGTGGTCGTCGGTTTCATCGGGGCCACGGTGCAGACAACAGCCCCTTGTCCCGGTTGGCACCGTAGTATTTCAGGTTTCCGCGAGCGAGCCTCTGGCTTCACTCTTAGCTCACACCATAACAGTTCGCTCCACTACGGCATTTTGCATGTCGATTAAGCTGATCAAACACGAACGCTTAACGTAGAGTCTCTATAATTCCCTCAATCGGTGGCGACCTTAGTAGCAAATACGCACGGCTCGGCTGTCGCTGGAGCTGCTAGGATCGGCCACCAGAAGGGATGTCCCGACCATCCCTGCTCCCGCATTCCTTCTTGGCGGAGCAGCACCAGGGCCGGTTTGGACCGAACTGGGTCACGCACCAGAGTACGGATGGCTCCGCCGCCGATGATCGAGAGGCCTGATTTGTCCCCAGACGCCGAGCGCGACAATGCACGGCGTGTCTCTGCGAGCAGCAAGACTTTTCCATCACCCCCATCCCTGACATCCGAGTAGTAATCCAGCAGGCCGCGCATCGCGTCCCACTCGAAGTCGTCGTCCGGAAACTCCAACGTCTTTTCAATCACCGCGATGATGTGCCGCGCAGTGCCACGATCTATATCTACGAATTGCTGCTGATCGATCGCGTCCGGAGGGATCAGCTGTCTTAACTCCCGATCCGCCTCCGCCAAATCCTTTGTAGTCCGCCGCGTTTGAAATCCCGTCGGAAGGTAAAGGCCGTTCGGACGCACCGCGACGACATTACTCAGAAGAACCTTATTCGGAGCGCATGGGCGCACGCGATCTCGAGCATCCGCTTGAAGAAATACAACGCCTTGCTCGTGCGCGCCGCTCTCGAACGCCTCGCGCAAAGCGTTCTCAAAATCGTTGATCGTTGAGAGCCGACTGTAGACGTCGCGTGAGGTATAGAATCGCGTTACCGCCAGATCGCGTCGATCTCGGCTTCCATACATTCGCGAGTGCTGCAGAACGGTGTCAGCCTGCATCGTCCGCGGGTTGCGGCCGTAGTAGAAGGCGATGAGATTGGGGATAGTGATGCCACGATCAAGGATGCTCCCGCCAAGGTAAATATTGAAAGGCGTGCGCAACTTCAGTTCGGCCCTCTCGTCGAGCAGAGCCATAACCTCGCGGTCCGAGTTGACGGTCTCGCGGACCATGTCATCGCCCTGTAAGGCATTGACAAACATCTCAAACGCCTGATCGACGCCCGGAAGCCGCCCTTGGTCCGCTTCGATGGACTCCTTCAAATCGGCATAAGCGTCAGCGAAATAACGGCGCAGCCTTTCCGGCTCATCAACTGCCGCGCTCGATGCCGCATCGAAAATCCATCCGATCACTTGATTCTGCCAGGCGTGAGCGGCCTTCTGCGTGTCGTTA
The DNA here is from genome assembly GCA_018268715.1 of Acidobacteriota bacterium. GTDB lineage: Bacteria > Acidobacteriota > Terriglobia > Bryobacterales > Bryobacteraceae > TMP-7. Next base: position 745,611 of record JAFDVZ010000002.1, on the reverse strand, counting down.
TGGATTACCATGGCGTATTTCTTCTTCTTATCGTTGGCCTCGGCCTGTTGCCAGCGGCGAAGGCAGACCGCCAGCACAAACGTCAGAATGGCGCGGACGAGCCCACGGGTATTGGGCGAATCCAAAACGTTGTCTTCCCGAATCCGACGTTGGTCCGGCCTCCGCAGAGCGTCTTGTTCTTCGCGTTGGACTGGAACGAATAAGAACGATCGTGGATCGGGATCGGGCCGTCGAATAAAATAGTCATCGCCTCCAACGTACGCGCTGTGGATCGGCAGAAGCTCCGTAAATGCCGGCTTCTTCGGCTTGAAGACATAGCCGCTTTCTTCATAACCGTCCGGCTGCAAATAGAGCGAATACGGTGTTGCAGTGACTTGAAAGAACACAAGCTTGCCGACAAGACGGCGAAGATTGTCCATCTTTTCTGCTATCTTACCCTGCTCAACATCGGGCTGATTTCGCTTTTGCACGAATCTGACGCTCGCCAAGTCCGCCTCGTCATCCACAACCAGAACTCGGCGGTCCTTCAGATCGGGATAATCATGAGCGAAGAAATGGAGCATCCGATCCAAATTCTGCGATTGTTTCTTCGCGACAATAACGAGCTTTCGGCGCTGCTCGCTTTTCGTAAGCTGCCCCGGTGGCTGCATAATGTCGAAAACAAGGACCTCGTCATCATTTATGAAGTCCCGTAGATCATGCCGCAGGCGCGCCACTGTTTGCGCGGAAAGCGTCTTGGTCCCCTTTGTGAAGACGACGGCAATGTCGACGCCCCGGTCGAATGCGCGGGCAATCACTCCGACGAAGGCGCGCGTCTTGCCCGACTGAATTTTTCCAAGCAGCATGCCGGGGCGATCACCGCTCGTAGAAGTGTCCTCCAGTTGTTTAGCGACGCGTTCTATGCAAGCCGCTAACTGGTCGTCGTCTTGTCGCGCTTCACGCAAACGCGAGTAGAAACCCGTCATTCCTTCACCTTAACTAGTTTTCTTCAAGAATGCTATCAGACGCCGCTCGACTCGCGCCAATTCTCTAAGTTCACATTCCCAAATGATGACCGCATACCAAGGAGTTGTTGAGTGAAATCAGATTAGCGGAATCGCGCAACATTGCGGGCGATTCTCAATCGCCAATACTCCGCGTTCGCCTTGTTGGTTGCAGGCTCCGGGTCCAAGAGCCAGATTGGTATAGACGCAGGGTGATTAGGCACGGGAAGAGATGTCAATCTCCATTATTCCCGGCCGCCTGCGCAGAAGTTCAACAAATGCTGGCGTTTCGCGGTTGGTTGCGGACAAACGAAATCGATCGCGGGTTGTACGCCGGATGGAAGCAGGCGCGACGGGAATGGAAGTACTCCCAGAATTACGCCGACGCCAAGGCACCCGGGATCAAGGAGATCATGTCGAGGATTCGCGCCTCAGGACGTCCCCATGGAGTGTGGATCGAGGGTTCGCCGCCCCACGATACCGAGGTGGACGCGAGGACGTCATGCGTCGGACCTGACTGCGGAGAGGATGATGACCATCGAGGGGTGCACTGCAAAGCATGAAGTTTCGCGCGGTCCTGGAGTACGGATTGCCCATCGCGGGCGCCGCCTTTGCCAGCCTGTAGACGTGGGGCGTTGGCGGCGGAAATCGATACTGCGCCCCCTTCAGACGCCGGACACCGACGGATGGCTGGTTTTCGGGGCGCGCAGATTACTCGTTTGAGGCAACGACATGACGTCAAAGACAGAGGCGACTCGCAGATCGGTCGCGTTAGCAGGCGCAACCGGCCTGGTGGGACGTTCGATCCTCAGCCGTTTGTTGGCTGACGCCGGGGTTGGGGCTATCCATGTGTTGGCGCGGCGGGAACTCGCTTTTTCCGATCCGCGCGTCACCTGTCACAAGGTCGATTTCGCCGCTTTGCCAGCGCTGCCGCCCATCGATGATGGTCTACCTGGCTCTTGGCACTACCATCAAAACCGCCGGCAGCCAACAGGCCTTTCGCGCTGTCGATTTCGATGCGAACCTCGCCGTGGCTCGCGCCGCGCGTGCCGCCGGCGCCCGGCGCTGCGGCCTGGTCAGCGCTATGGCGGCCAGTTCCACCTCCAAGGTCTTCTACAACCGGGTGAAGGGCGAGTTGGAAGACGCTGTCTCGGGCCTTTCCTTTGAGGGGCTGGTGATTGTGCGGCCGTCGGTGCTCGTCGGCGACAGGCATTCGCTCGGCCAACCGCAACGCCCACTCGAGGCGGCATTCACGTTCGCCAGCAACATCCTCGGGCCGCTTATACCGGCCAATTACCGGCCCGTCGACGCAGACCGCGTGGCCGGCATCCTCACGGAACGGACTCCCGCGGCAAACGGCCGCACGATCTTTCTTTCCGGGGTCATGCAGCCGTAAGTCCGATTGGCGTCGCCGGTTGATTCCTTGACTGGAATATTCTCATTGTGGAATACTGATCGCGATGCTCGAGACTTTCAAAGCCCTGGCCGAGCCCAGCCGCCTTCAGATTGTCGATCTCCTGTTTCGTGAACCCCTGCCGGTGGGGGCGGTGGCCGAACGGCTCGGCATCCGCCAGCCACAGGCTTCAAAGCACCTTCGCGCGCTGAGCGAGGCCGGACTGGTCGAGGTGCGGCCGGAGGCCCAGCGGCGTATCTACGCCCTGCGCGCTCAACCGTTCCAGGAACTCGATCGCTGGCTGGAACGGTATCGGACCCTGCTCGATCAACAGTTCGAGCGGCTGGATGCGGTGCTCGAGGATATGCAGACAGCTCGGAAGTCCGCCAAGGGGAAGGCGAACCCCGGGCGGCGGCCGGCTCAACGTTAACTCGACTGGAGACGAATATGAAGAATACTGGAACCCTATCCGTAACTCTGCCCAGTGACCGAGAGATTACCCTGACCCGTTTGTTCAAGGCGCCACGCCATCTGGTCTACGAGGCGTTCACAAAACCCGAGATCCTTAGACGGTGGTTCGGTCCCCGCGGGTGGACGCTCATCACCTGCGATGTCGATACGCGCGTGGGCGGCGGCTTCCGGTTTGTGCTGCGGGCGCCGGATGGGCGCGAGTTGGGCATGCGCGGAGTCTATCGCGAGCTCTCGCCGCCGGAACGATCGGTCCATATCGAGTCGTTCGACGACTTTCCCGGCGAGGCGCGAGTTACTTCCGTCTTCACCGAGCAGGATGGCTGCACGACGCTGACCGCCACGATTCTCTATCCGTCCCGGGAGGTCCGGGACGCGGTGATTCGAAGCGGCATGGAGCATGGCGCCGCCGAGAGTTATGACCGGCTGGCCGAGATGTTCGCCGCTAGCGGGATCGCCGCTCCGGTGGGCGCTCCACGGTGAGCTCACGCATGCTGAACTTTGCGGGGATTGTGTTGGTCGCCGTGGCGGCCGGCGGCGCCTTCGGCCTCCGGCTGGCGCTGGGCAAAATGATGAGCACGGGCGGGCCGCCGCCGGGGGCGATTCACAAGACGGCGAGGTCCCGCGATGGCGCGCTGATCGCGTACGAACAGACGGGCGCCGGGCCTGTGGTGATTCTTGTATCCGCGGCCCTGGCCGACCGGGACGGCGCGCGCCCACTGGCCAGGCGGCTGGCGTCCTCCTTCACGGTGATCAACTATGACCGGCGGGGGCGAGGGGAGAGTTCGGATGCAGCGCCCTACGCGGTGGAACGCGAGGTGGAGGATCTGGAGGCCCTGTGCGGCGCGGCCGGCGAACCGGTGTTCCTGTTCGGCAGTTCGTCCGGCGCCGTGCTGGCGCTTGACGCCGGCAGCCGATTGGGGGCGAGGGTCAGGAAGCTGTTCCTCTATGAGCCTCCGTTCATTGTGGACGCGAGCCATGCTCCGACGCCGGATTCGCTGGCCCATGAGATCGGGGCCGCCGCAGCGGCGAACGACCGGGACCGGGCGGTGGCGCTGTTCTTCCAGAAAGGGATGGGCATTCCGGCGGTGGGCGTCACCTTCATGCGCCTGTTCCTGCCGGCTTGGCGGGACATGGCGCGGATTGCCCACACCGCGCCGTACGACCTGAAGATTCTGGCCGGCACACAGTCCGGGCGGCCGCTGCCGATAGACCGGTGGTCACGAACCACGCCGGCGGCGATGGCGGCGGTGGGCGCGAAAAGCGAGGAGTTCTTTCACAACGGCGCGAAGGCGCTCGCGCACACGCTGCCCACGGCGGAGTATCGGCCGCTGGATGGCCTGGATCATTCCGCGGTGCTGATGGCGCCGGACGCGCTGGCGGGCGCCATGCGCCGGTACTTCACGCCCGACCGGTGAGCGCCCCCGGCGGACAGACGTTCAACCGGCCCGTTGGCGTAGCGCGGGAACGACCCAATCCGGGACTCGCAGGTTGCCCTTCACTCCCGTGCCCAACTCCACGCCGGGCTTGTTGGCGCCGTGGAAGTCGGAACCGCCGCTGACCGCCATTCCGTACTTGCCGGCGATGGCGACGAAGCGCTCCGCGTCGGCCGGGGCGTGGTCGGAATGGAACGCTTCGATGGCCGTCAGGCCCGATTCGGCGAAGCCTCGGATGATCTGTTCCTGCCGCGCGGGGTCCCGGCCGGCCAGCCGCACCGGGTGGGCCAGGCTCGCCACCGCTCCCGCCGCGAGCATGCGGCGCACCGCGTGCGGCACGTCGGGTGAATCGCGCTCCACGTAGCCCGGCGCCGATTCGCCCAGGTAGCGGTCGAACGCTTCGCGCAGCGAGGCCACATACCCCTTGTCCATCAACACGCGGGCAAAGTGCGGCCTTCCGGTAAGACCGTGGCCGTAGGATTCGGCCTCCTCCAACTCGATGGCCACGCCGAGATCACGGAGCCGGGCGGCGAGACGACGGTTGCGGTCGCGCCGCGAGTCGAGAAGCTGGTTGAGCCAGGCGTCGAAGCCGGAGCGGTCGACGCCGTTGAAGAAGTAGCCCAGCAGGTGGACGGTGCGGCCCTCATGCCGGCACGACAGTTCAATGCCGCAGATGAGGTCGAGGCCCTGGCGGGCGGCCGCCTGGGAGGCTTCGGGCGCTTCAAACACGCGGTCGTGGTCGGTGACGGCGAGGGTCCTGACGCCAGCGCGCAGGGCGGCCTCCACCAGTTCGATAGGCGTCAGCGTTCCGTCGGACCGGGTGGTGTGGGTGTGCAGGTCGGTGAGGCTCAATTCTGCTTGGCCTCCAACTCGGCCCAACGCGCGTACAATTCGTCCACGGCGGCCTGCGCGGACTGGAGGCGCTGGTAGGTGGATTGCAGACGCAGCCCGTCGGAGGCCACCGACGGATCCTGAAGCTCGGCCTGAAGCTGCTCGAGCGCGGCCTCGGCGTCGACGATGCGCGCTTCAATCTGATCCCACTCGCGCTGTTCGAGGTAGGAGAGCTTCTTCCGGCCCGGCGAGGCGGACGGCGGCGGGGCGGGCTTTTCCGCTTTCGGAGCGGCGTCGGTTTCCGCCGTGCGCCGCGGGCGCGACTGGCGGTCCTGCTCCCACTGCGAGTAATCGGCGTAGACCTGCGCGCCGCCCTCGCCATCGAGACCCAGCACGAAGGTGGACACGCGGTCGAGCATGTAGCGGTCGTGAGTGACGAGCACGAGCGCGCCGGGAAACTCCATCAGGTTCTCTTCGAGCAGTTCGAGCGTGGGGATGTCGAGGTCGTTGGTCGGCTCATCGAGCAGCAGCAGGTCGGCCGGCTCGAGCATGAGGCGGGCGATCAGCACGCGGGCCCGCTCGCCGCCGGAGAGCGCGCCGACGGGCTGTTCCAACTGCTCGTTCTGGAACAGGAAGCGCTTGGCCCAACCGGCGACGTGGATGGGGCGGTCCCGGAAAAGCACGACGTCGCCTTCGGGAGCGAGCGACTTGCGGAGGGTCATGGCGGGGTCGAGGGTGTCGCGATTCTGCTCGAAGCTGACGATGCGGAGGACTTCGGCGCGCTCGATGGAGCCGGAGTCGGGCTCCAGCAGACCGGCGAACAGCTTGAGCAGAGTGGTCTTGCCGCTGCCGTTGGGTCCGACCAGCCCGAGCCGGGTTCCCGGACGGAGAGTGACGTTGAGGTTGCGGAACAGGGCGCGGCCGCCGAGGCTCTTATCGAGGTTTTCGGCGGAGAGCAGTTTCTTGGTGCGGCGGTCCGAGGCGGTGAAGTCGATTTGGGCGGTGGAGGTGCGGGAGCGGTCGTTGAGATCGTTCAACTCCGCGATGAGACGGCCGGCTTCCTGAATGCGCGCCTTGCTCTTGCCGGTGCGCGCCTTGGGTCCACGGCGGAGCCACTCCAGTTCGCGGCGGACGCGGTTTTCGAGCGCGTCCTGATGCTGGGCCTGCGCGTGGAGGAAGGCCTCCTTCTTTTCGAGAAAGTCCGCGTAATGGCCGGTGGCGTAGAACATGCCGCCGGGGTAGGCGCGGTTGATCTCCGCCATCTGGGTGGCGACGTTTTCGAGGAAGTAACGATCGTGGCTGACGATCAGGGATGCAAAGCGCGCCGAGACGAGCAGCTTTTCGAGCCACAGGATGCCTTCGAGGTCCAGGTGGTTGGTGGGCTCGTCGAGCAGCAGGACATCGGGCGCTTTCACCAGTTCGGCGGCGATGGCGAGGCGCTTGCGCCACCCGCCCGAAAGCGACGACGCTTCGGCTTCGGCGTCGAAGAATCCGGCGCGGCCGATGGTTCCCGACACCAGGGCGTCGCGTTCATGTTCGTCGATGGGCAACCCGGCGGAGGCGCTTTCGAGGACCGTGCGGACGGTGACGCCGGCCGGGAAGACCGAGTCCTGGGGGACGTAGGCGGCGCGAACCAGTTTGCGGACGCTGACCGTGCCGGAATCAGGCTCCTTGGATCCGGCGAGGATCTCCATGAGGGTCGACTTGCCGCTGCCGTTGGGGCCGATGAGACCGACGCGGTCGCCGTCAGAGATGGCGAGCGAGAGCCCTTCAAACAGAGGGCGCGCCCCGTACCGTTTGGAGACGGATTCGCAACTGAGAAGGACCGCCATTACGGGCGCGCCGGCGATTCGGGCGTAAACTCGAACATTTCCCCGGCGGCGTTCACCCGCAGATGTCCGGCGCCGAGCGGCTTGCCCTGGGTGGGCCAGAAAACGGCGCCGTCGGTGGATTGGCCGGGCGCGAGTTTCACCGCCACCAGCGCGATGGCGGAGGCGGCCGCGGCGGCCTTGATCTTGGTGGAGGACACTTCGGCGAAGGCGGCCTGACGGCGCGCCTCATACCCGTTGGTGGATTTGAATCTCTGCAAGCCGTAGAGACCGCTTTCGTAAGCGGTGACCAGGCGGATGACGTCGCCCCGGCTGGCCTTGGAGATCAGCGAATTCACCACCACGCGGGCGGGGGTGGCGTTGATCACGGCGCCGTCTTCCCGTGTGAAGGCGAAATCTTCGGGATGGACCGTCCAACTGACCGGGGAACCGTTGGAAATCGCAACTTGGAGTATGGAAAATTCCCTCACATGGGACGGTAAACTGGCCACCATTATGGTCACGCCGCCCTTTGTAAGTGTTTGATATCTAAGGCCACCTGATTCAAATTCGATCACCTGGGCGCCGGAAATAACGGCGGTGAGGAGCCCGAGCGCGACAACGGTCAGCCCACAGAAGCTCCTCATATACACCATGATAAACTGACCGTAAGATCGGAGGCAGAGACGTGCCCAACGCCGCAACCCACCCCAGCCGTTTCGAGCTCAGCGAACACGGGCTCCGGAATCTGAAAGCCGCCCATTGGAACCTGGCTCCCGCCCTGCTATATGAACAGGCGATGCGCCGGGGCGAGGGCATTCTCGCCGGCGATGGCGCCTTTGTGGTGCGAACCGGGCAATTCACCGGGCGTTCGCCCAAGGACAAGTATATTGTCCGGGAAGAGGGCACGGAGCCGACGGTGCATTGGGGATCGGTGAATCAGCCCATGACCGAGGCCCAGTTCGACGGGCTGTATGAGCGGATGCTCGAGTTCTTCGAGGGGCGCGAGGTGTTCGTGCAGGATTGCCTGGCCGGGGCCGACGCGCACTATGCGATGCCGATCCGGGCGGTGACGCAGCGGGCCTGGCACAGTCTGTTCGCGCGGCAGTTGTTTGTGCGGCGGGAAGCGGGCGACCGGCGCGCTCCGGAGTTCACCATCTTCTTCGCTCCGGAACTGCGGGCGATTCCTTCGGTGGACGGCACGGGGTCGGAAACGGCTGTGGTGCTGAACTTCAAGCGCAAAATTGTGCTGATCGCGGGGACCGAATACGCCGGTGAGATGAAGAAATCGGTGTTTACGATCCTAAACTACCTGTTGCCCTTCCACGACGTGCTGCCCATGCACTGTTCCGCCAACATCGGACATGACGGGCGGACGGCGCTGTTTTTCGGCCTGTCCGGGACCGGCAAGACCACGCTTTCGGCCGATCCGCTGCGGCGCCTGATCGGCGACGACGAGCATGGCTGGAGCCAGGGCGGAGTGTTCAACTTCGAGGGCGGCTGCTACGCCAAGTGCATCCGGCTGTCGCAGAAGAACGAGCCGCAGATCTGGAACGCGATCCGCTTCGGCACGGTGCTCGAGAATGTCGCGATCGACCCGGACAACCGGCAGTTGGATTTCGACTCGGAAGCGATCACCGAGAACACGCGCGCGGCCTATCCGGTGGATTTCATCGACAACGCGGTGATACCGGGGGTCGGGGGGCATCCCGCCTATGTGCTGTTTCTGACCGCGGACGCATTCGGCGTGCTGCCTCCGATTTCGCGGCTGACCAACGCGCAGGCGATGTACCACTTCCTGAGCGGCTACACGGCGAAGGTGGCGGGAACCGAGCGCGGGCTGGGCAAGGAGCCGTCGGCGACCTTCAGCGCGTGCTTCGGCGAACCGTTCCTGCCGCGCCATCCGCAGGTGTACGCCAAGATGCTGGGCGATAAGCTGACCAAGCACAAGGTGACCTGTTACCTGGTGAACACGGGCTGGGTGGGCGGTCCGTACGGCGTGGGCGAGCGGATGAATCTTCCGCATACGCGGGCGCTGGTGGACGCGGCGATCGAAGGGAAGCTGGACGACGTTCCGGTGAAGCCGCACCCGGTGTTCGGCGTGCTTGTGCCGTCGTCGGCGCCGGAAGTGCCGGCGGAGCTTCTGGATGCCCGCGGGTTGTGGAGCGACGGGGCGGCTTACGATCGCGCGGCGGCGGATCTGGCGGCGCGGTTCCGGAAGAACTTCGCGAAGTTCGGCGCGGTGGCCGAGGAGATACTGGCGGCTGCTCCCATCGCGGGGTGACGGGGAGGGGTTTCGTCCTCCCGCCGGGAGTGCAGCTATCCTGGCGTTTCGATTTGCGCGTCAAGACATCCATTGCGAGAACGCCGAGCGCTTGAATCGCGGGGCGGACGCTGGGCTAGTATACCAGCAACTCTGGCGATCGGTAGTGTCCTAATGGTGGGTTGATTTGGTATTGACAGGCAAGTGTAGCGTTATCAAGTACTTACGTTCCACGTGAAACAGATGGGGTGATTCTGTTATCATTTACCCGCGAAAGCGAGGTTCCGTTGACCAAACTTTTGTTCGGTTCCCAAACACCCCAGAACAGCGGGGATAACCACAGCCGGGGTGCTGGAGTTGCCAGCCCGAGACCGATCCTCGCGACGGCGTGAACGATGTGGGAAAGCGGTGTGGCGTTGAGCCACTTCAACGGCGATGGGGGGCAGGTCGGGTGCGCGCCCATCTTGCGCAGTTCGCTATTCTTGTTCTATATGAACGGTATGTGCGATGCCTAGGCTTCAAAGCGCCGGTATCTTGATCGCAGTGGAAGGTATCGATGGGTCCGGGAAGACGACCCAAGTCGAACGGCTAAGGCAATTGCTGGCTTCCGCTGATATTCCCGTGGTGGCTTCGAAGGAGCCTACGCTTGGTCCGTGGGGGATGCGGATACGGGAGTCTGCCAGTACGGGGAGAATGTCTCCGCAGGATGAATTGCAGGCGTTTATCAACGACCGCACCGAGCACGTGAATCACTTGATAATCCCAGCCCTTGAGCGCGGAGATGTGGTTTTACTTGACCGGTATTTTTACTCGACCATCGCATACCAAGGGTCTCGGGGGATGGATCACGCTAGCGTGCGCGCTGAGATGGAGACGCGGTTCCCCATCCCCGATGCGGTGTTCATACTGGATGTCGATCCCGCCTTGTCCATTCACCGCATCTCCAACTCAAGGGGAGAAGTGCCAAACCAGTTTGAAGAGCACTCCTCGCTGGCTGAGGCCCGGCGTATCTTCAACTCCATATCCATGAGCGAGGGGATAATCCGAATCGACGGCATGATGTCTATCGGTGCTGTGCATCAGCAGATCGTGGAGGCGTTTATCGATGGCCCGCTAAAGGCCAAGAGGTGTGCCAAATCCTACGGATGTGACGATCCGGGGCATTGTACATTTCGGCTGAACGATAGTTGCGAGTGGCTCAAACTGCGCGGGGCTTTGAGTTCCGCGCATACGGTGCCCGCCTAGGCGGCTGTTAGCAACTCCCGCACAGTCCACACGTGGTCCGCGATCCCCGCTTCCATCGCCGGGGTTACGCGAAGCGATTTGTGAACTCTGCAAAAGTCGTAATACGCGTACCACACCACGATAGCGGACCAGTGATTCTCCCACTTCTTGCTGAAGGCGTTCGTTCCTCCCGCCGCTTCAGGTCTTCCTCATCGCCACAATCTTGGCGAAGTACTCCGGCCCGCGCTCGGCGGTTTTGGCCCACCCTTCGCACCGAGTGCAGCGGCTGGATTCGATTCGATAACCAGGTCAGCCAGGCGAAGGGCCGCTTCGAGATTCTCGAGTGCGGCGGCGATGGAGGGCTGAATATCGGAGATTGCGCGGAGGGTTCAGTCGGCTTGGTCGATCAGGCGGCGCAGCGCCTTCAGGTCGGCGCTCTTGGATTTTGAGTCTGCGATGAATCCAGTGTCGCCGGGGTGCGGGACCGCAAGCAAGCGCTTGCTGTAGGGTTCGGGATTTCGTTCAACGCACCTTTAGGACACTACCTGGCGATCATCCCGTGCAGCGCGGCGGGATGCACTTGAGAGTGCTCGTCGTCGGGCGGTGAAGGAATCCTTTCACAGCCCTAACCGATCCAACCCCGGTTTCTCATACACATCATCCTCGCCCGGATAGCGCAGGCGGGATTCGAATTTACCGGTCTCCCTGGCGAGCGCCCAGATGAGGCTTTCCCCGGCGGGCGCCGTTTTGGGCTGACGCTCGAAGACCGGGTCGGCGAAGGCTTGTTCGGCGTCGACGACGCTCCACCCATTCCGGCGGAACATGGCCAGCACATCCCCGAGAAACAGCGAGTTCAGCAGGTTGTAGTGGACCAGCAGGGTGTGCGGGATGGCGCGTCCCAACACGTCGCGCGACAATGCGTCGTAGTAGCGGGCGCGGTCCCAGATGTGGTCGAGATACGGCTGGCGGTAGCGGGTGACGTCGAATCGCGGATCCGCTTTCAGACGGTCGCGCAGGCGCTGGTCGTAATACCAGTCCGATGCGTCGATGGTCACCGAGCCGTTGCGATAACCTTTGCTGGCGAGAAACGCGCGCAGACGGTCGCGGATTTCCGGCGTCGCGCCTTCCTTCAGCGCCGGGAAGCGGAACCACTTGCGGAAGCCGGGCTTCGCGCCGAGCAGCGCGTCGTTGCGCAGCACGTCCTGTTCGAACTCCTCCACCGGCGTCTTCGAGAACATCGGGCGGTGCGAGTAGGTATGGTTGCCGAGCCGATGCCCGGCCGAGGCCCAGCGCTCCAACAGCGCGGCGCCGTGCGGGTCGTCCACGTTCTTTCCGGTGACGAACAGGAACGCCTTGGCCGCGCCGAGGTGTTCGAGCAAGCGGGCTTCGGCCGGCGCGCGCCGGTCCTCTGGAATCATGCGCCAGGCGGCGTCGTCCATGGTGATGGCCACCGCCGGGCCACCTTGGGCTACCGCCGGGCCACCTTGGGCTACCGCCGGTCCACCTTGGGCGAACGCCGGCGCCGCGCATAGGGCAAGGGCCCGCCGTCGAGTTATCCGCATCGGAACAATTTTCCCACGACCCGCCGCCATCGTCCTGTAACTCGCGCGGGTGGTCGGGCCCGGCCCGACTGCGCTACCATTCGGATTCACGCCAATCCCGAGGACCGACTCCGTTTGAACGATTATCTGCTTACCGTACTGCTCGGCATCATCGAAGGACTCACCGAGTTTCTGCCCGTCAGCTCCACGGCGCACCTACGCATCTTCGAAGCCCTGGCCGGCGTCAACCTGGCCGATGGCTACTGGAAGATGTTCACCATCGTCATCCAGTTGGGCGCGATCCTCTGCCTGCCGATCTATTTCCGCCAGACGCTACTGCAGTTCATCTCGCACTTCCCGGATGGACCGCGGCGGGACCGCACCGTGGTCAACCATCCGCTGACGCTGGTGCTGATCGCCTTCGTGACGACGGCGGGACCGGCCTTCCTGCTGAGCAAGCTGATCGGCAAGCACCTGGAGAGCCTCACCATCATGGGAACGTCGCTGCTGGTGGGCGGCGTGGCGATGTGGGCGGTGGACCAGTTCTTTTCGACGCCTCCGTTCCGCACCGAGCGGATCGACGAGACCAGCCTGTTCCAGGCCGTGTGGATCGGCGCATGCCAGATTCTGTCGGCGGTGTTTCCCGGCACGTCGCGCTCCATGGCGACCATCGCCGCCGGACAGATCGCGGGCATGTCGCGGCCGGTGGCGCTCGAGTTCTCGTTCCTGGTCTCCATTCCGACGATGGTGGCGGCCACCGGCTATGACCTGCTGAAATCGCTGCGGCCGGGACATGGCGCCAACGCCGTGGGCGCCACCCACATCGACGCGCACGGATGGGTGCTGCTCGCGCTCGGCGGCGCGATCTCGTTCTTTGTGGCCTACGCCGTGGTGGCGTGGTTCATGCACTGGGTCCGCAAACGCGGATTCGCGATGTTCGCCGTGTACCGCATTGTCGCCGGCATCCTGGTGCTGGCTTTCGCGAGCCGGTTGGGCAGTTAGCTACTCGGCGTCGACGACGCAGCGGAAGCCGACGCCGCCGGAGCGGTCCTTACCGGGCGCGATCAGCAGATACTTGCCGTGCTCGCCCAGTTTGTAGGCCTGCGGGAAGTACCAGTGCGAGCCTTGCGGCTGGTAGTGGCTGCCTCCCTTGAGAATCCCGGTGCGGGTGTGTTCGTCGACGTACTCGTCGGTCCACTGCCAGACGTTGCCCACCAGGTCCTCCACGCCGAACGGGCTTGCGCCGCGGGGGTGCGCGCCGATGTCGGCGGCCGGCGCCATGTTGTGGCCCTTGTCGGGAACGGGCGCGGCGCCCGCGTCCCAGCCTGAGCCCCAGGGATAAGTCCGGCCATCCGGCCCCTGGGCCGCGAATTGCCACTCCCATTCGTGCGGAAGGCGCTTGCCGGCCCACTTCGCGTAGGCGCGCGCATCCTCGATGGACACCCAGGTGACGGGCTTGTTCGCCCATCCGGCCGGATAGGTCCCGCCCTTCCAGTCCTTCAGGAAATTGTGATCGTCGGCGGGCTTGTATGACGCCGCGTCCACGAACTTCTTGAACTCCGCGTTGGTGACCGGGAAGCGATCGATGAAGTAGGGCGCAAGCGTCATCGTCTGTGCGTGGTGGCGGCGGGGCGAGTTCTCCCAGGCGTATTGCACGTCCACGCCGATTTCATTCGAGCCTTCGATCATGATGCCGGAGACCTTGAAGTCGTAAGCGCCGCCGGCGATGCGGATCATGCCCGCGGGCGCGGCCTTCGCCTTCGCTGTCGGGGCGATCTCGACGACGCGCTGCGGCATGGTGCGACGCTCGGCCGAATAGCTTGAGAGCGGGGTCCTGGAGAGCGCGGCCATCTCGGCCAGGAACGGCCCGTCGGGCGCGGAGGCCGCCGCCAGCAGCGCGCCGTATCCGTGCGCCTCCATGGCGAAGCTCAGCGTGGCCCAGGCGCCGGTCACCTCGGGCTTCAGTTCGACGCCGTTCCACAGGTCGAAGTAGCGCACGCCGGCGCTGTGGGGAACGCGAATCTGCCGGCCGGCGACGTCGTATTCGTTGCGGTTCACGAAGGTCCACACGGCGCGGGCGCCGTCGGGGAATTTGCTCGCGTAGACGGAAGGCTGCAGGACCGGGGTGTGCGGCTCCCAGTCGGGCGAGATCATCGCCTGGGCGAATTTGCGCTCGATTTTCGAGATGCGGCGGAGCGCTTCGGCGTGGCGGTCCGGGATCTGGTTCCAGATGCCCCAGATGTTTTCCCAACTTTCGTATCCGACGCCGTTGAAGAAGGCGTGCTGGAGGTCGTCGGTCTTGTCGCGGGCCCAACGGCGGCAGATGTTCACCATGTGGCGCGTCTCAAGCCACTTGTACCGGCTGATGGTGGGGATGGGCGCGTACCGCCAGTAGCCCCAGGTCATGTTGTTGTACATCACCATTTCGTCGGAATCGAGACCGTTTTCCGGTTCGAGCACCAGCGGATGGCCGGCGCGGTCGGACGCGGCGCGGTAGGCGAGCGGTACGCCTCGCATGGTGTCGCCGTTGACGCCGTCGGCGCCGGCCTCCTTGAACAGGCGCGCCGTGGCTTCGTGGTTCGGCTCGCCATAGGAGTGCGTGCCCTGGTCCCACAACATGATGGGGAAGAGCACGCGGACGCCGCGGCGGTGGAAGTCGGCCACCATCTGCTTGAGTCCGGCGAGGCCCCCGGGCATGTCCTGGAGCAGGTCGTTCTGATTGCGGTCGTCGATGCCGATGTTCGGGTAGGTGTGCCACACCAGGACGCTGTCGATGCCGCCGTAGCGTTTTTCGAGGTCGTCCAGGTAACGGTCCACTGTGTATTTGCGCGCGACGGGATCGTAGAAGAAACGGTCCTCCACCATCATTTGCGGCTGGATGAAGCTGCTTTGCGCCCACTTGAGTTCGGGGCGGGCGTATTGGGAGGCGTCATAGCCGATGCGGATGCGGCGCTCGGCGCGCCAGTGCTGGATGTCGGCCAGCCACTCAGAGAATGAGGCGGGATCGGGCGGACCGGGGAACTCTTCGTTCTGCGGTTGGAATCGCGTGTCCTGCGCGGCGAGCGTCAGGGTGAGCAACAGAAGGCACAACGGACGATGCATGGCATATCGATCGTATCGGAACCGAAGCTGGGGAACAAAGGCGCGCGCCGCGGCGTCTGTAGGGGCATGAGCCAGGCCGGGACCTACGCCGTTCTCGTCCGGCATTTCTTCGGACGATTCTTCGACAAGGAGTCGCTCTCGCCGCAGGGCGAGCCAGAGGCGAACCTTGCGCAAATCCTCGGGCTTGTCGCCGTGCCCGGAGCCTTCTTCGTACTGTTGTTCCGCCCCTTCGGCATGACCGGGTGGGATCTGGTGATGCTGCGCTACTGTTTCGTGTCGCTGTCCATGGTGGTGATGGGCCTGGTGATGGTGTTCGAGTGGGATGCGCTGCTGTTGGACCGTCGCGACTATCTCATCCTGACGCCGCTGCCCATCCGCCTGACCTCGCTGTTTTTCGCCAAGGCGCAGGCGCTGGCGATGCTGGCGGGCGTGTTCCTGGCGGACGTGAACTTCTTTGGGACCCTGTTCTGGCCAGGCATCGACGGCAAGCGCGACACGCTGGCCATCATGGGAGTTCATGCGCTGGCGGTGTGCGCGGCGGGGCTGTTCACGGCGCTGGCCATCGCGGCGATTCAGGGCGTGCTGGCGACGCTGCTGAGCGGCAAGACCTACCGCCGGGTTTCGGTGACCGCGCAGACGCTGTTGATGGCGCTGCTGGTGATGCTTCTGTTCCTGACTCCGGTGTTGGGGGCGGGCGCCAGGATGGTGTTGCGCAGCCACCACTGGATCGCCACGGTGCTGCCGACTTACTGGTTCACGGGGTTCTACGAGCAGTTGCGGCCGGCGACGCGCAACGCCACGCTGGCCGGCCTGGGCGATACCGCGGTGCGAGGGCTGGCGGCGGCGGCGGCGCTGTTCGTGCTTGCGTATCTGCCTGGCTACCGGCGGCATGCGCGCAAGATCCTGGACGCGCCCGCGCCGAGTCCCGCGGGTCCGGGTCCACTGAGGGCGGCGTTTGAGCGCGCGGCCAACCGGTGGCTGCTCGGTTCGAACCTGGAGCGCGCGGTGTTCCACTTCATCGGCGAGAGCATCACGCGCAGCCCCCAGCATCGGCTGTTTCTGGCGACCTATGGCGGGTTCGGCGCGGCGCTGGCGGTGATGCACATGGGCGCCGATCCGAGGACCGGGCTTGCGCCGCTGTCGCTGACGTTATCCTTCATCCTGGTATCGGGGCTGCGGGCCGCGTTCAACTTCCCTTCGGAGCCGAGCGGTAACTGGATTTTCCAGATCAGCGAGACTGAGTCGGCCGCCGGCTACTTCGACGCGACGCGGAAGTGGATCGCGGTGTGCGCCATCATCCCGCTGCACCTCGCGCTGGCGCCGGCCGAGTTCCAGCTGTTCACGCCGGGCAAGGCGCTGTTTCATACGGCGTATGGACTGACGCTTTCGATGCTGCTGGTGGAGCTGATGTTCTTCGACTTCCGCAAGGCGCCGTTCACATGCGCCTACTTCACGGGGAAGATGAACCTGGTCGGGCTGGGGGCGCTGTACGTTCTCGGGTTCACGACCTACAGCAATACGATGGCCGAGGTAGAGGGATGGCTGCTGGGGTGGCCCGCGGCGGCGGTCGCGTTCTTCGCCGCGGCGTGGGCGGCGTGGGCGGCGCTGGTGTGGTGGCGGCGGAGACGGTTGGGCGACGAGGCGACGCTCGAATACGACGACGGCGAACCGATGGTTCGCACGCTGGGACTGGAGGCGCACTGAGATGCTGGAGATCCGGAATCTGTCGAAGTATTACCGCAATACCGCGGCGGTGAAGAACGTGAGTTTCACGGTGCGGCCGGGTGAGGTGACGGGTTACCTGGGGCCGAATGGATCGGGCAAGTCGACGACGGTGAAGATGATCACCGGGCTGCTGGAGCCTAGCGGGGGCCAGGTGCTGCTGGATGGGCGGGACATCCGGGAGGACATGATCGGGTTCCGGCGGCGGCTCGGCTATGTGCCGGAAGAGGCCATCCTCTATTCGTATCTTTCCGGGCTCGAGTACCTGCAACTGACGGGACGGCTGCGCGGACTTCCGGAAGGCGTGGTGACGCGGCGGGCGAACGATCTGCTGGAGGCGTTTTCGCTTGCGCCGCACCGGCATGGGGCCATTGCATCGTATTCCAAGGGGATGAAACAGCGGGTGCTGATTTCGGCCGCGCTGATGCACGATCCGGATGTGCTGATCCTGGACGAGCCATTGTCGGGCATGGATGTGACCACGGCGCAGTTATTCAAGCATCTGTTGGATGAGTTAGCGGGCCAGGGCAAGATGATTCTGTATATCTCGCACGTGCTCGAAGTGGTGGAGAAGGTCTGCGCGCGGGTGATTGTGATTCATCAGGGCCAGATTAAGGCGGATGGTTCGGTGGAGCAGTTGCGGGGGTTGATGCATCTGCCGTCGTTGGTGGAGATTTTCTCGGAACTGATCGAGGAGCGGGACCTGAAGGCCGCCGCGCATGATATCGCGACGGCTATTCGGGGTTGATGGGCGAGGCGAGACTGAACCGTCGCGCACGCGGTATTCGTCAGACGGCTACGCCGAGAGAGCAGCTTCCCGCTTCACGGACTTCAGAAGCCGGCGGCTGTATAGATCTTTCGCTCTTGCGGCGATGTGTTCCCGCTGGAAGTGAGGCTTCAAGTTCCGAGCCCTGTCTGTTAGCAAATCCAGGCTCAGGATCTCACCTCGCCCGGCTGCCTCCCTATCCACAAACACCATGGTGCTCTCAAGCTCCATTTCCGAGGCGGCTTTGTCCCCAAACTCTTCTACCGCCCAATCGATGCTGTCCTGATGCTGCCGCAAGAACCACTCTCCGTCATCCCTAATCGCAGCCGACATAGGGCCGGGCTCCAGCCTGTAGCCGTATCCAGCAGAGTTATACACGACGGTCGACTTAACCCCATCCAATCCCACGGCGGTGTTCAGGTCCGACAGCACTTCTGAGTCAAACGGACCATAGGAGTAGATTGTGAAACGATATCCCAGAGGCACCCCTCTGACTTCCTGAAGGAAGTAGCAGAGCTTCATGAGCATGGTTCTCCCCATGGAAGCCTGAGGAACACGCGAGATCAACTCGGCGAACAGAGCCATCCGGGCCTTTTGCAGATTACGCCAATCCATTCCCACCGACCTCCTTCACTATTCGGTCCGCTTCAAGCCGGTCCTCGGGCCGGCAATATAGAAACACCTGGTCATGCTTTCCAAGATAACTGACGGCCCTCGAAAAGTAGCTCAACGGACGGGCGACGCCATCCTGTTCACTCAACACCGGGATATCGGAGCCATCGGTCTTGTACCAGGCCTTACTTCGTCCGGCTGGCACGCGCTCGGCCAAAAGAGATCCCAAGCGTTCCTCCAATTTCTCCAGGCATTCGCGATCACGGTGGCTCATCATTTCGTTGGACCTATACACTCGCCGATAGTGTTTCCTTTGAGTCAATCGTTCGCCGTGTTCCCCGCCCTGTCCCCCGGCGAGCAGCCCCAGGACCTTCCAATCGTCCCACTCCAGGTACTTGTCGAGCTCCGTCGGTCTCGGAAACCGGCCGTTGGGAAGCATCGCCTTCATCGCTTCCCGAATGTGGATGTCGTATGCAACACGGGTCTTGTGAAAGTAGACCTGTGTGAACATTGCGTAGCGCGCCAAAACCAACGCCTCAGCCACGTGCCAGCCGCCCTCCTGGATTCCGACCCGCAGGCCGCTGTTTTCGCCCGAACGCAGCGCTGTAACCGTTCCTACGATTCGATGGAGATCATAACGGCCATAGTGGACGCCGGTGTGATGCGAATCGCGCAGGAGATAGTCCATCCGGTCAGCATCCATTTGGCCGCTGATCAGGTCTCTCCAGAAGATGCCTTTCTGTGCGCCGGCGCTTCCCTCAATCAGCGCCGCCACATCATCGGCGCTAAACGCATAGTTCGCATTCGCCCGGTGGTTCTCGATGACGTCTCGCAGGGGCCCACGAATAATCGCCGCCGAGTATTCTTCGTGTACGTATTTCTTGCCTCCGCCATCCCTTTCAGGGAAGAGATCCTCGGAGGAGTGTGAAAAAGGCGAATGACCGACGTCGTGAAGGAGCGCCGCAAGTCGTACAAGCTGACGATATCGGTCAAGACCGGTCTCGTTGTACCCAAGGTCGCTCTCCAACAATGCTCTCGAATTCCGGACAACGGAGTCGAACAGCAGGTTCGCCACGTGCCTCACGCCCAGCGAGTGTTCGAAACGGGTGTGCATGGCGCCCGGGTAGACTTGATCGGTCCAGGCAAGTTGACGGATCCGTTTCAGGCGCTGAAATGCAGGCTGGTCTATAATTTCCCGTTCCCAAGCATTGAGCGCCACAAATCCGTGCACAGGGCAGCGGATCTCGTAGATGTGATCCAATCCCATGTCGCTCTATCTACAATAGAATACCAATCTGAATGCATGGCGAACATATAGCGAATGTTCTTGCCGGACATGCCCGATTCGCCGAAGACTCCGCCTATCAGAACTCGAGTGAAACGATGTGCTGGCCGCGCGGGAGCACGAGCGTCGCGTCGATGAATTCGGGTTTGGCGGCGGCGCCGTCGATTTCCATGCGCTGCGGCGCGCGGTCGAGCCGCGCCAGCGCGCGGGAACTGCTCTGATAGGAGAATTCGAGGCCGCGCGGGGTCGCCGAGGCGGATTGCAGGCTGCCGTTGAAGTCCGTCATGTGGGCCGCCGTGTCCGCCGACCCCGGTTCGATCGAGTGCGGACCCGATGGGATCCAGACCGTCTTTCCGTCAAATACCGGCCAGGGACGGCCGTCGACCTTGACCGGCCCGGTCCAGGGCACCCCCACGCCTCTCTTCGAGTCGATCTCGAGCTTTGAACCCGCCTGCTCCAGCCGGGTGACGGCCGAGGCCGCCGACGGCAGGAACGGGAGGTCCTCCTTCCGGATCGAGTTTTCGAAGTACAACGCGACGCGCGGGAATGCGCTGGAGGACAGGTGGACCAACTGGAACAACTCGGTTCCAGTTTGTTGCTTGGTGGGATACACGTCCTGATAGCGTTCAACAACGTTGATGTCGATGGCGAGTTTGTCGTTGCGGGGGGTCAAAGGCGAGTATGCTTTGGCGATCTGAGGGTATCGCTGGGGCCCGAGGTTCCAAATGGTCGCCGGGTCCTCGATCAGGAACGTGAAGTCATGCTGGGTTAGCAGGGGCAGAAGGCGCCCGGCGTCGGCGCCGATGAGGTCGCGCATCCGGGTGTCGAATCGATCATCGACATGCGTCAGCACCAGGTCCAGGTGTGAGCGTGCGCGGCGGAGGGCCTCGATTTCCGCGATCCATTCGGTCTGCTGGCGGCGCGCGAGGTCGGCCCGAAAGTCGAGCAGAGCCCGCATGCCGCTTGCGTCCTTCGATGGATTCCGCGGGGAATTGGGATCGAACAGCTCAATGGGATCGAAACCGTTTTTCGACTTGAACTCGGCTCGAATATCCGCGTTCATGGGCGTGAAACGGGCTGGATTGAGGTAGCCTTCGAGCGACTCGAAGTAGAGTTCGGCCAGATTCACGCCGTCCCAGTCGAATCGTCCGATGAGATCGCGAACTCCCGCCGATACGGCGCGGAAGGCGTCGCGATTGGTGAGATTCATGAGCTTGCGCCAGTCGAGGGCGGCGTCCTGCTGGAGGGCGGTTTGCTCGCGCCACTCGGGGTGGTCGTTCCAGAACTTCTCGCTGACGTGCGGCAGTTCGAGCCAGGCGTACACCAGGATGGCGCGACGGTGGCAGGCTTCGATCAGGCGCTTCAGATAGTCGTCGCGCTGGGGGTCGGCCTCGTAGTAATGCCAGGCGGCGACGTGCAAGGTTCCGATGCCGGCCTTGCGCCAGCGTTCGGCGAAGTAATCGGGATCGATGCGGGAGCGGTAGGACGAGTCAAAGAAAGCCCACAGGCCGTTGGAGCGGAAGGGGGGCTCGAAGCCGAGGTCGGCCAGGGCCTGCACCAGGTAGGGGAAGCGTTCGTGTCCGTGCGCGCCGGGGGATGCGGCCAGCCATAACACGCCGCCCGCGCCTTTGCGGAAGCCCGCCATCAGCGGGGCGTGCTCCCAACGCTCGCGCGCGAACAGACGCGCGGCGGCGGGCAACACATAGATGGGAAGGGTCGCGGGGCTCTCCCAGACGATTTCCAGTTTGGGCGCTCGAAGGTCCTCGACGCCGCGCACCACCACGTTCCGCTTGGAGGCGACGAATCCCAGGGAACGGGCCACCGGCGAGTCGCCTTCGACAATCACGAAAGCCCCGCGTTCGGCCCGCTCGAGCCACTGGGGGCCGGTGAGGCTCGAGTTGGCGCGGACGATGAAGACGCTGGCGACGCCGGTGGGCGCCGAGGTCAGACCGACCGAGGAGAGGATGCCCGGCCAGGGGCCCGGGTCATCGCTCACCACGTGATAGCTGAACGTGACGCCCGGCGCCGCCGAGGTCAAAATCGCGAAAACGAACCCGAGCTTAACGGGTGAACGCATACCAGAACCCCACCCTCAAGTCGTAGAAAACCGGTCCCCTGGGATTGCCTTGGTTCACCAGGTAATTGCCGCGCAGGGCGCTGACGGAGAACACCATGGAGGGCGGCATGGGTTTGGCGTGGAATCTCAGGCCCGGGCCCATTTCGACGTAATTGGCCCAATATTGGCCCGAGCGGTCGACGGTGATGTTCCAGTTGAGGAACAACTGCGCCTGGAATCCGCCCGATTCGGAGGAAGGCAGAGTGTAGCCGGCGCGCGTCTGCGTGTAGAGCAGCATGTCGTTCTGAAAGCGGCTGACGAACACGCCGTCGAGATTGGCCTCGGCGAATAGGCCGTGACCGGAGGGCGTCAGCAGGTGGCCGAATCCCTTGGCGTAGGAGACGCCGCCGCGATAGTCGGGGATCATCGCGCCGACGTCGGTGCGCGAGCCCATGTACTTCATCGCCTCGCCGGCCTCGAACCAGCCCGTCAGTCCGCGCCAGGTTGGAGTGGCGAGGCCTGCGCCCACGATGAAGGAGCTCTCCGACAGGTACTGCGGGGCGATGTTCATACCGCCGTTCAGGCTGCCGCGCGTGTCTCCGATGAATCGCACCGTCAGGTAGGGCCGCAGTGGGAATTTCGGGAGGCGAAACTCGGTCTTCACCTGCGCGTAGGAGAACATGTCTTTCCAGCGCGTCGAATAGAAGGGATACATCCACGCCGTGGTGCGGAACTTCGCGAACTCGGGGACCAGGTTGCGCCAGGCCTGTTCGGCCTCGGTGGCCACGGCGGGGTCAGGACTCTTGCGCGCCAGATTAAACCACTTCAGCGCATCCTTGTCCTGTTTCGACATGTTATAGGCCCAGCCGAGTTTCAGCATGACTTCAAAGTCGACGGGATCCGACTCATGGGCGATGTTCAGATACTTCAGAGCATCCTTGAGATAGCCCGCGGTGAGACTCTTGTAGCCGAGATCCTTGGCCTCCCGGCCCTTTTCCTGGCTGGTCGACTCGCGCCGCGTTTTGAGGACCTGAGGCATTTGAAGGGCGGCGCGGACGCGATCGGCAAGATCCGGATCGCCTTTCTCGAGCACCTTGTTCAACAGGGGCATGGCGCCGTTCACGTCCTTGCGACTCAGGTGGAGAAAGCCGAGTTGGGCGACCGACAGCATGTCGTCCGGGGCGGCGTCGACGATCTGTTTGAACTCCGCTTCGGCCGATTCACGATCCTTCATTTCGAGCAGCAGGTAGGCGAGCTCGCGACGCAGGTCGATGTTGGCCGCATCGAGTTTCAGGGCTTTGCGGAATTCGTACACGTAGGGGTAGCGTTCGGGGCTGAGCGCGCGGGCGCGTTCGGCGACACGGGGTTGCGCGCCTCGCGAGGCGGCCAACAGGGCGGCGTTCGAATCCTCGGCGCGACCCATGTCCTTCCAGACGCGGCCCAGGTCCAGCAGGAGCTCACGCAGATCGGGGCGAAGCTTCCATGCCGCTTCGTAGTGGACCGCGGCGAGTCTCCAGTCGTCGCGCTCCTCCGCCAATCGCGCGAGCTCCTGGTGCGCACTAAAGTTATTCGGGGACAGTTCGACCGCGCGGGACCAGCGTGCGATGCCTTCTTCGAGCGGCTGGTCGATGTTGTGGAAGGCTTTCTCGGCGGTCTCGCTGGATTGCGGATCGCCGGACTTGCGGATGCGGTCGAAGATGCGGCGAGCCTCGGCCCGCTGTTTGGTTTCGTAACAAAGGAAAGCGTATTCGAGCGCAACGTGGTGGTCGGCCGGCTCGAGTTGCATGGCCTCGCGGAACTGGTCGCGGGCGGCTTCGCTTTCGCCCGTCTTGAGCAGCGTGTACGCGAGGTCCTTGCGAATGGCGGCCCGCTTGGGCGCAATGTCGGCGGCCTTACGGAAGGCTGCGATCGCGTCGTCGTAACGGCGGTCCTTGAGCGCGTCGTACGCCTTCTGTAGCGCGTCAAAAGCGGGATCGGCGGTCTGCGCGAACGCAGACAACACGAGCAGCAAACATGGAAGTAGCCGCATCAGGAATCCCTCGACCTCTTCCCAATAGTGCGGTCGCGCGGAAGGTCTTCTCAGGGAATTCTGAAGCGCATGCGTCGGCAGACACCGGCGCGAGTTAGTTCTTGTCCCGCTCCTTCACCAGGCGTACGGCCGAGTCCATCTGGTCCTGGGTCCCTCGCATCGCCACCAACCGCGGGGTGTTGCAGGTGAATACGCGGCGGATCTTTTCGGCCGTGCGCACCTCGGTTGCGACTTCCTGCAACCGCTTTGTGGAGGCTGCGTGCGCCAGACGGAATACGCGCACCACGTTGTCCATGCCGGCGTCCGACATGCGGTATTCGATGGCCGTGGTCGACTCAACGGGCTTGGTCGCGCCCTCCAGTTGCGTGGTCAGCCAGTCGGCGAGCGCCGCCTGATCGGCGGTTCCGCGGATGAGCAGGGCGTGCGAGGGGTTATAGGTGAACACGCGACGGATATCGCCGATGGAACGAACCAGCACCGCCGCTTCCTGAAAGTCCTGGATTGTCGCGGCCGCGGTGATATGAAATATCCGCACTACGTTCTCGTTGCCAACGCCGGACATCTCAAATGCGCGAGCGCCGCGCGGCGGAGCCTGAGTTAGCGGCTGGTCTAACTCGCCGAGAATCCATTCGGCCGCCGCTAACTGGTCCGGCGTTCCCCGGGCGACGATGGCGCGCGGCGTGTTGTAGGTGAACAGCCGCCGTATCTCCACGAGCGACCGCATCGCCGCCGCCATCTCCTGAAATCCCTGAACGCCGGGAGCATTCTTCACATAGAAGATACGCGCAACGTCATCGGGACCCACCTGGAAGCGGGGCGACGCGTCGGTGGCGGGATCGAGTTCGCGCGCCAGCCAGTCGGCGAAGGAGACTTGTTGGGCGCTGGCCCACATGGTGATGGTCCGTTGATCCATATCAACGGACAGGTCGCGAATCTCGGCGATGGACCGGATGACGGTGGCGACCTCCGCAAAGTCCTGCGCCGTTTTGGCCGAGGAGATCCGCAGCACGCGGCTCTCCAGCGGGGGCTGGGCCACCAGGGTCCCGGCCGCCAGAATCAAGCACGTCACAATCGTCCGCATGCACCATCTGACGCGCGCAGACGGCCGAGCGTGGAGGGCGTGTTAGAATCCCTCCCATGCAACTGTACGAGTGGAGCAAGATCGAGAAGGAACAACTGAACCCGCAGTTCGTCCGCCAGGTGATCCACGCCGACCAGATGACCATCGGGCGGATCTACCTGGCCAAGGGCTGCCTGGTGCCCGAACACTCGCACCCCAACGAACAGCTCACCGTGATGGAGAAGGGCTCGCTCGACTTCGTGGTGGGAGGCGAGAAGGTGACGGTGAAAGCGGGCGAGGTGCTGCGCATCCCGTCAAACGTGAAGCACAGCGCCCTGGCGACCGAGGACTCCGTTTCCATCGACATCTTCTCCGGAGTCCGGGAGGACTGGAAGTATGGGACGGACTCCTATTTGAGGCCGGTGAAATAGGAGACAGGAGTCAGGAGACAGAAGACAGAATCTAGTCGGATTTCAGGACTGCCATCGGGTCGACGCGGGCGGCGCGTAGGGCTGGGATGGCGCTCGCGCCTACGGCGCAGAGGAGAACGACGGCGCTGACTGCGATCCAGATGACCGGGTCGCCCGACTTGACCCGGTATAGGTGGGCTTCGATCAGACGGCGCATGGCCCAACTGAGCGCCCCGCCCACCGCAAGGCCGAGGACGGCCAGCAGGAGACCGTTGCTTTCGATCTCCCGGGCGATGGCCGACGGCGTGGCGCCTAGCGCGATCCGCACGCCGATGTCGCGGCGCTTCAGTTGCACCGTGTAGCTGAGTAATCCCACGATGCCGGTGGCGGAGATCAGCAATGCGAAGCCGCCGAACGCCGTCAGCATCATCGTCAACAGGCGTTCGGTGACGAGCGAAGCGGCGATGTTGGCGGGCAGCGTGGAAACCTGAGTGAACGGCGTGCGCCCCGCTTCCCGGCGGGCGAGCGCTCCGACGGCCGTGACCACCGGTTCCGTGGGTCCCGTGTGGTTCACCAATAGCGTCATGCCGAGAGTGGTCCGCTGGTCCCAATACGACGTGTACACGGTGGGAGGGTCGGGTTCGCGGACATCCTGGAACTTGGCGTCCGCGGCCACGCCGATTACTTCCGTCCAGTCGAGGCTGCCTGGTTTGAGACGGCGGCCGATGGCGGCTTCGGGCGATCCGAAAAACCTGATGGCGAGGTTGCGGCTGACGATGGAGGCCTTGGGGCCGGCAGCGCCGCGGGGTGCGAAGTCGTGGCCCGCGACCAGGGGCACGCCGGAGGCCTGGAAGTAGCCGTCGGTCACCTGGTGGGAGAAGACCATGCGGTCGGCCGGCGGGATGCCCGGACGGTCCGGGAGTTCGATGGTGAACGCTTCCAGACCGCCGCTCATGGGCACGTGCATGGTCCAGGCGGCGGCTCGGACGCCCGGCATGCGGCGGGTTTCCTCGAGCATGGAGGCGTAGGCCTGCGGCATGCGCTCCGGGCTTACGCCGGCGTTGTACAGGTCGGGCGTGATGAAGACGGCGTGCGCCGTGTCGAAGCCCGTGGTTTCGTGGAGCACGGATCGCAGTGAGGCGATCAGCAGGCCGGCGGCGATGAGCAAGGCGAGCGAGAGTCCGACCTGTAACACGATCAGGCCGCCGCGAAGGCGCGTGGCCAGTTTCGACGCCGTGACGCCACGGGCGTGTTCGCCAATGGCTCCGCGCACGGCGGACCATGCGGGAATACAGCCCGCGATCAGGACGACGGCGGCGAGCAACGCGCCCGTGAAGGCGAGGACGGTGAGATCGAGGGAAGCGTCCAGGTGGATGCGGGTGGTGTCGCGCGAGGCTCCCCGGACCAGCGCTGCCGCGAGCCAGCGGGCGCATACGACGCCGGCCCCGGCGCCCGCCATCGCGAGCAACGAGCTTTCGACGATCAACTGGCGGCGGATCCGGCCCGACGACGCGCCAATGGCCAGGCGGATGGCGATCTCCTTGCGGCGCGCCGTGGCGCGGGCGAGGATCAGGTTCGTCAGATTCGTGGCGGCGATCAGCAGGACCGCGCCAACGGCCGCGAGCAGGGTCCACAGCGCGGGGCGGAAGATGTCCACCAGGTAGGAGTAACCGGAAGACGCCGGAACCATGTCGATCTTCATCGCCAGGTAGTGCTTTTCGGCCTGGCCGGAAATCCCGTCCGGCTTCACGGCGCGGAGCATTGGGACCGACAGCGCGGCCAGACGATCCCGCGCCTGGTTGAGGTCGACGCCGGGCTTCAGCCGGGCCATGGGCTCGATGAACCCCATGTCGCGGTTGGCGCGCCAGCTCCACTTGGGGAACATCGTCTCGAAGGCGCTGGCGGGCATCCAGACGTCGGGCGCCGAGCCTGGGTTGACGCCGGTGAAGGTGCGCGGCGCCACACCGATGATCGTGAAGGGCGTTCTTTCAATGGAGATCTGAGCGCCGATGGCGGCGGGGGATCGGTGGAAGAGGCGGGTCCAGGCGGACTCGCTGATCACCGCGCCCCAGCCGGTGGAGGGTCCGCCGGCGATGTCGTCGTCGGGCGTGAGCAGACGGCCCGCGACCGGCTCCACGCCCAGCGCGGGGAAGTAGGTTCCAGTGACGGAGGCGGCTTCCAGCTTGTACGCTTCTCCGGCGGAGTCGACCACGAAGGGACCCTGGCCGGCCGCGCCGAACACCGCCTGGAAGTCGGGATGCTTTTCGAGTTCCTGGTAGAAGGGGAACGGCACGCGGCGGCGCTCCTTGGCGGTGACCGCGCGGCCGTTCACCCAGGCCCGATCCGTGGGCGGGACGTTGGTGAGGCGCAACCGCACCAATTGCTGCGGCTCGCGGACGGGCAGGCTGCGCCACAGCAGGCTGTTGAGCAGCGAAAAGACCGCCGTGTTTGCGCCAATGCCGAGCGCCAGCGTGACCAGCGCCACGATGGTGAACACCTTGTCCTTACGCAGCATCCGCAGGCCGAAGACGATGTCGCGCCAGAGGCTTTCGAGCGCCGGGAAGCTCCACTGCGCAGACAGAGTTTCCTGGTAGAGCGTGGCGTTGCCGAGCGCCAGGCGGGCGCGGCGGGCGGCTTCGGCGGGCTCGACGCCCTCGGCTTCGAGCTGCTGCTGCTTGAGGGCGAGATGGGCTTCCAGTTCGGCGGCGAAGTCGTCCTGAAGGCGGCCGCGGCGGCCGATGGCGCCCAGCCGGTTCAGCAGATTTCGGATGAATGGCATTGGGTCAGGCTCCTTCGAGAATTCGCCGCATGCCGAGGGTGATCCGATCCCAGTCGGCGCGTTCGCGGGCCAGATGCTTGCGGCCGGATTCGGTGAGGCTATAGTATTTGGCGCGGCGTTTGGCCTCCGAAGCGCCCCATTCCGAGGCGAGCCAGCCGTTCAGCTCCAGGCGGTGGAGCGCCGGGTAGAGCGCGCCCTCTTCCACGCGGAACAGTTCGCCCGAGGCATTCCAGATGGCGTCCATGATGGCGTAACCGTGCGCCGGACCGCGTTCGAGCGTGCGCAAGACGAGGAGATCGAGCGTTCCGGGCAGGAGTTCACGAGGCTGGCGCGTTCCCATAAGATTCTTATGGGAAGAATACGCCGATCCTCCATCGGCGTCAAGAGAGAAGTGGACCATAGCCCGTCCGGCGAGGGGCATACAATGCTAGCCGGGTGTTCTCATGTACCGGATGCTTGTCTTACTCATTTCGCTCGTCGCGTTTTCGGGTCTCGCCGAAACGCTGGATTCCATCTCTCTTCCCAAACCGGACCGCCAGGGCGGCAAGCCACTGATGCAGGCGCTCAGCAACCGCTCGAGCGCTCGCGAGTTTGCGCCGGACGCGTTGCCGGAACAGGTGCTGTCGAACATGTTGTGGGCCGGGTTCGGCGTGAACCGTCCGGACGGACATCGCACGGCGCCGTCGGCGATGAACCGTCAGACCGTCGATGTCTATGCCCTGACCGCCAACGGCGCTTACGTATACGAGGGCGCCGGACACCGGTTGCGCCTGGTGGTCGGCCGCGATTTGCGGGCGCTGGCGGGCACACAGTCCTTTGTCGCCAGCGCTCCGGTGAACCTGGTCTATGTGAGCGATTACACGAAGATGGCCAGCTCTTCCGATTCCGACAAGTTGCTGTTTTCGGGTGCGGAGACGGGTTTCATCAGCCAGAATGTGTATCTGTATTGCGCCTCGGAGGGGCTGGCCACCGTGGTGCGCGCGTCCATCGACCGGGCGGCGCTGGCGGCGGCGTTGAAGCTGCGGCCGGATCAGAAAATCACTTTGGCGCAGACGGTGGGACGGCCCAGGAAGTAGGGTCTCGAATTTTCGGAGCTCAATTGATGAAAACTATCACCAGATGTCTCGCGGTCGCCGCCTGCGCCCTCGCGCTCGCGGCGGTCGCCATGCGATCGACCGGCGCCCAGCAGGCGCAGGATTTTCTGAAGGCCGTCGACGGCGATCAGGACGGCTTTGTCACTCGCGGCGAGTTGAAGACGGCCATGACGCAGTGGCTGGGCGGAGCGGCCTCGGCCAATCAGCAACAACTGGCAGGCGCGCTCGAAACCGCGTTTCCCGAATCCGTGTTCATGGGCATGATGTCGCCGCCGCAGAGCCAGACGCCCAGGGCGGAAGACGTCGAGAAGATGCTCGCCGCGCTGCCCGCCACGGCTCCGGCCAAGCCCATGAAGCCGCGCAAGGTGCTGGTGTTGTGCAAGTGCGCCGGCTACATACATTCGTGCATTCCGCTGGCGGCCAAGACCATCGAGTCGATGGGGTCGAAGACGGGCGCCTGGACCACCACGGTCAGCTACGACTCGGCGGTGATCACGGCGGAGAACCTGAAGCAGTACGACCTGGTGTTTCTGAACAACACCACCGGCCTCTTCCTGGACGATCCGGACCCGGCGGTGACGGCGGCGCGCAAGAAAGCGCTGCTTGATTTCGTACGCTCCGGCAAGGGACTGGCCGGCGTGCACGCGGCGTCGGATTCCTATCACAAGGCGACCGACGGGCCGGCTTTCGGGGCGATGCTCGCGCCGGGGATCCTGGCCGTCGCCGATAAGGACTCGAACGGCGGCGTGGACGCGGCCGAGATGGGAGCGCTGGCGGATCAGTGGTTCGACAAGCTGGACGCGGACCATTCGGGCAAGGTCGGCATGGCGGATCTCAAAGCGCGGCTGCGGGGCGTGTTGATGAGCGCTCGCGCTCCCCGCCGTCCGGGGCAGCCCGCCGGACCGCCGCCTCCCAAGACCGGTCCCGATCATCAGATCGGCGTATGGCCCGAATTCAATCGTCTGATCGGCGGCTACTTCAAGTATCACTGGCTGGACCCGCAGCACATCGTCTACAAGATCGACGATCCCGACAGCCCGTTGACGGCGATGTTCAAGGGCGGCTTCGAGGTGAACGACGAGACCTACACGTTCGGCGTCAAGGGCTGGTCCCGCACGAACCTGCACGTGCTGACCAGCATCGACTATGCGAAAATGAGCGACGCCGACAAGGCTAAGGAAGACTACCCGAGGGAGGATCACGATTACGGGCTGAGCTGGATCCGGCGCGAGGGCAAGGGCCGCGTGTTCTACGAAGCGCACGGACACAACGAGCGCGTATACGCGATCAAGCCGATGCTCGAGCACCTGCTGGCCGGCGTGCAGTATGCGCTGGGCGATCTGAAGGCCAACGACGCCCCTAGCGTGAAGGCGAAAAAGTAGCGTTCGGCGGAGCGGACTTTACACACTTTGACGCCCGCTCCGCTAACCGTTTCCGGCGACGACGCGTCCTTCCTGTAGAACTCAAACCGAACTGGGGATCCATGTACAGAGTGCTGATTGGTTTTGCTGCTATTGGTGTCTCGATTCTGGCGCAAGGTCCGGAAGGGCCTGGCCGTTCCGGTCCGGGCGGACCCGGCCGAATGATGCGCTTTCCGACCTTTCAGGCCATCGATACGAACCATGACGGCGTGCTTTCGCCCGATGAAATCGCGGCCGCGCCCGCGGCGTTGAAGACGCTCGATAAGAACGGCGACGGTAAGCTGACCGAAGACGAAGTGCGGCCGCAGCGTCCGGCCGGCGAGGGAAGACGCCCGCGCGATCCGAATGAGCCGGGCGAGACGCAGCCGCCGAGTCCCGACGATATGGTGAAGACGCTGATGGGGTTCGACCAGAATGGCGACGGCAAGCTCACGCCCGACGAGTTGCCCGAACGGCTGCAGGGCCTGTTCGCGCGGGCCGACGCCAACAAGGACGGCGTGCTGACGGCGGACGAAATCCGCGCCTCCGCCCGGTCGACGGCGGCCCCGGTAGGGCGTCCGCGCGGGGAAGGCGGCGGTCGCGAAGGCAGGCGGCCCGGCATCATGCGGATGGACCCGCTGCTGGCGGCGATCGACGCCGATCACGACGGAGTGATCTCGGCCGAGGAGATGGCGGCTGCCCCCGCCGCGCTGAAGCAGCTCGACAAGGATGGAGACGGCAGGATCACGGAAGAAGAGGCCCGGCCGGCGCCTGGCCCGGGTGGTCCCGGCGGTCCGGAAGGACGCCGTCCCGAAGGTCCCGCGCGGCAGTAACAGGAGATTCCAATCACAATGAAAGCGTTCTGGTTTACCGGCCCCGGGCTGGCGATTGCGGCGATCTGTCTCAGCGGATCCACGGGCATCCATTCGTCCGGTTTGAAGACGTTCCATCGCGAGAACGTCCTGGGAACATCGTTCGAGATGAAGGTTGCGGCGTCGGAGTCCGGCGCGGCGTCGACGGCGGAGGAAGCGGCGCTCGGCGAGATCCGGCGTGAGGCGGCGATTCTGAGCTCGTGGGATCCGCAAAGCGAGTTCAGCCGCTGGTTCCGAACGCAGGGCGAGGCGGTGCGGGTTTCGCCCGAACTGTTCGACGTCCTGGCGTTGTTTGACCGGTGGCGCGAGGAGACCGAGGGCGCGCTGGACCCGGCCGCGGAAACGGTGACGCGCGTCTGGAAGGCGGCCGAGCGTACGGGCCGCGCTCCGTCGAACGACGAACTGGCGCGGGCGGTGGAAACGGTTCGGCGGCCGCACTGGCGGCTGTATGGTGCGACGCGCACGGCCGTTCACCTGGACGGCGCTCCGCTCGCGTTGAATTCCTTTGTGAAAAGCTACATCATGGACCGCGCCGCCGACGCCGCGCTGAAAACGCCCGGCGTGACGGCGGTGGTGCTGAACGTCGGCGGCGACCTGGTGGTCCGCGGCGGCTGGACCGAGCCGGTGGCCATTGCCGATCCCCGCTCGTCGGCGGAAAACGACGCGCCGGCCGCGCACCTCTACGTGAAGGACCGCGCCGTCGCCACCAGCGGCGCCTACCGCCGCGGGTTCGATATCGCGGGCCGGCACTATTCGCACATCGTCGATCCGCGCACCGGCCGCACGGCCGAGGACGTAATCAGCGCCACCGTGATCGCCAGGGACCCGGCGCAGGCGGGCGCGCTCGCCACCGCGTTCTGCGTGCTGAGCCCCGCCGAGAGCCGTCGGCTGGCCGCGCAGGCCGGCGCCGATTACCTGCTGATCACGGCCGGCGGGGGGCGACTGGCGAGCAGCAACTGGAAGCGCTATGAAGCGGCCCCGCCTGTGTTGACCGCGCTCGCGAAGCCGACCGCCGCCTTCGCATCCCATTTCGCGCCGCCGAGCCCTTCGGCCGCCGAGGTGGCCATCGCGTTCGAGATCGCGCAGCAGGGCGGCATGGCGCGACGGCCGTTCGTCGCCGTGTGGGTGGAGGACAAAGATCGATTCCCGGTGAAGACGGTGGCGCTGTGGTACGACAAGGAGCGCTGGCTGCCCGATCTGCGCTCCTGGTATCGCGGCGACCGCATGCGCGCGATGGCGGAAGGCTCCGACATCACCACATCGGTGGCGAGCGCCACGCGGCCGCCCGGCAAGTACACGGTGAAGTGGGACGGCAAGGACAACTCGGGCAAGCCGGTGAAGGCCGGCAAGTACACCGTCTGCATCGAGGCCGCGCGCGAGCACGGCACGTATCAGATCATGCGGCAGGAGATCGATTTCGGCGGCGCGTCGCGCCAGTTCCAGGTTCCCGGCAATCAGGAGATCGCGAGTGCGTCCATCGACTACCGCAAAGCCTCGCGGTGAGTTTGGGGAGGGGCCGCAGCCGGTCCCTCCACGCGCCGCCCCCCAGCCGAGGAATCCGGCGTGGAAGCGGAAACTCGCGGCATGGTCGCGCTGGCTGCACATCTACCTGTCGATGGCGAGCTTCGCTATTCTGTTCTTCTTCGCCGTCACCGGGTTAACGCTGAACCACCAGCAGTGGTTCGCCAAACAGCAGAAGACCGTTCAGTTGAAGGGTTCGATGAACTCCGGGTGGCTGCGCGGCGAGGTGGCGAAACTGGAGGTTGTGGAGTACCTGCGGGCGCAGCACAAGCTCTCCGGCGCGGTGAACGAGTTCCGCATCGACGACGCGCAGGCTTCGGTGTCGTTCAAGGGCCCGGGGTACGAGGCGACCGCTTTCGTCGACCGGCAGACCGGCGCCTACGACTTGACCGAGACAAAGATGGGTCTGGCTGCAATTCTCAACGACCTGCACAAGGGCCGCGACAGCGGCAAGGCCTGGAGCTGGCTGATCGACCTGTCCGCCGTCTTCATGACCTTCGTCTCCATCAGCGGCATTGTGCTGATCCTGTTCCTCCAGAAGCGGCGGTTTTCGGGGATTGTGGCGATGGCCGTGGGCGCCGCGCTGTGTTACGCCGTGTACCTGGTGTGGGCGCCCTGACCCCCGGTCAGCGGATGAACGGGTTTCGATCCCGCTCGCGCCCGATGGTGGTGTTGGGGCCGTGTCCGGCGACGACGGCGGTCTCGTCGGGCAGCGCCATCAGCTTTTCGTGAATCGAGGAGAGGATCTGGTCGTAATCGCCGCCCGGCAGGTCGGTGCGGCCGATGCTGTCGCGGAACAGCGTGTCGCCGGCGGCGAGCTTGTTCTCGGCCGGGATCCAAACGGAAATGCTGCCCTGGGTATGGCCGGGCGTGTGCATGATGTGGAAGTCCGCCGCTCCTAGTTTGACCGAGTCGCCGTCCCTGGCGTCGACGTCGATCGGGGTGCGATCGGGGGTGCGCATGCCGAGCCATTGCGCCTGCCAGTCCAGGTTGTCGTACAGGTCCTGATCTTCCTGATTCATGTAGACGGGCGCGCCGGTGAGCGCCTTCATCTTGGCCGCGCCGCCGATGTGGTCGATGTGGGCGTGGGTGATGATGATGGCTTTCACCTTGAGGCCGTGCCGGTCGAGGATCTTCCGGATGGCGGCGATGTCGTCGCCCGGATCGATGACGATCGCCTCTTTCGTCGTTTCCTCGCCGAAGATGGAGCAGTTGCACTGCAGCGCTCCGACCGGCAGAATCTCGTGGATCATACCCCGATTGTAAGATGGGAACATGGATCCTACCCTCCGCTCAGTGCTGGGTGTCGCGATGCGCTGGGCGCATGTCACGTCGGTGATCGTGCTGGTTGGCAGCGCGTACTATGTGCGCCGCACCCGGTCCGCATTCGACCCCGCGTTCCGCGCCACGGTCTATCTGGCAATCGTGGTGGCGTTCCTTTCGGGTCTCTATAATTTCATGACCAAGGCCAGCTACCCTCCGGGCTATCACATGTGGTTCGGCATCAAATTCCTGCTGGCGCTGCATGTGTTCGCCGCGCTGTGGATGGCCGTGAAGCGCCAGGCGAGCGCGAAGCTCGAACAGTCCCTGCGGATCACGCTGATTTCGGCGACCCTGATCATCCTGATTTCGAACTACCTGCGTTGGATTTCGCTGAGCCCCGTGGTGAAGCTGCCGTGAAGGGGTATCAGGCGCTTCGCGAGTCGGCCGCCTGGATCGACCTGTCCGGTCGTGGCAAGATCCGGGTGACCGGCGAGGATCGGGCCCGGCTGCTGCACGCCATGACGACCAACGACGTCCAGAACCTGAAGCCGGGCGACGCCTGCTACGCCTTCTTCCTGAACGCCCAGGGGCGGATTCTGGCGGACGTGAACATCCTCTGCTTCGAGGATCATTTTTTGCTGGACACGGAGCCGGAGACGGCCCGTAAAGTGTTCGAACATCTGGACAAGTTCATCATCGCCGATGACGTGACGCTGGAGGATTCGACGGCGGAACTGGCGAGCGTGGCGGTGGAAGGCCCGGCCGCGAACGGCGTCCCGGCGCCGGCCGCGAACGCGTTCCCACGCCTGACCTTCACGGGAGCGGAGGGGTGGTTTGCGATCTGTCCCGCGGCGGAGAAGGATGCCCTGGCAGCGGCGCTGACGGCCGCCGGAGTCGCCGAGGCCGACCTTGAGGCGGCGAATGTCGTCCGCATCGAAAATGGCAAGCCGCGCTATGGCGACGACATCTCCGAGCGGTTTCTCGCCCAGGAAACCAACGAGATGCGGGCGCTCCACTTCAGCAAGGGGTGCTATCTGGGCCAGGAGATCGTCGAACGCGTGAGGTCCCGGGCGCAGATCCACCGGCGCCTGATGCCGGTCCACCTGGAGACCGACCAGCCTCCGGCGGCGGGATCGAAGCTGCAGGCGGGCGGTAAGGACGCGGCCGAGATCACCTCGGCGGCATACTCGCCGGCGCTCGGCAAGACGGTGGCGCTCGCCTACGTCCGGATCGACCTGAAGCCCGGCGACGCGGTGACGCTCGGGGATGTTCAGGGCGTCGTGCGTGCTCCGCGAGCCCAGTAATCAGCCCTTGGCGAAGTAGAGGGCGGTGGCGCGCTCGAGTTCCGGCTTGGTCATGCGCGGCGGACGGCGCTCATAGCGCCCGATCGACGTCAGAATGTTGCAGATGTCGAGCGGATAGCAGGCGCGGAGTTCGGAGCGGCCGTCGGTGAGACACAGCTTGCGCAGGTATTCGGCGCTGTCCATCTCGGCCGGAATCTGCTTGGCCTTGACGACGCGGGCGAAGATCTCGTCGAACGAGCGGGCGTCCACGGCCTCCACGAAGATCTTGGTGTGGATGCGGCGAAGGAACGCTTCGTCGGCCAGGTCGCCGGGGTCGAGGTTGGTCGAAAACACCACCAGCACCTCGAACGGGATCTGAAACTTCACGCCGTAACGGAGCATCAGGTAGTCCACGCGGCGGTCGAGCGGGACGATCCAGCGGTTCAGCAGATCGCGAGGGCTCATCAACTGGCGGCCGAAGTCGTCGATGATGAAAATACCGTTGTTGGCTTTCACCTGAAGCGGCGCGGCGTAGATGCCCGACGATTCGTCGAGCCGCAATTCCAGCATGCTGGGGACGAGTTCGCCGCCCACCACGATGCAGGGGCGCTTGCAGAGGATCCAGCGAGGGTCGCAATCGGGATCCTGATGGTCCAGGGCGTGGTGCACCACCGGGTCGTAGACGCTGATGATCTGGTTGTCGACCTCGATGGCGTAGGGGATCAGCACGGCGTCCTTGTAGATGCGCAACATGCGCTCGGCCAGGCTGGTTTTGCCGTTGCCGGTGGGGCCGTACACGAAGATCGAGGTCTGCGAAATGAGCGCCGGCCCGAGCTGATCGAGCAACTGGTCAGACACAACCAGGTCCGAGAAGATGTGTTTCAGCGTCGTGCGGTCCACCTCGACGCGCGCGGCCTGAGCCTTGGTGGCGGCATGGTAGTCGTTCAGGCAGATGGGCGCCGCGCCGGCGTACTGCGTCACCTGGAAACGCTCGGCGGCCAGTTGCTTCCCGGCGGCGGAGAGGGCGAAATTGTAGTCGTTGCCGATCATGCCCTTCACTTCCACCAATTGCTGCTGGCGCATGGTGCGGAAGGTGGCGTCGACGATCGGCAGCGACAGCCGGAGAACGCGGCTGAGCGTCTGCAAATTGCTTTGCCCCTCGATCAGCATCCGTCGCAGGACCAGATCCATGACAAGATTCTGGGAGATGCCGAGCGATTTGAAATCGTTCGGGATTACCGGCGTGAAAGCCGGGCGCAATCCGCTCACAGTGCCCATACGTCAGTTCTTCTATCGGCGGAGGGAGGCGAGAGGTTTAGCGGGACTCGGAGCAATCCGGTCTGCACGCCGGAGCCCAATCCGCCGTCCTTAATAGGTAGTGGGACTGGCGCGTCCATTCTGGCTCCTCTTGGCTGTAGTCGCGGTGGTGTGCGCGGCCGACCCCAAGGCCGAGAAGATCGCCAGGGACGCAGCGGCCGCTGAAAAGTCAGGCGACATCGTGCGCGCCTACCTGCTGTGGGCGCAGGCCGCCGCGGAGGATCGCTCCACGGCCAGCTACTGGGCCCGGGCCGAAGCGCTCCGCCCGCGCGCGGAGGCGTCGTCGGGCACGCGAATCCCCACGCCGGAGCTGACCTGGACCAAAGAGCGCCCTCGGATCGGCAAGCCGCTCGACATCGGATTCACCGAACAGGACCTGGAGGACCTGCGTCGCATGGCCCCTCCGCCGCGTTTGCGGCCATCCGCGTTCAAGCGCAGCTTCCACATAAAGGCGAACGCCAAGCCGCTATTCGAGCAGGTGGCCAAGGAGTTCGGCTATGTAGTTATTTTCGACAAGGACTACAATCCCAGCGGCGAGATCCGGTTCGACATTGAAGAGTTGGGCTATCGCGAGGCGCTGCACGCGCTCGAGGACGCGACCAACGCCTTCATCGTTCCGATTTCGGACACGGCGATGCTGGTGGCGACGGACAATCCGCAGAAGCGGACCGACCTCGAAAACGACGAGGCGATCGCAATCCCCATCCCGCAACGCTCGTCGGTGCAGGAGGCGCAGGAACTGCTGACCCTGGTGCAGCAGGCCTTCGAGATCCGTCGCGCCGTGGTGGATCCGCAGAAGCGGATGATCCTGCTGCGGGACCGCGTCTCCAAGATCGACTCCGCGCTGGCCGTGTTGAACCAACTGGCGGTAGGCAAGCCGCAGGTGTCCATCGAAGTGGAGCTTCTGTCGACGGGGATGACCTCCTCGCTCAGCTTCGGCATGAGCCTGCCGTCCAAGTTCCCGCTGGTCGACTTTGCGACCTTCGCCAACGCAAAATCCGTGGTTCCGACCGGCTTCACCAAGTTCCTGACGTTTGGAGCGGGGGCGAGCTTTCTCGGCCTGGGGTTGACGGACGCCTCCATGTTCGCCACCGCCAGCCGTTCCTCGGCGACCTCCTTGCTGCGGTCCTCGATCAACGCGAGCGACGGCCAGGCGGCGACGATGCACATCGGCAACAAGTACCCGATCGTCACCGGCGGATACATGGGAGTCGGCGGGTTTTCCACCGGCACTGGCGGCACGTCGACGACGTACGCGGTGATCTCGACGGCGCCGTATAAGTCGGACCTGGTGAGTTCGGCGGTGTCCACCACGGGTCAGATGAACCTGGTGGTGAACGGCGTAACCGTCCCCATCACGCTGCCCACGGCGATCAACAACGTGGCCGGGCTGCAATCGGTGATCAACTCGCTTGGGACCGGCATTTACGCCACGGTGGTGGAGCGCGGCACCAGCGCCAAGCTGCTTTCGCTGGTGCTGGCGGGCAGTTCGCTGTCGGTGACCTCCATCCAGCTTGTCGACGATCCGACGGGCGCGGCCATCAATCTGGTGCGGCCGGTCGACATCGTTTCCTCGATCAGCGGCGACTACGACAACGCGACGGCGGCCACGGTCTCCTCCACCGGCGTTGTGAACCTGAAGGTTGGCGAGACGGACTATCCGCTCGCGCTGACCAGCACGACGAACAATCTGAACGGCCTGCGGGACGCGATCAACGACGCGAAGGCGGGGGTGACGGCGAGCGTCCTCATCTCGGACCTGGCGAGCGAGACGATGTTCCTGCAGGTGGTGGCCGACGCCGCCGGAACCGGCGCGATTCAGATCTATGACGACCCGACCGGCGCGAACAACACGCTGCTGACGGCCACCGACGATGTGAATCAGGCGGGCAGCGTGTTCGGCCAGACGGTGACCACCTCCTCCGGAAGCACTACCAGCAACCTGGGTTACGCCGGCGTGCCGTCGTTCAACTTCGAGGATCTCGGGCTGGTGCTGAAGATCACGCCGTTCGTGCACAACCTCGAGGAGGTGACCCTGGAGGTGGAGGCCGAGTTCAAGACGCTGGGCGGCGGCACGATCAACGGCATCCCGATCATCGCCAATCGCAAGTACCAGGGCAAGGTTCGGCTACGGGCGAGCGAATGGGCCGTGGTGGCGGGACTGGTGACGGAGTCGCACAGCAGCAGCGTGACGGGCATCCCGGGCCTCAAGGACATTCCGGGGTTGGGCGTGCTGTTGCGGGAGAACACGAAAAGCGATGAGGCCGACAACGTCCTGCTGGTGATCAAACCGCACGTCACCAGTCTTCCGGCCAGCGAATACGCGGGCCGGAGCATTTGGGTGGGGTCGGAAACGCGGCCGCTTTCGCCCCTGTAAAGAGGCTCGCCCTACAATAGAACAAGCATGTCGAAAATGCTTGATGAGATCCGGCAACAGCCGGAAGCGCTCGAACGGACCTTGCGCGGGGAGTTGCGCGGCGCCGAACAATTGCGAAAGCTGCTCGAGCGGAACCGGCCGAAGCTGATCATTCTCGCCGCCCGCGGCACCTCGGACAACGCGGCTCAGTTCGGGCGGTATCTGCTCGAAATCACCACCCGCATCCCTACCTGCCTAGCGGCCCCGTCGGTGTCGACCCTGTACCAGTCCGAAATCGACTACAGCGGCGCGCTGGTGGTGGCGATCTCGCAATCCGGCGAATCCACCGATACGAACGTCGTGTTGCAGAACGCGCGGCGGGCGGGCGCCATGACCGTGGGGATCACGAACGAGTCGGAAAGCAGCATGGCGAACCTGGCCGAGCACCTGTTCCTGGTCCGCGCGGGCAAGGAAAAGAGCGTCGCCGCCACCAAGACCTACACCGGCCAGTTGCTGTCGATGTACATGCTGGCCTGGGCGCTGGGCGCCGGGTTCGACCTGGACGAGTTGCGGGCGCTGCCGGAACTGGCCGCCAAGACGTTGAAGCTCGAGCCGCAGATCGCCGACCTGGCGGGACGCTACCGGTTTGTGGACCACTGCGTCGTGATCGGGCGCGGATTGAACTACTCCAACACCTTCGAGTTCGCGCTGAAGCTGATGGAGACCTGCTACGTGGTGGCGGAGCGGTTCTCGTCGGCCGACCTGCAGCACGGCCCGATCGCCATGATGGAGCAGTCCTTCCCTGCCTTCGTTTTCGCGCCCCCGGGCGTCACCTGGCCGGGCATCCGGGACCTGCTGGTGAAGCTCGAAGGGCTAAAGGCGGACACGCTGGTGATCACCGACCAGGGCCACAAGCCGGCCATCGAGGTTTCCAAACGCCGCATCGTGACGCCGCTCAAGCGCACCCGCAAGGCCCGCGCGATCGAGGATCTGTACACCCCGATTCCCTACATCATCCCCGCCCAGTTGTTCGCGGCGAAGCTCGCGGCCGAGAAGGGGAACGATCCCGACCAACCGCGAACCTTGCAGAAAGTGACTCGGACGCTGTAGCCTACGTCGCGGCGGCCATCTACCGGCCGCCGCGCACGCTCACCTTCACCGCCGATGGAGAGCCGGCCGAACGGTACACGCGCTCCACGGCCTTGATGAAATCCGTCGATTTCGCGTTGTAGATGTCCAGGAACTGCTGGGGATTGCGATCCACCAGCGGGAACCAGGAGCTCTGCACCTGGATCATGATGCGATGGCCCTGGCGGAAGCAATGGTTCACGTCGGGCATGTCGAACTCGACCTTCTCCACCTTGCCGGGCGCGAACGGCTCCGGCTTTTCGTAGCTGTTGCGGAATTTGCCGCGCATCGCCTCGCCGCGCACCAGTTGCTGGTAACCGGCCATGCGGACGCCGGCGGGATTCGGCGACGGGTCAGGGTAATCCTCCGGATAGACGTCGATCAGCTTCACCACCCAATCGGAGTCGCTGCCGGAGGTGGATACGTAGAGCGACGGCCGCAGCGCGCCGGAGATGGTGACGTCCGCGGTCAACTCGTCGGATACGTAGGTGAGCACGTCGGTGCGCGTGGAGGCGAAGCGCTGATCCTCCACCATGTGCTCCCGGGTCATCCCGGACGCCTGCCCGCCGATGTACGGCACGGGCTTGTTCGGATCGCTGATGTACTCGTCGTAGACGGCGCCCGAATCGGTGGGCGCTTCCCAGGACAGCTTGCCTCCGGCGCGCAGATACAGGGAGCGGACGGCCGCGTCGGCGGGCGGCCACTTGTCCTCATAGCGCCACTGGTTGGTGCCGGTTTCAAAGACCAGCGCCTCCGGAAGTTTCAGCGCGGGCTTGTCCTTCAGGAAGTGCGAGAAGAACGGGAACTCCACTTCGTCGCGATAGAACAGGCTGGTTTTGACGTTGAACCGCACGTTGCCCAGACGGTCGCCATCGGACCGCGCCCAGCCTCCGTGGAACCACGGTCCCATCACCAGCATGTTGAAGGCGCCCGGACTGTTGCGTTCGATGTCCTTATAGGTGTTCAGCGCGCCGAACAGGTCCTCGGCGTCGAACCAGCCGCCCACGGTCATCACCGCCGGCTTGATGTTTTTCAGGTGCGGACGCAGGTTGCGCGCCTGCCAGAACTCGTCGTAGACGCCGTGCTTCATGAGGTCGTTCCAGAAGGCGATGTCGTTTTTGAAGTACTTCTCGTTCGCGTTCGCCAGCGGCCCGAGCTTCAGGAAAAAATCGTAGGCGTCGGGAAGCTTCGCGCCCGGGTTGAAGGCGTTCGGGTCGGGGCGCGCGGGGCCGTTGCGAGGCCGGCCGAATCCGCTGAAGAAGCGGTAGGCGTGGGGCAGGTACAGGGCGCCGTTGTGATGGAAATCGTCGCCGATGAACCAGTCCGTGATGGGGGCCTGCGGGGAGGCGGCCTTGATGGCGGGATGGGCGTCGATGATGCCCGCCGACGTGTAAAAACCCGGGTAGGAGATGCCCCAAATGCCGACCCGCCCGTTGTTGGCGGGCACGTTCTTCACCAGCCAGTCCACCGTATCGTAGGTGTCGCTCGACTCGTCGACGTCCTTCGGGCCGTTTTTGTGCGCGATGTGCGGGCGCATGTCCATGAAGACGCCTTCGCTCATGTTGCGGCCGCGCACATCCTGGTAGACGAAGATGAATGCGTCGCGCGCGAACTTCTCCGACGGACCCAGGCTTTCGCGGAAGTTGTCGATGCCGTAGGGCGCAACGCTGTAGGGCGTGCGGTCGAGCATGATGGGATACTTGAGCGACAGGTCCTTCGGCACGTAGATGGACGTGAACAGTTTCACGCCGTCGCGCATGGGGATCAGGTGCTCGTACTTGGTGTAGTGCGAACGGATGTAATCCACCCCCTGCGCGTGAGCGGCGATCGCCAGACAAGCGGCGGCGGCAATGCGGTAAGCGGACTTCATAAGAAGATATAGGTTATCGCGACTGGCCGCGCCAGGGCTTCGGCCGGGTCAATAATGGTTGTGGTGAAAACCGCCATACCGCTCCTGCTTCCGATGGTCAGTTTCGCCATCGTGAGTTTCGCCAATGTGAGGTCTCCCGTGGATACAGTCATCATCGACACCGATTGCGGCGTCTTCGGCGACGATGGGAGCGCCATCGTCATGCTGGCGCACAGCCCCGAGAAGGTCCGCGTCGCCGGAATCACGGTGGTGACGGGGAATGTGTGGGCGGCCCAGAGCGCCGGCTACGTCCGGGAGATCGGGGCGCTGGTGAAGCATCCCGAGTGGAAGCCCGCCATCGGCGCGCAACTGCCATTGACGCACACCGCGGCGCTCGCCAGGCTCGAGCCGTCCATCGAATTCCAGGGCGCTTTCTCCGAGCCGCCGGTGATCGCGCCGCCTCCGGCCCGCACCGCGATCAACGTGATGGCGGAGGAGATCCAGGCCGCGCCGGGCCAGGTCACCATCCTGGCGCTCGGGCCGATGACGAACGTCGCGATCCTGCTGCGCCAGCATCCCGATCTTGAGACGAAGATCCGCCGGATCGTCTTCATGGGCGGCAACGTCCACGTCGGCGGCAACGCATCGCCGGCGGCGGAGTTCAACTTCTGGTTCGACCCGGAGGCCGCTCAGATCGTGCTGCGTTCGAAAATTCCCGAAAAGGTGATGTTCCCGCTCGACATCTGCAACCGGGCCGTGCTGACCAAGGCGCTATTCGACCAGGTGGCGTCGGCGAAAACCGGGGTGGCGGCGCGCTACCGGGAGGATCTGGGCCAGCGTTACCCTGGCTTCCTCAACAAGCCCGACGCCAAGGGTTATCTGTGGGACGAACTGGCGGCGGCCTGGCTGCTCGACACGGAATTCGTCACCG
The DNA here is from genome assembly GCA_018268715.1 of Acidobacteriota bacterium. Taxonomy (GTDB): domain Bacteria; phylum Acidobacteriota; class Terriglobia; order Bryobacterales; family Bryobacteraceae; genus TMP-7. Next base: position 702,829 of record JAFDVZ010000002.1, on the reverse strand, counting down.
CCGAGGAGACCTCGCACCTGGACGTCGACACGCGATTCGGGGCGAGCTACGGCGCGACCACGAAGCTCGACCGGAAGCTCGCGCCCGACGCGACGCCGGTGCGCGTCATGCTCGACCTGGATTTCGCGAGATTGTTCGCCCTCTACCGGCGGCTCATGACACAGTAACGACGGCGGACGGCAGGCCGAACAAGCGGCCGATGACGTCCTTGAGTTCTCCCACGTCGAACGGCTTGCCGGCGAACGCCATGTCCGGGTGATCGCCCGCCAGATGGAACGCCTCCTCCTGGCTGTAGCCGCTGATCACCAGGATCGGAAGACCCGGCATTCGCGCTTCGAGCGCCTCGATGGTGTGCTTGCCGTTGGCGCCGGAGATGGCCGGATCGAGCATGAGGCCCCGCACGCGCCCCGGATCGGCGTCAAAGGCCGTCAGCGCGTCGGCGCCGTTGGAGACCGGCAGCACACCGTATCCGCAACTCCTTAGAACGGCGGCGAGCAATGTCCGGACCATCGGCTCGTCCTCCAGCACCAGGATCGCCGGCGAAGCCTCATCCACCCGCGGCTCCGGAGACGGCGCCGGCGCCTGAAACAGGGGCAGCAGCAGCAGGAACGTCGAGCCGGCGCCGGGACTCGTCTCCACCGCCAGACCGCCGTCCAGCGCCCGCGTAATGCCCGCCACCGCCGCCAGCCCGAGCCCCCGGCCGGTGAACTTCGTGCTGAAGAACGGGTCGAAGATCTTGCGCCGCAGCTCCTCGCTGATGCCGCAACCGGTGTCGGCGACCTCGACCTCCATGTACGCGCCCGGCTTCAGGCACTCCCGGCTCAACTGGTCGCGGAATTCGTCCAGCCCCAGTTCGCGGCGCCGCACCCCGATGGCGACCGAGCCGTGCGCGTTCTCGGCGATGGCCTCTCCGCCGTTCACCACCAGGTTGACGACGATCTGACGAATCTGGCCCGGATCCGCCAACACCGCGCCCGCCTCCAACGCATCCATCCGGAGTTCCACGTTGCGTCGCACCGAAGCCCGCAGCAGACCGTACATGTCGCGGACAATCCGCGCTATTTCGACCGGCTCGATCGCCATCTGGCCCGTGCCGCTGTAGGCGAGCAGTTGCCGGGTCAGCTCCGCGGCCGACCGGCTGGCCGAGACAATCGAATCGAGCATCTCGCGATCGGCGTCCGAGGCGGTCTCCCGCAGGATGCTGGCCAGCCCGAGGATGGGCGTCAGAAGGTTGTTGAAATCGTGCGCCACGCCGCCCGCCAGGCGCGCGATGCTGGCCGTCTTCTGCGACTCAAACAGCCGCTCCTCCATCCGCTGATACTCGGTGAGGTCGGTCATCATGGCGATGCCGCCGGCATACCGGCCGGCGTCGTCGAAAAACAGCCGGCAGGCGCCGAGCACCCGGATTTTTTGGCCGTCCTTGTGCAACAGGTTGAACGGCATGCGGATGGTCTCGGCAGCCCTCACGCCCCCCATCGGCGGCGCGGACCGGCGGGTCTCCTCGTCCATGAAGTCCTCGGTCCGCCGCCCAATCAGCTCCTCGGGCGAGTAGCCGATCATGGACGCCATCTGCCGGTTGACGTAGGTGGTGCGCTGGTTCACATCCATCGTCCAGATGCCGGCCGTGCCGCTTTCCACCAGGTGGCGGTACATCTCCTCGCTGCGCCGCAGCGCCCTTTCGGCCGCTTTTCGCGCTGAAATGTCCCGATGAATGGCGTAAATCAGCGTTTGTCCGCCGATTTCCACGCCGCTTACGCTCACTTCGACGTCGATTTGGACGCCATCCTTGCGCCGGTGGCGGGTCTCCAGCGTGAGCCTCGCCCGGTCGAGTTTCGCCAGGTTGTCCCGATGCTGCTCGCGAGTGGAGTCGAAGTCCCAGTCCCAGATGTTCAGCCCAAGGATCTCCTCCTGGCTGTATCCGAGCATGGCGGCGAAGCTCTCGTTCGCCTCGCGGACCCACCCCGCCGGGTCCATCACGACAATTCCGTCCTGGGATTGCTCCATCAGCACCCGCCGGCGCATTGCCTCTTCCGCGAGCGCGATCTCCATGCGCTTACGATCCGTGATTTCGGAGATGATCCCATGCCAGCAGGTTCCGCCGTCCGGGTCGCGCACCGGCATAGCGTGGGCGTTGAACCACCGCTCACGGCCGTCCCGCGTCATCGCCCGGAAATCGATCCGCCACGGAGCCAGGGAGCGCGCCGATTCCCCGATGGAGGCGTGGAAAGCCGCCCGATCCTCGGGATGCACGAACAGGAACGCCTCCGTGGCGTCGCCGGCGACTCCTTCACTGACGGCCTGCGCGAATTCCGCCATCGCCGGACTCGCATAGGGCAGCGACGCGGATCCGTCCGGTCCCAGCCGGAACGAATAGAGCGCGCCGGGCGCGGTGGCCGCCATCCGCTCCAACTGCTCCTGCAACTCCACGCGATCGCGCAGCAACTGCTCGGCGCGAAACGACGCCGTGATGTCGCGCGCGACGCCAAGAACGCCGATCAGCCGGTCCGAAGAGTCGCGCATCGGCGTCCTGGACACTTCGAGCAGCACCGGACCACCCTCGCACTCCTCCACCCACTCCTGGCTGACCGCCGTCGTCCCCGCCGACAGGACCTCCCGGTCCCGCCTACGGAAACGGTCCGCCTCCTCACGGGCGTGGAAATCGTAGTCGTTCCTGCCGAGCAGTTCGCTCTCGTTCATGCGGAAGAAGCGCTCACCGGCGGGATTGACCAGGGCGTAGGCGCCGTTCAGGTCCTTCAGCCAGACCGGATCGGGCAAAGTGCGGATCAGCGTGGTCAGGAAGGTCCGCTCATCCTCGAGGGCGGCCTGCGCGGCCTTGATGTCGGTGACGTCGCTGAACACCGCGAAAATGGCGCGCTCCCCGTCGAAGTCGATCAAGTTCGTGGAGATGCTGACCCACCGCTCCTCGCCATCGGCGTTGCGCAGGCGCGCCTCAAAGCCGGAGACGCCGCCGTTGTCGAGCGTCAGCCCGACATAACGGGCGCGCTCGCCCGGCTCGATCCAGAAATCGTCGGACACACGCCCGGTTACCTCCGCCGCCGGCAGGTGAAACAGCGCCGCCGCGCAGTCGTTGGCAAACAGCACGCGACCGCTCGCAATACCGCTGACAATCACGGGCAGTTGGCTGTTGTGGACCAACCGGCGGTAACGCTCCTCGCTCTGTCGCAGCCGCTGTTCGGATTCCTTTTCCGCCGTGACATCGGTGTACACCGCTTCCCACAGGATCCGTCCTCGCTCCCGCGTGACGGGCGTCGCCGAAATGCGGATCCAGCGGATCGCGCCGTCCGGCATGCGCAGGCGCGGAACAACGTCGAAGGGACGCATGGTCCGGGCCGAAGCCGCCTCCGCCTCGGCCACCAGGGAGCGATCCTGTTCGAGGATTCGTTCCGCCACCACCGAAGCGTTGTGCAGGGCCTCTTCGGGACGCACCCCGAGGATGTCGGCCGAACGGGCGCCGATGTGGATGAAGCGGCGGCGGCCGTCCCGTTCCTGGACCATCTGGCTGATGACGCCGCTTGCCAGATTATCGCCGAGCGTCCGCAATCGGCCGCGCTCGCTCCGCATTTCGGCGTAGCTTGCCGCCATCAACATTCCGGCGATCGCCGCACACGCCATAAACCACTGCAACGAAAGGAGTTGTTCCTGTACGTGATGGCGCAGCGCAGGGTCGGCCGAGGCCACCCCCATCCCATGCGTCAAAAGCGCCGCGAGCGCCAGCAGAGCCAGGGCGAGCGTGGTTCCCCGAGGCCCCATTCGCAGGGCAGGCCAGGCGAGCAAGGCCATCAGCATGTAGGGCTGCACGCTCAGGCGGTGGAAATCGTGCGCGCCGAGGAAGGTCCACCAGGCGGCCACGAACCAGGCCACCTGAAACACGGCGGACTCGATCGCCCGCGCCGGACTTCGAGGACTCGACCGCGAAGCCCAGGTGAGCATCAACGGCGCCACCAACAGGATTCCCAGGCCGTCCGCCACCCACCAGGTCAGCCAGAAGTCGCCAAAGCTGGCTCGTCCGGTGAGCGCCGCCGTTCCGGCCCCAATGCAGGCCGACAGGCTGTTCACGGTAGCGGCCGAAACGATCAGCGCCACCACCTCGCGCACTTCCGAAAACCATGGGCCCGAGCCGCGATGCCTCGATATCAGCCAGGCGCTGCCGATCGTCTCGACGAGATTGGCGAGGGTGTAGCCCAGGCTTGCGCCGAACGTGCGCCCGTCGGTGAGGCTCGCCGTCACGCCGACTACAAACAACGCGGCCACCAGGCGTGCCCGCAGGCGCGGAGGAGTCAGCAGCAAAGTGGCCAGGGCGATGCCGCCGGCCGGCCAGATGGCGGCCAGAACGCGTTCCGCGTCAGGGAACAGGAATCCAACCCGTTGCGCCGAGAAATAGGTGACCGCCGTCCAGACGATCCACAACCATTCCTGAAGCGAGCCTCGCGCGGATCCCTTCAGCGCCGTCGAGTTATCGATATCTGTTCTCCCGAATCGCGCCCATACCGAACCTGACTATACTGTTGTGGATAGTCCATCGGACGCCGGAAATTCTCGGCGTTATTGGTCTTATCGGGCGGTCGGGAGCCCGGATTCAGCGAAATTCGGGCGCATTCGCGACCAGTTTCGCCATCAAGGCGGTGCGGTCGGCGATGCGGTCGACCAGGATGCTTTCGTGGTTGGCGTGGGCGCCCTCGCCGACCCCGCCCAGCCCGTCAAGCGTCGGGATGCCCGCCCCGGCCGTGAAGTTGCCGTCCGAGCCGCCGCCGGTGGACGATTCCTCGATCTCGACGCCCATCTCGTGGGCCAGCTTCCGGGCATGGCGAAATAGCCCGGCGATGGCTTTGGTGCGCTCCATCGGAGGCCGGTTCAACCCGCCCGTGACTTCAATCGAGCAGCGTTTATCCACCGGCTTCAAGCCTCGAAACAGCTTCTCGAGCCGCGCCTGGTCCCGGAGCCTCGCAATCCGGATATCGACCTCCACCGATGCGAGCTCCGCCACCACGTTCGACCGCGAGCCTCCGGAAATCACCCCGGGATTCACCGTCAGGCCCCGTTCCAGGTCCGTAAACGTCGCAATCCGCTCGATCTGACGCGCGATTTCCACGATCGCGCTGGCCCCGGCCGTGAAGTCGACGCCCGCGTGGGAGGCCACTCCGCGCACCGTCACCGTGTAGTCGCCGACGCCCTTGCGCGCGGTCTTGAGCTTGCCCGCCAGACCCGTCCCGGGCTCGAGCACCATCACGAAACGGCTCTTCCTGGCGATGTCCTCGGTCAGCGGGCGGGAGACCTCGCTGCCGACCTCTTCGTCCGGCACAATCTGCAGCACCACCTTGTCGCGCACCGCCAGGTCCAATTCGCGCAACCCTCGCATGGCGTAGACGAAGAACGCGAGCCCGGCCTTCATGTCGAGCACGCCCGGTCCCCACAGCCGGCCGTCGGCCTGGCGGAACGGCATCGACTTCAGGGTCCCCACGGGCCACACCGTATCGCCGTGGCCGAGCGCCAGAATCTGGCCGGATTTCTTCTTGCCGGGCAGTTGGAATTCGCACCGCAACGTACGCCCGAAGCGCCCGCCCGCGAACGTCTTCACCTTGGCGATGTCGGCGACGCGGCTGGCGAACAGGTCCATGAAACGGTCCACCGCGGCCGGGTTGTCGCTCGGCGATTCGCACTCCACCATCTCCCGCAGGAACGCGACGATTTCGTCCTGCTTCGACTGCGCAAAGGAAAGAAGAGGATCCATCGCCTGTTATAATAGCGGCTTCCCATGGCCTTACTCGACATCGACGCGATCCGCGAAATATTGCCCCATCGGTACCCGTTCCTCCTGGTCGATGCGATTCTCGAGTTGGACGCCGAGCGCGTGGTGGGCATCAAGAACGTGACGGCGAACGAGCCGTGGACGCCGGGCCACTTTCCGAACTTCCCGGTCATGCCGGGCGTGCTGATTGTCGAAGCCATGGCGCAGGTGGCGGGCGTGCTGGTGCTCAAGCAGATTCCGGACCGCGAGAAGAAGATCGTTCTGCTCGCCTCGGTCGAGGAGGCGAAGTTCCGCCGGCCGGTGCGCGCGGGCGACCAGTTGCGCATCGAGATGGTGGTCGGCAAGCGCAAGGCGAGCGTCGCCAAGATGTCCGGCAAGGCCACCGTGGACGGCGTCGTCGTCGCCGAAGTCACCGTGATGTGCAAGCTCGCCGATCGCGAGGCACCGCCAGCGGCCCCGCCGCCGAGCGCCTAAGCCGATGCCGGCGCACGCGACGGCGATTGTCGATCCCGCAGCCCGGATCGACCCATCGGCCGAAGTCGGACCGTTCTCGGTTATCGGCCCGGACGTCGAAATTGGAGCCCGGACGCGCCTGATGGCGCACGTCTTCATCGAAGGCCCCACTCGCATCGGCGAGGACAACGTCTTCTTCCCGTATTCCACCGTCGGCGTCGCGCCGCAAGACCTGAAGTACAAGGGCGAGCGTTCGGAAACGGTGATCGGCAATCGCAACCGCATCCGCGAGTTCGTTTCGATCCATCGCGGCACCCAGGGCGGCGGCATGATCACGTCCATCGGCGACGACAACCTGCTGATGGCCTACGTCCACGTTGCGCACGATGTACGCATTGCGAACCACTGCGTCATCGGCAACGGCGTCGGCTTTGCGGGCCACGTCATCGTGGAGGACTGGACCTGGATGGGCGCCATGAGCGGCGTGCACCAGTTCTGCCGCATCGGTCGGCACGCGATTGTCGGCGCGGGCAGCATCGTCACCCAGGACATTCTGCCGTTCTCCTCCACCGTCGCCCCGCGCGAGATCAAGGTGTTCGGCGCCAACGGCACGGGCCTGGAGCGCCGCGGCTTCAGCCCCGAATCCGTGGAGGCGCTCCACAAGGCGTTCCGGCTGCTGACGCGCGCCAAGCTGAACACGACCCAGGCGGTGGAGCGCATCCGCGCGGAGGTCCCGATGACCCCCGAGGTAGAGGAGTTGCTCGCTTTCATCGCGAAATCCGAGCGCGGATTCGTGAAGTAGATGCCGCGCTACGCGATGCTGGCCGGCAACGGCCGTTTCCCCTTCCTGGCGCTCGAAGCGGCGCGCCAATCCGGCCTCGACCTGGTGACCATCGGCATCAAGGAGGAGGCCTCCCCCGACCTCGAACGCCTGGCGGCGAAGATGTACTGGATCTCGCTCGGGCAGTTGAGTAAGCTGATCGACATCCTGAAAGGCGAGGGCGTCGCGGAGATGATGATGTGCGGCCAGGTGAAGCACGTCAAGATCTTCTCGGCCATCCGGCCGGACTGGCGCCTGGCCAAGCTCCTGATGTCGCTGCGCGAGAAGAACACCGACGCGCTGATTTTCGGCGTGGTGAAAATTCTGGAGGATGAGGGGATCCGGCTGGTGGAATCGACGCTGCTGCTGCGCGGGTTGCTGGCGGGCGAAGGCGTGCTGACGCGCCGCAAACCGGAAGACGACGAACTGCGCGACATCGGCTACGGCCGCCGCATCGCCAACGCGCTGGCCGGTTTCGACATCGGCCAGAGCGTCGCGGTGGCCGATCGCGCCTGCGTGGCGGTGGAGGCCATGGAGGGCACCGACGCGATGTTGCGCCGCGCCGCGTCGCTCGTCAACGGGCGCCCGCTGCGCCTGGTGAAGGTGTCCAAGCGCCGCAAGCACCTGCTGTTCGACGTGCCGGTGGCCGGTCCCGAGACCATCCGCGTGATGCGCGAAGTGGGCGCCACCGCCATGGCCGTGGACGCCGGCCGCACCCTGTTTCTCGATCGCGACGAACTGTTCGCCCAAGCCAACGCGGCCGGCGTCGCCATCATCGGCTATAAGCCCGAAGAGTAACTGGCCTCACTGGCGCCAGTAGGGCGTCTTCGCCGTTCACTCCGACTTCGGGAACCTCCCGCGCAGAATGTCGAAGACCTGGCGCAAGCACCTTCTGTTCGACGTGCCGGTGGCCGGTCCCGGGACCATCCCTGTCATGCACGACGAACCGTTCGCTAAAGCCGACGCGGCCAGCAACCGGGCGTCACTGGTACCAGTAGGGCGTCTTCGCCGTCCACTCCGACTTCGGGAACCTCCGGTGCAGGATGTCGAAGGCCTGGCGCGAGTACTTGCCCGTGTTGTCGTCCTTCGATCCGAACCGGGTGGCGCGCACGGCCCGGTAGAGCGACTCCGGAACCCGCGGGTCATCCGGATGCGCCTGCGCAAAGGCGACCATCTGCACGGCCAGATAGGTAGCGGCGGCGGGCGCTGTCTCCGCCAATTGCTTTTGCTCGGCCTCGGCGGCGGCCCGTTGCGCGGGGCTCAGGTAGGTCGGCGGAAGCTTCGCGGCGTCGTCGGATTTCTCGGCGGGCGAGAAGCCCCACTCGCCACGGCCACCCGGGTTCTCGGGCTCGCTGTCCTTGAGGACCTGTGAAAGGAACGGGTCGAACCGGTAGTCGCGCAGCACGATCATCAACGCCGCAAACCGCGCGGCGTCGGGTCCGGCGGCGGCCAGGTAGTCCTTTGCCAGATCGGCCGCCTTCGGGTCCAGTTGGACCACGCGTTGGAGCAATTGCTTCGCCTCGACGCCGCGGTTCAGCACGGTCGCCCGCACAAAGCCCGCCCGCGCGACCCGCAGTTGCACGTGGGAGGGAAGGCTTGCGCTCGACGCTGCCTCCACCCACAGCGCGAGCGGCGCCTGGTGGTTGAACGCCTCCATCGCGTCGTCGTCGAGGATGGGAGCGACGCCGGTCGGCACGGGCGGCGCTTCGATATCCTCCTCATGACCGTCAAAGCTCTGTAGCCGGGCCTCGGGCGTCCGAGGCGCGAACTTCAGGAATTCGGCCGTATCGCGAGCCGTCGCCATCCGCAAAGCCAGCATCCGGTTGCGCGTCGAGTTGGACAGCTTGCGGGCCAGCATCTGATCCGCCCAACCGCGCGCAGCATCCGGGTGATGCGCCCTGATTTCGGCCTGGATGCCGAAGTAGGCGGCCGAATCGAGCGCGGGCGAACCGGGACGGATGGCCCTCGCCGCCTGCACCAGTTCCGCCGTCACACCCGGTTCACTCGGCAGCGCCAGCGCCGCGATCAGCCACGCCGGACTGCGCGACTCCTTCCAGCGCCGGGCGGCATAGGCCCCGGCGGAGGGAGACGAGCTTTCAAACGCCTGGATCCAATCGGCCATGTCTCCCGCGCCAGCGGGCTTCCAGTCCTTCCCATCACCGCCCGGCAGCCGGGCTAATAAATAGGTGTAGTCGGTCAGGGTCTGCTCGTCGGTCTTGCTCGCCTGCCCGAGCGCCGCCCCGAGTTCTGCGATCCGCTTGGCCGGATCGCGCCGCGTGCGAACGTAGTCGACCATCCGCAGGCTCGCCTCCCGCAGTTCAGGGCGGGCGCGATCGTTGGCGATCGCCTGGAACCGCGACTCGGCTTCGGCGAGCGCGGCCGGTTTCACGTCCAGGCTGGCCTCGCGGACATAGGTGCGGGCGATCAGGTAGGGCGCGATGTTGCGCCACGGCGAATCGCGCTCGGCGGCGATGGCGGTGAAGGCTTCCCGAGCCTTCCGCCAGTCACAGGCGTAAAAGTAGGCGGCCGCGATCTGGTAGCGCCGGTCGGCGGCCAGCAGCGGGTCGGCGCCGGCGGGCGCGGGCGCCGGAATCGCCACCTTCTCGCCGCTGCAGTTTGAGAAAACCGTGTCCTGGGCGGCGGTCCAGTCGCGGACGTTGGCGCTCGTGGCGCCCCATTTGGCGATGCGCGCCGCCAAGGTCTGGCGAGCCGTGTCGAAGGCCGCATCCATACAATTGCGGAAGTAGACGACTTCCCCTCCGCTTTTCGCCGATTTATAGGAGTCGATGTAGGCGGCGGCAGCCAGGCCGGCAACGCCCTTGCGCGCCTCCGCCCAGGCCTCGTCCGGCGACTTCGCGGGCGCGGCTGAATCCGTCGTGGCCGTGGAGGCGGAAGGCAGCATCCACGCCGCCTCCTTCTCTGAAACGGGCGCGCCGGTGAGCGTCCGGTACGCGGCCACCAGGTATCGGCGACGGAACGTCGGCTGGATCACCCCGATTTCGCCGGCCCGGAACTCCGCCGCCGTCGCCGCCGGCCGTTCCGTAGTGGCGAACACCGGCTCTGGAGGCGCGATCGAGCAACTGTCGAGATCGGTGGGAAGCGTCAGCACCGCGAGCACGGCCGTGGCCGCCAGTCCGGTGAATATCCTCATTATTATTGCCATCTCCTTGCTTGCGCCACGGCGGCGCGATACGAATCCTGGGTCCAGGGGCGAGGGTCGAAAAAGTACAGCCGGCGTCCGCCCGGGACCGTCGCGGGCAGCTCGTCCATCGACACGCCGACGCTCGACCGGCACCGCGAGACCGCAAAGTCGCGCGTCGGGGCCCGCTCGCCCGGTCCCATGCGGAACAGCATCGGCGTCGCATCGGCTACGGGCAGGTCGCGGATCCAGCCGTCCTGCTCGCACCAGGAGGCAAGCGCCGTCATCGTCAGCGGCAGCGCTTTCGGCAGCGCCCCCCGCGCCTCCTCAAGCAGTGCACCGTACCACCGCCGTTCCGACTGCCGGGCGTCGAAATCGATCTGTAGCGCCCGCACGTCCGGAATCGCCGCAGCCGCCCGCAACTCTCGGATGGCGTCGGCGCGCGGCGGCAGACCCTGGCCGCGCGATTCGAAACGCACCACCGCCATCAGCGGCGTGCCGGGAGGGTAGCGCAGAGGTTGCAGCCGGGGCTTCGACGTCACCCGCCCCGGCTCGAGCCAGACCGTACGGGCGAGAAACGCAATTCCCGCCGTCCCCGGCCGGATGAAGCGCAGGTCTTCCGGCCGCTCCCAGGCCCACAGCACGGTGCGGGGGAAATCCGCGAGCGGATCCGAGCGTCGGCGCGCGGCGATCGACAGCGCGATCAGGCACAACACGAGCGCGATTCCAGCCGCCAGCCGCCTCCACATAAGACTCACTGTACACGCTTGGAGCCCGGGCGCGCCCTCCCCCGGTGGGTATAATCGAACTGCAACATGGAGACCGTTCGAATCGCAGTCATCGGCACCGGGTCGTTCGGCCGCAATCACTTACGGGTGCTTCGCGGCCTGGAGGGCGCGACGCTCGCAGCCGTGGTGGACGCCGATCCCGCCCGCGCCGCGGAAGCCGCCGCAACCTATGAATGCGAGGCGGTCGCCACCCCGGCCGAGCTGGCCGGCAAGGTGGACGCGGCCGTCGTGGCCACGCCCACCCTGACCCACGCCGCCATCGGCTGCGCGCTCTTCGAGCAGGGCGTCGACGTACTGGTGGAGAAGCCGATCGCGCCGGATCTCGCCTCGGCGGATCGCCTGATCGCCGCCGCCTCGCGCCACGGGCGCATCCTGCAGGTCGGCCATCTGGAGCGCTTCAACCCGGCCGTGGCGGCGCTGCGCAAGATCGTGCGCAACCCGCTGTTCTTCGAGATCCACCGCATGAGCCTGTTCAGCCCCCGCAGCCTGGACGTCGACGTGGTGCTCGATCTGATGATCCACGACCTGGACGTCGTGCTCACCCTCACCGGCCGCATGCCCGAGGAGATTCGCGCGGCCGGCATTTCGATACTGTCCCAGAAGGTGGATATCGCCAACGTCCGCCTCGCCTTCCCTGGCGGCTGCGTGGCGAACCTCACCGCCAGCCGCGTCTCCACCGAGCGCATCCGCAAGATCCGCCTGTTCCAGCCACGGCAGTACCTGTCGCTCGACTACGCCCGCCAGGATCTGGCCGCCTTCGAAGTGTCGCCCGAACACCAGATCGGCTTCCACGCCGTCGACGTCGCCAAGGACGAGCCCCTGAAACTGGAACTGGCTTCGTTTGTGCAAGCGGTCCAAACCCGGTCCGCGCCTGAGGTTACGGGCGAGGACGCGCGGCGGGCGCTGGAAGTGGCGCTCGAGATCCTGGATAAAATAGAGGCGCACGCGCGCGTGGTCGCCCAGTCGATGGGGGTCGCTTAGCCCGGCAACCTCGGGGCCTCCACCGGCGTCTTTTTAACGATACATGAACGTTCAGGCTCCTCCCGCCCCGCCCACCGAGCCCGAACTGCATCTGCTGCCGGGATGGGAGGACGAAGGCCGCGGCAAGCGCTGGACCGAGGCCGCCGTCGGCTCAGCCATCGTACACGTCGTGCTTGTGCTAGGAGCCTTCGCCATTGCCCACTATCTGCCTCCACCCTCGCCGCCTAAGCCTGAGGACACGGTGGATGTACGTAAGGCCGTCACGCTCCTCACCCCACGCGACATCCTGACCCAGCTTGAGCCCAACAAGACCAAGGTGGCCAAGGAGATACGGCTCGAAAACCTGATCGCGAAACCGGACGTCCGGCCCACTCCGAAGCTCTCATCGCCGCCGCCTTCGGCAATGGGACGGTCCGCGCCGGCCCCTCCGCCGCAGCCCGTCATCGAGGCGCCACAGGTCAAGGTGGCTCAAGCGCCGCCTCCCAGCCTGGGCACGGCGGCCACGCCTCCGCCGCCCGCTCCGCCCCCGCCACCCAAGGCCGCCGAGGAGAAGCCGAAGCTGGCCTTCGAAACGCCCGGCGTTTACACCGGCCGCGCCACCGGAACGGGCCGCATCGACGTTCCCAAATCCGGCGTGCAGGAGGCTATTCGGAACGCCGCCCGGCCCGGTCCCGGCGACCTCACCGTCGGTGATTCCGGCGCCGATATCGACGGCGGCATGGGCCAATTACCCGGTCGCGCGGGCTCACAAGGGCGCCAATCGAGCACTTTAGAGCTGCAAAGTGACCCAATGGGCGTCGATTTCAAGCCTTATTTGACGCAAGTGATCACCGCCGTGCGCCGCAACTGGTTCGCCGTGTGGCCCGAAAGCGCCCGCATGGGCCTGCGCGGCCGGGCCGTGCTGCTGTTTTCGATCGACAAAGCCGGTTCGGTGCCGAAACTGATCATCGAGACGCCTTCGGGAACCCAGGCGCTCGACCGCGCCGCAGTGGCCGCCATCAGCGCCTCCAACCCGTTCCCGCCGCTGCCCGCCCTGTTTCGCGGCGACGTGATCCGGCTGCGGTTGGTGTTCTACTACAATCTCCCGTCCCGCTGATTGGATCCCATGACGAACCGCTTCTACCTGGCCATGGCCGCCTATGTGGTGCTCGCGTTGCTTGCGGCGTTCACGCTCGAAGGACCGCTCCAGTTGGCGGTGTGGGTCCTGCTGGGAGGCTTGGCCATCAAGACCTGGCTCGCCACGCTGCGTCAGGACCAGGACTAGCTGGCTACATTGGCGCCGCAGAACCCTCCGGGGGGAGCTCCCATCGGGTAAATCTGGCCCTTACGTTCGCACAGCTTATCTCAAATCTCAGACGCTTCCGGCCGATCCTACCTGTAGTGAATTTTGAACTGTTACTTCGGGCGACTCCCCCCAGTTCGGTTTCCCGGCTGTCACGCCACTAGCGCCTCGGTCCAGAGCTGAATCAGAACCATGGCTGTTCCTACGATTCTTGTGGTGGACGATGTGCCGTTGAACGCGGAGCTCGTGCAGAACGTGCTCAGCGCGGAGGGGTTTCGGACGCTGGTCGCCTACGATGGGCCTTCGGCGCGCGCCCTCTGCCTGACCGAGCAGCCCGACCTGGTCCTGCTCGACGTGCTGATGCCTGGCGAGTCCGGCTTTGAGACGTGCGCTCGGCTGAAGTCCGGCGCCGCCACATCGGAAATCCCGATCATCTTCCTTTCGGCCCTCGATGACGTCAACAACAAGGTCAACGGCCTGAAAATCGGCGGCGTCGACTACATTTCCAAGCCGGTCCACGGCGAGGAGGTGTTGGCCCGCGTCCGCGTTCACCTCCGCATCCGGGAAAACAACCGGCTGCTGGTCGAGGCGAATCGAATCCGGCTCGATCGTTTGCGGAACGCGCAGAAGTCAATCCTGGTGAACCCCGAGGACCTTCCCGCCGCCTCCTTTGCCGTCTATTACGAGCCGCTCGAGGAAGCGGGAGGCGACTTCTACGACGTCTTCCAGATCGATCGGGACGTGTTCGGCTACTTCGTAGCCGACGTCAGCGGCCATGGCGTCAGCGCGGCGTTTCTGACCTCTGGAATCAAGGCGATGCTCCGGCAGTACTCGGGCCCCCTCTATTCGCCGGAAGACACCATGCGCGGCATCGATTCGGTGATGCGCCAGATTCTCGGCGAGGAACAGTATCTGACCGCCTGCTACGCCCGGCTGAACCGTCGCACGCGTCAGCTTTCAGTAGTCAGCGCGGGGCACCCTCCCTTGATTCGCGTGAGCGCCGCCGGCGTGGCCGAGAAGGTGGAGATGGACAGCGAACCGCTGGGCGTGTTCCACTCCGTGGTCCTACAGCGCAAAGACCTGAGAGTATCGCCTGGGGATCGCCTCTATTTGTACAGCGACGGTCTGATTGAGAAGTCGGCCGGCGCGAGCCGGCGAGAGGGCCTGGAGGAATTGGTGCAAGCCTGCGTCAACGCCCGGCCGGCGCCGCTGGGAGCGGCGGTGGGAGATATCGTGGCCGGAATCCTCTCCGGGAGATCCGGTTGTGACGACGACTGGCTGCTGTTGGCGGTGGAGGCGCTTCCGTGATCAGGGCGGGCTTCGAGTTGCGGCTTCGGATTCCGGCCAAGTGGAGCGCCGTTGAAGGCCTGCTGCATCAACTCCGCCGTCAGGCGCCGGGGTTCCGGCGCTTCGAGACGGAGTTGTTGCTGCGCGAGGCTCTGAACAACGCGGTGCTGCACGGCTGCGGCTGCGATCCGGACAAGCGAGTCACCTGCCGGATGCGGATGGATGCGCGACGGGTGATCGTATCGGTCGCCGATGAGGGATGCGGCTTCGACTGGCGTAAGGCGCGGACGCGTGAGGCGCCGCTCGACGCGGAGTCGGGCAGAGGAATGAGTATCTATAGGGAATATGCGACTCGCGTCCGCTTCAGCGCCGCGGGGAACGCGATCATTCTGGTGAGACGGTGGACAGCGGGGGATACCGATGGCGGAACAGGCAATCACGAAAAACGATAACAGGGCTGTCATGCAGCCCGAGGGCGACGTAGTGGCGGGCACGGTGCCGGGGCTGCGGTCGACCATGCGCGGCGTGCTGGCGGAAGGCGTGCGTGAGCTGGTGGTGGATCTGTCGCGGGTCGAGATGATGGACTCGAGCGGAATCGGGCTGCTGATCGCCGCGCACAATTCGCTCGTGAAGCTGGGCGGGCGTCTGGAGGTGATCCACGCCTCTCAGGACATCCTCGAGTTGTTCCGCGCCATGCGCATTCACCAGCACTTTCAGGTTTCCGGGGAGTAGAGCCAGCCTCTATGAGCGCACCGAACGTGGACGACGGACTCGTTCAAGAGTACCTCGCCGAATGCAGGGAGCATCTGGCGACGATCGAGGCGGACCTGCTGGCGATCGAACAGGCTGGCGCCCGGATCAACGAGGAGCTTGTCAACCGTGTGTTCCGCGCGGCGCACTCCATCAAGGGCGGCGCGGGATTTTTCGGCCTCAATACGATCCGTCAGCTCGCCCACAAGACCGAGAACATCCTCGACATGATCCGTTCGCGGCAGATCGTGCCGGCGCCGGAATCCATCAGCATCCTCCTGCTCGCCTTTGACAAACTGCGGGAACTGGTGGACAACTGGCAGGAAAGCAACGGGGTCGACATCGAGGATTTCCTCCGCGCGCTGACCGGACTCGCCAGCAACCATCTTCCCGAAGCGGGCAAGGCCTCGCTCGAGCGCGCCGTCGAACTGCCGGTGCCCGAGCAGGGGCGGCTGATCCGCATCTCCGAGTTTGACCTGGGGCAGGCCCGCCGCGGCGGCAAGTGCATCTACCTGCTCGAATACGACCTGATCCATGACATCCAGCGCAGGGACCGGACCCCGCTCGAGGTTCTTCGGAGCCTGATTTCCTGCGGCACGATTCTCGAGACGAGGTTCGACCTGCAATCGGCCGGCACACTCGAGGACGAACCCTCCAACGAGTTGACGTTCGAGGTGCTCTACGCAACGGCCCTCGAACCCGATCTGATCGGCCAACTGGTCGACATCTCGCCCGACCGTATCCGCTTGATCGAAAAGAACGGCGCCATCCACCCGATCTCCCAGACGCCGCCCGAAGCGGAACCGGCCGCCGGGGAGACGCCCGCCGTCGAAGCGCCCCCAATTGAAGCGCATCCGGCGGAACCGCGCGCCTCCGAACCGGCGCCTTCGGTCTCCCGCGGCGACGCGACCGCCCCAGCGCACGCGTCCGCGCATCCGGCTGCGGACCAGACCATCCGGATCAACGTGACGCTGCTCGACGCGTTGATGACCCTCGCCGGCGAACTGGTTCTGAGCCGGAACCAGTTGAACGAATCTCTTTCGCGTCAGGACGAGCGCCGCATCCGAGGCAGCGCCCAGCGCATCAATATGGTCACCTCGGAGTTGCAGGACGTGGTCACGCAGACCCGCATGCAGCCCGTCGGAACCCTCTTCGCCAAGTTCCCGCGACTAGTGCGGGACCTCGCGCGGAACCTGGGCAAGGAAGTGGAGCTTAGGACCGACGGCGAGTCGGTGGAAATCGACAAGTCGATCCTCGAGGGGCTCAGCGACCCGTTAACCCACATGGTCCGCAACGCGGTGGACCACGGGATCGAGTCCCCGGAGGCGCGCTCCGCCGCCGGCAAGCCCCGGCAGGGCAAGGTAACCTTGGGGGCGTCGCACCAGGCCGGCCAGGTGGTGATCGAGATCTCCGACGACGGCAAGGGTCTCGACCCCGCCAAAGTGGCGGCCGCCTCGATCGAAAAGGGGTTAGTGACCCGCGAGCAGGCCGAGGCGATGACGGACCGGGAGAAGATGGGCCTCATCTTCATGCCCGGCGTCTCCACGGCGGAGAAGGTGAGCGACGTTTCGGGCCGCGGCGTCGGCATGGACGTGGTCAAGACCAACCTGGACCGGTTGGGTGGAAAGATCGAAATCGACTCGCTCGCCGGACATGGAACCTCGTTCCGCATCAAGCTGCCGCTGACCTTGGCGATCATCCCGTCACTGCTGGTCTCCGATGGCGGAGATCGCTTTGCGATCCCTCAGGTGAACGTGCGCGAATTGATCCGGATCCGCGAAGCCGACCGGGCGCAGCGAATCGACCGGGCCGGGGACGCGGAAGTGCTGATTCTCCGTGACCGTCTGGTTCCGCTGGTGTATCTGGCGAGCATTCTCGACCCTGGCGCCCAACGGCCGGCCGGCCAGGCGTTGAGCGTCGTGTTGGTGGATACCGGAGCGTTCGAATATGGCCTCGTGGTGGAAGCTCTCCACGACACGGTGGAAATCGTCGTCAAACCGCTCGGCCGGCACCTGAAGGCGTTGCGCGAGTACGCCGGCGCCACCATTCTGGGCGACGGACGCGTGGCGGTGATTCTGGATATCGCGGGAATCGCAGCCCGGGCTGGCCTGAGCGCCGCGGCGGCGGAAAGGCTGGCGGGCGAGGCCTCCGAGGCTGGGGTGACCGCCGAGAGCCACTCGTTGCTGCTGTTTCAGAACACGCCGTCGGAAACCTGCGCGCTGCCAATTCAATTGGTCTCGCGCGTCGAACGGGTCGAGCCGTCGCAGGTGGAGACGCTGGGCGGCCGACGCACGATGCAATACCGGGGAGCGAGTCTCCCGCTGGTCACGCTGGCCGACGCGGCGCGCGTTGGAGAGTTGACCGACAGCCAGCACTGGGTGGTGATCGTCTTTGAGATTGCGGGACGCCAACTGGGGCTGCTCGCCGCCGAACCGCTGGACATGGTGGAGACGCGGGCGGAGATCGATCAGACGACGCTCCGCCAGAACGGAGTCGGAGGATCGGCCGTGCTGGGCGGGCGTACCGTGCTGCTGTTGGATCTGCCGGAACTGGCGGCTGATTGGATGCCGGCCGCTCCGTCTCCGCAACCCGTCGAGGCGACGCCCGGCGGAGCGGCGACGGCCCGGCCGACGACCGTTTTGGTGGCCGAGGATTCCGACTTCTTCCGCAATCAGGTCCGTCGGTTGATCGAGGCGGTGGGCTACAAGGTGGTGGACGCCGAGGACGGCGAAGCCGCCTGGCAGAAGCTTGAGAATCACGCCGGCGAGATTTCCGTGGTGGCGACCGACGTCGAGATGCCGCGGTTGGATGGCCTTGGGTTGACGCGTCGCATCCGCGCCGACTCCCGCTTTGCCCACCTGCCGATCATCGCCTTGACCTCGCTTGCGGGCGAAGACGAGATCGCTCGTGGCATGGCCGCGGGCGTCACCGAATACCAGATCAAGCTGAACCAGGACGACCTGGTGGAGAGCATTCGCAAACTGACCGGAACTCACTAAACCCGGTTGGGGAAAAAGCAACAAACACAGAGATCGTACGGGTCGGCCGCGGCAACGCCCAGGCCCGGCGTGTCGGTTGCCCGCCGTGGCGGGGACGAGGAGAGATCATGCAGAACTGGAAGATTGCTACGAAGATTTGGGCCGGGTTCGGCTCCATGATGCTGCTGCTATTGACGCTGGGGGTGATGAACCTCATCCAGTCTCAGAACCTCAGCCGCGAAAGCCGGCGTATTACCGAAGACTCGCTGCCCGGGCAATACCTGATTTGCCAGATCGAAATGAACGCCGTCAAACGGTATGGCCTGCTCGTCGAGCGATTGAACACCCATGACAGCACGATCCGGGCGCACAACGAGACGGAGATCCGTGAAGTTCAGACCAAGATCTCCGACCTTATGCGTGACTATGAAAAGACGGCTCTCACCCCAGAGGACCGGCGCTTATTCGACAAGATCAAAGCGGCCAGAGACCCGTATGTGGAAGCCTTCAACGAGGTGATGCGGCTGGACCAGGCAGGACGCCGGAATGAGGCGTATGACTATCTGGAGCGCCGGTTGAGGCCGCTGTACGACAAGTTCTTCGAGGCTACCAACGCCGAGGTCGCCTACAACAAGTCCGGTGGCGAAACCGCCGCGAACAGCATCATCAGCGCCGTTTCGTGGAGTCGGACGGTGAGTCTCGTGGGTCTGGTCATCGCGCTGATCGTAGGAGTGGTGGTGTCGGTGTGGGTGAACCGGAGCATCTCCGTCCCCTTGACGGCCGCCGTCGGGCACCTGGCCGAGATTGCCGGCGGAGACCTTTCCAAGGACGCGCCGGCGACGTTCCGCGCTCGCGGCGACGAAATCGGGATGCTGGCGCGGGCCAAGCAGCAGGTAATCGACAGCATGCGGAACATGGTGAAGGAGATCGGCGGAGGCGTCGAGGTCCTTTCATCGTCATCGGCCGAGTTGTCGGCAAGCGCCGGAACGATGACGGCGGGTTCGCGCGACGCCTCCGACAAGGCCCATTCCGTGGCCGCGGCGGCCGAGGAGATGAGCACCACGGTGACCTCGGTGGCGGCCGGCATGGAACAGACGGCGGCCAACCTCGCCAACGTCTCCTCCGCCACGGATCAGATGACCGCCACCATCGATGAGATCGCCCGGAACGCCGAAAAGGCCCGGCGGATCACCGAGGAAGCGACCCGTCAGGCGGCGCGCATCACCGAACAGATGAACCAACTCGGATCGGCGGCGCGCGAGATCGGCAAGGTCACCGAGACCATCACCGAGATCTCGTCGCAGACCAACCTGCTGGCCTTGAACGCCACCATCGAAGCGGCGCGCGCCGGAGCGGCGGGCAAGGGCTTCGCGGTGGTCGCCAACGAGATCAAGGAACTCGCCCAGCAGACCGCGGCGGCCACCGAGGACATCAAGGGCCGCATCGGGGGAGTGCAGGCGTCCACCAGCGGCGGCATCGGCGAAATCGAGAAGGTCTCGGCGGTGATTCACGACGTCCGCGACATCGTGTCCTCGATCGCGGCCGCCATCGAGGAGCAGGCTACCGTCACCAAGGACATCGCGCGCAATATCGCGGAGGCATCCACGGGCGTGGGAGACGCCAACAGCAGGGTGTCGCAGAGTTCCCAAGCGTCGCAGGAAATTGCCCGGGAGATCGCCTCGGTGGACCAGACGGCAAGTGACATGGCGGCCAGCAGCGAACAGGTGCACGCAAGCGCGAGCGATCTGACCCGCACGGCCAGCCAGTTGCAGAGCGCCATCTCCCGCTTCCGCGTGTGAGCATCGCCGAGGCGCCGATATGTCACGAAGCGTAGCGGAACGAATCGAGGAAAGCGTCCTGTTGGCGACGTTCTACGTGCGGGACGCGTTGTGCGGGCTGGACGCCGCCGGAGTGCAGGAAGTGATCCGGGTCGGGGCCGTGACGCAGGTGCGGAACGGCCCTCCCGAGGTGGCGGGCATTGTGAATCTGCGGGGCCGCATCGTCACGATCCTCGACATCGGCTTGAAGCTGGGGTTCGCCAAGGCCGAGCCAGGGCCCGAAAGCCGGGTCTTCATTATTGAAGACAAGGGCGAATTCATCGGATTCCTGGTGGACCGCGGCGGGGAGGTCGTGGAAGTTGGCAAAGCGGATTGGCAGGCGCCGCCAGCCAATGTCCCGCCCCAGCAGGCGCGCCATTTGAAGGGTGTCTGCCGGGCGGGAGGAAAAGTGATTGCGCTAATCGACGCCGCCCGGATTTTGTCGACTTTGGATTGAGGGAAGGGGAGCGCCGCGCTCCGGCCGGGGCGGGACAACGGTATGGGAATCAGGGTGCTGGTGGTGGACGACACAGCGGTGTTCCGGCGCATTGTCGCGGACGCGCTGGCGGGCATTCCGGGGGTCGACGTCATCGGGACGGCGGCCAACGGACGGCTGGCGCTCGCGCGCATGGCGGCGCTCAAGCCGGACCTGGTGACGCTCGACATCGAGATGCCGGAGATGAACGGCATCGAGGTGCTCGAAGCCATGAAACCCTCTGGTTTGACCTGCGGCGTGATCGTGTTGAGCGCGGTCACGGTGCGCGGCGGACAACTCACCGTGAGAGCGCTCGAATCCGGCGCCTTCGACTTCATCACCAAACCCGATGGCGGCACGCCGGAAGAGAACCTGGCCTTGCTGCGTCAGACGCTGGCGCCCATGGTCCGAGCCTTCGAACGGCGCCACGAGATCCGGTCCATTCTGACACGGGGACAGCGTCCACAATCAACCGCGCCGGCCGCTCCGGTCGCGCAGATCGCACCAGCGTCGGGCTCACCCCGAGCCGCCCGGTCATTGACGAAGACGGCGCCGCCGCTGGTGCTGATCGGCGTATCCACCGGCGGTCCGGCCGCGCTTGCCCGAGTCCTGCCGGCGCTGCCGCGGGATCTGGGAGCGCCCGTGTTCGTCGTCCAGCATATGCCCCCGATGTTCACCGAGCCGCTGGCGGCGAGCCTGGCGGCAAAGTGCGCG
The DNA here is from genome assembly GCA_018268715.1 of Acidobacteriota bacterium. Lineage (GTDB taxonomy): Bacteria > Acidobacteriota > Terriglobia > Bryobacterales > Bryobacteraceae > TMP-7. The sequence continues at coordinate 681,578 of JAFDVZ010000002.1, read as the reverse complement.
CTCCGCGTGGTGGAGGCGCCGGCCGGTGAGGCGGCGGCCGCCAACTGCGTCTACATCGCCCCGGGCGGAAAACACATGAAACTCGTCGCCGGACCCAAGGGCGAGATTCTGATTCAGATCACCAGCGACCCGCCGGAAAACAACTGCCGTCCGGCGGTGGACTACCTGTTCCGTTCCGCCGCGCTCAACTTTCCAGGGCGCTCGGTGGCGGCGATTCTGACCGGGATGGGAAACGATGGAACGGCCGGACTCAAGATGCTCAAGCGCAGCGGTTGCGTCGCACTAGCCCAGGACGAGGCCAGCTGCGTCGTCTTCGGCATGCCCAAGGAGGCGATTGCGGCCGGCGTAGTCGACACCGTACTGCCGCTCGACCGGATGGGTGAAGCCATCGTCCGAGCGGTGCGCGAGGCGTATCCGTGATCCGGCTGAACCCTACAGAACTCAAGGCGGTTTCCGACTACGTCTATTCGATCTGCGCCGTCAGTCTCGATCAGAGCAAAGGGTACCTGATCGAAGGCCGCCTCGCCCACATCGTCGACGAGTTGCGGCTGCCGAGTTACGGTCAGTTGATCGCGCGGGCGCGGACCGATGCGAGCGGCGCCCTGAACCGCCGCATCATCGACTCGATCACCACCAACGAGACGCTGTTTTTTCGAGACACCGCGCCCTTCGACGCCCTGCGGCACAAAGTGATTCCGGACCTGATCGACCGGAGGACCCGCGCCAACTCCAACGCGCCCATCCGCATCTGGAGCGCCGCCTGCTCAACCGGGCAGGAAATTTACACGATCGGGATCGTGCTCAAGGAGCTGCTGGGGAACCCGGTGAAGTACAACATCCGGTTGCTCGGCACCGACATCTCCGACCAGGCCGTCCAGAGGGCTAGCCGCGGCGTGTACTCCTCGGTCGAAATGGCGCGCGGGATGCCGCCCAACCTGCGCGATCGCTATTTCATCCGCCGCGACGACAACTGGCAGATCGCGGACGAGATTCGCGGCCTCGCGTCGTTTCGACACGCCAACCTGATGAACGACTTCTCCGCGCTCGGCAGGTTCGACATCGTGTTCTGCCGGAACGTGGCGATCTATTTCACGGACCAGGACCGCGCGAACCTGTTCCGCCGGATCGAGCGTTCGCTCGAGCGCGGAGGATACCTGTTTATCGGCGCCATGGAGTCGCTGAGCGGTCCCGACTCCCCCTTTGACTCGGAGCGCCACGTGCGCGCCGTCATCTACCGCCCGAAGGTCCGGAGTTCTCCTTGAGTCGCGGCGCCCGTCTGGCGAGCCAGGTTCGCGATCGTCTGCGTCAGCACGATCCCCGAGCCCAAGCAATCGTCGGCTTGGGCGCGGGCCTGGCGGCCGCCGTCGCCAATTTCCTCGCTCCGCAACTCCTCGACACGCACGTGTACCTGGGCGCGGTGTTCTATCAGTACGCCGCCCTTGCCCTCGGACCCCTCGCCGGAGCCCTGGCCGGAGCGCTCGCCGGCGTTCCTCCAGCATTGCTCGGACACCCGCTGCAAGGCGCGTCGATGATGCTGGAAGGTCTCGCGGTCGGCTGGCTGATCGGACGAAACTGGAGGCCTCCGCTCGCGTCGGTCGCGTTCTGGTGCGCGGTGGGAGCTCCGCTATGGATACTGCCCCGACTGGCCGCCGGCGAATCCGTTCCCTGGGTGGCCGGACTCGGCTGCGCGGCGATTTCCGTGTCGGCGAGTTTCTGCGCCCAGGTGCTATTCATGCTGGCTCCGGTGGGATCCGAGCCGGCGGCGTCGCGGACGCACCGGAGGATTACGCTCGCCGCGGCCCTCCTCAACACGGGCGTCAGCATGTCAGCGGTGGCGTTTGTCGCGTTGAGCATCCTCCACATGCGTAAATACGAGGCCGCGGAGATCGAACAGGCCCGCTACCAGGTGCGGCGACTGGCCACCGAGGCGGCAAGCGTGGCGGACTCCCGCATCGGAACGCACGTGGCAGCCATGGCCGTTCTGGCGCGCGAACTCGAAGGGCAGACTGGCCCCAGCGGTCCCAGCCTCGCCGCCGCACTCGCGCGAACCCGGCAACTCGATCCGGATCTTCTCACCGTCTTCACCGCCGGTCCAGACGGCGCAAAGTCCCAGGGCGTCGCGGAAGGACCGGGGTTCCGGGCCGCGCTCACGGCCGGCCGGCCCTATTTGTCGGAGATCCCGTCCAACCTGACGCCCGGAGTCCCATCCGCCGTCTCGATCGCCGTTCGGATTCGGGGCCCGGACGGCGAAGCCAGCGAATTCGTCGAGGGCTGGTTCAAGCTGGCTGGCCTCGAAACCTTCGCCGGGGAGCCGGGCGCCAACGAGTTGACGCTGGCCGTGATCGGCCGCGGCGGCCGAACGGTCTACAGCAGCGCCGGGACCGCGCAACCCCGGGGACCGACGTCTGTCCCGCGATCGCCTGACCCCGGTAACGCCGCGCACTTCGATTCCGTCCTGGCGGGATCGGCGAAGCTCGCCTCCACCGGCTGGACCGTACAGGTCGAACGCCCAATGGACGCCGTGCTCGCACGGGTGCGCGCCTATTGCCTCACCACCGGCATCTGGGCGTTCCTGGCCGCTTTTGGCTCGCTGGTGATCGCGTTGCTCGTCGCCCGCCGGATCGCCAAGCCGGTGCGACTGCTGATGGAGCTTGCCCGCCATTTTCAGCTCACCTCGCGTTTCGCCGCGCCGCCGCCGTTCGGGTCCGAGGCGCCGGAGGAGGTCCGGCAGTTGGGCGACGACTTCACGGCCATGGCGGAACGGATGCATGGCGCATTCGCGTCGATGGAGCTCTCTCTCGACGAACGCGACGCGCTGAACGCCGAACTCAAGGAGGTCATTGGGACCACTGAGCAGCGGATCGCCGAGCGCACGGCGGAGCTCGAGTTGGCCAAGCAGCAGGCCGAGACGGCCAACAAGGCCAAAAGCGACTTCCTGGCCAACATGAGCCATGAGATCCGCACGCCGATGAACGCCGTCATCGGACTGGCGGGGCTGATCCTCGAGGACGAACTGAGCGCGTTGCAGCGCAAGCGGGCCGAGGTCCTTCGCGACAGCGCCGCCAGTCTGCTGAACCTGCTGAACGACATCCTGGACTTCTCCAAGCTCGAAGCAGGCAAGTTCAAGCTCGAAACGCAGGACTTCGACCTGCGCCCGGTGGTGGAAGGCGTGGCCGACCTGATGGCGGTGAAGGCTCAGGAAAAGGGTCTCGAGTTGCTTTGCTACATCGATCCCGACGTCGCCACCAGTTTGCGGGGCGACCCGGGCCGCCTGCGGCAGATCCTGCTGAATCTGGCGGGCAACGCCGTTAAATTCACTCGAACCGGGACGATCACGATGTCCGTATCGCTTGACGCCCCCGACAGCGGCGCCATCCGCTTCGAGGTCGCCGACACGGGCGTCGGCGTCCCGGACGACAAGCAGCGCCTGCTCTTCCAGCCGTTTTCCCAGGCCGACGCTTCGACGGCGCGGCGCTACGGGGGCACCGGACTGGGGCTCTCGATTGTCCGCAGCCTGGTCGAGGTCATGGGCGGTGCCGTCGGTTTCGATAGCGCGCCCGGGCGGGGCTCCACGTTCTGGTTCGTGATCCCGTTTGCCTTGCAGCCGGCTGTCAGCCGTCCGCCTCCGCTGGCGCTCGCCGGAAAGCGGGTGATGGTGGTGGACGATTGCGGCGCCACACGAGATCTGCTGTGCCGTTTCCTGCGCTATTGGGGGTGCGAACATGCCGACGCCCCCAGCGCCAGGGAAGCTCTTGAGACGCTGGCGGTGGGCGACGAATTCGACGCGATTTTGATCGACCTGGAGATGCCCGGAATTCGAGGCGACGGTCTGGCCGGGATGATCCGTCAGATCCCCACGGCGCTCAGCGCTCCGCTAATCGTCATGACGCCGTTCGCTTCGAACGAGACGGCGGATCATTGGAGCGCTCTCGGCTTTGCGGGCCGCATCAGCAAGCCGGTGAAGCAGGGGGAACTGGGGCGTTGCCTGGCCTCGGTGCTCGGGTTCGGCCCGGCGCCGGGATTCGGCCAGGAGGAAAACGTGCTCGCCGCTCGGACTTCCCTCGAAGAGCGTTCCAGCGTGCGCATTTTGCTGGTTGAGGACAATCCGGTGAACCAGGACGTGGCGCTTGGAATCCTGGGCAACCTCGGATACTCCGCCGATGTGGCGGAGAACGGGCTGAGGGCGATCGAGGCGTTGTCGCGAAAGGACTACGAACTGGTCCTGATGGATTGCCAGATGCCGGAAATGGATGGGTACGAGGCGACCCGCCGCATTCGGCGGGCGGACTCGCCGGTGCGGAACCGCCAGATCCCGATCCTGGCGATGACCGCCCACGCCATGGACGGCGATCGAGACAAGTGCTTCGCCGCCGGCATGAACGACTATCTCACCAAGCCGATCCAACCCACGTTGCTCAACCACGCCATCGAGTCCTGGAGCGGCCGTCGGGAGCGGGTTCCAGCGCCCGAAACCGCCCCGCCACCGCCGGCGCCCGACGTGGTGTTTGACGAGGCCGGACTGCTCGAACGCCTGATGGACGACAAGGACCTGGCGCACAAGGTGGTCGCCGGCTTCCTGCAGTCGGTCCCCGGACAGATCGCCGCGCTGGCTCAAGCGGTGAAAAATTCCGACGCCCCCAGGGCGCGCACCACGGCCCACTCCATCAAGGGCGCGGCGGCCAGCGCCGGCGGCGTCCAGTTGTGTGAGCAGGCGCGTCGGCTCGAAAACATGAGCGCGGAAGGAGACCTGAACGGCGTCGCAAGGCGGCTTCCGGCTCTGACGGAAACCTACGAACGCTTGCGCCCCTTTCTCGAACGCTTCCGCGACGCGACCCCCAACGTCGCGGCGACCATCCACGAGGGGTTCCGCCACGTCGGCGCGTCGAAGCCTTCATGAAAACCCATCCCGCGCCGATGAGGAACCTGGAGCCAGTCCCCGGTCACTAAGCTTATGAAAACCCTCATTGTCGAAGACGATTTCACTAGCCGCATCGTCCTCCAGAATTTTCTGGCGCGTTACGGCGAATGCCATATCGCCGTAAATGGTGCCGAGGCCGTCAGCGCATTTCGCGCCGCCGGAGAAAGCGGAACCGGTTATGATTTGGTCTGCATGGACATCCTGATGCCCGAAATGGACGGGCAGGAGGCGCTTCGCCGCATCCGTTCGATCGAGGAACTGGCCGGCGTGTTGCCGCAGAAGGGCGCCAAGGTGATCATGACCACCGGGCTCGACAACAGCCGCTCCGTCATGGAATCGTTCCGCGGGTCCTGTGACGCCTATTTGGTCAAACCGATCAGCACGGCGAAACTGCTTGGGCAGCTGCAGAATCTGGGTCTGGTGAACTAGCGGCCGCCCAGCATCACCTTTCGGCCGGTGCGGGCCGATTCGCGCGCCGCCGTCAGGATCTCGGTGACGATCAGGTTGTTCTCAAGCGAGGACAGCCCCACGACGTCGCGCCTGCCGCGCACCACCGAAATCAGATAAGCGATGGAGTCGCGGTCATCGGGCTCAAGCGGCTCGGGCTTCCGGGCTTCCTCGGGATGATTGCCCGACCGCACGCGCAGCGACGCGCCGCCAGTGGCGATTGCCGAGGCCCGTTCGGCGTACACCTCCAGATCCTTGCGTCCGGTGGGCCAATTCCAGGACCCCTGGATGATGCCGACCGCGCGCGGATACTCCACCAGGATATTCGCCTCGTCGTCCACCTTCGGATAGATGGCCGGCTTAATCCGCTCGGTCAGCGCCACAACGGAGACGGGCCGTTGATTATCCATCAGCCAGGTCATCAGGTTGGCGCCATAGCAGCCGAAGTCGAACAACGCGCCCGCGCCGTTTTTCACCGGATCGGTAAGCCAGCTCAGAAACTCCGGCCCGACGCCGATCTCCTTGGGGCCCTCGTGGCCGTCCATGGCCACCATCTTCCGGATTTCGCCGCCCGCCTTCTGCTCCTTAATGAATCGCCAAAGGGCCGCGTGGCTCGCATACCAGGTGGTTTCGTAGTTCACAATCACCGGAATGCCCGACCGCTTGGCCGCCCGTTCGATGGCGCGCGCATGCTCCATGCTCACCGCCAGCGGCTTCTCCATCATCACCGGCGTCTTACGCGCGGCGCACGCCTCCACCACCGCGGCGTGCTCAAAGGTGCTGGTGAACGTCGCCACGGCTTCCGGCTGGACCTTGTCCAGCATGGCGGCCGTATCGGCGAAAAGGATCGCGGCGTCCAGCCGGTACTTGGCGGCGTAGCGGGCCCGTAGCGCGGCGTCCGGATCGGCTACGCCCACCAGTTCGACATTCGAATGGGCCGCAAGGGCCCGCAGGAATCCGTCCACATGGCCATGCGCCAGGCCGGCGATCGCCACCCGGAACGGCCGGACCGCCAGTCCGCCGGAGGTCTGGGCCATTAGCCCGGACGACAGCAGGACAACCAGAAAGGAGACGACGCGAGTCATGACAGGCATCATAACCGAACCGCGACGGCGCCGGTTCAGGCCGAAGGCGTCAGCTTGCGATCCAGCCGATCCTCCACCTGCTTGCGGAACGCATCGTCCTCGATCAGAGCCAGATTGGCGCGCGCCGCCGCGATGCCTCCGGCCCTGGAGGCGCGGGCCAGCGCAAGCGCCGTGGTGATGGCGGGGTGCACCTTGGCGGGCGCCACGTCCTTCAACCGCAGCAGGTCGCGATCCAGCTCTCGCGCGCGTTCTGAGATTTCGGTGGGCGCGAGCGCTGCGTGCTGAAGCTCGTCCTGCCCTCCGCCCTCCCTCGCCGCCTCAAAGGCGGCCGCGTCCCGGTCCACCGCGGCGACGAAAAACTCCCGGTGGGCCAGGAAATGCTCGCCGCTCACTTTGGCGATGCGGGCCGCCATGTGTCCCAACGCGGCCCCGGTGGCGCCGGTCAACGCCGCGGCGCTGCCTCCGCCGTGCGGATCCGCCGGGCTCGCAATCTGCTCCAGCATCGCCTCCACCGAACGCTCGCTCAACATAGCCTCCATCTGATTTTCCAACAACCGGCCCGGGGAATAATTCTCGGCCGCCATCAGCTTCCCGGCGGCCTGTTCCCACGCGCGCCGCGGAACAAGACCAATGATCTCGCTTCCCGCCACGTCCGCGCCCAGGGCCGCCGCCTCGCGGCGCACGGCCTCGAACGCCTCCGCCATGCCGGTGGTTTCAAAATCGGTGAGATTCATCGACACCTGCACCAGCCCGCGCGATTCAAGCGGCACGCCGATGGCCTTGACGCACCGCAGCCCGCCCGACGACTCCCGCACCTTTCGAGCCACCGCCTTCGCCACCGCCAGGTCCCCGGTGGCCAGGTTGACGTTGAAGGCGATCAGGAACTTGCGCGCCCCGATGACGGTGGCGCCGGCGGTCGGATGCAGCGCTCGATCGCCGACATCAGGGGGCCGTTCGCCGATATGCTCCCGCAACCACTCGACGCCGCCGCGACGGATATTCTCCAGCCGCCTCCGGTCCTCGCGCGACGCCGCTGCTTCATAGAAGTAGACGGGCACTCCCAACTCCCGCCACACCCGTTCGCCCAATTGCCTGGCGAGCGTCGCGCACTGCTCCAGGGAGATCCCCGCCACCGGAACCAGCGGCACGACGTCGGCGGCGCCGATGCGCGGGTGGACGCCGGTGTGCGCCGGCAGGCGGATCAACTCCACCGCCGTCGCGATCCCGCGAAAAGCGGCCTCGCACACCGCCCGAGGCTCGCCCGCCAGGGTCGCCACGGAGCGGTTATGATCCGGATCGGACTCGTGGGCGAGCAGGCTCGCTCCTCGCACCCCGGCCAGCGAAGCCAGAATGGCGTCGACCACCCCCCGGTCACGACCCTCTGAAAAATTCGGGACGCACTCTATGAGGCGCGCGGCCATTGCGCTCCCGTCTGACCCGTCATCGCGACTCCGCCTCGTATGGTCATATCTACCAGATTGATACCAAAATCGAAGCCGAGTTCGCGGTAATCGCCGACGTTGAGCACCAGAATGTCCGCCTGCTTGCCCGGTTCGATCGAGCCCAGGCGGTGCCCCAACCGTAGCGCGTGCGCCGAATTGATGGTGGCGGCCGACACCGCTTCCGCGACGGTCAGGCCCATCTGCTTGCAGGCCAGGAAGATGACCGTCTGCATGTTGGAGCTGGGGTTTGAGGCGCGGCTGAAGTTCGACGCCAGTGCGACCGGCACGCCAAGCTCGATCAGCATGCGCGCCGGGGCGTAGCGCCGGCCGTTGAAAAATGACCAGGTGGGCGTCAGAACGGCCACCGCGCCGCTGCCGGCCAGCACCGGGCCGGCGTTCTGCTCCAGGTGCTCCACGTGGTCCACGCTCGTGAACGCGAGTTCCGCCAGCAGATCCGAGGCTTCGGCCGATCCCTCGTGCGCCAGGTCCAGCTTCAGCGGCATTCCGAGTTCCCTGCCCGCCACCAGATACGGCCGGATCTCATCAGCCGTGAAGGACTCCGAATCGCACGCCGCCGTGACAAAGCGCGCCAACCCCCGCTTGTGAATCCTGGGGAGCAGGTCGTTGGCCAGCCACGTCATGTACTCCCCCCGGCGGCCCTCAAATTCCGGAGGCGGCGTGCTGCCCGCCGAGAACGTCGGCGCCACCGTCACCGGACCATCTCCCACCGTGGTGAGCGCGCGCAGAATCTTCAACTCGCCGGTGGCGTCCAGTCCATATCCCGATTTCGCCTCGATCGCGGTCGTCCCATGCCGGAGACACTGCTCGACGGCCTGGCAGGCTTCCGTGGCGAGGCGGCGCGAACTGACGTCCCGAATGTAGGCGGCATCGGTCGGACGCACCGGATGGGTGGCCCCGTCGCCCGCGCCGCCGGACAACTTGGGCGGGCCGGAGATCAGGTGGGTGTGGCTGTCCACAAAACCGGGCATCACCACCCGCCCGGTGGCGCACACCTCCTGCGCCCGGCGGGCTGCCCCAAGGTTCTCCAGGCGTCGGGTCGGCCCGACCTCGAGAATCACCCCATCCTCGATCAGGATCGCGCCATCATCGATGATTTGCAGTTGCGCCAAGGCCAGTCCGCGACGGGGTCCGGCGGCGCCACGGAGCGTGAGCAGTTGCCGGGCGCTGTGAACGAACAGCGTGTTCACGTCAGTGACAGCCCACAAGAATTATGCGCCATCAGCTGGTCCGATTTTCTTTTGCAACAGATTCCATAGCTGTGGGTTATGTCTACCGGCAAAGTATCTCATTTTTTCATCGTTAATCTTAATTTCTCAAGTAGGACCTGGGGAGTACATAGATCTTCTTGGTCGTGGTTTGTGGAACCATGGAACTTCGGGTGGGGTCGCGGTGTCTACTCATTTGGAATAGAATTGCAGTCGGAGGCGCTGTGGGAAACATCGGCCTGCACCTGGAGACTTGCTTCGGGTCCTGCGACCTACCGCTCGATTCGCGATCGGAAGAATTCGAACTGGTGGATGGTCTGAGGGCTGGGAAGGAACACGCCTACGAGGCGCTGATCCATCGATACCAGTCGCCAGTCTACAATCTGGTCTTCCGTCTGCTGAACGACCCCGCCGATGCAAACGATGTCGTCCAGGAAGTCTTTATTAAGGTGTTCCGGAACATCGGGTCCTTCCGCAGCCAGAGCAGCCTGAAGACCTGGGTCTACCGCATTGCCGTGAATGAGGCGCACAATCACCGGCGCTGGTTTTCGCGGCACCGTAGGCAGGAAATCGGGCTTGAACGGGACGAGGAGGAACGCAGCTACCAGGAGACGCTCTCCGACACGGGTCCATCGCCATTTCAATCGGCGGTGGATGAGGAGGCGCGACAGATCCTGGAAGACGCCATGCAAAGCCTGAGCCCGACTTTTCGGGCGGCGGTGGTGCTGCGCGATGTCGAGGATCTGGCCTACGAGGAAATCGCCGATATACTGCAGATCAATCTGGGGACGGTAAAGTCCCGAATCATGCGTGGTAGAGAGGCCCTTCGCCACGCGCTTACGGTCCGGCTAAACCCGGCAACGAACGAAGGCGCGCGTCTGAAGTGGACGCCGCAGCCCGCGGACTGACGTATGGAGTGCTTGAAGTCAAATCGTGCAATCGCGGCATTGGTCGACGCTGCTGAGCCCAGGGAAGCGCAGGAGATGATGAGGCATGTCGATGCCTGTCCCGACTGCGCGGAGACGGTGAACGATTATCGTCGCGTGCGGGAAAGCCTCCGCAGCCTGCCGGTTCGCAAGCCATCGGCCGACCTCACCACGGCGCTACGCGTAATCGCTTCGCACGAACGGAAGCGGAGGCAGGCGCGCCTGACTTTCGCTCACAGCTTCGCGGCCTGGCGGGACCGCGCCCATTTAACCCTCAAGAACCTCATGCAGCCGCTGGCTCTCCCGGTAGCCGGCGGACTTTCGGCGGCCATGCTGCTGTTCGGCGTGCTGGTGCCGGACCTGACCTTCGAAGTGCATCCGATCCACAGCGACGTTCCCACCGGCCTGTTCACCTCGGCCAGCGTGAAGGACGTTCACTGGCCCACCATCGGCGAGGCGGACATCGTCGTCGACCTGATGATCGACGACCAGGGCCGGTTTACCGATTACACCATCGTGAGCGGCGGGTCGCTGCTGCGCGACGAGTCCACCCGGCGGCGCTTTGAAAGCTCCCTGCTGTTGACGCAGTTCACGCCAGCCACCTCCTTCGGCCAGCCGACCTCCGGCCGGGTCCGGGTGAAGTTCCGCACCAGCCGGATCGACATCAAGGGTTAAAGCGCCGCTCCAGTGGGCAGACGCTTCGGTCAGCATTTTCTCATTCGCGAATCGATATTGCGCCGGATCGCCGAGGCTGCCTGCGGCGAACGTGAAGAGACGGTGGTTGAAATCGGTCCCGGCAAAGGCGCCCTCACGCGACAACTTCTCAGCCTGGCGGATCGCGTCGTCGCCATTGAAGTGGACCCCTATCTCGCCGGATACCTTCGCACGCGGTTCCGGGAAAGCGCCGGGCTCACGATTGTCGAGAACGACGTCCTGAAGACCGGTCTCGCCGAATGGGGTCCCGCCGTCATCGCCGGCAATCTGCCCTACTACATCACCTCGCCGATCCTGTCGAAGGTGTTCGCCACACCGGGCTGGAAGCGGGCGGTGTTTCTGGTGCAGCGGGAAGTCGCCGAACGGGTGACCGCCGCGCCGGGAACGCGCGATTACGGGTTCCTGACAGTTCAAACCGCCGTCCACGCTCAGGCCGAGTTCCTGTTCCCGGTTAGCCCGGCGGCCTTCGCTCCCCCTCCCAAGGTGGAATCGGCGGTGATCCGTTTGACCCCCCGGCCCGACGCCGTCCCCGACGCGGCGGCGTTCCTCGAATTCGCCGGGCTCGCCTTCGCCCATAAGCGCAAAACGCTCCGCAACAACCTGAAGGAGCGATATCCGGCCGTCGCGGAGGCGCCGGAAGGCGGTCTGCGCGCCGAACAACTGGGGTGGGAGCAGTTGGCGGATTTGCACGCGCGGCTCGCCGCCCCGCCGCCGAAGTAACTTGCATCCGGCGGCGCGCATCGCAAACTATATACATGCGTCTGCTCGCGGCCCTTATCCTGATCGTTGCGCCCGGATTCGCCCAGCGCGCGCCCGTCCGCAAACCCGCCCCCAAGGTCGAAGCTCCGAAGCCCGGCGATCCGTCGCTCAAGTTTCCGCTGGTCAGCCTGAAGGTGAACGGAAACAGTCTGTACTCGGAGAAGCAGATTTTGACGGCTGCCGGCATGAAAATGGGCGTTTTGGTCGCCAAACCGGAGTTTGAGGAGGCGCAGAAGCGGCTCACCGCGTCGGGAGCGTTTGAAAGCGTCGGCTTCAGCTATGGACCGTCGCCCGACGGCAAGGGTTACGCCGGGGTATTCGACGTGGTGGAGGTCCAGCAACTATATCCCTTTCGTTTTGAAGGGCTTCCAGACTCCGAACGGCGCCTGAAGGCGGCCCTGAAAAGCCGCGAACCTCTGTTTGAGGACAAGATCCCCGGCACCCGGCAGTTGATCGACCGGTTCGCCGCCGACCTCCAGGAGTACCTCGGCCAGAGCTTCAAGGACACGGTCACAGCCCAGGTGGTGGCCGACAAGCCGGGCGAGCTGGCCGTGGTGTTCCGGCCCAAAACCTCCCCGACGGCCATCGCGGAGGTCGAGTTCATCGGCAACCAGGTGCTGCCGGCGTCGACGCTGCATAATGCGCTGTCGGCCGTCGCGACGGGACTCCCCTATCGCGAGGAAGCCGTTCGAAATCTGCTAGATACGGCGATTCGGCCGCTCTACGACGGGCGCGGCCGCCTGAAAGTGCTGTTTGGAGCGATCGACACCGTCCCGGTGAAAAACGTCGACGGAGTTCGGGTTCGGGTCAATGTCGAGGAAGGACCCGTCTTTAAATTCGCCGAAATCAGCTCGGAAGTGCCCGTTATACCCCCAAAACGTGTACTAAAAACAGCAAATTTGAAGTCTGGAGACGTGGCCAACTTCGACGCCGTGAGCGGAGCCATCGACGCAATTCAGAAAGAACTGCACAAAGAAGGCTACATACGATCGCGCACCAGCGTCCGCCGGCGCCTGCATGAGAAAGAAAACACAGTAGATATCGCGTTTACGAGCGAACTGGGGACGCAGTTTCACATGGGCAAGCTGATCATCGCCGGCCTGGACGTGGTGAGCGAGCCCGCCATCCGGAAGTTGTGGTCGCTCAAGGAGGGCGATCCGTTCAACGGCGATTATCCGCAGTACTTTCTCAATCGGGTTAAGGAGGATGGTTACTTCGACAACCTGCTCGACACCCGGTGGGATCAGTCGATCCAGGAAAAGACCGCCACGGTGGATATCACGCTCCACTTCAAGGGCGGCGAGGATCCAGAGAAGGAAAAGCGAAAGAAGCGGGAGCGCGAACAGCAGGAGGGCGGTCCGCCGATCTACTGACCGGCGAGGCCCGGACTACTCGTCTTCCTCTTCGTCGCGGAGGCGCGCCTCGACTTCCTCCATCACTTCGTCGCCGAGAATGCAGGCTCCCACCTCGCGCATCACGTCGGCCGCCTCACTCATTTTTCCCATCAGTTTGATGGCGGTGAGGTGCCCCATACGATACTCCGACAGCGTCAACCGCCGGCACGCCTCCATCCGGATGGGCCGCAAGGTGCGATCCGGGCAGGGCATGAGGATGTAGGTCTCGTCGGGGAGCAGTTCGGAGCCGTCATTCGGAACCTGGGCGAAGATCTCCGCCGTGAGGCCGATCTGGACGAAGTTCACCCGCCGGCCGTCGGTTTCCGGAAACAGCGCCCAGAGTTCGCGCTCAGCCTCAATGTACTCGTTCCAGTTGAACGACGCCGGCAAAGGGAAATAGCAGAACGGGTCGAGCAACGCGTATTGCGACATGAAAGCCTTCCTGACTGAACGGTGGCTTCACGGTCGCAAAGTTCTCCCCCGAAAGCGGGGATAATGAGGGATCGAGTGGGGCCCAAAAACGAAATCGCGCGCTGACTGCCCCCAGGGGCGCCGCGCGCGATTCATTGAAATTGTTGAAAGGGAAGGAAGAACTACTTCTTCTCTTCGGTGGTCTTCTTGGCCTTCGCCTTCTTCGCCTTCTTTTCCTTCTTCGTGGTGTCCTTCGCGTCCTCACCGAAAGCGACGGAAGCGGCGCCGAGAACCAGGCTGAGGCCGAGCATCATGGTCATGAATTTCTTCATTGTTAGGGATCTCCTTGTTAGTTGTCGGCGACTTCCATCGCCCACAACCTGATCATGCCAGCCCGACATGAACCCTCCCTTAAGGTCACATTAAAATAGCTTCATCATATTCGCCGTTCACAACACTCGCGAATCTTCCATTTACACCTATAAGAGCCTTTCGATTCAATACAATACGGGGAAATATCACTTTTCCGCCCGGGGAGGTTTTCGGAGACGCCCCTCTACAATGGGGGTGCGATGAAGAAGAAGGACATTGCGGCGCGCCTGGCCGCGACCACAAACCTAACTCCCTTCCAGGCGGCGGATGAACTCGACACGGCGATTTACACGGTTCTGAAGAACATGCGAAAACACGGGCCGTCGCGCCCGACCGCCTTACAGCGCCTGATCCAGCAGGGCGAGATGCCGCCAGATCCGAAGGGGCGGCGCGCTACATCATGAACCGCCGCAGCGGCTCAGCCCGGATCGCGGAAGTGATCCGCCAGGCGCTCGACGACGGACATGTCGTCGACATAGAAGGGCTCGGAACCTTCCGTCCCAATTCGGACGGATTCGATTTCGAACCAGAGGATAGGCCTAGGATTTTTCTGGCATATGTCCGCGAGGACGTCGAGGCTGTTCGGCGTCTCTACAAAGACCTCAAACGGTTAGGGTATCGGCCGTGGATGGACGAAGAAGAACTGCTGCCCGGGCAGAACTGGCCCCGCGCCATCGATCGCGCCATCGAAGTGTGCGACTTCTTCATACCCTGCTTTTCGTCGCGGGCGGTGCTAAAGAAAGGCGTCTTTCAAAGCGAGCTCCGGTACGCGCTCGAATGCGCTTCGCGACTGCCCTTGGACGACGTGTACCTGATCCCGGTCCGGTTGGACGACTGCGTTTTACCGCACCGGATCGAGAGCCTGCTCCAGCACGTCGACCTGTTCCCAAGCTGGAACGAGGGCCTGGTGCAGATTCAAAAGACGGTGGATCGCGAACTGGTGCGCCGCCGCAGGGAGCAACTACCGCTGGCTTCGTGACCGCGCTACGGCTTGCGCGCCAGCTTCTTTCGGACGGCGTCGGCTTCCTTACCGTCCGGCGCGAGTTCGAGGTACTTGCCGTAGGCTTCCCGCGAGGCTTTGTCGTTCTTCAGCTTCTCCTCGGCCTGCCCCAGGCGGTAGAAGGCTTCGGCGGACGTGGGATCCCACTTAGTGGCCTCACGATACCTGCGCGCGGCGGCCTTCAGGTTGCCTTTCTTGGCGTAGAACTCGCCGGTCCGAAGCTCCTTTTGGGCCTGTAAAGGATTGAAACCGTATTCTTTTTCCTTCGACCCTTCATCCTCTTCGGGAGGCTCCTGCTCCTTCTGCTGTTCCTGTTTCTGCTGTTCGGCCTTGCGATCCTTCAGCTTGCCCGCTTGGGCCGGGTCCTGTCCCAGGGGATGGGCCGAGAGGGCGAGCGAGACAGTCAGGAACGCCGCGTGAAGCGAGGGAAGGCGTGCCACAATTAGAAGTATAGCCGTCCCGCATGGAACTCCGCGAAAAAGCGGCGCAACTGCCCACCCTTCCCGGGGTCTACCTCTACAAGGACGCGCACGGCACGGTCATCTACGTCGGCAAGGCGAAGAACCTGCGCAGCCGGGTCCGCAGCTACTTCCTTGAAGACCGCCTGGCCGACGTCAAAACCGGCACGCTGATCTCGGAAGCCGCCGACGTCGAATTCATCCAGGTCGACAACGAAAAAGAAGCGCTGGCGCTTGAGAATAACCTGATCAAGCGCTATAAACCGCGTTTCAACATCCTGCTGCGCGACGACAAAACCTACCCCTACGTCAAACTCACGGGCGAGCAGCACCCGCGCGTGTACGTGACGCGCCGCCTGCGCAAGGACGGCTCCACCTACTACGGCCCCTACTTCCCGGGAAACCTGGCGCACCGACTGGTCCACTTCATCCACCGGCATTTCAAGGTCCCGTCGTGCAAGATCGACTTCTCCCGCAAACACACGCACCCTTGCCTGCAGTATCACATCCACCGCTGCCACGGCCCCTGCGTGGAAGGGCTGGTCACCGAGGAGCGTTACGCCGAAGCCGTGCGCAATGTCCGCCTGTTTCTCGAGGGCCGGCACCGCGACCTTTCCCGCGAGCTGCGCCTGTCCATGGAGACCGCCGCCTCCGATATGCGCTTTGAGGAGGCCGCCGGCATCCGCGACCTGCTCAACACGGTCGAAGAGCTGGAGCAGAAACAGAAGATGGCCGCCGCGGAGGGCAACGACGCCGACATCTTCGCCTTCTACGCCGAGCCGCCGCTGGTGGCCGTGAACCTGTTCCACATGCGCAATGGGCACATTGTGGACCGCCGCGAGCTGTTCTGGGAGGACCAGATCGACTTCGACCCCCAGGAGCTGTTCTCCTCCCTGCTCAAGCAGATCTACCTGGAGCAGCAGTATGTGCCGCGCACCATTGAAGTCCCGGTGGAGTTCGAGGACCGCCCGCTGCTCGAGGAAGCGCTGACCGAACTGCGCGGCCGCAAGGTGGAGATCCACACGCCGCAACGGGGCGATAAGAAGGCCATGATCAAGCTGGTGGAGGCCAACGCCAAGAACAGCTTCGACCAGCGCTTCCGCGTGCTGCGGCCCAGTTCGAACGCGATCAAGGAAGCCTTGCAGGACGCCCTGAACCTGCCCGACGCGCCGGACCGCATCGAGTGCTTCGACATTTCCCACATCCAGGGGACCGACAAGGTGGCCAGCATGGTGGTGTGGGAGGACGGCCGGATGAAGAAATCCGACTACCGCAAGTTCATCATCCGCACCGTGGAGGGCAACGACGATTTCGCCTCCATGCGGGAGGTGGTGACGCGCCGCTACTCGCGCTTGCAGGAGGAGAAGCTGCCCATGCCGGGGCTGATCCTGATCGATGGCGGACTCGGGCAGTTGCATGCGGCCGCCGGCGCGCTCGAGGCGATTGGCGTCACCACGCAGCCGCTCGCTTCCATCGCCAAACGCGAGGAGATCATTTACGTCTACGGGCAGGAGGACGAGCCTGTCGTGCTCGACCGCTTCTCGCCGGTGCTGCACCTGGTGCAGCAGGTGCGCGACGAGGCGCACCGGTTCGCCGTGACGTTCCATCGCACGCGCCGGAACGCCTCTCGCATGACTTCGGAGTTGAGCGAGGTCCCGGGCATTGGGCCGAAGACCGTGGAGAAGCTGCTGCGGCATTTCGGCAGCCTGGAGAGGGTTCGCGGCGCCACCGAGGGGGAATTGATGCAGGTGGCCGGGCGCGTGGCGGCGCGACGGCTGGTGGAGTATTTTCGGGGGGGGAGATAGGAGACAGGAGTCAGGAGACAGGAGACGCGGTGCGCCAGCGCAGTACTTCCTCGGCTAGCGTGTTCAGGCTGTTTGTGATGCGGTCCGTTTCCACGTTCACTAGCGTGTAGCGGTCCGCCGGGGAGTGGGCCGTGGACACTAGTTCGTGATGCGCCTCGCGAAGGTCGGGCAGGTCCGCCGCCGTCAGTGGGTCGCCGCGGAGTAGACCGGCCAGATGATACAGCGTGAACTCCACGGCGTTGGCGAAGGCCGGAAACTTGGGACGCGCCGGCGCTGGGGCGCTGGTGTGCAGGCCCGCTTCAAGCGCCATGATGGCGTGCACCAGACGGTGCGAATCCGCCACAATCCCGCTCAACGTGCCCACCAGATCCGCCCCGGCGCCGGGTTCGGCCGCCAGACGATCCATCGATGCCTCCATGTTGGACCGCGCCAGCCGCGCCGCCTGCCGCACACGGTCCAGTTCCAGCGTGTAGGATTCGTTGGGATGCAGGTACGCTTCGCGCACCTGGCGGAAGTAGTCGCGGTAGGCGTCGAGCATCCCGGCTAACGCCTCCGGGGCCTGTCCGCGCTCCCACGTGGGCCATAGCCCATAGGCCGCAAGCGCAATCACGCCGCCCAGCGCGGTGTTCATTCCGCGAGCCAGAATCACGTCCGTCGGCGAGTAGCCGGCCAGGGCTACAAGAACCACCACCAGCGCCGTCACCGCCACCACGAAGATCCCGTAGTTGGCGGGGCCGAAGCATCGCAGCAGAAACATGAAGACCGCGACCAGCACCGCCTCCATGCCCGCATTGGCGGGCAACAGATGGAACAGTCCAGTGGCCAGCGCCAACCCGCCAAAGGTCCCCGCCAACCGCAGCACTCCCCGGCTGAAGGTGGCGCTGAAGTCCGGCTTCAGCACGATGGCCACCGTCATCGGCATCCAGTAGGCCCGGCCGACATGCAGGCCGCGCGCCAGTCCAAACGCCGTCGCGACGCACACCGCCAGCCGCACCGCGTGACGGAAGGCCGCCGATTCCACCGCCAGATTGGCCCGCAACGTCGCCACCGTGCCCGCCAGCCGCAAACGCCAGGGCTGCCGCGACTCCCGCCACGCGAATTCGTCCAACCCCTCCGGCACCGAGTGCGACGCCAGGTCCACCGCCGAGCGCAACTGGCCCGCGATGGCGTCCATCTGACGCCGGGCGTCCGCCATCATGGCCGCCACCGGATCGGCCCCTTTCGGAGACGCCAGGCGCATCTGGTTGGTCAGCCGGCGCGCTTCGTCCAACTGTTCCGTCATGGGCGCCATACGCTCGCCTGCTTCAAGCGCGGCGCCGATGGCGTGCAGCACCTCGACGCTGATTTCGAAGAAACGGTCGAGCGGCAGGCAATCGTCCTCGCGTTCGCGCCGGATGCGCACGCGCAGCCGCCCGAGCATCAACAGGCTCAAACGGAGACGTTCGGCCTGGCTGAGCAGGGCGCGATACCGCTCCCCTTCGATGGTGCGATCGCCGCCGAGCGTCGCCACCATGTTCCGCGCCTCGACGGCTTTGCCGGTGGCCGGAGGCGCCTGGGTGGCGGGCGACGGCTCGGCCGCCAGTTTCCCCACCTCCAGGTAAAGAGCGGCCAGGGCCCGGCGCTCCGGGACGTATCGCCGCACCCGCCACAAGGCGAGCGAAATCGAGGTCTGAAGCAGGCCGCCCAACACCGCGAGCAGCCCCGCGTAGAGCGCCGCCGAAGGATCGGCCGGCGCCGAGGAGTACACGACCAGCGTCACCAAGCTGACCACTCCCAGATCGGCGGCCGTCGTGCTGAGCGCCACCAGCAATCCGGCCGCGAACGCCCATCCAGTGGTGACGGCCACCGCCAGCACGTGGCTGCGGCCGCAGGCCTCGCCGAAGGCCACGGCGAAGCCCACCAGCACGGTGGCCGCCAGCATCCGGCGGGCCCGCACACGGTACGGCTCCGAACTGTCGCTAAAGCAGACGTTCAGCGCTCCGGTGGCCATGGCGAGCCCCACCGGAACGGCCCCCATCCACGCGCCGATGGCCACCGGCAGCGTGACGCCGAGTGTATTGCGCGCGCCCATCCACGGCGCGACCTTCTGGCGGTCGACGCGGCGGATGACGTCCCACAGGGCGGCCCAGGAATTTGGTCTCGCTTCCGCCATGGTCATCGGGCCAGGCAGTACGCGACAACGGTCTGGCGGCGGTCGCCGGCCCGTTCGAGCAGTTCCGCCTCCACCGCGCCGGCGTCTGAGTCGACGAGACAGGCCGCGATCTGGTCGTCGGTCGCGCCGTCGAAGCACAACTCGCAGACGCCGATGGCTCCATCGGCGGTGCGCGCCGGCGGTCCGAAGGTCCGGCACGTCATGGGGCGGGATTCGTACAGTTCGCAGAGTCCGGTGTCCGGGTCGAGCGCCGGGCAGGCATCGTCCTCGCCGCAGCCGCCGAAGTCAGGATCGGCCTCCGCCAGGACGCCGGTGTCGCGGTCGCCGGGGAAGGCGTCGACGTTGCGTGCGATCCAGGCCAGCGAGCGGCTTTTCAGGCGAGCCGCCCGCGCCGGATCATCTTGTGTAATCTGGTCGTAACCGCGGCGCATCCGTAAGGCATCTAACACATTAATTGCGAAAGGTCCGAAACAGCACTGGGTGCATCCAGGACAGCACTGTAGCCAGGCGCCGCTGCGTCTGGCGGCCTCCACCGAGGCGGCGTCCACAATCCGCACCAGGCGGGAGTCGTCAAGTGGCGGCATTATCTCTGAGGATACCCTCCATTTCCCGCCGTGATCCCCTCGAAGGGAAAATGTTGCCGTAGTTATGGTGTAATTGATTCCGTCCCATGGATCCCGAACGCCTTCTAGACGAGACCGGCCTCGAAATCCTGCGCGCGTTGCAGGATAACGCCCGGATTTCGTTCGCCGAACTGGGACGCAGGGTGGGCCTTTCGGGCCCGGCCATCACGGACCGCATCCGCAAGATGGAGGACGAGGGCATTATCAGCGGGTATCACGCGCGCGTCAATCCGGCCAAGGTGGGCTTCCCGGTGACCGCGTACGCGCGTTTGCGGGTGACGCGGCCGAACTTCCAGCAGGTGATCACCCTCGCCCGTAACCTGCGCGAAGTTCGCGAGTGCCACCGCGCCTCCGGCGATGACGACTTTCTCATCAAGCTGATCGCGCCTTCTCGCGAGGACCTCACCAGCGTTTTCGAACAATTCCGCCAGTTTGGCGAGGTGCACGTTTCCGTTGTGCTGTCGACGCCGGTTGAGAAATACGCGACATAGTAGAATTGAGCCTGTGCGCTGCTCCTCCGCGATTCTGGCTCTCCTTTCCCTGACCCTCGCCTTCGCAAGACAGCCCGTCCGGACACGTCACGCCATGGTGACGGCCCAGGAGCCCAACGCCGCCGACGTAGGCGCGGCCGTGCTCAAGGCGGGCGGCAACGCCGTCGATGCGGCGGTAGCCATCGGCTTCGCCCTGGCGGCCACCCATCCCTTTGCCGGCAACCTTGGCGGCGGCGGTTTCATGCTGATCCGCTTCGCCGACGGCCGCACCACGTTCATCGATTTCCGGGAGGCCGCGCCGCTGGCCGCCTCGCACGATATGTACCTGGACGAGAAGGGCAATCCCACCCGCGACAGCATCGAGGGGTGGCGCGCTTCGGGCGTGCCCGGCACGGTGCGGGGACTGGGCGTCGCGCACTCGAAGTACGGCAAGAAGCCCTGGGCGTCGCTGGTCCAGCCGGCGGTGACGCTGGCCCGCGACGGATTCGAGATCTCCTACGAGCAGTCGGAACAGTGGAAGAGCCAGGGGACGGTGCGGCGGCTGTCGATATCGCCGGAGAGCAAGCGGGTTTTCCTGAAGGACGGCGCGTTCTACGAGGCCGGCGAGACCTTCCGCCAACCGGAGCTGGCGCGCACGCTCGAACGCATCGCCCGCAAGGGCCCGGACGAGTTCTACACGGGCGAGACCGCCGCGACGCTTGCCGCCGAGATGAAGAAGAACGGCGGGATCATCACCGCCGACGATCTGGCCGGGTACCGCGCCGTGGAGCGCACTCCGCTTGAATGCGACTACAAGGGCCACCACGTGATCACGGCGCCTCCGCCCAGCTCGGGCGGCGTGGGCGTCGTGCAGATGCTCGGGATGCTCGAAGGTTCGGGTTATGAGAAGTCCGGCTGGGGCTCGGCGGCCACGGTCCACTACCTGGCCGAGACCATGCGCCGCTACTACGCCGACCGGAGCCGGTTCCTGGGCGATCCGGACTTCTACAAAGTCCCGTTGAGCGGCCTGCTCGACCCCGCCTACATCAAGCAGCGGGCGGCGAGCATCGATCCGGAACACGCCACTCCCAGCGACAAAGTCGGGCCGGGGCAGCCCGCCGGCGCCGAGGGCAGCGACACCACGCACTTCAACGTGGTCGACGCGGAAGGCAACGCCGTCGCGGTCACCTACACGCTGAACGCCGGCTACGGCAGCGGGGTCACGGTCCCGGGCCTGGGCTTCCTGTTGAACGATGAGATGGACGACTTCGCCGCCAAGCCGGGCGTCCCGAACATGTTCCAACTGGTGCAGGGCGAATCGAACGCGATTGCTCCCCGCAAGCGCCCGCTGTCGTCGATGACGCCCACCATCGTCACGCGCAACGGCCAGTTCGAGATGATGCTGGGGGCGCCGGGCGGCTCGTTCATCATCACGGCGGTGTTGCAGGGCTTCCTGAATATGGTCGACTTCGGCATGAATCCGCAGGACGCGGTGGACGCGCCGCGCATCCACCACCAGTGGAAGCCCGACCTCATCATGATGGAGCACGGATACTCTCCCGACACCATGGCGCTGCTGAAGGCCCGCGGGCATAATGTGAGGGATCTGCAATATCAGGTGACCTCGCGGCTTGACGCCATCCGGCGCGGTTCGAACGGCTGGCTCGAAGGCGGCTCCGACGGCCGCGGGCGTGGGAAGGTAGCGGGGTATTGATGCGATGAAACACGTCCTGTCGACGCACTTGTTCGCGAGCCACCGGCTGACCACGGTGTGGTTCGACCGTATCTGGGAGGCGGGCATTCCGGCGGTGGAGATCTTCTGCGCTCGCCAGCACATCGACTGGTCGAACCAGGCCCAGATCCGCGAATTCGCCGCCTGGTTCCGCGATTCGGAGCTGACCGTCCACTCACTGCACGCGCCCATGTTCACCGATGAGATGTGGGGCCGCTCGGGTCCTCGCGCGGTGATCAACATCACGGAGCCGGAGAAGCGCAAGCGCATCGTGATGGTGGACGAGATCAAGCGCGTGCTCGAGATCGCCGAGTACGTTCCGTTCCAGTATCTGATCCAACACATCGGCGTGGGCGGCGAGGAGTACAGCGAGCACAAGGTGGACGCCGCGTTCAACGCCCTGGACGAGTTGTCGGTGTTCGCCCGCCAGCGCGGCGTCGAGGTGCTGGTGGAGAACATCCCCAACGGCCTGGCCTCGGCCGAGCGGCTGCTGCTGTTCAACGAACTGACGCACATGAAGCTGAACTTCTGCTTCGACGTGGGGCACGCCAACCTGAAGGAGGGCGTCGGGAACGCCTTCAACCTGCTGAAGAACGGAATCCGTTCGACGCACATTCATGACAATAATGGAATTGAGGATCAACATCTCTTTCCACTGGAGTCCAAAGGCGGCACGATCGACTGGCGGAAAACCATGGCGCTGCTGAAGTCGCAGCCGAATCAGTATCCGCTGCTGCTTGAATTGAAGGAGATTCCCGGTTTGGCGAACCCGATTCAAGCGGCCGGCGACGTCTTCCACCGGCTCGAGGAGTTGCGCCCTCCAGAGGAACGCGAATAGGCTTTCATGGAATCCACAAGTCCTGAAATCACCCCTGCCCGGCCGCTCCGCATCACCATTGCGGAGGCGGCGAAACACCTGGGCGAAACTGTCGAGATCGCGGGCTGGCTCTACAACCTGCGCAAGTCGGGCAAGATCTGCTTCCCGCTGCTGCGCGACGGCACTGGCGTCATGCAGTGCGTGGCGGTGAAGAGCGCGCTGCCGGAGGAGACCTTCGAGGCGCTGAAGGGCCTGACCCAGGAGTCCTCCCTCATCATCACGGGCAAGATCCGCGCCGAACAGCGCGCCCAGGGCGGCTTTGAAATGGACGTCGAGGGCGCGGAAATCGTGCAGAGGGTCCCCGAATCGGACCCCTACCCGGTCTCGCCCAAGGACCACGGCACCGACTTCCTGATGGACCACCGGCACCTGTGGATCCGCAGCCGCCGCCAGCACGCCATCCTGCGCGTGCGGCATGAGGTGATCAAGGCCGTCCGCGATTACTTCGATTCGCACGGCTTCACGCTGGTGGATACTCCGATTTTCACGCCGGCCGCCTGCGAAGGCACCACCACGCTGTTCCCGGTGAAGTACTTCGACGACGAGATCGTCTACCTGACGCAATCCGGCCAGCTTTATAACGAAGCGAACGCCATGGCCTTCGGCAAGGTGTACTGCTTCGGGCCGACGTTCCGCGCGGAGAAGTCGAAGACGCGCCGCCACCTCACGGAATTCTGGATGGTGGAGCCCGAAATGGCCTACGCCACGCTCGAGGACGTGAAGCGCGTGGCCGAGGAACTGATCGTCTTCATCGTGGGCCGCGTGCTTGAGAACCGGCGCCCCGAACTGGCCGTGCTCGAACGCGACGTCTCCAAGCTCGAATCGATCAAAGCGCCGTTCCACCGCATGAGCTACGACGACGCGGTGAAGAAGCTCACCGCCAAGGGCAGCGAGATCCAGTGGGGCGGCGACTTCGGCGGCACCGACGAAACCATCCTGACCGAGGACCTGGACCGCCCCGTCCTGGTGGACCGTTACCCGTCCCAGGTGAAGGCGTTCTACTTCGAGCCCGATCCGGACCGTCCGGAAGTGGCGCTCGGCGTCGACGTGCTCGCGCCCGAAGGCTACGGCGAAATCATCGGCGGCGGCCAGCGCATCTACAACCTGGACCTGCTGCTGAAGCGCATCGACGAACACGGCCTGCCGCGCGAGGCCTTCAACTGGTACCTGGACCTGCGCAAGTACGGCGGAGTCCCGCACGGCGGCTTCGGCATGGGCATCGAGCGTTGCGTCTCCTGGATGTGCGGCCTCGAACACATCCGCGAGACCATCGCCTTCCCCAGGATGCTGTACCGCACCCGTCCCTGACACCTCTATGGCCCGATCCCACATCGCGATCATCGGCGCTCCCATGGACCTGGGAGCCGGGCGCCGCGGCGTCGACATGGGTCCGTCCGCCCTCCGTCTGGCCAGCCTCAACGAGAGGTTGGCTTCGCTCGGCTACAAAGTGGAGGACCTGGGCAATATCCACGTGGTCCAGGCCGAAAGCGTGCGGCCCGGAGCCTCCACCGCCCGTTACCTGAACGAGATCGCCGCCACCTGCACGACGCTGGCGGGCATCGTCGAGGGCGCGCTCGCCAAGGGCGACTTCCCGGTGGTCCTCGGCGGCGACCACTCGGTGGCCATCGGCACGATCGCGGGCATCGCCAACCACTACCGCAAGCAGGAAAAGAAGCTCGGCCTGGTGTGGATCGACGCGCATGCCGACATGAACACGCCGGAGACCAGCCCCAGCGGCAACATCCACGGCATGCCGCTTGCCTGCTCCATCGGCATTGGCCCGCGCGAGCTGACGCACATCTTCGACTGGGCGCCGAAGATCGATCCCCGCAACGTCGCCGTCATCGGCCTGCGTTCGGTGGACTCCGAGGAGCGCAAGATCGTCCAGCGCACCGGCGTTCACGCCTACACGATGCGCGACATCGACGAACGGGGCCTGCGCGCCGTGGTGCAGGAAGCGCTGGAAGTGGCCACGGAGGGCACGGCCGGCTTCCACCTCTCCTTCGACATGGATTCGGTGGACCCGCACGAAGCCCCGGGCGTCGGCACGCCGGTGAAGGGCGGCATGACCTACCGCGAATCGCACCTGGCCATGGAGAACGTCTGCGACTGCGACGCCATGCTGGGGTTGGAAGTAGTGGAGGTGAATCCCGTCATCGACGAGGCGAACCGCACCGCCCTGCTGGCCGTCGAACTGGTGATGTCGGCCCTCGGCAAGAGAATCCTATGAAAATACGTCTGGCGGTGGTGTTCGGCGGACGCAGCGGCGAGCACGAAATCTCGGTCCGCTCAGCCAAGTCGATCCTGGCCGCGCTCGACCCCGAAAAGTACCAAGTCTCGGAATACTTCATCTCGAAGGAAGGCAAGTGGAGCCCGCGGCCGTTGTCGCCCGAACCCGGCGGCAATCCGGACATCGACGTCGTCTTCCCCATCCTGCACGGCACTTTCGGCGAGGACGGCACGATTCAGGGTCTGCTCGAAATGGCGGAACTCGCCTATGTGAGCGCGGGCGTGATGGCGTCCTCGGTCTCCATGGACAAGGAGGTCATGAAGCGGCTGTGCAAGGAGCGGGGGCTGCCCATCGTCGACTACCTGGTGCTTGAACGCGACGCACTGGACTCAGACCAGATCGCCGCCCAACTGCCCTTCCCCGTATTCGTGAAGCCGGCCAATCTCGGCTCCTCGGTGGGTATTTCGAAGGCGCATAATCAGGCCGAACTCAAGAAGGCGCTGGACCTGGCCGCCGAATTCGACACGAAGATCGTCGTCGAGCGCGGCGTGGAGGGCCGTGAATTCGAATGCTCCGTGATGGGCAACACGGACCCCGAAGCGGCTGTCCCCTGCGAGATCCTGCCCTCGCGCGAGTTCTACGATTACGAGGACAAGTACCTGCTCGACAAGGCGGAGACGGTGCTTCCGGCGCGCCTCAGCCCCGAACAGACCGAGCACATGCGGTGGCTTGCCGTGCAGTGCTACCGCGCGGTGGGCTGCGAGATCATGGGCCGCGTCGATTTCCTGATGGAGCGCGCCACCGGCCAGATCTTCATCAACGAGATCAACACCATCCCCGGCTTCACCTCCATCAGCATGTTTCCCAAGATGTGGGAGCACCGCGGCGTCGCCTTTTCGGAGCTACTGGACCGCCTGATCGGTCTCGCGCTCGAGCGCGCCGACGCCCGCAAGCGGATTCGCTTCAGCCGATGAGAGCGACATTCCCCGGGGACACCCGTCCATCCATCAGGATGGGACGCCTGCTTGCCATGACGATCCTCGGGGCCTGGGCCGTCGCTTCCGCGCAACCGCAATCGCCCGTTGAAGCCACGCTCAAGAAGTTCACCGAAGCCTACGCCGCCATTGAGTCGCAGTCGGCCGATCCCCTGGTTTCCGAACAGGCCTTCTACGCCGGGGCCATCCCCGCCATGCTGCGCCGCCTGGATCCGTTCTCCGTCTTCCTCGACCCCACGCAGACCGAGCAGTTGAAGGAGATGGAGAAGTCCGAACGAAAGGGCTTCGGCAGCGTGGTGAGCGTGCTGCCCGGCCGCGTGATCGTCCTGCAGACGCTGGCTGGAACGCCTTCGGCGAAGGCAGGCCTTTCGGCCGGCGACGAGATTCTGGTCATCAACAATATTCCACTGAACCGGCTGAGCTTCGAACAATTGATCCAGCTTCTGTCGGAGGCGCGCCAGCGGGAAGCCCGCCTGATGGTGCGACGGCCGGGCAACGTCCGCATGCTGGAATTTGTCCTCTCGCCCGAGTTGGTGGACTCGCCTAGCGTCGACCGCGCCTACCTGCTCCAGCCCGGCATCGGCTACGTCCGCGTGGCGAACTACGATCCCAAGACCGGCGCGCTGCTGAAGTCGTCCATCGAATCGCTGGGCGGCAAGGCGCTGAAGGGCCTGGTGATCGACATGCGCAACAATCCGGGCGGCGTGGTGCAATCGGCGCTGGAAGCGGCGGCCCTGTTCCTGAAGCCGGGCCAGACCATCCTCAGCGTGCGCGGCCGCTCGACGCCCGACGACGCCGTGAAGGTTCCCGAGAAGATCGAACCCTACACGTTCCCCGTCGCCATCCTGATCAACGGCAAGACCGCCAGCGCCGCCGAGATCGTCACCGGCGCGCTGCAGGACCACGACCGCGCCGCCGTCATCGGCGAGCCCAGCTACGGCAAGGGCCTGGTGCAAAGCGTGTACAACCTGTCGGCCAACACGGCGCTCGCGCTGACCACGGCCTTCTACTACACCCCCAGCGGCCGCTCCATCCAGAAGCCCATCGAAGGCGGTCAGTTGAATCCCGCCAAGTACGCGGGCAAGGGCGAACACCACACCGACTCCGGCCGCGTTGTGAAGGGCGGCGGCGGCATACAGCCCGACCAACTCGTCGAACCCGAGCCCATGAACCGCCTGCGCGGGGTCATCGAAGCCAGCGGCTCGCTGACTGGCTTCGCCACCGACTATTCGCAGAAGCACAAGATCGAACCGGCCTTCGCGGTGACTCCCGCCGTCCTGGACGAATTCAAGGTCTATCTTTCCGAGCACAGCATCCAGCCCGGCATGGGCGAGTGGTTGCAGGACCGCGCCTGGCTCGAGAACCGGTTGAAGCAGGAGTTCTTCAACCTGAATTTCGGAGTCGAAAAGGGAGACGAAGTCGAGGCCCAGCGCGACCCCGCCGTCCAGCGCGCTGTCGCCGCCATCACCGCGGGCCGCTAACTTCCGCGCCCTGCTGTGCTAAGCTGCGTAAGTCGCCGGAATCACATGGCCTACGTTCCCGGTTGCCGATACGATCTATTCATCAGCTACGCCAGTGAAAACAATCGTGATGGCTGGGTGGAGCAGTTCGCCAGCGCCCTGGGCCAGGAGTTAGGCGAGCTTCTGGGCCGCCAGTTCAACCCCAAGGAATCGGTCTTTCTTGACAAGCGCGAGTTGGAAGTCGCGCAGAACTTTTCCGACCGTTTGCGGACGGCGGCTCGCGACAGCGCCGTGCTGGTGGCCGTTCTCTCGCCGGGCTATCTCACCTCGGATTGGTGCAACCGTGAACGGGAGGAGTTCTTCTCCCGCCTGCCCTTCGGCGCGACCCCATCGGACTGCCTGGCGCCGGCGCTGATGCGCCCGGTCGACGACGCGGGCCTCGACAAGCTGTACCGCGAAGCCCAACGCATCTCTTTCCTCGGCGGCGACGGCCAGACGCCGATGGCCGTCCGTTCGCCCGAATGGTGGGAGCAGGTGCGCAAGCTCGCGGGCCAACTGCGCAACGCGCTCCAGCGTCTGCGGCGCAACTGCCGGCCCGTATACCTGGGCAAGACCGCCGGGACCGATCGCCTGCAAGATCTCCGCACGTGGTGCCGCTGCGAACTCGAGCGCCGGTTCCTGCGGACCGCCCCCGAATCCCTGCAAGCGCTCGATGACCCGGACGCCGTGCGAGCCAGCCTGCAGGAGGCGGGCCTTGCGGTGCATTTTCTGGGCGGAGCGAGTCCGGCCGCGCTCGAAGCGGTGGAGGCGTCGGTGGAAATCTGTGGCGGCGCCACGATTCTCTATCAACCCTTCGGCGTCCCACTCTCCGACGACGAGCAGATCTGGCTGGAGGCGTTCGAACAGGGCCTGAAAGTCCCCGCCGGACACTACCAACGACTGGCCGGAAAGAATGACCAGGAACTGCTGACGCTGATCGACGAAGAGATCGCTCGCGTCCGCGATGCTGCCGCCGCCCCGCGCGCGCCGCTCCAACTGGCGCTGGTGTGCGAGGAGGCCGACCTGGCCGGCGTACGACAACTCCAGGGCGACGTCGCCAAACGAAGCCAGCTCGCGCCCGAGCTCCCCGATTTCCTCAGCGCCCGTCTCAAGGCGATGGAGCGGCTGCGCAAGTGGTCCGACTACATCAACCGCGCCGAGGCGTTCCTGTTCTATCACGGCTCCGTCGACCGCGGCCGCCTGGAGCTCATCTGGCGGAAGTCGGAATCGAGCAAGCCCGCCGCCCGTCGCGGCTGGTTTCTGGCCGAGCCCGACCTGGCCGGCAAGATCACCCAATACCCCGACGGCCTGTCGACCGTCGACGACGTCATCCGCTTCGCCGAGCGTTCGAGGAGCGCATCCGTATGATGGCCGCCGTCGCCGCCAACCCGTACCCCGGCCTGCCGCCCTTCGAGGAGAGAGACAGCGAGCGCTTCTTCGGCCGCGACCGCGAAATCGAAGACGTGCTGGACCGCCTGGCAGCCCGCCGCCTGCTGGCCGTGCTCGGCGTTTCGGGCTGCGGCAAGAGTTCGCTGGTGCGCGCGGGCGTCATCCCCGTCCTGCGCCTGGGCATGGCGGACGATCTGCCCGCGCACTTCCGAATCCACATCATTACGCCGGGCAACGGCCCGATTCAGGCGCTCGCCAACGCCCTCGGCGCGCCCTCCGATTGGCCGCGCGACTCTTTCAGCCTGGTGGATGTGGCCCGCTCCGCGCTCGCCCCCGGCGAGAGCCTGCTTCTGGTGGTCGACCAGTTCGAGGAGCTGTTCCGCTTCCGCGCCGAATCGCTCCGGCTCGATGGCGCCAATGAAGCGTCCCTGTTCGTGAACCTGCTGCTCAACGCCGTGGATCAGCGCGAGGTCCCCATCTACGTCCTGCTGACCATGCGCACGGACTTTCTGGGCGAATGCGCCCAGTTCCGAGGCCTGCCCGAAGCCCTCAACGACTGCTACTATTTGACCCCTCGCCTGACCCGCCTCCAACAGCAGGAGGCCATCGAGCAGCCCGCGCACGACCTCGGCGTTGAAGTCCACGCGCCCCTGGTGCAGCGCCTGCTGAACGATTCCGCCGAGGATCCCGACCACCTCCCCGTCCTCCAGCATCTGCTGAAGCGACTGTGGGAGAACTGGAGCGCCCGCGCGGCCGATGACGCCATCAGCCTCGCTGACTACGAAGCGGTGGGCGGTTGGAAGAACGCTTTGAACCAGGACGCCGAAACCGTCCTGGGCCGTTTCCCCGAAGAAGCGGCGAACCTGCGGGCGCTGTTTCAGTGGATCACGGACCGCGGCGCCGGCGACAAACCGGTCCGCCGTCCGCGCCCGTTCGCCGAGTGCGTCGAAATTTCAGGACTCGCCCCCGCACAGCTCCAGGAGATTCTGGACGCCTTCCGCGAGCGCGCCCTGCTGAAGCGCGGCGCCCTGGTGGACCTGCCGCACGAAAGCGTCATGTGGCAATGGACCCGCCTTCGGGACTGGATCGCCGAGGAGGCCGAACGCGCCGCTCAGATCCGTTACTTGCTGCGGTCCGCGCGACAACAGGCGCCGTTGGCCGGCTTGGCGCTCGAATCCGGCCTGGCGTTGCGCGCCGCCTGGCGAGACCGGCAGCTGACCATCCTGCGATATGTCGCCGCCGCCGAGCGCGACGAGATCGAGGCCTGGATCGACCGCAGCGCGGCGCTCGAGCGCACCAAGCTCGACGCCGCCCACGCCCGCGAGCTGTCGGCATGGGCCGCCGTCAGCCTGAGTGAGGATCCCGAGCGTAGTCTGATCCTCGGCCTGTACGCCTGGGGCAAGCAGCGGACCATGGTCAGCGGCCTGGAGCAGACCCTGCACGACGCGCTGCTCGCCTCCGCCACGCGCGTGACGCTCCGGTGCGATCAATCGTATCTGACCTCGGTCGCCTGGTCCCCGACCGAAGGACTGCTCGCAACGGCCGGGCTCGCCAACTCGATCAAGTTGTGGAAGTTCCCGCCCGGCGACGAACTCGGCGCGCTCGAAGGGCACACGGACTCGATCCGTTCTGTGGCGTGGAGTCCCGACGGCTCGAAACTGGCCGCCGCCAGCGACGACCGCACCGTTCGTATCTTCGGCCCGAAAGGCGTCATTCGCGTGCTGTCCGGCCATCAGGACCGCGTGGCCTGCGTCGCGTGGTCGCCCGATGGGAACAGGCTCGCCTCCGCCAGCTACGACCAGACCGCGCGCCTGTGGGACGCCGAGAGCGGCCGTCATTTGATCACGCTGTCGGGCCATCAGAAGACGGTGAGCGGGGTCGCCTGGTCGCCGGACGGCGCGCGGCTGGCCACCTCGAGTTGGGACGGAACGGCGAAGATCTGGGACGCGGGGACGGGGACAGAGGTGATTTCGGTAACGCGTAGTCAGTCCCCGGCAAATTCGGTCGCCTGGTCGCTCGACGGAATGAAGATCGCAGTGGGCACTGATGACAGCGCCGCCACCATATGGAGCGCTTCCGATGGCGCTGAACTGGCCGTGCTGCAGGGGCACCAGGTCCTGGTGAATTCGGTCGCCTGGTCCCCGGACAGGAAACGTTTGGCGACGGGGAGCTCCGATGAAACGGCGCGCATCTGGGACGCCGACACGGGCCGCGAACTCGCCACGCTTCGCGGCCATCGCAATTCGGTGGACAGCGTCGCATGGTCGGAAGACGGCCGTTGGCTCGCCACCGGGAGCAAGGATCTGACGGTGCGCATCTGGGACGCCGGCGTCGGGAGTGAACTGGCTCTTCTCGAGGGTCACAAGAACTTCGTGATGGGCGTGGCGTGGTCGCCCGACGGGAAGCAGGTGGCCACCTCGAGCATCGAATGGAAGGTGAGGATTTGGGATGCGGAGAGCGGCGCGGGAATCCAGGTTCTGCGCGGCCATGAAGACTCCGTCCGAAGCGTGAGATGGTCGCCGGATGGGGACCGTCTGGCCACCTGCGGCGACGATGCGACCGTGCGGACCTGGGATTCGGGGACCGGCAAGCAACTGCTACAGATGAGCGACCATATCGGCAAGGTGCGAAGCCTCGCGTGGTCGCCGGACGGGCGGAAACTGGTCTCGGGAGGTGACGACGCGACCGTCAGGATCTGGGATAGCGCCACGGGCCGCGGGCTCGTCAAACTGTCGGAGCACAAGGATTGGATCCGCAAGGTGGCCTGGTCGCCCGATGGCCATTGGATCGCGGCGGTGAGCGATGACGGGACCGCCGTGGTGTGGGATGCCGCGTCTGGCCGGCTCGCCTTCCGCCTGCAATGCGGATTAGGCTACGCCCTGGGCGTGGCGTTTTCCCCCGATTCGGCCCGCCTGGCGGTGTCCGGCTCTGAGCGGATGTGGAAGGTCTGGGAGATCGCCTCCCAGCGCGAGTTGGTCGCCTGCCGCGGGCACAAGGGATTCGTCAGCGCGATCGCCTGGTCGCCCGATGGCCGCAGACTCGCCACCGCGAGCGATGACTTCACCGCGCGCGTTTGGGACCCGGCCACGGGACGCGAGCTGTTGACCTTGCGCGGCCAGCGTCATTTTGTCTACAGCGTCGCCTGGTCGCCCGACGGTTCGCGACTCGCCGCCGTCAGCCGTGACGAAACGGCGCAGATCTACGCCATCGACGAATCGTTGCTGCTGCGGCTGGCGCGATCGCGCATCACCCGCGAGTTAACGCTCGACGAATGCCGGCGCTACCTCGGGACCGAGGAACGGCCGCCCATCCCCGAGCTGCAGTCCGCCGCATCCGCCTAGCATCAGAACCTCTGCGCGACGTTACAGAACACCAGGTTGTAGGGAACGCCGCCGGTGGCGTGTAATAGAAACTCGCCAGGAAACAGCCGCCCATAGCCGGCGTTCACCTGGGTTGTTTTGGTCAGGTTGAAGGCCGCCTGAACGTCGGCTTGACGTCCGATGTGTTTGCCGGCCGAACCATCCGCGCTCCGCGCCACAATCTTGCCGCCGACATACAAGCCGTCCCGCTGATTCGCCAGCCAATACGAGTTATACGCCGCCCCCACGGTCACCTTCGGCGCCAGAGCCAGTCCCGCCCCCGTGCGGAAGTGGACGACATTAGTCCAGGTGAACAGGTCGGTTAATCCTAATTTGTCGTGCGTGCTCGGATACAGGGGATCGAATCCTCCGCGGACGCCGTCGCGCGGGTTCGCGTCGCCGCTCGCCTTGTTCAACTCCACGAAGTAGCGCGGTTTCCACCGCGGATACGGCAACGTCTGTCCCACCACCCAGTGCCCCGCCCACGCCTTCACGCGGTCACCCGCGCTCCACCCCATCTGGCCGGCGGCCTCCGCGCCGTAGTCGACGCCGAACGGCAGATTGCCGAGTAATCGCAATCCCGTCGTTCGCGAATCGAGGATCCCCAACGCGCCCGCTTCACTCTTGAGTCCGCGGTCGTGGCGGATGAGCAGGTACGGTTCGATGGTGATCGCCAGCTTGCGGGGCCGCACGCTGCCATATGCGCCGTACAGCCTCGAATGCGGCGCCGGCAGATCCCAGTCCACAGGGTCCGCCTTCGTCACCGACCCGCCGAAAAGGTACAGCCGGGCGGGCCCCCGTCGCAGCGTCAACTGAACCGCGTCGAAGGTGCGGCCCACATTGGACCAATTCGGATCCGCCAGAACTCTTCCTTCGCCAAAATAGAGCATTTGCCGCCCCACCCGTAGCGTGGCGGGCGATTCGTCGGACCCGATCTTGAGGAAACCCAGGCGAAAATCCAACGCATCTTTCTGCGACGCCGGGGCCGGCAAGGTGTTCTGCCCGAACACGCGCGCATCCTGAATCTCGACGATGAACTGCACCATTCGCATCGGACGGATATCGGCGCCAAAGCGGAGCCGGTTCAACAGATACGTGTCCTGCACATCCTTGAAGCCCACGCCGGAGAGGCTCTCAAAGCGCATCCGCTCCTCCCCCGTCAGCCGCAGCCAGCCCGGCAGTTCCGAGTTCAACCGTTCCGAGACGACGCCTGGCGTAACTGGATTGATGGGCTGTGAGTGTAGGGCGGCGCCGACAAGACACGCCGCGAGAATAGAGTAGGAGAGGCTTCGCTTCATTGGTGTCCTTTGCCAACTCATATCGGCAAAGGACACCGGAGTAACTATCGATGCTGGAGTACTAGATAGGTTTTCCCACCCGGCCCGCTACAGAGGCTTTACTCCCTGGCTAGACCATGGGGCGCCTGTCGGCCCGACTTATCCGCTAACTCGCGCCGGGTCCGCCTTCCTTTCGGACAGCAATCCGGCGAAGAACTCATTCAGCATCCGGCCCGCCGGGTCTGACTTCCGCACCCAGTCGGAGAACTCGAACCAACGGTCCCCATAGGCGGCCTCCATGTGTTTGCGCTCGACAAAGGGGCTCTGATTCAGCAGCGGAATCCCGCCTCTCTGATGGGCGAAGTCGTTAAACGCACGCAGAAACCGATGCCAGTCGGCGTCGTTCGTGCTGGCGTGGATGGGATCGATCGAGAAGGTCTCCTGATCGTGCGTGTACGACAGGATTCCGTGAGTGTCCTTGTGGACCCGGTAGGCGCCGCACGGCATATTGCAGCGGAAACCGGTCTGTTTATGATGCTCGTCGGCGAAGTCGAGATAAGCCCGCAGCGCCTCAAGCCAGCGCCCGCGCGGAAAGGCCCAGAACGTGAACGCATACTTGGCCGACGCCGGCGTGCCGCGGTAGTCGATGGTCTTGTCCGGCGCAAGCAGCGTGATGCCTCCAAACAGATGCAGCGTGGAGTACAGGAACCGGGTGACGTCGAATACGCCGCCGCGCACCGCGTCGCGCAGGGTCTGATTCCGCAGCAACTCATCCACCAGGTGACCCACATGCGCGTCGCCGAAGTTCCACAATCGCCGCCGCAGGGCCGACTGCAGGGACCCGAGCACGCCCGGCTTGTCGATCTTGTGCCGCTGCTGGAACACTACCGTGCGCCCCACCGTCCAGGCCACCAGCCCTTCTGATGAGTCGATGTACTCGTCCACCTCCGCTTGAGTCAACTCATCCACCGGACGCGGATGATAGGTGAAGTGAACCGCCTCGATTGGCTTCACCCGGAAGGTCGCTTCGTAGATCACCCCGCACAATCCATGACTCGACCGCATCATCCGGAGTAACGCCGGATTGTCGCTCTCCGACGCCTCGGCTAACTCGCCCGCCGGAGTCACCCACTTGATCCGCGTGACATACGAACTCACCTGTCCGTATTCGACGCCGTCCAGTCCATCCTTTGTGTGACAGCACGCCGCCGACCCGAGCGTCATGTTGCCGATCTCGATATTGGTCATGAACTGCAGTCCCTGCTCGCGCAAAGCGCGCGACGCTTCGATGAACTGCACTCCGCCTTGCGCCGTGAGGGTCATCGCGGCGGGATCGATGGAGACGATACGGTTCAGCCGAGCCGTGCTGATCATCGCGCCATCGGACGACGCGCACGGGGTCAGCGAGTGGTAACTCCCCACCGCGCGGACCGGGCCCGGATAGCGCGCCGGATCGCGCAACACAGCTTGGATTTCTTCAACGGATTCGGGACGAACAAGTTGACGGGGCGAGGCAGTGATGCTGCCGTCGTAATTGACGAACGTTTCGGACATAGGAGCCTCCCAGTCAGCCGCGGCGAGGCGGCAGGCATCCGCGTAGTATAGCAGCGCAAGAGCCTACGATCGGGAATCGCCGGCCGGCCCGCCGAACGACAGCGCGGCGTTCAGCGCGAGCGCCAGCAGCGTGCCGAACGCGATGCCCGCGATGTTCACGCCGGCCACCGTCAGCCCCTTCACACCCAGCCCCGTCGCGGCGATCAGCGATGTTCCCGCCACCAGCAGATTGCGGGAGTCCGAGAAGTCCACCTTCGCATCCACCCAGATCCGCACGCCCATCAGCGCGATCAGCCCATAGAGAATCAGCGTCACCCCGCCCAGCACCGGCGCGGGAATTGACTGTATCACCGCGCCGAACTTGGGACATAACCCCAACAGGATCGCCACACAGGCGGCCACCACGAAGTTATAGATGCTGAAGACGCCGGTCAACGCCATCACTCCCATGTTTTCCGCGTAGGTGGTCTGCGGAGTCCCGCCGCCGAACGCCGATGCGAGCGTCGCCAGCGCGTCGCCCAGGTAGGCGCGCCCCAGCAACGGGTTCAGATCGCGGCCCATATAACTCGAGATAGCCGCGATGTGCCCCTTGTTTTCCGCCAGTAGGACGATGAACACCGGCGCGATCACCGCCAGCGCCCCGGCGTGGAAGGCAGGCCTTTGGAACGGCGGCAGGCCGAACCAGTCCGCCTGGCCGATGCGCGCGACGGCCGCCGGATCGAGCATCCCCAGCGCACCCGCCAGCGCATAACCCGCCACGACGCCCGTCAGAATCGGCAGCAATTGCAGGAACCCTCGCGCGCGGATCGACACCAGGGCCGCGGTCAGAAAGGTCGCCGCGGTGATCGCCAAGCGGATGACGTCCGCCTTGGACGCTATGGCCAACTGCGGATTGATCGCCTCGGCCACCGCCGAAGGCGCCAGGTTCAACCCGATTAGCGCCACCACGGAACCGGTCACCACCGGCGGCATCAACCGATCGATCCAGCCTGACCCAAAGCGCATGGTGGCCAGCGCCGCAACGCCATACAGCAGCGCCGCGCCGGCAATGCCGCACAACGCGTACGGGACCTTACCGGCATCTCCGCCCGTCACCGCCAGCACCGGACCGATGAACGCGAAACTCGATCCCAGGTAACTCGGCGCCTTGCCACGCGTCGTCACAATGAAGATGAGCGTCCCAACACCGGAAAAGAACAAGGCTACCTGCGGATTGAATCCCATCAGGATCGGCGCGAGCACGGTGGCTCCAAACATCGCCACCACGTGTTGCATTCCCATCGCCAGCAGGCGCGCGAGTGGGATCTTGTCTTCGGGGTAGCAGATTTTGGGCAATCGTCCTAATCTTGTCAGGAATCTCACGACGGCGCGAGCGCCGGCCCGCCGTACAATTAGAAAGTGAAGTTCCGCGCCGTTGTTGGGACGCTCCTTGCGCCCGCGTTGATGTTCTGCGCCGTCGCCACCATGCCGCTTTCCGAGATCAAGCCCGGAATGCGCGGCGTCGGCCGCACCGTCTTCCGGGGCGACAAGGTGGACGACTTCCAGGTGGAGGTGCTCGGCGTTCTCGAAAACCTGGGCCCCAAGCAATCCATCATCCTGGCGCGACTGTCGGGCGGCCCGCTCGCCGAAACCGGCGTCATGCAGGGCATGAGCGGAAGCCCCGTCTACATCGACGGCAAGCTGGTCGGCGCGGTGGCCCTGACGTTCTCATTCTCCAAGGAGCCCATCGCCGGCATCCGTCCCATCCGCGAGATGCTCGAACTGGAGCGCGCCCCGGCCAACCGCCCGCAGCGCGCCTGGACTCCGGTCCGCGACCCCGCCCAGTTCATCTCCAAACCGCAGGAAGTCTCCGCCGGCGGCGCCCGCCTCACTGAAATCGCGACGCCGCTCAGTTTCTCCGGATTCACGCGCGGGGCCATCGATTACTTCGCGCCGAAACTCCGCGAGTTAGGCCTCGAACCTGTGCAGGGCGTTTCGGGCGGCGGCCCGGCCGACCTCAAGTTCGGCGACCCCAAGCGGATCCAGCCGGGCTCCATGATCAGCGTCCAATTGCTTGCCGGAGACATGGCGGTGGGCGCCGAAGGCACCATCACTCATGTTGAAGGCTCCAGCGTCTTCGGTTTCGGCCATCGCTTTCTCCAGGTCGGACCCACCGACATCCCCTTCGCGCGCGCCGAAGTCATCACGCTGGTGCCCAACGTCCAGACGTCGTTCAAGGTGTCGGCCACCCGCGAGTGGATGGGCTCCATCACACAGGACCGCGCCGTGGGGGTCTCCGGCCAACTCGGCAAGCGCGCCGCGATGGTGCCCTTCTCCATCTCCGTCGCCGATCCGTTGCCCGCCCCGGGCCGCACCATGGACTACCGGATGCAGATGGTGAATGACCCGGCGCTCGCCCCGCTGCTCGTCCAACTCGCCCTCTACTCGGCCATCGAGGCCAGCCAGCGCACCTTCGGCAGCGGCAGCTTCCGCATTCGCGGCGAAATCGATTTTGACGGATCCGCCCAACCGGTCCGCATCGACAACGCCTACTCGGGCGACACCAGTGTTCCTCTGCTCGCTTCGCTTGGCGTCGCAACGCCCGTGTCCTATCTTATGCAGAGCGGCTTCGACGCGCTCAAACTGAAGGGCATCCGGATCGCCGTCGAAGCCTCCGATCGTAAGAAGCAGTTCCAGATCGACCAGGTGTGGACCTCCACGCGCGAAGCCAGGCCCGGCGACACCATCGAAGTCACAGCGCTGCTCACCGGCGAGAATGGCGTCGAAACGTCGCGCAAAGTCAGTTACGCGGTGCCCGTGGGGGCGCCCCCCGGAACGTTGTACTTCACGGTCGCCGACGCCTCGTCCACCAACCTCACCGAGTACACGCAACTGCTGACCACCGCTCCGCGCAACGCCGCCCAACTCGTTTCCTTCCTGAACGGATTGCGAGCTAACGACAAGGCCTACGTGCGCGTCTGGCGCGCCGACCCGGCCTACACGGTGCAGGGGCAGGACCTTCCCGACCCCCCGCCTTCGGTGGCTATGATCCTGGCGCGCGCGCAGCCGTCGCTTACAGGAACAGTGCTCGCCCGAGGATCCAAGGCGGCCGAGTTGGAGCTTGACGCCGGCGACGCGGTGGTTTCGGGATCCAAGACAGTCCAGGTCGAGATCAAGGAATGATACGGCATTCATGTCAGCTCGCGTTGGCGCTCGCCGCTGTGGCCTGCGCTTCGACCACCACCACGTGGGAGATGAATTCCTTTCAGGACTTCCTGAAGGGCCGCTTCTCGAACGTCTCGCTGAGCCGCGACGGCCGCCTGAGCCTCGCCTCCAGGGTCGAGACATTCTTCTCCTCCGATCAGCCCGAGATCTGGAGCGTCGCCAAGGCCCCCGACGGCGCCCTGTATCTCGGCACCGGCCACAAGGGCCGCGTCTATAGAGTGGATCCGAAGGGCCGCGGATCGCTGGTCTGGACCTCGGAGCAGCCCGAAGTCTTCGCAGTGGCGGTCGATTCCAAGGGCGTCCTCTACGCGGCGACATCGCCGGACGGCCGTATCTACCGCATCGTCAACGGCAATGCCACGGAATTCTCGAACCCCGGAGTGCGCTACATCTGGGCGCTCGCCTTCGCCGGCGACGATCTCTTCGTGGGTACGGGCGACCAGGGCAAGGTGCTCCGCGTAACGCCTGACGGCAAGGCCGAGGTCTTCTTCGAAAGCGGCCAGCAGAACATCACCTCGCTCGCCGTCGACTCCGAAGGACGCCTGCTTGCCGGCAGCGATCCGAACGGCATCCTTTACCGCATCACCGCCAAGAACAAGGCCTTCGTACTGTACGACGCGAACCTGCCGGAGATCCGCAGCATCCTGCCCACCGGAGACGGTACGGTTTATGTGGCGGCCCTCGGCGGTTCAACGGCCAAGCGCACCGCCAACGTGTACGGCACGGCCAACAGCGCCGGCGCCACGGTCTATACGGCGCCCTCCACGTCGGTGACCGTCACGGACTCTTCCGTTCAATCCGGCCCCGACTTGAAACAACCGAAGGCCGACTCGGCCAGACCCGCCGCCCAGTCCGCAGTCAGTTCCACCGTCACGCCGGTGATCGCCACCGTCGACGTAGCGGGCGTCGAGCGTTCGGCCATCTACAAGATCCGCTCGGACAACACGGTCGAGACGATGTGGTCTTCCAAGGAGGAGAACATCTACGACATCGCCCCGCTCGATAACCGGCTGATGTTCTCGACGGATGTGCAGGGCCGGATCTACCGCCTGGCCACCGACCGCAAGGCAACGCTCATCGCGCAGACCGGCGAGGGGGAGGCGTTGCGCCTGGTGAACACACCCGATGGTCTTTTGGCCGCGACCGGCAACATGGGCCGCCTGTACCGCCTGACCAACGGCGCGGCCGCGGACGGCTACTATGAAGCGCCCGTTCATGACGCGAACACCGTGGCTCGCTGGGGACGCCTGTCCTGGCGCGCGGAGCTGCCATCGGGATCGAAGGTCGCCTTCCGCACCCGGTCGGGAAACTCCGCCCGCCCGGACAGCACGTGGAGCGACTGGTCGGATCCCATGACCACGCCGGGCGGCTCCGCGATCAAGAGTCCCAACGCCCGCTATCTGCAATGGCGCGCCGAGTTCGCCTCCACCAACGGCGCCGCGCCCATCATTGATTCGGTGAGCGCCGCCTACGCTCCGCAGAACACTCCGCCGTCGGTCCGCAGCATCAACGTCAGCACCGTGCAGAAAGCCGGGACAATCACCGCGGCCGCCTCTCCATCGGCCCCCACATCGGCCTTCAGCATCACCGTCACCGACACCGGCGAAGCTTCGCAGACATCGAGCGGCACGCCCACCCAAACGTTGACGCGGACGCCTCAACTACAGACGCAGATCTCCTGGCAGGCGGACGACCCGGACAGCGACCGTCTCGTCTATGCGCTCTACTTCCGGGGCGAGGACGAGCAGGAGTGGAAGTTGCTGCGCTCGAACCTGTTCGAGAACATGCTGAGCCTCGACTCCG
Source organism: Acidobacteriota bacterium (assembly GCA_018268715.1). Lineage (GTDB taxonomy): Bacteria > Acidobacteriota > Terriglobia > Bryobacterales > Bryobacteraceae > TMP-7. Next base: position 641,457 of record JAFDVZ010000002.1, on the reverse strand, counting down.
ACATCCTGGCCGACGGCCGTTACTACTTCCGCGTCATCGCCTCGGACCGCCCGTCGAACCCGGTCGAATACGCAAAGGACTCTGAGCTGATCAGCGCGCCCGTGTTGATCGACAACACCCCGCCGGTGGTGAAAATCAGCGCGTCCAGCCGCGACGGCTCCAGCGCGGAACTGACCGTGGAGGCAACCGACCAGACCTCTCCGCTGCGGCGCTGCGAGTACTCGCTCGACGCAACGGGCTGGGTCCCGGTGGAGGCAACTGACGGCGTCACGGACTCGCCGACCGAGACCTTCCGCATCCGTCTCGATAACCTGAAGCCCGGCGAACATCTGGTGGTGGTTCGAGTCTACGACGCCTCCGGCAACGCGGGCCTGGCGAAGGTGGTGGTGCGCTGACTGTGATATTCTGAATCTGCCCCGATGCGAAGGGGACCAGGAAGCACTAGATCTAGGGTCAAATTCGAACGACGCGGCGAAGGGGAGCTCTCGGGCTCCCCTTTTCCCTTTCCGCCATCCTCACTTCACATTCGCCTTCAAGAACGCCGAGATCTCCGGGCCCAGCTTGGCCTTCTGCTCCATGCACAGCCCGATGCGTTCCAGCACCTGGGCCAGATTCCTCGGCCCGCCGGTGTAATTCTTCACTCTTTCTGAGAAGAAATCGCTGACCAATTGACGCGAGGTGGCGTCGCAGAACGCCTGGCCCACTCCGGGCAGCGCGCCCGCGTAATCGGCGGTGGCTTCGCCGGGCAACACTTTGATCAGGTCGTCAATGTGGTTGCGGACGAACTGATACGGTAACCGCTCCGTCAGCTTGTGTTGCAGAGGCCCGAACAGCAACGGGAAGAAAGCCTCGCGCAAGTCGAACTCGCCCGTCAACAGCAGCCCCATGGCGCGATCCACCAGCGCCGGGTCCTGAAACGCTCCGAGGGCTCCGATGAATCGCCTCCGCTCCTGCGACACTTTGGAGGCCTTGGCCGCCGCCAGCAACTCGTCGAACAGCTTGGGGTCGCCATGCGACGCCGCCACCGACAATACCGACGACGCCATTTCCGGCGCCACCGCCGACCGGTCCTTCAGATATACTCGCGCAAGCGCGGTCGCCTGGTCGATCAACGTCTGGTCCTCCGCCTGTTTCGCCATGAAAGGAACCAGGTCCTGCCGCAACAGGAGGACATCGTCGGCCTCCCCGTTCTTCGCCTTCCACCCCAACGCCTCGGCGCGCGCGCCGAAGTTGGCGAGCAGGAACTTCCGCCCCATAGCGACGTCATCGTCGCTGAGATAGCGCACCGTCGCCAGATTGGCCACCTCCAACGCTGCCCCGACCACCTGCCGCTCCTTGCGTCCAGCGAACGCCGACACCAGCGAAAGCGCCTGGGCAGGCGGCAGCAGGCCCGCGCTCGAGAGCGCCCGCGCGTCGCTCAGCAGCCCCACGGTCTCCGATGCCGACAGCTCCGGCGCCGCGGACCGCACCAGCCGCGACAAAAGGTCGCCGCTGTACTCCACGCGATAGTAGCCGATCTCCCGGTCGTTGCCCAACACCCAGGCCGGGCACGACTTCGCGCGCCGCAGCGAGATCTCGCCGGTTCGCGAGGTCAGTAATGAACACTCGGTGTCCACCTTCCCATCCGCCTGGTACCGCACGCAGACGGGCAGCGACCACGTCTGATCCTTCGACGCCTTCGACCCTACCGGCAAAAAGCGCGACTGCAACACCTTCACCTGCGGAGTCCCAGAGCCGCACTCGAGCTCCATCCGGACCACCGGGGTGCCCGCCTGATTCAGGAACGAGGAGAACGCCGGGGCGATGTCCCGCGCTCCCGCGCCCGCCAGCGAGCCGAGGAACTGATCGGCCGTCGCGGCCTTGTCCGCATAACTCGCGACGTAGGAACGCACGCCGTTTCGGAAGCGTTCCTCGCCGATCCAATGCTCGAACATATTGATCACCGCGGAGCCCTTCTCGTAGGTGATCCCGTCGAAGGCGTTGGCGATGTCGTCCTCGCTCTCGATCGGCTGCCGGATCTTACGCGAACTGGCCAGGCTGTCCTGCCCCATCGCCCCCAGCATGGACTCGGTGGAATCCACACTGAACTGCCATTCCGGCTTCCACTTGGCGACGATCTTGTCCGCCATCCATGACGCGAACGCCTCGTTCAGCCAGATGTCGTTCCACCACGCCGTGGTCACCAGGTCGCCGAACCACTGGTGCGCCATCTCATGCGCCGCGACGCTCGCGCAGGCCCGGCGGCGGTTCACCGAATCGTCCTTCGGTTTCGAAAGCAGCAGCGACGATCCGTAGGTGATCAGCCCGGCGTTCTCCATGGCGAAGTTGCTGATGGGCATCACCACGCTGTCCAGCTTCGGGTACGGAAACGGCATTCCGAAGTAGGTCTCGAGCTCCGCCATCAACTGCGGGAGCGACTCCGAGGCGAACTGCGCCTCGCCCGCGTGACCCTTGGGCATCACAATCCGCATGGGCGTGCTGCGCTGGCCCGCCCTTCCCAAGTCGACGACATCGAAAGGCCCTACGGCGAACGCCACCAGGTAGGCCGGCAGCGGACGCGTGGTGGCGAACTTCACGATCTTCGATCCGTCGGCCTGCTTCGTGCTCGACACCTCGGGCCCATTGGCGAACGCCTTGTGATCGGCCGGGACCTTCAACGACAGGTCCCAAGGCGTCTTGAACGACGGCTGGTCGAAGCAGGGGAAGGCCCGCCGCGCGTCGATCGACTCGAATTGCGTGTACACGTACCACTGCTTGTCGTCCTCAAGCTGGAACACGCCCGCGCTGCTCGACCGGCTGATCTTGCCCGAGTACTCGATGTGCAGCCGCGCCGGGCCCGCTGGAATGGCCTGCGGGACTTCAAACCCGATGAATCCCTTGTTGCCCTCGACGGCCTTGGCGGCCTGCCCGGCGGCGGTGGCGCTCTTGACGGTCAGGGAGACGCCGTTCAGCCAGATGGTGGAAGCTGGTTGTTTCAGCGAGACGTCGATGTCGATCGCTCCATCGAACGTGTCCGAGCCTGGAGTCACACTGAGTTGCGCCGTGTAATGCACCGGCGTCACGCTGTCGTCCAGCAGCAGCTTGGGCGATGTCGCCGCCGCGGTGACGGCGAGAGGGAGCAGGGCGGTAGCCCACAGTTTTGAAAGCATTAAACAGTATAGACGTGCAAAATGGGGAACTGGTTCGAACCAAGCTCAGCGGATGGTTACCCAGGTCCCGGTATCCACCGATTCCTCGGCGGCCAGGCCGACTCGCTGAAGCCGCGCCACCGTTTCCGCACCGTTCACCGAGGTTTGCCCGCGCTCCACGGCATCAAGAAATGCCGCGACGCATTCGTGGACGCCCGGCCAGTCGGCGTAGGGCCGTAGCGCGGCGCGATCCTCGACCGTCCAGGCGCCGCCGTTCCGGGTGCGCCAGCGCACGACGCCGGTGAAGAGGTCCGCTTCCAGGTCGCCGTCGCTCGCCTCGATACGGATCAGGATGCTGAGTTCGCCGACGCTCGCAATGTTGACGTCGAGGACGCCCCACACGCCGCCGTAATCAAAGTGCGCCAGGGAGCGATTCTGGCGCCGGCCCGGCAGGCCGTGACCTTCGAGCACCTGCACCCGGCGCGGGAAGCCGCCGATCACGCGGTTCAGCACGTCAATGTACCAAGTGGACAGGTGGTTCGCGTTGGACAGATCGTTGCCGGGGAGCGGTCCCCAGCCGGATTGGAGGCGAATGGTGACCGTCTGGACGCCGCCCAGCGCGCCACTGGCCACGATCTCGCCGGCCCGAGCCACGGCGGGGATGAAGCCGAGTTCGAGATCCGCGAAGGTGACGAGCTTCGAGTCCAGAAGCAGCGCCAGCACGCCTTCCATCCGGGCCCGCTGGTTCGAGACCGGAGGCTCGTAGAACACCGCGGCGCGGCCGGCGAGGGCGACGCGGAGCGCCGATTCATGCGCGGCGTCGGGAACGGCGATCATCACGGCGTCGAGGTCGGCGTGCGTTGGCAGGTCTTCGAACCGCGCCGCCAGGATCACATCCGAACCGAGTTCCGCGTGGGCCCGCGAGCGCGTCCCTTGGCTGGGGGCAACGACGGCGGCGATCCGCGCGCGGCCGTCGCGCCGAAGCGCCGGAAGGTAGCCCTCCCGCGTCCAGGCGCCGTACCCGATCAGACCGATGCGCAGTTCCGCCATGTGCGCCGCCTAGCCTAACAACTGAGCCAGGATCCGGGCCGCCGCTTCCTTACCGCGCTCCCCGATCTCGCCCGCGGGACCGACACAGCTTGGGCATCCCGATTCGCAGGGGCATCCGCCGATCAACTCCGCCGCGCCTTCAAGCAGCTTTCGCGTCATTTTGAACAAGGGGGCGCTCTGCCCGATCCCGCCGGGGTAGTTATCGAAAAGATACAGGTTCGGCTCGTAGGCCTTGACGCCGTCGGCGATGTCCTCAGTCAAGGCCGTCCCTAAGTCGCGCGGATCGCACATCAGGAGCAGCGATCCGACGGTCCGCAGCGCGTTGCCGAGTCCCGCCAGTCCGTTCTCCTTTTCCGTCGGCGAGAAGTCCGGGAAGCGCGCCAGGAACGCCTCCGGGAAGTGCATCCAGAAGGATGTCGTGTGCATCTCCTGCTCGGGAATCTGCAGGTGTCCTGCGCCCACGTTCTCGTTGGTCCAGAACTTCAGTTTCTTGAAACCGACCACCTGGTTGTTCACCCGAACTTCGCCGTGCGCCGCCGTGGCGGTGGCCACCGGCATCGAGTCGAACGTCACTAGTTCCTTCACCTGGGTGTACATCATGGCGTCGGTGAAGTAGTCGCAGTCGACGTGGCGGACGTAGGCCTTGCGGCCATCGTAATCGAACCGCTCCACCTGGAACTGGCGCGCCTCATGCAAATAGATGGCCTTCTCATGCAGCGAGGTCAGAGCCAGGGGGAATGACACCTCGCCGATCACCTTGTGCTCCGAGGTGATGTCGATCACGACGAAGTTATCGCTGGTGATGGCGCGCAGACTCACCGCGTCGGCGGGATAGGTGTCGGAGGTCCAGTGCCACGCCTTCGCCGAATGGTGGGCCACGCCTAACTCCTCGAGGAATCGGCATAACTCGGTTGTGTCGTGCGGCCCGAATTTCTCGCCGTCGCGGACGGGCAGTTCAAACAGCGCGCACTTCATGTGATTCAGCAGGATTTCGATGTTGTCCGGATTGATGTGGGCGTGTTCCGGCGACCGGTCGAAGAAGTACTCGGGGTGTTCGACGATGTACTGGTCGAGCGGCGCGCTGGAGGCCACCATGACGGCGATGGACGAGGTTTGGCGCCGGCCGGCCCGGCCCGCGCGCTGCCACGTGGACGCCACGGTTCCCGGGTAACCCGCCATCACGACGGCGTCGAGCGAGCCGATGTCGATGCCCAGCTCGAGGGCGTTGGTCGAGACGATGGCGCGGATTTCGCCGTCGCGCATCTTGCGCTCAATTTCCCGCCGTTCCCGGGGCAGGTAGCCGCTCCGGTATCCGCGGATCGAATCGGCCGGGATCGTGGCCCGCTCGGCGGCGGCCTTGAGATAGGTGATCAACAGCTCGGTGGCGAGACGGTTGTTGGCGAAGATGAGGGTCTGATGCCCGCGCTCCAGAAACTCGCCGGCGATCCGCCGAGTCTCCTGGAGATAGCCGCGGCGGATGCCCAGCTGGCGGTTCACCACGGGCGGGTTATAGAACACGACGTACTTTTCGCCCGCGGGCGCGCCGTTGCGGTCGATCAACTCGAAGGGCGATTCGGTCAGGGCCTCGGCTAACTCCTTTGGATTGGCGATGGTGGCCGATGAGCAGATGAACTGAGGACTCGATCCGTAAAACGCGCAGATCCGCTTCAGGCGGCGGATGAGATTCGCCAGGTGGCTGCCGTAGACGCCGCGGTAATAGTGTAACTCGTCGATGACGAAGTAGCGCAGGTTCTCAAACGCCTTGGCCCACTTGGTGTGATGCGGCAGGATTCCGGCGTGCAGCATGTCCGGGTTGGTCAGGACGATGTTAGCCCGTTCGCGGATGGCCTTGCGGGCGTCGGGCGGCGTGTCGCCGTCATAGGTGAAGGCGCGAATGTTCGTACCGGTGACGTCGATGAGCGCCTGGAGCTCCGTAACCTGATCCTCGGCCAGCGCCTTGGTCGGGAACAGGTACATCACGCGCGCCTCGGGCTCCTCCACCAGACGGTGCAGCACCGGGAGGTTGTAACAAAGGGTCTTGCCGGATGCGGTGGGCGTGACGACGACCACGTTCCTGCCCTGTTGAACGGCTTCGAACGCATCCGCTTGATGCGAATAGAGCTGGCTGACTCCGCGTTTGGCAAGGGCGTTGCGGATAGGGTCCGGGATCGAGGCCGGTATGTCGATGAACTCGGCCTCGCGCGCCGGAATGCGGCGAATGGCCCGGACGGGAGAATCCGGCTGTTGCATCCACCCTTCAAAGCGTTCGACGACGCCTTCGAGCCCGGTATTCCGCGCGACGATACGTTCGGCGGCGGGTTCCGGGAATCCAAGAGAGAGGTTGGCCATGTTTCGCCTTTTGTTCACCATAACAGGTTGGGCCGCCGGATGCAAAAGGCGACGCTTCTATAAAGAAGTCTCACCTGTTCCGATTTCTGACGCGCCGCTGTCCGGGTGTTGGAAGAGCCTGGGTTGCTGTCCGATCTCCGGGTGGCGCTCTGGCCCCAGCGGCTCGCGTTCTTGCTGCTGCCTGGGTTCCGTTTGTGCGCTTTGAGACTCGTCCTCGGGTTCGCCTATTTCTCCGATAACTCCCGCCGGTTCAACTGGTTCGGGGGAATTCTCAGGTTCGTTTCGTAATTCGACGGAAGGCGTGGAATTCCCGGAGGACCTAATCGGCGGACGGTTGGAACTGCCGGTGTTTCGCCATCTGGAGGTCGAGCGTGCGGCTGTGCATGAGCCACCCCGTGCGAAGAGCGCGGAGTTCCAGGCGCCACGAGTAACCGTCGACGTAGCACTGGTAATTACGGGCGTCGTCAGGCAATGTGAGAGCGCTGGCGACCAGGCCCTGTTTGCGGGAGTTAAGCGATGAGCGCGGTTTGCCTTCGGGGGTGACCGTCCCTCTGGACTGGGCGCCGTTGTGTCGCGACGCGGCTCGGCGTGCTTCACTGGATGGTATTTGATCTGACTGCTTCCTCACGGAACGAATTGCCGTCCTTCTACTTTCAGGTTACGGGGTGAGCTGTCGAAGCGAGGGGGGCCGTTCTTGGTAAGAGTCTGAGAAATCGGGAGAAATAAGTTTTGGACTTTTGTGAACGTCGATTTTCGGGGTACGAAATCCGAGCCGATTTTACATGGCGCGACCTGCAGGCACGAGTGACTGCGGGCCCGGCGGAACGGGCGGTCTGGCTCGGCGGGCCTGGATAGGTCGCAGGTGTAGAGCGATGAGGGGCGGGTAACCGGCGTGATATATCCCACGGCAGTCGACAATGGCGCCGAACAGCAACGTGGGGATTCGGACGGAGATGGTGAGCGGGGAGACCATCACCTGTCAGCTTGACGCTCCTAACCGGCTGATTTCGGTGGTGTTGCCGGAGACGGGGAGACGGGGGTTCACTTACGGCGGATTCGGGAACCTGTGGCAATTTGTCGCAGCGTCCCGATTGCCAGAGTAAAGTACGATGGCTAGAGACTCTGGCGAATGCCCAAATCCGACGTTCATTCCGCAGCGCCCGGGCCGCTTCCCGAATGGACAGGGAGCCCAAGGGATATCGGGCACGATCCATCGACTGTGGCGATTCCCTGGGTCGTCCGGCTCCGCTATGGAATCGTGGCCGGCGAGGCGGCGATCATCGGCGTCGCGTACGCCTTTCGACTGGATTTCCCATTCCCGTGGACGCTCGCCCCGCTGGCGGCGGGGCTGGGGAGCAACGTCTTGCTGCATCGCTCGCCAAAGCTCGCCGAACGCCTTCCCGAGATGACGCTGGGAGCCGTGTTCGTTCTTGACACCCTCTGCCTAAGCGCCATGCTCGGGCTTACCGGCGGCCCGATGAACCCGTTCAGCCTACTCTACCTGGTCCAGATTACGCTTTCCGCAGTCGCGCTGCCGAAGGTCTGGACCTGGGCGCTGGCCGGTCTCTCCGCCGCGTCCTTCGGGTTGTTGTTCTATCTGCACGTTCCATCGACTGCGTTTCTGCTGCACCATGACCGGCAGGGGTTGTCCCCCCACCTGGTCGGGATGTGGATCGCCTTCATGGTCGCGGCTGGCCTGATCGCGTTTTTCGCCGGCAAGATCTCGGACGATCTGCGCGAACGCGAACGCCAGGTGCTGAGACTTCAGGAGCGGATTGCAAAGAGCGAGCGCCTGGCGTCGCTCGGCACCCTGGCCGCCGGCGCGGCGCACGAACTCGGGACTCCTCTGGGGACCATCGCCGTCGCTTCGCGGGAGCTGGAACTGGGGGCGTCGCGCCTGGCGGATGGCGAGGCGGTTCGCGAGGACGCGGCCTTGATCCGCGATCAGGTGGAACGCTGCCACCTGATCCTTCAACGCATGAGCGCCGATGGCGCCGAACCGATGGGGGAGACGGCCAGGTCCGTCACCGTGGGACGGCTGTTCGAACTCGCGCTCGACCGGTTCTCCGAATCCCAACGCGTGAGCGTGGCGCGAGAGCTTCCACGCGGGGATCAGATGGTGAAGCTGCCGGTTCAGGTGACCGTTCAGTCCCTGGCGGCGCTGCTCAAAAACGGCTTCGACGCGTGCACAGGCCAACCGGAGCTGCGGCTGCGGGCTGAACGGCGTGACGCGAAGGTCCGTTTCGAAATCCACGATCGCGGCTGCGGAATGACGGATGCGGTGCTGCGCCGGATCTCGGAGCCCTTCTTCACCACCAAAGACCCGGGCGCCGGCATGGGACTGGGAACCTTCCTGGTGCGGACGTTCGCGGAGCGCCTGGGCGGCTCGCTATCCTACGACTCGACTCCCGGCGAAGGGACTGTCGCGATTCTCGAACTGCCCGCGGATGCAACGATGGAGACGCCTGGTGTTCATGCCGCCGCTTGAGGAAGGTCCACTCGCGGTGATCGTGGACGACGACGAGGTCTTTCGTCAGCGTCTTTGCCGGGCGCTCGCGCAGCGGGGCTGGGAGGCTATTCCCGCAGGGTACGCCGAAGAAGCGCTGGCGACGGTGCGCGAACGGGCGCCGGACCTGGTGCTGGTGGACCTGCGGATGCCAGGGACGAACGGGCTCGATCTGCTGCCCGAGCTGCGCGCGATCGATTCGTCGATGACCATCATGGTGCTGACCGGGTACGGCAGCATTCCGACGGCGATCGCCGCGATGAAGCGGGGCGCGGACCATTACCTGAGCAAACCGGCCGACGCGGATCAGATCCTGAGCGCTTATGAGAACGTCCGGCACACGCCGGAAGGGGCCGAGGAGCCGCCAACCAGCGTGCCGACGCTTGCGCGCGTGGAGTGGGAGCACATGCAGCGGGTGATCGCCGATTGCGCCGGGAACATATCGCAGGCGGCGAGGCTGCTCGGCATCCATCGACGGTCCCTGCAGCGGAAGCTGTCGAAGTATCCGCCGCCCAGATGACGCGCCTCCGGGCCGGCCGGCCGTTCAGAAGCGGAACCGCAAGCCGAACTGGCCTCCGCGCGGATCGTTGACCGCCGTAACCTGGCGGAACGCCGCCGATGGGGCGGTGGGGTAGACGCCCGTTCCGAACACGCCGTTCAGCGTCACGACGTTGACGTGATTCAGCGCGTTGAACATTTCCGCCAGCGCATCCACGCGAATCCGATCGCCGATGGCGAAGGTCCGGCTGAGGCGGAAGGCGAGGTTGAGCTGCGCAAAGCCGCGGCCGAGATTGCGGCCGATGTAGACGCCGCCGACGGTGGGGCGCGCGCCGGTTCCCTGAACGGTGTTGGAGCCGGTGGCGATGTTGAACGGGAGAGACGAGTAGCCCGTGAACGACGAGGTGAGCCGCCAGCCGCGCGCGATGGCCCCCATGGCGCCGGAAGCGCCTTCGACAGGGGTGTGGACGGTTCCTTCAAAGGCCAGGCGGCTGCGCTGATCGTCGTCGGCGCGGCTGTAGTCCTGCCAGATGTTGTAGTTGTTCATGGGCGAGCTGAAGAAGAACTCGCCCACATCGTCGAGGGCCTTCGAGTAGGTGTAGGAAACGCGATAGTTACCCCACTTCAAGGGCCGCTGGAGGAACTGCACATAGGCGCCGTCATAGTGAGAATCGGCGGCCGGCGTGTACTGACTGACGTTGCCGGCGGTCATGTCCGGACGGCAACCATTGTTGGTTCCGGCGGCGGTGCAGGTGGGCACGTTTCGATTGATGGACGCGATCAGGTGCAGGCCGCGCAGGTGCTGGTAGCCGACGGTGAGCGATCCACTGGCGCCGATCTGTTGTTCGATCTCGAAGCTGCCTTGCTGCGCATAGGCGCTACGCATGTCCGGCGTCATCAGCGAGAAGTTGAAGAACACGCCGGAGGGGATGGACAGACTGCTGAGGATGGCCGGAAACACGGGGGCGCCGGCCTGGCTGGGGGACAGGCTGACGCCGATCTGCCGCAGGTTCGCCACCTGCGCGGTGTTGCCGGCCGATAGCAGGGCGTTGGCCAACGGCCGCAGGGGAATGCGGTCGTAGAACAGACCGAAGCCTCCGCGAATCACCATACGGCGTCCACGGAGAGGCGACCAGGCGAACCCCGCGCGCGGGGAGATTTTATCCTTCTGCGTATCAATAGTGCGGAGCCATTCCAGGTCATAACGGACGCCGGCGTTCACGGTGAGGCGATCGCTCAAGCGGTACTCATTCTGCGCGTAGAAGCCGACGTTCGGATTGGTCTGGTGAACTGTCGAAACGCCGAAGGTCTGGGTGAAGCCGGAGTTGTTGTAGACGCCGTTGAGGAAGTTCGCAAGCGATGAGAACGCGTAGCTGCCGCGATAGGAGCGGGGATAAGCGATGTCGTCGTCGTTATAGAGAAAGGCGGCGCCGGCCTTGAACGAGTTAGCCCCGTGCTGAATGGAGACGCTATCGGAAACCTCATAAAGCCGATTCGAGCGCCCGGTGGGCGATCCGGACAGGGCTCCGAAAGTGGCGACGCCGGAGATGCTGACGGCCGGCCCGATGGGGTCGGAGGGCGGGGCCGAGAGGCTGCTATTGGTGAACTGGCCGCGAGTCTCATTCACCACGTGCGGCGAGATTGTGAAGACATTGTTCACGGCGAGGGTCTGGTCGGTATCGAAGAGATTCGCCGAGGCGGTGGGTGCGCTCAAGGCGCCGGCGCCGCGCGAGTTGTAACTGGCGACGTGATAGAGGCTGTAGCGGGCGCTGAACTGATCGCGCTCGCTGAAGCGATAGTCCGCCTTTGCGAAGGCGTTCTGGCTGTGGACCGGGTTGCGGTAGATGCCGGTGGAAACGCGCGGCCCCCGATAGCCCACCGCATCCAGGCGGGCGTTGATGGCGGCGACGTTGGCCGCGGAGATGGTGGTCAGCCCCGACTGATTGAGAGCGCGGCCCTCGAAGTTCGCGAAATAGAAAGCCCGACTGGCGCGGATCGGCCCGGAGAGGCTGGCGCCGTATTGGGCCTGGGTGAGCGGCAGGACGCGGTTCGACAACGGGTTCGCGGCGTTGAACCGGCTGTTGCGAAAGTAACCGTAGACGTCGCCATGCAACCGGTTGCCGCCGCTTTTGGTGACCACATTCATGTAACCGCCGAGAGCGCGGCCGAACTCGGCCTGCCCGCCGGAGGTGACGACCTGGAACTCCTGAACCACGTCCAGGGCGATGAACGCGCCGGCGACGCCCGCCGCGTCATCGTTGGCGCTGACGCCATCGACGATGTAGCTGTTCGAAAAATTGCGCTGGCTGCTCACCGACAAGCCCTGTCCCGGCATCGCGGAGGTTTCAGCGAACAACTGATTCGACGCCGTGTTGGTGGGCGAGACGCCGGGCGCATAGAGAGCGATGTCGAAATAGTTGCGGCCGCTGAGCGGAAGATCCCGCACTTCGTTGAGCGAGAGAGTGGAGGCGATCTGAGTGCGCGCGTTTTCAATCAACGGAGCGTCGGCGGCAACCTCGACGGTGGTGGAGGAAGGGCCGACGGCGAGCGGGAAGGACAGGTCGAAGGCAGCCCCCACGGTGAGCACGGCCCTTCGATGGCCGGTTTGAAATCCGTCCTTCGCGACCGCGATTTCGTAAGCGCCCACTCGCAAGAAGGGGAACAGGAACCGCCCTTCGGCGTTGGTCCTTTGGGAATTGGCGATGTTGGTGTCCAACTGGCGCGCCGTGACTAACGCATTCTCGATGGCGGCTCCACTAGGATCGGCCACCCGGCCTCCCAGACTGGCGTAGTTGATGGCCTGTTGGGCGAAGGCAAGCGATGGGATGAGGCAAAGGACGGGGGCAAAACGAAGCATGATGCTTGATTCAGGTTAGCGGCCGGACGGCGGCGGGTGAATGCGGCAAATTGTCGCAGGGTGCGCCCGCGAAGGGCCGTCGTCGCGAGCCGGCGCGTGCGACAATTTGCCGCATTGCCGACACCCGCCAAGGCCGTCAACATGACTGAATGGAGTCCGTTCTTTGAACCTCAGACAAGCCCCCGCCGTCCGCACCCTGGCGGTTCTACTGGCGGCGGCCGCGGCTGCTCCAATGCCGTTCGCCCAAACGCTCTCGAGAGCGGATCAGGAACGTACGATCGCCGCTCTTCCGGACAGCGAGCGGACTTTCGAGCGATTCCGCTACTGGATGGCGGGACTCCCCGCCAGCGAACGCGAGTCGAGTGGGCGTGACGAGCTTCTGGCGAGGTTCTCGGCCTGGCTGGAAGAGGGCGGTTTCACGGCGGACGATGCGCGAAGACAGGTGGAGCAAGTACGACGGCGGGGGCCGGCGAACGCCGCGGAGTTCTGGAACAAGTATCTGGTGACGGAACGCCGCGACTGGCTGAACGCGGCGCCGAACGCATTCCTGGTCGACATGACGAAGGACCGCAGGCCGGGCAAGGCGCTGGACGTGGCGATGGGACAGGGGCGAAACGCGATCTGGCTGGCCCGCCAGGGGTGGGATACGACGGGTTTCGATCCAGCGGACCAGGCCGTGGCCGCCGCTCAAGCGGAGGCGAGACGGCTTAGGCTGAAACTGCACACCGAGATCACCACAGAAGAGCAGTTCGATTTCGGCGAAAACCGCTGGGACCTGATCGTGCTGTCGTACGCGGGCTGCACACAGGTAGCCGCGAAGGTGCAGAAAGCGCTGAAGCCGGGCGGACTGGTGGTGGTTGAGGCGTTCCATACCGACGCGCTGAAGACTCTGAAAATCGGCGGGTCGTTGTGCGGGCCCGCGGAACTGCCGAACGCCTTCAAGGATCTGCGGGTGGTGCGTTACGAGGAGCCGGTGGCGAGGCCGGATTTCGCTCCGCGTCCGGCGCGGGTGGTGCGGTTCGCGGCGGAGAAACCGGCGCTCTAACATGGCCACCGTAATGTCGCGGAGCTCCAAACTCATCCCCGACTACCGCACTATCTGGCGGTGGCATTTCTACGCCGGGTTGTTTTGCATCCCGTTCGTGTTATGGCTGGCCGCCACCGGGTCGATCTATCTATTCAAACCACAGGTCGAAGCGTGGATGGATAGGCCGTATCGCGGGCTGGCGACGCCGGGACAGACGGTCGTGAAACCGGACGCACAGGTGGCGGCGGCGCTGGCGGCGGTTCCGGGATCGAACCTGCACTATTACGAACTGCCGCGCGAGGCGTCGTCGGCCGCGCAGATCGTCGTCGGCAAGGAGTATGACGAGTTCCGCGTGTATGTCCATCCGGTGACGGCCGCGGCGCTGAAGGTGGAAAACGAAGACCGCCGCTTCATGAAGGTGATCTTCCGTTTGCACGGTGAACTTCTGGCGGGCGATCGCGGCTCACTGCTGGTGGAACTGGCGGCGTCGTGGACCATCATGATGATCCTTACTGGGCTGGCGCTATGGCAGCCGCGGGATAGGTTCCGGGCGGCGGGCATGCTGTATCCGCGATTCAACCAATCGAGCCGGGGAGTGTGGCGGGACCTGCATTCGGTGACCGGATTGTGGGCCTCGCTGTTCGCGCTCGCGTTCCTGCTGACCGGGCTGCCCTGGGCCAAGAACTGGGGCGGTTACTTCAAGCGGGTCCGAACGGTGCTGGGCGCTTCGTCCGAGAGCCTGGATTGGACCACGGGTCGGCAATCGGAACTGGACCGGAGGATGGCTCGTAACGGCGGAGAGCACGCGGCGCACAATGCCCCGACTCCGCAGCAGCGCAAGTTCGGACGGGCCGCCCGGATGCGGGCGGGCGCAGGCAAGCCCGAGGACTACGACGCTATCGACCGCGTTCTGCCGGCGGCCGTTTCGCTGCGGCTGGCGTATCCTGTGCAGATTTCACCTCCGCTGGCGAAGGGCCAACCCTGGACCGTGCAATCCGATTCGCAAAACCGGATGTTGCGGGACACCTATACGGTGGACGCGGCGAGCGGCGCGATCGGCGGGCATACGGGGTTTATGGACAAGGCGGCGCTCGACCGCGCGGTCAGCATCGGGATATCGGCGCATGAGGGGCAACTGTTCGGGTGGCTTAACCAACTGATGGATCTATCGATCGCCGTCAGTCTCACACTGCTGGCGGTGAGTTCGGCCGTGCTTTGGCTGCGGAGACGTCCAATGGGACTGCTGGGCGCGCCCACGCCGCTGCCGAGCCAGCCCGTGCCCGGGTTGACGATGGCGATCATCGCGGCGACGGCGATTTACCTGCCGCTGCTGGGCGCTTCGCTGGTTCTGATTCTGGCGGCGGAATGGCTGGTGCTGAGGCGCCTGCCCGGCGTACGGACCTGGCTGGGATTGCGGCCACCGGCGATTTGAAAGGGGCGATACATGACAAGACGCGAATTGATTCAAACCGCAGCCGGAGCGGCCGCCTTACCGGCGCTGGGACAGCCAGCGGAGACTCCCGCCGCGGTGGCGCTGCCGAAACTGCCGTTCGCAACGGACGCGCTGGAGCCTTACATCGACGCCCAGACTATGGAGATCCACCATGACCGGCATCACAAGACGTATGTCGACAACCTGAACAAGGCGCTGGGGCAACATCCCGAAGCCGCCAAGCAGCCGGTGGAGGAGTTGCTGAAGAACCTTGCCGCCGTTCCTGAACCCATCCGCGCGGCTGTGCGGAACAACGGCGGAGGACACGTGAATCACGCGCTGTTCTGGCGGACGCTAGGGAAACCGGCCAGGGGTCCGAAGGGGCGTCTGGCGGCGGCGATCGCGAAGAGTTTCGGATCTCAGGAGGCTTTCGAAGGAAGGCTGCGGGCGGCGGGGATGAGCGTGTTCGGCAGTGGATGGGCGTGGGCAGCGCCGGTGGGCCAGGACCGCCTGCAAATCGAAACGTCGCCGAATCAGGATGGTCCGTGGCTGCAGGGGCGGGCTCCGCTGTTCGGCATCGATGTGTGGGAGCACGCCTACTATCTGAAGCATCAGAACCGGCGAGCCGACTATCTGGGCGCGGTGGTCAAAGTTATCCATTGGGATTTTGTCTCGCAGCGGTATGAGGAACTGACGGCGTAATGGGGAGAGCAGCATGGCCAAGCTCGCCGGTGTCTGCGACGATTTGCCGCATTGCCGGAAGGAATCGGCGAGCTTACACTGCATGGGAATGAGTCCTTGCGCAGTTCAGATTGAGGGCGCTCTTCCGCGAGCGTTCGCGTGGTCCCGTACGGAGCGCGCCCGGGTTGAGAATCGCCTTGCCGAGTCCTGGCTCGACCGCTGGTTTTCGCTGCTCCTGCCGCTTTCGATCGGCGTGAACGCGGCGGTGCTGTATGGGGGGGATTACGCTTTGGGAGGCCGTAACCGGGTGAGGATGCCTGGGCGGCATCAGAAGCGTGGGCAGATGACCGGCAGGCTGCTGGCAAGCAAGACCGGCGCCAAGCCTACGGACGGTTGAGCCGGGTGCGGCATCACGCGTTGAACCTGCAAGGGACACTGGCGAAGACACGACCCGCCAAGTGAATCTGACGTATGATTCCAACGCGGGTTCACAAGCCCGGAGGGATTGATGGCGGCACGGGCGTACCCAGTATGTGAGAATCCGAATGGGGCGACGATGTTGCGGACGGACTTCACGGAGAGATTCCGGTACACGATGGGGCTCGTGACGAAGAAGCGGCTGCGTGCGGCGCGGAGGTTGCACCAGAATGGGACGCCGGATCTGAGGCGGCCGACGCGGTGGACGTCAATTCCTACAGCCGTGGGTTTGATCATCTTAAGCGCGTGCGTGGTTGGGAGGCAACACACACCGGATTCACAACTTGAACAGAGGTTCCGGGAACATGAAGCTGCGTTTGAAGAGCTTCTCGCGTTAGTCCAGGCTGACAAGACTGTCGAGATGATTGGACTCGATCAGATTCGTCACGAAGGAGAGACTGTCTCCACTGCCGAGGTTCTCGCGGCAGCGGGCAAGGATCAAGTCAGAATTGCCACCTGGGAGCGTTGCGTACGCCTGCTTCGGATGCTTGGAGTTGTCCAGGTGTTCCGAGGAGCCAGTGCGGTGTCGTTCAAGGTCGATGATGGCTCTATTCTGAACGGCGATTCTTACAAGGGGTACGAATACACTAGCGTCCCACCCGGCAACGTGAAAGCGAGCCTCGACGGCTACCGGATGGACCCGCAGGACAGGACTCAACTTGGGACGCGCACTGCTTACAAGGCGCTCAAAGGGAAGTGGCACCTGTACCTTGCCATCAATTAGGTGGACTCGAGTTCGCAGGTGAAACTCAACACCTGCATCGAGTATGCGCCAAGACGTTTCTACATGGATATGTTATTTCTAGACAGATCGTAAGCCCAAAATCCGGCGAGGACTTACTCATGGGGGCCGGCGTGCCCACTGCTCCACTCGCCGGCCTCGGCAAACACACTTCCTTCCGGCGGAACTGAGCCTGTCGCGGTCCTCATCGACAAGAACTTCGAATAAGTGAACGACTTGCAGCCAGGCGATCGGGGCCGCTTCCACCGCTAATTTACCGCTGCGGACGGTTCTTTAGCGGCCACACTCTTGTCTCACGCAAATTGAGCCCGAAGGGGGGAGACGGGAAGGCGGGAGTTGATTCGCAACATGGACGATTCGGAAGCCACCAGCCTGGAGCAGATCCGGTCATTTCTGGCGCACTGCCGCGAAATGCGGTTCGCAGGGCAGAGGCGCGAACAGCTCAACGGTCAGGTGGAGAGACCCCGTTCAGATGGCACGCGCCGCTGCCATAATGTGGAGAACTCACGGAACGGAGTTCCGCCGTTCGGCATCGATCTCACGCGCACGAGGATGCGCCACCGCATCATGGACTTTCCCACCGAGCAGGAGTTGCCGCAACGAACCCGATGGACAACCGAGGCGTCCTGATCGACGCCGGCGGCGTCAAAGCATATTCAGGGCGCCGGGGGGCGCGGCTGGTGTCCGGGGGGACTGCGGGCCAATGGCCCACCCGCAGGCGACCCGGAACGCAGACTCGTCTTGCTGTAGTACTTTTGTGAGCTATTGGGTGACTCGGTCGATAAGTGCGCCGGTGCTATTATCCGGATATGCATGTCCGATTGCCGGCGTTCATTACACTGTCACTCGTGTGGACGGCAGCCGGAGCCGGCCCTGGCCTTCATCGGGCCGATCTGCCCTTATCTTTCGAGCCGAATCAAGGTCAGTTCCATTACGACGCCAGATTCGTCGCGCGCCCCGAGGGGGCCACGATCCAGCTTGGTGATAACTCAGCGTCACTCGTGCTGGCCAACGGCCAATCCATCCGTATGAGTTGGCTCTCCGCCCCGGGGATGGTTAGCATTCAGGGTGAAAACCGGCTGGCTGCGAGCGCGAACTACTTCATCGGCGCCGACCCGAGCAGGTGGCGCACTGGGGCGCCGACTTACGGGCAGGTGCGCTACGCCGGAGTGCAGCCGGGCATAGACCTGGCGTTCTATGGAACGGGCAGGAAGCTCGAATACGACGTCGTGCTCGCTCCCGGCGCCAATGTAAGCCGATTCAAGTTACAATTCGACGAGGGCAACCGCGTCGCGATCGGCCACGATGGAGAGCTTATCATCAACGCCGGCGCCGCACAGGTGAAGCAGAACGCCCCTTTGGTATATCAACTTCAGGACGGCAAGAAGATCCCAATCCGCGCCCGGTATGTTCTGTGCGCACGGAACTCGGTGGGATTCGCGCTCGACGGAGCCGATCCGGCGTTACCTACAGTCATCGACCCCGTCATTGTCTATTCCTACGCCTTCGGCAGTTTCGGTCTCGACGCCGGGAACGCGATCGCGGTCGATCCGTCCGGGAACTGTTACATCGGCGGAGTGGCCAAGATGGGCTTTCCGACAGCCGGACCGCCTTATAAGAATTCAGCGGCGAATTTGACCGGCGTGGTGATGAAATTCAGCCCCACCGGCGCGCTCGTTTACAGCACTTACATCGGGGGAAGCTATGGCTACGGCGCCGTGAACGGGATTGCAGTCGACGGATCGGGCAACGCCTATATCACGGGAAGCGAACGGTACGATGACTTCCCGGTCACCGCAGGCGCATATCATTCCGCAGCGGCAGGCGCCACCAAGGTCTTTGTCGCCAAACTGAACGCCACCGGGTCGGCGCTGATCACGTCGGCGGTAGTTGGCGGGAGTGCGCTCGAAGCCGGTTACGCGATCGCCATCGACGCAAGCGGGGCCGCATATGTGGCCGGAGAAACCACGTCGACGGACTTTCCCACCACCCCGGGTGCTTACCGGCGCACTGGCGGCCCCGCCTTTGCATTCAAGTTATCTCCCGACGCCACGACGCTGGCGTATTCGACCTATCTCGACGCCGGATCCGCCTTCGCCGTCACCGCGGACAGCGCGGGCTACGCCTATATTGGCGGATCCACCGGATACCTTCTGAAGTTGAATCCGGCTGGGTCCGCCGTGGTTTATTCGAAACTGCTCGCCTCCGGCGGTGATCAGGCTGTCTATGGTGTTGTGCTTGACTCCGACAACGGGGTCTGGGTGACCGGCTACACGTCCTATTCAGCGTCGCTGGCAGGCTTTCCGGTCACCTCCGGCGCTTATCAGAGCTCATTCAACGGCTCGTTCAAGAACGCATTTCTAACCAAGATCAACGCGGCTGGGACCATCGCGTATTCGACGCTTTTCGGGCAAGGATCCGACATTGGCAGAGGCGTGGCGCTCGACGGGTCGGGCAATCCGATCATCGTGGGCAGTACCGGGTCCACGTCGACGTTTCCGTTAGTGAGCCCGGTGGACGCGGTGTATTCGGCGGGGTTCGCGGCCAAATTTGACGGACAGGCTCATAGTCTGCTATTCGCGACGTTCCTTGGAATGGATGATGCGCGCGCGGTGGCTGCCGATGCGAGCGGCAATATCTTCGCCACCGGATACGGGTACAGTATGGTCCAGACGGCGTCCGCCCCAGTTCAATCGAGCGGCCAGGGCGTCGCGGTGGTCCGGATCAACACGAGCAGCACCTGCACGATCTCGCTATCGAAGAGCCAGATCGACCTGACGGCAGCGGCGTCGACAGCGAGCGTGGACGTCGCCACTGGGGCCGGCTGCAACTGGATCGCCGTGAACGGCGCCAGTTGGGTCACAATACAACCCGGGCAGGCTGGCTCGGGCGCTGGCACAGTGACGCTAAATGCCGCAGCCAACACTGGCGCGGCCCGCTCCGCGAAAGTTTCCGTGGGCGGAAGGGTGGTGACCGTTACTCAGCCGGCTAATTGCACCTACTCGATGGACAGCTACTCGGCCTCATTTCCCGCGGTCGGAGGGGGCGGATATCTAACCGTCACATCGCCCCAAGGGTGTCCCGTCTCGCAGGCCTCCAACGCGAGTTGGATCACTATCCCCGCTTACCAAGGCTCGCCGAACGATACCTATACCTTGTCATATGGAGTGGCTGCTAACTTTGGGGCGCCTCGAACGGGGACTTTCACAGTCTCCGGGATGACTTTCACCATCACCCAGGCCGGAAACCTGACCTGCACCTACCAGTTGACCGCTTCGACCTATCAATTTCTGTCCGCGAATGCGGGTATGGACTCTGTCGCAGTGAACACGCAGACGCCTTGCCCGTGGACGGCCCAGCCGCAGGTGGACTGGCTGTCGCTGTTGCAGGACTACACATCTCGTACGGGTCCTGGACCCGTCGTCTTCTCGGCAACCGCGAACGCTACGGGGAATACGCGGACCGGGACCATCCTGATCGCTGGACAGACGCTTACGGTGACGCAACCGGGTGGCAACCAAACGCCCACGGTAGGAAACATCATCGACGCGGGAATGCAAGGGTCCTGGCGGGTGTTGAGCGCCGGCGTGGCGGACAACGACGGCGCTACCGACATCGCCAAGTTGGACATCATCATCAGTCCTTCGGGGGCCACCGCAAACGCTTGTTACATCGAATACAGCCCCATCGGCCGCACAATTCAAGTGAGCAACGACGCAGGGACCGCGTTCGGAACCGCGGCGGTGCTGGGCACCTCCACGACGGTTGGGAACTCCCAGTGCACGGTGGATGTTTCCAGGGTTAACGACGCGTTGACCGGCCCGGGTCTGAGCATCACGCTGTATGTCTCGTTCGCCAGCGGGTTTGGCGGCGCGGAGATGGTCAAGTCGCAGGTATGGGACCGGGCCGGCGCGACGAGCGGGCTTCAAACGGTAGGCGATTTCACCATCTCCAGCGCACTGGGGTTCTACCCGCTGAGCCCTTGCCGCGTAGCGGACACGCGCACCGATCAGGGAAAGACTGGCGTCTACGGGCCGCCGGCGTTGCCGCCCTATTTCACCCGCCAGTTTCCGATTGTCGGGAATCCGTGCTCGGCGTCGCCTGCCGCGCAAGCCTTCTCGCTCAACATTACGGTGCACCCGGCCGCCGGGCTGGATTGGCTGTCTTCGTTCGCCGCCGGGCAACCCTATCCGGGCGTTTCGACTTTGAACGCGCCAGGTGGGGGCTATCTGGCCAACGCCGCCATTGTCCCGGCCGGTCTGAACGGCGGCATCAGCGTGGTGGGCGGCCAAACCACCGACCTCATCATCGATGTCAACGGGTATTTCGCGCCCCCGCAACTGGGCGAACTGACGTTCTATCCCATGACACCGTGCCGGGCCGCCGATACACGCTCCGACCAGGGCAAGACTGGCGCGTTCGGCCCCCCCTTCCTGGCGGGATACTCGAGCCGCGACTTTCCGATTCGCTCCAGCGCCTGCCAGATTCCGGCGGCCGCGCGGGCCTACGCGCTGAACATCACCGCACTGCCCCACGGGCCGCTTAGTTTCCTGTCGATGTGGCCACAAGGCGAGTCGTATCCGGGGGCTTCAACGCTGAACTCCACCAATGGGGACATCATCGCCAATTCAGCCATCATCCCCTCCGGGACAAACGGCGGGGTGACGGTGGTGGCTGGGGATCCGACGGACCTGATTATCGACATCAACGGATACTTCGCCCCGCCCGGCGCGGGAGGCCTGCACTTCTACACGGTGAGGCCGTGCAGGTTGGTGGACACACGGTCCGATCAAGGCAAGACCGGCGCATTTGGGCCGCCGCGGTTGGAGGCGTACTCGCAACGGGACTTCCCGGTAGCGTCTTACTGCGGGGTCCCGGCGACGGCACAGGCGTTTTCGTTGAACATGACCGTGATCCCGCCGGGTCCCGTGGATTTCCTGTCAATGTGGCCGGCCGGCGGCTACTATCCGGGAGCGTCCACGCTGAACTCGCCGGGCGGCAGGATGATCGCAAACGCCGCCTTCATCCAAGCTGGAACGAACGGCGCCATCACGGTGGTGACCGGGAAACCAACGGATCTGGTGATCGACGTGAATGGCTACTTCGCGCCGTAGAGCCGGCGACTAACAGATTCGGAATGGCCGCGCCAGGCGGACTATTCGTAGCGCAGGGCGTGGAGCGGGTCCACGCGGGTGGCGCGCAGGGCCGGGATCAGCACCGCCAGGAACGCCACCGACGCCAGCAGCAGCGGGACTCCTACGAACACCGTGACGTCCCACGGCTTCACACCGAAGAGGAACGTCTGGATCAGGCGCGCGAGACCCAGGGCCGCTCCCGTGCCTACTACGATGCCAATCAACGAGAAGGTCATGCCCTGGCGCACCACCATGCCGCGGACGTGGCTCGCTTCGGCGCCCAACGCCATGCGGATGCCGATTTCCTGCGTGCGCTGCTGGACCGAGTAGGCCATCAATCCGTATACGCCGATCACCGCGAGGCTCAGCGCGGAGATGCCGAACACCGACATCAAGAGCATGTTGAAGCGCTGGCGCGAGGTGGAGCGCGAGATGACTTCGTCCATGGTGCGGATGTCGGAAACCGGCAACCCGCTCACCTGTCGGAGTTGCTCCTGAACCGCGGACGAGAGCGGCGTTGGATCGCCTTGCGTGCGCACCACCCAGGCGAGCGGCGTAAGGCGCACGTTCAGAGCGTTCAGCGCGTCGGGCACCTGCGCGTTGGGAACGTACATGGTGGGCTGCGGATCGCGGTTCAGAGCTCCGTCGCGGACGTCGCCGACGATGCCGACGATCTGGCGGGGTTGCTCCGCGGCGAGTTCCGACATGACGCCCTTGCCGATCCAGATACGCTCGTTCAGCGGGTCGCCCTTGGGCCAGTAACGGGCAGCCATGGCCTGGTTGATCATGACGACGGGCGCGCCGGCGGCGTTGTCGGTTTCAGTGAACGCGCGGCCACGCACCACCGGGATCTTGAAGACGTCGAAGAAGCCGGGCGAGATCGTCTGCCAACCGCCTCCGCCGTGGAACGGACCGTCCTGCAAGGGACGGCCGACGATGATGAAAGGCAGTCCGTAACCGCCTTCGAGCGGGACACAGCAAGTGGCGCTGGCGGTGACGACGCCGGGGAGGGCGCGGATGCGCTGGACGCCGTCGCGGACCAGTTGGTCGATGACGGCGGATTTCTGGAAACGGTCGCCGGCAAGCGACATGCGCATGGTGAGGACGTGGTTCGCGTCGAAGCCGGGTTTCACGGCGGCGAGGGCGAGGGAGGTGCGGATGAGCAGCGCGGCGCCGATGACCAGGATCAACGCGAGCGCGATTTCGCTGACGACCAGCAGGGTCCGCGCCTTGTTGTGGCGGAAGCTCGAGCCTCCGCGGCCGCCGCTTTCCTTCAACGTTCCGCTCAGGTCGACTCGCGAGGCCTGGATGGCGGGTATGAGCCCGAACAGAATGGCGGTGACGATGGCCGCGGCAGCGGTGAAGGCGAAGACGCGCCAATCGGTGGTGACGAGCGCGCCGTCGCGACCGACCCGCGGGAGATTGGCGGTGTTTACATTGAGCAGCGCCCGGATGCCGAATACGCCGAGGGCGGAACCGAGCACCGCACCGACGGCGGAGAGCAACACGCTTTCAGTCAGTAACTGGCGGATGAGGCGGCCGCGTCCGGCGCCGATGGCGGCGCGGATGGCGAATTCGCGCTGACGGCCGATGGCCCGGGCCAACAGGAGGTTCGCTACGTTGGCGCAGGCGATCAACAGGACGAATCCCACCGCGACGGCCAGCACGGTGAGCGAGCTACGCACGTTCTGCACCATGGCGTCGCGGAGAGTTTCGATGCTGAAGCCGCCGCCGTCGCCGAGAGAACGTGGGAAGCGCCGGGTATACTCGGCGGCGGAGGCGACGATGCGGGCGCGCGCGGCTTCGATGGCGACGCCGGACTTCAGGCGGCCGGCGCATTGGAAGTAGTGGCCCTGGTCGGTGGTGTTGGGGTTGAACTGGAAGGGGACCCAGACGTCGGGAGCGGGGCCGAAGTCGCGGAAGTCGAACGTGGCCCCAACGACGCCGATGATGGAGTTCGGCGCGCCGCCCAACAGAATAGTGCGGCCGAGGATGTTGGGATCCGAGGCGAAGCGGCGCCGCCACAGGCCTTCGCTGATGAGCGCGACGCGCGGGCCGTTGGGTAGATCCTCTTCCTGGCTGAAGGAGCGGCCTTTGACGACGGGGGCGCCGAAGAGGGCGAAGTAGTCCTTGGTGACCTGGGCGGAGCGCAGTTGTTCGGGGACGTCGCCGCCGGTGAGGTTGACCACTCCGGTGCGAAAGGCCGAGACGTCCTGAACGACGCTCGACTCACTGCGCCAGTGGAAGAACTTGGCGGGAGAACCGGCCGAGCCCTGCCCTTGCGGCGAGGTGTTCATGAAGACGACGATGCGGTCAGCTTCTGGGAATGGCGGCGGCTTGAGGAGAACGGCGTTCACTACGGAGAAGATGGCCGTGTTCGAGCCGATGCCGATGGCGAGCGCCGCCAGAGCCATGAGGGTCAGGCTGCCGTTCTGGCGGAACATTCTTAGCGAGTGTTTGAGATCTTTAACTGCGTCCACGTCTCGGGTCCTTGGCTGGATTAGACGGAAGCGCAGCCCGAATGTTCCGCAGGATGTTTGACGGGCCAGGGAATGGAGGGCCCGATGCGCCGCACTACGCGTTCAACACCATCATGCCGTCCTTGTCCGCGTCTTTCAGCTTCTTGTTGAACTCAGCGGTTGTGAGATGAAGATTCGCTCCTCTCCACGGATCGTGAATATACAGGTGATCTTCGTGGATGCCCGTCAGCAGAACAAAGTGGCGGGGGAAATTGCAGATGATCGGGCCGTAGGTTTTCAGGCAATAGGCCAGCGTCGCGTTATCCCACAACCCACCCTCGGGTTTTGGCAGGGAAAGCCATCGGTGAGCAGGCGGATAGGTCCTTTTGAGATCGTCGGTAGTCAGGCCGGAAAGCACGCCCCTGGGGTTGATCGCATTCACGATGTGGGCGGGAATGGGCCTTCCCCTGTACTGCAACAACATGGAGGCGCAGGCGTCGCCGCACTTGTTGATATGCACTTGAGGTATGAAGGCGACGTCGTGGCGGACATACGGAAGCGCCCTTCCGACTTCCGGTTCCTGGTTTGGATCCATGGGGCCTGAGATGAATTGCCCCACCTTCGCGTGGTCCTTCGTGGACATGTGAACGACTTTTTGAAGTACTCGGGTTAGTTTCATGGCTTGGATATCGCACGCGCCGGACGCAATCAACGGGGCTGTAGTCCACCCGCTGGCGCGCGTTGGCGCTCTTCGTTACTCTCCTTTTGTGGATTGACTCCGCCGCGGAATGCGGCGTAAAACCGGCTACTCAGCAAGAGTACAGAACCCGCCCTGAAAAGAACATAGAGTTGGCTACACCAAATACCCCTGCATTTCCACACGGGCGACCATGTGGTTCCACACAGAGGTTATCGAGGTTCGCGATTCTGGAGAGAGAATCGCACTAATGCGTTCGCTCCCTCGAGTCCGAGTTTCCGGCAGATGTTGGTGCGGTGATTCTCCACCGTACGGTAATGGATGGAAAGGGACTCTCCGATTTCCTTGCTGGACTGTCCCTCGCCGATCAGGGAGAGAATGCGCCGCTCGGTCGGGGTGAGGCGTCCCAGGGGCGATTCGCGCGGCGGCGCCGACGCGCCGGCCGCGGCTCGCATCGCAAGGACAGACATTTCGGAGCTGAGAAACGGCCGGCCCCCGGCAACGGCGTGGACAGCGGCGGCGATCTCCATCAGGGCGCTGTCCTTGAGCAGGTAGCCCAGAAAGCCTGCTTCCAAGGCAGTACGAAACAGGTCGGCGTCCGCGTGCAGCGTCAGCAGAATGAAGCGGCTTGACGCGCCGCGCGCCAGCGCCTCGCGCGCCACCGACAGACCGTCGCGCTTCGGCATGTCGAAGTCGAGCACGGCAACGTGGGGCGCCACGCTGCCGATGAGCGACAAGGCGGCTTCGCCGTCGCCCGCTTCGGCAATGACCTCGATCTGCTTGTCCTCCTGAAGGATGGCGAGCAGCCCCTTGCGCACCACGGGATGGTCGTCCGCAATCAACACCCGAATTGTGTCATGCGCCATTTCGCGGATGCTCCTGAAAGACGACGGTCACCGTTGTGCCGCGGCCCGGCGTGGACCGGATGTCCAGCCGGCCCCCCAGCAGGGTCGCCCGTTCCGAAATGCCGGTCTGCCCGAAGCCTGTCGTCCCGCACTCCGGCCGCATCGCATTGATCTCGAATCCCCGACCATTGTCGTAGATTGTCAGGGTCGCTCGCGTTCCCTCGCGCTGAACGCCGATGTGAGCTTTCGACGCCTGCGCGTGCTTGACGATGTTGTTCAGGCACTCTTGTACGATGCGGTAGAAGTTGATTCGCAGATCTTCCGGAAACAGATCGTCGACGTTATCCAGCTCGACGGTGAAGGCTGTGGCGGAAGCGCCCGACGCGGTGCGAACCAGTGCCTCCACCGCTTTGGTCAGGCCCAGGCGGTCGAGTTGAAACGGCCGCAAATTGTACGAAATTTCGCGCGTTTCCTTGATGGCGAGCGCCGCCTCGGAGGAGATTTCCTCGATGCCGTTCAGCCATCCATCCTGACCGGCCTTCGCCTGCTGCTCCCGCAGAAAGAACATGGCGAGATTCCTCACCACCACCAACCGCTGCCCGAGGCTGTCATGAAGTTCGGCCGCGATCCGCTTGCGTTCGTTCTCCTGGGACGTGATCAACTGCCGAGTGAAGGCGTGCTGGACGGCTTCGATGCGCCGGAACTGAGCCACGCGATAGCGCCACGCCAGCGCCAACGTTCCCAGCGCGGCCAGGCAGACCAGGAACTCGAACCACCAGGTCCGGTAGAACGGCGCGAGTACGATCACGGGCAGCCTGGGGCCTCCGTCGTTCCAGGCGCCGTCGCTGTTGCCGGCGATGGCGGTGAAGACATAGTGGCCGGGCGGGACATGCGAATAGTAAGCGGTTCGCCGCGGCCCCACATCGTTCCATGCGGTGTCGAGACCTTCCAGACGGTAGCGGAACCGCACCTGTTCCGGATTCACGAAGCTGGGCGCGGTGTAGCGAATCTCAAAACCCTGCTGCCGCGGAGTGATGCGCAGCGGCTGCCCGGCGGGGACCGATTCGCGATCGAGCAGGACGCTTTCAATAAGTACGGGCGGAGGAGGAGGACTTTCCGGGATGGACGACGGATCCACCACCGCCACGCCATCCTGTGTCGGGAACCACAGCCTTCCGTCCCGCGCCTGCACGCCCGCCGGGAAGTAGCCGCCATTGCACTCGGCGTTGAGCATGCCGTCGGCGCGGCCGTAGCCGACCGGATTGAGCGTGGATCGAGACCCGCCTGCGGCCTCGTTCAACTGCTTCTTACTCACACGGTAGATGCCGCGATTGCAGCTCATCCAGAGATTGCCCCGCCGATCCTCCAGGATCTGGAAGGCGGCGTTATTGAACAGGCCAGCACTAGCGGCGTAGCGGGTGAACTTGCCGTTTTCGAAACGTCCCAGTCCTCCTTCGTAGGAGCCG
The DNA here is from genome assembly GCA_018268715.1 of Acidobacteriota bacterium. Lineage (GTDB taxonomy): Bacteria > Acidobacteriota > Terriglobia > Bryobacterales > Bryobacteraceae > TMP-7. The sequence goes on along the minus strand of JAFDVZ010000002.1, from coordinate 614,108 downwards.
ATCCACACGACTCCCTGCCCATCCTCATAGATGGCGCGGACCGCGTTGCCGGGCAGGCCGTCGCGCTCGGTCCAATGCTCGAAGCGCCCGTTCCGCAGGCGAGAAAGTCCGCCGTAGCCGCCGATCCACAGGCCGCCGGACGCGCTCGCCACCAGCACACGCACATCGTCGGCAGCCAGACCGTCCTTACTGGTGAACATCTCCGTCCGACCGTTGCTGACGCGCAGCAGTCCCTGCGAGACGCCGATCCAGAGCACGCCCTCATGGTCGGCGAGGATCGCCTGGACCGTGACTCTTGGCGGCAGGACAGGCGCGGCGGGGACCTGAAAACGGCCGCCCTCAAAGACCCGAAGCTGCTCGTTGGCGCCCACCCACAGCCGACCTTCGCGATCCTCGCCCAGGGCGGTGATGCCCCAAGGCGACAGACCGTCACGCGTCCTGTATGTCTGGAATTTGCCCTGAAACCACCGTGTAAGGCCACCCTGCCATCCGCCGATCCAGATCGCTCCCTGGCGGTCCTCGAGAATGGGATACACGTTACGGTCGGCCAGACCCTCTTCGGTCGAGTACGCAGTGATCAGGCGGGGACGTAACTGGTACAGGCCCTGGCCTTCGGCGCCCAGCCACAGGTTGCCTTCCCGATCTTCAGCGAGGACAGAGAACGGGATCCTTTCGTTGCGGCCGTGCTGCGGCAATTCCAGGTAACGCACCAGGCGGGGGCCCACCCCGAAGCTCCACGCACGACCCTTCCGGTCCTGATACGCAACGGTGGAAACCCGCGACGCGGCGCCCGAGACCGTGATTCGGGCCTGCGCGCCGTTCACATCCTCCACCCACAGTGCGCCGTCGCGGTCGCGCGCGGCATCGCGAATTGAGGCGGCGTCGATCCATTGCGGCGCCCGGTAGCTGACCATGACGCCTGCGGAGAAGCAGCGCACCTCACCGTGGTCCACACCCCAGAATCCGTCCTGCGCCCAAAGGAGCGAGTCGTACCGGATGCCGGCGCCTGCGGGGGTGACGTCGACGAATCGCCCGGCGTTCTCGTCCCAGGCGAGAATCACGCCGGCGCACAAGACCCAGACGCGGCCTTCGCCGTCGCCGGTTACGGCGCGGACGGAAAGAACGGGAAGGCCATGCTGGGTCGTGTATGTCGCAAAGCGGCCCTGACGATAACGAACCACCCCGCCGCCGTCGGTGGCCGCCCACAACTCGCCCCGGCCGTCCACGTAGAGCGAGGTGACCCGGCCGGACAGCAGGCCAAGTGTGCTCATTTTGTCGAAGATCGTGAAGTGCACGCCGTCGAAACGGACCAGGCCATTCAGCGTGGCGAGCCAGAGATAGCCATCCTGCGTCTGCCGTACGCCGCGAATGATGTTCTGGGGAAGGCCGTCGTCCGCGGTCCAGAGCTTCAGGCTGAAGGCGGGGTAGGCGCAGAGATCCAGGCACAGGAGCAACAGCGACGCGCAGGCGCGTCCCACTACATGTCGTAGCGGCGCCTCGCCTGCGGTGGTGCGGTTCATAGGATCGCCGACACCTAATTATAGAAGGTCCGCCCAGGGGCTCCCCGCTAACTTGCGTCTCGCGATGGAAGATGCTGAGCGGCGCGGCCGCCTGCTCCCTCCTCTTGTCAAACTAGGAGAACAGCTGTACACTCCTAGTTAGACTAGGAGACTGGATTGCCCCCACCCCCCGAACGCGCGCCAGGCGCCTTGGATCTACTCATCCTCGAGGCCGCCTCGCTACGCCCTTTGAACGGATACGGTGTGCCGCGGCGCATTCACCAGATCTCCGGCCCAGCGCTGGAGGTTCCGCAAGGTTCTCTCTATCAGGAGCAGGTGTGAATTGCTCAGGCAGCTACGTTCCCTACTCTCGGCACTCTCATCGCGACGCGACTTTGAGAGGAACATGGCGGAGGAGTTGCGATTCCACATGGAGCGATACGCCGATGAGTTGGTCGAGGCGGGCTTGCCGCGGCCGGAGGCGGAACGCCGGGCTCGCCTGGAGTTCGGCGGGATGAACAGCATCCAGGAGGAATGCCGGCGGGCGCGAGGGCTCAGCCCCTTCGACGAACTGCGCAGGCAGACACGCTACGCCGCTCGATCGCTCCGCAAGACGCCTCGATTCACGATCACCGTTCTGCTGACGCTGGCCATCTGCCTGGGCGCAAACCTGACGATCTTCGGTGTTGTCGATTCCATCCTGATACGCCCGTTGCCGTTTCCCGAACCGGACCGGCTAGTGACGATGTTCAATACGTACCCGAAGGCCGGCGTCGATCGCGACGGGTCGTCCATCGCCAACTATTACGAACGCCGCGGCGCAATCCCCGCTTTTGCAGGAGTCGCGCTGTATCGCGACACGATGGAGGTGGTGGGCGAGGCCGGCTCGGCGGAGCGAGAGCCGATGGCGCGAATATCGCCGGACTTCTTCTCGACGTTAGGCGTCGGTCCGGCGATCGGCCGGGGCTTCACCGACGACGAAACGTCCTTTGAGACCGACCGGGTGGCGATCCTGACGGATGGCTACTGGCGGCTGCACTTCAACCGGGACCCGAGCGCTATCGGCGCGCAGTTGCGCGTGAACGGCGTCCCCAGGACGATCGTCGGGATTCTGCCGCCCGGATTCCGCTTTCTTTCCTCGGAGGCGCGGCTGTACCTGCCGTTGGCCTCCAGTTCCGAGGATCGCAATTCCGTTCAGCGGCATTCCGGCGGCAACTCCAAACACATGATCGCCCGCCTTTGGCCAGGCGCGACGCTGACCCAGGCGCAAGCGCAGATCGACGCCCAGAATCGTGCGCTCGAGGCGCACGATCCGCAGGCCACGATGATTGCCGAGGCGGGTTTTCGGACCCTGGTCACACCTCTGCATGCCGATCATGTCGCTTCGGTTCGCCCGATGCTCCTCTGGTTGCAGGCTGGCGCTCTGGCGCTGCTCATGATCGCCGTCGTCAACCTGACCAACCTTCTGCTCATCCGGGCCAACAGCCGCGCCAAGGAATCGGCGGTGCGGATCGCCCTGGGCGCGAGTCGATGGGACGTGCTGCGCGAAACCGCCGTTGAAACCACGCTGCTTGCTCTGGCCGGAAGCCTGCTGGGACTGGCCCTCGCGGCGGGCGGCATGCGCCTGTTGACTGTCTTGGGGACGGACCGCTTACCGCTGGGAACTCATATCGCCTTCGATATCCGGCTTGGGGTTGTCGCGGTATTGGCGGCGGTCGCGGTGGGCGCGGCGCTGGCGCTGCCGATCGCCTGGCGTCAACTGCGCACCGATCCTCGCACCGCCATGCAGGCGGAGGGCCGTGGCGGGACCGCGAACCGCGCCGCGCAGAACGTCCGGCATGCATCCGTGGTGGCGCAGTTCGCGTTGGCCTCAATCCTGCTGGTAGCCGCCGGACTCCTCGGATCCAGCTTGGACCGGGCGATGGCCATATCCCCCGGTTTCCGGGCCGATGACGTTCTGACCGCACAGATCACAGTGCCCTGGAGCAAGTACGGCACATCCTCCGCGCGCGTCGCGCTCCATGCGAAGCTGTTGCAGAAAGCAGCCGTCGAGCCGGGCGTTGTCGCGGCCGGAATTGTCAGCAACGTGCCGTTGAGCGGCAACAATGGCAAGAGCGCGGTGGTGGTGAAGGGGCGAGTTCCTTTGCCGGGTGAGTCGCCTCGTGGACACTACGCCTATGGGGTGGATGGCAACTACTTCACGGCGATGGGTTACGCCTTGCGACAAGGCCGCTTCCTGACGGAGGCCGATTCGCTGCGCGCGTCCCGCGTCTGCGTGGTGGACGAGGATTTCGCACGCTATTACTGGCCGGGCGCCGACGCCATCGGCCAGCGTCTGTATGAAGGCTCCGAAGAAACTCCCGGTGTGGAGCCGTTTGTGGTGGTCGGGGTGGTGAGTGCGGTGAAGCAGGCCGGCCTGACGGACCGCACAGCGCAAGGAGCGATTTACTACCCGTACGCGCTCCACCCATCCGACAGCGTCTTCGTCGTCCTGCGCACCGGCGCCAAGCCGGACTCGATGGCGGCGGCGCTCACCAGGCTGGTCCGTCAGGTAGACCCCGATCTCCCCGCGAGCGATATCCGGTCGATGAATGCCCGCATCAGCGACAGCCTTGTGGCGCAACGCTCGCCCGCGTTGATCGCGGCGTTCTTCTCCGCGGCCGCGCTCCTGCTTGTCACGGTGGGCACGTACGGGGTGTTCGGCTGCGCCCTGGCGGAACGCCGCCGCGAGATCGGCATCCGGCTCGCACTCGGCGCCCGCCCACGGCAGATACGCGGGCAGTTCCTGAGTGTGGCTTTCCGTCTGCTGCTCGCCGGAGAGTCGATTGGAATCATAGGCGCGTGGTTCACCAGCCGCGCCATGCGCACGCTGCTGTTTGAGACGCCCGATCTGCCGGTCGCGACCCTTGCGTCCGCGGCATGCGTGATCTCGGCCATCGCACTCTGCGTGTGTCTGTTGGTATCCCAGCGCGCTATCCAGATTCCGCCGGCCGAAGCCCTCTCCGAGCAATAGCGCTCCTGATTGCGAGTTACAATGTTCCCGAATCAGGCGCTATCCGGAACCGCGCCTGGCAGGTCGCGCGTCATTCCAGGATCCTGCCTCCTAGCCCGATTGGATGAGCTTTATGCATCCCAGTCTCTGAGTAGCCGACGACACACCCGAAGGTGACGATGCGCTTCCCAGAACGCCGCCTCTTGTATTTCAGGGTTGCCAACCATCAGCACGCGCGCAGGCGGCGGGCAGACCGAAAGTGAGGCCGTCTTCAGCAAAGCGGCGTGCTATCAAGTCCTGCACTCCGGGCCGCATGCGGTGGTTGACTCCACTTGGCCGTCGACACCCAGGTCAGCGTGTGCGCCTCGTGGAGATCTCTATCTTTCGAAGCCCCGTATGTATGGACGGTCCGGTGGCCTCGCTCCGGTGCTGAATTGCGGTCCTCGCGTCGAGCGGTAACTGATGTTCATGACTGACGTCTCGACGCGGCGTCCAACGGCGGAGTAACGGCCACTCTGCCAGTTCGACTCCATGTAGTGGTTCGTGATTCCCGTAGACAGGAGCAGCCGCTCAGCATTGAATGGTTCCTTCCTGGTCACCATCATTTCGGTAATCCAGTGTGGTTGAGCGTTCGAGGCGTGATACTGTGCGTAGGGACCGGGCCAGCCCAGCATCGAGATGATCGTCGGCTCTTTTTGTCCCTCGATGTCACAGGCGTAGGTCCAGCCCACGCCGCGGCCTGCAATTACCGCCGCTTTCGTCCCATCGTTGTATTCAACGATGCACGCATTGGGCCGGGCGTTGGACCGAAAGGCTCCCGGCTTTAGGTCGAACTTTGCCGTCACGGAATTCAGCAGTTTGCCGGCCCACGGATTTTGTTCGACCCATTTCCACGTCTCAGGTCCCCTGATGGACTGCACTGCCTTGACGCCTGTCTCACCGCCCTTGCGGCGTTCCACGAAGGCCTGGAGCACGTCAATGCAATGGAAGATGGCGCCTTCATCCGCGGCGTCTCCGATCACGATCGAGTTCTTGATTGGCGTATCGATGGCGATCTCCACCTCGGGCTTGCGAAAGTAAACCGGTATGGAGGAACCGCCGGTCAGAGGAAAGTTCAGCTCACGGGATTTGTCGAACATCCACTTGGCGTCGTCCCAATTGTAGGAGAGGTGCTTGTCGTTAAAGACCGGCGCCGAGCGCTTGCTCCGCTCGAAAACACCGATCACCTGCTGATATATCCACCAGCGCGGCAAAAGCCAGTGGCCCTTGAGATCGGTTGCATAGTTCCCGTGTTCCGCGACGATGACAACACCATCCACCGCAAGTTCCTTCCCGCCTAGTGTGACAGCCTCCGCCACTGTCTTGTAGATGGGAATGTCTTTCGCTTTGCACACCTTCTGACCCAGTACGCTGGTGTCGAACTGATGAATGTAAGCGGACACAATATCCACCCTGGACGGAGTGTGGGCTCCCTGCCACCAATAGCCGTCCATCAGCTTGCAGATGATCCAGTCCGCATGGGATCCAGGAGCACCCCAAAAGCTGACGCAACAGGCGATTCGAGGCCGTCTTTGCGGAGTCTGTGGAGCAGCAGGCGCGAGGCTGCCGGTCAAACCCGTCAAGGCGGCCATACCCGTTGTTCTCAGCATTCCCCGCCGGGTGATGAGCGGGTTCGACTTCATGGGGTGGTATTCAGTCATGCGAAAGCTCCTTGTGCGGCGGCTTGGGCGGCCCTTGAATGCTTGATGATACCGCCCGACGACTGCTGTCGCGAAATCGCCTTCCAGGGAGTCGAGGTTACACGCTGATTGGACGCGAAGAACGCTCCACTCCGGGCAACGCAGCCTGGAAGCCTCTTTGCGTCCACCACCGCCGAGTAGATTGGAGCAGGCTGCCTGTGCATCATTTCGGGCCGACCACGCTGCCTTCTCGGGGGCCGTTCGACATTTCTACACCACGCATCAAGGAACTCAGCGGCGCTTCCTCGATGCCTCCGACACCGGCGCCGTTGGCAGGATGCGGGTTTGCAGCCCTAATGCCTGAAGAAGAGCCTGAAAGTCCGGGGGCGGTTCGCAGTCAAAGCAAACACTGTCTCCCGAGCGTGGATGAATGAATTGAAGGCGCGCCGCGTGGAGAGCGACGCGAGTGATTCGCCGTTCCAGCCTTTCCTCAGGGTTGTACTTCCTGTCGCCGATGACCGGGTGGCCGATCGCTGAAAACTGAACACGGATTTGATTTTGTAATCCAGTCACCAGCGAGACTCGGACGAGCGATGCGCCCTTGAGGCGATGTTCCACGGAATAGCGAAGTTCAGCGCGAGCCGATTTTGGATCGCTTTCCGTGGTCACTTTTTGAAACATTCCTACTTGCCGGAAGTAATGAACGAGTGTCCCTTCTTTCGAGGGGAGATGACCGCGAACCGCCGCGAGATATTCCCGCACCGGGGTGTGTCGGATAAACTGTTGAACAATCGATTCCCGGTCCGGCCAGGTTTTTGCAAAGAGCAGAATCCCGGACGTCAGACGATCGATGCGATGTACGACAAAGGCCCGTTGCCTCTTTGATTTCAGTTCTTCTGAAAGATAAGACAGGGCGGATGGAAGGTCCGAGTCATCCGCGGGCACCGCCAACATTTTGGCCGGCTTATTGAGGACTACAATGGCATCGTCCTGGTAAAGGACGCGAAGCTGCCGCCGCCCCTGCTCTCCTGAACGGCGACCGCCACTGGGTAGAATTCTCTTCATCTGAATGGCGGATTGTTTGTTCCTAGGGCGGCCGGTAAACCAAGCGGCGAAGCAGCGCCTGACGATCCATCGCTATGCTACCAAGAATCCGGCCGGTTGACTCGCTATCCGGGAACTCCGCTCTCCCATCGCTGTCCCGCTAACTTGCCGTCTCGCGGTCGAAGATTCGATACAACGCTGGCACGACGACCAGGGTCAACAGCGTCGACGTTACGAGCCCACCGATGACCACGATCGCGAGCGGACGCTGCACCTCCGACCCCGGGCCGGTGGCGAAAAGGAACGGCACCAGGCCGAGCGCGGCGACGGTGGCCGTCATCATCACGGGACGGAAGCGCATGCTGGCGCCGTCCATGATGGCCTTACGCTGCTCCATGCCGGATTCGCGCAGGCCCCGGATGTAGGAGACCAGCACGACTCCGTTCAGCACCGCGATGCCCCACAGCGCGATGAAGCCCACCGAGGCGGGCACCGACAGATACTCGCCGCTGAAGTACAGCGCGGCCACTCCTCCGATGGAGGCGAAGGGCAGCACCAGGATAATCAACAGCGCGAACCGTAGGGAGCGGAACAGCAGAAACAGCAGGAAGAAGATGGCCCCCACGGTGATGGGGACGATGATCATCAGGTGGCGGCGCGCGCGCTGCATGTTGTCGAACTGGCCGCCGTATTCGAGATAGTAACCCGATGGCAGTTCCACTTCGCGGCCGATCTTTCCGCGCAGCTCTGCGACGAAACCGCCCAGGTCGCGATCCCGCACGTTGACGCCGACCACGACGCGGCGCTTGGCCATGTCGCGCTTGATCTGCGAGGGGCCTTCCGCGATTTCCAGCTTGGCGAGGCTTTCGAGAGGAACCTGCTCGCCGTCGGCGGTCTTGAGCAGGATATTGCGGATGGCTGTAATGCTGTCGCGCAGGTTCTGCGGGAAGCGCACCACGGCCTGGAAGCGCCGCTCGCCTTCGTAGATTTCCGTGGCGACCTTGCCGCCCACCGCAGCTTCGATGATGTCGTGGACGTCGGAGGCGTTCAGCCCATGTCGGGCGATGGCCTGGCGGTCGATGGTGACGGTGAGGTTCTGCTGGCCGCCGATGCGGTCCACCTTGATGTCGCCGGTGCCAGAGACGCCGTTCGCCACTTTCGCGACCTGATTGGCCTTTTCGAGCAAAACATCGAGATCGTCCCCGAAGATCTTCACGGCGACGTCGGCGCGGACGCCAGTGACCATTTCGTCGACCCGGTCCGAGATGGGCTGCGCCATGACGGGGTTGACCCCGGGGAAAGAGGTCACGATCTCGCGCACCTTGTCGGCGACGCGGTCCTGGGGCCAGTCCTTGCGCTCCTCCAGCGGCTTCAGCTGGATCATCATGTCGGATTCGTTGTAGCCGGCGGGGTCGACCGGGGATTCGCCGCGGCCGAGCCGGGAGACGATGTGTTTAATCCCGGGCACCTGGTTGATGCGCTTGATGGCGGCCATCTCCATGCGGATGGACTCGTCGAGCGAGATGTTCGGCGCGCGGTCCATGTTGGGGCTGATGACGCCCTCCTGCAACTCGGGAATGAACGACGTGCCCAGGAAGGGGAACAGCGACATGGACGCCGCGAACAGCACCAGGGCGATGGCGACGGTCTTCTTCTCGTTGTGCGTTGCCCAGCGCAGGACGCCCGAATAGGGCTTGTGCAGCATGCGCACCAGGAACGTTTCGTGATCGCCGCCGCCCTTCAACAGATAGGACGAGAGCACGGGCGTCAGCGTCAGCGACAGCAGCAGCGAGATGCCGAGCGCAATCGCGATGGTGTAGGCGAGCGGGGCGAACATCTTGCCTTCCATGCCTTCCAGCGTCATGAGCGGCAGGAACACGAGGATGATGACGCAGATGCCGAAGATGACCGGCGTGCCGACTTCCATCACGGCGTCGTAGACGGTTTGGGTGCGGCTGGCTTTGGGGTCGCGGCCGAGCTTTGAGAACACGTTCTCGACAACCACCACAGAGCCGTCCACCATCAGGCCGATGGCGATGGCCAGGCCGCCCAGCGACATCAGGTTCGCCGACAGGCCGTAGCGGTTCATGACGATGAAGGTGAAGGCGGGCGTCAGGATCAACGTCGCGATGACAATGACGCTGGAGCGCAGGTCGCCGAGGAACAGGAACAGGATGATGACCACCAGGACGATGCCCTCGATCAGCACTTTGGTGACGGTGTGGAGCGCGGCGTCGACGAGCTCGGAACGGTCGTAGTAAGGGACGATGCGGAGTCCGTCGGGAAGCATCCCCTTTGTATTGACTTCCTCGACGCGCAGCTTGATGTTCTCGACGATCTGCTTGGCGTTTGCGCCGGCGACCATCATCATGATGCCGCCGACAGCTTCGGTGTAACCGCCCTTGATCATGGCGCCATAGCGGACCTCTTCGCCGAACTTCACCTCGGCGACGTCTCGGATGTAGACCGGGGTTCCGTTGGCTTCCTTGAGGACGACGGCGCGGATATCGTCGAGGTCGCGGATGAGGCCGACGCCGCGCACCAACAGGACCTCCGGGCCATGGGGGAGGATGCCGCCGCTCGAGTTGGCGTTGTTGCGGGCGAGCGCCTGCTGGACGTCGTGGATGGTGACGCCGTAGTAGCGCATGCGGAAGGGGTCGACCAGGACCTGATACTGCTTGACGTAGCCGCCCGTGGAGTTGATTTCGGCGACGCCGGGGACGGAGCGGAGCAGCGGACGCGCCACCCAGTCCTGAATGATGCGGCGCTCGATCAGCTCGTCCTTGGTGAGTTCGCGCGTGCCGTCCGACGGGCTTTCGATGGTGTATTGGAAAATCTCGCTGAGCGCGCTCGCCACCGGGCCGAGCACCGGCGTGATGCCTTCGGGCAGGCGTCCGCGCACGTCGCCCAGGCGTTCGGAGACGATCTGCCGGGCAAAGTAGAGCGGCGTGTCGTCGGTGAACACCAGCGTGACGATGGACAGGCCGGGCTCGTTCTGGGAGCGCATTTCGGTCATGCCGGGAAGACCGGTCATGCCGATCTCGACAGGCACGGTGACCATGCGCTCCACCTCGTCGGGGGAGCGGCCGGGGACTTCCGTTGCTACTTGCACCTGGATGTTAGTAACATCCGGAAACGCGTCGACCGAGAGCTTGCGCGTGGCGATGGCGCCGAAGGCGAGCCCGATCAAGGCGAGAATGACGACGATAAGGCGCTGCTTGAGCGCGGCTTGTACGACGGCGCTCAGCACTTCTAGGCTCCCTCGCTTCCGCGCAGGAGCATCCGCCTGCGCTCGTTGTTCAAGTGGAACGCGCCATCGAGCACGATCTTCTCTCCGTCGCGCAGGCCCTCGAGGACCGGGCGAACGTCCTTGAATTCGGGCCCGAGCGTCACGCGGCGAAGCAGGAACGTGCGATCAGCGGTCTCGACGAACACGTGCTCCTCATTCCCTTCGCGGACCACGGCGCTTTCGGGAACGACGCGGCGGGGCTCGGCGGCGTCGATCAGCGTGATGGTGGCGAGCATGGCGGGCTTGTACCTGCGCTGCGGGTTGGGGAGATCGGCGCGGGCGCGCACGGTGCGCGTTTCAGGATTCACCGTGGCGCCCACATAGGTGAGTTTGCCTTCGATGGTTTCGCCGGGCAGTGCGGGGATTTCGGCCCGGATCAGCTTGCCGGTGTGAATCGCGCCGGCGCTTTGTTCGGGGACGTCGGCCACCAGCCACACAGTGGAAAGGTCGGCGACGATGCAGAGGGTTTCGGCGGCTTCGACCACCTGTCCTATGGTCACCTTGCGTTCGAGCACCCGGCCGCTGATGGTGGAGACCACCTGGATCAGCGAGTTCACGGTACGCGTGGACCGCAGCTTGGTCAGCGCTTCGTCGGACATGCCGAGCACCTTGAGTTGCTCGCGCGCCGCGGCGAGTTCGGCCGACGCCTGGTCGACGTCGCCCTGCCGCCGCTGGAGCTCAGCCTCGCCGATGACGCCGGCGTCGATCAACTGCTTGGCGCGGGCAATGGCGCGGTTGGCGAGCTGGAGCTGGGTGTCGGCTTTGAGATAGGTGGATTGAAGGCCGGACAGGTCCGTGCTGTGAATGGTGGCGAGGATTTCACCCCGCGTGACGATCTGGCCTTCCACCACGTCGAGGTCCATGATGCGGCCAGTGACGGGCGCGCTGACGCGCGCCATGCGAGATTCGTTGGCTTCGACGCGGCCGGCCACCTGGAGGGTGCGGCTGATGTTGACGACGGCGGGCTCGCCGATTTTGAGCTGGGCGAGCAGGTCCGGGCGCACGGTGATTTCGAGCGGGTTGGCCGGAGGCTTGGGGGCCTCCGCCTTGGCGTTGGCGCCACCCGCGCCGCAGCCCGCAAGGATCGCGGCCGACAGGAGCGCGATGAATAGTGGAAGCGAGGGGGATTTCGGCATGTTACGGTTTTTTGCTCCTTGGCTCGATTGCGCCGAGCTGTTCGAGGGCGATGAGGGCGGACTCGCGGTCGAATTGGGCGTTGAGATATTCGAGGCGCGCGCCGCGCAGGACGCGCTGGGCGTCGAGCACTTCGAGAATGCCGCGCTCGCCGAAGCGGAAGGCGGCCTCGGCGGCGCTCACCGCGGCTTCGGCCTCCTTCAGCGTGCCCGCTTCGAACATGGTGACCTGCTGGCTGGCGACTTCGTATTGGCCATAGGCGGCTTCAAGAGCGGCCTGAATTTCAAGACGCCGCATGTCGGCGATGGCGGCCGTCTGCCGTTGCGCCGCGACGGCTTCGGCGATAGGACCCTGGCGCTTGTTCCACAGCGGAATCGGCAACGTGACGCCGGCCCGGTATTGCGTGACGTCGGGCTGTCGGAACATGTCGGCCCACACGGTGGGCTGCGGCTTCAGCAACTCGCGTTCGAGGGCGAGGCGCGAATCGGCGCGGCGCAGTTCGTTATCGGCGAGTGCGACAGAGGGATGCGCGCCGAGCACCTGGCGTCGCAGGACATCCAGGGCCGGCAGCGGCACAGGCGGGTGCAGCGAATCGCGCGGATCGAATTCGACGCCATTGGGGGCGCCGATGGCGGCATGCAGAGCGGCGCGGGCGGTCTTCAATCGAAGACGACCGCTTTCAAGCTGAATGCGCGCCGTGGCCACTTCCGCTTCGGCGCGCACGAGCTCGAGCCGCGCCGCTTCGCCGACCTTCACCTGCACGCCCACCCGGCGTTCGAGATCCTCGAGCAGTTGCAGGTTGTCGTGCGCGAGCTCGACCTCGCCCTTGCGGCGCAGGGTGTCGTAGAAGGCCTGCATCACGCCGGCGCGGACGGTGAGCCGCGTTTCCGCGAGCGCGAAGCGGCCCGTTTCGCGGCCCAGTTCGGCGGTGCGCACGCGCGCGCGGCGCAACGACGGCAACTCGAGCGGTTGATTGACGGCCCATCCTCCGATGAATCCGGACGGTGCGCCCGCCATGTGCGAGCGCTGGCCCCCGAAGCCGCCGAGCGAGACGTCGGGGTTCTGATAAGCGCGCGCGGTGAGGATGCCCGCCTCGGCGCCATCGATGAAAGCCGCCGCCGCCTTGAGGCGCGGATTGTATTGTTCGGCGAGCGCGAGGGCGTCCTCGAGCGTCAGGGTTTTTCGCGGCGAGGCCGCTTCCTGGGAGGCGGCCGGTAAGGCCGCCCACAGCAGGATCAGGAGATTCCAGCGAAGCACTGATCCGTGTAATGCAATCGGCGGGCCGCGGCTTCGGGCGTTGAACCGACAGGCATGCGCGGCGCGATTTGTACGTTATGGGGCGGCGGGCCGGCCGCGCGTTGTCCCAAATGGTACAACCCGCGCGATGATGGAAGGAGAGTCGGGCTCGGGCGCAAAATTGCATGATCCGCCGATATGACATCCCGTCCGGAGTGGGACGGCCTGGAGATGTTCGCCGCGCGTCCGTTTCCCGCGGTTCCACCATCCGATGGAACGCGGCTGGAGCGGCGGGTGCGTAAGAGTCCGTGGCCGAAGCTGGCGATCGTGTTGGCGATCGCGACGCTGGCGGCGGCGCACTGGTATGTGCCGCGATCGAACAAGAACATCCACAACCTGATCTACCATTTGGATTTCCTGCCGCTGGTGTCGGCGGGGATGCTCTACGGATGGCGAGGAGCGGGCGTGGCGGCGCTGCTGGCCGCGGCGGTGCAGGGTCCGGTGACCTGGATGCTCTGGCGCCACGACGTGGTCTACGCGGTGGACCAGGTGGGCGAGACGGCGGTGTTCAGCGCGGCCGGCCTGATTGTGGGCGCGTTCGCCGCGCGCGAGCGGCGCCATCGCGAAAAGATCGAACAGACCACGGCGGAGCTGGAGCGCGTGTACACGGAGCTCAGGGAGAATCTCGACAAGCTGCGCAAGGCCGAGCGTATGGCGGCCGTGGCGCAGCTATCGGCGAGCCTCGCGCACGAGATCCGCAATCCGTTGGCGAGCATTTCCGGCGCGGCGGGGATTCTGAAGCGCGGGCACGGCACCAAGGAGAACGTCGACGATTGCCTGGAGATCATCGATCTCGAATCGCAGCGGCTGAACAAACTGCTGGCGAACTTCCTGACGTTCGCCCGGCCTCGCGCCCCACGCTTTCAGCCCACCGACGTCGAGGCGGTGATTGATTCGGTGATCGCGCTCGCCGGGCATAATCCGGCCGCCGAGGGCATCCGGTTCGAAAAGCGCGTGGAGGCGGGCCTGCCGGAGATCCAGTGCGATCCCGAGCAGATGAAGCAGGTGCTGCTGAACCTGGCGATCAACGCGATGGAGGCCACCGTGAAGGGGCGCGTAACCCTGACAGCGTCAGCGCGGAACGGGACCGCCACGCTGACGGTGGTGGACGAAGGCGCGGGCTTCGCTCCCGATCAGCGGGATCGCATCTTCGATCCTTTCTTTACTACCAAGGAGCATGGCACGGGGCTGGGGTTGGCCATCGCGGCGAAGATCGTGGAGCAGCATGGCGGCGTGCTGCGCGCAGAGAGCGCGCCGGTGCGGGGCGTCGCGATGGTGGTGGAATTGCCTGTGGATAGGAAGCCCGCATGAACCGCAATCTGATCCTGGTGGTGGACGACGACTCGAGCCTGCGACGCGTCATGAAGATGCAGCTCGAGGAAGCCGGCTATGAAGTCGCCATGGCCGGCGATGGCGCGCAGGCCCGCGAGGCGATCGAGCAGAAGCGGCCGAAGCTGGTGATCACGGATCTGCGCATGCCGGTGTCCGATGGCATGGACCTGCTCGGCTATGTGCGCGAGGAGCGGCTGGAGACGACGGTCATTATGATGACCGCGTTCGCCACCGTGGAAACGGCCGTTCAGGCGATGAAGGACGGCGCCTACGACTACGTCACCAAGCCCATCGATTACGAAGCGCTGACGCTGGCGGTGCATCGCGCGATGGAGCGGCAGAACCTGCTCGACGAGGTGCGGACTCTGCGGTCGGCGCTCGATCAGAAGTACGGGTTCGAGAATATCGTCGGCCGGTCGAAGCCGCTGCTGCGGGTGCTCGAGATGGCGTCGCGCGTGGCCCAGCACGATTCAACGGTGCTGATCGGCGGGGAAACGGGCACGGGCAAGGAGTTGCTGGCCCGGGCGGTTCATCACAACAGCCGGCGCCGGTCGAAGCCGTTCATCACGATCAATTGCGGCGCGATCCCCAAGGAACTGCTCGAATCGGAGCTGTTCGGCTATACGCGCGGGGCGTTCAGCGGGGCGTATGCTCCCAAGCCGGGCAAGATCGAGGCGGCCGACGGCGGGACCCTGTTCCTCGACGAAGTCGGAGAGCTTCCGCTAGACATGCAGGTGAAGTTGCTGCGGCTGTTGCAGAACGGCGAGATCGACAAAATCGGGGCGGCGGAAACGCGCGTGGTGGACGTGCGCGTGATCGCGGCGACCCATCGCGACCTAAAGGCGATGGTGGAGGACGAAGCGTTTCGCGAGGACCTGTACTACCGTCTGGCGGTGGTGCCGCTGGTGCTGCCTCCGCTGCGGGAACGGCGGGACGATATTCCGGACCTGGCGCAGCATCTGTTCCGAGGTCTGAAGGAGCGGCACGGGCTGGCGGGACTGCGCATGAGTCCGGCGGTGGTTTCGGCGCTGATGCATTACCGGTGGCCCGGCAATATCCGCGAGTTGGAAAACGTGCTGGAGCGGATGGTGGTGTTATCGTCGCGGGAGGAGTTGACGGCGGCCGACCTGCCGCCCGAGATCGGACCGCCGCCAGCCGCCACCCGCGCCGACGAGTTCATGCGCGAATTGCCCGACGAGGGGATTTCGCTCGAAAACATCGAGCGTGAACTGCTGGTGCGTGCGCTCGATAAATTCGGCTGGAATCAGACCAAAGCGGCGCGCTATCTCGACATCAGCCGCCGCACGTTGATCTATCGCATGGAAAAGCACGGCCTCGCTCGCGAAGGCGACGCGGCGTGACTACTTCTTCTTGGGCGGGCTGATCATGATGTGCGCGCCCGCCGTTCCCGGCGCCATCAGCCACGGGGCGCTTTCGCTCGACTTGGTGGAAAGACCGGTGGATTCAGGCGTCGCGAAGGGGACATAGATCACCCAGCGCAGGTAGGGGTCCTTCACGGTATTCGTGGCGGCGTCGTAGCCCGAACCCGTGAGCACGTACAGGGTGCGAGGCTCGCGAGGCATGGCGAGTTTGCCCTCCTCGATCTCCTTGAAACGGATTTCGCCGCGTTGGGCGCCGGTCACCTTCTGCGCGGTGAGTTCGCGGCCGCGGGCCATGAAGGGGTCAAGGTCCTTGTGATAACAGGCGGCGTTGAAGGTAGTCTTGGCGGGGTCGGTGGCCAGGCAGAACATGCTGTTCTTACCCTCGCGCAGCAGCACGCGTCCGCCCTGTGCGTCATAGCCGAGCACGGCGGCGCCATCGCGCAATTCAGCGGGCGCGGCCTGGACGGCTCCAGCGATCTGGACCTGGGGAGAGGGGACCTCGGCGGCCAGAGCGGCCGTAGCGACGAGCGCAAGCAGGGTGCGGATCATGGGAGCCCATAATAGCACCGCGGGTGCTGCCCAATCCTCACAGTCGGGGTCGGCGCATGAAGACCTCAGTGCGGCCGTAGATTTGACATCCCGGCAGCGTGGTGACCTCGTCGGGTGTTTCGTGCTCGACGTCTACATCGCTGCCGAGCTTGCTGGCCCACTGACCATCTTCAAGCTGCCGGGCGGCATGCGTGGGAGTGCCCCTCGAGTCCACGTAGAGGGCGATCTTCTCCCAGAAGGGCTCCAACTCGGGACCTTCGCAGAGGGCGAATCCCAGGGTGGCGTACGCTTCGACGAATGCATCGATGGTCTCCGTCGTAGCCGCTCCCACGGGCCAGTAGTATCCACCCACTGGCCACCACCAACGATCGTCCTCTCCAGCGGCCCAGGCAATACAGTTGTATTCGGGGCTCGGGGGACTGGTCAGGCGAACCACGCATCTACCAGCGAATACCCTGCGACCTTGCCCAGTTCAGCCAGTCCTGCGCCATGAATTTGATCCGGCCAGTGTTTTCAGGAGCCACGGGATTGACGCCCGTGATGGCCTTCAAGGCCCAAAACCAGTGGCCGGGTTTCCTTTCAAGGTCGCGAAAAATGTAGGGAAGCGCGTCCGGCCCCATTCCTATGATTCGTTGATAGCACGGATGCAGCACCATCTCAGTAACAGAGGACTGTTTCGAAGTATCCTCCAGCCACGTGCGAGCGAGTCTGGAAAAGAGCTCCTGGGTGGAATCGACGGGTGGGACCCGCTCCACGGAATACGAGAGCTGAGCGCGGCTCCGAACATAACGAACCTCGGATACAGCGGACCGGCGATGCCGGCCTGTCCAGGCAATCAACTCGCGCCGTTCCAGTCCGCGGCAGGATTCACCATCGGTATACTTGAGCTCCGTGTTCACTTGCCGATATCCCCGTTCAACTCTATCAGATCGGTCTTTTTCAGAAAGGCCTGTAGTGTGGTGGTCTTCGTGATTGCGCGGTCTAGGGCGAGTCGCAGGCGCTTCACATCCTCCAATTCCATGGCGACGTGGATTTCCCTCAATTCACCGCAGTGCCAGTAATTGATTTTCAGGGAATGCAATACGACAGCGCCTTCCATTTCAGCCCCGGACTCCCGATCGAAGATCGGACGAAGGTCCGTCAGCACCCTGGCGCTATCGAATGAATTCGGGACTTCAGATTGCAGATCCGCGGCTCTCGACACAAGATCGAGACGGGGTATTGCAAGGAGTCGCGCCAGATTTCGACGTAGCGGCTCACAGTCGAAGTCGGCCGCGTGGTTGTCGGGCGGCGCCCCCGGCCTTCGCATCGCCTCACATATGTCTTCGATGAACTTGGCGATTGTCACTCCACTCGACTCGCGGACGCCGTAGAGCATCCTGAGGACCGTCAGAATCTCCTTGAGTTCGCCGTTTCCAACAAAATCCAGGGTTGATGACACAGCAGCCGCGAAGCGGTCTTCGTCCAGTAACGGTGGGGCTTCTTGAAGAGCCCCCTCGAGTTGAAGAACCTGATCCGCCGTCAATTCGCCGATACGCACAACCGACGCACGATGTTGCTCCGGGATCCGCAGAGACACGGTTGCTCCTTGTTCCAGTGGATTCTATTGCACCATATGACACTCATCAAGATTCGCCCGGCGCGACTCCGCGCGATGTGTGATCACAGGTCCAGCGGAGTTACTTCTTCAAATCCTCCGGAAAAACCACATAGCCTTCCGGCGGAGGGAACATGCGGTTCAGCGCCTGCAGACGTCGCCGGAGATATCGGCTCGGCAACTGCCGCGGGCCGGTCTCGACGTCGATATCGCAGCAGATGCCGTGCAGGTACAGCGTCAGCGTATCGATGAAGGCCTGTCGCGAGTAATCGCGGAACGGCTTCGAATTGGACTTCGCCGCCTGCTTGCGGCGCGTCACCGGCTGCTTCAACTGCCAGCTATCCTCGTCCACCTCGCCATGCACATCGGCGGCGAGTTCCTCCCGCAGCAGCGACGCATAACCGGCCGCCTCGTCCTCGGTGCAGCGGTCGGCCATCAGCGACGCGAGCACGCGGTAGAACCGGTAGTGGTATTCGGCCACTTCCTGGTCCTTCAGAGCGAAGGCCAGCACCTCCTCGGCGCCGATCCGCAGTTGCGTATTCCAGGAAAGCCGGCTGTCCGGCGGCTTCTCGATGGAGATCAGGTCGCCGTTCCGCGCCGGCGCCTTCTCGCGGCCATTGGCCCGCTCGAGATACGGCGCCAGGATGATGGAGATCTTCGGCATCCGCGAAGCCACGTTCGGAGGCAACGCCGCGATCGGCTCCTGAAGGTACTCCTTGATATCCTCATCGGACAGGGGCACCGAGGCGCAGAAATACGAGAACGTGTTGCTGAGCGGAATCATCTCACCACGAAACCGCTCGGCAAACTGCCCTACGCTCAGTTTGGAAAGGTCGAATTGTGCGGACATCTTCTGGCTGCGTGCCGTAATTTCAGTGTATCAGACACAATCCGCGCGAAACTGCGGTTTCAAGCTGTACTGGTACACTAAGTGATAGTGGCTCTAAGGGTTTTAGTTTCGGCGGGGGAAGCGTCGGGTGATCTTTACGCCTCCTCCCTGGTCACGCGCCTGAAGGCCCGCCATCCAGGGGCGGAGTTCTTCGGCTGCGCCGGACCGCGCATGCGAGCCGCTGGCGTCGACCCCGTAATCGAGTCCGAAAGCCTTTCGGTTGTTGGACTTGTGGAAGTGCTCCACCACATTCCGCGAATCTACGGACAGTTCCGGAAGCTGGTCCAGGCCGCGCGCCGCCGGCGTCCGGACCTGGCGATTCTCACCGACAGCCCGGATTTCCACCTCCGCGTGGCGCGCAAGCTGCACGACGCCGGCATCCCCGTGGTGTACCTGATCGCGCCACAGGTCTGGGCCTGGCGCCAGGGCCGCGTCAAGACGATGCGCCGCACTCTCCGCCGCCTGATCTGCATCTTCCCATTCGAGGAGAGCTTCTTCCGGAAACACGGCGTGGACGCCACCTACATCGGCCATCCCCTGGCGGAAATCGTGCGGCCCTCGATGACCAGGGACCAGTTTTTCGAGCGGAACGGCATCGCGAAGGATGCCCCGCTGGTCGCCATACTACCCGGCAGCCGCACGGGAGAGATCTCGCGGCACATCCCGGATCTGGCGGCGGCGGTGGCCCAGATCCGGCGCCTGAAGCCCCGGGCGGCCTTCGCCGTCGGCACGCCCCCGGGATTCAGCGCGCGCGTCAAGGATTCAACTTTTTGGGAACGGTTTCGGCGGGAGTCCATCCAAGTAATCGAAGGCTCCACGTGGGATCTTCTGGCGCACGCGGACGTCGCCCTGGCCGCGAGCGGCACGGTGACGATGGAGGCTGCGCTGCTGGGGACCCCGATGGTCACGTTTTACCGGGTCAGCGGGCTGAGCTGGCTGATCGGGCGGTGGCTGGTGCGGGCGCCTTTTCTTTCCATGGTCAATCTGGTGGCGGGGCGGGCGGTGGTTCCCGAACTCATTCAGCACGATATGCGGCCCGATCGTCTGGCCGCCGAAACGTTGCGGTTGCTGGACGATCCGCCGGCTCGCCAGGCGATGCGCGGCGAGCTCCAGCGGGTGCGCGAGATGCTGTCGTCGGCCGAGCCCCCGATGGACCGCGCCGTGCAAGTGGTGGAAACGGTCTTGAACAAGGAAACGGTGAATGGCAGGTAAGGGTACGATGAGTCGCACGATGCTGGCGGCCGCGGCGACGCTCGCGCTGGCCGCGGTGTTCCCGGCCGCGGGGCAGACCGAACGGAAGGCGCCGCGCATCGACGTGCAGAAGTATGTCGTCGAGGCGGAGGTGAATCCGCGCACGCAGTCGATCACCGCGAAGGTGGACGTGGAGTTCACCGCCGTCGACGACAACGTGACCTCGGCGAACTTCGAGCTCAACAACGCCCTGAACCTGACGCGGGTGGTGGACGCCTCCGGCCAGCAGATCGGCGCCTCCCGCAATCAGCAGGATTCATCGGTGCGGCTGAGCTTCGCGACGCCGGTCGCCAAGGGCAAGGGCGGGCGCCTCACGTTCCTCTATGACGGGCGGCTCACCGGGCAGGAGGATTCCCCGGTGTTCGGCATCAAGTTCGCCGCCATCGGTCCGGATGTCTCGTACCTGATGTATCCGGCGCGGTGGTTCCCGGTGAACGACTACACCACCGACCGTTTCGCCGCCGAGATGCGCATCACGGTTCCCTCGGGCTACCGCGTGATCGGCAGCGGACAGGAGCGGTTGGACCAGGCGGGCGACAAGAACGTCTACACGTTCTCCTTCACCAGACCTTCGTTTCCGGGCAGCATCGCGGTGGTGCGGGGCGAGCCGCGGCGGGTCACCTCCTCCGGCGTGACGACGGCGTTCTACCTGCGTGAAACCAAGGCCATGGCCGATGCCTACGGCGACGAGATCGCCAAGATCATGACGTTTTTCACGGCGACGTTCGGGCTGCCGTTCTCCTCCAGCCTGACCGTGATCGAGACCGAATCGGGCACGCCGAACGGCTATTCGGCGCCGGGTCTGCTGTTTCTCGCGCCCAAGGCGATCGGCAAGACGCCGAACGTGCGCCTGCTGGCGAATCAGGTCTCGCGGCAATGGTGGGGCGGCCTGGTCTCGCCCACCACGCGCAATCACATGTGGATCGAGAACGGCCTGGCGCGCTACTCCGAGGTGTTGTACAACGAACAGGCCAACGGTCCGGCGTCGGTGGAGGGCGATCTGCGCGACACCTACGTGGAGGCGCTGACGGTGGACAATCCGCCGCTGATTCAGGACGCGCGGCTCGAGGATTACTCGCCGGAGTTCTGGGCCTCGACCGCGGCCAAGGGATCGGCCGTGTTCAACATGTTGCGCTACGTCATCGGCGAGGCGAACTTCCAGAAGCTGTTAAAGGCGATCCCGGAGGCCTACGGCTGGAAGAATCTCAACACCGACGATCTGCGAAAGCTGTCGGAGGACATCTCGCAGCAGAACCTGCAAGGCTTCTTCATCCAGTGGATCGAATCGAGCGGGGCGCCGGAGTTCAAGATGGAGTACACGGTATTCCGCACCCAGAAGGGTTTCCGCGTGATGGGCAAGATCTCGCAGGACCTGGACACGTTCCGGATGCCGGTGGACCTGAAGATCGAAACGGAAGGCAATCCGGAAGAGAAGCGTGTGGAGGTGTCGGGCACATCTTCCGAGTTCGTCATCGACACGTTCGGCAAACCCAAGAGCGTCACCATCGACCCCAGCGGCAAGGTGCTGCGATTCAACCCGAAGATGCGTGAGGCGGTGGCGATCCGGCGCGGCGAGCAGTTTGCCGAAGTAGGCGACTTCGGTGAAGCGCTGAAGGAATACCAGAAGGCGCTCGACGTGAACCGGACCAGTTCGCTCGCGCACTACCGTGTGGGCGAGCTGTTCTTCCTGCAGAACAACTTCCAGTCGGCGGCGAACGAGTTCCGCGAGGCTCTGAACGGGGATGAGGAACCCAAGTGGACCAGCGTCTGGTCGCACATCTACCTGGGCAAGATCTTCGACGTCACCGGGCAGCGGGAACGCGCGCTGAACGAGTACAAGCAGGCGCTACGCACCAAGGACAACACGCAAGGAGCGCTCGAGGAAGCCGGCAAGTACGTCGAGAAGCCCTACGAGCGGAAACGCTCGAACCAATAGCGCCGAGCGCATCCCCTGGCGCTAATCGATGCTGATGGGCGCATGGGGAGCCGTTGCAGGGGGACATCGCCGGTCGCTCCAGCCGGCGCCGTCCGATGTCCGCCGGCGATCCCGTCTCGTGCGGCAGCGCACCGGGACCGCGGGAGCCCGCGCGGGGAAGCCGGCCGGTAAGTCGAGAACCCGACGTGCGCCCGCCCAGCCGTTGCAGGAGACGTCGCCAGTCGCTCCACAGGGGACCTATCCGACCACGTGCGGCCACGCACCGGGCTGCGCAAACGCGCACTGAAGCCGGCCAACATGTCGAGTAGACCAGCGAGCTCCCAGCCACTTGTTCCAGGGGGCGCAACGGGTCGGTCCAGACGGAACAGTCAGATGCGCAGAGGCTATCCAACTTCGTGTGGCGGCACGACAGCGTGACGCGCACTGAAGCCGGCCAGCATGTCGCGTAGCCCAGCGAGCTCCCAGCCACTTGTTCCAGGGGACGCGGCGGGTCGCTTCAGCCGGAACCGTCCGATGCGCGGAGGCTATCCAGCTTCGGGCGGCGGCACACCCGACAGCCGAACGCGCACGGAACCGGCCCGTATATCAAGAACCCAACGAGCGCCCGCCCAGCCGTTGCAGGAGACGGGCCAGTCGCTCCACAGGGGGACCGTCCGATGCATAGAGGCTATCCGGCCACGTGGGGCCACGCACCGGGCTACGCAAACGCGCACTGAAGCCGGCCAGCATGTCGAGTAGCCCAGCGAGCTCCCAGCCACTTGTTCCAGGGGACGCAACGGGTCGGTCCAGACGGAACCGTCCGATGCGCAGAGGCTATCCAGCTTCGTGCGGCGGCACACCCGACAGCGGAACGCGCGCTGAAGCCGCCCGTATATAGAGATCCCAACGAGCGCCCGCCCCTCGCTCCCGACGGCGCCGTCAAACGCGCCAACAGCCAGCCCGGCAGCCGCTATCCGACCTCGTGCGGCAGCACGCCGGCCATCGTCGTCAGCAACCGGTTGCGGTCGATCGGCTTGGGCACGTAGCCGTCCATGCCCGCGCGGAGGCACTTTTCGCCATCCTCGCGGAAGGCGCCGGCCGTCACCCCGACGATCGGCGTTTTCGCGACGGCCCCGGCCAGCGCGCGGATGCAGGCGGTGGCTTCGTAGCCGTCCATGTCGGGCATCTGGCAATCCATCAGGATGATGTCGTAGGGCGAGGCGCGATGGCGCTCCACCGCCAGGCGGCCATTCTCCACCACATCGACGGCGAGCCCCCGGTGGCGCAGCAGGCGTTCGATCACGGTGCGATTCACGGCGTTGTCCTCGGCCACCAGCACGCGAAGATCGGGCGGCAGGGCCACGGCCGGCTCAACCCCACGCTCGCGCTCGTTCCTCGACGCGGCTTCCGGCAACGGAATCTCGATGGAGAATATCGACCCGGCGCCGGGTTCGCTACGCACGTCAAAACGGCCGTGCATCAGTTCCGCCAGCCGGTGGGAGATCGCCAGTCCGAGGCCGGTGCCGCCGAAGCGCCGCGTGGTCGAGGAATCCACCTGGTGGAACTCCTGGAACAGGCCGTGGATCTGCTCGATGGACATGCCGATGCCGGTGTCTTCCACCATCACCTGCACCCACCCCGGACGAGGCACGCGCGCGGTCAGCTTCACCCTGCCCTTGTCGGTGAACTTCACGGCGTTGCTCAACAGGTTTGAGATGATCTGCCGCAGGCGGACAGGGTCGCCTTCGACATGCGCGGGCAAATTGTCGGCGATCACCTGGAATTCGAGACCCTTGGACTCGGCCAGCACCTCCGGCGGCGCCGCGGCGTCGTGAATCAGCGCCGGCAGGTCGAAGGTGACGCGCTCGAGCACGAGCTTGCCCGAGTTCACCTTGGACATGTCCAGGATGTCGTTCACCACCGCCAGAAGATGCTCCCCGCTGTGCTGCATGTCGGCGAGAACCTGGCGCTGCTCTTCGTTGAGCGGCGTCTCCTCGAGCACCTGCGCGAGCCCGATCACCCCGTTGAGCGGAGTCCGGATCTCGTGGCTCATGTTGGCGAGAAAACGCATTCGCGCGGAGCTGGCCTGTTCGGCGGCGTCGCGCGCCTGACGCAGGTCGTCGCTCCGGCTCTCCAGCGCCACCTGCGCCGCGAACATGCGCCGGACGTGCCGGTTGGTCATCCGCACCAGTTGAATCATCGCGATCACGTGCAGCACCATCAGCGTGGGCAGCACCGGGCCGTAGCGGGGAAGCCCATAGGTGGGCAATGAATAGGCGGGCAGCAGTTGGATCGCCAGTTGCAGCGTCGCCAGCCTCACTTTCGGGGCGAACAGACTGGCGTTCACGCTGGTGATGCCCGCCACAACCACCAGCATCGTGCTTTCGCGAGCCGTGTCTCCCCAGACGTCGTACAGCACCCATCCGGTGTAACAGCCCACCAGAACGCCCTGGACCACGGTGACCCGGTACAGCCAGGCCACGGCGGCGTTCACCCCCGAGTCCAGACTCCCCCGAACCCTCCGGGCCGCATAGGTTCTCAGAACACCCAGGATCGCCAGGGCGGCGGTCAGAATCCATGCGCCGGTGCGTCCCGGCCCCAACACCAGGTTGAAGGGAGCGGCGATCAGCGCGTAGAACGTCCCGCCCCAATAGAGGCGGTCCGCCATTTCGCGGTTCAGACGGATCTCGATCAGTTCGCTTTCGTTCGCGATCGCCACTCTGATTGACTAATCGGCCCGACTGAGGAGCATCTTGAATAGCTTCCGATAGCCGCCTCGCCCCGGTGTCACATCGAATCACCCCCGCCGCCCCGGTGTTTAGTACTAACCCGGAAGATCAGACAAGCAACACAACTTCAACGGAAGCTATACTACGAGATACGTTCCCACACAAATGAGTCTGAAACCAGTCAGCCGAGTCACACTCGGCGAGCAGGTCGCCTCACAGCTCGCCGATCAGATAGCGGAAGGACGTTGGCGGGTGGGCGAGAAGCTCCCTACCGAGTCCGAGCTATGCGCGACGTTGGGCATTGGACGCTCGACGCTGCGAGAGGCGCTGAAATCGTTGGCCTTCGTGGGCATGATCCGCATGAAGCCCGGCGAGGGCACCTACGTGGCGGGTAACTCGTTGTACCTGGCCGAACGGGTGTTGGCCCGGGGCGCCCAGGTCACCGAAAAACAGATCGAGGATGTCGGCGAGGCCCGCCTGGTGATTGAAACCGAGATGGCTGCCCTCGCCGCCGAACGCGCCGAGCCGGCGGACTTGGACCGCCTGGAGTCTCTGCTCGCCGAAATGGGGCGGTGTCTCGAGATCGGCGACGGCGTCGGGTACACGAACCTGGACGTCGAATTCCACCTCACCATCGCGCGGTGTTCGAAGAACCTGGTGCTTGAGGACGTGCTGGGGCGCATCCGCGGCGCGTTGCAGGACTGGATCGCCAAGTCGCAGGAGCTGCCCGGGGTGAAGGAGAACGCCCAGGGCCAGCACGCCAAGATCATGCAGGCGCTGCGGCAGCGGAATCCCGAACGGGCCCGGCGCGCGATGCGGAATCACCTGGAGACCACCGAGAAGGCGTTCACGCTGCTCGACAAGATCTCGAAAACGGCCGTTCCGGCCAGCTAGCGCCGGGCGCGGCTCTCCTCGGGCAGTTGCTGCCGGGTGGTGGCCCGCCACTCCGCGATGGGCGGCGCGCCGCTCCGGGCGAACCAGCCCGTCAGCTCCCGGCGCAGCGCCTCGCGTTGGGCGCGATATTCCGGTGCGTCGTGGACGTTGCGAGCCTCGCCCGGATCCGCCTCGAGATCGTATAATTCGGACGGCCAGCCCTCGGCCCTCTCCACGTACTTCAGGTTGCGGGTGCGGACGCCGCGGACGTAGGCGTACTCGAAATACAGGCGGTCGCGCCAGGCGGGCGTCCCGCCGCGCAGGAATCCGGCGTAGCTCGCGCCCACCCGGCGCGGGTCGGGCGGCGCCGCGATCCCCAGGTATTCAAGGATGGTGGGAAAGTAATCGTAGGAGGAGATCAGCGGCTCGGCGGTCCGGCCCGCCGGGATGCGGCCGGGGTGATTCCAGATCATCGGCACGCGCAGCGATTCCTCGTACATATTGAAGGGGATGGTCCCGTTGCCCTTGCCCCAGACGCCGTGGTGGCCGGCGTTCCAGCCCTGGTCGGCGGTGAAGATCACCAGCGTGTCCTCCCGCAGGCCCAACTCCTCCAGGCGTTTCACGATGCGGCCCGCATTGTGGTCCGCCGCGGTGATCAGCGCCGAATAGGCGAGCTTCGGGTCACGCTTGCCGTGCATCCTGGCAAGAGCCGGATTCTGCCAGGGACTCGCCGGGGCGTCGGGAAAACAGGCGAACTTCGAGTCCGCGTACGGGCGGCGATAAGCCTCCGGCTGGTAATCGTACGGCGTGTGCGGCGCGTAAAAAGGCACAAGCAGATAGAACGGCTGGCCGCGCTTTTGTTGGTTCAGGAAGTCGATGGCGAAATCCCCCACCAGGTCGGTCTTGAAGCCGGCTAGCTTCTTCCGTTCTCCGTTGTGGACGAAGGTGGGGTCGCGGTATGCGCCTCCGCCGCCGGGGACCGTGGCCCAATAGCTGAACCCGGCCTGGGCGCGATCGTCTTCGCCCATGTGCCACTTGCCGCACATCCCCAGCCTGTAACCGTTGCGTGCGAGCAGTTCCGTATATGTCCGGTGGCCTTCAAGCCAGCGCCGGGCCGACGGGCCGAAACTGTCCTCCGGGACCAGGTAATCCTGGACGCCGTGCGAGGAGGGCAACACGCCGGTCATGTAGGTCATCCGGCTGGGCGAGCAGACGGGCGTACAGGCGAAGGCGTTGCGAAAGCGGACGCCGCCCCGCGCCAGCCCGTCGATGGTGGGGGTTTCGATCTCGCGGCAACCGTAGGCGCCGGTGGCCCAGGCGCCGTGGTCGTCGGTCATGAACATCACGACATTGGGGCGGCGCGGCGTCTTCAGGGAGGGCGCGGCGGCGAGGGACAGGGCTTGACGGCGTGTAAAAAGCATCGAAAAAGTGTCCAAAACAGTCGTTTTTGGCGCCAAAAAGTGACAAAAACGCGTCGTTTTAGCCCAGTCCTGGAAGGCCTCCCATCGTTTTCGCGGCGCGAACGGCCGCCAGAATCGACTTCGCCACGGCCTCCGCCGCCGCCACTCCCAGCGCGTCGATGGGTGCGCTCTTCGAGCCGATCGAAAGACCCACCGTTAAGTCCCCGTCCGAGGTGGTGTTAACCGGCGAGATGGTCCTGGCCATGCCGAGCGAACCGAACGCCGCCAGTTTCGACGCCTCCACCTTGCTGAGCGCGGCGTTGGTCGCCACCACCGCGAGCGTCGTGTTCGAGCGTTTGAGGCCCGCCGGCTCGCCCCCGCGGACGAGGCGGGCCCCGTCGGCGAAGTCGCGGGAGTTGGGGGCGAGGCGCGTGCCGGCGACGATGCGGCCGTTCGAGGGATCGATGACGTCGCCCACCGCGTTGACGGCCACCAGCGCCGACACGAGCACGCCGGCATACTTGCCTTCGAGCGGCACGGTGGCCGAGCCGATTCCCGATTTCATGGCGTTGGGCATGCCGAGCACCTTCCCCACCGTTGCGCCCGTGCCCGCGCCGACGGCGCCCATGGCCACGGGTCCCGAGGTCGCCGCGCCGGCCGCCGCTTCGCCCGATTCGCGGGTGGGACGAGCCGACGCCTTGCCGATGCCCAGGTCGTACAGGATGGCGCCGAACACCAGCGGCACGCGGCCGTACGGGGTCGGGAACCCGACGCCCTTGTGCTCCAGCCAGCGGCGCACTCCGGAGGCCGCCTCGAGCCCGAAGGCGCTGCCGCCGGCGAACACCACGGCGTGGATGCGTTCGGTGACGTGGGCGGGGTCGAGCAGTCCGAGCTCCTCGGTCCCGGTCGCGGCGCCGCGGACGTCGACGCCGCCGACAGCGCCTTCCTGACACAGGATGGCGGTGCAGCCGGTGAGGCCGTCGTAGTCGGAAACGTGCCCCACCAGGACGCCTGGAATGTCGGTGAGTCCTTTCATAGTCGGCTTCCGGCTGTATGGTAGCATCCTTAATTAAGGGAGGCTGTTTGTTCGACTTCCTGAAGGCTCCCGTACAGAGATTCCAGGATTTCGTGGTTCTGGGCGGGCGGGCCGCAGTCAACGTTTTCCGGGGTCCGCACTACACGGACGACACCTTCCTGCAGATGGATATCATCGGCGTCGGGAGTCTGCCCGTCTGCGTGATGACCGGGTTCTTCACCGGCGCGGTGATGGCGCAGCAGATGTCGCGGGCGCTCGCCACCTATGGCGCGACGGGGCAGATCGGACAGATCGTCTCCCTCACGCTGGTGCGAGAGCTGGGGCCGGTGCTCACCGCCCTGATGATCGCCGGGCGCAACGGATCCGGCATCGCGAGCGAACTCGGCAGCATGAAGGTGACCGAACAGATCGACGCCATGCGCGCGCTCGGCACCGATCCGATCCAGAAACTGGTGGTGCCGCGGCTGCTCGCCACCGCCGTCGTCCTGCCTTTGTTGACCATCATCGCGGACTTCATGGGGATCCTGGGGGGATTCGTCATCGCGCTGACGCTGGGCATCACGCCGGACCAGTATTGGAGCACGGCCTGGCGCTCGCTCGAATTCAACGACGTCGGCCAGGGATTGCTGAAGCCCTTCGCCTTCGCCATCGTGATATCGCTGGTGGGCTGCTACTACGGCATGTCGACGACGGGCGGGACGCAGGGCGTCGGCCGCGCGACGACGCAGGCGGTGGTGGTGTCCTCCATCTGGATCATCGTGATCACGTTCTTCATCGGCCGCATTTTCGTGAACCTCTGAGATGTCGAACGGGCCCGAGCAGAGCGACACGGTGGTGGTTCAGTTCGACCAGGTGACGGTGCGCTTTGACGGCGACACGGCGCTGGACCGGGTGTCGTTCGCGATGCGGGCCGGGGAGACGCGCGTCCTGCTGGGAGCGGCGGGCAGCGGAAAGACCGTGCTGCTGAAGACCGCCATGGGATTGCAGGCCGCCGATTCCGGGCGCGTGCTGTTATTCGGCCGGGACATCACACGCATGGCCGAGCGCGAACTGTTCGAACTGCGCAGCCGGGTGGGCATCCTGTTCCAGGAGGGCGGGCTGTTCGATTCGCTGACGGTGGAGGAAAACGTCGCCTACCCGTTACGGAACCAGAAGACGCGCCAGGCGCAGAGCGAGTCGGAGACCGAGGAATCGGTGCGCGAGGCGCTGCGTTTCGTCGAACTGGAGCACACGCTCCAGCAGTTTCCGAGCGAACTGTCGGGCGGCATGCGCCGGCGCGTCGGCATCGCGCGCGCGGTGGTGACCGAGCCGGGCCTGGTGCTGTACGATTCTCCGACGGCGGGTCTCGATCCGATCACGGCGAACACGATCATGGCGCTCATCGTGAAGGAGCGCGACACCCGCAACGCCGCGGCGCTGATGGCCACGCACCGCTACCAGGACGGGCAACTGATGGCCAATTTTCGCTACAATCCCCACAGTGGTGAGTTGCAGCGGGTATCCGTAAACGGCGACGGCCGCGAGGGATCGACCACCAGGTTCATGGTGATGCGCGAGGGCAAGCTGGTTTTCGAGGGAACGCAGCCCGAGTTGGAGGCGTCCGGGGATCCCTACCTATCCAAATTCGTATTGAAACGCTGATATGCCACAACAGAGCAAAGCGCGGTGGGCAAGACTGAAGGTTGGAGTGATGGCGATGGCCGCACTCATCATCCTGGCGATGCTCATCTTTCTGCTGACCGGATCCGAGCATCCGTTCGCCAACCGGAGCGCGGTGTACACCTTCATGGAGGATTCCGCGGCGTTGACCGAGAACTCCGCCGTTCGCCTGAACGGGATCGTGGTGGGGAAAGTCAGCAAGATCGCGCTGTCGGGCTCCGACAATCCGAAGCGCGTGATCCGCATGGACCTGCAGATCGAGGATAAGTACTTCACCGACATTCCGGTGGATTCGATCGCGGCGATCGGCGCGGAGAACGTGCTGGGAACCAAGTACATCAACATCAAGAAGGGCGTGAGCAAGACCCCGATCAAGGCGGGAGGCGAAATCTCGTCGAAGGACACCAGCGACTTCAACGACATTATCGACCAGGGCAACACGCTGCTGGTGCAGTTGCAGTCGATCCTGAAGCGGGTGGACGCGATTGTCGGGCAGGTGGAAGTCGGCAAGGGCAGCCTGGGCAAGCTGCTGGTGGACGAGGAACTGTATAACCACCTGAACCAGACCACGGTGGAAGTGGAGAAACTGGCCACGGCGCTGAACAGCGACAAGGGGTCGATCGGCAAGCTGGTGTACAGCGATGAGTTCTACAAGGACGTGCGGGGGTCGATGGCGCGCCTGGACAACCTGCTCGAGTCGCTGCAACAGGGCCAGGGAACGATCGGCAAGCTGCTGAAGGATCCGTCGGTGTACGACGACACCCACAAGACCATCCTCGACATCCGCAAAATGCTGGCGGATCTGGACGCGGGCAAGGGCACGGCGGGTAAGATCCTGAAGAGCGATGAGTTGCATAACGAGATTGTGGCGACGCTGAAGCGGCTGGACGTGACGATGGATAAGATCAACTCGGGCCAGGGGACGCTGGGCCAGTTGATGGTGAATCCGGCGCTGTATGACTCGATCAACGGGTCGACCCGTGAACTCAACGGTCTGTTGAAGGATTTCCGCGCGAATCCGAAGAAGTTCCTGCACATCAAACTGGGTCTGTTTTGAGACGGCTGGTGGTGAACGCCGATGACTTCGGCTTCACGCGCGACGTGAACGCCGGCATCGTGGAGGCCCATCGCCACGGCATCCTGACGGCGACCACGCTGATGGCCAACGGACAGGCCTTTGACGACGCGGTTCGGCTGGCGCGGGAAACGCCCACGCTCGACGTGGGGTGCCACCTGGTGTTGGTGAGCGGCTGCTCATTGCTCGATCCGGATCGCGCGTTCCCGCTGACAGTCGGCGAGTTATTGAAGGCAGTCACGCTCGGGCGGCTGCGTCCGTATGACGAGTTACGAGCCCAGATTCGGCGAATTGTGGACGCGGGCATCCGGCCGACTCATCTGGACACCCACAAACATACGCACCTGTTTCCGCCGGTGTTGGACGCGGTGGCGCGGCTGGCCGAGGAGTTCGGAATCCATTGGGTCCGGCGGCCGTTCGACCTGCCCATCACGGCGGCCGGCGTACCCTGGTCCAAGCGCATGGTGAGCCGCGGCTTGCAGGTAGTGCGGCGGCGATTCCACCGGGTGCTGGAGCGGCATGGTTGCCGGACCACGGATTACTTCGCGGGATTCCAGATCACCGGACGATTCAACGCGGCGGACGTGGCGGCGCTGATCCGGTCCCTGCCCGACGGGTCAACCGAGTTTATGACTCATCCGGGTTATCATGGTCCTGAGTTAGAAGCCGCGCGGACGCGCCTGAAGGCGAGCCGGGCGGCCGAGTTAGCGGCGTTGACGTCGGCCCAGACGCGAGAGGCGTTGGATGAGTCAGGGGTTGAGCTCACGAGGTACTCAAAGCTGTAGCCGGCGCCGCCCGGCCTGGTGGATCGCCGCCGTCGCGCTGGCTCCTATGATCTCCGCTGTCGCGGACGATGACATGGGACGTCGCTGCCGGGCGCATCCCGGCGTGGCGTTGGTGACCGTCAGCGTTCGCGTTCTCACCAAACAACCGACGGCCGGCGACGATCTCACATCCGATGCATTTCGAGTCACGCTTGGCGGCGCGCCGCGCGAAATCTGCGCCTTCGAGCACTCCCGGCAGCCCGTGTCGCTGGGCATTCTGTTCGACGCCAGCGGAAGCATGAAGGAGTCAGGAACGAATCTGCTCGCTATCGGGAGGCTCGCCTTGAGCCGCGTGCTCGAAGACGCACGGCCCGGCGATGAGTTCTTCCTGGAGTACATCAGAACCGCTCCGAAGATGGCGATTTCCTGGACCTCGGATACCGACAGGCTCCGGGCAAGCCTGGCCGAGACGCCCGCCATCGGCAGAACCGCGTTGATTGACTCGATGTATCTGGCGCTGAACGCCATGCGAAAGGCGCGCTGGAGGAATCGTGGGTTATTGGTGCTCACCGATGGGTTCGACACTGACAGCGTCTATAGCTTCCGCGAATTGGAACAGGCCTTCGCCGCGTCTCCCGTTCCGATCTTTCTGGCGCTGATGATTGACCGCCGTCCCTTGCGAGCGGAGCTTCCGCTGGAGGAGCACGTGCAACGCGAAGAACTGACGCGCTTTGCGAACCGCAGCGGAGGATACACGACTCGAATTGGAAGCAACCAGGAGGAGGCCGCGCTGATCCCGCAACTGGCCAAGGCCATCCGGGCGCCCTATCTGATGTCGTTCCAGGCGCCCACGGCCGAGACGGGCGGCCGACTTGACTTGAAGGTGGAGACTCCGGGGCTGCCTCGCTCGACGGTGGCGCTGTATCGTGGCGCGCTGGTCGAGCGGCCGCGACAGCCGGGCTCGCGTCCTGTTCACTGAGGTCACTTCACTCGGATCTGGCGTTCGACTTCGTCCACCAGCGTTTGCGACTCCGCAATCAGGGCTTCGCGCTCCTTCTGCCCCGCCAGAACGATGATCATACCGTGCGGGCCGGGCCGATCGACGAACGCGGTTCTTCCCGGCATTCCGCCGATGTCGGCGTTGGTGAGAAAAGGAGCATAGAACATGGTGTGCGGCGGCGTGCGCGAGAGCGTGCCCCCGTGGAGCATGTAGGTGGCCGGCGACAGCATATAGGCGATGCCCGGGCGCGCCGGCGGCCGGTACCGTCCCGACTCGAAGCCGTCGGCGATCTGGCGGTCGATTTCCTTGTCCGACAGACCCTTCAGCCGCAGGACCGCGTCATCGGCGAAGGCAGGCAGGATGGTGCGTGAGCCCTCTTCGTCGAAACAGACCGGATAGAAGTTGCCGCCCCGCCGGCTGACGATGCATGTGTATGGATTGCTCCCATCGCGAACCTTGACGTACCCACCTGTTTCAAGAACCAGGACCGCCGCCCCATCGCGGAGCGCCTTTGGGAGCGCGTTGACCGCAAGGCGCGTCTCCAGATCGCGCGACAGCAGAACGACCTTCGCTCCGGTCGCCGCATCGTGAGAGGCCGGCGCCGCGGTCTGGGCGAACAGTGACGCGGCGGCCGAGAGCGCGAGGGCTCCCGCGAAACCGGTGTTCATTGAGAATCTCCTTTCCCTTGCGAGGCGCGATGCGCGGCGGCGGTGAGGTTGTTGAGCACGCCCCACATCTGTTCCCATTCTTCGCCGGTCATGGCCGACCGTAACCTTTGCTGAGCGCGGCGCCACCCCGGCCTGGCGGCGCGCAGGACCTCCCGCCCGGCCGTGGTGAGACGCAATCCGCGTTCGCGACGATCGTCGCCTTGCGCGGTTTCGATCCAGCCGTTACGGCGCATCAACGCGATGTTGCGCGAAATGGTGGTCTTATCGAAGGCGGCGGCTCGAGCCAGCGCGGACTGCGTACAGCCGGGCCGGCGGTCGAGCGCCGACATGAGGGCGAATTGCGGCGCTTCGAGGCGGGCGGGCAACTCCTCGTTGTAGAGCTGGGTCAGCATCCGGGCCACGCGGCGCACTGTCGCGCAGGCGCAGTCGAATTGGGGAAGACCGCTCTCTTCGCGATCGCATTCGATGTTCATGGGCGCTGGGTTTGCCCCGCCAACAGAACGCCGAGCGGGGCGAGCGGCGCGATCGGGGTGTATTCGAAATCCGCCAGCTTCTCCTTGGCCAGGGGGAGCGACTCCATCAGCGAGCGGGCTTCGGAGGCGTCCTTGCTGTCGAGGATGAAGATGACTCCCTTGCCGTCGGCGCGCGAGTACCACTGGCGGATCTTCCCATCGAGGTACAGGCGGACGGTGGCCCGGACTTCGTCGGGCAGCACCGTCATCAGGCGCTGGCGCGGCGTGTCGGGCTTGACGGTGAGGAACACCAGGACGCCGGTGGTTTTCGTTTGCGGCGGCGGTTGGGCGCTCGCCGAGCTTGCGGCGAGCAGGAACGTCAGCGGCAATACCTTGAGCGGAAAGGCTGGCATGCGGGTCTCCATTGTTGCATATGCAACAGTAGTAGCATATACAACTATCGAAGACCCGTCAATGGGGCTACTGGCAGCGCAGCGCTTCCACCGGCGCCACCGCCGACGCGCGCCGGGCCGGGATGTAGCAGGCCGCCAGCGCCACCAGGCTGAGGATGATGGCGACGCCGGCGAACGTCGCCGGGTCGTTCGCGTTTACGCCGAACAGCAGCGTCTTGAGCAGCCTCGTCAGACCGTAGGCCGCGGCCAGGCCGATGGCCACGCCGGCGCCCGCGAGCTTCATGCCCTGGCCGACGATCATCCGGCGCATGTCCGCGCTGTCGGCGCCAAGCGCCAGACGGATGCCGATCTCCTGCGTGCGTTGCTCCACCGAATACGCCATCAGGCCATAGATGCCAATCGAGGCCAGCAGCAGCGCTATGGCCGCGAAGATGGTCAGCAGCAGCATGTTGAAGTTCTGACGCGCGACGTTCTGGTAGAGGACGCGCTCCATCGTGCGCACGCGGGCGGCGGTCAGGGTGTTGTCCACCGACTGCAGTTGGCGCTCGATGGACGCGCGCATGGTGAGCGGATCCATCGACGTGCGTACGATCCAGGACAGCGGAATGACGCTGTTGGCGAGCGCCGTCATCCCTTCTGGAACCTGGCTCTGCGGCAGATACATGACGGCGGTGTCGCCCTCGCCCAGGCCGTTCTCTTTCACGTTGCCGACCACGCCGACGATCTCGCGCGGAGGGTCGGCGAACTCGGGACCGATGCCTTTGCCGATGACGATGATCTGGCCGACCGGGTTCTCATCCTTCCAATACTTCTTCGCCATGGCCTCATTGATGATCAGCACCTTGGCGGAGTTTGTGGCGTCGCGGTCGTCGAAGGGCCGGCCGCGCAACACCGGCACTTTGAAGGTGGCGAAGTAGCGCGGCGTGATGGAGCGCCATTGTTCGTCGCCGTTGTAGTCGTTGCCCTTGGCGGGGGGCTTGTTGGGGATGACGAACGGGAGGTCGATGCCGCCTTCCACCGGCAGCATCACGCTGGCGGCCGCGCTCTCGACGCCGGGGACGGTTTCGATGCTTCGCAGCGCGCGGCGGGTCAGATCGTCCACCTTCGCCGTGGCCGAGTATCTGCCGCCGGCGAGCGAGGTTTGGAAGGTGAGCACATTGCGCGCGTCGATGCCGGGATTCACTGAGCGGAGCCCGACGAAGGTGCGAATCAGCAAGGTCGCCGAAACCAGCAGCACCAGGGCCAGGGCGACTTCGGCGATCACCAGCGCCGCGCGCGCACGGTTCTGCTTGCGGCCGGTGCCGGAACGGCCGCTCGCTTCGTTGAGCGCCGTGGCGAGGTTGGGATTCGAGGCGTGCAGCGAGGGGAATAGGCCGAAGATGACGCCGGTCAGCAGGGAGACTCCGATGGCGAACGCCGCCACGCGCCAATCGAGCCAGGGGAGACCGGTGTGGATGCCGTTCGGGTCCGTGATGCGCGGGATATCGCCCGGCACGAACGCCAGCAGCACGCGCACTCCCCAAATTCCCAAGACGAACCCAAGCACGCCGCCGATTCCGCCCAGCAGGACGCTTTCGGTCAGCAACTGGCGGATGACGCGCCAACGTCCGGCTCCGATGGCGGCCCGGATGGCCAGTTCACGCTGACGTCCCGCCGCGCGCACGAGCAGGAGATTCGCCACGTTGGCGCAGGCGATGAGCAGGACCACGGCCACGGCGCTCAATAGCACGAGCAGCGCCAAGCGCACGTCGCCCACCAGCGCTTCCCGCAACGGGATGACGTAGACGCTTTCGGTTTTGTCCATCCACTTGGGGTTGGCCGCGCGGAACCGCTCGCCCGCCACCTTCA
Source organism: Acidobacteriota bacterium (assembly GCA_018268715.1). Taxonomy (GTDB): domain Bacteria; phylum Acidobacteriota; class Terriglobia; order Bryobacterales; family Bryobacteraceae; genus TMP-7. Next base: position 578,343 of record JAFDVZ010000002.1, on the reverse strand, counting down.
TTTCGGCGCGCGCCTGGTCGATGCTGACGCCGGGCTTCAGGCGCGCCGTCACTTGCAGGTAGTGCCCCTGGTTGGTGCTGGCGGGGTCGGCCTTCATGGGGACCCACAGGTCGACGGCGGGCTCGCCCTTGAATCCCGGCGGGGCGACGCCGACGACATTGTACGTGCGGCCGCTGAGCACGATGGCGCGGCCGATGATGGCGGGGTCGCTGGCGAATCGCGACTTCCACAGAGCGTCGCTGAGCACCGCCACGTCCGGACCGTTCGGCAGGTCCTCCGCTTCGGTGAACGTGCGGCCCAGCCGCGGCGCGGCGCCGAACACCTGGAAGTACTCGCGCGAGGCGTGGGAGCCTTTCACCTGTTCCGGACGGTCGCCCGCGCCCAGGTTGAAGCCGGGGCCCGAGCCGTCCGACAGCGCGATCGCTTCAAAGACGTGGTTCTTGCGCCACTCCATGTACTTCGGGATGGAGTTGGAGCTGCCGCGGCCCTGGGGGTACTGGCGGCCCAACTGCATCATGCGCTCCGAATCCGGGTACGGCAGGGGGTTCAGCAGGACCGCGTCCACCACGGTGAAGATGGCGGTGTTCGCGCCGATGCCGATGGCGAGTACGGCGATGGCCACCACGGTGAATCCGGGAGTCGCACGCAGGGTGCGGAAGGCGTAGCGCAGGTCGGCCAGAAAGGAGTCCACGTGGAGAAAACGCAACCGGCGCCGCCGTTGTTCCCTGCCTACCGCCTATACTGTTCTTTCCAGGAGATTGCATGAGATACGTGTTGGCGTGTGCGCTGGCCTGCGGCTGTCTGTGGGCGGAGAAGGTGGAGATTGTCCGCGATGAGTTCGGTGTGCCGCATATCTTCGCGGCGACGCCCGCCGGGGCGGCCTATGGCGCGGGTTACGCGCAGGCGCAGGACCGGTTGGAGGAGTTGCTCAAGAACTACCGCAAGGCGGAGGGTTCGATGAGCGAGGCGTTCGGCGAGCGGTGGTCGATGTTCGACTACCGGCAGAAGCTGTGGCGGCATCGCGCGGTGGCCGAGGAGAATTATCCGAAGCTCTCCGCCAACATCCGCGCCATGTGCGAGGCCTACCAGAAGGGCGTGGCGCGGTACATGGAGGAGCATCCCAAGGAGGTCCCGGCGTGGGCGCCGAAGCTGGCTCCGTGGCAGATTGTGGCGCTCGGGCGGTACATCATCTTCGGCTGGCCGGAGGGCGAGATCGCGGGCGAGTTGACGCGGGTGGGCATACGGCCCGATCCACCGGCGTATCGCGGATCGAACGAGATGGCGATCGCGCCGTCGCGCACGGCCATGCACGCGCCTATCGCCGTGATCGACCCGCACCTTTCCTGGTACGGCGAGTTCCGCTTCTATGAAATGCGCATGTACGCCAAGGGGCTGGCGGTTTCGGGGGCGGCCATACTGGGGCTGCCGATGCCGAGCCTCGGGCATAATCGCGACATCTCGGTCGCCAATACGACGGGCGGTCCCGATACGTCGGACGTGTATGAGGAGGAGGTCCGCGATGGCAAGTACCGCTTCAAGGACGAGTGGCGGCCGTTGATGGTGCGGCGGGAGAAGATCGGCGGCAAGGAGGTCGTGATCGAGAGCACGCACCACGGGCCGATCGTCGCGCACAAGGACGGCAAGGCGTACTCCGCGGCGATTCCCTACGCCAACGAGTACCGGTTGATCGAGCAGAACTGGCGTGTGATGACCGCGCGCAATCTGGCCGAGGTGAAGGACGCCCTGGCCATGCTGCAACTGATGCAGCAGAACGTCATGGTGGCGACCACCGGCGGCGATATTTACTATGTCCGCAATGGGCGAGTGCCGGTGCGTCCGGCCGGCTGCGATCCGTCAAAGCCGATGCCGGGCGCTACGGGCGAGTGCGAGTGGCAAGGCTTGCATCCTTTCGCCGACCTGATTCAGGTGACCAATCCGCCGCAGGGTTACATGCAGAACAACAACACGTCGCCTGAGTGGATGATGAAGGATTCGCCGATGACTCCGGATCGGTATAAGGACCGGCCGTACCTGTTCAATTTCGCGCCCGGGCCGCCGCACCAGCGCGCGGCGATGTCGCTTGAGGAGTTGAGCAAGGCCGAGGGGGTCACGGTGGAGAGGGCCATGCGGCTGGCGTTTTCGACCGGGGTGTTCGGCGCGGAGAAGTGGCAGGAGCGCATCCGCAAGGCGTCGCCCGAACCGTCGGAGTTCGTGAAGCTGCTGGTGGATTGGGATCGCCGCATGGACGCCGATTCGCGGGGGGCGATGGGGTTCTATCTGTTCAAGAAGGCGCTGCCGGAGAAGATCGCGCGGGCGTTTATTCCTCCCGCCGAGGTCACCGATGAGCAGATTGTCGCGGCGCTGGCGGCCGCCGGGAAGCGGCTGTCCAGCGAGTTCGCGCCGGGCGCCGTGTGGGGCAGTTACTTCCGCGTGGGCCGCGAGGGGTCGGACCGGAATTGGCCGGTGGGCGGCGGGTCTCTGATCGACGCGGGCATGGCGGCGCCGCGCGCGGTTTCATATTCGAAGAAGGGCGAGGTGATGGTGGGGCACACGGGCCAGACCTCGACGCAGATCGTGATTCTGACCAAGCCGCCGCAGTCGTTCATGGTGATCCCGTTGGGCGAGAGCGACCACAAGGACTCCGGCCACTGGGAGGATCAGGCCGGGAAGCTGTTCAGCAAGGCCACGGCGAAGTCCACCTACTTCCTGCGGCGCGGCGAGTTGATGAAGCATCAGACGGGCGTGCTGAAGCTCCAGTTTTAGGACGCCCGAGGCGGAGTTGCCCGGCCAGCGGCAGCAAATCCATCCGCCAATGGCGCATCCGGCTGCGATATGCTTGCGGCCGGAGAACCACCATGTCTGGCCGCACCCTGTCCGCCCGTTGGACCCGCCGCGATCTGCTGAAGATCGCCCTCGCCGCGCCGATCGCATCGTCCTTCGGCGCCCTACGCGCCTACGCCCAGCCGCATCGCGGCAAAGTGAAGATCACCTCGATCAAGGCGATGCAGATTCGCGACATCGCCGGGAACTGCCTGATCCGCATCGACACCGACGCCGGACTGACGGGCTACGGTGAAGCCGGCTCCACCGGCCCGATGGCTCGCGGGCGCATCGAGACGATGAAGGGGATGCTGATCGGCAAGGATCCGCTTTCGATCGAGCAGCACTTCCACAACATGACGACGCTGATGCACACCTACATGGCGCACATCCCCACCATCAGCGGCATCGACATGGCGTTGTGGGACCTGGCGGGTAAGATCACCGGATTGCCGGTCTCGACGCTGATGGGCGGCCCGTTCCGCGACGCGATCCCGATGTACTCGCACGGCATCGGCCTGAATATGCTCGATCCGGGGTCGTGCCGCGCCTGGGCGCAGCGCATCCGCGAAGCTCCGGAAGGCTTCACCGCCTTCAAGAACGGGATCGATTCGGTGATCGGCGTGACCCCGGCCCGTTACGCCTCGACGCTCGACCGCGATCAACTTCGCAAGGTCGCCCGCGCGTATGCGAACTGCCGCGAGGCCGTCGGTCCCGATATCGACATCGCCGTGCATTGCCACAACGAGCTCGATACGCCGAGCGCGATCGCGGTGGCGAAAGCCGTGGAGCCGATGGATCCGCTGTTCCTCGAAGATCCGCTGAATGTGCCGTATTCCGAGGGCTGGGTGGCGCTGAAACGGTCGACGCGCGTGCCCGTTCTGACCGGCGAGAAGCTGGAGCTGGTGCGCGGATTCCGACCGTTCCTCGATTCGCAGGCCGCCGACATCGTGCATCCGGATCTGGCGTTCGCGGGCGGATTCACCGGCACGCGCAAGATCGCCGATTATGCCGCGCTGACGCGCACGCCGGTGGCGCTGCACAATGTCGGATCGCTGGTGTTGTGTTACGCCAACGCCCATTTCGGCGCGTCGATTCAGAACTTCTACCGCTCGGAAAGCGCGCTGGGACGGCCCACGCGGCACGTCGAGCAGATGGCCGCCGCGAATCCGCCGGAGGTGAAGCACAGCCGCCTCACCGTGCCGACGCAGCCCGGCCTCGGGCTCGACTTCAACCAGGATTACCTGCGCTCCTGCCTGCTGCCGGGCGAGGAGTGGTGGGGCTAGCGCTCGTACAAAGGCTCGCAGACTTCGTGACGGCTTGCGCCGCCGTCGTTCACTGAGAACTTGGCGCCGCGCTCGCGGCCCTGCCACAACGTGACGGCGGCGTACTGGCCGTCCTTGCGCAGCGCGTAGAAGTTCAGGTCCAGTTCGGCCAGCCGCTTGCGGTCGTTATTGTAGTTGCGCGCGAAGCGCTTCAACGCGTCCATCGCGGCTTCTTTCGGCGGCATGCCGTGGCGCATGTTCTCGACGATGGTGTGCGCGCCGCAGATGCGGATGTTCTCTTCGCCGACGCCGGTGGAGCCCGCCGCGCCCACTTCCTGATCGACGTATACGCCGGCGCCGATGATCGGCGAATCGCCGACGCGGCCGGGAATCTTCCAGGCCAATCCGCTGGTGGTGGTGACGCCCGACATCTCGCCCTTCGAGTTCAACGCCAGGCAGTTGATGGTGCCCGTGGTGGGACGCACCGCCATCTCCCAGGCCCAGGCCAACGTCTCCTCATCGGCGTTCGGGAACATCTTGCGCAGCTCCGCCGTGGGTTTCTTGGCGCGCTCGGTCTCGCCGGTCCAGTTGTTGCGGCCACCGGGGCTGATGAGCGATTGCTTCCACACCATCCACGCCAGGCGGGACTTCTCGGTCATCATCTCTTCCTTCGGGAAGCCCCACGCCTTCGCGAACCGCCAGGCGCCTTCACCCACCAGCATCACGTGCGTGGTGTGCTCCATCACCAGCTTCGCCACCTTCGACGGCGTCTTCACGTTCTGAATCGCCGCCACCGCGCCGCAGCGCCGCGTGGGACCATGCATCACGCTGGCGTCGAGTTCGACCACGCCCTCTTCGTTGGGCAGTCCGCCGTAGCCGACCGACGTATCTTCCGGGTCCAGCTCCACGATGTTCACACCGGCGATGACGGCGTCGAGCGTGTCCGCGCCCGACTTCAGCATCTCCATCGCCTTGGCGGTGGCCGCCAGTCCGTTGCCGCTCGAAATCACGATGTTCTTCGGCCCCGGCTGAGCCATCCCCGCCTGCGCGGCGCCGGCCATCGCGGCCGTATTCAGCAGCAGTTCCCGCCTGTTGATCATGGTGTTCTCCCCGATTACTTGCTGACGACGAAGTTGCCGGCAAACAGCGCGTCGATGCCGGATGAATAGAAGCTGCGGACGGCGTCGCGCGGCGTGCACACCAGCGGATCGCTGAAGAGGTTGAAACTGGTGTTGTAGAGCACGGGCAGATTGTTCGACTTGCCCGCGGCGAGCAGCAGCCGGTGATACAGCGGGTTCTCTTCCTTGTGCACGACGTGGACGCGCACCATGCCCTCGCCGACCACGGCCGCTTCGAACGTCTTGCGATGCGCCGGCTTCACGCGGCCCACCGTGGTGAGGAAGCGCGCGTTCGGTCCGGCTTCGAAATACTCGCCCGCCAGTTCGGCGGGGACCGAGGCGGCGAACTTGCGGAACGGCTCGCGATGCTTGATGAAGACGTTCAGGTTCTCGGTCGAATACGGGTTGAGCGGCGAGGCCAGGATGCTGCGATTGCCCAACGCGCGCGGACCGAACTCCATGCGGCCTTGCATCCAGGCGATGATCTGATCGTTGCGGAGATGCTCGATGGCTTCGGCGATCAACTCGTCGGAAGTGAGGTAACGGAACCGCAGCTTGCAGTTCTCAAGCACCTTCTTGATCTCTTCGGCCGCGTAGCTGGGGCCCAGGAAGAGGTCCCACGGCGCTATGGCCTGATCGCTGCGGCGCACGTTGTACCAGGCGTGCAGCGCCGCGCCGATGGCGGTTCCCGCATTGCCCGCCACGGGCTGAACGAAGACGTTCTTGAAACGGCCGGATTGCTCGATGGCGTTCACCAGCAGGGCGTTGTAGAACAGTCCGCCGGCCAGGCACAGATTTTCGCCCTCGCCGGCCAGCTCGATCACCTTCTCTTCGATCGAACGCTGGACGCCGTGCGCCACGTCGGCCCGCAACTTCTCGGGAATGGGGTCGCCGTCCTCAAGGCCCAGGGCTTCGTAGAAGCGCTCGCCGAAACCGCCGTGCCCGACGCGTCCGGCGTCGAAGTAGGCGGGATTCAAACGGGCCGAGTCGGTTAAGAGAAGGTCGCGGAACAGCGGCACGAAGCGGTCGGAACCGGCCGCCGAAAGCCATTGCACCTTATGTTCGTCGGCGCCGCCGTGAAAGCCCAGCAGTTCGGTGACGCGGCTGTACAGGTCAGCCAGCGAATCGGGGAAGTAGTATTCGGTTTCGAGCTGCAGCCGCGGGCCCTTGCCGTGATAGCGGGCGCCGCAGCGGAAATCGCCGGAACGGTCGAGCGTGAGAACCGTGGCTTCGCCGAAACCCGACAGGTAGAAGGCGGATGCGGCGTGAGCGGCCTGGTGTTCGATGACGGCCAGCCGCGCGTTGGGGAACTGCGCGCGCAGCTGCATGTGCAGGCCGGGACCGGTGCGAAGCGGACGCGCCACGGCGACGCAATCGACTTCAGCCGGCGACACCTTGGCCGCATGGAGACAGGCTTCGATGGCCGCGTGCGGCAGCGTACCGTGAGTCCAGTGCCGCGCGACCTTGTTCTCTTCGACGGCGGCCGCAAGATGGCCGTCCGCCACAATGGCGCAGGCGGCATCTTTGAGGATGCCGCCAAGTCCGAGGATCTTCATTTGGATTTCTTTTCGATTTTCGCCCAGGTATCACGCAGGGTGACGGTCCGGTTGAAGACCAGCTTGTCCGGGGTCGACTCCTTGTCGACACAGAAGTATCCCATGCGCTCGAACTGATACCGGCTGAGCACCGGCGCGCCCTTCAGGCTCGGTTCCAGCTTCGCGGTGATGACTTCGAGCGAGTTGGGATTCAGGTTGTCGAGGAACGTCTTGCCCTCCGGCACGTCGCCCGGGTTTTCCTTGAGGAACAGGTTGTCGTACAGGCGAACCTCGGCGTCGATGGCGTGTTCGGCCGAAACCCAGTGGATTGTGGCCTTCACCTTGCGGCCGTCGGGCGCGTTGCCGCCGCGCGTAGCCGGATCGTAAGTGCAGTGCACTTCCACCACGTTGCCCGCACCGTCCTTCACCACGCTCACGCACTTGATGAAGTAGCCGTAGCGGAGGCGGACTTCGCGTCCGGGCGAGAGGCGGAAGTACTGCTTCGGCGGATCCTCGCGGAAGTCCTCCTGCTCGATGTAGAGCACCTTCGAGAACGGGACGGTGCGCGTTCCGGCGGAGGCGTCTTCCGGATTGTTCACCGCCTCCATCTGCTCCACCTGGCCTTCGGGGTAGTTGTCGATGACCACCTTGAGAGGCCGCAGCACGCCCATCACGCGCAGGGCGCTCTTGTTGAGATCCTCGCGGATCGAGTATTCGAGCAGCGACAGTTCGGTGATGCCGTTGGTCTTCGAAACGCCGATTCGTCCGCAGAAGTTCTTGAGGCCTTCGGGCGTGTAGCCGCGGCGGCGGATGCCGGAAATCGTCGGCATGCGCGGATCGTCCCAACCGGTGACGTGCTTTTCCTGCACCAGTTGCAGCAGCCGGCGCTTGGACAGCAGCGTGTAGGTGATGCTCAGGCGGTCGAACTCGATCTGCTGCGGGTGGTAGATGCCGATGGCTTCCACATACCAGTCGTACAGCGGACGGTGGTCTTCGAATTCCAGCGTACAGATGGAGTGCGTGATGCCTTCGATCGAATCGCACTGGCCGTGCGCGTAGTCGTACATCGGATAGATGCACCACTTGTCGCCGGTGCGGTGATGGTCGGCGTGCAGGATGCGGTACATGATCGGGTCGCGGAGATTCAGGTTCTTCGCGGCCATGTCGATCTTGGCGCGCAGCGTGCGGGCGCCGTCGGGGAACTCGCCGGCTTTCATGCGCTCGAACAGGTCGAGGTTCTCCTCCACCGTGCGGTTGCGGTAAGGGCTCTCTGTGCCGGGTTCGGTCAGGGTGCCGCGCTGCTCGCGCAGTTCGTCGGCGGTCAGGTCGCAGATGTACGCCTTGCCGTCCTTAATCATCTGGACGGCCCACTCATAGAGCTGCTGAAAGTAATCCGACGCGTAGAAGAGACGGCCTTCCCAATCGCCGCCCAGCCAGCGGACGTCTTCGATGATGGATTCGACGTACTCGGTCTCTTCCTTGCACGGGTTCGTGTCGTCGAAACGGAGATTGCACTTGCCGTTGAACTCCCTGGCGAACCCGAAATTGATGTTGATCGACTTGGCGTGGCCGATGTGGAGGTATCCGTTCGGCTCCGGAGGAAAGCGCGTGTGCACGCGTCCCCCGTACTTATTGGTCTTCAAGTCGTCTAGAATAATGTCGCGGATGAAATTCGAGGGGCCGGCGTTCTCACTGGGCGCCGATGGCGCTGCTTCCGGTCCGTTGTTCAGCGTACTCATATGCTTCTCACCTGGCTTGGTGTGAGACCGGTGCGTCTCACTGTTTTTCCAGCATTTCAATCGCTTTCGCGATTCGTTCCAGACACGTCTCGCGGCCCAGCGTCTCCAGCGTCTCAAACAACGGAGGCGCGTTCTTCCGGCCGCAAACGGCGACGCGGATGGGCTGGAACATCTGGCCTGCTTTCACTTTCAATTCCTGTGCGCCCGCCCGCAGCGCGGCGTCCAAACCGTCGTGCGTGAACTCGGCGCCGGCGAGGATCCGCTGAGCGCTCTCGAGTGCCCGCCGCGCCATCGCGAGATCGCCCTTCTGCGGAATCAACTCCGCGACGTCGTAGGGCGCAAGTTCGCGAACAAAGAAGAAGTCGGCCACCGTGGCGACATCGCCCAGCAGCTTGATGCGCTCCTGGATCAGCGGCGTCACCCGCAGCATCTTGTCGGCCGGCGCGGCGCCGAACGCCCGTTCGGCGAAGGGCAGCACTTCCCGGCACAGGTCCGGGATCGCCATGCCGCGGATCGTTTCGGCGTTCAGCCAGACCGCCTTGGGGTCGAACGGGTCCGCGTCGCTGAAGTTGATGGTGGCGTTAGCGCGGTTGACGCCTTCAAATCCAAATGCGTCGACCAGTTCCTGGCGGCTCATGCGGTCGCGATCGTTCTTCGGCGACCAGCCGAGCAGGCACACGAAATTCACGAACGCGTGGGCCAGGAACCCGGCGTCGCGGTACGTCGTCACGCTCACCACCGGGCCGTGCTTGCGCTTGGACAGCTTCGATCCGTCGGGCGCGATCAGCAGCGGCAGGTGCGCGAACTGCGGCGGCTCCACGCCGAGCGCGCGGAAGATCAGCACGTGTTTGAACGTGTTGGTCAGGTGGTCCTGGCCGCGGATGATGTGGCTGATCCGGATGTCGGCGTCGTCGGCGCAGGAGGCCATGTGATACGTCGGAACGCCGTTGCTGCGCAGCAGGGCGAAATCCTCGATATCCGCCGTCGACTTCGATTGCGGACCGTACACGGCGTCGTTGAACCGCACGTCTTCGGCCGTCTCGCGCGGCACGCGAAAGCGGATGACGAACGGCTCGCCGGCCGCGGCGCGGCGGTCGCTCTCCTCTTGGGACATCTCGCGGGCGCCGGGATTGTACAGCCACGTCGCCGCATCGCGAGGCTTGTCCTCAATGTCGGCCTGGGCCGGAGTGAAGTCGCGGTAGGCGAGCCCCTTGTCGAAAATCACCTGCGTCAACTGGCGATGCAGATCGAGCCGGTCGGACTGGCGATAGAACTCGTCCCAGCCGAGATCCAGCCACTTCAGCCCCTCGAAGATGGAGTCGAGCGACTGTTGGGAGTTACGCTCGACGTCGGTGTCATCGATACGCAGGATGACTGTTCCGCCGTTGTGGCGTGCGTACAGCCAGTTGAAGATGAATGTTCTCGCGCTTCCGATGTGGAGATACCCGGTCGGCGAGGGCGCAAAGCGAACCCGCAGCATGAAATTTTAGTGTAACAAGCGGGCTCACCAGGCCTGGAATGGTTCGGCGAAGCGGCGATCCGCGAAGTCGCGGTCCATGGTCTGGACCGTGATGCGCCGTCCGTCGGACCGGATGGTGATCAGGCCGTCGCGGTCGGTTCGCAACACGTCGGCGTGGCGCTCGGCCAGACGGTCCAGCACGTCGCGATGGGGCAGGCGGAACATATTCAGATAGCCGGCCGAGATGACCGCGAACTCCGGCTGGGTGGCGTCCAGGAAATCCGGCGTGCTGGAAGTTTTGCTGCCATGATGCGCCACTTTCAGCACGGTGGTTTTCGCAAGCACGCCCCGCGACAGCAGCTCATATTCGACCTCGCGCTCCAGGTCGCCCGTCAGCAGAAACGAATGGCGGCCGTAGCTGACGCGCAGGGCGAGCGAATCGTTGTTCAGTCTGCGTGGGTTCGATTCGCGATCCGGCGACGGGGCCAGAACCTCGAAGCGCGCGCCGCCGAAATAGAACGTTTCGCCCGCCAGCCGCTCGAGAATCCGGACACCCGCGGCCTGTGCGGCCTTCAAGTCGGGCGTTTCGACGCTGTCATCGGCGACGACACCGGTCCAGATCTCCTGCGGACTGAAGTTCGCAATCAGCGCCTTGAGCCCGCCGACGTGATCCTCATGGGCGTGCGTGGTGACGATGACATCGGCGTGCTGAATGCGGCGGGTCCACAGATAGGGCGAGATCACGTCCTCGCCGATGTCGATATTCGGCTTCTTCTTGCGGCCGTAGGGCGGGAATCCGCCGCTGTCGATTAGCAGGACCCTTCCATCGGGCGTGGTTAGCAGCAGACCGTCGCCCTGCCCCACGTCGATCGCGCTCAACTCGAGCACGCCGCGCCGCACCTCCGGCGGAAAGGGCGCGATCACCAGCGCCGCCAGTAGCGCGAACGCCACGGCGAGCGTCTTTTGCACCCAGCGGCTCCGCATCCGGACCGCGACGCCAACCGCCACCAGCGCCGCCGTCAGCGCGATGGCGAGCCACAACGGGGGATCCGGAATGCGATGCGCGGGCTCCCACTGGGCATGCCACGCCGCCACCCACGCCGCCCCCTTCAGGCACAGCCGGGCCAGCGCCGCCAACGGCCGCCAACCCGTGAAAATCGCCGCGAACCCAATGGGCACCAGCGCGTTCATCAGCGGGACCACGGCCAGGTTCGCCGTGACGCCGGTGATCGACAGGCGGTGGAAATAGATCGCCATCGGCAACGCCAGCGCGAGTTGAATGACGCTCGACAGGATCGCCATCTCGGCCACCCAAACGCCAAACCGTATCGCCGTTTGTAACATCGCGATCAGGTAACGTTCCGGGATGAGCGTCCATAGCGCCGCCGTCTCGGCCAGCAGGCGCATCTCGATGCGGAATTCGGCGGCGGTGGGCTCGCTCTTCCGGTCCCGGCCCCGGTCGGCCAGGTCGCGACCCGCGTCCCTGTACCGTGCAAGCGCCCATTCGGTAAGCGGCGCGGCGAACGCGCCGATGGCGGCCACGCACAGGAACGAAAGCTGGAAGCTCGCGTCGAACAACTGGCCGGGGTCCCACGCCAGGTAGACGATGGCGATGGCGCTGAGCAGGTTCAGCACGCGGCCCCGCCGGTAGAAGTAGCGCCCGACGAGGTACAGCGTGAAGCCCGCCGCCGCGCGCACCACCGGCGCGGACCATCCCGAAACGGCCGCGTACACCCACGCGCCGACCGCCGCGATCAACAGCGCCAGCATCTCATTCACCATGCACACCCGCAGCAGGAACAGCAGCGTTCCCGCCAGCACGATGATGTGCATTCCGCTGATCACCAGCGCGTGATACGTGCCGGTGCGGCGGAACTGCTCGGTCCAGACCTTTTCGAGCTTGTGCGACTCGCCGATCAGGATCGCCTCCGTCATGCCGGCCGCGTATTCGTCGCCCGCATACAGCCGCTCGATGCGTTCGAGCGCCGCGGTCCGCAGGGCGAAGATGGCCGCCTGCAAGCGTGACCCGCACTCGCCCGGCAATGTCTTGATGGGCGTATCCGCGCGCGCCGACGCCGTCCAGTAGATCTGCTGGCGCGCCAGGTAGCGGGCGTAATCGAAGGCTCCAGGATTCCGGTAATTTCGCGGCCGGCGGACCCGAGCGTCGAACTCCACGCGCTGCCCGTAGCGCAACCACGGCGGCTCATCGCCCTCCTTGAGCGACAGCGAGACGTTCGCCCGCGCGCCCGGCTCGAGCTCCAGCACGAACTGCTCGCGATCCACGGTGAACGCCGGCGGCTCCACCACGCAGCCCGCCAGAATCAGCGTCTCCCCATCGTCAGCCTGCATTTCGGGCGGCGGTCCGGCGTCGTGCAGTGCGACATTCAACGCCCCCGCCGCGACCATCGCCAACCCCACGGCGCCAACCGCCAGCCAGCGCGCCTTCCGCCGATGCGCGACTACGCCCAACGCGACGAGCACAACCCCAGCCGCCGCCAGTTCGCGGATTCCGAAGCGGCAACAGTTCGCCAGCACAATGCCTAAGGCAAATCCGGCGAACGGAATGAGAAGGGGCTCCCGCATGGCGCTATTGGTGGTAGTAGCGGCAGGCGGCCGGTCCTCTCCGGTTCCTGCTGTATCCTGGGGATTGCCAACGCCTTCCGAATGAACGATCTGCTGCTGTCGATCCTGATTCCGCTGTACAACGAGGAGGAGTTCATCGGCACGGTGCTCGACCGCGTGCTCGCCGCGCCGCTGCCCCCCACGCCCCACACCCGCGACCGCGAGCTGATCATCGTCGACGACGCCTCCAGGGACGGCTCCGTGGAGGCGGTGGCCGAATACATCGCGGCCCATCCGGAAGCGCCCATCCGCCTGGTCCGCCATGAAGTGAACCAGGGCAAGGGCGCGGCCATCCGCACCGCCATCGGCCACGCCCGCGGCGAATTCTCCATCATTCAGGACGCCGACCTCGAATACGACCCTCGCGAATACGCGAAGCTCCTCGAGCCGCTCCTCGATGGCGACGCCGACGTGGTCTACGGCTCACGCTTCGCCGCCGCCGGCCACCGCCGCGTGCTCTACTACTGGCACTCCATCGCCAACTGGGTGCTCACCACCATGTGCAACGTGGTGTCAGACCTGAACCTGACCGACATGGAGACCTGTTACAAGGTCTTCCGCACCTCGTTGCTCGCCAGCATCCCCATCCGCAGCAACCGCTTCGGCATCGAGCCCGAAATCACCATCAAGATCGCCAAGCGCCAGGCGCGCGTCTACGAAGCCCCCATCGCCTACCACGGCCGCACCTATGAAGAAGGCAAGAAAATCGGCACCAAGGACGCCTTCAACGCCCTTTGGGTGATCCTGCGATTCTGGCTGTCCTCGGACATTTATCAGGACACCGGCGACGCCGGCCCGGACATCCTGGACGCGCTCGCCGACGCCAACCGCTTCAACCGCTGGATGGCCGAAACGGTCGCCCCGCACCTGGGCAGCTCCGTTCTGGAGCTCGGCGCCGGCATGGGCAACCTGACACGCCACCTGGCCCGCCGCCGCAAGCGCTACATCGCCACCGACATCAATCGCGAGCATCTGGCCCGCCTGCGCGCCCGCCTGCAACATCGCCCCAACATCTCCACCGCCGCCTGCGACCTCACCCGCGCGGCCGATTTCGAGCCCTTCGCCCGCCAACTCGACTCCGTGGTCTGCCTGAACGTGCTCGAACACGTTGAGGACGACCTCGCCGGACTGCGCAACCTGTACTCCACCCTCCGCCCCGGCGGCAAGGCCGTCGTGCTGGTCCCGCAGGGCGCGGGCAACTTCGGCACGCTCGACCAGGCGCTCGGCCACTACCGCCGCTACGCCAAGGACGAACTGGCGGAGAAGATGCAACGAACCGGCTTCCGCGTCGAGCGCATCATCGAGTTCAACCGCATCACCTACCCCGGCTGGTGGGTCAACGGGCGGATCCTGAAGCGGCGCACCTTCAGCCGCTTCCAGTTGACCGTCTTTGACCGCCTGGTCCCACTCTGGCGGAAGTTAGACGGCCTGTTGCCCTGGCCGCCCACCTCCATCATCGCGGTCGGCGTCCGGGAGGACTAACTCAAGCGAACAGCCGATATTCGGCGCGAACCGCCGCCACGAACCGGTCTAACTCGGCCGCCGTGTTATACAGCGCGGGAGTCACTCGAATCGCGGCGCCCCGCGCAATCCCCTTGCGAGCCACCGTCACAATCCCGTACTTTGACATCAAAAGGTTCTGCAATTGCACCGCCTGCTCGAACGTCTTGAGCGCCTTCAGACGGAACGAGGTGGTGGCCCCATACCGCGCGGGATCATCGGGAGTCAATATCTCGACGCCATCTAACTCCCGCACACGGCTGACCCAGTAATTCCGAAGCTCCTGCAACCGCGCCCGCTTCCGCTCCACCGTCAACCGGTTATGGAAGTCGATCGCCGCCGGAATCGTCAACACAGCCGCAAAGTCATAAGTGCCCGGATAAGTCCGCGACCGCACATCGTCGGGCGCATCCTCCCGGTTGCCCAGACACAAATCCATCTCAGCCAGCTTCGACTTACGAATATAGACCGCGCCCGTCCCCAGCGGAGCCCCAATCCACTTATGCAGGCTGAACCCGGCGAAATCCGCCCCGATGTCCTCTAAATCGACGGGCATCTGCCCCACCGCCTGCGCCGTGTCGAGTATGGAAGCAACGCCATGCCGCCGGGCCAGCGCGATAATCTCCTTCACCGGATTCACCAACCCGGTGCGATGGCAAAGGTGCGTCACCAGCAACAGCCGGGCCCGCGGAGTCGCCTTCAACACCTCCTCATACGCCGCCAGAATGTTCGCCGTCGTCGCCGGCTCCGGCATGGTGAACGTAGTCACTTCGACGCCGCGCCGGTCCTTCAGGAACAGCATCGCGTTCTGCATCGCGTCGTAGTCGAGATCGCCGAAAATCACCCGGTCGCCGGGCTTCAGCCGGTTGTAGCCGATGATCAAATCCTGCAGCGACTCAGTGCCACAGCGAGTCAGCGCAATCTCCTCCGTCGCGACATTCACCAGCCGGGCCACGCGCGCCCGTACCTTCGGCAACTCCTCGCGCAGCGACTCGCCGGGAATCATGCCCCGCACAAACGGCGAATTGCGTCGGTTGACGTAGGCCACCTTGCGCGCGTACTCCTCCATCACCTGCCGAGCCATGATGCCCCAATAGGCGTTCTCGAGATTCGTGACGCCGCGGTCGACCTCGTACCAGCGGGTGAACTCCTGCTCACTGGCCTCGCCCGCGGAAGCGGCGGCGGCAAGCACAGCGGAAGCAGATCCAAGAAAACGTCGTCGGCTATTCATCCATCCAATCCTTTCTCAAGAAATCGGATGCGGACGTTGAATCCGACGCGTATGGGGTAACTCGCAACATAGCACAAGCGCGGTCATCGTACAGTAGAATCCATGCCGATCGCGAACCTGAACTCCGGCCGCAACGATGCGCCCGCCTTCCGCTCGTACTTCAACCTGCTGGCCCTCGAAGCCCTGCCCGAATGGTCCGCCGGACCCTCAGGCCTCGCCTTCGCGGAACAAATGGAAGCCATCCGGACCGCGGGCTACGACGGCGTCCAGTTCGCCGAAGCGCCCACGCCCGACCAGGTCGCGCTGTGCCGCCGGCTCGGCCTCGCGCAAGCGGGCTCCACGCGCATCAACCAACCCGCCGAAGCCGCCTCCAACGCCGCCCTGCTCCGCGACCTGGGCCTCGAATGCGCCACCGCCCACGTCGCCTGGGGACTCGAGGACGACCCCGAAGCCTTCGCCCTCATCGAAGCGACCCTCGAAGCGAGCCAACGCCTCGCCTTCCCCATCTACGTCGAAACCCACCGCGCCACGCTGTTTCAGGACATGTGGCGCACCGTCCGCCTGGTCCAGCGTTTCCCCGCCCTGCGCTTCAACGGCGATTTCTCCCACTGGTACGCGGGCCTCGAAATGGTGTACGGCGGCTTCGACATGAAGTTCGCCTTCATCGCCCCCGTGCTCGAACGCGTCCGCTTCCTGCACGGCCGCATCGCAAACCCCGGCTCAATTCAAGTGGATATCGGCGACGGCTCCGCCCCCTTCGTCGACCACTACCGCCGCCTGTGGACCGCCGCCTTCCGCGGCTTCCTGCAATCGGCGCAACCCGGCGATTACATCTGTTTTGCGCCCGAACTGCTCGCCCCGCGCATCTATTACGCCCGCACCTTCCCCGGTCCGGACGGCCTGCCGCGCGAGGAAGGCGACCGCTGGACCCAATCCCTCCTGCTGCGCCAGATCGCCCGCGCCTGCTTCGACGAAGCGGCTAAGCAGGCCTGAAACTTTCCTATTGCTTTCCCACAGGAAGGCGCCGCATACTTCCTATGGGAATCCAACATGAAGACCGACGTCTGGCAGGGGACGCTGGCCCTGATGGTGCTGAAGACGCTGCAGTCCTTGGGCGCGCAGCACGGATACGGCATCGCACGCCGCATCGAACAGACCAGCGCGGACCGTCTCTCCATCAACCACGGCACGCTCTATCCCGTCCTGTTGAAGCTCGAACAGGAGGGCGCGATCGAGTCGGAGTGGGGCGTCTCCGATAACAACCGGAAGGCGAAGTTCTACAGCATCACGCGCGCGGGCCGGAAGCGTCTGGCCGCCGAAGAGCGCGAATGGCGCGAAACCACCGAGATCATCGACCGTTTCTTCGCCGCGGGAGGCGCGTCATGAGGGCCGTGCGCAGAATGTGGTCCCGGCTCCGGGGCGTGTTCACCGGCGGCCGGCGCGACTCCGACATGACCGCCGAGCTGGAGTCGCACATCGCCATGATGACGGACGACAACATTCGCCAGGGCATGCCGCCCGAGGAAGCGCGCCGCGCGGCGATGCTCACGTTCGGAAGCCTCGAATCGGCTAAGGAGAGCGTGCGCGACCAGCGCGGCCTGCCCTGGATGGAGACGCTCGCGCAGGACGTCCGCTTCGCCCTCCGCATGTTGCGCAAGAACCCCGGATTCGCGGCGGCCGCCATGCTGACGCTCGCCCTCGGCATCGGCGCCAACAGCGCCATCTTCACCGTCATCAACGCCGTGCTGTTGCGCCCTCTTCCCTACCCGGGCGCCGACCGCCTGGTGATGGTGTGGGAGTCCAAACACGTCGATCCCAACATGTTTCCTGATCCCGAGATGGTCAAGACGTTTAAGCACTGGCAGCCCGACAACCGGGAACTCGATCGTTGGAGCCGGGACAACCGTTCCTTCGATGCCCTGGCCGCCTTCCGCGCCTGGACCTTCAGCTTCACCGGCTCAGGCGAGCCGGAACGTCTGGACGGAGCGCTGGTGACGCCCGGAATCTTCGCCGTCCTCGGCGCGCAGCCTGCCCTGGGCCGCGGCTTCACGCCCCAGGAGAACGTGGTCGGCAACGACCGTGTCGCCGTCATCAGCCATCGCCTGTGGTTGCGCCGTTTCGGCGGAACACCCTCCGCGCTCGGCACGGCGGTGACGCTCGACGGCTATCCGCACCAGATCATCGGCGTGCTCCCCGAAGGCTTCTATCTGCACCTGCCCGGCCTGGAGGTTGCGCCGGATGTGCTCGCTCCCACTGCGCACGACATGTCTCCGCGGCGCAAGTGGACCATCCACCCGGTCGGCGGGCGGTTGAAGCCAGGCGTATCCGCGGAGCAGGCGAAAGCCGACCTCCAGATCGCCATGAAAGGCTTGGCCGCCGAACAGCCGCGGCTCTACGGCGGCTCCACCGTCAACGTGATCCCGATGGTCGAGGACATGTCGGAAACGGTCCGTCAGGCGCTGCTTGTGCTTGCCGGCGCGTCCGGATGCGTTCTGCTCATCGTCTGCGCGAATATGGCGAATCTCCTGTTGGTGCGCGCCATCGCGCGCCGCCGGGAGGCGGGCATCCGCGCCGTCCTGGGCGCGAGCCGTGGGCGTCTCATCCAACAGACTTTGGCCGAAGGAGTCGTGGTCGCCGTGATGGGCGGGGTGCTGGGGCTGGTCCTGGCGCAAGTCGGGCTCCGGGCGTTGACCGCCATCACGCCAGAGGCGCTGTTGCCGCGCTCCAACGAGATCGCCCTCGATCCCCGTGTGTTCGCTTTTGTCCTGGCCGCATCCGCCCTCACGGGCCTGCTGATCGCCGCGATCCCCGCCTGGCAAGGGTCGCGCGCCTACAACCGGGAGAGCCTGCACGAGCGTTTGAAGGAAGCCAGCCGCTCCATCGCGGGCGGCAGCGCCAGAGTGCGCCGTGTGTTGCTGGTGGCCGAGATCGCCCTGGCCATGGTGCTGCTCACCGGCGCCGGTCTGCTCATCCGCAGCTTCGCGCGGCTCATCGCCGTCGACCCGGGCTTCCGCGCGGACCGCGCATTGACGCTCGGCATGAAACTGGGCGACGCGCAGGCAGGCGCCGATCCCAAGTACGCCGGCTTCGTCGACCGCACGCTCGACATGGTTCGACGCATTCCCGGAGTGCGCTCGGCCGCCGCCACCAACTCGCTTCCCATGTCCTGGGGCTTCACCGAAACCTGGGGTCTCGAGATCGAAGGGCGCCCGGCCGACGGACCTCCAGTCAGCGCCTACCTGCGTTCCGTAACGCCAGGCTACTTCGAAACGTTGAGCATTCCGCTGCGCAAAGGACGTCCCTTCACGGCGGACGACAGCGGGCGTCAGGTGGCCATCGTGAATGAAGCGATGGTCCGCCGTTACTGGCCTTCGGCGGCCGCCGGTTCGGCCGAACCCTTGACCCGTCGCGTGAAGGTCGGCGAGCACTGGCGCGAGATCGTGGGAGTGATGGCGAACATCAAGCACGATGGCCAGGGAGCCGAGGTGTCGCCTGAGATCTACGTGCCTTACGGCTCCAACCCGTCGCCGTACGCATCGCTCATCGTGCGAGTCGACGGCGACCCCATGAGCTACGCCTCGGCCATCCGCACGGCCATCTGGACGGTGGACCGCAACCAGGCGATCGAGAACATCCAGCCGTTCGATCGGGTGTTGTCGAAGTCGGTCGCAACGCCGCGTTTCCGTCTGGTGCTGCTCGGCCTGTTCGCGGGCTTGGCGCTGGCGGTGGCGGTCGTCGGCATCTACGGAGTGGTCGCCTACGCCGTCTCGGAGCGGACGCCGGAGTTCGGAGTCCGCATGGCGCTGGGCGCGAACCGCGCGTCGATTCTGCGAATCGTGTTGGGCGAGGCGTTGCTGCTGGCCTCGATCGGCATCGTCTTAGGACTGGCGATCGCGCGCGCGACCACGAAGGTGCTGTCGGCGTTCCTGTTCAGCACCAGCGCGACCGACGCGCGGACGTTCACGGTGGTGGCGGCGATCATGCTCGCGGTGGCGCTGGCTGCGAGTTACATCCCGGCAAGACGGGCCACGCGAGTGGACCCGCTGGCGGCGTTGCGTTGCGAATGACAGGCCGCGAAGCCACCGCAGCGTCGACGTCCACGCCGTAGGAGACTTGACTCCGGCTACATTCGACAGGACTCTGAGAATATGCTGATTCCGGTTGTGGCCGCCTTCATCCTGCTGGCGGCCGACCCTGTCGCCTACATGGGTCGCGAGGTAAGAGTGGTGGACCCTGGAACCGGCGGCACAGTGGGTTCTTATCCGAACGGCGAGGCGAGGGTTTGTGTCAAGGGCCAGCCAGACAATTACTGCTACACGGCTCCGAAGGGATTCGGGGGGTCGCCGAATCTGTCCGTCATTGAGTTGCGCAAAGGGGAGTCGGCCCTGTTCTTCGAAACTGCGAGTGGCGGCGTGAGCGGATTTTCACTCCATTTTGCACTCTTGGAGTTCTGCGATCCGCAGTCACCGGGGTGCGGACGCGATCGATTCGATAACCTTCTCCCCTACGAACTCAGGGTCTCAAATCTGAGCCAACACGCATGGTGGAATCTTCCAGCGATCTCCGATTCAAAGGTCTTCCTCACCGCGGACTATGTGTGGGGACCTCGGGAGGCTCACTATTCTGATCACCGGTTCATCGTTTCCGTGTACGTCCGAAGGCCTAACGATACCGGTCAATTTGACTACTGGCTCGTCGATCGCTTCATGACGGTCAGATATTACAGATATGGGAACGATGGGGAGTTGGACGATGTCCTGGGCGCGGAGAAGCCGGAAGTCCTGGCGCGACTCAGAAGAGTAAAGGCCTCCTGGACCGGCCAAACCAAGCCCGCTGCTCCAAAGTGAGGCGCGGCCGGCATCCCGCGATGTTCGTGCGGCCGCGAACGGAGCACGCAGCCCAGAAAGTTGTTGCGGGCTCCCCTGGATGCGGTGGCGGTCGACGGTATCTTACGGTTATTTCACCTCGAGTTGCGTGTGTTGTCCGGCAGAGTTCGGAATCCCGGCCAGATAGTCACGTTCCAGCACGCCATTGCTGCGCCAACCGGTTGGATCAGCATCCACAGGCACAATTGCGAGCCACAGAATGCCTTTGGCCCGGTAGTTAAATTGCAGCGTGATAAGACATCCATTTTCCGCACTTCGCAGCATCAAGGTTGCAGAGACGTGAGGCGTGTTATGAGAGATCCAAAATGGAGGAGGCAGGTGAACAGACTCGGCGTAGCGGCGCAGCAACTGCGCGCCTGAGATGGCGCGCCCATTCCTGTCCGTAAGACGCTCTCCGCCAAGGAGAACGCACCGGCATACCTGACCGGTGTCACACGGCCGGCGGCAAATCAGCGGCTTCGTGTAGTCCTCCTGCACACCCCCGCCGGTCCACTCGTGCTGAGGACGCAGTCCATGCCGCAAGAGCATGTCAACAGCACGGGATTCGGCTTGCGAACATGGCAGTGGAGACTGAACGGACGCTGGCGCCTGCTCCGCCCGTAGGCATGCCAGACACGCCAAGAGGGACGCGACGCGAAAACAGGGTTCCCAATGCATGCCGTGCAGTCTCCAGCCCCTTTCACGCCGTAGCGGTCTGCGTAGCGCCGAACTCCAGCACAAAACTCTTCGGGAACGGCCCTGCGTACGTCAACTTACCCGCATCCCCCGGAGCCCGCCGCAGGTTCGGAAGCGCCAGCAACCCCTTCACGATCTCGGTCACCTGCACCTCCGAGATGTACTTGCCCAGGCACTGGTGAATGCCCCAACCCCAGTGCAGGTAGTGGTGCGGCGGACGATCCAGCCGGAACTCTTTCGGGTTATCCAGCTCCGTCTCATCCATCATGGCCGACCCATTGGCCGCGAACACCACCGAATGCGCAGGAATCGTCGTAGCCCGGTCCGTGCCCTTGGCCAGCGTATGCTCGCGCACCGACAGCCGCACCATCAGCGGCGCCGGCGTGTGGAAACGCAACGTCTCAAGCACGTACTTGCGCAGCGTCGCCGTGTCGTTCTTCCGCGCCGCCTCCACCGCGCCCGCCATGACATCAGGGTGATCCAGCAGCCAGTCGAGAATGTTCACAATCGCCGTGTTCGTATTCTCCAGCACGCCCGTCACGCAGCCGATCAGGTTGTCCCGCAGGCGTGAATCGGTGAACGAGGCCTTCGGCGCCCGCTGCATCGTGATCAACCGCCCGATGACGTCGTCCGTCTCCGCCGCTCCGTTCTCGCGGTCTTTCTTGATCCCCGCGATCAGCGCATCGACATGGGCGCGGAACTGGACGCCCGCCGCCATGCCCCGCTCGGAAACGTGCGGATCCTGCGCGAAGTTCAGGAAGATATCGGTGAACATCACCCGCACCCAGTTCATCAACGTCACCGGATCCGGTCCAGGAACCCCGAAGTAATCGCCGCACAGCAGCGTCGGAATCAGCCGAGAGAAACCGTCGGTAATGTCGAGCCGCCCGGCCGGCATCGCCGCGTCAATCAGTTCCTTCGTCCGTGTGGCGACTATCCCGCGAATGCGTTCCAGGTCCTCCCGCTTCACCGCCAGGTGCAGGATCGAAAGGTCGTGCTCGAACTCCGGACCGTTATCCATGCCCAGAATGAAGTTCGGCCCGCCGTTGTTGCGCATCATGGCCACGCCGTACGGCGCCACGCTGAACGTTTCCTCGAGGTCGACCACCTCGATGACGTCGCGATACCGGGTCACCACCACCGGTCCCGGCGTCTTGAAGATCGGCTGGTGCGCCCGCAGATCCGCGAACATGCCTTCGGGATCCTCCACCACCCATTTCTGCAGCAGCCCCAGTTGATGCCGGGCGGCTTCCTCGGGCGTCGCCGCTCCCGCGCTAGCGGCGCGGTATTCCTCAAGAAAACTCATTGTGCTCCTCCGTGTCTGGCTGCTCTCAAGGCAGCGTGGATAGGTAACGCAACGCGGTCGCGCTGGGCAGAAAGGCATAGGCGCCTCCCCGCGTGGTCACGAACCGCGAAAGACTCAGGGCGGCCGGCTTGCGGCCCTCCATCGGGATCAGGAACTTCGCATCCGGCGCCGAATTGTCGCCGATGATCGGATCCCGGGTGATCCCAAGGCCGGGAGCGAACGTCCCCTTGTTGCCCCAGTCCGCCATCAGGAATTCGAACTGATCCTTAATGCTCGCGCCGATAAAGATCCCCAGCAGACCTCGATCGACGCCATCGTTCGGATTGGCCGGATCGTACGGTGGGCCGTAGGGCAGCCCCCGCCGGATGATGCGGCGCTTCAGTCCGCTCCCGCCAGCCACCGTCGAGTTCCGAGGATTCATCCGCCGGATGTGCGACCCGATCGGGCATCGCAGGCCCTTGCGGTCGTCCACGGCGTCCGGAGCGGCGTCGGACGGAACGTAGTCGAAAGTGTTGTACATTTCGAGCGCCACTGGAGCGTTCGCATCCTCCGGCGCGAGCGCCAGCGGGACACCGTTACGCCAGCGGCCGCACAGTTTGGCGGCGATCCACTCCGGATCCTTGCCGATTTCGCCGCCTGCCCGCTTCAAAAACTCCTCAAAAGCGTGACAATCCTGTGACAGGATCCGGAACGCCACGAAACTCCCGTTGTGACCCAGCGCCTCCGGGGCCGGAACCGAGTATTGGAAGTCGTTGAATTGACTGGGGTAACCCAACAGGAACTCCCCTGTCGGGGCCTTCGGCAGCGGATCGGGAATCAGCGGCGACAACCCGCCGTCGATGGTCGGCTGCGCGAAACCGTCCCGGTAGCCGAAATGGGCGACGTTCCCCGGCAATCCCCGAGCGTCGTGGACGGAGAGCTCCGCCATGGCGCCACTGTACCCCGCCCGAAGCTCGCCGCTCACCCGAGTCAGGATCTCCTCGCTTTGGGCGAATAGAAACAACAAGATATGGACATCGGGGCCGTTCAGGCCCCCAATCCATTGATCGGGAGCACTGGTCCCCGTGTCACCGATCCGCGCGGCCCGGGCCGGCGCGCCCTCCTTAAATTCGTCGGGAAACGTGGCCAAACTGGCCTCGCCGACCCCCAGAGCGGCGAGGCCGGGGTGGGTGAGGGCGAGGTTGACGCAGTAGTCCGGCTTGACTTTCCACTCGGTGGCGGTGGCTAGTTGGAGCGACCCCAGGAAACGCCGTCCTCCGGCGGCGTCCCGGACCGAAAGGACGAAGACGCGCAGCGCGGGCATCGCGTAGGTCCGGAGTATAAGTCCCTGGATATCATCAAGTTGCGGTCCAGGCATACCATCTCCGAGCAGTGCTAGGCGTTTTCGAGGGCGCTCAGGATATCGAGCACCGTGGCCTGCGGATAGGCGCTGTAAAAGGGCTCGATACCACGCAGGTCGTTGGCAGTGCAGTAGGCCAGAAATTCCTGCCTGTGCTGCTGCACGGGAAGCGCCGGAGCGCCTTCCATATGCGCCAAAAGTGCGTTAAAAACGTCACCAATTGCGTCAACGAAATCGTTAATGTAGTCCTCAAATGAGCCATCATACGTCGTGATAACGGCGAGTTTGGTGTTGTTTTCGAGGAATACGAAGCGCGCAAAGTGAACGATTTTCAGCTTGGTGAGCGCCACCCAGATGGGGTTTTGGTCAGGCGGCAGCGACTGGATGTGGTGCAAAAGCGCTGTAAGTTGTTGATAATCGGCCTCCGACTTGATCTTCATGATCAGAGTGAGGGGGCTGGCGACGCACTTCGGCGTAGGCTGCGGGGCGGCCGCGGCGGCTGCATCGGACATAGATTTTAGCTCCTCCAAGGTATTCCCAGTACTCTCGTGTGTGACACGAGCTTCGCTATTGTACAACGATCACCGCCGGAGAATTCCCACCGGATGCGGCAACTTACTCGAGAGAGCCCGTGCGCGGGCGTGTTGATTTTTTCAACGAATTCCCAGGGCGCGAGCCGTTAGGACTATTCCGGTTTCCGCCCAGTCATGGGACACTAGTAGAGGAGTTTTTCATCCTTATATGGCGTTCGCAACAGCCAATCCCGCCGCTGCGGCGGGGACAGCGCATCCTTTGGATGCATTCTTCACTCCGAAAAACATCGCGGTCATTGGCGCCACCGAGAATCCAGGCAGCGTAGGGCGAACCACTTTGTGGAACCTGCTCAGCACGCCGTTCGGCGGCGCTGTCTTCCCGGTGAATCCGAAGCGATCCAATGTCCTTGGCATCAAGGCATATTCCGGCATCCTGCAAGTCCCCGAACCGGTGGATCTGGCGGTTGTGGTGACGCCGGCTCCTTCCATTCCGCAGATCATCCACGAGTGTGGCGAGGCTGGCGTAAAAGCGGCCGTAGTGATCTCGGCGGGTTTCAAGGAACTCGGGCCCCCCGGAGTCGAGCTGGAACGGCAGCTCTCCAAGGAAGCCCAACAGTACAACATGCGGATCGTCGGCCCCAACTGTCTGGGGTTGATGAGTCCCCTGACCGGTGTTAACGCCACGTTCGCTCGCGGCATGGCGGCTCCGGGCAACATCGGCTTCATCAGCCAGAGCGGCGCGCTGTGCACGGCCGTGCTGGACTGGAGCTTCCAGAACCGGGTCGGGTTCAGCGCGTTCGTCTCGCTCGGTTCGATGCTCGACGTGAACTGGGGCGACCTGATCCAGTATCTGGGCCGGGACACGCGCACGCGCGCCATTCTGATCTACATGGAGTCCATCGGCGACGCCCGTTCGTTCCTGTCGGCGGCGCGCGAGGTGGCCCTCACCAAACCGATTATCGTCATTAAGGCCGGCCGCACGGCGCAAGGCGGCAAGGCGGCGGCCTCGCACACCGGATCGCTGACCGGATCGGACGACGTGCTGGACGCGGCTTTCCGTCGCGTTGGCGTGTTGAGGGTGGACCGGATCTCCGATTTGTTCTACATGGCCGAGGTGCTGGGCAAGCAGCCGCGCCCGAAGGGGAACCGGCTCACCATTCTCACCAACGCCGGCGGCCCGGCCGTGCTCGCCACCGATTCGCTGATCGGATCGGGCGGAGAGTTGTCGGAGCTGTCGGGCGAGACCGTCGAGAAGCTGAACGGGATCCTGCCGGTGCACTGGAGCCACGGCAACCCGATCGACATCCTGGGCGACGCGAGCGCGGATCGGTACGCCAAATCGCTCGAGATCGCGGCGAAGGACCCCAACAGCGACGGCATGCTGGTGGTGCTGACGCCGCAGGCCATGACGGACGCCACCAAGACGGCCGAGGCGTTGAAACCGTACGCCAAGCTCGGCGACAAGCCGGTGCTGGCCAGTTGGATGGGCGGTCCCGAGGTGCAGGCGGGCGTCGACATTCTGAATCGCGCGGAGATCCCGGTGTTCCCGTATCCGGACACCGCGGCGCGGGCGTTTCAGTACATGTGGAGCTACACCTACAACCTGAAAGGCCTGTATGAGACGCCGACGGCCACCGAATCGGGCAACATCCACGGTTCGCGCATGGCCGGCGACATCATCCGCACGGTGCAGGAAAGCGGACGCACGCTGCTGACCGAGTTCGAATCGAAGAACCTGCTGGCGAGCTACGGCATTCCCACGGTGGAGACGCTGGTGGCGGCGACGGCCGACGAAGCGGTGGCGCGCGCCGAGGAGATGGGCTTCCCGGTGGTGCTGAAGCTATTCAGCGAGACCATCACCCACAAGACCGACGTGGGCGGCGTGAAGTTGAACCTGAGTTCGGCCGACGCCGTTCGCAACGCCTTCCGCGACATCCAGAACTCGGTGGCCGCCAAGGCGGGCGCGGAGCACTTCCAGGGCGTCACGGTCCAGAAAATGATCCGGATGAGCGGCGGCTATGAGATCATCATCGGCTCGTCGGTGGATCCGCAGTTCGGTCCGGTGCTGCTGTTCGGCCTGGGCGGCCAACTGGTGGAAGTGTTCAAGGATCGCGCGCTGGCGCTGCCTCCGTTGAACAGCACGCTGGCCCGCCGCATGATGGAGCAGACGCGAATCTACAAGGCGCTGAAGGGCGTCCGCGGCCGCAAGCCGGTGGACCTGGCGGCGCTCGAACAATTGATGGTCCGCTTCAGCCAACTGGTGGTGGAGCAGCCCTGGATCAAGGAAATCGACATCAACCCGCTGCTCGCTTCCTCGGACGGCATCGTGGCGCTGGACGCCCGCGTGCTGCTGCACGAGGCGAGCGCGGCGGAGCTGCCGAAGCCGGCCATCCGGCCCTATCCGACCAAATACTACGCCGAGTGGCAGTTGAAGGACGGCACGCCGGTGGTGATCCGGCCGATCCGGCCCGAAGACGAGCCCATGATGGTGAAGTTCCACGAGACGCTGTCGGACCGCAGCGTTTACCTACGTTACCTCCACACCATGAAGCTGAGCCAGCGCGTGGCGCACGAACGGCTGACGCGCATCTGCTTCATCGACTACGATCGCGAGATCGCGTTGGTGGTGGAGCACATGAATCGCGAGACCGGCGAGAAGGAGATTCTCGGGGTGGGGCGCCTGCAGAAGTTGCCGGGCACCAACAACGCCGAGTTCGCCGCCATTGTGAGCGATAAGTGGCAGGGCCAGGGCATCGGTCCCGAACTGGTGGATCGCCTGGTGAAGATCGCTCGCGAGGAGAAACTGGATAAGATCCGCGCCGATGTCCTAGCGGACAACTCGGTGATGCAGCGGATTCTGTCGAAGAGCGGGTTCAAGCTGCACCGCGAAATCGGCGATCCGACGATTGAGGCGGAGTTCCAACTGTAAGAGAAGTCAGAACGGGGCGGGATGACCGCCCCGTTTCCTGCCCACGAGTTATTCCTTCCTACCGAGTTTCTGCTTCAAATACTCGTCGTATTCCTTCTTCAATTCAGGGATCCGGGGCGATGAATACAAGTCGCTCGACTTGTACTTGCCGGTCTGGAACTTGGCCTTGGTCCACTCGTCGTGGATGTGGGTGACTTCAGCTTTGTCGATGATCGCCTTCAGGTGCTGCGGCGGGATGAAGTAGAGGCCGCCGCGATCGCCGAACACGACGTCGCCGGGCATCACAGTGGTTCCGCCGATCTTCACCGGGATGTTCACCCCGGTCAGCATCACCTTCTCATAATTGATGGCCGAGGGGTGCACGCCGCGGGCGTAGACGGGCATTCCGATGGGTTCGATGCCTTCGGCGTCGCGGATGGCGCCATCCACCACGAGGCCGGTCTTCGAGGCGACAAAGATCGCCATGGCGAGATTATCGCCGACAATGGTTCCACCCTCGATGGCGCCCATCAGGTCCACCACCAGAACGTCGCCCGGCTGCAAAATGTCGATGACGCGCTGGTGCGGCGGAATGTTATCGACGCCCTTCTTCTTCGCCGCGGCCGTCATGGGGCCGCTGACATCGGGGCGCATGGGCATGAACTGCACTGTCACGGCCCGGCCCACCAGTTTCTTTTCCGGATGCATGATCTGCCAGTAGTTGTTGCCGCCGGCGAACTGCTGCTTGAACGGGGTGTCGCGCAGCACGGTCCACACCTCTTCGACCGAGAGTCCCTTGGCCTTCTCGAGCATTGCGTCGGGCACCTTCGGCCGTCCGTCAGGGAACCGTTCGTAGGGGTTGTCCGCCGTGTACTCAAGCATCTGTTCGTGAGTGAGCGAGAACACCTGGGCTGGCGCCGGCGCGGCCGCAGCCGCCAGCAGAAACAGGGCTGTAAGTCTCATGGGGTGGAGACTATCACACTTGCGCCGTGCTCAATAGGCGCGCCGTCATGCCCCCGTCGGCGATCAAATTGGCGCCCGTGATGCACGATGCGCGATCGCTGAGCAGGAAGGCGGTGAGTTCTCCGATCTCGCGGGGATCGATGACGCGCTCGATGGGGATGTTGGACCGCCAGTAGGCGAGACACGCCTCGAGGTCGGGCGCGGCGGCCTGGAGGTCGCGCCAGATCTGGGTGTCTATGAGGCCCGGCGAGACCGAGTTCACGCGAATGCCGCGAGCGGCGAATTCGACGGCCAGGGCTCGCGCGAGTCCCGCCATTCCGGCCTTCGAGACATCGTAGGGCGCGGCGCCGGGGACGCCCGCGATGCTGTGCACGCTGGAGATGTTCACTACGCTGCCGCCCGAGGGCGTTTGCGCGAGCATGCGGCGTATAACGATCTGGCTGAGAAAAAAACAGGACCGAAGGTTCGTGTTGATAACCCGATCCCAGTCCGACGGCGTGGTTTCAAGAAACGGCTTCGAGAAATCGACGCCCGCGTTGTTCACTAGTCCGTCGATGCGGCCGAATCGCTGGACGGCCGCTTCGGCGGCGCGTTCCAGGTCGCCGTCGCGACGGACATCGGCGGCGACAGCCAGGGCGTTGGGACCGAGGCTTGCGGCCACGCGCGCCGCCTCCGCTTCACGGATGTCGACAACCACGACCAGGGCGCCTTCGCGCGAGCAGACGCGCGCAATCGCCTCACCGATGCCGCCACCCGCGCCGGTGACGATGACGCACTTCGATTCAAGCAGCATAGCTGTCACCAAATATGACTCGCCACCAACTCCGGCGGGGCGCCCGGCGAGGGACGGCGCGCCACCATCTCCAGGTTGCGGGACGACCAACCGGGCGGGAGCCGCGCCAGCAGCGGATTCAGCAGCGCGGGATCCGTCGCGAGTTCCGCATCGCCCGAAACGACCAGCACGAAACCGCCTGTTTCCGGGTGCGGTACGCGGGCAATGACGGCGGCCCCGGCAGCGGGCCAGCGGCGCGAGGGGTCCAGAGAGTCCAGGATCCCATTGTCCGCTTCGGCCGAATAGCGATATCGCAACCTGGCCATCAGGAGGGCCGCGGCGTCGCCCCCAAGCACGGCGACCGAATCGGAGGCGAGTGGTTCGGCGACGCCTCCGGTGAGAAGTCGCACGGGCCTGCCGGACAGGCGCGCGCCGAGCTGATAGGATGAGCGCGCGTCAGCGGAGGGCAGCGCCACGGTGACGGCGCGGGCTTCGAGCACGGGCGCCCAGAAGACATCGAACGGCGTGGCGGATTGGCGGAACCACATCCAGGCGAGCAGCGCCAGGCTGGCGAGCAGAATCAGGCTGGAGGCCGCGGTCCAGGCGGGCACGCGACGGGCGATGGGAGCGATGGCGGGCTCGGGGTCGCGCGGCGGCTGGGGAAGCGGCGCCGCGGGCTCCGCTATGGGGGCGACGGGAGCGAGGCGCAGGGGGCGAAACGCGGGGACGTATGTGCCGGGCGGCAGTTCGATGCGGATCGGGTCGGCCGCGCCATCCACGCTATAGTACTGCGCCAGACGCTTACGGACCTCGCGCGCGCCGACTCGCACGATGCTGTCCTCATTCAAATTGGCGTCGGCGGAACGGCCGAAGATGCGCACGGCGAGCGTGCGCTCCTTGAGGCTGTCGGGATCGCCGTCAAGGACCTGCCCGACCACGAAGGTGAGGAAGTCCTGACATCGCCGGCTGCCGCGGAAGGCCGGACTGGCCAGGATGCGCTCCAGTTCGGTTCGAACTTCCGCGGCGTCCGGCGGGGGCGGCGAATTACTGTCCTCTGGCATGGCACCTTAAACGAAAAGTATGACTCATCCGGCCGGCGGTAATCTAATTACTAGTCTCACCATGCGCAATCTCTACGTTTGTCTTGCGGCTCTTGGACTCGCGGCGGCGCTGATCGGGCTGGTTCCCGGTCCCGTCTCCGGGTTCGCCAACGAACAGGAACTGTGGCGGCATCGCAACCTGGGCAAGGCCCTGTACGAGACGCCCACGTCGCAGACGCAGGCGCCGGCGGAGTTGAAGAAGGCGCTCGATCTGGCGCCGAACTCCTACCGCGACCGCTTGAACTACGGGCTGGCGCTGCTGCGGGCGGGCGAGGTGGACGCGGGCATCGCGGAGCTGGAGAAGTGCCAGAAACAGGACGCTTCCTTGCCCTACACCTGGTTCAACCTGGGCATCGCCTACAAGCGGCAGGGGCGCTTCGACGACGCCCTGAAGCAGTTCGAACGCATGGTGGAGCTTGTGCCGGATGAGCCGGTTTCGCATTACAACCTGGGGCTGCTGTATGAGCTCGCCAATCGACCCGAGGACGGGTTCAAGCAGTTCCAGATCGCCGAGAAGCTGGACGCCAATTTCGTCGCTCCCAAGTTCAAAATCTACAACTACTACCGGCTGCATGGGCCGGATGCGGAGGCCAAGCGGGCGCTGGCGGCGTTTCAGGACGTGAAGAAGAAGCAGCAGGCGGCGGGCGATTCCGAGGATGTCGAGTGGTGTTTCTATGCGGAGCTGTACGATCCTTCGCAGGCGCATCCGGCGGGTCGCGACGCGTCGGCGCCGGCGGAGGTGAAGTTCGAGGATCGTAAGCTGGCGGGTTCGGCGGATGCGAAGTCGGCGGGCGTGGCGGCGCTCGACGCCGATGGCGATGGCAAGCCGGACCTGCTGGTGTGGTCGCGCGCGGGCGTGCGGCTGTATCGGGGCGGGGCGGAGCCGGCGGCGAATACGGGGCTCGAGGCGTTGAAGGATGTCGTGGCGGTGGCGGTGGGCGATTACGACGACGACGGGCTGCCGGATTTGTGCGTGACGACGGAGACCGCCCCGCACCTGTTTCATAACGTGAAGGGACGGTTTGAGGAGAAAGACGCGGGGCTGCCGAAGGGGCGATTCGAGACGGCGGTGTGGCTGGATTTCGATCACGACTACGATGACGATTTGTTCCTGCTAGGGGAGAAGTCGGCGTTGATCCGCAATGATGGAGAGGGCAAGTTCGAGGATTTTTCGTCGCACTTTCCCTTCGCGGCGGGACGCGCCGTGGCGGCCGCGTTCTTCCGCGTTGTGCCCGACACCAAGAGCATGGACCTGGCGGTTTCCTACGCCGATCACGCGGGCGTGCTGTATCGCGACGATATGCGGGGTGTGTTCCATGCCACTCCGCTGGAGGCTGTCGCGGCGCGGGCGACTCAGCTAACGCCGGTGGACATCGATAACGACGGGTGGCTCGATCTTGCGTACACCGGGCCGGCGGGCGCGGCGATCGCGTTGAACAAAACGGGTAAGTTCGAGGCCAAGGCTTATGAGGCCGCGGGCGGGGTGGCGTTCGCCGATCTCGAGAATCGCAGCTTGACGGATTTGATCGCGGGCAAGGCGGTGCGGCGGAATCAGGGGCTGGCCGAGATGGCCGCTGCCAGGACGCCCGCGGGCTTGGCCGATGCGGTGGTGTCGACGATCGCCGATTTTGACGCCGACGGGCGCACGGATGTCGCTTCGGTGGCCAAGGACGGGTCGATTCACGTGTCGCTGAATCGCACGGCGACTCGCAATGTGGGCTTGCGGATGGCGCTGGTGGGCGTGAAGAACATGAAGCTCGCGCCAGGGACCGAGATCGAGGTGAAGGCCGGCGAGTTGTATCAGAAGAAGATGTGGGACGGCGTGCCGGTGGTGTTCGGCGTCGATGGGCATAAGCAGCTCGACACGGTTCGGATCAGTTGGGCGAATGGGCTGATTCAGAATCAGCCGAATGAGCCGACGGCGCGGCCGGTGACCTATAAGGAAGCTCCCCGATTGTCGGGGTCGTGCCCGATGATTTTTACGTGGAATGGGCGCGAGTTCGAGTTCATCACCGATGTGCTGGGCGTCGCGCCGCTGGGCGCGGGGTCGGGCGATGGGACATACTTCCCGGTGGATCACGATGAGTACGTGACGATTCCCGGCGAGTCGCTGAAGGCGGTGGATGGGCGGTATCGCGTGCGCATCACCGAGGAGTTGCACGAGGTTTCCTATCTCGACCAGGTGAAGCTGGTGGCGGTGGATCATCCGGCGTCGACGACGGTTTATACGAATGAGAAGTTCAAGGCGCCGCCGTTTCCCGAGTTCCGCCTGTTTGGAGTGAGCCGGCGGATGGAGCCGGTTTCGGCGCGGGATGAGCGCGGGCGGGATGTGCTGGCGGCGGTGGCTCGGCGGGATCGGACGTATGCGGCGGGCTTCGAACATGACTCGGCGGGCGTGGCGGGGATGCACTCGATTACGCTCGATTTCGGGCCGGGCGCGGCGCCACAAAACAAGGCCGTCCTGTTTTTGAATGGCTGGGTGGATTGGGCCGACGGCAGCACCTTCGTGGGGACGTCGCAGAATGCGAAGCGGGCTCTGGTGATGCCGTATTTGCAGGTGCGGGACGCGGCGGGCGAGTGGCGCACGGTGATTGAGGACATGGGCATTCCGGCAGGCAAGCCGAAGACCATGGCGGTGGATCTGACGGGTAAGTTCCTGTCGGCGTCGCGCCAGGTGCGGATTGTCACGAACCTGTGTCTGTATTGGGACGAGATCTTCCTGAGCAACGACGCGGCGGCGCCGGAGGCGCGGATGGCGGGCGTCGACGCGGGGTCGGCCGAGCTGCGGCTGCGCGGGTTCTCTCGGGCGACGATTCATCCCCGGCACGAGCAGCCGGAGAGCTTCGAGTACGCCAAATGGTCGGCCGGCGGGCAGTGGAACCAGACGCCCGGCTTCTATACGCGCTATGGCGATGTGCGGGAGCTGGTGCGGGGCGTCGACGACCGGTTGGTGATCATGGGTGCGGGCGATGAGCTGCAACTGGAGTTCGACGCGGCGGGGTTGCCGGCGCTCCCGGCGGGCTGGCGGCGGGATTTCCTGCTGCTGGTGGATGGCTGGGCCAAGGACGCCGATGCCAATACGGCGTATTCGCAGACGGTGGAGCCGCTGCCCTTCCACGCCATGAGCGCGTACCCGTATCCGGCCGGCGAGCGGTATCCCGAGGACCCGGCGCATCGGGAGTATCGGAAGCGGTACAACACCCGGCCGGCGGTGCGGCTGGTTCCGGAACTGGCGGCGGGCGTGCGGCGGCGATAGGGCGGCGGACAGGTCTGCCTGTCTGACAATGGAAGCGCTTAAATGCGCGACAGCAGGGCCTGCGGAGGGTCTGGCGTCGTGATAGACTCTTCGCTTGACCCTAGCCTACATTGACTACGTTGTTCTTGCCATCTATTTCGCGTTCGTTCTAGGCATCGGCTGGGTTCTGAAGCGCGGTGTCTCGACGAGCGAAGACTTTCTCACCTCCGGGCGATCGGTGCCCCTGTGGATTACCAGCCTGGCCTTTGTCGCCACGAATCTGGGCGCTCAGGAACTGATTGGCATGTGCGCGTCGGGCGCGAAGTACGGGATTATGACGGCCCATTTCTATTGGGTCGGCGCGATTCCCGCGATGTTGTTTGTGGGCCTGTTCATGATGCCGTTTTATTACGGCAGCAAGGCTCGCAGCGTGCCTGAGTACCTGCGGCTGAGGTTCGACGAGAAGACGCGCGGATTCAACGCGATCTCGTTCGCGATTATGACGGTGTTCAGCTCCGGCATTTCGATGTATGCGCTGGGGCTGCTGTTCCAGCTTGTGCTGGGGTGGAACTTCACCGCGTCGGTACTGCTTTCGGCCGCGATCGTACTGGTCTACACGTACCTGGGCGGGCTGACGAGCGCGATCTATAACGAGGTGCTGCAGTTCTTCCTGATCGTGTTCGGCTTCGCGCCGTTGACGATTCTGGCGGTGTCGAAGGCCGGCGGTTGGGAGGGCATCGCTTCGCGCGTGCCGCCCACCATGGTGCATTCGTGGAAGTACATGGGCAGCGCGTCGGACAATCCGATGGGCGTGGACGTCATCGGGATGATCATCGGGCTGGGGTTCGTGCTGTCGTTCGGATACTGGTGCACGAACTTCCTGGTGGTGCAGCGCGCGATGGCGGCCGATTCGATGGCCTCCGCGCGGAAGACTCCGCTGGTGGGCGCGTTCCCGAAGATGTTTCTGCCGTTTGTCGTGATCATTCCGGGACTGGCGGCGCTGGCGCTGCATCTGACGGCAGGGTCGGGCTATAGCCTTCCGGTGAAGCCGGGCGGCGGTCCGGATTACGACCAGGTGCTGACGACGCTGATGACGAAGTTCTACCCGTCGGGGCTGTTGGGCTTCGGGCTCACCGGACTGATGGCGTCCTTTATGTCGGGCATGGCGGGCAACGTCACGGCCTTCAATACGGTGTTCACCTACGACATCTACCAGAGCTACATCAAGAAGAACGCTCCGGATTCGCATTATCTGAGAGTGGGCCGGCTGACGACGATCTTCGGCACGATCCTGTCGATTGGGGCGGCGTATCTGGCTACGCGCTACAACAACATGATGGACCTGCTGCAACTGGTGTTCGGCTTCGTGAACGCTCCGCTATTCGCCACGTTCCTGCTGGGCATGTTCTGGAAGCGGAGCACGGGGCACGGGGCGTTCTGCGGGTTGATCTCGGGGACGGTGGCGGCGTCGCTGACGCACGGGTTGACGATCGCCGAAGGCAAGGGCGGATGGATCACGCCGATGGTGGAGTACCGGTCCACGATGGCGCAGAATTTCTGGGTGGCGACGTTCGCTTTCCTGGCGTGCTTTGTGGTCACCACCGTGGTCAGCCTGGCTTCCAAGCCGAAGGCCGACGCGGAGTTGACCGGCCTGGTGTACGGCACCACGGAGATTCCGCACGACGCGACAGAGGTCTGGTATAAGCGGCCGTGGCCGGTGGCGATCTCGGTGGCCATCGTGTGTTTCGGGTTGAACTTCCTGTTCCGGTAAGAGAAGGGGTGTCGATATGCTCGATCTGCGTGTTCCATCGGGATGGTTCTTCCTGATCATGGGCTTGATTCTGACGGCGCTCGGAGTTTTTGCGAACTATAGCGCGCCGCTGACGACCGTGAACGCCAATCTTTACTCCGGGATCTCTATGCTGGTATTTGGAGGATTGCTATTGTGGCTGGCGAAGCGGGCGTCCTGAAGAGCAAGTTCCCCGAGCGATATCCCGGCTCGGGCGAGCCCAGGTTATACCGGGCTCCTGGACGCGTTAACCTGATCGGCGAACACACCGATTACACCGAAGGGCTGGTGATGCCGATCGCGCTCGAAGCGGCGTGTTATGTCGCGGCCGCGCCCAGTTCGTCCGACGGGAAGCTGCGAATTTATTCCGAGGACATCGGACAGGGCGCCGAACGCGCCGCCGACAGCGTCGCCAGCATCACGCCGCAGCGGGACTGGACCGATTACGTCTTCGGAGTCGCCCAGCAATTGGCGAAGCGGGGCATGGCCGTGGAGCCCAAGGATGTGCTGATCCATTCGAGCGTCCCCGTGGGGGCCGGCGTCAGCTCGTCGGCGGCGCTCGAAATCGCCACCGCGCTCGCGCTGAGCGACGGCAAGGTTCTCGAGGACCGCATGGAGCTGGCTCGAATCGGCAAGGCGGCGGAGAACGAGTTCGTCGGCATGCCGTGCGGCATCATGGACCAGTTCATTTCGGTGTTCGGCCAGGCGCACGCCGCCATCAAGATCGACTGCCGGACGCTCGAATACGAAGAGGTTCCGCTGCCGGACAACGTGGCGATCATCGCGGTGAACTCGATGGTGAAGCACGAACTCGGCGGCTCGGCGTATCGCGATCGAGTGGCCGAGTGCGGCCAGGCGTTGGCGCACATCCAGCAGTCGCACCCGGAGGTGAAGTCGCTGCGGGACGCGAAGCTGGCGATGATCGACCAGGCGATGGCGGAGGTTCCGCGGAAGCGGGCTCGTCACGTGGTGTCGGAGAATGCCCGGGTGGAGGATTTCGCGAAGGCCTCGCGCGCGGGCGACCGCAACCGCATGGGCGAGCTTTTTGTGGGCTCGCACCGCAGCCTGCAGCACGATTACGAGGTGAGCTGCGAGGAACTCGACTTCCTGGTGGACGCCGCTTTGGGCGTCGACGGCGTTTTCGGCGCCCGGATGACGGGCGGAGGGTTCGGCGGCTGCACGGTGAACCTGGTGGAGCCGGCAAAAGTGGAGGCTTTCGCGAGGGCGATCACTTCCGCCTACCAGCAGAAGTACGGCAAGACGCCGAAGGTCTTCGAATGCAAGCCGTCCGCCGGCGCGGGCGTCCTGTAGGTTGACGTTCGACGTGGCCGTCCAGCGGCGATTCGCGCTGTTATTCCTTGCGGCTTTGGCCGCATTCGCGCAGACGGATGAGCTTGCGCGCAAATCGGCGCAGGTTCGCCAGTTGATGGGAGAGGGACGTTTCGCCGACGCCGTTCCGTTGTGCCGCGACCTGGTGAAAGCGCTGCCCGATAACGCGGGATTACGCCTGAATCTTGGGTTGGCGCTGCATATGGCGGGCAATCCTCGCGAGGCGATTCCCGAGTTCGAGCGAGTGCTGAAGGCGCAGCCGTCCAATTTCCCGGCGTTGTTGTCGCTGGGCACGGCGCGGCTCGAGATGAGCGAGCCCGCGGCGGCGGTGGCTCCGCTTGAGAAGGCCATCGCGGTGGACCCGTCCCACGTGAACGCGCGCGGCATGCTGGCGTCCGCGCTGATTACAGTAGGACGAGCGCGCGAGGCGGCGACGCAATACCGGAAGCTTACGACCATGACGGCGGGCGACCCCAAGGCGTGGCATGGGCTCGGACGGGCCTACGAAGCGCTGGCGGACCAGGCGTTCCAACAGTTGAACAAGACCGCGCAGGGTTCCCCCGAGTGGCTGTCGCTGGTGGCGGATTCGCGGGTCACGCATCGACAGTTCCGGTCGGCGTTTTATTTCTACAGACAGGCGCTCGACCGGCGAGCCGATTTCCGCCCCGCTCACGAGGGATTAGCCACGGTGTATCGAGCAACCGAGCATCCCGACTGGGCCGAAGCGGAGGCGAAGAAGGCGGCCGCCCTCGCCAAGCCGGATTGCGTTCGCGATAAGCCCGCCTGCGACTTCACCGCAGGGCGATATCTGGACGCGACGGCGGGGGCGTCCTTGTATTGGAAGATTCGCGCCTACAGCGAACTCGCGCGGCAGGCGTTCTCGAAGCTGGGCGAGCTGCCCGAGTCGATTGAGGTTCACACGCTGAAGGCGGACATCGCGATGAACCAGGGTCGCTTCATCGAAGCCGCCGCCGAGTGGCGCACGGCGATGAAGATGGCGCCCGGGGATCCGGCGCTCGAGCAGCAGTTGGCGCTGGCTCTGCAGCAGGGCGGCGATTATCGGGCCTCGTTGCCGCTGTTTGAGAAGATGCTGTCGGCCGAGCCCAGGTC
Source organism: Acidobacteriota bacterium (assembly GCA_018268715.1). Taxonomy (GTDB): domain Bacteria; phylum Acidobacteriota; class Terriglobia; order Bryobacterales; family Bryobacteraceae; genus TMP-7. The sequence goes on along the minus strand of JAFDVZ010000002.1, from coordinate 541,109 downwards.
GGCGGATCTGAACTTCTTTGTCGGTGAGGCTCACCTGCGACTGGAGCAACCGGAGCAGGCGGCGCCGTTCCTGGAAACGGCCGTGCGGTTGAATCCCAAGCTTGCGCCGGCGCGGGCGTCGTTGGGACTCGCGTACATGAGAATCGGGAAGGCGGCGGAGGCGATTCCGCACCTGGAGGCGGTGCTGAACGCCGACGACGACGGGAGTCTGCACTTCCAGTTGGCCCGTGCATATCAGGCCACCGGCGCCCCGGAAAAGGCAAAAGCGGCGATGGCGCAGTACCAGGCGATCCGCAAGAGGAACGAGGACGAGAAGCGGGATCTGGAGGAGAAGGCCCAGATTACGGCGCCCTGAGCCTCCGCGCGCCGCGCACGCCTCACTGGGCGAGCACGGGAGCGATCCGGATGAGGTCCGTCTTAGCGTGATCGTCCTCTGAGACACGCGACAGGCAGTACACCGAACCGTCCTTCCCCACCGCGATCGAGTTCACGTAGTTCGGCCGCTGCCCGTTGGTGAAAAAGATGGGACCGTGGTCGGTGTACTTGCGGGCCGGGATGTCCCAGGTGACCAGATGCAGGTTCTCTCGGCCCTTGGATTCTCCCTTGGCCGTGGAGTCCTTCCCGCGCACTCGCCGTCCATTTTCGAAAACCGGACCGCCGGTGAGATAGTAGATGGTCTTGCCGTCGGGCCCCAGGGTGAAGCCGAGATAGCCGTAACTGAACTGGTCGAACATGCCGCTGTGCTTGGAGTCCTCGCTGGTGATGCGGTCGAGCACTTCAACCGCGTCGCTGGCGGTGAGATAGCGAAACAGATAGCCCGAATTTCCGTGAACGCCATAGATGGCTTTCTCCGGACCATAGAAAAACGTCTGCCGCCAGTTATAACCCATGTGGCCGGCGCTTGAAGGATCGTACAGGCCGAAGTAATCCTTCTTGAGATCGTCGTTCATGACGGAGATGCTCTCCGTGGCGTAGTCATATCGGTGAATGGCGCCGTCGGAGGTGGAGAAGTACACCGAACCGTCCTCGGGATTCACCGCCAGGGACCGGCAGATGGTGCGGAACGTCTTACCTTTGCCATCTTCGCCTTGCTCGGATACCGGGCCAAGGTCCTTGAAGGACTTCGCCGGCAGATCGTAGCGGACAAAGCGTCCGGTGGGCCAGGTGAGGCCATAGAGCCGCTGCCGGCGGGTGTCCATGTTGAACGTGATGATGCCCTCGTTGCGCGGCGCGACGGCGTGACTCTCGAATTTTCCGGTGGACGTATCGTAGGACAGAAAATGGCCGCCCGGATACTTGCCCATGCCCTTCGGAGGTATGCCGGGCTTTTCCATTCCGTCGATGATCGAGTAATAACCAATATGAGTGGCGAAGTATAACTTCCCGCGGGACTCGATGAAACTCACATGACTCTTGCCTTGGGAAATGGCGTGCGCGTCCTTTTCTCCGGCCGCTTCGGTAAGATCGCCGATGTATTGGACAGCGGCCGAGGTGGGGTCGTAAGAGTACATCCGGGCCCCGGCATCGGGCTTTTCAGACGACAGGACATAGTAGATCTTTCCATCGCTCGCGCAGGAGATGGCGTTGTAGGAGTCGTGCGAGTCAGGGAAGCCGGAATCCACGATTCGAGCCGTCAGTTGCTTCGGCCCGTTAGCGGCCGGCTTGGAGTCTGGCGCCTTCTGGCATCCCGCCAGCAGGACGAGAACGGCAATCGGTAATAGCCTCACGCTCGAGCCAAGCCTCCGCCGTTGGTCTTGATCTTGCGGATCGCATCGGCGATCTGCTCCATGTCGGAGCGCGGCCCGAGCAGCATATTCTGCGTGAACCACACGGCTTCCGAGCAGAGGCGGGCGTTCGCCGGGCACTGGTTTCGCTCCTCCCATTGCTTCAGCCGAGAGGCGCCGAACAGACGCTGATAGCCCCTTGAAGCCATGGCGCTCTTCAGGAATTGCTGCGTGTTCAGGGGACTGTATCCTCCCGACGCCGGAATGCCTTCGGCCGCGAGCGCCTTGAGAAAGCGATCGCGCGGCAACCCGCCGAACGCCTCGGGTTCGTAGCGGAACATGTACAGATGGTAGGCGTTGTTGGTGCAGCCCTCAAACATGCGGGCCGGGCGAACGCCGGGAACCTCGTTCAACAGTGACGTGAGGTACTTCGCGTTTTCCGCTCGAGTGAGGGTCTGCTTTTCGAGGCGTGACATCTGGGCAAGCAGGATCGCAGCCTGGAACTCCGTGAGGCGGAGGTTACTTCCCGAGGACGCGTAAGTGAAGTTCGCACCAATGTTCTTCAGGCCGCTTCCGCTGTTGTGGAAGGCGTAGGCGCGCTCGCGCAGGTCGGGATCGTTGAACAGGATCGCGCCGCCTTCGCCCGAATTCAGATTCTTCGACGCCTGGAAGCTGAAACAACCAGCATCGCCATAGACGCCCACCTTGCGACCCTTCCATTCCGCCAGATGGGCCTGACAGGCGTCCTCAATCAGCGGAACGCCCTTGCGCTTGGCGATGGCCGTGATCGCGTCAAGATCGCAGACGTTGCCGCCCAGGTGCACGGGCATGATGGCTCGCGTGTCCGGAGTGATGGCCGCCTCCAGCTTACGGTGGTCCATCTGAAACGTCTCCGGGTCCGTGTCGACGAAGACCGGCAACGCGTGCTGGCGCAGCACGACGTTCACGGTGGCGATGAAGGTGTAGGGCGGCAGCGCCACTTCATCGCCGGGCTCGACGCCGAGGACGTTCAGCGAGATGTACAGGGCGGCGGTGCCGTTGGAGGTGGCCAGCGCCTCCCGGGCGCCGGTCAGCCGGGCGTAGGCTTCCTCGAACTTGCGAACAAACTGGCCCGTGCCGCGATTCCACTTGCCGCTTTCGAGCACGTCGAGTAGCCCGCGGCGTTCGCGGTCGTCGAACTCGGGCCAGGAGGGAAACGGCGACGTCCGCGTCTTCGGTCCGCCCATCAGAGCGGGCTTGTCGCTCGAGTTCGCGGCTGTGGCCCGCGCCGCGAAACCGGCCGCCGGGGCCGCGGCGAGCAGTCTACGCCGGCTCAGATCGTTCTTCATTGAGACGCCTCCATTCTGGTGATTTCAGTATGCGGCACAGGCCGACTGGGCCGCCGCTCCGCGCGGAGCCAACTTGAAGCCAATATACCGCTCAGCGGTCCGGCCGGGAAGCGGCCGACATCCAGGTGGGCTGGCTGGCGCCCTTCGCACGGGAATGTTCGTGCTAACCTGGACCGGCGCGGCGAAATGTCGCGCGAATTACTGTCTCTTGGAGCACGAGGATGTTACAGCAGAAACTAATTGTCGGCCGGTTTATCCACTTCCGGTTCCCGACGCCGCCCGCGGGAGGTCACGCTCAAAACCCGGCGGTGTTCATCACCGTTCCCCAGAACATGATGAATATCGCCGAATCGACCGGCGTTTTTAAGAAGACCAGCACAACGGGCGCCGGCGCTCACGCCACCAAGCCCTGGCGGACCTTCGGTTGGCTACCCTGGCTGCCCGGATCGATTTCGGAAGTGCAGATGGGCGGCAGCGACGTTCTAACCGGACCGATGAGCGGGTGCGACCTGGTGATGTACAGGCGGGCGGGCGTCACCTACGCGGGACACCTCGGCACCGACGTCGGCGCGGACGCGCAGAATGCTTCCGTGAAGGCCACGTGGAACGGCTTCGCGGTCGCCTCCGGGCAAGCCAACATCATCGGAGGGTTCAACCCATTTCTGGGCTGGGTGGGCGCCTATCCGGTGGCCAACGCCAACGATCTCGGGGCGCCGATCTTCTTCGGCCTCTACACGACCGCCGGCGTGTTCTACACTCTGGTTCTCTTCAGCCAACGGCAGGCCGCCGGAAGCACAGCCGCTCATCCCAGCCTGCGCCGCATCGCCGGCCTGCAGCAGATCGCATCGAAGACCTACGCACAGCTCTGCAACCTGTAAGAGCGGACGCTGGGGCGGGGGTGAGGCGCCCCAGCGACACACCGGTCAGGCGCCGGCCGCTTTCTTGCCCAGAACGTATTCGTCAAAGTTGGGCAGGGGCTCCACCATGGGCGCAAGCTTCTCGCGAACCTGGGCGGTGGTCAGCACCTGGTCCGCATTCAGCTTGATCAGTTGGGCGTCCTTCGGCTCGGGCTCCCAGACGTTCTCCGACATGAGCCGGCAGCGGTCGTCGTACGGCCAGATAGTTTCCTCGAGCGACTTATACAGGTAGTAGCATTCGTCCTTCGGATGGAAACCGTGCCGATTGAGGAGCGTCAACAGCAGCGGCTTCGACATGCACTTGGGCAGGTGGCCCAACACCTTTTCGCCCAACACCGACGGTCCCCAGACCTGCTGATAGGCGATGGTTCGCGTGGCGACGAAGTTATCGGCCACGGCGACCTGCGTGTTTTCCGCGTAGAAGATGGTCTGGTTGGTCTCGGCCCAGGAACGATACAGCGCCCGGATCTGGTCGACGCCCTCGAGTTGAGTCGCGAGCCCCAGCGCGTGGAAACGGTAGACGGGATGCTCCACCGTCATCTCCGGCACGAAGATCTCGTCATACCGGCCGGACATTTCAAGCAGCAGGTGCCGTTTATAGGACAGCAGAATGAACCGGTGGCGCGGGTTGACGGTGTAGGCCAGCGTCTTGTCGATGCCGTCGGCGCTCCTGGTAATGTCGAACTGCATGTGCGTGTCCCCCCTGGTGGGATATTGACCTGATTGGCGCGGCGCCCCTCAGCGCAGCGCCGTCAAGGTCAGGTCATTATCGCGCGAGGCAGCCGAAATATCCAGTCTTTCGGGCGACAGCGATTCAGAATTGGCGACTATTGTCCGCACATAACAGCCATCCGCGCAGCACCAACCGGCCAATTCCCCTTCACCGGTCCTGACGACTTTGAGCGGCGTCCAGTCCTTCGCGGCGTCCGAAGCGGCGGCAAGATGAACCGACGCCGATCGTGTGTCGGCGCGTAGACCAAGGCCGGAGACCTTGAGGGCGCTCTCCTTGGCGCTCCACAGAAGCGTCGCCAGGCGGAAACGCTCGGGGGGTTGGACGCTCCAGATCGAGGCGCGTTCCTGTTCGGTGAAGTAGTCCTCGATGAACCCGACGCTTCGCACTTCGATCAGTTCCAGGTCGCAGCCGACGGTGGCGGGCGCGGGCGTCAGGGCGCAGATCGAGCGGCTGTCCCGGTGCGTGATGGAGATGCTGACCGGCGCGGGCGCGCCGAAGGCCTGGGGCGCTCCGGACGCAGCCGCCCGAATGGTGATTCCCGCCAGAACGCCAGCCGTTGGCCTGAGGCCGAAGAATGCGGCGATGGCGCGCTTGGCGGTCCAGCGCCCCAAACGCCAATCCGCACGGCGTTTGGGAAAGCGAAGCGTCGCCAGATACGCCATCTCGTCGTCATTCATCCACTCCGGACCGGTTGCGACATCGGCCTCGGTTTGTTCGAGCCAGTAGATTCGGATCATGATGACGCCGTCATAACCGCCGCCCGGCCGTTGCCGAGTTCGCGGGCCATGCCTCGCTCCACTGCCTCAATCAAATACGGACGCATCCGCGCGGAGGGCAGGATATGGTGAAGCGCCCCGACCTCCAAGGCCCGGTGCACGCTGTGGACGTGGTCGAATTGATCGGCCATTTCGCCGAGCTTTTCGGAATGCACCGCGCGGAAGACTTCTTCGTAATGCGAGCGAGCGCTCGACTTCTGCGCCGAAGAGGCCTGTTCGAGCGCTTGCGCCGCTTCGACTACGCGCGCGTCCTTGCGCGCTCGCGACTCGACTTCGCTGGCGAACACCACGGCCGCGGCCGGAGCGCCGCCAATCACCGAGGCGTAGGCGCCTTCGAGGGCGGCCACCTCCATGCCCTCGTTCAGCGCGCGAGAGAACACCACGTACGCGCCGCCGTGATAGCGGGAGACCACGCAGAACACGATCGGCCCCTTGAAGTTCACCACCGCGCGGCCGATCTCAGCGCCGTACTCCAACTGTACGCTGCGCATCGATTCGGGAGATCCGTCAAAGCCGGACAGGTTGGCGAGAATCACCACCGGCCGGTTGTTGGAGGCGGCGTTGATGGTGCGCGCCACCTTCTTGGACGACAGGGGGAACAGGGTGCCTGCGGTCCACTGGTCGGGGCCGTCGGCCGGCACGAATCCGAACCGGGGCAGAGGCCGCGACTCGAGGCCGATCATGCAAACCGGGTGACCGCCCAGATGCGCGTCCCAAACTACCGCGATCTCCGCGTTCCGCATACCGGCCCAACGCTCAAGCGGCGCGTGGTCCTGGTCGACGACCGCCTGCATGACGCGCCGGATGTCGAAGGACCGTTTCCGGCCTGGGTTCGTTTCGTCGGAAAAGACCTCTCCGATAGTGGCGAATCCGTCGCCGGCGCCATGCGGCGAGAGCTGAATGTTGCGATCGAACGGATCGGTGGTCGGCGCGGAGCGAGGGAAACGCTCGCCGGGCGCGACGTAGGCGTGCTCATAATGACGCAGCAGAATGCGGCAGGCTTCGCCGATGTCGCGCGCCCAGTATTGCGCCTGGCCATTGGGACCCATGATGCGGTCATAGCCGCCGATGCCGAAGTTATCCTCTGCGGAAACGCTTCCCGAATAGTCGAGAGCGCGCTTGCCGGTGAGGACCATGGCGGAGCCGGGCATCATGACGAGGATGCCCTTGGTGTGCATGAGCATGGTCGCTTCGGAGTTCCAGTAGGGCTGCGCGCCGACGTTGATGCCGGTGACAATGACATTCACTTCGCCGCCCGCCTGCGTGAATTCGATCAGGCTACGCAGCACGCGGGCGATCCAGTCCATGTTCTCGACGCCGCTCTCCATGGAGATTTTCGCTCCGGCCGACAGCGCGAACCATTCGACGGGGAGATGGTTCACGGCGGCGAGGTCGAGCGCGCCGAGGATGCGGCGGCATTCGGGTTCGGCGATGGCGCCCAAGTCCTTGCTGGGGTCGCCGAGAATCATGACGCGCGACATGCCTTCGGGATAGCGCGGCGTGACGTTGCGAATCATGCCGACGATGATGTTCGATTTGTTCTTGCCGTAGGGACGCTCGACGGGAACCAGCCGGTTGCCGGAGTCCAGATCGTATTCGACGAATTCGCCGTAGGGGAATTCGGCGCGGGTGTCCTGCTTGGAGGGGGTGAGCATCCGCACGATCTCGTACGGATAGATCATCCCGCGCTGCCGCATTTTGACCACCTTCTGTTCGTAATCGCCGAGCGACTTCAACGGCTGAAGCTCCGCGGTCATGGGACGGAAGGTGACCAGCAGGTCGGCTCCGCTGGGGCTCGACAGACGAATGATAGTGTCGCGCAATTCTCCCGTTTCGGCGTTCGGAATGCGGGCGCGAATGGCCACCTGTTCGAGGCCAAGTCCCACGGTGGCGGGCGCCAAGCGACGGACAATGCCATTGATCTCATCGTTGCTGAGCGTGAGCGGGGGCCACACGTATAGAAAGATGCGGTTCCAGTAGAGCCGTTGGTTGACGCGGCGCTTGGACTGGAACATCCGGATCCCGGCGATCGCTTCCGACAGCATGCGCTCCAGATGAGGCAGTTGGACGACGCGCCCTGTTTCGTCGCGAACGGGCGTAAGGTCGCGCACCTCGGCGACGGCGAACAGGCGCTCGTCCTTTGGGTTGTCCTTGGCGACGCCGCGGATCAGGAAGACGTCCTCCTCCGAAGGCAGGCGCTCGATGTTGAAGTTGCTCAGCCTCCACAGGTGCAGGCGCTTGGCCATCATCGGATGCAGGCCGCGATAGACCTTCTCCTCCGCGTAGCCAGCTTCCGAAGGTCGGTAGGTAAAGTATTGCCGGGCGCCCTTGCCAGGGTGGCTGTTCGGGGCGCCGAGCGCGACAACGATCCGCCGGATGGGCCGTGAGAATCCGACGCGGTTGAGCAGTTCGCGGATCTCCTGCTCCATGACGTCCGGCGCGCGCAGTGTTCCGGAGTGCCAGACGTAGAAGTCGATGACGATGTCGTCGGTGGCGGGGACTGCGCTCACCAGCGAGGCCACGGTCTGGGCGGCGTCGAACAGAGCCGGGTATTCCGACTGCAACGAGAACACGTGGATCTGTTTGCCCTCGTGTTCGTACTGTGTCGACACGCACGGGAAGGCAGCGCGGGCCGGCGTGTAGAACGGCCCCAGCGGACGGATGCGATAGTGCCGGGCCGTCATCACCTCGAGCATCACGCGGCGCAGTTCGGGCGCGGCGGAGCTGAAGCGCTCGGCGAACAGCGACACGGTGGGTTGCGGGCATTCAATCAACGCGCGAACGTGTTCCTGACAATCGGAGACCGCGAGGTTGGCGGCCAGATAGGACAGGTGTGCGTCGATCTCTTCGTACACCTCGCCGCGCGCGCGTTGGAACATGGGCGCGTCGTAGTAACGGTAGCGGATCTCGCGCGACAGATCGCCGATGGCCGGAAAACGATCGCGGGTGCTTGAGATCAGGCGGCCGAGCTGGCGGCGGAAGCTTTCGCCCGCGTGCCGGCTCAGCGTCTCGGCGAGTTCGAGGCGCCGCTCGAGGATCGCGGTGACCACCACCATCTGCTGATCCACGCGCTCATGCGCCTTGCAGATCCACAGCAGACTCTGTTCGAGTCGCGGCGTGACGTCCAGCGAGCGGACGCCGTAGTGCGCCAACGCCGTCTTCAGGGCGGAGCGGAACGCTTCGGGGAATCCCTCGGCGCGACCCTCCACCATGCGCAGATATTGGAAGAAGTAGGATTCGACGCTGGGAGCTTCCCCGCCGGCGTGTTCATCGGCCACCGGCTGGCGCCGGAACAGCTCGCAAATGTCGGCGAAAATATTCAGGATCTCGTCTTCCGATTTCAGCGCGCCGTCGCTGCCGGCGAGCGGCGCGCATTCGCTGCGCCAATCCTTCACCAGCCGCTCGGCGCTGCCGACGTCGATGTCGTAGCCGAGCATGAAATGGCGGATGTCGCCGAGCACCTGAAAGCAGGGATTCGTCAAAGCGATCGAAGCCTGCCGCGTCTCGACGGATCCGCCAAGCACAACTTTCTCAGCGGATACGGCGACTTCCTCGACATCGGCAGGCTCGATCGCAACCAGCGGAGCGCCCGCGTCCACCTGCGCGTAGGGTATCGCGAACATCTTGCGAATCCGCCCAGCAAAGGGCGCGGTGATCTGCGTCTCCATCTTCATGGCCTCGAGCGTCACCAGCGGCGCTCCGAGGGCGACGGCTTCGCCCGGCTTCACGGCGATCGATACGACCACCGAAGGGGCCGGGGCGCGCACCACGCCGCCATCTTCCCGCGACACCTGGTGCGCCACGCCATTCACTTCAATCCGATAACTCGAGCCCTGCGTCACCGACACCACGTGGAAGCGTTCGCCCGCCACGGTGAGCCAATGCTCAAACCGGCCCAGGCGTTCGGTATCCACAATGATGCTCGCGCCATCGCTCACAATGCGATATTGGCCGGCGCCCAGGCAATACACCATCAACGGGTACATGTGCCCCTGATGGCGAAGCTCCGTCTTGCGGCCCACCTGCCTCCGCACCGTGGGACGGCCGCGCTGGGCGGCCGCGGCGAAACGCTGGCGCTCCAGCTCGAATTCGGATGCGTACGTCTCAATCGCCGCCTGCATCAGCGCGACGTCGGCGAAGGGACGCGCCGTGCGCTGGCCGCTCGACATCCAGCGGTCGAGCCACCCGGTGTCGGCTTCCGAAGCCCGCACTTCCGGACGGTTCAGCAGCTCCAACAGGAACGGCTTGTTCGTGGCGCCGTCCTTGACGACGATGACGCTTTGCCGCAGGGCCCGACTCAGGCGGGAGAGCGCCTCTTCGCGGTCGCGCCCGTGGGCGATGATCTTCGCCACCATCGAGTCGAATTCCGACGGGACCGAGTCTCCATCGGCGATGCCCGTGTCGATGCGGACGCCAGGGCCGGTCATGACGCGGAACTGTTCGATCAGTCCCGGCGCCGGCGCGAAACCGTTGTCCGGATCCTCGGCGTTCAGCCGGACCTCGATGGCGTGGCCGGAAGGCGACGGGGGCTCCCCTTCCAGGCGTCCGCCGAGCGCCACATGCAACTGCAGCTTCACCATGTCGAGACCGGTGGTGCATTCGGTGACCGGATGCTCCACCTGAAGCCGCGTGTTCATCTCCATGAAGGAGAATCGCTGCTTGGCGGGCTCATACAGGAACTCGACCGTGCCCGCGTTCGTGTATCCGGCGGCCCGGCTCAGTCGCACGGCCGCGGCCCGGAGTTCGCAATCCTGCTCGGCGGTCAGCACCGGCGAAGGCGCCTCTTCGAGGATCTTCTGATGCCTGCGCTGAATCGTGCAGTCGCGGACGCCGGCGGCCCAGGTGGCGCCGAAACGGTCGGCGATAACCTGCACTTCGATGTGGCGCGCGCTGTCCACCAACTGCTCCATGAAGACCGTGGGATTGCCGAACGCTTTAAACGCTTCGGCCCGCGCGCCTTCGAACGCGCGTTCCAGATCCCGTGGGGAGGAGACGCGGCGAATGCCGTGCCCGCCGCCGCCGGCCGTCGCTTTGATGAACAGCGGATAGCTGAGGCGCTCGGCATGGCGCCGGGCGTCGTTCAGCGTCTCCACCGCGCCGCCGCTCCAGGGCGCGACGGGGATGTTCGCCTCCTCGGCCAGAAGCTTCGACTTGATCTTGTCGCCGAGCTTCCGCATGACCGTGGAGCTGGGCCCGATGAAGACGATCCCCAGCCGTTCGCACAGCTCAGCGAATTCGGCATGTTCGGCGACGAATCCCCATCCCACCCAAACCGCGTCGGCGCGGCTGGAGGCGAGCGCGGATTCCAGGCGCACATAGTCGACGTAACTGCTGCGCAGGTGTTTCGTCATCGGATCCGGCGCCTGGGCCGGACCGAGATGACAGGCTTCGTCGGCCTCCCGGACGAACATCGCGTAACGGTCCGGGTCCGTATATAAAGCGATGGTCGCGATGTTGGTTCCACGCTCCTGGTTGAACTCGCGGACCGCGTGGATGAACCGCATGGCTGGCTCGCCGCGATTCACGATGGCTACACGCTCAAAGCTACGTTGCATCGGCGTTCTCCTGTTACGAGGCGATCTAGGCAGCTGGTTCGTTGAGCGCTTTCAACGGAGCCGTATCCACCGGACCGGGCAACTGCACGGTCCGATAGCTGCGCATTTCAAGATAGACGTTGCCCGCGGCGTCGACCACGTCGACGTCGAAACTTTCATCGGCAGGGTTGGGACGCACGACGGCCGTCAACGGGCCGGCCGCCGCCGCATCTCCGAATGCGCGCACCGAACCGACGTGCCGCGGCAGCGCCATGCGGTCCTGGCGACTGAGTTCATAGAGCCCGGCGGTCTGGAAACACAACTCGGCCAGACGGGGCGCGATGGTGAGCGGTCGTTCGGGCGGACGGTGATTGTCGGGAAGGCTGCCCGGCATCTCAGCGGCCACGACGCCGTTGTCGTTCCAGGCGCGATGCACCACACGATAGGCCGGACCGTGGAAGTACACCTTGTACACGGCCTCGGCGTCCACCGGCGCGTGTTCGGGCGCGACGGGGACGGGAATCCGCGGCGCTTCCGCCTTGGCGCGCGCAAGTCGCACGCGTCCGGTGAAATGCACCGTTTCCTGCGGCTCGGCCTGCCCGGGAAGCGTCCGGCGGCCCACCAGTTTCGAGTACGCCACGACATTGGCGCCTTCGGCGTAGAGCTGGGCCTCAACAGTAGCCGTGCGGGGTTCGTTGCGGTAGAACTTGAACGGAGCCAGGAAGTCGACGTTCTCAACGGCGTCGACCGTCCAGCCGGGCGCAAGCGCCGCGGCCGCTTCAGCGAAGGCCTCCATGCCCATCACCCCCGGCAGCACTTGCAGGCCTTCGATCATGTGATCGAACAGGAAGGGCTGTTCGGTGGGGTTGAGCGTGGTGTTCACCGTGAGTCCGTTGTACAGGCTCAGGCTCGCTACTTCGCCCAGCATCGGACCGCGATCCGCTTCGGCGGCGGCGGAAAGGTCGAGGCCGCCCGTCGGATCCGCTTCCTTGGTCAGGATGCCGAGCCGTTGCGCCACCACCACTTCGCCGCGCGTTCCGCCTTGCGTCAATTCGCGGCGCACCCACGGAATGCCGGCTTCCATGGGCAACATGTCGATGCCCGCCATCTCCATCATCTTGGGGATGGAGCCGCGAGTCGCCATGCCGATGCCGCCCCAGGCGGTCCAATCGACGACGATGCCGCGAGTGGCCGGACGCACGGTGCGGAAGCTCGAAGCGAACTTGCACAGCAGGTCGTTGGCGGAGGAGTAGTCGGTCTGGCCTCCATTGCCAAACCGGCCCGCGATGCTCGAGAACCCCACGGTCGCGCCCAGCGGCATGTCGCCGATAGCGCGCAGCAGGTTGAACCAGCCATCGCTCTTGATGTCGAACACCAGATCGAATTCGGCCGGCTCCTTGTCGGGCAGGAAGCGGCTGCGTTCGATGCCCGCCGCGTGCATCAGAACGTCGATCTTGCCGCTGCGCTCGCGGACCTGACTGATGACGCGAGCCACGGCCTCGCCATCGCGCAGGTCGACGCTGAAGTAGTGGGCGGTTCCGCCGGCGGCGTGAACCGCGTCGATGGTGGTTTGCGCGGCCACTGCGCGCTCGATGCCCGCCAGTTCGCGTTCCACCAGGGCCGGCGTGGCGCGTTCGCCTCGCGCCTGGATGCGGGCGAAGAGTTCGCGCTTCAGACCTTCCTTGTCGGCGACGAAACGAATCAGGTCCGGATTGCCGGCCTGCGGTTCCGGAACCAGGTCGAGCAGGTAGAACGCACCGCCCGATGCGGCGGCCAGGTCCGTGGTGATGGCGGAGGTGATGCTGCCCGCCGCGCCCGTCACCACAAACACTGAGTCCTTATAAAGCGGCATGCCCGGCTGGCCGTCGGCCACCGGCAACTCGCGCAGGCCGACGCTCCAACGCTGGCCGGCCTGATAGCCGATTTCGACCGCGCCCGCATCGTGCAGCGTTTCCGCAATCAGCAAACAGGCGATATCATTGGCCGCCGCCGTGGGTTCGAAATCGACGGCTTTCACAAGGGCCTCAACACGCTCCCGCTTGTAGGCTTTCGTGAAGCCGGTCACCGCGCCGCCCATGGGAGAGGTGGCGCCAGCGGCGTCATAGCCGTGCTGTCCGCCGAGCCGCGTCGCCGACACGAGGAACGTGTCCGCGGCGGCGATGCGGTCATAGAGAGCGCGCATGGCGCTGTACAGCGCTTTCACGCGGACGTGAAGAGCCGCGCGCCAGGCCTGAAGGTCCATCTCGGCGACGCCGCCTTCATCGTCCAGAGCGGGCAACCAGTAGACGCCCGCGATGGGGCCGGCGGCGCTCCACTCCTTCACAAGGTTGACGATGGCGTCGCGCTCGGCCGACGAGTCGAGCAGCAGGACCTCGACGCCCTGCATCTTCAGTTGTTGTTCGAGCGCCGCGGCGACTCCGCCACGATCCTGGACGACGATGGCGCGCGCGCCAGCGGCGAGCGTTACGCCGGTCGGCTTGAAGTGGTCGAGCGAGGGACGAAGACACGGAACCGGCACGCGACGCGGCACGTGGTTGGCGGCTTCGAAGGTGGCGGCGACCGGAGCTGGCTTGGACGCCTCAGCGGGCGTTGACGCTTCCGGCGCGGCGACCGGTGCGGCGCCGGAACGTTCGCGCGCGAACCCGATGACGTGCGCGAGCGTCGGAAAGTCGCGCAGTTTCAGGTTCTCGTCGCGCGGGATGTTGTAGGCGGCGCGAATGGCGGCGAACATCTCCGCCTGCTTCACGGTGTCCACGCCCAGGTCGGCTTCGAGGTCGAGATCGAGGGCCAGCATGTCCCGCGGATAGCCGGTCTTCTCGCTGACGATTTCGAGGACTTTCTCCGCGATCGGGTCAGCCACGGCCGGTTGCGGAGCCGACGGCGCCGGAGTGTCGGCGACGGGCGCGCTCTGTTTGGCGAACCCGATGACGTGCGCGAGCGTCGGGAAATCGCGCAGCTTCAGATTCTCGTCGCGCGGGATGTTGTAGGCGGCGCGAATGGCGGCGAACATCTCCGCCTGTTTCACGGTGTCGATGCCGAGGTCGGCTTCAAGGTCGAGGTCGAGCGCCAGCATGTCCCGCGGATAGCCGGTCTTCTCGCTGACGATGGCGAGAACTTTCTCGGCGATCGGGTCCTCGGACGGCGCGGCGGCGGGCGGCGCCGATGGCGCGACTGCGACCGTTGCGACGGCGAGATCCGGCCGGCGGTCCTTGGCGAATTGGATCACGTGCGCGAGCGTCGGGAAGTCGCGCAGTCTCAGGTTCTCGTCGCGCGGAATGTCGTAGGCGGCGCGGATGGCGGCGAACATCTCCGCCTGCTTCACCGTGTCGATGCCGAGGTCGGCTTCGAGGTCGAGGTCGAGCGCCAGCATGTCCCTCGGATAGCCGGTCTTCTCGCTGACGATGCCGAGCACCTTGTCCTGAATCGCGTCGACCGCGGGAGCGGCCGGCGCGGGCGTCGGCGCAACGGCGACCGTTGCGACGGCGAGGTCCGGCCGGCGATCCTTGGCGAATTGGATCACGTGCGCGAGCGTCGGGAAGTCGCGCAACCTCAGGTTCTCATCGCGCGGAATGTCGTAGGCGGCGCGGATGGCGGCGAACATCTCCGCCTGCTTCACCGTGTCGATGCCGAGATCGGCCTCCAGGTCGAGATCGAGCGCCAGCATGTCCCGCGGATAGCCGGTCTTCTCGCTAACGATGGCGAGCACCCGCTCCTGAATGGCGTCGACCGCGGGAGCGGCCGGCGCGGGCGTCGGCGCAACGGCGACCGTTGCGACAACGAGGTCTGGCCGGCGGTCCTTGGCGAACTGGATCACGTGCGCGAGCGTCGGGAAGTCGCGCAGTCTCAGGTTCTCGTCTCGCGGAATGTCGTAGGCGGCGCGGATGGCGGCGAACATCTCCGCCTGCTTCACCGTGTCGATGCCGAGGTCCGCCTCCAGGTCCAGATCGAGCGCCAGCATGTCGCGCGGATAGCCGGTCTTCTCGGCGACGATGGCGAGCACCTGCTCCTGAATGGCGTCCGCGGCCGGCGCCGCCGGAGTTACAACCGGCGTCGCTTCGGACTTGGGCGTACGGTCCTTGACGAACTGAATCACATGCGCCAGCGTCGGGAACTCGCGCAGCCGCAGATTCTCGTCGCGCGCGATGCCGTACGCCTCGCGAATGGCCGCGAAGACTTCCGCCTGCTTCACGGTGTCGATGCCGAGGTCGGCCTCGAGGTCCAGGTCGAGCGCCAGCATGTCTTTCGGATACCCGGTCTTTTCGGCGACCACGCCGAGCACGCGCTCCTGCACGGGGTCCAACGCGGGAGCGGGCGCCGCGGCCACAGCCGGTTTCGGCGCGGCGGGAGCGGGCGCTGGCTCAGGTTTCGGAGGAGCCGGCGGAGGCGCGGCGTAGCGAACCGGAGCCGGCGCGGGCGCGCCAGCGGCCGCCGCCATCGACAGACGGCTTCCAGCCGCGTCGCGGACGCGCAACGTGCGATTCACAACTTCCAGCTCAGCGGCCGTGCGCCCAGCCACCTTGGCCAGCCAGTTGTCCCACGCGGACGGATCGGTGATGCGGCCCGCGTAGCCGATGGCTTCCGGAACCGGACGCTTCTGGTCCGCACCCGGCGTCCACTGCATCAGCGTCATCGCGATCTGCGAGCCGAATCCGGCGCCCAGGCGCAACGAGTACTCAACCGGATACACTCCGCCCTTCGACAGGTTCAATTGGCCGAGTTCCGGATCTACTTCCTTGAAATTCGGCACGGGCGGCACGCATCCGGTCTCGAGCGCGCGGATGGCGATGACGTCCTCAATGCCGGCGCCCATGGCGTGACCCGTGAGCCCCTTGGTGTTGGCGATCACAATGCGATCGGCGGCGTCGCCGAACACGCGGCGTAGCGCGTGGATCTCCGCCGCGGCGCTGCCGCCGCGAGCGGGCGTGTAGGTTTCATGCGAAACGAAGACCAGGCGTTCGGCCATCTGCCGGCGGGACACGGCGCCGCGGGCTTCGGCCCCGGCCACCAGTTGCTCCATCAAACCGCAGATGTGGTCGACGTCCAACCGCGTTCCGTGATAGGCGCTGTTGGCGGTGATCGAGTTCAGCACCCGGCAGATCGGCCGGACGCCGCGCTCGCGGGCTGCTTCGACGCTCTCCACCACCATGGCGGCGGCGCCCATGCCCATGATCATGCCGTGCCGGCGACGGTCAAACGGCGTGGCGGCTTCTTCCACCACCGCGTCGGTGGCGGCGGCGCCAGTGGCGAGGAAGCCCGCGCCGAACCATTCCACCATCTGGTCGTGCGTGATGTCGTCGCCCGATACCAGGATGACGCGACGGCAGCGGCCGGTGCGGATCCAATCGTTGGCCACCGACACGGCGCTCGTCGTGCTGGCGCATGCGGTGTTGATCTGCGCGTTCGGCCCGCGCGCGCCGATCAGTTCGGCGAACTGCGAGTGGCCCATCGGCAGAACCTTCAGGATGAAGCGGCGGTCGAAGGCGTACGGCTCGGCTTCGATGGCGCGCCGCAGCTCATCGCGCTTGCGGTCGAGTTCCATCGCCAGCGGCGAGCGGGCCTCGACGCGAGCGCGCAGAATCTCGATCATCTCGAGCTGTTCGCGCCGCGCTTTGTCGGCGTAGTAGCGGCCCATCTCGTCGGCGTAGGCGTTGTAGCCGGGAAACGCCGAGGCGAAGATGATGCCGGTGTCGTCGCGCAGCGCGTCGGGCAGTCCCCAACGGCTGGGCAACTGCGTGCCGGTGGTGGTGGTCTTGTAACGCATCACCAGCGGGATGCCGGCGTCGCACATCGCCTCCAGGCCGGCGCCGATGGCCAGTCGCGTGACGCGGTCGAGGGCCGCAACGCGGTCGGCCGGAACGCCGAAGTCGCGTTCCAGATTGAAGTCGCCGCCGCGGCCCGCAAGCTTGATCACGTCCTTGACGTCGTCGATCGTCTCAAACGTAGGACCGCCTCTGTCCGACTTCACCAGGCGCGTGATGTGCTTATCGAGAATCGCACGGCGGTACCGGTCGGGCATCGGGCCAATGAGTTGCTCGCCGTTCAGGATGCGGCGAAGATTGCGGTCGTCGAAGACGCGTTCGGTGCCCGGAAGGCCGAGGCCGGCGCCGGTGACCACTGGGGGTTCAGTGACGGGCGCGGCGCCGCCCCGGCTCATCATCTGGCCTGCTCGTTCAAAGACCTCGGCCATCATCCGGCCGAGCGTTTCGTATTGATTGCCGCCGAGCATCGTGGAAGACGGAGAGACGCTTGATTGCAGGTGCTGCGCCAGCTCCGCATGCTGCACGGACTTGGTCATCAGGTGCGCTTCGGCGATGACGGCGGGCTTTTCCTCCGAGGCGGCGGCGCCGATGCCGCTCGCATACATGCCGCACAGCGCCTGGTTGAACGCCACGACATCGCCGATCTTCGGATGGTTCGAAAACAGCGAGAGCACGCCGGGCCGATCTCCCAGCACCTCATCGGCGAAACCCTGCAACGCCTTCTTCGGCCCCATTTCGCAGAAGATGCGGGCGCCGGCGTTGTACAACGTCTCAAGGCCTTTGACGAACTGGACCGGCGCGGCGACCTGCTGCGCCAGGATGTCCAGCATTGCGGGCTTGTTGTCGGTGGGGTAGAACTCCCCGTTCACATTCGCAATGATGGGCAGCTTCGGGGTCGTCAGGCGAAGGCGCATCAACATGTTGCGCAGCGGCTCGCTCGCCGGCGCCACGATCGACGTGTGGAACGCATGGCTCACCGACAGCAACACGGCCTCATAGCCAGCTTCCTTCAGACGCTTCACAGCGGCTTCCACGGCGGGCGATTCGCCTCCCACCACGGCCTGCTGATTGCTATTGATATTGGCGATTACGACATAGCCGTCGACCTTGGAGATGACCTCCTCGATCGCCTTGATCGGCGCAAACACCGCGGCCATTTTGCCGTTGTCCTTCATTGATACGCGCGTCATCTCGCGGCCGCGCGCGCTGACCGCTTCGAGCGCGTCCTCGAACGGCAGACAGCCAGCCGCCACCAGCGCTCCGTATTCGCCCAGGCTGTGACCCATCACCATGTCGGGCTTGACGCCATAGGACGCCATCAACTTGGTCAGCGAGATATCGGTGGCGAGCACGGCGGGTTGTGTGATGGCGGTCTGGCGAAGGTCGTTTTCGGCCTTGGCCAGAGCCGCCGGATCCTGCGAGTTGACGAAGATGAAGTCGCTGAGAGGCTTGCCCAGCAGGTGGCTCAGCACGCGGTCGGCTTCGGCGAACGTTTCGGCCACCAGCGGTTCGGCGGCTCGAAAAGACTTCATCATGTTGACGTATTGAGAGCCCTGGCCGGTGTAGAGAAACGCGATCTTGCCCGGAGCGCCCGAACCTCGGAACACGCCCTGCGACCGCAGCGCCTTCCACAGCAGCGGCTGGTCCGCGGCGAGCGCCTTCAGCGCCTTGGCGGATTTGTCCGCGAGTTCGGCCGCGTCGCCATAGTCGATGGCGATCCGCTCGGCCGCCTTCAGCTCCGCTTCCTTCGGCGCGGAGGGCGCGGGCGCTTTGCCCGCCTGCGCGGCGCTGTTCACAGCGCTCAGCCGGGAGGCCAGTTCGGCCTTCGTGGCGGCGCCGATCACCAGCGCTCCCCGCAGCGGGGGCTTCGCGCTGTGGGCCGCTTGCGCCGTCGGGGCCGCGACGGGCGCGGGGTGCGTCCCGCCATTCACCGCCACCGACACCTTCCCGTTTCCGTTGGCGCTCTTCAGGCGTCCCGGCACGTACTCTTCAAGCACGGCGTGGAAATTTGTGCCGCCAAAGCCGAACGCGCTCACCGCCGCGCGCCGGACTCCTTCCGACTTCGCGGTCCATTCCCGGAGCTCGGTGTTGACGTACAGCGCCGAGTTCGCAAAATCCACATTGGGATTCCGCTTTTCGCAGTGGATGCTGGGCGGCATCACTTTATCGCGAATCGCCAGCGTCGCCTTCAGGAAACCAGCGGCGCCGGCCGACCCCTTCAAATGCCCGATGTTCGACTTCACCGATCCCAACGCGATCGAATGCGGCTTTGCGTTGTGCGCCGCCAGAACTTCGCTGAGCGCGGTGGCTTCGACATAGTCGCCGACGGTGGTCGACGTTCCGTGTCCTTCGATCAGCGTGGCCGTGGAAGGGTCGAGTCCCGCGGCTTCCCACGCGCGTTCGACGCAGATCTTCTGACCGGCCGGGTTCGGCGCCGTAATGCCTTTGCCGCGGCCGTCGCTCGCCCCGCCGATGCCGCGCAGCACCGCGTAGATGCGGTCGCCGTCGCGTTCGGCGTCGGCCAGCCGCTTCATCACGAACACCGCCGCGCCTTCGCCCATCACGAAGCCGTCGGCGCCCTCGGCGTAGGGCCGCGTGCCGGTGGCCGACAGCGCGCCGATCTTGCAGAATTTCACAAACGACGGCGCGCCCATGTTGCGGTCGATCCCGCCGGTGATGGCGACGTCGTAGTAGTGCTCGGTCAGCCCTTCGGTGGCCGCGCTGATGGCGGCCATCGCCGACGCGCAGGCCGCGTCGGTGGTGAAGTTCGGGCCGTGACAGTTAAACACGTTCGCGATGCGGCCCGCGATGCAGTTGGCCAACTCGCCGGGCATCGTGTCTTCGGTGATGCCCGGGATCCTGCGCGACATACGGTCGTGGAGTTGCGCCCTGATGTCGCGACGCAGCGATTCCGGCAGAGTCATGAAGGACTCCGTCTGCTCCAGCTCCGCCGCGTATTCAGGGAAGAACACGCGGAGCGAGGTGAGGTAGTGCTTCTCGCCGCCCATCGCATTGCCGAGAATCACCGCCGCGCGATCCAGGTTCAGCGAACGCTTCGGGTATCCATAATCGGCGAGCGCCTCATAGGTGCAGGCGATCGCCCACTTCTGGCCATCGTCCATCGCATCGGCCACCTTCGGCGGAATGGGCAGCTTCCAGGCGGCGGGGTCCCAGGGGAACTCCTTCACCCAACCGCCGATCTTTGAATAGGTCTTATCCGGGGCGGAGTGGTCAGGATCGTAGTAGTGCGCAATGGACCAGCGATTGGCCGGCGTGTCGGTGATGCTGTACCGTCCGGTCTTCACGTTGTTCCAGAACTCGGCCACGTTGCGCGCGTCCGGTAGGACGGCTCCCGTTCCGACAATGGCGATGGCTCTATCGGCAGTGCTTTCCATTTAAAGAGACTCCAGCTGCAACCTTGCTCTAGGCGGCGGCGCCCGTCCGCTTGGCGGTGCGGGCATACAGCACGTCCGCCACGTAATCCATGTCCTGAATCAAACCGGCCTGCGCACGTTGAATGGCCGGGACTCCACAAGCTGTTTCAAACGCGGGTATTTCGGCGTCGGCCAACCCGCCCGCCCCGATCACCCACCTCATTCCGTCGAGCGCGATCTTCATCGCGGCTTCCCGCGCGAAGACCCGGCTGATGGCGGCCAGCGCCGCGGCGTCGAAGTTCCGCAGATTGGTCTTATCGCTGAGCTTGCCTTCGGCGGCCCGCGCCGCGCGCTTGGCGAGCACCGCGGAGGACTCCGCCCAGGCGATCAGTTCGCCCACGCGCAGCAGGATGTGCTGGAAGCGCGTGAGCCGCGCGGTGCGGCACTTCTCCAGCACTTCGGCCAGCGCGTGCAGCGCCAGCGCCGCCGCGCCGGCGCCCACCTCCGGATGCTTGGCGTGCAACGCCTCCGACTGCGCCGCCATGTCGTGATAGTGGCGGCCGCGCGTCTTCAGATGGAATTGCCAGCGATCGCGGCTGATGGTCATCTCCATGATCTCGGAGGTGCCTTCGTAGATCGTGGTGATCCGCACGTCGCGCTTGATCTTCTCCACCATGTATTCGTGCGTGTAGCCGTTGCCGCCAAGAGCCTGGATGCTCGCTTCGGCGGCGGTGTTGCCGGCCTCCGTGCACATGTACTTGGCGATGGCGCCCTCGGTGTTCAGGCTTCCCTCGCCCGCGTCGATGCGCTCGGCCGTCTCCTCGACATAGGCGCGCCCGGCTTCAAGCCGCGCGGCGTTCGGCACGATCAGCTTGTGCACGTAGCCTTGTTTTTCCGACAGCGGAGCGCCGCCCTGCAGGCGCTTGGTCGAGTAGGGAATCGCGCGATCGAGCGCCGCCCAGCCGGCGCCCAGGCCGAACGCCGCCACCATCAGTCGCGTGTAGCCGAACACGGCCTGCGCTTGCAACAACCCCTGGCCTTCGACCAGGCCGATCAGCTCCTCGACGGGCACATAGACGGCGTTCAGCGCCAGCGCCGCGGTGTTGCTGAGACGGATGCCGTGCTTGTTTTCCGGCGTGTCGTAGGCGAAGCCAGGCTGCCCCTTCGGGAGCACGAACCAGCTCGGACCACCCGGCGTATTGGCGAGAATCGTGTAGGCGTCGGCGATGCCGCCGTTGGAGATCCACTGCTTTGCGCCGCTGATTTTGTAGCCGACGATCTTGTCGTCTTCCATCACGCGCTCGGCGATGGTTTCGAGCGCGCCCAGGTCGCTGCCCGCGTTGGGCTCGGTCGCGCCATAGGCGAACAGAATGCCTTCGTCGGCGATCTTCGACAGCCACTTCTTCTTCTGCTCGGGAGTGCCGCCGACGTGGATCGGGTCGCTGCCAAGGAAGGTCGCCAGCACGCTGGTCGCGACGCCCAGGTCCATGCGAGCCATTTCCTCGCAGATGCGATAGACGTCGAAAGCGCCGCCGCCGAACCCGCCGCAGTCTTCGGGAACGAACAGCAACTGGATGCCGATCTGGTCGGGGTCGCACAGTGTGCGCACCAGCTTCAGCGGACACTCATCCTTGTGGTCGAGGTCGATCAACACCTCATCGGTCAGCTTTTTCTTCGCGAAATCCCGCAGCGACTTGATGCTGAGGTTCAGTGTCTTGACGGTGATCATCGGCCGGCTCCTTGCGCCATCGAACCCTGTTGGCGGACCCGCTCGGTCAGCGCCGGCATGAACTCGAGAATGTCATCGACGATGCCGACCTGCGCCACGCGGAAAATCGGCGCCTTCGAATTCTTGTTGACGGCGATGATGAACGGATTGCCCTTGAGTCCCGCCAGATGCTGGAAGGATCCGCTGATGCCCAGCGCCAGGTACACCTTGGGTTTCACCGTTTTTCCCGACGACCCGATCTGGCGCGACTTATCGAGCCACTTCGCGTCCACCACCGGGCGCGAGCAACTCACCGCGCAGCCCAGCGCGTCAGCCAGCTCCTGCGCGATTTCGATGTTGTCGGCCTCCTGAATGCCGCGGCCGATCGAAACCAGCACGTTCTGTTTGGTGATATCCACGTCGCCGCCTTCGGCCTCGATGGTCTGAAGGTAGCGGCGCCCGGACGTCAGATCGCTCGTGATGGGCTTGTCCACCACCGCGCCGCTCGCCGACGGGGCCGCCGCCGCGAAGGCGCCAGGACGGGTGTTGATCACCACGCCGGTCGAAATGTCGCAGCGAACATGCACGCTGATCTGTCCGCCGAATTCCGTGCGCACGGCGGTCAGCGAGCCGCCTCCCACCGCCACGATGTCGAGCACGTCAGGCAGATAAGCGGCGTTCAGTTTGATCGAGAGTCCAGGCGACAGGTCCCATCCGAAGTGGCTGTGCGGAACCAGCACGATCGAGCCGGCGGGAATGACTTCGATCAACGCCTTGCGGACCACCTCGGCGTTCGGTTGCGCGAGCGCCTCGGCGGAGACTTTCCATATCTCGGAGTAAAGCGGTTTCAGGCTCTCCGCGGCCTGGTCGAGCTCCGGTCCCGAACCGGTCAGGATCGCGACGGGCGCCGCGCCGGCGTCGATCTTCGCGGCGGCGGTGAGCAACTCGGCCGCGGCTTCGTCGGCGACTCCACCCGCATGAGGAACGTACGCAAATATCCGAGCCATTAGCTAACTCCCCCCTTCGCCTTCAGCAGCTCAATCACGCGGGCGATGTTTTCGTCCCGATCCCCGCCCAGCATCTCGGCGCCCGCGCCGGCCGGCGGCAGGAAGTAGTCGAGCCGCGTCACCTTGGCGCCCGCCGCGCCGACGCCCGCCACTCCAAGCGCCGCGGCGTCGTACTCGGGAATCTCTCGGGAGGCCACCTGCTTCAGACCGCGCATTCCGACGTAACGCGGTTCGTTGATGCCGGTCTGGATCGAGAGCACGCAGGGCAGATCGATTTCATTCAGCTCTTTGGCGCCGCCTTCGATTTCGCGGCTGATCTTGATCGTCTTGCCGCCGTTCTGCTCAATCGAAGTCACCAGCGAGGCGAATGGATAATCGAGCATCGCGGCCAGCATTCCGCCCACCTGGGCCGCGCCGTCATCGGCTTCCACCCCGGTCAGGATCAGGTCGAAGTTGTTCTTCTGAACGTAGGCCTTCAGGATGGTGGCCACGCCGCGGCCGTCCGAGCCCTCGAAGGCGTCGTCGGAGAGCAGCACGCCCGTGTTGGCGCCCATCGCCATCTCACGGCGCAGCACTTCCTCGTCGTCCGATCCGCCCACGGTCGCCACCGTCACATGCCCGCCCGAGTCCTGAACCATGCGGAGCGCTTCTTCCACCGCGTAGTTATCCGGCTCGTTCACCGAATAGACCAGGCCGTCGCGCTCAATGTCGGACCCGTTCAGCTCCAACTCGTTCTCCGAAAGATCGGGAACCCTCTTGACACACACTAAGATTTCCAAACCCCGCCTCCTGAATACTCCAGATTCTCCGCGCCTTCCGAACCACGAGCGATCTGCCGGTCGGCCAACTCCGCGAGATCGATGACGGACATCTTGCCTTCAAGCCCCGCGACCTTGATGGCGTCTTCCAGATTCACCATGCAGTACGGACACGCCGTGACGATCGTGTTGGCGCCGCACTCGGCAGCCATCCGCGCGCGCAGCACGCCCACCCGCTCTTCTTCCTTGTGCTCGCAGAACAGCATCAACCCGCCCCCGCCGCAGCAGAACGACCGGTCTCGCGAGCGCTGCATCTCCACGCGCTTCAGCCCGGGTATCGCGTCGAGCACCATGCGGGGCGCGTCATACAGCCCGTTGTGCCGGCCCAGATAACAGGGGTCGTGATAGACGTAGACCGCCTCCCGGTCTTCCACCGGCTTGAAACGGACCGCGCCCTTGCGCACCTGCGCCGCCAGCGTCTCGCTGATGTGCTCCACCGGGGGCAAACCCGTGTAATCGTTCTTCAGCGCGTTGTAGGCATGCGGATCCGACGTCACAATCCGTCTGACGCCTGTCCTCCGGATGGCCTCCGTGTTGTGATCGCGCAGGGCCATGTACAGGTATTCCTCGCCGAATCGGCGCACCTCGTGGCCGCTGTCTTTTTCCGCGGCCCCAAGGATGCCGAAGTTCGCGTTCACCCGGACAAGCAGGCGCGCGGTCGATCGCGCGACGCCCTGCATGCGGTCGTCGTAGGAGGTGATGCTGTCGACAAAGTACAGCGTCTCGGCGGGCTCGGCGCCGGTCAGCGTCGGCACTCTGCAGGACGACTGAAAGTCGGCGGCCTTGGTCCAGTCGGCGCGCTTCTTCTCCATCTTTCCGTAGGGATTCCCGCGGCTCTCAAGCGCCTTCAGCGGCTTCTGCAGCGTCTGCGGAACGGCGCCGTCATCCACCAGCCCGCGCCGAAGATCGACGATCTTATCGATGTACTCGATCAACAGCGGGCACTCTTCTTCGCAGGCGCCGCACGTGGTGCAGCCCCAGATCTCGTCTTCCGAGTACACGTGCCCCACCAGCGCATGGCCATTGTTCTGCGCGCCAATCACCGGATGCGAATGGAACACGTAGTCACGGCCCTTGGTGGTGATGAAGCGTGGCGACAGCGCGCGCCCAGCCGCCACGGCGGGACAGTTGTCCGAGCATCTGCCGCAATCGGCGCACGAATAGAAGTCGAGAATGTGCTTCCAGGTGAAGTCGGTGATCTTCTTGACGCCCAGCGAGGAGAGTTGCTCCAACTGCGCCTCGTCCACTCCGTAGCGCACCGGCTTGACGGTCCCTTTGTCCAGTCTCCCGAAGTACACGCTGAACACGGAGGTGATGACGTGGAACTCCATTCCGAACGGCCGGAAGTTCAGCAGCACGTAGAAGGTCACCACATAGAGCAGGTAGGTCCACTGGTAGACGCCCACCAGCGTCGCCTGGGAACTGCCCCGCAGAGCGTTCTGAATCATCCAGGGCAGCGAGAACGGCGCCAGCGGAGCCGCCAGGTGCGCAGCCTCAAAGCAACTGTCGGCGACCATCAGTGTGCCGATCTGCGAGATCAGGAACACCGCCATCGCCGTGTCGGGTTTGCCGCGATCCGGAGGCACGGCATACCGCGCCGGCAGCATCACCAGCCGCCGGAAGATGAAAATCGCCACGCAGCCCACAACGATGGTGGCCGCGTAGTTGGTGAGATATATGTAGGCGTTCGCCAGCATCCCGTTCACATGCACGGGCCCCGCGAAACCGAGAAAGAACATCACGAACGCGCGGGTGATGAGAATCAGGAAGCCGGCGAAAAGAAAGATGTGGAGAACGCCCGTGCCCAGATAGCGCGGGTGCTTCCACTGCGCCAACCAGTACTTCGCCAGGCGCCCAATGCGCTCCAAAGGCCGGTCAAATCGGATATCCGCCGCGGCGCCCAGCAGAGGCGTCAAGCGCTTGTAAGCGATGAAGGCGAAGCACAGAAGGCCGGTGATGTGCGCCGCCAGAAACACCCACGTTCCCGGTATTGACCAATAAGCCGTTTGGGCAAGGGGAGGAAGACCTTCGCCCATACTGCTCCTTTCAGTTCCCAAGGGCCGAAATGGCGGTCGGGACGCGGAACAGGCGCGCTCGATATGGACAACGAAATGCGCTCCTGATCTGCGGGGAACCCAAGCGCTAATTCAGACCCCAATATCTGAATTCCAGGCTAGCTTACCAGAAACTGCGCGACTTGACTCAACATTTCTCACCGTTTCCAGTAACAAGTTTCGAAATGTTGTCAAGTGCCGCGTTCGAGAGAAACGCAACAATCAGCCAGAGAACGGTGTTATTTCCGGGTACGGCGTTCGATGCTCTAGAATTCCAAGGTCACGCCCGCCACCGGCAGGATCGGAAACACACGGTCGATGGTGAGTGAAGCCCGCTGCGTCGATGAGTTGACGCCGTCGAAACTGACAAACCGCATATTGCGGTGATTCGTCACGTTGATCACCTCGCCATACAGCGTCAACTTCCAGCGATCGTACGTGAACGACTTATTCACCCGCAGATCGGCCCGCTGATACGACGGCAGGCGCAGGTCATTGCGAGTGGGCGCCAGGTAGTACAGCCCGGAACGCGACTTGAGATACCCCGGAATCGGCTCCCCGCTGCCATAACTCCAGCGCCCGCTCAGATTCAGGCTCGACGTCAGACGATAGCTCAGATAGACATTGGCGATATGGCGCTGATCGTGGATTGACCAGTAGGAAGCGCCGGCCATCGAGTCGCGCTCCCGCGCATAGCCGAGCGTATAGGAAACCCAGCCGCTCAATCGGTTCGCCGAACGCCGCTGCGCCAGAACCGTTACGCCACGCGAGTAACCGCGCGTCGAGTTGTAGTAATTCACATTCGTTCCCAGCGTCACCTGGTTATTGATCAGCCGCGGATCGAGCAGCGGTTGACTGATCCTGTCCCTGTCGTCGCGATTCCACGCTTCGACCCGAATCCGCGAATCGCCGCCCGCGCGCTGCTCCACCGCGACGCTATAGTGATTCGCCCGCTCCGGCGCGAGTCGCGCCCCGCCCATCGGCGACGTTATCTGCGCCAACTCGGGAAACTGCACGTACTGTCCCCAACCGAACTGTAACTCGGGCCCCAGCGGCAGGCGGAAGGCGGCCGACGCCTGCGGAGAAGTCGGCGTCGTGTGATACGACTCATGCCCGTCCCACCGGACACCCACCGCGCCGTGGATGCGCCCCTTGAGCGCGCTCCAGGTTTCGCCGGCATACCCGCCCTGCCGCAGCGCGGTCCCTCGATGGGCGTCCTGCTGGCGCACATGAAATTGGTCGTTCAGATAGTACAGCGAAGCGCCGTCATCGCGAAGGCGGCGGGCGTCCCAACCGGCCTGAAACGCATTCGCTCCCTTGAACTGGTAAACCGCCGAAGCGGCCCCCGTCCACTCCCCATAGAACCCGGCCTCAATGGGCAGGTCGAACTTGTTCGAAGTCGACGTACGCTCTCGGATGAACGCCCCGGTCACGTTCAGCAGCAGCTTCGGCGTCACCGTGTCCTGCCAGTTCGCTTTCACCAGCGTGCTGCGCGTGCGGCCGCCGATCAGCGCATTGACGCCCGACCGGCTGCGAGCGGAGCTTCGATCCAGGTCCGTAACCCCGTCCAGGACAAACAGGCTGACATTCTGGCGGTCGGTCAGCGCATACGCCACCTTCCCCTGGTAATCGGTGAATCCCAACGCCAGGGCGTTGTCCGTGCTCAGGCGGCTCAGCAGATATTGCACATAGCTCTTCCGCGCCGCGACGATCCACGACCCGCGCCCATGCGCCAACGGGCCCTCCCCCAGCGCGCTCGATCCGGCGACGCCTCCCGCGATCCGGAAGCTCGGTTTCGTGCGGCTGCCCTCCCGCGTGCGCACCACCAGAAACCCTGCGGTCCGGTCGGAGTATTCCACCGGAGGCGCGTTCACCAGCAGCGCCATGTCGCTCACCATCTCGCCGTTCACCATCGCCAATGAACCGTCGCCTTCGCCGGAGATGGCGTGGAAGGGCGAATGCATCAACACATCGTCCAGATACAGGCCGATATGTTCGAACCCCGCGCCATGCACGGTGAACCGGCTCTGGTAGTCGTTATTGGCCGCCACTCCCGGCAGCGCCTGCACCGCGCGGATAGGATCATCCAGCATCACCGTGCCCAGATTCTTGATCTCCGCTCCGGTCAATGTAAGTTCGCCATTGGCGTTCGTCGCGTCCGCGGTGTCGAAGATGTCCGCCTTCACCTCCACCGTGTCCAACCGCTGTGACGTCTCCGGACTCAGCTTGATGTCGAACTCCACCGTCTTCTGGTCCCGGATGGAGAAGGGCTGTTTCACCAACCGGTAGCCGACCGTTTCCACCTGCAGCACATGCTCGCCCGGCGGAACCGGCGACAGCAGGAAGCGCCCCTGTGCGTCGGAGCGCGCCTCCAATTCCGTGCCCAACACCCGTGCCCGCACCCGGGCAAGCGGCGCTCCGCCCCGCGCATCCACAATACGGCCGCTCACCGCCGCTCCATCCTGCGCACACATTACGAAAGCGGCCGCCGCCGCGATCAACGCGAGTCTGCCATTACGCACGCAAATTTGTCCTGTGACGAGAGCATAGCATCCGACGGCCGAAACTCGCGAACAGTATGCTGGTTGTGTGGCCAAGACACTCCCGCGAATTCGGATGGAGTTGGATTTCCGTCCCTCGCCCGTCCCCGAACGCCCCGGCTTGCTGATTCGGGATCCCTACCAGTATTCGGATTCGACCCTGATCGTGCCTCCTCCATTGGTGGCCTGCCTGGAGTGCTTCGATGGCGAACAGACGGAGCTCGAACTGCGCAAGGCGCTGGTCGACGCGACCGGAGATCTCGATGTCGGGGAGTTGCAGGAGCATCTCATCTCCACCCTCAGCGCCGCCGGCTTCCTGCTGGACGGCACATTCGAACGCATGCGCGAGGAATGCGAGCGCGACTTCGCGTTGGCGCCCGAACGCGCCGCTTCCCATGCCGGCAGCGCCTATCCCGAATCGGAGGACGAACTGCGCGGCACGCTGAACAACTACCTGGGCCGCGGAACGCCCCACGCTCCCGACGGTCTGGTGGGAATCGCCGCCCCGCATGTAAGTCCATTCGGCGGATGGGAATGCTACAAGGCCGGCTATGACGCCCTGTCTCCCGAACACGCCGAGCGGACCTTCGTCATCCTGGGGACGTCTCACTACGGCGAGCCGGACCGCTTCGGCCTAACTCGAAAGCCCTTCGTAACTCCCTACGGAACAGCTCTCACCGACGTGGCGCTCGTGGATGAGTTAGAGCGTCGCGCTCCGAAGTCAGTCAAAATGGAGGATTACTGCCACTCCTTCGAGCACTCCATCGAGTTCCAGGTCATCTTCCTGCAACACCTGTTCGGCGCCCGCGTCCGAATCGTCCCGGTATTGTGCGGGTCCTTCGCCCGCAGCATTTATCGGGGCGGCATGCCTGAGGACAACGTCGACGTCGCCGCCTTCTTCGACGTCTTCGGCGACATCGCGGCGCGCGAAAGCGGGCGTTTGCTGTACGTGCTCGGCATCGACATGGCCCACATGGGACGCCGCTATGGCGACCGTTTCGCCGCCCTTGCCGACCACGGCGAAATGTCCGAAGTGGCCGAGCGCGACCACGCCCGGATCGACCGTGTCAACGCCTCCGACGCGGGCGGCTTCTGGAGTCAGGTTCAACAACGCCAGGACGACCTCAAGTGGTGCGGTTCGTCGCCGCTCTATACGTTCCTCAAGACAGTGCCGGGCCTGCGCGGCCAACTGCATAAGTACCAGCAATGGAACATCGACGAGCAGAGCGTAGTTAGCTTCGCCGGGATGAGTTTCAGAATATCGGAATAACAATGCCTCTTACTTCGAGACGTGACTTATTGAAGCAAGCCGGCCTCCTGGCCGCGTCAGGACGCCTTCACGCCCAACAGAAGGAGGACCGTCAACTCCTCTACGTCGCCAGTTACAGCTCCCCTCAAGGTCCGGAAGGCAGCCAGGGTCGCGGCGGCGGCGTCTACCTGTTTGAGATGAACCGCGCCACCGGCGCGCTCAAGCAGATCGATCTGTTTCCCAACGGAGGGAATCCCTCCTGGCTCGCCTTCAACGCGTCCCGCACCCGCCTGTACACCGCGAATGAAACCGCGTCTTATGAAGGGGCCGCGTCGGGCTCCGTCAGCGCCTACTCCGTGGAGCGGGCCACCGGCCGTTTGACGCTGCTGAACACCCAGAGTTCGCGCGGCGCCGGGCCCTGCCACATCAGCGTGCACCCGGCGGGCAGGCATGTGCTCGCGGCCAATTATCACGGCGGCACGGTGTCCGTCCTCCCCATCGTCGACCAGGGCCGGCTCGCTCCCGCCAGCGACGTCCACGCGGTCGCGGGAACCCCGGGGCCCGCCCACGCCTCTAGCGCCCCGGCGGGCAGTTTCGCCATCAGCGGACACGAGCGCTCGCACGCCCACATGATCGAATCCGACGCATCCGGCAAATTCGTCATATCCGCCGACCTTGGCCTCGACCGGCTCCTGATCTGGCGCTTCGACGAAGCCGCCGGCCAGTTGATTCCCAACGATCCGCCCTCGGTCTCCCTGCCCCCCGGCGACGGTCCCCGCCACTTCGCGTTCCATCCGAACGGCAAGTGGTTCTACTCGTTGCAGGAGGAAGCCTCGACGCTCGTCCTGTTCGATTACGACTCCGCCAACGGCCGCCTCAGCCCGCGTCAGACGCTGTCCACTCTGCCCAAGGGCTTTGCGGGAACCAACTTCACCTCCGAAATCGCCATCTCGAAGGACGCCCGTTTCGTCTACGCCGCCAACCGCCTGCACGACACCATCGCCTGGTTCGCCATCGCCCCCAACGGGACCCTCACCTTGGCCGGCGAAGAATGGACGCGCGGCGATTATCCCCGCAGCTTCACCATCGATCCCAGCGGGAAGTTCCTCTATAGCTGCAATCAAAGAGGAGACGCCGTGGCCTGCTTCCGCGTCAATCAGGCCACCGGAGCGTTGACCTTCACCGGCCAGTACACCCCCGTCGGCACGCCCGCCATGGTGCTGTTCCTCGCCTAATCTGCCGGCCCAAAGTCTCCTAAAATTTTAGTTGACACGGGCCGCGCCCAGCCGTAAACTCCTAATTGTTTAGGAGGACAGGTGCCCAGACGTAGGAACGCCGCGGCGGCGGAGCAACTCACGCCGCTCGAATTCGAAATCATGCAGGTGCTGTGGGAAACCGGGACCGCCAACGTCCAAACCGTACAGGCGAAACTGGACGGCCGGTCGCTCGCCTACACCACCGTCCAGACCATGCTCAACGTGCTGCACCGCAAAGGCAAGGTGAAGCGCAAGCTCAAGGACCGCGCCTACCTGTACAGCCCCGTGCTCAGCCGCCAGACGGCGATTCAGAAGGCTGTCGGCGACATGCTCGATCGCTTCTTCGCCGGCTCGGCCGACAGCCTTGTGCTGAACCTCGTTGAAACCCACAAACTGACGTCCGAAAACCTGGCTCGCCTGCAGAAACTCGTCGAGCAAACGGAGGAAGACCCCGATGGAACTCGTTAGCCGCTACCTGCTCACGTTCCTGCTGAACTCGCTTTGGCAGATCCCGATTATCGCCGCGATCGCGCTGCTGGCTCGCTGGCTGACCCGTCGCGGTCCCGCCTGGCACCGTCACGTGATCTGCGTGGCGGCGCTGGTCGCGTCATTGCTGTTGCCGCTCGCCAGCGTGCGCTCCATTCGCCGCTCGGAGCCCGTCCGCCTGACCATCCCGGCCGATCTCACCGTCGCGCCCGCCCGCACCTCGCCCGCGCCTCAACCCGCCGTCGCGGCCCCGGTCCGCGTGGCGGCCAGCCCCATCGTCCTGTTCCCGCAGAATTTCGCCTACGTGCTGCTCTGGCTCTACGCGGGCTTCGTCGCATTCCGCGGCGCGCTGCTCGCCCGAGCCTGGATCCGTACCTCCCGTATTCGCCGTTCATCGGAAGCCCGCGCCGCCACCCCCGCCGTGCGGCGAGTATGGACTCGTTGCGCGGAGGCGTTGGGCGTCTCGCACGCCGAACTCCGGTCCTCCAGCACCATCCCTGGACCAGTAACCGCCGGCATCCGCCGTCCGCTCGTCATCTTACCCGATTCACTATTCGTCGGCGCTCCGGACGACGTGCTCTCCACCGCCATTGGCCACGAACTCGCGCACATCGCCAGGGGCGATTTCGCCTCCAGCCTGCTGTACGAGTTCCTGTACCTGCCCATCTCGTTCCACCCCGCCGCCTGGCTGATGCGTCGCGAAATCGAGCGCACTCGTGAGATGGCCTGCGACGAACTGGTGACCGAACGAGTCATGGACGCCAACATCTACGCCCGCTCCATCGTGAACATCGCGGGAACCATGAGCGGCCTCATGAACCCCGGCTACACGCTGGGCGTCTTCGATGGAAACGCGCTGGAAGAGCGCGTCCGGCGCCTGCTTGAGCGCCCCGCCGCCTACACCCGCCGGGCCAGATTGCTGCTGGCGGCGGGCCTTGCTACGCTCGCCGTCTGCGCCGTCCTGGCCTCGGGTCTCGCGTTGCCCGCACGGGCGCAAGGGCGAGGCTACAACGAAATGAAGGCGGCGGAGGCCGCCTACAACGCCGGCGACTTCGCCAGCGCCGCCGATCACTTCGATCACGCCGTATCGCTTGAGCCCTCGAATCCGAAGGCCCGGCTGTTGCTCGCCAACACCCTTCTCAGCCAGTACTTTCGGAACAACAAGATGGAACCCGACAGTCCGCTGGTGGCCCGGGCGCGCCAGCAATATCTCGACGTGCTCGCGGCCGATTCGAGCAACCGCCAGGCCCTTGAAGGCATGGTGACCATCGGAATGCAGACCCGCAAACCCGCGGAAGCCCGCGACTACGCCACCAAGCTCGCAAACCTGGATCCGCGCGACAAGACCGGTCTGTATACGCTCGGCGTCACCAACTGGGCCGTCGTCTTCCCCGAATTCCAGCGCGCCAAGGAGAAGGCGGGCGCCCGTCCGGAGGACTATTTCCTCGCCGACGCCGCCGTCCGCGCGCAGTTGCGCGATCAATACCAGCCGAATGTGACCGAAGGAATGAACGCGCTCCGGCGCGCGCTCGAAATCGATCCGGCCTACGGCGACGCGATGGCTTACCTGAACCTGCTGTACCGTCTCAAGGCGTCGATGGCGGATACCGCGGCCGAGGGCGCCAGCCTGATCGCGACCGCGGACGAGTGGACCTCGAAGGCAGTGGCCGCGCTCAAGATCCCGGCGCCGCCCGCGCCTCCCAAACCGCTCGACGTCGATGCGCCGCCGCCCGGGCCCGCCTCGCCGGAACTGCGCATGGCGCCCCCGCCTCCTCCACCGCCTCCGCCGCCGCCCGTGAACACCGCCGCGGCCACCCGCCCCGCCAGCCGCGCCCAGACGGACCCGAAACCGTCTTCACTGCCCGGGCAGTACTGGCAGGTCGCCGCCCGCGACAACTCCACCACGGCGCTGGTTTTGTTTCGCACCGTGCGCCAGCGTGGGTTGCCGGCCATCCTGCTGAACGCGAATGAACGCGTCTTCGTGATGGTGGGGCCCTATCAGGACGCCGCCGCCATCGACAAAGCCAAGGCCGCGCTCGAAAGCGCCGGCATCGACGCCGTTCGGCTCTATTGAGCCGTCGCCTCGCCGGCCGGGCGGAACCTCACCGCCCGGCCGGCAAAACGTAATCCCGGAACTTCTCCCTCAAAGCCCGCTTGTTAAACTTCCCGACGCTGGTCTTGGGAACCGCATCAACAAACACAACATCGTCCGGCAGTTGCCACTTCGCCACTTTGTCCGACAGGAATTCGATCAGCTCGTCCTTGGTGATGCTGTCGCGAAACCGTTCGAGCGGCGCCACCAGCGCCAGCGGACGCTCCATCCACTTCGGATGGTTCACGGCGATCACGGCCGCCTCGGCCACCTTGGGATGCCCCATCAGGGCGTTCTCCAGATCGACGCTCGAAATCCACTCGCCGCCGCTCTTCACCAGGTCCTTGGTGCGATCCATGATCTGGATGTAGCCGAAGCGGTCGATGGTGGCCACATCCCCGGTCCGGAACCAGCCGTCGGCGAACGAGGCGGCCTTGCGCGAACCCACGGCGTTATCGGGGTCGCTGAGGTAGCCGCTGGTCACCCACGGCCCGCGCACCTGCAACTCGCCCATCGCGATCCCGTCGTTCGCTACCTCCCGGCCCTCCCCGTCCACCACCCGCAGGTCCACCCCCGGAACCGGCAGCCCGTGCCTCGATCGGACATCGAAGTACTCATCCTCGGGCAACCCCTCGCAGTCCGAGCGCGATTGCATGAACGTGGCGATCGGCGTGGTCTCCGTCATGCCCCAGGCCAGCGAGATCCGCACGCCGTGCTTCCGCTCGAAGTCGACGACGAACTGCCGCGGCAGGGCCGACCCTGCGGCGACAATCGTCCGCAACGAGGAAATGTCGTACTTCTCCTGTTCGAGCAGCGCGTACAAGCCCATCCACAGCGTCGGCACGCCGGCCGTCAGCGTGGCCCCCTCGCCCTGGATCAGTTCGGCCAAATCGCGCGGCTGAATCTGCCGCCCCCCGAATACGATGCGGGCGCCGTTCATCACCGCGGCATGCGGCAATCCCCAGGCGTTGGCGTGAAACATCGGGATCACCATCAACAGCGTGTCCCGCTCGCTGATGGCGAAGCTGTCCACCGACGCGAGCGCCATGCTGTGCAGGTACATCGCCCGATGGCTGTACAGGACGCCCTTGGGATTCCCCGTGGTCCCCGACGTGTAGCAGGTCGCCGAAGCCTCGTTCTCGTCCAACTCCGGCCACGGATACTTCGCCGCCGGCGCGGCGGCCACCAGCGCTTCGTAGTCCTCCGGGCCGTCGCCATCCAGCACGACAATACGCTCCACGCAAGGGATCCGGTCGCGGATCGGATCGAGCAGCGGCAGCAGCGAAGAATCCACAAAGATCACCCGGTCTCCAGCGTGGTTGATGATGTAGGCCAGTTGATCGGACGTCAGCCGCAGATTCAGCGTGTGCAGCACAGCCCCGGAACAGGGCGTGGCCCAATACAGCTCCAGGTGCCGGTATGAGTTCCAACACAGCGTCCCCACCCGGTCGCCCCGAGCCACGCCCAGTTTCTTGAGCACATGCGCCAGGCGGTGCGTCCGGGCGTACAGATCCGCGTACGTGTACCGGTGCATCGCGCCGTCCGGCATCTTGGTCGCGATCTCTTTCGTCGGAAACAGCCGGCCAGCCCGCTCGAACAACGAGGTGAGCGTGAGCTGGTAATTCATCATCAGGCCGTGCATACGTTGCCCCCCGTGTGTGGGATTATAACCCGCTTTTTGTGAAGCCCCCGACTCAACGCCCCCGCCGGACTGGCCGTCATATGGGCATGCGTCGGTTTCTGCTGCTTTCTGGCGCGGTGTGCGCGGTCGCGTTCGCCCAGTGCGTCATTCCTCCCGAAGTCGCCGGACTCAACCGGGAGCAGGTCCAGGCGCGTATTGACGCCGGACAGGACCGTTTTATCCTGTATCTCCGCCTGCTCGACCTCACCTCCGGCCAGCCCAAACCGGGCCCGCTCGCGCCGATGTTCGCCCAACTACTGGCGCGCCATGCCGCCGACCCGCGTTTCATCTACCTGCATGGACGATCGCTGATCGGCCGCAACACCCCGGAGGCCATCGCCGAGCTGCGCCGCGCCGTCTCCGCCGACCCGAAGCTCCCCTGGACCTACCTGGCCCTGGCCGACATCTACGATAGCCCGAACTTCCGCGACGACCAGGCCGGAGAGGCGGCCGTCGCCCAATTCCGTAAGCTCTGCCCCGACGCTGTCGAAGGTTTCCGGCGTCTGGACCGCATCAAGGACCCCCAGGAACTGGCCGCGCGCGCCGCCGAACTGCGGGCGTTGCTCGAATCCCGGCCCGGCGCCGGCGGCGGCAAATACTGGTCGCCGTTGTGGGCAGCCGAGTTCCGCGCGGCCCCGGACTCCGCCTATCCCAAGCTCCGTCAACGGGTTGCCGCTGACCTGCGGCGCCTGGAGGCGCTGCCGGATCACGAATCCCGCACCATGCGCTCCGCCCTGCTGGACGGCTACAAACTCGCCAACGAAACGGAAGCATCCGCCAGGCTCGCCGCCGGGTTCGACGCGCCGGATTCGCCGGTCATGCTGGCCTACCGGGAGCTCGAAACACGCTACCAGGCGCGCACCCGCAACATCACCCGCCAGGAACACGAACAGATGATGCGCGAGATGGCGGTAGCCTCCGCCGAGTGGGTCCGCAAGTGGCCGGCCAGCTACTTCGCCTGGTCCCTGCGCCTGGGCGCGCTACCCTTCGCGCCCACCTGGAGCGAAGCGGACCTGATTCAAGCTGGCGAAAAAGTGCTCGAATTAGGTCAAAAACGTGAATTAGAGTGGCATTATCCGCCCGATCAGCTACACGTCGCGGAAATCTGGGTTCGTTTCGGGGTCCGTCCCGAGGCGGCCTTGAAGCTCGCCGAACAGGCGCTCGAGGAGATCTCCCGGGGCCCCGAACAGCCGAGCGACCTCACCGCCAACGCCAACACCGTGCGCGCCATGGAGTACTCGCGTTTTGGCTTCGATTTGTCATTGTGGGACGCCATGGGCGCCGTCGTCGATGCATCGCTCCTGCTAAAGCGTTCCGCCACAGTCCGTTCCACCATGGACCGTATGCAACGGTGGCTGGACGACAACGCCGCCCGCGGGAACGATCCCACCAGCGGCTACTCGCAGTTCCAGGGGCGTTGGAACCTCTACACCGGAAAAATCGCCGAATCGGATGGCCGAAAGCTGGACGCGCTGGCCTATTACGCCAAAGCGGTCGCCTCCGGCGGCTACCGCGACTATGAGGCCGACCACGCCCGCGCGCTGTGGCTCGAACAGGGCGGCTCCAAGGACGCCTGGGAGGTGGTGAGCGCCCGTCCGCCCCGCCCGGCGCCGCCCGCTAAGTCGAACACCACCCACGACTTACCGCCATTCGCCGCCTTCGCCGAGTTCGGCAAGCCGATGCCCGAACTGCACCTGCGTGACACCCACGGCGCCGCCTGGACGCTCGATCGCTTCAAGGGCAAGCGCACTTTCGTCAACGTCTGGGCCACCTGGTGCGCGCCCTGCCGGGAGGAGTTCCCTTCCCTGGTGAAGCTTCAAGAACTGGCCAAGGGCCGCGACGACGTGCAGGTGGTGACGCTGAATGTGGACGACAATCCGGGGCTGGTCGCGCCGTTTCTGGCCGAATATCACGCCACGACGCCGACCCTGCTCGGCGGGCGGGACTACGTGTCGGGCTTCATCGGCATGCTGGGAGTCCCGCAGAACTGGCTGGTGGACCGCGACGGCGTCGTGCGCAAGAAAACGCACGGATACTACGGCCCCGCGGACTGGCCGCGGCGCATGCTCGACGAGCTACTGCGATTGCCCTGAACCCGCCCTCAAAGTCAGCGCACGCCCGCCGCCATCGCCTTGCGCATGGCGCCCTCGTAGCCGATCACCTCGTGGTACACCAGATCGTCGAAAAACTCGTTCAACTGGTGTTCGAGCTCCTCGGTCGCCAGGACTTCCACCGACGATTGCGAGAACTCGTGGTCGCGGGTGAACTCCACCACCCGGCTCTTCACCACCTGGAGCGCGCACACGCACTCGGCGAGCGGGATGTGTTCAGCAAAGCGCACCCGCCCCAACCCTTCGTACTGCTCCTCGACGGCGTGCTGCTCCGTCCTGGAGGCAGTCAGCCAATGGCCCAGGTTACGAAGGATGCCGCGACCGATGTCCCGTAGCTCGGTTTCGGGCAGCCCGCTGATGTGGTGGAGGCGGGGATCACTGCGCATCTGATGAATGATGCCGGTCATGATGCCCTGCCAGTGGTCTTCGATGAGCTGAATCAGCTTCGCGGATAGCATAGCCATTCACCTCCCAAGCGGCCGGCGCGCGCGACGGTTTCGCGGGGCCGGCGCCCTTTTATCCGGCTCAATTCTATGCCGGATCGGCGAAAAGTAAAAGGGGCCCCGCCGGCGGATGTGATAGAACTGGCCTCATGCTCTCCCGCAGAAACTTCCTCGCAGCGGCGGCCGTGCCGGCGGCGGCGCAAGAGGCTCCATCGCGCAGGCCGAAGGGCGTCGGACCGCTCAAGATCACCGACGCCAGGACCCTCCGCGCCGGCGGCTACGAGTACTTCAAAATCTACACGGATGGCGGCGTCACCGGCATCGGGGAGCCCAGCCATTCCAATGGCGAGTTGAACGCCGACTTCCTCGAAAAGCTGATCAAACCGCTGATTGTCGGCATGGACGCCTTCGAGATCGAGAAGATCTGGGAGAAGATGTACGTCGGCTCCTACAAGATCCGCGGACAGTCGGCGTCGATCGCCATCAGCGGCGTCGATATCGCCATTCACGACATCGTGGGCAAGGCGCTGGGCGTGCCCGTCTACCAGTTGCTGGGCGGCCTGGTGCGCGACCCCATCCCCATGTACGCGAGCTTCACCAGCCGCGAACGTACGCCCGCCGAGCAGGCCCGGCTGTGCGCGAAGGCAGTCGAAGACGGGTTCTCCGCCACCAAGATCAAGATCGCCTCCCGGCACGGGTACGATGGCCCGCCGAAGTTCCCCGACGAGCAGATGGTGCGCGAGGTCCGCTCCGCCATTGGAGACAAGATTCGCTTCATGGTGGACGCGAACTCGGGTTACAGCGTGCCTCGCGCCATCTCGATGGGCCGGCTGCTCGAAGCGCAGGGCGTGTTCTGGTTCGAAGAACCGGTTCCGTTCACCGACCACGAAGGAACGGCGAAGGTGGCCGCGGCGTTGGACATCGCCATCGCCGGCGGCGAGCAGGATCACACCCGTTACGACTTCCACAAGCTGATCGCCGCCAACGCCTGCGACATCCTGCAGGCCGATCCCATCAAGGCCGGCGGGTTGAGCGAGTGCAAGAAGATCGCCGCGCTGATCGACGCCTCGGACCGCTACTACGTCCCGCACAACACCTCGCACGCGTTGGGACTGGTGGCCGTGCTGCACCTGGCCGCCTCGACTCCGTGCATCCGCTACGCCAACGAGTACGTCACCGAGGGCGACTATCGACGCTCGGCGTTGAAGGAGCCGCTGATTCCCGCCAAGGGGTTCCTGTCCGTGCCGAAAGGGCCGGGCCTGGGCGTGGAGATCAAGGAGTCATGAAGCCGCTCGAAGGCAAAGCCGCCATCGTCACCGGGGGCAACCGCGGCATTGGGCGCGCCATCGCCGAACGCCTGGCGCGCGACGGAGCCCGGGTGGTGATTTGCGCGCGCGACCGCGCGGCATTGGACGATACGGTGCGCGCCATCGGCCCGTCGGCCGCCGCCCTATCGCTCGACCTGCGCGAGCGCGGGACCGAGAGCGCGCTCGCCGATTTCGCGCTCGCCTCCTTCGGCGCGATCGACATCGTGGTGAACAACGCCGGCGCTACCCGGCGCGGCGATTTTCTCACTCTGACCGATGAGGATTGGGCCGACGGTTACGCCCTGAAGCTGTTCGCCGCCGTGCGCCTGACCCGCACGGCCTGGCCCGAGCTGAAACGCCGCTCCGGATCGGTGGTGAACATCGCGGGAGTGGGAGGACGCACGCCGGGCGCGCAATTCGCCATCGGAGGTTCGGTGAACGCGGCGATGCTCTCCTTCACCAAGGCGCTGGCGGAGTTGGGCGTCGAGGATGGAGTGCAGGTGAACGCCGTGAATCCCGGCCCCGTCCGCACGGACCGCTTCACCCGCCGGATTCAGGCGGAGGCGGATCAGGGCGGCCTCGATTGGGAGACGGCGGCGCGGCGGTTCACCGAGCGCGAGAGGATCACCCGGGTGGGCGAACCCGAGGACGTGGCGAGCCTGGTGGCGTTCCTGGCGGGCCCCGAAGGGCGGCTGCTGCACGGCGCTTTGATTGATATTGACGGGGGCTCTACGAAGACGCTGTGAAGACAGGAGACAGGAGTCGGGGAAGCCGGAATGGAGCCCCTAAATGAGGTGTAGCCCCGGGACTGGGTTCCCGGGGCCACGTCCCTTCGCTTTGCGCGAAGGGTCAGAGGGGCGGCGATTAGCTGGGTCTAATCGCTGGATGTATAAGTCAGTAAGACTTATGAATTGCCCAATATAGTGCAGGCGAGGCGCCAAACCTCTCTAGGGCCATTTTCAATCGGTTACGGTGATTCGATTCAGGAGAATCGGGTGCTTTAACCACTTCTGGGGAATTTCACTCGCTCACCCCCCAATTTCTCAGGAGGCCGAGAGGTAGTGATGGAGCCAGGCGCGGGCGTAGGTCCAGTCGCGGCGGACCTTGGCGAGGCTGACATTCAGGATCTCCGCGGTCTCCTCGTCGGTGTAGCCGCCGAAGAACTTCTTCTCGACGACGTCGGCTGCCGCCGGATCCACTTTCGCGAGTTCCGTCAGGGCGTCGTCGAGCGCCACCAGCTCCTCGCTCCGTTCGGAGGGGATCTGCCCAGCCTCGTCGAGACCCAGTTTGACGCCCTTGCGCTTGCCCCGGCTCTTGGACCGCGCCCGGTCGATCAGGATGCGGCGCATCTGGCCGGCGGCCACGTTCAGGAAATGCTTGCGGTCGTTGGCGGTGGGAATCCGGCCGCCGAAAAGTTGCATCAGCGCTTCATTCACCAGGGCGGTGGCTTGAAGTGTCTGCCCCGGCGATTCGCGACTCATCATATATGATGCGATCCGGTGCAACTGACGGTACACCGCCGCCACGAACTCGTCCCGCGCCCGGTCGTCGCCATCGGCGGCGGCGCGGAGCATCGACGTTAAGTCCAGGTTCTCCGAATCGCTCATTGACCCTGAAATCGTACCACGCCCGCCGGGAAACGGGGTTGCACGGAGGCTCCTTCCAGGCATCGGCGCACATCCTCGAGAAACGCCGCCGCCGAATGATAGCGCCCGGCCGGATCGGCGATCAGCGCATTCCGAATGGCGCTGCCGACCGGTTCCGGAACGTTGGCCGGCGCGGGAGGCAATCCCGCCGCCTGCGCGTTGATCAACGCCTGCAACCCTTCGCGACACTCGTTCTCAAAGGGATGCCTTCCCGAGACGAGTTCGTAGGCGATGACGCCCAACGAATACACGTCGCTCGAACGGCCCGAGACGCGGCCCGTCAGACGTTCGGGGCTCGAATAGCGGAAGGTGAGAAATGGACGGGCCGTCATGGTCCGCCCGATGCCGGTCGCCCCCAGCGGGCGCTCCAACATCTTCGCTGTCCCGAAGTCGAGAATGCGCAGCACGCCGCGTGGAGTCACCAGCATATTGGTCGGCTTCAGATCGCGGTGGATCACGTTCCGGCGGTGGAAGTACTCGACGCCCGCCAGCGCCTGGCTGAGGATCAGCAGCCGGCGTTCGAGCGAAGGATTGGTCCGCTTTACATAGTCGTCCAGGGGCTCGCCTTCAATCAGGTCCATGACCAGGAAGGGCTCGCCCTGTTCGGACACGCCCGCGTCCAGCAGACGGCACACGTTCGGGTGTTTGAGATCGGCCAGGATGCGCCGTTCCTGCTCGAAGTGCTCGCGCGCCGCCGGCCCGTCGATGGTCGAACGGATCAGCTTCACCGCCACCACCGCTCCGCTGTGTTCGTCGCGGCAGGCGTACACCGCGCCCATGCCTCCCGATCCGATGTGCCGCACCACCTGGTAGCCGCCGATGTTGAGGGGTGGTTGCGCCTCGCGCTCCACTCTCGGCTGGATGGGGCGGTCCAACGGGCCGGTGGTGGACTTCATGCTGGTCAACAGGTCCAGCACAGCCCTGCCGAGCGACGGAGCATCGCGGGTGGCGTTCAGCACGAATTCGGCGCGCTGCTCGTCGGGCAACTCGAAGGCTGCGTCGAATAACTCCCGTTTGCGCTTTTCGTCGCTGAGATTTTCAGGTTGCATGAAATCGGCCCCGCGAAAATATAATAGTCTCGAAATGCAGGCTGTTTCAGCGGGGAGCAGCCCCTTGAACGGAGTACAGTGCAATCCTGCCCGAACTGCCTGAACCTTTGCCCGGACAGCGCCCCCAGGTGCTTCTATTGTGAAGCGCCGCTGAGCCGCGCGCCAGGGGAAACCGCGGCCGACTCCGCCGAGCGCTGGAGCCAGCGCGTCTCCATGCCCTCGCCCCCGGCGGCCCGGCGGGAGGCGAAACCGGGGCGGCGCCTGGTGGCTGTGCTGGTGACCTACACCTGGCGCAAGGAAGGCCAGTTCTTCCCAGTTTACGAAGGCCGCAACCTGATCGGACTGGGCGATGAGTGCGACATCCGCGTGCCCGAGGACGCGGCCTTGCGGCCCATCCACGCCATCGTCGCGTTCCAGGATAGCTTCTTTGCGGGCGACATCGCGGGCGAAGGCGTGGAGGTGAACGGCGTGACGCTGCGCCGACAGATCATCGGCGTGGCGAACCATTCCCGCATCCGCACCGCATCCACCGAGTGGCTGCTGGCGATCGTCGATCCAGCCCTGCTGTAGAACCTACTTTTCCAGCCGGTAGATGGTCATGCCGGACAGCAGCTTCGGATAGAAATCGGTGGACTTCTGCGGCATCACGCCGCCTCCGAAGGAAACGTCGGCGGTCTGCTGGACCGAGGTCGGCTGCAACAGGAACGCGATTTGAGCGTCGCCTCCGCGCACCGCCTCCACCGCCGCCTCGACGCCGCGGACATAGCGGATGTGCTTTTCGTCGCGCACCGCTTCTTCGCCGATGCCCATGGTGTCGCGGAGCAGCGTGTCGTGCAGAATGCGCACGTCGAGATCCTCCGGCCGGCGCTCGCGCTCGAGCAGCAGGTACTTGGAGGAGGTCTTCGAGACCACGCCGATGCGCACCATCGACGCATCGTCGAGCATGGCTCGCAACGACTGCACATCGGGAACCCGGTGCAGCGTGAACCCTTTGGAGACCTTCTCCACGAACTCGTTGAAATCGAAGCTATCGAGATTCGACAGAACGCGATGCGTGGCCAGGATCTTCAATCCCGGCGAGTACATATTCACGAACGTCATCATCACGTTGCCCGCGTCGGCGAGTTCGGGATGATCCTTATGGAAGTTGAGCGCCGTTTCATAGCGGTGATGACCGTCGGCGATGAGCAGCTTCTTGTCGCTCATGGCCGCGCGGATCGCCGCTATCTTCGCGGCGTCGTCGATCCGCCATAGCCGATGGGTGGCGCCGTATTCGTCGGTGACGACGGCGATGGGTTCGCCCTGCGCGGCCTCGTCCAGAATGCGGTCCACCACGCCCTGGCGGTCCGGGTACAGCATGAAGATCTGGCCGAAGTGCGCGCGCGTGTGGCTGAGCACCTGCATCCGGTCCTTCTTCGGGCCGGACAGCGTCTGCTCGTGCCGGTGCACGATGTTCGCCGAATAGTCCTCCACCGCGCCCAATCCGATGAAGCCCTTGCGCGTCAGGCGCTGCTGGCTGTCGGGCGGCGTGAACTCCTGGAAGTAGGCGTAAAAGGCGGGCGCGGGATCCTGGGTCAGCACACCCTTCCCAATCCAATCGTTCAGATAGCAGGAAGCGCGCGTGTAGATGTTGTCAGTGTCCGTATCAGCCGGTTGCTTCTCGCCGAGTATGATCCGGACCAGATTGTACGGGCTCAGCGACAGGTAGCGTTGCCGCATCGCCGGATTGA
The DNA here is from genome assembly GCA_018268715.1 of Acidobacteriota bacterium. Taxonomy (GTDB): domain Bacteria; phylum Acidobacteriota; class Terriglobia; order Bryobacterales; family Bryobacteraceae; genus TMP-7. The sequence continues at coordinate 497,787 of JAFDVZ010000002.1, read as the reverse complement.
TCTTGTCGTAAGGCTGCGTGACCAGATCATTCGCGTCGCCCGCGGACGGAGCGTAGCGATAGGGTCTAAAAGGAGATACGTTGGCCAATCTCCTAATAGTAACAAAGGCGTCATTTGGCGTCGCGCCAGTTCGCCCCCGCGCCGACGTCGGCCACCAGTGGAACCTCCAGCGGATACACGCGCTCCATGGTGGACTTCACCATCTCCCGCAGGTCCGCGACTTCGGCCGCGGGCGCTTCAAACACCAGTTCGTCGTGCACCTGCAGCAGCATTCGCGATTCGTACTTGCGCTCGGCCAGTTCGCGGTCGACGCGAATCATGGCGATCTTAATGAGGTCGGCCGCCGTGCCCTGTAACGGCGTGTTCACGGCGGTCCTTTCGGCGAACGAACGCGCGTTCGGATTGCGGCTGTGCATGTCCGGAATGGGGCGCTTCCTGCCGAGCAGCGTGGTCGCCACGCCAGATTGGCGCACCTGGGCGATGGTCGCGTCGATGAATTTGCGGACTCCGGAGTAGCGTTCGAAATACGCCTTGATGTAGGCTTCCGCTTCCTTGCGGTCGATGCCCAACTGCTGCGCCAGGCCGAACGGCGTCTGCCCGTAGACGATGCCGAAGTTCACCGCCTTGGCGTTGCGGCGCTGATCGGCGGTCACCATGATCGGCGGCGCGCCGAACACTTCGGCGGCGGTGCGCGTGTGGATGTCTTCGCCCCTGCGGAAGGCGTCCACCAACACTTTGTCGCGCGACATGTGCGCCAGCAGACGCAGCTCGATCTGCGAATAGTCGGCCGTCACCAGCGTCCAGCCCGGACGCGGGATGAAGGCCGCGCGGATCTCTCGCCCCAGCTCCGTTCGCACCGGGATGTTCTGCAGGTTGGGATTCGACGACGAGAGCCGGCCGGTGGCCGCGCCGATCGGGTTGAACGTCGTGTGGACGCGTCCCGAACGCGGATCGATCAGGGCGGGCAACGCGTCGACGTAGGTGCCCTTCAGCTTCGCCAGTTGGCGGTAATCGAGCACCTTGCGCGCGATCTCGTGCTCGTCGGCCAGTTCTTCAAGAACCTCGGCGGCCGTGGAAATCTGCTTGCCCTTGCCGTACTTCATCGGGACCGGCAGCCCCATGTCTTCAAACAGGACTTTGCCCAATTGTTGCGGCGAGTTGATGTTGAACTGCTTGCCCGCGAGCGTGCAGATTTCGCCCGTCAATCTTTGGATGTCCTGATCCATGCGGACGCTGAGCGCCTTCAACGCCTCCGGATCGATGAGGATTCCGTTGCGCTCCATGCGCGCCAGCACGCCGGTCAACGGCAGGTCGATCGTTTCGTATAACTCGCGCAGACCCTGTTTGTCGATTTCGGGCGCGATCTTCTCGTAGACCGCGAGCGCCGATTCCGCCGCCTGGTCCGGATCCTTCGAATGCTTGCGGTCGAGGAACTTCTCCGATAACGTCTCCGGACTGCATCCCGATGGATCGGCGCTCAGCAGGAATGCGTACAGCATCAGGTCGTGCCGGAATCCCGCCGCCGGCAGCCCTAACTCCTCGAGCAGCGCGACGGTCGACTTCACGTCGTGCGCGAGCTTTGCGCGGTCCGACGCCAGCATCTGGCGGGCGCCGGCGCTTGCGGCGACAACGTCGATGGTTGCGCAGCGGCCTTCGTTGACGCGCGCAGCGAATCCCACCATGGCCGGCGTCAGGTCCTGGCCGCGGCTTGCCGCCACCGCCACCGTCGCGCCGGCGGGAACGGCCGCGATCCATTCGTCGAGCGCCGCCGCGTCGTCGATGACGGCGTAGTCGCGGGCGTGGGCGTCGTCGGACGGCCCCAGTTCCTTCAGCAGGCTGAAGAACTCGAGCTCCTTGTAGACCGGCTTCAATGCGTTGGGATCGGGCGCCGCGGTCTTCACCGAATCCAGTTGAAACTCGACGGGAACGTTGGTGGCGATGGTCGCCAGTTGCTTGCTCAACAGGATCCGATCGCGGTTGTTTTGCAGGCTCTCGCGGTACATTTTGCGCTGTACTTCGGCGGCGCGGTCGAGCGCGGCTTCCACGGATCCGAACTGCGCGATCAGGTCGCGCGCGCCTTTGTCGCCGATGCCGGGCGCGCCCGGGATGTTGTCGATGGCGTCGCCTTTGAGCGCCAGCAGGTCGGCCACCTGGGTGGGCTTCACGCCCATGAACTCCTCGGTCTTCGCGGGGTCGTACCAGACGTCTTCCTTCATCGGGTTGTACATGCTGACGCGGTCGTCGACCAGTTGCAGCATGTCCTTGTCGCTCGACACGATGACCACGTCCATCGCCGGGCTGGACGAGCGCCGCGCGATGGTCCCGATGACGTCGTCGGCCTCGAAGCCTTCGTACTCGAGGATGGGGATGCGCATGGCCTCGAGCAGGCGGCGGATGTAGGGGATCTGCTCGCTCAGGTCGGGCGGCATGGCCTCGCGATTGGCCTTGTACTCGGCGAACGCTTCGTCGCGAAAGGTCGGACCGGAGCTTTCGAACACCGCGGCCACGAATTCCGGTTTGTAGCTCGTCATGAGCTTCCGGATCATGTTGTGAAAGATGTAGACGGCCTCCGTGGAGAGCCCGGAGGCGGTGCGCATCGGCGGCGCTCCCGATCGCGCCCGCGCGTGGTAGGCGCGGAAGATGAAGCCGAACGAATCGATGAGGAAAAGGCGTGGCCGGGACACTCACCTATTGTAGGTTTTCACGACCCGCATGTTATTCTCGTTACAATCCAGTCTCTGGGAGGTTCGCTGGCGCATGTTTGGGCTGATGCGATACCGTTCGGCTCACTGCGGCGGCGATGAGCAACGGACCCGCTGGCGGTTGCACTACTGCGGCGCGTGCAAGACGATGGGGCGGCGTTACGGGCAACGCTCGCGACTGCTGCTGAACCACGACGCGGTGTTTCTCAGCGAGTTGCTGACGTCTTTGTCGGCTGCGACCGAGGATTGGGCGCCGGCCTATCACTCCCGCAACTGCCTACGATTGCCCGACGAGGGCGAGACTCCCGCCGTACTTCGCTATGCGGCGGCCGCCACGGTTCTGCTCAGCGAGTATAAGGTCGACGACCATCGTGCTGACTCGGGCCGACGGCTGTGGACCTGGGTCCGCCGCGCTTTGTCGCGGAGTTTCGGCAAGGCTCGCGCCGATTTGCGAGCTTTCGATTTTCCTTTGGCCGAATGCGACCGGATCCTGTCTCGCCAGGCTGCGCTGGAGGCGAATGCTTCGGACGTTGACACGGTCGCCGCGCCCACCGCCGAAGCGACGCGGCTGGTGTTCGAGTGCGGCGCCCGCGTGGCGGGAATTCCGGATCGCGCGGCGGCGCTCGCGGCTGTCGGCCAGCGCTTCGGCCGCCTTACCTATTTGATCGACGCGTGGGAAGACTTCGACCGCGACGCCCGGATCGGCGGGTTCAATGCGCTTGCCGCCAGTGGCCGCGATCGCGCCTGGGGCGCGCGGGAGATTCGCGCGGAGGCCTCCGCCGTGGCCCTCGGACTTGCGGAACTCGGCGCTCCATCGACGTACCAGTTCCGGCTGAGGGCCGCTGTCGAGGAGAAACTGGGCGGCCAGTTCAGGATCATCGCGGCGCCGAAGCGGACTCTCCGCGAGCGCTGGCAAGCGGCGGTGCGTCGCACCCGCGAGCTGGATACTCCGAAGTGGGCGTTCGCCGCCGTGCTCGCGATGGCGTTCCTGTTCCCGCTGCACGCCAGGGAGGCGCGCACGCCCAGCGAGTGCATGAGCCTAGGCCTGAACCTGATGGCCGTGGGCGGGTTGCTTGCGGCCGCCAAGGTGGAGCATAAGAAGCAGGCTGTCAGCGGCTTCTGGAACGGCTGCTGCGGCTCAATCTTCGAATGCGACGATTGCTGCTGCGACGAGATGTGCTGCTGCGATTGCGGCTCGTGTTGCGAGTGCGGCTCCTGCTGTGAATGCGGGAGCTGTTGCGAATGCGGCTCCTGCGATTGCGACTGCTGAGGCGCTATCGGGCCGCCGCGCCCACCAGCGGCGATTCGTGGCCTCGCGCGGACACCGGCTCGACGCCCTGGATCCGGCCGTTGCGGATGATCAACGCGTCGTCGAAGTTGTTCACCGTGGGGCAGACGTGGCGCGGCATCAGGTATACGATCTCGCCGATGGCCGGCCGCGCGGCGCCCGCGGGGACCTGCACGGGCAGATGCTCCTCGCTCGGTTTCAGCGGAATCAGCTCGGGCCGGCCGATCACCACGCAGGTCGGCGATCCCGCGTCGGCGCTCACCGCTTTGTGCCCGGCGTCGCAGGTGAAGCGGTCGGGCGTCGGATGGCTGACCACCCTCGCCAACACCAGCGCGGCCGGCCGGTAGCCCGCGCCGGGAAACAGCTCCAGGCTCTGCATATCGTTGTACACGACCGTCCCCGGCGAGACGCGATGCACGAACGCGCCGACGCGGAACCCCATGTACTTCAGCCCGCACGGCATGGCCGGCGTGCCTGAGGTGATCACCTCGCCGATGGGACAACCCATATCCATCAGCGCGGCCGCCAGTTGCATCAGGCGGTCATAGCCGGCGAAGGCCTCCCGCTCGCGCGCTACAGGATCCACCGTGTGAATCTGGCCGTCGTAGTAGTGCAGTCCGCGGAAAGAAGCGCCCAGGCCGCGCGCGATGGAAACAATTTCGGAAGATCGCGTCTGGCTGATGCCGGTGCGGTCCATGCCCGGATTCACGTCGATGAACACGCCGACGCGGGAACCTCGCCATGCCGCGGCTTGGGCTTCATTTTCCGCCAGGATGGACACTCGCACGCCGGGGAACTCGGCCGCGATCTCCCGCACCCGCGCCGCGTTCGCGCCCACCATCGGATACGCCACCACGGCGTCGCACACGCCGCTGCGGCATGCCGTCAGCAGTTCGAGCGAAGTGGAGCATTTGAAGTTCACCACTCCCCGCTCCACCAGGCGGCGCATCGTGAAGCCGAGCTTCGCCGTCTTGATGTGCGGCCGCCAACGATCGGGATCGCCGTCCGCCATCGCGAGCGTCACGTCGATGTTCGAATCCACGATGTCGGGGTAGATCGCCAGCGCGGGAGTGATGACGGAATCCAGTCCCGAAATGGCGTAAATGGCCGGGTCCATGGTTCTATTGTGCACGACGCCGCTCTTCGAGGTCAGCCCGGCCAGTTATGATATCGTCCCGTTTGTGCGCTCCCTCAGCCGATTTCTGTTGATCCTCGCGGCGGCCAGCCCGCTGTACTGCGCGAACTCGCAAAGCGTCGAACGGTGGGACCGGTTCGAGCTGACGTTGAAAGGTCCCGCGGACGGCAATCCGTTCCTCGACGTGACGTTCGGCGCCCGCTTCCGCTTCGCCAACCGCGTTGTCGCCGTCGACGGGTTCTACGATGGCGAGGGCGTCTACAAGGTCCGCTTCATGCCCGATGAGTCCGGCGAATGGAGCTACACGACCTTCAGCAGCGCCGCGCCGCTGAGCGGCCAGACGGGAACGTTCACCGTGACGCCGCCAGGCAAGGGCAATCACGGACCCGTGCGGGTCCGCTACGTCACGCACTTCGCCTACGAGGACGGAACGCCCTACACGCCCATCGGCACGACGTCCTATGCATGGGTCCATCAGGGCGACGCATTGGAGCAACAGACGCTTGCGACGCTCCGCCAATCGCCCTTCAACAAGATGCGGATGTGCGTGTTCCCGAAACATTACGCCTTCAACGCGAACGAGCCGGTCTACTATCCCTTCCCGCGTTCGGCCGCCGGCGAGAACGACTACACGCGCTTCACGCCTGAGTTCTTCCGCCACCTGGAACGGCGCGTCGCCGATCTTGAGGCGCTCGGCATCGAGGCCGATCTGATTCTGTTCCATCCCTACGACCGCTGGGGCTACTCTGAGATGCCCGCCGCCGTTGACGACCGCTATCTTCGCTATCTCATCGCCCGGCTGGCTTCGTTTCGTAACGTGTGGTGGTCGCTCGCCAACGAGTACGACTTCATGAAGGCGAAGAACATGGGCGACTGGGACCGCTTCTTCCGCATCGTCCAGGAGACCGACCCGTACCAGCACCTGCGTTCCATCCACAACGGGACGGTCATCTACGATCACGCCAAGCCCTGGGTCACGCACGTCAGCATCCAGACGTCGGAGCTCGAGAAAGCCCGCGACTACATCGCCGAGTGGCGCAAGCCGGTGGTTTACGACGAATGCAAGTACGAGGGCAATATCCATCAGAGGTGGGGTAACATCTCTGCCCAGGAGTTAGTCCGGCGCTTTTGGCTGGGGACCGTGCAGGGCGCCTATGTCGGACATGGCGAGACCTATCTCGACCCCCACGATGTGCTGTGGTGGTCCAAAGGCGGCGTGCTCCACGGCGAAAGCCCCCAGCGCATCGCGTTCCTGCGGCGGATCCTCGAAGACGCCCCAAAGGAGGGTCTCAACAGCATCGCGACGTACTATTTGGGCGCGGGTCAGGAGGGTCGTTATTACCTGTTCTATTTCGACGTGAACCAACCCGCCGATTACACCTTTGAACTCGCCAAAGGCGCGAAATACCGGGCCGATATCATCGATCCCTGGGCCATGACCATCCAGCCCGTGAGCGGGACCTTCGAAGGCAAGTTCGAAATGAAGCTGCCCGGCAAGCCGTTCATGGCCGTCCGCTTCGTCAAAGTCGGCGAGTAAGCCGGGCCGGCGTACAATAGTCCGAGGATGAGGGGCGCAGTCGCGGGAGCACTGTTGGCGCTCGTCGCCGCGGCATGGGCGCAACGCGCCTGGGTCGAGCACGGCGAAGGCCCGCGCCCGGTCTTCGCGTCCGCCGCCGAGTTCAACTTCATTCGAACCGAATACACCGACTTGCCGCAATTCCACCGCCGCTGGGGTTTCGCCTCGCGAGGAGCGAACGGCGAAGGCTGGTGGGTGGTCGACTGGCCGGACGCCGACGAGCACTTCTCGATGGGCGTCCGCCGCCTGACTCGCATCGACGTTGGAGACCCTCGCCATCTGCGGCTCACTGATCCTCGCCTGTTTGACTATCCGTGGATCTACGCCACCCAGACGGGTTGGTGGGGCCTGTCGGACGCAGAAACGAAGGCGCTTCGCGAGTATCTGCTGAGAGGCGGGTTTCTGGTGGTCGACGATTTCTGGGGCGAGGAGCAATGGGAGATATTCCGCGAGACGATGGCGCGAGTGCTGCCGGGCCACGAGATACCGGACATCGATGAGTCGGACTCCGCGATGCACGTCCTCTACGACATCCGCGAGAAGGACCGCACGTTCATTCCGGGAACGCGCCATCTTTGGCGTGGACCGGGCGGCTCTACCGTGGTTCACCAACCGGAAGGCGCGGACCCCGCCTGGAGAGCCATGTACGACGACAAGGGCCGCATGGTGGTCGCGGTGAACTTCAACACGGATGTGGGCGACGCGTGGGAATACGCCGATTCGCCGCAATATCCAGAAGCGATGACTTCCCTGGCCTACCGTTACGGCGTGAACTATCTCATCTACGCCATGACTCATTAGTCGGCGTACAGGGCGGCTACCTCATAGTCGAGCACTCGGGGAATGGTGAAGCGGACCGTGTCCCCTTCGGTTCGAAACGGCGCATCGGCCTCCGCCATTAATAACTCCACTCGTTTGACCTTCCGCCCCTTGGGCATTCGCATCGCCACTTGTTGCGGCCCGATGGCGTAGAAATCGCGAATCCAGCCCCGGTGCATCGCCGGGTTCGTGTAATTCAGCACGTGGACCGCGAAGCCGGCCTGCGTCTCCCAGGCGAACGTCTCGATAACTCCCTCGCCTTGCACCGTTACCGGCTGATTCCCGCCCGCCACCCATCCGATCGAGTTACGCAACAACCGGGCCAGGTCCGTATGTCCGGACTTCCACATCGTCCGCTCGACATCGCCGGGGAAGTAGATCAGCCGGCTCCCGCCACGTTCCCGTACCACCACCGCGGGCTCGTCGGTTTTCGGCTCCACGGGATACGACAATTCCGGCGGATAGGCGACGAATCCGGGCACGACGCTGAGCACCGGGTTGTCGACGGGCGCCACGGGCAGCCGGTTCTCCGCCCCCGGAATCCACCGCGTGTTGGAGAACCCGCTGAGGACCGGGTGCGAGCGTTCGATCCGCGCCAGATAGGCGTTGCCCGTTGTTCCAATCGGATCGCCGGCCTTGCGAATCCCGAACACATCGGCCAGGCCGAACTCACTACGCTTCTCATTCCTTTCGTTGTACAGGCTGGTTTCAAAGGTCGCCAGCAGAGACCCGCCCGCATTCACATAAGCCGCTAACTGAGCGCATTGCCGGTCGCTGAGCAAGGCGGTGTTGGGCAGCAGCAACGCCGAGTATTTGGATAACTCCTCCGTTGCCAACTTATCCTCGTGGACGAAATCGAACAGGAACCGGCCTTCGAGCAATGCATAGTAGAGCCCGTCCATATACTGCGCGATCTGCGCGCCGCGGGGAGGCTTGTAGAACAGGTGCGTCCGTTGTCCCATCACGACGCCGATGTTGGCGATCGACCGTTTAGTGGTGAAATGGGCGTCGTGTTTGGCCGTCCATTCGAAGTACTTGCGCGCTGGTTCCAGCCACCGCCGGTCCGCTCCCATCCCATATTCGCCACCGATGATGTGATGGTAGGGAACCATGCCGGAAGCCAGCGTCTCATTGAACCACATACGCTCCTCGGCCTCCGACTTATACACATTCCGCCAGCGCGGCGATCCGGTGGACCACGCGCCAGTCACGTTATTGGCCATCTTGCCCTTCTGGACCGCATTGCAGACCCGGCCCTGCAGGGCGCACGTCCAGATCGGGGTGTCGTCGCCGCCGCGACCCTGGTTGTCGCTCTGAAACCACTCGCATAACTCGCCCAGTTGCACCAAATCCGCCGTGCTGCGGATGCCGCCTCCTAAGTTGGCGAAATAGAAGTTAGCCCGACGCTTCTCCTTGGCGATCGAGTCATACAATTTCCACAGATAGACCGTGCGTTCGTTGAACTTCTCCCAATAGGACGGCGTCCCGGACGCTGGCAGGCGGCGGCATTGATCACAATGGCACACCGGCATCGACCCCAGCGGTGGCCACGCGTTAGTGAACAACCCGTCGATGTCGTACATCGAGTTCACCTCTCGCATGATCGCCGTCACGTAATCGGTCATGTAGGTGGAGAACATACAGGTGCGGAACAGGCGAGCGTCTTCGCCGTGGCGGACGGGCTCGCCCTGTGCGTTGCGCTGGAACCAGTCGGGATGCGCCTGGACGGCGTCCTCCCAATTCAGATCGGGACTCATCCGCGCGATTACCCGGATGCCGCGCTTCTTGGCCGCCGCGCAGCAATCGCCGAAGAAGTCGCGCGAGCCGAGGTGCTTCCCTTTCCGGTGAAACGGAACCTTGGTTTGATAGAACGCGAGGATGCCCGTGACGCTGACCATCGTGGCGTCCACTTTGAGGCTGGCCCAGTAGTCGGCCCACTGCTCGACGTCCAGCGCTACGGGATCGTGCTCGGTCATGTTGGTCTGTCCCAGCCTGCGGATCCTGCGTTGCCACGGCGTATCGGATTCGGCCGCGAACAGGTTCCCGGCCAGCGCGGCCGCGGGCGTGATGACGAAGTCACGTCGATTCATAGCGACGATTGTATGCTTCGGATACACTGTCTGGCGTGGGCGAAATCAAGCTTGGCCTTTACAGCATCACGTACGGCGGCGTCTGGTATCGCGGCGGAGCACTCACCATCGAGCAGGTGATCGAGCGAGCGCGCCGGTTTGGCTACCAAGGCGTCGAGATCGACGGCAAGCGTCCGCACGGCAACCCGCTCGACATGCCGACCGAACGCTGCCGCGGCCTGCGGCGCATCGCGGAGGATCAAGGAATCGAGATCTACGCGGTGGCCGCCAACAACGATTTCAGCAGCCCTGTGCCGGAGCATCGCGAATCCCAGCTCCTATACTTGCGCGAGTTGATTCGCATGACGGCGGAACTGGGCGCGAACCTTCTGCGCGTCTTCCTGGCGTGGCCGGGCGTCACCCTTTTGCCCGAAGGCGGCGGGCGTTACGACATCGCGAAGGCGATCTGGCGCGCCGAGCATGCGGATTTCACGCCGGAGCAGACCTGGGCCTGGTGCCGCCAAGGCCTGACTGAAGCGGCGCGTTGGGCGGGAGAGTACGGCGTGACGCTCGCGCTCCAGAACCACAAGCCAGTGATCGAAGGATACGCCGATGTGCTGCGGATGGTCCGCGAAGTCGCCTCGCCTAGCCTGAAGGTCTGTTTCGACGCCCGCCTGGAGCACGAAATGGACGAAGCGGCGGTGGAAGGCGCGGTGTATGAGATCGGTCCGCTGCAGGTGCTGTGGCATTACGGCGGCGAGTACGACCTCGGTCTCGAAGGCATCGTTGTGACAGGCGATGAGAAGGCGCTGGGCGAGGCGAAGGGTCTGCTGGCGGTGGGATACCGGGGATACGCGGGCTTCGAGTTGTGCCACCCGTTGCCGCTCATCGACGGTCAAGCCCCGGGCCTCGATTTCGTGGACAAGAACGCCGTTCTTGCCGCCGAGTACATGCGCTCAATCATCCGAGAGGCGAAGTCATGTCTGAGCATTCCATCACTCACATAAGCGACACCGCTCTGATGACGGCCGGTTGCCGCGCGCTCGAGACGGAGCGTCCGGATGGTTGGATTTGCGATCCCCTGGCGGCGCGTGTCGCGGGCGAGCGCGGTCTGGCGATCATCCGCGCGCTGCCCGGCATGCAGGTGATGTGTTTCGGGGTCGGCATGCGGAGCCGGATCCTCGACGTTTTGCTGGTCGAAGAGATTCCCGCGCGCGGCGTGCGGACCGTCCTGAGCGCCGGAGCTGGTCTCGACACGCGGCCCTGGCGGATCACCCTGCCGCCTTCGTTGCGATGGATCGAGGCGGATCTCGGTCCAATCCTCGAATACAAACGGGAGGCGCTCGCGGGGGCGGAGCCGAACTGCCGTGTCGAGCAGATGGTGGTCGACCTGGTGGACGCGGACGCCCGTGCGCGACTGTTTGGCGAATCCGGCGAGGGCCCATCGATGCTGATCACTGAGGGATTGCTGATGTACCTGCCCGGCGCCGTCATTGAGTCGATCGCGACGGAGGCCGCGGCGGCTGGTGTTCGCTACTGGCTGCTGGACGTCTCCACGTCAGCCATGTCCGCCGCCACGCGAATGCGTGAGTACAAGGATATTCAGGCCATGCGGGCGGTGGACCACCTGGAAGGTGAAGACATTTTGGAAGCGGCCACACGCGCCGGTTGGCGGGACATCGCGAGCCGAACCTACGCGCGGGATGGCATGAAGCTGGTCCCGCCCGCCCGGTTGGAGGCCATCGTGAAGGCGAGGGCGGCGGCCAAGCCCGGAGAACTTCCGCCGCCCCCGCCGCCCACCGATCCAAGCGGAGTGCACCTGTTCGAGTTCAACCCTTCAGGGTCGCGGTCATCGTAATTTCGGCGTTCAGGAGCTTAGAAATCGGGCATCCAGCCTTGGCCTGACCGGCCAGCGTCAGGAAGGTCGCCTCGTCGGCGCCGGGAATGACCGCTGTCACATCCAGGTGGCTCTTCGTTACGGCGAAGCCGTCGCCGACCTTCTCCAACGTTACTGTGGCCTGGGTGGCGATCTCAGTGGGGGTCAGGCCGGCGACGCCGAGTTGCGCCGAAAGCGCCATGGAGAAGCATCCCGCGTGAGCGGCCGCGATCAACTCCTCCGGATTCGTTCCCACGCCGTTTTCAAACCGCGTGCCGAATGAATATTGCGTGTTGGAGAGCGTGCCGCTCGCCGTCGAAATGCTGCCGTGACCCTTCTTGAGATCACCGTTCCATACCGCTGAAGCCTTGCGCTGCAAAATCCGTTTCCTCCTTCGTACTATCCTGGGTGCTGATGCGAATCGTTATCGCCAGCGATCACGCCGGGTTCGAATTGAAATCGATCTTGACGGACCATATCCGCCAACTCGGCCACACTGTCATAGATGCTGGAACGCATAACTCCGATCCCGTTGATTATCCGGATTTCGCGGAAGCAGTCGGAAACGCTGTCCGCGCGGGACAGGCCGATCGCGGCGTGCTGCTGTGCGGCAGCGGCGTCGGCGCAAGTGTGGCGGCGAACAAGATTCCCGGCATCCGGGCCGGACTCGCGCACGACGAGTATTCCGCCCACCAGGGCGTCGAGCACGACGATATGAACGTGCTGGTGCTCGGCGCGCGAGTCATCGGCGGCGAGGTGGCTCGGGAACTGGTCGAACGTTTTCTCGCCGCCCGATTCACCGGCGAGGAGCGTCATGTGCGGCGCCTTGCGAAGGTGAAGGCCATCGAACAACATTACAGCCGGTAGCGCTACACTCATGTGAATGCGTTCTGAAGCGCGATGCCTGATTGCGGCGCTGTTGTTGGCGGCGTTGCCGGCGCTTGCCCAGACTGGAGTGAAAGCCGGCGCCGCCCGCCGCGACATCACCCCGCGCGAGCCCGTCCCGATGTGGGGCTACGGCGCCCGTCACGACGCGCTTTCGACGGGCGTGCTGGATCCGCTGCACGCCGATGCGCTGGTGATTGAAGCGGGCGGACGCAAGATCGCGTTCGTCAGCCTGGATCTCGGGCGGTCGCCCAACGAGCGCAGCCTGCAGGCGATCCGCAAGCGCATCCTGGCCGAAAGCGGCGTCGAGTATTCGTTCATCGCCGGGTCCCATACCCATCACGGGCCGGTGCTTGAACTCACCGATGAACCCGGCAAGGGGAAGGGCAAGTTCGACGCCGCGCTTCGTTATTACGCGCAGCTTGAAGATGCGATCGTCGACGCCGTGGATGAGGCGAACCGCAAGCTGGCGCCCGCGCGACTGGGCGCGGCGTCGGTCCAATTGGCGGGCTTCAACCGCAATCGCCACTCGAAGCTGCCCAATCCGCCCAGCGATCGCGAACTCGCCGTGCTTCGCATCGACGGCGCGGACGGAGGCGCCATCGCTACGCTGGTGAACTTCGCCGCGCATCCCACCATGCTGCCGGCTGAGACGCTCGAGTTCTCCGCCGATTACGTGGGCGCGCTGAAGTCTTACGTCGCGTCCGAAACCCACGGCGCGGCCTTGTTCTTCCAGGGCGCCGCGGGGGATCAGTCAGTGAACCGCGAAGGGCGCTCCGAGCCGTCCGATTTTGGCCAGGCCCTTGCGCGCGAGGCTCTGAAACTGCGCGCGGCCGCCACGCCCGAAGATCTCACGAAACCCGCCGTCGTCCGCGAGGACCGTTTCCAATTCACGTCGCGAATCAACTTCAACAGTCCGTTCGTCAAATCGGCCTTCAGCGCTGCCTTCTTTCCCGAACTGATCCCTAACTACATCGACGAATACCAGGAGGGCGTCCGCCCGAGGCTGACCGTGGCGATGCTGGGCGACGAGTTGGGTTTTGTCGGCGTTTCGGGCGAATTCTTCAGTAATCACTCCGTTCGGTTGAAGGATCGAGCCCGTGTGAAGCACTTGTTCTTGCTGGGTTATTGCAACGGGTACCACCAGTACTTCCCGACCATCGAGGCGGTGTCGGAAGGCGGCTACGGCGCCGATTCGCAGGTGTCGCCGGTGGAAGTCGGGGCTGGCGAGGCGATGATGAACAAAGCTCTGCTGTGGACCTATCAGCTTCGTGGCAAGATCAAATAGCGTCGTACAAGCGTGGTCTCTGCTGACGGAGACCTACAGCGAATGGTCGCGCCACCAGGCGCCGAAGTTGGGCGCCGCGCTCGCCTACTATACGGTGCTATCGATGGCCCCGCTGGTGGTCGTCATGGTGGCTGTCATCGGACTCGCTTTTGGACAACAGGCAGCTCGCGGGGAGATCCTCAAGCAGATTGAAGGCCTGGTGGGACAGCAAGGCGCCCAGGCCATCCAGACGGTGGTCGCCAACGCCTACCAGCCGAAGTCCGGAATCCTCGCCTCGGCGCTCGGCCTGATCACGCTGTTTTTCGGCGCTTCGGGGGTATTTCTCGAACTGCGCGACTCGCTCAACCTGATCTGGGGCGTCGAGCCTAAGCGGGGCGGCGGCCTGTGGGCGATGGTGCATGAACGGTTCCTGTCGTTCGGAATGGTGCTGGCCGTGGGCTTTCTGTTGCTGGTCTCGCTGGTGGCCAGCGCCGCCATCGCCGCCGCGAACGCCTATGTCGCGAACCTGCTGCCGGCGCCGGGGTGGACGCTGCAGGTCGCCAACGTTTTCTTCTCTCTGTTTGTCGCCACGGCGCTGTTCGCCTTGATCTACCGATTCCTGCCGCAGACCGAAATCGGCTGGCGCGACACGTTCTGGGGCGCCGTGTTCACCTCCGTGTTGTTCACGCTTGGCAAGTCGCTGATCGGGCTCTATCTCGGCCAGGCCAGCGTGGCGTCGGCCTACGGAGCGGCCGGTTCGCTCGTGGTGGTGCTGGTGTGGGTGTACTACTCGGCGCAGGTGTTCTTCTTCGGCGCCGAGTTCACTCATGTCTTCGCCAAGCGCCGCGGATCGCTCGCCCGCGCTCAGGCGGCCTGAACGCGCTACTTCCGGAACTCGATCCGCGTAACGCTTCCCGGCGGGAATGTCCGCTTGATCGCGCCGCCGCCCGTCTCGAACGCCGATTCCACGGGCATCACGGCGTCCGGCGTCGATTCGTCGTTGGCCTGAAAAACGCTGGTCCCGCGAAGTTCGGTCACGCGCGCCGCCCCCGCCGGCCGGAAACCCGCGATGCGGATGTCCGCGGTCAAATACCGCGTCAGATGGCGGTTGACGACGAACAGCGTGAGCGAATCGCCGGCTTCATTCAACGCCGCCACGGCGTCCAGATAGGGAACCTTCGCGATCTCTGGCAGCCGGTTCGTCCCTTCGTGGACGTCGTAGGTCTCCACGCGCGTGTTGGCCGCCACCGGCCGCTTCGCCGCCGACGTCGAGTACATGCGGAAGGCCCAATACGCCGGCGTTCCGAACACCTGCCCGCGCTTCTTCCAGATGCCGCCGAACTCGATGAGACCGGTCATATCCGACACCGGCACAAAATCCGCAGTGCGGATCAGCGTGTTCAACATGCCGGCCGTGCAGATGGCGCCAGCCACGTTCGTGAACCGGATCACGCGATCGTCGCGGCCCCAGAACAGCCATTCGGTGAACGCGATGCGCACCTTGTCGCGAGCCGCTGTCGAATCGATCTGCGCCTTCATGGCGCGCAGCCGCCGCTCCAACTCCACCGGCAGCGCGAAGCCCGCGAGCGTCGCGAAGTCCTGGTCCGCGTTCTTACGCAACACATCGGCCGGCCGCACCACGAAGTGCGTCGCCAGCAGATCGTAGGCGCCCGGAGCGATCTTCAACTGCTCCGCGTTCCACGCCTCGAAGCGGTCCGGATCCTGCCCGGTCGCGATCAGCCGGGCTCTCGGATCCACGGCCCGGATCGCGCGGCTGAACGCCTCTGTCACCGCCGCCACGCGTCCCAACGTCGGATACCCAACCTGGAAGTCGCCCCACAACTCGTTGCCCAACTCCCACCACAGCCCGCCGCGGCCGCCGTTCCATTTGCGATTCACATACTCCACCCACTCGGCGGCCTCCTGAGGCGTCCCGGTCCCAAGGTTCACCGCGATCTGTGGTTCCGCGCCGATCAGCCGCGTGAACTCCAACAATTCATCCGTCCCGAAGTGGTTGTACTCGGGCATGCCCCACGCCAAGTTCAGCATGCTGACGCGTTTGTCCATCGGGCCCATGCCGTCGCGCCAATGGTAGGCCGAGGTGAAGTTGCCGCCGTACCGCAGGATCGGCGTCCGCAGGCCCTTCGCCAGCGCGATCATGTCGGGATCCATGCCGCTCACCTGGTCCGATGGCCACAGGAACGCCTGATCGATCAGGACCCGCGCCCCTCCCGCCGCCGAGATCGCAAAGTCCGCCGGCTCGAGCCGCGCCACCTGCCCACGCTGCAACTCCAACGTGAACTCATACCGCTTCCATTCCGGCGAAGCCGCGTCGATGATCGCCTTCGCGAAGACCACGTCCGGCCGGTTCCGCCGCCGCAGCGACACTTCGATGGATGCCGGACCATCCATGTGCCGGGCCCACACACTGCCCGTGTACCGCAGCGTGCGATGCACAGGAAGGTAGACCTGCTGCCGCACGCCGGTCTCGCGATCGGGCAGCGCCATCACCAGCAACGACCGGTGCGAATTCGCGGCGTCTCCCCATCGCGGCTCATAGCGTGTCCCCTGCCGGACGTCGAGCGGCTCCCACGGCACGGGCAGCCCGAGCTCGGAAGCGCGGTACAGCGCGGGATTCGCGTCGAGCTTCGTGCGTAACACCGTGGCGTTCCACAAGTTGTCCTCGAAGCTCGGATTTTCGAGCATCTGCGCCCAGATTCCGCCATAAATCGAACTGCCGATCGGTTCGAGAAACGTGCCGTAAATCGTGTTCGGGATCGAATAGCCCGCGGGTTTCGCCGCGTCGATCTCGATCGTCGCATCCTGCGCCAGCGCGGCCAGCGCCGCCATCGTTAACGCCTGTAAAGTTCGTATGAGCATTGGAACATCCCGAGCATATAGCGTCCCTATAATGAAGTGATGGGCAGCAGCTACCGTCCTCAGCCGCCTTCCCGACCGGGCGGTATGCCACCCGGCGCCACGCGCGCCGCCGACCGTTACTTCGAACTCAAATCCGAGATCCACAAAAAGCTGATCGGCGTCCTGAACATGGAGCGCGTCTCGTCGATCCCGAAGGATCGCCTGCGCACCGAGATCGGCCGCGTCGTCGAGCGCCTGCTCGAAGACGAGCGCGTGCCGATGACCACCGCCGAGCAGAACAAGATCATCGAGGAAGTGCTCGACGAAGTGCTGGGCCTGGGCCCCCTGGAGCCGCTGCTGAAGGAGCCGTCAATCTCCGACATCCTGGTGAACGGCTTCAATAAGGTCTACGTCGAACGCGGCGGCAAGCTCGCCCTCACCAACGTCCGCTTCAAGGACAACGCGCACCTGCTGCACATCATCGAAAAGATCGTGTCGCAGGTCGGACGCCGCATCGACGAAGCGCAGCCCATCGTCGACGCCCGCCTGGCCGACGGATCGCGCGTCAACGCCATCATCCCTCCGCTTGCCATCGACGGCCCATCGCTCAGCATCCGCCGTTTCGGCCGCCACGTCATCACCTCCGATGAAATGCTGGCGAACCGCACGCTCACCAACGGCATGCTGCGCTTCCTCGCCGCCTGCGTGCAGGCGAAGACGACGATCCTGATCTCCGGCGGAACCGGCTCCGGTAAGACGACTACGCTGAACGCCCTCTCCCGCTTCATCCCTGAAGAGGAGCGCATCGTCACCATCGAAGACACCGCTGAACTGCAACTCCAGCAGCGCCACGTGGTGAAGTTCGAAACGCGCCCGCCCAACCTGAACAAGGAGGGCGGCATCAACCAGCGCCAACTCGTTCGCACCGCGCTTCGCATGCGTCCGGACCGCATCATCGTCGGCGAGTGCCGAGGCGCCGAGGCGCTCGACATGTTGCAGGCGATGAACACCGGCGTCGAAGGCTCCATGAGCACCGTCCACGCGAACTCCCCGCGCGACGCCTTCTCGCGCCTGGAGGCGATGGTGCTGATGTCGGACATCGAGATGCCGACCCGCGTCATCCTCCAGCAGCTTTCCAGCGCCATCAAGCTGGTGGTGCAGGTGTCGCGCCTGCAGGACGGCACGCGCAAGATCGTGAATATCTCCGAAGTGCTGGGCGTTCGCGACGAGCGCGTCGACGTCCAGGACATCTTCATCTTCGAACGCACCGGCGTCACCGACGCGGGCAAGGTGCAGGGCCGTTTCCGCTCCACTGGCGCCGCGCCCCGCGTGCTGGATCGTCTCCGTGTCGCGGGCGTCAGCATCAACCCGTCGATCTTCGCCGAAGTCCTCGAAGTGAATCAGTGATGCGGATCGGGATCACCTGCTACCCGACCTATGGCGGCAGCGGCATCGTCGCGACGGAACTGGGGCTCGAGCTCGCCATGCGCGGGCACGAGATCCACTTCATCAGCTACGCCAATCCCATCCGGCTCGACCCCGGCCTGCCGCGCATCCACTATCACGAAGTCGAAGTCTCCAACTACCCGCTGTTCCAATATCCGCCTTACTGCCTGGCGCTCGCCTCGCACATGGCGGAGGTGGCCGAACGCTACCACTTGGACCTGCTGCACGTCCACTACGCCATCCCGCACTCTACATCGGCCAGCCTTGCGCGCGACATCCTGAAGCCGAAGCGCCGCCTGCCATTCGTCACCACGCTGCACGGCACCGACATCACGCTGGTCGGCACGGACCGTTCCTACTACCCGATCACCAAGTACTCCATCGAACAATCCGACGGCGTCACCACCATTAGCGACTACATGCGCCGGCGGACTATCGACGTCTTCCACGTCGCGAACGACATCGACGTGATCGGTAACTTCGTCAACGTCTCCATGTACCGTCCGGACCCGGCGGCGCGGCCCGAACGCAAGCGCCTGATGCACGTGTCGAACTTCCGGGAGGTGAAGCGCCCGCTCGATTGCGTCCGCATCCTCGCCTACGTGCGGCGTGAGGTGGACGCGGAGTTGATGATGGTGGGCGACGGTCCCCTGCGCGGTCCCTGTGAATCGCTCGCATGGGATCTGGGCGTGCAGGACCACGTGACCTTTCTTGGCAAGCAGGATCACGTGGAGCGCCTGTTCCCGCGGGCGCATATCCTGCTGATGCCGAGCGAGCTTGAGGCGTTCGGACTCGCCGCGCTGGAAGCGATGGCCTGTGGCTTGCCCCCCGTGGCCACGGCGTGCGGCGGCGTGCCGGAACTGGTCGCCGACGGCGTCACCGGTTTCCTGGAGCCTGTGGGCGACGTTGAAGCCCAGGCCCGCCGCGTAGTGCAGCTATTGACGGACGAAGCCCTCTACCGCGCGATGGCGCAGGCCGCCCGCCACGACGCGGTCACGCGCTTCAGCACCGACCTCATCATTCCGAAGTACGAGTCGCACTACGAACGCGTGCTCTCGGCGAAGTGAGCGCCTGTTCGATCCCGCCGATCACGCAGTTCAAGCCAAACTCGAACGTCGCCTCCGATGGCTCGCCCGAGCCTTGCGCGACGAACTCCGCCAGTTGCGGATACTGCCCGGAAGCGAGAATCGTCTTCAGATACGGCGCCGCGAGTTGGCGCTTCTTCTCGGCCGTCAGCCCAAGCCGCCGGTTGGTCTCCTGCTCGCCGAGTTCGTAACTCACCACGCCCGTGACGTAGGCGTGAAGCGTGCCGATAGCGCGGATCCGCGTCTCCGTGTCGACGCCTAGTTCCGCCACCGCCGACATGGCGAATTCGAACCAGCGCAGGTAATTCGGCCCCATGGTGGGGCGGCTGGTGATCAGCGGCGCCACCCACGGATGCCGCTTCAGCATCCGCCGCGTCTCCATCGCCGAAGCCCGCAGCTTGTCCTTCCACGACGGAGCGCGCGGCGGCAGTTCGATCTCGCCGTAGGCCGCGTCGAGCAGCAGGTCCAGCACGTCGTCCTTCGACGCGACATACCGGTACAGCGACATCACCGGCGTCGCGAGTTCCTTGCCGATATTGCGCATGGAGATTGCGTCGATCCCCTGCCGGTCCGCCAGCCGGATCGCCGCCCGCACAATGCGCGGATACGTCAATTGCGAGCCTTCGCGCGGTTGCGCCTGGACCCGCTCCCAAATGAGCTTCTGCTTAGCCGCCATTTGAATGCATTCAGTATACGCCGGATATCCTCGATATACTGTGGCAGGCGGAAATCCCGATGACACGTCACCGCATCTCCACACTGCTTCTCGCGATCCTGGCCTCGTCCGCGATGTGGGCGCAGCCCGAGCCCAAGAACTGGACCACGGCCGACGACCACCGCAACATGATGGAGCAACTCGGCATCAAGGCGCTGCGCCCCGGCCCGAGCGGCAATGAGAAGGCGCCCAACCACGCCAACTACGACGAGACCACGGCCAACCCGTTCCCGGACTACCCCGAAGTGCTCCGCCTGAAGAACGGCAAGCCCGTCACCACCGCCGATGAATGGTGGAAGCTGCGCCGGCCGGAGATCGTCGAAGACTTCTCGCGCGAAGTGCTCGGCCGCGTCCCGCCCAACGCCCCTAAAATCACGTGGACCGTCACGAAGACGGAGAACTCCACGGTCGGACCGTTCCCCGTGGTCGCGAAGCTCCTCACCGGCCACGCCGATAACAGCGCGTGCCCGTCCATTTCGGTTGACATTCAGCTTGTCGTGGTAACGCCCGCCTGGGCGAAGAAGCCGGTCCCCGTCATGATGATGTTCGGCCGCGCCGCCCTGCCTTCTGAACCGTTGCCCGCTAACTTCGCGCGCTTCGCCGCCATGGCCGGAACCGACCCGCCGTCGACGGTCCAGTTGATCGGCGCGGGTTGGGGCTACGCGGGGTTGAACCCTACCAGCGTCCAGGCCGACAACGGCGCCGGACTCACCAAGGGCATCATCGGACTGGTCAACAAGGGCCAGCCTCGCAAGCCCGACGACTGGGGCTCGCTGCGAGCCTGGGCCTGGGGCGCCGCGCGCGCTCTCGATTACCTTGAAACGGACTCCGCCGTCGACGCCAGGCGCGTGGGCATCGAGGGCGTATCGCGGTACGGCAAGGCCGCGCTGGTCACCATGGCCTTCGATACACGCTTCGCCGTCGTGCTGATCGGATCGTCCGGAGAAGGCGGCGCGAAGCCTCACCGGCGCAACTTCGGCGAGGCCGTGGAGAACCTGACGGGGTCCGGCGGATATCACTGGATGGCCGGCAACTTCCTCAAGTACGGCGCATCGGAAGCGGCTTTCGGAAGCAGGAACGCCGGCGACATCCCCGTCGATTCGCATGAACTGATCGCGCTGTGTGCTCCGCGCCTCACCTTCGTAAGCTATGGCGTCCCCGAAAAGGGCGACGCCAACTGGCTCGACCAGCAGGGCAGCTTCATGGCGGCGGTGGCCGCGGGTCCCGTCTTCCGGCTGCTCGGCGTGCGCGACCTGGGCGTCACCGAAGACTACCGCAAGGCGAAGATGCCTCCCGTCAACACGCCCTTGATGGAAGGCGAACTCGCCTGGCGCCAGCACGACGGCGGTCACACCGACGGGCCGAATTGGAAGTACTTCATCCCCTGGGCCAACAAGATGATGAAGTACGCGGGCCCGCCGCCTCCACCCGTCGCCGCCGATGTCGCGCTTCCGCGTCTGGATGCAAACTCCATCGTCGCCCACCAGCACCTGGTCGATAAGGCGAAGAAGGGCGGCATCGACGTCTACTTCGAAGGCGACTCCATCACCCGCCGCTGGGGCGCCACCGACTATCCGGACTTCCTCGCCAACTGGAAGCAGAATTTCCACGGCTGGAACGCCGCCGACTTCGGCTGGGGCGCCGACCGGACACAGAACATCCTCTGGCGCCTGGCCAACGGCGAGCTCGAAGGCGCCAATCCGAAGGTGGTGGTGCTGCTTGCCGGCACGAACAACATCGGCAACCGGATCCCGGCGGGCGGCGAAGATGCGCTCGTCGCCGATGTCACCAAAGGCCTTCAGGCGATCGTGGCCGTCTTCCGGGAAAAGGCCCCCAACGCGACGGTCATCGTGATGGGCATCCTGCCTCGCAATGACAACATGGCCGCCATGCCGATCATCGCGCGGATCAACGCGAACCTCGCCAGGATGGCCGACGGCGCGAAGGTGCGCTTCCTGGATATCAACCCGAAGCTCGCCGGACCCGATGGCAAACTGATCGACGGCGTCACCGTGCCCGACAAACTCCATTTGGCGGCCAAGGGCTACCAGATCTGGGCCGACGCGCTGAAGGCGCAGTTCACCGAACTGCTGGGCCCTCCCGCCCAGGAGGATCACGCTCCACCGCCCACCGGCGATCCCAGCGTACAGCGTACGCGTTAACTGCGTACAATGTACGCATGCCCCTTTTGTTCGGAATCTACCCCGGCGGCGCCGCTGGATCGGACAACGGGATCGCCGCCGGACCGCCCGACGATCCTCGCCAGATCGGCCAGGCGCTGACCCTGCTCGAAGGCGGCGCCCCGTTCATCGTTCGAGGCTATGAGCGCTACAACGACAGCGATGCGCCGTCCCGCTGGGCCGCCCGTGCGCCGGACCCGTTCGACATCTACATCACCGGTAAGCGCCGCCTAGACCTGGTGCTGATGTTTCAATCCGCGCGCGGCGACGTCGCCGGTTTCCTCGACTTCGTCCGCTCGAAGATTCGCCAGTACGCCCCGCACCTTTGCTCAGTCCAGATCACGGAGGAGGCGAACTTCACCAACGGCCCGGACTGCATCGATGGGCCCTACCCGCGGGTCCTGGAGGCGCTGGTCCAGGGCGTGGTGGCGGCCGCGGCCGAACTCCGGTCCCTCAACCGGCCGGGCGTCAGAGCCGGCTTCAATTCGACGCCGACATTCGGAGCCAGCCAGCCCTTCTGGGACAACATCGCGACCCTGGCCGGCCCAAGGTTCTACGAAGCCCTCGGCTACGTCGGGCTCGACTTCTTCCCAGATGTCTTCCGGCCCGCGCCCGACATCCGCGCCGCCGCCCTCATGGTGCTCGAAACCATGCGCAACGTTTGGCTCCCCGCCGCGAAGATTCCCTCACACGTGCCGATCCACATCGCCGAACATGGCTGGCCCACCGCCTCGGACCGGCCCTACGACCGTCAGGCCGAAGCGATCGAGATTGTTATCCGGACCGTCCACACCGTTCGCCAAGAGCTGAACATCGAACGCTACACCCTATTCGCCCTGCGCGACGCTTCAAGCGCGGTGGACGACATCTTCTCCCAATTCGGAGTCCTGACCAGCGGCTACACGCCGAAGCCGGCCTTTGAGACCTACCGCCGCCTGATCGCCGAACTTGGTCAGTCGAACACCAACTCCATGTAGACGTTGGCCCGGGCATAGGGCGACGGCTGGACGCGCTCCGGCGGCAGATGCCGGAACCCGATGCTCTCATACAGCCGGATGGCCGGACCCAATATCGAGTTCGTCTCCAGGTACAGGCGCCGGGCCCCGGATGCGCGCGCCGCCTCCACCACCGCCGCCAACAGCACGCGGCCGATCCCGCCGCCCCGGAGCGATGAGCTCACCGCCATCTTCGCCACTTCGAACTCCCCGTCGGCCAACCGGAGCAGCGCGCAGCAACCCACGCACTCGCCATCCACCAGCGCGAAGAAGATGCGCCCGCCCTTTGCCAGAATCGCCGACCGAGGGTGGTCGAGCGCCTCCCGGTCCTTGTCCTCCATTTTGAAGTAGTGGCTGATCCACTCTTCGTTCAGCGTGCGGAAGCAGGTCTCGTCGCCCGGCTCGAATTCACGAATGGCCACTTTGCGATCCATGCCCCAAGGTAGTCCGGCCGCCACCTATACGTCCAATATCTGAAAGCTCTATATTAGGACGCATCGAATATGAATTCCGGAATTGACGTTCGCCGCCTGCGCTACTTTCTGGCCGTCGCGGACACGCTCCACTTCGGCCAGGCGGCGGAGAAGCTCGGCATCGCTCAGCCGCCGCTCAGCCAGCAGATCCGAGCCCTGGAACAGAGCCTCGGGTTCGCGCTGTTCCACCGCACGACGCGCGGAGTCCGCCTGACACGGGTCGGCCAGGTTTACCTCGACCGCACGCGCAACACCCTGGCGAGGATCGAGGACGACGTCGAAATGGCCCGCCGCCTGGACCTCGGCCTTGAAGGACGCCTGACCGTCGGATTCGCCGGCTCCACCATGTTCACCGCCCTGCCGAAGGCCATCGGCCGCTACCGCCGCATGCATCCCAACGTCGAACTGCGCCTGCGCGAAGGCTCCACCGCGGAGCAGATTCCGCACCTGGCCGACGGAACCTACGACGTCGCCTTTCTGCGCGACGGCGAAGTCCGCGACGGCCTGACCATCGAACCCCTCCTGCGGGAGCCCTTCATCGCCGTCCTGCCGTCGCGTCATCGCCTGGCCCGCAAGACCGTCATCGTACCCGGCGACCTGAAGGATGAGCCGTTCGTCCTGTTCGCCCGCCGCATGGGCAACCTGGCCTACGACCGCATTGTGGCGTGTTGCGAGGCTGCGGGATTCCGCCCCAATATCGTTCAGGACGCTCCGCAATGGCCCACCGTCCTACAACTGGCGGCGGCCGGATTGGGAGTTTCTCTCGCGCCCGCCTGCGTCCGCAAGTTCACCACATCCGGGGTGGTCTTCAGAACCGTGCGATCATCCCACTGGACTTCCGTCGATATCGGCATGCCCGCCAAACCCGACAACCCCGCCGCGGAAGCCTTCCTCAAGATCGTCCGCCAGGAGTTCGCCCGCGTCCGCCCCTGTCCAGAATCGGACGGAGCGGTGCGGGATCGGACAGCGGTCCACGGCCACGGCCGTTGATTCTCCGTCGCTTGCGGCGGGACCTCGAATTGCACCCTCCGCAACGATGCGGAACCTTCGATTTGCCTGGCGAAGCCTGACCCGGAACCCTGGGTTCGCCGTCGCCGCCATCCTATCGCTGGCCATCGGAATCGGCGCCAACACCGCGATCTTCACCCTGTCCGACCAGATTCTGTGGCGAATGCTGCCGGTGAAGGAGCCGCAACGCCTGGTGATGATGAAGTGGCAGGGAACCTTCATCGGCGGCACATCGCGCGGGCTGAACGACACGTTCTCCTACCCCACGTACACCGACCTTCGCGACGCGCGCCCGCCCGGCCTGTCGAACATCGCGGCCAGCTACCAGGACATGGCCGACATCGCCGACCACGGCCCGGCCGAACACGCGGTGGTGGAGCTGGTCTCCGGCAACTACTTCGACACGCTGGGCGCCACCGCCCACCTCGGACGCACCTTCAGCGCGGATGACGACCGCCCCGGCCTCTCCCAACCGGTGGTCGTCCTCAGCCACGCCTACTGGATGCGCCGGTTCGGCGGCAACCCCGCCGTGTTGAACCGGACCGTCGAGGTGAACGGCGCGGCCGCCACCGTGGTCGGCGTCGCGCGGAACGGCTTCAAGGGCATCCGGCTGATCAACCCGCCGGACGTCTTTGCGCCGCTGGCGATGAAGACCATCGTGACGCCCACCTGGGACGACATGAAGAGGCGCAACAGCATTTGGTTGAAGGTGATCTCCCGGCTCGCCGACGGCGCCGACCTGAAGTCCGCGCAGGCGTCCATCCAAAGCGCCTTCCACGCCTCCGCCGAAAACGACCTGGCGTCCGTGAAACGGAACGCTGACTTCGAACGGCGTTATCGCAATAACTGGTTGAAGCTGGAGCCCGCCGCGCAAGGGTTCACCCGCTCCAACGAAGTCTTCCTCAAACCCGCCGAGGTGCTGCTGATCATGGTGGGCACGCTGCTGATGCTCGCCTGCGTCAACGTCGCCAATCTCCTCATCACGCGCTCGGCCGGACGCCGGAAGGAGATCGCCATCCGCCTGTCCATCGGCGCCACGCGCTGGCAACTGGTCCGCCTGATGATGACGGAGAGCCTGCTGGTGGCCTTCGCCGGCGGCGCGCTGGGCATCATCATCTCCGAGTGGATGGCGGCGTTCCTGGTCCGGCAGATCCCTGGAGATCAACTGGCCGTCGCCATCAACACAACGCCGGACGCGCGGGTTCTCGCCTTCTCCCTGCTGCTGACGCTCGCCACCCCGCTGGTGTTCGGCCTCGTCCCGGCGCTGCAATCATCGCGAACCGACCTGGCGCCGGTCCTCAAGTCCGAAGCCTCCTCCAGCTCCGCGGCCCGGTCGCAGACCCGGTTACGCACGCTCCTGGTCACCGCGCAGGTCACCCTGTCGTTTGTCCTGCTCACCTCCGCCGGCCTCTTCGCCCGCAGTCTCTACAATCTCTTCACCGTCAACACCGGCATGGACATCTCCAGCCTGTTGACCTTTTCGGTCGACCCGTCGCTGCACAAGTACACCCCGGAGCGCATGCGCGACTTCTACCAGCGCGTGCAGTCCGGCCTCGCCCAGGCGCCCGGCGTTCTGTCGGTCAGCGGCGCCTCCTCCGCGCTGCTCACCGGCGGCAGTTGGGAGAACACTGTGAACGTCGAAGGCTACCGCCCCACTGAGGACGAGGACATGCAGGCCAAGTGGAACAGCGTGCTGCCCGGCTTCTTCTCCACGCTCGGAGCGCCCCTTATCGCCGGCCGCGACTTCCGCGAAAGCGACGCCGGCAGCAAGGTCCGGTCAGTCATCGTGAATGAAGCCTTCGTGAAGCGCTTCTTCAAGGACGGCGTCGCGCTCGGCCGCCATGTTGGCTTCGGCTCGCCGCCCCGCATCGAGATCGTGGGCGTCGTCAAGGACATGCAGGCCGAAAGCCTCAATACCCCCGTCCGCCCCTGGACCTGGACGGCCGCTCTCGAGGATTCCGAGCCCGGCCCCCTGACCTTCTACGTTCGTACGCGAGGCAACCCGCTTACCGCCGCGCAGAGCGCCCGCGACGTGGTGAAGCGCATCGACGCTTCGTTGCCCGTCTTCGACCTCAAGACCGTCGAAGCCCAGGCCGGCGAAACCCACTTCACCTCACGGCTGCTGGCGATGCTCGCCGCGGCGTTCGGCCTGGTGGCGACGCTGCTCGCCTCCGTCGGACTCTTCGGCGTGACGGCCTACTCCGTGGTGCGCCGCACCCGCGAGATCGGCATCCGCATCGCCCTCGGCGCGGAACGCCGGATCGTGCTGAAACTGGTCCTGCGCGAAGTTGCGCTGGTCGCAGCGACCGGCCTTGCCGCGGGCGTCCCGCTGGCGCTCGGGCTGGGCCGCCTGATCCAATCCCAGCTCTTCGGCGTCAAAGGCAGCGACCCGTGGACAATGTCCATCGCCATGGCCTCCATCGCCAGCGCCTGCCTGCTCGCCGGATATCTCCCCGCCCGGCGAGCCGCCCGCATCGACCCGCTGCGCGCCCTTCGTTACGAATAGCCGTATCGGTTGCACCGGTGCTCCCGGCCTGAAAGACTGAGAGCACCGATGCAACCCCGCCGTCTTTCCATCGCCCTGCTCGTCGCGAGCGCCATCCTCTCCGCGCAGACCCAGATCGAAAGCTGGATCACCACCCGCGACCGCTCCTCCCTGTTCCAACGGCAGAACGTCCCGCTCGCGTTCCGCGAAACCGGCCCAGCGCGCGGACAGGCGATCGTCGTCGACCCCGATCAGCGCTTCCAGACCATCGACGGCTTCGGCTTCGCCCTCACCGGAGGCAGCGCCGAACTGCTCATGAAGATGACCCCGGCCGCCCGCGACGGCGCCTTGCGCCGCATCTTCTCGAGCAATTCCGACGGTATGGGCGTCAGTTATCTGCGCCTGAGCATCGGAGCATCGGACCTGAACAGCTTCGTCTTTTCCTACGACGACCTGGGGCCCGGCGAGACCGACTTCGACCTCAAGAGGTTCGACCTTGGCCAGGACCGCAAGGACGTCATTCCGGTGCTCAAGGAGATCCTCGCCATCGCGCCCGGCGTCAAGATCCTCGGCTCGCCCTGGTCCGCGCCCGCATGGATGAAGACCAACGGCGATGTACGCGGCGGCGCGCTGGCCGAACGCTGTTACGGCGTCTACGCGCAGTACCTCGTCCGCTACATCCAGGAGATGCGCAAGGAAGGCGTGGCCATCGACGCCATCACCATTCAGAATGAGCCCCTCAACCAGAAGAACACGCCCAGCATGCAGTGGCAGGTGGGCCAGCAGCTCACCTTCCTCCGCGACCACCTGTATCCGGCCTTCCAGAAGGCGGGCCTTTCAACGAAGGTGATCCTGTTCGATCACAACTGCGACCGGCCCGACTATCCCCTGACCCTGCTGGCCGACCCGGTCATTTCGAAATTCGCCGACGGATCCGGCTTCCACCACTACGGCGGCGACATGGCCTCCATGAGCCTGGTCCACCAGGCGCGCCCCGACAAGAACGTCTACTTCACCGAACAGATGATCATCGAAAAGGCCGGCAGCCCTGTGATCGACATCGCCGCCACCGTGAAGCGCATGCTCATCGACACGGCGCGCAACTGGAGCCGCAACGTCATCCTCTGGAACCTGGCCGCCGACCCGGACAACAATCCGCACACCGGCAACGGCGGCTGCCCGATGTGCCAGGGCGCGATCACGCTGGACAAGGACGCTGTGTCTTCGAACA
The DNA here is from genome assembly GCA_018268715.1 of Acidobacteriota bacterium. Lineage (GTDB taxonomy): Bacteria > Acidobacteriota > Terriglobia > Bryobacterales > Bryobacteraceae > TMP-7. The sequence goes on along the minus strand of JAFDVZ010000002.1, from coordinate 469,693 downwards.
TCGCCCTCTACACCATCGCCCACGCCTCGAAGTTCGTGCGGCCAGGCTCCGTGCGGATCGCCTCCACCTCGCCGGGGGACAAATCGGTAGCGCTCACTGAGGACGAAGAGCGTCCCGGCATGAAGCGCATCGCCGTGAACGAGGCTCGCATCCTGCCGAACGTCGCGTTCCGTACGCCCGAAGGCAAGACGGTGCTGATCGTCGCCAACGATACGCAGTCGGTGAATGCGTTCACGATCCAGTACAAGGGCGAATTCGCGAACATCCGGCTGAGCCCTGGTTCGGCCGGCACGTATATCTGGTGACCGGCGGAATGGAGCGCATCCCCAGCACCGAAAGCGCCATCGAGTGGCTGGTTGAAGGCGACCCGGCAATACGCTGGCAGACCTTACGCGACCTGAAGGGCGCCTCCGCACGGACCGTCGAGGCCGAAAGGCGCAGGGTGGCCGGAGAAGGTTGGGGCGCCCGCCTGCTCGGCCTTCAGGACGGGGACGGCCGCTGGGGGAGGGGCTTGTACACCCCGAAGTGGACCTCCACCACCTACACTATGCTGCTGCTGCGCGGCCTGGGCCTCGCGCCGGAGCATCCGCAGGCCTTACGCGCTTGCCGAGCCCTGCTGGATGGCGGCGCGTGGGCCGATGGCGGGGTCAACTTCTGGCCGCGCCTGCGCAAGCGCAGCGAAACCTGTGTGACGGGGATGGTGCTGTCCATCGCGAGTTGGTTCCGTTTCGACGATCCGCGCGTCGACCGTTTGGCCGCATACCTCATCGGACAGCAGATGCCCGACGGCGGGTGGAACTGTCAGGCCAAGCCTGGTGATGGAGGAGCTACTCACGGCTCATTCCACACCACCATCTCCGTGCTGGAGGCGCTGCTCGATTACGAATGCTTCCGACCGTCGCAGTCGGCGCCGGCGCGCGAGGCGCAATCGCGGGGGCGCGAATTTCTGCTGGTTCACCGCCTGTTCCGCTCGCACCGCACCGGCGCGATCGTGAAGGCCGAAATGACGCGCTTTTCCTATCCGCCGCGCTGGCATTATGACGTGTTGCGAGCGCTCGACTACTTCCGGGAGGCGCATGCGCCCGCGGACCCCCGCCTTGAGGATGCGCTCGACCTGGTAGCGCGGCGCCGGGGCGCGGACGGCCGTTGGGCGCTGCAAAACGAACACACGGGGAAGACGTTCTTCCGGTTGGAGAAAGTTGGCGAGCCGAGCCGCTGGAACACGCTCCGCGCCCTACGCGTGCTGAGGGCGTTCCCGGCTCAATGTGCATCCCATCGGGAGAGCGCCGCAATTGCCGCCTCGCGGGCTTCGGGGTAGGACCCAGGGCGTCGGCGATGGATCCAGACCCGGCGTGCGCTCGGGTTCGGGTGAATGGTTCCGCGCCGATTCGTTGCGGCCCAGGGCACGCAGTCCTGGGTTCGCCAATTTCTCCGATAACTGCCTCGGGTTCAATCACTTCGGAAGGTTCCTCGGGTTCGTTTGGGAAATCCTTGGCAGGCGCTCGGCGCGCAGGGCGCCGAACTCGCGGAGGGCCCGGTCGCCCGACAGCTCAAACCGACGCATGTAGCGCGCCAAGGTCGGGCGAGTCCTGTTGTTCGTCAGCGGGTTCGCGGGCGCCATGGTCATTCGGTCGACGTGCGAGAGGTTTGCCCAATTGGCGGCCGCGTCTTCGCGTCGTTGGACCCGGGGCTCCAGGCGCCAGGTGCCGGTCGCAGCAGGAGTTGCAGTTACGGACTTCCGCAGACCATGATTCTGGGAGTTACAGGAGGGCTGCTTACCTTCGGGCGTAACCGCCCCTTGGACTTGGCCCCGTTGGCTCGCTGCGCGGCTCGACGGCTCGCTCGGTCGTTGCTTTGTCTGACTGCTTTTCTTCACGGAACGAGTCGTGCCCTTCCACCTTCAGGTTAAGGGGTGGGCCGCCGAAGTCAGTGGATATGTTTTTGGCAAAGGACTGATAACTCGGAAGAAATAACTTTTCAATTTTCGTGAACGGCGATTTTCGGGGTATGTCATTCCGGCCCCAAAACGACCGGAGGGGGCGAGAAAACGAAAAGACGGGCAGCGGTCTTGCAATTTCAGGATAGCAATATAACTCCCTCAAAACCAGACTGGATTTTTCAACTGGCGCGGTTTAGGATTTCAGCGTGGAGGAGCATGATCCCGGAAGAGAAGTCGGGTTCTGTAGCTCAAGCGTTGCGAGAGGCGTTTGGGACAACGGACTACGAGGCCCTGGAGCGGGAGACCAAGGGGCTCAGTTCCGACCTGGTGTTTCGCATTGTGGTGCGAGGGGCCGCGTATTCGCTGCGGGTGCTGACCCATATCGATGAGCAGAGCGATCCGCGGCGTCAGTTCGCCTGCTTGAAGTTGGCCTCCGACGCGGGGCTCGCGCCGCGGGTTCGTTACCTGGACATGGCGAACGGAATCGCGATCACTGACTTCATCGAAGCTGCGCCGCTCGGGGCGGTGGAAGCTCGCGCGAGGATGCCCGGCATGTTGCGCAGGTTGCACGCGCTGCCGCCATTTCCCAAAACTCTGAATTACCTAACCATGTACAACGCCTTTATCCGGAGGTTTCGCCCGGCGAATCTGGCGCCCGAGGGCGAGATGGAGGAGGCGTTCGCCTGTTATCGGCGACTGGCCGACGTCTATCCCCGGCTGGAGGCGGATATGGTGTCGTCCCATAACGATTTGAAGCCTGAGAATGTCCTGTTCGACGGCGATCGAGTATGGCTGATCGACTGGCAGGCGGCGTTCGTCAACGATCGATACTTCGATCTGGGAGTGACCGCTAACTTCGTCCTCACGGATGACAGGGAGGAGCGAAGCTATCTCGAGAACTACTTTGGGGCGGCGGCGGATGATTACATGCAGGCTCGGTTTGTGCTCATGCGTCAGGTGTTGCACATGTGGTACGCGACTGTGTTCCTGCTGCTCGGGTCAGCGGGTGCCGGGGCAGAACCCAACGGGACGACGCCGGACTTCCGGGAGTTTCACGAGCGCATCCGGACGGGGGAAGTCGATCTGGCGGATGGCCGGATGAAGATGACGTACGGAACGGTTCACTGGGAGCGATTTCTGGAAAACGCCCGGCGGGGGAGGGTGGACGACGCGTTACGGACTGTGGCCGAGAGGCATCCGGCGGAGGGAGAGACGCCCCGGCTGTTGCCCCCTCTTTCGTGACAGCCACGGGCGCCGACCGGACCCGAAAGATGAAAAGGGGAAAGGAGGAAGTGTAAGGTAGAGAGACAGCGACAAGCCGGCCCGGAGGCCGGTCTCATTCTGGGTTTTCGATCACGTTTGTAAGGCATCTAGTCAGGCGCCGTGCTGCAATCAATGCGTGGACCCCGGGCGGCTGCGGAGGAGTCGATCTGCCTACCGAACTCAAACGACACGCCGTAAGGACGTGGCTGGGACCATGGTCCAGCAGCGGTTTGAGTAGCCACTGGGTCCGGATTCAAAGGCCGCTGTTCTGTGCGGCATTGCTGGCGATAGTGATCGCTGTCTACTCGAACCACTTCGGCAACGGCTTCCACTTCGACGATTGGCACACGGTTCAGTACAACCCAGCCATCCGCACGTTATCCAACTTCTGGCGATTCTTCAGTGACGCGGCCACCTTCAGCATCGTACCGGCGAACCAATCCTGGCGTCCGCTCGTCACCACGTCGCTGGCGCTGGACTACGTCCTGGGTGGGGGGTTGAAGCCTTTTTGGTTTCACATATCGACGTTCCTGTGGTTCCTGGTCCAACTCGTTCTGATATACGGGTTGGCGCTCCATATTTTCGAACGAACTCGTCCCGATCCCAACAACTGGCGGCTGGCGTGGCTCGCGACGGCGCTGTACGGATTGCATCCGGCCTGCGCCGAAACGGTCAATTACATCGTCCAGCGGGGGGACCTCTACGTGGCCCTGGGAATTGTGGCCTGCGTGGCGACGTACGCCCGCGCGCCGCGCTTGCGCCGCTACGGGTTGTATCTCGCCCCGGCGTTAGCTGGTATGCTGGCCAAACCCCCAGGGCTGATCTTCGCCCCAATCCTCGTCGCCTACATCCTCCTCTTTGACCGTCGCCAGGCGAAGAGCGGACTGCCCGGCCGCCGTGAGCCGCTCGCTTCCTGTGCGATTCGCGCGATTCCGGCCACGGTTCTGGCCCTAGTATTCGTAACGCTCGAGGAAGTGATGACTCCCGCCAGCTTCGTTCCCTACCACGGCCCGGCGCTTCCGTACCTGATCACCCAGCCGTACGTCGCCCTGCGGTATTTCCGCTCGTTCTTCCTGCCGCTCCACCTGAGCGCCGATACGGACCTGCGAGCGTTTGACACGCCCTGGAACGGTCCCGCGCTAGCGGGGTTCGCCTTCCTGGCGTTGCTGATCGTGGCCATTGTCTTCGCGGCGCGAACGCGGGAGTGGCGACCCGTCGCATTTGGGTTGTCCTGGTTCGTACTAGGCCTGATCCCCACGTCAATGTACCCGCTGGCGGACGTCGAGAACGATCACCGCATGTTTCTGCCCTTCGTTGGTCTTAGCATCGCCGTCGTGTGGACCGCTGTCCTCCTGTTGCGCCGAACAGGGCACTGGACCCGGCTCTCCGCGGCTGCTGTAACGGTGGCAATTCTCGCCGCGTTCGCCTGGGGAACTTTCTTGCGGAACGAGGTGTGGCGGACCGATGAGACGTTGTGGGCGGATGTGACCAGAAAGAGTCCCAACAATCCGCGGGGGTTTATGGGCTACGGCGCGGCTCTACTGGCGCGGGGCGAGGTGGATCTGGCGTATCGCAGCTATCAGCGCGCCGCCATGCTGAAACCGGACGACGCTCGCCTGGAGTCCAGCCTGGGAACCGTCGCGGGTGCGCTGTGCCGCGACACGGAAGCCGCGAGCCATTTCCAGAGGGCCATCGAACTGGCGCCTCACGATGCGTGGAGCTACATTGGCTACGGCCGATGGCTCTCGGCTCGGGGCGACACCGCGCTGGCGTTGCAAGTTTATCGAAATGCCTACGAGCAAAACGCCTTCACGCTCCTGTCGAGTTATGGAATGATGGACGCCCTGGCCCGGCAATCGGAATGGGAAGGTCTGCGGGGCGTCGTAAACGACTTGCTAAACCTGGCGCCCGGCGACTCCATGGCGCTTGCGTATTCGCACCTGGCCGCGAACCCGGCTGTGGAGCCGAGCGAGACCGAGCGCCGCGCCTCCTCCCAGCCGTCGCCGCAGAATTATCTCGTCCTCTCTCTGATCTACGACCGGGCCGGTCTTTATGAAGAGTCGATTCGCGCCGCGAAGAAGGTTCTCGAGCTGGAACCCGGGTCTCCATGGGGGCGCAGCCAACTTGTCGACGCCTGGTCGGCGCTCTCCCGGAAGGCTTGCCTGAACCGATGATCCTGATTCCGGCCTATCGCCCGTCCGAGCAACTACCGCGTCTGGCCGACGAGTTGATCGCCAGGGGAGTGAGGCGAATCGTCATTGTCGACGACGGGAGCGGCCCCGCCTACCGCCCTTTGTTCGATTCCCTGGCGGCCCGGCCCGAAATCGAGGTGCTCCGGCACGCCGTGAATCTCGGGAAGGGAGCCGCGCTCAAGACCGGCATCAATTTCGTTCTCTGCAGCGATCCGGACGTTCAAAGCGTGATCACGGCGGACGCCGACGGGCAGCATTCGCCCACCGACATCATTCGCGTCGCCCAGGCAGCCACAGCCAACCGCGACGCGTTGATACTGGGGGCGCGCAACTTCAGCGGAGACGTGCCGTGGCGGAGTCGCGCGGGCAACCGGATTACGCGACTTGTGATGGGCCTGGTGGTCGGCCACCGGATCACCGACACCCAGACAGGGCTGCGCGCGATCCCCGCGGCGCTGCTCCCGCACCTGCTGCGTTTGCGTTCACGCGGTTACGAGTTCGAGTTGGACATGCTGATCGCCTGCAAGCACCGGCACGTGAGCATTGTCGAAATCCCCATCGAAACCATCTATCTGGACGGCAACCGCTCGTCTCACTTCAATCCGCTGCTCGACTCCATGCGGATCTACTTCGTCCTGGCGCGTTTCGCTTCCGTCTCGATGCTGACGGCGCTGTTGGATAACGCCGTTTTCGCGCTGGCGTACTGGGCGGGCAGCCACCTGGCGTTGAGCCAGTCGGCGGGACGGCTGGCAGCGCTGGCGTTCAACTATCTCACCGTCAAGAAGGCCGTCTTCTTCTCCGGCCAGAAGCACCGCGAAGCGTTGATCCGATATCTGGCCCTGGTGGTGATATCGGGATTCATGTCCTACGCGTTGATTCGCCTGTTTGTGTCCCATCTGCCCATCGGAATCATGCCTGCTAAACTTGCGGCAGAAACGATGCTATTCTTTTTCAACTTTGTAGTGGAACGGGACTGGGTGTTCCGGCGGTCAGGGGATACGCCGGCATGATGACGCGGAAGAAGACTCCGCAGAAGGCCCGCAAGGCGCCCGAGCGCCAGGGGACGCCTTGGTCGCGGCTGACTCCTCGACGGACGACCGTCACCGCCCTTCTGGTGTTTTTGCTCATGGGGATATGGCTTCGTCTCGCGTATGTGAACGTTTCAACCCCGCCGAGCCCGGACGAGACACTCTATGTCCGCACCGCCAAGCAGATGTCCGAAAAAGGCTTTTCGGCGCGGACCGGGATACCACTGAAACGCACCTACCTGGCCCTGCTGGCGGGCGTGATGAAGATCAGCGGCGCGTATGACGCGAGGGCGGGCGCGTGGCTTTCCACCGCGGCTAGCATATTGTCCCTGATGGCGCTTGGCGCCATCGGAGCGCGATTCCTTTCGCCATGGGCCGCCGTCTACGCCATGTTTTCACTCGCGGCGTCACTACTGGCCCGAGTCGCGGCCAGGCGCTGTTGGCAGGAATCGATCATGGAGTTTCTGGGGTTGCTGATGGTTTGGTCAGCCTGCGAGATCACGCGGAACCATCGCAAGTGGTGGCCTTACGTGACGCTTTTCGGGTTCGCCGGATGCGCGGTTCTGGTGAAGCCGTTGGGGATATTCGTCGCGTTGGCGGCGGTGTCATACGTTCTGGCTCTGTTGATGGCGAGGCGGGAATGGCGCATGTTGGCCGGTTTCGCGCTGGGAGGCCTGCTCGCCGCGGGGCTGAGTCTGTGGGCTCTGTCGGAGTTAGGCCGCGGAACGGGACGGCTGTCCGCTTTGTACACGATCTTCTACGCGAGCCGCGTGGACGACCAGTATTCCTGGGCGACCCGCCATCAGTCCGGCCCCTGGTACTCCATGGTTCAGGGATTGTGGATTCTCACACCAGTAAACTTGGTCTTCTGCGCTGTCGCCACCGCCCTTGCGGTGACGCGAGACCGAATTCTGGAGCGCCTGGGCCTGCGCTTCGGCACGGAGGAGCGAGCGCTGTTACGCCTATTCGCGTCGACTTCCGTTTTCGTGCTAGCGGTGATATCTGTTCTGCCGTTGGCGCAGAACTTCCGCTTCCTGGCTTCGATTTATGGGGCGATGTATCTTCTGGCAGGAATGGGATTCGCCGCGATATTGGACCTGGCAAACCGACATTTGCGGTGGTTCAGCGCACCGGCCGTGGCGATCTTGGCGCTTGTTGTAGTGAGCGGCGCTGTCGCCGAACAGGGCACTTTTGAGCGGGTGTTCGTCCGGGGAGGGATGCAGGATCTGGCTCTCGATTTCGTAATACGGCTGTCCTATTACGACAACTGACCGAGCTTGGTTCAATTCGCCGACGCCCCCTCCACTTTCCGCCCGGTTTTGGAAAGAGCGGAATGTGGAAGAGGGCGTCCTCGTAGCGGCTAGACTTCCAGCTTCCAGGGCGCGCGGTACTTCGCCTTGATGAACGGCTTCGCGGCGTCCTGCTTGACGGTCCAGTTGGCTTCGTCCCAATCCAGGCGTGATTGCGACCGCATGGAGACGTTCGCCAGGATGCACGTGGCCGACGAACGGACGCAGGTTTCGATCTCGCTCTGCGGCTTCTGACGGGTCTTGATGCATTCGAGCCAGTTGCGCCAGTGGGGGACGTTCATCTGCGCCATCTCGCGGTCGTTGGCCCAGCTTTGCGGCGCCAGGCGCGACCGCTCGCTGTTCGGAATCAGCCAGCAACCCTGGCGGTTCACCATGATGGTGCCTTCCGTGCCGTGGATGGTGGTCGCCGCGCCCTGCTGCATGCCGAACATCGGCATGGGGTTGGCCGTGCGGCTCTCATAACTCGACAGGAATTTCGGATAGTGGAACGTGGCGAGCATCGTGTCCGGCGTCTGGGTGTTGTCGGTGACGTAATACTTGTCGCCCAACGCCACCACCGACGTCGGCATCACCTCGTTGAAGCACTGATGCAACGGGTCAATGAGATGGACGCCCCAGTCGGTCATCGCGCCGCCGGCGTAGTCCCAGAAGTAGCGGAACGTCGGGAAGGTCGTGGTCTTCACGCCCCAGCGGTTGTTGTTGAACGGAACTTCCGGCGCGGGCCCGAGCCACATGTTCCAGTCGAGATCAGACGGCGGCGTGCTGTTTTCCGGATTGCCCCAGCCCTTCTTCGGCGTGAGTCCGCTTTGGTAGGCGTGGCAGAACGTGACCTCTCCGATGATGCCCTTGGCCACGAGCTCGGCGGCCTTCTTGAAGTAGCCGCCGGAGCGCTGCATGGTGCCGGCCTGCACGATGCGGTTGTACTTGCGGGCGGCCTGCACCATCTTCTGGCCTTCCTCAATGTAGACGCAGGCGGGCTTTTCGACGTAGACGTCCTTGCCGGCCTTGCAGCCTTCCACGGTCATGTAGGCGTGCCAGTGATCGGGCGTGGACACGCAGATGGCGTCGATGGAGCGGTCCGCTATAACTTCGCGGAAGTCCTTAACTCCCTTGGGCTGGAAGCCTCCCTTGTTGGCGGAGGCGACGGCCCGCTCCAGATGAGGCTGGTAGACGTCGCACAGAGCGACGGGCACGAAGCCGGGCACTTTCATCGAGTATTCGAGATTGCCCGAGCCCATCGCGCCGAGGCCGATGAAACCGACCGCCACCTTGTCGTTGGCGCCCTTCACGTTTCCGGTAAATAGATTCGTTGTGAACGCCGTACCGGCGGCGGTTAAGACGTTTCGTCTGCTGATGTCCATGTCATCGGTCCTTGCTACGGAGGGGATATCGTCTGTTGCAGCATATCGCAAAAGAGCCTCCGGCAGGGTTCCGCCGGAGGCTCCGAAGCGAACGAATTTACGCGGGGATCAGAACTCCACGCGCAGGTTGAACTGGATGATTCGCGAGAGTCCGCGCTGCGTATCCACCTTGCCGAAGTTAGAGCTGGTGGGATCCGTGTTCGGACCGGAGAAGTTAGTGTGGTTGAACGCGTTGAGCAGGTCGACGGAGAACCTGGCGTTGATGCCGCGCTCCGGCTTGATGGGGAACGCGCGCTCCACCTTGAGGTCCCAGTTGGTGATGCCGTCCTCGCGCAACGAGTCGAGCGTGCGCGGGAAGACGCGGACGTGATAGGAGCCCGGCGCACAACTCGAACGACCCTCGAAGCCGACGAAACCGGAAGGAACGCCGCAGGCGCCGGAGGTCCGGTAGGCGATGGACCCGTCGAACCACTGGTGCATGTTCGCCGAGTTCACCGACTCGTGCTTAAACGCGTCGGCGATGGTGTTCATGTCCCCGTAATAGAAGACGTTGCCCCAGGTGGTGGCGGGGCCGTTCTGATACTGGAACACCCAACCGCCGTTCCAGTTGCCGATCAGGTAGGACACGAAACCGTCCTTGAGCCACGTGCGCCCCTTGCCCCAGGGCATCTCGTAGGTTCCCGACCAGGCGATGCGGTGCGGGCGGACGTTGTTGTTGGGACGCTCGGTCGGCGCGGTGTCGAATTCGTTGGCCAGCCAGTCCTTGGCCCAGCTCGACGTCCAGGTGTACATGAACGAGGTCTGGAGGCCCTTGGTGTAGCGGCGCTCCACCAGGAAGGACACGTCGCGGTACTTCATGCTGCCCTGCTTGTCGGTGTAGTTGTCGCCCGGGCGTAGACCCCAGACTCCGCCCATGAAACCGTACGGCCGCAGCAACTGGTTGCGGCGGATGGTTGTGCCAGTGAACAGACTCTGAGTGGTCAGGTAGTTGTAGATGACCGGGCTCGATTGCTGCAAAGAAGCCAGGTTCTTGATGTTGTACGGGTTGGCGACGTTGGCGTTCAGGTAGTCGTCGTTGGCCTGATTCCGGACGTTGCCGGTGGACCAGTAGCTGGACGGCAGCGCATCGATTCGATACAGCGGGCGGCCGTCGTTGCCGGTGGTGTTGATCGGGAGATGGGCGAAAGCGCCGTTGTAGGAGACCTCCAGCATCAGGTTGTGGACGATCTCACGCTGCACTCCGATTCTCCACCGCTGCTGAAGGGCGGGACGGAAGGTCCAGTCGAGGGCGTAGTTGGTGGAGGTGATGCCGCGGCCGACCTGCGGGATGTAGCCGAGCTGGTTTTGCAACGGCGTGTCAAAGCGGGTGCCGTTGGCGCGCACCGGGAACGGATCGACGGTGGGGTTCACGGTGGAGGAGAGGCTTGAAGCCGCGCCCACTCCGCAACAGAACGTCAGACCGTTGTCGTTGCTGATGGTGGTGGATGTGGGCAACGTATAGCCGGTGGTGAGCGGCTGGCTGTTGTTCACGTTGTAGGTGTCGGCATACATGCCGTAGCCGGCGCGGATGACGGTCTTGTCGTTGAACGAGTAGACGATGCCTGTCTTCGGAAGGATCCAGTTGACGCCCTTGGTGACGCTTCCGTAGCCGTCTGTGCCCAGGTAGCGCGTGCCGCCCAGAACCTTGAACGAGCTGGCGGCGAGGTCGGAGATCGGGTTGGAGGCGTAGGCCGATTGTACGAGATCGGTGAAGGGCAGCTTCAGATCCGGGAAGAACGACGCGACGATGCCTCGGTTGTAGCGTTCGGTGCTGCCGCCCTCGTGCTCCCATCGGAGTCCGAGGCTGACCCTGAGCCTGGCGCCCAGACGCCAGTCGTCCTGGAAGAACAGGGCGCGGCGGGGCGTGCGGTAGTAGGCCGAATCGTTGGTGTCGACATACTGCGCGGTGGGCAGGCCGAGGATGAAGGTCGCCCAGTCGAGCCCGTGGTTGGAGGCGGTGGTGGTGGTGTCGGCGGCCTTGACGTAGGTGTTGCGGTAGGTGAAGTAGCCGGAACTGTAACCCGGGCTCGCCCCGGCGATGTCCATGCGGCGCTCCTGCCAGCCGTACTTCCAGGAGTGGTTGCCGTGGATGGTGGTCATGGTGGCGTGCAGGTCGTAGGTGGTGGCCTTGGCGCCGATCACCGGATAGCTGCCCTGAACGCCGTTGACGTCCACGATGTTGTTGAAGTCCAGGCGCGGCATTTCCGTGTATGCGCCGGCCTTCTGGTCCATATAGGCGGGAAGGCCGATGTCGCTGGGCTTCTTGGAGGTCAGCACGGGGATGGAGTTGCCCTCTTCAAAACGCGACAAACCGGCGCCGACATCGAGGATGTTGGTGGAGCTCAGCGTGTACAACCAGCCGATGGAGCCGCCTTTGTTGACGCGGACCAGACCGTCGGAGTGGAGGCCGCGGGCGGTCTCATAGGTCCAGTCGTACTCGTCGGCCAGGCGGTGGTTGTACTGCCAGCGGACGCTGATGCGGTTCTTTTCGTTCAGGTTGTAGTCGTAGCGGTTCACAAACGAGTTGAAGTTCTCGTTCTTCGGCATGCCGGAGGCGAGATAGTTGTTGATGCCGTCGGCGGTGACCAGGCCGGGTACGTTGTTCGGAAGCGGATACAGCTTCACGATGGCGTTGTACATGTTCGCGTTGGCGAACTGGCTCTTCGGGATGACGTTGCCGGGGAAGGGCGTGCGGGTGACGACGCCGTTGACGCTCTTGGCGCTACGGGGGTCGTAGACGGTGTAGAGCGTGGCGCCGTTGGCGACGCCGAGCAATTGCGAGAAGTCGCCATTGCGCTCGGCTTCGGTGGGGACGGTGACGTTGACGGAACTGGTGGTTTCCGCCTTGGTCTGCTTGATGCCGTTCCAGGTGAAGGTCCAGAACAGCTTGTTCTTGCCGTTGATGACCTTAGGGATCCAGACGGGTCCGGACGCGCTCAAACCGTAGTTGTTGGAGCGGCCGGCGGCCTGCTTCTGCGAGTCCGGGGCCAGCTTGCCCTGCGCCACCTGGCTTTCCCACTGCAGGCGGGTGAAGTGCGGCGTGGCGTTCCAGCGCTGATTCCAATACTGGTCGAAGATGGAGCCGTGCAGGGCGTTTGAGCCCGAGCGGCTGACGACGTTGATGACGGCGCCGGAGGTGAAGCCCTGGCTGGCGTCGAAATTGGAGGTTTCGAGCTTGAACTCCGTCACCGAGTCGGCGGGCGGCACGAAGCCGACGCGGCGGCCGGTGCCGGTGACGGTGACGCCGTCCATGGAGTACTCGTTCTGCCCCACGCCGCCGGCGGTGTTGAACGACGACGTGCCGCCGTTATCGAACGGGCGGCGGTATTCGGGTTGACCGGTCCACTGCATGCCGGGCGCGAGGGCCGACAGGGCGAACGGGTTCAGGTCCGAGAAGGGCAGGTTGATCAACTGACGGTTGTCGAGAACACGGCCGCCGCTGGCGCTGGTGGTTTCAAGCAGCGGCGCCTCGCCTTTGACCTCGACGGTCTCGGTTGTGCCGCCAACCTCGAGGTTCACCGAGATGTCGATCTTGGATCCGACGTTGAGCTCCACGCCGCTGCGGACGACCTTCTTGAATCCTTCGGTCTCAAAGGTCAGTGCGTAGGTGGAGGGCTCGAGAAAATTAACCTCGTAGTAACCCGTTTCATTCGTCTGAGCACGGCGAATTTCGTTCGTCGCGGTGTTGGTGATGGTGATTTTCGCGTTCGCGATGACAGCGCCGGACGTGTCGGAAACCCGTCCGCCGATTGAGCCACGAGCTTCCTGCGCGGACAACCCCGTGGCGCATAACAGGATAGCAGCTAACAGCTTCGGTGTTGAGTACAGCATGGTCTTCTCCTGAAGCGATTCGTAAACCGACCCAATTTCCCCAAATTGGTTCGGGATCTACGATATGCAACCTAATTCATCGAGTCAAGTCATCCGATGGTCAGACAATTGGCCCGTACTAAATCGATGACTTGCGAACTTGGGCGCCGGATCGGGAGTCGCGGGAGGTAACACGAAAAGCCGGTGACCCGACTGACTGATGCGTCGACGCGAAGGCCGGCTTACCGGGCGGCGGAGCGGGCGGATTCCAGCCACAGGAAGGGCGGCCGGGGAGTGCGGTAACGGGCGCCAAGGTGTTGGACGCAGAAGTCCTCCACCGCCTGATAGCCCGAATCGTCGCGGATGGCCTGGTCCCACAGGAAGACCTTGTCGGGATAGGACATCCGCAAGGCCGCGATGATATCCAGGCGGACCGAGCGCCGCATGACGCCGGGAGTCGCCACCACCAGTTCGCAGCGCATTTCGCGCGCGAGGGCCTTGAGCGCGTTGGGGCTTCCAATGTAGCCCAGCAGCCTGGCGGTCCGCGCCTTTTCGGCGGCGTCGTGGGTGGAGAGAAAGGCCTGAATGAACTCCTGCTCGACCGTGGCGTTGCCCAGGGCGGCGTAGGCGAGCTTGACGCTTTCGCTCACGGCCCGCTGAGGCATGGTCATGAGCTTTGCGATTTCGATGCGGGCGGCGGGAAGGCGGGCCTTGGCGATCAGCCGCAGCGACAGATCGTCGGGGTGGGCGCGCAGATGCTCCACCAGCTTCTGCCCGACCGGCTGCAACAGTTGCGTGGGGACGCAGGTGAGCAGGACGTCGATCGCCGTGTCGCGAGCCTGGCCCATCACGGCGAGTCCTGGATCGACCAACAGGGCGATGCACGCCGCGTCGCGCACCAGGATGCTGCCCCGCTCAAACAGCGGATCCAGCCGCTGGCCAATAGCCTCCAGGGCATGCACCATACGTTTCCGCTCGACGTCGGAGCCGTCCTGGAGCGCGGCGCGAAACAGCGCCGACGCGGCGGCGCTTAACCGCGCGCCGTCGACGAAGGCTCGGATGTCTCCCACGGCCGAGTCGCCGGCGCGCAGGCTTTGGATGGCCCGATCGAGTTCGCTCACGTTAAGGACCCCACCGGCTCTGCGAATTCGCCGCATTGCCTGACCAGGCTCTCGCACAACAGGACGTGAGGATGAGCCGGGGCAAGCGTCCTTCGGAACGTGGCCAAAGCCGATTCGCACAGCGGCCTGGCCTCATCCCGTTGGCCCTGGTCCAATAGCATCGCCCCCAGGTTCATCAGCGTCAGCGCGGTGTCGGGATGATCGTCGCCGAGCAATTTTCGCTTCAGTTCGAGGGAGCGGCGGCACAGCGCGACGCCGCGCTCGACGTCGCCCTGCGCCTGTTCGAGCACGGAGAGGTTGTGAAGCGTGGCCGCGACTTCGTAGTGCTCCGGCCCGAGTACGCGCTCATAAATGGCCAGCGCCCGTTCGTAGATGGGACGCGATTCGTCGAAGCGGTCGAGCCCGTCGAGCACGGCGGCGTAGGCCACCGCGTCGGCCTGCGCGTTCAGGTGCTCTTCGCCCAACAGCGCCCCGCGAATCTCCCACGCCTTGCGCGAGGGTTCCTCAGCCGCGGCGTAACATTCGCGGGCATGCTCCAGGCCGCCGATGTTGTGATAAAGGGTCGCCACCGTCTCGTGCCGCTCGCCGGTGATGGGAAGGATGATGCGCATGGCGCGGGCGTAGGATCCGGCGCCTTCGTCGAACCATCCGGCGAATTTGCACAACATGCCGAAATTGTTCAGGGCGGTGACCACCTCTTCCGGCTCATTCCCCAGACCGTCGGCAATAGCGAGGGCCCGCTCGAGCAGCGGACGAGCCTCCAGGTAACGGCCCTTCTGGCGCAGCGCCGTGCCCAACAGGCCGAGGGCGTGCAACTGGATCAGGACGCCGTCCGGACCGTCGAACTGGGGCAGCAGCGGCTCCACGATGGCGAGGGCGCGGCGGGCGCAGACTTCTGTTTCGTCGTAACGGCCCTGCTTTTCGAGGATCATGCCGAGCGAATGCAGCAGGTTCGCGACGTCGGGCGATTCCGGGCCATCCTCCTTCTCGAAAATCGCCAGCGCCTGGCGGCATCGGGCTTCGGCCGCGGTCAGCTCGCCCGCCGCTTCCAGGCGGGTCGATTCATCGTGGAGTTCAATCGCGTAATCAATTGAGTTCGTCATGGATGGGCAACCACCACCAGCGTGTTGACTCGCGCCAGGGCGCATTCCAAAGCCTGCCGCAGGTTTTCGGGATCGAGCGCGGCGAAGCTTTCGTCGAGAATTACGATATCGGAGTGTTGCAGCAGGGCCCGCGCCATGAACAGGCGGCTGCGCTCGCCCTGGGAAAGCTGCCAGCCGGTCTCCCCCACCATTTGCATGAGACCGCCAGGCATGCGCTCCACCAGCGGACCCAGGCCGAGTTCCTCGCACACCTTCTGCGCCTCCTTCATTTCCTCCGGCGTGGCGGGCCAGTTGCGGCCCATCAGAAGATTGTAGGCGAACGGGCCGGTGAGCACGTGGTTCTCATGATATTGCGGGGCGGCCACGATACGGCGGCGCCAGAGGGTGTCGCCGAGGGTGCGGCGGTCGAGTCCGGCCGACAGCAGCAGACCGTGCGTGGGCTCGCGCAGTCCGGCGAGCAGGGAGACGAGGGTGGATTTGCCGCCGCCCGATTCGCCCTCGATCAGGACACGGTCGCCGCGGCGAAGCTGGAGTTCGACGCCGCTTAACACGGTGCGGCCGGACTCCTGGCGGCGGAAGCCGACGTCCTTCACGTCGAGCACCAGGTCGATGGCGGGCGGCGCGGAGGCCACCAGTCCGGCGGGTTCGGGCCTGGAGGCGGCATTGAACAGGGCGGCGATCTGACGCCAGGAGATGGCCGCGCCGGCCAGATTCCCCGCACCTGTGGCGTAGCGTTTGATGGCGCGCCAGGCGAGCAGGACTCCACCGATGGACACGGCCAGACCGCTGGCGGTCGCCTCAGTCGACAGGAACGCCGGAGTCAGCATGGCGACGCCCGCTGCCATCCAGCCCGCCGGCGCAAGGCTGAGCAGGCGCGCGGCGGCCATGTCCATGCGTTGGGAGCGCGCGGCGTACTCGTCCATCTGGCGGTCCTCTTCGACGTGCCATTGGGAGGGCGGCTCCTGCGCGATGCGGGTTCGATGGCCGGTCATGCGTTCGACCAGTTCGTGGGTGATGGCGAGGCGGCCGTCGGTCCAGGCGAGCCGCGCGCGCCAGAAGCGGATGCCGGCCCAGGTGGCGAGTCCTGTCCAGACGGCGAGCAGGGTGGTTTCAAGCACCGGGCTAGCGCCCTGGGAGAGCACAGCCATGGCCAGGATGATCTCGATGACGGCGAGCGCCGAGGTCAGGCCGCCCGATAGCGCCAGCGACTCCACCTGCTCCGCCTCAATCGATCGCGCGAGGAATCGGCCCGCGCCCTCGTGGCGCACCTCCTCCGGCGAGAGCTTCAGCGCGCCGTCGAGGATGCGCTGGCGCAGCAAGCCGCCCCCGCCGATGGCGAGCACGCCCTGGCTCCAGGTGGTGAGCATGCGGAACGGCACGAGCGTGGCGGTGACCAGGATCCAGCCGATCAGCCAGCCCTTGTCGACATGGCCCTGGAGAGCGTCGCCGCCCAGGATGTACCAGGCGACGATCCAGAGCCCGTATTCGGCCAGGTGCGCGCCTCCCAGGATCGCGATGCGTTTGAGCAGTCCGGCCTGCTGGAGTTGCTCGACGAACGGTGCGCCGGGCGGAGTGCGGAGTTGGAAGCACGCCCCGGCGAGCTGATAGCGCGAGCGTTCCCGCAGCAGCGCCGCGACGGCTTTCTCGCGGCGGGAACCCTGGATGTCACAGGCGTCCAGGACGGCCTCTATCTCGGGGCGGTGCGGATCCTCAATGGGAGCGGCGACGGCTCGGCGCAAGGTTTCGATGTCGACCGAGTGGACGCGGAGATCGGGCGCGAGCAGCTTCGCCTTGCCGCGGCGCGCGTCGAGCAGGGCGATCCAGCGGTCCTTGAGCGGGACGGCGGCGGGTCCTCCGGTGCGCAGCTTTTCTTCGATACGGAAGCCCCAGAGGTCGATCGAGTCCATCTCGACGCCCAGCCGCGCGCTCGAGTTTTCAAACCATACCTTGATGTCGGCGCCGGAGACGGGGGGATGCACCACGCCCGCGTCCCGTCGCGGGATTCCGGCTCGGCGGCATAGTGCGTCGACCAGGGCGGGCAGTTCGGAAGCGCTCCAGGAGAGGTCTGTGATTAACATGGTTCTCCTGGCTGGCGGCCGGCGCGGAGGGAGGTCCGGCTGACCGGCGCAGCTCGCATTTCGCCGTGTTCGATGCGGAAGCGGCGCCAGATGTCGCTCGACCACAGGCCGCGCTGCACCTGGGTTTCGGCTTCGAGAAGCTGAGCGTAGCGCGTGCCGCTGTCGGCTCGCAGGGCGGCGGGCGCGCCGTCCTCGATGACGCGGCCGTCCTCAATCACCAGGACGCGTTCGAAGTCGAGCGTGTCGCAGACGTCGTGGGTGATGCAGAGCAGCGTCGCGTCCTTCCAACGCTCGCGCGCACGTTCGATCATGATGCGGCGATGGGTGCGGTCGAGGCCGCGGGCGGGCTCGTCGAGAATGGCCAGGCGCACCCAGTCGCGCGCCATGGCGCGGCCCAGACGGACGCGTTGGCCCTCGCCGCCCGACACCAATCCGCCGCCTTCGCCGAGAGCGGTCTGCATGCCCTCAGGCAGCTTCGCGATCACGCCGCCGAGCGAGGCGTCCTCGATCACGTCGTCAAGCACGGCGCGGCCCGGGTTGCCGTAGGTGAGGTTCTCAAACAGGCTGCTGTTCCAGATCTGGATCTGCGGGTCGACCCAGGCGGTGGCCGAGCGCAACTGGTCGAGCGCGGCGGCGTCGAACTCGCGCCCGTCCACTTCGACGCGGCCGGCCGAGGGCCGATGCCAGCCGAGCAGGACGCCCACTAGGCTCGACTTGCCGGCGCCGGATCGTCCCACGATGGCGATGTGGCTGGCGGCGGGTATGTCGAGCGAGACGTTGTCGAGGATGCGGTGTCCGCCCGCCACCACGGTGACTTCTTCGAGCCGGATGGAGGCCGCGCCTTCGCGATGCGCGCGGGATTCGACCACCGGTTCTTCCGGCGCGCCCAATGGTTCGATAAAGCGCAGCGCGGTGTTGCGCAGCATGGGGTACTGCCAGGCCGCGGCGGCCGCATCGAGCCCGAGCGTGGGCAGGTTCAGCACCCAATAGACCAGCAGCAGCGCGCCCGCGACGTCGGAGGCGCCCGTAAGTCCGGCCCACACCACCCATCCCGCCAGCGCCAGGCTGACCGACATCTGAAAGCCTTCGACCAGGGTGGCCGTGCGTTGCAGCGCGAAGCCCGACCGCGCCCATTCTCCCAACAGCACCGATTGTTCGCGCCGCACGGCCCTCGCGGCGCCATGGGCGCGAATGGCCGTGACGCCGAGCAGCGCGTCGAGGTTGAAGCGCATCAGCGCGCCCGCGTGGCTGCGGAACTTGAGGTCGCGTTCGGCGAGCATGGGCTGAGCCATGAGCGGGACGCCCACCGCCGCCACGGCCACCAGCAACGACGGCCAGAACGCGGATGGGTACAGCCAGCCGATGGCCGCCACGGTCAACGCCATTTCAAAGGCGCTGCGCAGGAAGCCGCCGCTCAATTCGGCGGCCTGGCGGAGTTGGTGTACGTTGTGGCTTCGTTCGGCCATGTCGGAACTCGGGCGGCTGCGGAAGTAGCGGTCGGCCAGGCGCGGGATCTTATATAGGAAGCGCAGCCGCAACCGCAGCTCCAGGCGGCGGCCCGTGCGCAGCACCGACATGGCGATGACGAATTCGAGCAGCACCAGGGCGGCCAGGAATCCCAGGGCTGCGCCAATGGCGGCGGCGCGCTGGCCCGTGCTGGTGAGTTCGCGCGCCAGGTCGTAGAGGCCGCGCAACAGCAGCGCCTCCACCACGGAGCCGAACGCGGAGAGCGCCAGGGCGCCCGCGATCATGAGCAGGGGCAGGACGCCGTCGCCCGCCAGGATCCGGAGCAGTTCGAGCGCAGGCCGGGCGGGCTTCTCCGTCAGGGCGGCGGCAAGTTCAGGCGAGAGCTTCGCGTCGGCGCGTTCCTTGCGGCCCTTCACCTGGAGCACGACCGCACCGCGCAACATCACCTGATCGGGCTGTTCGTCGATGGGCCTGGCCGACCAGTATTCGGCGGGGATCGGCATGGCCCCTCGCGCGAGGACATCCACCATGCGGGCCGATTCGCCGCCGCGACGCACCGCGCCCGAATCGGCCAGGCGCTGGGTCATGCGAACCGCCGCGTCCAGCCGCGCGAGTTTCGCCGCGCCCGAATCGGCGAGCGCATCGGCGATAAGCCGCGCATCGACGGCGCCCAGGCGCTTCATGCGGGCGCGCAGCACATCCATGAAGCTGTCCGAGCCGGCCCATTCGCGCCACGCCGCGGCGTCGATGGGCATGCGGTGTTCGTAAACATCCTCCAGGAAGCGGCCGATGCCCATCCAGCGGCGGCCGACGCCGGGATCCATCACCTGCACCAGCGGCCCGTGCCGACGCCACGCCACCACGAAGTGTGTGGACCCGTTGGGCTGCCGCACTACGACGATGCCGGGCAGCGCGTCGGCGGCGCGGTCGAGCAGATGATCGAGCGGCAGCATCACCTGCACGGCGTCCAGGCCGAGCTGAACGGCCGCCTCCTCCATGGTGTCGATGGAGGTGCCGTCGACGCCGGTCTGGCAAGCCTCGCGCAGGCGGCCGTAGCTGGCCGATACGCCGAAGCCCTCGAGTAGGCTTTTGAGCGAAGCCGGCCCGCAGTCCATGGCGGACGTTTGGATCGCTTCGGGAACGAGGAATCGCCGCATGTCAGGTGTGGCTGGCGAAAGGATTGCGCGGCGAGGCGACCAGGCGGCCGGCCAGGCGAAGCATCAGCGTGGCGGGCGTCACACGTTCGACGGCCACCTCCACCGAGCCCGGCATTCCGTGCTGCAACGGGATGCGGCAGGGACGCGTGGGATCGACGGCGAGTTCGACGCGCACGGCGCCGTCGCGGATCTCGCTCGCCACGCGCGACACGACGGCCGGCGCGGTTCCCCATTGGGCCCACGGAAAGCCCTGCAAGCGGACTTCGGCCTTCTGCCCTTCGGCCAGGCGGCCCAGGGCGGCGGCGGGCGCAAACTGCGCCACCACCAACAGTTTTCCGGCGGGCACGATGGCGGCCAGTTTGTCGCCTTCATCGATGACGGCGCCGATGCGAAGCACGGCCGCTTCGCCCAGGCGGCCATCAACCGGGGCGCGGACCACGCGGCGCGCGATTTCGTTTTCGAGCCGCAACATGACGGCCTTCGAGGTGCTGACCTGGCCCTCGAGCCTGGCGATCTCCGTTTCGAGCGAACGGATACGTGTGTCGCGGTCGCTTTCGCGCGTGCGTTGTTCCTGGCGGAGCCGGTTGACGACGATGGCCTCGCGTTCAAGCGCGGCGCGGGACTGCTCGGCCTCGCTGCGGGCGCGTTGGTAATCGCGCTCGGCCACCAGCCCTTCCTTGCGGAGCTGCTGGAGCCGTTTGGCCTCGATTTCGGCGTATTTGGCGGGCGCCTCCGTGCTGCGGGTGTTGGCGCGCGCCTGCTCGACGGCGGTGCGCGCGGCTTCCTCCTCGCGTTTCAGCGCCTCGGTTTCGGACTGGATCTGGGCGCGCAGTGCAGCGATGGCCGGCTCCACCGACCGGGATCGCGCGCGCTCTTCCTGAAGCTGCATACGCTCCGGGCTCGCGTCGAGTTCCACCAGCGCTTCGCCGGCTTTCACCTCTCGGCCGACGGCCAGATAGGTCTTGACGACGCGGCCGGCCAATTGGGATTGGACGGGATAGGCCGCCTGGTCCACCTCGACGCGAGCCGAGTCGCTGACGGCTCGCAGAGTCACCTGGGCGAGGGCGGCCCAGGCGCCCCAACCGGCGAGAAAGGCCGCGGCGACGGCGAGCGCTGCGCCGGGGCGTAGGAAGCGGTCTGCATCCAACGAACGCAGGGTGCGCGTGAAAGCTGTCGACATCCGTTCGATTCAGTTTGCCAAAGATCGGACCGGTTACGGAACTCCCAGGCTGGTTAATGCGTATCCATAACCGTAACGGCGCAGTGGCGTTGGCCTGTTTGGAGGCGCCGCGCGACCGACCCGCACGGGCTCAACAGGCCCATTCCGGCGATACTGGAGACTAGGCACTCTCGATGAAACAGCTTCTCACGCCCACGTCCCTCCTGGCGGCCCTCGTGTTAGTGGCCGGGAGCGCGACGGCTCAGGACGAGATCAACGTCGTTCCTGCTACTTCACGGATGGGGTGGCTGACGCGCCCCTATCAGTCGAGGAGCGTCGCTCCCGTCCGGCTTTCCAACTCATCCCGTCTCGATTCATTAATACGTTCCGGGAATCTATATCTCACGGCGCAGGATGTGGTGGCCCTGGCGGTGGAGAACAACGTCGACATCGAGGTTCAGCGCTACGGTCCGGTGCTGGCGCGCGAGGTGCTGCGCCGCGCCCAGGGCGGCGGCGCGTTGCGCAGCGTGGGTTCACCGGTGGCGGCGGGACCCTCCAGCGTCAGCCTGCAAGGCGTGAGCACGAACGCGGGCGGCGTATCCGGCGGCTCGGCGGTGAGTTCGGGCGGCGGCATCGTGACGCAGTTAGGCCCGTCGATTCCGTCTCTTGACCCCACCTTTCTCGCATTCATCAATTTCGCCCACTCGACGACTCCGCAAAGCAACACCGTGCTGACCGGCACCACTTCGCTCGTGACAAACACGCGCACCCTGCAGGCGCAGTACTCGCAGAACTGGGACTTCGGCCTGGCCGCGGTGCTGAGTTATTCGAGCCAGTATTACAAGTTCAACAGCCAGTTCTTCAGCATCAATCCATACACTTCGGGCTCGCTCGACCTGCAGATCACGCAGAACCTGCTGCAGGGATTCGGATCGGCGGTGAACACCCGCAACATCCGTGTCCAGAAGAACAACCTGAAGGTGAGCGACCTGCAGTTCAAGCAGCAGGTGATCACCACCGTCGCCGCGGTGCTCAACCTTTATTGGGACCTGGTCAGCTTCGAGGAGGACGTGAAGGCGCGGCGGCAGGGCGTTTCCACCTCCCAGCAACTGCTCGAGGACAACAGGAAACAGGTGGCTAGCGGCTCTTTGGCCGAGATCGAGATCACGCGAGCCGAAGCGCAGCTGTACGCAAGCCAGCAGGATCTGACTATCGCCCAGACCAACCTGATGCAGCAGGAGACGGTGCTCAAGAACGCGCTGGTGCGCAACGGCGTCGCCGAGGCGGGCCTGGCCGGCATGCACATCGTGCCTCTCGACAAGATCGCGATTCCGGCGACCGAACCGTCGCGGCCGATCGAAGAACTGGTGGCCGAAGCTCTCTCCAAACGGCCCGAAATCGAGCAGGCCAAGACGAACCTCGAAAGCAACCAGATGAACCTGGTGGGCATCAAGAACTCGCTGAAACCGTCCTTGCAGGCCTTCGCGGAAATGACCAACAACGGCTTGACCGGCGACCTGACGGCGCTAGGGGCCGCGCAGCCGGGCATCGGGTACCTGGCGGGCGGCTACGGCAACCTGCTCGGGCAGATCTTCCGCCGCAATTACCCCAACTACTCGGCTGGTTTTTCACTGAACATCCCGCTGCGCAACCGCGCGGCGCAGGCCGACTACGCGGTGAGCATGCTGGAGCTCCGGCAGAACGAGTTGAACCTGCGCAAGAACGTGAACCAGGTGCGGGTGGATGTGCAGAACGCGGTGATCGGGCTCGAGCAGGCGCGGGCCCGGTATGAGTCGGCGGTGAAGTCGCGGCAGTTGCAGGAAGAGACGCTGCACGCCGATCAGCGCAAGTACGAACTCGGCGCGGGCACGCCGTTCCAGGTAATTCAGGACCAGCGTGACCTGGCCACCGCCCAAAGCGCGGAAGTGCAGGCGATGGCGAACTACACGCACGCGCGGATTTCGCTCGAACAGGCGCTGGGTACGACGCTCGAGGCCCATAGCGTATCGATCAACGAGGCGTTGAAGGGGCGGGTGTCGCATGCTTCGTCGCTGCCGGCCGACCTGCCGGCGGGAGTGGGCCGATGACCAGGGAAGCGGTCAAGCAGGCGCTCGCGGTAGCCCTGTGCGGGTCGCTGCTTGGGGCGCAGGAAGCGTCGATCGCCCCGGTGCGTCCCAGCGTCACGATGCTGGCGCGGCCCTATAAGCCGGTGGAGGTTCCTCCCGTGCGGCTGGCGAACTCCGGGCGGCTGGCCTCGCTGATCCGCGGCGGCGCATTGTATCTGACGGCGCAGGACGCGGTGGCGCTGGCGCTCGAGAACAATATCGATCTGGAGGTGGCTCGCTACAACCCGATCATGGCGTCGTGGCGGCTGGTCCGCTCCGAGGCGGGCGGCGCACTTCCGGGCGTCACCAGCGCGGCCTCGCAGGCGGGCAGCGTGGCGGCCGGACAGGGCGTCACGGGCAGCCAGTCGGCGGCGAACGTTCGCGGCGGCGGCGGCGCGCAGACCGGCGGTTCGTCGGCCAACGCAAGCATCTCCCAGATCGGGCCGGTGACCCAGACTCTCGATCCGTCCATCCAGGAGACCAGCACCTTCAGCCACACCTCGACGCCCCAGCCGAACGTAGTGCAGAGCAGCGTCGAAAACCTGGTGGGCAACACGCGCGCCCATACGGCGTCGATTCAGCAGGGCTTCCTGAGCGGCGGCAGCGTGACCCTGCAGTTCCGCGACAACTATCTGAATGAGAACTCGCCGACCGATTTGCTGAATCCGTCCAACGCGACCAGTCTGACGCTGTCGGCCCAGCATAACCTGCTGCGCGGCTTCGGAGTGGCGGTGAACGCGCGAACCATCACCGTGTCGCGGATGAACGTCACCGGTTCGGAGCTGAGTTTCAAGTTGCAGGTCATCAACCTGGCGGCCCGCGTTTTGAATTCCTATTACCAGTTATCGTCGTCCTTCGACGATCTGAAGGCTAAGCAGACCACCGCGGAGGTTGCCGACACGTTTGTCGCGAATGTGAAGCGGCAGATCGATCTGGGAACCGTGGCGCCGCCCGAGCTGGTGAGCGCCCAGTCGCAGGCCGTCACGAGCCGGCAGGCGGTGGTGGACGCGGAAGCCTCCCTGCGGCAGCAGGAGCTGCAGCTGAAGAACCTCATCAGCCGGAACGGTGTGGCGGACCCCGCGCTGAACGCGGCGCGCATCGTGCCGGTGGACAAGGTCGCCATGCCTTCCAAGGACGACCTGCCTTCCATCGACGAGATGGTGAAACAGGCTCGCGCGAATCGGGCGGATCTCGCGTCGGCGAGGTTGTCGCTCGAAGAGAGCCAGATCTCGCTGCTCGGCACGCGCAACAACGTGCTGCCGACGTTGACGGCGTTCGGCGCCGCCTCCACGGCCGGTTTGGCCGGCGTCGCGCGCACGGTTCGGAGTTCCTCGGGCAGCGTATCCACTCCCGACCCGTACTTTGTCGGCGGCCTGGGCGACGCGCTGGGCCAGACGTTCCGGCGCAATTTCCCGACCGAGCGCATCGGCGCGTTCTATCAAGGCGCGTTTCGCAACCGCCAGGCGCAGGCCGACCAGGCCATCGACGAACTCAGCCTGCGGCAGAGTCAGCTTACGGCGCAGAAGGACGTGAACCAGGTGGAGGTGGACGTCCGCAATTATGTGATTCAACTCGAGCAGGCGCGCGCCCGGTATGAGGCCGCGGTGAAGAAGACCGCCTTGCAGCAGGAGTTGTTCGACGCCGAGCAGAAGAAGTACTCGCTTGGCACGTCGACTCCGTACAACGTAATTCAGCAGCAGCGCGACCTGGTGGTGGCGCAATCGGCGGAGAAGACGGCGCTGGTTTCATACAGCACGGCTCGCATCTCGCTGGACCGCACCCTGGGGCGGACGCTTGAAGCCAACGGCGTCACCATCGCCGAGGCGACGGCGGGGAAAGTTTCCCGCTAACTCGTTCAGACCACATTATTTAGAGATGTGACGACTTGGCGTCGTTATGTCATCTAGACTCGAATACCCGGCCCGTCCAACCGATATGCACAATCGGAGGACGGGATGGGGTGGGCGTCACTGCGAGTTAAGTTAGTTGCAATACCAATTGTCACCGTGGCGATCACCGCCATCGCATGTCTCGCGATTCAGCGGGCCGTGATCGAGCGCCAGGGAATCGAATTGACTCGCGGCGCGATGCGGGCGATGTTGGTGGAGGCCGAAAACGTCCGTGAGTCGGTTTCCCTGATGCGAAACGAGGGTTTGTTTCGCAGCGACCTCGCCGAGGCGGGGAATCGGTCCCGCCTGCTGCGCACTGTCCCGGTCGTCGCCGCCTGGAACTCAATCGACCACGCCGCCACCCGCGAAGGGTACGCATTCCGCATCGTGGCGCGTTCTCCCCGAAATCGCCAGCACGAACCCAAGCCCGAGGAGGAGGCCATTCTGCGCCATTTCGAAAGTGGGGCGAAGACCGATTACGTGGAGGTCGACCGGGCGCGGCAGGAGATCGTCTACGCCCGTCCGGTCCGGTTGACCCGGGACTGCCTGAGCTGTCACGGAGACCCGACCACCAGTCCCACGCACGATGGCCGCGACGCCCTCGGGTTTCCAATGGAGCACTGGCGGGAAGGCCAGATGCACGGCGTCTTCGTGCTTCGTTCGAATCTCTCGCGGTTGACGCCGGTGATCATGGCGGGCGTACGCGACGCGGTGATCTGGATTGCGCCGGTGGCCAGCCTGATGGGACTGGCTGCGTTCGTGGTGGTGAATCGCATGAGCAGACGGCTGGCCCGGATCGGAGAGCAGCTCGCGGTGGGAGCGCGGGAAGTGGATCAGGCGGCTGGTCAGATTTCGGCCGGCTCGGCGGCGCTGGCGCGGGGCGCGAGCGACCAGGCTGCTTCCCTCGAAGCGACCTCGGCGTCCAGCGAGGAGATCAACTCGATGGCGCGCAGGACCGCGGAGCATTCACGGGACGCCGCGGCGCTGGTGCGCCGGTCCGAGGAGCAGTTCAGCGACGCCAACCGCTCACTCGACCAGATGCAGGCGGCCATCGATTCCATTCAAACCCAAAGCGGCAAGATTTCGCAGATCATCAAGGTGATCGACGGGATCGCGTTCCAGACTAACCTGCTCGCCTTGAACGCGGCCGTGGAAGCGGCGCGAGCCGGGGAGACCGGGATGGGATTCGCCGTGGTGGCCGACGAGGTTCGCACGTTGGCCCAACGTTGCGCGCAGGCCGCCCGGGATACGTCCGAACTGATTGAAGAGTCCACGAAGAAATCGGCCGAAGGCAAGCTGAAAGTGGATCAGGTGGCGGCCGCCATCCACGCGGCCACCGGCAGCGCGGCCGCGATGAAGGCGCTGGTGGAGGAGGTCCACGCGGGCAGCGTCGAGCAGACCAAGGGCTTCGACGTCATCACCCGATCCATCATGGAGATGCAGCAGGTGACCCAGTCCTCGGCCGCCGGAGCCCAGCAGAGCGCCGCTGCCGCCACCCAGCTCACCGCGCAATCGCAGGCTCTGCGGCAAACGGGCGACGACCTGACGGCTCTGCTCGCGGGCCGAGGCGCACGTTAGCCGTCATTCGTAGCGGAGCGCCTGGGATGGAGCGATGCGCGATGCGCGGCGGACCGGTAGCGCGCTCGCGGCGAATCCCGCCGCGAAGAACACCGCGATGGCGGCGGCAAGGCTGAAGGGATCGGCGGAAGTGACGCCGTACAACACGCTTTCCAGCATCCGCGTGGAGACCAGCGCCAAGGGGATGCCGGTCGCCACCCCCGCGCCGATGAGCCACGCGCTTTCCCGCAGGAATAGCGCCGCAATGTCCGCTCCGCGCGCCCCGATCGCCAGGCGAACTCCGATTTCCCGCGTGCGGCGCGTCACGCCATAGGCGATCAGTCCGTAAATCCCCATCCCGCACAGCAGAGTGACCAACGCGCTGAACAGACCGGACAGGAAACTGAGGATCCTCTCGGCGGATATCCCGCGGTCCACCTGGTCCCGCAGGGAGCTCGCTTCGTAGACCTGCGCCAACTGGTTCACCGATCGAATCGCGCGTTCAACGCCCGCCAGCCCGAGACCGGCGCCGGGCATGGTCCGCACCAGCACGGCGTAACCCGACGTTGCCGATTCCGCGGAGGCCGGCAGGTAGATGAGCGGACAGGGTTCAGCCCGGAGCGACTGATATCGCGAATCCCGCACAAGGCCGACGATCTCGATGCTGTCAGTCCCCAGTTTGAACCGCCGGCCAATGGGATTTACACCCGGCATGTACTGGCGGGCAAACAACTGGTTCACAATCGCCACCGCCGGTTTTCCCGCGCTGTCGGCGGGCGTGAAGTCGCGGCCCGTCACGAACGCCTGACGGAGAACGTCGAAATAGCCGGAACTGATGAAGTTCAGGTTCGTCTGCCGGTCCGCCGCGGATGCGGCATGGCCCGGAACCTCGAAGCCGAGCGACATCATTCCGCCATCGAGCGGCGAGATGGAGGCGATGGCGGCCGCCGCAACGCCCGCCTGTCCACGCAGGCGCGCGAGGACTTCATCGAACAGAACCTGGGCCTGCCTGGGCTCACGACTGGCGAGCGCCGGGTCCACCCGGAGCGTCAACACCTCCGCTGCGTTGAACCCGAGATCGATGGTTCTCAGGCCGCTGAGCGTCCGCGTCAGCAGGCTGGCGCCGAACAGGATCACCACAGACAGCGCGATCTGGAACACGATCACTCCACGCCGGGCGAGGAGCGCCCCGGTGGCGGCGCGGCCCCTGCCTGACGCCCCCTTGAGCTCCGGTAAGACGTCGGGACGGGTGGATTGCCAGGCGGGAATCAGCCCAAACAGCAACGCGGTGAGCAGTGTGATGGCGACCGAAAATCCCAGGACCTTCGCATCCATGAGCGGCCGCAGCCCTTCCCCAGCCGGGAGTCCGGCGTTCAGGTAAGCGCTGAGCGTCGCCACAATCCATAGGGCGAGAAGGTAGCCCGTGGCGCCGCCCAACGCCGCGATCAACAGGCTTTCCGTCATGAACTGCCGCGCCAGCCTCCAGCGTGACGCGCCGAGCGATAACCGCACGGCGCATTCCCGGGCGCGGGCGGAGGCGCGAGCGAGCAGGAGTCCAGCCACGTTGCCGCAGGCGATCAACAGCACCAGTCCGACCACCGCCATCAGCACCTGAACCGGCCGCTTGTATTCGCTGTCTCCGGTGAGGCCGCGGGTTCCATCGGTGAGACGGAACGCGGTCTCGCGACGCTGGTCCGGACCCGGCCGTCGCGGCGGATCGATCCGTTGTTTGATGGCGCGCGCGGCGGGATCGAAGGCGGCCTGCGCCCGAGCGGGGGTCATGCCCGGCTTCAGGCGGGCCAAAGGCTCGAGCCAGGCGAACCCCGCCGATTTCCACAGCGGGGCGCCGGAACTGGCGGCGAAGAAGCCTCCCATGAAGTCGCTCGCGCGCGACACCGGCAACTGGACGTCGATTGAGGATTCGAGCGACGGGCCATTGAAGCCGCGCTCGGCGACGCCCACGACGGTATATAGATGTTGGTTGAGCTCGAGCTTGCGGCCGATGATCGCGGGATCGGCGCCGAAGCGGCTCCGCCACAGCGAGTAGGAGATCACGCAGGTGGGGTCGCCGGCCGCGTTGAGTATGTCCTGCTCATCCAGCAGGCGGCCCAGCGCGGGGCGCACTTTGAGCGCCCGAAAGTAGCCGGCGGTGACCAGTTCTCCCCGCAGCGGCTCCACCGCGCCGCCCTGCAGCATGCCCACGCGGACCGGGTAGCGGCCCATGACGCTTTCAAAGACGTCCAGCTTCCCGAGCTCTTCAATGAAGGGGTGTGAGGCCACGGTGTTAACCGCCTCCGCGCCTGCAAATTCCCCGATCCGCACCAGACGGGAGGCTTCGGGGACGGGCAGGCGTGTGAGCAACAAAGCGTTCACAAACGAGAAGATCGCCGTGTTGGCCCCAATCCCCAGGGCGAGCGAGGCGATGGCCGCCAGGGCGAACACCGGGCTGTGGCGCAGGCTGCGCACGGCGTAGCGCAGGTCCTGCCACAGCCACGCCAGTCCGGCGCCGCGCCACATTCCGCGCGTGACTTCCTTCACCAGCGTGATGTTTCCGAACTCGCCGCGAGCCTGCCGCGCGGCGTCTCCGGGCGCCACGCCGCGACCCGCGATGTCGCGGGCCGCCAAAGCCAGATGCGCGGCGATTTCGTCATCCAGCTCGCGATCCAGATCGCGCCGGTTTGTCCAGGGCCACTTCATGCCTGCCCCTCGCTTCCCACCGGATTCATCAGGCGAGCGATGGCGTCGCTGAACAGGGTCCAGCGGTCGTGCTCGCGGGCCAGTTGCTCGCGGCCGTCCGAGGTGAGCTGGTAGTACTTGGCGCGCTGATTGTTCTCCGTCACGGCCCATTCCGACTGGATCCAGCCGGCGCGCTCCAGCCGATGGAGCGCCGGATACAGCGATCCGGTCTCCACCTGCAGGACGTCGCCCGATCCGGCGCGAATCGATTGGCTGATGGCGTAGCCGTGCGCCGGCCCCGCTCGCAGGGCCTGCAGGATGAGCATGTCGAGAGTGCCCTGGAGTAGTTCGACACGGTCGCGGTAGGGTTCACGCGGAGGCATGGCTGTAGACATTCTACATCTTCAGGCTGTAGCTTGTCTACATCCTCCCATGCGGGCCAAGGCGCCGGAACGTCCGTTGGCCGGGTTCGCTATCATTGATATAAGGGCGGGTTCACAATCCGCTCGCATACCCTCCGTATGTCTGGACAAAACGACCCCGCGCTGGGCATCAATAGCTGGCTGGAAGACGAGCTCTACCAACAGTACCTGCACGATCGCAAAACAGTGGACGACAGCTGGAAGCACCGCTTCGAAACCGAAGGCGGAGCCATCAACGGAAACGGAGCGCCCGCCGTCGCGCGCACGTCTGATGATTCCACCGCTGTCGCCGTACTCGACGCTCCCCCTGCTCCGCCCGCCGCGGTCGAGCCAACGCCGCTGCCCGAACCGGGTCCCGGCGAGCAGATCGTTCCCCTGCGCGGCGCGGCGGCGCGCATCGCCGAGAACATGACGCAGAGTCTGTCGATCCCGGTGGCGACATCGCAACGCACGATCGCCGTGAAGGTGATCGACGAGAACCGCCGCGTGATCAACCAGCACCGGTCGATTCACGGCGACAGCAAGGTGTCCTACACGCACCTGGTGGGTTGGGCCATCGTGAAGGCGGTCCAGGAAGCGCCCGCCATCAACAACGCCTACCTGGAGCACGAAGGGGCCGGCTATCGTCGCGTGCGGACGCAGGTGAACCTCGGCATCGCGGTGGACGTGGCGGGCAAGGATGGCGGCCGGTCGTTGACGGTGCCGAACATCAAGAATGTCCAGGCCATGAACTTCGAGCAGTACATGGAGGCGTTCGACGACATCGTGGCGCGCGCCCGGCGCGGCAAGCTGACGCTGGCCGACTTTGAGGGCACCACAATCTCGCTGACCAATCCGGGCACGGTGGGCACCAACGGTTCGGTGCCGCGCCTGATGCCAGGGCAGGGCGCCATCATCGCGACGGGCGCCATCGATTTCCCCGCCGGATTTCAGGGCGTCACCGAAGAGATGAAGGCGATGCTCGGGCTGAGCAAGGTGATGACGGTCACCTGCACCTACGACCATCGCGTGGTGCAGGGCGCCGAATCCGGCGCTTTCCTCGGCCGGCTGCAGGCTCTACTGCAGGGCGAACACCGTTTTTACGACCAGTTGTTCAAGGACCTCGGCATCCCCTATCACCCGGTGATGTGGGAAGAGGCGAAGCAGGCCGCCCTGCCGGGCGCGGGGTTCGCGGGCGGCATGCAGGAACTGGCTCGCCAGGCCTCCGTGCTGCAACTGATCAATGCGTACCGTGTACGCGGCCACCTGATCGGAGACCTGGACCCGCTGGGCGGGCAGGCCTCCTACCACGCCGAGCTCGACCCGGCCACCTACGGATTGACCATCTGGGACCGCGACCGGCAATTCATCACCGGAACGCTGATGAACGGACAGTCCACGGCCACCCTGCGCGAGATCCTGGAGCGTTGCCGCCGCACCTACTGCGGAAGGCTGGGCTGCGAGTACATGAACATCCAGCATCCGGAGCAGAAGGATTGGCTGCAATCCCGGATGGAGCCGACCGAGAACAACTGGCCGCTCGACGAACCGACCCGGCTGCGCGCGCTATCGCGAGTGGTGGAAGGCGAGGAGTTCGAGCATTTCCTGCACGCCCGTTTTGTCGGCCACAAGCGGTTCTCGCTGGAAGGCGCCGAGGCGGCGATGGCGATCCTCGACGAACTGCTGGAGCGCGCCGCCGACCACAACGTGCACGAGACGGTGATCGGCATGGCGCACCGCGGCCGGTTGAACGTGCTCGCCAACATCGTCGGCAAGAGCATGGTGCAGCTGTTCTCCGAGTTTGAAGGGGACATCGACCCGACTTCGATTCAGGGCTCGGGCGACGTGAAGTATCACCTGGGCGCGACGGGGCTGCGGAAATCGGCGAACGGGCGCGAGATTGTTGTAAGCGTGGCGTTCAATCCGAGCCACCTGGAAGCCGTCGATCCGGTGGTGGAAGGCATCGTGCGGCCGAAGCAAGATCGGCTGGGCGACGTGCATCGCGAGCGTGTGATCCCGATCCTGATCCACGGCGATGCGGCGTTCGCCGGCCAGGGCGTGGTGGCGGAAACTCTGAACCTGTCGCAACTGGAAGGTTACACGACGGGCGGCACCATCCACCTGATCATCAACAATCAGATCGGCTTCACGACGAACCCCAAGGAATCGCGCTCGACGCCGTATTCCACCGATGTGGCGCGCATGGTGCAGGCGCCCATTTTCCACGTGAACGGCGACGATCCGGAAGCGTGCCTAAGGGCCGCGCAGATCGCCTTCGATTACCGGCAGAAGTTCAAGAAAGATGTCGTCATCGACATGATCTGCTACCGGCGGCACGGCCATAACGAGGCCGATGATCCCAGCTACACGCAGCCGCTGATGTACAAAAAGATCCGCAAGCATCCGTCGGTGGCGACGATCTATTCGAAGCAACTCGAACGCGAAGGCCTGGTGGATAAAGCCGACGTTGAGAAGATGCGCGGCGACGTGACCAAGCGGCTGAACGCCGTCTATGAGGTGGCGCAGCAGAACAAGCAGCAGTATGAAGTCCAGGAGTTGAGCGGCGTCACCCATGAGATGGCCGCGTTCTGCGCGACCACGGCGGTGGACAGCGCGACGATCGAGCGGATCGTGAACGCGATCACGACGTTCCCGGCGGATTTCCACCTGCATCCGAAGCTCCGCAATTTCATCGAGCGGCGCCGCGAGGTGCTGGAGGGCGCGCCGATGGATTGGGCGATGGCGGAATCGCTGGCGTTCGGCACGCTGCTGCTGGAGGGGACTCCGGTGCGGCTGAGCGGGCAGGACAGCGCGCGCGGCACGTTCAGCCAGCGGCACCTGGAGTATTACGACTACGAAACCGGCGCTTCGCACATCCCGATGCAGCATCTTGAAAAGGGTCAGGCGAAGTTTGCGGTGTGGGACAGCTCGCTGAGCGAATACGCGGTGATGGGCTTCGAGTTCGGTTACAGCGTGGGCGACCCGCTGGCGCTGGTGCTGTGGGAAGGCCAGTTCGGCGACTTCGCCAACGGCGCGCAGATCATGATCGACCAGTTCATCGCGGCGGCGGAGTCCAAGTGGGGACAGCCGAGCGGGCTGGCGCTGCTGTTGCCGCACGGTTACGAAGGTCAGGGGCCGGAGCATTCGAGCGCGCGCATGGAGCGGTTCCTGCAATTGTGCGCCGAAAACAACATGCAGGTGTGCAATTGCACGACTCCGGCGCAGTACTTTCACCTGCTGCGGCGCCAGATGCACGGCGGCGCGGACCGGCGCGGCGTTCGGAAGCCTCTGATCGTGTTCACGCCGAAGAGCCTGCTGCGGCATCCCAAGGCGGTGTCGACCATCCACGAAGTGGTGTCGGGCGGATTCCGCGAGATTGTGAGCGATACGGCGAACCTGGATACGAGCCGCGTCACGAAGTTGCTGGTCTGTTCCGGCAGGGTGTATTACGACCTGATCGCCGCGCGCGAGCAGCGGGCGGTGGATAATGTCGCCATCATCCGCGTGGAGCAACTCTACCCATTCAACTCGGCCGACTTTTCGGACATTCTGCTGCGGTATCCGCTGACAACGGAAGTAGTGTGGGTGCAGGATGAGCCGAAGAACATGGGTGCGTGGCGCTTCGTCCAGGACAAGATTCAGCCGCTGCTAAATGAGTCGCGCCGGACGTTGCGTTATGCGGGGCGTCCCGAGAGCGCGAGTCCGTCGGCAGGATCGTTGAAGCGGCATCAGCAGGAACAGTCGGACCTGATCGAAGACGCGTTCTCGACGGCGGCGGCCCCGAGGAAGCCTCGGCGGCTGGTCCCGAAGAAGAAGAAGTAGCGGAAGCCGTCCGCCCTAGTCTAGATATTCGCCGGATCGAAGGCCGCCCAGGGGACGGCCTCAACGGATCCGAGGTGTTTGTTGGTGCGATTGGCGTACTTACCGTTGAAGCCCACCAGCCTCAGAATCGCCAGTTCGAGATACCACGCTCCCAGACGCCAAGCGTCCCAGTAGACGCCTGAGCCCTTTTTGTTCGATGATCCGCTCGCCTTCTTCGGCGGGTGGACAACGCGGTTCCTGATTTCGACCACCGCTTCCGGTCCGTCAGACCAGGTCCTGGCGGCTGCCCTGTGGAGCGCCTCAAGTCCCTCGGGTATCGTCAGCGGAATTGAGCACCTATCCATCAACAACCTAAGGTGATCCGCGGCAGGCAGCTTCTCAAAGCCGTGGGCAGACAGGACTTTGTGATGCTGAACCAGCAGCCTCCACGCCAAGCTCTCCAGAGCAGCTTGGATCAGGACCAATGCCCCATCCACTCCCGCTGCGGCTGTGTTCGTCCGGCTGTACCAATAGATGCACTCCCGTAAGACCTCACGCCATTCGGGATCGAGGGTTCTCTTCAGGAATCCAGGGAAAACGTACGCCATTTCCTGAGCTTGGTTGCGATCAAGCCAGGTCGCACACTCGGTGTACGGCTCGATGCGTCCGCTCCCCCACTCCTGCATCACCTTGTGCCCCTCTGCGTCGAAACCTTCCACCAAGGCAGGAGAGATGAGTCGGCCCCTGCAGAATGTCAGGAAGTCACCAATAGCGGCGAGCGCGTGGCGCGCTTCTAAGGGGGTGAAATCGAGCCCATCATCGCGCGTCAATGTGCCGGAATGAGTGAAGGTGAAGCTGTAGCTCTCCGCGGCGGACAGGTCACCTAGTTCCAACTCACCCAGCAGCCCTATGTGAAAGGACCATCCTCCTCCCGGCAGGTCAATATGGTTTCGTATGGCGCGGTGGCCTGGACGTTGTGAAATGAAGTGTCCGAAGTTAGGAATCGCGAACTTGACACTCCTCACGGGAGAGGCTTTGTGGATCAACACTGGCTCGAGCTTCGGAACCAACTGGAGTTCCGCCCGCCACCCCGTCTCCGACCATGACCGAGGAATTCTGGTCGCGAATGCTTCGAAAGGCTCACCGTTCTGGGCTCGCACGGAGTAACGATCGTCAAGACTCGGGAGCGGCTCCGATGTAATGATCCAAGGTTCGGTGCTTATCCTGACGCCATCCCGGAGATCGTAGGACACTCTGCAGACCCGCTGGACCACAGTCTGGTTCCAGCGAATCTCCAGCAGTTCTTCCGAAACCACCAATCCCTTCGAGGACGTGTCCATCGAGTTGATGATACCTACGCCGGGCGGCGTGTCACACCACCGAGTTGGGCCGCGACCCGCGATCCTACGC
The DNA here is from genome assembly GCA_018268715.1 of Acidobacteriota bacterium. Lineage (GTDB taxonomy): Bacteria > Acidobacteriota > Terriglobia > Bryobacterales > Bryobacteraceae > TMP-7. The sequence continues at coordinate 434,827 of JAFDVZ010000002.1, read as the reverse complement.
CAGAATGTCCTTCACCACCGCGCCCGCGACGTCGGTCAGCCGGAAGTTGCGGCCGCTGTACTGATACGTCAGGCGCGTGTGATCGAAGCCCAGCAGGTGCAGCACCGTCGCATGCAGATCGTGCACGTGGACCGGTTTCTCCACCGCCTTGAAACCGAACTCGTCGGTGGCGCCGTAGGTCATTCCGCCTTTCACCCCCGCGCCCGCCAGCAGGTAACTGAACCCGTGGTTGTTGTGATCCCGGCCATTCTGTACGCTCACCAACCCGCCCACCTCGACGGCCGGCGTGCGTCCGAATTCTCCGCCGATGATCACCAGCGTGTCCTTGAACAAGCCGCTCGCTTTCAGATCCTGCAACAGCGCCGAGATCGGCTGATCCGCCTGCGCCGCCAGCGGACGGTGCAACTCGATGTCGTCGTGGTTGTCCCAAGGCTGGAAGTTGCCGAAATAGACCTGCACCATGCGCACGCCGCGCTCGATCAGCCGCCGCGCCATCAGACAGCCGCGCCCGAAGTCGTGGTCGCCGTAGCGTTCGCGCACCACCTGCGGCTCCGTGGTGATGTCGAACGCCTCCGGAGCTTCCGTCTGCATGCGGAAGGCGATCTCGGAAGATTGGATCGTCGCTTCCAGTTGAGGATCGCCGGCGCGCGCGGCCAGGTGGCGGTGGTTGAGCGCTGCCAGCAGGTCCAGCTCCCGGCGCTGCTCGTCCGCGTTCAGGCGCGGGTTGCGCACGTTCTGGATCATCTTCTTCGGGTCGCGCTCTTCAAGCGACAGGTAGGTGCCCTGGTGCACCGCGGGCAGGAACGCCGAACTCCACAGCTGGTGGCCGATCACCGGCAGTCCGGGACACAGCACGATGTAGCCGGGCAGGTTGCGATTCATCGTGCCGAGACCGTAGGTCAGCCAGGACCCCATGGACGGGCGGCCGGGGAACTTGTCGCCGCTGTTCAACAACAATAGCGACGGTTCGTGATTCGGCCGGTCTGTGTACATGGAGCGGATCACGCAGATGTCGTCGATCATGGCGCCGATCTTGGGGAAGATCTCGCTGACTTCGACGCCGCTCTGGCCGCACTTGGTGAACTTGAACGGCGAGCGCATCAGGTTGCCCGTCTTGCGCTCCGTGGCGAGGTTGCCCGAAGGCACGGGCTTGCCGTGATACTTGTCGAGGGCGGGTTTGGGGTCGAACGTGTCCACCTGCGACGGGCCGCCGTTCAGAAACAGATAGATCACGCGCTTGGCCTTGGGGGCGAAGTGCGGCGCTTTGGGGGCCAGCGGATCCGGGGGGCCGCCTTCGGCTCGCAGCAACGCCTCCAGCCCCACCATGCCAAATCCGGCGCCGATTTTGGTCAGCAGTTCGCGTCTGTTCATGCCGTTCTCCTAGTCGACAAAGAGGAATTCGTTGGAGCCCAGCAGCACCTGGGCGTAGTTGCGCCACGAGCCGCGTTCGACGAAGGCCTGGCCGGCGCGCAACTCCACGGCGTCGGGCTGGCGGTTGAACAGCGTGCGGTACATGGCGCGGATGCGCGATGGGGCGTCGCCGGTGAAGCGCGCGGCCAGCGCTTCGGCCTGCTTGTCGACGAACGGGCTGTTCATGAAGTACAGGCGCTGGAGCGGGACGTTGGTGGTGTTGCGCGTTTCGGCCGTGTTGTTGGGATTGGGGAAGTCGAAAAGGGCGAGCGTGCCGTCCAGACGGCGGCGGCTGACGTAGCCGTAGACGGTCCGCTGCGTGTTCTTGTCGTCGAAGCGCGGCGCCTTGTCGGCCTGCTTCGAGTCGAGCGCACCGCTGACAAACAGAATCGAATCCCGCAGGCTTTCGATGTCGAGCCGCTGGCGGTTGGCGCGCCAGAGCAGGTGATTGGCCGGATCCTTGGCGTCGTTGGCGGGATTGTCCGTGGCGCTCAGCGCATACGTCTCCGACAGCAGGATCTCGCGCTGGATCGCCTTCACGCTCCAGCCGGTTTCGACGAAGCGGGCGGCCAGGTAGTCGAGCAGTTCGGGATGCGTAGGGCGGTCGCCCATCTGGCCGTAGTTGCTGGGGGAGGCGACGATGCCGCGGCCGAAGTGGTGCTGCCACAGGCGGTTCACCATGACGCGGGCGGTGAGCGGATTGCGCGGGTCGGCGATGGCTTCGGCCAGTTCCAGGCGCCCGGCGCCGTGGGTGAAGGGCTTGCGGTCGCCGTTCGAGAGGATGGCCAGGAAGCGGCGCGGGGCGACGTCGCCCAGGTTGTTGGCGCTGCCGCGGATGTGGATGCGGCCGTCAGCGGGCTTGTCGACGTCGGCCACCACCTGCAGGAACGGGTACTTGGGCGGCAGCTCCTTCTCCATGCGGGCGAGTTCGGCCTGCTGCGCTTCGAGGTACTCTTTCCAGGCGCCGGTGAGGAAGCGCTCGATCTTGCCTTTGCCGTAGTAATAGACGCCGTCGGTGGATTGGAAGAAGCCGGCCGCATCCTTATTGGGACGCTCGTACATGTCGCGCCAGAGGACGAACTTGTCGCGGTCGAGCGAGACCAGGGTGGCGGAGGCGATCTGGTCGCGGGTGGGGTTCAGGCCCAGGGTGATCTTGTTCTTCTCGTCGACTTCCTTGCGCTCCTGGCGGATGGCCAGCACCAGTTCCTGGAAACCGGCGGCGGCTTGGCGGAATTCGGCCTCGGGGGCCTTGCGGTCTTCGAGCTCGAACCAGGACTTCAGGAACGGGTGGTCCTTGCGGCGTCCGGCCAGGTACTTCTTCCAGCGGTCGAGCGTTTCGGCGTCGAGGCCGGCGGATGGGGCGAGGCCCTTCGCGGCCAGCATGAAGCGGGCGGTCTGCGACGCCAGGATCTCGGCCAGTTGGTCGCGCTGGGCGCTGTAGAAGCGGGTGACGACTTCGTGCTGCTGGTCCACTTTCTTCTTGCGGGCCTGCCAGGCGTCGACAGCGGCGCGGTCCACCAGCGGGTACTCGTCGAGCTTGGTGGAATCGAAAACCCCCTGGAGCGAGTAGAAGTCCTTGGTGGGGATGGGGTCGAACTTGTGGTCGTGGCACTGGGCGCAGGCGACGGTGAGTCCGAGGAAGGCTTTCGAGGTGGCCTCCACGCGGTCGTCCTGCATTTCGGGGCTGAGCGCGTAGAAGCCGAGGCCGGGCCGGTACTTCAGGGGGTCGGAGGCGGGCATCTGGTCGCCCGCGATCTGCGCCTTGACGAACTCGTTGTAGGGCATGTCCTCGTTGAAGGCGCGGATCACCCAGTTGCGGTAACGGTAGGACTCGGGGTAGGGATCTTCGTCGGTGGAGTTGAACCGGTCGTCGGAGTAACGGGCGACGTCGAGCCAGTAGCGGGCCTGCCGTTCGCCATATTGGGGGGAGGCGAGCAGGCGGTCGACGACGCGGGCGAAGGCGCCGGGCCGGTTGTCGGCGAGGAACGCGTCGACCTCGTCCGGGGTGGGCGGCAGGCCGGTGAGGTCGAAGGTGGCGCGGCGGATCAGGGTGCGTTTGTCCGCGCGCGGGGCGGGCGTGAGGCCTTCCTGGGCGAGGCGGGCGCCGATGAAGCGGTCGATGGCGGTGGCGTTGAAGCGGCCGGCGGCGGGGGGAGGTTCGGGCTTGTGGACCGGCTGGAAGGCCCAGAAAGCGCGCTGTTCCTTGGTGATGACGTACTCGCCGTTCTTGGCGGCCGGGGCGGGCGGAACGTCGTCGGAGGGCCAGTAGGCGCCGCGCTTCACCCAATCGGTGAGGGCGGCGATCTGGGGGGCGGCGAGCTTGCCTTGCGGCGGCATGCGGAGCCGGTCGTGGGTGTAAGAGACGGCCTGGAGGAGCAGACTGCCCTCCGGCTTGCCCGGGACGATGGCGGGGCCGGACTTGCCGCCTTTGAGGATGGCCGCCAGCGAATCGAGGCGGAGTCCGCCCATCGCCGACTGCCGGTGGCAGCCCCAACAATTGTTGGCGAGTAGCGGCCGGACTTCGGTCTCAAACTGTTCGCGCTCGCCTGCGGAGGCGGGAGTCGACAACAAAAATAGCGAAAACGAACCCAGGAAAATCGCGCCCTTCATGGTCAAACCGTTGTTTGATGATAACGTGGCGCCGGGCTGGCGCGTATCCCATCGGCATGGTAAATGATGGGGATGTGAAGATCTTCTCCGGAGTCCTGGCGGGATTGCTGGCGGCGGCAGGCTGTGTGGCTCAGACGCCGGAAGCGGAGGTCCGGCGGTTTTTGCACGGGATGTTCCGCGGATTGTGCGACGAACGGGACCGCTTCTGGGTGGCCTTTCCTGATCTGAATGGCGACGGCCGGCCGGAGGCGATCGTGTACCTGATGAGCAACGGCTGGTGCGGAACCGGGGGATGCGCCACACGGATTCTGGCGAACGTGGGCCGGCTCGTCGCACGGCTGGAGGAATGTGGGGGTCTGGCGCGCGGGGGGCGGCATCGAAACGCCGTATGAGGAGGCGCTCCAGTTCGACGGGCGGATGTACCGGTCTGTCGAGGATGGGCCCCAAGGGAAACGTGAAGGAAGGGTCGTTCTCGACGGGCGGCGGCCAGGACTCCCGCTGTTCGACGCGCAGCCGAGCTTCGACTGCACCCGGGCCGCCACGCTAGTCGAGAAGCAGATCTGCGCCGATCCGGACTTGGCGCAACTGGACGTCGGCATGGCGGACGCTTTCCGTGGGTTGCTCAACCGGGCGTCGCCGGAGGACGCCACGGCCATCGGGCGGGACCAGGCGGCGTGGTTCCGGTCCTACGCCGCGGCCTGCAACGCCCCGATGGGGGAACGCGACCGGAGCCAGTGCATCGCACAGCGGCTGGACGCGCGCCGCCGGGAGTTGGAGCGGCGTCAGGCGGCCGACAAATAGAGAAAACGCAGGATGAAGAGCGCGGTCAACACGTACATCAGCCAGCCGACGTCGCGCCATTCGCCGCGCACCGTCTTGAGCAGCGTATATATGGTGAAGCCGAAGGCGAGGCCGTTGGCGATGGAGAAGGTCAGCGGGATGCCCAGGATGATGAGGAATGCCGAGACGCCGGTCACCGGGTCATTCCAGCGGATTTCGGCTACGTGCGACGCCATCAGCGACCCTACGATGATGAGCGCCGGGGCCGTCGCCGAGGCCGGAATCGCGCCGGCCACCGGGGCGGCGAACAACGCGACCAGGAACAGCAGTCCGGCAACGATCGCTGGGACGCCGGTGCGTCCTCCCGCCACTACTCCCGCCGCGCTTTCGATGTAGCTGACCACGGTGGACGTGCCCGCCAGCGCCGACGCCATGGTGGCCGATGCGTCGGCGAACAGGATCCGGTTCATCCGCGGAATCTGGTTCGCTTCGTTGAACAGGCCGGCCTTCTTGCCAACCCCCACCAGCGTGCCGACGTTGTCGAACAGGTCGACGAACAGGAAGACGAAGACGATCTCAAGCGCTCCGGTCCGAAGCGCGCCGCCGATGTCGAGCCGGAAGGCGGTCGCCGTGATGTCCGACCACGAGTACCACGTGGGATTCCAGGTGACGAGGCCGCAAATGGCGCCCAGGGCCGTGGTCGCCAGGATCCCGATGAGCATGGCGGCGCGGACGCCCCAGGCGAGCAGGCCGGCGATCAGCACCAGTCCGAAGATGGGGAGCAGGGTTTGGGGCGAGCGCAAGGACCCGAGACCGACGAGGGTGGCGGGGTTGGCGACGATGATCCCGGCGTTGCGGAAGCCGATGAAGGCGATGAAGATGCCAATGCCGGCGGCGACGGCGGCGTAGAGCTCCGAGGGGATGGCCGCCACGATCATCTGGCGGATCCCCACTGCGGTGAGCAGCATGAAGATGGCTCCCGACAGGAATACCGCCCCCAGCGCCGTTTGCCAGGGGACATGCATCCCCTTCACAACGGTGTAGGCAAAGTAGGCGTTCAGCCCCATGCCGGGCGCGAGCGCCAGCGGGTAGCGGGCTAGAAACCCCATCAGAATGCTGCCCAAGGCCGCAGTCAGGCAGGTGGCCGCCACCACGCCCTGGTAGGGGAGCCCGGCGTCGTGAAGAATGGAGGGGTTTACGAAGATGATGTAGGCCATGGTGACGAAGGTGGTCACGCCGGCCAGGATTTCAGTCCTCCAGTTGGTCCCCAGGCGTTCGAATTCGAAATACCGTGCGAGTTGGGCGAGCACGTTCCTGATTACAGCACAGCTGAATCGGCGCGGCGAACCACGCTGAAGTGTGCGTTAAATGTGGCGATCGGACACTCTTGCGGGTCAAAAATGTACTAATATTGAGTTGTAGCCACCAAGTTAGGAACCGCAAGATGGCGACCAAAGCACCAACGGCCAAGAGGATGAACTCTGTCCGGCTGGATCTTCAACGACGCCGTTCGGCCCGGGGAGTCTCGCTCGAGTCGATCGCGGAACACACGAAGATTAGCATCCGCTTCCTGAAGGCGATCGAAGCCGAAGATTTCAAACAACTTCCTGGTGGTATTTTCAACCTGAATTATCTGCGGCAGTATGCTGCGGCGGCTGGCGTGGAAGAGCAGAAGCTGCTCGATTGCTACCGTGCGGCCACCAACCCGGTTGCTCCCGAAGCGCCCCGGAAGGGTCCGCAGAGCCGTGGGCTTCTTCGTTGGCTGGGCATCGCGACGACCGCCATTCGATAAATCTTCGCCTTGGCCGTGGTATATTCCCCTAAGTTATTTGCACCTACTCCTGCCCTGATTGCCGATCTTCTCTAAATAACTTTTCGCTCGCGCCGATACCTTGATTGTGGAGGGCCATACGCACGGCCTATGAGAGTACAAGACTCCAATCTCAACTCGGTGTCGATTTCGACACGTGGGACTGGCCGCACCGACGCTACGCAGACTTCCCGAAGTGGAAGTTCTGCAGCCCACAGCAGCCAGAGTCAGGACCAGCTTTCGCTGTCGGATCTGGGAAACCTGGTTCGGACGGTCAGTGGTGACAGCCCGGAGCGTGCCTCGCATGTGAACAAACTGGCGGCAGAGTTCAAATCCGGCGGCTACAAAGTGAACTCATCGGCAGTGGCCGGGAGTATCGTGAACGATGCCTTACGAGCCGGCTGATCTGGCCCGAACGGTGGATAGTCTGCGCTCCGCGCTGGCACATCTGGACCACGCGACAGTGGACCAGTGCACGGTGACGCTCGAGTCGCAGATGGCGGCGTTACGCCGCGGGGAGTTGCGGCTGGCGCCAGAGGAAACGACGCGGCTGTTTCAGGAGTTGAAGCGGGTCCGAATGCTGGTGGACAACGCGAACCGGCTATACGCGGGATGGGCGCGCTCGGCGGCGCTCGATGGTGGAACGTACGGCGCATCGGGAGCCGAAGTGGAAGCTCCGGCGGCGCGGGTTTTGATTGGACAGGGTTGAGCAGGCAGGGATTCGGTTATGGGCAATCTGTTTTCGTCGGTGCTGGGCGTAACCAACGCACTCAACGTCTATGACCGTCAACTGGCCAACATCCAGAACAACATCGCCAACGCCAACACCCCCGGCTACGTCAAGCAAACGCAAACGCTGGTCGCCAAGCGGACGGATTTCGACCACGGGCTGCCGGGCGGCGTGCAAGCGGGACCGCTCGTAAGCTCGCGGAACGACTTCGCCGAGCACAACGTCCAGCAACAGTTTTCCGCACTTGGCCAGGTGGAGCAGAAGGCCACCGACCTGGCGCGCCTGGAGTCGCTGTTCGACCTCCAGTCGAGCACCGGCGTTTCGGGCAAGATCAGCGACTTTTTCAACAGCTTCTCACAGCTCAGCGTCAACCCGAACGACCAGCTGGCGCGCCAGTCCGTGATTGACTCGGCCGGCCAACTCTCGGACTCCATCAACCAGGCCGCCAACGGTCTGGCGGCGGTGACGAGCGGCGCCCGGTCGCAGGCCAACGACATCGTGGGGTCGGTAAACCGCCTGGCGGAGCAGATCCGTCAGGTGAATTCGGCTTACCGGCAGAACTTTCAGGCCGCGGGCGACGCGGGTCTGGATGCCTCGATGTACTCCTCACTCGAGGAACTGTCGGAGTACGCCGGATTCACCACCAGCCGGGCGGCGGACGGCACGGTCAGCGTCTTCCTTGGCGGGCAGGTTCCGCTGGTGGTGGGAGACCGCTCCTTCCCGATCAGCACGGGGCAGTCATCGGGCGCGATGCAGGTGTTCTCCTCGACGGGCGCCGACATCACCAACAAGATCACCTCCGGACAATTATCCGGGGCGCTCCAGGAGACGAACGAGCTGATTCCCTCCTATACCGCGTCGCTGAACAAGCTGGCGACCAGCATTGCCGACCAGGTGAACCAGAAGCTGTCGGAAGGGGTGGACGCAAACGGGGCCGCTCCGACCACAACGCTGTTCGACTACGATCCGGCCAACCCGGCGATGACCTTACGCGTCACCGGTATCCAGCCCGACCAGATCGCCGCGGCGACTGCGGACTCCCCGGGGGGCAACTCCAATGCGCTCGACATCGCGGCGTTGGCCACCAACAAGAGCCTGGACGGATACACCTTCACCGGGTATTTCGGCAATCTGGGCGGGTCCATCGGACGTGAGATCAGCAACGCCGAGAACGACGATCAGAGCCAGCAGTCTCTGGTCCAGCAAGCCCGCAGCCTCCGTAGCGAGATGTCCTCGGTCTCCATCAATGACGAAGCCGCCCAGTTGTTGCAGGTTCAAAGGGCGTATCAGGCCGGCGGCAAGCTCATCGGCGTACTGAACGAACTGCTGGACACGCTCATCGGCATCCTCCGGTAACCCTATGCTCGAATACCTGAATTCCACCTCCGCGGCTTTCGTGGCCACCATGGACAAGATCGAACGGCGCCTGACCCGGGCGCAACAGCAGGTGACCACCGGGCTCAAGATGACCAGCATCTCCGACTCGCCGGACCAAGTCTCGTCCCTATTGCAGACCCGCGCCGATCTGGCCACCACAGAACAGGTCCAGTCCAACCTCTCCCGCGTCAAGGCGGAAACGGATGGGGCGGAGCAGGCGCTGCAATCGGCGGTCACGATGGTCGAATCGGCGCGAACGCTGGGCGCCCAGGGCGCAACCGACACGTCAGACGCGGCCTCACGGAAGTCCATCGCCGATCAGGTCGGCTCGATCATGGAGGAGTTGGTGGGTTTGGCCAACACCACCATCGAAGGCCGGTATGTCTTCAGCGGCGATTCCGATCAGCAGGCTCCCTACAGCATCGACCTGTCGGCAACGCCCCCGATCGGCGATTACACGGGCAGCGCGGCCAGCCGCTTGGTGCAACACCCCAACGGCTCGCGCTTTCCGGTCAGCCGCACGGCTCAGGACATCTTCGACGCGGCCGACCCGGCCAGCAACGTCTTCAAGTCGCTCGACGCCCTGCGAACGGCGTTGCTCAACAACGACAGCGCGGCCATCAAGACGGCGCAGGGCAACGTGGGCACGGCGCTCACCTATCTGAACGGGCAACTGGCCTACTACGGGAATGTGCAGAACAAAGTGGCGGACGCCACCACGTTCGGCGACAAGCTTAAACTGCAGTTGCAAACGCACCTTTCGGCGCTACAGGACGCGGACATGACGTCGTCGATCCTCGAGATGAATCAGGCGATGCTGCAGGAAACCGCGGCGCTGCAGGCGCAAGCGAAGATGCCGAAGACCACCTTGTTTGACTACCTGGGATAGGTTTTACAACGGATAGCGACCCGGCCGCTACCTGGGCCGTAGACGGCCGAATGCGAAGTCCGGCGGCGCAAGGGCGCCGGCGCGATCCACAATCCCGGACACCACGAATCCCGGCGCCTGCGGGCTTCCAAACCGCAGATCCATCAGCTCCACCTCGGTAGCCCCCTCGGGTTCGGCCAACGGCGACGTCCGCCAGAGCTGGAACGACGAAAAGCTCATAAACTCCTGAAAAACCGGGTTTTTCGAAGCCGCGACGATCGCCAGGTTGGGCGGGGTCTTGTAGATCAACGAACCGCCGGTGGGGTTGAAGTCCTCCGCCAGGTTCATTTCAAATACGCGATAGGCTTCGGGGGTCTCCACGAGTCCGCGCCACTTGAGCACGTTCCAGGAGGTAGGGAAGGCGGCCACGCGGGCCGGCGTTTGCCCGTTGTAGATGCGCGCGTCCAGCACGGCCAGCGCCCTCTCATGAAGCAGATATCGGCCGTACTCGTAACCGCATAGCAGGACAAGGGCGGCAATCGCCCAGGCCCGTCGCGAGTCCGAGCGCGCGCCGATCTCGGAGCCGACCAGGCGCCCGAGCGCCGGCGCCGCCACCGCCAGGGCGAAGATCATCCAGATCCACAGATCGATAATATTGGTGATGTCCAGACGTAGCCAATCCGGTCGGAACGGCAGCAGCAGACGGATGCCATAGACGTTGGTGAAATCGAGCAACAGGTGGCTGGCCACGCCCACCGACGCCGCGCCGATCGCCTTCAGCCAGGGAAACGGCTTGCCGCGCGCGAACGCCCACGCGATCAAAGCCGCCACGAGCGCCATCAGCGGCGCGGCGACGATGGCGTGGGTGAACCAGCGATGGTAGCGCAGGTACACCACCGTGCCGCCGAACCAACTGACCACGTCGAAGTCCGGCGCATTGGCCGCCACCATCAACAAGAGTCCGGCGCGAGGAACCGACTTGCCGACACCGGCCCTGGCCAGCATCAAACCGGTAAGCGTGTGCGTGAGGTTGTCCAAGAAACCAACTTACAGGAACCGGACGGCGTGCAGGGATCCGTCATCGGGGACGGGTCAGCGAGAGCCGGTCTGGCGTCCCCGCCAGTATCGGTCAATCAGGGCCTTCCAACGCTCGCCCTGTACACGGTCCCGGTCCGCCGCGGCGCGGACTTCGACGCCGGCCTCGGGCGTGAGCGCGGTCCGTTCGTAGACGACGCGGACTTCGGTTCCGCGGGCGCCCAGGCGGTTGAGGCAGAGATCGATCTTGACCACTTGCACGTTGGCGACAAAGAAGACGTGTTGCATTCGTCCGGCGGCCAGGTCGAACAGGGTGGTGATGAAGGTGCGTTTGGCCGCGCCGGGCCCCACCTCGAAGACCGCGCCCTCCTGGTCGCGCGGTGGCGTCGGGTGGAGAAACTCGGGATTCCAGCCGTCGATCCAGGCGCGTTCGCCCCATCCTCCAAACAGCGGCGCCACGTCGGCGAACGGGATGTCAAGGGTGAATTGGAACTCAGCTCGGGAATGTTCGTGGGCGGGCTGGGGGACGGCGCCGGAAAGGTTCGGCCAGTTCACCAGAGCGGCGATCAACAGGATTCGGCTGCGCATGAGTCCATGCTCGACCCGTAAGCTGTAGACAGGTGAAGCGCTTTTCCCTCGAGCGTCCGCCAAAAAGAAGAACGGCGTCCGGCGGGGAAGGCCGGACGCCAATGTAACTACATCAGGGTTGACAGAAGGATCTGCCGGTCGTGCTCGGTTTCTAAGACTTCAAACCGAAACTCCACCGGCGGAATTCGGACGGATCTTGATAGGGTTCCTTGCGCGACTTCCGGCTTGCGGCGCGGAAATCGGCGTTCATGCGCGAAATCACTTCGATATGGATCTGCTTCGGACAGACGGCCTCGCACTCGCCGATATTGGTGCAGCTTCCGAAGCCTTCCACGGTGAGTTGCGCCACCATGTTCAGCGCGCGCTCCACGCGTTCGGGCTGACCTTGCGGCAGCAGGCCCAGGTGGCTGATCTTGGCGCCGGTGAACAGCGCCGCGGCCGCGTTCGGGCAGGCCGCCACGCAGGCGCCGCAGCCGATGCAAGCGGCGGCGTCCATGGCGAGATCGGCGTTCTCCTTGGCGATCAAAATGGCGTTGGCGTCCTGCGGACTGCCCGTTGGGGCCGACACATAGCCGCCCGCGGCGATGATCCGGTCAAGCGCGGAGCGGTCCACCATCAGGTCCTTCACGATGGGGAACGCCTTGGCGCGCCACGGCTCGAGGAACAGTTCGTCGCCGTCCTTGAAGTGGCGCATGGTGAGCTGGCAAGTGGTGGTGGCGGCCTGCGGCCCGTGGGCCACGCCGTTGATCATGAACCCGCAGCAACCGCAGATGCCTTCGCGGCAATCGTGCTCGAACGTCACGGGATCCTCGCCCTTCAGCGTGAGCTCCTCGTTCAGCACATCGAGCATCTCGAGCACCGACATCTCCGGGTTCACATCTTTCACTTCGTACCGGACCATCTTGCCCGGACTGCTGGCATTCTTCTGCCGCCAAATGTGAAGCGTGAGGTTCATGGCTACTTGTAACTCCGTTGCGTCGGGTGGACGTACTCGAATTCCAGGGGCTCCTTGTTCAGCTTGGGCGCCTGGTTCTGGCCCTGGTATTCCCACGCGGCGGCGTAGGCGAACTCATTGTCGTTGCGCAGCGCCTCGCCTTCCGGAGTCTGATACTCCTCGCGGAAGTGACCGCCGCACGACTCGTTGCGGTGCAGGGCGTCGATGCACATCAACTCGCCGAGTTCGAAGAAATCGGCGACGCGGCCGGCGCGCTCGAGCGACTGGTTCAGGTCGTCGGCGCCGCCCGGCACCAGCACGTTCTGCCAGTATTGCTCGCGCAGTTCGCGGATTTTGCCGATGGCCTGCTCCAGACCCTTGGCGTTGCGGCCCATGCCGCAGAAATCCCACATCATCTTGCCAAGCTCGCGATGGAACGAATCCACCGTGCGCTTGCCCTTGATGGACAGCAGGCGCCTGGTGATCGAGGTGACGTTTTCCACCGCGCCGCGCGCTTCGGCGTGGCTTTCGTCCACCTTGTCGAACTTGTTGCTCGCCAGGTAGTTGCCGATTGTGTACGGGATGACAAAGTAGCCGTCCGAAAGGCCCTGCATCAGCGCGCTCGCGCCCAGGCGGTTGGCTCCGTGGTCGGAGAAGTTCGCTTCGCCAAGCACGAACAGGCCGGGAATGGTGCTCTGCAACTGATAGTCGACCCAAAGGCCGCCCATGGTGTAGTGGATGGCCGGGTAGATGCGCATCGGAACCTTGTAGGGGTTCTCGTCGGTGATGCGCTCGTACATTTCAAACAGGTTGCCGTAGCGTTCGCTAATGGCCTGCTCACCCAGGCGATTGATGGAATCGCGGAAATCGAGATAGACGCCGAGCCCGCCCGGCCCAACGCCGCGGCCCTGGTCGCAGACCTGCTTGGCGTTGCGGCTGGCCACGTCGCGCGGAACCAGGTTGCCGAAGCTCGGGTACTTGCGCTCCAGGTAGTAGTCGCGCTCGTCTTCGGGAATCTGATCGGGGGTGCGGCTGTCGCCGGTCTTCTTGGGCACCCAGATGCGGCCGTCGTTGCGCAGGCTCTCCGACATCAGCGTCAGCTTCGACTGGTAGTCGCCACTGACCGGGATGCAGGTAGGATGGATCTGCGTAAAGCTGGGATTGCCGAAGGCGGCGCCGCGCTTGTAGGCGCGCCAGACGGCGGTGGCGTTTGAGCCCTTGGCGTTGGTGGACAGGAAGAACACGTTGCCGTATCCGCCGGTGGCGAGGCACACCGCGTCGGCCATGTGGACTTCGATCTGGCCGGTGGCCAGGTTGCGCGTGACGATGCCGCGCGCCCTGCCGTCGATCACGATCACGTCCAGCATCTCCGTGCGCGGGTACATCTTCACCTGCCCCGTATCCACCTGCCGCATGAGGGCCTGGTAGGCGCCGAGCAGCAACTGCTGCCCCGTCTGTCCTCGTGCGTAGAACGTTCGCGAGACTTGCGCTCCGCCGAACGAACGGTTTGACAGCAACCCGCCGTACTCGCGGGCGAACGGCACGCCCTGCGCGACGCACTGATCGATGATGCTCACGCTGATCTGCGCGAGACGATAGACGTTGGCTTCACGGGCGCGGAAGTCGCCGCCCTTCACTGTGTCGTAAAAGAGGCGGTAGATCGAGTCGCCGTCATTCTGGTAGTTCTTGGCGGCGTTGATGCCGCCCTGCGCGGCGATGGAGTGCGCGCGTCGCGGGGAATCCTGAAAGCAGAAGCACTTGACGTTGTAGCCCAGTTCGCCGAGCGAGGCCGCGCCCGATGCGCCGGCCAGGCCCGAACCGACCATGATGATGCTGTACTTCCGCTTGTTGGCCGGATTCACCAGCTTCATCTCGAACCTGGCCCGGTCCCACTTCTGTTCAATCGGCCCGGATGGAATTTTGGAATCGAGTTGCATGGCAGTTTACGTGTGAACGATCCCCGTCATCACGCCGACCGGGATGGAGGCAAAACCGAGGAACAAGGCGATCGCGATCAACTTCGCCAGCGTACGCAGCATGGGCGTGTAACGGGGGTGATTGACGCCGAGCGTCTGGAACGCGCTCCAAACGCCGTGGAACAGGTGCGTCATCAACATCGCCATCGCGATCAGGTAGAAAATCGAAATCGGGATCACCTGGAAGCCGGCCACCAGATTCTCGTAGGCCTTGCCCTCCTCAAACGGCGTGCCGCCGATGCCCAGGGTGAACTGCATCAGGTGATAAATGACGAAGGCCGCGATGATCGGCCCGCTCCAATACATCGTGCGGGAGGCGTAAGAAGATCCGATGTTCTTCTTCTTGACGTAGCCTACCGGACGGGCTTCCATCTTGTTTAGCAGCAGTAGCTGGAAGCTGGCCCACACGTGGAGGACCACCATCGTGAGAAGCCCCAGGCGCGCCGCCCACAGCAGGGCCGGCTCCACGCGGAGCAGCCTTGCGTAGGCGTTAAAATGCTCGGCGCCCAGGAAGACTTGCAGATTACCGAGAAGGTGCGCGACAACGAACAGGAACAGAACGGCTCCGCTGGCGGCCATCACAATTTTCTTGCCGATGGTCGCGTTCCAGAACCGGGCCGCGCGCGAATCACCAAAACCGACTGCGGTTGCGCTCATACTCTCCTTACCCGTCTGATTTGAAGATGGCTCGACCGGCCCTGCGCGCCGAGAGCGGCGCCACAGCGGGACGGCCTGCAGCATTGCGGGAGTATCAACTTCTGATCTTACAACGGACGCATGGGTCCGAATCGATCGGCCCCCGGCTGATTCGAACAGGGATCGCGCATAATCGGGGTGTGGACGCCTCCATAATCGCCCGATGACGAGCCGCGCGAAATGGCTGTGGGCCGCTGGCGTTGTGCTGGCGGCGGGCTCGGCGGTGACGCTCGCCGCCGGGGCGGTGTTCTGCTCCGCCACTCTGCACGTTCCCCGAACGCCCGTCCCCAAGCTCGCGCCGGCGGGCGCCCGAACCGTAAGCCTGCGGGCGAGGGACGGCGTGCGCCTGGAGGCCTGGCATTTCGCCGCGCCGAACCACGACGGGCGCTGCGTGATCCTGCTGCACGGCATCGCGGACCGGCGCGGCGCCGGATTCGCTCCCCTGTTTCTGGAGGCCGGCTATTCCGTGCTTGCGCCCGATTCGCGGGCGCACGGCGAAAGCGGCGGCGCGGACGTCACCTACGGACTGCTCGAGAAACATGACCTGCTCGATTGGGCCGCCTGGTCGCGGTCGCAGGGTTGTGTCGCTATCTATGCGCTGGGCGAATCGCTGGGCGCGGCGGTGGCGATTCAGGCGGCGGAGATTGAGCCGGCGTTCCGCGCGATCGTGGCGGAGTGCTCGTTCTCAGACCTCGAAACGATCGGGGAGTATCGCCTGCGTGCGAGCTTTGGCGTTCCCCCGCCGCTCGACGCCTGGGTCGTCCACGCGGGGATGATCTGGGCGAGGGTCCGCTACGGTTTCGACTTCAGAAACGTCTCACCGCGCACCGCCATTGCGCACACGCGGACGCCAATCCTGTTAATTCACGGGCTGGCGGACCGGCAGACGCCGCCCGCTCATTCCGAAGCGCTGGCGCGCGCGAACCCATCGGCGGAGTTGTGGCTGGTTCCGGGCGCGGGACACACTGAAGCGGCCCAAGCAGCAGGACCCGAATTCGCCCGCCGCGTGCTCGCCTGGTTCGCCCGGCACTGAGCCCCGCGATTTAGAGGAACTTCTGGACCATCTCCCGCCACCACGGCCAGTCGTGAGCCGTGCCGTTGCCCCAGACGTCGAGCCAGTGCGGCACGTCCTTGGCCGACAACAGTCCGCTCATGCGGCGGTTCTCGCCCAGGCAGATATCCCGTTCACCAGTGGCCAGCACGATACGCATGCGGCGATACTGGTCGAGATACCACGAGTCAGTCATGCCCGGCACAAAATCAACGGGATTATTGTAATAGCAGTTATCGTCGTAATATCCATCGAGAAACTGCTTGATATCGAAGGCGCCGCTCATGCTAACACAGCCCGACACCAGATCCGGATGCCGCAGGGCGTAATTCACCGCGTGGTAGCCGCCGAACGAACAACCCGTGGTGGTGAGCGGCCCTCCCGTCCGGGTGCGGATCAGAGGCAGCACCTCCGTGGTAAGGTACAGGTCGTAGTGCGCGTGTCGCAACGCGCGGTCGCGCGGATGGGCCTCGCGGTTATACCAGCTCTCGGCGTCCACGCTGTCGACGCACACCGCCATCTGACCGCCGCCATCGTACTTCCAGCGCGCCGCCTCGATCATCCCGCGGTCTTCATATTCGAAGAAGCGCCCCTTCGAGGTGGGAAAAACCAGCACTGGCGCTCCGCCGTGCCCGAAAATCAATAGCTCCATCTCGCGGTGTAGCGAGGGGCTGTACCACTTGTGATATTCGCGATTCATTGCGAAACTGTCTCTGACCTATAGCTTGAGCAGCGCGCGAAGGCGCTTGGTTTGGACCCGGCTGACGGGAACTTCGGTTTGGCGCTTATCGTCCATTCGTAACTGATAACTCGACTTGAACCAGGGAATCACTTCCTTGATCCGGTTGATGTTCACCAGAAACGACCGGTGCACGCGCCAGAACACATCGGGATCGAGATTCGACTGCAACTCCTCGATGGTCCGGTAATTCGACTGCCCTTCGACCCCCGTGGCGACGATCGTGATCAACCCGTCGTCAATGGTCGCGTAGATGACGTCGTTGGCGTCCACGATGAAGTTCCGATTACCGCTCTTGACCAGCAGTTTCGTGCGCTGCAATCCGCCGCGCGGCGCAAGCAGCGACACGGTCTCAGGCGGCGCGGCCTTCGCCTTCTCGCCGATCGCGCGCCGGGCCCTGTCGATGGTCATGGCCAGGCGGTCCTTCTCGATCGGCTTCAGCAGATAGTCCATCGCCTCCAGCGTGAACGCCTCGATGGCGTAGTGATCGAAGGCGGTGGCGAGGATAAAGTACGGCAGGGGCACTTCCTTCTCGCGCAGCTTGCGGATCACCGAAAGGCCATCCATGCCCGGCATCTGGACGTCCATGAAGACCAAGTCCGGCTCAAGTTTCTCGATCAGGTCGAACGCCTCGAAACCGTTGGAGCCAGCGGCGACCACTTCCACATCGGGGAAGTCCTTGAGCAGATACTGCAACTCTTCAGAGGCGAGTTGCTCGTCATCCACGATGACCGTAGAAATCGTAGTCGTCGCGCGCGCCGGCATGTAATCTCAGTATACCGAACGGCGTTCAGCGGATCGGCCGATAATGGCTGGATATGAGGATTCTGGTCATCGGAGGCACGTCGCTGATAGGGCGTCGGCTGGTGGATGCGCTGCTCGCGGCGGGCCACAACGTGACGGCGCTGCATCGCAGTCCGGACTCGAAGCTCGCGCCCGGAGTGGAGGGGCTGCTGGCGGACCGCAACGATCCCGAAGCGGTTCGCCGCGTCCTGACGGGGCGCAGATTCGAAGCGGTCTTCGATAACGTATACGACTTCGGGCGAGGCACCACCGCTTCGCAGGTGGCGGCCGCCGCCCAGGCTTGTGCGGGCCCGCAACTGGAACGGTACGTCTTCATGTCCACCGTCGGCGCGTATGAGGAGGGACTCGATCTCAGCGAGGATGCTCCGCTGGCGCCGCCGGACGATCCCAAGCCTTATTCTGCGAACAAAGCATCCAGTGAGCGCGCGCTATTTTCCATGCCCGGCCTGCCCGCCGTAACCATCCGGCCGCCGTTCGTCTATGGGCCCGGCAATCCGTTCTATCGCGAGGCGTTCTTCTGGGAGCGCCTTCGCGACCGAAGGCCCATCCTGGTTCCCGAGGACGGAAAGCGCCTGATGCAGTTCGTCCACGCCGACGACATCGTGCAGATCTGCATGCGCATCCTCGAACGGCCGGCCGCGGTGGGACACGCCTTCAACGCCGCAAACCACGGTCCCGTGACCCAGGAGCAGGCGGTTCGCGCCATCGCCGCCGCGGCGGGATACGAACCGCAGATCGTGTACATCCCACGCGAGAAAGCGCTGGCCGCCGGCGGCAGCCCCATGGGCCCGAAGCTCTACTTCGCCCACTATTTCGATCTGCCGCCAATCACCATCCGCATCGACAAGGCGCGCGGGCTGCTCGGCTTCGAGCCCATACCGTTCAACGACGGGCTGCGGGGGACCTACGCCTGGTGGCTCGAGCACAACCCGTTTCCGACGCCGGATTATAGCTTCGAGGACAGTCTGTTGAATGCGATAACGTAGTGTCGCATGCGAACGCTCCTCGCCCTCCTCATCATGTCCGCCTTCGCCGTGGCGGCCCCCAGCACGCTGTTGATTGAGGCCGAGAGTTTCGAGTACACGGGCGGTTGGGTGATCGATCAGCAGTTTGCCGATCAAATGGGATCCGCATTCCTGCTGGCGCACGGCATGGGCGCGCCGGTGGGCGACGCTCACACCGCCGTGACGATACCCGAATCCGGCGCCTATCGCGTCTGGGTTCGCACTCGCGATTGGGTGGCCCAGTGGAACGCTCCGGGTGCGCCGGGGCGGTTCCAGGTGCTGGCGAATGGCAAGCCGCTAGCCCCGACCTTCGGCACGGAGGGAGCGAAGTGGCATTGGCAGGACGGCGGAACGATCCGTTTGGCGAAGGGCAAGCTCGAACTCACGCTCCATGACCTGACCGGGTTTGAAGGCCGTTGTGACGCGGTCCTTCTCACCACGGATACGAACCTGAAGCCGCCCGACCAGGGACCCGTGCTCATGGCTTTCCGCCGCAAGACGCTGGGGCTTGCCCCCGCGCCCACTAACGCCGGAGCGTTCGATCTGGTGGTGATCGGCGGAGGCATGGCGGGCACGTCCACCGCGGTTTCAGCGGCCCGGCTCGGCCTGAAGGTGGCCTTGATACAGGACCGGCCGATTCTCGGCGGAAACACGAGTTCCGACATTCGCGTGGCACTCGGCGGGGCGATCAACCTGCCGCCCTATCCGTCCATCGGCGTGGTGGTGGCGGAGTTGGACCCCGGCAAGGCCGGTAACGCGCAGCCCGCCGCCAACTACGACGACGAACGGAAGCTGGCGGTGGTGAAGGCCGAAAAGAACGTGAAGCTGTTCCTGAACACGCGGGCCTACTCGGTGGAGAAGGAGGGCTCTCGCATCAAGGCGGTGATTGCGCGCGACGTGATGACCAGCCGCGAGCTGCGCTTCTCCGCCCCTCTGTTCGCCGATTGCACGGGCGACGGCAACATCGGCTTCATGGCCGGCGCGGACTTTCGCTACGGACGCGAGAGCCAGTCGGAGACCGGCGAATCGATGGCGCCCACCACGGCAGACAAGCTCGTGATGGGGACATCGGTGATGTGGTACTCCGAGGATGCCGGCAGAGCCACGACGTTCCCCGAAACGCCGTGGGCATTGCAGTTCAACGAGCAGTCCATGCAGAACGCCACGCGCGGCGACTGGGATTGGGAGACCGGCCAGAACCGCCACCAGATCGACGACTTCGAGATGATCCGGGACTCCGCGTTCCGGGCGATCTACGGCAACTGGTCCTATCAGAAGAACCACAGCGCCAGGAAGGACAAATTCGATAACTTGCGGCTGTCGTGGGTCGCCTACGTGGGCGGCAAACGCGAATCGAGGAGACTGATGGGCGATGTCATTCTCGAGCAGCAGGACATCGTCGAGAATCGTCCGTTTCCGGACGCCTCGGTGACCGCCACATGGTCCATCGACCTGCACGTGCCAACCGAGAAGATCTCCGCGCAGTTCCCCGGCGAGGAGTTCCGCTCCGTGGCCAGCTTCGGCAAGAAGACGCCGTACGCGATTCCCTATCGGTGTTTCTACTCGCGCAATATCGAGAACCTGTTCATGGCGGGCCGCGACATCAGCGTGACTCACGTGGCGCTCGGCACGGTGAGGGTGATGCGCACCACCGGAATGATGGGCGAAGTGGTGGGGATGGCGGCGGCGATCGCCACGAAACACAACACGACGCCTCGCGGGGTGTATCAGAGCTACCTGCCCGAGTTGCGCGAGGCGATGACACGTGGCGTGGGCAAGGCCGCCCTGGCGCCGCGCGCGGCTAAGATCCCGGCTGGATATGAGTTAGCATGGTCGGATGAGTTCGATGGCGGCTCAGTCGACGCGACTCGATGGAGTTACCGAACCGACTCGACCGACGCCAGCACCCAGTTGCCGCGTAACGTCGCGGTCAGCGACGGCGGCCTCATCCTGACGATGAACCGGGTGTCGGCGACCGGTGGGAGCGTTTACACGGGCGGCGGGTTAACCAGCAAGGGCACCTTCGGATACGGCTATTACGAAGCCCGCTTCCGCGTACTCGCGGGAAAGGGGTGGCATACTTCATTTCGGCTGTTGCGCGAGAACGCATCGGTGGAGCTGGGCATCGTCGAAGCCGATTCCTCCACCGCGGATTCCTACTCCGCCGGCGCGACTCAGGACCTCGCCAAACAAGTGAAAACGCTCCCGCTGTGGGACTATCACGTGTTCGGCTGCGAGCGCACGTCAAAGACCGTGCGTTATTATCTGGACGGCGAACTTGTCCACACGGTCGCGGCGGGGGCGGAGCCGGCGGCCAACGTCCGCATCGCGCTCAGCGGGATTCGATCGAAGGCGAACCCAGCCGAAAAGGTGGATGACTCGCGACTGCCGGGCCATGTCTATTGCGACTACATCCGCTATTACCGGCCGCGCTAAGTCGTCTATCTCTGGATGTCGTAGCGCTTGATCTTGTCGTACAGAGTCGACCGATCGATGCCCAGCGCCGCCGCGGCTTCCTTGATATTGCCGTCGGCGCGTTGTATCGCCGCCACGATCGCTTCTTTCTCCAGCTCCTGAAGAGTCATGTTCGGCGGGGGGACCCAGGATCGGTGCGCCTCGATGTTCGCCTCAAGAAAACGGAAGTCCTCCTCGGTGAGGTACCGGTCCTTCGAAGTCACGATAGCGCGCTCCACCGCGTTCTCCAACTCGCGCACGTTCCCCGGCCAGTCATAGTCCATGAGCAGCCCGAGCGCCGGTTCCGAAACACCGGCGACGTTCTTGTTCAACTCGTGCGAAAGCCTCTCCACGAAGTGATTGGCGAGCAACGGCACATCCTCACGTCGAGACCGTAACGGCGGGATGCGGATTTCGATGACATTCAGGCGGTAATATAGGTCCTCGCGAAACTCGCCATCCAGCACCGCCTGCTGCAAGTTCCTGTGAGTGGCCGCGATCACTCTTGCGTCGACGTGGATTTCATCGTTCCCGCCGAGCCGATAGAAGCTCCGCTCCTGCAGCACCCGTAGCAGGTCAGCCTGTAGTTTCGGCGAAATGTCCCCAATCTCGTCCAGGAAAATTGTCCCGCTGTCGGCTAACTCGAACTTCCCTTTTCGCTGACTGTTCGCCCCGGTGAATGCGCCTTTCTCATAGCCGAATAACTCCGACTCGAGCAGCGTTTCAGCCAGCGCCGCGCAGGAGACGGCGACGAAGGGCTTCGAAGCCCGATCCCCCGAAAAGTGGATCGCGCGAGCGATTAACTCCTTGCCCGTGCCGCTCTCGCCGCGGATCAACACCGTACTGCGCAGGTTCGAAATCTGCGACACCAGGTCCAGCAACTCCCGCATCTTGGCGTTCTTGCTGATGATGTCGCGATAGTGATACTGCCTGTTCAACTTCTTGCGCAGAATCAGGTTTTCCCGCTGCAGATTCTTGACCTTGATGATGCGGCCCACCAGCAGGGAGATCTCGGCGGGATTGCACGGCTTGACGATATATTCCTGCGCGCCCTCCTTCATGGCGGCGATGGCCGTGTCGACGGTGGCGTAGGCGGTGATGATGATGATGGAGGCTTCCGGCCTCAGCTTGCGGATCTCGATCATCGTCTCGATGCCGTCCATTCCGCCGGGCATCTTCAGGTCGATGAAGTAGATGGCGTACTCGTTGGTCTTCGACTGGTCAACCGCTTGGCGGCCGCTTGCGGCGGTGTCCACCGAATAGCCGTCCTCGCGCAGCCAGGCCGCCAACGACTCGCACATCACCTCTTCGTCGTCCACCACCAGAATTTGCCAGTTCGATCTCATCCGTTTTCCCGCTTCCTACTCACCGCGCCGTCAACTCGCGGACCACCGCCGCGCAAGACCGGCAGTATTCGGCGCGCTTCCCATCCACCTGCCGGATGTCGGTGGATACCGACATGGAACATGCCTGATCCGGGCAGTGCGCCAGCCCGAATGTATGACCCACCTCGTGCGCTACTTCCTTGAGCGCCCTGCTGAGGAACGCCGTCCGGTCCGCCGGCAGACCGTAAAACTCCTGGCGGAGGCGCGCAAGAGACACAATGGCGAGCCTTCCGCCCAGTTGCGCCTGCCCAAACACGAACGTCAGCATCGGGATGAACAGATCCCGCTCGCAGATTCCGACCACTTTCGCGTCGCCGGCGGGCGCCGCCGCGGCAAACGCGCGCATCACGGCCACCGAACTGTACTGCCCGCGGCGAACGTCGAATGCGTAGTCCGGCTCGGGCAGCGGCCCCAGCCGCCGAACCTCCACTCCCAGCAGCCGCGCGGCGCCCGCTTCGATGGCGGAGACGTCCTCTTCCATGACCGCTCCGATCGCCCTAATCCATACGGTTCGCACTCGCGGTACCCACCGGCGCCGTCATCGGAAGTTGAACGACGCCGGGCGACGGGTCCGGCGCTGTAAGCGGCAATCGCACCGTGAAGATTGTTCCGGAGCCGACCTCGCTTTTGACATCCACTTCTCCGCCATGCGCTTCCACGATACCGTACAATACGGCCAGGCCGAGCCCGACTCCCTTCCCCTCGGGCTTGGTGGTGAAGAACGGGTCGAATATCTTCGACAGGTTCTCCGGCGGGATGCCTTCCCCGTTGTCGGCCACCGTCAGCACCACCGCGTCGCGGTTCGGCCCGAGCTTCGTGAGCACCTCCACGCGACCGGCCTTGCCCTGCGTCGCTTCGATCGCGTTCATCACTAGGTTCAACACCACCTGCTGAATCTGCGAACTGTCGCACGGGATATCGGGCAACGTTTCGTCGAGTTTCGTCTCCAACTCGACGCCCGCCAGCTTCGCTTTGTGCGCCACCAGCGACACCGTCGATCGTGTGATCCGGTTCAGGCCCGCCAGGCTGCGCTGAGGCTTCGATCGCCGCGAGAACGACAGCAGGTCCGAAACAATCCGGCCCACCCGCGTCGTCTCGTGGATCACCTGGGTCAGGTACTTGCGGAACTCCGGAATGCGCTCCTTGGGGATGCCGTCGTCCTTGAGGATCCTCTGCATCAGCATCGCCAGATTCAGCACGCCCGACACGGGATTGTTGATTTCGTGCGCGACGCTCGCCGAAAGCTGCCCGAGCGAGGCCAGACGGTCGGTCTGCATCAGCTTCTTCTGCGCCTGCTGCAACTGCTCGGTGCGCTCGGTGACCTTCGCCTCCAGCGTCTCGGCAAACTGATTCAGCTCGTTCATCGCGCTCTTCAGGCGTCGCCGCATGGCGCTGAAAGAGGACGCCAGTTCGTCGATTTCCTGGCTGCCGCCCTTCACCTCGATCGGCGTGTCCAGGCGCATGTCGCTGATCTCCTTGGTCGCCTCCACCAATTGCTGCACCGGACGCGCCACGAAGCGCCGCGTGAAGAAGAAGATGAAGACGCTGATCAGCAGGATCTCGATTCCGGTCACGATGGAGGCGCGCCACTTCATGTCGGCCACCTCGTGATCCACCGGCTGAATGCTCAGCGCCACTTCCAGCACGCCCAGGACTTTAATCGACTTTGGATGCGCATGGCAGTCGGCCTGGCTGCAGGAGGGCTCATTGTAGATCGGCGTCACCATGGCCAGGGACCGGTGCCCCATGGGGGACCGGAACACACGCGCGCGCGAATGTGCGGCCAGCACCATGCGGGGCTCCGTCGTGGCGTGACATACAGCGCACGCCTCGGAGCTCTTATCGACGCGGGTGCGGCCCGTTTCGCCCGGCGCGGTGGAGTACATCACGATCCCGTCCCGGTTGAAGATGCGGATGCGGTCGATGCCCTGCTTCTCCGCGATGGTCTGCATCACGGAGTAGGCCGAGTTGCGGTTGTCGGCGAGCATCGCATGCCAGGTGGCGGCGGCGATGCCGCGCGATAACTGATCCGCGCCGAGGATCATGGAGTCGAGCAGTTGCCGCTCCTGGCTGCGGACTGTGATCAGTCCGGATATGGCGGCGATGATAATGACAATCACCGTCAGCGCCAGGATCAGCCTCTGAGCGAGCCGCCTGAACACGTGAGGACCTCCTGAATTTCGGATCGGCCAATCCGATTATATACGGCGGATCCTGCCTCGAAATCCGAGCTCCGCCGCTTCCACCGCGTGCACCCGGCCGCCGCTAATGGTGAACCGCAGCATGGTGCGCATTCGGTGGAAACCCTGATGCCCGCAGGCGCCCGGGTTCATGTACAACCACCCGCCGGTTTGCCGCGCCACGCGCAGAATGTGCGAGTGTCCGCACACGAACACATCGGGACGGCGCTCTTTCAGTTCCGCCTTCGCCTCCTCGGCGATGTGCGTCATGTAGATCCCGACGCCTTCGGACTCCCAGGCGAGCGCCCTCGGCAGGGTCGCGGTCACCTCCGGGCCGTCGATATTCCCGAACACCGCGCGCAAGGGCTTGATCGCGCTCAGTTGCTTCAGAACTTCGGCGGAGCCGACATCGCCCGCGTGCCAGATCTCGTCGCACTCCTTTAGATGGTCGACCACCACCTCGTCCAGACTCCCATGCGTATCCGAGATCAGGCCGATGCGCACGCCGTCATCCCCGCAGATGCTGGCGGAAGAACTCGAGCGTCCGCCGCCACGCGAGCTTCGCGGCCGCCTCGTCGTAGCGCGGCGTGGTGTCGTTGTGGAAGCCGTGATTCACGCCGTCGTAGATATAGGCCGAATACGTCGCGTGATTGGCCTTGAGCGCCTCTTCATAGGCCGGCCAACCCGCGTTGACCCGCGTGTCGAGTCCGGCGTAATGGATCAGCAGCGGCGCCTTGATCCTGGCTACATCGGCGGCCGGAGGCTGTCCCCCATAGAACGGGACGGCCGCCGACAGGGCGTCTCCCATACGGACCGCGAGCGTATTCGCCACCCCGCCGCCGAAGCAGAACCCCACCACGCCGATCCTGCCCGTGCAGTCGGACCGCGCCTTCAGCCAGCGCGCCGCCGCCAGGAAATCCTCAAGCATCTTGTTGCGATCCACCGTGCGGAAGGCGGCCCCGCCCTTCTCATCGTCGCCCGGATATCCGCCCACGCTCGTCAGCCCGTCCGGCGCGAAGGCGATGTAGCCTTCCGTCCCCAACCGACGCGCGACATCCTCAATATAAGGATTCAATCCGCGATTCTCATGCACCACCAGCACGCCGGGAGCCTTCCCGGACGCCTTCGCCGGACGCGCCAGATACCCGCGAATCTCCTTGTTGCCCTCAGGCGACGGCACGGTCTCGTAGCCGGTCTTGATGCGCGCGTCGTCCTTGGCCACCTGCTGGGCCCAGGCGTAATTGGGCCGTAGACTCTCGAAGATGGCGGCCGCCGTCACGCCGGCGGTGGCGTAGCGTTTGGCGCCGTCCAGAAAGGCTCGGCGGTCGATGTCGCCGTGAACGTACAGGTCAAAAAGGTTGAGCAGTTCCTGAGGATAGTCGGCCGCAGTCCTGCGATCCATGCGCGTCCCTCCGCTGCGGTGAGGATATCACAGCCTCGATAACCGGCCCTGGGTATGACTGTGGATTGCCGAGCCCCGTCAGGGCCGCGAGCGTCGGCACGAAACTGAGGCTGTCGTAGGGCGTCTCGACAACTTCACCTTTCGGGATACCCGCACCGGCGAACATCAGCGTCGAATGCGTCGAGATCCGCAGGAACGAGCCGTGATTCCCGCCCGGATTGAAGCTGCGCACGTTAAAGTTCCACTGATCGTTCGCCGCCACCATGAAATCGGCGGAGGTAGTGTCGCGCAGTCGCTCCGCGAATCGGCGCAACAGGGGGGTATCGGCCCCAGCGCCCTCCCACAGTTCGCCCTTCTCCCCGATTTCGAACGGCGCGAACTGCTGCGCCAGCCCGATGATCCCGTTGGAGTAGCGCATCCGGTGGACCTTCTGGAGCCACTCCGCTTCCTTATGCCAGCGGCCCAGCCAATCCGCCGAAGCGCCGTCCTCCAGGTAGCCCAGCGGAAGGCCCGGCACAAACTCCATCCGTTCGAACTCGATCCTGCCAGCCGCGTCCTGTCGCAGATTCCGCACCGGCAGATATCGCAGCGCCCGGCTGTTTCGCCTCGACAGGATCAGCGCCTGCCGATCGCGGCTACCGTACAGCCAGACCGCGTCGCAATCCGGCCGCTCGTCGGCCGCAAGCGCCGGAGCGATCGCCGCAAGCGCAATTTCGGTCGCGATGAAGTCCACGGGCTTCGACGAAACGCCGCGCTGGACGTTATTGCGGACCCGGATTCCCGCCAGCAGATCGAAGTAGTTAAGCCGTTCAAACCGCCCCTGGGGCCCCGCGGCGTTCACCACGTAGTTCTGCAACTGATAGACGGAGTTGCGATCGAGCGAAACGCCTTTCGGGATCAACGCGTCGGCCTTCAACCGGCCGGATGCGATGTCCCCTTCCCGCGCCTCCAGCACGACGCCCAGCCAGCGGCGATACTCCCGATAGTCCCGATAGTGCCGCTCGCACAGTTCGATGAAAGCCTTCAGGCGCACCCAACCGTCCAGCACCCCGGCTGCGTACTGTGCGCGAGTCAGATGCTTCGGCTGTGGCCCTAGCGCGAGGCGTTTCCGCGCGACGGCCCGCTCAAGCGCCGGCAGTTCGTCGTCGAGCTCCGCCGCGGTCCGCCGCCAGTCCCGCCGATGGGCGTCGATGATTCGCACAAGTTCGGGCACCGCCACGGCGCGCGGCTGTTTCGCCAGGATGTGCATCGCGTTGATGTCGCTGTTGCGCAGGTAAATGGACGCCCGCTCGTTCCCGTCCAGATCCATCCAGGCGGTCGGGTACTCATCCGCTTCATCGCGCAGGTAGAAGGACTCCTTGCTCGGGGTCACCACCCGCGAAACGAACGGATCCAGGCCGCGAAGCTTGTAATCGGCTTCCGGATGCCGGTTGGTCAGCACGTGGTGGCCACCGCCGGCCGCGCTGCCAAAGAAATTGAGCAGGTTGTAGCCCTGGCTGTACGCGGACGGATCGGAATTCATTCCATGGTCCGACACCAACGCCAGCACCGTTTGCGCGCCAAGCGGACTCTGCTCGATCGCTCCCCAGATGTGGCCGATCAGGCGGTCCACCTTGTCGAGCACCCGGACAATGGAAGGCTCGTCGTTGGTCAGGTGCGCCGTGTGGTCGTAATCGCCCACGAAGAGGTCCAGGTACAACGCGCGATCCTGCGCCAGCGCGGCGATCAGCTCGCGCTCCTGCTGCTCGGCCACCGCGTCGATCACCCGAAACCCGATCTGCCATTCGTCGAACAGCGCCCGGGGAGTCCGGCTGAACTTCTCGGGCAGCGTGGACTTGAGCGTCCGCCACCGCACCCCGCGCTGAAACAGCTCCATCGCCTGCAGGCACTCGATCGGCTGGTATTCGTCGATGAAAAGCGGAATCCCAGCCTCGTCCAGAACCTCCACGCCCGGCATATCGGCGCGCGAATTGCGGGCGTTCAGGAAGTAGAACGGGAAGAAGTTCATGTAGTCGTAGATTCGACCCGTAAGACGGTCGAACTCGGCGTTTCCTCGAATCACCGGCGGCCGGCCGCTGTCCAGCATCGACCAGGACGGCACACTCAGGCTGATGCCCCGCACGTAGAAGTTCGCCACCCGCGCGCCATTTTGGACGAACACGTAATCGATCCACGGCAGCCGGCTCTTGCCGGTGGCGGGATTGCGGGCGGCCAGGTAATGTTCAAGGACGCTCGCCCCCAGCCCGTCCACTTTGACGATGACGACGCGCTTAGCCTGCGCCGCTCCCAGCGCTCCCGCCCCCAGCAGGGCGATCGCCGCCAGCCTGCCCCAGCTACCGGACATCGGCCAGCCGGGAGAGACAACGTCGGCATTCGGCCCGAGTGGCCTCGTCGCTGCGGGCCATGATCGCGGACACCAACTGCGCCACTTCGTTTCGCAGCTCCGTGTTTTCCGCCGACAGCGCCGTCAATTCGTCCATCGAATGGCGGACCGCCCGCATATCGGCCACCACTTCCGGCCTGGGCCCGGCCGCCAGCACGCCCTCGAGGTACCGCATGTGCCAATGGACGCGCCGGCGCCTGTCCACCAGCGCCAGCAGTTCAGTTGTCTGCGGATCCCGATGGCGATAAGCCCCCAACGTCACCGCCGTCGCCACCTTCCGCGCCAGGCGTACGGAGGGCCGGTGGACGAGAGGACCCACCTCCCGGTTCCGCTGATCGGCTAGGCTAGCCGCCAACCCACCGGCGCGCGCCTTGGCGATCAGCGCCTGATACTGGCGTCTCGCGATATCCTGCTCGGCGTGCGATGCGTTGTCGAACGGGTTCAGACCGAACCGTTCCAGGCGAGCCGACAGGTCTCTCCGCAGGGCCGCATCCATATGTGTATCGGAAATCAGCGTCTGCCGCAGTTGGACATACGCACGGAGGCGGGCCGACCGGTCGAGCGCCCCGCCGTGCCGGCGATGGACGAATGACCAGGAGGTCTTCGCCGCCAGGTACGACAGATTACCGTAGCCGGTCCATCCCAGCACTCCCGTCGCGATATCGTCGGCGGCGCGTTTGGCCGCCTCCCGGCGCCACGGCTTGCCCGGATCGCGGAAATCGATCAGCACCAGCGGGACCTTCGGATGATCCAGCGCATAGAGCGCCAGCGGGATCATTTCGGCGGGCGACGCCCCATCGGTTCCCGGCGAGACCGGCGATCCGGAGCCGTCCAGTTGCCAGGTCTCCGAGTACTCGGTCCAGCGCTCGAGCCGCGGGTCGCGAAACGGGTCCGATATGTCCAGAAACTTCGAATCGAAGCGCCCGCCCGATCCCGCCAGGGCGCGGTCGAACCACACGATGGCGAACGCGGGACGGCCGTTCCGGTCGAGCGGCTGGAAGTAGAGCCGGTTCTCCTCGGCCCTCTGCCGCAGCATTTCCCAATTGCGGCCCCGATCCTCCGTCGACGCCGTCTCAAACCGATTCCAGGCCGGCGCCATATACCGCGACCTCACCCATCCGCCGAACAGCCGGCGCGCCAGCAGAACCCGCCCGCGAACCTCGGTCAGTTCGGATTCAGTAAGGCCATGCGAGTCGGCGCCATCGGTCGAAAGCACGTCCAGCGTCCGCCAGATTTGCATGGTGCGATACTCGGCGGCTCGCGAGCGGTAGGCGCGCGTGGTGGCCCGGTACGGCATGCCCAGCGGGTCGAAGGCGTTGGTCTGGGCCAGGTTCGAAGCCAGGCGGGGAATCGTCCCCTTGCCTGCTGCGGCGATGTCCACGATGGGAGGCGGCGCCCCGTTGCCGCTCGAGCGGCCCATCCGTTCATAGAGGAAGGGAACGCTGGCGGCCAGGCGCTTGAACACGGAGGGGCGCGTGTAGGTGAAGGCCCAGACGTTGCGCAGTTGGTCGTTTTCCGGATTGGCGTCGCCCATGGTGTCCCGCAGGATGCTCACCAGGGGGACCTCCGATGCTCCGGACGCCGGGTCCATCACGGTTCTGAAGTACGTCACCAGCTCGCCGCCGCCAGGGACTTCCGTCCGTTCAACCCGCACATCGGCGGCCTGCGACACCAGACCCAGCAGGCACACACACAGCTTATACATCCACTTCTGCCCCCAGAATTCCATACAATCGGACGCCCGACCAACTCCACGGGTTTCGCCCCAATCCACCCCCTTTATCCGGGTCCCCCCGGGTAACGCTTTGTAAATGCAGGGCTCGACTCCATCCGCACGCGTAACCTGGCGCCCCCGACCGGGCGCCTTAGCGTCTGTAACCTCTCTGAGGAGGACCCATACAAGATGACCCTACGCTCCCTTCTGATGGCGACCCTCGTGGCCGCTTTAATGACCGTCTCCGCCCTCGCCGCCAGCATCGACGGCAAGTGGACCGGTGAAATGCAGACTCCCAACGGCTCCCGTCCTGTGACGTTCACATTCGCCGCCGACGGGTCGACCCTGAACGGCTCCACCACCGGCCGCGGTGGCGAGATCAAGATTTCCAACGGCAAGGTCGATGGCGACAACATCAGCTTCGACGTCACCCGCGAGTTTCAGGGCAATTCGATGACCATGCACTACACCGGCAAGGTCTCCGGCGACGATCTGAAGCTCAGCATCACCCGCGAGGGCGGCGAGCCTCGTGAAATGAGTTTGAAGCGCTCGAAATAAGCAACGGATTCCTGAACGGGCGCCCGTTCGCCGGCGTGGTCCGGCGGCGCGACGCCCGTTTCTTTTTGCCCCATCCCAGGATTGGAATTTTCGACCAAAATGTCCGTAATCGACCGGTTCCCGATATACGCCGAATATCTTACATGATGCGTCGGAACCGCCGTTCGACGCTCTGCTATAATTAGACAATATGTAAGTATTCCGCCGTACCTTTTCCAGACCCCACAGCAGGCGCTGCCACGTATCTCCCATTATCCGGCGTCTGTGCTTGCCCACTTCTGAGAGGAGATCATTTGGGAACCGTAACTAAGCGGATCGTAGTGTTTGCAGGCCTCTTGGCCACGCCTTTGGCGACGAATTTATGCCAGCCCGCGCCGGGGAAACCCCGTCCCGCCGCTAAGCCCAAGTCAGATGCAAGGCTGGTGCGACTGAAGCAGTTCCTGGTCGAAAGAGATTGTCCGATAACACGTTACGCCGAGGATTTCATCCTTGCGGCCGATCAGAACGATCTGGACTGGCGCCTGTTGCCCAGCATCTCGTTCGTCGAGTCGAGCGGCGGCAAGGCGTTCCAGAACAACAACATCTTCGGCTGGAATTCCTGCAAGGGGAAGTTCAAGTCGGTGCGCGCGGGAATCCACTATGTCGCCCACAAACTGGGCGCCTCCGACGTCTACCGTGAAAAAACAACAGACCAGAAACTGCGGATTTACAACCCGCGCCGGGAATATTCCAAGCTGGTCAAATCCGTAATGGCGTCCATCTCGACACTTGAGATTCCGCAGGAATCCGCCGCGTACTAACCGTCCCATTCCGGGACGGACCGCTCCCCGCAAAATCGCTGTCCGATCCCGAAACGGAACTGTTCCGCAAAGGTCTGTGTTGGAAGTCAGGCGGGCAGACCCGGCCTAGCCGATGAGGCGTACGCCGAGGTACAGTCCGCCGAAAACAAGAACCGAGGCTGCCGCGACGGCAACCCATAGCATGACCCGCTGCTTGGTGGTGGTCTGCTTGTCAAGATCCTTCTTCATCTGATCGTCGAGGCTGTCGAACATGGAGTCCTCCTTGTCCTGCAAAGCCGGTATGAAGCGAGCCTGAACTGGATGAATTATAGATCCAAAACTGGCGGTTTGCACGCGATTTCGGCATGGCCGGTAGGCCGCCGGGGTCCAATCATTCAGCTCGCGGAATGCCTGATGGAGAGGTGCGGGCCGCGCCGATCGCCGGACCGAGAGCCCCGGTAAGCGCAATCGCCGCGAGAATCGACGCCGCGCCCAACAGAACCGCCGGATCCGACGCGGAAACCGTCACCAACTCCGCCGCCAGCAGCTTGGCCGCCCACAGCGCGCCGATCAATCCCGCCAGGCAACCCCACGCCACGGGCTTCAGGTTCCGCGCCAGCGTCCAGCGGAACAACTCCGCCGGCTGAGCGCCCAGCGCCGACCGTATGGCGATCTCTCCCCGTCGCTGCGCGGTCGAATAGGCCGCCACGGCGAACACCCCGCTCGCCGCAAGCAACAACGCAAATCCAGCGAACGCCGCCAACAGCGACGTGTGGAACCTGGGCTGCGCCGACGCTTCCCGCACCAGCGCGTCCATCGCCTTCACTTCGGAAACCGGCTGGTCCGGATTCACCTCGTGAACCGCCCGAGCCAGCGCCAGACCGATCGCGAGCGGCGGCGGCGACGTTCTCAACACCAGCGACGCCACCTGCGCGCCCATCAAATTCTGCGTGTAGGGAAAGTACAGCTCGCACGCCTGCGACGCGGTCAGGGAACGGTCCCTGGAATCCTCAACCACTCCCACCACCGTCCGCCAATCGCCGGGTCCCGGATGAGAGTCGGTCGAAAGCCGCATGCCGGTCACGTCAGTCCGCCCCCAGAACCGCATCGCGAGCGTCCGATTCACCATCGTCACGGCCGGCGCGCCCAGCCCATCGCGATCGTCGAACGCGCGCCCGGCGAGCATCCGAACCCCCACCGTTCGGAAATACTCCGGACTCACCGACCGCATTTGAACCAGCAGGTCAGAGTCCTTCTCCGATTGACCGCGCTCCCGACCTTCCGCCGTCAACCCGGTGCTCGCCACAAATCCGCCGAACGGCATCAGCGTCACCACGGCCGCCGATTGCACGCCCGGAATCGCGTGCGTCGCCGCGATCAGCCGGTCATAGTAGGTCGATTTCTCCGCCAACGTCGCAAGGCCGGCCGGGATCCCGATCCTCGCCGTCAGCACATGCTCGGGCTCGAAGCCGAGCCGCACCGACAGCAGATTGTGCAGGCTCGCCAACATGAGCCCCGCGCCAGCCGCCAGGATCATCGCCAGCGCCGCTTCGGCCGCCACCGTCCAGGAGCCCAGCCGCCCGGACCGCGAGATCGCCGCGGCGTTGGACTTCAGCGCATCGGCCAGGTCCGTCCGCAGCACTTGCACGCACGGCGCCACCGAGCACAGCAGGGCCGCGACCAACGCTCCTCCGGCCGCAACCAGGAACGCAACCGCCGACAGCGTCACGCCCGATGGATCCACGGCGCCCTGGATCGGCCAAATCGAGAGGAAGGTTTTCAACAGCAGGACAGCCACCGGTACGGCCAGGGCGGCCGCCGCACCGGCCAGCAGCGCGGATTCCGCCACAATGCGGCCCACGATGCGCCCGCGACCCGCCCCCAGCGCGGCCCTCACCGCGAACTCGCGAGTGCGCGCGACATTGCGAGCCAGCAGCAGGCCACCCGCATTGGCGCACGCAATGAGCAGCACCAGGCCCACCGCCGCCTGGCAGGTCCACAACGCGGTTCTGTAGGATTTGGCGAACTGCTCGGCGAACGGCCGCACCTCGCCATTCCAGCCGGCCACGACGCCCGGCGGCCTGGCGCTTGAGTTTGCCACCGCGCTGAACTCGCGCCGAGCCGTCCCGGGATCCGCGCCCCCGGCCAGCAGAGCCACCCCGCTGAAGTGCCGCCTCAGGCCCGATTCCGCCGCCAGCGGAACGGTCACAGGCAGCCAAAGCGCCTCTTTCGGGCTCGTGAAGACGAAATCCGGCCCCATGACGCCCACCACCGTGTAGCCCTTGCCGTCGAGCAGAATCTCGCGGCCGACAATCGACGGATCGCTGTGAAACGACTGCTTCCACAGCCGATCCCCGATCACGACCACCGGCGGCGACCCGGGCCGGTGATCCCGTTCGAGAAACGTGCGTCCCAAACGGGCCCGTACGCCAAGCGTGTCGAACAGCCCCGGGCCCACGTCGAAGGCGCTCAGGTTCTCCGGTTGTTCCACGCCGCTCAGCAGCACCCGGTCGATCCGCCAGAACGACGAGCGTTCGAAGGAGGGCACGCGCGCGCGCCACGTCTCGAACTCCTCCGGCGCGATCCCGGTGATTTCCACCAGGCGCGGGAGGTTCGGGAAGGAGAAAGGCCGCAGCAGCACGCGATCCACCAGCGTGAACACAGCGGTATTCGCGCCGATGCTCGCCGCCAGGATCGCGACAATGAACAACGGCGCGCCTCGAGCCCGTCCCAACGAACGGATCAATTGCCGCATGCGCCGCCGGTGTTTAGCTCAGCGCGTCGGAAACGGTCTCGCTCGCGTTCTCAGCGGCCTTTTCGACGATATTGCGGCCCCGCTCCAGCAATTCGGCCGCATCATCGGCCATTTTGCGTCCACGATCGTACAATTCGCGGCCGCGCTCGTACATTTCCTTGCTCGATTCGGCCAGCGCATCGCGCCCTTCGCGAGTCTTTTTGCCGAGATACTCGCGCGTGTCCGAGCCCGAAGCCGGAGCGTACAACAGCGCCACAGCCGCGCCGATCGCCGCGCCAGCCACGAACCAAATCAGCTTCTCGCCGTATGCTTGATCTTCCGCCATAATTCCTCCCATGCCATTCTAGCGGTTGCCGCGAACCGTCGGATCGTCCAGGTCGATCAGCGCCACCGTCTCCCGGGTGCGCCCCGTGTGGAACTGAATATACCGCCCGTTCCGATCAAACGACAGGTGCCCATGCACCCGCACCTTATCGCGGATGCCGGTAGCCAACAGCCGCACCGACCCGCTAGCCGTCTCGGCGATCCAGATGTTGCCCTCCGCATCGTCGATCGCGATGAACTTCCCGTCCGGACGCGCCGCCGCGTGCCAGTAGGCGCCGGCCCGAGCCACCCGCGCAGCCCCGTCCTTTTCCACCAGCATGACGCCGACCTTGTCGTTCACCATCGTCATCTGCCCGGTTCCCTGCACCCAGGCCTCGTGCGTCAGCCACTCCTTCAGCGGCGTGACCCACTTCTTCGGATCCACCGGAGCATAAAACGGCCGATTCCCCGACCCGTCGTCATTCACCAGCCAGGACCGTTGCGGCGCGTACCCTCCTGTCTCCCATACATAAAAGATCACCGGGTCGGTCGGGCTATGCTGCACATGCCCGATCCGGAAGCCCTCGGTCAACACGGTCCGATAAGCGCCCGTAGCCAGGCTCATCAGCCCGATCTCCCAGGTCCGCTCGTCCCGCTGCTTTGTCACAGCAATCGAGGCGCCATCATTACTTACCGTCGGCTGCTGGAATCCGCCCACATACGGCTTCGGAACGGCCCCCACCGTGCGAGACCGGCCGGTCGCCACATCGAGCGCCAACACCTCCGGCCCACGCATCACATACGCCGTTCGCCCGTCGCGCGGGTCGGGGCAGGCGGTGCTCGCCAGAATCGCCGGATCGTCGGTAAGCTGCACGATCCGCCCGGTTTCCACCTCCATGCGATACAACTGCCGCGAACCGGTCCGGTCGGAGGTGAACAGCAGGTAGCGGTTATCGGCCGTGAAGTTCGAAAAGTGGAAGTAGAGGTTGTCCGCCGCCACACTCGGAGCGGTGATCTCCTGAACGCGCACTCCGGTGACAGGATCGTTGTACCAACGCCGCTCGACGCCCCAGTCCTTCCCGGCATCGGAGGCGAACAGAAAGGCCGGGGCCAGCAGCAACACAAGCGGCGATCGTAACATGACAGTCACCATACCACTCCAAGGGCGTTATGCTCTAAGCATGGCAGCCGACGCAGAAATGGTGAACGTATTCCGCAGCGCGGACCAAGATGCCGAAGAGGACGCCCGGGCAATCAAGGATTTGCTCGCGTCCCAGGAGATCGCCGCCGTCGTACTGGACGACAGCGCCCCCGGCGTGCCGTCCGGCGCCTGGGAGGTGCAAGTGCCCGCGGCCGACGCCGCCCGGGCCGAGGCTCTCGTGAATGAAGCCCGACTTCCCGAAGCCGACCTCGCCGACGTGAGCGCCTCGCCCGCCTTCGACGCGGAGACCATTTTCCGGTCCCACTCCTCCACCAACGCCGAAATGGAGGCTCTGGCGGTGAAAAGCATGCTCGAATCCGCCGGCATCGCGGCCATCCTGGTAGGCGACTCCGTGTTGCCGAATCTGTCGTTTGAGGTTCAGGTGGCCAAGGAACAGGCCGACGATGCGAGGAAGTTGATTACGGAAGCGGAAGCCGCGGGCGCGGAATCCGCCGAAGCGTAGGGCGGACTTCGGTCCGCCCCACGCCGCTTCCACCAAACTAGCTGGCCGACTTCGCCGCCGCGAGCGCCGCCTCGTAATTCGGATGATCGGCGACTTCCTTCACGTATTCGACGTGCGCCAGTTTTCCCTGCGAATCGACCACGAAAATCGCGCGGCTTTCGATCCGCAATTCCTTGATCAACGTCCCGTAGCTCGAACCGAACGAGCCGGCGCGATGATCCGACAGCATCTTCACGTTATCGACGCCGAACGCTCCGCACCACCGCGACTGCGCGAACGGAAGATCCATGCTGACGTTGTAAATCTTGATGTTGGGAAGCTTCGCCGCCTCCTCGTTGAAACGCTTGGTCTGCATGTCGCATACGGGCGTATCGAGCGACGGCACGACGCTGAAGATCCGCACGCTTTCGCCGGTTGACTGGAGCGTGACGGGTTGCAGAGTCTTATCGACGACTTCGAAATCGGGCGCTGGATCGCCGGCTTTTAATTCCGGACCCACCAGAGTGAGAGGATTGCCTTTTAAAGTAGTGGCGCCTGGTCTCTCCATCGAAATCTCCTTTTTTGACAGATTGCCTGCGTGCTCATTGTAGCAATTCGGTCAGTTTCGACACCTCCGTCACCGGCAGCCGGCAGGCGAAATTCTCGCACACATAGGCCGCCGCCAAGCCGTTAACCGGCTTCATTTCGGCGAAAACCGGGTTCACCGCCGCCAACGTCTCCCGCGCCGCGCCATCCACGGCGAACACCGCCGTTTCCGGCAGAAACCGCCGCCGAATCGCCCCGAGCATCGCCGCCGTCTCGCCCCGCTCCCCCGCCACCACGATCTGCCGAGGCCCATCGAGCCACGCCCCCGCCGCCGCCAGCATCTGCGGCATCGCGCTCCCCATCGCCGCCGACCGCCCCGTGAAACACTCGAGCGTCCGCTCCGCCGCCCGCCGGAAGTCCTCCCGCCCGGTGGTATGCGCCAGCCGCAGCAGCCCCATCGCCGCCATCGAATTGCCCGAAGGCTCCGCCCCGTCGTGATCGTCCTGCATGCGCAGAATCAGGTCCGCATCGTCCTCCGCCGTACTGAAAAACCCGCCCGACTCCCCGTCCTCGAACAGCTCGATCATGCGCCCGGCCAACTGCGCCGCCAGCTCCAGGTGGTAGGTCTCAAACTGCGTCTCATACAAGTCGATGAGCGCCACGACAAGAAACGCGTAGTCGTCCAGGAACCCCGGGATCGCCGCCTCGCCCTCCCGAAACCGCCGCAGCAGCGTCGCCGTCTCCGGTTGGAACAGCCGTCGCAGCACGAAATCCATCGCCCGCCGGGCGGCCTGGGCATACCGCTCCTCGCCCAGCACCTGCGCCCCCTTGGCGAAGGCCGAGATCATCAACGCATTCCACGCCGTCAGGACCTTATCGTCCAGATGCGGACGCACCCGCTTCGACCGCGCCTCGAGCAGCACCCGCCGGGCCGCCGCCACCGCCTCCCGCTCCTCATCGGTCCGAAGCGCCGCCGCTCGATAAGGGATGTTCCGCCCGTGAAACTCCCCATGCGGGTCGTGCTCGACATTGCCGTCCCGCTCGACCCCGTAATGCCGCCGCACGACGGCGAGCGTCCGCGCATCCAGCAGCCGCGCCAACTCGTCATCGGACCAGATGTAGAACGCGCCCTCACCCTTCACCCGAGGCTCGGCCGGATCCACGACGCTATCGGCGTCCTCGGCCGAAAAGAACCCGCCCTCCGGATGCGTCAGGTCTCGCAGCACGTACTCGAAGATGTCGCGCGCCGTCTGGGCGAACGTCTCCTCCCG
This sequence comes from Acidobacteriota bacterium, assembly GCA_018268715.1. Taxonomy (GTDB): domain Bacteria; phylum Acidobacteriota; class Terriglobia; order Bryobacterales; family Bryobacteraceae; genus TMP-7. Next base: position 397,042 of record JAFDVZ010000002.1, on the reverse strand, counting down.
TGTGATTTGGTAGGCCTCCAGGTAGGAAACGGCCAACTGCGCCTGGTCGTACAGCATCTTTTCGAAGTGCGGCACAAACCAGCGCTCATCCACCGAGTAGCGATGGAACCCACCGCCCACCTGATCGTTCATCCCGCCCTTGGCCATCTCGCGCAGGGTCGTCAGCGTCATCTGGAGCGCATCGTCATTCCCCGTCCGCCTGTAATACCGCAGCAGGAAATTGTGGACCACCGGCCGCGGAAACTTCGGCGCCCCGCCGAACCCGCCCAGCCGTTTATCGAAATTGCGCCGGAACACGTGGAACGCCGCGTCCAGCGCCGCCGCGTCCACCTGGCCCTGCCCGCGCCCGCTCGCCGCATGACCCGCCAGTTGCACCGTCACCGCCGCGCTCGATTCCTCGATGCGCGCCCGGTCGTTCGCCCAAGCCTCGGCCAACCGCTCCAGCACGGTCGCAAACCCCGGCCGCCCATACCGGTTATCCGGCGGAAAGTACGTCCCGCCGAAGAACGGCTTCAGCTCCGGCGTCATGAACACCGACATCGGCCACCCGCCCGAGCCGGTGCTCGCCTGCACGAACAGCATGTAGATCCGGTCGACGTCCGGCCGCTCCTCGCGATCCACCTTCACCGGCACGAAATGCTGGTTCAGCAGCGCCGCGATCCGCTCGTTTTCGAACGATTCCCGCTCCATCACGTGGCACCAATGGCAGGTGGAATAGCCCACCGACAGGAAGATCGGCTTATCCTCCGTGCGGGCCTTCTCAAACGCCTCCGCCCCCCAGGGATACCAGTCCACCGGATTTGCCGCATGTTGCAGCAGGTACGGGCTCTTCTCGCGCGCCAGACGGTTCGTATGCACTTTCACTATTATGGGGGGCAGGCCTTGCGAATCGAATGACCACCCGACACTCCCTCCTCCTCGCGACCGCGACCGCCGCCTTCACCGGCGCCCTGTTCGCCGCCGACGCCGACCTGATCCTGCACGGCGGCAAGATCGTCACCCTCGACCCTGCCCATCCCACCGCCCAGGCCATCGCCTTCAAGGCCGGCCGCATCGCCGCCGTCGGCCCGACCGCCGCCGTCCTCCAGGCCGAGCGCGGCCCTAAAACCCGCCTGATCGATCTGGGCGGAAAGATGGTGCTGCCCGGCCTGATCGACGCCCACGTCCACGCCTTGAGCGCCGGTCTCAGCGAATACCGTGGCGCCCTCCCGCCGCTCGACAGCATCCAGTCCATCCAGGCCTTCATCCGCGAGCGCGCCCGCAAGACCCCCAAGGGCGAGTGGATCATCGTCCCCCGCACCCTTCCGCCCCGCCTGGCCGAAATGCGCATGCCCACCCGCGCCGACCTCGACGTCGCCCCCGACCATCCGGTCGCCTTCGACGGCAGCTACGTCTGGTCCGCCAACTCCATGGCCCTGCGCGTCAGCGGCATCACCCGCGACACCCCCAACCCGCCCGGTGGCGAAATCGTCAAAGGACCGGACGGCGAGCCCAACGGCATCCTCCGCAACGCCTCCCAACTCCTCAAAGGCGCCCAGAAAGCCGACCCCTTCACCGACGAGGACCAACTCCGCGCCCTCAGCAAAATGCTCGAGCTCTACGCCGCCGCCGGACTCACCTCCGTTGGCGACCGTCTCGTCACCGAGCCCGACGTCGCCCTCTTCGAAAAGCTCCACGCCGCCGGCAACCTGCCCGTCCGCGTCGTCCTCACCTGGCGCCCCGACGCCCAGCGTCCCGTCGAGCAGGTGGAAAAGGAGATCCTCGCCTCCCGCTGGACCACCAACCAGGGCGACGACTGGCTGAAGTTCGGGACCTTCAAGGTCACCCTCGACGGCGGCCAATCCGTCGGCACCGCCTACCAGCGCATGCCTTACGGCCCCTTCGGCCGCCAGCTCTACGGCCAGACCGACCCCGCCGCCCGCGGAACCCTGTTCGTCGACCCCGAAAAACTCTACCGCATTTATAGGGCCGCTTCGAGCAAGGGCTGGCAGCTCACCGCCCATGTCCAGGGCGGCGCCGCCATCGACACCCTGCTCGACGTCTTCGAACGCCTGGACCGCGAAAAGCCCATCGCCCCCATGCGCCATCACGTTATGCACGGCAGCTTCCTCAGCCAGGACGCCATCCGCCGCATGAAGACCATGGGTGTCGCCCTGGACGCCCAGCCTGACTGGCTCTACTACGACGTCCCCGCCCTGGAACGCGTCTTCGGCATCGACAACATGCGCTGGTTTTTCCCTCTCCGCTCCGTCCTCGACGCCGGCATCCCGGTGGCGGGCGGCAGCGACCACATGATCGGCTGGGACAAGAACGGCGCGGTGAACCCCTTCAACCCGTTCTTTAATATATGGATGTGCGTCACGCGCCGCCTCCGCACCGGCGGCCAGTTCTACCCTGACGAGCGCATCACCCGCGAACAGGCGCTGAAGATGTACACCACGGGCGCCGCCTGGATCCAATTCGCCGAGAAGACCCGCGGCACGCTCGAAACCGGCAAACTGGCCGACGCCGTGGTCATCGACCGCGACTTCTTCACCTGCCCGGAGCAGGAGATCCGCCGCATCGAGCCACTGCTCACCATCGTCGGCGGAAAGATCGCCTACCGCAGCCCGCGCATGACGGCTTCAACAAAGAACTAAGAGGAGGGATATTGGCGAAAGGTTGGAGGCGCGGAGCGGATTCGAACCGCTGAATAAAGGTTTTGCAGACCTCTGCCTTACCACTTGGCTACCGCGCCACGATCTCTAATCAGCATATCATGGCGTCATGCCCACCACGCGCTGGATTCTCGCGGCTCTGGTTCTAGCCATTACCGCCGCCTCCCTGGCCGCCCCCGGCAAGACGCTCCGCCTGAACCTCCGCACCCGCGTCGAACTCTTCAAGGGCGCGGGCGACTGGCGCGAGGCCCGTTTCGCCGAATCGATCCCCGCCTCCTCCACGGCCCTCATCCTTTGCGACGTCTGGGACAAACACTGGTGCCAGGGCGCCACGGACCGGGTCTCCGCCCTGGTCCGCAAGATGGCCCCGGTCGTCGACCTGGCCCGCAAGAACGGCGTCCTGATCATTCACGCCCCGTCCGACACGATGGCGTATTATAAGGATGCCCCGCAGCGGTTGAACATGCTGGCCATCCCGTCTGTCGCGCCCCCGGCGCCCATCGCCCTCACGGACCCGCCGCTGCCGATCGACGATTCCGACGGCGGCTGCGACACTCCCAACAACCCGCTCCCTGTGAACTATCGCGCCTGGTCGAGCCAGCACCCCGGTATTCCCATCGCACCGCCAGACCTCGTCTCCGACGACGGCCGGCAAGTCTACTCCGCCCTGCGATTCCACGGCGTCAAGACCCTGCTCGTCGCCGGCGTCCACACCAACATGTGCATCCTGAACCGCAGCTTCACCATCCGTCAGATGACAAAATGGGGTGTGCGCTGCATCCTCGTCCGCGACCTGACGGACTCCATGTACAACCCCGCCCACCGCCCGTTCGTCCCGCACGACCAGGGCACCCAGCTCGTCATCGAGCACATCGAAAAGTACTGGGCCCCCACCGTCACGTCCGAGGAGCTCATGAAAGCCCTCAAGGAGAGCTAACCGACCATGACCCGCCGAACGTTCGCCGCGAGCCTCGCCGCCACGGCCGCCGCGAAGTCCGAAACCAAGCCCGCCCCGCTGAAGCTGACCGTCTTTTCCAAACATCTCCAGTGGGCCAAGTGGGACGAGATGGCCGCCGCGGCCGCCGAAATCGGCGTTGAGGGCGTCGACCTCACCGTCCGCAAAGGCGGACACGTCGAGCCCGAACGCGTCGCTGACGACCTGCCCCGAGCCTTCGAAGCCGTCCGCAAGGCCGGCCTCGAGGCGCCCATGATCACCGCCGGCATCGTCGACGCCTCAAGCCCCCATGCCGAAGCGATCCTGCGCGCCGCCGCCGCCCTCGGCATCCGACGCTACCGCTGGGGCGGATTCAAGTACGACGACTCGAAGCCGATCCCCCAACAACTCGCCGCCTTGCGCTCACGCGTCAAGGACCTGGCCGCGATGAACCGCCACTACAACATCGCCGCCATGTACCACACCCACTCCGGCATGGAAGTCGGCGCGCCCATCTGGGACCTCTGGGAGATCCTTCATGACGTCGATCCCCAGTACGCCGGCGTCAACTACGATGTCGCGCACGCCACCGCCGAAGGAGGCTTCGGAGGCTGGATCCGCAGCGCCCAGCTCTGCGCTGGGCTGATGCTCGGCGTCGCCCTCAAGGACTTCGTCTGGTCGCGCAACCCAAAGGGCGCCTGGGTTATCCAATGGCGTCCACCCGGCGAGGGGATGGTGCAATTCCCCCGTTTCCTCGCCATGCTGAAGGCCGCCCGTTTCGATGGACCCGTACAGGTCCATTACGAATACGCGGGCCTCGGCGGCGCGGAACACGGGGCCGCGAAGCTCGACGCACCGCGCGCCCAAGTCATCGCGCAGATGAAGCGCGACGCCGACTTCTACCGCGCCAGGCTCCGCGAAGCCGGCCTCTGAGACCCTAGATGGGAGCCGTCGCCAGGCGGCTCTTCATTTCCTCGGCGACGCTCTCTGCCGGTCCCGTCAGCCAGGCGGACCGCAACGGCACAAACCCCGTCAACTCCTCGATCGTCCATTGCCGCTCCGGGGAAAACGCCGCGTACCCCAGCACATCGGCCATTCGCCACGAAATCCGCACCAGGTTATAGATGTCGCGCACGCCCTCTTCCGGCTCCTCGTGGTGACTGGCCAGCGCCGCCGCCAGCTCATCGGGAAACTCCCAATCCTGCGCCAGGTACGCGCCCGCGGCGCAATGGTCGATCTCAAACAGATCTCGCTCGGTGTGCAGCAGGTCGAAGCCGAAGTCGTTGGAAACCTCCAGCATCCGGTTGTATTCGTCCGGATAGGCCGACATCAACCCCAGCGATCCCAGATTGTGTAGCAGCCCGGCCGTATAGGCGACGTCCCGCGAGACCCCGAAGTCCTGGGCCGCCTCCTCGGCGATCAAAGCCGTCGCCAGGCTGTGCAGCCACACCTTACGCAGCGCCTCGATCCGCACGGCCGCCCGCACCATCTGGTTCATCACCACCATGACGGCCATGGTCTTCACCCGGTCGGCGCCCACCATCATCAGCGCCCTTGGGATGCTGCGAACCTCCTGGCGCAACCCGAACAACGCTGAATTTGCGAACCTCAGCAATTCCGCCGAGAACGACGGATCCAGCTTGACCAGCGCTCCCACCTCGCTCATCGGAATGTCTTCCTGGCTGACCAACGCGAGCAACCGCTGCGCGACGGACGGGAATGGCGGCGTCAAACGAAGCGCCCATGGAGCCTGAGGACGGGCAAGCATTGTAGCCATAGTACTAACTCCCTGACCTTCTCATCGGCCACTTAGCCGGAAAGGGACAGCCTTAAATCGGACACTAGCCTCTTCTTTTCGATGGGTGAGAGAATACCCCACACTCGCCGCTAGAATGAGAGGATATAGCCGCGATGAGACTCCCCATCGGCGTTCTCGCGATCGCCACGGCGCTGCTGTCGGCGCAGTCCCCGAGTCCCGCCCCCGACTCCCTCGCTCCGCTCGCCGACCGTCTGGACGCCGCCTCCACCCAGCAGGCAAAGGCCGCCCTCCTCGACGCCGCCCCCGCCGCCCAGCTTGCCGCCTTTTGCTACCAACGCGGCGAATCCGCCGTCCGCCAGGTGCAATATGAACGCGCCGTCCGCAGCTTCGCCTCCGCCGCCGCGGCCGCCCGCAAAGCCGGCGACTTCCGCCTGGAAGCCCGCTCCTGGCGCGCCGCCGGCGTGGCCCACCTCCGCATGGACGAAGCCCCGCGATCCCTGGAAGCCTTCGGCCAGGGCCTCGACGCCGCCCGCCGCTCCGGCGACGACAAACTGATCGCCGAGCTGCTCCGCTCGAGCGCCATCGCCCAGCGCACCCTGGCCAACTACGCCGAAGCCATCGACCTCGATCAACAGGCCCAGGCCATCTTTCGCCGGCTTCACGATTCGATGGGCATCGTCACCACCAACACCGGCCTCGCCACCTCCTGGGCCCGCCTCGGCGCCCTCCGCACCGCCGCCGAACTGCTCGAACAGACCGTCCAGCTCGCCGAATCCATCAACAGTCCCGTCGGCGTTCATAAAGCCCTCGAAAACCTGGGCAGCATCTACGAAATTCAGGGTGATTCAGCCCTCGCCGCCCGCTTCATCGAGAAATCGCTCGACGTGAAACTCCGCTCCGGAGCCCCCAAGAGCGAGTTGACCAGCGTCTACATCAACCTCACGTTGGTCTACCACCACATCGGCCGCGACGCCGACGCGCTCGAAGCCGCCAGCCGCGCCATCGCCCTTTCCCGGGAGCTCAACAACCAGGCCGACCTCGCCTACGCCCTGCTGAACCGCGCCGAACTGTTGCGCGACCTCCGCCGCCGCGACGAAGCCCTCGCCGATCTCGCCCCCAGCCTCGCCATCAGCGAAAAGGCCAACACGCCGCTTGAGATCTCCAGCACCCTCAACATCATGGCCACCGTCCTGCTCGACCTTGGCCGCAACCAGGAGGCCCTCCAGATCGCCCTGCGAGCGGCCGAAATCGCTCGCCGCATCGGCTCGCCCGACGCACTCTGGCGCGCGCTCGAAAGCGCCGGCGTCGCCCATCAGCGCCTGAACCGCCCGCGCCTGGCCCGCGCCGCCTACGCCGAAGGCATCCGCGTGGTCGACGACATGCGCAAGCAACTGGCCGGCGGCGAACAGCAGGGCCTCGCGTTCCTGCGCGACAAGATCAACCTCTTTCATGGCCTCATGAGCCTCGACGTCCAGTTCGGCGACCTCGCGGACGCCCTCCGGGTCGCCGAACGCGCCAAGGCCGGCCTCATCCTCGACGTCCTTCGCGCCGGCCACGTCGCCATCACCAAAACCATGACGCCCGTCGAAAAGCGGGAAGAGCAGGAACTGGTGCGCCGCATCTCCGTCCTCCAGGCCCGTTCCCGGCGCGACCCCGAGGCCCTCGACACAGCCGTCCGCGATCTCGAACGCTTCCGCTCCGCCCTCTACAACCGGCGCCCCGAGCTGAAGCAACGGCGCGGCGAATCCGAGCCTCTCGAACTGGCCGACGCCGCCCGCCTGCTCCCCGACTCCAACGCCGTGCTGCTCGAATTCGCCGTCGCCCCCGACGCCGTCTATTTGTTCGCCGTCAAGCAGGGGCGCGCCGGCCAACCGGAGGCCTCCGCCTACACCCTCCCCTGGAAGCAGGAATCGCTTGCCGATGAAGTGGAGGCGTTCCGCTCGAGCCTCGCCCGCCGCGATCTGTCCTACCGCGACGCCGCCCAGTCCCTGTACCGTCGCCTTCTGGGTCCGGCCGAAGGCGCCCTTCGCGGCAAGACCCTGGTCGCCATCGTCCCCGACGGCCCCCTGTGGAGCCTCCCTTTTCAAGCCCTGATCGACAGCTCCGGGCGCCACCTTATTGAGAGCCGGGCCCTGTTCTACGCGCCGTCGCTCACTGTTCTGTTCGAATCGGCCCGTTCGCGACGCCCTATCGCCGGCGGTTCAAGCACGTTGCTCGCCATGGGAGATCCCGAAACCGCCCCGGCCGCCGGAGCCGCCCGCCTCCCCTCGGCTGCCCGTGAAGTGGAATCCATCCGCCGGCTGTACGGCGAGGGCGCCGAATCCTTCACCGGCCCCCGCGCGAGCGAGGCCGAATGGAAGCTCGCCGCCCCCCGCCATCGCATCCTCCACCTGGCCGCGCACGCCGCCGTCAACGCCGCCAACCCTCTGTACTCCTATGTGTTGCTCGCGCCGGGCCAAGGCGAGGACGGCTATCTCGAAACCCGTGAGATCCTCGATCTCGACCTGAACGCCGGCATGGTGGTGCTATCGGCGTGCGATTCCGGGCGCGGCGGCTTCCGTCAGGGAGAAGGCGTGGTCGGGTTGAGCTGGGCGTTGATGGTGGCCGGCAGCCCCGCCGCGGTGGTCAGCCAGTGGCCGGTGGATTCGGACAGCACAACCCGTCTGATGCTCGAGTTCCACCGCCGCCTTCGTCCCGTCGATGGCCAGCCGCTCGGGGCCCGGGCCGCCGCCCTGCGCCAGGCCTCCCTGCGCCTGCTCGCCGATCCCGCCTACCGGCATCCTTATTATTGGGCCGCGTTCTCGTTGATCGGCGACGGTTACTGATTTTGTCTTGAAACGCCCCGTCGATTGGAGACACTACCGTCCGTCATGCCAATAAGGGTCGCGCATCGACGACCCCGAGACTTGGAGGAGAACATGCCGGATCTGTTGAATTACGGACTCTACCTGGACGCGAAGGAAGGCGCCTCGCCCCGTGAGCTCGCTCGTGACTATGGCCTGCCGGTCGAGGAGATCGAGCTCCGCCTGGAAGCCGCCCGCCTGTGCTTCGAGCGTCAGGTGGCGCGCCTGGAATTCGCCTTCGCCCGCTGACGGCGTCAGTTTTCGCCGTTGATCGCGATGTTAACGGCTTCTCCGGAAGGCGTAGCGTTCGCGCCCCATACGGCCCGCGAACCCCACACCACGTCGAACCCCGTCGTTCCGTCCGCGTTGGTTCCCCAAACCACGCTGGTTCCCCACACGATGGTCGTCCCCCACACGAGCGTGGTTCCGTACACCACGTTCGTGCCCCACACCAGCGTCGTGCCCCAGACGATGCTCGCCCCGCCCAGGCCGCTGCCTTGGGTGAACGCGAGCGATCCGGTTCCCGCCGGCGGGTTGTAGACAGCCGTGGGCGACATCGCGGAGCCCGCCAGCACGTCCTGGTTGGCCAGCGCCGCAGCTGCGTCCAGGCTGCCGGCGCCCACTGTGAAGATGTCGTAGTAGCTCGTAAAGAGGGCGTGCGTCACGGGATCTTCCGCCGTCGACGAGGCGGGAAAGCTCTTGCTGGCCGTCTTCATCAGCCGGGCCTTCACTTGGTCGGGCGTGAGATTCGGGTTCTGTTGGATCACCAGAGCCGCTGTTCCAGCCGCCATCGGCGCAGCCATGCTGGTGCCGCTCAACTGGAAGTAATCCGGCTGGTAGGATGTATTGTCATACGCCGTGGTGGGGACGATATTGCCCGGAAACACCGTCTCGATGCCTACGTTGTAGGCGCGGTTGGAGAGGATCGCATTGCCCGGGGCCACCAGGTCGGGCTTCACGATATGGTCGATGAGCGTCGGCCCCTTTGAGCTGTAGCTGGCGATTTTGTCGTCCGCGCGGCTGGCCGTCCCCTGTGTGTTCAACGCGCCCACCGTGATCACATACGGATCGTTGCCCGGCGCGGTGATGGTGCCATAGCCGCTGTTGGCGAAGGTGTTGTTGCGGCCTTCATTGCCCGCCGCCACCACCACCACGATGCCGGCTTTCCAGGCTCTTTCGACCGCCTGGCACAGCGGATCGCTCGCATAGGAACCGTACACCGGCCGGCCCAGCGAGAGGTTCATCACTCGGATGTTGTAGGTGTTCTTCAACGCGATCGCCCGCGCGATGGCCGCGATCACCGCGCTGTCGGTTCCCACGCCGGCGCCATTCAACACCCGCAGCGACACCAGCCGCGCCTTGGGGGCGATGCCTCGAATCCGGTAGACGCAGGTGGAGCAGGTCGACAGGCTCCCGTTGCCCGCGATGATCCCGGCCACATGCGTGCCGTGGCCGTAGTCGTCGTGCACCGAGGCGCTGCCCGGGACAAAACTCTGGCGATAAACAATGTTAGAGAGGTCGGGGATCGGATCGAGCCCGCTGTCGAGAATCGCCACACCGATTCCCGCGCCGTCGTAGGGCAGTTGGCCCCCCTTTTTGGCGATGCCCGTGACGGTCATCCAGCCATAATCGAGCTTTCCGTTGAAATCGGTGGCGCGAACCTGCCGATCCGGCGAAATCTGGACCACGTCCGGATCGGCGGCGAGTTCGCCCAACCGTCCCGCCTCGATCGAATAGACCCCGGCCCCGATCAGCGGCAGAGTCCCCCGGTGACGTCCTCCCCGTTCGCGAACCCGGTCATGATGGGCGGCCGTAGGCGCGTTTCTGAACTGGACGATCACATCGACAGTGGCGGAAGGGTCGGCGGCCTCAAGATCCCGGTCGATCTTGGCGGGTCGGGCGAACGCGATGCCGGCGACAACGCAGGCGCAGGCGGCAAACCGAAAGAATCTCATGACTGATGACCCTGAGGCACATCGATAGCCAGTTGTAACGTATTGATTCTATTGATAGATTGGCCCTTGCATGGGGACAGAATGGCCCGTGGGCGCCCTGGGGAGGACAGAGTGTCCCATCCCGCGGACATCACTCAAAAGCGCGCAAAATGTGATCTACTTTAACGATTTAGGAGCGCGGAAATGGACGTGTTTTCGCGCGTTTCGGACGGGTTTCCAGGGGAACTTTTGGCCCTCCGCCTGCAATTCAGGTAACCTTCAGGCTTGACTCGCCAGTCTTTGGAGTCAGACCGAAAGTTATGGAAAGCCGATGAGATTCCCTGTTCACCGAATAGCTGTATACGCCGCTATCCTGATGATATGGTTATATTTAGCTCCGGCGTTCGGGCAGACCGGCACGGTCCGCGCGAACGGAATCGAAGTTCCCGGAGCAACGGTGAAAGCCGCCAAAGGCGAGCTGACGCTCACCACCGTCACCGATGACTTCGGCCGTTACAAGCTCGACGGCGTCACGGATGGAACCTGGACGTTTCAAGTTGAAATGTTCCGTTTCATTCCGGAACACAAGGAAGTGCAGGTGAAGGGGCCGTTCAACCTGGAATGGGAGCTGAAACTGGCCACGTTGAGCGTCAAAGCGGCTCCGGCGGCCGTTCCGGCTCCGGCGCCGCGCCGGCAAGGCGGGCAGGCGGCGCAGCAGATGAACGCCCGGAACCGGAATGTCCTTGAACTGAATGGACAAAGCAACGATTCGACGGCGGCCGCCGAGATGCCGGAAATGCCGGCGCCGTCGAGCGACAACGCAAACGAGTCGTTCCTGGTGAGCGGCACCCTCAGCCGCGGGTTGCAGCAGGCGGGCGCGGATCAGAATCCCGAGATGGGGCTCCGGTTCGGGCCTGGCGGAATGGGCGGGTTTGGCGACGGCATGGGGCCGGGCGGGATGAATGGCGGAATGGGAGAAGGTCAGGGTCCTGGCGGCGGACTGGCCCAGGGCGGCATGACCGGCGGCGGCTTCGGCGGTCCGGGCGGAGGTGGCGGCGGATTCGGCGGGCGCGGCGGCATGGCCGGCGGCGGCGGTGGATTCGGCGGGCGCGGAGGATTCGGCGGTCCGGGGATGCGACCAGGAATGGCTCGGGGCGCGGGCGGCGGTCCGCGATCCGACCAAGGGTTGATGGGCAACCGGCGGTTTCGCGGCCAGCAGGGGATCCACGGCATGGTGAACGTCGTGGTCCACAATTCCGTGCTCGATGCGCGGCCTTTCGCCGTCAGCGGACAGCCGGTGGTGAAGCCGGGCTACGCCCAGGAGCGGTTCAGCGTACAGATCGGCGGGCCGCTCATGATCCCCAAGCTGTTCCGGGCCCAGAACACGACCTTCAACTTCAATTACACCGGGAATCGCGCCGACAACCTGACGAATCGCGTGGGGACGGTGCCGTCGGCGCTCGAACGCGCGGGCGATTTCTCGCAGAGCGGGGCGGCGGTCTACGACCCGAACACCGGCAATCCGTTTCCGGGCAACCAGGTTCCGCTTTCGAGGATCAGCCCGATCGCAGTCGGGCTGCTGAAGTACTTTCCGAATCCGAATCAGGCCGGCTCCTGCACCACGGCGTCGCTCGCCTGCGTGGCGCAGAACTACCAATACACGACCACGGTTCCGAACCACAGCGACAACCTGGGGCTGAGGATCGGGCAAAGCATCGGGCGCCGGGACAGGCTGGCGCTGAACTTCCAGATGCAGAACCGGTCGGGCCTGAACGCGCAGATGTTCGGATTCCTCGACGATTCGAACGGCAAGGGCGTCAGCAGCAGCCTGAACTGGGTCCACACGTTCGCGCCCAGGGTTTTCAACATCGCCAATGTCAGCTTCAACCACAACCGCACGGACTCGCTGCCGTTCTTTTCGAATTCGACCAATGTCGCCGCTGCGCTTGGCATTGCGGGAGCTAGCGGCGATCCGCTGAATTACGGGCCTCCGAACCTCAGCTTCACCAACTACGCTTCGCTCACCGATGGCAGCCCCTCGTTCAACCGGCAGGAAGCCTACACGGTGACCGACGCCGCCACGTGGATGCGCGGCAACCAGTCCTACAGCTTCGGCGTGATGTGGACGCACCGGCTCAATAATGTGAAGACCGACGCCAACGGGCGCGGGACGTTCAACTTCACTGGCCTCGCCACCAGTTTGCTCAATTCCGGCGGGCAGCCGGTGACGGGCACGGGGTATGATTTTGCCGATTTCCTGTTGGGATTTCCCAATTCGGCGTCCATACGCTACGGCGACACGTCGACCTACTTCCGGTCGAGCGATTACGCCTTTTTCGGCCAGGACGACTGGCGGATGCGGCCGAATCTGACGGTCAACTTCGGGCTGCGGTATGAGTTCTACGGCGTGCCGTTTGAGAAGTACGGCCGCGAGGCGAACCTGGATATCGCTCCGGGATTCACCGCGGTGGCGCAGACCTACACGGGTCAGCCGGGACCTTATACAGGAGCCTTCCCCAAGGGGTTGGTGAATGCCGATCGCAACAACTTCGCCCCTCGGATCGGCATTGCGTGGAAGCCGTGGAAGGACGGGAAGACCACCGTCCGGACGGGCTACGGCTGGTATTACAACGGCGCCGTGTACAACGGTTTCGCCCGAAATCTGTCCGCGCAGCCGCCGTTTGCCTCGTCGAACAGCGTGATCACCAGTTCGGGCGGCTACTTAACTTTGGCGGACGGACTGACGGTGACCCCTACGGGCAAGACCGTTACGAATACGTGGGCCATCGACCGCTTCTACCGGATTCCTTACGCGCAAAGCTGGAACCTCACGATACAGCAGGATCTGCCCTGGCGGCTGGTGCTGCAGGCGGGGTACCTGGGCACCAAAGGCACGCGGCTCGACACCCAGCGGTTGCCGAATCGCGCGGCGCCGGGTTCGCCCCTGACGGCGGAAGAGCGGCGGATCATCGGCAATGCGACCGGGTTCACCTGGGAGGATTCCGACGCGAATTCGATCTACCATGCCGCCCGGTTCACGCTGGTGCGCAGGTTCAGCCGGGGCGTTTCGTTCAACCTGAACTACCTGTTCGCGAAGTCGATTGACGATACGTCGACGTTCGGCGGCGGGGTGGCTCAGAACGACCTGGATATACGGGCGGAACGGAGCCTTTCGAATTTCGACCGGCGGCATACGTTCAACGCGAGCTATGTGCTGACTTCGCCGTTCGGGCACAACTCCAAGCTGCTGGCCGAGCATAAGCTGGCGAGCAAGCTGCTGGAGGACTGGACCTTGAATGGAGGGATTACGGCGCAGACCGGAACTCCCCTGAATCCCAAGGTCGCCGGCACGCTGTCGGATTCCGCGGGCACCGGCGCGACCGGGACCACACGGCCGAACGCCACCGGTTTGGCCGTGGACGCCGGGACGGGCTTCTTCAACACATCGGCCTTCGCGCTACCGGCGGCCGGGTTCTTCGGCAACGCCGGCAGGAACACGATCCCCGGCCCCGGAATGGTCGCGCTGAATGCGTCGTTCGGGAGGGGGTTCGGGTTGGGCGAGAGGCGGAACCTGGAGTTCCGGATGGACGCCAACAACGTGCTCAACCACGTAAACATCTCGAGCGTTGGCGCAACGTTGAATTCGAATACCTACGGGCTGCCGCTGACCGCCGGCGCAATGCGCAGCCTCTCCCTGACGGCCCGGTTCCGATTCTAGAGGGGTTATGGCGATGAGATTCAAGTTCGGCATGGCTGGTGTGTTCGCCCTGGTGACTGCTGTCGTCGCCCAGGACCAGGGATTGGTCAAGTTCACGTCCGAGACGAACCTGGTGGTGGTGGATCTCTATGCTCGCGATAAGTCGGGGAAAATGATCACCGACCTGAAGCGGGACGATTTCACGATTCTCGAGGACGGCAAGCCCCAGAAGATCTCGGTGTTCGAGATTCAGAAGCTGGAGGGAGACCTGCTGCCTCCGATCGCCGAACAGCCGCGGACGTTGATCGATCGCAGCGCTCCGGCTCCGAAACCGGCCATTGCGCCGAAGCCCGCCGTGCAACCGGCCTCCGGTCCGATCCGGTATCAGGACCGGCGGCTGATCGCGCTGTTTTTCGATTTCGCCTCCATGCCTCCGGAGGATCAGATCCGGGCCCGGGACGCGGCCGTGAAGTTCCTGCAGAAACAGATGACCGCTTCGGACCTGGTTTCGATCATGGTCTATGGAGCGTCGCTGAAGGTGGTGGAGGACTTCACGGACGATCGCGACCGGCTCATCTCGACGATCAAGCGATTCCAGACCGGCATGGCCAGCGAGATGGCCTCGTCCGGGGATACCGGGTCGGCATCGGAGGGCGACGACACCGGGGCGTTTGTCGCCGATGAGACCGAGTTCAACATCTTCAACACGGACCAGAAGCTGGCCGCGCTCGAGTCGGCCGCGCACAAGCTGGCGGCGTTTCCCGAGAAGAAGGCGCTGGTGTACATTTCGAGCGGGCTTTCAAAGACGGGCGTCGAGAACCAGGCGCAGTTGCGCTCCACGGTGAACGCGGCGGTGCGGGCGAATGTCTCGTTTTACCCGATCGACGCCACGGGCTTGGTGGCCGAGGCGCCATCGGGCAACGCGAGCGTCGCGTCGCCGCGAGGGACCGGCGTGTTCAGCGGGTCGAGCCAGCGTGGGCGGAGCGACAGCCGGATGGATCAGCAGGAGACGCTGGTGACGCTCGCCGCCGATACCGGAGGCAAGGCGCTGCTCGACAACAACGACTTGAGCCTGGGGATCGCACAGGCCCAGCGGGACATCAAGAGCTACTACATCATCGGCTACTATTCGACCAATGGCGCCAAGGATGGACGGTTCCGGCGGATTGAGGTGAAGGTGAGCAGCAAGACGCTTGATGCGAAGCTCGATTACCGGAAGGGCTACTACGCGGACAAGATCTTCCAGAAGTTCAATTCGACCGATAAGGAGCGGCAATTACAGGAGGCCCTGACGCTGGGCGATCCGGTGAGCGACCTGCCGCTGGCGATCGAGATCGACCATTTCCGCATCGCTCGGGACCGGTATTTCGTGCCGGTGGCGGTGAAGATTCCGGGGTCGGCGGTGCAGCTTGCGAAGAAGGGCGCCCGGGAATCCGTCGAGTTGGACTTCATCGGGCAGGTGCGGGACAAGGCGGGCAAGCTGGTGACGGCGGTGCGCGATGGGATTACGGTGAAGCTGGACGAGGCCGCGGCCGCGCAGTTGGGCCGGCGGAGTTTCCAGTACGACACGGGGGTGACGCTGTCGCCCGGCGATTATACGCTGCGATTCCTGGCTCGGGAGAATATCAGCGGCAAGATGGGCACGTTCGAGACGAAGTTCACGGTGCCGGACGTGAATCTCGAGCAGCGGAAGCTGAAGCTGAGTTCGGTGGTGTGGTCGTCGCAGCGGGAGAAGCTGTCGGCGGCGGTGGGGGCGGCGGACCGGAATAGGAAAGAAGTCGCGAATCACCCGCTGATCAACGACGGCGAGAAACTGGTGCCTAGCGTGACCCGGGTTTTCCGGCGCGATCAGAACCTGTATGTGTACCTGGAAGTCTACGATCCGGCGATCGATCCGGCTCAAAAGACTCCGAAAGTGACGGCCGCGCTGACGCTGTACCAGGGGGCCCGGAAGGCGTTCGAGTCGAATCCCGTGCAGGTGACCAGACTGGCGCCGAACCGTCCGAACGTGTTGCCCATGGAGTTCCAGGCGCCGCTTTCGAAGTTGAGTGGCGGCGTGTATACGGCCCAGGTGAACGTGGTGGATGATCTGGGCGGAAAGTTCGCTTTCCCCCGGAATACGTTGTTCGTGTTGCCTTAGGGGGTTCCACGGAGATCGGCGGGGGGACGCCGCGCTCACAACGGCTTGCCTGAGGAAGCATAATAGTCTCCATGCGTAACGCATCGATTCTGCTTCTGTTGACGTTGGTTCCCGGGTTCGCGCAGTCGCAGGCGGGCCATACGCCTTCGCCGGCCTTCGCGGCGATGGTGAAGGACGCGAAATCGCGGATTCACGAGATCAGCGCGGACGATCTCAAGAAGATGCAGGAGGGTGGGGAGAAGTTCACCCTCATCGACGTTCGCGAGGATAATGAGTGGGCCGCCGAGCATGCCTCCGGGGCCACGCATATCGGACGGGGCGTGATCGATCGCGACATCGAGTCGAAGATCCCGAAGAAAGACACGAAGCTGGTGCTGTATTGCGGCGGCGGGTCGAGGTCGGCGCTGGCGACCGATGTGTTGCTGAAGTTGGGTTACACGGACGTGTCGTCGCTTGCGGGCGGGTTGGGGGCCTACAAGAAGGCCGGGCTCGCCACCGAGAAGTGACGACGCGAACCTGTTGAGCCCGCACGGCGGGTGAGAGATGATGGGACTTCTACCTTTCCCGATAAAGAGGTCCCAAATCCATGAAGATCGCTCTCCCGCTCCTGGCCGTCGCGGCGGCTGCGTTCGCCGCTTCTCCCTCCGTTCATCCCTCCGGTTTGCGGTGCGAATACCGCGTGAACCCCGCGGGCATCGATGAGACCGAACCTCGCCTGAGTTGGATCCTCGCCGCGAACAATCCTGGGGCGAAAGGCCTGAAACAGACGGCGTACCGCCTGGTGGTCGCTTCGTCGGCGGCGGACGCGGCCGCGCTGAAGGGCGATCTGTGGGATTCCGGCAAGGTGGAATCGTCCGATAGCGTGCTGGTTGCGTACAAGGGCAAGGCGCTTGAAAGCGGCATGGATGCGTTCTGGCGCGTACAGATCTGGGATCAGGCGGGCGCGGAATCGGCGTGGAGCGAGACGGCGCACTGGTCCATGGGGCTGCTGAAGGCCGAGGACTGGAAGGGCAAGTGGATCGGCCGGGACGAGACGGCGCTCTATGAACACCCGGGGAGTCCGTTTGTGTTGCTGCGGCAGGCCCGGTGGATCTGGGCGGCGGGCGACCGGCCGGCGCGGGCCGAGAGCCGGTGGTTCCGGAGCACGGTGAATCTCGCGAGTGGGCGCACGATCCGGCACGCGATGTTCGTGATGGGCGCGGGGGCTCGCTTCGAACTCCATATCAACGGCAAGTTCGCGGGGCGGCAGAGCACGTCGACGATGCCGGAGGTGCTGGATGTGGCCACGCTACTGAAGGCCGGCGATAACGCGATCGAGGTGAAGTCGACGGATCGCGGCGATGGGAAGGCGGGGCTGATCGGCACGCTGAAGGTGGAGTTCACCAAGGGCGACGCGGCGCTGTTTTCCACGGGGCCGGGGTGGCAGGCGTCGGCGAGCGAGGGCGGCGAGTGGGCCGCGGCGAAGGAGTTGGGCGCCTACGGCATCGAGCCCTGGGGACAGTTCGGGTTCAGCGACGAGCGGGCGCTGCCGGCGCGGATGTTGCGCAAGGAGTTCGCGGTGGGCGCGGGGTTGAAACGGGCGGTGGCGTACTTCTCGGGCCTGGGCACGAGCGAGCTGTATGTGAACGGGGCGAAGACGGGCGACGCGGTGCTGTCGCCGGGGCTCACCGATTATTCGAAGCGCGTGTTCTATGTGACCTACGACGTCACCAGGCAACTGCGGGCCGGCAAGAACGCGATGGGCGTGATGCTGGGCAACGGGCGGTACTTCCCGCCGCGCGGGCGGACTCCGGTGGATACGCAGGCCTACGGGTATCCGAAGCTGATGCTGCAACTGGAGCTCGAGTATGCGGACGGCAAGCGCGAGACGGTGGCCAGCGATGAATCGTGGAAGCTGACCGCGGACGGGCCGGTGCGCACGAACAACGAGTACGACGGTGAGGAGTATGACGCCCGGATGGAGGCGCCGGGTTGGGCTCGCGCGGGGTTTGATGATTCGAAGTGGCAGGCGGCGGCGGTGGTGAGCGGTCCGGCGGGCGGGCTGCGGGCGCAGATGGCCGAGCCGTTGAAGGTGGTGGAGACGGTGGGGCCGAAGTCGTTGAAGGAGATCCGGCCGGGCGTTTGGATCGTCGACATGGGGCAGAACCTGGTGGGCTGGGAGCGGCTTACGGTGGCGGGTCCGAAGGGGACCAAGGTGACGCTGCGGTTCGCCGAGACGTTGCGGTCCGATGGGACGCTGTACCTGGACAATCTGCGGTCGGCGCGGGCCACCGATGTGTATGTGCTGAAGGGCGGCGGGCAGGAGGTTTGGGAGCCGCGGTTCACCTATCACGGCTACCGGTTCGCCGAGATCACGGGGTATCCGGGGACGCCAACGCTCGCGTCGTTGCAGGGCCGGGTGGTGCATGACGCGATGGACAAGGCGGGCTATTTCGAGTCGTCCGACGCGCTGCTCAACAAGATCCACCACAACATCTACTGGGGCGTGCGCGGAAATTACCGCAGCATCCCGACCGATTGTCCGCAGCGCGATGAGCGGCAGGGGTGGCTGGGCGATCGCAGCGTGGTCAGCCGCAGCGAGAGCTACCTGTTCAATGTCGGCGCTTTCTATACGAAGTGGATCACGGATCTGAACGATTCGCAGCGGCCCAATGGGAGCATCCCGGATGTGTCGCCGAATTACTGGGTGCTGTACAACGACGGTATCGTGTGGCCGAGCACGTTCGTGCTGGCTCCGGAGATGGTGTACGAGCAGTACGGCGACCTGCGGCCCATCGAACGGAACTATCCGGCGATCAAGAAGTGGGTGGATTACATGCGCGGGTTCCTGAAAGACGGCATCATGCCGAAGAATACGTACGGGGACTGGTGCGTGCCTCCGGAGAAGCCGGAGCTGATTCATTCGCAGGATCCGGCTCGCGTGACGCAGGGCGCGCTGTTGAGCACCGCTTATTACTACAAGATGCTCGAGTTGGTCGGCGGGTATGCGAAGCTGCTGGGCAAGGCGGACGATGTCAAGGAGTTGGACGCGCTGGCCGGCGTGGTCCGCGATGCGTTCCTGAAGGCGTATTACAAGGCCGATTCGGGTAAGTTCGACAACGGGACGCAGACGTCGAGCGTGCTGCCGCTGGCGTTCGGGCTGGTTCCGGCGGGGGATCGCGCGAAGGTGATGGACGGGCTGGTGCGGAAGATCGAGGTGGAGAGCAATAACCACGTGGGCGTCGGGCTGGTGGGCGCGCAGTGGCTGATGCGGACGCTGTCGGAGGGCGGTCATGCGGACCTGGCGCTGACCATCGCGACGCAGAAGACGTATCCGGGGTGGGGCTATATGGTCGAGAAGGGCGCCACCACCGTTTGGGAGCTTTGGAACGGGGATACGGCGGATCCGGCGATGAACTCGGGCAACCACGTGATGCAGATCGGCGATCTGGGAGTGTGGATGTATGAGTACCTGGCGGGGATCCGGAGCGATGCGGCTCAGCCCGGGTTCAAGCACTTCGTGGTGCGGCCTTTCGCGGCCAAGGGGCTGACGAATGTGCGGGCGTCGCACCAGTCGCCGTACGGGCCGATTTCGAGTTCGTGGCGGCGGGATGGGTCGAAGTTGACGCTCGAGGTGACGGTTCCGGCGAATACTACGGCGACGGTGATCGTGCCGGGGAAGAAGGTCACGGCGGCGGGGGCCAAGGCTTCGGCCATGACCGAGGATTCGACGGTGTTCGAGGTCGGGTCGGGGAGCTATACGTTCGTTTCGATGTAGGGCTGGCTGGTTTTATAGGCCGAGCGCTTCGAGCAGGCGTTGGCCCGATTCGGTGGTGTAGCGCTCCTCGTAAAGTTCCCGGCCATGACGGATGAGCGGGGCCGGGCGGCGGAGCGCTTCGTGCACCGCTTCGGCGAAGGACTGGGGCTCGTTGGCGATCAGCAGGTGATGCCCGGGGACCGCGCCCAAACCCTCCGCGCCGATGGTGGTGGAGACCACCGGGGCGCCGGCGGCCCACGCTTCGAGGATCTTGAAACGGGTGCCGCTGCCGGCTAGCAGGGGGACTACCGCCGCCTTCGCTTTCGCCAGTTCGTGGATGGCGTCGGCGACTTCGCCTACGATGACTGCGCCTTCGACGCCGCGGACGTGCTTCGCGATGGCGTGGGCGTTGCGGCCGATCAGGCGCCATTCGAGCGTCGGGTCGGCGCGGCGGATGCGCGGCCAGATTTCGCTTGCGAACCAGCGGACCGCCGATACGTTGGGGTCGTATTCCAGATTGCCGGTGAAGGCGATGGCGTGGTCGCGCTTCACGTGCGGCTTCTCAGCGTAGGGGATGGTGTTGGGGTAGACCGAGACGCGCTCGGCCGGGACGCGGCTCGCGTCGGCGCCGGAGGCCGCCAGGACGTCGTCGAAGGCGGGCAGCCACCGCGCTTCGAGCTTCCGGTAGGCTTCGGCGAAGCGGCGGAAGGGGAGCGATAGCGGCCATCGGCTGGCGGCGGCGGTGGTGGCTTGCAGCGTCGATTCGATGTTGTGGAGGTCGAGGACCAGGCGTCGGACGTGGGGGCGCAGGACGGCGGCGTAGGGGGCGCACCAGAAGTGCTCGACTACGGCGACATCGTAGTGGCGACCTTTGAGCCACTGGGCGATTTGGCGGTCGAAGCCGGAGTAGCGGTCAAGCAGCGGGGGCCGGCCGGTCACGCTGCGGCGGAGATTGCGGTGGCCCCGGGCGAGGGCGTGCCTGGCGTGGTGGGGGAGGTCCAGCACGAGCGTCTCGCTGGCGCCGGGGGTTTGGACTTCGCGGGCGTCCTCGCGGAAGGCGATGACGTCGACCTGGTGGCGGGTGAGCAGGTACTCGAAGATCGAGGCCGCACGGAGCGCGCCGCCGCCGATTTTCGGGTAGAGCGCTTCGGGGGTCAGGAACAGGGCGCGGCTAGAAGAGCCGGCGGGCTTCGTCATACGCCTCTCGGGTCAGGATTGCGGTGCGCTCCCAGGTGAAGGCGGAGGCTCGCTTGCGGCCGCGGTCGCGCCACTCGGCACGGAGCGCGGGGTCGAGGGCCGCCCGCATCGCCTCAAGCCACGCGCGCGGGTCGTGGGCGTCCACGTGGACGGCGTCGCCGCCGGCCGTCTCCATCACCGCCGGGTCTTCGGATGCGATGACGGCCGCTCCGCAGTGCATGGCCTCGATGACCGGTAGGCCGAAGCCTTCGTAGGTGGACGGGTACAGGAACGCCTCCGAACCGGAGTATAACGCGGCGAGTTCGGCGTCGGACACGGGGCCGGGGTAGATGGCGCCGGGCAGATGCTCGTCGGCGCGGCCGGCGATGATGAGGTCGGCGCGGTCGCGGAGTTGGGTCCAGGCATCGTGGACGACGCGGAGGTTCTTGCGCGGGTCCGAGGCGCCGACGCACAGGAAGTACGGGCGGGCGCGGGGCGGGGCGGGGGCCGGTTCGAGCGAGGGCGCGAGCGGTATGGCGATGACGCGGTCCGGGCGCAGGTGGAAGTGGGCCATGGCCTCGCGGCGGACGGTTTCGCTGGGCGTCAGCACCATGGTCGCAAGGCCCATGCGGAGCAGCCAGGGCGTGCGTTGGCGGACGCGGCGGCTGGCGGATGCGGCGACGCCCGCGCGCCAGGGCGACAGGTCGTGGAGGGTCATCACGGCCGGGCGGATGGGCAGGTAGGGGACGGCGAAGTCGGTCCCGTGGAAGACGTCGGCCTCCAGGCGCCGGAGTTCGGCGGGCAGGCCGAGGGCCCACCAACGACGGCTGGGGCGGGCGGGGGCGCGGCGGAGGTTCGGGGGGCCGGCAGGCATGTCGAAGGGCTGGTCGCTCGAGAGCCAGTAGGCGTCGGCGGGGTAGCGGGCGGCCAGGGCCCGGGCGAGTTCGGCGGTGTAACGCCGGATACCGCCCGTCGGGATCGACAGGGGCGTCGCGTCCAACACGACATTCAGCGGCAAGGCCAACTTCCATCTTGACGCGCCGGGCCCGTTGAAGCTACTCTCGTAGCTTGCCAACCATTGTTCGCTAACTGTCGGCCGACCGTAGACACGCGCAGCGTTCGCTACCCGTGTCTCGTCCGTTGGGTCCACAGGAGCGAATCCAGTGTTGCTCGAACAGCTCGGCGCTGACGCCGGCATCCTTTCTCAATTTGCATCTTTCGCGGCGGACGGGTGCGTCCTTGGCCGCGTGGCGGTTTCCATTCGAGACGAATATCGCGTGCTGACGGAGGCCGGCGAATGGCGCGCCGAGCCGACGGGCGCGCTGCTGTACGGCGCGGCGTCGCAGGCCGATTTGCCGGTGGTGGGCGATTGGGTGGCGCTGCGGGCCATCGGCGGCGGGGAGGCCGTGGTGCAGGCCGTGCTGCCTCGCCGGACGAAGTTTTCGCGGCGGGCGGCGGGGACTCGCGAGGACGAGCAGGCGCTGGCGGCGAACGTCGATACGGCGCTGCTGGTCACCGGGCTTGACGGCGATTTCAATCCGCGGCGCATCGAGCGGTATCTGACACTGGCGATCGAGGCGGGGGTGGAGCCGGTGGTGGTGCTGAGCAAGGCCGACCTGTGCGCTGACCTGGCGGGGGCCGTGCGGGAGGCGACGCGGATCGCTCGCGGGCGGCGGGTGGCGGCGATCAGCTCGCTGTCGGATGAGGGAGTGGCGGCGCTCGACGGGGTGATCGCGCCACGGAGGACGTTCGTGCTGTTGGGTTCGTCGGGAGCGGGCAAGTCGACGCTGTTGAACCGGCTCGCCGGGGAGGAGCGTCTGCGGACGGGGACGGTGAGGGAGTCCGATAGCCGGGGCCGTCACACGACGACGCATCGCGAGTTGATCGTGCTCGCGTCGGGGGCGATCCTCATCGATACGCCGGGCATGCGGGAACTGCAGCTTTGGGCGGGCCGCGAGGCGCTCGATGAGACGTTCGACGAGATCGCGGAGCTGGCCACGCGCTGCCGCTTCGGCGACTGCTCGCACAGGGTGGAGGGCGGGTGCGCGGTTCGCCAGGCGCTCGAAGCGGGCGAGCTCGATCCGGCGCGGTGGGAGAACTACCGGAAGCTACAGGGCGAGATCCGGCGGCACGAACTGCTGGCGGACCACACGGCGGCGGCGGCGGAAAAGGCGAAGTGGAAGGCGATCCATAAGGCCGTCCGCGTGCAGTACAAGCTTCGCGGCAAGTGACACAATGGAACGATCATGCGAAATCGCCTTGTTCTGGCGGGTGCGGCGCTGGCGGCCGCCGCGCTCGCCCAGCAGCAGATGACCATCGAGGAGTACGAGCCGAAGTCGACCCTGGTGGTCCCGCAGCATCCGGTGAAACGGTCGAAGTATCCGTTCATCGACGTGCACAATCACCAGGGCGACATGAAGCCTGAAAACATCGACAAGCTGGTGCGCGACATGGACTCCATCAACCTGCGCGTGATGGTGAACCTGAGCGGCGGGTCGGGCGAACGGCTGGAGAGCGTCGTCAAGGGGATGAAGGGGCGGTATGCGGACCGCTTTGTTGTATTCGCGAACATCAGCTTTAGCGGCATCGACGCGGCGGATTGGGGGACCAAGGCCGCCGCTCAGCTCGAACAGGACGTCCGGCACGGGGCGCAGGGTCTGAAGTTCTTCAAGAATTTCGGCATGGACGTGAAGTACTCAAACGGCGAGCGGATGCATGTGGACGACCCGAAGCTCGACCCGATTTTCGAGGTCTGCGCAAAGCACGGCATTCCGGTGCTGATCCACACGGCGGAGCCCGCCTCGTTCTTCCAGCCGATCGACAAATACAACGAGCGGTGGCTCGAGCTGAAGCAGTTCCCCGGACGGGCGCGTCCGCCGGAGCGGTATCCGAGCTGGGAGACGCTCATGACGGAGCAGCACGACCTGTTCGCGCGACATCCCAAGGTGAAGTTCATCAACGCGCACCTGGGCTGGATGGGCGGGAACCTGGCGGAGCTGGGGCGGCTGATGGACCGGCTTCCGAATATGTACACGGAGATCGGCGCGGTGCTGGCCGAGCTGGGACGGCAGCCCAAGTACGCCCATGAATTCTTCGTGAAGTATCAGGACCGCATCATGTTCGGCAAGGACATCTGGGAGCCCACCGAATATTACACTTACTTCCGCGTGCTCGAGACCGGCGATGAGTACTTCCCGTACTACCGAAAACGGCACGCCTTCTGGAGCATGTACGGCATGGAGCTGCCGGACGAGGTGCTGAAGAAGGTCTATTACAAGAACGCCCTCAGAGTGATTCCGGGCATCAACGCGAGCGCCTTTCCGAAATAGCCCATGGCGATCCCGATGACGCCCGAGGAGCAGCTTCGAGAGAAGCTCCGCAAGATCCGCGCCCTGTACGAGGGCGCGAAGACAGCGGGCGAGCGGCAGGCCGCGGCGGCGGCGATCGAACGGCTTCGCAAGGCGCTGGCCGAGATGGAGAACGTCGAGCGGGCGATCGAGATGCAGTTCACGCTGCCCGACCGCTGGCAGCGGCGGCTGTTCACCGCCCTGTGCCGGCGCTACGGGCTCGAACCGTTCCGGTACAAGCGGCAACGGTACACCACCGTGATGGTTCGAGCGCCGCGATCCTTCATCGAGGGCACGCTGTGGCCCGAATACCTGGACATCAAGGACGCCCTGGACGAATATCTGCTGGAGGCGACCGACCGGATCATCCGCGAGGAAGTGTATCGCCAGGCGGAGGAGGCTTCCGAGCGGCCCTGACCGCGCGATTCCCCTACAGCGCCGTCCCAAAATCGGACAGTGCGAGCGGCCGTTTTGCGCCTGTTTCTCCTGGAGCTTCAGCCACTTGGGAGCTGGCAGGGATCGTGCGACTCAATTTGCGATGTCCCAGCCGGCGACCACCCAGCGAGTATCTTACGCAGAGGAGATCGGCCGGATATCCGCCCAGTTGTCGGCCGCGCCGGAGCTTTCGGCGCTGTTACACACGGCGGCGTTCCGGATCCGGCAATTGCTCGGTTGTTCGGTGGTGATTTTCACCAGGCCCGGGAGTGAGCCGATCTACGTTGCGGCGGCCAACATCGGCGTCCCTCGGGAGGAGTTGCTCCATATCCGTTATGAACACGGTGACGCCCTGCTCGACCTGCTGACCTTGGGCGAGATGATTCGCGAAGGACCCCTGCCGCCTCGCGCGCGGGTGGTTGTGCCGCTGAAGGGGCACTCCGACCTGACGGGATTCCTGAGCTTGGGCGCCAGCCCGTATTCGGACGATTTCGGCGGCGCGGAGGGCGAGCTGCTGATGGCCCTGGCCGGGCAGTTGACCTTGCACATCGAGAACTTCCGGCTGCGCGACCAGGATCGCGAGCTGTCGCGGGTGCGGGAGTTGCAGGAGCGGCTGCTGCCGGCGGCGGCGCCGGGCGTTCATGGCTACGAGGTCGCGCATGCCTGGAAGCCGCAGCGTTCGGTGAGCGGCGATTACTTCGACGTGATCGAGTTGGGCGAGGAGAGGCTGGCGGTATGCATCGGGGACGTGATCGGCAAAGGCATGCCGGCGGCGCTGCTGATGTCCAACGTACAGGCGGCCGTGAAGGCGGTGGCGTCGCCGGAGATGAGTCCGTCGGAGGTGTGCGCGCGCGTGAACCGGGTATTGGCGGGAAACCTGGCGGCGGGCAACTTCGTAACCTTCTTTTACTCGGTGATCGATGCGAAGACGGGCGAGTTGACCTATTCCAACGCGGGACACACGCCTCCGATCCTGGTGCGCGCGGACGGCTCGCTCCAGCGGTTGGACAGCGGAGGCGCGCTGCTTGGCGTGTTCAAGCACTGGGCGTTCGAACAGGCGGCGGTGCGGCTGAACAAGGGCGACCGGATCCTGCTGTTCACCGATGGGATCACGGAACTGAAGGATGACGCCGAGGAGGAGTTCGGAGAGGAACGGCTGGAACGCTTCGCGGTGCGGAACCGTGGGGAGTCGGCCGGTGTCCTAAAGGAGAGGATCCTCGCGGAGGCGGCGGATTTCGCCAACGGCGCGTTTCAGGACGATGTGACCGTGGTGGTGGTGGGGGTCCAGTAAGGGCGGTAATGGAACGGGAATCGGCGGGCCGGTCGGGTAGGACCTTGGGCCATCCCACTTGCCCTGCGCTTTGGAAAGTGGTATCCCGGAAGTTTGTTCCGGACGATTTCAGCGCAGCGGACCCGGTGGACGACACCGGCGCTGGCGGCTGCCGCGCGACGCGTGGTGGCGCTGGTGGCCGGGGCCTGCGCCTCGGTGGCCGGCGTCGGCGCCGCGCCGAGTGCGGAAAACGGCGCTGGGACCGACGCTTCAGCGGCCGCATCGCTCGCGCTCGAATCGAAACGGACCACGGTGCGGAAGCTGGCCTGCGACGCCCGGGTGCCTCCCGATTTCGTGCTGGCCGTGCTCGACAAGGAGAGCGGCTTCGACAACGCGATGCGTGGCAGCATGGGCGAAATCGGCGCTTCGCAGATCCTTCCGTCGACGGCGCTGGCCCTGGGCTTCGACGTCCGGCGGCTGAGGGCCGAGTTCGCCTACAATGTTCAGGCGGGCATTTCCATCCTTCAAAACCTGCTATCGACCACCCGCGGCGACCAACGAAAGGCCCTGCGCCACTATCGGGCGGGTCCCATGTGGTTCCGCCTGCCCCCGCGCGCCCAACGCCATGTACGAGCGTACGTCAGCTCGGTTGTGGAGATCATGAAAACCCGGTACGCTGGAGTTTCCTGTCCGTAAGACCATTTGTCCCTGTTGACCGGTGTTTACAGATCTTAACAGTCGTCGGCGCGATCGACGGTTATCTTGTAGTTGTCGACACTTCGTGCAAGTTGAATCGCCCACCGCCGCGCGTTCGAGGCGCCAAGGGCGAGCTTCCTGGATACGCATATGAATAGCCAGCTCCGCCGGAGCAAGATGATCACGTTCCGGGTTTCCCGGGAGGAGTATGAACAGGTCCGGAGCGCTTGTCTCCGGCGCGGGATGCGCAGCGTTTCGGCGTTCGCCCGCACCGCCGTGGAAAGGATGATGAACGCCAAGTCCGATTCGTCGATGAACGACGAACTGCAGGACTTGAGGGCGCAGGTCCATGCTCTGACCTTACGGGTGGAGGAGATCGCACGCGCGGCGAATCCGACACGCAGGGAACCGGATTCGCCGGTGCTTGGCCTTCCGGCTTGATTCTTCCAGGGCCTCAAGGTTTGAGCGCCACGTTGCAGGATTCCGATGGGCATTCGTCTGCTGATCTTTTCGGACGTCCATAACGACCGTCGCGCCCTGGAGCGCCTGATGGACACCGAGGCGGATTACTACTTCGCGGCGGGCGACGTCATGACGTGGTCGCGAGGGATGGATCAGGTGGGTCCGCTGCTGGAGCGTCGCGCCGAACGCATGTACGTGATCCCCGGCAATCACGAATCGGCCGCGGATATCCGGCGGATGTGCGACCGCTTCGGCCTCCACGACTTCCACGGCGGCCAAATGGAGATCGGCGGATATCGCGTCGCCGGCCTCGGCTATTCAAATCCCACACCGTTCGACACGCCGGGCGAGTATTCCGAACAGGAGCTGGCCGAACGCCTGGAGCCGTTTCGAGGCGCGCGCCCGCTGGTGCTGATCTGCCACTGCCCTCCCAAGGACACGCCGCTCGACCGGATCCGCGAGGGTCTGCACGCGGGCAGCTCTTCGATTCGCGCCTTCATTGAAAGCGAACAGCCGGACCATTTCTTCTGCGGACACATTCACGAAGCCGAAGGCGTCAGCTGCCGGATGGGCGCGACGTCGGCCCGCAACGTAGGCAAACAAGGGTATCTGCTGGAGCTGTAGGCGGCTACATGCGAGGCGCGTAGTAGCCTTTGCGCGTACGCACCACCAGGTCCTTGCGGCCCTTTACGCGAAGGTCGATGGCGTGCCACAGCCCGTCGGTGCGGAGCGGCTCCGGACGGTACAACAGGTTGTACTGGTGGCGGAGTTCGTTGGCGATGTTTTCAAACGACTGCGCCAGGTCCTGAGCCTTGAAGGGGAAGAACGCGAGGCCGCCGGTTTCCGAGGAGAAGTATCGCAGCACCTTGTCGCCGTCGGTGGGATTGCGCAGGTTGTTGGTGGAGATGGTGTACACCACCACGTCGGCCTTCTGCGCCATTTCGAGCGCCTGATCGCGCGTGTAGCGGCTCTGGTTGTCCTCGCCGTCGCTGATCACCACCATGGCGCGGCGGAACTTGTGCCGCGGCTGGTCCTGCATCAACTTGTCGCGCGAGGTGAAGAACATGGCGTCGTAGAGCGCCGTGCCGCCGCCGGGCCGCAGGTTGCGAATGGCCTTGCCCAGGGCTTCGGTGTCGCTGGTGAGGTCGGCCACCAGCTCCGCGGCGGTGTCGAAGCTGACCACCACCGCTTTGTCCTCCGGCCGCATCAGCGAGTTGATGAACTCCACGGCGGCTTCCTGCTCGAAACGGAAGCGCTCGCGGATGCTGTTGCTGGTATCGATGAGGATGGCCAGGCGCAGGGGTAGATTCGATTCGGCGGTGAATTCGAGGATGTTCTGCTGCTTCTTGTTTTCGATGACCTCGAAGTCCTCGCGCTTCAGATCGGTGACGAAGCGGCCCTTCTTGTCCGCCACGGTGAACAGCAGGTTGACGCGCTGGACGTCG
The DNA here is from genome assembly GCA_018268715.1 of Acidobacteriota bacterium. Classification (GTDB taxonomy): domain Bacteria; phylum Acidobacteriota; class Terriglobia; order Bryobacterales; family Bryobacteraceae; genus TMP-7. The sequence continues at coordinate 368,511 of JAFDVZ010000002.1, read as the reverse complement.
ACGACGATTCGGCTTTGATCGGCGTTGTCGGCGGACTCGGCCTTCTTCGCCTGTTGGGCGGGCGAGGCGGCCAGGAGCACAAGGATTCCGGCGGAGGCGAACAGGGAGGCTTTCATGTGTGGCGGCTGCTTTACCACAGATTATAGCGCCCTGCCCGCCTGAAACCGCCGGAGTGCGGGAGTGGCTACTTCACCGCCAGCACGCGGTAGGTTCCGCGCATCAGCGGCAGTTCGAAGACGGTGGAGGGGCCGAAGGTCTGGCCGGTCAGCTCCATGCCGCTCTCCACGTCGCGCAGTTTGGTGATGCGTTTATCGGTGACGATCTTCGCCTGCACCGTCTCGTCGGCGAAGGACTCCACGATGAACTTGTCGTTGTCGTAGACGAACAGGCTCACCATGCTGGGTGCGTCGAGCCGCACGTACATGTCCTTGGCGAGCACGTCGCGGATGGCCTTCAGCACGTTCTGGGGATAGCGGTACAGATCGCCCTGGCCGTTGGGGATCGTCAGCACATAGAAGCGGCCCTTGGAGTACTTGGCCGAGAGCAGAATGGGCGTGCCGGAGGCGCGGTTCAGCGAGGTGAAGGCGCTCACCACCTCCCAGGAGTCGTTGGTGAAGTAGCGGATTTCGGGGATCAGGATGTCGGCGTCGAGCTTCGGCCCGCGGCCCATGAATCCGACGGCGAACTCGCGCGTGGCGACCGTGCGGCCGGTGTATTCAAGCTCCACGACGTCCTCAATGCCTTTGCCTTGCAGGGCTTTGAGCAAGCCGGAGGTGATGACGACGGTCTTGCCGTCGGTAAGCTGCTTCTTGATCTTCGACACGATGGTGGGGTCGAAACGCGCCTGCTCGGTCAGCAGGACGGTGTTGGCGTCGGCGGGGAAGGTGGGCGTGATGTCCATGGGAACGCCGATCATGCCGAGGTAGCTGGGCAGGTGATCCTCGCCGTAGGAATGGAACGGCTTGTACGTCTTCACGCCAATGGGCTTGCCCATCTGGCCGAGGAAGGCGTCGACGCGCTCGAACACGGGCCCCGCCAGCTTGGCCGCGCGCGAGTCGGGCACGACGGTTCCGTCCGGAGTCCGCGAGGGCGAGTAGATCGCGCCGATGTTGAAGATCGTGACCTCCGGCGCCTTGGCGAACAGCGTCAGCCAGAGCTGCTCTTCAAACCGGTTGGGCAGGTTCATGCCGCCCTGGTCCACCCAGCCGCCGAAGTTGGCGCCGGGCTTCAGGTTGTCGAAATAGCGCACGATCGAGTAGCCGTGATACTGCTGCAGGTGCTGGTTGCCGGCCGGATCGCGCGTTTCGGTGCCGGTGTAGACGCCGTCGAACAGGCGAGGCTCGGTCTCCAGGTTGAAGCCGAGGTTCTGGAAGTGGTCGTACCAGTTGGGGTACTTGATCACTACCTTCACCTTCGGATTGACGGCTCGCGCCGGAGCGAGGATCAGGTTGCGCGCGGCCTCGTCCATTTGCTGGAGACGGAAGGCGGTCCAGGTGCGATTGCCCTTCGCGGCGATGTCGGTGTCGGCCTTGCAATCGGTGAAGAAGAAGTCGTCGAGGATGAATTCGTCGAAGTTTTTGGCGGTGAACTCCACCACCTTCTTGAGCAGGGCGCGATGTTCGGGATTGGCGTAGCAGTAGGTCTCGAACTGGTTGCGCTCGCTGATGGTGATGGTGATGCCGCCCGCGACCTTAAGGCCCTTGGAGCGGAAGAACTGCTTGGCCTGGTCGAGCGTGGCTTGGTCCACGATGACCGTGTCGCGATGCGTCTCCAGGTAGATCTTGTCCACCTTCATGTTCTTGGAGACGGCCGCCCAGCGGCTCTCGAGCCAGGCGGGATCCTTCATCTGCTGGGTTTCGTATACGCGGCTGTACAGAGCAACGTCGAAGTTCTTGTAATTGGCGCCGCCGGCGAGCGCCGTTAGGATGACAATCGGTGCGAGACAAACGGCTCGCGAAATACGGGTGGGCATGGGGGTATATCCGCCCACGATTGTATGCCCGCCGGCCGGCGCGGCGCGGGTCTACTTCCAGACGCCGATGAGTCCGCCCATCACGATGAACGTGACGGCGTGATAGCCCGCGTTCACCAGGAACAGCTTTAGCGGGCGCTTCTCGAACAGGTACGTTACGCCCATGGCGAGTCCCGCCCAGCCGGCTCCGGCCAATGCGCCCGCGGCCATGCCCCAGGCGAGGTCCGGCGGTCCCGCGAGGAACGCGGCGAGGTTGAACGCCATCAGCAGCGTCAGCACGAAGCTTCCGCCAAAGACCAGCGCCATGTTGCGCTGCTTCAGCGCGTCTTCGGTGAGTCCGGATTCGCGCAGCCAGACGCGATAGAACAGCAGCGGCGAATACCAGACTCCACCGATCAGAAAGGAGCAGACGCTGGCCGCGGCCACGGCGAGGAAGTTGATGTGAGGCATACTCTGAACAAGGTAGGCAATGCGCTTGGCGGCCTCAATCGAAACATCGCCGAAACCGGATTCGAGCGCGCCGAAGCCGGAAATGGAGCGGCTGAACGATGGCGGGATGCGCCTGGTCATGATCCCGGCGTTCGCGTTGGCGATCTCGCACCTGTCGGGATACTTCGGCCGGCTGGGGCCGCGCGACGCGATGTACTGGATCGGACTAGCGTGGGCGCTCGCCATCTCGTTCGCCATCTGGCACGGCAACCGCTACTTCCTATTGAAGCAGCGCCAGCATTACGACTGGTTCCAGCACCCGTTGCGCAAGATCACCGTGCTGCTGTTCGCCTGCGTGTTCTATACGGCGCCGTGCACCATTGCGATGATGCTCGGCTGGTTCGCGGTGTCCGGACTTGCCGTGAATTGGGACGTCATCCGCACGGTGACGCTCGCCTGCATCATCTGCGTCGCGTTCATCACGCATGTGTATGAGACGGTGTACCTGATCCGGCAGCGCGAGGGCGACCTTCTGGCCGTCGAACGGCTGGAGCGCGCTCGGGCGGAGGCGGAATTGGAAGCGCTGAAGGCGCAGGTGGCCCCGCACTTCCTGTTCAATTCGCTGAACACGCTGGGCTGGCTGATTGAGAACGACGCCGCCAAGGCGCTCGCCTTCAACCAGAACCTGGCGGAGGTCTACCGCTACATCCTGATGGCCGGCCGGCGAGACCTGGTTCCACTCGAAGAGGAGTGGCGGTTCCTCGAACAGTATTGCGATCTGCTGCGCCTGCGCTTCGAACGCAGCGTGGAGTTCGACCTGGCCGATCCTGGCGATCGCGCGCGGCGTTGGCACGTGCCGCCCGTGAGCCTGCAAACGCTGGTGGAGAACGCGGTGAAGCACAACGAACATTCCGAGCGGCGGCCGTTGCGGATCCGGCTGGCCTTCGACGGCGGCGACATCGTGGCGAGCAACGAAAAGCGCGCCCGCTCCACCGCGGAGGCGTCGTCGCGCAGTGGTTTGCGAACGCTCGACGAGCGGTGCCGCGCGGTGCTCGGCCAGGGCATCCAGGTGATCGACGAAGCGGACCGCTTCACGGTGCGTCTGGCGGCGAAGGTGGCTTGAACCATGCGCATCCTGTTGGTAGAAGACGAACCGCCCGCGCGCGATAAACTGGCGGCGGCCATCCGGGCGACCGCGCCGGACGCCGAGATCGTCGCGGAGCTGGCGGGCGTGGCGGAGACGGTGGCGTGGCTCGAGTCGCACCCCGCGCCCGATCTGCTGTTTCTCGACATCCAGCTCGCCGATGGGTCGTCGTTTGAGATCCTGCGGCGCACGCAAGTGTCCGCGCCCGTGATCTTCGCCACGGCCTATGATGAGCATCTGCTGGAGGCGTTCGCGTCGAACGGCATCGACTACCTGTTGAAGCCGGTCCGGCCGGAACGCGTGGCCGCGGCGCTCGATAAGTTTCGGCGGCTGCGGGGACATTTCCGGACCGACCAGGCGGCGCTTGTCGAACGTCTGGCGAGGCCCGCCGCCGCGCCGCGGGACCGCATCCTGGTGCGCAAGGGCATCGACTTCATCCCGGTGCGAACGGCGGAGGTCGCCTACATCTACACGGCGGACAAGCTGGTGTTCCTGGTGACGTCGGCCGGGGCGCGCTACGTGCTCGACCGGCCGCTTTCTGAGCTGGAGGAGGCGCTCGATCCCGCGCGATTCCGCCGCGTCAATCGCGCCTGGCTGGTGCAGGTGGACGCGGTGAAGCGCTGCCGCCCGTACGGCAAGGGCAAGCTGCTGTTGGAGCTGTCGCCGCCGGCGCCCGAAGAAGTCGTCGTCAGCCAGGAACGCGCGGCCGCCATTCGCGAGTGGCTGGGTGCATAATATTCGAAGAGATGGCGAAGATAATGTGGAACGCGCCGGACCTTTCCGGCAAGGTCGCCGTGGTGACGGGCGCCAGCCGCGGCGTTGGGCGTGGCATCGCGTCGGTGCTCGGAGAGTGCGGCGCGACGGTGTACGTGGCGGCGCGCAGCAGCGGCGCATCGGCGGCGTCCGATGGCGCAAGCGGCACGATTGAGGAGACGGCCGCGGTCGTTTCGGCGCGTGGCGGACGCGGCGTCGCCGTCTGCTGCGACTGCTCGAAGTTCGACGATGTGACTGCGCTGTTCGATCGCGTGAAGAAGGGCCGCAAAGGGCTCGACATCCTGGTGAACAACGCCTGGGGCGGCTACGAGGGCTATAAGGACGGTCTGCCGTTCACGAATTTCTGGAAGTCGCCTGTCGAACAAATGTGGAAGGGGATGTTCGAATCGGGCCTGCGCGCGCAGATGCTTTGCGCTCACCGCGCGGCGCCGCTGTTGATCAAGCGGCCCGGCGGATTGGTTGTGGGAACCGTGGCCTGGGACGGCGACGTGTATCTGGGCGGGCTCTACGACGTGGCGAAGCAGGCCACCGTCCGCTTCCTGTATGGCCTGGCGCGCGAGCTGCGCAAGTACGAGACCGCCGCTGTCGCCGTCGCGCCTGGGTTCACGCGGACCGGCCGCGTTCTGGACGCCTTCCACGTGGACGAAGAGGGCGCTCACGGCATCCCTCCGCTCGCCGTCAGCGAATCGCCAGAATACGTAGGGCGGGCGGTGGCGTCGCTCGCCGCCGATCCGAAGCGCATGGACAAGAGCGGCAAGACGTTCTTCTCGGGCCAACTGGCCAAGGAATACAAGTTCACCGACATCGACGGCCGCAAAGTGCCGCCGTTCCGTTTGAAACACTCCTTCGACGAACTGTTGGAAGGCCCGCCGGAGGATTAGCGGCGCCGCGGCGTCTTGCGTCCCTGGCCGGAATCCACCAGCACGCCCACGGCGATCAGCTTCAGGTCGTTGCCCTCGGTGGCGTAGACGGTGACCAGCGACTCCAGGTCGATGTCCGTCTCCTTGATGAACGCGTTCCCTTCCCCGAAGCGGATCTTCTTGTCGCGGCGGAAGGTCATGATCTTGCCGCTGTCTTCCTCGATCAGGATCGTCTTCTTGTTCAGATCCTTCAGCCGCCCGTGGAAGGCGATGTAGAGCCCCTTCAACGGCGGGGCCTGCGCGGCCGCCCCCACGGCGAGCGCCAACGCGAGCATGACCAGCCGCCGCGTCATCGCCTACTCGGGCTTCCAGCCTTCGAGCGTTTCCGCCACGGTGAGCGCGCGTTTATCCTTCATGGGCGATTGCGCGATGTTGTCTCCCAGCCACCCGTACGCCGGACCCTTGCTGCCCGCGAAGTACACGCGGTCGAGCCCCCACTTCATCTCATACGGCGTCGAGGGCTTTTCCTTGAAGATTCGCAGGTCCATCAGATTCGAGCCGAACGTGACGTCGACAAAGTACCAGGCCGCGTCGCGGAAATAGGAGCCAAGCCCGAACTCCGTGGGTCCATCGATGGTGGAGTTCTTAATCACCAGCTTGTCGGACTCCTTCATAATGCCCTCGTTGAACAGGCAGGTGCGATGCCCCAGGCACCAGAACTTCGAGTTCTCCACCCACGCCCGCGCCCGCGGCACGATGATGTGGTACGTTCCCGACACGTACACGTTCGACAGATAGTAGAGCCCGCGCGAGGACATCACCAGCGTGTCCCCGCCGTAGCCCACGATGTCCGCGTTGACGATGGCCACCCTCGTCGATGAGCCGGAGATGGAGAGCGCCACGCCCTTGGCCCCCTGCTTGCGCGACGGGTTTTCCACGGTAAGGTTCTCAAAGCGGAGATCGCTCGCGTTCACCAGGAAACTGGCGCACTGATCTTCCTTACGGTCCGGCGCGGGGCACGCGCTCGTGTCGACTTCCCATTCCAGGCGCGTCTTCTTGCGATCCTGGCCGCGGAAGGTGACGAAGTTCTTCTTGAGGCCCAGATGCTCCTGGTAGACGCCGTTGCGGATCTCGATGACGACGCGCGTGTGGTTGTTCTCGGGGATGGAGTCGATGGCGGCCTGGACGGTTTTGAATTGGCCGCGGCCGGCCTGGTCGACGACGATGACGTTGGGCTTGCCGGCCGCAAACAGCACGCTCGATGCGAGCAGTAGGAAGAGGGCGCGAGTGCTCATGAATTTGGCCTGCTTCCATGCTATGCCCGTCGCGGCCGGCGCGTTGGGTCAGCTACTTCTTGCCGGCGGGCGGAGGCGCGGGAACCGGCAGGTCGGAGTTGAACGTATCGACGATGCACTTCCACTTGCCATCGGCCTGCTTCTTCCAGACCTCCAGCATCTTGCCCGTATCATTCACCGGCGCCTTCGGGTCCTTGATCGCCAGCGAATAGGTCCCATACAGGTAGCCCAGCTCGCCCGACTTCGCCACCTCCACCTTCGTCACCTTCCAGGACACTGCGGAGTTCGGTCCGAGCATTCCGGCCCATGCCTCGCGGATCGCCTTGGCGTCCCTGGCGATGGGCGCGTTGGGGCCGAGCAGAACGGCGTCCGAGGCGTAGAACGCCACCGTGCCGTCCAGATCGTTCCTGGCCGCCGTTGCGGACCATTGTTCGTCGAGCGTTTGAATGGCGGCGGCCTCCGCCGCGCGAGTGTCGGGCGCTTCGGAAGGCGAGCAGGACGTTGCGAGCAATGCGGCGGTGAAAACCAGCGGGGCGCCAATGCGGCGAATCAGCATCCGGCTACTCTACCACGTTACAGGCCGATCGAAAACCGCTTGCCCGGATGCAGCGTGGCGGACTTCCAGGCCGCGCCAGGCGCACGGCGGACGTTGAGCGCAAGCGGCGACGGCCCTCGATACCGGCCGCTCAGCTTGCCAGCCTCGAAGCGGTACTCGAGCACCCGGTCGCGCCATTCGAGGGTCTGCCCGAATCCCTGGGTCCAATATTCCTCCGTCGCGGCGGGCCCAAGCGCCAGCGTTCCATCGGTGCGCAGTTCCACGCCCAGCACGAACCGTTGCACGATGCGGATCAGGTTGGCGGGATACTCGCAGTATTTCTCCGCGCCGTAGCCGCCCTTCTCGTTGTAGCGTTCGCGCCAGTAATAGCCGTTGGCGCGACCGGTCTCGCAAACCCGGCGGACGGCGCGCAGCAGACCATCGGCGTCGCCCATGCGCGCTCGCGCGGCGCACTCCAGATGCCACACGCGCCCCATCGCCGCCAGGTCCATGCGATCGGGATAGAGGAACTCCCATGCCTCATACCCCTCGGGTTCCGTGGCGATTCCGGTGGGCATGCCGCCAAACCAGAACTTCGGCTCGTTCTCGAGCAGCGGCCACACCAGCTTCTCCTGTTCCGGAAGCGCCGCGCCGAAGGCCAGCGCCGCCCAGTTGGAGTCGCTCAGGCCGTGCGAATCGACAAGACCGCGCTTCGGGTGCAGGTATTCGGCGAAATGGTCCCTTACCCAGAACGTCTCTACGAAAGCGCGCCGTATGCGTCCGGCGAGCGACGTGTATCGGGCCGCCGCGCGCCCGGCCCCCACAATCAGGTTCAGCGCCGCCGCTCGCAGGAACGCGTCGATGGCGTGCGGCTGCGTGACGCCGTCCGCGTCGTAGCGCGTGGGCCGCTCCACGTAATAGCCCGACCCGTGGACGACGCCCTTTCGATCCACCAGCGCCGCCAGGAAGTCCGCCGCCAGGTTCACCGCGCCCATCTGCGCCGCCAGCCAATCGCGATCGTAGGTCCGCCGGAAGATGGCGTCGGCGTTCTGGATGAACGTGGGACCCGCCAGCGCCTCCAGTGGATTGCCCGGCGCCCAGTGCCGGTAGAGGCCTCCGTTGGCGGAAACCTCCGCCGTGTATCCCTTGGGCCCGATCGGCTTGGCCGCCTGCGTCGGCAGGATGGCGATGGGCAGGGCGCCGTCCTCGCGCTGGAACCCGCGCACGTAGTCCCAGTTCTGTTTCGCGACCTCCACCGCGCCCAGCCACAGCAGGGCGTCGGTCATCTGATGTCCGTCCAGCGACGGGTAGGTGTTGCCGTAGCCGAATCCGCGGCCGTCGGCGCACACCGAAAAGTAGCCGGGAAACACCTTTGGGTTCACCGCGGCAAGCACGTTCCGCACCGCCGCCCATCGATAGGCCTCCGCCACCAGCGGATCCGGCAGATCCAGACCCTCCGGCGCGACCGCGCCGTTCACAGCCGCCCCGGCGCCAAGTTGCAGGAATGCGCGCCGGGTTCGATTCATCGCCGTGGTCTCCTCGAGGCGCCCTGCGGCGCTTCGCGCTCATAGACGAAAGTCGCGGGCCCATCGGTATACGGAGAATCGTAAATCTGCGTGAGAATTCGTCCGTCTTCGGAGACCACCATCGTCGAACGGCCCAGCAGCTTGCCCCGCGCCGCCTCGGTCAGCTCAATCCGGCGCGGATCCGGCCTGCGCCCCGTCACCATCGCTCCCTCCGCCACCAGCGGGCCGCGCATCGTGTACGCCTGCCCGTCGTAACGGATCCGCAACGTGGTCTTCTGCGCCGGGCTGAGGATCGCGTGCCCTTCGGCGCCGAACGGCAGGATCTCGAACCGCTCCGGAACGCTTTCGAGAATCTTGGTCGATTGCCATTCGCCCGCCAGTCCGGCGCCGCCCGACAGCCGTTCGACAAACGCGCGATCGTCGCGCTCCTGCCCGTCCGGGCGATAGACATGATTCACCACGATCATCGAACGTCCGTTGGGCGCCAGTTGCCAGGTGGCTGACGAACGCACGCGCTTGCCGTCGCGGACGGTGGTGACATAGGTGCGCTCGCTCAGCTTGCGGCAGTTCATCACCAGGCCCGTCGGCGTGCGCCGGTCGCGCCCGTCCATGGTGCAGGAGATCTCGATGTCTCCGCCGGTGATGAATCGGTAGAGCCCGTCGCGCGCTACCTGAATTCGCACCACATTCCCCTTGATGCTGCTTCGGGCGTGATTCAGCCGCCAGGCTCCGATGAACGGATCGCCGGCCGCGGTCGCGATGGCGGCGATCGCGGTCAACAGGAGTCCGCAGCGCCGCGCCATCATTACCTCCGCGATTCGATAAAGAGCTTCAGGCGAGCCATCGCCTGCTCGAGGATCGATTTCTCGGCCGCGTAGCAGATGCGCACCGAACCCTCGCCGCCCGCACCGAACGCCACGCCCGGCGCGATGCCGACATTGGTCTCCATCAGCAGTTGCTTGCAGAAGGCGAAGGAATCCGTGACGCCTTCGATTTTCGGGAACAGGTAGAACGCGCCCTCGGGCTTGGGCAGCGTGACGCCCTTGGTCTTGGCCAGCACCGACATGCAGAAATCGCGGTTCTCCCGCAGCCGGACCACCATCTCGCGCACCGCCGCCTCTCCCCACAGCAGCGCCGTTTCGCCGGCCCGCTGCGCGAAGCTCGGCGCGTGCGAAATGATGAACTCGTTGAGCTGGGTCGCGCGCGCGGCGACGTCCTTGCGAGCCACCAGCCACCCCAGCCGCCAGCCCGTCATGCAATAGGCCTTCGAAAAGGACTGCGCCACGATCACCGCGTCCTGGCGCGTGGCCTTCTTCAGGATGCTGGGCGCGGTCAGTTTCTCCGGCGGCTTCGCCTTGGGCGGCAGGTCCGGATAGTACAGCCGCTCGTACACCTCATCGGCCATCAGCCAGATTCCGTGGCGCCGCGCGAAGTCGAGCAACCGGTCCTGTTCGTCGCTCGAGGCCGTCCAACCCAGCGGATTCGACGGCGACGTGTACAGCAGCATGCGCGTGCGCGGCGTCACGGCGGCTTCAATCGCGTCGAAGTCCACCGTATAGCGCCCGCCAGCGAGAACGTGCGGAATCTGCTTCACCACCGCGTTCGCCATCTGCACGATCGCCGATCCGTTGGGCCACGCCGGCGTCAGCACGATCGCCTCATCGCCCGGGTCGAGCAGGCAGCGGATGCCCACGTTCAACGCCTGCACGCCGCTGCACGTCACCACGATCTCCGTGGAAGGATCGATCTCCACGCCGTGAATCTCGCTGTAGAACCGCGCCAGCGCCTTGCGCGTCGACGGCATCCCGGCGTTCTCCGTGTAGAAGGTGAACCCGTCGGCCATGGCCTTCTGCGCCGCGCGCTTGATGTAGTCGGGCGTCGGCAGGTTCGATTCGCCGAAGTACAACTTGTAGACGCCATCCATGGACATGGCGATTTCGGCGAGCTCCCGGATCCGGGAATGCGGCACGTTCAGTGCGGATTGAGCCACTTGGGCGGACATAGCGCTACGACCAGTGTACCGGCTTCAATCCGCCGAGAGCCCGATCGGATCGACATCGCGGTCGGCCGGCAGGAAGAAGCGGAACACGGCGCCGCCCGATTCCCGATTGTCCACCCAGATGCGCCCGTGGTGCGATTCGATGATCGAGCGGCTGACCGACAGCCCGACCCCCAACCCGTTGTCCTTGGTGGTGAAAAACGGCTGAAACACCGTGGCGCGGCGACTGTCCGGGATGCCCGGGCCGCTGTCTTCGACATCCAGCCGCACGCCCGCCGGACTGTCCATCGCCACGGTTCGGATCACCAGCCGCCGCCGTTCCTCGGGCACCGTCATCAGCGCATCGATGGCGTTGGCCACCAGGTTCAGCACCACCTGCTGCACCTGAATGGGATCGGCGGTGACCTGTGGAACGCGCGGCGTCAGCTCGTGCCGCAACTGCACGCGCGCGAGCAGCGCGCTGTGCCGAACCAGTCGCACCGTGTCGGCGGCGATCGTGTTCAGGTCGATGCTCAGCCGCTCGGCGCTGCCCTTACGCAGTAGCGCCCGCATATTGCGGATCACCTCGCCGGCGCGCTTGCCGTCCTCGATGATATCGGCGAGGGCGGCCTTGGCCTCCTCCAGATCGGGCTCGGAGTTGGCCAGCACGTACGCTCCAGCCTCGGCGTTGGCGACAATCGCGGCCAGCGGCTGGTTGAGCTCATGCGCGAGCGACGCCGCCATCTCGCCCATCGCCCCTATGCGGTTCAGGTGCGAGATCTCGCCCAGGTTGCGCGCCGCCTCGAGTTCCGTCCGCTTGCGCGCCGTGATGTCGAAATGCGTGATCACGGCGCCGCCTTCGGGCCGCTCCAGTCGTTGCGCGTGGATCTCCAGCCAGTGGTCGCCATACCCCGAACGGAAGCGGCATTCCGTAATCGCCGACCCGCGCTCGCCCGAAAGCACCTCCCGCACGGCCTGCGACACCCTTTGCGATTCGTCCCCGTTTGAGTAGCAGCCGCGCGACCACGCCCGCGGGTAGCTGGCGTTCACCTCCACGGCGGGAAACACCGCCGGATGCCAGGATTCGCGAATCTGGTTGAATCCCGCGTTCATCCCGAGTACGGTCCCGTCTCGATTGGCGATCACCACGTAGCCGCTGAGCGACGACATCACCGCTTCCTTCAGCGCCTCGCTCGCCCGCATGGCGAATTCCGCCTCCTGCCGCGCCACCGTCCCGCACAGGATCTCGGCCAGCGTGTTCACGCGCGCCACCACCTCGACGTCCCAGCGGTAGGCCCGTTTGAACGTCGACAGAGCGAGCATCCCGAGCACCTGGTCCTTCAACTGGATGGGGACGATCAACAGGGACCGTATCCCGGCGATCGCCAGCGTCTCCCGATCGAGCGACGCCGTCTCCGGCAGTTCGCGGATATCGCTCAGGATCACGGGCTTCAGCGCGTAGGCCTGCTTCACCAGGTGCGGGATCCTCTCGAGCGGAAGGTCGAAATCGTCCGGGACATCCTCCGACAGCCAGCGCAGCCACCGCACGTTCCGCTTCGGCTTGAGGATCGTCAACGAAGCGGTGTCGGCAGACAGCGTGCGCCCGATTTTCTCGAGCGCGGCCGGCAGCGTCGCGTTCACACGATCCGCGTCGATGCCGTTCAGCGTCGCCGAAATGTCGGCCGTCAGCTTCTCAAACGCCAGCCGGTCGGCGAGCAGCCGTTGGGACCGCCGCCGTCGCCGTCGCTCGATCAGCAATCCCGCGATCAGCGCCGCCTGCAACAGCAGCGTGACGCCGGCCGCCACGATCGCCGCCCGATAGCGGTCAAACATCGTCGAGTCGCGGAACTTCACGATGGCGCCGGGCGGCAGGCGCTTCTCCGGTATCTTCCACTTCTTCAATTGGCGCCAGTCATACAGATATGCGACCGACTGGCTCCGCACCTGCCCGATCGCGTCCGGACTCTCGCCGCCCAGCACCCGCGCCGTGATTTCCGCCGCCTCCACCGCCGTGACGTCGAACTGAATCAGCGGGCCGCCGACGATCCCCTGCCCGAAAGCCCCCGTATTCGGCGCGATCATCGGCGCCCGGCTGTACGGCTCGAGCGCCTTCACCGCGTCTCCCAGGGTGAACTGCCGGCCGTCGCTGTCAAACAGCACCGATCCCACCATGACGATGCTCGCGCGGTCGAGCGTCGCCAGCCGCAGCTGCGTCTCTGAAAACGGCATGCCCGTCAGGTCCACCACGTCCACGGAGCCTCCAGCCGCTCGAAGCTGCTCCAGGTACGGTGCGTTCAGTTGCCGGTCCGAAACTCCCGTTCCTCCGACGAACGCCACGCGCCGCACGCCGGGAAACAGTTTAAGCGCCGCGTCCAACCCGAGCGTCGCCGGCGAAGGGATGGTCAGGTCCGTGGTCAACGGTTCGCGCGGCCCCCGCGAGCCCTGACTGGTTACGGCGATCACCGGAGCGCCGGGCCACAGCTCCTTTCTCGCAGCGTAGGCGAACCGGACCGCGGGCTCCGTTACGGCCACCAGCGCGTCCATCCGCTGGCCCGCGTACTTGGCGCGGAACCACGGCTCCACGCGATCGGAAAAGGGCTTATCTGGCGAGGTGGGCGCCACCGACTCAGGTATGACGAAGCCGCGCGCCGGATACCGGCGGCTGAGCGCCGTCTGCATCTGCTCGATGGCGGTGGCTGAAACGGGCCAGGACAGCGGCGCGCCGAGCAGCAGCATTACGTGCTTCACCTGCGCGTTGGCGCTGGGCGCGGCCAACTGGAACAACAGGGCGGCGGTGATCGCGAGGCTCCACGCCGGACGCCGGCGCGACGGCAAACCGCGGCCGCCTGCGCAAGATCCTCGAACGGACGCCAGGCGATCCGCGGGTTCCCAGCGCTTGGCTCGCGATGTCACCGGATCACTGGAGCTCCTATCGTTCGCCGATTTCCCGCAACAGGTCCACCAGCTCCGCCACCGACCCCACGGCGAGCTTCGCCATCACCCGCGCCCGGTGCACCTTGATGGTCTTCTCCGCGGCGCCCAACTCCGCCGCGATCTGCTTGTTCAGCAACCCCCGGCCCACCAGCACGCAGACCTCCTGCTCCCGTGGGGTCAGCAGCGCGAACTTCGACCGCCGTTCGTCATTCGCCGCCTGTTCCGCCAGCGCCTCGCGATGGTATCGCAGCGCCGACTCCACCGACGCCAGCAGTTCTTCACGCGCAAACGGCTTGGGCAGAACCGCCTTCACCGCCTTCACCGTGGTGGGAATGTCGCCATGACCGCTGATGAAGATGATCGGAATCCGGTAGCCGGACGCCAGCAGCGCCTGCTGCAACTCCAACCCGGACATCCCCGGCATGCGGAGATCCGTAATCAGACAGGCGGGTCCGGGATAGCGAGGCCTGGCCAGGAACGCGCCCGGAGAAGCGTAAACCTCGGCGGAGTGGCCGGAAGTCCGCAGCATCCTCTCAAGAGCCCTGAGCATCGATGGGTCGTCGTCCACGACGAACACCATGGGGGCCGATTCCGTCATTGAGTTCGAAAGACCTCGTCAATTAACGATAGCAATTGCAGTTTGGTGAAGGGCTTGGTCAGGCACGGCGCCACGCGGGCCGCGGTCTCTTCGTCCGCTGTCATGAAGATCACCGGCAGCGTGGAGCCGGTCCGCGCCAACTCCGCTTTCACCTCGATGCCGGTAAGCCCGCCCAGGTGGATGTCCAGCAGCACGCACGCCAGCCGCGACGCATCCGCCGTGCTCAGAAACGATTCTCCGGAATGGTACTCCGCGACGTCGAATCCGCACAGCCGCAGCAGCCTGGACACACCTTTCCGCACCGACGGGTCGTCGTCGACGACGGCGACGCAGTTTTGGGCGGCGTGTGGCTGTGATCCGAGCAGTGCTGCCCTCTCTCTGACCATCGTCGAATGTATCCCCCTCACCCGGCATCGGCAATACGGCCTTCGTCCGATGGCCGCCCCTGGCGCCGATACACGCACAATATCATCCGCGCCCCCCGCAAAGCTTCAAACATCTCCCTCACGATATGTTTCAACTTGAAGTAAGCTTGAAACGTGGAGGTGTGCCGGGAGCAGTGAATCTTCCGTATCGTGGTGTTATTATCCGTTGTGCGGCCATAGATTCTCATGCGGATTGCTCATAGCGCTATACCCCTTGGCAAGAAAAGGGAATATACGCGCCCCCGGTCGGAATCGACTGCGGTTGAGTTTCTGACGGGTAACGCCAAGGACCGATGAGAGGCTCATGAATGGCGACCGCAAAACTCGTGGTGATATTTCCGCGGCCGCAAAACGAGAACGCCTTCGAGCAGGCCTACAAGGACTCCCGCCTGCCGATGATCGAGGCCAAGTTGGCCGGCCTCAACCGTTTTGTCGCCTCCCGGATCGTCAGTTCCCCGCTCGGGCAAACCCGCACCTACCGCATTGAAGAGGCGCACTTCTCCGACCTGAAAACGCTCACCGCCTGCATGGATTCGGAAGGCTGCAAGCAGGTGCTCGAGCACGCCCGCTCCATCTCCACCGGCGGAGCGCCCATCGTGCTCGTCTGCGACGAGGAAAGCTTCCTGTTCTGGTAGCCCGCCGCGCCCTTAGCTATAGGGCCACTGCGGCTTGCTGAACAGCCCGCCGTCCACCCACAACGTCTGGCAGGTGACAAACGCCGCGGCGTTGCTCGCCAGGAACGCCACCGCCTTACCCACATCCGACGGCAGCCCCACCCTCTTCAGCGGAGTCAGATTCGCCCACGTCGCCCCGTAATCCCCCGCCTCCAGCTTGGTCCGTTCGATCTCCACCGCCCCCGGCGCCACGCAATTCACGCGGATCCCGTAGGGCCCCAGCTCGACGCCCGCCACGCGCGTGAACATCTCGATGCCGCCCTTGCTCGACGTGTAATCCACCAGGTTCGGAAACGGCATCTTGTTCGACCCCGAACCGATGTTGACGATCGCTCCGCCGCCTGCGTCCTTCATATGCCGGGCCGCCCGCTGCGTGCACAGAAAGCACCCCTTCAGGTTCGTATCGATCACCCGGTCCCACTCGGCCTCTTCGAGCTCCAGCAGCGTCTTCCACGTTTGCACGCCCGCGTTGTTCACCAGCACGTCCAGCCGCGGAAACCGTCCCAGCGTTTCTTCAAACATGCGCTCGACATCGGCCGACGACCCCACATTGGCCCGCACCACCATCGCGCGCCGGCCCATCGCCTCGATCTCGGTCGCCGTGGCTTCGGCCCCCGCCCGATCGGAGTTGTAATTCACCGCCACGTCGCAGCCTTCCCGCGCCAACTCGAGCGCGATGCCCTTCCCCACTCCCTTGCTAGCGCCCGTCACCAGCGCCGTTTTCCCGCCAAGCGTCATGCGTTCATTGTAGTCGCGTTGTCCGGCCGCGCGCGCCGGCGCCGTGTTACAACTCCGCGTCAGTTTTTTTCACTTGCCGCCGCGCCGAATTCGAAGGACACTGAAATTTCGATTTGCGGCCGCGACGCCACCGGTGTGCCGATGCCGGCCAGCATTCTCAAGTGGGAGGGGAAGCGTTGACCGTCAAACTTGTCGATAACGCACCGGTTCGCGAACCCGCGGAGCGGTGGACCACCGCCGACGCCGCGGAACTCTACGACGTCGCCGCCTGGGGCAAGGGCTACTTCTCGGTGGGCGACAACGGCCACGTCCTTGTGCATCCCACCAAGGACGCCGCTCGCTCCATCGACCTGATGGAGCTCGTCGAAAAGCTCGAACTCCGCGGCATCTATCTCCCCATCCTCATCCGGTTCGCCGACATCCTGAAGCACCGCCTCGGCGAAATGCACCAGGCCTTTCAGGACTCCATCGCCGAGCACGGCTACAAGGGCGGCTACCGCTGCGTGTTCCCCATCAAGGTGAACCAGCAGCGCCAGGTGGTGGAGGAGGTGTTCAACTTCGGACGCCCCTACGGCTTCGGTCTCGAGGCCGGCTCCAAGCCCGAACTGCTGGCCGTCATGGCCATCGCCGACAACCACACGCCCATCATCTGCAACGGCTTCAAGGACGACGAGTATATTGAACTGGCCATGCTCGCCAAGAAGGTGGGCCGCCAGATCATCCCCGTCGTCGAAAAGTTCACTGAGCTCGATCTCATCCTGAAGCACTCGCAGAAGGTCGGCGTTCGCCCCGTCATCGGCGTGCGCGCCAAGCTCGCCAGCCGCGGCTCCGGCCGCTGGAAGAGCTCGGGCGGCTACCGCTCCAAGTTCGGCCTGACCATCACCGAAGCCCTGCGCGTGCTCGAGCAGTTGAAGGCCGTCGGCATGGAGGATTGCCTCCAGTTGCTGCACTTCCACCTGGGCAGCCAGATCACCAACATCCGCCAGATCAAGGGCGCTGTTACTGAGGCGGTGCGCGTCTACGTCGAAATGAAGCGCGCCGGCGCGGGCCTCCAGTTCATGGACGTGGGCGGCGGACTCGGCATCGATTACGACGGCTCCCAGACCGACTTCGAATCGAGCGTCAACTACACCTTGCAGGAGTACGCCAACGACGTCGTCTATCACATCCAGCAGGTGTGCGACGAAGCCGAAGTGCCGCACCCGACCATCATCTCGGAAAGCGGCCGCGCCATCGCCGCGTATCACAGCGTGCTGGTGTTCAACGTGTTGGGCGTCACCGGCTTCGGCGAGCAGGAAGTGCCCCGGGAGCTGTCGGACGAAGTGGAACAGCCGCTGTTCGATCTGCTTGAAACCTACAAGGGGCTCAGCTCGAAGAACCTGCTCGAGGCGTTTCACGACGCGCAGCAGGCGCTCGACTCGGCCCTGAACCTGTTCAGCCTCGGCTATCTCCCGCTGCAGCAGCGCAGCACGGCGGAGACTATCTACTGGGCCATCTGCCGCCGCATCCAGCGCATGGCCAAGGACCTGGAGCCCTATCCCGAAGAGCTCGAACCCCTCGACAGTCTCCTGTCAGAGACCTATTTCTGTAATTTCTCGCTGTTCCAGTCCATGCCCGACAGTTGGGCCGTGAAGCAGTTGTTCCCCATCATGCCCATCCACCGGCTGGACGAGGAGCCCTACCATCACGGCATCATCGGCGACATCTCCTGCGACTCCGACGGTAAGATCGACCAGTTCATCGACCGTCGCGACGTGAAGCGCACCCTGCCGCTGCACCCTCTGAACGGCGGGCCGTATATTCTAGCGGCGTTCCTGGTGGGCGCCTATCAGGAGATCCTGGGCGACCTGCACAACCTGTTCGGCGACACCAACGCCGTGCACGTCACGCTCGGCGAGAACAACGAAGTAATCTTGAACACGGTGGTGCGTGGCGACACCGTGCGAGAGGTGCTCGACTACGTGCAGTTCAACGCCAAGGCTCTGCTCGAAGAGTTCCGCGTGGACGTCGAAACCGCCCTGCGCGAGGGCAAGATCGGCTATGAGGAATCGGGCCGCCTGCTGCGCTTTTACGAGGAAGGGCTGAACGGCTACACCTATCTCGAGCAATAGCGCGCCCAAGGCCACTCTTTGCTGGACACCAGCCGGAGCATATCCTAACCTGGAATTTCTGGACCGGGAATTTCTGGGAGGCTGTCCATAGTCAAGGTCTGCGTTCTGGCCAGTTCAAGCTCGGGTAACTGCACGTTCATCGGCACGGACCGTACGCGCATCCTCGTGGACGCCGGACTCAGCCGCAGGGAGACCTTCCAGCGCCTGCGCGACATCGGAGAGGATCCCGAAGCCCTCACCGGCATCGTCGTCACGCACGAGCACACCGATCACGTCTCGGGCCTCGCCTCCATCGCCCGCCACTATCATCGCGGCGGCCGTTCCCTGCCCCTGTATCTATCCCGACTCACCGCGCCCGCCATCGACTGGGGCGAGTTCACGCCGTCCATCGAGCATTTCCAGGCCGGCGCCCGGCTCGCCATCGGCGACATCGACGTCGACACCTTCACCATCCCGCACGACGCCATCGATCCGGTGGGCTTGGGCATCCGGGCCCACGGCGTGAAGGTCGGCTTCGTTACGGACTTAGGCTACATGCCCGACAGCGTCAAGATGCATCTGCGCGGGTCGGACCTGTTGATGCTCGAATCGAATCACGATCTGGACATGTTGAAGGTGGGCCCCTACCCCTGGTCGGTGAAGCAGCGCGTGATGGGGCGCAAGGGTCACCTGTCGAACGAAGTGGCCTGCGACTTTATTCGTAAGGATCTCGACAGCTCGGTCAGCACGTTGATTCTGGGCCACCTCAGCGAGAACAACAATCACCCGGAGATCGTGCGCCTGATGGCCACCCAGGCTCTGGACGGACGGCTCCTGTTCACCCGGCTGGTCATCGCGGGCGGGCGCAAGCCGTCGGAAGCGTTTTTGTATTAGATTGCCGGCGGCATGGGTCCGCCAGGAGAAACCACGAGAGATGATTGCCCGTTACACCCGCCCGGAGATGGGCCGGGTCTGGAGCGAAGAGAACCGTTTCCGCCAATGGCGTGAGGTCGAACTGGCCGCCTCCGAAGCGCTGGCCGAACTGGGCGACGTCCCGTTGGAGGCCGCCCGCGCCCTCCGCGAGCACTCGAGCTTCAGCGTCGAGCGCATCAACGAAATCGAGCGTGAGGTCCGCCACGACGTCATCGCCTTCACCACCGCCATCGCCGAGTCGATGAAGGCGGCCGGTCACGGCGACGCCTCCCGCTGGTTCCACTACGGCCTGACGTCGAACGACGTGGTGGACACCGCCCAGGCGCTTCTGGTGAAGGAGTCCTCCGCCCTGATCGTAACGGCTCTGGAGTCCCTGATCGCCGTCCTCAAACGCCGGGCTTTCGAGTTCAAGGACGCCGTGCAGATCGGTCGCACCCACGGCGTCCACGCCGAGCCCATCACCTTCGGTCTCAAGGTGGCGCTATGGTACGACGAGGCCGTTCGCTCGCTCGACCGCCTGCGCGCCGCCGCCGAAGAGATGCGCGTCGGCAAGATCTCCGGCGCGGTCGGCACATTTGGCCACATCGGCCCCCAGGCCGAGGAGCGCATCTGCGCGAAGCTCGGCCTGAAGCCCGCGCCCATCGCCTCCCAGGTGATCTCGCGCGACCGGCACGCCAATTTCGTCTCCGCCCTGGCCCTGGTGGCCGCGCTGTGCGAAAAGATCGCGCTCGAAGTTCGCCACCTCCAGCGCACCGAGGTCCGGGAGGCCGAGGAGCCCTTCTCCAGTTCCCAGAAGGGCAGCTCCGCCATGCCCCACAAGCGGAACCCGGTCACCAGCGAACAGATCTGCGGCCTGGCCCGCGTGGTGCGATCGAACGTTCAGGCCGCCTTCGAGGATATCGCCCTGTGGCACGAGCGGGATATCTCTCATTCCTCGGTGGAGAGGGTCATCCTGCCCGATTCCACCATCCTGGTCGACTACCTCCTCGCCAAGACCATTTGGCTCGTGGACGGAATGCGGGTCCACCCCGAGCGCATGCGCCGCAACCTCGATTCCACCCGCGGTCTGGTCTTCTCCGGCCAGCTCCTGCTCGACCTGGCCGCCGCCGGCATGCTCCGTGAGGAGGCCTACCGTCTGGTGCAGGGCCACGCCATGCAAGCCTGGGAGAATGAGGGGGATTTCCGGGGTGCGGTGGAGGGCGACGAGCGGATTCGGCAGTACTTGGATGTACAACAGTTGCAATACACCTTTTCCCTTGAAAGGCAACTGGGAAACGTATCGGCGATCTTCGCTAGGGTGTTCGACCGAGGCCCCGCCTAGGCTGTTAACCCATTCAGAATAAACTACTTCTCCCTTCGCCTGGGAGCCGCTATTACTTACCGGACTGAATCCCCGCATTTTGGCGGATCAAATTCGCCATTTTCCGGTTAAACTAAGCGTGACGAGACAAGGGTGACAATCCGTAGGCCGGTGCAGCGCGAGACTCTCAGAATGGACTTCGATTTCGCCAAAGTGTTGTTGGTGGACGACGACCCCGCGTCACGTCTGACCTTGAAGACCGTACTGGAGTTGAGCGGTTATACCGTAGACTGCGCCGCCTCCGCCGCCGAAGCCGTCAGCAAGCTGGACGAGCAGGAATACGAACTGGTTTTGAGCGACTTGCAGATGGAGTCTCCGGACGCCGGGCTTAAGGTTTTGGCTCACGCCCGGATGATGAAGTACAAGCCGGCCACCGCTCTGTTGACCACTGAAAAGAACTCTGAAGTGAAGCGGACCGAGCGCGTGCTGATTAAGCCGGAGGACATTCCGGACCTGTTGGGGAAGGTGGCGGACCTGATCGGCGTCCGCGCCATGCGCCGCGTCAATCGCGAGATGAAACTCGCCGGAATCGCCTGACGCTCACCCCTCAGCCGTGCCGCGCACGCCGCAGCGTGATATCTCCCGTTCCAACCCTCAGCAATAGCCGTACAGGCGCCAGTTCATCCGGCGAATAGTGACGGTCGTCCCACTCCGAAGCCACCCGCCCGAAGTGCGTCTTGGCGTCGATGGCGTACCGTTCGTTTTGGGGAAGGCTCAGGTCGATCCGCCCCATCCTGTTGGAAACATGCATGTTGGCGCTAACGTTGCGCACCTCTATGTCGCCCCGGTCGTGCGCGATCACCAGCTTGGTCTGCCGTGGCACGTGAATCACATAGGACAACCGGACGTCGGCGCGATGCCGCAGCGGCTGCCGGGTGGTGATCACCAGATGGTCCGGTCCGCGGCGCTCGGCCGCCACCACGATGCGGTCCAATTCGCCCTCGGTTCGTTCCACGGCCGACTTGGTAACCGTCACGAGTACTTCCGAACGTTCCCACCCTTCCACCTGAACGTTCCCGATGCTGTCTTTCAGTTCGACAATCCCGCCGGAGGCGAAGATGGTCTGCTCGGTGTCGACGGCCTCGACAGGTTCCGCCTTGGGCCGCGCGTGCACAGCGGTGGCTCCGGCGGCAAGGATCAGCGAAAGCAGGATGCGGCGTTTCATGCTGGAGTCCTGGCCCGAGGGTGCGGGCACGTCTCGCACCACACGATTCGCCACTTGGAATCAATGGTTTACGAGCGGGGTCGGGCGGCTCGGGTGTGCGTTTTCGGGACAGGCGTCACAGTTCAGGCCCGATTCCGAACAGGCGTCCTGTTTTGACCCAGCGCGAGGCCTGGGCCCCGGCCAACTTCCCTTCGGCCGCCTCTAGCTGGGCTTTCAGTTGGAGCGCCCACCGCGTCCTCTCCTCGAAAGCCGCCTCGACGGATTCCTTCAGCGCGATGACCTCACCCAGTTGCGCTTTGAGCCTCTCGATTTCGGCCGTCAATCGCCGTTCGGTTTCGAGCGCCCACCGCGTCTTGGCCTCGCCCTCGTCTTGAAGCCCGCGGACCTGTTTCTCGTAGGCGTTCACCGCCTCCATGGCCCGCCGCTGTTCATCGGCGTAGGCGTCCTGAAGTTCCACCACGCGCTTCTGCGAGTTCTGCAGAGCGGCTTCCAGCTCCATGGCCCAGCGGTTCTGATCTTCCAGATGCCCGGTCTGCTTCTGATGCGCGGCATGCAATCCCGCCAGGGCCTCTTTGGTTTCGCCCAGGTCGCTTTCGAGCATCGCAATATGCCGCTCCCGTTCCGCGAGCACGTTGGCGGCCCGTGGAACGTAGACGAACGATTGCGTGGGAGGCGGATCCGCCGAACAGACCGCGACGAAGAAATGGGCCTCGGTCGCCAGTCCTCCGCTCGAGTCGATGCGCGCCGTCACGTCCGCGTAGGTCTTGGGCGGATGGAAGACGAAGGCCTCCGACCGATTTTGCAGCAGCATCCCGACGTTCGGGAAGACCCTGAGCAGAGCGTCCCGGAACTCCGCGAACTCGAACTCATGGACGTGGTACGGATTGCTGCCCTCGGCTCCCCGGGAGGCCGTGTAGTAGGCCTTGTTGGGCGTCGAGACGATGAAGACGCCGTCCGGCGTCAGCACCCGGCGAGCCTCGGCGATCAGTTCCGCCCAGTCGGTCAGGTGTTCGATCACCTCGAACGCGGTCACCAGCTCGAACGTCGCCCGCGCGAAGGGCACGGCGCTGGCCGACGCCGCGACAAACCGCAATCGCTCCACCGGGAAGGTGCGGGCCGCATACAACGCCGCCGCCGGATCCAGGTCTACGCCCACCACCTGGCGCGCCGTCCGGCTCAGTTCGGCCGCCCCGTATCCGGCGCCACAGCCCAGGTCGAGCGCCCGTTTCCCCATAGCGAACCGGGCCGCGAAGGCGTAGCGGGAGACGTGCTCGTTCCACAGGTCCTGCTCCACCTGCCCGGGGACCACCCTCTCGCCGGTGAACTCAAGCACGGCTCACCACCGGTTGGTCGGCGTTCAGGCGGGCGTCGAGTTCCACCCGGCAGCGCAGGTGGATATGGCCGTAGATGGGCGCCTCGGTTCGCATCATGGGTAGCGCGACGGCGTGGTCCACCCAGTCGCAGATGGCATAACCGTCAAGCGTCCCATCGGCGATGGCCGGCGAAAAGGAGAACGTGCTGGCGTAGAGCGTCGGCAGGTCCAGGTGGAAGTCGACGGTATGGACGTCGTCCTGGCGCATCCCCGGAATCTGGTATCCCTCCCGCGCCGTGTTCGTCCCGGCGAAGTCCATGCCCAGGTGGTTTCGCATCATGAATCCGACAATCGGCAGCGGCAGATTCGCCTTCGCCCGTACGCTCACGCGCACAATAATCGACGTGTCCGGTTCCAGCGCTCCAATCGGCCGCCCGCGAGCGTCGAGGATCTGGATTCCCAGCACCTCCGCCCGCCCGTCTCCGAACCGCCGGTCCTGGTTCGGCAGCGTATGGACCACCTCCGGCGCGGTCACCGGCGCTCGCTCCACCTCCGGCTCCTTGTGATGCTCCAGGTAGTCCGAGTCCTTTTGTGACATGGCCACCAGATATTCGGTGACCACCTTCTCGGTGTCCCCGATCTGCCTGAGCTTGCCGTGGTCGAGCCACATCGCCCGGTCGCCCAGCGCCTTGACGTCGGCCGTGGCGTGGGAGACGAACAGGATCGTGATCCCCCTCGCCCTCAGCTCGTGCACTTTCCGCATGCAGCGCTGCCGGAAGTAGACGTCGCCCACCGCCAGGGCCTCGTCCACCAGCAGGATCTCCGGGTCGACATGGATGGCCACGGCGAAGGCCAGCCGGACCAGCATCCCGCTCGAGTAGGTCTTCACCGGCTGGTGTATGAAGTCCCCGATCTCCGCAAACTCGCGAATTTCGGTGTATTTTTGGTCCATTTCTGCACGCGAATAGCCCAAAATTGCGCCGTTTAGATACACATTGTCGCGCCCCGAGAACTCCGGGTTGAACCCCGCCCCCAGCTCTAACAGCGCGGAAACACGGCCTTTAACGGCAACTTGCCCCCCCGACGGCTGCAGGATACCGGCCACAATCTGCAGCAAAGTGCTCTTCCCGCACCCGTTTTCGCCCACGATGCAGAAGGTTTCGCCGCGGCGGACGTCGAAGGAGAGGTCGCGGAGGGCCCAAAAGTCGCGGTGGAAGCTGCGGCGGTTCAGGGTGAGGACTTCTTTGAGGCGGTCGGCCGGGGAGCGATAGATCGAGTAGCTCTTGGAGACGTGGCTGAACTCGATTACGGACACTACAGCAAATCTAACGGAGGTTCCGAGGGGGTGTCAAATTGGGGAGTCCAAAAACTAATAAGGGTGGCCGCCAACTCCTGTCCACATTCGCTCGCGTACATTGCGGTTAGGCTCCGCTAGCCGCACCCAATCGGTGCGCTTAAACGTTTGGCGT
This sequence comes from Acidobacteriota bacterium, assembly GCA_018268715.1. GTDB lineage: Bacteria > Acidobacteriota > Terriglobia > Bryobacterales > Bryobacteraceae > TMP-7. Next base: position 344,300 of record JAFDVZ010000002.1, on the reverse strand, counting down.
GCGAGATACGGTTCAGAAAGCCGGTAGCCACCCAAGGCTGTGGTCTTGGTCTATGGACTTCCTCCTACCTTGCAGATTAAAGAGTGATGAATTCCTATCACTCTCTGGTAAAAATATGCGCCTGTTTTTTTAGGTTGTCAATAGGAGATTCGATAGTATGTAGCGGCGGGTTTCGGGGCCCATCGCCGGGCCCGGTTGACAGGGAGGTTCCGGCGTCGATAGGCTGGTAAGTGCCGTGCCGGTGTAGCTCAGGTGGTTAGAGCGACGGTCTCATAATCCGTAGGTCGCTGGTTCAACTCCAGCCGCCGGCACCAGATCCCTCCCGCCTCACTCCTTCACAATCGCCGAATAGATGCGGTGCAATTCATCCTGCGAGAAATAGTCGATTTCGATTCGGCCGCGCTTGGAATCCGCCGCCACGATGCGGACCCGGGTGCCCAGCACGCGTTGGAGTTCGTCGATGGCCGCTCGAACGTTGGGGTCCTCGCGAGCGGCCTTCTGGGGGTCCGCCGCGTCGCGCTTCGGTTCGGTGATCTGGCGGACCAGGGCTTCCACCTGGCGCGTGGTTAGATTCTGGGCGGCGGCCTTGCCGGCGATCTGCGTTTGGGCGTCGGGGTCCTGAATGGCGAGGATGGCGCGGGCGTGGCCCATCGGGAGGGTTCCCTCGGCCACCAGCCGCTGCACCGCGTCCGGAAGACGGAGCAGGCGCAGGGAGTTGGTGATGCTGGAGCGATCCTTACCGGTTCGGCGACCGATTTCGTCGTGGCTCAGGCCGAGTTCCCGCACCAACCGGTCGAAGGCGTGGGCGGTCTCCATGGGGTTGAGGTCTTCGCGCTGGATATTCTCGATGAGGGCGAGCTCGAGGAGCCGGTCCTCCGCGAAGTCCTGGACCACGACCGGCACGATAGCCAGCCCGGCGATTCGGGCGGCCCGCCATCGGCGCTCGCCGGCGACCAGTTCGTACTTATCGCCGTGCTTGCGAACGATCAGGGGCTGGATTATTCCATTGGCCCTGATGGATTGCGCCAATTCCTCAAGGCGTTCCGGCTGAAAATGCGTCCGGGGCTGGGACGGGTTCGGAACGATCGCCTCGAGGGGCAGTTCCGTCGGCGAGGTGGGAGCGACCGGGAGAGGGGCCTCCGCCGGCGCGGCGGCGGTAGCGCGCGAGGGCAACAGCGCGGACAGTCCCTTACCCAGCGCTTTGCGGGACTTGTCGGGTCCGCTGTTCATTGGCGAGAATCTCCTTGGCGAGTTTGATATACGACTCGGCGGCCTTGGACCGGACATCGTACAGCAGGATGGGCTTTCCGAAGCTGGGCGCCTCGGCTAGGCGGATGCTGCGTGGGATGACAGTCTTGAAGACCTCGTCGCCGAAGAATTCCTTCAGGTCCTCCGCAACCTGTCGCGTCAGGTTGGTTCGGTCGTCGTACATCGTGAGCAGGACCCCTTCGACCCGGAGGTTGTGCCCGAATGAGTCCCGGATCCGGTCGACGGTGTCGATCAACTGCGATATCCCTTCCAGGGCGAAGAACTCGCACTGAATCGGTATCAGGACGGAGTCGGCGGCGACCAGGGCGTTCAGGGTCAACAGATCGAGGGCCGGCGGGCAGTCGATGAGGATGAAATCGTACTCATTGCGAATCGCTTCGATCTTGCCGCGGAGCCGGGACTCTCGTTCGGGCTCCTCGACGAGTTCAATATTGGCCGCGACGAGGTTCTTATCGGCCGGTACAACGGCCAGGCCATCGCATTCCGTCGCTACGCGCGCCTCCGCGATGGATGAGGTTCCGAGGAGGACATCGTAGACCGTCAGGCGTTCGGGGCCCTTGGCGATTCCCAGCCCAGTGGTGGAATTCCCCTGGGGATCAGAATCGATCAGAAGGACCCGGAGATCGTTCGCCGCCAGGGAGGCGGCCAGGTTGATCGCTGTCGTGGTCTTGCCGACGCCACCCTTCTGGTTGGCAATCGCTATCGTTTTTCCCACTGGTTTGGATCTTAGCATTTCTTCGGGCAGGATCGCCCGAGTTGGCGGCTGGATGTTCCACGTGGAACGTTAGGACTCGAAGTTTCAGCAGCTTCCGAGAGGATGTTTCACGTGGAACACTAACCGGACGATCGAGAAAACGCACCTAACACTAGAACCCGTCGCGCGCCCCACGGTAACGGGATTGTGCGATCCGCACCGGCCACATCCGCGTCCTCGCTGCCCAGTAGCAACGCAAAACGTGACCCAATCCTCAAACGCAGAACCTCTCGAGGATCCACAGCCCGGCTCACCACCCAATCGTAGGATCCCCGCACCACTTCCGCGCGAGTTGAGAGAACCTCCACATTCGGAAGATCCCTGGCCGCCTCCCGCAAGAAGACCGCCTTCCGCTGATGCGCCTCCACCAAATCCACCCGTCGGGACCGATCCACCAACGCCACCGGGATTCCCGGGAACCCCGGCCCCGAACCAATATCCGCCACGGAGCCTTCCCCAATGTGAGCCGCCAGGAAAAGACTCTCGCAGTAATGCCGGACCGCGGCCTCCTCCGGCTTTGTCACCGTGGTGAGGTTCATTCGGGGATTCCAACGCAGAAGAAGCTCGTAATGCGAGATCAAACCCGCAACCAGAGCATCGGGAATGGGAAGGACCCCGCGCATCTCGCGCAGGATCGTATCAACGAACAACGCTGAGGTAGACATCCAACACCGCAATCGCCGCCGGGGTCACGCCAGGAATCCGCCCCGCCTGTCCCAGCGTCTCCGGCCGCACCCTCTCCAACTTCTGCCGAATCTCCGTCGACAGCCCCGGAATCGCCGAGTAAGAAAGCTCCGCGGGAATCCGCCGCCCCTCGGCATCGCGTAGCCGTCCGATCTGCCGCTCCTGCTGAGCGATGTAGCCCGCGTACTTGAATTCCGTTTCCACGGTCGTCAACACGCCGGGGCCGACCGCGCTACCCACCCGCTCCGAAATCCAAGAAGACAACACATCAATACTCGCTTCGGGCCGCCGCAGCCAAACCGCAAGCGCAGGCCGATCCTCTCCTTCGCAGCCAACAGCCGGAACACCCTCCTGCCCAATGCGGTTCGCCGACAACAACGATCGAACCATACCCTTCTCCGCGCGCTTCCGCTCGAACGCCGCCCAACGCTCATCGCTCACCAGACCGGCGCGTCGACCCAAGGGCGTCAGCCGCTCATCCGCGTTGTCAATCCGAAGATGCAGCCGAAACTCAGCCCGAGACGTGAACATACGGTAGGGCTCGTCCGCCCCCTTGCTGACCAGGTCGTCGATCAGAATCCCCGTGTATCCCTCGGTTCGTCCTACAACTACCGGATCGTTCCCCCCCAACTTCGCCGCCGCGTTCAAGCCGGCGATCAAGCCCTGGCAGCCCGCCTCCTCGTAACCCGAGGTCCCGTTGATCTGCCCCGCCAGGAACAGTCCCCCAATCGACTTCACTTCCAACGAATGCGTAAGTTCCCGCGGATCGACGGCGTCGTACTCGATCGCGTAGCCCGGGCGCATCATCTCCGCCGACTCCAATCCCGGCACGGACGCCACCATCGCCTCCTGGACGTCGATCGGCATGCTCGTCGACATTCCGTTCACGTACACCTCGTAGGTGTCCAACCCCTCCGGCTCCAGGAAGATCTGATGGCGAACCTTGTCCGGGAACTTCACCACCTTATCCTCTATAGAAGGACAGTACCGTGGACCGATCCCTTCGATCTGTCCGCTATACAAGGGGGACCGGGCAATGCTGTCCCGCAGAAGCCGGTGGGTCTCCTCCGTCGTGTAGGCGATATGGCAGGCGATCTGCGGCCGGTCGATCCTCGCCGTGAGGAACGAGAACGGGGTCGGAGTCCGGTCGCCCTCCTGCCGCTCAAAACGGCTCCAGTCAATGGTCCGCCCGTCCAGCCTCGGCGGCGTCCCGGTTTTCAAACGCGTCCACGCCAAGTCGAGAAAACGCAACTGGTCACCCAACAGATTCGATGGGGCCTCCCCATTTCGCCCGCAGCTGTAAGTCTGCTCCCCAACGTGCGCCAGCCCATTCAGGAACGTCCCCGTCGTTATGACCACCGCTCCCGCCTCAACTACCCGGCCATCCCGGAGGGTTACCCCAGTCACGCGTCGCCGTTCCCCGGATACGTTCAATCGCGCAACTTCGGCCTGCAAAATCCGCAGGTTCCGCTCCTGTTCGAGGATCTCCCGCATGCGAACCCGGTACCGCCGCTTGTCGCACTGCGCCCGAGGCGACCAGACGGCCGGTCCTCGACTCGTGTTCAACAGCCGGAACTGTATACCCACCTGGTCAGTGAGCTCACCCATGATCCCGCCCAGGGCGTCAATCTCCCGCACCAGATGACCCTTCGCGATCCCCCCAATCGCCGGATTGCACGACATCTGCGCAATCAGGTCCAGGTTCATCGTCACCATGGCCGTGCGCAAACCCACGCGTGCGCACGCCCGCGCCGCTTCACATCCGGCGTGCCCGGCGCCCACCACCACAACGTCGAAACGAGAACTGCGAGGAACCATGCTCTTTTAGGGATCTACAGCGCCGGAAGGGGCCTCCGGTGTGTCATCATTCTATTCTAGCGGCAGTTCTCCTCTTAACCTCTATATGCGTATCCTTGTCATTGGCGGCGGCGGCCGTGAGCACGCCATCGGCTGGAAGCTCGCGCAACACGGCCACTCCGTCTTCGCCGCCCCAGGCAACCCCGGCCTAGCCCAAATCGGCAAAACCCTCCCCACCACGAACTACCTTCAAGCGGCCACTTCAGCCAAGGTCGACCTCACCGTCGTGGGACCGGAAGCCCCACTCGTCGCGGGCGTTGTCGACCAATTCCGCGCCAACGGCCTCCCAATTGTTGGTCCCACCGCCGAACAGGCGCGCCTGGAGGGAAGCAAGATCTACTCCAAGCAGTTCATGGTCGAAGCCGGCATACCCACCGCCCGCTCCCTCCAGGTCAACAGCCTCCCAGCCGCACTCGCGGCACTCGACGATTTCCCGTTGCCCGTAGTGATCAAGGCAGACGGCCTTGCCGCCGGCAAAGGCGTCGTCATCGCGGCCACGACCGAACAGGCCAGGGCCGCCGTCGCCTCACTCGGACCCAACCTGGTTATTGAGGAATTCCTGACCGGCGAAGAGGTCAGCTTCATCGCCTTGTGCGACGGCAAGACCGCTTTACCGCTCGAAGCGACTCAAGACCACAAAGCAATTCACGACAATGACCGAGGCCCCAACACCGGCGGCATGGGCGCCTACTGCGACGGCCGCATCCTCGACGCCGAAGCCGCCTCCCGAATTCTCGACACCGTAATCCGCCCGGTGGTGGAACGCACTGGATTCACCGGCTTCCTCTACGCCGGCCTCATGATGACGCCGGACGGCCCCAAGACTCTCGAATTCAATGTCCGGCTGGGAGATCCAGAGACCCAGGCCCTGCTGCACCGCATGCGATCGGACTTCGCCCTGCCCCTCGCCGCGGCCGCCGCCGGCAGTCTTGACGGATCCTCACTCGACTGGCGCCCCGAGCCCAGCGTTTGCGTGGTCATGGCCGCCGCCGGTTATCCTGGCAAGGTCCGGAGCGGCGACGCCATCACCGGCATCGGAGCCGCGGGGGCCGAGGTCTTCCACGCCGGCACTCGAATCGGCGACGCCGGGCTTGAAACCGCAAGCGGCCGAGTACTCGGAGTCACCGCCCGCGGCGCCACCCTGCAGGCCGCCATCGACAACTCCTACCGCGCCGTCTCTCGCATCTCCTTTGAAGGCCAACAATATCGGAAGGATATCGGACGGAAGGGCTTGCGCCGCTGGTAAAATGAGGCGAGACCCTGGGGACGTAGCTCAGATGGATAGAGCGGTCGCCTCCTAAGCGACAGGTCGGCAGTTCGAATCTGCCCGTCCCTACCAGCCTCTCCGCAACGTCCTTACGGAATAAGAACTTAACCCTAAGTTCCCCTACAGGACACCCTTACCAACTGTACCGATTTCCCACGATTGCTCCTTAATCCCTCTGCCCCCATAGTTGGAGTAGAGGACCTTCCCCATGCAACCCGCCGCCGCCCATACCATGCGCCCCGCCGCCTCGTCCCGGGTACGCAGCGCCACCCCCAGCACTCCAAACCCGTGCCTCAACGCCATACGCGACGGAGACCCCGCCGCCGCCCCTCTTCTCTATCGCATGTATGCTGACACCGTCCGCCTCTACCTCCGACGGCACGCCGCCGTCCAGGACGTGGAGGAAACCGTGTTCTCGGTCCTACTCGAAGCCGTCCGTTACGCCCGCGAATCGGGCCTGACGACGCTCGACGACATCACCCAGGTGATCCACGAACTCAGCCAGCAGGGCGTATTCGCACTTCGCCGCCGCTCGGCTTATCAGGACCACAAAGTCCTCTCGAAAATGCCGATCGATTCGCGCCGAGACCTCATCAGCGGCGTCTTCTCGATCCTCGAACCCGCTGAACGGGAAATTCTCCTGCGCTCCTCACTGCTTTCCGAGAAACCCGCGGACATCTCCACGGGCCTCGCCATCCCCATCCGACAGATCAACAAGACACGGGCCAAGGCTCGATTCCTGATGCGACTCTCGTCTCAAGTAGGTTTTGAACATGAACCAGCGGCAACTGCCTAAAGCTCTAACACCCTCGGCGTTGATCGTGGAACCCGTGCCCGCGCTGGCGCGTTTCCTCACCGCCCTCATGACGGATCTTGGCTTCCGGGTATCCACCGTCGCTCAGCCCGACGACGCCCTCGACCACCTGGAAGCCTCCACCCAACCTGTCGACCTGATCATCAGCGAGTTCGCGCTTCCCTATATCACCGGCGCCCGACTCGCGCGCTTCATCCGACGCAGAATACCCAATGCGCCGATCATTCTGCTGTGCGACGAACCGGTGAATGAGCGCTTCCAGCGCCCCATCGGCGCGCACCTGCTCTGCAAACCTTTCACCCGCGAACAACTCGCGGCGCTGTTGCGAAACGCTCAACTTCTCGCCGCCTAGCCGGCCGCGCGAACCATGGCCAACACCTCGGCCACCACCAGTTCGGGACGATCCAGTTGCACCCAGTGCCCGCTGTGCTCCGCCCGCTCCACTCGCCACCCGGCTGGCGCATCCTTCATTGGCCGCCGATCGGCCACAATCGCCGTCACTGGCGCGGGCGAGTCCCAGTCGCCTTCCCGCGCTTCCCGGCAACTCGCCGGAAGCATCTCGAGATGCGCCGCCAGCCCCTCGAAGTTCTTGGCCTGAGACCAGTGCCACGCAATCACGGGCCACAGCTCGCGCGGCAGCTTTCGAATTTCACCGGCCAGCCGATCCGTGAGGCCGGCGCCGCCCGCTCCACTCGTCATACGCGCGGCGACTTTCGGCAGCAGACGATTCCCGGCCAGCAGAATGCGCAGGCTGGCGCCCACAACGCCCAGCCGAGCGAGCGTCGCGCCCCGACGGCACAACCGGACGCCTCGCTCGATCATCATCCGACGCTGGTCGCCCAACGGCCAGAATTCCGACGCTTCGAGTGCATCCACCAGCACCACGCCAGCGGTCTCATCCGGATACAGCGAGGCGAACCTTCGCACCACCAACCCACCGAAGGAATGTCCAACCAGGATGAACGGTCCCCTAACGGCCATCGCGCCAAGGCCCAAACGGAGTTCCTCCGCCACCACCCCCGGAGTCCGCGGAGTCACCACCGGACCGCTCCACCCCAGGCCGGCGCGATCGTAACTCACCACCGTTGTCCGCGCCGCAAGCGCCGGCTCCACCAGAGCCCAACTCAGCGAGGTCGCCCCGACGCCCGCCTCCAACACCACTACCGGACTTCCCTCCCCCGACACCCGCATGTGCACACGGCTCCGCCCCGCCTCCACAATGCGGCCCGGAGGGTCGAAACTCCACGCCATCGTTTAGTCCGAAATCGCCAGTTCGCCCGGCACGATCTTCCGCGTCCTGGCAAGCACTCCGCGGTACGCCAATATGCCGCCGACCACCAGCAGCGTAACGAACACCAGCAGCTTCACCCAGTTCGTCATTGGGCTGACCGGCAGCACCTTCCACAGCAACCACACGGCGCCTTGCGCGATTGGCGCGGTCCAGACAAGGCAGTAGAAGTATCGCCGCTCGTCGCCTTCCCCCTTGGTGGACCGCTTCACGCGCGGCAAACGCCCCACCACCCCGAGCATCCAGATCACGATCACGACCGGGAAGTAGGCGCCACCATAGATCTGCGCCATCCGCCACTTCCCGCTGACACACGCATAGGTGACGCCCGCCAGATTCAGGCCCGCATAGGCGATTAACTCGCTCCACGCCACCGTATAGCAGATGCGCCGGTACAGGGGATTCGGACGATCTTCCGTGAACCGAATGATGTACGGCCGAGGCTCGCAGCCTGGCAGCAGTCCCAGAACGCCCGCCACACCCGTGGCGCTCATCACAATTGCGAGCCACACTCCCATCCACACGTCCACGCCGTGCGCGAACAGCCGGAACGTCGCCGGGCCGGGCGCCAAGTAGAACACGGCGATCCAGATCGGCCAATGGGAAATGCGGTAGTGGACCTTGTTACGGTCCCTCAGCTTCCGTTGGCTTGCGTACTCCAGTCGGACGCCGCCGTCAGACATAACGAGATTGGGGATTGGAGCCGGGTGGGCTGGAGCGGGAGACGGGATTCGAACCCGCGACATCAACCTTGGCAAGGTTGCACTCTACCAGCTGAGTTACTCCCGCGCGAAATGACTCCTTACCGATTGTCTCGCACCTCTTTGCGCCTGTCAAATGCCGTTACGGAAACGTTTCGAACAGCCTCGCCCGCGAATGTTCGGAAACGCTCCAAACCATTGAAAACAAGGATAAAAAACGCCCCCTCAAAACGCCTACCACCGTCTTCCAATCCTGGCCGTTTGTGTTAGACTTAAGTTCCGCAAGCGGACCTGCGGCTTTGAGCGCCAGTCACCACGCCAGCTCGGTCTCCCGGCTAAGATAGACTGACGATACTGGTTTTCCACATATTGTGGAAAATCTGTGCAAAAGTTGCGCCCGCTTCGCAACGGGAAGTAAGCATGACAAACGTTTGGGCCCAAATCAAAACATTCCTTCAAAGCAAAGTCACAACCGAGGCCTATCGGAACTGGATCCAAAATACGGAGCAGGAGTCGCTCGAGGGTACCACCCTTCGTGTCCGCGTTCCTGACGAGCTCACAAAACAGTGGATGGAGCAGGAGTTCCCCGAACAGATCCGTTCAGCCCTAGACCATCTCGCTTTACCCGTTCGAACCATTCGCTATGACATCGGCGCCGCGCCGCTTGCCGCGCCCAGTCCTTCCGGCGAATTGATCGCCTTCGCGAATCCGATAACCCAGCTCAACACCCGATTCTCCTTCGACACCTTCGTAGTCGGTTCTTCCAACCAGTTCGCCCACGCCGCCGCAAAGGCGGTCGCCACCTCGCCCTCCCGCTCCTACAACCCCCTTTTTATCTACGGCGGCGCGGGGCTTGGCAAGACCCACCTGATGCACGCCATCGGCCAGTCGCTGTTCCAGCACTACGGCTCCATGCGTATTGTGTACACCGCTGGTGAACGCTTCATGAACGAGATGGTCACCTGCATCAAGACCGACCGCATGAACTCCTTCCACCGCCACTACCGTTCGGCCGACGTCCTGCTGGTGGACGACATCCACATCCTCGCCGGCAAGGAGCGCACGCAGGAAGAGTTCTTCCACACCTTCAACGAGCTCTACGATCACCAGAAACAGATCGTGCTCACCAGCGATTCGGCCCCAAAGAACACGCCCGGCCTGGTCGAACGCCTCCGGTCCCGCTTTGAGTGGGGTCTCATGGTCGACATACAGCCACCCGACCTCGAAACCAAAATGGCCATTCTCACCAAAAAGGCCGAGGCGGAGGGCATCGACCTTCCCGACGACGTGCGTCTCTACATCGCCAGGCACACCAAATCGAGCGTCCGCGAGCTGGAAGGCGCGCTCGTCAAGCTGGTTGCCTCCTCCGCCGTGCTCGGTCACAAAATCAACCTGGCCATGGCCCAGCAGGCCCTCAAACACCTGGGCCAGACCCCTGAAAAGAGGGTCCACAACGACGCCATTCTCAAGGCGGTCGCCGAGCACTTCGGACTGCAAGTCAGCCAACTCAAGCAGAAGACGAACGCCCGCCACATCGCCTATCCTCGCCAGGTGGCCATGTACATCATCAAGGAACTGACGCAAGCGTCCCTGCCGGAAATTGGAAGGATGTTCGGTGGAAAACATCACACCACCGTTCTCCATTCGATCCAGAAGATTGAACAGTTGCGTAACAAGGACCAGGATGTCCACAAGATGTTAAACAACCTAATCGACTCAATTCATTAGGCTCCCGACGTTTTCCACCGAGGCCTGCCCACAGGCCTTGTGGAAGCCTGTGGAGGGCGCTCCGAGCCTGTCAACGGTCAACGCCCCCTCACCGGTTTCGAACAGGTTGCATTGCCTAGAACACGTTTTATTTGCTATCATTTAGGAAGAATTCAACATTTCAACAGCCCCAATGAATTCTGTTCCTGAATACGTTAGTCAACTCTCTGAAAGAGGAAACGGAGTAAAGCTCGATGGAATTCACCGTCAGCAAGTCCGACCTGGTCAAGGAACTTAATCTCTCGCAGGGCGTCGTGGAGAAGAAGACCACGATTCCCATCCTCTCGAACGTGCTGGTGGAGGCCGCTGAAGATCGCATCGTGCTCACGGCCACCGATCTCGAGCTCGGCATCCGCTGCTCGTGCCCGGCCAAGGTCCAGCGGGCGGGAGCCGGGACCATCCCAGCCAAGCGGCTGCTCGATTATGTGCGCCTGCTGCCGGACGCGGACGTGAGCGTGAAGCTCGGGGACAATCAGTGGGCGAGCCTGGTATGCGGCCGGTCGAGGACCCGCATCGCGGGCATGTCCAGGGAGAACTTCCCGGAACTGCCGGATATGCCGGACAAGATCGCCGATCTTCCGGTGAAGGCGCTGGTGTCGATGATCGCGAAGACGATCTTCGCCATCTCGACCGAGGAGTCGCGCTTCACGCTGAACGGCGCGCTTCTGCTTCTCAAGAATAAGGGGCTGACGATGGTCGCCACCGACGGGCACCGTCTCTCGATGGCGGAATACGAGATTCCCTTCCCCGATATCGCCGGATCTTATCGCGCATTGCTGCCGCGCAAGGCCATGGGAGAGATCCTGAAGCTCGCGGGCGAGGCGGGGCCGGATGGAACCATCGCCTTCGCGGGTGATGACAATCACCTGTTCTTCCAGCTCGGCGGCCGGCTGTTGCTGTGCCGTAAACTGACCGGGAACTTCCCCGACTTCGAGCGGGTGCTTCCCAAGGACCAACCTCACTCGATCATTCTCGCGAAAGACGAGCTGAGGGGAGCGATCGAGCGCGTCTCCCAATTCGCGGACGAACGCTCTCGCGCGATCCGCCTCCGCCTTTCTCCCGGCGAAGCCAAGATACACTCCTCCATTTCCGAAACCGGCGAGAGCGAAGAGAGCCTTCCGGTGGAATACGACGGCGAGACAGTGGAAATCGGCTTCAACGCGCAATACCTGCTCGACTTTCTCCGCGTCATCCCGCAGGATCAGCTTACCCTGCGGTTCAAGGACGCTAACAGCGCCGGCGAGTTACGCCCCGATGGCGAAAGCGTCGACTATAACTACCGCTATGTTGTCATGCCCATGCGCATCTGACGCAGCGCGGGCTTGACTGGCGAGATTTCGTTCTAACTATGCAGAAAAGGATGTGGGCGTGAGTACGACAGGCGTTTACGATTCAAGTAGTATCAAGGTGTTGGAAGGCCTGGAGGCGGTACGTTTGCGCCCGGCAATGTATATCGGCTCAACCGGAGAGACCGGGTTGCATCACCTGGTCTACGAGGTGGTCGATAACTCAGTGGACGAGGCGCTGGCCGGTTACGCCACTGAGGTGAATGTAGTCATTCATATCGATAACTCGATCACGGTTGTCGATAACGGCCGCGGCATCCCGGTCGACATGCATCCTGAAGAGGGCGTCTCCGCGGCTCAAGTGGTCATGACCAAGCTCCACGCCGGCGGTAAGTTCGACTCGAACACTTACAAAGTCTCGGGCGGATTGCACGGCGTCGGAGTCAGTTGCGTCAACGCGCTCTCCGAGACGCTCCATCTTGAAATCTGGCGCGACGGCTCCACCTGGGAACAGGATTATAGCCGCGGCATTCCCAAGGCCCCACTGGTCCGGACCGGCAAGGCCGGCCGCAAGCGCGGCACTAAGGTCACCTTCCGGCCCGATCCCACTGTGATGGAAGCCACCGTTTTCAACGCCGACACGTTGTCCCAACGGCTGCGCGAACTGGCCTTCCTCAACAAGGGTCTCCGCATCACACTCGCCGATGAGCGGGTGGAGCCTCCCAAGGCGCATGAGTTTCTCTTTGAAGGCGGCATCGCCGAGTTCATACAGCACCTCAACAAGGGCAAGGCTGTGCTGCACGATAAGCCGATCTATTTCGAGGGTCTGCGCGACCTTCCCAACGGCGGCCAGCTCACCATGGAAGTGGCGCTGCAGTATAACGACACTTACTCGGAAACGGTCTTCAGCTTCGCTAACAACATCAACACCGTCGACGGCGGGACCCATCTCACCGGTTTCCGCCGCGCGTTGACCGGCACCATTAATAGCGCGGCCCAGGCGGCCGGCCTGTTCAAGGACGTCAAGGAGAATCTGTCCGGCGACGACGTTCGAGAAGGACTCACCGCCGTGGTCAGCGTCAAGCTGCCCCAGCCGCAATTCGAGGGGCAGACCAAGGGCAAGCTGAACAGCGATATCGCGGGTTTTGTCGTCCAGTTGGTGAATGAGAAGCTCGGCGAATTCTTCGACAAGAATCCGAGCGTGATGAAGAAGATCATCAGCAAGGCGATCGACGCGGCCCGCGCGCGTGAGGCGGCCCGCAAGGCTCGCGACCTGACCCGCCGCAAAGGCGCGTTGGATGGCGGCGGCCTGCCCGGCAAACTCGCCGATTGCCAGGAGCGCGACCCTGAACGCTGCGAGCTGTTCCTGGTGGAGGGCGAATCCGCCGGCGGCACCGCCAAGAGCGGCCGCGACCGGCGCTACCAGGCGATCCTCCCGCTGAAGGGCAAAATCCTGAACGTCGAGAAGGCCCGCTACGACAAGATGCTGGGCCACGAGGAAATCCGTTCGATGATCACCGCCATCGGCACGGGCATCGGCAAGGACGACTTCGATCCGGCCAAGCTCCGCTATAGCAAGATCATCATCATGACGGACGCCGACGTCGATGGTTCGCACATCCGTACGCTGCTGCTCACCTTCTTCTTCCGGCACATGCAGGAGCTGATCAAACGCGGCAACGTCTTTGTCGCCCAACCGCCGCTCTATCGCATCAAGAAGGGCAAGAGCGAGAAGTACATCAAGAACGACAAGGAATTCACCCGTGAGATCCTGCGCAGGGCCACGGAAAACCTCCGCGTTGAAGCAGGCGTCGCCGACGGGCAGCCGCCCGCTCATCTGCTCGAGGGCGGCGAGCTCCGCAGCTTCCTCATGTCGCTCGACGAGTACCAGCAGATCTTCAAGCTGCTGGAGCGCCGTATGCGCGACGCCCGCGTCGTCGAGGTTCTGAGCAGTACCGACCTGCACGTCGACACCAAGGCCGACTTCGCCGACCAGGCTAACATCGAACCGCTCTACCAGACCCTCCAGGCGCTGAACGTCGGCGCGGAGATGACGCAGGAGGAAGAACACAGCTCCTGGCGTCTGGTCTATCACGACCATACGAACGCTCCCCGCACCATCGACGTCGAGCTGGCCGCACAGCCCGAGTACCGCCGATTCCGCGCCTTCGCGCGAAGCATCGCGCAGTTCAACAAGCCGCCCTTCGTGGTGGTGAAGGAGAACTACCGCGAGAAGCTCGACAACTGGCGCGACCTGCTTGCCTACGTGAAGAACGAGGGTACGCGCGAAGTCCAGGTACAGCGATACAAGGGGCTCGGCGAGATGAACGCCGAACAGCTATGGTCCACTACGATGAACGCCGATACACGCACGCTGCTGCGGGTTTCGGTGGAGGACCTGGTGATCTGCGACGGGATCTTCACCACGCTAATGGGCGAGGACGTCGAGAATCGCCGGCGTTTCATCGAAGAGAACGCGTTGGACGTCCGTAACCTCGACGTCTAATCCCGGCCCTTTCGCATCGAGGCCGCGGCGCTACGGTAGCTGTCCAGAAGCGCCGCGGTCATGGTCCTCATGTCGCGCTTGGCAACCACCTCGGCGCGGGCGCGTCGCGCCAACGCGGCGGCCTCAGAAGGGCTATCGAGCAGCCGCACGACGCGTTCCGCGAATCCGGCGTGATCGTCCGCCAGGCCGCAGATCTCTCCGTCGTTCCAAGCAAGCCCTTCCGCTCCGATGCGCGTCGAAACCACGGGAATTCCCGACGCAAACGCCTCCAGCAGTTTCACGCGCACGCCGGAACCGCTCAAGATCGGGCAGATGAACACCGCGTACCGGGCGAGCGCTTGCCGCACGTCCTCGACGAATCCCACCAGTTCGACGCCCTCCGCGTTGCGAGGCAGTGAATGGCGCGGAGGAGGATCCGAACCGATCACAACCAGCCGCGCCGCGGGGCGCTTCTCCCGAATGGCGGGCAGCACACCGCTGATGAACCATTCAAGCGCCTCCTGATTCGGCAGGTGGCGGAAGCTGCCTAGAAACAGCATCGTGTCCGGTTCGCGCCCGGAATCCACGAATTCGTAACTCGCGGTGTCCACGCCCGCGCGGAATCCATCATCGATCCGCCCGCGCAATTCGGGAACGAACGACTCCAGATACTCGCGATTCTCGCGGCTGCACACCTGGATACGGTCCGCTTTCGGCAACTCGCGTACTTCGTAGCGTAGCGCTCGCAGGTATTCCCAGCGGGCCTGCAGACGGGTAAGCGCCTTTCGTGTGGTGGGCAACCCGCGAGCGATGGATTGGAAATAGACGTCGTGCTCAAAAACGATGGACGGAATCTGATGAAAGCCCGCGGCGTACTGCGCCATCACCGTGTATTCCAACTGCACCACGTCGATGCCGTGATGGTAGATCTGGCGGTGGATCAGCCACTCCAGGTCGGCGTTGTGAAACTCGGCCACCGCGTGCGGTACGGCTGATCCGAGCTTCTTCTGGCGGGGCGCGCTCTCAGTGCGAATAATGTAATCGGCGCTCGAGACGAACTGGTCGACGTAGCGGTGCGGCTCCAGCTCACGCGGCCAGTCGAGCATCGCGATCAGGTGGACCTCGGCGATTCGCGCGAGTTCCCGCACGGTCTGGTACATGAACACCCCGCCGCCGTGAACAGGCGGATAGATTCCGTAGGGCGTCACGAACAACACGCGCATCCTGGGACCCGGCTCGGGGAGCCGCTCGAAGCGATCTCTAAAATAACCAGCCAGAGGCCTTTTGAACGCCTCCGTGTCGGAGATCATGGCCAACGACCGCGCCCTCCAGCGCGCGGCGCACGCTCCCCCGATCTGACGAACCGCGCGCAGCAGGCCTGCGCCATTGGCCCTGAGCGGTGCATCGCCAAACAACGCGCTCAACACGACCCCCGCCATCGTGGCCGCGAAGTGCGACATCAGGCGGGGCCACTCATGCACGTTCTTCCAACAGAAGAGGATGTAGTTCTTCTTGAGGACTGCCTGCACTTGCGCCTGCGTGAAGCGCTTTCCGATGGTGCCGCGATGCTCGTGGAACACGCGGCTGGCGGGCTGGTATAAAACCTTCCAGCCCCGCTTCCATGCCAGGTAGCCGAGGTCGGTGTCCTCCAGATAGAAGGGCGCCAGGATGTGGTCGAATCCGCCGAGTTCGAGAAACTTCGCGCGGTCGAAAGCGCAGGATCCACCGCCTCCGTAAAAGCACGGAAACAGGCCTGTGATGCGGTCGTCGGCGCGGTGTCGGACGCGCAGCGCGCCATCCTCCCACCAGCCTTGCGTCAATCCCGTTTCCTCTCGCAACTTCGCGGGATCGGAGAAGAAGATCTGGCACGACACGGCGAAGACCTTGTCGTCCGTGAAGCCGTCGAGCAGCGGTTGGAGGAAGTCGGGCTCCACGCGCATGTCGCTATTCAATAGGACAACGATGTCATTCTTGGCGGCCGCAAAGCCGGCATTCGAGCCTCCGCCAAAGCCAAGATTGCGATCGAGCGCCAACAGCCGCACCTCAGGGAAACGCTCGCGCACGAACTCCGCGCTGCCGTCCTCGGAGCCGTTCTCCACGACGATGACTTCGTTCGCGGGATTACCGGCGAGCGCCGCGATGACCGAGGGCAGATACTTCTCGAGCAGATCGCGACCGTTCCAATTGGGGATGACGACGGAGGCGGCGCGGGCGCGAGGCCGAGTGTCGGCGGGCGAGCGACGCCTGCCGAAGAGGGCGAACAGAAGATCGCAAATCGCGAGGGAGAGGAGTGCGGCGACCGCCGCGAAAGGCGCCAGCGCCAAGTACGGGATGGCGCGGACCACCCGTTTCAGGAAATCCATTCGAGTTCAGCCGGAATCGGGTTCAACGCTCAGTGTAGCGCAGCCCGATTCCGGCGATTCTGGACGCGCCTAGCGAATGACGCGGGCGCCTTTGCCCTTCATGGCCGCCTCCACTTCCTTGAGCGACGCCATGGTGGTGTCGCCGGGAGTGGTCATAGCCAGTGCGCCGTGGGCCGCGCCGTACTCAACGGCCTGCTGCGGGGTCTTGCCGGCGAGGAAGCCATAGGCGAGACCGGAAGCGAAGCTGTCTCCGCCGCCGACGCGGTCGAAGATCTCGAGATTCTCGCGCAACGGGGCCTGGTGGAATTCGCCATCGGCCCAGAGGATGGCGCCCCAATCGTTGACCGACGCCGTCTTTGCGTTGCGAAGCGTGGTGGCGACAGCCTTGAAATTGGGGTACATCTCGACGACCTTCGCGATCATCTTCTTGAAGTTGCCGGGATCGAGGTTCGAGATGTGCTCGTCGAGGCCAGGGACCGCGAAGCCGAGCGCCGCGGTGAAGTCCTCCTCATTACCGATCATCACATCCACCAGGGAGGCCACCTTGCGATTCACCTCCATCGCGCGGGCCGTTCCGCCTTGTGACTTCCACAGTGAAGCGCGGAAGTTCAGGTCGTAAGAGATGATTGTGCCGGCGGCGTGCGCGGCTTCCATCGCTTCAATCACCAGGTCGGCGGCGGTGGCTGAGAGCGCGGCGAAAATGCCGCCGCAGTGGAACCAGCGGACTCCCTCCTTCTCGAAGATCTGCTTCCAGTCGATATCGCCGGGCTTCAACTGAGAAGCGGCGGAATAGGCTCGGTCCGAACAGCCGACGGCCGCCCGGATGCCATAACCGCGCTCGGTAAAATTCAGGCCGATGCGAGCCGCTCGGCCGATGCCGTCGAAGGGGACCCACTTTACGTGCGACAGGTCGACCCCGCCCTGCAGCATCAGGTCCTCGAGCAGGCGGCCGATGTCGTTTTCGACAATGGCGGTGACCACCGCGGTGCGGAGCCCGAAACAGCGGCGGAGTCCGCGGATGACGTTGTACTCGCCGCCGCCTTCCCAAACCTTAAACGAACGAGCGGTGCGGATGCGGCCTTCGCCCGGGTCGAGCCGCAGCATCACTTCGCCGAGCGCGAGCGCGTCCCAGCGGCACTCCGATGCGGCCTTGATGTTGAGCGGCATTACCTGCCTCCCCGAATCCTGCCGATGATGTCGAGCGTCGCGTGGACCTTGGCGGTGATGCCATCGTAATCGCCGGCCTTCAACAGCTCTTTCGTGACGAGATTTGAACCCATGCCGACGCAGGCGACGCCCGCTCCAAACCAGGCCTTTAGGGACTCTTCGGTGGAGTCGACGCCGCCGGTGGGCATGATGGAAACCCACGGGCACGGTCCCTTCACCGCTTTGACGAACGAGGGTCCGCCGACTTCCTTGCCGGGAAAGACCTTCACGATCTCGCAGCCGAGCTCCTCGGCTTGAGAGATTTCAGATGCGCTGCCGCAGCCCGGCGAATAGGGAATCTTGCGGCGGTTGCAGGCACGCGCAACGTCCGCGTTCAACACCGGACCAACGACGAAATTCGCGCCGCAGTTGATGTAGAGCGACGCGGTGCCGGGGTCGACGACGGAGCCGACGCCGATCATCATCTTCGGCAACTCCCTCGCGCAGAAGCGATCGAGTTCGCTGAACACCTCCCAGGCGTGATCGCCGCGGTTGGTGAATTCAAGCAGCGGGCATCCACCGGCCATGACAGCCGCGGCCACCTTCTTCGCCACTTCGACATCGGCGTTGTAAAACACGGGCACCATGCCCGTTTCGAGCATCGTATTCAGAACCTGTAGTCGCGTAAAACGCGCCATAATTCCACTCCTGTATGAAACAGCCTGAACGGCCACTGTGATTATCCCTCGGACGGCGGCGCTTCTGCCGGTGGTGGCGCAAGGGGCGCCGTACAATTGTCGGTAGGAGATATTCCTGGACATGCTCAACAACAAGATGCTGGCCGCGAGCGCGGCTCTGTTTATCGCCTTGGGCGCATCGGCGATGGCCGCTGACGCCGCCCGAAAAACCGCGACCGCGGAGGTGAAGGACGCCAAGGGCCAGAAGGTCGGAGAGGTGAAGTTCAAAGAAGTGAAGGGTGGAGTGGCGATGTCGGCGAAGGTGACAGGCCTGCCTGCCGGCCCTCACGCGATCCACATCCATGAGAAGGGCAGTTGTGAGGCGCCGGACTTCAAATCGGCGGGTGGACACTTCAATCCCGCGCATAAGAAGCATGGGCTGCAGAATCCGGAAGGACACCACGCCGGCGACATGCCGAACCTGACGGTGGCCGCCAACGGCAAGGGCACGTTCAAGACGACCATCGAGGGCGTGACGCTTAAGGGCGACGGCGACACATCGCTGTTCCATGCGGGCGGCACGGCCGTGGTGATTCACGAAAAAGCCGACGACATGAAGTCGGATCCGGCGGGCGCGGCCGGTTCGAGGCTGGCCTGCGGCGCGATCCAGTAACGGTTCCAACCACCTTTTTTGAGGGGCGCGCGTTTTCGTGCGCTCCTCCGTTCGTCCCCCTCCCGCCCGACTCTCCTGCTGGCCGTCTCCCCACCGCGCCCCAATCGGGAGTTTAATATCTGTATATGAACTTCGAACCCTCCCGGCGCGGTTTCCTCGCCGCCAGCCTGGCGCTGCCCGCCAGCCAGATCAAGGCCGCTCCCGCGCCGCAGGCGCAGAAGGGCGCACCGAAACTCGAGTACGCCACGCTTGGCAAGACCGGACTGAAGGTCACCCGCGTGTCGTTCGGCTGTATGATCACGTCCGATCCGTCCGTGATCGAGCGCGCGGCCGACACCGGCATTATCCACTTCGACACGGCGCGCGTCTACGGCGGAGGCAACAACGAGCGGATGGTGGGCGCCGCGCTCAAGAGCCGCCGGAAGAACTTGGTGATCTCCAGCAAGACGATCTCTCAGACCAAGGAAGCCGCGCTGCGCGATCTCGAAACGAGTCTCTCCGAACTGCAGACCGATCATCTCGACATCTGGTATCTCCACTCCAAGCGCGCTCCCGAAGATATTAAGGATGAGCTGATGGAAGCGCAACGGATCGCCAAGCAGCAAGGCAAGATCCGCTTCGCCGGAATCAGCAATCACGCGGGTCACAAGGAACTGCTTCCCGCCATCGTGAAGGCGAAGCACTTCGACGTCGTGCTGACCTCGTACAACTTCACCATGGGCAAGACCATCGACGCCGAATTGAAGCTGGTTCACGACGCGGGCATCGGCATTGTCGGCATGAAGGTGATGGCGGGCGGCGGCCGCGTGATGCCGTTCTATCCCACCACCGAAGAGACTCGCTCCACGCTGAAGAAGCCCGGCGCGGTGCTCGCGTCACTCAAGTGGACGCTGCGTAATCCCTATATCGACACGGTGATCCCGAGCATGGTGGACATGGACCAACTCGACGAGAACCTGACCGCGATGTCGAACCGGTGGCATGCGAGCGACGAGAAGTTGCTGGCAGAGTGCCTGGATCAGATCACCCCCTCCTACTGCCGTATGTGCGGCAAGTGCGAAGGGACGTGTCCCAACGGGCTGCCGGTTTCGGATATGCTTCGATTTGCCATGTACGCGGAAGGCTACGGGCAATTCTCGCTGGGGCGGGAACACTTCCTGCAATTGCCGGAACAGGTCCGTGCGGTGCGTTGCGGCGATTGCGAAAGCTGCGCCGTGAAGTGTCCGAACGGCGTGCGCGTCTCCGACCGCGTGGCGCGGGCTCAGGAGCTGTTCGCCTAAGCAAATGAAATCCCCAAGGTTGGCGAGCCTGCCCGTCGCGGCGGGCGTGGCGGTGGTGTGCGCGGCGGCGTTGAGCGCCGCGCCCCCCGAGATTCTCTCCGTGCGGCAGACGCTGCCCGCGCGTGTTTATGAAGAGATGCGGTCGCAGATGGCGCCGGAGACGGCGGCCGACCGCACCTTCCCCGTCAAGACCTATGAGAAGCTCGAACTGCGCGTCGACCTGAGGGCTGCGTACCAGAACCCGTACGACCCGGACGAGGTCGACCTGTGGGCCGAGTTCACCGCGCCGGGCGGGCGGGTCTGGAAGATCTGGGGATTCTACAATCCTTCCAGCTGGGGGTCGCTGTGGATGGTGCGATTCACGCCGAACGAAGCGGGCACGTGGCGCGCCGTGGTGAAGGTCCGCGACCGCGAAGGGACGGCGGAAAGCAAGCCGCGCGAGTTCACCGTAACCCCGGGCGATCACCACGGCTTCCTGCACATCGCGCCGAACAAGCGCTACTTCCAGTTCGACGACGGCGCGCCGTTTTATGGCGTGGGCCTCTGGTACAACGACGGGTACGAGCAGTTCGACCGCGGGCAGATCACCGAAGAGGGTCTCGATGGCCTCAAGAAGCTGGGCGCGAACTTCATCAGCTTCTATCATTCGCCGCTCGAGACCATGGGGACCGGGCTTGGCCGATACGACGAGAATCGCGCGGGTCGGCTCGACCAGGTGTTCGAGTGGTGTGAGAAGCGGGACATCCAGATCAGTTGGAACATCTGGTTCCACTCCTATATTTCGGAAGCGGTGTGGGGCGGAGGGAACGCCCGGTACCGCAACAATCCGTACCGCGCGCTGACTCCCGCGGAGGGCTTCTTCGCGAGTGAGGAAGCGTGGAAGTACGAAACGAAGCTGCACCGCTACATGGTGGCGCGTTGGGGCTACAGCCGCGCGCTGATGCTGTGGTTCGTCATCGACGAGATTAACGGGACCGAAGGCTGGCTGAAGGGTGGAACGGAGACGGCGGAGCGGTGGTGTCTGCGGCTGCACCAGTGGTTGAAGGAGAACGATCCGTACCATCGCGCGACCACGGGCACGCGTAGCGGCGGAATCAAGGAATGGTGGCCGGGCGGTTACCAGATCTTCGACGTCGCTGCGCGGGAGATCTACGAACTACAGGGGCATCCGATTCCGAAGGGCGGCAAGCAGAACCTGGTCAGCGAGAATCCGCTGAAGTTCAGCTACCTGAATTATGCGAAACAAACCCAGGACCTGTGGAGCGGGTTCAACAAGCCGGCCATCGTCGGCGAGTGCGGTTGGGACCACACGTATTACGAACCGGCCATGCCCGGGTATCACGAGATGTATCACAACGCGCTGTGGACCGGCCTGGCGAACGGGCTCAGCATGTCGCCCTTCTGGTGGGCCTACGGGCCGTATCTGAACAGCTCCGTGGTGTCCCTTTCGATGGGGTACTTCGCGCGATTCGTGCGTGATGTCGACTTCGCGGCCAGCGAATGGACTCCCGCGGTGCTCACGGTAACGAACGGCGACGGTTGGGCGATGCGCAGTCCGAACCTGACCATCGGATGGGCGGTGAACTCGCTGAGCGGTGTGGCGAATGAGGCGGTGACGGTTCCAGGCCTTGCGGACGGCGATTACGATGTCCACCTGTATCGCACCTGGCGCGGGCAATACCTGGACCCGATCGGAGCGGCGTCCAAGGGCGGCGTCCTCACGTTCACCATCCCCGAGTTGACGGCGCAGGGCGGACACGCTCTGAATATCGGTAACGACGTCGCCTTCAAGATTGTGAAGAAGGGCGTCCCGCTGCGCTGATCACAGCAGATCGCGCAAGCTTGCGACGAGCACCAGCGCCACCGTTTCGGCGATGACGCGCGTCGCCTCGATATCCGCGCCACGCACGCCGCGTCGCCGCCACTCGGTCAACATTGTCACCAGGCGGAGCAGGATCCACATAACCAATACGAGGATGACGCCGACGCGGGTGCCGCACAACAGCGCGGCGACGCAGCCTTCCGCGATGGCGATGACGGCGGACCGAGTGCCGAGCCGCGACAGCCGGGCGAACGCCTCATCGTCCACCGGGCGCGATACCCAGGCAAGAGCAGTGGCCGTAGCCGGGCCCAACGTCATGGCGGCGATCACGGGCGCCCACAGCTTACCGGAGTTCTGCAGCGAGATCAGCGAATACCACTTGAGAAGCAGAGTGCATCCGGCAAGGAGCGTGCCGAACAATGGGAGCTTCAGGAACCAGCGCGAGAATCCGAGTTCTCCCTTGGCGAGGTTGGCCGCGGTCCAAAGCGCCACGGCGGCAACGGCGCCAGGACCTTTCGGCAAGAATACGATCAGGGCTGCTCCACAGGCGCCGAGCAGGGCTCCGAACAGGGGTTGGAAGAACTCAGGAAAACGGGCGCTCACAGCCATAGGCTACGGCGTTTGCTACGCAGAAGCCAAATGAAGAACGGCCCGCCGAGCATGGCGGTGATCACTCCAACCGGCACTTCGGTGGGCGACAGGATGGTGCGCGCCACCGTGTCGCAGACCACCAGGAACGCGGCGCCGATCAGGAACGAGCACGGGATTAACACGCGGTGGTCCGCGCCGAAGATGATCCGCAACGCGTGCGGGACAATCAGGCCGATGAAGCCGATGGGACCGGTGAAGGCCGTGACGGAGCCGGTCATCAGGGAGCCGGCGATGTAGCCCACAACCAGCATGCGCGTGGCGTTCACGCCGCGTGATGACGCCCACTCCTCGCCCACCGCGAGCAGGTTCCAATCCCGCGCGCGCCAGAACAACGCGACGACCACCGGAACGATGATGGCGGCAAGGCCCGCGAGGATGGGATACTCGACCGCATCGAGCCCACCCATCAGCCACCGCGTGATGGCGAAAGACTGCGAGAACGTCGCGACGTTGTGCAGGAACAGGATGGTCGCCATGGCGATGCTGTTAATGCTGACGCCGGCAAGCAGCAGTGTGAACGACGACACGCGGCGGCGCTCGAAGGCGATGGCCAGCACCAGCACCAGCGTTCCCGCCGCGCCGATGAACGCCGACACCCATGTGCCGGGGACTCCGAAGATCGTCGTCCAGCCGAAACAGATGGCGAGCACGGCGCCCAGTGAGGATCCGCTCGAAATGCCCAGCGTGAACGGTTCCGCCAGCGGCTCTCGCAGGATCGCCTGGAACAACACTCCGGTGACGGCCAGGGTTCCGCCCGCGATCAGCGCCAGCAGCACGCGGGGCAGGCGTACATAGAACAGGATCTCGTGATCGGGCGATTGTCCGGCCCAGGCTCGCGCATAGTCGATGTGTGCTGAGCCGATGAGCGGGGCGGAGACAGCGACGATGGCGAGCAAGCCCGCCGAGGAGGCGAGCGCGATCCAGAACCGGTTAGGGTTCATAGGCGATCCAGGCCGTCGGAGAGCCCTGTTGGTGAACCACCGCGTGGACTCCGAAGATCGCTTCCACGTTCTCAGGCACAAGCACGTCGCGCGGCGCGCCGTCGGCAACCACACTGCCTTGGTTGATCAGCAGCAACCGGTCGGCGTACGTCAGGGCGAGGTTCAAATCGTGGGTTACGGTGACGACGCCCAACCCCTGCCGGCAAAGGTCGCGCAGAAGGCGGTACATCGAAAGCTGGTGACGGAGGTCGAGGAACGTGGTCGGCTCGTCGAGCAGCAGGAATTCGGGCGATTGCGCCAGCGCCGAGGCCAGTACGACGCGCTGGCGCTCACCTCCGCTCAGCGAACGGAAGTCGCGCGCGCGAAAGGCCAGCGTGTCCGTTGTGGACATCGCCTTCTCGACGGCCTCCTGATCACCGGGAGCCTCGAACAGTCCGGCGCCGAAGGGCGTGCGGCCCATCATGACCACCTGCTCAGCGGTGAACGGAAATTCGAGGCGCAGGAATTGGGGGACGAAGCCGACCTTGCGGGCGAAGGCGCGGCGGGGCCAACGGCGCAGGTCGCGCTCTTCATAGAGGCATCGGCCGGTATAATCGTGGCGCAGTCCGGCCATGATGCTCAGCAGCGTCGACTTGCCGGCTCCGTTAGGCCCCGCGATGGCGGACATGCGCGCCTTTTCGAACGTTGCGCCGATGTTGGTCAGGATGGGGCGATCGTCGTAGGCGAGCGAGATGTCCTGAAGCTCGAACCTGCCCGTCACTTCGCGGCCTCCGGATGGAGCATCTTCGCGAAGGCTTCGGCGGCTTCCACCATGCGCGGGCCCGGGACCGTGAAGATGTCGCTCGCCACCGCGTAAACGGCGTGATTGCGCACCGCGGCCACCGTGCGGTAGCGGCTCCAAAGCACGACGACGGCGCGTTTGTGCGCCTCGGTGACGCCTTCGGTCTGCGACATGTCGCCCATGTCGACGATAGCCTCCGGGTTGCGCGCCAGCACGTCCTCCATGCCGACCTTCGGATAGGGCGCGATGGCGTCCTTGAAGATGTTGGCGCCGCCGGCGATCTCGATGACGCCGTTCAGATACGACGCGCGGCCGACGGCGATCAGGTCCTCGATCGAATCCGGCGAGCGGCCCACGATGAACATCATCTTGCGCTTCGGAAGGCGCGCCATGCGGTCGCGCGTGTCGTTCAAACGGCGTTGGAGGTTCGCGATCACCTCGCGCCCGCGTTGCGAAACGCCGCCCGCGTCCGCGATGCGCTGCATGGAAACGAACACTTCATCGACAGTGTCGTGGGAGACCTCCAGCACGTTCAGCTTCAGCGCTCCCAACCGCGCCGCCATGTTGATGGGGTTCTTCTGGATCACTACCAGGTCGGGCTTCAGCGCCGCGATACGCTCGAAGTTGGGCTCAATATACGTGCCGATCTTCGGCTTCGAGCGGGCGTCCGGCGGGTAGTGGCAGTACGTTGTGACGCCCACCACGCGGTCGCCGAGGCCCAGCGCATACAGCATCTCCGTGATACTTGGGGCGGTGGACACAATACGCTGAGGCGCGGCGGCCATGACGGCTGCCGCGCTCAATAGAACAAGGCTGAGGATGCGCCTCACCAAGCTATCCGCACTCCTCCGATCGCGCTACGGCCGAGCGCCGTGTATCCGAGCACTTCCTCATACCGTTCGTCCAACACGTTGTCGAGCCGCAAGTATGGGGCGAAGTGCTTGGAGGCCTGCCACGACGCGCTCATGAACATCGTGCCGTAGCCTGGATTGCGCGTGACGCCGAACGTGTAGTCGGAGTCTTGACGCTCGCCAACAGCGCGGCCGCCAATAATCAACGACCAACGTCGCGGAGAGACGGAGATCCAGGCCGAGCCGGCGTCCTTCGGGCGGCGCGGCAACTCCTGTCCGACGCCTGTGTAAGGGCTGGTGGAGGCCGTGGAGACGATACGTGTCGACATGTGCGTGTAGTTCGCCGACAGTTGGACGTAGCGCCACACGCGGACCGTTCCAGACGCTTCGACGCCGCGCGCCTGGCTGCGGTCGATGTTGCTCCAGGTGCTCGGGTAGCTGCTGGAATCGAAGACGATCAGGTCGCGGAAGGAGTTACGGAAGTAGGTCGCCTCCAGGCGCACGCGCCGCGCGAACAATTCCTGCACCACGCCGGCGTCGAACATGGTGGTCTTCTCCGGCTTCAGCTTCGGGTTGCCGACGTAGAAGGACTCCTTGGCGAAGTTCTCGAGCAAGCTCGGTTCCGTGTAGCCACGCCCGCCGCTGACACGCAGGAACGTCGAATCGGCGGCCCCGTGGCGGCCGAACAGTTGATAGGCAGCCGAACCACGCGGCACGAAACGGCTGCCGAACGTGGTGGAATTCTCAATGCGCGCGCCGCCGGTCAGGAACAGGCGTTTGCCGATGTTGTACTGCTCGTGGATGTAGCCGCCGTTGTTGCGGCGATCGACGTTGATTGTGGAG
This sequence comes from Acidobacteriota bacterium, assembly GCA_018268715.1. Classification (GTDB taxonomy): domain Bacteria; phylum Acidobacteriota; class Terriglobia; order Bryobacterales; family Bryobacteraceae; genus TMP-7. The sequence goes on along the minus strand of JAFDVZ010000002.1, from coordinate 318,100 downwards.
ATGTCGCCGGCCTGGCGCTCGAAGCGATAACCGAACACGAGCGCGCCGGCGCGCCGGGTCCACGTGCCCTGGTACTCGAAGGAGGTACGATTGTCGAGGCCTGTGTACGTTGACGGCCAGTCCCATATGGTGCTCTTCACCAGCGTCATGCCCGCTGGGACGTCCGTCACGGCAAACGTTGTGGGCACGAGGCGCGACAGGTAGACGCCCGGGGTGGGCGACGAGACGTTCTGGACCAGCGCGGCGACGGCGATGGGAGGCGTGGCGCCCGAGTCCTCGAAGAGGTTGCGCAACCGGTCGTAGCCGACCGAGAAGCGTTGAACGAAGTGCGGGCCGCGCACATCGTCGACGCGCACTGACAGCGTCGACTGACGGTTCCCGCCGTACGCGTCGAGCGTGTAGCCGCCGAAGCCGACCTGCCCGGGATTGCCGGCCACCGAATCGTACTCGCGATAAACGGCGCGCAGTTGCGTGGCGTTGGTCAATCGCAGGCCGACGTTCGCCGTGCCCGTGGTGTTGCGGAAATAGTCATTCAAGAACATGCCGACGTCGTGGAACTGGTCGGCTGTCAATGAGTAGTCGATGCGGTCGAGCAGGCCGCCGTTCAGGTTCGCGCTCCAATGGTCGGTCTGGTAACTGCCGCGCTCGTAGGAGAACGAGCCGTGGGGCATGCGCGTTTCCGGGTCGCCACGCGTAGTGAACAACTGGACCACTCCGGACGCTGCGTCGGATCCGAACAGCGCGCTTTCGGCGCCGCGGACCACTTCGACGCGATCGAGCCCGGTGGTGGTGATTCCCGACAAGTCGATCTGGCCGCCGGGTTCGTTGAGCGGTACGCCGTCCAGAAGAAACAGCGTGCTGGTGCTCTGTCCGCCGCGTGTGAAGACGCTGGTGACGGATCCTGGCCGGCCGGACTGGACGATGCTCAGGCCCTGCGTTTCGCGCAGAAGGTCGGAGACCGACGGGTATTGCCGGGCGGCGAGATCCCGCGCCGTAAAGACGCTGGCCGACACGCCGGATTCTTCAACGCTGGTTGGCGTGCGCGTGGCGGAGACGACGACGCGCTCGCTCAGGTGCGCGAGCGTCAGCAGGATGCGGCTTACCCGGCCGGGCTCAAGCCGCGCTGTCGCGGTCTCAAATCCTTCGCCGGTTACGGAGGCGTCGCAGGGAGCGGTGGAGTTCAACTCGAAACGGCCTTCCGCGTTCGTGGTGGCGCGGTTCCCGCCACATTCCACGATGGCGTTGGGCACAGGTTTCGAAGATGGATCGAGCACGACGCCCTGCGTAGGGGCGGCGCCGAAAGCGAGCGGCAAAGCCGCCGCGGCAAGTAGTAATGAGTAGATGCGTATCATCGGACGTTCTCCCGCGAAAACGTGGACTGGATAGCGGCCGGAGGGGCCGCTGGCGGGGAACCGGTCTCCTGACTTCCGGCTGGCCGTGGTTCGCTTGACCTTCCCACCCGTTGGGCAGTGGTCGCGCGGGCCATGTATGCGCCGGTTACAGTTGCGGGGCAGTGGCGGACTTTCACCGCCTTCCCGAGCATTCCTCGCGTTTCAGACTGTTTTCAAAAATCAGGGCCGAGCTTCAGCACGGCTTGAGACGAGTATAGCATCGGGCGGCCACGGCGATTGCGGGTGAGAAGGTCCGAATCTGCCGCGACGGAGCGTGCAGATAGTAGCCGGGCGGGATCAGGTAGCGCAGAATGCCGGTCCATTCGAGGACCTCGAAGCGGGACGCGATGCGGTCCAGCCACCATCTCCGCCCGTGCTTGTGAACGTGCGTGGGGTCATGGTCGAGCAGGCGGACGATTGGGCCGAGCGGTCCGTCATAGACGGGTACGACGAAGATCAGCACGCCGCCCGGCGCGAGCGATGAAGCGATGAAGTCCAACGTGCCTTCTAGGTCCGGGATGTGTTCGAGGACGTCGAAGGCGACAATGGCGTCGAACGGTCCGGCGAAGGGCGGCGCGGCGCAATCCCCCACCGCGAAGCGAGCCTCGGGAGTCCGGGCGGCCGCCTGGCGTACAGCGTGCGCGCTCGCATCGACGCCGTAGCGCCGATAGCGCGCGTCGAGTGAGGCAAGGAACAGGCCGAACGCGCAGCCAAGGTCCAGCACGCGAGGCGCGGCGCCGTTGACGTGCCGTTCGAGCAGCGTGCGGTAGAAACGCAGCTTGCGCGCCGGGTTCTGCTTCGCGTAGTTGCCGTAGACGCTCGCGTAGTAAGCTTCGTCGAACTGCACTCAGAACCCCAGGCGGCGCTTGATCAGCAGGTGCAGCGTGCGCGTGGCGGTGCGGACGATGCGCATCTTGCTCTGGCCCTGCTTCAGGTCGTAGCGAAGCACGGAGGGCGCTTCGGTGAACCTCGCGCCGGTGGCGCGAAGCTTCAGCAGAAGGTCCACCATGCACTGGAAGCCTTCGAATTCGAACAGCGAATCGCCGTACGCCTTACTCGCGGTCGCCAGCGCTGAGGCGCGATAGGCGCGATAGCCGCAAGTGAAGTCTCGAACGCCGGGCGTAGGGAAAAGCAACCGGAATACGACCGACGCCGCGACGCTCAGCAACCGGCGGTGGAGCGGCACGCCGATGGTCTCAGACCCCGGCTGGAAGCGCGATGCGATCACCACGTCATAGCCATCGCCGATCGCCTCCAGCATGCGCGCGATGAGCGCCGGAGTGTGGCTTTCGTCGGCGTCCATAGTCACGATGATGCCGTCGGCCGGCGCGGTCCGCAACGCTTCCATCAACCCGCTGCGAATGGCCACTCCAAGCCCCTGGTTCACCGGATGCCGCACCACCTGCAGCGGCGCGTGGTCCATGTAGGACTCGATCACAGCGGCGGTGCGATCGGTGCTTCCGTCGTCCACCGCGACGATCCGGTATACTAGCGATTCCTTCTTCAGCGCGGCGTCGATGCGATCGAATAGCGGTCCCAGGTTGAGTTCTTCGTTGAAAATCGGCAGCACGATGGTCAGCGCACCGGCCTGCGCCATCGCGGTCTTCCTCATAGCTGTGGCTGTGCTGGCCTGGGGCATCGACGCCGCGGGTATTGCGGCTCCTTATTCCGATCCGATCGCGCGAATCCGCGCGCAGGACGAAGCGTTCTACGTCAATTCTGCCATACGAATGACGGAAGACGGCGACTGGTTAACCCCGAAAGTCATGGGCCGCCTGTTCCTGTTCAAGCCCCCCCTGCTGATGTGGATGGCCGCGGCGTGCGTGCGGCTGCTGGGCGTGGGACTGGTTGCCGTGCGGCTGCCATCGTTGGTGCTTGGCGCGGCGGGAGTGGCGGCTCTGTTCCTATGGGGCGCACGCGCGCGCAACGCTGGCGCGGGACTCCTGGCGGCGGCGCTGCTGTTGATGAGTCCGCTGTGGCAGGGGCTCTCACAGCTCTGTTACACCGACGTTCCGGGCAGCGCCTTCGTGATCCTGGGGTTGCTGGCTGTACTGCCCGATCCGCGCTTCGAGCGCACGCGCACAGCGCTGGCCGTGGGAGCGCTGGGAGGCGCGGCGATTTTCACCAAGAGCGTCGCGGGCCTGATCCCCTTCGCGGCGCTGGGCCTCTACTGGCTGGTGACGCCACGCGAAAGGCGTCCACGATTCCGCGGCCTGTTGCTGGCGGGCGCCACGGCCGTTGCGATCCTGGCGCCGTGGCACATCTACCAGATCATCGTGCACCCGAAGTGGTTTTACGCGGACTACGTACAGGTGCAACTTCTCGGCGTCGGGTTGACTGCCAGCCGCAACGGAATCTTTGACCGCCCCGCCCTGTTCTACATGGAACGCCTAGCGCGGCTGAACCCATTGCCGGCGGTCTTCGCCATCCTCGCGGCTGGCGGCATCGTGCGGGCCCTACGCTCGCGAACCGAACCGGCTGTGACATTGCCCATCTGCTGGCTGGCTACCGCGATGCTCGCACTCAGCGCGTTTCAGGCGAAGAATCAGCCGTACCTCGCATTCCTGCTGCCGCCATTGTGTATTGTCGCGGCTGTCTGCGCTCCAAAGTGGATCGCCGGGAGGCCCTTCGCTTCGATTGCCGCCGCTTGCGCGCTCACCGCCGCGTTCGCCTTCGCGGAGCCGGTCGATACAGCCCCGCCGGTGGAAGGCGCACGGGCCATGCGGGCCTACTACGAACTGAACCGCGACGCTGAACTGATCGCCTGTGCTCCAGACGACGAATTCTGGGGCACGATGATCCCGCTGCGCGTCCGCTACTGCTTCGTCGATCCAACCGGAGCCGTCGGCCGGATCGTCGCGCACTATCCGCCGCTCGGCATCGTTCTGACATCCGGTCAATTCCTGCGCTTGCCGGAACTGATGCCCTCCTTCCGCGCAAGGCTCGCCGAATGGGGGCTGAATTCGACGGAAACGGTGGGCACATCCATCACCCTCAACGCTCCGGACGACCTCTCCCGGCTCCTGCGCGAACGTCCGGATTTGGACGCCTACGTGCCCGCGGACTGGGCCACCCTCGTTGAGGCGGCGCGATCCACGCACACGGCGCAGCGCTTTTCGGTATCCCGCGTCTTCCTGCTCAGCAGGACCGTCCGCAAGAGGTCCGCACCGCTGAAGTCCATCCCCAACCGCTGGTAACGGTTTTCGAAATCCACCCCTACATGGTCGGGCGTACCTCTGATGTCGGGCCTTGCGCTGGCCTCGGTGGAACAACCATGCGTTTCATCGTCAAAGTCGGCATTCCCGTGCAAGTGGGGAACCGAATGGTCCGCGAAGGCTTCAACGCCCTGGGCGGCATCATTGAGTCCATCAAGCCAGAAGCCGTCTACTTCTACGAAGAGTGCGGACGCAGGACCGGTGTGCTGATCGTCGACCTTCCCGCCGCCTCTGGCATTCCAGCCATCGCGGAGCCGTTCTTCCTCGCCTTCAACGCTTCAGTCGAATTCCATCCTGGGGTGGCCAAGGCAGTTGAGACGTACGGCTGAGCTTACTGAATCGTCACCGGCGCCGACGCGGTCCCGATCTCTTCGCCTCCCGCCGTCACCTTCACATTGACCCGATACGAGCCCGCCGGAAACGGTGAATTCGGAGCAGAATAGAGTGGCGTCTGGTGATAGGCCGCGGCCTGACAGGTTCCCGCCGGCACGGTCAGACCGATATCGGCGCTATGCACAACTGCTCCGGTCCCATCCACCAACGAAAGCGCCGCTGTTACCGGAGATGACGCTGTGCAAGACCCCAGACCAACCCGCACGCGAGCCTGGAAGCACGGCTTGTAAGTGCCCGTCGGATCGGCGCCTCCCAGGCCGCAGGCTGTAAAGTAACAAGGAATTGCACAGTTAGTGACGTTCTTACCCGTAACATCCAGCTTGTTAAGTTCCACTCCAACCTCCACTGAAGTTGCGGGAGTCATGAAATGCAAGCCCGATCCGATGCGGCTCTCCACAAGGTTGAATCCATAAGTGAATCCGCCCGACGAACCAGAGATCAGCGAAGAACTGGAACTCATCTGCCCCAGCCCCCGGGCAAACACTCCCGTCTCGAAGATAAAGCCCGGCAGTTGATAGGTGAGCCCCACTGGGAGGCTGCCCACTGGCGTCGACACAGGAACGTCGCGGCTCTGTATGGTCACAACGCCAGGCCCTCCTGACGGATCCACCCATGTCTCCTCCGTGTCGCCGTTGAGACGGTAAATGCGGCCTTGCTCGTCCTCGCGAACCAGCGTTTGCGTGGATGCATCGCCGGGTGAGGCGCGGTCCTCCAGGACGAAATAGGTTCGGTCGCCGATGAGCCGGGTCCCGGTGACGGTGCGCGTGAAGTAAGTCGATGTTACAGCCCGGCTGTCCGCCCGGTACACCCACTGATTGCCGGTCTGTAGGGGTAAGTACGCCGTCGAAGATGTGATCGCCGCCGGTGTTGAGTCGGCCGTGCCGCCGCAATTCAACCGCGCCGCCGCGCGACCATACTCATAGGCGGCGTCATTCACCAGCACGAATATCATGCCGTCACTCACCCAATCGCCGGTCTCGACCGATCCGGTTGAATCCATGAATCCGGTCATCGGGACACCGGTGCGGTCCCCGATTCGTATCTGCACCCGGGCGCCTGCCGGAGCGTCCCATGAAATCGTGGCGTGACCCAGACCCGACTTACACTGAGTGATGACTGCGGGAGTTACTGTCAGAATCTGTGAGGCGAACAAAGGCGCTACAAAAAGGAAGGCTGCTGCAAACCGCATGCTCTGAGTATCGTCCGATTCGCCCCCCTGCGCCAGCCGCCCAAACCGCGCCCTCAGCCACGCTCAGCGCGTTGTATCCACGATCGCCGGAAGGCGTCCACGTGCGCCCGCCATCCCGCGAGATATCGGAGCCGCTCGTGCCGGTCACCAACAGAGCCCCATCAATGAACACCACCGCGGACCGGAAGCCGCGCGGCCGAGCCCTTCCCGCCGTCCACGTGCTGCCGCCGTCTTCCGTATAAGCGATGTTCTCGCGGTCTTCATCCGGCTTGGCGTAATCGCCGCCCACCACGACGCCGTGATGATCGTCTCGGAAAGCGATGGAGAAGATCCCGCTCGAGTCGGAGTCATGCCGCAGCGGCGTCTGGACGGCATGCCACGTGCGTCCCCAATCGGTGGATCGGTACACCCGCCCACCGCCCTTGCCCCCGGTCGCCAACCACGCCAGTCCACCCGGCCGCACGGTCACCACAGTGCCGCTGGCAGCGAACGCGCCCTCGCCCTCATTCGCAACTGGAACCGTATCGGCCTTGCGCCACGACGCGCCGCCGTCTTCGGTGCGAAGCAGAGTCATGCGTCCATCGACGGCGTCACCGGCAATCAGGCCGCGCCGCCGATCCCAGAATGCGATCGAATCAAAGAAGCCTTTGGTATCGGGATTCTCGAACAGTAGCTTCCACTGATCTCCGCCGTCATCGGTGGCGTAGATCCGCGACGCCGCGCCCGGCCCGGCGCTCATGAGAATGGCCCGGTTGGCGTCGAATGCTTCGACATCACGAAAATCCAGCGCCTCGCCGCCCGGAACCGAAAGCGCCTTCCATGTTGCGCCGCCGTCCACCGTCCGCAGGACCGTCCCCTTGGCGCCGCTCGCCCATGCAACACGTCCGCTGACGCCGCTCACACCTCGCAAAGACGCAGAGGATCCGCTCGAAAGCGCGGCCCACTCCGCCGCGAGCCACAAGAAGAGAACCAACATGAGGACAAGTATAGACGCCGCCGGAGATGCGGCCGGATGGAAGGAAGGCGCGCCCTTGATGAGCGCGCCCTATCGCGGAAGGTTACTTTAATTTGTTGAAGCGCTCTTCAACGGCTTTCCAGTTGACGACATTCCACCACGCGGCCAGATACTCGGCGCGGCGGTTCTGATACTTCAGGTAGTAAGCGTGTTCCCAAACGTCGACGCCCAGGATCGGGCTGTTTCCGTCGCTGATCGGGCTGTCCTGGTTCGCGGTCGAGGTGATCTCCAATCCGCCCGGAGTCTTCACCAGCCACGCCCAACCCGAGCCGAAACGGCCCATGCCGGCCGCGTTCAGCTTCTCCTTCAGAGTGTCGAAGCTGCCGAACTTCGCGGCGATCGCCTCGCCCAGCGCTCCGCCCGGCGCTCCGCCGGCGTTCGGCGCCATGATCTCCCAGAACATCGTGTGATTCACATGACCGCCGCCGTTGTTGCGGACAGCCGTGCGGATGCTCTCGGGAACCTTCGCCAGACCGTTGGCCAGCAACTCTTCAACAGACAGGTTGGCCAATTCGGGGGCCGATTCCAGGGCCTTGTTCAAATTGGTCACATAAGCGCCATGGTGCTTGCCATGGTGAATCTCCATAGTAGCCTTGTCAATGGAAGGCTCCAGTGCATCCGTGGCATACGGCAGGGTCGGTAACGTAAACGCCAATTCACATCCTCCTCTAGGATTTTGGTTGTTAGAGCTTGTTTGTAAGAAGACGGACCGCTGTCAGTTGTGATGCGCGAAATCGCTCAAAGGATGCGGCATTAGTCGGATCCGCCGACCCGTCGCGCCGCGACGATCCGGAAGCGGTTCGTCATTCGCACCGTCCCATCCGGCTGCCGCAGCCCCTCAAGCGCCACGCGAACGGCATCCCGCACGCGATCCTCTCCCAGAATTTCGGCCGCGCGCCAAGTCCCCCCAGCGGACATCATCCCGCGCAGCGCCGTCTCCATATCAGGATACCTGTATGCGTAGGCGGCGTCACTCATGGATTCGAAACGCAGAGCGTCGGCGCGATCGATGAGCGCGCGAAACGACGCTTCATCAGAGAGCGCGAAAGGTCCGCCGCCCGCCGGAGGCCGCTCGAACAATCCGCGGATGGCGCGGAACACACGCCCCATGTCCGACGCCGCGGGATCGGCAAACGCCGCGATCGCGACGCGCCCTCCCACCCGGCATACCCGAGCCAACTCACTGACCGCACGATCCGGCCGCACAGCCGTCTGCAGCGCGTTCACAGCGACAACGGCCTCGAACTCGCAGTCCGCGAACGGCAGTTCGTCGATCTCCCCGATGCGGAATTGAGCGCCGGCCACGCGTGCGCGAGCGATTGCGATCATCTCGTCGGCGGCGTCCACTCCCGTCGCGATGGCTCCACGCGCCAGTGCCAATGCGCACGCGCCTCCCGCCCCGCAGCCTGCGTCGAGCACACGTACTCCCACCTCGACGCGCGCGGCGTCCAGCGTCGCGCTCCACAACTCGGCGAACGAAGGCTCCTGGAACGCGGCATATTCGCGCGCTCCACGACCCCACAGCTCACCTTGCTTCGACGCTTCCTTGCTGAGTCCGTCCACCGCCAGGCTCCACCAGCGAGATCAGCAGCCCCGTCAGGATGACGACGATGCAGCCGATCACGTTGTACCAGAGAAACGAAATGTTGGTGAAGAACTTGGCCGCGAAGATCGCCGCCTCGCCGGCCAGAACGCCGAAAAACGCCCCGTTCGATCCCACCCGCTTGACGAAGACGGCGAGCACGAAAACACCCAGCATGCCGCCGTAGAACAGCGAGCCGATCATATTCACGGCCTCGATCAAAGCTCCAAAGCCCGAGCCGTAGCTCGCAAAGGCGACAGCCCAGATTCCCCAGAACGCCGTCGCGGCCCGCGAGACAAACAGGTAGTGCCGGTCGGTGGCCTGCTTGGACACGTAGCGTCGGTACACGTCGATGACGCTCACGGTGGCAAGCGAGTTGATCTCGCCCGATATCGACGACATCGCCGCCGAGAAGATGACGCCGAGCACCAGGCCCACCACGCCCACCGGCAGGTACCGCGTCACGAACGACAGAAAGATGTAATTGGTGTCGTTGAACCCCGGAATGCCCAGCTTGTCTTCAGCCAGCTTCGCGCCTTCCTTGCGCGCGGCGTCGAGCGACGTCTGCGCGGCGCGATAGCGCTCGAGGCCCGCCTTCCACGACGCATCGTCGTGCGCCCGCTTCGCAGAAAGCAGATCGGCAGCCGCGGCGCGCCGCGCGTCGAAGGCCTTCGAATAGCGGTCCTGGATGCCCCCGAATCGGGGCTCCGATTCGATCCGCTTCATCGCGACGGGCTGGAACAGCACGGGAGCCTTCTCGAAGGTGAAGAACACGAACACCATCGCCCCGATGAACAGGATGAAGAACTGCATCGGGATCTTCGCCATCGCGTTGAAGATCAGGCTCAGCCGGCTCTGCCCGATCGACTTGCCGGTGAGATAGCGCTGCACCTGGCTCTGGTCCGTGCCGAAATAGGCGAGCGCGAGGAACATCCCGCCGATCAACCCGCTGAAAACGTTATACCGGTCGTTCCAATCGAACTTCACCGTTACGGGATTCAGGCGTCCCGCGGCGCCCGCGATCGTAAGCGCGTCGCTAAAGGACACGTTCGAAGGCAGCAGGAACACCGCCATCCCCAGCGCCAGCACCAGCGCGGCGAAGATCACGGTCATTTGCTGGACATCGGCCCAGGTGACGGCCTTAATGCCGCCGATCGCCGTGTAGAGGATCACCAGCCCGCCCATCACCCACGTGGTGACTCGATCGGGCCACCCAAGGATCACCGACAGCACGACGGCCGGCGCATACAGGGATATGCCCGCGGCCAGGCCCCGCTGCACCAGGAACACGACGCTCACCAGCGCGCGAGTCTTGGCGTCGAAGCGCTGCTCCAAGTACTCGTACGCCGTGTAGACGTTGGCGCGATGAAAGATCGGCACCGCCGTGGCCGAGAGGATGACCATCGCGAGCGGCAGTCCGAAATAGAACTGCACGAACCGCATGCCATCCACGTAGGATTGTCCGGTGGTTGAAATGAAGGTGATCGCGCTGGCCTGAGTGGCCATGATGGAGAGCCCCATGGCGTACCACGGCATCTCCTTGCCGGCGCGCAGGTACTTATCGACGGTGGTGGATCCGCGTCCGCGCCACAGTCCATAACCGACGATGCACAGTAGCCAACCGAACAGGACAACCCAGTCCAGCGTCCTCAAAGAAATCCCCTTCTATATGGGCGGACCTCAAGGCGCGAAAGCGCGAGTAAACCCGTAAAACACCAGGATCACAATGCCCAGATATACGACCACAAACGCATACACCCGCCCCCAGGTCCCCAGGAACGGAGGAGGCTCGTCGATGACATGCTTCTCACCTGGCCCCATTCAGCACCTTTCCAGCGCTCAGGAAATTCGCGAAAATCCGATATGCGCCCGGCACTCCCGCCGGCAACTGACGGAACCACGAATAAGCCGTGAACACATAAGCGCCCTTGCCATACCGCGTGGCCAGAGTTCCGCCCGCCAGTTCCTTCTCGCCCGGATCGTGACATTCAAACAGCGGCGAGTAATGCGAATCCCATGACCCCGGGAAGTACAATCCGCGCTCCTGCACCCAGCCCACGAAATCGGCGTCAGTAATCTGATTCGGGCTCTTCAGCAAAGGATTCGAAGGATCCGGGAACTTCACCGGGACGTCCTCCACGGTAACGCGATCGCGCGTGAAGCGCATCGAATAAGGGCCGATCTCATCAAGCGCCCGCGGATCGCCGCCGCCGAATCCGCCCTCCACCACGTTGTACTGCACCACCATGGTTCCGCCCTTTTCCACGTACTCGAGCAGCCGCTGCCGGTTCGCCTTCAGGTCCGGACGCACGTTGTAGGCGCGAACTCCGGTCACGATGGCGTCAAAACGCGACAGGTCCGCGCGCGCCAGATCATCGGCCGAAAGCATTGTGATGTCGCAGCCGATCTGCCGCAGCGATTGCGGAACCTCGTCGCCCGCGCCCGCGATGTAGCCGACCTTCGCGGCCAGGTTCTTCACCACTGCGGAAACGGCCTTGGTGGTCGAAGGCGGGAACAGCGTCTGAGGGGGAATGTGATCGTAGGCAATGACGTCGACGTCGTTTGCGATCTCGCGACCATCCACGGTGGCCGCCGCCCGGATCACGGTGGTGAGGTCCTTCGCTCCCGGCGGCGTTACGGAGAACGACAGCACCGTCTGCTCGCCCGCGGCCAGCTTGAATCCGGCCGACTGAGGCTCCACGCGCCAGCCATCGGGAATGGTCAGCTTCAGCGTCCCCGACGCCGCGCCGGTCTGCGACCGCACGGCCACCTCGATATGCTTCGACGCCCCGTTGGCGAACACCAGGGCGGTCTCCGGCATCTCCACCGACACCGGCGGAACGATGGTCAGCGGACGCACCAACTCACCGCGCGCACGATCCACGTAGTGGTTCGCCACCGCGCGTTCCAGCACGATCCGGGCGCCGTCCACCGTCAGGCCGACCCGCGCCGTGAGCAACGCGGGATTTTCGGGCATCCCCAGCAGCTTCGGATCCGGGATCGTGTAGGTGTCGGCGGTATGGGGCTCCACCAGCCAATAGGGCTGCGTGTAGCTCTGTCCGGCGGCAACGCTCCACGTGGTGTTCTTTGAGAGGGGGGTGTTCGCCGCCAGGTCCACGCCGCCGGCGATCGCTTCCGGTTTGGCGGCCGCGGTCCCGCCCCACTCGACGCCATCGAATCGAACGGAAGCCGCGCCGCGCTGGATCGCCGTCACGGTCAGGCCCAGCTTCGCGCCCGGGCTCGCCGACGCCCGCTCCGCGTTCGCGTCCACAGCGACGCCGGCGCACAACGCGATGGTCTCGTCAAACTCGGCCAGCTTACGCACCGCCCAGGGATCCTTCAGCCCCGCCACGATAGCCCGCGCCTTCACCAGCGCCGGCAGCGACTTTTCGGGATGCTCCGCTTCGAAGGCGCGATCGGCCTCGTCCACCAGCGCCTGCACCGGCGCGCCGCCCGCCACACGCTTCCACGTCATGTCCACGCCATCCAGCGGATCGCCCTTTGCGGTGTCGCCCGCGATGGTGATGAAAAACTGCTTCGACGAACCCTTGCGCTCCGGCGATCCCATGGCCTGGCTGCGATGCATGCTGCGGCTCATGCCGGCGATTTCGCCGTAGCTGAAGCCGAGCACCGGGTTATAGTCGCCCGAATCGATCGCCACGCGACCGCCCATGGCGGCGGCTTCTTTCTCCTGCTCCGGCGTGAACGAGAACGCATTCCACATCAGGCGCTTGGCCTGCCAGGGCTCGACGTCCTTCAGCTGCTCGGGGTACTTCGCGGGGTCGGCGGCGGCCGAAAACGCTTCCCGGCCGAGTATCGCGGAGGTCTGGTGCTGACCGTGCCCGTCGCGCGGAGTGCCCGAAAAGCGCAGGATGATCACGTCGGGCCGGAACTTCCGGATGGTCCACACAATGTCGCCCAAAATGCGCTCTTTGCCCCACTTTTGCATCGTTTCCTGCGCGGTTTTGGTGAATCCGAAGTCAATTGCGCGCGAAAAGAACTGGTGCGCGCCGTCGATGCGCCGCGCCGCCAGCAACTCCTCGGTGCGAATCAAACCCAGCCGGTAACCCTGTTCCGCGCCGATGTAATTCTGCCCGCCCTCGCCGCGCGTCAGCGACAGGTACCCCGTCTCGAGCTTCCGCCCCTTGGCGAAATAGGCGAGCACCGCCGTGTTCTCGTCGTCGGGGTGGGCGGCGATCATCAGAACGCTGCCAACGCTCTTGAGCTTGCCGAGCGACTCCTTGATTTCCGCGGCGCCGGCCACGTTCTTCTGTGCGAAAGCGGGCGCCGCCAATAGCGCGGACACTCCGCATACAGTTGTCAGGAACTTGGAAAAAGGGATTTGCGTCATTCTGATTCAGCGCGGTCTTTTCATCTTAAGATACCGAGGGGGGCTCATGATCCGAGCGCCGGCGTCAGAAACGTGGCTGAAACGCTTGCGGGCATGGCTCCGGCTGAAGCCCGCCGAGCCGCCGCCCACGCCCAGGATCGGTCTTGCCCTGGGCGGCGGATTCGCCCGCGGCATCGCTCATGTCGGCGTGCTCCGCGTGCTCGAACGCCACAATATTCCGATCTCGATGATCGCCGGAGTCAGCGCCGGGTCCATCGTCGCGGCGGCCTACGCCAGCGGGGCGACGGTCGACGAGATCGAGAAAGTGGCGGGCAACATGCGCCTGCGCGACGTCGCCCGCTGGACGCTGAGCCGCTTCGGCCTGGCCGACACGGACCGCATGAACGGGTTTCTCAAGCGCACGCTGAAGACGCTCGAGTTCGAACACATGCGCATCCCGCTCGCCGTCGTCGCCAGCGACCTTTCCGCCGGCAAGCCCGCCATCTTCCGCGACTCGGGCGACGTGACCGTCGCCATCCGCGCCAGTTGCGCCTATCCCGGCCTGTTTCTGCCCGTGCGCGACGACGGCCGCTATCTGGTGGACGGGCTGTTGACCATGGAGGTGCCCGCCGCGCCGCTGCACGACATGGGCGCGACGCACGTCATCTCCGTCGCGCTGCCCGACCCGGCTACCATCGACCCGCGCAGCGTTCTATGCGTGCTCACGCGGTCGTTCCAGATCTTCTCCTCGCGAACGCAGCACGAATGGCGCAGCCGGTCGACGCTGGTGATCGAACCGCCGGTGGCGGGGATCGCCTGGGACGCCTTCGAATCGAGCCATGAACTGGTGCGCGCGGGCGAGGAGGCCGCCGAGGCCGCCATTCCCGAGATCGAGCGCTGGCTCGCCGGATACAAAACAAACCCACGGCGCGCCGCGGCTTGACTCGCCCGAGCGTGGGGCATAACGTGGACCGCAGCCCCTCATGTCCACGCTCACCCGTCGAGAACTCCTCGCAGGCGCCGCGGCGGCCACCGTTTGGATCGCCCACGCGCAGCCGGCTCCCGGAATCCTGATCGAACCCGCCCCAGGCAGCGCCTTCCTGCCGCGGCTCGCCTCGCGCGAGCTCTTCCGCGGACTCACCCGCCTGGGCCTTAAGAACGAGATCCGCCTGGCGGACGCATCCTCGCGCCCGGCGTCCGGCGACCTGGCTATCTCGCTGCGGGTCGACTCCGGCCCCGCTCGCGAATCCTACTCGATCGCGGCCTCGGCGAATCGGGTGACGATCGCCGGCGCGTCGGACACCGCCCTCGCCTACGCGGTATTCGAATTCCTCGAGCGGCAGGGCGCCTTTTTCGGCATCGACGGCGACGTCTACCCTCTCGACCCGCCCGCTGGTCTCGTCCTGCCGTCCGCTTCCGAGCCCTGGCGGTCGTCTCCCCGATTCGCCGTCCGCGGCCTGCTGCCCTGGCCCGACTTCCTGAACTGCATCACCGTCTACAACGAGGAGGATTTCCGCGCCTATTTCGAGTCGATGCTGCGAATGCGCTTCAACACCTTTGGCATGCACGTCTACACGGGGGCCGAGCAATGGGCGGAATCCTATCTATCGTTCGAATTCGCAGGCGCCGGCCACCTGGGGTTTCTCGACAACTCGGCGAGCCACCGTTGGGGCTACCTTCCGGAGCGCACCTCGCGCTTCTCGATGGACGCCGCCGAGTTCTACGACGGCGAAGTATTCGGTTCCGACGCCACCCGCCTGGGCCGCGACCCCTGGGAAATCGCCGAACGAACCCAGAGCATGCTGAAAGCGTCGCTGACCTACGCGCACCGCCTGGGCCTGCGGACCGGCATCGGCTTTGAACCCTACCAGATCCCCGACGAAATCTGGCGAGCGTTGCCGCCCGAGGTGAAACCGAAGGAGCAGCCCCCGCGGCACACCGGCCAACCGCGCTTCGACATCGAGTCGGTGACCGCCAAGAAACTGTTGGAGGCGCGTCTGGCTCAACTGCTCGAAGCCTATCCGGACGTCGATCATGTCTGGCTGTGGCAGGACGAGCAGATGAATTGGGAGGGCCGCAAGACCGGCCAGTCCTTCTCAGTGACCCCTTTCCTACAGGCGTATGATTTCCTGCGCCGGCATGCTCCCAAGAAGCGGCTGGTGCTGGGCGGATGGGGCGGCGTCGCGCGCGACTTCGATCAATTCCACAAGAAGCTGCCGATGGACGTGGTGTTCTCCTGCCTGAGCGACACGCTCGGATGGGACCCGATCCACGAAGTCTTCGGCAAGCTGGAAGGCCGCGAACGGTGGCCGATCCCCTGGCTCGAAGACGATCCGGCGATGTGGCTCCCGCAGTTCCACGTCCATCGTTTCGAGCGTGACCTGAATCTGGCCGAACAGTACGGATGCCAGGGCATGATCGGCATCCATTGGCGCCACCGCATCGTCGATCCGACCGCCTCCTACCAAGCCCGTTTCAGTTGGGACAAACGGCTCGCGCCGGGCGCGTATTTCCAGGCTTACGCACGCACGCAGGCCGCCGGTCCCCGCGCGGCCCGCCTGGCGGAGGTTCTCACCGATACCGACAAGGAGCAGAAGCTGCTCTGCACCGGCACGAAGGAGGTGAAGGACGGCCACGTCGTCCAGCACGAATTCTCGGGCGACTACAACGAAGCGTTCACCTTCTGGAACGACTACGAACCGGACCCCGCCATCGTGGTCTCCCAGCAGCAAGTGGCCGTGGCCCTGCGTGATTTGGCGAACGCTGCCGCGAGCCCCACCGAAAAGGAGCGGCTGGAATACCTCACGCGCCACGTCGAGTTTCTGGTCCCCTACGCCGCGGCGTGGACCGGCGCACATCGCCTGCACGCCATCCTCGGAAAGGCTGCTGAGCTGAAGAAGGGGGGCAAGGCGGCCGAGGCGCGTAGCCTGGTGGCGGCGGAAGGCGTGCCGCTGTGGACCGGACTGGCTCCCGAGGTACGCCGCGCAGTACTCGACTTCCAAAGCATCGTGGCCACTCGCAACGATTTGGGCACACTGGCGTCGATACAGAACAAACTGGTCCGTCTTGCGCTGGTCCGCCTACGGCTCTCCCTGCAGGAGTTCCTGGTGGACCTGCCGCCCGAAACCGAATCCCTTTACACCAAGCTCATCAAGCCTGACCCGAACGCGCCCGTGCGGCTGTTCCTGCCGACGCGGCCCAGCATGCTGTCGAAGGGAGAGAAGGTGCGGATCACCATCGTGGTGACGGGCAGCCAGACGGTCGGAGCCGTGGAGCTACACACCCGCGCGGCAGGGGCCCGCCGATGGATCACGACGCCCGCGAAACTGGTGGGGCGACGAACGTATCAGGCGACGTTGGGCCCCTTTGCACCCATCGCTCCTCTGGTGGAATACTACGTCTCGGCCTCGACCGGAGCGGCGCTCCTGACAGCTCCACCCGCGGGCGGAGGCCAGCCGTACGTTATTACGATGGCCTGAGCTACTTGCCCTTCACCCAGTCCTCGTCGAACACAGCGTGATTCACCACGGTCCGCTGTTCGGACGTGTACACCAGGTGGATCTTGCCGTCGCGAGTCTGAATCGCCACCGGATAGGCGTAATCGTGCGGTCCGGTGGCGACGTCGCGCGAGAACGGCCAGGTGCGGTCCTGATCCTCCGACAGCGCCACCCGCAACGGATCGCGGTCCGACATGGAGGCGTTGTACACCAGCAGCAGATGACCGTCGCGCAGTTTGATGAAATCGATGGCCGCGTTCGGATTGGGGAACTGCGAGTTCCGGCCTTCGCTCCAACTGCGCCCGCCATCGCTCGACTCCGAGCGCACGATGTAGCCATCCTTCACCGGTCCATAGCCGCCGCCCCGCCGGCAATATGCGATCAGATGGCCCGGAGAAAGCTCAACCGCCGCCGGCTGTATGTTGCCCTTCGGCGAGCGGATGCGGCCAGCCTCCAACCACTGAGCCTTCTTTGGATCCCAGCGCAGGAACCAGCCCGACGACTCCGCCGCGACGCTCTCCGGATCGAAGCCCGTTTCCCAATACGCGGGCAGCAGATACTCTCCGGAAGCGAGCGCTATCGGCCGTCCGCGCACCATCATGCCCTCATGTTCGGAAACGACATAGCTCTCCGACCACGTTTCGCCGTTGTCGCGCGAGATCTTGGCCTGAATCCGCGAGGTGGACCAGGTATCGCCCCAACGCACCACGTAGAACAGCCACAGCACGCCATCCGGAGCGAGCCACGGGACGCCATTGCCCACCGAGCGAAACGGATCCGACGCGATCAGCTTCGGCGCCGCCCACGTCTTCGTTGACTGGCTGTACCTGGACCCGAACACGCCGGTGCGGTTGGCGTACTCGCCGCTCCCCCCGTAATAGGTGACAAAAAGGTCGCCGTTGGAGAGTTCCGTGATCGAGGCGGGGTGTTTGTAGGGCCCCGTCTTGATCTCCGGCCCGAACAGGCGCTCGATCCTGAGCTCGCCCGCCGAGGCGGCGCACAACGTCAGCGCGAATGCGAGGGCGCGGTTTCGCATAGAGTCTTTGGCTGGAAGCTGACCGGTATTCCAAGAACCCGGGTAAGGTCCTTCTCGGATTCCGCCCACCACTTGGCGATCCACTCCTGGAACCGCACCGCGTGAGCCTTGCGTTCGGCCGAAAGCGGAAGCGGAAACCACGCGGGACTCAACCCGCGAACCTCCGCGATCAGCTTGAGACCCCAGGGCGTCGGGAACGAATCGAGCGCCGCGAGCAAGGACTCCAGCCGCATGCGCACATTGCTGAACGTGGCGTGATCCTCGGCGCTCTTCCATAGCGCCAGGGTGAGCTCGGGCAACACGCCCGCGACGCCGGAAATGACGCCGCCGCACAGGCCTCGCCGGATCGCTTCGGGCAGGGCCCGGTCGTTACCCACCAGCCGGACGGCGCCGCTCGAGGATCGGGTCAGACGGTCCAGCAGATCCAGACGGCCGCTTGAATCCTTGACGCCCGCGATATTGTCGACCTCGGAGATGATGCGGTGGGCCAGCTCGGGTTCGAGACCCGCCGTGAACGCCGGCAGGTTGTAAATTAGAACCGGCAGCCGGCTCTCTTGGGCGACGGCGCGGTAGAACTCCTCGAGATCGGCCGGCGAGTACTTGAAGAAGTGCGGCGTGGGCGCCAGCACCGCGTCGGCCCCGGCCTGCTCGGCCGACCGTAGGTTCGCCACAATCCAATCCCAACGACTGGCGCCGACGCCGGTCACCACCAGCAGCGGTTTCGTCGCCGCATCACGCGCCCGCTCGATCACCTGGCGATGTTCATCCGGAGTCATTCCCGGATACTCGCCGGTCGCGCCGTTCACGCACAGTCCGGAGGCTCCGACGTCGCAAATAAACCGTGCTGTCGAGTCGAAGGACGTCCAGTCCGGACGTCCGGAGTTGTCGCGGGGCAGGAGCAGCGCGGCGATTACACCTTCCATTCGCAAGCTCATTAAATCCGATGATATGGGCTAATTTTTGAAACGTCAATCAGGATTCTGAAACGTACGACCCATTAGCCTCCGGGGAGTATCATGGCGCCGTTGCGTTCGACGCGCCTCCCCGGTCGCCCGCCGTGACGGCCAGCAACAGGGCGCAGGCCACGGCCGCCGCCGACATCGCGGCCATCATTGCCGGGAATCCGATGGTGTCTTTCCAGACTCCGGCCAGGTAGATCATGGTGGCCGAGGAGACGCCGCCGGTCATGTTCAGAACGCCGCCCGCCAGCCCCCGGCTATCCTCGCTGAGCACATCGTAGGCGCCCGAAAAAGCGTTCGCCGCCAGCAGTCCGCCGAACAGTCCGAACCCCGCCGAAAACAGCCGCGCCTGGTCGAGCGTCGCCGCCGAAAACGTCAGGTATGCGAACGGGGCGCACAGCAGAACGCCGAAAGCCGCCACTTGCAGCCGGGCGCTGGGCCATCGCCGCCGCAGCCGGTCCGCCAGCGCCCCTCCGCCCAGGATTCCCGCGATCGAGGCGAACTGCACAAACACCGTGGCGTTCCAGCCGCTCGCGGTCATCGACAGCCGGAAGCGCTCCTGGAGGAACGAGGGGAACCACGCGAAGAAGATCCATTGCATCGCGCAGTAGGCGGCGAACGCGAGGCACAGCACCACAAACCGGCGGGAGCGGACCAACTCCGCCACACTCCCGCCCGCGCTCGATCGCGCGCCCGGAGCGCGCCCCGCCGACCGCCGCAACCCGAACCACAGCGCGACGCCGTACGCCGCGCCCACCAGCGCCGGCATGCGGAACCCCAGCCGCCAACCCACATGATCCGCCGCCCAGCCGCCGTACCATCCGCCCGCGACGGCCCCGAACAGTTGCGCCGATTGATGCACGCCGAGCGCGCGCGACCGCGCCGCCGCCGGATACAACGCCGAAAGAAACGCGAGCGCCGCCGGGTAGTACAGCGCTTCCGTGACGCCCATCACCGCGCGCCACCCCAGGAAGGTCCAGGCCGATCCCGCCAGTCCGCAGCCCAGCGCCGCGATGCTCCACAGCACCAGGCTCGCCACGATCAGGACGTCGCGCCGCCACACGTCGGCCAACCGCCCGGCAAACGGCATCGATAGCGTGTAGACCCACCCGAACACGCTGCCGATCAGCCCTAATCGAGCGCCGTCGAAGCCCAGCTCGCCCTTCAGCGCCGGGAACATCGAATACACCATCTGGCGATCCAGATAGTTCAACGCGAAGGCGATCCACAGCAGCGCGAGAACGGGCATCAGATGCGCACGCGGGCGAATTCGCCGAGCGCGTCGAGGTTGATCTCGACGCCCAACCCCGGGCCATCGGGTATGGCCAGCATCCCATCGGCGTCCAATCGCCAGCCGCCCACTCGCAGCTCATCGATGAACGGCGAACCGGTCAGATACTCCACCAGATCGGTGTCCGGAAACGCCGAAGCGATCTGCAAATCCGACGCCAGCCCCACCGTCGTGTTCCATCCGTGCGGGATGAACCGAACGCCGTGTTCCCGCGCGTTCCACGCAATCCGACGCTGCTCGCTCAACCCGCCGCACTTGGTCACGTCCGGCTGCACGATGTCGAACGCTCCGCCCTCAAGCCACGGTGCGAACGCCTGCCGCCGCGTCAGCACTTCCCCGCCCGCGATCGACACGCGCGAGCCGTCCCGCAGGGCGACGTAATCGTCGAAGGCGTCCGGATGGAGCGCCTCCTCGAACCAGAAGACGTCGTAGTCTTCGAGCATCTCCGCCGTGCGCAACGCCCACTTCAGCCCGCCCCGCCAGTAGGCGTCGCTGCCGCCCGCGTCCACCATCAATTGGGCGTCGTCGCCGATGGCCTCGCGGGCCGCCCGCACGATGGCTTCGTCGGTCTTCGCGTCGCGCCGGCCGAAGGGTCCCCAGCCGATCTTGAACGCGCGGAATCCCTGCGCCTTCACGGGCAACAGTTCATCGGCCATGCGTTCCGGCTCGCGCATCAGCAGCGACGCGTAGGGCCGCACCCGCTCCCGATATCGCCCGCCCAGGAGCCGGCCCACCGGCTGTCCACAAGCCTTGCCGAGGATGTCCCACAGCGCGATGTCCACGCCGCTGATAGCGTGCGTGATCGATCCGCCGCGCCCCAGCCAGAACGTGTTCTGGTGCAGCTTCTCGGACACGCGTTCCGGCTCGAGCGCATTCTCGCCGATCGCGAGCGGACGCAGGATCTCGAGCGACGCTTTCACCAGCGCCTCGCTCGTGAACACGCTGCCCCACCCGGTCAGCCCTTCATCGGTCTGAATGCGGATGATCGTGTGAACGCAATCCTCGGGCTGCAGTTCATTGGACCAGCCGCCCTCGGGCGTGCGTCCCCGCAGCCCATAGGCCGTGATGTCTTGTATCTTCACGCCTGCCTCCGGAAAACCCGCGCTTGCGGGCGATAGTCGTCGATGGGATCGAGCGGCCACAACGGCCGCGCGCAACGCGTATGTCCCAGGCTCTGCAAATTCGCGCTGGTGGCGCCCGGCGCATCCACATTGATCAGCTTCTGGGCGCCTTCTTCAAAGAACCGCCGCTGGGAAAGCGGGGACTTCACCACCGTCATGTCAAACGCCGCCGGATCCTGCCCGTTGGCGAGAAACAGCGTGCGATCGTACAGGCTGACTGGCCGCGACGTCAGCACCAGCGTCGCAGGGCCGCACTGGACAACGGCGGACCGCCCGGCATACCAGGCCTCCCCGTGTGATTCGCTCCGCATGCACCCGTCCGACAGCACTCGCACGACGCCCGTGACGCGCAACGGCGTATAGCGCGGGTCGAGCGAGCCGCCGACATCCACCGTGATGGTGGCGCCCACTCCCGCCGCCGAGGCCTGGTCCACGGCGGCCGCGTCGACAATCGGCGCGAGCACCGTGCGTTGACATCCCTGCCGCAGCAACTCGGCCACAATCGCGTTCGAATCGCCCGGCGCGCCGGAACTGGTCGCATCGGCGGCGTCGATCAGCACCACGCGACCGGTCGCCGCGGCGGCCATCCGCGCGCTGTCTTCGAGCGAGCTCAGCTTCTGCTGGAGAAACTGCCGCATGTTCCAGAACTCGGTCGCGATCGCCTCCGCCTCGGCCACCGTAGCGGCCTCATCGCCATCCGCCGTCATGAACACGTTCGACCCGAGATCGGCCACATCGGTGAACGGATTGCCGATGAACATGCCGCCAGAGAGGCACGCCGACGCCCGCTCCACGCAGGTCCGTATGCGGCCGGTGGCGGTCATGCATTGCGGTCCGCGCACCAGCGCCGGAACCGGCACGCGAATCGATGCGGGCCGGATTTCGCCATCCATCAGCCGCATCAGCAGCCGCGCGGCGCGGGCGCCGGTCTCGAAGAAATCGACGTGCGGATTCGTATGATAGACGGACGCGACGGAGGCGTGCCGCAGCATACGGTCGGTGAGAATGCCGTGCAGGTCGAAGGACACGGAGACCGGCAACCGTTCGCCGACGATCTTGCGGGTCTCTTCGAGCAGGTACCCTTCGCAATCCTCGACGTCTTCGGCGGCCAGCGCCCCGTGCAGCGCGAAGTAGACGCCATCCACCGGGCCAGCCGCACGCACGGCGTCCAGGAACTCCCTTGCCAGGCGGGCGAACCCCGCGCTTTCGAGCGT
Organism: Acidobacteriota bacterium; assembly: GCA_018268715.1. Classification (GTDB taxonomy): domain Bacteria; phylum Acidobacteriota; class Terriglobia; order Bryobacterales; family Bryobacteraceae; genus TMP-7. Next base: position 295,867 of record JAFDVZ010000002.1, on the reverse strand, counting down.
CCCGGCCGAGGTGATGCCGCGGGCGCAGTACCCGCCGGCAAGCCGCACGTCCGGATACTGGTCGAACACGGACAGCGCTCCGCCGACCTCGGTTCTCACGCGCCGGTGGTAGGCGAGAAACGCCTCGCCCCAATCCACCAGGAAATCCTCATAGCGCGAAAGGACGGGATTGAAGGAAGAAATCTCCTGCTTGCACTCGCAGACGAGAATGGTGCGCATGGCGTCCAGCCCATTCTATTCCGTCCACCCCGGCGATATGGACGGTCTCAGCCGACCAGGCGCGTCAGATTCTCGCCGAAAAGCAGGTTCGCGTCCTTGGCCTCGACGCCCAGCTCATACAGAGCCTTGGCCTGCGCCTCGAAGATCGCCGCGTTCCATCCGCGCGGGAAAAACGACGAATCGGAGCCGAACAGCAGCCGCTTCGGCCCCAGCAGATCGAGCGCCCGCCGGAACACGTGCCGCAAATCGAGCCCCTCGTAGTGCATCCACTTGTTCGAACTCGACGTGTCGAGAAACACGTTCGGGCACAACTCGGCCAGCATGAGAGCTTCCCGGAAATACCCCGCTCCGAAGTGAGGAATCACGAACCGCACCTGCGGAAACCGCAGCGCGACGCCGTGCAAATCGATCGGATTCGAGTACCGCATGTCGAACGGCGAAGAGAGCCCTAGCTTGGGCCGCACGCCGACGCTCAACACGCCGCAGTGCACAAACACCAGCGCCGCCGGCCGCGTCGCCGCGATCACGTCGATCACCGCCATGGCCGCGTCGTCGTGCATGTAGTAGCCGTGCATGGCCGGAAAGAAGCACACCGCGTGCATCCCCCGGTCGAGCGCGCCCTGCACCCGCGCCACCGTGTCCGCGGCCCTCGGATTCACCATGAAGTAGCCCCAGAAGCGGCGAGGATGGGCCGCCACGGCCGCCAACACGGACTCCTCGTCGCCAGGCAGGCTGGCGATGAGAGCCGCCCGCGCCACTCCACGCTTGTCCAGCTCATGAACCCACGCCTCGGCCAGCGCGGCGGGATCCTCCGGCGGCATCGTCCACCCGAGCAACGCGCCCATCTGGTCGAACGTGAGGCCTGGCTTCTGCGCCGCGAGCAGGCTGAAGAAACGATGCGAGAAGAAGTGGACGTGCGCGTCGGCGACCTGCAACGGTCCCCAGGGGGAAGCCACCCCCCCACCCGCCTGGCGGTGAGTCATGACCCTACGATACCGGTTTTCGCCGATGTGTGCGCCCGTGCGGTCGCTAGGCGCCCTTGGCGAGCACCTGGCGGTCCGCCTCGTCCTGGCTCGGCGAGCCCGCCATCCGCGTGAGACCCGCCGCCAGGGCCAACTGCGTCAACCCGGCGACGTTATTCACGTTCAGCTTCTTCATCATGGTCTTGCGGTAGCTGCGCACTGTCTGAAGTCCGAGATCGAGCAGCACGGCGATATCCTTGCTGGTCTTCCCTTCGGCCACCATGCGCAACACCTGGAGCTCGCGCGGCGACAGTTCGTCCAGCCCGGCGGGCGTCGTCTTGGCTTCCAGGTCGCCCCGTTGGATTCTCTGCAGCAGCCGATCGGACACCTGCGGACTCAGGTACGACCCACCCTTCGCCACGGTTCGCAGAGCGTCCAGCAGGTCGTCGTCGGACGCCTTCTTTAATACGAATGCCCGGGCGCCGGCGCGGATGGCGCTCACCACCGAATGCTCGTCATCATACATCGAGAGGATGACGACCTTGCCGTCCGGGAAATATCGCAGGATCTCCTGAGTTGTCTCGATGCCGTTCAACCCGGGCAATCCGATATCCATCAATATGACGTCGGGTCTGGTGCGGCGGCAGAATTGAACCGCGTCGACGCCGGTCTCCGCCTCGCCCACAACCCTGAAATCTTCGACAGGCCGCAGGATAGCCTTGATGCCGTCCCGCATGATCTTGTGATCGTCCACCAGTAGGACGTCGTAAGGCATAGATCCTCTTGTACGGCGTTACCCAGGCCTAAACTCCTCACCATCGGGAGCCCCGGCGCCGCCCGGATACGTCACTCGAATCCGCTGTTCTGCTTGCGAATGGCCGCCCATCGCGACGCATGCTTCACAGCGAATCGCCGCGTATTGAAAGAGTATAAGCCGGAATCGGTCGATTCCCTTATGCTCTTCGCCGATGTGGGGGCTGAGTCTATGGTATAGGACTTCCAGTATCCATCCTAGTGCCCTTTGGTCCACCCGTACGTGGATCGCTCCAGCCCCCCTTATGAGGGTGTATGTCATACACTCTTCGAACATCTGTACCAGGCTTCGGGCTGCCGCGGGCGGAATTCCGACCCTCGGAGGCATCTCCAGCTCAATCGGACGCCCTGACTCGCGGCTGAACTTCTCCGCCAGGCCTTGTAGCGCGAACCGCACTCCCATCCCCTCGGAGGCCGAGGAGCCGAGCGTGCGGCTCACCTCTCGCGCCTGATCGATGGCGCGATCCAACAGCCGCTGTATTTCGGTGATCTGCTCGCGCACTTCGGCAGGGAGATCGAAGGAAAGGACCTTAAGCTGTAACCCGGCGGAACTGAGCAGTGGACCAATCTCGTCGTGCAGCAACGCTCGCGCACGAGCGCGTTCCGCTTCGGGTTGCCGGATGACGGCGGCGAGCGCATCCTGCCACTCGCCGCCTGGAAACTCAGCGATAATCTCGCGGAGGTCTCGCATGGGGCCTTGGCCCGATGCTACTTCTTCTTGCGGGCCAGCGCCTTGCGGGCCGTCGCCAGGACGCCGCGCGCCACCAGGTTGTACTTGTCGAGCAGGCCGTCGGGAGTTCCCGACTCGGCATAGGTGTTATTCACTCCCAGGAACTCCATGATGCAGGGATTCGTCTCCGCCACCACCTGCGCCACGCGAACGCCCAGTCCGCTATCCACCAGATGCTCTTCGGAAACCACGATGGCGCCGGTTTCGGCCGCCGCCTTCGCGATGATGTCCCGGTCAATCGGCTTGATGGTGTGCAGGTCGATCACGCGCACCGACACGCCCTCGGCCTCGAGCGCCTCGGCCGCGCGGATGGACTCGGCCACCAGCAACCCGGTGGCGATCAGCGTGATATCGCCGCCGTCGATCACCTGGACGCCCTTGCCGATTTCGAACTTCTGGTCCGCCGCGTACACCACCGGCGCCTTCACGCGTCCGGCGCGGATGAACATCGGCCCCACGTGCTCGACGGCCGCCCGCATCAGCGCCTTCATCGAGACCTCATCGGCCGGCGAGATCACGGTGAATCCGGCCAGCGAGCAGGCCAGGCTGATGTCCTCGATGCTCATCTGCGAAGGGCCGTCCTCGCCGATCGAGATGCCCGAATGCGTGCCCACCACCTTCAGGTTGACGTTCGGGAACGCGGCGGTGACGCGCAACTGCTCGAAGCCCTTGTTCAGCACGAACGCCGAGAAGCTGGACACGAACGGAATCTTGCCCGCCGACGCGAGGCCCGACCCGATGGCCACCATGTTCGATTCCGCGATGCCGCACTCGAAGAACCGCTCCGGGAACTCCTTGGCGAAATAGGTGATCATCGTCGACTTCGACAGATCGGCGTCGCAAGCCACGATGTTCTTGTTCTCACGGCCCAACTCCGCCAGCGCCTTGCCGAAAGCCTCGCGCGTGGCCTGTCCGAGTTTCAGTTCGAATTTCGTTTTCGTCGACATTACGCAAGCTCCTGGAGCGCCTTCGTGCATTCATCGGCGGTGGGCGCGACGCCGTGGTACTTCGGGTTGTTCTCCATGAAGGAAACGCCCTTGCCCTTGATGGTCTGCGCGATGATCGCGGTGGGCTTGCCCTTCGTGGCCGAAGCCTCCGCGAACGCCTTCTGCAGCGCGGGAATGCTGTGGCCGTCCACGTCGATGACATGCCAGCCGAAGCTCTTCCACTTATCCACCAGCGGCTCCAGGTCGAGGATGTCCTTCACAAAGCCGTCGAGCTGGATCTTGTTGTAATCCACGATCGCCACCACGTTGTCGACATGGTGGTAGGCGCCGAACATGGCCGCTTCCCAGATCTGACCTTCCTGGATCTCGCCGTCGCCCAACACTACATACGTCCGCGACGGGCTCTGGTTCAGGCGGGCGGCCAGCGCCATCCCGATGCCGAGCGACAGCCCCTGTCCCAGCGATCCCGTGGACGCTTCGAGTGCGGGGATGAACCGCACATCGGGGTGTCCCTGGTAAATCGAGCCGAGTTTGCGGAGGTTCTTCAACTCCTCGACGGGAGTGTACCCACACTGCGCCATCACGGCGTAGAGCACCGGGCAGGCATGCCCCTTGGAGAGGATGAAACGGTCGCGGTCGGGCCAGCGGGGATTGGCCGGGTCGTGGCGCAGAACGTCGTTATAGAGAGTAACCAGGATTTCAACGGCGGACAGAGAACCACCCGGGTGACCGGACTTGGCGGCCGTGATCATTTCAATGATGAGGCGGCGAGTCTGCTTGGCGATCAGTTGCAGCTCGGCGGGGTCGGAGGTCTTTAGCATGCGTAACTCTTCTGGTTAACGGGTATGAGGAACGGGCAGTGGAACACCCTCCCCAGCGTAACACCGCCTCTTGGCGGCTACACACCCATTGTGCATCGCCCCCAATGGCGAAGTCAGGGCGCCGAATTAGCCGCACGACGGTTTCGCGCGGGTCAGGCAGCGGGTTCGCTGCCAAGAGCCGCTATCTGGTGGTCGAGAAACGCCAGCGCCTGTTCCAGTTGTTGCCGGTAGCGCGGATTGGATACGCCGTTGAGATCGTTCAATACCCGAGTGCGGGAGAGCATCAAACCGTGCAGCTTGCCCTCCAACTCGACTTCGTCACGAGTCTTTCTTGGAGCTGTCGCCCGGGCGGCCTTGGCTTCCGCCGCGGATTCCGCCTGTGACTCGACTGACTTGCTTTCCCAGCCACGAGCCATGCTTTGAGTATACGGCCCGGCGAAGCCGCCTAGTCGACCGAGTTCTGAAGCATGCGCCGGAGGCGGTCGACATAGGAGCGGCCCACCGTGACGCGGGCGCCCGTCGTCAGGCTCAGCGTGAGTTCGCCCTGGAACCATGGGTCCAGGTGCTTGACGAAGTCCAGGTTGACGATGGCGGAGCGGTGGACGCGGAGAAACTGCTCCGGGTCGAGCTTCGGCTCCATGCGGTTCATCGTCTCGCGCACCAGGTGCTGCTCGCCGCCGACGTGCAGCGTGATGTAGTTGCCCGACGCCTCCAGCCACTCGACGTCCGCGGTCTTGATGAAGACCACCCGCCCGCCGCTGCGCACCACGATCCGGCGCAGGCGCCGCTTCTCTTCCGGCAGGCGCGCGAGCAGTCGTTCGATGCCCGCCGCCAGCGCCTGACCCCGATCGCCCTCCTGCCGGCGGGCGCGGTCGAGCGCCGCCTGAAAGCGGCTGTCCTCAAAGGGCTTCAGCAGGTAGTCGAGCGCGTCCGCCTCAAACGCCCGCACCGCGTACTTGTCGAACGCGGTGACGAAGATGACGGAGGGCAGCGTCTCCGGCGGCAGGGCGGCGAGCGCCTCAAAGCCGTCCATGTCCGGCATCTGGACATCCAGGAACACCAGGTCCGGCGACAGTTCGGCGATGGCCGTCGCCGCCGCCGCGCCGCCATCGCACTCGCCAGCGATCTCGACGTCCGGCTCGCGTTCCAGCAGGGAGCGGATGCGCCGGCGCGCCCACGCCTCGTCGTCAACGATGAGAACTCGCATACTGTGGCTCCCCGGCGTCCTCGGGCATCGCCCCTCGCAGCGGAATCTCGAACTGCGCCAGGAACCCGTGCGGCTCGACGCGCTCGAGCGTGAAGGTGTGCGCTTCCCCGTACAACTGGCTGAGCCGCGCCCGCACGTTCGGAATGCCCATGCCTCCGGCGCGAGCGAAGGCGCGCGGACCGGCGCCGTCGTCGGTCACCCGCACCACCAGGCGCCGAGCCGAGGCGAAGGCGTCGATGCGAATCACGCCGCCCAGCCCGTGGGCGCGAAAGCCGTGGCGGATGCTGTTTTCCACCAGCGGTTGCAGCACCATGCTGGGCGCGAGCGCAGCCAGCGCTTCCGGCGTCGCGGCGGCCTCCAGCCGGATGTGATCGCCAAAGCGCACCTGTTCGATCTCGAAGTAGCCTCGTACGAAGTCCATCTCTTCGCTGAGCGCTGCTTCATGCCGCCCGATGCGGTCCACCGTCATCCGCAGCAGTTCGCTCAGCCGGTTGATCATGCGGTCGGCCAGGGCCACATCCTCGTGCATCATGGACGAGATGGTGTGCAGCGTGTTGAACAGAAAGTGCGGCTGCAACTGCGCGCGCATCAACTCCAATTGCATGTTGGCCAGCGTCCTCTCTCGTTCGCTGTAGGCGCGAAAGTAGCGGAACGCCTCCACGAAGCCCACCACCGCCCAATAAGTCAGCAGGTTCGGGTGGAATCGCGAAAACAGCAGGTGGAAGGCCGGAGACGCGAAGCACAGCGCCGCGTACAGGCTGGAGTGGACAACGGAAAAGACCAGGCAGGCGGGCGCGTGCACGGCGAGCGCCTTCTTCCATGTATTCCTGCCGAGCGGAAACCGCAGGGCGAGCCAAACCACCGCGGGGACCAGCACCGCCGCGATGGCCGTGTTCGCCAGCGAAAGGATCAAGGCGTGGCCCCATCCGATGTTTTCCTTGCGGTAGACGAAGAACAGGTACAGTTCCGGCGCGAAGAAGACGCTCAACAGGGTCCAGGCGCCGAACAGGCTCACCCAGTGCGCCCACGTCATCCGGAAGCTGGTGCGCTTCATGGCCGTGTGTTTCCCTCTTCGCTTTCATCCTCGCATGGCGAGCCGGCCTCGCCGGACGTCACCCACGCCACCCGCGGAGATCCTCCGGGCGGATGGGCAGTCGCCGGACCCTGCGGCCGGTGGCGGCGAACACCGCGTTCGCCACCGCGGCCGGCACGCATGGCACGGCGGCTTCGCCCACGCCCTGCGGCGGACCGCCGCCGCCGGACATGTGAATCTCGATGTCCGGCGCGTCGGCGATCGAGATGACGCGAAAGTCGTGAAAATTGCTTTCGAGCGTACGGCCCCGATCGACGGTCAGCGCGCTCAACAGCGTCGGGCTCAGCGCGAACAGGATGCCGCCTTCCACCTGCGCGCGCAGGCCGGAAGGATTGATCACCGTGCCCGCGTCGACGCCCGCCACGATGCGATGCACCTTCACGACGCCGTCGTCGGAAACGCTGACCTCGGCGATTTCGGCGATGCAGGTGTGATAGTCGACGGCGGCTGCTCCCAGTCCCCGGCCACGGGGCAGGGCGCGTCCCCAACCAGCCTTCTCGGCCGCCAGCGCCAGCGCCGCTCGCAGACGCGGACGGCCCTTCAACAACTCGAGCCGCCATTCGACGGGATCCCGCCCGGCCGCGTACGCCATCTCATCGAAGAAGCATTCGGTGACGAAACCGTTGTGGGTGCCGCCCACCGCGCGCATCGTCTGCACCGGCGGACCTTCCATCACCATGTGGATCTCCACCCGCTGGTTCGGCGCCGGGTATGCGATGTTCGAACCGCCGGTGTGGCCGCCATCGATTCCGTCCTTGGCGTAGTTCTGCTCCTCCGTGCTGCCGACGAAGATGGGCTGTCCGGCGATCCTCTGGCGCCAGGCGAGCAACGCGCCCTGATCGTCGAGCGCTCCGGCCATCGAATGGTAATAGCGCGGGCGGTACCACCCGCCGCGAATGTCGTCCTCGCGCGTCCAGACGACCTTCACCGGCGCCTTCACGGCTTTCGACAGTTGGACAGCCTCCACGACGAAGTACGACGTCATCGCCCACCGCCGTCCAAATCCCGTGCCGCACTGCAGCGTGTGCAGTTGCACCCGGTCGAGAGGCAATCCCGCGGCCAGCGCCGCCGACTCCCGGTCATGCGATTGATATTGCGTGCCGGTCCAGACGTCGCACCGGTCGGCCCTCACGTCGGCGACGCAATTGAGCGGCTCCATCATGGCGTGGGCCACGTAGGGGACCTCATACTCGGCCTCGATAACTCGCGCGGCCGAGCGCAACGCGGCGTCGGCGTCTCCGATGTTCCGCGCCAGCTTCCCCGGCGTGCGCGCGAGCGCGGCGTATTGCGCCCGTTGCCCGTCGCTGGTCAGATCCTTGAGCGGACTGTCGGTCCAATCCACCTCCAGCGCCTCCAGCCCGCGGCTCGCGCTCCAGAATCCGGACGCGACCACCGCCACGCCCGCATCCACGGGCACAACCGCGCGTACCCCGGCCACGGCCAGCGCCTTGGCCGCACGAAAGGCTCGCACGCGGGCGCCGAACGCCGGCGGACGCGCGATCAGCGCCGTCAGCATCCCGGGCGCGGTCACATCGATGCCGAACTCGGTCCGCCCTTCGACGCTCGCCTTTCCATCGACCCTCGGCATCGGCCGTCCGATCACCTTCCATTCGGAGGCGGGCTTCAGCGCGACCTCGCGCGGAACCGGCTGGCGCGCGGCGGCGCTGGCGAGTTCGCCGTAGGAAAGCCTCCGCCCCGACTGTGTATGCAGCACCACTCCGCGCTCGGCGCGACACGATTCGGGCGCTGCCTTCCAACGCGCGGCCGCGGCGCGGACCAGCATCTCCCTCGCGACTGCGCCCGCCATGCGCATCGGCTGCCAGGAGCCCATCACGCTCTGGCTTCCCCCCGTCATCTGCTTGCCGAACGAGGGATGGTCATAGGCCGGATCCGCGGGCGCGTTCCGAACCTCGACCTTCGCCAGGTCCACTTCGAGCTCCTCGGCGATCATCATCGAAAGCGAGGTGAACACGCCCTGGCCGAACTCCGTTCGGCCGATGAGGAACGTGATCCGGCCGTCGGGCGCAATGCGGATAAACGCGTTCGGCGCGAAGGCGGCGCCGTTGCGCGAAGCGCCATTGAGCGGAAATCCGAGCAGCAGGCCGCCGCCCGCCGCCACTGTGTTCTTGAGGATGCTCCGCCGCGGGACCTTCATCGCGATCCCCCGCTCATCGCCGCCGCGCCCCGATGAATCGCCCGCCGGATGCGGTGATAGGTGGAGCATCGGCACAGCACGCCGGACAATTCGCGGTCGATGTCGTCGTCGGTCGGTTTGGGATGCTTCAGCAGCAGGGCGGCCGCCGCCATGATCTGCCCGGGCTGGCAATACCCGCACTGTACGACGTCCTCGTCGAGCCAAGCCTGCTGGAGCGCGGCGCCGGCGGGGGTCGCGCCGGCGCCTTCGATGGTGACGATCCGTTCCCCGTTGGCGACGGAGCTCACCGGCGTCACGCAGGACCGCACGGCCTCGCCGTTGACGAGCACGGTGCACACCCCGCACAGGGCGGCCCCGCACCCGAACTTCGCGCCGGTGAGGCGCAGATTCTCACGCAGCACCCATAACAGAGGCGTCGACGGATCCACATCCACGCGCCGCCGGACGCCGTTCACCAACAGAGTCAGAATCGCCATCGAGGTCCACTGTAGGGCCGGTCCGAAGGCCGGGCAACGGAGATGTGACGAACGCCATTCCTCGCATCCGAACGCCATTCCGGCGGGATCGCGAAATGCTCTGTAAAGATCCTGTAAAGCTTCATTTACGCTCATTTGAGCTCGTAATCCCGCGTTGAACCCTACAATCCTCTTCGAGGTGATTGGGTGAAAAACTATCTGAAATCTCTTGCGGTGGCGGGCGCGCTGCTGGCCTCCGTCACGGTGCGCGCGCAACAGGACCCCGGCGTTCGCGCGGGCGCGGCCGGAGCCGGCGCGCCCCTGGCCGGATTGACCAAGGCGGAGTTGGCGGCCTTCAACGCAGGCCTCGCGGCCTTCCGAAAAGTGGACGGCGTGGCCGACGGACTGGGCCCGCGATTCAACCTGGATAGCTGCGGAGGCTGCCACGCCGCGCCGGCGACGGGCGGATCGAGCCCCGACGTGAATCCGCAAGTGGCGGTGGCGACGGCCAATGGAGCGCGCAACAGCGTGCCGGCGTTCCTCGCCATGAACGGTCCGGTGCGAGCGGTGCGGTTCCGCCGGAACACGGACGGAACGCGCGACGGCGGAGTGCACGCGCTGTTCACTGTCGCCGGGCGTGCTGACACCCCGCGAGGATGCGCCGTCCCGCAGGAGGATTTCTCCAACTTCCAGAACCTCGCCTTCCGCATCCCGACGCCCCTCTACGGCCTCGGCCTGTTGGAGGCGATTCCCGACTCCGCCCTCGAGCGCAATCTGGATGCGAACGCGGCCGCCAAGCAGCAGTTGGGCATCGCCGGACACTTCAATCGCAGCGCCAACGACGGCACGATCTCCCGATTCGGTTGGAAAGCGCAGAACAAATCGCTGCTGATCTTCTCCGGCGAAGCCTACGCGGTGGAAAGCGGCGTCACCAACGACCTGTTTCCCAACGCGCGCACCGAAGTCCCGAACTGCCCGACCTCGCCCGCCCCGGAGGATCACTATAACTACGAAACCGGCGAGCCCGGCGACGTCCACGCCTTCACCACCTTCATCAAATTCCTGGACGCTCCTGCGCCGGCTCCTCCCAACCAATCCATCTCGAACGGCGCGGGCGTGTTCGGCCAGGTCGGATGCGCCGCATGCCACACGCCGTCACTGGTCACTGGTCCGGCCGCTACCGCAGCGCTCGATTCCAGACGCGCGGTGCTGTATTCCGATCTCGCGTTGCACGACATGGGAACGGGTCTTGCCGACGACGTTGTGCAAGGCGCCGCGGGTCCTTCGGAGTGGAGAACCGCGCCGTTGTGGGGGCTCGGCAAGCGCCGCTTCCTGTTGCACGACGGCCGCACCGCGGATCTGATGGAGGCGATCGAACAGCACGCCAGTTCCGGCTCGGAGGCCAACGCCGTCATCGGCGCGTACCGCGCGTTGCCAGCGCGGCAGAAGCAGGACCTACTCAACTTCCTGCGATCGCTGTAGACGCGTTGGAATGGAGGGGCGCTTTCGCCGGCGCCCCTCCGGATCGCCGAACCTCGGCCCCAGTTGATGCGTATCGAAAAGGGATGACGGCATCCACGCGGACACGGCTCGCCCCGGGTTCTTACTACGGACGATCATTCAGCCGGATCGCCGCGCCTTCCTTTGACTTCGCCCGGTTAACGGCCACCGTGGCCGAGCGCGAGGTTCCCCGCCACACCCACGAAGCTCCCCACTTCGTCCTGGTTCTTGAAGGGCTGTACACCACCCAGGCCCGCGGCGCGGACGCCCTGTGCCCGCCCGGCACGCTGATCTACAACCCCGGCGGCGTGACCCATCGCGACCGTTTCGCCACCCAGCGCGGACGTTTCCTGGCCATCTCCCCGGCGCCCGGCATGTGGGCGATGCTCGAGCGCGCGCCCGCCGTTCCCATCGTGGTCAGCCATCCGCTGGCGCGATTCGTGCGCGCGGCCGCGGCGGTGGCGGGGCTCACCCACGCAAGCGGAGTCGAGGAGTGCGAAGCGCTCGGGCTCGAACTCGCCGCCGGGATTTCGAACCCCGCCGCTCACTCGCGCCACCCGCCGGCCTGGCTCGCCCGTGCGCGGGAGTTTATGGACGACGCCAGCGAATCGCCCACCGTCGCCCAGATCGCGCAAGCCGCGGGCGTGCACCCGGTGGCGCTGGCCCGAGCCTTCCGCCGATGGTTCCATTCCACCCCCGGCGAGTATCTGCGGCGAGCGAAGATCGTCCGCCTGCGCTCCGCCATCGAGCGCGGCCTTCCCCTGGCGGACGCCGCCCTGGCCTGCGGATTCTCCGATCAAAGCCAGATGACCCGCGCGTTCACCCGCGCCTTCACGCTCTCGCCGGGCCGGTATCGTCGCCTGGCGGAAGGGTTTCAAAACGACAAGACGGAGACCGCCGCCGGATGCCACGATGATGCCTAGATGATCCGGATACTCCTCACCGCCGCCTGCCTGATCCAACTGGCCAGCGCGCAACTCCCGCTCGCCAAACTCGAATCCGCCGTCGAATCCGGCGAGTTCAAGAAGATCTCGAGCGTCGTCGTCTTGCGGCACGGCAAGCCCGTCTATGAACACTATTTCGAAGGCGACGCATCCACCCTGCGCGACACGCGCTCGGCCACCAAGACGATCACCAGCGCCTTGGTGGGCATCGCCATTCGCGAACGGAAACTCTCCCTGGATTCCCGCATCTTCGCCCTGTTGCCGTCCCGCGCCGCGCGCGTTCAGAACCCGGACCCCAGAAAGGCGCGCATCGCCGTGGAGGACTTCCTCACCATGAGTTCGTGCCTGGAATGCGACGACTGGAACGACGCCTCCCGCGGCAATGAGGAGCGCATGTACATCGTCGAGGACTGGGCCCAGTTCATCCTCGACCTGCCCGTGAGAGGACGCATGCGCCTCGGCGAAAAGCGCGTCCCTCCGCCCCACGGCCGCGACTTCTCCTACTGTACGGGCGGCGTGTTCGTACTGAGCGAGGCGCTCGCGGCGGCCACCCGCGCGCGCACGGACCGTTACGCGAAGGACAAGCTGTTCGCGCCCCTCGCCATCGGCGAAGCCGAGTGGGTGTTCTCGCCGCTCGACGTGCCGCAGACCGGCGGCGGCCTCCGCCTGTCCACCCTCAGCCTGGCCCGCATCGCCCAGCTATATCTGAACGGCGGTGAATGGAACGGCGTTCGCATCCTCGATCGCTCTTGGGTGGAGGCCTCCACTACGCCGCACGCGCGCATCGACGATCAGCGGGAATACGGCTACCTCTGGTGGCTGGTTCCCTGGCGCTCCGGCGGGAAGACCTTCGCCTCGTACTGCATGATGGGCAACGGCGGCAACAAGGTGTGCGCCATCCCGTCGCTCGACGCCGTGGCCGCCATCACCAGTACGAACTACAACACGCGCGGCATGCACGAACAGACCGATCGCATCCTGACGGAATTCATTATTCCCGCGCTCGCCCGATGACTGCGGCGCCCGGGCTAGCGCGCGTACAGCGGCGCGATCGAGACCATTCCCAGGCCCACGGCGAACAGGATCAGCATCAGCGTCAGCAGTTGCTTCACCTTCGGCTGCGCGCCCTGAAATTCCTTCCACACCAGCAGCCCCCACAACGCGCTGACCAGCGTCGCCCCCTGGCCCATCGCGTAGCTCACCGCCGGTCCCACCTGCACATGGGCCGGCGCGCTCGACGCCGTGAAGTTCGATATCGCCCCGATGCACCAGATGATGCCGCCCACCACTCCCAGCAGATGCTGCTTCTTCGTGCCGCGGAAAAAGTCCGGCACGCCCACGCTGTCGCCCTGCACGGGCATCATCATGAAGAAGAAGTTGAACAGGAAGGTGGAAAAGAACACGCCCGCCGCAAACAGCAGCGCGTCGGCGTAAGGCTGAACGCCATCCTCGCCCGTCCGCGCAATCTGCACCAGCGGATAGAACGACCCCATCAGGATGCCGCTCACCAGGCTGATGACGATCCCCTTGGTTGCGCTCGGCCCGCGCGACCGCGACGAGGATCGCGAGCCGGATCGCCGCCGCATCTGCTGCGACTCCGGCGCGGGTTCGGGAACCTCGGCCGCCTTGGGTTTCGCCGCCGCGTGCTTCTTGTAAGCGAGCGCGTCCACGATGATCGCCGCCGCCACCAGCGCCACTCCGCCGAACAGCAGCGCCGGATTCCCCTGCGGGTTCAAGTAGTAGTTCCACACCACGCCGATCACTAGCGCCAGGCCAATGCCGATCGGAAACGCCACCGCCATGCCCGCCACCGAGATCGCCGCCACCAGCAGCATGTTCGCCAGGTTGAACACCACGCCGCCGGCCACCGCCCACACCATCTTGCGTTTGGCCGTCAACGCCAGCAGATCCATCACGCCTAACTCGTGCGGGTTCATCGACCCGAACGTGAAGGCGGCCACGATCGCGCACACCAACACGCCAAAAGCGTAGTCGAAATAAAACAATTCGAAACGCCATTTTCCGGTCAATTTCTGCGTGTTGGCCCACGACCCCCAGCACAACATCGACAATATAGTCAGCAGCAGGGCCGCCACATAAGTGGAAGGAAGAAACATAAGCGCCTATTGGAGTTTCCGCCAAAATTGTACCACTCCCGCCGTTGCTTACTTGCTGACCGGAAGCCCCGGCCGCGTGCTCCAATCCTGGAAGGATCCGTCGTACAGCCGCACCTCGCGACCCAAATAGCGGGAAACAAAATACACCACCGTCGCCTGCTGCCCGATATGGCAATACGCCACCGCCGGCTTCCCGGCCTCGCCCAGCAACGCCGCCAGCGCCTCGTGCGACTTCAACTTGCGCCGCTCGTCCACCAGCGTCACAAACGGCACATTGCGAGCCCCCGGAATATGACCCGCGCGAGGCATCATCCCCGCGCTCTCCCCGCTGTAGAACTCCGGCGTCCGCGCGTCGATCAGGTCGATCGCCCCGGCGTGCGAGCGTACATATTCGGCGTCCACCACGATCTCCGGCCGCGCACGCGCCGTAAGATTCGCCGCCGGCTCCACGCGAGGAATCTCCGTGCTTACCGGCCGCCCCTCCGCCCGCCACGCCGCCAGCCCGCCATCGAGCAGCGACGCCCGCTCGCCCAGCCCCAGGTAATCGAAGGTGAACCAAACGCGCGTGGCCGACTGCACGGATTCTCCCGCCGGATAGATCACCACCCGGGACCCATCCCCAACGCCCAGCTTCATCAACGCCGCCCGCAACGCCTCCACCGGCGGCAGCTCGAGCCGCAACCCGCGATCCCCCGTCACCGACAGATCGCCCAGCGTCACCAGCCGCGCCCCCGGCACATGGCCCGCGCGATAATCCTGCTCCGATCCGACATGCAGCACAACCACCGCGGGGTCGTTCAAACGCGCCGCCAGCCAATCGGTGGACACAAGCATGTCCGCCGGAGCGGCCCACGCGCACGCAATCAAAGCAAGCAGGAGAACAAGGAGGCGCGACATTCTCCCGTTATAGACGTCCAGCCCCAACCAATACAACCAGCCGCCCCGGTTTGGCATCTTGAAGATAGGTGCCGATCCTCAGCCTCCAGCGCGTCCGCAAGGACTACATCACCGATGGCGACCCCGTGCCCGCCCTGCGTGAAGTCTCTCTCGACGTCGCCCCCGGCGAATTCGTCGCCCTCATGGGACCGAGCGGCTGCGGCAAGAGCACTCTGCTGAACCTGGCCGGCGCCATGGACTTCCCCACCTCCGGCGCGGTCCTCATCGACGGCGTCGACACCAGCGCTTTGAACGACGCGGGCCTCACCCGGCTCCGCCGCGAAAAGATCGGCTTCATCTTCCAGTCGTTCCAGCTCCTGCCCGCTCTATCGGTAGCCGAAAACGTCGAACTGCCACTGATGCTCGCCGGCCGCCCCGAGGCCCGCCAGACCGCCCTCGACCGCCTCCGCCAGGTGGAGATGGAAGCCTTCGCCGCCCGCCTGCCCTACCAGCTTTCCGGAGGCCAGATGCAGCGCGTCGCCATCGCCCGAGCCCTCGCCCCCGCGCCAAAGCTGCTGCTGGCCGACGAGCCCACCGGCAACCTCGACAGCTCCACCGGCGAGACCATCCTCCAACTGCTGCGCCGCATCGCCCGCCAAGGCACGGCCATCGTCATGGCCACCCACAGCGCCGAAGCGGCCAACATCACGGACACGGTGGTGCGCCTGCGCGACGGCCGCGTCGAAGCGATCGCTGCCCCATGCCCCGCCTGATCCTGTTCCATCGCCTGATCCTGCGCCCGCTGCGGCGGGAGCCCGCGCGGACGCTGCTCACCGTCGCCGCGGTAGCGCTGGGAGTAGCGGTGGTGCTCGCCATTGAACTCGCGGGATCCGCCGCCGCAGGCTCCTTCCGATCCTCCATGGAAACGCTCGCCGGCGCCGCCGATTACGAGGTCACCACCGCCGGAGGCATCCCCGCCGGCGTCCTCACCCGCCTCGCCCTTCTGCAGGAGCCGCTGAAGCTCGACCCCCGCATCGAGGACTACGCCGTCATCGCCGATCGCCGCCGCACCGTTCCCTTCCTCGGCGTCGACCTGCTCGCCCACCGCCCGCCCGAAGGCCCCTCCGACAGCGCCTCCTTCAGCCGCCAGGACTCCATCTGGACCGGCGCCGACCTCGGCTACCGCACTGGCGATCGCGTCCGCCTGCTCATCAACGACCACGCCAACGAGTACACCGTACGCGGCGTTCTCGGCGAGCGTTCCGGCGAAGCCATCGTGATGGACCTCGCGCCCGCCACGCGCATCCTCGGTCGCGCCGGCCGTCTGGACCGCATCCTGATCACCGGCCCCGCCCCGCTCGACCTCCTTCAGCGCGCCGCTGGACCCGGCATCACCGTCGCCGCCTACGGTTCCCGCACCGCCGAAAATCGCCGCATGCTCGCCGCCTTCCGCTGGAATCTCCGCGTGCTCAGCTACATCGCGCTGGTGGTCGGAGCGTTCCTTATCTACAACACGATCTCCGTATCGGTGGTGCGCCGCCGCGCGGAGATCGGCATCGTGCGAGCCCTGGGCGCCCCCCGCCCCGCCATCCTCGCGGCGTTCCTCGGCGAAGCAGCCGCCCTGGGCCTGGCGGGAGGCCTGGCCGGCATCCTGCTCGGCCGCGCCATGGCGCAAGGCGCAGTCGGCCTGGTCGCCGCCACGGTCGGGTCGCTCTACGTCAGCAGCACGCCCGCCCCCATCGAACTGACGCTCGCAACGTCGCTGCTCGGCGTCGCGCTGGGCGTTGCGGTCTCGGTGATCTCCGCCCTGGCGCCGGCCTGGGAAGCGGCCCAAGTCCCGCCCGTCGAAGCGATGTCCCGAGGCCGCCGCGATCACCAGGTTCGCGTCCACAGCCTGCGCGATCTCGCCTTCGCCGCGGTGCTCGCCCTGGCCGCCTGGATCGCCTCCCGCCAGCCCGCGATCGACGGCAAACCGCTCTACGGCTACCTGGCCGCCGTCACGCTGATCGCGGCATCGGCCCTCGCCATCCCGGCGCTCATCTCCGGACTCACCATCGCGGGCGCCGCCCCGCTAGGCCGCCTCTTCGGAGCCGAAGCGCTGCTCGCCGTCCGCTCCCTGGCCGGATCCATGCGACGCACCGCCGTCCTGGTGGGCGCGCTCTCCACCGCCATCGCCATGATGGCCGCCGTCGGCATCATGGTGGGCAGCTTCCGCCAAACCGTTCTGCTCTGGATGCAGGACCGCCTCCAGGCCGACCTCTATCTCCGCCCCGCCAGTCCCGCCGGCGCCGACCGTCACCCCACCCTCGCCCCCGAAGTCGCCGACCGCATCGAAGCCCTGCCCGAAATCGCCGCCGTCGACCGTTTCCGCGCCTACGAAATCACCTACCAGGGCATGCCCGCCACCCTCGGCGCCGGCGACGCGCGCATCGTAGCTCGCTACGGCGCCCGCCCGTTCCTGTCCGGCGCCAACCCGCGATCCATCTTCGCCGCCATGCCCGGCCGCGACAACGTCATCGTCAGCGAACCGTTCGCCA
Source organism: Acidobacteriota bacterium (assembly GCA_018268715.1). GTDB lineage: Bacteria > Acidobacteriota > Terriglobia > Bryobacterales > Bryobacteraceae > TMP-7. The sequence continues at coordinate 278,491 of JAFDVZ010000002.1, read as the reverse complement.
ACAAGCACCACGTCCGAGCCGGCGACACGATCGGCATCGCCCTGGCCGGCCGCCCCGTGCGCCTCAACATCCTGGACGTCTACTACGACTACTCGAACGAGCGCGGCTACATCATCATGGACCGTTCGACGTTGCTCAAATACCTGCCCGACCCGGCCGTCTCAAACCTCGCCGTCTATCTGAAACCGGCGGCGTCTCTCGAATCCGGCCGCGCCGCCGTCGAACGCGCCGTAGCCGGCCGCAAGGTCGTCGTACTCACCAACCGCTCCCTGCGCGAGGAAGCCATCGCCATCTTCGACCGCACCTTCTCCATCACCTACGCGCTCGAAGCGGTAGCCGTCTTCGTCGCAATCATGGGCGTCGCGGGAGCGCTGCTGGCTCTGGTCATCGACCGCCGTCGCGAATTCGGCTTGCTGCGTTTCCTCGGCGGCGCCACGGCCCAACTCCGCCGCGTCATCCTGTTTGAAGCGGCGTTGCTAGGCCTGCTGGCCAACGTCGCGGGCCTGATCCTGGGCGTCCTGCTATCGCTCCTGCTCATCTACGTCATCAACAAGCAGTCCTTCGGCTGGACCATCCAGTTCCACTGGCCCATCGCGGTCCTGCTCGGCGCCATCACGCTGGTCTACGCGGCCACCGTCATCGCCGCCATCTATCCCGCCCGCATCGCCGCGAAGCTGAACCCCATTGAGGTGGTGCATGAAGAGTAGCGCGCTCGCCCTGCTGATGGCCTACCGCCTGGCGCTGCCCGGCTATCACTACGAATTCCCGCGCGATCACTTCAACCACCCCGAGTTTCAAACCGAGTGGTGGTATTACACAGGCAACCTGCGCGCCGCCGACGGCCACCGCTTCGGCTTCGAGCTCACCTTCTTCCGTCACGGCGTCAGCCAAGACCCCGCCGCCACCATCTGGGACGTGAACGACGCATGGCTAGCCCACCTGGCCCTCAGCGACATCGACGGCCAGCGCTTCCGCCACGCCGAGCGCCTGAACCGCCAGGCCGCGGGACTCGCCGGCGCCGACCTCGCCGAAGGCCGCGTGTGGAACGGCAACTGGTCCGCCCGCATCACCGCAAACGCGCACGAACTCACCGCCATCGACGCCGCCTTCCGCATCCACCTCACGTTGACGCCGCAGAAGCCGCCCGTCATTCACGGCGCGAACGGCGTCAGCCAGAAAGCCGCGGGCGAAGGCCGAGCCTCCCACTACATCTCAATCACCCGTCTCGCCGCCGCCGGCGCCATAACCATCGAAGGACGCGCCTACAAGGTCGAAGGGCTCGCCTGGATGGACCACGAATTCTTCACCCACCAACTCGCGCCCGAACAGACCGGTTGGGACTGGTTCAGCCTCCAGTTCGAAGACAACTCCGAGCTCATGCTATTCCGCCTGCGCCACAAGGACGGCTCCTCCGATCCCTTCTCCGCCGGAACCTACATTGACGCCGAAGGCCGGGCGCGCCGCCTCACCCGCGACGACTTCACCCTGCAGCTCGGCGCCACGTGGACCAGCCCCGAAACCCAAGCCCGCTACCCCATCGAATGGCGTATTGAAGTCCCCTCGCTCGGCCTCGACGCCCAACTGGGCACGCGCCTCCGCGAGCAGGAGCTGGCCAAGTATTGGGAAGGCGCCATCGAACTCACTGGCCGAAAGCAGGGACGCCCCATCCGTGGCTCCGGCTATCTGGAAATGACCGGTTACGCCGGTCCCGTGCGCATCGGCGACTAGCGTGATAGCGTAGTCCACGTGCGAACCTCAGTCCTGCTGTGCGCAGTCCTCTCCGCCGTCGCGATGGCGGCCGATTTCCCCCAAGCCGAGCTCTCCACCAAGGCTATAACGGCGAAGTTCTACCTGCCCGACGCCGCCAACGGCTACTATCGCGGCACCCGTTTCGATTGGTCCGGTCAAATCGCGAGCCTCCGCGCCGCGGGCCACGAATACTTCGGCCAGTGGTTCCCCAAGTACGACCCCAAACTGCACGACTCCATCCTCGGCCCGGTCGAGGATTTCCGTGGACCCGACGGCAGCCTCGGCTTCGGCGAATCCAAACCCGGCGGCACGTTCATCCGCATCGGCATCGGCGTCGTGCGCCGCCCCGACGAGCGTCCCTTCGAACCATTCCGCACCTACGACATCGTCGACCCCGGAAAGTGGACCATCAAGCGCGGCAAGGACTACATCACCTTCACCCAGACCCTCACCGACCCCAGCGGCTACGCCTACCGCTACACCAAGACCATCCGCCTGGGCAAAACCCAGCCCGAAATGACCATCGAGCATTCGCTCAAGAACACCGGCAAGAAGGCCATTCAGGCCCAGCAATACAACCACAACTTCTTCGTCATGGACGGCGCCGCCACCGGTCCCGACACGGTGGTGGAATTCCCCTTCGACCTGCAACTGGTGCAGCCGATGCGCGGCTCTGGCGCGGCCCCCGAAGGCCGCAAAATCGTCTATTCGAAGGAGCTACAAACCGGCGAAAGCGTCTACGGCGAATTCAAGGGCTTCGGCCCCACCGCCCAGGACTACGACTTCCGCCTGGAGAACAAGAAGGCCGGCGCGGGCGTCCGCATCAAGGGCGACCAGCCGCTCGCCAAGCTCGTCTACTGGTCCATCCGGACCACCTTCTGCCCCGAAGCCTACATCAACATCCAGGCCGATCCGGGCCGCGAGTTCAAGTGGACCTACAAGTACACGTTCTACTCGCTCAAGTGAGCGGGCTCCGCCGGTTCAGGATGCACCACCAGATCGAGGCCGGGCAACTCGGCGCGCACCGCGGCCTCGATCCGTTCCGTCAGCGCATGCGCCTCGCGTAGCGACAGCCCGCCGTCCACGGTGACATGCACATCGGCGAACAGCCACGGCCCCGAATACCGCACCCGCACATCGTGACAATCCACCACGCCGGGCACCGCCTCGGCGGCCGCGGCGATCCTCTCGGCGTACCCCTCGGGCGCGGCGTCCATCAGCGCCGCGACGGTCCGCATGCCCAACCGCGCGATCACGCCCACCACAATCGCCGCCACTCCCAGCGCGGCCACGGCGTCGGCCTTCCGCAGCCAGTCCGCGCCCGGAACGACATCGGCCAGCTTCACGCAAACCAGCCCCAGCACCACCACCGACGAACTCCAGATATCGGTCTGGAAGTGCAGCGCATCGGCCTCCAGCGCCTGGCTGTTATGCTCGCGAGCCGCGCGATACAGCATCCGCGACCGCGACACGTCGATCGCAATCGACGTAATCATTACCGCGAACGACCAGAAGTTCACCTCCACTTCCACGCCGCCCACCAACAGCCGCTTCCCCGCCTCGTACACGATCCAGACGCACGTCGCCAGCAACAACAGCGTTTCGATGAAGGCCGAAAGGTTCTCCACCTTCCCATGCCCGTAAGGATGGCCCTTGTCGGCCGGCCGCCCGGCCACGCGGACCGCCAGGTAAGTGACCATGGCGGCCACCAGGTCAAGCGCCGAATGCGCCGCCTCCGCCAGGATTCCCAGGCTTCCGGTCAACAGCCCGACGACGATCTTGAAAGCGGTCAGCCCCAGCGCCGCCAACACCGAATTCCTCGCCGCGGACTGTTTACCCTGTTGCGCCCCGCCGGAAGGCTCGGTCATTTCACTCCGAGTATGGAACTCGCCCGCCCACGCGGGCAATAGTTCAATCGGTCCGTTTAAGCGAGGTTAAGCGCGGCGCGCGGGCTCCGGTTCAGAACTCGCACAAACCCGCGACAAAGGCCGCCGACCCGTCGCGCAGCCACCCATCCAACTGCGCCGGCTCCTTCAACTGCTGCCCGCGCACGCGTGGCGCCGCCACAAACTGGCAGCTCAACTCCGCCAGCGCCGTCATATCCACCCATAACTTCTCAAACTGCGTCACCGGGAAGATATCCTCCTGGCCCTTGCCCCAGCGCTTCTTGACGTCCTTCAGCGTGATGTAGGTCGGCATGCGCGCGGCCATATCGCGCACCGCGGCGGAAACCCTGGCGTCATTGCCCAACTCCGACCGCCCCAGCCCGAACGCCTTCAGCAGCGCATCGACATCGATCCAGAACGTGTTCGAGTTGTAGTAGGAAAGCTCGAACTCCTTCTCCTCGCGCGGCAGCGCCATGCCTTCAATCAGCCGCACATGCCCGTCCACCCGCGCCAGCCCGCCTCCGCGATCGTCGATCTTCCGGGTAATCACCTCCACCGTCATCGCCGAACCGCGTTCGATGTGATAACCGAGAATCGCCGGGTCCAGATCGGCGCCCATCGTGTCGATGTTATGCACCATCAGATAGCGCAACCCCGGCCGCTCGTCCAGAATCCTGGCCAGCACGCCATTGCGGAACAGGTTCGGAATCTCGTACCAGTGCCCCACCGGATGCAGGCATTGCATGGGAAGGTTATCGGTGTAATTGCTCCCCTCGCCCACCTGCTTGGCCCACGCAATCAGCGCCGCCCGCGAACTCTCGCGGACCTTCTGCGCCTGCGCGTCCAGCATCTGCTGCGGCATCTCCTCCCAGGCGAATCGCAAATCGCGAGCCATCGGCGCCAGCCTCAGCCCCACCGTCCGCCCCGGCGAAAGATACAGCGGCCCCTCATAGCCATAGTTACCCACGGCCCGAAGATGCCGCTCCACCGGCTCGTGAGTCATATAACTCGTCGTGATGACATGCGGCACGGCGGCCCCATATTTCCGCGACGTCTTACGGCTCTTGGCTAAGTGGACTTCGACAAAGCTGCGGTGCGCGCCGGCGATCTTACAAAACGGATTCAGCGCCTTCACCACGCCCGCGCCCTTGGTCCAACGGCTGCCCGCCCCGCCCGCCAGGCTCACCACCGCCACGGCGCCCGCCGCCAGCGCATCCGCGCCCGTCTTCGCATAGCTCGCCAAATCGGCCGCCTGCGCTACGTCATCGACATCCTCAATCCGGCTCGACACCGGCAGCCGGTTCTGCGCCAGGCCGATGCGGCCCGCCCGCAGGTCCGATTGGATCCGCTCATGCTGCACCGGGTCGAACCCCAGCTTGTTGAGCAGCGCCTCCAGCGTATCCGTCCTTCGCCCGCCATCGTCCTCGCGCGGCAGCAGCCGTTCGAAGAACGATTGAATCCGCCCCTGCGAATCGTCCCGGCACAGCGCGCTGAAGCGCTGCAAATCCGCCCGTTCGCAAGCCGACAGCGACCGCGTCTCCTTCCGCAGCACGCCCGGCAGAACCAGGTTGTAGTAACCCGCCGGCATCACCTCGGCGATCTCCGCCCACGTGCCGCGCTCGTTGATGGCGAAGTCGTACACCACCGGCTCCATGGCGAACGGCACGCCGCCCTCCAGCCGCCGCTTGGTCTCGCGCATGATCGCCTGCAGCCGTTCCTGGGCCTCGGCCTTCCGTTCCGGCGCGAAGATGAACCCCATGCCGCCGCCCGACATCCCGCCCAGCATCCAGAATCCCCAGAACGCCGGTCCGAACTCCTCGCTCACCCGCCGGATCAGCGTTTCCGTGTACAAGTTCGAAGCCCAGGGAATAATCGTCTGGATCGGACCCTCGAAATTCCGCTGAGTCGCCTGTCCAATCCCCTTGACATCGCCTGACTCAAGCAGGCCGATAATGTCATCCAGGATCCCGCAAGCCTCCTGACGCCCCGCCCATTCCGCCTCGGAACGCAGCAGATACTTCTCGGTCACCATCTCGAGAATCGGTCCGACGTCCTGCGCCATGCCGCCATGCACCAGCACCAGGCTGTCCTGCAGCTTCGTCCGAGTCTCGGCGCTCACCAGGTCGCGCCCCAGAATGCGATGCGACGGCAGCAACCGCCCGCGGCTCACTCCAAACTCCAGATCCCCAACGGCCGCCGGCACGCCCTGGATCAATTTGATGCCCGGCCACACGCCGCCCGAGTCCTGCCACCCGCCGCCCGACCCTCCCAACCACTCGCCCAGAATCGCGCGCGCCGCCGTCAACCGCCGCTCGCTCTCCTGTAATTGGCCAGTCAACGCCTTCGCCTGTCCCGTCGCCCGCATGCAAACGGCGATCAGGCAGGCCAGCAAATTCGTCGACACCGCCAGCCGCGACCCCTTCGGAATATCGTTCACCCGGCTGACGATCTCGATGCCGAACCCCGGCCGTCCAATCAGCTTGCCCAACACCGCCGACAGCGGCTGTCCGGAACCCTCCATGCCCGGCGGCACAAGCCCCGACGCGATCACCGCGGCCTTCAGTAACCCCAGATAATCCCGCCCGAAATCGAACAACTCGTTCAGGTCCGCGATCTCGGCCGTCGCTTCCAGGTCCACGCTCACCAGCCGCAACACAGGCCGGTCGATCACGCGGAAAAAGGCCTCCACCGGCGGCTTCGGCGCCACGGAGCCGGAACCTCGCACCGCCAGGTCGATCGAAACATTCAGCACCCGCGCGCCTTCCGGGTAATCCATCCCCAGGAAGAAGATGTCGCTCCAACCGCTGTGCGTCAGGTCCATGCGGACCGGCGTCGCCTCATGCAAAATCGGAAACGCGCCCTCCGGACCCGCCGGTTCCGCCAACTCCCGCCGTATCCGCAGCGGATAATCCTCCGAATGCCCGGTCCGGAACATCCACTGGTTGCCGCGGACCGACCGCACGCTCCGCCGCACCTGTTCGGCCAGCCGCTGGAACGCCAACCCGCGATACGCCGCCGCCAGCGCGCTCGAAACCGCCTCACTCGCGCCCGCTCGCGCCTGCTCGGCGACGAAAATATCGATTGCCTCCTGATACCGCCGCTTCAGCAGGTGTTCGAATCCATGAAAAGGAATCAGCGCCCGGCTACGGATGCCCGGCTTGTACGGCAAGTGGAACCGGTGAATCGCATACAGAAAGAACAGCGTTCGCACGCGTTCATACAGGTTCGCGCTACCGCGCCGATGCCGATCCAGATCCTCGCACTCAGCCAGCAGCGTCTCGGCCGAAGCCGCCCGGCAGAACGCATCAAGCGACCGGTTCCGAACCTGCGCTGAACCCGACGAAACGATATTCCACAGTTCGCTCACGCCCGCGCCCCCGAGGCCGCCTCGCGGTTCGCCAGCACGTCGAGCAACCGCGCCAGCACCACGTCGCGCTCCTCGCCGCTCAGCCCAATGGCCAACTGCGCCTCAAACAACCCATACTTCACGCCGACATCGAACCTGCGCCCCGCCTGAATCAGCGCCAGGTACCGTTCCCTCCGAGCCAGCTCGGCCAGCGCCTCCGACAGCGTCACCCGCCCGCCGGCCGCCAGCAGCCGCTCCAGGATTTCCATCACCGCCGGCGACAGCACGTGCATGCCGTAGAAACACAGGTACTGTCCGCTGCGCAGCCCCGGGGCGGCCAGGCTCTGCTCGGCTTCGGTAGGCGTCGGCTTCTCGATCACCGTCTCGATGCGGTACAGCCCGTTGCTGCCGGCCACGCGCTGCCCGCCCACCGTTCCGTAATACGGCAGCAGATTCTCGCGCGTCACCTGCACGCCCGACACGGCGCAATCCTCGGCGGCCGCGGCCTCCACCAACTCCTGCGCCGATCCCACCGCGCCGCCCCGCACATAGATGTGATCTCCCACTAGGTGCAGAAACGAGTCCGCTCCGGTGAAATCCCTGGCGCACCACACCGCGTGGCCATACCCGCGCGGCTCCTTCTGTTCGATGAAGCGGACCTTGGCCGGACTGCCCTCCACCAACTTCCCGTAGGCATCGGCGTCGCCCGGATGCACCACCACCGCGATCTCCTCGACGCCCGCCCGAAGCGCCTCCTGAATGATCACCGCCAACACCGATCGCTCATTCCCCTGCCCATCGATCAACGTCTGCATCGGCAGGTTCCGCTGCCCCTTGGCAGCCGCAGTCACCACAGCTTTCTTAATGTTCATCCGGCTTGACCATTGGATATGTCCATTGGATATATCAGTGTACGGCAATTCGGCTACCTCTCTAAATAGGCAAAAATACGAAGGTGCGCCCCTTCATTCTCACCCTTGCCGCGATGTGCGGTCTAGCCGCGGCCCAACCCTTCGACATCCTCATCCGCAACGGCCAGATCATCGACGGCACAGGCTCGCCCTGGTATTCCGGCGACATCGGCATCCGCAACGGCCGCATCGCCGCCATCGGCCAACTCGCCAACTCCCCCGCCGCCAAGACGCTCGACGCCCGAGGCCTCGTCGTCGCCCCCGGCTTCATCGACATGCTCGGCCAATCCGAGCTGAGCATCCTCGTGCGCCCCAGCCTGCCCTCGAAGATCTACCAGGGCATCACCACTGAAATCACCGGCGAAGGCGGATCCGCGGCCCCTCTGAACGACGCCATCCGCAAGGCCGACCGCGCCGGCTTCGATCACTACGGCATCCAGCCCGACTGGTCCACCTTCCGCCAATACTTCGCCCGTCTTGAAAAGCAGGGCATCGGCATCAACGTGGCCAACTACGTCGGCGCCACGCAAGTACGCCGTTATGTTCTGGGCGACGGCGACCGCGCCCCCACCCCCGCTGAACTCGAGCGCATGAAGGAACTGGTCCGCGCCGCCATGCGCGACGGCGCCGTCGGCGTCTCGACATCGCTCCAATACGCTCCCGCGCCCTACGCGACCACCGAAGAGCTGATCGCGCTCGCCGCCGAAGCCGGCAAAATGGGAGGCATCTACGCCACGCACATGCGCAGCGAAGGCGACGCCATCATCCCGGCCCTCGACGAAGCCATCCGCATCGGTCGCGAAGGCCGCATCCCCGTCGAAATCTGGCATCTGAAAGCGGCCGGCAAGCCCAACTGGGGCCGCATGCCCGAAATCATCGCCCACATCGAAAAAGCGCGAGCCGCGGGCGTCGACATCGCCGCCGACACCTACGCCTACCCCGCCTGGTTCAACACATTTTCGGCCTTCATCCCGCCATGGGCCCACGACGGCGGCGACGCGAAGCTGATCGAGCGTCTGAAGGACCCCGCCGCCCGCGCCCGCATCCGCCGCGAGATGTTGGAGCCCAGCACCGCCTGGGACAACGAGTGGCAGGAGATCGCCGGCCCCGAATCGATTCTGATCGGCGTAGTGCAGAACCCCAAGCTGCGCGAGCTGCAAGGCAAGACCATCGCCGACGTCGCCAAGCTCTGGAACAAGGACCCCATCGACACGATCTTCGACCTGCTCATCGAAGACCAGGCGTTCACCTCCGTGGCGGTCTTCGGCATGTCGGAGCCCGACGTAGCGCTCGCGCTCCAGCAACCCTGGGTCTCAGTGGATAACGACTCGCAGGGCGCCGCGCCCGACGGCCTGTTGGGCCGAGAGCATCCGCACCCGCGCGCCTACGGAACGTTTCCCCGCATCCTGCGCAAGTACGTCCGCGAGGAGCACAAGCTGACGCTCGAAGACGCCATCCGCAAATTCAGCGCCCTGCCCGCCCAGCGCATGCGCCTGACCGACCGCGGAGTCCTGAAGCAAGGCCTGTGGGCCGACATCGTAGTCTTCGACCCGGCCGCCATCCGCGACCAGTCGACCTTCGCCGAACCGAGCCAGTTAGCCACGGGAATGCGCCACGTGTTAGTGAACGGAGTCCCGGTGATCGAAAACGGAGCAATGACGAACAAGCTCCCCGGCAAGGTCCTGCGCGGGGCCGGCTACCGCCCATAGCCGGCGGCGCCCGGTCACCGCGGCATTCGCAAGGCGGATCCAGGTTTCCAACCATCCGCCATCTGATCGCCTATCCGGATCTCGTCCTCGTTCAGCCGCTTCCGCAACTTTGACCTTTCACGCCGAGCCGCCGGGCGGCCTCCAACTTGCGCCTCGACATCGCCAGACCAATTTGCTGATGCAGGGTGAACGGTGCGGCAGGATCCTGTACGCAACACAAGCCAGCCATTGCCAGGACGCCGGCTGCCTCAATGCAGCTCAGAATAGCGCGTCTCATCGCCTGGCTCCAGCCGTCACAGCGACACGACCGTCAACCCAGGAACCTTCGTGAAATGCCGGAGGTTGTGGGTGAGCACCGCATAGCCCTGCTCCAGCGCGGCGGCGGCGATCAGAAGGTCATTCAACGGAAGAACATTCCCGGTCGCGGCCTGTTCGCCCTCGATCTGCCCTGCCAGCCACGCCGTTCGCGCGGTCATGGGGTGGACCGGAATGAGCGAAAGCAACTCCTCAATGTAGGCTCGCCTCCGCGCCGAGATCTCCTGATCCTTCGCCCGGTAGACGCCATGCGCCAACTCGGCCACTGTCACAGGCGAAACGGACAAGTCGACCGCCCCATAGGCCTTCAGGATTTCCTCAATGAACTCGACCACGCCGAGCCGCCTGCGCTCCGCCGTGATCACTGCGCTCGAATCAAGGACTATTCCCAGGATGGCGGACGCCATGGTTTGGAATGCTCGGCGATGATCCGATTCATCTCTTCGCCGAACCCCTCATCGAGCAGCACGGACGAGCGGCGCTCCCGGGCCTCACGGAGGATTTCGGTGATGGGTCTGCCGCTCCGGTGCGGCGCGGTGATCACCGCCACCGGCAGATGGTCCTCGCCCTCGACGATGATCTCGCCTTCGCGCTTCACCCGCGCGAGCACGGCGCGAACATCGCGGACCAGTTCCGACTCGGTAATCCGTTGCATCGCTCTGATCCGATGATACCCCGGACTCCAACCCGCTCAGGCAATCGGATCCGGAACCCAAACCCGCAAAAACCGCGCCCCATCGCTCCGCACGACAAACGGCCGAGCCCCCTCCGCCGCCTGCCAAACCTGCGCCGCCGCAAACCGCTCCTCGCCGATCTCCCCATCCCCTTCAAGCGCAATAAACAACTCGAAGCGGTCCTGTTTCGGCGCGATCTCCACCCCGCCGCCAACCCGCAACTCCTCGACAGCGAAGTACGGACACCGGGCAATCAGCCCATCGCCCGGCGCCGCCGGAGCCACATAGGGCCCCGCGACCGATACCTCGACGCCCCGATCCAGATGCAGCTCCCGAGGCCGCCCGTAATCATACAACCGGTACGTCACATCCGAATACTGCTGGATCTCGCACAGCGCCAACCCCGGCCCGATCGCATGAATGGTCCCCGCCGGAATGAAGATCGTGTCGCCGGGCTTCACCTCGATCCACCCCAGATACCGTTCGATCTCGCCGGTCGCCGCCAACTCCCGCAGCCGCTCGCGAGACACCGTCTCGGTCAGCCCCACCGCCACGCCCGCGCCGGGATCCGCGCGCAGCACGTGCCACATCTCGGTCTTCCCGCGACTGTTCTCATTCCGCGCGGCGTACTCGTCATTCGGATGCACCTGCACCGAAAGCCGTTCGGAAGTAAACAGCAGCTTCACCAGCACGGGAAGCTGCCGTTCGCTCTCATACCAGACCTCGCCGATCTTGCGCTCGGAATCAGGAAACCAGGGCGCCAGCCGCGTGCTGCCCCAAACCTTCTCGTGGAAGGACATCCGCAGCGGCGCCAAACCGTTGGACATCGACCGTCTACTCCCGGTGCTTCGCGATAAACCGCGCCAGCCGGTCCAGCCCGCGCGCCAGCTCATGCATCGAAGTCGCGTAGGAGATGCGGATGTGGTCGTTGGTGCCGAACGCCTCGCCCGGAACCACCGCCACGAACTCCTCCGCCAGCAGCTTCTCGGCGAAGTGCAGCGAATTGCGGATGCCCGCCTCGTAGGTAACCGCCACGTTCGGATACGCGTAGAACGCGCCCTTGGGCATCGCGATCGTAACGCCCGGAATCGCCCGCAGCCGCTCCACCACGAAGTCCCGCCGAGCCTTGTACTCGGCAAGCATCGCGCCCACCGACTCCTGTGGCCCCCGCAGCGCCTCGATCGCCGCCTTCTGCGCAATCGACGTCGGATTCGAAGTGCAATGGCTTTGCAGCTTCGTGATCCCGCCCACCACCGCCTGCGGACCCAGCACGAAGCCCACGCGCCAGCCCGTCATCGCATAGGTCTTCGACAACGAACCCGCGATCACCACGTTCTCCTTGGCCCCCGCCACGGAAGCGATCGAGAAGGGCTCGTCCTCATACAGGAACCGGCAGTAGCACTCATCGGTCATCAGCCAAACGCCGTGCTTCTGCGTCACCTGCAGGATCTTCTCGAACTCCTCGCGGGGCAGCACGCCGCCGCTCGGGTTCGACGGCGAGTTGATGATCACCAGCTTGGTGCGCGGCGTGATGTGCCGCTCCACCATGCTCGCCTCCAGCTCGAAGCCGCTCGCCTCGTCGGTCTCGACGAACACGCACTTGCCGCCCGCGTAATTGACGACGTCCTTGTAGGTCACCCAGTACGGCGTCGGGATGATCACTTCATCGCCGGGGTTCACCAGAATCTGCACCAGGTTGAAGATGGCGTGCTTGCCGCCCACCGTCACGATGCACTCGTTCGGCGTGTAGTTGGTGCCGTAGTCGGTCTTGTGTCGATCGCAGATGGCCTGCTTCAGTTCGAGCGTTCCGCCCGTCGCGGTGTACTTGGTGAAGTTGGCCGCGATGGCCGCCTCGCCCGCGCGCTTGATATTCTCCGGAGTCGGAAAATCCGGCTCGCCCGCGCCGAAGTCCACCACGTCCGCGCCCTCGCGGCGCAGGCGTTCGGCGTCGGCCGCCACCTTCATGGTTGACGATACGCTGATCGTCGAAACGCGTTCGGCTAATCCCAGTGTCGACTGCATTGTCAGCTTCTCTGTTCTCCCCCGATTCGTTGTCTCAGCACGGCCTGCACCGAAGGCGGCACCAGGCCGGAAATGTCGCCGCCCAACCGGAACACTTCCTTCACCAGGCGCGAGCTGATGAAGGAATAAGCCTCGCCCGCCATCAGAAACACCGTCTCGATTTCCGGGCGCAGGCGGCGGTTCATCAACGCCATTTGCAGTTCGTATTCGTAGTCGGAGATGGCGCGGATGCCGCGCAGAATCGCGGTGGCGCCGCGTTCGGCGGCAAAGTCCACCAGCAGTCCGTTGAACGTGTCCACTTCAACGTTGGGGTATGGCGCAAGCACCTGCCGGAGCATCGCCATGCGCTCGTCAATGCTGAACAACGGCTGCTTGTTCTCGTTCTTCAGGATCGCCACGATCAGGCGGTCCGCCAGCTTCGCCCCGCGCGCCACAAGATCCAGATGACCGTTCGTAATCGGATCGAACGAGCCTGGATAGATTGCGACTAAGCTGGTTGGCTTCGGGGACAATACCCAGATTGTAACATCCAGGGGTCAATCGACGATCCGGAAGCGCCCCAGGTACATCTCGAAGTGACCCCGGTGCGCCTCCCGATTCACCGCGTCCGCCACCGCGTACTGCTCCGCCGTGATCGTCAGGTCGTTCGCCGATTTCGGAAAGGGCAGATAGGCGCGTCCGCCGTCCACCATCACGAAATAGTAGGTCTTCACGTACGAGGCGCGATACCACAGCTCAAACAAAGCCCGCTCCGCGTTCGGGTTCGGAAAATCCTTCGCCCACGGTTCGTTGAACGGCTCCCCTTCGGACCAGTCTCCGGCTCGGCTCTCTCGAATCGTTACGTCCAGGTCCTTCTTCAGCGTGAACACGCCTTTGAGTTCATCGGCCAGCCAGTCTTCCTGCCGGCTGCCGAGCACCAGATCGACCAACTGCTCGTAGGTCATTCGCCTATCATCATAAAGCGCCGTGCTATGATTCGGAACACGGTGAGCGACAGCGGCGGCTCCCGAGTCGCGAAATACGAAATCCTGCGCCCCATCGGCAAAGGCGGCATGGGTGAAGTGTACGCGGCCCGCGACACCGCGCTCGACCGCGAGGTCGCCCTCAAGTTCATCGCTTCCGCCTTCGCCGCCGACGAGCATTGGAAGCGCCGTTTCCTCCGCGAAGCCCGCACCGCCTCACGCCTCACCCACCCCAACGCCGCCGTTATATATGATGCGGGCGAATTCGAAGGCCGCCTCTTCCTCGCCATGGAGTTCGTCCGCGGCGTCACCCTGGCCGACGTGCTGAAGACCGGCCCACTCCCGCTTGAGCGCGCTCAGGATTACGCCCTTCAACTCGCCGATGTCCTCGGCGCCGCGCACCAGCTCGGCATCGTTCATCGCGACCTCAAACCCGCCAACATCATGGTGGCCGATGGCCGCGTCAAGCTCATGGACTTCGGCCTCGCCACCGTCGAATCCACTGAGCCGCCCGATCCCGCGAGCCCCACCGAATCGGTTCTCACCCGCCCCGGATCGATCGTCGGAACCCCCGCCTATCTCAGTCCGGAGCGCATCCATGGCGAACCCGCCGACGCACGCGCCGACCTGTTCGCCTACGGTCTGGTGGTCTACGAAATGGCCGTCGGCGACAATCCGTTCACCGGCGCCAACGCCGTCACCACCGCCGCCAACATCCTGCACCAGCCTCTTCCGCCCCTGCCCGCGCGCCTGCCTCCGGCGCTCGCCAACGTCATCCGCCGTTGTCTTGAAAAGGACCCCGCCCAGCGTTGTCAAAGCGCCGCCGAAATCGTGGAGGCGCTCAAGCCCCAGCGCGTCTTCGACGTCCGCCCGCCCTGGGCCTCCCCCCGCCTGACGCGTCGCCTCGCGCTCGCCGCGGGCGCGGTCGCAGTCGGTGGCGCCGGATGGTGGGGATGGCGCTCGTGGCGGGGCTCGTTCAAGGTGCGCTCGCTCGCCGTGCTGCCGTTCACCGCGCCCGAAACCATGGCGGAAGGCCTCACGGAGTCGGTCATCAACCTGATCGCCCAAGCCCCGGAAGTTCGCGTTCTCACTCGCGGCGCCGTCTACAATCCCCGAATCGCGAAGCTCGACCCGATGGCCGCCGGCAAGACGCTCGACGTCGACGCCATCCTCACCGGCAAGGTCGTGGACACGGGCCATTCGTTTCAGGTGACGGCCGACCTGGTGGAGGTCCGCACCGCCCGCCAGCTATGGGGCAAGCGCTTCGAGGTCCCCAGGGAACTGGTCGCCAGCATCCAGGCCGAAATCGCCGGACCTTTGCTCGAACGGCTCGGCGTCCCCCATGCCGCCGCCAGCGCGAAGAAGAGCGGCGACGTTCCGCCGGAAGCCTACCAGGCGTTCCTCAATGGTCGTTACTACCTGAATAAGCGGACTCGCGACGGCATCGAGAAATCGGTAGGCTACTTCCTGGAGGCCCTCGACAAGAAGCCTGACTATGCGCTCGCCTGGGCCGGCGTCGCCATGAGTTTCGCCCAACAGGCGGGCCTGTTTCCTCCGAAGGACGTCAACGCCAAAGCCCTTTCCGCCGCCGAGAAGGCCGTCCAGTACGATCCGAATCTCGCGGAGTCGCAGGCCACCCTGGCCTGGATCCGCCTGATCTACAACTGGGACTGGCGCGGCTCGGAAGCCGGCTTCCAATCGGCGATCCGGCTCAGTCAAAGCTACGCGCGCGCCCACGGCGACTACGCTACCCTGCTGGTCTGCCGGAAGCGCTTCGACCAGGCCATCGCCGAAGTGCGAACGGCGGCCACGCTCGACCCCCTCTCCCAAGGCATCGCCGTCACCCTGGCCAACGTCTTCTACCAGGCCCGCCGCACTACCGAGGCGATCGACAGCCTCAGCCGCGTGCTGAGCGTCGAAAAGCGTTCCGTGTCGGCGATGTTTTTTCGAGGAACGGCCCTCATCCAGGCCGGACGTTATGAAGACGCCATCCGGGACTTCGAAGCCGGACTCGCCATCGCCGCCGACATGGGCGCCGTCGGCGACCTCGGCCTCGCCTACGCCAAGGCCGGCATGAAGGATAAGGCCAGGCAGCAGATCGAACGCATCGAACAGGTGGCCCGGCAGCGCTATGTCGCCCCTTACTTCCTGGCCTTCCCACACATCGGGCTGGGAGACCTGGATAAGGCCATCGACCTGCTTGAGCGGTCCGTGGACGACCGCGCCTTTCCGGTCATTTATATGGGTGTCGAGCCGAAGCTCGATCCGCTCCGCGCGGATCCCCGTTTCCAACGCCTCTGCCAGTTGGTCGGCGTCTAGGGCAGCAGCGCCGTCGCGCCCAGCGTCGCCGCCGCGCCCGCCGGAATCCGCACCGTTACGACGTAGACTCCCACCAACCCGTCAAACGCCATCGCCGACGTCGGCGCCACGGTGATCCCCGCGATCGACACCTTGCTCACCGTCGCCGCCGCGTTCGCCGACGCCGGCTGGCCGGTCGCCGTCGCCGGAGTGGTCCTTCCCAGGCCCGTCGCGTAGATGGTCAGGACGTCGCCCTCAGCCACCGGACTTCCGGCGGTGATCCGCGTCCCGTCGGCCTTGAAGATCAGCGGCGAGGCTCCGCCCAGAATCACGGGAGCGGTGGAAACCACGTTGATCGGGAACGCATCGCTGCGGTACTTCACGCCGTCCGGATAGCCCAGGTTCCAATACCGCAATCCCCACTGGCCCGGCGTCAGTTCGAACGGAAGCTGGGCGTTGATCTGGCCCCAGGAGACATAGCCGAGACCCAACCGCAGCACGGTGGCCTTGGCGTCGCCGATCGGATTCTCGATCGTCACTTCGAGACCGTTCACACGGAACGGCCACGCCTGATCCGGAATCGCTCCCGGCGTCGCGCCAATGCCGGGAAACGACCCGTACAATTCCACCACCTCGCCCGGCGCGAACGTCGCCTGCGCCGAGCCCGGCGCCCGCACCCCGTCCACGCGCAGCTTTCCGCCATAGCTGGCCGCATCCGTCGTGCACAGCACGGGCACGGCGTCGGCCGTGTTCAGGTTGACGCACCCGGATTCCACCTTCCGCGTCATGGCGTCGACATAGTCGAGATACTGCGGCGCCACCATGTTCAGGCTGTACACTCCCCCCTTCGGGCTGTTGCGCTCGCCGATCAGGTCGCCGATGAAGATGACATCGGACGGATAGTAGTCGTAATGGACGTCGATCGCCTGCATCGCCGCGGAGATGACGCCGTCCACCTCCCGCAGGAACCATGCGGTGCGGGCGGCGTTGGCCATCCGGTAGTCGGTCTTGTGTCTTGGATCGTAGTAGGAGATGCCGTAGCCGGTCTGTGCGGTGACGGTCTCGGTGGGCCGCAGTTGCGCGCGGATGACGCCGGCCGGATAGGACGAGGTGTGCAGGTTGATGTAATAGCGCGAGGGATCGTATTCGAGGGCTTGAATGGCCGCTCGCACCTCCGGCCGGCTGACGTCGGCTTCCACGGTATAAGAAAGGTAGCCGGGCGAGGCGCCGCCCACGTTGCGAAGGCCGGAGTCGATGATCACGGGGCCGTTCACCCCCGCCACGCCGCTGTGGATGTGCAGTCCGGTGAACAACACGGACTCGGGGAACTGGTATGAGACGTTGAACGTCACCCCCGCCGACACGATGGCGCCCGCCGCGTCATGAGCAACGTCGGCGATCACCGCGGCGGTGGCGCTGGCGGAGTATCCGGCAATCGGCGCGACCTCGTTTCCGGGGTTCATCAACGCCATCACCACGCTCCGGCGCGCGGAGGCGAGCTGTCCGCGATAGGCGGCGCCGGAGCTGTCGTACAGCACGACGTGGAAACGCTCCGGATTCGAGACCATCTCATCGAACAGGGGCCGCGTATCGTCGGTGCTTTCCACTCGATACGGATTCGTCGTCGGCGTCCATATCCAGACCGTCTTCGGGCTGGCGCCGCCGGCCCGCTCCACTTGCACGAACATCGCGTCGGCGAGGCTTGGGAGGAATTCCAGGGCCAGCCGGTTCTGGCTCAATGGCTGGTTCACCGCCCGGTGCGCCAGAATCGTTAGCGAGCCGGATTTGTAAACTCCCATGAGCGGCGCCCGCAGCAGGGTCGTCGAGACCGCTCCATAGCTATTCGACTGCGCGGGTGGCGGCGTGAGACTGCTGGTGGGAATCTCCGACTGCGCGGAAACAACCGTCCATCCACCCACGGCGACAACCGCGACGGCGGCCCATTTCATGCTTACTCACCTCGACTTTGCCCGGAAATCGTTCCGAGTATAAGGCGCCCGGGCAGGTTTGTAAATGTGAGCACTTAGTGCCGCTACAATGGACGCAACAGCCAAAATCCCGAACCGATGCGCGCACTCGAATACTGCCTGGTCCGCCTGATCCTCGCGACGCTGCGATACCCGCCGCTGGGCCTCGCCATGCGCATTGGCGCTCTGTACGCCCATCTGTTCGACCTGGCGGCGCCGCGCCTGCGCAAGGTCGCGCTGCGGAATCTCGAGCTGGCGGGGTTGGGCGCCCGGCCCGACATCGTGGACGGCGTGTTCGAATCGATCAGCCGGATTCTGGTGACATTCGCGCGATTTCCCGATATCGGACGGAATAACATCCGCGACTGGATCGATTACCAGGGCCTTGAATATTACAAACAGGCCAAAAGCCGGGGCAAGGGCGTGTTGTTCGCCACCGCGCACCTGGGCAACTGGGAACTGAGCGCCTTCGCTCACGCCCTGATGACCGAGCCGATGCACGTGGTGGTGCGGCCGCTCGATAACTCGAAAATCGACGACTTAGTCGAGACCCGGCGCCAGATGTCGGGCAACACCGTCATCAGCAAGAAGGACGCCGCCCGTGCCATCCTCAAGGCGCTGCGGGCTAACGACGCCGTCGGCATCCTGGTGGATCAGAACTCGATGCCCGAAGAGGGCGTTTTCATCGACTTCTTCGGCCACAAGGCGTGCAGCAACTCGGCCTTCGCGCGGATTGCCGCCTATAGCGGCGCCACCGTGATCCCGGGCTTCGCGCTGTGGTCGAAGACCGACCGGCGCTATGTGCTGCGCTTCTATGAACCCTTTGAAACCACCGGCGACATGGCCGCCGACACGCAACGGCTGCACTCGGCGCTCGAGCAGGTGATCCGCGAATATCCCGACCAGTGGCTGTGGATCCACAAGCGCTGGAAGACGCGGCCCCCGGGCGAAGCTTCGCTTTACTGAGCGGCCGGCTTGGCGGCGGCCTGCGCCGCGGCCCGCACTTCCTTGTAGGCGGCGCGCACGTTGCGGATCTGCAGGGCGTGCTTTTCGGCGTGATTGGTGAACAGCGTCAGCATGTCGAGCAGCGTGACGCGGCCCCGTTTGGGATGCATGCCGCCGCGTCCGAACGCCTCATCGCCCAGGTCCTTCAGCAGTTCGTAGTTCTCGCCGCGGATGCGCCGGAAGGTTTCGATGGCGTGGGAGGGCTTCTTCTTCGCGTAATCGAGACGTTCGGCCCACAGGTCCTGGTTGAAGCCGATCAGGGCCGGTTCGTCTTCGGCCAGGATCTGGCGCAGGCGCATGGCGGCGATCATCTCGGAGTCCGCCAGATGGCAGACAATCTGACGGACGCTCCACTTCCCCGGTTCGGCGACGTAATCCACCTCGGCGCCGGCCGCGCCGGTCATCGTCATCGCCACTAACTCAGCGCCGCGGCGGTAGCGCTCCAACAGACCCGCTAATTCGCTCATATCGAAGCCTCCATTATCTCGCAGCGGCCACCGGAACCTTCGGCGAGGTCAGGATCAGGGCGAGCAGCGCGCCGATGTAGCAGACGCCGCCCATCACCAGCGTCAGCCGCAGCCCGATGTAGATGGCCAGGAAGATGGCGCCGGCCGAGCCCAGCACGCTCGATGCGGCGTTCAACGACCAGGCCCAGCGCACCGACGCGCTGTGCATCTGTTCGAGCCTCGCGAGTCCGGTGGGGAACGGCATGCCCATCAGGAACGCCGGCGGCGCGATCAACAGCGACGTCAACGCCAGCTTCACCGCGAGCGGCAGTCCCACCAGCGCGGTGGTGAGCGGGGCGGCCACGAAGGCGAGCGTGGTGACGAACACCGGCACCAGGCCGAGCACGATGCGCCAGCGCGACTCGTCGCCCGCGATGATCCGGCGGCTGAAGTTGCTGCCGAGGCCGCTCGCGACCAGCATCGAGAAGATGATGACCGTCAGCGCGTAGGTGGGGTGGCCGAGGAACAGCACGAACTTCTGGATCAGCGCCACCTGGATCAGGATGTAGCCGGCGCCGATGAACAAAAAGTAGAACAGGAATCCGAAGACGTCGCGATCCTTCGGCAGGCGGCTGCCCAGCATGAAGCGCGGCAGCAGCAGGATGATGATGGTGGCGATGACGCTGATGCCCACCACGTTGAACAGCAGCGGGACGGCGCGGTTGATCTTATAGTCGGCGCTTTCGGTGGAGGCCGTCTTCACGAAGTTCCAGATGTCGCGCGGCTGCACCGTATAGAAGAAGAACGGACGGTCGTCGCCGAGCGGCGAGACGTCGTAGGGATACTTCAGGTAGAACTCTTCGGGATCGGGCGCGCGGAGCAGTCCGGCGAAGGGGTTGCCCGGCTTGTCGCCCGGCATGTAGACCACTTCGAGCTTGCTTGCCACCGCGCCTTCGCGGGCGCGGGCGAGGTCAGAGTCGTTGAACGGCTTGCGCGAAATCAGGACAGTGTCCTGCGCGCCCCAGCCGTGCAACAGGCCGGAGTTTTCGCGCACTACGATGACGTGCTTCCAGGCTTCCTTTTCGCCGAAACGGTCGAGCGCGTCCATGGCGAGCGACAGCAGGCGCAGGCTTTCGCGCGGCGGGTCGAAGCCCCAGCGGGTGAAGGCCAGGAAACCGTCGGGCGTCAGGTGATCCAGGTAGTCGTGGATGGCGTCGCTGGTATAAAGGTTGTTCTCCGACAGAGCGAAGGCGCCGGCCGCGGTGGAGGCCCAGGTGTCGACCAGCGTCGCCTGCAGCACCTGATAGTGTTCCGGGCTGCGGCGCACGAAGGAGCGGCCGTCCTCCACCTGGATGCGGACTTCGGGGCGGAAGTAGAGGCGGTGGCTCAGGTCGGGGAACTTCTGCCGCATGATGGTGGTGGCGATGATCGGGTTGATCTCGACGCCGGTGATGTCCTTACTGCCGGAGGCGAGCGCGCGGCCCACGTCCCAGCCGCCGCCGGGTCCGATGACCAGCGTCTTCGCGCCGGGGCGGATCAGGTAGGGGAAGCCGGGCCCCTGATGGAGCAGGTTGAAGCGGGTGTTGTCGTCCAGGTGGTCCCAATCGAAGGGCGGGACTCCGGTGGAGGCGTCGGCGTCGATGATGATCAAGTGGTTGGCCGAGCCCTTCTCCGGCGCGAGGGCGATGCGGGAGAAGCTGTTCCACTTGACGAACATCTCATTCGGCACGGCCTGGCCCTTGGCCCACTTCACATCGATGAGGTGCAAGGTCGCGTTGACGAACATCAGGCCCACCAGGCCGAGCGCCAGGAACACGCCGATGGCGCGGCCGCGCGGCTTCGCGCCCAGGTTGTACCAGATGGCGCCGGAGACCGCGAACAGCACCGCGGCGGCGATGACCGTGTTCGGTCCGCCGAAGAAGTTGAGCAACGGAATCAGCGCCAGGCAGCCGCCCGAGGCGCCCACCAGATCGAAAAAGTAGACCTTGTCGACTCTCTGGATGGTTTCCGAGATGGCGAGCGAGATGGTGGCGCCGGCCAGGAAGAACGGACTCGCGCTGGCGAAGTAGACCAGCGCCAGCGTCCCGTTTCCGGGGTGGCCGGTGCGCGTCATGATGAACGTCAGGGCGGCCACGATGACCACGGCGTTCACCACCGCGAGCGTTCCGAGCTTGGCCCAGGTCTGCTCCTTGCGCGCCGCCACGATGTAGGAGAATACGCCGCCCGCCCCGAGGCCGAACAGGGCGATGGAGATCGCCAGGAAGGCGAAGTGGTAGTAGAAGACCACCGAGAAAATACGGGTAAGCGACAGTTCCAGGATCAGGGTGGCCAGCGTGGTGAGCGCGACACCCAGATAAACATTGTTCCAGTGGAGGCCTGGCGAGCTTTGGGCTGAGCTGATTCGGGACAACCTTCATATTATCTCGGCGGCGGTGGAGTTCTATACTGAGGAGGGACAATCCCGTCCATCTCGATGCCAGTTGAGGATTTTCATGTCAGACTCGAATCGTAGAGATTTCTTGAAGAGCGCGGCGTCCGCCGGAGTAACGCTCGGTATGGCCGGCTCCGCGTTTGCGCGTGGCGGCAAGACGTCCGCCAGCCGGATTCTCGGGGCGAACGACCGGATCAACATTGGGGTAGTGGGCGTCGGCGGACGCGGAAACTACGTGGCCCGGGCCTTCAACCAGTACGGCGAAAAGAACAACAACTGCCTGCAGATCCTGCAGGTGTGCGACGTATACGAGAAGCGCAAGAAGGAAGCCGCCGAGCGCTTCAAGTGCGACGGCACGCTGGACTGGCGCGAGGTGGTGGCCCGCAAGGACCTGGACGCCGTGATCGTGGCGACGCCCGACCACTGGCACGCCAAGGTGGCCCTGGCCGCCATGGACAACGGCAAGGACGTGTACTGCGAAAAGCCCATGTGCCACACCAACGAAGAGGTGCGGCAACTGGTGCAGACGGTGAAGGAGACCAAGCGCGTTTTCCAGGTGGGCAGCCAGACCACATCGGCCGACCAATGGTACAAGGCCAAGAAGGCCATCGCCGACGGCATGATCGGCAAGATGCTGATGAGCCAGGGCAGCTACCATCGCAACTCGGTGGACGGCGAGTGGAACTACCCGATCGACGAGAAGGCCGGCCCGAACGCGAAGGGCGAGGATTACATCGACTGGAAGACGTGGCTGGGGCCCGCGCAACAGCGAGCCTTTGACGCCGACCGGTTCTTCCGGTTCCGCAAGTATTGGGACTATTCCGGCGGCATCGCCACCGATCTGTTCTACCATGTCGTTTCTCCGCTGAATATCTGTTGGGACGAGCCGCAGTATCCCACCAAGGTGATGGCGGGCGGCGGCATCTACGGCGGTCCGGCGTTCCAGGAAAAACGCGACGTGCCGGACACGTTCCACCTCATCGCCGATTACGCCAAGGGTCACTCGCTGGTGCTGAGTTCGTCGATGGCGAACTCGCAGCACATTCCGGGCCTGATCCGCGGGCACGAGGGCACCATCATCATGGTGGACCACGGCATGTTCGAGAGCACCACCGAGTACATCACGGTGAAGCCCGAAGTCAGCCGGCATCGGAATCGCGAGACGGGCGAAGTCACCAAGTCGGCGATGTTCAAGGACTACAAGTTCGGCACCGATGAAATCCGCATTCCGGTGGATAACAGCAAGGACATGATGTACTTGCATATCGAGAATTTCATCAAGTGCATGCACAGCCGCGAGAAACCGCACCTGGATGTCGAGACCGGTGCGAAGGCTCAGGTTGTCATCAATCTCGCCGTGCAGAGCTACCGCGAAGGCAAGGTTCTGTATTGGGACGAAAAGAAGTGGAAGGCTGTCGACAAGCCGGTGAAGGCATAGTTTGTCGAGCGGGGCGGACCTGAGGTCCGCCCTACCTCCAGGGTCGTTTCCATTTTCTCCACCACTCGGCCGAGTCCAGGTTCAGCGCGTTCCAACACTGGTCGAGCGCCACGGGTTCCAGCGCCACCACGGCCTGCCTCTCGGCGTTCACCGGGACCAGCGTCCGGAACCGGTCGAAGACCGCGCCGCGCTCCGATGGGCTGACTCTCGCGAGCAGATGCCATAGGGTCAGGGCGTCGCGGGGCCGGGCCCCGGCCAGGATCGCGGGGATGTCGTTCGATTGAACGGCTTGCCGGAATGAAGCCGGCGCATCCTGATAATACGGGACGCCGGGCCCGCTCGTTGGGTTCGTTCGGCAAGCGGCGCCGGCCGGGATGAACGATTCCCGCGCGCCGTGCTCGAAAGCCACCCAGCCGGTCTCCACGGTTAGCAATCCGGCGCCTTCCGCGTCGATTTCCAACTCGTATTGACAGCCCAGGTCGATGGTTCTGGCCGAAGGCGTCTCCACCACGAACTGGCCGGGCGGCGCCCAGATCAGGGCGTGCAGACGGCCTTGCTTCAGCTCCAGGTTGTGACTGCGGCCGAGACGGATCCGGGTGTTCTCCCCTACCCTGACTTGCCCGAAGTCCTCCGCTTCAAGCAGGATCGGCTGTTGGCGCGTGTCGAGACTCTGGCCCTGGCGGAGAATCCTGCCTTCCGAGGTCCAGCGGCTGGGTTCGTTTGGCGTTCCCCGCTGAAGCAGGGGTCCCAGGACCGCCAACAGCGCCGCGGCGGCGACGGCGGCGTAAGGGGGATGGCGAGGGTCGCGCCGGGCATCGGCCGGGAGATGGTAACGCCGATTCGAACGGAGGCTCGACAGCGTCTGCTCCCACCGTTGGATGTCGTCGTCGACCGGGTTCGTCCGGTTCCAGAGATAATCGCTCATTTACGGCCGCCTAGGGTTAGCTTTTCTCGCAGGAGTTTCATGCCTCGGGAGAGGTTGACTCGTACGGAGTCGGGCGTCAGGTTGGCGCGATCCGCGATTTCAGGGCCGGTCATGCCTTCCACCAGGCGGAGAATCAGGGTCTCACGGTAGGCTTCGGGCAGTTTCCGGATGGCGTCGAGTATGATGACCGCCTCTTCGTGACCGGTCACCGGCTGCCTGGTTGGCGCGAGGGCGAGGTTGCGCCGGCTTTCACGGTGGTGCTCGGCGGCGCGGTTCCTGGCGATCGACATCAGCCATCCGCGGAAGGCGGCGGGAGTCCGGAGGCGGGGCAACTGGCGGTAGGCCTGGATGAAGACGTCCTGCATCAGGTCCTCCACGTGGTCGATGGCGACCCGCGCCAACAGGACGGCGCGGACCAGGCGGGCGTTCCGGTTGTAGAGCTCTTCAAAGGCGGCCCGGTCCCCTTGCGATGCGCTTCGCACCAGTTCTTCCTCGGCGGAGGCGGCCGGGGCGAAGGGCATCGCAAATGGGCGCCGGGCGGTCATTTTCTCACTTGCCGGATGCGAGCATGCGCGCGATGTCGGCGTCCGCGGGGCGGGTCATGGCCAGCTTGGCCGACGTGCGGTCGACGCCGTCCGGTCCGGCGGGGACCAAGGTGTGCGTGACGCGGTCATGGTCCGTGCCGACGAAGCGGAGCACCCAGCGGCCTTCGGCGGGCCATTGGCGCGTGACGGCGTAGAAGCCCGGCTCGCCGGCGGGCTCGAGTTTCAGCGGGATTTCGCGCCGTTCGCCATTCACCGCGCCGACGGCGGCGGCGGCGATTCGCGCGTCGTTGGGGTTGCCGCAGCCGGCCGCCCGGATGGTGAGCACGGCGTTCAGCCGGCGCGCGGCGGGGCTGGCTTCCGGGTTGCCGAGGACCAGGAAGAATCCGCCGGCGAGAGATGGGATGGCGAGCGCCAGCGCGATGGCGCAGGCGAAACATTGAACGATTGACTTACGCATTTCCTTCACCCTCTTGTCTGAGTTTTGAACCGGCCGGGTTCGATGACAAGACGGAGGAGGAGGGCGGAGTGTTAACCGACGATTTCGCGGCGGCGGCCGCGGCGCGGGCGGCTTCGACTTTGGGGGCCACGCGTTCGCGCATGAAGCGCTCCATGTCCTCGACGGTGGTGGGGACACCGGGGTCGGCGGGGGCCGAAGGCAGCGAGCCGGCGCCGGATTTCACGAGTTCGGCGTGCGCCTTGTAATAAGACCGTTCGGCGTCGTTGGCGTAGCGGCGCAGCAGTTCGAAGATGTTGGCCGCTTTTTGGGACATCTTCCCCACGATGACGGAGTCGGGGTCCGATTCGTCGACGCCGGAGATGAGTTGTTCGAGGGCGATCGCTTCAAAGCGGCGGGTGCGCTCCAGGCGCCAGCGGCTTTCCACCATCTGGCGGAGCAGGAAGCGTTGATGCTCGGTTTCGGGGAGAAACTCGTTGTCCAGCTCTTCGCCGATGGCGTTGAAGGCGCCGGGGTCTTCGTGGGGGAGCAGCCGGAAGGCGGAGCGGAGTCCGTGGGCGGCGGCGTTCAAGGACGATGCGGCTTTTCCTTCCGGCGTCTTCGGGCCGGTGGAATGGGCGGCGTTACGGCGATTCGCCTGGATCTTGCGTTGGGAAGTCACGCGGGCGTTCTCCTACCTTCAGCGTATCGAAGGGCGTCAAACGCGGATCCGTGAAAATCGCTGTAACTGATTGATGGGATTGGCGAGGGGCTGTGGAAAACTGGCTGTGAACGGGGTTGGGGCGATCCTGTGCGGGACGCCCCTTCCCGGACGGTCAGATGAACATTTCGTCGTCGTGGGTGGCCGCGTCCGGAGTAGGGCGGCTGCCCTGGGCGAGAAACGCCACCGTGGCGCGGATGGCGGCGGTGACGCCCTGGATTTCGCGCAGCGGGCGGCTGATGCCGTTGTGCACCATGGCCACGGTTTGATGGGCGCGGCTCATGGTGTCGTCGAGCACGAGTTCGGCATGCTCGAGCTGCACCTTGGCGCGCCCGGAGGCATCGTTGACGACATCCTCGATACGGGCGAGCTGGCGCTTGCTCGAATCGAGAACCTCGTTGGTTTTGATGACGATATCCAGAATGTGCTGCCGGCTCTGATCGACGATGGCCTGGGAGGACGTCAGGATCCCATCGACTTTCGGCGTCAAGGCCTCCAGCTTGGGCACGATCGCCTCGATCTTCGGTACCAGCGTGGCCACCCTGTTTTCAGTGGCCTTCGCCGAGCGGTAGATTCCGACGAGCATGCCGAGCTGCAGCAGCAGGCTGAGCCCCGCGATGACGACGAACGCCGTCATGATGTACAGCAGGGTCTGGGTATCCATTGAATGACGGGCCTTAGATTCCTTCGTTGGGCGCGGCCGAACCGCTGACGGCGTCGCGATAGGCCTGTTTACCGGCTTCGACGGCCTGGTTCAGTTGATCCTTCTGGCGGTTCAGGATGGTGCGGCCCCGCTCCACCAGGTCGTTGGCGGAATCCTTGAGGTCGGAACTGCGACGCTTGAGATAATCGCCGCCTTCGCCAGCTTTCGACTTGATGAGTTGCCGGGTTTCGCCACCCGACTTCGGGGCGAATAAAAGTCCCGCCGCGACGCCCAGGCCCAGGCCTAAAAAGAAGTACGAGAGTTTGTTATCGTCTTCCATTGTTTTCCAATGGCTCCTTCCTATTCGTGAGTTTACTCCACCGATTCAAGCATAGCAGCTAGGTTCCAGCGCCGATTTTGACGCTTGCGCGGAGGCCGGCCGCTATTGTGTGGGACGCGGGCCGGGGGCCGGCGTTACACTTTGAACGAATGGATCGCCGCAAGCCAGCTCCGCTCAACGAGGCCCAACTGATGGAGTACGCGCTTCGCACATTGTCGGGGCGGGGACTGTCGACGGCGGAGATCCGGACCAAGCTGGCGCGCAAGGCGGCGCGGGCCGAGGACGCCGACCAGGTGTTGGCGAAACTCAAAGAGGCGGGCTTTGTCGACGACCGGCGGTTCGCCGAATCCTACGCGGCGGCGCGGCTGGAAAACCAGGGCTTCGGCAAGATGAGGGTGCTGCGGGACCTGCGGCAACGCAAGGTGACGGGCGCGGTGGCGTCGCGGGCGGTGGAGCAGACCTTCGAGGGGACCGACGAAACGGCCCTGGTGGAGCAGTACCTGGCGCGGAAATACCGATCCGTGAAGCTGGCCGAGTTCCTGTCGGAAGACAAGAATCTGGCTTCGGCGTACCGGCGGCTCCGGCTGGCGGGGTTCGCGGCAGGCGTTTCCATCCGGGTTCTGAGACGGTACGCCAGTTCGGCCGATGCCCTCGAGGGGGCGTACGAGGAAGAGGACGATGCTCCGCGGGAGTGAGGACGCTCTATAGAACGATCGAATGGAGCTTGGACCATTCGCCCGGCTTCAACAGGTGTTCGGGCTCAAGCACCGTTTTCGGGCGGCCGTAGGGGCGCCCTTCGATGCGCTGCTGCGCGGTGCTTCCACGGATTTCCGAGGCGCGGAACTCCACCACTTCACTGAGTTTGTCGGCCACCATGCCAACCAACTTCACCGGGCAATTGCCGTTCAGGCCAATCACCAGCACGCAGGCGGTGGGACGCGCCGGACGGGATCCCAGGCCCAGCTTCTCCCGGACGTCGAGCACCGGGATCAGGCGGCCATTCGCGGGTATCGCTCCATACAGGTACGGCACGCGGTCGTCCGCGTTGCGAACGTCGGTTGCGGGCAGGATCTGTCGAACACGATCGGAAGCGATCGCGAAATACTGACGCGAAAGCTGGAACGTGATGTAGCGGCCTGCCTTGGTAGCGACTTCGGCCATAAGCTCATTGCACTCCTGACGCTCTTATCGTCCTGGGAGCGGGGGGTTTTAATTCGTGGTGGAAAGGCCGGGGGGCGCGGCGGGCTTCAGGCGGCGGCCATGCGGAGCAGAATAGTGGTGATGTTATCGGGACCGCCGGCGGCGCGGGCCGAGTCGACCAGGAAGGAACACTTCTGCTCGAGTTCGCCGGGGGTGGAGAGGGCCTCAAAAATGACGTCCTCGCCGACCACGCCGTGCAGGCCGTCGCTGCATAGCAGGATCTGAGTTCCCGGCAACGGCTTCAGCGCGTAGGTGTGCACGCGCAACTGGGCGCTGACTCCGATGGCCATGGTGAGGACGTGGCGCATGGGGTGGTTCTTGAGGGTCGCTTCGTCGAGTCCCAGGCGGCGGCCTACTTCGTGGACCCAGGTCTGGTCCTCCGTGATGATGAGCAACTCGTCGTTTTCGTAGATGTAGGCGCGGGAGTCGCCGACGCTTGCGACGAGCAGGCCTTCCGCACAATCGAGCACGGCGACGAGAGTGGTGCCCATGCCTTCGAGACTCACGTCGGAGTGGGCGGCCTCGAGCACCTGGCGGTTAGCCTCCTCAAACGCCTTGAGCAAGACGGCCGAACCTAACTGGTCGGCGGCGAGGACGGTTTCAAGGACGGTTTCGGCGGCCAGTTTCGAGGCGTGTTCGCCGGCCTGGGCGCCGCCCATGCCGTCGGCCACCACATACAGGCCGACTTCCGGGGCCAGGATGTAGTAATCCTCATTGTTTTTTCGAACACAGCCTGGATTGGTGAGGCCGAACGACTCAATCATGAGCTTCTCGATTATAACGGTTCTCCGCCGGCGAAACGTGGCGTCCCAAAGACGCGCCCAATCGGGCGGGCGCCAACGAACGGTCACTTTCACTGCTTATCAGGTTGTAGCACAGCCTTCAGTTGCCAGTAGGCGCTCTCTTCATACTGCGTCTTCAGGCGCTCCAAACGCTCAGGATCGTTGGGCTGGGGGCCCTGATGGCCGCGGCACTTAGCGAGCAGGGCGGCGGCGACCGAATCCTCCGGGGTGCGATCGAGGACGGCGCGGAAGCGTTCGGCGGCGGAATCGAACTGTTTCTGGCGCCAGAGCGAGTAACCCACGTTGAAATGATAGACGGGGTCGGATGAGTCGCCTTCGAGCGCCTTGACGAAGTTATCGGTGGCCTGGGCGCGGTTCAGGCGGGATTGGGCGGCGCCCAGGTTGTTCCACACCTCGTTGAGCGGGACGGTCTCGGCGACGGTCCGGAAGGCGGTCTCGGCGGCGGCGTAGGCGCCGGACTCGAAGCGGCAGATGCCGAGATAGAAGAGGGCCTTGCGGTGGCGCGGCATGGCGGGCGACACCTTCTCAAACCAGTCGGCGGCGGCGCGGTAGTCCTCGCGGGAATAGGCGAGCATGCCGAGTTCGAAAGACGCTTCGGAGTAGCCGGGCTCCAGCCGGACGGCCTGGGAAAACAGACGGTACTTCTGATCGGCGTTGGTGGCGAGCAGACCGCGGATGTAACTCTCCATGGCGTCGACGCGGATCTGGGTGCGCTGGCGGCGGAACTCCTCCTCCGAGGGGGCGCCCTTCGGGGTGAGATAGCGGAGCGTTTCCCAGGCGATGCGGGCCTGTTCGGCGGCGAGGTCGTCGAGGGAGGCGATTTCGGAGAACTCGGGGCCCTGGCGGAGGGCGCGCAGGTCGAGCACGTGGGCCACGATCTTGAGCGAGCCGCGGCTTTTGTCGCCGGGCGGGGGCGGCTGGAATTCGAATTCGCCGTACACCACCTGGTTGGCGTCGAGCGCCTGGCCGATCTTCATGACGGTGGCCCGGGTGAGGTTGGCGTCGGCGCGAAGACCCAGCCGGCGGAAGGCTTCCTGACGGTCGTCGCGGCTGAGCGTCATCAAGCCGTGATAGGACAGAGCTCCGCGAATGCCTTCGGAGATGCTTTCGCCGATCCAGTCGAGATTGGCGGTGCGGGACGCGTTGAAGAACGGGAGTACGACATAGGTGTCGGCGCGAGCGGCGACGGCCATGCACGCTGCGGCCAACAGGGCCAGAAAACGATTCATTCCTGCCTCCATTTTCTCACGGCGGCCCGGAGCATCCGGCGGCGGGCTTCAACCGCGACCAATATAAGGCATGGCGGTGGCCATCACGGTGATGAACTGGACGTTCGCTTCGAGCGGGAGGTTCGCCATGTAGACCACCGCTTCGGCCACGTGACGGACGTCCATGCGAGGCTCCTCCAGGGTGGTTCCGTTGGCCTGGCGGACGCCCTTGGTCATCCTTTCGGTCATGTCCGTGGCGGCGTTGCCGATGTCGATTTGTCCGCAGGCGACGCCGTACTTACGGCCGTCGAGAGAGATGGACCGGGTGAGTCCGGTGACGGCGTGCTTGGTGGCGGTGTAGGGCGCCGAGTCGGGGCGCGGGACCTGGGCGGAGATGGAGCCGTTGTTGATGATGCGGCCGCCCGGCGGAGTCTGCGACTTCATCATGCGCAGGGCCTGTTGCGCGCACAGGAACACGCCGGTGAGGTTGGTTTGCACGACGGCGTTCCATTGCTCGAAGGTCAGATCCTCCATGGGGACGCCGGGCGCGTTGACGCCCGCGTTGTTGAACAGCAGGTCGAGCCGGCCGAACTCGTCGGCGACGCGGCGGAACAGGGAGTCCACCGAGGCGGGGTCGGCGACGTCGGTGGGGACCGCGATCAGGCGGGGGCCGGAGGGCGCGAGCGCGGCGGTCTGTTCGAGCGGCGCGGGGCGGCGTCCGGCGAGCGCGACGGAGAATCCCGCCGCGTGCAGGGCCAGGCTGACCGCGCGTCCGATGCCGGAGCCCGCGCCGGTGACGATGGCGATCCTAGGGTCATTCATCGCCTACCATTGTGGCCGCGGGCGGAGGGTTCGTGCTAATCTGCCGGAACCATGACGGATTCACGAGTCGAATCGGCGCGCGCCAGGTTCCGCGCGCTGCACGAAAGCGGCTGCTTCGCTATTCCGAACCCTTGGGATATCGGGTCGGCGCTGTATTTACGGAGCCTGGGGTTTCCGGCGATCGCCACCACAAGCGGCGGGTTTGCGTTCTCGCGCGGGCTGCCCGACGCCGCCTGGGCCGTGCCTCGCGACACGGTGCTGGCGCATGTCCGGGAGATGACGGCGGCAGTCGAGGGACTGCCCGTGAACGCGGACTTCGAATCGGGGTACGCGGTGGACCCGGAGGGAGTGGCCGCCAACGTCCGCCTGTGCGTGGAGACGGGCGTGGCGGGGCTTTCCATCGAGGACGCGACCGGTGACGCGGGCCGCCCGCTGTTTGACGTGGAACTGGCGACGGAGCGGATTCGCGCGGCGCGGCGGGCGATCGATGAGTCGGGCTCGGGGGTGTTGCTGACGGCGCGGGCCGAGTGTTACCTGGTGGGTCACGCGGATCCGTTGCGCGAATCGCTGCGGCGGTTGACGGCGTACGCCGAGGCGGGGGCGGATGTGCTGTTCGCGCCGGGTCCACGCACGCGGGAGGATATCGCGGCGGTGGTGAAAGCTGTCGCGCCGAAGCCGGTGAACGTCATCATGAGCGCCGACGTGGGGTTGCGGATGAGCGACCTGGCTGAGTTGGGTGTGCGGCGGGTCAGCGTGGGATCGGCGATGGCTCGCGCGGCTTGGGGCGCGTTGCGGAGGGCGGCGCGGGCGCTGGCCGAGGAGGGGAGCTTCGCGGGGTTGGACGGCGCGGCTCCGTATCCGGAACTGCAGGCGTTCTTTCGTTCGGCGCGAGTGGGCTGACTGGTTCGCGACGCCACGGAAATAACTGGAGA
Source organism: Acidobacteriota bacterium (assembly GCA_018268715.1). Lineage (GTDB taxonomy): Bacteria > Acidobacteriota > Terriglobia > Bryobacterales > Bryobacteraceae > TMP-7. The sequence goes on along the minus strand of JAFDVZ010000002.1, from coordinate 246,760 downwards.
TTTCCTTCGGGGCCGTTCCACTTAACCGGTGAGAGGCTCATCGCAATCTAGGAATCCCTAGTGGTTCCGAATGACAATGCGGGGGATGCAAAGGCGTCCGGTCAGTTTTCGTCACCGCTTCGACCGGGCGGATTCGTGTGTCCCCTAATTTTTCCCCCTTCCCACGCCCGACCGTTCCTCCCTCGCCAAAGTTCCGGTTGACCGCGCCGCGCTCCGGCGGATAGAGTGGCGTGCATGGCGCACTCGCGGATTCGCCGCTTCCTCGCGTTGTCGATCGCCGGAGTTCCGGCGCTGCTGCTGAGTCAGACGCCGGCGGCTAAGTCGCCGGTCCGCCCACGAATTTTCGGCATCGCGCATTACGCCACGCGCGTGGCGGATCTCGAGAAGGCGCGCGCCTACTACAAGGGCTTCCTCGGCTTCGAGGAGCCGTTCGCGCTCACCGGGGCGGACGGCGCGGTCACGATGGCCTTCATCAAGATCAACGACTATCAGTACATTGAAGTGTCGCCCGGGTTGAAGGCTGGGGAAGACCGCTTGAGTCATGTCGCCTTCTACACCGATGACGCCGAGGCGATGCGCGTCTATCTCGCATCGCGCGGCGTGAAGGTTCCCGATCGAACGCCCAAGGGACGCAGCGGCAATCTCAACTTCACGGTGAAGGATCCGGATGGCCACGGCGTGGAGATCGTGCAGTACATGCCCGATGGATGGGCCATGCGCGATAAGGGCAAGCATACGCCGCCGACGCGCGTGTCGCGGCGCATCGCGCACTTCGGCGTGATCTCGGGCGACGCGAACGCGTCCATGCGCTTCTACTCCGATATCCTCGGCTTCACCGAGACGTGGCGCGGCGCGGGCGCTGGATCGCCGAGCGTCTCATGGATCAACCTGCGCGTGCCCGATGGGACGGACTATCTCGAACTCATGCTGTACAAAGACGAGCCCGCGCCCGACAAGCGCGGCTCGCAGCATCACTTCTGCCTGGAGACTCCGCGCATCGGCGATGCGCTCGAGATGTTGAAGGATCGCGATTACGCGGCCTTCTACGGAAAGCCGCTCGAGATACGCACGGGGATCAATCGCAAGCGGCAGTTAAACGTCTTCGATCCCGATGGAACGCGCATGGAGTTGATGGAGCCGTTCACCGCGGACGCCAGTGCGCCTCCGCCATCCACGCTGCCGCTGCCTCGATGAACGCTATTCGCCGATGATCTTGACGAGCGCGCGCTTCTTGCGGCGTCCATCGAATTCACCGTAGAAGATCTGTTCCCACGGGCCGAAGTCGAGCTTGCCGGCGGTGATGGCCACCACTACTTCGCGGCCCATCAACTGGCGCTTCATGTGCGCGTCGGCGTTGTCCTCGCCAGTGCGGTTGTGCATGTATCCGGACACGGGTTCATGCGGCGCGAGCTTCTCAAGCCAACGCTCGTAATCCTGATGCAGGCCTGATTCATCGTCGTTGATGAACACCGAAGCGGTGATGTGCATGGCGTTCACCAAGGCGAGCCCTTCACGCACGCCGCTTTCCCGAAGGCACTGTTCGACGTCGCGCGTGATGTTCACGAAACCCCTGCGGGACGGGATCTCGAACCATAGTTCCTTGCGATAGCTCTTCATGTTCGCGAACGAATTGTACCGCGATGAAGCGGCCCGCGATGGGCTCCATGCAAAAAAACATTACCGCTTGCAAGCGTTTTAATGTTAAGTTGCCAGTAGAGCAGTTTCTAACTGCGAACAGAAATAGGGAGAATCAGAATGGCTGTAAAGAAAACCGCTACCAAGAAAGCCGTGAAAAAGGCGGCCGTAAAGGCGACCAAGAAGGCTGCTCCGAAGAAGGCAGTGAAGAAGGTCGTCGCGAAGAAGGCAGTGAAGAAGGCCGTGAAGAAGGCCGCCGCGAAGAAGAAGTAACAGCACCCCATCCTCAACGCGCGCGGGCGCGCCGAGGCCTAGAACCCCGAGGCGCCCGCCGTTTTCTCCGTTGGATATCCCTTCGAAACCCAGTCCGAGCTGAGGTTCTCACGAATCTCGAGCACCTTCACCTTCGTATAGCCCATGGCCTTCATCGCCTCGAGAGCGGGCCGCACGTTGGGGCAATTGCCAAAGGGGCAGCATCCGCAATAGAGCACGATCTCCTTATCCTTCGGCAGCTTCGCCACGGTCCGCTTCAGCTCCTCGATGCCCAATGAGCGCGCCCCAGGGCCCGCCAGCAGCGCTCCGGGAATGCGTGTGCTGCGATACAAGACGGGGAAGCCGACGAACACGACGGCGGGCTTCGGACCCGATCCCTTGAGAACCGCCGCGAGAGCCGCGGGCTGCATGAGATCGGACGGCCGCATGGCCGGCTGCGCGAGCAGTATCAACGACGCGATGACGAACGGGAGAACACGCTTCATGATGCCTTCATCATACGCGGACGCGCACCCCTTCAGTCAGCGGCGCACGAGCAACGCCCAATCGCCCTTGCGAGGCGGGGCCGGAGACGTCCACGAGGGATCCTCGGCCTGGCCGATCGGAATCGCTTCGCCTGTCAATGGATCGAACCATTCGGCCTGGTAGCGGCCGGGCGCGAGCTTGACGGTCGCCGCGCCCCCGTTCGGCAGATACACCGCGTAGACGCGGCCCGTTTCGGCGAGACACCAGTTACCGGCGTCGACTAACTCGTCGCGCGGCTCTGTCTTCCACCATTCGAAGCGAGTCATGAACTCATAGAGGCGCGCGTAGCCGGCGAGCATCGTCGTCGTGTCGTCGCCGCGCCCGTTCATCCAGCCGCCGCCGGTGTCGGGCCACACGCCCACGCCCCGGCGCACGGTCTCGCCGGATGCGCCGTAAGCGCCCGCCATGGCGATGTCCCAGGCGGTGCGGCGCAGCACGTCGGCGGAGTCGGCCGGGGGCGCGGGGGCCCATAACGGATAGTGGTCCTCATAACCGTACTCTTCGTTGGTCTGCGGAATGATGCGGCCGGCCGCGCGTTGTAACTCGCGTTGCTCGAGCATGAGAGCGTGCTGCCGGCGTCCCCATTCCTGAATCGAGGTGAAGCCGAACCAGGCCGCGGCGCGGTCCTGATGTTCGCGATGCACGGGATGCGTGGTGGCGAGATGGCGATAGGGATCGACGCCGTGAAGCCATGAACCGGTTTCGTGCGCCCACTTGTCGTCGCGGAATGTGTCGAGGTCGTCGCCAAGATCCCAGGTCACGTTGGAGTAGGCGGCCAGCCGCGCCACGGCGTAGCGGAAGTAGCGACGCTCATCCTCGCTGTAGGGCGTGAGATGGACCTGGCCGTCGGCGATATCGAAGATCACCGAGATGATCATGTCGCGCTCGCGGGCCCATGCCAGCATGCGCTCGAAGCGCCGCCAGTGTTCGACGCGGAAGCGCGTGTAGTCGAAGCCGGGATGGAAGAAGTCATCCGCCTTCACGGCGGGCCATGGGCTGAGGAACACGCTCCACTCGTTCGTGTTCATGGCGGGTTCTCCGTACATCGTGTTGGTGCGGCCGGCGAGCAGCACGCGAACGCGATTCACCTTCAGCCGATGAAAGCGGTCGAGACTCGACCGGATGACGCGCTCGTCGCGCCAGCCCATCAGCCAGAAGGCCGTTGTCCCGTTGAAGTAGTAGTGCTCGCCGGAGCCTTCCCAGATGAAGTGCCAGGGATGTTCGGGATCGACGCGGATGGGCCCGCGACGCTGTTTGTCGATGGCGCGGAAGGATCCATGGTGCGGTTCGGCGCCGGGGAAGGCGATGGTGAAATTGTAGCCGCCGGGCTTGGAGGGCGTGAAGCGCACTCGATAAGTGGAGCCGTCGTCGGAGTCGCAGAAGCCTTCCACCGGCGTGCGCTCGGACGAGTTAGCGGGCGCGAATGAGCCTGCCACCGCGAGGGCGAAGGGATTTCCAGAGGGCGGTTCGGACAGGCGCAGGGTGATCTCGACGAAATCGTAGACCGCGACTTCGGCGGCCGATTGGGTGAATTGAATGCGTGGAGGGGCGGTCCACGCCGGGAGCGCCGTTAGCAGTGAGAATAGGAGAAGACTTCGCATCGGAATCGTTCCGGCTGGCATTCTACACCTGAGGAGAGACGCATGAAAAAGAAGAGCGGCGATGGAGGACGTCCGGATGTGCTGCCGGGGCTGGGAGTGCCGTGCGCGTTCCGGCCCGAGTATCTGGATTTCGACCGCGGCATTCACGTGGGCAACCTGAACGAGAACGAGCGCATCACGCGGATCCTGAAGCAGTCGCTTGAAACGAGATATGGCCAGGCCTTCGTCACCGAGCGTTGGGGCCGCGGCGTGTACTGGCATTGGATCGGGTTTCTGACTCGCGCCAATCGCGAGGCCAAGCCGGTGTCATCCAAGGTCAGCTTCGGCTGCTCGAAGTTCTTCCTGATGGTGGACACGGGCGAGAAGTGCGCGAAGTTCGGCTTGCAGGTGGAGCGCGGCATGGTGGAGCCGGACGGCGAACACGACCGCTTTCTGCTGGGCGAGGACTGGGACTGGCATCGGCTGCTGGCGGCGTTGAAGCCTCGCGGCGCGCTGGCCAAGGAGATGGAACGGCTGGTGATGGAAGAAGAGTTTCACATCTTCGCGGGCGGGTGGCGCAAGCATCCGGGTATGATCTCGAAAGAGAACTATCCCGGCGTGACGAAGCTGCGCCAGATGCTGGAGAACACTCCGAAGGATGACTGGGGAGGGTTCCAGTTGTACTTCCGCATGGGCGAGGACGAGGTGAAGAGATCCACCGGGTTGGACCTGGTGGAGTCGATGCTGGCCGTGTTCCGGGAAGTGACTCCGGTGATGAACGCGTGCATGCAGGCGCCGGTCGCGGAGCAGGAGTAACGTCCGCTACTTCGGCGCGGGCAGGTGGCACAGGCTGCAGTTGTCGGTTTGCGCCATGCGATCGATGCGATGGCGCCACGGGTTCAACTGGATTTCCGCGTGGCAGCGCATGCAGTCGTAGGCGCGATCTTCGGCCAGGCGATGAGAGCGGCCGAAGTGGCGGAAGCCGGCGCGCGCGGCGAACCAGCGCATCGGCAGCGTGTGACAGGCGCGGCACGCGAGGCTGCCGCGCTGTTGGTTCCAGGGCGCGGGCTGGGGCGGCGCGGGCTGGATGGCGCCGTGGCCGTAGTCATTGGCGAGCTGCCGGCCCACTCGGCGGCCTTGCACGATGGATGGGCCGAGGAACGTTCCTTCGAGTCCCGCCTTGCCGTTCACGCCTCCCAGGCCGCTGGCTTCGCCCACGGCGAACAGGCCGGGGATGGGCTTCGCCGCCGCGTCGAGCACATGGCAGGCGAGATCGACGCGCAGTCCGCCCATGCTCTTGCGGGTCATCGAATAAGCCTGCATGGCGTAGAACGGCGGCGCATCGAGCGCGCGTGGAGCGGGCGGAGTGAACACCATCAGCCAGGGCTCCACGGCTTGCTTGCCGAAGCGGTGGAAGTCGGCGTCTTCGCCATCGGCCACCATGCGGTTGTAACGCGCGACAGTGGCTTCCAGACGATCGGCGGGCAGGCCGGCGTTCCGCGCGAGTTCGGTCCATGTGGCGCCTTGTTGGGTCACCGAGGAGTTATCGACCAGCAGCCGCCTGGCCACCGCCGGATCGGCCCAGTCGACGCCCGAGTAACGCAGATCGGCGACGCCCTTTGAGTCGAACACCAGCCAGTATGTGGCGGGCTGCTGCTTCTCCACCGCTTCCACCGTGTAGCGAGACGACGCCCATTCGTTGACGAAACGCAGGCCGCTTGCGTTGATCCACAGCGCGTTCAGATTGCGCACGCTGACGGCTCGATTCTCGCCGGGAAAGCGCGGGTCGGGCACGCCGAAGGGATAGCGCCACTGGTGATCGAGACGATGGGTGGCCGCGCCCACGTCCGCGCCCATGCGCAACGCGGCGCCCGCGGAGTTGGGGCTCGAGCCGAGCAGGATGCGCTCGGGTTGCGGGGCTCCGGCGGGCCAGTGCTCGCGCACCAGTTTCTCACTGCCTTCGAATCCGCCGCTGGCGAGCACGATGGATCGCGCCTCGAAGCGGACCGCTCCGCCGTTGCGCACGTTGACGCCGCGCGCGCCCTTCACCGCGCCGCCTTCGACCGTCAGCCTGTCGATGCGCGTGCTCCAGTAGAAACGGATGTTGGGGTACTTCAGGCACTCGCGATAGATGGGCCGCGTGACGCCGAGTCCGCGCTCCGGATTCTCGTGGAAGCGCGGCGCGTGATTGCCGGCCTGCTGGCGGATGGCGGAGAAGCGCACGCCGAGGCTGGTCAGCCAGTCCCAGATTTCGTGGCGCGAGGCGCGGACGAAGGCGCGGGCCTGTTCGGCGTCGGAGTCCTCGCCCCAGGCGAGCATGTCGCTTTCGGCGAGCTCGGTGGAATCGCGCACGCCGAGCTGGCGTTGTAACGGGGTGTCGACGATGAACAGTCCGCCTTCGCTCATCACGGCGTTGCCGCCGAACACGGAGTTCATGTCGGCCACGGCGACCGAGGCGCCTCCGCGTCCCGCTTCATAAGCGGCGCTCAATCCGCTGACGCCCGCGCCCACGATCAACACGTCGGCGCGCACCGTTTGTTCATGGAGGCGCGGCCACAGCAGCCACAGGCCCGCCGCGATGACGGCCGCCGCCGCGACGCTACTCGACGCGGCCCGCTTCATAGAGAGCGATCTTGGCGCGAACGGCGGCGATCATCCGCGGGTCGCCCTTCTTTTCGACGAGCGCGAGCAGCTTGCGTTCGGTGGCCGCCGCGTCGGGGAAGCGCGATGTTTCGGCGTACAGGCTGCCCAGCAGGTCGAGCATGTCGGGATCCTGCCCCTTCGACAGTTTCACGGCCTGTTCGGCGTGCGGCACCGCGTCCTTCGCCCGCCAGTTCCGCGCCAACGCGAGCGCCAGGTTCGCACGCGATCGCGCATCGTCGCCCTTGTATTTCACCGCCTGTTCGAGATGTTCGATGGCGGCGGGCAGACGGTCCATCGAGATATAGAGCGTGCCGAGTCCGGCCTGCGCCTCCGGATAGGTCGCATCGAGTTTGAGGGCTTTCTCGTAGTTGTCGACGGCCGCCGGAAGATTGCCCGCGCCGGCGAACGCGGTGGCCAGGTTGGAGTAGGGCTCCGGATAGTCGGGCGTCAGGGCGATCGCCTTGCGGAACTGTTCCATCGCGTCGTCGCGGCGGCCGGCGCGAGCGAGCGCCAGGCCCAGGCTGTTGCGCACCACCGCTTCATTGGGATTCACCGCCACGGCGCGCTCGAACTCGCGCACGGCCGCGCCGAACTGACGCTTTTCGAGGTTCGCTTCGGCCTCGTCGATCATGCGGTAGTAGTCCGTGACTGGCGCGTCGATGGCCTCGAAGGCGTCGGGCGCGACGTTGACAAACTCGGGTATGTTGACGGCGCGGTTGGAGGCGGTGGAGTTTTCGATCAGAATCGCGGGGCTGTCGTCACCGTTCTCGTCGATGTGTGTAAGAAACATCTGCGTGTAGGGGGAGCGGCTCTTGGAGGAGAACACCAGCCATCGCCCGTTCGGCGAGAAGCTGTGCCATGAGTTCATCAGCGGCGTGTTGCACTTCATCAGCCGCGCCTGGCCGCCTTCGGCCGGCGCGATGTAGAGCTTGCTGTCGGGGCGCATCAACTGGCCGTTCGCCGCCTTCACGAAGACAATCCACTTTCCGTCGGGCGACACCTTCGGGAAGCTGTTGCTCATGCCGTTGGCCGATGCGCCGGGGATCGGTTCCGCCGCGCCGCCGCGTCCGTTGTTGAACGGGATGCGGTAAAGGTCGTAACGGATCTGCGTTTCATTCGGATCGTTGGCGCGTTCGGCGATCCTGGACCCCGCCGGGTAGGCATCGCGGGCGGCGGCGCGGGCGAACACCAGGTATTTGCCGTCGGGGCTCCAGACGGCGTTGGTGTGCACGTAGCGCGGGTCGTCGGCGCCGGGCAGGGGCTCCAGGCGTCCGGAGGCCTTGCTGTACCAGGCGAGAACGCCGCGCGTCGGATAGAACACTTGCAGGAAGCGGTAATCCTTGAAGTTCGCCACGTAGTAGTTGGAGACCAGGTCGACCGGATTCTTGCGATGCGCGTAGTCGGAGGCCGGCGGCCCGGGATCGTTGATGGTGGTCACCACGTATTGGCCCTCGGGCGACACCTGGGACATGAAGCCGACCCTCAGTTTTCCGCCCAGCTTGCCGCGGAACGTGCTCCAGGCGATGACGTTGTCGTCGCGAATGGCGGCGCGGCGCTCGATGGGGAACAGCGCGTACAGCCCCTTGTCGTTGCGCGGACCGTCCAGGTCCATGCCCATGGTCCGGCCGTCGCGCGACACCGAATGGCAGTTGGCGCAGGAGTGGATGCCCGTCATCAACACGCGGCTTTCCGGCTTGCTGACGTCGCGCAGGCGCCAGGCGATCAGCGGGATGGCGTTGCTCGCGAGCGGCTTCACCACCCCTTTCTCCGTTTCCGACGGCATCAGCGGGACGTCGCGATAGAAGATGGGCGCGCCGACGGGATCGGCCGAGGTGGCGATGTTCAGCTTGCCGCTCGACGCCGCCTGCGTCATGGCGGCGTCGCGATAACCGGTGATGGTGAGGGTGGCGGCAGCGCCCACCGAGTTCTTCTTGATCGTCGACCAGGCGGCTGCGTCCGGCGTCCAGGTGCGGGCCGCGGCCTGTTCGGGCGTCAGCTTCGGCGGCTGATTCGTGGGACCCACGGCGCGCGGATCGATCGGGCCAATCCGCCAACGTCCGCCCGGCGCTTTGAAATGCATGGGCGCGGCCCCGCCCGCGAACGCGATGTCGATTGCCCACGTTGTGGCGCCGGAGGTCGTGTCGCGCCAAGCGAAGGTCGGCGGCGGGAATTCGGGCGGGAAGATCGATCCGTTCAGGGGATAATCCACCACGATCGGCGCCTGCCCCGCGGGCATGACGGCCGGCGCGAGGAACAGGGCTGCAAGGACCCACGTGCGGCCGCGCATGCGATCAATCCAGGTGGAACACTTCTTCGAGCGGAACCATCTGCTCGTCGGCCTTGCGGCCCGGCACGCCCTCGAAGAAGTCCGCCATCTCGGTTTGCCAGCGCGCGTTCACTTCTGTGGCGGCCATCTGGCTCAACGCGCGATCGAAATCGGGCGTTTCCACGTAGCCGATCAGCAGACCGTCTTCGCGCAGGAACAGGGAGTAGTTGCTCCATCCGGCCTGGCTGAGGGCCGCGAGCATGTCGGGCCACACCGCTTTGTGGCGCTCCTTGTATTCCTCGAGGCGGTCGCTCTTCACTTTGAGCAGGAAGCAGATTCGTTTCATTGGAGTAGTCCCGCGCGACGCCGCACCGCGCGGCGGATCGGCGAAAGTATTGAAAATAGCACGTCGCGCCGGCCGGCGGAGAACGCGGGGATTATTGCGGGCGAGGAAGCCGCCTCAGGCGGCGAAGAGTCCGGTGACAGCGGCGATCAGAGCGTCGCGGCTGATCGGCTTGGGCAGAGCGACTCCGGCGCCCAGCGCCCGGGCGGCCTTGAGGTACAGCGGCGCGGAGGGCGCGCCCGACATCGCCAGGACCCGGAGGTGGGGATACTCGCGCCGGATGGTCCGCAGCAGTTCGATGCCGTCGCAATCGGGCATCACCAGGTCGGTGATGATCGCGTCGTAGCTGGTCGCCGCCAGCGCCCGCAGCGCCTGGACGCCGTCGGCCACCTCGTCGACGCTGAATCCGGCCAGACTGAGCATCTCCTTCAAGACGCCCCGGACCATTTCGTTGTCGTCGACAAGCAAGATCCGCCGCAACGAGTCATCCTCAATCGGCCAGTCGCCGCTACTACTTTTCTGGTGTACTGCTGGGTCCATCGCTACTGGGAAAGTATCCCTTCCGGACCCGAGTTCTCAGGCTTTTCAGTGGTTTTCTGCCCTCGTCGCGGCGTCGGCGTTCACCCTGTTTTGTCGGCCAGCGTACTACACCGGGCTATTCGAGCCGCAGCGTCCGGACCGGATCGATGCGCAGGGCGCGCCTTCCTGCGAACAACGCCGTGGCGAGGCCCACCGCCGCCAACGCCGCCGTCACTCCAATGTAGGTGACGGGATCCCACGGCCGCACGCCGAACAGGAATCCCGCGATCCAACGCGTCAAGCCGAGCGAGCCGGCGACGCCGATGAGTTCTCCCAACGCGATCATCGCCAACGATTCGCGCGTGAGCATCAGAAGAATGTCCCGAGGACGCGCGCCGAGCGCCATCCGGATTCCAATCTCGCGGGAGCGCCGGGACGCGGACCACGCCGCCACGCCCGCGATGCCGATGGCGGCCAGCACCAGCGCGAGCGCGGCAAACGAGGCGATGAGCATCGTGCGCAACCTCGGCGCCGAGAGCGAGTTGGAGATCACGTCGTTCATGGGCCGGATGGCGGCGGCCGGCTGGTCCGGATCGACCGAGGCCAGCGCGGCCCGCAGCGAGCCGGCGACGCTTTCGGGTCCACGCACCAGCAACGACATGGTCAGGAAGGGCCGCTGCCGGTAGGGCACGTACAGTTCGTTGCTCGCTCCGGAATCGGCCAGCCCGCCGCTTTTCACTTCCGCGGCGACGCCGACGATTTCCACGCTCAACGATTCGCGTGAGTAAACGATGTGGCGGCCGATGGGATCCTGGTTGGGCCAGAAGCGCTTCGCCATGCCCTCATTAATGATCGCCGCGAGAGGCGCTCCGGCGTTGTCGGCGTCGGTGAAGCGGCGGCCGCGGGTGATGGCCACGCCCAGGGTGTCGAAATAGGCTGGGCTGACGCTGTGCAGCCAGAAGGTTGGCGCTTTGCTCGGCTCCAGGCGAGGGCGGCCTTCGATATTGAAGAAGTAGCCGATGGCCCGGCCGGTGACGGGCAGCGCGTTGGTAACCGCGGCGGCGCGGACGCCGGCGAGCGCGGCGGTTTTCTCGAGTAAGCGGTCGTAGAAGGCCGTCTGCTGCGAACGGTCGGGATAGCGGGCCCCGGCCAGGCTGATCCGCATCGTCAGCAGGTGGTCCGGCCGGAAACCGGGATCCACGTTTTCCAACCGCTGGAAGCTGCGGATCAGCAATCCCGCTCCGGCCAGCAATACCACCGCTAGCGCCACCTCGCTGACGATCATGGCGCGGCGCAACCTTCCGCCGCCGGCGAGGTTCGCCCCCGATGTCTTGAGCGCCACGTTCAGGTCGTTCCGAACGGAGTGCAGCGCCGGCCCGAGTCCGAACAGGAGCCCGGTGACGATGGCGAGCGCGGCCGAGAAAGCCAGCACAGCGCCATCCAGGCGGATTTCGCCGGCGCGCGGCAGCAGGTCGGGACTCAGGTGCGCCATCAGGCTCATGCTCCACCAGGACAGCAGAACGCCGAGCGCGGCGCCGAACGAAGCCAGCAGGACGCTTTCGGTCAGAAACTGCGTGAGCAAACGTCCGCGGCTTGCCCCCAAGGAGGCGCGGATGGCCACTTCCCGGGCGCGGGCGAGCGCGCGGGCCAGCAGGAAATTGGCGATGTTGGCGGAGGCAATCAACAAAACGAACCCAGCCGCTCCCAGCAGCACCAGCAGCGTCAGGCGCACGTCGGAAACCAGCGAATCGCGCAGCGGCGCGACGCGCATGGCGCGGTCCACGTCGCCGAACCCGGTGTGGGCGGAGTCGTACTCGCGGCTGAGGGCCGCGATCTCCGCTTCGGCCGCCGGAATCTGAACGCCGCCGGCGAGCCGCCCGTAATAGAAGAGATAACTGGCCCCGCGCTGGATCTGAACCGGAGTCACCACCGCGTGCACGTCGACGCGGGGCGTCCACACGTCGGTCCCAGTGGGAAAGTCGAAGCCGGGCGGCGCGATTCCGGTGATCACCGTCTCCGCTCCGTCGAGCGTGACGGTTCTGCCCACCGCCGCCGGATCCGCCCCGAAACGGCCCCGCCACAACCCGTCGCTGATCACCGCCACGGCGTCGCCTCCAGGACGCTGTTCGGCTTCGGTGAACTCACGGCCCCGCGCCAAGCGCGCTCCGAAGACGCGGAAGAAATCGGAGGATACGCGGGCCCCCTGCACCTCGGCCGGCGCGGCGGGCGAGGGTCCCGCCAGTTGGAAGCGAGTGAAGGAGACCGCGGCGAAGGCGTCGAAGTTCTTCAAGCGTTCCCGCAGGAAGCCGAACTTCGGGAACGATGACGTGATCATGCCGCCGGTGGCCGGGAACAGGTCATACGCCTGGACGATGCGTTCCGGGTCGCTGTAGGGCAACGGCCGCAACAGCACCGAATTCACCACGCTGAACAGCGTGGCGTTGGCGCCGATGCCCAGCGCGAGCGTGAAGAGAATCAGCGCGGTGAGCCCCGGCGACCGCCGGAAGATCCGGAACGCGAAGCGGATGTCTTGCCCCATGATCCAGCATAGAACGGCGCCCGGCTGGAACCGTGGGTCGCCGCACGGTGTCTAAGCGCCAATGCCTGCCTTCTGGGACCGCCTTTCCCGCGACTTGCGCCTGGCCGTCCGCGGATTTCTCCGCGCACCGGGTTTCACCCTCACCGCCCTGGCCGCTATCGCCATCGGAACCGGCGCGAGCACCGCCGTCTTCAGCGTCGTCGACCGGATCCTGTTCCGGCCCCTGCCGTATACGAACGAAGACCGGCTGACCTCGATCGGCATCCTTGCGCCGCTCGATTCGACCGAGTTCATGCTGGGCGCCGATTACTACGAATGGCGAAACGAGCACACCGCCTTCGACGGCATGACCACCTGGTCCATGGCCACCGACTGCGACGCCGACGGCGACCCGCCGGAGCGGCTCAGTTGCGCGCGTGTGGAGGCGAACTTCATCGACGTGCTGGGTGTGCGTCCCATTCTGGGCCGCAACTTCACGGCCGCCGAAGACCGGCCGAACGGGCCCGGCGCGGTGCTCGTGACCTACGGCTACTGGGTGAGCCATTACGCCTCGAATCCCGCCGCAGTGGGCCGGATCGTGAAGCTCGACGGGGTGGAACGCACGGTGGTGGGCGTGCTGCCGCGCGACTTCGAGATGCCCCGGCTCAATCGCGTAGACCTGCTGATCCCCCAGACGCTGAATCCGGCGGGGCAGCAGCGTCCCCAAACCGGCTCGACCCTGCGGGCCTTCGCGCGGTTGAAGCCGGGCGTGACCGTCGAGCAGGCGAAACGGGCGCTGGCGCCCTACTTTGCCCGGACGCTCGAATTCGTACCCCCCGCATTCCGCAAGGAGGTCCACCTGGCGCTGCGTCCGTTGCGCGACTTGCAGACGCAGGACGCGCGGACGGCGTCGTGGACGCTGCTGGCCGCGGTGCTGGCGGTGTTGCTGATCGGCGCGGCGAATGTGGCGAATCTGCTGCTTGCGCGATCGGTGGGGCGGCAACGCGAGTTCGCCGTGCGGTCGGCGCTGGGGGCGTCGCGGGGGCGTCTGCTCGCCGAGCGGCTGACCGAAAGCCTGACCCTCGCGGCGACGGGAGGGGCGCTTGGCTGCGCGTTCGCCTGGGTGCTGGTGAAGGTGTTCGCACGCATCGCGCCGGACGGTATTCCACGGCTCGCCGAAGCGTCGCTCGACGGGCGCGTACTGCTATTCGCGGTAGGCGTGGCGCTGGCGGCGGGAGTGCTGTTCGGCCTGGCGCCGGCGCTACGGTCGCCCTCGCTCGAGATGCTGGGCGGATCGCGGACGGCGGGGTTCCGCGGCAACCGGCTGGGCCACGCCATCCTGGCGGGCGAGATCGCCGCATCGCTGATCCTGCTGGCGGGCGCGGGCCTGCTCCTGCGGAGCTTCTGGAAGCTGCAAGCGAATCCTCTGGGCTTCCGTCCCGCGCAGGTGTACACGGTGCAGCTTGTGCTCGGACCGCGGCAATATCCCGACGCCGCGCGCCGCAGCCGGTTCTTCGAAGAGGTGGAACGGCGCGCCCAGCGGATTCCGGGGACGGAGGCGGTGGCGCTCAGCGATACGATACCGCCCACCGGCGGCGTCGGCTCGATGATCCACTCCCTCATTGAGGTGCAGGGGGCGCCGCGCGAGGAGAGCGGAACCGGCGGCCTGGTGGCGTGGCGGTCCGTTACGCCGGACTTTTTCCGGGTTCTGGGGATTCCAATCCTGCGCGGGCGCACGTTCACTGAGGCGGATCGCGATCCCAACGCCGCCTCGGTGGTGATCGGCGGCTCGCTGGCCCGGCAGCTTTTCGGTTCCTCGAATCCATTGGGTCATGCGCTACGGTTCGGCAAAGCCGGTCCGTGGCGCACCATCGTGGGGGTGGCGGGCGATATCCGGAACAAGGGTCTGGTTTCGCCGCCCGGTCCCGAATACTACGTGCCCCGATTGCGCATGCCCGAGTCCGGCCTGGCCAATCGCGTGCTGCCCGACGCCGCGCGCCGGGCGGTGCTGCTGGTGCGCAGCCCCATGCGGCCAGAGGCGATGGCGGCGCTGATCCGCGCGGAGTTGGCGGGCGTCGACCGCGGGCTGCCGGTGTCCGTCGAGATGTTCGAGGCCCGCGTGGCGAAACTCGCCGCCCGCCCGCGCTTCAACGCTACGCTGCTTGGCTTTTTCGCCGTGGCGGGCGTCGTGCTGGCGGCCATCGGACTGTACGGCGTGATGAGTTTGCTGGTGGTCCAGCGGACCCGGGAAATCGGCGTGCGGATGGCCTTGGGCGCGACGCGCGCCAGCGTGACGCGGATGGTGCTGGGGCACGCCGCCCGATGGCTGGCCGCCGGTTGCGCGTTGGGACTCGCGGGATCGCTGGCGCTCACCCGCCTGTTGCGGTCGCTGTTGTTTGATGCTCCGGTGCAGGACGCGGGGGCGTTGGGGGCCGCGGCGGCGGTGCTCGTCGCGGTGTCGCTTGCGGCCGCGTGGCTGCCGTCGCGCCGCGCCGCCGCCGTGGCGCCCATGGAAGCCCTGCGGCACGATTGACCGCAGCCACCTCAGGCCGCACTATCGATCGCCCCACAGCCGCCGATAAGAAGCGATGTGCTAGTGTGGCGCGTATCGCTCTGTCTGCTAGCCGCGCTCTGCTGTGCCGGCGCGGAGCGACCGATCCGTAGCATCGAGCAGATCAACAAACTCGATAACGTCGAGGCGGCCAAGGCCTACCCCGTCCGGCTCGAGGCGGTGGTGGTCCGCATGGCCCCAGCGGTCAACCAACTGGTGCTTCAGCAGGGCTCTGGCTCCCATGCTTTCGGCATCTATGTGAGCCCTCCCTACGATCTGTCGCTGACCTCCGGAGAACGGGTGGAGGTGGAGGGCGTCACCGCGGCCGGGGGGTATGCGCCGGTGGTGGCCAACGCCCGCTTCCGGCGTGTGGGTCGGGTGGGTCTGCCGGGAGCGCTGAAGGTCTCCGACGCGGCGGTCATCAATGAATCCGACCGGTACGACAACACCTGCGTCGAAACGGAAGGCATGGTGGAAAGCGTGTTGCCTCTGGCCGAGGGGACCGACGCCTCGGTGACCCACCATCGCCTGTGGATCCGCATCGGCCGCGGAATCATAACGGCGAACACGCCGATCCGGTCCGCGGATGTGGCCCTGTCCCTGATGCGTTCCCGGGTGTGGCTGCGCGGCGTCGTGATGCTGGCGCGCATGCCGCGCAACCAACGGCAGCAGGCCGACATCGTGGTGGAGTCGATGGCGCACATCCGGGTGATCGGTCGCGACCCGCTCGATTGGGAGCGCCTTCCCTTCAACGACGCCGCGACGATGTTCCGCGTCCGGGGCCGGATCCCGGGCAACGGTCTGTTCCGCACGCAAGGCACGATCATCCACACCAGTTCCGACATCGACTATGTACTGTCGGAGGGCGGCAATCTGATGCCGCTCCGCCTGCTTGCCCCGCTCGGAGTCAAGGTGGGGAGGCGCTATGAGATCGCGGCCAAGGTGGCCAGGGACGATGCAGCCATCATCCATCTGGACGTAGCGGGCGCGCGCGACCTTGGCCCCGGCATTTTGCCGGATCCGCTGCCGGTGGCGAACGACTCGGTGCTGCTGGGCTATCACGACGGCGCCCTGGTCCGCCTCCAGGCGAAGGTCGTCGACGTCCGCGCCGAAGGGCGCGCCTGCATTCTGACCCTGAACGACGCGCCGGCCGGCCATGGCGACGAACAGGGGCCGTTCCGGGCGCGCTTGCCGCGCGAAAACGGAGCGCCCTGCCCCTCCATCCGGCCGGGCGCCCTGGTTGAGCTGACCGGCGAGGTCCGACATGAGCGCAGCGCCTTGTCCTACTATCCGGCCTCGACGCAGATCGCTCTGCTCAAGCCCTCAGACATCCGCGTCGTGAGGGCGCCATCGTGGCTGGCCGCCCTGCGCGTGGACCGCATTATCGAAGTCGGCCTGGCGCTCGGGCTGGCCTTCGTGCTGTGGATCGCCGCCCTCCGCCATCGGGTGAAGGTCCAAACCGCGGAGCTGCGCCTGAGGCAGCAGGCGCTGCTCGCCGCCAAGGACGCCGCCGAGGCCGCCTCCCGCGCCAAGAGCGAGTTTCTGGCGAACATGAGCCACGAAATCCGCACTCCCATGAACGGCGTGCTGGGCATGACCGAGTTGCTGCTCGACACGCCCCTGTCGCGCGAACAGGCTGATTACGCGGGGCTCGTGAAGGTGTCGGCCGAATCGCTGCTCACCGTCATCGACGACATCCTCGACTTCTCGAAGGTGGAGGCGGGCAAGCTCGCGCTGGACAGGGCGCCGTTCGGACTGCGGCGCACGCTCGCGCCGATACTGAAGACGCTCTCCATGCGGGCCGAGCAGAAGGGGCTGGAGCTGTCGAGCGCGGTGGCCCCGGACGTTCCCGAGTTTCTGTTGAGCGACGAAGGCCGCCTGCGCCAGATCCTCTTCAATCTGCTCGGAAACGCCCTGAAATTCACCGAACGAGGCCAGGTGGACCTGAAAGTGGCGGTGGAGTCGCGCGCCGAAGATAGCGTAACGCTGCGCTTCACGGTCCACGACACGGGAATCGGCATCCTACCGGACAAGCTGAATCTCATTTTCGACGCCTTCTCGCAAGCCGACGGGTCCACGGCTCGCCGCTTTGGCGGCACGGGCCTCGGCCTGGCCATCTCCAAACGCCTGGTGGGGATGATGGGGGGCAGAATCTGGGTGGAGAGCCGGCCAGGCGCCGGGAGTTCCTTCCATTTCACGGCGTCGTTCGGCGTCGACTCGACCGCCGCGGTGGAGCGCGAGGTGGAGGTTCTGGTGGCCGACGACCAAACGCTCCACCTTCGCACTGTGGCCCGGATGCTCCGTAACCAGGGCTATCTGCCGTCGCTTGCCGCCTCGAGCGAAGCCGCCATCGCCTGTCTTGAAAGTGGCGGCTCCCGTTTCCCGCTGGTGGTGGCGACCCGCGAACTGCTGGAGGCCAACGGCCGAGCGCTAGCGCGAAAGCTGGAGGTTTTGCAGGCCGGCTCCAGGCGGCCCAAGGTGGTGCTGCTCGCCTCGCCCGGCGGCGCCGAATTCGGTGGTCTGCTGATCGCCGAATCCGTGGCCCGGCCGGTGATGGAGGCGGAACTGGCGACTGCGCTGGCGCACTCCGGTTCCCCGGCGCCGGTGGCGCGGGGCGCATCGTCCGGCCGGAACGCCGCCGGTTTGGAGGTGCTGCTGGCTGAAGACAACGTCGTCAACCAGCGCCTGGTGGTCAGAATCCTCGAAAAGAGCGGACATCGCGTCACCGTGGCCTCGAACGGAGCCGAGGCGGTGGCCGCGATGAACGGCTCAAACTTCGACGTCGTGCTGATGGACGTCCAGATGCCCGAAATGGATGGTTTTGAGGCTACGGCGGCCATACGGAAGCATGAAAACGTCGCCGGCCGACACACTCCCGTCGTCGCGATGACCGCTCACGCCATGCAGGGCGACCGCGAAAAGTGTCTGGAAGCCGGCATGGACGCCTACCTCTCGAAGCCGGTGAAGGCGAGCGACCTGCAAGCTCTGCTCGCGCAGCTTCACGACCCCGGGCCAGCCGTCCGCGCCTAGCCTAGCAGCCCGGAGGAAAACGACGCGGGCCGCCTCCGACGACGAGCAACCCAGCCAGCGGGCTAAATCCTGGCTGCCCAAGAGGTCGCGGCGGCGCTCGCAACGTGGCCCAACGGGACCTCCGCCGCGCGCCTGCTAGGAGTGAATGCCCGGCGCTTCGTGCCCGGACTGCGCGACGTATTCGACGTAGGAGCCCGGGTACAGGTGCGGGGACCGCCCGCCGTCTTCCCCGCCCAACTCGAGCACCCGCGTGCTCAGCCCTCGCAAAAAGGCACGATCGTGGGACACGAAGATCATTGTGCCCTCAAAGGCCGACAAGGCGCCCACCAGCATCTCCTTGGTGGCCAGGTCCAGGTGGTTGGTCGGCTCGTCGAGCACCAGGAAGTTCGGCGGATCGTACAGCATTCGCGCCATCGCCAGCCGCGACCGTTCCCCGCCCGACAGCGCGCGGATCGGCTTGTCCACATCGTCGCCGGTGAACTGGAACGCGCCGGCCAGCGTCCTGAGCGATCCCAGCGTGTCGTGCGGAAAATCCTTCTCCAACTGCTCGATGACGGTCAGCTCGGCGTCGAGCACATCGAGGGACTGCTGTGCGAAGTACCCCATCTTGAGGCTCGCCCCCAGACGGACCGTCCCGCTGTCTGCCGTCGCCGCTCCCGCAATCAGCTTGAGCAGCGTCGTCTTGCCGGCGCCGTTGCGTCCCATCACCGCCCAACGCTCGCCGCGCCGCACGATCATGTTGAAACCGTCGTAAATCACGCGCGAGCCGTACTGTTTGTGGACGTCCTCGATCACCACCACCTGGTCGCCCGAACGCTGCGGCTCGCGGAATTCGAACTTCACCACCTGGCGCTTGCGCGGCAGTTCGACCTTCTCGATCTTGTCGAGCGCCTTGATCCGGCTCTGCACCTGCGCCGCCTTCGCCGCGTGCGTGCGGAAGCGGTCGATGAAGCGCTGCTCCTTGGCGAGCATCGCCTGCTGCCGGGCGTAGGCGGCCTGCTGGTTGGCCTCGCGGATGGCCCGCTCGCGCTCGTAGAAATCGTAGTTGCCGGAGTAGACGATGATTTCGCCCGAATCGATCTCGGCGATCTTTCCTACCACGCGGTTCATGAATTCCCGGTCGTGCGATGTCATCAGCAGCGCCGCCGCCAGCGTCTTCAGGAACCGCTCCAGCCAGATGATGGACTCGATATCCAGGTGGTTGGTCGGCTCGTCCATCAGCAGCACGTCGGGCCGCCCCAGCAACACCCGCGCCAGGGCCACCCTCATCTTCCACCCGCCCGACAGGGCCCCCACGTCGCCGTCGATCTGCTCCGGCGCGAACCCGAGCCCCTCCAGCACCTCGCGCGCCTGCGCCTCGAGCGCGTAACCGTCCAGGTGCTCGTACTCCTCCTGCACTTCGCCGAAACGCGCCAGCGTCTCATCGAGCGAATCCGCGTACTCCGGGTCCGCCATGCGGTGATTCAGGTCCTCGAGCTCATGGTGCAGCTCGCCCACGCGCCCGCTGCCGGCGATGGCTTCATCGAGCACCGAGCGACCGGCCATCTCCTCCACATCCTGCCGGAAATAGCCGATGGTGAGGCGGCGCGGGACGGTCACTTCGCCGTCGTCGGGCTGTTCCTCGCCCACGATCATGCGGAACAGGGTGGTTTTTCCGGCGCCGTTCGGGCCCACCAGGCCCACCTTTTCTCCGGGATTCAACTGGAACGCCGCGTCGACGAACACCAGTTGACGGCCGTACTGTTTATTGATGTTGGCAAGCGAAATCATCGGGACAAACTTCTATTGTGGGGGATGCGCGCGGTTCTCAGCCCGCGAGCAGCCGCTCGCAGGCGGCCTCAAGCGTCGCTCGCTTCTTTGAGAACGTGAATCGGATCTTCGAGCTTCCGGACCCCGCCGGCAGAAACACCGAGCCCGGCAGACCGGCCACGCCCCGCTCCACCAGCAGGCGGCGCGCGAACGAGCGGTCATCCTGGCTCGAAAGCCCGCTGTAATCGCACCAGTAGAAGTAGGAGCCCTGGGGCTCAAAAAACGTGAATCCACTTTGGCGAAGGCCGTCGCCCAACAGTCGCCGCCGCGCGTCGTACTCGCTCCGAAGGCGGTCGTAGAACTCCGGGCCCAACTCGGTCAGGGCATAACGGATCGCAACCTGGAACGGATGCGGCGCGGTGATGGTGTGGAAGTCGTGCGTCGCGGCCACCGCTTCCACGCAGGTCTCCGGCGCGATGAGATATCCCACGCGCCACCCCGTGATGGAAAACGTCTTGCCGAACGAGGACACGACGATCGCCCGCTGCTCGGCGCCCTCGACGGCGAGGATGGAAGTGAAGCGCGCGCCGTCCCACACGAAATGCTCGTAGGTCTCATCGCTCAGCACGATGGCGTTGTGGGCCTGGGCGAATTCGAGGATGGCAGCCAGTTCCTCCCTCGAGAATACGCGCCCGGTCGGGTTCGCCGGATTCGATATCACGATGGCCGCCAAGCCAGGCCCCGCCAGCGGATCGAGCGTCTTCGCCGTGAACTCGAGATCCGCTCCTTCAAGCCATGCGTAGCGCGCCTCCAGGCCCGCCAGACGCGCCTGTAGCCGGTAGTTCTCGTAGAACGGCGCAATGAAGCCCACCGTGGCGCCGGGAGGAAGCAGCGCCTCCAGGCACGCCATCATCGCTTCGGTGGCGCCGCACGTCACCACCACGTTGCGATCGGGATCGACGGCCGCGCCGGTAGTCCGGCGAGCCGTCTCGGCGATGGCCGCGCGCAGTCCCGGCTCGCCGCGAGGGTCGATGTACTGGTGCGTGCTCGCGTGGAGCGCGCGGATGGCGAACTCCACCACTTCCGGCGGGGCGTCCTCATCCGGGAACCCCTGCGCCAGGTTCACCGCGCCCAGTTTTCGGCATTCGATCGTAAGTTCGCGAATCGCGGAGGATCCGATTTCAACGCGACCGCCCGTCAGCGCCATTAGTCAGCAAAACCCAGTTTCGGCATCGAGTATCTCAGCAGGATACAACGTCTGACATAATCGGTGCGTGCGATCCGCCACCGTCTGCGCCGCCCTCGCCTTGTTACTCGCCTCCGCCGCCTTCGCCGCGGCCGAGCGCACCCCCACCCAGGAAGGCCTTGTCTACGGCGCCGCCGATGTCGAGACGCTGACCATGGATTATTACGCGCCGGCGGGCGAGGGCGTCCATCCCATCGCCATCATCATCCACGGCGGCGGCTATCAGCGCGGCAATAGCAAGAGCGGCAGCGAAGCTTATTGCGCCGATTTCCTGGCCCCGGCCGGCTACGCCGTCTTCTCGGTCAACTACCGCCTGGCGCCGAAGTATCCGTACCCGTACATGGTCCACGACGTCGAGCGCGCCGTCCGCTATCTGCGCCACAACGCCGCCCGGTGGAACGGCGACCCGAAGCGCATCGCGCTGGTGGGCGGATCCGCCGGCGGATTCCTCAGCAACATGGTGGGTTTGGTGGGCGCGCCGGGCGACCCGAAAGCGGCTGACCCGGTGGACCGCGAAAGCGCGAAGGTCCAGGCCGTGGTCACGCTATTTGCGCAAAGCAGCTTCGCGACGGTTCCGTTGAACCGGGATGTCCACGCGCTGCTCGACCCCCTGATCGCGCAAAAGGGCGAAGCCGCGGCTCTCAAGGAAGCCTCGCCCATCACCTGGGTCAGCAGAAATGCTCCGCCGTTCCTTCAGATTCTGGGCGACCAGGACGAGTACATCCCTTTCACCGAAGCGACGAACCTGCAAACGGCGTTGCGCAACCTGGGAGTGCGAGCCGACATTATCCGCATCCCCAACGGCAAGCACGGAACCGGAGGCTGGAACGCCATCCCCGGAGTCCCCGACTGGGAGCGCCAGATGGTCGAGTGGATGAACAAGATCCTGCATCACAAAGGTCAAATCGGCCCCGGCATCCGCCCGCGCATTCACTAGTCCCGACTGCCCGCCGCCGCCTCCCTGCGTGGAGCGCGCTTCCGGAGTTCCTTGGACCAACTGCTAACTGGAGCAACATCGCGCCTGGCAGGCATAATGAGAAATACATGCCCGAAAAACCGCTCTGCACCATCGTAGGGATGGGGCCAGGCATCGGCCTGTCCGTCGCCCGCCGCTTCGCCGCCGAAGGCTTCGCCATCGGCATGATCTCGCGCGACGGAGAGCAGTTGCGTGAATTCGCATCGGCATTGCCGGCCTCGAAATTCGCGGTGGCCGACGCCGGCTATGAGCCGGAATTGCGTCAGGCCATGCGATACCTGGGACGGCCCTCCGTGCTGGTGTTCAACGCCTCTTCGGGATTTGCCGGCGTACCCACCGCGCTGACCCGCGCCAACCTTATCGGCGACTTCGTCGTCAACATCATTGGCGCGCTGGCCGCGGTTCAGGAATCGGTCCCCGCCATGAAAGCGGCCGGCCGCGGGACCATCATCATCACCGGCGGCGGCCTCGCCCTCAGCCCCTCTGCTCCGCTCGCCTCCCTGTCCATGGGAAAGGCCGCTCAGCGCAGCCTTGCGTTCAGCCTAGCCCTGGAACTCGAACCGGCGGGCATACACGTGGCCACCGTCACCGTCTGCGGTTTCGTGCAACCCGGCACGCGCTTCGCGCCGGACAACATCGCCCAGGAGTACTGGCGGCTGCACCTTCAAAAACCCGGAGAATTCGAGCGGGAAGTCGTCTTCAAGTAGACCGCGTGTTAGCATCGCAGGGGTGAGCCCACGAGCCGCGCAGCTATCGAAGATCCCCCTGTTTGCCGGATTGGACGAGAGCGAACTCGAAAGTCTCGCCGCTCACGCCATCGAGCGCCGGTTCGAGCCCGAAGAGAGCCTGTTCTGGGAAGGCGATAGCGCCAAGGGCCTCTATCTGTTGATCGACGGGGGAGTGAAGATCTTCAAGACCTCCGCCGCGGGCCGCGAGATGATGCTCGATCTTGTCGCCGCCCCCAGTTCCGTCGCCGAACTGCCGCTGTTTGACGGCGGTCCTTATCCGGCTTCGGCGCGCGCCTTCAAAGGCGCTTTCACCCTGTTCATCAACAAGACCGACTTTTCGCTCGCCTGCCGCCAGAATCCCGACCTGCCGTTGAAGATCCTCGCCGTCGTCGGCCGCAGGCTGCGCACGCTTGTCAACGTGGTGGAAAGCATCACGTTCGGAAGCGTCACCAAACGTCTGGCGAAACTACTGCTCGACCTCGGCGCGGAGCAGGACGCCATCCCTCTCACCCACCAGGAGTTGGCCTCCCGCCTGGGCACCGTCCGCGAAGTGGTCTCGCGCAACCTGGCGCGCTTCCGCGTCCGCGGCTTCATCCGCCTGGAGGGCCGCGAGATCTCCATCAGCGATCCCGAGGGGTTGCGCGACGAAATGGAGTCCGAAGGCTGAGCCTGATATCATCCCGGATGGCGGACTCCGAAAAAGGCGCCCGCCGGGAGGATCATTCATGCTGTGGCAGCGTTGGGGGATCGCCCTGTGCGCGGTCTCGTCGCTTGTGGCGGCGCCCATGCCGCGCCTCGCCAGGGATAACAACGGCTCCTTCCAGTTCATGGTGGACGACCGGCCGTTCATTATCCTGGGAATCCAGACGAACAATTCGTCCGGATATCCTGGCGAACTGGAACGCACCTGGCCGCTCGCCCGCCGCATCGGCGTGAACACGGTGGAGATTCCCATCCAGTGGCAGGCGGTTGAACCCGTCGAAGGCCAGTTCGATTTCTCCGGTGTCGACGGCCTGGTGGCTGGCGCGCGCAAGCACGACCTGCGCCTCATCCTCGCCTGGTTTGGCGGATTCAAGAACGCCGCCATGCACTTCGCGCCCGCCTGGGTGAAGCAAGACACGCACAAGTACCCGCGGATGATCGACCAGGCCGGCGCTCCCATGCGAACGCTTGCGACCTACCCCGACTCGACCATCCAGGCCGACGCGCGCGCCTTCGCCGCTTTCATGCGTCATCTCAAGGAAATCGACGGCGACCGCCACACCGTCATCGCCGTCCAGGTCGAAAACGAAGCGGGCGTGCTCGGCACGGACCGCGACCATTCCGCCGCCGCCGAAAAGCTGTTCGCCCAGCGCGTGCCGGAAGCCGCCGCCAGGGCCTTCAACAAGTCAGCCACCGGCGCGTGGACGGAGGTGTTCGGTCCCCATGGCGGCGAAACGTTCATGGCCTACTACCAGGCCTTGTACGTTCAGAAGGTCGCTGATGCGGGGCGCAAGGAGTTCGGTCTGCCGCTGTTTCTCAACGTCTGGACCGACATTCAGGACGGCTTCTACGAACCCGGCTTCTCCCACCCGAGCGGCGGTCCCACTACGCGAATGTTGCCGCTCTACAAGGCGCTGGTCTCCGCCGTCGATTGGATCTCGCCCGATATCTACAAATCCAACCACGTGCAGTTCATCGAGGAAGCAACGCCCTACGCGCGCGCCGACAACCCGCTGATGATCCCGGAAACCGGCCGCGCTCTGACCTACTGCAAGAGCATGATTTCGGTGCTGGGAGATCTGAAGGGCATCGGCGTGTCGGTTTTTGGCGTGGAGGGTCCGGCCGAAGGAATTCCTGAAAGCTTGCATGATCTCGCGGCGACCTATCGTGTTGTCGGCGAAGCGACGCCGCTGCTCGCTGAAGCGAAGAAGCACGGCAAGCTGCGCTCCGCCGTCGAGCAGGAAGGCGCCGCCACGCTGGTTCTCGACTTCGGCGATTACGAGGCCATGGCGCAGTTCGGCCCGATGAACTACGGCTACGGCGGCGCCCGGGCGGCCGGCACCAAGGGCAAGACCGGCCGCGTGTTGATCGGCCAGACAGGTCCCGAGGAGTTCGTCATCGCGGGTTTCGATACGACGGTGAACTTCCGGCCGCGCTACGGCTCCCAGAAGCCTCGCGCCGATTTCGTGAGCGCCGAGGAAGGCGTCTACGAGAACGGCGCGTGGAAGCCGCGCCGCCAGTTGAGCGGAGACGAGATCTTCTTCGGGCTCCGCATCCCGCCCGGCGGCGCAGTGGTGAAAGTGAAGTTGATGAAGTATTGAAACAATGAAACGAACAATACTACCCGTGATGTTCGCCGCCGTGACCCTGATGGCGGCTCCGCAGACCTTCCGCCCCGGCGACGTTTGGCTCGACAATCGCGACCGGCATATACAGGCTCATGGCGGCGGGATTATCAAGCTGGGCGACACGTGGTACTGGTTCGGCGAAGACCGGGGCAGGGACAACGACCCTGAACGGCGCTATGTCGCCTGCTACTCATCGAAAGATCTGGCGCACTGGACCTTCCGCAACCAGGTGGTCCGGTGGAGTGATCCGGAGAACCTGGGCCCGCATTGGGTGCTTGAGCGTCCCAAGGTGTTCTACAACGCGAAGGCGAAGAAGTATGTGATGTACCTTCACCTGGACGACGCAAAATACAAGGTGGCCCGGGTGGCGGTGGGAGTCAGCGACAAGGTGGATGGCGACTTTACGTTCGTGAAGAGTTTCCGTCCGCTCGGCCAGGAGAGTCGGGACATCGGTCAGTTCATCGATGACGACGGCGCCGCCTACCTCATCTTTGAGGACCGCCCGGCGAAGGGCTTCCACATCGCGAAGTTATCGGACGACTATCTGACGGTGGAGCGCGAGATGTCGCTGATCAAGGCGCCGCTTGAAGGTGGAGCGGTGGTTCACTATCAGGGGCTTTACTACGCGGTCGGCTCGGCGCTGACCGGTTGGGATCCGAACCCGAACAAGTACGCGACGGCGAAGAGCCTGGAGGGCCCATGGTCGGAATTCCGCGACATCGCGCCGCCGGAAACCCGGACATACGGTTCTCAGTCCACGATGTTGCTGAAAGTGGTGGGCAGCCAGGCGACGACGGTGATCTTCTTGGGCGACATATGGCGACCCAAGACGCAATGGGATTCGCGCTATCTCTGGATGCCGGTGGAAATCGGCGACGGGAAGTTAGCCCTTCCGGCCCCACGCGAATGGACGCTGGACGTAAAGACCGGCCGGTCCGCGATCGTCCGATAACGCCGCCACGCCTGCCATGAAATATCTGATCTCGGTCATCGATGCGCAGACGGGCCTCGCCACCACGGACGAGATGGCCGCGATTGACTCCTTCAACGCCCGGCTGCTGGCCGACGGCCACTGGGTCTTCGCTGGAGGACTGGGGTCGCCCGGCACGGCTACGGTCATCGACAACCGAGGCGCGGAAGCGGTGTTCACCGACGGCCCCTTTCTGGAATCGAAAGAATACTTCGCGGGCTTCTGGATCATCGAGGCGCCGGATCCCGACGTCGCGCGGAAGCTCGCCGCCGAGGGATCGAAGCACTGTAATCGACGGGTCGAGTTGCGCCCATTCCTGGCCGACCCGGAGTGAGCTAACTCCGAATCGGGACGTCCCGTTCCGGTCGCGCCATCAGGGCCTCGGCCCCTTCCGCGCTCATCGGAGCCCCAAACAGCCGCCCCTGCAACTTGTCGCACCCGGCCGCGCTCAACAACTCCATCTGTTCTCGCGTCTCAACGCCTTCCGCCACAACATTCAGTCCAATATTGTGCGCCAGCGCCACAATCGTGTGGATCAGTGGAAGCGCCGAACCCGAACTCCCCAACTCCGCCACAAACGACTGATCGATCTTCAACGCATCCACCGGCAACCGCCGCAGATAACTCAGCGACGAATACCCCGTGCCGAAATCGTCAATCGCGATGCTCACGCCGAGCTCTCGTATCTCGAGCATCCGCCGGGCCGCGGTCTCCATATCGCGCATCAGCATGCTCTCGGTCAACTCGAGTTCCAGGCTTTGCGGCCGAGCCCCGCCGTCGCGCAACGCACGCTCCACCAGACCGACGAAATCGGGCCGCGAAAACTGCAACCCCGAGACATTCACCGCCACTCGCGGCGTCTCGAGCCCCCGCTTCCGCCACCCGCCCACTACGCGGCAAACCTCGTTCAGCACCCACGTCCCGATCGGGATGATCATCCCCGATTCCTCCGCGATGGGGATGAATCGCGCCGGCCCGACGTTGCCGAACCGCGGATTGCGCCACGCGAGCAGCGCCTCAAAGCTGGCCAGCTTTCCGGACCGCGCCTCCGCCAGCGGCATGTAACTCATCCGCAGCTCTTCCCGCTCCAGCGCGCGCCGCAGCTCCGTCTCCAGCTCCATTCGCCGCGCGCCGCGCAGCACGATGTCCGGCGTGAAGAAGCGGAAATCGTTCTTGCCCTGGCCCTTGCAGCGGTACATGGCGGCGTCGGCCTTCTGCAGTAATTGCCGCGGATCGCCCGCGTCCTCCGGGAAGAAGCTGATGCCCATACTGGCGGTGATGAACAGTTCGGAGCCCTCGATCCGGTACGGCCGCCGCAGCGCCTCGATCATCCGCTCCGCCGTCATCGCCACGCTCGACCGTGTCGGATTGCCGCTGAACAGCACCGTAAACTCGTCCCCGCCCACACGCGCCACCAGTTCATCGGGGCCCGCCTCAGCCCCCAGCCGCGCGGCGGCCTCGCGCAACACCTCGTCGCCCGTGGCGTGCCCGAGCGTGTCGTTCACCTGCTTGAAGCGGTCGAGATCGATGAATCCGATCGCGAGCGGAGCGCCCGTCGCCGTCGCTTGCTCGAGCGCCGCCTCCAGCCGCCGCGTGAACTCCATGCGGTTCACCAGGCCGGTGAGCGGGTCGCACTGCGCGCGCCGTTCCAACTCCTCCGCCAGCCGATGCTCGAACAGCGCGTGGCCGATCTCGCGCCCCGCCTGTTCGACGGCCGCCCGGTCGCTCGCCGTCAGTTCGCGCGGCGAGCGGAACACCAGTTCGCCGAACCGTTCCTGCCCGGCGTCGACCGGCGCTGAGATCGAAAACGCTCCGGAGTTCTCTCCGTGCGACCATCGCGCCGCGCCGCCAATATCCAGCAAAGCGCCGCCCGCCAGACCAAGCCTCTCGCAGGCCGACCGCAGGTGTTCCCGAACGCGATCGCCCAGCGCCGGATGCGCCGCCTCCATCCACCGACGCCGATGGGAATTCGCCAGCACCGCGCCGGCCACCGCCGCCAGATCCTCGAGCGCTTGCCGCTGTTCTGGCCGGAAGTCGCGCTCCTCGGCCGACATCGCCGCCACCACGCCGAGCTTACGTCCTCCGTCCACGATCCCGACGGCGGCCACGAAGCGGACTCCGTCAACGCCGGTGACTCCGCCGCGCATCGCGAAGGCCTCGGCAGCCAGCGCCTCGGCCGGCAGCGCGCCGTCGAATCCGGCGCCATACACGGTCCACGATCCGCCGGACTCGGCCGCCACCGCCACCATCGGGAGCCCGATCGACCGAACGCCCAGCCGCGCAACGGTCTCCAAACTTCGCCGTAGCGCGGCCGGGCCTGACTGTGCGAACGGGTCCGCCACGATTCAGTACAACCGCACTCCGCGGCGCTTGGGCTCGCGGTACATATGGACCGTATCGATGAAGCTGACGTTGTTGCGGGCCATGGTCATCACCAGGGTATGCGTGCGATAGCCTTCGCCGAAGAATCGCACGCCGTTCAACAGCGCGCCCTGCGTCACCCCGCAGGCGGCGAAGATGATCTGCTTGCCGGGCGCGAGTTCATTCGCCTTGTATATCCGTTTCGGGTCCTTAATCCCCATTCGCTCCACGCGCTCCATCAGGGCGGGCGTGTTCACCACCAGCCGCCCCACCATCTCGCCATGCAGACAACGCATGGCCGCGGCCGTGATCACGCCCTCCGGAGCGCCGCCCGCGCCGAACACCGCGTGAACACCCGCTCCGCGAACCGCCGCCGCGATGCCGGCCGACAGATCGCCATCCGTAATCAGCCGGATCCGCGCCCCGGCGGCCCGAATCTGCTCGATCAGCCCGGCGTGACGCGGCCGGTCGAGCACCATCACCACCAGGTCCTTGATCTCCCGATCCAGGCAGTGTGCGATCGCCTTCAAATTGTATTTTACCGGCGCATCCAGGTCGAGTGCGTCGCGGCACGCGGGACCGGCGATGATCTTCTCCATATAGCAGTCCGGCGCGTGCAGCAATCCGCCGGGCTCGGACACCGCCAGCACCGCGATGGAATTGGCCGCGCCGGTGGCGCACAGGTTCGTGCCTTCCAGCGGATCCACGGCAATGTCGACTTCGGGGTACTGGACGCCGGCGGGCGGAATGGCGCCGACCCGCTCCCCGATATACAACATGGGCGCTTCGTCGCGCTCGCCCTCTCCGATCACGATATTGCCCCGGATCGGCAGGGCTTCGAACGCATCTCTCATGGCTTGGACAGCCGCTTGATCGGCGGAGTGCGCGTCGCCCTGTCCCATGGTTCGCGCGGAGGCGACAGCGGCCTCCTTCACGACGTTTGCGAATTCAAAGGCTAGGGATTGCTCGATCTGAACGGCGGGTTCGCTTGCGGCAGATGGCATGTTCGCCTCCATCGGGCCGATCGCCTTGGTCCTGCGATGGCCACATGACAGTATGAACCAAGCCTCCGCCGTCGGCTACCGTCTCTGTTGGAAGAACGCCCGCAACAGCTCCGCGCACTCGGCGCCCAACACGCCCTCCACAATCTCCAGCCGATGGTTCAACAGGTCGGAATCGGCGATCCGGAACTTGCTCCGCACCGCGCCGAACCGCAGGTCGCGGCAGCCGAAGACCAGCCGCGCCACCCGGGCGTTCACCAGCGCGCCGGCGCACATCGCGCACGGCTCCATCGTTACGTAGAGCGTCGCGCCGCCCAGCCGGTAGTTGCCGGTCTTCCGCGCCCCCTCGCGCAACGCCAGCATCTCGGCGTGCGCCGTCGGATCGCAGGCGGCCACCGGCGAGTTGTGAGTCCTTGCCGCGATCTCGCCGTCAATCACCAGCACGGCCCCCACGGGCGCTTCGCCCGCCGCCTCCCCACGCCGGGCCTCGGCCAGCGCCTCCCGCATGTAGCTCTCGTGATCCAAACCTCGATGGTAACGCCCGCCGCCTGTCCAGGTGCGTTACCTTGAAGAGGGCTATGAACGCTTGGACCAGCACGCCCATCATCCCTCGCGCGATCCTGTTCGGAAACCCCGAACGCTCCTCCGCGCAGATCTCTCCCGACGGCCGTAAGCTGTCGTACCTGGCGCCGCGGGATGGCGTCATGAACGTATGGGTGCGCACCGTGGGCGGCGCCGACGACCGTCCCATCACCTCCGACGCGGTCCGCGGCATCCGGGCCTACTTCTGGCAGGCCGCCAGCGCCCACATCATCTACGCCCAGGACGTCGGCGGCAACGAGAACTTCCACATCTTCCAAACCTCTATCGCCACCGGCGAGACCCAGGATCTCACCCCTTTCGACAACATCCGCGCCAGCGTCGTGGCCGTCGACTCCCGCCACCCCGACTCCATGTTGATCGGCATGAACCGCCGCGATCCCCAACTGTTCGACGTCTACCGCTATCATTTCAAGACCGGGGCCCTCGAACTCGACACGGAGAATCCCGGGGACATCGCGGGCTGGAACGCCGACAACGAGTTCGAGATCCGCGCCGCCACCGCCATCCTGCCCGGAGGCGACCAGGAAATCCGCGTCCGCACGGACCGTAACTCAGAATGGCGGAGCTTCGAACGCTGGGGTCCCGATGAATCCTTCGGCGGCGTCTCCGGATTCTCGCCGGACAACCGGGCCCTGTGGGTGATTTCGAGCGTCGGGGCAAACGCCTCCCGCCTGCTCGAAGTCGATATCGCCAGCGGCGCCACGCGGGTCATCGCGGAGGATCCGTGTTACGACGTGAGCGCCGCCATCGAGAATCCGATCACGCACGAGCTCGAGGCCGTCGGCTTCATCCGCGCTCGCCTGGAGTGGCTGTTCTTCGATCCCGCCATCGAAGCGGAGTTCGCCGTGCTGCGCGATGTCCGCGACGGCGAGGTGGAGATCGAAAGCCGCACCGAGGACGATCGCGTATGGATTGTCGCCTACTCCTCCGACGTCGCGCCTGACGCTTACTACCTCTACGATCGCGCCACGAAGAAGGCCGAGTTTCTGTTTGCCTCGCGCCCCGAGCTCGAGGCCTTCGAACTCTCCCGCACGACGCCCATCTCGGTCGCCGCGCGCGACGGTCTTACGCTGCACGGCTATCTGACCATGCCGGTCGGCGTCGAGCGAGGCGCGCCGATGGTGCTATTGGTGCACGGCGGACCGTGGGCGCGCGACGTGTGGGGCTACAGCGGCATCGTGCAACTGCTGGCCAATCGCGGCTACGCGGTGTTACAAGTGAACTTCCGCGGCTCCACCGGCTACGGCAAGGATTTCCTGAACGCGGGCGATCGCGAATGGGCCGGGCGCATGCACGACGACCTGCTGGACGCCAAGGCCTGGGCTGTTGACCAGGGTTACGCGGATCCGTCGCGCGTGGCGATCATGGGCGGCAGCTACGGCGGCTACGCCACGCTGGTGGGTCTCGCGTTCACGCCGGACGAGTTCGTCTGCGGCGTGGACATCGTGGGTCCGTCCAACCTGTCGACGCTACTCAGCTCGATCCCGCCCTACTGGGCGCCGGCGCGGGCCATCTTCGATAAGCGCGTCGGCCACCTCGACAACGAGCAGGAGTTCCTGCGGGAGCGTTCGCCCTTGTACAAGGCGAGCGAAATCAAGTCGCCGCTCCTGATCGGCCAGGGCGCAAACGACCCGCGCGTGAAGCAGTCTGAAAGCGACCAGATCGTGCGCGCCATGCGAGACAACGGCAAGCCGGTCGAATACATCGTCTTCGACGACGAAGGGCACGGCTTCGTGCGCCCGGAGAACAACCTCCGCTTCTTCGCCGCCACGGAGCAGTTTCTGGCGAAGTACCTGGGCGGCCGCTCCCAACCACCCGCGCCCGAAGAGGACTGGGCGCCGTTCACGCGTTGACTCCAACGGGCGGCGTCCGGCAACAAATGCGACAATGACGGGTTCAACCGTTTATGCGAGTTCTCCGGCTGTTGGGCCTTCTTGCGCTCGTCGTGTGGGCGATCCCGGCTGCGGGCCAGACCTGTGCGTTCAGCCTCACGCCGATCTCCGCTAACTACAACGCCGCTGGTGGCAACGACATCGTCACCGTGACGGTGACGAGCGGCGGCCAGAGCTGCTCGCGGACGGCGGTGAGCAACGCTACGTGGATCACCATCTCGTTCGGCCAGTCGGGCACGGGCGACGGCACGGTGGGTTACACCGTGCAGTCGAACCCCTTCACGGTGGCGCGCACGGGCACGATCACCATCGCCGGTCAGACCTTCACGGTGAACCAGGCCGCCGGAACGTGCACCTATGCGCTTTCGCCCAGCTCCGCCAGTGTGAGCTCGAGCGGAGGAACCGGTTCCTTCAACCTGACGGCGTCGTCGAATAGCTGCACCTGGAGCGCGGTCAGCAGCGCAACGGACTGGCTGAGCGTCAGTCCCGCGAGCGGCGGCGGCAGCACCACCATCCGCTACACCGCCGCCCCGAACACCACCACGTCCTCCCGATCGGGCTCCATCGCCGTTGGCGGGCAGAACTTCACGGTCACCCAGTCGGGCGTGTGTTCCATCTCGATCTCGCCCGTGTCGGCGACGGCCGGCGCCGCGGGCGCCACCGGGACCATCACCCTCACCGCCAGCGCGTCGAGCTGCGCCTGGACGGCGACCAGCAGCGTGGATTGGCTCACCATCAGCGCCGTATCGGGCGCCGGCAGCGGCTCGATCATCTGGACCGCCGCCGCCAACGCCACCGGGCAGGACCGCACCGCCTCCATCGCCATCGGCGGCGCGGGCTTCACCCTATTGCAGAGCGGCGCCTGCTCCTATTCGCTGTCGAACAACCAGGCGACGTTTCCTTCGAGCGGCGGCTCCGGCTCCTTCCTGGTCACCAGCGCCTGTGCGTGGACCGCCAGCACGACGTCGTCGTGGATCGCCGTCACCTACTCGCCCACTTCCGGCGTGGTGAGCTATCAGGTGGCCGGCAACACCGACTCCGCCTCGCGCACCGGATTCATCACCGTCGGCAACCAGACATATTCCATCATCCAGGCGGGTGTCGCGTGCTCGGTGACGTTGACCGCTATCTCCGCCACGGCGCCCGCTTCCGGCGGCTCAGGCAGCTTCCACGTCACGGCGGGCGGCGGCTGCTCCTGGACCGCGGCCACCGTTGCCGGGTGGATCACGCTGGCGAACAACTCGGGCGCCTCCGACGGCGACGTCACCTATACGGTGGCCGCCAACACCAACGCGCAGCAGCGCATCGGCGTGGTTACCGTGGCCAACCAGCGGTTCACCATCACGCAGGATGCCGCCACGTGCGCCTACGCGATCACGCCGGCCCAGGCCGCGTTCCAGGCAAGCGGCGGAACCGGCGCCCTGCACCTCGACACGACGTGCAGTTGGTCGGCGACCACCACGGCCGCCTGGATCGCCCTCGGCGGCGCGGCCGCCGGCACGGGCTCCGCTGACATCGCCTACACAGTCGCGCGCAACACCAATTCGGATGCGCGATCGGCCACCATTCGGATCTCCGGACAGACGGTGACCATTACGCAATCGGGCAAGGATTGCTCGGTGGCGGCGACGCCCAACACGGTGACGCTGAAGGGCCGCGGAGATTCGGTGACGGTGACGGTCACCGGGTCGCAGGGGTGCCGATGGGAGCCGGCCAAGGACTCAGCCTGGATCTCCATCCCCAGTTGGTCGGCCGTCGACGGCAGCGGATCAGTCACCATCGCGGCGTCGGCGAACTCCGATCCGGCGATGCGCTATGGTTCGGTGGCCATCGCCGGGCAGACCATCAGCGTCGCGCAGGGGGGCCTCGAAGTGCTGACCTCGCGGGAGGGCGTGTTGAACGCGGCGAGCTTCGTTGGAGGAGCGGTCGCTCCGGGCGAGATCGTGACCGTGTTCGGAGCGGGCCTTGGTCCAGCCGCCACGGCGTCTTACCAATTGACCGCAGACAGGCAACACCTGTCCACCGCCGTGCAGAACGTCCAAGTGACCTTCGACGGGGTCCCGGCGCCGCTGCTCTATGTATCCGCGGGGCAGTTGAGCGCCATCGTTCCCTACACGGTTACGGGCAAAACTACGCAGATGGTGGTGACGAATCAGGGCGTCGCCTCCACCGCCACGCCCTTGGACGTCGCGTCGTCGTCCCCCGCTTTCTTCACGGCGAACGTATCGGGCAAGGGACAGGCCGCCGTCTTGAATCAGGACAATTCGGTGAACTCGGCTTCGAATGCGGCCGCGCGCAGTTCGATCGTGCAGATGTTCGCGACCGGGGAAGGCCTGACCACGCCCGCCGGAGAGGACGGCCGGCTGGCCAGCGGCGCCACGTTGCCGAAGCCGCAACTGTCCGTTACGGTCACCATCGGCGGCCAGGCCGCAACGGTAGCCTACGCCGGCGCGGCGCCCGGGATGGTGGCGGGACTTCTTCAGGTGAACGCGCGAATCCCACCAAACGTGACGCCCGGTTCCACCGTCGCGGTGGTGTTAAAGATTGGACAGGCCACAAGCCCGTCCGGCGTGACGATCGCGGTGAAGTAGCCTAGCGGGCGGCGCCGATTGCGGACACGGCCGCTTGCAGCGCTTCCTTGGAGGGCACGCTGCCCTGCCCCATGACGGGACTCCCGCCGCCGCGACCGCCCTGCGCCGTGACGGCGGCCTTCACCACGTTGCCCGCGTGAACGCCGGCGTCCTTCGACGCGGCCATCAGCAGCGAAGGCGGATCCTCGCAAATCGCCAGCAGCACCGCCTTCGATCCGGCCGAGAACGCCTGCGCCAACGCGCGCAGTTCGTCGTCGATCTTGCCGTTTCGGGT
This sequence comes from Acidobacteriota bacterium, assembly GCA_018268715.1. GTDB lineage: Bacteria > Acidobacteriota > Terriglobia > Bryobacterales > Bryobacteraceae > TMP-7. The sequence goes on along the minus strand of JAFDVZ010000002.1, from coordinate 212,156 downwards.
GATTCGGCGGACGCCGTCCTCGCCGGGCGCGGTGGAGGCGTACAGGTCGCGACCCTGCCGCTCGGCGGTTTCGAGCGCCAGCTTGCGATAAGCCTTCTCGAGTTCGAGATTCCTCTGTGCGGCCGCCGCCGCCAGGGCCGGAGCGTCGTCGATCGCCGCGGAGAACACCCGCGCCGCCGCCTGCAACGCCTGAAAATCGGCGCGAGCCCGGCGGATGGCGCGCAGCCCGCATAAGAACTCGATTCGAACCGTCCCTCGGATTTTGTCGAGCCGGCGGATCGCCACCGGTCCGATCTCAGCGGTGGAACGCACATGCGTGCCGCCGCAGGCGCTGCGGTCCAGGTCCTCGATCGAGATGATGCGCAGTTCGCCCTCGCGCTCGGAAGCCTTCCGAAGCCCGAGATCCGCGTCGTTCCGCGCAAAGGAGATCGTAATCGGACGGTTTTCGAAGACGATCTCGTTAGCGCGCTGTTCGGCGCGGGCCAAACGGTCAGCGTCGATCGAAGGGGCGTTCACGTCGATGGTGGAAACATCGGAGCCCAGGTGGAAGCTGACCGTCTCGATGCCGAACAGGCCGGCCAGCACGGCCGAAAGCAGGTGCTGTCCGCTGTGCTGCTGCATGTGATCGAAACGGCGCGTCCAGTCGACTTCGCACTCGACTTCGCCCGATGGCGCCGCGCTGGCCAGCACGTGCGCGACGCGCCCGTCCTCGTTCTCGACGCTTTGGACGGCGACGCCGCCGATGGTTCCGAGATCGTGGGGTTGACCGCCGGAGGTGGGATAGAAGGCCGTGCGGTCCAGGTAGAGTTTGTTGTCATCGCCGGACCCGGCTACCCGCGCCGTGAAGCGGCGCAGGTAGGGGTCCGTGTAATAGAGGCGTTCGGTCACCTTACTGGATGTTGAGCAGCAGCTCGTTCGTATTGCCGGCGTCGCCCAGAATGTAGACGGGCACCGCGGTTCCCGTGGGGGAATTCGACGGAACCTGAACGTTGATCTGGTAGAAGCTGGTCACGAATCCCGGAGCAAGCCCCAGGAACTGCGGCGTCACGCCAACGGCGGTGATCGGGAACTGGCTCTTGCCGAAGTAGGCCGTGTTCGTGCCCGGCACGTTTACGAGGCTCGAGGTGGACGAGGCCGTGTTCACCGCGCTGGCCGGAATGGTCTGCCCGAAGCCGAAGCCATACAGCGTGATGTAATCGCCACGCTTCACCGGCGCGAGCCCGGCGGTGCGCAGCGCGTAGGCCACCTGCTGGCCGGCCTGGTTGGTGGCCACCAGCAACTTGGGAGACCGCGCTTTGATGGTGACGGTGACGCTGTTGCCGCGCTGTCCGTCGCGGTCGACGCGCAGCGTGCCATCGCCGACGGCGGCGTCAAACGGCACCAGGAAGTTGATCTGGTTGGCCGACACGAAGTAGATCGGAACGGGGTTGCCGTTCAGGTAGACCGTTGCGCCGCCCGAGGTGGTGGGATACGGCACGTTGGAAGCGAGCGCGAGCGCGCCGGTGGTGAATTGCTCGCCGAACACGGCCGGGAAGTCGCCCTGCGCGATCGGATCGTTGCTGAAGGTGGCGTTGTTCACCACGCCGCCGGCGATGGCGAGCGGCGGTCCGGTGGCGATGACGGTAAGGCTGACGGGCACCGTGGCGGTGGCGTTCGCGGCGTTCGTGGTGATGGTCACCGAACCCTGATAGTCGCCTGGCGCGAGCCCGGTGGGGTCGGCGGTCATCGTCACGTAATATGAACCCAGCGTCGCGGTCAGCCAGGAGCCTCCGGTCGTGGTGGCGACATCGGCCTTCGACACCGTGATGGTCCCGCTGCCCTGATTCGCGATGACGATGTTCTGAACCTGCTTGGCGGCGCTCTGCGCGATCCGGTAAGACAGGCTCGAGGACGACAGCACGGCGATCGGCTGTGAAGTCACGTTGATGGTGACGGGCACCGTCCGGTTCTCCAGCGCGACCGGCGATCCGGTGACCGAGATGGAACCCGTGTAGGCCTTTTCGGCTGTTCCCGCCACTGCGGAGGACTTCACGGTGTAGGTGTAGGTGCCTTCAAAGCTGCCTCCGCCGGGAAGCGACAGCGCGGGCGGATCCACCGTCAGCGCGGGGCCGCTCGAGGGAGCGGTGACTGTGGTGGAGGCGCGTCCTCCGGTGAAGAAGGTCTGCGGCGCGGCCGAGCCGCCTACCGGGACGTACATGGTGATGGCGTCGGGAACGCCGCCGCCCACCGCCACGGTCACCGTAATGTTCTGCGGCGCGTCGATGGCGTTGGCGTCGGACACCGTCACGATGCCGGTGTAGGAGCCCTTGGCGAGGCTCGTCGTGTTCAGCTTGATCGTAATGGGATTGCAGCGGCCGATGACGCCGCAACTGGTGAGCGATGCAACTGACGGCGTCAGCCAGCTTACCGACGATGAGACGCTCAGGTTGAGAGCGGAGTCTCCCGCGTTGATTGCGTTCACGGTCTGATCGGCTCCGTTTGAGCCGGTCGCGACGGAAATGGGGCCCAGGGCCGTATTCTGCAGGCGCAGTTTAGGGGCGGCGAACGACGGCAAACAGGCGATTGCCGCAAGCGAGGCAGCCAGCGTAACTCGATATCTCAGATCCACTCCAAAGCTCCCTTTTTATATGCCCAGAGATAGCCGATCACCAGGAAGACGAGGAAGACCCCGACCTCGCTGACGCCGAACCATCCGAGCTGTTTGTACCGGACCGCCCACGGAAACAGGAAGATGGTTTCCACATCGAAGATCACAAACAGGATCGCGATGATGTAGAACCGCACGGTGTAGCGGCCGCGAGAGTTTGATGCAGCTTTAATGCCACACTCATAAGCCTCGAGTTTCGTTAGAAACGGCGCGGATGGCCGGACCAATTTCGCCACAACGATTAGGACAATTGGAAACAGGATGGCTACTGCCAGGAATATAAAGATAGGGATGTAGCTGGAGGGCATGCCACCTTCAGAGTATCATCTCCGAATTGAAGCCGGGCCGGCCAATGTTTCTCTGAAGTGAAACGCCAATCCTGCCGATAAGGGTGCAGGGACGACAGCGAATGCAACCAACTTTGAATTCCGGACACGTGCCTGGCAGGAAGCGAATCTTGATCGCCGATGACGAGCCTGACGTCCGCGAACTGATCCGCCAATCGCTCGAGGAAGAACGAGACTACGAGATCCTGGAGGCGGCCGACGGCCGCGAGGCTCTTCGCATGGTGGAAGCCACTCCGGTGGACCTGATCATTATCGATGTCTGCATGCCGGAACAGGATGGGCTGGAAGCCATCCAGCAGCTCCGCAAACTGAGAGTGGCCGCGAGGATCCTGGCGGTGTCGGGCGCCTTCGATGGTCTTTTCCTGGCCGCCGCCCGAGCCTTCGGCGCCGACGCCGCCTTGGCCAAGCCCTTCCGGCCGCTCGACTTGGCCCACTGCGCCGATCAGTTGTTGCACGCCGCCTGATCAAGCAGCAGGTCCGCGCTGAGGGGTCGCCGTGGCAAAACACCACATCGAGCCGGGCGCGCCGACGCACGACGGCAGCCTCCGCGCTATGGCGCAAAGTAGCCGTTAATGTCGATCACCACGTGAGTAGGCTTGCCGGTGACGACGGTGACGCCGCCGTTGTTGTTTCCGGCGGGAACGATCGCGGCGTTGGCGATCATCCGCCCGGCTGGGGCATTCAGGGTGGAGGCGCCTGGGTAGGACCCGCCCGCGGGCCACATCGAAAGGAAGTCCACCGGTCCCGGCGGGATGACGGTGACGTTCAGGGAGTAGGCCTGGGCCGTGGTTGGCACGTTGCAGGCCGACGCCTGGATTGGGAAATCCCGCTGTGAATAGGCCTCCAGCCGCGGCGGCCCGAAGGCGCCCGTCTTACCTTGGTCAGGGCGTGTGTCGGCCACCCGACATGGCGTCAGCGCGTAGAAATTCAGCCCACCGGTAGCCGGCGGCGCAAAATACCCGTTTACATCAATGATCAGGTCGGCCGCCTCCCCGGTGACGATGGTGACCCCGCCGCTGTCGCCCGCGGGCACGATGGCGGCGTTCGCAATCACCGAGCCGTCTTCCGAATTCAGCGTGGACGCGCCCGGATAGTTCTGCCCCTGCGGCCACATCGACAGAAAGCTGAGCCGGCCGTGAGGGAAGGCGGTCAGGTTCAGGGCGTACGCCTGCGCCGTGGCCGGAATTGGACAGCCGCCGGACTGGATGGGGAAGTTTCGGCTCGAGTACCCTTGCAAGGCAGGAGGACCGAAAGCCCCGGTCTTTCCCTGATCGGAGCGTGTGTCGGCCAGCCGGCAGGGTGTGATGGGATAGAAAGCCAGACCGCTGGTCTGCTGGGGCGCGAAGTATCCGTTCACGTCGATGATGAGGTCAGTCGGCTGGCCCCCCACTACGCTGACGCCTCCGCCGACGCCCGCCGGCACGAGAGCCGCGTTTGCGATGTAGCCTCCCCCGGGCGCGTTCAGCACCGACACTCCGGGATACACGTCGCCGGCCGGGTAGGTGGATAGCCAGTCCAGGCCGGTCACCGGGTGGACGGTCATATTCAAGGAGAACGCCTGCGCCGTCGAGGGCACGCCGCACGAACCGGAGATCGGGAAATCGCGAGTGGAGTAGGCGGCCAGCAGCGGCGGGCCGAACAGGCCGGTCTTTCCCTGATCGGAGCGCGTGTCGGCGACGCGGCAGGGCGTGGTGGGATAAAAGACGAGAGGCGTGGACGAGTTCGTCGACGATGGGCTGGCCGCCGTGACGGTCGCGTCCAGCACTCGCGACGACGAGCCGTAGGTGTACCACAACCGGAAGTAGAGCGTGCGTCCGTCGGTAGGAAGGCCGTGGATGCTCACGGAGGTGGAAGTTGTTGTGCCCGTAGCCAGATCCGCCGCCCCTAGGGAAGTGGACACCTCATAAAGATAGGACGCGGAAGATACCGAACTCGTCCAGCTAAAGGTGACCGTGCTGCCGGCGAGGGTGGAGCCGGGCGCGGGCGTGACGATGCTCACCGGACCCGCGGCCTGAGTCACGGTGAGCGTTTGACCGCCGACCGTGATGACGCCGGTGCGGGACGCACCCGGGTTAGGCGCCACGTTGTAGCTCGTCGCACTGGCGCCGACATAGACGTCCGCGAATGGCATGGTGATCCAACTGCTGTTGCTCGCGGCGCGCCAGGCGGCGCAACTGGTCGGCAGTTGGGTCACCTGGAGCGACGGCTGGTCGCCGGCGCCGGCGGCTGAATAGATGGTGGGAGTCAACGTGATCTGGCAGGTGGCGCCGGATTGGTAGACAGGAACGATGACGTTGGCGCCGGCCAGCGTAATCACGATGGACCCGCTGCGAGCCGCCGCGCCCACGTTCGTGTCGATTCCGTACCCCATCGACCCGGAGCCGGTTCCCGTGGCGCCCGATGTGACGTGGATCCAACTGGCGGTGGAGGCCGCCGTGTACTGGCAGCCCGTGGCCGTAGTAAGCGTCAACGCGCCACTCGCCGCGGCGCCATCGAACAGAAGGGGCCCGCTCGACACAGCGAGACTGCACCGCGAGCCTCCCGTGATGGACCGGACGGCCTTGTTCCCCATGTCCGCGACAAAGATCGCGCCCGTGCTGTCCATGGCCACTCCGGCAGGCGCAAAGAGCTGCGCCGAGAGAGCCGAGCCGCCGTCGCCGCTGTATCCCGCCACGCCGGTTCCGGCCACCGTCGTGACAATGCCGGACGTGTCGATCCTTCGCACGCGGTTTGCGCCGTCGGACAGGAACAGGTTCCCTGAAGTATCAACCAGGATCGCGCCGGGATAGCAGAAGCGGACCGAGAGGGCGTCGATCCCGTCGCTACTGAACCCGCATCCGCCATTGCCCGCGACCGTCGTGATCACTCCGCCCGGCCTGAACCGCCGGATGTAGCTCGACTCGCTCACATAGACGTAACCCGAGGAATCCACGGCGACCGCCGTCGGGTTGTTGAGTTGTGCGGCCAAGGCGGGGCCGCCATCTCCGCCACTAGGACTCGAATTAAAGCCGCTACCGGGACCGCCACCCGCAATCGTGGTGATGATCCCCGACGGAGAGACCCGCCGGATCCGGTTGTTATAGGTGTCGGCGATGTAAACGTAGCCGGCGGCGTCGAGGGCCACGCCCATCGGCGTGTTCAGTCGCGCGGCGGAGGCTTGTCCACCATCGCCGGAGAATCCCTGGGATCCGCTCCCGGCCAGGGTTCGAAGGATCCCCTGGCTGTCCACGACCCGCACCTGGTGGGTTCCTATGTCTGAGATGTACACCTTGCCGTTCGCGCCGGCGGCCACCGAATACGGGGCCCCGAGGCTCGAATCGGCGGCGAGGCCTCCGTCGGGCGCTGTCCCCCACGTTCCAGTGCCGGCGAACAATGAAGAGGATCCGCTGGAGGTGATCTTCCACACCGCGTGCGCGCTGTCATCAGCCACGAACACATTCCCTAGCGAGTCCGCGGCGACCGACCGCGGCGTGGACGGCGACACCTGGATGACCCCTTTCATCACCGTGCTGACGATGCCGGCCCCGTTGACCATCCGGATGCGGTTGTTGCTGGTGTCCGCAATATATAGGTTGCCTGTGGAGTCGAAAGCGATCTCGCTGATGTTATAGAAGCTGGCGGCCGTGGCGACGCCGCCGTCTCCGCCCAATCCCATCCCGCCCCCGGCGAACAGATAGGGGTTGCCGACCACCGACAGGCAGTAGATCTGATAACTCTTGACCCAGCACATACCTAGCGTCGAGTTGGCGGCCATCGAATAGTAGCCCGAGACGACGTTCGCGGCGCTGACGATCTGTGTGATCACGCCAGCCGTGGAGCGCTTGTAGATGCCGGACGTGGTTCCCGCAAATATGTTGCCGGCGGAGTCAGCCGCGATTGCGATCAGCCCGTTAAGATAAGGCGCCGAGGCTCCCATTACCGCGGTGGTGGTCCCATCGGCATTCACTTGGACGATTCTGTCGCCTTGTACGAACAGCAGCCGGCTCGATGCGCTGACGGCGAGGTACGTCGGTTGAATACCGATCGCCGTAGCCTGATTCCCATCGCCGGGGTAATAGGTCCACCCGACGCCGTTGCCAACCACCGTTGAGATCACGCCTGTGTTCAGGTTGACGCAGCGGATCCGGTAGTTACCCGAATCGGCTATGTAGAGAAGGTTGCCGGAAGGGTCGAAGGCGAGTCCGGTTGGCCCCGACAGCGTAGCCAGCGCAGCTTGACCGCCGTCTCCCGAAAACGAGGCCTGGCCCGTTCCCACCGTCACGGTCACGACCCCGGCCGGCGTGCGGCGAAAGACTACATTGAGTTGGGAATCGGCGACATACAGGTTCCCCGATGAATCCAGGATTACGCCGTATGGACGAGCCATCCCGCTGGGAACCGATCCGCCGGAGTTAGGAAATATCGTATTGATCGTGAATGAGTTCTGAGAAAAGAGCGGAACAAAAGCGCTGCTGATCGCCGCCAACGTCAGGAGTCCTCGACATATCGGCATGACTGGCGCGAGTATATCCGACGTGGATATCTGAAATCAATATCCCCAGCCGGGCTAAGAACAAAGTAACGCCGCTCGCTCCACACTTAAGCGATGACTCGAATCCGGCTTATCCGTAGCGTCGCCTGTTGCAGTTCGGTGACAACTCACACCGCCCGCTTGCGAGCCTCCTCCGGGCTCAGCACCGGCCACTCCGGATCGTCGGTGCGCGCCGTCGCCAGGATCTCCTCGATCCGTTTCACCATCTCCGGATGAGACTCCGCGACATTCCGGCTCTCATGCAGGTCAGCGGCCAGGTCATACAGCTCCACAGCCATCTTCGGCCCCTTCCGAATGCCCTTCCAATCGCCGATTCGCACCGCCTGGTGGAATCCCAACTCGTGGAACTCCCAATAAAAGTACTCATGCGGTTTCTGTTCGCGGCCCATGAGCGTGGGTGTGATGGACACGCCGTCGATTCCCGCCGGCGCCCGCACGCCCGCTAACTCCGCCGCCGTCGGCAGGAAATCCCAGAAGGCCCAGGGGAACGCGCTCGCCGACCCGGCGCGAATCGTCCCCGGCCAACGCATGATCGTCGGCACGCGGATTCCGCCCTCGGTCAGGTCCCGCTTAATGCCCCGCAACGGCCCGCTGCTTTCAAAAAATGACGGGCTGTGTCCGCCCTCCCGGTGGGGCCCGTTGTCGGAGGAGAAGACCACCAGCGTATTCCCGTCCAATCCCTTGGCCTTCAGCGTGTCGAGCAACCGCCCGACATCGCGATCCATGCGCGTAATCATGGCCGCGAAGTTCTTCTCCACCTGAGCCCAGCTCCGGTCGGTGTACGGCGCGTCGGAGGGAACCTCCAGCCCGTTGCCCGTGTCGCGCCCCATCTCGTTATTCGCATGCGGCTGGGTGTAACACACGTGCAGAAAGAACGGCTGAGCCGCCGATTGCCGATTCAGGAAGTCCACGGCCCGCGCCGTGAACAGATCCGGGGCGTAATCCTGGCGCCGAGTCCCGGTGTTGCCTTTCAGCAGAAAGCTCGTATCGTTGGAAAGCAGGTGCTCGGGGTAATAGTTATGCGCGTGCGTCTGGCTGAAGAAGCCGAACCACTCATCCCAGCCCTTGCGGGTCGGGTACCCGGAACTCCCCAGCTGCCCGAGCGACCACTTACCGAACAACCCGGTCCGATACCCCGCCTGTTTCAGCAATTCCGCCACCGTTACATCGGAGGGGCGGAGCGGCAGGTCGATCGGCTTATTCCCGCGCGTCCGGGCATGCCCCGTGTGATAGCCCGTCATCAGCGAGCATCGCGACGGGGCGCAGACCGTGCTGCCCGCGTAGGCCGATGTGAAGCGGAGCCCGTCGGCGGCCAGGCGGTCGATATTCGGCGTCTCGATGCGCGTCTGCCCGTAGCAGCCCAGGTCGCCGAAACCCAGATCGTCGGCCAGGACGAACAGAATATTGGGCCGCGGCCGAGCCTCGGTTTGCGCGGCCAGCGGAGCCGCCGCCATGCTCTGCAGAAACTGACGCCGTTGCATACTACTGAATCCTCCCCACCCGCCATAATATAAGCATCGACTTTTTCACGCCTAGCCCCGTCTGTATTCACGGAGCCGAAATTTGATCTTTCGGGAGGTCGAAGACCGCGACCTGATCGTTCAGGCACGACGCGGGAACGTCGAGGCGTACAACCTCCTCGTCTCGCGCTGGGAGAAGCGCGTCTTCAATTACATACTCCGCCTGGTCGGCGACCGGGAGGACGCCCTGGACCTCACCCAGGACGTTTTCCTGAAGGCCTACCAGAACCTCTGCAAACTCGAAGACCTGTCGCGATTCGCGCCCTGGCTGTACCGGATCGCCCATAACGAGGCCTACTCCCTGCTGCGCAAGGCGCGGCCGGAAGGCGAAATGGAATACGAGCCGCGCTCCTCCGAACCCGGCGCGCGCCTGTTCCCCATTGAGCTGTCGCTCGCCGTCCAGAGCGCGCTCAAACGCCTGTCGGCCGACCAGAGGGAAGCCGTCGTCCTCAAGGTCTACCAGGGTTTCAAGTTCGAAGAGATGGCCGAGATCCTCGGGTGTCCGGTGTCGACGGTGAAGTCGCGCGTCTACTCCGCACTCGACCTCCTGAAGCAAACGTTGGCGCCGGTGACCGCGGGGGATTGAGCGATGAACTGTCCGTACGACTTGAAAGAATACGCGCTGGGGGAAAGCTCCCGCGAGGAGGCCCAGGCCATCCGGGCCCACGCCGCCGAATGCGCCGTCTGCCGCGACGAAATCGCCCGGCTGGAGCTGACTCAGGCCGCGCTGCTCAGCCTGAGGGAGGAGGAGATGCCGCGACGGATCGCCTTCGTCTCCGACAAGGTCTTTGAGCCGCGCTGGTACGAGCGGCTGTGGAACTCCGGGCCGCGCCTGGGCTTCCTGGGCGCGTCGATGCTCGCCGCCGCCATCCTGGTTCACGGCTTCGCCGCCCGCCCGGCCGTCGCGCCGCCGCCCTCCGCGACCGCCCGCATCGACACCCAGGCCATCGAACAGCAGGTGGAGCGCAAGGTGGCCGAACGGCTGGACGCCGCCGTCGTCAAAGCCGTCTCCGACAGCGAATCGCGACAGCAGAAGCGCACCGTCGAACTGCTCCAGGCCGCCGAGCAGCGCTACGACTTCGACCGCCGCGCCACGCTCGCCGCCTTCTCCGAACAGACCCGCATCCTGCAGCAGCAGGTGTCCAACATCTACATAGCGGCCAACAACATGAAGGCCGGTGAATGAGGCGCGCCATGTGGACCGCAACCCTTGTCCTCGCCGCGGCCGCCATCGCGCGTTCGGCAGAACCCACGCCGATCCCCCGCGCCAAGGTGGCCAACACCGAAAAGCTGGTCAGCACGCAACTGGCCGCCGTGGTTCCCGACGAGCCGTGGTTCCTGCTGGGCCTGGCTCGCGGAGTCTATCTGGAAGGCACGGGCGTGGTGTTCCAGGCCGAGGTGAACCTCGCCACCGGACCCTCGCTATCGCCCTTCAAGACGACCATCACGAAGGATGAGATCGCTCGCCATCGCGTCAAGAAGGAGGGCCGGCTGCCACTGCTGCGCACCCGCATGTATTCGATCATGCAGGTGATGGCGGGGTCGCTTGAAATGCTGCCGTCCAGGGAAGAGTACGTGTTCGCCGTGACGCTGCTCAAATACCCTTGGGAGGACACGCCGAACATGCCGACGCAGATCGTGATGCGCGCCCAGCGCGCCAAACTCATGGAGGCGCAACGCGAAAACGCGAAGCCCGAATCCGTGATCGACGTGAAGGAATATTGATGGCCGTTCCACAAGGCGATCCAGCATGCGCATAGGCGAGATGCTCATGGAGCGCGGCCTGCTCTCCCAGGACGACCTGGACCGCGCCCTTGAACTCCAGAAGGAACGCGGCGAAAAGATCGGCAAGGTCCTGGTCGACCTGGGCTTCGTCGCCGCGCGCGACGTCATGGCCGCGCTGTCTGACCAGCTCTCGATGCCGGTGGTCAACTTCGAGCAGGGTCCCGCCATCTCGCCCGAAACCGAGAACCTGCCGGCGCGCTTCCTGCGACAGTTCAAAGTCCTGCCCGTGGCCTTGCACGACCACACGGTCCGCCTGGCCATGGCCGACCCGCTCGACTTCGAAACCATCGCCGCGGTCCGCAACTCCACCGGTCTCAAGGTGGAGCCCGTGCTCGCCTACGAGCAGGAGATCCTCGACGCCATCGACCGTTACTACGGCCAGGCCCAGCGCGCCGAAGTCGAAACCGGCGAGGAGTTCGCCAACGAAGACCTCGAGCACCTGCGCGACATGGCGAGCGAGGCGCCGGTCATCCGCCTGGTGAACGCCATCATCGCGCAGGCTGTCGAAAAGCGCGCCTCCGACATCCACATCGAACCGTTCGAGAAGGAGTTCCGCGTCCGCTTCCGCATCGACGGCGTGCTCTACCCCCAGGAGCCGCCGCCTCGCGAGCTGAAGGCCGCCATCATCAGCCGCGTGAAGCTGATGGCGAAGCTCAACATCGCCGAGCGCCGTCTGCCGCAGGACGGCCGCATCAAGATCAAGACGGTCGGCCGCGAAGTCGACCTCCGCGTCTCGACGCTGCCCACCCTCTACGGCGAAAGCGTCGTCATGCGTCTGCTCGACCGTTCCGCCGGCGATTTCTACGACCTCACCCGCCTGGGCTTCGACGACCACATGCTGCGCCGCATGGAGCACTTCACCTCGCTTCCGCACGGCATCTTCCTGGTCACCGGACCCACCGGCAGCGGCAAGTCGACGACGCTCTACTCGGCGCTGAAGCGCATCAACCTCACCGACAAGAAGATCATCACCATCGAGGACCCGGTTGAATACCAGATGGACGGCATCAACCAGATCCACGTGAATCCGCAGATCGGCCTCACCTTCGCCGCCGGCCTTCGCCACATCGTCCGCCAGGATCCGGACGTCATCATGGTGGGCGAAATCCGCGACCGCGAAACGGCCGACATCGCCATCCGCTCCGCGCTCACCGGCCACTTCGTGTTCTCCACGCTCCACACCAACGACGCGCCCAGCGCCATCACGCGCCTGGGCGACATGGGCGTTGAAAACTACCTGATCACGTCGTCGGTGGTGGCCGTGCTTGCTCAGCGCCTGGTGCGCGTCATCTGCCCGAACTGCCGCCGTCCGGACGGATATAAGATGACCCCGCAGGGCGACGCCATCGAAACCTTCCGCGGCGCGGGCTGCGAGAACTGCTTCGGATCGGGCTACACGGGCCGCGTCGGCATCTTCGAAATGATGGAGCTCAACGACGAACTGCGCACCCTCATCATGAAGAACGAGGACGCGGCGAAGCTCACCCAGGCGGCGCGCCGCAACGGCATGCGCAACCTGCGCGAGGACGGCTGGATGAAGGTGGCCTCGGGCGTCACCACCGCGGACGAACTGCTCCGCGTCACGCAGGAGTTCTAAACGTGGCGGCCACCAGTTATTACTTCAAGGCGGTGGGATCGGACGGCAAGGTCCGCACGGGGACGCTCGCGGCGGAAAGCGACAAGCGCGCCGCTCAGGAACTGAAGCGCCAGGGGCTGATCCCCGTCTATGTCGGACTCGAGCAGAAGAAGGGCGGCTTCGAGTTCAAGATGCCCACCTTCACCGCGGGCAAGCGGCGCGACGTGCTGTTCTTCACCCAGGAACTGTCGACGCTGCTGAACTCGGGCGTTCCGCTCGACCGCGCGCTGGCGATCTCCAACGAGCTCACCGAAAAGCCCGTCTTCCGCCAGGTGCTGATCGACGTGCTGCGGGTGCTAAAGGGCGGCAAGTCCTTCGCCGACAGCCTGGCCACGCATCCGGACTACTTCCCCGAACTCTACACGAACATGGTGCGCGCGGGCGAGGCCTCGGGATCGCTGGGCGTCATCTTCGAGCGGCTGGCCGAATTCGAACGCACGCGTGACGACCTGCGCGGCTACATCATCGGATCGATGATCTACCCCGGCCTGCTCGCCACCGTCGGCCTGGTGTCGATGACCATCCTGCTGACCTTCGTCGTTCCGCGTTTTGCGGCCGTCTTTCAGGATGGCAACATCAAGATGCCGCTGCCGACGAAAATCATGCTGGAGGCGAGCGCCATCGTCCGCCAATACGGCCTGTTCGTGGCGGCCGGCGTGGTGGCGGGCGTCGTCGCCCTGCGCGCCTACATAGGGACCACCGAAGGCCGCCTGTGGTGGGACGGCCTGCGGCTGAAGATCCCCGTATTGGGCGACGCGCTCCGCAAGGCCGAAACGGCGCGGTTCGCGCGAGCCATGGGGACGCTGGTGGCCAACAGCGTGCCGCTGGTGCAAAGCATCGGCATCTCCGGCGCGATCCTGAACAACCGGCGCATCGCCAATTCGCTCGAATCGGTGGCCACCGGCGTCAAGCGCGGCGAAGGCATAGCCGCGCCCTTGAAGCGCTGCGGCGAATTCCCGCCGCTCGCCTCGCACCTGTTGAGCGTGGGCGAGGAGACCGGCAAACTGGACACGATGTTCAACCGCATGGCGGAGATCTACGAGACCGACACACGGGCCGCCATCAAACGATTTACGGCATTGTTCGAACCGCTGATCATCCTAGTGATGGGCATCATGGTCGGCGGACTCATCCTGACACTGATGCTGGCCATCACCAGCATCAACGAGGTGGCGATATGAACGAAGAAAACAAGCAGCAGCGCAGACGCAGAAAAGGCCAATCGGGCGTGACCCTGATCGAGATGCTGGTGGTCGTCGTGATCATCGGCCTCATTGTGGGCATCGTCGGCATGAACGTCATCAAGCAGGGCAATTCGGCGAAACCCAAAATCGCCAAGGCGCAGATTGAAAGCTTCGTGACGGCGCTGGGCCTTTACAAGCTCCACACCGGAACCTACCCGACCACCGAAGAGGGCCTTTCCGCATTGCGCGCCAAGCCCGAAGGCGTCGCGAACTGGGACGGCCCCTACATCCCCAAGGAAATCCCGCTCGATCCGTGGGGCCAGCCCTATCTGTACAAGTACCCCGGCGAGCACGGCGACGAGCCGGACATCGTCTCGCTCGGCGAAGACCGGCAGCCCGGCGGCGAGGGGAATAGTGCCGACATCGTCAGTTGGAAGTAGGCGTCGCGGCGTCAGCCTCATTGAGATGCTGATCGTGGTGGCGCTCATCGCCATCCTGGCCGGCGTGGCGTTCCCCGCGGTGGGCGCGGGTCTTGACGCGCTGCGCCTGGCCACCGCCGCCGACACCGTCGCCGCCTTCCTGCAGACCGCGGTGAACCGCACCGAACGCACGCAGCGCATGATGGAGCTTTCGATCAGCCGTTCCGACAACACGCTCGAACTTGCCGGCGAGAACTACCAGAAACGCTACCATCTGGAGGACGGCGTGAAGATCGCCGACGTCCTGCCGGCCGAACCCGTGGACCCCCTCCTGCCCCGCCGCTTCCTGCTCTACCCCGGCGGAGCGCCGCCTCGCATCGCCATCCGCATCGCCAACCGCCGCGGCTCCCAGCGCCTCATCTCGCTCGACAGCATCACCGGCGTCGCCCACATCGAAAAGCCGGCCGCCCAATGAAGCAGCGCGGATTCACATTGCTCGAAGCGTTGGTGGCCACCATGATCATGGCGCTCGCCGTCACGGCGCTGTTGTCGAACCTGTCCACGTCGCTCCGTTCGGCCAGCAAGCTCACCGACAATGACCGCGCCGCGCTCGCCGCCCGCGCCAGGATGGACGAGCTGCTGCTCGATTCGCGCCTGCCCCACAACTCCGAGATCCAGGGCCGCCTGGACCCCGCGCTCACCGGGTGGCCGGAAGCCGGCTGGCGCGCCACCGTGCGCGTGTTCGAAGCGCCGCCCGGCGCGGGTCCCGGAACCAACGTGCTCGAACGCATCGACCTGCAGGTCTGGTGGCGGACGCCCTCCGGCCAGCGCGTTTACGCCCTCGACGGCTACCGTCGCGGCGTCATGCGGCCTGAGGATGTAGGACGCATCCAATGAGGAACGAACGCGGCACGACGCTGGTCGAACTGCTGGTGGCCATCACCCTGGTCAGCTTCATCTCGGTCGGCATGTTGATGGCGATGCGCATTGGCCTGAACGCCATGGGCAAGACGAACGAAAAGCTGGTGGCCAACCGCAAGGCGATCGGCGTTCAGAAGATCATCCTCTCTCAGATCGCGGGCCTGATGCCGGTCACCGCCGGATGCGGCAGTCTGATGGGTCCCAAGTTCGTCGTCTTTGAAGGCCAGCCGGACCACATGCGCTTCGTGTCCAGCTACACCCTGGCGGAGGCGGCCCGCGGCTACCCCCGCCTGCTCGAGTTCAAGGTGATTCCGGGCGAGCACGATCGCGGCGTGCGCCTGGTGGTGAACGAGCGCATGTACGGCGGCCCCTACATGGCCTCGGCGTTATGCACGGGCATGGCGCCGCCCATGGAAGGTGTGGCGCCGCTGCCCGTCTTCCCCGAAATCGAGGTGGGATCCGCCTCCTTCGTGCTCGCCGACAAGCTGGCCTACTGCCGCTTTATCTATCGCCGCACGCTGCCCGCGCCGGAGTTCGAGCGCTGGATCCCCATGTGGCCGCTGCCCGACCTGCTGCCCTCCGGCGTCCGCATCGAGATGGCGCCGCTCGATCCCGATCCGTCCAAGCTCCAGGTGCTGACCGTCACCGCGCCGATTCGCGTCAACAAGTGGGTTCTGGGGCCGTATGCGGACTAAGAGCCAGCGCGGCGGCGCGCTTCTCGCCGTCCTGTGGATGTCGGTGGCGCTTTCGGCCATCGCCTATTCCGTCGCCGTCACCGTGCGCGGAGAAATGGAGCGCGCCTCCACCGCCACTGACAGCCTGCGCGCCTACTATCTCGCCTCCGGTTCCGTCGACCGGGCCATTCTATGGGTGTTCTGGGGCATGTGGGGCGGCTACGCCAACCCCGACGGGTCCCCGCGCTACTACAAGCCGCCCATGCCCTACATCCGTTACTCCTACCCGAGCGGCGACGTCCTGGTGGAGGTGATCCCGGAAGCCGGCAAGCTGAACATCAACTTCGCCAAGGACCAGGAGATCGCCCACCTCATGTTCACCCTGGGCGTCGAAGCCCCCCGCGCCGAGGCCATCGCCCAAGGCATCGTCTCCTATCGCGGACCCGTCGACCCCAACGGCGGGATAACTTCGGATAGCGGTTCGTCTTTCCGGCCCCGGAACGCGTCATTGGAAGAGTTAGAGGAAATACTCCTTGTGCCAGGGATGACGCCGGACATCTTTTTCGGCCGGTTCGACCGCGATCCTTCCGGCCGCCTCATTCCCCGAGGCGGCCTTCGGGACTGCTTGACCGTGTGGGGCGCGGGCAGCACCATCGACGCCAACACGGCCGCGCCCGCGCTGCTCGAATCGCTCGGATTGAATCCGGCGGCCGTCCGCGAAATCGTGCGCCTCAGAACCGTCAAGCCGTTCAAGAGCATCGACGAGCTGCGTCCCCTGATCGCGGGCGTCGAGCCGGCGTCGACGCGCCTGGGCGTCTCCGGCGCGAGCATCTGGACCCTGCGCGCGACAGCGCGTGTGCGCCTGCCCAACGGCCAGCTCTCCGACGTTCGCCGGACGGTGGCGGCGGTGGTGAAATTCCTCGATCCCGGAAAGTTCGATCCCCCCTTTCACGTGTTGCGCTGGTATGACGACGCGTGGTCGCCCGGGGTGATCCCCTTCTAGATAATGGCGTCCAACGAATACAGGAAGTGGCTGGCCATCGGTTCCGGCGTAGGCATCGAGATCGGCGATCGCGATCTCCGCGTCACCGTGGTCAAGGTCCGCCCGAACGGCGTGGAGCCGCTCGGCGCGCTGCGCATCGAGCGTTTCGCCGAACGGCCCGCGGCCGAATGGGGCGCGGACTATTCGCGCTTTCTCGAAAGCCTGGGCGGGTCCCATCTGGCCGCCACCGTGCTGCTGCCCCGGCGCGACGTCATCGTCCGCCACATCGCCATGCCCGGCGTCTCCGACAGCGACCTTCCACAGGCCATCTCCTTTCAGCTCGACGGCCTGCACCCGTTCCCCGAGGACGAGGCCGTTCACGGCTGGGCCCGCATGGACGACGGCGCGAACGTGCTCATCGGCGTCACCCGCCGCGAGGTAATTGACCGCTACATGGGACTGTTCGCCGAAGCGGGCGTCAAGGTGGCGTCGCTCACCTTCTCGGCCGCCGCCCTCTACGCCAGTCTCCGCCTGCTCGGCGCTCCGGCCGCGGAAGGATTCCTCGCCGTGGTGGAAGACGGCGAGGAGATGGAAGCGTACGGCGAAAGCCCCGCCCGGCCGCTGTTTTCCGCGGCGTTCGACATCCCCTCGGACGCCTTCGCCGAACGTGCCCGCTCCATGGCGCTGTCCGAGCTCCGTCTGCCCGTCGACACGCCCGTTTCGAGCGTCGCCGAACTGGCGCCCCGTCCCAGGCGCGCGCCGGAAGGGTTCGACGTGGGCGCCGGTGCGCTCTCCTATGTCACCGCCATCGCGGCGGCCTGTCCGCGGCTCGGCCTGCACGTGAATCTGCTGCCCGAATCGATGCGCGCCGCCGGCGCCCGGGGCATGTACATCGCGCCCATCGTGCTGGGCGTGCTTCTGCTCGCGAGCGCCGGCGGTCTGTTCGCCTACTCGTCCTATGAGGACCGCCAGTATCTGGCCAGCCTCCAGACCGAGATCAAACGCCTGGAGCCCGACGCCCGCAAGCCCATGCAGATGGATAAGGCGATTGAGACGGCCCGCGCCCACGCCGTGCTGCTCGACCGCTTTCGCAAACAGACGCGCGACGACCTGGACGCGCTCGCCGAACTCACCCGCATCCTGGAGCCTCCGGCCTGGATCTCCTCCCTCGAGCTGAATCGCGACGCCGCGCGGCTCAGCGGAGAAGCGCCGCAAGCAGCCGGCCTGCTGAAGCTGATCGACAAGTCGCCGCTGTTTGAAGGCTCCGAATTCGGCGCTCCCATGTCGCGCATTCAGAACGGCGAAGTGTTCGCCATCCGCACCCGGCGGGAAGGGGGCGCGCGATGAAGCTCGCAAGCGACAAATCGCGCGACCGCCGCGCGCTTCTGCTGCTCGGCGCCGCCGTCCTTTTGGCCGTCCTGTACGTCTTATCTACTTCGCGGACGGCTGCTCCCGCGGTGGTGGGAGCCTCCAAGGCCGCGACGATTCCGGAAGCCGAACTCATGCTCGAACGGATGCGGCAAAGCGTGGCCCGTGTGCCGGGCAAGGATCAGGTGCTGAAGCAGGCCTCCACGGAACTGGCGGTTCGCGAGAAAGGCCTGATCGTGGCCGACACCGCCAATCAGGCGCAGGAGCAGGTGCTCGAAATCATCCGCAAGATCGCCAACGCCCAGTCGCCCGCCGTCGAAATCCGCGGCGCCGAGCTCGGCCAGCCGCACGCCTTCGGCGACGCCTATGGCGAGGTGACCGTGGCCGCCAGCTTCGAGTGCCACATGGACCAACTGGTGCAGATGCTTGCCGATCTTTCCGCGCGTCCCGAACTGGTGGCCTCGAGCGACCTGCGCATCGCCGCCGCGAATCCGAAGCAGAAGACCGTGAACGTGCGCCTGG
This sequence comes from Acidobacteriota bacterium, assembly GCA_018268715.1. Lineage (GTDB taxonomy): Bacteria > Acidobacteriota > Terriglobia > Bryobacterales > Bryobacteraceae > TMP-7. The sequence goes on along the minus strand of JAFDVZ010000002.1, from coordinate 193,620 downwards.
CCGTATCGGGCATCGTGCCGAAGAAACTGGTTCCCGAAAAGAAGCCGGGCATGCTATGAGACGCAAGCTGATGGCCCTGAACCTGGCGCTGATTGCCGTGCTCGGCCTGGTGGCGAACCGTTTCTTCGAGGTCCGCACGGCGGCCCGGGAGCGTGAGGCGGCGATGCTCGGCAAGAAGATCGCGCCCAAGTCGTATCCCCCGCTGCCGGCCTTGCCGCTCATCGCGCCGATGGCCGCGGCCAATTACCTGGACGTCGCGCAGCACATGCTGATGGCGCGGGACCGCAATCCGAACGTCATCATCGATCCGGATCCGCCCAAGCAGAAGCCGCCCATGCCGCCCATGCCGGTAATCCAGGGCCTGATGTCGCTCGGCGAGCCGAGCATCATCATGAGCGAGCGTCCGGGCGCCGTGCAGCGCACCTATCACGCCGGTGAAAAGGTGGGGCCCTTCACGCTCGTCTCGTTCAACTCGGACAAAGTAGTGCTCGACTGGGACGGCGAAAAGTTGGAGCGCAACTTCGACGACCTGGTGGAAAAGTCCGCCCCGCCCCAGGCCGGCGTCGCGCCCGGCGTCTCCGGCGGAAGTTCCGCTCCGGCGCCGCCTCCCGCCATGGAGGCCAAGGGCCCCGGCGGCGACATCGGCGGCGGATACCACGGCTGTCAGGCCAACGACAGCACCCCATCCGGCACGGTCCGCGATGGGCTTCGAAAGGTTGAGATCGTGACTCCGTTCGGCAAAAGCTGCCGCTGGGAGCCTGTCCGTTAATCGGGGCGGTCCAGCCCGCCCTCAGGAGAGAGTGAACCAATGCGATTCAGTATTCTATTGATCGTTCCGCTTGCGCTTCTGGCGGCGGATGAGAAGAAGGCCGCTCCGGCCCCCAAGCACGCCCCGCCCGTCACGATTCCCGCCGACGCCGAACTGGTGGGCCCGCGCGTGTATCGCGCCAAGGACGCCGACGGCAAGGTCTGGCTCTACCGGCAGACTCCGTTCGGAGTCTCCCGCGTGCTCGAATCCTCGGCCGGCGCCGGATCCCCCGTGGGCGCCCCGTCCGCGGCCTCCGCCGAAGCGCCCAAGGCCGCCGAGATCAAGGCCGTCGACCTGGGCGACTCGGTCCGGTTCGAACAGGCCACGCCCATGGGCAAGCGCGTGTGGACCACCAGGAAGTCCGAGCTTTCGCCCAAGGAGAAGGCCGTCCTCGAACAGTTGCGAAAAGCGGAGAAGTAGGCGAATGTCCCGTCCCGTACGAGTTGGAGCGATTACCATCTGTCTGGCCGCGGCGATGTTCGCCGCCCAGCAGCAAACCCGCACGGCCGCGCCGCCGGCGCCTCCCGCGCCCGGATCGCCCGAGGCCATCCGGCAGCAGGAGCAGCAACAGCAGCAAACCGCGCGTCCGCAGGCCGGTGGAGGTTCCGCGCCCACCGTGGTGGCGCCGCAATCGATGCAGCCCGCTCCCCCGGCCTCGAACGCGGCCAAGCCGGCGCAGGAGTCCACATCGTCCTCCTCCTCGACGTCGGCCGCGTCCTCGGGAGTCACCACCCAGGCCGTACAACCCGTGGTGGGCGGCTTGAACCTGCACAACGCGTCGCTCACCGAGGTCATCGACCAACTCGCGCGGATGCTCAAGATCAACTACATCCTCGACCCGCGCGTGAAGGGCGGCGTTTACCTCAACACCTTCGGCGAGGTGAAGGACCTCGACACCCGCTCGCTGCTCGACACCATCCTGCGCATCAACGGCGCCGGCATGGTCAAGGTGGGCGACCTGTACCGCATCGTTCCACTGGCCGAAATCGGGCGCTTGCCGATGGCCCCAGAATCGAAGACGTCCTCCAAGGACATCGTCAGCGACGATCAGCCGATGCTGAACCTGGTCTTTCTCAAGTACGTCACCGTGGAGGAACTGTCCAAGGTGATCGACCAGTTCATCGGCGAAGGCGCCAGGACCATCTCCTATCCGCCGGCCAACCTGCTGTTCATCCTCGACAGTCACCGCAACATGCGCCGCACCATGGACCTGATCGCCATGTTCGACAGCGACACGCTCGCCAACCAGCGCGTGCGCCTGTTCGAGGTCAAGAACGGCCGGCCCTCCGACATCGCGCAGGAGCTCACCACGATCCTGAAGAGCATGTCGCTCAACGAGAAATCGTCCACCATCAAATTCCTCCCCGTCGACCGCATCAACACGATCATCGCCGTCGCCCCGAACCCCGGCGCCTTCGACACGGTGGAAACCTGGGTGCGTAAGCTCGACGTTCCCATCAAGAGCTCCGGCGGCGCCATGGACACCTACGTCTACCGCGTGAAGTACGGCCGCGCCGAATGCTTGGGCATGTCGCTCATGCAGTTATACGGAGCCTTCTACGGCGGTCCTCAGTACATGAACATGATGGGCATGATGGGGATGATGGGCATGATGGGCGGCTACGGCATGGGCGGCTACGGCGGAAGCGGAGGCGGAGGAGGCGGCGGCGGAACCATCGGCGGCTCCAACTCCGGCCTGGGCGTCGGCGGCGGCTGTGGCGGCCTCGGCGGCGGCATGGGCATGGGCATGGGCTACGGCATGGGTGGCTACGGTATGGGTGGCTACGGCATGGGCGGCTATGGAATGGGCGGCTACGGCATGGGTGGCTACGGTATGAACCCCTACGGCGGCGGTTACGGAATGGGCGGCTACGGCGGCTACGCTCCGCAATATCCCCAATCCGGCGCCCCCACCGGACAGGCGGGAGCCCAGGGCGGCCAGGGCGACCTCACCGGCTCCTACCTCGGCAACGCCCAGCGTGGCGGCGCCCAATCCATGGAGCAGATGCCCCGCATCGTCCCCAACCCCACGGACAACTCCCTGCTGATCCAGGCCACGCCCGCCCAGTATCAGAGCATCGTCCGCCTGATGGACCAGATCGACATCCCGCCCCGCCAGATCCTGCTCGAGGCGAAAATCTACGAGGTGTCGCTCACCGGAGCCTTCGCCAGCGGCGTCTCGGCGTTCCTTCAGAAGCTCACCGCCGCCAACACCGCCTCCTCGCCGCACGACGTCATCGGCAGCTTCGCCGGCTCCGGCGTGAACCTCTCCGCCGGAGCGTTCGTCGGCGCCAGCCGGGAGCTGCTCGCCTTCCTGAACCTCCAGGAAAACGCCACGCGCGCCAAAGTGGTCAGCGCCCCCAGCCTGATCGCCACCGACAGCATCAACGCCTCCATCACGGTGGGCAACGAAGTCCCCACCCTCACCGCGCAGGCGGCCGGCAACGTCACCGTTAGCGGCAACTCCACCTTCACCCAGCAGATCCAGAGCCGCCAGACCGGCGTCACGCTGAACGTCAACGCCCACGTCAATCCCAGCGGCATCGTCACCCTCATCATCAATCAGGAGGTCAGCGCGCCGGAGCCTCCCACCGCCGCCTCCGCCATCCAGTCGCCCTCCTTCTCCAAGCGCTCCGTCCAAACCCAGATCACCATGCAGGACGGCGACACCATCGCCATCGGCGGCATCATCAACGAAAGCAACTCGATGTCCTCCACCGGCATCCCCGTGCTGCACAAGATCCCCATCCTCGGCTCCGCCTTCGGCAACCGCTCCTACAGTAAGGACCGCACGGAGCTGATCGTCTTCATGACCCCGCACGTCATCTACGACAACAACGACCTCCAGGAGGCGAGCGACGAACTGAAGGGCCGCCTCAAGAAGCTGCGCAAGGTCGTCCGCGAATAGCCCCCGTTTGCGCCAGCGCGGGCGGCCGGTCCCCCGCGCTGGTATCCTGTAGTTCCGGAGCCGAACTGTTGCGCGACATCACTGACCTGCTGACCCGCCGCCGTTCGGCCGCCACCCTCGATCACGCCGCCCTCGACATCGCCGCGCTCCAATACCCCGGCCTCGACCCCGCCCCCTGGATCGCCGTCCTCGACTCGCTCGCCTCCGCCGTCAACGCCCTGGCCGGCCCCTCCGCTCCCGGCCGAGACTTCGTCCACGCCGCCAACTCCGTCCTGTTCGGCGACTTCGGCCTGCTCGGCAACGCCCGCGACTACTACGACATCCGCAACAGTTGCCTCAACGACGTGCTCCACCGCCGCCTCGGCATCCCCATCACCCTCTCGGTGGTCTACCTCGAGATCGCCCGCCGCCTGGGACGCTCCCTCTACGGCATCGCCCTGCCCGCCCACTTCATCGTCCAGTACGACGACGGCCGCTTCGACTCCTACATCGACCCGTTCCACGGCGGCCAGCTGCTCACCCGCGACGAATGCGTCAACCTGGTCGTCGAGCGCACCGGCGCGCCCCCGCCCGCCTCCAGCTTCCTGCCCTGCGGCCCGAAACAGATCGCCCTCCGGATGCTCCAGAACATGAAGAGCATTTATGTTCGCACCGAAGAGTGGCAGAAATCGCTGAACGTCTTCGACCTGCTCATTCAGGGCTCCTCCGCCCCCGGCGAACGCAAGCACCGCGCCGTCGTGCTGATCGGCATGCGCCGTTACCGCGACGCCATCGCCGATCTCCGCGCCTACCTCAAGGCCGACCCCCAGGCCTCCGACCGCGCCGAAGTCGTCGAACAGATCGAAAACCTCCAGCGCTACCTGGCGGCTCTGAACTAAGCCCCATCGCACTGAGATATCCTCGAATTCGTAACACATGAATCGCCGATCGTTCCTGAAGCACGCTGGCGCAGGCTTGGCCGCGCCATTCTTCGTACCCAACCTGATCTCCGCCCCGCGTTACGACACGCTCCGTCTCGCCGCCTTCGGCGCGGCCGGAATGGCTTGGGCCACTCTCGACGGCATCGCCACCCACCCCAAGGTGAAGCTCGTCTGCGCCGCCGAGGTCGACTCGACCCGCCTCGACGAACTCAAGGGGAAGTACCGCGACGCGCGCATCTACCAGGACTGGCGCGAAATGCTCCAGAAGGAGCGCAAGAACCTCGACATCGCCTGCGTCGGCACCCCGGACCACATGCACGCCCCCCAGGCCATGAGCTCCATGAACATCGGCCTCCACGTCTATTGCCAGAAGCCGCTCGCCCACGACCTCTACGAAATCCGCCGCCTCACCGAAACCGCCCGCCGCAAACGCCTGGTCAGCCAGATGGGCATCCAGATCCACTCCGCCGCCGAATACCGCGCCGCCGTCCAGATCATCCAGGCCGGCGCCATCGGCAAAGTGAAGGAAGTCCACTCCTGGAGCAACAAGAAGTGGGGCGACATGAACCCCCTGCCCGACCGCACCGACCCCGTGCCCCCCACCCTGAACTGGGACCTGTGGCTCGGCACGGCCGCCGCCCGCCCCTACATCGATGGCGTCTATCATCCCGGCAACTGGCGTAAGCGCGTGGACTTCGGCACCGCCACCTTCGGCGACATGGGCTGCCACATCTACGATCCGGTCTTCGGCGCCCTGGCCCTCACCGCGCCCCTCACCGTGCGATCGGAAGGCCCCGCGCCCAGCGCCCAGAATTGGGCCATCAACGCCGTCATCCAGTACGTCTTCCCGGGCACCCGCTTCACCGACGGCAAGACCGTCAAGGTCACCTGGTACGACGGCGACCAGCGTCCTCCCGCCGAAATCCAATCCCTCGTCGGGCCACGCATCCCCGGCCAGGGCTCCATCTTCATTGGGACCAAGGGCGTCATGCTGCTGCCCCACATCGCCATGCCGTCGCTCTATCCCGAAGCGCAGTTCAAGGGCTTCGAGATGCCCAAGCTCGAAACGGCCGATCACTACCACCAGTTCGTCGACGCCGTCCTCGGCAAGGGCACGGCCTCGGCGGCGTTCGACTATTCCGGCCCGCTCACCGAAGCGGTCCTGCTCGGCCCCGCCGCCACCTGGTTCCCCAAGACCACGCTCGAATGGAACGCCGCGAAGCTGAAGTTCCGCAATTCGCCGGAAGCCAATCGCCACATTCGCCGGGCCTACCGTCCAGGCTGGAAGGTCAAGGGCCTCGCCTGATGCAAGCCGCCGCGCCCGCCTTCTCGCGCCGTCCGAACTACAAGTGGTGGGTCGTCGGCATGCTCTGGTTCTGCGGATTCTTCAACTACGCGGACCGCCAGGCCATCTTCTCCGTCTTCCCGTTGCTGCAAACCGAGATGTCGCTCGACAAGCTGCAACTGGGCATGCTGGGCTCCTCGTTCGCCTTCGTCTACGGCATCTGCGCGCCCCTGGCCGGCAACATCGTCGACCGCGTCCGCCGCAAGGCCGCCGTACTCTGGGGCCTCAACACCTGGAGCCTCATCTGCATGGCCACGGCCCTGTCCCGCAACTTCCGCCATCTGCTCGCCTTCCGCGCCGCCGAAGGCCTCGGCGAGACCTTCTACTTCCCCGCCTCCATGTCCATCGTGAGCGACTATCACGGCCGCGCCACCCGCTCCCGAGCCATGGGCTGGCACCAGACCGCCGTCTACGTCGGCACCATCGCCGGTGGCTTCTTCGGCGGACTCATCAGCCAGCGCTACGGCTGGCGATCCTCCTTCATCGTGTTCGGCGGACTCGGCGTCGTGCTCGGTTTCGCGCTCTCCAAACTCCTGGTCGAACCCGAACGCGGCGCCGCCGACCTCGCCGATTTCGGCGTCCGCCCGCACGAATCCCACCGCATGCCCATCTCCGAATTCATCAAGGTGATCTGGGCCACGCCCACCGTCCTGCTCTGCATGGGCGCCTTCACCCTCGGCAACTTCGTCGCCATGGTGCTGCTCAGTTGGATGCCCTCGTTCCTGTTCGAACGCTTCCATCTCAGCCTGGCCATGTCCGGCCTCACCGCCACCATCTTCGTCCAGCTCGCCAGCATGGCCGGATCGCCGCTCGGCGGATGGATGGCCGATTCCCTCCGCCGCCGTTTCGTCGGAGGCCGTATCGCCATCCAGTTGCTCGGCGTCGTCGGCGCCGCGCCCTTCGTCATCTGGTGCGGCCAGACCCTCTCGGTGGGATCCCTGATGGTCGCCCTCACCTTCTGGGGACTCTTCAAGGGCGTTTACGACGCCAACATCTTCGCCTCGGTCTTCGATGTCATCCGTCCGGAAGCCCGCGGCACCGCAGTGGGATTCATGAACATGGTGGGCTGGCTGTTCGGCGCCGCCACCGCCCCCATCGTCACCGGCTACATCGCCCAGAAGGCCAGCCTCGGCTACGCCATCTCCATCGCCTCGGTGGCCCTGCTCGCCGCCGCCCTCATGCTAGCCGCGGCCATCTTCTTCACCGTCTCGCGCGACGTCGAAAAGCTCCGCCGCCAGCTCGAACAATGATCCGGTTGCCCCAACCCCCCACCGCCTTCGCAAATCGGTGGTGGATTGCGCCGCCGCCGTCATCGGCCGCGCCCCGCTACGAGTCGCCGTCATCGGCTCCCGCTTCCTGGCGCCGCTCGAACTCGCCGAATACGCGGCCACAGCCGGAACCTGGGCGCTCATGCTCGCTGTATCTCCACAACATGTCGCCTTACACGAAAATGTCCATTGAGCCGGAGACCGCGCGCGCCGACTCCCAACTGCCGCTCGACTACGGCCTGAAGGACAGCTCGGACGACCGCGACGACTTCCGCGCCGTCCGCGGCGGCCCCCACCTCCTCACCGTCGCCCGCCTCCGCCGGCGCGTGATGGCCGTCAGCTAGGCCGTCCATCCGTCCCCGTCCTACCTGCGCGGCCTCAACCGCGCCGCCTCGCTGCCCGGCTTCAGCAACGCCGTGATGGCCGAGCCCCACCGGGCCCTCCGCTCCCGCGAGCGCGAGCCAATTCGCCGTTCCTGGTCGAATTGGGCCCGCTCTCCGAAGCCGTTCACAAAATCATTTCCCGCAGAACCAACAACTTAGTCGCAAAAAACTTGCGAATTCGGAAACGCGTGATATGTTGAAGGCGGGAAGAGAGATTTTTTCCACTAACGAGCGCGGATCCGCTGCCAGGCGGCCGCGCTCGATCCGTTTTTGGAGGTTTGAAAATGCCGGCCGCTGCTGTCGCTCCCAATCCCGAATCACGCATGACGCGCGAGGAATTCCTGCGCACCTACACCCCCGCGACGCCCGAGGAAACGCTGCTCGCCACCCACGCCTGGCGATCCTGGACCCACCTGCAAGACATGTACGATCTCCGCGACGCCCTCGTCTCGAGCATCGGCCTCGCGAAGTTCTTCACCGAACAGCAGAGCCGCTACAAGCAGTTGATGCGCGATCTGAATCAGGCCGAGCGCGCCTGGCGCAACGCCATCGAGGCTTTCTGGAAAGCCCGCCGCCGCGTCCCCGCCCGCCCCGCCGCCGTATCCGTCCCGTCGCCCGCTGTTCGAACCAGCCCGCCGCCCGCCCGTCCGTCCGTCGTTCCCCCGGAAATCCGCACATCGCCCAACGCCTCCGCGCCCCTCTCATCGAATGATACGTTGGACCCATGCGTTCAGAACCGCGCGTCGTCCTGATCACGGGCGCGTCCTCGGGCATCGGCGCCGCCTGCGCGTCCCATTTGGCTTCGAACGGCTTCCGCGTCTACGGCGCCTCGCGCCGCGCCCAAGCCCCGCCGGGCGTTGAGCCGCTCGCCATGGATGTATCGAGCGACGCCTCGGTGAACCAGGCCATCCAGGCCATCCTCGCCCGCGAAGGACGCCTCGACATCGTGGTCAACAACGCCGGCATGGGGATCGCGGGCGCCATCGAAGACACGTCGATTGAGGAGGCGCGGGCCCAGTTTGAAACGAATTTCTTCGGCGTCATGCGCGTGTGCCGCGCCGCGCTGCCCGAATTCCGAGCCCGCCGCGCCGGCCGTCTCATCAACATCGGCTCCATCGGCGGCCTGATCGCCATCCCGTTTCAGGGCCTGTACAGCGCCTCGAAGTTCGCCGTGGAAGGCCTCACCGAGGCCCTGCGCCTGGAAGTCCGCGCCTTCGGCGTCCACGTGGTCCTGATCGAACCCGGAGACCATCGAACCTCGTTCACCGATGCCCGCCGCATGACCGTCGCCTCGTCCGCGTCGCCCTACGCGGAAACCGCCGCCCGAGCCATCGCCCGCATGGCCCGCGACGAGCAGGCCGGCCCCCCGCCCGAAGCGGTCGCGCGCCTTCTCCACCGCGTCGTGAACACCGCCAACCCGCGCCTGCGCTACACCGTCGGGCCCGCCGCCCAGCGCGTCGGCGTCTGGGCGAAGCGCTTCCTGCCGAACGCCGTGATGGAGTTGGCCGTCCGGTCCATCTACTCGTGCTGATGGCGTGAAACCGCTCTCCCGCCGCACGCGTCCTTGAAGGTTTCATGAGGATGTTGGCGATCCTGTTGGCGCTTGTGTCGACGTGCGCCCTAATGCCGGCCGTCGACGAGCCGGTCTACGAACTGGGCGCCGGCGTCACGCCGCCCCGCATCATCAAGCAGGAGCCCCCGGAATACCCGGAGGATTGGAAGGGCGTGAAAGTGGACGGCGCCGTCAGCATCGCCCTGGTCGTCACCTCGCAAGGCGCGCCGAAGGATCCGAAGGTGGTGAAAAGCCTCGAAAAGGAGCTGGATCGGATCGCCGTCGACGCCGTAAAGCAATGGCGTTTCGCCGCCGCCCGCAAGGATGGCAAGCCGGTGGCGGTCCGCATTCTCATAGAGATCGAGTTCCACTCCATGTGAACCGGCCGCCTCCCCGGCGCCCGTCGTCACCCGTTGAAGTTGGCGATTTCCTGGATCTCGGCGCCGCTCAGCCGGAACTCCAGCGCGCCAATCACGCCCGCCGTCTGCCGGGACGAACGCATGCCCACGATCGCGGCGGTGATCGCCGGATTCCGCAGCACCCAGGCAATCGCCGTTTCGCCGGCCGTGCGCCCGTGCCGCGCCCCGATTTGCCGGCACAGTTCGGCCAGGGCCAGGTTCCGGGTCAAAGCCGGTTCCTGGAACGCCACCGCCCGTTTGCGGAAATCGTCCTCCGGAAACGCGGCCACGCGCTCCTTGGTCATCGAACCGGTCAACAGCCCGCTCTTCATCGGAGAATAGGCCAACACGCCGATGTTCTGCTTCAGGCAATGCGGCAGGATGTCCTGCTCGATCTCCGGCGAAATCATCGAATAGGGCGGTTGCAGCGAGGTGACCGGCGCGATCCGCTCGCACCGCTCGATCTGCTGCTTGTTGAAGTTCGAAACGCCGATCCAGCGCACCTTGCCCTCGCGCTGTAACTCGGCCAGGGTGGTCCAGGCCTCTTCGACGTCCTCGTCCGGTTGCGGCCAGTGGATCTGGTAAAGGTCGATCACATCCACCTTGAGCCGCCGCAGGCTCCGCTCGCACTCGCCGCGGATTGAGTCGGCCTTGAGACACGGCCCGATCTTGCCGTTCTCATCCCACACGCGCTCGCACTTGGTGAAGACGTAGGGGCGCGTCGAGCGGCCCTCCAGCGCCTTCGCCACCACTTCTTCGGAGTGGCCCAGTCCGTAAACGGCGGCCGTGTCGATCCAGTTCACGCCGTGGTCCAGCGCCGCGTGGATCGCCTCGATCGACTCGTTGTCATCCTGGGGGCCCCAGGCGAACTGCCACCCTCCGCCTCCCATGGCCCAAGCGCCAACGCCGATGGGAGTCAAGTCCAGGTCGCTATTACCTAGTCGTTTCAGTTGCATTGTCAGTTCACGGTTTTGTAACTAATATCTCGCGTCCTTGGTCGCCCCGAGGCTCCAGCCGGATTTCGATGCGATCCTCCGGCATGATCTCGGGGAAACGCTCGCCCCACTCTATCAGGACTACGGCGTCGCGGTCGAACAGCTCGTCCAGGCCGAGCGTGGCCACTTCGGCCGCCGTCTCCAGGCGATACAGGTCGATGTGACAAACCCGCGGGCTGTATTCGTGGATCAGCGTGAAGGTCGGGCTCGACACTTCATCGGCGGCGACCGCGCCCAGGCCTTCCACGATGCCCTTGGCGAGCGTCGTCTTGCCCGCGCCCAGGTTGCCGATGAGAAGGATCACGGCCCGCGAGGGTAACTCCCTGGCGATGCGTCGACCTAACTCGATGGTCTCGTCCTCGCTCGCTGTCTCAAACCGGGTGGACGGCACGCATCGCCTCCGGAAGGTAAGTCAGGATGTCAGTGGCGAGAAACGGTTTCTCGCCGATGGCCGCGGCGCCCAGCTCGCCGGCCTTCCCGTGCAGCCAGACGGCCGCGACAACGGCCTGCTCGGGCTGGTTGGGAAACTGGGCCAGCAGGCCCGCGATCAGGCCGGTCAGAATGTCGCCCGTGCCGCCGGTGGATAGGGCGGGACTGCCGGTCGGATTGATCCAGGCCCTCCCATCGGGAAAGGCCGTGATAGTGCGGTCGCCTTTCAGCACCAGCACGACATTGCGTTCGGCCGAGAACCGGCGGGCCATCGCCAGCCGGTCAGCCTGAACCTCGGCGGTGGCCGTCCCCGCCAGGCGCGACATCTCGCCCGGATGCGGCGTCAGCACCCGCAGCGGACCGGGTCCCTGGAAGGCGGTTCCGGCCAGCGCGTTCAGTCCGTCGGCGTCGACGACCAGCGGAATGGGTAACTCGTCGAACAGTCGCCGGACCACCCGGACCGTCGATGGGTTCGTTCCCAATCCCGGTCCGACCGCCGCGACGGTCTTACCCTCGGCTAACTTGCGGATCTGGCGGTAAGCCATCGACGAGATAGCTCCGTCTTCGATCTCATCGAGCGGAGCCGTCATTAACTCAGGCGAATAGACGGCGATGGTTGAGATAGCCGACTCGGCCGACGCCACCGTCGCCAGCCCGGCGCCGGCCTTCAAAACGGAGACGCCCGTCATCGCGGCGGCCCCCGTCTTGCCGCGAGCCCCGGCCACCACCAGCGCGTGCCCGTAAACGCCCTTGTTCGAGTTCCTGCGCCGTGGCTTGAAAAGGTCCGCGAAGTCGGAGGGCTCCGTCAGGTTCAGTTGGATCGGATCGAGCAGATGCGCCGGCGCCCCAATGGCTCCCACCACCAGCTCGCCGTTGTGCTCGTACTGGGGCCCCAGCACCTGGTCGATCTTCGGAGCGACGAAGGTCACCGTACAGTCGGCCCGCACCGCCGGCTCATGCGGCAGCCCGGACGGGATGTCGACGGCCACGATGGCGGCGTGCGGAAAGCCGCCGTTGATCCGGTCAATCAAGCCGGCGTACAGACCCTGGGCCGGCCCTCGGATGCCCGTGCCCAGCAGCGCGTCGACGACCAGCGTCGCGGCGTGGGCCTCGGCCGGCAGTTCCTTCGCCACCGAACCGCCGGCTACCAGGAACATTTCGTAGTTCTTTCGTGCGTCGCCCTGAAGCTCCTCGGGGTCGGCGGCCAGCAGCACGTCCAGCCGGGCGGGCCGGAAGCGGGTCAGCAACTGCCGCGCGATAACGAAGCCATCGCCGCCGTTGTTGCCCTTTCCGCAGAACACGACGATCCGCTGCCGCCCGAGCGGCGAGTAGCGTTCCACCAGCGCGTCCACCACCCGGTTGCCGGCGTTCTCCATCAGCACCAGCCCCGGGATGCCGGCCTCAATGGTGCGGCGGTCCACCTCCCGCATCTCGGCGGCGGTCAGCACCTTCATCCGCCCGCCTCCGGAGCGAGCAGCCGCTCCAGGTGATGCAGGCTATCCTGCTCGCCCATGGCGATCAGGTAATCGCCCCCGCTGATGACGGCGTCGGCCGGCGGATTGAACTGCATGGCCCCGTCAGCCTTGCGGATGGCCAACACGATAACTCCTAACTCCCGGCGCACCTGCATCTGCGCCAACGTGCGGTCGACGAACTCGCAGGACTCGGCCACGCGAACCTGTTCGATGCCGACGTTCAGGCCGACGTTCTTGGTGGTGAAGTCGATGAACTGCGAAACGTGCGGCCGCAGCATGGCCTGCGCCATGCGGTGGCCCGTGATGTCATACGGCGCGAAGACGAAGGAGGCGCCGGCCCGCCGCATCTTATGTTCGGACTCCTCTTCGGCCACCCGCGCGCAGATGGCGATGTCCGGATTCAGGCCCTTGGCCGACAGGGTCACGAAGAGGTTATCGGCGTCGGAGGACAACGTGGCGATCAGGCCGCTCGCGCGATCGATTCCGACTTCGCGGAGCGTGTCGTCGCGGGTGGCGTCGGCCAGCACCGCCAGCATCCCGGCCTTGATCGCCCTGCTGACCCGGTCTTCCGAACTGTCCACCACGACGAAGGGCGACCCCGCCCGGGTCAGTTCCTCGGCGGCGCCGCGGCCCACGCGGCCGAACCCGCACACGATGTAATGGTTGCGCAAACGGTCGATCATGTTCTTAATGCGCCGCTTTCCGAAGTATTGCAGGAGTTCGAGTTCGATGGCGGTCTGAGTCACCAGCCCGACGGCCAGAAACATGGTGGTGACGCCGAAGAAGATCAGGAATGAGTTAAAGACCCGTCCCGCCTGGCTCAGCCCATGGAGTTCCGAATAGCCCACCGTGGTGATGGTGAACAGCGTCATGTAGAAGGAGTCAAACAGGCTCCAACCTTCGATGACCTTGAACCCCACCGTGCCCAGCAGCAGGACGAACAGGATCGCGGCGCCCAGAAAGGCGAACCGCCGTGAGAAGTGATCCATGGCCGCCCTAGTTGCGCCTTGCCAGCAGCAACGTCATGTCGTCCTGCAACTCGGGCGACCCGGTCCACTGCTCGACGGCCTCGATAACGGAAGCGACAATCTGGTCGTCGCCGCGGTGAACGTTGCGGGTGACCAGTTCCACCAGCCGCTCCTCGCCGAACATCTCGCCGTACTCGTTCTCGGGCTCCGAGACGCCGTCGGTGAAGCAGACCAGCAGGTCGCCGGAGTCCAGTTGAATCCGGCTCTCGTCGTACTGGGCGAACGGGAAGGCGCCCACCACGGTGCCGTCCACGTTCAGGCGGGTGGCCTGGCCGTTGCGAACCAGAATCGGCGGCAGGTGGCCCGCGTTGGTGTACCGCAACACGCCCTCGATCTCGTCGTAGATTCCGAGATAGAACGTCGCGTACTTTTCGGGCGACGTATAGGCGTATAGCTGGCGGTTCAGATGACTCACCAGCTCGGCGGTGGACGGTATGGCGACCGGCCCGCCGCCATCGAAGGCGCCCCGCAGTTCGGTGCGCAGCGACGATTGCAGGGTGGCCATCAGGAGCGCCGCGGAGATGCCCTTGCCGGCCACATCGCCGATGGCGAGGGCGAGCTTCGAATCGCGGACGCACTCGTAGTCGAAATAGTCGCCGGAAACCATGCGGGCCGGCTTGCAGACCGCCGTCAGGCGCAGCGTCCGGACCTCGGGCGCCTTTTTCGGATAGAGCTGGTTCTGGACCTCGCGGGCGATCTCGATCTCCGACTGCAGGCGCTCCTTCTCCTTGGCCACCACCAGCAGGTTCTCGATGCGCTCGGTCATGAGGTTGAAGGAGTTGCTCAGGTCGGCTAGCTGGTCCTTGCCGCGCACCTCGATCCGATGGCTGAAATCGCCGTGCATGACTCGGCGCGTGCCCTCATACAGATGATGGATGGCGAGCGTGATGCTTCGCGTGAGCGAGATGCCCGCGACCAGCGACATCAGTTCGACCACCAGGAACGCGATGGCGATGGCGACCAGGGCGCTCGGCAGATCGCCGCGCATGGTCTCGGCTTTCCGCGTGAAGAACGCTCCATAGACGGCCGACGGACGGGAGCGCACGTACAGCCAGGCGTTCAGCTCGGCCCCGGGCGACTCCCAGACCTCGACGGGCACTTCGGCGGGCCAGTCCACCTCGACGTCGAAGCGGTTCGCCTTGGGCGGCAGGCTGCCCGAAGCCGGATCGGAGTCGTCGCGATAGTCGGAGTCGCGGTCGAGCCGGAAGCCCTTGGCCGCGTCGTTGCGAATCACCACCAGTTGGACGACGCCGAGGTTCGGCACCAGGTTGGCCAGGTACTCGCGGGACAGAGGGGCCACGATGGTGAAGTCGCCATCGAAGGTCTTGCCGTGCGACCAGGCGTAGAAGTGGCCGCCGCGCACCATCAGGCCCGAGATGGCGCCCCAGCCTTCGGGCGGCGGGGGAAAGGTTCCGTCGGCCGGGAAGCGGTCGATGCCATTTCTGGTGCGAAGCATCATTTCGATGCCGGGAAAGCGGTCCTTGTAGGCGATTTCGGCCATCCGCTGCATCACCGCGACGCGGCTCGGCGTGTCGCTGTTCAGGATGGCGTCGGTGGCCATCTGCAAGGACGCGATGCGCCGGTCCAACTCGCCGGTGACGAGATAGACGGCGATCTGGGTGGTCAGCATCCACAGCGCGAGTCCGGCCAGCGTGACGATCAGCAGAACCGGGACCACGGCGATGAACAGATAGGTGACCACCAGGCGGTTGCGCAGACGCCAGATGGCGCGCTTCACCCCCAGGCGGATCAGCCGCGTGCCGATCCACAGGCCGAAGGCGACGGCGAGAAACTGAACCAGCAGGCGCCAGCCGCTGCGCGGGGCCACGAACAGCAACGCGGAATAGACGGCGACGAGCGCGACAAAGGCGATATCCACCCAGCCGAGCCGCCTGTATACGGTCTTCAGTTTGGGCGGAATCGGCATGGTTAGACCCTGGACTTGGCGATGGCGGGGGCCTTGGCCGGAGGTCCGGAGAGCGGAGCGTCGGGCTCGAGATAGTGGCGGATCAGCCAGTCCTGAAGCAGGTGGAGGGCGGTTTGCGGGTCGTCGGCGTATTGGAACAAACCCATATCCTCCGGCGCGATCATGCCGTATTTCGCCAGCGCGTCGAAATTAATGACTTCCTTCCAGTAATTCGAGCCGTACAGCAGGATGAGGATCTTACTTTCGAGCTTCTGCGTCTGGGCGAGAGTCAGGATCTCAGTCATCTCGTCGAGCGTGCCGAATCCGCCGGGAAAGACCACCAGGGCCTTGGCGAGATAGGCGAACCAGAACTTCCGCATGAAGAAGTAATGGAATTCGAAGGAGAGTTCCGGCGTGATCCACGGATTCGGGCGCTGTTCGAAGGGCAGGCCGATGTTGAGGCCCACGGTCTTGCCGCCGGCGTCCTGCGCGCCGCGGTTGGCGGCCTCCATGATGCCCGGCCCGCCGCCCGAGCACACCACGAAACGGTGAGTGGGACTCTCAATGGTCCGGGTCCATTCGGTGATGATGCGAGCGAGCGTTCGCGCGTCGCGGTAGTAACGTCCCATGGCGCCCATTTCCAGGATGCGCGCGGACCCGAAAAAGACGATCGTGTCCTGCACCTTGGCTTCGCGGAAGTGGGAGAGCGGCTCGAGGTACTCGGAGAGGATTCGCAGACCCCGGGCGTCGGGGCTATCGAGAAACGCCTCGTTGCGATACGCGACCGGACGGCGGTATGCGACGTTGATGGCGTCCAGAATCTCTTCTTTGTTGGGGGCCGGGTTGTTGTCGCTCATTCAGGAGGTTGGGTTTCGGACTTCTGGGCTGATTGTTCCAGTTTTTCGAGACGCTTCGTCAATTGTCTCACTGTCCTCAGGAGTTCCGGCAGGCGGGGCAGCGCGGTGATGGTGCGAAGCCATTCGCGGCTGTCGTAGGCGGGCGAGCCCGAAATGACCGACCCGGGGGCCACGTCGCCGCCGATGCCGCTCTGCGCGTAGACGATCGCGTTGTCGTGGATGGTGAGATGTCCGGACACGCCCACCTGCCCGGCGAGCAGCACGTTCTTCTCGAGAATCGAGCTGCCGGCGAGGCCGGTTTGCGCGCAGATGATGTTGTCCTCTCCGACAACGCAGGCGTGGCCGATCTGGACCAGGCTGTCGATCTTGGCGCCGCGCTTGACGCGGGTCTCGCCGACCGTGGCGCGGTCGACGGAGGTGAGCGTCTGGATTTCGACGTCGTCTTCAATAATGGTCGGGCCGGATTGCGGGATCTTGTAATGCGTGCCGTCGGCGCGCTTGGCGAAGCCGAATCCGTCGCCGCCGATGACGACGTTGTTCTGCAGGATCACGCGAGAGCCGATGCGGCAGTGTTCGCGGACCGCGGCGTGGGAATGGGCGGTGAAATCGTCGCCGATGACGGCGCCTTCATAAACGACCGCGTGCGGATGCAGGACCGCGTTGCGGCCGATGCGGACGTGTTCCCCAACACAGGCGAAGGGGCCGATGGAGGCGTTCTCTCCGATGACGGCGGTGGGGGCCACCCAGGCGAGCGGGTGAATGCCGGGCGCGGGCTTGGGCGGCTGGTAGAACAGTTCGAGCGCGCGGGCGAAGTCGAGGTACGGGTTGCGCGAGACCAGGCTGCGGATGGGATGATCCTTGACGGGCTCGGCGACCAGGATGGCGGCGGCCCGGGAGTGTTTGACCTTGTGGATGTATTTGGGATTCGAGAGGAACGTGAGTTCGCTGGGTCCGGCATGTTCCATGCCCGAGACGCCGGTGATTTCAACGTCTCCGTCGCCGACCAGCTCGCAACCGAGCCGGGCGGCAATTTCGGTGAGTTTCATGATGGTTCGGAGCGCTCGACCCTATGATAGCCCACGCCCCCCGGGCTATTCGACGCCGGGCCCGGTGGTCTGTTGCGGATTGGTTTCGAAGGCGGCGCGGGTGTGGTTGTTGATGCGCAGCGCGGTCATGAGTCCGCCCGAGCGCTGGATGCCGGGGACATAGAAACGGTTGCGAAAGTCCTCATCCGATCCGCCGAAGCCGTCGAGGTCGGCGAGCACATCGATGCGCACCGGGGCGACGGCGGCCGCGAACACGGTCCAAGGTCCCGCTTCGCCGAGCCCCACCACCTCCGGCGTGCCGCGCACCTGGGCCTTGAGAAACGCGAGCGCGGTGAGGATGTCCTGCACGCGCAGCGAGGCGTCGGTGCGGTTGTAGGAAAGAAAATAGGTATCGGCCTGCTGCCGGGCCGCGCGGGTCGGGCTGTTGCGGAACGGCTCCAGCACCAGGACCGGGCGGCCGGCTTTGCGCGCCTCCTCGGTGACGTTCATGTGGACGCCGGCCAGCACGCCCAGCGGATGCACCACCAGCACCGCCTTGCCCTTGCCGGGAAACCAGCGGCCGGTGACGCGGTCTCCCGCGCCGGTTCCGGTGAGCACGATGCGTTCCCCGGAGCGGCGGCTGTCGACGTGCGCCGGCCACACGGCGCCCAGCGCGTAGGAGAGCGATTCGCGCAACTGGCCGACGTCGGTGACCGATTGCATCTGGAGCACGGAGGCGGCGCGCCAACGCTCGAACACCTCGTCAAACCCGGGGAGGTTGGGAACCGGCTCATTTCGGGAGAAGGCGAGCATCTCCGAGTCCGGCGGGACGTCGACGTCCTGATCCTTCAGATTCGGGCGCTCCGGATGCAGGTTCTCCGCGAAGAAGCGGTAGACGGCCTCGCGGCTCTCGCGATTGTAGTTATGCTCGGCTTCGATGTGGACATTGTGGACCACCGAGGCGGCGCCGAACAGCGAGTAGATCTTGCGGATGGCGGGGAACTCCTCAATCGGGGTGTGGCGGGTCCAGTCGCGCGTCGATGAGACCACCAGCATGGGGCGCGGGGCGGCCATGGCGGCGAATTCGACGTTGAAGGCGCCGTTGCGCAGGCCGGGCGCTTCCTCGCAGGGGTCGCCGCCCTGCATGTAGGCGGACACCATGTTCACCGGGGCCACGTAGCGAATGCGATCGTCAACGGCGGTCAGTAGAAATGTTTGGGTGCCGCCGCCGGAGGCGCCGGTCATGGCGATGCGCTTCGAGTCGACGTCGCGCAGGGATTCCAGATAATCGATGGCGCGGATGGAGTTCCACAGTTGCAGGCCCATGGGGTGGAACGACCACAGGTCCTCCTGCCAGCCGGAAAAGTCGTGCGGGGTCTGCCGCGTGTCGTTGTACCCCGCCATGTCGTAGGCGAAGGCGACGTAGCCCTGCCGCGCCAGGTTGATGCCGAGCGCGGGCACCGAATAGGACGGCAGATTCTCCAGACGTCCGCCTTTCCAGTGGCCGTGGGGAATCAGCACGGCGGGCGCGGGCCCTTTCAAATGCAGGGGCCGGTACAGATTACCGCCCACGTAATAGCCCGGAAATGTCTCAAGCAACACCACCTGGATCGAGTAATCGCCCCGGTCGTGCGTCTTGAGAATCATGGCCCGCAAGGGGTTCTTCGCGGGCATCGGCAACAGGCCGGCGGCGGACAGAATCTGCTTGCGGAGTTGGTCCTTGCGGGCGAGCCATTCGGCCCGCGACTTGTAGGACGGCATCCGGAAGTGGGTCTTGGGATCGGGCAGTTCGACGTTGCGAACGTCAAAATCGGGGAAGCCCGAGGCGAGGCAGAGAGAGGCCGTTACGATCGCGATCCAGACCCTGAGCGCCATATCCTATTGATACGAAAAGCAGGGGTGAGGGTTCAGCGAAGTACGCCAAGGACATACACCCCTGCATGATCGATATGACGCTCGCCCGGGGGCTCGCGTTGCGCGACGGCGGAGGTTTTTCTACTTACCGCCGCGAATTTCGGCCAGGCGCTTCTTCAGGTACTCCTGGTATTCCTTCTTCAATTCGGGGTCTCGGGGACTGCCGTAGATATCGCTCGACTTGTACTTGTCCTCATCGAACTTCTTGCGGGTCCATTCGTCGTGGATGTGGGTTTCGTCGGCTTTATCGAGAACTTCCTTCATGAACTGAGGCGGAATGAAGTAGATTCCTTCGCGATCGCCGAAAGCGATGTCGCCGGGCATGACAGTGACGTTGCCGATGCGGACGGGGACGTTGATGGCGGTGAGGGTGGCGTTGCCGATGGGGGTCGGGTGGACGGCGCGGAAGTAGGCGGGCATGCTCATGTCGGCGATGCCGGTGAGGTCGCGGATGCTGCCGTCGACGATGAGGCCGCCGCCCTTGGTGGCTTTCTGGATGTAGTAGAAGAGATTGTCGCCGACCATGGTGCCGCCCTCCTTCTTGCCGAACAGGTCGACCACCAGGACGTCGCCGGGCTGAAGCATGTCGATGACCGTCTGGTTACCCCAGCGTTCGATGCCCTTGGCCTTGGCGCGGTCGCGGATCACCTGGTCGACGTCGGGCCGGGCGGGCATGAACTGGGCCGTGACGACGCGGCCGATGAGCTTCTTTTCAGGATGCAGGATCTGAAAACCGTCTTCGTATTGATTGCGGTACTGCTTGCCGGGCAATACGCCCCACACCTCTTCGGCGGAGAGTCCCTTGGCCCGTTCGAGCAGTTCGTCGGGGACCTTCGGACGGCCATCGGGGAAACGGCCGAAGGGATTCTGAGGGGTGAGTTCAACCAGTTGCTCCTTGGTGAGGGTGAACAACTGGGCGCGCGCCGGAGCGGAGACTAGGAGCATGGCGGCGAATGCGCCTAGCGCGATTGTGCCTTTTCGAATAATCAAGGTGTGCAAACTCCCCGACCATTGTATGCCCGAAGATTCTGAGGCGCCGGGGCGGTTTTCAGCGCGATTCGCCGACGGTGCGGATGTGGCGGAACCCTTCGGCCGGGGTGGGCGGGGTGAGGCGGCGGGACATGTCGACGATGACTTCGTCGGGGACCACGCGCCGGCGGGCGCGGTTGCGGGCGAGGCAGACCGAAAGAGGCGTGTCGAAGAAGACGGCCTCGATATCGCAGTCGTATAACTCGGCTAACTTGATGTAAGGACGGCGCTCGCGGGGAGTCAGGCTGGTGGCGTCGATGTAGGTGACCGGGCGGCCTAACTCGAGACGATGTTTCAGCAGATAGCGGAGCGCGGCGAAGACCCGGCGATGGATGGTCTGATCGGTGACGTCGTCGGCGAGCAGGCCGCGGATGGCGTCGCTCGACAGCGAATTATGCCCGTTGCGGGCAAGCCAGGTGGACTTGCCCGAGGCGGGAAGGCCGACCAGAATCACGATGACGGGGCGGGCCTTGTCGGTCCGCCCCGTGTTGGAAGGTTGCGGCAAACCGGCTAGACCGTGTACTTGCCGGTCTCAAGGACGCGGGCGGCGATGTTGCGCCGCAGCTTGATGGCGTCGATGGGCTCGTATTTGGCGAAGCGCTTCAGCACGGCAAGGCTCATGCGCAGGGCGTCGCCTTCCTGGCAGTTGGCGAGCGCCACCTTGGCGGCGGCTTCGATGGAGTCCATCGCTTCACGGCAGAACACGGCCGCCATCTCCGTGGCGTTCTGGGCGTTCTTGCCGGAGGCGGCGATCTTCTGCGCGCGCAGCAGGCCCGACTCCATGGCGAAGGCGTTCATCATGATGTCGGTGATGGAGGCGAGCAGCTCCTGCTGTTCGTCGATGGTGGTCATGTACTTCTGGAACGCGATGCCCAGCGTCATGAGGCCGATCTTCTTGGCGTTCTCCACCAGCTTGGTTTCGGCGACGAAGGGTCCCACCGGTCCGCCGAGGTTCAATTCGGGCGGCGAGAGCAGCTCGTTCTGCAGCTTCATGACGGCCTGCACCAAGGGCAGGGCGCCGCGCTGGGCGCGCTTCAGCAGCATGCCCGTGGCGAGCAGACGGTTGATCTCATTGGTGCCTTCGAAGATGCGATTGATGCGGCTGTCGCGATAGGCGCGCTCCACCGCGTAGTCCTGATGGAAGCCGTAGCCGCCGTGGATCTGGACGCCTTCGTCGACGACGAAATCCAGCACCTCGCTGGCGAACACCTTCACATAGGACGATTCGGTGGCGTATTCTTCAACGGCCTTGAGCTTGGTCTGGGCGGCGTCGGGAGCGTCCCACGAGAAGTTCTCGAGATGGCTTTCGATCATGCCCACCACGCGATAACTCATCGACTCGCCGATGTAAGTGCGGATCGCCATTTCGGCCAGCTTCTGCTGGATCATGCCGAAGGCCGAGATGGTTTTGCCGAAGGCCTTGCGCTCCTTGGCGTACTTGGCGGCGATGGCGATGACATCCTTGCAGCCGCCGATGGCGAGCGGGCCCAGCTTCAGACGGCCGAGGTTCAGGATGTTGAAGGCGATGATGTGGCCGCGCCCGATTTCGCCGAGCACGTTTTCGACGGGCACCTTCACGTTGTCGAGGAAGATGGGCGTGGTGGAACTGCCGCGGATGCCCATCTTCTTCTCCTCGGCGCCAGGCTGCACGCCGGGGAAGCTGCGTTCGACGATGAAGGCGGTGAACTTCTCGCCGTCGATCTTGGCGAAGATGGTGTACAGGTCGGCATAGCCGCCGTTGGTGATCCACATCTTCTGCCCGTTCAGGATGTAGTGCTTGCCGTCGGGCGACAGCTCGGCGCGGGTCTTGATGGCGAGCGCGTCGGAGCCGGCCTGCGGTTCGCTGAGGCAATAGGCGCCCACCCACTCGGCGCTGGCGAGCTTGGGCAGATATTTGGCCTTCTGCTCTTCCGTGCCGAACAGGAGGATGGGCAGCGTGCCGATGCCGGTGTGCGCGGCGTGCCATCCGGCGTAGGAGCCGTCGCCGGCGATGTTCTCGCCGACGATCATCATGGACGTGAGGTCCATCTCCATTCCGCCGAACTTTTCGGGGATGATGACGCCCGTGAGGCCGAGTTCGCCGGACTTGCGCATGATGCCCACGGCGACGCTCTTATCCTCATACTGTATGGTGTCCAGGTGGGGCGCCACTTCCTTGGCAAAGAACTCGGCCGTCGCGCGGCCTATGGCTCGATGCTCGTCCGTGAAGTCTTCGGGGGTGAAGACTTCGTGAGGCTGGCGCTGTTCGAGTAAGAAGGCGCCGCCTTTTGGCTTGGCAATAGGAAACGTTGTAGTCGCCATAGATTACCTCGTCGAGTTACATCCTCTCGAAAATGCCGGCGGCTCCCTGGCCGCCTCCGATGCACATCGTCACCATGCCGTATCTGGCGTTCCGGCGCTCCAGCTCGCGCAGCAGCGTGGCTGTCAGCTTCGCGCCGGTGCATCCCAACGGATGCCCGAGCGCGATGGCGCCGCCATTCACGTTCACCTTGTCGGGGTTCAGGCCGGTCTGCTCGATGACGGCCAGCGCCTGCACCGCGAAAGCTTCATTCAATTCGATCACATCAATCTGGTCGAGTTTCAGGCCGGCCAGCGCCAGCGCCTTGGGGATGGCCACCACCGGTCCAATGCCCATGATCTCCGGCGGGACGCCGCCCACCGCGAAGCTGACAAAGCGGGCCTTGGGAGTCAGGCCGAGCTCCCGGGCGCGCTTTTCCGACATCACGATGGACATGGCCGCGCCGTCGCTGGTCTGCGACGAATTGCCGGCCGTCACCGTGCCCTGCGCGTGGAAGACAGGCTTCAGCTTGGCGAGCGCTTCGAGCGTCGAGTCGGCGCGCGGACCTTCATCCTTCTTGAACGTCATGGTCGACGTCTTCGGCTTACCGGCGCCGTTGAGCGTCGTCGTGGAGATTTCAAGCGGGACGATCTCGTTGTCGAATTTGCCTTCAAACTGGGCCTTCAGCGCGTTTTGATGACTGCGGAGGGCGAAGGCGTCGGCCTTGTCGCGCCCGATGCCGTACTTGCGGTAGACCTGTTCCGCGGTGAGTCCCATGCCCATGTAGATCTGCGGGTAGGTGTCCACCAGCAGCGGGTTCGGCGCGAACTTGTGGCCGGTCATGGGGACCATGCTCATCGATTCGGCGCCGCCCGCCAGGATGAACTGCGCGGATCCGGCGCGGATGCGATCGGCGGCCATGGCGATGGATTGCAGGCCCGATGAGCAGAAACGGTTGACGGTGACGGCGGGCACGATGTCGGGAAGGCCGGCGCGCATGGCGGCCACGCGGGCCACGTTCATGCCCTGTTCGGCTTCCGGCATGGCGCAGCCCAGGATGACGTCGTCCACTTCCTCCTTGGGCGCCTGGGGATAGCGGTTGAACAACTCATTGATGACCGCGGCGGCCATGTCGTCGGGCCGGGTGTTGCGGAGCGAGCCTTTCGGCGCCTTGCCGATGGCGGTTCGCAGGCAATCGATGATAACGGCTTCTTGCATGTGATCTGTCTCCCCTGGTTCCCTTGTTAGTTCCGCAGCGGTTTCCCGGTCTTGAGCATGTGCTGCATGCGGGCCATCGTCTTCGGATGGCCGCAGAGGCTGAGGAAGGCTTCACGCTCCAGATCGAGCAGATATTGTTCGGAGACCTGGTGCTCTCCGGTGAGATTGCCGCCCGACAGAATGTAGGCGAGCTTGTTGGCGATCAACAGGTCGTGATCGCTGATGTAGCCGCCCTGATGGGCGGTCCAGGCGCCGACCTTCAACATGGCGAGCACGGAGTCGCCGCCCACCTTGATGTCGGTGCGCGGCACGCCGGGCACGTAGTCGGTGGCGAGCGAGAGCGCCAGATCCTTGGCGTCGCCGATGAGCCGTTCGGGGTTCATCGAGATACGGTCGGTGCGGTTCAGCAGGCCGAGCTTCTTCGCCTCCTCCGCGCTGGTGGCCACTTTGGCGAACCCGATCAGTTCGAAGACCTTGCGCGGATCCTTGAGTCGCGCAAGCAGTTCCTTGCAGCCGCCGCCGCCGGGGATGACGCCGACGCCCACTTCCACCAGACCGATGTAGGTCTCCGCGGAGGCCTGCGCGCGGGCGCCGTGCAGCGTGATTTCGCAGCCGCCGCCGAGGGTGCGCGAGAACGGCGCCACCACCACCGGCTTCGGCGCGTACTTCAACGCCATGTTCACCTGCTGGAAGGCGTGGATCATGGTGTTCAGCTCGTCCCACTCGCCTTCCATGGCCGCGATCAGCACCATCATGAGGTTCGCGCCGACGCTGAAGTTGTCGCCCTGGTTGGCGACCACCATGGCCTCGAAGTTGCGCGCGGTTTCGTCGATGCCGGCTTGCAGCATGCGCACGACATCCTCGCCGACGGTGTTCATCTTGCTGTGGAATTCGCAGCAGAGCACGCCGTCGCCCAGGTCGATCAACGATGCGCCGGGGTTCTCCTTCACGACGCCGCGGGCGCGCTTGACGTCCTGGAGTTGGATGATGCCGGGGCGGTCCTCAAGGTCGCGGTATTCGATCTTCGACAGGTCGATGTACTGCGTCTTGGGCTGGCCGTCCTTGTCGGCGTAGCGGTAGAGCGACCTGGCGCCGGCGTCGCGCACGCGGTTGATGTTGTCGGGCAGCGCGCGGCCTTCCGATTCGATGCGCTTGCAGACCGCTTCAAAGCCGAGCGCGTCCCACAGTTCGAAGGGGCCGAAGGTGTGCGCGTAGCCCCAGCGCATGGCGCGATCGATCTCGACGATGCGGTCCGAGATCTCGGGGACCATGGAGGCGGAGTAGAGGAAGATGTCGCTGAAGACCTTCCACAGGAACTCGCCGGCTCGGTCCTTGCCGGCCACCAGCGTGCGCAGGCGGGTGGGGAGATCCTCAATCTGCTTGGCCGCTTCGGTGGCGGGGAACTTGGGCTTGGCGACCGGGTGATACTCGAGCGTCTTCCAGTCGATGGCGAAGATCTGGCGATCCTCGCCCTTGCCCACCTTCTTGTAATAGCCTTGTCCCGTCTTATCGCCGAGCCACTTGTTGGCGATCATCTTCTTGTGGAACTCGGGCATCATGAAGCGGTCGCGCCAGGGGTCGTTGGGGACGGCGTGGTACAGGTTTTCGCCGACGAATTGCCAGACGTCGAGGCCCACCAGATCAAGGAGGCGGAAGCTGGCGGTGCTGGGCAGACCGATCAGGGAACCGGTCAGCGCGTCGACCTCTTCGATCGTGTAGTCGCCCTCCATCATGACCTTCTGCACCGTGGCGCCGACGAAGCTGCCGATGCGGTTGGCGATGAAGTTCGGCGTGTCCTTGCAGGGGACGACGCCTTTGCCTAAATGGCGATCGGAGAACTTCGCCACAAAGTCGAGCACGGCGGGATCGGTGTCGGGGCCGGGGATGAGCTCGAGCAGGTGCAGGTAGCGGGGCGGGTTGAAGAAGTGCGTTCCGAGAAACTGCTTGCGGAAGCTGTCGGAGAAGCCTTCGACGATCTGCGCGAGCGGGATGCCGCTGGTGTTGGTGGAGAGGATGGCGTCGGGCTTGCGGACTTTGTCGACGCGGGACCACAGGTCGCGCTTCAGTTTCAGGTTCTCGACGACGGCTTCAATAATCCAATCGCACTGCGACAACCAATCCAGGTTGTCATCGAAATTGCCGGGCTTTACCAGGGGAACGGCGCTGTCGATAAAGAACCCGGCGGGCTTTTGTTTGGCGGCATTCTCGATGCCCTTCATCGCGGCGGCGTTGCGATTGGGCTGGTCGGGAAGAACGATGTCCAAGAGGACTGCGGGGATGCCAGCGTTGGCAAAGTGCGCGGCGATTCGCGAACCCATGGTGCCGGCCCCGAGAATGGCGACACTGCGTAGTGTATTCATTAGTCCAATCCCAGCGTGAAGTTTACCGCGATTCAAAACGTAATGGTGGCTTGTCGAGTTTACGACCGTAAGGTGCTTAACGGTGGTAACTCAAGACGCCGGTTTTGCTGCATGTTTGCTGCGGCGAGCGTCGCGCGCCACCTGCGCCGCGTGTTAGGCTTCGAGCGATGTCCGACAACGGATTCGACCTGGCGGCGAGCGCTCGGGCGGAGATGATTCACGAGGGCTTTTCGCCCGATTTTCCGCCGGAAATCGCGAAAGAAGTGGAAGAAATCGTCCGGCGGCCGGCAGTTGACGCGTACAGTGTACGCGATTTACGCGCCTTCCTCTGGTCCTCGATCGACAATGAGACCTCGCGCGATCTGGATCAGATTGAGGTCGCCGAGCGGACCGCAGAAGGAGTTCGGGTCAGGGTGGGAATCGCCGATGTGGACGCTACGGTGGCGTCAGGATCGGCGATCGATGCGCATGCGCGGAGCCAGACTACGTCGGTGTACACGCATGTGCGGACCTTCCCGATGCTGCCCTCGGAGCTGTCCACCGGCATCACCTCCTTAAATGAAGGACAGGATCGGGTGGCCGTGGTGATGGACTTCGTGGTGGACGCGCGGGGCGGCGTCACGCGGGTGGAGGTGTATCGGGCGCTGGTTCGAAATCGGGCGCAACTGACTTATGAGGGCGTTGGGCCGTGGCTGGAAGGGTCGGCGGAGGCTCCCAAGAAGGTGGCGGCGTGGCCCGGCCTGGAGTCGCAGTTGCGCTGGCAGGACGAGGCGGCCGCGGCGCTGCGGATGGGCCGGCGCGAGGCGGGCGCGCTGGAGTTCGAACGCGTGGAGAGCCGGCCGATTGTGAGTGATGGGAAGGTGGAAGGCATCGGCGTGCGGCGCAAGAATCGGGCGAGCGCGCTGATTGAGGATTTCATGGTGGCGGCGAATCAGGTGATGGCGCGGACGCTGGAGGCGGCGGGCGTGGCGTCGATTCGCAGGGTGGTGAGGTCGCCGGAGCGGTGGCCGCGCATTGTGGAGCTGGCTCGGCGGAATGGCTGCCGGTTGCCGGAGGAGGCGGATTCGCGGGCGCTGTCGGCATTTTTGGTTGAACGGCGCGCGGCCGATCCGCTGCATTACGCCGATGTTTCGCTGGCGGTGATGAAGTTGATGGGGCCGGGCGAGTACGTGATGGTGCGTCCGGGCGAGGATGGCGATGGGCACTTCGGGCTCGCCACGCATGATTACACGCACTCCACCGCGCCCAACCGGCGCTTTGCCGATGTCGTGACGCAGAGGCTGGTGAAGGCGGCGATCGACCGGGCGGCGCCGCCGTACTCGGAGGACGAACTGGCCGCCATCGCTCGAAACTGCACATTGAAAGAAGATGCGGCCCGCAAGGTGGAGCGCACCATGAACAAACGTCTGGCCGCCGTGGCGCTGGCCGGGCGCATCGGCGAGAGCTTCGACGCAGTGGTGACGGGCGTTCGTCCCAAGGGCGTGTTCGTGCGCGTGGTGAATCCGCCGGTGGAGGGACGGCTGATGCGGGGCGAGCACGGGCTCGACGTTGGCGATACGATTCGTGTCAGGCTGTGCGATGTCGATGTGGAGCAGGGATTCATCGATTTTGAAAGGTAGGGGATGAGGAACAGGGCGGAGTACGTGGAGTTCATCGTGGAGCAGTGCGCACCGCTGGGCGACATCGCGACGCGCGCGATGTTCGGCGGCCACATGTTGTATTGCGGGGGGCTTCCGTTCGCGCTGATCGCGGACAATGTGCTCTATCTGAAGGCCGATGCCGAGACGCGGCCACGCTTTGAAGCGGCCGGTTTGAAGGCCTTCCAGCCCTATGCGGACCGGGCCGACACCATGAGTTATTACACGCCTCCGCCGGAGTTCTTTGAGGATCGCGATGTGCTGCTCGATTGGGGGCGGGCGGCAGTGGCGGCGGCCCAGCGTGGGGCATCGAAGAAGAAGCCGGCCCGGCGCAAGGGGGTCCAGCGTGGCTAGGCCGGTGGCCGCGATCACGGGCGCGTCGAGCGGCATCGGCGCGACGTTTGCTCGACGACTGGCGGCGACGCACGATCTGATCCTTGTGGCGCGGCGGCGGGAGCGGCTGGAGCAGTTGGCCGCCGAGTTGGGAACGCCGTGCGAGATTGTGGCGGCGGACCTGGCCGACGACTCCGCCGTGAAGACGCTGGCGGCGAAGCTGGGCGCCGAGCCGCGCTTGGAGCTGTTGGTGAACAATGCGGGGTTCGGCACGAAAGGGTTGTTCTGGACGGCGAGCCTGGAAAGCCAGGAGTCCATGCACCGGGTTCACGTGATGGCCACCATGCAATTGACGCACGCGGCGCTGGGCGGGATGACGGCGCGCGGGCGGGGCGGCGTGATCAACGTGGCCTCCATCGCCTCGTTCGTTCGCAGCGCGGGCAATGCCAGCTACTGCTCGACGAAATCGTGGATGGCGTACTTCACGGAAACGCTGGCGCTTGAGTTGAAGGCGGCGAATTCCGCGGTGAAGGTGCAGTCGTTGTGCCCGGGTTACACCTATTCAGAGTTTCACGATGTGCTGGGCGTGAAGCGAGAGAGGCTGGGGCCGAAGAGCGTGTGGTTGACGGCGGAGGATGTGGTGGACGCCTCGCTACGGGGGCTCGATCGCGGGAAGCTGTTCGTGGTGCCGGGGTGGCAGTACAAGTTGGTTGCGTTTCTGCTGCCGAAGCTGCCCACGGGGTTGCGGCTGTGGATCGAGGGGCGGGCGACAAAGTCGCGGTCGCGGCAGTTGCTGGAAGGGGAGGCGACGTCGCGTTAGGGTCCCGTTTCAGAAGCGCTACCGAACGATAATAGTTGACAAACGATAATAATTATCGTGTAATGGGTTCAGATGACCCAGTCGTCCGGCGACTTTACGGCGATGTTCCGCGACCTCTCGCAGCGTCACGGCCTCGCCTGCACGCATCAGCGGCAGGTCATCTATCAGGCGCTGGTGACGGCCAAGGACCATCCCACGCCCGAGGCGATTTACGAGTCCGTACGCGCGCGGATCCCTTCGATCTCGCTCGGCACCGTCTACAAGAACATCAAGACGTTTCTCGAAGCGGGGATGCTGAACGAGGTCAGCCTGCATCACGGATCCCTGCGGCTTGACGCGAGACTGGAGCCGCATCATCATCTAGTGTGCCGCGTGTGCCGTAACATCGTGGACCTGGACGAGCCGGACGTCGCGCCGGCGAGTTACACGGGACGCTTGCCCCGCGGGTTCCGGCTGGAGCGCCAGAACGTGGAGTTCATCGGGATTTGCGCATCGTGCGCCAAACAGCAGTCATCTTTAACGACATAGGAGCCAATCACAAACATGCTTGGAGTTGGACAGAAGTTCCCCGCCTACTCGGTCACGGCGACCGTGGCCCTGGATATGAAGAGCGCCTTCAAGGAAATCACCAACAACGATTTCGAAGGCAAGTGGAAAGTCTATTTCTTCTGGCCGAAGGATTTCACCTTCGTGTGCCCGACTGAAATCGCGGCCTTCGGCAAGGCCAACAAGGAATTCGCCGATCGCGACGCGCAGGTGCTGGGCGGCAGCACGGATTCCGAGTTCGTGCATCACGCCTGGCGCACGCATCACCCGGACCTGAAGGACCTGCCCTTCCCGATGCTGGCCGATGTGAAGCATGAGCTGACCACCGCGCTCGGCATCCTGGACCCCGGCGCCGGCGTCGCGCAGCGCGCCACCTTCATCGTGGATCCGCAGGGCGTCATCCGTTTCGTCATGGTCACCGATCTGTCGGTGGGCCGCAACCCGCAGGAAGTGCTCCGCGTGCTCGACGCGCTGCAGTCCGATGAACTGTGCCCCTGCAACTGGCAGAAGGGCGAGGCGACGATCAAAGTCGGATGACCGTCGAACAGTTAGGCGAGAAGCTGCCGGCGTACGCCAAGGATCTG
This sequence comes from Acidobacteriota bacterium, assembly GCA_018268715.1. Classification (GTDB taxonomy): domain Bacteria; phylum Acidobacteriota; class Terriglobia; order Bryobacterales; family Bryobacteraceae; genus TMP-7. The sequence continues at coordinate 163,604 of JAFDVZ010000002.1, read as the reverse complement.
AAGCTGAATCTTTCGAGCGTGCTTCGGCAGGTCGAACTGACGGAGCAGCAGACCTGGGGCGCGGCTGTGGCGTGCGCGATGGCGAGCCGCAACGTGGACGTGACGGCCGCTATTCTCGGCGAAGCGAAGCAGCATCTGACGCCGCAGGCGTTCGATGCAGCCAAGGCCGCGGCGGCGATCATGGGCATGAACAACGTGTACTACCGGTTCCTGCACATGACCGATAACTCGAAGTACGCGACGATTCCGGCGCGGTTGCGGATGCAGATCATTCGTGGACACGGCTCGGATCCGGTGGACTTCGAGCTGTGGTGCACGGCGGTTTCCGCCATCAACAACTGTCACGTGTGCGCGGCTTCGCACGAGAAGGTGGTTCGCGACAAGGGCGTTTCGGAAGAGACGATCCTGGCCGCGGTGCGCATCGCTTCCGTGCTGCACGCGATCGCGGGCGTCCTGGACGCCGAAGCGGTCGCGGCGGCGTAATCCGCTTCCATCCAAAACCCTCCGCGAGCCTGATTTCGAGCGGCTCGCGGAGGGTTTTTCTTTTCTGAGCGAGCCGGCTCGCTATCTCGCGCTTACGTCGACGCGCCGCCTGCCCTGGTAGGCCTTGATCCAGTGGTACGGGTCCACCGGGAGCGCCTCCACCCGCAGGCCCGCAGGGATCGGCCGCCCCTGGAGCTTCGCCTTCGCCGCCCGCGCCAGCGCGAGCGTTTCGCGCACGTTATCGAAGCGGTCTCCCTCGTAGAAGCCCTTCCAGGGGCCGTATTCGGCGGCCTTGAACGCGTCGAGCACCTGCTCCAGTTCCGCGATCGCCGCCTCGATTTTCGATTCCGCTCCCAACAACAATGCACGGTTGGAATGTTCGTGAATCGCCAACTGCGTCAACACGTGCGATTGGAAGAATGGACGGCGGTCCGGTGGGATGAGGGCGGCGGCCTTCCCGGCTTTCGCCCGCGCCGCGGCCCAGCGAGGCTCCGCCTCCCTTGCGGCCTGAGTGACGCGCGCCAGCCATGCGTCCCAATCGGCGATGCGCACGAAGCGGGCGCTGAGTTCGGGCTTGCCCTTGATGATCGAAACCAGGATGAAGCGCAGGTAGTTCTGATAGGCCGTATCGGATAGGGTTTGGTGCTCGGCCGGGCCGTAGCGGCCGGGGGCGGCGAAGTAGGCGCGATAGTAGTCCGCGATCGCCGCGGCCGCTTTGTCGCCGAACTCCTCGCGGGACCAACGGTCGAGATAACTGGCGGCGGACCAGTCCGCGCCGCGCTCGCCGATCTCCATCACGGCGCGCGTGGTCATCGGATAAGGACGCACGTCGCTGACGTTCACCAGCAGATACTCGGTGGCGCCGGCGCGCGCGGCCCGCGTCAATTCGCGTTCGATGCGCTCGAGCGGAACCATCTCGGTCAACTGGTTCGCGACGAAATTGTGCATCGCCGTGTGATAGTAAACCCCCTGCCCTTTCGCGATGCGTCCGCCGTCGCGAATGACGCCGTGTCCGTTGTCGGGCCACACCAAGGTCACCCCGGCGGGCAGTTTCAGCAGGCCCTTCTCGATGAGCGGAACGGCCTCGTCCCACGCATTCATGATGAACATCGGATCGCGTCGCGCGGCGCGCACGATCTCCATCTGGCGGTCGATGGCGCGGCGAATCGTGGCGGCGCGAGCCTCATCGGTGGGCGGAATGCCCGGGTCGTCCTCCCAGAAAGCTCGATCGTGACGGCCCCGATAGCCTACCGTCCAGATGACCTCCTGATCGGGCCGATAACCGAGCATCGAATTGCGCCACGCACGCGACAGAATCTCCGGATGCGTGGCGAAGGAATAGGGCTGATCCTCCGGCCAACGCCACGTGTTCGCGCCGAGCACTTCGATGTGATGCTGGGACACGATGAGCCCGCGGTCCGAGGCGGCGCGCACCTGCGGCTCATCAGGGAAGATGAAGGTGCCGGGCACGATCATGTTCCCACGCAGGCGCAACAGCGCCTCGAAGATGCGGTCCCATGCCGCCAGCGAAATGCCCGTTCCGTCGGCCGCGCCCGGGCGCCATCCGGTGAGCAGGTCCTCGTCATTGATGAACCATCCGCGGCGCCGGAACACGGGCGGTGGGATGTCGATCACCGCGCCGGCTTCCAGGTGGACGTCGCGGCGGCGCGCGGGCGGATGGTCCGTCCAGAACCACAGCGGGTCGACGCCGAGCCAGCGGCGCGAGAACTCGTACACGGCGTAAATGGCGCCGCGCGTGTCGGCCCCCGTCAGCACCACCGTCGACCGCGTCGCCACGATGCGCGACGCCTCAGCGGCCTGGGGGCGCGCGATCGTCGACGGCAGATTGAAGTCGAGCGCCACGACGATGGATGGGCCCCGGGCGCCCGATGTCCCGAGCGTTTTCGCGAGGTCGGAACTCAGGTCCGCGGCGGCCTTACGGAGGGCGAGCGGTTCACGATCGTCAATGACGACGCGCGAGCCGGAGGTCACGACGATTTCGGCCGCTGGCAGCGGGAGCAGGCAGATGAGGACGATCGCACAGCGCCGGAATCCACTGCCCGGCCGCGACAATGTGAGCATTTTGCGACTCCAATTGTATCCCCCACGCTACACTGGTCAGAAGGAATGGGCGCTCCCCAGCCACAGTCACGAAACGGCGTCGCCTCCGCGGAGGTCTCCGAACTCGCGTCGCAGCCCGCCGTGCGCGAGTGCCTTCAATGGGTGCAGCGCGAGCGCCAGTGGATCAACGAGCGCCACCTGCAACTGTGCCGCGTCGCCGCCCCCACCTTCTTCGAACAGAAGCGCGCCGAGTGGATGCTCGAACAGTTCCGCGCGCTCGGCTGTGACGCCCAACTCGACCGTTCGGGCAACGTCGTGGCGCACCTGAACCCCGGCTACGACGGTCCTGTCGTCGCGCTCACCGCCCATCTCGACACCGTGCTCAGCCCGCGCTCCATCGACGACGTGAACGTCACCCCCGATGGAACATTTCACGGTCCCGGCGTTTCCGACAACGGCGCCGGACTGGCCGCGCTGTTGGCCATAGCGGCCGCCCTGCGCGCCGGCTCCACGCGGCCCGCCGTGCCGTTGACGCTGGTGGCAAACGTCGGCGAAGAAGGCGAGGGCAACCTGAGCGGCATGCGCTACCTGTGCCGTTCCCCGCTCGCCGCGCGCATCCGCTCGTTCCTGATCCTCGACGGTCCCAGCACCGACCACATCACCTGGCAAGCGCTCGCCAGCCGCCGCTTCGATGTCAGCATCACCGGCCCCGGCGGCCATAGCTGGAGCGACTACGGCATCGGCAACCCGGTCCACGCGTTGAGCCGCGCCATCACGCTGTTCACCGACAAGGGGCAGAACGGCGGCTCCTCGCCCCGCACCTCCTTCAACTTCGGCGTCGTCGAAGGCGGCTCGAGCATCAACTCGATCCCCAGCCAGGCGCGCGCCAAAATCGACATCCGCTCCGAGAGCGCCGCCCGCATCAACGAACTCGCCTCGTTCCTCACCTCCTGCGTCGAAAAGGCGCTCGAAGTCGAGAACGAGCGCGCTTCCGGCGGCAAGGTCTCGGGCCGGATCAAGGAAATCGGATCCCGCCCCGGCGGCCAGCTCGCCGACGGCGCCTACATCCTGGCGGTGATGCGAGCGGTCGATCAGCACCTGGCCATCCGCTCGCGGCTCGACTGCGCGTCCACCGACGCCAACATCCCGCTGTCGCTCGGCCTGAACGCGGTCTCCATCGGCGCCGGCGGACAAGGCGGAGGCGCGCACACTCCCGCCGAATGGTTCCATCCCGACGGCCGCGAATTCGGCTTGCGGCGAATCCTGCTGGCCCTCCACCTATTGGCCCGCGAAATCGGATGAGCCAGCGCTGGAAAGCCGACCTGGCCCTGACCGGCGTCTGCCTGATCTGGGGCGCGACCTTCGTCCTGGTGAAGGAGGCGCTGAACGCCGTCTCCACCATGCTGTTCCTGACCTTGCGGTTCGCGCTCGCGGCCATCGCCCTGTGGTTCGTCTTTCGCGGCCGCGGCTCGCACTTCCCGCGCAATCGGAAGCGCGAACTCGCCATCGGCGCCCTGGTCGGCTTCTGCCTGTTCAGCGGATACGTGCTGCAGACCATGGGTCTGCGCTACACCACGGCGGCCAAGGCGGGCTTCATCACCGGCTTCTACATCGTGCTGGTGCCGGTGTTCAACGCGATCCTGCGCCGCCGCATGCCGCAGTTATCCGAAGCCGCGGGCGTCATCGCCTCGGCCGTTGGAATGGCGATGATGACGCTCAACTCCTTCAGCCTCTCCATCGGCGTCGGAGACCTGCTGGTGCTCGGCTGCACGGTGGCCTACGCCGCCCACATCCTGGTGCTCGGCCACTTCTCGGGCACGATGTCCTATGAGACGCTGGCGGTGAATCAGATCGCCACCGGCGCGGTGATCGGCGCGCTGACGTTCTGGTGGGTGGAAACTCCGCGCTTCGTGCTCACCACCGGAGTCGTCGCCGCGCTCGGCGTCACCAGCCTGCTTGCGACGGCGCTGGCCTTCTCGATTCAGAGCTGGGCGCAGCAGTTCACCACGCCCACCCGCACGGCCCTGATCTTCGCGCTCGAACCGGTCTTCGCCTGGATCACGTCGTTCCTGGTCGCGGGCGAAACGCTGACCGCGCGCGCCACTTTCGGAGCGGTGCTGATCCTGGCCGGAATCCTGCTCGTCGAGCTGAAGCCCTTCCGCCTCAGTACTGGTTGAAATCGGTCGCCCAGCGGAACGATTCGACGTAGTGCCCGTCGCGCTTGCGCAGCATCGACAGCACCTCATCGGCGGCCTTCTTGCGATCCTCGGCGCGCCAGTCCGGCCGGTACTTATGCACGCCCGGCTCGAACTGGCTGACATGGCACAGCGAAGCGTCCAGCTTCTTATCCATCACCGGATCGATGTTCACCCACACGTTGGCGTCCTTCTCGAGCACGTAGAAAAACAGCAGCTCCGGCACGCGCCACGGCTCCAGCCCCTGCTGCAGCTTCTGGTTCGGGAAGTACAGGTGCCACTCGGCCGCCCGCACCGCGTCCAGCGTATTCATCGCCGCCATGCGATGGTCCGTCTTATGCCAGCGCACGTAATCGGGGCCGGGATCGGGCATCATCACGACATCCGGCCGGTACTTGCGGATGACGGCCGTCGCCTGCTCCACCAGCGCCTTGCTGTCAACATACTCAAGCATCCCGTCGTGATGTCCCAGCCAGATCAGATGATCCGGCGCGACGCCGACAATCCGGTTGCCGGCCTCTTCCTCGGACTTGCGGATGCGCGCCAGCCGCTCGCTGGTCATATCCGGATCGTAGGAGCCCTTGTCGTCATTGGTGTACAGCACGACGTACACCTTGTTGCCATTCCGCGTCAGCAGCGCCAGCGTGCCGCCGCAGCAGAAGGCGTCATCGTCGGGATGCGGCGTGAAGAGCAGAATCGTCTTGCCCTTCATGTCTTCGATGCGGGGGATATCCGCGGAGAAGCCCGCGGCGAGAAACAGGAGGGAAACAGCAGCCAGCCGAAGGAGTTTGATCGCCATACGATGGTGGGGCGGACCGAAGCCCGCCCCACGCCCTTTCTCACCCACTTAGAACACGATCTTCGCCACAAACACAATGATGCGTTGTTCGTTCTCCTCGTCGTTCTCCAGGAAGCCGAACTGCGAGCTGGTCACGTTATTGGTGTAGCTCACCGCCTTTGAGAACCACGGGAAGTTGCCCACGTTATGCGCGTCGGCGCGGATCTCCAGCTTCATCCGCTCCTTCAACGAGAACGTCTTCGACAGCGACACATCGCCGATATTCATCGGCCGGGTGCGCACATCGGGGAAGTACGTCGGGAAGTTGCGAAGCGTGAACGAGGCCTGCGCCTTGGTCGGGAACTTCGTGATGTTGAAGTACGGATCGTTGGTTACGTCGAACTGCGCGTCGCCGTGCTGGCGGGCGTACTCGTCGCGTTGCGAATCGCTCCACTTGGCCGTGCCGGCGCTCAGCGGAGCCGCGTTCGGGAACGGAATCGGGAAGCCCGAATGCGAGTTCCACGCGCCCGAGGCCGTCCAGCCGCCCACCACCGCGTCCAGCCACTTGTTCATATCGCGGCCGAACGTGCGGTTGCGGCCCACCGGCAGATCGTAGGAACCGATCAGCGAGAACTGCTTCGGCACATCGTACTGCGTCAGCCGCTTTTCGAGCGGCGTCGACAGAATGTCCTGCAAATTCGCATCCTGCGCGTTCAGCACATTCAGCCGCTGCAAGGTCTTCGAAGCGGTGAACGAAGCGGTCATGGTCAGACCCTTCGCCAACCGGTGGCTGACCTTCATCTGCAACCCGTCATAACGTTGCGACCCGATCGGCACATCGGTCTCCGTCACGCCCGAATACTGCGGATAGGCGTACAGCAACTGTTGCATCGGCACCGTCGCGCCGTTCAACCCCGTGCCGGGCAACAGGCCCTTCATCGGATTGGTCACGGCCTTGGTGAAGTAGGCGCTGCGCTGGTCCACCGGCAGGCTGGTCAGCACGCTGGCAGGAATGAAGTTCAACGCCAGGCTGACCGGCAGCCGCTTGGTGATGTTGCCCACATAGGAAGCGTCCACCACCCAGTTGCCCGGAAGCTGATACTGGAATCCCGCCGAATACTGCTGCGAGTACGGCAGCGCCCGGTCCCGGTATTGGAACGTCACGCTGGTGCCCAGGTTGGTGGACAGCCCGTTGCCCGCGCCCACCGGCTTCAGCAGCCCGCTCGGGAAGATCTTGGCGGGGTACGGATCGCTCAGCGTCACCGCCGGCGTCAGGTTGCCGTCCAGCGAACTCACGAGCGAGGTCGACTGGCTATACCCCGTCTGCGGACCATTCGAGTTCTGCCCCAGATAGCTCAACGCATAACCGCCGCGGAACACCAGCTTGTCGCTGAAGCGGTAGGCCGCGCCGATGCGAGGCTGGAAGTCGGACTTCTTCGGTTCAAAGGCGTAGCTCGAAAGCCCGCCGCTGCCCGCGTAGAGCAGGCCGCCGGTCAATCCCGCCGCGCAGGCGGGGCAGTTCGAAGCTCCATCGGCCGCCTTCACGGCCGCCGCGATCGGACTCGCCTGGTTGAACGCGAATCCGCCGATCATCTGGTTGTGGCGCTCCGTGCGAGGCGTCTCATAATCCCACCGCAGGCCCAGGTTCAACGTCAGCTTCGGGCTCACCTTGAAGTCGTCCTGCAAAAACAGCGCGTAGTAGTGGGAGCGGAACGCCGGGCTCACGTTGTTGTCCACGTTGCCGCCGGTCGGATAGCCCAGCAGGAAGGTGGCGAAGCCGTTGCCCGAATTGGCGTCGGCCTGGAACGGATTGGCCTGCGTCCACAGCGTGCTGAAGTTATACTGGCCGCTCGCCAGCCCCGGATTGTTCGACGTGTCGTTGTAACGGCGGAACTCGGCGCCGAACTTCAGCAGGTGCTTGCCGCGCGACCAGCTCATGTTCGGCTGCAGGCTGTAAACGTCCTGCGTCGAGTAGTTGTACACGCCCGACGATCCGATCGGCGAATAGCCGTCGATGTTGAAGCGCGGGTACACGCCGCGGCGGAACTGCGACACCAGCGCGCTCGGGAAGCCCAGCGTGGTCGGGTCGAAGTTGTTGCCGAACGTGTTGCCGCCCTGTCCTTCGTAGCGGCCCAGGCCGGCGCGCAGGTTGAACACCATGGCCGGCGTGACGGTGTAGGTCCAGTCCGCCGCCCAGGTGCGCGGGATGCGCGTCGAAGGCCACTCCGTGCTGGGTTCGGCGGCGTTGTTGCCCCACACCAGCTTCGAGTAGTTCAACCACGGCGTCTGGCCGTAATGGAAGCTGACGCGGCTCTTCTCGTTGAACACATAGTCCATCTTGCCGAGCCACGAATCATAGCTGTTGGTCGATGGCAGCAGCTTCTCATAGTTGCTGGTCAGCATCGCGCCCACGCCCGGCCGGTTCGGTGTCGGATAGAAGGATGCGATCTTCGCCGCCACGGCGCTGATCCGGCTCGACGGGATGATGTTGCCTGGGAACACTGTGCGGCTGTACGTCTTGCCGTCGGCGCCCAGGGTGGTGGTCAGCGGATCGTAGATCGCCACCGTGCTCGTGCCGTTGTTCAGCTTCGAAAAGTCGCCCGTCAACTGCGACGGCTGCGGCAGGTTCGTGCCCACCGGGCTGCCCGGGTTGTGCTCCCGCAGGCCCTCGAGCGACAGCATGAAGAACATCTTGTTGCGGCCGTCGTAGACTTTCGGGATAAACACCGGCCCGTCCACTTCGAAGCCGAACGTGTTGTTCTTGAAGGGCGTCTTTTCCAGGCCGTTGGCGTTGTCGTTCCATTCGCCCGTGCGGAACTTATCGTTCTTGAAGAACTCGTACAACTGTCCGTGCAACTGGTTCGCGCCCGACTTCAGGTTGATCATCATCACGCCGCCGCCCACGCGCCCGAACTGCGCGTCGTAGGAGTTGGTCTGGATGGTGAATTCCTGCGTCGCGGCGATATTCGGGACAAAGGCCACGCCGCGGTCGCTCTTGGTGTTGGTCACCCCGTCGAGCACCGTTTCGTTCTCGCCCTGCTTGCCGCCGCTGATGGCCACGCCGTTCACGTTGCCGAACGCATACAGCTCCATGGAGCCCCAGTACGTGCTCGTCTTCAGCACGCCCGGCTCGTTATATTCAAGCGCGTAAATGTTGCGGCCGCCCGACGGCACCTGCTCGAGAATCTTGTTCTCGATGGTGGCCTGGCGCGTGGCCGACTCGGTTTGCAGCGCGGAGACATCGGCCGTCACCGTCACCGAATCGGCCGTCGCACCGACTTCCAGCTTGATATCGGCAACGGCTTTATCGGAGGCGAGCAGCACCAGCCCCTCGCGCAGGTACTTCTTGAATCCCGGCTGTTCCACCGTCACCGTATAGGAGCCGGGGAGCAGGAACTGAATCACATAGCGGCCGGTCGAGTTCGTGACGCCTTCGTATGGAACGTTCCGTTCCACGCTGCGAGCAATCACCTTGGCGCCGGCGACGGAAGCGCCGGTCGGGTCGGTGACGTCGCCGCTGAGCGTCGCACGGTATTCCTGGCCGAACACGCTGAGCGCGGCGGGCAGGAGCAGGGATATCGCGACTTTGCTGTGGGTTCTCATGCGGTGAAGCACTCCAGGTCCACCTGTCGAAACAGGTTTAAGCGGACTGTCAATAAATTGAAACGCAATTCCGTAATTCTCAGACCCATGTTGAAAAACTGCGATTGAGTGTAACTCTGAACGAAGAGGCTGTCAAATGGGACCAACCCGATCGATCACATCGGATTCATTAGGGATGCCGGTGATGAAGCAATGTCGGCGCCGTCCGCCAGTCCGCATCGGGTCCGAAACGGAGGTTCCTGCCTCCGAATCCGTCGCGCTGGCCGTTGTACAGGGAACGGTGCACGGCGGTGAAGATTACGGTTGCGGCCAGGAGTGCGCACGCTCCGGCCAACAGGGTCTTGCGGGCCAGGGGCCGCAGGGACGCGGGCTGGGGATCGTCAGCGCGATCCTGGGCCCTTACGAAACAAGCGATCAGCCACGAAGCGATCACACCGTTCACGAACAGGATCCACTCGGTGTCGAGCCGCTTTTCGTTAAAGGCTACCACGGCCCGCTCCCAGTTCATAACCAGAATGGCCCACAGGAACAGCAGGTAGAACAGTTGGCCTTTGCCGGTCCAGGAGGCGGGCACGAACTCCAGCCGGCGGCGATAGTGCATCCACAACATCCCCGCCAGGCACGCGGCCATCAGCAGGTAGGTGAGGTTGAACCAGCCCAGCGCCGAAAGCTCGATCTGCGGGATCAGCGGAGCCTTCATGAACGCCGGCAGCGCGGAATGGCCGTCGCGGACCCGCGTCCAGTCCTCCACGTTCTTCACCATGTTCACGTAGAGTAGGACTCCGAAAGCGAAGAAGACGGAAAAGCCCTCGGTCCAGCGGTGGACGCGCGCCTCCTCGGGCGCAATCGGCAGCCGCCGCGCGAGCATCGCCATCGGCAGTACGATCGCCAGGCCATACAGCAGCCCGACGCCCTGTTCGGCGATCAGGCTGTGCCAGTTCGACGAATGCCAGTGCGCCCAGCGGGCCAGCCACGTCGCATCCTGGCTGATGACGGGATTGCCCGGCGCGACGGCCAGGATCTTGACGAACTCCGCCGCCACAAAGCCCAGCCCGCCGAAAAAGCCCGACATGATGGAGACATACGCCACCGGCTGCAGCCGGTTACGGAACACGTACACCAGCGTCCCGGCGAAGCACCCCAGGATGTTGGCCCAACTGTCGCCGCGCGGAGGCTGCAACCGTATGCCGCCGACCCCGCCCGCCCAGCACGCGCCCAGCACCGGCAACAGCAGAAACACCACATAGCTGCCGATGACGATGTGCAGGATTAGCGAGGCGCCGTTCGCCCAGCGCCCATAGCGCCAGAAGAACACGGCGACGCCCAGGATCAGACCCATCGTCCAGCCGAAGTGATCGCCCAACTGCGTGAAGATCTGCGGCCAGTTGGTCATGAACGGGGCGTCGCCAATCGGCTGCCCGGTGGCGCGGCTGATAGCGGTGGGGTCGCCCAGCGGCCGCACCAGAAAGGCCAGCATCGGCCCCAACAGTCCCGTCACTCGAAGCCCGGCCTGAAGCGCCCAGCCCACGGCGGCGCCCGCCGCGCCGAAAGCGGCCATCCAGTGGATGTCCTTGAACCGTCGGTCCCACAGTTCGTAAAGCCCCAGCCCCAGCAGGGCCCAATTCGCCTCCATCCACTCGCTGTCGAGCCAATAGAACGGGTTATCCTGCCGCAGGTCGGTCGAGTCGAAGCCCGAAGCGAACAGCCCTTCCAGCCGCTCGCCGATGAAGTATTCGATGGTCCAGGCGGCCAGCACCCAGCAGAAGGGCCGGAACACGGCGGTCAGCCGCTCCCGCGTTTCGACAGCGGCGTAGGCCGTTCCCGCGCCGCCCATGGAAGCCCACAGGAACCCGACCACGAAGACGCTGAACCAGCCATAAAGCTGCGTGGGCAGGTGTCCGCTCTGTGCGTAGCTCATGGTGGGCATATAGGCGACGGACCCGCCGAACCCCCACCCGATGGACCCAAAGAAGCCGAAGTAGAGGACCCGTTCCCGCCAATCCCGCCGCGCCGAGCACAGGGCGACGGCCACCGCGCACAGCAACCCGGGCATCATCGCGCCGAACTCATGCCCGAAGTTGCCGCGGATGCCCCACCCGATCGACAGCGACAGCATCGCGAGCGCGATGGAAGGCCACTCGCCCAACTTACCGGACCGCGAACTCATACAGATTCTCCGAAACCGCCGCCCCGTCAGCTCCGACAATTCCAGCCCGTAGCCGGTACGCCCCAGCGGCGCCCGCCACCCACTCGGCCGTCCCCACGCGGGCCGCCGAATCCGCCGCCATCGACACCGGAATCGCCCCGCTCTTCAACGCCTTCCCCGTCGCGTCTTCAATCGTCCACCGCAAGCTCGCGCCATTCACCGCCGTCCACCGGTCATTCACCGCCCACAGCCCGCAGGCGAACCGCTCCCCCGGCTTCCACACGTCGCGGTCGTACTGAAACAGCGCCGCGACGGGTTCAAAGCTGCGCCGGACCGTGTCCCAGACCTTGGTCGGAACCCGTTCCCAGTCGATCGCGGCCATGGTGACCGAAGGCCAGATATCGAGCGCGTGGAAGTGCAGCACGCCGCCCGCGCCCTCGCCCTTGCGCTCCCGCATGCGTTCGAGCGCGATCTGGAACAGCCGGGCGACGTAAGCCTGCGTTTGCGGAATATACTCGCGCATGGACATCGAGCCCGGATCCCCCCAGGCCCGCATGGCCTCGGGAATCTGCAACTTCCGCCAGATCCACTCCGCTTCGTGGTCCCGAATAGGCCACTGATCGCCCATAAACTTCACCAACGTGTCGTAGTTGGGCAAACTCGTGGCGCCCAGCTCGGAAACGAAGGCTTCGGTCATCCTGGTGTACTGCCAGATCGTGCCGTTGTACCAGCCATGGTAGACGTGCGAATCGCCGAACCGCCCGGTGGAGCGGTGTACGGCCCGATGCTGCGGGTCCAGAAAGAAGGGCCGTGGCGCCAGGTGCTTGGTCACCTGGTGGTAATTGGTGAAGTCTTCCTCGTCGCTAGTGATCCAGATCGCCACCGAAGGATGATTGCGGACATAGCGCACATGGTTGTCATAAAGGGCGGCGGCGCGTTGGGCGAAAGCGACGTCATGCGGATACCAGGCCTCCAGAAAGTCCTGCCAGATGAGGATGCCCTGTTCGTCGGCGATGTCGTAGAACTCCGGTTTGCTGAAGTGGCAGTGCAGCCGGATCATGTTGATGTTCATGCCGATCATGAGCTTCAAATCGCGCTCGTAGGAGGCGCGGTTCATGGTCGACATGTAGATGACATCGTAGTAGTTGGTGCCCCGGATGAACATCCGCTTCCGGTTCAGGTAGAAGTCCCAGCCGATCTTCTCGATCTCGCGGATGCCGGCCGCCATCGTGCGCCCGTCCACCGCTCGCCCGGAGCCATCGATCAGGCGCACCTCGAGCGTGTACAGGTTCGGCAGGCCATGATCCCGCGTCCACCACAGATGCGGCTTTTCGACGCGAATCGCGAGCGTTTGCGGGTCCGCGCCGGCCTCCGCGCGTACCTGGTAGCGTTCGCTTGAGGAAAAGTTCCGCGGCGCAAGCGATACCTCCCAGCGGTACTGGCTATCGGCCGGCAATTCCGCGGCCACCGTGACCTCGACCACGCCCGCCGCCCCATCCAGGCGCGTATTCACCGCCACGTCGCGGATCACGGCCCGGTCTCCGGCGACAATCCGCGCCGACCGTGTGATCCCCAGCGCGGTGATATCGTCCGGCTTCTGATCGACGGCCCCGTAGGCGCCCTTGATCGTGTAGGGCCGGTGCCGCCAGTAGTAGCTGACCGGCGTCCACACCCGGACCATCACCTCGTTCGCCCCGGTGTGCAGCCGCCCGGTCACATCATATTCATATGGGTCGATGTAGCCCTCGTGCCGGCCGACGTATTCGCCGTTGACGTAGGTATCGGCGTAGTAGTCGGTGGCGTCGAACTGGAGCCGCAACCGCCGGTCGCGCCAGGCGTCCGGGACATTCACCGTCCGCCGGTACCACCACTCCTTGTAGCTGAGCCACTCCGCCTCATGCGAGTAGATCTTCGACGGGTCGAGCCACTGCGTGTGGACCGTTCCCGGGACCGTCACCCGCCGCCAGCCCTCCTTCGGCGGACCCTCACCCTTCTCGCAGAACGCCAGCTCCCACTCCCCATCCAGGCTGAGCGTCACCGGGCTGAAGGGCGTCGCCGAGGCGTGGTCCTGGACGGCGGCCGGCTCGCGCTGGGCCGGCTCCTTCACTTCCACGGTCCCCTCGCCCGCCTTCGAAACCTGGACCAGTAGCGGCTGCTTCAGCATCCGGTACTCTTTCCGCGCCTCGAGCACGGTGTCCGAGCCCGCCCAAGCCGGAAACGTGACGGCGATCTCCGCCTCCCCAGCCCCCTTCTCGGCGATGAACCGCCGCGTCCCCACCCCGCGCCATTTCAGCGCCGGATCGAGCGCGACGATCCCGAGCGCCCCGTAATCCTCCTCGCGCTGGTAGTACACGATGTGCCCGCCCGGCAGCGACGGCCAGTTCCGCGGGCCGATCTGGTTCGGCGTGGGCTCCGGACTGCCCGGCCCGTCCGGAAAACCAATTTCCGCGCCATCGAGCACCCGGTTGAACGGCAGGTAGGGCGTCGCCGAAACGGCCGTGAACCGGAACCCGCGCGCCGCCTTCCAACGGAACCAGGCCCCGGTGGCGGTCCACACGATCTCCTGCGTTTCGCCCGCCCGGGAAAGCCGGATCCGGCCCCGTAGCGGCCCGGCCTCGACGATTTCGACATTCGTGAACCGCCCGGCGCCCAGCCCGCTCCAGCCGGAATTCGGTCCCTCGATGCCCGGAACTGGGGCCGGCGAGAACGTCTTCGCCTCCGGCACATCCTCATGGACGTCGCCCTTGAGGGCGTCCTGGCCTTCCGGGGTAGTCTCGACCAGGTTCAGCGACCGCTGCGGACCCGCCCGCAGGCTGTAGACCTCGACGAAACTGCCATTTTCGACGTCAAAAAGTGCACGAAAATGCACGTTTCCGAGCTCTAAACGACGCATTCCGACACGTTTTGCGACCACTAAATTGCGAAAATGGGCCGTTTTCGCGTCACAACAGGATATTTTGTACACCGGTAACTCGCCCGGAATTACCGACGCCTCAAACAACAACTGTCCGCCAGAGGCCTGCCAGACGAGTTCCCGGCCAGCGGGGTCAACGACCGTGTATCCTTGCGAATGACCGCCCACCTTCTCCAGTGGAACAGCCACTATCTCGTTGATTCTGCGATAGATACCGGTCGGTTCTTCGACCTGTACCGCATAGGTTTGGGCGGCGGCCGCCGTCGCCGCCAAAAGGAGTGGAAGCAGGAGAACGCGCATGGGAGTTGCCGCGGCATCCACTTTAGCGTATGTTCAAGTAAAAAGTGAAACGCCCGTTCCAGTTTTTTGAGGTTTCATGAGCCAACTTGCCATTTTGGGCGGCGATCCCGTCCGCCGGACCCCGTTTTCGCCCTGGCCGCAGTACCGGCCGTCGGATCTCGAGCGCATCGCGAAGGTGGTGGAGAGCCGTCACTGGGGCGGTTTCCCGCTGCCGACCGCGCTGGCACAGGATTTCTGTAAGCGGTTCGCCGATTTGCACGGTGTCCGGTACGTTTTGCCGCTCGTAAATGGGACGGTAGCGATTACTGCAGCGCTACAGGCGGCGGGAATCGGATTCGGCGATGAGGTGATCGTGCCCGCCTATACCTGGGATGGGACGGCGACGGCCGCGCTCGCCATGGGGGCCGTGCCGGTGTTCGCCGATATCGATCCGGACACGTATTGCCTGGATCCGGAGAGCGTGCGGCGGGCGATTACGCCGCGCACCAAGGCGATTGTGCCGGTGCACCTGGCGATGCGCTTCACCGATATGGATGCGCTGGCGGCTGTGGCGGCGGAACACGGATTGAAGATCATCGAGGACTGCGCCCACGCCCATGGCGGGGCCTACAAGGGGCGTGGGGCGGGGGCGATCGGCGATCTCGGCTGCTTCAGCTTGCAGGAGAGCAAGCTCATGACGGCGGGCGAGGGCGGCTTGGTGACCACCAACAGCCTGGAATATTACGAGGCGCTGCAGACGGTGGTGAACTGCGGGCGGGCGAGCCTCACCGACCAGTACGGGCGGCGGATGATCGGGCTGAACTACCGCATGACCGATTTGCAGATTGCGCTGCTGATCGGGCAGATCGAGATGCTGCCGGAGTTGCGGGAGCGCCGGGCGGCCCATGCGGCGCTGCTGGGCGAATTGCTGTCGGAGATTCCCTGCGTGCGGGTGCTGCCGGCGCAGCCCGCCATGACCTCGCCCACCAACTACTGCTACGTGTTCCAATACCGGCCGGAGCCGGGAAAACCCGCGCCGCACCGCGATCTGTTTGTCGCCGCGCTTGAGAAGGAGGGCGTCCCGTGCGATGGGCGGTTCTATGAGGCCGTCTATCGCAGCGACCTGTTCTATGCGACTCCCGCCAACTGTCCGCAATTGGCAGCGGGACGGGATGTGGCGGTGGAGTATTCGACGGCGTGCTGCCCGGTGTCGGAGCGGGCGGCCTACCACGAGGCGGTGTGGCTGTTCCAGTTCTGCTTGATTGGGCCGGAGGAGGATGTCCGGGACATGGCGCGCGCGGTGGCCAAGGTGGCCGCGAACCTGGATGTGCTGGCTCGGCAGGACCCGTCGCTTGCGGGGGTAAAGGCGATGGGACGGTCGCAACGGGCTCGCGTGGAGCGGGCGAAGAATTACTGAGCGGCGGCGTAGCAGGATGCCCTGCAAACCGCGGCCGGCCTGTACGCGGCGGTCAGCTATTCAACCATGCAGAGGCTACAGGAGATCGGCCTGCGGCTCGCGCTTGGGGCCAGGCGGCGGGACGGGTCTGCTGTTCGGCGTTACGCCGGCGGATCGCGAACCTGAAGCGTCCCAACATCTGCCGCTCAATTTGTTGGGCTGCATCCCAGTGGGCAAAGCCACGGCTCGATAGTTCGGACATCATCCGAGATTCGTTGGCAGTGTCGCCAACATACACCGGCCGCAAGCTCCTTCCACGCGGTCTGACGATTGCCAGTTCTCAACGCGCGGGACCATCGCTGTCCAGTGCGTCGAGGCGCCAGTGGGCCTAATCCTTCTGCGCGAAATCGCGAGGTGGATAACCGCGTGATAGACTCGGGCGCATGGTCCACGGCGAGTGCGGGCTGTGCGGGCTCTTCCGACCCCTGTGCGACAGCCACTTGCTTCCGAGAGCCGTGTACCTAGTCCTTCGATCATCCAAGGAACCGAAGCCTGACCCCGTCTTTATCTACGACGAGCGGCACGGGCATACGTCGAGACAGTTGAAAATTCCTCTGCTGTGCGAGAAATGCGAGACGAGGTTCAGGACCGGCGGAGAGGATTGGGTTCTAGCCAATTATAGTCGCGCCGATGGGTCCTTCAGGCTGAGAGATGTTCTGAAAGCCGTAGAGCCGATTTATTCGCATGATGACTTCGCACTCTATTCCACGGACAAAGTACAGGAAATTGACCGCGAAGCACTGATATACTTCGCAGCAAGCATCTTTTGGAGGGCTGCCGTCCGCACATGGAAGTTGCTGCCCTATTCCTCCGGAATACACATCACTTTGGGGCCTTACGAGAAACCTTTGCGGCGATACCTACTCCACGAACTGCCATTCCCGGACAACATGGCTATCTATGTCCGGATCTGGTCGTATGACAACCTCATGGCGCTGGCGTCTCCCCCCGAGGGACATGCCGAACAGGGGTAGATTCTAGAGGTTTAAAGCCACACTGCGGCCTCTGTGTAACATCGGTATTGCCCACCGTTGCCCACGGATTCTTCCGACGAAGTTATAAGCTGTTGATTCTAAACTGGCGGAGAGAGAGGGATTCGAACCCTCGATAGAGTTTCCCCTATACACGCTTTCCAAGCGTGCGCCTTCAACCACTCGGCCATCTCTCCGGGGTCTCGCGTGTGCGCGCGGATGGGACGACGCCGGTTGCCCGGCGACTTCCTCAGTGTACCATGCGCGGCTGCCCGGCCTTGCCGCCGCCGCACTATGATGGTTTCGGATTGTTCCTACCATGCCTCATCGCTCGGATTCTTCACTCTCCCGACGACGGTTCTGCGCTGCTGGACTGGGCGCTGCTGCCCTGCTGCGCGGCGCCAATGCTCCCCTGCGTGCGATTACTCGCGGGCCGCGGTTTCATTGGTTCGCCTATTACGACAAGCTGCAGTTCGATCCCGCGAATCGCTACGTGCTTGCGCATCAGGTCGACTTCGAGAGCCGGTCGCCCCGCGGCGATGATGTCATTCGCGTCGGGATGGTCGATCTCAACGATGGCGACCGCTGGATCGACCTCGGGGAGTCGCGGGCCTGGAATTGGCAGCAGGGCGCCATGCTACAGTGGCTGCCCGGAGGGTCGAGCCAGGTGGTCTGGAATGATCGCGAGGATGGACGGTTTGTCTCGCGCGTGGTGGATGTCAAGACCGGCAAGAAACGAACGTTGCCGGGGCCGGTTTATGGGATCAGTCCCGATGGGGAATGGGCGGTCTACCCGGACTTCCGGCGGCTGAATCGCACCCGGCCGGGCTATGGGTATGCCGGCGTCGTGGACCCCTTCGAGGATCAGCGGGCGCCTAAGGAGGTCGGCATCTGGCGCATCGATCTCGCCACGGGACGGGAACGGCTGCTGATCTCGCTCGAACAGGCGGCCGCTGTCCCCAACCTCCATTCGCCCTGGGAGCCGCAGGCCGTCCATTGGTTCAACCACCTGCTGGTTTCCCCGGATGGGTCGCGGTTCATCTTCCTGCACCGGTGGCGCGGGCCCAAACAGGGTAAGGGGTTCGGAACACGGATGTTCACCGCCAAAAGCGATGGGACCGACCTGTTTGTGCTCGATCCTTACGGCGGCACTTCGCACTTCATCTGGCGCGATCCTTCCCATGTGCTCGCCTGGGCACTGCACCCGTCGCATGGGGAACGGTTCTACCTCTACGAGGACCGCTCCGGTGGCGTCGAAGTGGTGGGCGAGACGGTGATGACCGTCAACGGGCACTGCACCTACCTGCCGGGCAACCGGTGGATTTTGAACGACACGTATCCGGACAAGGAACGGCTACAGCACCTGTACCTGTACGAAGTCGCGAGCGGGCGCAGGATCCCGCTCGGCGACTTCCATTCGGACCCCGTGTACACGGGCGAGTGGCGCTGTGACCTGCATCCGCGGTTCAGCCGGGATGGAACCAAGGTCACCATCGATTCGACACACGCCGGCAATGGCCGGCAGCTCTATCTGGTCGATATTTCGGGATTTGCGAAGTAGGGCGTCAGGCGCGCCCCTGGCCGTGGGCGGCGCTATCCGCGTTCGACCACATATAGCTCGAGCGGAAGACGTACTTCGTCGAACCGGGAAGCGCAAACCGGTAGAAACGCTCGCGGCAACGACGGCAGCGGAAGGGGGAGAGCAGGACCACGCGCAGGAAGAAGTCCGTCAGCCCCGATCGCATCGACGGCCGCGAATCCTTGCGGCCGCACTTCGGACACGTGTGCATTTCAATACCTCGCTTGGATCGATCAGCGGAACTCGCGCGGAGTTCCGTATCGTGAGTCCCGGTTTAAGTCCCGTCTTCTCTTAGGATTTCCACGATAGGCTAGCCCCAGCAGGTAGCGGCGTAAGGCCCAGTTGCCGAGCCGCCGGCTCAGGCGATGCCGCCGTTTGCGTAGAGGGTTTGTCCGTTGATCCAGCCGCCGTCGGGACCCGCGAGGAACGCCACCACGGCGGCGATGTCCTGGGGCGTGGCCAGCCGTTCGAGCGGCGGCATCTTGGCGAGCGTCTGAACCTGCACGTCCGTTTTGCCGTTCAGGAAGAGCTCGGTGGCGGTGGGTCCGGGGGC
The DNA here is from genome assembly GCA_018268715.1 of Acidobacteriota bacterium. Taxonomy (GTDB): domain Bacteria; phylum Acidobacteriota; class Terriglobia; order Bryobacterales; family Bryobacteraceae; genus TMP-7. The sequence goes on along the minus strand of JAFDVZ010000002.1, from coordinate 144,586 downwards.
TACGGCGTTGACGGTGATGTTCCTTCCCCGCAGCTCCCTGGCGAAGATCAGCGTGAGGGTCTCGACGGCCGCCTTGGTGGCGGCGTAGACGGAATAGCCGGGCAGGGCCAGCTTGCGGACGCTCGATGAAAAGTTGATGATGCGGCCGCCGTCCCGCAGTTTCTTCGCTGCGGCGCGGAGGGTGTTGAACGTGCCCTTGAAGTTGACGGCGACCAGGCGGTCGAATTGGTCGTCGTCGGTGTCGGCCAGGCGGGGCAGGTTGGGCGGCATGATCCCCGCGTTGTTCACCAGGATGTCGACGCCGCCAAACAGCGTGATGGCCTGATCGAACAGGGCCGCTACTTCGGCGGGTTTCGCGACGTCGGCCCGGAAGGCGACGGCCTGGCCTCCGGAGGCGCGGATCCGGTTGACGACGGCTTCGGCGTCGGCGGACCGGCCGGCGTAGTTGACTATAACGATGACGCCCTGGGCGGCTAGACGCTGGGCGATGGCGGCTCCAATGCCCCGGGAGGCCCCGGTGACGATGGCGACCTTGTTTGAGTTGTTCATGCTTTCGATGATGCCGGAGTGCGGCTATATTTGGTAGACGTATGAACAGAATGACGGATATTCTAAGACTGCATGACACCGTTTGAAGACCTGCCGCTGTTGCGGGCGTTTGTTCGCGTGGTGGAGAGCGGCAGCATCTCGGCGGCGGCGCGGACGCTGGGGGTGACGCAGCCGACGCTCAGCCGGCAGCTTCAGACGCTGGAAGAACGGAGTGGGGCGCAACTACTGCTCCGGGATACGCATCGCATGAGCCTGACGCCTTCGGGGCGGCAGGTGCTGGACGACGCCCGCTCGCTGCTTGCGCTGGCCGAGGACGCCGCGCAACGGCTGAAGACCGACCAGACGGGGTTGCGGGGGCACATACGGCTGTTCGCCACCATCGATTTCGGACAAAGCGTGGTCAGCCGGCTGCTTGCGAGTTTCATACAGGCGAATCCGGGGGTGACGGCGGATCTGGCGTATTCGAACCGGCCGGTCCACATGATCGAAGAAGGGCGGGATGTCGGGATCGTGGCGGGGGAGATGGCCGATGACGCGGTGGTGGCTCGACGGCTGGGACGGATGCGGCGCTGGGTGGCCGCTTCCCCGGCGCTGGTGAATTCGCGGAGGCCGGCGGCGGGGCCGGCGGAGCTGGCGGAGTGGCCCTGGCTGAACCTGGCGGGCGCGCAGTTCGATGGCGGGCGCAGTGTGACGCTATGCGGGGATGGGCGGGAGGAGCGGATTCCACTGCAGCCGGTGATGATTTCCGAGGGCGTCACCAGCCTGCGGGAGGCGGCGAGGATGGGGCTGGGCGTGGCCGTGCTGCCGGAATGGCTGATCGCGGAAGACCTGGCTTCGGGGGCGCTGGTGCGGGTGCTCGAAGGATGGCGGGGGCGGGATCTCGCGGCCTATGTCGTGTATCCGGTGCAGCGACGGGTCCCGAAACGCGTGCGGGCGTTTATCGACTTCGCGGCCGATTATGTGGGCGCGCTGCTATTCCCGGGCGCCGATTAGGGTGTCGCGCACCTTAAGGTACTCCTCGGAATCGCGGCGCGGCGGCTTCGAGGCGCGGCAGAGGGCGGCGCGGTCCAAGGCTCCCGCCAGGCGCAACAGTGGCTTCGGGGGGATGCCGCCGGCGAATCGGAAATCCTGGGCGACGTTGCGGGCGATCAGGCTGCGGATGGTGGGTTCCGCAGTGTTGCGGACGGGGGTTTTGCAGGCCAGGGCGGCCCAGGCGGACAGGGCGGACGCTGAGAGCGGCAGTCCGATGTCCGAGGCGCCGGGGACATGGGCGACGGGCGTGGGGCCAAGCACCGGCTCCGTGACGCGAACCTCCATCGGGTAACGCAGCCAGCCGTCATCGATGTAAACCTGCGGCTCCACCTTGATGCGGCGCACGGGGGCCTGGCGGTCGGCCAGCATGTCGATCCAGAACGATTGCGCTGTCTGAGCGGGGGCGCCGGAGTCGCCGAACACGCCGTCGTAGGGGAGCTTTACGGGTTCGAGGGCGTCGGGGACCCACTCGCCGCCCAGTTTCGCGTACTTTTCGCGGTAGGCGGTGACGTGAACGGCGTCGTCGGGATTCTGGGCGATGTCCACCGTGTACTTCGCGCCCGGTTGGCCTTCCACCACCAGGCGGAAGCTCGAGAACGCGCCGCGGGGCATGGCGGGGGAGAGGATTTCCCGGGGAGGCTGGGCGCCACGGTCGGCGCGGACGGGCTTGCCAAACGGGTCGATGCGGGTGAACTCGGAATAGACCGTGACTTCCTGTGCGCTGGCGGCGCACAGGAAGAGAGCGAGGCCGGGGATGAGCCGGCCGGCGGTTCGGATCATGCTAGGCCAGGTCGTACTTCTCGTGGTGGATGGCCGGGTCGCTGGTGACCAGCACGGGCCGCTTCAGGATCTCTTCGAGCTCCTCCAGATACCGGTTGGAGTTCGACTTGAGGACCTTGGCGACGTCCGGGTGAACGCGCAGCACCACGTTCTGGCCTTCGACGGCGCGGGCGATCTTGTTGGCCTCCTGGAGGATCTCGCCGATGATGGTCTGGACGCTCTTCACGTAGCCCGCGCCTTCGCAGTAGGGGCAGGGCGAGCACAGCGTGCGTTCGAGGCTCTGCTTGACGCGCTTGCGGGTGATCGCCACCAGGCCGAAATCGTTGAACTGGAGGATCTTGTAGGGCGCGCGGTCCGATCGCATGGCTTCTTCGAGCGCCTGCATCACCTTCTGGCGGTTCTTGCGCTCGTCCATGTCGATGAAGTCGATGACGATGATGCCGCCGAGGTCGCGCAGGCGGACCTGGCGGACGATCTCCTTCACCGCTTCCGTGTTGGTCTTGACGATGGTGTCTTCCAGGCGATTCGACTTGCCGACGAACTTGCCGGTGTTGACGTCGATGGCCACCAGCGCCTCGGTCTGATTGATGACGATGTAGCCGCCGGATTTGAGCCACACCTTCGGACGCAGGGCCTTTTCGAGTTCGGCGGTGATGTTGAAGGCGTCGAAGATGGGGGCGGGCCGGGTGTACAGCTTGACGCGGGTGACGATGGTCGGCTGGAAGCGCTGGAGGAAGCGGACGATGCGTTCGTACACCTCTTCGCTATCCACCCACACGGACTTGAAGGTGTCGTTCACCTGGTCGCGCAGCACGCGCTGGACGATGTCGAGGTCGTGGTGGAGCAGGGCGGGGGCGGGGCGCTTTTCGGCCTTCTGGCGGATGTCGAGCCAGAGGTTGGCGAGGAAGCTCATGTCGGCGGCGATGTCCTCCTCCGACTTCCCTTCCCCGGCCGTGCGGATGATGAAGCCGCCGGACAGGCCGACGCGCGCCTTTTGCAGCACCTTCTTCAGGCGCAGGCGTTCATCGTCGCTGGCGATCTTGCGCGACACGCCCATGTGGTCGAGCGTGGGCATGTAGACGACGTAGCGGCCGGGCAGGGCGATGTGCGAGGTGATGCGCGCGCCCTTCTGGCCGAGGGGTTCCTTGGCGATCTGGACCAGGATCTCCTGGCCTTCCTTCAACAGGTCGGTGATGGAGGGGGTGGGGGTGCGGTCGCCGCGTTCGGGCCGTTCGGCGCGCGGGGCGGGGCGATGTTCGGGGCGGGCTTCCTGGCGCGGCGGCGGGGCCGGGGCGACGGGCTGCGCCACCGAGTTTTCGGGGCCTGGGCCGCGCATCCGGCGGCGCATCCGGCGCGACACGCGGTGCATGTAGCGGGGATTCTGCTCGCGGACGTTGGCCGTCATGGGGGCGGACGCTTCTTCCGAGGACGGCTCCTCGGCGTGGCCGTCGAGGATCAGGGCCTGGATTTCGCGGTCCTCGTCGTCATCCTCGATGCGATCGGGGAGGGAGGCCGCTTCGGACTCCTCCGGCATGCCGTCGGAGTCGATGAACTCGTCGGCGATCAGGGCTTCCACTTCGACTTCGATTTCGGCGGCTTCGACATCGTCGGCTTCAACGTCGCTCGCTTCGAGAAGCTCGGCGACCTCATCGGCTTCCAGGGTCTCGACCGGCTCGGCGGCTTCGACGGGCGCGGCGGCGACGGGTTCCGGTTCGGGCTCTGGCTCCGGCTCCGGCGCGACGGGGCCGATGATCTTTGCGGCGTGATGGGCGGGGGCGTCCGGGATGGCGTTGGCCGGCGGCAGTTCCTCCGGGTTGTCGTTGGCGATTACGGCGATGTCGGCCGGCAGCGCGTCTTCGGACGGTGCGGCGACGACCGGTTCTTCGGCGGCGACGGGTTCCGGCTCGGGCTCGGGCTCGACGGATTCCGACGTCGCGGAGGTCTCCTCGCCGTCTTCCGGCTCATCGGCTTCGGAGGCGGAGTCGTGGCGGTACTTGGCGAGCGACTCGCCGGGCAGGACGGCAAAGCTGCTTTCGTCTTCCGGCTCCTCGACGACGGGCTCGCGTTCGGGTTCAACGTCGGATTCGACGGGAGCGGCGCCGGTATGGGGGGCGGCGTACTTCGACTCGGGGAATCCGCGGCCGCGATTCCGGCGGCGGCGCGAGCGGCGTCCGCGACGGTCGCGGTTGTCGCCCGATTCCTCACCGGCGCCGCGATCGGCGTGAGGCGGCGGGGCGGAAACGGCGGCGAGCGGTTGGGGTTCGGCCTCCTCGACGGGGGCGGCGGGGGGCTCCTCGACTACGACGGCCTCGATCTCCTCGACGACAGGCGGCGGGGGCGGGGCGATGACGCGCTCCTGGCGCGGGGCCCGTTCGCGTTCCCGATCGCGGTCGTCGGAGATGCGGTCGATATCGTCGCCGTTCTCCTCAAAGAAGTCGGAGACGTATAAGAAGGTGTCGCGTTCGAGTCCCAGATCGACGAACGCGGACTGCATCCCGGGAAGCACCCGTGTGACGCGGCCTTTATGGATGCTGCCAGCGAGCGAGTATTCATTCGAACGCTGGAAATAAACTTCGACGAGCTGGTCGTCCTCAAGGATCGCCACCTTGGTCTCGTGGCGATTGGCGGAAATCACCAGTTCTTTGCCCATGCATTTCTCCCGTAGCATGGTCCGGCGCCAGCGCCGCGGGGAGAACAGAGCCCGGTTAACGACTGTATGTCAACGCTCCGAAGGTGGAATTACTTCAACACCTTCCTGAAAAAACCCGGTGAGCACGGCTGCCGGAGTCTCCTTCGCGGCCAACTTCCCGAGGGTCCGCGGTCATCCAGCCAAAAGCCTGCCCGTTAGAATTTCGTTCCAGAGCGCAACTGCTCTCTCTCCGAGTCACTGACTGGAGGACCAGTGCTGGTCTACTCTCAGTTAACAAATCGCCGAAGCCGGACATTGTTCACCAGCCCCAGCATCAGATACATCGACAACGTATTGGACCCGCCCGAACTCATCAGCGGAAGCGGAATGCCGGTCACAGGCATCCGGCCCACCGCCATTCCCACGTTGACGAGAACGTGGAACAACAGGAGGGCGGCGATCCCCATGCAGATATACAAGCCGGCCCGGTCCGGGGCCAGTTGCGCATTCTGCACAATCTGCATCAACAGCAGAAAATACAGCCCTAAAATCACGACCACGCCGACGAACCCGTGTTCTTCCGCAAAGGCGGAGAAAATGAAATCCGTATGCGGCACGGGCAGGAACCGGAGCTGGGTTTGCGACCCCTTAGTGACGCCCCGTCCCCACATCTCTCCCTGGCCGATGGCGATCTTCGATTGGATCACCTGATAACCTTTGCCCTTGGGATCCTTGGCGGGATCCACGAAGCTGACCAACCGAGCCTTCTGATAATCCTGCAGCGAGAAGTACACGATTGGCGAAGCCAGGGCGAAAGCCAAGACCGCGATCGCGATCTGCTTCCAACGCAAACCCGCCAGAAAGACGCCGACCGCGAGGACCGGAGTATACGTGAGGGAGGTCCCCAGATCAGGCTGTCTCAGCACCAGCACCAGCGGGATCCCGATCAATCCGGCTAGCTTCAGGAGCTCCTTACCTTCCAGCGAGTCTCCCTTAAGCTCCGACAAGTATCGGGCTACCAGCAATATTATCACTAATTTGGCGAATTCCGAGACCTGTAGTTTGAAGGCGCCGACTCCAATCCAGCGTCTCGATCCAAAGATAACCGTTCCGACGAGATAAGTGCCAAGTAGCAAAGCCACGGTGGCCGCGTACAGGACGGGCACCTGGCCGAGCAGGGAGTGGTAATCGATCTGAGTGGCCACCCACATGAGCACGAGACCGAGAAAGATCCAGACCACCTGTTTCCACCAGGCGTCCTCCCACTTGGGAGTATCGTGCGTGGCGCTGTAAATCTGTAGGACTCCGGCGGCCGAAATCACCAGCGTCAGGATGAGAATTACCCAGTCGAAGTCGCGGAGCGAGCGGTACTGCGCCATTACTCGATGATCTCCGGCTCTTCCTTCTTGCGAGGCTCGAGGACCTCCGGCGGACCGGCCACCGTGGGCTGATCCGTCGCCGGGCGCGGCAGCAGTTGCGGGACGGAGTTCTTGGCCACCTCGAGTTGCTGCTTGCGGACCTTCTTGTCGAAGTAGGACTTGATCACGTCGCGGACGATAGGGGCGGCGCGGATGCCGTGGACGCCGTTTTCGTAATAGGCCACCACCACGATCTCCGGATTGTGGCGGGGCGCAAACCCGACAAACCAGGCGTCGTCCTGCATGGACTGGCCGAGGTTCGCCTTGTTGGCCTTCAGGTACTCGTTCGAGGCGAGCTGGGCGGTGCCGGTCTTGCCGCAAACCTCGATGCCGGGCAGCCGGGCTATGGTGCCGGTGCCCCATTCGTTGACCACCGCGGACATCCCGCTCACCACCCGGCTCACGTTTTCGGCCTTCAAATCGAACCGGGAGCCCGCGTCGTTCTTACCGAGCAGCAGGTGGGGTTTATGCAGCTCGCCGCCCATCGACAGCGCCCCGATGGCGGCGGCCAGTTGCAGGGGCGTCACCACGGTTTGGCCCTGTCCGATCGAGACGGAGATGGTCTCGCCGGCGTACCATTTCTGCCGGAACGTGCGCATCTTCCACTTCGACGACGGAATGAGACCGCTGGCCTCGGCGGGCAGGTCGATGCCGGTCTTGTGTCCAAGGCCGAGGGCCTCGGCGTACTGCGCGATCTTATCGATGCCCATGCGGTTGCCGACGTTATAGAAGAAGACGTCGCAGGACTGGGCGATGGCCTTGTGCAGGTCGGTGTCGCCGTGGCCGGTCTTGATGTGGCACTTGAATGGGTGGCCGTAGAAGTACGCTCCGCCGGAACAGTGGACGCGGAAGCCGTCGTCGATGTCCCCGGTTTCAAGGCCGGCGATGGCCATGATGGGCTTGAAAGTAGACCCGGGCGCCTTCTGCGCCTGAATCGCGCGATTCAGCAGGGGTTTGTCAGGGTCGTTGGCGATCTTGGCCCAGTCCGCGGTGCTGAAACGGCCGGCGAACATGCTGGCGTCGAAGGTGGGACGGCTCACCATCGCGAGCACTTCACCGGTGCGGGGATCGAGAGCCACCACGGCGCCCCGCTTGCCGTCCATGGCGAGTTCGGCCACCGCTTGCAGGTCGAGGTCGAGGGTGAGCTGCAGGCTCTGGCCGGGAACCGCCTCCTTGCGTCCGATTTCTTCGCGTTCGTGGCCGAGATTGTCGACGCGCACCTGATACTGGCCGTCGGAGCCGATCAGCACATCGTTGTACTGGCGCTCGAGGCCCGCCTTTCCGATGACGTCGCCCTGGTTGTACTTGGCGAAGTCGGCTGAATCGAGCTCCAGCTCGCTGACTTCGCCGACGTAGCCGATGACGTGGGCGGCGAGGCCGTCGTGCGGGTAGAGCCGCCGGTAGGCCTGGATCAGCTCCATTTCCGGGAAGGTCGACGGATCGCTGTGGGCGGTGACGAAGGCGACGTCGGCGCGGGTGAGCTCCTGCTTCACCACCATGCGGTCGTACTTGGGCCGGGAGGAGAAGCGGCGGACCTTGGCGACCAGTTCGTCGTAATCGATGTTGAGGCCGTCGGCGATGGGGCGCAGATGCTCCTGCTTGAGCAACTGGCGGTTCAGGATCAGGGTGAACGAGGCGTGATTGTCGACGATCAGGCGGCCGTCGCGGTCGAGGATCTTGCCACGCGGGGCGAGGATCGGCAGCGACTTGACGCTGTTGCGGAGCGCCGCTTCGCTGTAGATTTCCGGATTGCTGACCTGGAGATCCCAGAAGCTGGCGATCAGGAAGACGAAGATGGCGACGGTGATGTATTGGAAGAAGGCGATCTTGCCGGAGGCGAACTTGGTGTCGTCGCGCAGAAGGCGGGGCGGCTCCGCATGCTGCCGCAGTTCTTCGTCGTGACGTTCTGTATCGAGCGGTTTCACAGCTATCCGGTCGCCCGCTTACTCAGTTACCTTCAGTTTATCCAAGATCAGGAACAGCGGTATCGCAACGGCCGCGTTCAGCAGGCCGAAGACGAGATTCTGAACCGGGTTGAAGTCGATCAACTGGCCGAGCAGCGCGCGCGCCAGCACCCAGTAGAAGAACTGGTGGAAGAAGAAAAAGAAAAACGACAGGATGAACCGGATGAACGGGTTCTCCACGTCGAAGCGCAGGCTGAGCGAGCCCGCGAAGTAGCCCACCAGCGTCTTGACGATGCCGAACATGCCGATGGGCAGGTGCGAGAGCGAATCCTGAATCAGGCCGACCGAGGCGCCAAACAGCGTGCCGGCCAGTTGTGAGCGCTTCTGGAGGGAGAAGTACACGGTTACCAGCAGCGGCAGCTCCAGGTACGACAGGTAGGAGAAAAGCTGCGGGACGTAGACCTGAAACAGGATGGCGAGCAGCGGCGCCAACACCACCACCCACGGCCGGACTTTCGAAATCCGGCTCTTTCGAGAGCCCTCGGCCAGGATCGGCCCGCTGTATTCAGTCATCGGCACTGGGGATCAGGGACGTTCCGGGACCTTTCGCTCCGCCGCCGCGCCCGGCGCCGGAGGATTCACGGGCGCGGGTTGCTGCTGGCCCCCGCTGGCGGCGCCGGCGGCCTGTTGCTGCTGTTGTTGCTGCTGCTGGGCGCGGACCCGGTCAGGATCGATATTGAAGTTCGGAGAGCGTCCGCCGGAGCCGTATTGCACTCCCTCCACTGTACCGATCTTCTTGTACTTGTCCATCAGGCGGTCGGCGTCGGTGCCGGAGCCGGGCGCGACGGCGGTGGAGGAGTTGGGCGTGGTGGCGTCCGCGGGAGGCGGCGGCATAATGTGCAGGCTCGCGCCGGCCTGGGCTGGATCGGGTATGAGCTGGTGGACGCCTTCGAGCACCACCAGAACCTCCTCAAAGCCGCCCTGCAAACCGCTGGGCGCCACGAAGATTTCCTTGGTGGCGCGTCCCTGCCGCACGACGGCGGCCTGTCCCACGGGGAGACCTTTCGGGAAGACGCGATCGTCTCCGGAGGTGAAGAACCACTCGTCCTTATCCACCTTCTCTTCATTCTGGACGTATTCGACCGTGCAGGTGGGGCCTCCCTGCCCGCGGATGGTCCCGTGCACGCGGTTCTTCTGCGAGATGACGCCGGCGGCGAACGTGGAGTCCGTGATCAGCAGGACCTGGGCGGCGGTAGGATACGCCTGGATCACCTTTCCGACGATCCCGTCCGGCGTGATGACGGCCATGCCCTTTTCGACGCCGCTCGAGGAGCCGCGATCGATGAACACCACCTTCGAGTTGGCGCCGGTGCCGTTGCCGATGATGCGGGCGGGCATGGTCTTGGACGGCGAGCGCTGCTGGAATTGCGCCAGGGCGCGGGCGCGATCGGCCGTCGACAGCTCGGTCTTCAGGAACTGGTTTTCGAGCTTGGTGCGGTCGAGCTCCGCCTTCAGTTTGTGGTTTTCGTCGCGAACGTCAAGCAGGAAGAAGTAGTCGCTGAAGAATCCGGTGGTGCCGCTGCGCGCCATCTCCACGCCGCGGGCGGCGGGAGTGATGGCGGTGACCGCCCACACGCGGATCAGCGGGACATCGCTGCCGGTCTTCACCTGATATGCGAGCAGCAGCAGTTGCAGGGCGATGACGATCGCAAGGACCATCAAGTTCCGAAACCTGCTGAGTAACACTTCCATCGTGACGCTCTAGCTTACAGCGTAACGCGAACTTACGCCGCGCGAGCCGGACCTATTCAATCGCAATACGCCGGAGCAGTTTGAAATCGGTCAGCATTTTACCGGTTCCGAGCACCACCGAGGCGAGCGGATCCTCGGCGATGGAGACGGGCAGGCCGGTCTCCTCGCGGATGCGCTTGTCCAGGTTTTTGAGCAGGGCCCCGCCGCCGGTGAGCACGATGCCGCGGTCGGAGATGTCGGCCGACAGTTCCGGAGGCGTACGCTCGAGCGCCACGCGGATGGCGTTCATTATGGTCGCGACGCATTCGGCCAGCGCCTCACGGATTTCGGTGTCGTCGACCGCTACCGTCTTCGGCACGCCCTCGATCAGGTTGCGGCCCTTGATCTCCATGGTGAGCGGCTTTTCAAGGGGGTAGGCGGAGCCGACCTGCATCTTGATGGCTTCCGCCGTGCGCTCGCCGATCAGCAGGTTGTACTTGCGCTTGAGGTACTGCATGATGGCGTCGTCCATCTCATTGCCGGCCACGCGGACCGAACGCGAGTAGACGATGCCCGACAGCGAGATGACGGCGACGTCGGTGGTGCCGCCGCCGATGTCCACCACCATGTTGCCGGAGGGCTCCGTAATGGGGAGTCCGGCGCCGATGGCGGCCACCATGGCCTGCTCCACCAGGTGCACTTCGCTCGCCTTGGCGCGGTAGGCCGAATCGATGACCGCGCGCTTTTCCACCTGCGTGATTTCGCTGGGCACGCCGATGACGATTCGCGGGTGCACCAGCATCTTGCGGCCGTGCGCCTTCTGAATGAAGTAGTTCAGCATGCGCTCGGTGACCTTGAAGTCGGCGATGACGCCGTCCTTCATGGGCCGGATGGCGACGATGTTGCCCGGCGTGCGGCCGAGCATTTCCTTGGCCTCCTTGCCGACCGCTTCCACTTCTCCAGTGTTTTTGTTAATCGCTACGATCGAAGGTTCGTTGACTACAATGCCCTTGGTTTTGGCGAAGACGAGGGTGTTGGCGGTGCCCAGATCGATCGCCAGATCCGACGAGAAGAGACAAAAAAGAGAACGGAGGTTCATCGAAACGTTGTTTCCGGTTCCTTAAATTCACCCAGGACGCCCCAACGAGGATACCTGAACGGGTGGGAGGAGTCCCGCCGACCGCGAGCACGCGACGGATACAGGACGTGATCAGCGACTGCCAGGGAAGGATCGGGGCGTTCCTAATCCACGAGGGTAGCATAGGCGGGGACGCCGTGCCGGGAATTCGGGCTGGAAATAGTAGGCCTTTGGGCCTCGGATAGTAAGGTGTATTACAGTTTTGGCCGGCGCCGGCGAGTCGCGCGCCACCTTATATTACTGTTACGCCCGGGCGTTGTCGTCTAGGGATTGACGATTGCACCGTCCATGCCGCGAACCGTGGTCCAGTTGTCGCCGGGGGGCATGGGCTCGAGCGGAAGCTTTAGGGCGGCCTTCTCGTCGATGTCGACGCCGAGGCCCGGCTGGCCGTTCCCGTAGAGGTATCCGCCGCGGAGTTCGCAGGTTCCGGGCATCAACTCGTGCACGCTGGCGGGGAAGTGGTTTTCTTCCTGGATGCCGAACGCCGGGATGGTGAGGTCGACGTGATAGGCGGCCAGTTGGTTGACCGGGTCGTTGTCGCCACCTTCCTGCCAGGCGGTCCGCACGCCGAAGTCCTCGCAGAGGGCCGCAATCTTGCGGGCGGCGGTGACTCCGCCCACCTGGGAGACGCGGCAACGGACGAAGTCGATCACCCGCTCGCTGATCAGGGGCGCGTATTCGCGAGGGCTGGTGAAGATTTCGCCCATGGCCATCGGGGTGGTGGAGACCTGCTTGATGCGGCGGAACCAGTCGATCTGTTCGGGCGGCAGGATGTCCTCGACGAAGAACATGCGGTAGGGCTCCATGCGTTTGGCGAATTCGACGGCGGCGGTGGGCGTCAGGTGCTCATGGACGTCGTGCAGGAGCTTGACCTCTGCGCCGAGCTTTGCCCGCAGGTAGTCGAACAGTTTCGGGATCTCGTTCAGATAAACGTCCTCGTCGAAGGCCGGCCCCTGGAATCCGTCTCGGGGACGGCTGCCCTTGCCGGGAGCGATCATCCCGCCGCCGCCGTAGCCGCCCATTTGCGCGCGGACGTGGCGGTAGCCCTCCTCCATGTACTTGCGGACGTTGTCGACCACCTCGTCGCGGTCGCGTCCGTCGGCGTGGGCGTAGATGGCGACGGCGTCGCGCACCTTGCCGCCCAATAGGTCGTAGAGCGGCATGCCGGCGCGCTTGGCCTTGATGTCCCACAGCGCCATGTCGAGCGCGCTCAGGGCGTTGTTCTGGATGGCGCTGTTACGCCAGTAGGTGCGGACGTTGGTGCTCTGCCAGAGGTCTTCGATACGGTCGGGATCCTTGCCGGTCCAGAATTTGGCGTAATTTTCGCGGATGGCGGTCACCACGGCGGCGGCGTTGTGGACGTTGCTGGCCGATCCGATGCCGTACAATCCGGGCTCGCTGGTGAGGATCTTCACGAAGACCCACTGGTAGTGATGTCCGGCGCTGGTCGGGATCACGCGGACTTCGGCGATCTTCAGTGGGGCCAGTCCCTTGGCGGCGCGGGCGTAGCGTTCGGCCGCGATCAACAGGGCGGCGCGGGTGAAGTCACGACGTAGCATGTGGTGGCGCTCCTGGGTCCGAATAGGATTATATGGCGGCGCGGGTAGGTCGGGGTACTATAGGTTGACGGTTAACGTTCTAGGAGTAATCTGACCCTAGGGATTACCTAAAGGGAACCCCCTATTCGGCCGATTCGGAACTCAGGTGCAAAACACCGAGCTTTCACCGCAACTTGCGGATGCCGCGGATGTGCTCAGCGATCAGCTGAAGGTGCATCTGCGCCGGCTGAGTGAACTGCTGGCGCCGCATGCGGACCGGTTGGAGAAGAAATTTGTGGCGCGGCTGAAGGGGCTTCGCTACGAGAAGAAGCAGCGGATCGCGCTGGCGGCCATCACGCTGGGCGCGGCGGCGCGGATTCTGGTCCAACGCCGGCCGCCGCTCAAGTTCATCGAAAACGTGGAGTATCACGGCCGGCGGCTGGCGAAGTTGAACCTGCCGCCGAGCGCCATCGTGGCCGCGCTGCAGGAGTACGACGCCCTGCTCGCGCCCATGGTCCGGGATCATTTCCCCAATGAAATCACCAACTTTCGATGGGTGCGGGACCAGCTTCATTTTTGCGTGATCCTGACCTTGAATAACGCCTACTACCAGGTCCGGGAAGCCGAAACGCAGGCGTTTTACGAGCTGTTTCGGGCTGAGCTCGAGTCGCGGAATCTGGACGATCTGCTGAAGCGTTTCGTGGCCACCATGGTGCCGGTTTGCAGCGCCGACGCCGGCCATTTGTACCTGCTGAACGCGCAGACAGGCGAATGGGAGTGGAAAGCGGGCGCGCAGTGCCGGAAGCCGAAGACGGCGGTGGAGGCGACTCCGGCGCTGAGGCGGCGGCTGTCGTCGCCGAAATACCTGGATTCGGCGCAGTCCCCGCCCGGATATTTCCTCGACCCGGCTTGGAAACAACGGTATCGGAGCTGCTGGTCGGTTCCGCTGGCGTCCGAGGGCGGGACCTTTGGCGTCCTGCAACTGGGGTTCGCGCGCACCTACGAATGGCTTCCGCGGGAGCAGGAGTTGCTGTCGGCGGCGGCCGAGCGTTGCATGATGGCCGCCGAGAAGGCGCGCCTGATGGAGGATCTGGCGGCGCGCGAGGAGCAGGTGCGGCAACTGGCCGAGCACATGCTGCACGTCGAGGAGATGGAGCGCCGGCGCATCAGCCGCGAATTGCATGATGAGACCGGCCAATCGCTGTTGTGCGTCCGCCTGCAGATGGAGATGCTCGAGCAGAGCATGCCGGAGCGCGAACGCGAGTGGAAGGACAAGCTGGCGGAAACGCGGGATCTGACCGAAAAGACCATCCTCGAGATGCGACGGCTGATCGCGGCGCTGAGTCCGGCGGTGTTGGAGCAATTGGGTTTGGGGGCCGCGCTGCGGCAGTTGGTGAACCGGTTCCGCCGCATCCACACGGCGCGGGTCCGGCTGCATCTGTCGCGGCTGGGGAGCCTTCCGCAGAACACCGAAATCATCGTGTACCGGCTGGTGCAGGAGTGTTTCAACAATATCGCCAAGCATTCCGGAGCGACGAATGTAAACCTTTCCGTCTCTTCAACCGATGGAAGGGTGAGGCTGCATGTAGAAGACAACGGTGTGGGCTTCCGGGTGGACGAGGCGCTGGCCAGGCGAGAGTCGTTTGGCCTGTCGGGAATGCGGGAGCGGGTCGCACTGTTGGGCGGTACTTTCCGGATTCAGAGTTTTCCCGAGGCGCAGAAACGCGAACGGGGCACCAAGATTTGGATCGAACTGCCGATTTCCAAGGAAGGGAAGCGTCGGGGCTCGGACGGATGTGTCCGGGGGTCGGCGGGAACGGAGACCGTGGTCGGGCGTACCGCGGCGGTGTTGGGGTAGGCGCGCGGATTGTGGCGCAGCGCGAACAGTAGCGAGGTCCAGGCACATGGCCAAGATTCGAATTATGTTGGCGGACGATCATACCTTGTTCCGCCAGGGCATCAGAACACTCATCTCCGCTGAATTGGACATGGAAGTGGTGGGAGAAGCCTCCAACGGCGGCGACGCGGTGGAGAAAGCGGCCGAAGTGCGGCCCGACGTCGTGCTGATGGACATCGGCATGCCCGGACTAAGCAGTTTCGAGGCCACGCGCCAGATCAAGAAGAACCGTCCGGAGACGAAGGTTCTTTTCCTCACCATGTACGACGACGAGGACTATCTGGTGGAGGGAATGGAGGTCGGCGCAAGCGGGTACGTGCTGAAAGACAGCCCGTCGGCGCAACTGGTGGCCGCCGTTCGCGACATCTGCCGGGGCGGCAGCTATCTGAGCCCCCGCATGCTCTCGCAACTGGTGGACGATTTCCGCTCCCGCATCAAGTCGGCCAACCGCCTGCCGCGGTTCGCCACGTTGACCACGCGCGAACGCGAGGTGCTGAAGATGCTCGCCGAGGGCAACTCGGTGAAGGAGATCGCCTGCGATCTGAACCTCAGCGTGAAGACCGTCGAAGCGCACAAGTTCAACCTGATGCGGAAGCTCGACATTCACAACAAGGCGCAGTTGGTGCAGTACGCGATTCAGAAGAAGATCATCAAGATACCGAACATGGTCTGACGGCGATACAATCGCGTCGTGACCCGTCGCAGCCTTGTAACTTCCCTAGCCGCCGCGCCCGCGCTGATGGCGGCCTCCAGGCAGAACCGGCCTGTGCGCCTGGGAGGCCCGATCTTCCTCAAATCGGACGACCCCGCCGAACTGGCGCGAGAGCACCGGAAGCTGGGCTACTCGGCCGCTTACTGCCCGGCGGTGAAGCCCGGCGACCGTGAACGGATCGCGGCCATCGAGAAGGCGTTCGCGGCCGAAAACGTCGTCATCGCCGAGGTGGGCGCGTGGGTCAACCTGCTTGATCCCGACCCGGACAAGCGCGCCAAGAATCTCGCCTACGTCGCCGAGCGGCTGGCGCTGGCCGACGCCATCGGCGCCCGGTGTTGCGTTGATATTGCCGGCTCCTACGACGACAAGGTCTGGTACGGTCCCCACCCCGACAACCTTTCCAGGAAGTTTTTCGACGCAACCGTGGAGAACTGCCGGAAGCTGATCGACCAGGCGAAGCCGACACGGACGAAATTCACCGTCGAGATGATGGGCTGGAATATCCCGGATGGTCCGGACAGCTACCTCAGACTGATCAAGGCGGTGGACCGGAAGGCTTTTGGCGTCCACATGGACGTCTGCAACGGCATCAACTGTCCCACCCGTTTCTACGAGAACGCCGCCTTCATCAAGGAGTGCTTCGCCAAGCTGGGACAATGGATCACGTCGTGCCACGCCAAGGATCTCTCCTGGATCACGGAACTGAATGTCCACTTTCAGGAGGTGATTCCGGGACGGGGGAAGGTCGACTACGCAGCCTATCTGAACTGCGTGGCCGCGCTGCCGGTGGATGCGCCGTTGATGCTCGAGCATCTCAAGACCGCCGAGGAGTATGCGGAAGGCGCCGCCTACATCCGGAAGGTCGCGGCCGGGGCTGGGGTCACGTTCGCCTAGTCCTCCGCCGAACCGGCTACAATTGCCCGAAGAGGGACGGGCAACGGACAGCATCTTCATCAGCTACCGGCGCGACGATTCGGCGCCTTACGCCGGGCGTCTCTGCGACCACCTGACGGAGGCCTTTGGGGCTTCGCGAGTCTTTATGGACGTGGAGGACATCGAACCGGGTTCGAACTTCGCGGACGCCATTGACCATACGATCGGACAATGCCAGGCGGTGCTGGTGGTCATCGGGCCGCGATGGTTTGAGATTCTCCAGGAACGCGCCTCCCAGTCGCAGCCCGATTACGTGGTCCACGAGGTCGGGGCCGCGTTGAAACGGAAGACTCGGGTGATTCCCGTGTTGGTCGGCGGCGCCAGGCCCGAGGAGTTGAACAACCTGCCAGCGAGCATCGCGGAGCTTGCTTTACGGGAGGCTGTCGAGCTGCGCGACTCGTCCTTCAAAGACGATTGCGGCAGGCTCCAGAAGGCGTTGGGCTCGCGCACGCAGTGGCGATTCTGGGCCGCTTTGCTGGCGGGCGCCGCCGTGCTCGTTCTCGGGTTGTTGCTATGGCTGAGGCCTGGTCCGCGCCAGCCGAAGGCGAACGCTCCCACGGCGGATCCGCGGATTGCGCAACTGATGGCGACCGCTCGTACGCAGACGAGCCTTGGCGCCCACGAGAGGGCATTTCGCACGTACGAAGAAGTCCTGAAACTGGCCCCGACCGATCCGGCGGCGCTGGACGGCGAAGTGGATGCGGCCATGCGATGGGCGGAGAACTTCCGTGTGACGATCTCCGAGGGACAGCGGCCGGAAGACGTCGCGGGACCTCCGATTTCCACGATTCTCAACGCCCTCGAGGCCGGGTTGGCCCGGGCAGGCGAGGCGGGGCCACGCGCAGCCACGATCCTGGCGCACATCGGTTGGGCGCGTTGGCTGAATCGGCACATTGCGGCCAAGGAGTTCGGCCCCGAGGCGGAGCAAGCGCTCCGGCGGGCGTTGGAGATCGACCCATCGAACGTGTTTGCCAACGCCATGCTCGGCAATTGGCTACTGCAGAACGGCGGGAGCGTCGAGAAAGCCCTGGCGCACTTCGACGCCGCGGTGCGAACCGGACAGGAGCGGCCGCTGGTGCGCGCCATGCAGTTGGGAGTGCTGACCGACAGTCCGCAACCCGGCATCACGGCGGCCGCCGTTCGGCTGGCGAACCAGATGCGGGCGGGTGGAGAGTCGATGACCGCACGCCTGAAACGCCGCATCCTCCAGAACTTCAACGCGACGATGTACGGCGAGGCGCAACTCGAGGAGGCGCTGACGGCGGTTCCCCCCGCTGACGGCTGGGCGACCTTTGAGTGGCTGGACGAGGACCACTCCCAGCGCCCGGAGGTCCGCGAGTACATCCACGCCCGCTACCTGGAAGGCCGGGGAGACCGCCGGCAGGCGCTCGGCATTCTCAAGGCGTTGCAGGAGGAGAACCGTAAGCAGGGAAACCAGGGACGCCTGGCGGACTCCGTGAATGCCGCGGCGAATCGTCTGTCGCGCTGAAACGTGCAAACGTTGTCCGGATCGCCGCCGGGTGATAAGTTACGCCTAGCGAACCATGTCCAATCGAAGAGAGTTCCTCACCGCCGGCCTCGCGGCGTTACCCGTCTCCGCGCTCGCCGAGCCTGGTCCCGCCCCTCCGGCCCAGAAGAAGATGATCGGCATCCAGGCCGGCGCAGTTTCTTTCGTCGATGAGGGCACGGGCCGCGTGCTCGACATCTTGCAGGAGCGCGGCGCCGTCAACACTCCGTTTCTCGCTACGTTCACCTATGGGCGCGGCATCGCGGGACGGCAGGTTCCCGGGCAGCCGCTGCCGGACCATGGCAAGCAGCAGTACGATCTCGACTTTCACGGCGGCAACTACGCGACGGTTCACACGCAGTTCTACAAAGACACCGGGGTGAAGCCCGAGGCGACGCGCGCGCCCGACCACGGTTCGCTCGACATCGTGGCGGAGGTCCTGCCGGAGGCGAAGAAGCGGGGCATGAAGGTGATCCTGTGGAGCGAGGATGTCTGGCGCTACGACCTGCCCGGCATCGAGAAGCTCCAGGAGGTGGACCTTCACGGCCGGCGGGCGCGCCGCGTCTGCGTCAACAACCCGCACCATCGCAACTTCCTTTATGGGCTGGTGGAGGACTACGCTCGCTCCTACGACATCGACGGCGTGATGTGGGGATCGGAACGCCATGGGGCGTTGGGCCTGGCGCTTGGCGCAAACCACGGCGGACAATCGAGCGATCCCGGCGCGGTGGGCTGCTTCTGCGAGTTCTGCGAGAAGAAGGCGCGGGTCCAGGGAATACGGTTCGATCGGGTGCGCGACGGCTATCTCGAGCTCGAGAAGTACGTGCGCGCGACCCGCGCGGGAAAGCGGCCGGTGGACGGGGCCTACGTCACGTTCTGGCGAATCCTGATGCGATACCCGGAAATCCTGGCTTGGGAACAGTTCTGGCACGACGGGTTGCGTGAAATCTACGCCGGCATGCGGGAGCGGGGGCACGCCGCCAAGCCCGGCCTGCAAGTGGGCTGGCACATCTGGCATAACAACTCGTTCAGCCCGTTCTACCGAGCGCAGCAGGATTTGACTGAGTTAGCCAAATGCTCCGACTTCCTGAAGATGGTGATCTATCACAACTGCGCGGGCGAGCGGATGGCGGGTTACATCGACAGCGTTGGGGGCGACATCTACGCCGATCTTCCCAAACAGGAAATCCTCGACTTCGAATACCGAGTCATGAATTACCGCGAGCGTGGTTATGAACAGATCCCGTTCACGGGTCTGTCGGCCGACTACGTCTATCGCGAGACCAAGCGAGCCATGGATGGCGCGGCCGGCTCCCAGACTCTGATCTGGCCCGGCATCGACATCGACATTCCGACCGGCGACCGGAACAGCAAGAGCACTCCCAAAGGCACCAAGGACGCCGTGCTCGCGGCTTTCAAAGCGGGCGCCCACGGGGTGCTGCTCTCGCGCAAGTACTCTGAAATGAAGCTCGCCAACCTGAGCGCGGCGGGCGACGCCGTCCGGGAGTTGAAACTCGTATGACCCGCCGTGAATTCACCGCCAGCGCCGCCTCCCTGCTGGTTCCCGCGCGCGCCGGCGCGGCCTCGGCCGGGCCCTGGTATCGGCGCACGTATCGCTGGGGCCAGACCAATGTAACGGAGAAGGACCCGGTCCGCTACGACGTCGCGTGGTGGCGCGACTTCTGGAAGCGGACTTACACGCAGGGAGTTATCATCAACGCGGGCGGCATCGTGGCGTATTACCCGAGTAAGTTCCCCCTGCAACACCGGGCGGAGTTTCTCGGCGATCGCGACTTATACGGCGAGTTAGCCGCGGCCGCGCACTCCGTCGGTCTGGTGGTGCTGGCCCGCATGGACTCCAACCGGGCCGCGGAGGATTTCTACCAGGCTCACCGCGATTGGTTCACGCGAGATATCGAGGGCCGGCCCTACCGCGCGGCCGACAAGTACGTCACCTGCGTCAACTCAGCCTACTATGACGAGTACATTCCCGAGGTGATGCGGGAAATTATCGGTCGCAGCAAGCCGGAAGGGTTGACCGATAACAGTTGGAGCGGACTTTCCCGCGACATGATCTGCTATTGCGACAACTGCGCCCGGAAGTTCCGCGACACGGCGGGGCAGGCGCTGCCGCGGAAGCACGATTGGGACAATCCGGTTTTCCGGCGCTGGATCGAGTGGAACTACGCCCGCCGCGTGGAAATCTGGGACCTGAACAACCGCGTCACGAAGGCCGCCGGCGGGGCCGACTGCCTGTGGATTGGCATGAACAGTGGGTCGCTGGCCGCGCAGAGCCGCTCCTTCCGTGATTCCAGGGCCATCTGGGAGCGGGCCGAGATCCTGATGCTCGATCACCAGGCGCGCGGCGCGGCCGGTTTCGAGGAGAACGCCGACGCGGGCAAGCTGATCCACGGCGTTATGGGGTGGGACAAGCTGATCCCCGAAAGCATGGCCATGTACCACGCCGGCGGACGAGTGTCGTTCCGCATGGCCGCGAAGCCCGCCGCCGAGGCCCGCCTGTGGATGGCCGAGGGTTTCGCCGGCGGCTTGCAGCCCTGGTGGCACCACATCGCGGCCTATCACGAGGACCGGCGCATGTACCGCACCGCCGAGCCGATGATGCGCTTCTATCGCGACAATGAACGCTACCTGGTGAATCGGCGGCTGGTGGCCAACGTCGGCGTCGTATGGTCGCAGCGCAACACCGACGTCTTCGGCCGCAATGAAGCCGCCGAGTTGGTGGAGGCGCCCTATCGCGGCTTCACCGAGGCGTTGTTGAAGGCCCGGATCCCGTACGCGCCGGTACACATTGACCACGTGGCGCGCGAAGCGGCGAATCTGAAGGCGTTGATCCTGCCCGAAATCGCCGCGATGTCGGAGGCCCAGTGCGCCGCCGTGCGCGACTTTGTGGCGAACGGCGGGCGTCTGATCGCAACCGGATCCACGAGCCTCTACGACGAATCCGGCGCCGCGCGACCCGACTTCGCCCTGGCGGACCTGTTCGGCGCGCATCGGGCTGGAGCGCCGGACCGCAAGAGCGCAATCGCCAACGTCCACACCTACCTTCGCCTGGCGCCGGAGTTGCGGCGGCAGGCGCCGGGGCCTCATATCGCGGACGAACCGGCGGTGTCCGGCACTCGCCACCCGATCCTGAAAGGCTTCGACGAGACCGACATCGTCCCGTTCGGAGGCGTGCTGGCCGGACTTCGCGCGGATCCATCCGCCAACGTGCTGGCGACCTTCGTGCCCGAGTTCCCGATCTTCCCGCCGGAAACGTCCTGGATGCGCCAGCCCAAGACCGATATTCCGGGACTGGTGGTGAAGGGGCGCACAGCCTACCTAGCCGCAGATCTGGACCGCCGCTATGCCCGCGACGGCATGGTGGATCACGGCGATCTGCTCGCCAACCTGGTGCGCTGGGCGCTGGGCGACGCGGTCCCGCTCGAGGTCCAAGGCCATGGGCGGGTCGATTGCAGCCTGTACGCCCAACCCGGACGGTTGATCCTGCACCTGGTGAACCTGACGTCCGCCGGGACGGGCCGCGCGCCAATCGACGATCTGGTTCCGGTCGGGCCGTTGGAGGTCCGCGTCCGCCTGCCGAAGGACGTTTCAGGCTCGTCGGTGCGCCTCATGGTGGCGGGATCCGGCGCCGAGGCCAAAGTCGACGGCGGTCGCGTACGGTTCGAGGTCCGTTCAATCGCGGATCACGAGCTGGCGGTTATCGAGTGACGGCGTCGCTTCTGCGGTCCATCAATTGAATGATGCCCAATCCCAGCAGGTACATTCCGCCGGCCAGGCCGAAGATCAGCAGATAGCTTCCGGTGGCCTGCAGGATCAGGCCGACCGCGCTCGCCACCAGCATCCCGCCCACCGCGCCGCCGAAGCCGCAGATGCCCACCACGGAGCTGACCGCCTGTTTCGGGAACGTGTCGGAGACGATGGTGAAGACGTTCGCCGCCCAGCCCTGATGGGCCGCCATCGCCAGGGCGATCAGGCCCACCGCCACCCATTGGTCGCCGGTGCGCGCCGCGAACACGATGGGGACAACCGCCACCGCGCACACCAGCATCGCCAGCTTACGAGCCGTCGTATTGGCGCGGCCGCGCCGGATGAAGTACGCCGAGAGCCACCCTCCGCAGATGCCGCCCGTGTTGCCGAACAGGTACATCAGCGCCACCGGAACGCCCAACTGGTCGAGCTTCAGCCCGAATTGGGAGTTTAGGAACTTGGGCGTCCAGTAAAGATAGAACCACCAGACCGGGTCAGTCAGGAAGCGCGCGATCACCAGTCCCCAGACGGGCCGGTTGGAGATGAGGCGCGACCACGGGATCGATTCGGTGGGCTCCGGAGGATCGCTGCGGATGTAGTCGAGCTCTGCCGGACTCAGCCGCGGATGCTCCTCCGGCGGCCGGTACAGCGCGAACCATCCGATGAGCCACAGCAGCCCCGCGCCACCCAGCCCGACGAACGCCCAACGCCATCCGAAGCGGAGCGTCAGCCAGGGGATGATCAGCGGCACCAGGATCGCTCCGACGTTCGACCCGGAGTTGAAGATGCCGGTGGCGAGGGCGCGCTCCTTCTTGGGGAACCATTCGGCGACGGTCTTCACAGCCGCCGGGAAGTTGCCCGATTCGCCCAGGCCCAGCAGGAAGCGCATCGCGCTGAAGCCGGAGACCGACCCGACCAGGCCATGCGCCATCGTCGCGACGCTCCACCATGCGAGCGTCACCGCGTAGCCAAGGCGCGTGCCCACCACGTCGATGAACCGTCCGATGCCGATCAGGCCCAGCGCGTAGGCGGTCTGGAAGGCCGTGACGATCAGGCCGTACTGCGCCTCGTCCCACCCGATCTCCTTCTGCAGCGTCGGCGCCAGCATTCCGAGAATCTGGCGATCGGCGTAATTGACGGTGGTGGCGAAAAAGAGGAGGGCGCAGATAGTCCAGCGGAAGTGGCCCGAGGGCGCGCGACCGGATTTTTCCATGGACCTATCAGCGTATCAGATGCCGCGGTCCGAAAAGGCGCGAGCCGGGTGGGCCCGCGCCGTCACACGCGAGGACTAGTTGGTGATGTCGTGGGTGGTGCTACGGTCGCGGATCGGCAGGTACACTTCCTCCCAGGCCTTGTGCGCGGGCGAGTTGGCGTACGCCTCAAACGCCTTGGCGTCCTGGAACTCCATCACGAAAGCGGCGTTATAGTTTTCCCCCTGCACCTTCAACGTCTTCAGCCAGACGTTCTTGATGCCGGGCGAATCCGCCGCCATCTTCGCCACGCCCTGAATGGCGGCCTGCCGTTGGGCCTCGGTCGAATCGGCCTTCCACCGCACGGTGATCACGTGCAGCACCGATTTCGGTTGACCGAACTTGTTCGCCCCCACCAGGATCCCGGCGCCGAACAACAGAATGGCGCCCATCGTTCCCGTCAGCATTTTGCGGGTCGTCATTTGAATACAGTCTCCTTGTTGATGATGATTCGCAACCCCGACCAGCTTTCGCACACCACGATGGAGTTGGCCGGATACCGGGGCAAATACTTCAGTGTAACCGGCCCGATCAAACGCTCGCGCTCAGCGGGAAGTCCGGCCGCCAGAGCCTGGACATCCTGCGAGGTCTGATAGTCGACGCCGGCCACCGAATATGTGTAATACAATGTGTCGGCGTCCACATCGGTCAGAATGCCGTCTGCCAGCCGGCCATGCAGGTTCACGTGATTGCGCCGGCGCTTTTCCCGCCTCTCCGGCGATTCCTTGCGCAGGAACAGAACCCAGACGGCGAGCGCAAACATGAGCGCGGCGAACACCGCCAGTCCCGTCAGTTGCCAATCAGCGCTGGACATGGCCGTTCCCGTCAGTTCGCCTGGACCACGGTGTTTTCAAGCAGGCCGATCCCCGCGATCTCCACCTGTACGGTCGATCCGGGCAGCATGGAGCCCACTCCGGGCGGCGTGCCGGTGGCGATCAGGTCGCCCGGCTCCAGCGTCATGAAGGCGCTCACATAGGCGATCACCACGTCCACCGGAAACAGCATGTCGCCGGCCCAGCCGTCCTGTTTCACGACGCCATCCAGGCGCGTCACCACCCGCAGGTCGGCCAGCGTCACCTGCTCCTTGGGGACCATCACCGGTCCGGCCGCGCAGAATGTGTCGAAACCTTTGCCGCGGGTCCACTGGCCGTCCTTGCGTTGCAGGTCGCGTGCGGTCACGTCGTTCATACATGTGTAGCCGAGCACGTAATCCATGGCGGAGGCCGCGGGAACGTGACGCGCGCGCCGTCCGATGATCACGCCCAGTTCGCCTTCGAAATCGACGCGTTGAGACAGGGCGGGATAGACGATCGAGTCCCCGCTCGCGATCAGCGACGATGGCGGCTTCAGGAAGATGAGCGGCTCCACCGGCACTTCGTTGCCCAGTTCGCGGGCGTGCTCGGGATAGTTGCGGCCGACGCACACGATCTTGGTCGGAGCGCACGGCGGCAGCAGGCGGACTTCACTCGGATCGACGCTGGCGGCGTCGCCGTAGAGAACTTCCGAAGTGTCGGGCGTGGTGGGCGCGATGTCGCGATTCAGTGAGTAGCGGATTCTGGCCATGGTTCAGGGGGCGGCGGCTTCGGCCGCGACGGATTGTTTGCTTTCGTTGCCGGACTGGTCGACCGCCGAAATCGCATAGCGGTACTTCTTTCCGGATTCGACGGCGCGATCGCTATAGGCGGGCGTCTCAATGAGCTCGGCGACGCGCGCGAAAGCGCCGTTTTCGTTGGCGCGGTAGACGCGGTAACCGCGCAGATCCGGCTCGGTGTTGCGGTCCCAGACCAGTTCGATGGCGCCGATGCCGGCCACCGCCGTCAGTCCGGCGGGGGGCTCGGGCGGGAACTCGTCCTTCGGAGTGAAGACGACCGGTTGGGAACGGCCGCTTTGGGCGTGTTCGTGAACCGCCTGCACCGTGTACTCATAAGCGGCTCCGAATTGCGCGCCGGCGTCGAGAAACGTCCGCGCTGTGCTGGTTCCGACCTCGACCGAATCCTTCTCATTGGGTCCTTTCCGGAAAATCCGGAACGAGTTTTCAGCGCTCTCCCACGTCACGAGCGCGCCCTTGGGATCCGACGCCGCCTTGACGTTCGCGGGCGTCGCCAGCGGTTCATATACCCGCATGCTGACCAGGTTCGACCAGTTGGAGCTCCGGCCCTTGGGGTTGATCACGTGGACCCCCACCACCACTTCTTTGCCGATCCACTCGGCGGCAGGGATCTCGCCCACGGCCTTGCCGGTCTTGGCGACATCGAGCGGGTACGCCTTGGCGCCGGCGGCCCAGCGATTGGTGTCGAAGGGATTTGTCCCCGCTCCGACGCGCAACTCCACGGTCCCCACGCGCGTCAACGTCAGCCCTTCGGTGGTGAGCGGCGGGATGGTGAAATCCACGCGCAGGCGGTCACCCAGCTCAATCGCTTCCAGGTCCGTGATCGGGCTGGCGATGTTCAGAGCCGGAGGAAGCGGGTCGCCGACGTAGCCGCAGGAAACGCATAGCAGGCATTGAGCGGCGGCGATCAGGCATTGAACGGCGGCGATCGGCAGCAAGGGGCGCATCAGAGGATATACTTGCTCAGGTCCTGGTCCTTGACGATGTCGGCCAGGCGCTTGTGCACGTAAACCGCGTCGATCTTGACGTTCTTCTTCTTCAGGTCCGGACCGTCGAAGGAGATCTCCTCAATCACCTTCTCCATGATCGTGTGCAGCCGCCGCGCGCCGATGTTCTCGCTCGATTCGTTCAGCTTCTGCGCGTAATCGGCCACTGCGTCGAGCGCGTCGTCGGTGAACGTCAGGCGGATGCCCTCGGTGTCCATCAGCGCCACGTACTGCTTCACCAGCGCGTTCTTGGGCTCCTTCAAAATGCGAATGAAGTCGTCCTTGGAAAGCGCCTTCAGCTCGACGCGGATCGGAAAACGGCCCTGCAGTTCGGGGATGAGATCGGTCGGCTTTGAGACGTGGAACGCGCCGGCGGCGATGAACAGGATGTGGTCGGTGCGCACGAAGCCGTGCCGCGTGTTCACGGTGGTGCCTTCGACGATGGGCAGGATATCGCGTTGTACGCCTTCGCGGCTCACGTCGGGACCGTGGCCCGCCTCGCGCCCCGCGATCTTGTCCACCTCGTCCAGGAAGATGATGCCGTTGCGCTCCACTCGTTCAAGCGCCACCCGCGTCACCTGCTCCATGTCAATCAGCTTCTGCTCTTCTTCCTGGATCAGGTATTCGAGCGCCTCGCCAACCCTCATCTTGCGCTTGCGCGTGCGGCCGCCGAACAGCGTGGGAAGGACGTCCTTCAGGTTGACGTCCATTTCCTCGATGCCGGAATTGGTGGTGATTTCAAACGTCGGCCCGCGTTCCTTCACGTCCACTTCCACCATGCGGTCGTCGAGTTTGCCCGCGCGCAGCCGCTCGCGCAGCTTCTCGCGGGTGCGTTCGTTCGATTCGGCCTGCTCGGGTTGCGGCGGCATCAGCAGGTCAAGCACGCGCTCTTCGGCGTTGTGCTCGGCGCGGTCGGCAACCTCTTCCAGCCGTTCTTCACGCACCATGTCGATGGCGATGTCCACCAGGTCGCGAATCATGGCCTCGACGTCCCGGCCCACGTAACCGACTTCGGTGAACTTGCTCGCCTCGACCTTGAGAAACGGGGAATTTGCGAGTTTGGCCAGCCGGCGCGCGATCTCGGTCTTGCCGACGCCGGTGGCCCCGATCATAAGGATGTTCTTGGGGATGACGTCCTCGGCCATGTCGGGCTCGAGTTTCTGGCGGCGGATGCGATTGCGCAGCGCCACTGCGACGGCGCGCTTGGCGTCGGCCTGTCCAACCACGTAACGGTCCAATTCGCGGACGATCTCGCGCGGCGTGAGTTCGTCAAGTAATGGCCGCTCGTCGGTGGCTTGCGAGGGGAGATAGATGACCATTTACCCGAGTTCCTCGTAGCTGATGTTCTCGTTCGTGTAGATGCAGATCTTGCCCGCGATGGTCATCGACCGCTCGACGATCTCCTTCGCGCCGAGCTTGGTGTTCTCCACCAGCGCCACCGCGGCGGCCTTGGCGAACGGCCCGCCGGAGCCGATGGCGGCGATGTCGTTATCGGGCTCGATGACGTCGCCGTTGCCGCTGACGATGAAGGTGTCCTTCGTGTCGGCCACCAGCAGCAGGGCTTCCAGGTGGCGTAGCATGCGGTCCGTGCGCCATTCCTTGGCGAGCTCCACGACGCTGCGCGGCAGATTGCCGTTGTGCTGTTCGAGCTTGGCTTCGAAACGGGCGAAAAGAGCGAAGGCGTCGGCGGTGGAGCCCGCGAATCCGGCGATGACCTTGCCGTTGTAGAGCCGGCGGAGCTTCCTGGCGCCGGCCTTCAGGACTTCCTGTCCGAATGTGACCTGTCCATCCCCGGCCATGACGACTTTCCCGTTTCTGCGGACACAGAGGATGGTGGTGGACCTGACTTTTTGACGCATCGATCGTTAGCTTCAGTGTATCAGGCGGGGGCTGAAAACCCCTTCTGTTTTCAGACTGGCGCGACCTCGATGGCGACCGGCGGGAAGCGCCGTCGTCCCAAACGGAGTTCCAGAACCCCGGGCCCCGGAGCGACCGCGGCGGGCAGCCGGAAGTTGATCTCGTACTTGCGCGGCTGCGGGTCCACGCAAAAGGCGTCGATGTCCTCTACGGCGATTCCGCCGACGGAGGCCGCGAAATCCTCGGGCCGGGCGATGTCCTCCATGGTCGCCTTCACCGTCCCGGTCTCGATGCGGGTCCCCGACATCAGGTTCACGCCGTCGCTCACCGCGGTCAGGCGCGGCACCACCGGACCCGCCGGGATGACTCGCAGCCGGCCGGGCGGGCAAAGTGGTTCGCCGAACCACAACAGTTCCACCAGCATCAGCCCGGTGGCGTCGCTTTCGGCCAGCACGGCGTTGATCTGCTGTATTCCGGCGGCGTCCCGCGGCCCGATGTAGGATCCCTTGGCCGAGTGGCCGCCCACCAGAATCTTCAGGTCGGATAGATCCACTTCGGCGGGCAGGTTCTCCACCCAGATTGAGATCGCGGCGAAACGGCCCCGGCTGGGCGCCGCCGTCTCCGAACTGTGCGTGTTGGTGATGCGGCGTATGCGGGCCTGCCCGGCGTCGCGCCCCTGTTCGAGCCCGCGCCGCCAGCCTTCCGGCCGCTTGATCCAGGACGTCCACATGTATTGCGTCAGCGCGCCCTCGAGCGCCACCAGTTGCAGGTCGTGGGCCCGCGTGAACTCGACGATTTCCGCCGCCTGGATCCGTACGCCGGCCCAGGTGTCGTAGGTGCGCGCGGTGGGCGGCAAGCCATTCAACTGAAGCCGCGCCAGACCGCCGGGTTTCAGCACCCGTTGGGTCTCCCGCAGGTACTCCATGACGACATCACGGCTCGGAATGTGCTGAAAAACGGCGTAAGAGTACACAAAATCGAACGATTCGTCGGCAAATTGAGCCAATTCGGCGCCGTTTGTGGCGTGTACGTGCGCGTGGGGAACGCCCGAAAGGCGTCCTCGCGCCAGCGCGATCATCTCATCGGCGACGTCCACGCCGTGGATTTCGCCAAAAAACCGCGACATCGGCTTCAGCAGACGCCCCGGTCCGCATCCAATTTCGAGGGCGCGGCGAGCGCGCGGCTTCCCGCCGGCCAACCGCCTCAGTTCGGTCTCGAAACTCCGAACCGTCTCGGCCGCCGTGGCGTAGAACTCATCCTCGGTCTGATCCCGACGTCCAAAGGCGACGTAGTAGTGCGCGTCCTCCCGCGCGCGCGAATTCCAGTCATCGCGCATGCGGGAGGAGATATCCAGGCTCATCTACACCATTTTCGTCTGAGCCTTGAGGTCCAGGTAGACTTTTCTTTCGGCGGCGGTGGCGGGTGTTTCCTTCCCGCGCGCCGGCTTGCGCGAACAGCTATGTTCCCGAATTTCTCGAGCACTGAACAACTCTCCGCAACCGCACTTATAGATGACCTTCGCCGGACCCGCGTTTGTCGTCCGCATGCGAGCGCTTATGGTGCCGTGCGCGTGCATGATAAACTCGCGAGCCAACTCGGCATTACAGTGCGGACACATGATCTGCGGCAATGTGGGTTTGTCGTTGGGTTCCTGCACTAATCATTGTGTAACATGGAAAGTACGCGAATTCAATAGATTAGCTATTCTTTACTAGACGCCTGACATACATTTTGGCCGATTGAGCTTTCAGCCAGCGCGACGCCGGGCGCCGCCATCACACAACGTTTGTCCATCTTGTATCCGGTAATCAGGTTTTCCCGGATGATATGGCCCCGGGAAGCGTCGGCGCGCTTCTGCGCCCATTCGGCGGCAATCCGTCCGAGATAAATGCCGGCCTGAAGGACGTCCGGTTCGCCCTGTATCGCCGAACATCCGTAAGTCGCGGCGTTTTCATTGCAGTGCGCCGAGTTCAGGTTCAGCAGTTTGTTGCGCACTACGGTGTGGTGGGTTCCGATGAGGAAGACGCCCCCGAATTTTGCGCCATCCACCGTGTTATCGGCAATTACGATGTTCTCGCTCCTCATGTCAGGATTGTAGTTATTCACCACAATGGCGAAGTGCCCATTCGGATAGCTTTTCGGACCGCCTTTGTTCACGCAAACGTTAAAGGTGACTTGCCCGTCATGAAACCCGTCTAAGTCAATGCACTTTCCGTTCAACTCGCTAAACTGGTTCGACGTGTACACGCTGTGATCGACGTTACCTGATGTGTCTATCGCCACCGGAGTCGCCCCGTTTTCCACGTCAATCGCGTCGAACGGGTAACCGATCCTATCTCCCGTATTTCGCTCGACCCTCACTTCGGTGGCGTGACCCACCTGCAAAGCATCCCGCCCGATCTCATGGAACGTGTTTTCGACGAACAGCCCGCGGACGTTCCGGGGCGAACCGTAGTTGGAATGAGTCCAGACGCCGTTGCCGAGCACACGGTCGAACGTCGAGCGCCGGACCTCAAAATCCTCTACGCCTTCCTCAAACAGGACTCCCCCGGTTGTGTTGTTCCGGCCGAGCGAGTTCCTGCCGCCCGAATCGGCGACGCGGATGTTGTCCATACGCACCCGCCTGGAGCGGTTCACCAGCACGGCGAACCCCCAGATATCGTGAAACGACACGCCCTGGATGGAAAGCCCCTCGGCGCCGCGCGCCAGGATGCCGTTGCGCCGGTAGAAATCCGCGAACGCTACATTCGAGGGCGGCAGCCCGACGCGATCCTTCACCGTCTCGCGACGCCCCTCGATACGAAACGAAGCCAGCCGCACGTTGCGAGCCCCGTCGCAGACGATGGCGGCGCGCCCGGCGAAGCCCGGCGCCAGGCGCAGGGTAGTGCCGTTGCGATGGCCGACGATGACCAGATCGTGCGCTCCGGCGGGGATCCGCAGTTCCGCGGTCAGATCCACCACTCCGGCCGGTAGCACCAGGCGGCCGGTCTGGGGAATCGCGATGGCCAACGAAAACAGTAACGGCAGCATTCAGGGTTATTCTATCTTCAGCATGGCCATTCACTTCCGCGACGTCACCCACTCGCCGCTTCATGGAATCAACCTCAGCGCCCTGGACCATTCGGTGGTCGGCGTGGTCGGGTTGAAGGGCGCGGGGAAGTCGACCTTGCTCCGGCTTGCCGCCGGATTGGAAGCGCCCGCCGGCGGTGCGGTGAACGGACCGAAATCGCGGCGCCTGATCGGCCCCGGCGATCCGCTGAATCTGTCGCCGGTCGACCTTCTTTGCGTCGACCGGGCATTTTGCGGACACGACGCCCTGGTGCGGGAGCGGAGCATTATCGCATTAGACCGCCTGAGGCGGGCAGGAGGAACAATTCTTGTCGCCTCCGACGACGAATTTTTCCTGAGCCGGCTGTGCGACGAGGTGTGGTGGCTTGATGGCGGCGCCGTGGCGGCCCAGGGCGACGCGCGGGAGGTGTTGGGCAAATATGGCGCGTCGGTGGCCGGGCAACTGGTGGAATGGGGCAAGTCCCTCAGCCAGCCTCTCGATCTGGCCACGCGCCGGGGCGACGCCCGCGCGGAGGTGGTCTCGATCGCGACAACGCTCGGAGACGGACAGCCGTCGCCGGTGCTGCGGAATCAGGCGCCGGCCGCAATCGAAGTCCGGGTCCGCTTCAACGCGCCGGTGGAAAGCCCCGTCATCGGGGTCATGATCCGTTCCAGAGTGGGCCTGGATGTCTACGGAACCAACACGGAACTGGAGGGCGCGCCCGTGGGACCGCGCCAGGCCGGCGATGAAGTGCGCGTCGAGTTCCGCTTCCTGTGCGGTCTGTGTCCCGGCGAATACACGGTTACGGCGGCTTCGCACGATCCCGATGGAACGGCGCACGACTGGCTGGACGACGCCATCGAGTTTGCCGTCGCCAGTCACCGTTACACGGCGGGCGTGGCGGATTTGCGGGCCGAAGCGCGCGTGTCGCCGTAGCGCGGCGCTTTCGGCATAAAGTAGGTAGTAATCCAATGAAACCCGTTCTGCTGTTGCTTGCCGGAGTCCTTGTCGCCGGCGCACAGGTCCACGTCTCCCAGGGCAAGGACCGGATCGCCATTGCAATCGATGGCCAGCCCTTCGGCGACCTGATCTATGGTCCGGACGATTGGAAACCCTACCTCTGGCCGCTGCGTTCCGCCTCCGGCAAGATCGTCGTCCGGCAGTATCCGATGGTGAAGAACGTGGCGGGAGAGACACACGATCACAACCACCATCGAGGCCTGTGGTTTGCGCACGGCGATGTGAACGGCTTCGACTTCTGGAGCTCCGACATCCTGAACAAACCGAGTTCGAAGTACGGCAAGATCGTGTTGCACCGCGTGGTCGGGACGCGCAGCGGTCCCAAACGGGGCTCGCTGAAGGCCATCTTCGACTGGAAGGATCCGCTTGGCAACATCCTCATCTCGGAAACCCGCCGGATGACGTTCTACTCCGACCCGAAGCTGCGCATTGTCGACGTCGACATCACGCTCGCGGCGCGCCACAAGGTGGTTTTCGGGGACACCAAGGAGGGCACCTTCGGAGTGCGTCTGGCCGCCCCGTTACAGGAGCAGAAGGGGACCGGGCACATGATCAACGCCCAGGCCGCCGAAGGCGAAAAGAAGGTCTGGGGCAAGCAGTCGGAATGGGTGGATTACGTGGGAACGCTCGACGGAGAGAAGCTGGGCATCGCGATTTTCGACCATCCGAAGAACCTGCGCCATCCGGTCCGCTGGCACGCCCGCGCCTATGGCCTGTTCGCCGCGAACCCCTTCGGGTTGGCCGAATTTGTCGGCGATAAAACAAAGGATGGCAAGCTCACCCTTCCCAAGAACTGGAAGCTGCGCTACCGGTATCGCGTGGTGATTCATCCCGGCGATACGCAGAGCGCCAGCATCGGCGAACTGTACAAACGCTGGGCCAAATAGTTTATGTCCACCACTCGCGCGCTCGCTCTACTGGCCGCTGTCGCAGGCGCTGCCGCCGCCTGGGCCGCCGGCAAACCGTTGACCTCGGATACCGTGTGGGATCTGCGCACGGTCTCCGATCCGCAGATCACGAAAGATGGCAAGTCCGTCGTTTACGTTCTCGGTTGGAACGACCGCATGAGCGACGCGATGCACAGCAACTTGTGGATGGTGGGGTCCGACGGCAAGGACCCGCGGCCGCTCACCACCGGCGCTTTCAAGGACTCCTCGCCGAGGCTCTCGCCCGACGGCGCAAGGCTCGCCTACCTCTCCAATCGCAGCGGCCGCCCGCAGATCCGCGTGCGCTGGATGGACACCGGCCAGGAGGCGCAGATCACGGACCTACAGGACGCGCCGAGCGGCATCGAATGGTCCCCCGACGGCAAGTGGATCGCCTACGCGGCGCGGGTGCCCGCCAAACCGTCGTGGGCAGTGAAGGCGCCCGAGAAGCCGAACGGGGCGAAGTGGGCCGATCCGCCCATCGTGGTGACGCGGCTGCGCTGGCGCGCCGACGGTTCGGGGGTGATCCAGCCCGGGTTCCGACATGTGTTCATCGTGCCGTCGACCGGCGGCGCTCCGCGACAGATCACCAGCGGCGACTTCGATCACGCCTCCAGCGGAATGGGCGCCGGAACGGTCTCCTGGAGCCCCGATTCCCAGACCATCTACACCTCCGCGATTCGGACTCCCGACGCCGATTATTCGCTTGAAGGCGGCGAAATCTACGCGTTTTCGGTGAAGGACGGAGCGGTGAAGCAACTCACCCGGCGCAAAGGGCCGGACATGAATCCCACACCCTCGCCGGACGGCCGGAAGATCGCCTACACGGGCTTCGACTTCCGGCTGCAGAGCTACAACGTAACGAATCTCTACGTGATGAACGCGGACGGCGGCGATCCCAAGCCGCTCACCGCATCGCTGGACCGCGATGTCCGCAGTCCGGTTTGGTCCTGGGATTCCAAGACGCTGTACTTCCTCGCCGACGATCACGGCGCGAGCCAGTTGTATTCGGTGGCGGCCGACGGCGGAGCGGTGAACAAGATCACCGACGGCCGCTGGCGGCTGGGCAGCGCCTATGCATCGAACGATCCGATCACGCTGGCCAATAACGGCGCGGTGGCCACCACGCGCTCCTCATTGACCGAGCCCGCCGATATCGTCGTCATCCGTTCGCATCGCAAGAACGACATCACGCGCATCACCGGCGCGAACGAAAGCCTGCTGGCCGACCGCGACCTGGGCCAGATCGAAGAGGTCAGCTACGATTCCTTCGACGGCAAGACGATCCAGGGCTGGATCGTGAAGCCGCCGCATTTTGATCCGTCGAAGAAGTATCCCCTGCTGCTGCAGATCCACGGCGGTCCGCACGCCATGTACGGCGTCGAGTTCCAACATGAATTCCAGACGCAGGCGGCGCGCGGCTTCGTGGTGTTGTACACGAATCCCCGCGGCTCCACCGGCTACGGCGAGGAGTTCGGCAACGTCATCCACACCCGCTATCCCGGCGACGACTACCTCGACCTGATGAAAGGAGTGGATATGATGATCGCGAAGGGATACGTGGATCCGAAAAAGCTGTGCGTCACCGGCGGGAGCGGAGGCGGTCTGTTGACGGCCTGGATCATAGGCCATACGGACCGTTTCGCGGCCGCCGTTTCGCAATATCCCGTGACGAATTGGATCACCCAGGTGGGAACGGCTGACGGCGGCTACAATCACGCGGCGTTGTGGATGAAATCGATGCCGTGGGACAACCCGAAGCAGTACATGGACCACTCTCCCATCTTTTTCGCGAAGAACTTCAAGACGCCGACCATGGTGCTGACCGGCGAAGCCGATCTGCGCACGCCGATGGCCGAGAGTGAAGAGCTGTACTTCGCGTTGAAGTCGATGAAAGTTCCCGCCGTGCTGGTGCGGATTCCTGACGAACCGCACGGCATCCGCGGCGCCCATCCCAGCCATCGCATCGCCAAGATGGAGCATGTGATCGGCTGGATGGAAAAATGGACCGGCGCGGCGACGCAGCCGGGGATGGAGAAGACGGAATGAAAAAATACTACCTGTTGACCTTGATTGTCTTAATCGGCGCCACCGCGGCGTGGCTTTTCGCCCAGCCCGCTGGCGATCCGCTCATCGAAGGCTACCGCCAGACTGAGGTCGCCTCAGTGGCCGACGCCTATGAACAGTTGTACAACGGCGAGCGTTCGCACATGAGCCACGACATGCGGCCGCTGTATATGTCGAAGTTCGCTGGACCGGCCGTCACCGTGATGTTGAAGAAGGAAGAGCATAAGGACGGCAGCCCGGCGACGAAGGCGATGCTCGACGCAATCGACGGCGCGCCGGCCGGTTCGGTGTATGTGATGGTGGTGGAAGACGGCCTGGACATCGCGGGAATCGGCGGCCTGATGGCCACCGGCATGCGGGCGCGCAGCCTGGCGGGCGCGGTGATCGACGCGGGCATCCGCGACACGCCGCAGATCCGCCGCATCCAGTTTCCGGTGTTCAGCCGCGGCGTCGTGCCGTCCACTTCGGTGAACCATTACCGGGTGAGCGGCGTCAACGTGCCGGTGATGTGCGCGGGTGTGAAGGTGAGCGCCGGCGATATCGTCACGGCCGATGACGACGGCGTGGTGGTGGTCCCCAAGGCGCGGGCCGCCGCGACGCTGAAGAAGGCCGAGGAGCTCGACAACACCGAGCACGGCATGATCCCGTTTATCGAGAAATACAAGTCGATCGGGGAAGCCGTGAAGAAGTTCGGACGCATCTGACGCGCTGCAAATTCCGAGCGCCCGAGGAGGCTCGGGCGCTCCACCGAATGCCTGCCGATTTCTCAAACGGCTATGAAGCGATCGCGTCGCGGTTCATCGAGAGCCGCAGTCCCGACATGGGCGCGACGGTGGTCGCCGAGTGGTCCCGCGTGCTCGCGCCGGGCTCGGCGGTGCTCGATCTCGGCTGTGGCTCCGGCGCGCCCATCTCCCAGGTTCTGGCCGATCTCGGCTTCGCGATTCACGGCGTCGACGCTTCTCCCAGCATGGCGGCGGCGTTCGCCAAACGCTTTCCCAACGCCCCGGTGGAATGCGCCGCAGTCGAGAACTGCAGTTTCCTGAATCGGACCTTCGACGCCATCGTGTCCTGGGGCCTGTTCTTTCTGCTCGACGCCGGCGCCCAGCGAAAACTGATTGCGAGGGTGTCGGACGCGCTCAGGCCGGGCGGCCGGTTCCTGTTCACGGCGCCCAGTCAGGCCTGCTCGTGGGCCGACAGCCTGACCGGCCTCCCCTCCGTCTCGCTCGGCGAAGCTGCGTATCGGATCGAGTTGGAGGCGGCGGGCCTGGCGCTCACCGGGACCCGGCTCGACGAAGGCGGCAATCACTACTATCTGGCCAGCGTCACACCACGTACTTGGCCGCCACCTCGTTGAACGCAGCTAACTGGCCGGACTGCCAGTTGGCGTCGAGACCCAACTCCACGGCCATCAACTCCGCTGTTCGCGGCGCCATCGCAATGGCGGCTCTTGCATTAAGAAACAGCGCCCGCAGACGGCGCGCCAGTACGTCCTCGAGGGTGCGGGCCATCTCCTGGCGAGCGGCCCACACCACCTCCGCCGCCGTGTATGGCAGCGCCGGATGCAGGCGTTCGCTGAGCGCCGGCTCCGTCGCGATCATCTTGCGGATCTCCAGGGCGTCGGAGCCGTACACCCGCAACTCGCCCAGCTTTTCGTGCGACGGGAAGAACCCGTGGATGTTCAGGCGGCGGGTGACGCACTCTTTCTCGGGCAATTCGGCGAGGTCCGCGGCCTGGTTCACCAGGTCCTCCGCCATGTGACGATAGGTGGTCCACTTGCCGCCGCAGATGGTCAGCAGGCCGCTGCGTTCGATGCGGATGGTGTGATCGCGCGACAGCGACGCCGTGTTGCCGCTGGCGCTCGACTTCACCAGCGGCCGGATGCCGGTGAACACGCTCAGCACGTCCTCGCGCGTGGGCCTCCGCTCGAGATACTCGGCGGCGGTGTTGAGGATGAACTCGATTTCCTGCTCCATGGGGGATGGTTCGAGCTCCGCCGCGGGAATCGGCGTGTCGGTGGTTCCCACCAGCGTGTGGCCGTGCCAGGGGATGGCGAACATCACGCGGCCGTCGGAGGTGTGGGGCACCATGATGGCGCTGTCGCCCGGTAGAAACGAGCGGTCGAAGACCAGGTGGATGCCCTGGCTCGGCGCGATCATCGCTTCGGCGTCCGGATCCGACTGCTGGCGAACTCCATCGCTGAAGGCGCCGGTGGCGTTGATCACCACCTTCGCCTCGGCGCGGAACGTCTCGCCGGTTTCCGCGTCGCGCGCCGTGACGCCGTTGACGAAACCCTGCGCGTCCTTGTCGAGCGAGGTTACGGCGGCGTAGTTGAGCAGCGTCGCGCCCTGCTCGTAGGCCGTCGTCACCATGTTGATCAACAGGCGCGAATCGTCGAACTGGCCATCGTAATAGACGACGCCGCCGCGCAGGCCCTCGGTCTTGATGGTGGGCAAGCGCTCGAGCGTCTCCTCCTTGGACAGGATTCGCGACTGGCCGAAGCCGTACTTTCCCGCCAGCAGGTTGTACACCTTGAGCCCGATGCCGTAGAAGGGGGCTTCCCACCAGTCATAGTTCGGGACCACGAACGCCAGGTCGTGAACCAGGTGCGGAGCGTTCTGCAACAGCAGTCCTCGCTCCTTGAGCGCCTCCATCACCAGCGAGACGTTGCCCTGTTCGAGGTATCGCACGCCGCCGTGCACCAGCTTGGTGCTGCGGCTCGACGTGCCCTTGCCGAAATCGCTCTGTTCAAGCAGTAGAACGTCGTAGTTGCGGGTGGCGGCGTCGATAGCGATGCCGACTCCGGTGGCGCCGCCCCCCACGACGATCATGTCCCAGCGCCCGTTGTGTTCACGGACGCGGCGATACATCTCTGCGCGGTTCACCCTTCAATTATGGGCGCGCTACTTCTTTTGCCGCACGAAGATGTTGCCGTTGAGAGTCTTGAAGCTGATGTCCGGACCGCCGCCGTTGATGGCGCCGACGAACGCCTTGTCCAGTTTGACCTTGTATTTGCCGCCGCTCGAGCGCTTGTCCTCGCCCGCCGGGGTGGAGTTCGCCTGCAGTTTCATTTCGAAATCGGTGTAAATCTCACCGTTGTCGGACTTCATCCGCAGCGTGGCCTTCGCATCGGCGGGCAACGTCACGTCGA
Organism: Acidobacteriota bacterium; assembly: GCA_018268715.1. Taxonomy (GTDB): domain Bacteria; phylum Acidobacteriota; class Terriglobia; order Bryobacterales; family Bryobacteraceae; genus TMP-7. The sequence continues at coordinate 107,138 of JAFDVZ010000002.1, read as the reverse complement.
TGTCGCCGTTCAGGGTGGAAAACGACATGGGCTTATCCGGCGACAGTTGGTCGAGCGCCACCGTGATGCGTCCGTTCAGCGAATGCGCCAGCACGGAGCCGGTGATTCCCAGCGCGCGGATGTTGCCGTTTACGTTGTTGAGTTCCGCGTCGCCGGCGATGTTGGAGATCTTGAGATCCCCGCCGTTGGTGCATTCCAGCTTGAGCGTCACCGTCCTGGGCGCCTGCACCCTCACGCTGCGATTGGCGGGGCCGGAGATCTTGATGACGTTCCCCGATTCCTCCACGGTGATGTTGCCGCCGATGCCGACGCGCCGCAGGCCCTCCGCCCCGCGCGGAGCCCGGTGACGTAGTTCGCCGCCGCCTTCCACGGTCACTTCCTTGACGTCGCCGCCCTCCACCGTAAAGCATCCATTCACAAGGTTGCCGCTGATGGTCTGGGGCCGGGATGGATCGCTGAAGGGAACCGTAACACGGTCCGCGCCGTCCTGCGCCGCCGCCGCCCACGCCACTAATATGAATGCGCTGATTACTCTCATAACTGACTCCTGACGCTCAATGACTCAACCTTCCCAATGCCCATTCGGCCCGCTGTCGCACCTGCGGGTTGGCCGCCTGATCCCCGGCGAGGGTCCGCAACGCGGGAACCGCCTGCTCATCCTTCATTTCGGCCAGAGTGTCGATGAGCGAGACCTGAACCAGGGGCGATTCCTGGCGCGACAATGACTGGATCAAGCCGCGCCGCGCCACCGGGCTGCCGCTGAAACCGTGGAGCGCGTCCACGGCGGCCAGGCGCACGTTCACGTTCGGATCGTGGTTGATGGTCTCAAGCAAAGCCGACAGCACCTCGGTGTCGGACTCCGCCATGCGGTACGCGTACGTCACGCCGCGCAACCGTTCGCTCGCGTTCTGCTGTTGCAGCAGAGAGAGCGTCACCAATTGGCGCATGTTATTCACCTCCGCGCGCAGTTGCGACACCTGGGCGGCGTCGCGCCTGTTATCCATCTGATAGCCGGCGAAGAAACCCACCACGAGCATCGCCGCGGCCAGGCCGATCTGCCAGGCCGGATGCGTCGGCAGCCACGACCTGAGGCGCGCCGCCCAACTCGGGCCAGGCGGCGTCTCGAGCGCGCCCTGCTGATAGGACTCCAGCCGTTCGTAGAACCGGCGCCGCAGGTCGCTGGGCGGTTGCGCTTCCGGGATATTCCCCAACCCGCGCCAGATCTCGCCCAGGCTGCGCGCCTCCCCGCGGCAGGCGGCGCAGGCGGCCAGGTGCATCTCGAGATCGGCCCGCTCCTCGTCGACCAACGCGCCTTCCCAATACTCAGGCAAACGCGCGCGATAATCCTCGCATTTCATGACGCCCTCTCTCCCGCCAGCTCGAAATAGATCTCGCCCAACGCCTTGGTGGCGCGGAACACCCGCACCTTGACGGTTCCGACTTCGCAGCCCAGAATCGCCGCGATCTCCTCGTACGCCAGGTTCTGGAAGCGGCTCAGCACCAGCACTTCCCGCTTCTCGTCGGGAAGGCGCGCCAGAGCCCGCCGCAGCAGGTCGATTTCCTGGCGTCGGCGGATGGCCTCGTCGGCGGCGACCAACTCGCTGACCGGCTCCCTGGCGGAGCGGTCCTCGTCGTCTTCGCGGTTCGTCACCAGTTGCAATTCGCCCTTCCGCTTGTTTCCCGTGTCGATGCTGGCGTTGCGCGCGATCTGGTACATCCAGGCCGGGAACGCGCGCCCATCGACGTAGGTGTGGCGGTAGCGCAGAATCCGGAAGAAGACGTCCTGCACCAGGTCCTGGCTCAGGTCGCGATTTCCGTTCATGTGGACGAAAAAGCTGAACAGCGCCCGATGATGCCGTTCAAACAGCACGGCGAGCTTGCGCAGGTCGCCCGCGCGGACCGCCGCCATCAGTTTTTCATCGGACTCCGTCACCACGTTGCGAACCCGCTCACGTTAGAGAATACAGCGCCCGGAGCTTGCGGTTACAGGCCGCCGGCGGGCTGTGCCATGATTCAGGTGCATGGCCCGGAAGGGGAATTGGCGACGATGGGGGCGTATCGCGCTCGCCGGCATGGCGGCGGCCGTCGTCGGGTTCTACGTCGTGGCCATCCTGGCGATCGCCGGCCTGCGGTGGATCGATCCGCCCACCACGAGCGTCCAGATCGAGCGCCGCCTGGAGGCCTGGCGCACTCACAAACGCTACCAGAAGCGGTATCAGTTCGTGCCGGCGTCGCGCATTTCCGCGGATCTGCGCCACGCCGTCGTGGCGGCCGAGGACACCCGCTTCGCCGAACATTCGGGGTTCGATTGGGTGGAGGTGCGCAAGGTCCTGGAGCAGGATCTGGAGAAGGGGAAGTTGGGACGGGGCGGCTCCACCATCTCCCAGCAACTGGTGAAGAATCTGTTTCTGACCACCAGCCGCTCCATGATTCGCAAGGGCGTCGAGTTCACCTTGACCCCGCTGGTGGAGCTGATCCTGGGCAAGGACCGCATCCTGGAGCTGTACCTGAACGTGATCGAATGGGGGCCTGGCGTCTATGGCGCCGAGGCGGCCTCCCGCTACTGGTACAACCTGCCGGCGGCCCGCGTAGACCGCGAGCAGGCGGCGCGGCTGGCCGGCGTCATCCCCGCCCCGCGGCGCCGCCGCCCGGACCGCATGGACGGCTACTCCGCCATCATCCTGACGCGCATGAAACAGATGGGGTGGTGAGCCATGTTAACATGGTGTTTCCCCTCGAGGTTTTAGCCAGTGGATAGGATCACCCGTAAAGAACTGAAGACAGATAAGTTTGCGCTCGAAGTCGGCCACGGCGTCGAGTATGTAACCGAACACAAGCAGCAGGTCGTCCGTTACGGTGCGATCGCGGCCGGCGTGGTGGTGCTGGCGCTCGCCATCTACGCGTTCATATCCTACCGTAATGGTGTCCGCGAGGACGCCTTGCGCGCGGCGATGCAGATACAGGATGCGACCATCGGCGGACAGGCCGAAGAGGGACATCCTGCCTTCCCGACCCAGGACGCCAAGGACACCGCCGCCAAGAAGGCGCTTACCGATCTGGCCAACAACTACTCGGGTTCCGAGCAGGGCCTGATCGCCCGCTACTACCTGGGCACGATGGCCGCCGACAAGGGCGATCTGCCCACGGCCGAGAAGTCGCTGCGCGAGGTGGCGGATCACGCCGGCAAGAACTACGCGTCGCTGGCCAAGCTGGCCCTGGCGAGCGTGCTGCAGGCGCAGGGCAAGTCGAGCGAGGGCGAGCAGGTGTTGCGCTCCCTGCTTGCGAGCCCGACCGATTTTGTTTCGAAGGATCAGGCGGCCATCACCCTGGCTCGCTACCTGTCGGCGACGAATCCCGCCGAGGCGCGCAAGCTGCTTGAGCCGCTGCGCACCGAGCGTAGCGCCATCAGCCGGGCCGCGTTGACGGCTCTGTCCGACCTTCCGCCGGCGTCGAAATAGCCGCGATGCTATCCCGGCTCCGGTTCGATGCCGCGAAGTCGGCCGGCCGCCGCTATCCCGAGGCGCCACACCGCTACCGCGGCGAGTTCGAGCGCGATCGCGACCGGATCGTCCATTCGCGCGCGTTCCGGCGGCTGGAGAACAAGACCCAGGTCTTCCCTCCCGATCTTTCCGACCACTGCCGAACGCGTCTGACGCACACCCTGGAGGCATCGCAGATTGCCCGTACGGCGGCCAAGGTGCTGGGGCTCAATTGCGAACTGGTTGAGGCGCTCGCGCTGGTCCACGATATCGGCCACCCGCCGTTTGCGCACTTCGGCGAGGACGAACTGGACCGCCAGATGCGACGCTTCGGCGAGTCGTTCGACCACAACCACCACGCGCTGCGCATCGTTGAGCAGTTCGAGCGGCTGTATCCTCGATTTCCCGGCCTGAACCTGACCTTCGAGGTGCGCGAGGGGATCGTGAAGCACTCGCGCGACTTCGAGCCGGGCGAGATCCCGGAGTTGGACGAGTACCTGCCGGGATTGCGGCCGCCGCTTGAAGCCCAGTTGATCGATCTGTGCGACGAGGTGGCCTACAACACGGCGGACCTGGACGACGGATTGTCGGCGGGATTGCTGGACGCCGCGGCCGTCGCCCGCGCGACGCCGGTCTTCGCCGAGTTGCTCGAGACGGCCGAGTGCCAGTTTCCCGGTTCGAACGAGCGTCTGCGGCTGCTCGAGGCGATCCGAGGTCTGGTGGACTACCTGGTTACGGGCTTGATCGAAGGCACGGTGGAGGCGGCGAAAGGGCTGACGGACTCCGAAGAAGTCCGGCGGGCGCCCGGGCGGATCGCGCGGTACGCCAGCGGGCCGGCCGCCGCCAACGCGCAACTCAAGCAGTTGCTGCGCGCGCAGGTGTACCAGTCGGAGTTGGTGCAGGTGGAGCGGCGCAAGTCCACGGGCAAGATCGCCGAACTGTTCGACTACCTGCTGGAGCATCCCGAGGCGCTGCCGGAAACCTACGTCGAGGACACCATCGATCTGCCGCGTCACCGCGTGGTCTGCGATTATATCGCGGGCATGACGGACGTCTTCTTCCAACGCACCTACGCGAATATGCTGGGGCGCTGAGCCGCCCCTCAGTTCAGCCGGCGAGTGGGACGGAGCGAGGGCTCCGGAGCCTCGATCTTCAGGTTCACCCTCCGGCCCAGGGCGCGGAACTTCTCGATCCAACGGGCCGCGTCCACGTCGCCGGTCTGGGCGCGCCTCCACATTTCGGGGAAGGTGGATTGCAGCACCTCGTAGCACTTGTTCTGCACCGACCACAGCACCAACTGGAAGGGCAGCACGTCCTGTAGGGCGAGCGCCTCGGTCAGTTGCTCCACCGCCTTGCGATCCTTGGGATCCGCGTCGAAACGGTCCGAAATTCGCTCGATTCGCTTCCTCAGAGTGTATTCGAGGGTGGTTGAGTCGAGTTCCGCGCCGGCCACGCGCGCCTCGTCGAGCAGGGTGCGCACGCGCTCGACGTCGAACGGGCGGGCGTCGAAGGCTTTCCGCAACATGGCGTTCAAGGCCACGCCGGCGGCGTGTTGGAACACCCTGGGAGTCGGCAGCTTCAAGCCGTGCAGGAAGCGCATCAGCGGCGCATGGTGCTCATAGACGCCGCGGTAGGCGGATTCCGCCTCCTCGATCGTCGTCTTCAGGATCCGGTCCACCAGATTGCGTTGCTCGTCGCGGAACAGACTCTTGAGCGAGTAGATGTTGGTGCCGAAGCCGCGATCGATCAGGCGGATCACCTCCGGCACGTCGGCGCGGTAGAAGGCGTCGCCGGCCTGCGTCACCAACTCCTGGTACGCCTCGTCGCCCTGGAACTGGCGGACTCCTCCGGTGAGGTTATGATCGCCGAAGTGAAGCACGCCGAAGGCAAGATCCTTCCACTCCTGGGTGATCGAGGAAGTGAACGCCGCGCGGCCCAGCGCCAGGCGCAGTTTGCCGGCTTCAATCAGGCGGTAATCGGTCCGTTGCGCCGAATAGCAGTAGATCTGGGTCTCCTCGGTGTAGTTCTCAAACAACGAGCTGATGGCGTAGTGCGCGCCCAGTTTCTCCAGATCCACGATGTTCGGCTTCACGAAGCGGGCGTAGATGCGCGCGCCGTCGCCCTGTTCGGGGATGTTGCTCACGGCTTTCGACAGGTGCTCGAGGAAGGTCGCCTCCACCGGCGCGCCGAACAACTCCTCGGCCAACTGGACCACCCGTCCGGCGTACTGAATCACCTGGATGGTCTCGATGCCCGACAGGTCGTCGAAAAACCAGCCGCAGCTCGTGTACATGAGCATGGCGTGGCGCATCATCTCGAGCATCTTCCACAGCCGCACCTCCTGGTTCCGGCTGAGGGGCTTCAGCGTATGGTCGCGCAGGAACTTCAGGCGACTGGTTTCGGAGTGGTCGAGCAGGACATCGATATAGGCGTCGCGCGCCGCCCAGGGCTCATGCACCAGCCGTCCGGCGGCGGACTCGAACTGGGGGGTGATGAGGTCGCGCAGCCAATCGAGCGCCTCGCGCAGCGGCTTGCGCCAATTCTGGTTCCAATCGGAGTGCGCGCCGGTGTTGCAGCCACAGCTCTCCTTCCAGCGTCCGACGCCATGAACGCAGCTCCAGGCCGTGTTCTCAACGATCCTGACCTCGTGGAGGGGCGGATGCTGCTCCAGATACTCGCCGTAATTGGTGAGACGGGCAAGCCCGCAGCGTTCGATGTGATCGAGGGCGTAGGCAAGCGCCATCTCGCCGTAACGATGGTGGTGGCCGTAAGTTTCGCCGTCGGTGGCGATGTGCACCAGTTGGTCCCAGTCGCGGGCGTCCGAGAACGCCGACATCAGGCGATTGGCGAAGCGTTCTCCGCTGTCGAGCAAACGTTCGAAAGCGACGGCCTGAGACACCGGCCCGTCGTAGAAGAAGATGTCGATGGAGGCGCCGGTGCGCAGGCGATGGACGTAGGCGCGAGTCGGGTCGATCTGACCGCCGGAAACGTCGCGCCAGCTTTCATCGCCGATCTTGCGAACGCTCCTGGCCTGATAGGGCGATAGCACCGTGAACTTCACTCCGAGCTCGGCCAGAACCTCGAGCGTCTCCAGGTCGACGGCGGTTTCCGGCAGCCACATCCCCTCCGGCGCGCGTTCGAACCGGGCGACGAAATCAGCGATGCCCCACTTCACCTGCGTGTACTTGTCGCGCCGGCTGGCGAGCGGCATGATCATGTGGTTGAAGACCTGCGCGAGCGCGGATCCGTGCCCGGAGAACCGTTGGCGGCTTTGGCGGTCGGCGGCGAGAATGGAACGGTAGGCTTCCGGAGCGGCGCCTTCGGCCCATGACAGCAGCGTCGGTCCGAAGTTGAAGCTCGTGGAGGCGTAGTTGTTCACGATCTTGGTGATCTGGTGCCTGTCGTCGAGCATGCGGCTGGCGGTGTTCGGCGCATAGCACTCGGCGTTGATGCGTTCGTTCCAGTCGTGATAGGGGTACGCCGACTCCTGGATTTCAATCTTCTCGAGCCAGGGGTTCTCGCGTGGGGGTTGATAACAGTGCTGATGAATGCAGATATATTTCATGACGGCCCAGAGCCGAAGCGGCGGCTTCCACTTATTATTCGATTGCTGTTCGGCGAGGCTGCGCTCGCCGGCTAATGGCTGCCCGGCTGCATGGACGGGAACCGGGACTAAATCTTGACGCCGCCGGAAGCGGCGGCCGCCAAAACCAGTGCGGCGGCTGGAAAGAGCAGCGTGAATACAGCCCCGCCCGCCTCTCCGTTCGACGCCGTGATTGTTGCTCCGCACTCGGCAAGCGCCGCGCGGGTAATATACAAACCCAGACCTTCGCCTCCCGGTTGGCCGGAGACCCTCGGCGTGAAGATTTGTCCCATCATCGCGGTGGGGATGCCCGGGCCGTCGTCGGAGACGGTCAACCGGTATCCGCCCGCCACGAATTCGCCGTCCAGGGTTACGCGCACCGACTCCCGGCCCGCCGCCAGCGCCGCGTCCCAGCTATTGGCGAACAGGTTCACAAGCGCACGCTCGAGGGCCGATTGACGGATGCGGATGCGGGCGTCGGCGCCGAGGAAGAGGATCGATAAGTCAGCGCCGGGGCGCATGCATGCGCCTTCCCGCACGAGTTCGGCGGCCGAGTCGACCACCGCCCGCAGCGGCGCCGGTTCATCGGAATCGTGCAGGCCGAGAATTCGTTCCGCCCGGCCGACGCTTCTGGCGATCACGTCCGCCACATCGCGGTGCTCCTCGTCGGAGGAGATCAACGCAGCTGCCTGCAGGATGGTCTGCAGCAGGTTGCTCAGGTCGTGGGCAAGCCCGTCCCTTGCGAGTGCGGCGTGTAGGTCGGCCTCCATCGCTATCAGGCGGTGATCCTTTGAAGAGTATTATAGAACTCCGGAAACGACACGCTGGCCGCTTCGGCGTCGCGGATGACGCAGGGCCCGTCGGCGGCCAGGGCGGCTACCGAAAACGCCATGGCGATGCGGTGGTCGCCGAACGAGTCGAGCTCGGCTGCCCGCAGCTTGCGCCGCCCGGGGACGTGGAACCCATCGGGCCGGACCTCCACCTCAACGCCCATGCGCTTCAGGTTCTCCGCCACGGTGGCGATGCGATCGGTCTCCTTGACGCGGAGTTCGGCGGCGTCGCGCACAGTCAGACCTTCCTCGCTAGCCGCGCCCAGGATGGCGAGCACCGGAATCTCGTCGATCAGCGCGGCGGTGGTGGCGCCTTCGAGGACGCCGCCCTTCACCGGGGCGTGGCGGATGAGGATGTCGCCCACCAGTTCGCCCGACACCTGCTCGAGTTGCTGCACCTGGACCTGCGCGCCCATGGCGGCCAGGACGTCCAGCAGTCCGGCGCGCGTCGGGTTCAGGCCAACGCCGTGAATCACCAGGGTCGACCCGGGCACAATCAGCGCCGCCACGATGAAGAACGCGGCGGAAGACAGGTCACCGGGCACCGTGAGCTTGCGGCCGGTGAGCTTCGGGCGCCCTTCGAGCGTGATCACCTTGCCGCGGATGTCGATTTCCGCGCCGAACTCCCGCAATGCCAGCTCGGAGTGGTCGCGCGTGCGGATGGGCTCACGAACGGTGGTGGCTCCGTCGGCGAAGACGCCGCCGAACAGCACGCAGGTCTTCACCTGGGCGCTGGCCATGGGCAGTTCGTAATCGATGGCGTGGAGCTTCCCGCCCGTGATCTCGAGCGGCGGATAGCGGCCGTCGCGCGCGGCGATACGGGCGCCCATCGCGCCGAGCGGCTTCATGATGCGGTCCATCGGGCGGCGCGACAGGCTCTCGTCGCCGCCGATACGGCTCGAAAACGGCTGCGCCGCGAGGATTCCGGACAACATGCGGATGGTGGATCCGGAGTTGCCGGCGTCGAGCAGCGCGGCGGGCGCCCGGAGGCCGTCAAGCCCGGCGCCGTGCACCGTCACCGTGCGATCCTTCTTTTCAATGCGGATGCCCAGCGCCTCCATCGCGCCGAGCGTGGAATGGCAGTCGGCGCCCGAGGAGTAGTTCTCAATGACGCTGGTTCCCTCGGCGATGGCGGCCAGCATTCCGTAGCGATGGGAAATCGATTTGTCGCCCGGCAACAGTACGGATCCGCTGACGGATCCGGCCGGCGTGATGATCTGCTGCATTGTAATCTCTCAGTGTCGCATTGAATCGATCAGGCGCGTTCATTTGCGCGAGATGTCCTCGGTCAGCCACTGCAGGACGGTCCCGTTCTTCAGTTCGAACGGCTGGGAGGCGAGCACCAGCACAGCGACGCCCGGCGCCCCCGCTGGCTTCGTTTGGTAACCGGCGGCGCGGACCAGGTGGGCGAAGAAACGGGCGTGGTAGCCGGGGTATGTGAGGTCGGTGAATTCGAGTCCCAGCAGATAGCGCTGAAGGGTGGTGGAGGAGTCGAGTTCGACCTGGCGGACGCGTCCGGTGAGCACGGCGCCTTTCGGGATTACGATGCGCTTCTTTTGAACGGCGTCGGCGGTGACGACGGCCTGGATGGGGTCGCCCACCTGTATGGACGGGTCGATGGCGCCGGCGAGTTCGGCGGTGACGCGCAGGTTCTCGGGCAGGACGATCTCCCGGACGCCCGTGGTGGGGCTGGCCTCGGTGGCGCGGTCGTCGTCGGCGTAGCGGATTTCCGAGTGCGTCAGATACTGCCGGCAGTGGCTGAACTCGATGGTGTTGACGCGGCGCTCACCCATCGTTTCGGTCAGCGTGACGCGCGCGGTCTGGGGAAGGTATACGTCGCGCTCGCCGATGCGCACGCGGGCGTAGTCGATTTCGGACCGTACGTCGCGGATGGGGAAGTTCGGTGGCAGGCCGTCGGAGGCGATGTCCAGGCGCAGCACTTCATGATTGGTGGGATCAGACCAGAATGAGCCGCGTTCGCCCGTGACAGCGGAACGTCCGGCGGAGGTGATGACCCACTCGCTGCCGAGCGATCCGGCCGCCTGGTAATCCCAGCGAAGCAGCTTTCTGCCGCCGATGGTTTCCGGGCCGTTGTAGGCGATGACCGCCGCCTGGGAGAAGATGGACGCCAGGTGCGCAAAGAACTCGCCCGACGAGAACATGCCGTAGCCGATCAGTTGGGACGGGTCAGCGGTTCGGAATTCCACCGCGCCGGGCCACGCCATCATATCGCGGTCGTCGACGTGGGCCACTTCGATGCGTACGGTGTCCTCATGGCGGTCCGTCCGCTGGTTCGGCGCGCGCTGGGTGCGTTCGACGACGGCCAGACACGTGTAGTTCGGCAACGTGGCGAGATGTTCCCGCATCTTGAGCCGGATCCGCGACAACTCCCGCACCTGTTCCGGCAGTTCGCCGGCCGCGGCGCAAAGGGCGGCGAGCCCAAGAATATGACGCCATCTCATCACCAGAAAGCATAACGCCGCGTTCGGCAGGTAGGGAACTCGTGGTAGACATGATAATGCGGCTAAACGATGGAACATCAATCGTGGCGCTCGAGAGGCGGCGCTCGAAGAGCCTTGACCACGGCAACGTATGGGTGCTCGTCGAGGGATAAGGGGATGCAGGCGATGAAAATCGGAATCATTTACGGCATGGAGAACACGTTTCCCGGCGCGGTGGTGGATCGCATCAACGCGATGAGGGCGCCGGATGTGACGGCGGAGCACGTCAAAATCGGTGGGATCCGGCTGGCCGAGCCGAGCCCGTACCGCGTCATCATCGACCGCATTTCGCATGACATCCCGTTCTACCGGGCGTGGCTGAAGAACGCGGCTTTGAGCGGAACGCGCATCATCAACAATCCGTTCTGGTGGAGCGCCGACGATAAGTTCTTCAATTATTCGCTGGCCTCGAAGCTGGGGGTGGCGATTCCGCGCACCGTGCTGCTGCCGCACAAGTCGCATCCTCCGGGGACCACGGATCGCTCCATGCGGAACCTGGCGTATCCGCTCGATTGGGACGGGATCTTCGAATACGTCGGGTTCCCGGCGTTTCTGAAGCCGCATTCGGGAGGCGGGTGGAAGAGCGTCTATAAGGTCTCGAATCCGGAGGAGTTCTTCCGTGCCTACGATGAGACGGGCGATCTGTGCATGACCCTGCAACAGGGCATCGATTTCAACGAGTACTTCCGCTGCTATGTGGTGGGGCGGGAGCATGTCCACGTGATGCAGTATGACCCGCGCCGCCCGCATGCCGAACGCTATGTGAAGGACGGTCCGCCCATCGAACCCGCGCTGTATGGCCGCGTGGTGCGGGATTGCCTGACCCTGTGCCGCGCGCTCGGGTACGACTTGAATACCGTGGAGTTCGCTGTGCAGGACGGTGTGCCGTACGCGATCGACTTCCTGAACCCGGCTCCGGACGCCGATCTCTATTCGGTGGGCCCGGCCAATTTCGAGTGGATCGTGAAGACGGTGGCGGAGTACGCCGTGACGGAAGCGCTGCGCGACGTGGTGGTCCCCGACTATCATTGGGCGCACTTCCTGAAGGGGACGTCGAGAGCCTCGGGCGATCTCGGATAGGGCTTGCCTGAGTAATCTGATCGGATTACCATCGAGATGTGACGGAACGCGAGCTCATCCGGAAGCTGAAACGGCTCGGATGCACGTTCGAGCATGGGACCAAACACCTCGTCGTCTATTACCGCGGCGCACGCACGTTGGTTCCGCGCCATCCGTCGAAAGAGGTCAAGACCGGGACCTACCACGCGATCTTGAAGGACCTCAAGATCAACGAGAGGTGAGGATGGAATACTGCGCTCATTTTGAACCGGCGGAGGAAGGCGGCTTCGTGATCACCTTCCCGGATTTCGGGTGGGGTGTGAGTCAGGGCGATGGCGAAGATGACGCGCGCATGATGGCTCTGGCGGGTCTGCAAACGATGCTTCAGCACCTCATTCGCAAGGGAGAGGAGATCCCGGCGCCTGGAGTTCACCGCGGCAGGAAGTTCCGCTCCATCGAGCTGCCGGCGCTCGACAGCATGAAGGTTGAACTGTACCTGCGGTTCCGCGCGTCGGGTATGACGAAGGCTGAGTTGGCGCGACAACTCGGCATCCCCAAGACGAACGTGGACCGGCTGTTCGACCTCAAGCGGCGGACTCGCCTGGAGCAGATGGAAGCCGCCTTCCGTGTGCTCGGCAAGCGAATCCGGATTCAGGTTCTCGACGCCGCGTAATTACTCTGGGTAACTACGCCTGGCCGCGGGCGCGCCCGCGAATCGCCAGGCGATTGATCTGCGCCGGTTCGCCGTCGCACTCCGCCTCGATAACCGTCGCGGGCTGATCGGGAGGCGTCAGCGGCAGGCCGTGGAACACCAGGCGTTCGGAGTTCTGCGTGTACTTGAGCGCATCGCCCGAAACCAGCAGGCGCGCCGAGGTCACCTTGGGGATCAGGCCCGGTATTGCCAGCGAATCGCCATCCCACAGCCGCACGATGATGTAGAGCTTGTTGCCGCGGCGCGTGAAATTCGCGAGCTCTGACCAACTGGCCTTGCAGCGCTCGGTCCCATGGATCGCCGCGCCGTTGCGGCTCAGCCAGTCGCCCACCGTGTCCAGCACGCGGATCGAATCTTCAGGCACGGAGCCGTCGCCGCGAGGGCCGATGTTCAACAGGTAATTGCCGCCGCCGCGAGCGCAGGTGGCCAGGTTGTTGACGATCGTCGCCGGCGACTTCCACTCGATGTCGGTCTTGCAGTACCCCCAACTGCCGTTCAGCGTCATGCAGGATTCCCACGGCTTGTCGGACGCTTCGATGCGCTGTTCGGGCGTGCCGAAGTCGCCGGGCAGTTGGTTGCGGTTGTTGAGGATGATATCGGGCTGGAGCTGGTACGCCATGGCGTTCATGCGCTCGGACTCCCAGCCCTCCGCCTTCAGCGGATGCGACACGTCGTACCACAGGATGTCGATCTTGCCATAGTTGGTCAGCAACTCGCGGATCTGCCCGTGGATGTACTCGACAAAGCGTTTGCGCGCGGCTTCGTCGTGGAGGCAGCGTTCGCCATCGGGGTGATGCCAGTCCATCAGCGAGTAGTAGAAGCCGACGCGCAGGCCTTCGGCGCGAGCCGCCTCGACGTACTCCTTCACCAGGTCGCGCCCGCAGGCCTGTTTCGGCGCGCAATAATCCGTGTATTTCGAATTGAACAGGCAGAAACCCTCGTGGTGCTTGGTGGTCATCACCATGTACTTCTGCCCGGCGCGTTTGGCGAGCCTCGCCCATTGCCGGGCGACGTTCGGCTGCGGGTTGAAGCGCTTGGCGAGCTGCACGTACTCGGCAAGCGGAATCGCCTCCTGCTCCAGCACCCACTCGCGGCGGCCCAGCACGCTGTACAGGCCCCAGTGAATGAACATGCCGAACTTAGCCTCATGCCACCATTGCATGCGGCGTTCGCGGTCCGCATCGCCGGGCAGCGGCCTCGACTGGGTGGGGGAGGCCTGGGGCGCGGCATAGGCGGCGGACGCGCCGGCAAGGGCCATCCAGTCGCGTCGCGACATCGGATTCATCATGGACTGCTCCTCTCTAGAGCGGCCGCACGATGGATTGTGGCCGCAGGTAATCGAGTAATGTATCAGGACCGAGCACCCCGCCGCCAAGCCCGCTCAGCTTACATCCGGCGTAGGGAATTCCGTGCCGGAACACGTTGTGCGCATTGATCCAGCTATTGCCCGCGATCATCGATTCAGCGACGCGGCGAGCGCGGTCGATATCGCTTGACCAGACGCTGTTGGCCAGCCCGTACGGCGACTGGTTCACCAGCGCGATGGCCTGGCGCTCGGTGCGGAACGGCATGACGTACGCCACGGGGCCGAAGATCTCCTCGCGGGCGCAGACGTTGTCGGGCATGCCCATCAACATGCATGGCTTCACGTAGAAGCCCTTCGGCGTTTCGGGCACCGTGTCGGGTCCGCCTTCGAGCAGCACGCGCGCGCCCTCCTCGCGGCCACGCGCGATGTAGCCAAGCACGCGCTCCATCTGACGCCGGCTGACCAGCGGGCCCATGTCGGTGTGCGGGTCCAGGCCGTGGCCGATGCTCAGGCCTGTGAATGCGTGCCTGGCTCGGTCGATGAACTCATCGAGAATGCTCTCCTGAACCAGCCAACGCGTGGCGGTGCAGCACACCTGGCCCGCGTTGAGCGTCACAGCTGAGACCAGCGCCCCGGCGGTTGCGGCGACATCGACATCGTCGAACACCACGGCCGCGCCTTTCCCGCCAAGCTCCAGTTTCACCGGGACCAGGTTCGCTCCGCTGGCCGCCGCGATCTTGCGGCCCACTTCGGGCGATCCCGTGAAACCCATGTGCTGGATGCCCGGATGCGCCGCAAGCGCGGCTCCGGCGGTTTCGCCATAGCCCGGCACCACGTTGACCACACCGGGCGGAACGCCCGCCTGATGAGCCAGGTGGCAGAAATAGAGGCTCGTCAGTGGCGTGTCCTCGGCGGGCTTCAGCACTACCGTGTTGCCGGCCGCCAGAGCGGGCCCGAAGGCCCAACCGAGCAGCATCAGCGGGAAATTCCAGGGGAGTACGAAGGCGCAGACGCCGTACGGCGTGCGCGACGTGTAGGCTTCGCAGCGATCCGCCGCGATCGGTTGCCGAAGCGGCGTGTTGGCGGCGAGGTCGGCGTAGTAGCGCAGGGTTTGAGCGACGTTGGGGACGTCGAATCCGGCGGCCTGGCGCACGGGTTTGCCGACGTCGAGCGATTCGATCTGCGCCAGCGCGGCGGCGTGCGAATCGACAAGTTCGGCGAGCCGGTACAGGATTCCGCGCCGTTCGGAGGCCGGCATAACCGCCCAGCCCGAATCGCGAAATGCGATGGAAGCGGCGCGAACCGCGCGGTCGACATCGATCAGGCCGCCTTCGGCGACTTCCGCCAGCAGGTCTCCCGTGCCCGGGTCGCGCGTCGGAAATCTTCGGCCTTCGGCGGAAGGTCCCCACTCGCCTCCGATGAACATCGGCAATAGGCCGGACCCGAGGAAACCCACCACCTCCGGTAGGATCTCACTCATTGCGAACGTGGACATAGCTTGTGTGGAACTCCGATCACCCGATTTGTATGGCTACTACTCTATGCCCGTTTCGATTGCAATGGGAGGGGGGTACCCTGGAACGATGAGTCTGGAAACGCTCACCGATCTTTGTACGCCATGGTGCGTCCACGTGGCGGTCACGTTGCGGGTCGCCGAGCACATTGACGCGGGCGCCGGGCGCGTTGAGGACCTTGCCACGGTGGCGCGGTGCGATGTCCACGCGTTGCGCGCGTTGATGGGCCAACTGGTGTCCAAGGGCGTCTTCGAGGAGCCGCGTCCGGGCTGCTACGCGCTCAACCAGGCGAGCCGTGAGTTGATGACGCCGGGAGCGCGTCTCGGCCTCGACCTGGAAGGCGTCGGCGGGCGAATGGCGCACGCCTGGGCGACGATGCTCACCTTCGTGCGTACGGGACGGACAGCCTACCGTGACGTGTTCGGCGGGGACTTCTGGGATGATCTCGAGGCCAACCCAGCGCTCGGCCGCGGCTTCGACGAACTGATGGGGATGGTGGGGCATGGCGCCCCTGATCCTCGAATCGAATTGAGCGGCGGGTGGGATTCGGTGCGCACCGTCGTCGACGTCGGCGGCGGGAGTGGACTGATGCTCGCGGCGCTGCTTCAATCGAGGCCGGGCTTGCAGGGGATTCTGGTCGACCTGCCCCGGACGGCGGGGCGCGCCGCCGAAACGTTCCGGGAATACGGTGTTTCGGACCGGGCGCGGGCGATCGGACAGAGCTTCTTCGATCCCCTGCCGCCTGGGTTCGATTTGTATTTGCTCAAGAAGGTCTTGAGCAACTGGCCGGACGCCGAGGCCGGGATGGTCCTGCGGCGGTGCGCTGAGGCGGCAAGGCCACACGGGCGGGTCGTTGTCATCGGCGGAGTTGGGCCGGACGGAGCGCCGGTGCGCATGGCGATCGACATCCTGTTGACCGGTGGACGCGAACGCTCCATTGCCGAGTTTCGGGAACTGGCGGACCGGGCCGGGCTCGAAGTGATCGCCGTGGGCAGGCAGGCAGCCGGGCGCTACGTGGTGGAGTGCCGGCCCGCGCTATAAACGGCGGACGCGAACCGCTCGAAACGTCACGCCACCGCCGTGATTTTGCAGCGAAATGGACGTTTTGAGCACGATATCGTCGCTTCCGCGCAGCTTTTTGAGCGCCGCGGCGACCACGGGCTGGGCAAGATCGAACTCCAGGATCTTGGCGCCGTCGAGCCAGTGTTCGGCGTGGCCGTCTTTCAGCATGATCCGGGAACGATGCCAAACACCGGTGGCCGCCGGACCCTTGCGATCGGGCGCCAAGTAGGAGTACAGCGCTCCCGTGCCGCGCGAAGGACCGTTCTTCGCGTCTGGGTTCGTTTCGTCATCGAGGATCTGATACTCGAGGCCTCGAGCCCGGGCCTGATAGCCGGTTTCGCCTTCCTTACGCCAGCGGTCAGTCTTCTGAATCAGATACTTCACGCCGGAGTTAGCGCCCTTGTCGATCTTCCACTCGAACTCCAGTTCGAACCAGCGGAAGGTTTCGCGCGTGCGGAGATCCTGCATGCCTTCCGCATTGTTGGGAAGCGCCGTGAAGGCGCCATCCTCTACCTTCCACGACGCGACAGGAAACGGCCGGCCCGTGATCTCTATCCACGAGCCGGCCGTCAGGTCGATCCACTGCTGTGCGTGCGCACCGCCTGCAATCAGCGCGGCCGCGAGGAGCGCCCGTCTCACGCCTGCGAGAACTTGTAGATCGTGGTGGTCTTGTACTCCTGGCCCGGCTTCAGCAGCGTGGAGGCGAATTCCGGCTTGTTCGGAGCATCCGGGAAGTGCTGCGTCTCCAGGCAGAAAGCGCAACGCTGCGGATACTTCTTGCCGCCCTTGCCCGTCAGCGAACCATCCAGGAAGTTGCCCGTGTAGAACTGGATGCCCGGCTGATCGGTCAGCACTTCGAGCGTGCGCCCCGTCTTGGGATCCTTCACCTTCGCGGCCGTCGCGAGAGTCCCGCCCTTGCTGTTCAGAGCGAAGTTGTGGTCGTAGCCCTTACCGAGCTTCAACTGCTCGTTATCGGCGCCGATGCGCTCGCCGATGGCGTGCGGCTGGCGGAAATCGAACGGCGTGCCCTCCACCGGCTGCAACTTGCCCGTCGGGATGAGGCCCTTGTCCACCGGCGTGAAGTTATCGGCCATGATCTGCATTTCGTGGTCGAGGATGAGACCTTCGCCCTGGCCGGCCAGATTGAAGTAGGTGTGGTTGGTCAGGTTGACCACCGTGTCCTTATCAGTGGTAGCGAAGTAGTCGATCTTCAGGCCGTTGTCGTCGGTCAGCGAATACGTCACCTTCGCGGTCAGCGTGCCCGGATACCCTTCTTCGCCGTCCTTGCTCACATAGGTCAATTCCAACCCGCCGGGGACTTCCTTGGCCGTCCACAACTTGCTGTTGAAGCCCGCCTTGCCGCCGTGCAGCGAGTTGTCGCCGTCGTTCTTGGGCACGGTGTAGGTCTTGCCGTCGAGCTTGAACTGCGCGTGCCCGATGCGGTTGCCATAGCGGCCGATCAACGCGCCGAAGTAGGCCGGGTTCTTGACGTACGGGTCAAAGGACTCGAAGCCGAGCACGACGTCCACCGGCGTTCCGCTCTTATCCGGAACCTTCAGCGCCGTCACGATGCCGCCCCAGGTGATGATGTCGGCCGACATACCCTTGCCGTTCGACAGCATGTACATTTCGACGGTCTGGCCGTCCGGCGTCTTGCCCCATTCGTGTTTCATGATTCCGGCTTTCGCTCCCGTGTCCGATTTCGTCTCGGCAGTTGGTTCAGCCTTCTTCTCGCAGGCGGCCAGCGCCAATCCCGCCAGCGCCGCGCCCGCCTGTCTGCGGTTGATCAACATGAATCTCCCTTTCCGCCGGCCTGGCCGTACGTGGCCCCGGCGCCATGCTTGCGAAAGTAATGTTTGTCGAGCATCGCCTGCGCGACCGGTTTCGCGTGCGGATTCGCGATCAGCGTCCGCGTCGCCATTTCCGCCACTTCTTCGAGCACCACCGCGTTGTAGGCCGCGTTAGCCGCGCTCTTGCCCCAGGTGAACGGGGCGTGTCCGCACACCAGCACCGCCGGAACCGCCATCGGGTCCAGCGTTTCGAAACGGCGGATGATGGCGAGCCCGGTGTTGTGCTCGTAGGCGCCCTGGATCTCTTCGTCGCTCAGCGGACCGGCCACCGGCACCGGGCCATAGAAATAATCCGCGTGCGTGGTGCCGAAGCAGGGGATCTCGCGGCCCGACTGCGCCCACGACGTCGCCGCGCGCGAGTGGGTGTGCACCACGCCGCCGATCTTCGGGAACGCCTGGTAGAGCAGCACGTGCGTCGCGACATCCGACGACGGCCGCAGCGAGCCCTCCACCACCTTGCCCTCCAGATCGACGATCACGATATCCGCGGGCTTCATCGTGTCGTAGGGTACGCCGCTTGGCTTGATCGCCACCAGGTTGTCCTGGCGAGAGATGCCGCTGGCGTTGCCGAACGTGTACAGCACCAGTCCGCGGCGCACCAGTTCGAGATTCGCTTCGAGAACCTCTTCTTTCAGGCGTTCGAGCATTTGCTCCTCGATTCGGCGGCGATGCGGCGCAGCACGGGCAGCACGTCGCCAATGGCGGCGGCTTCCGAGCCTGGCTTGCCGAACGCGAAATACAGCTTTCGGTAGAGCGAGTAGAGTTCGGCGTAGACGCGCGCGGCGGCGGGGTCCGGCTCCACCACGCGGTAGGTCGGGCACAGCGCTTCCTGGGCTTCTTCGACCGTCTTGAAAACGCCCGCGGCGAGGAACGCGAAGATGGCCGAGCCGAGGCTGGTCACCTCAGTCTGCGGCACCAGCACGGGCTTGTTCAGCACGTTCGCGTACACGCGATTCAGCGTTTCGTTCTTCTGCGGGATACCGCCGCCGTTGATGACTCGGTGGATGGGCACGCCGTGCTCTTCCATGCGCTCCAGGATGACGCGCGTGTGGAACGCCGTGCCTTCGATGGCGGCGAACAACTCGTCCTGCGCGGTGTGCGTCAGCTTCCAGCCGAGCGTGACGCCGCCCAGTTCGGGGTTCACCAGCACGGTGCGGTCGCCGTTGTCCCAGGTGAGGCGTAGCAGGCCGGTTTGCCCGGCGGCGAAGTCCTCCAGGCCCTTCGAGAGTTCGGCCACGCTCGATCCGGCGCGCTTGGCGATGGCGTCGAAAATGTCGCCGGTGGCCGACAATCCCGCCTCGACGCCGGTCAGCTTCGGATGGATGCTGCCGGGCACGACGCCGCAGACGCCGGGCACCAGTTCCGCCTCCCTGGCGATGGCCATGATGCAGGTGGACGTGCCCACAACATTCACGACGTCGCCTGTTTTACAGCCCGCGCCGATGGCGTCCCAGTGGGCGTCGAACGCTCCCACCGGGATCGGGATGCCCGCCTTCAGGCCGAGCTTCGCGGCCCACTCATCGCTCAGGGTTCCGGCGATGACGTTGCTTGTCTCATAGCGGCCCGCGGCGATCTTGTCGCGGACGCCGGCGAACACGGGGTCGACCGACACCAGGAACCCATCGGGCGGCAGTCCGCCGAGCGAGGCGTTCCACATCCACTTATGGCCCATCGCGCAGATGCTGCGCGGGATGTCGGCGGCCTTCTTCACGCCGCACAACACCGCCGCCACCATGTCGCAATGTTCAAGCGCCGTGGCCATGCGCGCACGCTTGTCCGGGTTGTTGCGCAGCCAGTGCAGGAGCTTCGAAAAACCCCACTCGGAGGAGTACGTTCCGCCGCACCATCGAATCGCCTCGAGACCGCTTGCGTGAGCCTTCGCCGTGATCTCGGCGGCTTCGCGCCAGGCGCGGTGGTCGCACCAGAGGTAGTAATCGTCCAGCGGTTGGAGATTCTCATCCACCGGGATGACGCTGGAACCCGTGGTGTCGAGCGCGATGGCGGCGACATCCTGGCCCGAGACCTTCGCGTCGGCGAGCGCCTTGGCCGTGGCTTCGGCCAGCGCCGACATGTGGTCGGCGTGGCTTTGCGTGGCGTGGTCGGGATCCTCGCGCCGGCGGTGCAAAGGGTATTCGCCCACGCCCGATCCGACGCGTCCGCGCGCGCTATCGACGATGGACACTCGCACGCTGAGTGTTCCGAAATCGACTCCTGCAACAAGTGCCATGGTTGAATCCTACATGAAACAGGGCAGGCGCCTGTCCGCCTGCCCTCGAACGCAAGATGGAGCGGCGAACTACTCGTGCCAGTGCATGTCCCAACCGAGGTAGTTCTTCGCGGCTTCGTACACGGCGCTTCCGGCCGTCGAGCTGAAGTTCGCGGCCACGTGGTGCTCAAAGCCGTTCTCGCAGATGTAGCGCAGCAGTTTCTGGAGGTTCTTGATTTCCACAACGCCCGCGCCGCCGAATGTTTCAAGCGGATCGGCGGTGAACCGGCCCACGCCCGCGTAACCGCGCATGCGGCCGGTGGTGTCGCCTGTCGAGAAGCGCGCGAAGCTCATCTCGCCCGGCTTCACGCGGCCCACGCAGGTGCCGAAGGTGTTCAGCTTGCCGACCGTGCCCGCGATGATCTCCTGGAAGTCCATGCGGACGTCCTGGAAGAAGTGCTTCGGCAGGTTGCTGCAGTGGAAGCAGACGGCCTTGTCCGGATCGTCACCGTAGTTGTTGTTCCAGTCGAGCAGGGCGCTGGGCGTTTCCGAGGCCAGGCGCAGCGCGTGCATGCCGATGACGCCCGGCACGTCCACTTCGCAGGCGCTCGAATGCAGGCCGTTGCTCATCATGCTCATCACGGTGCAGGGCACCACGCCGAAGTACTCCTCCATCGACGTCCAGCACTGGATGGCGCTGATGTCCAGGTCGTTGTCCGCCATCCAGCCGTCGATCACCGCGCCGAGCTTCGCCATCTTGTACAGCGCTTCCTCGGTCACGCCCGCGGTGTTGACATAGCCCTTGATGGCCGCGAGCTTCGCCTGCACCGCGCCGTCTTCGTTCTTTAACCGCTCGATGCGGCCGAAGACCTCCGACAGATCGAGCGGCTCGATGGAGATGCCGTAGCCTTCGAGCATCTTCTCGCTGTAGCGCACCGTGTTGAACGCCGCGGGACGCGCGCCCAAAGCGCCGATGCGGAGCTTGCGCAGGCCGTTCGCCACGCGGCAGACGGCGGCGAACCACGCCAGGTCCTTCTTGAACTCGGGCGAATTCGGCGCCTCGGTGTGCAGCGTGGTCAGCGAGTACTTGATACGGTACTGCTGCATGTTGTTGCATGCCGACATCTTGCCGCAGAAGCTGTCGCGGCGGTCGGCGATGGTCATCTTCGACGCGTTGTCAGGCGTCGCCTGCACCAGCACGGGGACGCCCAAGTCGGCCATCCGGATGGCCTCCACCAGCGTGCGCTCCTCGCCGAAATTCGGCAGGGTGACGATGATGCCGGCGATCTTGTCCTTGTTCTCCTTGAACAGGGCCGCGCAACGCTTGGCGTCCTCGCGCGATTCCACCGCGCCGTATTTGCTTTGTTCGGGGGTGAGGCAGATGGCGCCGAATCCCGCGCCTTCCACCGCCGCGATCATTTCGTCACGGCCGCTCTTGGCCAGGTGATCCGGGAAGAATCCTCGATTGCCGACTATGATGCCAAAACTCTGTGCCATATCCATTTCCTATCCGCCCAACGAGGGGCTTTAGCAAAGTTGGCGCGATCAGCCCTTGCCGGGCCGGAACGCGAACGTATAAAAACCGCCGATCACCAGCAGCAACGCTCCCCACCACGTGTCGACGTGCAACTCTCCGAGCACCACGCCGGGCGTCGGAGCGCCCATGTGCATCGCTCCGTAGGCGAGGATCAGGACGCCGTAGACCAACAGCAGAGCGCCGATGAAGAACCACACCGAGATCGTCTTGTCGTGTTCCATGTGCGTTTACCAGAACAGGATTTGCAGAATGACGAACACCACGGCCACCACGGCGGCCCAGAAGGCCGGGCGCTGATAGATCTTCAGGTGGCCTTCCGACGGCACCTCGGTGCAGCCGTAGACCAGGCCCACCAGCTCCGTTTCCGGTTTCGGACGGGTCAGGTAGCTGACCACCACCGTGACGATGACGCAGGTCAGCCAGCTCCACAGCGCGCGGTACATGTTCTCCGCCATGGCCTTGGCGTCTGTGGACAGTGCGACGATCGCCAGCGCGGAAGGATCGGCCTTCACCCACGCCCACATGGCCACCGACGCCACGGTGCCCGATAGCAGGCCCCAGAAGCCGCCCGCCCGCGTGGCGCGCTTCCACAACATGCCTAACAGCACGGTGCCGAACAGAGGCGCGATGAAGAAGCTGAACAACGCCTGGACATAGTCCATGATGCTCGAGAACTGCATCACCAGGTAGGCCGTGCCGATGCTCACCAGAACGCCCAGCACGGTGGTCCAGCGTCCCATGCTGACGTAGTGCGCGTCGCTTGCGTCCTTCTTGATCACGGCGCGGTAGATGTCGTAGGTCCAGACGGTGGTGAACGCGCTGACGTTGCCCGCCATGCCCGACATGAAGCCCGCGATCAGCGCCGTGATGCCGAGTCCCAGCAGTCCGGGGCCGCAATACCGCGCCAGCATCAGCGGCAGCACTTCGTTGTAGCTGTGCCCGCCCATCGCCACCGCGTCGCCTTCGCCCACCAGCTTCATCGGCAGCAGCGCCAGCCCCAGCAGTCCCGGCAGGATGACGATGAACGGCACCGCCATCTTGAACGCGGAGCCGATGATCGGCGCCATCTTGGCGGCGCGCAGGTCCTTGGCGGCCAGCACGCGCTGGACAACCAGGAAATCCGTCGTCCAGTATCCGAATGAGATCACCCAGCCCAGCCCGAGCACGATGCCCGTCCAGTGGATGCCCATCGGGTTGTCCTTGAAATTGCCCAGCGTGCCCCACAGATGCGTATAGCCGCCCATGCTGCCCAGGTTCTGCGCGATGCGCGCCTGCAGGCCGCTCCAGCCGCCCGCTTCGACCAGGCCGAGAATCGGGATCAGCAGCGCGCCCAGCCAGATCAGCACGAACTGCAGCACTTCATTGAAGATGGCCGAACGCAGTCCGCCCAACGCGACGTAGACCGCCACGGTCAGCGACGACACCCAGATGCTGAAGTTGATGTCCCAGCCGAGGACCACCTTCATCACCAGCGCCATCGAATACATATTGATGCCGCTCATCAGCACCGTCATGAAGCCGAACGATACGGCCGACAGCAGGCGGCTGTCTTCGCCGAACCGCAGCTTCAGGTAGCCCGGCACCGAATGCGTCTTCGATATGTAGTAAAACGGCATCATCACCAGGCCGAGGAACAGCATGGCGGGAATCGCGCCGATCCAATACCAGTGCGTGGCGAGGATGCCGTACTGGTAAGCGGAAGCGGCCCAGCCCATCAGTTCGAGCGAGCCCAGGTTGGCGGAGAGAAAGCTGAGGCCTGCGATCCAGGCGGTCATTTCGCGGCCGGCGAGGAAGAAGTCCTCTCCCGTGCCCGACTGGCCTTTGAGATAAAATCCAATCGCCAGCACTGCCAGGAAGTAGATCGCGATGATCGCGATGTCGATCCCGGCCAGTGAAATGAGGCGCGATGGTGCGGCGGCAAGTAACGAGAAGGGAAGCGCCATATAGTCGTCTGTTCGTTGGCGCTGTTCACCAGTCCGGACACACGGAACAAGGTGCGGCAGACCGCCGCCTGGGTGAAAGCGCCCGCATCATGGAAGATTATATGCCCGTTTCCAGGGGCGGAAGTGAGTGATACTGCGGTAGTGGCTCGCATATGATTGAAACGAATCAAAAAATAACCCGGCGCACGTTGATCGCTTCGACCGGGGCGGCGGCGCTTGCGGCTCAAACGGTGCGATTATCCCGAAAGGTGCGAGTGGCGATCGCCGGCCTGGACGGGCACCCGACCGAAATCGCCAAGCCTCTGGATTCGCTGCCCGATGTGGAGATTGTCGCCATTGCTTCCGCCGATGCGGCCGAAGTGGCGCGCTTCAAACGGCGCAACGCGCGCCTGGCCGGCGCCAAGACGTACGCCGATTACCGGCGGATGCTCGACGAGGAGAAGCCGGATGTCGTCGCCGTCTGCAATAACAACGGCGAGCGCGCCGCGGCCATCCTGGAGGCTGCGGGCCGCAAGATGAACGTGATCGCCGAAAAGCCGCTGGCGCTGACGCGTGAGGATCTTGACCGCGTCAAGCGCGCTGTCGAAACGAACCGGATCGAGCTCGGGATGCTGCTGCCGATGCGTTATGAGCCGGCCTATCAGAAGCTCAAGCAGATTGTCGATTCCGGCGAGATTGGCGAGGTGATCCTGATCTCGGCGCAGAAGTCCTACCAGCTCGGCAATCGCGAGGATTGGTACAAGCACCAGTCGACCTACGGCAGCACGATCCTGTGGATTGGCATCCATATGTTCGACCTGATGCGCTTCACCAGCGGCCGCGACTTCACCGAAGCCAGCTCCTTCATGGGACGGATCGGGTTCCCCAACGCCGGCGACATGGAGACCACCACCGCCACCGCCTTCCGCATGGACAACGGCGGCACGGCGACGCTCCATATGGACTACTGCCTGCCCGCCGCCGCGCCTGCCCATGGCGACGACCGCCTGCGGCTTTCCGGAACCAAGGGGGTCGCCGAATATATGGCGGCTACCGGCGTCACGCTGGCCACCAGCACGAAGAGGCCGCACCGCATCGATAGCCTGCCGCCCGATGGCTCGGTGTTCCGCGACTACATCGCCGCCGTCTACGGAGGCGCGAAGCCGACGCTCTCGCTCAGCGACATCTACCGTAACTGCGAGGTGACCGTCGCCGCCCACGAAGCCGCCGTCCAGGGCAAAATCGTAAAATGCACCGCGTAGTCTTCCTGCTCGACATCGACAACACGCTGCTTGACAACGACCGCGTTTCGGCCGATTTGCGCGCGCATCTGGACGCCACGTTCGGCCGCGAGCGCGGTGAGCGTTACTGGCGGATCTTCGAACAACTCCGGGTGGAGCTCGGGTACGCCGATTATCTTGGGGCCCTGCAGCGCTACCGCCTCGAAACGCCCGACGATGCGCGCATCCTCGAGATGTCGTCGTTCCTGATCGACTATCCGTTTCCGGACCGCCTGTTCGCCGGCGCGCTGGACGCCATCGCGGCTATCAAACAATTCGGCCCAGCGGTGATTTTGAGCGACGGCGACGCGGTGTTTCAGCCGCGCAAGGCGATGCGGTCCGGCCTGTGGAGCGCGGTGGACGGCAACGTCCTCATTTACGTCCACAAGGAGCACATGCTCGACGATGTGGAGCGGCGTTTCCCGGCCGGACATTACGTGATGGTGGACGACAAGCTGCGGATCCTGGCCGCGATGAAGGAGATCTGGCGCGAGCGGTTGACCACGATGTGGGTGGTGCAGGGCCACTACGCGACGGATCCCGAAGCGGTGAAACGGTATCCGCCCGCGGACGTCCGGCTCGCCTCGATCAGCGAGCTGGGCGAAGCGGCGCGGACGAGATTTGGGTCCTGACCGGGGCGCCGGTCTCATCGAGCAGCCGCACCAGCCGGTCCTTCCATAGGATCGCCTTGGTGTGCGAGCCGTGGCCCACCGTATCGGGCGTATACGGATAGAGTTCGAAGCGCACCGTTGGGGCCTGCTTCAGCAACTCCTCCGCGATGCGCAGTTCCGGCGGATTGATGGTGTCGTCGGCGAAGTTGATGTGCATCATCGGAGTGCGGATCTTCGCCAGTCCCGCCGACGGATCGTAGTCGTGCGAGGCGTCGACAGCGTACAGGATATCGTTCGCGTCAGCGGTCTTCGAGCGTCCTTCCGTGGTCCGGCGGAAGTAGGCGAGCGCCTTCTCGCGGTCCGGTCCGGCTTTCTGCCAGGTGAGCGGGTTGCCTCCCACGAAGCCGATGATGCTCATGGCGGTGCGAAGGCTGGGCGGTTCTGTCTCGTAATCGCCGCCCTTCCACGCCGGATCGTTGCGGATCGCTTCGATGATCGTGGTCCGCCACGCCAGGTTGCGGCCGGAGATCGCCGTGGGCAGGCACGCCAGCGGCATCGCGGCTTCGAGGAAATCGGGATGCGTCTCCGCCCAGACGTAGGCGTGCATGCAGCCCATCGACGTGCCGAGCAGGAGCCGGAGGCGGTTGACTCCTAAGCCCTCCACCAACATCCGGCGCTGCGCCTCCACCATGTCCCGGTAACCGTAACGCGGAAAGCGCGCGTGCATCCCATCGCTCGGTTTGGAGGACTGTCCGTGGCCGATGCCGTCCGGCATCACGACGTAGAACTTGCGGATGTCGAGCGGCTGGCCGGGTCCGAACAGCTCGTTGGCGAACAGCGGGCTCAGAAACTGCGCGCCCGTCCCGCTGGTGCCGTGCAGCAGCAGCACCGCGTTCGCCACCTGGCCGTCCGCGCCGCGCTTGGGTTCGCCGAGCGTGCGGTAATGGACGTTCAGTTCGGGCAGCGCCGGGCCCGCGGCGAACCGGAAATCCCGCAGCCGGACGTCGCCTTGCTTAACCGGCCAGGTTTGTGCGGACACACTTCCAACGAGAGCCAACCAAATGACGACGCGCATGTGTGTCTACATGCTATCGCGCGCCACCCCGCTACACTAGTGCATATGTTGACCGATCTCGCCGCCTGGAAGACGCTCTCCGAACACTACGGGAAGATCCAGTCCGTACATCTTCGCACTCTGTTCGCCAACGATCCGAAGCGCGCCCAGAAGTTCACGGTCGAAGCGCTCGGCATCTGCCTCGACTATTCGAAGAACCGGATTACCCAGGGAACCGTTGAGCTGCTGGCGAACCTGGCCGAAGAGTGCGGCCTTCGCGATCGCATCGACGCCATGTTCCGCGGCGACAAGATCAACATCACGGAGAATCGCGCCGTCCTGCACACGGCGCTGCGGGCGCCGCGCGACGCCTCCGTGCAGGTGGACGGCAAGAACGTCGTGCCGGACGTCCACGCCGTGCTCGACCGCATGTCCGCCTTCGCCGATCGCGTCCGAAGCGGCGCGTGGACCGGCTACACCGGCAAACGCATCCGCACCGTGGTCAACATCGGCATCGGCGGATCGGACCTCGGTCCCGTCATGGCGTACGAAGCGTTGCGCCACTACGCGACACGCGACATCGCCTTCCGGTTCGTTTCGAATATTGATGGCACGGACTTCGCGGAGGCCACCCACGGCCTCGATCCGGAAGAGACGCTGTTCATCGTCTCCTCGAAGACCTTCACCACGCTTGAAACCATGACCAACGCCCACACGGCCAAGGCCTGGGCGCTCGCCACGCTCAAGGACGAAGCGGCCGTGGCGAAGCATTTCGCCGCGGTTTCCACCAACGCGAAGGAAGTGGCCAAGTTCGGCATCGACACCGCGAACATGTTCGGTTTCTGGGACTGGGTGGGCGGTCGCTATTCGATGGATTCGGCCATCGGACTGTCCACCATGCTCGCCGTCGGACCGGACAACTTCCGCGCCATGCTCGCCGGCTTCCACGCCATGGACGAGCACTTCCGCACCGCGCCGTTTGAGAAGAACATCCCGGTGCTGATGGGCCTGCTGTGCGTCTGGTACGACAACTTCTTCGGCGCGGACACCGTGGCCGTGCTGCCCTACGACCAGTATCTGAAGCGCTTCCCCGCGTACCTGCAGCAGCTCACCATGGAAAGCAACGGCAAGAGCGTGACGCTGGCCGGCGAGCGCGTCACCTACGAAACCAGCCAGATCTACTGGGGCGAGCCCGGCACCAACGGCCAGCATTCGTTCTATCAGTTGATCCACCAGGGCACGAAACTCATCCCCTGCGACTTCATCGGATTCGCCCGCTCGCTGAACCCGCTGGGCCGCCATCACGACCTGCTGATGGCCAACGTCTTCGCGCAGGCTGAGGCGCTGGCGTTCGGCAAGACCGTCGAGCAGGTGAAGGCCGAAGGCACGCCGGACTGGCTCGCGCCGCACCGCGTCTTTGAGGGTAACCGTCCGTCGAACACGTTCCTGATCGAAGAGCTGACGCCGGAGGTGCTCGGCAAACTGATCGCCATGTACGAACACAGCGTCTTCACGCAGGGCGCCATCTGGGGCATCAATCCGTTCGACCAA
The DNA here is from genome assembly GCA_018268715.1 of Acidobacteriota bacterium. Lineage (GTDB taxonomy): Bacteria > Acidobacteriota > Terriglobia > Bryobacterales > Bryobacteraceae > TMP-7. Next base: position 79,081 of record JAFDVZ010000002.1, on the reverse strand, counting down.
TGGGGTGTCGAACTGGGGAAGGTCCTGGCGATGCGCATCGCGCCGGAGCTCGAATCCGCCGAAGCGCCCGAGCTGAAGCACGACGCGTCCACCAACGCCCTGATCGCCCGTTATCGCGGGCTCAAACGGCAATAGCGCTGCGATATTGTAGGTACGGCGGCTCCAACAGGGCCGCCGTTCGTCCTAAGGGAGCCTCATGCAAGCAGCATTTTACGAAGGTCACGAGACCATGACCGTGGGCTCGTGCAGCCCGCTCGCGCCGGGTCCGGGGCAGGTCCAGATCCGCGTGTCCCATTGCGGTATTTGCGGCACCGACCTGCACATCTTCCACGGCAAAATGGACCATCGCGTGAAGATGCCCGCCGTCATCGGCCATGAGATGTCGGGCGCCATCGTCGCGGTGGGCGACGGCGTCATCGGTTGGAAGCCCGGCGATCGTGTCACGGTCCGCCCGCTCGACCCGTGCGGTCAGTGCCCCGCCTGCAAGAACGGACACAGCCACGTCTGCATGAACCTGAAGTTCATCGGCATCGATACGCCCGGCGCCATGCAGGGCCTGTGGACCGTCCCCGCCCACACGCTGCACCGCCTGCCGGAGGGTGTCAGCTACGAACACGCCGCGATGATCGAACCGGTGGCGGTGGCCTGTCACGACGTCCGCCTTGGTGAGCTGAAAGCCGGCGAATTCGCGGTGGTGCTCGGCGGCGGACCCATCGGTATCCTCATCGGACTGGTGGCGAAGGCGACCGGCGCGCGCGTCGTCGTCTCCGAAATCAATCCGTTCCGCATCGAACTGGCGCAGAGCCTGGGCCTTGAAGCGGTGGATCCGCGCTCCACCGACATGGTCGCGTTGGTCAACGAAAAGACCGGCGGCGCGGGTGCGGATGTCGTTTTCGAAGTCACCGGCTCCGCGCCCGCCGTCGAGCTGATGACGAAGCTGCCGCGCGTACGCGGCCGTATGGTGATGGTGGCCATCCACGGACAACCCGCGCCCATCGACCTGTTCAAATTCTTCTGGCGCGAACTCCGCCTGATCGGCGCGCGCGTCTATGAACCGCAGGATTTCGAGCGCGCCCTGGAACTCGCCGCCGCGAAAGCGCTGCCGCTCGACCGGCTGATCACGAAGGTGGTTCCGCTCGAAGGCCTGACCGGCGCATTCCGCGAAATGGAGTCCGGCGGCGAAGTCATGAAGATCCTGGTGAGGTGTTCGGAATGAACGTACTCGACTTGTTTCGGCTCGACGGCCGCACGGCGCTCGTGACGGGCGCCCGCCGCGGCATCGGCAAGGCGATGGCCGTGGCGTTGGCCGAAGCCGGAGCGGACGTCATCGGCGTCAGCCGGTCGCTGGAAGCCTCGGGCAGCGACGTAGCGAAGGAAGTCGCCGCCGCCGGCCGCAAGTTCCACGGCTACGCCTGCAACTTCGGCGACCGCGAGGCCGTGGCCGCCTTCGCGAAAAAGGTGACCGCCGAACATCCGGTGATCGACATCCTGGTGAACAACGCCGGCACCATCCTGCGCAAGCCCGCCACGGAGCATCCTGACGAATATTGGGACGAAGTGATCAACACCAACCTGCACGCGCAGTGGACGCTGAGCCGCGAAATCGGCCGCGGCATGGTGGAGCGCGGCCGCGGCAAGATCATCTTCACGGCGTCGCTGCTGACCTTTCAGGGCGGCATCACCGTGCCCGGCTACGCGGCGAGCAAAGGCGCCATCGGCCAGCTCACCAAGGCGTTGGCGAACGAATGGGCGGCCAAGGGGGTGCAGGTGAACGCCATCGCTCCCGGCTACATCGCCACCGACAACACCAGCGCGTTGCGCGCCGACCCGGTGCGGAATCCGGCCATCCTGTCGCGCATCCCGGCCGGCCGTTGGGGCGACCCCGACGACTTCAAGGGCGCCATTGTGTTCCTGGCGTCCGCGGCGTCGGATTACGTGAGCGGCGAGATCCTGGTGGTGGACGGCGGCTGGATGGGCCGCTAGTCGGAATTCGTCCCGCACGCTAAAATCGGGATTTGCCGGAATCGAGAGTCACAGTCATCATCCCGACTCTTCAGGCGGACTCCACGCTGGACGAGTGTGTCCGTTCGCTCGCCTCGCAAACCGTCGCGGATTTCGACGTCATCGTCGTCGACAACAGCGGCGCGTCGCGGGCGTCGCAATGGGAATCGGTCCGCGGCCGGGCGCGGATCATTGAGAACCCGTCGAATGTCGGCTTCGGCGCGGCGGTGAACCAGGCCATCCGCGCCTCCGCGACGCCCTTTGTGCTCACGCTGAACGACGACGCCGTCCTGCGGCCCGGCTGCATCGAGGCGCTTCTCAAAGCCGCCCAGACCCGTTACGAAATCGGCATGTGCGCCCCGCGCATCCTGCTCTACGGCGAGGACCGGCTCGATTCGGCGGGGATGGTCCTGTGCCGCGACGGCGCGAGCAAGCAGCGCGGGCATCTCGAACCCGCGTCCCAATACGCGCGCCTGCAACAGGTGCTGATGCCGAGCGGATGCGTCGCTCTCTACCGGCGCGACATGCTGGAGGAAACCGGCCTGTTCGACGAGAGCTTTTTCCTCTACTGCGAAGACACCGATCTCGGTCTGCGCGCGCGCTGGAAACTGTGGGAGTGCATGTATGTGCCGGCGGCCGAAGTCGAGCACCGCTACTCGCATTCAGCCGGCCGCGCCTCCGCGCTGAAGGCCTACTACGCCGAACGCAACCGCCTGTTCCTGATCGTCAAGAACTTCCCCGCCCCGGCCCTGGCGCTCGCGCCGATCGTTTCGCTGGCGCGCTACTTCTGGCACACGGTCTACATGCTCGCCGGGCGGGGGAAAGCGGCCGAGCACGCGGCGTCCGGAGGCGGCGGGATGCAGTTGCTGTGGTGCGTCGCGAAGGCGCATCTGGCCCTGATCCCAGCTTTGCCGCGCCTTGTCCGAGAGCGTCGCGCCATCCAGCGCCACGGCCGCATGCACCCGGTCCAATTCCGTCGAATGTTATCCACCTACAGCATCCGGGCGCGTCAGGTGGCCGCCCTGTGACGCGCGCCGCCCAGCCCGGCGCCCTGCTCATCATCATTCCCGCCTACAACGAGGAGGCCGCGATTCGCGGCGTCGTCGAAGAGGTCCGCGCGACGCTCGCCGGAGCGCCGGTGCTGGTCATCGACGATTGCTCCTCCGACGGCACGAAGGTGCTGGCGAAATACGCCGGCGCCGAGGTGCTGCCCATGCCGCACCATCTCGGGCTCGGCGGTTGCGTGCAGGCCGGCTACAAGCTCGCCTTCGAACTCGGCTACGACTACGTGGTGAGGGTCGACGGCGACGGCCAGCACGACCCGGCCTTCATCCCCGCCATCCTCGAGACGCTGAAAACCACCGGCTGCGACATGGTCATCGGCTCGCGCTTCGTCGCCCGCGACGGCGAGCACACCAGCGCGCCACGAGCCATCGGCATCCACCTGTTCCGCGCCGTGCTCCGCCCGATTCTCGGCAAAACCGTGCACGACCCGACCTCCGGATTCGTCGGCGTCAAACGCACCGCGCTCGAAGTCTTCGCCCGCAGCTTTCCGCTCGAATACCCGGAAATCGAGGCGCTCGTCGTCCTACAAAGAAAGCGCTTCACGTTTCAGGAAGTTCCCTGCCGGATGCGGCCCCGACGCGGCGGGCGCAGCAGCATCACGGCCCTGAAATCGTTCTATTACATCGTCCACGTACTGCTCGGCGTGTTCGTTAACGTGCTGCGATTTGAAGGACGCAGGCGGAGGAAATCGACATGAACCATCTGCTCAACCTCGTCACGGCATTCAGCATCGTGTTGATGGCGATCGTTCTCATTTCGCTGCGCCGCTCGCACATTCGCGTCGAATACTCGGTAAGCTGGCTGGGCGCGGCGGCCACCCTACTGCTGCTGGCCCGCTGGCGCGCCGCCCTCGACTGGCTGACCCGCGCCCTGGGGTTGAGCGACCCCGCCACCGGCTTGATTATGATTGTATTTTGCGTCTTTCTGGGCGTTTTTTACCGCTTTTCGGTCATTATCTCCGACCTCAAGGATGCAAATATCGCCATGGCGCAACGCGTCGCGATACTCGAATACCGGATCGAAGCCCTGAATGAAAAGCAACAAACGCTCGAGCACTCCTAAGGCGCCCGGCGCGACGCCGCCGGCCGCCGTCGCGCCGGGCCAGCCCTGGTGGCCGTACTTTGCGGGGCTCGCCGCGGCGCTGATCGTCACGTTCCAGATTTACAGCCCCGCCCTCCACGGCCCGTTCCTGTTTGACGACCGTTACCTGCCCTTCTTCGCGCCCGGTTGGGCCGACGCCCCGCTCTCCAATTGGCTGCGCGGCGTCCGCCCGCTGCTGATGTTCACCTTCTGGCTGAACTTCCGCATCTCGCCGGCCGACACGTTGCTCTACCACGTCCTCAACGTGATCTTCCACCTTGGCAACGGCGTGTTGATCTGGCTGATTGTCGACCGGATTCTCGAATGGGCGGGGGTGGAGGCGCCGCGCCGGCGCGTGCTCGCCATCTTCAGCGGAGCCCTGTTCCTGGTCCATCCCATCCAAACAGAATCGGTCGCCTACGTCGCCAGCCGGTCGGAGAACCTCAGCGTTCTGCTGTTCAACGCGGCGTTGGCGGCGTTCGTCCGGCGCCCGGCGAGGGAAGCCGGCCTCCGGACCGTCGCCATCGTTCTCGTGCTGTTCGCCGCCGCCTGCGTCACCAAGGAGCACGCCGCGGCGCTGCCGGCGCTGCTGCTGCTGACCGATTACTTCTGGAACCCGGGCTTCTCGTTCGACGGCATTCGCCGCAACTGGAAGGTCTACGCGCCCATCGCCGCCGGGGCCGTCCTCGCCGGATTCTGGATCTTCCGAATCCTGCGCGTCTCCTCCACCGCCGGCTTCGGCATGCGCAACCTCACCTGGTCGGACTATTTCTTCACGCAGTGCCGAGCCATCTGGGTCTACCTTCGCCTGTTCCTTCTGCCGGTGGGACAGAACGCCGACCACGACTTCGCCCTCTCCCACGGCGTGCTGGATCACGGCGCGCTTATCGGAATGCTGGCCCTTGTCGGCGTATCGCTGGCGGCGTGGCTGTACCGCCGACAGTTCCCGCTGGCGAGCTACGGATGGTTCGCGTTCCTCATCCTGATCGCGCCCACCTCATCGTTCATTCCCATTCGCGACCTGCTCGTCGAGCGACGGTTGTACCTCCCCTTCCTCGGATTGCTGCTGATCGTGTGTGAACTGCTGCGCCGCGTCGACGTCGCCCGGAAAGGCGCCATCGCCGCCCTGGCGGCTGTGACGGCGCTCTACGCCTTCGCCGCCTACCAGCGCAACGACGTGTGGAGCGATCCAATCGCTTTCTGGAAGGACGCCGCCGCGGGATCGCCCGGCAAAGCGCGCCCACGGTTCCAACTGGGCTACGCATACTACGGGGAGGGCCGTTGCGCCGAGGCCGCCGTCGAATACGAACGAGCCTCGAAAATCGAGCCGCCCGACTACACCCTGTACGTCGATTGGGCGCTGGCCTCCGATTGCGCCCAGCAGCCGGACGTCGCCATCGCCAAGCTCAAGGAGGCCGTGAAGCTCGAACGCAACGCCCACGCCTGGGCCACGCTGGGCATGGTGTACGCCAAACAGAACCGCCTGGACGAGGCGCTCCAGGCGCTCGACGCCGCCCAATCGGCCGATGCGCGCTTTGAGCCCACCTACGTCTACCGCGGCAACATCTACCTTCTGCGCAAGGAGCCCGCCAGGGCGGCGGCGGAGTTCCAGCGGGCGCTGGCGCTGAAGCCCGACGACATGACCGCGCGCAACGGCCTCGACATGGCCGGGCGGCAGCCGTCGCAGCCCTAGATGGCGCTCCGCATCGGGGTTAACGCGCTTTACCTCATCCCCGGAGGCGTCGGTGGTACCGAGATCTACCTGAGGAATCTGCTCGCGGCGCTGGCCGAAGCGGACTCCTCGAACCAGTACACGATCGTCACGAATCGGGAGACCACCGACCTGGTCCCGCGGGCGCCGAACATGCGCGCGCTGCCCCAGGCGGTGCGAGCGGCAAACCGTCCGGCGAGGATCCTTTGGGAGCAGGTCCGCCTCCCCGGCGTCGCGCGGGCCGAACGCTTCGACGTCCTGTTCAACCCCGGGTTCACCGCCCCGATGCGTTGCCCCTGCCCCCAGGTGACCGTCTTCCACGATCTCCAGCACAAGCGCCACCCCGAGCACTTCCGCCGCCTCGACCTCCCGTTCTGGAACCTGCTGCTGTGGGGTTCGGCTCGACGCTCCACGCGCCTGATCGCCGTGTCCGAGGCGACGCGACAGGATCTGCTGCGTTTCTACGGGGTGGATTCCGACGTTGTGCCGCACGGCGTCGAACAGGCCATCTTCGACCTCGCCGCGCGCCGCCAGCCGGAGCCGTTCATTCTCTGCGTGTCGACGCTGCACCCGCACAAGGGCCTGGAGGCGCTGCTTGAAGGCTTCGCGGAATTCCGCCGCCGGACGTCCGGCTATCGTCTGGTGCTCGCCGGAATGCGCGGGTTCGCGGCCCAGGCGATCGAGGCGCGAATTCGCGATCTGGCGCTGGCGGACTCGGTGGAAATCACGGGATGGATCCCCCGCGCGGCGCTATTGGACCTCTACCGACGCGCCGGGGCGTTCGTCTACCCGTCCACCTTCGAGGGCTTCGGGATGCCGGTTGCCGAGGCGATGGCGGCGGGCGTCCCGCTGGCTTGCTCGGACATCGAGCCGCTCCGCAGCCTTGCGGGCGACGCGGCGTTGCGATTCGCGCCGGGCGACAGTCGCGCCATCGCGGACGCCTTAACGCGCTTGGCGGTCGACAAGGCGCTGAGGGAGCGGCTCGCGGCCCAGGGCTGCCTCGGCGCGCGAGAGTTTACGTGGCGATCGGCCGCGCTTCGGACTCGATCCGTGTTGGAACAAGCAGCGACGGAAGCGCGGTTCCGGGGTTGAACGAAGGCGCGATGCGAGGGTCGATGGCCCGGCGTCCGGCTTTGCCGCAGGCGCACAGGGCGTCCTCCACCGCGCAGCGCGTCGCCACGGCGCCGGGCGCCAGATGGAGCCCGTCATGCGCCTCGCATTCCCAGGCTGCCAGCGCCCCTTCGGCCGTGATCACTTGTTCGAAGGCGGGCGCCTGGTAGGCGTCCCACAGCGCGTCCCGGCCGACCTCGGACAGGCAGCGCCCGCCCTCGGCGGTGAACACGACAATCCCATGAGTGGGCGGCGTCTCGAGCCGCGGCGCCAGTTCGAGCAGCGTGCTCAGCCGTCCCGCCAGAACCGCGGGTCCGAACCGCCGGACCTGCGCCGCCGCGTCCGGAGCCGCGGGATCCACGAAGGCCGCCCGGACGCTCTTGCGGAACAGAGGTTCAAAAACAACCGCGCGCAACGGCGTTGCAACGGGGTATACGAAAGGCGGCCGGTGGTCGCGCCATGGAAACCAGAAACTCATAGGCATGACTCAGCCAGGGAGTGTCCACGCCGCCCACGCGCTCTCATAGGGAGATTCCGATCGCCTGCCACCGCGAAGGGGGGCGGGATGCTCCCCACGTAACCGCGACAGCGCCTTTCGCTTCACTCCTGATACGATAGATCTGGAGGTATCGCATGGGTCCGGTGGGCTGGCAGGAAATGGTGGTCATTTTCATCGTCGCCCTCGTGCTGTTCGGGCCTAAGAAACTGCCCGAACTGGGGAAGACGCTGGGAAAGGCGATCACCGAGTTCCGTCGCGCTTCAAACGAACTGAAGTCCACGTGGGAGCGCGAAATGCAATCACTGGAGCGGGAAAACGAATCTCTCAAGGAAGTCACGCGTAATTTCACGAGTGATGTCTATAACCAGTACGACTCGTCGTCGTCCACCGGTTACGACTCCTCTTCCTACGATTACGGCGCCTACGGGTCCGAATCGTACGATTCCACCGCAACGAGTCCATCCACTGTAAGCGAATCCGCAACTCAGGACGCTGACAAGACGAGCGAAACGCACGCCGCCAACGGTTCAGGCGCGGTCGCCGGAACGGTTGCCCGAGGCTCCGTCCCGGACGCCGCCCCGGAATCTCACGCGGCGGGTGATCCGGCCGGACACGCGCCCGGCGACGGAACCCAGCACAGCTAAGCTCGACTCCTTCAAAAAGGGATGTCCGTGGAAGATCAGAAAGGCGTACCAGCGCCGGGGGACGAATCTATCCCCCAGGCGGGCGATGCCGGCGCTCAGGCTGCCGGCGATTCCTATGCTTACCACGATCCGGCTCAGCCGGAGGTGAGGACACCCGTCCCGCCTCCGGCGCCGGCGGCATCCTCGAATTCCGCCCAGAAACCGCCCGCTCCGCCCCCGCCCAAGTCCACCGACGACGAAGAGGATAGCGACGACGAAGGCATGCTGCGCATGTCGTTCCTCGAGCACCTCGAGGAGCTGCGAACCCGCATCATCCGTATTCTCATGGGCGTGGTGGTGGCGTTCTTCCTCTGCATCATTTTCGCCAATGACCTTTGGCGCATCGTAAGCGCGCCCGCCACCGTCGCTCTGACGCATCTCGGCTACGTGCCGCACCTGGTCCAGATCACGCCCATGGAGACGTTCAGCACCGTTTGGGTGAAGGTGCCGCTGCTCATCTGCCTGTTCGTGGCCTCGCCGTGGGTGCTTTATCAGGTTTGGGCGTTCATCGCTCCCGGTCTCTACAAGCGCGAACGGCGCTGGGCGGCGCCCTTCGTGATCATTTCCGCGGGCCTGTTCATCACCGGCGGACTGTTCGCCTACTTTGTCGCCTTCCGTTACGGTCTCGAATTCCTGCTCGGCATCGGCCGCGATATCAACATCCAGCCGATGGTCACCATTTCCGAATATTTCGATCTGTTCGTGAACGTGATGCTCGGCATCGGCCTGGTGTTCGAACTGCCGGTGCTGATCTTCTTCCTCACCCTGTTGCGCATCGCCTCGCCGGGCTTTCTGCTGCGCCACTCGCGCTACGCGATTCTGATCATCGTCGTCATCGCGGCCATCGTTACGCCCACCCCGGACGTATTCAATCTGATGATGTTCGCGATTCCCATGTGCCTGCTGTTCTTCATCGGCGTATTCGCGGGATATATCCTGACGCTGCACCGCGAGAACCGCAGATTCCCGTGGGTCAAGGTGATCGGCTGGGCCCTCGCCATCGTGCTGGCCTTCGTCGCCGTCGGAGCCCTGGCCGTGTGGAAATTCGGATTCCACTACGTCCCGCACTGGCCCTATCTGGTTCGATAGAATTATCGAATTCACGGAGCGCTCGATTGAGCGTTCCGTGAGGGAAGAAAAAGGCCCGGGAATTTGCTACGATTTATATCGCTCGTTCCCAGTACGATAACGGCAGTACGATTCCGGGAGTTTCGTCTCAGCACGGGCATTCCCAGATCGGGATAATTAGATTTCGAGCCGTTTGCGTGGCCTGCCCGCGCGTCGCCGCCGACGTCGCCGGCGGATGCTTCAAAGGAAAATCTGTTTGAGGAAGCCGGACTGTGGACCTTTATAAAGCGATTCGCGAACTGGTTGAGGAAAAGAAGCGGATCGATCGCATCATCGCCTCGTTGGAAGCCATGCTCGCCAAGGGGAAAGTCGGATCCGCCGCCGCCAAGGCGCTGGTCAAGGAGCCTCCCAAACGCCGCGGCCGCAAGAGCATGAGCGCGGAGGAGCGGCGTCAGGTCTCTGAGCGAATGGCCCGCTACTGGGCCGAAAAGCGCGCCGAAAAATCAGGCGACGACGGCGACGAGTCCCCTTCGTCGGCCGGAACGGCCAATTCCGCTACTTCTTGAAGTACCACAGCCAGAAATACTGCTCGCCGGCTCCATGCCGATATCGTGGCTCGAAGCCACACCGCAGCGCCATTTCAACGGCCTGCTGATCGGAAAACGGCGCTCCCAGCCAGGTATCGTCGGGCGACGTCGTCAGCGTGCTGTCCCCCTGAACCTGGAACTTGAACAGCGAACCCGCCTTCAGCCGCTTCTGGACCTCCCGGACATAATTTTCAATCACTTCCCGGCTGGGAATGTGTTGGAAAACGATGGTGGAGAATGCGAAATCAAACTCGACGCCTTCCGGCAGGATATTCAAAGTAGCGCCGTCGTTTTGATATACGAACGCATTCGGCCGGTCCTCGAGCGCCCGCCGCGCCCGCGCCACCATTTCGCCGCTGACATCGACGCCGTGCACCTGGCCGAACACCTTCGACAGCGCCCGCGTCACCCGCCCCGCTCCGCAGCCGATCTCCAGCACGCGCATCTGGCCGGGCTCCCGGCCCTGGCAGATGTTGATCATATCGGTGAGCACTTCCTCGCTCACGGTGCGGTCGCCGGACTCGAAGAACTCCTGGTCGGTCCAATCCTGCTTGCCGGTGGCCACGTAGTAGCGCGCGTTTTCACGCGCTCGCGCGTCCCAGTCCTGCTGCATTTTCTTCAAGATAGCGGCATTGTCCATGATTTGGCCAGTCATCCCATTGTAGCTTGGCGGGGTGCTTCCGGCGGAAATTCGTGGTATATTCGAAATGTTGGTCGTCGCACGTGGGCGGCTAGCTCAGCTGGGAGAGCACGGCGTTCGCAACGCCGGGGTCGTGGGTTCGAATCCCATGCCGTCCACCAACTTCTTCAATTCCCTTCCCGCGTGACCAGCGCCGCGCGTTTCGCCTTCGCGATCAGATCCCGCAGTTCCCCTTCTCCGGGAGCTCCCGCAATCACCTGATCTCCAATCACAAACGATGGCGTCGCCTGGATGTCGAGCGCCTGCGCCAGCGTCTGGTTCTTCACCAGTTCGGCTTCCAACTCCGGCGACCGCATGTCCGCGACGAGCCTCGCCGCATCGAGCCCGGCCTCCACGGCCAGCCGTTTCAGCGTATCCTCCGAAAAGTCCCCCGACTCCATCAGCGCCCGGTGGAACTTCGCGTATCCGCCCTGCCGAGCCGCCGCCAACGCCGCCAATGAAGCCGTCTTCGACTCCGGCCCCAGTATCGGAAACTCCTTGAACACCACCCGAACGGCCGGATTTTCCGCCACCAGCTTCGCCACCGCCGGCGCCACTTTCTTGCAGTATCCGCAGCGATAATCGAAAAACTCTACGACCGTCACCACCTCGGGATCCTTCGCCGCGCCGGCCGCGGGCGACGCCGCGTCCTCGAAGACAGCCGTCCGATTCGCCGCCACGGCCGTCTGCGACCGTTCCCGCTGTTCGGCCGCCCTCCGCTTCTCGAGCGCCTGGCTCATCTCCACCAGCAGCTCCGGATGTTCGACCAGATACGACCGGATCGTCCGTTCGACGTCGGCCCGCGTGAGCGCCGCCTCCTGAGCCAGGGCGGCGGGCGCCGAGCAGAGCACGGTGGTCAAGGTAAAGAGCGCGATCGAGTGTTTCATGTCCACCAATGCGAGCGCGCCCGTAAAACTCCGCCAGCAAAATTCAATACGGAAGCGCGCCGGCGAACAGCTCGAGCGGTCCCCAGTAATACGGATCAGCGAACTTGCCCTCCGCGATCAGCTTCAGCTTCGCCTCGCGCAGCGCCGCCGCGGGAGACTCCCCGGCCGCCAGCCCCGCATACAACCGCTCCATCAACTTTGGCGAGGCGTAGTCGTTCACCTTCCACAACCCCGCCACCACCTCCCGCGCGCCCGCCTGCAGAAACGCCCAGGCCAACCCCACCAGCCCCTCGCCCGAATACGTCCGGGCCCCCGCGCTCCGGCAGGCCGAAACGGTCACCAGGTTGGCGTTCACCGGAGTCCTCAGCACATCCCGCATCGACAGCCGGCCGCGCCCGTTGGCCCGCGAGAGGATGATCGCCGACTCCATCGGAGCATCCCGGCTGGCCATGGCATGCGCCGCAAAGTGGACGTAGGCGTAATCGCGAGGCCGCGAGCCGAGATACGCGTCGGGAGTCGCCCCAGCCTCCATCAACAGCCTGGAAGCCTTCGGGGCGAACCTCCCCGCCACCGTCTCAATCTCCTTGCGAGCATTCACCAACTTCTCGAAAGCCGGATCCCACTCCACCGCATCGCCTACCGCCAACAGCGACCGGTCCCGCCGCGCCGCCGACCGCCGCGCCGCCAGCAGATCGAGCGAAGGCGTCACCGCCAGCGTCGCGTCCTGAATCCAGTACCGCCCGTTCGTCTCGAGCGTCTCGAAATTCAGCGCATACAGCGGACCGTCCGGCACAATCAGATATCGCGCCGCGCCGCGAGCCCGCTCCGGCACAAGCGCCTCGAACAGCTTCCCGCCTATCCCGCGCCCCTCGGGCTCGCGATTCTCCACCGCCGCCTGGAACCGGTCCACCCGCGCCCGCAGCGCGTCCTCTGAGGCGAGCTCGGAAACCCGCACGCCCGACGGGGTCACCGTCCACACCCAGCCCCCGGCCGGTTCGACCCAATAGGCCAGCACCGTGGCGCCAGTCTCCCGCGCGATGGCCCGATACTGCGCCTCCGCCAGGCGCGTCACGGTCCGCCGCGGCAGGTTCATCCGCTCCCGCAGCAGGCGCGCCCGGCTCGACTCCGCCACCGCCAGCGCATCCTCCACGCGATTGCGCCCCATCAGGAACCGCACATAGCGCCGATGCAGGTGGATCAGCGACTCGAGCAGAGAGAGCTTGTTCTCGTCTTCCTTGACCTCCGCCTGCGACCGGTCGGCCAGTTCCAGCGCCCGTTCAAACTGCGCCTGCGCCCTTGCCGCATCGCCGCTCCGCGCATAGACATCGGCCAGCATCGCGCTCGCATCCAGCGCCGCTCCCAGGTCCACATCCGGAGCCCGCAGCAATTGTTCGAGCAGTTGCGCCGCCCGCGGCAGATCGCCCCGGCCCGCCGCGATGCTCGCCTCGTTCACCCGCGAATGATCGAGCCCCAGCGAGCCCTCCAGCCGCTCCTCCCGCTCGAGCACGTCGCGATTCACGCGCTCGGCCTCATCCCACTGGTTCTCGCTGATCAGCGACGTGGCCAGGTTCGAAAGCCACATGAGGCGATACTCTTCATCCACGCCCGCCGCCTCGGCCGCCGCCTTCCGGAAGGATTCCGCCGCCAGGTCGAACCGCCGCTGCGCCTGGTGCAGCGCCCCCAGGTGCCCCACCGCCAGTTGCGGATCCTCGGGCGCGAGCCGCAGCGCTTCCTCGTACGCCGCCCGGGCCTTATCGCTCTGTCCCAACCGGTAAAAGCACGTCCCCAGGCTGATCGCCACCACCGCCGCATCGTGCTTCCGCCCCAGCCGTTTGAACTCGTCGAAGGACTCCGTCAGCGGCCCCAGCGCCTGCTCGAACCGGTTCGTCTTCCACAGGATCTTGCCGCGATAGTGCTGGACGAACGGCCGCAGCTTGCCCGTATCCGCGCGTTCCGCCTCATCGAGCAACTGCGATGCGAGCGGAAGCTGCTTCAGCGAAATCAGCATATCGGCGCGCATCACCTGGAGCGACGCCTTGCGCTCGCCGTCGCCCGCCCGCCCGGCCGCCTCGACCGCCGCCGCCAGGTGGCTGTCGGCTTCGGGGAACCGCGCCATGCCGCGCGCCAGCACCGCCCACTGCCGCTCGATCCGCCAACGCTCCACCGCGGGCGCCGCCGTCACATCCAGAGACCGGAACCACGCCGCCGCCTCGTCCTTGCGGCCAAGATCGGCGAGCAGCGCCGCTTTCTGGCGGCACAACTCCCAGTAGGAGGCGTCTTTGGTCTGTTTGCGGGAAAGTTCAGCCTCCACCTGCGCGAGGCTCTGGGCGGGAGCGCTGCCGGCCGGCTTCGACCGGCAGCCTGAAAACGCGACGATCAGCAACGCCAGCGCGACGGATTTACGGAGGATCCGTGTGGCCGCCGTTGGTGCCCACAGAGCCGCCCGACACGCCGCCGCCCGATGATCCTCCGGAAATTCCGGGGAGCCGTGGGCCAGGCATCGATGGCGGCTTGATGTCACCCAGGTGTACCTGAACCATTGTCACGCGCCACTCATTGTTGCGCAGGATCAACTGGCCCAGTTGCACCCATCCCGCGCCCGGCACGTGGATCAGATTGCCCTCGACGATAAACTTCTCGGCCTCGGTCGGATTCTCGACGCGAAACAGCGGCAGCACCGTGACGTCGTTATAGGCCGGCGGCTCGCCCTTCCGGCACTCATGCCGGAACCATGCGAACACCCGCCGGACCGCGCCTACCAGGTCGGGCGCCATGGGCGTGAGCGCCGCCGGAACCCGCACTCTGGCCATCGTCTCCACATACCGGTCCCGAACGCCCGCCGTCGTCGACCGTTCGCCAGGAAACAGCGGCGTCAGCTTCAGCGGCCGCCCGGCCACGCTGACGTTCTTGAAGAACGTGCTCCCCGGATTCAGAGAAAAGCGCGGCGCCGCCTCCGCCCGGCTGTCGTGAGCCGCGTCCAACTGCACCGACAAATCCCCGCGGAACAGATTCCCCACCCGCAGGTCCCGGATGGCGGCCTTCGCGGTCACATGATGCTCATCGCCGCGATCCACCCCCTCCGTGGACGAGGAAACCGCGTCGTACTTCACCAGGTCCTGCAATTGATAATTCGACCACTGCGCCGAACTCAGTCCTCCCGCCGGCGGAAGGGCGCTTGCGGCCTGCGGCGTGATGTCCTGATCGCCGAGGCGCCCGGAAATGCCAAGGGCGTAGGCGTGATAGAGAAAACCCCGAGTATTATTCATTCAGTAATCTCAACCGGAATGCGACCCAACGGCGCCTTCGCGGATTGTCCCTCTTTCACTCCACTGATGACGATGGTGTACCGTCCCGCCGCCATCCCGGACACATTCAGCCGCACCTCCACGTTGCCCTTGGTTCCGGGAAGGCTGAAGCGATCGGTCACCGCGCCGCCCTGACGCTGGACTTCAATCAGGTAGGACGGAAAGTTTTCATCCCAATCGTGCGTCACGTCGAAGCGCACCCGCTGGCTCCTGCGCGACACGGTAAACGCCTCGCCGCCCCCGCGCTCCATGGCGACCTTGAACGTAGGGATCGCCGAAACAGCCGTCTGCTCCACTCCCGCCCGGGCCCGCAGCGCCGGCAGTTGGTACAGGTTCTGATACCCCACCACCGCCGCCAGTACCCCGCACGCCGCAAGCGCCGCCGCCGCCGGATTCCACCGCGCAAACAGCGGCTCCCACCACCGGGGACGCTCCACCCGAGGATGCAACGGAACCGGCGCCATCTCGTCGAACACGGCCTTCATGTTGGCGACGAACGCCGATCCGGTCCGGATCTCCTCGGCGCATAGCCCGCATGAAAAGAAATGCTCCTCGAACTGGTCCTGTTCCGCCTCCGGCATCTGCCCCAGCAGGTACCGCTCGACCGCGTATTCCCGTTCGGCTTGTCTATGGTCCATCGCTTGTCTGTGATCCATTATGGACACTCTGATCCCGGCCTGGCCGGGCTGCGCTTGAAGTTCGGCTCACCCAGGTAGTGATGGACGCCTACCGGGCGTTTCAATTTCGCGTCAAATCGCCGGCAGCTCCCAGCCCCGCCGCCGCGGACGGTTCGCCAGCAGGTCCGCGTCCTTGTCATCGACGAAGCGTTCGGTCTCCGGGTTCCAGCGCAGTTTACGATTCAACTGCCGCGTGATATTCGCCAGGTGCGACACCGTCACCGACCGGTGACCGATCTCGACGTCCGCGTTCGGCGTCTTGCGGGTGGGAATGCACTCCAGCCAGAAGCCCATGTGGTATTGCGCCTGCCACAACGCCCGCTTATCGTGCCACTTATCGATCTCTTCCTGCGGCGGCAGGTCCAGCTTCATATCCCCAGCGTCGATCTTGAAGTTATTCCGCCAGATGTCGATCGACCCCTTCTCCCCGATGAACCGCCCCCCGCCCATCAGGTTCCCCGACGGCGGCAGCTCCATGTGGACCGTCACGTCATTGGCGTACCGCATCCCGATCGCGCCCTTCGGCCACTCGAGCGGCCACAGCTCCACGGGCCCCGTATGATCCGCCCCCAGCGCCATCTGGATCATATCCAGCCCATGCGCGCCCCAGTTGGTCATCTCGCCGCCCGCGAACTCCCGCCACGACATCCAACTGAACTGGAGCTTCTTGCTGTACTCATGCATCGGCGCCTGCCCCAGCCACATGTCCCAGTTCAACTTGTCCGGCTTCGGGTCGGTGGGCAGATTGGCCGGAATCGGCGACGAGGACGGATAGCACACCGTCTGCACCAGGTGCAGCTTCCCCAGGCCCCCGTCCCGCACCAGCTTGCACGCAATCTGGCACATCTCCATGGAGCGCTGCTGCGTGCCCACCTGCACCACGCGCTTGTACTTGCGAGCCGCCTCCACCAGTGCCCGCCCCTCGGCGATGTACAAGGTGAGCGGCTTCTCGGCGTAAATGTCCTTGCCCGCCTGGCAGGCGTGAATCGACGGAATCACCCGACCGTGGTCGGTAGTGGCCACCACCACGGCGTCGATGTCCTTGCGATCCAGAATGCGCCGGTAATCGCCGTACACGTCCCACGTTTTCTTGCGCTTGGCGGCGGCCTCCTCGGCGCGCGTCAGGTAGCAATCGGCGACGGCCGCGATCTGCCCCGGCGCCGGAAGCTGATCCATCAGCAGGTTCGCGCGATTCCCCGCGCCGATGAACCCCACCGTGATGCGGTCGCTAGCCGCCGGAACGCCCGGCGCTCCCAAAACATGCCTGGGGATGAAGGTGAGGCCGGCGGCCCCGGTCAAAAACTGGCGGCGCGATTGTCGAGGAGTGGTCTTCATATCGTGAACCTCACGGTATTCTATCGTGACGCGTACACCGCCGCGTGCCGAATCGGCGCGAGCGCGCACAGCACGGCCGCGCGGCACACCTCGATGCGCGTCACCTCGCCGCCGGTCAGCAGCGCGATCACCCCGCCCGCCTGCTTCTGCCCGCTCAAACCCCACCAGGCGTCCACCACCGGCCCCAGCTCGCGCCCCGCCCGCACCTGGTCCGCGACAGCCTCCGGCAGCAGCACCGCCGGACCTGCCCCGACATGCGCCCGATCGTCCTCGCCCACCGCCGCCGCCCACAACTCCACCAGCATCCCGTGCCCCGTCTCCACCGCCCCGCCCTCGATCCCCAGCCCAACCTCCGCCCCCGCCATCCGCCGAGCCAGCCGGGCCCGTGCAATCGCGCCCTCCACGGTCTGCTCCCGCCCCATCGGCTGCGCCTCGGTCCCATGCGGAACCGCCCTCCCCTCAAACCGGGCCTCCGGCCAATAGGCGCGCACCGCCCTCTCGGCCCCCTTCAGCTTCCCGGCGTTCATCGTTCCCGCTGCCACGTGCATACCAGCCAGTCTGGCACGGTATATGCTGTCTTCCATGCGCCTCATTTGCGCTCTGCTGCTGGCCGCGGTCTCTATCGCGGCGGTCTCCCCCAAGCGCCGCCCCGCCCGCTTCCGGGAAAAGACCATCGCCACGGGCCTCCAGCTCGGCTATCAGCTCGTCGCCGTCGACCTCAACGGCGACCGTCTCCCCGACCTGATCGCCATCGACGAACGCGGCTCCGAACTCGCCTGGTACGAGAACCCCACCTGGCGCCGTCACACGATCGTCGCCAACGTCCCCCGCACCATCAACGTCGACTACTCCGACATCGACGACGACGGCGTCCCCGAACTCGCCATTCTCTACAAATTCGAGTCCAAGCCCTCCGCGAGCATCGGCGTCATCGCCCTGCTACACCACGACGGCGACCCCCGTAACCCCTGGAAGCTCACCGAAATCGACCGCGTCCCCTCGGCCCACCGCGTCCGTTTCGCCGATCTCGACGGCCACGGCCGCCGGACCCTGCTGATGGCCCCCATGGTCGGCCTCGCCTCCACTCCGCCCGCCTACGAAGCGCCCGTCCCCATCTACGTCTACCAGCCCGACCAGTGGAAGCGCCGTCTCGCCTCCGATGAACTCAGCGGCGTCGTCCACGGCCTCTATCCCACCGATTGGGACGGCGACGGCCGCCAGGAGCTCCTCACCGCCAGCTTCGCCGGCCAGCGCCTGTTCCGCCCGTCTCCCGACGGCGCCTGGCCCTCCACCGCCATCGCCCAGGGCGCGCCCGAACCCTGCCCCAAATGCGGATCGAGCGAAGTCGCCATGGGACATTTGGGCAAGCAGCGATTCCTCGCCGCCATCGAGCCCTGGCACGGCCACGAAGTTTCGGTCTATCGCGAAACCCCCGCGGGCTGGATCCGCAAAGTGATCGATGATTCCTTCGTGAACGGCCACGCCCTGGCGGTCGGCGACGTGGATGGCGACGGGATGGACGAAATCGTGGCGGGCTACCGCGGCGCGGGCTATCACCTGTATCTGTACGACGCCCTCGACAAGCGCGGCGAGATGTGGGACCGTCGCGCGCTCGACGACAAGATCGCCGCCGTCGACTGCAAGATTCGCGATTTCACCGGCGACGGCCGTCCCGACATCGCCTGCATCGGCGCCTCCACGGGCGACATCAGGCTCTACGAGAACCTGGGCAAGTAGCAGCCCGCTCAGCCCACCGTCAGGCTGACGCCTCCCGCTTCCATGCCGCGCACGATTTCGGTGAACAGCGGCGTCAGTTCGGGATCCCGCCACCCGCGCTCCACCTCTTCCTCCATCATGCGTATGGCCTCGGAGTGTGTGAACGCCCGTTTGTAGGGCCGCTCCGTGGTCAGCGCGTCGTAGATGTCGGCGGTTTGCAGAATCCTCGCCAATAGGGGAATCCGCTCGCCCGCCAGCCCGTCGGGATACCCCGTGCCATCCCAGCGCTCGTGGTGGTTGCGGATGATCGGCAGCACCGCCGCCAGGCTCTTCATCGGCTTGCAGATCTCCTCGCCCTTGGTCGTATGCGACCGCATGACGAACCACTCCTCATCGTTCAGGTAGCCCTTCTTGAAGAGGATGGCGTCCGGGATTCCGATCTTGCCGATGTCGTGCAGGAACCCGCCCCGGTAGAGCGCCAGCAACTCGCTCCGCGACACCCCGAGCGTCTTGCCCAGCGCCACCGAGTAAGCCGCCAGCCGCTGGCAATGTTGCCCCGTGCAACGGTCCCGCTGCTCCACCGACTGGGCCAGCGTGAACAGGATGTTCTCCGCCTCCTCGAGCGAATCCACGATGGCCTTGTTCCGCAACATCGACCGGATGCGCGCCCGAACCACCGTCGGATGCAGCGGCTTGATGAGAAATTCATCGGCGCCGGAGCTGATGCCCGCCACCTCGGTCTCCACGCCTTGCACGCTCGTCATCATCAGGATCGGGATGAGCTGCGTCCGCCGGTTCGATTTGAGCTGCCGGCAGAAGTCGGGACCGCTCAGCTCCGGCATCACCAGGTCGACGATCACCAGGTCGATCTTCTCGCGCCGCAGGATCTCGAGCGCCTCCGACGGCCGCCCCGCCTCCACGATCCTGTAGTCAGAGGCCTTCAGGATCCCGCGCAGCAACCGCCGGTTCAGCTCCAGCTCGTCCACCACCAGGATCGTCGGTTGGCCTTCCGGATCCTCCACCAGATCGTCAAACGACAGCGACAACTCGAGCGACCGCATACGCTCGGTCGCCTCCGCCGGCTCGGACAGCGCCAGCCGGGTCTTGATTAAGGATTCATCCGAGTCAGTGATTACCGCCATGTTCTCTCGGACACTCGCTTCTACTATCGGCGCGCCGGCCGAAAACGTTTAGCGCCGCTGTCAAACCGGCGTCCCGGGACACCTTTCTAGGGTACGCTGGAACTGGATCACGCGCGAATGCACCTTCGGGCCCAGGAACCGGACCGCGGCAAGCGGCTGGATCTATTCATTCAAGAGAAGTTAGCCGGCTACAGCCGGTCGCGGATACAGGATTGGATCATATCCGGCCGCGTCCTGGTCGACCTGTCCCCGCAGAAAGCGTCGTTCCTTCTGCGAGGCGTTGAGACCGTCGACGTCGAACCCGCCGACCCGCCGCCCCTCAAGGCTTCGCCCGAGGATCTCCCCATCGACATCCTATATGAGGACGACGCCGTGATCGCGGTCAACAAGCCGGCGGGCGTCACCGTCCACGCCGGCGCGGGCGTTCACGAAGGCACACTCGTCAACCGCCTGGTTCACCACTTCGGCTCGCTGTCGAGCATCGGCGGCGAACTCCGCCCCGGCATCGTGCATCGGCTCGACCGGTTCACCAGCGGCGTCCTGCTGGTCGCCCGCACCGACGCCGCCCATCAGGCCCTGGCGGCCCAGTTTTCCGGTCGGCGGGTCGAAAAGGCGTACCTGACCGTCGTGCACGGCGCCATGGAGGGCGAATCCGGCAGCATCACCGCCCCCATCACCCGCGACCCGGTTCATCGCACCCGCATGACGGCCCGGCTCGGCGAAGGCCGTTCCGCGCTCACTGAATGGAAGGTGCTGCGCCGCTTCCCGCTGTTCACCTACCTGCGCATCCGCATCGGCACGGGCCGCACCCACCAGATCCGCGTCCACCTGTCGAGCATCGGACGCCCGGTCGTAGGCGACCCCTTATATGGAGCGCCGTCGAAGGTTCCGGGGATGCCGCCGCTGGACCGCTACTTCCTGCACGCCCATCAAATCGGATTCGCGAGCCCCGCCACCGGCCAGCGAGTCGTCGTGGAGGCTCCACTGCCGCCGGATCTGACCTCCTGGCTCGCGGAGCTGGAGCGCGTCAACCCCAGGCTTTCATAAGTGGAGGCTCCACACGGCATGGGTTGCCGAAAGGTCGAAGAGCCCGGCATGCCGCAGGCCAGCCGTTACTTCCTAGGCGCGAGTCCCGTCGCCAGCCAGCGCGTCGCCTGGGCAAGCCGTCGAAAGCGCCCGGCCTCCCGCCGTTCGGACGTTACCTTCTGCGAGCGAACCGCCACCACCGGCCAGCACGTCTGTCGCCTCAACGTCCGGAGGGCATCAAGCCAAGGCCGGCAGAAAGGGAGCCGTTCGAGCGTCCCCGATCTGCCCCGGCCGTACTTCAAGCGAGTGAGCCGCTACCAGGCCCCCTACCGCTTGAACGTCCGGGGCGCATCAACCCCAGACCGTCATAAAAGGAGGCCTGTTAGTTAGAAGGCCCGACACGCCGCCGCCCGGGCGGGCTTCCAGCGCGCGAGTCCACCACCGGCCAGCCCGTCGACATGGGCGCGCCCTGCCGCCTCGCCGTCTCGAGCGCATCAATCTCAAGGTCCCCAACAGCCGCCGTCCGGCCGCGCTTCCTGCGCGCGAGCCCCTCATTGGGCTACTCGCCGTCGTTGAGGTTCTCCTGCGGGTCGCCCTCGCTGGAGCGGATCGATCTTAGGCCGTCTCAAAGAGAACCGCGGTCGAAGGTCCCCGACGCCGCCGTCCGGCCGCACTTCCCGCGCGCGAGCCCTCACCGGCCAGACCGCCGTCGTTGAGGTG
Source organism: Acidobacteriota bacterium (assembly GCA_018268715.1). GTDB lineage: Bacteria > Acidobacteriota > Terriglobia > Bryobacterales > Bryobacteraceae > TMP-7. The sequence goes on along the minus strand of JAFDVZ010000002.1, from coordinate 57,790 downwards.
CCCCTGCCCCTGCCCGGAACGCATCAATCCCGGGCCGACACATAAGGGGGGCCTGCTCGAAGGCCCGACGTGCCGCCGTCCGGCCGCGTTTCCTGCGCGCGAGCCCGTCACCGGCAGACCGTCGTCGTTGAGGTGCCCTGCCACCAGCTCTCGAAGTCT
>JAFDVZ010000002.1:57337-57524 GCA_018268715.1 Acidobacteriota bacterium | reverse complement strand
GCATCGGTCTCAGGCCGTCACAAGTAGGTCCGGTCGAAGGTCCCCGACGTGCCGCCGTCCGGCCGCGCTTCCTGCGCGCGAGCCCCTAACCGGCCAGACCGTCGTTGTGAAGCCGCCCTGCCGCCCACTCTCGCAGTCCGGAGCGCATCGAACGCAGGCCGTTACAAAGGGAGACCCGGAGAAGGCG
>JAFDVZ010000002.1:0-57208 GCA_018268715.1 Acidobacteriota bacterium | reverse complement strand
GCACGCGAGTCCGTCACCTTCCAGACCGCCGTCGTTGAGGCGCCCCTGCCGACCGCCCTCACAGTCCGGAGCACATCGATCTCCGGCCGTCTCAAAAGGGAGACCCGATCGAAGGTCCCCAACATGCCGCCGTCCGGCCGCACCCCCCGCACGCGAGCCCTCACCGGCCAGACCGTCGTTGTGAAGCCTCCCTGCCGCCCACTCTCGCAGTCCGGAGCGCATCGAACTCAGGCCGTCACAAAGGGAGACCCGGAGAAGGCGCCCGACACGCCGAAGTCCTATCGCACTTCCCGCACGCGAGCCCGTCACTGGCCAGCCGGCCGTCGTTGAGGCGCCCCTGCCGACCACCCTCGCAGTATGGAGCACATCAATCCCTGGCCGTCACAGACGGATGCCCAATAGAAGGTCCCCGACATGCAGTCCGATTGCACTTCCTGCACGCGAGCCCTCGCCGGTCAACGCGCCGTCCTCGAGGCGCCCCTGCCTCCGCCCCGTCTGGAACACATCAATCCCAGTCCGTCACATAAGGGAGGCCCGGTCGAAGATCCCGACATGCCGCCGCCCAGCCGCCGTTCCTGCGCGCGAGCCCACCATCGGCCAACCCGCCGCCGCAAGGCCCCGACCGTCAACTCCAGGCCGTCATAAACGCGCGCGCCAACTCCGGCTTGGCGTCAAGCGCCGCCCGCCACATCCGGCCCGCTCCGGTGGGGTCCCCGGTGGAGAACAGCACATTGCCCAGGTTCAGCTTGGCCTCCGCCAGCCCGGGATCGAATTCGATGGCCTTCCGGTAAAACTGCGCCGCGTCTTTGAGCTCCCCGCGCTCGTGGCACAGTAGCGCCAGGTTGTAGACCATCTCCGGGTCGCGCGCATTGAACTCACGGTAGCGCCGTACGGCGGCCGCCGCATCGCCCGCCTCGATTTCGATCGCCACCAGCGCGGCCTGGGCCTCCCGGCAGCCGGCCTCGCGCACCAGCGCAAACTCGAGCGCGTCCCGAGCCTCCTCCCGCATCCCCGCCTTCCACCGGCTGAGCCCCAGGTTCACCACCGCCTCGGCCGGATAATCGACGCCCCTCTGCGTGCACTGCTCAAAGGCCGCCGCAGCCGCCTGCCACTCGCCGGATTCGTAATGCGCGCGGCCCATCTGGAACCACGCCCCGATGCGGTCCGGCGCCTCCCGCACCACCGCCTCCCAGGACCGTATAGCCTCCCCCGTCCTCCCCGCCGCCAGGCAGGCCCGCGCCCTCGCTTCGTGCGCGTCCGCATTCGCGCCATCGATTTCCAGCGCCCGGTCCAGCGCCTCGATCGCCGCCTCGTGCCGCCCCACGCGGCTGTGGCACAGCCCCAGGTTGAACCAGTTATCGGCCGAGTCGGGCAGCGCCCGCGTCAGTTCGGTCGAGAGCCGGATCGCCTCCGGATAATCGCCGCGAGCCAGAGCGGAACTCGCAAGCGCAATCCCGGCCGCCGGATGCCCCGGTTTCAACTCGAGCAGCCGATTCGCAAGCGCCCGCGTCCGCTCATGATCGCCCGCAGCGGAAGCCGCCCCGACCGCGTTGGCGAGCAACTCCACGCGGTCCGGCTGAGCCTCGAGCAGCCTCTCGTAGATGGCGCTCGCGCCCGCGTGATCGCCCAGCAACTGGAAAGCAACAGCCCGTCCCACCAGCGCGGGCACGTAATCGGGTTTCAACTTCAGCGCCTGTTTGAAGCAGGCGTCGGCGCCGGGAGTCCGCTTGGCGTTCAGCAGGCAGACGCCCAGCACCAGCCACACCTCCATCCGTTCCGGATCGCGCACGGCGGCCTTTTGGAGGCAGTCCACCGCCTGCGGCCATTTATGCAGGCGCGCCAGGCACAACCCCTGGTTGAAGCTCGCCACCCGGTTGGCGGGTTGGCGTTCGGCCAGCAGGCCGAACGTGGCGGCGGCCTCGTCGAAGCGGCACAACTCGAAGCGGATCTGACCGGCCAGCAGCAGCGCATCTTCGTCGCCCGCCTCGATAGCCGGCCGCAGTTGTTCGATCGCGCGGTCCGGCTGCCCATCGAGCCGCGACCGGACAGCGGCCGTCAGCGCCGGATGCGCGCTCGCGCGTTTGGCGAGCCGCGGGTTCTCCGGATCGAGCGCGAGGAAGGTATGGACCAGATCGTCATCGACGAACCAGAGCCATTGGGGGGCAGGTTGAGTCATGCCGTGTTACCGTCTCCGGGCGCCGAGGGTCGCCCTCTCCTTGATAGGCGCGGAACCCCCGCGCAGGTCCGCGATGGAAATCACCGAGGTGCGCCCTGAATGCGCGGCCTCATCGACAGGCGTTGAACCAGGAGGCCCGGGCAGGATGAGGATCGCCGGACGCAGCGTATTGGTGCGTATTTGCGGAATAAACAGTCCGCCCTCGCCCGCCTGCGTGTGTCGGAATCCGATGGGAGTCTCAGCTCCCGGCCATTGCATGCAGGAGATGGCAAGCGGCCGCGCGGCGCCGATCGGCCGCGGCGCTCCGGAAGTAGCTGGATAGAGAGCCCCGGCCAGGGCGGCGGCGGTCAAATCGAGGGCGCCCATCGCCGCCGGCGCATGTAACTCGATCGGATCCGCTTCGACGGTCCCCAGCGCCGCGCGGAAGGGCCGTGCGGGCGCCGCCGAAGGCAGGCGTTTGCTGCGGGGAGCGAGTTCCCGTCCTGCGACGGCGCAAGCCGAAGCAAAGTCCATGAAGCAGGCCAACCCGCCGGCCGACTCGACCTCCATCGCCGCCGGTCCAACAGGCAGCGCGACCGGCGTAGCCGCCAGCAGGGCGGGTGTCCGCCGCACGGGCTCAAACGGGCGAATCCCCACCGTGGGCGAGCCGTTCTCGGCGACCGCCGTTCCGGCAATGGTTGGGGGAACAGTCCGAGCCGAGCCAAGCCCCAGCGTCGCTAGACCCGCGTCAACCAGCGACAACACCGCCCGACGCGACTCCGAGGAGCCAATCGCCGCAACCGGCGCCCATCCGGCCGGCGAAGCGATCCCGACGATTGCGGAAGGAGCCGTTCGAGCCGAAGCCAGCCCGAGCGGCGACAACCCGGCCGCAGCCAGGGACAACACCTGCCGGCCCGCCTTCATCGAACCGATCGCGGCCTCGGCCAGCCGTTCCGACGGGGATGCGTTCCCAATGATCGTCGAAGGAATCGTCCGAGGCGAAGCGAGGCCGAGCCCCACCAAACCGGCCGCAGCCGGCGACAGCGCCTGTCGACCCGCCTTCATCGAGCAAATCGCGGCATCGACCAGATGTTCCGACGGGGAAGCGTTCCCAATGATCGTCGAAGGAACCGTCCGAGGCGAAGCCAGGGAGAGCCCCACCAAGACAGCCGCGGCCGGCGACAGCACCTGCCGACCTGCCTCCGCCGGGCAAATCGCGGCAACTGTCCGCGTCGAAGCCGGCGTGAGCCCCACCACCGCGGCCGCTCTCGAAATCAATATCTGCCTACCCGCCTTCGCCGAGCAAGTCGCGTCATCGGTCAGACGTTCCGATGTGGAAGCGTTCCCAACCATCGTCGATGAAACCGTTTGAGGCGAAGCCAGGGAGAGCCCCACCAAACCAGCCACGGCAGGCGTCAAGACCTGCCGACCTGCCTCCGCCGGGCAAATCGCCACACCGGGTAGATATTCCCACGGGGACGCGGCCCCGACATGCACCGATGAAAACGTCCGCGTCGAAGCCGGCGCGAGCCTCACCAAACCGGCCGCAGCCGGCGATAACACCTGCCGACCTGCCTCCGCCAAGCAAATCGCGTCATCGGTCAGACGTTCTGACGGGGAAGCGTTCTCAACCGTCGTCGAAGGAACCGTCCGAGGCGAAGCCTGGGTGAGCCCCACCAACGCGGCCGCATTCGGAATCAATATCAGCCGACCCGTCTCCGCCGAGCAAATCGCGTCATCGGTCAGACGTTCCGACGTGGATGTGTTCCCAACCATCGTCGATGAAACCGTCCGAGGCGAAGCCAGGGAGAGCCCCACCAAACCAGCCACGGCCGGCGTCAACACCTGCCGACCTGCTTCCGTCGGGCAAATAGCCGCACCGGGTAGACCTTCCGACGGGGAAGCGTTCTCAACCGTCGTCGAAGGAACCGTCCGAGGCGAGGTCTGGGTAAGCCCCACCAACGCGGCCGCATTCGGAATCAATATCAACCGACCCGCCTTCGCCGAGCAAATCGCGTCATCGGTCAGACGTTCCGACGTGGATGTGTTCCCGATCATCGTCGAAGGCGCCGTCCGAGGCGAAGCCAGGGAGAGCCCCACCAAACCGGCCGCAGCCGGCGATAACACCTGCCGCCCCGCCTCCGTCGAGCAAATCGCAGTACCGGGTAAACGTTCCCACGGGGAAGCGGTCCCGGCATGCGCCGATGAAACCGTCCGCGTCGAAGCCAGCGCGAGCCCCACCAAACCGGCCGCAGTCGGCGACAACACCCGCCGACCCGCCTGCGCACATTCCTCCGACACTGTCGACGGAGCCGGCCCAAGCCTCAGCGCCACCAACCGAGCGGCGCCCGGAGCCAACTCCTCCCTGCGCGGCGCCGACGAGCCCATCGCCGGGTCAACCGGCAGCATCTCAGGGGATGCCCCGCCAATGATCGCCGCGGAAACCGTCCTGGCCGCCAAGAGCCGCAACGAAACGAGCCCCGCCATCGCCGGCGCCGACTCCTGTTGAGCCGGCGGCGCCGCCCCGACCACCTCCGAGGCGACCGTATTCGCCGGCGCGCACACCGGCGCCTCGCGTCGAGCGGTTGTCGGAGCCAACGGCGTCCGAGCCGGCAGCGTCTTCCCGACGATCGTCGCGGGAACCTGCTTCGCCGCCGGTAGCCCCATCCCCACCAATCCCGCCGCGGCCGGAGTCGACGCCGGTTGCGCCGTCGCTCCAATCGCTGGAGAATCCGCCCTCACCGATTTTTGGACCGAAGTCTCACGTCTCCTTGCGGCCGGCGCTGTCCCAACAATGCGCGGGGGACCCGTCCGAGCCGGCGCGAGCCCCAGCGGCGCCAACCCCGCGGTGGCCGGAGACAACACCCGCCGGACCGGTCGCGAGGCGCAAATCTCAACCGAGCATGGGCGCAGTGCCGGCGTCGCCGCGGCCAACGACAGAGCCGACGCCCTCGCCGCGTCGACATGAATCGTGGTGGCCGACGCCATCGCCGGGAACAACGGTTCCCACGTCACGCCGCAGGCGCCGGGCGCCGACGGTAGCAGCCCTGACAGCGTTTCCTCCGAACTGGAAATCCAGGGCAACGGCCGGGAAACCGGCGCCCACTCTGCGTCGCCCCGCCAGACTGGCTGGAGTTGGTTGACAGGCCCTAGTCCGTGCGCGCCATCAGCGAGCGCCCCACTCGATCCGGCGGCCGGCCGAACCGCCAACGATTCCGGCGAGGCCAGAGACCGGTCCGGATTCACCTCCTGACACGCCGCGATCCGGATTGCAAGCCGGCGTCCCGGCTCCGGCGAACCCGTGTTCCGGGCGTGAGCGCGCCCCGAAAGCAGTGTGAATGTCCCGGCCAGAATCGCCGCGGCCAACGCCGCCGAAGGGCGGCGCTGGCGGGCGCCGGTCCCCATTCGGACCACCGGGGGCGGCGGCGCCGGCGCGATTCGCATCCCAACCCGTCCCGGCGCCGGAAGCACCGGCCTCGGAAACGGCTCGGCGAGTCGGCTGGCGATCCGTATCGCGAGGGTTCCCGCGACGGGCTTCGGGAGTGCGCGCTTAGCTTTCCGTGTCGCCGTCTTCACCCGGATCGGGACCATTCCGGCGGCCGGCGGCTCCTCGGCGGCGCGGGCGGGCGGCAGGGCGACGTTCGCAGGCGCCGGAGACGGCTCATAAGGGAGAGCGATCTCCGCGATGATCAACGGGTTGTCGAGAGTCGTCCGCGGCGTGGCGGCGGGGAGCGCCGGCCGGCGGACGCGGATGCGCATCAGCCCCCGTTGGGACGGGGCCCGGCGCACCGGTTCCGGAAGCTCCCGTTCGGTAACCGCGATCCCCAGCCGCAGCATTGCGCCGAACGTCTTCCGTCGGCCGGCGGCCGCCACGCGCGGCGAGGGCATCCAGATCTGGGGCTCGGTGCAAAGCGGCGGTTCGGGAAATTCCGGTGCTGGCGCGGGTTTGGGAGCCGGCGCCGGCGCCGGATCGCGGGGCGCCGCCGCCTCCGCCATGTGACTGCGCGTGACCTGGGCGGTCCGCGTGAGGCTCTCGAGGGCGAGCTTCTCCATCTCCTCCTGATACAGCTTACGGTGGGCGGATGAGCAGAATTTCCCGTCGCCGGAGAACTTCAGGAAGAGCGTTAAGCGTTTACCGCAATAGACACACGCGCGGTCTGACATCGCTCCCTAATGCGATGCTACGCGGCAAATTGTGCAGTTTCTACGGAATACGCGAATGAGTGGGGCCACTTCAATGGTTTCGTCGGCGGGAACTAAGGTGGATCTCCATCAGGGCCCTTTTCGGCCCACAATCGGCCCGCCCCAACCGATGAGATCAGGCGAATCGCTATGGATCCGTTTGAGCGTGTGAAGCGGGCGGTGCGGGATGTGATGGCGCACTCGGGGCGGCCGGCAAGTCCATCGACGACAGGGACTTCCGGGGAATCGGCGCTTGAGAATGGCGACTTTTCGGGCGCTGAAAGCGCGTTTTTTGACGCAATTAGCGACCTGAAAGGGCCAAAAAGCGATCAAAAACGGTACGGAAAAGTGCTGTTTCTGCTCGCTACGGCGCAGTTTAAGCAGGAAAAGTACGCCGATGCGAAGACCCACGCCGAGGCGGCGCGGCCGATCCTCGCCGAAACCCGGCAGCCGGCCGAACTGGCCGAATGCCTGAATCTGCTGGGGGCCATCGCCTGGGAGGAGCAGGACGCGGCCAAAGCGGCCGAGTTATTCCACGAGGCGGTGGAGAGCTCCGAGCGGGTGAAGCCCACCAATCCGCTCACCACATCGAACCTGTTGCGGCGCGAATCCGAAGCGCTGCGCAAGAAGGGCGACTGGGAGGCGGCCAAGGCGGCGGCCGGGCGGGCGCTGAACCTGATCCAGGACCGCTACGGCAAGGACGACGTCAACACCGCCGAATGCCTGCTCGAGTTGGGGCAGGGGGAACTTGAAGGCGGCGACGCGGCCGCCGCGATCCAAACGCTGCGCCGGGCGCTGGATATCTTTCAGCTCGATCGGGGACGCGATTCGGACCGTGAAATCAAGACCTTACAGTGCCTGGCCGAGGCCTGTCAGAAGGCCGGCGACCTGGAGCAGTCCGTGGGCTTTTACGAACGGGCGCTCAAGGAACGGGAACGACAACTGGGCGGCAAGGCCGAGGACGTCGCCTCCCTGCTCACCAACCTGGGGGCGCTGCTATCGGTGCTCGGACGGCACGGTCCGGCCATCGACTTCCTGCAACAGGCGGTGGTGCGCCTGGAAGGGGCCAAGGACCAGCGGCTGGGATCCGCGCTCGATCTGCTGGGGAACGTGTACTTCCAGTTCGGACGGTTCGAGGATGCGCTCTCCTGCGTGAGGCGGGCCCAGGGCGTCTGGGAGGCGATTCCGGAGCCCAACCCGGCGGCGATCGAGGCCAACCAGACTTTGTTGATGGACATCGCCGGGTACCTGCCGCACCAGCGGCGCGTGGCGCTCGGGTTGGCCACCGAGCCGCAAGCCGCCGAAACAGCTCCGGCCGGCAAGCGCAAGAAGGCCCCGGCGCCGTGGGATGTGCCCGACGCCGAATCCAAGAAAGATCCCGAGCCGAAATCCGCCAAGCCGCGTCCCGCCGCTCCGGCGCGTCCAGCCCGACGGACTACGGCGCCCACGCCGCCTCCGCCGATCCAGCCCGAGGTCGAACTCCCGGGGGGCGGCTTCGCGCCGGTCTTCGAACCGGCCGGGATTCCGGTGATGGGGTCTCCGATGACGGGCTCACCGGTGATGGCTCCTCCGGGGATGGCTCCTCCGGGGATGGGGGCCACCTTGGTGGGGCCTGCCGGCATGGGTTTTCCCGGGATGGGGGGGCCTGTGATGGGGGCCGTGCCGGCGGGAATGTATGCGCCGGCTCAGGGATTCGCCGGACAGGTTCCGCCGGGTTATGTGGCCTATCCGATGGAGGCGCCGCCTTCGGCCGGCGGTTACGGGGCGCCGCTTACCCTGGTGCTGCCGGATGGGACGGTCATGGGGCCTGGCGGCGTGGTGGTCCTCGGTGGGGCCCAGGCGCCCGCCGCCTTTTCCACTCCTCCACTGACTGCTGCCACGCCGGTGATGGCTCCGCCGCCTCCGGTTGGGCTGAATGGTTGGGATGAGTTGGGCTTCGAGTTCCTGGGGGGATCGGGCCGGGCGGCTTGAGTGTTGGGGGCCCTGCCTGGCCTGCGGGCTGGGCTGCGTGGATTTCGAACAGGGGCATCTGGGGTTCCTCCGCCAGGTGCTCGGCGTCGTATTCAAAGCCTTGATGCTCCAGGCCGTATTGCTGCCTGGCGGATTGGGCGCGCTGGCGGATCGTTTCCGGGTAGTCGCCTCGTAAAAATGGAGATTCGCTGTAACGCTCGCGGTAGCGGCGGGCCAGGTTTGGGAAGCGCGCTTCCACGAAGGGTAGGAAGACCTGGCGGGAACAGGGCTTCAGAAATAGTACGTTCGCCCAGAATGTCGAGGCTCCGGCTTCGGATGCGGCGCGCGCTACTGCCCCGATGCTCGCCGCGCTGTCGTTGATCAATGGCATGATCGGCGCACAGGATACTCCGCAACGGACTCCCGCTGCCGCCAGTGTCCGGATCGCTGCTAAACGTAATGCGGGACGGGGGGCGTAGGGCTCCAGGTCGCGCGCCAGCGCTTCGTCCGTCGTCGTGATCGTCATGTTCAACGTCACACGGTTCCGGCGTGCGATGGCCGCTAGCAGGTCCGCGTCTCGCGCCGCCAGGTCCGACTTTGTCGTGATCCACAAACGACGGCCACGGTCCTGGGCGATGATTTCCAACATGCGGCGCGTTAGACCGTAACGGCGCTCGGCGGGCTGGTAGGGGTCCGTCGCCGTGCCGATCGCGATGTGCTCCCGGCGCGGGATCCTTGCGAACTCCGCACGGAATGACGCCGCGTCGAAACGCTTGGCGAAGATGCGCTGTTCGAAGTCCCGAGGGTCGCGTAACTCCATGAATTCATGGGTGTAGCGGGCGTAGCAGTACTGGCAGCCGAATTCGCAGCCGCGGTAGGGGTTGATGGTGTAGCCGAAGGGCACACGGTCGCTCGCGCACTTTGTGATGAACTTCCTGGTGGGAAGTTCATGGTATTCCACGCGACGCTTGGCCTCTAGCAGGGGGCCTTCGGCCGCCAGACGCGCGATTCCAACCAGAGGGGCCATGTCTCTGGTTAGTTTCGCCTTTTATTCTCCTCCCGTCAAGCGGGCTTCAGGTGAGCATGTCCTTCAGCGAAATGGCCACCAGCGCCGCCGTCAAACCGATCATCAACGCCACCGATGTCCAGGCGATGATGTTGTAGAAGCGGGAGTTGGTCCACTCCTTCATGAGACCCTTCTTATTGATCAACAGCGTCATGAAGATCAGCACGAAGGGCAGCAGGACTCCGTTCACCACCTGCGAGAACAGAATCATCTTCACCAGGGGGAAGTTGGGGATGAGAATCACCCCGCCGCCTACCACGATCAGGCCGGTGAACAGCCAGTAGAAGATCGGCGCTTCCCGGAAGCGGCGGTTCACTCCCGATTCGAACCCGAGCGCTTCGCATACCGTGTAGGCGGTCGAGATGGGCAGGATGGAGGCCGCAAACAGCGACGCGTTGAAGAGTCCGGCGGCGAACAGGAGAAACGCGTAGGGACCGAATGGCTTGAGGCCCACGGCGGCGTCGGCCGCCGATTCGATATCCGTCGGCTTCACGCTCCAGATAGCGCCGGCGCAGGCCACGATGATGAAGAACGCAATCACCGACATCACCACGCAGCCGACGATGACTTCAATTCGCGACTCCTTATACGCCTTGGCGGTGATGCCCTTCTCCACCACGGCCGCCTGCAGGTAAAACTGCATCCATGGCGCGATGGAGGTGCCCACCATGCCGATCAGCATCGTAATGTAGCCGGTGTCGAGCATCAGCACCGGGCGGACGCTGTCGACGGCGGCGGCCTTCCAGTCCGGCTTCACCAGGATTCCCGAAATAATGTAGGCGACGTAGACGACGCAGGCGAACAGGAAGATGCGCTCCACGCTCTCGTAGTTGCTCTTGACGATCAGGAACCAGATGGCCACCGCGCTTAAAGGGACGGATATATAACGACTGATATGAAACAGTTCGAGCGAACCGGCGATACCGGCGAAATCGGCCATCATGTTGGTCAGGTTCGCGACGACCAGCACGAACATCATGGTGAACGTGGTGCGGAGGCCGAACTCTTCGCGGATCAGGTCCGAAAGACCCTTGCCGGTGACCGCGCCCATGCGCGAGCACATCTCCTGGGTGACGATTAACAGAATGGTGATGGGCAGCAGGGTCCACAGGGGAAGGTAGCCGTACTTGGCGCCGGCCTGGGAATACGTGAGGATGCCGCCGGCGTCGTTATCTACGACGGCGGTGATAAAGCCCGGACCGATGACCGCGAAGAATATCGCGATGTGATAACGAAGCCGCTTCAGCATGTTCTGGGTCCTTCATAGGTCATGAACTCCTTAGCACGGAAATGATGTCGTCGGCCGTGATCACGCCGGCCAGTTTGCCCTCGTCGGTCACCGGCAGGGTGAGAACGTTGTACTTGTCAAACAGGTGGGTGACAAACTTCTGCTTCTCGTCGACTTCGACGCTGATCAGCGCGTCGTGGGCGAGTTCCTTGAGCGGGCGCGAGTTGTCGGCCACGAACAGACGGGCCAAGGGCACCGCGGCGATGAGACGCTCCTCGCCGTCGGTCAAAAAGATCGTATTCAGGTTCTCGAGCAGCTCCTCGTTGACGCGCAGGGCGACGATGGCGTCGGCCACGGTAGCGGACTCCTTGAGGGCGACGTACTCGGTGTTCATGAGGCCGCCGGCGGTGTCCTCCTCGAATTCGAGCAGTTCGGCGACGTCGGCCTTGGGCTCGATATCCATCTCTTCGAGGATTTCCTGGGAGGTCTCCTCCTCGAGTTCGGCGAGCAGGTCGGCGGCTTCGTCGGGGGCCATCTCCTCGACGATCTCGGCGGCCTTTTCGGTCTCGAGGGATTCGAGGATGCTGGCCTGGATGTCGGGGTCGACTTCGGAGAGCGCGTCGGCGGCGACCTCGCTGTCGATGGTTTCAAAGATCGCTTCGCGGTCGTCGGGGCTCAACTCCTCGACGATGTCGGCGAGGTCGGCCGGGTGCATGTCCTCAAGCAGTTTGTTCGAGATATTGAGGCGCAGGCGGCGTTGGGGGTCGGCCTCGAGGATATTGCAGAACTCCCAGCGGATGGAGTTGGGCTGAATGGGCTCCTGGAGGCGGCGGATCCAGGAGCGGGGGAGCACGCCCTGCATGAGGCGGCGGAAGATGCTGCGGATGCCGATGTCGACTTCGAGCACGAACAGGGCGCAGGAATCGGGGGTGCGGCGGAGCTCGAAGGTGATGTCGTTGACGCGGACGACTTTGCGGCCGTGGGCGTCGATGATCTGCTGGTCGAGCAGGTCTCGCACCATGCGGAGCATATCCTCGTCGGAGTGATAGGGGGTGAGCAGTTCATCCTGAAGATGAATGCCTTCGAGGGTGATGTCGCGCACCTGATCGTAGCGGACGTTGAGCCAGGTTTGGCCGGCGCCGACGAGGAAGCGGTCGATGCGGACGTGATCGATCAGGGGGAAGATGGCGGCGTCGCGAACTGCGCCGATGCGGCGCTTCTTGAGGTCATACACCTCAAGACCGATTAATTCGGTCAGGTAGAGAAAGTTCGGCGCCGGAAGCATCAGTCGTCACCTGGACCTATTTCAGAATATCGTGCGGGACAGGGTGATGACCATCCAAGAATCCTGATAACGTTGCAAATGTGCAAACCTCTTCGGCCAATCGTACTGTTCTGACTCGTCGGAACGTTCTACTGGCGCTGGTGACGGCCGTGTTGGCGGCCGGGGCGTCGGGTTGCGCGCGCAAGGCGCCGCCGCTGGTGGTGGGCTCCAACGGAGCCACGGATCGTAACGTGGTGGCGGAGGTGACGGCGCAACTGCTTGAAAAACAACTAGGGACTCCGGTGATCCGGAAGTTCGACATCGGCGGCACGCAGATCGCCTACGAAAGCCTGATGCTGGGCACGGTGAATATCTACCCGGAAGAGACCAACGCGGTGGTGGTGGCGATCCTGAAGGAGCCGATCGACCCGAATCCGGACATTGTATATGAGCGGGTGCGGGGCGAGATGCAGCGGCTGGCGCGGATTGTGGCGTTGAAGCCGCTGGGGGTGCACGGGCGGATGGCGATGGTGATTCGGGCGAGCGACCAGAAGGCGGGCGGGATGACGACGCTGAGCCAGGCGGCGAAGTCGAAGCTGGCGTGGACGCTGGCCTATACGAACGAGTTCGAGGCGCGCAATGACGGCTACACGGCGCTGATGAGCACCTACAAGCTGCCGTTGCAGGTGGCGCCGCGGGCGATGCCGGCGACGACGCTGTACCCGGCGTTGATGGATAACCAGGTGAGCATGATCGCGGGGCGGGACACGGATGGTCCGCTGGAGGGCGAGGGGTTCGCGGTGCTGAAGGACGATTTGAACGCTTTCGGGGAGGCCCGGACGTGCCTGTTCGCGGGCCAGGAGGCGCTGGGGAGGGATCCACGGACGCGGCCGGCGCTGGAGGCGCTGTCGGGCAAGTTCACCAACGATTCGGTCCGGCGGGCGGCCTACCGGGTGGCGGTGATGAAGGGGAACCTGAAAGACGTGGCCGAGCAGATGCTGAAGGACATGGGCCTGTAAGGGACGGGCTGGATCGGCGCCTTGGCCTTATCATGCCAGCCTATACTAGTGTTCAAATGGCGATGTTTCCGGTCCCGAACCTGGACGGGCGCAAGGCGCGGGGCGCATTCTTCACGCCACCCGAAATCGCCAACTTCCTGACCTCCTGGGCGATCCGGACGCGGGACGACCGCGTCCTGGAGCCGTCCTGCGGAGAGGCGGCGTTTCTGCTTAGCGCGGGTTCGCGGCTGCGGGATCTGGGTTATTCCGGCAACCTCCGCAACCGGCTCCACGGGTTCGACATCCACATTCAATCGATCCGCGAAGCGCAAGGCCTTCTATCGTCCGAGGGGATGCAGGCGACATTGACGGCGGGCGACTTCTTCGTGCAGGAGCCGGACGCGGCATTCGACGCGGTGACCGGCAACCCACCTTACGTCCGATACCAGAATTTCAATGGCGCAGGCCGTCTTCTCGCCGTGAACGCCGCCTCCAGACAGGGCGTTAAGCTCAATCATCTGGCGAGTTCATGGGCCGCCTTTACGGTTCACGCTTCGGCGTTTCTCAAGCCGGAAGGCAGACTGGCGCTGGTGCTGCCCGCGGAACTGCTCTCTGTGAAGTATGCGTCGAGGATCCGCCGGTTCCTGCTCGAGCGCTTCGCGACAGTGCGGTTGCTGCTGTTTGAGAATCTGGTTTTTCCAGGGGTTCTCGAAGAGGTCGTGCTGCTGTTGGCCGAAGGCTCAGGCGGGGCCGGGCGCTTCGAGGTCTTTCAGGCCAGGGATCTGCAGGATCTCGAGAACATTCCCGCCGGAAGCTGGACCGGTTTCACGCCAAAAGGCGATGACAAATGGACCGGCGCGCTGCTTCCGGCCAAGGCGTTTGAGCTGTACGAGCAGTTGCTCGGAAGCTGCGGGTTTGAGGCGCTGCTCGACTGGGGCGAGACCTACCTGGGAGCCGTGACGGGTAACAACGGCTATTTCACCCTGTCGCGGGAGGATGTGAAGAGGCATGGACTGGCCCAGGCCGAAATTCTGCCGATATCCCCGCCGGGATCGCGGCACCTCCGCGGTCTGACGTTTTCCCAACCCGCGTGGGAGAGTCTGGCTGAGGGTGGGGAGCGCTGTTACCTTTTCGCGCCCGGCGGCAATCCGTCCGAGGCTGCATGGCGATACATCGCGAAAGGTGAGGCCGCGAAGGTCGACAAGGGATACAAGTGTTCGGTTCGCACGCCGTGGTGGCGGGTTCCGCTGGTGGAGCGGCCCGATTTCCTTTTCACGTATATGAATCATGACCGGACGCGCATGGTTCGCAACAGCTCCGGAGTCCATTTGCTGAACTCAGTGTACGGAGTGGCGTTGAAAAAGGACCGGCGTGAACTGGGGCTGGAGTTCCTGGCGGTAGCAGGGCTGAACAGCGTCACTCTTCTTGGGGCGGAGATTGTGGGGCGCTCGTACGGAGGCGGACTTCTGAAGCACGAGCCGAAGGAGGCCGATGTATTACCGTTACCGTCGTACGAAGTGTTGCAACAGGCCGCGCCGACGCTCCGACTGTTGCAGGCCCAGGTTGGGGGACTGTTGCGGAGAAGCGACATCGCTCCGGCGGTGGAAATTGTCGATCGGATACTACTGAAAGATCAACTGAGGCTGACGGATGGGGAGATCCGGGCGGTGCGGGATGCGCGCGCAACCTTGATGATGAGAAGGATTGTGAGGGGGCGGGGCCAGAAGAATGGAAAGAGTCGATGATCTGCTGGAGGCCGGACTGAAGTTGCTGCCTCCGAAACCGCCAGATAGCTCTAGCAGGGAAGACAAGAAAGCGTACAGCGAGCAGGTCTCGCAGAAGGTCGCTTTGGCGCTCGCTGAGGAGCTGCGGCAGCGGGGGCTCGCGGAGGTGAGGCCTGCCGGCGAGGGAGATCTTGGGGATTCCGGCGCCGAACGCAGAATGGCGGGCGGACTAGGGGCGAAGAAGGTCGACGTGACATGGGCAACGGAAGAGTCCGGTTTGCTGCTTGCCATTTCGGTCAAGACGATCAACTTTCGCGATGGCAGGACCAGGAACTTCCAGAAGAATCTCGTAAACCGACGCGGCGACATGCTGATGGAAGCGGTAACGTTGCACCGGCGCTTCCCTTACGCAGTTCTCGCGGGATTTTTCTTTCTAGACAAGGATGCTGAGAACGACGGCACCGCGAAGCGGAGATCGACATTCTTGAATGCGCACAGCCGTCTCCGGCTTTTCACCGGGCGGGACGATCCAGCGGGACGGGAAGAACAGTATGAGCGCTTCTATCTGATCCTTCTGGATGCCGATCCGGAATCCGCCCGGCTCAGAGCCTACGCCGTTGGCGATCCCGAAAACCAGCTTTCGTTCAGCGCGGTTCTGGACGAGGTCCTGACGTTGGTCGCGCACCGCAATCCCGATTTCTACGAATTCCGGGACGGGCGGCTCGAGAAAGCCCTGTAGCTGGGCCTGTAAGGGACGGGCTGAAACTTCGGCGGGGACGGTGGGTTTAGTAGAATAAACCGTTTCCCCATGAGACTCACCCGGTGCGCGCTTACTGCCGGCGTGGCCGCGATGGTCACGCTAGGACCCTGCTTAGCGGTCGATGTCGGGAGCGGCGCGCCGAGCGTCGCCATCCAACAACTGTTCCAACGGGCCTATTATCGCAACGGGTTTGCGTCGCTGGTGAGCTACCCGCCGCTGGCCGATGTCAAGAAACTGGGCTCCAACGGCCTGGTGCAGGAGTTTCAGGACGCGGCCAAGACGTCGGGCGTGAAGTATGCGCTGGTGCTGGCGGACGCCACTGCCGCGGCGACCGAAACGAGCGGGGGCGTTGTGCAGATGTGGCCGGGGTTGTACGCCTACTACACCTCGCTGGGGGCGAGCACGGTGGGAATGCCGACCATGGACAGCGCCAACTGCCCGGCGCTTGCCGTCGCCAACACCTGCACCTACCAGTTTTTCGATAAACCGTACGTGCTGTTTGTGTTCGCGAACGCGGTGAACAATGGGGCCTCGACGTTCGCCACGCGCGATCCTTATTACACCAAGTGGCAGACGTGGGGCGGCGTGGGGACCGTGGGACCGGCCGAGAGCGCGGAAACGTCGGTGACGTCGAAGGCGGGCACGACGGCCACGGCGCAGTATTTCGACCGCGGGGCGGTGTATAGCATCACGTCGGGCACCTCCAACGGGAAGTACTACGCGGTGCGGGCGCCGGTGTATACGCTGTATGCGGCCAACGGCGGCGACCAGGGGGCGCTGGGGTTGCCGCTTTCCGATGAATTCACGCTGTCGAGCGGGAAGGTCCGGCAGACGTTTGAGGGCGGGTCGATCGATTACGATCCGGCGAATCCGGGGGCGGGGGCGACGCTGCGGGCGCCGGTGTCGAGCATCGTGATTTCCGGGGCGGCGAGTCCGGTGAAGCTGAACCTGGGGGAGACGGCGTCGCTGATCGCGGCGCTGGCCGATGGGGCCGGCAATGCGCTGACCGACCGGCAGGTGACGTGGTTGACCTCCGACGCGCGGGTGGCGTCGGTGCAGGGGTCGGGGTACCTGGCGACGGTGAAGGCCACCGGCGGCGGGTCGGCTACGGTGACGGCCACCGCCGAGGGTAAGACGAGCGCGGGGATCAAGTTCATGGTCACGGCGCCTTGCTGCCAGATTGGGGAGGGGGCTCCGACGACGGCGGTGTCGCAGGCGTTTCAGGACGCGGTGGCGCGGAACCGGCTGAGCGTGCAACTGCCGGCGGCGAGCGGAGTGGCTCGGGTGGGCGCGGGGTACGTGCAGGAGCTTTCCGACGCGACGACCGGGGCGACGTACCTGGTGGCGGTGTCGGACGCCTCGAAGGCGGGTTATGTGGTGGCGGGGGCGATCCTGGCGCGGTATGTCGAGCTGGGAGGTCCGGCGGGGACGCTGGGGTATCCGGCGGCGGATGCGAGCGCGGGCGGACGGCAACTGTTTCAAAATGGCGCTTTGGCGGGGACTCCGGTGCAGGTGGTGAGCGGGGCGATTTTGACCAAGTGGGCGGCGCTGGGGTATGAGACGGGCGTGGCCGGGTCGCCGAGCGGCGGCGTGGCGGCGGCGGTCACGTTTCGGGCGACGGCGGTGCAGTATCAGCTATTTACGGCGGCGACGGTGGTGGCGAGCGGCAGTGCTAAGGTGTTCGCCGTATCGGGGCTGATTCAGGCGAAGTATGTCGCGCTGGGCGGGCCGGCGGGGAAGCTGGGGGCTCCGGTTGGGGACGAGTATACGGCGAATGGCCGGAGACGGCAGGATTTCGAGGGGGGATCGGCGGATTACGCTGCCGGCGATGGGCAGGCCAATGTCACGCAGTCGGCGCGGACGCCGGTGGTAAGCGCTTCGCCGGGGACGGCGCTGGCGGGAACGACGGTCCGGCTGGGGGCGGGCGGCTTCGACGATGGGGCGACGCTGAAGGTGTCGATGACCGGGCAGGCCGATTTCACGGTGGCGGCGTCGAATGGGGCGTATGTGTGGGATTACTATGTCGCGGCGTCGACCAAGAGCGGGACGGTGACGGTGCGGGCCGTGGATGCCGGGAATGCGGCGAAGTCGGCGCAGGCGAGTTTTGCGATTACGGCGCTGGCGGATGCGAAGCTGACGGTGGCGGCGGCGGGGGGCGATGCCCAGACGGGGGCTCCGGGAGCGGTGCTGGCGCTGCCGATGACGGTGGCGGTGACCGATGCGGCGGGGAATCCGGCGGTGGGGTTGGCGGTGGCTTGGGCGGCGTCGCCGGGAGCGAGGATCGAGGCGGCGGGGACGGCGACGGATGCCAACGGGCGTGCGTCGGCGACGGTGCGTCTGCCGGCGAGCGAGGGCGTGGCGCTGGTGACGGCGACGACGAATCGGCAGGTGGTGACGCTGAGCGCTCGGGCGGCGAGGCGGACGCTGGCGAATTTTCCCACGCTGACGACGGCGGTGGATGGGGTGATGGGCGCAGGGCCGTCGACGATTGCGGGGAATGGGGCGATGCTCGGGGCGACGGCGTCCATTCTGCGGTGGGAACAGTTGCAGGGGGTGGCCGGGACGGCGAACGGGACGGCGGATGTCGCGACGTTGAATCAATATCTTACGGGGTATTGTTCGGCGGATGCGTCGGGGACGCAGGTGTGCGACGGGTATGTCGCGGTGGGCGATAGCGCGGTTCCTTACGTGAATTTGTGGCGGGCGGCGGCGTTTGCCGGAGGGACGCTGGATGTCGCGCCGGGGACGGCGGATTTGGGGTGGATCCGGGATGAGATCGGGCAGGGGGTTCCGGTGCTGGTGGCGCTGGAGGTGCGGAAGTCGGGGGCGGCGGCGGGTCCGCATTGGGTGGCTGCGTATGGGGTGGGAGCGGACGGGAGTGTCGTGATCGCGGATCCGAGCCCGGACTATGCCCGGACTAGCCTTAGCCAATATCTTTCGGGGTTTACGGTGGGAGGGCAGCAGATTTCGGCGACCCTGGCGGGGGCGGCGGCGTTTGTGGCGGGGAAGCCGAGCACGGGAGGCTTTCTGGTGGCGGCGAACGCGAAGATCGGGATCACGTCGGCGGCGGGAGCGTGCGGGTCGAGCTTCGGGTCGGCGGCCTGGGGTGGAGGCGATCCGGTCCAATTCAGGATGTGTGCGGGGACGGCGCCACCTTATCAACTGGACCTGGCGGGGACCTTGTTCCGGGGGTATTTGACGGACTGGGGGACGCCGGTGGGTCAGTTCGAGTTGACGGGCGGGGGGGCGGCGACGCTCGAGGTGTACCGGTCGGGGGGGAACTGGAGGGTCGGACGGATGGCGACGGGGATCACGGCCGGCGGGGTGGTGAATGCCGCCACTTTCACGGGGGCGATCGCGCCGGGGGGGATTGTCACCATCTTCGGGGCGGGGCTGAGCCCGAATCCGGTGGTGACGGTTGGGGGCGTGGCGGCGCAGGTGCTGGCGGCGTACCCGTTCCAGGTGAACGCGGTGGTCCCGCAGACGGCGGCGGCCGGAGCTGCGACGGTGACGGTGGCGACGGGGACGGGGACGGCGAGCGCGGATGTCACGATATCGGCGGTGGCTCCGGCGCTGTTCACGCTGTCGGACACCCAGGGGGCGGTGGTGAATGCGGACGGGACGGTGAATTCGAGCGCGAATCCGGCGCGGCGGGGGACGGTGATCCTGGCGTTCGGGACGGGATTCGGGGCGACGACGGGGGACGGGACGGTGGCTCGGACGGCGGCGGCGGTGACCGGGCGGGTTGGCGGAATTTCGGTTCCGATTGTCTTTGCTGGGCTGGCGCCGGGTTTCCCGGGTTTGTATCAGCTAAATATAAGCCTGCCGGCGGGGATGGCGCCGGGGCTCGCGCTGCCGTTCTCCGTTCAACAGTCGAATATCGCTAGTAACACCGTCGTAGTCGCAGTTCAATGAAGAAAGTTGCTGGCTAGGTGATTTTTGATCCCCCCGGATGCGATGGACGTGCTCTAATTGACAAGGCGAGGCGCACTCGCTTCCACAGGGGTCGAAGCGCCCGCAACTACTACTTTGCACTTGACTTGTCATGCGGCGGGTGGTAAGAATAACTTGACTGCGTCCAAGGGTTGACGAGCGGTATTCATCTACGTGTGGATCCCGCGAGCACATAAAAAAGAGATAGAGAAGTCCAAAACCGAATGAGCCTGCAAAGGCAAAGCGAGAGTAGAGTTCAGGAGCGCGCAGCCGGCCCGGCGGGGACTCCGCAAGCGGCCGGGGAGAGCGTTCCTGGGGGAAAACTCGGAACGATACGCGGTATTGCTCCATGAGGCTCAGGTTAAAAGAGAGTACTTCCATCAATTCACATCAATCCCAACCACTTCACAAGGAGAAGGAAATGGCAGATTTTCGCAAATGCCTTTTAGCGTTTGCTCTGGTAGCTCTGCTGTCGAGCTTGGCTGTCGCGCAGAGCACACCGGCTCTGCAGTGCACCTTCAACGCTGCTGTCACTCCGACCGTACGCGCTGAGGGTCTGGCCGAACTCGTCGGCGACGTCGTTCTCAATTGCACCGGCGGCACGCCGACTGCTCTGGGCGCGACGGTTCCCCAGGCGAACGTCACGGTCTATCTGAGCACCAATTTGACGAGCCGCATCACGTCGAATCCGTTCACCGAAGTCTTCATGATCTTCGACGAGCCGCATTCGGCGACGAACCCGGCTGTGCCGCTGACGATGTGCGATACCGCGAACGCTTCGCTGGGTATCTGCTCGATCTTGGGCACGGGCACCGGTATGGGCACGTACAGTGGCGCCAGCACGGCCCGCCCGAACGTGTTCCAGGCTCGTGTGACCGGCAACAACCAGGTCACCTTCTTTGGTGTGCCGATCGATCCTCCGGGCACCTCCGGAAACCGCATCATCCGCATCACCAACCTTCGCGGGAACGCGAACCTGCTCGGCGTCAGCTCCACGCTGGTTCCGACCCAGATCGTGGCCAACATCTCCGTCAGCCCGCCCAACCTGCTGCCCCTCAACAATCCGCAGCAGACGGTGGCCTTCGTTCAGAAGGGCCTGACGGTCAGCGTGAAGGATGGCAGTCTGTCGGCTCCGAACACCTTCATCCAGTGCGTATCGGCCAACTCGTCGATCGCGGCGGATGCGACCAAGGGTCTCGGTTCGGGTACGTATGACGGCCAGCAGTTCAACATCCGCTATGACGAAGGGTTCCCGGCTGCCTGGAAGGAAAAGAACATCGCCATTCACCTGGCGAACAGCCCCTCCTCCGGCACGCTGTACTACCCGACGGATCAGGCTCAGGACGTTCCGGGCGCGAACTACTTCACCGAGAGCGGCTTCCTGGCCAACGGCGTGACGGATTCCCCGAATACGCCTCCTAGCGGTTACGGTCCGTTCATCGCTCCGGTCGGTTCGTTCGCCGGTGGCGTGCGCGGTATCGGCATTGCCGGCACCGCCAACCAGGGCACCCGTCTGATGGCTCAGTTCAACTCGGTTCCGAGCGGCGTATCGCTGTTCGTTCCGACTGTTCTGCGCACGATCAACCCGCTTCTGTCCTCCAGCGCCGCCGGTTACTACACTGGCTGGGCGGTTCTGGTTTCGACGGACGCCAACGGCGCCGGCGCCTACAGCCCGACCAGTGGCAATTCCTCGGGTCTGGCTCAGGTTACGCTGAGCGGCGGTTCGGGTATCGCGGTGTACGAAATTCTGTTCACCGATCCGTTCAACAATGAGCGGCTGAACGTTCCGGTCGCGGTGGCCTTCGTCGCCAACGCCGGCAACAATCTGCCTGCTCCCAACGTTCAGTCCACGGTGACGGGCAGCTTCGCTCCGCTGAGCAATGTCGGCACGTACGACACCAGCAATGCGGCTCCGATTCCGCGCTTCGCTCCGTCCACCACTCCGCTGAACACGTTCAAGGTCGTGAAGTGCTCTTGCAACATGCTCTTCCCGTGGGTTGTTTACGCGCAGGGCTACGACACGGGCATCGCGATCTCCAACACCTCGGTTGATCCGTTCGGCACCACGCCTCAGGCTGGTCTCGTGACGATCAACTACTACAGCGCGTCGACGCCTCCTCCGGCCCAGACGACCAACGCTGTGGTGCCCGGTGGTGCGACGCTGGTCTTCACGGTGTCCGGTGGCGGTAACTTCGGCATCGGCCCGGTCAGCAACGGTTTCGCGGGTTACATCATTGCCCAGGCGCAGTTCCAGTATTGCCATGGTTATGCTTACATCAGCAGCTTTGGCGCACTGCCGACTTCGCCCGGTACCTCTGAAGGTTACCTCGGAATCATCCTCGACTACGGTGGCCTGAACCGCACTGGTCAGGTCGGCGAAGTCCAGGCCCACTAAGGCTGAAGGACGTCAGCTAGACAACGAAAGGGGGGAGCTTCGGCTCCCCCCTTTTGCTTTGTAGACGACCGTGTTTTGAGACCGAGCCAGGGATTGAGGAGGCGCTCCAGGGAGGCCGAAGAGGGTTGGGAGAAACCTCACGCTTCGCAATAATCTCTAGCTCGATGTTAAACAAATCAAAATGTCTTACTGGCCATGGTCACAAGACGAGCATTGTGGTACACTCATACTTGCCCGCCCGCGTCCAACCTTTTACCTTACGAGGAGTTTCATGCGTCACAGCCAGTACCTTCTCCGGGGGGCCCTGTGTCTGGCCATGTTTGCCGGCGTGGTTAGCGCTCAGTCCATCGCCGCACTTTCTGGCAGCCAGGGAACCAGCACGTCGGTTCAAATCTACACTGCGAATCCGAGTCTTAGCACTCCGATCAGCCTGCAAACCACGATCAGTGGAGTGCCGGCGGGAGCGTTCCAGATCCTGGCTACGCCCAACGGATTGAAGTATTACATCCTGTCGCCGCAGGGTGTCACCCTGTTCAGTTCCAGTTCCCGAGTGCCCGTGCAGATCGCAACGGCGATTCAAGGCGCACCGTCAAAGGCATGGCTTACTCCGGACGGAGGCAAACTTGTCGTCCTGGCGGGATCGAGCGCCACGACGCAAAGCGTCTATGTGATTGACGCCACCACCGATGCGCTCCTCAACCCCTATCCGCTGAGCATCAGCGGCGCGATGGACATCGCGATGGGGATCGACAGCCAGAACATGTACGTGCTCACGAAGGGGACCTCCGCGGCCAGCGTGATCCCCGTGACGCTGACTCCCACGCTGACGGCTGGCACAGCCATCAACATCGCCACCACCGGCGCGACGGGAATCATCATGGCGCCGAACGGACTGTTGTACGTGTCGGGCACGAACTCGGTCTTCGAAATCAGTCCGGTTACGTTGCAGGTCACCGCCGGCGCCAGCGCCGCAAGTCCGGCGACGATACCGGTGAATGGAACGCCGGGACCGCTGGCGCCGACCTATGACGGAAATTACGCTTTCGCCGTCAACACGAATGGCTCCGGCGCGGTGTATTTCGTCTTCAACCTGAACGACCGGACGGTGAATCTGTCGCAAAGCGCGAACCTTGGCGGGGCGGTCCTCGACAAAGTGTTCGTGGGCGGCAACAGCAACCGGGCCTTCTTCTACTCGAGCCAAAACAAGATGCTCTATGAGGGGAACACGGCCGGGGGATTCAATGAAACGCCGCTGAAGGACCAGATCCGGAATGGCACGGTGGGATCGACGGTCACCTCTTACGAGGTTCCAGCGAAGACGCTGTACCTGACGTCGCAGAACGCCAGCAGCGTAAACACGATCTACCAATTTGACCTGAGCACGAACCAGATGATCTCCTCGCTCGCCATGCCGGGCGACCAGACGCTGCTGGCCTGGACCGGACTCAATCCGACGAGCGGGGCGGCGCTGCTAACCAGCTTCAATCCCACGCAGACGGTGGCGGCCGGAGCGGTGTCGAAGCCAATGGTGGTGCGGGTTCTGGACAGCGCCGGACGTCCTGTCTACGGCGCCACGGTCACCTTCGCCGCACTGAGCGGCGGCGTTACGCTGAGCGCGACCAACGTCAGTTCGAACAGCCAGGGCCTTGCTGCGATCACGGCCACGGCGGGCTCTACCGGCGGCAGTTATCAGATTCAGGCGAGCCTGAGCGGCGCGTCTCCGACCAACTTCACCATCACCGTTCCCGGTGGGGGCACCGGCACCTGCACGCAGAACTGCAACGCAACCCCGACGAACCTGACGATTCTGAAGGGGAATGGCCAGGTGGTGAGCGAAAACAATCTGTCCGCCGAGCTGCTGTTGGTCTCGGTGAAGGACGCCAGCGGGAATCCGGTGGCGAATCAGATGGTGACCTGGGCGATCTCGTCGACGACCGTCTCCGGCATCACGCTGTTGTGCACCTCGCCCGCCGAACAGAGCAACTACCCGAACACGACCATTCCAAATCCGACTACAGCCTGCGTCCCGGATCAGAACCTGACGAACGTGCTGATCACTTACACGGACGCCAAGGGTCTGGCGGCTATCAAATTCTCCGGCCAGTCGTTGTACGGCACCGGAGCGTCCTTCGTAACCACGGGCGTGTCGGCCACCACCGTGTTGGGCGCAAGCCAA
Organism: Acidobacteriota bacterium; assembly: GCA_018268715.1. Lineage (GTDB taxonomy): Bacteria > Acidobacteriota > Terriglobia > Bryobacterales > Bryobacteraceae > TMP-7. The sequence continues at coordinate 33,377 of JAFDVZ010000002.1, read as the reverse complement.
CTGACGGTGAACTTCACCGAAACCACGGTGGTCTTCTCGCAGGGCGCCACATTCAACGCTGTGTTCACGGCGCCGGAAGCCGATAGCCGGGGCCAGAGGCTGATTACGGGCAACGCCGGTTCCACCATTGCAGGCGCGATCCAGGCCGATGTATACTCGATCCTCGGCGTCAGCAGCGGAATGCCTTTACCCGGCGTCGCTTTGAACGTCTCGGGTCCCGCGACTTGCGCCAACGGATCGCCCTTGTCGGACGCCAACGGGCATGTCAGCTGTAACCTGGTGATGGGCAGCACGGTGACCACCGGCCCGACGGCGCTCACGGTGGACGTCGGCAGCTTCATCCAGGTGACCAACCCGATCCTGGTGACCATCAATCCGGGAACTCCTCCCACGGTGAAGGCCACCCAGGGCAATGGCGGATCCGGAAAAGCGGGGACCCAGTTCGCGCTACGCGCCCAGGTGACCAACGCGAGCGGCACGGCGGCGGCGGGAGCGGCAACCGCGTGGACGGTGGTCTCCGGCTCGGCGACGCTCACGAACGTGACGACCCAGGCCGATTCGCAAGGCTACACCACGGCGACGGCGACGCTGGGCGCCACGGTGGGGACCGTCGTAATCAAGGTGACGGCGGGCAGCGGGACGCTGACCAGCAGCGCCAACTTCACATTGACGGTGCTGCCCACGGTCACGGTGGGGGCGGTCACGATCGTGTCCGGAAACGGGCAGACCACGACCGCTTCGACGGCCTTCGGCGCGCCGCTGGTGGTGAAGGTGACCGACGGTTCCGGGCAACCTCTGTCCGGCCTGCAGGTGACGTTCTCGGCCACTGGAGCCACGGCGACTCTCGGCAGCCCGGCGGTAACCACCGATTCCTCTGGACAGGCGAGCACCGCGGTGACGGCCGGCGCGAGCGCTGGAACCGTCATCGTGACGGCGTCGACCAACGGCGTTCAGACGCAGTTCACGCTCACCATCGCGCCCCCGGGGCCAAGCATCGACACCACCAGTTTCCGCAACGCCGCGAGCGGCCTACAGGGCTTGACGCCTTGCGGCATCGCTACGGTGACGGGTACGGGTATCGCCACGGGCATCAACGGCACCGTGATGGCCAATTCGTTCCTCGGACCGCTGCCGTACACGCTGGTCAATGACAGTGTGACGGTGAACGGGGTGCCGGCGCCGATCTTCTGGGTGTCGAACACTACGTCGGGCGGCGAGGCGATCGCCTTCCAGACGCCCTGCGAGATCAGCGTAGGCGCGGCCACGGTGACGGTGGGCTATAACGGCGGTTCGAAGACGGTGAGCGGGGTTACGGTGTCCGCACTGCAGCCCGGCATCTTCGAGACCCTCATCAACAACAAGCGGTACGCGGTGATGCTGCACGTCTCCGACGGAAGCTACGTCACGCCGGATAATCCGGCTCGGCGCGGCGAGTCCCTGAAGCTGTTTGTGACGGGACTGGGCGCGGTGACGCCGGCCACTTCGACCAACCGGGTCGGACTGGGCGGCCAGAAGCCGACCGCCATCATCACGGCCGGACTCAACAACGGCGGCGTTCCGGTGACCGGCGCTGAATACCTGCCGGGCGCGATCGGAATCTACACTGTGACGTTTACGGTTCCGACCGATACCGCCACTGGAGACTATCAGAACGTCGGGTTGATTGTGTCGGATCCGGCGAACCCGAGTGTGGCGATCTATGCAAACGGATCGTTTGTGAAGATCATCTAGCGACGAACCTTCGAAGCTAAAACGAAACGGCCGGGCTCACCAAGCCCGGCCGTTTCAGCGTTCAGACGAGTCGCGCGCCGTCAGACGGCGACCGGCGCCGCAACGTGCGCCAGGAAATCCCGGATCAGATCCAAATCGAGCTCCGGGTACACCGGGTGTTTCCGCAGCAGGGCATGGACGCGGGCTGTCGCCTCCGCTCTCGCCCCCCCATCCACTTCGTACTTCGCCTTGGATTTACCCTTCGGACCCATCTCCGGCCTGGTGTTCTTGAGCACCAGCGTCATGATCTCGGCGATCTCTCGCATCTCGGCGGCGCCCATGCCTAGCGTCGTGGTCGCGGGTGTTCCAAGCCGCAGGCCGCTGGTGTACCAGGGGCCGTTCGGGTCAAACGGGATGGTGTTGCGGTTCAGCGTGATCCCGCACTCGCGCACCGCCGACTCCGCCTGCCGGCCGGTGAGGTCGAACTTGCGGACGTCGAGCAGCACCAGGTGGTTGTCCGTGCCGCCGCTGATCACAGTCTGGCCGAGATCGACGAAGGACTGGGCGAGGAGGCGGGAGTTTTCGACGATCTTCTTCGCGTAGGAGCGGAACTCGGGCCGGCGGGCTTCGGTGAACGCCACGGCCTTGGCTGCGAGAACGTGCGGCAACGGTCCGCCGAGAAGGAGGGGGCAACCTTTGTCGACATGCTCGGCGAACTCCTTCTTGCACAGGACGATGCCGCCGCGTGGGCCGCGCAGGGTCTTGTGAGTGGTCGAAGTGACCACATGGGCGTGCGCCACCGGATCGAAGTCGCCGTCAAAGGCTTTGCCCGCGACGAGGCCCGCAAAATGGGCCATGTCCACCATAAACACGGCTCCGGCGGCGTCGGCGATCTCCCGCATGCGGCGGAAGTTGATGGCGCGCGGGTAGGCGCTGTAGCCGGCCAGCAGGATCAGCGGCTTCACTTCGAGGGCCTGCTTGGCGAGGGCGTCGTAATCGATGAGATTCGTCTCCGGGCTGACGCCATAGGAGAAGGCGCGGAACATCTTCGCCGAGACGTTCTTGCGATAGCCGTGCGTCAGGTGACCGCCCGCGCGTAGATCCATGCCGAGAAGGCGCTGGTTACCGAGGCGCTGCCGAACCTTCTCCCAGTCCTCGTCGGAGAGCTCAGCCGAGTCCTTGGCGCCGAACTCGGCGACGGCGGGCGTTTCGACGCGGGCGTTCAGGATGGCCCAGAAGGCGACCATGTTGGCGTCGGCGCCGGAGTGCGGCTGGACGTAGGCGTGCTCGGCGCCGAACAGCTCCCGGGCCTGCTCGGCGGCGTAGGCTTCAATCGAATCGACGTTGTGGCATCCGGCGTAGAAGCGGTGTTCCGGGAACCCTTCCGCGTACTTATCGGTGAGGAGATTGGCCATCGCGCTCTGAGTAGAGAGCGAGGAGTAGTTTTCGCTGGCGATCAGTTTGACGTTGTTGCGTTGGTCGACAAGTTCCTGCAGGATGCCGTCGGCGACGACCGGGGCCACACGCGCGACGTTCTCCAGGTTAACCAGGAACGCGAGCAGGCCGCTGTCGATCTCGGCGAGATTCCGGGCGGACTTCTGAAGATGCGCTGCTAATAAGGATGCTGACATGACCTATTCCGAGGATAACAAGAGCGCTGGAAGGCGGGACTTGCCGATCGGGGGCCGGCTTCCCGTGTGGCTGTCCCTTCGCACAGCGGCGCAGGGGATAAGGCCATCCGCCTAGGCTCCCGCAAAACCGACCGCACTCCCCAAATGGATGGATCGTTTCGGCCGAAGAAATTGTTTGTGGAGGGTATGCAGAGGTTGGGGAACCACGGGGCCTACCGATGGCAGGCGAGATGATCGCACGGTGATGTCATGCGGGTGAAGATCAGGGTCGGACAGAACGCGGATGACGTCGGTTGGGCGCTGGCGAAGATCTTCGGAATCGTCGTAGTCCTGAGCGCGATGGTGTCTTCGGGCACAAAGACGACTGGAGGAACGGCCTTCGGCGGAGGCACAGGCGCGCTGCTGCCCGCCTCCATTCACGCGGCGCGGGTCGACACGCTGACGGTCTCCTCCGCCGCGCGCGTGCGACGGATGCTGGCGAGCCCGGGGCAAACGGTGCGGGCAGGACAACTGCTCGCGGAACTCGAGAGCGAAGAGGTCGTCCGCCAGGCGGAGTCCGCGCGGCGACGGCTGTCGGCGGCGCAACCCCGCGCCGGGGAGGGTGGGATCACCGAACTCGACGCGCGGTCCGCACTGGGAGAGGGCATACGACGCCAGGAGGAGCTGAAGGTGACGGCGCCGCATGACGGAGTCGTGGTCGGCACGGTCCTCGCGGCGGGCGACCGCGTCAGCGCCGGAACGCCGATCGTGCATGTCGCCGACCAGAGCAAGCTGAGCTTCGAAGCGTCGGTGACGCCTCTGATGGCGCGAAAGATCAAGCCGGGAGACCCGGTCCGGATCCGTGTGCCCACCGTTCCTCCCCGCCAGTTGGACGCCCAGGTGTCCACCGTGGCTCTGGCCTCGGACCCGGCGCAGCAGAGCTACATCGTACGGGCGATCATCGCCAATCCCGACTTCAACGCGATCCTGGTTGGGAAGAAAGGCGCGATCGAGCTTCGACGCTCGGCGATGTCGTGGCGAGGCCCTTTCTGACGGTGTCGGCGCCGCGCGGACAGCCGCCAATCTGCTAGACCTGTAATGACGAATGCAATCGCAACCGCCCCTACTTGACATGCGCCGCATCTCGGTAATGCGCGGCGACCGGATCATCCTGGACGATATCGACCTGCGCATCGGAGTCGGCGAGCATGTGGCCATACTCGGACCGAACGGATGTGGAAAGTCGACGCTGATCAAGACGGTCACTCGGGAACTGTACCCGCTCTTGCGAGAGGGATCGGCCCTCCGGCTGCTCGGCAGGGAACGCTGGGACATCTTTGAGCTGCGTTCCGCCATGGGGATTGTCACAAACGACCTCATGACGGACTGTTCGCGCGAGATCACCGGGGAAGAGTTGGTGTTGTCCGGCTTCTTTTCGAGCATCGGCGTGTGGCCGCACCAGTCGATCACCGACGCCATGCGTGGACGAGCCCGCCAGATCCTGACGCAATTGGAAGTGGAGCACCTGGCGCGGCAGCCGGTGAATGAAATGTCGAGCGGCGAAGCCCGGCGCATCCTAATCGCCCGCGCCCTGGTGCACGAGCCGAAGGCGCTGGTGCTGGATGAGCCGACCACCAGCCTGGACGTGTTCGCCCAACACGAGGTGCGCCAAATGATCCGCCGGTTGGCGCAATCGGGAGTCGGCATGATCCTTGTGACGCACCATCTGGCCGATATTCCACCTGAGGTCGAACGGGTGATTCTGATGCGGGACGGGCGGATCCTGGCGGATGGGGCGAAAGCGGATCTGCTGCGGCCGGAGGCGTTAACCGGGCTGTTCGGCATTGCGGTGGAGGTCACCGAGCGCGACGGGTTCTACCATCTCTGGTGAGGAGGCAGCGGTGTTCGAGATCTACGGGCAGGCGCGCGGCGACCCTGGCCCCGGCCCTTGGCGGCGGCTGGCCCTGTTCGCATCCCAAGCGCTGCTGGCCCCGCTGCCCGTGGTGGCGGCCGCCGCCTTCACCGCCGATCGTCTTGAGTCGCGACTCGGTTCCAACTACGATCTCCCGCCGGGATACTCAGACGCGGGTGTCCTGTACCTCGCCTCCATCATATTCGGATGCCTGCTCGGCTCGGTCGCCGGACGGGAAAACCCGCGTCTCGCCGGGACCGGCCGTCTGGTGTGGCTGCCGCCATTCCTGTTCTTCGCGGCCTCGGTTGCGGAGTATCTTACAGGCGCCGTGAGTTACGAACACTGGTTTCCCGGGTATCTATACGCATCCGGAGGCAACGAAGGGCTCGGCGTCTTCCTAACCAGGCCGGCTCCCGCACTAGCCGGCTACTCACTTGGCATGTGCTTCGCAGCCCACCCACCGCGGCCCAGGCATGCCGGCGGCGTCACTTCCGCCGATCGTCTGGGCAAGGAGCATCGCCGCCGCACAGCGGCTGGCTGACAACTGTAACCCGGCCCGACGAGCGGCAAGCATAGGTGAGCAACCGGCGACGGTGCTCCGACGCTTCGGAGCTCACCGGGACGAACATCCACTGGGCGGATGAACGCTTCGATGCGAACCACCGCGCCTTGCGCGGAAAGTGAACAGGCGACATTTACATCTCCCTGCACCTGAACCAGCGCCGCGAGCCACCAGCGTCCTCCAAGCGTCCGGGTGTGACCGACCCCTGCCCCGGAGCCTCGACCGTCTCCTCGATCGGAGCGATCGCCATCGCGATGCGCCCAAAGTCATCGAGTCGCAACGCCACCGTACTCTCTTGCTCCACGGTCCCGAAAAAGTGCAAACTCACCCGCATACGGAACGGGCGCTGGTCGACTCGCTGGAACAGGAAGCAGCCCCTTGCGTCCGTCCTCCCCTGGCGACCCAGCCTCCGCCCTCGGTTCAGGTTTCCACCAGCGTGCGGGAGCCGCATGGGCCGCCGAGCAGATGGCCAGCCGCAAAGGCAGGCGCATTGACGCCGCCTCCGCTTAGGAATGTACCGCGATAACGGTCTTAATCCCGCCCGCCTTGCCCGACAACGGGATCACCGCGTCATCGATCGAATAGCGGTGAGAGATGATCGATTTCACCGCTTCCGGCCACCGGCCAAGGAACTCGGCCAAATCGTGGATGCCGTCCCGGAAACTCTCGATGCTCGCGTTCACGGTGCCAAAGCTGATCTGGTTCTTGAGCACGAGGTCGCGCATCAGACGGTCGGTGTCCACGGAGATGGGCGCCTTACGGCCCGGAACGCCCGTGAATATGAAGACCCCGTTTGTGCCTAGCCGCTCCAACACCTCGAAGGCGAGCTGCGACGCGCCCACCGCCTCGTACACCACGTCGATGTTCCCGATCTGCTCGGCCATCTGGTCGAGCGAATTCGTCTCCGCCTGTATGAACGTCGCGCCGATCTGCTCGACCACGGTTCGACGCAGGTCGCCGGGATCCGCCTTGGAGTACACGAACGTCTGGAAGCCGTCGAGGACCAGCTTCATGGCGCCCAGCAATCCTACAGGCCCCGCACCCAACACCAGCGCCTTGTGGCAGTACGCCTGCCCCTTGCCGGGCTCCACGGGACAAGCCCACGGAAGTCGTTGCTGAATCTGCCATAGCTGGGTCAGCCCCTTCTCGGCAATCGTCAGCGGCTCCACCAGCACGCCCACTTCCCGCAGGGTGGGCGGCACAACGGACATGTACTTGGCCTGCTCGACAACAAACTCCGTCATGTAGCCGTGGCGCTGTTTGATGCCTCGCTCGAAGAAGTCGCCGGTGTAACAGAAGTCCTGCCGGCCCACAGAGCACGCCAGGCAATCGGAGTGGCCGCAGGGCCGGCGAACCGATGTCACTACCAGGTCGCCGGGCTTCAGGTGGGTGACGGCGGAGCCCACTTCCACCACCTCCGCCAGGGACTCGTGCCCGATGATCAGGTATTCGCTGCCATCCGGCGGTGTGCCGTACTGGAAGGCGACGATCTCCTTGTCCGTTCCGCAGATTCCAACGTCGAGGATCTTGAGTTTCGCCTCGGCGGGATGTTCGATACTCGGTTCCGGATGATCGATCACCCGGTACTGCTTCTGCCCAGGAAAAACAGCAACGGCTTTCATAGAGTTCTAAACATCATCGCAAATGCCGCAGCGCGTTTCGGAACAGCGTCTCGAAATCGTCGCCTGAGGCTTCGGTCTTGGCCTTGAGAATGGCCGCCTCCGCCGCCGGACGGTTTGCTCCGATGTTCATCAGGGCCGAGATGACGTCCTCTTCGTTCGCGGTGAAGCCGGGCTTGGGCTTGGCGGGCGTGGCGGTGGGGCCAGCCACGATGTCCAGCTTTTCGCGCAGCTCTAAAACCAGCCGCTCGGCGGTCTTCTTGCCGATGCCGGGGATGCGCACCAGTTGCTGAAGGTCACCGTTTCGAATCGCGTTGACCAGCTCGGACGCCGCCAGTCCCGAAAGGATGGTGATGGCGAGTTTCGGCCCGATGCCGCTCACCGAAATCAGCTTCTCAAACAGCGCCTTCTCCGCCTTGGCGGAGAATCCGAATAGGGAGATGGCGTCCTCCCGGACGTGGGTGTGGACGTACAGGCGCGCCTCGCCGCCGGCCTCGGGAAGCGCCGTGAACGTGGACACGGGGATGGTCAGATCGTACCCGACCCCCTGGACGTCGAGGATCGCCTGGTTGGGGTGCTTCTCAAGAACCACGCCGCGGAGATGCGCAATCATACAGAATCAGAATACATGGCCAGACGGCGGTTTTTCGTAGACGTGGTGCGCAACGGCGAAGCGATCGTGGAGGGTGACGACGCCCAGCACCTGACGCGAGTGCTGAGGGTTGAACCCGGCGAACTGTACGAGATTTCGGACAATGTCAGCGCGTACCTGGCGGAGATCACCGAGGCGCATAAGCGGCGAGTGGTCTTCAGCCTGCGTGAACCGGTGGCGCCGAAGCCGCCGGCGGTGCGTCTGACATTGTGCGCCGCGCTGGTCAAGTTCGACCACTTTGAGTGGATGATCGAGAAGGCCACCGAGTTGGGCGTTGCCCGGATCGCGCCGTTTCGCGCCGCTCGCAGTGAACGGGGGCTCGACCAGGCGGCGGGCAAGCGCGTCGACCGTTGGCGGCGCATCGCGCTCGAAGCCTCCCAGCAGAGCCGCCGCGATCATCTGCCCGTCATCGACGAATCCGTGGATTTCGAGGACGTGCTGATGATCGAGGCCAGGCGCCGTTACGCCTGCGATGAGGAGCCCGGCGCCGCGCCGTTTCTGGCGGCGATCCCGCCTGCCCGTTCGACCGAGGAGTCGGTGGCCATCCTCATCGGACCGGAAGGGGGGTGGACCGCCAGCGAGCGGGAGCTCTTCCTGGATAGGGGCTGGACGGCGGTTTCATTGGGGAATCAAGTGCTACGGGCCGAAACGGCGGCGATGGCGGCGCTGGCGGTGGCGGGCGCCGCGTGGCAATGCGCCTCGCCGCCCGTGATCGGGAGTTAGCGAGGTTTTGCCGCCCCCTTCACTGATTCGAGCCGCTTGAGCATGGACCCGATCCAGTCCGCCTCCGCTGAATCGTAGCCCAGTTGGATCCACTGCCACTTACCGACGGGGTCGACAATCCAGTTCTGCGGAATACCCCAACCGTCGTAGAGCTTGTTCACCAGGTCGGCGGCCAGCATGACAGGGAACGTGTAACCCTTCTCTTTCATGAAGGGCGCCACCAGCCCCAGGTCGTCGTCGATGTTGAAGGTTAACACCTGCAGGTCCGCGCGTGGCTTCACCTGTTGGTACAGCTTTTCGAGCTTCGGCAATTCGGACTGGCATGGGCCGCACCAGGTGGCCCAAAGGTTGATCAGCAACGTCTTGCCTTCCAGTTGCTTCAGCTTCCAGGTCTTGCCTTCGAGATCGGCGAGTTCGAACGCCGGCAGGTCGCGAGTGGGGCGCTCCCAGCGGCCCTCGGCGGATTCGACTTTCCCGGATGCCGTCGGCGGAGCGCTCCAGACCGCGTAGGCGGTTTCGGTTCCGCCCAGATCCTGCCAGAGGGCCTTGGACTCTTCGCCCAATTCGTCGCGCAGTCTACCCTCTCGGAAGGGAGGCGGCTCCTGCCGGGCGTGGAGCGCGGCCTGATAATAGGCCAACCCGTCGGCCTTCCGGCCCTCCGCCCACGCGAGCCGGGCGCGAGCGTGCCAGTAGGCCTGCAACTCCGCCTTCTCCGGAGGTGGAGCGGCTTCCACGGAACATTTGAAGGAGGAGGCCGCATCCGGGCGACCGGCCATCAAGGCGGCCCGGAGCGCAAGCAGTTGGAGAGCGCGCCGGTTCGACGCGCGACGCTTCATCTGCTCGCCGCGATCCTTGTCGGAAACAGAGTCATCGCGATCCTCCTGCGCGGATTCCTCATCCATCAGCACAATCGCCCGCTGCGCCAGCGTCAACGCCCGCGCGGGATCGATCTTGCGGTCAAGCAATGGTTTGGCGGCCGTCCAATAGGAAAATGCCCGCGGCTCGTTGTACTCGAACGTCGCCAGGTAGGCGTCCAGCGCCTTCAGCACTTCGCTGCTCGACGACCGATCGTTGTTGGCGAGCGCGGTGTAACGCATCTGCGCCAGATACCGCGTGCGGGTGAAACGGGGAATCCACTCGTCGAGCGCAGCCAGTCGGGCCGCGTTGTAAGCGTCCCACGCCGCCTTGTCCCTGTGATTCTCCGGCGCCTTGTGGCCCTCGGCCCACCGATCGTAGGCGACATCGAAGGCGTCGTCAGAGGTCGGATCCAGGCTGACGATGCGGTTATCGAGCGCGGTGATGGTCTCCTTGGGCGCGCCGCTCTGCTTGTACCCGCTGATCAGCACCAGCAAATATCGAGCGTCGGGCTTCGGATTCAGCCGCTCCAGCCGCTTCACGTCTCCGGCGATCACCTTGCGCAACTCGTCGTGCTGGGCGGGGGGACGGGAACGGAACTCCATCCCCCAGAGCGTCTCGTATTGGCGCAACTGAGCGGGATCGGTCTCCTTCTCGAGCCGTGCGCGCAACGCCGCCGCGTTGTTGGCGCGAAGCGCCGGCGTGCCGGCCTTGTCCATGGTCCAGCCAAGGGTTGAAACGGCGGGGCACAGCTTCAGATAGCGCTCGAGTTCGGCGGCGGCTCGGGCTCTGTCCTCGAACTTGCCGGCCTGGTGGATCTCGGCAAGCAGCAAGGTCGGCGCAGGGAAATCTGGCGCGAGTTTCCGCGACTGCTCGGCCAGGCGGACCGCCTCCGGTGTGTGCGTGCGGAACACCGCCATCGCGGCCAGATACAAGGCCAGCGGATCGTTGGGATGCGCCTGGGCGGAGGCGACGTACTTGGCCATTAAGCCGGGATAGCGCTCCGGATCATTCCAGCGGATCGCGGTCAACAGCCGCAAGTGCGGCGCCGCCTCGCGCGGATACTCGGCGATCAACCGGCCGAGCACCGTGTCGCGATGCCTGGCGGACTCCGCCGTCGTGAGGTTCTGAGTCGCCTGTGGCCCGAACTCCCGCTCGAGCGCCATGCGCACCTCGGAGCGAGGTTCGCAGCCTGGCAAGGACAGATCAGCGCAGTACAGCGCTGGCGACAACAGCAGCAGAAGTCCGGCGAATCGCATGGAAGCTCCTCAGCCGCATCTTACACCGTCGTGGCGTCGGCCAGTTGCTTGCGCAGGAACGCCTCCGCGATGGACAAATCCCGTTTCACGGTGCCCAGACTGACGCCGAGCGCCTGGGCGATATCCTCACGCTCCAGGCCGCCGAAGTACTTCATCTCGAGCACCGCGCACTTGCGCTCGTCCCATTCCTTCAACTTCTCGATGGCGCGATCCAACTCCAGGAAATTCCCGGACTGCTCGGCCGAGTATTCGATGCCATCCTCAAACTGCAGCTTCTTACCGGAGCCGCGCTTCTCGGCGTTGAACTTGCGGGCCGCATCCACCAGGATCAGCCGCATGGTGCGAGCCGCGATCCCGAAGAAATGCCCCCGGTCCTTCCATTCCATCGAGTCCGCGCCGAGTAATCGTAGATACGCCTCGTGAACCAGAGCGGTGGGCTGCAAGGTATGGTCGGGCCGCTGCCCACGCAGGTGCGCCGCAGCCAGCCTCCGCAATTCCGAATACACGAGCGGCGTCAGTTGTTCGAGCGCCAACGCGGGATCGCGCTCCCAGTTCGACAGTATCCGCGTGATGTCGTTGTCCTGCGGCATTGCGCCTCTCTCCTTCAGCGTGCGGCGGCCAGTTTCGCTTCCACCTCACGGCGTTTGCGCTCGACCCACGAGGACTTCTCCGAACGCTTCGACCACATTACGCGCGCACGCTCGTACCAGGCGCGCGCCTTGGCGGGGGCGCGGCGGGTCACCCAATAATCGCCATCGCGCAGGGCGGCATAGTCCGCCGCGGCGGCGCTAGCGAGCGTAGCCCCATGGCCCGATGCGACTCGCGCGCCCAACTCCGCCGCCTCATCGTGCATCCGCTCCGCCTCCGCGTACCGGCCAGTGCCCGCCAGCGCCTGGCCCGCCGCGCTGAAAGCAAATACGGCGGAGATCGCATGGCGCGTCTCGTCCGGTTGGGCGGCCATCATCGCGCGATGAATCTCCACGGATTCAAGCGCAGGCTCCACCGCTTCCCCGGCCCGGCGCGCGCTCACCAGCGCAAGCGACAACCGCGTCAGCGCCCGGGCGCGGCGTGGCGCCATGAAGCGATCCTTCGGAGCGGCGCGCACCAGTTGATCGAACTGGTCGACGGCCCTCCGCGCGCTACGCACCGCCTCCTCGGGATCGGTCTCCATCAGCGGAATCGACAATTCGGATTCGCAGACGGCCAGCATCAACCGGTTGGAAACATCGGCCGCGTCGTCGGCAGCCATTCGCCGCACCTCGTCCACCAGCCGGCGGCCGTATTGCACGGACTTGCGCGGATCGCCCGCATTCACTTCGTTCAGGTTGAACCAGGCGAGTGACAGGTCGCTCAGCACCACCTGCCGGCTGCGGATCAGCGAGGGCGAACGCGGCTCGGCGGCGATCAGCCCATCGTACAGCGGTAACAACTGTTCGAGCGACGCAATGGCGTCCTCCACGCGCCCGATGGAGATCAGGATGTCGTTGCGATCGAGCGTGGCGTCGCCCAGCCGCTTCCGAGTGGAAATCGAATTGTCGAGCGCCAGGCTGCGGTTCAGCCACGCCACCGCGCGGTCACTGGCCGCCGCGGCTTCGTCCATCGATCCCGCGGCCATCAACGAACGCACCTCCTGGATATAGGCGTTGCCGGCCAGTTTGGTCCACTCGGCCGTGGCCGGCGCGTCCTGAAGCACCTTCTCCATGATGACGACGGCTTCGCGGGCGTCGTGTAACGCCTCGGGATTCATGGACAGACGGTCTTCGATCAAGCCGCGCCGCACCAGCGCGAAGGCGAGGCGCGAACGTCCGGCCGCGTCGCGACGGCCCACACGCCGATGCATCTCCACGCTTCTGTTCTGGCTGGCCAACGCGTCCTCGAAGCGCGCGGCGTAGGTGGAATCCTGCGCGCCTTGCACGTCGGCCAACTTCCCGTAGGCTTCCGCGAGGTCCGCCAACAACACCGGATCGGAACCGGCCGTCGCGCTGAGCTTGCCGAGGTACTCAAGCGCGGTGCTCACCACCATCTGCTGCGCCTTGGTAGAGCCCGGAACCTTCAGCAACTCATCGTGGAAGTCGAACATGAAGCGGTTGGCCAGCGTGCGCACCTGATCGAACCGGTCCCGCGCGAGCCTGGCCTGATACAGCGATGACGCCACGCCTCCGCCGATTGCGATGGCCAGCGCCGCCGCAGCGGTCAACACCAGCCAGTTGCGCCGCGCGAACTTGCGGGCCCGATAGGCGATGGTGTCGGGCCGCGCCACCACCGGGCGTCCATCCAGATAGCGGCGGATGTCTTCGCCGAACTGTTCGGCCGAAGCGTAACGCCGCTCGGGCGCCTTCTGCATCGCCTTGAGCACGATGGTGTCCAGGTCGCCTCGCAACGCCGGATGACCGGTGGCGGAGGGCGGTGCAATGTCCTGTTCGCATATGCGCGTGGCGATTTCTCCGGGATCATAACTGGTCAGCCGGTGCGGCCGCTGGCCGGTGAGCAGTTCGTACAGCAGGGCTCCAAGCGAGTAAATATCGCTGGCCGGCGTGATGGTTTGCCCGCGAACCTGCTCGGGGCTCGCGTAATCGGGCGTCATCATCTGGTGGGCGGTGCGCGTCACCAGTTCGTCGCCCGCATCGATCAGCTTGGCGATGCCGAAATCGAGCAGCTTGGGAACGCCCTCGCCCGTCACCAGGATGTTGCCGGGCTTGATGTCGCGATGCACAATCAGTTTCTGATGTGCGTATTGCACCGCCCCCACCACTTGCCGGAACAGTTGGAGGCGCTCCCGCACCGACAGCCCGCGATCGTCCGCCCAATGTGTGATGGGCTGTCCGTCGATCTTCTCCATCACGATGTACGGCGCGCCCTCTTCGGTGGAGCCGCCATCCAGCAGCCTGCCGATATTGGGGTGTTCGAGCTCCGCCAGAATCTGACGCTCCTGCCGGAAGCGCCGCAGCATCCATTCGGTGCGCGCACCCAGGTGCAGGAATTTGATCGCGACGGTCTTGCGAAATTGATCGTCGTCACGAGCGGCCTCGTACACCGTGCCCATGCCGCCTTCGCCGAGCACGCTGAGAATGCGGTACGGCCCGATGCGCATCCCGGCTGGAACGGCCTGCTCGCGGGCCAGGACCGTCGCCGCGCCCACCGCGCCGGCCAGTCCCACCGTGCGCGTCATGCGAAACGGCAGCAACGCCGTCAACTCTTCGCGAACCACCGGATCGTCACAATGGGCGTTCAGCCACGCCGCGCGCTCGGCGTCGGGAATCGCCGCCGCCGTCTCGAAAAGTTCGTCGAAGAGCGCCCGTTGCCGCTCGTCCATACCGTTCTTCGGAGTATAGCTCGCCGGTGATAAAATCCCGGCATGAAACGTCGCGAAATACTCGCCGGCATCGGCGCTAATCTCCTGATCGTGAAGCCGAATGTCGCATTCGGCTACGCGGCGAATTCCGCCGTCGCGCTCGGCGTCATCGGCACGGGAAACCGCGGCCGCTACGACGCCAACTTCTTTTCGAAGGATTCGCGAGTGAAGATCGCAGCGCTCTGCGACATCTATCCCGACCAGATCGACAAGACCAAAACCGACATTCCGGCGGCGAACAACGCCAAGACGTTCCGCGCCTATCAGGAACTGTTGACGGAGCCGGGCATCGACGCCGTGCAGATCACCGCTCCGGTCTATCTGCATCCGGAGATGTTCGAGGCGGCTGTGAAGGCTCACAAACATATCTATTGCGAAAAGCCCGCCGGCGCGAGCGTCGCGGGCGTCAAGCGGTTGATGGCCGCCGCGACGCAGGCGGATCCCACCAAGCACATACAGTTCGGCTTCCAGCAGCGCTACTCGCCCGAATACCTGGCGGCGGAGCAGATTATCAAGTCGGGCGGCATCGGCGAGATCTCGCTGATGCGCAGCCACTGGATGGTCGGCGGCGTCAGCCCGAAAGCGCCCGCGCTGACTCCGGACCGCGAGGCGCGCACGTGGTATCCGTGGCGGGCTAAGTCCGGCGACATGATCGTCGAACAGGATTGCCACGGCGTGGACGTGCTCAACTGGTATGCCGGACGGCACCCGAGTTCCGCGGTGGGCGATGGCGGCCGCAAGGTTCGTGTGTACGGCGACACGATGGACCATCTGAACGTCACCTATGATTACGGCAAGGGGTTGCACGGCTTCCTGCACGCCTGCCAGTTGGCCCAGGCCTGGAGTCTTGTGGACGAGCAGTTCTTCGGCACGGAGGGAACCATCGAGACGCATCGCAAATATTACCGTCTGTCAAAGCCCGGCGCGCAGATGACTCAGGTGGATTCGAAGCGTGAAATCACAATCGACGCCATCGAGCGGTTCGTCAACCATATCGTCGAGAACAAGCCCGAAAACAACGCCATGACCGCGGCGGAAAGCACGCTGACGGCCCTGCTGGGTCGCCTGGCGATCGACACCGGCCGCCGGATCACGTGGGACGAACTGCTGCAATCGGAGTAATCGCGCCGGTTGCGCCATAATGGGAGCTGTTGAAACCAGACGCCCAAGGGGCCGTCCGGAGCTCTCCGGAACAGGCCCGCGCGGCGATCGAGAGTTTTCTCGCCGCCAGTAAGTGCCCGGTTGTTGTCGACCCCGGAGATCCGCCATTCCCGGTAACTCCGGATAACTACGCGCTCGAGTGGCGCTCCGGCTATCTCACCATCGAGATATGGGACGAACGCCGGCATCTCAGCCGGCGAATCACAGGCATTCTGTCGCAGGCGCGGGGGCGTCTCGAGTTATCCATCGAGCGGTTTGGCAAGCGCGCTGGAACGCTGAGTCTTATCGACACCGCCGCGGCGCCCGCCGAGACGACGCGCAAGGCCGCCCGCATGACCTACCGCGAACGGTTCCGCCGGGCGCTCAGCAGGCAATTTCCCGAGTGGCGCATCGTCGAGTTATCCACCGACCCCGACCTGGAACACAGCCTCTCTCCGACTTACCCGCGCGCCTTCTTGCGGCTGGGAACTCGCGGAATGGCGGCCATCGGCGCCGGGCCGGATTCTGACTCCGACGGCGTGCTGACCTTCGGACTCATCTGGCTCGACTACCTGCGAACCCGCGAACGGCGGGTCGCCGTCGAAGGCTTGGTGGTGCTTCTGCCCGCCGGCCGCGAGCGGACCACCTGTCTGCGGATGCTGTGCCTGAATCCCCGCGCCGCCCGCTGCTCCATCTTCGTCCAGACCGCCGATGGTTACGAGGATCCCGTCGACCTGGCCGACTACGGCAACATCGACACCCGGTTGGAACGCGCCACTCGTCCGCTGCCGGACTCCTCCGCCGATGTCGCCGACTGGTTCGAGCGCATCCGGTCGGAGCAGAACGTCGAGACCGTCCATCGCGGCGACGGCGCCGTCAGCCTCCGCGTGCGTGGTCTCGAGTTCGCGCGATTGGATGGAGGGGCGTTAATGTGGGGACTCGAAACGCGCCGCCCCGCGCTGGCGTCCAACCTCGGGGAAATCGTGGAACTGGCGCGGGAAATCGGGCGTCTCCGGTCGCCCCGCGTCTCGGATCGGCGCTCCCCGTTGTATGCGAAGCATCCGGAAGGGTGGCTGGAATCGCAGGTGCGAAGCTCTATTCAGGAAATCGACGCGACGCTCGAACCGAGCCCTGTATACGGGCAGGCGCCGACGTTCACGGCCGGCGAACGCGGCGTCATCGACTTGCTGGCGGTGGACGTTCGCGGCCGGCTCGCGGTGCTCGAGTTGAAAGCCTCCGAGGATATTCACCTGCCCATGCAGGCGCTCGATTACTGGGTGCGCGTGAAGTGGCACGCCGAAAAGCGAGAGTTTGGCGCGGCCGGCTACTTTCCGGGCGTCGAGTTACGAACCGAGGCGCCGCGCCTGCTGCTGGTCGCGCCGGCCCTCGAGTTCCACCCGTCCAACGAGGCGGTGATGCGGTACTTCGGCCAGGACATTGAGGTCCAACGAATCGGAGTGGGCGAATCGTGGCGGGAGTCGTTGAAAGTCATGTTTCGCCACGGGAAATTGGGGTGACCCGTTATGTCGATGATCACGTCGTTAGGTCAGATGAAGCGCGCGATCAGGAACCTGAATCCCGCCGAGGTCCGGAGCGAGGCGGAGCGCGAGTTGCGTGTCGCGCTGGTGGCTGAGTCGCCCGCGCGCCACGGGCTGATGGAGAGCTATCTCTGTCCGCCCGAGTTAACCGCGGCCAAGCGGGCGCAAGCGGCTCGAGCGCTCTATCGAGTTAGCCACGCCGCGCGCGGTCGCGAGAGTTTCGATCTCGAGTTATGGGATGAGTCATTGCTGCATCCGGAACGCGCCTTCACCTTCGACGCCGCGCACCCCGAGCGCATGGTGACTGCGGTGCTCGACGCGCGATTCGACCTGGCGCTTGGCCTGGCGAAACGCTTTCCGCCATTTCGGATGCCCGTGATCGACCGCACCATACGCTCGGTGGCGAAGGAGAACGCGCTGTTTTCGGTGGCCACCGCGTTGCCCGACATCGTACCGCTGCTCAGCCTCCCGTGGGTGCTCGGCGAATTCGCCTCCGACACCGCGTTTCTCACCATGAACCAGATCCGCATGGCGTTTCTGATCGCCGCGGCCAGCGACGCCGGCGTCGGTTATCGTGAACAGCGCGGCCAGATCGGTTCGATCGTCGCCGGCGCGTTCGGATTCCGGGCCATCGCGCGCGAGTTAGTCGCGAAGATACCGCTGGGTGGCGGACTGATTCCGAAAGCCGCCATCGCCTGGAGTGGGACATGGGTGGTGGGCCGCTCCATGGAGCGTCTTCACCGCCTCGGCTACGCTTACACGCGCGAGGAGCGCAAGGCGTTGTCGGCGCGCTTGTTCGGTAAGGGCAAGCAAGTGGTCGAGACCCTGCTCCGCCGCCCGGAAACCGCCTAGCGCGCCGCTGTCTTCCGGTTGATAGAATGGCTCCGACTCAAACCGGAAGGAGTGGATGTTCATGATCACCCGCCGTCAGGCAGCCAGGGCCGCGGCCGTCTCCGCGCTCTCCTACTCGCGGATTCTCGGAGCGAATGACCGCATCGGGCTCGGAGTTATCGGAACCGGCGAACGCGGCACGTACGTGATGACGCAGTTTCAGAAGAACGCCGAGGTGGACGTGCGCGCCCTTTGCGATGTCTACGCCGTGCACATCGACCGCGCCCAGCAGAAGGCTCCGAACACGAAGACCTTCGGGGACCATCGCCAGTTGCTCGAACTGAAGGAAGTGGACGCCGTGCTGATCGGCTCGCCCGACCACTGGCACCACGATCACGCCATCGACGCCATGACCGCCGGCAAGGACGTCTACGTCGAAAAGCCCATGTGCCGCACCCGCGACGAAGCGCCCGAGATGGTGCGCGCCGCGCGTGTGAACAACCGCGTCTGCCAGGTCGGCCTGCAACAACGTTCCGGCCCGATTTATATCGAGCCCAAACAGAAGTTCATCGACACGGGCGCCCTCGGCAAGATCAACCACATCGACGCGATCTGGCATGGCGGCGCCGCGCGCCCCCTGCCCACCGAGCCCGCGGAAAAGCCGTCGAACCTCGACTGGGTGCGCTTTCTCGGCCGCGTGAAGTACCGTGACTGGTCACCCGGCCAGTACCTGAACTTCCGCGCCTTCCTCGACTTCAACGGAGGCAAGATGACCGACTTCGGCCATCACTGGCTCGATGTCGTGCACATGTACATGGGCGACAAGCCCTGTAACTCGGCCGTATTCGCGGGGGGGATTTTCTTCAACTTCCAGGATGGCCGCACGGCTCCGGACACCTGCAACGCGCTGTTCGAGTACGACGGCTTCACCGTGGCCTTCCAGTCCAACACCGCGGGCGCCGAGTATGGAATCACGTTCTTCGGAGACAAGGGACGTCTCTTCGTGAACCGCAACCGGTGGGAGTTTCGACCCGCCGGGCGCGACGCCCAGCCGGTTACGAATCAGATCCCCGGCGACATCACGCTCGATCACGTCCGCAATTTCCTGGCCTGCTGCAAGTCGCGCGCGCTGCCCAACGCCGACGTGGGTGTGGCGAGCATCTCCATCATCCCGCCGCTGCTGGCCGTGCAGTCGTATCTGGAGAAGCGCCGCATCCGGTTCGACACGACGCGGCTCGAAGTATACCCGCTCGGCGACTAGTTAGGCCCAAACATATTACGGGATACGTGTTCGATTCACCGATCAGTCATCTGTAATATATCAAGCGTTAAACGGTCGTCCCGCATGCTCATATCATGCAGGGTCCCCGTTTACGGGCGAACATTCATCTCGAGAGCAACGGGACCGCCAACGGGCGCTTCCGCACCGGCGTATCTCTGCACAGCCATACGCAACACTCCCGGGAACCGCTGTCGTTCATCTATCGAGTGACCGGGAAGCTCGCGCCGGTCCGGTGGGCCGTGGCGGGTTTCGAACGCCGCTACCGGGAAGCCTACGGGACAAACCTCGATCTGAACCGCGCCTACTGGACTCCGCCGCTTTCGGCGCACGACGCCTGGCGACTGGAATCCGGCGAAATCGAACAGCGCCTCGGCCTTGCGTCGCTCGTCTCGCTCACCGACCATGATTCGATCGACGCCGCCATGACCCTGCGGGTGCTCGATTCCTTCCACCACCTGCCCGTCTCCGTGGAATGGACCGTACCCTTTCGCGGCACGTTCTTCCACCTCGGTATTCACAATCTCCCGCCCGAGCGGGCCCGCGCCGTGATGACGGAATTCGAACGCTTCACCGCCTCACCCGTCGAATCCGAACTCGCCGGATTGCTGGAAGCCGCGACATCGAACCCCGCCGTGCTTGCCGTCTTCAACCATCCCTGTTGGGACGAGAACGAAATCGGCCACCGTGAACACGTTGCGCTGGCTCACCAGTTCTGCCTCCGCTACGGCGCGTATCTGCACGCCGTCGAATTGAACGGCCTTCGTCCCTGGAAAGAGAACCGCGAGACCATGGCGCTGTCGGAGGCGGTGGGCAAACCCCTGATTTCGGGCGGCGACCGCCACGGCCTCGAACCGAACGCCACGTTGAACCTGACCAACGCCCGCACCTTCGCCGAGTTCGTCGAGGAAATGCGCGAGGGCGCCAGCCACGTGCTGTTCACGACGCATTACTTCGAGCCGCTTCCGGTGCGCATGCTGCGCGGCGTTCAGGACGCGCTTGCCGACCACGAACGCGGCGGCCGCTGGTGCGATCGCGTGTTCTACATCTCCGACGACGGCGAGCACCTGCCGGTGCACCGCTACTGGAAGCGCCGCCCCCTGACGGTTCGAGCATTCGAAACCGGCCTGTTCGCCCTGCGCCACCCCGGCCTGCGGATGGCTTTCCGCGCCTTCGCCCGCCAGGAGGCGATCTCTTGATCGCCCGACCCCCTTTCGCACTAGAATAGTGGCGGCCATGCGACGCGTCGCTTTCTTCACTGACAGCTTTCATGAAGTCAACGGGGTGGCCCTTACGAGCCGCGAATTCGCCCGGTTCGCAAGGACCCGCGGCGCGCCGTTTTTCAGCGTTCACCCCGGACCCACGACGAAACATTGGATCGAAGGTCCGTTTGAAACATTTGAGATCGACACCGGACCCTACCGCCTCGACCTGGAGCGCGATCTTCACTTCGACCTGGCCTTCCTGCGCCACCGCGCCGAGGTTCGCAAACGGCTGGAGGCCTTTGCGCCAGACCTGGTGCACGTCACCGGTCCGGGACACGTCGGCCTGCTCGGCGCGCTGCTCGCCTACGATCTCGGCGTTCCGTTAGCCGCCTCCTGGCACACCAACGTCCACGAATACGGCGCGCGGCGGCTGGCCGGACTGCTGGGCGCGCTGCCCGAAGCCTTCCGCGAATCCACGCTGAACTGGGCGGAACAGACATCCCTGTCGCTGGTCATGTGGTTTTACCGCAAGGCGCGGGTCCTGTTTGCGCCGAACCAGGAACTGGTGGACAGGTTGGCCGAAGGTACGGGACTCCCGGTGCGCCTGATGCGCCGCGGCATCGATTGCGACCTTTACCGTCCCGACCGCCGCGCGCGCCAGGATGCGGCCTTCGTCGTCGGATTCGTAGGCCGCCTGTCGCCCGAAAAGAACGTCCGCGAACTCGCCGCGGTCGAGCAGGCGCTCGAAGCCGCCGGCGCCGCCGATTTCCGGATGTTCATCGTCGGCGACGGCGCCGAGCGCGACTGGCTGCGCCAGAATCTGAAGCATTGCGACGCGCCCGGGATACTCACGGGAGAACCGCTGGCGGCCGCCTACGCGTCCATGGACGTTTTTGCGTTCCCCTCGCTCACCGACACCTACGGCAACGTCGTCAGCGAGGCTCAGGCCTCCGGCGTCCCAGCCGTGGTGATGAACGGCGGCGGCCCGAAGTTCCTGGTGCGGAACGGCGTGGACGGATTCGTCGCCAATTCCCCGCGGGAATTCGCCGCCCGCATCGTTGAGCTCCACGGCAGTCCAGACCTTCTGGGCCGGCTCCGGCTGGGGGCTCGGGAGGCGGCGCTGGGCCGCTCCTGGGAAGCCGTTTTTGAAGGCGTCTATCACGCCTACGACGACGCGCTTGAAGCGGTGGGCCAGCGGGCTTAGCGGCGGCCTCCGCAACCCTTGCGCTCCCAACGGTCCTTTGCGCGAGCCTCCTCGCGCGTCTGCCACTGCATATTGGATGGGCGGTCCGGCCCGCCGCAGGCAAGCGGAATGATGTGATCGATGACGTAGCCGGGACACGGTCCGGCGCGCCGTCCCGTGGCGGGACACGGATGGCCGCGTCGGAATTGGTGCCGGGCGGCGCTGTTGCGGTGCAGGCGCCCCGCCGCGCTTGCGTCGACGCCTCCGGCGAGTAAAACAACGGCGAGCAGGATCTTCGACACGGTTCTCCTCCACTGTAACGTGGACCGCCGAGCCTGCCCGCCGCGTTCGCTCAGCAGGGCTGCGCCAAGGGCGCCGCGAGCGAAGTCCCGAGATACCGCAACGCGCTCGACCACGCGCTTGTCATCGGCTGGGCGTCGCGGACGTAGGCCTGCAGTTCCTCTCGCCTGACGCCCAGCAACTGCGTCTCGAAGCTGACGCCGAAGTACTTGCGCGGCGCCGCCAGCGGGCGGAATCCGAACATCCGCTGATACGTTTCGGCGTGTTCCACACGGGGACAGGCCACCAGCCACTTCACTTCGTAGAAATCGGCGAGCGCCGCCATGTGGCCCACCAGGCGGACGAAGGAATCACGCCGCGCCTGCCGCGCGAAGCACAGCCGGCTGGCTTCGACATAGCTCTCGCCGGCGATGTCCTGAAACGTCGGATGATCGCCGTAAACGTGCTGGACCGGGGATTCGCGCCAGTCCAGATCCTGCCGCACGACGCTGATGCGAACCGTCGCCAGCGCTTTCCCGTCGTCGGCCCGCACCAGGAAGCTGAAGCTGTTCGGCAACTGGTCGTAGTGATCGCTGAAGCGCTCGTCGGCGCGTGGTTCGATGGAGGCCTTGCGGCGATAACAGGCGTAGCGCAACGCGAAGACCTGGTCCAGCGCCTCGGCCTCGCGAGCGACAAAGCAATGGCTCGAATGGTGGTTGCGATTCGTGTCGGTCATCTTTCGTCCCTCTCTGGCTGAAACAGCGAGTGGGCCGGCAAGAGTCCGCCAAGATTTCTACATTCGATTTACGCGGAGCGCGCCGCGGCCGGCCAGCATCTTCCGGACGGTCTCCATCAGCGTTTGCGGCTCCACCGGTTTGGCCAGGATCTCGTCGGCGCCCAGGTGCTGCGCGGCCGCCAGCAACTCCCCGCCGACGTAGCCCGAAATCGCGATGATCGGAAGCCGGGGTTTCCGTTTGCGAAGGATGCTGATGGTCTCGATGCCGTCCTGTTCGGGCATGATCAGGTCCACCACGGCCAGGTCGATTTCGTTGGAAAGCGCCGCTGTGACCGCGCTCTTTCCGTCCTCGGCGCTCACCACCTCGAAGCCGGCGCGCTCCAGCACGTGGCGGAAGAAGTCCCGCAGAGACCGTTCGTCGTCGGCGATCAGGATCCTCGCCTGCTTCCTGGGGTCGCCCAGGATCTTTCGAACACGGCGGGCCAATTCTTCGGGTTGGAACGGTTTTTCAATCAACTGGCAGGCGCCGGGATCCTGGCCTCCGGAATCCTGGCAATTGCCGCGAAGACGCGTGTCGGCATAGCCCGACATATACAGAATCTCGAGTCCCGGCCGCATCGAGCGCAGGCGTGCGGCGAGTTCAGGGCCGCTCAACTCCGGCATCACTACGTCGGTCAGTAGCAGGTCGATCTTCGCGCCGCCCTCGCATACGGCGATCGCGTCGTGCGGGGTTGCCGCATCCCGCACCTGATAACCGAACGACCGCAACGCGGCGGCGGCGAACTTGCGGACGTCGTCCTGATCCTCCACCACCAGAATCGATTCATTGCCCCGCGCGGTCTCCTTCACAGCCGGCGCCGGCGTCTGGGACTCGGTCCCCTCGGCCATGGGCAGGAAAACGCGGAAGGTAGAGCCGCCTCCGGGCTGCGTGTCGACCTCGATGTGTCCGCCGCACTGGGCGACGACGCCATCCACCGTGGACAGGCCCAAGCCGGTCCCCTTGCCGGACTCCTTGGTGGTGAAGAACGGCTCGAACACGCGCGCCTTGGTGGATTCATCCATGCCCGTACCGGTGTCGCTCACCGTAATCACCACCCAGCGCCGCCCGTCCTTCCGCCGGCCCGGCGATTCCGCCTGAAAACCGGGCGACCCGCCCTGAATGCGAACGCTCAGCCGGATCACTCCACCGAACGGCATGGCGTCCCGGGCATTCACCACTAGGTTCATCACCACCTGTTCCAGTTGGCTGGCGTCGGCGTACACGGGCGCTGGCGCCGCATCCAGTTCAAGCGTCAACCGGACGTCCTCGCCAATCAGGCGGACCAGCATGCGCTCCATGCCCCGCAGTTGCTCATTCAGCTCAAGCAGTTTCGGTTGCGGCGGTTGCTTGCGGCCGAAGGCCAGCAGCTTGCGGGTGAGCTCGGCCGCCCGCCCGCCGGCCTTGGCGATTTCCTCAATGCCCGATCGCACCTGCTCGTCGTCGGGCGCGGCCTGCGCCAGCAACCCGGCGTATCCGTTGATCACCGTCAGCAGGTTGTTGAAGTCGTGCGCGACCCCTCCGGCCAGCCGGCCGATGCTTTCCAGCCGCTGCGCGCGCTGCAACTGCTGCTCCAGTTGGACCCGGTCGGTCACATCCGACCACGAACCGACCACCACGCGCCGCCCGTCGCGCTCCACCGCCCGCTTTTCGTCGCGGACCCAGAAGACCGATCCGTCCTTGCGCCGCACGCGATACTCAAGCGGGCCGGTCGTGACGTTCCGCTGGGGCCCGCGCACGCGTGGCAGGTCGTCCGGATGGACGCAGGACTCAAACCAGCCGGGCGTAAGGGCCTCATCGGGCGTGTAGCCCGTCATGGTCTCGATGTTGTCGGAAACCCACACGACGCGCCGCTGGTCGCCCTCCGCTTCGAGGGCGTAGATCACGGTCGGACTCGCCGAAACGAAACGCCGCAGGTCCTCCTGGGCGCGCTGGCGCTCCATGAATTGGCCGATCAGGATCCCGATCGCGGCGAGCGATTCCACTTGCTCCTCGACATCCGACGGCGGCACGCGCCACCGCAGGTGGAGAACTCCGGTGACCTCGCCTCCGAACGTGACCGGCACGCCGATCTCGCAAGCCTCGCCATCCTCGGACGCCCGCCGCAAGACCCTGGCTTCGCCCCGGACCCGCTCGGCGAATTCCGTGTCGGCCTCGGAAGGCTCTGCGGCCGGCCAGGTCCCAGCGCAGCTCAGCGCTCCGGGCCGTGCAAGGCGCCGCCACAACATGCCACTCTCGTCGGTTCGGCCATCGCAGAGGATCTGCAAAATGCGAGGCGCGGCCTCGGCGAGAGTCGACGATTCCGCCAGCACTCGAGTGACTCCGCTTTGGCGGGCCTGGTTGATCTCGGCCCGCTTCTGGCGTGAGATGTCGCGGGCCATGCCACGATACCCCACCAGTTCGCCATCGCTCCCGATGATCGGCGTGCCGCTGCTTTCAAACGCCACCAACCGGCCGCTTCGATGTACGCTCAGGTTTTCTAGCGTCCGGAAAGGGCGCCGGCCGCCGCCCATGGTTTCGAATTCGGCGCGCACCCGGGCCGCCTCGTCCGGCGGCATGAAATCGAACACGGTCTTTCCCGTCAACTGCTCGGGCGAGTAGCCGAGAAGGTCCAGCACGCGGGGGCTCGCGTACGTGTAGCGGCCCTGGGCGTCCACCTCCCAGATCCAGTCGGAGGCGGCTTCCACGATGTCGCGAAAGCGCTGTTCGCAGTGCCGGAGAGCGTGCTCGGATTCGGCGCGTTCCATCTCGCCCGCCGCGCGAACCGCAGCCAGGCGCAACAGTGTTTCCGTCAGGGCGGGATGTGTGAACGCCTTTCGCCCCAGTGCGACGATCACACCGATGGTCGCCCCGGTTGAACCGACGATTCGGGCCCCGGCCGAGCTTTCCGCCTTCGTCCCGGCCACGTCCTCGTCCTGGGGGAATAGTTCACGCGCCTGGGGCGAGCACCCGGGCCACGCGCCGCCGGCCACCGCGCCGCGAAGCGTCCCCGCCAGGCTCCGTTCGACCCCTGATTGGAATACGCCGTCGGCGTACCGCGCGACTGGGAAACTGCTTGCGCCGTCCGGCGTCAACCGCTCGATCAGGACGGCGTCGAACGCCAAGGTCTCGGCCAGCAAGCGGGCAAGCGACTGAAAGAAGACCTCTCCCTGTCCGCGCCCCTCGGAACCGAGCAGAGCGCAAAGCGCTTCCTCGATCCGTCGGCGATCCGATATGTCCTGGCAAACGGCGGCGAAACCGGCCTTCCCGTCGCCATGGGCAGACAGGGAGAACCAGCGGTTTTGACCCGGGAGAGGGAAGTCGAACTGCTCGCCCAACCCGGTGGACGCGGCCCGCCCCAACGCCTCGAGCAGAGGACTCCGCCACTCCGCGAGATTCGCAACCAGTTGAGACAGGCGCTTCCCGGCGACTTCTCCCCAACCGGTGAGGTCGCTGAACCGGCGGTTGCACCCCGCAAACTCCAGGTCGTACGGTTCGGTTGCCTCAAACAGCACCTTCCCGTGAACCACGCCCTCGTTCAGGTTCTCGAACAAGGCGCGGTAGGAGGGTTCACACTCGGGGGTGTCGGTGGCCAGTTCCGTCAACGCGGCTCCTGACTCGCACAAGCGAATCTCGGCGTCTGTCCTCATCAGGAGAATCTCTTTCTGGCGATCGCCTCTCGGATCAGACCTCGAACTCGTTCGATCCGCACGCTGAACCGTTCGATCGACTGTTCGTTGTCATCCGCGTACAGCGCGCCGGCGACCACTCCGTCCACCACCACCGGCATTACGGCGAATCGGGCCGGATTCAGCGCCGCCACCAGGCACGACTGCTCGAACCGGTGATCGGTCTTCCGATCGATCCACAGGTCCTGCTGGCGATCGATGACCGCCGACAACGCGCCGTCGCCGCGAATGGCGGAGAAACGGAACGCCTTCAGGTCCGCCTCCGCCGACGGCCCCGCCGCCAGACGTCCGCGGATGAATCCCCGATCCTCCGACATCAGCGCGAAGATGGCGCGTCGGGGATGGCCGCCGTCGGCGAGCGCCTCCAGGGCGCGGGCGATCAACTCGCCGATCTCGAAGTCGTCGGTCTGCACCTGGCGCTCGGCCTCCGCCAGCACCCGCTCGGCCTCGGCCGAACATTCCACCTGGCTTTCGGCCTCCATGGCGAGCACCTCGCGGGCGCATTCGGCTTGTTCCTCCAGGCGCAGCGACGCCACCGGGATTCCCAGCGACTGAAACGTGAGGCTGGTGTCCTCGACGGCGCTGTCCACCATGCGCCGCAGTTCCCGTTTCGAGATCAGGCATTGTTTGCCGAGCGGGCTCAGGATGGTCTTCGACTGGAACACCTCGACGTCCTGGGCTCTGCGGTAGAGCGCCCGCGTCAGCTCATGGCCGTACGCCGTCACCGAGGCGAGGCTCTTCTGCTCCATCGTTCCGTGGATCGGGACGGGAGCGAGCGACAGCGACACAACCTCCGGCAGATGCCAGGCCTCGGCCAGAGTGTTGGTCAACTGGTCCATGTCGAAATGGAAAATGCGCATGGCGGCCAGGCGTTCACTGAGCTGCTCGCGCTTCATGATGAGCAGCATGTCCGCATAGGACCGTCCGTAGTAGCGCGCGAGCGCCACCTCTCCCAGGTTTCGGAGCAGGCCGGCGACGAAAGCCTCCTCCGGCCGCGGGTAGCTGACCAGGGAGGCGACCTGCCGGCCATGGGTGGCCGACAATAGGGAGAACATCATGAGCTCCCGCAGACCGGGCGAGTATCGCGCGTAGTGCTCGACATACCGCATGGCGCCGACCAGGTTTCTGACCGTGTCCCAGCCCAGCAGCGTCACCGCGTGCCCGATGTTCGTGATCGCTTTGCCGGAGCGGTTATAGAGCGGGGAATTGGCCGTTCTCAACAACTGCGAGGTGAGGCCCAGGTCTTTAAGAATGACGCGTGTCAGGTGTGCAGTTCCGGTGTCGGGATCGAGCGAACGAGTCAGCAGTTCCTTGACGTGCAGCGCGAATGGGGGCACGCCTTCGCTGCGCACGATCTGCTCGGTGCACAGAGCAAGGTCTTCCTTGCCCGTGGCGACGTCCGGCGGCGGCTTCAAATCCAGCGCTTGGATAGTGATGGCGCGTGCTCCCCGAGGTCCTTATCGGTAAGAGGGGTGGGCTTCATTAGCTGCCGATTACACTCGTCTGACACACCGCCGCCGGGCGCTATACAATCGGGGCGTGGAACGCCGATCCTTTCTTGCATCCGCCGCCGCCATGGGGAGCGCCATGGCCGCCCCTTCCGAAACGAAGCCAATGCGCTTCTACGCCGCCCAGTACTTCTACCTGAAGAATGGCTCTCAACCCGCTCGCATTCATGAATACCTGAAGAATGGCGCGATTCCCACGCTGAAGCGCGCGGGCGCGGGACCACCGCTCGTACTCGAGGCCCTGGTGGCGCCCCATATGCCCCAGATCGCCGTCTTCTTCGGGGCGCCGTCGTTTGAAAGCATCGCCAACATTCACTCGAAAGTCACCGCCGACCCCGAGTGGCGAAAACGGTTCGACGCCTGGGAGACGGGCGATGAACCGTCCGTCGAGAGCATGTCGGTGACGCTGCTCGAAGCCGCCCCCTACTCGCCGGCCCTCGCCGCCGACGCCGAACCCCGCAAGACGCCGCGCATCTTCGAGTTGCGCGTCTACCACGCCCCCACCGCCCGCCAACTGGAGGCCTTACACCAGCGTTTCGCCGACGCCGAGATCGGGATTTTTCACCGCTCGGGCATCCACCCGGTGCTGTATTCGAGCACGCTCGTCGGCCCGATGATGCCGAATCTGACCTACGTGATTCCGTTCGACAACCTCGACGCCCGCGAGAAAGGCTGGGCGAAGTTCGGGGCTGATCCCGAGTGGGTCAAGGTGCGTAAGGAATCGATCGACAAGTACGGCCAGATCACCACGACGATACAGATTTCGTTGTGGAAAGCGACGGCTTACTCCCCGGTGGGTTGAGTCAGGCGGCGACAGGCTGCTTGCCGCCGAACAGCCGTGCGAAGACGGTGCGCAGCTTGCGCACAATGAAACGCACCAGCAGCAGGGAGACGGCCACCGCCACGGCGACGGCGCCCAGTGCGATCAGCGGGTGGCTCATGGCGAGCCACACGCCCGCCGGCGCGGCGACATCGCCCGCCAGGCTCAGCGCGATATTGGAGAACGGTTCCGGGCTGTGATTCGCCACCACCCGCGTGGCGGCCTTCGAGGAGTGGCTGGTCAGCGCCACTCCGCCGCAAAGCAGCGCCAGCCCGACCCGGACCGGCGGGTCCATGTCCGCCAACGCCGTGGCTCCCAGCAAGGCTGCGCCGACCGGTCGGATGAACGTGTGGACCGAATCCCAAAGCGTGTCGAACCACGGCACTTTGTCGGCGACGAATTCGGCGGCGAACGCCGCGCCGGCGATGATGAGAACGGCGGGGTGAGCCAGCACCTCTAAACCGTTCAGGGCCTGTGGCAACCGGAACAGGTGGTAACGGATGCCCAGCCCGAGCGCCAGCACGGTGGCGTACAGCCGCATTCCGGCCAGGAAACTCAGGCCCAGCGTCGAACCCAGCACTTGCAGGATGTCCATGGCGCTCCTCGCGAGAGGTGAGACGGACGGCCTCGCCCGGCGGGTACAGTCGCCTGGATCAGCCGGCGGTCAGGATCTTGGTGATGTCATTGTACAAAACGAACATCACAACGGCCATAAGGAATACGAACCCTACCTTGACCACCGCTTCCTTGACGCTCAGGCTCAGATCGCGGCGCATGATCATCTCGATCAACAATAGGAGGATCACGCCGCCATCCAGAATCGGCACCGGCAACAGGTTGAAAATAGCCAAGTTCAGGCTGACCATGGCCATCAGGCCGACAAACTGGGCCGGACCCTCGCGGGCGGCGTCGCCCGACAACTGCGCGATGCGGATGGGCCCTTCGAGCGATTTCGAGGAGATCCGGCGCTCCACAATGCCCTGCAGCATCTTATAGATCAACCCGGCGCTCTTCACGTTCTGGCGGACCGATTCCCGCAGCGCGTCGGAAAAGCCCAGGCTGGTCATTTCCATGCGCTGCTCCAGTTGAACGCCGATCATCCAGCGCTCCTGGCCGTCCATGGTGGTCTTCACCGGGGTAATCCGGATCGTGTGCTCCTTGCCGTCGCGGCTGTACACCAGGTCGACGGTGGCGCCGTTGGCGGCGTGGATCACGTCATGCAGTTTCGGGGTGCTGAGGATCCGCTGCCCGTTCACCGCCACCAGAATATCGCCGCGCGTCAAGCCGGCCTTGGCGGCTTCCATTTCGGGAAACACCTTGGCGATTTCGATCTCGGCCTCTTCCGCCCAACCCGCTACTCCGACTCCCACGCGATCGTCGAGCACCGGCGTCACCGTCATCGGCAGGCGGTTCCCGTTGCGTTCGACCGCGATGTGCAGGGGCCGGTTCGCGCTCGAAACTTCCTTGATGGCGATGTCTTCCCAGGTTGGGTTCGTCTTGTCATCCACCTGAACCACGCGGTCGCCTTCGACCACACCCGCCTTGGCCGCGGCCGAGTTCGGCGCCACATAACCCACCACCGGCGAGTGCCGCACCGGGATCTTCGGGAACTGGTACATGTAAAGTCCCGTGACCAGCCCAATGGCCAAAATGATGTTCATAAACGGCCCGGCAAACGCGATAATCAGGCGTTGCCAGCGCGGTTTTGACAGAAATCCGCGCGGATCCGCGGCGGATTCGTCGCCCGCCTGCTCCCCGGCCATCTTGACGTAGCCGCCGAACAGAATGGCCGAGAACCGAAAATCGGTCTCCCCCTTGCGGAACCCGAACAGCCTCGGGCCGAAGCCGAAACTGAACGTCTCCACCCGGACATCAAAAAACCGGGCGGCCCAATAGTGACCCAACTCGTGGATCAGGATCATCACCCCGATCAGGACGAGCAGCCACCAGACGTTTTCTAGGAACACCATATGTTGTAACTACGCTTTCACGGAGACTTCAGTTCTCAGGCCGGCCAGCCGGTCAGCCTTGCGCCGCGCCACGCGACGCGACTCGCGATCGATTTCCAGCACGTCGGCTACCGAACTTGCCTGACGGCTGCCCATCGCATCCAGGGTTTCCGACACCACCGTGGCGATGCCCGGGAACGAGATGCGGCCTTGGAGAAACGCCTCCACGGCTATCTCATCGGCGGCGTTTAGCGTGCAAGTCGCAGATCCGCCGGTATTTTGCGCCTCGTACGCCAACTTCAACAACGGGAACTTCCTAACATCGGGGGGGTGGAACTCCCATTGTCGCGTCTGCGTCCAGTCCAACCGCGGGACCGGGGCGGAGGCGCGGTCCGGATACGTTAGCGCGTACTGGATCGGCATCCTCATATCGGTCGCCGAAACCTGGGCGATCACGCTGCCATCATTGTATTCCACCATGGCGTGCACGGTGGACTGCGGGTGGATGACGACATCCACCTCGGCCGGGCTCAGGTCAAACAGCCAGCAGGCCTCGATCACCTCGAAACCTTTGTTCATCATGCTGGCCGAATCGATGGTGATGCGCTGACCCATCTTCCATGTTGGATGATTCAGGGCCTCGGCCGGCGTCACTTCTTCGAGTTTCTCGGCCGGAGTGTTGCGGAAAGGTCCGCCGGAAGCGGTCAGGATCAGTCGTGACACCTCGGCGCGCCGTCCCGCGCGGAAGCACTGATGAGCGCCGTTGTGCTCGCTGTCCACCGGGATCAATTCGGTGGCGTGGCGGCGCGAGGCTTCGATGACCAGCTGCCCGCTGGCCACCAGGACTTCCTTGTTCGCGAGGCCAATGCGCTTGCGCTGGCAGACGGCCGCGTAGGTGGCCGCCAAACCTTCCACGCCGACAATCGCCGACATGACGAAATCGGCTTCGGCCGCCGTGGCGGCCTCGACGCGCGCATCGGCTCCGGCCGCAAGTTCGGGCCAGGCGCTGCGGGGAATACCGGCTAAGTCCAACCGTTCAATCAACTTGGAGAGGGTCTCCGGATCGGCTACAACCGCCGCCCGGGGACGGAATTCGCGGATCTGGTCGGTAAGAAGCGCGACGTTATAACCCGCTACCAGGGAATCGATCTGGAACTCGTCCGGCCGTCTCCGGACCACGTCCAACGTGCTTGTCCCGATCGACCCCGTCGAGCCGAGCAGGCATATTCGTGTCACTTGCGAGTATGATAACAGACCCTTCGTGTGGTCGCCGCCCATCGAATCGCCCGTGAATCCGACGCCAAAGCGGCGTTCGTATTAGCCATAGGATGCCGCTTCGTTGGATGCCGCCCGTACTCGCCCTGGCAGGGGGGATTGCCGTCTGGGCCATGCTGCCCGGCGCCGGGGACCTGCGCCGCTTTGATCCCAAGGCCGTGGCGCGGGGCGAGACCGAGATGTGGCGTTCCTACTACGACCACCGCGGCGGGGCGCTATTCCTGGAACTCGGCGGTTTGTTGCGTCAGCAGTACTCGATGTCCTGGGCCCAATCGCAACTGGCCGCCTACCGGGCCGCGAGGGCGGCCGTTGTGTTCCAAAAGGGACACAACCGTGCCGAATATGAACGCGTTCTGCCCTATTTGGAGGGTTTTTACGCCTCAATTCGACACTCCAACACGCCGTTTGACGTGAAAGAGGCCGCCCGGCTCGAGCTGGAGTGGTGGATCGTTCACAGGGAGCGGGCCCGTCACGGCGCTGGCGATCTTGCCGCCGCCTTGGCTCGGTTGCAGGCCTGCCTGTACGCGATGCCTCCGGAGCGGTTTCAGGAGCACGCGCGAACCCGCGCCGAGGCGATGCTGATGCGCGACGATCGGGCGTCGAACGGTGGGGTGTCCGATGCCGATTGGGCGAGGATCCACGCGCTGCTCGACCGTTCCTGGATATCGTTGTGGCAGACTGTGAACTAAACAACGGAAAGTACTCCGACCTGTGGTACTCTGCCTGGATCGGCCTTGAGGCCTATCTAGTCGGAGGAATCTGAATGAATCTGGGAATCGCACGTTTGTGCCGATCCACGTTGCTGCTTCGAGCTGCGCTGGGGGCGCAGTTTCTTATTGCGGGTCCCGCGCTGCTGGCGCAGGGAACCGGGTCGGGCTCGCCGCCGCCTACCTATGATTACGACGCCAACACGCCGGGGGTGCAGGGGCCGACGTCACCGCTGCTGGCCGGCTACACCTATCGGAGCGTCCGGACCTACCAGTTCACCATCCCGGTGCTGGTGGAGCTGTCCGACTTAACCTATCTAATGCCGCCGGGATTCACGCCCGTGGCGACGCCGGCCGGATCGACGACGGCGCAGATCAACCTGAGCTTCTTCATGGACCAGCGTTTCCAAACGAAGCCAGACGGACCGACCTATGGCCCCACCAGCGCCGTTCTGGGCTACGTGACGGCGGTGAACAGCAACCTGAGCCCGTCCCGCCAGGAACTGGTGTTCACCATGTTTGAGGCTGGCTCGGAGGTGGACGCGCTGAACGCGGCGTTCGGGGCTGGGTCGGCGCGGCTGGCGCACGTGAACGCGAGCGTGACGGAGGCCGGCGGATTGCTGCGCTACCAGTTCGACATCTCGGACCCCGAGATCGGGCTGCGCCTGCGGGCGAAGGCCGAGTGTCCGGCCACGGTGAACACCCGTGCGACGTCCGATCCCGTCGGGTTGCCCTTCCGCACCACCAACGGACTGGTCCCGAATAACGCGTTTCGCGCAACGAGCCAGAGCGACACGTTGTCGCTGACCCCCGCCGCGGCCAACGTGACGCTGACCGCCGCCGGCAACCACCTGCACTTCCCGACCGGCGCGATCCGCATCAAGGGCATCGGATCCACCGTCACATTCAACCGGGGCGTCGAGTTCTTCCTGAAGTTCGAATAGCTAGTGCTTAGTTGCGGTAGTACA
>JAFDVZ010000029.1 GCA_018268715.1 Acidobacteriota bacterium | reverse complement strand
GGGGCTTTCTTCATTTCAGCTCCCGCTTCTGAACTTTTTCAGCCCTTCCTTCGTAGCTCGGTCCAGGAGGATTTCCTTGTCCATTCCCACACGAGCAGTTGCGCCTTTCATCCTGATTGCGGCTCTTTTCGGCGTCGCCGCTTTCGGGCAAGAGAAGAAAGCTGAGCGGAAGCTCAGCGTGACGCTGAACTATACCGGGGCCGGAACTGTCGATGACAAGCACAAGATCATCGTCTTCCTGTTCGATAATCCCGATTTCATGAGTGGAAACGGTATGCCCTTCACGTCCGCGACTGCGACATCGAAGGGCGAGACCCTGAAGTTCACCGACCTGGCGCAGGAAAAGGTCTACGTCGTCGCGGTGTTCGACCCGACGGGCGGTTATGACGGGATGTCCGGGCCGCCGCCGAGTGGGTCGTCGCTGGGCATGTACAGCACGGAGCCCGGGAAACCCGGCGGCATCAAGATCGAAGATGGCAAGACGGCCGAGGTCGAACTGCGTTTCGACGACACGGCGAAGATGCAGTAGGGCGTAGGTCCAAGGGGCTTCCCCGGCCGAGCGCCGGGCATTTCATACTAGAAGAATGTACCGCGTCCTCGGCGCGCTCGCGCTGCTGTCGTTTGCTGCTTCCGCGCAGAAGCAGCCGCTTACGGTGAATCAGATGATGAAGCTGGCTCGCATCAGCGATCCGCAACTATCGCCTGACGCCCAAACGGTGCTGTTTACTGTGCAGACGGTCGATCTCGAGAGGAATTCCAAGCCCCGGCAGATCTATTCGATTCCGGTGGCGGGTGGTTCGCCGCACGCCATCACTTCCCAAGGGAACAACGAACGGCCGCGGTGGATGCCAGACGGCAAGCGGGTGGTGTTTATCTCTTCGCGCGGCGGCTCGACGCAGGTCTGGAGCATGAATCCGGACGGCGGGGAGCCGAAGCAACTCACCGATATTCCGACCGAAGCCGGTGGGGTGCTCGTGTCGCCCGACGCGAAATACCTGGTTTTTCAGAGCTCGGTGTACCCGGAATGCAGCCTTTCGGGCGCATATGACGCCGATTGCAACAAGAAGGCGATTGAGGCCGAGGGTAAGTCGAAGGTGAAGGCGCGGGTTTACACGTCGCTGCTTTACCGGCACTGGACCGAGTATCAGTCGCAACGGCGGCAACACCTGCTGTCGATGCCGCTCGAGGGCGGGCCGGTGAAGGACTTGACGCCGGGCAATCGCGACGCTCCGCCGTTCAGCCTGGGCGGGGAGGATTATGCGATCTCGCCGGAGTCGAACGAGGTCTGCTACGCGCTGAACGCGGACACGGATCTGGCGACGAGCACGAATTCCGACCTCTACGCCGTTCCGATCGGCGGCGGCGAATCGAAGAAACTCACGACCAACCTGGCGGCGGACAACGGGCCGGTGTATTCGCCCGATGGGAAGTACCTTGCTTACCGGGCGCAGTCGCGGCCGGGATACGAGAGCGACCGCTGGAGGCTGGTGCTGCTGGAGCGGGCGACCGGCAAGCTGAACATCCTGACCGAGTCGCTCGACCGGTCGGTGGGCAGTATCGTGTGGTCGCCGGACTCCAAACGGGTGTTTTTCGTGAGCGAGGACCGAGGGCGGCATCAACTGCAGATGATGCCGGCGGCTGGCGGCGGGCAGCGGATCATCGTGAATGGCGCGGTGTCGGTGGACGATGTGCAGTTTTCGAAAGACTCGAAGATCCTCATCTACACCGAGCAGAGCGGGAAGGCTCCGGCCGAGATCATGAAGGCGTCGTCGAGCGGCGGCCCTCCGCAGGCGTTGACTCACCTGAACGACGCTGTGCTGGCCGATGCCGGGCTGCAGCCGCTCGAGGAGATTTCCGTGGAAGGCGCGGAGGGCGCGAAGGTGGCGGCGTTCGTGGTGAAGCCTCCGCAATTTGCGGCCGACCGCAAGTATCCGGTGCTGTTTCTGATCCATGGCGGACCGCAGGGGGCGTGGGGCGAGACGTGGAGTTACCGCTGGAATCCGCAGGTCTTCGCGGCGGCGGGTTACGTGGTGGTGATGCCGAATCCGCGCGGCTCGACGGGTTATGGGCAGAAGTTCACCGATGAGATCAACGCGGACTGGGGCGGGCGGGCGTTCGACGACATCCTCGCGGTGGTGGATCACGTCGCCAAACAGCCGTGGGCCGATCCGGGGCGCTTCGCGGCGGCGGGCGGTTCGTACGGCGGGTACATGGTGAACTGGCTGCTGGGGCATACCGACAAGTTCCGCGCCTTCGTCTCGCACGCGGGCGTGTTCGACCTGCGCAGCATGGCAGGGGAGACCGAGGAGCTGTGGTTCCCGCTGTGGGAGTTCAAGGGCATGCCCTGGCAGAACCCTGAGTTATACGCCAAGTGGTCGCCGAGTTATTTTGTGGATAACTTCAAGACGCCCACGCTGGTAATTCACGGGGAAATTGACTACCGGGTGCCGGTGGGACAGGGGATGCAGTTATTCACCTCGCTGCAAATGCAGAAGGTTCCTTCGAAACTGCTGCTGTTTCCGGATGAGGGACATTGGGTGTTGAAGCCGCTGAATAGCGTGCTTTGGTATAACTCGTTCCTGGACTGGATCGGCGAGTGGACCAAACCCGCGCCTCCCGCGGCCGGAGGGACGGATGCGAAGTAAGTGGTTGATGGCTTCGTTATTCGCGGCGCTGGCGTTCGGCCAGGCGCCGGTGGATACACAGGTGCGGGAGGCCCTCAAGGGCTTCGAGGGAAAAGTCTTCGTTTTCGCCCAGAATCTCGACACGGGCGCGACGTACAGCCTGGGCGGCGATGAACGGGTGCGGACGGCCAGTACGATCAAGCTGGCGGCAATGGCGGCGGTGTTTCAGGCCGTGGCCGACGGGCAGGCGAAGTTCACCGAGCCGGTCACGCTGCGCAACGACGATAAAGTGTCCGGGTCGGGAGTCATGCACGAGTTATCCGATGGCGTGACGCTGCCGCTGGCCGATGTCTTGCACCTGATGATCGTACTGAGCGATAACACGGCCACGAATTTGATCATCGACCGGTTTACGGCGGACCGGGTGAATGCGGAGATGGACAAACTCGGGTTGAAGGCCACGCGGCTGAACCGCAAGGTGCGCGGCGACGGCAACCAACTCAAGGCGCCCAGCGGGTGGAGCGAGGCCGGGAAGCTCCCGGAGAACCAGAAGTTCGGGCTGGGCGTGACCACCCCGCATGAGATGGTCACGCTGCTGGAGAAGCTGGAGAAGGGGCAGGTGGTGAGTCCCGAGGCTTCCAAGGAAATGCTGGCGGTGATGAAGCGAAACCAGGACCAGGAGTGCATCCGGCGGTCACTTCAGGACCTCACCGTGGCGAACAAGTCGGGAGCGCTCGACGCGCTCCGCAGCGATGTCGGCATCGTGTACACGGCGCACGGGCGGGTGGCCATGGCGATCACCTGCGACGATATGCCGAAGATCGACTACTCGCCTGAGAACAAAGGCGCGATTCTGATTTCGAAGTTAGCCGTGATTCTAGCTAACCTCTAACTCGAGCGTGCGATCGAAGGGCGTGTATCCGGTGAGGTACACGCATTCGCAGGGCAGCTTGGGTTCAGCGCCGCGCACGTCGACGTAGCGGTGTTCGGCGGCGCCGGGCGTCACGCGGATCTCGTGCACGCCATCCGAAATGCGCAGCGGAGCGTTGTCGAGCAGCCACGCGCCGCTGGTGAGTTGGGTGCAGCCGCTGAACCGACATTCGCGGCGCACGCCGATCTCGACGGCCACCGGCACGCCCGGGGTCCCGGTGGATTGAAGGCGCAGCCGGAAGCCCTTCTGGGTGGGCGTGATGACGGCGGACTGCTCCAGTTTGCAGACCTCGCTGGTAGCGCGCTGGGAGCGCACCGCGCCCCATTCGCCGGCGGCGACCTTGGCCTGGATGGGCTGGTAGTAGGCGCCTTGGAGGTTCTGCCGGAGCACCCACGAATCGCCGTCCTGCGACCAGGATGACGGGATGAACTGGCCTTTGCCGAAGAAGGCCGAGGCGAAGCGGATGGCTTCAATGACGGCGCCGCCCTGGCGGATGCTGAAGAAGCGGCTGGAACCGCCGAGCAGGATGCTGGCGCTGAGCGGTCCGCGGCGCGTGCGGACCAGGCCGAGGGCGGGGAAGTGGCGCTGGTAGTCCTCCGGAACGGGCTTCGGTTCCGGGCCGGGGCCGCCGAGTTCGGGGTTGTCGAGCAGCGTCGACAGCGCGGCGTGTTCCGCTTCGAAGTGCTTGGCGAGACCCCAATATTGGCCGTTCTTATCGTGCAGGCCGAGCACGGCCAGCGGTTGCCAGTAGCGGCCCATCGTGCCGCGCTGGTTAAGGTCCTGGCGGCGGGAGATCTCAGTGACGACCTCATAGCCGGGATGCAGCAGGTACATCATCGAGTCGAGGTTCTTGCGCACGGGCTCGAATAGTTCGGGCCGGTTCAGCTTGGCGCCCAGGACGACCAGGGAACGGTCGCAGACGGTGTTGTAGATGGTGGTGCTGCGTTCGGTGTACTGGCCGTCGGAGTCGATGTCGATGCCTTCGGCGAGCCACTGATCGATACGGCGGAGATTGGCGGGGTCGGGCCGCAGGGCGTGGATCTGCGCAAGCGCGGAACTGACCACCCAACGGTGATTGGGGGTGTGAACACCTCCCTTCGCCATCGCGGCGCCGGCGCGGGTGAGGAACGGCCACAGCATCTGCTCGATATCGGGGGCGCCGTGACGGCGGGCGACAGAAGCGGCTTCGGCGACATTCCACACGACGAAGCCGGTGTCGGGCGGCGAGTTGAAATTCGTGACTTCGAGGTCGATGTTACCGTCCGCGGTCTGCACCTTCGCGAGATGCTCCGCGGCAAGGCGGATGGCGTTCTTCACGCGGGCGTCGCCGTGAAAGCGGGAGGCCGGATGCACGTAGGAGGCGGTGCACACGTTGATGACTCCGCCGCAGGAGCCGGCGAGATACAGGCCGGTTGCGTCAGGTACGGCTCCGGACCAGCGCCCCTCAACGGCCTGGGTCTGGAGATAGCGTTCGACAGCGGCGTCGTTGCGGCGAAGGATCGGATCACGGGACGGCGCCGCTACGGCCGCGCCCGCGGAGGCGGCAACAGCAGCCGCCCATTCACGTCTGGTCATGGATTCAGTATAGGCGGCGGCTAACGGAGACCGCCCATGGCGCCGGCCACCGGGCGCGCGACCCAACAGTCGTTGGCGGGAAGTCCGAGCCAGGCGGCGATGGTGGGGGCGGTCTGGGTTACCGAGACGGGAGATTTGATCTCGCGGTTGGAGGGGACGCCCGGGCCCATGGCGATCCAGGGCACCTCGATGTCGCTTTGCTGCATCGCGCCGTGCTTGGCATCGTGGCCGCCGTGGTCGGCGACGAGCAGCACTACCGTCGATGCGGCTAGTCCTGCTTTGTCGATCGCGGCTAGCACCGAGCCCAACGCGTCGTCGGCTGTGTGCACGGCCATCAGGTACTTTGGCGAAAACCAGCCCGATTGATGGCCGGCGTGATCGACGTTGTCTACGTGGATGAACAGGAGCGTGGGACGGTCGCCGATCAGGTAGGAGGCGGCCTGGCGCACCACCGCGCCGGCGTCGTCGGGCTGGGAGAATACTTTCGACGCGGCCAGCGGCTCCACCAGACGGACGAAGTCGGGCCAGTCGGTGAATAGGGCGGTTTTGAGGGCGGGCTTGGCCTTCCGGATGACGCCGAAGATGGTGGGCGGGTGGTTTGCGCCGTCGTGGCAGAAGGGCGCGATTTCGAATTTGTTGGGCTGCCAGTCGTTGCTGGTGACGCCGGTGAAATCGGGCCCGGCGCCGGCGATCAGGGCGGACCAGTTCGGGCTGCTGACAGTGGGGATCACCGAGCGGGCCCGCAGGGTCCAACTGCCGCGCTCCATCAGGCGGACCATGTTGGGGGCGCGACTCTTGTCAATGGCGCGGGCGGCCAGTCCGTCGACGCCGAAGACGACCACGTGCTCAACGGTCTGCGCGCGGGCGAGTCCGCAGGCGAGCGCAAGGACGGCCAGAGCGCCGCTGATTCGGTGAGACAAACGAGCCTCCGAATGAATGGGGTACTCGTGATTATAGCTGGTTCGCTTCGTGGCGCTCCATGGCGACGCGGCCGCCGCGGAATTCGACGCCCTCCTGTTCCAGGCGCATACGCTGTTCGAGGCCACCGTTACCGGGCAATAGGATGCGTCCGCCGGCGCCTAACACGCGATGCCACGGCAGGCCGGTGGAGTTGTTATGCAGGGCCCAGGCGACCTGACGGGCGGCGCCGGGGAACCCGGCCGCCTTGGCGACTCCTCCGTAGGTGGCTACCTTGCCTCGCGGGATGCGCGCCACTACCCGGCGCAGGGCGGCCAACATTCCCGAACCGGCAGCGGTTTCGCCGTATCCTACAGACATGGCCTTCTTCGAGGGGGAACGCACGGCGCGTTCCCGCGATTTTCTGGCTGACGACATCGTTCGTTTCACCACCCTGTTCGCCAATCTCTATGCGGTCGGCACGGCCGAGCGCTGGGTGCTGGTGGACGCCGGGCTGCCGGGTTTCGCCCGATCGATCCGGCGCGCGGCGGAGCAGAAATTCGGCGCGGGTGCGCGTCCCGAGGCGATCGTGCTGACGCATGGGCATTGGGACCACTCGGGCTCCGCGCTGGAGTTGTCGAAGTTGTGGGACGCGCCGATTTTCGCACACACCCTCGAACTACCGTACCTCACCGGCAAGTCGAATTATGCGCCGAAGGATCCGACGGTGGGCGGGATGATCGGGATGGCGGCGCGGGTGTTTCCTTCGCGGGGGTACGATTTTGGCCCTCGCGTGCAGGCGCTGCCGGCTAATGGAGCCGTGCCCGCGCTACCCGATTGGATCTGGATCCACACGCCGGGCCACACGCATGGGCATGTGTCGCTGTGGCGCAAGCGCGATGCGGTTTTGCTGGCCGGCGATGCGTTGACCACGGTGAACCAGGACAACCCGTATACGGCGGTGACGCGGACGGCGGAGTTCTACCGTCCTCCGGCGCCGTTCACGGTGGATTGGGACGCGGCGGGGGCTTCGTTGTGCACGCTGGCGTCGCTTGCGCCCGCGGCGGTGGGAGCGGGGCATGGACTCCCGATCGCCGGGCCGGATACGGCGGACCGGTTGCTGGCCTACGCGCGGTCGTTCGACCGGCCGAGCGGCGGGCGGTATGTGCAGGCTCCGGCGCAGGCCGATGAGTCGGGCATTGTGAAGCTGCCGCCGCCGGTTCCGGATCAGACGGGGCGGTTGATCGCGGTGTGGGCGGTGACGGGCGTGGCTGGCGTCGCGGCCATGCTGGTGGCGCAGGAGGTGAAGAAGCGGCGCGATCGCAGCAAGGCCGAGAAGGCCGCGAAGCCGGACGAAGAAGACGCCGCCAAGAGCTGACGTCAGGGCCGTTCGACGAATGCTCGCAAACGCCCGATGGCCTGGTCCCACTGTCCGGAGATCTGTTCGATGTAGGCCTGCGCGTCCTTCAGACGGCCGGCCTCGAGAGTCCAGACCCGCTCCCGGCCCTCGTGTCTGCTGCTGAGAAGCCGGGCCTTTTCGAGCGTTTCGAGATGCTTGGTGACGGCTTGCCGTGAGATACGGATGTTGGCCGTGAGCCGCGTGGTGCTGAGCGGGCCGTCCTCACGCAGCCGCAGCAGAATGCCGAGACGCGTCGCGTCGCCGAGCGCGGCGAACACGGGCGCGGCGGCTGCCGGGGATGCGGACTTCTGTGCGCGGTGGGCGGGCATGTCAGCGGGTCAGGTAGCCTTCCACCATCCGCATCTGGTGAGCCCAGCCGCCTTCGTTCGCGCGGAACGCCGCCGCCCGGCGGGCCAGGGGGATGTTCTCGAAGCCCGATTCGACGATGGTCAACAATGTGCCGCCGTCCGACGGTTCGAGCGTGAATTCGATGAGCGTGGTCGGCTCATCGGAATAGTCGACGCCCGGTTCGATGGCGTAGGGATGCCAACGGAACGAGATGTAACGCATCGGCTCGACGCACTCCACCCAGAAGTCGAAAGCCATGCCTTCGTGGGGCTTCTGGAGCTTCGCCACTTCGGGATCCACGGTGGTGGGTGAGATGCTCGCCGAGAGCCGGGTACCGGCCGCGAAGGGGCCGCTGAACCGTGCGCCGAACCAACTGCCGAATTGAGCCGCGTCGCTGACGGCCTGCCAGACGCGCGCGAGCGGAGCGCGCAGGAGCGCCTTCTTTTCGATTCTGTCCATATGCAACCTTTCGGTTGCAATCGTAGCAGGCGCCGGGCGCTTTTGCAACCCAAAGGTTGCGTGTTGAGGCCCTCAGGCGAGCAGGTGCTTCTGGACCTTGCCCATGGCGTTGCGCGGGAGTTTGTCCACGACTACGAATTCCCGCGGGACTTTGAATGAGGCCAATTGGGCGCGGCAGCGTCCGGCTAACTCCTCCTTGTCGATGGGTCCTGAGCGCGCCACGACCCAGGCCACGGGCACTTCGCCGCGAACGCGGTCTGGACGCGCCGCCACGGCCGCGTCGGCGATCTCCGGCTGCTCCATCAGGAACTCCTCAATTTCCCGCGGATAGATGTTGAATCCGCCGGAGATGATGAGATCGCTGCGGCGTCCGCATAGCGTGTAATAGCCGTCGGCGGAGCGCGTGGCTAAGTCGCCCGTGCGGAACCAGCCTTCGTGAAAGGCCGCGCGGGTCGCGTCGTCGCGCCGCCAGTAACCGGCGAAGACGTTGGGTCCGCGCAGGTAGAGTTCGCCGGTCCCGCCGTCAGGCACAGGCTGCTGGTCGTCGTTCAGGATGCGCGCGGAGACGCCGGGCAAAGGGAATCCGACGCTGCCGGGACGGCGCTCTCCGACGTAGGGATTCGAGATGTTCATCTGCGTCTCCGTCATCCCATAGCGTTCGAGAATGGTGTGGCCGAACAAGGCGCGGAACTGTTCGAGCACCTGGGCGGGCAGCGGCGCCGATCCGCTGACGAACAGGCGCATGCGCTCGCCGATCCGGCGCGCGATGGCGGGATCGGTCTCGAGAAGGCGGACGT
This sequence comes from Acidobacteriota bacterium, assembly GCA_018268715.1. Lineage (GTDB taxonomy): Bacteria > Acidobacteriota > Terriglobia > Bryobacterales > Bryobacteraceae > TMP-7. Next base: position 31,377 of record JAFDVZ010000029.1, on the reverse strand, counting down.
AGATGGTCGGGACGCCGAAGAACAGGGTGGGCGCGAAGTCGAGGAATTCGGCGGCGGCCTTCTGGTGCTCGAAGCGTTCGAGCAGGCGCATGCGGCATCCCGATAGAAGCCACGTGTGCAGGCCGTTGCCTAGCGCGTGGACGTGGAACAGCGGCAGCGCGAGCAGAAAGCGGTCCTGCGAATCGATGCGCCAGCAGGCGGCCAGGTTCACGGCGTTCGAGGCGAAGTTGTTGTGCGTGATGACCGCGCCCTTCGACGTTCCGGTGGTGCCGGACGTGTAGATGATGCCGGCCGGGGAATCGCCGTCGAGGTCGGCCCAGGGGCGGGTGGCGGAGGCGGCTTCGGCTTCGCGCGCCAACTCGCCGATGTTCTCCGCGGTGACGAACAGGCGGGGTTCGGCGTCGTGGAGGATGTGCGAGATCTCGCGCTCGCGATAGAGGATGTTGACGGGGACGAAGATGACGCCGAGGCGCGTCGAGGCGAGGTAGAGGTCGATCATCTCGACGCAGTTGGCGAGTTGGACGGCGACACGGTCGCCCTGAGTGAAGCTGCGGGCGGAGAGGGCGTTCGCCATGCGGCTGGCGCGGGCGTCGATCTCGCCGAAGGTGAATTCGCGGCCCTGGAATTCGAGCGCGGCGGCGTGGGGGCGTCCGGCGAGCGAGAGATCGAAGATGTGGCCGAGGTTCATTCGGGCAGCGGCTGTCCTTTCGTTTCGACTCCGGCGGGCAGCACGAGGAGTCCGATGAGAAATGCGATGGACGTCCAGGCGACCGGCGTGCCGATGGTCTGGTAGTGCGACACTGCCGAGCCTACCAGGAACGTTACGCCGGCCGCCACGAAGCGGCCCGCCGAGGTCGCGAAGGCGAAGGCGGAGGCGCGGCATCCGGTGGGGTACTGTTCGGGAAGCCAAAGCGTGTAGACGGCGAAGTTCGCGCCGCCGAAGCCGAGCAAGGCGAGCGACAGGAAGAACCAGGGGAGCGCGTTCGCGGCCAGGTAGTAGCTCCAGCCGAAGCCCGCTGAGATGGAGACGAACATGACGGCGAAGTAGAGGCCCAACGCGGCGCGGCGACCGTAGCGTTCGGCGAGCGGCGCGGCGGCCAGGCATCCGGCGATGGTGGCGGCCGACAGCAGCATCGTCGCCCACGAGGCGAGGCGGGCGGCGTCATCGGCGCGATAGCCGGCGCGCGTGGCGAGATAGGTGACCGAAGACGGGACGTACACGGATCCGGCCCACAGCCCGGTCATGGAGATCAGCAGGTACAGCGAATTGAGCCACGTGCGGCGGCGCAGCGCGGGCGAGAACAGATCGAGCATGGGGCGCAGCAGACCCCGCGCCTGTCCCGCACGCTGCTTCCACTTTTCCGGCTCATGGACGCCCGCGCGGATGAAGCCGACCAGCAACGCGGGCGCTCCTCCCAGGGCGAACATCGCGCGCCAGCCGTAGTGCGCGCCGACCAGGTAGTTCAACGCGCCGGCGAGGAAGATGCCGACGTAGTAGCCGGTGTGCATCAGCGTCGCGCCGGTCTTGCGGCGGTCTTCGGGCAGCGCCTCCGCCACCAGGATTCCGCCGAGCGCCCACTCGCCGCCGATGCCGACGCCCGCCAGCAGACGAAACGCGGCCAACTGCCAGACGTTGGCGGCCACGGCGCCCAGGAAGGTGAACAGCGAGTAGCACAGGATGGTCAGCATCAGGGTGCGGACGCGGCCGAAACGGTCGCCGATGGGGCCCCACAGGGCGGCGAATCCCCAGCCGATGAGGAACAGCGCGAACAGCAGTCCGCCGTAGTAGCCGAGGTTGGCGGGAGTGGGCGTCACGCCCGACAGCGGCAGCAGCTCCTTCAACGCGGGGACGAGCACCAGCGCGTAGATGAAGGAGTCCATACCGTCGAGCGCCCATCCTCCCCAGGACGCCAGAAAGCCTCGGATCTGTTCAGGCGTCAACGGGGTGCGGGCGGCTGCGGACGGGGTGGCCATGGGGATTCTGACCATTGTACAGGCGTGCTGTTGATACGCTGGAAGCGATGGCTCGGCTGGCTGATTTGAAGTTGACGTACCGGGTGTTCATGCAGGCTTATCCGTACCGGCGCGTCGATTGGCGGCCTGGAGCCACGCTTTCGAAGCCGCTTGGCGAGGCGAGGGTGGCCGTGGTGACCACCGCCGCGTTCTATCGGCCGGATCAGCCCGCTTTCGACGATTCGATCCGCGGGGGCGATTGGACGTATCGCGAAATCGCGGCCGATACTGAGCTTGCGACGCTCGGAATCGCCCACAAGAGCGACGCTTTCGATCATCGCGGAATCGAGCAGGATCGGAATCTGGCGCTGCCGCTCGACCGGTTGCGCGAACTGGCGGAGCGCGGCGTGATCGGGGGCGTGGCCCGGCGGCATTTCAGCTTCATGGGATCGCTGACGGCGCCGGGACGCCTGATGGACACGTCGGGGCCCGATGTGGCGCGGAAGCTGGTGGACGACGGGGTCGACGTGGTGCTGCTGACGCCGGTTTGACCGATGTGCCATCAGTCGGTCGGGCTGATTCAGAGCATTATCGAGAGGGCCGGGATTCCCACGGCGTCGGTTTCCGTGCTGACGGAGGTGACGATGAAGGTGCGGCCGCCCCGGGCGCTTGCGGTGGATCGTCCGCTCGGGTATCCGCTGGGCGCGCCGAACGACGTCGCGCTGCAGACGCGGATTATCGAGGCGGCGCTCGCACTGGCGTCGCGCCCCACGGGTGAGCCGGTGGTGGTTCCTTTCGCCGGGTAGGCCTTACAGCGGGACGTACTGCGCCAGGTAGCGCTTGGCCATGACGAAGCCCACCTTGAACTCCTCGCTGAAATCAGGGCCGGGGTTGTTGTCGGCGCCGTACAGGGCGTCCTCATGCTCGACGCTCATCGCGCCCTGGTAGCCGGCCTCCTGGAGCACGCTGAAGAACTCGCCCCAATTGATGGACCCGAGGCCCGGGATGCGGTAGCGCCACCAGGATTGCTTGTTCACCGGGGTGATGCCGCCGCTGCGCAGGACGGGCCACAGGATTTCGGTGTCTTTCAGATGCACGTCGTAGATCCAGCGCACGAAGTCGCGGGCGGTCTGGATGGGGTCCATGAACTGGCGGACGAAGTGGGACGGGTCGTATTGCAGGCCGACGTAGGGGGAGTCGCCGAAGCGTTTGAACAGCGCTTCGTAGCCGACCGGGCTGGTGGCGAGGTTGGGGCCTTCGGGCCACGGCTCCCAGAGCAGGCGGACCTTGGCTCGCTCGCAGGCCAAGAAGTACTTCTCGTTGTAGGTGCGCACGATGTCGTCCACCTGCTGGGCGAAGGGACGGGCGGGGTCCTTGCCGGAGGCGGTGCCGATATAGGGCGCGCCGAGCTTGCCAGCGAGTTGTATGACCTTGACGAAGTAGGAGTTCTGGCGGGCGCGCTGTTCGGGATCGGGCAGGATGTGGTTCTGCGTGCATTGCAGGGCGGACACGCTGATTCCCGCCTTGTCGAGCAGGGCACGGGCTTCGGCGATCTGGGCGTCGGTGACGGTTTCGGGCTCCAGGGGGTCCCGCCGGCCGATGTTGATGATCATGTTGTTGTAGCCCTGCGAGCGCGCGAACTCGACGTTGGCGGGCGTGAAGGGGCCCAATACACCGAGCTTCGGTTTCCATTCGACGCGGCGGCGCGGCTGCGCCTGGGCCGCCGTCGCGGCGAGGGAGGTGACAAGGGTTCTTCGGGTCATACGTCAAGAGTCTACCCCGTTCGCGATACGCTGAGAGAAACGTGACCGGTCCATTGACTCCACTCCACGCACTGGCGGCGGCGGCCGCGGCTTTCCTTGCCGGGATGATCAACGCGATCGCCGGCGGCGGCACGCTGGTCAGCTTTCCCACGCTGATCTGGCTGGGACTGGGGTCGGTGACGGCCAACGCCACCAGCACCGTGGCCATCTGGCCGGGGACGCTGGGGGGGATGTTCGGATATCGCCAGGAGTTGCGGAAGGTGAAGCCGCGGATGCTGGCGCTGGTGATTCCCAGCCTGGTCGGGGGGGCGGCGGGGGCCGTGCTGTTGCGGATGACGCCCACCAACATGTTCGACCGGCTGGTTCCGTACCTGATCCTGGTCGCCACGCTGCTGTTCATGGCGCAGACGCCGGTGCAGGCGCGTTTGCAATCGGCGAAGGGCCACGAATCGCCGCGGTGGCTCGCGGGGGCGATGGCGTTCCAATTGTGCGTGGGATTGTACGGCGGCTACTTCGGGGCGGGCATCGGAATCCTGATGCTGGCGGCGTTGAGCATCCTGGGGTTGACCGACATCCATGAGATGAACGGCCTCAAGAACTTCCTGGGGGGCAGCGTGAACGGAATTGCGTCGCTGTACTTCGTGTGGAAGGGGATGGTCTACTGGCCGGACGTTTTCGTCATGGCCGCGGCGGCCATCGCGGGCGGCTTCGCGGGCGCCCACGGGGCCAAACGAATTGGACGCACCGCCGTCCGCCGCATTGTGATCGGCATCGGCTTCGGGATGGCGCTGTCGCTGTTTCTGAAGAAGTAGGCGCGCTTACTTGATCTTTTCGTCGCGCTCCACTTTGCCGTCGCGGATGTGGACCACGCGGTGGGCGTGCATGGCGATGTCGAGTTCGTGGGTCACCAGGATGATGGTGTTGCCCTGCTTGTACAGCCGCTCGAACAGGCCCATGATTTCGTTGCCCGTGGCGGTGTCCAGGGCGCCGGTGGGCTCGTCGGCGAGCAGGATCGAGGGGTTGTTCACCAAAGCCCGGGCGATCGCCACGCGCTGGCGCTGTCCGCCCGACAGTTCGTTCGGCTTGTGGTACATGCGCTGTTCGAGATCGACCGCGCGCAACGCCACGCGCGCCTTTTCGACGCGCTCCTCGGCGGGGAGGCCCGCATAGATCAGCGGCAACTCCACGTTGTGTAACGAAGAGGCGCGCGGCAGCAGGTTGAACGTCTGGAACACGAATCCGATTTCCTTGTTGCGGATGCGCGCCAGTTCGTCGTCGTCCATGTCGCTCACGAGCTTTCCGTTCAGGTAATACATGCCGGCGGTGGCCGTGTCGAGACACCCGATCAGGTTCATCAACGTCGACTTGCCGGAGCCCGAAGGACCCATGATGGCGACATACTCGCCACGCTTGATCTCGATATCCACGCCCGATACGGCGTGGATCTCCTGATCGCCCATCACGTACGTTTTCCACAAGTCGTACGTTCGAATGACGATCCCGTCGCGCTTGAGCTGTTCGCCCCGCGCCGCCTTATCTTCCACTACTGCCTGTGCCATCGGTGTTCCCCAGTCTATATCAGGACGGTCAGCTCTTGGTTTCGGCGGCCGGAGTCTTGTTATCCACCTTCACACGCGCATCGTTGCGCAGAGTGCGGATTACCTTGTAGCTGCCCGTGACGATCTCCTGGCCCTGTTCGAGCCCTTTGGTGACCTCGATGTCGGTGGCGCCGGTGATGCCGGTCTGAACCACCTGGAAAACGGCCTTCTCGCCCTTTATGACGAACACGCCCTGCAGCTCTTCCTTCTTGGCCTTCTCAGCCGCGGGATCGGTGGCGCCGGCCGCCTGCACGCCCTTCTTCTTGCCATCCTGCGGCTCCAGGTCGCCGCGCTGGCGCACGGTGAGCGCCTGCAAGGGGATGGTGACCACGCTCTGCCGCGTCGCCGTGGTGACCTTCGAGGTGCACGACAGGCCGGGGCGGATGTCGTCCGGCGGGCTGTCGAGCGCCACCACCACCTTGAAGTCCTTGGCTTCCTGGCTGGACACCGCGCTCTGCGAGGCCGCCAGACCGGTGGACCGCAGGATCGCCGTGTTGCCGATTTCGATGACATGACCTTTGAACGTCCGGCCCGGGATGGCGTCGATAGTGACGTCGGCCACCTGATCGAGCTTCACGTTCACGATGTCGGTCTCATCCACCTTCACCTCGGCCGTGATGATCGACATGTCGGCGATGGTCATGATGGTGCTGCCGGCCGAATTCTGAATGCCCGGAACCACGGTTTCGCCCACGCGCACCGGCAGGTTGGTCACGATGCCGTCGAGCGGCGCGACCGAGTTGTACTTGGCGAGAACGTCCTGCACGCGGGCCACCTGCGCCTTGTACTGCGCGATGCGCCGCTGCGCGCTCGAAAGCTGGGCGGCCGACTGCGCCCTCTGGCTGCGGGCCTGGTCCACGCGGGCCTGGGCCTCGCGCACGGCGGCTACCGCGGCGTCGTGATCGGACTTGCGCTGATCGTACTCCTGCTTGGCCACCAGCTTGTTGGAGTACAACTGGGCCGCGCGGTCGAAAAATGTCTTGGTGCGATCGACGTCCGCCTTGGAGCGCTCCACGGTGGCCTGCGCGGTGGCGATGGCGTCGTCCATGGACTTCAAACCCGCCTCGGAGGCGGCCGAGTCGGCCAGCGCCGTGTTCAGCGCGGCCTGCTGCGCTTCGAGGTCGGCCTTGGCCTGCACGGACTCGACGCGGGCCACCACCTGGCCCTTACGGACATGGTCGCCTTCCTTCACCAGGATTTCGGTGAGGCGGCCGATCTGATCGGCGCTGATATTGATGTAGTTGCGAGGCTTGATTTCCCCGGAGGCGGTGACCAGGCTGGTCAGGTCCTGACGCGACGTGCGCCCGGTCTGAACGGTCACCACGCCGCTCTGCTTCATCTTGATGCTGGCGAACACTCCGCCAGCGGCCACAACTATGAACAGGATCAGAAAGATGAGTTTCTTTTTACTCTTCACGGGGGTCCTCAATCAGTACAGACGACGGCGGCGCGCCAGGAGTTCGATAAAACCATCGTAGCATCCCTAATTTTTTGAAACGCCGTGCGTTGATCGACGTCCCGTGGGAGCGCCATTGGGGCCGTCATGCGGCGCCATTGAGCTCGACATCCACCCAGGCTCCGGAGGTGGCGGCCCGGACCTCAGGCGGCCCGGCGCCGGTGCGCCGGAGTCGGCTATCCTGGTAAATTCATGTCTCAACTGCTTGAAGGCAAGACGGCGGTGGTGCTGGGTGTGGCCAACCGCTGGAGCATTGCCTATGCGATCGGCGAAGCGTTCCGCCGCGAAGGGGCGAAACTGATCCTCACCTACCAGGGCGAGCGTCAACGGCTGACCGTGGAGGACGTCGGCGCGGCTCTGGGCGCCCACAAACTGCTGAACTGCGACGTGACGCTGGAGGACGACCTGGCGCGGCTGACCGCCGAGCTGAAGTCCGAGGGCAGGATCGATTGCATGGTGCACAGCATCGCCTTCGCCAATCGCGAGGACCTGTCGCGGCCGTTCGTCGAGACCTCGCGCGGCGGCTTCCTGCTGGCGCAGGAGGTGAGCGCGTACTCGATGGTGGCGGTGGCGCGGGCGGTGGAGCCGCTGATGGCGGAGGGCGGGTCGATGATCACGCTCAGCTACCTGGGGGCCAACCGGGTGGTGCCGAACTATAACGTGATGGGTGTGGCCAAAGCCTCGCTCGAGGCCTCCGTGCGGTACCTGGCGAGCGACCTGGGACCGAAGAACATCCGCGTGAACGCCATTTCGGCCGGGGCCATCAAGACGGCCTCCTCGCGGGCGGTGAAGGATCTGTCGCGGATGCTCGACGCAGTGGCCGAACACGCGCCCCTGCGCCGCAACTGCGATCCGCGCGAGGTGGCCGACGCGGCGGTGTTTCTAGCGAGCGACCTGGGCCGCGGCGTCACGGGCAACGTCCTGTATGTCGACGCCGGTTTCCAGATCATGGGCTTCTGAATCAGTCGATCTTTTCCACCATCACAGCCGTGCCGTAGCACAGCACTTCGGTGACGCTCTGCATCACCTCGGTGGCGTCGTAGCGGACGCCCAAAACGGCGTTGGCGCCGGCTTCGTAGGCGTGCTCGAGCATGCGGTCGAAGGCGTGGGCGCGGGTTTCCTCGCACAGGTTGGAGAAAAGGGTGATGTCGCCGCCAACCAGGGTCTGAAGGCTGGCGCCGATGGTGCCGAAGACGGATCGCGACCGTACGATAATGCCGCGGACGATGCCGATCTTGCGCACGATGCGGTAACCGTCCAGGGTGAAGGTGGTGGTTACCATGGACACGTCCACTTTGGGACGCGGTTCTGCCGTGTTGGACATACGGCGATGGTAGCGCAGCCTCAGGCGGTGCGGCGGCGGATCTGGACCTGGGCGGGCACGAACGCCGCCAGCAGCTTCGACTTCGGCTCCTCCACCATGGGCGGCGGACCGGCGTTCACCAGGAATCCGGCCAGCGCCCCATAGGCGGCGCCGAGCGACGTTTTCGCGTCCACGTAGCCGTTGCGCAGGATGGCCTTCTTCACGCTGAGGTAGTCGTTGGGCAGCACCGCTTCCACGCGGCGACCGAGCGCCTTGGCCACGTCGCGCGGATGCACGTCGCTGCGATGCCAGCGATTGATCAGTATGCGGATCCGGTCGGCGTCGGGCTGCACGTCGTTCAGCTCCGCGATCCGGCTGCGAGCCAATTGTAGGGCGGGCAACTCCGGCGTGGTGACGACGTAGACGGCGCGGGCCAGCCGCACCACTTCGGCCGACGCGTCGTTGATCACCTCCGGCAGGTCCACCATCACCATGTCGTAGCGGGAGGCGGCGAACCGCATGAGGCGCGCCCACTCGTACCATTGCGGCAGGGGACCACAGGCATCCCGCCGGCTGGGCATCAGGTGAACGCCGTCCTGTTCGAGCACCTGCTGGTTCCACATGAGCGTCGGCAGGTGGTAGGAATCGGCCAGGGTGTGGGCCACCGAACAGGTGGGCGTGGTGTTCAGCGTTTCGGCCAGGGCGCCGGAACGCAGATCGCCATCCACTACCAGCACTCTCTTCTGGAACGACTGATCGAGCTTTCCGGCGACGTTCAGCAGCGTCGTGCTCGCTCCGCAGCCCGCCTTGGCCGGCAGCATGGCGACCAGGTTGTCAAACGGACCGGGGTATCTGAGGGCGTAACCGCGGCGGGCGATGCGGACCAACTCCGAGGGGGTCAGCGGCCAAGGCTCCCGCGGCTCGGTGGGATTGCTCGGCCACACGGGGTCCACCATGGCGGGCTCGCGGGTGGAAAATCCCAGCATGATGGCTTCCGGGGCCCGTTCACGCACCAGACTGCAATAGGAGGCGTTCCGGTCGTCGCCCATCTCAATCAGCACCAACTCCGGACTGAGGCCGTTCAGCTTCAATACAAAATGATGGGCCGATTCGGCGGGCGCAAAGACCGAATCCACTTTGATGTGCCCGCTCCGCTGGACGATGCGGACCATCGCTTCAGCGGACTCCTTTCCGACGGCCAGGATGATGGCGTGCAGCATCTGACTTGCATATCGGAGGGAATCCCGGCGAATCTTAGCTTCTTATGGAAAGATCGCGGTGCTAGCCGGCTGCGGCGCGGCGCAGGAACTCGCGTTTGAACTGGCCTTTGGCGCGATGGAGCAGGACGCGGAGATAATCGCGGTCGACGCCGAGTTCGCGGCACACCTCGTCCTTGTCGCGCTCGTCGAAGAAGATGGCGCGGAGCAGGGAGCGATCCTGCTGCTTCAGGCCCTTGAGGACGTCGCGGACCATGTCCTTGCGCTCCTCGGTGATCAGGTCGGCTTCGGCGCCGGGGCGGGATTCGGGGGCTTCCGGGGCGCCTTCGGGAATCGGTTGCACGCGGGATTCGCGGCGGTTCATCTCGTAGGCGACGTTATCGCCCATGCGGAGGACGAAGGCGCCGAGTCCGGAGGGTTGGCGGAGGCCGCCGGAGCGGATGGCGCGGAAGGTGCGGAGGAAAGTCTCCTGGCGGATGTCGTCGATGCGCTGGGGGGAGTCGGCGCGGCGTCGAAGGCGGAGGCGGAGCAGGGGAGTGAAGTACTCGATAAAATGCCGCTCGGTCTCCGGGTCGGCATCCCGAAGCCGTTCGACATAGGCGTTATCGAAGTCGTGGAATTGCACTGGTTGCCTGGAGGACGCCGCCCGAACGCGAACATTTCGCGGCAAATTGTAGGATACGACGGCGCGGCGCGCGGGCGTGCAAGCTGCGCTAAACTGGTGTATTCATGCAGGTTTCCGACATTTTTGCAGGGCTCGGCGAGGAACGATTCCGGGAACTGCTACGAGCCGTTTCCCTGGGGAAACTCAAGACCTTCCAATTGTACGAGCGCGTCAAGGCCCGGCTGCGGGTGCAGAAGCTGAACACCGAGACGCTGCGCAAGGCCGCGCCGTCGGCCTGGAGACGCATCGAGGAGCGCGACGAGGAGTTCTCCACCGAACTGGCGCAGGCGATCCTGGTCTCGCACATGGACCTGATCGTCGCCGTGCTGGGATTCCTCGAGATTCCCAACGAGGACGGCTTCTTCGCCAAGGACCTGGACGCGACGACGTATCTGACAGAAGGCTGGCGCGAGCGGGTTCACGCCCACTTCAAGGAGCAGTTTCCGGAATCGCTGTTGCTGCTCTACATCAACCACCTGGCGGTCGAGGTGCAGAAAGCCGAGTCGTTGTTCGTGCCGGCCGCATAGAGAATGAAGCAGCTTTTCGAATCGATTCGCGCCGGTGACGCGGGGGCCGTCGGAAGGATGGTGGGGGAGAATCCCGCGCTCGCCTCCGCCACCGACGACGCCGGGCTGCCGGCGATCACCGTGGCCGTGTACCATCGCAAGCCGGATATCGTCGCGCTGCTGGTGGGCGCCGGGGCGCGGTTCGACATCTACTCGGCGGCGATGTCCGGGCGCGCCGACCAGGTGCGGACGCTGGCGGCGGAAACGCCCGCGAGCGTGAATTCGCTGAGTCCCGATGGTTGGACGCCGTTGCACCTGGCCGCCTTTTTCGGCTGCGTGGAGTGCGTGGAGGCGCTGATCGGGGCGGGGGCGAAGATCAACGAACGGTCGGAAAACGCGATGCAGAACATGCCGCTGCACGCGGCCGCGGCCGGACGCCACGCCGAGATTGTCCGCCTGCTGCTTGAGCGGGGGGCGTGGGTGAACGCGCGCCAGCACGGCGGTTGGACCGCACTGCACGCCGCCGCCCAGAACGGCGACGTGGCGCTCGCGAATCTGCTGATCGCGGCGGGCGCCGATGTGAGCGCGCGCGCCGACAACAACCAGAACGCTCTCGACCTTGCATTGACCAAGGGGCATGCGGCGATGGTCGAGACGCTCGAACACTACGGAGCCTAGCCGGGCGAAAATGAATCCCAACGATGAAGTGATAGCTGGCGCGAGGGACCGCGCGCTGGAGCGCATCGCCGCCGCCGCCGTCGAGGCCGACCTCGAAGCGGTGCGCGTCGAGGTGCTGGGGCGCAAGGGTCTGCTGGCCGGCGTCAGCAAGGACTTTGGCAAGATGGCGCCCGAGGAGCGGGCGCGCATGGGCAAGCTGTTGAACGCGGTGAAGCAGGAGGTGGAAACGGCGCTCGAATCGCGCAAGGCCGCCTTCGCCTCGGCCGCGCTGGCCGCCCGGCTCGATTCGGAATGGCTGGACCTGACGCTGCCCGCGCCCCCGCCTCGCCGCGGCAGCCTGCACCCGGTCACCCTGATTCAGACCGAGATCGAGGATCTGTTCATCTCCATGGGCTTCACCGTGCTCGACGGGCCGGAGGTGGAGACCGAGGAGCACAACTTCGACGCGCTGAACATCCCAGGCGACCATCCGGCGCGCGACGCGCAGGACACCTTCTGGCTGACCGACGGCAATCTGCTGCGCACGCACACCTCGCCCGTGCAGGTGCGCGGGATGCGGAAGTTGGGGCCGCCGCTGCGCATGATCGCGCCGGGCCGCGTGTTCCGCAACGAGGAAGTGGACGCCTCCCACGAGCACACGTTCTATCAGCTCGAGGGCATGATGGTGGACCGGGACGTGAGCGTGGCGCACCTCATCTTCTTTATGAAGACGCTGCTCACCTCGATCTTCCGGCGCGAGGTGACGGTGCGGCTGCGGCCGGGCTACTTCCCGTTCGTCGAGCCGGGCTTCGAGCTCGACATACAGTGCCTGATCTGCGGCGGTCCGGGATGCCCGGTGTGCAAGCAGAGCGGTTGGGTGGAGCTGTTGCCGTGCGGCCTGGTGAATCCGAACGTGCTGCGCATGAGCGGCATCGATCCGGAACAGTGGAACGGTTTCGCCTTCGGCCTGGGGCTGACGCGCCTGGCCATGATGCGGTACGCGATCGACGACATACGGTTGCTGCTGGGCGGCGACCTGCGGTTCCTGAATCAGTTCTGAGCCATGAAATTCTCATACAACTGGCTTTGCGAGCTGGTGGACGGCCTGGCGGCCGATCCCGTGAAGCTCGGCCAGCTCATCACGATGAAGACCGCCGAGTGCGACGGCGTGGAGACGTTCGCGCCATGGCTTGCCCGGGTGGCGGCGGCGAAGGTGCTTTCGGCCGAGCCCATCGAGGGTAGCCATAACCGCAAGGCCGTGGTGGACGCGGGTCGCTACGGGCGGCGGACGGTGGTGTGCGGCGCGCCGAACTGCCGGGCCGGGATGGTGACGGCGTACGTTCCGCCGGGGACCGAGCTCGGGTCGATGACGATCGGTAAGCGCGTGGTGGACGGCGTCGAGAGCGACGGCATGCTGGCGAGCGGCTACGAGCTGGGCGTCAATCGCGATCATTCGGGGATTCTCGAACTGGCGGGCGACGTGTTCGAGCCGGGGCCGGACGCGGTGATCGAGATCGACAATAAGTCGCTGACGCATCGGCCGGATTTGTGGGGCCATCACGGCATGGCGCGCGAGGCAGCGGCCATCGCCGGGGCGAAGCTGAAGGAGCCCGCCCGGTTGAGCCGCATCCCCGCGGGCGCCGCGCCCGTGAAGGTGGAGATCGAAGACTACACGCTGTGTCCACGGTACTCGGCGCTCGTGTTTGAGAATGTCACGGTGCGGCCGTCGCCTCTGTGGTTGCAGTGCCGGCTGGAGGCGGTGGGGCTGAATTCGATCAACAACATCGTCGACGTGACGAACTTCGTCATGGCGGAGCTGGCGCAGCCCATGCACGCCTTTGACGCCGATAAGCTGCGCGGCGATACGATTTTCGCGCGGCCGGCGCGGTCGGGCGAACGCATCCTGGCGTTGAACGGAGAGACCTACGATCTGACGCCGTCGAATACGGTGATCGCGGACGCCGGCGGGCCGATCGCGATCGCGGGCGTTATCGGCGGGGGCGAGAGCGCGATCTCCGAGATTACGACGCGCATCGTGCTTGAGAGCGCGAACTTCATGGCGTCGAATGTGCGGCGCACCTCCTCGGCGCTGAAGCTGCGCACCGACGCTTCCATGCGCTTCGAGAAGGCGCAGGATCCGGCCAATACGCTGCGCGGGCTGGCGCGGGCCATCGAGCTGCTCGAGCAGGTTTCGCCCGGCATCCGTCTGGTGGGCGGGCTCGCCGACGCCTGGCGGCCGAAACCGGCGCCCCAGCCGATCACGCTGCCGCTCGAATGGTTGTATCGCAAGCTGGGCCGCGCGGTGGAGAAGGACGAGGTCCGGCGGATCCTCGAATCGATCGAGTTCGGCGTCGCCGAGCCCGAGCCCGGCGTGTTCCTGGTGACCGTTCCCTCCTGGCGCTCCACCAAGGACATTGCGATCAAGGACGACCTGGTGGAGGAAGTGGGCCGCATGATCGGCTATGGGTCGATTACGCCGCGTCCTCCGATGGTGGCGGCCACCGTTCCGCCCACCAACGAAGAGCGCCGCTATCATCGCCGCGTGCGCGAGTTGATGACCGACGAGGGCTTCACCGAGGTCTACAACTACTCGTTTGTCAGCGATGAAACGGCCGAGAAGTTCGGGCACGCGGACCTGGTGCGGGTGTCCAATCCCATCGCGGTGGGACAGAACCTGCTGCGCAAGAGCCTGATTCCGGGCGTGTGGAAGAACGTGCTCGACAACGCGCGGCACTTCGATTCCTTCCGCCTGTTTGAGATCGGGCAGGAGATCCACAAGCGGGCCGAAGGGCTGCCGGAGGAGACGGCTCACCTGGCCGCCGCTGTTTACGCGAAGGCGGGCGACGGCCGAGAGGGGTTGTTTGAATTGAAGCGCGTGGCGCAGTGCCTGGCTTCGACCATCGAGGTGGAGGCCGGCGAGGCGCTCGCCTACGAGCACCCGGCGCGCACGGGCCGGCTGAAGATCGGCGGCGAGACCGTGGGCCGGCTGTTCGAGTTTCATCCCTCCTTTGTCGAGACGGGACGGGCGGCGGTGCTCGACATCGACCTGGGGGCGCTGGAACGGCTGCTGCCGCGCATGCAGAAGTACACGCAGATCCGGCGGCTGCCGGCGAGCGCGTTCGATTTGTCCGTGATCACGGAGCTGCGGCGGCCGGTGGGGTGGATCGAGCGGCAGTTGACGACGCTTGGCGGCGTGGATCTGCTGGCGATCGAGTTTCTGCGCGAGTACGCGGGCGCGCCGCTGGCCGAAGGGACCAAGAGCGTGTCGTTCCGCCTGACCGTAGGAGCGGCCGATCGCACGTTGTCGAGCGACGAGGTGGGCGTCATCCGCGCCCGCATCATCGACGGCATGCGGGGCTGGAACTACGAACTGCGCGTGTAGGCCGCAAGCGGTGCGGGCTCGTGGCGCTCAGATGATAGGCTGAGTACAAGTCTCGTGTTCAACCCATCCGATCGCTGGCGCGTCGTGGGCGCGATCTGCCTGTGCTTTTTCGCGCGAGGGTTGTTCTACGCCTGCGCCACACCGTTGTGGGAGGGCTTCGACGAACATGGTTCGGTGGCGGCGTTGGAGGCGGTGGCCTCCGGCGCGGCGCTGCCGCCCGCCCATCCGCCGATCTCGCGCGAGATCGAAAGCTCGCTGCGGTTGGCCCCGCTGCCGCGCGGGTTCGTCGGTTTCGTGCCGGCGGCGATCAGCCACGATGAGTTCTGGGGCCTTTCGGAGTCGGCTCGCGAGAGGCGCGCGGCGGCCCTGCGCGATCTTCCCACGGCATGGCGCTCCGAACCGGGCGGCATCCCGCCGGTGTACAGCACGCGTCGCGGACCCTTGTACTACTGGCTGCTACGGCCTTTCTATGAACTCGCGGGGTCGATGAGCCTGCTGAATCGTGTGTTTCTGCTGCGCGTGGCGAATGTGTTGATGGCGACGCTGGCGATACCGCTCGGCTATCTGCTGGCGCGTTCGGTGCTGGAGAATCACGCCGCGGGACTGTGCGCGGCGGCGGCGCTGGCGGCCATGCCGGAGGTGGCCATGAATGTGGCTCACGTGGGGCCCGAACCGGTGTCGCTGCTGCTGGGGACCGCGCTGGCGTTGGCGGCGCTGCGTGTCGAAGAGACCGTGCATGCGGTGTGGTGCGGGCTATTGCTCGGCTTCGCGCTGCTGGCCGAGCCGCATTTTGTGGTGGTTCCGGCGGTGTTCGTGATGGCGCTCGGGCTGGCGCGGCGGTGGAAGCTGGCGCTGGTCACGGTGGGAATCGCGGGGCTGCTGGCGGGATGGTGGTACGCCTTCGATTGGGCGCAGCCGGCCGCCAAGACGACCATGGGCGTGTTCGGCGCCATCGGCAAAGTGGAATGGATCCGCGCGGCCGACTTCACCTGGAACACGCTGGTGTGGTCGGGGAACGGCAGTTTCCTGGGGCTGCGGAGCTGGGTGTACCGGCTCATGCTGCTGATGCTGCTGGCGGCGGTGTTCGGATTGTCGCGCACGGGCCGCCGTTGGAAGCCGCCGGTGTGGATCCTGGTTGGGTTCCATGTGGCGGTGATGGCGGCGCTTGCCTGGGAGGGGCTCGAAGACGTGCGAACGGGCGGACTGGCGGTGACGCCGGGCTGGTATCTGTGCTGCCTGGCCGCGGCCGGAGCGTGCCTGGCGGTGTACGGATTCCGGGGTGTTCTGCCCGGATCGATCGCGATCCCGGCGTTCGCTTTCGGCTCTCTCGACCTGTATGGGCTGCATGTGGTGTTAATGCCGTATTACGCGGGCCTCATCACCTACTCCGCGACGGGCCGGCTGGCGGCGTTTCCGCTGGGGCGCTGGTCCTATATCGTGTTCGACCGGCTGGCGATCGACAAGCCGTGGTGGATCAATTCGACGGTGTTGTCGGGGTTGTGGGCCGCCTACACGGTGGGCACATTCACGTTGATCGGGATTGCGGTCTGGACCGGACGCGCTGCTAGAGTGGACGTATGCCGTTCGACGGACTGAGAGTGCTGGCGCTCGAGTCTCGGCGCGCCGTCGAGATCGCGGAGTTGATCCGCAGGCAGGGCGGCGAGCCGTTCGTCGCGCCGTCGCTGCGGGAGGCGCCGCTGGAGTCCAATCAGGACGCCTTCGCCTTCGCCGAGCGGCTGTTTGCGGGCGGCTTCGACATGATGATCCTGTTGACGGGGGTCGGGACGCGGGCCTTGAATCGGGTGCTGGCGACCCGTTATCCGGCCGACGCCTTCGCCGAGGCGCTCAAGAAGATCACCGTCGTCGCGCGAGGGCCGAAGTCGACCGGCGCGTTGCGCGAGTTGGGCGCGCCCGTGACCGTCAGCGCCCCGGAGCCGAACACCTGGCGCGAGGTTCTGGCGGCGATAGAGGGCCGCCCCGAGCGACGGATCGCGGTGCAGCAGTACGGGCGGGAGAGCGTTGAGTTGCACCAGGGGTTGCGCGCGCGCGGCGCCGAGGTGACGCCCGTCTGGGTGTACCAATACGATCTTCCCGAGGATGCCGAACCGCTCCAGCAGGCCGCGCGACGCCTGGCGGCCGGCGAGTTTGACGTGGTGCTGTTCACCACGGCGGTTCAGATCGTACACCTGCTGCGAGTGGCGGCGGAGTTGGGCGTCGAGGACGGCGTGCGCGAGGGGTTGCGACGCGCCATGGTGGCCTCCATCGGTCCGACCACCAGCGAGGCGCTGGAGGAATGCGGCGTCGCGCCCGACATGGCGCCGTCGCACGCCAAGATGGGCTTTCTCATGAAGGAGGCCGCGGAGGCGGCGGCCGGGATTCTGCTCCGAAAGAGGGCTGATGGCTGAGAAACGCGACAATGTGATGGCCCTGGTGGGAAAGTACAGTTCGCTCGCCATGGCGCCCCCGAGCGCTGCGTTTGCGGGTTATGTGATCGGCTACCTGCTTGACAAGGCGTTTCACACCGGCTTTCTGGCAATCGTGTTTCTGATTCTGGGCGTCGCCGGCGGAACCCTGGAGGTGGTGCGGACGCTGCTCAAGGATACGAAAGACTCGTGAGCGAGGACGCCGCCTTCTACGATCGCGCGCTTCGGCGCCTGGACGGGATTGCGTTGACGTTGGCCATCGCGGCGTCGTTGTTTTTCCTGGTGCGGGAGGGGTGGCGCGCGGGCGCCGGATGCGCGGTGTGCGCGGCGGCCTCGGTCTATAACCTGCGGCGGCTGAAGAGCGTGGCGGCCGGGGTGGGCGGCGAAGCGGGCTCCAGCGCGGGGTCGGCGGCGGGTTTAGGATTCCGATATCTGATTCTGGCCGGGGCGTGCTTTGGTATAATCAGATTCTTTGAGGTCAGTTTGACCGCGATTTTCGCGGGTCTGTTTATGTCCGTTGCCGCCGTGCTTGTGGAGATTCTCTACGAGCTGCTTACTACCCGACCATGACGGAACACGAACTTTGGCTTACTCGCCTTTTTAACGATTATCTCGCGGGCGTCGCGAACACGATCCTGGGACTGTTCAATCTGCAGGCGCACAATCCGGCGCGCCCCTGGGAGAACTGGCTCACCACGGAGTTGCTGGTGGTGCTGCTGATCATGGTCATGGTGGCCGTGATTCGAGGCGGTCTTTCAGTGGACAAGCCGGGCCGCATGCAGCATCTGGTCGAAGTGGTCTGGGGCTTCCTGGGCGACACCGCCGAGGACACCGGCATCCACCATCCCGCCAAGTACCTGCCCTATTTCGGGACGCTGTTCATCTTCATCCTGACCTGCAACCTGATCGGTATTATTCCGGCGTTCGAGTCGCCCACGATGTTCCCCTGGGTGCCCTGCGGATGCGCCATCGCGACGTTCCTCTACTACAACTTCTGGGGATTCCGCGAGCAGGGCATCGGGACGTACCTGAAGCATTTCGCCGGTCCGATGCCGGCGCTCGCGCCGTTGATGGTGCCGATCGAGCTGGTCAGCCACATGGCCCGGCCGCTCTCGCTCACCATCCGTCTTTTCGCCAACATGTTCGCGGGCGAGCAGGTGACCATCGCGTTCCTGAAGCTGACGTTCCTGATCGCTCCGGCGGTGTTCATGGGACTGCACGTGTTCGTGTCGTTCCTGCAGGCTTACATCTTCGCGTTGCTCACGATGATCTATGTAAGCGGCGCCGTGGCTCACGAGCATTAACAACGGTTCTCCGCTCCAGTGTGAGGGCGGCGGGCTCCCAAGCCACGCCGTCAACCACCTCCTGAGGGCGATCTTAATAGAAAGGAGTCAGAAGATGACCAAAAAGTCCCTTCTGCTTTTAGCGGTTCTGTTCCTGCTGGCCACGCCGATTTTCGCGGCCGATGGCAGCGGTAGTGCAATCAGTCAGCCCGTGGCCGCCGTGCTCGGCATGGCGTTCGCGTCCGGCCTGTGCGGTCTCGCGCAGGGAAAGGCCGTCGCCGGCGCAGCCGAAGCGATGGCGCGCAACCCCGGAGCCGCGGCGGGCATCCGCTTCGCCCTGATCCTGGGCCTGGCGCTGATCGAATCGCTCGCACTGTATACCCTCGTCATCACGTTCACGACGAAGTAACTGGTTCCGGTTTGTCAGTTAGTGAGGAGGGGCGGGTCCCAACACCCGCCCCTTTCGTGTCTCTATGAAACTCCAAGGTATTTTCCCTCCCATTGCGACTCCGTTCGATCACAAAGGCGACCTGTATAAGGTCAAGGTGCAGCACAACGTCGAGAAGTGGAACCTGACGACGCTTTCCGGCTACGTCGTATGCGGATCCACGGGCGAGAGCGTCATGCTGACTCCCGAGGAGAAGATCCAACTGTGGGAGTGGGTGGCGCAGTACGCCGCCTCGAGCAAGCTGCTGATTGCGGGCACGGGCGTCGAGAGCGTTCGCGAGACGGTGGCTCTGACCAATCGCGCGGCCGAGATCGGGTATAAGGCGGCCATGGTGCGGACGCCGCACTATTACAAGACGCTGCTGAATAACACGGCCGCGCAGGTGCTGTACTTCCGATCGGTGGCGGATCAGTCGAAGATACCGCTGATGATTTATAACTGGCCGCAGACCACTGGCGTGGATATCTCGGTCGACGCGGTGTGCCAGTTATCCGAGCATCCCAACATCATCGCGATCAAGGAGAGTTCGGGCAACCTCGAGAAGGTGATGCAGATGATCCGCGAAGTGAAGCCGGGCTTCCAGGTGCTGGTGGGGTCGGCTCCGACCCTGGCGCCGTCTCTGGCGGTGGGCGCGGTGGGCGCGGTGCTGGCCTTCGCCAATGCGGCCCCGTACGCCTGCATCACGATTTGGGAAGCGCACCGGACTCGTGACACGGACGCGGCCAAGGACTGGCAGGGCCGGATTATCCGCGCCGCCCAGGCCGTGACCACGCGGTTCGGCATTCCCGGGCTCAAGTACGCGATGGATCTGAACGGGTATTACGGCGGGCCGGTGCGTCTGCCGCTCACGCCGGTGAGTCCCCAGGTTCAGAAGGAAATCGAAAAGGCCTTCGAGGGGATTAAGGGATAGGCCGGGCGCTTCTGCCGACACCCGGGCCGGGCGCCGCCGCCACGAGTGGCTTCGTTTGGAAATCAGGCGTCCGGCGCCCCAATTATGCCTGGACTCTCGCTAAGAGCCGTGGATCGGTCCAAAATCGAACGGGTCAGTGGCCCGATCCGACCTTAACTCCGCTCAACGACTCCGCCTTGCTGAACTTCGGCCAGTTGAAGCCGTAGTAGGCCACAAAGATGAAGCAGAACATCGGGACGATGAAGCCTCGCGACATGTCCCACGTGTCGGCCACCCAGCCCATCAGTTTCGGCATCAGCGCGCCGCCCATGATCGCCATCACAATGTAGGCCGAAGCCGTCTTCGCCCGCGCGCCTAATCCGAAAATCCCCAGCGCGAAGATCGTCGGGAACATGATCGACATGAAGAAGTAGCTGAGGAACACGCACAGCACCGACAGCCAGCCGAGCTTCAGGAAGATCAACAACGTCACCAGGACGTTCGCCGCTCCGTAGATGCCGAGAATCTTGTGCGCCGAGTACTTCCGCAGCAATCCCGCGCCCGTGAACCGGCCGATCAGGAAACACGTCGAACCGATCGACGCCAGCGTCGACGCGCCTTGATTGCTGATGCTCAACAGGCCGGCGCGGTTGGTCTCCACCAGGCTGTGCAGCCATCCGGACGCGCCGCCCCAGGAGCCCGGGATCGGCGGGACCTCCGAGGTCATGTAGTTGATGAAGAAACTGAAAATCCCCGCCTGCGCCGCGACGTACAGAAACTGCGCCACCACCGCCATCACGAAGTGGGGATGCGACCAGATGGAGTGCGACGCGCTGCCGGCGGAGTCGTCCAAATGGTAGTCGTCCTCCATCTTAATGTCGGGGACGTTGGCGAAGTAGAAGATCACCGCGATCAGGATCACGCCCACGCCGATGCCGGCGTAGGGGATGTACAACGTCTCGCTGCCCGTGCTGCGGCCAGCCGCGTCCTTGCCGTAGAAGAACATGCCGCCGACGATCGGCCCCAGAATCCAGCCCACGCCATTGCAGGACTGCGCCAGGTTGATGCGCGTGGCGGCGTAACGCAGGTCGCCGAGCACCGTCGTGTACGGGTTGGCGATCGTCTCGAGGAACGTCAGGCCGGTCGCGATCACGCAAACGCCCGCCAGAAAGGCGACGAACGCGGAGGTGGGCGACACCGAGCCGCCCTTCACCATCGCGTTGATCTGCGTTGCCGGAATGAACCAGAAGCCGCCTACCGCCACCAGCAGCAATCCCGCGATGATGCCGCCTTTATAGCCGAGCTTGCTCGCCAGCCATCCCGCGGGGATCGACATCAGGAAGTAGCCGAGATAGTGGGCGAACTGCACCCAGGCCGATTGCGCCTTGCTCAACCCCAGCTCTTCCTGGAAGTGCTTGTCCATCACGTCGATCATTCCGTTGCAGAATCCCCATAAGAAAAACAGGGAACTGACAAGGATGAACGTGAACATGACGTTTGAGCCGTCGTTGGTGATGAACAGGCCCTTCTTTTGAGTGCTCATGATCTGCCACGATTCTATCAGCGCGCCGCTACGCCATCTGATCCAAGCCTTGTATCAGGGCGCGGATATAGCCGTAGCAGAAGGCGAACGATTGGAGGCCCCGCGGATCGCCCGGCGCCACCGGCACATGGTCCGGCATCAACAGATACGGGTATTCCAGGTCGCGGTACAGCTTGATCGCCTTCACCAGGTCGATGTCGCCCTCGTCCGGATACACCTCGACGAAATCGTCGCGCTTGCCGCGGATGTTGCGGAAGTGGACGTTGAAGATCTTCTTGCGCGAGCCGAAGTAGCGAATGACGTCGTAGATCTCCTTGCCCGGATCCTGCAACATCTCCGACACCGTGCCCTGGCAGAAGTTCAGGCCATGATAGGGACTCTCGCGAATGGAGACGAAGCGCTTCAAACCGTCCACCGTGCCGAGCACGCGCGTCACGCCCTGGTAGCCTTCGGGCGGGACGCCGGGGTCGTGCGGATGGCAGGCCATCCGGATCTTGTACTCGTTCGCCACCGGAATGATGTGGTCCAGGAAGTAGGTGATGCGCTCCCAGAACTGCTCGGCGTTCACCACGCCGGCGCGCGTCACCGGCGTGGGAGGCTTGGCCTCGCGCAGCCGCCAGGTGCTGTAGGTTGCGTCGCCGCGGCCCTTGGTCCGCTCCGTGCGCAGCACGCCGAGCAGGCTCATGTTGTACTTGATCGACGGTACGCCCGCCGCCGCACAGTTGCGGATGAGCGTCTGCATCGACTCGATGTCGCCGTCGCGCTCGGGGCTCTGCGCGAGCATGATGGAGGCGTGCTTCTCCTTGTCCACATGGCTCGAGCCGAGGAACGGCGGCGCCAGGCAATCCACCGAAACGCCGTTGGAATGCGCCAGTTCGACCATCCGCTTCAACTCGTCGACGGTGGCGTACAGCCGGCCGTCGGCGATTTCCGGATAGCCGCAGATATTCCTGACGCCGTAGCGAGCGAAGTACTTCAGATGTTCGTCGGTGGTGGGAGCGCTCTGGCATCCCAGCTTCATCAGTGCGCGCCTGGAAGGCGTGGCGGTCGGGGCGAGCCCGACGCCGAGCGCAATCGCGGCGCTCGAATTCGAGAAGAATTTGCGGCGGTTCATAGGCGGTGAGAACAGCCTATCCTACGCGCCGTCCAGGATTCAACGGCCGCTGTGTTCGGCCAGGTATTCGCCCACCGTGTAATAGGTCTTGTCGCGGAACAGGCGGCTGTCGTCTTCCACCAGCGCCGTCCAGTCGTTGCTCCAACTGTCGCCGGTCCGCTCCATCCATCGCGCGAGTTCGCGGTCCAGTTCCCCCGCCAGCTTCTTGTTGTCCGCCAGATTGCGCAACTGATACGGGTCGCGTTCCAGGTCGTACAGGACCCAGGGGCGGTTCTGGTAGCGCGCGTACGTGTAGCGCGACGTGCGGACGCCCCGCCATCCCCCTTCGGTCCCGTCGCCTCGATAGGGCCCGAAGATCTGGAGGAAGGCCGAATCCGGTCCAAGGCTCGCGGTTCCCGTCAACAGCCCGGACAGGTCAGCACCTTGCATCGTCGACGGCGCGGCGACGCCCGCCATGGCGAGCAACGTCGGGGCGAAGTCGACGTGCGTGAAGATGCCATCGCTTGTTCGGCCCGCGCGAATCCGGCGCGGATAGCGAACGATGCCAGGAATGTGGATCGATTCCTCCCACGGCTTTCGTTTCAGCCGCAGCCCTTGCGAGCCCAGCATGTCGCCGTGGTCGGAGGAGAACAGCACGATGGTGTCGTTGCGCAGGCCGTAGTCATCGAGCGCCCGCATCAGGCGGCCCACCTGATCGTCCACCGCGGCGAGCATCGCGTAGTATTCCGCGAGGTCGGCGCGGCCGCCGCCGGTGACGCCCTCGCGCCAGTTGGGCCGCACGCGAAGCTTCGCCGGATCGAAGCGGCGCGAATACTCGGGCGGCGCCTTGTAGGGGTCGTGCGGGGGCCCCATCTGCACGGTAAGGAAGAAGGGCCGGGCGGCGGCGCGCGAGGATTCGCGCAGGAATCCGATGGCGAGGTCGGCCCACGCCTCCGCCTCGAACTTCCGGATCGGGATCGGTTCCGGCGAATCGCGGAAGTACTGCGTGCTGAAGTGGGAGTGGCTGCATTCGTTGGCGGCCCAGTACTCAAAGCCGTGACGGCGCGGGCCGGGTGGTACGAACCCGGGCATTCGGGGACCGCCGTCCAGGTGCCACTTTCCGATGAAACCGGTGCGATAGCCCGCGGCGGCCAGCGCCTGGGACAGCGTCGTTTCCGACTCACGCAGGCGCAGGTCGTTGGCGACCATCCCGTTGCGGTGCGCATACCGGCCCGTCAGTATGTTCGCGCGAGCCGGGCAACACACCGGCGTGTTCGCGATGGTGTTGCGCAACAGCACGCCTTCGGAGGCGAGCCGGTCGATATTCGGCGTGGCCGCGTTCGGATCGCCCATCGAGCCGAGAGCCGCGGCCCGCAGTTGATCCGGCATGATAAACAGGATGTTCGGCCGGCGCGCGGCCTCCCCGCCGAGCGACGCGGCCGCCCCCGCCGCCGCGGCCGCGAAGGAACGTCGCGAAAGCCTGTTACGAAAGCTCGTACTCGTCATCATTAACGGTGACACTGTGTTGAAAACCGACGGAGGGGGTTCTACTTAACAGAAGGTCCTATAGCCTGGTGATCCCTCCAAATCCTCGAATGCCGATCGTATCAGAATCGCTCTCGTTTACCATTAGTCAGGACTAGAATGACCCCTCAGCATCTCTTGTACGCAACCGCGGTTGTGACCCTTGGAGGACTGTGCGCCTGCAGCCGGCAGAAAACGGTGGAAGCTGCTTCTGTTCCGGACGCCCCTACCGTGGCGGTGGCGCGGGCTGGACTTCAGGACCTCTCGAGAAGCCTGGTTCTCACCGGCGAATTCAGGCCGTTTCAGGAAATTGACGTGATGGCGAAGGTGGCCGGATACGTCAAGAACATCAACGTTGATATCGGCGATCGCGTCCGGCAGGGACAACTGCTGGCCGTGCTCGAGGCGCCGGAAATGGCCGACGACCTCGCGCGGGGTAAAGCCACCCTGCAGAGGGCCAGCGCGGACGTCCGCCGCGCGCAGGAGGAGTTGCAGCGCGCGCAATCGGCGCACGACATCGCGCACCTGTCCTACACGCGGTTGGCCGGCGTGATGAAGGAGAAGCCCGGCCTGATCGCGCAGCAGGAAGTGGACGACGCCCATGGGCGCGACCTGGTCGCCGAGGCCCAGGTGGCCGCGGCGAAATCGAGCCTGGCGGCCGACCAGGAGCAGGTCCGCGTCGCGCAAGCCGAGTTGGCCAAGACCCAGACGCTGAACAACTACATGCGAGTCACCGCGCCGTTTGCGGGCGTCATCACGAAACGCTTCGCCAACACGGGCTCGATGATTCAGGCGGGAACCAGTTCGCAGACGCAGGCCATGCCGCTGGTCCGGCTGTCGGAGAACACCCTGCTACGACTGATTCTGCCGGTGCCGGAGTCGGCGGTGCCCTCGATCAAGATCGGGTCCACGGTGATGGTGTCGGCGCCGTCGCTGCATAGAAGCTTCCCCGGGCGGGTGGCGCGGTTCGCCGACCGCGTGCAGACGGATACGCGCACCATGGACACCGAAGTGGACGTGCCCAATGCGAACCTCACCCTGATTCCCGGAATGTACGCCGAGGTGAACCTCACCCTGGAGCACCGCGACCAGGCGCTGGTGGTTCCCGTCACCGCCATCGGCGGCACCGGGAAGGAGCCCGTCGTGTACGTGGTCACCAAGGACAACCGTGTCGAGGTGCGGCGCGTCCGCCTGGGCCTGGAGACCGCTAATTTCGCCGAAATCGAATCGGGACTGGACGCCGGCGACCTGATCGCCATCGGCAATCGCAGCCAGCTTGCCGAGGGCCAACAGGTTGTGCCGAAAGTGACGGAGATGGCGCCGATCAAGGCGGAATAATCACCCATGTCCCGCTTTGCGATCCGAAATCCCTACTTCATCGTCGTCATCTGTCTGTTCATCGCGGTGGTGGGCGTCACCAGCCTGTCGCGCATGCCGGTGGACATGTTTCCGTCGATGAACATTCCGGTGGTGGTGGTGGCGACGTTCTATTCCGGCATGCCGCCCGAACAGATCGAGACCGACATCACCAGCCGTTTCGAACGCTTCTTCACGCTGGGCAGCGGCATCGAGCATATCGAGTCGCGCTCGCTGCCGGGCGTCAGCGTCATCAAGGTGTACTTCCAGCCGGGCACGAATCCCGACTCGGCGGTGACCACCATCTCGAACCTCGCGATGGCCCAGTTGCGGCGCCTGCCGCCCGGAACATTGCCGCCGGTGGTGCTGAAGTTCGACGCTTCCAGTCTGCCGGTGTGCCTGGTTACGTTCAAGGGCGAGGGGCTGAATGAGACGGCGCTGCGAGACCTGGCCCAGTTTCAGGTTCGCAACCAGATCGCCAGCGTTCCGGGCGCTTCCGTTCCGCAGCCGTTCGGGGGACGCTACCGCCAGATCATGGTCTACGCCGACCCCTTCAAGCTGGAGGCCCACCATCTCAGCCTGATGGACGTGGTTCGTTCGGTGAACGAGTCGAACCTGATCCTCCCCGCTGGGCACGCGCAGATCGGGCCGTTCGACTATAACATCTACACCAACAGTCAGCTTCAGAGCGTGTCGGAGATCGACAACCTGCCGCTCAAGGTGGTGAACGACGCGCCCGTCCGCGTGGCCGACATCGGCTACGCCAAGGACTCCCAGCAGATTCAGACGAACGTGGTCCGCGTCGACGGGCAGCGTTCCGTCTACCTGCCCGTGTTGAAGCAGGGCGGCGACACCAACACGATCGCGGTGGTGGAAGGCGTCCGGTCGGCGCTGGGTCACTTGTTCGACGTACCCTCGCAGTTAGTCAGCAAGGTGGTGTTCGATCAGTCGCGCTTCGTCAAGACCGCGATCGAGACGTTGCTGCACGAAGGCGGCGTCGGCCTGTTTCTCACCTCGGTGATGATCCTGGTCTTCCTGGGAAGCATGCGGGCCACCGTCGCCGTCTTCTTCTCGATTCCGCTGTCGGCGCTGGCGGCGTTCATCGCCCTGTCGATGGGCGGAGGCTCCATCAACAGCATGGTGCTGGGCGGACTCGCCCTGGCCTTCTCGCGATTGATCGACAACTCCGTGGTGGTTCTCGAGAACATATACCGGCATCTCGAGTTAGGCGAATCGCCGGAAGTGGCGGCGGAGTTGGGCGGCCGCGAGGTCGCCTTGCCGGTGCTGGCCGCGACGCTCACCACCGTGGTGGTGTTCTTTCCGGTGACGTTCCTGTACGGCGTCAGCAAGTTCCTGTTCTCCGCCCTGGCCCTGGCCGTGGCGCTGTCGCTGTTCGCCTCCTACGCGGTGGCGCTCACCGTGGTGCCGCTGTTCTGCGCGCGCTTCATCAAGGCGGCCGCGCATCACGGCACTCCCTCGGCGGAAATTCCGGTGGTCGTGACCCACAGGCGCGCCAGGAAGTGGAGTTTCGGCGAGCGCTTCAACAAGTGGTTTAACGACCAGTTCGAGCGGTTCCTCCGCTTCTACGACAAGCTGGTGGCGAAGGTGCTGTGGCGGCCCATCGCGACGCTGGGCGCATTCACGCTGCTGTTTGCCGCCTCGCTGGCGGTCTTTCCGCTGCTCGGGCTGTCGTTCTTCCCGCGAACCGATGCCGGCCAGTTCGTCATCAATCTGAAGGCCCCGACGGGCACCCGGCTCAATGTCACCGAGAATGAAGTGGCCAAGGTGGAGGAGTTGGTGCGGAAGGTGGTGCCGCCCGAAGACCTCGGCATGATCGTCTCCAACATCGGCTCCACGCCCGACTTCTCGGCGATCTACACGACGAACTCCGCCATGCACACGGCCTTTGTCCAGGTCAGTCTGAAAGAGGACCACAAGCTGGGCAGTTACGAATACATGTCGCGGGTGAAGCGCCGGCTGGCGTCTGACCTGCCTGAGTTGAACGCCTACTTCCAATCCGGCGGACTGGTGGACGCGGTGCTGAATCTCGGCCTTCCCGCTCCCATCGACGTGCAGGTGGCCGGCTCCAACATCGAAAGAGGGCACGACACGGCGGTGCGCCTGGCGTCGCAGATCCGCAAGATCGACGGCGTTGCGGACGTCTTCATCCCGCAGGATGTCGACTACCCTGCGCTGCAACTCGAAGTCGACCGCACCCGGGCGAGCGAACTCGGACTGGATCAGAAGGAAGTGGTGAATAACATCATCACCGCGCTGACCTCCAACACGATGATCGCGCCCAGTTTCTGGATTGATCCGAAGACCGGCAACGACTACATGTTGACCGTTCAGTATCCGGAAACCCAGGTGAATTCGCTTACAGACCTCCGTTCGATCCCCCTGCGGGGCGCTTCTCGAAGCAATCCGACGCGCCTCGACATGGTCAGCAACATTCAACGGATCAAGTCGCCGACCGAGGTGGACCACTACCAACTGCGCCGCACCATCGATATCTTCGTGCGGCCCCTGCACGAGGATCTGGGCAGGATCGCGAATTCGATCGACCGCATCATCGCCGGCGAAAAGATACCCACCGGACTGACCGTCACGCTGCGCGGGATGGTGCAGGGCATGCGCGCCTCCTTCCGCAGTTTCACCATCGGCCTGATTCTCTCCGTGGTGCTGCTGTACCTGATCCTGGTGGCGCAGTTCCGATCGTTCGTCGATCCGTTCATCATTCTGGTGGCCGTGCCGCCTGGCTTGGCCGGCGTGGTCCTGACCCTGTACCTGACCGACACAACCCTCAACGTGATGTCGCTGATGGGCGTGGTGATGCTGGTCGGCATCGCCGTATCCAACAGCATCCTGATCGTGGAGTTCACGCGTCACCTGCGCGGCGAGGGACACACGGTGCGCAACGCCGTCGCCACTGCCTGCCGCGTCCGCCTGCGCCCGGTGCTGATGACATCGCTCGCCACCATCATCGGCCTGATGCCGATGGCGTTGAAACTCGGCGCGGGCAGCGAAGCCTACGCTCCGCTGGCGCGCGCCATCATCGGCGGCCTGACGCTGTCGGTGGCCCTGACGGTCTTCCTGGTGCCCGCCGCCTACTATGCGGTGCATCGCGAAAAGGCCATGGGAGCCGCCGCATGAGATGGGCCGTCGCGTTTCTCATGATGGGCGCCGCCTTCGGCCAGGACGCGCTGAAGCTGACGCTCAAGCAAGCGGAGGAACTGGCCGCGAAGAACAGCCCACGGGTCGCCGCCGCGCGATTCACCGCCGACGCCTACGGGCAGATCCCGAAGGAGTTGAAGTCGGTTTACCAGCCGGCGGCCTTCGGCAGCGTGACCGCGGTGGGCGCCGACAACGGCACGCGCCTGGCGGCCGGCTCCCTGAATAATCCGGCGCTCTACAGCCGCTTCGCCAGCGGCGTCGGAGTCAGCCAGTTCATCACGGACTTCGGCCGCACCGCCGACCTGGTGGGCTCCGCCGAATCCCGCGCGCAGTCGCAACTCGACAACACCGACGCCACCCGAGCCACCGCACTGCTGGCCGTGGATGGCGCCTATTTCGGCGTATTACGGGCGCAGGCCGTCCTCAAGGTGGCCCAGCAGACCGTATCCGCGCGGCAACTGGTGGCCGATCAGATCGCGGCGCTGGCCCGCAACGCGCTGAAGTCGAGCCTCGACGTCAGCTTCGCCAACGTCAATCTGGCGGAGGCGAAACTGCTGCTCGCCACCGCTCAAAACAACCTGAAGGCGTCCACCGCGGCGCTGGCCAACGCCATCGCCGAACCAAGCCGCAGGAGCTTTGAGTTGAGCGACGAGCCGATGCCCGCCGCCCCGCCGGACGATGATAAGACGCTGATCGCATCGGCGCTCAAGGACCGTCCGGAACTCGCCGCGCTGCGACATGAACTCGCGGCGACCGAACGCTTCGCCAAGGCGGAAGGCGAACTCTGGAGGCCGACCGTCAGCGCCGTGGCGGCGGTGGGCGTCGCGCCGGCCGCTGTCGAGCAGGTGTCCAACCATTACGGCGCCGTGGGCATGAACCTGAACATCCCGATCCTGAACGGCGGCCTCTACAAGGCCCGTCGATCGGAAGCGGAGTTACGGGCTCGCGGCGCGGCGGCAAGCCTCAAGGACTTCGAAAACCGCGTCATGCGCGACGTTCAGGTGGCCTACCTGGACGCGCAGACCGGCTACGATCGTCTCTCGCTTACGGAGAAGCTGCTCGAGCAGGCGAAGCTCGCGCTCGAGCTGGCGCAACAACGCTACAACCTGGGGTTGAGCGCCATCGTGGAACTGAGCCAGGCGCAGTTGAACCTGACCTCGGCCCTGATCGCCAACACGAACGCGCGCTACGACTACCAGGCGGAGTGGAGCTCGCTTCAGTACCAGATCGGAGCGTTGCGCTAGCGGCCGGTCCAACACGGCTGGCGTTTCCCCAGGAAGGCCGCAATGCCCTCCTGAGCATCGCCAGCCAGCGCATTCATCGACATCACTTCCTTGGCGTAACTGTACGCCTTCGCCTGGTCCAGGTCGATCTGCGTGTAGAAGGCCTGCTTGCCCACGGCGACGGTCAGCGGACTCGCCGCGGCCACTTGTGCGGCGAGCGCGGACGTTTCCGCCTCCAGCCGGTCCGGCTCGACCACGCGGTTCACCAGACCCCAATCGGCGGCGGTTCGCGCGTCGATGAACGCTCCGGTCAGCAGCATCTCCATGGCCCGTTTGCGGCCGATGGCGCGCGTCAGGGCGACCATCGGCGTCGTACAGAACAGGCCGATCTTCACGCCGGGCGTGGCGAACCGTGCTTCGCTCGAAGCGACGGCCAGATCGCAGGAGGCCGTCAACTGGCACCCCGCCGCCGTGGCCACGCCCTGCACCCGCGCAATCACCGGCTGCGGGATCGACTGGATCCGCTCCATCAAAGCGGTGCAGACGTCGAAGGTGCGGCGATAATCGGCCAGCGTTCGGCCGCTCAACTCGCCCAGGTCATGGCCTGACGAGAAGACCTTCCCCTCGGCCGCGAGAATCACCGCTCGAACGCCGTCCTCGGCGGCCGCCTGCTCGAGCGCGGCGATCAGTTCCTCCATCAACTCGAGTGAGAGCGCGTTGCGCTTCTCGGGCCGGTTCAGAGTCACCGTCGCCACGGGCTTCTCAAACGCCACTTTCAGGTTCTTATATTCCATGCCGTCCCCCATCGCCATCGTACAATTACGGTTTAGAGCCCGGCGCAACGGGCGTCAATGAGAACTCATGGCTAACATTCTTGTCACCGGCGGCGCCGGCTACATCGGGTCGCACACCGCGCACCAGCTCATCGCCCGCGGCCACAACGTGCAGGTGGCCGACAATTTGTCGCGCGGCCACCGCCACAACGTCGCGCCGGAGCGGTTGCACGTGGTGGACCTTGCCGACACCCCGCGCCTGACCGCGCTGATGCGCGAGCAGCAGACCGACGCGGTGATCCACTTCGCCGCCTACATCGCCGTGGGCGAATCCACCAAGGTCCCCGAGCTCTACTTCACCAACAACGTCGGCGGCAGCCTCTCGTTGTTGAACGCCATGACCGAGGCGGGCGTCCGCCGCCTGGTGTTCTCCTCCACCGCGGCGGTGTACGGGATGCCGGCGCGCGTGCCCATCACGGAGGACATGCCGTTTGAACCGCTCAGCCCGTATGGCGAATCGAAGGTGATGGTGGAGAAGATCCTCGGCTGGATGGACCAGTTTCGCGGACTCCGCAGCATCGCGTTGCGCTACTTCAACGCCTGCGGCGCGGAGCCGGACTCGGGCCTGGGCGAGGAGCACGAGCCCGAAACACACCTGATCCCGCTGCTCTTCCGCGCCATCCGCACAGGCCAGCCGGTGACGATCTTCGGCGACGATTACGACACGCCCGACGGCACCTGCATCCGCGATTACATCCACGTCTCCGACCTGGCCGACGCGCACATCCTGGCGGTCGACCATCTGCTGAAGGGCGGCGCCTCCGACGCGTTCAACGCTGGAACCGGCAGCGGTTTTACGGTGATGGAAGTGCTGCGCGCGGTGGAGGAAGTAACCGGCCGGAAGGTCCCTTACAGCCTGGGACCGCGACGCGACGGCGACCCAGCCACGCTGGTGGCCGATTCCACCAAGCTGCAGCGGACACTAAAGTGGACGCCCCGGCGCTCGCACATCAAGGCCATCGTCCAGGACGCGTGGGCCTTCGAGCAAAAGCGCGTAGCGCGCTAGATTCCGACTTCCTCGACGCCCGGGGAGAGATGCTGCGCGTCAGGTTCTGACTCCTGCCACCTAGCCTGTGACTTCACCCCGCG
>JAFDVZ010000028.1 GCA_018268715.1 Acidobacteriota bacterium | reverse complement strand
GGTGGCCCCCGGCCATGCATGGTTTGAAAACTGAATAAACCGACGCCTAACCAAACGGCCCGCCCCCCGTCTTACCCAATGTGACGAGCCCCCGACCGAGACCGAAACTGGCCGCCGGAGCCTTCGCCGCTCTGACTCTCGTCACCGGCGCGCGGGCGTTATCCTGCGAGGACGCCCGCGCCCCCATTGTCCGTTTCATCGACATTTACCGCGCTACCGAGCAGGCCGAATCCCTGCAAATGGGCTGGTGGCAACGCATCTGGGTCAGCTACAGCGCAGCCAAACATCCTCCGGCCCGAGCCGCCGTCTGCCCGCCCCCCTCGGATTCCTTCCTCGCAGACTAACCTGGACAGGAGAGGCTCCCCACAACCCAGGGAGCCTCATTTTTGCCCCGCCTACTTCGCCACCGGGATCTGAATCTCCGTAATGTAGGATTCATCGTCCTGCCGCACCGGCATCGACGACTTCAGGTAGATCTCCCGCGGCGCCCCCGCCGGCCGATAGCCGTTAGCCTCCATCCAGCGCCCCACCGCGTCGTAGGATTCGCTCAACCGGATGTAGGCGCCCTCGTGCAGGATGCTCGCCACCGTCGCCGCCGGCAACTCGTGAACGCTCACCCGTCCCTTCTCCGCGATGGGCTGTTTCAGATACACGCCCGCCTCGGCGTCCACGTCTTTGTCTTTGTACTCGCGGTCGTGCCACAGCGCTGCGCAAGGCCCCGTGAACGCCGCCATCCCGAGCGTCCCCATCAACTCGCCATACAGTTTCCCCACCGCCGGATAATTGGCCACCACCTCCCGGATCGAGGCGATCCACTGCGGCGCGACTTCTTTAAGGACAACGTCCTTCGACATGACTCCCTCCTGTTCGATGATGCGCAAGCGGACCCGCAGGCGCGTCAGGCGATCCTGCTCCTCCCGCACCCTCGCCGCCTGTTCGGCCTCGCGCAGCATCATCATGCCGCGCAGTTGATCGATCGATACGCCCGTCTCGAGCGCCGCCGCGATGTCATCCAGCGGAAACCCGAGGTCCTTCAACGCCAGAATGCGATGAAGCCGCGGCAACTGGCTCGCCGAATAGTACCGGTAGCCCGTCGCCGCATCGACATGCGCCGGCCGCAACACCCCGGTCTCGTCGTAATAGCGCAGCGTCTTGACCGAGACCTGTGTAAGGGTTGAGAAGTCTCCAATCTTGAGCATGGTTCAGTTCTAAAGCCTCCAGCGGCGGGAGAGTCAATACCCAGTTTGCAGAAAATTCCGCCGCCCGATAAAGTCCCTCGTCCCCCGGTCGATATGAAACATGGAGCCCCTCCACCACCATGCGAATCGCCCGAACGTTGTTCCCCGCCCTGCTCCTCGTGTGCGCAGCCTCGGCGCAGCCCCCCTACTCGGTCTCACCGTATCAGTTGACGTACTCTCAGGACCGCTGGTCCGGCGCGCAAACCTACCCGGCCCAGATCCTCATCTCGATGCCGGCGGGCACGGCGGGCTCGGAAATGTACATCCTTCGCGTGCAGGGCTACGATACCAGCGCCATTTCGTTCGCACCCGCCTCGGGTCTGGTCGGAGCGGGACAGACGGCGTCCATCGCCGTCACCCTGAACGCTGCGAAGCTGGCCGCCGGGTCCTACATCCTGCCCGTCTGGGTCCAGTATTCCAAGGGCGGCTGGGCGGCCGTCGAAATCTCGCTGGAGGTGACGGAGTCCGGCGAACCGCCCGCGGACCCGGCCCCGTCCCCGGACCCGACGCCCAGCCCCTCTCCCAGTCCGGCGCCCACGCCGACCGTGTTCCGCACCATTCCGCACGTGGCCGCCGGCATGGACTGGTCCACCGAAATCGAGTTCGTGAACCCCACCGGCGCGGAGGCGAGCCTCGAGGTCGACTTCTACGGAGCGGATGGCCAGCCCGCCGAATTTCCCGTCGACAGCCAGGCGCGGTCGAAGCTGACCCTCACCGTGCCGGGCAACGGATTGTCCAAGGTTCTGGTGAGCGACGTGACGGCGCAATCGCTCGCCACCGGGTCAGCGTCCATCCTGCTGCTGTCGGGAAGCGCGGTGGGCGTATCGGCCACCTATCAGTTCACGGGCTCGGAGAACGTCGCCTCGATTCTGATCGGCGCGGCCGCCAGCACGTTGACGTTCTGTTTCGACAACTCGGGCGACAAAGCGACGGGGATCGCCGTCGCCAACTCGACGGCGGAGGCCATGACGGTCACCTTCACCGCCTACGACAACGCCGGGGTGAGGCTGCAAAGCTGGGACCTGCCGCTCGCCGCCCACGCCCACTCGGTCTTCACCCTCACCGACGCGGCCAGCGCGTTGAGCGGAGCCTCCGGCGTCCTCAGTCTGTCGTCCACTTCGAGCGGCCTCAGCGGGTTCGCCCTGCTGTTCCAGGGCGGGCGTTTCCGCCCGATGGCGGCTTACTGAAAGGCCCCTACAATGGAGCGTGCGCATTGGCATCCACACCTCCATTGCCGGGTCTCTTGAAAAGAGCGCGTTGACGGCCGCCCGCCTGGGGGCGAACACGTTCCAGATCTTCTCCTCGAGTCCCCGCCAGTGGAAGGCCAGCGCCCACGACCCGGCCCAGATCCGGCTGCTGCGGAAGGCGCGCGAAAAGCACGACCTCCACCCGCTGGTCATCCACGACAACTACCTGATCAACCTCGCCAGCGGGAACGACGAACTGCGAGCCAAGTCTGTCGCGGCCTTCCGGGGCGAACTCGAACGGGCGCTGGCCATCGGCGCCGAATACGTGGTGGCCCACCCCGGCAGTTGCAAGGGCCATTCGGTGGAAATGGCCATCTACAACTTCTGCCGCTCGCTCGGCGAAGCGACCGCCGGCCTCGACACGCGGGGCGTGAAACTGCTGATCGAGAACACCGCCGGCGCCGGCCAGATCCTGGGCGGCCGCTTCGAGGAACTCGCGGTGATGCGGCAGTTCGCGCCCCAGTTCACGAGCTTGGAAATCGGCTTCTGCATCGACACCTGCCACTCCCTGGTCTCTGGCTACAACCTGGCCACCCCCGAAGGCCTGGCCGAAACCGTCCGCCTGCTCGACCAGATCCTGGGCCTCGACAACATCCCGGTCTTCCACGCCAACGACTCCAAAGGCGCCCTCGGCTCCCACCTCGATCGTCATGAACACATCGGCGAAGGATATATTGGAAAGGAAGGGTTTCGTCGAATACTGTCCCACCCGAAGCTTCGCGGGAAAGCCTTCATCGCGGAAACGCCCTACGACAACGAAGGCGACGATTTACGAAACGTCCAAGCTCTCAAGAACCTATGCCGGAAAAGCCGTACGATCACAAAGAAGTCGAGTTGAAGTGGCACGAACAGTGGAAAGACCACCCCGAAATCTACTCGACTGACGCCGCCTCGCCCCGTCCCAAGTACTACGTCTGCGAGATGTTGCCCTACCCCAGCGGACGCCTGCACATGGGCCACGTGCGCAACTACTCGATCGGCGACGCGCTGGCCCGTTACATGTGGATGCGCGGCTACGACGTGCTGCACCCCATGGGTTGGGACGCCTTCGGCCTGCCTGCCGAAAACGCCGCCATCAAGCGCGGCCGTCACCCGCGCGAATGGACGCTCGACAACATCGCCGAAATGAAGCGGCAGATGAAGCGCATGGGCTTCGCCTACGACTGGAACCGCGAAGTCTCCACCTGCGAGCCGGAATACTACCGCTGGAACCAGTGGTTCTTCCTGAAGATGTTCGAGCGCGGCCTGGCCTACCGCAAGGAAGCGCTGCTGAACTGGTGTCCCGAATGCAATACGGTGCTCGCCAATGAACAGGTGGTCGAAGGCTGCTGCTGGCGCCATGAAACCACGCCGGTGGAACAGCGCGCCCTGGTGCAATGGTTCCTGAAGATCACCGAATACGCCGAAGAGCTGCTGAACGACACGTATAAGACGCTCGAAGGCGGCTGGCCGGAGCGCGTGCTCACCATGCAGCGCAACTGGATCGGCCGCAGCGAGGGCACGGAGGTCGACTTCACGCTCGAAGGCACGGACACGAAGATCCGGGTCTTCACGACGCGCGTCGACACGATCTACGGCGCTACCTGCGTGATCATGGCGCCGGAGCACCCGCTGGTTGACAGCCTGATCGAGCCCGACAAGCGCGACGCCCTGAAGGCCATGATCGACTCCCGGGCCCGCAAGGATCCGGCCGACCTCGAAAAGGAAGGCCTCGCCACCGGAAAGTTCGCCGTCAACCCGTACAGCGGCCAGAAGGTCCCCATCTGGGTTGGTAACTTCGTCCTGATGGGCTACGGCACCGGCGCCATCATGGCGGTCCCGGCCCACGACGAGCGCGACTTCGAGTTCTGCAAGCAGTACGGCATCGCGATCGTGCCGGTCATCCGTCCGGTGGATGGCGAACTGGCCGACGCCGCCACGATGAAGGAAGCGTATGGCGAGTACGGCGTGACGGTGAAC
Source organism: Acidobacteriota bacterium (assembly GCA_018268715.1). GTDB lineage: Bacteria > Acidobacteriota > Terriglobia > Bryobacterales > Bryobacteraceae > TMP-7. The sequence continues at coordinate 33,359 of JAFDVZ010000028.1, read as the reverse complement.
ACGGGCCAGTGGTCGGGCCTTGCGAGCGCCGACGCCAAGAAGCAGATGAGCGACTTCGCCGAACAGAACGGCTTCGGCAAGGCGGCCATCACGTACCGGATCAAGGATTGGGGCATCTCGCGCCAGCGCTACTGGGGCACGCCGATCCCGGTGATCCATTGCGAAAAGTGCGGCATCGTCCCGGTTCCCGAGGATCAACTGCCGGTGGTGCTGCCGCTGAACGTGGAAATCACCGGCAAGGGCCGGTCGCCGCTCGAGAACGTGCCGGAGTTCCTGAACGTGAACTGTCCGCAGTGCGGCGCCGCGGCCCGTCGCGAGACCGACACGATGGACACCTTCGTCGATTCGTCGTGGTACTTCTACCGCTACTGCGATTCGACCAACGACAAGGCCCCGTTCGCAAGCCAGGTCGCGAACCACTGGTTCCCGATCGATCAGTACATCGGCGGCGTCACCCACGCCATCCTGCACCTGATCTACTCGCGGTTCTGGACCAAGGTGATGCGCGACATCGGCCTGGTCACGACGGGCGAGCCGGCCAAGAACCTGTTCACCCAGGGCATGGTGTTGAAGGACGGCACGGCGATGTCGAAGTCCAAGGGCAACATCGTCGACCCGGAGGAGATGGTGGAAAAGTACGGCGCCGACACCTGCCGGCTGTTCGTGCTGTTCGCCGCCCCGCCCGAGCGCGACATGGACTGGCAGGAATCCGCCGTCAGCGGACAGCGCCGGTTCCTCGAGCGCGTCTACCGGTTCGTGACCGCGCATGTCGACAAGGCGTCCATCGCGGCCGGCGAGCCGACGCCGGGCGACCGTCGCGCGCTCCGCAAGCTGCACCAGACGGTCCGCAAAGTGACCACGGACTTCGACAGCCGCTGGCACTTCAACACCTCCATCGCGGCGCTGATGGAACTGGTGAACGAGTTATACGAAGTTCGCAACGACTTAACGGCGAATTCCCTGCCGGAAGTGCTCGAAAAGCTGACGTTGTTACTCGGCCCGTTCGCGCCCTACGCCTCGCAGGACCTGTGGGACCAACTCGGCCGCCAGGGCCTGGTGTTCCGCCAGCCCTGGCCGAGTTACGACGACGAACTGGCCAAGGAAGAGCAGGCCGAGATTCCGGTGCAGGTGAACGGTAAATTACGGGCGAAAATCACGGTGGCCTTCGGCACGGACGCCAAGGAACTGGAGCGGCTGGCGCTGGCCGAGCCCAAGGTTCGGGCGTTCACCGACGGCAAACAGGTGGTGAAAATCATCGTCGTGCCGGACAAGCTGATCAACATCGTCGTCAAGTAAATTACAGCTTGTAACCGAAGGATTTCGTGAGATAATCCTCTGTCCCAATCTGGGAATATTCAACGGAGGAGTATACATGAAATTCGGAATATACGCGCTCTGCGCGGGCGCGGTGCTGGGCGTCGGCCTGATGCAGGCGGCCGACGGAGGCGCCACCTACGCCTGCAAGGGCATGCCGACCTATGCGGCCGTGAAGGCGGCTTTGAAGGCGGCCCGCGCTCAGGGCAACGGGGGCTTCAACCTGGACATGTGGGCGACCGTGGTCAACCGCGACGGCATCGTCTGCGCGGTGGCCTTCACCGGCGCCGACCGCGGCGACCAATGGCCCGGCAGCCGCGTGATTTCGGCCCAAAAAGCCAATACGGCGAACGCCTTCAGCCTGCCCGGCCTGGCGCTTTCGACGGCCAACCTGTACTCGGCGGTGCAACCGGGCGGCAGCCTGTTCGGCTTGCAGCACAGCAACCCGGTGGACACGGGCGTCGCCTACGGCGGCAACTCGCTCGACTTCGGCCAATCGAACGATCCGATGCTGGGCAAGCGGATCGGCGGCGTCAACGTGTTCGGCGGTGGACTGGCGCTCTACGATGCAAACAAGAAACTGATCGGAGCCATCGGCGTCAGCGGCGATTCGAGTTGCGCGGACCACAACATCGCGTGGCGGACTCGCGCCACCCTGAAGCTCGACTACGTGCCGGCCGGCGTCAGCGGCGATTCGAGCCGTCCCGACAACATCGTCTACGACCTGAACAATCCTCCGGGCGGACTGAGCGGCTGGGGCCATCCGACTTGTAGCACCACCGCCACCGGCCTCGCGGCCACCCTGCCCGGCACATCGCACTAACCGTCCTCCACCGATGTCCGGTTCTGGCGACGGCGTCCCAGAGCCGGACACATCATCCCACCTAACTCCTGGAATCACGAGGGACTTGGCGCGGAACGCCACTTGCTCTTGAATTTCCACAGGAGAGACCGAGTGACCAACCTGCTCCAGGATTTCCGCTTCGGACTTCGAGTGCTGCTGAAGAGCCCGGGCTTCGCCCTGGTGGCCGTGCTGACGCTGGCGGTCGGCATCGCCGCCAACACCGCGGTGTTCAGTTGGATCCAAAGCGTCCTGCTCAGGCCGCTGCCGGGAGTCTCGAACCCGGAGACGCTGGCGTCGTTCGAAAACACGGCGGCCAACGGCGACGCCACGACGGTTTCGTACCCCGACTATCGTGACTACCGCGACCACCTGACGCAGGTTTCGGGTCTCGCGATGTCGAGGCCCAGCGCCTTCAGCGTCGGCGAGGAAGACCACGCCGAACGGGTGTGGGGCGAACTCGTCACCGGCAACTACTTCGAGGTGATGGGCGTCCGCCCTGTGATCGGCCGGGTTTTCTCCCGCGATGAGTACGGCGACAAGGACGGCGGCTATCCGGTGGTGGTGATCAGCGAAACGGTGTGGAACCGGCTCTACCGCCGCGACCCCGGGGTGCTGGGCCGCACGATTCGCGTGAACCGGCAGCAGTTAACGATCGTTGGGGTCGTTCCGGCGGAGTTCCGCGGCAGCATGTCGGGCGTGTCATTCGAGATGTGGGCGCCGGCGGTGATGGCGGTCTCGATGAACGCGATGCCCGACTGGATGCTGCGCGACCGGGGCTCCCGTATGTTCTTTGGAGCGGCTCGGCTTCGCGAGGGCGTGTCGTTTGAGCGCGCCGCCGCCGAGGCCAAGGCCGTCGCGCTGGAGATCGCCCGGGCGCATCCGGATCGCAATCGTGGAATCAGCGTCTCGCTGGTCCCGATGAGTCAGGCCCCGTTCGGCGCGCAGAGCACCATCGGCGGGCCGTTGCGGATCCTGATGGCGGTGTGCGGCGTGGTGCTGCTGATCGTTTGCGCCAATGTAGCGAACCTGCTGCTGGCGCGATCGGCGACCCGGCGCAAGGAGTTCGCGTTACGGCTGGCGCTGGGCGCGGGTCGGGGACGTATTGTGCGGCAATTACTGACGGAGAATCTGCTGCTTGCGGCGGCGGCCGCGGCGGTCGGCATCCCCCTGTCGATGTGGATGAGTCAGGCGCTGGGGATGATGGTCCCGAACACCGGATTCCCGGTGTCGCTGGATGTCCGGCTGGATGGGACCGTTCTCGCCTTCACGTTGCTGCTGTGCCTGGCGGCCAGCGTGCTGTCCGGGATGGTTCCCGCGCTGCACACCGCGCGCACCGATCTGAACTCGACGCTGCAGGAAGGCGGACGGAGCGGGACCGCGGGCGGGCAGTCACATCGGATGCGGAGCCTGCTGGTGGCGTCCGAGATCGCGCTGGCGTCGGTGGCGATGATCGGAGCGGGATTGTTCGCCCGCAGTTTCCAGGTGGCCAGCCGTATCGACCCTGGGTTCGATCCGCGGGGAGTGCTGGTTTCGGAACTGTATCTATCTAGCGCGGGCTACAAGGTTCCGGATCGGATCAAGTTCTGCGCCCAACTGCGTGAGCGGCTGGAGTCACAGCCGGGAGTTACGGCGGTGACTTATGCCGACTACATTCCGCTGGGGTTCGCCGATGGGTCGTGGGAGCCGTTACAGGTGGAAGGTTATGTGCCGGGTCCGGCGGAGAACATGAATATCTACCGGACTGTGTCAGCGCCGGGTTACTTTAACCTGATGAGGATCCCGATGATCGACGGCCGCGACTTCCGCGAGACCGACGATAAGAAGTCGGGCTACGTGATGGTGGTGAATCAGACGTTCGCCAAACGCTTCTTCAACGGCGCGAATCCGATTGGGCGGAAGGTGCACGGCTGGGGCGCGTGGTGGACCGTCGTCGGCATGGTGAAGGACACGAAGTTCCACCAGCCGAACGAGGAGCAGCGTCCGCTGTTCTGGGTCCCGTTCCGGCAGGCCTACCGCGAGGACCTGGGCATCTCGATCTATGTCCGAACAATGGGCGACGCGAATTCGGCCATCGCCGCGATGCGGAGGGAGGCGGCGGCCATGGACCCAACGGTGGGTATGTTCGACGCGACGCCGTTGACCGAGTTCATGACGGCCTCGTTGTTCGCGCAGAAGATGGCGGCGTCGCTGCTGGGGGCATTGGGAGCGATCGCGCTGGCGTTGGCGGCGGTCGGATTGTATAGCGTCATGGCCTACTCGATTGCCCAGCGGACGCAGGAGTTCGGCATTCGCATGGCGTTGGGCGCGAGTCCGGGCGATGTGCTGGCGTCGGTGCTGAAGAGCGCCATGGGGCTGGTGTTGGGGGGCATGGCGGTGGGCGTTGGAGCCGCCGTCGTCTTGAGCCGCGCCGTGTCGGGGCAACTGGTGAACACGAGCGCCACGGATCCGATGATTTTCATCGCCGCGCCGGCGTTTCTGGCCCTGGTGGGTTTGATCGCGGCGGCGGTTCCGGCCTTGCGCGCGACGCGGATCGATCCCAACGTAGCGCTGCGTTGTCAGTAACTCGTTGCTCGCCGCGCGGCGCATAGCTCTCCGGAGAGAGGTGTTGGCCTGACTCGAAATCTGGCACGGTATAACTCGCTCTGGAATTTTCAGACTCTGCTATCTATCGCAGTGTTCCTGATCGGGCGCGTGGCGGCCCAAACCGCCGGCAAGTCAGGCAACGCCGGCGGCCAGACAGATGGAACCGACTGACCGGGTGGAGTGTCTAATATTACCGATGCCCTCCGCTCAACCGCGGGTTCGACGGATTGTGGCTGCCGCCCTTCAGGCGGCCGGCCTGCTCGGAACCGGGTTGCTGGTCTGGTATACGACCGCCGGTCCGCGCGCACGGCGGGACTCGCTTGAGTCGGTGGCGCTGGATGCGCTGCTGTTTGCCGCGATGTCCTGGGCGGTGAGCGCGGCGATCGCGCTGGCTATCTGCGGCGCGGTGGGACGGGGCGGTTGGCGGCAGTCTGTTACAGAAGCGTTTCAGGTTTCGAGAACCGCCGTCTGGTTCGCCCCGGCTTGCATCCTACTGTCGAACCTGTCTCCGATGGCCGTGGCGCCGGCGTTGGCCGTGATCTTCGGCGCTACCCGGACCGTGTACGCCCAACTGCGCGTGGCGAGGCCCGCCGAAGAGGGTTCGCTTCCCGACGAACGCTTCCAACTGTTGCCGTCCCCGTCGCTGCTTCGCGCGCTGGGGCCGGCGCTGGCGGTTTCTTTCGGCGTGCAGGCCGGCTTCATCGCGGCGGGCGCCGGGTTACACCTGCTGGCCGCGGTGGCGTTCTCCGCGGCTGCTTCGATGCTGACGCTGATGCTGCTGACTGCTGGGGTGATGGACGCAGAGGACACGCGTCCTTTACCACGCTCGGCAATCGGGTTGGCGCTTTCGCTGATTCTAGCGGCCGGGTTGACCACGGTCCACATCGTGATGCGCTATCCGGCGGGATTTGGATTGACGGTCGGCGCGCCAGGGGACGGCCGGACGAAGGGTCCGATTGAGAGCGCTCGCGCGCTAATGAAGAAGCTATCCGAACCGGAGGCGGCCGAGGACGATGACGCGATCGACCAAGCCATGCGGGTGTATAAGGTCCCAGCAGGCGCGGGAGATGCTCGGGATGACGTCTTTCCCGGAGTGGTCCTGAAGTCGGAGGTGAGGCGGCATACGATGCTGGCGGCGCGCCGCTCGCGCTGGCAGCCGGGTTCGCTGGACGCTCCGCCCGCCGAACCGCTGAGCATCCCGTTTTCCGGAGAGTACTGGATGTTCCGTCCGCCTTATACACGGCCTCCGCGCACCGCGTTGACTCGCAGCGGGAGTCCGGCGGCGCTGTTCTACCGGACGACGGATCACCACAAGATGCAGATGGAGGCGCACCAGCGCCTGGAGCGGCCAACGCCGATGTCGTGCTGCGGAGCGATCCGGATCGTGCTGCTGAACGCGGACGAGCATCCCGGCACGGTGCTGATTGAGTTGACGCTGCTGGATCATTCCACCAAGCCGCCGGGATCGGTGAGCCTGGGGTTGCGCATGCTGCGCGCGTGGCCCACGCCGAAATCCGGCGCGGTGACGAATGTGCTGGAGTTCCCGGTGCCGGCGGCGTCGGCGATGCGGCAGTTCGATGAGTTGAAGGTGACCATGCATCGCGATCCGGTGCGCTCAGACCGCAGCGCGCGTGTGGCTGTCGATCGTTTTCTATTGACTCCGCGCGGGGACTGATAGACTAGAATGTGGCGCGTTCGCGCCGGCTATGCACATTCAGGTTTCGGAAGGGATCAGCGCGATTGAGACTCTCGCGCCCGAGTGGGAATCGCTGATTCCGTCCGCCCCAGGGGCGGCCTTTTCACATCCATATTGGTATCTGGCATGGAACGACGCGTTTCGTCCGCAGCAGGTGTCGGCGATCACGGCGCGCGACGGCGGAAGGCTGAAGGGAGTGCTCCCGCTGGCGCGGGTTCGCAGCGATTCGCGGGGGCTGTATTTCTCGCGAGTGGCTCCGTTCGCACTGGGCGATTATCAGCCGTTTGTGGTGGATCCGGCGACGGCGGAGACGACGCTTCCCGAGATGCTGGACGCGGCCATTGAGCGGTATGGACGGCGCGGAACATATTGGTGGCCGCATGTTCCGGAGTCGGATCCTTCGCTTGGGATTCTGCGGTCCTATTTAAAGCGCAAGGGCATGCCTTGGGTGGAGGAACGCGAGGGCGCGCCGCGGCTGACCATCGACGGGCAGACGCTAGAAGCGGTGGAACAGAAGCTGAGTTCCAAACTGCGCGGGGATGTGCGGCGGAGCCGAAAGAAGCTTGCCGAGGAACACGGTTCGCTGTCGCTGTGGACGCCGGCGAGCGCGGACGAAGGCGTGGCGGCGCTGGACGAGTTCTTCGACGTGCATGATTCGAAGTGGCTCTCCGAAGGGCTGCCGGGACAGTTCCGCAACGAAGTGATCCGGACGCACTTCAAAGCCGTGATGCGACGGTTGTGGGGCCGCGGGATCCACTTTTCCACGGTGCGGGCGGGCGACGTCAACATCAGCTATCACTTCGGCTTCCTGTCGGCGGGGTGGCTGCTGTGGTTCCGGCCGACTTACCGATTGGACTTCCACCGGCATTCGCCGAGCAAGATCCACGTGGCGATGCTGATTGAAGAGGCTTGCCGGTCGGGTTGGAACGGGATTGATTTCCTGTTGGGCGAGGAGCCGTACAAGTACCGCTGGGCCAACGGCGAGAGCCATATCGTGAACATTCACGCAGGCTTCCACGAATGGGGCCCGTCGTACTTCTGGTTCTCGCGGGGCAAGCCGATGGCTCGGCAACGGTTCCAACATCTGTACGCGCGCATCCAGGCGATGCGGCAAAAGCGTCCCGAAGCCGAAAATTCCTGATTTTTCCGCGGCACGGAATTCGCGCCGGTCCGTCTATTACACTTGTAGTAGCAGTGACGGACCGATAGTAGAACTATGCCGCAACCCAAATTGAGCCGCCTGGAGATGCGCGTGATGGACGCGTTCTGGACGCTGGGCGCATCTTCCATCCGCGAAATCCAGGAGGCGTTTCCCGAGCGGAACCGCCCGGCCTACACCACCATCCAGACCACGATCTACCGACTGGAGGAGAAGCGCGCCCTGAAACGGGGCCGGAAGATCGGCAACGCGCATATCTTCGAACCACTGATCTCGCGCGGAGCGGCGCAACGCCGGCTGATCGATGATCTGCTGAGCCTGTTCGGCGGACGGGCGCAGCCCCTGATGGCGCACCTGGTGGAGTCGGGAAAACTCACCCTGCAAGATGTCAAGGAAGCCGAGCGGGCGCTTGAGGAGTTGGCCCGCAAGGAGGAGCGGCCGTGATTCAGAACGTATCGAACTCCTTCTCCATCGGCCTGACGCACGATGCCCTGAACCACCTGTGGCAGTCGACGGTGTTCGCCGCCGCGATGATCCTGCTGGTGTTCGCCTGCCGGAACAATTCCGCCCGCATCCGTTTTTGGCTGTGGACGACGGCGTCGCTGAAGTTCCTGGTCCCGTTCGCGGCGCTCGAGTGGATCGGCGCGCACGTGGGGTGGAGCGTCGCCACACCGGCCACGCTGCGATGGTCGTACGCGATCGAGGAGGTCAGCCGCCCCTTCGATCAGCCGCGGGTCATCATGGCCGTCGCCGATCCGGCGCGAACGCCCATCGGCGCCGGCGCCGTCGCGCTGTGGATCTGGGCCGCCGGAGTGGCCGTTACGCTGGCGGTCTGGGCCTTCCGCTGGATGCGGCTGCGAAGAACGGTGCGGGCCATGTCGCCCCTCACCGAAGGACGCGCCTTCGAGTTGGTGCGCGCGCTACGGCAAGCGCCGGTGCGGCTGATGTCGTCGGCGTCCATGCTGGAACCGGGCGTCTTCGGCGTGTTCCGACCCGTGCTGGTGCTGCCCGCCGGAATTGTAGATCGCTTGGGCGAGGCGCAACTGGAAGCCGTCATCCGCCACGAACTGGCGCATATTGAGCGGAAGGACAATCTCATCGCCGCGCTTCACATGTTCGTCGAGGCGCTGTTCTGGTTTCATCCCGTGGTGTGGTGGCTCGGCTCCCGGCAATTGGACGAGCGAGAACGCGCCTGCGATGAAGCCGTACTCGGACAGTTCAATCAACCCAAGGCGTATGCGCAGGGGATCCTCGAGGTCTGCCAGCACTATCTCGAATCGAGCGTTCCTTGCGTCGCTGGAGTTACAGGGGCGGATCTCAAGAAAAGGATTCAACATATCATGACTCAACAACGGGTGACTCAACTCACCGCCGGGCGCCGGTGGCTGTTAGCCGCGGCCGCGACCGCCGCGGTGCTTGGACCGATCGGCATCGGACTGGTGAACGCTCCCCTAGGCCGTGCCCAGTCGAGCGGAAACGCGCCGAAGGAATTCGAAGTCGCTTCCGTGAAGCAGATGGAGCCGGCCATGGGCGGGATGATGCGCGTGGAGATCCAATTGCCTCCCGGCCGCTTCATCGCGAAGGGTCTTACGCTTCGACTGCTGATGCAGCAGGCCTATGGCGTGCGCGACTTCCAGATCCAGGGCGCGCCAGGTTGGGCGACCACAGACCGTTACGAGATCAACGCCAAGACCGGCGAGGGGCCCATTAGCCGAGACGACCTGAAGCCCATGTTACAGGCGTTGTTGGCGGACCGCTTCAAACTGGCGTTACGCCGAGAGACGAAGGAATCGTCCGTGTACGAGTTAGTTGTCGCCAAGAACGGACCTAAGTTAACGGAGAGCGAGGGTGGACGGGGGGATCAAGTCCGCATGGGCCGCGGCTTCGTCGAAGCCCACGGCGCCGCGCCGCCGACGATCGCGAACTTCCTGGCCAATGTGCTGGGACGGGCGGTCATCGACAAGACTGGACTTACCAAACGCTATGACTTCAAGCTGGAATGGACGCCGGACGACAGCCAGAACGCCATGGTGCGCCAGGCGCACCCCGACGCGCCGCCGGCGCCGCCCGCCGATAACTCGGGCCCCTCCATCTTCACCGCGCTGCAGGAGCAACTGGGCTTGAAACTGGAAAACGCCAAGGGGCCCGTGGACCTTCTCATCGTCGAGAAGGTTGAGAAGCCGACTGACAACTAACTCAACCGCATGGCTTTCCTTCTCAACGCCGCACTCGTGGTCCTGGCGCTGGTTGGCGTCACTCAGGCCGCCGAATATAAGGGACTGGTGACCTTCGGAGGCCTGCCGCTTCCGGGCGCGACGGTCACCGCGATTGGGGCCGCCGGCCAGAAACAATCCACTGTCACCGACCTGGACGGCGGCTATCTGTTCGCCGACCTTCCTCCGGGGGACTGGCGGGTGCGGGTTGAGATGCAGTGCTTCCAGACGCAAGAGCGCGACGCCGCCGGGTTGTCCGCAATGGCATGGGACATGAAACTGCTGTCGCTCGCGGACCTGGCGACTCACCGCGTCACCCAAACGCAGGACGCTGCTCCGCCGCCCACGCCGGAGGCCGCCGCGACGCCCCAGCCCAAGCCGCCGCCGAAATCGGACGAGGACGCCGCCGATCTGAATGAGAGGGCGGCCGACGGCTTGCTGATCAACGGAAGCGCCAATAATGGCGCCAGCACGCCCTTCGCACTGGCGCCCGCCTTCGGGAATTTTCGCAAAGGGCCAGGATCCCTGTATAACGCAAGCCTGGGGATCACCACGGATCTTTCCGCGCTCGACGCCCGCTCCTACTCGCTGACTGGCCAGGATACGCCCAAGCCGAGTTATACGAGGTTGACCGGCTTGCTGGCCTTCGGCGGACCGATCCGCATCCCGCATCTGATCCGCAATGGTCCTAACGTGACGATCAACTATCAATGGACACGAAATAGCACCGTCACAACTCAGCCTGGGCTGGTTCCCACCGCTGCGCAGCGACAGGGCGACTTAGGCACACTCGGCGTCATCCCCCTGAGCCGCATTACTCCCCAGGCAATCGCGCTGCTGAAGCTGTATCCCGCGCCGAACTTCGCCGGGAGCTCCAGGTATAACTACCAGGCTGCGCTGACCGGCGCAACTCACCAGGATAGCCTGCAGGCCCGGGTCAACAAATCCTTTGGGCGACGAGAACAGCTATTTGGCAGCGTCGATTATACGAGCACCCGGAGCGACGCGACGAACTTGTTCGCGTTCCTGGATACGACCGATGTCACGGGCGTCAATGCCGCGGCCAATTGGCGCCATGCGCTTACGCCACGGATGTCGTTCATCCTTGGGGCGCAATTCAACAGGTTGGGGACAACGCAGCTGCCCTATTTCTCGCGGCGATCGAATATCTCCGGAGACGCCGGAATCGCCGGGAACAATCAGGACCCGGCTAACTGGGGGCCTCCCACACTGACCTTCTCTTCAGGCATCTCGTCGCTTTCCGACGGAGCCTATTCCGTCTCCCGGAGCCAGACGACCGCGCTTACGGCAAGTAGTTTCTGGGGGCTTGGGCGGCACAACCTTTCCTATGGTTTCGACCTGCGGCGACAACAATTCAATCAACTCGGCCAACAGGAGCCTCGCGGAACGTTCGCGTTCACCGGGCCCACCGATTTCGCGAAGTTCCTGACGGGGGCGCCGGATGCCGCCACGCTTGCCTATGGCAATGCCGATAAGTACTTTCGATCCTGGTTCAGTGACGCGTATTTCACCGATGACTGGCGAGTCACTCCCGGCTTCACGGTGAACGTCGGAGCGCGATGGGAATATGGGTCCCCAATCCGGGAGTTATACGGTCGGCTGGCGAACCTCGACGTGGGAGGCGGGTTTTCTGCCGTGGCGCCGGTGCTGGCGACGCATCCCCTGGGCATTGTCACGGGGCGGAGTTACCCGGCTGGCCTGATGGAGCCAGACAGGTCCGGATTCCAGCCTCGAATCGGGATTTCCTGGCGGCCTATGCTCGCTTCTTCGCTGGTGATCCGCGGTGGTTATGGAGTGTACTACAACACGTCGGCTTACCTGATGTTCGCCGCTCAGATGGCGCAGCAACCGCCCCTTTCGCGGGCGCTCAGCGTACAGTCCACGGCCGCCGCGCCCCTCACACTCGCGACCGGCTTTGAAACTCCATCCGCCGCCACCGGCACGTTCGGCATCGATCCCGACTTCCGAGTGGGCTACTCGCAGAACTGGCAACTGTCGGCGCAGCGGGATCTGCCGGGTGCGCTGGTGCTTAGCGCCACTTATGCCGGCGGCAAGGGCACGCGTGGCGTCCAGGCCTTCTTACCGAATACTTATCCGACCGGGGGCGCCGACCCCTGTCCGGCGTGCCCACGGGGATTCACCTATGTCGCTTCGAACGGCAACTCAGCTCGGCATTCCGGACAGGTGGAGATCCGGCGACGGCTGCGTGCAGGAATTACCGGCAAATTACAATATACGTTCGCCAAGTCGATCGATAACTCGACGCTGGGGGGACGTGGGCAGGGAGCGTCACTCATCGCGCAGAACTGGCTGGACCTTCGGGCGGAACGCGGGCTGTCGAACTTCGATCAACGGCATGCGCTGACGGCGCAGCTTCAATACACGACCGGAATGGGCTCGCGGGGGAGACTGCCGGCGGGGCGGATCGGCGAGTTATTCCGGGAATGGACTGTCGCCGGGCTGGTTACGGCGGGCTCCGGATTGCCGCTGACTCCGGTGTTTGCGGCGCCGGTGACGGGGACCGGGATCACCGGGAGCCTGCGGCCTGACTATACGGGCGCGGTGGTCCGCGATGCTCCGGCCGGGCTGTTTCTAAATCCGCTGGCCTACACGGCGCCTGCGGCTGGACGCTGGGGCAACGCCGGACGCAACTCGATCACCGGGCCTGGGCAGTTTGTCACGACGGCGTCGATCGGGCGGACGTTCCGCCGCGGCGACCGATTGAATCTGGACGTGCGGGTGGACGCCGCGAACGCCCTGAATCAGGTGACTTGGTCGAGTTGGGGCATCGTCTCCGGCAGCGCGCAGTTCGGCGTCCCAACCGGCGCTAACTCGATGAGAACCGTGCAAACAACCATACGGGTGAGGTATTAGCATGCGACGCGGGCTCGCGATCCTACTCGCCGCGGCGCTGGCCGCCAATGGCCAACAAGTGGGGCAGAACGCGCCTTCCGGTCCCAGGCCGACGGCCGACTTCCAGGTGACGTCGCAACTCGTGGTGGAGACGGTTAGCGTCACTGACAGGAACGGTAAGTTTGTGGAAGGACTGACGGCCAAGGACTTCACGGTGACCGAAGACAGCGCGCCTCAGGAGATCCGATTCTTTGAAATCCAGAGGCTGGACCCTGCGCGCCAGGCGCCCGCGGCGGCGATACCGGATAGCGTCAGGGCGGAGTTATTCGAGAAGTTGCCGAAGGGCCGGATTGCACCTGAGTCCCCGGGCAAGGCTCGCTATCGGGATCGTCGATTGGTGGCGCTCTATTTCGATATGACAGCGATGCAGGACGCCGATCAGGTTCGCGCGTTGTCGGCGGCGGAGAAGTTCGTCCGGTCGCAGATGGCCGCCAACGATCTTCTGGCTCTGCTGCAATTCACGGGCGGCGCGGTACAAGTGCTGCAGGACTTCACGGACGATCGCATGCGACTGCTGAAGGTCCTGCGAACCATGGTGGTGGGCGAGGGCGAAGGCTACGATGAGAACCCCGCGGACGCTAGCAGTTCCGATACCGGGGCCGCGTTCGGGCAGAACGAGGGTGAGTTTAACGTCTTCAATACGGATCGGCAGCTATCGGCGCTGCAGACCGCCGCGCGCATGCTGGGACAGTTGAGCGAGAAGAAGGTGCTGGTCTATTTCGCCAGTGGACTGCGGTTGAATGGCGCCGATAATCAGGCGCAGTTGCGGGCCACGGTGAACTCGGCCGTGAGGGCGGGCGTTGCGTTTTGGCCGGTGGATGCGCGCGGACTGGTGGCGCAGGCTCCGTTGGGCGACGCCAGCCGAGGGTCGCAGGGCGGTGTGGAGATGTATACGGGCGCCACCGCCATAGCGGCGCAGTCCAACTTTCAACGATCGCAGGATACGTTGTGGAGCATCGCCGCCGATACCGGGGGGAAATCGCTGCTTGACAGCAATGATCTGGCGTCGGGGATTCGTCAGGCGCGGGAGTCGATTGCGAGTTATTACCTGCTGGGATATTACGCCAGCAACTCAGCGCTGGATGGCAAGTTCCGGAAGATCAAGATCACGCTGAACAATGGACTGTCGGCGAGCCTGGAATATCGGCAGGGTTACTACGCCGGCAAGCAGTTCGCCAAATTCACCGTGGCGGACAAGGAGCGGCAGTTGGAAGACGCCCTGATGTTGGAGGATCCGGTGACTGAGTTGACGATCGCCATGGAGATCGATTATTTCCAACTCAATCGGGCCGAGTACTTCGCTCCGCTGGCGGTGAAGATTCCGGGGCGCGAGTTGGCGCTGGCGAGACGAGGCGGGGCCGAGCATACGCGGATCGATTTCATCGGAGAGGTGAAGGACGAGTTTGGGACGACCATCCAGAACGTGCGAGACAAGGTGGATGTAAAGCTGACCGACGCCACCGCCGCCGAGCTCGCAAAGCGGCCGATTCAGTATGACACCGGATTCACGTTGTTGCCGGGCAAGTATACGATCAAGTTCCTGGCCAGGGACAACGAGACCGGACGCATTGGGACTTATCTGTCGCGCTTCGTGATTCCGAATCTGAACAAGGAAACGAAGCGAATTCCGGTGAGTTCCGTGGTGCTGAGTTCACAACGGGTGGATTTGAAGGACGCGCTGTATAACGCGCTCAAACAGAAAGACCGGGCGGAGAGCGCAAATCCGCTGGTGGAGAATGGTCAGAAGTTGATTCCCAGTGTGACACGGGTGTTCCGACGGGACCGTGAGTTGTTCGTCTACTTACAGGCCTACCGGCCCGAGGCGAGCGAGTCGCAGCCGGTGATCGCCTTCGCCACGTTCTATCGTGGACGGACAAAGGCCTTTGAGACGTCGCCTTCGGCCCTCACGGGCGGTTGGGATAATCGGCTGAAGACGTTGCCCGTGAAGTTTTCGATTCCGTTAAGCAATCTGAGCGCCGGTGAATATACCTGCCAGGTGACCTTGCTGGACCCGACGACGAGCAAGGCGGCCTTCTGGCAGGCGCCGATTCGGATTATCGAGTGAAGGCGCTACCAGAGCCGGCCTTCCCAGCGAACGCCGACGCGCCAGAGACGGGGCGCACCGATAGTGGGCGTTGGAGAGAATCCGGTGTAGTAGGTGCGATTCAGCAGGTTCTCAACCGCCAGGTGAGCGGAAAGACCGCGCGGAAGCTGCTGGCGGGCGAGTAACTGAACGGAGGCGAACCCGGGCAGGATGAATTGATTCAGGTCGTCGTCGAATTGATAGGAGTAGGTTCGAATGGCGGCCGACGCAGAGGTCCCTTTGCGGCGCCAAGAGAGTTGCGCCGAGCCCTGGTGCTTCGGGATCTGGGCGACGCGCGGGCCGGTTTCGTAGCGTGAGTCGGCGAACAGGTAGGCTAACTCGCCCCGCCAATCCCGCCATCCGCGGCGCAGGCTGACTTCAAGGCCCCGCGCCAGCACCGCCGCGGCATTCTGGCGCTGTCGCGTGATGGCGGTGGGGGTGCTGGAGAGCGTCACGTTGGTGATGAGACGGTCGAGCGAGTTGCGAAACAGAGTGGCTGATAGGCGGAGCGACTCGGTTCCGTAGTCGACGCCCATCTCTCCGCCGGTCATTGACTCGGACTTAAGAGCCGGGTTAGCCAGGGTGTCGGTGTTGCCGACACGGAATTCCCGGTATAACTCGTTGAGAGTCGGCGCGCGGAAGGAACGATAGCCGGATCCGCGAAAGCGGAAACGGCCGCGTCCCACGGCGAAGCCTCCGCTCGGACTGAAGAAACGTTCGTCGCCGATTACCTGGTAGCGGCCGCCAAGATACACGCGCGCCGATGCGCTGCCCGCGTCGAGTTGGCCGAACGCGCCCTGCTCAACGCGGCTGCCGCCGCCCGAGCGGACGCCGGTGGGAACGAGGCGATCCGTGCTGTAGCCCTCTACGCGCTCGAAGTCTGCGCCGACGATCAGGTTGTAGTGCGAGCCGTTGCGCGTCCAATAGGCGGCCGATCCCACGGCTTCCGACGGCGCGGCCTGATTGTAGGTGAGGCGCTCCGTGTTGCGGTTGTTGGTCACCGATGAGAAGCTGGCGCGGAATTCTTCGCGCGTATGGTAGGCCAACACCGAGATCCCGTTTTCGGCGTGACGCCAGGAGTAGTTGGCCGAGAGTGTTCCGAGGCTGGTGGAGTTATGGGTGAGGACGGTCCCGTTGGCGCGATCCTCGGCGATGACGTCGAGTTTCAGGACGAGGCGCTGGTTGAGTCCGAACGCGTCGAGGCGCAGGTTTCCGGCGACGAAGTCAACGCCCGCCTTCGTGTCAGCCGCCCCGCGAATGGCGGAGGGGACCACGTAGTAGCCGTCGGAGGACAATGCGCGGACTTCGCCCGATGTCGCGAAGTGGCGCCAGAGGTTGGAACCGCCGACGGAGAGTTCACGCACGGCGGCGCTGCCTGATTCAAACGATGCGTGAAGGTCGTGCGGTGCGGGCGGCTTCGAGAAGATGGCGATGGAGCCGCTCATGGCTCGGTCGCCGAACAGGCTGGTGGAGGCGCCGCGCGACACCTCGACGTCGTCGATCTGATCGGGCGGGATACGGGTCCAGTAAACCCAGCCGCCGAAGGGATCGTTAATCGGGATTCCGTCCCATAGCAGGAGCGTCCGGCTGGCGCCGGAGCTTCCGATGCCGCGTAGCGAGACGCCCTGCGTGGTGGGGTTGGCGACCAGGCTCGAAGTTCGGCGGAATAGGCTGAAACCGGGAATCTGGCGCAGGCGGTCGTCCACGTTGATGCCGGGCAGTTGCTCCAGATCGCCGTTGGAAACGACGGTGATGCCGGCGGGCGAGGGCGCTTGAACCTGAGTGGATACAGTGATGGACGTCTTTATGGGAGGAAGCTCAGGACTTGACGGATTGCTCTGCGGATACAGGACCGAAACCGGCCGGATCAACAAAAAAAGCACCGCCGCCAGACTGCCAACCCGCGCCTTGAAGGCGCTCGGGAGCGCGGCTGACAACAACGTGAAACGCATATTGATCATCGGGAACGGGGACGGCCTTGCCGTGGACGGGCGCCGCCAAAGCCAGATACTTCAGTATCGTATAAACGTCGCCGTCCTCCGGCACGCGGGCGTCGAACAACTGCGTGGCGAAGCGCAGGCGGGCGCCGCGCTGGGCGAAGCTCCAGGCCAGGTAGGCGGCGGCGTCCACCGAGGCTTCAAACGTTTCGCCTTCGTCCTGTTCGAGGTCGAGAAACAACAGAATCGCCTGTTCCTGTTCTCGTGCGAACTCGCGGACCTGCAGGTCGCCGGTGTGCGCGGTGGCTTTCCAATCGACATGGCGGGCGCTTTCAAAGGCTTCGTAGGGGCGGATGCGATAGAAATCGCCGCCGCGTCCGCGGAACCACGCCGAGACTTCGCCGCTTAGCGAGAACAGCATTTGTTCAAAGCCGGGACGCGGGTCGACCGACGGGTAGACGAGGATGTCCTGGCGCAAAGGCACGTGAATGCGGCGTTCGGTGAAGCCAAACGGAAAACGGGTCGAAAAACAGAATGTGTCTTCCGTGTAGCGGCCGCGTTTCGGGAACCAGCATTCCACCGTGTCGTCGAGACGGGCCTTCGGCGCGATGGCGGGGTAATAGAGAACGGATCCCATGCCGCCGCCGTCGGTGCGGAGCGCGGACAGTTGGATGGAGAACGACGGAATCCAGATCTTGTCGTTGTGTACGACAACCCGGCCCGCCACCTTGCGCCGGGCCGAGATGTGCTCCGGGTGCAGGAATTCGAGTTCCAGGCCGGCGAGAGACAGCCGGCTGATGAATCCGGAGACCAGGAACGTTCCCAACATCGCCGCGAGAATCAGAAACAGCAGGTTATTCGCGGAGGCGAAGGCGGCGAGCGCCACCACCACAATGGCCACTGAGAACAGCAGCCCGGACCGCGTGATGCGCTGACGCATGCCAGCCTGCAGCGCTTCGCGGAACTTCACCGATAGTGTCCGCGCCATCACCTTCAGTGTGCCTTATCGCGCGGGCGCGAGCGGGGCCAGGCGATCCTTGGCGATCTTCAGGACGATGCCGGCGTTGCGGTCGGCAGCCTCGCTGACTTTGTACTCGGCGGCCGTGCCAAGCACCTGCGCGACTTCCGACGGGGTCAGCTTGTAGTCGGTCTCGAGCCACCGCGCCATGTTGGCGGTGGCGGCGCGGAAGGCGTCGTCGAGGGAGCCGTCCAGGCCGACCGCCATGATGTGAGTGGCCGATTCGACGCGGGGACCGGGCGCGGACCGGCCGGCAATCAGGTCCACGGTGAACTCGACGTCCATCGATGTTTCGAGCGCGTCGCCGTTCAGTTCGCCGTCGCCCTGCGCGGCGTGGCCGTCGCCCACGTACAGCAGCGCGCCGGGGACGTTGACGGGCAGATAAACGGTGGCGCCTTCGACAACCTCGTTGAAGTCCATGTTGCCGCCCCAACGACCGGAATCGCCCGTACTCGGCGGAGCCTGCACCGGGCGGGGCGCGACCGCCACGCATCCTAACATGGGCCGTAGCGGCACGGAGTAGCGCGCCATATGTTCGCCAGGCTTTTCGGGCCTGGCGACGCCGCGTTCGACGTCGAGCAACCATCGCACCGATTTGCCGGCATCTCTCATCTTCACCGCGAGATCCGCATCGAGGGCGCGCGGCACGACGCCGTCATCGCTGATGGCCCATCCTCGATTGAGTCGGATTTTGGTGAAATGCACCGCGAGCGTGTCGCCAGGGCCGGCGGTTTGGATGTAGAAAGGCCCGGTCTGCGGGTTGCCGCCCATTACCCGGGTGACTCCTTTGTGGTCGGTTCCGCCGGCGTCGACGGTGGTGGTGTGAATGGAGTCGCCGGGCCAGACGGTCAGCACCGGCTTGTTGAACGGCGAGAACTGGCGATGGAAGGCCGTTGGGACGAAATCGTGGAGTTTTGGTTGGGTGGAGCCGCGGGTCGGGACGATGGCCGCCGAGAAGTGGCGCGTGACTGGATGACCGGCGTCGTTCGGATCGACAAAGACCATGCTGCCCGAGATGGACCCGTCGCGGACCACTCCGGTCAACTCCTCCGAACCCCCGCGCGGATCCCTGGCCAGAAAGCGGATCGATTCGCCGTTGATCGCGCCTTCAAGTTTGTCGCCGCCGAACTGGCCGGTGATGGCGGCGCCACGCTGCTCCAGCTTCATGTTGAAATACAGCGGCGTTCCGTGGAAATCGACGGTGGCGAACCAACGTCCGGACACGGCGGGAGTCTGCGCCGCGAGGATCGCAGGCAAGAACAGAAGGGCACAGAAGTGTTTGGGCATGGAAGTGCTCGTCGGGTTCATCAACTCAGACTACTGTTGGGCGTTGAAACGGTAACCGACGCCGCGCACGGTCAGGATGTGGGCCGGGTTCCTGGGGTTGTCCTCGAGTTTCTGCCGCAGCGAACCGACGTGGACGTCGAGCGTGCGGGTTTCGGCGGCGCCGCTGTATTCCCACACTTCGCGGAGCAGGCGCTCGCGGGCGAGGGTTTCGTCGCGGTGCTCCACCATGTAGCGCAGCAGTTGGAATTCACGGGCGGACAGTTGGACGGGCTGGCCGTCGCGCAGCACTTCGGTGCGGCGGAAGTCGACCTCCACGGATCCGAAGCGGAACACGGCCGGCGCCGATTGAGCCGCGACGCGCCGTAACAGCGCCTGGACACGGGCCAGCAGTTCACTGAACTCGAAGGGTTTCGCCAGGTAATCGTCGGCGCCGAATTGCAGGCCGGCCACCTTGTCCACCACCTGGTCGCGCGCCGACAGCATGAAGACGGGCGTCGACACGCCGCGTTCGCGCAGACGCCGGCAGACTTCGAAACCGCTCAGATTCGGCAGCATGACGTCCAGGATGATCAGGTCGAATCCGGCGCCGGCGGCTCGTTCGAATCCGCGATAGCCGTCGGCTTCCGATGATACGTCGAATCCTTCCGCGCGCAGACGGTCGGTGAGCGTCAACCGGAGCCCGGGTTCGTCCTCGATGATGAGAATGCGGCGAGTCATGCGGGTTCGCAGCCGGCGGCGGCCGGAATTGTCATTGTAAAGCTTGCGCCGCTACCGGGTTTGCTACAAACGCTAACATCGCCTTTGTGCGCGGTGACAATCTGGCTGACCAGCGCGAGACCGAGGCCGGCGCCGCTCACCTGGTCGAGCGCCGCGCGGCCGCCGCGATAAAAGGGCTCAAACAGGTGCGGCAAGTCCCGCGCGTCGACGCCGGGTCCGCGATCCTGCACTTCAATGCGAACGGAGGCCCCTTCGCGCGTTGCGGCGACGCCGATCCAACCGCCCGACTTGCCGTGACGGGCGGCGTTGGTCAACAAGTTGCCGATGGCGACGGTGAGCGCTGCGGCGTCGCCCAGCACGGGCGGCAGATCGCTGTCGATGTGGGTTTCCACCGCGCACCCGGCGGTCCGAAACGTGCCGTCGCAGTTGCGGAGCGCGTCGTCGATGGCCGTGCGAATGTTCATCGGAGTCAGGTTGTAGCGCGCGCGGCCCGTCTGAATGCCCGCGAATCGCAGGGTCTGCTCCACCAGGTTCGAAAGCCGACGACCTTCGTCCCGAATCAACGAACCGTACTCCTTAACGGAGTCCGGCGCGGAGACGACGCCGTCAGCCAGGTTCTCCGCCGCTGAACGGATGACCGCGAGCGGCGTGCGGAGCTCGTGCGAGACCGACGCCACGAATTGCATCTGCCGCGCGGCGAGGTCGGCGGATCGGCGAATGCTCAACCACAGGGCCGCGAGACTGACGGCCATGATGAGCAGGACCGCTCCACTCACCGCAAGGTTTCGGGCGCGATTACGGGCCGCCACGGATTCAACGCCGCCCGAGCGGTCTCTCGCCTGCACCACCCAACGGCCAGGAGCGGGACCTTGCGCCCGCGGTCGGAAGGCGGGCGGCCCGGGACGCGTGGCGAACAACTGGGCTTCGGCGTCGGGGGTGGTGAATGCGGCGGCGGGCGCGGGGGGATCCGATTCGAAGACGACCGTTCCGTTGGCCCGGGAAATAATGCGTACGTCGTACGCCGTGCCGTCCTGCGGAGCGAAGTACCTTCGCACGAGTTCGGGCGCCCAGGTTACACGGATGTAGTCACGGTCAATGACTGCGATGACCCAGCCATCCTGGCCCGGGCGCGGCGGCGGAGGTCCGGGGCGGGGACCGGGAGGAGGCGGACCGTCGCGGGTTGGAGGCGGTCCGTCGTCCGGGCGGAATTCGGGACGCGGTTGGGCGAGCAGCGGCGCCTGGCTCCGCGTGATGCGCGGGGCGACGAGAACAATTACGTCGAGATTCGCGCCGGGAGGACCGCGGCGCTCCGGAGGCACGGGCGGGCCGGTGGCGCGATCAACGAGTTCGGCGCGTAGGGCGATCAGGTTGGACGGCCAGGAGACGCGATGGAACCCGCGGGTCTCATCGAGTTCGAACAGCGCGTCGAGCCCGGCTTCGCCTCCTTCGGAGAGATAGAGACGAGCGCATAACTCGGAATGCGATGTGAGTGACTTCCACTCAGCCAGACGGTCGGAATAATAGCGACGGTTATGGTCGTCGGGTTCAGGCCCGGCCACAACGGTCTGATGGAGGCGCGATAACTCGTGGTCGAACTCGGCGGCCAACTGTTCGGCGCTGCGGCGAAGGGCGGAGCGCCCGCGGTCAATCTCGGCGCGCGCGGCTTCGCCGATCCAGCGATACTGCAACCATGCCAGAACCGGCAGCGCGACGAATAGCGCGCCCATGAGGACCATGGCCCAATACTGGCGTTTCCCTGGATTCATTCCGTTGTACCCGATTATAGAATCGCCGGCGGCGCGGACGGCCTTCGGAATGTAAGAAGCCTGTAAAGAATCCGCTGGGAATCGCAAACTCCAATTTGCGGAGGCTTGAGCTTCAAAACGGGGGTTTCCGGCGAATATGGGTCAGGAAGCAACGAACCAGCTTCCCAACAAAGACCGAAGGGAGATCCAAATAGACCATGAAATTCAGACTCTTGACAATGGCGGCTTTGACAACGGCGGCGTTGCTGGCGCAGGGACCGGGAGCCCCGCCCTCCGGCGCGGGCGCAGCGCCGCCCGCCCCCACCGAACTCGCGACCGCGCTGAACCTGAGCGACGCACAGGTGACTTCACTGATTCAACTGCAGGATTCCAAGCGGACGCAAATGGAGCCGATCGCACAGCAGGCGGCAACGCAACGCAAGGCGCTTGCCGAGGCGCTCGCCAAGACGAATCCCGACGCGAGCGCGATCGCGGCGATCCTGGTCCAGTTACAGAAGCTGAAGACGCAGATGGACACCGTGAATGCGAGCTTCGTGACACAGGCGACGGCAATCCTGACGACCGACCAGAAAACCAAATTGAAGGACTTGCAGACCGCGCAGGGGTTGATTCCCGCCGTTCACCAGGCCGAAGGGTTGAATCTGCTGGCTCGGCCGGCGAACGCGCCGGGACCTGGGGGACCCGGCGGACCGGGCATGGGGCCAATGGGACGCCCCGGTCCGCCGCTGTAGCCTTGTGATCGACGCCCGGCATATCGTGGCCCCCGGATTTCGACGGCCCGATATGCCGGTCAACCTCCGGCGGCCAGGCGCTTCCAGTGGCGGTAGAACAGCGCGATGGGAAGGCCGACGACGTTGAAGTAGCAACCGGCCACACGATCGATGAACTTCGCGGCCAGCCCCTGGATGGCGTAGGCGCCCGCTTTGTCCATGGGCTCGCCGCTGGCGACATAGGCGTCGATCTCGGCGTCGGATAACCCGATGAAGCGGACCTGGGTCGATTCGCTGTCCACAATTTCGCCATCGCCCCGCCGCAAACAAATTCCAGTGATTACGTCATGCTCGCGGCCCGAGAGCAGGCCTAGCATCCGGCGTGCATCGGCGGCGTCGACGGGCTTTTCGAGTACGCTCCCGCCAACCACCACCACGGTGTCGGCGCCAAGCACGACATCGGCGGCAGCCGCCGCCACCGCGGCCGCCTTGGCCCGCGCCAATCGCCTCACGTAATCGACCGGGTGCTCAGACGCGGCCCGGACCTCCGGTACGCCGGCGGTCCGAACCTCAAACTGGAAACCCGCATTGGTGAGTATCTCGCTACGGCGCGGCGACTTCGAAGCCAGGATCAACATCGAAGCCACCATTGTAGCGGCTACGGGCAAAGGCGCTCGGCCTGGCTGCGCGCGGCCGTGACCACGCGCTTCGCCAATTCGTTCCCAGGATCGAGGCGAAGCGCGCCGAGCCCGGCCTGGACAGCCGCCTCGGAATCGAATAGATTCAGGTCGGCGAGGGCGAGATTCGTGTACGCCATCACGAGGGTCGGCTCCAGTTCGATGGCGCGCAACAGGACTCCGCGAGCGGCGCGGACGCGACCGGTCTGCATGTAGCGAACGCCCAGGTTGACGTACGCCTGGGCGTAGGTGTCATCGATGGCGACGACACGCTCCAGGCGCTTGGCGGACTCCGCGTAGTCGCGCTTGGCGGCCGCTTCGTTCGACGCCACAAGTTCCTGCACCAATTTCCGATTTTTGAACCGCGCGAGGTCGCGAACCGAGACCGTGCCGGACACCGGCCGCTGGACGTTATAGCCGCGAACGTTCACCACGATGGGCCCGCCAAACTGCCCCGGCGGGGGTGCAGCAATGCCGACCACTGTTCCACCGCCATCGAGGATGCGGACCTGGTAATCCCCCGGTCCCACGGAGGCCTGGAAGTTGCCGCGCCGATCGACTCCGACGGTCGCCACGCTGACTCCCTTTGCGGCGTCATATATCTCCGCGGAGTAAGAAGACAGATCTCCTCCACCAGTCACTTCGCCGCGGATAATCTGATCCCGATACTGGGCGCAGAGCGGAAAGACGGACGCAAACACAATAAGCAGCAATTGTCTGGACACAATTCTCCCCTGAGTCTTGGTTTTCGTTTGTTATCTGAAATCGGTGCGGCAAACGGCCGCACTCTCGGCTGAGAGGGGAAGTTACTTACTTCGTAGAACCGACAGGAAAGGAGGGCCGCAAACAAAGCCGCCGTCCTTGTTAACAGTGTAACGCGGACGGCGTCGCCTTGCTAATTCAAAACCCTGATGAGGCGTATCAGTGTTGAACGTCTCCCGCCGGTTTGTTGAGGGTTACTTCGCGGTAGGCGTCAGCGACCTGGGCCTTCAGTCCGGAGCCCACCCAGTTCTTCACCGCATCCGACAGTCGGATGGACGCAGCGATCTCATCGGGCTTCTTGCCGCTCCTGGCGGCCTGCTCGACGGCCTTGCGCAACTCGACGAAGAAGCGCGATTGCCCTTCAATCAGTTCCTTGCCGCCCGCCGCGCCGTGGCCTGGAAGCACGTATCGGGGTTGGAGTTTGGCCGCCTGCGCGAGCACCCGCGGCCAGTTGCCTACGTTGGCGTCGGCGGTGTAGTTGTACGCGCCGTTGGTGACGGCGTCGCCCGTGGCGAGCACCTTCTCATTGGGCAACCAGGCGAACCCGTCGCCGCGGGTGTGGGCCCAGCCGAAGAAATGCAACTCGACGCGGCGGGTGGAGTCCTCCATCACGTAGGGCGACTGGGTGAAGGTCTTCATCGGCGCTTCCGGCGCATCGCGCTTGAGTTCGCGCACGTCCTCGCGCTCCCCGGCCGCCTGCTTCCAACGCTTCGGCTCATAGCGTTTGATTTCTTCGGCGACGCCCGCGTAGGCGACCGTCACCGCGCCCATGCTGGTCCACACCGGATTGCCATAGAGGTGATCGCCGTGATGGTGGGTGTCGAAGACGAATTTCACCGGTTTGCTCGAGACGCGCTTTGCGTCCTCAAGGACGAGGCGAGCGCCGCTCGGAAAGTTGGCGTCAACTACGATCAGGTGATCGGCCATCTCGATGATGACGTTGTTGCAGTGCCCCTTGTGGTCGATGTCTCCCTGGCGGAACCACACGCCCGGGACGATTTGTTTGAGGGTGTCGGGTTGCGCGTCGCCGCGGGTGGCTACGAACGTTAGCGCCAGCACGGAGGCGAATATCGTGGACAGGGCGAGCCGGAAGCGCATAAAGAGATCCTTTAGTCTACCTCAGCTCGCGATGCGGCGGCTGGTTAGCCATGGGGGGACTTGCATCGACGGCGCGTTCGACGTATGTTGCTATCGGGAGGCCAAAAGACAGTAATGAGGATCGGAATTCTCATCATCGGGATCTTCGCCGTGCTGGCGCTCGCGCCCGTGCTCGGGGCGCAACCGAGCCGCATCAGTGGGGTGGATCCGGATTCCGGCAAGGTGGGCGATGTGATTGGAGCGACCGGCGAACAGATTGACGCGTCGAAGGTCGATGAACTCTATTTGACCGACGGTAAAACGGATATTAAGACCGAAATAGTGTCCCAGAACGAGACCGTCATCAAGTTCAAGATTCCTTCCAAGGCGAAGGCCGGCCGCTACAGCCTGATGATCAAGACGAAGGGGGCGGACGCGAAACTGCTCGAACAACCGGTGCGCATCACGATCGAAGAGTAGCGTTTGCGTCCGGGCCGGCCGCGTCCCTGTTACGCTGGCATGAGGGTTCTCTTTGCCAATGACTCGACGCGACTGGATGAAAGCCTCAGCCGCCGCGACCGCCGTTCCCGCATTGAGCGGAGCTGAGCGGCCGGCGGCCCTTCAAACCGGGATTGTCCGGCTGAAATTGCGACATACGTGGACGACGGTGATGTCATCCAGCGATTTCCGCGATACGTTCCACCTCGCCTATTCGCGCGACGGCGTCACCGGACACGGCGAGGGTGCGCCCATCCCCCGCTATAAGGAAACCGCCGCGACGGCCAAGGCGGCGATCGAATCGCTGCGCGGAATGCTGCTGTCGGCGGATCCGTGGCAGTTCACGAAGCTGCTCGGCGAGGTGTTCCGCCGGATACCGGGCGAGTTCGCCGGCAAAGCCGCGCTCGACATGGCGTTGATGGACTGGGTTGGGCAGAAGCTCGGGACGCCGCTGTATCGCTACTTCGGACTCGATCCGAAGGACGCGCCGCTGACCACGTTCTCGATCGGCATCGACACTCCAGAGATGACGCGCAAGAAGGTGGAGGAGGCGGCGCAGTTTCCGGTGTTGAAGATCAAGGTGGGGCTCGCGAACGACGAGGCCACCATGGACACGGTCCGCCAGATCACCAGGAAGCCCTTGCGCGTGGACGCCAACGAAGGCTGGACGAACAAGGAAGAAGCCGTCCGCAAGATCAACTGGCTCGAGAAGATGGGCGTGGAGTTCGTTGAGCAGCCGATGCCGGCCGCAATGATCGAAGAGACGCGCTGGGTTCGGAGCCGCGTGCACATCCCGATCATCGCGGATGAGGCCTGCATGCATGCGGGGGATATCCCGAAACTGCGGGATGCCTTCGACGGGGTGAACGTGAAGCTCGACAAGGCGGGCGGCGTCCTTGAAGCGCACCGGATGATCCAGATAGCCAAGGCGTTGGGCATGAAGACCATGCTCGGTTGCATGGTGTCGAGTTCGGTATCGGTGACGGCGGCGGCGCACCTGTCGCCGCTGGTGGACTACGCGGATCTGGACGGGAATCTGTTGATTTCGAATGACCCGTATGCGGGGGTGACGGTGAAGGATGGCAGGCTCGTGCTGCCGGCGGGGCCGGGCCTTGGATTGAGGAAAATCTAGCGCCCTGGCGTTTTGTTGAACGGCCGGAGCCGCGGACTCCGGACCGGGAGAACCCGGAAGAGGCCCACCGAGGGGCCTCCTTGCGAACTATTGCAGATAGAGGTGGGCGCTTGCACGTCATTGATTTGGAGAAGGACTATCGTTCATGTTTTCGCCGAAATTCCGTCGCGGCCTTGAGTGTTTCCAACAGCGGTGACATCGGACAACGGCGAAGCCTCAGTGGTGCGTGAACAACGGCTCGGTCGTCAGCCACTGGACGGACTTGGCTATCGACCAGCGCAAGTCAAAGGCCACGGGAGTCGGCCCCTTTGCTCTTCCGAAGGGCAGCGACACGCTCCGACGCCCACACCTTGACGTCCCAGCCGTGCATGCGCTCGATCTGGTGGGGATAAAACTCATGGTGCGAGTTCGGATCAGGATCCGCCAAGGCGGGAAAGCGATCCGAGCGGCAGCTGCAGCCCCAGCCACGCACGAAAGCTAACAGCACGTAATCGGTGACGCGGAACGAGGCCAGCCAGTCTGCGAACTCGTTGACGCCGCGATGGAAGTTGGAGCCCAGTACTCCATCGCCATTTGGAACGGGCCGCAGTTCATGCCGGTCTTGAGGCGCCGTGTCTCGAATCGCGGAAAGGAACGCCGTCGAAGCAGAACCAGGGTGTTCTTTACAAGACGGGCGACCTGACGCTAGCGATCGCGCTGGCGCTGCTGCTCGCGGTTGCGCGCCTCGGCGCAGGGGTGGGATTGCCGGTAGGTCTTCTGGTAGTCGGGATGGGCGGCGCGCCATTTGGCGCGGCTGTCACGGACCACCTGGGCGTAGACGGGATCGGTCTGGCGCTTCCGGCGGCGGTATTCGCTTCGCCTCCGGGCCTGGCAGGCTTTCCGGCTACAGACCGCTTGGTCGGGGCGTCGCGGCGATGGCTGGAACGGTTGCTGACAGCAAAGGCAGGTGCGTGGGGAGGTGCGCGTGTGCGGCAACCCCGAGCAAATCAGGTTTCGGCGGGCTCAGGCGGAATTTAGGGTCTCGATGTAGTGTTCCTACCGCGTCCCCGCCAACGGGGCACTGCTGGCGCCGACATTCACCGGCGTTTCTGGCGCTGTTTCTCGTCGGCACTAACAGTTATCCCCTCGCCCGGACGCAACGCCCCGTACGGCGTCCCTTCTACTCGTTTTCGCGAATGACTTCCAATACGCGATCCAGAAAACGACCAATTTGCTTCGGATCGACCTCGGTGCGGAGATTCTGTGAGATCTTGCGGAACCAGTCATCTCTCGTCTTAGGCTTCTTCTGCACAAACTCATCCAGCAGACTCTTCTTGAGCAGACCCCTCTCGGGCGGCGTCTCCGGAAAAGCCGGCTTGATCTCCAACTCGCGCAACGTGATCAGGCGCTGACGCAAGGATTCCGTCCGACTGGCTTCTTGCTGAGCGGCGCGGCACTCGGGATCGTTCTGAACAATATCCGAGAGCCGTGATAGCAGCCTGTTGATTTCGCCCTCCCTGTTCTTAAACCAGTCCGTAGACCAAATTCGATGTATCTTCCAACCGAGATTTTCGAGTATCTCCTGGCGAAGGCGGTCTCGGTCTCGGGCAGATCGGCCTGAGTGGTAGCTTGCGCCGTCGCACTCAACGCCCAAGATGAATGTCCCGGCCTTCATCGGGTGCTTGACGCCAAGATCGATGAAGAACCCCGCCACACCGACCTGAGGCGCAACCTCGTAACCCTTCTCCCTCAAAACGGTTCCAACCGAGCGCTCGAAGTCGTTTATCGGCTGTTCGGTGCGCTCCTCAGCGCCCTCCAGAATACCGGTCCGGGCAAAGATCAGGTATTGTTTGAGCGCTCTCACGCCCCACGGACTGTTGGGGTTGGTCTGGATGCGCTCAGGATCGAGCGAACTGAACACGACCGTGCGCTTCTTCGCGCGCGTGAAAAGGACGTTCAGTCGGCGGTGACCGCCGTTGCTGTTGATGGGTCCAAAGCGTTGAAATTGGTTCCCGAGCCGATCGGGGCCGTAGGTTGTCGAGATGAAGATTACATCCCGCTCATCGCCCTGCACATTCTCAAGGTTCTTGATGAACAACGTTTCCTGGCCGCCGGTCATAGCCTCCTGGTAGGCGACCGCGGCGGGGTCGTCCCGGAGGCGCCGGTCGAGTAGTTCCTCAAGGAGCTCCCTCTGCTCGAAATTCAGAGTCACGACGCCGAGTGACTCGGTCGGATGCTCGCGCATGTGGTTGAGCACGGCATCGACCACAACGGCAGCCTCACGCGGGTTGCGGCTGTTCTCGAAGACGCCGTCCGGAACAGGGCGATACCGGACACCAAGGGATTGGTCTTCGTGGTACGCCGAAGGGAATATTATGAGATCCCGCTGGTAGAACTCGTGATTCGAGAAGGCGATCAGGCTATGATGACGGGACCGATAGTGCCACCGGAGCCGACGAACCGGCTGGAACAGCGTGCTGGCGACGTCCAAGATGCTCTCCCCTTCTTCGACGGCGGTGCGCACGTCTTCGTCCGCCTCGCCATCGGCATCGATGGATACGCGCTGGAAGAAGCTCGTCGGCGGCAGTTGCTTCGGATCGCCGACGACGACGATCTGCCCCCCTCGCGCGAGCGCACCAATGGCGTCCTCGGGCCTCAGTTGTGACGCCTCGTCCATCACGACGAGATCGAACCGCAGCTGGCCCGGTGCGAGGTATTGCGCCACCGACAGAGGCCCCATCATGAAGCAGGGCTTCAGGGCCAGGAGAGCATTGCCGGATCGCAACACGAGCTGCCGAATTGGGATGTGACGCTTCTGTTTGTTGACCTCGTTTATGATCAGGGCGGTCTCCGTCCAGGTGCGAACCGGACCGTTCTTGTTCCCATAGGGAACCATCCGCCGATCGATTATGGCAGCCACCCGGTCGCTGTACAGCCTGATGGCTTCCCTGTCCGCGTCCGCGAATTGTCGCTGGATCAACTCTTGCGTGACTCCAGTCACTTGCGACAGGTCATCGTGCTCGCCGAAGACGCTGTACGCGAGCGTGTTGTAGAGGACGAAGTTGAACGCCGTTCCAAGGTCCCCCGCTTTGAGCGATCCTGACTCAGCGAGAGCCGTCAGCTTTTCAAGACCGGCTTCCCGAATCTTGAGGCGGGAACGGACGAAGCGGTTCCATTTCGGCAGTTCCTCCCGATGGCTGAGGTTGGCCCTCGCGAACCCTTCCAGTGATGTCCTCGGCTCTTCGAGGTAGTCCGTGATCGCGGCCCCCGAAGTCTTCCCGAGTGCCTTGGCGATCTTGCGGATCGCCTGCCCGCACTCGAAGGAGGAAGTCAGCACGCGGCGAAGTTCCGCATGGTTCGTCTCACAATCCGCACATAGCAGCCGCTCGACGGCCCTCGCCGGGAGGCTTGCCGACGTGACCGCCTCAGCGAACTGAACTGAATCCATCAGTGGCCCGGTATCGGTCTCAACGCCGCTGTCGGATTCCCCAATGGCTGCCCGCAGCTCGTCCATGCCTTGCGCCGCGTCCACTGCCCGGCGACATTCCGCGGCGGCGTCCTGAAGCGTCGCGAGCTCACGCACGGGGACATCGTCTCGCATCCCGAAGGCCTCGCAGGTCTCGATTACCTCGTTGAGTTCCGCGACGCGCTGGGACAGATACGCGCCGATCTGGTCCAGGGACCCCGATGACGTTGGTGATTGACTTCTCGGTAGGAGGTTCCTGAGGTCCGCGAGGCGGGACAGCACCGAGTTCAGCACCGTCAATTGGCCCTGGTTGGTCGTTGCGAACGCGGTCTTGATCGCCTTTAGGCGCTCGGTTCGGGCATCGAACAGCAACCGCCGGAATGGAGCCGATTCGGGTTGGTGCTCCGGCAGCGCGATGAACACCTGCTCGTACCAGGCGACCAGCGTCTGCAGGTCGTCCCACGCAGTGTCGACGCCCCGGAAATGCGGCCCGAGCACGTGCCGATAATCGGCGTCTTCATTGAAGCGCGCCCGCCATTGCACATGTTCCGCCACGTTCCGGAAGCCACGACTCATGTCATTCCGCGCGGCATCAGTCCTGCCGGGAGCGAGTTGCCGGTGGACCGCCACGGCTCGCTTGTAGTCGCTGCCGAACATCCTTTGCCAAAGCGGAGCCTGCTCGATGGCGGCGGCGGATTCGATCAGCTGCGCGGGGGTGAACATCTCCGCGGCAGTCAGATCGTACTCACCTGCGAGTCTTGTCGCGGAGTCCTTGAGAGCGGTTGCCTCCCGTATTGCTGCTTCGAGGGCCGGCCTTGCGCGGTCATCCTCGAAGTTGCGCTGCCGCAAATGCAACTGGTCAAATGGAGCGTGGTGAAGAAGCAAGGCGGACTGGAGCACGACGCCAATGCCGGATATGGTGAATGGAGCGTCGCATCCGACCAAGGCCCAAAGCTCGCAGAACGAGTTCCTGGCGTCGAGCAGCAGGCCGGAAAACTGTTGGCATTTGGTCCTGATGTCCCTTACTCCGGTAATTGAGGCATTGTCGATCCCTAGTCGATCAAGTGACGCCACTGCGGCGGACAACCGTTCGATGCCTGTTGGAGCGATGACGGCATCGACGTTATCGAGATGCGCCCTCAAGACCTTGACTTGCCGCTGGAAGCACTCCGCATGAGCCAAGAATTGTGACAACAGCCGACGATTGCTCACTGAGCGGCACCATTCGAGTAGGTCCCGCCGCAGAGCCTTCGGCGGGCTAGGGATGGACGACACGCGCACTGATGCATCGTCGAGGCCGCGGACCGTGTTCGGGAGCGCGATCCCGGCAGCTTGCCCCAGTTCCGAGCTGCACTGGTCAGCCTGCTTGAGGTGAAGGAGCAGATCCTCCAGGAGGGCGAAGATCCTCTCCTCGCCGACGAATCCGACCGGTTTGGTGACCCATGCCCAGGGGTGTTCGCTGATGGTCCCACCCGCAGGCAAGACGGCGGTCAGGTGTTGCGCGTAGGCGGAGAGAAGATGCTCGGCCTGCGTTACGTCTGTCGGCGTGTACCGCAGGACGACGGGAAGGAACAACTGCGCAAGTCGGCCACGGTACGGGGCGGTTTGCTGACTCCAGCGGTCGCGTGCCCAAAGAACGTCGAACACAGTCGCGTCGAGCGGCTGAACTGTCTTGTTGATAAGTGAGGCATAGCGCGTCAGCAGACGCTTTTTGTCGGCGACGACCGCGAGGTGACGATCAAGGTCGCGGGGGTCTTTGAACGACCCCTTCATTTTGAGACGTTGCGTAAGGTCGTTGATCAGCACGCCCTTTTTTGTTTTGTGGCTGTGCAGTTCCAGGCAGAACATTCCCAGGCCGGCGTCGTCGAGTCGTCGACGGACGACCTCAAGGGCGGCTAACTTCTCCGAGACGAAGAGGACCGTCTTCCCTTTCGCGAGAGCCGCCGCGATCAGGTTTGTGATCGTCTGCGAGTTTCCCGTCCCCGGCGGTCCCTCGATGACCAGGTTCTGGCCGCGGAGTGCGTGAATGAGCGCGCTGTGCTGCGAGCTGTCCGCATCCCGAATGAGGTGCGGGACCTCCTTCTCGATTTCCGGCGCGTCGATTGGGAACTCTTCCGCCAAGCTGACCGTCGGACTCTTCGAGCCTTCGAACAGCTCGCGCACGAGCGGGTGCTTCGCGATGCTCGCCGCCTTCGGCCAGTTTTTGGGATCGAGGTCCCGATACATGAGGAGTTTGCCGAAGCTCAAGAGGGCGAGGCTGATCTGGCGCCGTATGCGCCATTGCTTCTTGACCTTGAGAATCTCGACGAACTTCTCGAAGTACATGATTGGCGTATCCTCGTCTTCGAGAAACGGCAGCTCCAAGCCAAAGTCGCGGCGCATCTTCTCGACGAGCGACAGGTTTGTCTCGATGTCCTCGCCGGATGCCTCGATGACAGTGTCGATCGCGCGAGCCCTTCCGCCTGTCCGGTCGATCGTGACGGGAACGCTGACGAGCGGTGCGAGATGGGGCTGCTTGGAGTCGTCCGATTCGTACCATTCGAGGAATCCGAATATGAGGTACAACATGTTGGTGCCGGATTCCTCTATGGCGGTTCTGGCAGCGGTTCCGATCTTGCGGCCGACCGTGTCGAGCCGCTCCTGGTAGAGCAGCACGGGGAGAGACCTGACTTCATCCTCTTCGGCGTCGTCTAGGTCGAATGACGTGCTCCAGCCCAGTTCCTCGGCGTAGTCCTTCGCGGGTCGGTCTTTCTCGCTAGCGGGCGGATCCGGATCGGGAACGGGGAGGAACGCGAGCTTTCCGTTGTCCCACAGGCGCTTGAACGCCGAATCGATTGAAACACCGACGACGCGAAGAGACGAGGACGCGGAGAACCTGAAGTTCAGGAGTCTGTTGCGGTTTGTGAGATCGAGCAGACGGGTCCGTATACGGTCGAGTCCGATCTCGGTGTTTCCGGTCAGGAAGTCGCTGCTGATGTTCGGAGACGCTTGCTCCAGAGGTTCGCTGTCCGCAGTGCCCGGCATTGCTCTTCCCAGGTCATGATCCGCCTGCAGCGGATGTCAGATGTCGCGATAACCGATTCTATCCCTTTACCAACGGTCTGGTAGTCCTCGGCTTCTGCCGGTCGGTGTATCCGGCCTCTACAACTGGCGCGGCGTCATCGGCTACCGTGTCGCCCTGGTAGAAGAGGCGCCGAAGGGCCGTGTCACACGGAGCAACGCCGTCTGGAATTGGGTGACTTCGAGATCGAGTCCACGGGTCGTGGTTGTCGTCCCCGATAATACGGCCATGTTGTCGGCGATAGTCGTGGCTCTCAAGGAGCGCCTTCAAGTGATAAATAGCCGCAACTGCGGCGAATGTCGTATTCATATTGAGGCTCTCAGGTAGCAGAACCGGGTTCGGAATTGGCATCGCTTCGACGCTCCATCACTTGCGCTCTATCGTTTATTTAAGATCGTCTTTCAGCACCAACTCCCGGAGCGCGCGGCGCGTGTCAAGCACTTTGA
>JAFDVZ010000027.1:107789-107983 GCA_018268715.1 Acidobacteriota bacterium | reverse complement strand
CTTCACGTCGACCATCGGATAGCCTGCGAGCACGCCGCCCTCGAGCGCCTCCACGGCGCCCTTTTCGACGGCCGTGATGAACTCCTTGGGAATCGAGCCGCCCACGACGTCGTTTTCAAACTCGTAACCCTTGCCGGGCTGAGGCTCGACGCGCAGCTTCGTGCGGGCATACTGGCCGCTGCCGCCGGTCTGCT
>JAFDVZ010000027.1:0-107772 GCA_018268715.1 Acidobacteriota bacterium | reverse complement strand
GCCACCTGCGGCTTGCCGACGTTCGCCCCCACGCCGAACTCGCGCTGCATGCGGTCGACGATGATTTCCAGGTGCAATTCGCCCATGCCGGCGATGATCGTCTGGCCGGTCTCGGGGTCGGTGGTGACCTTGAGGGTCGGATCCTCCTGGGACAGCTTCTGGATCGCCATGCCCAGCTTTTCCTGATCCGACTTCGTCTTGGGCTCGATGGCCAACTGGATGACCGGCTCGGGGAAGTCGATCGACTCCAGCACCACCGGGTTCTTCTCGTCGCAGATGGTGTCGCCGGTGATCACATTCTTGAGGCCGACGGCGGCGCAGATGTCGCCCGCCAGGATCTCGGTGATCTCCTCGCGCTTATTGGCGTGCATCTTCACCAGACGTCCGACGCGCTCGCGGCGGCCCTTGGCGATGTTGTAGATCGATTCGCCCGCGTTCAGCTTGCCCGAATAAACCCGGATGAAGGCCAACTGGCCGACAAACGGGTCGGTCATGATCTTGAACACCAGCGCCGAAAACGGAGCCGT
This sequence comes from Acidobacteriota bacterium, assembly GCA_018268715.1. Classification (GTDB taxonomy): domain Bacteria; phylum Acidobacteriota; class Terriglobia; order Bryobacterales; family Bryobacteraceae; genus TMP-7. Next base: position 107,245 of record JAFDVZ010000027.1, on the reverse strand, counting down.
ATCCTCGGGCGGGCGGACCAACTCTTCGCTCTTGTTATCGGGGTTGACGCCTTTGACGGGCGGGACATCGAGGGGGTGGGGCAGGTAGTCGACGACCGCGTCCAGCATGTTCTGGACGCCCTTGTTCTTGAAGGCAGATCCGCAGATGACCGGGAAGATCTTCTGCGCGATGGTGGCCTTGCGGATCCCGGCGGTAATCTCGGCTTCGGTCAGCGGCTGGCCCTCGACGAACTTCTCAAACAGCTTGTCGTCGAATTCGCTGATGGCCTCCACCATGTGATTGCGGTATTCCTGCGCCTTCTCGAGCAGGTCGGCCGGAATATCGACATCGTCGTACTTGGCGCCCAGCGTTTCGTCGCGCCAGATGCGCGCCTTCATCGTCACCAGGTCGATAATGCCTTTGAACTGGTCTTCGGCGCCCACCGGAATCTGGATCGGCACGGGACGCGCGCTCAGACGGTCGATGATGGTCTGCACGGCGTGATAGAAATCGGCGCCCATGCGGTCCATCTTATTGATGAAGCAGATGCGGGGAACTTCGTACTTGTCGGCCTGACGCCAGACGGTTTCCGATTGAGGCTGCACGCCGGCGACCGCGTCGAACACCGCGACCGCGCCGTCGAGCACGCGCAGGCTGCGCTCGACTTCGGCGGTGAAGTCGACGTGGCCGGGCGTATCGATGATGTTGATGTGGATGTCGCGCCATTCGCAGGTGGTGGCGGCGGAGGTAATGGTGATGCCGCGTTCCTGCTCCTGTTCCATCCAGTCCATCGTGGCGGTACCCTCGTGGACCTCGCCGATCTTGTGCGTTCTACCCGTGTAGTAGAGGATTCGTTCGGTTGTGGTCGTTTTACCGGCGTCGATGTGGGCCATGATGCCGATGTTTCGCATTCTCTCGAGTGGTACCGTGCGTGCCATAAGCTAATGTCGGTGAAAGGCGAGCGCCATTGTGCGGCTAGCTTCGATCCTTCACTTCTCCTTATTCCCTCCCGGATTCATCAGATGCGGACGCTACCTGGGGTCCGCTTGCACTGGCTACTGCAAACCGCGTTCTTACCACCGATAGTGGGCAAAGGCCTTGTTGGCCTCGGCCATGCGGTGGACATCGTCTTTCTTTTTCACTGCACCGCCGCGCAGATTGGCGGCGTCGTTCAACTCGTTGGCCAGCTTTTCGGCCATGCCCTTTTCCGGACGCGTGCGCGCGTTGCCGATGATCCAGCGCAAGGCAAGGCTCGTGCGGCGATTCTGCGGCACTTCAACCGGCACCTGATAGTTGGCGCCGCCAACGCGCCGGGTCTTCACCTCGAGCAGCGGCTTGGCGTTCTCAACAGCCTTCTTGAAGATCTTCAACGGATCGTCCTGCGAGCGGTCGCGGATGATGTCCATCGCTCCGTAGAAAATCCGCTGGGCCGTCTGCTTCTTTCCGTCCCACATCATCGAGTTGACGAACTTCTCCGCCAGCGTCGAGTTGTACACGGGATCGGGCAGGATTTCCTTGGGTTCGGGTCTGCGTCTACGAGGCATCTAGAAGTCCTTTCCTACTTACCGCCGCCCTTGGGCCGCTTGGCGCCGTACTTGGAACGACCCTGGAGACGACCGCTCACGCCGGCGGCGTCAAGAGTGCCGCGCACAACGTGATAGCGAACGCCGGGAAGATCCTTCACACGGCCGCCGCGGATCAGCACGATCGAGTGCTCCTGCAGGTTGTGGCCGACACCGGGGATGTACGTCGTGACTTCGATTCCGTTGGTGAGTCGCACGCGGGCGACTTTGCGCAAAGCCGAATTCGGCTTCTTGGGCGTGGTCGTGTACACGCGGGTGCACACGCCGCGGCGCTGCGGACAAGCCTGCAGCGCGGGACTGGCCGTCTTATAACGAGGCGCTTTCCGCCCTTTTCGCACGAGTTGGTTAAACGTCGGCACGAAATTCCTTCCTGAGTTACCTGAACAAAGTGGCCCCTGGGAGCCTTGAAAACTTCGAAAATCCGGCCGCGCGACTCCAACGGAACCAACCGTCGAAGTAAACTGCGGCGGCGCACAGCAAAACCGCGATCATCGAATCCGCGGCTTCAAATAGCGAGGGTTTCAGCTTCGGACACGTCCATACCCCTTCGGCTTTAGATCCGTCGGGACAGCGGGACTGACCCCAGGCCGGACCCCGCTGACGCGAGGCGGTAGCTCTGGAGCAGAAGGTCTACTCGCAAACCTTCCCAGGATACAAAAGCGCACGGGAGATTGTCAACCACGCACCTCTGCCGACTGGTGAATAGCAGGTTCTTTCTCAGAATAGCGGATGAATTGTGGCAATGCAAATGCTGCCGGATTTAATTGTTGAATTTTGCATCCCCTCACCAGTCCGACAGCAGACGCAGGCACCCCCGATTGAAGTACGCCCGCCCCGCGCCGCGGAAGTAGGCGCGGATTTCCCGCCCTCCGATGTTCACCGTGGTGTGATCCCACACGCAGCGCGAGCAGTGGACGTCAGGGGCCGGGGCTCCGGTGAAGTGTCTGCGGGCTTCCCGATAGAGGGGAGAGTTGAAGGGGTCCACCTCCCCGGCCCTTGCGAACACCAGGCCGCCGTCATGCCCCGGAGCCCCGCAGCAGGGCATGATCCGGCCCGCCGCGTCCATGATGAGGTTCTTGTACAGCCAATGGCAGGTGTGACCGGGAGAGGTCGGCGGTGTCCCCTCCTCCGCTTCGAAACGGGCGTCGAAAGCGGATTCGATCTCGTCGGCGGCCAGTTCCCGGGGAAACGGATTCCAGTTGTCGGCAAACTTCCACGTCAGGCGCTTGACGCGCGGGCGTACGTTGGCGGCGCGAATGGATGGATCGTCCCAGCCGATATCGAAGGGCCGCACAACGCGAAAACGGTCGACGCCGAGTTCGCGAGCCATGCGTTCCGCCTTGCCGATTTCGTGTCGATTGTGCTCGAAGGCCAGGAAGTTCCACGACAGCACCGGCGTCGCGCTGCCGAGTTGCCGTTTCGCGGCGACCAGGCGCTCCACGTTTCCGAGGACGCGGGAAAGATCGCCATTGCGCCGGAAGCGCTGATAGACGGACTGGGTGGCGCCATCGATGGACAGGATCATGAAGTCGAGACCGGACTCCACGTATGCCTCGGCGTCGAAACGGCGGACCGACAGACTGGTGGAGAGGCCGGCGGTGATCAGGCGCCGCTTGGCCATGCGGATCAACGCAGGGGTGCGCAGGTTCAGCAGCGGCTCGCCGTAATCGGAGAGGTACACGCCCACGGCGGCCGTTCCATATTGTTTCAGCAAGCCGGCAAACGCGGACTCGGCGAGCGTCGCGTTGGGCCAGACAAACAGAGGCGCGGCCGAGTCGGAGTGGACACACCCCGGACAGGCTAACTGGCAGGTGTTCGAGGGGTCGACAATGAGGCCGATCGGTTGGGATAACAGGCGCGAGTCACGGTTATCGAAGTGGCGCCGCGCAAGCAATATGTTCAGGAGCTTGACCGTGAGAGCCTTGGCCTCCAGCGGCGCGAAGCGGCTTGCGAGGACTCGGGCCAGGTCCGGCTTCGCGCGATTGATCACAGCCGCCAGATCTCGGACCCGACGCGCGCCGGCGAGTTCCTCCGCGATCCCCCTCAACCGCCTCTCCAAAGGACTGAACGGTGACCACTCGAGACAGTGTTTCGCCGCGATCGAAGACAGGGATGTTACTCCCGCGATCCGTGAATAGCGCATAACAGACGCCGGACGATTCGCTCAGTGTCGCGAGGTGTGTCGCTCAGCCGCGGAACTCGTGAGCATTGGACTCACACGGTGTCTCGCGACGGCTTTATTTTCGGTAGTTTGCCGACATGAGTTTCGTCACGGCGAAATAACTTGCATGGAGAGGGCCAGAGAGTCGCGCGAAAACGGAGGAGTGGACTCAGGCCAGGTCGAGCTATCTGGCCGAACAGCGCGCGGCCAGTTGTTTGAACTTTTCCGGAGTAATCAAGTGGAAGCGGACAGTGAGCGATGTGTGCGCCTTGAGCGCGGCTTTCAACGGCGCGGCTGGCGGTTCGGAGCAGGCGACATCCAGGCGGCCGGCCTCAACGCGAAATGGCGCCACACGCCACCGCGAAGTGACCAGCGCCGGCAACGCACGAGCCACTTTCCTGGTCACCTGGCCAGGGACCACGTCGGCGATCGGAAGCATCTGCTGAATCGCAAGCCCTTCGTACAGCTCGTCGTCCGAGATAGCCCCGAGCGCGATGAGAAACTCCCCGGTTCGCACCGTGGGCGGCTTGACGGCCAACGCTTCATCCAGATCGCGCTGATCGAGGTAGCCCAATCCGACCAGGATCTCCCCGATGCGCCGCCGCGTAGTAAGCAGGGCCTCGCGGTCCGGGTAGGCGTGCGCCGTTTTCACCCAGGCCAACTGGCGTCCGCGCGCCTTGGCGTTGGCGTATCGCACGACGGCCCGCACCGCCGAGACTCCGTTGATGATGTTGCCGAAGATCGCCCGCACCGGCGTCATGAGACTGAATACGAACCCGTAGAGCCGCCCCGTGCAGTACATCCGAACAGTCAGGTGAATGACCTGGAACAGGAGCGTCCAGGCGAGCAGCCGCGACACGTTCTCGGGAGGGGTGACGCGATCCCACATCCGCGTGGCCAGACCATAGGCGCACAGGATGTTGGTGAGCAAACCGAGCGGGCTCGCCACCAGGCCCTTACGATCCCGCCAGAACCAGTACGCCTGCCGGAACCCGCCTCGCCAGCCGTGCCGCTCCCATCCCTGTAGCGCGATGCCGGTCACCCAACGCGTCCGCTGGCGGATGGCGGGTTTCAGACGTTGAGGAAAGAACTCCCGGGTCGCCACCGGCGCCTTGGGATCGGCCACCGGCACGAACAACTGCCGTACGCCGAGCGAATGCAGGCGGCAGCCGTTTTCGTAGTCCTCCGTCAGACAGCCGGGATCGAAGATGCGATCGCCGTCGGAGGCCGCCAGCAACTCCAGCGCCTCGCGGGAGTAGGCGGTTCCCACTCCAGCCGAAGGAACGAATGCGCCGGTCTGATTGCGCACGGGCAGGTCGCGCGTCTGAAACTCGGCGAACTCGTCGCAATAGACGCCATGGGTCAAGGCGAGCAGCGGAGTCCTCAGCGCAAGCACTGGAATCTGCACAAACCCGAAGTCGGAGCAGTAGTGATTGAAGCAGCGCAGGGATTCCGGGTGAATCAGGTCCTCGGCGTCGTGGGTCACCACGATGTCGAAGCGAACGCCTTCCCGCGCTTCAAAGCCCAACATGCACTGGTAGATCCAGTTGAGACAGTCGGGTTTCGACGTGGGACCGTCATGCGGACACAACGCCATGTGCACGTTGCCGAAGCGGCGTTCGGCCGAATCCACCGCATCGACCGTCGCGCGGTCGTTCGGATAGACCCCGACAAAGAAGTCATACTCGCGATAGCAGATCTGGGCGATGTTGTGGGCGAGCATTTCGACGATCACGTCGTGTTCGCGCCAAAGCGGCACGAAGATGGCGATCCGCTTTTCCGGAAGGGCGTCGAATCCAGCGGCCGGAGGAGTCGCCAAGGGAGGATGCCGGAACAGGACCCGCCGCAGCCAGCAGCGTAGCCACAGAAGGTCGACGATCAGGTCATCGACGCCACTAATCAGGATAAATATCGCCAGGGGCGCGAGCATCCACAACGCGAATTGGTCGGCGAGTGTACGAATGGCGGTCACACAATGCCCCATGCGCTTAGTAGCTGTCCACCGGCGGAGTTCTCCCGTAATCTGAGAAAATCCAGGCATGAGACGGATGCTCACGGCGGCCGCCGCGGCGGCGATCGCGCTTGTGGCCGCGCTGATGGCGGGCGCGCCCGGCCAGCCTTTCCGCATCGTGATCATCGGCGACCGCACGGGAACGGTCCAGCCCGGCGTCTACGAGCAGGTGTGGCGCGAGGCGGCGGCGTGGAAGCCGGACCTGGCCATCAACGTGGGCGACTCCATCCAGGGCGGCGACGACCGCACGGTGGACGCCGAGTGGAACGCGCTGAAACCGCTGTTGGCCCCGTACAGCCGGATTCCCCTGTACCTGACGCCCGGCAATCACGACATCTGGTCGGAGGCCTCGCGCCGCGCCTGGGAGCGTCACACCCGCCGCCCGGCGCACTACAGCTTCGACCAGGGCCCCGTGCACGTTACGGTGCTCGACAACAGCCAAAGCGAATCGTTGGTGGACGCGGAGATGCGGTTTCTCGAGGAGGACCTGGCCAGGGCCGCCTCCCGTCCCGTGAAGATGGTCTTCTTCCACCGGCCGTCATGGCTGATCCCGGTGATGCTTGGAAGCGACTTCCCGCTCGACCGCGTGGCCCGCAAGCATCACGTCCAGTACATTGTCAGCGGCCACACGCACCGGTTTGCGCGTTTTGAACGCAATGGGGTCGTCTACCTGATGGTGGGTAGTTCCGGCGGACATCTGCGGGCGAAGGGGTTCGAGGACGGGTGGTTCTTTCACCACGTCCGAGCGACGGTGGCGGGCGGCAAGGTCTCTCTGGTCATTAAAGAGGTGGACCCGCCGCTCGGCCAGGGGCGCACGTTCACCGACCTCGACTGGGGCAGCGGCCCCTCCATGCGGGCGAAATAGGCCGTTCTATGCGGTTCAGCGTAGTCCCCCGTGTGCTTCAACATAAAGGACTTCCCTCGCAACCTGGAATCCGGTAAAACATAGAAGTAGCATCGTGTTCTGTGGAAAACCGAGGATAACTCACGGCGGCGCCTGTGTTCTCAACGAAATAGGAGCCTCGATCGCGTGAGCGTTATCCACTGTTTCCTCCACAGTCCAGGCGACAGAAAACAAACGCCGCGATTCGAGCTTGTCCGATCCGGCGCTTCGCGGGTAGCTTAGTTACTGGCCCTCAATGGCAGCCACCGACGTATCTTTTGAAAGAGGACTCCCGGCCAATCTCGACGCCGAACGCTTCGTGCTCGGCTCCGTCCTGGTCGACGATTCGGTCTTCATCAACGTAGCCGCCGCGCTGGCCGCCGACGATTTCAGCCTGGAAAAGCACCGCCGCATCTTCGGCCGCATGGCCGACCTGTACGATCGCGGCGAGCGCATCGACCGCGTCACGCTGGCCGAGGAACTGATGCGACAGGGCCAGCTGGAATCCTGCGACGGGTTCAGCTACATCGTCTCGCTCGACGATGGCATGCCCAAGCTTTCGAATCTGGAAGGCTACGTCCGCATCGTCAAGGACAAGAGCCTGCTGCGCCAGATCATCTTCTCCTCGCAGAAGGTGATCGACCGCGCGATGTTGCAGGAGGACACGCCCGACGAGATTCTGGCCGGCGCCGAAGAGACCCTGATCAAGATGGGTGAGGCGCGCGCCTCGAACTCGCTCGCCAACCCGGCGCGCATCATCGAGGAGTTCAAGGGCGGCCTGAACGCCTTTCTGGACCCCAGCCGCCGCATCAAGGGCGTGTCCACCGGCTTCACGAAATTCGACGAAATGACGGGCGGCCTGCGTCCCGGCGAACTGTTCATCCTGGCGGCGCGCCCCGCCATGGGCAAGACGGCGCTGGCGTTAAACATCGCGCAATATGTCGCCACACGCCTGCAGGGAACCGTCGCCGTCTTCTCGCTCGAAATGTCGAAGGAGAGCCTGCTCACTCGTATGATGTGCGCCGGGGCTCGAGTCGACCAGCAGAAGTTCCGCGCCGGATACCTGAACCGCGACGAGCGCCAGCGCCTGCATGACGAAGCCGAGCGGCTGATCGAAGCGCCCCTGTTCATTGACGACACGCCGGGCACCACCATCATGGACGTCCACGCCAAGCTGCGGCGCCTGAAGAATGAGCATGGCCTGTCGCTGGTGGTGATCGACTATCTGCAGTTGATGAGCAGCCGCGGCAAGGCCGAAAACCGCAACCAGGAAATCAGCGCCCTGTCACGCGGCATGAAGCTGCTTTCGGCGGAATTGCAGGTTCCCTTCATCGTCCTGTCGCAGTTGAGCCGCGCGCCGGAGCAGCGCCCCGGCGACCATAAGCCCCAGTTGAGCGACCTTCGCGAATCGGGCTCCATCGAGCAGGACGCCGACATGGTGGGCTTTATCTACCGCGAAGAGGTCTACAAGCCGGAGCGCGAGGACCTGCGCGGTCTGGCCGACCTGATCCTCGCCAAGCAGCGCAACGGCCCCACCGGCATCGTCAAGATGGTGTTCCTCAAGGAGTTCACCAAGTTCGAGAACCGCACCTCCGACATCGGCGACGACGATCGCGGCGAGTAGGCGCTTGGGCCGATTCGGCCGAACCCTCGCGGAGCGGTAAACGAGTTAGCATTGAGTGAGGATGCGGCCCGGTTCGCCAGCCTCGTCCCCTGCTTTCAATGGACACCGTACTACTCAATACAGACTTACCCGGGTTCGTGCGGATCGGGCAAGGCAAGGTCCGCGACATGTACGCCGCGGGCGAAAAGCTCCTGATCGTCACGACGGACCGCATCTCCGCCTTCGACTACATCCTCGCCACGGGCATCCCGGACAAGGGCCGGGTCCTCAACCAGATGACCTTGTTCTGGCTTGAGAAGTTCGAGCCCATCATCCCCAATCACCTCATCTCCGCCAACGTCGACGAATATCCGGAGCACCTGCGCCGGCTCCGTACGCAGTTGGAGGGGCGCTCGATGCTGGTGACGCGCGCCAAGATGATCAACATCGAATGCGTGGCCCGCGGCTATCTGTCCGGCTCCGGCTGGAAGGAGTACCAGAGGCAGGGCAGCGTTTGCGGCATTTCCCTGCCCCCGGGACTCAAGGAAAGCGACCGCCTGCCGGAACCCATCTTCACTCCCGCCACCAAGGCCGTCAGCGGACACGACGAAAACATCACCTTTGAAACCATGACCGGGCTGGTCGGCGAGGCCACCGCGGGCGCGCTCCGCCGCCTGACCCTGGCGCTCTATCAGAACGCGGCCGACTACGCGTTGTCGCGCGGCATCATCATCGCCGACACCAAGTTCGAGTTCGGCTTTGTGGGCGATCGACTGGTGCTCGCCGATGAAGTGCTGACGCCCGATTCCTCGCGCTTCTGGCCGGCGGACTCCTATGCGCCCGGCGGCCCGCAACCCTCCTACGACAAGCAATACGTCCGCGACTACCTGGAAAGCATCCGCTGGAACAAGCAGCCGCCCGCGCCGGCGTTGCCCGACGACGTGGTGGCCAGAACCAGCGAAAAATACCGGCAGGCCTTTGAAGCGCTGACGGGTCGCACCTTGTGAACTTTCTCGACTTCCTGCTGCTGTTCATCGTCGGATTTTCGGTGCTCGCCGGGTTCCGCGCGGGCTTCGCACGGGTCACCATCGGCTTTGCCGCCACCATCATCGGCATTTTCTGCGGATTCTGGTTCTATCGCATCCCCGGCTCGCTGCTCGAAGAGTACCTGCGCTCGCCGGCGGCGTCGAATCTGCTTGGATTCTTCATCGTGTTCGCGGTGGTGGTTGTGTCCGGCGGATTGCTCGCGAGGCTCCTCTCGACGGTCTTCAAGTGGGTGGGGCTGTCCTGGCTCGACCGCCTGCTGGGCGCGGCGTTCGGACTGGTGCGCGGGGCGATTCTCGCCGTCGCGGTGGTGACCGTCATCACCGCCTTCGCGCCGAGCCCTCCGCCCGCCTTCATCGTGCGCTCCAAAGTGATGCCCTACGTGGGCACGGCCGGCAATGTGTTCGCCGCCTTAAGCCCCCGTGAGCTGAAGGATAGCTACCACAAGAGCCTGGCCAAGCTCCGCGAGACCTGGGACAATGTGAAATCCGACGCCAAACAGGAGAAACTGAAGAAAGAGAGCTATTGATTCTCCTTCTTCATGGACCTTCTGATTTTTGACCTCGACGGCACATTGATCGATTCGAAAAAGGACCTGGCGAACGCCGTCAACGCGACGCGTGTGCATATGGGGCTTGCCCCGGTGGACGGCGAAGTGGCGGCGTCCTGGGTGGGCAACGGAGCGCCGGTGCTGGTGCGGCGCGCCATGGGCCCGGACGCATCCGAAGCCGACGTGGAGCGCGCCCTCGCCTGGTTCCTCGAATACTACTTCGACCACATGATGGACAACACTGTCCTTTATCCCGGCGTCCGCCAAGGGCTCGACACGCTGCGCGACGCCGGCTTGCGCATGGCGGTGCTGACCAACAAACCGGTGCGGTTCAGCCGCGCGCTCGTGTCCGGGCTGGGCGTGGGGAGCCACTTCTTCCAGGTGTACGGCGGCAACAGCTTCGACCGTAAGAAGCCGGATCCGATCGGCGTCGAGACCCTTCGCCGCGAGGCTGGCGGCATCGCCCCGGAGTCGACGCTGATGATCGGCGACAGTTCGGTTGACATCCGGACGGCGCGGAACGCGGGCATCGCGGCCTGCGGCGTCACCTGGGGCTTACAGCCGGACAGCCTGAAGACAGATCCGCCCGACGTCCTGGTGAACCGGATGGAGGAATTGACTGACTTCGTCTTGAGCCGCCGCTGACAGGGGCGGTGTTAGCGCGAACTGAGCACGACGAGGTTGCTCTTATGCGGCCGCATGGCCGGGACGCCCTGCCCGATCGCCATGCCCAAAATGGCCAGCATGACAGTGGACGGAGAGTCGGTGTCAAAGACTACTGAGCGCACATTGTGGCGCCAGAGAAGAGACAGATAATTCGGGTCGTTGGGAGCGATCAGGACCACCCGGTCCGGATGCTCGAGCAGTTCGGGAAACCGCTCCAGGGCTCGTCTGTCCGCCACGATGGGCCCGGGTCGGGAATAATCCGGGGCCGTCGCGCGCACCACGTTGCACCCCTCGCGGTTGAGCAACGCGGTTAAGTCCCTCGCGTAACTCTCGGTCTGTAGCAGCAGTTGAACCAAAGACATTGGGGGGTGGAACCTCCTCGGAGATTCACACCCCTACGTCTGCAATCGGAGCGCCAGAAGGGCCGTCGGGGCGCCAAGTCGCCTAAGTCCTTGATAACGTAAGATGCATTACATATAAATCCCAACAGCTGTTCATTTATTCAACAACTCAGCATCGTTCCCCTCGATAGCGGCTGCGGCAATTTGCGCAATGTCCAGCAGTTTGGGTGGCTCACCAGACACGGTGGCCAGTGCGTCGCGGAACATCGTGTTGCAGAATGGACAAGCCGCTCCCACAATGGAAGCCCCCGTGGACGCCAGTTGCTCGGCCCGCTCCACGCTGACGCGCTTGCCCTTTTCTTCGCCAAGGAAGGCTAATCCGCCGCCCGCGCCGCAACACATGCTTCGCTCCCGCGAGCGTTCGGCCTCGACTAACGTTCCAAAACGGGACGCCACCTGACGCGGCGGATCGTAGGAACCCCGGTAACGGCCCAGATAACAGGGATCGTGGAACACAATCTTCGACGAAACGGCGCCGTTTGCGGGCAGTTTCGCGCCAAATCGGGCCAGAAACTCGCTGTGATGCTCAATCGGGGGCGCCTCGCCGAACTCCTTCCAGTCCGTCGAGATAGTCCGCACACAGTGGGGGCAGATGGCCACCATCTTCTTCACCTTATTCTTCTCCAGGTTCTCCAGATTGAATTCGGCGAGAGATTGAAACACCAGATCGTTGCCCAGGCGGCGCGCCGGGTCACCGGTGCACTTCTCTTTCTTAAGCACGCCGTAGGAGACCCCCAGGTGGGTCATCACCTTGGTGAAGGCGGTGATGATTTCGCGCCCACGTGGGTCATACGACCCCATGCACCCCATCCACAGGCAATACTCCTGACTGCCGTCGAAGATTGGAAATCCCTGCTTCTGAATGAACTTGTCGCGTTCGCTAGCGGAGAAGCCGAGCGCATTTCCATTACGTTCCAGGTTCAGGAAGGCCTTGGTGCCGTAGTCGTCCTCCCACTTGCCGGTGTTCACCGCGCCCCGCCGTAGTCCAATAATCATCGGCAGGTGCTGGACGCCCACCGGGCACTGATACTCGCAGGCTCCGCAGGTGGTGCACTGAAACGCCGCTTCCATGGCCAGGTGCTTGCCGAGCAAAGGCTCTTCGGCGCCCGGCCCGAACTCATTCAAATACCCGCGCATGCCGAGCGCGATCTGCTTCGGATTAAGGATTTTCCCGGTCAGGTTGGCCGGACAGTGTTCGGTGCACCGTCCACACTCGACGCAGGAGTACGCCTGCAACGTCACAGGCTTAGTAATGTCCTTGCCCGTATCGAGGCCGAAATCCTCGTCGCCCTCGAGCGGCGGAATTTGGCTGAACCCAGGACGCTTCAAAAACACCGTTAGGGGACTGAGCACCAGGTGCAGGTGTTTCGTGTGCGGAATCAGCGGCAGGAAGATCAGTAGGGCCAGCGTATGCGACCACCACAGCAACCGCCCTCCGAGCCCTTCCTCGGAAACCCAGAACGTCGCCAGGTAGGTGACCATCAGCGCAAAGATGAGGAACGCGATGAATCCCGATTCGTAGGAGAGCTTATCGCCGAGCCATTCGGGACGAACCACGAAGCGCCGGAAAGCGAGTCCCGCGATGGAGACCGCCACCGCCACGCCAAACAGCGCCGCCAGGTAATAGTAGAAGCGTCCGAACAAACCGTCGCGCGATAGGAACGGAAACCCGAACCCCTCCGCGAAGTGGTTAAGAGTGATGAGAGCGAACGCGCAGAATCCCCAGAACACGAAAGCGTGCGCAAGACCGGGAATGGGCCGCTGGCGAATCACTTTTCCCTGGAGCGCCACTTCCCACAGGAAAGTCCGCACGCGAGGGCCCAGCGGATCGATCTTATAGCCCGGTTCGAGCTTCGCCTTCGAAATGTTCTCGAGCACGCGTCGAAAACGCATGAAGAATAACGCGCCCGATGACGCCATGAAAATAGCGGCGAGCGCCATTTCGATTGCCGAGAGATGAAGCATAAGAGTTCGGCATTAGCGTACCACGAGGATGCGCCGGCGTCATGCCGGCGCCGACCGAACTTCGAATCGATTCAGGAGAGGGTGAAGCGCCGTCCGGCGCGCGGGATCTGAACGCCTACCGTGAATGGTAGAACTGAAGGCGACACACCGCCTCAGTTTCGTTCAGGATGTACTTGAGCGTGTAACTGCGGTACTCGTCGACGTCCTCCATGACCTCTGTTGAGGTCTCGGGCCCGCGGACGAAGGTCAGGACGATAAAACCGCCGTCTTTCATATTCAAAACGCTCCACTATAATGGACGTCTCGGAAAGCAATTCGTTGCTGAATAATTGTGATTCGGCGGTGGGGGTTTTCGCCCAACCAAACGGCCGAGGCCTCTCATCTAACGGGTGATCCGGCGCCAACGAACCCGTGGCGCCTGTTAGGCCCTGAGCCGGGCCTCTTCAAGTTCGCAAGTTTCGGCCAGCCGCCAGCGCCGGGCCGCCGCCGTTCCCGCCACCAGCGAAGCCGACGCGGCAAGCAGGGTCACACGCGTCCCGGCCCGGGACGCCACCTCGCCCCACATCCAACTGCCGATGGCGAGCGAGCCCTGAAAACTCAGGAGGTAGAAGGATAGCGCGCGGGCGCGCACCCAATCGGGCAGCGCGGTCTGCGCCGATACATTGAAGCTCGCCATCGTACTGAGCCAGGCGAAGCCGCCCGCCACCATCGCCGCCGCCAAGGCCCGAAAATCGCTCAGATATCCCAGGCCGAACGTGGCGGCGGCAAACAGCAACGCCCCCGCCACCGTGATTCGGTCGGCGGAGTAGAGGCGCCGCCAGCGCGCAAACACGGTGGTGGCGCCCACCGAACCGGCGCCCAAACACCCTAGAAGGACGCCATAGCCCCCCGATCCGCTGCCGATCTCGTGCTTGGCCACCACCGGCAGCAGCGCCCACAGCGCGCTCGCGCCCAGAACGAACGTCACCGTGCGGGCCATCACAGCGTGCATGGCCGGTGCTCGCCGGACATAGCGGAAGCCCGCGCGCATGGCCTCGGCCACGCTTTCGCCGCGCTCGTCATTGCGACCCGCATCGCCCCTCCAACTCCACAACACAAAAAGAACGCCGAGAAATGATAAGGCATTTAACAGAAATGCCACGCCTGGATTCCAGATGGAAATCGCCAGTCCCCCGAGCGCCGGCCCCACCGCCCGCGCGATGTTGAACTGCATCGAATTGAGCGCGATGGCCGCCGCCAGTTGATCCCGGGGAACCAGTTGGGGCACCGTCGACTGCCATGCGGGGGCGTTCATCGCCCCGCCCAATCCCAGCGCGAACGTCAGCAACAGCAGCGTCGCCGGACGGGCGGCGCCGGCCAGCGTCACCGCTCCCAGCGCGGCCGCGGCGCCGAGCATCCAGGCTTGCGTCGCCAGCAGCAGCTTCCTTCGGTCCGCCAGATCGGCGATCGCACCCGCGGGCACGGCCAGCAGGAAGACCGGCAGCGTTGTCGCCGTCTGCACCAGCGCGATCAACCGCGGCGAGGTCGACAACGTGGCCATCATCCAGGCGGCCGCCACATTCTGCATCCAACTGCCGAGATTCGACGCCATCGCGGCGATCCACACCCGCCGGAAGATCGGAGTCGACAGGGGAGCCAGCGCGGAAGACGGGCGGCGTGGGGAACTAGCGGCCGGCGCGTTCAATAATTTCATCCTACAACGTCCGGAATCCGATGACCTTGACCGTAAACAGTGATATGTTGCTATTGCATGGCGACCATTAAGGAAGTGGCGCGCCGGGCGCGCGTGTCGGTCGGCACCGTGTCAAACGTGTTGAGCGGAGCCGTCCCGGTGAGTGAACGCCTCAAGGAACGCGTGCTCCGCGTGATTCAGGACCTGGATTACCATCCCAATCACGTCGCGCGAAGCCTCAAGATTCGACAGACGAAGATGCTCGGCATGGTGGTGAGCGACATCACCAACGCGTTCTTTCCGCTGGTGGTGCGGGGAGCCGAGGACGCGGCATGGAAGCACAACTACATGCTGATCACCTTCAACTCCGACGACCAGCCGGAGCGCGAGAAGCAGGTGTTGTCCGCCCTGCGGGCCCGCCGCGTCGACGGCATCCTGCTAGTGGCCGCCACCACGGACGGCGATCTCTCGCACATTCAGGGGACCATCGACGCGGGCATCCCGGTGGTCTGTCTGGACCGTGTGATTGAATCGATTCCTGTCGATTGTCTGTCGGTGGACAACGTGGCGGGCGCGCGCAAGGGCGTCGAGCATTTGATCGCCCAAGGGCACCGCCGCATCGGCATCCTCACCGGTCCGCTCAGTGTGCAGGTGGCCTGCGACCGACTCGAAGGCTACCGGCAGGCGTTGCGCGCGGCAGGAATCCCCGAGGATGAGAACCTGATCGGCAACGGCGCTTTCCGCGCCGAGGTGGGCTACGCCGCCAGTCTTCCGCTGCTCAAGCACGGGCGTCCCACGGCCGTGTTCACCTCGAACGCCATGATGACGCTGGGGCTATTGAAGGCGCTCAACGAGTTCGACCTGCGCTGCCCCGAAGACGTCTCGATTGTGACCTTCGACGACCCGGTGTTCTCGCAATCGGTGCGGCCGGAGTTGACCTGCGTGGCGCAGCCGGCTTACGAACTCGGCTTCCGTGGCGCCGAGACGCTGATCCACCGCCTGATGCGTCCCGACACAACACACGTCAATCTGCACCTCGACACCGAGCTACGACTGCGCCAGTCCACTGCCCCCGCCGCTCTCGCGGTGGGCGGCTGATTCGCGCCACACGCGCTCCAGTAATTCATCCAACCGAGCCGGGTTGATCGGTTTGGTCAGGTAATCATCCATGCCCGCCGCCTTGCAGCGCGCCGCGTCCCCCGCCATGGCGTGCGCCGTCAGCGCCACGATGGGCACGTGGCCACCCGCCGACTGTTCCCGTTCGCGGATCGCCGCGGCGGCTTCGAGTCCATCCATGGCGGGCATCTGCACGTCCATGAAAACCAGGTCGTAGCGGTGTTCGGCCACCCTCTCCACCGCCAACACACCGTTGTCCACCACATCCACCGAACAGCCCCGGCGCCGGAGCAGCGTGGCGGCGACTTTCTGGTTGATGCGATTGTCCTCGGCCAGCAGGATCGACAGAGGCAGTAGCGCGGCGATGGGGTCCGGCGCGGTTTCCGGAGCCTGTGGCGCCGGCTTCGACGCGACCGCCTTCACCACAATCGTGAACTCGAAACAACTGCCCTTGCCCGGCTCGCTTTCAACCGACAGGCGGCCGCCCATCGCCTTGGCCAGCCGGGAACTGATGGCGAGCCCCAGCCCGGTGCCGCCATACTTCCGGGTGGTCGAGTTGTCGGCTTGCCGGAACGGTTCGAAGATCACCGCCTGCTTGTCCTTTGGCACGCCCACGCCGCTGTCTTTCACGCGGCAACGCACCGTCGCCTCCGTCGCCGTCTGGCTGTCCAGTTCCGCCTCCACCCGCACCCATCCCTGCTGGGTGAACTTGATGGCGTTGCCCACCAGGTTCAGCAGAATCTGCCGCAATCGTCCGGCATCGCCCACCACCTGAGCCGGCAACGCGGAACTGATCGAGCACGACAATTCGAGCCCCTTCTCGGCGACCCGTGGCGCAAGAATCTCCACGGAACGCTCGATGGTGCCGCGCAGGTCGAAGGGCTCGGACTCTATGGCCAGGTGTCCCGCGTCGATCTTGGAAAAATCGAGCACGTCGTTCAGCACCTGAAGCAGCCCGCGGGCGGATTCGCCGGTCAGTTCTAGATATTCGCGCTGCGCCGGGGTGAGTTCGGTGTCCAGCGCCAGGTCAAGCAGACCCAGGATGCCGCTCATGGGCGTCCGGATTTCGTGGCTCACGTTGGCGACGAAGTCGCTCCGGGCGTGGCTCGCCTGCTCGGCCTGGATGCGCGCCATACGTAGTTCCTGCACCAGTCCGCACATTTCGAGATTGGCCTGCTCCAGACTGCCCGTCCGCTCGGACACCCGATTCTCGAGTTCTTCGTTGGACCTTCGCAGCCGCCGCGTCCGCGCCCCGTGCAGCAGGAACACGATGGCCGCCGCGACGGCCAGGCAGAGGGCTGCAAACGTCCAGGTTTCATGGAAACGCGGTTCGACGTGGAGTTCGAGCGAAGCGCCCGTCTGGTTCCACACGCCGTCATTATTGGCGGCGATCACCTGGAAACTGTAGTCGCCCGGCGGGAGGTTCGAATAATTGGCGGTGCGCCGCGCGCCGGCCTCCACCCATCCGCTATCGAGAGGAGTCAGCCGGTAGCGGAAGCGCACCTTGGCGGGCGCGACCAGGCTGGTGGCGGTGTAGTCCACCTCCAGGCTGCGATTGCCCGTCGACAGCGAGACCGTCCCATTGCCCCCGTGACGTTTGCCCTCGACGCGCACTTCCTCGATCATCACGGCCGGCGCGAGCGAATTCACGGGCAACGAATCGGGCGTCACCACCGCCAGTCCCCGCATGGTGGGGAACCACAACTGCCCGTCCGCCGATCGTGTCGCCGCCGGTTGTCCGCCGTTACACTCCCGGCTGCCCATCCCCTCGGCGACGCCGAAAGCATGCCCGCGGACGCGGCCCGGCCGCCCGTCGGCCCAGGCGTTCAGCTCGCTCGATTCGAAGCGGAAAATGCCGTTGCTCGAGCTGATCCACACCCCCCCGCGTCCGTCCTCGATAATGCCGAATACGGTCTCGGGGCCGAATCCGGAACCCGGTCCGAGGGTGACGAAGCGACCGTCACGATACCGGGCCAGCCCGCCCTCGAAGGCGCCGATCCACACCGCGCCGTCGGCCTGCTCAAAGATGCTGTAGATCAGCCGTCCCGAGAGCGCCTCGGTGCCCAACATCGGCTGGAACCTGCCATTTTCGTAGATCGTGACGCCCTGGTCGGTGCCCAGCCACACCCGCCCTCGCCGATCCTGCCGAATCACCCGGACATGGTTGCCCGCAAGCCCATCGGCCCGCGTGTAGATGTGGGTCCGGCCGTTGGCCAGCACCGCCACTCCGCCGCCCAGTGTTCCGGCCCAGATGGCCCCGGATCCATCGGCCATCAACGACAGCACCGGTTTTCCGGAAAGCCCCTCCGCAACTCCATAGACGCGCACGCCTCGCGAGGTGATCCGCGCCACTTGCCCACCGAAGAATCCACCCCAAACGGCGCCGTCGCGGTCTTCGGCCAGGCACCAGATGTCGTTGCTCGGCAGCCCGTTGGCCAGACTCCACGTTCCGAGAATCCGCTGCTCCCCATCGAGCCGGCTCAGTCCCGCCCCGTTATAGCCCACCCACACGGAGCCGTCGCGCGCCGCGAGCACGGTCTGCACCAGGTTGCCGGGCATGCCGTCCTCGGTGGTCAGATTGCGGAACGGCACATCGCGCAAACGCCCCAGCCCGGCTCCGCTCGCTCCCAGCCAGAGGCTCCCCTCGCGATCCTCGAAGATCGCCGTAATCGCCTTGCTCGAGGTGCGACGGGGATTGTCGAAGAACTCCACGCGGTTCTGCGCGTAGCGCGCGACTCCCGCCTCGAGAGTCCCGATCCACAGGCCGCCGTCGTGGTCGCGCGCCATCGCAAACACGGCGTGGCCGTTGAATGCCGCTTCCCGCTCCATGCGGCCGTCTCGGTCCATGCGGACCAGCCCCAGCGCCGTGCCCACATACAGAAGACCGTTGGACTCCACGAGCGAAATCACCCGGTTGTCCGGCAATCCGTCCTTGACGGTATATCGTTTCATCACCGTCCCTCGACGGTGATACAACCCATCGTTGGAGCCTATCCACTCGTCGCCGTCCGGATCGAACCAGAATGAACGAACCAGCCCGCGCGTCAACGCCGTCGGCTCCGCGCGGCCGTCGCGGACGACGTAGGCGCCGTGCTCGGCGGTCCCCACCCAAACTTCCCCGTCCCGCCGGGCGCCGAGCCCTCGCACCGAGGGGCGAGCAACGCCAGGCAGCGCAACGGGCCGGAAGACTCCATCCCGGTACGACACCAAGCCGGCGCTAGTGCCCACCCAAAGAGTCCCGTCCACGGCGCACTCCACCCGCCACACCAGGTTCGAACCAAGCGCAGGAGTGTTCAACTTGTTGTAAACGACGAACTTGCGCCCGTCAAAACGGACCAGGCCATAATATGTGGCAAGCCACAGATAACCGTCCCGGCCTTGCGCGATCGCGTTGATGCTGTAGTGCGGCAACCCCTCGTCTTCCTCCCACACCTCGTACCGGAAGTGATTGAGCGGCTTGGCTGGGTCCAGCGCCACAACCGGCGCACAAACCGCGACCAGCAGGCATAGGCTTCCGATGATGGGACAATGCAACCGCACGGCCTTCGTCTGCTGGTCTTATCGGCAGGGCGAAGCGAGATCTTGGCGCCAGATATCTCCGTGCTCGTTTCGACCCGCCTGCGGACAGTCGACACAAGCGACAAACGCCAGACAAGCGTGTACAATAATCGGCATAGCGTCCACCCGTCGCGGATGCCACGCCTTTCCTCCGCTCCGTTCGCAGCCCATCGTTTCCTTGTCTGGAAATCGAGCACCTTGTCGGCGCACAGGTCGAAAAGTAAGTACGTGTGTACACTATGCTGCTGCAACAGCCCGACATCGAGGCCCACCCAGCCGGGCGGACGTGTAGGACGCACTGTCCCTACTGCTCGCTACAGTGCGGGATGACCCTCGCCTCCGCCGAATCCGGCGGCTGGACTGTCGGCGCGCGCGACTTCCCCACCAATCGAGGCGGGTTGTGCCAGAAAGGCTGGACCTCGACCGAACTGCTTGCCCACCCCGACCGGCTCACCACCCCCCTGGTCCGCGACCGGAGGTCCGAGCCGTTCCGGCGAGCGAGTTGGGACGAGGCCATGACCCGCATCGCCGAGGCCATCGGACGCACGCAGCAGCGCTACGGCCCGGACGGCGTGGGCATGTTCGGCGGCGGCGGACTGACCAACGAAAAGGCCTACGCCCTCGGCAAGTTCGCCCGCGTGGCCCTGCGGACCTCCCAGATCGACTACAACGGCCGCTTCTGCATGTCCTCGGCCGCCGCGGCGTCCATCAAGGCCTTCGGCGCGGACCGTGGACTGCCCTTCCCGCTGGCCGACATCGCCGGCGCCGCGACGGTTCTGCTGGTGGGCTCGAATCTCGCCGAGACGATGCCGCCCGTGATGCAGCACTTCCAGGAGCAGAAGGACCGCGGCGGATCGCTGATCGTCGTCGACCCGCGCGCCACCCCCACCTCCGCCGCCTCGACACTGCACCTGCAGTTGACGCCCGGCACGGACTCAGCGCTCGCCAACGGTCTGCTGAACATCGCCATCAAGGAAGGCTATGTCGACCAGGCCTTCATCGCCGAACGCACGATCGATTTCAAGATCGTCCGCCGCATCGCGGCCTTCTACTGGCCCAGCCGCGTGGAGCGCATGACCGGCGTGCCGGAGCGGCAGCTCTACCAGGCCGCGAAGCTGCTCGGCAAGGCCCCGACGGCGATGATCCTCACCGCCCGCGGCCCGGAACAGCAATCCAACGGCGTCAACAACGTCCTCTCGTTCATCAACCTCGCGCTCGCCCTGGGCAAGGTGGGCAAACCCCACTGCGGCTACGGCTGCCTGACCGGACAGGGCAACGGCCAGGGCGGCCGGGAGCACGGGCAGAAGGCCGACCAGTTGCCGGGCTACCGCAAGCTCGACAACGCCGAGCACCGCCGCCACATCGCCCAGGTCTGGGGCGTATCGGACCAGGATCTGCCGAATCCCGGACAAAGCGCCTATGAAATGCTGGACGCGATGGGCCAGGAGGGCGGCGTCCGCGCCCTGCTGGTGTTCGGATCGAACCTGGCGGTGTCGGCGCCGCGCGCCGCGCACGTCGAACAGCGGTTGAAGGACCTCGATTTCCTGGCCGTTTCGGACTTCTTCCTCTCGGAAACCGCCGAACTGGCTGATGTCGTGTTGCCCACCGCCCAGTGGGCCGAAGAGGAAGGCACGATGACCAACCTGGAAGGCCGCGTCATCCTGCGGGAGCGCGCCGTCCAGCCCCCCTCGGGCGTTCGCACCGATCTCGAGATTCTCGCGGATCTCGCCGGCCGCCTGGGCTACGGGCGCTACTTCCCGCCCGAGCCCGCCGCCGTGTTCGAGGAACTCCGCCGCGCCTCGGCGGGCGGCGTGGCCGACTACGCGGGCGTCACCTACCAGCGCATCCGCGACAACAACGGCCTCTTCTGGCCCTGCCCGGCCGAGGACCACCCCGGGACGCCGCGCATGTTCCTCGACCGTTTCGCCACCGCCGACGGACGCGCCCGCTTCCACGCCATCCGGTTTCAGCCCCCCGCCGAGGAGCCCGACGACGACTATCCTCTGTATCTGACCACCGGCCGCATCATGTCGCAGTATCAATCGGGCACGCAGACGCGCCGCGTCGCCGCCCTGCGCGAATCGGCTCCGGAGGCGTTTGTCCAGATTCACCCTTCGATGGCGCGGACCTACGGAATCGGGGAAGGCGACGCAGTCCGGCTCCGGACCCGCCGCGGCGAGGCCACGCTGATCGCCCGCCTGACGCCATCCATCCGCATGGACACGCTGTTTGCCCCGTTTCACTTCGCCGGGTCGGGGCGCGCCAACCTGCTCACCAATCCCGCGCTCGACCCCGTCTCGCGGATGCCGGAATTCAAAGTGTGCGCCGTACGTATTGAGAAAGGAAACTCATGACAGAACAGCCCGCATTCATCCAGGGAGTATTCGCTTTCGAAGGTAAGGGACTCGCCACGCCGGCGCCGTTTTCCGCGCCCGCGGTCTACAAGGTGCCCGAGGACCGGCGCTCGCAGACCGTGTACTTCCGGGCCGGCAACGCAAGCGACGAACTGATCTCGTTCGTTCTCACTCGCGATGGCGTCATCATGCGCTACTTCCCGGTGGGCGCCAGGAGTTCGCTGCACGTCGCGCTGGCCGTGCTCGAGGACCTGTCGCCCGGAAGCGTTATCGAAGTGTTGGCCTCCGCCCCCGCCGGTCTCAAGGGGGAAGCCGTGGTCGACGTCGGTTTCATGGAGATCCTATAGATGAAGGACAAGAAGAAACTCGTCGTCATTGGCAATGGCATGGCCGGCGCCCGCACCGTCGAGGAGATCCTCGCGCGCGGGGGCGGCGACCAGTTCGACATCACCATGTTCGGCGACGAGCCGACGGGGAACTACAACCGCATTCTCTTGTCCAACGTCCTGAACGGCTCTTATCGCGAGGACGAGATCTACCTGAACCCCCTGTCGTGGTATCGGGAGAACGACGTCACGCTGCTCGCCGGAGTTCGCGCCACCGGATTGCTGCGGCGGGCGCGCCTGGTCTTTGACGAGCACGGCGAGGCGGTCCCCTACGACAAACTCATCATCGCCACCGGCAGCCGTCCGTTCATTCCACAGATGGAGGGAACCTACCTGGCCGACGGCGCCATGAAGCCGGGCGTGTTCGTATTCCGCTCGCTGGAGGATTGCCGCAAGATCGCCGCCTACGCCCGCGGTAAGAAGAGCGCCGCCGTCATCGGAGGCGGCCTGCTGGGGCTCGAGGCCGCGCGCGGGCTGCAGAACTTCGGCCTGGAAGTCAGCGTCGTACATATTGGCGGCCATCTCATGCCCGCTCAGTTGGACCCCGCCGCCGGCGAGATCCTCAAGAAGAGCATGGAATCGCTGGGGCTCCAGGTCCTGCTCAAGAAGAACACCAAGTCGATTCTCGGCGCCGATCATGTGCTCGGCCTCCGCTTTGCCGACGAAACCGCGCTCGATTGCGACATGGTGGTGATCTCGGCCGGCATTCGCGCCAACTGGGAGATCGCCGCCGGCAGCGGCCTCACCGTCGAACGCGGCATCGTGGTGGACGATCACATGCGCTCGGCCGACGACTATAACATCTACTCGGTCGGCGAATGCGCCCAGCATCGCGGCCAGATGTACGGTCTGGTGGCCCCGCTCTGGGAGCAGGCCAAGGTGCTCGCCGATCACATCACCGGCCGCAATCCGAACGCCGCCTATCACGGCTCGAAGGTGGCTACCAAGCTGAAGGTGATGGGCGTCGAGGTGGCGTCGCTGGGCGTCTCCGAACCGCAGCAGCCTGAAGACGAGGTGATCCAGTTCTCCGACCCCAAGCGCGGGACATACAAGAAGCTGATCATCCGCAACGGCCGCCTGGTGGGGGGAATCCTGCTCGGCGACATCAGCAAGGCCGCCTATCTGATGCAGTCGTTCGACCGGAACACGCCGCTGCCCGATGAGCGTCTGGGCCTGCTGTTCGATCTCGGCGATCCGCCCCAGCAGGTGACCTTCGACGAAATGAGCGCGGCCACCCAGATCTGCAACTGCAACGGCGTGAGCAAGGGCGCCATCGTCGCCTGCGTGCAGTCGGGCAAACGCAACGCCAAGGCCGTGATGGACGCCACGCGCGCCGGCATGGGCTGCGGATCCTGCAAGGCCATGGTGAGGGAGATCGTCGAATGGGCCTGCGGCGGCATGGTGGAGGAGGATCCCTCGGTCCACTACTACGTGCCGGGCGTTCCGCTCGCCAAACCCGACCTCATACGGGCCATCCAGCAGCACAACCTGCGCTCGGTGTCGGCGGTCTTCGACCTGCTCGCCGGCGGCAAGGAGGACGCCGCCAGCAAACCCGGTCTGGCCTCGCTGCTCAAGACGCTGTGGCACGCCGAGTATGAGGATGAGAAGGACGCCCGCTTCATCAACGAACGCGTCCACGCCAATATTCAGAAGGATGGCACGTTCAGCGTGGTGCCCCAGATTCCCGGCGGCGTCACCAGCCCCGCGCAACTGCGGCGCATCGCCGACGTCGCCCAACGCTACCACGTGCCGCTCGTCAAGCTCACCGGCGGCCAGCGCATCGACCTGCTCGGCGTCCGCAAGGAGGATCTGCCGAAGGTCTGGGAGGATCTCGGCATGCCGTCCGGCTACGCCTACGGCAAAAGCTACCGCACCTGCAAGAGTTGCGTCGGCTCGGACTTCTGCCGCTTCGGCCTGGGCGACAGCATCGCGCTGGCGCTCAAGGTAGAGGCCGAATTTCAGGGCTTCGACAGCCCGCATAAGATGAAGCTCGCCACCGCCGGATGCCCGCGCAACTGCTCGGAAGCGATGGTGAAGGATGTCGGCGCGGTGGCCGTCGAAGGCGGCCGCTGGGAGATCTACGTCGGCGGCGCGGCGGGATCGGCGGTCCGCAAGGGAGACATCCTGTGTTCGGCCTCCGGCCATGACGAAGTGCTCAAATACATGGGCCGCTTCATTCAGTACTACCGGGAAAACGCCAAATACCTGGAGCGTACGCACGCCTTCGTCGAGCGGATCGGCATCGACCGTATCCGCGACGTCGTCGTGGAGGACAGCGAAGGCATCGCCGAACGGCTCGACGCCGAGGTGGCCAAATCCAAGGCCGCTTACAAGGATCCCTGGAAGGAGGCCTACACATCGGCCGTGGCGAAGGAATACTCGCCGCTGCTTCCGGTGCTGTCATGACCATACCGATGAGCGAAATCGACGCAGGTCCACTTACCGCAATCTCACCGGGCGAAGGCCGCCATTTGCAGGCCTTCGGCCTCGATATCGCGATTGTCCGCACTCGCGCGGGAGCCGTCTACGCGGTGGAGGGCAAGTGTCCTCACCGCGGCGGCCCGCTCGCCGACGGCCTGATCGGCGGAACCACTCTGATCTGTCCTCTCCACGCCTGGAAGTTCGACCTCGAAACGGGCCAGGCGCTGTTTGGAGAGTGCGGCATCAAGACCTATCCCGTCCGGGTGGACGACAAAGGCCACGTTCTCTTAACGATCGACAAACCCTGATCCACGCTGAGCGCCGCCTCCCCCGTCGGAGGCATGCATCCCCAGTCCGGAACGCCATGCGGAAGGCCGCCTCGCCAGGCCGCCCGCCATTTATTTTGAGGCTCTGTTGACGAGGGGGATCATGAACATCCAGAACAAAGCGACATCCATTCGTCTGCTCGACTTTCATAGCGCTCCGATGCGGGCGTTCCACATGACGTGGCTCGCGTTCTTTCTTTGCTTCTTCGGCTGGTTCGGAATCGCGCCGCTGATGCCGGTGATTCGCGGCGAACTACACCTCACCAAGGAACAGGTGGGGAGTTCGGCCATCGCCGCCGTGGCCATCACGATCCTCGTGCGGATCCTGATGGGCTGGCTGTGCGACCGCATCGGCCCGCGCCGCGCCTACACCTGGCTGCTGGTGCTCGGCTCGCTGCCGGTAATGGGCATCGGCCTCGCACACGATTTCACCTCGTTCCTGTTCTTCCGCCTGGCCATCGGCGCCATCGGCGCGTCGTTCGTCATCACGTCCTATCACACCTCCATCATGTTCGCGCCGAACGTGGTGGGCGCCGCCAACGCGACCACCGCCGGTTGGGGCAACCTGGGCGGAGGCGTCACCCAGTTCGCCATGCCGCTGCTGTTCGGCGCCTTCGTATCGATGGGCGCGGGCAACTGGCTGGCCTGGCGGCTGGCGATGCTGGTCGCCGGCTTCGCCCTGCTGCTCACCGGCGTGGCCTATTACTTCCTCACCCAGGACACCCCGGATGGCGACTTTAAGATCCTGCGCGCCGAAGCGTCGTCCTCCGCAACGAAGTCCGGCACGCCGTTCTGGGAGGTATGCCGCGATTCGCGTGTGTGGGCGCTGGCCCTGCTGTACGCCGCCTCTTTCGGCATGGAACTGACGCTCGACAACTTCGCCGCCCTGTACTTCACGGATTACTTCCACCTGTCGCTCGCCACGGCCGGCGTCGTCGCCTCCACCTTCGGGATGATGAACATCTTCGCCCGCGCGCTTGGCGGCATTGTCAGCGACCGTTGCAACAAGCGCTGGGGACTCCGCGGCCGCGCCATCCTGCTCGGCACAACCGTCGGCTGCGAGGGGCTGGCCATCATGCTGTTCTCCCGCATGACGGCCCTGCCCTTGGCCATCGCCGCCATGATGTTCGCCGGGCTGTTCGTGAAGATGTCGAACGGCGCGAACTACGCCGTGGTGCCCTTCGTCAACAAACGCGCCATCGGCGCGGTGGCGGGCATTGTCGGCGCGGGCGGCAACCTGGGCGCGGTGCTCGCCGGATTCCTGTTCAAGTCGCCGAACCTCACGTATCCGCAGGCATTCCTGATCATCGGCGGAGCCATCCTCGCCATCTCGCTGTGCGCGCTGGCCGTCCGCTTCAACGAGACCGATGAAAGCGCGGCCCGCGAAGAGATGGCGGCAAGGCTCAAGCAGGCGCTCGCCCCGATTCAAGCGGCCGTCAGCGGAGACTGACGACGCCGCCTGTCACTGAAACGCCAGGGTGACCGCATTGGAGGCCTGCCCATCCACGGTCACCACCACCTTCACTTCTCCCGCGCCTCGCAGCGTCAACGGCAGCGCGAAGTTGACCTGGTCGAGCCCCGGATACTCCGGCTGCGCGCCTGCATACAGCGCGGTGACGCTCACTCCGCCCACCGTCACTTTCACATTCGCGAGCGCCCCCCGATTGCGGATCCCCGTACCGTACAGCGCCACATACACCGGAGTGTCCAGTCCGACGTCGATCGGAATCGCCGCGCACCCTGATGCTCCGCACGCAAACACGCTCACCGGCGACTGTATGGCCGGATTCCCCGCCTGAGT
Source organism: Acidobacteriota bacterium (assembly GCA_018268715.1). Taxonomy (GTDB): domain Bacteria; phylum Acidobacteriota; class Terriglobia; order Bryobacterales; family Bryobacteraceae; genus TMP-7. The sequence continues at coordinate 80,764 of JAFDVZ010000027.1, read as the reverse complement.
CCTGACCGCCGTGGCGGCCGCCACGCCCTGTCCCGCGCCATTCGCCGAAAACAGCGCGGGCGCCACCGTCCCCACGGCGACCGACGCGGTCGTCGACACCGCTCCGTTGGCCACCGTCACCGTCGACAAGCCCGCCGCGGTCCCCGCCGGAACCACGAAGTTGATCTGCGAGGGCGACACGTACATCAGCGAGGCCACCCGTTCTACGCCCGCCGCGTCCTTCACCCGCACGGTCACGCCTCCGAGCGTCGCCGGCAACGGCAGCGACGAAGCCTGCGCCGTCTGGCCCGCCAGCCCGCTGCCGTATATCGAGGCGATCGAATCTGCCGCCACCGCCGCGCCCGCGGCCGCCGCCGGCTGCACGACGAACGCCGGAATGGTCCCGTAATAGCGAGCCATCCAGTACGGCAGGATGTAATCGATTCCCGCGCTCTCGATCACGCCGGAGCCTCCGCCGGCCAGTTGGAAGGGGCTCCGCTGCCAAAGGAAATCGGTGGGCACGCGCAAGGGCACCGGAATCGGCTGGCACGCCTGGCTGCCGCATACGGCCACCTTGTTGCTCAAATCGACGTAGAAATCCCTCCGCCCGCGCGTCAGCCACTGGTCGAGCATCAGCAAGGTCTCGGCGTCCCGCGCCGCGTTGGCCCCGTTCAGCCCGCGGTCGATCATGTTGAAAAACGCGTTCTGATGGCCGGAGGTATGGTTGCGCAGGATCGAATACGCCTGATTGTAGATGTCCTTGAACGAACTGCTCTCCAACCGCATCAGGTTGTAGAAGGTGACGTAATCGAGGTTGAACTTGAAGTAGGAGTCGTCGCTCGCCACGTCCACCCCCACCGGCGCGATCACGGTGGTCGACAGCGTGATCCGCAGCAGGTCGTAGTAGGTCGAGAACTTGTCCGGATTCACATGCCGGGCCACTTGCACCAGCGCCAGCATCTGGTCCGGCCGGACCAGGAAGCTGGTGCTCGAACTCCCGTCGGGCATGGTCACCGACCAGTCATGCCCGGTAAGGAACCCCACCAGGCGCGTCACCAGGTCCCGCACCGACGTCTTTACGCCCGCATCGTCCACCATGTCGTAGGCCACCGCCAGTCCGAAGATCGCCCCGGCATACTGATCGCGCGACGTATTGCCCACCCAGAACCACGGACTGGCCTGGTAGATCCCGTTGGCCTTCTCCTCATTGGCGATCCCGGCCGCCCACGGCGAATCCGCCAGCACGATGCACCGAGCGAGCAGGTTGTTGCCCGTGACATCGGCCAGCGACTTCAGCCCGGCGATCGCGCCCTTGACGTTGTTCAGCGCATCGGCCGCCCCGGTCACCTTGTAGCGGAACGCCTCCGCCGCCAGGTAGTGCCCGGTCCAGGTGGCCGAATCGCCGCATCGCGTGTAGGCGGCCAGCGTCTCCCCCGCCGAGGTCTGGTAGATCGGATCGAGTATCGTCCCATACGGCATGTGGAGTGCCTGGATGCGCGCCGAAATCGCCAGCGCGTCCGCCTCGCCCGCCATCGCCGCCCCAGCCGCCGCCATCGCCAGTAAAACCGTCCCGTGCAACCTCATCGCTATCCCCAGGTTAGGACGGACGCGGGGCGCGGCGCCGCCGGGTACAACAGCCTCCCGGACGCTGAAATCTGCGACAATTCGTGAAGAATGCCAACCGGCCGGATGCTAGTCGCGATCGGATCGATCGCAATCACTTTCGCGATTTCCCACTCACAAACCTTGAACTATCCCAAGACCCGCAAAACCGATCACGTGGACGTCTATCACGGAGTCCGCGTGCCCGACCCGTACCGCTGGCTCGAAGACGACAAGTCAGAGGAAACCGCCCGCTGGGTGGAGGCGGAGAACAAGGTCACCCACGACTACCTGGCCCGCATTCCCGAGCGCGCCGCCCTCCGCAAGCGCCTGGAGGAGTTGTACAACTACGCCAAGTACAGCGCGCCGACGCGCCGCGGCGAATACTACTTCTTCTCGAAGAACGACGGCCTTCAGAACCAGTCCGTGCTGTACAAGCAGAAGGGTCTTTCCGGGCCGCCCGAACTCCTGCTCGACCCGAACCGCCTGTCGGCCGACGGCACCAGCAAACTGGTGGTCGCGGCGCTCTCCAACGACGGCCGGCGGTTGGTCTACACGGTGTCGGCCGGCGGGTCGGACTGGCAGGAAGCCCACGTCATCGAAGTGGCGACGCTCAAGACGCTCGACGACCGTGTGCAGTGGATCAAGGCCTCGGGCCTCGCCTGGGCCGGCGACGGCTTCTTCTACAGCCGCTACCCCGCCCCCGCCGACGGTCACGACCTCTCGGCCAAGAACGAGAACCACCAGGTCTACTTCCACCGCGTGGGCACGCCGCAGTCGGCCGACGAGTTGATCTACTCCGACCTCGCCAATCCGCAGCGTTTCCACCAGGTGGAGACCACCCAGGACGGGCGCTTCGCGCTGCTCAGCATATCGGAGCGCGGCAAAGGCGCCGACGGCAACGCGCTCTATTACCGCGATCTATCGAAGCCCGACAAGAAGTTCCTGCCCATCGTCACATCCATCACCAACGACCACTACAACCTGATCGACGACGTAGAGGGCGGCTTCCTGCTCGAAACCACGCACAGCGCGCCGAACTCCAAGGTGGTTCGCTTCAACACGGCCGACTCCTCCTGGACCGAGATCGTCCCCGAAAAGCCCGAGCCATTGAGTGAAGCCGTCACCGCGGGCGGACGCCTGTTCGTGGCCTACCTGAAGGACGTCGCCACGCGCGCCTACGTCCACACCCTGGACGGCAAACCGGAGCGCGAGATCGTGCTGCCGGGCGTGGGCACGGCGGGCGTCGTGGCCGGCAATCACGACGACAGCGACGTCTTCTACACCTACGCATCGATGAACTACCCGCCGGCGATCTTCCGCTACGACATCCGGACCGCGAAGTCGAGTGTCTTCCGCTCGCCCGACATCCCCGGGTTCAACGCGGACAAACTCGAGACGAAGCAGGTGTTCTACCAAAGCAAGGACGGCACGCGGGTGCCGATGTTCCTCGCTCATCGTAAGGGTCTGAAACTCGACGGGACCAATCCGACGATTCTGTACGGTTACGGCGGCTTCAACATCACCGAACCGCCGCGGTTCAACTCCCTGCGCCAGGCCCTGTTCGAGCGCGGTTTCGTGTTCGCCATCGCCAACATCCGCGGCGGCGGCGAATACGGCGAGAAGTGGCACCAGGCCGGCATGCGGGAACACAAACAGAACGTGTTCGACGACTTCGTCGCCGCCGCCGAATGGCTGATCGCTCAAGGCTACACGTCGCCGAAGAAGCTGGCCGTCACCGGCGGCTCCAACGGCGGATTGCTGGTGGGCGCGGTGATCAACCAGCGGCCCGACCTGTTCCGCGCCGCCGTACCGCAGGTGGGCGTGATGGACATGCTGCGCTTCCACCAGTTCACCATCGGTTGGAACTGGATCCCGGACTACGGCTCGAGCGACAACGAGAAGGACTTCCGGTGGTTATACGCCTACTCGCCGCTGCACAACATCCGCCCCGGCGAGAAGTACCCGGCGACGCTCGTCACCACCGCCGATCACGACGATCGGGTGGTGCCCGCACACTCGTTCAAGTACGCGGCCACGTTGCAGGAGAAGGCGTCGGCGGAAACGCCCATCCTGATCCGCATTGACACCAAGTCCGGCCACGGCGCGAGCAACACGAGCAAGTTGCTCGACCAGACGGCCGACGTATACGCATTCCTGGTGAACGAACTGCGCTGAGCGCTGGCTCCGTCAGGCGCGCTCCCAAGGCGCGCTCATTGTGTCCGACGTCGTCCTCCATGGAGCGCAGGTTGTGGCCATCGCGCCAGCCGGTCACCACGGACTCCGGAGAACTCCCCTCGACAGCGCCGGCGTCGAGCCATGATCCGTATCGACACCAAATCCGGCCACGGCGCGAGCAACACGAGCAAGCTGCTTCGCTCAGTCCGGCAGGTGGGCTGGAAACAGGTACCGCAGCACCAGCCCGAAACGGTATCCCCAGGCGAGTTCATTGTGTCCCGCGCCTTCGTCTTCCCAGTAGCGCAGGTTGTGGCCATCGCGCCAGCCGGTCACCACGGACCCCGGAGAACTCCCCTCGACAGCGCCGGCGTCGAGCCCTGATCCGGATCGACACCGAGTCCGGCCACGGCGCGAGCAACACGAGCAAGCTGCTTCGCTCAGTCCGGCAGGTGGGCTGGAAACAGGTACCGCAGCACCAGCCCGAAACGGTATCCCCAGGCGAGTTCATTGTGTCCCGCGCCTTCGTCTTCCCAGTAGCGAAGGTTGTGGCCATCGCGCCAGCCGCGCGCCGTCAGCGTCTCCCGCAGCAGCTTGACATCGGCCACTACGGACTCCGGAGAACTCCCCTCGGCGGTGCCGGCGTCGAGCCAGATGCGCGGCCGGATATCGCCTCCGAACGCCTCGACTTTGTGCAGAATCGCCCGCCGGTCCCACCACACCGAGGGCGAGATGACGGCAACGCGTCCGAAGACCTTCGGGTAGCACAGCGCGGCCATCAACGACACCAGTCCGCCAAGCGACGATCCGCCTACTCCGGTGTGCGAGGCCGCCTTGAGGGTGCGGTATTCACGGTCGATGAAGGGCTTCAGCTCGCGCGCCAGCAGTTCGGCGTAACGGTCCGCCTTGCCACCCTTGCGGATCTGCGGGTCGCGGGTCGGCGTGTACTCGGAAACCCGCCGGACGCCGGTGTTGTACACGCCGACCAGGATCACGGGCTCGATCTCGCCGAGGCGGATCAGCGCGTCGGCCGTGATGTCGGCCTGCCAGTCCTGGCCGAGGAACGCCGTGGCGGGGTCGAACAGGTTCTGGCCGTCCTGGAGATAGAACACCGGATAACGCCGGCCATGCGGGTCGTAGCCCGGCGGCAGGTACACGGCGATATCGCGCGGGGTAGACAGGTATCGCGACGGGAAGCGGCGGTGCAGGCGCAGACGGCCTTCGTCTTTGGCTCGGAGCATTCTGTTCGGGACGAACCATTATCGCAGGCCTCGATAGATTGATACGCTGGTCAACGCATGAACCGGAGAGAATTTCTGACGGCGACGGCGTCCGCGGCCGCCCTGGCCCAGCAGCCGGCCCGCCGCCCCAACTTCATCGTGATCGTCACCGACGACCAGGGCATCGGCGACGTCGCCTGTTACGATCATCCCGAGGCCCGCACCCCGAACTTCGACCGCCTGGCCCAATCCGGCACGCGCTTCACGCAGTGGTATTCGAACGCGCCCATCTGCTCGGCGTCCCGCGCCGCCATCCTCACCGGCAAGTACCCGGACCGCGCCCACGTGCAGGGTGCGTTGCCCTCGCAGCCCACCTGGGACGTCGAGGGCCTGCACGCCGGCGAGAACACGCTGCCGTCGGAGTTGCGCAAGCTCGGCTATCGCACGGGCGCCTTCGGCAAGTGGCATTTGGGCAGCATCGAGCACAGCCGGCCGCTCGCACAGGGCTTCGACGAGTTCTTTGGCTGGTATTCGGGGTGGCTCGACGCTTACTCGCACCGGTATTACCAACTTGGCGGGGCGCCCGGGAAGATCTTCCATGACCTGTGGCGCAACTCGACCGAGGTCTTCGAGGAGCCGGCGTACATGACGGAGCTGCTCGGCCGCGAGGCGCGGGCCTACCTCGACCGCCAGACGCGACAGCAGCCGTTCCTGCTGTATCTGGCCTTCGGCGCGCCGCACTACTCATTGATGGCCCCGAAGAAGTACCTGGACCGCTTCCCCGCCTCCATGGAGCGCGACCGGCGCACGCACCTGGCCATGGTGGCCGCCGTCGATGACGTTGTCGGATCGCTGCTCGACCGTGTGGACCAGCTCGGCATTGCGCGCGACACGGTGGTCTACTATCAGAGCGACAACGGGGCCACTCGCGAGGAGCGAGCCTCGAGTTACGGCAAGCCCGCCACCGGCGGCAGCAACGGCAAGTTCCGCGGCTATAAGCAGGGCCTGTTCGACGGCGGCATGCATGTGCCGGCCATCCTGCGCGCGCCCGGCTTTCTCGAGCCGGGCCGGGTGGAGGCGCGTCCCATGATGTCGATGGACCTGCTCCCGACGTTTCTCTCCATGGCCGGCGGAAGCGCGCCTCCGGGCGTCGACGGGCACAGCATTCTGCCGATCCTCAAAGGGGATGCGCAGCCCCACGAGTACATGTTTTGGGAGTTCGGCAAGGGCCGGGCGGTGCGCAATGGGGACTGGAAGCTGTTGCTGAACCCGCCGCAGTTCCCGGGCGACCCGGTGGCCGACAAAGTCTGGCTTTCGAACCTGGAGGCCGATCCGTCGGAGCGCCGGAACCTGGCGGCGTCCGAGCCCGACCGAGTCAGAAAGCTGATTGAGCGTATCCGGAGTTGGGAGCGGTACGTCAACATTCCAGCGGCGGATCTCGTCGAGTAGAGCGGGAAGCGCTACATTTGCAGACGGGTGAGGCATCGAGGAGGAACCATGCGATTCGCAGGAAGCGTCATGACGGTGGCGTCACTGGCACTGTTGACTGCCGGGCTCCAGGCCGAGGATCAGAAGGACCGGCGTCCGCCGAGCAGGAACCATGAGCGTTCGTCGCAGGACCAGTCCCACAATAATCGGGGCTCCAGCCGCCCGGCGGAGGCGCGCCAGTCGCAGACGTCCAATCGCGATCGCGGAAACTCGCAGCCTCAGCAGCAACCGTCCAACGCCGGACGCCAGCAGAGCAACTCGCGTCCCGAGTATACAAGCCCCAATGTCAACCGGCCTTCTAACTCGAGGCAGGATAACTCCAACGCGGGGCGGCCCAGTTACTCGCGGCCGGAGAGTTCGAATCCGTCGCAGCGCAATGAGCGGTCGCGCCCGGCCTACTCCGACGCGGGCGGGCGGCAGTCCACGCCGCAGCGCGCCTATGATTCCGGCCCCTACCAGCGCACCCGCAGCGGGGCCGAGGTCCGCTACGGCCAGAGCGGCCGAGTGACCTCTTTCCGGCGGGAGGGCGTCACCGTGGTCCACAGCCCAGGCCAGCGCATCACCGTCACGCATCCGGACGGGCGCGTGGTGGTGACCAACCGCGCGGGCCACGGATTCGTGCAGCGCGACTTCGTCTATAGCAACCGCACCTATGTGACCCGCACCTACTACGTGCGCAACAACGTCTACGTACGTTACTACCGGCCGTATGTCTATCACGGAGTCCAGCTTCACCTGTACGTTCCCGGACGGTATTACTCGCCGGGGTTCTACGGGTGGGCTTACCGCCCGTGGGGCGCGCCGGTCTACTATCGCTGGGGTTGGGTGAACGACCCGTGGTATCGCTGGTACGGTCCTTACTGGGCTCCCGCGCCGTACTACGCGAGTCCGGCTTACTGGCTGGTGGACTACCTGATTTCGAGTCAACTCGCGCTGGCCTATCAGGAGCGCCAGCAGCAGGCGGCCTATGCGCAGGGCAGCCAGATCACACCCGACATCCGGGCGCTGGTGGCCGATGAGGTGCAGCGACAGTTAGCCGCCGAGGGCCGCGACGCGCAGACGCTGGGCCAGGGGCAAGCCGGCGGCGACATGGCGCCGGACTGGCTGCAAGGCTCTTCGCACGTCTTTGTCGTGACGTATAACCTGGATGTTCAGAACGCCGAGCACCAGGTGTGTTCGGTGACTCGCGGCGACGTGCTCCAGTTAGCCGGGCCGGTTCCCCAGGGCTCGCCTTCGGCGTGGGTGCGCGTGCTCGCGAGCACGGCCAGTTGCCCTCGCGGCGCGACGGTGGCGGTGTCGCTGAACGACCTTCAGGACATGCAGAACCAGATGCGCGAATCGCTGAGCCAGGGCATGGGCGAGTTATACTCGAAGGCCGGACAGGCCGGCATGCCCGCGCTGCCGCAGAACGCGATGGCGCAGCCCGCCGCGGCCGCCTTCATGGAATCCGCCCCGGCGGCCGACCAGAACGTGACCCGCGAATTGCAGCAGCAGGTGCAGGAGGCCGACCGCCTGGAACGGGAGACGGTAGCCGAAGCGACGGCCGAGGGCATATCGCCCGCAAGCCAACCGGGCGGCGCGGGTCCGGGCGGGACCATCTCTCGCGCGAGCCTCGAACTCCAGCCGGGCCAAAGCATGGAGGAAGTGAAGGCGCAGTTAGGCGAGCCGCTCAAGGTGGTGAGGCTCGGCAACAAGGAGATCCACACCTATCAGGACGTCAAGGTCACCTATGTGAACGGCAAGGTGCAAGACATCCAATAGACCACCTCGGGATTCCACCTCACGCCCGGGCATCCGGCAGCGATATCCTGCAAGGTAAATGCACCGATTGCTGCTGCTTGTCGCCCCCCTGGTCCTTGTGCTGCCGGCGCAGGAGGTTTCCCAGAGCGGGCTCGAACTGAGAGCCGAACGCCCGATGATCGCCGAGCCGGCGCGGGCGCGGCACGCCATGGTCGCCTCGGCGAATGAAATCGCTTCCCAGGCCGGCATCGAGATCCTCCGGCAGGGAGGCAACGCGGTCGACGCGGCCGTCGCCGTCGGATTCGCGCTCGCCGTGGTCCATCCCGAGGCCGGCAACATCGCCGGCGGCGGCTACATCCTGGTCCGCATGGCCGACGGCCGGGCCAAGGCGATCGACTATCGAGAGACCGCCCCCGCCTCCGCTACGCCCGCGCTGTTCTCCAACGCCAAAGACTTCCGGGTGGGCTATAAGGCATCCGCCACGCCCGGCACCGTGGCCGGGCTCGCCATGGCCCACCAGATGTTCGGCAAACTGCCCTGGAAGACGGTGCTCGAACCGGCTCGCCGGCTGGCCGCCAAGGGCTACCCGGCGTCGCAACGCATGGACATCATCCTGCCGCTTCAGGTTCCCGTGATGAAGGGCTACCCGGAGACCGCGAAGGTCTTTCTGCACGGCGGCGAGACGCCACTCAAGCAGGGCGAGACGGTGCTGCAACCTGACCTGGCCCGGACGCTCGCCCGCCTCCAGGCCAAAGGGGCGCGCGAGTTCTATGAGGGCGAGACGGCTCGCCTGATCGACGCCGACATGAGGGCCCACAACGGGACCATCACGTACGACGACATGAAGGCCTACAAGCCGATCGTACGAGACCCCATCGAAGGGGTCTATCGCGGCCATCGCATCCTGGCCGTGCCGCCCTCCACCAGCGGCGGCTTCACACTGATCGAGATGCTGAACATCCTGGAGCGCTATCCGGCGCGCGTCGGGGGCGAGGGGTCCACCGAGTCCCGCCACCTGATGATCGAGGCGATGCGGCGCGCCTTCCACGACCGCCGGGAGTTCGCCGCCGACCCGGCGTTCTACCCGGTCCCCGTCGAGAGACTGATCTCAAAGGCCCACGCCGCGGAACTGGCGGCCAACCTCTCGCTGGACCGGGCCACGCCCAGCCAGTCACTGACGGTGGTGGAGAGCGAGGAAGGCCACGAGTCCTTCGACACCACCCACTTCAGCGTGATCGACGAGGCCGGCAACATCGTGACGAACACCTACACGTTGAACGACTTCTACGGCTCCCAGGTGATGCCCAAGGGCACCGGCGTGCTGATGAACGACATCATGGTCGGCTTCACCACGCGGCCCGGGGCTCGCGGGACGGTGGCGCCCGGCAAACGGCCGGTGTCGTCCATGACGCCGGTGATCGTGCTGAACCAGGACAACAGCCCCTGGTTCGCGCTGGGCTCGCCTGGGTCACAGACCATTCCGAACTCGGTGTTACAGGTGATCGTCAACATCATCGACTTCAAGATGTCGTTGCGGGACGCCGTCGAGTACCCTCGCATCCATCACCAATACCTGCCGGATCGCGTGGACGCCGAGCCCGGAGCGCTGGTGCTGGACGTCGCCGAGAAGCTGCGGGCGATGGGCCATGCGCTGAACCCGAAACTGCGGTCGCAGGGCGACATCCACGCCGTCGCCGTGGAGCCGGGAACGGGCTGGCGGATCGGCTGGTCCGACGGGCGGCGCGGCGGCCGCGCCATCGGGTACTAAACAAGCACTTTCAGAAGGTGTTTTTTGGCCGGCTATGGCTTCGTTTTGTAAATCGGGCCTGCGCACAAGCCACTCGGATTTCGTCGGCTTGTATTTTCAGATACTTGAGGGCGATCCAAAAATCGCTATGGCTTCGTCGATTTTCCCGACTGACACCTGAATGAGGTGTATCAGGTCTGCGCGAGGCCGGAGAGCCCAAAAACACAGGGGGAGCGAAGTTCGCTCCCCCAATTTCAGCTTAGCGCGGGCGCCGACGAGGTGATATCGATCGGTTCCCGGATATCGTTACAAACAAAAGAAATAAACTTCTTCAAATTCTGTGAACGGCCAAAATCGGGGCGCCGATTTTGGGGCAAAACGCCGTCCGCTACCGGATGGCGGCCCGCTTCTGGACCCGCTTTGGGGCGGCGGCGCCGCTCGGCACGAACAACTGCTCCACCAGGGACTCGGGCATGGTCAGCGAAATCGTCATCGTCGCGTCGCTGGTGGCAAGAGTCATGGCATCGAGCAGCGTGGCCAACTTCTGGGCCTGCGGATTCGAGTCCTTATTGAGTTGGATCATTCCGGCCAGGAACCGCACCACGTCGGCGAGCGCCGAGGCGTCCTTGGCGGAGCGGGTCAAGGCCTCGCCGCTGATGCGAATGTCGGAGGCGCCGAACTTGATGCCGCCGTTGGCCGCCAGAATCGCTTGCAGGAGGTTCGCCTGCATGGCGCCGCCCGCCTTGGTGTTGGCCATTTTACCGGTGAAGAAATCGGACACGGGGCCGGTGGACACAAACCAAGCGTCGTTGGCCGCGGCCAACTGGTTCGCCTTGGCCGCGAGCGCCGACGGCAGCGTGGCGCCCGACTTGTAACGGTCGATGGCGGCGTACACGGCGTCCTGGGTTCCCATGGCGGCGAGGCTGGCGGACAGGAACGTCAATGCGCCCTGACTGGAGCCGCGCGTGGCGTGGGTGATGACAGTGAACCCGCCGTAGTTCGCCACGCTGGCGCCGTGGGCCTGCGCGGCGTTGGCGATGGCGCCCGGGTTGAATGAACCGCTGCCCACCACAAGCAGCATCGGATTGTCGGAGGCGCCGGTGGCGCCGGCCACGATCTCCGTCAGGTCGCGGCGCGGGTCGAAGCCCGTGTCGGCGATGAATTTGGCGAACCCAGGATCCTCGCTCTGCATTTGCGACAGGACGTATTTGCCGAATGCGGAGTTCTTACTGGTATCCACCTGGATGCCGGATATGAACTTCGCGTCGGGCATGACCAGGTTCAGCAGGGCCGGGTCGACAGCGGCCGAAGCCAGCGCGGCGGCCAGCAGGCAAACGAAAAAGGCGTTCCTGACGATGCTCATGTGTGGGTCCTCACTCCGGCTTACGCGTGAAGCCTGGGAAAAGTTCCTTCTGATCCGATTTTACGGCGCCCGGCCTGCCCAGAAGGGGGTGACTCGCGCCTCATGCAAGATGGGCCCGAAGGGAAGAACCGGGAAACTCCAGAAGCCACCATCGATTCCGGGGAATTTGCAGCGATCGCTCAACCGGCTTGAGGGCGTAAGACAATCGCGGTTGGACGCGCCGTGGCCCAGAGGGCCCTGGAGGCTTCATCCGGCCCGTGGTCCAGAATCGGCTACTCGGCGCGGTCCAAGACTCCTTTCAGAGCGGCGACCATATCGGCGATCAGGAAGGGCTTCTGAATGTAGCCGGCCACCTGCCGATCCTTGAAACGCCCGCTGACCTCCTGTTCAGAGTATCCGCTACAGATGATGATCGGCACCGAGGCGTCGATCTGGCGGAGTTTGTCGAAGGCGTCCTCCGCGCTCATGTTAGGCATGGTGAGGTCCAGAATAATGGCGCGGATCTCGGCGCGGTGCTCACGGAACAGCGCGACGGCTTCAGCGCCGTCCCGGGCTGCGATGGTATCCACGCCGACTCTTTCGACCATGCGGCGGGCTACCTCGCGCACCTTCTCCTCGTCGTCGGCGATCAAAACGCTGCCGTTTGCGCTCCAGTCCTGCTCCGGTTGCGCCGGACCCGACACAATCTCCAGGGCTGGGCCGGCGACCGGGAACAGCACGCGGAACATGGCGCCCTGACCGGGCGTGCTGACAACCTGAATCGCGCCCTTGTGCCCGCGCATGATTCCCATGACCGCCGCAAGGCCCAGGCCCCGCCCCGCGAACTTAGTAGTGAAGAACGGGTCGAAGATCCTGGACACCACATCAGGGGTCATTCCAGCGCCGGTATCCCGAACCTCCAACAGCGAATAGACGCCCTCCGGCAGCTCTCCGCCCAGGAAGGCGCCGGCGAGAGTGTCGCGGTGGCACATCATTTCCCCGGTCCGGATCAACACGACGCCCGCCGAGGTGCCGATGGCTTCAGAAGCGTTCATCACCAGGTTCATGGCCACCTGCCGGAGTTGCACGACGTCCGCCTCGATGGCGGGCGTGGCGTCCAGTTCATAGCGAACGGTGCAATTCTTAGACACGGACAGCGCGAACAGGTGCTTCATGTCATCGACGATTTCGGAGAGCCGGATGCGCTGGAGCATGAACTGGCCCCTGCCGGCGTACGCCAACAACTGCTGGGTCAGGCCGGCCAGCTTCGCCGAAGTGTCCACGATGGTGACCAGGGACGGGCGCACGGGCGAGTGGGGCGGCAGCGCGTTACGAGCCAGTTCCGCGTTCCCCATGATCGCCGTCAGCAGGTTATTGAAGTCGTGAGCGATGCCCCCGGCGAGCACACCCAGGCTTTCGAGCTTCTGGGTCTGCTGCATGCGTTCCTCGAAGTCGCGACGCCGGCGCTCCTCCACCTTGTTTGCCGTCACGTCGAGGTAAGCGGCCACGCTGCCCCGAACGCCGCCGGCTTCGTTGAACAGCGGCGACACATTTCCCAGCAGGTGGTAGATCGTGCCGCCAGCATCCAGGTCCAACTCGACCCCGGTGACAGCCGCCGCTTCGCGGCCGCACCTTTGTTGAGGCAGGTCGGCGGCGGGGACCTCCTGCCCTCCACGCAGGAACCGGAACGGGAGAACGGCCGAGTTGGGTCCGGTGGCGGAAGTATTCAGTCCAGTCGAAACGCCGAGCATGTGCGCGAACGTCTGGTTCACGCGGATGTCCTTGCACTCGGGATCGAAGGCGATGGCGATCGCGACCGGCATCACGTTCATCAGCGTTTCGAACTCGCTGACCCGTTGTTGGAGATCGTGGTTCAGCCGCTCGATCCGTTGTTCGATCCGTTTCCGTTCCACGACGCGGCCCAATTGCGCTCCGAGTTGGGCCAACACGCCGAGAAGCTCCTCGTCGGCGGCGACTCGTTCGGTTCCAAAAAACTCCAGCACGGCGACGACATCCCCGGCGGCGGTGACGGGCACGGCGCAGGCGGCGTTCACCAAGCCGGCGTCGGAGGCCGCTTTCAGGTCCGCATCCTCGGAGGCGTCGTAAATATGCACCGGGGCCCCTTGCGCGGCAGCCCGGCCCACCATCCCTTCGCCGAACTTGTACCGCCGAAAACGCCGGCTGGCTACGAACTCGTCATAGCGCGGATCGTCCGGCCGGACCCAGACCTCGGCATCCTCCAGTTCGGGGCTTCCTTCCGCTCGCCGGTAGATGTGTCCGATCGCGCAGCCGAGCCCGGCGCACACTCGCGCGACCGCGCTCTTGAAGGCCGAGTCGATGGAAGTGGCCTGGTTGGCGATCACCGCCGCATCGAGCAAAATTCGAACGAAGGAGGTCCGCTCCGCCACCCGCTGTTCGAGCGAACGGTTGAGCGATTCCAGGCGATCCTCGAACAGCTTTCGCTCCACGGCCTGAGACAGCACATCGGCCACGGCCTGCAGACACGCCAGGTCGGCGCTGCTGAACGAGCGCCGGCGGACGGTGTCGACTCCCAGGACGCCGAAGGGTCTTTCGACGATCCGAACCGGCGCCCACGCGCTGCTGGTGACGGGGTGTTCCGCCAACAACGGGTCCAGGCCGGATCGTCCCTCGTGGGCCAGATCGTCAACGATCACAGGCTGGTTCGATTCGAGGGCCCGGCCGGCCAGCGATTCCGGTCCGCCGCCAATGGTGGCCGATCCCACCAAGCCTTCCCTCCATCCCTTTCCGGCCCGCATCAGGAAGGCGCCGTCCGGAAGCAACTCCAGGACCTCGGCGTAATCCACGCCCAGCACGACCGACACCTGTTCGGCGGCGTGCTGCATCAAGGACTGCAAATCGAGGTTGCCCAGGGCCAGACGGCCCAGTTCGGCCACCGCCTGACGCTGCCGGGAGCGGGTCTCTATTTCCTGGGCCGCCGCTTTCAACGCCGTGACGTCGGCGAAAGTGATGACGACTCCGCCGATTTCATTTTCCAGCGACCGGTAGGGCAATGCGCGGCGCAAATACCATTTGTGGCCCGCCTGGACTTCGCTCTCAATCACCACGCCTTCGCGAAGAACCCGGCTTGCGTCGTCGAGCAGGTTCGGATCGGAGAAGTTTCGAGTGATGTCCATTAACGGGCGGCCGACATCGCTGGGGATCAGACGCAGCAGGCCCGTGATGGCGGGAGTATAACGTTTGATCTTGAAGGCGCGGTCCAGAAACAGGGTCGCCACGTCCGTGCTGGCGAGAACATTGGCCAGATCCGTATTAGCGGCCTCCAACTCCTGCACCTTCTCCTGGAGCTGGTTGTTGACCGTGCCCAGTTCTTCGTTCAGCGACTGGAGTTCTTCCTTGGAGGTCTCCAGTTCCTCGTTGGTGGACTGGAGTTCCTCGTTCATCGACATGACTTCTTCGTTGGAAGCCTTGAGTTCTTCGTTGGAGGTCTCGAGTTGCTCGATGGTGTTCTGCAGGTCCTCCCGCGTCATTCGGAGTTCCGTCTCGAGCTGACGCGCCACGGACTCTTCGGGCGTGGCTTCGACCGGATCCCTGGGCTGTTGCTCCCGGACCGGTTCGAAGGCAACCACCATCAAGCCGTCGGAAGACTCCCTGCGGAGGGGCGTAACACTTACTCGAATCGACGATCCGCGGTCGCCATCGCGGCGCAGGCCGCTGACGCTGCTCCGCTTGCCCGCCCGGCTGGCGCGATGCAGAGCGGCGCGAAGTTTGATGCGCCAGGATTCCGGCGCCATGGCCAGCAGGTCCCGCGTCGGCTCGCCATCGGGGAATTGGAGATACTCGCTGGCGCCCCCGTGCAGATAAACGACATCGCAGTTGCGATTCACCAGAACCGAGGCTGGGGCGTACTGCTCGATCAAAAAATGATGTAACAGGTCTCCAGCGGACGGCGGCTGGGGAGAAGACGGGGCGCTGGGGCGCGCCGCGCGCGCTTCCGGAGAGAAGAGCGGAAACTCAACACTGGTGCGATGAAGTGGCGCGACGCGCTGGTAGATTCGCCACTTCTTCGACACGGGAGCAAAGAGGTCCTGTTGCACGCCCAATGTCTCTGAGTTGCCCAGGAATAGATATCCGCCGGGGTTGAGCGCGAAATGGAGAAGCGCAATCACCTTGTTCTGAACCTGCGGCTCCAGGTAAATCAGCAGATTCCGGCAAAGGATCAGATCCATTTTGGAGAACGGTGGGTCGGCGATCAGATTTTGGGGAGCGAAAACCACCGCTTCGCGCAGCCGCTTGCTGATCTGGTACCCCGTTTCGTGCTTGGCGAAGAATTTCTGCAGGCGGTCCGGCGTGATGTCGGCGGCGATGCTGACCGGATAGGTTCCGGCCCGGGCTGTCTCCAGCGCCTCCTCATCGATGTCGGTGGCGAAGATCTGAACGCTGCGGCTGCGGCGGTCCTTTTCCAGTTGCTCCATCAGCAACATCGCCACGGAGTAGGGTTCCTCTCCGGTGGAGCAGCCGGGTATCCACACGCGGATGGGCCGCTGCGACGATCCTCCCCGCACGAGATCGGGGATCACCAACTCCTCCACGCACGCGAATGCGTCCGGCTCCCTGAAGAAGTTCGTGATGTTAATGAGCAGGTCCTTGAATAAGGCGATGACCTCGCTCGGGTTTTGCATCAGGAGTTGGACGTACTGCGAGATCTCCTGCACCTGGTGGATGCCCATCCGGCGTTCGATGCGCCGAATCACGGTGCTCTTCTTGTAATTCTGAAGATCCAGCCGCGTCTGGTCCCGGATCATTCGGGCGATGGTCTCGAGATGATCGGGCGCCTTCTCGATCTCGCTGCCTACCTTCGCTCCCCCATTGACGTAGAAATGCTGGACGTAGCGCACCAGCGTGTCGGGCATTTGGTCCACGGGCAGGACATAGTCCACCATGCCGGTAGCCATCGCGCTGCGGGGCATGCCGTCGTACTGCGCCGTCTTGGGGTCCTGAACCATGGTCACGCCGCCCTGCGCCTTCACGGCTTTGATTCCAAGCGTGCCGTCGGAGGCGGTGCCCGAGAGGATGATTCCAATCGCTCTTTCGCGCAGATCCTCAGCCAGCGAGATCAGGAAAAAGTCAATCGGCATCCTCATGCCGCGCCGCTCAGTGGGCCTGGTAAGGCGTAAAATGCCTTCGCTGATCATCAGGTAGCGGTCAGGGGGAATGATGTAGACGTGATCCGCCTCGACTGGCATCTCGTCTTCCACCTGAACCACCGGCATGTCGGTGTAACGACCGAGCAGGTCCGCCATGAGGCTTTCGTGCGTCGGATCCAGGTGCTGGACCAGCACGAACGCGAGCCCGGTTGGACTCGGCATGGCGCCGAAAAACCGCTTAAATGCATCGAGGCCGCCTGCCGAAGCGCCAATCCCTACGACCACTGGACTGCCGGACCGAGGACGGGCGGGTGATTCCCGCGATTCGCTTCCGTCGGGAAGCGAATCACTTGCGACTGATGATGCGCCATCGGGCCTGTCGTTCACCTCTTGCGCCATAGTCCTCCTTCAGATTGCCCGAACACGGTTGCGCTCGGAATGCCTTAGATTCTAACACTCGGGGTGGATAACAGGCTGTTTTAGAGCGAGCGGCCACCGCGGCTTTCTCTACGAAGGCGAGAGCGTTGTGGGAATTTGCGGCTGTCGGAGGGCAACTTGGAGAAATCCCATAGCTCGATTGGGATGTCCGCGCTTTCACTCGGACGACTCTCCGGAGCTTCCGACCAGGAGAGGGCACGGGGCCATGTCCGCGGCCGAGTTAGCCCCGAACGGTGATTCGAGCAATAAGTCGGCCGCTTTGCACGAGGCCTCTCGGCACTTTGGGCACAGACCTGACTTTCGTGCTCCCAGTAACTGGGCCGTTTGATGGAAGTTGCCGGCTCACGGATTGGTCTCGAAACCAAACTGGTGTTAGCCGCATGTTTCTTGCGCCAATACCAGCACCCATGCTGGGGCCACTCAGATCGAGGCGCCATTACTTAACATCTTCCCCAGCCCGCCTGGCAGGTCCGACTGCCCCTGAGTGCCGGCGCCACCGATCTCTGAACGCGAGACGCCGTCAATGAGAGTGGCCGGGCCCTGTTGCCCGGTTTTGCGGACCTCGCGCAGAACTGACTTACCTTCCCTCACAGCATCGCCATTTCGGCGTTGGTCTTTTTCTCTTCGTCCTGAATGTAGAGGCTTCGCTTCGGCCGGCTTCAATCGCGGTCCGAGGCATTAACTCGCTCCCCTATTCGATGCGGGCGTTCTTCCAATAGGCTGCCCGGCGCTCCGCGTCCACCGCCTGCTGGTAGAGGCGGATCTTGACGCGCTTTCCCGAGACCTTCGAGAGATCGATGGACACCGTTCGCCAATCCGCCGACTCGACAAGCTCGCGCCCAGCCGCGTCGTCGTCCACGTACGCTTCGAGCCGCCATGGCTTGCCAGACTCCGCCCGCACTTCCACCAATAGGCGATGCGCGCCTTGCGGCACCATCATCTCCGTCTCCAGCCGGCAGGGACGGGTGTCGCGAGGAAACGTCACCAGTACGTCGCCGTCCAGGAATGTCGTTCCCGCCCCGCCGCGACCCGCGCCGTCCAGCTTCCAGGCGGGGTTCCACAATGGGCCGTAATCGTTGATGTCGAAGTGCTCGTAGGCTTGGGTTTTCGGCTCCTCGACCGGAATCCGCAAAACTTCGTCCGCGCCGGCCTTAACCCCGCGCGCACCCTGGGCCAGCGCATTCCGTTGCCCGATTACCGCGATCCGGGCGGCGAGATCCGAGATCTTTTCGTCCACCACTTTGTCGAACTTGACCGGGCCCATCGCCTCGCCCCAGATGCGGTCGTGGAACTGCGCCTTCAGGGGCTCGGGAATCGCGCGGACGCCGTTCATCGCGCCGAGAATGGCGCCGACGTTCGCGGCGTTGCAGTCGGCGTCGGCGTAGTCGGCGAGTTGGGTGGTGACGTTCAGGCTCTTCATGAAGTCGCCGCCTCCGTATAACACCCCGATCGCCACCAGCGCGCCGTTGGCGACCGCGTTGTTCATTTGCGGATACTCGGCGCGCCAACGATCCTCGGTTTGATGGGCCAGTTCCGCGAAAGACACTCCCTTGCGGTGACCCTCGAGCACCTGGTCGATCGCCTGGCGGTAGTTCGAACGCGGGTCGATCAGCCGGGCCGCCTTCTCTACGATCTTCACCGGGTCCTTCTCAAAGAACGCCTCGCTCACACACGCGGCCACAAACACCGCCCCGTCTGCCCCTTCAGCGTAGCCGTTGACATGGGCGTAACGACGCGCGATCCCTCCGGCCACGTTGATCATACCGGGCGACACCATGCCGTAGATGTCCGCCGAGAACTGAGGTCCGATGGTGTGGAACCACTTGTTGTAGCGCGGGCTGCCCGTGTCCGGCGCCTGGATTCCCTTCGCCATCCGCAGGCGGGCTTCCAGGCTGGAGCCCCAGGAGCCGGCCTGGTTCTGCTTCCAAATCTCCCCGAGTTGCTCGACGCTCATGTCCAGCCCGAAGCGCTCGAAGCCATACAGCGCCACCATCTCGTAGAAGTAGTCGTCATCGACCGGAGCGTAGTCAAAAGTCGTCTTGAAGTGGGGGGATTCGCGATATCCGTCAAGAACCAATACGTTCTTGACCCGGCCCTCGAACGGCCATCCGAAAATGGCCCCTACGATTTGCCCCATCCAGGCTCCGTAGACCTTCTCCTTGTAATCGCGGACGGCGATCGTCCGCGCCGGCGCCGCCTGCGCCAAGAAAACACTTCCAAGACTGATCAACGCAATCAGAGGCTTCATAGGGGTGAGTTATATGGAGCTTGCCGCGGCAACCGGCGTCGCCGCCAGATGGAGAACACGAACCTTTCGCACCATCAGCATCACGATGCCAAACGAGGCAGGGTGAAGCAGACCCGCGATGAGAAACACCGGAACATAGCTGTGCGTAGCCGAGAGAATTACACCGGCCAGCAGGTTGAACAGCATGCCCCCGAACGAACCGAACGCTCCGACCAGGCCCGCGACCGCTCCCACCGCGCTCGATGGGAACATGTCGGCGGTGAGGGTTTGCATGATGGTGGACCAGAACTGGTGGGCGAACATGGCCGCGCTGAAGAACACGATGGCCCAGGCGAGCGGCGACGATGCGATGAACAGGGACAACGGCATGAGCGCCGCACTGAAGCCCAGAGACAACTTCCGCGAGGCGTCCAGGCTCCAGCCTCGACGGATCAGGTAACTGCTCAGCCACCCGCCGAAGAAACTCCCGGCGCCGGCGAACGCGTACGGAATCCAGGCATAGTAGCCGATCTGCCTGATATTCAGATGCCGCACATCGGCCAGGTACTTGGGCAGCCAGAAGATGAAGAAGTACCAGGCCGAATCGCTGAGGAACTTGGCGAGACACAAACCCCACACCGGCCGCAGAGCCAACAGGCTGGACCACGGCGCGCGCCCCGGCGGCCCGGCGGCGGGACGGTTCGCTTCGAGATAGCGCAACTCATCCGCCGTTATGCGCCGGTGCTTCGCGGGCGGCTGATAGAGGCTGAGCCATAGCAGAACCCAAACGAAGCCCGCCGCGCCGGAAATGAAGAACACCCAACGCCAACTGAGCACCGTGGCGATGAACGCGATCATGGGAGGCGCCACTACGGCGCCCACGCTCGACCCCGTATTGAACATGCCGAACGCAAAGGAACGCTCGCGCGCGGGGAACCACTCCGCCACGGCCTTGGCGGAGCCGGGAAAGCCGCCGCCCTCGCCGAGCCCCAGCGCGAATCGGACGACGCCGAGTTGCGCCGCGCCTGTGACAAATCCGTGGAGCGTATTGGCCGCGGACCACCAGACGATCATGACCGCATAGCCCGCGCGCGTCCCCAGCAGGTCGATGATCCGGCCACCCGCCGCGTACATCACTCCATACGCCAGCAGGAACCAGAATTGCAGCCGGGAATAGTCGGCGTCGGAGATGGGAATGGTCTTCTGAATCTCTGTAATGACCACCGGGAGGTTCTGGCGGTCCAGATAGTTGATCGCCGTCGCAGCGGCCAACAGACCGGCGATCCACCAGCGCAGGTGCGGGATCGTCTTCATCGCGCGGTGGCCATTCGCCGCGAGTACTCTTCGATCAGCGGCAACAGGAAGCGCGCGGCCTGCGCGGCGGCCGCTTCTGGATCGGGCTTCGGCAGGATCTCCGCCGTGACCCAGCCGTCGTAGCCGATGTCTTCCAAGACGGAGAAAATCTCGCGGAAATCGAGGTGCCCCCATCCCGGGGCCAAGCGATTGCTGTCGGCCACGTGCACATACGAGATGTACGGCGCACCTGCTTCAAACGACTGGCGGAAGGAGTTGTCCTCGATGTTCATGTGAAAGACGTCGGGCATCAGCCGGACACACTTGCGGCCGCATCGATGGATGAGTTCGAGCCCTTCGGCGCAATTGTTCACGAAGTTGACTTCGTAGCGATTCACAGGTTCGACGATCAGTTCAACGCCGAGGGGTTCGGCGACATCGGCGCAGGCGCGCAGGCACTCCAGGCAACGCTCGACCGCGACGGCGGCAGCCTCGCCTTCGTGGATGACGCCGCGGACGCGGCCCGTATTCACCTTGGCGCCGAACTCGGCCGCCAGTCGAATCATGCCGACGATCCGCTGGACGGCGGCCTGGCGCACGGCCGCATCGGGGTGGGTGAAATACAGACGGTCCGCGGCGAAGACCTGGCCCGAGGAGATACACGGCACATCGAGCCCGGTGGCGCGGAGGCGCTCCTTCAATCGAGGGGTATCCACCTGGCCGGCGTCAAGCAACGCCAGTTCGACGCCGTTGTAACCCAAGGCGGCCGAACGCTCGACGGCGCGGCCGAGTTCGTCACGAAACACGACGAAGGCGCTGGGCAGCGCATCCGCCGTGGAGACGGCCAGTCCCAGTTTCACGGCCTTGTCCTTTCCAATAGCGCGTCGGCGCGACGCTCGATATTCAGGCTCGAAATTCCGTATTTCTCGAGCAAGAGAACGTAATCGCCCGACTCGCCGAAGCAATCCTCAATTCCGAGGCGGTCGATGACGGCGCGGCAGCGGCTGGAGATCGCTTCGGCGATGGCGCCGCCGGCGCCGCCCACAATGGTGTGCTCCTCGACGGTGAGAACGCGGCCGGTCTTCGACGCCGATTCGACCAGCGCCTGGGCGTCCACGGGCTTCAGCGTCGACACCTCCAGCAGGTCCACCGAGACGCCACGCGCCGCCAACCGGCGGGCCGCCTCGATGGCCATGAAGGTTGGCACGCCGCTGACGGCGATGGTGAGGTCGGAACCGTCGCGGAGTTTGCGGACGCGGCCGAACTCGAACGGCGGCGCATCGTCAAACAGCACCGGGGTGGGGTTGCGGCAGATGCGGAGGTAGGTGGGACCGTTCCGTTTCAGCGCGAATTCCAGGGCCTGACGCAGCTCCACGGCGTCGCCCGGGACGATGACGGCCATGTTGGGCATGGCGCGCAGGATGCTGATGTCGAGGATCGCCTGGTGGCTTGCGCCGTCGTAGGAATCGGAGAAGCCGGCATAGTTGCCGGCGAGGACCACCGGCAGGTTGTTGTAGGCGATGATGTTCCGGATCTGGTCGGCGCACTTCAGGCTGAGGAACAGGCCGAAGGTGCTGACCACGGGACGCAGGCCGCAGGTGGCGAAGCCGGCGGCGATGTCGGTCATGTTCGCTTCGGCGACGCCCACGTTGAAGAACCGCTCCGGGTATTTCTTGCCGAACGCGGAAGTGCGGGTGCTGGTAGCCACGTCCGCATCGAGGACCACCAGATCGGGGCATGTCGCGCCCAGTTCCAGCAAGGCTGTTCCGAACGCATCCCTCATCGCGGCGGTCGCGGCCGTCATAACTCCGCCTCCATGCGCGCCAGGCCGGCGAGTAACTCGGCCCGGGCCTTCTCATAACTCGTGTCGTCGACCGGGGATCCGTGCCAGTAGGCGCTATCCTCCATGAACGACACGCCGCGGCCCTTATGGGTGCGGTAGATGATGGCGACCGGCCACTGCTGCTGGGCGCGCATCCAGTCGAACGATTCGAGGATGGCGGCGATGTCGTGACCGTCGTAGCATTCCGGCGCGACATTCCACCCGAACGCCCGGAATTTGTCGGGTAGGGGGTCAAGCGGCATGATCTCGCTGCTCGGTCCGTCGAGTTGGACTTTGTTGTAGTCGACCAGGGCCACCAGGCGTTCTGGCCGGAACTTGGCGCCCGACATGATCGCCTCCCAGGTCTGGCCTTCGTTCAGGTCGCCGTCGCCGATGACGACGTAAGTCCAGTAACTCCGCTTCTGGACGCGAGCCGCTAGGGCCATTCCGACGCCCACCGAGAGGCCGTGGCCGAGAGAGCCGGTGGACATTTCAACGCCAGGAGTCTTTCGCATGCAGGGATGGCCCTGTAAGCGGCTGTTCAACTGGCGGAAGGTATTGAGTTCCTCGACCGGGAAATAGCCTCGGTGCGCGAGGACCGTGTAGAGCATGCAGGAAGCGTGGCCCTTGCTCAACACCAAACGGTCGCGGCCGGGCCAGGCGGGTTCGGCGGGGCGGACGTTCATCGCGTCGAAGTAGAGCGCCACCAGCAACTCAGCCGCCGACGCGGCGCCTCCCCAGTGGCCGGTTCCCTTGTCATGCAGAATGTCGAGCACGTTGACTCGAAACTGCTGGGCCAGTTGCTGCATGCGCGCTCGCTTCGCGCTCCGGTTCTGTCCCAGAACGTCAATAGGGTCGATGGTTACCATTTGGGCAGGCCTCGGCCTGCGGAAGTCTACCTCGCCGCCGCGGTCTTACCGCCCGCCTCGGCCTCTTGTTTTTCGAGTAGCTCCACCTGTATCGCCAGCGCAATTTCGAGATGCTCGCGCATCGCCTCTCGCGCCGCGGCGGCATCGTGCGTGGCTACCGCTTCGAGAATCCGTACGTGAGTCGGCATCACGCGTTCAAACAAGCCCTCCTGGGCGCCGACCAACGTGCGGACCTCAGACATGAGATCGTGAATCGAATCGAGCAGGAGCATCAACAGCGGATTGTGCGTGGTGGCGCTGAGGCGCTGGTGAAACTCCGTGTCCTTCCGCGCGAATTCCCTGGCGTCGGCCGCCGCGGCTTCCATCTCCGAGCAGATGCGGCCGAGATCCCCAATGTCGGTCCCGGCGCCCTGCTCGGCGGCGAGGCCGGCATTCTCCACTTCGAGAATCGAGCGGACCTGATGAAGGTGTTGCAGACGCACTTCTTCCCCCCGGCTGCGGAGAAACAGAGTTAGAGGCTTGACGATATCGGCGCGGCTGATGGCGCGCACGGTCGTACCGATGCCGTGCCGCGTTTCGAGGAGCCCCCGGGTGGTGAGAATCCGGACCGCTTCGCGGACCACGGGCCGGCTCACTCCCAGTTGCTCGGAGAACTCGCGCTCCGGCGGCAGCCGGGTTCCGACGGCCAGCCGTCCGGTCAACACCTGCTCTTCAATGGCGTGCACCACACGGTCCACCAGGCCATCTTTTCGCCCAATGACTTTGAAACGGGATTTCGGCTTACGGGTGGTGGCGGCCATCGGGTCTCCGGAAGCGATTGTATACGGAGCGGGGCCTCGCCGTCAACTGCTTTCTGGTCAGAGGTAAGAGGTAATACCATTTATTTTTGTCGCGTTTTGAGTTACTTACGGCCAATCGGTATTGACGGGAGAATCTGTCCGGCCTAGAATCAACTCGATCTCGCAAAGACCGCGCAGCGCGGAGCATCACACCGTTTCGTGACACGCTTCAGGAGGCCAATGAACGCTTCAACGGACCAGACGCCCATCTGGATCGGCAACGACCACGGTGGCTATGAGCTGAAACTGCAGGTTGTGGAGTTTCTGCGGGAGGCGAAGATCGCCGTTCACGATGCGGGTTGCCACTCGCCCGAGATCGTGCGGTACCCGTACTACGCCGCGCAGGTGGCCGAAGCGATCCTGCGGGGCGAGGCCAGCCGGGGCATTCTCATCTGCTCCACCGGCATCGGCATGAGCATTATCGCGAACAAGTATCACGGCGTCCGCGCGTCTCTGTGCACCAGCACCTATATGGGCCGGATGACGCGGGCGCATAACGATTCGAACGTGCTGTGCCTGGGCGGCAAGATTACGGGAGTCTTTGAGGCGATTGACATCCTCCAGGCGTGGCTCGCCACGCCGTACGAGGGAGGACGTCACGATATTTCGCTAGGCCTGATCCGGGAAGCCGAAACAGCCCTATCGACCTGTGAGCTCTGGAAACCGGAGGATCCGATGATTCTTCGGCACGGCGACTGAGGTATCTCACCCACGTTGGAGGATTTCCATGCAGAAGCGAAGTCTCTGGGCTTCGATTCTGGCTGTGTGTTTTGCGTTCACAGCCAGCGCCCAGTTCAGCGGTAGCATTGAAGGAACGGTAACCGACCCCACCCAGGCCGGCGTACCAAACGCGCAAGTAGTGCTGGTGCAGGAGTCGACTCAAGTGACTCAACGCGCCAACACATCAGAAAGCGGATTTTTCCGCATTACACAGTTACCACCTGGACCGTACCGGCTGGAGGTGACTTGCGCCGGCTTCAAGACCTGGGTGCAAACGAACCTGGTGCTGGCCGGCGGCGAGGCGCGGACGGTGTACCCGTTGCTCAACGTCGGCGAGCAAAGCGCCAAGGTGGAGGTGACCGCGACGGTGAACGCCGTGGAGACGGCCAACTCGAACGTCTCGCGCTCGATTGAGCAAAAGACGATGGAGGAAGTGCCGAGCGTGGGCCGCAACGCGTATGCGGCGGTGGCGTGGCTTGCGCCGGGAGTCACCGGCAGCGGACAGCTATACGGCAGCGGGTCGGCTAACTCGCAGGACAGCTTCCAGAATGAGCCGGGATATCAGATTAACGCGGCCGGGCAGCGGCAGGAACAGAACGAGTACCAGGTGGACGGCACGAGCGTCAACGGCAACTCGCGCGACGGCATCGCGAACCTGACTCCGCAGACCGACACCATCCAGGAGATTCGCGTTTCGGCCAACTCGTTTTCGGCCGAGAAGGGGCGCAATAGCGGCGCCTTGATCGAAGTCTTCACCAAGTCGGGCACGAACGATTATCACGGAACGCTTTCGGAGTTTCACACCAACAATGCGCTGACGGCCCGCACCGAATTCCAGGGCGCGCTGCCCGCCACCCGGCGTAATGAGTACGGCTTCACGGCGGGCGGCCCCATCATCAAGAACAAGACTTTCATCTTCGGCAGTTTCTACCATTTGAGCTATTCGACAGCGGCGACGTCGGTGGTGCGGGTGGAGACGCCGGAGTTTGTGAATTACGTGAAGCAGCAGTACCCGAACTCCCTGGCGGCCAAGTTCTTCGCGCTCGATCCGCCGGCGGCGATGCCGACAACGTCCATCGCCACGGTGGCCGACGTCCAGAAGTCGAACCCGGGGAGTTTCTCCGCGGCGGCGTTCCCTTCGACGCTGCCGGCGGTGGGAACGGCCACCTTCACGCTGATCGCCTCGCAGCCGGCGCAACAGTACAACGTACGCGTGGATCAGAACCTGAATGGGTACAAGGACCGCATCTACTTCAACTGGTACCGGCCCTGGGAACATGCGATCATCACCAACTCGCGGCCGAACCTCGCCTACCCTTATCCGAACACCGGCGTGTTCGGGCGGTTGAGTTGGACCCACACGTTCTCGCCTTCCCTGTTGAATGAAGCCTCGGCGTCGCTGGTGCGAGCCGGCGGCAACTATCCGGCGGCGCCGGGCGACGCGGCGAACCTTCCCAACGTCAGCATCAGCGGCATCGGCGCCAATTTCAACCAGGCCGGCCCTTACCGCTACCAGCACAACAACATCGTGTTTCACGATGGGCTGAGTTGGATGCGAGGCAACCACCAGTTGAAGTTCGGCGTGGATGTCGACCGACAGCGCGGCTACGCGGTGCAATCCAACCTGTCGCATCCGTCGTTCTCGTTCTCCAACATCCTGGACTTCGCCCAGGACCTGCCGTTCTCGCAATCCGGCCCCACCATGGACATCGCGGCGGGCACCACCGCCACCAACCTGTACCGCAAACTGTATGCGGTGTACACGGGCCTTTACGTTCAAGACACCTGGAAGATGTCGAAGCGGCTGACCATCAGCCCCGGCTTGCGTTGGGACTATTTCGGCCACTGGGCCACCGGACAGCAGGGCATTATTCCGTTCCCGCTGTTTACGCCGGGCGACGGCTCGACATTCGCCCAACAGGTGGCGAACGGCAGCATGCAGGTGAGGGGCGGAGGATACTTCGCCAACAACACGCCCAACGGCCTGGCACCGAGGATCTCCATCGCGTGGGACGTGTTCGGTAACGGCTCGACTTCGGTTCGCGTGGGCTACGGCCTGTTCTACAGCCGCATCGGCAACCTGGCGTACGGCACCAACGGCGCCAATACGAACGCCCCGGCGTTCGGTAACCCGTCCATCAATATCCAGCAGGCGGGGGCCAAGTTCAGCTATCAGCAAGGCTCGTCGAATGGCTACTACTTCGCGCCGCCGCCGGGCTTCCTGTTCCAGATTGGACCGGCGGGCAACATTGTGGGAACCCGGGTTTCAGTGGGAGGCAACGATCCCAATCCAAACCAACCGCAAACGAGCAACTATACGCTGACCATCCAGCGGCGGCTGCCGTGGAACTTCGTGGTGGAAGCGGATTACCTGGGTTACCACAGCGTCCATCTGTACACGCAGACCGATGTGAACCGTTTTGCAGGAAACCTGATCCAGAACGGTTCGCTCACGCGGCTGAACCCCTATTTCGGATCGATTATCTACGGCCAGACGATTGGGAGCGCGCGGGCGAATGTGTTCTCGTTCGCGCTGGCGCGCCGGTTTGCGCGTGGATGGTCGGCCCAGGCGATATACTCGAAGGGCCGCGCGGTGGATGCGGTGAGCAGCAACGACAACGGTATCGGCAACGCGCGCAACATCATCGACGTTTCGAACATCAACGGGCAGTGGGGACGCGCGGATTACGACGTGCGGAGCCGGCTGGCGCTGGACGCCGTATGGGAGTTGCCGAATCCGTTCCACTCGACGATCCTGAAGAACACGGCGGGCAACTGGCGCATCTCGGCCACCGGCATCTTCCAAAGCGGGCTGCCCTTCAGCGTCTATACTTCCGCGAGTTATCCGGCCGGCGACTACAACGCCGACGGCTTCAACTACGACCTGCCGAATACACCCAGCTTTGGCAACTATGTTTCGGCGTCCCGAAGCAACTTCCTGACCGGCGTGTTCAAGGCCAGCGACTTCCCGACGCCGATCAAGGGGCAGGAGGGGAACCTGGGACGCAACACGTTCGAGGGTCCCGGCTTGGCCAACGTGAACCTGAACGCGATCAAGGCGATCCACATCCCCTGGTTCATCGGCCAGGAGGGGGCGACGCTGGAGATTCGCGGGGAGTTCGCGAACCTGCTGAACCGCGTAAATCTGACGCAGCCCACATCCGACCTGGCGAGCGGGTTATTCGGCAAGTCCACCGGCCAGCGCCAGACGCGGACCGTTCAGTTAGGCTTGCGAATCGCATTCTAAGGAGCTGAGATATCGTGCAGAGACGACACTTCCTAACTCTGGCGGCGGGCTTGCCCGCGCTGGCTCAGACTCGAAGCAAGGGCGCGGTGGAGATTCCCGCGGATCTCATCGACGATAAGGTCCGCGGCGGATTTCTCGGGCAGGTGATCGGGGACTTGAACGGCCTGAAGCACGAGATGAAGTACATTCTCGAGCCGGGCAACGTGGAGCAATATACGCCGTCGCTTCCGGACGGCGCCTGGACCGACGATGACACGGACGTTGAGTGGCCGTACATCGTCGAGATGGAGCGTTCGAAGCAGGTGATGATTCCGTATCCTCGGGTGGCCGAGGTGTGGAAGCAACATATCAACCGGCGGATCTGGTGCTCACACCTGTACCTGCGCCAGATTCTGGATATCGGCGTGGAGCCGCCGCTGACGGGCCGCCTCGAGATCAACCCTTGGGCGGATTTCAACCTCTCGGGGCAGTTTGTGAGCGAGAGTTGGGGTCTGATTTCGCCCGGAATGCCGCAAACGGCGGCGCGCATCGGTTCGCATTACACGCATGTGAGCGTCGACGGCGAGGCCGTGCAGGCCGCGCAGATGATGGCCGCAATGATCGCCGCAGCCTTCTTCACCAACGACATGGAGAAGATCCTGGATGCCGGAGCGGCTTCCGTCGATTCAAGGAGCGTGATGCGGGAGATCGTGACCGATGTGCGGCGGTGGTGGAGGGAGAATCCTCGCGACTGGCGGGTGACTCGCAAATTGACCAAGGATAAGTACTGCAAGTTCGGCGGCCACGACATGCGGGATCGCAACGGGGTGTGGCTGAACGGGGCTTCCACCATCGCGGCCTTGCAGTATGGCGACGGCGACTTCGTGCAGACGGTGCGAAGCGCCTTCAATCTCGGATGGGACGCCGACAACAATGCGGCCACTTCGGGGACGATTCTCGGAGTGATGAAGGGTTACAAGGCGCTGAAGAGCCAGGGTTGGGATATCAAGGACCTGTATCGGAACACCAGCCGGGATAACATGCCGGACGGCGAGACGATCACCAGTTATAGCGATCGCATGGTGGCGCTGGCTCGCCTGAATATCGCCGAGCATGGCGGCGCGCTGACCACCTTGAAGGGCCAGACGGTTTACCGCATCAAGACCGAAACGGCGGCCAATGTCGAGCCGCTGGCCGATCCGAAGAAACAGTACACCGCATTGCGCGCGGAGTTGAAGCGGTCGATTGCGAAGAGCGTGGCGAGCGGCGTCAATGCGCAGGAGAGGGCGCGGGGCGCATACCTGGCGATCTGTCTCGACCTGGCGCCCGAGTTGAGACAGGCGCATCCAAAGGAATGGCGGCAGGCCCTGGACGCCTTGAAGGAGTATCCGAGAGTGCTTCAAGTGATGTTCTTCGAAGCGCCTTTTCCGGCGGGTGAGGCGATTCGCAAGAAGGCCGTGGAGGCGGGGCTCGAGAAGCCCGCGCAAAGCATGAAGTTGTGGACATAACCGGGTTGCGGGAGGGGGGCGAGGCGGCCCCTCTCCACGCCCGCCCCTGGGATGGCGAGCAGGCGCGCCATATAATGGCAGCGTCATGCTTCGGCACATTCTACTCACCTTGTCCGTGAGCGCCCTCCTCGTGGCGCAATCGCAAATCCCTCATCTGCAAAAACAGGGCTCGGCGACGCAGTTGATCGTCGATGGCAGCCCGTTCCTCATTCTCGGAGGCGAACTCCACAATTCGAGCTCGTCGAGCATCGATTACATGAACCCGATCTGGGAGCGCATGGTCGGGATGCACTTCAACACCGTGCTGGCCGGCGTGTCCTGGGAACTGATCGAACCGGAAGAGGGCCGCTTCGATTTCCGGCTCGTCGACGGGCTGATCGATGGGGCGCGGCGACATCATCTGCGGCTCGTGTTTTTGTGGTTCGGCAGTTGGAAGAACGGGATGTCCAGCTACATTCCGGTGTGGGTGAAGAAGGACTATAAGCGCTTCGGACGCGTTCAATACTCGGACGGTCGCACCGTGGAGGTGCTTTCGACTGTGGTGAAGGCCAGCCAGGATGCGGACGCGAAGGCGTTCGCCGCCCTCATGCGGCATGTCCGCGAGGTGGACGGCCACGACCATACCGTCATCATGGTTCAGGTGGAGAACGAGGTGGGCGTGCTCGGCGATTCTCGCGACCACTCGGCGCCCGCCAATGCCGCCTTCGCGCAGCCTGTTCCCCAGAAGCTCGTGGATGCGTTGTCCAGGGGCAAGGATAGCCTCTATCCAGATTTGAAACGGCGCTGGGAGGCGGGCGGGTTCCGCACCACCGGGACCTGGGAGCAGATGTTCGGCGCAGGCCCCGCCACCGATGAGATCTTCATGGCCTGGAACTATGCGAGCTATGTCGACAAAGTGACTGCCGCGGGCAAGGCCGAATACCCGATTCCGATGTACGTCAACACGTGGCTGAGTTCACCCGACAAGAAGCCGGGCGAGTGGCCCAGCGGCGGTCCCCTGCCCCATGTGCTGGATGTGTGGCGCGCCGCCGGAACCCAGATCGACGTGCTGACGCCGGACATCTACCAGACGAATTTCGCCGAGTGGTGCCGCCGCTATGTCCATCGCGGGAACCCGCTGTTCATCCCCGAGATGATGCGCGACGCAAGCGGCGCTCGCAACGTCTTCTACGCCATCGGACAGCATGACGCCATCGGCACGTCACCGTTCGCGGTCGACTCGATTGCGGAATGGGAGAAGGCGCCGCTCGGCAAAGCCTACGCGGTGCTCGAGCAACTGGCGCCAGCGATTCTGGAGCACCAGGGCAAGGGCGAAATCACCGGGTTCCTGCTCGATAAGGAGCACCCTTCGGTGAAGGCCGAGATGGGAGGCTATGAGCTCGACATCCAGATCGACAGCATCTTCGGAATGACCGCCACGTCGGGCCACGGGATCGTCATCGCCACGGGGCCGGGCGAGTTCATCGGAGCGGGCACGGGGTTCCGCGTAGCCTTCACGCCGAAGACGCCGGGGCCGAAGATCGCGGGCATCGCCACGGTGGACGAAGGCGAATTCAAGGCCGGCAAGTGGGTGGCCGGACGGCGCCTGAATGGCGATGAAAACGACCAGGGACAACGCTGGCGATTTTCGCCGCAGGGGCTCAGCATCTCACGCTGCGCGGTGTACCGTTACGAGTGAAGGCGATGGGACCAGGGCGTGGCAGCTTCCAGGCATGCGTTGATGGCCTGGATGTTCCCCACGCCCTCGGCGGCGAGCCAACGCTCGAACGCCGGCAATCCTTCGCGCATATAGACGGGCGCGCCATCCTGCCAGGTGGCGCGTCCGCATAGCACGCCGGAGTAACGCGAGCCCGATTCCGCCGCCATGCCCAGCGAGGCTCGGAAATGCTCCGCGCGGACACCGGCGCTCAGGTAGATGTAAGGGCGCGAGGCAGCGGCGTCCGCTTCGCGGAACCAGGCGAGCGCTTCGCCCATGGAGTAGGCCGCGGGCCCTTCAAACACCGGACTGCCCTCGACGTAGGACGCGTTCACGGGGAACTCCACCTTGAGGACGTCCACCTTATATATGTCCTTGGAGAACTCCCGCATGATGTCGGTGACGATGTGGGGCTTCAGGCGCGCGTATTCGACGCTCCTGGGATCGAGTCCGTCCGGATCGTAACTCACCGGTTCGAGGAAGAAGGCCAATCCGGCCGCTTCACACTCGCACCCGATGCGCTCGATCAGGACCCGCTTTTCCTCGTTCGCGTCGTCTTCTAGCGAGTAGGACAGCAGGATCTTCACGGCGTCGGCGCCCATCTCCCTCAGACGGGCCGCCGAGAAGCGCGGCAACAGCGCGAGCATGCGATGAGGGCGCGGATTCTCGAAGCCGTCCATTTCATAGGTCGCGATCAGACCGCAGGCGGGGGCGCGCTCGCTGAACGCGGCGGCGCCGTACTCCGGGTCGACCAGGATCGCGCTGGCGTGCGGGGACAGGCCGCGCGTGACGGCCGATTTGAACTCGCCCAACCGGGCGTCGGAGATGGCCGAATCGGGCAGCGCCGCGCAACCACCCAGCATCCGCCGCAGGCTCTTGCGCTGATCGACGGCCACGGCGGCGATCACACCGCGGGAGTTAGATAGGGCCTCTAGCCGGGCCCGCTTCGCTTCAGACAGGTTCATAACTGGTTAGGGCGCGCTTGTCTTGCACGCCTGTTCGTCGGTCCAATATCCGTATCGCGCCCGCACCACCGCCTCCGGACGCCCTTTCACCCGCACCTGGATCTTGTGTAACCCCGGCGAGCATTCCACCGGCGTGTAACTGAAGATGTACTGGCTGTGCAACTCCTCGCCGAGACTGGTGACGATTCCTTCGAGTCCACGCTGAGTGCCGAACCAGACGCGCCGGCCGCCCGAGTAGTTCGACAATAACTGCGAGGCGTCGGCCTTACCGAGGCGCGCCAACTCCTGGATGGCGGCGATCAGGTCCATGCCGCCTTCGGAGGGGGGAAGATCGCTCGCCTTGGTGATCCAGGGCGAGGAGTAGGCCGAGAACACGATCGGATAGACCGCGACGCCGTTCGCCTCCACCTTCCTGACCACTTCCTCGAGTTTCGCCTTGCTGCCGCGGTCCTTGCTTTCGCTGATGACGAAGATGACGCGCCGTTCGTTGGCGGGCCGCGCGTCGAACATGCGAACGCCTTCGGCGACGGCGTCGATCATGACGGCGGCGCGGCCGGATTGCGTCTTGATTCCACGAAAGGCGCGAGTCAGTTTGTCGGCGTCGTTGGTGAAATCCTGCACCAGTTTGATTTCGTGTCCGAAGGCGAGCACGGCCGCGCTGCCCCGCTCGCCGGTCACCAGCGGCTCGATCATGCTGCCGATCTTGCGGATTCGGAGAATGGCGGCGGGCGCGGTGCTGTTGGCCTGGATGGCGACGACCACGGTCATGGGCGTGAGCAGCGTGTCGGAGGTGTCGAGTTGGAAGCGCCGGGGCTTGTCGTCGTCGAGGACGGTGAAGTCGCCGGCCGACAGCCCGTCGATATACCTGCCTTTGGCGTCGGTGACCGTGGCGGGCGCGATGACCACGGGAACAGTGGTGCGAAACGTCGTTTCCTGCGCGAGCAGGGCGCCGCCCGACAGCAACAGGACGGCGAGACGCATGTTACTTTCCAGACTTCGACGCGAGCGCCAGGTCGGCCAACACCAACGACCCGAGCACTCCGGCGTGCCCGCCCAGCTTCGGCGGCACTACGTAATCGTTCAAGCCGTTGATGATCTCGCCGGTGCGGATGTAGCCATTCAGGATTCCCGCCAGTTCGCGGCGGATCATGGGGAACAGGTGGAGCTGGTTCATGACGCCGCCGCCCAGCACGAAGCGCTTGGGCGAGAGCGAGCACACCCAGGAGTTCAACGCGAGGGCCAGATAGCGGGCCTCGAGGACCCAGGCTTCATGGTCGGGCCCGAGTTCGCGCGCGGGCTTGCCCCAGCGCTGCTCGATGGCGGGCCCGCTGGCCAGACCTTCCAGACAATCGCCGTGGAAGGGGCAACAGCCGGCGTAGGGGTCCTTAACGAGATCGTGCGGGATGCGGATGTGGCCCATTTCCGGGTGGAGCATGCCGTGCAACACCTGTCGGTGGACGATGGCGCCTCCGCCGATGCCCGTGCCCACGGTGAGGTAGACGCTGTCGGATAGACCCTGCGCGGCGCCCCAACGGGTTTCGCCGAGCGCGGCGCCGTTCACGTCCGTGTCGAACCCCACAGGTACTTCGAGGGCCCGCGCCACCGTGCCGGCCAGGTCGAAGTTCTGCCAGCCGAGTTTGGGGGTCGAGGTGATGCAGCCGTAGGTGGGCGATTCGGGATGAAGGTCCACGGGGCCGAACGAGGCGATGCCCACGGCGGCCAGTTTGCCGCCGGCGGTTTGACGGAAAAAGTCGATGGCCGCGCGCGTGGTCTCTTCGGGAGAGGTGGTGGGGAACTGGGTTGTGGCGAGGTCGCCGGGGCCGGTTCCGACGCCGCAGACGAACTTGGTGCCACCGGCTTCGATGCCGCCGTACAAAGTCATGGTTTCACTGTGAGTGTGTCACACTCGCGCGGGCCTATGCACGCGGGAACAGGCGCGGGAGGAAGTCGGCCAGCAGATGCCGCCACACCTTCCATTCGTGGCCGCCGGCAGCGTCGCGATAGATTACGTTGACGCCGTGTTGCTTGAAGACGTCCACCAGATCGAGTTGGCCGTTATAGCGTGGATCGTCGGTTCCGCAACTCAGATAGAGCAGTTTCAACTTGCGGTTCAGCGCCGCCGGGTCCTTGAAGACGCCGGGGATGTGCTTTTCCACGTCGAAGCCCACGGCGCTGACGAGACCGGAGCTGAACTCGCCGACGTAGGCGAACTTTTCGAGGTTCCTGAGGCCGATGGTGAACGCCTGGCCGCCGCCCATGGACAGTCCGACGATGGCGCGATGGTCCCGGCCGGGCAGCGCGCGATAGTTCTTTTCGACGAATGGAATCACGTCGTCGAGCAGTTCCCTGCCCAGCAGTTCGATGCCTTCAGCGCTGCTGCCGCCGCCCCAGCTTCCATCGGTGTCGCCGTTGGTCATGACGATGAGCATCGGGGAGGCCTTGCGCTCGGCGATCAGGTTTTCGAGGATCACCCCGGCGCGGCCGTCAGCGCTCCAGTTAGCCTCCGTGTCGCCGCCGCCGTGTCGGAGGTAGACGACCGGATAGCGGCGGCGGGGATCGGCGTCGTAGCCGGGCGGCACATATATATAGAGACCGCGGCGGCGATGGAGCGGCGTCGATTGATAGGCGCGGATGTGAATTGCGCCGTGGGGAACGTCGCGGACTTCGTCGAAGCGAGGCGGATCGCCCGGCGCCTCGACCACGCTTGCGTCCATGCCTCGCGCGCCGTTCTTCAACTCGGGATTGGCGATGTCGAGAGTGCGCATGCCGTCCACCTGGAACAGGTAGGTGTAAATCTCAGGCTCCACCGGACCGATGGTGAGAGTCCAGAGTCCCTCGGCGTCCTTGGTCATCGGCCGAGGCTTGGGGTTCCATGCGCCGAACAGGAGGTTGACTTCGGAGGCTTTGGGAGCGCGAATGCGAAAGGTGATGGTGCGGTCGGGATGAAGTTCGGGCGAGATCAATCGCGCGGCGGAGGGGCCGCCGGCGCGGTACTCGTTGCGGCGCCGGGGGGCGGACTGGGCCGATGTAATCCGAGGTGTGGCGAGGGCCGCGATCGCAGTGAGCAGTGTCCGTCGTTGCATGACGGATTCACGGTATCACACGAACTTAGAGAGGTCGATCCGACGCTCCTTCAGGAAGTCCGATAGCCGCCGGTCGGCGCCGTCGAGGTGCCAGTTGAGCCAGCCCTCCACGAGTTGGATGGCGTGTTCGGGCGGCACTGCGAAGCCTCCGCCCGCCAGCGCGCTCAGGCTGCGCAGGTGCTGGCGCATGTCCTGATGCTGTTTGGAGTGCTCGTCGACGCACGGAAAGCCCACCCGCCGCATGATGGACTCCTCGTATTCGAAATGCGCCTCGATGTAGAGTTCGAGGTTCTCCAGAATCTCGTTCAGGCGGGCCGTGCTATCGGGATGCCCTACGATTTCCTCGAGTCGGGCGATCAGGCTCATCAGGACGTCGTGCTCGTGATCCAGTCCCGGGCAATCCAGTCCAAGGACTGCGTTTGCAGAATTCACAAGAGGCTTATCGGCGTCGCGCAGCAGACCGTTAGGACGTATAGTTTGCTTATGTTGCGACTGCTATTTACCGTCGTTGTGTGCGGCGCCGGGTTTGCCGCTACGCCCGTTCCGCTGACCTCCGGCGATCCGACCGCCTGTTTCAACCGGATGGATGGCGCCGGGACGCTGACCACGGTAGCCGTCTCGGGTATGCCGTTTTCGACGGCGCTGCATGTGAAGACCGCGGCGATTCCGGCCACGGCCAACGACTGGGATATCCGTCCGCGATGCTTTGCGACACTCGCCGCGAAACAGGACGACGTGGTGGTGGCGGCGTTTTGGATGCGGGCCGTCGCTCCGGCTGGCGGAATGGGCTTCACGACGTTCGTGGTGGAGCAGAACGTCTCCCCGTACACCAAGTCAGTAACGTACACCGCGGCCGCCGGGAGCCAGTGGAGGCGCTTCGAGGCTCCGTTCACGATGGCGCAGACCTATGCGGCGGGCGGCTACAACCTGAGCTTCTGGACGACCTTTCCGAACCAGGAGATCGAGATCGGCGGGTTTACGATTCTCGACTATGGGCCGGGCGTTCCGTTCTCAGCGCTGGGCCTGACGGCCTGGCCCTACGACGGACACGCCGCGGACGCTCCGTGGCGCACCGCGGCGGCGCAGCGGATCGACAGATACCGCAAGGGCGACATTGTGGTGGCGCTGCGGGATGACGCCGGCAAGCCGATGGCCGGGACGGGGGTGCGGGTGAAGATGCGGCGTCACGGGTTCGGCTTCGGAACGGCGGTGGCGGGCGACGCGCTCCAGAACACGGGAGCGGACGGGGCCAACTACCGGGCGGCGTTGAAACGTCTTTTCAACAAAGCGGTCCCGGAAAACGCGCTGAAGTGGCCCTTTTTCGAAAGCTGGGGGCGGCCTCAGGCCGATTACATGCTGCCCTGGCTCGCAAGCAACGGGTTTGCGCAGGTGCGTGGGCACAACGTGATTTGGCCGGGCCTGTCGAACCTGCCCCAGGACGTCCAGACTTTGCTCAAGACTGCCCCAGTGGATGCGACGGCGCTGCGGAAACGGATCGATACGCATATCGCGGAGGTGATGGCGTACGCCCGCGGCAAGGTGACCGAATGGGATGTGCTGAACGAACCCTACACCAACAAGGACGTTCAGGCCGCGTTGGGCGACGCGGAGATGATCTCGTGGTTCCAGCAGGCGCGAGCGGCCGATCCAGGCGCGAAGCTGTACATCAACGATTACGACAACGTCGAGTCCGGCGGCTACAGCATGCAACACATTAACGGGTTCTATTCGATCATCAAGACGATGCTCGAAGGAGGAGCGCCGATCGACGGAATCGGGCTGCAGGCGCATTTCAATACGAACCTGACCGCGCCGGACCGCGTGATGGAGGTGTTCGATCAGTTCGCGGGGTTCGGCAAGGACCTGCAGATCACCGAGTTCGACGTCACGCTGGCCGATGAACAACTGCAGGCCGATTACACGCGGGACTTCCTGACTCTTGCATTCAGCCACCCGGCCGTGAAAGGGTTCATGATCTGGGGCTTTTGGGCGGGGGCGCACTGGCGGCCCTCCGCGGCGATGATCCGCAAGGATTGGAGCACGACGCTCGCCCACGACGCGTGGAACGACCTGATCTACAGACAGTGGTGGACCGATGTCACGGGGACGACCGGGGTCGACGGAACGTTCCGGACTCGCGGATTCCTGGGGGATTACGACGTGGAGTACACGGTGAACGGCGTCACCCGGACGCTGCCGCTGACGACGTCGTCGAACACGCTGCCCACCTACGTTTCCAACGGGAGCGTGGCCGGGACCCTCACCGCGGCGGGCGTGGTGAACGGCGCGAGCTTCCAGGGCGGGAGCGTGGCTCCGGGCGAGATCGTCACCATCTTTGGATCGGGATTCGGGCCGGCGTCGATCGCGCAGGCGAGCTACGGAGCGGACCGTAAACTGCCGACCTCGGTGGGCGACACAAAGGTCCTGTTTGATGGGATCGCCGCGCCGATGATTTACGCGGCGGCGGGACAGACGGCAGCGATCGCGCCCTACGCGATTAAGACGACAACGAAAATTCAGGTGGAGTACCTGGGGACGGTCTCCAACGCCGTCGCGCTGCCGGTGGCGGCGGCGGCTCCGGGCATATTCCAGTGCGCGAACAAACCGGGCGTAGCAGTGGTTGTGAACTACAGCGCGGGAGGAAAGATCTCGTGCAACGACGACTATACGCCGCCCGGTCCGGGCGACGTGGTGTCGTTCTACGCGACCGGGGAAGGGGCGGTGACGCCCGCCATCGCGGACGGGCAAGCGCCCGCGGGAGTGTATCCGGCGCCCGGCGCATGGTCCGCAGCGTTCGGTGGCGTTACGGCACAGATGTGCGCCTCCACTTTCATTGGACTCGTGTACGCCGGCGTGACCCAAGTGAATGTCTGCGTGCCGGAGGGCGCCCCACGGACGGCGAGCGTCCCGTTGACGCTTACGGTGGGAGGCGCGCAAAGTCCGCCTGCCGCGACCGATTTGAGTCCCGGCTGGAAGCTGATCTGGAGCGACGAATTCAACGGCGCGGCCGGCAGCCCGCCCGACGGGTCGAAGTGGGCGTTCGACCTGGGCGGCGGAGGTTGGGGCAATCAAGAACTCGAGACCTATACGAACAACGCCGCCAATATCTTCCAGGACGGCGCCGGGAACCTCACCGTCCGCGCGGTCCGGGGCCCCGATGGGCAGTACACCTCGGCGCGGATGAAAACGCAGGGGAAGTTCGAATTCCAGTACGGCAAGGCGGAGGCGCGCATCCGGATCCCGTCCGGACAAGGGCTGTGGCCGGCCTTCTGGATGCTGGGCGCCGATATTGCGACAGCGAACTGGCCGGCGTGCGGCGAGATCGACATCATGGAGAACATCGGCAGGGAGCCGGCCACGGTGCATGCGACGGTGCACGGCCCCGGATACTCCGGTGGCGGAGGGATCGGCGGGCCGGCGAACCTGGCGGCGGGGCGCTTCGCCGATGACTACCACGTCTACGGAGTGGAGTGGTCGGCGAAGACCGTGGCGTTCTACCTGGATGGGGCGAAGTACTTCGAGGTTACGCCGGCCAAGCTGCCAACCGGCGCCAAGTGGGTGTACGACCACCCTTTCTTCCTGCTGCTGAACGTGGCGGTGGGGGGCCAATGGCCGGGCAACCCCGACGCCACGACGGTGTTCCCGCAGCAGATGCTGGTGGACTGGGTGAGGGTCTATCAGCAACGATAGCCGGGGACTCAGTTCACACGAGACAGCAGGCGCTTCACGGATGCGACCAGTTCGTCGACGATGAGGGGCTTGCTCATGGCGATGTCGGCGCCTAACATTTCGGCGACGCCGAGATACTCGCCGCCGAAGGCTCCGGACATGGCGATGATACGGGCTCGCGGGTTGTTGCGGCGGAGCTGGCGGATGAACTCGAGCCCTTCGCATTCAGGCATGACGAGGTCGGTGAGGATCAGATCGACCGATTCTACGCCGAGCAGGTCGAGGGCTTCCCGTCCATCTCCCGCCTCGATAACGACATAGCCGCAGAGTTCGAGCACCGAACGCACCAGCGAGCGCACGCCGCTGTCATCGTCGGCCACCAGGATACGAGCCGGGACGGCGGCGGGCAGAATCGCCTTGATCTTGGCTCCAAGTTGTTCCGGAGTGAAAGGTTTCTCGATGAGATAGGCGCCTTCCCGTAGAACGCCGCGATGGGCGACGATCTCATCGGAGTACCCGGACATGAACAACACCTTCATGGCGGGGTACGTCTTCCAGATCTTTTCGGCGAGTTCCTTGCCGCTGACGTGCGGCATGACGACGTCGGTGACGACAAGGTCGATCCGGTCGCGTTCGCGATCGACGATGATGAGAGCTTCGCCGGCGTTAGCGGCCTCGAGGACGCGATAGCCGTACTTGCGGACGACCTCGACGGTGTAGGCGCGCACGCTGGCCTCGTCCTCCACCACCAGCACCGCGCCGTGCCCGGCGAACTCTTCGGCCTGTTCGGCGGCGGGCGTTTCGAGGATCTCGCCCTGTAGAGCCGGCAGGCAGACGGTGAAGGTGGCGCCCAAGCCCGGCTGGCTGTCGACGCTTAGCAGGCCGCCGCTTTGGTCGACAATGCCCTGCACCATGGACAGGCCAAGCCCGGTGCCCCGGCCGAGCGGCTTGGTGGTGAAGAACGGTTCGAAGATCTGGCCGCGGACCGAGTCGTCGATGCCCACGCCCGTGTCGCTGACGATGAGCATGGCCCAGTTCCGGCCTCGGAGCTCGGTCATTTTAGCCGCGGCGCTCTCGACGTCGGTCATCAGCTTGGTTTCGATGAACAGGCGTCCGCCTTCAGGCATGGCGTCTCGACTGTTGACTGCGAGATTCACCAGCACCTGCTCAATCTGGTGCGGATCGGCCTCGACGACGAGGATTTCGGGGCAAAGCCGGAGATCGAGCTCGACGTCCTCGCCGAGCAGACGCCCCAGCATGCCGCGCAGACCGGCGACCACGTTATTGAGATCGAACCGCCGCGGCTCCATGATCTGCTTACGGCTGAAGGCGAGCAGTTGACGGGTGAGGGCGGCGGCGCGTTCGCCGGCCTTGCGGATTTCGGAGATGTGCGGACGGTTCGGATCGCCCTCAAACAGGCCGGAGAGCACAAGCTGGCTGTAGCCGTTGATGATAGTCAGCAGGTTGTTGAAGTCGTGGGCCACGCCTCCGGCCAGGCGTCCGATCGACTCCATCTTCTGGGCCTGCGCCAGGCGTTCGGTCAGAAGAGCCCGTTCCCGTTCGCCGCGAATGTCGTTGGTGATGTCGGTGGAGATGCCGCCGACCCCGTCGATCCGGCCATCGCCGCCGCGCATGGGGAACTTCGCGGCGAGATAGGTATGGGTGACGCCGTCCTCGGTCGTTTCCTTGCGGAATGACATGGGTTCGCCGCGGGCGATGACGGCCAGGTCATGGGCGCGATGCGGACCGGCCACTTCGGGCGGAAACAGGTCGTGACTGCTCTTTCCGAGGACCGACCCGCCGGGGGGGCCGAATTTCGTTTCGAACGCCCGATTCACCAGAGTCAGACGCCCTTCGAGATCTTTAATGAAGACCAGCGCGGGGGACTGGTCGAGGATGGCCCGGAAGCGGGCCTGCGTTTCCAACAGAACCGCCTCACTCTGTTTCCGCTCGGTGATGTCAAGGATGGTGGAGATGACGCCGATGATCGCGCCGGAGGAATCGCGGAGGGCGCTGCTTGCGTCCGAGATCCAGACCTTGCGGCCATCGGGCGGCATCTCGAGCTCGACGTCGGCGGGCCGGATCTCATCGCCTTCGAGCACCTGCCGAAGACGGGCGACGACCCCTAACTCCTCCGCCCGCGGGAACAGATCGCGCGGTTCCCGGCCGAGGACGTCCTTGGCCAGACAGCCGGTGAGTTCCTCCATGAAGCGGTTCCAGACCCGGAAACGCAGATCGGGACCGTAGACGACAATGCCCTGGCGGACGCTATCCAGCATCTGCCGGTTGAGGCGGACCGCGTCCTCCAGCGCCTTGCGGGCGCTTTCGCGGGCGGTGGCGTCGTGGACGATGGACAGTAGAAGCCGCTCGGCGCCGTGCTCGAACCGCCCACAGTGGATCTCCACGGGGAACGTCGAACCGTCCTTTCGGCGATGGCGGCCCTGCAGGGTGACCCGCCTGCGATCGCCGCCGGCCAGATTCCAGGACTCCTTCAAAACCTCGGCGTCAAGGGAGGTTTCAATATCGTAGACTCCCAGGGAGAGCAACTCCTCCCGCGAGTAACCCAGGCTGAGCCAAGCCTGTTCGTTGACTTCTATGAAGCGTCCCTTCATGTCGGTGACGAAAATCGCGTCCGCGGCCTGTCCGATCAGGGCGCGGAACCGCTCCTCGCTGTCGCGCAACTCCTGTTCGGCGTGCTTGCTCTCAGTGACGTCGGTGGTGAGGCCGACGATCCGGATGGGGCGGCCGGAGGAGTCGCGCAACGCTGCGCCGCGCGCCGAAAGGTGGCGGACCGAGCCGTCTTCGAGGATGACGCGGAATTCTAACTGGAGGCTCCAGGCGTCGGGGATCGGCGAATAGCCCGCTTCGGCGACCTTGGGACGGTCGTCCGGATGCACCCGATCGAGCCACTGTTCGAAACTCGGAGCCTGTTGACCGGGAGGCATTCCATGGAGTTCGAACATTCGCGCATCCCAGATCGTCGCACCGGTGAGCAGATCC
Organism: Acidobacteriota bacterium; assembly: GCA_018268715.1. Classification (GTDB taxonomy): domain Bacteria; phylum Acidobacteriota; class Terriglobia; order Bryobacterales; family Bryobacteraceae; genus TMP-7. The sequence continues at coordinate 38,990 of JAFDVZ010000027.1, read as the reverse complement.
CGCTCCCAGGCGCCGAAGCGTCCCGACTCAACGGCGAGTCGTAAAAGCTGATCGCGGTTGTCGTGGTGCGGACTCGCCGACGGGGCGGTGTAGTGGATGAAAGTGACCGATCCGGTCACCTCGCCGGCGTCATCACGCACAGGACACGACACGCATCGGAATTTCCAGGACGGGCCGCCAGCGGCCGAACGGATCCGATACTCAGCGTCGACGGGCGGCTCTCCGCGCAGGACACGGGCCGGGGGCCAGTCATTGAATGGAACCGGAGCGCCATTGTCGAACAGGAGTTCGACCACAGCGGCCAAGACCCGGAGATCGTCGGGCGCGGGGCCGGGCGCCAATAAGCGACAGTACCGCTCGAAAGCGGCGTTTCGCGAGGTGAGACGGCCTTCGCGGTCTGTAATGAAGACGCTGGCTTCGACGCTCCGCAGTACGGCGTCCAGCAGGGTGTCCGGGCGAGGCGACATGCCCAGCGCCCGCGGCGCGGGTTCGTCAACCCTATCGATGCCGACCAGGCTGTTTCTCGGGCCGACCGACAAAAGCGGCTCCGTTCCCGGAGCGGAGAGCGGACGTGGCGCGCCGGCGATGGCCAGGGAGAGAATCGAGGAAGATTCCTCCAATAACTCGATCAGATTCGGATCGAAGCGTCCCGCGCGCGAGTCGAAAAACTGGAGCAAGCCCATCCGATTCCCGCCGATGGCCAGCGGGAACAATCCCACCGACTCAAAGTCCGAGACGGCGCAGGGTCCACTGAGACAGGGCGGCGAGCGACGCGCGCCGACAGTTAGAGCCTCGCGGCTGTTGAACCAGAGTCCGCCGCCGGAGGACGACTCAACCGCGGCGCCCCTGATAACTTCGGAGCAGATGCAACCGGGAGGCTTCGAAAAACCCAGGGCGCCGCCGCTAACGTTAACCCCCGCGAAGGAGCCGCTAAGTTCATAGAGGGGAAACTGATCGCCTTCCCGCAGACGGACACCGACCGCTTCGAAATCCAGACGTTCACGAAGCAGTTCCGCGGCGGACCGGACCAGCGCCCGGAGGTTCTGAGAGTGGCCGATAAGTCGCAACAGATCCCTCCGGAGGCTCCCCGCCAACTCGCTCTTGACGCCCGGTTCCGATCCCCTTCCCGATGAAGGGGTCATGCTCGAACCTCCCAAGACATGGGGCTCCCATCCTCTGATTACCTCGCCAATTATATGCGCGAGTATCGACCAACTCAATGAAATTGTCTCCTCTATCGCCAAAAAAGTCGGAGCACTTCCGGATTATGTTTAAGTCCGAATGGACAAAATGACCGATCGTTATTAGAGCGGGAACAGATCGGACGGCTAAGTCAGTGGACTGCGGTGAGCCACTACTAGTTACACATTGCGGCGGGCGCCAGTCCCTCGAACCAACTCCGGGGCGCCGCCCGGCCTGGAGCGTTCGGGGAAGCCGGGGCGAACCGGCGGAACGCGAATTTCGGAACCTCGCGCGTTTCCGAGGTAGTCTAATAGACATGAGGTTCTGGGGCTATCTAGCGGCCAAACTGGCCGTTGGGGGCGGCGTAGCCTGGTCCATCGGTTGGGCGATCAACCGCTGGTACCCCACGCCGGCGCCCTTCATGCGCAACATCCGGCAGGACCCGTTCGCGCACGATCTGGCCTACACGCTGGTGATGCTGGGCTATTTTCTGCTGTGCCTGGGATTGTTCTATTTGATCCTGCGGGACCAGCGATTGCGATGCCGCACCTGTCTGCGGCGGCTGCGAATGCCGGTGGCGACCGGCTCATGGACTCACGTGCTGCTGGGTCCGCCGACGATCGAATACATCTGCCCGTACGGCCATGGCACACTGAAGGTGCCGGAGCTGCAAATTGGCGGTCCGGAAGCGCCCGACTGGCAGGCGCACGAGGACATTTGGAAAGAGCTGTTCTCCGAAACGAAACGGTGAGCCCGGCGGGCGCGCGCTGGCGAATGGCGGCGGGCGTGGCGGTATTGGTCGGGCTGATCGCGATCGGCGCCGCGCTCGTGCCGCCGTACTTCCGAAACATGGAGTTTCAGCAGTACCTGAACGAGGCTGTGGACCGCACCAAGGAGCCGGACGCGCTGGTGGCCGACGTTGTGAACCACGCGGCCCAGCAGGGATTGCCCGTGCGAAGCGGAGACGTGCACGCGACCAAGACAGCCAACGGCCTGCGCGTGGAGATTATCTATGTTATCCGCGTGGACCTTCCCCTATACACAGTGGACCTCCATTTTCATCCGAGCGCTTCGTCAGGAACTTAACAGTGAAGCGCCGGGCGCGTGAGAGAATGAACAGAGTTCCCCTTGGAGCATCGTGGCGATCAAAGTTCAGGTCCCGAAGAATTCCCTGTTTGTGCGGTTTTTCGTCAGCCGGTGGGGTAAAGCGTTTCTCATCACCTTTCTGACGGGCCTCACGCTCGCCATCGCCGTTGGCGTCTACCTGTACGTCGAATACTCGAACCTGGTGAACGAGCGCCTGCGCGCGGGAGCGTTCGCGAACACTTCGATGCTGTTCGCCGCGCCGCAGCGAATCGCCACGGGCGACACGGCCACTCCGGCCGAAATCGCCACCATCCTGCGGCGAAGCGGCTATTCGGAGTCGCGCAACGCGGCGATGGGTTATTACAACCTGCGGCCCGACGCGATCGAGGTCTACCCGGGGCCGGACTCCTACTTCAAGCGCGATCCGGGCGTGATCAAATTCAACGGCGGCCAGGTGAGCCAGATCATCTCGCTGCAGGACAACACCGAGATCCCGCAGTACATGCTGGAGCCCGAACTCATCACGAACCTGTTCGACAAGCAGCGCCAGAAGCGGCGCGCGGTGAAGTTCGAGGACATCCCCGAAGTGATGCGAAACGCGATCCTGGCGGCCGAGGACAAGCGTTTCTTCAGTCACCCGGGCTTTGACCCGTTCCGTATCGTGGGCGCCGCGATCGTCGACCTGCGCGACCGGCGGAGACAACAGGGCGCTTCGACGCTCAGCATGCAGTTGGCTCGCACGCTGATGCTGAACAGCAACGAACGCACCTGGAAGCGCAAGATCTCCGAGGTGCTGATCACGATGCAACTGGAGCAGAAGCTGTCCAAACAGGAGATCTTCGAATATTACGCCAACACGATCTACCTGGGACAGCGGGGCAGTTTCAGCATCCACGGGTTCGGCGAGGCGGCGAACGTTTTCTTCGATAAGGACCTGGCTCAGATCACGCTGCCCGAGGCGGCCCTGATCGCGGGACAGGTGCAGAGCCCCAACGCCCGCAATCCGTTTCGTTATCCGGAGCGGGCGCGGACGCGGCGCAACATCGTGCTGGGGATGATGCGCGACGACGGGTTGATCAGCCCCCAGCAATACGAAGAAGCCGTGGCGACGCCGATCAAGCTGGCGGCCGAGGAGAACGAGTCCACCGAAGCGCCGTATTTCGTGGACCTGGTGAACGACACGCTGCAATCGAAATTTCAGGACCACGACTTTCAGGCCAATTCGTACAAGGTTTACACGTCGCTCGACATGGACCTGCAGCGCGACGCGGTGGCCGCGATCAAGGCCGGCCTGTCCGAGTTGGATCCGATCCTGAAGCGCAGGTTCAAGGGCTATGGGCAGACCATTCCGGAAGCGCAGGTGGCGATGGTGTGCCTGGATCCGCACACGGGCGGCATCAAGGCGCTGGTGGGCGGCCGCAACTACGGGCAGAGCCAATTGAATCGAACGCAGTCGCGGAGGCCGCCCGGATCGGTGTTCAAACCCCTTGTATACACGGCGGCGCTGAATACAGGCATCAACGATCCGACCAACGCGCTAACTCCGGTCTCGACGTTCATTGACGAGCCGACCACGTTCTACTACGACAACGATAAGACCTACGAACCGAGTAACTTCCACGAGGCGTTTTTCGGCAAAGTCACCCTCCGTTACGCCCTGACCAAGTCGCTGAACATCCCCACCGTGAAGGTGGCCGAGAAGGTGGGTTATCGCACCGTGCTCGACCTGGCCCGGCGCGCCGGCCTGACCATGGACGCCTATGCGACGCCGGCGATCGCGCTGGGATCGGTGGGCGTGACTCCGATCGAGATGGCCGGCGCGTACACGATGTTCGCCAACCATGGCGAGTGGATCAAGCCCAATTTCCTCGGCGAAATCCGCGATCAGAATGGGACGTCGATCTTCCAATTGACGCCGGAGCGGCGGTGGGTGCTCGACCCAAAGGTGGCGTACATGATGACCAACCTGATGGAGGACGTGCTGCAAACCGGCACCGGGGCCAGCGTGCGGGCCCGCGGATTCGCGCTGCCGGCGGCGGGCAAGACGGGAACGTCCCGCGACGCCTGGTTCGCCGGGTACACGTCGAAACTGCTGTGCATCGTGTGGGTGGGATTCGACGACTACCGCGACATCAAGACCGAGGGCGCCCAGGCCGCCCTGCCCATCTGGACCGAGTTCATGAAACGGGCGCACCAGCATCGGATGTACCGCAACGTGAGCGGATTCGACGCTCCCGACGGCGTGGTGAGCGCGGAGATCGATCCGGATTCCGGCCAACTGGCCACCAGCGGATGCCCGAACGTGAAGACGGAAGTGTTCGTGGCGGGCACCCAGCCGCTGGCGTTGTGCCATTTGCACGGCGGCGGCGGAACTCAGGTGGCCAGCTGGGATACTCCGGAAACGCCGGCGGCCGCATCGACACCCGCTACGAGTCCGGCGCCGGCGGCTCCCGTCAGGTCCGGGGGATCCCGGACCGTGAAGTCGATCCCGGTGGAGCCAACGTCGCCGCCAGCGCCGCCCGCGCAACCCAAACAGCGCGGAATCATGGATCGCATTCGCGGCATTTTCGGAAAGTGAGACGCCGGCGCTACGGCAGGACGCCGGGTGCGCTTTGCGTCTGCCGAATGAAGCCCTCCGCCACGCCGCAGCCTTTTTCGAGGCCGCGAAACCGGGCGATCCTGCTCTGCAACTCCCAATAGCGGTCCGGACTTTGCGAGGCGTGGGCGTAACAGGCGGAGCGCTTTTTCGACTCGACCTGGGTGATGTCGACGTAGTCGGTCGGCTGGAACAGCAGGGTATCCTCGCCGTTTGACACTTCGTAGTAGTAGAACGCCGGCTTGCGGCCCATGGCGAACCAAGCGTCCAGCGCCAGGGCGGAAACCGCCCGATGGTCGGGATGGTTGTCGATGGGCCACTGGGTGAAGATCACATCGGGCCGGGCGGATTCCAGAACGCGACGGAACGAGTCGTAGCGGGCGTTGTCGATGACGGCGCGCCCATCGCACTGGTCGGCGAACAGCACGGAGGCGCCCAGGATTCCGGCCGCCGCCCGAGCCTCAGCGACGCGCACCCGGCTGCCTGGATCGTCGGCCGACGCGGGACAGGACTTCTCGCCGCGATTGAGGTACAGCATCGTCACCCGATGGCCGGCCAGGGCGTAGCGGGCGGCGGTTCCTCCGCAACCGTACTCAGGGTCGCCGGGATGGCCGCCCGCGATGACGATGTTCATGCGCGCTCCTTCAGCAACGCTTCGAGTTTCTCCATGGCGGGTTCAAGGCGCTGCGGCGAATCGAGGACCGGACGGAAGACATCGCCGATGGAGGCAAATCGCGAAGGCGCGTTCTGGATGGTGAACTGGGAGGGCAGCAGGCCGGGACGGACCTCGCTCCAGGCGAGCGGCGTGGCCACCGGCGCGCCGTCGTACGCCCGCAGGACGTAGGGCGCCGAGATGGTCTTGGACGAGGCGATCTGCAGGTAGTCGAAATAGACGCGATTGGTGCGTCGTTTGGCTACTGAGCGGGGCGTTGTGAACAGGTCGGGCTTCGAGGCGATCACCAGGCGTGAGACGATTTCGGCGAAGCTGCGCACCTGGTCGTAGCTGTACACCGGCTCGAGCGGCACATAGATGTGCATGCCGTCGCCGCCGGTGGTTTTCGGATAGCCGCGCAGGCCCAAGCGGTCGAGGGTCGCCTTGGCGAGCAACGCCGCTTCGACAATGAGATCGTAGGCGCACCCCACGGGGTCCAGGTCGATCAGCAGGAAGTCGGGGCTGTCAATAGTCCCCAGACGGCTCATCCACGGGTTCTGATCGATGCAGCCGAGGTGGGTCAGCCACAGCAATGTCTCACGATCGTTGGCGATCACGTAGTTGATCGTGCGCTCGTCGGAAGTAATGGGCTCCAGACGCACCCAGGGCGGGAAGTCCTCGGCGTTCTTCTGGAAGAAATAGTCGGCCTCGATGCCGTTCGGGTAACGCTTGAGCGACAACGGACGGTCCCGCAGATGGGGCAGCAGATAGGCTGCGACGGCGTCGTAGTAGTTCAGCAGGTCGCGCTTGGTGTAACCCTGCTTCGGGTAGAAGACTTTGTTCAGGTTGGTGAAGCGGAGTTTTTGCGCGCCGACTTCGAGGGTCAGTTCCTTGGGACCGGGCGGGATGAGGTCGCTTTTGGGCGGCTGGGGAGCCGGGGCATCGTCGGGCGCGGCGCCGCCGGTTTCACGGACCACCGCGGCGGGATCCACATCCTCCCGCAATCCCTGGAAGGATGGCGCGCGAAGCTGGCCGTCCTGGGTCCATTCGACGAAACGAACCTGGCAGACAAGTTTCGGCTCAACCCAGGTAATCTGGCGAAGGGCGCGGGCCTTGGCGCGGAACGGGCTCTTGGTCGTGATCAGCGGCTGGAGCCTCTGATAGATGGCGCGGATGGTCTTGTCATCGAAGCCCGTGCCCACCTGACCGGCGTGCGTGAGAGCTCCGCCTTCGTAAACGCCCAGGACGAGCGAGCTGAAGTACTCCCGCTCGCCGTGCGTGAAGCCGCAGATCACGAACTCCTGCTCGCTGTGGGCCTTGAACTTCAGCCACGTGGTGACGCGCCGGGTTTCGTACTTCGAGTCGGCGCGTTTGGCGACGACGCCTTCCAGGCCGGCCTGCCGGGCCGCCTCGAGCATCTCCGGGCCGGTGGCCTCAAAGTGGTCCGAAACACGGATGCGGTCGTCCGTTTGAAGCACGGCGCGCAGGGCCTGTTTTCGATCGGCGAGCGCCGCGCCGCGAAGGTCGAAGCCGTCGAGATAGATGAGGTCGAAGGCGAACAATGTGGCGGGCGTCGAGCGAGCCAGGTGCGCCACGGCGTTTGGATCCGTTTGCGCGATGCGCGGCTGAATGAGCGAGAAACGCGGCCGGCCCTGCGGATCGAGGACGGCGATTTCGCCGTCGAGGATCGCGTTGACGGCCCGGACGCGGTGCGGCAATACGTCCAGTTCGGGGTATTGGCGTTCGCACCGGTTCCCGTTGCGGGTGAGGATGTACATCGCGCCGTTTTCAATGAAGCAGAGCGCGCGGACGCCGTCCCACTTGATCTCATAGAGCCAGTTACCGCCACTGGGGAACGTGTCCGCCAGCGAGGCCATCATGGGTGTGAGCGTGGCGGGCATGGGAACGCGCGCCGCGCCCGCGATGGATGCCGGGTCAACCGCGCTAGCGCCCGCGGCCGGCGACGGAAGATTCGCCGCGATCTCCTCCTGCGTCCGGCCGGTAAGGACGCTGCGATTGTGCTGTTCCGGATCCCAATTCAGTTGATCGTGGCCGTCGCGCTTCTTGATGACGAGCCATTCGTTGCCCTTGCCGCGGCCCTTCATCAGGACGATAGCGAAGTCGCCCTTCAGTTTGTCGCCGCGCAGGCGGAATTTGAAGTCGCCGCGGGCGAGTTGGGCGGCCGGGGCGACGTCGCCCAAAGGTTCATACACGCCGCGATCCCACAGCATCACGCTGCCGCCGCCGTATTCGCCCTTGGGGATGTTGCCTTCGAAGCCGCCGTAGTCGATGGGATGATCCTCCACCATCATGGCCAGCGGCTTCTTGGTCGGGTCCAGCGTAACCCCCTTCGGAACCGCCCAGGACTTGAAGACGCCGTCGACCTCCAGGCGAAGGTCGTAATGCAGGCGCGTAGCGTCGTGGCGCTGGATGCAGAACCGCAAGGCGGGCCCAGGCGCGGCCGTCGCCGGCCCAGGCTCCGGGGTCTTGTCGAATTCGCGTTTCCGGGCGTATTCGGCAAGTGGAGCGTCTTCGGCGGGGGGCGCGGATTTGCGGGCTCGCGGCACGCGTTCCATTGTAGCGGGCGTTGTCAGCGGAGGGCATCTGCGATAGTCTTGAATGCATTCAGGACATGCGCAAAACACTCGTCTCCGGCATCCTCGTTTGCATGGCCGCCGCCCTTGCGCCGGCCCAACAGGCCCATATCAAGATCGACACGGACCGCACCATCGGCGAGGTGGATCCGCTGATTTTTGGCAACTTCGCCGAGCACCTGGGCCGCTGCATCTACGGCGGACTGTACGAACCCGGCAGTCCCCTGGCGGATGCGGAGGGTTATCGGAAAGACGTCATGGAGGCCATCCATGGCCTGGGCGTCACCATGCTGCGGTGGCCGGGCGGCAACTTCGCGTCGGGCTACAACTGGAAGGACGGCATCGGCCCCAAGAAGGACCGTCCAGTCCGGCCCGAGGGCGCGTGGGGCTCCCTGGAGCCGAATCAGTTCGGCACCGACGAGTTTCTGAAGTACTGCGAACGCGTGGGTGTGACCCCATACGTCTGCATCAACGCGGGACTGGGCACGGTGGAGGAGGCGCGACAGTGGGTGGAGTACACGAACGAATCGCGCGACACCTACTGGGCCCAACAGCGTCGCAAGAACGGGCGCCAGGAGCCCTACAAAGTGAAGTACTGGGGCCTTGGTAATGAGATCGACGGCCCCTGGCAGTTGGGACATAAGTCAGCCGAGGATTACGTCAAGTTCGCGCTGGAGGCCGCCAAGGCCATGCGGCGGGCGGATGACTCGATCAAGCTGATCGCCAGCGGGTCCAGTAACTTCCGGCCGGGATCGAATTGGATCCAGTGGAACCAGACGGTGCTTGAAGGTCTGAAGAGCGAGATCGACTACATCTCCCTGCACACCTACATCGGAAACAGCAAGAACAACCTGGAGCAATTTCTGGCGGCTTCGCAGGACATCGATCAGCGCATCGCGGTGGTGGAAGGACTGATCAGGGCGGCGCAGGCCAGCATGGAGCGGCCCAGGCCGATCTACATCGCCTACGACGAGTGGAACGTGTGGTATCGCGCGCGAGGCGAGAGCGAATTCGAAACGGGCAAGACGCGGCTTGAGGAGATTTATAACTTCGAGGACGCGCTGGCCATGGGGATGTTTCTGAACTCGTTCATCCGCCACGCGAATGTTGTCAAGATGGCCAACCTGGCGCAGGTCGTCAATGTGATCGCGCCGATTTTCACCAACGAAAAGGGCCTTTTCCTGCAGCCCATCTACTTCCCGTTGGCCGAATACGCCAAGCAGCGGGGCAACGTCGCCATCGACGCGCTGATCGTTTCGCCCACCTACCGTGTGGGCGCGCGCGAGCCGATCCCCTACCTGGACAGTTCCGTCACGCTCGACAAGAAAGGCGGCTACCTGTACGTCAACGTGCTGAACAAGAGCGAGAAACTGGACATCGCAGCCAGGATCGAAAACATCACCGGCACGCTGGGGGCCAGCATCGACGTATGGCAGATGGATTATCCCGACCTCAAAGCCACCCACACGTTCGGGGCTGACAAGAAGGTGCGGCCTTCGACAAAAACCATCGTGGGATCCGGAAACAAACTGAATTACACGTTCCCGAAACACTCGCTGACCATTCTGCGGGCGAAAGTGAGTTAGACGGGCCATGCGACCGACCGTCTTACTGAGCCTGCTTGCCGCGGCGGCGTTCGCGCAGGATCCGGTGGTCATCCAGGTGGACGCATCGGCGCGGCTGGGACTGTTCAAGCCGATCTATTCCTATTTCGGCTACGACGAGCCGAACTACACTTACACCGATAACGGCCGCAAGCTGGTGGGCGAACTGGCGGCCCTCAGTCCCGCGCCGGTGCACATCCGCGCGCATCACCTGCTGTGCACCGGCGACGGCGCGGCGGCGCTGAAGTGGGGATCCACCAACGCCTACACAGAAGACGCGAACGGAAAGCCGGTATACGACTGGACCATCGTCGACCGCATCTTCGACACCTACGTGCAGGCCAAGGCCAAACCCTTCGTCGAAATCGGATTCATGCCGGAGGCGCTGTCGGCGCACCCCCAACCCTACGTGCGCGAGTGGCCCAAGGAGCCGGGCGGAACCGGCTGGGCCTATCCGCCCAAGGACTACTCGAAGTGGTCCGAACTGATCCGCGCCTTCGTGCAACACGCCGTCGACCGGTATGGGCGGCAGGAGGCGTCCACCTGGTATTGGGAGCTATGGAACGAACCCGACATCTCCTATTGGCGCGGCACGCCGGAGGAATATAACAAGCTCTACGACGTGACGGCGGCGGCCGTGAAGAAGACGCTGCCCTCCGCGCGGGTGGGCGGTCCGGCGACGACCGGACCGGCGAATGCGAAGGCGGCGGCGTATCTCGAACAGTTCCTCGACCATTGCGCGAAAACCGGCACACCGCTCGATTTCATCAGCTACCACGCCAAGGGTGCGCCCAAGGTGATCGACGGCCACGTGCGGATGGGAATCGCGAAGAACCTGCGGGACGTAGACATGGGTTTTGAGATCATCTCGAAATTCCCTCAGTACCGGAGACTGCCGATCATCCTCAGCGAATCGGACCCTGAAGGTTGCGCCGCCTGCTCGGCGCGCGCCTTTCCGCAAAACGCCTACCGCAACGGGACGCTGTATCCGGCCTACACGGCCGCCGCGATGTCGCGCATGATCGAACTGGCCGACCGGCGCCAGGCGAACCTGGAGGGGCTGCTGACATGGGCCTTCGAGTTCGAGAATCAGCCGTACTTCGACGGTTTTCGCACGCTGGCTACAAATGGCGTCGACAAGCCGGTGCTGAACCTGTTCCGCATGGCGGGATTGCTGCAACGCGAACGCATCCAGGCGGTGAGTCCGGCGGCGGTTCCACTGGACAGGATGCTGGCCGGAGGCGTGCCGGACTCTCCGGATATCGGAGCGCTGGCGACGCGATCCCTGCGGCAGATCGCCGTGTTGAACTGGAACTACCGCGACGATGAGCGAGGCGGTCCGGCGTCGCGAGTGCGGCTGAGCATGACCGGGTTGCCGCTCGACGTCACCCGAGCGCTGGCGACGCACTACCGCATCGACGACACGCACAGCAACGCCTATACGGCGTGGAAGAGGATGGGCTCGCCACGGCAGCCCTCGCCCGAACAGCGGCGCCAGCTCGAGGCCGCGGGCCAGCTCGAACTGCTCGAGTCCCCAAAGTGGATCGACGTGCGGGCCGGGACGGCGGCGATCGACTACACGCTGCCCCAACAGGCGGTTTCGCTGGTCAGCGTGAGCTGGTGACGGGCGCTACGTGAGACAATAGCGGCTTACCAAGCAATCATGCGCCTCGGAGCCGTCACCTACAACGTCCTCAAGGATTTCGACGTGGACCGCATCATCCGCACGCTCAGCGAGTGCGGATACGAAGCGGTGGAGTTGCGCACCGGTCACAAGCATGGCGTCGAGCCCGCGCTCGGCGCGGCGGAGCGGGAAGCCATCGGGCAGAAGTTCCGCGCCAGCCGCGTGCGCTTGTTGAGCTTCGGAACCACCTGCGAATTTCAATCACCCGACCCGGCCGTGCGCGCGGCGAACGTAGCCACCGCGAAGCAGTTTATCGACCTGGCGCACGACACCGGCGCGCTGGCGATCAAGGTGCGGCCCAACGGTCTGCCGGCCGGTGTGGCGCCGGAAACCACGGCGCGCACCATCGGCGCGCATCTGGCCGAACTGGGAGAGGAAGGCAGCCGCAAGGGCGTCGAGATCTGGATGGAGGTCCACGGGCGGGACACGCAGAATCCGCCGATGGCCGCGACGATTATGCGCGCCGCGCGTCATAAGAACGTGGGTCTGTGCTGGAACTCCAATCCCACCGACGTGGCCGACGGCGGCGTGCGGCAGAGCTTCGAACTACTGCGCCCGTGGATCCGAAACTGCCACATCAATGAGTTGACCAGCGGATACCCGTACCGGGAGCTGTTTGCGTTGCTGCGCAAGAGCGGCTATGACCGTTACACGTTGTGCGAGGCGGCCGCCAGCCCCGAACCGGAGCGCTTCCTGCGCTATTACAGAGCTCTTTGGATGGAGTTAAATCGCGAATGCTAGGACGTCTTATTCTGGCCGGGCTCTTGATGCTTCCGGCCGCGTATCCCGCCGTGCCGGCGCCGGCCGCCCACTTCGGCCACCCGATCGGCGCGGACCGGAAACTGCTCGACTGGGAGAAGGTGGTGAGTTACTTCAACGCCCTTCCCAAGGCGAGCGACAGGATCGTGGTGAAGGAGATCGGCAAGAGCAGCGAAGGACGCCCCATGATCGCTGCGTTCATCTCCTCGGCGGCCACCATCAAGAACCTGGACAAGTATCGCGAAATTCAGCAGCGTCTGGCCGACCCGCGCAAGACCACGCTCCAACAGGCGCAGGAGTTCGTGGCCAACGGCAAGGCCGTGGTGATGATCACGTGCTCGATTCACGCCACCGAGGTGGCAAGCACGCACACGGCGGTGGAGTTCGCCTACAGGCTGCTGACCGAAGACAAGCCGAAATTCCGGGCCATTCTGGATAACACGATCTTCATCCTGGTCCCCTCATTGAATCCGGACGGCGTGGATATCGTCACCAAGTGGTACCGCTATACGCTGGGCAGCCAGTGGGAGGGAACGGCGCCGCCGGAGTTATACCAGAAATACATCGGACACGATAACAACCGCGACTGGTATATCTTCTCGCAGGCGGAAACGCAGAACGTGGTGAAGCAGTTGCACAATGTGTGGCATCCGCAGATCGTCTACGACGTGCACCAGCAGGGCGCCTACGCCTCGCGCATCTTCTTCCCGCCGTGGCTCGATCCCATCGATCCGAACATCGACCCGATCATCGCGCAGGAGTGCAACTCCTTCGGCGCGGGCATGGCGACGGACCTGACGGCGTCGGGCCGCAAGGGCGTGGCCATCAATGCGATCTACGATTTCTGGAACCCGTCGCGTCATTACCAGGCCTATCATGGCGGCCTGCGGCTGTTGAGCGAATCGGCCAGCGCGAACTTGGCGACGCCCATCGAAGTGAAGCCGTCCCAGATCCAGACGCGAGCTCTCGGCTACAATCCGCGGGAGCGCTCGTGGAACCATCTCGAACCCTGGTTGGGCGGCAAGTGGACGCTTCGCGACATCATCGACGACCAGGAAGTGGCCTTTGAATCGTGCCTGTACCAGGCGGCCATGCGCCGGGAAGACCTGCTGCGCAACTTCTACGAAGTGGGCCGCCGAGCGGTGGCGCGAATGTCGCCCTACGCGTGGGTGATTCCGTTCGAGCAGAACGACATGGGAGCGTCGACGCAGATGCTCGCCACGCTGGACTTCGGACAGGTGGAAATCGAGAAGGCCTCCGAGGCGTTTGAAGCCGGCGGCAAACAGTATGGCAAGGGCTCCTACGTCATCCGCGCCCAGCAGCCCTACAGCAGTTGGGCCAAGACGCTGCTCGAAAAGCAGGACTATCCCGACCTGCGCCAGTATCCGGGCGGACCGCCCAAACAACCCTACGACGTTACCGCCCAGACGCTGCCGATGTTGATGGGCGTCAAGGTGGATGTCATAACTACGCCGTTCACGGCGAAACTCGAGCGGGCCAGCGTGTTCCCCTTCGTCCCCGACAAGCAACGGGCGTCGGGCGTGATGCCGTCCACCGACACCGACATCTGGCGTGTGCTGCCGGCCTTGTGGGGTAACAGCCCGGGCGTGTTTCGCGATACCTCGACGGGCGACTTCTATGTGCAGCCGCCGGAAGGCAAGCAGATGAAACTGCTGACGCGGCCGAATATCTCGATATTCAAGAGTTCGGTTCCCAGCATGGATGAAGGCTGGACTCGCTGGCTGCTTGAGAAGTTCGGCTTCGCCTTCGGCTCGATGGACTTCGGCGATATCAACGAGAACCGCACGGGTTCGGCACGCGTCATCATCTTCCCCGACCAATCGCCGCGAACCATCGCGGAAGGTTACCAGGGCGACTCGATGCCCCCGGCCTATCGCGGCGGATTGGGCAAGGGCGATCAGTTGAAGGAATATCTCGAACGCGGCGCCACGCTGGTGTTCTTCAACCACGCCACCGATTACGCCATCGACGCGCTGGGACTCAAGGTGAAGAACGTCGTGAAGGGGCTTTCGAACCGGGAGTTCTATTCGCCGGGTTCGATTCTCAACTGTAAGCTCGACACCAGGCACGAGTTGGCGCTGGGTTTGCCGGAATCGATCCATGTATGGTCGGAAGGCAGTCCGGCGTGGGATGTGCCGGAAGGCGCCGGGACCGTGGTGGCCCGTTATCCCGAACAGGGCATCCTGGCGTCGGGTTGGCTGCTGGGGGAAAAATACCTGGCGGGCAAGGCGGCGGTGGTGGACATCCCCGTGGGTAAGGGTCACGTGGTGCTGTTCGGCATGCGTCCCCAATACCGGGCGCAGAGTTACCAGACGTTCAAGCTGCTGTTTAACTCGTTCCTGTTGGGCAAGTACTGACCTGCTTTCGGGCGGCGCGCCGGACGACTGCGATACGCTACAGAGCATGCCCGGCGACGCCGCCTACACGGACTTACTCATTCGCATCAGCGCTCCACGGCCTAACGCCACGGCGCCGTCCGTGGAGGCGGTGATCGATCATGACAGTCTGTTCTACGGCGGCTCTCTTGAGTTAGACCAGGACCAGTTGCTCGCCGCCGACTCCGACAACCTGGCCTACGGCGAGATTCTGCGAAAAGCGCTGTTCACCGCGCCCATCCAGCGCGCCTGCGACCGCGCGTTCGAGAAGGCGAAGGCGCGCAACGAGGGCCGATGCCGGATCCGGCTTCAAATCGACACGGAGGTGGCGCCCTTACACGCGGTTCGATGGGAGCGCATGACCGTCGCCTACGATGGCCGCCCCGCGCCGGCGTCGATCGCCACGCTGACGCCGTTCTCGCGCTTCGCCGGACTTGAGGACGAATCCGCCGAGCCGCTTTCCGTGCGGGCGCTCCGGATTGCCGTATGCATGTCGAATCCCTCCAACCTGCCCGACGCGTTCGTGCCCATCGATATTCCGTCGGAAGTGGATAACCTGAGCCGCACTGTCGGCGCCCTGCGGCAGAACTACGGCCTTTCTGTGACCATCGCGCCGGGCCGAACGGGGTTGCCGGAGCAGATGCGAACGCGCCTGATCGCCGACGGGTATTCGCTCGTCGATGGGCCGCTGACGCTGGCCGCGCTGATGAAACAGACCGAGACGGCGCACGTGATCCACTTTCTGGGTCACGGCGCGTTCCGGTCGGACGCCGGCGGCGGGACGGCGGCGCTGTATCTCGAGAAGGAAGACGGATCGCTGGCGCTCACGCTCGATACCGAGATCGCGCCCCGTCTTGCCGGCGCCGCGCGGAAGCCCTACCTGATGGTGCTGATGGCGTGCGAAAGCGCGCGGCGCGGGGGCGTGCAGCCGTTTGCGGGTCTGGCCGGCAAATTGGTGCAGGCCGGAGTTCCGGCGGTGTTCGCGATGCAGACATTCCTGTCCATGGACGACTCGCCCGAGTTGACACGGCGGTTCTACGCGCAACTGCTCGACGACGGCTCCGTGGACCTGGCGGCGAATACCGCGCGTTCTTATCTGTATTCGAGCCGCCGGTCCGATTTCTCCATCCCGGCCCTGTTCATGCGGCTGAAGGACGGCGCTCTGCTTGCCCCGGATCCGGCGCTGAGCGCCCTGCGCCAGATCGTAAAGACGGCGGGAGCAGTCATGGAGAAGCCCAGGCTGCCCATCGATGTCGTGGTGACGTCCGGCGAACCCACGCAGGCCGATCTCGAGCGGCTGGCGTTAACCGGCGAACCGGCCGTGGACCGCATGGTCGCGACCTTCACGGCCTTCACCAACAAGGGCCAATCGAAGCCCGGCTTCGTGGTGGTGACGGGCAGCCAGGGCACCGCCAAAACAACTCACCTGATGCGGCTGGCGCAGGCGACGGCGAGCGCGTCGATCGGCAGCGACGACCGCGTGATTCCCGTCTATGTCGATCTTTCAGCGGCCGACTCGGCGGCTCGCACCCCGGGCGACGGGTTCATCGAGTTCCTGACTCAGTGTCTGGCCAAACACTGGACCGGGATGACTCGCGAGTGTTTCGTCGAAATGCTGCCGGAGGATTCCCCACTGACCATCCGGCTGCTGATCGACAATGACGACGAGTTAGGCGACCGCCAGCGCCGCGAGGCCTACGACTGCATCATCGACTTCGCCCGTACTTATCCGTCGAACCAGTACGTGATCGCGACAGACTTCCGCAACGCGGCAGACTTCGTAAAGAGAGCGCCCGGCGTGGTGAGTGAGATCCACGTCATCAAGCCGATCGCCCAGGCGCGCGCCGAACAGTACCTGGACGCGCTGGCGGAACGCCCCGCCGCGAACCTGAAGAAAGCGCTCGAGGATAAGAAGTTGTTCGATCTGGCCCGGCAGCCGTGGCTGCTGGTGCGGCTGCTCGAACGGGCGCGGATAGGCATCCTGCCCGAATCGCGCGCCGCGGCGATGAAGGGACTGGTGGAGGAGCAGTTGGCGCGCGTCGACGCCGACCGCGGCATGCAGGCCCGCGCGTTGGAGGCCCTGAAAGCGATCGCCTGGCGAATGGCGTTTGAACGCCGCGCGTCGCTGCCGATATCCGACGCCTTCGCCATCGTGGAGCAGGTCCGCGGCCATCGCGGATTTTCGACGGAAGACCTGTTCGC
Organism: Acidobacteriota bacterium; assembly: GCA_018268715.1. Lineage (GTDB taxonomy): Bacteria > Acidobacteriota > Terriglobia > Bryobacterales > Bryobacteraceae > TMP-7. Next base: position 22,235 of record JAFDVZ010000027.1, on the reverse strand, counting down.
GCAACTGTGCGAGCAGAGGCTGCTGTCCCCGGTGAGAGGCGACTCCATGCGGTTCGCCTATCCGGCGATTCAGGACTACTGTGCGGCGGCGGCGCTCGAAGCCATGCCGAAGGCGGCGCGCGAGGCGCAACTGGACGACATAACTGCTTCGCTGGGACGCCTGACGCGGCTGCGCTGGTGGGACGAGACGCTGATCATGCTGTGCGGCCTGCTCGAAGAGGATGACGCCAGCCGGCTGATCGAACTCATACTGTACGGAGGCGGGGCATCGGACGGCGAGCGCATCTTCCTGGCGGCAAGGTGCATTCAGGAGTCCGCCGGGGTCCGCCAGACCACCGAATCGCGGGTTTGCGACGCGCTCATCTGGCGCTCGAAAGTCGCCCATGAGCCGCGTTCGACGCTGCGAATCCGCGCCATCGAGGCGCTGGCTGGGATGGAGGATGAGGACGCGATTCCCCACCTGGCAGGCATCGCCCTGGACAAAGTCCGCAAGGACTTCATGGGCGCGGACGCCTACGAGTATTCGAATGTTCGGCTGGCGGCGGCGCTCGCGCTGATGCGCCTGGGCGAACCGGCGCGGAGCTATCTCGCGGGCAAACGGCCGGACATCGCGCCCACGTTCGCGATGTGGGAAGGCGGCCATGTGGAGGAACTCGGCGCGCTGCTGATGGGGGCGACCGAGCCGACCGAATTGCAGGCGTCGGTGGCGGCCTTCGCGCTTGGGCAGATCCGGACCGACCTGGCGGCCGGCCTGCTGGTTGACGCGTTCGGCGCCGCGAGTCTGCCGCGAGACACGGGCTGGTGCCTGGTGGACACGATGAAGCTGCTCGATCCACCCTCGGTGGAGGAGAAGGTCCTGCGGCCGTTCCTGGCCCAGGTGAAGGACGGGCCGGACGCGCTGCCCGCCGGACGCCATCGCTTCGATCAGATCGCTGAACTCGCCGGACGCATCAAGTCGCGCGACGCGGGCGTGCTCGGGTTCCTTGACCGGTGCCTGTTCGAGTGGCGGCGCGTTTCCCTGAAGGGCCGCGCTATACAGGCGGTCGCCAACGTCTATACGAAAGCGGATGGCGCGGCGTTTGCCCGCTATCTGGACGCTTTTGAACGCATGGCGGCGGGAGACCTGAGCGGGACCGCGATGGCTGAGCCGGCCGATCCGCGCGACGTCTCCTATCTGCGGTTCACGGCGCTCGAGGCGTTGTGCGGCATGGGCGACGAGGATACGCTCGCGCGGCTGCGCAAGCTATGCCCGCTGTGGCCGGCGGAGTTGGAACGCCAGTTCTTCCTGACCAGCGAGGAGATCTACTGGCGCACTTTCAATCCCGATTTACCATAGGAGTTGGGGACCGATTCACGCGCGGGCGCCTCAGCGTCCCACAGAACCTTCGCCGTGGTGCTGGCGGGTTTCTGCGCATTTCTTGACCTGTACGCCACGCAGCCGCTGCTTCCGATGCTGGCTCGGGTCTTTCACGCACGCGAAGTCACGGTGAGCCTGACGGTGACGATGGCCACGCTGGGCGTAGCCCTGGCCGCGCCGCTCGCCGGCTCGATTTCCGACCGTCTGGGGCGTAAGCGCACCATCGTCTGTTCGGCTCTGGCCCTGGCGGCGTCCACGGCGTTGGCGGCGCTGTCCCAGGACCTCAACCAGCTCATCTTCTGGCGGTTCGTGCAAGGCGTGTTCACGCCGGGCATTTTCGCGGTCACGGTGGCCTACATCCACGATGTCTGGAGCCCCGCCGAAGCGGGTCCAGCGACGGCGGCCTACGTGACTGGAACCGTTATCGGCGGCTTCAGCGGCCGGTTTGTTTCGGGCTTCGTCGCCACTCATTTCGACTGGCGGCTGGTATTCGCGGCGCTCGGGGCGCTCAACTTCGCCGGGGCGTTCGCCATGGCCCGCTGGCTGCCGCGCGAACAGCGAGCGGCGCGCGCCGAAAACGCCCCGGGTCTGGCCGCGGCGCTCGAACATCTTCGAAATCCCTACCTGGCCGCCACCTACGGCGTCGGCTTCTGCGTGCTGTTCTCGATGTCGGCCACCTTCACCTACATCACCTTCTACCTGGCGGCCCCGCCCTTTCACCTGGCGCCCGCGTCGCTGGGCTCGTTATTCTTCGTGTACCTGATCGGCGCTGCCATCACGCCGTCCTCGGGCCGGTGGATCGTCCGCTACGGTAATCGGGCGGCGCTGGCGGCGGCGGTGAGCACGGGCATTGCGGGCGTACTGCTGACGCTGGTCCAAAGTCTGCCAGCGGTGATCGCAGGCCTGGCGTTGTGCTGCACCGGAGTGTTTATCGCGCAGGCGGCCGCTAGCGCATTCATCGGCCATGCGACAGATCGCCATCGCGCGTTGGCCGTCGGTCTGTACGTGACCTTCTACTACATCGGCGGCAGCGCGGGTGCCGCCATCCCGGGCTTCCTGTGGCGCGTGTGGGGATGGCCGGGCTGCGTGGCGATGATCGCACTGGTTCAGGCCACCACGGTGGCGATGGCGCTACTACTGTGGCCGCCCCACAAACCGGTTACCCAGGAACTGGCCGAAGTGGAAGCTCCTTAGCAGAGCGCATGGCGGACAACCCGTGGGCCGCGTTGCGGGCACCGCCGCAACCGCTTGGGCAGCCAGGCTTTAACCCGCTGCCTTCGTTGTCCGTCGTCGCAGACGGCCGGCGTCGATTTCCTCTTCGCGCCTCGCTATCAGGCCAGATCCTGGCTGCGCGATCCCACGCGACTTCCGCCACCGGCTGCTGCCAGGCCGAGATAACCTAGTCGCGGGCCGCCGCGAGAGCCGCGGATTGGGCCCGGTCACCCGTGCCGGTGTAGTCCGTAACGCCCGTCAGCAGGCTGGAGGCCGCGGCGGCGGCGTAGAAATACCGGCTTTCGGGCTCGCCCGCGAATCCCATGAACCTGGGCAGAGCGGCGATCAGCGCGGCATTCCCGCGGTCGATGCGGCCGTGCAGCGGAAAGCTCGTCAGCCGTGCGCCGCCAGGGGCGTCGGCGATCAGTGCGTTGGTCAATTGCGCCCCGGCGGCGATGAATCCGGCGACCGCGGCCGCTTTGTTCCGCCTCAGGCATAGGAAGGCGAAACCCGCAGTGGCGGCGGCCAGTCCGTAGTCGAAGGCCATGTGGGCGCCGGGCGAAACGGTGGACGGAAGGCGGTCCACCGCCATGTTCGAAATCCGATTCAGCCAGTTCATTGGCAGTCCTTTCGAGGCGTCCGCTCAGCGGGTCACAGCTTGTACGCCAGTGTAATCCCGTCGCGCATGGCGAGTATCGTGGCGAATACGCGAGGGTCCGAGGCCACCTTGCTGTTGAACGCCCGCATGATGCGGACTTCCTCATCGTCAATCGATTCGTCGGCGACGCGGCCAGCCCGCAATACGTTGTCGACGGCGATCAATCCGCCGGGACGCGTCAACTCGACAATGCGGTCCCAATAATCAGGGTAAGCAGGCTTATCGGCGTCCAGGAAGGCGAAGTCGTAACTGGCCCCCTCGCCCTGGGCGAGCAGGCCATCGAGGGTTCCGAGCGCCGGTCCCAGCCGCAGGTCTATCATGTGCTCGACACCCGCCTCCCGCCAGTAACGGCGGGCCACGGCCGTGTATTCGGCGCTTATGTCACAGGCCGTCAGGCGGCCGTCGGCAGGCATCGCGAGCGCCACCGAAAGCGAACTGTAGCCGGTGAACACGCCGACCTCCAGGCATCGCCGCGCCTGGGTGGCGCGAACCAGCGTTTGGAACAGGATTCCCTGGTGCGGCGAGATCTGCATGTGGGCGCCTGGCATCGGCGCCGTTTCCTCTCGCAAACGGGCAAGAATCGGAGGTTCTGGAGCCGAAACAGACTGAATGTAGGCGGTAACCCGAGCGTCTTCCAACATCCATTCCAGCGTAGAACAGCGACCGCCACGACCGCTGGAGCATCCCAAGTATATGCGACTGAGCGTGCTTGACCAATCCCCGGTGGCGGACAACGCATCCCCCGGCGAGGCGTTGCGTAACAGCATCGACCTGGCCCGCGCCGCCGAAAGGGCGGGTTATCACCGCTACTGGCTGGCCGAACACCACCGCATGCCGGCGCTCGCCTGCGCGAGTCCCGAGGTGCTGATCGCCGCCATCGCGGGCGCCACCGAGCGGATCCGTGTGGGCAGCGGGGGGATCATGCTTCCGCACTACAGCTCGCTGAAAGTGGCGTCGACGTTCAGCATGCTCGCCGGCCTCTATCCGGGAAGGATCGACCTGGGCGTGGGCCGGGCCGCCGGTACAAGCGCCTCAGTCGCACGCGCCCTGCAGCGCGACCGCCGCCAAACGCCGCCCGACGATTTCCTGGAACAACTGACGGAACTGCTCGGCTACTTCGAGCCAGGCTCGGGCTTCGACGCGCCGGAACCGTTCCTGCTGGGCTCATCGGGCCAGAGCGCCGTCTGGGCGGCGGAACTCGGCTTGCCGTACGTGTTCGCCGATTTCATTAACCCCTCGGGTCAGAACGCCGCCCAGGAGTACCGGCGGTTGTTTCAACCCTCCGCCCGGCTGGCTTCGCCAAACGTCGGCGTGGCCGTCTCAGCCATCTGCGCAGAGACGCCGGAACAAGCTATGCGGCTGTCGCTCAGTCAGAGGATGCTTACGGTGAATCTGTACCGCGGCCGGCTGATCCGGGTGCCCTCGGTGGAGCGCGCCGAACGCTGGGTGAAGGAGGAGAACGTTCCGCTCGCGATGCTGCCGGCCGGTCGCCGAATGATTACCGGCGATGCTCGAACCGTGCGAGCCGCGCTCGAGGCGGTCGCCGCGGAATATGGAGCCGACGAGGTTTTCGTGGTGAACTTGATCTATGATCACGCCGCCCGGCGGCGCTCGTATGAACTGCTGGCCGCCTAGTTCGGATCGATCGTCGCCTCAATGATTTCGAGCCGGCGCTTCGGCGTCTCGCCGTTCACCTCTTCCTTCTCGAACGCCTCCAGCACCTCCATCCCGGCCACGATTCGGCCGAAGGCGGAGTACTGGCCGTCCAGGTGCGGCGCTGGTGCGAGCATCAGGAAGAACGACGTGTCGGCCGAATCGGGATCCGCCGTGCGAGCCATCGACACGATGCCGCGCACGTGCTTCAAATCCGGGCGGAACTCCGCCTTGATGGTGTGCACCCACCGGTCCGCGGGATGGTAGGGCGCGCCGGCGCGCGTGGAGCCCATGCCGCCCTGCACAACGAAGTCCTTCGAAATGCGGTGGAAGCCCGTGCCGTTGTACCAGCCGGTGGAAACCAGTTTCAGGAAATTCCGGACATGGTTCGGGGCCCAGGACGGCTCCATCTTGATCTTGATCGAGCCGAGCGTGGTCTTTAGCGTAACGGTCCGCTCAAGTTCCGCTCCGGAGGCGGTCAGGTAGGGTTCCTGCTTCTTGCGCTCGATGGTCACTTTCTGAATGCGAACCGGTTTTTCCACCAATCCCGCGGCGTCCACCGTCGCCTGGGAGATCTTTTCGACGACGTCCATCCCTTCGGTGACACGGCCGAAGGCGGAGTACTGCCCGTCGAGCGCCGCCTGCGGCGAAACGCACACGAAAAACTGCGCGCCGTCGGAATCGGGTTTGTTTGGAATTCGGATGGTGGAGACGACGCCGCGCTCATGCTTGAGGTCGCTGAATTCGCTGGCGAGCAGGCTCAACCCGCCCGTGCCCCACAGGTTGCGGGCGGTCTTGGGATTCTTCAATAAAGGATCGCCGCCCTGGATGATGCCGTTCAGAACCACGCGAAAGAAGGCGCTGCCGTCGTAGTAGCCCTGTCGGGCGAGCGTGATGAACTGCTCGACGTGGCGCGGAGCCTTGGCCGGTTCGAACTCGAAGCGGAAGGTCCCCGCGTCGGTGACCACCACCGCTTCGGACTCCGCGGCGGACAGATTGCCCGGCGCCTGCGCGAACGCGGCAGCGGCCAGGGCAAACAGCGGAAGCAGGCAATACGGGCGCATCGATCTTTATCCTATCCGAAGGGCGCGGACCGTGGCCGTCGAATTGCTAATTCTGTCGCACCCCAGTGTATTTCCCTCGCTCCCATGCGGGAAATGGGGCTTTTGCGGAGCTAGTGAGCGATATGGCGCTGGGTCAGATGGTTCGTAATCATGCTTTCTGCCGGGGATTCGGAGAGGCGCAGATCCTCCGGATCGCCTCACTCTCCATCGAAGTGACGTTCGAGGAGAATGAGGTGATACTCGAGCCGAAGGTGCGGTCACGTTACTTCTATCTGATCGTGGAAGGCAGCGCGGCGGTGGAGTTAAGGACGGCGCGTTTCTCCGTCTGTCTCCAGGCGCTCGGGCCCGACCAGGTGTGCGGGTGGTCGTCGCTGCTCGACGATCAGGACACGTTGTTCCAGGTGCGGGCGCGCGAACGCGTGCGCGCGTTGCGAGTGGACGGGGTGAAACTCGCCAAGGCCTGCAAGTTCGATCCGCAATTCGGCGCGGAGTTCCTGCACCGAACTCTCCAGGTGGTGGCCCAGCGTGTCCAGGCCACCGAGGAGAAGTTCGCCGAAATGTGCGGCGTCAGGGTGTAGAGACCGCGGCTTTGCTCTTCGGCGTCTCGGAGGCCCTGCGAAGCTTCGGCAGCGCCAGCAACGCGCCGCCGAACACGATCAGGGATACGAACATCGGGATCGACCGGCCCGAGCGAAGATCCTCCACGAGCAGCTTCAGCCCGGCCGCTCCAAGTAGCAGGTACGCCAGCCAGGCCAGTTCGTCCCGCTTGAAGCGCTGGCCGGCCCATCCGGCCCCAATCGCCAGCACAATGGGCAAAGCCGTCCGCAAGGAGGCGCCCAGGGCGAGGTCTGCCGGTACGGCATGGGCGGCAAGTCCCGCCACGCCCCACAGGAGCGCTCCACCGCAGAAGGCGACCGTGTAACGGTCGGAAGCGTGGGGCAATCGCACTCGCAGCACCGCCGCGCAGCCGGCGGCCGCGGAGACGGGAACGATCCAGCAGGCAGCGCTCAGCGGAGCCTCCGCGATCCGCGCCACCGATCCGAACGTCGACAGCCAGAAGGCCGAAATGAGCGTCGACAGCAGCAGGTACAGCGCGCCATGGATCCGCAATTCCGTCCTGCCCGCCACTGACCCGGCTACAAGCGCCAACGCGCTTGCCGCGGCCAACGCCGCCGTCAGCATGGCGCCGTTCATCAGTAGGAAGCATCCGGTCGCGAACAGCGCGAAGGCGGCCGTCGAGTAGGCGATGAAGTTCCGCCTCCGGACCGCTTCGAACGAACCTAGTGCGAGAACATAGCAGCCCGCCGCCCCAAGAAGGCAAACTGCGCCGCCGGGAACCGTCGTCATCCCCGTCACACTCGCGATGCGGAGCGATCCTCCGGTCAGCAGCAGGAAGGCAATCGCAGGCTGAACGATCTCGAACCAATCGATGCGGAGCCTTCGCAGGGCCGAGCGGTCCACGGCGCTTGCCACGTAAATGCCGGCCAGCGCGATGGCGATTGCCGTCGCCCATCGCGAAGGCGCGTCCGGATCGTTGGCCCGCACCATGACGAACACCAGCGCGGCGACGTTCAGGTTGGCCAACAACGCCACCATCCAGCGCAGCCCCAGCCAGTGGTCCCGGCACGCCGAAAACTCCACCGTGGCCGCCACGATCAAAGTGGTGAGCATCCAGGCCGGGATGTCCTGCGTTTCGCGGAACAGCGCCATCGCCGTCAGCAGCCCGCACACAGTGGCGATCCAGGCGATGGCCGTGATCTTATCTCGCCATGCGATCGCCAATCCCCAGATCGAGAACAGGACCAACACCCCGGAAGCGGGGCGCACACCGATCAGGTGCAGCCGGGTAACGCTCTCCCACAGCATCGGCGCGAGTATCAGCGCCGCCGTGGCCCCGTGAACGGCGCTCGCGAACGCGGCGCCTCCGGCCTTTCGCGCGGCCAGAAACAACCACACGCCGGCGTACACGATGCCGGCGGCGGCCCCCAACGCGCCTGGCAGCGCCCCGGACTCCGTCGCCCCTCGCAGCAGGTACGCGCCGGCCAGTCCAAGAAACGCCCACCCAAACAGCGGCGCGAGGCCGCCCGTGTCAGCCCGCGGCGGCGGGAAAGCCTGATCCACGGCCGGCGCTTCCGGCGGCGGCAAAGCAACTGCGCCCTCGCGCCCGCCCATGGCCCGCTCGAGCGCCGACATCCTTTCTTTTAACTCCGCAATCGCCCGGGCTAACTCGTGAACCTGGGCCGGTAAGTCCTCACGTATTGCCTCCATCGCGTCCTCCCGCGGCTTCGTGGGCGAGGGTTGTCCATGGGGGTAGCAGTTTCACCAGCGCCCATAGAATGATGAACGGAAGAATCATCAGGAGTATCGCCGCCAGGAGCCCCTCCCGGGTGGCGAACTCCAGCTTGTACGTCGTATAGCCAAGAAAGCTCTTCGAGAACAACTGTCCACCGATCACCACGTTCCAGCGCATGGCGAAAATTCCGGTCATAATGAGGAGCCCGGACAGGGCGTAGACGGACTTTCGGCGCGCCTCGCTCATCCGCCATAGCTGCGCGGAGCCGAGCAGCGCCAGGGGAACCAGCGTCCCCAACACGATCTGCACAACGATATGCGAGAAATAGAGCCGCGAGTGGACCATGAAATCAAGGCTCTGAAATGACTCGCCCGCCTCATAGATGCGGTGAGTCAGGTCCACCATCTCCAAGGTGAAGTCGATCACGAACAGGTAGAAGAGATAACTCCCCATCGTATCGAGACATCTCATGTCCAGCGCCTGCCTTCGCAGCCGTGTGGCCGCCATATAGATCAGCAACACGACGGAAATGCCCGATGAGATCGCCGAGAACAGGAAGACGATCGGCATCAGTGGAGTCGACCACCACGGATTCGCCTTCACCGATCCGAAGATGAATCCGACGTAGCCGTGCAGCAGGAACGCCGACGGGATGCCGACCACCGTCACGATATAGCCCACCCGGTCATCGATCTGGAGGCTCCGTTCGCTGATATTCTGCGAGCCGAGGGTAAGAAGCTTGTAGATCCATCGCATGGCGGAGGGAGCGGTCCGCGACAGCAGAACGATGTCTTTGCGGAAATCCAGCCAGATCTCCATCACCAGCACAGCCGCCAGATACCAGAGATAGACGAATCCAAACATGGCCATGGCTGACGACCGGTGAGGAGTCAGGAACATCTCGAACGACCGCTCCGGGTGGCCCAGATGCAACTGCAGCGGCAACGGCGCCACCAGCAGAAAAGCGAGCGCCGTCAACAACGCCAGCCGGTAAGTGGGCTTCACGGCTTCCACGCGGAACACCCGCTCGAGCGAGGCCAGAATGAAGGCTCCCGCCACCAGGCCGGTGATATAGGGGTAAAGGACGATCAGGATGCTCCACTGAAGCTCGACTTCATTGGGATACATGAACCCTTCGACAAGCTTTGTGACCGGTTCCATCCGCGCCCCTCCTATCTCACCGACTCATCCAGCGACTTGTAATAGACCTTGGCCCCGGTCGCCATGTGGGGTTTCAGCACCTGCACGGGGTTGTCTCGCAGAAACGCGTGGATCGGATCCTTGGGATCCTTCAGATCCGCCAGCGTTCGGGCGCCTGTCGGACAGACCTCCACGCAGGCGGTGACCAATCCCTTGCTGATCCGGTGGTAACAGAACGTGCACTTGTCCACGGTCTGCTTTTCAGGGTGGATGTACCGGCAACCATAGGGACAGGCCTGCACGCAATACCGGCAACCCAGGCAATACGTCTGGTCCACCAGCACCAGCCCATCCGGTGTTTCGAAAGTGGCCCCCACCGGACACACCTGCACACAAGGCGAGTGCGCGCATTGATTACACAGCTTCGGCACGAAGAAGCTCTTCGCATTGTCTTTCTTCTTTTCCGGGAACCCGTTGAACGCCCCGTCCGGAGAATCCACCTCCGGGTGGTCCTCATCCGGATAGGCGGGCGCCTGATACCGTTCCACCCAGGTGCGGAAGTAGCCGCGCGGCACGGCGTTTTCATTGGCGCATCCTCGCACGCAGTTCCCGCACCCGATGCACTTTTCGATGTCGATAGACATGGCCCACCAGTGCTTGGCCATGTCGTATTTCGACTCCGCGGGGGCATCCGCGCTGGTTGGCCTTTCGAAGTACGCAACGGCGGCGGGCGTCAGCACCAGCAGCCTGGCCGCGGTCTTGATTGCTTCCCGGCGAGTCGTCATTGGCCCTTCTCCGTCGAGAGTTTGGGATTGTGGGGAACGTGGCAGCTCTTGCAGGGCTCGCCGCCCGAATGGTCCGAGGCTACGACCTGGGGAAACTTCTTTGGCTTGGCGGAGTTGGACTCATGACAACTGGCGCACAGGACCCTGGTGTCCGGCAGGACAGGCTTGACCTTGTCAGGCTCTTCGGCGTGCCGGTTCTGCGGACCGTGGCAAGCCTCACAACTTACCTGGGCGTGTTTGCCCTTGGCTAACACATTGTGCTGGTCGTCGTGGCAGGCCTCGCAGGTCCCGTGACCCGCGTAGCTGATCGGACGGGCGCGGATGTCATCCAGCGCGCCGGCCCGGAAGTGCCCGTACTTGCCGAACCCGGCCGGGACAACCATTTGGCGAATTACCAGAAAAGCGACGAACCCCGCGGCGAACAAAGCCGCGAGGCGGACGAGGTGGACCGCCTCTTTCATGCCGGCCGATCTGAGCACGTTCGAGCCCAGCGCCAACGAACGTGCCCAGAAACGCGACTGTGCTATATTTCAACGCCCGGGCGTTGAAGATTACAGCATCCACAACTCCAATGTGGAGCTCTGCGTGAAATCGCCCGATCTGCGGAAATTCGCGCCGAATAGCGCAAATCACACGCTCTACGGCGCGAAGTAGCCGTTGATGTCGATAATCACGTCGGTCGGTTTGCCCACCACCAGCGTGATCGCGCCGCTGGCTCCCGCTGGCAGGATTGCTGCATTCGCGATGGTCCTTCCGGCCGGCGAGTTTAACGTGGACGTGCCCGAGTAGTAGCCCCCAGTCGGCCACATCGACAGAAAGTCGAGCGAACCCTGCGGAACCGCCGTGATGTTCAGCGAATAGGCCTGCGCCGCGCCCGGAACCTGGCAGGTCGACGCGGTAATCGGGAAGCTGCGCTGGCTGTAGGCCGCAAGCCCCGGCGCTCCGAAGCTGCCCGCGAAGTTCTGGTAGGATCGCGTGTCGGCGACCCGGCAGGGAAGCATCGGGTAGAAGTGGAGCCCTCCAGCAGCGGGCGGCGCGAAGTAGCCGTTGATGTCGAGGATCAATTCAGTCGGATCGCCCGCAACCACCGTGATCGACCCGTTGTTGCCGGCCGGAATGACGGCCGCGTTCGCCACCACGTTGCCGTCCCAGGAGTTCAACGTCGAAGTGCCCGGGTAACTCTGCCCGGTCGGCCACATCGAAACGAACCCAAGGTATCCCGACGGAAGCGCCGTCACATTCAGCGCGTAAGCCTGGGCTGTAGCCGGGATATTACACGTGCTGGAAAGCATCGGCACGTCCCGCGAGACGTAACCGAGCAGACCGGGAGGCCCAAACAGGCCCGTCTTGCCCTGCGTGGTGCGAGTGTCCAGCACACGGCACGGCGTCATCGAGTAGTACAGCAGGCCGTCCGTCGTTTGCGGAGCGAAGTAGCCGTTGACGTCGAGGATCAGATCGGTGGCCTGGCCCGCCACCACCGTGATGGCGCCGTTGGTTCCCGCGGGCGCGATGGCGCCGTTGGCGACGGGCGTCCCCGACGGCGAATTCAGCGTCGACACGCCTGGGTACCACAGTCCCGCTGCCCACATCGAGAGCCAGTCGAGCGGTCCCGGCGGGAGCGCCGTAACGTTTAGTGAGAACGCCTGGGCCGTCGTCGGGACTCCGCAACCGGATCCCGTGATCGAGAAGTCCCGGTACACGTAGGGAACCAGGGCGGGCGGACCGAACGCGCCGGTCTTGGGCTGCGACGCCCGCGTATCGGCGGCCCGGCACGGAGTGATCGGATAAAACGCGAGGGCGTTCGACGGGTTGGGAACCAGCGTGGGCGTGGCGGTATCCACCTGCGTGGAATCTGTGGCGCTGGCCGGCGCCGCGCCGCCGCCCGACACGTACACGGTGTTGACCTGCGGCGACGTCGCGTTCGGAGCAACATCGACAGTGACCGTGATCGGCGGGTAGGAATTATTGAGGCTGATGCTGCTTAATGGATCGCTGCGTGTGCAACTGTTCGTGCCGCAAGTCCACCCGGTTCCCGACATGGAGATGATCGCAAGGCCGTCGGACGGGGCTTCGGTAACGGTGACGGCGCCGCTGGTTGCCGGAGAGAACTGGGTGCTGCTGACCAGGATCTGGTACGCCGCTCCGCGTTGGCCCTGAGTGAACGAACCGGTGTGATTCACCGCCAGGGTCAGAACGGGCGCGTTCGCGCAGGCTCCGATTCCGAAGCCGTAATGAGGTTGCGTGGACGCCACGAACCTCGGGATCGCGAGCCCGGTCCCAGCGGTCCCGATGGAACTCACCGGCCAGAACCCCGCGGTCCAGTAAGCGGTCCCTGTGGCGGGTTGGTTGGCGGTAAAAGCCAACGCCACCGGGATCTTCAAGGTCTCAAGTTCAAAGGGGTTCTGATAGACCACTTCATAGATCGCCGTCGAAACTCCCGAGGTCGCGGGCAGTTCGGCGAACTGGTACGTGCTTCCCGTCACCGCGCCGAAGGGTCCGTTGGCGCTGGTCGCCACCAGCACCGCCCGACCCGAGTCCGTGGTGGAGGCGCCGATGGTCTTGGTCATCGTCAGAGTCACTGGCACAAACAGGTGTGTGCCCGCCGGCACGCCAGTGAACTGCACGTACAACCGCGTGCCTGCGTCGGCCGTTCCCGCCACGTTGAGACCGCGCACGGAAGGGAACGCCGTCGCCGCCGGAAGGAAAGGACCATAGCCCACAGGCGGCGAACCCGGAGTAACTCCCACGGCCTCGAATCCGCTCTCGCTGAAGTAGTTGGCGCCCGGCACATCCTGCGACACGTCGCTGGGAAATGACGACGCCGTGATGGAGTTAGCCAGGTGCATCGCCACGTTCCGCTCCTTCCAGGAAGCGGGAAACCCTTCGGTCAGAACGATCGTCATCTGCTCGCCATCGAGGAATCCGGTTCCGAGCGGCGCCTGCGGGTTCGCCGCGATGGCTGAGTTCACTCCCGAGCACCTGGGATAGCTCAGGTAGACCTCGTTTATCGTGGAAGCAGCCCCGTTTAGAATGAAGGCAACCGTCATTTGCGAAGTCGCTAATGGCGCCGCCGAGGAGGGCGTAACGGTAATCGTCGCCACCACTTGGGTGGGAGTCAGAGTCGAGCTCACACCGATCGGATTTACGTTGGCTCTCAGATTCGTGATGCGGAGCGTGCGCGTGCCGGCGCCCGGCGGGTCTACCGGGACCCCGGTGAACGTGATTTCATTGGAAGCTGTGATGCGGCCCTGAAACACGTTCGGAGCGGTTGATGTTCCGCTATAGACTCCCAGCCCAGTCATGTTTCCCTGAATCGAACAGACCCCGGAGGAAACGTTGGTGGGATCGCACACAGTCAACGGCACGCTGGGGTTGGTGGCGGAGTGGGGATCATCGATAATCAGCACAGCCTCACTGAAGTTCGAAGACGTCACACGGCTGGTGACGTTCGCGTTCAAAGTAATGACGATGTCGGCCGTTGGCGCGTTCTGTCCAGATGCCGTCGGGGTTCCGCCGGTGCATGTGATGACAATATCGCCCATTAGCTCGGCAAGGCCTTCCACACGGACGGTGGGCGTAACAGCCGCTCCAAGCGTACACTGCATTTGCGCGGACGCGGGAAAAACTGTCAGACAGGCGAGTACAAAAATAGCTAACAGCGAGCGGCTACATATATAAGACATGGATATCGTGTTCAACTGGCGACTCGATTATATCCTAACTGTGCGTCCAATCATCGAACAATAGCGGTGGATTTCAATGATGTTATCGCTCAGCATTCCCGAGTAGCCCTCTCGTCGGGGTGACTGCGAAGCGTCGACGCCTGTAACTGGCCGCCCAGGTTGGCGCACTCGACCGCCTCGGAGTCCCTGATCGGACCCCGTCTCTTCCGAAGCGAAATGGCCGGTGATAGTTATGCCGGTTCCGCCGGGCAACTCCTTCTGGAGGCTGCCCGTCCCGGCGCAGCCAGGTTCAACGCCTGGCGGCTCGGGGCGGGAGGTCCCGCCGGCCGCGTTGCGAGCGCCGTCGGAACGAGCGCGAGGAGCAGCGAAGCGGCGACGCCCGACATCGTAAGGATCTGCGACCCACCGCCCGGCGCTAGGTTGTGGCGGCGCCGGGAGCCCGCCTTTGGCGCAGCTCCTTTTCGATGTATAGCTCCGATCGCCGGTGGGATAATGGAGGCGTTGGAGGGAACCGGCCTGTCCCCGTCCTCCGCCCGGCGCGGGCGCGTATCGGCTCCGTCGGCGGTCCCGTCTCCGGCGACAATCCCCTCGGCCCGGCCCGGCTCGGCGTGGACAATTTGCCGCCCACTTTGCTATCCTGACAAGTGCGTTCTATCAGAACGCCGCTCTCCGCTCAGTTTCGTAGCGTCCAGCCCCTAAAACTTGGCGCAACTCGAAGGAGGGTAGGAACTGTGTCCGCTCCGGCGGATGCGGCTCTGGGAGGTTCCTCTTGTTGGAGGGGCCGCTTGAACCAGCGAGGTATTGATGGCCAGAAAACCAGGGAAGAAGTATCAGGCTGCCGCGGCCAAGGTCGAAAAACGGCCTTACACGCTCGAGGAAGCCGTTCCTCTCGTACAAAAACTCAAATTCACAAAGTTCGACGAAACCGTCGAAGTGCACATGCGCCTCGGCGTGGATCCGAAACACGCCGATCAAATGGTCCGCGGCACCATCGTGTTGCCCAACGGCCTCGGCAAGTCCAAGAAGGTTCTCGTCATCGCATCCGGCGATAAACTGCGCGAAGCCGAAGCGGCGGGCGCGGATTTCTTCGGCGGCGAGGAGATGGTGACCAAAATCCAGTCCGAAGGCTGGACCGATTACGACGCCGTCATCGCCACCCCGGATATGATGCGTTCGGTCGGCAGGCTCGGCAAGGTGCTGGGTCCCCGCGGCCTGATGCCCAACCCGAAGACGGGCACGGTCACGCAGGACGTCACCACGGCGGTCAAGGAAGTCAAGGCCGGCAAGGTGGAGTTCCGCGTCGACAAGACGGGCGTCATCCACGCGCCGGTCGGCAAGACCGGTTTCGCCACCGACAAGCTGTTTGAAAACGCGAACACCCTGATCCAGGCGGTGGTCCGGGCCAAGCCCGCCGCGGCCAAGGGGAAGTACGTGCAGTCGGTGACGCTGTGCTCCACCATGGGGCCGGGCGTCCATCTCGACGTAAGCGTCTTCAATCTGAAGGCCGTGTAGTCCAGCCGCCGGGAGAACAACATGAAGGACAGAGACCAGAAGAAGAAAGACCTCGACGCGCTGCACGCCGAACTGGAAAAGGCCAAGAACGTTTTCCTGACCGGTTATGAAAAGATGACCGTGCAGCAGGATTTCGATCTGCGCAAGGCCATCCGCGGCGTGGGCGGCAGCTATCAGGTCATTAAGAACAATATCGCCGAGAAGGCGGCCGAAGGCACCCCGTCGGAAGCGTTGATCAAGGATCTGGCGGGCATGACCTCGATGGCCTACACCACCGGCGATCCGGTGGCGTTGGCCAAGGCGCTGACGGCCTATGCCAAGAACGTTCCGACTTTCACCTTCAAGGCTGGCATGGTGGAAGGCCGGGTCATCGACATCAAGCAGGTGCAGGATCTGGCGAACATGCCGCCTCGCGAGGAGATTCTCGCGAAGGTGCTGTTCCTGATCAACGCGTCGGCGCAGCGGCTGGTGACGGCCATTAGCGGCGTGGGGCGGAATCTGGCGGTCGTCGTCGATCAGGCGGCGAAAGAGAACAAGTTCAAGGCCGAATAGGCCGGAAGAGTTTAACGAAACGGAGTTAAAGGAAGAGAAATGGCTGACATCAACGCGATTGCGGATCAGATTCAAGGGCTGACGTTGCTTGAGGCGGCGAGCCTGGTGAAGTTGCTCGAAGAGCGGCTTGGCGTATCGGCGGCGGCCGCCGCTGTTGCGGCTGCTCCGGCGGCTGGCGGCGGCGCCGCGGCTGCCGCGGCGCCGGTCGAGGAGAAGACCGAATTCACGGTCGTCCTGACGGCTGCCGGCGCCAACAAGATCAACGTCATCAAGGCGGTCCGCGAAGTCACCAGCCTGGGCCTCAAGGAAGCCAAGGACCTGGTGGACGGCGCGCCCAAGCCGATCAAGGAAGGCGTGAACAAGGAAGAAGCCGAAGCGATCAAGAAGAAGTTCACCGACGTCGGCGCCAGCGTCGAAGTGAAGTAGTTTTCGGCAATCCCGAATCCTCGACAGCGTTCGATCCCCGGGCCCGGCGTCCGGCGATCGAACGCTGTTGTGCTTTCCGCCAGTACTTTCGTGAGCCCGCGTCGCGATCTCCCGGAGGCCGTCGCAATCCAGAGTCCGACTTTCGGCATTTGACTTGCTTGCGATCCCTCTGGTAACCTGTTATTGATTCTTGACCGGAGACAGCCCCGGACCTTGCTCCTGTGATTTTCGCACCCTGCGATTGGATGTGCCCCGCGTTGGCGGGAGCACACGGCTTTGCCCTGCGCATTTTTGCTGTACCCGTAGTGTCTTCGAACGGGCTTCCGCATCCAAAAGTCGGTCCCTTCCTGATTCCGCTGTCTTCGATGTATGTGGAGTGGTTCCAGCGCCGGTTCTCCGGGCTAGTACGGGCTGGAAACTCCGTGCCGCTTTTGCTGGCGGATTGGCTCCGCCGGGCGGCAGGTACCCCGTTTCTGCGAACTGATAGCCGGCTGCGGACCGTCAGTTCCCGGCCCCCGAGCGCACCCGCCAGAACGTGCGCCCCGGCTGGGCGCTGAATGTTTGTCAGCCTTTTGCCGCCGTTCGATCCTGAGGAGTGGAAATGCAAAATTCGGCCAATGGCGCCACCCGCGAACGAGTTGATTTTTCGAAAATCAAAACTTCGATCCCCATCCCGAACCTGATCGAAGTTCAGAAGAAGTCCTATGAACGGTTCCTCCAGATGGACCTTCTTCCGAGCGAACGCGAGGATACCGGGCTCCAGAGCGTCTTCAATTCGGTCTTCCCGATTTCCGATTTTCGCGGCTTGAGCCAGCTCGAGTTTGTCGATTATTCGATCGGAAATTGGGAGTGCAAGTGCGGCAACCTGAAAGGGCTGCACCACCTGCGCTCCACCTGCCGCAACCCCAGTTGCGGCGCCACCATCAAGACCGACCCGTTCCATGCGGGCGAAGTCCTCTGCCACAAGTGCGGAACTTTCAACAAGAACATCGTCACGTTCTGTAACCGTTGCGGAGACCCTGTCGACCTCCAGCTGAAGTACGGAGTTCCGGAGTGCGAAGAGCGCGGCATGACCTACGCCGCGCCGCTCAAGGTCACCATCCGCCTCACTGTCTACGACAAGGACCCCGAGAGCGGCCAGAAAAGCGTCCGCGACATCAAGGAACAGGAAGTCTTCTTCGGCGAAATCCCGCTGATGACCGAGAACGGAACGTTCATCATCAACGGCACCGAACGCGTCATTGTCAGCCAGTTGCACCGTTCCCCCGGAGTCTTCTTCGAGAAAGTGCCCGCGCAAGGCTACTTTCTCGGCAAGATTATTCCGTACCGCGGCAGTTGGGTCGAATTCGAATACGACAGCAAGAATCTCCTGTACGTCCGTATCGACCGTAAACGCAAGTTCTACGGAACGGTTTTCCTGCGCGCCCTCGGCTTCAAGAGCGACTCGGAAATCCTCCGCGCTTTCTACGACATCAACGAAATCACCCTCAAGGACAGCAAGCTGTTCTGGAAGGTCGGCCGCGGCCTCAAGGGCCTGAAACTCTCCTACGCCATTAACAACAAGGCGGGCGAAACGGTGGTCCCGCAGGGCCGAAAAGTCACCGAATCGCTGTTTAAGGAAGTCCTCCGGCACAAAATCGAGCAGGTGGAAATCGACGTCGTCGACCTCCAGGGCGCCTATGTCGCCGGCGACGTCATCGATATGGAGACCGGCGAAGTCCTGATCGAGGCGAACCAGGAACTCACCGCCGCCACCGTCTCCAAGCTCCGCGACGCCGGCATCGACAAGTTCGAGGTCTTCTTCCCCGAACGCGACGAGGCTGGCAATGTAATCTCGATTACACTCAAGAAGGATCCGGTCAAGACCCAGAACGACGCGCTGCTCGAAATCTACCGCAAGCTGCGTCCCGGCGACCCGCCCACCGTCGACACCGCCACCCAGCTCTTCCAGGGCATGTTCTTCGACCCGCGCAAGTACGACTTCTCGCGCGTGGGCCGCATGAAGTTCAACATCAAGCTGTACGACAAGGCCGATGAAACGCCTCTCGACAAGCGCACGCTCGATCAGAAGGACTTCATCGACACCATCAAGTACCTGCTGAAGCTGCGACGCGGCATTGGCGCCGTCGACGACATCGACCACCTGGGCAACCGCCGCGTCCGCGCCGTCGGCGAACTTCTCGAAAACCAGTTCCGCATCGGCTTGGTCCGCATGGAGCGCGCCATTAAAGAGAAGATGTCGGTCTACCAGGAAATGTCGACGGCCATGCCGCACGACCTGGTGAACGCCAAGCCCGTGATGGCCGCAATCCGCGAGTTCTTCGGCTCCAGCCAGCTCTCGCAGTTCATGGATCAGACCAACCCGCTGTCGGAAATCACCCACAAGCGGCGCCTGTCGGCCCTTGGGCCAGGCGGTCTGAGCCGCGAACGCGCCGGATTCGAAGTCCGCGACGTCCACACCACCCACTACGGCCGCATCTGCCCGATCGAAACGCCGGAAGGCCCGAACATCGGTCTCATTTCGTCGCTGTCCTGCTTTGCCCGCATCAACGACTACGGCTTCATCGAAAGTCCGTACCGGCGGGTGCGCGACGGCCAGGTGATCGAGGAAGTGAAGATCCTCAACCCCGGCGACGCGCCTTATAAGGTGGGCGACGTGATGCTGCGCGGTGAGGCCGAAAAGTCCAATTCCGAACTCGCCGGCAAGGCGAAGCAGCAGATCGAATTCGAGGCCCACTGCGACTACCTTTCGGCGTGGGAAGAAGACAAGTACATCATCGCCCAGGCGAACGTGAAGATCGACCCCACGGGCAAGATCACCGCCGAACTCGTCAACGCCCGTAAACAGGGCAACTTCGTGCTGGTGCACCACGGCGAAGTCGAGTACATGGACGTCAGCCCGAAGCAGCTCGTATCGGTCGCCGCCAGCCTGATTCCCTTCCTTGAGAACGACGACGCCAACCGCGCTCTCATGGGATCGAACATGCAGCGGCAGGCCGTGCCGCTGCTGCGCGCCGATTCTCCCTACGTCGGCACCGGCATGGAGCGGGTCACCGCCCGCGACTCCGGCGCGGTGGTCATCTGCAAGCGTTCCGGCATGGTCGATTCGGTCGACTCCGAACGCATCATCGTCCGCGTCGAAGGCGGCGCGCACGAGGGCCAGATGTCGCGCGAAGTCGGCGCCGACATCTACCAGCTCACCAAGTTCAAGCGCTCCAACCAAAACACCTGCATCAACCAGAAGCCCATCGTCTTCGCCGGACAGAAGGTGAAGAAGGGCGACGTTCTGGCCGACGGTCCCTGCACCGACAAGGGCGAACTCGCCCTCGGCCGCAACGTCCTGGTGGCGTTCATGCCCTGGCGGGGCTACAACTTCGAAGACGCCATCGTGGTCAGCGAGAAGCTGGTCAAAGAGGATTACTACACCTCGATCCACATCGAGGAGTTCGAAATCGAGGCGCGCGACACCAAGCTCGGGCCCGAGGAAATCACCCGCGACATTCCCAACATCGCGGAAAGCTTCCTGCGGAACCTGGACGAGAGCGGCATCATCCGCATCGGCGCCACGGTGAAGCCGGGCGACATTCTGGTCGGCAAGGTGACGCCGAAGGGCGAAACCCAGCTCACCCCGGAAGAAAAGCTCCTCCGCGCCATCTTCGGCGAAAAGGCCGGCGACGTGAAGGACGCCTCCCTGTACTGCCCGCCGGGCATCGAAGGCACCATCGTCGACGCGAAGGTGTTCTCCCGCAAGGGCGCCGAACTCGACGAACGATCCAAGGCCATCCTCGAATCCCAGATCGAGCGCCTGCACCGCAACCTCGAGGACGAAAAGCGAATCCTCAACGACGAGCGCGCCAAGCGCCTTGAGAACCTGTTCAAGGACAAGCAGCTGCTCGCCGACCTGCACGACGAAAAGACCAACAAGAAGCTGCTCTCCAAGGGCGCCGACCTCACCCGCGACCTCATCGAGAAGCTGCGCGGCCGCGACCTCAAGCGCATGAAGCTGAACACGCGCGACCTGCGGCTCAACGAACAGATCGACGAAATCGAGGAAATGACCTCGCGCCAGATCGCGGTGCTCGAAAAGATCACCGAAGAGAAGATCGGCAAGCTGCGCAAGGGCGACGAACTGCCTCCCGGCGTGATCAAGCTGGTCAAGATCTACATCGCCATGAAGCGCAAGCTGAGCGTCGGCGACAAGATGGCCGGACGCCACGGCAACAAGGGCGTCATCGCCCGCATCGTTCCGGAAGAGGACATGCCGTACCTTCCCGACGGAACGCCGGTCGAAATCGTCCTGAATCCGCTGGGCGTTCCTTCCCGTATGAACGTCGGCCAGATCCTCGAAACCCACTTGGGCTGGGCCGCCGCGGCATTGGGCGTTCGTTTCGCGACGCCGGTGTTCGACGGCGCGACGGAAAAGGACATCAAGACGCAGCTCACCTCGGGCGGACTGCCGACCTCGGGCAAGATTCAGTTGCACGACGGCATGACCGGCGCGGCGTTTGAACAGCCGGTAACCGTCGGCTACATCTATATGCTGAAGCTGTCGCACCTGGTGGACGACAAGATCCACGCCCGCTCCATCGGTCCTTACTCGCTGATCACGCAGCAGCCGTTGGGCGGCAAGGCGCAGTTCGGCGGACAGCGTTTCGGAGAAATGGAAGTCTGGGCGCTTGAAGCCTACGGCGCCGCCTACGTTCTCCAGGAACTGCTCACCGCCAAGTCCGACGACGTCTACGGCCGGGCCAAGATCTACGAAGCGATCGTGAAGGGCGAAGCAGCGGCCGAACCGGGAGTCCCCGAGTCATTCAACGTCCTCATCCGCGAGTTGCAGTCGCTCTGTCTCGACGTTGAACTGATGAAGAAGCCGAAAGAGATCCCGGACACCGCCCTGGCGGCTGACTAGTGACGAGTGGCGAGTGGCGGGTGGCGAGTTCCAATCGCCCCCGCCCGCCGCTGCTCTGGAGTTTGAGGTTTTTGAGGGTTCGTTGGCGTTTGTGTGACGGCCGGTGTTGCGGGTTCCTGGACTCGCCACTCGCCACTCGCCACTCGCCACTAAGGAGAAACAATGTACCGATCCTCTCCGTACGATCGAGCAAACCTGATTGCGGACTTCGATTCCATTCGAATCAGTCTCGCCAGCCCGGAGAAAATTCGGAGCTGGTCTCATGGCGAGGTCACCAAGCCGGAGACCATCAATTACCGCACCTTCAAGCCGGAACGCGACGGCCTCTTCTGCGCCCGCATCTTCGGCCCCATCGCGGATTGGGAGTGCTTGTGCGGCAAGTACAAGCGGATGAAGCACCGCGGCGTCATCTGCGACAAGTGCGGCGTCGAAGTCACGCTGTCGCGCGTCCGCCGCGAACGTCTGGGCCACATCGAGCTGGCGAGCCCCTGCTCCCACGTGTGGTTCTTCAAGGGTCTGCCCAGCCGCATCGGCTACCTGCTCGACATCACCCTGCGCGAGCTCGAGCGCGTCCTGTACTTTGAAGCCTACGTCATCGTCGACCCCGGCGAAGTCCCCGGCATCGGACGCGGCGAAGTCATCTCCGACGAACGCAAGCGCCAGCTCGACCAGGAGTTCCCCGGTAAGTTCGTCGCCATCATGGGCGCCGAGGGCATCAAGGAACTGCTCAAGAAGATCGACATCGAATCGCTGTCTCTCGAGATCCGCGAGAAGATGAAGACCGAGGCGTCCCAGCAGAAGAAGCTCAAGTACGCCAAGCGCCTGCGCGTCGTAGAAAGCTTCCGCAAGTCCGGCAACAAGCCGGAGTGGATGATTCTCGACGTGATCCCGGTCATCCCCCCGGAACTGCGTCCCCTGGTGCCGCTCGACGGCGGCCGTTTCGCCACGTCGGATTTGAACGACCTCTACCGCCGCGTCATCAACCGCAACA
>JAFDVZ010000026.1 GCA_018268715.1 Acidobacteriota bacterium | reverse complement strand
TTAACTTACGCAACTAAGCACTAGATCGGGAAGAGATGACGGATGCGGTAGATCATCTCGAAGCGTAGAAAGTACCCGGCGTCTTGAGCACGGTAGAAATCGCCGGGTGCGTGGTACTCATACAGGACGTGTCCGCTCCAGTTCGAGTTCACTGTGAAATCGAACCGGCTTTGCAGCATCTCGCCCCGCCTGGTCCCGGCCGCGAAGATCGCCTGGCTGCCCGCGAACGGGTGGAAGGCGTCCATGTGATACCACGTGAACCGCCACAGGATCGGCTTCCAGGGTTTGAAAGCGGCCTCCAACTGAGTCATGCCTGTGTTGGTCCAGTAGGCGACGCCCTGCTCGCGGAACTGGCTGTAAATGTAGAGTTCGCTCCACTTGGGCCAGCGTCCGAACAGGGGATCCCAACCTTCCACCTTCCCTTTTGTGTTCGGATCGTCGCCCGAAAAGGCCCAGTATCCGCCCATCACGTAGGGCTGCGTGCGCGCCTTCGCGTAGATCTTCTTGAAGTAGCCGTTCGCCGCCCATCCGGTGATTTCGCGCGCGGCGTGATCGTGGCCGCGCTGGATGGCCGCCTCGCCGTTGGCTGACCAGCCGTCGCCGAAGCGGCGGACGCCTCGCGCACCGACGTAGTTCAGGTGGCGATCCGGCTGGAACTGCGCGTTCGTGGCGGCGCGAGTGTCGTGAACCTCCTTCTTCAGGAAGTAGTAGGCTTCAAGGTCGGTGTCCTTGCGCGGCTTGTGGGTGACGTAGGCGCCGATGGCCTGCTCGTCCCATTCGGTGAGCAGGCGATGCTGGTCGTGAATCCGCGGCAGGAAGCGGTCGCGGGCCGGATCGTCGATGCCGATCAACTCCACCTTCGTCTTACCGAAGGCGTAACCGAGCACGGCGGCGTTCATATAAATGGACCGGGAGCCGTCCCACGCGTTGCCTTCGAGCATCATCGTGCCCTCGCCGCGGATCAGGTCCTGACGGCCCACGCGCAGGGACAGCCCTTTGACGAACACGTCCTTGAAGTCGACATAGGCGCGTTCGAAGACGATTTCATCGAGCTTCCACGGGGCGCGAGCCACGATGATCTGGTTGGTCTCCTGCACCAGTCCAACCGCCACATCCACGTGACGGGAGACGGGAATCGTGGTCCACAGACGGGTGCGCCAACGGATCTGGTTGCGTTGATCGTCGGTTTTATCGTTCCAGTCGAAGATGTTGTTCCAATTCTCATTGCGAACCCGCTGCTCGAATCCGATCTCGAGTTTGGGTTCGTTTTGTGCGCTGGCCGCGCCCTGCCAAAGCGCCGCGGCGAGCATGAAGGACAATAAGGCCCGGTTCACTGGAAACTCCACAAAACGCAAAGGTAGCGCCTGGTTGGCGTTGGCTTTAAGGTGAAAGCATCATCGTACTACAAGGTGGAGGCGGTTATCCGTGCGACACTGACGGGTAGCGAAAGCCTTGATGAAACTACTCGCAGTGGCGGCTGGCGGAGGCGCCGGATCGGTGATCCGCTACCTTGTCGGGACCGTGATCACGCAGCGCTTCGGCGGGCGGTTCCCGCTCGGCACGTTCGCAATCAACGTCACCGGGTCGTTTCTGATCGGCCTGTTGATGACGCTGCTGACCGAACGCTACGCGCCGAATCCGAACTGGCGATTGCTGCTGGTGGTGGGATTTTTGGGCGGCTACACGACGTTTTCCAGCTTCGAGTACGAGACGTTCCAGACGGCGCGCAACGGGGGGCACTGGCTGGCGCTGGGCTACGTTGCGGGCAGCGTGGCGCTGGGCTATCTGGGCGTCTGGCTGGGCGTTATAGTGGCTAGCAGGCGATAGGAGAGGACATGCTTTCTCCAGGGCCGGCCAAGAAGGTCACGCTGTACATTAATGAGGATGCGCGCTACCGGCATGGGTCGCTGTACGAGGCCGTTCTCGAATTCCTGAAGCATCGCGGCATTGCGGGGGCGACGGCGTCGCGCGCGATAGCGGGATACGGGTCGGGCGGCGTGCTGCACACGCAACGTTCGGAGTATCTGGCCGAACACCTGCCGATCCGCATCGAGTTTGTCGATCGCGCCGACAAGGTGGACGCGCTACTGCCCGCGTTGAACGAGATCGTCACCGATGGCTTGATCGAGGTGCAGGACACGGTGGTGATCCGTAGCGCCTCGGCCGCCGCGCCGGAGCCGCCCAAGCCGCACGAGGTCCGGCGCACGCCCGCGAAGATGATGCGCGTGTTCCTGGGGGAAGCCGACCAGGAGGGCGGGGAGCCGCTCTACGACGCCATCGTCAAACGCCTGCGAGCGATGGAGGTGGCCGGCGCCACCGTCTATCGCGGCATTCTGGGCTACGGCGCCAAGGGACATACCCACCGGCGCAGCTTCTTCCACCTGTCTCGCGACCTGCCCATCGTCATCAGCGTGATCGATTCGCCCGAGAAGATCACGGCCGCGGCCGACGCCATCGCCGGCATGTTGGGCGACGGCCTGATCGTCATCTCCGACGTCGAAATGACGCGCATCGTGCGGAGCGTTTCCGATGCAGGGTAAGCTGCTGCGCGCCCACCTCGGGCGGGCCGACCGTTGCGAGGGCAAGCCGCTTTATGAGGCCATCGTCGACCGTTGCCGCCAGATGCACATCGCCGGCGCGACGGTGGTTTCGGGCCTGGAAGGCTATGGGGAAACGGGCCGCATCCAGCGGCGCCGGCTGACGGATCCGGACGAGCCGGTGGTGGTGATTGTCGTGGATACGGCGGAGAACATCGCGCGCCTCGCGCCCGTGCTGGAAGCGATGATTCCCACGGGCGCGATCGCGATTTCCGACGTCGAGATCAGACGGATTGAGCGGTCAGAAGGCCCATCCGCTTCCCAACCCGAGTAAGGATTTCCACTGCGCGGTCGAGCATGTCGCGCGTGTGCGCGGCGCTCACCATGGCGCGGATGCGGGCCTTGCCCTTGGCCACGGTGGGGAAGCCGATGCCGGTGGAGTAGACGCCTTCTTCGAACAACTCGCGCGAGAACTGGTGCGCCGCGGCGGCTTCGCCCACCATGATCGGCGTGATGGGGGTTTCGCTTTGGCCGGTGGAAAAGCCGGCGCCGTGGAGCGCGGCCTTGAAGTAGCGGGTGTTATCCCAGAGACGCTCGATGCGTTCGGGCTCCTGTTCGAGGATGTCGAAGGCGGCCAGGCAGGCGGCGGCGACGGCCGGCGGATGCGAGGTCGAGAACAGGAAGGGCCTGGCGCGATGGTACAGGAATTCGATCAGGTCCTTGCTGCCGCAGACGTAGCCGCCCAGCACTCCGACGGCTTTGGACAACGTGCCCACCTGGATGCCGACGCGGCCGTGCATGCCGAAATGGTCCACCGTGCCGCGGCCGTTGCGGCCCAATACGCCCGAGGAATGCGCGTCGTCGATCATCATGATCGCGCCGTGCTTTTCGGCTGCTTCCACCAGGGCGGGGAGGGGGCCAATGTCGCCGTCCATCGAGAAGACGCCGTCGGTGATCAGCAGCTTCCGGCCGGACGCGGAGGCGAGTTCGGCGAGGATCGCTTCGGCGCGCGCGGCGTCCTTGTGCGGGAACACGTGGATTTTGGCCCGCGAGAGACGGCAACCGTCGATGATGCTCGCGTGGTTCAACTCGTCGGAGACGATGTGGTCCTCGGGTCCGAGGATCGCCGACACTGTGCCCGCGTTGGCGGCGAAGCCCGACTGGAACACGACGCAGGCCTCCACCTTCTTGAACGCCGCGATGCGATGTTCGAGCTCCATGTGGATGCTCATGGTGCCGGAGATGGTGCGGACCGCGCCCGATCCGGCGCCATACTTCCTGGCGGCCGCGATCGCCGCTTCCACGAGTTTCGGGTGGTTCGCGAGGCCGAGGTAGTTGTTCGACGCGAGGTTGATGACCTCACGGCCGTCGAACCGGCTGACGGGTTCGCAGGGCGATTCAAGCTGCCGCAGCCGTTGGTACGTGCCCGCCTGGCGCCACGATTCGAGCTGCTCAGACAGGTACGACAGGGGATTCGAAACAGTCACAGCTCAATGGTAACGCCCCTCAGGAGGCGATAGCTTTGTTGGCGAGCTCGGCCAGGCGGTTGCAACAGGCGGACATGGTGATGCGGACTTCGCGGAGGGTCGCGCCTTCGATGCGGAGGCGGGGGATCTGGTGGTGCACCGGGCAGCGTACGGTCTTCAGCTTATCGAACGTCCGGGTCTTGAACTCCTCGACGCCGGGGTCGCACGTGGCCGTGAGCACGACAACAGAATATCACAGAAATGTTTGGAAGTTGTTACAAACGTTCAGTGTCGCGATAGATTTCGGCGAGCGGTAGGTCCCAGCCGAGGCACTCGATCCGGACCGTTGCGTCGAGGCCGCGGACCGTTTCGATTTCCCAGTGGTTGTTGGGCAGCCGGCGGTAGGTTTCGACTTCGGGGGCGTCGTGCTCGATCAGGAGGTATTCGGCGAGCGAGGGGAGTTGGCGGTAGAGGTAGCTCTTGGCGCCGCGGTCGTAGTTGCGCGTGCTGGGCGAGAGCACTTCGACGATGACTTTCGGGTTCGTGATGGTGTCGCGGCGCTCGTCGGTGTACTGAACTTCCCCGCAGACGACAAAGACGTCCGGATAGGTAATCAACCGATCCCATTGCACGGCGACCCGAACATCCGAGTTGAAAGGAATGCAACTCCCGCCCGCCGCACGCAGCCGGAATTGCGCGGCGGTGTTCAGCGCGAGCAATCCGTGTTTCGGACTGCCGCCCGCCATCGCGACGATCTCACCGTCGATGTACTCGTGCTTGGTCTCGGCTGCCCGCTCAAAGGCGAGATAGTCCTCGGGCGGTACATGAGAGACCGGTTGGGACGCCACGCACCTATTATCGCGTTGGCGCGCCGTCCAACGCGAATGCGACGATGCTGTCGCCGGTCACCGGGTTGCCGAAGAACCCTCCTCCCGTAGCCGCGATCACCACGTACTGGCGGCCGTCGCGGCCCAGGTAGGTCATCGGAGTCGCTTCGGCCGCGCCGGGCAGCTTCACCGTCCACAACTCCTTGCCGGTTCGCGCGTCGAAAGCCCGGAAACGAGCGTCGTCGGTGGCGCCGACGAACACCAGCCCGCCCGCCGTCGCAATTGTGCCGCCATTGCCGGGACGGCCCGTGTCGCGCTGGCCCTCCGGCAGTCCGTCGGTGACGCCCAGCCGCGTCTTCCAGGCGATTTCGCCCGTGTTCACATTCACCGCCGCCAACTCGCCCCAGGGCGGCTGCTGGCAAGGAAGCTGCTGCGTGCCGGGACCGCGAATGCTGAACCGTCCGCCGCCAGGGACGCCTTCGTACGGCCCGTCGGGATCCACTCGATTGCCCTGCCCGTTCGCCATCGCGGCGCCCGTTTTCGGATCGTGGTCCCGCAGGCCGGACACCTGGCCCAACTCGTTCACATTCGCGAACAGGTAGCCGAGTTCCGGACTGAAAGACGTCCCGCCCCAGTTCACGCCACCGTGATTGCCGGGGAACTGCACGCGCAGGCGGTTGTAGGCGGGCGGCAGGAACGGTCCGCCCAACTGCATCCCTTCGATGAGCTTGTGGCAAGCGGCTTCCAGTTCGGGCGTGACGGTGGCGATGTCCTCCTTCGCGAAGCTCATGCGCGCGAGCGGCGGCGGCTTCAGCGGAAACGGCTGGGTCTTCGAGGCGCGCTCGAGCGGGACCTCGCTGGGCGGCGCGGGCCGCTCCTCCACTCCATAAATCGGCTTGCCCGTGACGCGGTCGAGCAGAAACACCATGCCGGTCTTGTTCATCGCGACTACCGCCGGGATCGTCCGGCCGCCGCGTTTCACGTCGATCAGCGCCGGGGCCGCGGTCATGTCGGCGTCCCAGATGTCATGATGGACCACCTGGAAATGCCACAGGTAGCGGCCCGTGTTCGCGTCGGCGGCTACCAGGCTGGTGCCGAACAGGTTGTCGCCGGGGCGGTCGCCGCCGTACTGGTCCACCGAAGGAGCGCCGAACGGCATGTAGATGATGCCCCGCTTCTCATCCACGGTCAGCAGGCCCCACACGTTCACGCCGGTCCGGTTCTTCCAACTGTCGCCGCCCCAGGTGTCGTGGAATGGCTCGCCGGGCCTCGGGATGGAGTGGAACGTCCAGGCGAGCTTACCGGTGCGAAGGTCCCACGCCCGCACGTCGCCCGCGGGTCCGTGCGGCGGGTTCTCCTGGGTCGTGCCGCCGGCGATCACCAGGTTCCGGTACACGATGGGCGGCGACGTCAGCGCGTTGCGGCCCGGCAGTCCGCGCATGACGTCGGCGGTGTTCATGTTCACAGCGCCTTTGTCCCCGAAGGCGTTGTTCGGCCTGCCGGTGCGCGCGTCAAGCGAGTAGAGCTTGCCGTCGGTGGACCCGAACACCACCTGCGCGGCGGTCTTGCCGTCGCCCGCCCAATACTCGAGCCCGCGCGTCGACGGGCTGCCCGAGGGTAGTTTGTAGGACCACAGCTCGGCGCCGTTCACCGGGTCGATCGCCGCCACGCGCGAGTACGGCGTGGCGATGTACAGGATGCCGTTGACCACCAGCGGCGTCGCCTCGCTGGGCCGGAAGCCCGAGCCGAACTGGACCCGGGGCGGCTCGTGTCCCACGGGAGCCCTGCTGTCCGTAGACGGCGCGGCGGGCGCCGTGAATCCGGCGGGCTTCATGTGATACACCCAGGCGATCTTTAGCCGGCCAACGTTCCCGGCTGTGATCTGCTGGAGCGGCGAGAATCGCATGCCTCCGGGGTCGTGGCCGTAGGTCCGCCACTCTTCGGCGGCGCTGGCCACGATGCCGCCCGTTGGGAGGGCCGCTTCCTTTGCGATGGCTGCGCGCGGCGCCGCCGGTGCGCTCGACTCCGGCATCACGGCGGGCGTCCCCGACGCTTCCTTGGGACCGCCGGGCGTCCCGTAAGACCTCGTCAGGTAGTCGAGGACACGGGTCAACTCCGAGTCCGTGCCCTGCGCCCCCAGGTTCACCATTTTGGAGACCGTTTCGGTCCAGGCGGCGCGTCCCTGGCGCAGCGAAACCGTCTGATCGAGCGAGTGGCACTTGCCGCACAAGCGGACCGTCTCCGCCTTGCCGGGCCCGTCCGGCAGAACCGCCGCGGCGCACGCGGCCAACGAGAACAGAAGCATCGAGACAGAGGAGTTTCGGAGAGGCGCGATCATGGGACCCAGGTGAGTCCATCTTATCCGAACGCGCCCCTGCCACCCGCTTTGCTAGGCGGGCGGACGCGCGAACACCCGTAGCCGATGGCCGTCGGGATCGAGCGCGACGAACGTCAGGCCGAAGTCCATCTGCGTCACCGGTTGCGCGATGGGGAGGCCGCGCGCGGTCCATTCCGCGCAGGCTTCGCGCACCGCGTCGTAGCTGCCAACGGTGAACACCACTTCCGTTCCGCCGCCCGTGACGGTAGCGGCCGGCTCGACGTTGTGCTTCGCCCAGAGTCCCAGTTTCCAGCCGTTGTCCAGGATGAACATGGCGAATGTTGCGGAGTTTTCGACCGGTTGTTTGCCCAGCAGGCCGGAGTAGAACGCGGCGCTGTCCGGCGGATTGGCGACGAACAGGATCACGAAATTCGGTTGGATCATAGGGAAACGATAGCGCCGGATGCTGTCATCTTTTGTCAGCAGCGGGGATGCCCTGCGCTTCCCGCCACTCCGCCAGCAACGCCTGCCGGGAACGCGGGTAGCGCTCGGCCAGAACCTCAAGCGACAGGATCCGGTCCGCGCGGAAGTGGCGGAAACCGCGGCGGGTCTCGCACCATGCCGCGAGCACTCGCGCGCGGTCGAAGTAGGCGAGCGCGAACGGCCACACGGTGCGCTGGGTGTCAACGTCCTTGAGATCGCGGTATCGGATCGACGCCTTCCTGCCGGAGCGGATGGCGGCGCGCAACTCGGCGACATCGACGGTTTCCTGGGCCGCGTCGGGCGGACCCGCGAGCAGCGTGGTCCCATGCAGAAGCCTGCGCAGATCGTCAGGCAGCACGGCGGCGATCTTGATCAGCGCGTTGCGGCCGGCGGCGCGCAGCCGGGGATCGGTGCGGCCAGCGACCCAGCGCGACCCGAGCACCAGCGCCTCGATCTCATCCTCGGTGAACATCAAGGGCGGCAGCAGGAACCCAGGCCGCAGCATGTAGCCGAGGCCGGGTTCTCCGTCGATGCTCGCGCCCTGTTGCTGAAGCGCGGCGATGTCACGGTACAGTGTACGCAGGCTGACGCCCAGTTCCGCCGCCAGTTTCGCGCCCGGGACCGGATAGCGGTATCCGCGCAGAATCTGGACCAGGTTCAACAGCCGCTCGGCCTTGGACAGACGCGCTAGCTCCGCTTCCAGCGCAGCACGGGCTTGCGGGCCGCCCCCACTTCATCGACACGGCCGGTGCGGGTGGTATGCGGCGCCTTCAGCACCATCTGCGGATCCTTCTCCACTTCATCGGCGATGGCAATCAGCGCCTCGGCCATCTGGTCGAGTTCCGCCTTGCCCTCGGTCTCGGTCGGCTCGATCATCAACGCGCCGTGCACGATCAGCGGGAAGCTCACCGTGTAGGGGTGAAAGCCGTAATCGATCATGCGCTTGGCGATGTCGCCGGTGCGCACGCCCTTGGCCGCCTGACGGTCGTCGCTGAACACGCACTCGTGCATGCTGGGCGCCTTGTAGGCGATCTCGTAGTAGGGCTCCAGCAGCTTGCGCACGTAATTGGCGTTGAGCACCGCGTCCATCGTCGCCAGGCGCAATCCCGGACCGCCGTGCGCCATGATGTAGGCGAGCGCCCGCACCAGCACGCCGAAGTTCCCGTAGAAGGCGCGCACACGCCCGATCGACTGCGGCAGGTCGTAATTCCACGACCACGCCTCGCCCACCCGCTTCAGCCGAGGCCCTGGCAGAAACGGCTCCAGGTGCGACCGCACCGCCACCGCGCCGGCGCCCGGACCGCCGCCGCCGTGCGGAGTCGAAAACGTTTTGTGCAGGTTCAGGTGCATCACGTCGACGCCGAAGTCGCCCGGCCGCGCGATGCCCACCAGCGCGTTCATATTCGCGCCGTCCATGTACACCATGCAGCCCTTGGAGTGCATGATGTCGGCGATCTTCCGGATCTCCTCCTCAAACACGCCCAGCGTGTTGGGATTGGTCACCATCAACGCGGCCACATCCTCATTCACCGCCGCCGCCAGCGTCTCCGGCGAAATCACGCCGCGGTCGTTGGACTTGATGTTCTCCACCGCGTAGCCGGCCATGGTGGCCGTGGCGGGATTGGTGCCATGCGCCGAATCGGGCGCGAGGATCTTCTTCCGGGGGTTGCCCCGCGATTCGAGCAGCGCGCGCGTCAGCAGCAGTCCCGTGTATTCGCCATGCGCGCCGGCGGCCGGCTGCAGCGTCACCGCGTCCATGCCGGTGATCTCGGCCAGCGCTGCTTCAAGCGCGGCCATCACCTCCATGGCCCCCTGCGCGAGCGACTCCGGCTGATACGGATGCGCCCAGGCCAGGCCCTCCGTACGCGCCACCAGTTCGTTCACCCGCGGGTTGTACTTCATCGTGCAGGAGCCCAGCGGATAGCAGCCCAAATCGATCGCGTAATTCCACGTCGAAAGCCGCGTGAAGTGGCGGATGACGTCCACCTCGCTCACTTCCGGGAAATCCTCGATTTCGGCGCGCGTGTTGTCCGCGCCCAGCGCTTCCTCGGCGCTCACGGTCGGGACGTCGAGATCGGGCAGTTGATAGCCCTTCTTGCCTGGCGAGGAGCGCTCAAACAGCAGCGGCTCATTCTGCGTGATGTGGGATCTGACTTTCTTGACCATGTGGCTACTCCCCGGCTCCAAACGCCCGCGCGACCTCGTCCATCTGCGACCGCGTCACCATCTCCGTGCAACACACCAGCACGGAGCCCTTCAACTCCGGATAGAACCGCTCCAGGTCCAATCCGCCGATGATCTTCTTCCCCAGCAGTTCGCCGTTCACCTCGGCCGGCGTCCGGCGGCCCGGCTTCACTACGAACTCGTTGAAGAACGGTCCGCTGAACCGCACCGGCAGCTTCGAGGCCAGGTAGTGCGCCTTGGAAAGATTCTGCTGGGCCAGTTCGCGCAGCCCCTGCTTGCCGTAGACGCTCATGAAGACGGTGGCCATCAGCGCCACCAGCGCCTGGTTCGTGCAGATGTTGGAGGTGGCCTTCTCGCGCCGGATGTGCTGCTCGCGCGTCGACAGCGTCAAACAAAACGCCCGGTTTCCGTTTACGTCTTTCGATTCGCCCACCAGGCGGCCGGGCATCTGGCGCAGGAACTTCTCCTTCGCCGCGATGATGCCCGCGAACGGCCCGCCGTAACTCGGCGTGATGGCGAACGATTGCAGCTCGCCCACCACGATGTCGGCGTCGCGAGGCGGTTCGAGCAGCCCCAGCGATACGGCCTCGGCGAAGACGTACACGAGCAGCGCGCCCTTGGCGTGCGCGAGCGCGGCGGCCTTCTTCACGTTCTCCACCGCGCCGAAGAAGTTCGGCGACTGGATGATGACGGCCGCGGTCTTCGTATCCAGCTTGCGCTCCAGGTCCTCCAGATCGACCGAGCCTGTCGCCGCGTCGTAGGCGATCTCCTCCACCGGCATGCCCTGGCGGCTGGCGTAGGTGGCGAGAACTTCGCGATACTCCGGATGCACGGCGCGCGACACCAGCACGCGGTCGCGCCCGGTGACGCGGGCCGCCATCATCGCCGCCTCGGGTACGGCGGTGGAGCCGTCGTACATCGACGCGTTGGCGACGTCCATGCCCGTCAACTGGCAGATCATGGTCTGGAATTCGAAGATGGTGGTGAGGATGCCCTGCGAAATTTCGGCCTGATACGGCGTGTAGGAAGTAAGGAACTCGCCGCGAGAAACCACTGTGTCCACCATCACCGGGCGGTAATGGCTATAGACGCCCGCGCCCAGGAAACTCGCGTAACCATTCGCGGTTTCCCCGCCGCGCGCGCGGAAATAGTCGACGATTTCGTACTCGGATTTGCCCGCCGCGATGTTCAGCGGACGCGCCAGCCGGACGTCCTCCGGTAAGTGGCTGAAAAGACTCTCGAGACTTTCGGCGCCAATGGCGTCAAGCATCTCGCGGCGTTCGATGTCGGATTTCGGTAAGTAGCGCAAGCTGGGTTCCAGGCGGCGCGCGTTGTGAATCCGCGAGCCGTCCGGAACGTCCCGCTGTTCTTAGGCGCCGATGTATTTCTGATAGTCAGCGGCGGAGAGAAGCTGTTTTATTTCATCCGGAGCCGTTAGTTTGATTTTAACAAGCCAGGCTTCCCCATGCGGATCCTCATTCAGCTTTTCCGGGTTCGTCGCCAGCGTTTGGTTGACTTCGGCAACCTCTCCGGACACCGGCGCGTACACGTCGGATACGGCCTTAACCGATTCAACGGATCCGAACGTCTTGCCCTGTTCGATCGTGGCGCCCGGCTGCGGAAGGTCGACATAGACAATGTCGCCGAGTTCGCTTTGCGCGTGGTCGGTGATCCCGATGGTCGCGGACTGGCCCTCGACACGGACCCACTCGTGTTCCTTGGTGTAATACAGATCTTCCGGATAAGTAGTCATTTGGCTCGCTTGTAAAACGGCGTCGGCGCCGTAACTGCCTCGACTGGCTGATTGCGAATCATGATATGAATCGTGCGCCCCGGTTCGGCCAGGCCCACGGGTAAATAGCAAAGTCCGATGTTCTTGTTCAACGACGGCGCGGGCCCGCCGCTGGTCACCCAGCCCGCCGGCTGGCCATCCACCTGCACTTCGTAGCCGTCGCGCCCAATGCCGCGGCCGCGCATTTCAAATCCCGTCAACTTCCGCGTGATTCCGGCCGCCTGCTGTTTGGCCAGCGCCTCGCGCCCCAGGAAATCGCCCTTGTCCATCTTGACGATCCAGGCCAGATCGGCCTCGTACGGCGTGATCGAGGCGTTGATCTCGTGTCCGTACAACGCCATCTTCGCCTCCAGCCGCAGCGTATTGCGAGCGCCCAGGCCGGCCGGCGCGATGCCGAACTCCTGACCCGCCTCAAGCAGCGCCAGCCACAGCTTCACGGCCTCGTCCGGCGCCACATACACCTCGAATCCGTCCTCGCCCGTGTAGCCGGTGCGCGCAATCCGCGCGGGAATTCCCGCCGCCTCGCCGTCGGCGAACCAGTAATAGCGGATCGCCGCAAGATTCGTTCGCGTCAGCTTGGCGAGCGTCTCCAAAGCGCGCGGCCCCTGCACGGCGATCTGCGCGTAGCGGTCACCGGCGAACTCCACGGTCGCCTTGAATCCGCGATTCATCGTGGAGATGTAGTCGTAATCCTTCTCCTGGTTCGACGCATTCACGCACAGGAAGAAGTGGTCGTCGTCCACCTTGTGCACCAGGATGTCATCCACGAACCCGCCGTGCTCATACAGCAGGCCCGAATATTGCGCCTGTCCGATCTTGAGTTTCGCCGCGTTGTTCGTCGAAACATAATTGACCAGGTTGAGCGCCTCCGGACCGCGGATCTCGATCTCTCCCATGTGAGAGACGTCGAACAATCCCACGCGCTGCCGGACGGTCTGATGTTCGTCGATAATTCCGGTGTACTGGACCGGCATGTCCCATCCGCCGAAGTCGACCATGCGGGCGCCCGCCGCCCGATGAACCGCATTCAGCGGGGTCTTCTTGAGGGAGACTGCCGTATCCATGAAACCATAGGCTACCAGATCGCCGAAGGAAAGGCGCTCATACTTTCGGCCAATACGCTAATCGAGCGCCTGTAAGACAAGGCATTTCAAGTACAAGGTCTCGGGCACGGTCAGCAGGATAGGATGATCCGACGCCTGAATCCGTCTGTCGATGACTCGCAGAGTCCGGCCCGCGTCGAGCGCCGCCTCGGCGACTAACTCGGCCAGCATCGCCTCGCTCATGTGATGCGAGCAGGAACAGGTGACCAGTACGCCGCCCTTTTCAAGCAGACGCAGCGCGCGCAGGTTGATCTCCTTGTATCCGCGAGCCGCGCCGTCCACCGTGCCCCGCGATTTGGCGAACGCCGGCGGGTCCAGCACGATGGTTCCATAGCTGCGCCGGCCATGCGCCTCGGAGGCGAGAAAGTCGAACACGTCGGCCTGCCGGAATTCGATGTTGCCGACGCCGTTGGCCGCAGCGTTCGATCGCGCCAGCTCCACGGCGTGGGCCGACGAGTCGATCCCTATCACCGTGTCGGCGCGCGCCGCCGCGTGCAAGGCGAATCCGCCGCTCGAAGTGAAGCAATCAAGCACCCGCCCGCGCGCGAACCTGGCCGCGGCCGCGTAGTTTTCCCGCTGGTCCAGATAGACGCCCGTCTTCTGTCCGCCCATCAGGTCGGCGTGGAACGTGAAGCCGTTCATGCGGATTGGGACCGGCGCCGAAGCGTCGCCCGCCAACACCTTCTTTTCCACCGGCAGCGATTCCCGCTCCCGCACCGCGACATCGTTGCGCAGCACGATCGTATCGGGCGCCATCAGTTCGCCCACCGCCGCCAGGATCTCGGGTAGAGCCCGGTCCATGCCCTGATCGAGCGTTTGGATCACCACCGCACCGGCGTACCGGTCGATGATCAGGCCGGGCAGCAGGTCGCCTTCGCTGAACACCACGCGATAGGCGTCGGAATCGCTCACCACCCGCCGCCGGTATTCAAGCGCCTGCGCGATGCGCCCGCGATAGAACGCTCCGTCGATCGCCTCGTCGCGATGGCTCAGCAGGCGCAGCGAAATCTGCGAGGTCGAGCTGTAATGCGCCACCCCCGCGAACTTGCGCTTATGGTCGACCACGCGCACGGCGTCGCCCGGCGCCGCGCCGCCGCGGTCCTGCACATCGCTCGAAAAAATCCAAGGGTGCCCGGAAGCGATGCGCGACGCGCCCTTGGCTGAGACCCGTACGGTTGGCGTTATCGCAGCGCCTCCAGGCGGGCGATCCGCTGTTCGGTGGAAGGATGGGTGGAAAACAGGTTCATCAGGCTCGAGCCCGTGAACGGCTTGATGATAAACATGTGCGCGGTGGCCGGATCGGCGTCCATGGGGAACCGCCGCGACCCCGTCTCGAGCTTCCGCAGCGCGTTGATCAGCCCGTCGGGGTTGCCCGTGTACTTGGCCGACGCCGCATCGGCCGAATACTCGCGGCTGCGCGAGATCGCCATCTGAATCAGCATCGACGCGATGGGCGCCAGGATCAGCATGAAGATCCCGCCGAACTCCCCGCCGCGTTCGTCGTCTCGGTCGCGGCCGCCGCCGAAGAACATGCCCATCCAGGCCAGCCGCGTGATGGCCGCGGCCAGCGTCGCCGCCACGGAGCTGATCAGGATGTCGCGGTGCAGCACGTGGCCCAACTCATGCGCGATGACTCCGGCCAGTTCGCGGTCGTTCATCAATTGCAGGATGCCCTCGGTGAACGCCACCGACGAATGCGACGGATTGCGCCCCGTGGCGAAGGCGTTCGGCGACATGTCGGGGATGATCCACAGCCTGGGCATCGGCAGCCCCATGTTCTGGCACAACCCGGCGACAATCGGATACACGCGCGCGTAGACGTCCGAATTCTCCTGGGGCGTCACCGGCTGCGCCGAATACATGGAGAGCGCGATCTTCTCGGAAAAGAAATAGCTGATGAAGTTCATCGCGATGGCGATGAATAACGCGATTTCGACGCCGCGGCGACCCGCCAGAGCCTGGCCGCCCAGAAGCAGGATGCCGCTCAGCAGGCCCAACAACAGCGCCGTTTTCACTCCGTTCATGACGCTTTCATTGTCCCATTGAACGGAGGACGGCGGCTCAGCCCGCGGCCCGGGCCTTCTCCTTGTACGCCTCCACCAGTTGCAGGCGAGTGGCGTGCAGCCGTCGAGAGACGACCTCGAGCAACCGCCGCGTCAACCCGAAGCCGAAGGCCGGGTGCTTCACGCAAGTGTCCATCAGCTTGGCGGCGTCGAAGGCCAGCGCATGCACTGGAGACACGGCCCGCGCCTGAAACTTCTTGCCCTCCCGCATCAGCAGGCTCGACCATCCCAATTCGTCGCCCGGCCCCAACTCCTCGAGCGCGATCATGCGGCCCAGGACATCGAACTCCAGTTCGACCCTTCCCGACAGGATCATGAAGAACTGATCGCACTCCTCATGCTCGTGAAAGATGATCTGGCCCGCGGCGAACTGAACCTCGTCGCAATCCGCCATCAGTTCCTCGAGCAATGCGGGGTCACCCTGGCCGAGCGCTCTAAGAAAAAACTCCTTGGGCATGGTCTCGAGACCCTCCGGGGACTTGTGATGACGACTAACGCGATCTTAAACTCTCGAACAGGGGCTGTCAACGCTCTCAGCGTCCGCCAGCCGCCGCAGGAGATTATGGAATTCTTCGCCGTCCTCGACGCCCGCCACTCCATCCGGGCATTCGCGCCCACGCCCGTCGACAAGGACAAACTGGACGCCATCCTGGCCGCCGCCAACGGCGCTCCCTCGGCGCTGAACGCGCAAAGCTACGAGATCTACATCGCGCAAGGCCGCGAGCAGGCCGCCGCCATCGCCGCCGCCACGTGGAACCAGACGTTCGTGGGCCAGGCTCCGGTGGTGCTCATATTCTGCTCGAATCCGTCGCGCTCGGAAGACCAGCTCGGAGCCGAAGGCGCCCGGACCTTCGCCCTCCAGGACGCCGCTATCGCCTGTACATTCGCGATGTTGGCCGCCACGGCGCAATCGCTCGCGACGGTGTGGGTCGGAGCGTTCGATCCCGCCGCCGTCGCCCGCCTCATCGGCGCGCCCGCGGGCGTCATCCCCGTCGCGATTCTGCCCGTCGGATACGCCGCCCAACCGCACGAGCCCACCACGCGGCGAACCCTGTCGGACCTGGTTCACTCCATTTCACCGGCTCCCTCGCCACCTAGCCTGTGACTTCACCCCGCG
>JAFDVZ010000025.1 GCA_018268715.1 Acidobacteriota bacterium | reverse complement strand
CATGGAGGCCTTGAACAGCTTCAGCGTCTTCTGCAGGTCGGTGATGTAGATCCCGTTGCGTTCGCCAAAGATGTACTCTTTCATCTTTGGATTCCAGCGCTTGGTCTGGTGCGCGAAGTGAACGCCCGCTTCGAGCAGTTCTTTCATGCTGATTGACGGCAAAAAGCCTCCTTCGATCGTTCGTACTCCCGCGGGCGGTCCAAAGCGAGATTTGCCCGGGGGAGGGTGTCAGGTGCGGAAGGTAGATGGCTCCCGGCCAGGGAATGGCCGGGTGGCAGCCAGCGCTACCACCCAAACTGTTCCAGGAAAGACGGCAAGCGAGGAATGGAGAGGTTCCCGAGCGGGTTAGCGCTTGGAGAACTGGAACCGGCGGCGAGCGCCCTTCTGTCCGTACTTCTTCCGTTCGTGCTGCCGGGAATCCCGGCTCAAAAATCCGAGCTGCTTCAGCTTTCCGCGCAGTTCGGAGTTGAATTCGATCAGCGCGCGAGCGATGCCCAGACGGGCGGCGCCCGCCTGGCCAGTCAATCCGCCGCCGCTGGCGAGGATCAAAACGTCGAACTTGTCGGCGGTTTCAGTGGCCAGCAGGGGCTGGCGCACGATGTACCGCGCGGCGTCGTTCATGAAATAGTTCTCGAAGGTCCGGCCGTTGACTTTGATCTGGCCCTTCCCCGGACGCAAGAAAATACGCGCAACCGACGTCTTGCGCCGGCCCGTTCCCAAATGTTGAACCAAAGCTGCCACTGTTCCTCGCTTACTAGACCGCCAAGCTTACTAGACCGCCAGCGCGACCGGTTTCTGCGCCTGGTGCGGATGCTTATCGCCGGAATAGACCTTCAGCTTGCGATACATCTGCTTGCCCAGCTTGGTCTTCGGCAACATCCCGGAGATCGCGTCTTCGATCATCTTGGCGGGACGGGTCGCGCGCATCTTGCGGGCTTCAACTTCCGTCAATCCGCCCGGATAGCCGGAGTGGCGGCGATACATTTTTTGTTCTTCTTTCCGGCCCGTGAGCCGGACTTTCGCTGCGTTGATCACGATCACGTGATCGCCAGTGTCCAGGAACGGAGTATAAGTGGGCTTGGTTTTGCCCATCAGCAGCATGGCCGCTTTACTGGCCACCCGGCCGAGTACGGCGCCTTCGGCATCGATCACGTGCCACTGACGCACAAACCCGTTCATGGACGGAATTTCGGTTTTCATCAAGACAGACCTTCTCCGTTCGAGACTTGCAGTAACACCATAGTAGCGGCCCGTCGAAGGCTGTGTCAATTCACACCACGCCTTCGGTGGGCACAGACCGGGGGACAAGCGGCTGAATGGCCGCTATTCCGGCGGTCGGCGGGTGCTTTTCCTATTATTACGCGATTCGGGGACGGGTGGGGCGGGGTTGCATCTCCGGCTGTCCGGCGATGGCGCCGCCACCCACGGTCTACTTCACCTCCGAGAGCATCCCATAGGGACCGTAGACCACGCATGATTCCCGGCCGCCGGTGCTGCGGAACTGCACGATCTGCTTCTCATCCCAAAGCCGGCCGTCCCGGGACCGCAGGCGGACGGGCGCCACAACGAATGTCCCCAGGCGGTTCGAGCCTTCCCGCACGATGGCCCCAATACTGACCACCGCGGCGACGCGTTTGCCTTCCTCCTCGTGCAGGATGACCATCCGCAGCAGCTCGTCGCTCCAGCTTGCGGTCAACGGACACAGCCGCCGGATGGCCGGCAGATCGCCCTCGATCGCCGCCCGGTAGACCCGTTCCAGAATCTCGCGGGCAGCCTGCTCGCGCGTCAAACCGTCCGCCGGGACGCCCTGATTCGGATTGCGGTCCAGCAGGGCGAGATTCGCCTCCGGGAGAATGATGGGCTTCGGGACGTAGATCGCATTCGCGGGCACGTCCACCGTCAGCGCGCCCTTCGGCGCCTCCTGGTAGTAAACGATTCGGAGGATCGAGAGGGCCGGGGCGCCGCTTCGCTTCAGGTTGGCCCATTGCTTGAACGCGACGGGCAGTTTGGACTCCTTGTCGAATTCAATAGACCAGGAAATGGGGCCAGCCGCAGTGGCCAGGTTCCCCGTCATCACGACGAGATCGCGGCCCGTGGCGGGATCCGTGGCGTAGGCCGTCCGGGCGTCGTTGGCTTTGGCGATCATCTTCATCAACTCGGGTCCGAGCCAGGGGGAGAAGCCGGCGGTCTTGGCGTCGTCGACCTCTACGGTGCTGGACCGCGGGTCGTAATAATAGGTCCGGCCTTCCCGGACCCAGATCGCCGAGCCGTTGCCGCCCCGCATGGTGAGTTCGCTGGAGAGCTCGCCCGAGGGCTCCGCCTTCGCCCACAGGTCGTAGGCCACGCCGGTCTGGTCGATCATGGTCAGATTGCAGGCTTTGTACTTCCCCATCGCCTCAATCACCGGCTCCAGGGCCCAAACCGGGCGGGCCGTCCGGTGGGCGATGGCCACCACCAGCACAACGGCGCAGGCGGCCGCCGCCGCCCACCTGGCGATTCCGGATCGAAGCGCCGGCCGCGGCTTCGCCACTCTCACGGCTGCCAGCGCGGCGTCCAGCACACGGGCGTCGGCGGCGGCGTCCCAAGGCGCCTCCAGTTGCAGCAGGCCATTCTTCACAGTGCGTTCCATCTCGCTGAGTTCATGCATGACAGCCAACTCCTTCCAGTGCGGTGCGGATCTTCTCCAAGCCGTAACGGTAACGGCTCATGGCGGTGTTGATCGAGATATCCCGGAGCCGGGCGATCTGGCGGAACGGCAACTCGCCCACCAGATGCAGGACGACGACTTCCCGCTGCTCGCCGGGGAGCTGCGCCATCGCGTCCTCAATGATCGTGGCGAGTTCGAGGCGCATGGTCTCCGCCTCGGGGCCCGCCTGACGGGACGCCAATCCGGCCTCTTCGACGCATTCCGCGCCGCGACGGCGGACCGAACGGTTCACGTCCCGGGCGCGGTTAGCGACACATATGGATAGGAACGCCCGCAGGCTCCCCTTCAGTTCGAAACGGCCCGCCGTTTCCGCGAAACCCACGATGACGTCGTGCAGGACGTCCTCCACCTGGCTGCGGTCATTCAGCAGCGCTGAGGCCACTCGCATCAGGCAGGTCCGGTGTTTCTCGTAGATCCGGCGCATGGCGCCCGAATCGCCGGCGTTCAAGCGCCAGACCAGGATCCGATCTTCGATTATTGACATCCGATTTCACCGATCTTCAAGCCGCCTCTATAGAAACGGCTCGGCCTGCGGGTTTAGTCTGGGCGATTCGCGACAGTCATCCGGCCGCGAGTATACAATACGTTACGGAGTTCAAGACCTGAATCCTCCACTTTGAAGGACCCCCATGCCTCGAAACCCGCGGATCCGGCGGCGGGAGTTTCTGGCGCTCCCGGCCGCCCTGTGCGCCTCTGCCCAGAACGCCGCCAGGCGCGTCTACATCGTCCCCAACTTCCACCCCGCCAGTTGCGGCTGGCTGACCAACTTCT
The DNA here is from genome assembly GCA_018268715.1 of Acidobacteriota bacterium. Classification (GTDB taxonomy): domain Bacteria; phylum Acidobacteriota; class Terriglobia; order Bryobacterales; family Bryobacteraceae; genus TMP-7. The sequence continues at coordinate 104,203 of JAFDVZ010000025.1, read as the reverse complement.
CGAAGGAACGCGTCTACTGCGCCAACAGCTACCTGGACCACCTGGACCGCGTCCGCGACGATCCCTCCTACGCCTTCGCCATCTCCGAAGTGAACAACCTGATCGCCATCCGGAACTTCCAGCCGGACCGTTTCGAGGAACTGAAGCGGCGCATTCGCGAGGGCCGCGCGGAGGCCGTCAACGCGTTCTTTCTCGAGTCCACCGTGAACCTGTCGGGCGGCGAGGCGCTGGTGCGGCTGGGCGTCGAGGGGCTCCGGTGGCAGCGCGGGATGCTCGGCGTGAAGCCGCGATTCGCCTGGACCATCGACGTATGCGGCACGCACGACCAGATGGCGCAGATCGCCGCCGGGCTCGGCCTGGAGGCGATGGTCTACACGCGCAAGAACCCCACCGGCAAGAGCGTCCACTGGGCCGAGTCGCCGGACGGCACGCGGATCCTGGCGCTGTCGCCGGGCCATTACAGCGAACTGGGGTTCCTGATGGCCGCCGCCGATCCGCTCACGCCGAAGCAGTTTGACGACATCGCCCGGCACATCGACGACAAGCGGAAGATCACGCCCGAAGGCGCGCCGGTGTTGATCCTGGCCGGCAGCGGCGATTATGCGCTCGCGCCCAGGCGCAAGGAGAATCCGCGCGAGTTCCTGAATGCGTGGAATCGCGACGGCCGGCCCGAGATCCGCTTCGCGACGCTTTCCCAATACTTCGACGAGGTCGCGCCGTTGGCGGCGTCCGGCCGCCTCCGGATCCCCACGATGCGCGGCGGCACGGCGTACGACTTCAATTCATTCTGGATCGAATGCCCGCGCGTGAAGTCATGGTTCCGGCGCAATGAACATGCGCTCGCGGCGGCGGAGATGCTCGCCACGGCGGCCAGTCTTCAAACCGCGGCGCGATACCCGGCCGAGGACCTGTATCGTTGCTGGCTGCTCACCTTCCTCAGCATGGATCGCAACACGCTGTGGGGATCGGCCGGCGGCATGGTCTTCGAGCATGAGACGTCGTGGGACGTGAAGGATCGTCTCACCTGGATTGAAGATCGCGCCAGGACGCTCGCGGCCGCGTCGGGCGAGGCGCTGCTCAAGGCGGGAGACGGCGTCGGCCTGTACAATCCGCTGAACTGGAAGCGGTCCGATCCGATGGTCCTGCCCGCTGGCCAGACCATCGAGGGGTGGCCCGCGCAGGCTCTCGACGACGGGGCCACGTTGTGCACGCCGGAACTGCATCCGTGCTCGATCGCGTCCTTCCGCAGCGCGTCGAAGCCGGCCCCGCGAGCCGTCGACATAGCCCTGCCCGACGCGATCGAGACCGAGCATTACACCGTCCGCATCGACCCCAAGACCGGCGCCATCGCGAGCCTGCGGCTGAAGCCCGGCGGGCGGGAGATGCTCTCCGGCCCGGCCAATACGTTGGTGGCCGAGCGCCCCAAGACGCAACGCGGCGATCCGGGCGACTTCACGCTGGACCGCCCCGAGCGCAATCGTCTCGATTCGTCGAGCGCCCACGTCCACACGATCCGCGTCGCACGCGGCGAGGTGGCGACCATGGTCCACGTGGAGGGCGAGTTCATGGGCGCGACGGCGCGGCGCACCCTGCGCTTCTATCGACATCACCCGCGCATCGACTTCGAAACCGAGCTGAACGACCTGCCCAACCTGACCGTGGTCGTCGCCGAGTTCCCACTGGCCGGGCCCGTGAATGAAGTACGCCGGGGCGTCCCCTACGGCTTCTCGCACGGCGCCGGGTCGAAGCCGAACCCGGACCTGCACGGCTGGACCAGGGGCATCACGCCGGCTGTTCGATGGTCCCATTACGCGGTGGATGGCGCGGGCATGGCGATCCTCGACCGCGGCGTAACGGGTCGCGAGATCAACGGCGACACGCCCATCATTTATCTGTACAACGCCACCGACAAGTATTACGGCTATCCGAACGCCTGGCTCAGCGGCAAGGGTAAGCACGTGCTCGAATACGCCGCGGTGTTTCACACGGGCGCCTGGGAGCAGGCTCGCATTCCGCACATGGCGTTTGAGTACAACTCGCCCGCCATCGTCGCGCCCAAACGCCTGGCGACCGCCGCGAAGCCGTTCCTCACCACATCGGATAACGTGATCGTGGAATCCATGCGCCGCGCGGGAGACTCGATCGAGGTGCGGCTCGCCGAATGCCTGGGCGCGGCCGGACAGGCCGAGGTCACGCTGCTTTTGCCGCACCATTCGGCGGCCCTCACGAACCTGGTGGGCGACGCCGCGAAGCCCCTCCCGAAAGGGCCGCGCTACGTGTTCCCCGTGCGGCCGCAGCAGATCGTGACGCTCCGCTTCCGCACTTCGACGAGCGTCGCCGAACCGCAACCGCTCACCGAGTGGGACCTGACGGTTCCGCCCAACAAGCTCGCCGCGCTGCACGAGTATTCGGACGAAAAGGGCCATCCGCCCCGAGGAGCTTAGCCCATGGCCGCACGCACCGCCCACTGTCTCGCGAAACTCGACCGCATGCAGAAGGCCCTGTCCCACCAGGAGCCGGACCGCGTCCCCATCAGCGATTTCTTCTGGGGCAGCTTCCTGAAGCGCTGGCGCGAGGAACTGGGGCTTCCGCCGGACGCCGATCCGTACCGCTACTACGATCTCGACTGGCAGGTGGTGAGCCCCAACATGGACCCCCACATCCAGCCGTTCGAGATCCTGCGCGACGACGAACATGAGGTGACCGTCCGCACCGGCTTCGGCGCCGTGATCCGTAAGAAGTTCGACCAGGCCATGCCCGCCTTCCTCTCCTTCGCCACCGACACGCCCGAAAAGCTGGACGCGTTCCAGTTCGACGATCCGTGGGACGAACGTCGCTACCTGGGGCGTGGCGACGACCAGATCAACGGCGTGGGCGACGGCTTCGCGCGCGACACGGCGCCCTGGGTGGATCGCCTGGACGCCGTCTGGGAGGACTTCCCCGTGTTCGGCTCCGTATGCGAAGCGCACGAGATGATCTGGCGCATCATCGGCACGGAGAACGTGATGCTGTGGATGGGCGAATTCCCCGACCGGATCGAGCGGTTCGTCGAGCGGCTGCATCGGTACAACCTGGACCTGGTGCGCGCGCAGATCCGCCACGCCGCCGGCCGGCTGGACGGCATGGTGATCTGGGGCGACGTCGCGTACAAGAAGGGGATGCTGTTCTCGCCGGCCTTCTGGCGCCGGTGCTTCAAACCCGGCGTGAAGGCGATGATCGAGGAGTGCCACGCCCACGGCCTGCCGGTGATCTATCACGGCTGCGGCAACGTGAGCCGCATCTTCGAGGACTTCATCGAGATCGGCGTGGACGCCTACAATCCGCTGGAGGCCAAGGCGGGGCTCGACGTCGTCGACCTGCGCGCCCGCTTCGGCCATCGCATCGGATTCTGCGGCAACATGGACGTCCAGGTGTGGGCCTCGGGCGGCAAGGCGGAGTTGAAGGCGGCCGTGCTCCGCAAGTTGAATGCGGCCAAGGGCGGCGGATTCATCTTCCAATCCGACCACTCGGTGCCGGGCAACGTATCGGGCGAAAACTACGACTACGTAGTGAAGCTGGTGCGCGAATACGGCCGCTACCCGCTCCAACTGGGCGAGTACGACCTGCCGCTCGCCTGAGGCCGGACGGCCGTATTTCCGACCCTGTAGCCGCCGGAGCTTAGGCCCGCGGAGATATTGACCCTCCGCTCGCCGGTTGAGGACCATTGAATGAACGGCGTCAAGTTTCCGCCGGATTACGAAATCTTGTCCCGACCGGAGCCCACGTACGCCGCCGTCCGGACGCCAAACAGGAGCACGGATTCAGTGGTAATTGGACGTTTTTCGCCGTCTTCGCCCGCTTCGGCGGCAATGCGGCTGGCTTTGTTCGGGGCGTTGGCGGCGTTCGTTGCAACGCCCGCGATGGCTCAGGATTCGAAGGTGGGGGAGGTCGGTCCCTTCATCATTCACAAGATCAGCGATAAGGGAGTATTCAACCGGTGCGCAGCCACGTTGCAGCCGGGCAAGAGCATGCTCCGGATCGCCTGGAACAAGGATCACGACTATTTCATCAGCGTCCCGACGCCGCCGGGCAGCCGCGCGCCGGTGATGTTGAGCCTCAATCTCGGCCGGGCGGGCGCGCGGACCCTCGAAGCCCGGATCACCGGAGAACGCACCTCCGCCAAGCTCGACAACGGAGCGGTGGATGCGTTGATGAAGATCAAGCGGCAGATCGCCGTCGACGTGGGCCCCGCGCACTTCGTCTGGCCGATCGGGAACGTGTCGATGGAGACGGTCTTCCAGAAAGTGGAGGATTGCGTCTGGAAGGCCCACGGCCGCTAGGGCCGCCCGAGGTGCGATTTTACGGAGGGGATGATCCCCTCCGTTTTTAGAATACCAGCTCTAATCCGTTGAAAACAAGACTAGATCCCAGCCAGGATCCCGGTTAGTATCGCAGTATGTCAAATGCCGCGGACACTGCCGTCCTGGACGAGAGAAGGGCCCACGTGGGGCCCGCCGGGATCGAGATCGCCTACCAACGGTTGGGGGACCCCGCCGCGCCGCCCGTGCTGCTGATCATGGGACTCGGAGCTCAGCTGATTCATTGGCCGGACCCGTTCTGCCACGCTCTGGTGAAGCGGGACCTGCAGGTCATCCGCTTCGACAACCGTGACGCCGGCCATTCCGCGCGCATGGCCGGCGCTCCGCCTCCGAACCTGCCCGCCGCGCTCTCGGGCGATCTGTCGTCGGCCTCCTACACACTCTCCGACATGGCAGCCGACGCCGTGGGCCTGCTCGACGCGCTCGACATCGCCGCCGCGCATGTAGTGGGCGCGTCGATGGGTGGCGCCATCGCCCAGACGGCCGCCATCGAACACCCCGGCCGCCTCCGCTCTGTGACGTCAATCATGTCCACCACCGGCGCGGCATCGGTTGGCCAGCCCTCGCCCGACGTGTTGCGTGAGCTGTTCAGCGGGCCGGCGCCCACCACCCGCGACGAGTTCGTCGAGCGGATGTGCGCCTCCGCACGCCTGATCGGCTCTCCGGGATATCCGGGAGATGAAGCCGAAATCTCGGCCCGGGCCGCGCGCGTCTACGAACGCGGCTACGATTCGGTGGGGCTGGCCCGCCAAGCCGTCGCGACGGTCGCATCGGGTGATCGAACCGGGCGCCTTCGCCAGCTCGAAATTCCGGCCCTGGTGATCCACGGCCTGGCCGACCGTATGTGCGACGCCAGCGGCGGCCGCGCGGTGGCCCAAGCCATTCCCGGAGCGGAACTCGTGCTGATCGAGGGCATGGGCCACGATCTTCCGCCCGGTTTGCGCGCTCCCCTGGCCACCCGCATCGCCGATTTCATCTGGAACGCCGAGCGGCGGTAGCGAGGCCCTCCGCACACAACAAAACGCCCGCGACCGAAGTCGCGGGCGGTGGGAGGTGGATGCCGCTCCGAAAATCGGGCGGCTGGGCTATGCTTACTTGCTCTTCTTCGGGGGAACGATCGCGTCCTTCACGGCCTTGGCGACGCGGAACTTCACGACCTTCTTGGCCGGAATCTTGATCGCCTCTCCCGTCGCGGGGTTACGGCCGGTGCGGGCCTTGCGATCGACACGGACCAACCGTCCGATGCCGGGGATTACGAACACGCCATTCTTCTTGGTCTCACGGACCGCAAGCTCGGCGAGCGTGGTCACGAACTGCTTCGCAACTTTGTTGTTGACGCCCGTCGCTTCGGCCAGTTCACGAACCATCTGAGTTTGCGTCATCTTGGTCGCTGCCATTGAGGTTCTCCTATTACTATCTATTCCGGCCTTGTTTCGCGCGCCACGCTCGTCGGAACGGGGCGTCAAAAACATTTCAGCCGTGTTTTGTCGTAACTCATCTTACGGGATTGCTGGCGCCGTGTAAAGGGAAAATCGGCGAAATACGCAGCGTTTTTGCCATTTTTGTCGCGAAGACGCCCTGAAGGGTCCATTTTTAGGGCCTTTCAGGGCGTCTAAGGAACGATCCGGCCGTTTCCAGGCCGGTTTTGCACAGGATTTGAGGCGGCTAGGCGATCTGCGCGCGCAACTTTTGCGATTCACTCGGGGCGTTCGGCCGCGACGCCGGCAGGCCCAGGCGGCGGCGCAACTCGGCGTCCAATCGTTCGAACGCCTGCGGATGCTCCTTAAGATAGGCGCGCGCGTTCTCCCGCCCCTGCCCGATGCGTTCGCCGCCCAGGCTGAACCAGGAGCCGCTCTTCTCCACCGCGCCGTGCGTAACTCCCAGGTCGATCAGGTCGCCCTCCCGCGACACGCCCTGGCCATACAGAATGTCCACCTCGGCCTCGCGAAACGGCGCCGCGACTTTGTTCTTCACCACCTTGATGCGTGTGCGGTTGCCAATCACGCTCTCGCCGTCCTTAATGGCGGCCGTCCGCCGCACCTCCACGCGCACCGAAGAGAAGAACTTCAACGCGCGCCCGCCCGTGGTGGTCTCCGGATTGCCGAACATCACCCCGATCTTCTCGCGGATCTGATTAATGAAGACCAGGCACGTATTGGCGCGCGCGACCCCCGCCGTCAGTTTCCGCAACGCCTGCGACATCAGTCGCGCGTGCAGACCCACATGACTATCGCCCATTTCCCCATCGAGTTCAGCCTTGGGCACCAGCGCCGCCACCGAATCCACCACCACGACATCCACGGCGCCGGTGTTGATCAATGCGCTCGCGATCTCCATGGCCTGTTCGCCGTAGTCGGGCTGCGACACCAGCAGATTCTCGACATCCACGCCGAGCGCCCGCGCGTAGGTCGGATCCAGCGCGTGCTCAGCGTCGATGAAGGCCGCCGTCCCGCCGGCCGCGTGCGCCTGCGCGATCAACTGCAGCGCGATGGTGGTCTTGCCCGACGACTCCGGCCCGAACACCTCGATCACCCGGCCTCGCGGGAATCCTCCCACCCCCAGCGCATAATCGATCGAGAGCGATCCGCTGGGTATCGTATTCACCGCGACCTCGGACTGCCCTCCCAGCCGCTGGATGGAGCCTTTGCCAAACTGCTTCTCCATCTGGGCGATGGCGAGAATGATCGCCTTCTTGCGTTCCTGCATCTCCATCCGTGCTTTGTTCTCCCGCCATGCAGTGGCCGCCGTCATGGGAATTTCTCCGCGTTTGGCGCGCACTGTAAGGCGCCTCACGCAAATAGTCCGCGGGCCTGAAATCGAGCCCGAAACCTCGCTTCGAAGACCGTTAGACAGGCTACAGTTCGCCCCCGTCGCCCCAAGTACCTACCCCACCCCCAAAATGGGTGTGTAATTGCCTGTTCCAGTCCGTCCAACTCCCTGCTATGCTGGAACTTCCTCCCCCGTCGGCTCCGTCGTGTACCCCACTACCCCCGAGTGCTATACCGGGCGGATTACGGTTAAACTACAAACGTATGTACGACATGTAGATATAGCTCTTGACGCTCCACAAGATATTGGGGCATCATTACGAAGGCAGGGCCGCTCGCATTTCCCGCCAGGCGGCTTTTTGGACGGCAATCACAGGAGTTCGGATGGGACAGCTTAGTGTCGATCTCAGCGCCAGAGTGAAAGATCTTCCGCTGCAGGCGAAGCCTATCCGTGATCGGCGAGGCGTGACATTCCCTCGTCACTTCACGGCGCGACTGGAAGCAGGAAAGACCCCCTACGACGAGATTCAGTGGGAACTGAGGACCGCCAGTATCGGTAATGACAAGGGCGCAATTATCTTCGAGCAGCGGGATGTGGAGACTCCTGCTGACTGGTCGCAAACCGCTACAAACATCGTCGTCAGCAAGTACTTTCACGGTAAGGTTGGCTCGCCCGAGCGCGAACGCAGCGTCGCGCAACTGGTGCATCGCGTCGTCGACACAATTGCCGATTGGGGCAAGTCCCAGGGTTATTTCGCCACCAGCGAGGACGGAGAAAACTTCCGCCACGAACTGGCCCACCTGATGCTCACGCAGAAGGCCTGCTTCAACTCGCCGGTCTGGTTCAACGTCGGAGTGAAGGAAGCCCGCGGCTACGGCTGGTATTACGATTTCGATTCCGAAGGCATCCGCAAGCTCTCCAAGGAGAGCCGGCCGCAATGCTCGGCCTGCTTCATCAACTCGGTGAGCGATTCCCTCGAATCGATCCTCGAACTCGCCAAGACCGAAGGCATGCTGTTCAAGTGGGGCTCCGGCACGGGTTCGAACCTCTCCAGCCTTCGCGAGGAGGACGCCATCCTCTCTGGCGGCGGCCGCGCCTCCGGCCCGCTCAGCTTCATGAAGGGCTTCGACGCCTTCGCCGGCGTCATCAAGAGCGGCGGCAAGACGCGCCGCGCGGCCAAGATGGTGATCCTCAACGCCGATCACCCCGATGTCGAAAAGTTCATCTGGTGCAAGGCCAAGGAAGAGAAGAAGGCCCACACCCTGATCGACAACGGTTACGACGCCTCGCTCGACGGCGAAGCCTACGGCTCCATCTTCTTCCAGAACGCCAACAACTCGGTGCGCGCCACCGACGAGTTCATGCAGGCCGTCATCGAGGATCGCGACTGGTGGACCAAATCGCGCATCACTGATCAGCCGGTGAAGCGCTACAAGGCGCGCGAGATGATGCGGATGATCGCCGAGGCCACCTGGCAGTGCGGCGATCCCGGCATGCAGTTCGACAGCACCATCAACCGCTGGCACACCTCCAAGGCGACGGCCCGCATTAACGCCTCGAACCCCTGCTCGGAGTACATGTTCCTCGACGATTCGGCCTGCAACCTGTCGTCGCTGAACCTGATGAAGTTCCTCGGGCCGGACGGCCAGTTCGACGTCGAAGCCTACCGCCACGCCGTCGACACGATGATCATGGCGCAGGAGATTCTGGTCGACAACGCCAGCTATCCCACCGAAAAGATCGCTAAGAATTCGCACGACTTCCGCCCGCTGGGCCTCGGTTACGCGAACCTGGGCGGCCTGCTGATGGCGCTCGGCATCCCCTACGACAGCGATCAGGGCCGCGATTGGGCCGCCGCCGTCACCGCCGTCATGTGCGGACAGGCGTATCTCACCAGTTCGCGCATCGCCGGCGACGCCACGGGCCCCTGCCCCGGCTACGCCGTCAACGAACGGTCGTTCCTTGAAGTAATCCGCATGCATTGGGAGTCGGTCAGCCGCATCGACGCCCGCCGCGTGCCCGCTCCCCTGCTCCGGGCCGCCGAAGAGTGCTGGCGCGACGCCTACGAACTGGGCAAGCGCGCCGGCTACCGCAACGCGCAGGTCACCGTGCTTGCGCCCACCGGCACCATCGGCTTCATGATGGATTGCGACACCACCGGCATCGAACCCGACCTGGCCCTGGTGAAGTACAAGAAGCTGGTGGGCGGCGGCGTCATCAAGATCGTGAACAACACGGTCCCGCTGGCGCTCATCCGCCTGGGCTACACACCGGAACAGGCCGACCGGATCGTCTCCCACATCGATTCCACAGGCACCATCGAAGGCGCGCCCAGCCTCAAGCCGGAGCACCTGGCGGTGTTCGATTGCAGCTTCCGCCCGCAGAACGGCGCGCGCTTCATTCACTACATGGGCCACGTGCGGATGATGGCGGCGGTGCAGCCGTTCATCAGCGGCGCCATTTCGAAGACCATCAACATGCCGGAGGAGTCCACCGCCGAGGACATCGTCGAAGCCTACATCGAAAGCTGGAGGCTCGGGCTGAAGGCCGTCGCCATTTATCGCGACGGTTCCAAGCGCGTGCAGCCGCTCAGTTCCGGCACGGCCAAGGGCGCCAAGGGCTCCACCGCCGGCCAGACCCCCGCGGCGGCCGAAAAGATCGTGTACCGCCCCGTGCGCCGCAAGTTGCCCGACGAACGGCAGTCGATCACGCACAAGTTCTCCATCGGCGGCCACGAAGGCTACATCACCGTCGGACTCTATGAGGACGGGATGCCGGGCGAGTTGTTCATCACGATGGCGAAGGAAGGGTCCACCATTTCCGGACTCATGGACAGCTTCGCCACCGCCGTGAGCTACGCGCTGCAGTACGGCGTGCCGTTGAAGTTCTTCGTCGACAAGTTCAGCCACGTCCGGTTTGAACCGAGCGGCTGGACGGGCAACCCCATGGTGCCCTACGCCAAGTCGATCATGGATTACATCTTCCGTTGGCTGGCCGCCAAGTTCCTGGGGCCGGAATACGCGCTGACGGAAGCCGGCGAGACCCAGAAGCTGCGCCCCACCGAACCGGAGCCGCAGCAGGCCCTGCCGTTTGAAACCGCGTTCTCCGACGCCCCGCTGTGTTCGGAATGCGGAGGCCTGATGACGCGCAACGGCAGTTGCTACAAGTGCGAGAATTGCGGCGGCACCAGCGGCTGCAGCTAGCGTTTTTCCCTCTGTCGGAGACTCACGGTAGGGATACGGGGTTCGCGAGTAAGATCGCGAACCCCATTTTCATTGGTTGAAAGCGTCCGCTAGGTCTTTCCGGCCTTCAGGATCATCCTGGCCAGCTTCTGCATAGCCTCTTCGTCATAGTCCGCAAAAAGCCGGATTTCCTCAGCCTCAAGCAGGCGGCTGGCGTATTTCGGCCACTTGGGCCGCCAGAACAGCAGCGCTTGCACCCAGCCAGGTAATCGTGACGGAACTGGTCGTTCGAAGCCCTCGCGAATCACTGGAATCATGGGCTTCACGGCCTCGTTGGCGAATTGAATCTCCTTGCGGACCCAGGAGGACTGCAGAGTGGTCTTCGCCAGCAAACAGACGAAGTAATCGCACTCAGCGATCGCGGACTGGATCTTGTCCGAGACGTCGCGGGCGCTGTCGACCCGGTGCCGGTCGACAAAGACATCCACTCCATTGGCGCTCAATTTATGCGCGACCAGCGCGGCCCACCCGGCATCGGAATCCCGCCGGTAGCTCACGAACACTCTGGTCTTTCGTTCGATCCTGCTGGATGGGCCGATCGCCGACCGGAAGGCTTGAGCGAAGTCTACTATGGTGGGAAAACGGTCCGAGGCTCGCGTCGACAGAGCCTTCGCCAACACCCCGGATAGGGCGGGCGGCAAAGGGCCGCGCCCCTGATTCATCGCTCGAACATGCGCCGGCGCGGGGCCTGCGTCGTAGTTCCTGCTCCGCATCTGGTCATCCATCTGATTCTCAAATGGGACCGCTCCAGTCAGCACCCGATAGCAGACGCACGCCAGTGAGTATTGATCCGCCGCGGGCCCCGCTTCGTCGCCATTCCATTGTTCCGGCGAAAGATACTCCGGGGTCCCAAGAATCGGACGCATCGCCGAAGCGGAAGGACGAACGGCGATGGCGAAATCCGTGACGTACGGGATGCCGGACTTGCTGAAGACGATCGAAGCGGGTTTCAGTCCCGCGTGCACAACTCCGCTTGCGTGAGCCTCCGCCAGCGCTCGCGCCACCGCGTCAAGCCAGCCGGCGACGGAGGACGGCGTCGTGTCAGCCGCATCCACCCGGTCCGCCAGACTGCCGCCATCGAGCATCTGCATGCAAAGGTAATACACGTTCTGGCGATTGCCAGCCGAGAACTCAAGCGGATCGCAGCCGAAGTCGTAAATCTTGCAGATGTTCGGGTGATCGAGTTCGGCCGCCGTCCTCGCTTCCCGTTCGAATTGTTCAAGGTAGCCAGGGTAGCTGGCCAGGGTGGGGGAAAGCAGCTTGATCGCCACCTTGCGAACCGGACGGGCGTCCATGGCGCGATACACGGCGGCTTTCCGGTTCGTGCGCAGACACTCCTCCAACTGGTACCGGCCAGCCAACACCTGCCCCGTGAAGTCGGGCAGTTCTGATATGTCGCAACGGAACCGCAGCCGCGTTAGGCGGCTCAGGCGGATCTCGTCGTTGATAAACAGCGGCTCATCGGTCTTGGCCGGGATTCTCCGGCCGTTCACATAGGTGCCGTTTGAAGCGCTCAGATCGCGAATCGAGTACCCGGCGCCGTTCCACGTTATCGAGACGTGATGTCGCGACAGAGTCCTGTCTTGGGAGATCGTAAGCTCACAATCACTCCTCCCGATCGTGAACGGCGTCCTCCGGATCGGCGTCGTCTGGCCTTCCATGTACTTGTCCGGGCAAGCGATCACGGTGACTTGGGCGCCGAGCGGTTCGGCGGCCGCGGGTCCGAACAGGCGCGTGAACTCCGAAGGCGCAGGGCCGGGTGCGTCTGTCGGCGGCGGCAGATCCGTGGTTCGAGCATCGACGATCACCGTCGGGGCGGCGCCTTGACCCTGAGTTCGGTCCGGTTGCATCGACTTCCGCTGTGCACCCAGCGCCGCGCGAACCCGGTCCAGCAGACTGAGGAGTTGCTCGTCCCCGGGCGCCCGCTGCAATGTGGCGCTCAGAACCTCGGACGCCTCTTGAAAACGATCATCGGACATCAAAACGGAAGCCCGTGCGAGGGCTTCCGTCACGAACGGGCCTGCCGGGATCTCTCTGAGCTCCCTCAGCATTTGGCGGGCATCTGGGTTCGACGGATCCGCTCGAAGCGCCTCCAGTATCTGCGCCAGTTCGGAGGCGTGATCGCCCTCACGTTGGAACCCCTCGGCTCGCGCCACCAGTCTTCGAGCACTTTCGCGATTGAGTTCTATCAGCGTGGGGGCGAGATCGAACAACACCTCTCGAAAGCTCTGATATCGGGCGCTGGGATCCTTGGCCAGTGCGTGGAGGATCAGGCTGTTGAGTTCGGCTGGGCACTCGGGGGCAATCGCAGTCACTGGTTCCGGCTCAACATTAAGGATGCGGTAGAGCACCTTCGCGGTGTCCCCGCCATGGAACGGGTTCTTCCCGGCAAGCAGTTCGTAGAACACGACGCCAAACGCAAAGACATCGGCCTGAACGGAGGCGTCGTGACCGCTAAGTTGCTCGGGCGCCATATAGGCGAGGGTGCCTGGCACAAAGCCGGTCTGCGTGATTCTTGTATCGTCGGCCGCCAACCGAGCGATGCCGAAGTCCATGATAGTGACATGGCCGTCGGAGGAAACGATGATGTTCCCCGGCTTGACGTCCCGGTGCAGGACGCGGTGTTCGTGAGCGTAGCTCAATGCCTCGCCCACCTGCTGCATCAGCTTCACCCGCGCCAACAAACTGAGGGGACGCCGCTCGTTGATGATCTGCTGAAGGCTATCGCCTTCGAGGAACTCCATCACCAGATAAGGGAGTCCATCGAACTCGCCGGAATCAAAAACAGTGACGATGTTGGGGTGATGTAGCGAACCAGTCGCCCGAGCCTCCAGTCGAAATCGCTCGGCGACCTCTGGGCCCGAATTGTCGAGGACCTTGATCGCGACTTTGCGCGAAACCAACGGATCGAACCCGAGATAGACGCTGCCGAACCCGCCTCGCCCGATTAAGGACAGGATTTTGTATTTTCCGATACGCTCAGGGCTCGGTCCAGGCATTGGAATGCGAGTTATTATACCTCCGCCGAACGCGCCTGAACCCGCGCGGGTGCGTAAGATCTGCGTTCCCACGACGGCTGTACTCCCCACCGAACGGGAGCCGCGGCCGGCGCCCCGCTGTGTTCGGAATGCGGAGGCCTGATGCCGCGCAACGCCAGTTGCTACCAGTGCGAGAATTGCGGGGCGCGGGGAAAGTCGCGCCCCCATCTTTATTGGGCCGCTGGCTCTTACCGTGCGCCGTCTCGCAACGTCACCCGGTAGACGTTGAAGGTCCCCACGCTTTTCAGCAGCCGCAGCGAATGGCCCTCGCCGAGCAGCCGCGGCTTGGTCCAGTCGTAGGTTTCCCCGCTCCAGGTCACCAGAAGGAACTCCCGGTTCCGCGCCAGGAAGCCCGCATAATCCTCCAGTTGAACCGGCGCGTACTTCCGCAGCGCGAGCAGCGCCAGGTCCGAGGAGTCGCTGCCCGTCAGCCGCACCGCGGCCTCCCGATCGATCAGCGTGAACAGCCGCCGCCGCTCGCTAGCGGGCGTGTAGTACATCAACGGCAGATAGTCGAGGCCGCAGGCGACCACCACTGGCAGGTCCGGCTCCGGCGCCAGTTCAGTCAGCGCTTCCATCCTCCGCGTCTGGGCCGTCCTCTGCCCCAGCAGAGAGGACGACAGGGCGGTTTTCAACTCGCCGGAAAACGAGAACGCATAGTTGGCGCAGAACAGCCCCAGCAGCATGGCTCGCGCCAGCCCCGGCGCCTGGTCGGCCAGGAACCCCGCCGCCAGCGCGCCCCCCAGCACGGTGGCGAGCATATAGCGGGCGATCATCGCCCCGTTCATCACCAGCGCCAGCGCCACTGAGGTCACCGGCAACAGCAGCAGCATCAACGTCAGCGCAACATCCTGCGCCGGAATGCTCCACCGTTCGCGCCGCGGCAAGACGGTCGGCGTCCAACCGGCGCGGCCCGCCAGCCACACCACCGCGAGCGTCAGAGTCAGGCCCGTGACAATGGTCAGCCCCCAATGGTCGTTCCCGCCGAACAGCGAATCCTGCGCCGAAAAGATGCGGGCCGGCGTGGCGCGCGCCCAGAAGGTCTGCCCGTAATATCGCTTGGCGTTGGCCGCCCGGCCCGCGAAGATCGCAAAAGGTATGAACCCGGTGAGAAACGCTCCCCACACCCAGCCGCGAAACCGCCTGGTGGTCAGCCACACCGTCGCCTCGGCGACGTAGAAAGCCGGCCAGACCAGGACGGCATAATAGTGGACGGCCCCGGCGGCGGTGAACGTCAGCGCCAGCGCGATTCGAGCGCCCCATCCGTCATCGGCTCGCTGCCAGGCGAGCATCGCGGCGGAAATGCAGCCAAGCAACAGGCCATAGGGCCGGGCCTCGGGCGCGTAAACCGGCAACAGCGTACACAGCAGGAACGCCGAGCCCGCCAGCGCCGCCAGCCGCGACACTCGCCGGGACAGGAAGAAGTACATGCAGGCGATGGCCGTCACAACGCCCAGCACGGAGGGCAACCGGTGGCCCAAATGGTTGTCGGGAACCAGGTGGTTGGCCGCGCGGACGGCCAGCACATAGCCCAACGGGCTCGCGTCGGCCACGTTGTCCAGCGCCGCTTGCACGTCGCCAACCGTCGGCAGGTCGCTCACGATCACCGTGCATAGCTCGTCGAACCAGAAAGGCTTCACGATCGAGCGGAACACCGACGTCAAGCCCGCCGCCGCCAGCAACAGCGTAAGGATCACCATGCTGCTTCGCGCTCCGAGATCGGAAATGGAAGCCAGTCGTATGATTTTGTCTCTCATGAATACGAACGGAGGCGGGCTCGGCCAGACCGAATGACTAACACCATAGCATAGCCGCGCCGCGCCCACCCCGATCTTCCGAGTCATCCACGCGGCGTACCAAAGTCAGGATCAGGCTCGAGGGGTCTGCTAAAAACGGCCCACGGAATTCGCCGTGTAAGGGTCCGTGGGCCGCGAGGCTGGATGGGAAGACTACCTGCGACGGGCTTAGCCCAGATTCGAGGTGCAGTTCGGGCAGCGGGTCGCCTTCAGCGAAATCGTCGACGCACAGAACGGGCAGTCCTTCGTGGTCGGAGCAACCACTGGAGCCGGCTCTTCCTTCTTCATCCGATTGGCCTGTTTCACGATCAGGAACGCGACGAATGCGACAATCAGGAAATTGATAATCGTGTTCATGAATGCGCCGTAGGCGATGATCGGAGCGGCCGCCTTCTTTGCGTCCGCAAGCGTCGCGTAGCTCTGTCCGTTGAGGGCGATGAACAGTTCCTTGAAGTCCACTTTGCCCAGCAGCAGGCCGATCGGAGGCATGATCACGTCATTCACAAGCGACGTGACGATCGCGCCGAAAGCAGCGCCCAGGATCAAGCCGATGGCCAGATCCAGCATGTTCCCCTTCATTGCAAATTCTTTGAATTCTTTGATCATGTGGGTTTGTTTCCTCGTCACCAAGACAATTTTTCGTTTCGAAAAGTCACATCGGAGGCCTTCCTGCGCACCATCGGCTCACCGGTGGACTATAATGTTATACAGCGCTTCGGCTTCGAAGTCGAGGTGCGTCTCAACGGCCCCAGTCCTGTGAGACACAATCCATTAGCTGCGCGAGGCAAATGAGCAAAGAAGACAGCATTGAGGTTACTGGAACCGTAGTTGAGAAGTTCCCCAGCGGGCTGTTCAGCGTGCAGTTGGATCAGGAGCGCACCGTGCTCGCGCACTTAGCCGGCAAGCTCCGCCGCAATCGAATCCGCGTGCTCGCCGGCGACCGCGTGACGCTTGAACTCTCTCCCTACGACCTCACCAAGGGCCGGATCACATACCGGCACAAGTAACCTCCTCTTCCGTGGCTCGCGTATTATTCATCTTCGGAACTCGCCCCGAAGCCATCAAGCTCTGTCCCACCGTTCTCTACCTCAAGCGGGAAACGAACATCGACGTTCGCGTCTGCGTCACCGCCCAGCATCGCGGCCTGCTCGACCAAGTGCTCGACGCCTTCCAGGTCACACCCGATTACGACCTGGACCTGATGCTGCCCGGCCAGACGCTGTTTCAGTCCACCTCCCGCATTCTCACCGGCCTCGAACCGGTGCTTGAGCGCGATCGCCCCGATCTGGTGCTCGTGCAAGGCGACACCACCACCACCATGGCCGGCGCCCTGGCGGCGTTCTACAAACGGATTCCGGTGGGCCACATCGAGGCGGGCCTTCGCACCCACGACCTGTACCAGCCGTTTCCGGAAGAGGCGAATCGCCTGCTCACCGGTCGTCTGGCCACCCTCCATTTCGCCGCCACATCCTGGGCGGCCGGCAACCTTCTCCGGGAGGGAATTCCCGAAAGCGCCATCCATATCACCGGGAATACAGGAATAGACGCAGTCCTATATATACGCGATGCCCTGGAGGCGGGGCGTCTGACAGGTGGCGACTGGAGTTGGGTGGACCCCAACCGCAAACTGATTCTGGTCACGGCCCACCGCCGGGAGAGTTTCGGGGAGGGTTTTGAGCGAATCTGCGAGGCGCTGGCCCTGCTGGCGGCCCGGCCCGACGTACAGATCGTCTATCCGGTCCATCCGAACCCGAACGTACAGGACCCGGTGAACCGGCGTCTGAGAAGTCTGTCCAACGTCCGTCTGATCGAGCCGGTCAGCTATGTTCCCTTCGTCGACCTGATGCGGAGAGCTTACATTCTGATTACGGATTCCGGCGGGATTCAGGAGGAGGGCCCTTCGCTGGGTAAGCCGATCCTGGTTCTGCGAGATAAGACGGAGCGGCCGGAAGCGGTGGAAGCTGGCACGGTGAAACTTGTCGGGGCGGATGTACAACGTATCGTCGGAGAGGCTGGACGGCTGCTCGACGACCCCAAATCGCATACCTCGATGTCGCGCGTTCACAACCCTTACGGCGATGGACGCGCCAGCGAGCGAATTGCGGCCGTAATCCGTTCATTCCACTCGAAATAAAATTTACAAATTTTCTCGAAATTAGCTCATTTTCGACCTTCAAATCGGGTCGACTTTCTAGACGTCGTTTCTATACTGAAGGCGGAAAGAGAGATTTCTACCCGATGAGTACATCTGATGTAAGTGAGCGATACCGTCGCCCTACCGGCGCCGCGAATCTCGCGGAGCAGTTGGCGAAGAAGGTAATCGGCCAGCCGGCTGCTATGTCCGGCGTCGTACCGTACGTGCAGATGCACCAGGCGGGACTAGCCCCGGAGGGACGCCCGGTGGGCGTGTTCCTGCTTCTGGGGCCGAGCGGCACTGGCAAGACCAAAACCGTGGAAGCTTTGGCTGAACTGCTTCACGGAACCGAAAAACACGTGCTGCGAATCGATTGCGGCGAATTTCAGATGGAGCACGAGGTGGCGAAGCTGATTGGCGCGCCTCCTGGTTACCTCGGACATCGCGAAACGCATCCGCTGTTGACCCAACAGAAACTGAATTCGGTTACCAGCGACCGTTCCAATCTGTCCCTGGTGCTGTTTGACGAAATTGAGAAGGCGGCGGCCAGCCTCACCCGGCTTCTGCTCGGCGTTCTCGATAAGGCGTCGCTCCGTCTGGGCGACAACACCAATGTAAGTTTCGACAAATCCATCATCTTCCTCACCAGCAATCTCGGCGCACGGGACATGCTCAAGTTTCTGCGGCCCTCATTCGGCTTCGGAAGCAGTTCCGAGCCGCGGACCGAGGAAGAGGTCGACGCGAAACTGCAGGCCATCGGGTTGTCTGCGGTGAAGAAGAAGTTCGCGCCGGAGTTCGTCAACCGTTTGGACTCGGTGATCACCTACCGGCCGCTCAGCGAGCGGGCGCTCGATGAAATCCTTTCCCTTCAACTGACTGATTTACAACGACATATTCATCGTCGGCTCGGCGCGCGCGCCTTCCACCTGGAGGTATCGAAACCGGCGCGGCAGTTCCTGATCGACCGTGGAGCGAGCGAGGAATTCGGCGCACGCGAGCTGAAACGCACGTTATACCGTAAATTATTCCATCCATTGGCCGCGATGGTGGCCGATACCTCGATCCCGCCCCAGTCGCGCGTCCGTGTCGAGGTCAGCCGCGACGGCAAGGAGTTGAAGTTCCGGGTCCGCGAGCCCATGCTTCAGGTCCTGCTGCCCACCGGCACCTAGCGGCGTGTAAGAAACCGGGCCCGGCGGTGGACTGTTCCAGGTAGAGGGAGACAGTTGGCTGAACCCGGCGATCTCTATAGCAGCGCGGCGGAAAAGTACGGGCCTGTAATCCGCCGGATTGCAATGGCTTACGAGGCCAACCCAGACCGCCGCCGCGACCTGCTGCAAGAGATTCATATCCAGTTGTGGCTGAGCCTCAGGCGTTTCGACGGCCGCTCGAGCCTGCTCACCTGGGTCTATCGGGTGGCCCATAATGTCGCCGCCACGCACGTGCTCAGGGAGCGGCGGCTGGCGGGGCGTTTGGTGGGCCTCGAAGACCTTGAAGACGCGGCCGGAGCCGTGGACGGCGTCGCGGAAGCGGTCAAAAAGCGTGCAGTTTCGACGCTTTTTGAGCGTATTTCGCGCCTAAAACCGCTCGATCGGCAGGTTATTTTGCTCTATTTGGAGGGCGAGACGGCCGCATCGATTGCTGAAGTGACGGGACTGTCGGCCTCTCACGTCGCGGTGAAGATCCACCGCGTCAAGCGAATGCTCAATGAGGAGGAGACGCATGGCTGACCAGGATGAGTGGACGCCCGCCGAAGTGCGGGCGAAAGCGTTGAAGCACGAACGGGAATCGCGGATCGCCTACTGGACGGCGGCCGCGCTCACGCCGCTGTTTGTGGCGGTGTTTCTGTATAACATTGTCCGGTTTGGAGATCCGGCGCTCAAGGCGGCGTCGGCGTTCGGACTGTCGGCATTCGTCTCGATCGCCTGGGCGATCCTCGGCGCGAAGCGGCGGCCGGCGGATTCACCCTGCGTGAACTACCTGAGGGCGGAGTTCGAGGAAAAGCGGCGGAGGCTGCTGTGGATCCGGAATTCGGTGCTGCTGGTTATCCCGGCGGCCGGGTTCGCGTGGCTGGGACACGGTCCGCTGGCGCGAGCCAGGGCGCTTGGCGTCCAATCGCCGGAGATCCTGCGGCTGGTGGACGGCCCCGCGCCGTTTCTGATGCTGTTTGCGATCCTCGGGTTGCTGTGGTTTGCGTTTACGCACGAGTCCGGACGGATGCGCCGGGAACTCGATGCGCTCAAGGGGCTAGAATAGGCCGCGGCGGCCGGATTTCCAGTCCTCCCACTGCCCGAAAAGCTTCATTTGTGCGTCCAATTTGGTGCGAATAATGAGCTTTTCGACGTCATTTTGGGCCTGTCTGGGCACTCTTTCGGGCGATTCGGCAAGCCCGTACAGGACCGCCGCCGCGATGGCCTCCGATTGCTTCTGTTCGGCGATATTCGAGCGCTCGAAAACGTCGGATTCAGCGTGATAATCGGGCAAATAGGGCGCTGGATCCTGGTTTGCGACCAGATTCGGCACGCCGGTGAGGACGAAATCGAAGTTGTCGGTGCCGTCGAGCGCGTCCAGTTGGTGGTCGCCCGCGTGGGCGTCCGGCAGGGCAGCCAGCGCCTGATCGAGGGGCTGGCGGAGCTCCTCGCGGCCGTTCAGATAGAAACCGGTGACCTTGCCCGACCCGGTGTCGAAGATCACCACAGCGGCGTGCTGCCCGAGTTCCGCACGGTGTTTCGCCACGTAGCCCGCCGAGCCGCGCATGCCCTGCTCCTCCCCGTTGAACAGCGCGAAACGGAGGGTCCGGCGGGGCCGGACGCCGAGTTGCTGGAAGCCGCGGGCCAGGTCGATCACCATGGCGGCGTTGACGCCGTTGTCCTCAGAACCCGTGCCCAGATCCCAACTGTCCAGGTGGGCGCCGATGAGCACCACCTCTTCAGGCTTTTCGCGGCCCGGGATTTCGGCGATTACGTTGTTGGCCTGGTAGGCGCCGCCGGTGCGGTTGGCCAGGCGCAGACGCATGCGGATGGGGCCCGCGGCGGCCAGCCGGGCGAGCCGCTCGGCGTGCTCGCGCGCGACGATGGCGCCGGGGATCGGCTCAATCGCGTTGCCCATGTTCACCGGGTGGCGGTAGAGCAGGCCGCGCGGCCGCGTCGATTCGAGCAGGATGGCGGCGGCGCCGGCCCGTTTGGCCCCTTCGAGCACCGTGGGGTTGTGCATGTATTCGGCAAAGAGGTCGTCGAACGTCTTCATCTCCTTGCTGTGGATGAGGACGATGGCCCCGCGCGCCTTACCCGCCAATTTGTCGAAGTCGGCGCGCTCGCCTTCCGCGGCGTCGACCAGCGGCGCTTCCAGGGTTCCCTTGGTGGAGGCGGTGAAGGGCGCGGCGGCCACGCGCACCGGGAACCGGGTGGGCGACACCACCGACGCTTCGGCCGAATCGGCGAGCCACAAGGCCGGCACGGTGAACGGCTCCAGGTGAGCGTTCGCCAGGCCCGCGTCGCGGAACTTCTTGAGCGCCCATTCGACGGCCTTCTGATTGGCCTCGGAGCCGGTGGCGCGGCCTCCGATCCCGTCGCACAATTCGCGCAGGTCGGACGCCATCGGCGTGTCGCCTTTGGCGCGTTCGGCCAGACGTGTGACATCGCTCGCCGCGGCGCAGAGGGCGGCGGCGAGCAGGCACAACAGGACTCTAGCGGTCATTCCGGTAGACCGTCCCTTCCTTCATCACGAATTTCACCTTCTTCACCACGCTGATGTCCTCAAGCGGATCGCCCGGCACGGCGACGATGTCGGCCAGTTTGCCGGCTTCCAGGGTCCCGACGCGGGCGGAGATTCCCAGCAGCTCTGAATCGACAATGGTCCCGGCGCGGAGGGCGTCGACGGCGCGCATGCCGCGGCCTGTCAACTGGATGAACTCTTCGGCGTTGCGGCCGTGCGGGTAGACGCCGGCGTCGGTGCCGAGGCCGATTTTGACGCCCTTGGCGACGGCGCGGTCCACCAGACCGTCCAGCGCGGCGATGGCCGCCTTGGCCTTGGGCAGGATGGCGGGCGGGATGTAGTGGTTCGCGGCGAGAGCCTCCCGGAGTCCTTGAGCGGCCATGAGCGTCGGAACCAGATACGTACCGTGCTCCTTCATCAGATTTAACGCTTCGTCGTCGGCGAAGGTGCCGTGCTCGATGGAGTCGATGCCGGCGCGCACGGAGCGTTTGATGCCCTCGGCGCCGTGGGCGTGGGCCGCCACCTTGCGCTTCAGGGCGTGGGCTTCGCTGACGATGGCGTTCATCTCCTCCTGCGTGAGCTGGGGAGAATCGACGTCGTCGGTTTCCGACAGCACGCCGCCGGTGGCGCAGGTTTTGATGACGTCCGCGCCATATTTGATGTTGAAGCGGACGATGGCGCGCATGGCGTCGGGGCCGCTGCCGATGCCGTCCTCAATGCCGCTTTCGTGGCGGAACAGGTCGAAGCGATAGCCGCCGGTGGGGTCGCAATGGCCGCCGGTGGCGCCGATGGCGTGCACGGCCACCAGCATGCGCGGGCCCGGAGTCTTGCCGTTGCGGATGGCGTTGCGCAGACCGACATCGATGTACTCGCTG
Organism: Acidobacteriota bacterium; assembly: GCA_018268715.1. Classification (GTDB taxonomy): domain Bacteria; phylum Acidobacteriota; class Terriglobia; order Bryobacterales; family Bryobacteraceae; genus TMP-7. The sequence goes on along the minus strand of JAFDVZ010000025.1, from coordinate 82,280 downwards.
GAGCCGACGTCGCGCACGGTGGTGAAACCGGCCATCAGGGTGCGGCGGGCGATGGCGGCGGCGTCGATGGCCTTTTCGGCGGTGGTCTTCTTGAGGGCATCGAGTTCGGCCTGCTTGAAATCGTTGGTGTACTCGCCGGTCAGGTGGGTGTGGGCGTCGATGAAGCCGGGCAGGAGGGTGGAGTCTCCCAGATCGATGACCTCGGCGCCGGCTGGGGTCGCGGCGGCGGGGCCGGCGGATTCAATGGCGGAGCCTCGCACCACGATGACGGCGGGAGAGACGATGCGCCCGGCGCGGGCGTCGAACATGCGCGCCGCCTTCAACACCACCACTTTCGGAGCGTCCGCGGCGAGCGCGAACGGCATTGCGACTGCGGCCAGTACGGCCAGTTTCCTCATGGTAGGAAAGTGTAGCGTGCCGGCGCGGGTCGCGTAAAATCGAAGGTTGATTCCTTCAACACAGCGCTGGCGGACGTGGGCGGGACTCTTTGCGCTGATGGCGCTGACCGTCGCGCTGGGGTGGCCCTTCGTAAAGCGCCTGGGCATCGAGGTGGACGAGGCGCTGATCGCGGCGGGCATCTACGAACGCGCGGCGCCCTGGTATTCGTGGCGCATCGCGGGCGGCGAGTTGCCCATCATGATGCTGACCTACCTGGGCGCGCTGAAGACCTGGATGTACAACGCGGTCTTTGCGATCTGGGCGCCGGGGCAGGTCTCCCTGAGGCTGCCCACGCTGCTGATCGCCGCCGCTGCATTGCCTCTGTTTTTTGTTTTGGTGAACCGCATCCTGGACCGGCGTTCGGCGTGGATCGCCACGGCGCTGCTGGCGGCTGATCCCGCTTATGTGATGAACGGGGCGATCGACTTCGGACCTGTCGCCTTGCAGCATGCCTTCAAGATTGGGGCGCTGCTGCTGCTGGTGGAGTATCACCGGCGTCCGTCGGCGGCGAAACTGGCGGGCGGGTTCTTCCTGTTCGGCGTGGCGCTGTGGGACAAGGCCGTTTTCGTTTGGGTGCTGGTGGGATTGGCTTGCGCATCACTGGTGATCTGGCGCGAGGTGCGGCCGCATCTGACCGGGCGGAATTTCGCGATCGCGGCGGGGGCGTTTCTTGTGGGCGCGGCGCCGCTGATCGTCTACAACATCCAACGGCCGCTCGAGACGTTTACGACGACCGTCCGGCTGGCGCCCGATAATCCGCACATCAAACTGTTGCTGCTGGCGCGCACGCTGAACGGCAGCGCCGCATTCGGATACTTCACGGCGCCGGACCTGGGTCCGCATCCGGGCGTTCCGACGACGTGGCTCGGGCAGGCCTCCTTCGCGATCGCGCGGGCAACGGGCGAACCGTGGTCGAGCCTGTTGGGGTGGGCGACGCTGGCCGCGATCCTGGCCACTCCGCTGCTCAGTGGGACGCGCGCATTCCGGCCGGCCGTGTTTTCCATCGTCGCGATGGCCGCCATCTGGATCCAGATGTTTTTCACCAACGGCGCGGGCGGCGCGATGCATCACGTCATCCTGCTGTGGCCGTTCCACCTGGTGGTGATCGCCGCAGTGCTGACGCGCGTCCCGGCGAGACCCGCGGTGGCGATGGCCGCCCTGCTTGCCGCGAGCGAACTGCTGGCGCTCAATTCCTACTACGTGAACCTGACGCGGAACGGCGCGGGCGCGCGTTGGACCGACGCGAGCAACGGGCTGCACCGGTTCCTGTCGCAAACAAAAGCGCCGCTGATTGTTACGGCCGACTGGGGCATCCTGGAGACGCAGATTCTGCTGTCCGAAGGCGGGCTGCCGATTGAGGACGCGAGCGCCCCGTTGCGCGCGGCCGAGCGGCCCGAATTCCGCGAGCAACTGGCTCGTCTAGTGACGGCCGAAGGCGCGCTGTTCATCGCGCATGGCGAGGCCTATGAACAGGCGGCCGGCTCTCGCGCTAAACTGAACGCGTTCGCCGCCGCGCTTGGATACGCGCCGCAGCCCGTACAGACCATCCAGGATCGAAATGGCAGACCCGTCTTTGAAATTTTCCGATACCGCCGCTGAGGCCGCGATTGAGTTCCGGTGCAATATCTGCGGGCGCGAGAATCGCCAGCCGCTGGCGCGCATGGACCGCGAGGTGGGCAGTTGCGACGGGTGTCAATCCACCGTACGCACTCGAGCGGTGGCGCAGATGATCGCGCGCGAGATGTTCGGGCTGGATATGCCCGTCACCGATTTTCCGGTGCTCAAGCAGGTGCGCGGGATGGGCATCAGCGACTCGCCCGATTACGCCGGTCGGTTGGCGGAGAAGTTCACCTATCGCAACACCTACTATCACAAGGAGCCCCGGTTCGACATTCTGAACGTGCCCGATTCCGAGTGGGGCTCCTACGATTTCGTGATCGCGAGCGAGGTGTTCGAGCATGTCGCCGCGGCGCCGAATGTGCCCTTCGAACATGCCTTCCGGCTGCTGAAACCGGGCGGGCTGTTCTTCTTCACGGTGCCTTATACGCTGGCCGAGACCACCACCGAACACTTCCCCGAACTGAACGATTACCGGATTGTGGAGTTCGGCGGACGCTATGTGATGATCAACCGCACGCGGGATGGGCGCATCCAGATTTTCGAGGACCTGGTGTTCCACGGCGGCGGGGGCGAGACGCTGGAGCTGCGGGTGTTCACGGAGAATGACCTGCGGAAGCTGATGCTCGGGGCCGGGTTCACGGCGGTGGAGATTTACGGGAACAACTACCCGCCGTTCGGCATTGTGCGGCCGGAGAACTGGTCGCTGCCCATGACGGCGAGGAAGCAGCCGTTCGGGTTGACGGGCGGGGCGGTGACGGAGCTGCTGGAGAATTGGCGCGCGGCGACCCGGCGGCTGGCCGAGGTGAATGCCTGGGCGCACGCGAAGATCGCCGAGGATGAGAAAGAACTGGAGGCTCGCACGAATTGGGCGGCCACGCTGAATTCTCAACTGGAGGAGCGGACGGCGTGGGCGGTGAGCCTGGAGAAGGACGTCGCGCATCACGTGGAGCTGTACCGCAAGCTGCAAGGGGAGTTTGACGACCGCACGGCGTGGGCGCTGAAGCTGCAGGGGGAGAATGCGGCCCTTGGGCAGCGGTTGGGGCGGTTGCAGGGCTCGTTCTGGACCAAGGTGGGGCGCGCGCTGGGCTTCGTGAAGGAGTAACCTTCTTGAGCATGAGGGTGCTGTATGAGTGCGCCGGGGGCGTGGCCCGGATCACGCTGAACCGGCCGGAGAAGCGGAACGCGCTGGATCCGGTGATGGTGTCGGAACTGCGCGCGGCGCTCGACCGGGCGGCGGAGGACGGGGCGGCTCGCGTGGTGACGCTGGCCGGCGCGGGCAAGGATTTCTGCTCCGGTGCGGATCTGGCGTCGGTGGCGGCGGTGGCTCGGGCGGGGATTCTCGAGAATATCGAGGACGCGCGGGCGATTGGGGCGGTGTTTGTGGCCATGCGAGCGTTGGCGAAGCCGGTGGTGGCGCTGGTGAAGGGGCGGGCGCTGGCGGGCGGGTGCGGATTGGCCACGGCCTGCGACTTGATTGTCGCGGCGGAGTCGGCGCGGTTCGGGTATCCCGAGATCAATGTCGGATTCGTGCCGGCCATGGTGATGGCGCTGCTGCGGCGCGCGGTGGGGGAGAAGACCGCCTTCGCCTTGGCCGTTACCGGGGATGTGTTGACGGCGGCGCGGGCTCGTGAAGTGGGGCTGGTGCACGCGGTGTTCGCCGATGATGCGTTCGACGGCGAGGCGGCGGAGTTCGTGAGCGGGTTGGCGGGGAAGGCCGGCGAGTCCGTGGCGCTGACCAAGCAGTTGTTGTACCGGACCGACGCCCTGCCGTTTGAAGCGGCGCTCGAAGCCGGCGTGCAGACGAACGCGGTTTCGCGGATGACGGAGTCGTTCCGGGTTGGCGTTGAGCGGTTCCTGAGGAAGTGATGCGCGCGGTCGAGGGGCTGCGGGTGCTCGATTTGACGCGGCTGCTGCCGGGGGCGGTGGCTACCGAGTGGCTGGCGGACTTCGGCGCCGATGTCATCAAGATCGAGCAGCCGGGCGTGGGCGATTACGCGCGGAGCCTGTTCGCCTCCATCTTCGAGGCCACCAATCGCGGTAAGCGCAGCGTCGAGCTGGATCTGAAGGACGCTTCCGGCCGCGCGGCTCTAATGGCGCTGGCGCGGACCGCCGATGTACTGATCGAGAGCTTCCGGCCGGGTGTGATGGACCGGCTGGGGGTTGGCTGTGCGGCGCTGCGGGCGGTGAATCCCCGCTTGATTTACGTCGCACTGACCGGCTACGGGCAGGATGGGCCGCGTCGCGATGAGGCGGGGCACGACATCAACTACCTGGCCCAGGCGGGCGTGTTCGAGATGCTGGGCGCGGTTCCCGGCGTGCAGATGGCCGATATCGCGGGCGGGTCGATGCAGGCCGTCATCGGCGTGCTGCTGGCGCTGGCGGCGCGCGAACGGACGGGGGTCGGGCAGTTCGTCGACGTCAGCATGACGCGCGGCGTGGCGGAGTTGCTTGCGATCCCGCTGGCGGAATTGCGGACGGGTGGGGAAGGGCCGGGGCTCGGCGAGACGGTGTTGAACGGAGGGTACGCGTGCTACAACGTGTACCGCTGCCGCGATGGGCGGAGGCTGGCAGTGGGCGCGCTGGAGCCGAAGTTCTGGGCGGCGCTGTGCGGGGCGTTGGGGCGGGGCGACCTGGTGGAGCGGCAGTTCGCGGCGGATCAGGAGGGGCTGAAGGCGGAACTGGGGGCGGTGTTCCTGCGCGATGACGCGGAGGCTTGGGATCGGGCGCTGCGGGGTCACGATGGTTGCGTTACGTTGGTCCGAACTGTCGGGGAGGTGGCGGCTTGCGATTGGTTGAGGCTGGATCAGCCGGCGCCCAGGCTCTCCGCGACGCCTGGCCGCCGTGGGGGTAGTGCGCCCCGCCTGGGAGAGCATACGCGGGACGTGCTGCGGGAGGCCGGGATCATCGACGTCGAGGAGTGACCACATGGACTTGCTGAACCCGCTGCGCCGCGCCCGGGATCTGCAGGGCGCGGAACCCGCGTGGCTGGCGGGATGGTTCGCGACGCCGGGGCGGCGAATTCGCGATGGCGTGGCGGGGCTCGAACTGATCTGGGAGGGCCAGGGGGATGCTCCCGCCAATATGACGGATTATCGCGCGGCGGTGGTGGAGTCAGCGGTGATTGCGATGCCGGAGCCCGCACCGGATCAACCGGTGGGCATTTTCTATCCGAGCGGGACAACGGGCGGTCCGAAGGGGGCGACGCTGACGCGTCGGAGCCTGTAATCGAATGCGCTGCTGTGTCTCGCGCTACCGGGCGACTTCCGCAATCCTGGCGCTCACCATGATCAACCTGCTGGTGAACCATCCTGGCCTGGGCAGGAGCGATTTGTCGAGCCTGGAGCGGGTGCTGTACGGGGCGCCTCCCATGCCGCCGGCGCTCTTGGAGCGTGCGATGAAGGCGCTCGGGTGCGAGTTCCAGCAGGCCTACGGGATGACGGAGACGAGTCCGGTGCTGACGATTTTGCAGCCGGAGGATCACCGGTTCGATGGGCTGGACCGGCAGTTCGCGCCGGTGCGGTCGGCGGGCCGGCCGGTTTTCGGGATGGAAGTGCGGGTGGCGGATGCCGAGGACCGGCCCATGCCGGCGGGTCAGACGGGCAATGCGGGGGTATTGGAACCGTCCGGCGGTAAATCGCGAGGTGCTGCGCGGCGGTTGGATGCATATCCTGGATCGCACGAAGGACAGATCAAGACGGGCGGCGAGAATGTGTACTCGCCGGAGGTGGAGGCGGTGCTCGTGTCGTATGCCGAGGTGCTGGAGGCGGCGGTGATCGGCGGCCCGATGAGCGGTGGGGCGAGACGAGCCGGGCGGTGGTGGCGTTGCGTCCGGGGGCGCGGTGTACGGCCGACGGCGTGATCGCCTATTGCCAGGGGCGGATGACGCATTTCAAGCGCCCGGCGTCGGTGGTGTTCGTGGAGGCGCTGCCGAAGGGCGGGACGGGGAAGGCGTTGAAGACGGCGTTACGGTCGCGGTACGGCGGCGCGGTGGGGGTCGCGGGCGCGCCTTCATAGCGTTGGCTGGGCGGGGTGTGTTACTCTTGTGGAGTACCGCCGCAAGCGCCCGTAGCTCAGTTGGATAGAGCGTTTGGCTACGAACCAAAAGGTCGCACGTTCGAGTCGTGCCGGGCGCACCATCAAGTCCCTCCCAAATTCGCCAATCTCGCTGCGTGTGGTAAAGCTTGGGGTCCCACCCCCCGATAGACGGGCATATGCGCGTCTCGTTGTGGATCGCAGTGGTCGCACCGCTTCTTCTCTCGGCTCAATCGGCCGTTCGGGAGGTGAAGTCCGAGGTGGATGGATCGGCGAAATATGTCCAGTTGACGTGCAATGGTAAGGGCCAGGGTGCCGAACAAAACGAAGTGAAACTGCCCTACGCCCAGACGTTTTACGCCAAACCGGGCGCACATCTCTACCTATCCGCCCAAAAAACGGTCGTGGTACGAGACACGATCTTCGGCCGGGAGCGCGTCGCTGATGGGTCGGGGACTGTCCATGTGCTCATCCGTGTGACCGGCTCCGTGCTGCAGGAGGCGGAATCGTCGGCGCCGTACGGGGTGGCAACGGCGTCCGGCATAGTTCCGGATTGACGCCGCCGTCCGGATGCGATCATAGAACGTAGAAGTGGAACAGATCGCACTCCAGTGGGATTCGGGACCCCAGGTCTACACCGTCAGCGAATTCACCGAGACCTTACGCCAACTGCTCGATGAGGAGTTCGGCACGCTGTGGATTTCGGGCGAGATTTCCGGCACGAAGCTTGCCGCCAGCGGCCACTACTACTTCACCCTGAAGGATGCCGAGGCGCAGTTGAAGGCCGTCTGCTTCAAGGGCACGGCGCGGTATCTCAAGTTCAAGCCGCGGGACGGCGTGGCGGTGATCGCGCGCGGACGGCTGGACGTCTACCCGGGCCGCGGCGATTACCAGCTCATTGTCGATGCGCTCGAGCCGCAGGGCTACGGCGCGCTCCAGTTCGCTTTCGAACAGCTCAAAAAGAAGCTCGCCATGGAGGGGCTTTTCGACGCCGCCCGAAAGCGGCCGCTGCCCAAGCTGCCGGCGAGGATCGGCCTGGTGACGTCGCCCTCCGGGGCCGTGATCCAGGACATGCTCAATATCCTGGGCCGTCGATTCCCGGGTCTGCACATCCGGCTGTATCCGGCGACCGTGCAGGGCGAAGGGTCGGTGGAGGCCGTGTGCCGCGGCATCGACTACTTCAGCCGCTCCGGGTGGGCGCAGGTGGTGATCGTGGCGCGCGGGGGCGGTTCGCTCGAGGACCTTTGGACGTTCAATGAGGAGGCGGTGGCGCGGGCTATCCACGCCTGTTCCGTGCCGGTGATCTCGGCCATCGGGCACGAAACGGATTTCACCATCGCGGATTTCGTGGCGGATCTGCGAGCGCCCACTCCGTCGGCCGCCGCCGAAATGGCGATCTGTACGCGGGACGAGCTGCTCGAACGGATCGCCGTGTGCGAGCGGAAGCTGGCTCATTCGGCGCGATTCCGGATTACGCAGGCGGCGCGGCGGCTGCACGAGTCGGGCGTCGAGCGGGCCATGGCGGTGCTGCAACGCGGGATGGGTCGGCGGGCCCAGCGGCTGGATGAGCTGGATTACCGGTTGCGGGACGCCATGCGGGCGGGAATCGCCCGGCGCAAGCGCGCGCTCGAGACGGCGGTGGCTCGGCACGCCCGGCAGGATGTGCGGTTACGGTTCGCCCAGACGCGGCATCGGCTGGAAACGGCCCAACGGGCGCTGGTCGAATCGGCGCGGCGGCTGGTGATGCGCGCCGGGGGGCGGCTCGCGCCGATCGCGGCTCACCTGACGCAGTTGAGCCCGCTCAGGATCCTCGACCGTGGGTATGCGCTGGTGCGCACGGCCGACGGCCGGTTGGTGAAGTCGCCGGTCGATGCGCCGTTGGGGACCCACGTCGAGATCCGGCTGGCGGACGGCGGCGTCAGCGCGCGTGTGACCCGTAGCGACGTTACGCCGAACAGATGATTTCGGGTTCGCGAACTTCCTGTACGCCGCGCAACAACTGGTTCAGCCGGCTCCACTCCTCGATGGCGTCCTGACGCATTTTCAAGGCTTTCCTGGTGGCGCCATCCCCACGTTCGAGCGCCGCCGAAAGCCGTTCGAGCGCATCCGGGCTGCTCACGCACTCCACCTCCACCAGGAAGGCGATGCGCGTGATCGCGTCGGCGCGTTTCTCAAGGGCGGCGCACAGGCCCAGCAGATCGGCCTGACTGGCTTCGAGCAACGCTTCCGTGGATTGTTCCAGGTCCTGAAGGGCTTTGTCGAGTTGGCTGTCCATTAGTTGCTGCTCGTCTGCTTGCCGTACAACACGTAGTCCAGGCTCTGGATATTAGAGGTCAGCATGGTCTTCTGCGATTCGAGACTGGCGAGCAATGCGTCGGCGACCTGTAACCGGCTCTGCAAGGCGGTCTGCATGACGTTGATCCGGTCGGAAAGCGTCTGGATCTGGGATTGCAGGCTCTTGTCGGTCTGGTCGAGGCCGTCCTGTTCGATTTTGATGGACCCGCTGATCGGATCGGTGAGCGCGCTGAACTTCTGCGCGAGCGCGCCGAAGCCGGTGGTGGTCGATCCGAAGAAGGAGAGCGCTCCCTGCATCTGCGAGTCGGTCAGCGAGTTGAACGTCGTCGTGTCGAAGGTGATCTTGCCGTCCGTGCCGAAGCTCAACCCCATCTCCCACAGGCTCTTGATGGTTCCGTCAGACTGGTAGCTCGCCAGGCTCCGCAGATTGGTCTGAATGTCCCGCACCACGTAGTCGCCGCTCAACAGGCCCGCGCTTTCGCCCACCTGCGCGCCCACTTTGTCCACCATGGCGTTGTAGGCGGAGACGAAGCTCGAGATGCCGCTCGACAGCTGGCTGTTGTCCCGCGCCAGAGTGAGCGTCGCCGTGCCGCTGGTCGGCACGCCATGAAGCGTGAAGGTCACCCCATCGATGACGTCGTTGACCACGTTGTTCGACCGGGTGATCGGGATGCCGTTTAACTGGAAACTCGCGTCGGAACCGAGATTGGGCGTCGACAGCAACTCCGTCGCGGCGCCGGTGGGATCGTCGGTGAGCGAGAAGTTCTTCACCGCGCCCGTGGAGTCGGCGGTGATCGAAAGGTAGTTCTGGTCGCCGGCCGTCAGGACGGTGGCCGTGACGCCGGCCCCCAACTTGTTGATCGCGTCGCGCAACCCGCCGATCGAATTATTAGTCAGGTTGATGTCCCAAGTTTTTCCATCATCGCCAAAGGCGAGGCGCAGGCTGCCGGTGGAGGACACCTGAGTACCCGACGCGGATGAGAACCCGGTGCTGGTGGCCTGGGCGGCGCTGGCGACCGACTGCACGTTCGAGATCGTGTACGTGCTGGCGACCGTGGCGCCGGTGTTCTGAACCGTTACCGCCGACGTGTCGGAACTGGAGGCCGCGAGCGACTTGCCGGCCGCCAGCGTCCCAAGCTTCGTCAGGGCGTCGCCCAGTGTGCTGGCGTCGGTGCTCAGATCGGCTAGCAGGGCCTTCTTCGAAATCACATCCGTGTCGGAGTTCTGCAACTGCTGCAACGGCAGCGAAGCGATCGACACCGCCCGGTTCAACACGGTCTGCCACTCGCTCGACATCGAACTGACGCCGGTGATGGTCAAAGGCGTGATGGAAGTGCTTGTGCTCATTAACGCGCGGTCTCCCACACGTCATATCGGCAGAGCCACGCCGATGGCGAAGGTTATTTTCGATTCAATCCGGGTCGGATCATCTCGTACCACTTCAGATTTGCGGTGGTAGAGCCGACGCACACGATGTCCGGGCGGCGGTCGCCGTTCAGATCGCCCGCCGCGCAGGAGGCCGCGGTCACCCCGCCCTCTTCGACGACGATCCGCGTCCAGGCGCCGTTCTCCAGCCGGTAGACGAGCACCCGGCCCGGCTTGCCGCGCTGGGCGACGATCAGTTCGTCACGGCCGTCGCCGTCGAGATCGGCCGTGACGATGGAATGCGTGTCGTCGAGCGTATCGTCCAGCACCTTGCGCTCCCAGACTCCCGCGGCGGAACGGCGGTACAGCGCCACTTCGTTGCCGTGCCAGGGCTCCACGGTGGCCAGGAACCGCTCCGCGCCCAGCCGGCCCACGGCGACGTCGCTCACGCCGGATTTCGGCCAGGCGAGAGGGCTCCCCTGGGCCAGTTCGTCGCGCTTCCATTCGTGGCTGGCCCTGTAACGATATAAATGGATGCCGAGGAAGCTCGCCGTCAGGATCGCGTCGCGGCCGTTGCGGTCCCAATCGGTGATGAACACGCCGTGCATGACGCCTTCGTTCTCGTCGCCCACCAACTGGCGGCTCCACTCGCTCGGCCGGTAGTAGACCAGCGGGACATGCTGGCGGTAGTCCGGCGCCACGGCCTTCGCACCGGTGAGCGGCGCATTGATCAGCACCTTTCTGCCGGATCCGTCAATGTCGGCCCAACGGATGCGGTGCGAGGTCGGCAGGCGATCGATCTCGTGGACCGACCAGGGGCCCTTCGGATCGCCCTGATGCTCGAGAATGGACAGGATGCCGGGGCTCTGATCGGCCCGCATGGAGAAGCCATGGGCCAGGGCGATCTCCGGGATGCCGTCGGCGTTGTAGTCGTACGCGGCGGCGTTGATCATGCCCTTGAATCCGCCGGCGATGACGTGGCGTTCCCAGGTGGGGTTCTCAAACCACAGCAGCTCATTCATGCCGCTCGCCACCACCAGCAGGTCCGGCTTCCGGTCGCCGTTGATGTCGGCGATGGTCACCTGGTAGCCGCCGCGAAGTCCGGTGGCGACCGTGCGCTGAATGAACCGCCAGTCGGCGGCGGTCGCGATCGAACAAATTAGGACGGCCGCCCATGCGCTGCGCAACATGCCTAACAGCTTATCGGTTTGGGCGGGGGCGCGGCGGCGCTATATTAGGTCCTGACTGAATCATCTCGGAGGGCAGCATCCGATGATTTGCCGGTGGAGCGCCTGTTTCGCGCTCGCGACCTTGTGCGCGAGCGGTCAATGGTACGCATTCAACCCGGTGACGAGGGTGGCGCGGCTCTCTAACGGGGTCGAGTTCACCCAGCAGACCGGCGTCATGCGCATCGATATTTGCACGGATTCGATCGTGCGTATGCTGTACTCGCCGACCGGGGCCATCACGGCGCCGAAGAACGCCGTGGTGGTGAAAAACGATTGGCCGCCGGCGGCGTTCCAGCTCGAAGACGGCGCGCGGGAGGCCGTGATCACCACCGCGAAACTGCGCATCGTGGTGGCCAAGGAGAACGGTTACGTCGTCTATCGCGACGCCAGCGGCCGCCAGTTGATGCAGGACGGTCCGAAGACGATGACCGCCAAGACCGTCAACGGCGAGAAGACGTGGAGCGCGGAGGATGTCGTCGCCATGTACGGTTCGCCCGAGGCGCTCTACGGGCTCGGCCAGCACCAGGCGGGCGTGTGGAACTACCGCGGCGAATCGGTGGACGTCACCCAGGAGAACACGAACATCGCCGTTCCGTTCCTGGCGTCCACAAACGGCTACGCGCTGTTCTGGAACAACACCGGCGCAAGCCGCTTCAACAACCGCTTCGTGCATTACCTGTACGTGAGCGCCGAGGTCGCCGACGTCATTGATTACTACTTCATCTACGGTCCGGAGTTCGACCGCCTGATCGCCGCCTATCGCGAGTTGACCGGCGCCGCGCCGATGTTCGGCAAGTGGGCCTACGGCTTCTGGCAGTGCAAGAACAAGTACCAGACGCAGGCGGAACTGCTCTCCATCGCCCGCCAGTACCGCGAAAAGCGCATTCCGGTGGACAACATCGTGCAGGACTGGTTCTGGTGGACCACCACCGGCGAATTCAAGTTCAACGAGAAGTACCCCGATCCGCGCGGCATGATGGACGAACTGCACGCGAAGCATTTCCACTTGATGATGTCGGTGTGGCCGTACTTCTACCCGGGCTCGGCGACGTACGACGACATGGACCGCAAGGGCTTCTTCATCGACCGCACGAAGTCGAAATCGTTCCACCCGCGGGGCATGGCGCTTTACGACGCCTTCAACCCCGAGGCCCGGAAATACTACTGGAACGAGATCAACCGGAGCCTGTTCCGGATCGGCGCGGACGCCTGGTGGATGGACACCACGGAGCCCGAAACGGAGGGCCGCGAGGCGAACCTGCTGACCTACAACCGGACCGCGGCGGGCAACGGCGCGCGCGTGTCGAACCTGTTCCCGCTGATGACCACCATGGGCGTCTATCAGGGCCAGCGCGCCGCCTCGGACGCCAAACGCGTGTTCATCCTGTCGCGATCCTCGTTCGCCGGAACGCAGCGCTACGGCGTGGCGGCGTGGTCGGGCGACATCCTGTCGGACTGGGAAAGCTTCAAGCGCCAGATTCCCGCGGGGCTCAACCTGGCGCTGTCGGGTATCCCGTATTGGACCACCGATATCGGCGGTTTCATCTCCTCCGGCACGGCCAACCCGGACGATCCGAAGTTCCGCGAACTGTTCATACGCTGGTTCGAATACGGCGCCTTCTGCCCGATCTTTCGCGTACACGGTACGCGTACGACGAACCAGAATGAGCTGTGGTCCTACAGCGAGGCGGCGCAGAAGATCCTGACCGCGTACGACCGGCTGCGCTACCGCCTGATGCCGTACATCTACTCGACGGCCTGGCGCGTCACCAGCGAAGGCTACACGCCGATGCGTCCGCTGGTGATGGACTACCGCACCGACGTCCGCGCGCAGAACACCGGCGACCAGTTCCTGTTCGGGCCGTCGATCCTGGTGAACCCGGTGACCGAGCCCGAGGCCGTCTCGCGCCGCGTGTACCTGCCCAATGCGCGCTGGTACGACTTCTGGAACGGCGCCCCGCTCGACGGCGGCAAGTCGATTGAGGCGGCCGCGCCGCTCGACCGTATGCCGCTGTTCGTGCGCGCCGGGGCGATTGTGCCGATGGGGCCGGAGATGGAGTGGGCCGCCGAGAAGCCCGCCGACCCGGTGGAGTTGCGCGTGTACCCCGGCGCCGATGGCGATTTCGTGCTGTATGAGGACGAAAACGACGGATATCAGTACGAAAAAGGCGCATTTTCGACCATTTCGATGCACTGGGACGACGCCTCGGGGACGTTGTCGCTGGGCGCGCGCCGCGGATCGTTCCCCGGCATGCTGGGCGAACGGACGTTCCAGGTGGTCTTCGTGGCCGCAAACCACGGCGCCGGACCGCTGGCCGAACCTCGTCCCGACCGGACGGTGAAGTACACTGGCGCCGAAATCAAGGTGGTGCGGTAGCCGTCATTCTTCGCGCAGCACGGAAGCGGGATCGGTCCGCGTGGCTCGCAGCACCGGGGCCGCGCAGGCCGCCGTGCAGGCGCAGGCCAGCACCAGCACGACTCCGAAGTACGTGGCCGGGTCGAGCGCGCTGATCCCGAATAGCGCGGACCGCATCCCGCGGGCGCCGGCCAGGCTGATGGCGAGGCCGAACGCGGAGCCGGCGGCGATCAGGACGAACCCGCCGCGCATGGCCTCGAACCACACGCGCCGGCCTGAGGCGCCCAGGGCGATGCGCACCGCGAATTCGCGGGTCCGGCGGGCCATCTCGAGCGCCACGATGGTGTAGAGCCCGACGGCGGCCAGCAGCAGCGCTCCGGCGGCGAACAAGCCGAACAGGAAGGCGAACAGACGGGCCGGGAACATGTTCTGCATGCGGTCGTCGACGGTGGTGACGGCGCCCATGGCGATCAGTGAGTTCGTTTGGCGGATGGCTTCCCGGACGGCCGCAGCAGCCAGGCCAGGGTCGCCCGCGAGCCGCAGGTGCAGCGGCGTTTCGCCCGGCCGCGCCTCTGCTTGCGCGTGCGGGAGGAACACCAAATAGGCGGCGTCGCGCTGGCGGAAATCGCTGAAGGCGCCGTTGCCCACTACGCCCACCACCTCAATGTCCGCGCCGGAATTCTGGACGTGGAAACGGCGGCCCACCGGGTTCTGGCCGGGCCACAGCGCTCCCGCCACGCGTTCGTTCACCACCGCGGTGCGGGGAGAGCCGGCGCGGTCGGACAGGGCGATGTCGCGGCCTGCGAGCAACGGTGCGCCGAGGGTGGCGAAATAGTCCGGGCCCACCGTGTTGTAGTCGGCTCGAATGGCGACGCCGCTGGCTTCGTTTTGTATCCGGCCGATGGACGCCCCGGCCCAGGAAAGCGGCGCGTAGGCCACGCCCGGCTGGGCCAACAGGCTCGATCGCAGCGCTTCGAGCTGGCGGGCGTTCGCTTCGGGACTGGCCGCCGCGGAGGCGGTGTTGACGTTGACGAACAGCAGCCCTTCCTTCTTGAATCCGGGGTCGAAGCTGTGGAAGGCCGAGGCGGAGCGCTCCAACAGGCCGGCGCCGGTCATCAGGATGAAGCTCAGCGCCAACTGGACCACGCTGAGCACGGTCATCGCACGGCGGCGGGACGGCATCGTGACGTCGCGCGACTTCAGGGCGCCCAGCGGATCCTGCCGCCATGCGCCGATGGCGGGCGCCACGGTGAAGGTCAGCGTCATGAAGACGGCCAACGCGACGACGTAGGCCGCCAGGCTCCGGTCCGGCGACAGGTCGAGCGCGGGGAGCGGGCCCGGGACGAAGTGCAGAACCGCGGGAGGTCCCCACACTGCCGCCCACCAGCCCACGCCCGCCGCCGCAAGCGAGAGCAGCAAACCTTCGGCGAACAGCAGGCTGAACACGCGCGCCAGCGGCGCCCCGAGCGACTTCCGGATGGCCAGCTCGTGCTGCCTCCGGATGGACCGGCACAGCACCAGGTTGGCCACGTTCGCGCTCACCACCACCAGCAAGACCGCCGCCACGGCGAGCAGCACCTTCAACGCGATCCGCACCGGCGACACGCCCGGTCCGATGGCGGTGTACGGCTCCACCAGCAGGCGCTTGCCGCGATTCTCGCGGGGGTGGGCGCGCTCCAGCCGCTCCGAGATAACAGTGAGTTCCGCCTGCGCATCCGCCATGGTCGATCCATCGGAGAGCAGGCCGAGCAGTTCCACGGAGCCCCAGCCGTGATCGGTGAATTCGCGCTTCCGCCCGTCGGCCAGCCAGTACTCGACAATCGGCAGATACACGTCGTTGCGTTCGGCCAGTTGCACGCCGCGGAACCCGGCGGGAGCGACGCCCGCGACGGTAGCCGGATGGCCGTTCACGGTGATTGCCCGGCCGATGACGCGCGGGTCCGAGTCGAACTGCTCGCGCCACGCCTGCTCACTAATGACAGCGGAAAGCTGCGGGCCGTCGAGGAAGGCGCGGCCCATCGGGAGCTTCACGCCGAGCGTGTCGAAGTAGTCTCGGGTGACCAGGGCGGCCCGCATCGCGTAGCTCGCCTGGCCCGTACCCACCGCGAGGCGCGCGAAGCCCCGGGCCATGATGCGGCGCAGCGTGCGGGTGGCGGCGGCGTAGTCCTGGTAGTTCGCCCAACTGTCGCCGGGGTCCTGCTCGCGGCCATCGATTGCGATGCCCAACGACACCAGACGGTCCGCTTGGACGCCGGTCATCGGCCGGTGCATGATGGCCTGAAACAGCGAGAACACGGAGCCGTTGACGCCGATGCCCAGGCCGATCAGCAGCAGAGCCGTGACGCTGAACGCCGGCGCCTTGGCGAGACTTCGAAAGGCGATGCGAAGGTCGTTCAGGAAGGAGTCGAGGGTCGCGGCGCGCCACACTTCGCGGACTTCCTCGCGAATGCGCGTGACGTTGCCCAACTCGAGCGCGGCGCCACGCCGGGCTTCGAACGACGGCAGACCTTCGGCGAGCCGCTCCCGCTCGGCCATGCGCAGGTGGAACCGCAGTTCCTCCTGGAGTTCGTCGTCCTTGGTGCGGACGGGCGGCGGAGCGGCGGCTGTCAGGCTGAACGCGGAGACGGCGGGTTGCGGCGCGTCGTCGAACAGAATCCGGTAACCCGGCGCGAGCGGGGTCCGCGACGCCCGGTATCGCGCGATGGCCGCCAGGGCGGCGAGGAGTCCCATGACGATCGCGCCGCGCGCCGCGCCGCCCGAAGCCCACATCTCGATGGCGGCCCCGCGGTCGGCGGCGATCAGGAACACCAGCGCGTAGATTCCCGCCTTCAGGTCCAGGTTGCCGGCGCCGGGCTGGTAGGTGCACGTGAAGGGGATCTTGGCGAATCCGCGCATGGCCGCTTCCACCATCAGCACGCTCTCCGCGATCAGGAACAGCAGGTGATAGACGGCGTCATCGACGGGCCACAGCGCGAAATAGAGGATCGCCGCCAGACACCACACGGGCACGGCGGCCAGCAGGTACAACGCGTTGCGCGAGGCGGCGAAACAACGGGCGTCTTCACCGCGCGAGGCGAAGCGGAAGATCCAATTGGCGCGCGGCGCGATGGGGAACACGAACGCGGCGCGGACTCCCGTGATCGCGAACACCAGGAGGATGAACACCGCCGCAAGCAGCGGGATCGACGGCTGGTCCCATTGCACGCGGACGATAGGCGAGCCGACCATGGACCACAGCTCCGTCGTATAGCGGCCGCGCACGACATCGCGCAGGAAGTACAAGGCGAAGGCGAACCCGGCGCCGCCGTAGATGGCCAATAGCAGACGGTGCTGCCGACTGCGGGCGACCGTGAGCGCCGCGAATCCGGCGATGGCGCGGTGGAGCGGATGCCGGGACATGCGGGCCAACACGCTCGACAGCATGCGGCCGGCCGCGCGGGTTCCTTCGCCGGGCGCGATGTCGGGCTGCTCCACCACTCCGCTGAGCGACCGGCGGTAGGCTCGCGCAAACGCAATCGCCGAGATCGCCACGGCCGCAGCGAGTCCCGCCAGCGCCTGCGCCGCCAGCGTCCTGCCGGCCGCCGACGCGCCGCCCGTCATCGTCAGGTACAGGCCGTAGAACCAGAATGACGGCACGATGCGGGCGACGGCGAGCGGCGCCTCCGCGGCCGATGGGCGCAGCAGGTACGCCGCCGCAATGGCGAAGAACGCCGTGAATTGGATGAGGCCCGAGATGCGCTGGAACTGCCGGTAGGGCAGCGCGGCGGCGGCCACGCCCTGCACGGCTACGAGCGACGCGGCGGTGAACAATCCGGCGGCCGCCATGGCGGTCCAGTAGGAGGCGAACGCCCGCATCGCTGAGCCGAAACCATCGGAGATCAGAAAGGGGATGGCGAGTCCCGTGAAGACGTTCGTCGAGACGACGGCCGCGCCCAGCACCGCTCCGATGGCGCACAGCCGGGCGGCGAAAACCGTCCGCGGACGCACGGGCAGCACTCCCAGGATGAAGCCGTCGCGCTTGTCGGGAAACACCGAGTTCCAGGCGAGCAACATCAGGATGGCGGCCGCGGCCATGGTGGTGGCTACCAGGAACTCCACCTGGCCGGATACCGCCTGGGCGAGCGCGGCGGCGGGCGCCTTCGAGAACGCGAACTGGTTCAGCGTCATCATGGAGAGCGCCAGGCTGAAGGCGGCGAGCAACGCGGCTAGTTGGATCAGCAGGCGGCTCGAGTCGCCGCCCGCGGGCAGCAGCTCGGGATCGATCACGCGCGATAGGACATCGCGGAACAGAATGCGGAATTGGCGCTTCGGATCGGGCATGCGTCACCCCATCATCAGTTCGAGCATTCCGGACGTCACCTCGGCCGGATCCTGGTCGACGGCGAGTTGCGCGAATACGGATTCGAGGTCCGGTGCCGCGGTCAACTCGCGCAGGCGCGCGGTGGAATCGTCGGCTGCCACGCGACCCTTGTGCAGGATGATGACGCGGGAGCACACACGCTCCACCGTGTCGAGTTCGTGGGAGCTGAACAGCACCAGCTTCCCCGCCTGGGCCAGGCGCGAGATGAGGTCGCGCAGGATCAGCGCCGAGTTCACGTCGAGCCCGGTGAACGGCTCATCGAACAGCAGCACGTCGGGATTGTGCAGCAACGCCGCGGCCAGCAGCACCTTCTGCCGCATCCCTTTCGAGTACGCGGCGATGGGGGCGTGACGGTCCCCAGCCAGGTTGAACAGCGCCAGGAAACCGTCCGCCTTGTGCCTGGCCTCCGCCTCGCTGAGCCCGCGCAATTGCCCGATCATGTGCAGGTGCTCGCTGCCGCTGAGGTGCGTGTACAGGTGCGCCTCTTCGGGCACGTAGCCGATGCGGTTCTTCACGCCGATGGGATCGCGCGCGATCGATTCGCCGTCGAGCAGGATCTCCCCGCCGTCGGGCTGAATCAGGCCTGTGATCATCTTGAGCGTCGTCGATTTGCCGGACCCGTTCGGCCCCAGGTAGCCGGTAGCCTCGCCGCCCTGCACCGTGAAGCTGACGTCCTGGACGGCCGGGATGGAGAGATAGGATTTCGATACGCGCCGCAGTTCGAGCGTCGTCATGACAGTCCTCCCGTTACGCCTCGTTGTCGCGCGGCCGCATCAGCGCTGACACGGCGCCGACAAACCGCTCCCACTGCGTCTGCTCGACGGCGAGTTGCTTCTTGCCGTCGGCCGTCAGGCGGTAGTAGCGGGCCCGCTGCTTGTTCTCCGACAGCTTCCACTCGGCCCTGATCCAGCCCTGCTTTTCCAGGCGGTGCAGCGCCGGGTACAGCGATCCGGCCTCCACCTGGAAGGCGCTGGACGACCCGTCGCGGATGGCCTGGGCGATCCCGTAGCCGTGCTTCGGCCCCCAGCGCAACGTTTGCAGCACCAGCATGTCCAGGGTGCCCTGGAGGAATTCGACGCGTTTCGGCTTGGCGGCCATGGCTATAGACAGTCTACTGCCATGGGGGTCGATTGTCTAGATCCTTGTGAGGCGTCCGCGCTCGCGCGCTACCATAGCTGCGTGGACGTAAACGACCCGGTTCGCCAGCGACTCGCCACGGTCCGCAACGGGCTTCTCGAACTGCACAAGCGCCTGCTCGAATCCGAACGCGAGATCTACGAGCGCGACATCGCCCGCATCACGTCGCCTTCGCACTTCCTGCGCCTGTTGCTCGAGGATCCGCACTTCGAATGGCTGCGCGAACTGTCGCAGTTGGTGGTGCTGATCGATGAGCGCATGGAGGACAAGAAGAATCCGCTGTCCACCGACGAGGGCGAGAAGCTCCTGAAGCAATCCCGCGAACTGGTGACCCCGTCCGAGCACGGCTCGCGATTCGGCAGGCGCTACTACGAGGCCATGCAGCGCGACCCGGGCGTGGTGCTGGCGCACTCGGAGATGCTCAGGGTTTTCGCCGCGGCCTGACGGGCGTCACTCGATCTCGATGGCGATGCTGCGCTTGTCGCCCTGCGCGCCCTGCACCATCGCAACCCTGAGTTCGTAGACGCCCGCCGGCAGCGATTCGGTCGGGATACGGGCAATTAGCGGAACTCCGCCCTCGCCCGGCTTCGGCATGGCGGGCTGTTCGCGCCGGGCCACCTTACCGTCGGCCAGCAGATCGACGAATAGTGCGGGCGGCGGGCCCGACGGGTCGGGATAGAGCATCGCGAATACTGCCAGTTGTCCGCCCTTGCCGGCGCGGAACTTCTCCTCAAGGGTGGGGATGACGCGTCCGGCGGCCAGACTCAGCGGATCCTCGCGCTCGGTCACATCGCCAGCCGGATCCACCCGCCGCACCAGCGCGACGTCGCTGATCGAGGGCCCGGAGCGGTCCGCCGGAACGATCAGCACCGACCTTCGCGCCGCCACCTTCCCGGCGAGGTTGTCGGATACGGCGGTCTCCAGCGTGTACCGCCCCGGCGCGAGAGCCACCGGCCGCGTGACGATGGAGCGCCCCTCGCGGAACGCCGCCACACGGTCGACCGGAACCTCCACCGGAAGATCGCGCGACAACTTCGCCGCCACACGCCCGTTCGCATCCTTAATAAGCGCCAGAAACGAGGTGTAGTTCCTCGCCTTGACGCCCTTCTCTTCCTTGGCGAACGCCGTCTGGCCCAGCGGCATGTCGAACACCAGGACGCCCCGCCGCTCGCCGGCGCCGCCACGGTACAACAGCACTCGCGAGCGGAACGACAGGTCCCGCGCCAGTTCCCTCCGGTCGAGCGCGTGCAGCAACGGGACCTCGAAGGGGAACACCGCCTGTCCCTCCATCGGGGGCAGCGCGAAGTAGCCGTCGCGCGCTTGCACCTTCACGTTCGGCTGGTTCACCTTCACCTCGATGGCGCGGAACCGGCCGTCGTAGTTCGTATCCGATGGCCGGTAGGTGACCTCGTAGTAGGTGTTGAAGTCGTCGGCGAGCTGCTGCATTGGCTTGCGGAAATCGTTCCGGTTAGCGATCAGGAATCCACCGGTCTTCTCGGCCAGGTCGAACAGGTTCTGCTGCGGGTTGTCGTAGATCGACTGGAGCGCCCGGTCCATGGCCAATTCGGTGCTCCCGAATCCGCCCGAACCGGGGGTGTCGGCCGCGTGCGTGGTGACGTCCTGCGTGGCCACGGTAGCGGCCGCCAGGTTCGCCCGGGGCCGCATCATGTCGCTCGCCGCGAACAGTCCCCGGGCATCGATCGAGTACACCGTGACGTTGGCGAGGTTGGCGGCGCTGATCATGGACAGATATTGAGCGCGGTAATCGATGGGCAACGCGATGCCCTCTGAAAAGTACAGCACCGACTTGCGGCCCGGAAGACGGCCCAGTTCGGCGATGACGCCCCACAGGCTGAAGATGTCGATCGCGCCGAACATGTTGAGGTCCATGCGGGCGTTGAAGTCCTCCATGGCGGCCATCGCCCCGGCGAAATCGGGCCCCCTGGAACCGCCACCGCCCACCGGCGGTGGCGCGCCGATGTCGCGAGGTCCCGCCACGGGCGCCTTCACCCATCCGGTCACCTGCTGGATCGCCGTCTTGATGCGCTCGCGATCGTTCGTGTAGGCCAGCACCGGCCGGAACACGCGGTTGATGTAGAACACCGCGTAGTAGGCGTTCGGTCCGTAGTCGGCGTCGAGGAAGTCGAGCGCCGCCTGGCGGGCGTTGTAGCGACCCTCGCTGCCCATGCCCTTGAACACCAGCGACACCAGCCGGATCTGGCGCTGGACGGCCAGCGCGTCGCCGCGCCCCTGCTGAACGGTGACCTCTTTGTCCTCGCGCATCGCGCCCGGCGAGCGGACCTGGCGGAACGAGGTCACCTTCTGCTCCACCCCGTTCTCGAAGACGTGGATGTCGCCGGCTTCGAGGTTCCGGACCAGCTTGCCCTTCTTGTCCCGCACCACGACGTCGGCCAGCACCTCTCCGGCGCCGGCGCGGAACACGGTTTGCGGCGGGGGTTGCTGTGGCGGCCCGGCCGCGAACATCAGAACCGGCGCAAACAGAGCAACAAGGATCCGCATACTCGCCCTCCCGATTTCGGACTCCGCCATCCTTATCCTAAACGAATCCGCAACAGAGCCTGCCGCGCGGAACGGGTGCGACTGTCTCCGGCGTAGTAAACTAGAACTTAGGCCGGAGGTGAATCTTCCCTAGTCCCCGGTTCCAGCAAGGGCCACTCAGCAGTGTCTCGGCTTTCGTCAGGTTAGCCGTCGAGCGGACTACTGCGGCCCTTTTGGGTCTGGTCTTCCCCGATAACTGTCGCATTTGCGACGCTCCGCTCTCAGGCGTCTCCCGCGTTCCCGTCTGCCCGCGTTGCCTCGCCGCCCCTCGGCCCCTCGCCTCTGAATACGCCTGCGTCAACTGTCACGCGCCGTTTGTCAACCGTCATCCGTTGGACGATGAGGGCCGTTGCGGACTGTGCCGCCGCGGCTTGACCGGCTTCGACGCCGCCTTCGCGTTTGGATCGTACGAAGGCGAGCTGCGTAAGTTGATTCAGCTATTCAAGTACGGAGGGACGCCGACGCTGGCGCGGCCGTTGGGCATGCTGCTCGCTTCGGCGCTTCCGCGCGAGAAGGCGTTCGACCTGGTGGTTCCCATGCCGATGCACTGGCGCCGCCGCTGGTCGCGCGGGTTCAATCAGGCCGAACTGCTGGCCGATGTGCTGGCCGCGCGGTTGGGCTTCGCCAAGCTGAACGCAGTGCGCCGCCGGAAGGCGACTCCGCCCCAGGCGGGTTTGACCGGCGCGCAACGTCGTAAGAATATGTCCGGCGCGTTCAAAGTACGCAACGCGGACCGGATTCGGGGAAAGCGCATTTTGCTGGTGGACGATGTACTCACCACCGGCTCCACCGCCGCCGCGTGCGCCCGCGCCTTGAAGCGCGCCGGCGCGGCTTACGTCGCGGTAATTACAGTAGCCCGGGCTGACCGTCGCATGGTGGACGTGACCGGGCCGGGACCTGACCGTTTTGAGACCTCACCGCTCGGGGGTGTTCTTGATGCCCAGTCTGGATCGACTGCATAAGCCGGTACTCGTATTGAACGCGAGTTTCGAACCCATTAACATCTGCGCGGCGCGCAGGGCGCTGGTGCTGATTCTGAAAGGAGTCGCATCGCCTGAGGAGCACGGCTCCTCGCACTTGCATTCGCCGCGCCAGGCCATGCGCGTGCCATCGGTGATTCGCCTGCTTGAATACCGGCGGATCCCGCATCAAACGCGTGCGCTGTCGCGCAAGAACATTCTGATGCGCGACCGTTACACCTGTCAGTACTGCCACAAGGTGCTGCCGTCGAACGAGTTGACGCTCGACCACGTGATGCCGCGTTCGCGCGCGGGCGAAACCACGTGGGAGAACCTGGTGGCGTGTTGTCACAATTGCAATAACCGCAAGGGCAACCGTACGCCGGAGGAGGCGGGGATGCGTCTGGCCAAGATGCCTCGACCGTTCAATCTGCACACCAGCCGCCACCTGATGCGATTGCTCGGCAAGGGCGACGACCAGTGGCGGAAGTATCTGTTTTTCGGCGACTGATCCGGAGTTACAAGCGCTCCGGATTCTCTTTGGTTTTGCTGGTGCGGACGTTGCCGGTATTGAGTGTTCCGGCGGGTTCGAACAGCAGGATATGGACCTCTTCCGCCGCCACGGGCCGGTGTTCGATCCCTCGCGGCACGATGACGAATTCCCCTTCCTCGACAGTCTTCGCCTTTTCCTCGCCGTTTTCCCTGTAGTCCATTCGGAACGAGCCTTTCACGACCAGGAATAACTCGTCCTCATCGGAGTGATGGTGCCAGTCGAACTCGCCGAGCGCCTTGACGAGTTTCACGTGCTGGCCGTTGAGTTCGCCGGCGATACGTGGGCTCCAGTGATCGGAAAACCGGGCGAATTGGGCGGCGAGGTTGATGACTTGCATCTTCTTATCCAGGTATTCTCAAGAACTCAGGAACGGATTCCAGCAGGGAGGGTACACATGACGGCGGAATCTTGGCGTTCGGCCGAGTCCAGTCGTAGAGCGACTCAACTGCCCTCTTGACCGTCTGAGACGTGACTCGGCTGTCCTTCCGGTAGTCTGATAGCTCATCGACAGCCACGTTGTTCAGACAGAGGATCCACGTCTCGATGTTCCGCTTCGCTATAAGGTTGAGTACCGGTTCGCGGCCGCCGCGAGGATTCTGGTTATCGGCGCGCAACGCCTCTGCGAACTGATCCCTCCGCGCCCGGACTTCCCTTGTGTCCGCGTCGATGCATGCAATCAGGAGAGCACGCGCGTTTGCCGCCCGCCCTCGCAGTTCACGCACCTCGGCGGCGTATTGTTCACGCACATACTGCTCCCCTGCCCCAAAACACCGCGGAGTCCGGCTCACGCGGATGTTTCGAATATCGAGCCCGAGCCGGTTCAGGAACCGCCGCAGCAGACTCTCCTGCCGGATGTCTTCGACCAGCAGGACCAGCGTGGCGATCCTCGGGATCAATTGGGCCACCCGCGAGCCACTTGCTCCGAGACCCTGAGTGGACTGTCGCCAGCAGGGAACGGACGCGACCGAACCGGACCGGCGCCGGCGCGTTCGAGAACGATGCCCGCTTCGGCAGCGAGATAATCGATCAGTTCCGGGTGGTGCGAGATCAGGATCGCCTGGCCGCCGGTATCCTCAAGGCGGTCCGCCAACGACATCAACCAAGGCTGAATCTCGGCAAGTGCGGCAAAGTTCTCGGGTTCATCAAGGAACAGGCAACTCCCCCTCTCGACCAGAAACTCGAGAATTGCGTATAGACAGATCAGCGCTTGCTGCCCTTCCGACAACTCGCTGAAGTTGATGTCATAGGATTCACGGTTGTCGCCCGCCGCACCGAACCGCGCAACCACATTGCGAACCGAACCGCCGGCGGAACGGAGATCCAGCGATTCGAAACCTGGGATAACTCGCCGCAGCGATTCCCGGAGCGCTCCGGCCCGGTCGCCTCGCTCCTGAGTCTGATGCCGGTACCAGGCCGCGAAATTCGACATATCGTCCGATGGCCGCGGGTCCTCTCTGTCGGTATGCCCTGGGATCTGCCGGGGATCGAGGTGCAGGCAATGCAAATTCGAGAGCCAGTCCTTGAACCGCATCAGGCGCGTGTTTTCCGGCCTGCGCTGAATGGTAGCCAGCGCAGAGCGGAACCAGTCGAAAGGATACGCGACCTTCTTCTGAAAGCTATCGTTATATAGGTGGACTTCCCCATCTTCGAATTCGAAGATGGGCCGCCCGTCGCACAAGACGATCTCGCGTACAACCCGTGTTCGCGCCGGAACTCCCCACTGGTCAACGCCTACGATAAAGCGGTACGAGACGCCGTCGATCTCAGCATCGAGTTCGAAAGACTGCTGGCTGAGGGTCTGCCACCTCGTCCGGCTGGCAGACGGAAACAGCCGCTCCGGCGGGACGTCTCCGGCGATGAGATCGCGAATGGAGCGGAGCACATCCAACAGCGTCGATTTCCCTGTGCCGTTCAGTCCGAGGACCAACTGGTGCTGCCCGAATCGGACCTCGAAGTTCACAAAGCATCTATAGTTATCAACATAGAGGCGCTTCAGCATCTGCCCCTTAATTCTACGATGCGCCCTGCTTCGCCGCCTGACCGCCCACAACATCCCAGGGAACCTTTCCCCTCCAACCCCGTATTCCCTCCTTAGGAGGCTCCCCGCCCAACATGTTCCGAGACATCGCCTATGCCCTGCGCCAGTTCCGCTCCGCGCCCGTATTCGCCGCCACCGCAGTATTGACGCTGGCCCTCGGCATCGGCGGGACCACCGCCATCTTCTCCCTCATGCACGACGTCATGCTGCGCTCTCTGCCCGTCGCCGATCCCGCCACGCTGTACCGCATCGGCTCCGGCAACGATTGCTGCATGGAAGGCGGACCCCAGAACAACTGGGGCATGTACTCCTTCCCCTTCTACGAACGCCTGCGCGACGCCCTGCCCGAATTCGAAGAACTCGCCGCCTTCCAATCCTCCAACTACCGCTACAGCGTCCTGCGCACCAAGGCCGACCGCGTCGCCAAACCCCTCCGCGGCGAATACGTCACTGGCAACTACTTCTCCACCTTCGGCATCCGCCCCTTCGCCGGCCGCGTCTTCAGCGCCGATGACGACAGACCCTCCGCCCCGCCCGTCATCGTGCTGAGCTACCGCGCCTGGCAGTCGGAGTTCGGCGGCGACCCCTCCGTCGTCGGCTCCAGCCCCCTCATCGAAGGCCGTCCATTCACCATCGCCGGCGTCGCCCCGCCCGGATTCTACGGCGAGACCCTGCGCTCGGACCCGCCCGATTTCTGGATTCCCGTCCAGCAGGAGCCCATGCTCGCCGGCGCCAACTCGGCGCTCCACCAGTCGATCTCGGCCTGGTTCCGCGTCATCGGCCGCCTGAAACCCGGCGCCAAGGTGGACGGCATGTCCGCCCGCCTCACCGCCTTCATTCGCCAATGGCTCGAACACGACAGCGGTTACCCGCCGGAGTGGATGGGCGAAATCCGCCGCCTGCTTCCCAACCAGCGCATCGACGTCGTCCCCGCCGGCAACGGCGTCGAAGAAATGCGCGAGGACTACGGCCGCAGCCTCCAACTTCTGCTCGTCGTCTGCTGCCTGGTGCTGTTGATCGCCTGCGCCAACGTCGCGAACCTGCTGATCGCGCGCGGCATGGCCCGCCGCACGCAGACGTCCATTCAACTCGCCCTCGGCGCCTCGCGCAGCCGTCTGATCCGCCAATCGCTGACCGAAAGCGTCCTGCTCGCCGTCGGCGGAGGCGCCGCTGGCCTGATGGTCGCCTACGCCGCCGAAACGCTGATCCTGCACCTTGCCTTTCGCAACGCGGCCTACCTGCCTTTCAGCACGACGCCCTCGTTCCCGGTGCTCGCCTTCGCCATCGGAGTGTCGCTCGCCACCGGCGTGATCTTCGGCGCTGGACCCGCCTGGCTCGCCACCCGCCGCGATCCGGTGGAAGCGTTGCGCGGCGCCAACCGCAGCACGCGCGACCATTCCTCGCTCCCCACCAAGGCGCTGCTCGTGGTGCAGGCCACGCTGTCGGTGGTGCTGGTGGCGGGCTCCGCGATGCTGACGCGCAGCCTCGGCAATCTCGAACGCCAGGACTTCGGTTTCCAGCCCGACGGCCTGGTGTACGTCAGCGTGAACACCCCGCCCTCCACCTACTCGCTCGACAAACTGGACGCCGTCTACCGCGGCCTGCAGGAGCGCCTGTCGCAAACGCCGGGCATCCAGCGAGCCGGCCTCGGCATGTACGCCCCGCTCACCGACAACTGGGGTGAGTTGATCTTCGTCGACGGCCATCCGCCCGCCAAGATGAACTCCGAATCGGGCTCGTCGTGGGATCGCGTCAGCGCCGGATTCCTTGAAACGGTCGGGCAGCCCGTTCTGCGAGGCCGCGGCATCGCGCCATCCGACACGGTGAACACGGAAAACATCACAGTAGTGAACGAGGCGTTCGTGAAGCGCTTCTTTCCGAACGAGGACCCGCTCGACAAGCACTTCGGCATCGACCTGCCCGCGAACTCGCGCAAGTACCGCATCGTGGGCGTCGTGAAGGACGCCAAGTACACGCAGCCCACCCGGCCCGTGCGTCCGATGTTCTTCGCGCCGCTCTCCCAGCGGACCACCTACGACGTCCCTCTGCTCCAGCAGATCGACGCACGCTCCCACTACATCGCCGCCGTGATGCTGCGCACCCGCATGGCGCCCGGCGTGCTCGAGCCGATGCTCCGCCGCATCTTCGCGGAAGTGGACCCGAACCTGACCATCGTCAACGTCCGCACGATGCAGGACCAGATCGAGCGCGTCTTCGACCAGCAGCGCGCGGTGGCGAGCCTCGCCGGCCTGTTCGGCGTCGTGGCGCTGCTGCTGGCCGCCGTCGGACTCTACGGAGTCACCGCCTACACCGTGGCGCAGCGGACCAACGAAATCGGCCTGCGGATGGCCCTGGGCGCGGACCGCCGCGGCGTGCTGCGGCTGGTCCTCCAGGGCGCCTTCCGGATGGTCGGCCTGGGCCTGCTGCTAGGCGTTCCGCTGTCGATCGGAGCCGGCAAACTCATCGCCTCCCAACTGTTTGGCGTACGCCATTGGGACCCGCTGGCCCTGACAGCGGCCGTCGCGGCGCTCGGGGTCAGCGGCTTCGTGGCGGCCATGATCCCCGCTCTCCGCGCCGCCTCCATCGATCCGATGCGAGCCCTGCGCTCGGAATAGCCGGCCTGAGGCGGCCGATCATTTCGGACGCGCGAGCCGCCTCATCACCCACCAACAGGCGAGCAGCACCGCGCCCGACACGAACACCGCCCGCACCGGATCGGCGGCGATAGTCGCTGCGCCCAGCGCTGCCTGGAGTTTCAGCGCGATATAGGACGTCACCGCGCCGCTGATGGCCGCCACCCCGCAGGCCACGGCGCCGAGCAGCAGGCTCGCGTCGATCAACTGTTGTCCGCCGGTGTCGCCCACGGCCGCCTGCGCCGATCGGCGGTCGGCCGCCCGACGGTCCCGCCCGGTCACCTGATACTCGCGGCAGATCTCCTCGGCGATGGCGTCGATGACGTACAACGCCTTCGCGCACCGGGGCAATTTGTGCGAACGCGGCCGTTCGATCCACGCGGCTTCGCAACGCCACACCCGTTCAACGGCTATCTTCAAGGCGTGCTCCGCCGAAACCTCCTGGCCTCCGCCGCGGTCCAGCAGAATGTACTTCACCGCTTCCGGCCACAGCGCCTCACGCAGCCCCGTCGCATGGAAATCGTCGAACGGAATCGCATCGAACTCACCCGACCTCGTCGCGCGGTGGTACTGCAGCCACAACCCAGCCCGGAGCCTTTGGCTGATCGGCGACACCCGCCGCGGCGGATTACGCCGCCGGTTCATCTCGTTGCGTATCCGAAGCCGTCGTGGCCGCTCCGCCATCTCGCGGATCGACTTGACGAGCGGCGCGATCGCGCCGAGAATAATCGGCAGCAGCTTCGCGCCCGTTTCCGCCCCCGGCATGGGCCGGACCTCCTTATCGGCACAAAAGTACTAGAACCAATGGTACATCCGCGCGATAAGCTGAGACTTAAAATGACCCGACGCGACTGGATTGGCCAACTGATGCTCTCCCTGCGTCCCGACCGTCTCGACGACGCCGCCCGCGCCATTGGCGAGCGCGTCGCCTCCGGCTATCTCGAAGCCGCGGTGCTGGCCGTCCGCGGCGGCAAGTCCGAATATGTGCGAGCTTTCGGCAAGGCGCGCACGCCTCGGGCGGTGTTCCTTCTGGCCTCGATCACCAAGCCGATGACGGCCGCGGGCGTCATGCTGCTGGCCGACCGTCGCGAACTCTCGCTCGACGACCCGGTGTCCCGCTTCATCCCGGAGTTCCGTGGCGGCGTCCGGCCCCGCGTCCTCATCCGTCACCTGTTGACGCACACCTCCGGACTGCCCGACATGCTGCCTGAAAACGTCGAACTGCGCCGCCGCCACGCCCCCCTTCAGGAGTTCGTCGACCGAACCTGCCGCACCCCGCTGCTGTTCGCCCCCGGCGCCGAAGTCCGCTATCAGAGCATGGGCATTCTGCTCGCGGCCGAGATTGTCCAGCGCATCACCCGCCGCCCGTTCGCCGATTACCTTAAGGATTCGGTCTTCGCTCCGCTGGGCCTGAACGATACGTCGCTGGGGCTCGGCGGGCGCGCCATCGCCGACGTCATGCACTGTCAGGTGGACGAAGTGAACGCGTGGGATTGGAACAGCCCCTACTGGCGAAACCTGGCGGCGCCGTGGGGCGGCGCGCACTCCACCGCCGGCGACGTCATCAGATTCCTTGGAAGCTTTGGCCCTCCTGGGACGGGTCCGCTACGGCCGGCCACCGCGCAAGCGATGATTTCGGAGCAGACGCACGGATTACGGCCGCGCTGGGGCCTCGGCTGGGCGCTGAATGAAGGCAGGTTCGGCCGCGCTTCGTCCTCGGCCGCCTTCGGCCACGGCGGATCGACGGGAACCCTGTGCTGGCGCGATCCCGCCAAGGACTTGAGCTTCGCCCTGTTGACCACCAAACCGGCCGAGCATTCCAACCCGACCGTGCTCTATCCCGCCGCCGACCGGGTCTCCGAGGCGGTCTAGGCTAGCGCCGGAGTTTGGGAACCAGCGTCAGGCTCGCCGCCAGGGCAAGCAGCGCTCCCACCAACAACAGCACATACAGGCGGAACTGATCGGCGCCGCCCGTGTAGTACATCGGCGAAAGGAACATCCCCCGCGCCATCAGCACCGCCACCACCAGACACCAAACGGGGAACAGAATGCGAAGACGGCCCAGGATCGCCAGCACCGTCACAACAATTCCAATCAAACTCAGCCCGAATAGCCAATACGTGAGGCTGGCGCCCTCCCACGGGAGCATGGGCAGAGCCAGTTGGTGTTTGCCGCCAATCAGCACCACCACTGATATGCAGAACAGAAACAACGCGAGAACCAGCTCGTAAGCGTAACTATAAAGGCGAAGTAGTGCGCCCAACATGTTGAAGTTGAAGCCTCCCGAACGCCTGGCGCGATCGGCTGTCGCCGAGCGGCGGATTCCGGATCGTAAAGCGCCAGGAACCGTTATTGTATCAGCACCGCCTGGCCTGGTTCCGTGCGTCCCGGACGAACCGGAACCGCGCCCCGGTTCCAATACCGGTCTGAGGGTCCGCTGCTTGACCCATCAGAAGGCCGACACCTACAATTCATAGTGAGGGGTATTATCTCTGCAGCCATGGGACCGTCGTCGCCCGCAGCCCGGAAGCTCGAGATCCTGCACGCGATCGTCAAAGCGTATATCGAAAACGGTGAGCCGGTAGCATCGCGCAGCGTCTCCCGAGCCCGCAAGGACAACCTTAGTCCGGCGTCCATCCGGAACGTCATGGCGGACCTGTGCGATGAGGGCTACCTCTCGCAACCCCATACCTCGGCCGGCCGCGTGCCCACCGAGAAGGCTTTCCACAGCTATATCAAGTCCCTGCTGAACACCAATCGCCTGCTGACGGCGGAACTGTCCCGCGTCCGCGCCGAACTGAGCCGGGCCGACACCATGGAGGAGCGGGTCGAGAAGACCTCCCACATCCTCACGGAGATGACCAAGGGCGTCGGCATCGCCGCCGCCATCCCCACCGTCGGCCATCAACTCGATCAGATCGAACTGCTCTCGCTCGGCGAGCGTCAGGTGTTGATGATCGTCGTCACCAAGGACCGCACCGTGCGGCAGAAGGTGGTGAGCCTCGACGAGCCGATCCGGCAGACGGAGCTCGAATCGATCCGCAACTACGTGAACGGTAGTTTCGGCGGCTGGCTGCTGGCCGACGTTCAGGCGGAACTGAACCGCCGTCTGCAGCAGGAAAGCGCCGCCTGCGACGAGATTCTGTCCAAGCTGACGCTGCTCAACGACAAGGGTCTGCTGGACATCGGCATGCACCCGGAAATCCACCTCGACGGCGCCAGCAACCTGGTGGGCGCCGACCTGCATCTGAATCGCGAAAAGATGCGGGAGCTGTTCCGGGCGCTCGAGCAGAAGAAGCGCCTGCTGCAATTGCTCGACCGCTTTCTCGATCGCGGCCAGAGCGAACTGGCCGTCCAGGTCGGATTGGGCGACGCTCACCCGAGTATGGGAGAATTGTCGTTGATCGGCCTCACCGTGGAACTGCCCTCCGGCATGTGTGCGAAGGTTGCAGTGCTCGGCCCCACTCGAATGGACTACAGCCGCGTCCTGTCGGCGGTTCTGAACGTTGGTCAGGCGCTGCAGAGTTCGGCTGACTGAAACCTCGCCGGGAAGCCCGAACGGCCCGCGATGTGACCAGACCGCTGGGACGGTGCTGGTGGGACGAAACTGATTGCTACGCTGGATAAGAAGCCACATGGACCCGAAAAACCCGACCACGGACCCGGTGGAGGAGACGCCCGTCGCGGACGCTGGCGCCCCGGATACCGTGTCCACCGGCGACGCGGCCGCGCAATTGGCGGCCATGGCCGGCGAACGAGATCAATTGGCCGCCGAAAAGGCGGAATTGCAGGACCGGCTGCTGCGCCGGCAGGCGGAATTTGAGAATTACCGGCGCCGCGTCGATCGCGAAAAGTCGGAATTCGCACAGTACGCCGCTGGAGAAGCGCTGTCGGCCATGCTTCCGGTGCTCGACGATTTCGAGCGCGCACTGAAGCAGGAATCCACCGACAAGGACTACCAGCGCGGTGTGGAGCTGATCTACACCCGGCTGTTCGACGCCCTCAAGAAGCTGGGGCTCGAACCGATCGCCTCGGTGGGTCAGCCGTTCGATCCCTACATTCATCAGGCCGTCGACCGCGTCGAGACGGAAGACGCCGAGGATCAGACCGTGCTGGACGAGTATCAGCGCGGATACAACTTCAAGGGGCGTCAGCTCCGTCCGGCCATGGTGCGCGTCGCCGTGCATCCGGTCAAGGCGGAATAACCGGGAATCACCTTCGGAATGAGCGTGGCCAAACGAGACTACTACGAAGTGCTTGGCGTCGAGCGAACCGCCGACGACCAGGCGTTGAAGAGCGCGTACCGCAAGCTCGCTCTGAAGCACCACCCCGACCGGAATCCCGGCAACGCGGAGGCGGAGGAGAAGTTCAAGGAAGCCGCCGAAGCCTACAGCGTGCTGAGCGATTCCCAGAAGCGGGCCGCCTATGACCGCTACGGCCACCAGGGCGTTTCGGGCGCGGCGGGCGGGGCCGGTTTCGACCCCTCGGCGTTCCAGGATTTCAGCGACATCATCGGCGATTTCTTCGGCTTCGGCGACCTGTTCGGCGGCGGCGGCCAGGGTCGCCGGCGCAACCGCGCGCAACGCGGCGAGGACATCCGCTACGACCTCGAGATCGAGTTTGACGCCGCCATGCGCGGCCTGAGCGCGGAAATCCAGGTGCCGCGGCTCGAAGAGTGCGGCCGCTGTCACGGCAAGGGCGCGGAGCCCGAGGACGGCCTGACCACCTGCCCCATGTGTCACGGTCGCGGCGAGGTCATTTTCCAGCAGAGTTTCCTGTCGGTGCGGCGCACCTGCAGCCAGTGCGGAGGCCGCGGCCAGATCATCCGCCGGCCGTGCAAGGAATGCCGCGGCGACGGTTATCTGCGGACGGAGCGGAAGCTGAAGATCACCATCCCGGCGGGAGTCGACAACGGCACGCGGCTGCGCCTGACCGGAGAAGGCCAGCACGGGGCCAACGGCGGACCTCCGGGAGATCTGTACGTGGTGGTGCGGGTGAAGGAGCACGCCGTATTTGTGCGGGAAGAGGACGATCTGCACTGCAAGGTGCCGATCAACATCGCCCAGGCGGCGCTCGGCACGGATCTGGATGTGCTGACGTTCGACGGCCTGCAGACGGTGAAGGCTCCGGAGGGCACGCAAAGCGGCGCCCGCCTGCGGATCAAGGGTCTGGGCGTGCCGCACCTGAACGGTCACGGCCGGGGCGACCTGTACGTCCACATCGAAGTCCGCATCCCCACCAAGCTCAACAAGGAGCAGCGCAAGCTGTTCGAGCAGTTGAAGGAAGTCCTGCCGGAGGAGAACGAGCCCGAAGAGAAGGGCCTGTTCGACAAGGTCAAGGACTACTTCATGTAGTCCGATCGTCGCAACTGGCCCCTTTGACCCACTACGGGTAACCCGTATAATATGATTGACGGCGAGTTCGAGTGGGATGATGCGAAGGCCACCCTCAACCTCGTCAAGCACGGCGTCGCCTTCGAAGCCGGGTGTCGCGCTTTCAGCGATGCGTTCGCGATCGAGATTGTCGATTCCGAAAGTCAACCGGGTGAATTGCGGTACCGGATCATCGCTTCGGTGCAAGGCGTTCTGTTAACGGTCGTCTACACGGAGCGGGGCGCGCGGATACGGATCATTTCCGCCCGAAAGGCCACGAAGCATGAGCAAAGAGAATACTATCGTAGCCAGCGAGCAGAGTGATGGAACGCTGCTCCAGGTGATGGCCGACGGGACGCGACAGCCCCTGGAGGATAAAACCGATTGGGCCCGCCTGCGCGCCGCGAGCGACCAGGAAGTGACGGCGGCGGCCAGCGATGACCCCGACGCTCAGCCCTGGACGGCGGAACGCATCGAGTCCGCTCCACGTTCCCCGCGCGCCAGGATCGTCCGCCGGGCCCTGGGATTGACCCAGGAAGAGTTCGCCGCCACGTATCGCATACCGCTCGGAACCCTACGAGATTGGGAGCAAGGCCGCTGCGAGCCCGACCAACCAGCCCAGGCCTACCTGACCGTCATCGCCCGCGACCCGGAAGGCGTCCGCCGGGCGCTCGCCCCATCCGACAGGTGACGCCTCGCACATCCCGCGCGCGATCCGTGTGAGGCCCCTGCGCCACAGAGGTTATAATGCGGAAGGCGATGGTTTCACATCACCGTAACGATCATCCGTTTGCCGCCGGGCCCCGTTTCCATCGCCCGGCAGAAACCGAAAGATAGATCATGAAAAACGACCCAACAGCTACCGCCAACGCCTTCAACTCCGTCAAGGCCGTGGAGTCCAACGCGAAGACCCGCATGGATAAGGTCCTCTCCGGCCTCCAGCATGAAATGGCGGGCATCCGGACCGGACGGGCGTCCATTGCCGTCCTCGATGGCGTCCGCGTCGACTACTACGGAACGCCGACCCCGCTCAATCAGCTCGCGACCTTGCACGTCCCCGAGCCTGCCATGATCACCATCCAACCGTGGGATTCATCGCAGATCGCGCCCATCGAAAAGGCGATCCGGAATTCGGACCTCGGCTTGAACCCGTCCAACGATGGCAAGCTGGTTCGCGTGCCGATTCCGCCGCTCACCGAAGAGCGCCGTAAGGAGATCGTCAAGCGCCTGCATCATATCGTCGAAGACCACCGCGTGGCCGTCCGCAACATCCGTCGCGACGCCAACGAGCAGGTCAAGAAGTTGGTGAAGGACAAAGTCATCAGCGAAGACGACGAGAAGAAGGCCCTCGACGAGATCCAGAAGATGACCGACGCGGGCGTCAAGCAACTCGACGCCGCCGCCAAGACGAAGGAAAAGGAAATCCTCGAAATCAAGTAATCGATCGCCACAGCGTTCCAAAGCCGGCCCGAGGGAACCCGCCCAGGCCGGCTTTCGTATTTACTCTAGAGGGATGTGCTATTATAAAGAATTGATTCCATGGCACTTAGCTCCCGTCATTGCCCAACCTGGATGCCCTGAATGTCAGCCCAAGCCAACATCGCCGCACTAATCGACCACACCATCCTGAAACCCGAGGCGACCGCGGCCGACGTCCGCCGCATCGCCGCCGAAGCGCGCCGCTACGGCTTCGCCAGCGTCTGTGTAAACCCTTGCTGGGTGTCGCTCGTAGCTGCCGAACTGGCCGGATCGCCGGTCAAAACCTGTTCTGTCATCGGTTTCCCGCTGGGGGCGAACGTCACCGCCACCAAGGCGGCCGAGGCCCGGCTCGCCATGGAGGACGGGGCCCTGGAAATCGACATGGTGATGAACGTCGGCCGGCTGCGCGGCGGCGATGACGCCTACGTGGAGGAGGATATCCGCCAGGTGGCCGAGGTCTGCCACGCCGGCGGCGCCATCCTCAAGGTGATCCTCGAAACCGGTCTGCTCGACGACGACCAGAAGGTGGCGGCGTGCGAGATCGCGCGGCGGGCGGGCGCCGATTTCGTCAAGACCTCCACCGGATTCGGCCCTGGCGGCGCCACTGTCCACGATATAGAATTGATGCGTCGCGCCGTGGGTCCGGAACTGGGAGTGAAGGCGTCGGGCGGAATCCGCACCATCGAGGACCTGCGGGCCATGGTCGCCGCCGGGGCCACGCGCATCGGCGCGAGCGCCAGCGTCAAAATCATCGAGGCCGCCGGATCCTGAACACCATGCCCCCAACGTTGCAGCGCCGATCGGCGGTCCGCTTCCGCGAACGGGCCGAACTGCTGGATTTTCTGCTCAACGTCGCCGACGTCACCTCGGAGACGCTGGACCTGGACCGGTTGCTGGCCAATGTCGCGAACATCGTGAAGGAGGTGGTCCCGAGCGATCTGTTCGCCATCCTGTTGTATAGCGAGAAGGCTCACGGCCTGCGCATCCGGTACTCGATCGGGCATCGGGAGGAAGTGGTGCGCAGCCTGGTGATCCCGCTGGGCGAAGGCGTCACCGGCGCGGCGGCGGCCTCGCGCGCGCCGATCCTGGTGAACGACGTCCGGGCCGACGCGCGTTACATCAGCGCGCTCGACGCCGTGCGTAGCGAACTGGCCGTGCCCATGGTGGCGCGCGGCAAACTGGTGGGCGTCATCGACGCGCAGTGCACCCGGGTCAAGGCCTACTCCGAACACGACCGCGCCCTGCTGCGCCTGCTCGCCAGCCGTGTCGCGGTGTCCATCGACAACGCCCGGCTGTACCGTCGCGTGGAGCGCCAGAACCGGACGCTGCGCGTGCTCGCGCACCTGTCGCAGGAGTTCAGCTCGATCCTCGATCTGGACGAATTGCTGCGAAAAATCGCCAAAACCGTGCGCGCTTTGATCAGTTATGACGCTTTTAGCATCATGTTGCTCGATCCCGAGCGCAAGGTGCTGCGCCACCGTTTCAGCGAACGCTTCGACAAGCGCGTGGATCTGGACAACATCCCGCTCGGCAAGGGGATCACCGGCGCCGCCGCCGAATCCCGGGAGGCCGTGCGGGTGAACGATACGCTGGCCGATCCGCGCTATATCGCCTCCCACCCGGACATCCGCAGCGAAGTGGCCGTGCCGCTGGTGGTGCAGGACCGCGTAGTGGGCGTTTTGGACGTCGAAAGCGAGCGTTTGGGCTATTTTAGCGACGAACATGTGCGAATGTTGACGCTTTTAGCGCCTCAAATCGCCAGTTCTGTCGAGAATGCGCGCCTGTATGAGGAGTTGAATCAGCGCGAACAGCGCATGGAAACCGATCTCAAGGCGGCCCGAAAGCTGCAATCGGTGCTGTTGCCGCGCAAGGCGCCGGAGATCCGGGGCCTCGATATCGCGATTCGGGGACGCGCAGCGAGAGAGATCACGGGCGATGTCTACGACTTTTTCGAGCACAGCACCGAGTACTCGGTGCTCGCTTTCGGCGACGTGTCCGGGAAAGGCGCCGCGGCGGCGCTCTATGGCGCGCTGGTGAGCGGGTTGCTGCGCATTCTGGCGCCGCGCCGGAGGGGTCCGGCCGCCCTGCTGCGGTCGCTCAACGAGGCGCTGCTCGAGCGCAAGGTGGACGCCCAATACGCCACGCTGCTCGTACTACTGTGGGAATCCTCCACATCCAAGCTGACCATGGCGAACGCGGGCGCCGAGCCACCGCTGATCTGCCGTGGCGGCGAAATCATCAAGCCGAACGTGGCCGGCGTGCCGATCGGGTTGCTGGAGGATCGCGACTACGACGAAGTGGTGTTTGAAGCCCGTTCGGGCGACATGATCGTGTTTTATTCCGACGGCGTGGAGGACCAGTTGAACCCCGCCGGAGAAGACTTCGGCCGGGGACGGCTGATCCGGGCGCTCAAGAAGCATTGCGCGATGGGTCCACAGGCGCTGGTGGACGAGATTTTCGGCGAACTCGACACCTGGATGGATAGCGCTCCGATCACCGACGACCAGACCATAATTGCCGTGAGGGTGGATTGACCGATTTCGAATACCGCGACCGGCGGCTCTTCTGCGAGGAAACCTCGCTCGAAGAGATCGCCAAAATGACAGGAACCCCGTGCTATGTGTACTCAAACCGCACGATTCTTGACCGTTTTGACGCCTATAACCTGGCTTTTGGCGACATTCCGCACACCGTTTGCTACGCCGTGAAGGCGAACTCGAACCTGGCGCTGCTGAATCTGCTCGCCAACGCGGGGGCGGGATTCGACATCGTGTCGGGCGGGGAGTTGTACCGGGTGCTCAAAGCGGGCGGGGATCCGCGAAAAGTGGTGTTTTCCGGCGTCGGAAAGACGTCGGATGAGATCGATTTCGCGCTTTCGCACAACATTTTCAGTTTCAATTGCGAATCCGAGCCCGAGTTGGAGCTGATCGATTCGATCGCGGGCGAACGCGGCGTGAAGGCTCGCGTGGCTATGCGGGTGAATCCTGATGTGGACGCCGCCACCCACCCCTACATTTCGACGGGGTTGCGAGAGCATAAGTTCGGCATCGACATCGCCGAGGTGGAAGACGTGTACCGGCGGGGAATGGCGCTCGCCAACGTCGCGCTCGAAAGCGTGAGCTGTCACATTGGATCGCAGTTGCTGGACACACAGCCGCTGCTCGAGGCGTTGCGGAAGATGCTGGGGCTGATCGACCGCCTGAGGGCGGCCGGCGCGCCGATTTCACACATCGACCTGGGCGGAGGCGTAGGGGTGCCGTATAGGAGCAGTGAGCAACGGCCAGACATCGACGCCTTCGTCCAGGATTTGCGCGGCCTGCTTGCGGGCAAGAGGCTGCACGCGATGGTGGAGCCGGGCCGCTCGATAGTGGGTGAGGCGGGTGTGCTGCTCACCCGGGTTCTCTACCGGAAGCGGAACGGCGACAAGGAATTCGTGATTGTGGACGCGGCGATGAACGACCTCATCCGCCCCGCCCTGTACCAGTCGCACCACGAGATTGCTCCCGTGGCGCTCTCGGACGGCGAAACCATCCGCGCCGACGTGGTCGGCCCGGTGTGCGAAACCGGCGATTTTCTGGCCCGGGACCGCGAGATGCCCGACCTTCGCGGGGGCGATCTGCTGGCGATCATGACGGCCGGCGCCTACGGTTTCGCCCAGGCGTCCAACTACAACTCGCGCCCCCGGCCCGCCGAAGTGCTGGTGGACGGGAAGGGCTGGAGGATCGTGCGCCGCCGTGAAAGCTACGACGACCTGATCCAGCCCGAGGTGGGCGCAAGGGCCGAAATCGTTCAGTAGCGGTAAAACGCCGTCACCAGATCGCCGGCCCGGGGGATTGCGCCCGAAAAGAACGTGATGGTTCCGCCGCTCAGCGAGTAGTCGACGCTCTGCTTGAGCAACAGGCCGTTGCGGTACAACTCCAGGCTCAAGGCGGGCGACGGGGACGCTCCCAGCGTGAACGACGCGTTGCTGCCGTCGATCACTCCCGCCGGGGATTCGCCGTCGACAAAGGTCATCACGCCGGCGGCGGACGAATTGGTGTAGCGGTAGGACGCCGTCAACAGGTCTCCCGATTGGGGCGTCGCGGCCGCATTGAAGGTGACCGTGGTCCCGCTCAGCACGTAGTCGTTGTTCTGCTTCATCAGCAGGCCGTTGCGGTACAGCCGCAGGCTTCCGGCCGGCGACGGCGAGTTGTTCAACGTATAGACGAGATTCAGGCCGTTGACGAGGCCGCCGGGCGCTTCCGCGTCGGCGAAGACGGCGTTGGTGGACGTCGAGGTGGACCCGCAGGGGCCGGAACTGCCGTCCACATGCAGACAGTCGCCCAGATTGCCGGCCGCCGAATCGATCTGGCCGCTCGAATTGACGACCGCGGCGCGGGACGGCGCGAAGCCGGGCCCTTTTTGCGGCCGCGAACTCAACTCGGCGGACAGGCCGGCGATGTCGGTGATCTGCGTATCCGCGCCGACGCCCCCGCTGGACCCGTTGCCCACGGTGGTCCCCGAAGAGATGCGAACGGCGCTCACAGGCAGAATCGAGGAACTGGGCGGGACGGCCCAGGTCTCGGTGAACTGATACACTCCCTGGCTCATATACTTCACCGAGTAGTTCGCGCCGGCGGACGCGGTGGTAGTCGGAACGAGCTTCACTTTCAGGTTTCCGTTGACAACCGTGACGGTGATTCCCTGGGTGGGAATCGGGACGGAATCGCCGGACTGGAAGTTGTTCCAGGTGATCTTAAGAGTTCCGTTAAAGCGTGATCCGTCGGCCCTGTACAGGACGTCCTGGATCGTGGTGGTTGCGGGCGCGGAAAGCGCCGGCGCCGCACATGCTAGCGCGACGACCGTCGGCGCCACACGCCACCAGTTTCGAAAAGCAAACATTGTCGGATAGCCTCCACACGATTGGTGGTGGCCAGCGACGGCTAGCTGAGGCCGGGACCACGCACCGGAGAGTCGATGTCGGTCAAACATCTCCTCCCGCCATGAGGATAGCTGGCTGTCCAGCGAAGTCGGGGTGATTTGAAGGCGGCCGAATTCCCGCTAACCGATTGAATCAACGCCGTTTAATATCGTTTTAAGAAAATCTGCGAGTTGTGTGAACGGCGAAAATCGGGGTATGCAATTTTGGGGGATCCGGGGCTGGAACGGATCCCCACGGGGCTAGAAATTCCACCAATAGGCGCACTTGAGCACCAGCGCCCGGTTCTTCACCGAGAAGCCGCCGCCCACGTCCTGACCGGGCTGGAGGTATTCGGGCAGGTAGTTGTCGGTCCAGACCAGGAACAGGTCCGAGGCCGGGCGGTAGCGCCACTGGACGCGGGTGTTGACGTTCATGTTGCGCTGCTGCTCGTTGTACTGGATGAAAGTGGTGAGGTAGAGCGTGTTGGTCAGCGTCACATCGAATCTGGGGCCGACCAGCCAGAAATTGGCGTGTGTCTGGGGCCGGGCCAGGTGGATGTCGTCCCAGGAGGCCGTCCCGGACAGGCTGACGAAGGGCTGGAAACGGTAGCCGAGCGTGCCGGTGAGCGTGGTCCGGGATCCGCCCGCGTAGTAGCCGCCATGGGTGGACGTGAAGCCGTAGCGGAACACGCTCTGCGGTTTCGAGGTGAAGCCCGCGCTCCAAAACTTCCAATGATGGACGCTGCCTGCCTCCAGTTTGTCGCGGCCCGAGTTGGTGGGGTCGAAGGGGGACAACAGACGTACGTAATCGGCGCCGGCGGTCGCCGTGATCACGTCCTGGCTGCGCAGGGTGACGGTGTAGCCGAGCGTGGTCTCGTAGTCGCTCAGCTTGCCCGACCAATCGAAGAAGTTGCTGCTGGTGAGCAGCGGTCCGTGGCTGAGCACGATGCCGCCCTCCGGCAGGAAGGTGTAGCCGAGGGTCCCGAGAGCGCGGCGGTAACCGGCGCGGGGCACGTAGCCGGCTTCGGCGCGGTAGTTGGGATCGACGTTCTCCGACTGGCCGTTGATCAGCCAGCGGCGGCTGTTGTACTGGAGGTTGCCCGAGTACACGGCGCCGTTCGAGCGGGCGGTGGTAAAGGACTTCACGTAGAGGAGCTTGCCGGTCCACTGGTTGGTGGACGAGGCGAGGTTGTATTCGAGCCCGGCGTTCCGGTTGAAGCGGGTGGGAGAGGGCGGCCCGCCGGGTCCGGTGTATTCGCCGGATTCCTTGCCGGTCATGAGGACGCCGATGTTGGAGCGCGTGAAGACGCGCCGCTGGAGGGCGAAGACGTAGAAGTTCTCTCCGGGGAGGGCGGAGGAGTCCAGAGGGCCGGTCTGCATGTCCATCAGGCCGACGCGCCAATCCTTGTTGAGCTTGCCGCTGAGACGGGCCCCGAAACGGATGGGGACGCCGCCCAGCCCGATGCGGCGGCTGAAGAAGGGCCGGATGGTGGAGTAGCCGAAGTTGGCGAACTGGTCGCCGTTTTCAAGGAAGAACTGGCGTTTTTCGGGGAAGAATAGCTCGTAACGGTCCAGGTTGGTGACTTGTTGGTCGACGTCGACCTGGGAGTAATCGGGATTTACGGTGACATCCAGATTCAAGGCCGGTCCGAGGCCGACTTTTCCGTCAATTCCTATGTCGTCGCGGGTATTAGTTACCGTCGGAGGCCCGTAATCGCGGCTAACTCCGCCCAGCGCGTAGGGGATGAGAGAGATGTTCCGGGTGTGCGAGGGAGGCGGCTCGTCCCACAGGAGCGTCCCGGTCAGGGCCAGCGAGGCGGTGGGGAACTGCCGTGGAATCGGGGTCCAGGATGACTTCTCGGTGGTCTTCAGATCCAGGCGGCTGAAGTTCACGCCCCACTCGGAGACGCCGTTCTTATAACGGATGCTGGTGAAGGGGATGGCGATCTCCAACTCATAGCGATCGCTATAAGTCCGGACGGCGGAGGTCCACTTGTTGTCCCAACTCAAGTTAGCCTTGCCGCCTTCGTAGAGCAAGCCGTCCCACTGGGCGCCGGCGGCGTTGACGCCGAAGGTGAAGCCGTTGGTGAGGTCGTTGAAGGTGTCCAGGAAAAAGATGAAGTTGTCGTTATTGCCGAACGACCAATCGCGCTTCAGCGACTCGACGATGTAGGGGCCTGGGACGTCGCCGTGGAAGCAGATGGCGCTCAGGTAGATGTTGCGGTCGTCATAGGCCATGCGGACGTCGGTTTTCACCTTGGCGCGGCCGGTGTCCATCGGAAGCACGCGCCAGAAGTCGGTGGCCACTTCGGCGGACTGCCAGGCGGACTCATGGGCGCTGCCGTCGATGACGATCGGCCCGGAGGCGCGATGGATCCGCAGGCGGTAGTCGCCGTTCTTCTTTTGCGCGGCCGCGCGGGGCGGCGTGGAAAGCAGGAGTGCGCACAGAACGGCGGGCGTGGCCGCCGCTCGAAAAAGCCGGTTGGGCGCCCGGCGCCAGTTGAAACTCAATGCAGCTACTGTCCTCCTGAAGGCGGTGGAAGCGTCGCCCCGGGGCAGGCGGCGGGCGGCGGTCGCTCCAGAGGCCGGCCGCGCTCGCCGCCTGTGTGGATTAACTCACCGCGGGCAGGGCCTTCCTGGCCTCACGGTCCGGATCGTTCTTCACTTCGCAGGTATCGTCAAGCACCATGGTCTCACCCTTCGCGGCGCTGTATTTGGGCCACTTGGGGAGACCGCCGCCATTGGGGTCGCCGGTCTTCATGAAGCGCAGCAGGGCGCCCGCCATTTTGGAGGAAAGGGCGCGCGGACGGGGGCCTCCGCCGGTGTGGGTCAGCATCAGGTCCGTGTTGTAGAACCAGAAGCTGATGTCGACGCAGTGAAACGCGCGCATGCGGCTGTCGAACAGGGGCGGCTGCCAGGTGAACCAGTCGACGAAGACGGGCGCGGACTGGCGGGACTTCACGTCGGCCAGGGCCACCACGCTTTGACGGTTGCTGCTGGCGAGCGACCAGATCTCGACGGGCTTGCTGCCAGGGAAGGCCTTGGCGTAGGCTTCCACGACGTCCCTGGCCTTGTCGCCGAGGCCCGGACCGAAGCCGGCGCGCTGTTTGAGGCGCTCCACCACCTGATCCATGGTGATCGATTCGAGCGAGGAATCGGCCCAACTGGCGGATTGCTCGTTCTGGACGGAACTGATGATCATTGGGACGCCGGCGGCGGTGGGCGCGGGGTCCGGATCATAAGGATGCGAGGGCAGGACCTTGCCGTCCACCACGGGACTGAAGCCGCGCGTCAAGCCGCCGCCGGGACCGGCTTCGCGCGCCACGGTCTGCTGGGCTTTGCCGGCGAGGGCGTAGAAGTCCTTCCAGGGCATGGCTTGCAGCTTGTCGATTTCGCTGGCGGCGAGGCCCGCTTCCTTCAGCACCGCGGCGCCGAGTTTCTCCGAAGCGGCCTTGTCGCCGGCGCGGCGAGAGGCCCCGCTGAGCACGACCGCCTTGTGGAACAGGCCCTTGGCCGAGGGCATGGCGGTGAGGATGCAGACTTTCGCGCCTCCGCCGGACTGGCCCATGATGGTGACGTTCGACGGGTCGCCGCCGAAGTTGGCGATGTTGTCGCGAACCCATTCGAGGGCGGCGACGATGTCCAACATGCCGACGTTGCCGGATTCGGCGAATTTGTCGCCGCCAACGCCGGCCAGGTTGCAGAAGCCCAGGGGGCCAAGGCGGTGGTTGATGGAGCAGAACACGACGTCGCCGAGGCGGGCGAAGTTTTCGCCGTTGTAGCCGTCGTGCTCGATGCCGTTGCCGTTGGTGAAGCCGCCGCCGTGGATCCAGAAAAGGACGGGCCGTTTCTTGCCGTCGGCGATGGCGGGGGTGAAGACGTTGATGCGGAGGCAATCCTCGCTCACGTCGTCGTAGTTCCAGTGGTCCCGGAACGAAGCGAACTTGTTGGCGTAGCGATTCTCCATGTTCTGAGGAGCGGAATTGCCCCACCAGAGCGCCGGGTACACGTCGGTCCAGGACGCGGGCTTGCGCGGGGGCATGAAGCGGTTGGCGCCCGAAGTGTCGGCGCCGTAGGGCATGCCGAGGAAGTAGTTGATCCCCCGGAGCACATAGCCCCGCACCTTTCCGTATTGGGTGTTGGCGACGGCGATATTGTCGCCGACCAACAAGAGTTGACCGTCCTGATTCTTGGCGTTGGCGGCTTCCGGAGACGCAGCCACGGCTGAGCCAATGGCGATGCCGGCTGGACTGGCCCCTATCGCCTGAAGGAACTTGCGTCGGTTCGATTTCATGATGTTCGGATCCTCGCGCGGATTGGCGCTGGACACTGGTTGCGGCCGTTCCGGCTGCACTCAGTTTACATCCGGCGCTCGACGAGCGAACCCGGGTTCACGGATCGGCGGATCGCCGCCGATAAGAGCGTAGAGCGCAGGCCACGGTGTGACTGCGCGCCCGCGCGGCCCATATCGTGGATCCGCGGGAAGCAATCAGAGAGGAAGTTGCCGCAATCATGACTATCGGCCGGAAATTCACGTTCGTCGGAGCGCTTCTTGTCGCATTCACTCTCGTAGTTGGCGTTATCAGCCTGGTTGAACTGAGCTCCATCGACCAGGCCGTCGTCACCGTAACGGACGATTCGCTGATCGGAGTCTCGGCCTGCACGAAGGTGGAGAGCGAAATCCTGACCATCTGGGCCTATTCGTGGCGCCACGTCGCGTCCACCGATGACCAGGATATGACCCGCATCGAACAGGAGATCGCGTCCATTCGAACTCAGATGAACGACGACCTGAAGACGGTGGAGGGGGCGATCTATTCCGACGAGGAACGCCAGATCAACCAAAAGATCCGGCCGGCGGTCGAGCGCGCCTTCGCCGGCTGGGAGAAGGTCCGCGTGTTGAGCCGGGCCCAGAAGAACGCCGAGGCGTACCAGGCCTACGTCCGC
This sequence comes from Acidobacteriota bacterium, assembly GCA_018268715.1. Lineage (GTDB taxonomy): Bacteria > Acidobacteriota > Terriglobia > Bryobacterales > Bryobacteraceae > TMP-7. Next base: position 38,009 of record JAFDVZ010000025.1, on the reverse strand, counting down.
GATCTGTCACCGGTGGTCCGCGATTTGCGGGAGGCGATTCGCGCGGAATCCGACTACAACCGAAGAGGCGGCGAACTGCATTCGCAGCGCACCCGCCAGACGATCCAGCGGACCCGGACCACTCTTTGGATCGTCATGGCGCTTGCCATCGCCGGAGCCGCGCTTCTGCTGTTCAGCATCGTGACCCGATTGAATGCGACCCTGCGTCAGGCTTCCTCCGGGTTGCGCGACGCGGGGGAGCGAGTGGCGGCGGCCGCGACTCAACTGGCGGCGTCGAGTTCGTCGCTGGCGCAAGGGGCTTCCGAACAGGCGGCGTCGGTGGAAGAGACCTCGGCGTCGGCCGAGGAGATCAACTCGATGGCGCGAGCCAACACCGAGAACACGAACACCGCAGCATCCCTGGCGAGCGGGGCGCAGGAGGATTTCCGCCGGGCCAACACGCGACTGGATGACCTGGTGGCGGCAATGGCGGAGGTGGAGGTGTCGAGCGGCAAGATCTCCCGCATTATCCGAGTGATCGACGAGATCGCGTTCCAGACGAACATCCTGGCGTTGAACGCGGCGGTGGAGGCGGCCCGGGCGGGCGACGCCGGCATGGGTTTCGCCGTGGTGGCCGACGAGGTGAGAACGCTGGCGCAGCGATGCGCGCAGGCGGCGCGCGACACCACCAGCCTGATCGAAGAGTCGATTGTGAAGTCGCAGGACAGCAAGTCCAAAGTGGACGACATCGCCGTCGTGATTCGCCGGCTGACCGAAGAGTCGGGCCGGATTAAAGTGCTGGTGGAGGAGACCAGCGCCGCGAGCGCGCAACAATCGAGCGGCATCGACCAGGTGTCGACAGCGATCGCCCAGATGCAGGAGATCGCGCAACGGACGGCGGCGACGGCGGAGCAGACTTCCTCCGTTTCCCAGGAGCTTACGTCCCAGTCGCAACAGTTGCGGCGCATCGTTGGGGAGGTGTCGGAGATGGTCGGCGCGTAACGACGTCGACTTGGCGCCGGCGCATCATCGCCCGGATCATCGCGATTGAGCAGCAGGGGCGTGAGCCAATCCACCCCCTGCTTTTACGCGTATTCCCAATGTCGACGGAACTTGTGAACCCGCACCGGGTCTGTTCCGTAAGAACCTTCTGGGAACTGGGCTATGAAACTTCTTCGATACACCTTGTACGTGTTTGCCGGCCTGCTATTGCTTGCATCCGCGGCTTTTGGCTTCCTCTATTTCCATACCCCGAACACGGCGCCGGCGCGCACGATTACGGTCCGCATGGAACGCGACCGAATCGAACGCGGACGCTATCTGTTCCGCCTGGGCGACTGCGATGGCTGCCACTCGGAACGCGATTTCTCCCGCTTCGGCGGTCCGGTGGTCGAGACAGGCCGCGGCAGAGGCAATGTCCTGCCATTCAATGATCTGCCGGGCCGCATCGTGGCCGCGAACATCACACCGGACGTCGAGACGGGCATCGGCTCCTGGACCGACGGCGAGAAGATCCGGGCGATCCGCGAAGGCGTGGATCGCGATGGACGCGCGCTGTTTCCCATGATGCCGTACGGCTTCTATCGCTACATGAGCGACGACGATGTCGAGTGCCTGGTGGCGTATCTCAATTCGCTGAAGCCGGTGAAGAATGCACTGCCAAGGACCGCAGTGCGGTTCCCGGTCTCGATGCTGATGAAGTTCGCGCCGGAACCGGCGGGCCCGGTAAAGGCTCCGGACCGGCGGAATCCTCGGGTATACGGGGAGTATCTGGTGACGGTGGCCGGTTGCATGGACTGCCATACGCCGTTCGAAAAGGGAAAACTGGACCTGACGATGAAGTTCGCCGGCGGCCGCGCCTTCGAAGCCTCGGGCTTGAAGGTGGTGAGCGCGAACATCACGCCGCACGCGGAAACGGGCATTGGCAAGTGGGACTTCGCCCGCTTCCAGCAGCGCTTCCGCGCCTATCAGCCTTACGTTCACGAAGGGTCGCCCAAGGTGGGGCCGGAGAAGTTCACCGTCATGCCCTGGCTGAATCTCTCGCAGTTGCCGGACGAGGATCTGGCGGCGATCTTCGAGTACCTGAACTCACAGACGCCGGTGGATCACCTGGTCGAAAAAGCGAAGTTCCAGCGGGCGTCCTTAGAATAGAAGCAGGTGAACTATTCCAAGATTCTGGTGCGCGCGACCAACTGGGTGGGCGACGCCGTCATGTCGCTGCCCGCGTTGCGCGCGATCCGGAATCGCTTCCCCCAGGCCGAAATAGTGGTGTTGGCGCGGCCGTGGGTGGCTGATCTGTATGCTCGGGAATCCTGGTGCTCGCGTATCCTCCCTTATACCGCCGGCCGCGGCGCCGGGGATTGGGGGGGGAAACTCCGCCAGGCCGCGACGCTTCGGCGCGAGCGGTTCGATTGCGCAATCCTGCTGCAGAACGCATTCGAGGCGGCGCTGGTGGCGTGGCTGGCGCGAATTCCCGAACGCGTCGGCTACGATCGCGACGGACGGCGCCTGCTGCTGACGCGCGCCGTGAGAGCGCCAAGGTCCGGCGAGATTCCGGAGCATCAACGCTACTACTATCTCGAACTGCTGCGGCGCGCCGGCTGGATCGACCGCGTCCCGGAGGTGGAGGCGATACGGCTGGAAGGGGCCGACCAGGCGGCGGATGCGGGACGGCCGCTGCTGGAGGGCGCGACGATCGGCGTCAGTCCCGGCGCCGCGTATGGGACGGCCAAACGGTGGCTGCCGGAGCGGTTCGCCGAAAGCGCCGTGCGGCTGGCGCATGAATACGGCGGCGGAGTCGCGGTGTTCGGGACAACCGAAGAGCGCGAGTTGTGCGGCGAGGTCGCGAAGTCGGTGGAGGCGGCGGGGGTCGCGGCGGCTAACTTCGCGGGTCGAACCTCGCTTGGGCAGTTTATCGAAATGGCCGCGGCGTGCCGCGTCTTTCTCACCAACGATTCCGGCTCCATGCACATCGCGTCGGCGCTGGGTGTGCCGACCATCGCCATTTTCGGCGCGACCGACCATGTCGCGACGGGGCCCACCGGGCCGCTGGCCCGCATCGTCCGAGAACCGGTGGATTGCAGCCCGTGCCTGTTGCGCGAGTGCCCCACCGATCATCGCTGCATGAGCCGGGTGACCACGGGCCGGGTGGTGGACGAGGCCATCCAGGTGGCGGGACGCCCGCCTGTGGCATCCTGAGAAATTGGACACTCGATCAAAGATCGTCAGCCTGGAGACGGCGCTGGGCGCCGCGGCTGACCGCGATACGGCCGTCGTCGTCGGCTATTTCGACCCGCTGCAACTGGATCATGCCCGGCGCATTGCCGAGATCCGCGCCTCGCACGAGTGCGTCATCGTGGCGCTGGAGGATCCGCCATCACCCGTATTGGACGCGAGGTCGCGAGCGCAATTGTCGGCCGCAATGGATTTGATAGACTACGTGGTGCTCCCGCAAGAGTGCGCTTCATCCGCCGGATTCGAGCGGATCAGCCATCATACCGTCTACCGTGAAGAGGCGGCTGATGAAGCGCGTTTTCAACGGCTCATCGACCGGACCCATCGGCGTCAGAGCGCTTCCTGAACAATGTCTCATTCGCGGATTCTGGTAGTGCGCCTGGGCGCCATGGGCGACGTGCTGCATGCGCTGCCCGCCGTGGCGAGCCTCAAGCGAAGCATGCCGAAGGCGCGCCTGTCGTGGGTGATCGATCCCAAATGGGCGCCATTGATTGAATCCAACCCCGACGTGGACGAGACGATGCGTTTCGATCGGAGAGACTGGTCGAGTGTGCGCGCGTTGTGGTCGTGGCTGCGGCGCGAGCCGTTCGATGTCGCCGTGGATTTCCAGGGACTCATCAAATCGGCTCTGATTGCGCGCGCTTCGGGGGCGCGGGTCCGCGTGGGGCGTACGAAAGAACAGGCGCGGGAATCGGCCGCGGCGTGGTTCTACTCGACGCCGGTGGAGACGAGGTCGGACCATGTCGTCGACCAGAACCTGGAGATCGCGGCCAGGGCGGGGGCCGACCGGATTTCGCGGGAGTTTCCCATCCCCATGGGCAAACCGGAAGGCGAGCTTCCCATGGGGCGTTTCGTGCTGGCGTGTCCGCTGGCGGGTTGGACGTCGAAGCAGTGGCCGCTGGAGTATTACGAGGATGTCGCGGCCGGGTTGCGCGAGGACGGGTGCTCGCTGGTGTTGAACGGGCCCGCGCCCGCGGCGCCGGCGCTGTCGGCGGTGCGCGGGGCCCACGTGCATACTTCGGGCATCGATGGGCTGATCGACGCGACCCGTCGCGCCGCCGCCGTGCTTGGCCTCGATAGCGGCCCGATGCATCTGGCCGCCGCGCTCGGCAAGCCGGGAGTGGCGGTGTTCGGCCCTACCGATCCGGCGCGTAACGGCCCCTACTGCGGCACGTTCACCGTGCTGCGCGACGCGGGCGCGGCCACCACTTACGAGCGTGGCGGCGAGATCGCGGAAAGCATGCGGGCCGTACGCCCGTCCGCGGCGATCGAGGCCCTGCGCGTCCGGATATCGTTTCATTGCGAAAGGACAGGAGCGTGAACGAACGGCGGTACTGGTTTCCGAAGCCCTACGCGGATACGGTGGCGCGGCTGCGCGTGCCGGCCGGGTTCATCCTGGTCGCCGCGTTCCTGTACCTGGCCTCGCCCGGCGCCGGGTCGCTGGCGATTGGCGTTCCCGTGGCGTTCGCCGGCCTGGCGTTGCGAGGCTGGGCGGCCGGGCATTTGGAGAAGAACCGGGAACTGGCGACCAGCGGACCGTACGCGCTGGTCCGGAATCCCTTGTACCTGGGCACGCTGATTGTGGCCGCCGGATTCGTGATCGCCGCGCGGCGATGGGAGTTAGGGGTTATCTTCGCGCTCGTGTTCGGAGGAGTCTATTTACCGGTTATCGAGTTAGAAGAGCAGCATCTCAGGAAGTTATTCCCGAGTTACGCCGATTACGCCGGTCGAGTGCCGACGCTGTGGCCACGCCTGGGCAATTCGCTGGGGCCGAAACGGTTTCAAGCTAGAATCTACATGATCAACCAGGAATACCAGGCTGCGCTGGGATTCCTGGCTGGATTGGCTGTGCTGCTGTGGAAGACGGTCCGCTGACGGCGGACCGGTCGGCGGCTTAGTGGCGGCGATCCTCGCGGGCCCGATAGGCAAGCGCCAGGCGCAACTGGCGGATCGCATCGTCGGTCGCGCGAATGGCGGCTGCCTTGTGTCCGCCAAAATCGTGCGGCGCGCTTTCCAGATAGTTCCTGGCGTCGCGCAACGCTTCGATGGCGGCGGCGATGCGCGGATGCATGGCGCGTTCATTCTGGGCGTAGAGAGTGACGGCTCCCATGCTGAGTACGACGCCCAGCACCAATCCACTGATGAATCTCATGTGTGTTTTCTCCTGTATGCGACGGGAAATCCCGTGGGAAGCAGTGTAGCACGGCCACAATCGGCCAGGCAGGTGGCTGGATACCACCACCCCACACTTCATTGTTCTCGGCAAGTAACGTATTTTCAACACGTTGCAACTTGGCGCCGCGGTTGCATTCCTATTCGGCGGAGGACGAAGACAATGAAGAAGGCTCTGTTGGGATTGATGCTCTTAGGCGCGACGGCGTTCGCGGGACCGCGCATCGCGGTCGGCATCAGCATCGGCGCTCCGCCGCCCCCGGCTTACGTTGTGCGGCCAGCGTGCCCGGGTCCGGGCTATGTCTGGGTGGATGGGTACTATCGTTCCCGCGTCTGGGTTCCTGGCTATTGGCATGCGCCGGTGCGTTACTATGCACCGCCGCCAGTCCGCTACTATGGGCCGCCGGCTCGCTACTATGTCGCGCCGCCGCCCCATCGTGGGTACGATCGCGATGACTACCGGCGTGGCGGCGACTATCGCTACGGTTATCACCGCTGAAGGCATTCGGGGCGGGAGCGAGTTACTCCCGCCCCTATAACCCGAAGCACAGGATATTGGGTCCGGCGGCGACCGCCACGTACTGCGCTCCGCCCATTTCGAACGTCATGGGCGAGGCCTTCATTCGAACGTTGGTCGGAAACCGCCATAACTGCTTTCCGCTCTTTTGATCCACCGCCGCGAAACCTCCATTCGGCTGTCCGTAGAAGATAACGCCTCCCGCCGTGGCGAGCACTCCAGACCAGCTCTTGGCGCGCGCGGGGCCGGGCTGCGGTATCTCCCATGCGATCGCGCCGGTCTCGATGTTCAGGGCTCGCAGATAGCGCTGCCCTGTCTGGATCGGATAGCCGGTCGGCTTGCCCACGCACTCCTCGAGCGCGAGCACGTAGTAGAGTCCCGTCAGTGGCGAATAGGCGGTGGAGTCCCAATTCGCGGCGTCGCTGGGGCACCCGCCCGGATCGATTACTACCGGCCTTCCATCCGGTCCAATGCGGCTGGCCCAATCGATGCGTCTAAGAAATGGCGTCGCCAGCAGCACCTTGCCATTGGTGCGATCCAGCACGTAGAAGAACCCGTTACGATCGGCGTGCAGCAGCAGTTTGGACGGCTTGCCGCGGTAGACGGCGTCCACGAGGACGTTCGGCTCCGTGGCGTCGCGATCCTTCACGTCGTGGGGAGTGAACTGATAATTCCACTTCATGGCGCCGGTCTTGACGTCCAGGGCAAGGACGCAATCGGTGAAGAGGTTGTCGCCCGGACGGTCCCGATCGTCGCTGTCCGGCCAGGGATTTCCCGTGGCCCAGTAGAGCGTGCCGGAGCTGGCGTCGTAGGAGCCGGTCAGCCACGTGGATCCGCCGCCGGTGAGGGGCTCCTTTCCGGTCCAGGTTTCCATACCGGGTTCACCCTGCCGAGGCACCGTGAATCGCCGCCAGGCTAAGGCGCCGGTGTCGGCTTTATATGCGGCGACGAATCCGCGGATGCCCTCGTCGGCGCCCGCGACTCCCGCGATCACCAGACCATCCACAACCAACGGCGCCAGGGTGCCCCCGTAGTAGTGGCGTTCAGCCGCGGGCTGCGAAGGCGCCATCGCGGTCTCCCACAGCAGTTTGCCATTGGCCCGATCGATCGCCAGCAGGTGCGCGTTGTCGGTTACGAAGAAGACCCGGCCGCCGAGCAAAGCGACTCCGCGATTCGTCCCCAACTTGGCGTCGCCGACCATCCCCGGGCTGGGCGGACGCGAATACTGCCATAACGCTTCACCGGTTAGCGCATCGAGTGCGAACACCTGATTCGGCCCGGTAACGTATAGAACGCCATCCGCGGCGATTGGCGTGGTCTCGAGACCGAAGTAGGCGATTGGGAAGACCCACTTCAGCTTTAGTGAAGCGACGTTAGCCGTCGTGATCCGCTTCAACGGGCTGTAACGATTTCCTGTATCAGCGCCGTTGTAGGTCCGCCAATCGCCGGGCCGGGCAGGGCCCCACGCGACCGGTTGGGTCGTCGCTTCCGCGATGGGGGGGATGATGGTCTCCACGTTCAGTCGTTTCAGGTAGCGGACAACGCTGTTTCTGTCGCTGGTAGCGAGGTCGGCAAACGCCGGCATGCCCGCGGCCGGATTGCCCCGGAGCAGATACGCGTCCAGTTGTTCGGCGGTTTGGACGGCCACTCGGGGGTTCGTCGCGAGCGCGGGACCCTGGGCCGTTCCACGCCCTTCGTCGCCGTGGCAGCCGGCGCAATTCAGTGCAAAGGGCGTTTGGGCCAGTGACAGGCAAGCGGGGAAAAGCGTCCAGAAGACCAGTAGGCGCATGATCGTGTTTGAGAACGATATCATCCGAACGCCGTACCGGGCAACACGCAGCGGGAGGCGGGTGGCGCCAGGGCGCTAGCGGGGCTTGAGCCCGTTCAGGATCAGCGCCGCCAGGTTCTCGGCGTACGCCGCGGTCGTCCTGGAGTGGCGCACCAGCAGCACGAAATGCAAGGGTCCGTACATCGCATCCAACACCAGTTCGAGATCGGCGTCGGAGCGCAACTCACCCTCGGCGCGATACTCCTCGAGGATCCGGCGCGACACCTGGCGGCGGGGCTTCAACCAGTGCGAGATGAAGGCGGTCTCCACCTCCGGATCGTCCTGCGCGGCGGCGATGACCGCGGCCAGAAAACGGCCCTTGCTGCCTAACAACACTTTGGCGAACCGTCGCAGATGCACGGTTACATATTCATCCAGGCTGCCCAGTCTCTGGTTCGGCAATTCCGGCGTCACGCTCTCCACGAAAGCGTCGATCACCACCCCCGCCTTGTTCTGCCACCAGCGGTAAATGGTGGCCTTCCCCGCCCCGGCCCGCTGCGCGATCGCGTCGCAGGTGAGGCGAGCGTATCCGGACTCCTCCATCAGTTCGACGGCGGCCGCGAGGATCTTCTCCCGGACCGCCTCATCGCGCGGCCGGCCCGGCTTGCGACACTCTTCAACGGCGTGGTTGCTTTTCAACATGGGCGGTTTCCAGTATAATTCAAGAACGAGACAGTTTCGTATTTGAATCCTGTCCTGGCCGAAAGAGGTGCGGCTTTAGATCATGTGGATTGTCCGGATTGCCCTGGAGCGGCCTTACACATTCATCGTCCTCGCGATCCTCATCCTGATTCTGGCGCCCGTCGCCATCCTGCGCATGCCGACGGACATCTTCCCGAACATCGACATTCCGGTGGTCGCGTCGGACTGGGTTTACACGGGCCTCAGTCCGGTCCAGATCGAAGGACGCATCGTCTCCTCCTACGAGCGCACGCTCAGCACAACGGTCAGCGACATCGACCACATCGAGTCGCAGACGCTGAACGGAATCTCGGTGGTTAAGATCTTCTTCCATCCGAACGTGAATATCACGACGGCGCTCGCCCAGGTGACGGCCATATCGCAGACCGTGTTGCGCCAGTTCCCGCCTGGCATCACGCCTCCGCTCATCATGAATTACAGCGCGTCCACCGTACCCATCCTGCAGTTGTCGCTGTCGAGCCCGACCGCGTCGGAGCAGGAACTGGCGGACCTCGGCATGAACTTCATGCGCTCCCAGGTGGCCACGGTGCAGGGCGCGTCGGTGCCCTGGCCATACGGGGGAAAGACGCCGCAGGTGATGGTGGATCTCAATCCGGCGCTGCTCGCCTCAAAAGGTCTTTCGCCGCAGGATGTGGTGAGTTCGATCGCGGTGCAGAATCTGATTCTGCCCGCCGGAACGTCGAAAATCGGCCCGTTCGAATACAACGTCGACATGAACGGGAGCCCGCAGACGATTGAGGAACTGAACGTTCTGCCGGTCCGCGCCACTCCCGCCGGAACCATCTACCTGCGCGACGTCGCGAGCATCCGCAACGGCTTTGCTCCGCAGACCAACATCGTGCGGCAGGATGGCAAACGCTCCGCGCTCCTGGTGGTCTACAAGACCGGCAACGCCTCCACCCTGGACATCGTGCAGGGTGTCCGCGACCTTCTGAAGCGGATTAAGGCGACGCTCCCGCCCGACCTCAAAATCGACCCGCTGGCCGACCAGTCGATCTTCGTCCGGGCGGCCATCAACGGCGTGGTGCGCGAAGCGATCATCGCCGCCTGCCTGACCGCCGTCATGATTCTGCTGTTTCTGGGCAGTTGGCGCAGCACGCTGATCATCGCGATCTCCATCCCGCTGTCGGTGCTGTCCTCAATCATCGTGCTGTGGACGCTGCACGAGACGATCAACATCATGACGCTGGGCGGCCTGGCGCTGGCGGTGGGCATTCTGGTGGACGACGCCACCGTCACCATCGAGAACATCGAGCGCTTCATCGAGCGCGGCATGTCGCTTGAAGAAGCGATCCTTGAAGGAGCGGCGCAGATCTCCGTGCCCGCGCTGGTTTCGACGCTGTGCATCAGCATCCTGTTCCTTCCGATGTTCTTCCTGAGCGGCGTTCCGAAGTTCCTGTTCGTGCCGCTGGCCGAGGCGGTGGTGTTCGCGATGCTCGCCTCCTACGTGCTGTCGCGGACGCTGGTTCCAACGCTCGCGAAGTACCTGTTGACGGCGGAAGGACGCCACGGCGAGGACCGGCACAAGCGCCACGCCTGGAACCTGCTGGCCGCATTCCAGCACGCCTTCGAGCGTGGGTTCTGGAGCCTTCGCGACGGCTACACAGCGATGCTCGCCTCAACCGTCCGTTGGGCGCCGCTGTTTCTGCCGGTCTTTCTGGGCGCGAGCCTCAGCGCCTTCTTCCTGTTGCCATGGATGGGCCGGAACTTCTTCCCTGAAGTGGACACCGGACAGTTCAAGCTGCACGTGCGCGCCCGCACCGGCATGCGCATCGAGGAGACGGCGCGACTGTGCGACGCGGTCGAGAACTTCATCCGCACCCACATCCCGGCGAACGAGTTAGGCGGAATTCTGGATAACATCGGCGTCCCGGTGAGTCCCATCAACCTGACCTACAGTAACTCCGGCATCATCGGCAGCGAAGACGCCGATGTGCTGGTGACGCTCAAAGAGAATCACCGGCCCACGGCCGACTACGTGCGCGCCTTGCGCCGCACGTTACCGAACGAATTCCCGGGCGCGACGTTCTCATTCCTTCCGGCCGACATGGTCAGCCAGATTCTGAATTTCGGACTGCCCGCTCCGTTGGACATTCAGGTGGTGGGGCCGAACGTCGAAGCGAACCGTCAATTCGTCAACCGCATTCTGCCGCAGTTGCGCGGCACGCCAGGCGCCGTGGACATTCGCGTCCAGCAGGCCTTTGACCACCCGCGCTTCCACATCGAAGTGGACCGCACGAAGGCCGCCGAGAGCGGATACTCGCAGCGCGACATCGCCAACAGTCTGCTCGCCACTCTGAGCGGAAGCCTGCAGGTGAATCCGAGTTATTGGCTGAATCCGAAAAACGGCGTCAGTTATAGCCTGGTGGCGCAGACGCCTCAGTACAGGATCCAGACGCTGCGCGACCTGCAAAACATCCCGATCAGCGGCGCGGGCGCCACCCGGCCGGAAATCCTGGCCGACGTAGCCAGCATCCGGCGGTCCGAAGAGATGGGCGTTGTGTCCCATTGGAATGTGCAGCGCGTGCTCGACATCTACGGCGCCGTGCAGGATCGCGACCTGGGCGCGGTGGGGCGCGACATCCAGCACGTGATTGACGCGAACCGCTCCGCCTTGCCGCGCGGCGCGCAAGTGGAAATCCGGGGTCAGCTTTCGACAATGGAGGCATCCTACAACGGCCTGCTCAGCGGCCTGGCGTTCTCCATCGTGCTGGTCTACCTGTTGATCGTCGTGAACTTCCAGTCCTGGCTCGATCCGTTCATCATCATCACGGCGCTGCCCGTCGCGTTGACCGGCATTGTGCTGTTTCTGTTCCTGACTCATACGACGCTGAGCGTGCCGGCGCTGATGGGGGCCATCATGTGCATGGGCGTCGCCACGGCGAACAGCATCCTGGTGGTCTCATTCGCCAAGGAGCGGTTGCTCGAGACCGGCGATCCGGCCCAGTCGGCCATCGAAGCGGGATCGACGCGATTCCGCCCGGTGCTGATGACGGCGCTCGCCATGATCATCGGCATGGTCCCGATGGCCCTCGGATTGGGCGAAGGCGGCGAGCAAAACGCGCCGTTGGGCCGGGCGGTCATCGGCGGACTGCTGCTCGCCACCGTGGCGACGCTGTTCTTCGTTCCCGGCGTATTCAGCGTAATGCATCGAAAGAGATTGAAGGAGGCGAAGTGAAGAAGGCGTTCGGAGCCCTGATCGGACTGGCGGCGCTGGCCGCCCTGGGCGTGTCGATCGCGCGCGGCATCCAGGACCGTCTTCGCGCGGAGTCCAAGCTGGAGTTGGATACCCGGGACGCCGCCATCACTACGGTGAGCGTGGTCCGTCCGAAAGCCGGAGCGGCCGCCGACGAGTTGCTGCTTCCCGGAACCATCGAGGCGTTCACCGACACCCCGGTATACGCCCGCACCGACGGCTACCTGAAGCGCTGGTTCGTCGACATCGGCGCTCACGTAACGACGGGTCAACTGCTAGCTGAGATCGAGACTCCGGAGACGGACCAGCAATTGTCCCAGGCCCGCGCTCAACTGGCTACCACCAGGGCGACGCACGACCTCGCGGTGTCCACCGCGGCGCGTTGGCAGGCGCTGCTCAAGACCGACTCCGTGTCGCGCCAGGAAACCGATGAGAAGACCGGCGATCTGGCCGCGAAGAAGGCTGCCGTCGACGCCGCGGACGCCAACGTCAAGCGGCTGGAGAAATTGCAGGCGTTCCAGAAGATCTTCGCCCCTTTCAACGGCGTGATCACGGCCCGTAACACCGACATCGGCGCACTGATCAACGCGGGCAGCAACGGGCCCGGGCGAGAGTTATACCATCTGGCCGCGATCGGAAAGGTGCGCGTGTACGTGCAGGTCCCGCAGGCGAACTCTCGCGCCGCCAAGCCCGGCGCCCAGGTGGAGCTGACGTTGCAGGAGTATCCGGGCCGCGTCTTTCACGCCCGCGTCGCCCGCACGACGAACGCCATCGACCCCGCATCCCGAACCTTGCGCGTTGAAGTCGACGTCGACAACCCCGACGGCGCGTTGCTGCCGGGCGCCTACGTTGAGGTGCATCTGAAACTGCCGCAGGCCGGCAATGCCCTCACCATCCCGTTCAACGCCACGCTATTTCGCGCCGAGGGCATGTCGGTGGCCGCGGTGCGGGACGGCCGCGTGGAGCTGTTGCCGGTCACGGTCGGCCACGACTACGGTAACTCCCTCGAAATCGTCGCGGGACTGCGCGGCGACGAGCAGCTCATCGTGAATCCGCCGGATTCGATTGGCGCGGGTCAACGGGTGCGAGTGTCGGAGGCCAGGCAATGAGGGGCGCACTCGCGGCGGCGCTTGTCGCGGCGCTCGCGCTGACGGGATGCCACGTCCAGCAGTCCTACAAGCCGCCTTCGGCCCCCACCCCAGCGGCCTATCAGGAGGCTCCGCCCGCCTCGTTTCAGGAGTCGAAGCAATGGCGGGCGGCGAATCCGGCCGACGGTTTGGCGCGCGGACGCTGGTGGGAGATCTTTCGCGACCCCACGTTGAACAGCCTAGAAGAGAAGGCCTTCGCGGCGAACGAAAACGTGAAGGCCGCCGTCGCACGCTTCGACGAAGCGCGGGCCTTCGTGCGTGAGAACCGCTCCGGCCGGCTCCCGACGGTCGCCGTGGCTCCGGGGATAGTCAACGAGCGGTTTTCGAAGAACCGGCCGCTTGCGCCCCAGGGCAAGGCGGTTTTCGGCGACTTCACCCTGCCCTTCAGCGCGTCCTGGGAGCCTGACTTCTGGGGCCGCATCCGCACACAGATCGATTCAGCCGCCACGGGCGCACAGGCGGTCGCGGCCGACGTCGAGTCCGTCCGTTTGGGCGTCACTGCCGAGCTGGCCTTCGATTACTTCGATCTCCGCGGTTACGACCGAGAGCGCGGCATTCTCGAGAGCGCCGTGAAGACCTACGAACGCGCGCTCGAATTGACGCGGAACCGCTTTGCCGGCGGCGTGGCGAACCGCGTCGATGTCGAAGAATCCGAGACCCAGTTGGAGGCCACCCGCGCCCAGGCCATCGACATCACCGCGCAACGGGCGAAGCTCGAGCACGCCATCGCCGTGCTGACGGGACAGACGCCGGAAGGCTTCTCGCTGCCCGAGCAAGCCGGGGTCCCGGAACCGCCCGCAATTCCCATAGGCGTTCCCTCGGCGCTGCTGGAACGCCGCCCGGACATCGCGGGACTCGAGCGGCGCGTGGCGTCCGCGAACGCCCGCATCGGCCTTGCGCGAGCCGCCTTTTACCCTCGCGTCATGCTCGCCGCGGCGCTCGGGCTTGAAGGAACCAGCATCACCAACTGGCTGAACTGGCCGAGCCGTTTCTGGGCCATCGGCCCCTCCGCGTTGCAGACGATTTATGACGGCGGACGCCGTCGCGCGGTCCTCGACGAAGCCACCGCCGGCTACGACTCGCTGCTCGCCAGCTATCGCGAAACCGTGCTCACCGCGTTCCAGCAGGTGGAGGACAGCGTCTCCAGTCTGCGGATTCTCGAAAGCGAGGCGGAGCGCCAGCGCGCGGCCGTCGAAGCCGCCCGCCGCTCCGAAGCGTTATCGATGAACCGTTATCGCGGCGGGCTGGTGACTTATCTCGAAGTCGCCACCGCGCAGGCCATCCGCCTTCAGAACGAGCGCGTCGCGGTGGGCCTCGAACGGCGCCGCATGGAGTCGAGCGTTGCGCTCATCAAGGCGCTCGGCGGAGGGTGGGACGCCCATTCGCTTCCCACCGAGAAGGATCTCGCGGGCCAATAGCTGCTATTCCACGAGCGTCGCAGCGCCGCTGTCCATGAACCACGTAACGCCGCGACCATCGTGGAAGCCCAACTGCGACGGGTATTTCAACGGCTCGTAGGGCTCTTCGAAAACCTGGCGGACCGCCTCGGCCTTATCCTTGCCCGTCGCCAGGATCACCGTGTTGTGCGCCGAAAGTAGAACCGCCGGCAGCAGCGTAATCCGCCAGGACGACATTTTCTCCACCCACACCGCCGCGGCGATGCCTTCGCGGTCCTCAATCAGAGGCTCGCCGGGAAACAGACTGGCCGTATGGGCGTCCGGCCCGATGCCGCGGTGGATCACGTCGAAGTGCGGGATGTCCCCACTTTCGATGCCGAAAAAGTCGCGGATGTCCTCGGCATAGCGTGCCGCCGCCTGATCCGGCGCGAACTCCGTCTGCACGCGATGCACATTGCGATGCGGAAAGTGCGCCGGCGTGATGAAATTCTCGAGCGCCAGCCGGTAGTTGCTTTTCTCGTCGGTGGGCGGCACGGCGCGCTCGTCCACCCAGAACAGATGCACGCGACTCCAATCGAAGGGCTGCCTGGCCATCTCCCGGAACATCATCGCGGGACTCGTCCCGCCGGACACCGCGAGCGTCGCCGTTCCGCCCCCGGCCGTCGCCGTCGCCAATTGCGTCAGGACGTTCCGCGCGCACGCGGCGGCCGCTTCCGCCGCATCGGCGTACCGAAAACGATGAATCGACATCGGCTTTACTCTCCTGGGGCGGCCCTGAGCTGTTCGGCCTTCGCCCATACGGCGTCAAAGACCGGATCGCCCGCCGTCACCGTCAACTCCTCGCGCATGGAGCGGTAATCGCTCGCGTGCGGCAGCACCACCACGCTGTCCCGAGCGCCCGAAATGCGCACCGTGTCGCCTTCCACGCGTTCGAAAGCCAACTGAAAATCGTCGCCGCGCAACGACACCGCCGCGATTCGCCCCTCCTCGCCCGGAACGCGCCGGAACCCGACCATTGCGTGAGGCAGCGCGCGAGCGAGCCATGCCGCCATGTAATAGCACGACGTCGACGGCGCCGCGCCGTAGTATCCCACTTCGATTTCGCCGATGGAAGCCCGCGCCGGGCCGGGCGCGACCACCTCTAGCGTATTCGCGATCATCTCCCGCCACATCGTCAGCCGCGCCCACGCCAGGTCCGCCACCGTCGGACGCGTCCGTTCGCGCAACCGCCGCATCGTCGTCAGCTCCGCTCCCGAATCGTCGAACTCACAGGAATCGAGCACGATCTTGTCGATCAGCGGATAGATCTGCTCGAACCCTGCCCGCTCGAACCACTTCGGCCCGCGCGCCCACAACACCGAGGGCAAATCGGGCGCAAGCAACCCGAGGATTACGCGAGCCACTTCCTCCAATTGGCCAGCGGGCGTCGTGATCTCGATCTGCTCGCAACAGATCTGTTGCCGGCTGCCGAAGGGCATCCAACACTGCGCGTATACGCGTGAAGACAATTGCTCGCCGGCGCCGGCCGGTTTCAGCACAATCGCGCGGCTGGGATGCTCGTGCATCAACTGGCCCACGGTCTCGCCGATGGCCTCCGCGTCGCGGACATCGCGAGCCGCCACAATCAGCGTCATCGAGCAGGCGCGCAGCACGCCGGACGCCGTCGCCACCCCCTGGTCCGGCTGCGCCATCGACAGCCACAGTTCCTCCAGATCGTGCAGAATCCGCTCCGGACGGATCGCAACGGGCATTACGGAACCCTCCAGGTGTGGCCGTTCCGCCCCAGCATTTCGTCGGATTCCTTCGGACCCCACGTTCCGGCGTCGTAGTTCGGGAAGTTGAACTTGCGTTCACCCCAATCGTCGAGCACCGGCTGCACCGCCTTCCAACTCGCCTCCACCATGTCCTGCCGTGTGTACAGCGTCGCATCGCCGCTCATCGCGTCCACCAGCAGCGTTTCATAAGCCGTCGGCGTGCGGCTGCCGAAGCTCGACCCGTAGTTGAAATCCATCGACACGGGCCGCAGTTTCATCCCGCTGCCCGGATGCTTCGACAGGAACCGCAACGAGATGCCTTCCTCCGGCTGGATCCGGACAATCAGCAGATTTGGAGCCACCGCCGGATCGGCTCCACCTCCGGGGAATAGCGACAACGGAGCGGCGTTGAACCGGATGGCGATGTCGGTGACTCGTTTCGGCATGCGCTTTCCGCTGCGGATATAGAACGGCACGCCCGCCCAGCGCCAGTTGTCGATATGGAACGTCATGGCCGCGTAGGTGTCGGTCCGCGCGTCCGGCGCGACGCCGGGCTCCTCGCGGAACCCCGGGACCTCGGCTCCCCCGATTCGCGCGGGCCCATATTGACCCGCCACGGCGTTCTGCCCAACCTCCGACGGTTTGAGGATTCGAATCGACCGCAGCAGTTTGGCCCGCTCATCGCGCACCGCATTCGGCTCGAAGAAAGCGGGCGGCTCCATGGCGATGGTGGCCATCACCTGCGACAGGTGATTCTGGATCATGTCCCGCAGCGCGCCGGCCTCCTGATAGTAGGCGCCGCGCCCTTCGACGCCAATCGACTCAGCCGCGGTGATCTGAACGTTGTTGATGTAGCGCCGGTTCCACAGCGGTTCGAAGATCCCGTTGCCGAAGCGGAACGCCAGGATGTTCTGAACCGTCTCCTTGCCCAGGTAGTGATCGATGCGGTAGACGTCGTTTTCCGGCAGCACCGCGTGAATGCGGCGGTCGAGTTCGCGCGAGCTCGTCAGATCGTGCCCGAACGGCTTCTCGATCACCACGCGCCGCCAGCCGGCGCCGTTGTGCAGCCCGGCCTGCCCGATGCCTTCCACCACGCCCGCGTAGAAGCTTGGCTGGGTGGACAGGTAGAACAGGACGTTGCCCTCGGTCTTCTGGCTGACTTCAATCTCGGCCAGGCGATCGGAAACCGCCTTGTACATCGCCGGGTCGTTGATGTCGCCCGCCACATAGAACAGTTTCTGGGCGAACGACGTCCACAGATCCTCGTCGAATGGGCTATTTTCAAGGAACTCCTGAACCGATTCCCGCATCTTCGCGCGAAACTGGTCGTCGTCCATATTGGTGCGTGAATTCCCGAGCATGGCGAAGGCCGGCGGCAATCGCCGCTCGTAGGCCAGCCGGTACAACGCGGGCAGCAATTTCCGTTTCGTCAGGTCGCCGTTTGCGCCGAAGATCACCACGGCGCACGGGGGCACCCGCCGTTCAAAACGTAAGGGGTCTGACAGGAGATCGGGCTCAGCCATTGGATTCCAGGTTAGCAAGGCCGGCCCGGTTTCGCTCACTTGAAACGGTAGAGTAATATCCCGTACCCAACGCCCGCCTCATCGGCCGTGTTAGCGGCCTGGAACGCCATGAATCTCCCATCGGTGGAGACCACCGGGTTTGACGCTTTCCCGCCCACATAATCGTTGAAGTGAGTCAGCCGGACCATGTCTTTACCCGTCCCGTCCAGCCGCAGTTTCCAGATGTCGATATTGCGGAACCCGTGATCGCCGCCGATTTCGGCCACCTGCCGGTCGGCCTCCACGCAGGTATGTTGGCCATCCGGGAAGATCCCCTCCACCTCGTTGTAAGTCCCCGGCGCCTTGGACATGTTCGCCACCTTCCCGGTCACGAGATCGACCGTCATGACGCTCGCCAGTCCCTTCGGCTCATAACACGTGAAGGTCATCTTCGAGTCGTTGTCATAGAAATCCTGGGCCTCGATGGTGCACGAGTTATCGGGGCTCTCATACACCACCTTCTTGTTGACCATCTTCGGCGCGCCTGTAAGATCCACCTGGGCGACAACCAGCTTGGAAGCGCCCTTCGGCATGGAGGGATCCTGCGTGGAAGTCACCGAATAGGCGATCCGCAGGGACTTCTTCGAAATCGCCGCGCCCTCGCTCATCTTCTCGCCGAACCGAACGGGCCTCGCGCCCACCTTGGCCGCCAGATACCAAAGCTCGTTGTCCTCATGCCGGCTGACGTGGATATCCTTGAACGTCTCCGGACCGATCAGGATGTAGTCGCCATTGGCCAGGTGCATCACCCGCAGGAACGCCGATCCGGGAACGCCGCAAGTCAGGCACCGGATGATGCGCGTCTTCAGATCAATCACGAAGGCGTTGCCGAAGCTGCCGCCCATGAAAGCGACGCGCTGGTTGTCGGGCGAGATGTCAGCACGTTCGCCGAACCAGGTGAGTCGCGTGATTTCAGGCGGCAGGTGGTCGAGCGGACTCGCCGCCTTCCGCTGGCCGACCGCGGCGATCGAGGCCGCGCAAAGCAACACGAGGACGGATTTCATCGCAGCGATTATATCGAGGGGCCAAGCCGTCCGCCGCCCGTGCTACTGCGGCTGCTGCTTGGCGATCTGGATCAACCCGGTCAGCTTGTAGTCGGAATGCTGCGAGTCCTCCACCAGAATGAACTCCTCCCCGGCCGCGCGAGCGAACTTCGTCACGGGCTGGAGCTGCGTCGACCCAGGCTCTACGTGTTTCATGGAAATCGGGTTGGAGATCTCCGGATCGTCGCCAGGATCCGAGAAGCTTCCGGGGTCCTTAATGCCCAGCGGCGAATTCTCCACTCCCATCGCGAGCAGGCCATTGGCCGAATTCCCCACCAGCGTCTTCAAGGCATAATCGAACATCAGCGATCGCAATTCGTCGCCCTTCGCATTTGCGATCTGCTCCCAGGTGAGTTCCTGGCCGTTGGCGTCCTTCAGCACCCGGTTCTTGTGCGGCGCGCACATCATATCGCCCACCGGGTTGAACTCCACGCCGCTGGTCGAATAGAACAGCAGGTCGTCGGGACCGAGCGGAATCTGGAACGTGGGCGCATTGCCCAGCACGTGCACCTTGCCCTTGTCCACCGACTGCAGGTAGCGCGTCTCCCAACGCCCGTTGACGCCGAACCGCATCAACCATTCCTCGGTCTGCGTGCCGGCGATGATGTCGGCCAGGCTGTCGAAGATCTTGTCGAAGGCCGCGTCCACGCCGGCCTTGATCGCCGCCTTCAACGCCTCGCCGATCTTCTTCACCTGATCGTGCAGCACATCCGGCTTCAGGTTGTTGTTGATCAAATCGTTGATCGTCACCTTCAGTCCCGGCACGGGCGAGGGCAGTTCGATCTTCGCGATCTCCTCCAACACCTTGTCCTTGAGATCGTCAAGCTCCTTCTGGAATAGCGGCTTGAACTGATTGAGCGGTGAGTCGCGATCGATCGCCAGCCGCCCCTGGAGCGCGCTGAAGGCCACTGAGCAGTTCTTCACCGTCGACGCCTGCGCCAGGTTCGGGTCCAGCCAACCAAGCGACAAAACGAAGCCAGCCGCCCCGCCCTTGGCGCCCGCCAGGTCGGAACCCTTGATGGTCAGCTTCACCTGCTGCGGCGGCGCGCCGACTTTATCCTTCGGAGGCGGCAGAATCTCAATCACCGGTTTTATGAATGCGTCCGTCGCCGTTAACCCGGCCAGCGGGCTGAGCTCGCGCAGCAAGCGCGGGCGAATCACGATGGTGTTGTGCGGAAAGTCCGGCGCCTCGCCCGGATCGCGCTTGTGCGCAAACGTATGCCCGATGGGAAATGGCGAGGTCGGCGCGTCGATGGGCGGCAGGTCGAGAATGAACTCGTAATCGTCATCGCCCGCCGCGTCGTAGGACATGTAGCCGCCGTTCTTCGACGCCACGAACATGAACCGGATAGCCGGCGTCCGGTTACTCGGCTGGCCCGAGGACGAGGGCTGGCCGGAAAGGTTCTCCGAAAATTGCCGAGCCTCCCACCACGCAGTGGCCACCGCGCGCGGCGGCGTCATCATGGTCGTCATCTTGGGGCTCGACCCCTTGACGTCGTCGGTTCGCGCGCAGTCGTACACCCAACGCCCGCTGGCCCAAGCGTACATGCCCTTCATGGGCCAGATCCAATCGGTGACTCGAGTGTCGCCGCTGGTCATCGGACCATCGATGTCCGGCATTCGCGTATCCTCGAAGCCGGCTTCAAAGGGCCCCGCTCCATCCGGACCGAACAACGCCCCCGCGTCCCACTGCACCTCAAAGGAGCCCTGTTCGATGATCGGCGATTCGCCCCCCTTGCGCCCGTCGCCGTTCAGCGAAAAGCCCTCCACCAGCAGCTTCGAATATCGATCCTCCGGACGCACCTGAAACGACCAGTTCAGCCACCGGTGATGTTGAAAGAACGGCGATTCGATGGGATCGCCATAGCTGCGCGTAACCGTCCCTTCCACCTCGACAATCTGGTTCTTGGTGATCTGTCTGTTCGATTCGCCCTTCACCACCGGAACCCATTGCGGCAATCGGCGGATAGCGCGCCGCGCAAGCGTTGCGCCGATGCGGGCCATGAACTCCTTGATGCCGTCATTGATGATCTTGGTGATCTGATTGACCACCTTTGAGACGGCGTTCGCCACGCCCGCGATCGTCGTCAGCAGTCCGATCACCGGCCCCAGCGGACCCAGCAGCGCGCTGCCCGCGATCGCCAGCGCGGTGTTGGCCGCGATGATGGCCGCCTGCGTTGCCTTCGCCACCGTATTGGCGATCTCCTCGGCCTCCTTCATCACCGCCAGCAGGTTGCCGAAGACGCCCGTGTTCTTAGGGTCCTCCAGATACTTGCGGAACTCATCGTCCAGGTTCGGAAACTCATCCGGCGTATGACAGCCGCAGGCCACGCCGTTGCCGTCCGGAGCGGAGGCCGGCAGGAACGCATCGTTGTTGATGCGTTGGAAGGGCTTCAGGCGATTCAGCGGCTTGGTCGGATCGGGCATGGCGTTTTCAGTTGGAGCTCGAATCGGAGTTCGTTGAGTCGTCGTCGGACGGCGGAGCGGGAATGCCCACCAGATCGTGCTGTTTCATGATGGCCCGCCGCACATCATCGTCCGAAGCATTGTCGAGATTGTTCCGATGCCGGAACTGCGAAAGCGCGTTGGCGAACTCATTGTCGGTCCACGCCGCCGGCGCGTGTTCGCCAAAGCCCAGGTTGTAGAGCCGCTGCTTCGCCGCCAGGTCATTGTCGGTGTCGCGCGGCTTAAGCGCCCCGCAATCCAGAACGAACGGCAGGAACTTGCTCTCATCCACCGGTTGGTCGTCCTTCGGCGGATTGTCGTCCTCGGGCGTCAGGTCGCGTCCCGCGTCCAGCCAGATGGTCATCGACGTCTGCTCGTCGAACATCGGAATGCGGACCACTCCGAACTCATCGGTAGTCCCGCGGATCACCGGAGAGCTGGCCGACTCGCCCGCCTTCACCACATAACGCCGGTTGCTCAACACCTGCGTCTTGCCGTTGAACGTCGGGACCTTGAAGCGGATCACCCACTCCTTCAGCTTGGCCTCACAGGGCGAGTTCTGCGCGAACGCCTGGTAGAAGCGGCACGCCATGGTGTTGCCGGTCTGTTCAATCGGCGTGGGCGTGATGACGTTGTTTTCGTCGACGGTGAGAAACGCCATGTTCTCGCCGAATGTCCGATCGTCATCGGTTTCCTTGCGCCGATGGTCGGCGTCGGACCAGAAACGCACCTTGCAGCCCTGGCCGCCTTCCCGAGCCGCCGGACATGGCCACTTCTTCGGGTTGACCTCCGTGCCGTGCTCGAAGATGAACACCAGCGCCCGCCGGTCCACCTCGTATAAATCGTTACGGACGGCCGCCAGCGTCTCGTCCTTGGCCGCCAGGTCCTCCTTCGCCTTCGACAGCAGGAAAATCGGGTTGTATTCGCCGCAACCCTGCACATCGCCTTTCAGCGACTTCCCGCCCTTGCCCTTGGCGATGAAATCGGTGGGCTCGAGCACGAACCGCTCGCCCTTGGCGTCATGGCAGATGGCGTCCATATACTCGTTGAACAGTTGATGCCGCTGCGTTGCGTCCAAACCCGCGCCGCTGCCGATCTGGCGTTTTTGCTTCCACTGATCGACGGCGTCCGAAGTCAGCTTCTTGGTTTCCGACGTCTTCGCCCCATCCACGGGCCCCGTATAAAAGGGATCCTCGCCGCTCTTCAGCGAAATCGACAGCATCGTCTGGATCGCCTTCGTGCCCCAATAATCGCCGCCGAACGAATTCAGGAACAGCTCATCCCAAATCTCGACCTTCCGCGTCAGCACGCCATACAACGCAAGCGCCCGCCGTCCGCTCAGCGTCTTGTTGTAGTCGTCCTTGCCTGTCGGATCGGCGTGGCCGAACACGGCGCACGGCGGAAAACGTTTCGGATCCGCCTCGTCCCGATCCCGAAGCGCCTGCATCAGTTGCGCGAACTTGGTGAACCGTCCCTCCGACTGCGGACTGATGATGGAGGAATCGAACGCGAACCCCCGATTCGGCAGCCGCATGCAGCCGATCGCGATCAGGTGTTGGCGCGCCGTGTTGAAGTTCTTCCCCTTCTGCTCGTCCGGAACCGGCGCGGCGAGAATGGGCAGCGCGACGCGCGGCGGGTGAGTGGCGACAATCCCCGTGGGATCGGTGTCGATGATGACAAGCGGATCGGGCATCAGAATCCGTGAGCGGTCTTCAATTTGTCGCGAATCGCCTTATCCAGCACGCCCGTCTCTGCCTCCGGTTGCGACGTCGCTGGATCGTCTTCGCCTTCCTTGGGGGGCGCCGCCAGCTTCGGCCGCGCCGTCACCCGGGCATGCGTCTGATCGCACATGAATTCCTCGGCGGCCCACACTAACTGCTCCAGGTCCTTCACACTGAATCCGGCGAAGTATCCCATGTTGTTCAGCCGCGCCTGCTGGCCGGAGCACTTGGTCACAGGATTCAGACTCCCGATCTTCACCGGCAGTTTCCAGGTTGGATCCGGCGGCCCATCATCGGCCGGCGGCAGGTGCACCGTCAACTCCGCAGTTGTCGCCGTGCGTCCAATGCGCTGCTCCACCACCCCGTCGCCGCCGCTCGCGACATCCGGCGCCGCCGCGCCGTCGATGGTCACATTCGAATTCGCCCCCGCGATCGGATCGCCGTTGATATCCAGCAGTTTCACGCGCAGAAACAGCGGACGGATCTCGGTCTGGAACGTGTGGGATGCGTCCGTGGCCCGAGATTCCTCGCGATCCTCGCGATCGGGAACAAACAGGCTGTCGCCGGGAAACAGCACATGCGGATCGCGGTGGAGCGAGCTCCGCAGCTCCTCGTTTTCCGGCCGGTCCCAGATGGTGTGAAAATTCGCAAACCCCTCTTGAGCCGCGATGCCCGACAGATGTTCGCCTTGCTGAACCAGCCGTGTTTTCGACATACTCGGGAGGAGGCTTGGATCGCCTCGATCAAAAGATTCAGTCAGTGTACCCGGATGGACCGGGTTACGTCCATAGTCCCATTGGTGAGACGCCGCCCCTGCCGCATAGTGACCCGATGGCGTTGGTTCGTTTCATGCGAAAATAGTGAGAACCGGTCACGATGCTCACGCCACGCCCGCTGGGGATCTCCATTGTCGGCGCTCACAATGGTCCGTGAAATTTTCTGGGGCTTGTTCGCAGTGGAGAGCAACGCCTGCCTAAGCTGCTCATCCAGCGCCGCTGTTTGACGACGAACGGAGATGGTTCGCAAGTAGATGCCTTTTCAAATTCAGCCACTTAAGGAATTCCTGGTCCGGCCGGCGCTGCCGGCTTCGCTGTCCCGCATGCCGGAACTGGCATACAATCTGTTCTGGAGTTGGGATCACACGGTTCGGTCGCTGTTCCGGCGCCTCGACCCGGTGCTGTGGAAGGCGGTGAACCACAACCCCATCCTGCTATTGGGCCGGGTCTCGCAGGCGACCCTGGCGAAGGCGGGTTCCGATCCCCGCTATCTCGCGCTCTATCGCAAGGCTTGCGAGCACTTTGATTCCTACATCCAGAAGACCGCCAATGAACCGCCCCGCGAGGAGTTGATCGCCTATTTCTCGATGGAGTACGGCCTGGTGGACTGCATGCAGATCTACTCGGGCGGCCTCGGGATTCTGTCGGGTGACCACCTGAAGGCGGCCAGCGACGCCGACATTCCGCTGGTCGGCATCGGGCTGTTGTATCAGAAGGGCTACTTCCAGCAATCGTTGAATCCCGACGGCTGGCAACAGGAACGCAATCCGGTTAACGATTTCTACACGCTGCCGGTGCAGCCGGTCCGCAAGTCCGACGGCTCTGAGATCGTCATTTCGCTGAACCTGCCCGTCGGGCCGGTGCACATCAAGCTGTGGCACATCAACGTCGGACGCACGAAGCTGTACCTGCTTGACACCAACATTCCGGAAAACGATCGCCCCGACATTCGCGACATCACCGACGAGCTCTACGGCGGCGACGCGTACACGCGCATCAAGCAGGAGATCGTGCTCGGCATCGGCGGCATGCGCGCGCTCAAGGTGCTCGGCCTCGAACCCACCGTGTTCCACATGAACGAGGGCCACTCGGCGTTCCTTGCCGTGGAGCGCGTCCGGGTGCTCATGAAGGAGCAGAGCCTCAGCTTTGACGAGGCGCTGGACGCCTCGCGCACCAACAACGTTTTCACCACCCATACATCGGTGCCCGCCGGCATCGACCTGTTCGATCCGGGCCTGATCTACGAGTACTTCAACGATTATTGCCGCGAGGGCGGCTTCAGCTTCGACCAGTTGCTCGCCCTTGGCCGCAGCAATCCGTTCGACAACCAGCAGCGTTTCTCGATGGCCGTGCTGGCCATCAAGACCTCGTCGTTCCGCAACGCCGTCAGCCGCCTGCACCGCCGGGTGTCGCAGGAGATGTGGCAGGAACTGTGGCCGAAGCTGCCGGTATGGGAAGTCCCGATCACCTCGGTCACCAACGGCGTGCACCTGCCCACCTGGATCAACGGCGATCTCGCGATGCTGTACGACCAGTACCTGCAGCCGGATTGGCGGGAGCAGCACCCCGACCCCAAAGTGTGGGACCTGATCAACGAAATCCCCGAGCAGGAGTTGTGGGAGGCCCACCGCCGGCGCAAGCGCAGGCTCGTACAGTACGTGCGCGAACGCGCCGCCACGGCCGCCGTGAACCGCAAGGCGCCCATCACGGAGGTGCGCCGCGCTCAGGAGATGCTCGATCCCGACGTCTTCACCATCGGGTTCGCCCGTCGCTTCGCAACCTATAAGCGCGCGACGCTGCTATTCCGCGACGTGAATCGGCTGAAGCAGATCCTGACCAACCCGAAGATGCCGGTGCAGATTCTCATCGCCGGCAAGGCGCACCCGAAGGATCATCCGGGCAAGATGTACATCCGGGAGATCGTGCGGCTGTCGCGCGACCCCGAGCTCGCCAATCACCTGCTGTTTGTCGAAGACTACAGCCACCAGGTCGGCCGTGAACTGGTGCAGGGCGTCGATCTGTGGTTGAACAATCCCCGCCGCGGCGAGGAAGCCTGCGGCACCAGCGGCATGAAGGCCTGCATCAACGGCGTGCTGAACCTCAGCATTCTCGACGGCTGGTTCGACGAGGCGTATGAGCACTCCGGCGGCTGGGCCATCGGCGACCGCGAGCCGTACAGCGAGGACCAGGACGAAATTCACGCTCGCGCCATTTACTCCATACTGGAAAACGAAATTGTGCCGATGTACTATCAGGGCGGCATGGACGCGGTTCCCGAAGAGTGGATGAAGCGCGTCCGGCAGTGCCTGATGTACGTGAGTCCTCATTTCGCCTGCCAGCGGATGGTGACCGAGTACATGTCCCAGTTGTATGAGCCCTCTCATCGCGGATACACCGCTGTCCGGCAGAACGCGTTTGAGACGGCGCGGGAGCGTGCGCGATGGCGCCATGACGTGGATAATTCCTGGAGCCGCGTGGCCTTTGTAGACGTCGGTCCAGGCCCGGAGAATTCGGTGATCAGCGGCGATGCGATCCCGTTGCGGGCCGCCGTTGAGCTCGCTGGACTGAAGCCCGGCGACGTTCGCGTGGAGGCGGTTGTCGGCTCTATTGGCGTGAACGGGCAGTTGGAGGACACGCAGGTGCTGACCTTGCCCGCGCTCGAGCAGAACGGTTCGGTGGTAGTGTTTGCCCGCGAGTTCGTCCCGCACCAGACGGGGCGTCTCGGTTACTCGCTGCGCGTCAGTCCGAATCATTATGACGACCCGTTGACGCGAACCTGTAACCCGTTATTGAAATGGAGTGGAGACGGCCGGTGATTTGGCGCCGGCTCGCGCCTTCCTCCGCATCGGAATGAAGATTTCAGTGGATTCTGTGGCCGGTTCCGTGGTAAATAGGGATTTAGATAGCCTCGGGTTCTGAAACCTGGGTGCGAGATGCCTGGTTATGTCGCGGACTCCTCGCCCAGTGAAGGGCGCGCGGTCCAGCACAGGCCGGTGATCCCCTAAGTCGTTCGCAGTAGTCTCCCATTGTTTTTTCCTACATTGAATTGGAAACCCGGTCGCGCTTGTCCTGCCACAGCGGGCGAAGGACCCAGGTTTCTCTAAGGAGTCAGCGGTCATGGACGAAGATCGCAAATACCGGCAGCGCGGATATCAGGATAGTGGACGTGATTACCGGCCCGAACGGGAACGTCCTCGCCAGCAGGGTCCGAAGTTGCCTCTTGACGTAACGGGCCCGCGCCTGCCCCGCCTTGTTCAGGCTGTAACGGCCTCGCGCTGCTTCAACTGTTCAACCACGCTTCCCGCCGACGTCGATTTCGGGGGCGCCTGCCCCAAGTGCAACGCGCCACTGCATTGTTGCAAGCAGTGCGCTCACTTTGAGCCGTCAACGCGTTTTCAATGTTTGAAACCGATACCGCTCCGCATCGCCCCGAAGGACCAGGCGAACCTGTGCGAGTTATTCAAACCCCGTGTAACCGTTGCGCGGGAGGCCAGCCCCGCCGCGTCCCAGCAGTTGCCCTCCAACGGCGCTCCGGCGCGCACGCAGGAGCCGCGCACCCCAAGCGACGCCAAGGCGGCTTTTGATAGTCTCTTCAAAAAGTAGGCGCGTTGGCGCCGTTCCGATATGCGAGTTGCAGAACTATTGGGCGTTCGCGCGTTTCATCTCGTTGAACGCCCTGAACCTGAGCCGGGCCCCGGCGAAATTCGAGTGCGAGTCGGCTCCGTGGGACTATGCGGATCCGACCTTCATAATTATGCGGAGGGCTCGGTCGGCGACACGCCCTGCGTCTATCCAATGGTGCTGGGCCACGAACCGGCCGGCATTGTCGACAAGCTCGGAGACGGCGTCTCCGGGTGGGCGAAGGGCGATCGCGCCGCCTTCGAACCAGCCCTGTACTGCTATCACTGCGAGTACTGCATGTCGGGGCATCACAACGTGTGCGCGAAGTTGCGCTTCCTGAGCAGCACCGAGGATCCCGGCTTCTTCCGCGACTACGTGGTCCTTCCGGCGCACAACCTGCTTCCCTTGCCCGAGCATCTCACCCTCGACGAGGGCACGGTGGCGGAACCGCTCGCCGTGGTGCTTCATTCGATGAAGTTCGCCCAGGTGGAAGTCGGCGAATCGGTGGTTGTGTTCGGAGCCGGCCCCATCGGGCTGTTGACCATCGCGTCGTTGCGCTTGTCCGGCGCCGGCCGCATCTATGTGTTCGAGCCGGTGTCGGCGCGCCGTGAACTCGCCCTCCAGATGGGCGCCACGGCGGTCTTCGATCCGCGCTCCATCGATCCGGAAAAGACCATCGCGCGGGAAACCGGCGGTCGCGGCGTGGACCTGGCCATGGATTGCGCGGCCAAGGGCGGCGCGATCAATCAGACGTTGCGCGTCACTCGCAACGCCGGCCGCGTCGTATTCACCGCCATCCCGTCGGAAGCCAAGGTCGAGTTCGACTTCCACGTCGCCCGCCGCAAGGAACTGACGCTATACAACGTCCGCCGGTCCAACGACGAAACCGGGGCGGCGTTGCGACTGATCGCCGAGCGGCCGGAGCTATTCCGCCCCATGCTGACTCACACGTTCCCCCTCGAACAGGTGGATCGCGCGTTTCAGATGCTCGAGAAATACGAAGACGGCGCCGGCAAGATCCTCATCCGTCTCTAACTGCGCGGGCGCGGCGACTTACAGCTTGCCCAGCCAGCGAAGACGGAACTGCAGCGCTCGCGCCTGCCCGCCGTAGAACGTCAGAAACAGCGGCGCGTCGGTGATATTATTCACGACATTGGCGTTCAGGTGTCCGGTGATATTGTTATACCCGACCCGTCCGGCCCAGCGTTGCCCGCGAAAATCGAACCGTCTCTCGACGTGAAGATTCAACTCGAAGAAGTCGGGAAATCGCCAATCGTTCACCGGACCGAGCACCTCCCCCGCCGAGTTCTCGATCGAGAAGGGAAATCCCGTGTGATACTCCATCGACGCCGCGATCGACCAATTCCTCCACGGCGTCGGCGCATACACCCACGCCGTCAGCCGGTTAGGAGCATCCCAAGGCAGACGGCCCGCGTTCTGAGTCAACAGCAGCGGCGTATCCGACGCCAGATCCATCACCGCCGTCGACCGCGCCCGCGACCGCGTATAACTCGCCATCCAGCCATATTCCCGTTTGAAATTCTGGCGCACCGTGACTTCCACCGAGTCATAAAAATCGGCCCGCGAGTTAGTCAGCTGGTATAACATCTCAGGACCCGTCGCCAGCGGTGAACTCGCATACGCCAACCCATCGGACCCGCGCCTTCGAGTCGCCTGCACATGGACGAACGTGTGCGCCCCCAACCGGTGATCCACCGCCGCGGTCCAGTTGATGAACCGTTGGCGATGCAGCGGCCCGCGGTCAATGACAAACCGCGACTGCACCGGCTGGTCCGCCACCCCATAGGGCGGGTAGTAATAGGTGACCGGATACTGGTCCGACGGCCGGGTGAACAGCGACAGATCGGTCGCGTCGTAGGAGATTCCATACCCCGCCGACACCCGCGTATTCGCCAATCGCGCCGGCGACCACGCCACCCCCGCCCGCGGCGCCATGGTCCACTCCCCCACCAGCCGGTCCCAATCCGACCGCACGCCCGCCTCAAACAGCACGTTCTCCCGAACCCGCCACGAATCCTGCACGTATGCGGCGGTTTCCAGGTTGTCCCGCCCCACGTCGCCGTTGCCCGCAAACAGCACCCGCCGCACCAGCGCCAGGTTCGCGTTCATCCACTCGACGCCCGTGCGATTCAGGTTCTGCCCATAGCTCAGCCAGTCGACATCCCCGCCCGCCTTGATCTGGTGGACGCCCAGCCAGTGGAACGACGGCAGGTAGCCGTTCACGATCCCCTGGTCGCGCGACGCCCGCTGCGTTCCCTGCGCGTAGTAGTTGCCCTGCCGCCCGAACGGCGTGTAGACGTACAGGTCCGTGCCGTGCGGCGCCTCGCGGGAAAACGTCCGATTCGACGCCACGCCGAACTCGAGCGCCGCCCCGGCCCCGAAATACTGCTGGTCCTTGGCGTAGGCGAACCACTGCCGGGCCCGCCGGTCGACCGTCGTGGCCGGCGGATCCAGCGCGCTCAACCCCGTGCGAGCCCCCGTCCACAGGCTGCCCAGAAACCCGAAACTCGCGATATTGGACGGCCGCAAATTCGCCTGCACGTGCAGGTAGTTGTTGTAGCGGATGCTCGAAGCCTTATCCTGTCCCACCGGCAGATCGCGGATGATCGTCTGCACGTACTGTGCGGCCAGGCTGTCGGAAAACCACACCCGCCCCCGCCGCAGCGGCCCCGACAGGTTCGCCCGCGGATACCAGCTCCCCACCCTCAGCCCCTTGTCATTCTCCAGCCCCGGGATGAAGTTCGTCGCCGAGTACCGCAGCCGGTCATCGCCCGTCTTCATATTCACCGAGATCACTCCCGCCGACCCCTTCCCATACTCCGGCGACAGCGCCCCCGTCTCGACATTCATCGACTGAATGCCTTCCAGCGTCACCCGTGTGTCGAAATTACCCGTCAGCGGATCCCCGATGTTAAACCCGTCCAGCAGGTACAACGTCTGATTCTCCGCCCCGCCGTTCAAGTGGACCCGTGTGGCGTTATCCTGCACCACTCCCGGCAGAACCCGCATCATCGCCTTCAGGTCATGCGTCACAGGGACCGGGATATCCAGCATCTGCGCCCCGGTCAACGACTGTTCCGCCGTTGTCCGGTCGAGCCCCAGCGACACTGGCGCCGACGTCACGTCCACCGAATCGGCGAACTCCCGCACCGGCGCGAGCGACACCGTCACCTCGCTGCCCGCCTCGGCCACCGTCACTCGAAATCCCTTCACCGGATAGAATCCCGCCGCCTCGGCGTCCAGCAGATACTCCCCAGGCTCAGCCAGTTGAATGCCGAACGCGCCCGCCGGATCGGTGAACGTGCGTGCTCGAGCCTGCGCCTCGCCTTCCACCCGGAGCACCACCACGGCGCGGGTCACCGGCGAACTCACATCGTTCACCACGCGACCCGTCAGCCGAACCTGCGCGCTCAGCGCCGCGCTGATTCCCAAACCGGCCAGGATTATCCGCCAGGAAGTTCGCATTGGAACTCGGATCGCTTCAATATACAATAGGCCCTACCGGATCCATAATGCACAACAGCACTTTAGCCGCCATTTGCGGCATCCTGGGCGCCGCTTTCACATTCGGCCAGTCTTCCCCGCTGACCGACATCCGCCAACTGACCGCCGGAGGCCAAAACGCGGAGGCGTACTGGTCCCCCGACGGCCGCCAACTCATCTTCCAATCCACCCGCGGCAGCCAGTCCTGCGACCAGCAGTACATCATGAACGCCGACGGCTCCGGCATCCGGCTCGTCTCCACCGGCAAGGGAGTCACCACCTGCGGCTACTTCCTCCCCGACGGCAAGCACATCGTCTACGCCTCCACCCACCAGGCCGGCGACTCGTGCCCCGCTCGCGCCGACCGAAGTAAGGGCTACGTCTGGGATGTCTTCCCCGGCTACGACATCTTCCTCGCCAAAACCGACGGGACCATCGTCAAGAAACTGACCGACGCCCCCGGTTACGACGCCGAAGCCACCGTCAACTGGAAGACCAGGCGCATCGTTTACACCTCTCTCGCCTCCGGCGACCTGGAGTTGTGGACCATGAACCTCGATGGCTCCGGCAAAAAGCAGTTAACGAAAACTATTGGCTATGACGGCGGCGCCGTCTTCTCCCGCGACGGCAAACACGTGGTCTGGCGCGCCAATCACCCGACTGACGGAGAGCCCCTCCGGAAATACCAGCAACTGCTCCAGGAAAACCTCACCGCCCCCATGAAAATGGAGCTGTTCATCGCCGGCGCCGACGGCTCCAACCCGCGCCAGCTCACCAACTTCGGCTGCGCCAGCTTCGCCCCCACCTTCACTCCAGACGGTAAACGCATCCTATTCTCCTCGAACCAGCACGCCTGCGACTCCCGCAAGTTCGAGCTCTTCATGATCAACACCGACGGGACCGGACTCGAACAGGTAACCCATTTTGGTGGGTTCACCTCGTTTCCCGAGTTCTCCCCCGACGGCAAACGCCTCGCCTTCGTCTCCGATCGCGACGCCAAGGGACGATACGAGTTCAATGTCTTCGTCGCCAATTGGAGCGGCAACTAGCTCCCGGCCCGCGCCGCCTGCCGGAATTCCCCAGCCGGCGCGTAAATAAAACCTCCATGCCTTAATTTCTCTGTTGCACACAGAGTAAGTACGTGCGACAATTATGCGAAGCTTTCAAAGAGTTGCAGGTAGTTCGGTGTTTCGACACAGACAGTGTTGAACTACGCCACAGCGCCCCACACACGCTAGCGCTCCGTGCTATCCACGCAACCAACCAGGAGAAATACGGCAGTGAGAGAAAAAGGTGTTGTGAAATGGTTTAACGCCGCGAAAGGCTACGGATTCATTCAACGGGCCAACGGCGAGGACGTGTTCGTTCACTTTTCCGCCATCCAGATGACCGGATACCGGACTTTGGATGAAGGCGCGGAAGTGGAATTCGAGGTGAAGAAAGGCCCCAAGGGTTTGCAGGCTGAGAACGTTTCTCGCCCCTGACTCCGGTATCACTTTTCAAACACCTGTCTTACCCAAAGCCGCTCCGAACTCCGGAGCGGCTTTTAATTATCTCTAACCCCTCCCTCTCCCCCCTTGATTTCGTAATTCACGGTGTTAACCTCGTATTTCGGCTTTACAGGTCCTAAAAGCGGAATTACAATGTGAAGTCGGTTCCTATATTCCGTCCGCCGCCGCGGACCCCGGAGGATGCTATGAGTCCGAAAGATGCGCCCAGCCAGCCGGCCCAGCCATTTGTCGAAGGGATGGAGGCGTTGGTCGATAGCGCCACGCCGCAGGAGGCCCAGCGAGACCTGAAGCTCTGCGAGGTCTGCCTGCAGTGGACCGCCGACGGCCACAATTGCTACCGCCCCGGCGTCTGCGAACTCCAGGATAAGTAGCCGCCGCCGCGACTCACGGCTCCGCCTGAGTTGTGAAACCGTCCGCGCAGGCTCTATCCTAACCTGTATTGAATAGACCCGCCGATACCGCCGAGCATCGCCGCCTGGAGGAGTCCCGCGCGCGCCAGGTGCATTGGAAGCGCTGGGGACCCTACCTCGCCGAGCGCGCCTGGGGAACCGTCCGCGAAGATTACAGCGCTGACGGCGAAGCCTGGAGCTTCCTCCCCTTTGAGCAGTCCCACGTCAAGGCCTATCGCTGGAACGAGGACGGCCTCGCCGGCATCTGCGACCGCCATCAGTATATCTGTTTCTCCCTCGCCCTCTGGAACGGCGTCGACCCCATCCTCAAGGAGCGCCTCTTCGGACTCACCGGCGATCAGGGCAACCACGGCGAGGACGTCAAGGAGTCGTACTTCTATCTCGACAGCACCCCCACTCACTCGTGGATGCGCTTCCTGTACAAATACCCCCAGGAGCGTTTCCCTTATGAGATGCTGCTCGCCGAAAACCGCAGCCGCGACCGCCACGTCGGCGAATTCGAACTCGACGACGCCGGCGCCTTCGCCGCCAACCGTTACTTCGACGTCTTCGTCCAGTACGCCAAGGCCAGCGCGGAAGACATCCTGATCCGCATCACCGCCGTGAACCGCGGACCCGAGCCCGCCGAAATCCACCTGTTGCCCACCATCTGGTTCCGCAACACCTGGTCCTGGGGCCGTCCCGCCGCGCAACCCGGCCTGCACGCCGCCGGCTCCAACCTGATCGAACTCGTGGAGCCCACCTACGGCGTCCGCCGCCTCCTCATGGACGGCGCCCCCGAACTGCTGTTCACCGCCAACGAGACCAACCACCGGGCCCTGTACGACGAGCCCAACCCCAGCCCCTACGTGAAGGACAGCATCGGCCGCGCCGTCATCGCCGGAGACCGCTCCGCCGTCAACCCCGGCCGTTGCGGCACCAAGGCCGCCGCCCACTACCGTTTCACCGTGCCCCCCGGCGCAGAAGTCACCGTCCGCCTCCGCCTCGCCGATGCGCTTCCGCCCGACCCCTTCGGTCCCGCCTTCGAACAGATCGAGGCGCAGCGAAAAGCCGAAGCCGACGAGTACTTCGCCGCCATCGCCCCCGAGGAGCTTTCCGAAGACGGCCGCCAGGTCATGCGCCAGGCCTTCGCCGGCCTGCTCTGGTCCAAGCAGTTTTATCACTACGTGGTTCGCGATTGGATGGACGGAGACCCGGCCTTCCCCCCGCCTCCGCCCGAACGCCGCGCCGGCCGCAACCGTGAGTGGCGGCACCTGTATAACTCCGACGTCATCTCGATGCCCGATAAGTGGGAGTACCCATGGTACGCCGCCTGGGATCTCGCCTTTCACTGTCTCCCGCTGGCCCTGGTCGACTCGGAATTCGCCAAGGACCAACTCACCCTCATGTTGCGCGAATGGTACATGCACCCCAACGGGCAGTTACCCGCCTATGAGTGGTCCTTCGGCGACGTGAACCCGCCCGTGCACGCCTGGTCCGCCTATCGCGTCTACAAAATCGAGCAGAAGGAGCACGGTCACTCCGACCACGGCTTTCTCGAACGCGTCTTTCACAAGTTACTGCTAAACTTCACCTGGTGGGTCAACCGTAAGGACGCCGAAGGCCGCAACGTCTTCCAGGGCGGCTTCCTCGGACTCGATAACATCGGAGTCTTCGACCGCAGCAAACCCCTGCCCACCGGCGGATTTCTCGAACAGGCCGACGGCACCGGCTGGATGGCCATGTACAGCCTGAACCTGCTCGCCATCGCCATGGAGCTGGCTCGCGAGGACTCGGCCTATCAGGACGTCGCCAGCAAGTTCTGGGAGCACTTCGTCTACATCGCCCGCGCCATCAACCACCTGGGCGGAGACGGGTTCTCCATGTGGGACGAACAGGACGGCTTCTTCTACGACCTGCTCCACCTGCCCGACGGCTCGCACATGCCCCTGCGCATCCGGTCCATGGTGGGACTCATCCCACTGTTCGCCGTCGAAACCCTCGAACCCCGCCGCATCGCCCGCCTGCCCGGCTTCAAGCGCCGCATGGACTGGTTTCTCGAGAACCGTCGCGACCTCACCGATCACATCCCGCACATGAACACTCCGGGCGCCGGCGAGCGTCTCCTGCTGTCGGTGATCAGCGGCGACCAGTTGCGCCGCGTCCTCTCAGTCATGCTCGATGAGAAGGAATTCCTGTCCCCCTACGGCGTCCGCGCCCTCTCGAAGATCCACCAGGACCGTCCCTTCGTGCTCAGCGCCGGCGGCGCGGAATACCGCGTATCCTACGAGCCCGGCGAATCCACCACCGGCCTGTTCGGCGGCAACTCCAACTGGCGTGGACCCATCTGGTTCCCGGTCAACTATCTCCTGATCGAGTCGCTCCAGAAGTTCCATCACTACTATGGCGACGACTTTAAGGTGGAATGCCCCACCGGCTCGGGCGTCTGGATGACTCTCTGGGAAGTCGCCGCCGAGTTATCGCGGCGCCTCAGTCATATCTTCCTGCGCGATTCCGGCGGACGCCGCCCCGTTCATGGAACGGACGACAAATACGCCGCCGACCCCAACTGGCGGGACCTGGTTCTGTTCTACGAATATTTCCACGGAGACGCCGGCCGAGGACTCGGCGCGAGTCACCAGACCGGCTGGACCGGACTGGTGGCGAAACTCCTCAAGCAGAGCGGGGAGTAAGCGGCTAACTCCCCAATCTCCGGACTAACTCGAGCAGCACATTGCCCACCACCTCCAGGCTATGCGCGCTGATCTTGTCCATCGTGTCCTGATCGGTGTGCCAGTATCGGTTTCCCGGCCCATAGTCGAAGTCAATCAGGTCCAGCGAGTTCACGCCCGCGTGAACGAACGGGATGTGGTCGTCCTCAATCGCCCCGCCGTCGTCCAGGAAGTACTTGCCATAGCCCATCTCCCGGGCGATCTGCCAAACCAGCCGCAGCAGTTTCGGCGACGAGTTCGTCACCTGCATAATCCCCAGGTCTTTATCGCCGATCATGTCCACGTTCACCAGCGCCTTGATGCGCCCCACCGTCCCATCGGCGGTCCATTTGGAGGCCAGGTGCCGGCTGCCATGTATGCCATCGGTCGACGACCATTCGCCGATCGCCTCCTCGCCGTCATACCAGACAAAGTAGACATCGTCGGGATAGGACCGCGTCGCAACCACCCTCGCCAGCTCCAGCAGGATGCCGGCTGAGGCGCCTCCGTCGTTGGCCCCCACGAAGTTCCGGCCCGGAAACAATTTCGTGTCGAAATGTCCCGTCAGCACGATGGCCCGCCCCGACGCGCCCGGAAAGCGCGCGATGATGTTCTTCATCGCGATCGGCCCCTTGGGCGTCTGGCCGGTGAAAGCGTCTTCGATCACCTGGCACTTCGGCAGTTTGTGCAATTCGGCTTTGATCCAGGCCTGTTCATTGCGGTTGGCCTGGCTGCCGGGCGGTCTCGGCCCAAAGGCGACGGCCTTGCGGGTGAACTCGAGCGCGGACGCCCCGCTGAAGTCCAGGCAGAAGGCCGGCAGCGAGGCGGCCAGCATCAGAAGGGCTTTCGCGCGATGCATATATACCCCAGTGTAAAGTTTTGCTTGCGGTCGAGCGGTTCAAGCAGCGGCAGCGCCAGCGCCGCCGGCGCGAACGCCAGCGCGGCCAGCACAAACAGCGGCCCGGGAAAGAACTGCAGCGCATTCAGCAAGCGCCGTGACAGCAGCCGGAAGAAGCCGCCCGCCGGACGAATGTCGATCTCGCCGAACCCGGCGCGTTCGAGCAGGTAGCGGACGCCATAGCGCGTATAGCGGAAGTAGTCATGGGGCGTCTGGTGCTCTTCCCACTCATGCGGAACCGCCAGCAGCAGCCGTCCACCCGGCGCCAGCACCCGCCCCAACTCCGCCAGCACCACCGCGGGCTCGCGCACATGTTCAAGCGTGACGATATTCACCGCCGCATCGAAGGCGCCATCGTGAAAAGGCAGCAAGGCAAGGTCCGCCACCGCGTCCAGTTGTCCATAATTCCACTGCGCATCGCCGATCCCCAAGTCGACGCCGGTATAGCGATGTTGCGCGAAGCGATCCTTGTAGGCGCACTCCCCGGCCCCGGCGTCGAGCACGCGCGAGCCATTGGAAAGGGAAGCGGAAAACGCATCGACGGCGTCGCTGATAGCGGTTTCGAAGTGCAGCAGGTAACGGCGCAGCGGTGTGGGGAGCCGGTCGACGGCGCTGCGGTAGATCAACTCTTCTTCCGCGCCTCGACCATGATGGTGGAGCCGGCGCGGCAGGCAGCCTCGACAACGGTGAACGGCAGCGCCGCCAGCACCAGCCCGAGATAGAGGAAGTTCTTCATCAGCCGCGCGCCGGGCGTCTCCTCGGCGCGCCGGATGCGCCGCGCCATGGGATCGAGGGAAGGAGCGATGGTGGTGGCAAGTCCAGCCGGATTATCCCGCAGCGAGAAATGTTTCCAGCGAACCGCTTCAAACCCGCAAGCGTCGAGCAGGTTCTCGATGTCTTTCGGTTTGAAGTTAAACAGGTGCCGCGGCACATCATAGCCATTCCACCGCCGCCCGAACAGGAGCGTCTGCCAGGAGGACGCATTAGGCACCTGGATGACGAGGCGGCCCTCGGGCTTCAGCAGCTCATGAGCAGCCTCGACATAGGCAGCCGGATCATAGAGGTGTTCGAGCAGGTGAAACATGGTGACGACGGCGCAACTGCCAGCCGGGAGAGCATTCCGGGGCAGTTGTCCGCAGACAGCGGGGACGCCATTGACATGGGTAGCGACGCGAGCAGCGTCGAGCGAGATTTCATGACCGATGACGCGCACGCCATTTTCGGCCATAAGCCGGAGAAACAATCCCCCGCCGCAGCCGACATCGAGGATAGGCCCATCCTCGCCGGAATTCTCGAGGGCCCGCCGCACAAACCGCACATGATCGGAAAGAACGAGCCGCCGGTACGCCTCCTCGAGCCGTTCAGCGGCGGTCTCACCGGCAGCGAACCAATAGGAAGGGGGGTAATAATTGGTAAGCTCAGCAGGTTCGGGTTGAGGTTCCAGGCGGATCAGCCGGCAACTAACACACTCGACGATAGTAAACTCCCGATCGGTAGTGCCATACAACCGGTCGCCGGTACGAAACAGCAGCACCGCCTGCGGATGCGAGCACGCCGGACAAGGCTCCGTATCGACCACCCCATACCGCGGCGCAGCCTCCAACGCCGCCTCGACCACCGGCCCAGCCTCGGCCACGGGCATCGCCTCAACCACCGGCGTCGCCTCGACACCAGACCTAGCCTCGCGAGCCTCGACACCAGGCCTCGCATCGACACCAGGCTTCACCCCGCCAACCGGCTTCGCCTCGACACCAAGCTTCGCCTCGACACCAGGCCTAGCCTCGAGACCAGGGCCAGCAGGGCCAGCATGGCCACCAGGGTTCGCCCCGCCAGCCGGCATAGCGTGGACACCACGCTTAGCCTCGACACCATCCCTAGCCTCGACACCAGCCCTAGCCTCG
>JAFDVZ010000024.1 GCA_018268715.1 Acidobacteriota bacterium | reverse complement strand
CCTTGCCCTGGAAAATCTTTGGAAACTCTTAAAGAACTTCGGAGTGGCTATCGGGACACTGCAGCGGGCGGAAACGCACCATGCTGGGTCTTGCTGCCTACTCTATCGATTGCCCATTTGCTAGACTAGCAAACTTGACAACCTCTGATCAAGCCTTAACGTGAACTTTCTTTCGTTTCGGCTTTTATCGCCCTTGTTCCTCGCGGCGACATTTCTTAGATTACCAGAGCATCCCTGGGTGCGCAACAGGAGAATTGCCCCGCGCAATGTTTTTTTTAAAGGCTCGCGGTTTTTCCCGCATCGCCTCGCACCCGGGCTCGGTTCACGACGCTGGGAATCTCCGCCGCATCATATATGGTGTATTGATCGTAGTCCGGATAGCGCACTCCCACCTCATCGGTTGAGGCGACCATCCATAATAGCCCGCCCGCGCCGCCGGCCTGTGAAATTGCGTTCCACCAGCGCTCGAACACGCCGTCCCGGCGCGCCGCCTGGTCCGACTTCAGGCCGTATTCTTCGATCAGCATGGGCTTGTTGGCCCGACCGCCCGCTTCGATATGCTCGCGGATCCAGCGCGAGCCGAAGTCTTCCGGCGAAAATTCCGGCTCGTAGTCCGGATACAGATGAGTGGAGCCGAAATCGAGCGTTCCGATGCCCATCAGCGCCTCGCAGTCCACGCCGTGTTGGCCGTTATAGGTACGGTGGCGTCCGGCCCAAGCCCGGCGAAAGAACCCCTCGTCGCCGAGCCCTACCAGGTGATTGCCGTCGAGCGCCTTCACAACGCCGCTCATCTCCTCGGCCCACCGGTGCAACACCTCGCAGCCGCCCTTGATTTCGCAGCGCGATTCGTTGGCGAGTTCCCAGGCCATGATGGCCGGCTCGTCGCGGTATTGGCGGCCGGTGCGAGTGTTCACCCTCAACAGCAGGTGTCGCACCCACTCCCGGTAGACGTCGCGGGCGCGGCTGTCGGTGTAGAAGTCCTCCCGGCGGGTGAGGCTGAGCCACTTGGCGTATTGGTTCATGCCGCCGAAGTCGTCCCAGTAGTTGACCAGGGGCAGAATCAGCCGGATGCCGCGCTGTTCGGCCAGGGCGATGGTGCGGTCCAGCAGCTCGAGACCGTTCGGGCCGTCGTTGTAGAGGCCGGGCCCGGCCTGGAACCAGGCGAAATCGCGCGGTTCGGGGACATCCAGGAAGGCCCACGTCCGAAGGACGTTGAAACCGCAGGACTCGGCCAGGTCGAAGGCGGCCTGGGTCATCGGGTCGCCGCGGTGCGCCGCATAGTAGCAGTTGCAGCCGTTCACCGGGAACGGGCGGCCGTCGAGTTCGAACACAGGGCCGTTGGCTTTTACGTACATGTTTCCACGCCTCGATCAATCTTAATCAAACCGGGCGTGGCGAGGAGTTCGGTTCAGCCGCCGATGGCGTACATCGGGCGGGGCGGCGCGACGAAGCGGGCCGAGTTGATCTCGTGGCCGAGCCACTTCGCCCGCACGTTAGCCCGCAGCACGCCTTCGAGCGCGTCGTCGCTTGCGCCGGACCGGAGCAGGCCGCGGACATCCATCTCCTCGATGGCGAACAGGCAGTAGCGCAGCTTGCCGTCGGCCGTCAGGCGGATCCGATTGCAGTTCAGGCAGAAGGGCTTGGTGACCGTCGGGATGAAGCCGACGCTTCCGACGCCGTCGGCGAAGCGGTACTCGGTGGCCGGGGCGCGCGGGTCGGCGTCGGGCAGCGGTTCAAGTGGGCCGAACTCGGCGGCCAACATCCCGAGCATGTCGTCGGTGGTCAGCACCCTGTCGCGGTCCCACAGGCCCTGGGCGTCGAGCGGCATGAACTCGATGTAGCGGATTTCGATGTCGCGCTCGCGGCCGTAATGGGCAAGCGGCACGATGTCCGGCTCCACCAGATTCTTCACAGCGACGGCGTTGATCTTGATGGGACCGTAGCCCAGGCGGCGGCACGCCTCGACGCCCTCAAGGACGCGATGGAGTTCGTCGCGGCGGGTGATGGTGCGGAAGCGTTCGCGGTCGAGG
Organism: Acidobacteriota bacterium; assembly: GCA_018268715.1. GTDB lineage: Bacteria > Acidobacteriota > Terriglobia > Bryobacterales > Bryobacteraceae > TMP-7. Next base: position 158,016 of record JAFDVZ010000024.1, on the reverse strand, counting down.
GTGTCGAGGTGGACGTTGATGCGACGCAGGCCGGCGTCGTAGAGTTCGGCGGCGCGTTCGGCGAGCAGGACGCCGTTGGTGGTCAGCGCGATGTCCTCAATGCCGGGGATGGCGCGGAGGGCGCGGATCAGGTGAGCGAGATTGCGGCGGATGAGCGGCTCCCCGCCGGTGATGCGGAGCTTGCGGACGCCGAGGCGGGCGGCCACGCGCACCAAACGCTCGATTTCCTCGAAGGTGAGCACCTCTTCGCGCGGGCCGTACTTCGGGTCGGCGTCCGGCATGCAGTAGAAGCAGCGGATGTTGCAGCGGTCGGTGACACTGATCCTCAGATTGTCGTGGAGCCGGCCAAAACCGTCGATCAGGGGGGCGGCGGCGCTCATTGCGCGAATCTACTTGACGGCGAGCATCCGCTCGATCGGCAGAGCGGCGCGGCGGATCAGGTCCGGAGAGAGTTCGACGCGCGGCGTCAGGTCGCGCAGCGCATCGCGGAGCTTTTCGAGCGTGTTGCGGCGCATGTAGGGGCACTCGCTACAGTTGCAGTTCTCGTTCGGCACGAAGTAGAAGCGCTTGGAAGGGGCCCGGCGCTCGAGCGAGTGGCGGACGCCGCTTTCGGTCATCACGATGAACTCGCCGGCCTCCGAGGAGGCGCACCAATCGATGATCGCGGAGGTGGATCCGATGAAATCGGCCATGGCGAGCACGTCCTGGGGGCATTCGGGGTGGGCCGCCACCAGGGCCTCGGGATGTTCGGCGCGGAGCTTCGACAGACGGCGCGCCGGGAAGGTGGCGTGCACGATACAGGCGCCCTGCCAAAGGCGCATATTCTCGCGGCCGGTCTGCTTGCGGACGTAGTTGCCCAGGTTCACGTCGGGCAGGAACAGCACCGGCTGGTCGGCCGGGATCGAGTTCACTACCGCGACCGCGTTGCGCGAGGTGCACAGGATGTCGCTCAACGCCTTCACCCCCACCGAGGTATTGATATAGCTGACCACGGTGTATTCGGGGTGCAGACGGCGCCAGGCGGCCAATTGTTCCGGCGTACAGGAATCCACCAGGCTGCAGCCAGCCTCGCGGTCGGGGACGATGACGGTGCGGGTCGGATTCAGCACCTTCGCCGTTTCGGCCATGAACCAGACGCCGCAGAACGCGATGACGTCGCCATCGAAGCTTTGGGCGCGACGGGAGAGTTCGAGGCTGTCGCCGATGGAGTCGGCCAGTTCCTGAATCTCCTCGTTTTGATAGTGGTGGGCGAGAATGACCGCGCGGCGGTCCTTCTTGAGCTCCAGTATCTCGTCCTGAATCGTTTGGATGGCCAGCATGGGATTTCCTACAGGAAGGTTACCGTCATTGTACCAACCGGGCACACACTGTTCAGAATGTTTTCCACACCCCGGAGGATTCTGATAAGGTTGTGTGTGTTTCGCTGGTCGTTCCTCCTCGCTGTTTCTCTGCTGTCTGTCCCGGGGCTCGACGCCCAAACATCTCTTCTCACCTGTTCGGCTACCGCCGTGCCCACCGCCGTGCGGTTGGAGGGAATCTCCGAACGCACCGGGGATATTGTGCTGACCTGCTCGGGAGGGCAGGCCGGCGGACAGGTTTCCGGCAACATCGTGCTGTCGTTGAACACGTCGGTGGCGAACCACATCCTGGCGGATGGGTCCACCGATGTGACGCTGGCGGTGAACTACGGATCGGGGACCACGACGTTTTCCGCGCGTCCGTATTCCAACAACGCCGTGGCCTTCAATGGCGTGCTGTTCACGACGCCCCAGGGAACCGCCGAATTGCGGTTTGCGAACCTGCGCGGCAATGCGAGCCAGACCGCCGTTTCGAGCATCACCTCCGCGATAACGGCGAGCCTTTCCTTCACCGGCGCGGGCCTGGCGCTGCCGGCGAGCACGTTTATCGTCGCCTATCCTCAGCGCGGGCTGTACGCGACGGCCGGGACGCGGCTGGTTTGCGATCAGTACGGGTCGCCGCTGGCCGATCCCGTCACGATGCAGAACCTGCTGACTTACAGCGCTTCCGCGACGACCCGGGCGACCGAGGGCTTCGCGTCGGCCTTTGCTCCGCTGGGCGATTCGGCCAGCCTCCGGGCGGATTCGGGAACGCGGATCGTGCTGCGGTATTCGGGCTTTGTCAGCGGGGCGCGGCTGTTTGCGCCGGATGCGGTCGCGGGCAGCAACGCCGACGTTCCCACCGGGACGGGGGACTTTGGGACCCCGGCCTCGGGCGGGCAGTACACGCCGGGACGGAAGCAACTGCTGCTGATTCGCGTGCTGGGCGCCGACGTCTACGGGGCCGGCGGACGGCTGGCGATGGCGACGCCGGCGGCCACCGCTCAGTTCAACTCGGCGAGCGAGGTGACCCTTACGAATGGGGCCGGCAGCGCGGTGTACGAAGTGGTGGACGCCGATCCGAATGTGCAGGAGAGCGCACAGTTTCCCGCGTTTCTGGGGCTGGCCGCAAACAGCGGCGCGTCGAGCGTGGAGACCGCGCTGCGGGTGAACCTGGGACCGATTTCGGCCGTCACCACGATGTCGGCCACCGCGCCGGTTCCGCGTTTCATCGACATTGCGCCGACCTCCGATTGTCCATTGGTCGGCGATTGCGGCGCATCCTACTTTCCGCGGCTGCAGGTGGCCACGACGTCGCTTACGATGACCGCTCCGCAGGGGCAGTCCGTAACGCAGTACATCCCGATTCAGAACGGCGGCGCGGGCGCGCTCCGGTGGACGGCGAGCGTGACGCCGGTTTCGGCCGCCTCGTGGCTGACGCTTTCGCCCCCGCAAGGCGTCAACAACAGCACGTTGCGGGTGGACGCGATCACCAAGGGCCTGCCGGTGGGCGACTATTCGGCCACTGTCACCATCGACGCGGGCGCTTCGGCGGGATCGAAGAGCATCCCCGTGACGTTGACCGTGACGGCGCCGATTCCGCCGACCCCTTCGATCGGCGCGATTGTGAACGCGGCGAGCGCGGACGAGACGCGGCTGACGGCGGGGTCGCTGGCGACGATCTATGGGGCGCACCTGATCGGCAAGGCGGCCGGCGTGACGTTCAACGGCCTGGACGCGACCATGCTTTACGATTCGGAATCGCAGATCAACTTGCAGGTTCCCATTGGGCTGGCCGGCAGGGCCACGGCCACCGCCATCGTGACCGTGGACGGAGTGTCCAGCCTGCCGTTCGCGGTGACGCTGGCCGACAGCGCTCCCGCCATCTTCTCTCATGGCGTGCTGAACCAGAACTACGATCCGAATGGCGCGAGTGCTCCGGCCGCGGCGGGGACGGTGGTGCAGGTGTTCGCTACCGGGTTGCCGGCCACCGGAGTCATCACGGCCAAGATTCACGATCGAGCGGTTCCGACCCCGGAGTACGGCGGGGCGGCGCCTGGGTTCCCTGGGCTCCAACAGGTGAACATCCGCGTGCCGGGGGATCTTCCGACCATGCAGACGTGGGTGTACGTGTGCGGCGGGTTGACCGCGGAGCAGCAGTCCTGTTCGGCTCCGGCGATGATCTGGATCGCGGCGAAATAGCGAGTTTTCAAAGAACGGTTCCGGACTCGGCCGGAGGGCTGCGGGTTGGGGCCGATGGGGGAGGCGTCACTCGCGCTGATGCTTGCGGATCGAGTTGAGCTGCGCGGGCGTCGCCTGCATTACCGATGTATAGACGGACTGGAGCGGCTTGTCGGGCGGCAGTTTGCCTTCCAGACGATTCCAGGAACGGCGCGCTTCGGGCGAGGCCAGCGTCTTGGGACGGCGTCGCTTCATGATCTCCAGACGCGTCACGCAATGGCGCCAGGCTCGCTCGCAATCGGTGGCGTGGCGCGTCACGGCCTTGAACAGGTCGAGTCGTGTGAGCAGGATCTGGCGCAGTTCGGGGGACGACATGAGCTCCTGCTCGACACGCAAAGCGTCCTGGTAACGCAGCCAGTTTTGCGCGATCGCCGTGACTAACTGGCGCTCCTGGATGTTCCGCGGCTCGTGAGTTTCAGCTAACTCGTCGCGCAGCAGATAAAGCTCCATGTCCGACGGCGCGAACTTGGGAGCCATGATGGTTTCAGTTGCCTGAGACATACAGCCTCTCTCTACCTTCATGGTGACACGCGCGACCTAGAATCCCGCTCGGAAGACAGCGCGGCGCGGACCTAAGCCGATGGGGCGGAGGGAGTTAGGAATATTTTCGAATCCTGTGAACGGCGAAAACCGGGGCGCCCTACCGGGGCGGGACCGCGCCGTGACGGCGGAGGATCTCGAGGGTGCGGTCGATCGGGAGGGCCTCCACCGTGTGGCCGTTTCCGGTGACGGTGACGGCCTTGAACAGGGAGTTATAAATAGCCTCCTCGGTGGCCTCGATGACGGCGGTGAACAGGGGCGACATGTCATCGTTCGCGACAGTCGACGGCGGGCGCCGGACGGTGCTGAAGGCGATGGAGTAGTCGCCGCTGCCGTTGGATCCGGTGGAGCCGGTGCGGGCGAGTCCCCAGACGGCGCGGGCGGCCATGCGGCGGAGGTTGCGGGAGTCGACGGGCGCGTCGGTGGCGATCACCATGATGATGCTGCCGTCGGCGGAACCGGCGGCGCTTCCCGTGGCGGCTCGCAGTTCGCGGCCAACCGGAGCGCCGGCGATGGCGAGTTCGCCTCCGAAATTGGTTTGGACCAGCACGCCCACGGTGTAGGCGCCAGCCTTGCGCGACGATGTGCCGATGCCGCCCTTGTAGCCGAACGCCATGGTGCCCGCCCCCGCGCCGACGGCGCCTTCCTCGACGGGGCCGGATTGGGCGCCGCGAAGAGCCGCGAATACGTGGTCGCGGCCTACGTGGCGGCCTCGAATGTCGTTCAGAAAACCGTCGTTGGTTTCGGCCACCAGCGGGTTGATGGAGCGCACGTTTTCATTGCCGGGCAGGGCCAGCATGTAATCGATGAGGGCGTCGGCCACGCGCGGGACGTTCAAGGTGGACGTAAGCAGGATGGGCGTTTCGATTTCGCCCAGTTCCTTCACCTGAGTGGATCCGGCGAGTTTGCCGAAGCCGTTGGCGACGACGACGGCCGCGGGGACTTTGTCGCGGAAGAGATTGCCGGAGTGGGGGAGGATGGCCGTGACGCCGGTGCGCACGCCGGCACCTTCGATCACGGTGGAGTGGCCGACGCGGACGCCGGCGACGTCGGTGATGGCGTTCAGCGGGCCGGTCGGCAGGACGCCCGGGGTGACGCCGATGTCGCGGGCCCGGGGCCGGGGGGAGGGCTGGGCGTTGAGCGCGATCGTGAAAGCGAGCAGCAGGATGGCCGGGCGCATGTGTTATCAGGATGACAGAACGACGGAGCGGCGACGGTCCTGTTATGTTCAGGGGATGGTCCCGCGATTGTTCCTGTTGTTGATGGCTTCGACGCTGTTCGGCGCGGATGCGTACGTGGAGCGGCAACTGGCGAAGTGGAAGCCGGTGCGAATGCCGTACGATTCCTCGAAATTGAGCGAGCGCGAACGGCGGATGGTGAATGAGCTGGCGGAGGCGTCGCGCGCCATGGAGCAGATCTACTGGCGGCAGAGCGATCCGGCGGCGCTCGAACTGTACCGCACGACGCCCGACGCCCTGCTGAAGCGCTTCCTGTTTCTGAATGGCAGCCGCTACGACCTGATCGCGGAGAACCGACCGTTCGCGGGGGCGGGGCCCGTGCCGCCGGGACGCAACCTGTATCCGGCAGGGTTGACGCGCGCGCAGGTGGAGCAGTATGTCCGCGAGCATCCGGAACAGAAGGCCGCGATCTATTCGAGCTACACGGTGGTGAAGCGGAAGGGCGCGACGCTCGAGGCCGTTCCGTATTCGACCGAGTACCGGCCGCTGCTGGAGCATGGGGCCGCGGCGCTGCGGAAGGCGGCGGCGCTCAGCGATGACGCGGCGTTCGCGAAGTTTCTGACCCTGCGGGCGGAGGCCTTCCTGAAGAACGATTACTATCCGAGCGATTTACAGTGGATGGACCTGACGTCGCCCAAGTTCGACGTCATCATGGGCCCTTATGAAACGTACCTGGACGATTTGCTGGGCGTGAAGACGTCGTTTTCCGCGGCCATCCTGATCCGCAACGAGGCCGAGAGCGCGAAGCTGACCCTGTACCAGAAGTTCGTGCCGGGGATCCAGGATGCGCTGCCGCTTCCGCCGCAGGACCGGCCGTCGAAGAAGGGCCACACCACTCCGATGGAAGTGATGGACGCGCCGTTCCGCACGGGCGATTTGCTGCATGGGTATCAGGCGGTGGCCGATAATCTGCCGAATGATCCCCGGATCCATGCGGCCAAGGGCACGAAGAAGATCTTCTTCAAGAACTTCATGGACGCCCGGGTGAACGAGGTGGTGCTGCCCTTGGCGCGGTTCATGATGCGGGAGGATCAGGCGGCGAAGGTGACGGGGGAGGGCTACATGGCCGCCACCGTGATGCACGAGATCTGTCACGGGTTGGGGCCGGCGTATGCGCGGGTGAACGGCAAGCAGGTGGATATTCGCGAGGCGATCGGCGGGATTTATTCGGCGCTCGAGGAGGCCAAGGCCGATGTGACGGGGATGTTCGGGCTGAAGTGGCTGGTGAATCGGGGCGCGCTGGACAAGTCCCGGCTGGAGGAGTATTACGCATCGTATGTGGGCGGCATCTTCCGCTCGGTGCGGTATGGGATCGCGGAGCCGCATGGGCGGGCGGAGATGATGGAGTTCAACTTCCTGGCGTCGCAGGGGGCGATCCGGCGCGAGGGGGCGCGGTGGGCGGTGGATTACGCGCGCATCACGCCGGCGTTGACGCTGCTCGCCAAGGAGCTGCTGGAGATCGAGGCGACGGGCGATCGCGGGAGGGCGGAGCGGTGGTTTGCGCAGTACGACAAGATGCCGGCGGACCTGGGGAAGGCGCTGGCGGCGGTGACGACGCTGCCGGTGGACATCGAACCGCGGTTCGACTTCAGCGTCTTCCCGAAGTGACGGAGGGCAGGAAAAGACTGGTCATCGGCATTACTGTACATCTGATATGCTTAGCGCGACCGATCCGCTTTGGTAGGTCTACAGAGGTGTACATATGTCTCAAAGGTTCAAGATCCCAGTACAGCCCGATCTTGTCCGCGCCGAAGGGCGCAGCCCGGTCTGGCTGGCATTTTTCCTCTTTCTAGTCTTGGCGGCCCTGATGGCGCCTGTTTTCGGACAGGTGAGCACGGGCACGATCTCCGGTACGGTGACGGATCCGACCGGAGCGGCGATTCCGAACGTACAGGTTTCGGTGGTCCAGGTGGAGACCAACTTCGAGACCCGTGTGACGACGAACGCGGAAGGATTGTACCGCGTGCAGTCGTTGCAGCCCGGCGCATACCGGGTGACGTTTGAAGCCGCGGGGTTCAAGCGCGTGGTGCAGAGCGGCATGGACCTGCACGTGGGTTCCGTGCTGCCGGTGAACGCGACGCTCGAGCTTGGACAGATCACGGATTCCGTGCAGGTTTCGGCGCAGGGAACGCTGCTCGAAACCGAAACGTCCTCGTCCGGTTCGTTGACGCAGGGCGATGTTCTGTACAAGATGCCGCTTTATCAGCGCTACGTTTTGAATGCGCTGAACCTGATGCCGGGCATGACCATGAACGGTTATGCGTACGGCGGTTCGCTGGGCGGATTCAACGTGGCCGGACAACGGTCGACGGGAACCGCCGTGTTCGAGGACGGCGTGCTGGGCAACGACCCGCAGTCGTCGACCGGCACCGACATCAAGCCGGTTGAAAATTCGGTGGAAGAGGTCAAGATCGTGTCGGGCACGCTGCCGGCCGAGTACGGACACACCACCGGCGGCGTGGTGACGGTGGTGAAGAAGGGCGGCACCAACAGCTTCCATGGTCTGGCTTCGGACCTGGGCCGCACGCGCCGCATGACGCATCGGCAGTTCTTCAACCAGTACCGCACGTCGGATCCGCAACCGGGCGCTCCCAACGGCGTGCCGGCCTGGTTCATGCAGCCGGACGCGGCGGCAAGCGGTCCTGTCTACATCCCGAAGGTGTACGACGGCCGCAACAAGACGTTCTTCTTCTTCGGCTATCAGAAGCTGATCGAGAAGAAGTCGGCCGCGTTCACCAGCCAGACTCCGACGCCCGCTCTGCTGGGCGGCGATTTCACTTTCGGCGGCGTTGGACTGCCGCTGTACGATCCTTACACCACTCGGCAGAACGCCGATGGAACGTGGGCGCGCGATCCGCTGCCGGGCAACACCGTGCCGCTGAGCCGGTTCGACCCGGTGGCGAAGAAGATCATCAGCATGAATCCGTGGGCGGCGCCGAATCAACCGGGGTCGCTGACCAGCAGCGGTCCGGTGAGCAACTACACGTGGGGCTCGAAGTCGCGCACGTTCTTTGAAGATTATTCAACGCGCATCGACGAACAGGTGAATTCGAACCTGAAGGTGTACGGAAGCTGGACTTATAACCATACGAGCGGCCTGGGTCGTCCGACCAGCCTCAACCTGCCGATTTTCGACGGGGCCAACGGCAACCTGACTCCGTTCACGCAGAAGAACCTGTCGGTGGGCGCGACGAAGCTGTTCGGCGCGGCGATGTTGAACGACATCCGCGTGGGTTACTACCGGTCGCGGAATGACACGATCGTTCCTTCCTATAACCAGAACTGGGCGTCGCAGTTGGGAATTCCTAACACGAGCGGACTGCTGATGCCGTCGTTCAGCTCGACGATGTCGTCGGGCAACAGCGCGGCGCCGGCGCTCAACACGATGTACGGGTTGACGGTTCCGGGGCCGTCGCGCACGGTTCGCGAGACCTACTCGCTGCGCGATGACTTCAGCATCCTGAAGGGCACGCATGCCTTCAAGATGGGCTATGAGTACCTGAACTTCCGCGCAAACTACTGGCAGTTGGGACAGCCGAGCGGCGTGTTCCAGTTCGATAACATGACGGCGGGCCTGCAGGCGAACGGACAGCCGGTTCCCAACACGGGGAACCTGTTCGCGGGCTTCGAGCTAGGCGCGGTGGCGGCGGCTAACTTCCAGAGTTATACGTCGACGTGGCTGCCTCGCGATTCGATCCACAGCCTGTACTTCCAGGATGACTGGAAGTTTTCGCGCACTTTGACGCTGAACCTGGGACTGCGGTGGTCGACGGAAAGCCCGTTCCATACGGCGCACGGCCAGTCGAGCAACTTCAGCCCGACGACGGTGGATCCGGTGACGGGCAAGATGGGCGCCATCGTCCATCCGACCGGCGCGATCAACGACCGGGCGCTGAATAACTTCCAGCCCCGCATCGGACTGGCGTACCATCCGATGGACAAGTGGGTGTTCCGCGGCGGATTCGGCATCAACACGGTGGACATCCGGTTCCCGAACGCATTGCAGCAGTTCGACGAATACTCGGCGCTGTCGGTGCAGGCGCGGAATCCGGGCGATCCGCGGATGCTGTTCCAGTTGAGCAGCGGTCCGTCGCCGGTGGTGTACAACCTGCGGTCGGATAACACGGCGGGTTATGTCGGCACGAATTACGGGTCGCGGAATATCTGGTGGATGGACGGCAAACTCCATCCGGGATACGTCGCGAACTGGAACGTGAGCGCCGAATACCAGGTGAGCGCGAACCACCTGTTGAAGTTCCTGTATCAGGGTTCGGCCGGCGTGCACCTGGTGGAAGGCTGGAACGTGAACGTGTTCCCGACCAGCTACGGCGCCGACAATCCGACGCTGCGCGCGGCGGCTTTCGCGGCGACGCAGAACTATCTGCCGTACTCGCAGTTCGGCAGCATCAACTACATGTCCAACACCGGGCATTCGAGTTATCACGCCGCCACCGTGCAGTTAGTGAAACGCTACTCGCACGGGATGGTGCTGAATACGTTCTACACGTTCTCGAAGGCGCTGGATGATTGCGACAACGACTACGGCACCTGCACGGGCGTCGCGCCGGTGGAGAACCGCAACCTGAACAAGGGGCGGGCGGGCTATGACCGCAACCACGTGGCCGTGGCGAACTTCACCTATGAGCTGCCCGTCGGCAAGGGCCGCAAGTGGGTGAATAGCAATAAGATACTGGACTGGGTGGTGGGCGGCTACGAGTTGGCCTGGATTCAGACGTTCAATACGGGCAACCCGATCAGTTTCAGCTTCTCCAACAGTCCGAATAACTACTATCCGACCAGCATCGGCAACCGGGTTCCGAACCTGACCTGCTCCGATATTTCCATGCCGGGATTCGGTCTCGGTTCGAAGATCGGCGGGGCGCGGTTCAACCAGGCGCTCGAGAATCCGGTGTTGGACGTGAACTGCTTCTCGGCGCCGGCGGCTTTCACCGTGGGCAACGCGGGGCGGAACATCGTCACGGGTCCTGGAATCATGTACTCGCAGGCTTCGGCCAAGAAGAACTTCGTGTTCAACGAACGCTGGAACCTGCAGTTGCGGTTCGACTTCCAGAATCCGTTCCACAACTGGGGCTTCACGGCTCCCAGCAACACGGTGGACTTCAAGAATCCGCAGTTGTTCGGCAAGATCACGGGCGATCAGACGACGGCCTCCTTCGCGGGGCAGCCGCTGATGAACCTGATGCTCAAGCTGAGCTGGTAGTTTCCCTCCTTTCAGTGCGGCGGGGCGGTCCGGATCACACCGGGCCGCCCCGCTTTTGCGTGTTAGGCTGATTCCCATGGCGATCGAGGTAGTCGGCGTGGCGCCGTTGTTACAGGCGCATGACATGCCGACGTCGGTGCGGTTCTATCGCGACCTGCTGGGATTCGAAGTGGTTAGCACGTCGCCCCCACTGGCTGAGGATTACTTCCACTGGCGCCTGTTGCGGTTGGGGGACGCGGAGACGAGCGGCCGGCCGCGCCGGATGCCGGCGGGCACGAGGACGTCCGCCTGTTAAAAGGACCGCTCCCGCCTCACCCCAGCTTCAGAATCTGACCGGTGTCGGTGGCGAGCCAGGCCTGGTCGGGGCCGAGCACCGAGAGGACCGCACTGTTGCCGTAGGCTTTGTAATCCACCTTCATTTCCGTCCAGTTGGTCAGGTTGTCGCTGACCAGGACGTGGATCTTGCCGGGAATGGGCAACTGGTGGAGTTTGCCGGGCGGCTCGACGGCGGCCAGGATCGCGCGGTTGGCGCTCATCCAGGCGCAGTCGGTAACCACGAGGTCCGCCTGGCGGAAGACGCGTGTGCTCGATCCGCCGGTCTTCACCTGGTAGACCTCCGAGGGCCATTCAAACGAGTTGCTGAAGCGGATGACGACCAGCGCCGTGCCGTTCGCGCCGGTGCGGAATCGGGTGGCCTGGCCGAAGGCGGGCGCCGTTTGCGATTTCCAGGTGGCGCCGGCGTCGCGCGTTTCGAGCGTGACGGTGAGCGTCGGCCATTCGCGGCGCTTGGAGGCGCCTTCGGGATCCATCCACACGGGGCGGTTGTCGCCCGGCCGGGGCGGAATGCTGGAGCCGACGATCATGCCGTCCTTGGGCGAGACGAACTCGATCCAGTTGTAGGACGTGTAGTCGGGGTTGGCGGTGGGTTCGGAGGCCTTCTTCAACTCGTCCCAGGTTTTGCCGCCGTCCTTGGTTTCGAGGACGGTCTTGCGCTCGCAGGCGGCCCAGCCGTGGTTCTCGTCGATGAAATGGACGCGGTTGATGGCGATGTCGTTCTTCAGTTTCGACACGCGTTTCCAATCGCGGCCGCCTTCCTCGGTCCGGTACACGCCCTTTTCGCCGACCAGCCAGCCGAGCGAATCGTTCAGAAAGAACGTCGACAGGCCGACGTCGGGCAGGGGCTGCGCCTCCCACTTGGCGCCGCCGTTGGTGGTGGCGACCGAGTAGGGCCGAGGCCGACCCTTCCGCTCCGCGATCCAGCCGACGGCGAGGCCGTGGGTGGGGCTCATGAAGCGGAGATCGTTGATGCGGAACTCCTCGTTCTCCTTGTCATAGAAGTACTGCATGGCCCAACGCGGGGCCTTGGGCTGGGCGGAGGCCGCGACGGAAGCGGCGGCGCCGGCAAGAGTTTGAATGGCGGTTCGTCGGTTCAAAACGTTTTCGCCGGTGGACCCGAACTGATGACGAGTTCCACGTGGTTCGCCTCCTCTACGGCGGTCGGGGGCATGCGCGACAGCACCAGCAGACAGCCGACCTGTTCGCCTACGGTGGTGAGCAACTCCATTTCGCTGCCGGTGTGGGCGTGCGGGAGTTTGTGCTGCACGTTGATGACGCCCACAACGCGATTGCGGGCGATGACGGGCGCCGACAGGAACGATTCGAAGGTGTCCTCGGGAAGGTCGCTGAAGTATTTAAACCGGGGGTCGTTGTACGCTTCGCGGCTGATGGCGAGCAGGCGGCGCTCGCGGGCCACCCATCCGGTGAGACCTTCGGACATCTTCAGGCGGACGCGGCCGACCTGAGCCGGGTGCTGCGGCTTCGAGGCGCAAAGCACCAGCTCGGAGTTATCGATGAGATAGATCAGGCAGGAGTCGCAGACCGTGAATTCGCTGACCAGGCCGACAATGCCCTGCAATACTTCGGCCAGGCTGAGCTCACGGACCATGAACCGGCTAATCCTCTGGAACAACCGGAGTTGTTGTTCGGTGCGCTCGAGGCGCTGCTCGAGTTCCTTCGGTCGAGGCACGGAGCTATTATCCCAGAAAGCGATTTGTCACAGAGCCAGGTTATTTCGCGGCGCGCTCGATGCGGTCGGCGACGCCGGCCCAGGGGGCGGTGGCGGGGACGCGCTCGACGGCGATCGAGTCGAAGCCTTCGCGGTCGAGCTGGTGGAGGGTGCTGTACAGGGCGGCGGCGTAGCCTTCGGGCGTGGCGGGCATGGGGATGACCCGGGCGGCGTGGAGCGGGCGGCGGATGTAGAGATAGGCGACGCGGCCGGCGGGGAGGAGGTCGCCGTCGACGATGGCGAGCGGGGTGCGGGGGCTGTAATGACGCTCGTGCATGCCGGGCGAGGGGTGGGCGCCGGCGGTGGGCTCCGTGATGCGGCGGAGCTCGGCGAAGGGGATGATGCCGGGTCGCAGAAGGACCGGTTCGTCGCCGGCAAGCGAAAGCACCGTGGATTCGATGCCGACCTGGGTGGGACCGCCGTCGAGGATGGGGATGGAGTCGCCGAAAGCGTCGCGGACGTGGGCGGCCGTGGTGGGGGAGAGCTGGGTGAAACGGTTCGCGCTGGGAGCGGCGATGGGGAGGCCGGCGGCGCGGATCAGGTCGAGCGCGACGGGGTGGGCGGGCATCCGGATACCCACGGTGTCGAGTCCGGCGGTGACTTCGCCGGGCACCACGGGTTGTTTGGGAAGCACCAGCGTCAACGGGCCGGGCCAGTGGCGGCGGGCCAATTCGTCGGCGGCGGCGGGCCAGGCGGCGACGAGCGATCGCGCCATGTCGATGGTGTCGACATGGACAATCAGCGGGCTGGTGGACGGGCGGCCCTTCAGCCGAAAGATACGGCGGACGGCGCTGGCGTCGAGCGCGTTCGCGCCCAGACCGTAGACGGTTTCGGTGGGAAAGGCGACCAGTCCGCCCTCGCGGATGGCGCGAGCGGCGAGGGCGATCTGGTCCGGGGTGATCATCAATCGGCGGGCTCGTCGGCGCCGCTGTCGCCGGCGGTCCTGCCGGTGCGGAACCAGACCAGCCAGGCGTGGATGAGGTCGTCGATGTCGCCGTCGAGCACACGGTCCACGTCGCCGACGGCGAGGCGGGTGCGCAGGTCCTTCACCAGCCGGTAGGGGGCGAGGACGTAGTTGCGGATCTGGCTGCCGAAATTGATGGCGAGTTTCGAGCTTTCGAGCTTGTCCTGCTCGGCCCGCTTCTTCTCCATCTCGAACTCGTAGAGCTTGGCGCGAAGCTGCTTCATGGCGCTGGCGCGGTTTTTGTGCTGCGAGCGCTCATTCTGGCACTGCACGACGATGCCGGTGGGCAGGTGCGTGAAACGGACGGCCGATTCGGTGCGGTTGACGTGCTGGCCGCCGGCGCCGCTGGCTCGGAAGACGTCGATCTTCAGGTCCTCGGGCTTGATGTCGATGTTGATGTCGTCGTCGATTTGCGGGTAGACGAACACCGATGCGAAGGAGGTGTGGCGGCGGGCGTTGGCGTCGAACGGAGAGATGCGGACCAGCCGGTGGACGCCGATTTCCGACTGGAGCATGCCGTAGACGTTTTCGCCGTTGACTTCGAAAGTCGCCGATTTGATGCCCGCGCCTTCGCCTTCCAGGCGGTCGGTGACGGCGGTTTCAAAGCCGTGGCGTTCGGCCCAGCGCAGGTACATGCGCAGCAGCATTTCCGCCCAGTCCTGGCTTTCGGTGCCGCCGGCGCCGGGGTGGATGGTCACGATGGCGCTGCGGGCGGCGTTTTCGCCAGACAGCAGCATGGTCGTCTCCAGTTCGTCCAACTGGTGACGGAAGGACTTCATTTCGCGTTCGAGATCGGCGGCGACATCCTCGCCTTCGCGCGCGAGTTCGAAGAGCGTTTCGAGATCGGAGTTCAGGCCGGCGATGCGGGAGTCGTTGGCGATGGATTCCTCCAGGCGCTTACGGTCCTGCATCACTTTCTGGCTTTTTTCGGGCTGATTCCAGAAGTCGGGGTCGGAGATCTGCTCTTCGAGTTTGGTTAGCTGGGTCTTCTTCTTGGGAGCGTCAAAGATAGCTCCGCACAGCTTCGGCCTGCTGGCGGAGCTCAACGTACTCTCTTTCCAGTTCGTCGAGGGTCATGTAGTTTTCAGTGTAGCGGAATGGGGGATGCGCTTCGGCCTCGGACGGTTGTGGAATTTCACCGTAGAAAATCTCTTGAGGCCGGGAGGTGGGTGTGATAGGCTTCCCGCAGCAGCCACAACTTGATGGCCTCGAGGTGTGTGATGACCCTGTTGCGTCACGTCCTGCCTGTCGCGATTCTCGCGGCGGGCCTGCTCGTTTCCCTTCGTCCGGGCTACGGCAACGTCAAATACAACAAGCTGGAGAAGCGACCCTGCGTCACCTGCCATACCAGCATCAAGGGCAAGGAGTTGAACACGGTGGGCAAATGCTATAAGGATAAGCTCACGCTGAACGGGTGTGAGCCGAAGTAGAGGCGAAGGGCTGACGAGCGGTCGTGCTCGCGATGTTGTACAAACGCACGACAACGGCAGGGCCGCGCATTCCGCCCCGCCGGGCCTCCCGTCGGCCAAGGCGCGCTGGACACAGCCTGTTGAACCGCCTACAATCGTGGCTACTGGATTACGAGCCAGAAGTCTCTAGGGGAGTACGGGGTAATGAAGAAGACCCTCTATGCGGTTTTCGCGGGAGCGTTGTGTATCTTTTCACAAATCGCTTCCGCGCAGACCATTACTGCATCGATAACGGGTACCGTTTCCGATCCGAGCGGCGCGGTTGTGCCGAACGTCAAGGTGACGGCGACCAATACATCAACCAACCAAGCGTATAACGCAAATTCGAACGAATCGGGTGTCTACAATCTACTCTTTCTGCCGGTAGGAAACTACAACGTTTCGGCGGAAATTCAGGGCTTCAAGCGGACCGTGCTGGGCCCGTTCGGCCTTCAGGTGAACCAGATCGCACGCGTCGACGTGAAACTCGAAGTCGGCGACACAACCCAGTCGGTCGAAATCAAGGATTTCGCGCCGGTTCTGCAGACCGAGTCGACGGCCACCGGCGACACGATCGAGAGCACGAAGCTGACCGCCATCCCGCTGAACGGACGCAACTACGCGAGCCTGCTGCAGTTGATGCCGGGCGCGATTTCGACCAGCCCGAACGCCATGAACACGTCGGGCCGGTTCCAGGGCTCGGGCAGCCGGCCGCAGGTGAACGGCAATCGCGAACAGACCAACAACTTCCTGCTGGACGGCATCGACGTCAACGACTCGATCGACAACCGCATCGGCTACAACCCGAACGTGGACGCGCTCGAGGAAGTGAAAGTCATCACGGGCAACGGGTCGTCGGAATTCGGCAACGCCGGCGGCGCCATCGTGAACGCCACCATCAAGAGCGGCACCAACGCCTATCACGGCAATGTGTTCGAGTTCCTGCGCAACGAGAAGCTGGACGCCAACACGTTCTTCAACAACCGCAGCAACGTGAAGAAATCGTTCTTCAAACGGAACGTTTTCGGCGGCACGTTCGGCGGTCCGATCATCAAGAACAAGGCCTTCTTCTTCACCGACTACGAAGGCATCGAGCAGCGCAGTTCGGGCCCGACCTCGGCCACGGTGGCGCCGGCCTCCTGGCGCACGGGCGACCTGTCGGACTTCCTCACCAAGCAGAACCAGGTGGTGAAGGATCCGCTGACGGGCTCCGACGTTCCGTCGCGCACGGCCTTCCCCGGCAACATCATTCCGGCTTCGCGCATCACCAACCCGGTGGCGAAGTACCTGTTCAGCAACGCGGCGCTGTACCCGCTGCCGAACAATGCCGGAACGGGCGCGCTGGGCATCACGAGCAATTATCTTTCGGGCACGGCCACCACTCTGAAGAACCACCAGGGCGATATGAAGATCGATTACCGCCCGAACGAGAAGGACAGCTTCATGGGCCGTTGGTCGATGGGCCGCTATGACACCTGGGGCTCCCAGGCGGCGCTGCCGGTGTTCATGACGGGCGGCACGTACGGTCCGACGCAGATCGCCATGGTGAACTGGACCCGCACGTTCTCCAACACCATCGTGAATGAAGCGCGCGCGGGCTTCTCGCGGATCGGCATCGACGACAAGACGATCGACTGGTCAGGGCAACTGGGCGCCACGGGCAACCAGAAGTTCGGCATTCCGGGCGGCCAGTTCATCAGCGGACTGAGCGCGGTGGCGTTGGGCAACGGCCTGAGCGGCATCGGCTCCGGCGCGTCGATCGGCAGCACCCGCGACAACAAGTTCACCTACACCGACAACCTCACCTGGCAGAAGGGCACGCACCTTCTGAAGATGGGCGCGCAGGCTATCCGCTTTCAGCAGAACCGCTACTACGCCGGCAACAACGGCGCACTCGGTTCGTTCACCTATGACGGCACGTTCTCGGGCCTGGCCTACGGCGACTTCCTGCTGGACTCGCTGTCGGCGAAGGGCCGCGGCGCGGTCACCGGCAAGTGGGGACACCGCCACTGGCTGACGTCCATGTTCATCCAGGACGACTGGAAGTTCCGCCGCAACCTGACGGTGAACCTGGGCATGCGCTGGGAATACAACCAGCCGATCTATGAAGTGGCCGACCGCCAAGTGAACATCGACACGTTCACCGGCAAGCTGCTGTATGCGGGCAAGGACGGCAACAGCCGCGCCCTGTACAACCCGTACTACAAGCAGTTCGAGCCGCGCATCGGCATCGCCTACACGCCGACCTCGAAGTTGGTGTTCCGCATCGGCTACGCCATTTCGACCTTCCTCGAAGGCACCGGCGCGAACCTGCGCCTGCCGCTGAATCCGCCGTACTTCACCGAATCGAACGTGAATTACGACCCGCGCACGCCGGGCAGCATCACCACCGGCTTCACGGACGTGATCTCGGCCGGGAACCTGGCCAGCCCGCGCACCAGCGCGACTCCGTTCTACCAGGGCCGCGCGTGGGACCAGAACCTGCGTCCGCAGTTCACGCAGCAGTACAACTCGGCGCTGGAATACCAGATCAACAAGTCCTCTTCGTTGAACGTGGCTTACGTCGGACAGTTGGGCACGCACCTGGTTGTGCCGCACGAAGCCAACAACCCGATCGCCGGAACCGGTCCGGTGTCGAGCTGGACGGCGTCGAACGACCGCCGTCCGCTGTACCTGAACGGCTCCCTGCCGAACGTCGGCAACATCGCGCTGACCGAATCGAGCGCCCGCATGAGCTACAACGCTCTGCAGGTGACCGGCCGCCGGCGCTTCGCCGACGGGCTCGAGTTCGTAACCACCTACACCTGGAGCCACAGCATGATGGAGAACCTCGGCTACTACGGCTGCGGTTCGGTGAACTCGGAAGGCGCCTACTGGCAGGACGCCTACAACCGGCGCGGCAACCGCGGTCCGTCGTGCTTTGACGCCAAGCACAACTTCACGCTGGGCGGCACGTACGACATCCCGGTCGGGATCGGCAAGAAGTTCGGCTCCAGCATGAACCGCGTGGCCGATCTGATCGTGGGCGGCTGGAACGCGAGCTACTTCGCCAGCGCTCACTCCGGGTTCCCGGTGACGATTTTTGCGTCCTCGGCGAACACGGGCGGCCGTACGCCTCGCGGCAACGTTCGCGCCAACGCGTACCGCCCCTACACCATCACGACGCAGGACGTCGATCACTTCTACGGAGTGGTGACGGCGTCGAACTTCTGCGCCGCGGGCGTGGATAATGGCTCCTGCGCGTTCGGCATTCCGGCCGTGGGCTCGCTTGGCAACGCCGGCGTCGGCACCATGCGCGCTCCGAGCTTCTTCAACTTCGACGCATCGATCGGGAAGAAGTTCTTCGTGAAGGAGAAGCAGTACGTCGACTTCCGTATGGAGCTGTTCAACGCCTTCAACCATGCGAGTTGGGGACCTCCGGGACGCGACATCACCAATTCCGGCGCGTTCGGCCAGATCACCAGTCAGGTTCAGAACCCGCGCAACATTCAGTTCGGTTTGAAGTATTACTTCTAGCCTCAACCGGCGGGCGGTCCTTTCCGGGACCGCCCCGCCCTTCTCCGTTCCCACCCTCCAATCCTTCCTCCCAGAGGAGTAGAATCGTCTTCTACGGCGGTAACGTAGTGTCCTTAGAAAGAACCGCCTTTGAATGGAAGGAAAGGGTTGACATGCGCCAAATCCTAGGATTCGCACTCGTCTCCACGCTCGCATTGCAGTTGGCCCCCGCTCAGGACAAGAGACCAGCGCAAGTACAGCGCGGCCAGGAATTATTTGAGAAATCGCCCAAGGGCGTCGCTTGCGCCAACTGCCACAAGGTGAAGAGCATCGGCACGGCGGTGGGTCCCGACCTGCTGACGCTGGCCGGAGTGGTGGGCTCGCACGGGCTGGTGAAGACCATCCAGATGCAGACCACCGAGTATGTGCAAACCGTGAAGACGGCGGACGGCAAGGTCTTCCCGGGCATCCAGAAACAGAAACAGGGCGAGGAACTCCAGATCTGGGATCTCAGCCAGATGCCGCCCGTTTTGAAGACGCTCGCCTCCAAGGACGTCACGTCGATGGCGCGGGAGACGAAGTGGAAGCATCCGCCGACGACGGCCGGCTACAACTCCCAGGAACTGGCCGACATCATCGGGTTTCTGAAGTTCCTGGCCAACGGCTCGAAGACGGAAATCAAGATCGAGGACGTCGAGGATCCGAAGTAGAAGGACTCGCCGGTCCGGCTCGGGCGGTTGCGCTAGGATGGGGAACTGCATGGCTCAACCGCTCCGTGGCTTGGTCTTACTCCCCCTGATCGCCGGGCTGCCCGGCCTGGCGCTCGCCCAGACGCCTTCCGCCGCGCCACAGGCGCCAAGGGTGCGTGTTGAGGCTCCTACCCGCGATCCGAATACCGCCGGATACGTCAAGGCCAAGGAACTGCCCGATGGCGAGATTCCAACGCCCAAACAGGACGGCGATTTCGTCATCGGGCCCACGCACCATCCCGCACCGGAGATGTCGGCCCGCGAGGGCGTCCCGCAGGGGCGAATCCTCGAATTCACAATGGAGTCCACCGACAGCCGCCTGTACCCGGGCATCGCGCGGGAGCCTGCCGGACAGCCGCCCATCGATCCCGCCGATCCGTCGAAGCTGATCATCAACAGCCACTCCGCGCCGTACACGCGAAAGGTGGCCGTCTACATTCCGAAGCAGTACGCGGAGGGGACCGTCGCGCCGTTCATCGTCGGCGCCGATGGGCCGGATCGAACGCTGTTTGTCGCGCTCGACAACCTGATCGCGGCCAAGCGCGTGCCGGTGATGATCGCGATTTCGATCGGCAACGGCAGCGGCGATGCGCAGGGCAGCGAACGCGGGCTCGAATACGACACGATGTCCGGCAAGTACGCCGAATTTGTCGAGACCGAAGTGCTGCCGCTGGTGGAGAAGAAGGCCGGCGTGAAGCTGACGCGGGATCCGGACGGGCGGGCGACGATGGGCTGTAGTTCCGGCGCGGCGGCCGCGTTCACCATGGCGTGGTATCGGCCCGACCTGTACCATCGCGTGCTGAGCTACAGCGGGACCTACGTGTACCAGCAATGGCCCGATAGCGCGGAGACTCCGCATGGCGCCTGGGATTATCACGAGACGATCATTCCGAACAGTCCCCGGAAGCCGATCCGGGTGTGGATGCATGTGAGCGACCGGGACATTTTCATTGCCCGGGATCGGTATCACGACTGGGTGGTCGCCAATGAGCGGATGGCGAAGGCGCTGGCCGCCAAGGGGTATCGGTATCAGTTTGTGTTCGCCCGGAACGCCGGCCATTGCGACCGCGCGGTGAAGGCGCAGACGCTGCCGTTGGCGCTCGAGTATGTGTGGCAGGGGTATCGGGCGAAGTAATGCTCCCGGCGAAATTGCCGAAGAGCAAGTAGAGATGCCGACCTCTGTGGTATTGTCGACGGAAAACTGCGCGAGTCTCAGCAATCTGTATTGGTCGTTGTGGCGCCTGATGGGCGGAACGGCCGAGCTCCAGCAACCCGTTCAGGCGCCGATGGAGGACATCGTCCAAAGCGGCATTGTGTGCTCGGATTTCCGCATCGCGCGGGAGTACCTTCAGGGCGGCCCCGGATCCGCGAGCGCCGACTATGCGGACTTCCGCGATTACCTTCGCGACATGGGCTTGCGATATGCGCAGTTGGCGGATTCGAGACCGGTTGCGCCGACCCCGGCGGAGCGATAGCGGATCGTACCGCCCGGCGATGGTTGTAAGTGAGCGGACCGCTCCACCCCTTTGATATCGTGGTAGTTAGTTGATCAGAGGCCAATATTGAGTCGCATCGGTTCCGCTTTTAAGAGTTTCTTCGCCATCCTGTTCTCGGGCGTGTTGCCCGACGATGTGGCGCGCGAGTTCGGCTATGCGCCGAAAGGCGCCGTGAAAGCTTCCACGCCCGCCCCTTCGCCCGCGTCCGCCCAACCCGCCGTTGGCCCCGCCGACGGCGCCGTTCAACTGCTCGGCATCCTGCAGCGCGACGGCCGCCTGGTGGATTTTCTGATGGAGGACATCAGCGGCGCCGATGACGAACAGGTGGGCGCCGCCGTCCGCACCTTGCAGGAACAATGCCGGGAGGCGCTCCAACGCTATGTCCGGCTCGCGCCCGTTATCGATGGCGTCGAGGGATCGTTCACCAAGCTCGAATCGAACGACCCGGCTGTCGTCAAACTGCTCGGCAATGTGCCCGCGACGGGCAAGGCGCCGGGTGGAATGCTTCGCCACAAGGGCTGGCGCGCCGAGAAGGTCGATCTTCCCGCGCTGAAGCCCGGGCGTAACAACTCGGTCGTAGCTCCGGCCGAAGTCGAAATCGAGTAGAAAACCTTGCCGCGCAAGTACGTCATCGGTATCGATCTCGGTACCACGAACTCGGCGCTCGCCTGGGCCGCCCCTCCTCCCGATCCTCGTGAACTGTCGCCCGTCACGCTGCTGGGCGTGCCGCAATTGGTGAATCCGGGCGAGGTCCGCGATGAGGACCTGCTGCCGTCCTTCCTCTATATCGCGGGCGCGAACGATTTTCCCGCCGGCTCGCTCGAGCTGCCGTGGCCGTCGGCCGATTCGTCGATGGTGGTGGGCGAACTGGCGCGCAAACGGGGCACGGAGAACGCGCGGAGGCTGGTGTCGTCGGCCAAGTCGTGGCTGTCGCACGCGGGCGTCGACCGCACCGCGCCGATTCTGCCGGTAAGCGCGCCGGAGGGCGTGACGAAAGTCTCGCCGGTGGACGCGTCGCGGCGCTATCTGGAACACCTGGCGGCCGGCTGGAACGCGAAGATGCCGGAGGCGCCGTTCGCCGAACAGCAGGTGCTGGTGACGGTGCCCGCCTCCTTCGACGCGGTGGCTCGCGAACTGACGCTCGAGGCGGCACGGAAGGCGGGCTATCAGGACCCGGTGCTGCTCGAGGAGCCGCAGGCGGCCTTCTACGCCTGGATCGAGAAGCATCCGGACTGGCGCGAACGCGTGCAGGTGGGCGACCTCATCCTGGTGGTCGACATCGGCGGCGGCACCACGGACTTCACCCTGATTTCGGTCACCGAGGGCGCGGGCGAACTGCAACTGGAGCGCGTGGCGGTGGGCGAGCATATCCTGCTCGGCGGCGATAACATCGACCTGGCGCTGGCGCGGCATCTCGAACAGCAGTTGGCCGGGCAGGGCAAGAAGTTGGACGCGCTGCAGTTGAACGCGCTGTGGCAGCAGTGCCGGCTGGCCAAGGAGCGGCTGCTTGCCGAGGACGCCAACCGCGGCGAGCATCCGGTGACGATTCTCGGCAAAGGTACGGGCCTGGTGGGCGGCACGATCAAGACGAAGCTGCTTCTGGAAGACGTGAACCGCGTGCTGCTGGACGGCTTCCTGCCGCTGGTGACGAGCGAGGAGATGCCGCAGCGCAGGCGCATGGGGTTGGCCGAACTGGGTCTGCCGTACGCGGCCGACGCGGCCATCACGCGGCACCTGGCGCGGTTCCTTCGGCAGCAGGCGGCGGCCTCCGAACACGGGTCCGTGCGGCGCGGGCCGAGCGGACTGGCCTGTCCGACGCATGTGCTTTTCAACGGCGGCGTGCTGCGGTCGCCGGTGGTGCGGGACCGGATGATCGAAGCGCTGAACAACTGGCTGCGGGCGGAGGGCATGGCGCCCATCCAGCCGCTGCTGGGCGAAGACCTGATGCACGCGGTGGCGCGCGGCGCCGCCTACTACGGCATGGCTCGGGCTGGCCGGGGCGTACGCATTCGCGGCGGCATCCCGCGCACCTACTACGTCGGCATCGAAAGCGCGATGCCCGCGGTGCCCGGCTTGCCGGCTCCGCTGAAGGCGCTGGCTGTCGCGCCCTTTGGGATGGAGGAGGGGACCGACCTCAAGATCCCGGCGCGCGAGTTCGGACTGATTGTGGGCGAGCCGGCCGAATTCCGCTTCTTCAACTCCGCCACCCGGAAAGACGATGAGCCGGGCGCGTTGCTCGACGGCATCGAGGAGGAATTGGAGGAGCTGTCGCCCGTGGAG
Organism: Acidobacteriota bacterium; assembly: GCA_018268715.1. GTDB lineage: Bacteria > Acidobacteriota > Terriglobia > Bryobacterales > Bryobacteraceae > TMP-7. Next base: position 134,942 of record JAFDVZ010000024.1, on the reverse strand, counting down.
GTGAACCTTACGGGCGCGGCGGGCGAGATGGTTCCGGTGACGCTTGAAACAGTGGTGACGGAAACCGGCCTGCTGCAATTGTGGTGCGTGGCGCGGGACGGACGCCGCTGGAAGCTGGAATTCAACGTCAGGGAGCAGGTATCACGATGAAGGTCGGCATCGACCTCGGCACCACCAATTCGGCGCTCGCGTATGTCGACCCGAAGCAGGCCGAAGACGCGGATTTTCCGCCGATTCTCGAACTGGAGGTCCCGCAGGTGGTGGCGCCGGGACGGGTGGAGCCGCGGCGGACGCTGCCCTCCTTCCTCTACCTGGGCGATCAGGAGTACGTCGGCACGTACGCGCGGGAGCAAGGGGCGCTGGCGCCCACAAAGTCCGTGCATTCGGCCAAGAGCTGGCTGTCGAACCCGGAAGTGGACCGGACGGCGAAGATCCTGCCGTGGGACGCGCAGGAGTCGGGGCGTGTGCTGAGCCCGGTGGATGTTTCCACCCGCATCATCCAGGGGCTGGGCGATGCGTTTCAGGCGAAGATCGGGCAGCCGCTGGCCGCGCAGGACGTGGTGCTGACCGTGCCCGCGAGCTTCGACGAGGAAGCTCGGGAGCTGACCGTGGCGGCGGCGCGGCAGGCGGGCGTGGAGAACCTGACGCTGCTCGAGGAGCCGGCGGCGGCGTTCTACTCCTGGATCGCCAACGACTTGGCGCGGTCCCGGAAGAACCTGTTCGACGGGCAGGTGGTGCTGGTGTGCGACGTCGGCGGCGGCACCAGCGATTTCACGCTGATCAAGGTCTCGCGCGACGGCGATAAGATCGACTTCACGCGAACGGCCGTCGGGCGGCACCTGCTGCTTGGCGGCGACAACCTGGACCTGACGCTCGCATGGCTGGTCGAATCGAAGCTCGGCAAGCAGCTTTCGATCCGGCAGCGCAGCGGGTTGCGGCGGCAGTGCGCGGCGGCCAAGGAGCGGATGCTGGCCGATGCGTCGCTCAAAAGCGTTGAAATCACGGTGCTTGGGGCGGGTTCGGCGCTGGTGGGCGGGACGCTCAAGACCGAGATCCTGCGCGAGGAGGCGCTCGAACTGGCGCTCGGGGGATTCCTGCCGTTCTGCTCGCTGGACGACCGTCCGAAGGAAGAAAAGAAGAGCGTATTCCGCGAGTTGGGGCTGCCCTATGTGTCCGACCCGGCGATCACCAGGCACCTGGCGGCGTTCCTCGGGACGACCGGCAGCGCCCCGGACGCCATCCTGTTCAACGGCGGCTTCTTTATCCCCGACATCCTGCGGGAGCGCGTGGCCGACGTCATGGAGCGCTGGTACGGCCGGCGGCCGGTGATCTTCGAGAATCGGGATCTGGACCTGGCGGTGTCGGTCGGGGCGGCTTACTACAGCTATGTGAAGTCGACCGGCGCGGGCCTGCTGGTGCGCGGCGGGCTGCCGCGGGCCTATTACATCGAGACGTCGAGCGGCGATGCGTCGAAGGTGCAGGCGATGTGCCTGGTGCCGCGCGGGACCGAGGAGGGCTCCACGCTCGAGGTCGAAAGCGAGAACCTGCAACTGGTGGCGAACAAGCCGGTCTCGTTCCGGCTATACAGTTCGCTGGTGCGCACCGAGGATCAGGCGGGCGAGATCGTCGAGTTTGCCCCGGAAGAGGTCGAATCGGGCGCGCTGCATCTGCATGCTCCCCTGAACGCGGTGATCCGCTTCGGCAAGACCGGCGAGCGGCTGGTGCCGGTGAAACTGGGCGCGAAGCTGACCGAGGTCGGCACCCTCGACATCTGGGCCGATTCGAAGGTGAGCGACCACCGGTGGCGGCTGCAGTTTGAACTGCGCAAGCAGGCGGCGGCGACCACCTCCGTGCAGTCGCAGCGGGCGGCCGCCGTGATCGGCGAGGAGGCGCTGGTCGCCGCGGAGGCGCTGATCCAGGGCGCATTCCTCGATTTGACCATTGCGCCAGAAATGCTGCCGGCGCGGCTCGAGCAGAGCATCGGTTTAGGCCGGAATTCGTGGCCGGTGTCCACCATTCGGCGGCTGGCGGACCGCATGCTCGAAGCCGCCGACGGGCGGAAACGCAGCGCGGCGCACGAGTTGCGATGGCTGAACCTGTGCGGGTTTTGCCTGCGTCCGGGCTTCGGGTTCCCTGGCGACGAATTTCGCGTCGAGCAGGCCCGGCGGATCTACGCGGCGGGGCTGCAGTTCGCAAGCCAGGTGCAAAATGAGGTGGAGTGGTGGATCTTTTGGGGGCGCTTGGCGGGCGGGCTGAACAAGAACCAGCAGGCCGATATTTTCCAGCGGTTATCGCCGATATTGCTGCCGCGTTCGTCCAAGAAGCAGCGGGTGAACCCGAGCCTGGCCCGCGAGATGTGGCGTACGGCGTCGAGCCTGGAACTGCTGCCCGTTGGGACCAAGACGCAGTTGGGCGACGCGCTGGTGGAGCGCATTAAGAAGAACGATTTCGTCGAATCCGGGCTGTGGTGCGTTTCGAGATTGGGCGCCCGGAAACTGTTCTACGGGCCCAACAACCTGGTGGTGACCGCGGCGGCGGGGTCGCGGTGGGTGGACGCCCTACTCAAAAACGAAAGAGCGGAAGATGCCGTGGCGGCGATCGCCCGGATCACGGGCGACTCCACGCGGGATCTCCCGCCGAATGCGCTCGACATGGTCCGCCGCCGTTACCCCGATCTCGATCTGGAGTCGGAGAATCGCGACGACCTTCGGGCCATGGGACGGGTGTTCGGCGAGGAACTGCCGTCCGGGTTGGTGCTTCAGCCCGTCGCTACAGCTTGAAATCGAAGGCGATGGCGGCCACGGCCTTCTTGCCGAAGGTGTTGTTGAACTTCCACTTTTTGACAGCCGACACGGCGGCCCCGGTGAGCAACGGGTTGCCGCTGACAGGCTGGGCTCTTTCTACTTTCCCGTCCTGGTCGATGTAAACGTCCACCACGGCGCGGCCGGCCAAGTGCATGTTCCTGGCCATGGACGGATACTCCGGCTCCACTTTCGAAACAATGGCCTTCTTGGCGTCTGTCTCGGTGACGCGAACCACGTCATCGGCGAGCAGGCTGGCAAGAGAAAGGCCCGTCAACAGAAATAGCTTCTTTAGTGACAACTGTTGAACCTCCCGTACAGTACCCCTCATCGGCGGCGACCGGGACGGTTCTTAATCGAATGTAGGTAGAAATGAGTACAAGTACTGTTACCGCCGCGGGAAGGGTCCCGGGGTAGCCCGCAAAGCACCCGATCCAGGGAATCGGGGTCAGCAGGAACACCGCGGTCAGGCGGATGGCCGTCGCGGAGGCGCTCAGGGACCGCATCAGTAGCGGCAGCAGCACGACGGCGTCGAAAACATAGGTATGGTTGAGAAACGGCATCGCCAGCGCCGGCGCGATGAGCAGGGCGGTCTCCGGATCCAGTCGGCGCCCCGCGGCCCATGCCGCGCACGCCACCAGCGCGGCCGCAAGCAGCGGCCACCAGTCCGGCGGACCCAGTCCGGCGATGGCGTGGAAGAAGGTGGGCATGTGTTCGGCGCCCGGCGTCACGGCGTCGCGGCCGATCGAGGCCAGGTATTCGTTGGGCCAGCGGAGCCCCGCCACCGCGGCGCTAACACACGCCAGAACGGCGTTGCCCGACGCCAACCCCGCCAGCGCGCGCCACTGGCGGGCGGCCACCAGGACGATCCACAGCGGCAGGAACAGATGGAACTTGGTCTGACAGAGCGCGAGCGCCAGGCCCGCGGCGAACCAGCGGCCACGCCGGGCCAGCAGCGCCGACAGGGTGATCCACGCGAGCAGGAGAGGCGTATCCTGGCCGTTCACCAGAGCCGCCAGCGCGGGGACCGAAAAGCACAACGCCACCAGGTTGGCCACGCGGCCCGGCGGGCTCCAGAAGATCGCAAAGAAAGCGATCGCCAGGACCATCAGCAATTCCCACAAGCGATAGGCCATCAGGTAAGGCAGCCGAGCCAACGGCCACAACAGGGCCGCAAACCACGGAGGCCGTATGAAGTGGAGGCTCTCCCCCGCCACACCAGCCGCCGAACGCTCCTCGGCGAGCACTCGCTGCTGGTCATACAGGTGGCCGCTGAGGGCCAGGCGGCCGCCGGCGTAGAAGGGCAGAAAGTCGTTGCGCCCGGCAGAAGCGCGCCCGGACGCCGAGATCGCAAACAGTGACAGGAATATGACGCCACCCACGGCGAGCACGCTCACCGGCAGCACGGTTCTCCAGAAGTTACGCTCCCCTGTCACCAATAGAATGATCGGGTGGGGAGGGACGACTCTTTAGCGGGTTACCCTCAGTGTAGGAATATGCGGCGCTACTCCGACTACGACCCGTTCGCGTGGCTGTTCGCCAACCATTGGGGCGGCGAATTTCACGAACAAGCGTACACCGTACTCGACCGGCTGCTGTTGCACCGTCTGCCGGCCGGCGCCGCGATTCTCGACCTTTGCTGCGGCGACGGCCGGCTGACGCGGGTGCTCGAAGGGAAAGGCTACCGGATGACCGGGATCGACGGCTCGGAGCGGATGCTCGAGTTCGCCCGCGCGCGCTGCCGGCAGGCGGAGTTCGTGCTCGGCGATGCGCGCACTTTCGCCCTGCCGGGACGTTTCGACGCGACGATCTCCACCTTCGACGCCCTGAATCACATCATGACGCCGGAGGAATTCTCCGAAGTATGCCGCCGGGTGTACACCGTTTTAAGACCTGGGGGCTATTTCGCTTTTGACCTGAATCGCGAGGAGGCCTACACGGCCCTCTGGGCCCAGACGTTCGCGCAGGTGGAACCCGACATGGTGAGCGTTTCGGTGGGCGCCTACGATCGGGCGCGTCGAACAGCGTACTGTGACGTAACCCTGTTCCGCCTGGAGGGCGCGAACCGGTGGCTGCGCTCCGACTTCCGCCTATCGCAGTATTGCCATCAACGGGACGCCGTGGAGCAAAGCCTGCGGACGGCGGGATTCGACGAAATCTCGGTGCTGGACGCTGCCGCCGGACTCGGCATGTACGGCAACATCGGCCAGGGGCGCGATTTCTACCTGGCCCGGCGCCCCTCGTAGTCGTTTTGTCAGACGGCGCGGGTCAGGAAATTCAACGGTCGAGTGTGATATTCTCATCTCGCCCATGCCGCATCGGAGACCCTTGCCCAAGATCTGTATCGCCTTGGGGTTTGCAGATGCGTCCACGCTGATCGCGCACGCGCGGCAGGAGTACGAGGCCGGGGAACGTTTCTTCGAATTCCGCCTGGACTACCTGCCCCATCCGGAACAAGGTTTCCGCGCAACATCGGAGTTCCTGGCGACCCATTCGGATTGTTCGATTCTGGCCACCTGCCGCCGTCATCAGAACCACGGCCGCTTCAACGGCAGCATCGAAGAGCAGGTGAAGGTCCTGGGAGGCGCCATTGACGCTGGCGCCCAGGCCGTGGACGTCGAAATCGAAAGCGCCGAGAGCATCGCCGCTCACCTGGAGGAGCTTCGCGCCAAGGCGATGCTCGTGCTGTCCTACCACAATTACGGAGGCACGCCCGCGCTTGAAACCGTCGCGCGCCGGATGATGCGCATCCCCGCCGACGCCTACAAGATTGTCACCACGGCCCGCAAGCCGTCCGACAACTTCCGCGTCCTCAATCTCGCCAAACTGTTCTCTAAACAGAACCTGATCCTGCTCGCGATGGGCGAAATCGGGTTCCCCACCCGGGTGCTGTCCACCGCGCTCGGCGGGATTTACACGTACGCGGCGCCGAACGCCGCCGAAGGCACCGCCAGCGGACAGGTGAGCGCCCGGACGCTTCGCCAGCTCTACCGGATCGACAAGTTCTCCCGCGCCGCCAAGATATTCGGGGTCATCGCCGACCCGGTGCGCCACTCCATCTCGCCGGCCGTGCACAATCGCGCCTTCCAGGCCCGCCGCATGGACGCCGTCTACCTGCCGTTCCTGGTGGCGCCGGCGCAGCTCAAGGACTTCTTCATCCTGGCCGAAAAGCAGCCGATTTCGGGGTTCAGCGTCACCATCCCGCACAAACAGAAAATCGTGCGGTACCTCGACATCGTCGATCCCCTGGCGCGGCGCGTGGGAGCGGTGAACACGGTGTGGCGCAAGGCCGGCAAGTGGCGGGGCGCCAATACCGACTCCGAGGGCGTCACCGTTCCGCTCAGCAAGGTGCTGCGCATCCCCAAATCGCGGATGCTGCTGGTGGGCAACGGCGGCGCGGCTCGCAGCGCGGCCTACGCGTTGACCACGGCGGGTGCGGATCTCTCCATCGTGGGGCGCAATCCGGACCGCGTGCGGGCGCTCGCCAAGGCCTGCGGGGCCAACCCGATCTCGCGGGAGCAGGCGGAAAACGGCTCGTTCGACGCGGTGGTGCACGCCACGCCGCTGGGCATGTGGCCGCGCGTCGAGGAGTGTTTCTTCAACGGCCGAATCCCTGGCGACGTGGTGTTCGACATGGTGTACAATCCTCAGGAAACGGTCCTGTTGCGGAAAGCCCGCGAGCAGGGTAAGACCGTAATCGAGGGGCTACAGATGTTTATCGAGCAGGCCTGCCGCCAGTTCGAGCTGTGGACGGGCGACAGCGCCCCGCGGCCGGTGATGGAGAAGGCGGCGCTCGAGGCGTTGAGCGGTATGGGGAATCAGGCGGCCGCCGAAAACGGAGCATGAAGCGCATTACTCGCAGGAATCTGGTGGCGCTGGCGGCCGCTTTGCCCGCCGCGGCCCAGCAGCCCCCGGCTGCTCCCACGCCCGACGACGACCTGAAGACCGCCCGGCAGGGCTACCGGAATAACGCCGAGCAGCTTGCCAAGGTGAAACTGCCCATGGCCACCGAACCCGCCACGCGGTTCAAGGCGTAGGTCAACGATGGCGAATATCCCCGACGACATCTTCTTTGAAGGCATCGCCGCCGTCAACGCGCGGTGGAAGGCCAAGGAATTCTCGGCCGTCGAGCTGGCCCGCGCCTTTGCCGACCGCCTGGAGCGAGTCGGGCCGCGCTATAACGCGCTGGCGCTCTCATTGCGTGAACCGGCCATCCGCAAGGCCAAGGACCTGGACGACGAGCGGAAACGCGAGCGCTTCCGCGGACCGCTACAAGCCGTGCCGTTCGCCGTCAAGGACCTGCTGGCGGTGAAGGGCCATCCCACCACCTGGGGAGCGAAGCCTTACGCCGGCCAGGTGTTCGACTACACGGCGACCGTGGTGGAGAGACTGGTCAAAACAGGCGGCCTTCTGATGGGCAAGCTCGCCATGGTGGAGCTGGCCGGCGGACCGTCCTACCGCTACGCGGCGGCGAGCCTGCAAGGGCCAGGGCTGAATCCTTGGGACCGCACGCGCTGGTCCGGCGGATCGTCCAGCGGCTCGGGCGCGGCAGTGGCGGCGGGGCTGGTTCCCTTCGCATTGGGATCGGAGACCTCGGGCTCCATCCTGACGCCGGCTTCGTTCTGCGGCGTCACGGGGCTGCGCCCCACCTACGGGTTGGTGAGCCGTTACGGCGCCATGGCGCTCTCCTGGACGCTCGACAAGATCGGCCCGCTGGCGCGATCGGCCGAAGATTGCGGCATCGTGCTGCAGGCGATCTCCGGAGGCGATTCGGACGACCCGGGCTCGGCGGGCAAGAGCTTCTACTACGCTCCACAGTTCTCCCGCGCCATGAAGGACATCACCATCGGCTACGCGCCGGTGGACTTCACCGATTGGCCCGATCCCGACGCACGCCCGGCGCTCCAGAAAGCGCTCGAGGATATCAAAGCCCTGGGCGTCCAGGTGAAGGAGACGCGCCTGCCCGACTTCCCCTACGGCGCGATTCTCGGCACGATCCTTGGTGCGGAGGCGGCCTCGATCTTCGAGGAACTGGTCCAAAGCGGCAAGGTGGATACGCTCGCCGACCAACGGCAGATCGCCGGCCTCAAGGCCGCCATGGACATCCCGGCGCGGGACTACCTGAAGGCCATGCGCATCCGCTCGCTGGTGCAGGACGCCTTCCGCCAGCTATTGGCCGACGTGGACGTGCTGGTGACGCCGTCGCGCATGTCGATCGCCGGGAAGGTGGCGGACCCGCTCGACCGTGGGTCCGGCGCAACCCGGCCCCGGCCCCAGGATCGCGGCATGAGCTCTGCGATTCCGGCGGGCAACCTGGCTGGACTGCCCGCGCTTTCAATGCCATGCGGCTTCGCCAACGACATGCCGCTGGGGATTTCGCTGGTCGGGCGGCCGTTCACCGAAAGCACCCTGATCGCCATGGGCCGCGAGTATCAGACGCGCACGGATTGGCACAAGCGCCGCCCGCCGGTTCAGGGCTGACCGTAGCCGAACCCGGCTCACCACAGGTGTGACGGTCGGGTTCAGCCATGCGCGCCGATGCCCGGCGTGCTCGTCGTGGGTCCGGCACACGTCCCTGCGCTTTCAATGCCGCGCGGCTCGGCCAACGGCGTGCCGCTGGGCATTTCGCTGGTGGGGCGGCCGTTTACGGATCAGACGCGCACGGACTGGCACAAGCCCCCGGTTCAGGGCTGACCGTCCGCGAAGCCGGGCTCAACACGGGCGTGACGGTCGGGTTCAGCCACCCGCGCCGATGCCCGGCGTGCTGGTTGTGGGTCCGGCACACGTGCCTGCGCTTTCAATGCCGCGCGGCTCGGCCAACGGCGTGCCGCTGGGCATTTCACTGGTGGGGCGGCCGTTCACGGATCAGACGCGCACGGGCTGGCAGAAGCCGCCGCCCACCGGTTCAGGGCTGGCCGTCCGCGAAGCCGGGCCCAGCACGGGCGTGACGGTCGGGTTCAGTCACCCGCGCCGATGTCCCCCGTGCTCGTCGTGGGTCCGGCACACGTCCCTGCGCTTTCAATGCCGCGCGGCTCGGCCAACGGCGTGCCGCTGGGCATTTCACTGGTGGGGCGGCCGTTCACGGATCAGACGCGCACGGGCTGGCGCCAGCCGCCGCCCGGCGGTTCAGGGCTGACCGTAGCCGAGCGCGATCCCGAAGGTCCCCGAACCCGGGCTCACCACAGGTGTGACGGTCGGGTTTAGCCATCCACGCCGATGCCCCACGTGCTCCTCGTGCGTCCGGCACACGTAACGGCCGATGAACCAGCCCGCTGCCCCGCCCACCACGATGTCCGCCGGAAAATGCCGTTGGGCGCTGAACCGCGCCGCGCCCACCGCGGCCGCCAGGGTGTACGCGGCGATCGGGAGGACGCGCGAATCCTGGTACTGATGCGCCACCACCGACGCCAGGGCGAAAGCGGCGAACGTGTGACCGGAAGGGAACGACGATCCTCCGGAAAAGAAGCGTCCGCGATCGGCGCCCGCGTCGGGACGCGCCCGTCGCGCCGCCAGCTTCAGCACTTCGACGACGATGAACCCGCCCCCCACCGCCTCCGCGCCCAGCACGGCGGTCTGACGGGCGCGCGAGTCGTCCTTCCACGATCCATAGGCATAGTAGCCGGCGATGATCGGCGCGATGGAGTAGGCCGAAGCGATATTGGAGACGCGTCCGCCCCACCGCGCCACATTCGGATTGTCGGCGACGGCGGCCGACGCGCGACGGTCCGTGGCGATGAGCGCCGCCGTGGCCGCGCCGATCCCGATCCACCACCGGGCGTCGCGCGAGCGCATGCGGAACGGACTGCGCCAGATGTCCTTCTGGTCCAGCCAGATGTTCGCGGTCAGCTTGCGCGCCAGCGGTTTTGCGCCTTCAGAATCACCGGGATAGTAGACGCGGTCGCGAGCGTCGTTCTGCGCCACCAGGGCCCCGGTCAGTAACAGTCCGAGCAGTCCGGCCGCCCGCATCGCCTAGAGGCCGAAAAAGCGCCCGCCGACCAGCCGCATGACGGAGGATCCGGCGACGCCTGTCAGCGCGGGCATCAGAGCCGGCGCCATTCCGCCGCGACGATACTCGCTGTGGACCGCGTGGTAGCCCAGGTACAGGAACGATCCAGCCGCCAGCGCCAGCAGCGCGTGCGCCCACACCGTGCCGAGACGCGGAGCAAGCAGCAGCGCGGCGGCGGCTCCGGCCACCGTCAACGCTTCCACGCCGATCGAGGTCCAGATGGCGGACCGGTTATACCGCACCGACGCCCGCACGATCACTCCCAGAGCCAGCCCTTCCGGCAGCTTGTGCGCCGCGATGCCCAACAATACGCCGCTGGCCAGCCAGGCCGTCGATTCCGCCGTCGACGCCGCCAGGATCCAGCCGTCCAGGAAGCTGTGGAACGCCGCCGCCGTCAGGATCGGGCCGGCGAATCCGTGCAACCGCGTGCTGCAGGCGTCGTGATCGTGCGTGTGCGAGCAGGACGGGCACACCGGGTAGATCTTCTTGTCGACAATCCATAGGGCGGCGAATCCGCCCACCATCCACAGGACCGCGCCCGGCCATCCGAAGTATTCGGCCAGTTCGGGCAGCACCCAGAACGCCGCCACACCCACCAGGACGCCTCCGCTGAAGGCCACCAGGGCGCGGGAGATGGAGTGGATGGCGGACAAGGACACGCCCGCGAGCACGCCGGCGATGGCGATGAGCGAGACGATGGACGCGGAAGAAAGAGCGGATGGCACTACTAGCTCCACTCTAGCAGTCTTAATGCACGTAGATGGCCAGGTACTGTCCGGTACCGTGCCCAAACCCGGGATTCACGCTGACCAATTGACGTCCGCCGGTGGCGTCGGCGGACAGCGCCCGGATCCAGCCGATGTACACTCCAGGCACGAATCCGGGCGCTGGCGCGAGCGCCGTCACGCCGTAGGTGCTCGCCGAGGCGGGATCCGCCCCCGTGATCAGGACGGCCACCGTGCTGCCTTCGGCCGCCGGATTCGACGGGCCGTTCACCGTCCCGTCCGCGTTCCACGCCAGCGCGTCGCCAGCCCCGGAGCCGTCGGCCGACAGGATCCCCGGGCTCGACGCCGCCACCGGGACGGCGAGTTCGTTCGACCCGCCGGAGGCCGAGACCACCTGCACCTGGGTGGTCGATCCAGGCTTCAGGCTGGATGGAACCATGGCCGCCACCCGGCCCGCGGAGGTCTCGATCAGAGTCGCCGCCTGCCCGTCGAACAGCGCCTGCACGCCCGATAGCGAGTCGCTCAGCGGGGCGCCGGCCAGAATACCGAGGTCGGCGGCAACGGCCTTCAGATCGGGGACCGACAGCTCCACGATTTCGCCGGGAGCCACCGCGCCGGGCAGGGAACTGAACCGGTTCGAGACGCCGGTGAGGTTCAGCGACGGCGTGGGACCGGGTTGGACGGTGGCGAGAAGGGCGTCGGCGTTCGCCAGTTGGCTGGATAGCGCCGACGTCAACACGCCGGTCTGCGCCAGATATCCTGTGGCGCCCGCGACGTAGACGGCGCCGTCCTCCGCGAGATCGATTGCCGGATTCGCGCCCGCCGTCAGGTAGGTGGAGAACGGGATCAGGCCAGCCGCCGGGTCGAGGGAGGCGAGGAACGACTTGTACTCGCCCCGTTCCGGCGCCGCTTCGACCGGCCAAGCCATCGGGATTTGGCCGGAGTCCGTCTCGCCCGCGATCCAGATCCGCCCGTCGTCGCCCACCGCAAGCGCCGAGGGCCGGTCGTAGCACGGGCCGCCGAAGAGTGTCGAATAGGCGAGCGTGCGGCCGTCGCCCGTCAGCCTGGCCAGGAAAACGTCGTCGTGCAGCGTCTCGTAGAAGACGCCGATGAAGCCCGTGTAGACTTCGAAAGCGGGGTAACCGCACCCTCCCGAGAGCGTCTTCTGGATGGCGTCGCCGGTCACCGGGAAATCTGTCATGGCGGTGTTGCCGGTTACCCAGATGTCCCCGGAGCGGTCCGTCGCGACGGCCGCGCCGCGTTGGTTGAAACCGGCTCCGGCGGTGGCCCTGGAGCCTCCCAGGTACGTGGAGAAGATCACCGAACCGGTGGCCGAGTACTTCACCAGGAAGACCCGCGGACTTGGCGTCGGGCCGGGCGGCGATGGGGCGCGATAGGCGCCGCTGGTGACCGGAAAGGCCGGCCAGTAGATCGTGCCCGTGACGATGGCGGCGGCGTCGCGGTCGGTCGCGACGCCGCCCGGCGAATCGTACAGCGGCCCTCCTATATAGGTTGCGAAGGCGATTTTCGTGGCGGAAGCGGTCAATTTGGCGGCATAAACGTACGATCCGGCTCCATTCGGGGCGGTGTTCGTCGCGCCGGGGTAGTCGAGGCTCCAGGTGGAGCCGGTGATCCAGAGTTCGCCGTACGGGTCGATGGCCAGGCCGCTGACCCCGTCGTCGGCCGATCCGCCGACGTAGGTGCAGTAGAGTAGCGCGCCGCCGGGCGAAAACTCCGCCACAAAGCCGTCGGAGGAGCCGCTCAGAGTCCGCCGCATCGCGCCGGGCGTCACCGGCAGGTCGTTCGACCAGGTGGTCCCCGCGATCCAGACGTTGCCGGCCGGGTCGGTCTTCACCGCGGCCACCGTTTCGTTGCCGGATCCGCCGAAATACGTGGCGAAAACGGGCGTTCCGCCCACAAATTTCACCAAAAACGCGTCGGAAGAGGGCGCAGAAGTCGCCAAAACGGCGCCAAAACGCGTGAATTCCGGCTGTAATTCGCGCGAATAAGGCATCAAAAACCACGTTTCGCCGCGGTTTGTGCTGCGGTAGCGGCCCGCCAGGATCACGTTCGGATCGGTTGGATCCACGGCGATCCGGGTGTTCGACACCGGCGCCGGGAATGGGAAGGACTGCCAGGTGGCGCCGAAATCGTCGCTGCGGTAGAAACTGCCGTCCGATGGCGGGCCGGAGGCGTACAATGCGCCCGCCCGGACCGGATCGGTCGCGACGGTGGCGCCCGCCAGGGGGAGGCTCAGAACGCTCCAGGTCCGTCCGCCGTCCATGGACCGCTGGAAGCCCCAGGCGTTGCCCGTGTAGGCCGGCGCGTACAGGACTCCCGCCCGTCCGCCGTCGAACAACACCCGCACTCCAGTGAGGTTGAACGCGCCGAGCGAGAGGCTGGACGGGGCCCACGCGCCCGCTCCATCGGTGGACACCCAGGCGCCGGAACCGGCCCACGCCCACAGGGTCTTCGGATGGAACGGGTCGATCACCACCGAGTCGATCGCGCCCGCCGGGGGGAGTCCCGTGCTGGCGTTGGTCCACGTAGAGCCGCCGTCGACGCTCTTGAACACGCCGCCGTTGTTGGTGGCGCTGGCGTAGACGGTGGACGGCGCAGTCGGGTCCACCGCGATCGATGTGATGGTCGCGTTGGCGGACGGAAGGGGCGGCGTCGAGGTGGTGAAGTGAACGCCACGGTCGGCCGTCTTGTAGACCTTGGCGCCGAAGCCGACGTAGAAGACGTTGGCGTCGGAGGGGTCGGCCGCCGTGGAAACGCTCACATAGAACGGGATCAGGCCTGGGTTGAAGCCGGGCGCCGGACGCCAGGTGACGCCTCCGTCCGGACTGTACACGACCGGCGTGCCTGGATTCGCGGACTGCGCCGCGTTCACCACCGGCAGGTCGAACGACGTCGTCGAACCGGCCATGTAGACGGCGCCGGAACGGTCCACGGCGACGTCCGTGGCCGTTTCGTGACCGCTTCCGGCGAATCCGCGAGTCGCCAGCCGCTGGCCGGCCGTCAGAGCGCTCAGCAGCCCGAATAGCAGGACGCCGCGCCGCATCATCGCAGATACACCGTCAGCCATTGACCCATCCCTGGCCCGGATCCGGCGTTTAGGGTCACCGTGGGCGTGTGGCTGTAGTACGGATTGGATGGGACCGTGATCCACACGGCGTAGACGCCAGCCGCAAAGCCGGGTACGGGCGCTATTGGTGCGGTCCCGTAGTTCGTGGCGCCAGCCGACGATGCGTCGACGCCGGTCGCCAGAACCACGATGCTCGACCCCGGCGCGGCCGGGTTGTCCGGACTGTTGCGGCTGCCGTCGGCGTTCCATGCCAACGCGGCGCCGCTGCCGGAGCCGTCGGCTGACAGTAAGCCCGGATTCGACGCGACCACCGGCGAGGCGATCGTATTGGATGCGCCCGCCGCCGTCATCACTTGAATCGATGTGATGGCGCCCGGCTTCAACTCCGTTGGGGCGATGGCGACCAGACGTCCCGAAACCGCCGAGAGCAGCTTCGCCGCCTGGCCGTCGAACTGTACCTGGGCGCCGCCGAGCGTCGTGGCGGCCGCCGCCGGGTTCTGGAATCCGAGGTCGACCGGCGCGGTAGGCTCGAAGCCCGGGACGGTCAGCGCGACGATCTCGCCGGGAACGACAGGTCCGCCCAGCAGGCTGAACGCGTTCGCCACGCCCGTCAGATTGAGTTGCGGCGCCGCCGCGGGCAGCGAGATCAGGCCGGCGAAGGCGTCCGACGGCGCGGTTTGAAACCCGAACGGAGAACCGATGAGTGAACCCGTTTGCGCCTGCGATCCCGTGGCGCCAGCCACCCAGACGCCGCCGTCCGTCCCAACGGCCAGAGCCGGATTCGCTCCCAGGGAAAGGTACGTCGAAAAGCGCAGCGCGCCACGGGCCGGGTCAATCGCCGAGACGAACGAGAGGTAGTTCCCCCGCGCCGGAGCGCCCTCCAGCGGCCAAGCCAGCGGGAACTGATCCGAATCGGTCTCGCCCGCGATCCAGACGGTCCCGTCGGGGCCCACCGCCAGCGCGCTCGGCCGGTCGTAGCAAGGGCCGCCCAGCAGCGTCGAGTACAGCAACGACTTCCCGTCGGCGCTCAGCTTCGCGGCGAACACGTCGTCGTAATAATAGCGGTACAGGGTGCCGATCATGCCGGTGTAGATCTGTACGGCAGGATAGCCGCAACCGCCCGCCTGGCTTTTCTGGAGGGCGTCCGCGGTGGTGGGGAAGTCGGTCATGCCGGTGTTGCCGGTAAGCCAGACGTTGCCCGCGCCGTCCGCCGCCGCAGCCACTCCGTTCTGATAGTTATCCTCGCCGCCGGTCCCCAGGGGTGGGACGGCCGGATGCGATCCGCCAATATAGGTGGAGAAGACCAGGGACCCGGCAGCGGAATACTTCACGACGAACGCCCGCGGACTGGAACCGTTCACTGGCGGCGCCGCCGCGCGGTAGGCGCCGTCGCTGACCGGGAAATCGGCGGAGTACGTGGTCCCGGTGACGATGGCGTTGCCGGCCCCGTCGGTCGCGATGCCGCCCGCAAGGTCGTAGTAGGAGCCGCCGGTGTAGGAGGCGAACGCGATCCGCGTTGCCGAAGCCGTCAGCTTCGCAGCGAACACGTATGATCCGGTGAGGGACGGCGCCGACGGGACGGTCCCGGAGGTGATCGGGAAGTCGCGGCTCGAGGTGGAGCCCGTAACCCATAGTTCGCCCCACGGGTCGATGGCCAGGCCTTTGATGGCGTCGTCGCCGGAGCCGCCGATGTAGGTGCAGTAGCGGAGCGCGCCGTCCGCCGAGAACTGGGCGACGAATCCGTCCGAGGCGCCGTTCAGCTTGGACTGCATCGCGCCCGGCGTCACCGGAAGATCGACGGAACTGGTGGCGCCCGCGATCCAGACGTTGCCGGCCGGGTCGAGCTTCACCGCCGCGATCTGCTCCACTCCGGACCCACCGAAGTAAGTGGCGAACGCTGGTGCGCTTTCCCCCTTGCGATACTTCGCCAGGAAGCCGTCGGCGGTGATATCGCCCGTTCCCAGCGCCGCGCCCGACGCCATGAACGTTACGGCAAGGTCGCGCGAGGCGGTGGTGGCGGTCCATGTCTGGCCGCCGTCGGTGCTGCGATAACGCCCGGCGAGGATCACGTTCGGATTGGCGGGATCCACAGCGATGCGGGAGGCGGAAGCGGCCGGGAACGCGAAGGACCGCCACGTGGCGCCGAAGTCGTCGGTGCGGTAGAAGCGAGAGTCCGCGAATGCGTACAGTGTACCCGCTCGCGATGGATCGGTGGCGGCGCTCGAGACGCTCAGCGAAGTGTTGAGCAGCGTCCACGTCTGGCCGCCGTCGTCGCTTCGCTGGATGGAGATGTTGGTCCCAGTGAGCGCGGGTCCGTAGATCACGCCGGGCTTAACGCCGTCGAACAGCAAGCGGAGGCCTCCGCTGAGAGTCGCCCCGCCCACGTCCAGGCTCGAACGCGTCCAACGTCTGCCGCCGTTGGTTGACACATAGGCGCCCGAACCAGCCCAGGCCCATAGCGTGTTCGGATGGAAGGGGTCGAGCGTCAGGGAATCAATAAATAGGGGCGCCGGAAGACCCTGGCTTGCGTCCGCCCATGTGACGCCTCCGTCCGTGCTTTTGAGGACGCCGCCGTTCACCGTGGCGCTGGCGTACAAGGTGGCGGGCGCGTTTGGATCCACCGCGATGGACGTGATGGAACTCTGCGTCGACGGCAGCTTCAGCGTCGCGGACGCGAAGTGCCCGCCTCGATCAGACGTCTTGTAGACGGTGGCGCCGACGGCGACGTAGAAGACGTTTTCGTTGGCGGGGTCGGCGGCCGCCACCACACGCGTGTAGACGTCCACCTGCCCCGGGTCGAAGGCGGGAATCGGCCGCCACGTCACGCCGGCGTCCGGACTGTAGACCAATCGAGTGGCGACGTTCGCCGATTGCGCGGCGTTCACCACGGGCAGATCGAACGACGTGGTGGTTCCAGCCATGTAGACGCCGCCGGAGCTATCCACCGCTATCGACGTAGCGGTTTCGCTGCCGGATCCCGCCAGGCTGCGCGTGGCGATCTGCTGGCCGAAACACAGAGCCCCAATCAGACATACGGGTAGCCGCCTGATCCAGAACATGCCCCAAGGATATCGTTCCCAGGGGTCCGGCGCTTGCTACCATACAGCCAAATGGACAGACGAGTCTTCTTGGGTTCCGCAATGACGGCGGCGGGCGCGGCCGCGCAATCGCGCATGAGCGAGATCACGTCGAAACTGAAGCCGATGGCGGGCGCCGCGACGCCCATCACCGCGGCCGAGCGCGAACAGCGCATCGAGCGGGCGCGCGCGCTGATGGTCCAAAACAAAATCGACGCGATTGTCATCGAGCCCGGCTCGAGCATGATGTACTACACCGCCACGCGCTGGGGCCGCAGCGAACGCACCTTTGCGATGGTTCTGCCGGCGCGCGGCGAGATGGCGTTCGTGGTTCCCGCCTTCGAGGAAGGCCGTGCTCGCGAGGTGATCCGCTTCACCAAGGACATCCGCATCTGGCAGGAGGATGAGAGTCCGTACGAACGCATCGTCGGCGTTCTGCGCGACCGCGGCATCCGCTCCGGACGGATCGGCTTCGAAGAGACCGTCCGCTTCTTCATCTTCGACGGCGTGCGCAAGATCGCGCCCTCCTATCAATGTGTCAGCGCCGACCCGATCACGGCCGGTTGCCGCATGATCAAGTCTCCCGCCGAGTTGGCGTTGATGAAGCTGGCCAATGAGATTACGGTGGAGGCCATCAAAGCCGCCGCGCCCACCGCGCACGACGGCATGATGCAGCCCGCCTTCCAGGCCAATCTGCAGGCCTGCTTCCGCGCCCTGGGAGCGCCGGGCGGAGGACTGGTGCTGTTCGGCAAGTACACCGCCTCACCGCACGGCACCATCGAACCGCAGCGCCTCAACAACGGCGACTTCGTGCTGGTGGACGCGGGCTGCTCGATCGACGGCTATTCCGCCGACATCACGCGCACCTTCATCGTGGGCAAGCCGAGCGACAAGCAGCGCCGCATCTGGGACCTGGAGCGCAAGGCGCAGGACGCCGCGCTGGCGGCCGCCAAGCCGGGCGTCACCTGCGAATCCATCGACGCCGCGGCGCGCAAGGTGATTGTCGACGCGGGCTTCGGCCCGGATTACAAGCTGCCCGGCCTGCCCCACCGCACCGGCCACGGCATCGGGCTCGACGGGCATGAGTGGACCAACCTGGTGCGCGGCAACAAGACCAAGCTCGCGCCCGGCATGTGCTTCAGCGATGAGCCGACCATCGCCATCCCCGGCGAATTCGGCGTCCGCCTGGAGGATTGCTTCTACGTCACCGAAGACGGCGCGAGGATGTTCACGGCGCAGAGCCCGTCCATCGATCAGCCCTTCGGCTGAGCCTATCTCGCTGGTATCACCGGCAGCACGATGTGCGAAGGATGCGCGGAGTCCAGGTAGACCGTGTTCTCCGCCGTCCTGACACGCCGGTTGTCGTTGAGCGGCTCGCCGGTGTTCGGGTTCACATCGAAGCGCGGGAAGTTGCTGCTCGAGATGTCGAGGCGGATGCGGTGGCCGCGCTTGACTAGCATCGAGGTGGGATACATCTCGATGGTGAATTCGTACGGCTTGCCGGGGACGAGCAGTTCGGCCTTGGCCCGGAAATCGCCGTGATAGCGCGCTCGCACGATGCTGTCGGCCAGGTTCATGTCGAAGCCGGCGGGGAAGTCGCGGCTGGGCGGCCATACGTCGATCAGCTTCGCGGTGAAGTCGGTATCCGGCGCGTTCGACGACGCCCATAGCTTCACGATCAGACGGCCGGTGACTTCGAGGTCGGCGGCAAGCGGCGGTGTTTGAAACACCAGCACATCGTTGCGGGCCGATAGCGGCAGCGTGTCCTCGCATAGCCAGAAGCCGGCCCGGCAACGCTGGTCCGCCGCGCCGGCGAACATCAGCGCGCCTTGCGATGAGATGTTGCCGCCGATGGTGGGCACGGGACGGCGCGGATCGAACGCATACGTCACTGGCTTGGCCGCCGCGGCGGGCTTGGAGGCGGCCAGCAGACCGTTCTCCCGCAGATAGTAGGCCGTGGGCCGCGTGCGTTTCAGAGGCCACTCGTTTTCGTCGCGCCAATGGCCGCCCACGAAGATGCGGCCTTCCGGGGTCTTGTGGCCGTCGCCTCCGCCCATCACGTAGATGCGCACGGGCGGTTCCTTGTCGACGCCGTTCTGGACGCCCTTCAGCCAGCGGTCGAACCAGCGGAGTTGGAACTGTTCGATATCGATTTTGGCGTCATCGGTGAACTGCGCCTCGCCCGCGTAGTTGCGATTTTCGGCGCTGTGCGTCCACGGCCCGACGATCAGGCGTTGCAGGCTCTTCTTCGCCTTGCTGAGTTCCGCGTAGTTGATGTTGGCGACGGAAGTGCCCCAGGAGTCGTACCAGCCGGTGGTGTGATAGGCGGGCACGTCTTCGTACTCCGCGATGTGGTCGATGACGCTCGATCCGGAGTCCTTCCAGTAGCCGTCATAATCGCCGTGCGACATCGCTTCGATGATCCACGCCTCGTAGTCGGGCGCGAAACGAAGCGGCGTGGCGCCGGGCCGCAGGGGAAGGGCTCGGGCGTACATTGGGACTGTCTTTGAAAGGTCCATGAGGGCCGCCGCGGCCGCCGGATCGGAGGTTGCGCGTTGAGCGGCCACGGCCAGGTCAGGGCCTCCGCTCGGGACGCCCAGCATGAACACCCAGTTGAAGAAGCGCAGCTCGAAGGCGCCGTTGTGGCGGACGCCGTAGCGGCCGAAGTTCGTCATCGCGTTGCGCGGGACCATCGCCTTCAGGTGCGGCGCGCCGGCGATCGCCATGGCGTGCTGCGTCGCGCCTTCATACGACGTGCCGATCGTGCCGATGCCGCCGTCCGACCATGGCTGCTCGCCGATCCACTTCGCGGTGTCGAAACCGTCCGCGCCGTCGTCGCGGACCGGCCGCCAACGCCCCTCGGACTGGTACCGCCCGCGGACGTCCTCAAAGATCACAACGTATCCGCGCTTCACGGCCATCTCAACAGCCGCGCCGCCGCGCACGTCCTTGTTGTATGGCGTGCGGGAGAGGATCGTGGGGAACTTTCCTTCGACGGGCTGCCCATCGCGCGCGGGCCGGAAGATGTTGGCGGCCAGGCGCACGCCGTCGCGCATCGGAATCATGACGTCCCTGGAGGCGTGCACTGTGTAGGCGGCGGGCTCCGGCTGGGCGGTCATCAGTCCGGCGGCGAGCAGGCAAACGAGCGCCGGCGCGGCGAGGATTCGCTGGTTCATTGGCTCGACGGTAGCACACCTGGTTCGAGTGAGTCCGATACACTGGCGCTGTGAAACTACAAGCGAGGACAGCCGTCGTCACGGGCGGTGGAACGGGCATGGGACGCGCCATCTGCGAGCTCTTCGCGGCCGAGGGCGCGCGCGTGGTGGTGAATTACAGCGCATCGCGCGAGGCGGCCGAGGAGGTGGCGGCGGGGATCCGCGCAAACGGCGGCGAGGCCGTAGCCGTGCGGGCGAACGTCGCCGTGGACGCCGAGGCTCGGGCGTTGATTGAGGGCGCGGTGGAGCGCTGGGGCCGGCTCGATGTTCTGGTGAACAACGCGGGTTGGAGCAAGGTGACGCCACATGCGAAGCTCGACGAGTTGACCGATGAGATCTGGGATCGCACGCTGAACGTGAATCTTCGCGGCGCGTTCTACTGCATGCGCGCGGCGGCTCCGCACTTGAAGCAGCAGCAAGGGGCGATCGTGAACATCGCGTCGGTGGCGGCGGACACGGGCGCGGGCAGCACCATCGTCTACGCGGCGTCGAAGGCGGGTCTGATCAGCATGACGAAGTCGTTCGCGCGGGTGCTGGCGCCGGAGGTGCGGGTGAATGCGCTGTCGCCCGGCGCGGTGCATACGCGCTTTGCGGGCTGGCCGGAGGAGATCTTCCCGGCGGCGGCGAGACGGTCGCCGTTGAAGCGCATCGCGACGGTGGAGGAAGTCGCTGGCGCGGTGCTGTTTCTGGCGTGCGGCGCAACGGCCATCACGGGGGAAAATCTGCGTATCGATTCGGGCTTGACGGTGCTTGGCCCAGCCTGATCCGGGCTCGATATAATCACGACGGAGTTAATCAACCACATGGCTAATATCGGATTCATCGGCCTGGGCATCATGGGCAAACCCATGGCCCGGAACCTCATGAAGGCGGGTCATACACTGACCGTCTACGACGTCGTCACCGCTTCGGTGGACGAGGTGGCGGCGGCCGGAGCGAATCGCGGCGAATCGTCGAGTGCGGTGGCGGCCGTGACGGACATCATTGTCACCATGCTGCCGGACGGGCCGCAGGTGGAAGAAGCGGTGCTTGGACCGGGCGGCTTACTGGAAGGCGCTCGCAAGGGCGCGATCGTGGTGGATATGAGCTCGATCAGCCCGATGGTGTCGCAGAAGGTGGCGGCGGCTTGCGCGGAGAAGGGCGTCGAGTTTCTGGATGCGCCGGTTAGCGGCGGCGAGCCGAAGGCGGTCGACGGCACGCTGGCGATCATGGTGGGCGGCAAGAAGGAAGTCTTCGATACGGTGGAGCCGGTGTTGAAGGCGATGGGCTCGAGCGTGACGCTGACGGGCGCGGTGGGCGCGGGCAACGTGACGAAACTCGCAAACCAGATCATGGTGGCCTGCAACATCGCGGCCATGGGCGAAGCGCTGGTGCTTGCGACCAAGGCGGGCTTGGATCCCGAGGTGGTGTTCAACGCGGTGAAGGGCGGTTTGGCGGGCTCGACGGTGTTGAACGCGAAGGCTCCGATGGTGATCGGCCGGAATTTCAAGCCGGGCTTCCGGATCAAGCTGCACCAGAAGGACCTGCGGAACGCGCTGCTGGCGGGCGAATCGTTGAAGGCGCCCCTGCCGCTGACGAGCTTGGTGCAGCAGATCCTGATGGCGTTGATGAACGACGGCAAGGGCGATTGCGATCACTCGGCCATCGTGAATTTCGTTGAGGATCTGGCTGGTATTGAAGTGAAGAAGCCGGCGTAAGCTTCGGCCCGCGGCGTTACGGACGGCGGGATCGGCCTCCCGCCGTCTGTAACACAGGACCGGGTTTAGTCATTTCGGCCAGTTCCGCGCGGCCTCCACATGCTTGGCTGAGTCGAGGTACTGGCGCAGGCGGATCACTTTGCCCTGCTCGTTGAACTTCCACAGGTGCACCTCCTCATCGCGATAGTGCCCGCCGCCGGGGACATCCGCTTCGAAGGTGAACTCGGCGGCCACCTGATCGCCGCCGTTCATCAGCGACAGCACGTTGAACTCGGACACCTTCAGTTGACCGACGACGTTGAAGAAGTCGATGGCGTCCGCCATTCCGCGCCGCGGCTTGAACCACGGGATCTCGCCGTTCTGACCGGTGTGATTGGCGAAGACATCGATCTCGATGTCGGCGGAGAAGCGGCTTAGTATCGCGGGAATGTCGCCCCGTCCGAACGCCGCATACATCTCCTGCACGATTTCCAGGTTGCTCATGCTGGAAATACGAAACGAACCCAGCCGGCGGATTTACAATGATCCGATGCGGACGCGTCCACCCGATCCTGAATACCTGGAGCTCCTGGCGCCGTACGGCGGCACGATTCGGGACCTTGCGCTGGCCACACGGCGGATGGTCCTTACTCTCGCGCCGGAGGCTAACGAGTTCGTCTACGAGGTCTACACCATCGCGAATCACTTCGGCTTTACGGAGCGTCCCAGCGAGGCGTTCGCCTTCACCACGACACATGCCAAGTGGGTGAACCTCGGGTTCAACTTCGGCGCTCACTTGCCCGATCCCAACGGTCTGCTACAGGGTGAGGGCAAGCTGATTCGCCACGTCCGTATCGCCGAGGCACGGGACCTGGACCGGCCAGGCGTGCATGAGTTGATCCTCGCCGCCATGGCCGATGCCGAACGGCCCGCAACGCCCGCGCAGGCGCCGCGGATCATTATCCGTCGGGCCGGTCAGACGCCCAAGCGGGCCCGCCGCGCCAGTTCGCCGAGACTCTGATTCGTCTCCGGCCGGTAGCCCTTTAGGGGCACGATGCGTTCGTGGATCGCGTCCAGGAACCAGTTGGTCTGCGGGAAGAACAGCGACTCGAGTTCCGCCGCCGGCGTGATCCAGTTGCGCGATCCCACCACCACCGGAGGCGCGTCCAGATAGTCGAAGCAAAGCTGCGTCAGGTTCGCCGCCACGCCGTGCATGACCGATCCACGCTCCACAGCCTCGCACGCCAACAGCACCTTGCCCGTCTTCTTCACCGATTCGACCAGCGGCTTGTAGTCGAGCGGATTCACCGACCGCAGATCGATCACTTCGGCGTGCAGTCCGTACTTCGCCGCCAGAATATCGGCCACTTCAATCGCCTTGTACAACGCCGGACCGAAGGTGATCATGGTTAGATCGCCGCCAGCACGCTTCACCGAAGGCTGCGACAGGTCGATCTCGTAGTAGCCCTCCGGCACGCCGGATCCGAGGAACATCTCGCCATAGTCGTAGACCTTCTGGCTTTCGAAGAACACAACCGGGTCCGTGCCCGCAAGCGCCGCGTTCATCATGCCCTTGGCGTCGTAGGGCGTCACCGGGTAGACCACCTTGAGGCCCGGAATGTGGGCCATGAATGCGGTCCAATCCTGCGAGTGTTGCGCGCCGTACTTGGCGCCCACGGAAATCCGCAGCACCACCGGCATGTTCAGCAGGCCCGCCGACATGCCCTGCCACTTCGAAAGCTGATTGAAGATCTCATCGCCGGCGCGGCCGATGAAGTCCGCGTACATCAGCTCCGCCACCGCGCGGCCGCCCGCCAGTGCATAGCCCACCGCGGCGCCGACAATCCCCGCTTCCGAAATCGGCGAGTTGAACAGGCGATGGTAGGGCAGCAGTTCGGTCAACCCACGGTAGACAGCGAAGGCGCCGCCCCAATCGCGGTTCTCCTCGCCGAAGGCCACCAGCGTCGGGTCGATGGTGAAGCGATGCAGCAGAGCCTCGAAGATTCCATCGCGTACGTTGTACGCCTTCATCTTCGGCACAGGTTTGCCGCCGTCGGTTGGAGTGCGAATCTTGCCTTTGATCTGCTGGACCCGTGGATTTTCCTCGGGCTTCTGCAACAGTTCCGGCGGCCGGTCGTCGAACTTCTCGAGCTTACGATTCGAGAACATCACCTCGCCGACGAGTTCCGAATCGTGTCCGATGCGCGGCGAAGCTTCCAGATCCACCGCGACCTTGAACATGGAGAACACCGCCTCGCACACCGCCGCGCGCGCCGACTCCAGTTCGGCCTGTGAGTACACGCCGGCATCCACCAGCCGCTTCTCGTAGCCGTCGATCGAATCGACGTGCTGCCAGCGCTCCACCTCTTCCTTCGACCGGTAGCTTGACGCATCGGACGGAGAGTGGCCGCTGAATCGGTAGGTCACCGTATCGAGCAGCGCGGGCCCGCGGCCTTCCAGCAGCAGTTGCTTCTTGCGCCGCACGGCTTCAATAACGGCCAGCGGATCATAGCCGTTCACGCGCTCGGCGTGCATCTGGTCCGGATTCACGCCCGCGCCGATGCGCGCCGTGAACTTCATGCCCATGGTCTCGCCCATCGGCTGTCCGCCCATTCCATAGAAGTTGTTCATGCAGTGGAACAGGATGGGCAGGCCGCCGCCGAGGGTCGGATCCCACAGCGTGCGGTACTGGTCCATGGCGGAGAATGTGATGCCTTCCCACACCGGACCGCAGGCGAACGAAGCGTCGCCGATGTTGCACACTACGATGCCGCGCTTGCGGTTGACGCGCTTGAACAGCGCCGCGCCCGGCGCGATGGAGCCCGACCCGCCAACGATCGCGTTGTTGGGGTAAATGCCGAACGGCGTGAAGAACGCGTGCATCGATCCGCCGAGCCCGCGGTTGAAGCCCGTGTCGCGCGCGAAGATCTCCGCGTAGGCGCCGTAGACCAGGAACTTCAGGGCCAGGTCCTTCACCGACCCCGAGTGACCTTTCTCGACCGGCCGCAGGATCGCGCCGCCAAGATAGGACTCCATGATCGCCGTCAGCTTCGCTTCGTCGAGCGCGCGGATGGCTGAAAGGCCTTTGGCCAGGATCTCGCCGTGGCTGCGGTGCGAGCCGAAGATGTGGTCGTCGGGCGTGAGGTCGAAGGCCATGCCGACCGCGGCCGCTTCCTGCCCGATCGAAAGATGCGCGGGGCCCAGGTGGTTGTACGCGACGCCCTTGTAGGCGCCGGTCAGCTTCACCTGGCTGAGAATCGTCTCGAACTCGCGTATGGCGCACATGTCGCGCCAGATCTCGAGGAAGTCCGCCTGCGTGTGATGAGCTTTCTCCTCCTCGATGGTCCGGTTGTAGCGGTTCACCGGGATGTCCTCGAAATGGATGCTGCCCGGAGCCAGGACCTGCGCGGGATCGATCAACAGTGCTTTCGGCATTTCTATCGTTTCCTCAAATGACTTCCAGAAGGGCGCTCTTCAACGCTTCGGAGACCGTCGGGTGCGGGAACACAACGGGGTGTATGTCGCGTGCGCGCATGCCAGTCTCCATCATGGCGGCCGCCAGCACGATAAACTCGCTAGCGCCGTCGCCCGCCGCATGCACGCCGAGAATCTCGCCGTGCCGCGTATCCGCGAGCGCCTTGATAACGCCCGAAGCGCCTTCGTTCTCCACCAGGAACCGGCCGGCGACGCTCATTGGCAGCAGCGCGCGCTTGTAGGCGACGCCTTGCGCCTTCAGCTCCTCTTCGGTGTAGCCGACGCTGGCGACTTCGGGGTGTGTGTAGATCACGGCGGGGATCGTGTGGTAGTGAATGCGATCCTTCACGCCAAACATGTTGTTGACGGCGACGAAGCCTTCACGAGTCGCCGCGTGCGCGAGCAACCGGCGGCCGGTTACATCGCCGCAAGCCCACACGCCGGGCACGCTTGTGCGGCCTTCGTCGGACGTGCGGACGCCGCGCGCGTCGAAGTCGAGCGCGATGGTTTCAAGGCCCAAGTCATTCACCACGGGGACACGGCCGGTGGAGTTCAGCACGCACTCGGCCTCGATGGTGTGGGTCTCGCCCGCCGCGTCGCGATAGCGGACCGCGGAGCCTTCAACCGCCAGCACGCGGCATGAAGTCTTCAGCGCGACGCCTTCCTTCACCAGGCTGTCGGTCAGGCGCTTGGCGATGTCACGATCGCAGCCCGCGGCGGCGTTGGGTAAAGCCTCCAGCACGGTGACCTTCGAGCCGACCGCCGCGTAGAACCCGGCGAACTCAAGCCCGATGAAGCCGCCGCCTATGATGACGATGCTTTCGGGCACGCTGGCGCGGTCCAGGATGCCGGTGGAATCGAGCGCCGTCTCGAGCCCCGGGATGCGCGGAACCGCGGGCCGGGAGCCGGTGGCGATCAGGATGTTCTCCGCCTCAAACGTCTGCCCGTCGACGACCACCTTGCCCCTGGCGACGATGCGCGCGTGTCCGGCGATGGTCTCGACGCCCGCGCGCTTCAGCATGGAAGCGACGCCGCGCGTCAGGGTCCCGACGATCTTGTCCTTGCGCGCGACGACCGCCGGCATGTCGAGGCTCAGCCCGTTGACACGCACGCCGAACGACGCGCCGCGCCTGGCTTCGGCGAACAGCTTGGCGGACTTCAGAAACGCCTTAGTCGGGATGCAGCCGACGTTGAGGCACGTGCCGCCGACCTTTCCCTTCTCGATGAGCGCGACCTTCTTGCCCAGGTGAGCGGCGTGCGCCGCCGCCTCATAGCCTCCCGGCCCGGCCCCGATAACGATGAGATCGTACATCGCCTATACCTTCAGCCCGCTCAGCGCCGCCACATCTTCAATGCACTCCCGCACGACGCCCAGGAAGCGGGCGCCCGGCGCCCCATCGATCACCTGATGGTCGCAGGTCAGCGACAGGCCGATGCGGTCCTCGATCTCCACGCGCCCGTTGCGGCGCACCATGCGCAGATCGATCGCGTCGACGCCGAGGATCGCCACCTGTGGAGCGTTGATGATCGGCGTGAACGATTCGATGCCGAGGCTGCCGAGGTTGCTCACCGTGAACGTGCCGCCCGACAGTTCGTCGGGAAGAATGCGGCCCTTCACGGCGCGATCCGCCAGATCCTTCGCGGCGACGGACAACTCGGCGAGCGTCAGCGCGTGCGCGTTGCGGATCACCGGCACCATCAGACCGCGGTCGGTGTCGCAGGCGAATCCGAGATTCACATGCGCATACTGCTGCAGCTTGCCGTCCTTCAGCTCCGCGTTGAGTTGCGGCATGCGGAGCAGCGCCTTTACGGTGCAGAACAGCACCAGATCGTTCAGGTTGATGTCCGGCAGTTCGCCGCGCCGCGCCTTGATCTTCGCCCGCATGGCCAGCAGGGCCGTGGCGTCGGCCGAGGCGGTCAACGTGTACTGGGCCGTGGACGCCAATGCCTCGCGCATGCGGCGCGCGATCTTGTCGCGGATGCCGCCCATCGCCGTCGTCTTGGCGGGCGCGGGTTCGGCCTGCGCCGCGGTCTCCACGACTACGACAGAAGGTCGCGGCTTTGTATAAAACGCGTCACGGACATCCTGTTCGAGCACGCGTCCGCCCGGCCCCGACCCCTGGATGCCTCGGACATCCATGCGATGCTCCTCGGCGAAACGCCGGGCTCGTGGACTGGCGAACGTCTCCGCCGCCGGGACTGGGGCTGCGGCCGCGACAGGCGGCGCCGCTTGGGTCTCAACAGGAGCCGCAGCAGGCTGATCGACGGTTGCGGCCGGAGACGGAGCCTTCGCCCCACCCGGCGCAAAGGCTGACACGTCCTCACCAGGCTCGCCGATGACGCAAATGTTGGTGAACACCGGCGCCAGCGAGCCTTCCTCAAAGAAGGTTGCGAGCAGCACACCCGCCGCCGGCGCGGGCACTTCAAAGGTTGCTTTGTCCGTCTCGATCTCCGCCACGATTTCACCGGCGGCGACCGAGTCCCCCTTCTGCTTGATCCACTTCGAGAGTAGACAATCCTCAACCGTATTGCCGAGTTTCGGCATCTCTACGGGCGTAGCCATCGTATTTATGTCTCTACTTGCAGCCTAATGGAATGCTTCGAGCAGTTTCCACCCGACCTCGCAGAACTGCGAGAGCGTGCGTTGCGTCGCGCCGTAGGTGACGAACTCCTCGGGCGCCATTCCGTCCGGCTCGTAGGCGCGGACGAACTCGGGCATGGTGCGCAGCCGGTCGAGCACGTCGGCGGGGACGGGGGCCGCAATGCGCTGCTCGCGCGGGAAGTCCTTGTTGACGAAAACTTCCTGAAACGCCGGCGCGATCGACATGATGAGATCCGCCCCCGCGATTTCAGTCAGGTGATAAGAGCCGCGCAGCGCCGCCACCAGCAGCACGGCTTCGTAGCCGCGCTCCTTGTAGATGGCGTAGGCGCGCTTGGTGGCGGCCACACCGGCTTGTTGAATGTCGGATTCGCTGACCGGCGCCTGGGTATCGTGCGCCACTTCGCGCAGATAGTCGTCCAGCCGACCAATCATGATCACCGCGAAACACTTGCCCGGCGTGACGCCGTTCTTCTTCGCGCGCTCGATGCCGCGGCGGTGCCGTTCGGCCACCTGGACAACCTGCGGCACCGTGAAGCTGACGGTGGCCGTGCAGGTGACGCCTTCGGCGATGCACTCCTCCAGAACATCCAGGCCGGCGGAGGTGGCCGGCAGTTTCACGGCGATGTTCGGCGACCATTGGGTGAAGCGTCGCGCCATCGCCACCATGCAATCGCGATCGCCGGCCCGAAGCGGATTGACCTGCGCGCAGACTAATCCGCGTTCGCCGCCGCTCGCCTCAAATTGCGGCATCAGCTTCGCCGCCGTCTTGGTTACGGCGACGTGCACCAGAGCCTCGGCTTTGGCTTCGCCGGAAAGCTTCTGGGCCAGCACCGCGTTGATTTCCTCCGCCCACAGGCCGCGATCCTTCACAACGGCAACATTGGAAAGAAACGGATTGGTGGTGACGCCGACACAACCGCGCGCCAGACCGAGGTCCAGTTCGGCTGACTCGGCCGAATCGTGCCACCAGGAGGTGTTCGTGTTCCCGATGACCCACTGCAGATACGTATCAGACATAGGAATCCTGAATCCGCGGCCATTATATCGTGCCGACGGCCAAGGACAACACCGGCGCCGCGACCAGCCCGTAATCGATAAAGTCGTAGCGTTCGCCCGCAGGTTGGCTGTCTGGGAAATCGGCCCACGCGGCGGGCCAGGCGCGCATGCGCGGCTTGGTCCGATTGTGGAACGGCCCGAAGACATTCCTCGGCGTCGACACCACGCGGACCGCGATGTTGTGCGCTCCGGCGGCCACCGGAACCTCGGCGCGCCAGGGCTGCCACGCGATCAGGGCCGCCCGTTTGCCATCCACCAGCACTTCGGCCAAGCTCCCTTGCCATTCGCCGAGTTCGACCCGCAACGTCCCCTTGCGCGTCTCGACACGAGACTCGTAACGCACGCTCGATCCGTAGAATGGATAGCCCTGCTTGGCCCACGAACCGAACTCGAGGCCGGCCGGCGCGGCGATGCGGAAGCCGCGGCTTTGCGGCTCCACCTTGAAGGCGCCCAGAAGGAACACGTTCTCCAACTCCATGCGGACGTCGAATGGACGCCCGGTGACCACGATAACGTTTTCACCCTCGCGGGCGGCCTTCTCGACGGAGGCCGCCCTGATGTGCGGATCCTCCCAGCGGCGCCCGGCGGCAAAGGAAACCGCGACACCGTTCACCGTCACCTTGTACAACTCCGGAGATTCGATGGCGAGTTCCAGGCCCTTCAACGCCGCGGCGTCGACCGCTTCGAAACGAAACACCGCCTCAAAACCCGATCCGCTGTCGAAGTGGTTGCGATCGAAGATGCGCGTCTTGTACTGCACGGCGTTGTCCCAGGCGGGACGTTCGAAACCGTGCATCTTCCACAGCGTCCAGTTGGCCTGCCACGTGTTGACGTCCCGCAGGTTCACGCCGCCCGGCGCCGTGAGATCGCAGTAATCGAGCGCGAGCACATTCGGCTGATCGGCGGCGACTTTCCAGGCGGAAGCGACGACGGGCTCGAACGCGGGCGCGGACGGCTGGGCGGAAGGCGCGATAGTCGCCTTCGACACGCGATAGGCGGCCGATCCGGCGGGCGCGAGGTCGAGCGCGAACGTCAGCTTGCCGCCGTCGGCCGCGAACGCCGTCGCGCGGACCTTTCCGGCAACGGTGTCCCACTCTTCGAGACCGCCGCCTTCCACCGTAGCCCGAGCCTTCGCCGTCTTCAGACCAGTGTTGGCGAAGAATAGAATGCGGTCGCCGTTCGCCAGGAACCGCTCGGCGAATCCGACGCCCTCCGGCAGCGCATGGTCAAACGTGACGCGCGGCGCCAACTGTTTGTGGATTCCGGAGAGCAGTTCGCGATTATCCGCAACTGTGACCCACTGCGACCGGTAACGATCATGGAGCGCCTGGACACGGCTGTCCGCGCGCCCGTTCACATACGCCGCCGGCGCCGACAGCGCGAGGATGCGCCCCCCGCCCGCCAGGTACCTCTCGAGCACCGGCAAGGTCTGTGAGCGGACATTGGTCATGTTAGCGGGCCAGATCACTAAGTCGTAACTCGCGTCGCCGATCGTCAGACTGCGATTCGACGCCTTGCCGAACCACTCCAGCATGTATTCGTCGGCGAGATCGAAATCCAACTGATGATCGGCCAGGTATTGATTCAACTCCGCATTGTCGCGCCGCATGTCTTCGAGGTCGCTGTGCGGGCCCGCCTTGCGCGAGACCAGGAACGCGCTGGTGGTCGGCTCCAGCATGACCACGCGGTTGCGGCTCTCCCCGCGAGTCAGCAGGAAACTGACGCGGCCCAGGTGATCGCCGTGGATCTTGTAGTAAGGCCACCAGGCCGAGACGTCCGTGAAGCTCTGCGGATGGTCGCGCTTGCGCGCGCCGCGCACGGTGGAGAAGGCCAGGTGCTGGTCCATGAAATCGATGCCATGCACCATCAGCCAATCGCCGAAGCGTTTGTAATGTTCGAGGGTCGAGTCCCAGCCCGACACGCCGTAGGCTTCGCAGAAGGCGCGGCGGCCTAACTGGTGGGACACGCTGGCCACCTGTTTGATGGTGAACAGCATATGCGGATCCTTGCCCTGCGTGCGAATGTTCGAGCCTTCCAGCATGTCGATGCCGGGGGCGTGCTCATACGCGTAGAGGGAGGCGTCGGCGGGCGAAATCCACGGCTCCGGCCAGGAGTGCTCCATCCAGTGGCCGGTGAAGCGGAGGTTATTGCGGTCGCACCACTGGAACATCGGACGGAAGTAGTTCTCCTTCCACAGGTCGTGCATGGTCTGCCAGTAGTCGAAGCGGACTTTGCGGTAATCGCCGATGTCCCAATACAAGGACGGCAGGTTGTCCGCTAAGTCGTAGCCGTTGCGCTTCTGAAATTCGGCGATGGTGTTATAACTCAGGGGCAGGGCGAGCGGCGCGGAATCATACGCCCCGGCCGTGGCGATGAGCGGCTCATCGTCGAAGCTCCACTTCACGGTCTTGCCGAACTCCGACCCGATTTCACGCTTGTACGGCTCAAGCGTGGTTTCTATGAAACGGGACGCTGTTTGCGGATTCGTCAGATCGACGTAGGGGAACTCGCCGGTCCACGGGTTTCCGCTCGCGCGCTTCAGGCGGAAGATCGCGAGCGTCTTGCCCGCCACGTCGGCGCCCTCGCGCACGCGAACGGCGGAGGTGACGCGCCCGCTCGAATCGCGCTCCACGGCGAACGTCGCGACGTTGGTTCCACGGCTCGCATAGCCGCGCGCTGTTTCGACAAAGTCCGGAGTGACGTACTGCGCCGCAGTGTCCGGAGCGACGGCCGGCACGTGTCCGCCCGAGAAGCCCGACGGGTAGCTGTTCTCGTCATAAATATTGACTTCGATGCCGAGCCGCTTTCCCTCCTCGATGCTCAGCTTCCACAGTCGGAACCAGTCCGCGCCGAGATACTCCGTCATCAGGCCGGGCCGGGGATGGACGAACACGCCGCCCATGCCCTGCGCCTTGAACTGCCCGAGTTGTTCCTTCAGGCGCGGCCATTCCAACTGGTCGTTCCAGACCCAGAGGGGCATGGAACGGTTCTCCGCGGGGGGATCGACAAAGACGGCTCGCATTTCGGCCGTGGTCATGGGAGCGCGCCTCGCGCCAGCCAGCGCCTTGGGATGGTGGAGCAACTCGCGCTCGGCGTCTCCCGAGACCCATTTCGGCTGTTGGCCGGACAGGGCCGCCGCAACCATCGACAACCAGATTATTCGTCGAACCAGCATGATAGCCTCCTAACGGCCGCCATCCTTGAGCAGCCACACCGGACCCAACAATCCGCTCGTCGCGTCGCCGTGCGAGAAATCGTCGCTCCAGCGAGCCTGCGCGGTGTTGGTCACGTCGATCTCAATCAGGTTCTCTCCGCGCTGGGCGACATCGGACAGATCGAACCGGTAGGGCGGCGCGATTCGCACGCCCGCGGGCTTTCCGTTGACGCGCAACTCGGCAATCTCGGCGACCTCGCCCAGGTCGAGCGCCAACCCGCGGGGATCGTCGAGCATGACGCTTCGCGAGTAGCGCATGGTTCCGGAGAACTCCTCCAGCCCCGTCCAACGGCGCCAGTCGACGAGCGACGCGCGCACGCCGGCGGGAGTGCCCCACGGCCCGGCGATCTCCCGCAGCGGCCGGTAGCGTGGCGACGGACGCACGGCGACAGGCGCGCGCCCAGTCCACAAGACGGCCAGGCCATAGGGCGGCAGTTCGACCTCGCGCGCATCGTACCAGACGTCTTCGATCGCGTCGTAACGAACGGCCTGTGCATCGACACGCCCTCGCCAGGCGTCGTGAAGCGAGCGGTTGTGCAGCAGGATCCACTCGCCGCCCTCGCCCTTACGTCGCGAGACCACAACGCTCGCCGACGGCGGGTCGATCCGCACCGTCGGGGCGACATACGCCGCCAGTTCCGGCAGCGTCACCAACCGCGCCTTCGCCTTCAACTCGGGCGGCGCGCCGTCGGGCCACTTTTCGACAACCAGCACGAGTCCGGGCGCGCGGGCCAACCGCTCCAGCACGCCATCGGGGACCCAGCGCGCATACGGCAGCACCACGGTCCCGAATGATGACCAATCGGCGTCGTACGGCAGGACGAGCGTCGAGACTTGCGCCGTCTCCAGCGCGCGCACCACCGGAGCCACGTTCTGCGCCTCGCCGACCCAGGCGGATTCGCCGGTGTACAGCACCGCCGCCTTGTAGAGCGGTTCGCTTTCCACGGTCAGCCGCTGGAGGCGCTTGAACGGCTCCGCCCACGACGGGTAATACTGCGCCTGCGGATTCCCCGCCGTGGCGTTGTAGTGCGGCGGGCAGTCCGGGTCGTGATGCTTCATGCTGACCGCGTGTGGCGAGACGACGTTGATCCCGTTGACAATCATCCAGTCGCCGATCCACTTGAGCATGCGCAATCCTTCACTCCAGCCATAGGCGCCGAAGGATTCCGAGAAGATCTCCGTGGTGTGCTTCATCCAGGCGCTGCCGCGCGCCATGGCGGGCAGGGCGAAGCTGAAATGCTCCTGGTCCCAGTCCGGTCCGCGGCCGACAAGCCAGGGGTAGCGGCCCGCATCCAGGCCCGGCGTCACCTGATAGCCGACGATGTCGATGCCCGGCATGTCGAAGAACTGCATGGCGCGGAACCAATGCCCAGGACCGTAGCCGAGTTGGTGATCGGCATGATTGTCCTCGACCAGGTGGCCGATGAACCGCACTCCGTGGGCGTGGCACCACTCCTGCTGCGGCTTGAAGAAGTTCTCGGCGAAGGCGCGCGAGTAAGCGTCCATCAGATCGTAGCGGGTCTTCCGGCCTGAAGGTCCGATGTCGTACCACAGAGCGGCGAGGCGCGAACGCGGGTCGTACCCTTTCAGCCGCTTGAAGAAGTCGACGTAGGCCGGCGACCACGGCATGGGCATCCCCGGATGTCCCGGCAGGCTGTCGTACGAAGTGATATTGCGGAAGCCCGTCTCGTCGCTGAAGAAGCCCTTGATGGTCTTACCGAACTCGGCGCCGAAGTGCGCGTAGGTGGCTTCGTGCGTCAGCCGGATGAAGGTCTGAACGGCGCGTGGGTTCATGACGTCGATCATGTTGTCCATCACCCAGCCGGGCTTGACCGGGAGGACGCGCTCCACCGCCCAGACAACGCGCCATTCGCCTTCCGGGACGTCCCAGGTGAAGCGCTCGCCCTTGGCCGAAAGGTCCACAGGGTCCGCGCCCTTGCGGATGGCGTTCACCGACACCACGCGCCCCGGCGCGCCGGGCATGGCGAAGGCTCGGCCCGCGGCGGGGCCTTTCACGACGACGGAGCGGTCCTCCACGACATGCACCGCGAAGTCGGGATTTTCGGCGACGACTTTGCCGCCGGCGATGCCGCTCGGGTACATCCACTCGTCGAAGATCCAGACCTCCAGATTGCGCTTCTTCGCTTCATCGATGGCGATGCCCAGGTCATGCCACCATTTCGGCCCCAGATAATCGGGATGCGGCCGGGACTCCCACACGAAACCGGTGTTGCCCGCCGCGGCCACCTCGCCGATGACGCGACGCGTGACGACTTCGTCCTCGCCGTGCACGAACACCAGGGGGACCAGGGGAGGACGGTCGCGCCCGGCCAAGGGGACGAGCAGAGTTGCGGCAAGGAGAAGAGGTTGTAGGCGCACTGCTCAGACTATATCGCCGATTGATCGGCAGGGCCGCAGCGCGCCCGTGAGTTGCTTCAGGCCCGTGTGCGCTCGTCGAAGGAGCGGATCAGCGAAACGATCTCGGGACAGTGATCTTCCAGGGCGAAGTGCCCGGTGTCGAGCATGTGCACCTCCGCGTTCTTCAGATCGCGCCCGAAAGCCCGTCCGCCCTCCTGGGTGAAAACCGGATCGTTGGCGCCCCAAACCACCAGCATGGGCGGCTGGCTCCTGCGCAGGTATTCGTGCCAGAGCGGGTATTGCTCCACATTCTTGCGATAGTCGTAGAACAGATCGAGTTGCAGCCGATGGTTCCCCGGCCGCCCCAGGAAGTACAGATCGGTGGTCCAGTTGTCGGGGCTGATGAGATGCGGGTTTCGGGTCCCCTCACTGTAGATCCACTTCACGCCCTCCGGCGCGAAGAACTGCGCCAACGGAGCTTCCGTTTCCGGCGTGCGGTTCTTCCAAAGGGCGGAGCGCATGGAGTCCCAGACGCCCGTGAAACCCTCTTCGTAGGCGTTGCCGTTCTGGCAGATGATGCCTTGAATCCAGTCGGGATGCCGCATGGCGATACGGAAGCCGACCGGCGAGCCGTAATCCTGAATGTACATGGTGAACCGTGTCACGCCAAGTGACACAAGCAGTTTCTCCATCACCTCCGACAAACGGTCGAACGTGTAGGGGAAGGCATCGTGTGAGGGCGCGCTCGAGTTACCGAAACCCGGATAGTCGGGAGCGATGAGATAGAACTGATCCTCCAGCGCGGGCATCAGGTTTCGATACATGAAGGAGGACGATGGGAATCCGTGCAGAAGCACCATCGCCGGTTTCCCAGGGTCGCCTGCTTCCCGGTAGAAGATGTTCAGGCCGTCGACATCCGCGTACTTGTATTTCACTGTTTCTTCCTTTTCTGGGCGGCCTTGGCCGCGCGCAACAGCAAGCGCACGCGGCGAGCCAAAACCCGCCACCTCGAATCAACAACTTGCCCCAGCCGGTTTGTGAATCTTCACGAGCCCGGGAATAAGAGCCCACAAATTCGTGATATTTCGTCATGGACCTTCAATCCGTCGTCCTCTCGATCGCTCAAGCCGAGGGTCCGGCGTCCGTTCTGGGACAGATCATTGAAGCGATCCTGGACAACGAACACGCGGCGCTCGCTCGCATCTGGTTTCTCGACCGCGACGCCGAGTGCCCGGCCTGCAAGGCGGGTGGCGAAGCGACGGCGTTGCACATGCGGGCCAGCGGCGGCAGACCGTTGGCGCCGGGCGCTGATTGGACGCGGACCGACGGCTCGCACCACCGCGTGGCGCTCACTTCAGAGAGAAAGCTGGCGCACATGGCGCGCGCCGGCGAAGCCGTGATGATCCGCGACATTCAGGCCGTTCGCGACGCGGAGATGGACCGCGACTGGGCGCGGCGCGAACACATCGAAGGTTTTGTGGGACACCCGCTGCGATTTCGCGGCGGCATCGTGGGCGTCATGGCCGTATTCCTTCGCGTGCATCCCAATGAGGCCACGCTGGACTGGCTCCGCAACTTCGCCGCCCACGCGGCGGTGGCGATCGGGAACTGCCGCGCGTTCCAGCAGATCGACAGCCTGCGCGAACAACTGGAGCAGGAGCGCGATTACTTGCGGGAAGAAGTGGTGGAGGCCGGCGAGTTTCGGGATATCCTCGGCAACAGTCCCGCGTTGAGGCGCGTGCTCGAGCAGATCGACCTGGTGGCCCAGACCGACTCCAACGTCCTGATCCAGGGCGAGTCCGGCACGGGGAAGGAACTGATAGCGCGCGCCATTCACCAGCGCAGCCGCCGCGTAGCGAAACCCATGATCCGGGTGAACTGCGGATCGATTCCGAAGGAACTGTTCGAGAGCGAATTCTTCGGCCACGTCAAAGGCTCCTTCACAGGCGCCATTCGCGACCGCGTCGGTCGATTCCAACTGGCCGATGGCGGAACCTTGTTGCTGGACGAAATTGGAGAGATCCCGCTCGACCTGCAATCGAAGTTGCTGCGCGTGTTGCAGGAGGGCGAGTATGAACGCGTGGGCGAGGATCACACCCGGCGCGTGAACGTGCGAGTTATCGCCGCCACCAATCGGGACTTATTGGAGGAATGCGCCGCCGGCAGGTTCCGCCTGGATCTGTATTACCGTCTCAGCGTATTCCCGCTCAGCGTCCCGCCGCTTCGCGAGCGGCGCGAGGACATCGGACTGTTGGCGGCCCACTTTGTACGTCAGGCCTGCCTTCGCATCCACGCTCCCGAGTCCCGGCTCCCGGTAAAGGAGATCGCGCGACTGGCGGCGTACCCGTGGCCGGGCAACGTGCGCGAGCTGCAAAACGTGGTGGAGCGCGCGGTGATCCTGGCGCGCGGCGGACCCCTGAGCTTTGACGTCGGCCAGGCGCGTGGCGCTGGTCCATCCGCCGTTGTTCGTGAGCCGTCGGTCCGGGCGTTTCACAGCGACTCTCAGTGGCGGACGATGGAGCGCGAGAACCTGCTAAGCGCTCTCCAGGCGGCGGGCGGACGAGTCTCCGGACAGGGCGGCGCGGAGGACCTGTTGGGCGTCAACCCGAACACGCTGGCCTCGCGACTCCGCGCTCTCGGAATCAGCCGGCGTCACATGTCCGCGGCCGTCGAGTCAGAATAACCACCCACTTCACGTGGTCGCCAGACAGCGCCGCGGGACGAACTCGCCAGGCCGAATTCTCCCCCCTTGTTGCACCGGCATTCCCATTCCGATAAAATGCCGCGACAGGGGTTGGCGGGGGCGCATCCGAAGAAATGTTGTGTCTGACGGCTGTTGGATGGCTTCCGAAATGTTGACGTGAAGCTAACACTGGTCGAATTCGTCTCGCCGGCTGTGTCGCCGTTCATACAGGCGGCGATCTTGCGGCAAGAGTCCAGCTGGATTTCGGGCCGGCTGGTCGACCGGGCAGGGGTTGGAGCCCAAGGCGCAAAGCGCCGCCTTTTCAACACCTCCGCCAAACTCGTTCGCGAACTTACGAACCGCAATGGTGGGTGGTTCGCGTCCACAATCGCTCCACCGGGCGAGCAATCTACCCACATCGCACAACCGTGCTGTAGCCTTCCGATTGAATTCGACAGCAAAAGAGGTTAGTCATGCATAGACTTCGCCTATTCATAGGTGTGTTGTTCCTGCTGGCGGCGATGCTGCCGGCGGCGCACGCCCAGAGCGTAACGGGACAACTTTCCGGCGACGTGACCGACGCCAGCGGCGCGGCCGTCGCCAACGCCACGGTGCACCTGATCCACGATCTTTCAAAGACCGATCGCTCGTTCACCACGAGCACGAACGGCGCGTTCATTTTCACGGGCCTGGTTCCCGGAACCTACACCCTCAGAATCGCGATGGCGGGCTTCAAGACCCACGAGCAGAAGGGCATCAGCGTAGCCGCCCAGGAACGCGTGGACCTGCACGACATCGCGCTCCAGGTGGGAGACCTGACCGCCACGGTGGAAGTGACGGCCAACGCCGTTCACGTGGCCACCGACAGTTCGGACCGCTCAGTGGACATCGGCCTCAAGCAGATTGAAGACACTCCCACGCGCGGCCGCAATCCAGTCAGCCTGATCATGACGCTGCCCGGCACGCAGTCGCTGGCGCAGAGCTACGACTACCGCGGCTGGAACGGCGGCGGCGTCCCCG
Organism: Acidobacteriota bacterium; assembly: GCA_018268715.1. GTDB lineage: Bacteria > Acidobacteriota > Terriglobia > Bryobacterales > Bryobacteraceae > TMP-7. The sequence continues at coordinate 96,947 of JAFDVZ010000024.1, read as the reverse complement.
GCGTCAACGGCGGACGGCAGGGCCAGATCATCCTCAACATGGACGGGGCGGCCAGCCAGGATTCGGGCAACCTGAACACCGGCTACATCAACCCGTCGGTGGACGCCATCGGCGAAGTGAAGCTGCTGGTTTCCAACTACACGGCCGAATACGGCGGCCGCACCGCGGGCCAGTTGACCGTCACCACCAAGGCGGGCACGCCACAGTTCCACGGCAGCGCCTATGACTACTACCGGCACGAGAGCCTGAACGCCAACGAATGGTTTAACAACAAGACCAAGGTCGTCCGGCCGCGTTATCGTTACCAGAACTTCGGCGGCACCATCGGCGGTCCGCTGATCATCCCGGGCACGTCCTTCAACAAGTCGCGGCAGAAGGTGTTCTTCTTCTTCTCCTACGACAAGCTGTTCAACAACACGACGAGCTTCGCCACCTACACGATGCCGACGACGCTCGAAAAGCAGGGCGATTTCTCAAAGACGGTGACCACGGCGGGCGCGCAGATTCCGGTCTACGACCCGACGACGCAGCAGCAGTTCCCGGGCAACATCATCCCCGCCACGCGCATCAACCCGATCGGGCAGGCGATGCTGAACCTGTTCCCGACTCCGGATCCGGCGGGGCTGGCGCTGGACCCGACCGGGCAGAAGCAGTATAACTTCCGCTTCCCGCAGCAGCAGTTGCGTCCGCTCGACGACAAGATCCTGCGCATGGACTACGCCATCTCGCAGAAGTTGATGGCCTACGTCCGGCTGTTGCAGGACTATCAGGCGCAGAACGGCTACAACGTGACTGTCGGACCCCCGGGCGGCGCGTGGGGCCAGTTCCCGGCCAGTTACCACGTGCAGAGCGCGGGCGCGTTGGGCACGTTGATCCACACCATCAGCCCCACGCTGATCAACGAAATCAGCTTCGGCATCAACCGCGGCCTGCAAGGCGTGGGACCGCTGGACGATGCGAGCCAGAACAAGAACAACGGCGGCGTGCGGACCTATGCGCAGAGCCTGCTGCCGCTTAAGGACGTGAACGGCAACGCGCTGACCTTGCCGCGCATCAACGCTTCGAGCAACTACCTGAACCTGCTGCCGGCGGTGAACTTCGGCCTGCCGTCGAACTACAGCGCGCAGTCCTCCGGCCTTGGCGTGACCAACGCGCCGACGTTCAGCCTGGACAGCCGCTGGCCGTTCACGGGAACCGACCAGTTGGTGACCATTCAGGACAAGGTGACGTGGGTGAAGGGTTCGCACACGTTGAAAGCGGGCTTCTACTACGAGCGGATGGCGCGCAACGTGAGCGTGTACTCGGTGTACAACGCCGCTGGCACGTACTATTTCGGCTCGGACCGCGCGAATCCGCTGGACGCGGGCTATCCCTACGCCAACGCCATGGTGGGCAGCATCTTCGCCTATGGCGACGACAACACCAAGCTGGTGAACCACGCGCGCTATACGCAGTTCGAATGGTACTTGCAGGACACCTACAAGGCCACGCGCCGGTTGACGTTCGACTACGGCGCCCGGTTCTACCGCGTGGGCGATCTGAACAGCGCGGGGGCGACCCTGGGCCTGTTCGACCAGGCGTCCTTTGACGCGAGCAAAGCCGGCCAGCTTCTGTTCCCGGCCTGCTCCGTGACGGTGTCGGGGGCCTGTCCGGCGGCCAGCAAGATCGCCGTCAATCCGAAAACGGGCCAGGTGTTCCCGTACGTGCGGCAAGGCACGTTCGACACGGCGTCGTACGCGGCGGGCAGCCTGCCGTATTCGGGCATCAAGTATTACAAGAGCCATTTCTGGAACGTGGCGCCGATCCAGGTGTCGCCGCGCGCCGGGTTTGCGTGGGACGTGTTCGGCGACGGCAAGACGGCCATCCGCGGCGGCTTCGGCATCATCACGGGCCGCAACTGGACGGTGGACTATATCGGCGCGCTGAGCGCGGGCCAGGGCCCGATGATGGTGCCGCCGACGTTCCTGGCGCCGACCATCGTGTACACGAGCTTCCAGCAACTGACCGGCTCGCAGACGGTGTTCACGCCGCAGAACCTGATCGGCGGATCGCAGGACGACAAGCCGCAGCGCACCTATAACTACAGCCTGGGCATCCAGCGCGAACTGCCGTTCCACATGATCATGGACGTGTCCTACGTGGGCAACGCCTTGAAGAACGGGTATGGCGAGATGTACGACAGCAACGCCATCGCTCCGCTGACGACGTGGAAGCCCACCGGCTGCGCCAACCCGATCCAGGGAGGCTGCCCCCAGACGCGGTTCATCGATCCGACCTCGAACCCGGCCAATCCGAGCTTCTATTCGACCAACCTGATCCGCGCGCTGGCGGGCTACGCGGGCATCGGCAATGTGATCGACTTCACGCACAGCTATACGAACAACTACAACTCGCTGCAGATGCAGTTGAACCGGCGCGCGGGCAAGGTGCAGTGGAACGCGAACTACACTTGGTCGCGGACGATCGACTTCAACAACTCGAGCCAGACGACGTTGTGGCAGTTCGTCAGCCAGGACCTGACCAAGAACGTGGTGAACCGGCGGCACGCGATCAACTTCAACTTCGGCTATGACGCGCCCAACCTGGCCAACCGCGTGGCGAACAACTGGATTGGCAAGGCGGTGATGGACGGGTGGCACCTGAACGGCAACGGCTCGATTTTCGCGGGCACGCCGTACACGGTGAGCTGTTCGGCGACGAGCGCCCCTTCGCAGTTCTGGACGGGCACGCCGACGGCGTACATGCCGTTCCGCTGCCAGATGGGGAACAGCATCTATCTGTCGTCGGGCCTGCCGTCGGCGACGGAGGATCCGCGGTTGCAGGTTCCGTTGAACGCGGCGAACTTCACGCTGCCGGCGGCGAACTCGCTGGGCATCGGCAACACGCCGCCGACGCTGTTCTACGGTCCGTGGCTGTGGACGCTGGACATGTCGCTATCCAAGCAGGTGACGATCCGCGAAGGCAAGACGCTGGAGTTCCGCGTTGAGACCTTCAACCTGCTCAACCACTTCAACCCGAGCAATCCGAACACCACGCTCAATCTGAATTTCGCGAGCGGGGTGAACACCAACTCCGCGTTCGGCACGATTCAGAGCGCGCAGGTGCAGGCTCGGCACCTGGCGTTGTCGCTGCGCTTCAAGTTCTGATACGAGAGGCGCGCAAAGCAGCAGCAGGAGGGGGCCGGCGACGGCCCCCTTCTTTTTTGGCTGAAGGGACGCCACCGGCCTACCGTCCGGCCGCGGCGATCTGCACCAGGCGCTCCTGAGGCGCGGGGCGCGATACGTTCTCGAGCCGCAACACGCCGCGCGGACACACTTCCGCACACAGTCCGCAACCCACGCAGGAGGCCCTGGTGAAGCTCGTATTGGCCTGCGCGTACGATCGAACGTCGATGCCCATCTCGCAGTACTTGGAACACATGCCGCAGGAGATGCACATGTTGTCCTTCACCGTGATCCGGTAGCGGCCCACCTTCTGCGTCAGGCCGAGCAGCGCCGCCATGGGACAGAAGAAGCGGCACCACACGCGCGTGCCGCCGATCGGGTAAGCGCCCACGCCGACAATGCCCGACAACATCGCCACCACGATGAAGCCATACCAGCTCTGATACTCATAGGTGTACTTCGCCAGCATCGGATAGCGATTGCCCGCGCCGTAGGTGGCAAACAGCAGCCCGGTAAGAAGCAGGCAAACACCCAGCACCGTGTGGATACTGAACTTCTCGAACTTCCAGGCGGCGGACGACTTGTTCGAAAGGTGGCGGAACGGCTCCCCCGCCGTGTTCGCCAAGCCGCCGCAGCCGCAGATCCACGAACAGTACCAGCGCTTGCCGAACAGCGCGGCGGCCAGCGGAACCAGGATCAACGACCCCACGACGCTGTACAGGATGTAGCCGAGCGGCAGGTGGAACAGGTAGCCCGGCGTGCCGTAGTCGAGCTTCAACGGCCACAGGTAGCTGAAGTAATACTCGGGCTGGTGCACCATCTTCAGGATCTGCGGCACGGAAAACGCTAGCGTCGTCTGCACCGCCATCACCACCGAGGTGCGCACCACCTGGTAGCGGTTATGCCGGTAGCGCCGAATCATGAACACGCCTCCCGTGACGACGGCCAGCGTGTACAGCAGCCCATACAACGTCCATTTGCTGTCGAGCCCCACGGCCTTCGCCACGCCGGTGAAGAACTCCGTGTAATAGAGCGCCAGGTAGAACGCGGTGATGGCCCCCGCCAGCAGCCACGCGCTGACGCCGCGATGGGTAAGGTCGTGCGCGATGCGGTCGCGCGCGGTCTGCCGGATCATGCGGCGGCCTCCATCCGGCGCGCGGCGAACTGACGGCGGATATCGGTCAGGTCCTGGCGGCCAAACTCGAAGTCGAATTGCGCCTGATGCAGACGGTCCATGCACCAGGCAAGCGGCCGGCGCTCCGCGATCCAGCGTTCGAACACGGTGTGATTCCAGCGCGAGCCCAACATGTTGAAGCCCGCCACCGCGCCATCGGCCTCGGCGATGCGCACGCTCACTTCCTTGCCCAGGACGCGCGCGTAGAATTCGCGCGAACCGGCCGCCCGGAACGAGCCCACCGTGGTGTACTCGATCTCGAAGAATTTCGAACTGTTATAGAAGATCGGCGGAGCGTAAGCGACCCCGTCGCCCAGCATGGATTTCGCGGCCGCCTCGCCCTGTCGTTTCGCGCTGTACCAGATCTGTTCCACCAGCGGCGCGCGGCCCTCGGCGCGAATCTCCGCGCAATCGCCCGCGGCCCAGACATCGGGCAGGGACGTGCGGAACGCGCGGTCCACCACGACGCCGCGGCCGGTTTCAGGCGGCGTGCGCACGCCGGAAAGCCACTCGGTGGCCGGGTGTACGCCAACGGTGACGCCCAGCAGATCGCAGTCCAACCGCTTGCCCGATTCCGTCACGACGCCGGTCACCTTGCCCGCGGCATCCGTCAGCACGCGCGCAATCGCCTCCTGATGCGTGATGGACACGCCATGCCGGCCGATGTGTTCGCTGATCATGCGGCCTTCGGCCTCGCCCAGCGCGGCGGGCCAATACCACGGGTCGCGGACCAGGAACGTCACGTCCATGCCGTGGTGGTGCAGGCACTCGACAAGTTCGACGCCAATCAACCCGCCGCCCGCCACCACCGCGCGTCCGCCCCTCTTGGTCAGCCGTTCGCACTGCTCCAGGTCCTGCAGGGTGACGAAGTTCACCAGCCCGTCGCGCACCGCGTCCATCCCGGCCCAGTTGGGACGATTCGGCCGCGATCCGGCGGCAATCAGCAGGCGGTCGTAGGGAATGCGCGCGCCGCTTTCGAGCGTCAGCGTGTGGGCGCCCGCGTCGAGGTCCGTCACAAGGCCCCGCACCCGCTCGATGCGCTGCCGGTCGTAGACCTTGCGTTCATTCGGCTCCAGGTCGCGCGGAGTCAGGCGGTCCATGAACGCGTACATCAAGGCGGTGCGCGAAAAGAAGTAGTCGCTTTCGGCGCTGATGACGGTGATCGCGGCGTCGTCCAGGCGCTCGCGGATGGCGAAGGCCGCGGTGACGCCCGCCACGCCGTTGCCGATGATTACGTATCGCATCGTCCCTCCGTGTGCAGAAATGACGGAGGCCCGGCGAATTATTCCGTCCGATTTCTCTCCGGAACGACGCCCACCGACACGTGGACCAGGTGTTCGCCGCCGCCCACCATGACGCCCTTCATGGGGCTCACATCGGTGAAGTCGCGCCCCCAGGCGAGCGTGACGTGCTCGCCCAGTCCCGCCAGCCGGTTGTTGGTCGGATCGAAATCGACCCAATCGTGGCCGGGACAGTACACCGAAACCCAGGCGTGCGACGCCTCCGCCCCAACGCGATCCTTGCCGCTGCGCAGGTAGCCGCTGACATAGCGCGCCGCCAGCCCCATGGAGCGCACACAGGCGATCATCACCTGCGCGAAGTCCTGGCACACGCCGCGGCGGGCTTTCAGGGCCTGCTCCACCGGGGTGTCCACCTGGGTGGATTGCGGCTGATACTTGAAGTCGCGGTAGATGCGCGTGCACAGGTCCAGGGCGGCGTCAAACACGGGCCGTCCCGCCGGGAACGATGGTTCGGCGTAAGCGGCGAAGTCGTCGCCGGTGCGCACGAACACGGAGTCGAAGACGAACTGGAAGGCGTCGATCTCTTCGCGAATCGCGTCCCGCGCCGTCTCCCACGCCGGCGTCGCGCCCTTGGCGGGCACGGTGCGAGGGCTGATTTCGACGACGCTTTCAGCCGAAATCTCCAGCCGCGTGTGCGGCTCGTCCACACAGAAAAAGCTGGTGGGATTGCCGAAATAATCCAACCGGCTGGCCACGGACTCGGGCCTCGGCAGGATGTCCAGGTTGTATTCGACAAGCGTCTGCCCGCTGGCGTCGCGCGGCGTCAGCCGGACCTCGTTGTGACACAGCGAGACCGGCTCGCCGTAAAGATAGGTGGTGGTGTGCCGGGTGCGGTAGCGCATCTTAACCCTGGGTGGCCTGCCGGATGGGCAAAGCGTGGATCAGATACGCGCGGTTCAACTGCTCGGACAACTGCTGCAGATTATTGGCGACGCTTCGCAGCAGCACCTGCAGCCGGGTGCGCCGCCCTCGCCGGTCGAGTCCCATCAGATGATCGAGTTCCACCAACCGCACCTTCGACATGGCCTCCAGGCCGGTCTTGTATTCGGGCCGCGTGCGCAGGTCGGCGGCGCCGGGCAATCGCTCGATATGCTCCTGCAGGCGGGCCAACTGGAACGCCACCGAGCGCGGGTTGGCCTCGTCGAGCAGCAGCAGGTCCACCACCAGCTCCGGCTGCATGGATGACATATACCGCGAACGGTAGGTGATGATGCTGTCGGAGACCTCGAGCAGGGCCTCCAGGCGGTCCGCCTCGTTGTCCTCCACGCCCAGCGCCAGGCCGAAGCGGAGCATTTCGAGCACCTGCACGGCGCGCTCCAACCGGCGTCCGATGTCGAGGAAGGCCCAGCCCGCGCCGCGCGTCATGGCTTCCATCACATAGCCGCTGAAGGCGGAAAGACGCAGGATGGAACGGTCCAGCAGGTCGATGGCGGCGCTTCGGCGGAACGGATCCCCGGGCAGCGGCTCCACGAACTTCTGCGTCAGGCGGCTCAGCACCAGCCAGGTGTCGGCCGAGATGCGGTCGCGCAGCAGCCAGCCCAGCCGGTGCATCTTGTTCAACGTCCACAGCAGGCCGCCCCGGCGCTCGGGATCCGTCACCAGGGTGTCCAGTTCCTTGGCGAGAATCGAGACCTCCAGCCGCGCCTCCGGATCCTCCAGATAACCCAGGCCCTGCAATACGTCGCAGATGGCCGACAGATCCTGATTCGTGCGCGATTCGCGCGCCACCCGGACCAGTCCACCGCGCACCAGCCGTATGCCGAAATCCACCCGTTCGGCGTAGCGGCCCATCCAGAACAGGTTGTCCGCGACCCGGCTGGGCAGGTCGAACGTGGCGCGGTTGATGTCGGTGACCAGCGACCTCGGCTGGGGAGGCGGCATCGGAGGCACAGGGCCCTTGCTGAGCACCCAGGCGTCCTTGCTGCCGCCGCCGCTCTGCACCGAAACCACCAGCGAATCCTTGGAGGCGGAAAAGCGCGTCAATCCACCGGGCAGGACGGCGTAAGTCCCACGGGTGGCGACGGCGTGCACGCGCAACACGAAGTGGCGGGGCAGCAGCCCGTGCGAGTTCCACACCGGCGTAGTCCCCAGCGCCACCTGTTCCTGCGCGACATACTCCTGCGGCCGCGACTTCAGCTTCGCCAGGAACTGGCGGCGGTCGGCGTCGCTCAGCTTGTCGATAAATACGGGCGGTTCGCGGCGGGCGCGCAGCGCCGGCTTGATCACCAACCCGCCGGGATGGTCCAGTACATACTGTTTGGGGACGTCCTGGCCGCACCACCACGTGGCCACCGAAGGCATCTTCAGCTCTTCCGACAGCAGGTGCTTGCACAATCCGGGCAGGAAGGCCGAGAGCGCGGCCGTTTCCGCCACGCCGCTGCCCAGCATGTTCGCCACCGCCACGTGCCCGTCGCGAATCGCCTGCAACAGCCCGGGCACGCCCAGCAGCGAATCCGCCCGCAATTCGAGCGGGTCGCAGAAACTGTCGTCCTGCCGGCGCAGGATCACGTCCACCGGCAGCAATCCGCCGAGCGTCTTCAGGAACACCCGCCGGTCCCTGACCACCAGGTCTCCGCCCTCCACCAGCGAAATCCCCAGCCGCCGCGCCAGCAGCGCATGTTCGAAGTACGTTTCGTTATAGGGGCCCGGCGTCAACAGCACGACGCGCGGATTCTCGCGATGCGACGGCGCGATTTCGAGCAGCGTCCGCATTAGCGTCTGGAAAAACTCCTCGAGCGGTCGGACATTGCTGCGGCTCAGCAGGTCCGGCATGGTGCGGTTGCTGACCATGCGGTTTTCGAGCGCGTAACCGGTGCCCGACGGCGCCTGCGCCCGGTCCGCGATCACCCACCACTTCCCATCGGGCGACCGCGCCAGGTCCGCCGCATACAGGTGCAGGAACGAGCCGCCCGGCTGCATCACTCCGTGGCACTGCCTCAGGTAGGAGGGGTGCGCGAGCACCAGTTCGGCGGGCAACTGGCGATCGTAGAGCAGGCGCTGCGGACCGTACAGATCCTTGAGAATGGCGTTGAGCAACGTGGCCCGTTGAATGATGGCCGCTTCGATGGAAGCCCATTCCGCCGGATCGAGGATCAGCGGAATGGGATCGAGCGGCCACGGCCGGTCGACCGAGAGCGGATCGCCGTAGACGTTGTAGGTGATGCCGTTCTGCTGGATCACCCGGCGTCCCTCGTCCCAGCGATGGGCCAACCCCTCGCGGTTCAGGGAGCTCAAAAAGTTGACTACCCGCGCCCAGTGCGAACGCGGGGCGCCATCCGCCCCCACCATTTCGTCAAAGTGGTGCGTCAGTGGACTGTAGTTTTCGAGACGGAGCCCAAACCCGGCGGCTTCAGAGATCACGGCCTTATCTCGCGAGTGTAACAAGAGAACGGGTCACCGGTCGGCGAAGATCGAGCGTCATCGGAAATTCCGGGTTCGCGTCACGGCTCGCCGCCGCGACCGGACCCGGCGTATGCCCGATTCCGAAGAAGCGCGCGATTCGCCGCGCCTCGGCCTCGTACGAATTCACGGGGAACGTCTCGTAGTTCCTTCCGGCCGGGTGTGCGACATGGTACGTGCACCCGCCGATCGATCGTCCGGACCAGGAATCCACGATGTCGAACACCAACGGCGTGTGTATCGGTATCGTCGGATGGAGACAGGACGCCGGCTGCCAGGCCCTGAACCGGACTCCAGCCACATATTCGCCGTTGGTCCCGGTCGGATGCAGTGGGACGCGGCGCCCGTTGCAAGTAATCGAGTACCGTTCTCCCACCAAACCTCTCACCCGGACTTGCAGCCGCTCCACCGAAGAATCGACATAGCGCGCCGTTCCGCCGGAAGTCGCCTCCTCCCCCAGCACATGCCACGGCTCGGTGGCCTGCCGCAGCTCCAGTTCGATGCCCAGGTACTGCACTCGGCCGAACACCGGATAGCGGAACTCGAAGTGCGGCGCGAACCACTCGGCCTCCAGCGGATACCCGGCCCGGTTCACCTCGTCGATGACCGTCCGGAAATCCCGATCGACAAACCACGGCAGCATGAACTCGTCGTGCAATCGCGTGCCCCACCGCACCAGCCTCTCGCGATACGGCTGATTCCAGAACCAGGCGATCAGCGTGCGCAGCAGCAACTGCTGGGTCAGGCTCATGCGCGCATGCGGCGGCATCTCAAAGGCGCGAAACTCCACCAACCCCAGCCGCCCCGTGATCGAATCCGGCGAGTACAGCTTGTCGATGCAGAACTCGGCCCGATGGGTGTTGCCCGTGACATCCACCAGCAGGTTGCGCAGGATGCGGTCTACAATCCACGGCGGACAAGGCCCCTGCTCGGGCTCTGGAATCTCGGTGAACGCGAGCTCGAGTTCGTGCACCGCGTCCTGCCGCGCCTCATCGACGCGCGGCGCCTGGCTGGTCGGCCCGATAAACAGCCCGCTGAACAGATAGGAGAGCGACGGATGGTTCAGCCAATACGCGATCAGGCTGCGCAGCAGGTCCGGCCGCCGCAGGAACGGGCTATCGGCGGGAGTCGCCGCGCCGACGACAATGTGGTTGCCGCCGCCGGTGCCCGAATGCCGCCCATCCAGCATGAACTTCTCGGTGGCCAGCCGCGATAGGTGCGCCTCCTCGTACAAAATCGTCGTATTGCGGACCAGTTGGTCCCAGCTCTTGGCCGGCTGGACGTTCACCTCGATCACGCCCGGGTCCGGCGTAATCTTGAAGCTCTCGATCCGCGAATCCCACGCCGGCGCATAGCCTTCGAGGATGATCGGAATGCTCGTCTCCGCCGCCGTATTCTCGAGCGACCACAGCAACTCGCAGAAATCCTCGAGCGATCCCAGCGGCGGCAGGAAGATGTGGATCCGGCCCCGTCGAGCCTCGACACACAACGCCGTCCGAGGCGGTGGACCATACTGCTTCGGCGTCCGAGCCCCGCTCTCCGCCTTCTGCTCGGCGATGCGCTGCGAGCGGTCCCGGGGGCTGAAATCCACCTGGAACCGGCTCTGTCGCCGAGGCAGCGGCCGCGCCGGCGCGAACGGATCCATCGGATACAGGTTCTCCCGAAACTCCTCCGCCACCCACGGCAGCGACTCGAGCGGCAACCGCAACCCCAACGGCGAATCGCCCGGCAACAGCCGCAGGTGCTGCGACCGCAGCATCCACAGCCCGGATTGCCACTCCGGCCCATTCTTGCCCCATCGCCGGGCCAGCGGCAACACATAGCCCACCGGCTGGTCGAGCCCGCGCTCGATAAAGACCCGCCGCAGCCGTTCGCGCTCCTCCGGCTCAGCCAATTCCTCGGCGCCCGGCTCGACGTTCACCGGCAGCCGCCCCTCCTTGGCCAGATAATGAATCGGGTCCTCATAGGCCGGCTGGACGAACTCGGGCTCCAGCTCCAGGTTGCGCGAAAGCGTCTCGGCGAACCGGCGAGCGTCGACATCGGTGAAGTGGTACACGTGCTGATCGTCGGCCAGCAGCGCGTAATTGCGCCACAGCGGCGCTCCATCCTTGCGCCACATACAGGTCAGCGCCCACCGCGGCAGCGATTCGCCGGGATACCACTTGCCCTGCCCGTAATGCAGCACCGCGCCATAGGCGAAGCGGTCGCGCAGCCGTGTCAGCAGGTCCCCCGCCAGCCGGCGCTTCTGTTCGCCGTGCGCGGCGTTATTCCACTCCGGCGCATCGGTATTCTCGGCGCCGACGAAGGTTGGCTCGCCGCCCATGGTCAACCGGACATCGCCCTTCTTCAGATCTTCATCGATGCGGTGGCCCAGCGCCTCGATGCGATTCCACTGCGAGTCGGTATAGGGCAAGGTGACGCGCGGGTCCTCGTGAATGCGCGTCACTTTCATCTCGTGCTGGAACTCGACCTCGCACGGCTCCACCATTCCGGTGATCGGCGCGGCCGACATCGGCTCGGGCGTGGCGGCCACCGGCAGGTGTCCCTCGCCGGCGAACAGTCCGGAAGTGGGATCCAGGCCCACCCATCCGGCGCCGGGCAGGTACACCTCGGTCCAGGCGTGCAGGTCCGTGAAATCGTGATCGGTTCCCGCCGGCCCCTCCAAGGGCTTCACATCGGGCTTCAACTGCACCAGGTAGCCCGACACGAAGCGGGCGGCCAACCCCAGATGGCGCAGCAGTTGCATCAGCAGCAGCGCGCTGTCCCGGCAGGATCCGCTTCGTTTCGCGAGCGTCTCCTCGGCCGCCTGAACGCCCGGCTCCATGCGGATCACATAGCGGATATCGTGCTGCAGGCGTTGATTCAGGTCCACCAGGAAGTTCACCGAGTGCCGCTCGCCCCGCGGAATCGCCGCCAGGTACTCCTGAAACAACGGTCCCGCTGCGTGCAGTTGCCGGAAGGGCGCAAGCTCCTCCTCGAGCCACGCCTCGTACACGAATGGGTACTTCTCCGCCGCCGGCTCCAGGAAAAAGTCGAACGGGTTGATCACCACCATTTCCGCGACAAGGTCCACTTCGACGGAGAAGTCGTGGACGGGGTCGGGAAAAACGACGCGGGCCAGGTGATTGTTCTGCGGATCCTGCTGCCAGTTCAGAAAGTGCGGTTTGGGCTCGACGTTGAGCGAGTAGCTGATTACCGGGGTGCGGCAGTGCGCGGCCGGACGCAACCGGATGATTTGAGGTGAGAGCTTTACGAGCCGGTCGTAATGATAGCTGGTCTTATGGTGAAGCGCTACGCGTATCGCCATGACCTATTGTACGGGAGCGCGCGCCGCCAACCGCTTGCCGCCGTCACCAAATCAACGGAATCAGCCGGCTCCTCACCCGTCCCGCGTACTCGGCGTACCCATCCAGTTCCCGGCGCAGCGTGCGATCCTCGAGCGCCGTCCGCAACACGCTCGCCCCCGCCGTCAACGCCGCCGGCAGAAACGCCCATCGCGAATTCAGGATCAACGGCGTCGCCAGCGTGAAGGCCGCGATTCCCGCGTAGCCCGGATGCCGCACGAATCCATACGGCCCGTCCGAAATCACCACATGCCCCCGATCCCGCTGAATCCGCACCACCGCGGAAAAGAACCGGTTGGCGTACATCGACCACGCAATCAACGCCGCCGCCATCGCCGCGATCGCCACTCCCGCCGCCATCGCCGCCCCCGCCATCGCGCCCGACCAGTGAAACCTCTCGTCCAGGCCCGCCGTGATCCACGTCGCCATCGGGCCGATCAGCACCACCACCGCCACAATCGGCTTATCCCAATCCTTGCCCGCCTTCACGTTGCTGCGTTCGGCGTTCAACCCCGCGTCGCTCGCGATGATGATCGAACTCACCACGCCGGCCGCCAGGTTGAGGCCCAGCAGCACCCACGCGTTCGCCCAATCCAGCCGGCCCGCCGATCCGAACAGGCAGGCCCCGGCGATGACCAAACCAAACATCGATGTCAGTACTTTTTTCACAGCGTCCCCGATCGTCGATCCCGCCCGTCCCTACCGCCCCAGCGACGCCACCAGCGCAATGTACTGCTTCATCGCATCGTTTTTCGAGGTCCCCTCCACCGCCGACCATGCGTCGAACTTCGCCCGCCTCACAAAGTCGAACACGCCGGGCCGGTCCCCCGTCGCATCCCCAACCGTGGCCTGCTTGTACAAGGCGTACAGTTTCAGCATGGTTTGATCGTCCGGACGCGAAGCCAGTTGGTTCGCATCCGCCTGGGCCTGGGTGAATCGAGCCATCAAATCGGACATATCTGTCTGTTTATAACACCGTCGGCCTCCGCGCGCCATGGCTCAACATTCCGTCGTCGGCGTCGATATGGAAAGCAGTGGTTGTTACAGGTTCCACCGCAGCGGCGCCGCCCGCTCTGCGGAATCTGCCCCCGTTCCCGCCGGCCGCGGGCCGGTTGATGCAGTTGCTGTCCAAGGAAGGCGTGAGTTTCGTCGAGGTGGCGCGGGTGTTGAACACCGACGCGGCGCTCGCCGCGGAGGTCCTGCGCATGGCCAACTCTCCGCTCGGCGGGCGCTACCACTGCAACACCGTGATGCAGGCGATCTCGATGCTTGGCGCCACGCGCGTCAGCGGCCTGGTGCTCACTCTGACGATGTCGAAACTGCTGCGGCGCGCCGCCGGCAGCGCCATTGTGCGCCGATGCTGGCGTCACAATCTGGCCTGCGCCATCGCCGGCAAGGAGTTCGCCTGCAGCTTTGACGTCGATCCGGACCATGCCTACACGGCCGCGCTCATGCACGACATCGGACGGCTCGCCCTGGCCGTCAACGCCCCGGATCAGTATGAAGCGATCGCGGAGGAGCCGGGGGATGTATTCGCCGCCGAACGAGCCGCCTTCGGCATCGACCATCGGGCGGCAGGCGCCTGGATCGCCCGCTCGTGGTTCCTGCCCGAGTTCGTCGTCGAAGCCGCCGAGCGCCACCATGAGTCGCAGGGTCTGCAATCGCCGATCATCACCATCGTGCAACTGGCCTGCTCGACGGCGGCGCACCTGGGCTACGCGGTGGTGAACCGTCCCCTGGAAGGCGAGGAGCCGGTGGTGGATGAGGATCTGGTGGAGCGCATCGCCGTCACCATCAACGCCATCGAGTGCGAGTACAACTTCTGATCGGCGCCCCCGCCCGATAACGTCCACCGGCCCCGTGCGACAATCGCCACCATGCACACTCGCCGCGATTTCGCGAAGCTGGCGCTGGCCTCGCCGCTTTCCGCCCTGGGCGCCCGCCTCGATTCCAAGGTGAAGGGCGTCATGTTGGGGGCCCAGTCTTACAGTTTCCGGGCCATCGGGCCCCGCAACGTGGACACCGCCATCGACGCCTGCAAGAAGACGGGCCTAGGCTATTGCGAACTGGCCTCCATCCACATCGAACCGGAGGGAAAGGAAGCGCTCGCCGCCTTCCGCCAGAACCCTCCGCTCGATCAGATGAAGCAGGTGCGGCGGAAGTTCGACTCGGCGGGCGTCGTGCTGTACGCGCTCAACTACAGTTTCCGCGACGATTGGAGCGATCTGGAGATTGAGAACGGCTTCCGGATCGCGCACGCCATGGGACTCGCCCGCATCACAGCCTCGTCGACCGTTTCGGTGGCCGCGCGGATCGATCCATTCGCGCGCAAGTACAAGATCTCGGTAGGCATGCACAACCATTCGCGAATCCGCCCCAACGAGTTCGCGACGCCCGACGATTTCGCCGCCGCCATGCGGGGTAAGTCGGAGTACATCGCCATCAACCTGGACATCGGGCACTTCACGGCGGCGGGATTCGATCCGGTGAAGTTCCTCGACGAGCATCACGCCCGGATCCTGACCCTGCATCTGAAGGATCGCAAGAAGAACCAGGGCGCCAACCTGCCGTTTGGCCAGGGGGAAACCGACATCCGCGGAGTGTTGAAGCTGCTTGAAGCGAAGCGGTATCCCATTCCGGCGATGATCGAATACGAATACCAGGGCGCGGCGGATCCAATCACCGAAGTGCGAAAGTGCTTCGATTATTGCCGGTCGGCGCTCGCCTGACAGCCATTGGCGAATCCACCGCGCGGCCCCGCCCGCTCAGGACTCCTGCCAGCCACGGGCAAACCGACATCCGCGGCCTGTTGACGCCAAGCGGTACTCCATTCCCGCAATGATCGAGTACGAACACCAGCGCGCGGCGGACCCGATCACCGAAGTGCGACAGTGCTTCGACTATGCCGCCTCGGCGCTCGCCTCACAACCCTTGGCGAATCCACGGCGCGGCGCGGCCCCGCTCAGGATCCCTGGCAGAAGGCGGCCAGCGCGGGACGCAGGTCATCGAACTCGCGCTCGAGTTCGGGCGCTACTTCGCGGACGCGGTCGAATTCGCCGGCTTCGCTGAGTTGCTGGGCGCGGCGGGCGGTCTCGCTCAACCTGGGCAGGCCGGCGTTAGCGGCCGAACCTTTGATGGAGTGCGCGGCCAGTCGAGCCTTGTCGGTATCGGCCGCCGCCACCGCCTCCGACAGTGCGGCCAGTTGGCCGGGCACGGTGTCGAGCACGGTCGCGATCACTTTGCGGGCCAGTTGGTCGTTGCCCATCAGCCGGTCGATGAGGCCATCCCGATCGAAGGAGAGCAAGGGCCGCCGGGCCTGGGGCTGCGCGGCGAGAGCCACCACGGGCTTGGGCGGAGGCTCGGCGGCAGCCGTTTTCGGCGCGGTGTCGCGGGCGAGCCATGCGCCAATCGTCTGGTCGAGCACTTTCGAATCGATCGGCTTTGTCAAGTAGTCGTCCATTCCGGCCTGCAGGCACTTCTCGCGGTCATAGGACATAGCGTGGGCGGTGAGCGCGATGATGGGGATCTTGTGGTTGCGGACAGGAGTGGAGGTCGAGCGGATTCGCCGCGTGGCTTCGTATCCGTCCATCTCCGGCATCTGGCAGTCCATCAGCACCAGATCGAAATCCCGCACCGCCAGAAGGTCGAGCGCAACGGCGCCGTTTTCCGCGGATTCCGCCGTGTAGCCCAGCTTTTCGAGAATGCCCAGCGCCACCTCTCGGTTCACCCGGTTGTCCTCCACCACCAGCAGGCGGTGATTGGCGTTGGCGGCGGCGCGAGGTCCCGGCTGCGGCGCGCGGTGCTTGGCCGGAGCCGGAGCTATGGCCTCTGGCGTCTCGTCGGCGCTCTCCACCGGCGCGGCGGGTGCGGGCGCCTTCACCGACGGTTTCGGCCATCGCACCTGCGCAAGGCGTCCGTTGTCCGAGGAGTAGGCATACAGCGGCAAGCCGCTCCACTCCGCCGCCTCGATCGCCAGCGCGGCGACGTTGCCCGTGGCCTCGTCCAGTTCCGTGATCACCGCGTGGTAGACGGCTCCGGAAAGCAGATGCTCGCGCGTGGCGTCCGCTTCGCTCACCGGCTCCACCACGGCGCCCCAGTGAGTGGATGCTTCCTCCAGCTTTCGTCCGGCCTCCGGCGGGTTCACCGACAGCAGCCGGCGTCCGGCAAACAGCACGGCCGGCGCCGCCGGAGCGTTTTGAATCACCGGTAGGTTGGCGGTGAACCAGAACATCGATCCCTGGCCTTCCACGCTTTCGATGCCTTCCTGGCCGTCCATGATTCTCACCAGGCGGCGCACGATCGCGAGCCCCAATCCCGTGCCCCCGAAGCGGCGCGAAGTGGAGGCGTCGGCCTGTGAGAAAGGATCGAACAGCGTCTTCTGCTTGTCCTGCGAAATGCCGATGCCGGTGTCGTGGACCTCAAAGCGCACATAGCCGGGCAGCGCGCCGGGCAGCACCCGCAGGGTCACGCCTCCAGTGGCCGTGAACTTGATGGCGTTGCCCACCAGATTCACCAGCACCTGGCGCAGACGGTCCGGATCGCCGTTCACCCGCGGCGCCACGCCGGAATCCACAAGACAGACGAATTTCAGCCCCTTCTCCTCGGCCTTCACCGCCAGCATGGCGGCCACCCCGTCGACCGACGCCAACAGGTCGAAGTCGACGCGATCGATCCGCATCTTCCCCGCTTCGAGCTTGGAAAGGTCCAGGATGTCGTTCACCAGCGTCAGCAGCGCCTTGGCGCTGTCCAGCAGCAGGCGGGTCCGCCGCAGTGGCCCGGGATCGTTCACCTCGCTCAGGATCAGGCTGGCCATGCCGATGATGGCGTTCAGCGGCGTGCGGATCTCATGGCTGACATTGGCCAGGAACTCACCCTTGGCTTGGTTGGCGGCGTCAGCCTGGCGGCGGGCGCCTCTTAGCCGGCGCGCCTGCACCGCCGCAAACAGCGCCAGCACGGCGAAGATCCCCAGCGAGAGGCCCAGCGCCCGCAGCCGCCATCGCGCCAGCCGATAGTCCTCGATGGCGCTCAGTTCGGTCGACATCCCCGCGTTCCAGCGGAAGTCGAGCGCCGCCACGGAGCCGTCGCGCCCCAACCGGCCGATCTCGGTGCGCAGCAGGTCCGCCAGGCGACAGGCAGCGCGGTTGGAGCGGCTCGCCCCGATGCCGAAGCCGGCCGCGTCCGGAAACAGGGGCAACACGGACAACTCCGACCGGCACTCTGGCAAACCCTGTGATAGCCCCGAACGCTCGGCCGCGATCGCGCCGTCGGCCTGCCCCGAACAGACCGCCAGCACCGCTTCGGCCGTGGTCTTGCGCGGGGTGAGGATCGAGGCCCCGAAATTCCGCTTCGCCAGCCGCCACTCCACCGGCACGTCGGTCAGCGCGACCGTTTTGCCGATCAGGTCCCGCACGGCGTGCAGGTGGTCGGCCGGCCGCGTGATCACCAGATAAGAGATCCGCTGATAGGCGTCGGTGATGTAGAACCGCTCCCGCCGCTCGGGAAGATCGCCCATCAGGGGCCACAGATCGGCGACGCCGGTTTGCAGCGCCACGTCCGGCCCGGCCGGAACCAGCACCCACTGGATCCGCAGATTCGCACGCTGCGCCGCCAGGGTAATCAGGTCGACGACCGAGCCCGCCGGTAGGCCCTTGGCGTCGATGAAATGCGCGGGCCAATGGTCCTGGTAGCCGATGCGAACAATCGATGGCCGGGGGGACTGGTCAAACAGAGCCCACGCGCCGGCGCCAATAACGGCAATGGCTGCCACCGCGACCGCAAATTTCCCCTGAAGGCGGGTCACACTGTCGTATCGGCCGCAAACGGGGGGAACCTGAGCCCGCTAGCTGAACTTGTAGACGCCGGGCGCCGGAATCGGCCCGGGCGTCATCTTCTCGCCGTAGCCGAACTCCTTGGGCATCAGGTCCTGCTTGGAATTCATCGCCATGTCCCAGGTGATCTCCAGACCCGAGTAGGCCGCCTCGCGCGCCATGATGCAGGTGAGCGTGCTCTCGGCCACCCCCCGCGATTCGTTCACATACGGAATCCGGCCCGTGATGCTGTCGACCAGCTTCTTGTGCTCCCGGACATAAGGATTGATGTCGTGCGAGCCCAGATCGAGCCCGTTCGAGCGGCCCTTGGTCCCCACCACCAGGTCCGCGACATGGTTGTAGACGCCGCGCGGATACTGGCGGCAGGCCGCCGACAAATGGACGCCGTTGGGATACACGAACTCGGCCGACAAGTGGTCATAGATGTTGCCGTAGAGCTCTTCCTTGCCCCGCCACGCGCAGCCGCCGCTTGCCGCCACCCGCTCCGGATGCCCGTTCATGACCCAGTTCTGGAAGTCGATATTGTGGATGAACTGTTCGACGATCTGATCGCCGCACAGCCACAGGAACGAGTACCAGTTGCGGTGCTCCCACTCCATATCGCCCCACTTCGGATCGCGGCCCTTGGCGTGGAACACCGGCCCGCTCAGATACCACGAGTTCAGCGCCACGATCTCGCCCAACTGGCCCTGATGGATGCGGTCGACCGTTTCGACGTAGTCGCGATGGGCGTGCCGCTGGGCGCCGCTCACCACTGATAGCTTGGCGGCCTCCGCCTTCTTCGCCGCCGCCAGGAACCGCCGCACGCCGGTGGCGTCGGTGGCGATGGGCTTCTCCGTGAAGACGTGCTTTTTCGCCTCAATGGCCGCTTCAAAGTGCATGGGGCGATAGCCCGGCGGCGTGCACAGCATCACGATGTCCACGCCCGAATGGATCAGCTTCTCGAAGGCGTCGAAGCCGGTGAAGTGGCGGTCCGGCTGGACAGCCACCCGCGAGGCCATGGACCTCACCAGTTCATCGGTGGCCTCGATCTTGTTCCACTGCCCGGCCCCCCGCTCCACGTTGCCCTTGAGAAACGCGGGGTCGCGCAGTTGCCGGAGCGAGCTTTCGAGATGGTCCTCGAACACATCCGCCATGGCGGTAAGCTCGACGTCCGGATTCCCGGTCAGCAGGTCGACGGCGGCCTGCGTGCCGCGCCCGCCGCAACCGATAAGCCCGGCCTTGAGACGCCCGTTTTGCGGCGCCGCGGCGCTCACCATGGCGGCCGCGGAGCCGGCGATGAAGGATCGGCGACTGGTGTTCATAGCTGGCTGTATCCTACCACCGACGTAACCCAGCCGGCCCGAATGCGTCGTATCATCGGAAACGGAGGCGCCCGATGTGGTTTCGCCCTGCATCCCTTGTTGCCTTGGCCCTCGCCGTCTGCGGCTTCGCCGCCGCCGATGACGCGGCCGGCAAGTCTTCCAAGCCCCGCATCCGGCTGGGCGGCGTCATGGTGAACGCCGGCTACTCGCGGTTCTCCGGCCCCGGTTACTATCCGTATTATTACGGTTACGGCGGTTGGCCCTATTATTTCCATCCCGGCTTCCTATACGGTTACGCCTGGGGGCCGAACCTGGGCGAAATCAAGCTGAAAACCGAGGCGCCGGACGCCTGGGTTTACATCGACGGAGCGCTGGCCGGAAAGGCCGAGAAACTGAAGTCGATGTGGCTCGAACCGGGCAAATATGAGCTCGAAATACGCTCTGGAGAGCGCAAATTCGGTCAAAAAGTGTACGTTTTGAGCGGCAAAACGCTACGTTTGAACGCCGATTTGGCGCGTTTGGAGGTGCGTCCGTGACCCGATCTGTCCTGTTTATGGCCCTCCCAGCCCTGCTTTTCGCCTCCGACCCGGGCGGTTTGCGGCCCCGCTCGAGCCCCGGCGACTATCCGGCGAGCGAGACGGGTAAAGTGGTGGCCATCGGGGCGGCCGTGCTGACGCCGGATCAGGCGAAAGCCGCGTTTTCGACCGATCTGCGCGAGTATGTGGTTGTAGAAGTTGGACTTTTCCCCGAAGCGGGGCAGGTGGTGGACGTTTCGGCCATGGATTTCGCGCTGCGGGTGGGGGCGCGGGGCGAACTGGTGCGGGCGGCCAATCCCCGGGCCATCGCGGCCTCCAACCAGCGCAAGGCGAATCCGCCGCCGTCCAGAGCCAGCGATATCACCGTATATCCAACAGCTACAGTGGGTTACGAGAGCGGCGACGTCTACGACCCGGCCACCGGACGGCGGCGCGGGGGCGGCTGGTATGGCGGAACTGGAGTGGCTGTGGCGACCGGCGACCCGGGCTATCCCCAACCTCCGCGTCCCGCCGGGACCGACCGCGACCGCGAGGTGATGAACCAGGAGCTGGCCGACAAAACACTGCCCGAAACGACCACAAATCAGCCCATTTCGGGCTATTTATACTTCAGAATCGCACCAAAAATGCGCACTTCCGCGCTCGAATTGCAGTATTTGGGCAAGGATGACCGGGTCCGGGTGCTGCTACCGGCCCTCAAGAAGTAGCTCCAGCCGGATCCCCAGATCGAGCAGCGCCTCGTCCTCAAACGGGCGGCCCACCAGTTGAACGCCGATGGGAAGGCCCTCGCGGGATCGTCCGCAGGGGATCACAAGAGCCGGTAAGCCTAACAAATTAAAGGGGACAAGCGGCATCATGGCCTCAAACAGGCCGATGTCCTTGACGCCGGTCGCCCAGCGTCGCTCGCCGTGCTTGAAGGCCGTGATCCCGCAGGCCGGGGTCAGCAGGAACGGGACGTCGCGCATGCGTCGGGCCAGTTCCGCGCGCAGGCGGTCCCGCTCGGCGAGCACGTCGACGACGCGGCGGGCTGTCGGCTCGGGCTTTTCGAGGGCGCGATGGAGGAATTCGGTGGAGGTCCAGTGGGCGTCCTGCTCGCGGCCGGCGATGCGGTCCCTGGTGATGCGGGCCGGTAATTCGCTGAAGAGAAACGACCATAGATTGGGGGCCCGTTCGAGGCCGGTGGTGGGGAAGGGCTCCACCGCGTCGAGCAGGGAGGCCGCCCGGCGCACCGCTTCGCGGATCTCGGGCTGGACCGGGGCGGCTCCGTATTGCTCGATCAGACCGATGCGGAACGGCGCGGCGGGCTGGCGGGGCGCGACGGGGACGGAGAAGGGGTCCAGGGGGTCGTAGCCGGCCAGGACGTCGAACAGGATCCGCAGATCGGCGGCGGTGCGGGCCATGGGGCCCACCACCGTCACCAGGCCCATGGGGTGGACCAGCGGCGGGACGTGCCCATAGCCCGAAATTCGGCCGGGGGTCGGCTTCAGGCCGGCGATTCCGGTGAAGTGGGCGGGCATGCGGATGCTGCCGCCGCCGTCGCTGCCGATGCCGGCGGGGCTCATGCCCGAGGCGATGGCGGCCGCCTCGCCGCCGCTTGAGCCGCCGGGCGTGCGGTCGAGGTCCCAGGGGTTGTTGGTGCGGCCGGTGAGGTGGTTGTCGGTCTCGTAGCTGGCCAGGAACTCCGGCACGTTGGTTTTACCGAGCAGGATGGCGCCGGCCTGGCGCATGCGGCGCATGACGGCGGAATCGGCGGCGGCGGGCGTGTCGGGCTGGAAGAGGCTGCCGCAACGGGTGGCGAGGCCCGCCACGTCGAAACTGTCCTTGATGGTGAAGGGCAGACCGTCGATGGGCGACCGGGGGCCGTGGGCGGCGATGCGCTCGCGAGCCTCACGGGCGGCGGCGCGGGCCTGGTCGGCCTGAACGGTGACAAACGCGTTGAGGGAAGGGTTCAGGCGCTCGATTCGATCGAGGCGCCAGTCGATCAGGTCGACCGGGGACAGCTCGCCCTTTGCGATGGCGGCGGCCATTCCGGCGAGGGTCCGGTATGCGGCGTTCGAGTCCGGTATCCTGACATTTTAATGTACAAAGACCAGAAGATCACCGTGGTGATCCCGTGTCTCAACGAGGAGCAGGGGATCGAACAGGTGCTCCGGCGGATGCCAACGTTCGTCGATCAGGTGATCGTGGTGGATAACGGGTCGACCGACCGCACTTCCGAGGTGGCGCGGGAGTTCGGGGCGGAGGTGATCCGGGAGGACGTGCGCGGCTACGGGCGCAGCTACAAGCGGGGCTTTGCGAGCGCGACGGGCGACATCATCGTCACCCTGGACGGGGACCACAGCTATCCGCCGGACGCGCTCTCATACCTTATCGAGGCGCTGCTGCACCTGGACGCCGATTTCCTGAACGCCTCGCGCTTTCCGGTGCGCGACCGGCGGGCCATGAGCTTCAAGCACAAGTTCGGCAACTGGGTGTTGTCGTTCGCCATGAGCCTGCTGTACTTCCGCTGGGTGCGGGATTCGCAGTCCGGCATGTGGGTGTTCCGAAGGGCGATTCTCGAGGGCATGACGCTTGAGAGCGACAGCATGGCGTTTTCCGAGGAGATCAAGATCGAGGCCTTGAAGAACCCGCGGGTGCATTTCGAGGAAATTCCCGTCCAGTATTCGTCGCGGCTGGGCGAGATCAAGCTGAACCCCTGGCGGGACGGCTTCTTCAACCTGTGGTTCCTGGTGCGGAAACGGTTCTCGAAATGACGCCGCGGGCGACGGTCTCGGCGGTGATTCCGAACTGGAATAAGGCCCGGCTGCTCGAACGGGCGCTCGACGATTTGGGACGCCAGAGCTATCCGGTGGAGCTGACGGTGGTGGTGGACAACGGCAGCACGGACGGGTCGGCCCAGGCGGCCGAGGGGCGCGGGGCGCGGGTGGTGCGATTTCCGCGAAACGAAGGCTTCGCGCGGGCAGTCAATCGGGGGGTTGCGGAGTGTAGCTCCGAGTGGGTGCTGATCCTGAACAACGACGTCACATTCGGCCCGGGGTGGCTGGCGGAGCTGGTGGCGGGCGCGGGCGAGGCCTGGTTCGCGGTGGGCAAGCTGGTCAGCGAGGCCGATCCGGCGGTGATCGACGGGACCTACGACGCGGTGTCACGCGGCGGCACGGCGTGGCGCTGCGGCGCCGGGCGGAAAGATGGCGAACTGTGGTCGCGCGCCGGGCGGGCGGCTTTTCCGCCGTTGACGGCGGCGCTGGTGCGGCGGGAGCTGTTTGAGAGAGTGGGCCCGCTCGATGAAGGCTTTGAATCCTATCTCGAAGATGTCGATTTCGGGATCCGGTGCGCGCGGCGGGGTTATGCGGGAGTGTATGTTCCGCAGGCGGTGGCGCGCCATGCAGGCAGCGCGACACTGGGAGCGTGGCACAACGCCACGGTACGCCGGATCTCCCGGAACCAATTGATATTAATCAAGAAGCACTTCGGGGGAGCGCCCCTGCGCCCGATAGTGGCCGCGCAGTTGCTATGGGGTATTACAGCGCTCGGTCATGGCGCCGGATGGGCCTGGCTGAGGGGCAAAATCGACGGACTGCGGCGGCCGTGCGCGAAAGCGGACGGGGGATGGCCGGAGATCCGCGAAACGGTGGAGGAGAGCGAATCCGAACTTCGCCGCCTACAGGCGGCGAGCGGATTCGATCGGTACTGGAGACTGTACTTCGCATTGGCGGGGACCGGCTCATGAAGAGCGTCAGCGTCGTCATTGTCACGTACAACTCGGAGGCCGAGCTCGGCGAATGCCTGGATGCGGTCCAGGAGTTCGGCCAGGTGATTGTTGTGGACAACGCGTCGACCGATGGAGGCGTGGCCGTGGCGGCCAGCCGCCCGTGGGTGGAGATCGCCGCGAATCCGACGAACCGGGGATTCGCGGCGGCGGTGAACCAGGGCGCGCGGATGTCGCACGGGCGGCATCTGCTGGTGCTGAACCCGGACGCGGTGATCGTGAGCGATTGCCGGGCGCTGGTGGAGGCCTCCGAGCGGACGGGCGTGGCGGCCGGGCGCCTGGTGGACGCGAGCGGCCGGACCCAGGAGGGCTTCACGGTGCGGCGGCTGCCGACGCCGACTGCGCTGGTGTTCGAATGCCTGGGGCTGAACCGGCTGTGGCCGTCCAATCCCGTGAACGCACGGTACCGCTGCCGGGACCTGGACCTGAGCCGTCCCTGCCCGGTGGAGCAGCCGGCCGGCGCGTTCCTGATGATTCGGCGGGACGTCTTTGATAAGCTAGGCGGTTTCGACGAGGCGTTCTGGCCCGTTTGGTACGAAGACGTGGATTGGTGCAAGCGGGCGGCGGAGGCCGGTTATACGATTGAATTTGTTCCCTCGGCGAAGGCAAGGCACGCGGGAGGCCACTCGGTGGGCAAACTAGACCGGGAGCGCCAGCGGCTTTACTGGTATGGTAGCCTTCTTAGATATACGGGCAAACATTGCAGCAGGAACGCTTTCCGGGCGGTGGCTGGTTCCGTATTCGCGGGTTCCTTGCTTCGTACCGCATCGGGGATGTTGAATCCAAAGGGGGATGGCGAGGAACTGACGGGTGATTTCAAAAAGGTGCTGAAGCTGGCGGCGGCGAGTTTTTTCGCGGGAAGTTACGTGTGTCCCGCAGCCGCCGGCGACGGAACGGATGGCAGGAGGCGACTGAAATCGCATCCAGTGGACGGAAGATGAAGCAAGGTGTAGACGAAAACTGAAACCGCGCACTTGCATGTCCTCACACGATTTTGTTTCCGTCACCATCGTGACGTACAACAGCGGCAGGTTCATCAAGCGGTGCTTGGAGTCCGTGCTCGCGCAGAAGTATCTCCACAAGGAGATCATCGTCATCGACAACGCCTCGGTGGACGGGACGGTGGACATCCTCGAACAGTTCGAGGACCGGTGCAAGATCGTCTACAACGACGAGAACATCGGCTTCGCGGCGGCGCAGAACCAGGCCATTCGCATGTCTTCGAGCGAATGGGTGCTGACCTTGAACCCGGACGTGCTGCTGCTGCCGAACTTCATACAGGCGCTGGTGGACGCGGGTCAGGTGAACCCGAAAATCGGCACCGTGTGCGGCAAGCTGCTCTCCATCCTGGCCAATTTCGATCTTCCCGATAAACCGCTGGTCGACTCCACCGGAATCTACTTCACGCCGATGCTGCGCCATCTGGACCGCGGCAGCCAGGAAGTGGACAACGGGCATTACCTGAACCACGAGTACGTTTTCGGCGCGACGGCGGCGGCGGCGCTGTACCGGCGCGAGATGATCGAGGACGTCTCGATCGACGATGAGTTCTTCGACTCCGACTTCTTCGTCTACCGCGAGGACGCGGACGTGGCCTGGCGGGCGCAGTTGTTCGGCTGGAAGTGCATCTACACGCCGCACGCGCGGGGCTATCACGTGCGGAATGTGCTGCCGGGCAACCGGCGGGCGCTGCCTCCGGTGATCAACATGCATTCGGTGAAGAACCGGTTCCTTCTCCGGATGAAGAATATGACCGGGGATCTGTACCGGCGGAACTGGCTGTCGATCACCATACGGGACATGATCGTGGTGGGCTGCTGCCTGGTGTACGAACACTCGTCGCTGAAGGCGTTCTGGTTTGTGGCGAAGAACTGGCGGCGGGTGCTCGAGAAGCGGCGGGAGATCATGAACCGGCGGCGGGTGAGCGATGAATACATGGCGAGCTGGTTTTCCTACGCTCCGGTGAGCAAGCCGGCGAAGGCGCCGACGAAGGTGCTGTCGCGGTCCAAGGCGGCTCGGGATTAGCGCGGCCTGACGGCGGCTCGTGAGCCGAAACCGGATGACCGCGGACTCGGATGAACAGGGATCAGAAACGGGCCCCCACGCGGATCGCCCTGGTGGGCACGCGCGGCATTCCGGCCCGCTACGGCGGGTTTGAGACGTTCGCCGAGGAGTTGTCCACACGGCTGGCCGAGCGCGGCTACCAGGTCTTTGTCTACTGCCGCGAACGTACTTCTTCCGATGTATATCGCGGTGTCCACCTGCGGTATCTTCCGACCATCCGACATAAGTATTTCGACACGGTGGCGCATACCGCCGTGTCAACGCTGCACCTGTTGGCGCATCGCGTGGACGCCGTGCTCTACTGCAACGCCGCCAACGCGATCTTCACCTGGGCCCCGCGCCTGCTGGGGATGCCGGTGGCGCTGAACGTGGATGGGCTGGAGCGCAATCGCAAGAAGTGGAACCGGCTGGCTCGGGCCTGGTATCAGATGTCGGAATATCTGGCGACGGTGTGCCCCAACGTCATTGTCAGCGACGCGGAACGGATTGAGGATTATTACCGGCAACGCTATGGCCGGGATTCCGTGTTCATTCCGTACGGGGCGCCGCTGGGACGCGTGGAGACCACGGGCGTGCTGCGGCAATTGGGCCTGGAGCCGGGGCGCTACTTCCTGTTTGTCAGCCGGATGGAGCCGGAAAATAACGGTCTGCTGGTGCGGGAGTGCTTCGAGCGGCTGGACACGGGGATGAAGCTGGCGCTGGTGGGCGATGCTCCGTACGCGGAGGAGTATATCGCCAAGGTCCGGGATACGCGGGATCCCCGGGTGGTGGCTCCCGGGGCGATCTATGGGCAGGGGTATCACGAGTTGCAGTCGCACTGCTTCGCCTATGTCCAGGCCACCGAGGTGGGGGGCACGCATCCGGCGCTGATCGAGGCCATGGGGCGGGGGGCGCTCACGCTGTACCTACGGACGCCGGAAAACGACGAAGTGGCGGGCGGGGCGGCGATTCCGTTCACGCACGAGACGCTTGAAGACGCGCTGCGGGGGGTGCTCGAGATGCCCGAGGCGGAGCGCGACCAGTGGCGTGCGCGGGCCATGGAGCGCGTGCGGGAGCGCTATAGCTGGGACGCCGTCACCACCAGCTACGAAAAGCTGCTGACCGGCCTTATAGGACAATAGAAACGGCATGGCCGACTTCGCACTTCGATCATGGGTGGAGGTGTCTCGCGAGACGATCGCGAGCAATTACCGGGCTTTGAAGCAGGCCGCCGGGGCCGGCGTGGAGATTATGCCGGTGGTGAAGGCCGATGCCTACCGGCATGGCGCCGTGGAAGTTTCGCGCGTGCTGGAGCGCGAGGGCGTGCGGTGGCTGGCGGTGAGCAGCGTGGAGGAGGGCGCCACGCTGCGCGGTAGCGGCGTGAAGGCTCGTATCCTGGTGATGGCCGATTTCCTGCCGGGGGAGCGCGAGGGACTGCTTGAGTACGGCCTGACGCCGGTGATCCACGCGGTGGAGGACATCGCGAGCTGGGATGCGTTGTGCGCGCGGCATGGGGCGCGGGCGGCGTTCCATCTGAAGATCGACAGCGGGATGGGGCGGCTGGGGACTCGCGCCGAGGCGGCCCAGATCGCGGCGGCGGTGAAGGGCTGCACCCACGCGCGGTTCGAGGGGCTGATGACGCATTTCGCCTCGTCGGCCGATTATACGAGCGCGCAGACGGGTGAGCAGGTGGGGCGGTTTGACGCCGTGCGGGCGGGTCTGGAGGCCGAGGGCGTGCGGACCGAGTTCGTGCACCTTTCAAGCACGATTCCGCTGGCCTATGGGCGGCGGGAGGCGTGGGGCAACCTGATGCGGCCAGGCCATGCGATTTACGGGTATGTGTCGCCGCCTCGGGGGGAGGCTCCGCGGCGGATTCTGGATGTGCGGCCGGCGCTCGCGTGGAAAGCGGCGGTGCTGGCCATCAAGGACATCCCGGCGGGGGCTTCGGTGGGCTATGGCGCGATGTACCGGGCCGACCACGCGATCCGCATCGCGGTGCTCGCGGCGGGGTATGCGGATGGGATTCCGCACCGGCTGTCGAATCGCGGGCGGGTAATCGCGGGCGGACGGTTCGCGCCGATTCTGGGGGCGGTGTCGATGGATGTCACAACGATCGACGTCACCGGGAGCCCCGAATTGCGCGTCGGTGACGCGGTGACGCTGCTCGGGGCGGAGGGCGAGGCTTCCATCGACGCGCAGCAGATCGCGCGGCTGGCGGGCACGATCTCCTACGGCGTGCTGTGCGGCATCAGCGCCCGGGTGAAGCGCGTATACGTGTAGGGCGCCTGGCGCGGTCCACACTTCCTCCTCAAGGTCCCGCCTCACTCTGCCGATATTACGGGAGTGCCGTGCGCGCCATGGCTCGACGCCCGGCGACGCCATCGTCCGGCCAACTTCTGAGGTGTAACCATGCTGTCCAATGCAACGGTAGGTAAAAAGATCGCGGCGCTCACGATCTGTCTGGTGGCCCTGACGCTGATTCTCGGGACGATTTCGGTGGTGGGAGTGCGGACGATGTCGCAGCGAGTGGCGACGTTGACGGGCGATACGTTGCCGGGCGTAGAGGCGGTGGGCCTGGCGTCGGCGAAGTTGTACCGCTTCCGGGGCGACGCGTGGAAGCACATGGCTATCACGGCGCCGGATCAGTTGGAGCGGATGGACGACGAGATGTCGCAATTGCGGGCCGATTTCGATAAACAGATGGCCGCCTATGAAGCCCGGATCCATCAGGATGAAGACGCCGCCAACTTCCGCGAGCTGCGCCAGCAGGCCCAGGACTTCTTCCGGACCTGGGGTGGCGTGGCGGAGGTAAGCCGGAAGGGGCCGAAACAGCAGGCGGTGGCGCAGTACCAGGCGGAGGTCGATCCGATCTTCCAGCGCGTCAAGGACACGCTGATCCGCATGCAGAAATGGAATAGCGCGAATGGCGCGAAGACCTCCCGGGCGGCGGAGGAGAGCGCGACGCGGGTGCAGGCGTGGACCTGGATGCTATTGGCCGGCTGCGTCGTGTTCGGGGCGCTGGTGTCCGGCTGGATTACACACGGGCTGAACGGCGCGCTGCGCGAGATCGCGGTGGAGTTGAACAGCGGCGCGAGCCGGGTGGCGCAAGCGTCGCGGCAGGTGGCCGAGGCGAGCCAGTCGCTGGCGCAGGACGCCTCCGACCAGGCGGCCTCGCTCGAGGAGATCTCGGCGTCAAGCGAGGAGATCAACTCGATGGCGAGGCGCAGTTCGGACAATTCCAATCAAATGGCGAAGTTGGTGGCGAGTTCGGAGCACGAGTTCGACGTGGCGCGCCAGTCGCTCCATCAGATGGTGGCGGCCATGGACGGCATCAACACGCAGAGCGACCGGATCTCGCGGATTATCCAAGTGATCGACGAGATCGCGTTTCAGACCAACATACTGGCGCTGAACGCGGCGGTGGAGGCGGCGCGCGCCGGGGATTCCGGCATGGGCTTCGCCGTGGTGGCCGATGAAGTGAGGAACCTGGCCCAGCGGAGCGCCCAGGCGGCCAAGGACACGGCGGGGCTGATCGAGGAGTCCATCACTAAGTCCTCCGACGGAAAGGTGAAGGTGGATCAACTGGCGGGCGTCATGGAGCGGCTGCTGGGTGAATTGGGCACGATGAAGACGCTGGTGGACGAAGTGGCGACCGGGAGCCGGGAACAGGAGTCCGGCATCGGCCAGATCGCGAAGGGAATCTCGCGGATGGAGCGCGTGGTGCAGCAGTCGGCGGCGAGCGCCGAGGAGAGCGCCTCGGCGGCCGAGGAGATGAGTTCGCAGTCCGATGCAGTGGCGAGCCTGATGGGCCGGCTGACGGCGATGGTGGGCAGCGCCTGATTCAGGCGCCGGGGCGGGATCCGGCGATGAGGATGTGCACCAGGCGCCGGGCGCTGTCGCGCCAGTTGGGGGCGGAGGCGACGTTCGCTACTCCAATCAAGGCGCGGAGCAGGTCGAACGGGTCGAGGTCGGCGCGGATGTCGCCGCTTTCGATGGCGCGGGCGACCAGCCGATGGATGGCGCCCTGCACCTGGTCGCGGGCGCATTCGAAGACCTTGGATCCTCCCACCATGGTGTTGAGCGCCGGGGCGATGATCTGCTTGGCGCCGATGTAGTCGACAAACAGGAGCATCCAGGCGCGCAGGGCCTCGACGGGGGTCAATGTGTCGGAGAAGCGGCGTTCGGCGGCGGCGAGCTTTTCCACTTCGCCGCAATAGACGCCCTCAAGCAGAGACTCGCGGGAGGGGAAGTGACGGTAGAGGGTCCCGGGGCCGATGCCGGCGAGTTTGGCGATTTCATCGAGGCTAGAGTCGGCGCCGGAGCGGGTGAAGACCTCCTTGGCGACTTCGAGGATGCGTTCGCGGTTGCGCCGGGCGTCGGCTCTGGGCTTACGCGGGGGCGGCGGTGGGCTGCTTTTCGGCACGGGCTTGCAATGGGAGATCGTCTCCGCTTACCATGTCTGTTACCGGAGGGTCTCTCCGAATATTCTACGGCTGGTGACCGGATGAGTGCAAGCGCGCCGTCCTGGCCCGCCGGAAAGGACCGCTTGTGCAGATTGAGAATCGTGTGTTCATTGTTACTGGGGCGTCGTCGGGGATTGGTCTGTCGACGGCGGTAGCGTTGGCTGAACGCGGCGGGAAGGTCGCGCTGGTGGCCCGCGGGAGGGCGGCGATCGAGGAGTTGGCGGGGCGGCTCGAGGGGAGCCTGCCGGTGGTTTGCGACGTGACGGATTTCGGGGCGTTGCGGGAGGCGGTGGCGGCCGTCCATCGCCATTACGGGCGGGTGGACGGGCTGGTGAATAACGCCGGCCGGAGCTATGCGGCGGCGGTGGAGGAGATCGAGCCGGCGCTGTTTGACGAGATCTTCCATTTGAACGTGCTGGCGCCGATCATGGCGATGCAGGCGGTGATCCCGATTCTGCGGGGGCAGGGCGGCGGGAGCATCGTGAACGTGAACTCCGGGACGGCGTTCATGACGGTGCCCGCTTACAGCGTCTATACCGCATCGAAGCGGGCGCTCGTGGGGTTCAGCCTGACGGCGCGGGGCGAACTGGAGAAAGACGGCATCGTGGTGAGCGAGGTGTATCCGTACATCACAGCCACCAACTTCGGGAAGAATCGGATGGGAAATCCGAAAGGCGGCGGGCCATCGGCCAACTATGCGGCTGGCGATACGCCGGAGTTTGTCGCTGGGCTGATCGTGAAGGCGATTGAAGAGGGAGCGGCGCAGTATTTCGCCAACGACCGGATGCGGCAGATGGCGGGCGCGTAGTCGGGAGGCCGGTAAACTGGTGTTGTGAACGATTTCATTTCGAACGCCGTCGATCGACTGAACGGCCAGTTGCCGCTCGCGGCCCGGCAGCGCGGACTTCCACCGGCCTTGGCCAAAGCGCATCGGGCGATCCTGGGGAGCCTGTATTCGCGGGGCCGGGTTCCTGAAGCGGCGGAGATGGAGAGGCTGTTCACCGACGTTGGCGGCGAGGCCGCGCTGGCGGAATTGCGGCGGCTCGACCTGGTGGTGTTCTCAAAGGCGGGAGAGTTGGCCGGCGCGTACCCGATGACCACCGAGACGACGCCGCACCGGCTGGTGTTTCCCGATCGCGAGGTCTACGCGATGTGCGCCATTGATGCGTTGTCGGTGACGCCGATGTTCGGCGGCGAGGTGGAGATCCGGTCGCGATGCAGGGTGACGGGCGAGGCGGTGGTGATTCATCAGCGCGACGAGCGGATACTTTGTGCCTCGCCCGGGACGACGATGGCGGGAGTGCGATGGCAGTCGCCGTGCGGGCACGCGGCGCACTCGTTGTGCATGGAGATGGTGTTTCTGAAAGACAACGACGCCGTGGAGGCTTGGCGCGGCGGCGCGGTGGAGCATCACAGCGTGTTCAACCTGCCGGATGCGGTGGAGTTCGGCGCCCGCTTCTTCAAGCCGCTGCTGGCGGGCGCCTGACCGGTCAGAACGACGCTTTCACCTCTCCGTAGGCCCAGTCGAGCCAGGGCAAGAGCAGGTCGATATCGGACGTCTCCACGGTGGCGCCGCCCCAGATGCGGAGGCCGGCGGGGGCGTCGCGATAGGAGCCGATGTCGTAGGCCGCGCCTTCCTTGTCGAGCTTCGAGACGATCGACTTGGCGTGCTTGGCCTGATCCTCGGGGGTGAGCGCGAGATAGGCCGGGTCGGTGATCTTCAGGCAGATCGAGGTGTTGGAGCGGATGGAGGGATCCTCGGCGAGGAACGCGGCCCAGGACGATTTTTCCACCCAGTTCTCGATCGCCTCGAGGTTCGCTTCCGAGCGGGCGATCAGACCGGCGAGTCCGCCGATGCTTTCGGCCCACTTGAGGCCGTCGAGGGCGTCTTCGACGGCGATCATGGACGGCGTGTTGATGGTTTCGCCTTCGAAAACGCCGGCGGCGAGTTTGCCGCCCTTCGCCATCTGGAAGATCTTGGGAAGCGGGCGGTCCGGCGTGTAGGTTTCCAGGCGCTTGACGGCGCGCGGGCTGAGCGCCAGCATGCCGTGCGCGGCTTCGCCGCCGAGCACCTTCTGCCAGGACCAGGTGACGACGTCGAGCTTCGCCCAGGGCATCTGCATGGCGAAGACAGCGGAGGTGGCGTCGCAGATGGCGAGCCCCTGCCGGTCGTCGGCGATCCAATCTCCGGTGGGGACCTTCACGCCGGAGGTGGTGCCGTTCCAGGTGAAGATCGTGTCGCGGGACCAATCGGCCTGGGCGAAGTCGGGGATCTTGCCGTAGCCGGCCTTGAAGGTGCGCAGGTCCTGGAGTTTGAGCTGATTCTTGCAGTCGGCGGCCCAACCGCTACCGAAGCTTTCCCAGCAGAACACGTCGACGCCACGTTCGCCGAGCATCGACCAGAGCGCCATTTCGATGGCGCCGGTGTCGGAGGCGGGCACGATTCCGAGCACGTAGTCGGACGGCATGCCGAGCACCTGTTTGCTGCGAGCGATGACCTCAGCCAGCTTGGCCTTGCCGAGTTTGGCGCGATGCGAACGGCCAACGGCGGCGTCGGTGAGTGCGTCGAGCGACCAGCCCGGACGTTTGGCGCAGGGTCCGGACGAGAAACATGGGTTATTCGGCTTGGATGTTGGCTTCATTGGATATCAGAAGAGACCACTCCATTATCGGATAGGCGGTTGTCGAGCGCACCCGCTTCGGGCGCGCCGGCGCCATGATGGTAGGCGATGAAACCTCTGATCCTTGCCGTGCTGGCGACGGGCGCGTTGATGGGCCAGGAGACTCGCCGCGAGATTGTGAACTCGGCCGCAAATCCGGCCGATGACGCCAAGGGGGTCAGCGCCGATGTGCCCGATGTGTATGCGATTCCGGGGCGCTTCGAGCGGATCCTGACGCTGCGGTTCAAGTACGACTCCGACATCCTGGCGGGCATCGAGAAGATGGTGAAGCAGGAGAAGATCCGGAACGCGGTGATTCTGTCGGGGGCCGGATCGGTGCGCGGGTACCATCTGCACCAGGTAAGCAACCGGACGTTCCCTTCGAAGAACATGTTCGAGAAGAATCCAACGGCGCCGGCGGATCTGATCGGCATGAACGGGTACATCATCAACGGGAAGATCCACGCGCATGTGACGCTGGCGACGTCGGACAGGGCAATCGGCGGGCATCTGGAGCCGGGGACGGTGACGTTCACCTTCGCGATCGTCACGCTGGGGGTGATGGCCGACGGGGCGGATTTCAGCCGGTTGGACGATAAGACCTACCGGTGAGACGGCTGTTTGCAGTCCGGCCTGACTCGGGTACGCTTGGAGTATCATGCTGACTCGTCTGCGAGTCTCCGGCTTCAAGAACCTGGTGGACGTCGATGTCAGCTTCGTCCCGTTTACTTGCATCGCGGGCACGAACGGCGTGGGGAAGTCCAATCTGCTCGACGCGATTGTGTTTCTGAGCGCGCTCGCGGACCGTCCGCTGCTGGATGCGGCGTTGTCGGTCCGGGACCAGGGCGCAAAGACGGGAGACATCCGGGGGCTGTTCCATCATGCCGGGGATCACTTCGACGACGAGATGAGCTTTGTCGCGGAAATGATCATCCCGATGGAGGGCGCCGATGACCTGGGGCAGCATGCAAAGACGACGGCGACCTTTGTCGAGTACTCGATCAAGTTGCGTTACCGGCACGATCCAACCATGCGGGCGTTGGGCTCGCTCGAACTGGTCAGCGAAGATCTGAAGTACATCACGCTGGGGGAGGCAGCCGGGCATCTTCCGTTTGAGCCGTCGCGAGCATGGCGGAAGAGCGTCATCGATAACAAGCGAAGGGGACGGGAGTACATCTCGACCAAAGGCGAGGGCGCCGATCGAGTCATCGCCGTCCATCAGGACGGAGGCAGCAGCGGGAAGCCCCAAAGTCTGCGAGCCGCCAATCTCCCGCGAACCGTGCTGTCCGCCGCCAACTCGGCCGAGTCACCCACCGCAACGTTGGTGAAACGGGAAATGCAGTCCTGGAAACTGCTACAACTCGAGCCGTCGGCTTTGCGGGAGCCCGACAATTTCACCGCGCCCGTCCAGTTGGCGAGCAACGGCGCACACCTGCCGGCTATGTTGTTCCACCTCGCCAACCGGCCGTCTGAGGACGGCTTGGACGGCGCCGCCATTTACACAGAGGTCGCGAATCGCCTTGCGCAACTGCTCGACGATGCCGGCTCAGTTCATGTCGACCGTGACGAACGCAGACAGTTACTGACGCTGTATGCGACCGGCAGAGACGGCGCTCAGCATCCCGCGCGAGCCCTATCGGACGGAACGTTGCGTTTCCTCGCGCTGACGGTGCTGGCGATTGATCCGGAAGCGCGAGGTGTGATCTGTATGGAGGAGCCCGAGAATGGGCTCCACCCAGAGCGGATTCCGGCCATGATCCAACTGTTGAGCGACCTTGCAACGAATATCAAGGAGGCCGTGTCGGCGGATTCGGGCAACCCCTTGCGACAGGTGATTGTGAACACTCATTCACCCTCCGTGGTGATGCAAGTGCCCGAGGAGAGTTTGATCCTGGCTGAGCCCGTGGAGGTGAGCCTTGGTGGGAGGCCGTCCCGGACCGTCCAATTCCGGTGTCTGCCCGGCACGTGGAGGGCTAAGGCGGGGTCGCCCGGAGGCGTTTCCAAGGGAAGGCTGCTCGCCTATCTCAATCCGGTGGCCCACCAGGGGCGCGGCGGCAGGCGGGTGGTGGATCGGGAGGACATTCGGCAGTATCGGATACCCGTCGCAGCCGCTGGCGATTGACGTACACGCCGATTGCCGACGGCGGATCGGATGCGGTCCTGCTGCCGATCCTGAGCTGGTCGCTCCGGCGCCACGGAGTCGCACCAATCAACGAACAATGGGCCGACTTTGCGCGCATTCCCCGCCAGCGTGATTTCACTGCAAAACTGAGCGCCGCCCTTGATCTGTATCCCTGCGATGTGCTGTTTGTGCATCGCGATGCCGAAGGGCAACCGCCGGATCAGCGCCGTGATGCAGATTCGGCGGGCGCTGGAAGGGATGCCGGTGAGACATGTTCTGGTGATTCCAGTCAGGATGACCGAGGCTTGGTTGCTGATCGACGAGCTTGCGATCCGGCGCGCGGCAGGCAATCCGAATGGCCGGAATCCGCTGGACCTGCCGGCGTTGAAGGACCTTGAGGCGTTGCCGGAACCGGCGGACTACGCGCCACTCGACGCACTTCCGGCGTTCCGGAGCCTCCAGAATGACATCCTCGCGGCTGTGCGCGCCGGCCTAGAATAGAGAGTCGGAGGTCCTGTTTATGCCCGCTACGTCCCGCGCCGCCGTGGATGGTTTTCTGGCGTTGAAGCGCATCGCAATTGTCGGCGTTTCAAGCCAGGAGAAGGATTTCAGCCGCACCATTTTCCGGAAGTTCTCCGAACGCGGCTACGATGTGGTCCCCGTTAATCCCGCCATCGCCGAGGCCGAGGGGCGGCGCTGCTATGCTCGCTTGAGCGACGTTTCGCCCGCGCCCGAGGGCGTCCTGCTGATGACTCCGCCCGCTGTGTCCGAGCAGGTCGTCGATGAGTGCGTCACGCTCGGCATCCGCAATGTCTGGCTGCATCGCGGAGCGGGACAGGGCGCGGTCAGCATCGCCGCCGTCAAGACGTGCAAAGATCATGGCATCGACGTGGTGGCCGGCGAGTGCCCGTTCATGTTCCTGGAGGGCTCGCACTTCCCGCACAAGCTGCACCTGTGGATCAAGAAGCTGACCGGGAGTTACCCGCAGTAAGTCAGTCCTTCGGGGCGATGCCCAGCGACTTCATCTTGCGATAGAGATTGCTGCGCTCCAGGCCCAGCAACTCGGCCGTTCGGCTGACGTTGCCCTTGGCCTCTTCTAGCTTCTTCAGGATGTACTCGCGTTCGGCCGCTTCGCGAACCTCCTGCAGGCTGCCGAAACGGTCGAGCGGACGCTCGAACACCGCGCGACGGGACGGGTTCAGCGGAATGTGGCGCGCGTCCACGCGGATCTGCGGATTCATGATCACGATCCGCTCCATCAGATTGCGCAGCTCACGCACGTTGCCGGGCCAGGTGTATTCCTCAAGAACGCGGTAGGCCTCCGGCGTCAGCTCCTTCGGCTTGCGGCCGTATTCGGTGGTGAACTCTTTCAGGAAGTGATCCGCCAGCAGCGCGATGTCCTCGATGCGCTCCCGCAGCGGCGGCACGTAGAACGGGATCACGTTCAGGCGGTAGAACAGATCCTCGCGGAAGTTGCCGCGCTCGATCTCGTCCTCCAGGTTCTTGTTGGTGGCGGCCACCACGCGCACGTCCACCTGGATCGACTCCGCGGCGCCCACGGGTTCAAAACGCTGCTCTTCGAGCGCCCGCAGCACCTTGGCCTGCGTCTTCAGGCTCATGTCGCCGACTTCGTCCAGAAAGAGGGTTCCGCCGTCGGCCTTCTGCAGCTTGCCCACCTTGTCTTCCTGGGCGCCGGTGAAGGAGCCTTTGCGATGGCCGAACAGCTCGCTTTCGATCAGCTCTTCGGGGATGGCCGCGCAGTTAACGTCGACAAAGGCCTCATTGGCCCGGGGACTCATGGCGTGCAGGGCGTGCGCCACCAGTTCCTTGCCCGTGCCGCTTTCGCCGTAGATCAGAACGCGGCCGTTGGTGCCGGCCATCAGGTCCAACTGCTGGCGGAGCGCCTTCATCGAAACGCTTTCGCCGATGATGCGTGGAACGTGGTCGGTCTCCTTCAGCCGGCGCACCTCGAGTTGCAGGCGGCGCTGTTCGAGCGCGTTCTTCACGACGACGGTCACCTTCTCGATGGTAAGCGGCTTCTCAATGAAGTCGAAGGCGCCGAGTTTGGTGGCCTTGACGGCGGTTTCGATGGTTCCGTGGCCGGAGATGATGACGACCTCCGGACGGTCCGGGATGGGGATTTCCTGGATGCGCGCGAGCGTTTCGAGCCCGTCGATGCCGGGCAACCACACGTCCAGCAGGACGATGTCGTAGGGCTGGCGCGCCACCTCAGTCAGGCATTCCTCGCCGGATTCGACGGCGCTGCAGACGTAGCCGTCGTCTTCGAGCACGCCGCACAGCGACTGGCGGATGCCGGGTTCGTCGTCCACCACCAGGATGCGATGGGTCTTCACCGGCGGGCCTCCGCGGCGGTGATCTCAGGGCTTTCGGGCGCGGCCGGAAGCGCGGGAATCTCAATGATGAAGCGCGTGCCGGCGGGCTTGTTTTCCTCGACGCGGATGGTGGCGGCGTTGTCGGCGGCGATGCGCGCCACAATGGCCAGACCCAATCCGGTCCCCCTGCGTTTGGTTGAGAAGTACGGCAGGAACAATTTCTCTTTCACCTCCGGCGAGACGCCCGGTCCAGTGTCGGCGACCACCAGTTCGACAATTTCCGGCGCGAGCAGACGCGTAGCCACCAGCAGCCCGCGCACCATGGAGTTTTGCATCGCCTCGGCCGCGTTGTCCACCAGGTTCACCACGATGCGTTTGAAGTGTTCAGGATCCACGTTGACGCGCGGTAACTCCGGCTCGAGGGAGACGCGGACATCGATGCCTTCCAGCCGTCCCGAGAACACTTCGAGGCCCGCGCGAACGATCTGATTGAGA
Organism: Acidobacteriota bacterium; assembly: GCA_018268715.1. Classification (GTDB taxonomy): domain Bacteria; phylum Acidobacteriota; class Terriglobia; order Bryobacterales; family Bryobacteraceae; genus TMP-7. The sequence continues at coordinate 59,015 of JAFDVZ010000024.1, read as the reverse complement.
TCCGTGGGAACGGGTTGGGAGGCCGGGAAGCGCGAGAATTGCGAGAATTCGTCCACCAGCGTCCGGACCGTCTCCACTTCGCGCGCGATGGTGACGGAGCATTCGCGGATGATGCGTTCGCTGTCGGCGGTGAGTCCGCGGTCGATCTGGCGGGCGATGCGTTCGGCGCCGAGCGCGATGGGCGTGAGCGGGTTCTTTAACTCGTGGGCGACGCGACGCGCCACTTCCTGCCACGCGGCCACGCGCTGGGCGCGGAGCAGTTCGCTGGTGTCCTCGAGCACCAGCACAAAACCGGCCGCGGTGCCCGGATCGAGGGCCGCCACCGTGACGGCCAGATTCATGGTCTTGCCCTGGGTCTTCAGTTCGAGCTGCGTGGCGGCGAGGCCGGTGCGCCGCGCGCGGTTCATGAGGTAGCGCAGCTCGGCGGCGTCTTCCTGCGGGAACAGGTCGCGGAAGTAGGTGGCGCGGGCGATGCGGTCCTCCGCGAAGATGGCGGCGAGCGCGCGGTTGATGCGGACGATGCGGCCGTCGCCGGTGATGGAGATGACGCCGGTGGGGATGCTTTCGAGAATCGCTTCGGTGAAGCGCCGACGGCTTTCGAGCTCCTTGCTGTTTTCCTCGAGAGCCTGCATCATCTCGTTGAATCCGCGCACCAGCGTGGCGAGTTCGTCGATGGCGCGAATGTGGAGGCGATAGGAGAGATTGCCCCGGCGCGCCTCGCCCGCCGCTCGCAGTAGCGCCGAGATCGGGTTGCTGATCTGGTCGGCCAGGATGCGCGCGATCCAGGTGGCGACGAACAGCACGAACAGGGCGATGGCGGTGATGTACAGCAGGTACAGGTTGCGCATCTGGTTGCGATAGGCGCCCAGTTGCAGGTACTCGCTGACGTACCGGTTGATCTGCGCCTGCTCGGAGGCGAGGTCGATGGGCATGTGGGCGGTCACCGAAAGGGTGACGCTGCCGGCGACGCCTTCGACAGGCACGCGGACGGTGAAGGCCAGACGCTCCGGCTGAGCCGGCTTGGGGACGCAGAGGTCCAGGCGCTGGCCGTCCTGAAGGGTCAGCCACAGGCGATCGATGGCCTGCTCGTCGCACTTGCGAGAGAAGAAGGCGATGTTGACGTCGCCGCCGCCCGCCGCCGAGTAGGTCTGCGGCGTGATGGCGAGCCACCGGGCCTGCGCCGTAACTCGCGTTTCGAACTCGGAGCGGATCGCCTTGCCGGTCTTGGTGAGTTCGAGATTGACGCCTTCGGCCGGCCGGCTGAACCACTTCGCCAAGTTGCGGTTCATCACTCCGTAGCCGAACAGCACCAGGCAGATGACCGGCACAAAGCTGAGCGCGAGCGCGCCGCTGATCAACTTGGTGCGAATGCGCGAGCCGGCGCGGTTGCTCTGCCGCTCGATGTAGAGCTTCACGCCGGTGCGGAACAGCATGAAGCCCACGATGATGGTGAGCAGGGCGACGAGCGTGGAGATGGCCCAGAACAGAACCGTCTGCTCCGGGCTCACCGGGGCGTAATCGCCCAGCGTGAAGGATCCCTGCCAGACGAGCATCACCACCAGCAGAGCCAACACCACCGCGCCGAGACCGATTAGGACGCGCTTCCTCATTGGAGCTAACTCCAATTATAGGGAAAGCGCGCCTTTCGGCCCTAAGTGATTAGCGAGTGAGGACCTGTTCGATGAATTCGAGGGCTCGCTGGTCCTTGGACTGGCCCAACCAGAAGATGGCCTGCTTGCGGACCTCGGGATTGCGATTCGTACGGGCCACTTCGATGAGTTTCGGGACGCCGTCGCCGCCGGGGATCTGGGTGAGGGCGAAGACGGCCTTCTTCTTGACTTCAGTTTCCGGGTCGTTCGCGATGGCGCCCGAGATCGTATCGGCGGCAACCTTCTTCTGCGCGCCCTGCGCGAGCCAGAATAGCGCCTGGCCGCGGACGCGAGGGCTCTTGTCCTCATGCGCGGCGCGGATGACGCGGTCGTAGTTGTGCTGGCCGATGGAGAGCCACATCACGGCCTTCTCCCGGACTTTATCGGACGGGTTGGAGTCCAAGACGCTTTCAAAGAACCGGCCCGCGGCGGGGTCCTTATGGAAGGCGATGCCGGTCATCGCGGCGTCGCCCAGGCGATCCTGCCCGATGAAGGTCGCCAGGTAAGCGACGCTTTCCGACGGCGTGACGCCGGCAAGCCAGATGAGCGTCAGGCCGCCGGCGTCGATTTCACAATCGGGCGTGGCCGTGCGGATCTTCCCGACCTGCCCTTGCTCGACGCGAACCAACACGAACATCGTGGACGGGCCTTCGAGCGAGAGGCGGCGGGCGGGATGTCCGCCGTCCCACCCGCACATCTGACGGTCGCCCGGAAGGATCGGCACGGCGTATCCGACCCAGGCGGTTCCGGAAACTCCGCGAACCGCGTTGGAGAGGCCGGCCGACTGCCGAGTTTCGATCTTTCCGTTGACAAACTGGGGCGGCTGCGCGATTGCCGCAACGCCCGCGAACGTGAGGGCGAGAAGTGCGCGCGTCATTTGCCGATGATCTCCATCATGTAGTCGGAGGCTTCCTTGTTGTGCATGTAGGCGAGCCGCTGCACCAGTTCTTTCTTCACGGAGACGTCGGACTCCTTGCGGGCCAGTTCGATCATGGCCTTGGCGTTCTGCTGGATGAAGAGGCCGTCGATGATGGCGTTCTTGACGCCGCGATCCGATTCCGAGGCGTATAGGGACACCAGAGCGTCGCCGGTGCGGTCGCGGCCCATCGTGCCGAGCAGGCGGATCGCCTCAATGCGCAACTCGGGCGTCTTCTCGGATTTGACGATGCCGAGCAGGCGGTCGGAGTCCCGCGAAATCATGAAGCCGCGAATGACGGCGCGCTTGACAGCGACATCGGAGGAGGACGCGTAGACGTCGGCGAGCGCCTGGCCGTTGCCCTTGCCGAAGACGCCCAGGTACTCGATGGCCTTCATCTGTATGTCGGGGTTGCCGCGGCCCTTGGCGGTCTGCAACAGGATATCGCGCGCCTTGGGATCGCCGCTTTGGGCGACGACGAACAGCGCCCGCTCTTTGACGCGGGGCCCGGATTTCGGATCCGCGATCACCTTTTCGAGCAGTGGAATGGCGCGCGCAGGGTCGCTGTTGACCAGGCCGTTGAGGGCGAGCAGCTTCAGGTCCTCGTCGGCCTCGGCGTCTGGCGAGACGGGGCGTCCAGCGGCCTGGCGCACCTCGACTTCGAGCGCCTTGGCGTCGCTGGTCCAGCGGCTCTGCGGAAACTCCTTCTGAAGCTGGGCGAGCGAGGCGAGCGCCTGGTCGCGGCGGCCCAGCCGGTTCTGCGCGTAGGCCTTCCAATAGAGGGCGCCGTCGGTGCGAGCGATCTTGGCCTCGATGGCGCGGTCGAAGGCCACGATGGCGCCGTCGTAATCGCGACGGTCGATGGCGCTGGTGCCGCGGCGGTAGTTGGCGTCTTCACGATCGGTTCTGGCCAGGGTGCGAGCGGTCATTTCACGCGCCCGCTCCGCAGTCTGAACCGCCATCAGGCGAGACTGCTCACCGGTCCGCTCCTTCGCCGCCCGCAACGCCTGATCGCGTGCGTCCTCGCCGGCGGCCTGCGCCGTCTCCTGGACGGCCTGGAACGCCTCCTGCTGCGCGAGAATGGCCGCCTGTTGGGCGAGCCGCGTTTCATCCTGAGCCATCGACGCGATGGCCGTCATCGTCAAAATCAAAATAAGCCGCATATGTTTGTTCCTCCGCGTGGCGCGGTTACGGTTAGAGTTTGCGTTCACGCTCGCCCACGTGGGTGGCGTAGACGCGCACTTTGAAGAGAATTCCGGTGTCGGCGATCCGCTTCTGCAGCACCTGCAGTTGATCGCCGGAGATTTCGGACGGCCCGTTGGCGACGTCGAGCAGGACGCGTTCGACCTCGTCGAGCAGACTAGCCGTGGCCCGGTCGCCGCTGGCGACGGCAGTCATCCGGTACAGACGGCTCGATTCGATCAGATCCTCCGCCGAGCGCTGTTCGTAGCTGATGTCGACGCGGCCCTGTTTCGATCCGCCCAGGTTCGACAGCTCCGCGAGCACCAGCTTCGAACGCTCCAGGTGATCGCCGACGGCGACCAGCAGGATCCGCTCGCGGACCGGTTGAGCCGTAGCGACGGCGGGCGCGCTTTGCCGGGCGCCGAAACGGCCGGCGAGGAACGCCCCGACGATCAGCAGCGCCATGGCGGCGGCGACCGCAACGCGCCGCCAGCCGAACCACCGGCGCCGCGCGGGGCGGCCGACGTGGGGCTCCAGCCGGCTCCAGACCTCGGCGCCATAGCTCGCCGACCGCTCCGGAACCGGCAGGCTGTCCACGCTGTTCAGCACGCGTTGCAACTTGCGGTACTCGTCGCGACAGGCCTCGCAGACGGCGAAGTGCGAGTCGAGCGCGGCGTTCGATTCGCCGTAGTAGTGCAGAACCAGTTGCTCTTCCGACGGATGCTCCATCATGCCTCCACCAGCGGTCCGAGGGCCGCCCGCAGTTTTTGGACGGCTCGGAAGATGCTGTGCTTGGCCGCGTTGCCGCCCACGCCGAGCATGCCGCTGATCTGCTCGATCGAGAGCCCCTCGAAGTGGCGCAGCACGAAGGCGGTGCGTTCCTGCGCCGACAGGCCCGCCATGGCCTCGGCAACGTGTTGCTCCACCTGGCGGCTGGCGGCCAGGCGGTCGGGGCCGGGTTCTGAACTGGGCAGCATCTCCATGGGGTCCTTGTTTTCGTCGTCGCTTTTCGGCAGCTCGCCGCGGAACTTGCGCACCCGGATGAGATCGAGCGAGCAGTTGGCGGCGATGCGGTACAGCCAGGTTCCGAAACTGGACCTGGACTCGTACCGGCCGAGTTGTTTATAGGCGCGCAGGAAGGTCTCCTGCACGATGTCCTCGGCGTCGTTTTCGTTGCCGGTCATACGGAACGCCAGACGGAAGACGTTCCGGCTATGCCGCTCAACCAGGGAGCGGAAAGCGTCGGCGTCGCCGGATCGCGCCCGGGCGATTGCGGCCGAGTCGGTTTCTTCCATCCGCTCTTTAGACTGGGCGACGGCGCGGCGGTTAGGCGGGATTTTTCCGAGCGAGCGCACCTTCGTCCGCGTCCTATACTAGTAAACAACCACCCCCGACGCGCGGCGGACCCGCGGCTGGATGCTCATGAATGTCTGACACGCCCTTCGTACATCTGCATTGCCATACCGACTATTCGCTGCTCGACGGAGCCTGCGAAATCGGCCAGTTGATGGATACCGTGGCGGCCGAGAAGATGCCCGCCATCGCCATGACCGACCACGGCAACCTTTTCGGCGCCGTGGAGTTCTACAACAAGGCGAAGGAGAAGAACGTCCATCCGGTGATCGGCTGCGAGGTGTATGTTTCGCAGCAGAGCTACACGGTCAAGTCTGACACCAACCGCTATAACCACCTGGTGCTGTTGTGCGAGAACCAGGAGGGCTACCGCAACCTGATCAAGCTGGTGTCGACGGCGTGCCTGGAGGGCTTCTATTACAAGCCGCGCATCGACAAGGAGCTGCTGGCGCTGCATTCCAAGGGGCTGATCGCGCTGTCGGCGTGCCTGCGGGGCGACATCAACGAGACGCTGATGTCGGACCGTTACGACGAGGCGAAACGGCTCGCCTACGAATACACCGACATGTTCGGGAAGAACAACTTCTTCCTTGAAATGCAGGACCATCACCTGGAGCAGGACCGCCTGGTGATGCCGGCCGTGAACCGGCTGTCGGGCGACACGGGCATCCCCATGGTGGTGACCAACGATTCGCACTACCTGCGCAAGGACGACCCGCGCATGCACGAAATCCTGCTGTGCATCGGCACGGGCAAGACCATGAGCGATCCGAACCGGATGCGCTTCACCACGCCCGATTTCTATCTGAAAACCAAAGCCGAGATGCTGACGCTGTTCGGCGAAATCGAGCATGCCATGGATCGCACGTGGGACATCGCCCAGCGCTGCCACGTGAAGCTCGAAAAGGTGAAGGATCCGTTCCCGAAGTTCGACGTGCCGGCGGAGCATTCCACCGACACCTACTTCGAGTACGTGGCGCGGCAGGGCTTCGAGCGGCGGCGCTCGCGCCTGGAAGCCATGCAAGCGCAGGGCGCGCTGAAGCACGACATGGCGGAGTACGCCGAACGGCTGGATCGCGAGATCAAGATGATCCAGCAGATGAAGTTCTCGGGCTACTTCCTGATCGTCTGGGACTTCATACGGCACGCCAAGTCGAAGGGGATTCCGGTGGGTCCGGGGCGCGGGTCGGCCGCGGGGAGCCTGGTCAGCTACGCGATGCAGATCACCGACGTCGATCCGCTGCAGTACGGGCTGCTGTTTGAACGATTCCTCAATCCCGAGCGCATCAGCTTCCCCGACGTCGACGTGGACTTCTGCACGAACCGCCGCGGCGAGGTGATTCAGTACGTCACCGAAAAGTACGGGCGCGAGCAGGTGGCGCAGATCATCACGTTCGGCACGCTGGCCACCAAGGCGGCCATCAAGGACGTCGGGCGCGTGCTCGACATGAGCTTCAACGAGGTCGACCGGATCACCAAGCTGGTGCCGAATCAGCTCAACATCAAGCTGAAGGACGCGCTGGCGCAGGAGCCGGGCTTCGGCGAGCTGGCCAAGCAGGATCCGCGCGTCAAGGAAGTGCTGGACGTCGCGCAGAAGATCGAGGGGCTCGCGCGCAACGCGGGCGTCCACGCGGCGGGGGTCGTGATTTCGCCGGTGCCGCTCACCGACCTGGTTCCGCTGTATCGCACCAACCGGGATGAAATTGTCACGCAGTTCGACATGGCCGGACTTGAGAAGCTGGCGCTGCTCAAGATGGACTTCCTGGGGCTGACGACGCTCACCATCATCCATGACGCGCTGATGCTGATCAAGAAGCGCACCGGTGCGATGCTCGATCCGGAAGAGTTCCCGCTCGACGATCCGAAGACGTATGAGATCTTTTCGAAGGGTCACACGAGCGGCGTGTTCCAGTTTGAATCCTCCGGCATGCGCGACATCCTGCGCCGCTATCAGCCGGAGCGCGTTGAGGATCTGTGCGCGCTGAACGCGCTGTACCGGCCGGGCCCGATTCAGGGCGGCATGATCGACGACTTCATCGACCGCAAGCACGGGCGCAAGGCGGTGAAGTACGATCTGCCGGAGTTGAAGCCGCTGCTGGAGGAGACGCTGGGCGTTATCGTCTACCAGGAGCAGGTGATGCAGATTTCCAATCGCCTGGCCGGGTATTCGCTGGGCGATGCGGACATCCTGCGTCGCGCCATGGGCAAGAAGAAGGCCGAGGAGATGGACAAACAGCGCGCCCGGTTCATCAGAGGCTCGCTTGAACGCGGTTTCCCCCAGCCCAAGATCGAGAAGATTTTCGACCTGATGGCGCAGTTCGCCGGCTACGGGTTCAATAAGTCGCACTCGGCGGCGTACGCGTATCTGGCCTACGTGACAGGCTACCTGAAGGCCAACTACCCGGTGGAGTTCATGTCGGCGCTGCTGACCTCGGAAACGGGCAACACGTCGAAGGTGGTGAAGTACATCAACGAGTGCCGTGAGATGGGCATTTCGGTGCTCGCGCCGGATGTGAATTCGTCGGACTTCAACTTCACGCCGGAGTTCAAGGACGGCAAGGGAGCGATCCGTTTCGGCCTGGGCGCCATCAAGAACGTCGGCGCGAACGCCGTGGAAGCGATCGTGAAGGCGCGCGCCGAGGAAGGGCGTTTCAAGGCCCTGTTCCAGTTCTGCGAACGCGTGGACATGGCCTCGGTGAACCGGCGCGTCATCGAAAGTCTGATCAAGGCGGGCGCGATGGACTCGCTGAACGGCACGCGGTCGCAACTGATGACGGTGCTCGATTCGGCGATCGAAACCGGACAGCGGGCCTGGCGCGACAAGGCGAGCGGGCAAAGCGGGTTGTTCGCCGACTTCTTCGGCGGCGGGGCCAGCGAGACCGAGGATCAGCCGCTGCCGAATGTGCCGGACCTGACGAGCCAGGAGAAGCTGGCTGGCGAGAAGGAACTGCTCGGCTTCTACGTCACCGGACATCCGCTCGACCAGTTCATGGAGAAGGTGACGGAACTGGCCACGCACACCACCGAAACCATACAGGACCTGGAGAAGGGCGTCGAGGTGAAGATGTGCGGCATCCTGACGAGCATCCAGCGGCGCCGTTCGAAGGAAGGCAAGCCGTGGGCGTCGATGACGCTGGAGGATCTGGTGGGAAGCAGCGAAGCGATGGTGTTTTCGACGCAGTACGAACGCCTGCTGCCGATGTTGGGCGACGACCGGCAGGACAAGGCCGTGCTGGTGAAAGCCGTCGTGTTCCCCGAAGAGAACGCGCCGCCGAAGCTGTCGGTGCAGGACATCATCGCGCTCGAGAACGTGCGCGTGGATCTGCCCACTGTCATCGCCATCCGCGTGAACATCGCCAACGGCGGCGGCAAGGCCGATGAATTGAATCAACTGTTCCAGCGGAAGTCCGGACCGACGGCGGTGCGTCTGCGAATCGATAAGCCGCGCGACTTCTCGGTTATCCTGGATATTCCGGTAAAGGTACGCCCGGACAGAGAGTTCAAGGCCGAAGTGGCGCGCATTTGCGGGCCCGAAGCCCTGGAGGTCGTTGCATCGTGAGCTCGAACGCAGAATCCGAACAACCGGCGCAGTCCGCAACACCGGCGCCCGAGCCGCCGAATCCGGCGTGGCAACGGGTGCAGTTGGCGCGACACCCGAAGCGTCCGCACACGCTCGACTATATCCAGCGGATGTTCACCGGCTTCAGCGAGATCGCGGGAGATCGCGCGTTCGGCGAAGATGCGGCGATTGTGGGCGGCATGGCGTACTTTCGCGGCCGGCCGGTGATGGTGGTGGGACAGCAGAAAGGGCGCGACACCAAACAGAAGCTGCTTCGTAATTTCGGCATGCCGAAGCCGGAGGGTTATCGAAAGGCGTTGCGGCTGATGCGGCTGGCGGCGAAGTTCGGGCGGCCCATCATCACCATGCTCGACACGCCGGGCGCGTATCCGGGCATCGACGCCGAGGAGCGCGGACAGGCGGAGGCGATCGCGCTGAACCTGCGCGAGATGTCGAGGCTGGGCGTGCCGATCATCGTCATCGTCATCGGCGAGGGCGGCAGTGGCGGCGCGCTGGCGCTCGGCGTCGGCAACCGCGTGCTGATTCTGCAGAACGCGGTGTACAGCGTCATTTCGCCGGAAAGCTGCGCGGCGATCATCTATCGCGACGCTGGAAAGGCGGCGCAGGCGGCCGCGGCGCTGAAGATCACGGCGCCGGATCTGCTCGGGCTGGGGCTGGTGGATGAGATTGTGAATGAGCCGGGCGAAGGCGCGCACACCGATTACGATGAGGCGGCGCAGTGGCTCGGCGACGCCATCGCCAAGGCGCTGGACGAGCTTTCCGCCTTGGCGCCGAAGGACCTTATTGACCACCGCTACGACAAGTTCCGCAAGATGGGGAACTTCTTCGTCGAGGCCACTGCGTGAGGCGGCCGGTGGTCGCCGGAATCATCTTCGTCGTGGTGTTTGTTGCGGCCCTGATCTATTCGACATTGACGCTCGCTCGCGGGCGGGTGCGCGTCGAGGTGTGCATGCAGTTCGCCGGCAGGTCGAGTTGCCGCGTGGCGTCGGCCGATACGGAACAGAACGCGCTGCGTACCGCGATCACCAACGCTTGCACCCTGATTGCGAGCGGCGTGACGGATTCGCAGCAATGCGAGCATTCGACGCCGCTCAGCGTGAAGTGGCTAAAATAGCTACCCGTTCCTTGGCCACAGTTTCGCTGGCCAGGATATCTCCCCAGGCGTTCAGAAACACCCGTTTCGGACGCTTCGGCAACTTGATCTGAAATTCCTTGCCAGTGGTGTTGCCGTGCACAAACACCATCCCCAGGCGCATGACCTTACCGTCAAAATCGAGGTAAACCGGCACGCGCATCAGAAAGTTGTCGGACACCCCGTCTTGTGTCACCGCTCCCTTGAGGACCCACCCGCCGTCGGCCTGCGACACGCTGTAATCCAACCTGTAACGCGGTATGTCCGTTCCGTAAACCCACTGGCGAAAGAACCAATCCAGCCGCTTGTTGCCTTCCAGGTCCAAACCGGGCGGCATGTGCTTCTCCGCGATTTCCTTGAAGGACTCCGTCGATGCGCTGCCGTTGTAGTTGGCTTTCACGAAGTCCTGCATCATGGCGCTAAACGCCCCGTCGCCCCCGTTTTCGTCTCTCATGAGCATGCGCAGCATGTGCAACACATAGCCGCCTTTGGCGTACACGATGCTGTTGTAGGCGCGCGGGTTTCTGCGCGAGTCGAGGCGCAGTCCCATCCACACCGGTCCGGCGTCGTTGCCGCTCACACCGAATTGGTTCTTGTCGAGAATCGTCTTCCGCTGGCGCTCCCAGTACTTGTTGAACCGGTCGGATTTCGGATCGACGGCTTGAATCACAAGGCTCGCGGAGAAGTCGGCGAAACCCTCCGACAACCACTGGTCGTGATAACTCGCCCAACTCACCACATGTCCCCACCACTGGTGTGAGACCTCGTGCGGAGTCACCTCTTCGATGAATTCGGAGAACTTGAAGGCGCTCTGCCCCAGCAACTGCCACCGTCGCGTCGAATCGAGGAAGGCGCTGACCGGCAGATAGACAAGCGTCGGCCAGGACTGGCCGAAGTTGAAATCCGGCTGTTGGGTAATGGCGATCCTGCCGTACGGCAACGGGCCGAAGAACTGCTGTAGGACGCGCACGGCGTTCTGTGCGTCGGTCATGGCGCTATCGGCCATGCCCGAGGGCGTCAGATTCTCCACGGTGTTCTTCAGATAATCCGGGACTTCGCTGGAGGCGTAGGTTTCGAAATCATACTTCGCCGCCTCATCGGTCCGGCTCTTGCGTTTAAACTGACCGTAGTTGAAACCAGCCACCGCCAGCGGCGTTTCCGATACCCAGCGCGTCGCGGCGTAGTTGTCCTCTTTCCACTCCTTGACTAACTTACCGACACTCACCAGCGTGTAGCGTTTGGGGACTTTGAAGGTCAGGTCGAAGGTGGAATGTTCGCCAAAGGCGTTGGCGTTTGGGTACCAACTTTCTCGCGCCATGACATAAAAGGTTCCGCCGCCCGCCTTCTCCACCACCTTGTTGCCCTCGTACTCGAACGTCAGCGTGTGTGAGGCATCCTTCTGGAGCGGCGCCGGCAGAATCGCGTAGAAAGAGCCGTCCTCTTTCCGCGATTCCTGGATGAAGGCGATGTCCTTGCCGTCCATAGCCGCGCGGGTCACTCGCAGCGCCGGCAGCAACGAAAACTTCAGGACCCGCGGCCCGGTGGCGAGCGAACGCGTTCGTAACTCGCAGGTGGCGCTGAGATGGTCGTTGCCGCCGATCACCGTTTCGATGCGGTAGTGCTCGGTGGCGAAAATGCGCTTATCTTCCATCGAACCGACGGCGCCGCTCTTCCACTCCGACGCCAGGTGCGTGTGATACCAGATGCCCTCCGCGTCGGCGCCGGGATCCACGTGGATGACGGCGACTTCCTCCGGCGACATGATCTGCGGCAGCGCGCCGCGCGGTCGAATCACAAATCGCAGATCGGTGTGCTTCTTCCCGTGCAGATAGGCGGAGAAGGCGTGGGGCGCAGCCTGGTCATAGAGATCGGCGAGTAACTCCGCCTCGACGTTGGTCACGCTTTCGCCGCCCAGCAGGGCCTCCATCATGCTGCGGGGATGATCGTTCCGATGACGCAGCCGCGACCGGAATTCGCGCAGTACGTCGCCGCCGTGAACGCCATCGGCGGGCTGGGCCGACTTGACGATCTCGTCATAGGTGTCGTCGTTGAAGCAAAGCAGGGCGGACTTGAACTCCTCTGAGATATCGTCAGCCCCGGTAAGTTTGCGGACATTCGCCTTTTCCATCGGCAACTCCGGCTTCAGAGCGAAGACGCCATCCCCGGAAAATACCGCCATTACCGTGCGCCCGAGGACCTTCGGCAGGAAATCGATCGTCCCCGACACGAACGTCACTTTCCCCAGATCGCGTGTAAGCGTCAGATTCTCCACACGATAGGACGAGGCCGGCGTCCCTGTCCGGAGCGCCCGATAGTTCGGGTCCGAATTGGCCAGTTTCGAAATCGTCCCAGTGACGTCCGCGGCCGTCTCCTGCTTTTCGAGCGTGAGAATCACCTCCACCCGGGCCGAATCTTTGACGTCGGCGTGGACAGTCAGGGTTTTGGTTTCAAATCCCGGCTGTGAAATGTTAATCGTGTAGTCGCCGGGGGCCAGGTCCGGCGTCGACATGGAGCCATCGGGTCCGGTGACGGCCTCCTTCACAACTGTCCCTTTCGAATCCTTCACCTGGACCCGAGCGCCTGCGATGACGGCGCCGCTGGGATCCTTGACAGTCAGCGGTATTGTCCCAGCAATCGCGACGAACAGTACTCCAGATAACAGGATCCCAATATAACGCGTGGCCATACGAAGTTACAGTACAAGGAACATGTTGAATGTATCGCGGAATTTCCGGCGATTCGTTCGCTTGCGCCTGTCACCCGCGTCATACATCGACCTACAACAGGCTATCCTTGTGATTGAAGCTTTCTTGTGTGATTTACCGATTCGCCCTGTTCGCGCTGCCGATCGTGTCCGTCATGGCCCAGACTCCGGCCGATCCGCCGAAACCAGAGACTCGCAAAGACGTCGTTGTGGTGACGGGAACCTATGAAGCTGTGCCGCTCGAGGAGTCGGAGCGAACCGTGCGGGTGTTCGATGTGCAGGGCTCGCGGACGTTGGTGAATTCCGTTTCCGATTACCTTCAGTCCGACGCGGCGGTGGACCTTCGCCGGCGTGCCCCCGGCGACACGCAGGGCGATCTGTCAATTCGCGGGGGCTCATTCGGGCAGGCGCTGGTGCTGCTGAACGGCATCCGGATCAACGACGCCCAGTCCGGTCACCACAACATGGACTTGCCCGTGCCGCTCGATGCGATCTCGGAGATTCAGGTGCTGCACGGCTCCGGTTCGACTCAATACGGTTCGGACGCAGTGACGGGCGTGGTGAACCTGCTAGCGAAGCATTCGACCAACGAGCTACGGCTGCGCGGCGCGCTCGGCAATGACGGAATCAACCAACAGAGCGGCCGGCTGTCGTTCACCGATCGGGACTGGGCGCAGTCATTTGTCTTCTCGCGCGACTTTTCAAGCGGATTTATGCCGGACCGCGATTATCGCGACCTGGCCCTGACATCCATCACCCATGGAGCAACGCGAATCGGCGCGACGGACGTCCTGTTGGCGCTCAGCGACCGCCCTTTCGGCGCGGACCAGTTCTACGGCCCGTATGACTCGTGGGAACGCACCAAGGGTTGGTTCGGGTCCCTGCGGCAGGAGTTAGGGTCGCGCACCGAAGTCGACTTTGCGTTCCGCCGGCACACGGACCTGTTCGTGTTGTATCGCGACCAACCGCAAGTCTACACGAACCGGCATGCTCTTGAAAGCTGGGACGGGGCGGTGCGGCGGTTCGAGGATCTGGGCGGTGGAACGTCTCGCCTGAGTTATGGCGTCGAGACATATGCTGAGTCGATTGAGAGCACGAACCTGGGCGATCACTCGAGGGTGCACTATGCGGGCTATCTGGCGTGGGACGCTCGCGTGTTGCGGCGATTCTCGTTCACGGCCGGCGTCCGCGATGAGGTGTACGGGTCGTTTCAACATCAGGTGAGTCCGTCGATAAGCGGCGGCGCGTGGCTGTCGTCACGGCTGAAACTGCGAGCGTCGGTGAGCCGGGCGTTCCGACTGCCGACTTACACAGACCTCTACTATCACGACCCGACGAATCTGGGAAATCCGAACTTGCGGCCCGAAAAGGCGTGGAATTATGAGGGCGGCGTGGATGCGCACGTGAACGCGCGAGTCAGAATTTCGGCGACGGTGTTCCACCGGCGGGATCGGGATCTCATCGACTACGTCCGCTATTCGCCGACCGATCTCTATCGGGCGACGAACTTCCAACGACTACACTTCACGGGTTTCGAAGGCGGCGTCGACTGGCAGCCGAAGTCCGGGCAGAGCGTCTCGCTACAATACGCGGGCATCAGCGGACAGCGCGAAGAACAGGCCGGCGCCATTTCGAAGTATGTATTCAACTACCCGATCCACAACGGCGTGATCACCTGGCAGGGGACGTTTCTCGGCGAAGTGGCGGCGCGCATGCGGATCGGCGTGACCCAGCGCTACGCGCGCGACCCGTACGCCATCTGGGACGTATCCGCCGCCCGCGCTCGGGGACGAGTCCGACCGTTCCTGCAATTTTCGAATCTGACATCCACCGTCTACCAGGAAATTGTGGGCGTCGCCATGCCGAAGCGGACGGTGATCGGCGGGGTGGAGTTGCGCGCGTGGGGCGATTCGCACTAACGCCGGACAACCGTGTCAATCTGTTGACAGAGATCCTCACATGCAGCCGACTCACACGCCACGCCGCGGATTCCTGCGCACGCTCGGCGCCGCCGCTGCCGCTCCCCTGATCGGAGCCGGCGGGACCGCCACCTACACCAATCCTCTCGACATCAAGATCGCCGATCCCTATGTGCTGCGCGAGCCCGACGGGACGTACTTCATGTACGGCACGGGCGATAAGGGCGCTGCCGCGTTTCCGGGGTTCACGTCAAAGGACCTCGTTCATTGGACTCCGCTGGGCCACACCTACCAGCGCAATCCGGCCGATTCGTGGTGCACCGAATTCTTCTGGGCGCCCGAAGTCTACCGCTCCAAGGGCCGCTACTTCATGGTGTACAGCGCACAGTGGCGCGACAATCCGAACCGCGAGCAGGAGAACTTCCGCATCGGCGCGGCGGTTTCGGACAAACCGACAGGCCCGTTCCGCGACATCCGCAACGCTCCGCTGTTCGACCCTGGCTATCCGGCCATCGACGCCGACGTGCTGTTCGATTCCGACGGCCGCCTGTACATGTTCTACTCGCGCTGCTGCTACAAGCATCCCGTGGAGAGCGAGCTCGCCGACTGGGCCCGGAAGCAAGGACTCTACAAGGAAATCGAAGAGAGCTGGATTTACGGCGTCGAAGTGAAGCCTGACTTCACGGGCGTCATCGGCGAGCCCGCGCTGATGCTGCGGCCTCCCGTCAAGATGAACGATCGCGACACCGCCTGGGAAAGCCTCTCGGTGACCACGCACGAGATCAACCGCCGTTGGACCGAAGGTCCCTGCGTATTCAAACACGGCGGCAAGTATTACCTGATGTACTCGGCCAATCACTACCTTGGCGAGAACTACTCGCTCGGCTACGCGACGGCGGACCATCCATTGGGACCCTATCGCAAGGCGGCCAACAACCCGGTGCTCAAGAAGGACACGGATCGCGGCGGCGTGGTGAGCGGGCCCGCGCATAACTGCATTACGTGGTCGCCCGACGGAACGGAGATGATGTGCCTCTATGCCGGACGCACGAAGGCGACGGGCAAGGAACGCGTGCTGCTGATGGATCGCATGGAGATTCGCAAGGACGGCACGCTTGTGGTGCACGGTCCCACCACAACGCCCCAGCCACTGCCGTCGGCGAAGAGCCGCAAAGGCTGACCGCGCACCGGTTCAGGCTTTGGCGACTTCGACCCGGGTGTCGTGGAAATCACCGCCCTCGCCAAGGTCGCTCAACCCGTCCGAGGTAAGGGCGTTGGCCGAGGCCTTGCCGGGCATCAGCGACGCCCACCATCCATGTGTCATCGTGACGATCCCGGCCCGGCAGGCGTCGGAAATCTGCGCTCGGACCAGCATCGAACCGTAGGCGTTGTGGACACGAACCATCTCGCCATCGCGGATCTTTCTCGGACCGGCATCGGCCGGGTGCATGCGCAGCCGCGGCTCGCCTTCCGCCTTTACGGCGCGCGCCACGCCCACATGGCTCGAGTTCAGGAAGTTGCCGGACGCCTTCGACGTCAGCAGCATTAGCGGATAATCCGCGCTGCCCTTCGGCGCCTCATGCCGCGGCAGCGGGTCCAGCCCTTTGGCGATCAAACCTTGAGCGTAGAATTCGCACTTGCCCGAGGGCGTTGGGAAGTTCCCTTTTGCGAAAGGAAGCCAAGGCTTCGGCAGATTGAGAGGCGCCCAACCGTCGGCGGCCAGCCGCTCATAGGTAATGCCCTTCAGGTACACGTGGTCACTCTTAAGGGCCGCGCGCGCAATCTGTTCATCGGAATCGTAGAGATACGAATCCTTCAGATCGAGCCGTCGCGCGAGCCGCCGGAAGAACTCCGTGTTCGCCACCGCCTCACCGGCGGGAGGCGTCGCCGGACGATTCAGCGCCAGGTAGTTTTGCCCCCAGGAGATCAACAGATCCAACACCTCAACCTGGGCGGCCGCCGGGAAGACATAGTCGGCGTGCCGCGCTGTGTCGGTCATGAACTGCTCGAGTACGACGGTGAAAAGATCGTCGCGCCGCAGCCCCTTGAGCACCAGGTTCTGATTGGGAGCGATCGTGGCGGGATTGCTGTCCCAAACCACCATCGCCCGAATGGGCGGTTTGAGATTCGGATCCGTCAACGCTCTCCCCAGTTGCACCATGTTGACCGAGCGTATTGTCTGATTCTCCAAATCCGGCCGCATGACCGCCGCGTAGTCCAACGCAAACAGCGAGTCAGTGACGTACGACAGACCGCCACCCAGTTCGCGCCAGGCGCCAGTCAGCGCCGGCAGGCAGGCGATGGTGCGGAAGGCCATAGCTCCGTGCGCCCGATGCTCCATGCCGATGAGAAGCCGTATGGTGGAGGGCCTGGCGCCCGCGTAATCCCGCGCCAGCCGCCTGATCTCCTCCGGCTTGAGCCCGGTGATGGCCGCCACGCGCTCCAGCGGATACTCAGCCAGACTCGCGCGGAGTTTGTCGAACCCCAGCGTGTATTGATCGACGTAGGCGGCGTCGTGCAGCCCTTCATCCACGATGACGCGCATCATCCCGAGCGCCAGCGCCGCATCGGTCCCCGGAATCGGCTGCACGTGGTAATCGGATTTCGAGGCGGAGGCGGTCCTTTGCGGATCGACGGTGACGATTCTCGCGCCGCGTCGCCTGGCCTCTTCGATAAAGGCCCAGGAGTGGGGACCGGTGAGGGCGGGATTCGCGCCCCAGATCAGCACAAAACGGCTGTGGACAATGTCCTCCGGCAGGATCCCGGTGGTTGTGCCCATGGTGGCCGTCACTCCGGCCGAGCCCGCATCGCCACAGACGGAACGCACCAGCCGCGTCGCCCCCAGTCGAGCGAAGAACCGGGAAGCGATCGATCCGCTCTGGACAACGCCTTCCGTTCCGCCGTAGCTGTACGGCAGAATGGCGGTGGCCCCGTCTTCCTGAATGATGCGGCGAAAGCGCGCGGCCACATCGTCGAGCGCCTGGTCCCAACTGACGCGCTCGAAACGGCCTTCGCCCTTTGGCCCGACTCGGCGTAGCGGGTACAGCAGACGGTCGGGGTTCGAAACGACGTCGGTAAGATACTGGTCCATCTTCCCGCACAGCGTCCCGCGCGTGATTGGATGGTTTCGATCGCCTTCCAGCTTGACCAGCTTGCCGTTGCGCGTCGTGACCAACCAGGCGCAGGCGTCCGGGCAATCGTGATGGCAGACCCCGCGCACCATCGACACTCCGGCGGAGCACGCGCTCACGAGCGAGGCCGCGCCGATGCCGCCGCTCAGGCTGGCGTCCAGGAACTCGCGCCGGGAAGGAGTTGCTTTCCGCTCCGCATGGGACATTCGGCGAAAGTACCAGATTCACGAATGGGCCGCAACAGCGACGGGCAGGACCCGGACCTCACCGAGGCCGCTTCTCCGCGGCCTCCCGCAGGTGTTCCGTGAACGCCTCGAGCGCCTTCGGCCGATAGCGCAGTTCCAGGCGGATATAGCCGACGCGGCGGCTGGCCTTCGGTTCGATTTCGATGAGACGGCAGCCGTCGCTCAGACTCCGCGCCATCTCCGGCACGATGCTCACCCCGAACCCCGCCCGGATCAGCTCGAAGATCGTCAGGAACTGGTCCGCCTCGAACTGGCCGGCGAAGCGGGCGCGCGCGCGGGCGCACACCTCCAGGGTTTCGTCCCTCAGACAGTGGCCGTCTTTCAGAATCAACAGGCGCTCTTCCGATACCCGGCGCAGGTTCACCTTCGCTGCCCCAGCCAACGGATGGCCTTCCGGAACGGCCAGAAACAGGGGGTCCCGGAAGAGCTCCTTCATCACCAGGCCGGCGCCCGCCACGGGCAGGCTCAGCACCGCGACGTCGAGCAGTCCCTCCAGCACCTGCTCCACCAGTTCCGCCGTCGTTCCTTCACGCACGTGCAGGTCGACATCCGGGTAGCGCGTGATAAACCCCTTCAGGTGGGGGGCCAAAAAGTAGGGCAGGATCGTCGGAATCGCCCCCACGCGCACCGGACCGCGCACCCCATCCCGCGCGCGTTCAAAGTGCTCCGGCAACGCTGCCGCGTCCTCCAGCAGGGCCTGCGCCTTGCCGAGAATCGCTTCTCCCACGGGCGTCAACTCCACCCTGCGGTTCAGCCTCTCAAACAGCGCCGCACCCAATCCTTGCTCAAGCCTCGCAATCTGTTCGGACAGCGACGGCTGCGCGATCCCCATCTCCTCGGCTGCCTTGGTGAAGTTGCCCGCTCGCGCGACCGCGCAAAAACACTCCAATTGCCGCAAATCGAACCCTCTTGTCCGTATCTTCTGAGCCATAGGAGATTCCGATTATAGCGATAGTCTCAATTGCATTGACCTATGTCAAGGGCGGCCCTACACTCAGTCCATGTATCAGTCCGGAAGACTTCGACTCCCCGTCCAGGCGGTTGTCGCGACGGCGCTCGCCCTCGCCGGCGCCGCCAATGCCCAACAACCGCAGTCGAACAAGTTCTGGTGGCCCGAGAAACTCGATCTCTCCCCACTGCGTCAGAATTCCGTTGAGTCCAACCCCCTGGGCAAGGATTTCAACTACGCCAAGGCCTTCGCCACGCTCGACCTGAAGGCCGTCAAACAGGACATCAACAAGGTGTTGACCACGTCCCAGCCCTGGTGGCCCGCCGACTACGGCAACTACGGACCCTTTTTCATCCGCATGGCGTGGCACAGCGCCGGAACCTACCGAACCCTGGATGGGCGCGGGGGCGCGGACGGCGGCCAGCAACGTTTCGACCCACTCAACTCCTGGCCCGACAACGCCAACCTGGACAAAGCCCGCCGACTATTGTGGCCGGTGAAGCAGAAGTACGGTCAGAAGCTGTCGTGGGGCGACCTGATGGTTCTCGCCGGCAATGTCGCGCTCGAGAACATGGGCTTCAAGACGTTCGGCTTCGCGGGCGGCCGGGCCGACGATTGGGAGCCGGAACTCGTCTACTGGGGGCCCGAGCAGAAGATGCTCGACGACAAGCGCTACAGCGGCGGCCGCGATCTGCAACGGCCGTTGGCCGCTGTTCAGATGGGCCTGATCTACGTGAACCCGGAAGGCCCCAACGGCAATCCCGACCCGCTGGCGGCGGCCAAGGACATCCGCGAAACGTTCGGCCGCATGGCGATGAACGATGAGGAGACGCTCGCGCTGATCGCCGGTGGTCATACGTTCGGCAAGGCGCATGGGGCGCGTCCCGCCACCTGCGTGGGCGCCGAACCGGCCGCCGCGGGCGTCGAAAAGCAAGGTCTCGGCTGGGAAAACAACTGCGGCAAGGGCAACGGCGGCGATACCGTTACCAGCGGCCTGGAAGGCGCATGGAGCGCGGATCCCACCAAGTGGTCCTCTCAGTATCTCGACAACCTGTTCGCCTATGAGTGGGTCCAAACGAAGAGCCCCGCCGGGGCGACCCAGTGGGTTCCGGCCGGCGGCAAGGGCGCGACCCTCGTCCCCGATGCTCACGACCCGTCCAAGCGTCACGCCCCGATGATGTTCACCACCGACATCGCCCTCAAGATGGACCCCAGCTACCGCGTGATCGCCATGCGCTTCCGCGACAATCCGGAGGAGTTCCGCCTTGCCTTCGCCAAGGCCTGGTTCAAGCTGACCCACCGTGATATGGGTCCGAAGGCTCGCTACGTCGGCTCGGAGGTTCCCAAGGACGATCTGATCTGGCAGGATCCACTTCCGAAGGCCGACTATAAGACAATCGACGCTAAGGATGTTGCGGCGCTGAAGGCGAAGATCCTCGCCTCCGGCCTGACCGTTCCGGAGCTGGTGCGGACCGCATGGGCTTCGGCGTCTTCCTTCCGCGGCACGGACATGCGCGGCGGCGCGAACGGCGCCCGGCTGCGTCTGGCCCCCGAGAAGGATTGGGCAGTCAACAATCCCGCTGAACTGGCCAAGGTGCTGCCGCGCCTGGAGAGCATCCAGAACGAGTTCAACGGCGCGAAGTCCGGCAGGAAAGTCTCCCTTGCCGACCTCATCGTTCTTGGCGGCGGCGCCGCCGTTGAGAAGGCCGCCAAGGACGCCGGCTTCAACGTCCAGGTCGCCTTCGCTCCGGGCCGCGTGGATGCGCGGCAAGATCAGACGGACGTCGCGTCGTTCGCGGTGCTCGAACCGATGGCGGATGGCTTCCGCAACTACTACAAGCCGGGTCTCGCGCTTTCCCCAGCCGAAATGCTGGTGGATCGCGCGAAGAAGTTGAACCTCACCGTTCCGGAAATGACGGTCCTGGTCGGGGGGATGCGAGCGCTCAACGCCAACGCCGGCGGCGCCGCGCAGGGCGTCTTCACGGACCGGACCGGCGCGTTGACGAACGATTTCTTCGTGAACCTGCTCGACATGTCCATCAAGTGGACCAAGTCGGCGGCCTCGGAGGGTCTCTACGATGGCGTGGACCGCGCCACCGGCAAGGTGAAATGGACCGCGACGCCGGTCGATTTGATCTTCGGCTCAAACTCCGAACTGCGCGCGGTAGCGGAAGTCTATGCCTCGGCCGACAGCAAGGAGAAGTTCGTGCAGGACTTCGCGAAAACGTGGGCGAAGGTGATGAACCTCGACCGCTTCGACCTGCGTTGATCCGGCGCCAGGCGCAACTGAACATGGCGGCGTCACCCACGCCGCCATTTGATTTTCAGGCCGGTCCGGCCGCGCCTGTGCCTGCGACGGATTCCACGTCGTCTGCCCACGCCCGTCGAAGCTTCCTCCCGTAGTAATAGAGCGATAGAGCGTAAATGACCACGGACGCCAGCGCCACCGGAAGGCCGAACCGGTGGGCGAACGCGCCGGCGACCGGGATCCCTACCGTCTGGCCGATCCCCACGGGCCAAAGAGCGCCGGAGGCGAAGTGGCCGCGCTTCTGCTCAACCCGAGGCCGCGCAACCTGCGAGTGCCCGATCGCCAGTGCAATGAAAGCCTCTGTCACCACCGGCCAGGAAGCGTAGCCCGCCGCAAGCGCCGCGACGATGGCGAACCAGGCGGCATCCCTGGCCCACAACACCGCCGCTCCCGATATCGGCAGCAGCCGTTCGCGCGTGTTCTCCGAGGCGGAGTCGAACCCCAGATGCGCCTGCGCCAGCGTACTCATCAGGATGATGACCAGGCTCCCGATGACCAGACCGGCCGTGGCGTCCACGTTCGGCGTGGAGATCCTGTAGACGATGCCGCCCAGCGAGAGCGCGGCGGCGAAGTACGGGTCCAGCATCCGCAGTTGTTCACGCACGTGGTTCTGGATGAGTCCACCGAGCGGCCCTGGAAACGGCGGAATGAGTCGGAGCAGCGACAGGCGGTCGAACCGCCGCAGCACTCGCGCCAGCCACTTGAACGCATACGCCGCCAGCGGCGCGACAACGCCAGAGGCCAGCAGTCCCACGCGTACAGCGGGATGCCGGCTGAGCGCGGCGAAGGCGATGGCGACCGCGAGCAGCGGGTTCAACACCAGATTCGCCGCGTGAATCAGCGCGCGTTCGCCGCGGCCGAGCGGCCACAGGCCGAATCGCTCCGCGGGTATGCGCAGAGTCAGATCGTTAGCGAGCGGAATGGCGTACAGCAGCCCAATGACAAGATAGAAGATGGCGGTGCTGCTGGGCCGGTCGGTCGGCTCCTCCGCCATCAGCAGCACGATCACCAGGAAGAAGTTGTTCCCCAGAAAGCCGCCGATGCCGCGCGCATTGCGGAAAGCGCTTCTGACGACAACCGCCAGGACTACCGCGACGCGAGCCATGCGATGTCCCGCTCGGGTTGGGATCCGATGGCGTCGAAGTAGAGCGCCGCGGCCCGTTTCGTCGGGCTGGCCGGCTCGTTGCGCACGACTCGGCCATCGCGCAGCACGACAACCTGGGTGGCGATGCGGTCCACCAGGTCCAGCATGTGCGAACTGAACAGCACCGCGGCCCCGCGACGCGCCATGGCGGCGAACAGTCCCGCCAACGATTCCGCCGACGCCGGATCCACTCCCTCGAACGGTTCGTCGAGCATCACCGCGCCCGGATTGTGCAGCAGCGCGAGCGCAATCGCGGTCTTCTTGCGCATGCCGTGCGAGCCGTCGCGAGCCAGCGTCCGCCGGACCGCGGAAAGTTCCAGCAACTCGAGCAGGTCGTTCGTCCGGTCGCGGGCCGTGCGCCGGTCGAGCCCATACACACGCGCCGACGCCATCAACTGTTCTTCGATGGTCAATTCCGGCAGCAAGGCCAGGTTATCGGGAACCACGCCGATGGCCCGCCGGAACGCGATCGACGAAGCGCGGCAGTCGTAACCAGCCACCGACGCCGACCCGCCATCAGGATCGAGGAGGCCGGCGAGCATGCGCAGCAGCGTCGATTTGCCCGCGCCATTCGGCCCCAGCAACGCGCATACCTGGCCCGCGCGGACCTCCAGCGTGACGCCGTCCACCGCCGCGCGCGCGCCGAAGCGTTTCGTCAGGTTCGTGCAGCGAATCATGCAATCCGCTCGATCAGAGCTTCAACTCCCAGCCGGGCCGGAACGCCGGCCTGATGTACTGATTCGCCTCCGCGTTGTTGGTGATGCGCATCTGCTTGCTATCCCAATCGAGCCTGCCGCCGACCCGCAGCGAAATCGCCGCCAGCGCCAGCCATTCGGCCAGCGGCGACGTCAGCGCGAAATCCGAGCACGACGCATCGCCGCCCTTGCACGCGCGAATCCAGTCCAGCATATGGCCGGGCGACCGCGTCAATAAGGGCGGCGGCAGCTTGTAGTCGGCCCATCGAGCCGATGGCAGCAGCCAGACGCCTTCGCCGCGTTCGCGCGTCGCCATGACGCCCTTGGTCCCGATGAACACGGCGCCGTTGCCCACCAGCAATCCGGGCGCGGGCCCACCGCGCGGCGGTCCGAACACACGCACGTCGGGACCGCCCGCCCCGGCATTCGACGCCGGTCGCGGAGCGGGCCGCGGCGCAGCGGGTCGTTCATCGCGCGCGCCGGGCAACAGAAAGCGGCCGGTCGGCCGGCCCTTGGAAGCCAGATTATCGGCGGGCGGAAAAATCGTTTCGTTCTCCATGCCGGGCACATGGTAGACATCCGGATCCGTGGCGCGCGCCGAATCGTGATAGAACACCTTCACCGGCGGCATCTTGCCGCGCGCCGGAAAGTCCAGGCGGATGGTGGCGCGATCCGGGTAGGTGATCCTGCTCTCGCCCGACACGCTGACCCGCTCGACGCTCGTCGGCGCGCCGAGTTGCAGCGCGTGATGGACGGGCCCTGAGGAATGCGTGGCCCAATTGCCCACCTGGCCAGTGCCGAAGTCGTAAAAGCCGCGCCAGTTGTAGGGCACATACCATGAACTGTAGGGGCGCATTTTGGCCGCGCCCAGCCAGTGGTCCCAATCAAGCGTCGCCGGCACGGACTCCTCGGGCGGCAACTCCTTGAGTCCCGTGGGATGCGTGCCGGGCGTCGTCGAAATATGCACTTCGGTGACGTCGCCGATTTCGCCGGACCACAGGATCTCCGCCGCCACGCGATGGCACTCGTGCGAGTAGCCCTGATTGCCCATCTGCGTCGCCACTTTGTATTTCGCCGCCGCCTCCGCCAGCAGCCGCGCCTCCCACGGCGTGCGCGTCAACGGCTTTTCGACATAAACGTGCTTACCATGCTGCATGCAGGCGAGCGCCACCGTCGCATGCATGAAATCGGGAATGCCGATGGTGCAGGCGTCGATGTTCTTCCCCTGCTTATCGAGCATCACGCGGAAGTCCTTATACAGCGGGACCTTCTCGAAGCGCTTCAGGTTCGGCGCGGCCCGCACTTCGTCGACGTCGCACAGCGCGACGATATTCTCGGTCTTCGCCGCCTCGCCCAGAATGTATCCGCCCTGTCCACCGCAGCCGATGGCGGCGACGTTCAACCTGTCGTAGTAGGGCTTGTAGCCGAGCGAGCGTAGCGACGCGACGCTGCCAAAACCCGCCGCCGGAACAGCGCCGCCCAGCAGCGCGCCGAAGAAGAAGTGACGTCTTGAAACGTGGGAGTCCATGGATTTGCCAGGCGCCGGGGCGCCGACCCTCATCATATGCCACGGGCACACGCTGAAGCCCCGCCAAAAACGCTAAACTGAAAGAGACCCACCCATGAAATTCGGCGTCGTAGTGTTCCCCGGCAGCAATTGCGATCACGATTGCTGGTATGCGCCCGCAAAAAACCTCGGCTTCCCGACAGAAATGATCTGGCACGACTCGTCCACGTTAGGCGATGTCGACGCCGTCATCCTCCCGGGCGGCTTCGCTTATGGCGACTACCTCCGGTGTGGGGCGATCGCCAAATTCTCGCGCGTCATGACCGCCGTGAAGAAGTTCGCCAACGACGGCGGACTGGTCATCGGCATCTGCAACGGCTTCCAGATTCTGGTGGAATCCGGCATGCTGCCCGGCGCGCTGCTTCGCAACCGCGGCCTGAAGTTCATTTGCCGCCCGGTGGATCTCCGTGTCGAGACCGTCGATTCGCCCTTCTCCGCCGAAGCCGCGAAAGGCCAGATCCTGCGCATGCCCATCGCGCACGGAGAAGGCTGTTACTTCGCCGACGACCGCACGCTCGATGAACTCGAGGCCGAGGACCGCGTCCTGGTGCGCTACGTCGACAACCCGAACGGATCGCTCCGCAACATCGCGGGCATTCTGAACGAAAAGCGCAACGTCATGGGCCTGATGCCGCATCCGGACCGCGCCTGCGATCCGCTGATGGGCTCCACCGATGGAGCGGTGATCTTCAACTCCATGGCGGCCGCATTCGCCGCAATAGCCAAATGAGCGTAATCACACCCGACCTCATCGCGCAGCACCAACTCACCCCGGACGAATTCGACAAAATCGTATCCCTGCTCGGCCGCGAGCCCACCTACACTGAACTCGGCATCTTCAGCGTGATGTGGAGCGAGCACTGTTCCTACAAGAGCTCGCGCCTGCACCTGAAGAAGCTGCCGACGCGCAGCAAGCACGTGCTGGTGGGGCCGGGCGAAAACGCCGGCATCATAGACATCGGCGGCGGATACGCCATCGCCTTCAAGATCGAATCGCACAACCACCCGAGCTTCATCGAACCCTTTCAGGGAGCAGCCACGGGCGTCGGCGGCATCCTGCGCGACATCTTCACCATGGGCGCGCGACCCATCGCCGTGATGGACGCCCTGCGTTTCGGCCCGCTCGACGACGCCCAGTGCGGCGCGCGCAACCGGCGCATCCTCGAAGGCGTGGTCAGCGGCATCGCGCATTACGGCAACTGCTTCGGCGTCCCCACCGTCGGCGGCGAATGCGTCTTCGAACCGTCCTACAACGGCAATCCCCTGGTGAACGTGTTCGCGCTCGGCGTCTTCAAACACGACGAGATCTTCTTCGGGCGCGCCAGCGGCGTCGGCAACCCGGTGATCTACGTCGGCGCGAAGACCGGTCGCGACGGCGTGCACGGCGCCACTATGGCGTCGGCCGAATTCACCGAAGAGTCGAAACAGAAGCGGCCCAACGTCCAGGTGGGCGACCCGTTCCTTGAAAAGCTGTTGCTCGAAGCCTGCCTGGAGGCCATGAAGACCGGCGCCATCGTCGGCATTCAGGACATGGGCGCCGCGGGACTCACCTGCTCCACCTGTGAAATGGGCAGCCGCGCCGGCACCGGCATCGATTTCGACCTCCAGTACGTGCCGCAGCGCGAAACCGGCATGTCGCCGTACGAAATCATGCTGTCGGAATCGCAGGAGCGCATGCTGCTGGTGGCCGAAAAGGGCCGCGAAGAAGAAGTGTTCAGCGTGTTCCGCAAGTGGGGGCTCGACGCGGTGACCATCGGCACGGTAACCGGCGACGGCCTGCTGCGCGTGCGCGACCACGGCGCCGTGGTGGCCGAAATCCCGAACCGCGCGCTCGCCGACGAAGCGCCGCTCTACAACCGCCCCTACACGAAGCCGCGCCAGTTGGCCCCTCCCGACGCGCCGCAATTTGAAAGCGCCAGTCTCGAAGCGGATCTGCTGAAGATTCTCGGCTCGGGCGACGTGTGCTCGAAGCGTTGGATCTGGGAGCAGTACGACTACATGGTCCGCACGAACACCACCGCGGGCCCGGGCGGCGACGCCGCCATCGTGCGCATCAAGGAAACCAACACGAGCGTGGCGATGTCGCTCGACGGCAACGGCCGCTTCAGCGGACTCGATCCGCGCGAAGGCGCGAAGCTGCTGGTGGCCGAGTGCTGCCGCAACCTCTCCACGGTCGGCGCGCAGCCCATCGCCGCGACCAACAACCTGAACTTCGGCAATCCCGAACGGCCGGAGATCATGGCGCAGTTGGTGGAAACCATCGAAGGCATGGCCGAAGCGTGCGCCTTCTTTGAGACGCCCATCACCGGCGGCAACGTCAGCCTCTACAACGAAACGCTGGGTGACGCGATCTTCCCCAGTCCCGTGCTCGGCATCGTCGGCCTGCTGGACACGGCCGCCCCGGTCGCCATCCCGTTCAAGAATGAGGGCCGCGATGTCCTGTTGATCGGCGGATTTGGCCGCCCCGACGCCGGGCGTTTCGGAGGCACGCAGTACGCCAAACAAGTCGTCGGCGAGTTCTGGGGCAAGCCGCCCGCCCTCGACATGGATTACGAAAAGCGCGTGCAGGCCGCGATCCGCGAGATCGCCCGCAAGGGCTTGGCGGAGTCGGCGCACGATCTGTCCGACGGCGGCCTGGCCGTGGCGCTCGCCGAATGCACGTTCGGCGGCATGGGCGCGGCGATCGAAGTCGACTTCGACGTCCGTCCCGAGCTGCTGTTATTCGACGAAAGCCCTTCGCGCATCCTCGTCTCCACGGCGAACGCGGAAGAAGTGAAAAAGATCGCGTTATTCCACGGCGTCGAAAGCCCCCGTATCGGCGTTACAATCAAGGAACGCTTGCGGATTGGCAACGGACCAGCCACGCTGATCGATTGCTCTCTCGATAACCTGCGCGGCGCCTGGGATCAGGCGCTCAATCGCTCGCTCCACCCTGAACATGTTTGACAAGTTTCGCGAAGAGTGTGGCGTATTCGCCATTCACGGTCACTCGGAAGCCTCGAACCTCGCCTACCTGGGACTGTACGCGTTACAGCACCGGGGCCAGGAAAGCGCCGGCATCGCCTCCACCGACGGCCGCGGCATCTATTGTTACAAGAGCATGGGGCACGTGGCGGACATCTTCACGCCGACCGTGCTCGCCGGCCTGCCCGGCGACTTAGCCATCGGCCACACGCGTTATTCGACGGCCGGAGACACCGCTTTGTTAAACGCGCAGCCCTTCTCAGTGGCTTGTAACAAGGGCAAGATTGCAGTCGCCCACAATGGCAACATCACCAACGCGGCCGAGTTACGCCGCGAGTTGGAACGCGACGGCTCGATTTTCCAGGCCTCGTCGGACACCGAAGTCGTGCTGCACTTGGTGGCGCGATCGCGCGAGCGGACGCTCGCCGGGGCTTTGCGCGAAGCGCTCATGCAATTGGAGGGCGCGTTCTCGCTCGTCTTTCTGGCCGAGGACCGCATCATCGTAGCGCGCGACCCGCACGGTTTCCGCCCTTTGGCGTTCGGACAAATGGAGCGTCCGAACCGCCGCATGGCCTACGTTTTCGCCTCGGAAACGTGCGCCTTCGACCTGATTAACGCAACCTATCTGGGCGACATTCAGCCCGGCGAAATGGTGATCGTCGGCCCCGAGGGCATGACGCGCGAGCAGTACACCGTACCGCGCGAACCCGCCCGCTGCGTGTTCGAACACGTCTATTTCTCGCGGCCCGATTCCATCGTCTTCGGACGCGCTGTACAACAGTCGAGAGAAGCGCTCGGCCGTTTGCTGGCCATCGAGGCGCCCGCCGCGGGCGCGGACGTCGTCGTGCCCGTCCCGGATTCGGGCGTCGCCGCGGCGCTCGGCTTCGCGGAAGAGTCGGACATCCCATTCCGCCACGCGCTGATGCGAAACCATTACGTGGGCCGCACGTTCATTGAACCCTCGCAGGCCATCCGCGACTTTGGCGTGAAGTTGAAGCTGAACCCGGTGCGCCACCTGCTCGAAGGCAAGCGGGTCGTTCTGGTGGACGACTCCATCGTGCGCGGCACCACCAGCCGCAAGATCGTCCGTATGGTGCGACAGGCCGGCGCGCGCGAAGTCCACATGCGCATCTCCTGCCCGCCGACCATCGCCCCGTGTTACTACGGCGTCGACACGCCCAGCGAGCGCGAACTCATCGCCGCTAATAACACGGTCGAAGAAACCCGGAAATTTATTGAGGCTGACTCGCTCGGCTACCTATCCCTAGGCGCCCTGCGCGAAGCCGTCGACGACCACCGGGATGAGTACTGTTACGCCTGTTACACCGGCAACTATCCCACTGAGTTAGTGAACATCGAGGAGTTGCGCACCGCCAAGGGCCGCCGGTAATGCGGCCGCTCGTACTTGCTCTCTGCGCCGCCGCGTCCATTCAGGCCGCCGACTACAAGCTGCGGGCGACGCCGGATCACATCGCCTGGGGTTACTACTCAGCGGCCGCCAAACCCGTATTGCGCATCCAGTCCGGCGACGTGGTCGACATCCAGACGGTATCCGGCAACCCGGAGCGTCTCATTCAGGCCGGCTTGAAACCGGACCTGATCGAGCCCGAACTGAAAGCCGTCTACGAACAGGCAACCGACAAGGGCCCCGGCGGCCACCTGCTCACAGGACCCATCTACGTGGAAGGCGCCCAGCCGGGCGACGTGCTGGAAGTCCGCATCCTCGAAATCCGCCCGTCTGTCCCGTACGCGTACAACGGATTCCGCCCCGGCGCGGGCCTGCTCACGGACGGTTTCACCGAATCGCGGATGAAGATCATCCCGCTCGATCTCGAAAAGAAGGTCGCGCGATTCGCCCTGAACATCGAAGTCCCCATCCGCCCGTTCTTCGGCAGCATGGGCGTCGCTCCCGCGCCTGCGGCCGGCAGGATCAACAGCGCCCCGCCCGGCCTCTACGCCGGCAATCTCGACAACCGCGAACTCGTCGCGGGAACTACATTGTTCATCCCGGTGCACGCGGCCGGAGCGCTATTTGAGGTCGGCGACGGCCACGCCGGACAAGGCGACGGCGAAGTGGATATCACAGCCATGGAGACCTCGCTCTGGGGCAAGTTCCAGTTCGTCCTCCGCAAGGACCTGCGCCTCACCTGGCCCCGCGCCGAAACTCCGACGCATTGGATCGTCATGGGCCTCGACCCCGACCTGAACCTGGCGATGAAAATCGCCGCCCGGGAAGCCATCGACCTGCTGATGAAAGAGCAGGGACTCAGCCGCGATGACGCCTACATGCTGACCAGCATCGGCGTCAATTTCGCCGTCACCCAGGTAGTGGACGGCACGCGCGGCATCCACGGGATGATCCCTAAGTCGCTCTTCAAGCAGTAACTCCCGCCGCCGCGAGTTACTTCACCGCCACGGTGACTCCCGACTGAGTCTTGTTGGCGCCAATCGTAATCTGAATCGCCGCGTCGCCGGTCGGCGCGTTCTGCGGGACTACGATATTCACCTGGAACAGGCCGGCCACCTGGCCCGGAGCCGCTCCCGCGAACGTCACGGTGGCCGGAAGATCGCCGATCGTCGCGGTCACGTTCGCCGCCGGCTTGAAGATGCCCGACGTCACCGATCCGGTTTGCGCCGTCGGAGACAGTATGCCTTCACCGGTGCCGAACACCTGCACCACCGATCCCCGCGCCGCGGGCAGCGTCGATGCGTTGTAGCCATTGTCCTGATTCAGGATTGCGCCCTGCCCCTGCCCGTTCTGTGTCACCGTGAAGATGCCCGGAGCCGTCGCGGTCACCTGCATCGTGTACGACTGCGACCGCACGCCCTGATACTCCACGGCCACCTGCGTCACCTGCCGGCCGGACACCTCGTACGGCACGATCGCGTTCACCTGCCCGGCCGACACATACAGCAAGGGCGCCGGGTACTCATCGAAGAACACTCGCGTTCCCGCCAGCGTGGTGTCCACGGTCCCGGCCTGCGTCAACGAGAGAGTGACTCCCGCCGCCGGCCCCAGTCCCACTCCCAGCAGCGTGACGATCTCGCCGGGCGAAATCGCTCCGCGCACGCCGCTCGCCGCGTTTGATATCTGAGAAATCGATGCGCTCGCGGGCGGCAACACGCTGAGCACGACGGGAACCGTGACCGAGCTCACCCCGGCCGCCGTGAACGTGATGCTTCCGTTATAAGTCTGGTTTGCGGTCAGCGCGCTGGGAGACACCGACGCCACGAAGTTCGACGAACCCGAAGCGGCCGGCGCCACCGACAGCCAGTTGCCGCTCGACGAAGCCGACGCCGACACGCTGACCGCGCCCGAATTGGACGTGACCGCGATGGTCTGCGTCGCCGGGACCGCGCCGCCCTGGCGATAAGTGAACGTCAGCGCCGAAGGCGACGCTGAGATCGTCTGCGCCGATGTGACCGTCAGTTTCACCGCGATGGTGATCGGGCTGTTAGACGCGGCGGGAATCGCTACCGTGACCGTTCCCTGATATATCCCCGGCGCGAGCGTCGACCCATTCACAGCCACGGCCAGGGAAGCCGGCGTGTTGCCGCTATAGGGACTTACCGACAGCCATGTCCCCAGATCCAAAGTGGACGTGCTGACCACATAGGACAACTGGCTCCCCTTGGACGATGCGATCGTTATATTCTTCGGCGCCGGCGAAGGCCCGTTCGCCGCCTGGACGAAGCTCAGCGAGGTTTGCGACGCAGTCACTGACTCGGTCGCCGTCACCTTCAGCGTTACGGGAACCAGGCGCGTCGTTCCCAACGCCGCCGCCCCGATCAGCAGGTTGCCGCTGTAATTACCCACGCCCAGCGTGCTTGGATTGGCGCTTACTGTAATCGTGCCGGGCGTCGTCCCTGAGCCGGCATCCAGGGTGATCCAGCTTCCGCCCGTGGTAGTGTTGGCCTGCACGGTATAACTCGCCGCCGAGTTATCCGTCATGGAGAGACTCAGCGTCTGTGCGACCGTCTGATCGCCGCCAAACGGAGCCGTAAAGGTGAGCGCCGCCGGCGTGACGTTCAGCAATGGCGTGGTGGCCACCGTCACCGTCACCGGCAAAGCGACGGCGTCGCCGCCGCCGGCCGGTATGAACGTCACCACGCCCTGGCACATGGCTGGCGTCTGCAGGAACAGGGGTTCGATGCCCACCGTCACCACCGCCGGCGTCGTGACACTGGTCTGGAAGGTCTTCAGCCAGTTGCCCCCGCAACTGGTCATCGACACTGCGACGTTCACCGGAACCGCAACTCCGGTTGAGTACACTCCCACCGTCTGCGAATACACCTGGTTTGCGCCATTGATCTGATAATTGAAGGAAAGCGCCTGTAGGTTCAGAGTGATAGCGCTGCTAGTGGTGATGGTCATCGTGATCGGGATCCGCAGCGGGCTGTTGGCGACCGCCGACGACGCCACGTTGATGGTCCCGGTGTAAGTTCCTGGACTAAGTCCGATAGGATTCACCGACACAATCAGATTCTGGGGAGTCGTACCGGTAAGCGGAGAAACCCCAAGCCACTGGTTGCCGTCCGTCGTGGAGCTAGTAACCGAGAATCCGACCTGCGACGACGTGCTCCCGATCGTGATCGACTGCGGCGCCGGCGTGGATCCGCCGGTCTGATACACGAATGGCGCAGGGGCCGCCGTTGCGGTCAACAGGGGCGAAGTGCTGATCGTCAGTGTGACTGGTATCTCGATGCTCGCATTCAGCGAACTGGGGGCGGAAATTGTCACCTTCCCCGTGTAAGTCCCCTGCCCCAGGCTGCCCGGCGAGACCGACACGGTGATGGTCTGCGACGTCGAGCCCGACATAGGCGACGCGGAGAGCCAGGGGTTCCCATCCTTGGTCGACGTCACGATTGAGAACGCCAGCGGATTACCCGTGGTGGTCACGGTAAAGGACTGGTACGTCGGCAGGAACCATCCCGACTGATAAAAGAACTGGAGTCCCGAAACGTTCACCGCCAGGTTGGACGAGCCCCCCAACGTCAGCGACACCGGGACCGTCACGGCGGTCCCCGAAGTCGGCGTGAAGGTGACCGATCCGGAATAACTGCCGGCGGTCATTCCCGCGCTGTTGACGCTGATCACGATGGAGGCCGGCGCGGTGGTGATCGTCGAACTCACTTGCAGCCAACTGCCGTTATCTGAGGTCGTGGAAGTCGCCGAGAAGGTCAGCCCCGGCGGCGTCGAAGTTATATTCAGAATCTGCGCCGCTGGAGGCACGCCTCCCGCCTGCCCCGAAAAACTCAACGACGTGGGCGAGGAAGCAAGACCGGTATTGCCTGGCGTGACGTTCCCCACCGACAGCGACACCGGGATCGAGACGGGACTGTTCGTTGCTCCAGTGGCGGAGATGAGAATCGCGCCGTTATAAATCCCGCTCGCCAGGCCGGCCGCGCTCGCCGACACGATAATCGTGCCGGGCGTCGTCTGAACCGTCGTCGGGCTTGCGTACAGCCAGTTTCCCGTCGCGTAAGTCGTCACGGAGACACTCAACACGAGCGGCGAGGATGCACTCACGATGATCTGTTGCGATTGGACAGACCCGGACGAGTCGGCGGTCATGACAATGTTCGATACGTCCGTCGAAATCACCTGCCCGTGAGCCATGCCCACGCCGGTCGCGACCAAAACCAGCAAGTAGCAGATCTGCTTATAATTCAGTTCCATACGACCCCTGAAAGCCAACTGTATCAGAGTAGCTTCTCAGAAAACAGACCCCTGACTCGGAATTTGGCTCCCCCGCGCGCCGGCCGTCGCCCGAAGGCCGCCGTCGCACAAACTGGGTTAAGCTCAGAGGCGTCATGCTCCGCCTGTTCGTCGCCTCCCTCGCGCTGGCGGCCTCGGCCGCCGCCCAGCCGTCACGCGCCAATTATGACGAATCGAAGGTCCCCAACTACCAGTTGCCGGAACTGCTCGTCACCCGCGCCGGCGAGCCCGTGAAGGATTCCGCGGCCTGGCGATCCCGCCGCCGCCCGGAGGTCTTCGCGCTGCTTGAAAGCCAGATGTTCGGCCACGCCCCCGGTCGGCCCGAGCGCATGTCGTTCGAACTCGCCTCCATCGACCGAAAAGCCCTCGGCGGCAAGGCCGTCCGCAAGGAAGTGACCATCGACATCGCCGGCCACAAGCTGAACGTCCTGCTCTACCTGCCCGCCAACGCCCGCGGCAAAACGCCCGTCTTTGTCGGCCTGAACTTCAACGGCAACCACACTATCCACGCCGACCCCGGAATTCGCCTGGCGCGCCGTTGGGACGCGGACAAGTCCACCGGCAAGGCCATCGCCGCCACCGCCCCGGCCGACACCCGTGGAACCCGCGCCAGCCGCTGGCAGCTCGACGCCATCATCAGCCGGGGCTACGGCCTCGCCACCGTCTACTACGGCGACATCGAGCCCGACTTCGACGGCATGCTCCCCGAAAGCGTCCGCGCCCAATACCTCAAGGGCGCCGCCGCCCCCGCCGCCGGCGAATGGGGCGCCATCGGAGCCTGGGCCTGGGGTCTCAGCCGCATCCTCGATTACCTCGAAACCGACCCCGACGTCGACTCCAAGCACATCGCCGTCATGGGACACTCCCGCCTCGGCAAAACCGCCCTCTGGGCCGGCGCCGTCGACCCCCGCTGGGCGCTGGTCATCTCCAACGACTCGGGCGAAGGAGGCGCCGCCATCAGCCGCCGCGTCTTCGGCGAAACCGTGGCCGACCTCAACCGCGCCTTCCCTCACTGGTTCTGCGCCAACTACAAACAGTACAGCCGGCGAGAGAGCGACATGCCCTTCGACTCCCACATGTTAATCGCCCTGATCGCCCCCCGCCCCGTCTACATCGCCAGCGCCGTCGAAGACCGCTGGGCCGATCCGAAGGGCGAATTCCTCGGCGCCGTAGCCGCCAGCCCCGTCTGGACCCTCTACGGCAAAAAGGGCGTCGACCCCGGCCCGTTCCCCGAAATCCACCACCCCACCGGCGGCGTTGTCCGCTACCACGTCCGAGCCGGCGTCCACGACGTCACCGCCTACGACTGGGAGCAGTACCTCAACTTCGCCGACGAGCAGTTCGGCCGCCGCCAATGACCCCGTTCGACATACAATTGAAGCCTCCCCAGGACCCTATGAACCGACGCACATTCCTCTCATCCCTCGCCCTCGCCGCCGCGCCCGCCATGGCCGCCCCGGCCCCCAACAAGCGCGAGCGCATGCTCCAGTGGCTCGCCGGCAGGACC
This sequence comes from Acidobacteriota bacterium, assembly GCA_018268715.1. GTDB lineage: Bacteria > Acidobacteriota > Terriglobia > Bryobacterales > Bryobacteraceae > TMP-7. Next base: position 24,351 of record JAFDVZ010000024.1, on the reverse strand, counting down.
GATCCAAACTACACGCCCGCGGCCTTCTTCCTCCACTTCGGCCCGCGGTACAAGAACGGACTCGCCGCCGCTCAGCGCCATCTGGAATTCTTCCGCGCCACCGACATGGACTTCGTGAAGATCCAGTTCGAACAGGCCTACGAACCGCAGGAGTTCCTGAAGACCCCCGCCGACTGGTCCAAGCTCGCCCTCCGCAAGATCGACTTCTACGAACCCCTGATCGTCACCGTGCGCGAACTGGTGAAGCAGACGAAGAAGGACGCCCTCATCCTGATGACGCTCTACTCGCCCTACATGTGCGCGGGCCAGTGCGCCCCCAGCGCGACCCTGAAGCGGCACCTCGAAGAGAACCCCGAAGCGGTGAAGAAGGGTCTCGACATCCTCACCGAAAGCCAGATGATCTTCGTCAAGGCGGCGATCCAGGCGGGCGTCGACGGCTTCTACATGTCCACGCAGGGCTCGGAGGCGAAGACCTTCTCAACCCCCAAAGTCTTCGCCAACTACATCAAACCCCACGACCTCGTCGCCATGAAGCACGCCAGCGCCGCCTGCCCCTTCAACATCCTCCACGTCTGCGACTACCACGCGCCCTACGCCGACTACTCCGCCACGCTCGACTACCCCGGCCAGGTCGTGAACAGCAACACCAAGCTCATCGGCCGCGAACTCGAACCCCGCGAAATCGCGAAAATGTTCAAGCGCCCCTACATGGGAGGCCTCGACCGTCACGGCGTCCTCGCCACCGGCGCCCCCACCCAGGTGGAAGCCGAAATCAAGCGCGTCCTCAAGACCGCCCCGAAGCAATTCATCCTCGGCGCGGACTGCACCGTCGCCGCCGAACTCGACTGGAAGCGTCTCCGCCACGTCATCCAAACGGCCCACGGCATCGGAAGCTGAGCCCATCCGGCGGCCCCAGCGGGAATAGTTCGCCAAAGGTCCGGCATTCATCTATAAATCGATGATCCGGACCCTCCTGTTCGCCACGCTCCTGTCCGCCGCCGCCCTCGCCGACGCGCCATCGGCCGCCATCACCGGCGCCATCACGGACCCCTCGGGACTCCCGGTCACCGCCGCCGCCATCACCGCCCGCAACCTGGAAACCGGCGTCTCCCGCGCCACCCTCACCAACGAAGCGGGCGTCTACCGGATCGTCGGCCTGCAAACCGGCGCTTACTCCCTCACCGCCACGCGCGACCAGTTCGCCCCCGTCCGCCAGGACGGCATCCTCCTCCGGGTCGGCGAAACCATCCGTGTCGATCTCGCCCTCCCGCTCGGCTCCGCCCACGACGCCGTCTCCGTCACCGAAGCCGCCGCCCAAGCCGGCGCCGAATCCGCGACATCCTCCACCATCGTGAACCGCGAAGCCGTCCAGGACCTGCCCGGCGACGGCCGCCAACTCCAGAACCTGGCCCTGATCGTCCCCGGCGTATCGGCCGGCTGGAACCTCTCCACCGCCGCCAACCGCTACGGCAAAGCCCGTGAAAACACCGAAGGCGCCTTCAGCGTCAACGGCGCGCGCAGCCGCTCGAACTCCTTCCTCATCGACGGCATGCCCATGAACCTGCGCCAGTACAGCGTCATCAACTTCGAGCCCTCCAACGAAGCGGTGGAGGAGTTCTCCGTCATCGCCTCGGTCCCCGCGCCCGAATACGGCCGCACCATGGGAGGCCAACTCAGCATCGTCACCCGCGCCGGCTCCAACCGCTTCCGCGCATCGGCCTACGAGTTCTTCCGCAACAACGCCCTCAACGCCAACGACACCCTCAGCAAACGTTCCGGCCTCCCGCGAGGCGTCGTCCGCCATCACCAGTTCGGCGGAACGCTAGGCGGGCCCATCTGGAAGGACCGCCACTTCTTCTTTGCCAGCGCCGAACTCCTGCGCAACCTCGAAGCCTCCGAAACCCGCACCGTCACCGTGCCCACCGCCGACGAGCGCAACGGCCTGATCCACTACACCGACCCCTCCGGCGCCGCAAGAACGCTGGCCCTCACCCCCACCCCCATCGGCGCGAAACTAGCCGCCATCTACCCCCTGCCGAACGCCTCTCTCCCGCAGGGCAACTACACCGCCCCACTAGCCATCGGCCTCCACGATTTCCAGTACGCCGTACGCACCGATCACCACTTCACGCCCCGTGACATCGCCACCCTCCGCATCGCCTGGAACCTCAACGACCAGACCTACATCATCGACCGTTTCGGCGGCCCCTACATCCCCGGCTTCCCTCTCCCCAACCCCGAACGCACCACCAACGGCGCCCTCGGCTATCTCAAAACCCTCAGCCCGGCCGTAGTCAACGAAGCCCGCCTCGGCGTGAACCGCTACGGCAACATCCTCGCCAACGGCGACCCGCGCAACGCCGCCGAATTCGGCCTCCCCAACGGCTCGCCCGCCAACGGCATCCCGTCCATCGTCTTCGCGCAAGGCGGCCTCGCCGGCCTCGGCGGACTCTCCTGGTACAACCGCGAGCAGGACGAACTCACCGTCTTCGCCTCCGAGGCCGTCAGCGTCCTCAAGGGCGCTCACAGCCTGAAATTCGGCGCCGAAGCCTCGCGCTATCACTTCAACACCCGCGGCGCCTCCGACCAGCGCGGTTCGCTCTACTTCGACGGCTCCCGCAACACCCTGATCCCCAAAACCCTGGCCAACGCCAACGCCAACGCCCTCGCCGACCTGCTCCTCGGCCTCCCCTACCAGGCCACCATCACCGTGGGACAATTCGGCCGAGGCTACCGCCAATGGGCCTTCGCCGCCTTCGCCCAGGACCAATGGCGAGCCACCCGCCGTCTCTCCCTCCACTACGGCCTGCGCTACGACTACAACGCCCCCTGGACAGAAGTAAACGGCAAGCTCTCGAACTTCATCCCCGGCCAGGGCGTCGTGTCCAACCTGGCGCGCCTCTACACCGCCTCCGCCCTCAACCTCGGCCCCCGCGCCGGCTTCGCCTACGACCTCACCGGCCGCCAGACCACCGTCCTGCGCGGCGGCTTCGGCATTCTCTTTGAAACGCTCCTGCAGGCAAGCACCGTCCAGCAGATCGAGAACAACCCACCCTACTCGGCCTCCGCCGTCACCACCGCGCCCGCGCCCTTCCCCCAAAACGCGAGCCCCGCGACAACGCTGCTCGACCTCGGAGCCTCCGCCCAGCCGTCCAACTCACTGGCCGCCGTCCCATCGCGCCTGCCCACGCCCTACAACATGCAGTTTTTCTTCGAAATGGAGCGCGCCATCGCCCGGGACTGGACCCTCACCCTCGGCTACCACGGCGCAAGAGGCGTACACCTGCCCTTCAACTACAACATCAATCAGGTCCCGCTCGACACGCTGACCGCCGCCCAGATCTCCATCGGAAACCCGCCACGCCCCTACCCGGCCTTCAACGCGATCTCCCTGTTCGCCAACGACGCGACGTCCACCTATCACAGCCTGCAAACCCGCCTGGAGCGCCGTTTCCGAGCCGGCTTCAATCTCCTCGCCGCCTACACCTGGTCGAAGTCCATCGACACCGCCAGCGACTTCGGCTCCGGCGACCCCTCGGAAAGCATCCTCGACAGCCGCCGTCTCGACCTGCAAAAAGGACTCTCCAGCTTCGACGTCCCGCACCGTTTCACAGCGGCGTTCAATTACCTGATCCCGGCCCCCCGCCTCCGCGCCCTGCTCGGGGGTTGGCAAGCCAACGGGCTCATCACCTGGCAGTCGGGCCAACCCTTCACGCCCTACACCAGCGCCTTCGACCCCTACCGCAACGAAAGCTTCAACCGTCTGAACGTAGTCGGAGACCCGAACCGCAACGTCCCGGCCGGTCTCGCCTACAACCCCTCGGCGTTCACCCTCCCGGCCCCCGGAACCTTCGGAACCAGCGGCCGCAACATCGTAAGGGGCGACGGCTACCGTTCGGCCGACCTGTCGCTATTCCGCAACTTCACCCTGCGCGAATCGCTGAAGCTGCAACTGCGGGCCGAAGCCTCGAACGCCCTGAACCAGGTGAACTTCCAGGGCCCGGTGACCAACCAGTCCACCACCCCCGGCGCCTTCGTGGCGGCGGCCCCGCCGCGGACCATCCAGCTAGGAGCCAGGCTATCGTTCTGAATCCCCCGCGCCTGCTAGATCTCGCCCACAGCCCGCGAAATCAGGCTCCGCGACACCGACTGCACGCCGGTATGCGTCATGTAATCGGTGCTCATATCGATCAGCGCGGCCAGGTAATCCAACTTGTCATCGGCGAAATCCACCACGCCCCGCAGATGCCCCAGCACGCCATCGAGCGTGATCCCGTGGCTATCCATGAACCCGCCGACATACGACTCAAGCGAGGTGACGGCATTGGTGACAAACCGCACCGGCTCGCCCGGCAGGAACCCCTTGGCCATCTGGAACAGCCGGTTGCCCTCCAGTTCGGAGCCATCGAAACCCCGCACCGCATCCATCAGTTTCACGGCGTAATCCGGCCCCAGCGGGATCAACCCGTTGAAGGTCAAAATCGCGGCCATGCGGATCAGGTTCTCTTTCTCATAGGAGGTCACGGCCGAAACGAAATCCCCGATCGAATCCCCCGGAAACCCATTCGCCGAACAGAACGCCACGCACTCACTGGCCAGTTTCAGGGCCAGGTCCACCGTCTGCGCCTTGTCCTGATTCGGCGTCACGCGATCGAGAAACGAAAACAGGCTGAACCGTTCGCCGATGGTGTGCGCCAGCGCCGCCGCCCCGATCGCCGCGTCCACTTTGTCGATGGTCTGGTAAATCGAAACCGCCCGCTGATACCCCTGCGAAGCGTCGTCCCACAGCACCAGTGCGCGATCGCGCACCTGCGCCACCATCCCGGGATCGGTCTCCCCCGTCACCACCTGAATCGCGTTATCGAAGCCCGTGACATTCTGCCACTGGCCCGGAACCACCAGGTCCAGCAACCCCAGCAGGCGCACCGTCAACCCGCCGGTCGAAAGCGAATCCATCAACTGATCAATCGATTGGCTCATGGCAATGTCCTATTTGATCGCGGCCAGCTCCGCCAGCTTGAACTTCGCCAACCACGCCTCCCGATCGGCCTCCGTAAACGCCGGCGCAAGCGACCGCGCCTGCACCTGGTATCGTTCCGCCAGCACCGCCGTCCCCATGGACCCGACCGCCGCCGCCGGATAGCCCTCAATCCTGCGGCTCGCGGTTTTGAACTTATCCCGCGCCGCCGGATTCGCCGCCGTATCGGAAATGGAGAGCGTCGCCGCCTTGGCCCCGCCCTTCGACAGTTCCGCCTGCGCGAAGCCGTCTTTTTCCTGCGTGAACGTGAGCTTGTAGCCGTCCCCCGCCTCGGGGAAAGCCTTGTTCAGCGTGGAGCCCGAAATCGCCTCCCGCTGTGGAATCGGCTTCGGAGCATCCGGCAGCGTGGAAGCCGCCGGCGTATGCCGGACCGGCTCCGGAGCGCGCCGGAACATGCGCCAAGCCACCACCGCGCCGATGAGTAGAACGATGACAATCAGCAGTTTTTTCATAGGAAAAGGCCGCGTCGAGTATACCATCACCGCCCTTCATTCAAGATTCCCCACCCGCGCACGATAAGATCAGCGTGGTGACACTGACCGACACTGCGGCGGCAAATCGTGAGAAAGCGCTGAAGGCGCTGGCTGACCTGCCGCCATTTTCGCCGGTGCTCGACCGGCTGCTCGCGACCCTCTCGAATGAGGGCGTGTCGATCTCCAGGGTTTCGGAGATCATCGAGACCGACACGGTGATTGCGGGCAACGTGCTGAAGCTCGTCAACTCGGCTCTGTACGGCCGCCGGGGAACGGTGAATTCCATCCGGCACGCTGTATCCCTGCTGGGCATCAACAAGCTCCGCAACGCGGTGTTCGCCATGTCCATCACCCGTGTCTGGAACAACGTGCGGACGGCCCCGGGCTGGTCCACCGCCCAGTTCAATCAGCGTTCGGTGGCCTGCGGGCTGCTGTGCGATTGTCTGGCGCAGAAGCTGCCCATCGCCTATCCGGAAGGGGCGTTTGTCGCGGGTCTGTTCCACGATCTGGGCCAACTGCTCATCGCCGTGGCGCTGCATGAGGAATACCTTCAGGTGCAGCGGTTGCTCGGCATGGAATTCGGCACTCCGGTAGAGTGCGAAATGGAAGTCATCGGCGTCTCCCACGCCGACTTATCCGCCGACGCCCTGGCCATCTGGAACCTGCCCCCCGCCATCCAGCGAGCGGTGCGCTTCCACCACCAGCCGCAGCTCGAACCCACCGACGGCAAGGGCAAGTTCGGTTTGGCCCTGGCCATCGCCTGCTCGGAGGCCTACACCGAAATGCAGCACCCCAGGCGACCGGAAACGCCCGGCCACAACAATGAGGCGCCGTTGGAACCCTTCGCCCCGCTCGGCATCAAGGGCAACCAGCAGGACATCCTGGGCGAATACGAAATCGAACTCGAAGCCATCACCAACCTTTTCCACTAAGAGCCAGCCGCGGCCCAGGGCTACCCGTTAGCCCTGGCCAATTCGCCGTCACCCGCCCTCCGTCCGCTTGCCGGACAATAGAAGCGTGCCCCGCTTCCTAGCCCTCATCATCTGCATCCCCCTCGCCGCACAGTCCGGCGCCGATCGCCCGCGGATCTCGCTCCCCTACACCCCGAGCCTCGATCCCGCCGCCATGGACCGCTCCGTCGATCCCTGCCAGGACTTCTACCGTTACTCCTGCGGCGGCTGGATCCGCGACAATCCGATCCCGCCCGACCGCACCCGCTGGGACGTCTACGGCAAGATGCAGCAGGAGAACCAGCGCCTGCTCTGGGGCATCCTCGAAGAAGCGGCCGCCGCGCCCGGCTCAGACCCCGTGAAGCGCCAGATCGGCGACTACTTCTCCGCCTGCATGAACCAGCCCGCCGTCGAACGCGCCGGCCTCGCCTCCATCCAGCCCCGCCTCGACGAAATCGCCGCCCTCAAGTCGATCCGTCAACTGGCCCCTCTGCTCAGCCGCCTCCACCTGGAAACCCAGGGCGGCGGGCTGCTCTTCGGCTTTGACGTGAATCAGGACTTCGCCGACTCCACCCAGATGATCGCCTTCTTCTCCGCCGGCGGACTCGGCCTTCCCAACCGCGATTACTACACCAAGACCGACGCCAAGTCCGTCGAAACCCGCCAGCGCTACCTCGCCCACATTGCGCGCATGCTCGAACTCGCGGGCGACTCCCCCTCCGCCGCCCAAACCGGCGCCAAGGCCATCCTGGACATCGAAACCGCCCTCGCCCGAGCCTCCCTCACCCAGGCCGAACTGCGCGACCCCTACAAGGTGTTCCACAAAATGCCCGTCAGCCGGCTGCGCACCCTGGCCCCAGCCTTCGACTGGAGCGCCTACGTAAAGACCTACGGTCTGGCCGCCCGCGAAGCCAACGTCACCGAACCCGCCTTCTTCCGCCAGGTGAACACGCTGCTCAAGACGCGCCCCATCGCCGAATGGAAGACCTACCTGCGGTGGCACGTCCTGCACGCCTCGGCCCGCTACCTGCCCCAGAGCATCGTTGACGAGGATTTCGCCTTCTACTCCGCCTACCTGCGCGGCCAAAAGGAGCAGCAGGCCCGCTGGAAGCGCTGCGTCGCCTGGACCGACCGCGACCTCGGCGAAGCGCTCGGCCGCATCTACGTCGAGAAGACCTTCACCCCCGACACCAAGGCCCGCGCGCTGGAAATGCTCCAGCGCATTGAGCAGGCCATGGAGACCGACATCCAGGGCCTCACCTGGATGAGCGCCCCCACCAAGGCGCGCGCCCTCGACAAGCTCCACCTGATGGTGAACAAGATCGGCTACCCGGCCAAGTGGCGCGACTACAGCGGCTTGGCCGTCTCGCGCGACTCCTTCCTGGCCAACGTCCGCAACGCGGCGGTGTTCGAATCGCGCCGCCAGTTGGCGAAGATCGGCAAACCCATCGACCGTGGCGAATGGTTCATGACGCCGCCCGAAGTCAACGCCTACTACAACCCGCAGATGAACGACATGAACTTCCCGGCGGGCGTTTTGCAGCCGCCCTTGTTCGACCCGAAGATGGACGACGCGCCGAACTACGGCAACACGGGCGCGACGATGGGCCACGAACTCACCCACGGCTTCGACGACGAAGGCCGCCAATTCGACGGCAAGGGGAACCTAAAGGATTGGTGGACAAAGCAGGACGCCGAGGCATTCTCCCAGCGCGCCGACTGCGTCGTCCAGCAGTACGCCGGCTACACGGTGGTAGACGACGTGAAGATCAACAGCAAGCTCACGCTTGGCGAGGATGTCGCCGACCTGGGCGGCACGATGCTGGCCTACATGGCATGGAAGAAGGCGACGGAAACCCAGCGTCTCGAGCCGATCGGCGGCCTCACGCCCGACCAGCGTTTCTTCGTAGGCATGGCGCAATGGGCCTGCGGCGACGAGCGTCCGGAAAGCAAGCGTGTCAACGCCATCGTAAACCCGCACTCGCCGTTGGAATACCGCATCAACGGCGTAGTATCGAACATGCCCGAATTCGGCCAGGCATTCGCCTGCAAGGCCGGCCAGCCGATGGTCCGCGAAAACGCCTGCCGCGTCTGGTAGCGGCGCATCGCGCCGACGCCTTCGATATCCACCTCGAAGGCGTCGGCGGGCTCATCTTCTGCGTCGTTCCCGGCGTACCGCCCAAATCACCGGGAGCGGCGATCGCGTAAACGCCACCCCTCAGGCAGCCTTCACCCAACTCCGCAACGCGCCGACAGTATCGCCCGGCTTGATCGTCTTCGTTGCTCCGGCGTGCCCGCAGACCACATCGCCAGGAGCGGCGAGCGCGTGAACGCCACACCTCAGGCAGCCTTCACCGGACTCCGCAACACGCCGACGGTATCGCCCGCCTTCATCTTCGCCGTCGCTCCCGGCATGCGGGCCCAAATCACATCGCCGGCAGCGGCGAGCTCGTGAACAGCAGCCCCTCAGGCAGCCTTCACCAAACTCCGCAACGCGTCGGCAGTATCGCCCGGCTTCATCCTTTTCGTCGCTCCCGGCGGGCCGCCCAAATCACATGGCCAGGAGCGGCGATCACGTGAACGCCAGCCCCTCAGGCAGCCTTCACCGGACTCCGCAACACGCCGACACCCTCGATATCCACCTCGACCGTGTCGCCCGGCTTCATCTTCTTCGTCGTTCCCGGCGTGCCCGTGTAAATCACATCGCCGGGAACCAGCGTCACGTACCGGCTGATAAAGCTCACAATGGCGTGGCAATCAAACAGCAGGTCCGAAGTGCGAGCCTCCTGCACCACCGCGCCATTCAGCCGAGTGCGCAGCAGCAAGTCGCCGTAGTTCAGCCCCCGGACAATGGCGGGGCCCAGCGGACCGAACGTATCGGCGCCCTTGGCCCGCCACCATTGCAGGTCCTTGGCCGGCCCACTCTGCCAGTCGCGTTCGGAAACATCGTTTCCGCAGGTCACGCCGAAGATGTAGTCCTTGGCCCGGTCCGCCGGAACATGCGAGGCCCGTTTGCCGATCACGATCACCAGTTCTCCCTCGTAATGGGTGTTGACGGAATCCGACGGGATGACAATCGCGTCGCCGTCCCCCTGCAGGCAGGTGATCGGTTTATAGAAGATCTCGGGATTAGCGGGCGGCTTCCGCGTCCCCACGTGGGTCTTGTAGTTGAGCCCCACCGCCAGCACCTTCGAAGGCGCAATCGGCGCAAGCAGTTTCACGGCGCTCAACTTCACCGCCCCGCCGGAGGGCTTCAGCGCGCCGAACAGATCGCCCGCAATGGGCTCAATCGAATCGCCCTTCAGGACGCCGTAGGATATGCGCCCCCCGTTCTGGAAGCGAACGTACTTGGTGACGCCGGCCCGCGATTGGGCCGCCGCCGCGCCGGCCGCCAGGGATCCGAGAAGGAGGTTGCGACGAGATGTCCGAGTCATTGTCCGACATCTTATATCGGATGGACCGACTGCGCATCGTCGCGCCGCCCGCGCGCCACGCGGATCACGATAATCGCCGCCGCCGTCGCCGGAACCGCCAGCAGCATCCCCACCGGACCGAACAGCAGGCCGCCCGCAATCGGCGCCAGGATCGACAGCAGCGGGTTCACCCCCGCCTTGCCCGCCGCCCTGGGCGACAGCACAAAGGCGTCGAAAAGCTGGATCACCAGCCACCCGCCCGCCACCCAGGCCAGCCCCGCCCACTCTTCGTTCAAGCTCCAACGCGCCGCCAGGCCGAGCCCCAGCGCGAACACCGGCCCCACCAGCGGAACCAGGTTCAACGCCCCGCAGGCGAACCCGGTGACCAGCCACCACCGCACCCCCGCCAACGCCATCACCACGCCATACAGGCAGGCAATCACGACGGCGTTCAGGATCTGCGCCTTCAACCAGGCGCCGAGCGTCCGAAAGATGTCGCGGGCAATGCTCATGCGCTCCAGTTTTCGGAAAACCTTATCTAATTGTTGCGCGGGCTTAGCGTCGCCCGCCACCGGTCCCTCGCACGCGTTATCCTGACTACTTGCTATGATCAGTCTCCGCAACGTCGAGAAGTACTACGAGCACGGCCCCACGAAGACGTTCGTTCTTCGCCGCATCAACCTCGACATCAAGGAAGGCGAGTTCGTCTCCATCATGGGCCCGTCCGGCGCCGGCAAGTCCACCCTGCTGCACGTGCTCGGCATGCACGACAGCGCCTGGACCGGCGAATATTACCTGCTGGACCAGCCCGTCCATAAGATGAACAAGAAGGATCGCTCGGAGCTCTACAAGCGCTTCTTCGGTTTCGTCTTCCAGAGCTACCACCTGCTCGATTCGCTCACCGTCTACGAGAACCTCGAGATCCCGCTGTCCTACCGCAACGTCAAGAAGGCGGAGCGCGACTCCATCGTCTGCGACGCGCTCGACAAATTCCAAATCGTCGGCAAGAAGGATCTGTTCCCCAACCAGCTCTCCGGAGGACAGCAGCAGTTGGTGGCCATCGCCCGCGCCATCATCGCCAATCCCAAGGTGATCCTCGCCGACGAGCCCACCGGCAACCTCCATTCGAGCCAGGCCAAGGAGATCATGGAGGTCTTCAAGCGCCTGAACGAGGAAGGGACGACGATCATCCAGGTCACCCACTCCGACGCCAACGCCGCCTACTCGAACCGCGTCATCAAGATCGTCGACGGCTGGATAACCGACTGAGGTCCCACGCCAACACCGCCGCCACCGGCGCGTAGACCAGCCACCGCAGCGGCGAAAGCCCGTTCCAGACCCCTAGAATCGTCCAGTCGATCAGCGCGCCGTAGGCCAGCGGCGCAAGCGATGTCCACAGCAGAAGCCCCGGAACCGGATATAGCGCCAGCAGCGGAATCATCCACGTCAGATACCACGGATGCACGTTCGCCGACAGCGCGAGAATCGTCACAATCACCGCCAGCACCCGCGCCTCCACCCGCCACCGCGTCAGCCCGGCGCCCAGCGCCGCCGCCCCGATCAGCCCCATGGTGATGTATTTTGCCCGGTAAGGGTCCCCGGCGGCCCCGGCGATCAGCGCGTGGAGGCTGTCGTTGTTCCTCCAGCCGCCCAAAAAACCGGTCGCAAACTGCGCATTTTGCGTCAAATTTGCAGCGTAAGGAGCGAAAAACAGCACCAAAATGACACAAAAAATCGCCCCAAACGCCAGAATCTGGTGGCGCCGGAAATCCACTAGTGACGGAATCAGCAGCGCCGGCCAGAACTTCGCGGCGGTCGCAAGCGACAGGAAAACAGCCGTCCAGCGCGGCCGTAGCGCAACCGCTAGTAGCAAGGGCAGCAGCACCAGCGAGTCATTGTGGCCCGTCGCCCAAAACTCGAAGATCGGCAAGGGACACCAGGCATAGATCAGCACATGCTCGAGCGGCCGCCCGCGGGCCCGCAGCAGCATCAAAACCACCCCCATCACCCCCAGCTCGGCGAGCGCGGCCGGCGCTTTGAACCAGAACAACTGGCGGCTGACAACGGGCGTGATCCGTGCCAGAATCCTATAAACAGCCCGTTGCTCGAGTTCGAGCAGGGGGCCGTAGACGGCGGGGAAGTCCTTGCCGTCGATGCGGGGATATAGGGCGTCCCGAAGCGGTTCCAGTTCAACAGCTTTCGGCGCATGGAGGTACGGGTTGAAACCGGCCTCCTGGATCTTGCCTTCCCAGCGGTAGCGGTGCAGGTCGTCGGTGAAGGCCGGATAAAGCGGAAAGACCGTGACGCGAAAGAGCAGGCCGGCTAGCAGTATCTTCTTGATGCCAAAAGGGTTATCTCCGATCGGATTACTCTGGAGGACCAGCCGGACCGAAAGAAGATAGAATAGAGAAGACGCCAGTAGTAACGTAACGGTCTCGACAATGTGATTTCGCAAGTCCGCCAGCCAAAGCAGGCGGAGGAACGGAATCCCGAGAAGCAGCGCCAGCATCTGAAAGCCGGATATACTGCTGTGATTCGGTTCGCTGCGAAGCATTCTGGGTACGGATCGAGAGTAGCCTATGGTAACAGGTTCGTTTGTCGCCTTCGTCGCGCCAGGCAGTGTTTTCGACATGATGTTCGACAACACGTTCGCCGGCATCCACCGGCTGGACTGGTTCGACTGGGCGTTGATGGTTCCCTATTTCGCCACGCTGTTTATTCTGTCCATTTACGGTTTGCATCGGTATGAGGTCATCCGCGAGTACCTCAAGGTAAAGAAGAGCATCCCGAAGGAGCCGCCTTCACGGTTCGATCAACTCCCGCCCGTCACCATCCAATTGCCGCTGTTCAACGAGCGATTCGTGGTGGAGCGGCTGCTCGAGGAGACCAGTAAGATCGATTATCCGCGGCATCTGCTGCAAATCCAGGTGCTCGACGACTCCACCGACGAAACACACACCTTCACCGAGCGCCTGGTGAACGAATACCGTTCGGCCGGCGTGCCCATCGAGTACCACCACCGCACCAACCGTCACGGCTTCAAGGCCGGCGCGCTGCAGGAGGGCCTGGAAACCGCCACGGGCGAGTTCGTGGCCGTGTTCGACGCCGATTTCGTGCCGCCGCGCGACTTTCTGATGAAGGCCATCCACTTCTTCGCCGATCCGAAGGTCGGCGTGGTGCAGACGCGGTGGGGCTACCTGAACCGTCACTACAACCTGCTGACCGAGGTTCAGGCGATGCTGCTTGACGGGCATTTCGTGCTCGAGCACGTGTCGCGGCAGGGCGGCAATCAATTCTTCAACTTCAACGGCACGGCCGGCATTCTGCGCAAGGCCATGATCGACGACGCCGGCGGCTGGCAGCACGACACCCTGACCGAGGATTCCGACCTCAGCTATCGGGCGCAACTGGCCGGCTGGCGGTTCGTCTACCTGCCGTGGATCGAGTGCCCGTCGGAATTGCCGGTGGACACCTATGGATTCCAGGTGCAGCAATCGCGCTGGGCCAAGGGCCTGACGCAGGTGGCGCTGAAGATCCTGCCCCGGCTGCTGCGGGCGAAACTGCCGTGGCGCGTCAAGGCCGAGGCCTGGATGCACCTGACGCCGAACATCTCCTATCCGCTGATGATCATCGTCACCACGTTCATGGTTCCGGTGATGGTGGTGCGGTTTTACATGGGGTGGCTGCAGATGCTGTTGCTGGACGCCCCGCTGATCATCGCCTCGTTCTGGTCGATTTCGATCTTCTACATCACCGCGTATCGCGAGTTGCATCCGAAGAACTGGAAGCGTTGCCTGGTGTTTCTGCCGGCCCTGATGGCGGCGGGCATCGGGCTCACCATCATCAACGCCAAGGCGGTGATTGAAGCGCTGGTCGGCCACGAAACGGCCTTCGCGCGGACGCCGAAGTACGCCATCGGCGGACAGAAGCTGAAGGTGCAGGAAGTGAAGTACCGGCGCCGCAGCGGCTGGCTGCCATACGCTGAAATCGCGGTGGGCACGTACTTTGCGGCCATGATCGCCTACGCGATCGATTCGTTCAACTACCTGGCCGTGCCGTTCCTGCTGCTGTTTGTGGTGGGTTATTACTGGGCGGGGTTCTCGACGCTCTACCAGGAGTGGCAGGGCAAGCTGGCCTTCGAACGGGCGCGACGACTGGCCCGCGTGCAGGCCGAATAGACGTTTCAAAACAAAAAAAGAGCGACGGCCCGAGACTTGTACACGTCCGCCAAACGTGCACAAATCCGGGCCGTCGCTGTTTGTCCGGAAGGCCGCCCGTGCCTTCCGGAACGTGATCTGTGAGGAAGCCTCACTCGCAGATCAATCCTGATTGAGCCGCAGCCCGGTTGGAAAAAAGAAGGGCGACGCGGAGGAGTTGTGTCCACCGTGTCCGGCGAACGCGTCGCCCTTTCTCAGCCATTGAGGCCAAGTCAAATTGCCAACCGCAGCCAACTTCACACTCGAAACTCGTTACCCCGGTGAAGGGGTTTGATGGCGTTGAGGCCGGCAGGAGACAAGGGGAGGCGCCGGCCTCAACGCAAACAGCGAAGCCCGGCTCGCACGTCCGCCACTACGTGTCAAACCGGGCCGCTGCAGGAAGATCCAGGCGACCGTCTGGCCGCCCGAAGCGCGAACCCGGAGCGTTGCTCGACAGGTCCGTCGTCACTGCCCACCGGCAGTGTCTTCCTCTCTGCCTTCATCATGAAACACCCCGAAAAATTTCAGAGGCCTGAAAAGGGGGGTGTTTTCATATTTTTCAACGGGATAGGCTGTGGATAAATGCTTGTGAACGGCCTTTTCGGGCGGGGCTGATTTTATGACGACTCCCCGTAAGCCGCTGAAACTACAGGTGTTACGGGAGAGAAAACTAAAAACGCCCGAAAATGGTCACTTTTTGAGGTCTCGGGAGGTGGCGACGGCGATGGCGCGGTGTTCGCCCTTGGGACCGCCGACCGAGCAGTAGAAGTGGTAGACCACGCCGTTGTGCTTGATCAGCCAGGGTTTGTGGGCGTAGAGGGAGTCCCAGGGTTCGGAGGGTTTGATGAGATCCTGGCCGGTCCACTGGGTCCAGTGGACGAGGTCGTAGGAAGCGGCGAAAGTGTCGAAGGCGCCGGGCTTCCAGAAGGCTCCGAAGTAGAACATCACCCAGAGGTCGCCCATGCGGACGACCTGGGGGTCGCCGGTGATGACGCCTCGCCTGGAGCCGTCGGCGGGCCAATTCTGGACGGCCGGACCGGGGCCGTAACGCTTCCAGGTTTTGAGGTCCTGGGAGACGGCGGTGAAGATCTGCTCGCTGGTTCCCTTGGCGTTGTAGAACATGACGAACGGCGCGCCGAGCGTGCGGGTGGAGTCTTGGAAGATGAAGCTCTTGTAGAGGGTGACGGTTTCAAGGCCAGGGCGGGCGTCGGGGTCCGCAGTGGTCATGACGGGGGTGGGAAGCTTGGTCCAGGGGCGGGGCTTCGAGGGATCCTTGGTGGAGGCGAGGCCGATCCAGAGGGGGACGATTTCGTAGCCGTAGGACTTGCCGCCCAGGTAGGAGATCCAGTAGCGGCCGTCGTGCTTCTGAAGGCCCGAGCCGCCGCCCCATGCGGTGTCGAACAACGCGACGCCGCCGCCTGAGTTGGCGTGGTCCCAGGCCGATTCGCCGCCGCGGTCGACGATGGCGCCGAGCGGGGTCCAATGGAGCAGATCGGCGCTTTCGGCCAGTTGGGTGGTGTAGCCGACAGCGGGCGGCTGTTCGAGCTGGACGTACGCCATGTACCATTTGCCGCCGTGGCGGAAGACGGCCGGACAGTCGACCTTCTTGCCGGCGGGCGCCTCCAGGACCACTCCGTATTTGTAGGGGGTCTTCGCTTCCTCATAGATCGCCTGCATGCGCTCCGGTGGGACGGCGCGGGGAGTCTGGGCTTGGGCGGCCAGGGTGAGGGCCAGCAGAAGAGAGGGTCTGTTCATGGCTTCGGTGGTAGAATCCGACTTTATGCGGACACTATATCTGGTTGTGGCTCTTATTGTATGCCGGTGACCGATATTACGCCCGCGGCGAAGAGGTGAGGGCACGGCTGGTTTCTCACGGAGATCGCGGAGAGGGGGCGGAGATCACTACGATTTGACTGCGGATATTTGCTGCTGGAAAATCGGGGAAATCTGGAACTGTGGGATTGAATAGCCGGAATAGAGGAGCCCGCAGGCGCCTCTCTGAAGAGAAGCTCAGTGTGCCA
This sequence comes from Acidobacteriota bacterium, assembly GCA_018268715.1. Taxonomy (GTDB): domain Bacteria; phylum Acidobacteriota; class Terriglobia; order Bryobacterales; family Bryobacteraceae; genus TMP-7. The sequence goes on along the minus strand of JAFDVZ010000024.1, from coordinate 8,260 downwards.
TCACATCCAGCATTGTCCCAGGTGACGTCTGCTCCTCACGTGTAGGTCGCTCGACGATTCGCGATTTGCCCCTGTGAGGCGCCTAGAGCGGACGGGCCCTGATTGGGCGGCGCATCGCTGACGAGTTTGCCCGATAGTTGCCGGAGTTCGGGGCGCTACGGTATCCTGGATACTGGAATTTCTTTGAGGATCAGGACTTCAAGTTAGATGGCGAATACTTTTTCTGCCCTTAAGCGGGTGCGCACGATCGAACGCCAGACGGCGGTGAATCGGATGCGCAAAACGCGTCTCCGTCACCAGATTCGCACGATCCGGCAGTTGCTCGAAAAGAAGGACGCCGCCGGCGCCCAGGCTGCCCTGCCCGCTACTTTTTCGCTCGTCGATCGCTCGGCGAAGTGGGGAATTATCAAGATGAATACCGCCGCTCGCTATAAGAGCCGGTTGGTGAAACGTCTCCGTAGCCTGGCCGCGTAAGCTCCCCCCAGCGTTTAGTTCGTCAGCGACAGGATCAGCTCTTCCATCACGATGCGGTCGTCCGGGCGTGCGTCCCGGAGGCCGCGATCGGCGGCGAAGACCTTCTTCAACGCCGTCTCCAGCTTCTCCTTCGGAAACGCCTGCAGGGTTTGACGGATTTGTTCGGCGCGGTCACGCCAGATGCGAATGCCCATACGGGTGAGCTGCGTCTGAATGTCCGACGATGTCCGAGCTCCCGCTTCCCGCGCTACTAACGCCAACCGGAATTGCGTGGCGAGGAAGCTCAACGCCAGCGGCAGGTATTCTCCTTCGCGGACCAGCGCGTCCAACACCGCCAGCGACCTGGCGCGGTTGCCCGCGCCTAATGCCCCCACCAGTTCGAATATCGTGTTCTCCTGGGCGTTCGGCACCAGGCTCGCGATATCCTCCTTCGTCACCGCGCGGCCCGCGCCGGCAAACAGGCTCAGCTTCTCAATCTCCTGGGCGATGCGGGAGGCGTCCGCGCCTAACGCCTCCACCAACAGGCTGAGTTCGGCGGGTCCGATTTGCAGATTCGCCCGTTGCGCCAGACGGCCGGCCAGGGCGGCGGCGGAGTCGGCGTCGAAGGGGCGGAATTCCACTACCTGCGTCACCGCGGAATAGAATTTCAGGACGCGCTCGGTGCGGGCTTTGTCCTCGCCGTCGAAGTCGTAGCGGCTGGAGTCGAATACTATGACCGTGCCGGGTGTTGGGTCCTTAACGTACGCGCCGACCATGCCGCCCGATTCCTTGCTCTTACCGGCGGAGGGCTCGTCGTCGTCCTCGGATGAGGCGGCCGCGCGCCCCTTCGGCAACGCTCCTTCGGCGGCCGAGATCCAGATGAGACGGCGGGTGGCGAACAGGGACATGGTCCTTGCGTCGTCGAGCACCGGGGCGAGGTCTTCGTCGTCCAGGTCGTGCTGAGCGAGGCCCTGTTCGCGATCTTCGTCGGGAAGAGCCGCCTGCATCAACGCCCGCCGGCAGACGTCGCGCATATAGAAGTCCGGCCCGATGAACAGATAGGCGGGCGCGGGCGGCTGGTTCTTAATCTGGCGGAGGAACTGGTCGGGCGTCATCGCGGATCAGAAGTTTTCGAGAATGCCGGACACGACCGAGCGGGCCACGTCCCGGCTGAGCCGGTCGAGCGCCGAGTCGCTTTCGTCGACGAAGGCACGGGGGTCGACGCTGATTTCATACTGCTGCTTCCATTCGAGGCCCGGGCGCGTGTAGAGCACCTTGCCGGTGGCTCGCTCAGTGAATGTGATGGACAGGACCACGGAGACCTGGATGGTGCTGGCGCGGCCGCTCGAGGGATCGAAGATGACGGGGTAGGCGTTGTAGTTCACCACCGTGCCACGCAGGATGGCGTCGGCCTGGTCCATGTCGTTCACGATTTTGTAGCGGGTGCGCGTGATGAACTCCCGGGTGATGGCTTCCGGCAGACGGTCGGTCAATTTGTAGCGCGTGGTGGCGTTGCCGAAGGCGGGGATGCACACCGTCTGGATGGATTTCGGGATCAGGTCGGTGTGGCCGGAGACGTGGTAGCCGCAGCCGGCTGAAGCCAGGCACACCAGGGCCAACAACGCGTGACGCATCCTAGAGATACTCCCGCAGGACCGCGAGCGCCGTTTCGGCCTGGGTACGGATATTGTCGGAGACGAGCCAAAACCAGAAGGCTCGCGGATTGTTCCGGTCCTGTCGGATGTCGCCGACCGTGAGGCCGCTTTGTCCGGCGGCGCCGACGTTGTTGGCCGGTTCCTCATCGGCGGCGCGGACTTCGATTTGGGCCGAGGCGAGGGCCATCGCCAGCTCGGCGGCGGTGGGCGCCGTTTCGAACTCGGCCCAGACGGTGGCGCTGTAGCCGTGAAAGACGGGGGCCTGGACGAGGCGGAGCGAGGGCATCGGGGCGCGGCTCGAGATGGCGAGCAGGGAGGCCAGGTGGCGGTCGATGCGGGCTTCCAACTGCTCGAGAGTGAGCGGGGCTTCCGTGCCTAGGGCGGGCAGCAGGTTGAAGGCGAGCTGGGCGTCGTAGACCTCCTTGGGCAGTTGTTTGAACGAGAGCAGACTGACGGTTTGCGCCTGGAGTTCATGGACGCCTTGCTGGCCACGCTCGCTGGCCGGTTCAAACAGGGTGACGACGGACTGGCGGACGGGATGCTGCTTCACGAGGCGGGCGTAGAACAGCGCTAGCATGGTGGCCGCCGGGTGGGCGATGGCGTGGATGGCGCGCGGGGCCGCGGCGCCGGGGGGCTCGAGCAGGGGCGAGCGCAGGCGGGCGTTCGGCTGGTCTTCGAGCGTGGCGGCGAGGTCGATGAGGGGCGTCGCGGAGGAGGCGGTGAGTTCGAGGGCGTGGCGGCTCGAGTCGGCGGCGCCGGCCAGGATGACGGCTCGGACGGCGGCCAGGCTTTCGGCGGTCATGGGCTGGAGCACGACGGCGTCGCCTTCGTCGTCGCGGGTCAGTTTGGGGTCGCCGGCGTGGCCGGAGTAGAGCACGACGGCGGGGGCGGGCTTGAGGCTGGCGATGAGGTCGCGGATTTCGCGGCCGGCCAGGGAATCGCCGCCCACGACGGCGATCCGGTTCGGTTTCGGTTTATCCAACTTGATGCTCCGGATGGGGAGTGGGGCCGGGACGGTGCAGTTTGCGGCGGATGATGCCGCCCAGGCGAATGGCGACGCCGCTGCCGACGTAGGCCGTGGCGATGGCGAGCAGCACCTGTTGCGAGGCGGCCCAGATGAGGTACAGGAAACAGCCCACCAGCACGACGCTGATCGGCGAACGGGGGCGGAGCAGGTTGATGTCCTTGAAGCTGGGGTAGCGCCACATGCTGACCATCAACAGGGCGAGCGTGGTGAGCAGGACGAGCCAGAGGACGCTCCAGACCCACCAGGTGATGGGCGTGCTGTCGGCGGCGTAGACGACGGCGGCCACCATGCCGGCGCCGGCTGGGATGGGCATTCCGACGAAGTACTTACGGTCGGCGCGGCCGGGGTTCTTGGGCACCGGGTTGGTGGTGATGTTGAAACGGGCCAGGCGCATGGCGCCGCACAGCAGGAACAGGAAGCAGACGAAGTAGCCGGTGTTGAAGATCTGCGCGGTCTGGACGTTGGCGAAGTTGGGCGGCTCGATGAACCGGATGCCCCAGGCGAAAGCCAGCACGGCGGGGGCGATGCCGAAGGTGATGCAGTCGGCCAGGGAGTCGAGTTCGCGGCCAAAGTCGCTGACGGTGTTGGTGAGCCGGGCGATGCGGCCATCGAGACCGTCGAGCACCACGGCGACGCCGATCATCTTGGCGGCGGCCTCGAAGTGGGGGTTCATGCCGAGTTGGCCGCCGAGCGCCATCATGGCGCCCTGGAAGGCTTGCAGGATGGCGAGATAGCCGAGGAAAATATTGCCGGCCGTGAAGAGCGTCGGAAGGACGTAGGCGGCGCGGCGGGGGCGCCGGTCGGGCGAGCGGGGGTCGATGAGTCGCTCTTTAAGATTCATGAAAATGGTCCTGTTACGGACGGCGGCGGGCGATGACGGATGAGCCGGCGGTGACGCGCTCTCCGGGACGCACGGCGATCTCCCATTCCGGGCCGAGCAGAATGTCCATGCGCGAGCCGAACTTGATGAGTCCGATGCGCTCGCCGAGGGACACCTGGTCGCCCACTTTCTTCCAGCATTCGATGCGGCGGGCGATGAGGCCGGCGATCTGGCTGAACACGACGGTGACGCCGTCGCCTTCGACGGTCATGACGTTCTGTTCGTTCTGGCTGGTGGCCTCTTCACGGCTGGCGACGAGGAATTTTCCGCGCTGGTAGCGGATTTCCTTCACCCGGCCGGCGATGGGCGTACGGTTCACGTGGACGTCGAAGATGTTGAGGAAGATGCTGACGCGCGTGGCTTCGGGGGAGTGGGGTTTGATCGCCACCACCTTGCCGTCGGCCGGGGCGACCGCCACGCGTCCTTCGGGCGGGACTCGGTCGGGATCGCGGAAGAAGTACAAACAGAATGCGGCGAGAATGTAGCAGGGGACGGCCCAGGGCCATCCGACGAAGTAGGCGACCGCCAGGCCGGCTGCAATGAAGGCGGACCCGTAATAATATCCGTAGGCTACCATTCGCTTCTACATTTTCTCACGGCGGGATGAGTGGGGGATGGTTTGAATCCGGGGGAGCGGCGGTTATCGTATGGTTCGGACGCGGATTTCGCCGCCGCCCAGGGGCTGGCCGTGGAGATCACGCCAGATACGGTCCGCGGTGACGGCGATGGGAGTGAATGAAGGCCCGATCCAGCAGAGCCCGCACCGAGGCGTCCAGCACGTAGGCGGAGGCGCCGGATTCCATCAGGGCTGCTCTTCCCTGGCTGCTTCCAAACGGCGGTCATGGATGAGTATTCCTTCATCGTCCACGCGAAGCAGGACCTGGGATCCCGCCTTGAGGTTGACCTTGTGGCGGTTCTGCCGGATCGTTCGAGCTTTACCGCAATGGTCTCCATGCCGCAATTTTGGCATCGGCGCCGTGTCGTGGTCAGGCGCTGGGTTGCGAGGGGTCGCGATGGATCCAGCGGTAGGCGGCCACCGAGTTTTTCCAGAAATATTTCTCGCGGACGGCGCGGGGCTTGGAGGCGAAGTACTCCTGGACGAGGGCGAGGATGTCGGGGTAGGGGCGGAGCTGGTCGCTGTTCGGCCAATCGCTGCCGTAGACGACGCGGTCCTCGCCGAATACGGCGACGAGTTCGTCGAGAGTGGCGCGGTAGCGGGCCAGATCGCGGGGGACTTCGCCGTTCGTGCGGCGATATACCGCCGATAGTTTCACGTAGACGCTGGAGCGGCGGCCGAGTTCGGCCAGATGGGCGCGGTAGTCGCGGGCCGCGGCGGCGTCGGCGGGGATGACGAGCGACGGCAGGTGGTCGAGGACGATGCGGAGGTTGGGGACGCGGTCGGTCAGGCGGACGATGGTCGCGATCAGGTCGGGGTTGGGGTTGGCGGTGTCGAGCGTCAGATTCGCGTCGGCCAGCCGCTTCAGCCCGGCGATGAAGGCGGGCTTCTCGAGTCCGGCGGCGAGGCTCCGGTCCCACAGATTGCCGTAGCGGATGCCGCGGAACAGGGGATTCTTCGTGAAGCGTTCGAACTGGCGCGGGAAGTCCGGCGCGCCCGGCTCCAGATTGCCGATGGTTCCGACGATGATGGGGTCGGCGGCGGCGACGTCGAGCACCCATTGGTTGTCCTCGAGCCAGGGGCTGGCTTCGACTTCGATCGCGCCCTTGACGCCCAGCGGCGCGGCGATCTTGCGGTAGCGGGCGGGCAGCGCGGGCTGGTAGAGCGACGGCTGCTTCACCTTGTCGGGCCACGGCACGCCTTGAGGGCGGGTGGGGTCGAACAGGTGGATGTGCGTGTCGATGATGGGGATCGGCGGTTCTGCGGCGAGGGCGGACACGGCGGCGGCTCCGAGGAACGCTCTGCGGTTCACAGCGGTATTCTATATCGGAATTATTCGGCCGCGGGCGGATCCTGGCGCGACACGCTGTCGAGCAGGGACGAGTTGGCGACGGCGATCTGCGTGGCGCCCGATTCGAGGATGGCGTGGGTGGGCGTGATGGCCACCAGTACGCCGCGCTGGCCCGATATTTCGATGGGCCGGCCGATGGCGAGCACCTTGCGCGCGTAGAATCCGGCGGCGATGTTGCGTACGATGTCGCGCGTGCCGAGTCCGAACGACAGGCCGAAGGCGAGCGCCGCGCCGCCCAGCACGAAGCTGGTGACGATGCGGATGATGTCCGTATCGATCTTCAGCTGCGCGATGGCCATCATGGCGCAGACGAACATGATGACGCCCGACACCAGGCGTCCGAGCGCGGGGGCGAAGTCGATGCCGGAGCTGGCGGCCGACTGGGTGACCGCGTCGCCCGCAAATTGCGCCACGGCGCTGCCGAGCACCAGCAGCAACAGCGCGGCGATGATGTTCGGCAGATAGGAGAAGAAGGCTCCGATGGCGCCGGAGATGGCGGCGAGGCCGAGCGCGTCGGAGGCGGTGCGGGCCAAAAGGAACAGCACCAGGAAATAGACCAGGCGCGGGATGAACGTTTCGAGCTCGCGGCGGATGCCGATGCGCTGGAGGGTCGTGTCGAGGCCCGCCTTCTTCATCAGGTCGTCGAACTTGATGCGGGTGAGGGCGAAGCGCAGGCCCACCTCGACGAGCTTGGCCACCAGCCATCCGGCGAGCACCAGCACCAGGCCGATGGCCACCTTCGGCGCGGCCGCGATGAGGGACTCCGCGAGGTTTGAAAACGCCTGCAGCAGCTTCTCTTTCATAGTCCGGGTCCTTTCGATTGGCCAAAGGCGTGGAACAACTGCCGCAGCAATTGCATCAGCTCAAACAGTATGGCGCCGGGAGCGCTCCAGGAAAAGTCGGCCAGATGGGCGGCGGTGGCCGTTCGATCGATCTTTCGGCGGACGCCGTGCATGAATTCGGCGGAGACGTCCTCGCGGAATTCGCGGAGGATTTCGACCGGTTCGCCAGCTTCCGGATCGGGCGCGGAGGCGCCTTCGGGTTCGTTGGCCATCAGTTCTCTCCGCCTTCGTATTTCCGCCGGAATTCCTCGCGGGCGCGCTTGACGCGCATCTTCGCGGCGGACAGTCCGATGCCCAGCGCGGAGGCGATTTCGGCGAACGACAGCTCGTCCATGTCCGCCATGATGAGCGGGACCCGCAACGTCGTGGACATCGAATTGAGCACGGCGGCGATGCGCTCGCGTTCGCCCAACTGTTCGTAGCGGCGCTCGGCCACCGGCGACACCTGGAGTTCGTGATGCTGCTCCACCGCCGCGTCGTCAATGGGCGTGCCGGGCTTTGAGCCGCGCCGCTTCAGGTGGTTCAGACAGTGGTGGACCTTGATGCGCTGCAACCACTGGCGGAAGCTGGAGCGGCCCTCAAAACCCTTCATGGCGAAGAAGGCCTTGACGAAGACTTCCTGGGCCAGGTCCTCGGAGTTCAGGTCGTCGCGGGTCATGTGGCGGCAGTCGGCGACGATCCGGCTCTGGTGGCGGCGCACCAGTTCCTCGAACGCGCGCAGATCCCCTTCCAAGGAGTCACGCACCTGTTCGAGCAACGGAAAATCCGGATCTTCTTCTCTGGGCGAACCGGGCATCGCGTGGGTAGAACTCCGAGCATCGCACAAAATCACCTCGTCGAAGTACTAGACAGCCCAAGTTTGGGGAAAGTCACACGCGGGAAAAAGGCGCGCGATTGTGACCGAATCCTGGCGCGGATTGTCTCGGCATATGGACACAGCTTCCGCGCGGCCCCTTGCGGCCGGCTCCAATATGTTCTATCAACAGGTGAACTCCTATCTCATGGCGACCCCGAAGCCGCACCTTTCCCGCACAATTCTCGTGGTGGAGGACCACGCCAGCCTTCGAGAATTCGTTGCGAACATGTTACAGGCCGAGGGATACCGCGTGCTGACCGCGGAGAACGGGCGCCGGGCGGTGAACGTGGCCGCGAGTTATGACGGCCCTGTCGACCTTCTGCTGTGCGACTTCGAACTTCCTCTGATGAACGGCGCGGCCGCTGCGCGTGAGATTCTCGCGACGCGGCCGGACATGCGCGTCATCATCATGTCGGCGTGGAGCCCGCAATGGGACCAACTGGACCCGGCGTGGGAGTTCCTGGGTAAGCCGTTTTCGGCGGCCCTGCTGATGGCGCGGCTGGCGGCGGCGATGGGGCGCGCGAGGGGAATCGGAGCGTCCTGACGAGGGGGGTTGGTTGGGGAGACAGGAGTCAGCTCG
>JAFDVZ010000023.1:251942-298571 GCA_018268715.1 Acidobacteriota bacterium | reverse complement strand
AATTCTAATTGTCGCCAATCACCGGGCATATCTCTCCCCTTGCGGATTCCCGCCAGAGTGCTTTCATTAGGGCATGACGATAGACGAACTTAAGAAACTCCAAGACATAACGATGCTGCCGCCAGTGGTCTCGCCGAGGGTGAGGAATTGCTGCCACAGCAGGGTTCGTGCGACTTCGAGTTCGGCCAAAGATTGCCGCATAGAGAGCCTCCGGCCTGAGTATATGTATACACTCAGACAAAGGGCAATTCACTAGTCTCCATTCGCGCGGTCCGTCTTCATGTCGCGTACCCCGCATGGGATATTGACAACTACCGAGACCCTTGTTAACTCTATGCATAGATGTGCTATGCATAGAGATGAAGAGATCCGAAGCGCCATGCCCCCTGGCGCGCTGCACCTGCTGATCCTGCGCACCTTGGCCTTCGAACCGCTGCATGGCTACGCCATCGCGCAGCGGATCAAGATCGCCTCGGGTGGGGTGCTCAACGTCGAGGAGGGCTCGCTGTATCCGGCGCTTCAGCGCATGCTCATGAAGGGGTGGGTGGAGGCCGATTGGGTGCAGGTGGGCGCAAAGCGCCGCACTCGCGTCTACCGGCTGACGCCGGATGGGCAGCGGCGACTCGCCGTCGAACTGGAGACCTTCCAGCGGACTACCAACGCCATCCTCAGAGTCATCCAGCCGGCGGAGGCGTCATGAAAACCCTTTGGCGCAGGCTTCAGGTCCTGTTCCGGCGCGAGCGCTTCGATCGCGAACTCCGCGAGGAAATGGAATGCCATCGCTACCTGATGGAACAGGAAGGGCTCGAACAGGGCGCTAGGCCGGACGAGGCCGCCCGGCAGGCCGCCATTCACTTCGGCAATCCCACGGCGCTGGCCGAAACCAGCCGCGAGTCCTGGGGGTGGGGACCGCTCGAACGGCTGCTCCAGGACCTCCGCTACGCGGCGCGCACGCTGCGAAAGAGCCCGGTCTTCACGCTCACGGTGATTGCTGTGCTCGCGCTCGGAATCGGGGCGAATACGGCCGCGTTCAGCGCCCTGCGCGCCGTGATCCTGCGCCCGCTCGCGTTTCCGGACGCCGAACGGATCGTGCTGGTCAACGCTCGCCACTCGAGTGGACGCAATGGCGGCACGGGGATCGCTGATTTTCTCGATTGGCGGGCGCAGAATACGGTCTTCGACTCGATGGCGATCTTTCCCTGGATCGGCGGTTACACGCTGACGGGCGAGGGCGATCCGCAGCGCGTGAAGATCGCCTCCACCACCTACGGCTTTCAAGACGTTCTCGGCTTCCAGCCCACGCTGGGGCGCTTCTTCTCCGAGGCCGAGGACCGGCCGGGCGGGCCGCGCGTCACGCTGATCAGCTACGAAGCCTGGCAACGCCGCTACCACGGGGAGGCCGGTATCCTGGGGCGGAACGTCGTGCTGGACGGCGTGCCGCATACCGTCATCGGCGTGCTGCCCGAGCGGTTTTCGCTGATCGGCGCACCGCCGTGCGATTTCTGGAGGCCGCTGGCCGCAGAGGCCGCCGGAGCGAGGCGCCTGCAACATCAATACTCCGTGCTGGGGCGGCTGAAGGCGGGTGTTTCGATGGAACGCGCGCAATCGGACATGACGGCCATCGCGCGACGCCTGGAGCAGGCCTATCCCGACACCAATCGGGGTTGGGGAATCGCCGTTGCCCCGGTGAGTTCGATGATTCTCGACATGGCGGAGCGGCCCATCGTGGTGCTGGCCTGCGCGGTGGGTTTCGTGCTGTTGCTCGCGTGTGCGAATGTTGCGGGGCTGATGCTGGCGCGCGGATCGGCGCGGACGCAGGAGATGGCGATACGGGCGTCGCTGGGGGCGGGGCGGTGGCGGATTATGAGGCAGGTGTTGACCGAAAGCGTGCTGCTGGCCGTACTGGGCGGGACGCTGGGCGCCGTGGTGGCGAACTGGCTGATGGCGGCGCTGCGGGCGGTCTCGCCAGCCGATTTCGCGCTGGATGCGTCGCTGCGGCTGGATGGGGCGGCGCTGGGGTTTGCGTTGGGGCTCGCCGTATTGACGGGGCTGGGGTTCGGCGTGGCGCCGGCCTGGTACGCTTCACGCGCGGACGTGTCGGCGGGTTTCCTGAAGACGCGATCCGGCCATGTTTCGCGCGGGCGGGCGATGTCGGCGCTGGTGGCGGCGGAGGTGGCGCTCTCCATGGTGCTGCTGATCGCGGCGGGGCTGCTGACCAAGGACCTTGCGCTGCTGGCTCGGACCAGCGTCGGCATACGGGTGGAGCGCGTGCTGACGTTCGCGCTGGATCTGCCCGCGGCGAAGTACGGGAACGCGGGGCAGGTCGAGCGTTTCTACGACGGGCTGCTGGGGAGGATGCGGGCGGCCCCCGGTGTCGAGGCGGCGGCGGGCGTGGATACGCTGCCGATGAAGGGGGCGTACTCCGGCGGTCCGTTCGAGATTGAAGGGCGGGTGAGGCCGGCCGATTGGATGGACGTCACGAGCCAATACATCGTCTGCACGCCGGGGTACTTCTCGACGCTGGGCGTGCCGGTGCTGGCGGGCCGCGATTTCGATGGTCGCGATACCGCCCAGGCTCCGCTGGTGGCCGTGGTGAGCGAGCCGCTGGCGCGCCGGTACTTCGCCGGGGAGGATCCCTTCGGGCGGAGGATCCGGTTCCGCGGCGCTTGGCGCACCGTGGTGGGCGTGGCGGGGCCGGTGAAGCGGTTCGCCCGGCGGCGCGAGGCCGATCCGCAGATCTATACGCCGGCGGCGCAATCGGAAGAGAGCAGCCTGTGGCTGGTGGCGCGGACGACGGGGGATCCGCTGGCGGCGGCGCAAACGGCCCGGGAGGCGGTCCGGGAACTCGACGGGGAGCTGCCGCTGATCGCGCTGGGGACGATGGAGGAGGTGCGGAACCGGTCGTTGACCGAGGAACGGGTGATGGCGTGGAGCCTGACGGGCTTTTCGGGATTCGCGCTGGCGATCGCGGCGACCGGCATTTATGGGGTGATCGCGTGGGCGGTGTCGCGGCGGACGTTCGAGATCGGCGTGCGCCTGGCGTTGGGGGCTTCTCGCGGGGACATCTTGCGGATGGTGCTGGGCCGGGGCGTGTGGCTGGCGGTGGTGGGCGCTCTGGCTGGATTGCCGCTGGCGCTGGGGGCGGCGCAGGGGTTGAGCGCGCTGCTGTACGGGGTCAGCATGCAGGATCCGCTGGTGTTCGCGGGCGTTCCGGCGGTGCTGCTGGCGGCGGCTGGGCTGGCGAGCTACCTGCCGGCGCGGCGGGCTTCGCGGCTGGATCCTTCCGTCGCGTTGCGGGCCGAGTGAGGGACGGGGCAGGGCGGCGCAGGCTGAGTATCTCGAGTCCGGGAATCGTCGGTATAATTGGAGCTCGTCCGCGTCTAACTCTCTTATGACTCGCAGAACCCTCCTCGCCGCTGCCCTCGCTCTCGGTCTGGCTGCCGGAGCCTTCGCCCAGGCCCTGCCCGATGGCGTCAAGAAAGTGACGTCCGTCGAAGGCATTACCGAGTACTCCCTGCCGGACGGACTCCGCGTGCTGCTGTTTCCCGATCCTTCCAAACCCAAGTTGACCGTCAACATGACCTATATGGTCGGGTCGCGGCACGAGGGCTACGGCGAGACCGGGATGGCCCACTTGCTGGAGCATGTCCTGTTCCTAAAGACCAAGACGCGCGACAACGTCAAACAGGATTTGACCAACCACGGCGCACAGTGGAATGGCAGCACCTGGTATGACCGCACCAACTACTTCGAAACCGTCACCGCGAGCGACGATAACCTGAAGTGGGCCATCGGGCTGGAGGCCGATCGCATGGTGAACGCCCTCATCTCCAAGGAGATCATGGAGCCGGAGATGACGGTGGTTCGCAATGAGTTCGAGATGGGCGAGAACAGCCCCGAACGCATGCTGTACCAGCGCACGCTGGAGGCCGCCTACACCTTCCATAACTACGGCAAGAGCACCATCGGCGCGCGGTCCGATATCGAGCATGTGCCCTACAACCGGCTGCAGGCGTTTTACGAGAAATACTACCAGCCGGACAACGCCATGCTCATGATCTCGGGCCAGTTCGATCCCGCGAAGGCGCTGGCTTACGCCTCCGCCGCCTTCGCCGCCGTGCCCAAGCCGGCGCGCGTGCTGGATAAGACCTACACCGAGGAGCCCACCCAGGACGGCGAGCGCATCGTCCGCCTGCGACGGGTGGGCGACGTGCAGGGGCTGATCGCCGTTTACCACGCGCCGGCCGCCACGCATCCCGACGCCGCGGTGCTCGAGGTGCTCGCCGGCGTGCTGGGCGAGACGCCGTCGGGCCGGTTGTACAAGGCTTTGGTGGACAACAAGAAGGCCGTGTCGGCGGATCTGGAGATGCAGCAGCTTCACGATCCGGGTTACCTGATGGCGTCGGTGCGGGTGCGCAAGGATCAGTCGCTGGACGAAGCGCGCAACATCATGGTCAAGAGCATCGAAGGGCTGGTGAATGAGCCGCCTTCGAAGGAAGAAGTGGAGCGGGCCAAGGCGCGCCTGTTGAAGCAGATCGACCTGGCTTTGACGAACTCCGAGATGATCGGCATCACCATGAGCGAGTACGCCTCGGCGGGGGACTGGCGCCTGTTGTTCGTGCATCGGGACGGCATCAAGAAGACCAGCGAGCAGGACGTGCTGCGGGTGGCCAAGGCCTATCTGAAAGAGTCCAACCGCACTATCGGCGAGTTCATTCCGACCGCGAAGCCGGACCGCGCCGAGATTCCGGCCGCTCCGGATGTCGCCGTGTCGCTGAAGGATTTCAAGGGCGGCGAGGAGGTGCAGCAGGGCGAGGCGTTCGACACGGCTCCGGCCAATATCGAGAGCCGGCTGGAGCGCGGGAAGCTCGCCAATGGGATGAAGCTGGCGCTGCTGCCCAAGAAGACGCGCGGCGGGGTGGTGGTGGCGTACGTCAACCTGCACTATGGCGATGAGAAGTCGCTGTTCGGCAAGACGGCGACGGCGCAGTTGGCCGGGGCCATGCTGATGCGCGGGACCAAGAGCAAGTCCCGGCAGCAGATTCAGGACGAGATGGACAAGCTGAAGGCGCAGATCAACGTCAGCGGCGGAGTCAGCGGGGCGCAGGCGAGCATCCAGACCACGGAGGCGAACCTGCCGGCGGCGTTGCGGCTGGCGGCGGAGATCCTGCGCGAGCCGTCCTTCCCCGATAACGAGTTCGAGACGGTGCGGGGGCAGCGGCTGGCGGGCATCGAATCGATGAAGAGCGAGCCGCAGATGCTGGCGCAGATCGCGCTGCAACGGCACATGTCGGATTATCCTCGCGGCGATGTGCGGCACGTGGGTCCGGCCGATGAGCAGATCGAGGATCTGAAGAAGCCCACCCTCGACGACGCGCGGAACTTCTATAAGGAGTTCTACGGGGCGTCGAATTCGGAGTTCGTCGTGTCGGGGCAGTTCGATCCGGCGGCGATCAAGAAGCTGGCCGCTGAGTTGTTCGGCGACTGGAAGAGCCCGAAACCGTTCGCCGAGGTGATGGAGCCGTACCGGAAGGCCGCGCCCGCCAATCAGAACATCGAGACGCCCGATAAGAAGAACGCCATGTACCTGGCGGCGCTCAAGGTGAAGATGACCGACGATGACCCGGACTATGCGGCCAGCATGTTCGGCGCGTATATGCTGGGCGGGTCGCCGGCCTCGCGCGCCTGGAAGCGGATCCGCGACAAGGAAGGGTTCAGCTATGGAGTTGGGACGCAGTTAGCCGCTCCCACCAAGGATGACTCGACGCTGTTTGTCATGTACGCCATCTGCAATCCGCAGAATACGCCGAAGGTGGAGGCCAGTTTCAAGGACGAGCTAGCGACGACCCTGAAGGACGGCTTCACCGAGGAGGAGTTCAAGGCGGCCAAGGCGGCCTGGCTCGATTCGCGAAAGGTGGCGCGCTCGCAGGACTCGATGCTGGTGCGGACGCTCGCCAGCCGCGAATTCTACCAGCGTACGATGAAGTGGGACGAGCAGTTCGAGGCCAAGGTGATGGGGTTGACGCTTGCGCAGGTGAATGAGACGTTCCGCAAGCGGATCGATCCGGATGGGCTGGCGGTGTTCAAGGCCGGCGACTTCAAGAAAGCCGGCGTCTTGCAGAACTGAGTGAGTGGGGGCGGTCCTTTGGCAGGACCTGCCCCTGTCTCAATACGGAATGCGCGGGGTTCGCCCATCGGTCGGATCGGCCCAACGGTCGTTGGGAACCAGAGCGGTCCAGCCGGGACGCAGCGGATCCTGATCGTAAGGGTAGCCGCCCAGTCGCTTGTAGAGGTCGGCGTACTCGGCCAGTTTGTCGCGATTCAGGCGCACGCCCAGGCCCGGCCCCGTCGGAACGGCGATGGAGCCGGCTTGGTAAAGTAGCAGGCCGCCTTCGACGACGTCGTCGGCCAGGTGGTGGTAGTGCGCGTCGGCGGCGAACGACAGGTTCGGGATCACCGCGCCCAGGTGCAGCATGCTGGCGAGCTGAATGCCGAGTTCTCCCGATGAATGCACCGCCACGCCGATCTGGAACGTTTCGCAGACCGCCGCTGCTTTCACGCAGGGCCGGATGCCCCCCCAGAAGGTCGTGTCGAGCAGAATGACGTCCACGGCGGTGTCCAGTATGTTGGCCGCCAGTTGTTCGAAGTTCACCACGACGGTGTTGGTGGCGAGCGGAACCCGGACCATCTGGCGGACCCGGCGGAGCGCATGGAGTCCGAAGGCGGGATCCTCCAGGTAGTCGTTGCGCAATCCTTCAATCCCCTGGCCGAATCGAATGGCCTGTTCTACTGACCAGACGGCGTTGCAGTCGTATCGAATGCGGTCGTCCGGGAACTCGCGCGCGACCGCCCGGTAGACCTCCAGTTCGTAGTCGGGGTGGAAGACGCCGGCCTTCACCTTGTGGGTGGTGAAGCCGTACTTCTTCTTCATGGCGTGGGCGTTGGCGAGCACCTGGTCGATCGTCCGCACCTCGCCCTCGCCGGTCTTTGGATTGGGGTAGCGGAAGAACAGGTAGGACGCAAACGGCACGCGGTCGCGCAGGCGTCCGCCGAGGATCTCCGACACGGGTACGCCCCAGGCCTGTCCGAGAATGTCCAGGCAGGCGAACTCGAGCGCCGCGAGCACCTGCGTCCGGTTGTTGTAGAGCGACGCGGTGGGGTTCGCGATCAGGAAGCGCATCTCTTCCAGGCGCGCCGGGTCATGACCCACCAGGTACGACTTCATGGCGCGGAACACCGCTTCGGCCGATTCTCCGCCGCCGCCCATTTCGCCCAGGCCGACAATACCGTTGTCGGTCTCCACTTCCACGATCGTTCGGACGAAGCGGCCCCAGTGGCATCCGTTGGCGTGGCGCAACGGGGCTTCCAGCGGAACCGTTACTGTAGTTGCTCGAATATCGGTAATCTTCATATGATTGGGGACGAAACTCATCACGATAGCAGGTGACGACTCTGTCCGCATCGACCACCCACACGCCCGCGCCCGGAGCATCCATCGGCCGTTACCGATGGACCATCTGCGCGCTCCTGTTTTTCGCGACCACCATTAACTATATCCACCGGCAGATCTTCAGCATTCTGGCCCCTACGCTGGAGCGCGAGATCCACTGGACGGAGGTGGAGTACGGCTACATCATCTCCGCCTTCCAGGGCGCCTACGCCATCGGGCTGGTGCTGTTGGGACGCGCCATCGATCGCTTCGGGACGCGGCGCGGCTTCTCCTTCATCATCACCATCTGGAGCCTGGCCGCCATGGCCCACGCCCTGGCTATGTCCACCTTCGGCTTCGGCGCCATGCGCTTCGCCCTCGGGCTGGGCGAGGCGGGCAACTTCCCGGCCTCCATCAAGACCGTCGCCGAGTGGTTCCCCAAGCACGAACGCGCCTTCGCCACCGGCATCTTCAACGCCGGCTCCAACATCGGCGCCGTGGTCGCCCCGGCCATGGTGCCCTGGATCGCGCTGCACTACGGTTGGCGATGGTCGTTCGTCATCACCGGAGCGTTCGGCTTCGTCTGGCTCATCTTCTGGCTGCGCATCTATCAGAAGCCTTCTGAACACCCTCGTCTGACCAAGGCCGAACTGGACTATATCCAGAGCGACGCCGACGAGAGCGTCGAGCAGGTTTCCTGGGCGCGCCTGCTGCCGCTGCGGCAAACCTGGGCGTTCGCCATAGGAAAATTCCTAACCGACCCGGTGTGGTGGTTCTATCTGTTTTGGGTGCCCAAGTTTTTCAACAAGAACTTCGGGCTTACGCTCGATAAGATCGGCCTTCCGCTGATCATTATCTACCTTGCCAGCGACATCGGCAGCGTTGGGGGCGGGTGGCTCTCGTCGGCGCTTCTGAAGCGAGGGTGGTCGGAGAACGCGGCGCGTAAGACAGCGCTGGCGGTGTGCGCGGTCGCCGTCATCCCCATTGTTTTCGCTGGGAGCGCTTCGAATATGTGGGTTGCCGTGGGCTTGCTCAGCCTGGCCACGGCCGCGCATCAGGGGTGGTCGGCGAACCTGTTCACGCTGACGTCGGATATGTTCCCCAAACGGGCGGTCGGCTCGGCGGTGGGCATTGGCGGGACGCTGGGGGCCATCGGCGGCATGATGGTGGCCACGGCGGCGGGCTTCATCCTGGAGGTGACCGGGAGCTACTGGTCGCTCTTTATCATGGCGGGCTCGCTGTACCTGGTCGCCCTGGCCATTATCCACCTGCTGGTTCCGCGCCTGGAACCGGCCCGCGTATAGACAGTGTATGTCGTCCAGCCTGTTGATTTGGAAGGACGTTAGTAAAAGTGCGATACATCTAAAGCTATACCCCGGTTTGTGCCGATAAGAAGTTCAGCGGCGTCCGTGATTCGCCGCTCGTAAGGGAATCGGGTTGTTAGCCGTGTTGCCGAAACAGAACCGGACGCACCGGGCCGGCCGTTGCCTGGTTGTGCAATTGCTCATTGGCTGTCTGTCGCCCTCCTGGGCGGGGACGGCGAGTTCGGTCCCGATGGCGCCCGTGGTCGCAGTTTTTGCCGTGGCCGTTGTGGCCATCGGCGGGCTGGCGATATTTGCGTTCCGCACCGTCCGCGCTTGCAAGCGCCTGGAAGCGGAACTGGAGCGGGCTCGCGTCGAAGCCGAGGCGGCCGCCAAGGCCAAGGGCGAGTTTCTGGCCAACATCAGCCACGAGATCCGGACGCCGATCAACGGCATCGTCGGGATGTCCGAACTGGTGCTGAGCACCAACACCAGCCCCGAGCAGCAGGAATACCTGATGACTATGAAGTCGTCGGCCGACGCGCTGCTGGCGATTCTCAACGATATCTTCGACTTTTCCAACATCGAGGCCGGCAAGCTGGCTCTCGAGCCGGTGAATTTCAGCCTTCGCGACTGCGTTGCCGACGCTCTGCAACTGGTTGCCGTCAGCGCCCGGGAAAAGAGCATTGAGCTGGACTGCGACGTCGCTCTCGCGGCGCCGGACGCCCTGTTCGGCGACGCGGGACGGCTGCGGCAGGTCCTGATCCACCTGATCGGAAACGCCGTCCGGTTCACCGACTCGGGCAAGGTGCTGGTTTGTGCGGAGCCGGCGACGAAGTCCGAGGATGAGGAGATCGTCCTCACCTTTTCGATCGCCGACACCGGACCCGGCATCGCCACGGGCAAGCTTCTGACTATTTTCGACGAATTCCAGAAGGCCGGCGACGCGCAGCCCGGCAGAGCCTCCGGAGCGGGGCTCGGTCTGACGATCTCACGACGGCTGGTGTTGCTGATGAAGGGGCGAATCTGGGCGGAAAGTCCGTGGCGCGGCCGTCCCCAGGGGCTGCCGGGACCGGGCAGCGTCTTCCATTTCACGGCGGCGTTCGCGCCCGGCAAGGAGGTTCGTCCGGTCGGACTCGAGAGCTTGCAGAAATGCCGTGTCCTGATGATCGACCAGAGCTCGCGGAACCTCGATTTCCTGGCGTCCTCGCTCAGTAATTGGGGGCTCGCGCCGGAACCGGCGGAGCACGTGGACGCGGCGGTGGAAGCGCTTCGCCGGGCCGCGGCCGCTGGAAACGGCTATCCTCTCACCATCATCTCGCTCGACGGGGCCGGCGACGGTCGCGCGGCCGTGGAGCGGATTCGCAAGAATGGCGGAGAAACCAGCATCATCGCCATCACTTCGGACACCATGCTCAGCTACCTGCTGCGCTTTGGCGAAACCCGCGTGGAAGCGTGTCTTTCCCGCCCGTTTAAGTTATCCGCCCTGGCCAGCACCATGGTCAGCCTGGCGGGCGCCAAGACTCGAAAGGGCTCGCACTGGAATGCGAACGGCGGATCGCGGCGTTTGCGTATTCTGCTGGCCGAGGACAACAACGTCAACCAGAAACTCGCCACGAAACTGCTCGAAAAGCGCGGCCACTACGTTGTCTCGGTTCGCGATGGCGCCGAAGCCGTGGACACGCTCGATCGCCAGTGCTTCGACCTCATCCTGATGGATGTCCAGATGCCGGGCATGGATGGTCTCGAAGCCACCCGCACCATCCGCGCGCGGGAGAAGGTTTCGGGAGTGCGCATCCCGATTGTCGCCATGACGGCGCACGCCATGAAGGGTGATCGCGAACGTTGCATGGATGCCGGGATGGACGGCTATATCGCCAAGCCCATCCAGGCCGATGAACTTTACGCCCTCGCCGAGAGCATCGGCGCCTCCGCCGACGCTCACAGAGTCGACGTCTAACTACGCCTTCGGACGGCTGTCGCCGAGCTTCCGCAAAATCCGCTCGAATCCTTCCATGGCCCGGTCCACATCCTGCTCGGTAAGGATGTAGGGCGGAAGCAGCCGGATCACCGTATCGTGCGTGACGTTGATCAGCATGCCCTCCTCCATGGCCAGGGTCACGGCTTCCCTGCAGGGGAAGTCCAACTCCACGCCGATCATCAGGCCCGCCCCACGCACTTCGCGGATGAACGGCATGTGCTTGGCGAGTTCAGTGAAGCGCATCCGGAAGTAACTGCCCACCGAGGATATCGACGGCAGCAGTTCCTCAATGACGTCCAACGCCTCGAGCGCCACCCGGCAGGCCAGCGGTCCCCCTCCAAACGTCGACCCATGCATCCCGGCGCCGATGGCCGCCGCCGCCCGTTCATTGGCGGCGATGAAACCGAGCGGAAGGCCGCAGCCGATCGGCTTGGCCGCCACCGTGATGTCGGGCAGGACGTACGGCTCCACCATCTGGTAGGCGAAGAACGTACCCGGCCGCCCCACGCCGCATTGGATTTCATCGAATAACAGCAGGGCGTCGTAACGGTCGGCCAGTTCCCGCGCCTTGCGCAGGTAATCCTCGCCCATCGGGTAGACGCCGCCTTCTCCCTGGATCGCCTCAATGACGATGCCTGCCGTCTTGTCGCCCACCACCTGGCTCAGCGCGGTCGTATCGTTTGGCGGCACGAAGCGGACGCCGGGGAGCAGGGGCTCGAAGTCGCGCCGGTATTTCGGCTGACCGGTCACAGACAGGGCGCCCAGGCTGCGCCCGTGGAAGGAGTTCTCCAGAGACACAATCTCGATCTTGTCTTCCGACGACTTCCGGCCATGCGCGCGGATCATCTTCAGCGCGCCTTCCATCGACTCCGTGCCGGAATTCGTGAAGAAAATCCGCTTCATCCCGCTGACCTCGCATAGGCGCTTGGCCAGCTTGCCCTGAAACTCGTTGTAGTACAGATTCGAGGTGTGGATCAGTTGTGAAGCCTGCTGCTTAATCACCTGCACGATGCGCGGATAGCCATGCCCCAGCGCATTCACGCCGATGCCGGAGATCAGGTCGAGGTATCGCCGCCCGGTGGCGTCGTAGACGTAGGCGCCCTTGCCGCGGACCAACAAAATCGGATAGCGGGCGTAGTTCTGCAGCAGGTACTCGCGCTCGAGTTCGGCGACATGGTCGGTGGCGGAACGTCCTTGTTCCAGGACTTCGGAGGTCGACATAACTTCTATGGTACGCGATGCCCGCCGCGTCGCCGTCACGGCGGGCGCCGCCATGGGGCCGTCAGCCCTTCTTCTTCTGGTTGGCCGAATCCGCCAGCGCCCGCAGGGTGTAGTCGTTGAGCCACTTCCGCGCGTCGCCGCCCGTGATCAGGTCGTCTTCGTAGATCTCCGGCGTCATCGTGCCCCGGTTCCAGCGCGCCACCCAGAGCTGGCTTTGCAACCCATAGAATATGGTGGGATCCTTGGGCGCCGGATTCTTCATCTTGTCGCCCATCTTCTTGCACTGCTCCACAATCCAGCCGTTGATCATGAGAAACTCAAACGCGCGGTTGTACTTGATGTAGCCGCGCTGGCCGCTTCGCGGATTGCTCAGATAGGTGTAGACGCGGGCGCCGTACCAGTCCCGGTTGGTCAGCAGCGGACCGAGTTTGCCTTCCTTCAGGCGCACGTCCAGGCCCCCGCCGTAGGCCATCTGCATGATGGTCACCTGGACGTCGGCCGGCCAGGTGTCGTACGGCGCGCCGAACTGGCGCCGCAGGGAACCGTCGATCGCCGACACCATCTTCATCGCGCTGCCCCCGACTTCCGCGATGCGGATTCGCAGGTCGGTGATGGATTCGAACGCCTTGAAGCTCTTGTAAGCGGCCTTGGGCCGCAACTCCCCGGGGCGGTCCGGATCCGGCTCGGCCTTGTCCTTCACTTTGTCGTACTCGGCCCTGATCTCGGCGTCGGTGGCCTCCTGCGCGCTGGCCTCGCCGTTATCGGACTTCTTGTAGAACTTGACCTTCCGTTTGATCACGGCCATCGGGTCCTTGGGATCGTCAATCAGGATCCCGACTCCGGTGGATACAAGTCCCCGCTCGTCCAGATACATCCAGGTAATGGGCGCCGATTTCGAACTGCCCTCGAAGTAGGCGAGGTATTCGATAATCTGTCCCATCGCGGATGCGTGCATAGTGTTGTCCTCCACGGTTGACCGCCGGTTGTCTTCTATTCGGTGGCGGTTCAGCCCACGATTATAGGCTACGACGGCCCGCTTTGCGACCGTGGAGGTTTACTGCGCTCTCATCACCGTTTGCACGTCCTTGTAGGCCCGCGCGTCGCAGCCGGCCTCGCCCAGGAACGTCTTCACGCGAGCGCTGTCGGCCAGAACGAGCGTCCGGTCCTCGGTCACCCGCGCGGCCATCCGGGACGCCGCCAGCGACCGGATCCAGTCGCTGTCAAGAAACGCGAACCGCAATTGGGCGCCTTCGATCCACACCCGCACCGGCACATGAACCGCCACGCGGAATGGATCGTCGTCGGTCGCCGTCACATCCAGCAGTTTTGCGCCGTTGGCGTCCCACAGCCGCGCCTCGAAGGTCATGCTCTGCGACTTGCTCGAATAGCGAATCGTGTAATGCTCACCGGTCCACCGAACCAGGAAGGTGTCGTCGCCACTGGGTTCCTGCCAGACTCCCACCAGCGCCGGATCGTAGGCGCCTTCGCCTTCGCCCAGCACGGGGTTGAGTGAAACCACCTTGGAGCAGCCGCTCATCAGAATGACGCCGGCCGCCAGTAACACCGCGGAAAATTGCCGCATTGTTGATTCCTCCGCAATGGAACAGCGTCGCGGCGCCCGCGATATTGCACCTGGCGGCGGAGATTTTTTCGAGGGACAGGGCAGGGAGGCGGGACCGGCTCACTTCCTCAGGATCTTGTCCATGGCCTTGCCCTTGGCGAGTTCGTCCACCAGTTTGTCGAGATAGCGGATCTGCTGCATCAGCTTATCCTCGATCGCCTCCACCCGATAGCCGCAGATAACGCCGGTGATCTTGGAGACATTCGGATTGATCCGCGGGGCCTGGGCGAAGAAGGTCTCGAAGTCAACGCGCTGAGCGATTTGGCGTTCGAGCGCCTGCTGATCGTAGCCGGTCAGCCAGTGGATGACGGCGTGCAATTCGTCCTTCGTGCGGCCCTTTTTCTCCGCCTTCGCGACGTAATGCGGATAGACGCTGGCGAACGCCATTTTGAATACTCGGGTGTTGTCCATGGAGTTCATGCTCCTTTCGTGCGGGCTCGAAACGCGTTCGTCATCATATCAATGCATGGGGAACCCGCTGGCGCGAGTCCTCACGGACGCGGCGTGCGCGAAACGGAGACGGATGGAGGGTGAGGGCGTATCTCGGGCGAGGTGGGCCCAGGCAGGGTCCAGGGAGTGGTCGAACGGTAAGCCCTCGGCGGCGGGACGAACCGCCGCTCTTCGGTCGCAACTCGGCCACCTGAACGGCGTAGGTTATTTGTGCCGGTACGTGATCCGGCCCCGCGTCAGATCATACGGGGACAGTTCGAGCGAAACTCTGTCGCCATTCATGACCTTAATGCGATTCCGGCGAAGCCTTCCGGCCATGGTCGCCAGCACGGTGGATCCCGCGTCGAGTTCGATGGCGAACATTCCCGCCTTGAACTTCTCGACGACTTTTCCCATCATTTCGATTGCGTCTTCTTTGGGCAAGTTTTCCTTTATGCGAACCAACAGGGCGACGCGTCGCGCGCCACCCTGAATCTGTTTGTTTTGTCTACCAGCGGTTTTGCCGAGCGCCGCGATAGCCGCCGCCGCCCGACCCACGCTCGGTCTTGGACCGGGCTTCATTGACGTTGAGCGTTCTGCCGTCGAGATCCCTGCCGTTCACGCCATTGATGGCGGCCTGGCCTTCCGCGTCCACGCTCATCTCCACAAACGCGAAGCCCCGCGCTCGTCCCGTCTCGCGGTCCGTGACCACGTTCACGCGATCCACCGAGCCGTACTGTTCAAACAGGGAACGGATGGAATGCTCCGTCGTCCCGAAACTGAGGTTACCTACAAAGATATTTGTCAACTGAGTGTTCTTTCTGAATTTGCAGAACGGCGAATGGCAAGGTCAAACAGCGGCGCTTTACGGGCGATGCGAGAGTGTGCAATTGGCAGGACTGTCAAAGACATTTTCAGGATAGCACGGATCCGCGGGTCAATTCAGGCTTGTCCCCAGGATTTTCGGACTTGACCGGCCGCGTCGAACGGCCGTAAGCTAAGAATTCTTGGTATGGGGCGCAAACCGCGAAAGAACGATTCATTGCCCGGTTCGCTGGACATGTTGATCCTGCGAACGCTGTCGTTGCGAAGCCTCCATGGTTACGGCATCGTCCAGTTCATTCAACAATCGTCCGACGATCAGCTTCTGGTTGAGGAGGGTTCGCTCTACCCGGCTCTCCAACGCCTGGAACTGAACGGCTGGATCGACGGTGTTTGGGGCGTGACTCCGAATCACCGGCGCGCCAGGATCTACAAGATCACGGAGGCGGGCCGCCAACAATTGGACCTTGAAGCTCGTAAATACGCCAAACTGACGTTGGCCATCGCTCGCGTGATGGGAGCCCAGTGAAGGTTTTTCGACGGCTGAAATATTGGTTCGACAGCTCCCGCCGCGGCGAGTCGCTCGGTGAAGAGATCGAAATCCACCTGGCGGAGAAAGCCGCCGAACTGGAGGCCGACGGCATGACGGCCGAACGCGCCCGCGCGGAAGCACGCCGGCGATTTGGCAATGTCGGCCTGAAGCGCGAGGAGTCGAGGGAGATTTGGATGACGCGCGCCCTGTCGGAACTGGTTCAGGACGTTCGCTATGCCTGGCGAGCCATGGCCGCCAACAAGGCGTTCAGCGCCCTGGCTATTTTGTCGCTGGCGCTCGGCATCGGCGCCAATACCGCCATCTACAGCCTGATGGAATCGATCCTGCTGCGCTCGCTTCCGGTGGCTGATCCCGAGTCGCTGGTCGTCGTGAACTGGCGTAGCCGCCCGCCCCAGAACGCCAACCGGCAATGGGAGCACGTCATTCATGGGGTCCAGGGCATCCTCTGGCCGGGAGACAAGGGCGTCCTGGTCAGCGGGATGTTCCCCTACCGCGCCTTCGAATTATTTCGCCAGGACAATCCCGTTTTCTCCACGGTCTTTGGTTATTTCAATGGGCGCAGCCGCACCCTGGCGGTCCACGGCCAGGCGACAAGCGTCAACACGGAGTACGTCACCGGCGAGTACTTCCACGGCCTGGCCGTGTCGCCCGCCGCCGGCCGTCTCATCGAATCCGACGACGACCGTCCCGGTGCGGCGCCGGTGGCCGTCATCAGTTTCGCCGCCAGTCAGAATCGCTTTGGCGGAGCGCCGGCTGCGATCGGACAATCGATTCTCGTTAACAACGCTCCATTCACAGTGATCGGAGTCGCGCCGCCCGAGTTCTTCGGCGTCGACCCCGCGGCGGCTCCGGACCTCTATCTTCCACTGCGCGCGAACGTGCTGGTGGATGGCGCGGGGGCGGCTCGTATGTATGACGACGAGAATTTCTACTGGATCGAAATGATGGGTCGACTGCG
This sequence comes from Acidobacteriota bacterium, assembly GCA_018268715.1. Taxonomy (GTDB): domain Bacteria; phylum Acidobacteriota; class Terriglobia; order Bryobacterales; family Bryobacteraceae; genus TMP-7. The sequence continues at coordinate 282,256 of JAFDVZ010000023.1, read as the reverse complement.
TCCCGGAGTCAGCATGGCGCAGGCGCAGGCCGTCCTGGAGCCTCGGTTCCATCAGTGGGTTGCCTCCACCGCCAGGACCGATGGAGAGCGAGCCAGACTTCCCGCACTGATGCTGAATCCGGGTGACGCCGGGCTGGGCGGTCTGCGCCGCGAGTATTCGAAGCCGCTGTACGTTCTCCTGGCGATGGTCGGCCTGATTCTCGCCATCACCTGCGTGAACATCGCCAACCTGCTGCTGGCCAGGGCCGCCGCGCGACGCCGCGAAATGGCCATCAGGCTCAGCCTGGGAGCGGGCCGGTTCCGCGTTGTGCGTCAGTTACTGACCGAGTGTGTGGTGCTCGCGTCGCTCGGCGGCGCATTCGGGGTTCTGTTCGCCATCTGGGGCGTGCGATGGTTGACCTATCTTTTCTCCAACGGGCGGGAGAATTTCACCCTGCGGGCGGAATTGAACTGGCAGGTGCTGGGCGCGACGGCGGCGCTCACCGTGGCGTGCGGCCTGCTGTTCGGCCTTGCTCCGGCCCTCCAGTCGACGCGTCCGGACGTCCTGCCCACTCTGAAGAACGTCCGCGGGGGCGGACCGCGCCGTCGGGCGCAGCACGTCCTGGTGATCGCCCAGGTCGCCATGTCGTTTCTGATCCTGGTGGCCGCGGGCCTGTTTGTCCGCACGCTCGATAAACTGCACAACGTCCAGCTGGGATATGCTCGCGACAACATCCTTCTGTTCTCCCTGAATGCGCGCCAGGCTGGGCATCGCGACCCGGAGATCGTCACTTTCTACACGGAACTGCGCAAGCGTTTCGAATCGGTCCCGGGAGTCAGCAGCGCGACGTTATCGCAATCCTCCATCATCAACGCCGGCCACGCGGGAAAGACCTATCGCGGGGCCATGAAGATCGGCGCCGTCCCCGTCACGGGGGCGCGCGTCATGGTCGCCGGGCCGCGTTTCCTCACCACGATGAGGATTCCCGTCCTGGCCGGGCGCGAGATCGACGACCGCGACCACACGGGTTCGACGCCGGTCGCCGTCATCAGCGAGCTGCTGGCACGGACGTATTTCGGCAATGAGAATCCCGTGGGGCGGCGCATCACGTTTGTCGACGACAACCGCGATCTGGAGATTGTCGGCGTGTCGGCAAACCTGCGGAACGGGGGCCTGAAACAGGAGAGCCCCATGACCGTGTTCATCGCGGTGACGCAGTTCTCTCCGGAGGGCATGACCTACGCGCTGCACACGGCGGGCGATCCGCTCAGCTATGTCAACAGCGTGCAGGAGATCGTGCGAGAGGCGGATTCCCGCATCCCCGTCACTAACGTGATCACGCAGGCGGCGGAAATCGATCGGACCATCAGCCGGGAACGCATGTTCGCCAAGCTCTGTACTGGTTTCGCCGTTCTCGCCCTGCTCACCGCTTGCGTGGGACTCTACGGGACGACGTCCTACAGCGTCGCGCGGCAGGTCGGCGAGATCGGGATTCGCATGGCGCTGGGCGCGCGGCGGAGCGCGGTGGTGTGGATGGTGTTGCGACGCGTGGTGCTGTTGGCGGCGATCGGGCTCGCCATCGGCGCGCCGGCGGCGTTGATCGGCTTCCGCCTGGTCAAGTCGCTCCTGTTCGAGACCCAGCCGAACGATCCGGGTGCGCTGGCGGCGGCTGGAGTCGTTTTGTTGGGCGCGGCCGTCCTCGCCGGCTATGCGCCCGCCCGCCGGGCCTCCCGAATCGATCCGCTGGTCGCCCTCAGGCACGAGTAGGGCCGACTGGGAGATCGTGCCTCACGGACGCCGCCAGGGACTTCGGCACGCCTCAATCAGTTCCGCGAAGGAAGTCGCGCCCCCGATCTTGGCCTTCGCGATTTCGACGCCCTCTTCGCCGATCGCCTCCAGGCCGGGACGAATCGCGGCGGCGAGCGCCCGCGCCTTGGCCTCCTTGAGCGGGATCTTCTGGCGGGCCTTCAACCGCAGGTAGACCTGGAACGAAGAGGTCCCCAAGTCCCGCCAACTCGGCTGCTTCCCGATCGCGGTCGCCTTGACGACTTCATACACGGCGCCGTCGGAATCGACGAACTGATAGGCGGGATGGTAGACCCCGCCGCTCGCGCCGGTGGTGGTCACCAGCGCGGCTTCGTCGGCTTTGACGATTACGTCGCGTTCGCCGATCAGCAGCACCGGGTACCGAAGCGGCAACGAGACACCAGGCTTGTCCGGGGAGCGGCTCCCGCAGCCGGTCAACAAAGAGAGAATAGCGGCTAACATCGATAGAGTCCGAACCATTCAGGCAGCCACGATCAACAGGTCTTGAGCGTTCATCTTCTTCAGTCCATCGGTCAACAATATCCTGCGCGGTGAGGGTGCGAACGGGCTCTGGATCTCATTTCGCGCCCGGCGCTGGCGCTCGCGCGCATTCTGAATCACTTGGTATTCAAGGCAGACGTGGTAACCCCTGGTGGGACGATGGCCACCACGCAAGAGCGGAGCCAGTGGCGCCAGCAGTCCGGAGACAGCCATTCGAGTGAAGGCCGAGTTTGGACTCCACGGAAGGCTGGTTCACACTGGACTTGGCTGTAAGTCTATGAAAACGTTGGTGGCCAGGGACGGAATCGAACCGCCGACGCCAGCCTTTTCAGGGCTGCGCTCTACCAGCTGAGCTACCTGGCCAAAGGAGTGATACGAACAATTGAATTGTACCAAATCGATGACTCCCCCGCACCGGTTTGGCTTGAAAAATCAACGCTCCACAATCGGTCGCAGCGGCCGCCAGTAGATATTACGATACGCCACTGGACCGTGGTCGCCTTGCAGCATCAGCGGGTTCGTCGCAGCTTCCGGAATCTCCATCGCCGCTCGCGTCGGGCCGTCCACCTCCACATCCTTCTGGATCGAATAGCCGTTGTACAGCACTCGCAGGAACTTTGCGTTCTCCGTCTTTTTGCCATCGGCCCCAAATCGCGGCGCTCGGAACCAGATGTGGTACCACTGCCACTCGCCCGGCGGACGGTTCACATTCCGGCTGGGGGCCGAACCGCCCACGCCCTGGTTGTTGATCCAGCGATGATAAATCCCCCCGCCATCCGAACTGGTCGGTGGCTCAAGCGATCCGAAGCTGTCAAACACCTGCACCTCATATAGCCCGTGCAGATAGACGCCCGAGTTCGACCCCTTCGGAATCATGAACTCGAGGTACAGTTCAACGTCGCCGAACTTCTGGTCCGTGACGATGTTCACCGTCCGCCCGGTCGGGCCGTTCAACATCGTCCCACCCGACGTCGAGCCGGGGACGGCGGAAAGGCGCGTCGGCCCCAGATAGGGTTCGTAAATAATCCCGGCCGTCGTGAACCAGCGGTTCTCGGCCGCCGTCATCCCGTGCCAGCCGGCGATGTCCTTGCCGTTCAACAACGGGGTCCAGCCGTCTTCGATCAAATATGGCGCGTCGCCGTGCGGGACGCCATCGTTCAGGTTCGGCCGGTGCTGGCCCACCGCCGCCAGCGCGAACAGGAGTATGAGAACAGTGCTGCGCATAGAGAACCAGTAGATCAGAATTCGCGACTCGCCGCGACGGCTCACTTCCCGATGCAGAACGTCGAGAAGATACGGTTCAGGATATCGTCGGCGGTGGTGGCGCCGGTGATGGCGTCCAGTGGAGCCAGCGCCGCATACAGATCGAGCAGCAGCATCTCGTGCGGGATTCCCGCACCCGCCGCGCCTTGGGCGTGCTGGAGCGCCTCCAAACATTCGCCGAGCAACTGTGCGTGACGCAGGCTGGTGATGAATCCAGCCTCCTGTGGGATTCCTTCGGGCGCCACTTCGCCGATGATTCGGCGACGCAGTTCCGCCAGCCCGTTGCCCGTCACCGCGCTCACTCGAACATCGACGTCCGGCGCCCCGGCCGGCGTCAGGTCAGCCTTGTTGCCCACCACCAGGCAGCGCCCGCGGGACCGGGCGCGTTCGATGATGGCGCGGTCATCGTCGTTGAAGGCCTCCGCCAGGTCGACGACGGCCAGCGTGAGGTCGGCGTCGGCGATGGCCTGATAACTCCGCTCGATCCCCAGCGCTTCAACGCGATCCTGCCCTTCTCGAATGCCCGCCGTATCGATGAACCGGATGGGGATGCCGTCGATCGCCGCCGCCTCCGACACCAGGTCGCGCGTGGTGCCGGGGATGTCCGTGACAATGGCCCGATCCTGTTCGAGCAGCCGGTTGAACAGGCTGCTTTTGCCCACGTTCGGGCGGCCGACGATGGCCAGGCTGAACCCCGAATGCACGAGTTTTCCGAACGCGAAACTCGCCGCCAGGCACTCGACGCCCGCCGCCACGTCGCTGATCCGCCGCAGAATCTCATCCACCGGCGCGACGTCCACGTCGTTATCGGCGAAATCGATGCCCGCCTCAAGCAGCGCGATCAACTCAAGCAGTTGGTCCTTCACCGGACGGAGACGGCGCGAAACGGCGCCGTCGACCTGCTGCGACGCAATACGAGCCTGGTACAGCGTGGTCGCGTCAATCAGGTCGCGGACGGCTTCCGCCCGCGGCAGGTCGATGCGCCCATTGAGATACGCTCGTAGCGTGAATTCGCCGGGTTCGGCCAACCGTGCGCCCGCCGCGCACGCGCGTTCCAGGCAGAACCGCAGGACCACTGGGGAACCGTGACAGGCGATCTCCACAACGTCTTCGGCCGTGTAGGATCGAGGCGCCTCGAAGAACGTGACAACGACGCGATCCACCGCGGCGCCATCGACATCCGCCAATTCGGCGAGCGCGACGGTCCACGGCCGCCACTCAGGCGCCCGGCGGAATCGCAGAACGGATTCGGCCACGGCGCGCGCGGAAGCGCCGGAGATGCGTACAATGCCAAGACCGCCGCGGCCGGCCGGAGTGGCGATCGCGGCGATGGTGTCGGTGAGCTTCAATGACGGCGCAGAGGGCCGCGATCGCGTCCGCCGCCGCCGTCCCGCCCGCCACGCCGAGGACCGCCAGGTCCGCTTCGCCGGTCGCCCGGTCCGCTCGGCGCCCCGTGGCGCGCGGGCGGAGGAATCCGCGGAGGCGGCAATTCCTTCACGTCCGCCGGCACGATCACCACCTGCCGATGCGGCGCCATGCCGACGCTCTCGCTACGGACCGCGGTCTCATTGCGCAACGCCAGGTGGATGATGCGGCGCTCGCGGCTGTTCATCGGGCTGAAGTGGAACGGGACGCGGGTCTTTTTCACCTTCTCGGCCGCGGTCAGCGCGCTCAGCCGCAGTTCCTCGATGCGTAGCGCGCGATGATCATTGGCGTCGAAGCACAGCATCGAGTGTTCGTCGGAGGCCATCCGCAACACCTCGATGGTGATCTGCTCCATGGCGAGCAGCAGTTCGGCCTTGTTCTCGAGCAGAAGGTCCACGTCGGGGCCTCCGAACTGCACGATGATGGCCGGCGTTTCGAAGTCCTCGAACGCGTTCTCGCCCGGCTCGATCCGGTAGGTCAACTCCAGACCGGAGGCCTTGATGATTTTGGAAAGGAACGCGTCGATCTTCGGTCCTGTTCCCTCAACCGTGTATTTCGCACTCACCTGTTATTTACCCGGACCTTTTTTCTTCGGAACCGCCTTCACGTCCACAACATTCGGAGTCGCCACGGCTTTGTTGGTGAGCCATTGTTGGATAATTCCCACCAAGTTACCAGTCAACCAGTATAGTACGAGACCGGCCGACTGATAGTAGAACATGAAGCCCAACGCCAGCGGCATGAACATCATCATCTTCTGCTGGGCCGGGTCCATGCCGGGCGAAGCGGGCGTCATCTTCTGCATGAAGAACTGCGTCGCGATCAGGATGATGGGCAGGATCCGGATGGGCAGCTGTTCCGGACGGGACAAATCGCCGACCCACAACCAGCCGGCGCCGCGCAATTCAATGGCGACCGTCAGCACCGTGTAGAAAGCGATGAAGAACGGCAGTTGCAGAACCATGGGCAGGCAGCCGCCCAGCGGATTCACCCCATGTTTTTTATAGAGGTCCATCACCTCCTGGTTCTTTTCCTGCTGTTTGGGGTCGCGCAGCCCCACATTTTTGTACCGGGCGTTGATGGCGGCGATCTGCGGCTGCAGTCCCTGCATCTTCTTCGCCGATTTCATGCTGGACAGCCGGAGCGGCAGCGTGGCCATGTTGATGGCGATGGTGATCAGCACGATGGCCCAGCCGAAGTTATGGGAGATCCGGTCGTTGGTCCAATTCAGGACGTAGAACAGCGGCTTGGCGAGGAAGCCGAACCAGCGGCCCCAGTCGATCAGATTCTCAAGCCGCGGGTCCACCGCCTTCAGGATGTCGGAATCCTTGGGACCGACAAACAGCGGCAGGTGATTCACGCCCGCTCCGCCGATGGCCGCGCCAACGAAGCGCTCGTTCTTGTCGCCGTAGGGCAACTCGTCGGCGTAGGTGCGCAACTCCATCGTCCCCGATCCGCCGGGTAGCACGACGGCGGTGAAGTAGGGATCCTCGATGCCGGCGAACACAAAGGCGCCCGACACGTTCACCGGGCCGTTCTTGGCGTCGCTCGCCGTCTTGCTGAACAGCCGGCTGTCGGCGTTGTCCCAGTACACGGTGCGTTCCACGGCCGGGGCGTTCTGAATCGTGGGATCGCCGAAACCGCCGCGCCATACCAGGTAGTGGGGCAGCGTCGCGCCGGGCGCGCTGACCTCGCTGTCGACCTCCGACCGGTAGCTGTCCTTGCGGAACCGGTAGGACTTCTTCACCACGGTCTGGCCGTTCGAATATTCGTACTCGATGCCGGACCCGTCCTCGGCCGGCTTGCCGACAAACAGCGCCTGGTTGACGTCGAAGTCGGGCTTACGGTCCTTGAACTCGATGGTCATCGGCGCCGGCGTCTTTCCCGCGCCCCGCGCGCTGACCAGTTCGAGCGGTTTGCCGGCCAGGTCGTGGTACTTCTTGAGCACCCAACTCTTCACCGTCGCGCCGCGGTTGGTGAAGGTAACCTTATAGAGCGCGGTCTCCACCGTGTAGGTTTGCTCGCTCGAGGCCTGCGTCACCGCCGGCGCGGGAGCCTTTTCCGAGGACGCGGGCGCCTTTCCCGCCGGAGCGGACGCCTTTCCCGATGGAGGCGCTTTCACCGCCGGGGCGCTCGCGGCCGGAGCCTGAGCCGCCGCCTGGGCGGGAGTCTTGACGGTCTGTTCGGTAGTCTTCTGCGGCGTCGCTGGCTGCGCGCTCTTCTGCGCCGGAGCCTGCTTGTACAGATAGGGCGTCAGGAACAGCACAGCAAACATCAGGACGAACGCGATGAGTAATCGCGCTTCCATCGGAAGTTCCTTCTTGCCGCCCGGCTGGTTGGGGGTATTCGAATCTGCCATTTGGAGTCAGTAAAAGAGCGGTCATCGGGCGCTCGCGGCCCGGCTATCGGACGGGATCAAACCCTCCCTGGTGGAACGGGTGGCAACGCAGCAGCCGCCGCAGGCCCAGCCACACGCCGTGGACCGCGCCGTATTTCGCCACGGCCTCCAGCATGTACTCGGAGCAGGTTGGATAGAAACGGCACGCCGACGGAAGCACTGGCGAGACCCAGCGCTTGTACAGCCGCAGCAGGCCGATCACGACAGCTTGCATTTACTCACCAATTTTCGCACTTCGTTCCGCAGGTCGTCGAACGGAGCGTCCAGCACGGTGCGCCTGGGGTTCAGCACCACGTCCCACTGCGGCGCGACGGCGCACACCTCGGCCCGCCAGGCTTCGCGCATGCGGCGGCGGATCCGGTTACGCTGGACGGATTTTCCGACGGCTCTGGGAACAGTGAAGCCGATCCGCGGACCGGTCGCCCGGCCGGGATCGGCGATGTCGAGGCAGAAGGCGGTGAACAGGCGCGTGCTGAACCGGATGCCCTGGTCGTACACTCGCCTGAAATCTCCCGATTTGAGGATACGGCTCGATTTGGGGAATCCACCGGAGGCCGCTGAGCGCGGTTCCGCGGGCGGATTACTGGACGGCCTTGGTCTCTCGGACGGCGCGCTCATCGCTGACCGTCAACTTCCAGCGGCCCTTGGCGCGGCGCCGCGACAGCACAGCCTGACCATCCTTGGATTTCATGCGCGCCCGGAAGCCATGCGTCTTGGCACGTTTGCGATTATTCGGTTGGAACGTTCTCTTCGGCATTGTATTTCGCTTGGTTGCCCGGGCAGGCGAGCCGCTCCGTGGCGCTAGGTGGACACAAGTGTCCCAGGATCAAAACTTCAGTATAGTTACTGGACGGCCCGGAGTCAAACGCCCGCGCGTCCTCACCAACGAAAAAGGCCGGACGCCCGTCCAGGGCAAGCCGGCCTGAATCCGCTCCCGTCAGCCCAACCACACGATTGACGGGACGCTCCGCATCAGAAATACAGCTTCAGTGCAAGCTGCATCTGGCGCGGCGTGTTGATCTGGCTGCCGGAGCCGGTCAGAACGCCGAACTGCGCGTTCTGCAACTGCGTCGAGCCCGTGCCGAAGCGCACGCGGTTGGCGATGTTGAACGCTTCCGCGCGGAACTCCAGCCGGATGCCCTCGTGAATCGGGAAGGCCCGCGTCACAGAGAGGTTTTCCGTCAGGTTCGGGAACAGCCGCAGCTTCGGGTTGTAGTGCGTCGAGTTGCCGATCATGTTGTAGCCCGTGCCGCTGCCCTGCAACGGGAACGGACCAGTGCCGTAGGGGACGAAGAACTTGTCCACCGACGGATCGAACTTCCCGTTGGTCCAGCTCGACGGCTGCCACCCCTCGTAGGAGGTGACATAGGCCGCCGCGCGGCCCGACGCGCCGCTCGCATAGATCGGCAGCGTGTAGCTGGTGCTGATGTTCACCGGAGTGCCGCGGTCGTAGATCGCCACTCCGGCCACGCGCCAGTTGCCGATCACCCACGCCGCCGGCCCGCTGGTGAACCACTTCTGGCCCTTGCCGAACGGCAGGTCGTAGACGCCCGCGAACTTGAAGTCGTGGGTCACGTCATAGCCGCCGATCGACTTCTCGAGCCCGCGATTGTAGAAGTCCGCCGCGTAGCCGTTGCCCCACGCCGTATCGGAGTCCGTCATGATCTTCGAAAAGACGTAGGAGGATTGGAACGTCAGCCCACCCGAAAAACGCTTCTGGAACTTCAACACCATCGCGTGATACGTGGCGTGGCCGCTATGGTCGCCCTGTCCCGAGTAGGTGTCGATGGTCGAATACTGCGGGAACGGACGAAGCGCCTGCGCCACGGTGGCGCGCGAACCCCACAGCGAGTTGAACGTCGGGAACGGCGCGTACACGCCGGCCGCGTTGGCCGCCGCCGAGCCCACCAGGCTGTTCAGCACCGTGATGCTCTGCGCCACCGTGCCGTAAGCCGTCAGGTACTTCGGGCTGATCTGGTTGTACTGCAACAACTGCGTCTGCAGGTGCGAACTGAGCACGCCGCTGTAGCCGGCCTCGGCCACCATCGACCCGCCCAACTGCCGCTGCACTGAAACGCTGAAGTTATCCGAAGCGGGCAACTTCGTCGCTTCCTGGCCCTGGAACCACGCCACCGACGCGCCGTTGGCGACCGACGGGTTGATGAACGGAGGAGCGGTCCACGCCGGCACGCCGTTGTCCAGCAGGAACGTCGGGTTGATGCCGCTCGAGCTGTTGCTGAAGGTCTGCGTCAGGGTGAAGCCCTGGTTGTGGGTGGAGCCGCTGACCGAAACCAGCGCGCCGTAGGAACGCGCGTAGGAGGCGCGGATGACCGTCTTCGAGTCTTTCGAATAGGCGACGCCCAGGTGCGGGCCAAAGCCCCACGGCCACATATCGGCCAGGCGGCGGCTGCCCACCCGGCCCTGTCCGGATCCGGCAAACAGCACCGCGCCGTTGATGCCGCCCGCGGCCGGGTTCGGCGTGGTCGGACCCAAGTCCGCCCAGCGGTCTTCAAGCCCCGTCGGAGGCAGGTTGCCGTCCCAACGGGCGCCGATGTTGACCGTCAACTTCGGGGTGAGCTTCCAGTCGTCCTGGAAGTAGCCGCCGAAATAGTAGAACTGCTGGCCGATGAATCGAATGGTGTCGATCTGGCCGCTGTCGGCGTATCCCAGCAGGAAGGACGCGAACTCGTTGCCGCCCGCGTTGGGATTCGATCCGCCCGGAACGCCGGTTTCCTGGTAGCTGAACCCGACGCAGCCGGAAATGCACTGCCGGCCGAAGCCGTTGTAGTGGTTCAACTGGTAGGTGCCGCCGAACTTGAACGAGTGCTTCGCCTTGATCCAGGTGAAGTCGTCGTTGTAGGCGTAAACGGTGTTTTCTGAGCCATTGTCGGCCTGGCCGCCCCAGGTGGAATACCGGTTGCCGGTGCCGCCCGAGAACAGGTTCACCAGGTTGTCGTCGCAATCGGGGACATTGCCCAGGCAGAACTTGCTCTTCCAGTTGCCGGTGTACTCCTGCGGAGGCTTGTGGTCCTGGCGCCAGTTATTGCCGCCCGCGTAGAAGTGATTCTGCTTATTCGTGCCGATCGTCCAGTCCCAGCTCATGCGGACGACATCGCTCGCCTGCGCCAGGTCGTTGAAGGTTGTGTACAGGCCGGGCAGCGTCGCGGGTCCGTCGGGACCGTAGGTCTGGTGCTCGCGATCGTAGCCGTAGTAGCCGGTCACCCGGTGCTTCTCGGTCAGGATGTGGTCGCCCTTGATGCTCCACTTGTTCACCGGGTAGATGGTGGTGCCCTTGCCGTTGAGATAGTTGTTCAACACGTAGGCCGCCGAGCCGGGCGTCGCGCCGTTGTTGGGCGTCAGCGTGCCGCTAGCCTGGAAAACGCCGAGCGCTTTCACGGAGGCGGCGCTGAACTGGCTCTTCGGAACTTGGTTGCCCGCAAACTGCTGACGCGTCCACGTGCCGTCCGCGTTCTGTTTCTGCGTGGTCGGATCGTAGATGGGAATCTGGACGCCGGCGCTGGTCACCCACTTGCTGAAGTCGCCGTTGTACATTTCCGCGGTCGGCACGGTGAAGGTCTGGCCGTTGGCGCCATTGCGGTTGCGGAAACCTTCGTAGGAGAAGAAGAAGAACGTCTTGTCCTTGCCGTTATAGAGCTTCGGGATGCGCACCGGTCCGCCGGCCGCCACGCCGAAGTCGTTCTGTTTGTAGATCGAAATCGGGATGCCGGACCGGTTGCTGAACCAGTTGTTGGCGTCGAAATCGTTATTGCGGAGGAACTCGTACAGCGACCCATGATACTGGTTCGTGCCCGACTTCGACACGTAGGTCATGTTGCCGCCCTGCGCGTGGCCGAATTCAGCCTTGAAGCCGTTCGAATCCACCGTGAACTGTTCGATCGCTTCCACCGACGGGGCGTTCGACGCCACCCACGTCTTGTCCGAAGCGCGGCTCACGTTGGTCGACACACCGTCGAGCGAGGAGCCGTACGCGGCTGCCTGGCCGCCGCCGATTGAGAACCCGGTGTTGCCGCCGAGGTTCTTTGCGTCTGGCGTCAATGAGGCCAGGTCGAAGGGGGTGCGGACCGTGCCGCCAACCACCAGCGGAAGGTCGTTGACGAGCTTATTCTGCAGCGTGACGCTCGACTTAGCGTCCTCGGTCTGCAGTTGCACGGCAAACGCTTGCACTTCGATCGCCTGCGTCGACGTGCCGATCTCCATGGTGGCGTCCGCCCTCACGGTCATTTGGGCGTCCAGCGTGATGCCCTTGATTTCGGCGGGCCGGAAGCCTTGCTTCTCGACTCGCACGACATACTTGCCGGGCTGAAGGCTGGGAGCCGTAAACTCGCCGGAGCCATTCGTCTCCAGCGTGGTTGCTACGTTGGTGGCCTGGTTGGTGACGATCACCTTCGCGCCGGGAATAACCGCGCCCGATGAATCGCCCACCGACCCGGTGATGGTGCCGCGTTCCGACTGCGCCAAAACCAGCATCCCGGCCGTCAGAAGCAGAATGAGACAAACCACTACTCGGTTGCTACGCAAAACCATGCGTTGTTCTCCTTGGAACTCAAGACCCTGAATACAACGAACGTAGAAGACTCTATCATCTGTAGACACGCCGGGCAACGCCCCAAAGGGGGCCCCGTGAGCGACGCTGAGGTGATGGATAGAGCAAACGCTTGCGGGGCGGAATCCCGCCGCCGGCGCCGGACTGCGCGCCGCGAGTCGTTCTGCTATTCTCAAGCTGTCCGCGTCCGTTGCACTGAGGGCGTTTAGCCGAAGGTATGCGTGGACTCACTTCGTTAGTTTTACTGTTACTGCCGCCGGTTGTGGTCCGTGGGGATTCGCCGGTTGCTCCCTCGCTGGAGTGGGTGCGGATATTGGGCGGTTCCGGTGGAAGTCGAGTGGCGGCGGCCGCCGCTGATCTCGCCGGCAACCTCTACCTGACCGGCTCCACCGGTGCGATGAATTTCCCGACGGCCGGCTCGGGTCAGAACCTCCCCGGAGGATCTCCGCTGTACCGCATCGATCCCGCGGGGTCCGCCGCGCTGCTCTTTCCTCCGGGCCTTTCCGCCATTACGGCGTTCGCCGCCTCGCCTCGAGACGTGAAGACGCTGTTCGCCGCCTCGGGCGCCTCGATTTGGCGTAGCGACGATTCCGGCGCCAGTTGGACCACGCTGGCGACGATTCCCGACGCTTTCCGAATCTGGTCGATCGCACCCAGCGCGTCCGACCCGCGCGTGATGTATGCCGGTTCGGGTCCCAATGGCCTGTACAAGAGCGTTGACGGCGGCCAAACCTGGCTTGCGTCCAACGAAGGTCTCTCGCCTACCTCGGCAGGGGCGCTCAACGTCTACCAGGTGTGGATCGATCCGTTCGTCGCGGATGTCGTCTTCATCTCCACCGAACTCGGTTTGTGGCGCAGCGACTCGGCCGGCGCCGCCTGGGTCCGCGTGGCGACCGCACATAACGATCCGCCCATGGCGCTCATGTTCAGCGGATCCGCGATCTATGCTTCGGTGGGCGGCCAGGTGTTGAAGAGCACCGACGACGGCGCCACCTTCGCCGTTCTCTCCGCCCTGCCCGACCTGTCGTCGCCGACCTCCCTGATCGCCGATCCGTTCAACGCCGGGGTGTTCTACGCCGGTTCGGTTTGGGGCGTCTACCGCAGCGCGGATGCCGCCACTACGTGGACCAGGGTGGTAAGCGGGCAATGCGCCTCGCTCGCCGCCGATGCGGACCGCCCGATGATCTACGCGAGCATGGCCTACGCCAACGGCGTCATCCGCAGTTCCGACGGGTTTCAGACCTCCACGCCGGTGGGGCCTCCGGTGGCTACGCCGGGCGCGCTCACGCCCGCCAATGGAGCGATGTTCGTGGTGACGACGTCCAGCTCCGACGGGTTTGTCACGAAGCTCGACCCGGATGGAGCCATCGTCTATTCCACCTACCTGGGCGGCAGCGGTTCGGACTCGCCTGCGGCCATCGCGACCGCTAGCGACGGCAGCGTCTATGTCGCGGGCACAACCTACTCGCGCGACTTCCCGGTGACGCCCGGCGTCTATGCGACTTCCTTCACGTCCACCACGTACGCCTACTCGAACTTCATCGCGAAGCTGAGGGCGGACGGATCGCTCGCCTGGTCCAGCTTTTTCGCCAACGGCAACACTACGATTCTTTCGATCGCCGTCGACGCGCAGGACAATCCAGTGATCGCCGGCTCAACAAGCGGGCAATTGCCGGTGACGCCTGGCGCCTACCAGACGACGTTTCAGCGCGCGCAGTTCTGCGGGTTTTTCTGCATGCCCGGCCCGACGTCGGCCTTCGTCACGAAGTTCAAGAGCGACGGAACCGGCCTCGTGTACTCAACCTACGTCGCCTTCGATTCGGCCAACGCCTTAGTCCAGGATGCCCAGTCGATTGCGCTCGACGGAGATGGGCGGGTCTACATCGCGGGAACCGGGCGGCTGGTGCTGCTCGATGCGTCGGGTTCCGCGCTTCTCGCCGCGACCTCGCGTGCGAACGTCACGTTCAACGCCCTCGCCCTGGACGCCGAAGGCAACGTATATGGCGCCGGTTCCGTAGCTCTGTCTCCTTACACTGACCCATTCCCCGCCACCGACGGCGCATTCCAGAAAGAGCCGCGGCCCGGGACGCCGTCCCTGCCGCTTCAGCCCTATCCTGGCGGCGGATCCGACGCGATTGTGATGAAGTGGGATGCGGCGTTGTCGCGCGTGCAGGCCGCCACCCTGCTCGGCGGCGAATCGTACGACTCCGCCTCGAGCGTCGCCATCGGCCGCTCCGGTGAGGTCATCGTCAGCGGAACCACCGACTCAAAGTCGTTCCCCACTTCGAGTCCCTTCCAGACCTCGTTTTCGCCGCGTTCGGGTTTCGTCGCCGCCTTCGACCCGAATCTGTCCACCCTGCGCTACTCCACTTACCTGGGCGACCGCCGGCCATTCGAAGCGCGCCTGGCCATCGCCGACCGTAACGGTGACCTTCTGGTGGCCGGCTCCATGCTCACGGCCGGCAGTCTGTTCCTGGCCAACGATCCCGGCGCGACCTTCAATACGGGCGACCTGGTTGCGGCGAACAAGATCAGGCTATTGGCGACAGCCGCGCCGCGTCTCGACACGGTGGTGAACGCCGCCAGCCATCTGGCCGCGCCGCTTGCGCCGGGTGAAGCCGTTGTCGCCCAGGGATCCGGGTTCGGCGCCAACGCGAAGCTGTTGCTCGACGGCGTGGAGGCTTCCATCGTGTCGAGGAGCGCGACGGCGCTGACGGCGGTGGCGCCCGCCGGACTCCGGACCTCGGGCACGGTGGAGGTTCGTGTGTCCTCCGATGGCGCCGATTCGAATACGGTGCTGGCGCCGGCCGCCGTCGCCTCGCCGGGCGTCTACTCGCGCGATGGCAGCGGCTATGGCGCCGGATGGATCCTGAACAGCGACGGGACTTTCAACTCCGCGGATAACCCGGCGGCGGCCGGTTCGGCGATCACCATTTACGCCACCGGCGCCGGCGCCGTCACGATCGCCGGCGGCTCCGTGGTGACGCCGCTCGCGCCCGCGGTCTTCGTCGACGGCTTCTACGCCCGTGGCGTCGGATCCGCTTCGGGTCCTGTGGACGGCTTGCCGGGCGATGTATACCGAATCAGCGTCTACGTGCCGGATCCCGCCGCGGAGAATCCGTCGAACCCGAACCTGGTGGGCTTCAAGTTGCCGTCTCAAGTGGGCCTGCAGTTAGTGTTCGGCGCGGTGAATGCGCTGAATCCCGCCAACTCGGATACCATCAGCCAACTTGGCGTCGTGCTCTACGTGAAGTGAACGAACGGCGGCGATATACTCTGGGACACGGTCCCCTATGCGCTGCCTCTCGTTGTTCCTGTTGCTGTCCGCCGGCCTCGCGCCGGCTCAGCCGCGCGACACCGTCCATGCCTCGAAGATCGATCTGGGCGATGCGGTGTTCGAGCCGCTGTTACTGAATGGATTTTCGAAATCCCAGGGCGGCTGGCGCTGGACGGCGCGAAAGTTCGCGGTGTCGTTGTGGCGTCCGGCGGGCCGCGACACGGTCTACCTTTCGCTCGACTTCGGCTTTCCGTCGGAGCTGGCCCAGGTGACCTCCAGCGTCACGATCACGGCGAAAGTGAACGGCGTGGTCATTGGCGCTCCTCAACGGTTCAGTAAGGTTGGCCGCTACCAGTTTGTGGCCGCGGTTCCCGAAGCGGCGTTGAAGACACAGCCGGCGCGGGTGGAGTTCGAACTCGACAAGGGGTTCGCAAGCCCCGAGGGCGAACGCGCACTGACGGCGCTCAGCGTGTCATTGCTGCACAGCGAAGGCGCTCCGTTTAACCGGGAGGCCGAAGCGGCGCGCGCTCGCGAGGGTTTCGAATATCTGCTCGCCAAGCGCGCCATGACCATCCCCGCCGACAAGCAGGCAGAGATGGTGAAGCTGTTCCACCAGGTGCCCATCTGGGACCACATGTTCTTTCAGAACATCCAGATCGAGAAGAACCCACTCGACCTGTGGATGGTGCAGCAGATCATCTACGAGTTGCAGCCGGACCTGATCGTCGAAACCGGCACCTGGCGCGGCGGCTCCGCGCTGTACTGGGCGCACACGCTGAACGGCATGGGCCTGGAGCGTTCGCGCGTCATCACGGTGGACATCCAGAACCTGCATCAACTGGCCGCGTCGAACCCGCTGTGGAAGAGGTACGTCACCGACTTCATCGGCAGCTCCACGGATCCCGACATCGTGGCCAGGATCGCCCAACTCGCCAAGGGTAAGAAGGTCCTGGTGGCGCTCGATTCCGATCACTCCATGGCCCACGTGCTCAAGGAACTGGCGCTGTACTCTCCGATGGTGAGCAAGGGCAGTTACCTGATTGTCGAAGACACGCACATGGACGGCGTTCCGACGGCGCCTGCTTTCGGCCCCGGCCCAATGGCGGCGGTCCGGAAGTTCCTCGAAGACGGAGGCGACAAACTGTTCGAACAGGACGTCACGCGCGAGGCCTACATTATGACGTTCAACCCCGGCGGCTGGCTGCGCCGGAAGTGAGCCCAGGCTCAGTCGAAGGTCCGGATGCGGATGTTGCGGAACTCGACGCGCATGGGCGGTCCCGCGTGCAACTGCAGGGCGATGACGCCGGACGCGGGCTTCTCGTTGTTGACCTCGGCGGTGACGACGCCGTTCAGGGTCAAGCGGACCAGTGGGCCCTTGCAGTAGATCGTATAGTCGTTCCAATCGTTGGCGTGAACGGCGCGCTCGCCCTTGCCGGTCCAGCCGTCGACCACCAGCTTGCGGCCGCCTTCGTCATGCAGGTTGCCCCAGAAGCGGCCCTCCGCCGCGTCGGCTTGAAGACCCTTCACCGCCCACCCGTCCGACTCAACGCTACGGAATTGGACTCCGCTGTTGTGGTTGCGCAGGCGCATCTGGAGACGCAACTCGAAGTCGCGGTACTTGCCGCCGTGGTAGACCAGGAAGCTGTTGGCCTTAAGCGGCGCGACGCCTTCAGTGGAGCCGACGATCCTGCCGCGCTCGATCTTCCAGAGGGCCGGGTCGCCCTCCCACTGGCCCAGATCCTGGCCGTTGAACAGTGAGATGAAGCCCTCGCTGGTCTCGCCCATCATCAACATCTGCCCGGAGAGCGGGAGCAGCAGGCACGACGCCAACAGTAACCTCGGGAACATGGTCCCGATCTTATCGCTCGCTGTCGAGCATGCGCATCTGGCCCGCGTCGTAGCGCGTGCCGGCGATGCGGTCGGGATTGCAGATCTGCTCGAGCCGTTCCATGTCGGCGGCGGTGAGCGAGAGCGCGGCGCCGCGGAGGCAATCGTCCAATTGGGTGCGCTTGCGGGCGCCCATGACGGGCACGATATCCTCGCCGCGCGCCATCACCCAGGCGAGAGCTACCTGGGCCGGCGTGGCGCCCTTTTCCCGGGCGAAGGCTGCTAACTCGTCGACCATCCGCCGGTTCTGTTCGTAGTTCGGACCGCTGAACCGGGGCAGGTGCTGGCGGAAGTCCCCGGCGCCGGCGGGTTTCGAGTCGGTGAGCAGTCCACGAGACAGCACGCCATAGGCGGTGACGGCGATTCCCAACTCCCGGAGGGCGGGGAGGATGGCGGCCTCGATGCCGCGCGAGATCAGCGAATACTCGATCTGCAAGTCGCAGATGGGATGCACGGCGGCGGCGCGGCGGATGGTGTCCACGCCGACCTCGGAAAGGCCGATGTAGCGCACGTAGCCCTGCGTCACCAGGTCGGCGATGGCGCCGATGGTCTCCTCGATGGGCACGGCCGGATCGACGCGCGCAATTCGGTACACGTCGACGTGATCTGTCTTCAGGCGCTGGAGACTGTATGCCAGGAAGTTGCGCACCGCGTGCGGACGTCCGTCGACGCCGATGAAGGCTCCGCCGGGGGCGCGCATGGCGCCGAACTTCACCGACAACAGCACCTGGTCGCGCAAACCGCCTTCGAGGGCGCGGCCCACCAGCATCTCGTTATGGCCCATGCCATAGAAGTCGCCGGTGTCGAGCAGGTTGACGCCGCGGTCGATGGCGGCGTGAATGGTGGCGATGCTCTCGGCCTCGTCGCTCGGCCCGTACATGCCGGACATCCCCATGCAGCCCAGGCCGATGGCCGAAACCGTAGGGCCGGCGGCGCCGAGTCGTCGAGTGTTCATCGGGCGATCCTCAGTGAGCGGGCTGAACGCCGCAGTACTCTTCGACGGCCTTGGCGACGCTCGGGTCGGTTTCGTGGAGACGCATCAGCTCAAGGCGGATGGCGTCAAGCAGGGCGAGCCAACTGGCCTCGATGACGTTTTCCGAAACGCCGACGGTGGCCCAACTGCGCTGATGATCGGACCATTCCACCAGCACTCGGACTTTCGCCGCGGTGCCTTTCTTCGAGTCGAGGACGCGGACCTTGTAGTCGGTCAGCCGGACGTTGGAAATCGCCTTGAAGTGGGTCCTCAGGCACTGGCGCAAGCAGAGATCGAGGGCGTTCACGGGGCCCTTGCCGGCCTCGGTCGCCGATTTGATCTCATCGCCGATCTTCAGCGTGACGGTGGCCGTGGTGTGGCCGTGGACGTTGCCGTACACGCGAGTGGTGACGTCGAAGCCAAGGACTTCGAAGAAGTGCGTGTTGGGACGCAACGCCTCGCGGACGAGTAACTCGAAGGTGCCTTCGGCGGCCTCCAACTCATAACCCGCGTGCTCCATCTCCTTGATCTTTTCGAGCAGGTCCTTGCGGGCCTGTTCGCTCAACTTGTCAGCCAGCCCGTGTTGCTTGAGCTTATAGATGACGTTGCCGCGGCCGGACAGATCGCTCAACAGGACGCGCTGGCGGTTGCCGACGTTCTCCGGCTGAGTGTGTTCGTAGGTGGATGAGTCCTTGAGAACGGCGCTGACATGCACGCCGCCCTTGTGGGCGAAGGCGCTGTTGCCGACATAGGGCTGGTTGTTGGGGAGTTGCAGGTTGGCTAACTCCGCGATGTAACGCGCCAACCCGGTGAGGTTGGTTAAGTTATCCCGGCCGATGGTGGTGTGGCCGAGTTTCAGTTCGAGATTGGCGATGATGGAGCAGAGATTGGCGTTGCCGCAACGTTCGCCGTACCCGTTGATGGTGCCCTGCACGTGGGTGAAGCCCGATTCGACCGCCGCCAGCGCGTTCGCCACGGCGAGGTCCGAATCGTTGTGCGGATGGATGCCGAGGACGCCGTCGAAGCGCTTGCGGACCTCGGCGCAGATCTCCATCAGCCGGAATGTCACCGTGCCGCCGTTGGTGTCGCACAGGCACAGGACGTCGGCGCCGGCGGACTTCGCCGCTTCGAGCGTGCGAAGGGCGAAATCCGGGTTGGCCGTGTAGCCGTCGAAGAAATGCTCGGCGTCGTAGACCACCTCGCGGCCATGCGCCTTCAGGTACGCCACCGTCTCCCCGATCAGCTTGAGGTTCTCCTGTTCGGTGATGCCGAGCGCACGGTGCACGTGCAGGTCCCAGCTCTTGCCGAAAATGGAGACCACGGGCGTTTCCGCCTCAATCAGCCCCCGGACGTTGGGATCCTCGTCGACCGCGAACTTGGCGAAGCGCGTGGAGCCGAACGCGGTCAGCTTGGAATGCTTCGTCTTAATCTCGCGGACGCGCGCGAAGAACTCGCGGTCCTTGGGGTTGGAGCCGGGCCATCCGCCTTCAATGTAGTCGATGCCCAGTTCGTCCAGTTTCTGGACGATCATGAGCTTGTCGTCTACGGAGAAGGAGACGGCCTCTCCCTGAGTGCCGTCCCGGAGCGTGGTGTCGAATGTGAAGATGCGCATACTTAGTGGTCAGTGGTCAGTGGCCGGTGGTCAGTTGACCACGGACGCCGACGGCTAGTTACTGGCTACTTGTTCTTGCGGGACTCCGGCTTCCTTCTTCTTCTTAAGGAACGTCATCATCTCGCGGAGTTCTTTGCCAACGACCTCGATCTTCTGGTTCTTCGCGGCTTCGCGCATGGCCAGGAAGTTATGACGGCCGGTTTTGTTTTCGTTGATCCAGGTGCGGGCGAACTCGCCGGACTGGATTTCCGAGAGGATCTTCTTCATTTCGGCGCGGGTCTGCTCGTTCACGACGCGGGGGCCGCGCGTGTAGTCGCCGTACTCGGCCGTGTCGGACACCGAATAGCGCATGTAACCGAGGCCGCCCTCATAGATCAGGTCGACGATCAGTTTCAATTCGTGCAGGCACTCGAAGTAGGCGATTTCGGGGGCGTAGCCGGCTTCGACCAGGGTCTCAAAGCCCGCCCGGATCAGTTCGCTCGCGCCGCCGCACAACACGGCCTGCTCGCCGAACAGATCGCTCTCGGTCTCTTCCTTGAAGGTGGTGCCGATGACGCCGGCCTTCAGGCAGCCGAGGCCGGTGGCGTAAGCGAGCGCGTTTTCGAGCGCCTTGCCGGACGCATCCTGATGGATGGCGACCAGGCCGGGGACTCCCACGCCTTCGGTGAACAGTTCGCGGACGCGGTGGCCGGGGGCCTTGGGGGCGATCATCGAGACGTCGACGCCGGCCGGGGCCTGGATGCCGCCGAAGTGGATGTTGAAGCCGTGGGCGAACATCAGCGTCTTGCCGGGCGTCATGGCCGGGGCGATCTCGCTGCTATAGAGATCGGCCTGGATGTGGTCGGACACCAGGATCATGATCACGTCGGCGGCCTTGGCGGCCTCGGCCGTGGTGAGGACGCGGAGTCCGGCCGCTTCGGCTTTCTGCCAGCTCTTGGAGCCGGGGTAGAGTCCGACGACGACGTTGAGTCCGGAATCGCGCAGGTTCAGGGCGTGCGCGTGGCCCTGGCTGCCGTAGCCGATGATGGCCACGGTCTTGTCTTGCAGCGGGGCGAGGCTGCCGTCTTTTTCGTAGTAGCGTTGTGCCATTTCTTTAAGTGATCGGTTTCCTATGTCGTGACTGGTTCGGTTTTCTCCCGGACGACCGGGGGAGACAAACGAAGCTTCTTGTTATCGAGCGAGACCGCGACGAGGCCGGAACGAGTTACCTCGATATCCCCATAACTGCGCATGATGTCGATGAACTCGTTCATCTTTTCGGGATCGCCGGTGGCTTCGATGGCGAAGCCCTCGGTGGACGAGTCGACGATGCGGGCGCCGAAGATTTCGGCTTCCTTGAGGATGGCGGTTCGCGAGTTCATGTTGGCGCGGATGCGGATGAGCACCAACTCGCGGGCGACGGCGGGGCCGTCGGTGAGGTCGACGGCCTGCAACACGTTCACCAGCTTGTTCATCTGCTTGACGACCTGCGAGCGCAGCGACGATTCGACGTCGACGACGATGCTGATGCGGGACAGCGTCGGATCGAAGGTCTTGGCGACGGTGAGGCTTTCGATATTGAAGCCGCGCGCGGTGAGAACCCCGGTGACCCGCATGAGCGCGCCAGGCTTGTTTTCGACTAACAGCGAAATGATCTGCAGCATCGGATAATCCTTCTTACTTGCCCACCGGGACCGGCTGCGGCGGACGCAGCACCATCTCGTTGATGGCGGCGCCAGCCGGCACCATCGGGTAGACATTTTCAAACGGCGTGACGCGGATGTTCAACAGGTAGGGCCCGGGCGACTTGACCGCGGTTTCGAGAGCGCTGCGCAACTCGCTGGGCTTTTCGATGGTGCGGCCCGGGAAGCCGTAGGCGCCGGCGAGCTTTTCGGCGTCCGGGAAGGTGTCGAGCTGGACGGCCGAAAGGCGGTTGTTGTAGAACAGTTCCTGCCACTGGCGGACCATGCCCAGATAGCCGTTGTTCACGACGACGATCTTGACGGGCAGGGCGTGGTTGGCCAGGGTGGCGAGTTCGGGGATCGACATCTGGAAGCCGCCGTCGCCGATGATGGCGAAGACCAGTTTGTCGGGCCGGGCGAACTGCGCGCCGACGGCGGAGGGGAGGCCGAAGCCCATGGAGCCGAGTCCGCCGGAGTTCAGCCACAGGCGCGGGTGGTTGAAGCGGATGAACTGGGCGGCCCACATCTGATGCTGGCCGACGTCGGAGGAGACGATGGCCTCGCCGGCGGAGAGGCGGTCGATCTCCATCATGACGTGCTGGGGCTTGATCTCCTCGTCGGAGAACTCAGGAGTGAGGGGATGGGCGTCGCGCCAGCCGCGCATCTGGTCCCACCAGGCGGCGCGGGCGGCGGCGTTCTTGGGAGCTTCGGCGGGCTTCAGTTCCTCCAGGAACTTGTTGAGCCGGCCGAGCACCTTCTTGGCGTCGCCGACGATGGGGAGATCGGCGGCGCGGTTCTTGCCGATTTCGGCGGGGTCGATGTCGACGTGGATCACCTTGGCGTGCGGGGCGAAGGCGGCCAGTCGGCCGGTGACGCGGTCGTCGAAGCGGACGCCGAGGGCGATGAGGAGGTCGGCCTGAGTCATGCCCATGTTGGCGGCGAAGGAGCCGTGCATCCCGGGCATGCTGATGAAGTTCCGGTGGGTGGAGGACAGCGCGCCCAGGCCCATCAGCGTGCAGACGGTGGGGGCGTCTAGCATCTCGACCAGTTGGCGCAGTTCCTCATGCGCGCCGGAGTGGATGATGCCGCCGCCCGCGTACACCATGGGCCGTTTGGCCTCCCACATCATCTGAGCGGCGCGGCGGATCTGGCCGGTGTGGCCTTCCGTGTTCAGCTTGTAGCCGGGCAGGTGGATGGTGGTGACCGGGGTGTAATGCGCCTGGCCCTGGAAGACGTCTTTCGGGATGTCGACGAGCACGGGCCCCGGGCGCCCGGAGGAGGCCAGATAGAACGCTTCGTGGATGGTCTGAGGCAGGTCGGCGATGCTCTTCACCAGGAAGTTGTGCTTGGTGCAGGAGCGCGTGATGCCGAACGTGTCGGCTTCCTGGAACGCGTCGCTGCCGATCAGTTTGCTGGTGACCTGGCCGGTGAGGGCGACGACCGGGATGGAGTCCATCATGGCGTCCACCAGGCCGGTGACGAGATTGGTGGCGCCGGGGCCGGAGGTGGCGCAGCAAACGCCTACCTTGCCCGTGGACCGCGCGTAGCCCTGAGCGGCGAAGGCCGCGTTCTGTTCATGGCGTACGAGGACATGGCGGATGGGGTGATCGTAGAGGGCATCGTAGAACGGCAGCGTAACGCCGCCGGGATAGCCGAACATACAATCGACGCCTTCGCGGACGAGACAATCCAACAAGATGCGGGCTCCGCTCATGAGCGGTGCGGTTTGTGCCGACATGCGTGAAAAACTTCTCCTGTCTTGACCTTGCCGGGTAGGGGACGCCAGATCCCGGCCGGCCCCTGGTTTCGGAAAGAGACCTGCCCAGTCTATTGAACTATGGTAACGGAAATAAAAAAGGCCACTTGGCTGGGCTGTTTACCCCGCCAGTGGCCTTTCGTTTTTCCGATAGGACCGCTCAGGCGGGGACAGCTACACTGACCCCAATAATAATCTGAACGGATACCCGGGAAACCTCGAGAGGATCTGCGATGAGCCAGTTGGTTGCCGGTTGGGCCATGGTGTTCGTCGCGTTCCTCTACTGTTGAGGATACTCGATGCCTTTGGTAAATACAAGACCCTTGCTGCATTAAAAGAGTTTATTGTCGTATTCCCATCCCCGGCAGCGATGAGCGACGGCGAGACGGAGGGCTCGAATGGGAGCCGTCCGCGTTGCACTCTTTTTGGGTGGCAGCCGGCGCGGTTATGGCTTCGTTTCGAAATCCGGGGGTGGCGCCGCGAGCCAATTTTCAGTAACCATATTGTTTTCAAGGTGTGGGAGTCGTGTTGGATTTCGCGTATGGGTTCGTCGAAATCTTCGACGTAACACCCGGTGCTAGTGGCTGAAGGTCGAGGCAGCCGGCCGCGGCGCGAGTGCAACGGGTTGCGGAGGACCGTCTGGCGGTGGTCCGTGGCGGCGGAGACGTGCGTTCTCCGGCGCCGGGCGTAAGGGGCGATGCTAACATGTCCACTCCCATCCTCAGCATAACCGGCGTTTGACGAAATGGGTGGTGTTGTTTTTCGTATCGTATTGATATATAGGCAGATAATTATTTTGCTTTTTTGTGAATGGAGAAAATCGACCCATGGCCAGAACACCCTGATGGTTGTTGGGTGGGAGGGAGCTTGGGGAATCCCTCTTGAAGACGGTGACGCCGCTGGGCGCCAATCTTGGAACCGGTAGGAAGGGGATGGTTCGGGCGGAAGGTTGCCTTGCTGGGGAGCCCCTGACCTTATTAGAGACAGCCTGTCCTAACCGCGAACGGGGCTATGGCGGCGCGATTCCAGTGACGGCGCGCATCGCTAGGATCTGTTTCACGAGCGCTGTTTTGGCTCACGAATCGTAGCATTCGTGGGCTTCCTCCAGTGGACGCTTCGAACAGAATCCGGCCGTTGCAACCGAAGAGCATCGGAAGAAAGAAGCGTGGAACTTGGTGATCGAGCTTCAGGGGCGGTCTGGTGAATCCGGTCACCAAACCTGCGGAGACCAACTTCCCGGCTGAAGACGGGTTTACGATATTTGAGTCTATGTAAGTTATTGATTATAAGGTAAGTTGATCCCCGCACGCGCTGGACGACTTTCGAAGTCAAGCAGTACAAGGCGCCATCATATAGTCACTCCACGCGACAATGATGGCAGATGAATCGAACTCAAATTCAAACACTGAAGGGCAAGCCGCCATTCTGCGCGCCTTGTCGTCGGAACGCCGGCGGCCGACAGCAGAACTCATTCGGATGAGCATCGATTACTTCGTACAAAGAGAAGCGGAACCAGCCGGAAGGAACGCGGCCATAACCTTGCGCGTCTCTATCCGAAAGCACGCCGGATGACGAAAGCCCTGTTCTTAATCCTGGCCTCGCTGGCAATCGGCCAGACGCCCCCCACATTTCGCGGCGGCACCGACCTCGTGCTTGTCCCAATCGTGGTACGAGACCGCCACGGCGACGCAGTCGGCAATCTGACCCAACGCGATTTCCGGCTTTACGACAACGGCAAGCCGCAGATCATCACCACTTTCTCGGCGCTCCAGCACGCCACTCCCACGCCGGCGAGCAACGGCGCCGCCGGTAGTACAACCGCCGGGGCTCAAACCGTTATCGCCCATCCCGACGGTTCTCGCTCCCAGCGCAATTTCGTATACATCTTCGATGACTTGAATATCCGATTCGCAGATCTGGCGCGACTCCGCACCGCAGCGGCGGACTTTTTCACGAAACACTTCTCCGCCGGAGATCGCGCCGCCGTTTACACCCTCACCGGCAAGCACTCATTGGACTTCACCACCGACCGGGACAAACTCGAAACGGCCGTATCCCAACTGCGCTGGGGAACTGTCGCCGCCCACGGAGGAATGACCTGCCCCGACGTAAGTTACTACATCGCCGACCTGGTCATCGACAAAGCCGACGATCTGGTGCTGCAGGCATTGACCGACTACACCGCTCAGTGTGCCCACGTGCGCCCCGAACTCGCCAGACACCTGGCATTGAGCGCCGCCTATCAACAAACGATGTTAGGACGCGAGGATACCCGGCGCACTCTGGCTACTCTACAACTCGCCGTCCGGCAGCTATCGCAGTTGCCGGGCGAACGCGTGATCGTGTTCTCCTCACCCGGGTTTTTCGCTCAGACCCCTCAAGGGATCCGCGGTGTCGCGCGGTTGTTGCAGCTTGCCGCGCAGAATCACGTGATCATCGACGGCCTTAGCGTACGTGGCGTGATCGTAGCGGAAGAGGAGGAAGACGTAGCGCGACAGGTGATCATCCATCGCCAAGGCCCGCCGAAGGCGTCTTCACCCGACCAGGCGTGGATTCGCTATCGCCGGGAAAGCGCAGAGGCTAACGGCGACGTGATGCGGGACCTGGCCGCTGGCACGGGCGGAACGTTCTTTCGCCACAATAACGACCTGCGCCTCGGCTTCCAACGCCTGGCGGCGATTCCCGAATTCTCATACGTCCTGGGATTCTCGCCTGCTTCACTAAAGCTCAATGGGAGCTTTCATAAGCTCAAGGTCGTGCTGCCCGAGCTCAAACACGTGTCGGTGGAGGCGCGCGGCGGGTATTACGCCGTTGCGCTTTCGGACCATTCGGATCTCGCCGAGACGGTTCTTGCCTCCGAGCTTCGCAACGACATACCGGTGGTCCTGCAGACCGGATACTCCAGGCCTGCCCAGTCCTCCGTCGTGACGGTCCAGATCGTGGCGCGTATCGGCACGGAGCCGCTCCACTTTGATGAAACGGTCTCCGGCAGCGAGGACACGGTCGACGTCGTGGTAGCGCTCTTCGATAAGGACGGTACATGCGTGACGGACAGAGCTGAGTCGGAACACCTGAGGCGCAACTCCGGGACGGTCGCCGGAAAGGACAACGCGGTGACCCTGCGTTGGGATCTCCCCAGCATCCAAAACGGCGAGTACGTGGTGCGGTTCGTGGTCCACGAACCGAAAAGCGGCGCAACCACAGTGATCAATCGCACACTCACGGTTCTGTAGACAACTCATCGATTCCAAGGGGGAAACGTCACGAACACGGCGTGCATGGCATGGTCTCAGTGATCGTGAGTATTCGAGCACGGATCATACGTGCTCACTCATTCCCGAGTGCGCCGGTCTAACTCGTCGAGCTCGCGCGTGGCTTTCTTGGCGGCAAGGCCGAAGGCGAGCCATATCAGCACTAGCAACAATCCAAGGATGATGAGTAGCCACGGCCCGCTCGCGAACCCATAAAGCCCGGAGGATGGGCCGACGCCCAGCGCCCGCAGCCGGATCGCTGGCCCACCGGCCCACCAGGATGCGAGGATTGGGGGGACCAGCAGGAACACGCACCTCCGAATCTCCAGCATCGCACTGTGCTTGCCCTCGAATTCGCGCCGGAGAAAGCTCGCGCAATTCCCGGTGGCGCTCATGCGGCGCGGCCCTCGCCGGAACCTCCAAACAAGCAGGCAAGTCCACGCGAACATCCAACCTTGCGCCAGCCTCACCCAAAGTTGGCTGACAGAGAAGACGTTATACGCGAAGGCTCCGGAAAGAGGGATCAGCAGTGTTAACAGAATGCGCCGGGACCAGATACTCTCACGCTCGCGCGAGTGAGCCATCGCCCATAACTGATCTTCCCCGG
Source organism: Acidobacteriota bacterium (assembly GCA_018268715.1). Taxonomy (GTDB): domain Bacteria; phylum Acidobacteriota; class Terriglobia; order Bryobacterales; family Bryobacteraceae; genus TMP-7. The sequence continues at coordinate 255,295 of JAFDVZ010000023.1, read as the reverse complement.
CAGATGCGGGCGGTTGATAGGAGATGCACTGCTGCCGTCGGTGCTTTCGAAGGCGTTTGCAGGGGAGTTGTAAACGCGGGCCATTCGCTCATAGAAGGGGGAGTTGAGCGTTTCCTCCAGCTGCGTAAACGGCGGAATGCGCAGATCGATCCGCCAAGGCATAGCGATGCTGCCTGAACTCGAATGCACGCCGACCACCCTCAAGCTCCAGTAGTGTGGCGGTAATCTGTTTGGACTCGAAACAGCCTTGTTGAGCGACGATACACTCTCTGCCGCCGTCCGGATTCGGCTTGTTTTCCATTTTAACAACTAGATCCGCATCGCCCAGAACAGGAACATTCGCATTATGCGTAATGATGAGCATTTGTCGTTCCAATTTGGCACGGAGTATCTTGGGAACGATTAGATTCACCACATAGCTGTACCCCAGTTCATCTTCCGGCTGATCAATAATCAGTGGAATCTTGCGCGACTGGAGCGCAAGCGTGAGCAGAGCCGCGCTTTGCTCTCCCGGTGACAGCCCGGTCGAGAGGTCGGCAAAAACGTTCTCGCCCTGGCGCTTGACGCTGATCTTGAGTACATCGGGCATCGGTGCCGTCTGGAGGCGATTTAGCAATCGGACATCCTCGCCGATTGCGCAAAGCACAATCTGGGTGTTGGGCGTGATTGAACAGAGCGACACCAGATCTACCGTCGTGCCGTCCTTACGACGGAGGAGCCCTTTGTTCATGAGCGCCGCTGCAAGTTGTTTGGGTGTGAGCGTATCCGCTATAGGCGCGAGCTGTGCGTCGATGTTCTTGATGCGCAGTTCCTTACTTGAGATCTCGTGATAGAGGTCGCTCAGCAGCTGCTTATACCCGGTTCGATCACCGAACGGAACAAGTTCAACGGTGATGTGCTCGCCGAGAACGGCGGTCAGTTCTTTGGCCTTAGCAACGCGAGTATCGCGGATGGCGCGGTCGTTCTGGGATGCGTCGCGGAGTAGGTCCTGACGGGCCGCCTCTTTCTCTTTCACATCTTTTGTGAGCAGTGTCTGCTGAGAGGTTTTGACCGTCTTTAGGTCGTGGATTTGGCCACGCAAGGTTCGAACTCGTTTCAGGAGCTCCTGAGGGGACTCGACACCAACCTTCGCAAGCGTACGGGCGACCTCTGCATCGCGCTTGTCTCGATGCAACTCCCATTCACGATTGCATTCCTCGGAGGCCTTACGCAGTTCCTCCGCGGCTTGCATATCTTTGTTGTTGTTAGTGTTCCGGGTGCGATTACCTGCCAGCGGGCGATGTGGATGACGCAGCGATTTAGGCGAGCGATTGCTAGCTTTTGTCGTCAGGGGCTGTCATAATCTGGTGAGATCATATCATCTTTGGATGCCTATCCCTTACGAACAGAAACGCGGCACGATACAATGGTGGCATGAACCTTAGCGGTGAAATGCAGGTCTTCGTGAAGAATGACGACCACGAATTCAAGTTCCCCTACGTTCTGTCGTCTGAGCCAGAGGCTGACGGCTCGTATGTCGGCCGGTTTCATGATGTGACTAGGACGGATTTGCTCCCCATGCTACAGCCGAGTCTGGATGGTACGTTGGTCACCTACAGGCCGACTGGAAAGCGCCAGAGAATTGTGGATCTGATGGCGGAGGGGCAGTTTCGGCTAGTGAACGACTACGAATAGTATGCCATGGGTACCCCAGAAGACCATCAGCATCTGCGGAACCGATTGTGGGCGACATTCACTCAGCCAAAGCCCTTCAAGCCGGAGGACGTTGAGTTCTTGGCTGCGAATATTCAGATTCTCGCGAACTTCAATGAACGCACCCATAATGTGGCACAGACCAGAGCAAGCTTGGAACTGATAGACACCATCAGGCGGTTCGATGCAGGTAGCGAAAAGCTTGCCAAGATTGCGCTGTACATAGCCGTGATTGCGACGCTCGGAACAGTCGTTCAGGCGGTTTTCGCTGTACTGGCCTACTTCTGGCCGCGGAACTAGCATGGTCGCTTCAGGGGTTAGTATAGATCTTCACTGAAGAGCGTATTGCCTCGATACCCGTCACGGTCAGCCGACGGGATTCCGGCAGCATCCTGTAGCTTCCGGCCTTCCTCTCGGGTGACGAACCGATTGCGGGATGTGATGAATCCCTGTTCTGCCATTTCTGCCATATTGACTTCAACGCTTCGGCCATCATTTCTCAGCTTATCTGCAAGGAAGCTATTTAAGCAGTCAGCGTGTCGATGGCCACGAATGATAGTTCCGTCTTCCAGTCGGATAGCGGCACAGATGCATATTTCCCTTAGACCTTCTGAAAGGAACTCAATTGCTCGGACAAGCGGGTTAGACTTCAATTCCGGTCCGTACGTCCGGCGCGCTGACGCCCTGTCGCGATTTTCTTTCCAGCTCTTGAGTTCGGCTATAAGGGACTCGATCTCTTCTCTCTTGTTCATTGGTCTTGTTGTTTAATGATTCTTTCGAACGCCGCATTCGCCTCCACAATCGCGCAGGCCGTCTCCCAGCAGCACCGGGCGCACACGTAGTCGTCGCCGCATTCGCAGCGGTCGGGGATGGTGACTTGCATGGGGTCTATCCCTCGTGCGCCATCTGGTCGTAGGAGTGGCACGGTCGGTCTTTGCAGTAGTTGAGCGGAGGGCTTTGATGACCTGGGTTGTTCCGCCAATTTGGGCTAATAATCCGGCCTTGTTTGATGTCAGCGGAGTCCCGGAGGCTCCCACAGTAGGCACACTTCAAAATCGTTTTGTCCATAGTCTCCCTGGTCGCATTTGTCAGGACGCCAACGGAGACGGATGGGATGGTCCCGTCACTATCTGCTAGCAGTACAAGCTTCTCTTTCTTTCCGTTCAAAAGATAGGACGTTTCTTCGAACCCTTTAACTTCTAGTAATTGGAGCCACCCGGATGCGGTTGTTGCAGGATATTGGCTTCAGGCCAGCTTCGCGCATAGCGATGACGAACTGTTTCAGTCCGTCTTCGGTGAGCGGGAAGCGTGACAGCCATTTGACCGACTCCCGGTACCACTCCACCGTTCGCGCCGATACGTTGTGGAGGTAGATGCGTTCCTTAATGAACTGTTCGAAGTCGTTTTCTACAGGGCAGGTATGCACAAGGCTCTCCAATCCCCTGTAAGCGATTGATTATAAACGGTTGGGAGGCTTTCCCTGCGCCCAAGGCAGGTGCGCTACCTCCCCCGCCCCGGCAATTCTATGGACAGCTCTTTGGTTACATAATTGAGCAGAAATGTTCCTAAGGAGGAAGAGCATGGCAAGTGGAACGAAGAAGGATTCCGGGGCTGCGGAAGGAGCCCGGAGGGCGACTGAGTGTGTTGGACATGAATGATCG
>JAFDVZ010000023.1:0-251836 GCA_018268715.1 Acidobacteriota bacterium | reverse complement strand
GGACATTGATCGTTCTTACTCCAACCTCTTCCCAGACCGTGACAACTTCGTCAGGGATGGCCGAGGGTTCGTCGCGAAAATGCATGTACCAAATGTCGAGGTAGTCCGTGCCCAACTCCCTCAGGCTCGTTTCCAGTTCGTTGCGCGCTTCCACCGCCGTCATGGCGTGCGACTTGCTTGATATCAGGACACGGTTCCGCGCGCTTTTGAGCGCGCTTCCCACCATGCGCTCATTGTTGCCGCCGCCATAACGGCGGGCTGTGTCGAAGTAGTTGACGCCCATGTCGACGGCGCGCGAAATCACCGTCGGGTCGGAGGTGACCATACAACCGAAACTGACCGAAGTGACTTTCAGTCCGGTCTTGCCAAGGGTCCGGTAGGAGAGCGTCCCGGTGGGCGCGAGTGCGGGAGGCGCTTTCTGTACGCCCTGAGGCGAAGCCAAAGCGGCGGGCGCGGTGAGACCTGCGGCCAGGAAACTTCTGCGGGAAGAATTTGAGCTCATGTGCTTGCTCCGTATAAACAGACCTGTTTATCTCTAGCAAGCATACGGGCAAACACGCCGGACGCGTTATCCCAATCCTCCAGCTTTCCTGCCTATTCCTTCCGGGGACGCGCAAAAGCGCGTTCGGGATCCGGCGCGGCGCCTCGCCCTTCGGTCTACTTCTGCCGTTTGCACAGCAGGGCGTACTGATTTCCCTGGGTTCCGGTGACTTTGAGTTTCATTTCATCGCCGGCGACGGTTCCTTCGTAGGCGATCTTCCCAGGCTCAATGTTGATCTCGAAGGAGATATTGCCGCCATCCACCTTGCCCTTTTCAATCGCGCCTTCGTACTGGCCGATGTTCACTTTGCCGGCCAGACTGGCTCCTGGCTGAATGGTGATGGTCACCTCCATGGCGCCCATCTGGGTGTCCATGGAGCCTTTCCATGCGCCGGCGAGGCTGGCGGCTACCGCTACGCACGTCATGATGGCCGCAAGGGCCGCAAGCGAAAGAAGTCGCATCCGGATTCTCCTGTTACGCCGGTTCTGACGACACCCGATCGCGCGGGCATGCCGGCATGAGGAGAGTATATTCGCCGCTGAGTGCCATGTCAATACTGAGAAGCGCTATTGATCTGTAGTGGCGGCCGCTGGTATCGTTTCCATATGGCGCGCGCAGCAGGTTCGAATCGCTCAACGAGCCCGAAGACGGCGAAGGCAAGCCTGCAGACCCGCAAGCAGGAGTTTGCGCGGGACGCTATCTGGACCGCGGCCATCGACCTGTTCGCGGACAGGGGATTCGAGGAGACCACGATTGACGACATCGTGGACGCGGCCGGCACATCCCGGCGCACCTTCTTCCGGTACTTCGAATCGAAGCGCGACCTGATGGCGCAACCCGTGGTGAGCTATGGAGCGGCGCTGACCCGAGAGATCGAGTCCTCCCGTCCGGGCGGTTCGCCGGCGGAACTGTTCCGGCGCGTGGTGAGGGAGGTTGCGCGATCGACGGTTTCAGATCCCAGGATGCGAAAGGTGATGGAGATTTCCGCGCGATACCCGGCGGCGCGCGAAGCTCAGGTTTCGAGGGTGGCGGAGTTGCAGGAGCGGCTGGCCGAGGCGTTCGCGATCCGATGCGAAGATGCGATCACTGCGCACGCGCTGGCGGCGCTGACGCTTTCGGCGTTGAGTCTCAGCTATCGGATCTGGTTCGCTCAGGGGAGGCGCGACGTCGATTCGGCGGTGGAACAGGTGTTTGAGCGGCTGGGTGGGATTGCCGGGAGGTGAGGGGACGTCAACTTCATCCTCGCCGGCGTCCCCATCCGATAGAACCTGGAGGCCAGCAAGCCGCTGAGAGCCATCCGGGTGGAATTGAAGAAAGCTCGCTGACGCGAGCAGGGCTACCGGTCGCCTTTCGTCAGCACGCTCATCGAGGAGGACTCCGCGGCGACGCTGGTGCCCCAGACGGCGCTGGCGCTCCAAACGGCGGTGGCGCCCTGGGGCGCCAATACGCCGAACAGCACGTCGGAGGCCCAGTTGGCGGTGGAGCCCTGGGCGGTCGCCGTTCCCCAGATGGCGCTGGCGCCGGCAAGGTCAGTGGATGTCCAAACCGTTCCCGCGGCGGCGGAGATGCCGACCGGACGGTTCGATGAATCGCAAAGAGCGACCGGCGAGGCGGCGGTGAGGGTCTCCGGCGCCGCGTCGGTGGAGTTCAACGCGGCGACAATGTCGAGTTCGCCCGCACCGATGGTGAACGGGTCGTGGGTGACGAGGAACTTGTCGCCGGGAGAGCTTTCGTTGGCGGTATAGGAGGCGACGAAGGTGTCGCGTCGCGCGGTCCGCAGAAGGCGGGCCTTGACCTGGTCGGGCGTCAACGTCGGCGTCTTTTCGAGCATCAACGCGACCGCTCCGGTGACCACCGGGGCCGCCATGCTGGTGCCGCTGAGACGGAAGTAGGCGGTGGAGGTGACGCCGCCGGTGATATCGGCGTAGTCGCTGTCGGGCACCACATTATCATGGTTGGCGGCGACCAGAGGACAGGGCGTCATATCGTCGGAGAGCAGGCATTGGGAGGCGTGGATGTTGTTGCCGGGCGCCACCAGGTCGGGCTTCATGACGTGATCGATGGCGGTGGGGCCTTTCGAACTGTAGGATGCGACCTTGTGAGCGCGACGCTCGGTTCGCCCGAATGTGTTGACCGCGCCGACGGTGATGACATAGGGATCGTTGCCCGGGGCGGTGATAGTGCCGTAGCCCTGCTCGCCCAGGCTGTTTTCGCGGCCCATGTTGCCGGCGGCGACCACGACGACCAGACCGGCCTTCCACGCCCGCTCGGCGGCCTGGCAGAGCGGGTCGTTCTCGTAACCGGTGGAGAACGGGCGGCCGATGGAGAGGTTCACGATGCGGAGGTTGTACTTATCCTTATTCTCGATGGCCCAGTCGAGGGCGGCGATGACGGAGCTGTCGCGGCCGACGCCGTCTGTCGAGCACGCGGAGGGAGACGATGTTGATGCCGGGTGCGACGCCGCGAATCCAGTAGTTCGGGTAGATGTTCCACTGGTTCACATAAGCCGTGCTGAAGGTTCCGGCGCCGCCGGCGATGCTGGCGACGTGGGTGCCGTGACCGTAGTAATCCTGTCCGTCGTCGGGCGCCGTCCAGGAACCGTTCAGATCGGTGACAAAGCTGACTTGGGCGAGGTAACGGGTGTTGGGCGCCTGACAGTTATCGTTCCAATCGCAGGTGTGGTAGCTGACGCCCGAATCGATGAAGGCGACGCCGACGCCGGCGCCGGTGAATCCGTAGCTCTGGGCCTGATAGGCGCCGACCGCTTCGGCGCCGCGGTCGAGCGAGGCAGCGCGGACGGTCCGGTCAGGGGCGATGTAGGCGATTTCGGGATCGTCGGCGAGTTCTCGGATCTCCTTTCGAGTGAGCCGGAACGTGGAGATTCCCGTTGAGCGAAAGTGGGACTGGAGCTTCACGTTGTGCCGGTGGGCAATGCGCGTTCCGGCATCGGGGGCTGCTTCGCTTTTGTAGAGAACGATCACTCTCTGAGAGTCGGTCTGGGTTCCGGCCAGCAAGGCGGGATGCACCCGGGACAGATTCTGGGCGCTTCCGAGGGACGAGCAGCAGAGCGCCGCGGTGAGGGTCGATAAAAGGCCAAGTCTCATGAACGTTACCAAAATGCCGCTGTACGGCGATGCTCGATTTAAAGCAATCGAGGCACCTCTATTAACTGGCTTGTTTTCAATGGCTCGGATTGTTCGGACGGACAGTCTGGCCCGAAATGGGACATTTTGTCCCGTCGCGCGGGTGGTGATGGCGTTCGGGCTGGCCGCGATCGCGGCGCTGGGCCAGAGCGGGCCCGACGCTCGTGAGATTCCGGTTCCGCCGATCCACGGCGCGCCGCGGTCGATGCCCGGAGCGAAGGCGCTGGCGGTGAGTCCGGAGATGCCGGATGTGATGACGATGAATGGAGGCGGGCGTGTGCGCACGGCCGCCCAGTGGAAGAAACGCCGTGAGCAGATGCGGGAGATCCTAGCTTACTACGCGGTGGGGCGCATGCCGCCGGCGCCGGGGAATGTGACGGGCGAGGTGTTGCTGGAGGAGGGGACCTACCGCCTGATGCGGCTGCGATTCGGACCGGCGCGGAAGCTGGAGTTGCAGGTCGGGCTGCTGACTCCGCAGGGCGCGGGGCCGTTTCCCGCAGTGGTGCTGTTGGGGGGAACGCCGCCGGGGGCGGTAGAGGCGCCGAGGCTTCCGCAGGGCCCGAACCAGGGCAAGGGCGAGGACGTGCTGCTGCTGGTGGGACCGGGAGACAAGCCTCCGGCCGTCCGTCCGGCGGCGCCCGTGGCGAAGCCGGCCGAGTTGGCGGCGCGCTTTTCGGCGGTGCTGGAACGGGGCTACGCGGTGGCGATGTTCAATCCGAATGATTGCGCCGAAGATACGACGCTGCGCAACCGGGACGGCAGTTGGGCGTTTCGGGATACGCGATTCCCGCCGGCTTATCCGGGGTACGACTGGGGGATTCTGGGCGCGTGGGCGTGGGGCGCCTCGAGGGTGGCCGATTACCTGGAGACGGATCCGCGGATCGACCGACGGAAGCTGATTGTGACGGGGGCTTCGCGGAACGGGAAGGCGGCCATGATCGCGGGGGCGTTCGACGACCGGTTCATGGCGGCGCCGGTAGTGACGGGCGGGGGCGGGGTGGGCGCATACCGGTTCGCGGGGCCGCGAGGGAGCGAGACGCTCGACATCATGCAGAAGAAGTACCCGAACTGGTTTTCGCCGCAGTTGCACGAATTCTGGGGCGAGCGCGAACGGCTGCCGTTTGACGAGCATTGGTTCCTGGCGTTGTGCGCGCCGCGGCCGTTTATCGCGCTCGAGGGGTTGACCGACCGGATCTCGCTTCCCGAGGCGGTCCGTCAGTCGATGGCCGGGGCGCGTCCGGCGTATGCGCTGTTGGGAGCGGGAGAGCGGCTGGGAGTGCACTATTCGCGGCATGGGCATGCCTTTACCGAGGAGGACTGGACGGCGATGCTCGATTTCGCCGATTGGCATTGGCGGGGCCGCAAGCCGGCTGAGCGGTTCGACCGGTTTCCGACCGATGCGGAGATCGACGCCGGAACGATGCGATGATGGCTTCCATGTCCTTATTACTACGCGTGGCGGCGTCCGGGCTGGCGCTGGCCGGGGCCGGTTGGGCCGCCGATTCTCCGGCGCCCATTCCGGTGAAAGTCGTGGTGGTTACGATGTTCGAATTCGGCGCCGATACGGGGGACCGGCCGGGCGAGTTTCAGTATTGGGTGGAGCGGGAGAAACTGGACCGCGTGCTGCCGTTTCCGCAGGGTTACCACGACCTGCGCATGAACCAGGACGGGGTGATGGGGATGGTGACCGGAGTGGGGACGGCTCGCGCGGCGGCGAGCGTCATGGCGCTGGGGATGGATCCGAGGTTCGACCTGCGAAAAACCTATTGGCTGGTGGCGGGGATTGCGGGCGTGGATCCGGCGGACGCCTCATTGGGATCGGCGGCCTGGGCGGAGTGGGTGATCGACGGCGATTTGGCCTATGAGATCGACGCGCGGGAAATACCGGCGGATTGGAAGACGGGGTACGTGCCGCTGCGCAAGTCGGTTCCGTACGAACAGCCGAAGGCGTCGCCGGATTCGGGCGAGACGTATCATCTGAACGCGGAGTTGACGGAGTGGGCTTTTCAACTGACTCGCGGGTTGGCGCTGATGGACAGCGAGCCGATGCGGAAGGAGCGGCCGATGTATCCGCAGGCGAACGCGAAGCGGCCGCCGTTCGTGCTTAAGGGCGATACGCTGTCGTCGGGGACGTTCTGGCACGGGAAACTGCTCAGCCAGTGGGCCAATGACTGGGTGGCCTATCATAGCGGCGGCAAGGGCAACTATGTCACGACGGCGATGGAAGACACGGGCACGATGCAATCGCTGACGTTTCTGGCCAAGGCGGGCAAAGTGGACGTGAATCGGGTGATGGTGTTGCGTACGGCGAGCGATTACGATCAGCCGCCTCCCGGGATGACGGCGGCCGAGGGATTGGCGCGGAACAAGCAGGGGGCCTATACGGGCTTCCTTCCGGCGCTCGACGCGGCGCAGAGGGTGGGGCATGTGGTGGTGAGCGCGCTGACCTCCGACTGGACGCGGTATCGGGACCATATCCCCGGCGAACGGTAATTGGCGCGCCGGTGTAATCTAGTCCGATGGGACTTTCCAGGCGCGACTGGGTTTTCGGATCGATTGGGGGCGCGGCGTGGGCCGATGTGCTGGCGGCCGCGCAGCACGCGCATGAGTCGGCGGAGGCGAGGCCAACGGCGCGGCTGGCGGTGCTGGATCGGGCGACGGCTGCCGACGTGGAGGCCCTGGCGGAGCAGATCCTGCCTTCCGGCGATGGTCCGGGGGCGCGGGAGGTGGGGGTGATCTGGTTTATCGACCGGGCGCTTCAGACGTTCGATTCCGACCGTCGCGCCGATTATCGGGACGGCATGGCCGAGGTGCGGCGCGTTCGGGTGAAACTGTTTCCCGGATCGGCGAGCGTGGCGGCGCTGAGCGACGAACAGCAGAAGCAGTTGGTGCGCTCCATCGAGACGACCGCCTTCTTCGGGCTGTTGCGGCAGCACACGGTGCTGGGGTTTCTGGGACATCCCAAGTACGGGGGCAATCGCGGACAGGCCGGTTGGAAACACATCGGGTTTGAGAGCCGCATGGCGTTTGAGCATCCGTTCGGCTATTACGACGCGCGGGGGCGGGAATGAGCGGGCCGCGGTTCCGCCATGACGAGGCGGTGGATTTCCTGGTGATCGGAGTGGGCGCGGCGGGCGGAGTCATGGTGAAGGAGTTATCCGCGGCCGGTTACTCCGTGGTGGGGCTGGAGCAAGGTCCTTACCTGCGCGAGAACGATTATTCCCACGATGAGATCAAGTATTACTTCCGGCCCGGGTTGACCAACGATCCGAAGACGCAGCCGATGTTATACCGGCGCGGCGAGAAGGATCCGTTCAAGCCGTTTAAAGCCGTGGAATATGGACGGCAGGTGGGCGGCGGCAGCGTCCATTTCACGGGGAATTACTGGCGATTCCACGAGTCCGATTTCCACGAGCGGAGCCTGTTCGGAGAGATTCCCGGGACCGGATTCGCCGACTGGCCGATCCGCTACGCGGATCTGGAGCCGTATTATGCGAAGGCCGAGCGGGAGTTAGGCGTCTCCGGGCTGAGTGGAGCGAATCCGTTCGAGGCGCCGCGATCGGGGCCGTATCCGCTGCCGCCGATGCCGGCGAAGTCGTCGGGCGTGCTGTTTGAGCGGGCGGCGAAGAAACTGGGGCTGCACCCATATCCGGCGCCGGTGGCGATTCTGTCGCAACCGTATCGGGGGCGTCCGGCGTGTTCGAACTGCGGGATGTGCGAAGCCTTCGGCTGCGAGATGCGGGCGAAGTCGAGCACGCTGGTCAGCGTGATTCCGGAGGCGGAGAAGACGGGCCGCTGCGAGATCCGGCCGGGATCGTACGTGCGCAAGATCGAGGTGGATGCGCGAGGCCGGGCCGCGGGGGCGATCTATTACGACGCTTCGCGCCGCGAGATCTTTCAGCGGGCCAAGGTGGTGGTGGTGTGCGCCAACGGCGCGGAGACCCCGCGGTTGCTGCTGATGTCGAAGTCGAACCGGTTCCCGCAGGGGCTGGCGAACTCGAATGGCCTGGTGGGTAAGTATCTCATGTGGGATCTGGGGTGCTTCACCTGCGGCCTGTTCGAACACCCGCTGAACGAGTACAAGGGCATCCAGGTGACCCGGCTGATTCACGACTACTACCGCGCGGATCCGAAGCGGGGCTTTTACGGCGGGGGAGGCATCGACGCACGGTTCGACTTCCAGCCGGCGAGTTTCGCACTGGACGGGCTGCCGCCGGATGTTCCCAAGTGGGGCGCCGAATACAAGAAGGCGCTGGCGACCTACTTCACCCACACCATGGGGCTGCTGTCGCACGCCACGTCGCTCGCGATGGAAAAGAACCGGGTGGAACTGGATCCGGACGTGAAGGACGCGTGGGGGCTCCCGGCCATGCGGGTGACCTATGACGCGCACCCGGACGATATGAAGTCGCTCGCCTGGCTGCAGGACCGGGAAGCGGAGATCCTGGACGCGGCCGGGGCGAGGAAGATCTGGCGAATGCCGATTGACGACTACGGCACCAACCGGCACCTGATGGGGACCTGCCGGATGGGGACCGATCCCAAACAATCCGTCGTGAACGCGTTTGGGCGGACCCACGACGCGCCGAACCTGTTCCTGGTGGACGGCAGCAACTTCGTGACGTCGGCGAGGCAGCAACCGACGGCGACTATTCAGGCGTTGGCCTATCGCACCGCCGAGCATCTGGCCGGGGCCGCGCGGCGCGGAGAACTAGGCTAGCTAGAGCGACTGTATTTCGAGCTATCAGGTCCGAAATGGCTGGTCTTGCATTGACTGCACCCTTCGGCGTGTCCTAGAATACCGCATGGCCAGTTCACAGGGAAGTGGGTCTATTTTCGACCTATTGTGGGCCGGTGTGACGAAAAATCAATCAATTCGAATCGCTTTTGGGGGCTATATGGCATTGAGATCCAGGCCATGGCAATTGGCAATGCAGTTTCTCGCCATGGCGATCCTCCTCTGCTCCGTCGCAGTGGCGCAGGACTATCGCGGCAAGGTTCAGGGAACGGTTACGGACCCGACTCAGGCCGCTGTGACGAGCGCTTCGGTGACGCTCAAGAACGTAAATACCGGCATTGAGACGGTGAAGGAAACCGACTCAGCGGGGCACTACCTTTTTGACTTTGTCCAACCCGGAACTTACTCGATCACGATCGCGGCTTCGGGTTTCCAGAAACACGTGCAAGATAACATTACAGTGTTAACTCGTGGCGACGTCACGGTTAACGCCGCGCTGAACGTCGGCGCGGTGACATCGGCGGTGGAAGTGACCGCGGGAGTCACGGCGGTGGAGTTCAACACCTCCACGATGACGACGACGATCCAGGGCGGAATGATTCAGGATCTGCCGGTTCTGGCGCGCAATCCGTTCACCCTGGCGCTGCTGAATCCGGCGGTGGTGAACCAGTATTGGGACGTGGCGCACCGCAACCCGTTCTACATGTGGTCAAACGGCGGCATGGACATCGGCGGTCCGACGGGCGGAAAGAACGATCAGGAACTGGACGGCACGACGCTGAACATTTCGGCGCGCGGCTCCTATAACCTGCCGATGGATTCGACGCAGGAGGTGGCGGTGCAGCAGAACGCGATGGACGCCGAATTCGGCTTCAGCGCGGGCGGCACGGTGAACCTGTCGAGCAAGTCGGGGACGAACGGCATCCACGGGACGGCGTATTATTTCGGCCGCAATCCGGCGATGGACGCGCTGACCAACCGCATCACGCGGGACGTCGGCGTGGTGCGTTCCAACATCTGGGGCGTCAGCGGCGGTAATCCGATCATCAAGAATAAGCTGTTCAACTTCACGAATTTCGAACAGTGGAAGGTGAAGCAGCCGTCGAGCAACCAGTCGACGGTGCCGACGGCGGCCATGCGCACGGGCGACTTCTCCGGAGCGCTGACGCCGCAGGGCGCGCTGCAGGTGATCTACGACCCGCTGACGACCAAGTTCGACGCGGGTACCTCCACGGCGACGCGCACGCCGTTCCCCGGCAACATCATCCCGAAGAGCCGCATGGACGCCGCCGGTGTGAAGGCGGTGAACGATCTGTGGATGCCGAATAACGCGGGCAGCGACCTGTCGGGCCTGAACAACTTCAAGAAAGCCTATCCGTGGTGGGAAAACTATTGGAACCTGAACGAGCGCGTCGACTACAACATGAACGACAAGTGGCGCTTGTTCGGCCGGTTCAGCAAATTCCAGACCCGCCTGGACAACCCCAACTGGGGCGGGACCATCGCCGTTCCGTCCGACAACGGCGGCGTCATGGACGCGCTGAACGCTTCGGCGGACGTGCTGTACATGTTGAGTCCGAAAACGACGGTGAACGTCCGCTTCGGGGCCATCTACATGGAAGACGACTACTCTTCCGGATGGGCGCAGCAGCCGGCCAGCCTGTGGGCGTCGTTCTGGCCCAACAGCAGTTGGTACAAGGGCGTGATCGATCCGGCGCAGGGCATCTACTATCCGCAGTTCAACTTCACCGGTAACGGCAGCGCCCGTTCGGGCGTGGGCGGATGGTGGCTGGTGCACGGGCGTTCGCTCAACCCCACGGTGAATGTGACGCACGACACGGGCATCCACCACCTGAAGGCCGGCTGGCAGTTGCGTTACTCCTATGACCAGGACAACGCCAACTCCGGACCGGGCGGGTTCACGTTCAACGCCATCGATACGGGCAAGAGCTTCCTGGGCTACGACGCCACGCAGTCGGGCAATATGTACGCGTCCGCCCTGCTGGGCGTCGTGAACTCGGGCAACGCCAACATCGCGCCGAACCTGGACATGCACCAACAGCAGTGGGGCTTCTACGTTCAGGACGATATCAAGCTGAACCGCAACATCACGTTGAACCTGGGCTTACGGTGGGAGCGCGAAACCGCGCCGCTCGAAGAGACGCGGATGCTGGTGAAGACGCTGGACCTGACGCAGGCGATTCCGGAACTGCAGGGCATCACGATGCCATCCGCGGTGACGTCGATCGCGAAGGTGAACTACAAGTTCAACGGCGCGATGATCTACACGAGCGACAAGAACCCGCGGATGTACGACGCGCCGTGGAACACGTTCCTGCCGCGCGTGGGCATCGCCTACCGGTTGAACGACAAGACCTCGATCCGCGCCGGCTACGCCCGGTACGCGGTGCCGTGGATCACGGTTCACCCGGAAACGGGCGGACTGCCGACGTACGGCTTCTCGCAGTCCACTTCGGTGCTGGGTCCGCTGCAGGGCGTGCCGCGCACGTACCTGAGCGATCCGTTCCCGTCGGGCAATCCGGTGGTGACCCCCACGGGCAACAGCCTGGGCCGCTACAGCCAGCTTGGCAACGGCGTCAACTACTGGGACGGCAACGTCATGAAGACGCCGATCAACGACCGCATGAACTTCAGCGTTCAGCGGCAGACGCTCAAGAACCTGTTCACGGAAGCGACGTTCTTCATCCACCTGGCTCACAATACGCAGGACCCCAGCATGTGGGGCGGCCACTATGACTACAACCAGAACCAGATGGATCCGAACCTGAGCTACAAGTACAAGGGCCAGATCGACGAGACGGTGAACAATCCGTTCTACAATCTGCCGGCGAACATCATGCCCGGCACGCTGCGCACGCAGCAGACCGTGGCGGTGAGCCAGTTGCTGCGGCCCCTGCCGCAGTACGGAGATCTGAACCTGTATGGCTGGCCGGGCGCGACCGACCACTACTACGGCCTGGCGTTGAAGGCGGAGCGTCCGATGTCGAAGGGCCTCACCTTCATGTTCGGCTACAACTACAACCACGAGTACCACTCGCAGTGGTTCAACGACGTCGACTACTACAACAACAAGCTGACCATGTGGGATCGCGGCAAGCCGCGGCATAACATGACCATCGCCGGCACGTGGGAGCTTCCCATCGGCCGGGGGCGCCAGTACCTGACGAACATCAACCGGGTGTTGGACGGGGTGATCGGCGGATGGGCCACCAGCCAGATCTTCACGATGCGCAGCGGGAACCTGCTGTGGTTCGATCCGGCGCAGGTGACCGGCGATCCGACCAAGAACGTTCCAGCGGGTGACTACTTCAATCCGGGGGCGTTCGCGGTGCTGCCGGCTTACACGCCGCGCAGCAATCCGTTCTACTACGACGGACTGCGCGGGCCGAAGTTCTGGCAGCTCGATTCGACGATCGTGAAGTTCTTCAAGATCAACGAACGGGTGAAGTTCGAACTGCGCGTTGAGATGTTTAACGCTCCCAATACGTTCATGCCGAGCGATCCGGATTTGGGGATCGCCAGCGGGACGATGGGACAGAGCACGTGGGTGGCGGGAGGCAACTACGGCCGCGAGATTCAGTACACCGGCCGTATCCACTTCTAACTTACGCTTGTAGTTTATGGCTCAAGCCCGCTGCTTCGGATTTCCGGGGCGGCGGGCTTTTTCGTTGGGCTGCCGGAGAGGACCGGCCTTTTCGGAGAATTGCCTCGGCGGCGCGAAATGCGGCATTCTTTTGGTTTGTCTACCCGTAGCGGCAACATCACTTGTCGAGTTCGGTTCGGTTGCGCCTTAAACGTCCTGTTCCTGCTGCATGCCGGGGCTGCGTGGGGGCAGACGATCCGCTTCCGTGATGCGGGGATCGGTTTTGTGCTGGAGAACGGGGCGACGCCGGAAAAGCATGTCATCGAGACGATGGTCGGCGGCGTGGCCGCCTTCGACTTCGACGGCGATGGGTTGACCGATATCTTCTTTGCGAACGGGGCGACGAGTCCGGGGCTGTTGAAGACGGGGGAGAAGTTCTCGAACCGGCTGTTCCGGAATCTGGGCGGATTTCGGTTCAAGGACGTGACGGCGGAGGCAGGGCTCGCGGGCGAGGGTTATTGCCACGGCGTCGCGGCGGCGGACTTCGACAACGACGGGCGCGTGGACCTGTTCGTCACCGGCGTGCGCGGGAATCGCCTGTATCGGAATTTGGGCGGCGGACGGTTCGAGGACGTTACGGCGAAGGCGGGCGTGGGCGGAGGACTGTGGAGCATCGGCGCCGGGTGGTTCGACTTCGATAACGACGGTCTGTTGGATCTGTTTGTGGCGAATTATCTCGAATGGTCGCCCGATGCGGCGCCGTATTGCGGGGATCCCGCGCGCGGCATCCGGTCGTACTGCCATCCGCGGAATTACCGGGGTCTGGCGAACGCCCTGTATCGTAATCGCGGCGATGGAACGTTTGAGGATGTGTCGGCGAAGTCGGGGATCGCGGCGCACGTCGGCAAGGCCATGAGCGTGTCGTTCGCCGATTACGATGGCGATGGGCGGATGGACGTCTTTGTCACGAACGACAAGATGCCGAATTCCCTGTTTCACAACCTGGGCGGCGGGAAGTTCGAAGAGGTCGCCTTCGAGTTGGGGGTGGCGCTGCCGGATCATGGGCGGGATGTCTCGGGCATGGGGTCGGACTTCCGCGACTACGACAACGACGGAAGGCCTGACATCGTGTTCGCGGCGCTGGCGGGAGAGACGTTTCCGCTGTTCCGGAATGCGGGCGCGACCGGGTTTCGCGGGTGGGGACGCAGGAGCGGACTGGATGTGATGTCGCTGAGGCGAAGCGGGTGGAGTCCGGCGCTGGCGGACCTCAACAACGACGGTTGGAAGGACCTGTTCGTGTCGGGTGCGCACGTGAGCGACAACGTCGAGATGTTTGAGGCCGCGCACTACAAGGCGGCGAACTTCGTGGCGGCGGGATCGGCTGGCGGCGTATTTCACGAGGTTCCGATGGAGCCGGAGTTACAGCGGGCCCGCGCGCATCGTGGGGCGGCGTTCGCGGACTTCAACAACGACGGGCGCGTGGATGCGGTGGTGAGCGTGATCGGCGAGCGCGCGGAGTTGTGGGAGAACGTGACGGCCGGGGGCGGGTCGTGGCTGACGCTGAAGCTGCACGGCACGCGGAGCAATCGGGACGGCATCGGCGCGGAGGTGCGGATCGGGTCGCAGGTGAATCATATGACCACCAGCGTCGGGTACGCTTCGTCCAGCCACGCGGGCGTGCATTTCGGGTTGGGCTCGGCGCGCGTGGCCGAGCGCGTGGAGATCCGCTGGCCGAGCGGCGTGCGGCAGGTGTTGACGAATGTCGCGGCGAACCGGGCGGTGGATGTGACGGAGCCCGCGAAATGACGGCGCTGTTGGCGTTGTGCCTGATGGCGGAGCCCGCGGCGCGCCAGCACCTGGAGCGCGGTTTCGCGCTGGCGCAGAAGGGCGATTTGAAGGGCGCGGAGGCGGAACTGCGGATGGCCGTGAAGCTTGCGCCGGACGATCCGCAGGCGGTGTCGATTCTGGGCATCGCGCTGTCGCAGCAGGGCAAGCTGGCGGAGGCGACGCCGCTGCTCGAACGGGCGCTCGAACTGGCGCCGGGCGATTCGATTACGCGCTTCAACCTGGCGGTGAACCAACTGCGCGCCGGGAACGCGGCGGCCGCGCGCCCGAATCTGGAGCGGGTGGTGCGCGAGCAGCCGGATAACAAGCAGGCCGCGGCGCTGCTGGCTTCGTTTCGTATCGAAGGCGGTTATGGGGCGGCGCTCGAGCTGTATCGGGCGGGCCGCTTTGGGGACAGCCGGCGTTTGCTCGAGAAGATGGCCGAGCAGGGGAGCCGGGATCCGAACGTCTTCCGGCTGTTGGCCTGGTGCCAGCATCGCGAGGGCCGGGCGGCGGAGTCGCGGGCGGCCATGGCGCGGGCGCTGGAGTTGGCGCCTGGCGATCCGGCGCTGCTCGCGAACGCGGCGCAGATCCTGTTGGAGGAGCGCCAGGTGACGGAGGCGCGCGCGGTTGTGGCGAAGGCGCTCGAGTTGGCTCCGGGGCATGAGCCGGCGGTGAAGCTGCAAGGGACGTTGTACCTGGGCGATGGCGATCTGAAACGCGCTCTGGTGGAGTTCGAACGGGCGGCGAAACTGGATCCGGAGGATCCCGAGGCGGTGGAGCGGCTGGGTACGGTCCAGCGGTTGCTGTTTGAGTACGCGGCGGCGCGGATGACGCTCGAACGGGGTGTCGCGCGATTTCCGAAGTTCGCGCGGCTGTATCAGGCGGCGGCGAAACTGGCGCTGGACGAAGGTGTGGAGGGGCGGGCGACGCCGCTGTTCGAGCGGGCGTTGGCGCTGGACGCCACTCTGGCCGACTCTCATTTTGAGCTGGGCAAACTGCTGCTGGACCAGGGGCGGGCGGCGGACGCGCTGGCGCACCTGGAGGCTGCGGCGAAGTTCGACGGTTCGAACCGGCAGACGCACCTGGCGCTCGCGAACGCGTACCGCGCGCTCGGACGCCGCGAGGATCAGGCTCGCGAGTTGGAACGCTACCGCCGGTTGCCGTGACTCATAACGGGCTGTGGTCGAGCAGCACGTCCAGCAACGCGGCCAGGGCGGCGATGCTGGTTTTCGGGAGCGATGCGTCCGCGCCTTGGCCGGCCGACGCCGCGAGTTCTGTCGCGCAGCCATCGGATATGGCGATGAGCTTGGCCCCGTAAGCGGCCGCCTTCAGGTCGCCAATCGCCGTAGGCCCTTGCGCCAGGTCGACAACGATGGCCTCGACGCCGCCGCCCACGAGGATCTTCAGCGCCTGACGGGCATCGGATGCTTCGCGGGTGCGATAACCACGGCGTTCGAGCATCGCGCGCACCACTGCCCGAAACGGCTCGTCGCTGTCGACCAACAGGATCCGCACCGATTCGAGCGATGGCCGGCGGGTGGTTCGGAGACGAGCCGTCCGCAAGCCGGACTTCGCGTTGCGATGTGGCCGATCGGGCCGCGCTTTCACCCGACGCGCGCCAGGATCAAAGACGCGCGGCTGCCGCGGGGCGCCGCAAGTGATCGCAAGAATCATTGCGGTCTTATCGGTCCGCCGCGGGAAAGTATGAAGGAAAGTTGACACCCGGCGTCGACGGGCGCAAGCTTGTAGAACAACTGGGATGCCGCGCGTACGATGTTCCGTCCTCATTTGGGCTGCTGGGTGCGGCCTGCTGCTGCAAGCGCAGAAAAAGGTCGATTTCGATCGCGAAATCCGGCCGATTCTGTCCGACAACTGCTTCCAATGCCATGGTCCGGATGAGAAGAACCGCATGGCGGGACTGCGCCTGGACACGCGCGAGGGCGCATTCGCCGCTCGCGGGAAGGCGAAGACGCTGGCGCCGGGCGATCCGGCCGAGAGCCGCCTGTTCCTCCGCATTTCGGCCGAAAACAAGGCCCGGCGCATGCCGCCGCCCTCATCGGGCCGGACGCTGACCGAACCGCAGATCGCGCTGATCAAGCGGTGGATTCAGGAAGGGGCCGATTGGAAGGTGCATTGGTCCTTCGTCGCGCCGGTGCGTCCGGAACTACCCGAGACGAAGAACGCCAAATGGACGCGCAATCCGGTGGACCGGTTTGTCATGGCGCGGCTGGAACGCGAGGGTCTCGCGCCGTCGCCCGAGGCTGATCGCGCGACGCTATTGCGGCGGTTGACCTTCGATTTGACGGGGCTTCCGCCGACGCCCGCCGAAACGGCGGCGTTCCTGAAGGACCGGGCGCCGGACGCCTACGAACGGCAGGTGGACCGCCTGCTCGCCTCGCCGCACTATGGGGAGCGAATGGCGATGCAGTGGCTGGATCTGGCGCGCTACGCCGACACGCATGGCTATCACATCGACAGCCATCGCGTGATGTGGCCGTGGCGGGACTGGGTGATCCGCGCGTTCAACTCCAACATGCCCTACGACCGGTTCACGGTGGAGCAACTGGCGGGCGATCTGCTGCCCAACGCGACCACGGACCAGAAGATCGCGACGGCGTTCCAGCGCAACCACATGATCAACTTCGAGGGCGGCGCGATCGCCGAGGAGTATCTGAACGAGTACCTGGTGGATCGCGTGGAAGTGACGTCCACGGTGTTCCTGGGGCTGACCATGGGATGCGCGCGCTGCCACGATCACAAGTATGATCCGATCTCCCAGAAAGAGTTCTACTCGATGCAGGCGTTCTACAACGCGCTGCCGGAGAAGGGGCTGGACGGTAACTGGGGCAACGCGAAGCCGTATCTGCAACTGCCGACGCCGGAGCAGACGCGGCTACTGGCCGAGGTGAAGAGCGGGTTGAAGGCCACGGGCGCGGCGTTGGAGGAATCCCAGGTGAAGCCGCTGCAGACGGCGTGGGAAGCGATGGCGCGATTGGCGCCGGCGCCCGCCGATGGACTGCTGGCGCACTATGAGTTCGAAGGGAGCCTCGGGGATAGCTCGGGCGGCTACCGCTATGGGCGTTTGGCGAAGGGCGATGTCACCTATGGCGGCAGTCCCGTGGGGCGCGGGCTGGTGTTCGATCAGCCTTCGCAGGTGGACTTCCCGGGTCTGCCGCGGTTGGAGCGGGACCGGCCGTTCACGGTGTCCTTCTGGATGCGGTCCGGCAGCAACCGAGCGCCGGGCGTGCTGGCGCGGGTGGAGGATGCAGCGTCGCGGCGAGGCGTCGAGTTTCTGCTGGGTCCGAATAAGGTGCTGGGGCGGTTGAAGGAGGGCTCTCAACTGCTGGTGCGCCTGTCCCACGCCTGGCCTGAGGACGCGATCGCTATCCGAACCCGAAGCCGGCTGATTCAGGGCGATTGGTATCAGGTGACGCTGATCTACGATGGCGGGGGCGTCGCGTCCGGAGTTCGGTTGTTGCTGAACGGCCAGCCGGCGGAAGTGGACGTGGAGCGCGATGCGCTGAAGGGATCGATCGCGACCGAGAAGCCGTGGCGGGTGGGCGACGCGGATATCGGACTTCCGTTCAAAGGCGCGATCGACGACCTGAGGTTCTACGCACGGGCGCTGGCCGGTGCGGAAGTGGTCTCGCTGTACGATCGCGAACCGGCGCGCGCCGGGTTGGTGATCGCCGAAGACAAACGCTCGCGGGATCAGCGGGAGCGCGTGCGCGACTACTACATGCGCTTCGGCGCTCCGGACGATATGCGTGTGGCGTGGGCCGAGCAGAAGCGGCTGAAGACGCTCGATGAAGAGCTTGGCTACGAAGTGCTGAACGTGATGGTGATGGAGGACGGCAAGCCGCGCGACACCTACGTGCTGGGCCGCGGCGATTATCAGAATCGGAAGGAGAAGGTGACGGCGACGACGCCCGCCGTCCTGCCGCCGCTTCCGAAGGATGCTCCGCGGAACCGGCTGACGCTGGCGCGGTGGATCGTGGATCCGGCGAATCCGCTGACGGCGCGGGTGGCGGTGAACCGGTACTGGCAGTTGTACTTCGGAACGGGCCTGGTGAAGACGGTGGAAGATTTCGGATCGCAGGGCGAGCCGCCGAGCCATCCGGAATTGCTCGATTGGCTCGCCACCGAGTTCGTGCGGACCGGGTGGGATGTCAAGGCGATGCAGCGGATGATTGTGACGTCGGCGACCTACCGGCAGGCGTCGCGCATTTCGCCCGAGATGAAAGAGCGCGATCCGGAGAACCGGTTGCTCGCGCGCGGGCCGCGGTTCCGGCTGCCCGCTGAGATGGTGCGCGACAATGCTCTGGCGGTAAGCGGACTGATCGATAACCGCGTGGGCGGGCCGAGCGTGTATCCCTATCAACCGCCGGGATTGTGGGGGGAAGTCGCCTATGGCGGCGTGTTCTCATCGCAGACTTACGGCGAGAGCCACGGGGCGGACCTGTACCGGCGCAGCATGTACACGTTCTGGAAGCGGACCGCTTCGCCGCCTTCGATGATTACTTTCGATGCGCCGAACCGCGAAAAGTGCGTCGCACGGAGAAGCGTGACGAATACGCCGTTGCAGGCGCTGGTGACGCTGAACGATCCGACGTACACCGAGGCGTCGCGAGCGCTGGCGGCCGAGACATTGAAGCATGGGGGACGGGCGACGGCGGCGCGCATCCGTTACGCGTTTGAACGCACCACCGGCCGGGCGCCTTCCGCACGGGAAACGGCGGTGTTGAGCGATTTGCTGAAGCAGCAGACCGAGTCGTACCACGCGGCTCCGGATAAAGCGGCGGCCCTGCTCGCCACCGGCGAGTCGCCCGTGGATCCGTCGCTCGACCAGCGCGAGTTAGCGGCGTGGACGACCGTGGCGAGCGCGATGCTCAACCTGGATGAGACGATTACAAAGGAATAACCCGTGGACAGCATAACTCGACGCCACTTTTTCGGACGGGCCGCGACGGGGATCGGCGTGGCGGCGCTGGGATCGCTGCTCGATCAGAAATTGTACGCGGGCGGCGCCCTGGAAGGGCTTCCACATCATACGCCGAAGGCGAAGAACGTCATCTACCTGTTTCAATCGGGCGGTCCTTCGCAGCTCGACTTATACGATTACAAGCCTAAGCTGAAGAAATACCAGGGGACGGACCTGCCGGATTCCGTGCGCATGGGACAGCGCATCACCGGCATGACATCGGGACAGAGCACGCTGCCGGTGGCTTCCTCCCGCTTCAGCTTCGCGCAGCACGGTAAGTCCGGCGCGTGGGTAAGCGAGTTACTGCCGCACATGGCCCAGGTGGTGGACGAGTTATCCATCATCAAGACCATGCACACCGAGGCGATCAATCACGACCCGGCGATTACGTTTTTTCAGACCGGTTTCCAGCAGCCCGGCCGGCCCAGCATCGGGGCGTGGGTCAGCTATGGTCTGGGCAGCGAGAATCAGAACCTGCCGTCGTTCGTCGTGCTGCTGGCGCAATCGAGCGCGATCAACATCGACCAGCCGCTGTTTTCGCGATTGTGGGGATCAGGCTTCCTGCCGTCGAGCCACCAGGGGGTTCAGTTCCGTTCTTCCGGCGATCCGGTGCTGTACCTGTCGGACCCGAAGGGCATCGATCGCGGCGACCGGCGGAGGATCCTGGACGCGGTGGGCAAACTGAACCACGAGCATTCGCAGGCGTTTGGCGACCCGGAAATCGAGACGCGCATTTCGCAGTATGAGATGGCGTACCGCATGCAGACTTCGGTGCCCGAACTGATGGACCTGTCGAAGGAATCGCAGGCGACGTTCGAAATGTACGGTCCGGATTCGCGCAAGCCCGGCACGTATGCGGCGAACTGCCTGCTGGCGCGCCGGCTGGTGGAGCGCGGCGTCCGATTCGTGCAGTTATACAAGCGAGGGTGGGATCAGCATAATGACCTGCCTCGCGATCTGGCGTTGCAGACCAAGGCCACCGAACAGGCCGACGCCGCGCTGATCCGCGACCTGAAACAGCGGGGATTGCTGGACCAGACGCTAGTGGTGTGGGGCGGGGAATTCGGCCGCACGGTGTACTGCCAGGGCCGCCTGACGGAAACCAACTACGGGCGCGATCACCACCCGCGCAACTTCACCATGTGGATGGCGGGCGCGGGGGTGAAGCGCGGGACGGTGCTTGGGCAGACCGACGACTTCTGCTACAACATCGTGGACAAGCCGGTCCACGTGCACGATTTGCAGGCGACCATCCTGCACCTGCTGGGCGTGGATCACAAGCGGCTGACCTACAAGTATCAGGGGCGGCACTTCCGCCTGACCGACGTCGCCGGCGAGGTGGTCGAGGACGTGCTGGCGTAGCGCCGCGCCCCGCGGCTCCAATTATTCGACCGTGTACACCTTCAGCAATGAGTCGTGATACACGCGCTCGGTAGCCTTTACAAAGTCGGCTTCCCTGGCGGTGGGGATATCCACGAACTTCTGCGGATTGCGATCCACCAGCGGGAACCAGGAACTCTGCACCTGCACCATGATGCGATGGCCGGTGCGGAAGGTGTGGCAGACGTCGGCCATGGCGTATTCGATCTTCGCCGGCTGGTTCGGCGTAAACGGTTCCGGCTTCGACAGGCTGTTGCGGAACTTGCCACGGAACGGCACCCCGCGCACCAGTTGCTGATAGCCGCCCATGCGGACGCCCTTGGGATTCGGATCGGAATCCGGGAAGTCGCCGGGATAAACGTCGATCAACTTCACGACGAAATCGGAGTCCGTGCCCGACGTGGCCACGTTCAGCACCGGCGTGATGGGGCCCGCGATGGTGACGTCGTGATCGAGAGGCTCGGTCTCATAGACCAGGACGTCGGGACGGCGCGAGGCGAAGCGCTGGTCGTAGGTCATGTAGTCGCCGGGCATGCCCGCGCCAATGCCGGAGAGCACCGGGACGGGACGCGCCGGATCGCTGACGTATTCGTCGTAGCCCGACTCGCCCGCCGCGGCGAAACGAAGTTTGCCGCCCGCGCCCAGATACATTGACTTCACTGAAGCATCCTTGGGCGGCCATGATTCAAAGCGCCGCCACTCATTGCGGCCGGTTTCAAACAGCCACGCCTTTGGGACCTTGTTGTCGGGAGCGGCCTGTAAGCCCGAGCCCTTGCCCTTCAGGTTGTGGACGAAGAACTGCAGCTCGATCTTCTCGCGGAAGTACTCGCCGGTGTTCGATGCGAAATCAAGATCGCCGAGCGTCTTGCCCGGCCCGCGCGACCATCCGCCGTGCGACCAGGGCCCCATCACCAGGGTGTTCGACGCTTTCGGGCCGTCGGCTTCAATGGCGCGGAACAGCTTTAGCGGGCCCGCCAGGTCCTCCGCGTCGAACCAACCGCCCACCAGCAGGACGGCGGGCGTCACATTCTTCATGTGCGGCGACTGCGCGCGCGATTGCCACCATTCGTCGTACGTGGCGTGCTTCAGAACGTCGTTCCAATACGGGCTCGAGTTCTTCAGGTACTTCTCGTTCGCGTTGGCGATGGGGCCCATGCGCAGGAAGAAGTCGTATTGATCCGGCGTGCCGAAATCGATGCGCTGGAACGGTTCCGGGCGCGACGGCTCGGGGCCGCGAGGCTTGAAGGCGCTATAGAAGCCGAAGTTGGCCGCCAGGTGAAAGGCTCCGTTGTGATAGGCGTCGTCGCCATTGCCGACGTCGGCCATGGGCGCTTGCGGAGACACGGCCTTCAAGGCGGGATGCGAGTTCATCAGCGTGAAGGCGGCGAAAAAGCCGGGGTATGAGATGCCGTACACGCCCACGCGACCGTTGTTATTGCGGACGTTCTTCACCAGCCAGTCGACGGTGTCGTAAGTGTCGGTGCTTTCGTCGATGTCCTTGGGGCCTGACAGGCGGGTCTTGTGCGGCGGAATGTCGATGAACGTACCTTCCGACAGGTAGCGGCCGCGAACATCCTGGTACACGAAGATGAAGCCTTCCTTTTCGGCGGCTTCCGACGGGCCCAGCGTGGGACGGTAGTTGTCAACGCCATAGGGTCCGATCGAGTACGGCGTGCGAACCATCAGGAGCGGGAATTGCTGGGACAGGTCCTTCGGCGCGTACACGATGGTGAACAGCTTCACGCCGTCGCGCATCGGAATGCGGTATTCGAACTTCGTGTAGTTGGCGCGGGTGTATTCCAGTTGCTTTTTGACAACATCGGAAATCTGCGCGGGAGGCTGCGCAAGCAGAACGGGCGCGGCGAGCAACGCGACCCATCGGATTATGGCCATGCGATGAGTGTATCAGCGCACGGGTGATAATAGTCGGAATGGATTACCAACCCACGCCGCGAACCACGGTCCGTCGCTTGCCGAAGCGTGGCGATTATGACCGCGCGACCGTTCACGCCATTCTGGACGCGGCGTTCGTATGCCATGTGGGCTTTGTCGCCGGCGACGCGGGTCCGGTGGTGATCCCCACGCTCTATGGGCGTTCCGGCGACACGCTGTATCTGCACGGATCGGCCGCCAGCCGAATGCTGAAGACGCTGGCCGAAGGCGTGGAAGCATCCATCGCGGTGACGCTGGTGGACGGCCTGGTGATGGCGCGGTCGGCCTTTCATCATTCCATCAATTACCGGTCGGTGGTGTTGTTCGGCAAAGCGGCGCCGGTGACGGATGAGGAGGCCAAGAACGAGGCGCTCCGGGTCATTTCGGACCATATCTCGCCGGGCCGATGGGCGGAAGTGAGGCCGCCGACTCAACGGGAGCTTAAGGCTACGCTGGTTCTTTCGATGCCGATTGAGGAAGCGTCGGCGAAGGTCCGGACGGGCGGCCCGGTTGATGACGAGGAGGATTATGCGCTGCCCGTGTGGGCGGGCGTCCTGCCGCTGCGAACGATAGCGGGAACGCCGGTGGATGACGGCCGCCTTCAGGCGGGAGTCGGTCTCGCCAAATCGGTCGCGGAATGGCGCAGATGATCCGTACTCTGGTGGCGGTGCTGGCCGGGTACCTTGTATTCGGAATCAGCGCAGGGCTCCTGTTCAACGTGACCCGGCACAATCCGAAGGTGTGGCCCGGCGCCGGATTCGCTATTCTGGCGACGGTGTACGGGATGGTTTTCGCGTATCTGGGGGGATGGGTGGCGTCGGCGATCGCCACTCGTAACCCCGGCCGGCACGCCTGGATGGTGACGGCCACGATTGTCACCATCGCCATCCTCTCCATGATCTTGCAGGCCAGCAGCGCGTCTATCTGGTCTGAAGTGGCGGCCGTATTGTTCATGGCTCCGGCGGCAGGGCTTGCCAGCCGGCGCATCTCGCGTTGAGGAGGCAAGGTCCCCCGATGGCCCAATCTCAAGCGGTGCAAAGCGCGCGGACGTCGCCGGGCCGGATCCTGGCTATCGGCGAGCGTCAGGACAGCGTTTCCGGTCTGTGGCCGACGCTGGGCGTCGAGGCGCGCGACATCGTCGCCGTCGCCTCGGAGGATGAGGCGCTGCGGCGCATTCAGGACGAGGACTTCGCGGCGATCATTCTCATTCCGTCGGCGCGCGATTCGAACCTGATCGAACTCGCACGGCGCATCCGTCAGTGCGAACGGTCGCGCGAGACGCCGGTGTTAGTGGCGGGCGGCGCCGCGGCCGGTCTATCGCCGGAGGAGTTGCGCGAATTCGTGCGAGCGGCGGCGCATGACTTAAAGGAGCCGACTCGCACGGTGGCGAGTTACTCCGCCCTGCTCAGCCGGCGGTATGAAGACAGGCTGGATGAAGACGGCCGGGAGTTTCTGGCGCATGTCATCGACGCCTCGCAAAGGCTGGAGACTCTGATCAACGATGTGGCGACCTATTTGCAGCAGGTGGGCGCCGGGCCCCTGACTCTGTCGCGAGTAAGTTCGTCAGCGGTGTTGGCGGGAGTGCTGTTGAGTATGCAGGCCGCCATCGAGGCGGCCCAAATCAAGGTGACTTACGACTCGCTGCCGGACGATATCCCATCCGATTACTCTCAGCTTAGCGTCGTGTTTCGGAATCTGCTGAGCAATGCGTTGAAATATCGGGCTCCACAGGCGCCTCGCGTGCATGTCGGAGTGTGTGAGGACGCCGCCGAATGGACGTTCTCAGTCGCCGACAACGGCGCCGGCATCGCCGCGGCGCACCGGGAGCGGGTTTTCGGCGCCTTTAAGCGGCTTCACGGCCGCGATGTTCCGGGGACCGGCATGGGCCTGGCGCTCTCGCGCAAGATCGTGGAGCGCCACGGGGGACGGATGTGGGTGGAATCCGAATTGGGTCAGGGCTCCACGTTCTTCTTCACCATTCCGAAATAGGAGCGGTTAGCGCGCCACGGGCACGGCCGCTTCTCCAAGCAGCCGCTGCCGAACGTGTAGACCCAGCCGGTCGGCGAAATTACCGTCGACGGTGATGTTCGTCAGGACGACGCCGGCGCAGTCGTTCTTAGTGTCAAAGAACGCGTAGCTGCTGAAGCCGCCGGTGCCGCCGTTATGCCAGTAGTAGGCGTCCTTTTCGGGGTAAATCCAGCCGAAGCCGATGCGCATGCCGGGGCCGGCGTCCGAGCGCAGTACGTGCGTCTGTTCCATGGATGCGGCCAGGGCAGGGAACTTATCAGGATGCAACTGGGCTTCGAGATAGGTCAGCATATCCCCCGCGGTTGAGCGTAAGGCGCCCGCGCCGGCCAGCGCGTCCAGGTCCCAGGCGGAAGTGGGACGGCGTTGGCCGTCGTGCCCCTGGGCAAAGCGCGCCTTCTGTTCCGAGGTGAGCGCGACGGTGGTGTCCTTCAGCCCGAGGGGATCCGCAATCTCCTTCTTGAACAGCGCCGGATAAGTCAGGCCGGCGCGATTGGCCAGCGCCTGTCCCAGCAGTCCGACGCCCAGGTTGCTGTAGAGGAATGGCGGATTGGCGGGTTTTGCGACGCCGTGGCTTGAGATGTACTTGTATAAGTCCCCGGGCTTGTAGTCGGCATAGGGATTCCTGGGATCCGTCTGGCGGAAGTTGCCGGGCATTCGAGGCAGGCCCGAATGCTGGATGGTCAAGTCGAGCAGAGTGATCTCCGCGCCTTCGGGTTTGGCCGCCGTGCCGGGTGGCAGGAGTTCGCGTACCGGTTCGTCGAGTTTGACGTCGCCGCGGGCGGCCATGCGCGCAAGAATCAGGCCGGTGAAAGTCTTGGTGACGGACCCGATCTCGAAAAGCGAATCGTTCTTCACCGGGCCGAAGGCGTACACCCGGCGGACTCCGTTCCGCACCACGCCGACGACGACGCCGACGCCGGCCCCTTCGGCCAACGGTCCTATGCTGAAGACGGGCGTGCGCGCGGCGGCGAGGTCCCGCTCCAACACAGGGCCCATGTCCTCCGGCTTGACGGGCGCGAGAGCGGCATCCAGTCCACCGGGCGAAGGTTTGGTTTCGGTGTTACGCCGCGTGAAGTCCAACTGATAGGGACCTTCCTGCCTCCACTCGCCCTTCAGCGTGTCGCCTTCGGCGGACAATTTGCCGCTCCAACGTCCGCGGACCTTCGGGACGTCGAAGGAGAGGTTCCCGCCCTCGAATTTTACGTTCGCGCATTCCCAGTCGAGCGCGCCCTGATCCAGGCTGTCGAACGCACACCGCTCGTTGCCGGCCCGGTCGCTCTTGAGCTTGAGTTGCGCGCGCAACGTCCGTCCGGCCGCTTGCACCGAGCCCAGCCAGACGCCGTCGATGGGCGACGGCTTTTCGGCGGCGATGAATGTGTCGCGCGTGAAATTCAGGGTCATCTCCGGGCCCTGGCTCCACTTGCCTTCGAGCGATTTGCCGCCATCCACGATCGCGCCCTTCCACACGCCGTTGACCGCCGGCACGCGGAATGTGAGCGCGCCGCCTTCCACTTTGAAATCCGCGCAGGGAATGCCGGTGGCGCCCTGGTCGACGCTGTCCAACGTGCCGGTCAGTGATCCGTCGGGCGCGGCGGCGATGTGCAGTTTGAGGTGGAGGGCTCCCGCGAGCACGCCCGCGTAGTCGCCCGCGAGAGAGGGCGTCGATTGCCCGTGCAACCCGGGAATAATCGCCGCGCACAGGGCCAACAGGCCGGTCGATACACGATGATTTCGAGTCATAAAAGGAAGAATCTGGCTGAGGGTATCATGTCAACTGATCCAGATGCAGCCCGATCAACTCGTCGGGCGCCGGTTCATCGAATTGAGGTTCGGCCTGAGTGAGCGCCGCGCTCCGCTCGGAGGCGACCCGGGCGGCGAGAGCCCCCGCGGTCAGGGAAGCGATCAGGGCGAGATAGCTTGCCGGGGAGGAGAACGGCCCAGCTTCAACGCGCGCGGCCTCGTGAATCAGGATGATCGCCGGGATTGCGCCGAACCAGAATGTCATGTGAATCCGGGACTTGCCCGGCAGGTACGAGCACGTGAACGGGATCTTCCGGAAACCGCGCAGCGACAGGTCCGTCAGCATGCAGCCGACGAGCGCGAGAGCCAGCAGATGTCCGAGCGCCGCTGTCCACGGCCACGCCAGCAGCAAGCCCGCCGAGACCGCCAGCACCGGAGCTACGGATAGCAGCAACAGCGCGGCGCGCACGGCTCGCAACCGCTTTCCTGCAATGGGAGCCGGTGCGATGCGGAAGATCCAGTTAGCGCGCAGATCGAGCGGAATCGAGAACGCTGTCCGCACGCCGAGCCATGAGGCGCACAGCAGCAGAATCGTCGGCGTGAGCATCAGCGGGTCCACCCGCCGGGCCAGGTCGAGCCAGGAGATTCTTTGCATGTCGCGGGCCCCCTGCAGGTAGACGGCCGCGATCGCGACGCCGGCGCCCAGATAGAAGGTGACGATCGAGCGATGGCGACGGCTGCGCGTCAGCGTCCGGACGATGAACAAGAGCAGCGCGGTGGCCGGCCGGCTGGCGGCGCGCGGCGTCCAGCCGCGGGTGATAGGCGCGATGTCGGGCTCCTCGAGGGACTGACGCATGGTCCGCAGATAGGCGAGCAGGAACGCCGCGCCGGCGAAGAGCACGGCTGCCGGGAGGCTGGCTATCGCGCTGCCCGCGAGCGGCAACATCGCGCGGTGACCGTCGGCGGTGAGCGATCCCGCGAGTTCGTGAAATAGTCCGAGAAACCAGTAGGCGGGCAGCCATCGGAGCACGGTTTGATTGCCGCCGGAGGACAGCGCGGCGGCGGTGTTGAAGGACGGTTGGAAGCAGACGGCGCCGAGTAGGAGTGCGAACGCGCCGCTTTGCACAAAGGGCGAGACGCGCCGACGCAGGCGTGCGGGAAGTTGCGCCGTCGCTCCTTCAACCGCCAGTACAGAGCAGTAAACGAATGTTCCGGCGGCGAAGATGGCGATCCAGTAGGCGGCGATGTATCGGAGGCCGGCCGCCAACCCCGCGTCTGTCGGCGCGAGCATCGGCGGCCATGCGAATCCGGCCAGGCAGTTCCAGGCGGCCAGAGTAACTCCGAGCGCGGTGACGGCGGCGGCGACCTTGGCGGCGAACAGCGTCCGCGGGCGGATGGGTAACGGGCCCAGCGCCAGCGCATCACGACGGTCCGGAAACGTCGATTCCCAGTTGAGCAACGCGAAGACGCCCGCTACAAGCATCGCGAGCGAGATCAGCAGGCGTTCGGCCGTCCACGCCCATTCGTCGGTGGCGCGATGGCGCAACGCCTGACCTACCGTGACTGCTACGACCGACTGCAGCAGGCTGCCGAACACGAGCAGAGCTCCGAACTGGCCGAGCAGCGTGCTCGAGTCGCCGCGAGCAGATTCGGCAAGCAACTCGACGTCGGTCAGCCGGAACAGGAAATGGCGGTAGAGGACACGAAACTGCGCGGCGGCGTTCATGTGGCGCGGCGGCGGCTGGCGGGGGCCGCGAACAGGTCTCGCCAGGAGGCGTCAAGTGCGAGCCACCGCGCGCGTTGGGACTCGTCGGCGGGCGCATGGAGCAATCCATGTCCGTGCGAGCACACCGATTCGGCGCCGCGCCATTCAAACAGTGTGTTGGCCGCCGTGCCCAGCCGGACCGGATGGCTCAGCCGGCGCAGGCAGACGGGGCAGCGGAGCTGTTGGTCTCGAAAGGCCCATCGTAGAGGGTAGATCCACGCGGCGAGGATGAGGACGGGCGCAAACGGCGCGACGGGCGCGATCAGGATCCAGGCGAGGATCTCGCACAGCGCGAGCGGCTGCAGAAGGGCGATCTTCGCCGTCAGGAAGGCGGCGCGGCGGAGACGGCTTTGAGCCCCCGCCGTTGTCAGGCGCGTCGGCAGCACCGCGGGGGCCAACAGGCACGAAATGGCGAGCGTCAGAAGGCATGCGCCGGGAAGGTCGGCCGTCCGCAGCTGCCAGAACGGAGTCCGGACCGCCGCCAGGTCCGCCAGTCGCAGGGCCACGGGAAGGCTGATCGCGGCGACCGCCGCCAGCATCGCGAGACAACTGGCTGGCGATCGGAAATGCACCGAGGCGGGGCCATGGCGGCGGATCCACAAGGCGTCGCGGAACGCACCCAGGCTGAACCGGGTGGCGCCTCGAGGTTGCACGTACCACAGTTCGGATCGCCATTCCTCCATCCACGCGTTGCGGGCGTCGGCGGGCGCAAGCAGGGATGCCGCTCTCAGGATGGCGAGCGGGAACCAGGGATTGCTCATGGTTCGATCACCTCCCTGGCGGGCGGAATCTTCGCCAGCAGGGGATAGCGTTTGCGCGCGGTTTCGAGCGTGTTTTCGCCAGCCTCGGTGAGCCGGTAGTATTTGCGGGCTGGGCGTTGGGCGGCGTCGGCGGCCGATAGCCGCTCCCACTCCGAATCAATGAGTTCGTCGCTCTCCAGGCGGCGAAGGGCGGGATAGACGGTGCCGCTGGGGAGGCCGGTGACCTCCATCATCGTGTAGCCGTAGACGTGGCCGGCGGCAATGGCTTCGAGCAGCATCGCTGAGCCGTGGGAGATCCTGGGGCCGCCAGCCATACCCGAAGTGTACCCTATGTAGAGGTCTACATGCAATGGTGAATTCATTTTCATCGTTTCGAGCGGCGCCGGCGGGCAACGGCGGAGGGCGCAGGCGCGTCCAAACGAATCAGGGACTTGCAATCCGGGCCGATATCCCGCAATCTCGTTGTAGAAACATTTTCCATGCTTCGTGTTTCGACAGTCCTCCTTCTCGCCGCCGGCGCCCTGGCCGGCGCCGACACCTGGTTTACGAGCGGCGATCGTCCGCAGTTCACGCCGGCGCACCGTCTGGTAGGCGTTGGCGCGTCGCACCGCGAACTTACCGATGAGCAGATCAGCGAACGCACCGAGATGATGATCGAGGCGCAGACGTTCGGCATCGTGCGCGACGCGCGCTGCCTTCCCGGCGCCCAGAAGATCCTCAGCCCACAGATGTTGAAGCTGTTTCAGGACGCCGAGCGGCAGTCCGGCCTGCGATGGTCGCTGATCGCCGCCATCGCCTATCTGGAGAGCTTTGGCGACAGCAACGCGCAAAGCCCGGCCGGCCCCAAGGGGATCATGCAGGTGTCCTCCGGCACGGCGAAGTCCATGGGGCTGCGCATGATCTACGCCACCCGCTACCGCAACGTCACCGAGAAGCAGACGGTGAAGGGCAGGCGGGGCAAGTTGGTGACCAAGCAGGTGCGTAGGAAAGTTCCCTATAGCGTGCTGATGACCGACGAGCGACTGGTTCCGCAGCGGGCGATTCCGGCGGCAGCCAATTATCTGGCGCGACTCGAGAAGCGGTACGAAGGGCTCGACTGGGCGATCTTCGCCTATCACTGCGGGGAAGGTTGCGTGGCTTCCATGCGGGCGCTGACGGAGAACGCCCGGGGCATCAAGGCGCCCTACACGGTTCCGAAGATGTTTTTCGCCAACGATCCGTCGTTCAACCGTGAGATCTACCAGGCCATCCAGCGCGAGATGGAGCGCGACTGGTCGCCCACCTATTACTTCCGCGTGTTGTGCGCCGAACGGATGCTCGGGCTGTACAAGAAAGATCCGGCGGAGTTGAAGAGGCTGGTCGAGGAGCACCGTTGGGAGCCCGATCCGCGGGTGCGCGCGCCCCACCGGCTGTCGGTTTGGCTGAAGACCTCCGATCTGGAGTATCACAGCAGCGATGACATCCGGCGCGACGAGGGCACCCGGCTGGTGCACGCTTTCGAGAACGAGGAACTGTTCGGATTTCGCCTTCGCAAGGATCTGCTGGCGGCGGGGGAATCGGCCGAAGGCGATCGTTTCGCGCAGGCGTCGCCGCCGACCATCGGCACGCTCGCCTACATCGCCTTCGAGACGCGGCGGCTGCATGCGCTGATGAAGCCGAGGGGAGAGAAGTTCGTGCCGCTGGAAGTGACCGCGCTGGTGCATCCGGCGGATTTCCAGCGACGCTCGCCGCGCGGCCGCGATGAATCGGTGTGGCACTCCACCGGGCAGGTGTTCGACATCGACATCCGCAACCTGCCGGTGGGAGAGCGCGAGGCGTTGGACTTCGTGCTCGACGACATCGGGAACATGGGTTATCTCGGCTTCATCGAAGAATCGCGCGGGGAGGGAGTGATGCACATCGGATGCTCGCCGTCCTCGCGCGATTTCTTCAACGAGGTTTTCGCGGACGCCCAGAAGGCCGCGTCAAAGCACGCCGTTACGGCCGAGGGGACGCGACGGTAATATTACGGAACTTCAGGCCGCCGGTGTGGTCGCCCTGGATGTAGAACGGGCCGGGCTCGCCTTCATTGGCGTCGAGCGCGCCGCCGGTGATGCCTTCGATCTCCTGATGGTCGATAGTGGTGACGCCGTTGTGAACCACGGTGACGGTGCGGCCCACCAGCGTCACGTCAAACGTTTCCCACTCGCCCGGCGTGCGCTTCGCCTCGCCCTTCGGCGCGATGCGTCCGTAGATCGACCCGATGCGGCGTTCCGGCGGGTTGGCGTCGAGAGGCTCGTATTCGAGCTGCACTTCGTAACGTCCGCGCAGGTAGAAGCCGCTGTTGGCGTGATCGGGGCAATTCACCTCAAAGTGCAACTTGAAGTCCTGGAAGGACTGTGTGGACTTGAGGTTGGCGCCATGATCCTCGTTCACCAGTTGGCCGCCTTCGACGATCCAGTGACTGTTGGCCGGATTCCCCATCGGCTCCCAACCCGTCAGATCCTTGCCATTGAACAGCGCGACCGGCTTCGCCCAAGCCTTCGGAGCCTTGCGGTTGAGGGCGGGAGCGCGCACGCCTTTCAATTCGGTGGTGAGATCGCCGCGCTTCTGGACGCCGGTGAGTTCGCCGCCCGTGGCGTCGAGTTCCCACATGACAGCGGGCCGGCCCTTGGTGGACGGCGCGACGGTGAGCGACAGATGGTTGCCGCTGGCCTTGACTTCCTTGATTGCGAACACGTTGCCGCCGGTGGGCTGATATTGGACGTCGAGCGCGCCGTTCTTTTCGGTGATCCCGAGCCAGGCCGCGCGCATTCCGCCCGGAGTGGGGATGTTGAAGTCCCAGCGCCCGGCGAACGGACTGGCCGCAAACGCCGGCAACGAGAGTAGGGTGAGAGCGACCGCTGGGGTCGGATAGAATCGCATGTCCGCAGTGTAGTACGCGCGTTCAAGGCGGCGCCGCTTACTCGCAGCGGAGCGCATCCACGGGGTTCACGGAGGCGGCCCGGCGGGCCGGCGCGAACGCCGCGCAGAGGGCCGCGGCCGCGAGCACGGCGGCGATGGAGGCTAGCGTGGCGGGATCCCACGGGCTTACTCCGAACAGCAGGCTGCGCAGAAGTCCCGATACGGCGGCCGCGAGGCCGAGCCCCACCGCGATGCCGGCGGCGGTCAACCAGGCCGCTTCTCCCAGAATCATGCGGTACACCATTCCGGTCCGGGCCCCCAGAGCCATCCGCACGCCGATTTCGCGGGTGCGCTGGCTGACGGAGTACGCGATGACGCCGTACAGGCCGACCAGCGCCAGCACGAGCGCCACGGCGGCGAATCCGCCCACCAGCCACGCGGTGGTGCGATGCATGTAGGCGGCGTTGGACCGTTCGAGGCGGTCCTGCATTGTGGCCGGGTCCAGCGTGAGGATTTCCGGGTCGATTCGACGGATGGCGGCGGTCAATTCCGGAATCAGCGCGCCGGGATCCTGCGAAGTCCGCGCCACCAGGTTAAAAAATGTGTCGGCGCTCTGTTTGAACGGCCGGTACACGATGGGCGGGATCTCGTCGTCGAGCGATCCCTGCCGGATGTCCTCGACGACGCCCACGATTTCGACGGGGTCCGTCTTGATGGAAACGCGTCCGATGTTCTGCCCCACCGCCTCGCCGTTGTTGAAGTGCTTCCGCACGAACGCCTGATTAACGATGGCCACGCCGCCTTTGGTGGAGTCATCGGACTCCGTGAAGAACCGGCCGCGGGCGAGTTTGGCGCCGATGGTGGAAAACCATGCGGGCGTCACCTCGCGTTCCGGGACGTCGATGTGGCCGCCGTCCCACGGCCGGCCCAGGATACGGATCCAGGTGGTGTTGCCGTTATGGGTGAGCGGCGCGCCGTTGGCGGACAGTCCCACCGAAACGACTCCCGGAAGCTGGGAAGCCTGTTCAAGGACGGCAGCGCCCAGGGCGATGGCTTTGGGATCGGTGGCGTACTTGGCGTTGGGCGCCGCCACGTTCACGGTGACGAGGCGATCGGGCCGCAGTCCGAGGTTCACGCGCAGCAGATTGACGAGGCTTTGCGACAGCAGCGCCGCGGCGACGAGCAGCACCACCGCCATGGCGAGTTCCGCCACGGCGAGTTTCGAGCCCAGACTCCGCCATACAGTTCCGACCGACCCGCGCGAACCTTCCGCCAGGCTGCCGCGAATGTGCGGCGAGCGGAGGCGAAGTCCGGGAGCGAACGCGAACAGCGAGCCGCACAGCAGCGACGCGGCGGCCGCGAATAGCAGGACCCGCGGCGTCCATCCGGCGCCGGCGAGGAACGGCATGCGAGCGAGCACCTCCTCCGAGAGCATGCTCGAAAGCGATCGCATGGTGAGATGCGCGCCCGCCAGACCGGCCGCGACGCCACCAGCCACAAGCACTAGAGCCTCCGCCACCAGTTGCGCGAGTAGCCTCCCGGACGACGCGCCGAGCGCCGAACGGACGGCCATCTCGCGCTTCCGGCTCTCGGCCCGCACGAGCACCAATCCGACGACATCGACACAGGCGATCAACAAGAGAAGACCGGAGCCGGCCATCAGCACCAGGAGTATCGGCCGGATCCTGCCGACGATGACTTCCGCCAGCGGCAATGCGTTCGCGCCCTGGTCGCGGTTGGAGGCGGGATATTGCAGTTCGAGTTGTCGCGCGATGGAGACGAAGTTGGCGCGCGCGGCGTCCACGGAAACGCCCGGCTTCAGACGGCCAACGCCGTACAGGCCGTGGCAGCTTCGCCGCAGGTCGCATTCCGATGACGCCTGCAAGGGGACCCAGAAGTCGGCTTGTCCCACCGGGGCGAATTGAAAGTCGCGCGGGAGCACGCCTACGACGACGTAGGGATCCCGGTCGAGCGTCACGGTCTTTCCGAGAATGGCGGAGGAGCCCCCGTAGCGCGCCTGCCACGCCGCATAGCTGAGAATCGTGGTTCGCGCGGCGCCGGCGCGGTCCTCGCCCGGGTAGAAGTCTCGGCCGAGGGCCGGCCGGACGCCCAGCGTTCGGAAGAAGCCGTCGCTCACGCGCGCCGCCGGCGCCCGCTGGGGGCCGGATTCGGTCGAGAGAGCAAAACCGCGTCCCTGGTAGACATCCAGAGACTCGAGGGTGGTGTTCATCCGCTTCCAGTCGAGGTAGTCGGGCCAGGAGAGATTGCAGAAACGGCACTGTGGTTCGAGCTTCTCGAAGACGCCGATGAGGCGGTCCGGATCCTGATAGGGCAGCGGTTTCACGAGCGCCGCGTCGACGAAAGCGAAGATGGCGATGCTGGCGCTCAGCCCGAGGGCGAGCATGAGCATCGCGGTGGTGGTGAATTCGTACTCCTTGCGCAATTGCCGCGCGGCGAAGCGCATGTCGGCGATAGCGTTCTCGATCCAGTTGACTCTCCGCATGTCCCGGCATTCCTCCCGTCTCAGTTCGATGTCGCTGATATCGCGCAACGCGGCGAACCGCGCCTCGTCCGGGCTCATGCCCTGGGCGATGTTGAAGTCGGTTTCGCGATCGAGGTGGTAGCGCAACTCCTCGTCCAACTCCCGTTCCACCCGGGCGCGCCGGAACAACGACCGCAGCCGCATACGCAGGATGTCGAACCAACGCATGTCACACCGCCCGCACGATGGCCGAGATCGCTCCCGCCAGCCGTTCCCACTCGGCCGACTCATGCTCCAGGGCCTTTTTGCCGGCGCGGGTGAGCGTGTAGTATTTCGCTTTCCGGTTGTTGTCGCTGACCGCCCATTCGGAGCAGATCCAACCGTTTTGTTCGAGCTTGTGGAGGGCGGGGTAGAGCGCGCCCTGGCCTACCTGCAACACCTCCCCGGACATCTGCCGGATGCGGTGGGCGATGGCCCAGCCGTGGGCGGGTTCGAGCGCGACGATCTTCAGGATCAGGAGATCCAGGGTTCCCTGGACGAGGTCGGTGGGCCTGCTCAAACGGCGACTCCTCTCAGTAACTGACACAAGTGTAGGGCCGTGCGCGCAAACGTGTCAATAGCCCGGCGGCGGGCTCGGAGAAACGCAGCTATCGCCCGGACTCGCGGCGGTGGGCCAGCAGGTACAACGCCGGCAACGCGAAGAGCGTCAGCACGAGTGTCGAGACCAATCCGCCGAAGACGACCGTCGCCAGCGGGCGCTGAATATCCGATCCGATGCCGCGGGCGGTGGCCGCGGGCGCCATGGCTAGCAT
Organism: Acidobacteriota bacterium; assembly: GCA_018268715.1. Lineage (GTDB taxonomy): Bacteria > Acidobacteriota > Terriglobia > Bryobacterales > Bryobacteraceae > TMP-7. The sequence goes on along the minus strand of JAFDVZ010000023.1, from coordinate 217,219 downwards.
CGCCACCAGGATCAGAATCAGGCAGGGGCGCATCTTGCGGACAGCGCCTTCGCGGACCGCGTCGGGGAGCGCGCGACCCGACTTGCGCTGTTGGTCCATCTCCATCACGTACAGGACTCCGCTCATCACCGCCACTCCAAACAGCGATACAAATCCCACCGCGGCCGAGACGCTGAAGGGGATGTCTCGGAGGTAGAGCGCGGCGACGCCGCCCACGATCGAGAACGGCACATTCACCAATACGAGAAGCGAATTGCGCACCGAGCCGAAAGCCCAGTAGAGCAGTCCAAAGATGATCAGCACCGTGACGGGCAGAATGTACATCAGCCGCCGGCGAGCGCGGTCCAGGTTTTCGAAAACGCCGCCCCATTCGGCGCGGTAGCCTTCCGGCAATGGGACCTTCTCGCGCATTCGTCGCTGCGCCTCGCGGACGAAACTGCCCTGGTCGCGCCCGCGGATATTCGTGCGGACGCTGATTTGACGGCGGTTCTCGCGGCGGGCAATCGTGGTCGCGCCGTCCTCGATCCGGATCGCGGCGAGTTGGCTCAATGCGGCGCGGCCGCCATCCGGTGTCTTGAGGACGATAGCTCCGATGCCGGACAGCGTGCTGCGCGCCGCGGGGTGATAGCGGACCGCGATGTCGAAGCGGCGCTCGCCGTCGAACAGTGTGCTGATCGCGCGTCCGCCAATCGCCATTTCGACGACGTCCTGAACTTCAGAGACGTTGACGCCGTAGCGGGCGGCGTCGTCGCGCCGGATCTCCACCTTCAGTTGCGGCTGCTCGGATTCCTGCTCGATGGAAGTGTCGGCGGCTCCTGGGATGTCCTTGAGAACGTCGAGCGTCGCCAAGCCCAGTTTGCGCAACTCCGGCATGTCCCGGCCAGTCAGAATCACCGCCAGGTCCGCGCTCGACCCGGTGACCGACTCCATCACCATGTCCATGATCGGCTGGGAGAAGTTCAGAGCGGCGGACGGGAACTCGCGCTGGAGGCGGGCCGACAGTTCGGCGACGAGATCGGCTTTGGTTTTGCCAGGCGCCCACTCCGAATAGGGTTTGGGAACGATTAGGAACTCGTTGCGGTTGGGCCCGAACGGCTCCGTGTTCGATTCCTGGCGGCCGGTTTGCGAGGTGACGGAATGAATTTCCGGCGACCGGCGAATGGCGGCGCGCATGCGTCCGGCCACCTCCACCGACTTCTCCAACGAAATGCCCGGTGGCAGATTGGCGCGCAACCACATGACGCCCTCGTCCAGGGTGGGCAGGAACTCGCTTCCCATGCGGCTGCCCAGCCAGGCCCCAGCGGCGAGAATCGCCACCGTTGCGATGGCTCCCGGCCAGGGGTGACGGAGTGAGCGGCTCAGGTCCGTTTCGTAGCGCCGCACGATCCAGGCCGCCACCGGATTCCGCCACGCTCGCGAACCGTTGCGGAAGAGAACCGTGGCCAGCACGGGCGTGAGAGTCAGGGTGGAGATCATCGATCCGAGCAGCGCCGCGCAGATGGTGAACGCCATGGGCGAGAAGAGCCGGCTTTCCACGCGCTCCAGCGTGAACAGGGGAAGATATGCGGCGATGAGGATGATTAGCGAGAAGATGATCGATCGACCCAGTTCACCGGAGGCCTTTCTGACGGCGGTAGCGACAGTCTGGCCCGAGTCGCGGTTGACGCTTTCCGGCATGCGGCTGACGATCGCCTCCGCCATGACGAGCGTACCGTCCACGATGATTCCGAAGTCGAGCGCTCCCAGGCTGAGCAGGCTGGCGGGCACGCCACACAGCCACATGCAGCCGAACGCGAAGGCGAGCGACAGTGGGATGACCACCACCGTCACGAGCGCGGCGCGGAGGCTGCCTAGAAAGAACAGCGAAACGAACAGCACGATGGCGAGCGCTTCGGCGAGCGTGCGGGACACGGTGCGCAGCGTGTTTTCGACCAGTTCCGTGCGATCGTAGATCGGCTCCACGCGGACGCCCGCGGGCAGGCCGTCGGTGTTGAGTTCGGTGACGGCGGCGAGGATTCCCTTCAGGACTTCCGTCGGATTCTCGCCGCGACGCATGACGACGATGCCTTCGACGCCGCCGCTGATCGAATCGAGGCCGAAGACGCCGGCGGGCGGTGCGGCGCCGATCTTCACTTTCGCGACGTCCCGAACGAAGACGGCCGTGCCGCGCACCGTCTTCAGCACCACGTTCTCGATGTCTTCAGGCGAGCGCAGCATGCCTATGCCGCGCACCACCAGCGCCTCCTCGCCGGTGGCGAGCAGCGACCCGCCCGCGTTCTGATTGTTCGATTTGATGCGATCGGCGACGTCTTGCACGCGCAGGTCGTATTTGTAGAGAGCTAGCGGATCGATCTCCACCTGATACTGCTTGATGAGCCCTCCGAAGGGCACCACATCGCCCACGCCGGGCGCCTGTTGGAAGCGCGGGGCAACCACCCAATCCTGCAATTCGCGGAGCGTCATCTCGCTGGCCGTATCCGAGCGCAGAACGTATCGGTAGAGTTCTCCAGCCGGGGTGACGGGCGGGGCGAGTGTGGCGGTGACGCCGTCGGGCAACTCGACATCGTGCAGCCTCTCCATGACGGCCTGGCGCGCCAGGTTCTCCTGCGTGTCCGCGCCGAAAGTGAGGTCGACGACCGACAAACCGAAGATCGTGCGCGAGCGGCGCGAGACGACGCCCGGCACGGTATTCATGGTGCGTTCGAGCGGAACCGTGATCTGCTGCTCCACCTCTTCGGGCGCGTGCCCGGGGTAGAGCGTGACGATGGTGACCTGCAAATCAGAGATGTCAGGGTAGGCTTCGATCTTCAGCCGCGTCAGTGACCATGCGCCGACGCACGCAGCGAAGAGTGCCGCCAAGACGACCAGGAGCCGATGTTTCAGGCAGGCGTCGACCCAGGATTCGGTGAACTTCATGCTGGTCACCGATCACGCATCAAAGCGGCCCCGTCGACAACGACATGGTCGCCTTCGCTGAGGCCCGCAAACACGGGCGCACAGCCGTTGGCCGAGTCGCCGACCTGGACGCGGGTGCGTTCGAATCCGGCGCCGCGTTGCACCATCACCCATGCATCGCCCGCTCGGTGCACCACAGCCGCCGCGGGGACGCAGATCAGCTTCCGGGCGCCGTGCGAGTGCCGGATGCGTGCGAACATCTCGGGCCGGAAACGTCCGCTTCGGTTGTCGAGCTCCGCCTGCACCTTCACGGTGCGGGTGTCCGCGTCGAACGTATCGGCGATGCGCCGGACGCGTCCGTGAAAGACCTCGCCCGGGTAGGCCGGAAACTCGATGTCCACGGGCTCTCCCACGGTGACCAGGCGTATGCTGTTCTCGCTGACCTGCGAGGTGATCCAAACCGTGCTCAAGTCGGCGATCGTCATCAGCGGCTGGTTCGTGTCGTTACGCATTTCCGAGGGCGCGACGGAAAGGTCCAGCACCTTGCCGGAGATGGGTGCGGGCACGGAAATCTCGTGAGTGTGGCGCGCCGGATCCAGTCCTAGAAGCTGCAATCGATGGAGGGATTCCTCGGCGGCGGTCTTCGCCATGGCGAGCCCGGCGCGGGCGGTTTCGACGTCAGCCTCGGCCGTCACCACCTCTTTGAGCGGCGCCGCCTTCGCGGCGTTCAACTCGCGCGCGCGGGCCAGGTCCTTCTCCGACTTCGCCAACACGATGGCCGCCTGATGCGCCTGCGCTTCGGCCTGCGCGTAGGTGGCCAGAGCGAGCCCGGCGTCCGCGCTTTCGAGCACGACAACCGGTTGCCCCGCCTGAACCGCGTCGCCCAGCCGCACCAGCACTCGCCGCACTCGTCCAGGCGTCGGCGGCAGGACCTTGGAGACACGGTTCGGGTTCAATTCCACCTTGCCCGGAGCGACGATCTCATCGATGGGGAAATCGCGAGTCTCTACCGCCGCCGTACGCTGCGCGGGCTGCGGACGCTCAGCGACGGCGGGCTGGGACTCCCGAGGGCCAGGGGTCGAACGCCCGCAACCGGCGATGCAGCCGGCCAGACACGCCGTCGTAATCACTGCCGCGATATTCACTTGATGACGGTCCTTCCCGCCGCCGAATCCAGCGCATACAGGCTCCTGGCGTACGCCGCGCGAGCCTCGATTTCAGCTTGCAGAGTCTCGTTATAGGCGCGTTGCGCGTCGAGCATTTCGAGCAGTGACACGTAGCCTCGCCGATAGGAGAACTCGGTGACGCGACGGACTTCCTGCGCTTTCGCCAACATATCGCCTTCCAGGCTTCGCAACTGGCTTTGAGCCGCCTGCATTTGCTCATAGGCCATTTCCACCTCCCCGGCGATGCTCGCTTCCAGTTGCCGGATGCGCAGTTCCAACTGACGCAACTCCTGCCGAACGCGTTCAATCTCTCCCTGATTGCGGTTGAAAACGGGCAGCGGGGCCTCGACGAAGACGCCCATGGAATTGCTGACGCCGTTAACGCCTTGCTGTCTGCGGTACTCGGCGCCGACGGTGGGGTCCACCTTGGCCAGAGACTGCTGCAGACGCACCTCGGCCCCTGCCCGCGAGGAGTCCTTCCGTAAGGCGAGCAAATCGGGCCTCAGCGTCAAGCCGGATTGGCGCCACTCGTCCCGCGGCGCGAGGTCAGAGTCGCGTCGAAGATCGCCCTCAACGTCCACCGCCATCGCCGGTTGAGCGCGGCCCATCGCCGTTTGCAGCCGGATCAGTCCGGTGCGCCAGCGAGCTTCGGCGTCGCGGACCACGTTGCGTTGTGCGAGCGCCGCGAGCGTCGAACGCATCATTTCGACCTCGGCGATGTCGCCCGCTTTCAGCCTGGCCTGATTCACCTGTACGATGCTGTCGAAGTGCTCGAGGTTCTGGCGGGCGAGGCGAAGGCTTTCACGCGCCACCTGGGCGTCCACGAACGCGTTCGCCACGTCCAGCGTCAGACTTCGAAGCGCATTCTGGAACTGGAGTTCCGCCACCGTGCGCCCCAACTGCGCCACCTCGACGCGAAGGGCGCGCTTGTTGCCCCGCTCGATGGGCATGTCGACGCGAAGGGAGTATTCCGACGGGCCGCCGCCATTGTTTTCGTTGAACCCGGTACCCAGGGCGTCCAGGTGATCCGCACTGGCGCTCACCACCGGGTTCGGCCGCAGTCGAGCGCCTATGATTCGCGCTTCGGCGATGGCGATGTTCGCCTTTTCCGCCAGCAGACCCATATTCCGATCGGTTGCTTCGGCGATGGCGGCGGCCAGCGTCAGCCGCTCCTGCGAGAAGCACGGCGAAACGGATGCGGCAAAAAGCAGCAGGATGGCCGGCCACCTGGCCTGAAGCATGGGCGCGTCGCCGGCGCGACGCGGGATCTTAGTGCAAAGACGAACCAACCGAACCTCTTCAGACCGTAAAATGCGAAATCTCGATTATATTACTTGTGGCGGTGAACTCCGGGGTCGCGCGGCGCGAGGACCGGCGCGATGCGGAGGTTGTCGTATTGAGCATTGATCCAGCCGATGGTCCCAACGCCGGCGTTTCCCAAGTTGAAGGAGGAGTCCGTCACCGCGCCCAATGGATGGTCGTCCAACTCGGCGGCGATGGCGTCTCCAGCGAACATGAGGGCGGCGGAGTGCCATACGTTTGTTCCCGGCGGCGCCGTCCTTCCGGACGCCAGCGTCGCCACCGTTCCGTCACTTTGTTTGCGGAAGATGTACCAGGCCCCTTGGTCGTCGATCTGGAAAACGTAGGCTGAGATCGCTGCCGGCGACGTGGGCGCCTGCGAGCCCACGCGGCCAAGAAGTTGGAAGCCGCCCGATTGCTCCAAAAGAAAGTCCGTGCTGACGCTGTAGTCCGTCCAATGTGCGTCTCCGATGAGCGTGTAAGGATCGCTACGCTTTCGTACGTTCGGAGTCACCCACCAGAAGTAAGGTTCGACCGCCGCCATTTGACGGAGACAGCGCCCACCACGGCCGCCGCCGCAGACCACCGCTTCGAAGGCGCCGTTCATGTCGGAGAATAGACGCGACTGCTGGCCGATGGCGTATCGTTCGAAGTCATCGCTGTACGGCAGGGGGAGACGATGGTTGGATCGGCCGGTGGAGTTGGCGAGGGGACGACTGGCTTTCGATTGACCGCCGGTGGTGGTGATGCTGTACACGAATCCCGGCCGAAGCGACAGCGAATACGACCCGTTCATCGGAGACGCGGAGCCTTCATGTACGAACCAGTCATCCGTATTGCTGGAGGCAAGGTTGGTGGACCATATATCAACCGGTCCCGCCGACAGTCCGCCAGTTATCGTGAAATTGACGGTTTCTACCGATGGTGAATAACTCGTCTCAAAGACAACGCTATAATCAGTCCCGTTCGGCGCGACCAGGGCGACGTAGGAGCCTCGCTGGCCTGGTAGGCGCCCCACGGCGCTAGTGAGATATCTCCAGCCGGGCTGCGCGAACTGCGTTGTATGAGCGATCGCCCACAGGCTGGAGCTAACGCTGTAGCGCCCCGACCACGGCTCGTTGGCGAGGATCAGGCCTGCGTCGGAATAAAGCGCATTCAGATACACCGCGCCGATCAACGGCCAGACGAGCGATGCGGTCATGCCCGCGTCGATGTACATCAGGTTCGTTAGGCGGACGATGCCTATCGGGTCGCTGTTGCTTTCGGCCGACCAGATCGGTTTCGAGAGTCCAGGGATTCGAGGCCACGAGTTACAGCCGGTAATTGGGCTGAAGTCGCAGGGATAGTGGGCGGCGACCACGTCTATGTCGTCGTAGAAGGAGGGTTCCGACAGGGCGGCCTGCGCGGACGGAGTCAGGTGAGTGTAGTATTCATCCGCGCCGATGATTCTTGTCGACAGCCCGTTGGCCGCGAGTGCGTTCTTGAGGCGCCTGAACCACGACGGATCCCAGCCGGTGTAACACTCGTTCCATCCCCCAACGTAATCGATCGTCAGTCCATAGTGATTCTTCGCGCCCTGGATCCATTTCACGATGTAATCCACGTTGTCCTGCGACCAGAAGTTCGTTCCGGCGCCGATCCAGCCGGGAGCGGTCCATTCCAGGGCGAGTAACTTGATTGCGGGGTTACGCGCCTTCGCTTGCGACATCAGCCACCACTCGTAGCCCCGGCCGTAATTCTCGTCGGAGGATGAATGCATGTGACTCGGCTCGGCGCCGCTGGTGGAGTTAGCGTCGCCGCCGATTTCTACTTTGAGGAGTTGAAGTGATGCGCCAACGCCCGGTTTGAATAGGTAATCGAGAATTTCGGAGCGGTAGGGTTCCGGGTAGTCGTATAAGAGACGGGAGTTGCCGCCACCGCCGCTGATGGCGCCGATTCCGTCATAAGTCGCCGCAGCACTCTTGCCATCCAGCGTGACTGCCGCGGGACCTGCGATGTCGGCGGACGCTAGCGCGATCGGGACTCCATCGACCAGCAACTCCAGGTCGTCGATCCATGCCGTGCCCGGACCGTTGAGGAGAAAGCCGAAGTTGAGTGTCTTCGCTAGCGCGAAACAGGGAATGGTGATGGAGTACTGCCGCCATCCGGCGGCGCCGTTCACGCCCTGCCCCTCCATGGTGGCAAAGCGTATGCTCGCACCAGTGGCGCTGTATTCGTTCATCCAGAAGGCGACGAAGCCCGCGGCGTCCTGCATCTTGATCCAGCCGCGTAACTCGATGACGGAGCCCATGAAATCGATGGGAATGCGTTGGGAGACGGTGGAGTAGGAAGCCGCGCTGGCGGGCGTGCGGTCGATTCGGAGCGAATACTTCCCGCCATGGGCCGACTGGTCGTCGACAGCGATGCCAGTGGTCGTGCTGCCGAACCACCCGGCCGGGAAGACGCCGGCGCGACTGTTGTTCTCGAATCCGAGGATTGCGGCTATGTTCTGGCGGGTGTAAGTCTGTGAGTAAGCGGGCGACGCCAGCGCCAGACATAGCAAACACACCCAACGGCGCTTCATGGCTGCATCGTATCGTCGGGGCGTCTGAGCGGCAACCGGGTGGCGAGCGTCAACGGATCCCGTATCATGAAGGGACTCATGTCCTCAAAACTCTGCTGTGGGCGCCTGGCTCAACTGGGCGCTGTGACAATCTTGTTACTCGCGGTGTTAGGCGCGCAGACGATCGAGCGGCCCGTTCGGGCGGTGACGGATCCTGGCGTGGTGACCACACGGCAGGGCATTACGCCGGCCGGCGTGCCATCGGTGTTCACGGGGCGCGTGTATGGCGTCGCCTGGGGACCGCAGCCGGATCAGGTGTGGGTGTTGAACGCGACTCAACTCTACCTGCTCGACTGGCGACGGAACCAGGTGCTGGCGCAGATCGCGCACAAGGGGACGCCGGGGAATCAGTCGATCGCGTCGGCTGGCGGACGGGTATTCGTAGGAACTTCCGTTCGTGCGGCGCGCAGCAGGAAGGCGCTCGCGCAGGTGGTGACGGTGGAGGAGAAGAACCTGCGTCCCTTGGCCGAAGGATTGGGGGCCTACTCGCCGGGCGCGCTGGCGGTTTCGGCAGGGCCGGCCGAGCGGGTGGCCGTTGCGCCGCTGGTTTATGAAAACAAGCTGGCCGTGATCGATGCAGCCACGGGGCAGGTGCGAAGGTCGATCGACACAGGCATCGCGCCGTTTGCGGCGGTAGTGAACGCCGCCGGCTCCGTCGCGTATGTCAGCAATTTGGGCGGACGTCCGCCCAAGGCGGGCGAGGAGTTTGCGTCTCCCGTGAAGAAACGCGCCGAGAAGATTCCGGTGGACGCGCGCGGCGTTGCGTCCACGGGGACGGTGATGCGCATCGATGTGGCGGCCGGGCGGGTGACCGACACGATCGCGGTAGGATTGCATCCCACCGCTCTAGCGTGGGATGAGAAGTCCGGGCGGCTGTATGTCGCCAACGGCAATAGTGAATCCGTGTCGGTGATTGACACCGCGTCGAACCAGGTAGTTCGTACGATCGAGATTCAGCCGTTCGCGCAGACTGTCCGCGGAGTAGCGCCGACGGCGTTGGCGCTGGCGCAGGAAGGGGCGACGCTGCTGGTTGCCTGTGGCGGGATCAATGCGGTCGCGGTGGTGGAGACCGCGACGGCGAAGATTCGCGGGATGATTCCCACGGCCTGGTATCCGGACGGACTGGCGGTGAGCCCCGATGGCGCGCGGTTCGCCGTGGGCAGTTTGCTGGGGGCGGGGTCAGCCTGGCGCGATGAGCCGGCGAAGCGGTTTGTGCATTCCTATCGGGGATCGGTGGCGGTGGTGGAACTTCCTGACGCCGCGCAGCTGGCCAGTTACACGACCGCTGTGGCGGAGAACAATCGAATGCGTCTGGCGGGCGATGCCGGACCTGTCAAGACGGAAGTAGCCCGTGAGGTCAAGGCGACGGCGGTTCCAGCCCGGTCCGGCGATCCCTCGCTGATTGAACATGTGGTGTACATCATCAAGGAAAACCGGACATACGATCAGGTGCTGGGCGATATGGGGAAGGGAAATGGCGATCCGTCCCTGGTGATGTTCGGCGAAAAGGTGACTCCGAATCAGCATGGGATGGCGGACCGCTACGTGTTGCTCGATAACTTCTACGCGACCGGAGGAAATAGCGGCGACGGGCATCAGTGGGCCACACAAGCCAATGAGACGGAATATTGCCTGTGGCCCGGCTATCAGGGACGGAGTTATCCGTACGACGGATCGGATCCCATGGCTTACTCTTCCGGCGGCTTCATCTGGGATTACGCGCTGGCCCGCGGTAAGTCGGTGCGAGTGTACGGCGAGTATGCGGGTAACATCAAGGGAATTCCCAAGGGTGCGCCGATGAGTCTGCTGGAGCGTTGGAAGAAGGGTGACGACTTCACGAAGCAGTTCCAGGTGACGGCGGATATCGCGGCGCTGAATCGGATCCTGTCGCCGAACTATCCGCCTTTTGACACCGACATTCCGGACGTCGTCCGATCGCAGATCTTCCTGACGGAGTTTCGGGAGATGGAGCGGGCCGGGAAAATGCCGAATTTCACAATCATGCTTCTGCCATCGGATCACACCTCGGGCGCTTCACCCGGCAAACCGACTCCCAAGGCCATGGCGGCGGATAACGACCTGGCTCTGGGTCAGATCGTAGAGGCGCTTTCAAAGTCGCGGTTCTGGCCGAAAATGGCGATTTTCGTGGTGGAGGACGACGCGCAGAACGGCGTCGATCACGTGGACGGCCATCGTACGACGGCTTTCGTAATCAGCCCCTACGCGCGACGGAATCATGTGGATTCGACGTTCTATTCGCATCAAAGCATGCTGAAAACGATCGAGCTGATTCTTGGCCTGCCCACGATGTCGCTGTTCGATCTGATCGCGCATGACATGCGGAGCAGCTTCACGGATACGCCGGACCTGACGCCGTGGTCGGTGCTGACGCCGGAGCAGGACCTGATGGAGGCGAATCCTCCGGCGAAGGTGTTGCGGGGCGCGGCGCGGGCGGCGGCCCTGGCGTCCGCGAAGATGAACTGGTCGGTGCCCGATGCGATTCCGACGGAGCGGCTGAATCGGATTGTGTGGGGCGCGGTGAAGGGTTGGCAGACTCCCTATCCCGCGGTGCGGCGGGCGGTGTTCGCTCCGTTGGCGCTCGAGCGGGAGGAGGACGACGACGACAGGCGTTAGGGCTTACAGCAGGCTACGTTCCTTGATCTCGAGATATTGGTTCACCAGGTCGACAGTGGCCTGATTCGGCGTAGTGTCGAGCGCGAAGGCTCCGCGTTCCCGCAGCGTTCTCAGCAGCGCCTCTCGACGCTCCACGATTTCGATCGCGGCGGCGTGTTCGAACATGCGGTCCACCGTTTCGGGCGGCGTCCGCGCCAATGCCACAAGGTCGGCCTGGTGGATGGCCAGCAGCACCACCACGTGACGGTCCTGCAGACGGATGGCGTACTCAATCACCTCCGGGACGGTGGCGGTCTCCGCGATATCGGTGATCCACACCACCAACGCCCGGCGCGTTTGGGCATGCATCAGCGTGCGCACGGCGGCAGCGTGATTGCCCTCGGTAGGTTCGCCACGCACTTGCGCGAGCGCGTCCACGAACTGGCGCACATGCGGCAGCCCGCCGCCCAGCGCAACCGACTGCTGCACCTTTCGCCCATATGCGATTAGCCCGACGCGATCGCCGGCCTGCGCCGCCACCTGCGCGAGCGATAGCGCCGCGTCGACCGCATAATCGAGCTTCGTGCGCGGGTAGGTGCGGCCGGGCTCCCAAACCTGCGCCCGCAGCAGGCGCCCCGCGTCCATGACAATCCAAACCGGCTGGTTGCGCTCCATGCGATAAGTCTTCGTGATCAGCGCGTGACGCCGGGCGGTGGCGGTCCAGCAGATGTCGCGGCGCTCGTCGCCGGAGCGGTAGTCGCGCAGCGCTTCGAATTCGCGGCTGCGGCCCGCGCGGTGACGGCGGCGCACCTCCATGGCGATCTGTCGGCTGCGGATCAGGTACAGCGCCTGGTTGCGGGCCTGACGCAGGTCTGGAAGGACGCGTACGGTTTGGCGCAGGTCGGCGCGGGCCCGGCGTTCGGCCAGTCCCCACAACGATTGCATGGAAAGGTGCAGCAGACCGAGCGACAGGTCGCCGCGCTGACCCGGGTCGGCTTCGTACCGCGCCTCGCCGTGGCCGCCCGCACCCACCACGACTTCTCCCAAGGGCGGTTCGCGTCGCAGCTCATACGGGGTGTCGTCGATCCAGAACAGGCGGAGCATGGTGTTCGACGCATTGCCGAATTCGACGCGCACGTCCGCCGCGGCGCCCAGCGTGAGCGGTTCGCTCCAAACGCGCGCGGCTTCGATGGCGAAGGGCTTCGGAATGCGCCGCAGGTCGACGGCCCACGCCGCGATAAGGGCGATGTCCCACAGCAGCATGGCGAAGATGAGTTCGGGCGCCCACCAGGCGGGCGCGAGCCACACCAGCCCGATCGCCAGGGCGATGAAGAACCGCCGTCCGAACGCCGCCGGCGCATGTCCGGCAGGCGCGGCGTGCGCGCGGACAGCGGCGGGCGTCAGTGGACCTTGCGTCATTGGCCGCCCTTACCGGGGTACCTCCACCGACGCCAGCACCTGGCGGACGATGTCGTCCGGAGTCAGCCCCTCAAGGTCCGCCTCCGGCTTCAGCATCACGCGATGCCGCAACACCGGGCCCGCGGCGGCCTTCACGTCGTCGGGCAACAGGTAATCGCGTCCGTCGATGGCGGCCAGGGCGCGGGAGGCGAACAGCAAGGCGATGGCGGCGCGGGGGCTTGCGCCCAACGACAATGACGGCCAATCACGGGTGCGCCGTGCGACGGCGACGGCATAGGCGAGCAGTGAGGGCTCCACCCGGATGGCGGCGGTTTCGGCGCGGGCGGCGTCGAGCGCGCCGGGCTCCAGCGGAGTCACCGGGGTGCGCTCCAGATCGCGCGGATCCACCAGCGCGGCGTGGCGGCTGACGATCTCGGTCTCCTCCTCGGCCGACGGGTAACCGATCCTGATCTTCAGCAGGAAGCGATCCAGTTGCGCCTCGGGCAGCGGGTATGTGCCCTCGAACTCCACGGGGTTCTGCGTGGCGAGAACGGTGAAATGCCCGGGCAACGGGTGGCGCTCGCCGTCGATGGTGACCTGACGTTCCTCCATGGCTTCGAGCAGACCGGCCTGAGTGCGCGGCGGGGTGCGGTTGATTTCGTCCACCAGCAGGAGGTCGGTGAACACAGGGCCCTTGTGCAGGCTGAACGAGTTCGACGCGAGGTTGAAGACGTTGCCGCCGGTGACGTCGCTCGGCATGAGATCGGCCGTGCACTGTACGCGTTGGAATCCAAGGCCGCACACGCGCGCGACGGTCTTGACGGCAAGCGTCTTAGCCAGGCCGGGCGCTCCCTCCACCAAGGCATGGCCGCCGCACAAAAGCACCACCAGCAACTGGTCGACGAACTCGCGTTGTCCGACGATGACCTTCGCCAGTTCCCCGCGAAGGTGCGCCGCAAGTTCAGAGATTCTGGTCAACTGTGGGTTCTCCTATTTCAGGGTAAAGCTCTCGATGTCCCGCACCGCGTTGAGCGCCGCTGCCTCCGTGATTCCAGGGGCGTCGGCGGCACGCTCCGCCTGATCGAGCGCGCCGCCCAAGCCTTCGACTCCGAAACGTTCGCGCGCGGCGCTTCCAGCGTCCTGGTTCGATGCGGACAGCGGCAGCCCGAGCCGTCGCAGCAACTCGCCGCGGACCCGCCGGCCGATGATCGCCACCGCTACATGGGCCGCGCCCGCGCGCCGATACAAGCCGCCCATCGTTTCGACGAACTCGACGGGCGACAGGCGCACCGGCTCGACGGCGATCATGACCGGGCCGCGCCGCCGGGCGTAGGTGAACAAAATGGCGGCTGCCAGCAAGCCAATCTGCGCGACGCCCCAGCCGATCGGAGTCGAGCGGGTGTAACTCCACAAGGAGCCTTGATGGCCATGGAAATACTCATCCCATAGAACGGATTCAGGCCGCCCGGACGGCCCATTCACCGAATTCAGAAACAACCGCAGGTTATCCTCGCGCGTAACGCCGCCGTTGGTGAGGGGCGAACCGGCCGCCCACCAGATGACCTCGCCATCGCCGATGGCCCAGGAGGCCACCGTGGTGCGGCCATCGTGGCCGGCCAGCGCCACTTGCGAGGGCGCCAGAGTGACCCACGCCGATTGGGGCCGCATCGCCACGGTCCTAACGCCGCGCGTCACATAGCTCGGATAGGTGGTCGGGAATGTCTCCCATTCGTACCGCCCGGGCGCGGTGGGCGGCGCCGGGACAAAGCTGCTGACCCGGCCACCACAGAACAGGATGCGTCCCCCGCTCCGGACAAAGCGCAGAATCGCCGCACGTTCGGCTTCGGTGGGTTCCTGCGTCGGCTCGGCCAGGATCAGTGTGACTCCGCGGCCGGGATCGGGCAGGTCCACCACCGACTGCTCCCACCGGCGCGCCGGATAGCCCAGTTCCTGAATGAGCAGCCATGCCGCGCGCGCGCCGGCTGACGACGAGGAATAGGAGGAGGGCGGCGCGTCCAACCCTTCGTCCTGCACGGGCGCGACCAGGACGGATGCGGCGAGCAGGACCGCCAGCACCGCCCCCGTCCATCCGAGAAGTTTGCGGTCCCCGGCGGTCAGTTGACCTTGCATCCAAGGGCCTCCAAACATTTCCGGCATTCTTCGTAATCGCCGGAATTCGCGGGCAGTCCCGCGTACCAGGCGCGCTCCAACCGGTCAGTGAGGGCCGCCAGCGGCTCCCGGCAGGCGGCGCCGGCGGTCAATCTGAGATATTCGCGCGGCGTGCGGGCGTGGTCTCCGGGTACGACGCCGGTTTCGGCCAGCGCTACAATGCCGGCCCAGTAAAGACAACGGACGGCCTCGCGCCAGTCCGCCGAGCCGGCAGCGCGCCGGGCCGCTTCCAGCCACTCGGGGCGGTTCATCCGGCCGATGACAAGGGCCGCCGGCTCTAGCCTCAGCGCGATGGTCTCGCGACGCCATATCCTGATCAGGATCCAGGCGATAGCGCCCAGCGCGGCGGAAATCAGCGTCCAGAAGAGGATCCGGCTGCCGGAAGGATGTTGGGCGGCGAATGCGAAAATGCGCAGCAACTGGTCGCGGAACCACTCCTGGATCTTCTGCTTCGCCAACTCCCATGCCGAAGGGGGACCGACGCCCGCGAACTCGCGCCGGTTGAGGATGTCGCGGAGTTGCGCGGGCGCCCGGTTGTCGTCGTCGCTTGCGCTCGCATATTCCTCCAGTCGGCGTGCGCGCTGCTCCAGCCATTCGGCTCGCTGATCGCGGGTGAGTCCGCGCGGAAGGCGGATGTCGAACTGCTGGCCGCCCGCATCCACGGTCCAACGGTCATCGGCGGGAGCGGGCGGGCCGGAGCGCGCCTCGGCGGCCAGTCGGCGCAGTTCGGGGGCAAGCGAACCGGGCGTCCACCGTGCGTCGGCCGCCGCGAGACAGGCGGCGGAAGCCAGCAGGACTGCGACGGCGACTCTCACGGCGCGATGGAGGGCATCGATGTCCGAGGACCGGAGATGGCCTGGTCGGGGTTCATCATGTACTGCAGGTCGAATCCCTCCTTGCGGACGCGCAGGTCGAAGTAGAACAGGGAATTGGCGATCAGGCCGATGGGGCTGCCGAGCGTCGCGGCGACGAACGAACCCAGCGCGACCAGCGCCTGGGCCGCCTGAAGCATGCCGGGATTATCCCTGGCGAAGAACATCATGACCAGGAAGGGGACCTCGAACAGCGCCGTCAGCGCGAGCCCGATCACCAGGCCGAGCAGAACGATCAGGAAAGCGCGCCCGACGTTGTCGGCCACAAGGTCCCAGCTTCGGCGCAGGGCCTCCGCCGGTCCTCTCTTTTCGATCACCACCGCGGAACTGGCGATCATGAGTCGCATCGCCACGTAGAGGCCGGGGATGATGAGCAGCAGCAGCCCGAATCCCACCAGGAGCACGCTGAGCGCAAAGACTCCGAACAGCGGAGCGATGTGCTCCCGAACGCCGCCGAGCGACGCGGTAATGGTGGTTTCACGTCCTAGATAGAGTTCCGACACCGCCCGCACCGAGCCCGCCTGCGATACGAAGTAGCAGACCACGGCGATCAGCATGAACACGACGCGGAGGGCGACGCCGATCGTCAGGCCGGCCATCATCGATTCGGGCGCCGACTTGAGCAGATAGGCGTTCAAGCCCACCTGGATCAGATTCGCGGCCAGATTCACCGCCGACGGTATGGCCGCAATGCCGATAAAGAGCAGAAAATGCGACCGGTAGAGCGAGAAGGTCCGGTCGAGTATCTCGCCGAGAGATAGCGGCCGCAAATCGAGTGACGCCAAGGGTCCTCCAGGTTGCCGGCGAAGTCGCAGTCTCTCTTATCGTAGCAGCCGAGTTAGCGTGGCGAGTTACCGGAACAGGCGCGGCGCGAAGTCATAGAGAGACTTACGCCAGGTCTGCCACTCGTGGGAAGTGCCGGGCGACTCGAACCAGACTGCGTGAATGCCCGCCTGATTCAGCCCCTCGACCATGGCTTTGGCCGCCGTGGATCGTGGCGGTTCGGCCGATCCGGCGCCGATCCAGAACACGCGGACCTTCTTGTTGAACGCGTCCGCATCCGCGAAGACCCCGCCGTTCGACGTCTTCGCATCGAAGTTACGCGCGGCGCCGCCGCTGAACGAGCCGATTGCGCAGAACAGATCGAGATTCGCCAGGCCAATCTGCATGGCCTGTCCCGCTCCCATCGAAAGTCCCGCGATGGCGCGGTGCGCGCGATCGGCCTGGGTGCGGTAGGTTGCGTCGACCATGGGGATGAGTTCCGTGGTGACCAGATCCCCGAACGCCTCATTGCGCCGGTTGGGGCCGCGCGCCGCGCCATCGGCGGGCGGGACGAACCCGGCGCGGGGCGCCACCATTCCGTTCTCCATCACCACGATCATCGGCACGGCCTTCCGCTCCGCGATGAGATTGTCCAGGATGAATCCCGCGCGGCCCTGGTTCGGCCAACTCGAATCGTTCTCGCCGGCGCCATGCTGTAGGTACAGAACCGGATATCGCGACTTACCCGAGTCATAACCGGGCGGCGTGTAGACATGGATGCGCCGCCACATGGCGGTGACTTTCGAGTAATACCAGTGGATGCGTATTTCGCCGTGGGGCGTGTCTTTCACCTCATAAAATGAGGCGGCGGAGTCGGGGACGTCGACGCCGCTCGAATCCTTGCTCCAGCCGAAGAATGCCCGAGAGCCGGGATCGTTGGAAGGAACTCCGTCGACCAGGAACCAGTAGTAGTGGAATCCAGGGACGGCCGGGGGAATCGTGACAGTCCAGACGCCTTTGTCATCCCGAGCCATTTCGAAGGGACCCTTGCCGAGCCCGTTGTCATCGCCGCCGGGCATGAGTTGAACCTTCTGCGCGCTGGGCGCGGCGATCCGGAAGGTCACGCGTCGGTCCGGGTGAACGGCCGGGTATTCCGCGCCCGGGACGTTGGACGATGCGGGCGTTTGCGCGCCGGCGATGGCGATGGCGGCGAGCGCCGCGAGCACGATGCGATTCACGGCTCTATTCTATGCCGCGCGGCTGACATGATCGACCCGCGGGTGGGCGCGGCGTGCGTCTATGGACGTTGGACGCGCCCCCCGGGGATCCTGCGGCGGCCGGATTCAGCGAGTCGCTTCGTAGCGGACCTTGCCGCCGACGATGGTGTACAGCACGTCGGTGGACGGGATTTCGTCTTCCGGGATGGTGAGAATATCCCGCGAAAGCACGGTGACGTCGGCCAGTTTGCCTACCTTCAACGTGCCCTTCAGGTTCTCCTCGAAGGCCGCGTAGGCGTTCTGGATGGTGTAGGAGCGCAAGGCTTCCTCCCGGCTCATCCGCTGATCGGAGAAGAACACCGACCCGTCCTTCAACTTCCGGCTGACGGTGGAGTAATAGGAGGCGAGCGGGCTGACGTCCTCCACCGGGGAGTCCGTCCCGTTGCCCACGACGGCTCCGGACTTCATGAGCTTCTGCCAGACGTAGGCGCCCTCCTCGGCCCGGTCATGGCCCAACCGTGCCAGAACATAAGGAGCATCCGACGTGCAGTGCACTCCCTGCATCGCCGCGATCACGCCCAATTGGCCGAACCTGGGAATGTCGGCGGCGCTCAGGTGCTGGGCGTGTTCGATCCGCCAGCGGAGCCCCTTCTTGTCGGGATGGGCCTTGAACGCATCCTCGAAGATGTCGAGCGCTTCGCGATTGGCGCGGTCGCCGATGGCGTGCACGCATAGCTGGTAGCCGTGGGCGATGGCCAATTCCGCGGTGCGGCGGATGTCGGCGGGATCCTCGGTATTCATTCCGCTCCGGTTGGGCGCATCCGCCGGTAGGTCGGCGTAGGGCGCCAGCAACCAGGCGCCGCGGGGCCCCAGTGCGCCGTCGATCTGCTTCTTGATCGCCCGCACGGTAAGGTAGTTCCCGCCCGCGCCGATCATACGGTACTGATCGAGCTTCGGTCCCAGGTCGGTGTTGGAAGCGCGCAGCATCATCCACAGGCGCAGCTTCAGGTCGCCGCGTTCCGCCATCGACTTGAGCAGGTCCACCGTTTCAAACGGCGACCCGGCGTCCTGGAAACTGGTGACGCCTTTCGCCAGGCATTCATCCACTGCGAGGTCGACGGACTTTCGAAGATCTGCGGCCCGCTCGGCGGCGCTGCGGCGCGCCTGCCATTCCGCGTAGGCTCGCGTCACCAATCCCTGCGCCCGCTCCTGCAACAGGCCCGTGGGATTGCCCTGCGCGTCCTTCAGGATGGCCCCGCCCGAAGGAGACGCCGTGTCGCGCGTGATCCGCGCCGCCTTCATTGCCGCTTCATTAATAAATGAGGCGTGCCCGCTCGCGTGATTCAGCAGCACGGGGTTGTTCGGCGCGGCTTTGCTCAACTCCGTATGAATCGGGAAACCGTCGACGTTCGGCTCCGGCGCCTTCGACCATTTCGACTGGTGCCATCCGCGCCCGACGATCCAATCGCCGGGTTTCGCCTGCGCGGCGGCCCGCCGCACCTGCGCCACGATGTCGTCCCAGCTTCGCGCCTCGCGCAGATTCAGGCTCATGCGAAACTGCCCGGTCATGGTGAAATGCGCGTGCCCTTCGATGAAACCGGGGATGGCGGTCTTGCCCCCCAGGTCGATGACCTTGGTTTTCGGCCCGATCAACTTCGCCATCTGGGCGTCGCTGCCCACCGCCACGATGCGCTCCCCGCGTGCGGCAAGCGCCTGAACCACCGGCGCGCCGGCCTCGAGCGTCACCACCTTCCCATGCCGTAATACCAGGTCCGCCGGTTGTCCGAAAGCGACCAGACACACTGCTAGCGGGAGAAAAAGAATGCGTAGGGTCATGCTCCAGTGTAGGCCGCCACCCGGCAGCGCTGGACACCGCCCGATTGCACTCACTACAATGCTCATGACGAAATACGATGGAAGCGTCCGGCCAGGTTGCCGGACAGGGTCAGGAAATGAACATTTCAGTCAAGGGCGAATACGCCTTGCACGCCATCTTCGATTTGGCGTCCCGCGATAATGAAGAACCGGTGCGAATAGCGGATATCGCGCAGCGCCAGAAGATCCCGCAGAAGTTCCTGGAGCTTATCCTCGCTGGGTTGAAGCAGGGGGGATTCGTTCAGTCCCGGCGCGGCGCCGAGGGCGGCTATCTGCTTGCCCGTTCCGCGTCGGCCATCACCGTGGGCGAAGTCCTTCGCTTCGTCGAAGGCGGCCGCAGCGCCCGCTCCTCCTCGCGCAAGAACGACGACGACGCCTTCGGCGAAGTCTGGCGCCGGGTGGACGACGCCGTTTCGGGCGTGGTGGACCAGATGTCGTTCGCCGACGTCGTCCGCATGTGGAATGAGCGGCAGGCCCGCTACGTCCCCAACTGGGACATCTGAGGCCGGAACATCGGGAGGCTCTCTTGTTTTTCGAAGACAACTCGCTTAGCATCGGCCGGACCCCGCTGGTCCGCCTGAATCGCGTAACGGCTGGGGCTCCGGCCACGATCCTCGCCAAGATCGAGGGCCGCAACCCCGCCTATTCGGTGAAGTGCCGCATCGGCGCGGCGATGATCTGGGACGCGGAAAAGCGCGGTCTGCTCGCGCCCGGAAAGGAGTTGATCGAGCCCACCAGCGGCAACACGGGCATCGCCCTGGCCTTTGTCGCCGCCGCGCGCGGCTATCCGGTGACGCTCACCATGCCGGAGACAATGTCGTCGGAGCGGCGCAAGGTGCTGCGGGTGTTCGGAGCGAAACTGATCCTTACGGAGGGCGCGCTGGGCATGAAGGGCTCCATCGCCAAGGCCGAGGAAATGGTGGCCTCCGACCCGGACCGTTACGTCCTGCTCCAGCAGTTCAAGAATCCCGCCAACCCCGAAATCCACTTCCAGACCACCGGCCCCGAGATCTGGAACGACACCGGCGGCGCGGTGGATGCGCTGGTGGCGGGCATTGGCACCGGCGGCACCATCACCGGCATCTCGCGCTACATCAAGAAGGACCGCCAGAAGCCCATCGTCTCAATCGGCGTGGAGCCCGCCGCCAGCCCCGTCATCACCCAGAAACTGCGGGGCGAACCGCTGAAGTCCGGCCCGCACAAGATTCAGGGCATCGGCGCCGGATTCATCCCGGACGTCCTCGACCTGTCGCTGGTGGACCGTATCGAGCAGGTGACCAACGACGACGCCATCGACATGGCGCGCCGGCTGGCGAAAGAGGAAGGCATCATGGCGGGCATCAGTTGCGGGGCGGCCGTGGCGGCGGCCGTGCGCGTCGCCCACGAACCGCAGATGGCCGGCAAGACCATCGTCGTGATCCTGCCCGATTCCGGCGAACGTTACCTCACCAGCCCGCTGTTTGAAGGCATGTTCGATTAGCGCATGACCGGCGACTCCGTTGAAGGGCTCCTCCGCGCGATCGCGGAGGAGTTCGGCCGCCGGCCGGAGGTGTTGGCCGTGGCGCTCGGCGGATCGCGCGGCGCCGGCGCAGACGACTCGGAATCCGACTGCGACCTCTACGTCTACGCCGTGCGCGATCTGCCGGTCCCGTTCCGCCGCGCGCTAGCCGGCCCTTCCGGCGAAGTGGGCAACCGTTTCTGGGAGCACGGCGACGAGTGGATCGACGACGCTACCGGCGCGCGCATCGACGTAATGTACCGCTCGCCCGGCTGGATTGAGGATCGCCTGGACCAGGTGCTGACGCGCTTTGAAGCCTCACTCGGCTACACCACCTGCTTCTGGTTCAACGTGCTCCATTCGACGCCGCTCGCCGATCCACGCGGCTGGTACGGGCAGTTGCGGCAGCGCGCGACAGTCCCATATCCGGCCCCGTTGCGCCGGGCCATCATCGACAGGAACCTGCCTGTGGTGGGTCGCAACCAGTCCTGCTATCGCCGGCAGATCGAGCTGGCGCTCGCCCGAAACGACGCCGTCAGCGTGAATCACCGCGTGACGGCGCTGCTGGCCAGCGTCTTTGACATCTGGTTTGCGGCCGAGGAGAAGCCGCATCCCGGCGAGAAGCGTCTGCTGACGCACCTGCCGCCCGACTGGGCCGCCGCCGTCCGCGCCGTCATCGCATCGCCGGCGCTCGCCGCCATCGACCATCTGATCGACCTCGCGGAAGCCGCCGCCGCGCGCGTCCCCCCGATCGCTCCGTCGCTCGAGCACGTTGCCCTCTACGTCTCCGATCTGGAGCGCTCCCGCGCCTTCTTCGAGCGTTGGTTCGGCGCGGTCGCCGGCCCTCGGTACGACAGCCGTGTCCGCCCGTTTGCGTCCTATTTCTTGACGCTCGCCGGCGGCCCCCGCCTGGAGATCATGTCGAGCCCCGTCGAATCGCCCCGCCCCGCGCACCTCGCCGTATGCGTCGGTTCGCGCGAATCGGTGGACGCGCTGACCCGCCGGATGGCCGCCGCCGGCGCGCCCCTGTTGAGCGCCCCGCGCACCACCGGCGACGGCTGTTATGAAAGCGTCGTGGCCGACCCCGACGGCAATCCCATCGAGATTACCGCCGGTTAATCGGACCGATCCGCCGGCGGCCGGATGCTATGATATCCGGCTAAGGAGCCGCGCACGCACCATGGCGCCGGCGCTTCCGCTCAGATGGTGAATATTGATCGGTATCAGGTCCGTCGTGAGTTGGGGAAGGGCGGCTGGGGCGTGGTTTATCTCGCCGAAGATCCACGCTTGGGGCGCGAAGTCGCCATCAAGGTGATCCGCACCGACGAACTCTGCGGCAACCCGGACGCCGAGGATCTGAGCCGCCGTTTCGATGTGGAAGCGAAGACAGCCGCCAAACTCCACCACCCGGGCATCGTGGCGATTTACGACCTCGGCGTGGACCAGGGGCGCAAGTTCATCGTCATGGAATATGTCGACGGCTCCACCCTGCGAGACCTGATCGCCGCCGCCGGACTTGCTCCGGCCGGCGCTCTCGGAATCCTCGATCAGGTCGCCGTCGCGTTGGATTACGCGCACGGCATGGATGTCGTTCATCGCGACGTCAAGCCAGCGAACATCATGATCCGCAAGGATGGCGTCGCCAAGGTCATGGATTTCGGCATCGCGAAGATCAACCTCGGGCTAGCCACGGTAACCCCGCCGGGAGCAGTTCTCGGCACCCCGCCCTACATGTCGTTCGAGCATCTCGCCGGTTACCCTGCCGCTCCCGACTTCGACCGCTGGAGCTTCGCGGTCACCGCCTACGAAGCCCTCACCGGGGCCCGCCCGTTCATCGTGGACACGGTGACGGGTCCTGAGTGGCGCGGGCCGAACGGTGGCCGATCCATCTCGGGCAACGTGGAGGCCGTATTCGCCCGGGCGTTCGACAAGGCGAGAGACGGCCGGTACGGATCGTGTCTGGAGTTCACTCGCGCGCTGTCGGCCGCGCACCACACCCCTCCGCCGCCCGCCACCGAGCCGCTGTCCGTCGAGGCGCTGGTGAAACAGGCTGGACAGAAGCACCAGGAACGCGATCACAAGGCCGCCTTCCGGCTGTTCTGGCTGGCCGCCGAGGCGGGCCACGAGCAGGCGATGTACAACCTCGCGGTCCTGTTCGAAACGGGACTGGGCGTTGCGAAGGACCTGTCGCGGGCTCGCGAATGGCACGTCCGGGCGGCTCGCGGCGGAATCGTGGAATCGATGAACCGGCTGGGCCTCCTGCTCGAGCGCGGCGGCGACGGTCTGCCCCCCGATTTCGCGGAAGCCATCCAGTGGTATCGGCGCGCGTCGGAAGCCGGCAGCCGGTCCGCCGCGGCGAACCTGAAGCGGCTGAAGCTCAATTGAAGTGATTGTCGAGCGCGGTGTTCACGTCCCTTTCCGTGGCCATCGTGTCGTCCTCGCGAATGAACTGTGTCCGGCCCGCCGCGAGCGCCGCCGTCACCTCCTGGCGGGCCTGCCGCGCTCCTGGACTGTGCTGCTGCACCGAGCGCATGTACTCGGCGAAGTTCCGGAATCGGCTCCACGATCCCCAGGCGCGGAGTACGGACACGCGCAAAGTTCCCTGGTAATCGATCAGCAGCGGGTCGGCCAGGCCGCCGTCTTCGTCCAGGATCGACACGCGAAGCCCCCAGATCTGCTCCACGATCCAGTACAGCGCCCACGACATCAGCCCGGCATAAATCAGGGCCGCCGCGATGCCCAGCAACTGCACGGCGACATGGCCGAAATTCCCCTTCGGCCCGAGCGCGATCACCACTCCCGTCATGAACGTGCCCCAGATCCCGCACGCTCCGTGCACCGGAATCGCGCCGGCCACATCGTCAAGGTTCACCTGTCTTGAAAACAACCGGTGCGGCCGGGAGATCCAGTCGAACGCCAGGTTGTGAACTATGCCCGCCGTGGCCCCGATCACCAGCGCGCTGGCCGGAGAAGCGACGTCACAGCCCGCCGTGATCGCCACCAATCCCCCGAGCACGCCGCCGATCAGCTTCGCCGCCACGTTGTTCCCGCTCCGTCTGGCGTGATAGTAGGCGGCGATGCCCGCCGAGGCCCCCGCCAGGTTCGTGTTCAGAATGATGGAGGCGATGCTGCCGTCGTATTTCAGCTGGCTGCCGCCGTTGAACCCCCACCACCCGAACCACAGCATGATGACGCCGAGCACCGCGTAGCCCAGGCTGTTCGAGCGAAACTCGCCGGCGGGCTCGGTGAATCGGAACCGCCGGGGGCCCGCGGCCAGGACTCCTGCCACCGACATCCAGGCCCCCACGGAGTGCACCACCGTGGACCCGGCAAAGTCGTGGAACGAGTATCCGCCCACGTTCTTCAGCCATCCGTTCGGGTTCCATGCCCAATGGCCGAAAACCGGATACACCAGCAGTCCACACAGAACCGTTCCGATGAAATACGGGTGCAGCGCCGTGCGCTCCGCCATCGCGCCGTCCACGATGGTGGCCGCCGTGGCCGCAAAGGCCAACTGGAACAGAAAGAACTCCATCCCGAGCGGATGATACGAACTCTCCACCGCGGCCGCCGTCGGAAAAAACAGATCCACGCCGATCCAGCCCCGGAACGTCGCGCCGAACATCAACCCGAAACCGGCCACATAGAACACCACGCACAGCACCAGCCAGTTCATCAGGTTCATCAGGCCCACCGGCGTGTCGTGCTCGCGGCGCGCCACGCCCACTTCCAGGCACTTGAATCCAGCCTGCATGAAGAACACCAGCACCGCGGCCAGCAGGACCCAGAACCGGTCGAGGTCGCGACGGGTGACTCCCGAGTTCTCACCCACCTCGTCCATCTTCTTCTTCAAATCCGGAACCACCTGGTTCTGGAGTTGAGTCGCCTTGGCGTCGGCCGCCGCCGCCTTCTGTTCGGCGCCCGCTGCCTTCTCACCCAGTTCCGAGATCTGGCTATCGTGTTTCTCGAGTTTCTTGGTGTGTTCGCCCGTCCTCTTTTCGAGGTTGCCGACTCTCGTTTCCACGGTCTGCGCGATTACGTGTGGGATTAGCGTAATCAGCGCGAGGTAGATTACAAATCCGCGCGGGTTATGTCGCATGTGGTCCAATCCATCGAAGGCTCGAGACTCCGTGCGACGTGGGACAAGAGTCCTTAACAGCGTCGATTTCTGGCGAGTATACACCAGAATTGGACCAATCCGACCGACTTATCCGTCGGAATCAACTCCGAATTTCCGAGATAGATGGGGCGCCGCCAACCCTCCCTCACTCAACGCTGACGTGCCCTGAGCCGACCTGCACGTCCACCAGCGGACCGCCCCCGCGCACGCGGCCCTCGGCCCGATGCCGCGACAACGTCCCGCGCACCGTAAGCTCGGAAACGCTCACGTGTCCGCTATCGGAAACGGCGCGCACGTCGTAGCCGGAAGCCCGCGCCAGCTTGATCTCGGCGCCGCCCGAATCCGTGCGGGCGCGGATGGTGTCGGCCTTGGTCTGTCCCAGGTGCAACCCGCCGGAATCCGTCTCGGCGTCGATCGCGCCCGCCACGTTGTACGCCTCAATGCCGCCCGAATCCGCGCGAGCATGGACGGAACCGCGCACGCCCTCCACGTGAATGCCGCCCGAATCGGTGGCTGCGCGCACATCCGCGCCGATATTGCGAACCCGCACGCCGCCCGAGTCTGTCTTAAGGTCGGCCGGCCCCTGGATGCCTTCCACGCGAATGCCGCCCGAATCGGCCCGGGCCAGCAGCCGTGTCTGCGGCGGCGCGGTGATCTCAATGCGCATCTGTATGCCGCGCGTTTCGCTGCGGCTCAAGTGGCCGACGCGGACCGTGCCGCCGTTCTGCACAATGGGCGGATGGCTCTCAATGCGCCGGATCCGTTCCCCGACGTCGCCGAACGCCGCGCCGGAGAGCCACCCGCTCTGCGACGGTTTCAGAATCCCGCGGATTTGAATGGAGCCCGCCGGTCCGGCGTTGACGACGATTCCGCCGGCGTCCGTCTCCACATCCAGGTTCAGCGGCCCGTTCACCGAGAGCGTCCGTTCGAACCTTCCCTCCTGGGCGATCGCGCAGCCGCCGGCCAGGAGCGCGGCGGCGGCCAGTGTCAGATAACGGTGCATAAGTCCTCTGTATGAAGTCCTACGAGAAAACTACAGCCGGAGTTCGACGAAGTTACAGGCCGGGCGGGATACAATGCCCTGATGGAGATTCACGTGAACTTCCGATTCCTCGCGCTGTCCGCCCTGGCCGCGTTGCCGGTATTGGCCGCCGATCCGGCTCCGCCCACGATGGGCAAGATCTTCGACCAGCAGTTGACCTCCGTGGAGCGCGAGGTCGTGTCGCTCGCCGAGGCCATGCCCGCCGAAAAGTACGCCTTTGCTCCCAAGGACGGCGCCTTCAAGGACGTCCGCACGTTCAGCCAGCAGGTGAGCCACATCGCCTACGTCACCTACGCGGTGTCATCGGCCGCGCTCGGCGAGAAGAACCCGAGTTCGACCGACGCCAAGGAGAACGGCCCCACCACGCTCAAGACCAAGGCGGATGTGGTGAAGTACCTGAAGGACTCCTTCGCCTACGCGCACAAGGCCACCGCCATGCTGAGCGCCGCCAACTCCATGGACATGGTGCAATCGGCGTTCGGAAAGAACAAAACCCCGCGCATTTACATGGTGAACGTGGCCATCTGGCACAGCTTCGACCACTACGGACAGATGGCCGTCTACGCGCGCATGAACAACGTGGTGCCGCCGGCTTCGAGACAGTAACTCATGAACAAAGTTCGCTGGGGAGTATTGGGCGTCGCGAAGATCGCGACGGTGAAAGTGATTCCCGCCATGCAGCGCGGGGCGTTGTGCGAGATCGCCGGAATCGCCTCGCGCGATTTGGCGAAGGCTCAGGCGGCAGCCGACAAGCTCGGCATCCCGCGCGCCTACGGCTCGTATGAGGAGATGCTGGCCGATCCCGCGATTGAGGCGGTGTACAATCCGCTGCCAAACCACCTGCACGTCCCGTGGTCGATCCGCGCGGCCCAGGCGGGCAAGCACGTATTGTGCGAAAAGCCCATCGGCCTGAACGCCGATGAGGCGCGGGCGCTGATCGCCGCGCGGGACCGCACCGGCGTCAAGATCGGCGAAGCGTTCATGGTGCGCACGCATCCGCAGTGGCTGCGGGTGCGGGAACTGGTGCGTTCGAAGGCCATCGGCGACCTGCGAGCCATCGTCGGCGCGTTCAGTTATACGAACCAGGATCCGAACAACATCCGCAACCAGGCGGATATCGGAGGCGGCGGTCTGATGGACATCGGCTGCTATCCGATCCAGATCTCGCGATTCCTGTTCGAGCGTGAGCCGCTGCACGTAGCGGGCGCGGTGGAGCGCGACCCGGTGATGGGCGTCGACCGTCTGACGTCCGCGCTGCTCGACTTCGGCGTGGGCCACTCGGTGTTCACGTGCGGCACGCAGATGACGCCCTACCAACGGGTGCAGGTGATCGGGACCCAGCGGCGCATCGACGTGGAGATTCCCTTCAACGCGCCGCCGGACAAACCGGCCCGCATCTTCATCGACGACGGCAAGGAACTGGCGGGAGCAGGCGCTGTGGCGGAAACGTTCGCGGTGTGCGACCAGTACACGCTACAGGGCGACGCATTCTCGAAGGCGATCCGGGAGGGCGGGGAAGTCCCGACGCCGCTCGAGGACTCGGTGGCGAACATGCAGGTGATCGACGCGATCTTCGCCTCCGCCGCGCGTCGGTAGGCGAGGCGAACCTGGTTAATCGCCGTAGAACTGGCCGCGAAGCTCGGTCGCGGGTACGAACCGGGACGCCTGGCGCAGGATCGCCTGCAACGTGCCTTTGTCCAGTTCCTTGTGAATCGGAACGGTAAGCGTTTGGACGTGGCCGCCTGCCGTGCGCCGGAGTTTGACGTGGCTCCCGCGTTGCGAGAAGCGCTCAAATCCGAAGCCCCGGAGGATCTCGAGTACCTCTTCGCCGGACAGGTTGCGGAGCCTCGGCATCAAGCCACGGCTTCGAGTTCAAGCGTCGCCAGGATGGTGGGATTTGGAGCCAGGCCGAGGGACTCCAGATCCTCACCGTCCAGGTGCAGTCCAATCGCTTCACGGATGTTCTGCGTCAACTCGTCGAGCGTGGCGGCCTGCGTGACGACCGGGAGGTCCAGGCACTCAGCGACAAACTGATCCTCGCCGCGGCTGATGCGAACCTGTATTGTCCTCTTCAACGGCATCCATCTCCAGTATGCATCAGCCCACCGGTTCGAACGCGCGCCAACGACGTCCAGGTTCGCCTGCGCCGCTCTACTGCTTCACGGCGATAGCGGAGATCTCGATCTTCGCCCCGCCGATCAACCCCGCCACCTGCACCGTGGCGCGAGCCGGCTTGGGATCGGGCATCAGCTTCTTGTAGACTTCATTCATCTTCGGAACATCGGCTAGGTCGGCGATGTACACCGTCACCGACACGATATCGGTCATCTGGAAGCCGGCCTTCTTGACGATCCGTTCGATTGCGGCGATCGAGTTCGTGGTCTGCTGCGTGATGTCGGTTCCTTCGAGTTTCCCGTTCGTGGGTCCCTCCTGTCCCGCCACGTACAGCGTATTGCCCGCCACGTATCCATCGCTGAACGGCATGCCCTGCTTGAAGCCGATCGCCTTATTCTGACCGAAGACGGCCACTGGGCCGCACAACGCGAATAGAACAGTACAGAGGAGAGTTGTTTTTGAAAACGGTGCTTTCATTCGTGCCTCAACGCAATTCTATAACGTGCGTCGGTTCTCGAACGCAAACGCGCCCACCAGATGCACGGAGCCCGACCCGGCGGGCGGCTCGGTCCCCCGCGGGCGAATGTGCCAGAGCCATTGATCCCGCCACACTTCCCGGTAATCGGGCAGCAGCGCGGCCGGATCGTCGAGCCCGCACAGCGCCGAGTAGGACTCGCATTCGAGCGGCGACGCGGAATCGTTCCGCCACTGTCCATCCTGCCAGCGGACCGGAGGCGCCTCCCAGCGCCGGCGCGAGTAATTCCGCTCGAGGCCCTGATACTCCAGATACAGCAGGTCCGTAATCAGCAGCAGCCGTCGCGCGCCGGAGCCATTGAGCAGGGTGAGGTGCGCCTCCGCCAGGCTGCGGCCGCTCGGTTTCACGGCGGCAAGCCACTCATCCTCATGCCGCTCCACAAAGGAGGCCCCGAAGCGCCGCATCAAATGCGATTCGACGCGGTCCTGCCACCCGACGGCGATCTGGCTCAGCAGATTCAGCGAAAGGACGGCGTCCGAGTCCCGCAGCCATCCAGGCGCGGCGGGAAAGGGCGGGGCGCGCAGACTTCGAACACAGTCGAGAGTCCGCGCCAGGTCCCGGTTCTTCAGTCCTGAAAGCCGCGCCGTCCAGTCCCGCAGACAACCGGTGACGTCGTCGATCACCGCCTCATGGCCATCGGGAAACGCGCCCCGCCAGAACGGCGTGCACAGCGGATCGGCGTCGACAAACCGCAGCCGGTCGAAGTCGCCGGCCAGCGTTCGGGAGAAGTCGAGCAAACGACCAGCGCCCAGCACCGTCAGCCGACCGCCCCTCTCGGTGGACCAACGCTCCTGCGCCGCGCGTGACGCCTCCAGGTGCGGCCGCCAGTGGACAGCCAGCTTGCGGGCGCGGGCTTCGATCCCCAATCCCTCGCGAAGATAAGGAGCAATCGCCGACGAGTCCCCATGAACCAGGCGCGCGGCAAAGTAGCGCAACGATGCAGTCAGATTCAACACTTCAGGGATAACACGGCGCCATCAGGCCCACCCATGGCGCCATGATAGAGTGTGATTCTGGCCGTTTCAGAGAAAGGAATCCGTACACTCAAGTTATGCGCAAAATCAAAACCGCCGTTCTCGGCGCGGGCTTTATGGGTAAGGTCCACGTCGAACAGATCCGCCGCCTCGGCAACGTCGAAGTGGTTGCGCTAGCGGCTGTTTCCGAAGAAGAGGCCCGCGGTTTCGGCGCCGCCTACAGCATCGACCGCACCACCGCCGACTGGCAGTCCCTGCTCGCCGATCCCGCCATTGAAGCGGTCCACGTCTGCACGCCGAACGCCCTCCACGCGCCCATGTCCAAAGCGGCGCTCGAAGCCGGCAAAGCCGTGCTCTGCGAAAAGCCGCTGACCATGTCGGTGGCCGAAGCCCAGGAACTCGTCGAACTCGCCAAGGCCAAAAATCTGCCCAACGCGGTGAACCACAACCTCCGCTACTATCCCGCCGTCCAGCAGATCCGCCAGATGATCGCCCACGGCGACCTGGGCGAAATCCTCATCGTCAACGGCACCTACTTCCAGGATTGGCTGCTCTACGACACCGACTACAACTGGCGCGTCGAGCGGGCCCACAACGGCGCACTCCGCTGCATGGGCGACATCGGCTCCCACTGGATGGACATGATCCAGCACACCACCGGCCTCAAGATTACCTCCCTGTGCGCCGACCTCCAGATCTTCCACAAGACGCGCAAGAAGCCCAAGGGCGCGGTGGAAACCTTCACCGGCAAGAAGCTCAGCCCTGACGACTACACCGAGATCCCCATCGACACCGATGACTTCGGCACGGTCCTGCTGCGCCTCGGCGATCGCGCCCGCGGCTGCTTCTCGGTCAGCCAGCTCTCGGCCGGCTGCAAGAACCGCTTCCAGTTCGAAATCTTCGGCACGAAGAAAGGCGTCGCCTGGAATCAGGAGCGTCCCGACGAACTCTGGATCGGCGAGCGCAACAGCCCGAACCAGATCATTATTAAGGACGGCTCGCTCTACTATCCCGAAGCGGCCGGCTTCTCCGACCTCCCGGGCGGCCACAGCGAAGGCTACGACGACGCCCACAAGCAGCTCTACCGCCGCTTCTATCGCAAGGTGGCCGATCCCAACGCCGTGGTGGACTACCCCACCTTCGCCGACGGACTCTGGGGCATGCAGCTTCTCTCGAAGGTGCTCGAGAGCAGCGACAGCCAGAGCTGGGTCAAGACTGTGTAATCCCCCAAGGCCGGGACCTCCACCATGCGCGCACTGGCGTTATTCGTAATCGCCGCCTGCCTGGCCGCCGGGCGCATTGTGACAGATCCCGGCCTTTCCGGTCCCGCCCTCCACGGGATCGCCGAACTCCAACGCGCCGTCAAGGATGACGCAACTATCCTGGCCGGCCTGTCATCCTCGAACGGTCCGGCGGCCCAGGCTTTGAAGGCCGCCGGTATCCCCCTCCCGCGGCGCCCGGAATCCCTCGTCGTCCACCGCACGAAGGACGCTCTCATTCTCTGCGGCGGTGATTCGCGCGGCCTCATGTACGCCGCCCTCGAGGTTGCCCGCACTTATCCCGACGTGCGCGCCGTTGCCGAATCGCCCTACATCGCCGAACGAGGCGTCTCGATGTACACGATGCACCGGCCGACCTTCGAGAACCGCCTCTACGACCCGCACTACTGGGAGCGCTACTTCGACCTGCTCGCCCGCAGCCGGATCAACAGCTTCGTGGTGATCTTCGGCTACGAAAACGGCGGCTTCCTGGCGCCCGTCTACCCCTACTTCTTCGACACCGACGGCTTCCCCGAGGTGCATTTCACCAGCCTTTCCGCCGAGGGCCAGCGCAAAAACACGGCGGCCTTCAAAACGATGATCCGCCTCGCCCACGAGCGCGGCATCGACGTAACCGTGGGCATCTGGGACCACATATATAGAGGTGGCGTCCAGGGCGGAGGCATCGAAGGCGCGGACGCGACCGTGGGTAAGGCCTTGCCGTGGCTGGTCACCGGCGTGACCGAACAGAACCTGGTCCCCTACACCAAGGCGGCGCTCGCGAAGTTCATCGCGACGTTCCCCGAAATCGACGCCTACCAGTTCCGGATGCACGACGAATCGGGCCTCAAACGGTCAGAAATGCAGAGTTTTTGGCACGATGTGTTCGCAATGCTGCACGCTGCTCATCCCACGGTGAAACTCGACCTCCGAGCCAAGGAACTACCCGATTCGATCATCCAGGACGCCCTCTCCCAGGGCCTGCAGGCGCGCGTTTCGACCAAATATTGGATGGAGCAGATGGGTCTGCCCTTCCACCCCACCCACATCAACCCCCAGGACCAGAAAAATCGGCGGCACGGGTATGCGGACATGCTGAAATACCCGCAAAAGTATCGGGTGCACTGGCAGTTGTGGACCGGGGGGACGGCGCGGCTGTTGCTGTGGGGGGATGCTAAGTACTTGAAAAGATTCGTCGAAACGGTGCGGATCTACGCGGGAAACAGTTTTGAGGTAAATGAACCGCTGGCTACCAAGGGGCTCGGAGACGCTCATAACGCGCCGGAACGGCCCATTTTGAGTGCAAAAACGCGCTATTTTGAGTACGAAATCGAGCGTTATTGGCGCTTTTTTGCGCTGTTCGGACGCGTTTCGTACGACCCCCGGACGCCGGACGACTTCCTGGACGGCGAGATCGAGCGGCGGATGGGGCCGGCCGGGCGGGAGGCCATCGAGGCGCAGAACCTGGCGAGCCGGGTGTTGCCCCGGATTGTGGCGGCGAGCTACCTCTATCGGAATTTTCCTACCACTCGGGGCTGGGCGGAGATGCAGCCGCAGGGCGATCTCACCGCTTACACCGCCATGGCGCCGACGGACACCGAACAGTTCCAGAGCGTCCACGAGCGGGCGCTGGCGATTTTGCATGGGACCGAGACGGCGGCGCGGACGCCCGAGGCGACCTCGCGGTGGTTCGCCGGGACGGCTGACTCGATCGACCGGCATGTGGCGGCGGCGCGACGGATGGCGGGTCCGAACCCCGGCAAGGAGCTGGTTTCGACGCTCGCCGACGCAGAGATCCTGGCTGGCCTGGCGCGGTTTCACTCCTTCCGGCTGTTGGCCGGGGTGGATTACTGCCTGTTCCGGGAGACCGGGGACCGGGCTAGCGTCGATCGGGCTATCTCGAACGAACGAAAGGCGATCGCGGCCTGGGAGGGGATCGTGAAGGCGGCCGGGGACACGTATCGGGACGATTTGGCCTTTGGCGTCGAGAGGGTCGGGTTCCCGCGGCATTGGAAGGACGAACTGGGGAAACTGCGCGATGGGCTGGCGGTGGTCGAGTCCCAACGGGCGGCCTCGAAAATGGCGCAGATTCCGGAACGGAAGGGGCTGGGTGACGGCCCGAAAGTCGAATTGCCGGCGCCGGGAACCGCGCGTGTTGGAAAGCCGATCGAGATCGCGGTGAAACCTCGGGATCCGGCCGCGATCCGGACCATCCGGCTGCGGTACCGGCACATGACGCAGTACGAAGACTACGAAACCGCGGCTATGACGGCGGGGGCGGATGGGATCTACCGCGCTTCGATTCCCGGAGCGTTTGTCACGGCCCAGTGGGATCTGGTTTATTTTGTTGAGGCTATCGACAAGGCCGGGAATGGGGCGATCGCTCCGGACCTGGACGTCGAAACGCCCTATCGGGTTGTCCCCGTCGCACGCTGATGCGCGATTGGGGCTTGCGGGCCGTGGCGCTGGCGGGCGTGGCCGTGGTGACGATCACCGAAACGCTGGGCACTTTCGGCGCGCTGCGGCCGGTTCCGCTGGCGATCTGCTGGGCGATTGCGCTGGTGGTTATCGGATGGCGGCTGGGGCGGCCGCCCAGGCTCAGAATTCCTTTTGACCCTTGTGTTTGGGCCGTGCTGGCTGGCGCGGGGCTGGTGCTCGCGCTGACCGGCGTCACCGCGGTCTTCAGCCCGCCCAATAGCGCGGACGCGATGGCCTATCACCTACCGCGGGTGGTTTATTGGGCCGAGCAGGCTAGCGTACGGTTCTTCCCCACTCCCTACCTGAACCAGATTATGCTGCAGCCGTTTGCCGAGTATTGTGTCCTGCACACGTACCTGCTGGCGGGCGGCGATTGGCTCGCCAATCTGGTGCAGTGGACTGCTTCGGTGATCAGCGTGGCGGGGGTTTCCGCGATCGCCGGGCGGTTCGGCGCGTCGGTTCGAGGACAGGCGGCGGCCGCGCTGTTCTGCGCCACAGCGCCTTGCGGCGTGCTGGCGAGTTCGGGCGCCAAGAACGACTACGTCCTGGCCATGTGGATGGTGCTGGCCGTGTATTTCGCGCTCGGCGTGCGGGAGCGGGCGGACTGGAATCCTATTATTTGTCTGGGGGCGGCGGCAGGGCTCGCGATGCTGACCAAGGCCACCGCCTTTCTGTTTCTGCCCTGGCCGCTACTGGTGATTCTGGGGTGGAGGCCGTCGCGGAGACTGGCGCTGGCGGCGGTGATCGCGGCGACGCTGAACGCTCCACAGTGGGTGCGGAATGTCGGGCTGAGCGGGTCGCCGATGGGTTTCGATTCGGCCCAGGGCGATGGATTTTTCCGTTGGCGGAATGAACGCTTTGGGTGGGGACCCACCGTCTCCAATGTCCTGCGCAACGGTTCCGAGCAGTTGGGGCAGCGGAGCGAGCGGTGGAATCGGGCGGTGTATGCGGGCGTGGTGGGGCTGCATGAGCGGCTGGGGCTTGACCCGAACGATCCGGACACGACCTGGCGGTGGACGCGCTATGCGGCGCCGCGCAACGCCAACCACGAGGCCGATGCTCCGAATCCCTGGCATCTGGCGATTCTGGCGCTCGCATTCTGCGTGGGGCGCGGGCGGCAGCGGTTGTATCTGGCGGCGCTCGGCTGTGGATTTGTCGCCTTTTGCGCCTACCTGAAATGGCAGCCGTTCATGGCCCGGCTGTTTCTGCCGCTGATTGTGCTGGGGGCCCCGGCAGTGGCGGCGGTGGTGGACCGGTTGGGGCGGCGCGTGGTGGTGACGGCGGCGCTGTGCCTGTTTCTGCTCGATGTGGCGCGGCGTCCCGCGCTCGACAACTGGGTGCGGCCGCTGCGGGGCGAGCGGAGCGTGTTGAGGGTGGCGCGCGAGGATCAGTATTTCTCCGATATGGGGCAGTGGGCCAACGCGGACGCCTATCGGCGGACGGTGGAGCGGGTTGCCGGATCCGGGCGCCGGACGGTGGGGATCGACGCCGCCCATCTGCAACTGGAATATCCGCTCGAGGCGCTGCTGCGGAGGCGGGTGGCGGACGTGCGGTTCCTGCACACGGGGGTACGCAACGCTTCGTCCCGGTACGCACAGCCGGTGGAGGGGCCGCCCGGCCTGGTGGTGTGCCTGGATTGCGCGGGCGACGCCGGGCGGCTGGCGCTCTATCCCGACTATCCGCGGCGGGTGGAGGTGGAGCGGTTCGTTGTGCTCGAGCGGTGAGTTCGGGCAAACCGGAAAACCGACACCAGGACGAGAATCCACCCCAGTCTTGGGGGCGATTTCGCCGGGGTATGTGTGATCTGGCGCAACTCGGGCGCCACCACTCCTCGTAAGTTGTTGAAAATCGCTGGCCCCCCAACTGCAAGGTTGCGATCTAGAGACAACTATGCCCGGGTCCATAACATTTCATCAGGAGCGCTCGACTGCGGCGAAGCGTTCGGCAAAATACCCCGGCGTTCGAATGGCCGTCGATGGTTCGGAGGCGGTGGTTTGGGTGGAGGGTCAATTGTCGCAGGCGGCGTTCGTTCACGCCATGCCGCCGGCGAACCGGATGGCGCAGCGGTTTGAACGTCTTGCGGCGAAGGGAACGCCGAACCTTTGGAACGAGAAGGTTCTGTATGCGCGGGCTGAATCGGCGCTCGGCGCCGCTTCCATGTGCGAGGGGTTTGCGTTGTCGGGAGGGCGCGCAACCACCTTCACCGGCGGGCAGGGTCTGGTGCAGATGATCGAGGTGCTGCACACGGCGGCCGGCAAGCGGCTGCCCCTGGTGTTCCATGCCGCCTCGATATCGCTCGCCTCGCAGGCGCTCACGATGCAGGCCGGACATGACGATATCAACGCCATACGGGACTGCGGCTGGGGCATCCTGTGCGCTCGGAATCCGCAGGAGGCCGCCGACCTGGCGGTGATTGCGCGGCGGGCGGCGGAGTTGGCCGAGACGCCGTTCCTGAATGTCCAGGACGGGTTCATCACCTCCCATGGCCTGGCCACGGCGCGGCTGCCCGAGCCCGAACTGATGAAGATCTTTATCGGCTCGCCGGAGCGGCGGGTGCGCAATGTGTTCAACCCGGCGCAGCCGCTGATCACCTCGCCGCTTGAAAACCAGGACAGTTACATGCGCGGGCGGATCGCGCAACGCTTCTTCTATGAGCGCGTGCGGCCGTCGCTCGAGACGGCCATGGCGGACTGGGCCGAACTGACGGGGCGCAGGTACGGGCAGATCCACTGCTATCGCATGGAGGACGCCGAGTATGCGCTGGTGGGCGTGGGCTCCTGGATGGACACGGCGGAGACGGCCATCGAGGCGCTGCGGGCCAAGGGCGTGAGGGTGGGCGCGGTGTCCATTACCGTGCTGCGGCCATTCCCCGCCAACGAACTGGTGAACGCGCTGTCGCGGTGCCGGGGCATCACGGTCATCGAGCGGGCCGATGCGCCGCTGGCGGTGGCCAACCCGATCACCGAGGAGTTGAAAGCGGCCCTGGCGGCGGCGCAGATGGGTGAGGACGCGCGCCTGCTGAGGGTGCCGGAAGTTTATTCGGGATCGGCCGGACTGGGCGGCGCGGCGATTTCGCCGGCGCAGATCGCGGCCGCCATCGAGAACATGTCGAGCAACGGGCGGCGGTTCTTCGTGCTGGGGATCAAGCATCCCGAGGCGGTGACGCCGGGGCCGGAGTTCGACGCCCGGCCGCAGGGCGCGTACACGCTGCGGATCCATTCGCGGGCGGGGTTCGGGGTGACCTCGGCGGCGAAGCTGATCGGGGTGATCGCGTCGGAGTCGTTCGGCGTGGAAGTGAAAGTGGAGTCGGCGTACCGCGGCGAGGAGCGGGTTGTGCCGATGAGCGCATCGGTGACGTTCGCCTCCAAGCGCATTCTGGCGAACGCGGATCCGGTGGTGGTGGACGTGGCGGCGGTGCATCATGCCGAGGCCTTTGAATACTCCGATCCGCTGGCCGGGCTGAGGGCCGGGGGAACGCTGTTTCTGGAATCCGAGGCCGAGGCCAAAGAGGTCTGGACGGCGCTGCCGGTGGACGTGCGGCGCGAACTGCGGGAGCGGCACATCGACCTTTTCGTGCTGAATTCGGCGGCCATCGCGCGCGAGACGGCGGGGGCGGCGCACCGGGCCGAGAGGGCTCGCGGGCTGGCGCTGTTGGGGGCGTTCCTGAAAGTAACGCCGTGGCGCAATCCGGACGTGTTGTCCGATGCGGCGTTGTTTGCCTCCGTGGAACGTTCGCTGGCGCGGTTTTTCGAGCACCAGGGAGCGGCGGTGGTGGCCGAGGATCTGACCATCGCGCGGCGGGGTTATGACGAAGTCCGGCTGGTGATTCCGCCGGAGCAGATGACCGATTACCAGACGCCGGGGGGCCGGCGGGCCCGGCGGAGCACGTACAAGCCGCAGGCCGCCGCCGACCTGGTGCCGGCCGGTTTCTGCGATCACGTGATCCGGAATTACGTGGACGGGCGCGAGGCGGTGCTCGATTCCGACCTGTATGTGGCGCGGAGCATTCTGCCGGCCGGCAGCGCGCACTACCGCAGCTTCCGGGCGCTTGCGCCGCGCATTCCGCGATTCACGGCCAAGCGCTGCAATGGCTGCATGGAGTGCGTGAACCTGTGTCCGGACAGCGCAATTCAGGCCATGGTGGTGGAGCCGGAGACGATTGAGCATGTGCCGCCGGAGATCCACGCGCAGTTCAGCTTCACCGCCAAATATTACGAAGCCTTCCTGAAAAAAGGCGAGGCGGGCGGGCTGTTCGGGCTGTATGTCGACGCCGACCGCTGCAAGGGGTGCGGCGAATGCGCCGAGATCTGCGGAACGCATCAGGCGCTGGAGATGGTGGCCAAGGCGCAGGCGGACCTGGACCTGTACGACCGGGCGCGGGAGTTCTTCGAGAGCCTGCCGGATACGCCGGCGCGCTTTATCAATGAAAAGTCGCTGGGCGATATTCTGCTGTCGGCGCGGGCGCGGCTGCATACGGGCGGGGCGGGGTCCTGCACGGGGTGCGGGGAGTCGAGCGCGATCCGCATGATGCTGGCGGCGGCGGGTTTCGCTTTCGGGGCGAACCAGATCGGCGTGGTGGCGGCGGCGGGTTGCCATACGGCGGCCAACACGACCTATCCTTTCAACCCCTTCAAGATCTCGTGGACCAATACGCTGGCGGCCAACGCGGCGTCGGATGCGATGGGCATCCGGATGAAGTGGGACCGGGATGGACACAAGGACCGGCGGCTGTGGGTGATCGGCGATGAGAACGCGCTGATGGGGGCGGGGCTGCATTCGTTGAACGCGCTGCTCGATTCGGGGCTGGATGTGAAGGTGCTGGTGCTGGATAAGTCGTCGCTGAGTCCGGTGGGGGATTTGGGCGCGCCGCTGCTGGTGCGGCGGAACGTGATGGCGGCGCAGACGACTCCGGCGCATGTGAATCACTTCTACAAGTGCGTGTTGGCGGCCAATGAGTTTCGCGGTCCGGCGGTGGTGATCTCCTATTCGGCGTGCACCAATGACCATGGGATCGGCTCGGAGTCGGCGGCGTCGCGGGCCAAGCTGGCCGTGGACACGCGGACCTTCCCGCTGTACCTTTTCGACCCGAGGGCCGGGGACCGGGTGCGGGAACGGCTGGATCTGCGCGGGAATCCCACGCTGCGGGAGGACTGGTTCAAAGATCCCAAGACCATGGAGCCGGTGGATTTCTACGCCTATGCGAAGACCGAGGGGCGGTATGCCGGCGAGTTCGATCCGGAGCCTTCGGCGCGGATGAAGACGATCCGGCAGGCGGCGTTGATGAACTGGCGGCGTTTGCAGGAGCTGGGCGGGCTGCGGTAGGCGCTTATTTCGGCTGGAGGCGGCGGAGCGCTTCGATCGCTTCGGCGTAGGCGGGGGCTAGCGCGATGGCTCGGCGATAGGCGGAGACGGCGCGCTCGGGTTGATGCATGCCTTCGTAGGCGACGCCCAGGTCGTAATGGCCCTGGGCGAGATCGGGCTCCAGGCGCACCAGCGTTTCAAACTCGGCGGCCGCGGCGGCGGGGTCCGTGTCCACCAGTAGAATCCCCAGGTTCTTGTGATAGGCCGGCGCGGCGGGGTCGTAACGGACCGCCAGGCGCTGCTCCTCGACGGCCTTGGCGATATCGCGCTTTTCCACCCATACGCCCGCCATCTGGTTGTGCAGATAGGCCGCTGTCGGGGACTGCTGGAGGGTGTGGGCCAGCAGCGTCGCGTCGTCGGTCCAGTCGGCGTTGCGGGCCCAGGCGCGGGCGGCGAATACGATCAATAGGACGGCGGCGAGGGCTCGGGCCCAGGTGGGACGACGGGCGTCGAGACGCATCCAGGCGAGCGCGGCAAGCCAGGCGAAGCCGATGGAGGGCAGGTAGAGGTAACGCTCCGCAAAGACGTTCTGGCCGACTCCAGTGAGGTTCAGGGCTGGGGCGATGGCGAGCAGAATCCAGAGAATGCCGAAGGTCGCCGACGGCAGGGTGGAGCGGAATCGCAGGGCGGCCCAGAGGAGCGTGCCGATGGCGAGGACGGATGCGGCGAGGACGGGCGTCGGGCTGGTGGTGGCTTCGAAGATGTGGAAGAAGTTGAGCTGCGGGGGCCAGATCAGGTAGGCGAGATATTGGCCCAGGATGGTGGCGGCGCTCATGACGAATTCGGGCGCGCTCAGGTGGTGGTGGGTCTGTTGGGAGGGCGCGAGGCCTCCTAACGCGTGGACGCGGAGGGCGAGGTAGAGGGCGAGGCTCGCCGCCATCGCCGCGTAGATGCGCCAGGAGTTTTTGGGGGACCGACGGGCGACGATCCATTCGTAGGCGGCGTAGAGCGGGGCGATCATCACGCCGGTTTCCTTGGTGAATAACGCCAGAAGATAGATGACGCCGTGCAGAGGGGCCGCCATTGCGCCTTGCGGACGTCCGGCGGCGAAGGCGGTGAGGCCCGCGAGCGCGAGCGTGGTGACGAGCACGTCGGGTAGGGCGGCGATCCAGTTTACGGCCTCCGTGTGGATGGGGTGGAGGGCGAAGATCGCGCCGGCGATCCAGGCGGCCCGGGGGTTGTCGAGAAGACGGCGGGCCAGGCGGAAGGCGAGCACGGTGTTGAGGGCGTGCAGGGCGAGCATCAACAGATGAAACGCGGCGGGGCCGGGGCCCAGGGTGTGATAGACGGCCGAGTAGATGAGGATCTGGAGAGGGCGGTAGTAGTTGCTTTTGTAGCCGAGGAAGTCCCAGACGCCGGAGGTGAAGGCTCCGGTCCAGCGGGCTGGGTCGGTGACCAGGGGATTCGCGGCGAGCTGGAGTTTGTCGTCGGTGATGAAGCCGCCGGCGAGGCTGTTCAGGAATACGGCCGCGGCGAGCGCCGCCAGGGAGGCCTCCGGGAGCCACTGGAGGCCTGTTGACGGCGTCGCCTTCGGTTTGTTTTTCGCCAATTCGCTGGGTCCCCGATTCCAGGCGACGGGGTTAGCGGCCGACCGCCGATTCGACCTTGGCGAGGGCGTACTGTTCGAGCTTGCGCGAATCCGCGTTGAATTTGCGGATGCCTTCGGCGAGCTTTTCGGTGGCCATGGCGTCCTCGTTGTGCATCCAGCGGAAGGTTTTTTCGTCGAGGTGGAGGTGGTCGCCGGGGCTTGCGTGGGCGGCGGCGGGGTCGAGCTGGCGTTCGAGCGCGCCCTCGGTTTGTTCGAGTTTGGCGAGCAGGTCCGGGCTGATGGTGAGCAGGTCGGAGCCGGCCAGACGGACGATTTGGTTGGTGTTGCGGAAGCTTGCGCCCATCACCTGGGTCTTGTAGCCGTACTTCTTGTAGTAGTTGTAAATGCGGGTGACGGAGGCGACTCCGGGGTCCTGGTCGGGGGCGATTTCGGCGCCGCGCTCCTTCTTATACCAGTCGTAGATGCGGCCGACGAAGGGGGAGATCAGGGTGACGTGGGCTTCGGCGCAGGCTACGGCCTGGGCGAAGCTGAACAGGAGGGTGAGGTTGCAGTGGATGCCCTCGCATTCGAGGATTTCGGCGGCCTTGATGCCTTCCCAGGTGCTGGCGATTTTGATGAGAATGCGCTCGCGGCTGACGCCGGATTGTTCGTAGAGGCCGATCAGCTTGCGGGCCTTGGCGAGCGTGGATTCGGTGTCGAAGCTCAGGTTGGCGTCGACTTCGGTGGAGACGCGCCCGGGCACCACCTTGAGGATTTCCCGGCCGAAGGCCACGAACAGGGCGTCCATGAAGGCTTCGGCCATGGCCTGGCGGCCGGGGGCGGCGGACGCCGATTCGAGCGCGGAGTCGACCAGGCGCCGATATTCGGGTTTTTGCGCCGCCTGGTAGAGCAGCGACGGGTTGGTGGTTGCGTCCTGGGGCCGGTGTTTGGCGATCGCTTCGATGTCGCCGGTGTCGGCCACGACCACGGTGTATTGTTTCAGGGATTCAAGTTGATTCATGTGCGTAGTTCCCAGTTTCGGCTTTTGTCTCCTCGCGAGCCGCTACTATCGATTTTGCCAAGTTCCGGGGCTCGGCGCCTGTTACATTGACCCTCTTGCGCGCGGGACGATAAAATAGTGGATTCGGTTTCCCCTCTGGAACCCTTCCCCATCACCACGGTCGAAAATTCAGAGGCGTTCGAATTCTCTAGGAGGGCTGCGAGTGGCAGACATGCGACATATTTTCACGTCGGAATCGGTGACCGAGGGTCACCCCGACAAGATGGCGGACCAGATTTCCGACGCGGTGCTGGACGCCGTTATGGCCGACGATCCTACCGGACGCGTCGCCTGCGAGGTTCTGGTCACGACCGGGATCTGCGTGGTGTCGGGCGAGATTACGACGACGACGTACGTCGATGTGCCGAAACTGGCTCGTAGCGTGATCGACGATATCGGGTACAACGACGCCCGGATGGGCTTCGATTCGAAGACCTGCGGCGTGTTGAATACGATCCAGTCGCAGTCGCCCGACATCGCCATGGGCGTGGATACGGGCGGGGCGGGCGATCAGGGGCTGATGTTCGGCTATGCGAGCGATGAGACCGAGGAGCTGATGCCGCTGCCGATCATGATGGCGCACAAGCTGTGCCGCCAGTTGAGCGAGGTGCGGCGCGCGGGCGGGCTGAAGTTCCTGCGTCCGGACGGCAAGAGCCAGGTGAGCGTGGAGTACGCGGGCGGAAAGCCGGTGCGCATCGACGCGGTGGTGGTCTCCACCCAGCACGATGACGACGTTTCGACCGAAGAGCTGCGCGCCGAGGTGAAGAAGCACATCATCGATCCCGTGCTGCCTTCGGCGATGGTGGATTCGGGCACCAAGTTCCATATCAATCCGACGGGGCGGTTCGTCATCGGCGGTCCGCATGGCGACACCGGGCTGACCGGGCGCAAGATCATCGTCGACACCTACGGCGGCATGGGCCGTCATGGCGGCGGCGCGTTCTCCGGCAAGGATCCCACGAAGGTGGATCGTTCGGCCTGCTATATGGCCCGCTATGTCGCGAAGAACATCGTCGCTTCCGGTTTGGCGAGCAAGGCCGAGGTCCAGCTGGCGTACGCCATCGGCGTGGCGGATCCGGTTTCGGTGATGGTGGATACGTTCGGCACCGGCAAGGTGGAAGACGCCAAGCTGACCGAACTGGTGCGGGCGAACTTCCCGCTGACGCCGCGCGGCATCATCGAGCATCTGCAACTGCGCCGGCCGATTTATCGCGCCACGGCGGCGT
This sequence comes from Acidobacteriota bacterium, assembly GCA_018268715.1. Classification (GTDB taxonomy): domain Bacteria; phylum Acidobacteriota; class Terriglobia; order Bryobacterales; family Bryobacteraceae; genus TMP-7. The sequence goes on along the minus strand of JAFDVZ010000023.1, from coordinate 175,155 downwards.
TCGGCCACTTCGGCCGAACTGAGTCGGGCTTCTCCTGGGAGAAGACGGACAAGGCCGAGGCGCTTCGCGCGGGCGCGAAGTAACATTTTCCGGGGGGCGACGACGTCCCCCATGTATGGAGAGCACCCGAAGGGCGCGCTGGCTGAGTTTCGGCGCGCCTTTCTTGCTGTTGCCGTTTGAGCGGGCCCGCGTGGGCGGACCCACCGATTGGAGAATCTGAGTTGGCCCTAGTCGAAGGTTGCAAACACGAGATCGACGTTACGATCCCCGCCGCCGAGGTCGCCAAGGAGACCGAGAAGGTCATCGCGGACCTGCAGAAGAAAGTGAAGCTGCAGGGGTTCCGTCCCGGCAAGGCGCCCGCCTCGCTGGTTCGCACCCGGTTTGCGGAGGAGATCCGCAAGGAAGTGCTGGATAACCTGCTGCCGGTGTTCTTCACGAAGAAGGTGGAGGAGGAGCATCTCGACGTGGTGGGACAGCCCTCCGTGAAGGATCTGCACTTCCATGATGGGGAAGAGATCCACTTCAAGGCGGAGTTTGAAGTCGCGCCGGTGATCGAGCTGGGCGAATACCGGGGCGTCACCGTTCAGTACGCCGAGCCGGTGGTGACCGATGAGGACGTCCAGAAGCGGCTGGGCGAAATACAGGATTCCAAGGCCGAATATGTGAACGTCGACCCGCGCCCCATCGAGGACGGCGACTTCGTGGTGATCTCGTTGAAGAGCACCGCGGGGTTGGAAGCGCCCATGGAGCAGGACGAGGTGACGCTGCATGTGGCCGGCGAGGAGACGCTCCCGGCTTTCACCGAAGGGCTGCGGGGCGCGACGCCGGGCGATGAGATGGACCTGACGGTGACTTACCCGGACGACTACGGGCAGGAGAAACTGGCGGGTAAGACGGTGACGTTCCACGCCGTCGTGAAGGCCATCCGCCGCAAGGAACTGCCGGAGCTGAACGATGAGTTCGCGCGGGATCTGGGTGATTTCCAGACGCTCGAGGAGTTGACCGACACGGTCCGCAAGACGATCTTCCGCGAGCGTGAACTGCGGGCCCAGCAGGAGGCCAAGGAGAAGATCATCGATAAGCTGGTGGAGTCGCACGAGTTTCCGGTTCCGGAAGCTTATGTCGACCGCCAGATCGAGAATCAGCTGGAGACCCAACTGCGCCAGCTGGCCGGGCAGGGCATCGATCCGCGCAAGCTGAACATCGACTGGGGCAAGCTGAAGGCGTCGCAGCACGATCGCGCCGTCAAGGATGTCAAGGCGTCGCTGCTGGTGGACAAGATCGCCGACCGCGAGGCTGTCGACGTGTTGCAGGAAGAGGTGGACCGCGAGGTGCAACGCATCGCCAAGCAGCGCCGGGAGCCGGTGGCGGCGGTGCGCGCGGCGCTCGAGAAGGACGGCACGATCCGCCGGATCGCGAGCCATATCCGCACCGAGAAGACGCTCAACCTGCTGTTTGAGAACGCCCGCAAAGAAGCGCCCGCGGAGGGATAGCTGCGCCGCTGGATTCCCACGCTGTCGATGCTGGCGGTGTCGCTCATCAGCTACATCGACCGCAATACGCTTGCGCTGCTCGCGCCCACGATCCTTAAGGAAACGGGGCTGTCGGGGCAGGCCTACGGCTGGATCATTTCGACGTTTTCAGTCGCCTACATGATCGGCAATCCGGTGTGGGGCCGGCTGCTGGACCGCGCCGGCGTGCGTCGTGGGATGCTGGGCGCGGTTTCGTTGTGGAGCCTCGCCTCGGCCGCGCACGCGCTGGCGGGCGGGTTCTGGAGCTTCGCGGCGGCGCGCGGGGTGTTGGGGTTCGGCGAGGGCGCGACGTTCCCCGGCGGGTTGCGGACCGCGGTGCAGACGCTGCCCGCGGAGAATCGTTCGCGCGGCATCGCCGTGTCGTATTCGGGCGGATCGTTGGGGGCGGTGATCACGCCGATCGTGGTGACGCCCATCGCGCTGTGGTTTGGATGGCGCGGGGCGTTCTGGTTCACCGGGCTGTTGGGGGCGGCCTGGGTGGTGCTGGCGCGGTTTGTGTTGCCAGCGGGGCAGGCGGCGCCGGTCGCCGGGCCGCAAGCGTCGCCGCCGCGGTTGGCCGACGCCAGGTTGTGGTCGTTCATGGCGATGTATGCGCTCGGCGGATTGCCGCTCGCGTTTGTGTTGTACGGCGCGGCGTTGTATTTGGGGCAGGCGCTTGGGAAGTCGCAGGCGGAGATCGGGAAAGTGCTGTGGATTCCGCCGCTCGGCTGGGAAGTGGGCTACTTTTTCTGGGGCTGGGTGACGGACCGCTTCGCGGCGCACGGGGCGTCGATTCCGCTGATGCGGCGGCTGCTCGCGCTGCTGGCGGTGTTGAGCCTGCCGTTGGCGGCGGCGGACCTGGCGCGGTCGTTCCCGTTGACCATGGCGCTGATGTTCCTGTCGATGTTTGCGAGCGGGGGCATCGTCATTGCGTCGATGGCGTACGCCACGGGCGTCTATTCGTCGCGCGACGGAGGGCTGATCGCGGGCGTCGGAGCGGGGGCGTGGTCGGCGCTGGTGGCGGTGATGATGCCGTGGTTCGGCGCGATGTTCGACGGGCGGCGGTATGGCTGGGCGTTTGTGGCGGCGGCGCTGTGTCCGCCGGTGGGTTGGGTGGTTTGGCAGTTGTTGAGCGGACGGGTCGAAAGGGCCGCCGCGGATCGGATGGTAGCGTAGCTATATGGATCGTTTGCCCGTTGTCGTCATCGTGGGGCGGCCGAACGTGGGGAAATCGACGCTGTTTAACGCGATTACGGGACAGCGCCGCTCGATTGTCGGCGATGAGCCTGGCATCACGCGGGACCGCATCCACGGCGAGGCGGATTATCACGGCAGACGCTTCGAGCTGATCGATACGGGCGGCATCATCCCGAACGACGATGAGATGATTCCGAGCGAGATTCTGAAGCAGGCGCGGGTGGCGCTCGAGTCGGCCTCTCAGATCATCTTCCTGATCGACGGGCGCACCGAGATTACCGGCACGGATCGCGACCTGGCGAAGCTGTTGCGGAAACTCGGCAAGCCGGTGGCGCTGGCGGTGAACAAGATCGACGCCAAGGTCCGGGAGGGGTTGGCGCACGAGTTTCACTCGCTCGGGTTTGGCGACCTGTTTCCGGTTTCGGCCGAGCACCGGCTGGGGCTCGACGAGTTACTCGAGCATATCACTCGGGACATCCCCAAGTCGGAGGCGGGCGAGGAGCCCGAGGCGCCCAAGACCCGCATCAAGGTCGCGATCATCGGGCGGCCCAACGTGGGCAAGTCGACCCTGATCAATGCGCTGTTGGGCAAGGAGCGATCCATCGTGTCGCCGGTGGCGGGCACCACCCGCGACGCCGTGGACGAGACGATTGAGACGGACGACGCCACGCTGACCTTGGTCGACACGGCCGGCATCCGCCGCAAGGGCAAGACGACCGAGATGGCCGAGAAGTTGAGCGTCGTGATGGCGCGCCGGCACATCCGCATGGCCAATGTCGTACTGCTGGTGGTGGACGCGAGCGAAGGCGTGGTGGGATCGGACGCGACCATCGCGGGCTACGCGCATGAGGAAGGCCGCTGCGTCATCGTCGTCGTCAATAAATGGGACCTGGCCAACGGGGATCGCAAGGCCTTCACGGCGAAGGTGCGGGACGAGTTGAAGTTCCTCGATTACGCGCCGGTGGTGTTCGCCTCCGCCAAGCAGGGCAAGGGCGTCGACGTTTTGTTCGGCATGATTCAGGAGGCGTTTGAATCCGCCTCGCAACGCATCGGCACGGGCGAGTTGAACCGCTTCGTGGCGACGTTGAAGCTCGATCAGGACTTCAAGGTCCGATACATCACGCAGCCCTCGGTGCGCCCGCCCACGTTCCTGGTGTTCACCGACCAGGGGCGCGATCTGCACTTCTCGCTGGAACGGTTTCTGATAAACCGGTTGCGCAAGGAGTTCGGCTTCAAGTCGACGCCGATTGTCATCAAGGCCAAGCGCCGGTAGCGGACAGATTGTCCTCTCCGATCGGCGATTTGTCGCGTCGGGGAGGGCGTGTCGGCCCCTTGGGAATACGGTCAACGACTGAATCATCGGTGGGCCATTGGTACCGAAGAGCCGCCTGATTGTTGGTTTTCGCGGCGATTCGGCGCATCCGCGAGCTTGGCGGCTCGCTTGCATAAAGAAGGCTGCATCATATGACTCAGACGCCTTCTTCCTTCAGATCCACCTTGCCGGTTCTGACCCTGTTGTCGGTACTGACGCTGAGTAACGCGGCCGTGATGGCGCGAAATATGAAGGTCGCCCAGGACATAGAATCCGCCGACCCCGACTCGACCGTCAACGTCATCGTCAGTTATAACCAGCCGCTCAATGAACGGCATATCAGCCGGGCTCGCGGACAGGGCGGCGTACATCGGCAGACGCTGCCGTCGATCAACGGCGCCGTATTCACGATGTCGTCCAAGGCGGCCCTGGCGCTCGCCGACGACCCGGAAGTGGCGCACGTTTCTCCCGACCGTCCGGTGCGCGCGATGCTCGACGCCGCCTGGCCGACGGTCAACGCCAACATCGCCTATCAGTATGGCTTCACCGGCAAGGGGGTGACGGTGGCGGTCATCGACAGCGGCATCATGCCGGAAGATGACGTGTCGTATCAGCGCATTGTCTACAACGAAAGCTTCGCCACGGGCGGCAACGACTATTTCGATCGCTTCGGCCATGGCACGCATATCGCGGGGATCCTGGGCGGCGATGCGACCGACTCCACCGGCTCCGCCTATACGCGGGCGTTCCGCGGCATCGCGCCGGGCGTTAAGTTCGTCAATCTGCGGGTGTTGGACAGCAACGGCTCGGGCTCCGACAGCGCCGTGATCGCCGCCATTCAGCGCGCCATCGCGCTGAAATCGACCTACAACATCAAGATCATCAATCTGTCGATCGGCCGTCCGGTGTATGAAAGCTACACGGTGGATCCGCTGTGCCAGGCCGTCGAGGCCGCGTGGAAGGCGGGCATTGTAGTGGTTGTGGCGGCTGGAAACGATGGCCGCGATAACTCGCAAAACACCAACGGGTACGCCACGATTTCGGCGCCCGGCAATGACCCCTTCGTGATCACAGTGGGCGCGATGAAAGACGCCGGGACCAGTTCCCGCGCCGATGACACGATTGCCAGCTATAGCGCCAAGGGGCCGACCCTGATCGATCACCTGGCCAAGCCCGACCTGGTCGCGCCGGGCAACAAGATCATCGCCGCGGTTCCCGCGGGCCTGGCGCTGACGAACACGTACATGACCAACAAACCGCTGCTCAACTATTACATGACGAACAATCCCGCCGGATTGTCCACCACCTACTTCACGTTGAGCGGCACCAGCATGGCCACGCCGATGGTGAGCGGCGCGGCGGCCCTGTTGCTCCAGCAGAACCCGGCCCTGACTCCCGACCAGGTGAAGGCCCGGCTGATGCGCACGGCCACCAAGGTGTTTCCGTGCACCAGCGTCGCCATCGATCCGAATACCGGCGTCGCCTATACCAGCCAGTACGATGTCTTCACCGTCGGCGCCGGTTATCTGGACGTCTGGGCGGCCCTGAACGACACGGTGAGCCCCGCGCCGGGACTGGCGCTTTCGCCGTTGGTCACCTACGATGCGGCGACCGGGAATGTTCTGCTGATGGCCGGCCAAGGGACCTCTACCACGTCGACCGCATCGAGCGCGTCATCGTCCACCCAGACTTCCACCACCGTGTCCACTCGGTCGGCGGTGTGGGGCACCTCGGCGGTGTGGGGCACGTCGGCGGTGTGGGGCACATCGGTGTTCCTGAAAGCGTGGTCCGCGGTGTGGGGCACGTCCGCTGTTTGGGGAACCTCCGCGGTGTGGGGGACGAATGGCGCGAGCGGCTTCAGCGCCGTGTGGGGCACAAAAGCGGTCTGGGGCGCCAGTTCCAAGCCTGCCGGCGAAACGATGAAGGTGGCTATTCAGGGCGAGAATTAGAAGCGGCCGGCGCTGAGGGCCGCGTCTTGCGCCATAACTCGAGGGAAGGCCTCCGCCAACGATCGCCGGATCGAATGGCGGGCAAGGCCTTCCTCCGTTTTGGAAAGATCTCTCCGGAGCCGCTGCCGCGGTCCGCGCCGGTTCGCAATGGCCTATAAGCGATCCAGCGTGGTTCGGGCGATGCGGATGGCTGTCTGCTTCGCCTTCTCGTATTCGCCCATGCCTAACACCGCGATCATGAGATAGTCGCGATCGTTTCGAAAGACGTTCAGCAGAGCGCCGGCTTCTCCCAAGTCCACCAATACGGCCGCGGCTCCCAATCCATCCACTCCGCTCAGCTTGCTATCAGGAAACTCCGCCTTCAGATTTCCTAATTCAGCCGGTAAGTCGATCTTAGCTTGCGCGCGCCGGGCCGTGATCGTGATGGCTGCGTCCGGGCTGGTGAAGTCGCAGGTCGACTCCCGAGGACCGCGGAGGATCGGCGTGCGGTTCATGGCGCGGCCGGTCCAGGCCTGGATGTCCTTGGCGCTGATCACCTCGCAGGGGACCTTTTCGGCCAGGGGCGCGGCGGGTCGGGACGGTGTGGGATGGTTCGTCACCGCAATCAGCAGGGTCAGCAGCGTGGGCAGCATGCGATCCCATTAGGCGCCCTGGCGTGGGGGCGCGCCGAGAACCCATGGTACCGTGCCGTTCCGGTACCAGAGCCCGGCAGGGGGGCGCACCCGGCCGCTACACTCGTAGTGTGACCCTGGGCCGATGGCTGGTGACCCTGGCAACCGTGGGCGTGCTCGCCGCGCAGCCCGCGTATGTCTCCGCGCGCCGCAAATTGGACATTATCGAATCGCAGCGCGCGCCCGCCGGTTCGATCTATAGCTTCACCAGGGCGGAGATCGAGGCTTGGGCCGCGGTGGAGATCCCGCAAATCGTGCCGGATGGCTTCAGAAACGCCACCGTCGAACTGGGGACCGACGTCGCCACCGGCCGCGCGCTGATCGATTTCGCGCGGCTGCGTCACGCCAAGGGGGCGCCGAAGAACTGGTTCATCGACCGGTTGATTGAGGGCGAGCGCCCGGTGGCGGTGACCATCGACATCCGCTCGGCCGACGGGCGCTGTACGGCGAACATACGGAGCGTCCAGGTGTCGGGAGTATCGGCCACCGGGTCCGTACTCGACTTCCTGGTGAAAAACTTCTTCATCCCGCTGTTTCCCAACGCTAAGATCGGCGAGCCGTTTGAGATCGGCGACCGCATCGACAGCATCGCCATACGTCCGCAGGCGGCCTATGTGCGCATCGACCGGTCCGCGCCGGCTCCGGCCGGGACGCCGCCGCGGCGCGTGCTGTCACCGGCCGCGCATTAGTTCAAGCCAGCGGGGCAGGGAGTCGAACAGGCTCTTCATCACGCGCGCCGTACCCTGCTCGAATACCGCAACGTTGCCGTATGCTTCGCCGCCCTGTTCGCCCACCAGGTCCGTGACGCCGCGCAGGATTACGACACGTACGTGGTTGCGGCGAGCGGTCCAGGCGATGGCGCCGGATTCCCAGTCGACGGCGATGGCGTCGTACTTGCGCACCAGTTCGGGGATCTGGCCAGCGATCAGGTCGCGATCGGCCGATAGCAGCGGGGCCTGGCGGACGGGCGGAGTGGGGCGGCCGGCGATCCAGGCGAGGTCGATGGGCGTCGCATAGAAGTCGATGGCCTCCTGCGCGTCGCCCATCTGCTCCACGATGTCGTAGACGATGGTCTTGGTCACCAGGACATTGGCGAAGCGCTCGATGCGGCCCGCGATGCCGCCGCACGTGCCCAGGTTGATCAATGATTCGGGGCGCCAGCGGTCGATGGCGTATTGGGCGGAGGCCGCGGCGGAGATCTTGCCCCAGCCGCCCTGGAAGACTACCGTGCCCTGATGATTGAAGAACTCGCCGTAGGGCGTCTTTTCGTAGGTCGCGCGCGGGAAGAGCTTGCGCACCTCGCGCCATTCGGCGTTGGCCGACACGACCACCACCACCCGCGGGCGGGGCGCCGCGGCGAGCATGGCGGCGGCCGCAAGGCAGATCGCGCAGAGGCGGATCACGCTTCAAACTCCGGCAGGAAACGATGGATGTCGACGGGGACGAACTCGGCGCGACGGAAACGTTCCTTCAGGTGATAGGGCACGGTGCAATCGAAAATGGTCTTGCAGGAGATGCCGTGCGCCGGGATGGAACTGCTGAAATCGGGCGATTGCGAGGGGTCGAGCGGATGGCATCGCACGCCGGGCAGGAACATGGTGCTGACGTCGCCCTGATAGCGCGTGGTCATGGCCCACAGCACGTCGTTGGTGTCGAAGATGTTGACGTCTTCGTCCACCAGGATGACGTGCTTTAGCTCGGAAAAAGCGGTGAAAGCGGTGAGCGCGGCCTGCCGCTGGCGGCCTTCGTCGCTGGGCGTCGACTTGCGGAATTGCAGGATGGCGAGGTACTTCCCGCCGCCCGACGAATGGCAGTAGACGTTGCGGAGGCGGCCGGGCATGGAGTCTTCCACCAGTTTCAGGATGCTTGCTTCCGTGGGGATGCCGACCAGGTTCACGTGCTCTTCGCCGGGGCCGATGATGGTTTGTAGGATCGGATTGCGGCGGTGCGTGACGGCCTTCACGCGAATGAGCGGGAGTTCGTTCTGGGCCTTGCCGAGATAGCCGGGGAACTCCGGCATGCAGTAGCCGGTGTCGGTCTGGATGTCTTCGCGGATGCGCTCGCCCGGGACGATCTCGCCTTCGAGCACGATCTCGGCGCGCGCGATGGCCTTGGCGGCCACGGAGACGCAATCCACCAGTTCGATGGGGCGGCGGCGCAAGCCTCCGGCGATGGTGAGTTCGTCGAAGCCCACCGGAGTGGTGGGCGGCTCGAAGCAGGCGGCGAGGTAGATGGCCGGGTCCAGACCCATGCTGATCGAGACGGGCAGCGCGTGGCCCGCCGTCTCCGCCTTCACGCGGAACATGTCGATGTGACGGCCGGGGGCGAAGTAGATGCTGAGCAGGTCGGGGCCCTGGACGCACATGCGATGGATGGTGACGTCGGATTCGCCTGTTTCGGGATCTTCGGCGCGGACCAGCCCCATGTTGAAGTAGGGGCCGGCGTCGCGTAGCGTGTTGGTGGGAGCGGGGAACAACCGGCGCAGGTCGAAGGGCGGGCGGAGGACCACCTCCTGGCACGGCGCGTTTTCGATGACCACGGGGCGCTGGATGTGGTTGATGGCGTCGAGCAGGTGGAAGGGCAGGCGTTCCACGCTGCTGCCGAGCAGTAGCGCGGTGCGCTCCCGGCTGGCCAGAATGCCGGTGACGACGGGGACATGGTAGCCTTTCACCGATTCAAACAGCATGGCCGGACCGATGCGCGTGGGCGGCGCTACCGGGGTGCCCGCGCCTACGCGTCGATACACGCCCGCGAGTTCCGCCATGGGGTCGACGGGTGTTTTCGTCGACACAAGTTGTCCGGGGATGGCGGCGAGGAATTCCAGGGCGGAGCGGAGGTCATTGATGGCTGTTGCGGCGGGCGCGGGCGGTTCGGATACTTGCATATGAAGGTCCTCATTCAAGGTTAACGTGAAACCGATTATTGCTCTTTTGATTCCGGCGGCCCTTGGACTGGCCGCCTCCGCGCCGGTGGTGAATCGCGCGCCGCTCGCTCCCAATGCGATGTATTCGCTGCCGTTGGGGAGCGTGAAGCCTTCGGGCTGGTTGCGCAAACAGTTGCAGATTCAGGCGGACGGGTTGAGCGGGAAGCTCGACGAGTTCTGGCCGTCGGTGGGACCCGACAGCGGATGGTTGGGTGGGACGGGCGAAAGCTGGGAGCGCGGCCCCTATTACATGGATGGGCTGGTTCCGTTGGCTTTCCTGCTGGACGATCCGGTGCTAATCGCGAAGGCGCATAAGTGGGTGCGTTGGACGCTGGAGAATCAGCGCGCCGATGGAGGCATCGGGCCGGCGAAGAATGCGGACTGGTGGCCCAATATGGTGATGCTGAAAGTGCTGACTCAGTATCAGGAGGCTACCGGCGACGCGCGGGTCGTGCCCCTGATGCTCAAGTACGCGAAATACCAGTTGGCGTCGATGAAGGCGGTTCCGCTGAAGGAGTGGGCCATTTACCGGTGGGCCGATGAGGTGGTGGCGCTGTTGTGGCTCTATAACCGGACCGGCGACGCCGATGTGATCGAGTTAGCTCGCCTGTTGCACGAGCAGGGTTATGACTGGAAGGGGCATTATGCTAACTTCCAGTATCCCGGCAAGGTAGCTAAGAAGGACGCCGTGCTGAAGACGCATGTCGTGAATAACGCCATGGCGTTGAAGACGCCGGGCGTCTGGTCGGTGATATCGGGCGAGCGTGGCGATCGCGAGGCGATCCGCCAGATTTACGACGTCATGGACCGCTATCATGGCATGCCCACCGGCATCCACGGCGGCGATGAGCATTACGCGGGGCGGAGTCCCGTGCAGGGGACCGAGTTGTGCGCTGTGGTCGAGGCGATGTTTTCGATTGAGAATGTGACGGCGATTCTGGGCGATGCGGCGTTGGGGGATCGCCTGGAGAAGATCGCCTATAACGCGCTGCCGGGGACGTTTTCGGCCGATATGTGGGCGCATCAGTACGATCAGCAGCCGAACCAGGTGTTGGTGAACGTGGATCGGCGGTCGTGGACGACGAATGGTCCGCAGTCGAATCTGTACGGGCTGGAGCCGAACTTCGGCTGTTGTACGGCGAACTTCCATCAGGGTTGGCCGAAGTTTGCGGCCTCGCTGTGGATGGCGATGTCGGAGGGTGGTCTGGCGGCGGTTGCTTATTCGCCTTCCGAAGTGGATACGACCGTCAAGGGCGTGCGCGTGCGAGTGTCCGAGCGGACCGAATATCCGTTCGATGAGGCGATTTCGATCGCGGTGCAGCCGGACAAGGCGATCGCGTTTCCGCTGCTGCTGCGTGTGCCGGAGTGGGCGGGCCAGGCGTCGATCCGGGTGAACGGCAAGGCGGAGCGCGACGTTCGCGCCGGATCGTTCCATCGGATCGAGCGTTTGTGGAAGGCGGGCGATCGGGTGGAATTGCGGTTTCCGATGCAGGTGCGCGTGGTGGACGGGTATAACGGCGGGGCGGTGGTGGAACGTGGCCCGCTGGTGTACTCGCTGAAGGTCGGCGAGGATTGGCGGAAGATCGCCGAGCACGGTCCGGCGGCGGATTGGGAGGTTCGGCCGGCCTCGGCCTGGAATTACGCGTTGGCGGCCGACGCCAAAGCCTTCGAGTTCGTGTCGAAGCCGATGGGGAAGCACCCGTTCAGCCCCGACGGCGCCCCGGTGGCGTTGATCGGCAAGGGGCGGAAGCTGGCCGGTTGGGGGATGGAGAACGGGTCCGCCGCGCCGCCTCCGTCGAGTCCGGCGGAGAGCGCGGCGCCGTTGGAGCGCCTGACCTTGATCCCCTACGGAGCGGCCAAACTGCGGATCACCGTGTTTCCGCGGCTCAAGGAGTGAACGCCTACGGGTGGTAGGTTCGCTCGGTGTGGCCTTTCAGTTGGTCCGGGTAATAGTAGACGTCGCGAAGGGCGCCGGTGGCGTAACGGTCGGCCTCGTCATTGAAGTGCTTCGATTCGGGGTGGCCGCTTTCGCCGCCGGCGGTGACGGCTTTGGCGCGAACGCGGTCCTTGCCGAATTCGACGACGGCGACGAAGCTGTTGCCGCTTGTGCCGTACCACTTCTTTGTCCCGGGCCACGGGCGGGCGGCGAAGCTGGCCAGGCTTCCCACCGAGCCCGAGGTGAAGGCGACCGGGATGCTCGGGCGCGCGTCGTTGAAGGGCTGCGTGAGGTCGGCGGTCAGGCGCTGAAAGCGGTTGATGTCGCCCCAGGGCGTGCGCCAGGAGCCGAAGTCCGCCGCGAGTTTCCGGGAGGCGGCGTCGAGCGCGGCCAGCAGTTCGGCGCCCGTCTTCGGCGCGGTCAGACCGCGGCGCGGCGGGCGGAGTTCGGCCGCCCAGTACATGCCGAGCGACGTGGGGACCGAATCGGCGGCCCAGCGGAGATTCCAGGCGCGTAGCAGCGCGATTTGCTCCTGGAGGCCGGCTTTCAGCGGGTCGGCGGCGGGGAGGGCGTCCCAGGCGGCGACGGCGTCGTGGACCGGTTGCTCAAACCAGGGCATGTAGCTGTCGTACGCCGCGGCGATCAGGCCTTCGAGCGTGAAATCCCCGCGCCCCTCGAGCACGCGGATGGCGTGGAGGCCGCGCGGATTTTCGCCGCTTTGCTCGACGTAGGCGGGGTAGTCGGAGCGCTTGGGGCTCGACGGGCCGGCGGCGCTCCAGGGCCAGTTGTTGGTGTTGTAGAGCCAGCCGCTCGCGGGGTTCAACAGGCGCGGAGTTTCGTTTACTTCGTGAAGGCCTTTCCAATCGGTCGCCGGGTCGGAACCGTCGACCGGCCTGGTGAAGTCGAAGCGGGCATCGCGGCGAGGGATGAAATTGCCGTGAAAGTAGGCGATGTCGCCGTCGGCGTCCGCAAAGATCGTGTTGTTGGACGAGTTCGCTTTGAACTCCATCGTCTTCCGGTATTCGGCGTAGGTGCGGGCCTTGGTGCGCAGGTAGGATTCCGACAGAGCCTCGATGGGCTTCACCATCAGGCTGACCGAGACCCAGCGGTCCTCACTCAGGCGGCGGACGATGGGGCCGTGGTGGGTCGAATAGACGGTGAACTTGCGCCCGCCGATGACGACTTCGCGCTCGTGGACGGGACGGGTTTCGCCGCCGTACTGGTAGGTCCAGTGGCCGTCGTGTTTGGCGACGGTTTCGATGTACTCGTCGACGGCGTCCACGTTGCTCGACGTGTGCATCCAGCCGGCTTTGTCGTTGAAGCCCTGGTAGATGAAGAACTGGCCCCAGGTAGCGGCGCCATACGCGTTCAGCCCCTCGTCGCTGGTCATCTGGAGTTCGGAGCGGAAGAAGAACGTCGTGTGCGGGTTGATGAGCAGCAGCGCCCTTCGGTTCACCGTGTTCGAGGGGGCGATGGCGATGCCGTTCGAGCCGGAGGGTTCGGGCGGAAAGACCCAACCGGGGGCTTCGGCCTGGGCGACAGTCTTTTCGCCGGTGTAGAACTCGCGGATGGGGCCGGCGGCGACGCCTTCGATGTCGCCGCCGATGCTGCCTTCGGTGAAACTGAGGGCCATCCAGGGCTCGAAACGGCGCAGCACGCGCGGTTTGGTTTCGGGGTGCCTGGCGAGGTAGTAGTTGAGGCCGTCGGCCCAGGCGTCCATCAGGGCGCGCAACCAGGCGGGGCTGGCGGCGTAGAGTTTGGGCAGGCTCTCGGTGTCGAGGAACATGCGCATGCGGAGGTCCTGCCAGATCTTCGATTCGCCTTCGGCGTCCGACAGGCGGCCGAGCGAGTTCAGGTAGTTGATCTCAATGCGGTTGAAGTCGTCCTCGGCCTGGGCGTAGATGGCGCCGAAGACGGCGTCGGCGTCGGTTTTGCCGTGGACGTGGGCGATGCCCCAATCATCGCGGATAATAGTGACAGCGGCGGCGTGACGCTTCCAGCGTTTCAGATCGGCGGGGGCGGCCGCGGCGCACAGGGATAGGAGCAGGAAGGCGAGGAGTCGACGCGTGTTCATCGGAATCCCCGATGGTAGCGCGAAGTTTCGGCTTGGCATCCGGCGTGCGGACGTTGTACACTAAATTTTTGGGCTTGGACGTACCGCGCTGTCCGTGTGCGCTTCCTTAGATTCCCTTCCACCTGATTCAGAACGAGGAAACAAGTATGTACGCTGTCATCGAAACCGGCGGGAAGCAGTATCGGGTTACCCCTGGTCAATCCCTCCAGGTCGAAACTCTGTCCGGCGAAGTCGGTTCGGAGGTCGAACTCGGCCGTGTTCTCGCTGTCTGCGGCGACGATCAGCAACTGTTGACCGGCGCTTCGGTCGCATCCGCGAAGGTTCGCGCGACCATCACCGGCAATGATCGCGCGGCGAAGGTCCTGGTCTTCAAATTCAAGCGGAAAAAGCAGTATAAGCGGACGATCGGCCACCGGCAGAACTTCACCGAGGTGACCGTGAACGCGATTGAGGTCTAGTCGTCATGGCACATAAAAAAGGTCTTGGAAGTTCCAAAAACGGCCGCGATTCAAATGCGCAGCGGCTGGGAGTGAAGGCGTTCGCCGGCCAGTTGGTGACCGGCGGCACGATCATCGTCCGCCAGCGCGGCACGCGGATCAAGCCGGGCGTGAACGTCGGCCGCGGCAAGGATGACACCTTGTTCGCCAAGGTTCCTGGCATCGTCGAGTTCCGCGATCGCGGCGAGATGGGCCGGTTCGTCAGCGTCTTCCCGCCGAAGACCGAAGAAACCCCGGCGGCCAGTTAACAACGATTTCCCGTAAGTGCGCGGCCCGCAGCGCCCGTGGATGCCACGGCTGTTGCGGGCCTTTTCCTTGTAAGCGAATCCTGTGCTGTTTATCGATCAAGTCCGAATCTGGGTGAAGGCCGGCGACGGCGGCAATGGCTGCCTGGCGTTCCGGCGGGAAAAGTACGTCCCGCGCGGGGGCCCGAGCGGCGGCGACGGAGGACGCGGCGGCGACGTGATCTTCGTCGGCAGCGGCCACCACAACACGCTGCTGCATTTCCGTTTTAACCCGGAGCACAAGGCCGAACGCGGACGTCACGGCGAGGGCAGCAACAAGACCGGGCGCGACGGCGCGGATATCGAAGTTCCGATTCCGGTGGGAACGCTGGTCTACGACGCCGACACCGGCGAACTGTTGCACGATTTCACGACGCCGGACGAGCGGTTCATCGTGGCCAAGGGCGGCCGGGGCGGGCGCGGGAACGCGCGGTTTGCGACGTCGACGCACCAGGCGCCGACCGAGCACGAGGCCGGTTTTCCCGGGCAGGAGCGGCGGCTGCAACTGGAGCTGAAACTGCTGGCCGACGCTGGCCTGGTGGGTTTTCCCAACGCCGGGAAATCCACGCTGATTTCGCGCATTTCGGCGGCGAAGCCGAAGATCGCCGACTATCCGTTCACGACTCTCGAGCCGAACCTGGGCGTGGTCAGCTTCAATGACCGCACCTTCGTGGTGGCCGATATTCCGGGGTTGATCGAAGGCGCCTCGGAAGGGCACGGATTGGGGATCCAGTTCCTGCGGCACGTGGAGCGGACGCGCGTGCTGGTGCACCTGGTGGATGTCAGCGAGTCGACCGGGCGCGATCCCGTCGACGACTTCGACGTCATCACGGCCGAGTTAGCCAACTTCAGCGACGAGATGGCGCATAAGCCCATGATCCTTGTGGCGAGCAAGATGGACGTGGCGCAGGATCCCTCGCGCGTGGAGGCTCTCGAAAAGAAGGCCGCCGAGGAGGGTCTGGCATTTTTCCAGATCTCCGCGGTGACTGGCGAAGGACTGGATCCACTGATCGCCGCCATCGCCGATGTGGTCTTCCGGCCGGCCGAGTCCGAGTAACTCCTCCCGCTCTTTTTTCATCTTCACCACCGGTCTGAAATATTCAGACCGGAAACTCCCTTGTTTCCGTCGAAAAAACGTTGTATACGTTATCAACGTAGGCGGCGACCGAAACGGCGTGCGGGACACGCGCCGCGGGCGGGCGCCGGGAGGAGATGGAAATGGAGAAGATCTGGCTCAAAAGCTACCCCGCAAGCGTGCCGGCCGAGATCGACATGAGCGAACTCGCCTCCATCAACGAGATGTTCGCCCGGTCCTGCGGGAATTTCGCGGAACGGCCGGCATTTCGCAACCTGGGAGTCACCATCACCTACGCGAAACTCGAGCGTTTGAGCCGCGATTTCGCCGCATGGCTGCAATCGGCCGGCCTCCGGAAGGGCGCGCGAGTGGCCTTGATGATGCCGAACGTGCTGCAATACCCGGTGGCTCTGTTCGGCGCGTTGCGGGCCGGCATGATCGTGGTCAACGTGAACCCGCTCTACACCGCGCGCGAACTGCAACACCAGTTGCGGGATTCCGGCGCCGAAGCCATTGTCATTCTCGAAAACTTCGCCCACGTGCTCGAGAAGGTGATCGCGAACACGGCGGTGAAGCACGTGGTGATCACGGGGGTTGGCGATCTGTTCCCGGCGCAGAAGCGGTGGGTGGTGAACTTCGTGGTGCGACGGGTGAAGAAGATGGTTCCGCCGTGGAGCCTCCCGGGGGCGCTGCGGTTCCGGACGACGCTTGCGCGGGGGCGCCGCGCGCCGCTGGAGGAAGCACGGCCCCAGCAGGAGGACATCGCCCTGTTGCAATACACGGGCGGCACCACGGGCGTTTCCAAGGGCGCAATACTCACGCAGGGTAACCTGGTGGCCAACATGCTGCAGGCCACCGCCTGGTCCAGGGACATTCTCGGCGAAGGGCAGGAGATCATCATCACGGCGCTGCCCTTGTATCACATCTTCTCCTTCACGGTGAATTGCCTGCTGTTCATGAAACTGGGCGGGCTGAGCATCATGATCACGAATCCGAAAGACATACCGGAATTCGTGAAGACCATCCGCCAGGTGAGATTCACCGGAATGACCGGCGTCAACACGCTGTTCAACGCGCTGGTGAACGCGCCGGGATTCGAGCAGGTGGACTTCAGCGGCCTGAAGTTCGTGATGGGCGGCGGCGCGTCGGTGCATCCAAGCGTGGCGGAAAAGTGGAAAAGGGTCACCGGGAGGCCGTTGCTTGAAGGATACGGATTGACGGAGGCCTCGCCGCTGGTAACCGTGAGCCGGCTGGACCGCGGCTACACCGGCAACATCGGGCTGCCGTTCCCTTCCACCGACGTCAGCATCCGGGACGACTCCAATCACGAACTTCCGCCCGGCCGCGACGGAGAGATCTGCGTGCAGGGACCGCAGGTGATGCGCGGATACTGGGGGCGTCCGGAGGAGACGGCGGCGGTGATCGATTCCGGCGGCTGGCTGCACACGGGCGATATCGGCGTGATCGACGAACAGGGTTACGTCCGGCTGACCGACCGCAAGAAGGACATGATCCTGGTGTCCGGATTCAACGTGTACCCGAACGAAGTGGAGGCCGTGATCGCCGGCATGGACGGCGTTCTGGAGTGCGCGGTGATCGGCGTTCCGGACGCGATTGTGGGCGAGACGGTGAAGGCGTTCGTGGTGCGGAAGGACTCCTCCTTGACGGCGGAGTCGGTGATTGCGCACTGCCGCCAGCAACTCACCAACTACAAGACGCCGAAGCAGGTGGAGTTCATCACCGAGTTGCCGAAGAATCCGATCGGGAAGGTGCTGCGGCGGGAGTTGCGGCCGCCGGCGGCGTCACCGGCGAAGGCTTCGGCCGCCGTCTAGCAAGCGGGGCCAGGATTGATGGCGGGCGGTCCGCCGCTGTACCATGAGCGCTATGCCCACGAGGCGCCAGGCGCTCGCGCTGCTGCTTTCACCCATCGGCCAACGGCAGGAGTCCCGGAACGACGGGCGGCGTCCCACGCAGAGGATCATCATTGCGGGCGGAGGCTTGGCGGGGCTGTGCGCCGCCTACGAGTTGGGGCGGCTGGGACACGACGCTATCGTGCTCGAAGCGCAGATGCGGCCCGGCGGACGGGTGCGGACGTTGCGCGATTCCTTCGCGCAGGGCGTTTCCGTCGAGGCGGGCGCGGCGCGCATTCCCAATACCCACGACCTGACGCTGCACTACGCCCGCGAGATGGGCCTCACCCTGGAGCCCGCTGTTCCGCCGGAGCTGCACACGGCGTATCACGTCCGTGGCCGGCGGATCGTCATGGATGGGAAGGCGGAGGACTGGCCGCTCCCGTTGACCGGCGAGGAGCGGCGCGAGGGGTTGGCGGGGCTCAGGAAACGATACATCGAAGCGGCCCTTCAGAAGGTCCGCGAGCGTGGGTTCGCGCGGGACGAACTGGCGGCGTTTCGGGATTGGGATCGGCCGACCGTGGGCGCGTGGCTGCGATCCGAGGGGGCGTCGGAGGGCGCGGTGGAGCTGATGACGCTCGGGATGGGGCCGGAGATCGGGTCGGCGGCCTGGTATCTGATGTACAGCATGAACCTGGCCGGAGTCCGGGAGAGCTTCCACATTCAGGGCGGAAACGAACAGCTTCCGCGGGCGCTGGCGGCGCGCGTGAACGTGCGGTACGGGTGCGCGGTGACGGCGATTGAGCAGACGGAGGCCGGCGTCAAGGTGATCGCCCGGCGAGGCAATGGGATTGAAGTGTTCGAGGCGGCTCGGGCGGTCTGCGCGTTGCCATGTCCGGTGATCGGCCCGGCGCTCGATGGCGCGCGGCTGACCGGGGCGAAGATGGCGGCGATCCGGAGCCAGCGTTACTCGCGCAGCGTGAAGGTGTTCCTGCAGACGCGTACGCGCTTCTGGCGGGCGCAGGGGCTGAACGGAAGTGTGAACACCGACCTGCCGATTGAACGCTTGATGGCGGGCACGGGAGAAACCGGGACCGAGCGGGGGACGCTGGCCGCGTTCCCGATTGGAGCGTACGCGGCGGAGCTCGAGTCAATGGACGACGCCGAGCGTGTGAGGACGGCGCTCGAACAGGCTCGGCGAATCTTCCCGGAGATGGGCCGCGAGTTTGAGGGCGGCGTTTCCAAGTGTTGGGGGCTCGATCCGTGGCAGCGCGGGGCGTTCGCCATTCACGGGCCAGGGGAGATCGGGAACATCGCGACGCTGGCCAGGCCCGAAGGGCGCATCCACTTCGCCGGGGAACATACGTCGAGATGGACCGGCTGGATGCAGGCGGCCCTCGAGTCGGCGCAAAGGGTGGTGCGCGAGATCAACGCCTGACGTTCGAACGGACGCGACGGTCGTTCTCGATGATCACGTTGAACTCGCAGCCGACCAGCGTGACGACTGCGAGCACGTACATCCAGACGGTGAGCGCGATGACGGCGGCGATGCTTCCATAGAGCACGTTGTAGTTGGCCAGGTTGCGGACGTACCATCCGAACAACTGCGTGGCGATCAGCCAGAGGACCGTGGCGAACAACGCTCCCGGAATCACCGAGGCGAAACGCAGGGGGCGGTTGGGGCCGATGTAGTAAAGCAGCGCCGCGGCCAGCATAATGGAGCCGAACGCGGCGATGTCGCGTAATGCGCGGCCGAGGATCACCACCCCGAAGGCGAGTTGAGTGGCGTCAACCGGGGCCAGATGCAGCCAGCGGATGATCTCGATTTCCGATCGCGTGCCGAACAGAATAATGGCGGAGCCGAACACGAGCGGCGCGACGGCGCAGATGACCAGCAGGGCCGCGACAGCCCGCTGACGCAGGAAGGAGCGCCCGCCGGGAAGGTTGTAGGCGGCCTGGAATCCCTCCATCAGGCTCATCATGGCGCCGGAGGCGGCCCACACCGAAAGCACGGTGGCGATGACCAGCAGCGAAGCCGGGCGGTTGCCCTGCACGCTGAGGAAGTGGCGCAGCAGCGCCTGTGTGCCGGGCGGCGCCACCTGGAACAGGATCCGGGTGAGCACGCGCGATACGGCCTCCGCGTTCGCCTGGACCAGGATGGCGGTGGTGGTGGTCAGCACCGGGAAGAAGGACAACAGGGCCGAGTAGGCCGCTCCCTTGGCCACGCCAAAACAGTTATCCTCATAGGCGGCGATCCAGGCTCGCCGGAAGAACCACCACAAGCGCGAAATGAGTCCGCGCGGCGTGACGATGGCGATCCGAGGGCCGTCCGGCATCCTTTAACACTGTGGCACAGCGCTCGCTATCCGACAAACCCCGGCTCCAGGCCGTCCTGCTTTCCTGCGTGCTCTTTGCGGTGAATGTCTACGTTTGCCGCGAGCTGTTTCGCACGGAGTATTTGAACCAGATGGGCTCCATTGAGCCGGTGTTCATCGCGCTTGCCCGGTATATCCGCGAAAACGGCGCCGATTTGAGCTGGTTTCCGCTGTGGTATGGCGGGATTCCGTATCAAAATGCGTACTCCTGTTTTCTGCCGCTGCTGACTGCGGCGGCGTCGAAGGCGACGGGGATGACGCCGGCGCTGGCCTATCACGCGACGGTGGCGTTTCTGTACTCGATCGGGCCGGTGCTGTTGTTCCTGATGTGCCTCCAGTTCTCGCGCTCGGCGGGGTTCAGCTTCGCGGCGGGCGTGCTGCATTCGGTGACGGCGCCGTCGGTGTTCCTGTTGCCGAGCATCCATCGCGAAATGGGAAGCCTGATGCGCCCGCGACTGTTGCAGACGCTGGTGGTCTACGGGGAGGGGGCGCACGTGGCGGGACTGGCGCTGCTGCCTCTGTCGCTGCTTCTGCTGGATCGCGCGGCGCGGCGGGGCAAGCCGCTCTGGATCGTGGCGGCGGCGGTATCCTGCGCGGCGACGGTGTTGACGAATTTTCTGGCGGCGGCGGCGCTGGCGATGGCCGTGATTGCGTGGCTGATCGCCTGCGATGAACCTCGGGTGCGGCGCACGCTGGGGATTACCGCTGGTGTGGCGGCGTTGGCGGCCGCCTTCGCCGCCAGTTGGATGCCGCCTTCCACGATCTCCGCCGTGCAGTACAACTCGATGACGGTGGGCGGGGATTTTCGAGGTTATGAGCGGGCGCTGGCGGTGTGGGGTCTGGCGATGGCGGCGGCGCTCGGGGCGCTCAAGTGGGCGATGACGAGGCTGAAGGCGTCCCAGGCGCTGCAGTGGGGCGTGTACTTCACGCTGCTGACTGGGGGAATCGCGCTCGTTTGGGAGTGGGCTCACGTGGTGGTGGCGCCGCAGCCGCACCGTTACGCGAGTGAAATGGAGCTGGGGGTGTGCGTGTTGCTGCCGTTCGCCGCGGCGCCGTTGTTTGCGCGGTTGGGGCGATGGCCTCGGGTGGCGCTGGCGGTGGTGCTGGCGCTGGCCGCCGTGCCGTTCGCCAAGGAGCATCGGCGCTTTGCGCGGTACTTGATCCAGCCGGTGGCCAGCGAGGGCACGGTGGAGTGGAAGACGGCGCGGTGGATTGGGGAGAATCTGCCGGGTTCGCGGGTGTTGCTGCCAGGATCGTCGAGTTTCTGGCTGAATGCGTTTAACGACGCGCCGCAACTGGGCGGCGCCTTCGACCAGGGGATGATCAACCGCTTTGCGCGCATGTCGCAATATGTGATCTTTTCGAGCGACGGGGCGGGGGAGCGGGACGCCGAGATCTCCCTGACCTGGCTGAACGCGTTGGGCGTCGATGCGATCGGCGTCGGCGGGCCGAAGAGCGCTGAGTTCTATAAGCCGTTTCGGAATCCGGGGAAGTTCGACGGGGTGCTGGAAGAGCTTTGGCGCGACGGCGACGATGTGATTTACGCCGTTCCCCATGCGCGGGCGGCGCTTGCGCATGTGATGCCGCGGGACGCGATTCCGGCCCGGGCGCCGGAGAACGGCATCGATCTGGATCCGTTGAAGGCGTACGTGGCGGCGCTGTCGGATCGCGCGCTACCGGTAGCGAAAATGACGTGGAAAACGCGTCATTCTGCGTCAATTCGTGCGAATTTGAGCCCGAAACAGGTGGTTAGCGTGCAGATTTCCGCGCATCCGGGCTGGCGGGCGACCGTCAATGGCCGGTCAGTTCCTGTCGTGGCGGACGCGATCGGGCAGGTGGTGATCGAGCCCGGCTGCTCCGGCGAGTGCTCGATCGAAATGGACTACGACGGCGGCGCGGAGATGCGAGTGGCGCGGAGGATTTCGTGGGCGGCGGCGCTGCTGAGCGTCGTGTGGATGATCGTGGGACGGCGCTACTGGCCGCTCGCCACCAGCCACTGATCGCCTTCATCGGCGGCGCCGGGAGCTTCCACGTCCTTCAGCTTCCGCTCGAGCACGCGCGTACGGGTCAGGCCCTGATCCACCGTGTTGCTCGCTTCCTGCAGCTTTTTCTGTACGCGGGCCAGCACGTCGGCGTACTTGCCGAACTCCGCCCGGACCTGGCCCAGCACCCGCCACACCTCGCTTGATTGCTTCTGAATCGCGAGGGTCTGGAAGCCCATCTGTAGGCTGTTCAGCAGGGCCGCCAGCGTAGTGGGGCCGGCGATGGCGATGCGGTGGTCGCGCTGGAGCGCTTCGACAAGGCCTGTGCGGCGCAGCGCTTCGGCGTACAGGCTTTCGGTGGGCAGGTAGAGGATGGCGAAATCCGTGGTGGCCGGCGGGTGCACGTACTTCACGCTGATGTCGCGCGCGCAGACCTTGAGGCGCTGCTCGAGCTGGCGGGCGCAGACTTCGACGGCCTGGGCGTCGCCGCGTTCGGTAGCGTCGACCAGGCGGAGGTAGTCCTCCTGCGGGAACTTCGCGTCGATGGGGAGCCAGATGGTCCCGCCGGGCTCCGCGCCAGGCATGCGGATGGCGAATTCGACCCGTTCGCCCGTGCCGCCGGTTGACACGTTCCGGGCGTACTGATCCGGCGCGAGCATCTGTTCGAGCAGAGCGCCCAGTTGGATTTCGCCCCAGGCGCCGCGGGCGCGCACGTCGCTGAATACGCGCTTCAGGTCGCCGACGCCGGCCGCCAGCGTCTGCATCTCGCCAAGGCCCCGGTAGACCTGTTCCAGGCGCTCGCTGACGAGCTTGAAGGACTCTCCCAGGCGCTTTTCCAGGGCGCCCTGGAGCTGCTCGTCGACCGTTCGGCGGACGCGATCGAGGCGCTCCTCGGTGGACTTGCGGATGAGTTCGAGGGAGCGCTGGATATCGTCGCGGTTGCGGGCCATTTCCTCGCGCATGGCGCGTTCGGCGCGCTCCTGGGAGTGGTCCAGGGCGTCGATGCGGGCCGCGAGCGGCGCAAGGTCCACCGCCGGCGGCGTGGGGCGTCGAAGGACGACCATCGCCAGCAGGGCGACGGCCGCGGTCAAGACGAAAACAATCGCCAGCAGAATTGTTTCCACGTTTCCATTGTACGCGGTCGGGAATTTCGGAGGGTTCGGTCCGGTTGTCGTACAGTGGAACTATGATCCAGTTCTCCCTGGCGACCGACGAGTTCGGCCAATTGCAGTGCACGCTTTCCAACGGGCGGGTGACGGCCCACGCCACCGCGTCGAAGGTCGATGACGCGCTGGCCGACCTGGCCGGCGCATTGGAGAACGCGGGCGGCAAGGGTGTCGGGGAGTGCTTCTGGCCTCGCGAATCGGGCGCGTACCGGTGGCTGATCCGCAAGGAAGGGGAGCGCGGGCGACTGGTGGTGCTGTGGAGCATCGGGACCATGACGGGTTGGGAGAACGTGTTCTGGGCCGAGGACGAATGGGCGCCGCTGGAGCAGGCGATTCTGAGCGGGGTGCGGGGATACGCTCACGCCTGACGCGATAACAGTGTTGGTTTAATTAACACTGTTATATTTTTCTAAGTCGCTATCTTTCAGTGTTGTTACTGAGCTAGGAGTGATACGCTCACTCTATGCGGGCTCCCGGTCGTGTGGCCGACAGCGGACCTGCCCGGCGTAGCCAAGAACGCCGCCCGATTGTAGAACAACACCGCTATCGGCTCAGCACCCCTCGGCGCCACCGACCCTCGGATACGTATCTCCCGCATCGATTCAAGTCATCACGAATTACTCCCAGTTTCGAGGATAATTATGAGCCATCTCAAATGGTTGGGTTCCAAGTCGAATATTAAGTCGCTTTTCCAGTTAGTGGCGTGCGGACTCACATTGTGCGCCCTGTGCCTGCCGGCGTTAGGACAACAGGAATATGTTGGCAAGTACGATCTTTTCGTCGGCTATGCATATCTGAGCAGTCCCAAGATCAGTCTCGGCGAACCGGGCGTGCATATTCAGTTGGGCATGCGCTATCGCACCTGGGTGTCATTAGGGCTCGACTACAGTCACGCGGCGGGGGACGGCATGATTACGCCGGACCTGTTGCCGACGGCGCTTCAGCAGTCGCTGGCGACGCAGTTGCAGGGTCTGGCGGCGCTGGGCCGGTTGCCGGCCGGTTACACCTTGAAGGTGCCATTGCGGTCGGAAACCAGCACGTTCGCGGCGGGTCCGCAGTTCGGGCTGCACCGGTGGAAGTACATCACGCCCTTCATCCGGCCGTCGATCGGGGCGATTCGCGAAGTGGCGACGCCGCGTCCGGGCGACGCCATCGCCACCGCCATCGTTCAGCAGTTGGCGCCCTCGGGCAAGAAGACCGACTGGACGGGATTTTACGGCGTCGGCGGCGGGGCCGACATCAACTTCACGCGCAACTTCGGGGTGAGAATCCACGCTGATTTTGTGCGGGACCACCTGTTCAACGACATTCTGCGGGACAGTCGCGGAACCATCCGGTTTTCCGTGGGTCCGGCGTTCCAATGGGGCAAGAACATGAAGTGAGCGGGCCACACGCTGAATGCGAAAGCGCCTTCCGTTTCGTAAACGGAAGGCGTTTTGTCTGTTCGGATGGACGGTTCCGGAGGACTTACCGGGAAGGGACGGGCGACAGTTCGCGGGTGGCGATGACGCGGTCCACGATGCCGTAGGCCACCGATTGTTCCGATTCCATGATGTAGTCGCGATCGACGTCGCGAGCGATGCGGTCCACCGGCTGGCCCGTCGCGTTCGCCAGAATCTCATTGAGGATCTGGCGCATGCGAAGGATTTCCTTAGCGTAGATGTCGATGTCGGTGGCCTGGCCGGCGAGGCCGCTCATGGACGGCTGGTGAATCAGCACGCGCGAATGGGGCAGAGTGTAACGCTTGCCCTTGGTGCCGCAGGCAAGCAGCACCGCCGCCATCGAGGCGGCCTGTCCGACGCAATAGGTGACGATGTCCGGCTCCACCAGATTCATGGTGTCGAGAATCGCCAATCCCGCGGTAATCGACCCGCCGGGCGAGTTGATGTACAGCGAGATGTCCTTTTCAGGGTCTTCCGCCGCCAGGAACAACATCTGAGCGATGATGAGATTCGCCACATTGTCGTCGATGGGCGTTCCCAGGAAGATGATGTTTTCTTTCAGCAGGCGCGAATAGATGTCAAATGCCCGTTCGCCCCGGGAGGTCTGTTCGACCACCATGGGGACAAGGACTGAATTCTGCATGCTGTACTCCTCTCCGCGATGCCGGCGCACACTTTCGGCTGGCGGCGTGAACGGATTCCGCCGCTGACGTGCGACCGGTGGGCGCAGGAATCCCGCCTGATCAGGCTTTGCGGGAACTGGTGGCCTTGGCCTTTACCGGCTTCTCGACTGTGCGCTTCTTCTTCGTTTTGTCGAGGGCACGCCGCTTCACTTCAAGGGCCTCGGCCAGATCTTCGACCGTAGTACCCTCCAGATACTCTATGATACGCCCTCGGAGCGCTTTCCAGCTATCATGCATGCCGCAACGCATCTGATCGTTGCATTCAGTCATGCCGCCGATGCAGCGCTGGTAGTCGGCCAAGCCGTCAATGGACTCGACGATCTGAAGCAGCGTGATGTCGGTCGGGGGGTAGCGGAGGCTGAAACCTCCGGTCGGCCCCTTACTGGATCTCAAGAAACCCTGGCGCGCCAATTGTTGCAGGATTTTGGCCAGGAAGTGAGCCGGAATGTCGGATTCTTCCGCAATCTGCTTGACCATGGCGAATTTGCCGGACGGCACCTGCGCCAGGTAGACAAAAGCGCGGATTGCGTATTCAGCCGAACGCGAATAGATCATGCTCCCCCTCTGTCAGTGAGGACTGGATATAATACTCCTTTATCTTAATTGAAAAGAAGCCTTCCCGTCTAACCCTTTTCTTCGCCTTTTTCCTGCCCGCCGGCTGGCGCAGCTTTTACTGTAGCGCCAGTCAATATCAGATAAGACCGATACAACTAACGTTCGGTGGGCTTGAGACCGATATGATGGTTGGACGCGGGAATGTCTAAGGATGGCACTTTGCCGCCGATGGCTGGGCCGATGCCTACATCGACGGATCGCATGAGAATCCTGATCGCAGACGATAGTATTGTGTCCCGCCATCTCCTGGATGCCACTCTGAGGAAATGGGGATACGATGTCGTAATCGTCTCCGATGGCATCGAGGCTTGGAACGAACTCCAAAGCGACGATTCTCCCAGCATGGCGATCCTCGACTGGGTGATGCCAGGCCTGACGGGTCCCGAAGTTTGCCACCTGGTGCGGAAGCGCAATCGCGAACGCTACACCTACCTGATTCTGCTGACGTCGAAGAGCCTCAAAGAAGACCTGATTGAGGGGATGGAGGCCGGCGCCGACGATTACGTCACCAAACCCTTTGATTCCCACGAGTTGAAGGTCCGCCTGCGAGCCGGAACCCGCATCATCGAGCTGCAGTCGGAGCTGCTGACGGCCCGGGAGGCGTTGCGGGAACAGGCCACCAAGGACTTTCTGACGCGCGTCTGGAACCGGTCGTCGATCCTGGAGATCCTGGAGCGCGAACTGGCGCGGGCGGAGCGGGAACAGCGCCCCGTTGGGGTGGTGATGGCCGACCTCGATAAGTTCAAACAGATCAACGATTGCTACGGGCACTACGCCGGCGACGCTGTGTTGCAGGAGGCGGTCCGGCGCATGCAGTCCTCGATCCGGTCCTACGACGCCATCGGCCGCTACGGCGGCGAGGAGTTCCTGATCGTCCTGCCGGGCTGCGACGAGGCCTGCACGTTCGGTCAAGCCGAGCGTCTGCGGCGACATCTGAGCAGCGAACCGATGATGGTGGGCGATGTGCCCCTCAAGCTGACGGCCAGTTTCGGCGCCACCAGCATCATGCCGACCGGAAAAGTTCTGGGCGAGACCTTAATTCGCGTGGCCGACGAGGCGCTGTATCGCGCCAAGCACGAAGGCCGGGATCGCGTAACCTACGCCGCGCAACCCGTCGAAGTCTAGCTATTCGCTCGACTTGCTCTTGGCCACTTCAAAATGGCTGAGCCCGGAGGCGTACTGCTGGATGCCTTTGTAGAGCGCTTCGGCGATCTTCTGCCGGTGCTCCGGCTTCCTCATCATCGCCTCGTCGCTCGGATTCGTGACGAAGCCGATTTCGACCAGAATCGACGGCATCGACGCGCCGATCAGGACCACAAACGGCGCCTTCTTGACGCCGCGGTTCCGCGAATTCGTGTTGCTCTTGGCGGAAAGGCCGGCGAGCGTGGTTTGCACGTGCTCGGCGAAGTCCCGCGATTCGTCCAGTTTGTCCTTCAGGGCGATTTTCTGCACCAGATCCTTCAGGTCGTGAATGGATCGCTCCGAACTGGCGTTTTCCCGCGCCGCGACCTCAAGCGCCGTCTTCGACGAGGTGAAATTCAGGTAGTACGTTTCGATGCCGGAAACCGACTTTACGGGCGACGAATTGGCGTGAATCGACAGGAAAAGGTCCGCTTTATGACGGTTTGCGATGCGGGTGCGCTCTTCCAGGGGAACGTAAATATCCTCGTCGCGGGTGTAGATGACTTCGCTGCCCAGCCGGGATTCGATCAATGCGCCCAAACGCCGGGTGACGTCGAGCACCAGGTCCTTTTCGAGTAGTCCGGTGGGGCCGTGAGTGCCGCCGTCGTGGCCGCCGTGGCCCGCGTCGAGCACCACCTTGCCGAGCTTCAGGCCGAGAACCCGGGTCATCGAACGCTCGCCCGCGTTGGTTCGTTTGGCGGTTTGCGGACTCGGATCTCCGCCCTTCTGCGCCGGTTCCGCGGTTTTGGGCGAGGGCTGCGGTTCGGTTTTGGCGACGGTTTCGGCGGGACCGCGCGGGGCCGGCGTTTCGGCGGGCGCCAGGGCGACGGGTTCGGGCTTCGGCGGCTCCGGCCTGGCCGGCGCAACTCTTGCGATGGGCGCGGCCGGGGAATCGGCGGGCTTCTGCGACGTGGCCGGTTTCTCGTCGCGAGCGGGCTCGGTCTGAGCCGGTTCGGGTTTCTTCGCCTGTTGCTGCCGGATCTCGATAATCAGGCGATTCGGGTTGGGAAGCTGGGATGCGTAGACCTCGGCCGGAACCTCGAGATCGAGCACGACGCGGGTGCTCCCGCCCGAACTCTGGGCGATGCGGATCTGCTTCAGCAAACCGTCGTCGACGGGCACCTTGTCGAGGGGTTTGCTGCCGTCAGCCGGCCGAACGCCACTGATATCAAAGAAGATGCGCTCTGGATTCGAAAGCCGATCGTATTTGTAGGTAAAGTCGCCGGTGGTTTCGATGGCGACGCGCGTGGTGTCGGTCAGGGACCAGAAACGAACGTCGCTGATGCGGGCGGAGACCTCGCGGGCGCGGGACGCCTCGCCGCTGGAGGCCCGGCGAGCGCGCGGGGTCTTTTGAGCGGCGGGGAGCACGGACAGGCATACGACCAACGCCAGCACCAACCGCCGCGGGTAATGCGGTCCCACGCCGACAGCCATCGTCACCTCGTTCGCAAGTAGATCCGGCCCTGCTCATCCCGGTACTGCTCCAGCTTGGGATGTTCCTCGACGACGGGCGCCGGGGGCGCGACAGGCTCGGGTTTGGGCAGCGCGGCCGCGCGGCGGCGGGCCTCGCCATATTTCTTGCCCACGTTGTAGACGTACTGCTGAGTCTCCGCGTAGGGAGGAATCCAGCCGTAGCGGGCGACGGCGGCCTCGCCAGCGTTGTAGGCCGCCAAGGCCAAACGATCGTCGCCGAAAATGTTCTTCAGGTACTTCAGATAGCGGACGCCCGCGTCGATGTTTTCCCGGGGACTGAAGCTGTTGGCTGCGCCGAAACGACGGGCGGTGGACGGGATGAGTTGCATCAATCCCTCGGCGCCTTTCCGCGAGATGGCGTACGGATTGTAATTACTCTCCACCTGAATCACCGAATGCACCAGCAGCGGATCCAGATCGTATTGCCTCGCGGCCTGCTCCACCAGTTCGGTCACCGGCGTCGCATCAGAGCCGTGTCCCACCTGCTTGGGCGGCGTCATCTTCGGGTTCACCATCACAGTCCGCACCAGACGCCCCGTCCTACGATCCGCCCGAACAACAACGGTCGCCGCGTGCACCGGCTCCGGACGAACGGGGTCTGGCGGCGCGCAAAACACCGGCAGGGCCGAGCCCACCAAGAAACAAATATACACGAATTTGTTCTTTTCGGGAAGCATGCGCCACGGAAAATCCCTGCGTGTCAGGGATTTACCAGTACCTTTCCCGGTCCGGGAAGAGCCTTCCCGCGCCGATGCTATGATTTTCTCATGTGTCGAGCCGGGCGCGCTCCGGTGGGCGGTTTTGTGCTCGCGGGGGGCGGTAGCACTCGTATGGGGACCGACAAAGCGCTGCTGTCGCGCAACGGACAGACCCTGCTCGAGCGCGCCGCCGCCGAGGTGGCCGAGGCCGCCGGCAATGTGACGATCATCGGCGATCCCTCCCGCTACGCCCGTTTCGGATGGCCCGTCGCACCGGATGTGTCGCCGGGCCGGGGCCCGCTGGGGGGAATTGTCACGGCTCTCGCGCTGGCCCGGGAGGAGTGGAGCCTGGTGATCGCCTGCGACATGCCGGGGCTCGACCGCGGATTTCTCGGACGAGTGATCGAGGCGGCCCTCGCGGCCGCGGACGGGTGCGAGTGCGTCGCCGCCCAGGGCCCGAATGGGCCGGAGCCGCTGTGCGCCGCCTATCGCCGGGCCGCGCTCGGTAAGCTGCGCGGCGCGCTCGATCGCAACATACTGAAGATGATGACCGTGCTCGACCGGCTGGAGGTCCGCTACCTGGCGGGCGACGGCGGCCGCTTCGCCAACATCAACACGCCCCAGGACTGGCTTACGCATGACTGAGCAGTTTCCCCATTACATCGAGTTCCGCCACGTGTATAAGACGTTCGACAGGCCCATTTTGGTCGACGTCAACTTCTACGTCGACGCCGGCGAGACGCTGGCCATTATCGGGCGCAGCGGCGTCGGGAAATCGGTGAGCCTGGCGCATATCATGGGGTTCCTGAAGCCGGACCAGGGAAACGTGATCGTCTCCTACAACGACGTGACGGACTACTCCGAGCAGGAGATGCGCAAGATCCGCAAGAAAGTGACGATGGTGTTCCAGTCCGGCGCGCTGTTTGACTCGTTGACGGTGGGCGAAAACATCCTGTTCAGCCTGGAGCTGAGGGACGATTACAACGAAACAAACAAGGAACAGATTGTCGACGGCCTGCTGAACATGGTGGACCTGCTCGAGTACAAGGACGTTTACCCGAGCGACCTGTCCACCGGCTACAAGCGCGCGGTGGCGATCGCGCGGGCGCTGGCCGCTCAGCCGGAATGCGTGTTGTACGACGAGCCGACCACCATGGTCGATCCAATCATGTCGGACCACCTGGGGAACCTGATGCTGCGACTGAAGAAGCAGCTCAGCCTGACGGCGGTGGTGGTGACCCACGATCTCGACCTGATGCGCAAAGTGGCCGATCGCGTGGTGTTCCTGTTTGAGGGCAAGGCGATCTTCTTCGGCAAGACCGAGGATCTGGAAAAGTGCGACCATCCGCATATCAAGGAGTTTCTGGCCATGGATCGCGTCGAAATCGGGTGAGGCCGCGGGATTCGATATGATCGGGTTGTCATGTCCGAATTACTGACGGTACTCGCCGAAATGCACGCACAGCCCGGCAAGGAAGAGGAACTGCGCGCGCATCTGCTCGCCATGGTGGCGGCGACGCACAAGGAAGAGGGCTGCGTCCAATACGACCTGCACGTGAGCACCGACGCCCCCGGCCACTTCTTTTTCTACGAGCAATGGGCATCCAGGGAGCTTCTGGCGCGGCACGCCGCTTCGCCGCACCTGACCGCTTTCGGCCAGATTGCCGGGGACCTGCTGGCTGAGCCCGTTCGCGTTTCGACGTTTACTCGCATCGCCTGACCGTATTGCTCGAGGTCCGGCCGTTATACTGGAACAAGAGTCGGTCCTCCCCATGCTGGAAATGAGCATTGTCTGGTTGCGCGTGGCGACCGGATTGTATTCGATCGGGTTGCTGCACGCCATCCTCACGGTGCTGCGGAAGAAGTCCGGCTTATTCGCCGTGGCGACGCGCACGTTCACGGTGGGCGTGATCATCCACTTTGTGGCGTTGGTGGAACTGGGCGTCGGTTCAGGCGCGCTGCCGGTGAACAACCTGAACGAATCGATGTCGCTGTGCGGGTTTCTCATCGCGCTCGGCTACCTGGTGGTGCTGTGGCGGTATCAATTTGAAAGCATCGCCATCTGCGTCTTCCCATTGGTGTTCCTGATGACCCAGGTGGGGTCCATGGAGTTTCCGGTGGCGGGCTGGTCCGATACCCGGGTGCGCAGCGTGTGGCTGTTGCTGCACGTGTTTCTGGTGCTGCTCGGTTACGCCGGCCTGGCGATGACGGCCATCGCCTCCTTGTTCTACCTGGTTCGGGAGCGGCAGTTGAAGACCAAGTCGGTCAGCCGGCTGTTCGATCGGTTGCCGCCGCTTGGAACGCTGGACAACCTGATCACGGCGGCCATGGGTTTCGGGTTCGTCTTCATCACGCTGGGCGTGATCGTGGGCAGCACCTGGGCCTTCATCGAATATGGCACGCGGTGGATCGCGCAGGCCAAGATCGCCATTTCGCTGATCACCTGGGTGTTCTACCTGGCGATGATTTTCCTCCGCATGACCGCTGGATGGCGTGGACGCAAGGCGGCGCTGATGGCGCTCAGCGTAGTGGGATTCTCGGCGCTGACGTGGGCGGCGCACGCGGGATTGCACGGGGAAGCGCTGGTGCGATGAAGTTCCTGGTTACAGGCTTGAACCACCGGACCGCGCCGGTCGAGGTGCGCGAACGGCTGGCTTTCAACGAGGCGCGGCTGAACGATGCGCTCGACGAGTTGAAGCGGCGGCCGGGGCTGCTGGAGGGCATGATCCTTTCGACCTGCAACCGCGTCGAGATCGCCGTCGCCGCCGATGAGCAGACCGACGCGGCGGACGCGGTGGAGCGCTTTCTGGCCGATTGCCAGCACGTTTCACGGGACTGGATCTCGCCCTATCTGTACCATCACCAGGGGACCGACGCGATTCGCCACCTGTTCCGCGTCGCATCGAGCCTGGATTCGATGGTGGTGGGCGAGCCGCAGATTCTGGGTCAGTTGAAATCGGCCTACAGCGTCGCCAAGGATCGCGGGTCGATCAGCGGGCTGCTCGACCAGGTGCTGTCGCGGGCCTTCAACGTCGCCAAGCGCGTGCGGTCGGAGACCGAGATCGGGCAGAGCGCCGTCAGCGTGAGCTTCGCGGCCGTGGAGATGGCGAAGGAGATCTTCGGGTCTCTGAGCGACCGGAAAGTGCTGCTGGTGGGCGCCGGCAAGATGTCGGAATTGTCGGCGCGGCATCTGCGGCGATCGGGCGTCGGCCAGATTTACGTCACCAATCGAACCCACGAGCGCGCGGTCGAAATGGCCACGGTGTTCGACGGCCGGATCGTTGAATACGACCGGTTCATCGCGTCGCTGCCCGATATGGACATCGTCATCACCTCGAGCGGCGCGCCGCACTACATCCTGCTCAAGGAGCAGATGAAGAAGGTGATCGGGTCGCGGCGCAATCGGCCCATGTTCCTGATCGACATCGCCGTTCCGCGCAACATCGAGCCGTCGGTGAACGAGCTCGACAACGTGTTCCTCTACGACATCGACGATCTGCAGAAGGTGGTGGATCAGAACGTCAAGGGGCGGAAGAAAGTCGCCGAGGAAGCCGAGCAGATCATCGCCGAGGAAGTGCAGCGGATGATCGCGCGGCTGAAGGAGCGCGAGATCGCGCCCATGATTGTGAGCCTTCAGGAACAACTCGAACAGGTCCGCGTCGCCGAATTTGAGCGCATGCGCGGCAAACTTGGCGCCCTGACGCCCCAGCAGGAGGAGGCTATTCACGCATTGACTCGCGGCATCGTTAATAAGATCGCGCACGGGCCGATTTCGGAGTTGCGCAAGCAGGCGTCGCAGCCCGAGGGGCCGCATCTGGCAAGCGTCATCCGGCGTGTGTTCCGCCTGGGGGCGGGACAGTGATCGTCATCGGATCGCGGGGATCGCAACTGGCGCTGTGGCAATCGCGATGGGTGGAGTCCCAACTGACCGGGTTCGGCCAGCAGTGCCGCATCGAGATCATCAAAACCACCGGCGATCGGGTGACCGATGTGCCGCTGGCGAAGGTCGGGGGCAAGGGACTGTTCACCAAGGAGATCGAGGACGCCCTGCTGGCCGGGGCCGTGGATGTCGCGGTGCACAGCCTGAAGGACATGCCGACCGAGTTGCCGGCCGGGCTCACATTGCAGGCCGTGCCCGCGCGCGAGGATGTTCGGGATGCGATGGTGGGCAGCACTCTGAACGGATTGGCGCAGGGGGCGCGGGTCGGCACGAGTTCGCTGCGACGCTCGGCGCAATTGCGGGCGGCGCGTCCGGACCTGGTGATCGAGACGATCCGCGGGAACCTGGATACGCGGCTGCGGAAGCTGGACGAAGGGCAGTTCGACGCCATCGTGTTGGCCGCGGCGGGGCTGCGGCGATTGGGCTGGGCCGGCCGGATCGCGGAACTGCTTCCGGTTGAGGTGTGCTGTCCCGCGGTGGGACAGGGCGCATTGGCGATTGAAACCCGCGACGACGACGGCGCCGGCGCGACGGTCTGCCGCAAGCTGAACGATCCGGCGACGCGGGCCGCGGTGACGGCCGAACGGGCGTTGCTGGGAGGGTTGGGCGGAGGTTGCCAGGTGCCTATCGGCGCTTACGCGGTGGTGGCGGACGGGCGTCTGGCGATGCGGGGCGTAGTGGCTTCCCCGGACGGTGGGACGATTGTGCGTGGAGAACGCGAAGGTCTGGCGGACGATGCGGCGCGGATTGGCGAAGACCTGGGATCCGAGTTGCTCGCCAATGGGGCGCGCGCGATTCTGAGCGCGGTCTACGGCCATGCCGTCTGAGCGGACGGGTACGGTCTACCTGGTTGGCGCCGGGCCTGGCGATCCTGAATTACTGACGCTGAAGGGGCGGAGGGTGCTTGCCCAGGCGGATTGTGTCCTGTTCGACCACCTGGCGAGTCCTACTCTGCTCGACCATGCGCCCGCCGCCGCCGAGCGAATTTACGTCGGAAAGAAGAAGTCCGACCACGCGCGCTCGCAGGATGAAATCTGCCGGTTGATGGTGGAGCGGGCTCGCGCCGGGCGGACGGTGGTGCGCCTGAAGGGCGGCGATCCGCTGATTTTTGGACGGGGCGGCGAGGAGTTGGAGGCGCTGGCGGAGGCCGGCGTGCCGTTCGAGGTGGTGCCCGGGGTGACGACTCCGCTCGGCATCGCGGCCTACTCGGGCGTTCCGCTGACGCACCGCGAACATACGTCGGCGGTCACGTTCGTGACGGGTCACGACGTGGATCGCATCGACTGGGGGCGCGTCGGCGCATCGGAGACCGTGGTGGTGTTCATGGGGCTCACATCGGTCGCCGCGGTGGCTCGGGCGCTCATTGAGAACGGGAGATCCGCGGAGACGCCTGCGATGGCGGTGCGGTGGGCTACCCGTCCGGATCAGGAGACGATTACGGGGACGCTGGGCGACATCGCGTCTCGGGTTGCCGAGGCCGCCATGAAGCCTCCCGCGACGATCGTGATTGGCGAGGTCGTGCGGCTGCATAGCCGGTTCAATTGGTGGGAGCGCCTGCCGTTGTTCGGCCGGCGGGTGGTGATCACGAGGGATCGTAGCCAGGCGGGAGTTCTGGCGGAACGGTTGCACGCTTTGGGCGCCGATGTCATCGAGTTTCCGGTGATCGAAATCAGGCCGCCCGCGGATCCCGCGCCGCTGGACCGGGCGATTGCGGAACTGGAGAGCTACGACTGGCTCATCTTCACGAGCGCCAATGGGGTTCGGTGCTTCATGGACCGGTTGGACGCATCGGGCCGGGATCTCCGGGCGCTGCGAGCGAAGCTCTGCACGATCGGTCCGGCCACGCGGCGGGCGGTCGAAGCGCTGCATCTTAAGGTGGATCTGATGCCGGCCGAGTATGTCGCCGAGGGATTGGTGGCGGCGTTCGCCGGCGAGGCGCTTGCAGGGCTTCGGATCCTGTTGCCGCGGGCGGCGGTGGCTCGCGACGTTGTGCCCGTGGAGTTGGGCAAGTGCGGGGCGCGGGTGGATGTGGTGGAGGCCTACCGCACCGTTCCACCCGATGATGCGGCGGCGCGAGCGCGCGAGATTTTCGGTTCCGGCCGGCCGATCGACTTTGTTACGTTCACGAGTTCGTCCACGGTGACTAATTTCGTCGCGGCGGCGGGGCGCGCGGCGCTCGACGGCGTGCGAGCGGTTTCGATCGGTCCGGTGACCAGCGCGACGCTTCGCAAGGCGGGCGTGGAGCCGGCCGCGCAGGCGAGTCCGTTCACCATCGACGGGTTGGTGGAAGCGCTGATGCGGGTCAACCGGACCGACGCGGTCTGAAGTTCCCGCCCAGGACCTGCCGATAGACAAGCGGTGGTCGAGAAGGCGCTGGAGATCCTGTTGTTCACCCTGGGCGGGCTGTATCACGGCCTTTCTCAGGATTGGAACGCCCTCGAACTGGCGATTCTTGCCGTGTTTGCGCTGGTGGTGCGCCGTGGTCGCGCGCCCTCGCCCCGCTGGCTTCGAATTGAAACGTGGCTGGCTGGGTTTGCCCGGCGCAGAGGCGCAGTGTGTTGGGCGGCCGGCGTTGCCGCGGTCGCGGTCCGCGCGGCCTTGATCCCCGTATTCCCGCCTCCCGCGCCGGTTGTCACCGACGAGTTCAGCCACTTGCTGCTGGCCGACACGTTGCTGCACGGGCGGGTGGCGAATCCCTCTCCCGCGGAATGGGAGCATTTTGAGAGCCTGCACATTCTCGTGCGGCCGGTGTACGTCTCGAACTATTTTCCGGGCCAGGGCGCTATCCTGGCGGCGGCGCGTTGGGCGACGGGTTCGCCGTGGGTTGGCGTGTTGCTATTGTCCGGCGCATTCGCGGTCGCGCTGTGCTGGTCGCTACAGGGGTGGATGCCGGCGCGGTGGGCCCTGGCCGGGACCGTCATCGCCATCTTACGGTTCTCGATCGGCAGCTACTGGGTGAACGCGTTTCACGGAGGCTTTCTGGCGGCTTTCGGCGGCGCTCTGGCGGCGGGAGCGTTTGCGCGACTGCGCCGCCGGCCGGGCGCTCGCATGTCATTCGTGTTGGGTGTGGGGCTGGCCGTTCTGGCCTATTCACGGCCCTATGAAGGTCTTTTTTTCGCGGCGCCGTTTGTGGTGATTCTCGCGTTCCGGCCGGGCCGCTTGACGGCGCTGGGGCCGGCCGCCGTACTCGCCGTACTGGCGCTGGTTCCCCTGCTGTTATATTTCCGAGCGATCACCGGCAGCCCGTTTTCCACCGCCTACAACCTAAGCCGGCAGCAGTATGGATGGCCGATGACCTTCGCGTGGGCCAAACCGCCCGAAATCCGCCATACGAATCCTGAGCTGAAGTTCTATTACGAGTACGAAATAGATGAACGGATGAAGGTGTCGAGCCCGCTTCTGTTCATTCAGTACCTGACCTTCCGCCTGCAGGAATATTGGCGGTTCTTTCTGGGTCCGCTGTTGACGGCTTGCCTGGCTTGGTCGGGTTGGGTGTTCCGGTCGCGCCGGTACCTGGCGTTGCTGGCTGGAGCCGGCGGAGCGTTCGTCGCGGTAATGATGGAGGGGGCGGCGAGCCCGCACTACCTGTCGCCCGCCACGACGGCGCTGGTCGCCATCGTCACGCTCGCAATGTGGCGGATGCGCGAGCGCTGGCGGCACGGTCCGGCGTTGTCGCGTATCGTGCTCGCCGGGATGGTCGTGGTGTTGGCGGGACGCATTGCGCTACAGGCCGGTGGACTGCCTTACACCCAGAAGGTGAATTTCCAGTCCTGGTGCTGCAAGGCGGCGGGGCGTCCGGACAAGGCGGAATTCGCGGAGGCCATCGGGAAGGAGCCTGGTATGCACCTTGTGCTGGTGCGCGCCAAGACCGACCCTTACAACTTCTTCCAGTGGATTTACAATGAGGCCGATCTCGACCGCGCCCGAATCGTGTGGGCCAGAGACCTGGGGGATGAGCGGAATCGCGCGCTGCTTGAGTACTACAAGGACCGCACGATCTGGCTCGTCGACCCGAACCCGTCCCGCGCGGTCCTGAAGCGGTTGAATTAGTCCTTGAAGTGGAACGTGCCGACGTAGGACCCGCGCTTTTCGGGGTAGCTCCAGGTCTCCCCAAGCGCGTCGCCTTCGTAGGAGTTGCCCGTTGTGTAGGCGGGCATGGCGTGGTCCAGCTTTACGAGCGGATCGTACCAGACGCTTTCGTTGTGACAGACCTGATCGGTCTCCTGCAACGGGCGGGTGGACACCTTCGCCAGGTTTCCAGCCACCAGGGACGCTACGCGGCTGTGGACATTGCCGTCCTTCATTTCGAACGAAATCGGCTGAATGTCGACGCGCACGACGTCGCGGAGCAGTTCGCCCGCTATCCGTTGCGCGAACCCGCGCAGGGCGATCTGTTGTTCCGGAGTCGCCTTGTCATCGACGATGATCACCGCCTTGGCGGGATTGGACGTCAGCGCGAAATCGCCCAGCGTGTCCTTGGCTCGCAGCACACCGGCCACCGAGAGTCCGTCCAACTTCACGCCGTCGAAGGAGCCCTGTTCGATGTGCCAGCCCATCACCGCGAGCTTGCCGGTTTGACCGACCTCGCCGTTGGCGAAGCAGGGGCCGGTGTAGACGTCCGCGGTGCGCGCCTCGATGTATTCGCCGCGCAGGTTGTTGGTTGGAAGCGTTGGAAGTTTCGCCGCCATCGAGGTGGCCGCGAGGAGACAAGCGCCCAGTACTGTCCCAGTGAAACGCATAGTTCTATCTTACAGTGATGCGTCTACCGGGAGGCCGGATTCAGTATACTGCTGACATGTCCAAACGCAGCCTGGTGCTGGCCGCTATGTTCGCCTGCTCCCTAGCTTACGCACAGCTCGATTCAAACTCGGTCACTGTGACAGCTTCGAAGTCGGGCGCCACGAGCCTGGATCAGGCCCTGTACACGGTGTACATCGACACAGGGCTTGACCGGGGAATCACGGACGTTCTCTCGTTGGTGCAGCCCATCGGACTGAAGGCTGCCGACCTTGCGGGGCTCGAAATCACTACGTTCAGGACGGCGGCGTGGCCGGCGGCGAATGGTTTCCGATGGTCGTTCACACTGGCGGCTCCGCTGGCGCGCATGAAGGAGACCACGGCGCAACTGACCGCGCTGCAACAAACGGCGTCGAAGGGCGGGGTGGGGATCGTGTCGTTCGGGCTGAGAAATGCGCAATCCTCGCAGTCGTCGCAGACCTGTAATGTTGGGGACCTGGCCTCCGACGCGCGCGCCAAGGCTCAGGCAATTGCCGACTCGGCGGGAATGGGCCTCGGCGTTGTTCTCGGGATGACCGGCGCCGCTCCGACTGTCGCCATCGGAGCCACCCCGTCGGGTTCCACCGGCCCTACCTCCTGTGCGATCACCGTGAAGTTCGGACTCAGCAGGTACTGACTCATGCGCGCACTCATTCTGTCCCTTGCAGTCGCATGCGTTGGATTCGCGCAAGTCGATTCCAATAGCGTCACCGTTACAGCGACGCGCCAGTTCTACCCGGTCCTCAATCAGGTCACCTGGGTTATCTATCTCAACGCCAGCGACAAAGCTGACTTAGACGACATCACTGCCGCCCTGCGAGCCGCCGGCGTCATCAACGCGAAGTTCTCGGGAGCATCCCAAAATTACGGCGTCGATCTGATGCAGGGCTCACGGTGGAGTTTCACCGTCACCTCGCCGATTGCGAGCCTGAAGGACACGGTGGCGCTGCTGGTCGCCGCTCAGAAGCGAATCCAGTCGCAAAGCATGTCGATGGATTTTGACATCGCCGGTCTCCAACCGTCGGACCAGACCGTCACCGCGCAACCCTGTTCGCAGTCCGATCTGATCGCGGACGCCCGAGCGCAGGCGCAAAAAATGACCGACGCAGCCGGAGTTGTGCTCGGTCCGATCCTGGCGGTCTCCGACGCCGGCTTGCCGAACGCCACTGTCGTCTACGGCTACGCTGCGTTCCTGCTAGGAGTGGTCAGCACGCAGGCTGCGACGCCATCGACGTGCAGCCTGACTGTGAAGTTCGGAATGTCGCGTTACTGAGCCCTACTGCTGTTGCTGCTGCTGTTGCTGGTGACGCTGGTAACGGATGGCCGCCAGTCCGTGGACGGTCGAATGATCGCCCAGCATCATCTCGCGCGGCAGTGGCGGCGCAGCCTCGTGCATCGGCGCGACGGTGACGGCCACTTTCAACTCGCTGGTCGCGCCGCCCTTGTAAACGCCACGCGTCGGCGGGACGTCGGCGTAATCGCGACCTACCGCCACCCGTATATGCCGCCGGCCCGCCACCAGTGCGTTGGTCGGGTCGAATCCCACCCAGCCTAAATCGGGCAGCCAGGCCTCCACCCAGGCGTGCGTCGCGCCTTCGCGCGAGCGGTCGCGATCCTGCGGGCGTTTATGGACGTATCCGCTGACATACCGGGCGGGGATCCCGAGGGTTCGCACCAGCGTGACCATGATATGCGCGAAGTCCTGGCACACGCCGGAACGCTTCTCAAGGGCGTGATCGATTGGGGAATCCACCCTGGTGGAGTTCGGGACATAGTCGAACCAGTCGTACATGGCGTGGTTCAACTGGTAGAGGACCATCATGGGGTCCTCCTTGCGGCGGACGTCGAATCGTTTGACCAGATCGTCCAGTAACGGAGTCCACCGTGCGAAATGGCTCTCGTTCAGATAGTCCCAGAAATCGCCCGTCGCCGTCGCACGATCCAATTCGGACCACGACGAGGGCGGCAGCGATTCCGGAACGTCCGGCGGAGGCTGCACCTCCACCACCGACTCCGCCAGCACCGACAACTCCCGGTGGTGCGTCGCTATGTCGAAGTGGTGGATGACGTTGCCCAGATAGTCCGTGTAATGCTGGATCTTCGCTTTGGGAACCACCGTCAGCTCGAATTTCAGGCACCGTTGGGTGCCCTCGCTGCGCGGTTGCATGCGGGTTTCCAGAAAACTCTCGGTCACTGGAGTCGAATAGTCGAACTTAGTCAGATGGCGAATGGAATAATTCATGTCAGCCCGCCAGGGCGGCTTCGATCGGATAGTCGATATAAGTCAGGTACAACGCCTCGTGCACGGCGGCGCACTGTTTCTGAATGCTGTCAAGGAACTCCTGGACGCCGCCCGTCAGGACTTCGCCGATTTCGGCGAACTCCACCGAGGCCTGCATGCGTCCGATCAGCCGGTTCGCTTCGGACTTCCTCCGCTCGGCCGACGTCTCGCTGATGGCGATCAGCGAATGCGCGGCGCAATTCACCGAATAACGCAGCGAATGCGGGAAACGGGGATTCAGCAAGAGGAACTCGGCCACCCAGTCCGGTCGCGGATCCGCGCCGTAGAATTTGCAGTACGCCTCGAACGCCGTACAGCAGCGAAGTAGGCCGATCCACTCCAGATGCTCGCCCGTGCCGATGTCGCCGTCCGGGGGCAGTGGGAATTCGCGGAAATGCGCGCCGATCAGAATCGCCAGCGCCCGAGTCCGCTCGAGATAGCGGCCCAGTCGGATGAACTCATAGCCTTCGCCATGAGTCATGGTCGAGTTGGTCACGCCTTTGAACAGATGGACGCCCTCGCGGACGGTCACCAGAAACTCGAATGGATTGGACTCCGCCATCGAGTTCAAGTCCGTCTGGCGGACCTTGTGATACAGGCGGTTCACCTGCTCCCACATTTCTGAGCTGATCTGTTCGCGCACCTGGCGCGCGTTTTCGCGAGCCGACATGAGCGACGACAGGATCGACGACGCATGAGTCACGTCGAACGCCAGGCGGTGAATCACCGCTTTCCCGTCGAGTTCGCTCGACCCGTCGTCGGTCAGGCCGAGCAGCGACATCGCGTGATGCCAACGCTGGTCCTCCGAAACGGGACTGCGATCGAGCAGCAGATTGATCTGGACTTCCATCAGGCGGGCGGTGTGTTCCGCCCGTTCCAGGTAGCGGCTCATCCAGTAGAGGCTGTCCGCCACGCGCGACAACATCATTCCGTCAAAACCCACGTGTCTTTGCTCCCTCCACCTTGAGATGAATTCACTACGAGCGACCCGGGCGTCAACGCCACTCGCGTCAGTCCGCCGGGAACGATGGTCACCTTTTCGCCAAACAGCACG
The DNA here is from genome assembly GCA_018268715.1 of Acidobacteriota bacterium. Taxonomy (GTDB): domain Bacteria; phylum Acidobacteriota; class Terriglobia; order Bryobacterales; family Bryobacteraceae; genus TMP-7. The sequence continues at coordinate 134,209 of JAFDVZ010000023.1, read as the reverse complement.
TACGGCCGCAGGTCGACGTGCCGCGCCTCGATGCGGCCGTCGATGAAGCAGGGCGCGCGCGATAGCTTGAGCGTTGGCTGTGCGATGTAATTGCGGGGATCGGCCTGAACCCGCTGCCGGAACTCCTCGCACTGCGCCGCCGTGCTATGCGGCCCCACCAGCATGCCGTAGCCGCCCGATTCGCCAACCGCCTTCACCACCATCTGCTCGATGTTTTCGACTACGTGCTGGCGTTGAACCGGGTCGTCGCACAAAAACGTCTCGACGTTATCGAGGATGGGATCCTCGTTCAAGTAGTACCGGATCATCTTCGGCACATACGCATAGATGGCCTTGTCGTCGGCGACGCCCGTGCCCAATGCGTTCGCCAGCGTGACGTTGCCCTCGCGCGCGGCCTGGAACAACCCGGCGGCTCCCAGCACGGAGTCGGAGCGAAACGCGAGCGGATCGATGAAATCGTCGTCGATGCGGCGGTAGATCACGTCGATGCGGCGCAGCCCGGACGTCGTACGAATGTACACGAACTTGTCGTGGACCACCAGGTCGCGGCCTTCCACCAGCGGGATGCCCATCTGGCGCGCCAGGTAGGCGTGCTCGAAATACGCGGAATTGTAGACGCCCGGGCTGAGCAGCACCACCACCGGTTCATCGCGGCCCTCGGGGGACAACGATCGCAAGGTGCTGTGCAACGCCTGGGCGTAGTGGTCGATCGGCTGAACTCCGCACCTTTGATACAGGGCGGGGAAGATCTTCTTCATCACCTGCCGGCTGACGAGCATGTAGGACACGCCGCTCGGCACTCGCAGGTTGTCTTCAAGGACGACGAACCGGCCGTCGGGCAGCCGCACCAGGTCCGTGCCGACCACGGTGGCGTAGCAGCCTCGGCGCACGTTCACACCGCGCATCTGCCGGCGGTAGTGCTTGCAGGAGTACACCGTGTCCGACGGCACCACGCGATCCTTCAGGATCTTGCCATCGTGGTAGACGTCTTCGAGAAACAGGTTGAGCGCGGTGATGCGCTGCGTCAACCCGCGCTCGATGGTTTCCCACTCGCTGCGCGTAAGGATTCGCGGCAGCAGGTCGTTCGGGAAGATGCGCTCCGTGCCCGATTCGTCTCCGTACACGGTGAACGTGATGCCCTGGTGCAGGAAGCTCAGGTCGAGAGCCTGCTTGCGCCGATTCATCTCGTCGTTGCCTAGCTCGAGCAGGTTCTCATAGAGCGCATGGTACTGCTGGCGTACTATGGCCTTTGACTCGAACATCTCGTCGAAGGCGTCGTCGAGCTGGTAACGTTCGAAGATCGCGGAAGGCCACTCGCGCTGCAAAGCACCGGTCATCGTCACTCCTCGGTTAGACCTTCGACGCGGAAGACCAAGCTTGTCTTGAGATTTCTAACAGTTTAGCAGCAAACGGCGGGCTGGTCGTGGAAAATATACTTATGCGAGCGATCATTGTTTTGGTTGCCGCGGCGTGCGCGTTGGGCGGCGAATCTCCGAATCTGGAGCCTCGAGTGCAACCCGATTCCTCGCCACCTTCCATCGTTCTGCGGAACGCCGGCGCGTCGGCCGCCATCGCCTACAATCTGGTTGTCTCCGTGCCCGCTTCGGGCAAACGCAAGGCGGCGAGCGAATGGAAATCATGGGACGCGCTGTTCGATGGAGATGACGGCGTCCGCATTGAACCTGGCGCGGACCGCCGTGTCGAAACCCGCTTCCCGTCGCGTCTCAACCCGGCCGTGCGCGCCGCGGTTCTTTATGAGAACGGGACCACCGCCGGCGACCCCGACGATGTGCGTCGCCTGCTGGACGTCCGCCAGGCGTCCCTCTCCGATATGGCGAACGTGCGAATGCTGATTCGCAGCTCCGCCGACGCCGGCGCGTTGCGGCTGGAACTCGAGAAACTCCGTAAACGGGACCGCAAGCCGCCGACTCCCGTTGTCCGACCCGGCGCCTCCAGGCAGGAACGGCAACGCGCCCGCGATGCGGTCCGTTTGCATTACGCTGCCAGCCGTTTGCCCGCCGTCGTGCTGAGGTGGCTGGACCAGACCGTCGACAAGGCTGAACTGATGTCGCGCCTGGATCGGCTGGAGGGTGAGATCTCTCGGTCCGAGAAATAACCAATTCGCGGTCGAACGGCTATAGAATGCGAAGCATCATGTCCAAGTCCGCATCCGCCCGCGCTGGCGTGGTGAAGAGCATTGTCGCGGAGATCCGCGATTTCTGCGTCGCCAACGCCGATCCCGCGCTGGTCGCCAAGTACGCGAAGTTCTTTCGTGAAGGCTACGACGCCTTCGGGCTGAATTACAAGAATCCAGGATGGCAGGCGAATCGCAAATCGTGGGGCGACCGTCTGCGGGCCGCCGGTCCAACCGCTTACCTGGAGGCGGGCGATATCCTGGTGCGCACGGGCAAGTACGAAGAGGCCGCATTCGCCATCGAATTTGCCGCCGATCTGAGCGATCTGCACACCGCCGACACGTTCTCTCGCCTGGCGGGATGGTTTGACGGTGGCATCCGCAACTGGGCGCACACCGATGTCTTCTGCTCGCTGGTGCTCAGCCGCTTCCTTGTCGAAGGGATCGTGCAACTCGAGGCGCTCGCGCCATGGGTGGCATCCCAACACAAGTACCAGCGCCGCGCCGCGCCTGTTATGCTGATTCCGCTGCTCAAACAACAGAAGGACTATCGCCCGCCGCTTTCTTTGATAGAGCCGTTGATGTCCGACGCGGCCCGGGAGGTCCAACAGGGAGCTGGGTGGTTCCTGCGCGAAGCCTGGAAACTCGAGCCCAAACCCACCGAGGAGTTCTTGATGCGCTACAAGAATTCGGCCCCGCGGCTCATCTTCCAGTACGCCACCGAAAAGATGACGCCCGATCAGAGGAGCCGTTTCCGCAAGGCGCGGTAGTCGCTACGGACGGGCGTAGTAGCCGGTCTTGGCGCGGATCTTCAGGTCGGAGCGCTTCGGCCTGATCACGATCTTGCGGAACGTCCCGTCGCGTTCCGGATTCGTTGATTGGTAGGCCAGTTCATAGGTGGCCCGCAACTCCTCCCCGATCTCGGCGAACCACTTCTTGAGCTCGCCTTCGCTGGCGTCATAGTGCGCCCCGCCCGTCTCGAGCGCCAACCGGTCCAGGACCCGCATGCCGTACTTATTCCGAGCATTCATGTGGCCGCTCTTAACATCCGTGTAGCGCAAACCATACAGCCGGACGTCGGCGGATTGCGCCGCTTCGATGGCGTCGAGCATATGGTGGGCGCTCGAATTATCCTCTCCATCGCTGAAGATCAGCAGCGCTCGGCGGCCCGTTTCCGACTTCGCCAACCGCTCCGTCACGGCGTTCCAGATCGCGTCGTAGAAGGCGGTGCCTCCGGACCGGTCCTCCGATGGCGCAAATTCCGGGAAGCGCCGATTGCCCTTCTCGAACACGCGCAACCCCTCGAGCAGATCGTCTGGCGTAGCCGTGAAGTCGGCCACCAGTCGCAGGCGACGGCCGAAGCAGAGCAGGAACGCCCGGTCCCGCGGATCCATCACCGTTTTCAGGAACGCCTCCAGATCGCGATGGTGCGGCTTCATGAAGTGCTCCTGACTGCCGCTCATGTCCATCACCAGCCCCAGCGTCAACGGAACATCCGAACTGCGCGCGAAGAACGAGACCTTCTGCAACGCGCCGTCCTCAAACACCTCCACGTCATCGCGCGTCAACCCTGTTGCGAGAGTCCCGCGCCCATCACGCGCCGTGAACCCGATGTTCACCAGATTCACATCCACACGGATCGGCTGTTCGGCCTGATTGACGTCCGCGCGGATGCGCTCCTGGCCGAATAGCGCCGCCAGACACAACACAAGTAGGGAGAGCTGCTTCATTAAGTAATAAGTACGAACACTCCGCCCCGCGAGTTCCAGTTGCAGCGGCGCCCTGAAAGGCTCGACCATGACTACGTGAAGTTCCCTCGATCGAGCGGTATCCTATTGCACCCCACCAGTCTGCCGGGTCCGCACGGCATCGGCGAACTCGGGCGCGAAGCCTACGCCTTCGTCGATTATCTGAACGCCGCCGGACAGCGAATCTGGCAGGTTCTTCCGCTCGGTCCCACGGGCTACGGCGACTCTCCGTACCAGAACTTCTCGGCCTTCGCCGGCAATCCGTTGCTGATCGCGCTCGAGTCCCTGGTCGAGCGCGGCTATCTCTCGGCCGATGAGCTGGCGGACCGGCCGCCGTTGCCCGACCAGCGAGTCGACTTCGGCCGCGTCATCGACTGGAAGCTGCCGTTGCTCGCGCGAGCGGCCGCCCGCTTCCACGCCTCCGGATCGGAACGCCAAGCCTTTGAAGCGTTCCGAGCCCGGCACGGTTGGTGGCTCGACGACTACGCCCGCTTCATGTCCGCTAAACAGTCCTTTGGCGTTGACGTCCAGTGCTACTTCCAGTTTGAGTTCTTCCGCCAGTGGCAGGCTCTCAAGCGGTACGCCAACGATCGCGGCGTTCGCATCATGGGCGATCTGCCGATCTACGTGGCGGCCGACAGCGCCGACGTCGCCTTCCATCCGGAGTTATTTCAAGTGGACGCCAAGGGGAGTCCTTTGCTGATGGCCGGCGTGCCCCCCGACTATTTCAGCGCCACCGGCCAGTTGTGGGGCAATCCCATTTACCGTTGGGATGTGATGGAGCGCCAGGGTTACCGATGGTGGACGGAGCGGTTCCGCCATACGCTCGAACTCGTGGACCTGGTGCGCCTGGACCATTTTCGCGGCTTCGAAGCGTACTGGCAGGTTCCCGCCGGAGAGCTCACCGCCATCCACGGCGAGTGGGTGAAAGGGCCGGGCGCGAAGCTGTTTGAAGCAGTGGAGGCTCAGTTGGGACCGCTGCCGATTGTCGCCGAAAACCTGGGTGTGATCACTCCCGCCGTTGAAGAGATCCGCGCGCAGTTCGGCTATCCGGGCATGAGCGTGCTGCAATTCGCCTTCGGTTCCGACCCCCAGGCGCCGACCTTCCGTCCGCACAACTATCCGCGCGAAGTGGTCGCCTACACGGGCACTCATGACAACGACACAACCATCGGATGGTGGACCAGTTCCGGGGAAGGCGACAGCACGCGCAGCGCCGACGACATCCGCCGGGAGCGCGGGTTCACACTGCGTTATCTGCGTTGCGATGGCGCGGAGATCAACTGGACGTTCATCGAGACCATCCTGGCGTCCGTCGCCGACACAGTGCTGATCCCCTTGCAGGATGTGCTGGGGCTGGGCTCGGAGGCGCGCATGAACCTGCCGGGCAGCGGTTCGGGCCACTGGCAGTGGCGTTTTCACGCGGGCGCGCTCGACGATAGGCAAGCCTCCCGCTTGAAGCGGTTGGCGATATTATACGATCGCTAGGATCGTTATGACGAAACCGCGCCTCGGATTTTGGCAGATCTGGAACATGAGCTTCGGGTTCCTCGGCATTCAGTTCGGCTGGGGATTGCAGATGGCGAATATGAGCGCCATCTACGAATATCTGGGTGCGCGAGCGGATCAGATCCCCATCCTGTGGTTGGCGGCGCCGCTGACCGGGCTGATTGTCCAGCCCATCATCGGACACATGAGCGATCACACCTGGAACCGCCTGGGCCGCCGCCGTCCCTACTTCCTCACCGGCGCCATCCTCAGTTCGCTCGCGCTGGTGCTGATGCCGAATTCGTCGCTGCTGTGGATGGCTGCGGGATTGCTTTGGATTCTCGACGCCTCCATCAATGTCAGCATGGAGCCGTTTCGCGCCTTCGTCGCCGATATGCTGCCGGAGGATCAACGGACCAGCGGATTCGCGATGCAAAGCATCTTCATCGGGCTTGGCGCGGTGGTGGCCTCGGCGATGCCGTATCTGTTGACGAATGTCTTCGGACTCACGGAGGCGCGCACCGCCGGCTCGATTCCGATCTCGGTCCGGTTCTCGTTTTACACGGGCGCGGTCGCGTTTCTCGGCGCGGTGCTGTGGACGATCTTCAGTACGAAGGAATATCCGCCCGCCGACCTCGACGCCTTCCGCCGCAAGAAGGCTGAAAGCGTGGGCCTGATGGCGAACGCGCGAGAAATCCTGGAGTCGATCTCAAAGACGCCCGACACCATGCGGCGCCTCGCGCTGGTTCAGTTTTTCACCTGGCTTGGGTTCTTCTGCATGTGGCTCTACTTCGCCCCGGCCGTCGCGCGCAACGTGTTCGGCGCCCCGGATGAGAAGTCGCCGCTTTACACGGAGGGTGTCGAGTGGGCCGGCCTCTGCTTCGCCATGTATTCGGCCGTGTGCTTCGCCTTCTCCTGGCTGTTGCCTTCCATCGCCGCGCGCATCGGCCGGCGCGCCACCCACGCCGTTTGTCTGCTGTGCGGCGCCGCGGGACTGCTGTCGATCGCCGTCATTCACGACAAGTGGCTGCTGCTGCTATCGATGACGGGGGTGGGCATTGTGTGGGCCAGCACACTCGCGATGCCCTACGCCATCCTGGCCGGCTGTCTTCCGCCGGACAAGACGGGCATCTACATGGGTATTTTCAACTTCGCCATCGTGACGCCGGAAATCATCGCATCGCTGGTGTTCGGCTGGGTGATGGCCAACGTGCTGCACAACGATCGCGTGCTTGCGGTGATGGCGGGAGGACTGTTCATGATCCTCGCCGCCGCCCTTATGTCGAGAGTGCGCGACGACGGCGGCGCGACCCCGAGTCCCGCGGCATAGGCCGTTACAGCGCCCGGTCGAGGTCTTCGATGATATCCTCGGCCGCTTCGATGCCTACCGACAGCCGCACCAGGCTGTCCCGGATGCCTAGCCGTTCGCGTTGCTTCGGAGGCAGGTCGCGATGCGAAGCCATGGCCGGATACAGCATCATGCTGTGAACGTCGCCCAGCGACGTCGCTCGCACGATCAGCTTCAGTCGGTCCATGAAAGCGAACACCTCGGCCCTGCCGGCGTCCCGCAACTCGAAGCTGATCATGGCGCCGTAGAGCCCTTTGGGGAACAGGCGCGCGATCGTCGCCGCGTCCGGATGAGCGGAATCGGCGGTGAAATTCACCTTCCCCACCTTCGGGTTCGTCGCCAGCCACGACGCCACGCGGCAGGCGTTGGCGCATTGCCGCTCCATGCGAAGGGCGAACGTCTTGACGCCCCGCATGGTGAGGTACGATTCGAAGGGTCCCAGCACCGGTCCATAGATGCGGGAAACCTGGCGCAGAACGGCGTAGTGCTCCTGGTCGGAAGTGATCAGACCGCCCAGCACGTCGCCGTGCCCGGCCAGGTACTTGGTCGCGCTGTGCACCACCATGTGCGCTCCCAACTCGAGCGGGCGCACCAACAAGGGCGTCGCGAACGTGTTATCCACCACCAGGGCGGCCCCGGCCCCGCGAGTCATCTCCGCGATCCGGTCGATCGCCCCCACCCGCAGCAGCGGATTCGAGATCGTTTCGAGCAGCACGCAGCCGGGCTTTGTCTCGGCGATCGCCCGCTCCACCGCGCCCAGGTCGCAGATGTCGACGTAGGTCGTCGGAACGCCGAAGGGGTCCAATAACTTATCGAGCAGGCTGATGGTGGCCCCATACAGCGCGTTCGCCGCCACGATCCTCTTCGGACGGTCCAGCAGGGCGGTCTGAATGGCCGCGTTCAGCGCCGCCATGCCCGATGAACAAGCCAGCGTGCCATGGCCGTTCTCGAGCGCCGTGACTAACTCCTCCAAACCCGAGTTAGTCGGATTGTCGTAGCGCGCGTAACAATATCCGCTGTCCGGCGCCGCGAATACGTCATCGAGCTGCTGCATCGTCTCATAAACATAACTCGAGGCCGTGGTGATGGGCGCCGTTACGGGAATATGCGGGCCAGGTTTTCTGCGGTCGCCGACGTGGACCGCCTTGGTGAAGATGTTCATTATTTCCGTTTCCAGCGCACGCCGTCCTTGGTGTCCTCGAGAACGATGCCGGCGTCCATCAGTTGCTTGCGGATTTCATCGGCCCGGGCGAAGTTGCGACTCTTCTTGGCCTGCGTGCGCTCGCCGATCAAACGCTCCACGTCGGCGTCGGAAACCGAATCGTCCTTCACGGTCGGCCGCAGCACGTCGAACACCGAATCGAACCGTGCGAGCAGCGCCAGGGCAGCCGGAGCATCGGCAGCGGCGAAGTTCCCCGCGTCCATTACGGTATTGGCGTCGCGCACGAACTCGAACACCGCGCCCAGCGCCTCGGCCGTATTCAGATCATCATCCAGGGCCTCGTCGAACTGCGTCCGCGCCTTGGCGATCCGCTCGGCCATGCCCGGTTCGCCCGCTTCGGGATACCTGTCGGTTTCCAGGCGCAGCTTGAAGTTCCGCAGTCGCTCGATGGCGGTGGACGCCGCGGCCAGTCCGTCCAGCGTGAAGTTCAGCTTCTTGCGGTACGGCACTGACGCGAGTAGGTACCGTAGCGCCTCGGGCGAATAACCCATCTCCACGATGTCGCGCAATGTATAGATGTTGCCGATCGACTTGGACATCTTCTGCATGTCGACGTTCAAGTGCTCGGCGTGCAGCCAGAACCGCGCGAACGGCTTGCCGGTGATCGCCTCCGACTGCGCGATCTCGTTTTCGTGATGCGGGAACACCAGGTCGACGCCGCCGGCGTGAATATCCAGCGTCTCACCCAGGTACTTCATGGCCATCACGGAGCATTCAATGTGCCAGCCCGGACGCCCGTCGCCGATCGGCTCGTCCCAACTCGGCTCGCCTTCCTTTTTCGCCTTCCACAGCACGAAGTCCCTGGCGTCGGCCTTGTCGTATTCGTCCACATCCACCCGCGCCCCGGCGCGAATGCCGCTGAAATCGTTGTGCGACAGCTTCCCGTAGGTCGGAAAATTCGCGATGCGATAGTAGGTCGACCCTTCGCTCAGGTACGTGAAGCCCCTGTCCCGCAACGTCTCGATCGCCGAAACCATCTCGTCGATATGTTCGGTGGCCTTTGCGTAGCGCTCGGGCCTCTCGAGCCGAAGCAGCGCCGTGTCGTCGAGAAACGCCTTGGTGTAAACGGCCGTGTACTCTTCGAGCGTCTTGCCCTGGGCCATGGAATTGCGGATGATCTTGTCTTCCACGTCGGTGATGTTCATCACGTGGTTCATGGTGTAGCCGCGCGCCTGCAGCCACCGTCTCAGAATGTCCTCGAAGGTGAACGTTCGCAGGTTGCCGATATGAGCGTAGTTGTAAACGGTGGGGCCGCAGGTGTACATCCGCACCTCGTTCCCGTGGAGGGGCGTGAATTCCTCAACTTGCTGGGTCAAGGTGTTGTAGAAGCGCAAGGCCATAGAGGGTAAACATCCATGGTACCTTGTAGGGCGGATCGATAGATGAAACGTGCGTGGCTGATTCACCGCGTCGCCGAGAACGCGCTCGAATGATCTCCGTTCATCTTGAAAACGGCCGCGTCGAGGTTCGCCGGACGCCGCGCCCCCGCCGTTCGCCAGGTTTCGCGTTGATCCGCCTGCTCTGCGGCGGCGTCTGCAACACCGACCTCGAACTGCAACGCGGCTACTACGGCTACTCCGGCGTGCCGGGCCATGAATTCGTCGGCGAAGTGGTCGACTGCGACACCCCTTCGCTCAAAGGCGCACGCGTCGTCGGCGAAATCAATCTCGCCTGTGGACGTTGCGAATGGTGCTTGCGGGGTCTCGGCCGCCATTGTCCGAAGCGCACGGTTCTGGGGATAGTGAAGCATCCCGGCGCCTTCCGCGAATTTCTGACGCTTCCGGAGGCGAACCTCCACGTGCTTCCGCCCTCGCTCCACACCGACGTGGCTGTTTTCGCCGAACCGGTCGCGGCGGCCTGCGAGATCCTCGACCAGGTGAAGATTCCGAAGGGCGAGCCGGTCGCCGTCCTAGGGGACGGCAAGCTCGGTTTGCTGATCGCCCAGGTGCTGCATGCCAGCGGCGCCCAGGTTCGCCAATTCGGCAAACACAGGGAAAAGCTCCGGATCGCTGAAGCCGCCGGAGTGTGCACCGAAATCGTGAAGTCGAAGCCGCCGATCGCCACGTTCCAATTCGTGGTGGAAGCCACGGGCTCCGCCGCCGGCCTCGAACAGGCGGTCCGAATGGTGCGTCCGCGAGGCGTAATCGTCATGAAATCGACCGTTCACGGCCTGGTTTCGATCGATACCGCGCCCGTCGTCGTGAACGAGGTGACGCTGGTCGGGTCCCGCTGTGGCCGTTTCGGTCCCGCCCTGAAGCTTCTGTCCAGCGGGAAGGTCCGCGTCGACAACATGATCTCGGACCGCTTTCCGCTGAGCCAGGCGCCCCGCGCGTTTAACCGCGCCGCCGCCAAGGGCGTGCTCAAAGTCCTGCTCGACCCCTGCTGATCACCTACAATCTGCGTGTAAAATGTTTCTGAGGGAGATCGTGAATGCCTGAATATCGCGTGTTCCGGCTGAAGGACCAGTTGCGGCAACAGTTCCGGTGGGCGCCCCACCTGAGCGGCGTGACGGCTGTCAAGCCGAAGGACTACGACGAGTGGTTCACGATCGCCGCCGACAGCCCCTACGCCGCCTGGCACTCTCTGCGCGGCACGGACCGTGAACTGGGCCTGGGCGATCTTCTTTGCATCGACGGCGGCGACGTCCGCATCTTGAAATACATCGGCTTCGAAACAGCCCAGTGGGTGTTGCCGGAGCCCAAGCATGCGCACGTTCCGCCAGCGGAAGCGGCGCCGGTGCAACCGGCCGCCACCTTGTGACCAATCCCGGTCGCGTGGCAGTCGGCTAAGATAGGAAACTATGCAGAGTCATCCGGGCGCGGGTGACAGTATCAACTCCTACGCCCTTGTTTCATATATTCCAGGTCCCCTGGGACTGTACCTGGATCGGATTCGCCGTGAACTCGTTAGTTCCTGCGTGGCTCAGTCGCACGTAACCATCCTGCCCCCTCGGGCCCTCGTCGCCTCCGCCGACACCGCAAAAGTCGAACTCGCAGAAGCGCTTCACGATTCCCGCCCGTTTGAAATGAACCTTGAACAGGTGGAGGTCTTCGAATCCACATCGGTCATTTACCTGGCCGTGGGATCCGGCGAACAGCAGCTTGATGATCTGCACCGCCGTCTGAACCGGGGTGCCCTGGAGTGTTGCGAATGCCATCTCTACCACCCGCATGTGACTCTGGCTCAAGACTTTCCGCCTCAGGAACTGCCGGATATGGTCGCGCTCGCCAGGGCCCGCTGGGGTGAATTCCGCAGTCGTCGTGGATTTGATGTGGAGCGTCTGACCTTCGTCCAGAATACGGTCTCGAACCGCTGGATGGACCTGGCGGACTTCCCGCTGGGCCATCCCGTTCTGACCGGGCGTTGATCTATTCGAACATCTTGAGCTGATCTTTCGCTTCGGCCTTGGGCTTCCGAGCGCGATGCAGGGGACTGCCGACCACGCCCAGCACCTGCACCTGGGTCAACGCCGTCCGAGGGACATAAATGCGGTTCTGAAAGCCCGCGTCGGGCGGGGTGATACTTAATCCCCTATCTTCCATCAACAATAGGTTGTTTCCGATAACGCCTTCCACGGTGTCCCCGTCCCGGAACTGTAATTTCACCCACAGTCCCTCGATCTTGGGGCGGCTAGGAAATGTCCGATGCGCTTTCCAACTCGGTGGTCCTTCGAAATCTCGCACAAAACAAAGGGCTTTTATCTCCGAATAGGGCAATGCGGCCACGGCGCCGGCGCTCGTCAGAACCTCTACTCCACCCTCCTGTAAGAACGTAAGCGGGTTGATGAACCCCTGGACGCTTTCCCGGTCAAAGCGGTACGCGACGATTTTCTTACTGGTGGACCCGCTCAAGTTCGCTCTTTCTTCCAAACAATTTCGGGGTTATTGTATCATTGGTTGCAATGAACCACGCGGTCGCAATATCCGTGAGGATAAAGACCTTCCTCGATTTTTGCAGGATCGAGAAGGGGCTAGCGGCCAACTCCGTGGACGCCTACCAGCGCGATCTGGAGCGCTTTGAAACCTGGCTTGCGGCCTGCCCCGCTCCCGACCCGATTCCCGGGATCGAGGACGTTCGAGCCTATCTGAACTCCCTGCACCAAGCCGGTCTGGCCGCGCGGACCATCGCCCGCCACACCACCACGCTGCGGAATTTCTACCAGTTTCTGCTCCGTGAAGGCGCAATCGACCGCGATCCGACCGAATTTCTCCCGCTGCCAAAACAGTGGTCCACCATCCCGCGCTATCTCAGTCTGGATGAAATCAACCGGATGATCGCCGCGCCCGACTGCACAAAGCCGACCGGCCTGCGGGACCGTGCGATGATCGAACTGCTCTATGCCACCGGCCTGCGCGTATCGGAGCTGTGCGGGGTCGAATCCGGCGATCTCGAAGCGGATTTAGGAATTATCCGAGTCACGGGGAAGGGAAATAAACAGCGTCTGGTTCCGGTGGGGAAGGAGGCGTTGGCCGCCATCCGAGCCTGGGTGGACGGCGGACGGCAGCACCTGTTGAAGGGCCGGCCCAGCCGTTACTTGTTTGTAACGGCGCGCGGCGGCAAATTGGGACGCAAGAGTTTCTGGAGGCTGCTGATTGAACATGGCAAGAAGGCCGGCATTTATCACGGTCTGACGCCGCACGTGATCCGGCACAGCTTCGCCACCCACCTGGTGGAGCGCGGCGCCGACCTCCGAAGCGTCCAAACCATGCTCGGCCACGCCGACATCGGCGCCACGCAGATTTACACTCACGTGGTCCGGTCGCGCTTGCGGGAAGAATTCGATCGCCACCATCCCCGGGCTTGAAAGCCGGTCCGGGTCAAGGCGGAGTATGCGATGAGCGACTATTTGTTCATGCTCGAAAACCACCTCAACGCGGAGCAAAACCGCGTCCTGGGGGAGGTGCAGGCTTGCGCGGCTGAGCAGAACCTCAGCCTGTTTCTCACCGGCGGCGCGATGCGCGACATGCTGGCTGGGTTCCCCATCCGAGACCTTGATTTTACGGTCGAAGGGAATGGCGTCAAGCTGGCGAAGACGCTCGCCGCCAAGTGCGGCGCGACGATCATCGCCGCCGACGAAACGAAAAAGAGCGCCGAACTGAAGTTTCCAGGCGGTGTGACGGTCCAGGTCGCCATGGCCCGTCAGGAGAAGTTCACCAAGCCCGGCGGCCGCTCAACGGTCCACCCGGCCACCATCCATGAGGACCTGCGCGGCCGCGACTTCACCATCAACGCCATCGCCTTGTCGCTCAGTCGCGCCTCCCGGGGCCTGTTGCTCGACCCGACCAACGGTCTCGGCGACATCGAATCCCGCGAACTTCGGGCGGTTTCAAACTACGCTCTCTACGACGACCCGGCCCGCCTGCTCCGTTTGATCCGATTCAAAATCCGTCTCGGCTATAACATCGCCGACCGCACCCAAAGCCAGTACGCCAACGTGCGCGAATCCGGGCTTGAATCGAAGATCGGATCGGAGGCGCTGGCGGCCGAGTTGCGGAATATCGCCAATGAGGACAAGTCCGGCGAGGTCCTGGAGGCGCTCGAGCAGGAAAAGCTGATCTACCTGTTCTCCTCCGCGCTTGAAGGCCAGAAGCTGAACCCTCAGGGATTCGCCAAGCTTTCCAAGGCCCGTGAACTGGTGCCGTTCGGGCTGGACTTCCCGGTCGTCAACCTCGGCCTGTTTCTCCATCTGCTGCTCGAAAAGCTCAACGCGAAGGAGCGCGCGGCGCTGGCCAAGGCCACCGGACTCGAAAAGGAGGACCTGGCGCTCGCCCAGAAGCTCGAAACCAACGCCCGGAAGCTGGAAAAGGACATCAAGGCGCTGAAGTTCCAGAAGCCGTCCCGGCTCTACGACATGCTCGTGAAAGCGCCGGGCGAACAGTTGCTGTTCCTGCTGGTGAGGAGCACGGAGCGCATTGTGCAGGAGCGCATCAAGAACTACCTGCAGAAGTTCCTCCCCATCGCGCAGGAGGTGACGGACCGCGAGGTTACCGCGGCCACCGAACTCGAGCCCGGAAACCCGAAGTTCGACAAGGCGAAGCGGGAGATGATCGCTCAGCGCCTGGACGCCAAGCCGAAAAAGCCGGAAGGCGATACGGAGCTGGAGGCCGAGGTCGCCGCTCCGCCGATTCTCGCCAACGCGCCCCGATTCGGCACAACACGCGGCTGACGCGCCACTTAGCCGGCGGCGGGTCGTGGACCGACGGTCGACATCCACTCCTCGGCCAGTTTCTTCGCATTGCCGCCGAGATTGATTTTCTGTTCTCGCAAAAAGGTCCCGCCTTCGCTGAAGCGGGCCACAACGCCCTCGGGCGTGGCCTTCAACTCCAGCCGGAACTCCCGCGCATCCAGCCGCAAACCGCCGTCCACCCACGAGATATAGACCTTGGTCCGCAGACCGAACCCGATCCTCACCGCTTCATTCATGAGTTCGGCGGCGAAAGGACCCCTGCGCAACTGCTCCGCATACGGCGCGGCGGCCGCCTTGGCCTTCGCCGCATCCAGGCGTGCGCGCTGATCCGGCCCCCGGTAGCTCCGCTCCTCGCGGTCCTCCATGCTCTTCAGGTTGCTTTCCAGATTATCGAGATAACTCATGATGATTTCGGATGTTCGGGCCGCGACGTCCTGCTCCTCCCTCGCGGCATCACTATAGTGTGCCACTTCCCGGCGACCGGCGCACGCGCCGGCGGCCGAAGCCTCCCAGCCCGGAATCGCACAATCTAGAGATGAACGGCGGGCCGTTTCGGTTACGTCCAGCCGTCCACGCCGTGATAGACTGCACGCGTACATGAAACCCCTGCTCGCCCTCCTGCTGGCCGCAACGCTCTACGGCGCCGAACAGAAGCCCATCCCCATCTGGCCCGGACCGCCCCCGGGTTCGGAAGGCTGGGACTGGGTGGAGACCGCCACGCCCGGCTCCGACGGCGTTCCGCGCGTCGCCAACGTCACGCGGCCGGTCCTGATCCCGTACCTGCCCGATCCCGCCAAAGCCACTGGAACCGCGGTGGTTGTCTGTCCCGGCGGGGGCTTTCGTTGGCTCGCCATGGAGCATGAAGGCGTCCAGGTGGCCCAATACCTGAACTCCGTCGGAGTGGCCGCGTTCATACTCAAGTACCGTCTGGCCCGAACCGGCGACTCTGGCGAAAAGGACCTGCCCACCATGGCGGAGCGCCGCAAGGTCGCCATCCCGCTCGCCGTCGCCGACGGCCTCCAGGCGATTCGCTTGGTGCGCGGCCGGGCGGCCGAATGGGGCCTTTCGAAGGATCGCATCGGCATCATCGGCTTCTCCGCCGGAGGCTACGTCGCCGCCGCGGCCGCCTTTCAATACGATACTGCCAGCCGTCCGGACTTCGCCGCGCCTATCTACCCGGCCACGCCCCAGCAGATCACGGTGCCGCCCAACGCTCCGCCGCTGTTTCTGGCGCATGCCGACGACGACAAGACCGTGGCCACCCTGATGACCAGCATCCGTCTATATAAAGCGTGGCAGGACGCCCACATCCCCGTCGAACTGCACATCTATTCGAAAGGCGGGCACGGCTTCGGCATGCGGAAGAACGGCCTTCCGGTCGACTCCTGGTGTGATCGGTTCCGCGACTGGCTGTCTTTGCAGGGCCTGCTGAAGCGGCCTTGATATAGTTGATAGCGGATGAGGCGATGGAACGGCTGGGGCGACGAGGCTACTGAATACCACCTGCCGCCCTCCGCCGTCCGCTATCTCGAGCGTGTCCTGGGTCCCGGCCGGCCCTCGCCCGACGCCGACTTTGACGCCGTGGTGAGAACCGTCCCGGCGACGGCCCTGCCCGCCGATCCCCGCATTGCCGCTGACCCGGCGGACCGTCTCCGCCACGCCCGCGGCCAGAGTCTCCCGGACTGGGTGGCGACGCGATCCGGCCGTATCGGCGCGCTGCCCGACGGCATCGCCCGTCCCGCTTCAAGCGACGACGTACGCGGGTTGTTCGACTATGCGCGATCCTCCGGCGCGCGCTTGATTCCGTACGGCGGCGGCACCAGCGTCGTCGGAGGCGTCAACCCTCGACCCTCTGATCGACCGGCCCTTACCGTCTCGCTGAGCCGCATGACTCGCCTCCTCGACCTGGACGCAGTTAGCGGACTCGCCCGATTCGAAGCCGGCGTCGCGGGGCCCGACATCGAAAGCCAACTTGCCCCCCACGGCTATACGCTCGGCCACTTTCCCCAATCCTGGGAGTTATCGACGCTCGGCGGATGGGTGATGACTCGTTCGAGCGGTCAGCAGTCTTACTACTACGGCCGCATGGAGGACCTGTTTGCGGGTGGCTCCGTGGAAACTCCGTCTGGCCCTCTTGACTTACCGCCGCACCCCGCCAGCGCCGCCGGCCCCGATCTCCGCCAACTCATTCTTGGCTCGGAAGGCCGGTTCGGTATCCTCACCAGCGCGATCGTGCGCGTTCGCCGGCGGCCTGAAGTCGAGCGATTCTACGGCATTTTCTTTCGCGACCTGCACTCGGGTATTCAGGCGGTCCGCGAGATGGCACAAGCTTCGGTCCCCGTCTCCATGCTGCGTTTGAGCGATCCCGAGGAGACCGACGCGACGCTGAACCTCGCGGGCAAGGACTTCGCCGTCTCCTCGGCCAGGTTCGGCCTGAACGTTCTCGGCTACGGCGCCGGACTGTGTCTGCTCATCGTCGGACTTACGGGCGATCGTCTGTCAGTGGATTACGCCTGGGAAACCGCTCTTACGATCGC
Source organism: Acidobacteriota bacterium (assembly GCA_018268715.1). Lineage (GTDB taxonomy): Bacteria > Acidobacteriota > Terriglobia > Bryobacterales > Bryobacteraceae > TMP-7. The sequence continues at coordinate 117,545 of JAFDVZ010000023.1, read as the reverse complement.
GAACAGACACAAAGGACTCGCGGTCGGTCGCGTTGTCGGTTCCGCCTGGCGCAAGTCGCGCTTTCGTAACCCCTATCTGCGGAACTCCCTGTGGGATCTCGGCTACGCGGCGGACACCCTGGAAACCGCTGTTCCCTGGTCGAACGTAGCCGGCGTCGCCCAAGCCATCAAGACCGCGATTCGCGGCGCGCTCGAAACCTCGGGCGGCCGCGTGCTCGCCTTCTCCCACATCTCCCACGTCTACGCCGACGGCGCGAGTCTCTACATCACCTATCTCTGGCCGCGCGCCGCGGATCCGGACCGCACGCTCGACCAGTGGCGCGCCATGAAAACCGCGGCCTCCAAAGTAATCACCGCCGTGCGTGGAACCATCAGCCATCACCACGGCGTCGGCCTGGACCACGCGCCCTATCTCGCCGCCGAGAAAGGTCCGGTGGGCATCAGCATGCTGGAGGCCGTGGCGGCGGCGCTCGACCCCAATCGCATTCTGAACCCCGGCAAGTTGCTCGACTGATCATGTGGACCCAGGGTTGGCGCGATCGTCTCTGGTCGGGACTCGATGGCCCGTGGGACCTGATCGTAATCGGCGGCGGCGTCACCGGCGCCGGAATCCTCCGCGAAGCCGTGCGCGCCGGATGGCGGACCCTCCTGGTGGAAGCCCACGATTTCGCCTCGGGCGCTTCCAGTCGGTCGAGCAAGTTGGTGCACGGCGGATTACGCTATCTCAGCCACGGCCAGATCCGGCTCACCGCCGAGTCGGTCCGCGAGCGGGAGCGCCTCCTCGCCGAAGGGCCTGGACTGATCGAGCCCCTCGACAACCTCCTTGCGAGTTATCAGGGCGACCGGCCGCCCGCCTGGGTGATGGCCGCCGGACTGGCCGTCTACGACATCCTGGCGCGTAAGTGGAGAAACCGCCGCTACGGCATCGCCGCCGCCCGTGAGTTATGCCCGCAATTGGAAACCGCGCGGATGGCCGGCGCATTCGGCTATGTCGACGCTACCACCGACGACGCTCGCCTGACCTTGCGAGTCATCCAGGAAGCCGTGCTTTCCGGCGGCGCGGCGCTGAGTTACGCCCCAGCCACCAACCTGCTGCGCGACTCGCGCGGGCGGGTCCAGGGCGTCGCACTGCGCGACCAGGTCACCGGCGCCGAGCGCGAGGTCCGCTCGCCTGTCGTGATCTCAGCCGCCGGCGCTTGGGCCGACGAACTACGCGCCCACGCCGGTGCATCGCGGCGGCTCCGGCCCTTGCGCGGAAGCCACCTGTTCTTTCCATGGCGGAAACTCCCGTTAACACGCTGCGTCGGGTTCCTTCACCCCGTCGACCGGCGGCCCGTTTTCGCCTACCCGTGGGAAGGCGTGACCATCCTCGGCACAACGGACGTCGACCAGGGCAGGGAAGTCCCCGCCGATCCGACTATCTCGCCTGCCGAAATCGACTATCTCATGCAAGCCGCGACGCACGCCTTTCGCCCAGCCGGACTTTCGGAACACGACGTCTTAGCCACGCAGTCCGGCATCCGGCCCGTTGTCGATTCCGGCCAGGCCAACCCATCCAAGGAATCCCGCGACTTCGTTCTCTGGGACGAGCAAGGGCTGCTCACCATCACCGGAGGAAAGCTGACCACTTTCCGAGTCATGGCCCTCAAGGCGCTCGACGCCGTCCGCCGACGCCTGCCCGAAGCCCGCCCCGTCGCGGACCATCGCGTTCTGGCCCTATGCGAAGGTCCGCGGGGCCGCATCCCCGGCCGCTATGGAGCCGACGCCCGGCGCCTGCTCGACGCCGCCCAGCCGGGCGAGTTAGAACCGATCGGCGAAACCCGCACCCTCTGGGCCGAACTGCGTTGGGCGGCTCGCGCGGAGGGCGTGGTGCATCTGGAGGACCTCCTGTTACGCCGTACTCGTCTCGGCATCCTGACTCCCGAAGGCGGCCGGCCCTTCATGACTCGGATCCAGGAAATCGCTCAACCCGAGTTAGGATGGGACGACGCCAGGTGGCGAAACGAACTGGAATCTTACTATAATCTGTGGCGGCGAAGCTACCGCGGCGCTCTGAGTTCATAGCTCATGTCACCCGGCAGGATCCTATCCATCGACGTCGGCACCCAGAGCACCCGCGCCCTGCTCTTCAGTCCCGAAGGCGACCTGCTCGCAAAGACTCGAGTACCCTTCGACCCGCCCTACCACTCGCCCGAGCCCGGCTACGCCGAACAGGTCCCCGAAGTTTACTGGACCTCTGTCTGCCAGGCCTGCCAGGCCCTCTGGGAAATGCCCGGCGTCGACGCCGCCGCCATCGCCGGAGTCGGTCTGACGACCCAGCGTGGCACCGTCGTCAATCTCGACTCCGACGGCCGCCCCCTGCGTCCGGCGATACTCTGGCTCGACCGCCGCCGCTCCGCTCAGGCCCGTCCTCCCGGCGGTCTCTGGGGCGTTCTGTTCCGCATTGCCGGCGCCTGGCAAACCGTCTCTCACCTGTGCGCCGAAGCCGAAGCGAATTGGATCCGTCTGGAGCAACCCGAAGTCTGGTCAAAGACCCGCCGCTATCTCCTGCTCTCGGGCTATCTCACTTACTGCCTGACCGGTAACTTCCACGACTCCATCGGGTGCCAGGTCGGTTATCTCCCCTTCGACTACCGCCGACAGCAATGGGCCGCGCCGAACGACTGGCGATGGCGCGCCGTGCCCATCGACCCCGCCACGCTGCCGGCGCTGATCCATCCGGCCCAGCCGCTCGGCGCGATTACGCCCGCCGCCGCCCAGGCCACCGGGATTCCCGCCGGCGTTCCGGTGATCGCGGCGGCCGCCGACAAGGCCTGCGAAGTCATCGGATCCGGCGCGCTCGGCCCCTCCATCGGCTGTCTCAGCTTCGGCACGACGGCGACCGTCAACACCACCCACCGCCGCTACGTCGAATCAATCCCCATGATCCCGCCCTACCCTTCGGCGGTCCCCGGCGCCTACAGCTTGGAGATCCAGATCTATCGCGGTTATTGGATGGTGAACTGGTTCAAACAGGAATTCGGCCTCCGCGAAACCCAGTTAGCCGAGTTATCCAACTCCACGCCCGAATCGCTATTCGATGAGTTAGTCCGCGCCGTCCCTCCCGGAAGCGATGGACTCCTCTTGCAGCCCTATTGGACCCCGGGCGTCAGGCTCCCCGGCCCGGAAGCCCGCGGCGCCATCATCGGCTTCACGGAGCGACACACCCGCGCCCACCTCTACCGCGCCATGATCGAAGGACTGGCCTACGCCCTGCGCGACGCCGCCGGCCGCATCGCCGCGCGCAGCCGCACGCCCATCCGCGAACTCCGCATCGCCGGCGGAGGCAGCCAGAGCGACGCCGCCCTGCAAGTGACAGCCGACGTCTTCGGCCTTCCCGCATCGCGGCCGCACGTATACGAAGCCTCCGGCCTCGGCGCCGCCATGTGCGTAGCCGTCGGTCTGGGCATTCACAGCGACTTCGAAACAGCCGGCCGCCGGATGACCCGCCTCGGCGCGACGTTCGAGCCCGACCCCGTCGCCCACCACCGTTACGACACCCTCTACCGGACCGTTTACCTGAAAATGTACCCCCGCCTCAAGCCGCTCTACCACGCCCTCCGCGCCATCCGTTAACGGACACTCCGTCTCGAAACCGGTCAGCGGCGCCCGCCGGACCCGCTGTATTTACAAAACGAACCCAGGGCCGCCCGCGTGCAACAACCGATTTGGATGACCGCCGCCGACCTCCGCTTCGCCTTCCGTGTCCTCGCCAAGAACCGGGGCTTCACCCTGACCGTCGTATGCACGCTCGCTCTCGGCATCGGCGCGGCCACCACCATCTTCAGCGTAGTGAACACGGTCCTCCTCCAACCGCTCGGCTACCGCGAACCGGACCGTCTCGTCCTCATCCGCGAGCGCATCCGCAAGATCACGCCGGACCTGCTGGCCGTACCGGCGCCGGACATCCTGGAATTCCGCAAGGAGACGGCCGCGTTCGAAGATGTAGCCGGTTGGATCGGCCGTCCCAGCGACATCTCGGGCGACTCCAGCCGTCCGGCTCGCGTGGATGTTACGCGCGTCACCGCGAACATCTTCCCGATGCTCGGCCGGACCGCCGCGCTCGGCCGCACCTTCACGGCCGCCGAAGACGCCCAGCGCCAGCCCGTCGCCGTCCTCAGCGACGTGCTCTGGCGCACCCGTTACGCCGCGGACCCGAACATCCTGGGCCGCAAGATCCTGCTCGATCGCGCGCCGTACACCGTGATCGGCGTCATGGCCCCTGAATTCACCTTCCCGCCGCGAGGTCTGGGCGGATCCGACGGCGTTTGGATTCCCATGGCCTTCACGGCGGAGGAACTGACGTCCTACGGCGACATGTTCAACTACAGCGCGCTGGCCCGCCTGCGTCCGGGCGTGACATTGGAGACCGCCGCCGCCGTCCTTTCCTCGACATCCGCCCGCATTCTCGCGCAATACCCGGCCGAAGTTCGTTCGCAACTGGCCCTTGAAAGCGTGCCCCTGCCGCTCTCCGAACAAGTGGTCCGAGGTTCGCGGACGCTCGTGTTGCTGCTCGGCTCGGCCGTCCTGCTGCTTCTCTTGATCGCCTGCGCCAACGTCGCGAGCCTCCTGCTCAGCCGCGCCGCCGCGCGCGAACGCGAGTTCGCCATCCGCGCCGCCATCGGCGCCGGTCGCTCGCGGATCGCCAGCCAGTGGCTCGCCGAAAGCCTGTGGCTCTCCCTGGCCGCCGCCCTGCTCGGACTCTTCGCCGCCTGGTACGGGACCGACGGACTCGCCCGCTTGAACCTCGCCTCCATCCCTCGCCTCGCCGAAGTCCACATGGATGCCCGAGTTCTCATCGTCAGCCTGGCCCTTTCCACCGTCACAGCGCTGATCTTCGGAACCGTGCCCGCCTGGTTCACGGCTCGCGCCGACCTGACCGCGGGACTCAAGGACGGCGGACGCGGATCGTCGGGTCCAGGCCGTCACCGTGTACGCTCCGTGCTGGTCACCGCCGAAGTCGCCCTGGCGCTGATGCTGCTCGCCGGCGCCGGACTCCTGTTCCGCAGTTTCCTCATCGCCCGCGCCGCCGACCCCGGCATTCGCGCCGAAAACGTCCTTTCCTTCCGCCTCTCGCTGCCCGCCAGCGCCTACCCGAAACCCGCCGACAACGAACGCTTCTCCCTCGACCTGGACCGTCGCCTCCACGCCCTTCCCGGCGTCCTCGCCGCCGGTTAATCGAACGACCTTCCGCTCGGCGGCAGCAACTGGGTTCGCCTGTTCACGCCCGACAACCCGGCCGCGGTGACCGGCAAACTCCCGCCCATCGCCTGCAGCGTCGTGTATGGGGACTACCTCCAGGCCCTCGGAATCCCGTTAAGGCGCGGCCGCCTGTTCACCTCCGCCGACCGCGACGCCCGCGCCGTCATCCTCAGCGAATCCACCGCGCGCCAACTGTGGCACTCCGCCGACCCCATCGGCCGCGCCATCAAGTGGGGCCCGCTCCAATCGAACGAGCCCTGGTACACAGTGGTCGGCGTCGTCGCCGACGTCAAGGAACACGCGCTCGACAGCGAAAGCACGGCTCACGCCTACATCCTCGCCGGCCACCGCATGGGCGACTCGCCGCTCTGGATCAACAACCACCACTGGGCCATCCGCACCGCCGGCGACCCGCAGTCGCTCGCTCCCGCCGTGCGCCAGTCGATCGCGTCCGTTGACTCCGAAATTCCCATCGAGCGCCTGGAAACCATGCAGCAAGCCGTCAGCGGATCCCTCTCCGGCCGCCGCGTGGAAACCTGGATGGTGGGACTGTTCGCCGCCGCGGCCCTGTCGCTCGCCGCCATCGGAATCTACGGCCTGGTCGCCTACACCGTGACCCAGCGCATGCACGAGTTCGGCATCCGGATCGCCCTGGGCGCCACGTCTCGAACGGTCGCATCGCTCGTGCTCAAGCAGGCGCTATCGCTCACCGCCCTGGGCGTCATCGCTGGCGGAGCGCTCTCGTTCGCCCTCACTCGCTACATCGGCAGCCTGCTATTCGGGGTGAAACCGTCCGATCCGCTCACCTTCGCCGCCGTTGCCCTCATATTGATCGTCGCCGCGGCCGCCGCCAGCCTCCTGCCCGCCCGGCGAGCCGTCAAGGCCGACCCCATGATCGCCCTTCGCCGCAACTAACGCCCGGCGCCCATACGACGAGCCACGAACAGCGCCATCTCGAGCGCCTGCTCGTAATTCAGCCGAGGATCCAACTGCGACCGGTAATCCGTCTTCAGATCCTCTTCATTCACGCCGCGAGCCCCTCCGATGCACTCCGTCACCGCTTCGCCGGTTAGCTCGATGTGCAACCCGCCCAGCGGAACCCCCTCGGTCCGATGAATCTCGAAAGCCTGGTCCAACTCGCCCAGGATATCCACGAAGTACCGCGTCTTGATGCCATCCGCCGTCGACCGCGTGTTTCCATGCATCGGATCGCAGCACCACAGCACGGTCTTGCCCGTGCTCCGCGCCGCCCGGATCAACTCCGGCAGATACCGCGCGATCCGCTCGGTCCCGCACCGGTGGATCAGCGTCAACCGGCCCGGCTCATCCACCGGATGCAGGACATCGATCAGCCGCCGCAGTCGGTCTGCCGAGAACCCGGGTCCCACCTTGACGGCCACCGGATTCTGAATCCCTCGGAAGTACTCGACGTGCGCCCCCTCCGGATCCGCCGTCCGCATCCCGATCCAGGGGAAGTGCGTCGACAGGTTGTACCATCCCTCCTGCCGGGGCACGCGACGCGTCTGCGCCTGCTCATAAGGCAGATGCAACCCCTCGTGACTCGTGAAAAAATCCACCCAGTTGAGCTCGCCCGGATGCGCGCCCAGGATATTCTCCATGAACCGCAGCGACTCCCCGATCGAGTCCGCCATCCGCCGGTACTCGGCCGCCATCGCCGAGCCCTTCACCCAATCCAGGTTCCAGTAATCCAGGCGGTGCGGATCCACGAACCCGCGGCTCACCAGCGCCCGCACGAAGTTCAACGTCAGCGCCGCCCGCTCATAGCCCCGCAGCATCAACCACGGATCCGGCTGCCGGGCCTCCTCGGTGAACTCAGGCCGATTGATCAGGTCCCCGCGATAACTCGGCAGCGTGATCCCATCCCGCGTCTCCAGATCCTCGGACCGCGGCTTGGCGTACTGCCCGGCGAACCGTCCGATGCGCACCACCCGTTTGCGGCAGCCGTGCACCAGCACCAGGCTCATCTGCAACAGCACCTTCAGCTTGTTCGCGATGGTCGCCGAATCGCACGACGCGAAGCTCTCGGCGCAATCGCCGCCCTGCAATACAAACCGTTCGCCGCGCGCCGCCTCGGCCAGTTGCCCCTTCAACGCGCCGATCTCCCACGACGTCACCAGCGGCGGGAGCTTGGCAATCTCCTCCACCACCTGTGCGACTTCGTCTTCGGATCGGTAAGCGGGCTGCTGTGCGGCGGGCCGGGACTTCCAGGAATCGGGACGCCAATCCTGCATGTAGTTTGGAAACCTATGATTATTGTTGCACCGCGCGCTCGTCCGGGCGCGATAGCACGCGCTCCACCCACGGCCGCACCAGGCGTCCCCCCTCGCTCGGCATGGTGTGACCGCCCTCCATCACATGAAACTCCACATCGCTCGCCCGCTGCCGCAGCCTGGTCTCGAACGTCCGCGCCTTCTCGATCGTGTAGATCTCATCGGCGTCGCGCGCGATGTGCAACACGCTCGCCCGTATCGTCGGAGCCGCGCTGTCCGCCCACTCCCCCGGCAATCCGCCGCAGATCCCGATCACTCCCCGCACCGCATCCGGCGCCGCCTCCACAAAGCGGTAATTCAACGCCACCGATTGCGAAAACCCCAGCAGGATCCGCCGATCCGCCGGGACGCCAAACTGCCGCCCAGCCTCGTCCAGCACATGCGCCACCATGTCCCGATGCAGCCGGATCGACTCGGCCGGATTACGGCTGGTGATCCATCCATACCCCACGTCCCGCGTATCGGTCCCGCGAAAGAACCGGTACGGTCCCTCCACCGCCGCGATCACCGGTTGCGGATCGAACAACCGCAGCGTCGGCCGCAGCATCATCTCCGGACTCGCGCCGAAGCCGTGCAGCGCAACCACCAGCGGCGTTCGCTCGTCCACCCGCTCCGGCGTAAGCAGGCGGTAATGACAATCCAGCCGCGCCGTGAAAGTCCGGTCGATCGCTTCTCGCATCTTCCAACAATTGTGGCGCCTGCCCGGCCAATTCGCATATTGACGCCGCGCCAAGCCTCTCATATATTGGTACCCACCTGGGTGAACCGACAACATGTTGAAGAAGATCCTCATCGCCGTGGCCGTCCTCATTGTGGGATTCCTGGTCCTTGTAGCTTTCCAGCCTCCCACGTACCGCGTCAGCCGGTCCGCCGTCATCCCCGCCGCGCCGGCCGCCGTCTTCCCCCTGGTCAACGACTTCCACCGCTGGGGCGCCTGGTCTCCTTGGGCCTCGCTCGACCCCAACATGAAGCTCACCTACGGCGGACCGGCCGAAGGCGCGGGCGCCACCTACGCCTGGGTCGGCAACAGCCAGGCCGGCCAGGGCCAGATGACCATCCTCGAAAGCCGCCCCAACGAGCTCGTCCGCATCAAGCTCGAGTTCATCAAACCCTTCGCCTCCGTTGCCGCCACCGAGTTCACCTTCCGCCCCGAAGGCTCGGGAACGGCCGTCGAATGGACCATGTCGGGCGATCACAACTTCTTCAGCAAGGCCATGTGCCTGTTCGTCGGAATGGACAAAATGGTCGGTCCCGATTTCGAGAAAGGACTCGCCCAAATGAAAGCGGCCGCCAGGTAATACAGTGGATGCATGAACTATCGTCCGCTTGGCCGTACCGGTTGGATCGTATCTGACATCAGCTTCGGAGCGTGGGCCATCGGCGGCGCGTGGGGAACCGTCGACGACGCCGAATCCATGGCCGCTCTCCACCGCGCCGTCGATTGCGGAGTCAACTTCATCGACACCGCCGACGTCTACGGAATGGGCCGCAGCGAGCGCCTCATCGCCCGCCTGAAGCGCGAGCGGAAGGACGAAATCGTGGTCGCCACCAAGGCTGGCCGTCGCCTGTCGCCCCACACCGCCGCCGGCTACAACCAGGCGAACCTCGCCGCCTTTATTGAGGACAGCCTGCGCAACCTCGAAACCGATTGCCTCGACCTCGTCCAGCTCCACTGCCCGCCCACCGACGTCTACTACCGCCCGGAACTATTCGACGTACTGGACGGCTTCGTCGCCGCCGGCAAAATCCGCTACTACGGAGTCAGCGTCGAGCGCGTCGAAGAGGCCCTGAAAGCGATCGAGTATCCCGGCGTTCAAACCGTCCAGATCATCTTCAATTGCTTCCGCCGCCGCCCTTCCGAGCTTTTCTTCGCCGAAGCGCTCCGCCGCAAGGTGGGCATCCTGGCGCGAGTGCCTCTGGCAAGCGGCCTTCTCACCGGCAAACTCACCGCGCAGTCCACCTTCGAAGCCGGCGATCACCGCAACTTCAACCGCCACGGCCAACAGTTCGATGTAGGGGAAACGTTCAGTGGCGTCGACTACGACACGGCGCTCCAGGCCGTGGAGGAAATCCGTCAGTGGCTGCCGGCGGGAGTTAGCATGGCCCAATTCGCGCTGCGTTGGATCCTGATGTTCGACGCCGTCACCTGCGCCATTCCCGGCGGCAAACGGCCCGATCAGGTGGCCGAAAACTGCGCCGCGTCGAATCTGCCGGCGCTGTCTCGGGAGGCCATGGACGCCATGGGCCGCCTCTACGACTCGAAAATCCGACCGCTCGTCCACGCCCGCTGGTGAGCCCTAAAACGACTGCGGGGCAGACACGGAACCTGCGATGCACTCTCAGGCCGCCTATTCAGGCAAGCTGAGAGCGCGCCGCAAGCTTCCGGTCTGCCCCTCGGGTTTTTGCTGCTGGTTCAGGATTCCGGCGTGGGAGCAGGCGCTTCCGCTGCGGGAGGAGCTTCCACCGGAGCGGCCTCGGGCGGCGCCGCCGGCTGAACCTTCGGCTTCGGAGCGGCTTTCTTCACGGCCTTCTTCACGGCCTTCTTTACCGGCTTCTTCACCGCGGCCTTCTTCACGGCCTTCTTCGGAGCCGCTTTCTTGACGAGCTTCACCGGTTTCTTCGGCGCGACCTTCTTGGCGGCCTTCTTCACAGCCTTCTTAGCTGCTTTCTTGGCCGGCTTCTTAGTCGTTGGCATCAATCAACTCCTGTCAGTAAGGACTTAGTTAGAACTGAGTCAGCCCATATTAAACCGAACTGAGACAAATTCCAATAGAGAACTGGCCTTATCCGAAACAATTTCACGCGGATTTGTCCGCTCCCGTCGAAGGCCCCCTCCTCGGGCTGCTAGAATCGGACCATCCGCCATGGCTCTTTGGTTTGCACCCGTGCTCTTATCCGCCTTTATCGCCACGAATCCGGACGGATCGGTCCGCTTGACCGCCGATGGCGCCGCCCACCTGGCCGAACTCCCGCTGCGTTGTCTCCATCAGGAGTATCCGAACAAGACGGCGCACACCATCGAAGCCGCCGGCGACGCCGCCCTCACCCCGCGCGAGCTTCACCCCGCCTTCTACGGCTGCTTCGACTGGCACTCCTCGGTGCACGGCCACTGGATGCTGGTCCGCCTGCTCAAAACCTACCCGCAATTGCCGAAAGCCGCAGCCATCCGCGCCGCCCTCGATGAAAGCTTTCAGCCCGAAAACCTGCGCGCCGAAGCGGCGTATTTCGCCCGCTACAAGCTGGCCAACACCTTCGAACGCACCTACGGCTGGGCCTGGCTGCTGAAACTCGACCTCGAACTCCGCTCCTGGGACGATCCCCAGGCCCGTCAATGGCGCGCCAGCCTTCAGCCGTTAACCTCGAAAGTCGTCGAGCTATGGACGGCCTTCCTCCCCAAGCAGACTTACCCGAACCGCACCGGCGTTCACCCCAACACGGCCTTCGCCCTCGCCTTCGCTCTCGACTGGGCGCGCGCCGTCGGCGACCATCCGTTTGAAACCCTCATCGTCGCCCGCGCCCGCGACTACTACCTTCACAACCAAAACGCCCCGGCGTTCCAGGAGCCCGACGGATCCGACTTCTTCTCCCCCTCGCTCGAAGTCTGCGACCTGATGCGCCGCATCCTGACCGCCGCCGAGTATCCGCTTTGGCTCACCCGTTACCTTCCCGCCGCGGGCCTCGCCAACGTCCTCAAGCCGCCCGTCGTCAGCGATCGCACCGACTACCAGATCGTCCACCTCGACGGACTGTCGCTCAGCCGCGCCTGGTGTTTCAAAGGAATCGCCCAAAGCCTGCCGAAGTCCGATCCCCGCCGCGCGCCGATGCTCAAGGCCGCCCGCGAGTTTGTCGCCGCCACGATCCCGCACATCGCCGCGGGCAACTACGGCGGCGAACACTGGCTCGCCTCCTTCGCCGTCCACGCGCTGGCGGACTGAGCGCATGCCGCGAACCGAAAAAGGTTGGGAGATAACCCCCGGCGAACTCGGCGCCTGGACGCTGTACGAAGACAGTGGCCTGCTGGTCCTCAACAAGCCGGCCCATGTTGTATGCCACCCCTCGAAGACCGGCCCCTGGTCGAGCCTCGCCGGCGCCTGCCGCGAGTATCTCGCGCTCGACCGCATCCATCTGCCCGTGCGGCTCGACCGTGAAACCAGCGGCGTCATTCTGGTCGCCAAGGATCAGCCCACCGGCGCGCGTCTGCACAACGCGGTCGCCAAGGGCCGTTTCCGTAAGATCTACTACGCCATCCTCACCGGAGAACTCGCCGCCCCGCTCACCGTCGACGCCCCCATCGGCCACGACGCGGCCGCCGAATACACCAGCCGCCAGCGCGTCATCGAAACCGGCCGCGCCGCCAGCACGGACTTCATCCCGCTATCGGCCCGCAACGGCTTCACCTTCGCCCGCGTGATCCCGCACACCGGCCGCATGCACCAGATCCGCGTCCACGCCGCCCACATCGGACACGCCATCGTGGGCGACAAGCTCTACGGCCCGGACTCCTCCCTGATGCTCCGATTCATCAAGGAAGGCTTCACCGAAGAGCATCGCGAAAGACTGTTGTTGGACCGCCAGGCCCTCCACGCGGCGGAACTCGAATTCCCGAGTCTCTCGCTCGGTTATCGCGCCCCGCTGGCCCCCGACCTGGCGGTTTTCTGTAGCGCCCGCGGCCTGGCCGTTGACTACGCCATCGCCATCCCCGGCGAGCCCGCCGCCTGCGGACCGACATACCGGTAATCGCCGAATCCCAGCATCAGATACCCAATCCCGCACAGCAGGAACAGCAGGAAAAACCCGAACGCCGAGCTCTGGCCGAACGCCTTGGCGATATCGATGGCTAGTACAATCGCGATCGCCAGGTTCACCAGCGGAACGAAGAACAACACCAGCCACCACCCCGGCCGTCCCGCGATTTTCAGCAGGATATAGCTGTTGTAAAACGGGATCAACGACGCCCAGCCTGGATGTCCCGCCTTGGTGAAGACCTTCCACAGCGCCACGATGAACACTGCCGCCACCGCCATGGCCACCAGAAACGCGAGCAGGCCGCCGATGCCCAGTGCAATCGAGCTGGCCAGGTCGCCATCGAGCAACAATCCGAAATAGCCGTTCAAATCCGCCTCCTCTTTGGACTGAATCTCCGATTCAGATCCCGAGAGTATAAGGCAGCTTGGCGTCACGAGGCAATAGCTGACGGCCCAGTCACCACCCCAGCCGGTCCCGCAACTCCACCGCATACCTCCGGCTGATCTCCACCACCTGTCCGCACGCCAGGCGCGCCGACGCCCCGCCCTTCACCACCGGCTCCAGCACCTTCACCGCCCCCAGGTTGACGATGGCCTGTTTATGAACCCGCGCGAACCGCTCCGGATCGAGCGCCGCCTCCAGGTCCCGCAGCGTCCGCTCCACCACAAACCGTCCGTCCACCGTAACCGCAAACACCAGTTCGCCCTCGCTCACAAACGCCTCGATGGCCCCCGCCTCCAGCACATAGAGCTTCTGCAGCCGTTTGCCCACCACCCGTTCCAGACGCTTCCGACCCCGCAACTCCGCCAGCAGCCGTTCCACCCCATCCCGCGCCGAACGGTCCCGCAGCCGGGCCACCGCCCGAGCCAGCCGTTCCTCCTCCACCGGCTTCATCAGGTAATCCACCGCGCTCACCTCAAACGCCCGCAGCGCGTACTGATCGTAGGCCGTCACAAACGCCACCAGCGGCATGCGCTCCGCCGGCAACTCCGCCAGCACATCGAATCCGCTCAGCCCCGGCATCTGAATATCCAGGAACACCACATCCGGCCGCAACGTCGAGATCCGTTCGAGCGCCTCCACCCCATCGCCCGCTTCCCCCACGATCTCCACATCGCCGAACGCCTCGAGCATCCGCGACAGCCGCTCCCGCGCCCGCCTCTCGTCATCCACAATCAGCGTCTTCATCGCTTCCCCAATTCGAACGTCACCGTCGTCCCCGCTCCCACTCGAGACTCGATCCGGAACCAGCCGCCCCCGCGCTCCACCCTCTCCCGCACATTCCCCAACCCGACATTGGCGTGCGCCCGCGCCGGATCGAACCCAACCCCGTCATCGGCCACCTCCACCCGCACCCCCGTTTCCGAGATCTCCGCCGTCACCCGCACCCGTCCGCCGCCCGGCTTGGGTCCGATCCCATGCTTCACCGCGTTCTCCACCAGCGGCTGTATCAACATCGGCGGAAACAGTTGATCCGCCGCCGCCTGGGCCACCGCGATCTCAAACCGCAGCCGGTCCTCGAACCGCGCCTGCTCGATTTCGAGATAGGACCGCACCGCCTCCACCTCCTCGCCCAGCCGCACCAGCTCCCGCCGCGTCGAATCGAGCGCGTATCGAAACACCCGCGACAGGTTCAATATGGCCCGCTCCGCCTCCGGCGCCCCGCGCGCCATATCCGCCACCGTATTCAGCGCATTAAATAGGAAGTGCGGATTGATCTGCGCCCGCAACGCCCGGACCTCCGCGTGCGCCGCCAACCGTTCGGACTGCCGCGCGTCAAAGCTCTCCATCAACGCGGCGTACTGCCCCGCCACCGCGTCCACGAAGTTCAGCTCCTCGCTCCGGTACGGCTGCCCGCGATCGCGCTCGCCCAACAGCAGCACGCCCCGAGGCCGTTCCCCGGTCCCCAGGCTCACCGCCAGCGCGCTGGCGCGGTCCGCCTCGGCGCGGCACTCGGCGAACTCGGCCCGCAGCACCCGCGCCAGCCCGCTGGTGAACGCCTCCTCGAGCGATCCCGGGTCCGCCCGCCGTCCCATCTCCCGCATCAGCCGCTCCGCCTCCATTCGATAATCCGGCCGCCGGAAGATCAGCCGGTCGAGCAACGCCTCGCCCCGTCCGAACAGATCCGCCGACGCCCACGCCACCATCACCGAACCCGCGCAGAAGGCCGCCCGCCGCGTCTCGTCGTGCATCCCCGTCACGGCGGGCAGCGCAAACCACACCAGCGCCGCCACCACCTTCGCCATCACGACAAACAGCAGGCCCCGCTTCACCGCCACGTCGTAAAACGAGTACCGGGCCTGGAAGTAGACAATGCTCATCAGCGCCGGAAGGTTCGCCAACCGGCAGACCATCGTCGCCCCATAGGCGGCCGTATGCCGGTACTCCACCCTGCTAAGCCCGATAATCACCACCACCAGCACCAGCGGAATGTGCACCCCCGCAAACAGCCGCATGTAGTCGGTGCGATTCAGCCTCGGCCCTCCCGCGTTCGGCTCCCGGTAGCGTTCCAGATTCAGCGACGTCGGATTCGCCAGTCGGAAAGAGTCGATCCAGCCCTTCTGCTCCTCAGCCGGCAGCCTTTCATAAAGGATGCGAAACAGCCAGCCCGGAATCCCCAGCATCCCCGGAAACATCACCACCACCAACCGCGACATCCCGTCCAGATGATCCCGCAGCCGCTCGTTCGTCCCCGCCAGCTTCTCGCCCAGCAGATACCCGAACCACGCGAGCCCCACCGCACTGCCGACGCCGAGCATGATCAGCACCCACCGGTCCACCTCCCTCGGAATCGGATCCGGCGCAATCAGCCTCCGCACCGCCGAGCGTAGCGACAGACACAGGCAGGACCAGAACAGCAGCACCGTCAACTGCGCCGCCGCCGTCCACACCGTCGCCGAGCCCATCCCCTCGCCCGCCGTCCGCTCGAACGCGTCCACGCCCATCGCTCCATACTGGATCGCCAGAAACGCCAGCGCGCCCATCAGCAGCAGCGTCTCGTCTCCCTTCGGCGCCCGCTTCCACACCGCCTTCACCAGCGCCAACGTCCCCACGGCCGCCAGGGTATAGGCAACCGCCGTCGCTGGTACTATCGAAATCGCGTTCATTCGCCTGCCTCCCTGATGCGACTGTAAGTCCGAACACGCTTCCCGCCCCCATGCGATCCCCATATCCGGCGACTTTCGCCGGGTAAACGGCGCCCGCGCTCAAGAGCTCGCTTCATCCTGCCGATACACCACGTGTGATCTCTTTGAAGAGGTATCTTGACGCCTCAACCGACGCTCTTGTCACCAGCATCCTGGATTCCTACCGCGCCAACATCTCGGCTGCCAGCGAGTTCGGCGCGCAGGTCTGCCCGCACGTGGCTCCCCAATTCCAGCAAAGCCTGTTAGGTCTCGAAAAACAACTCGGCTCCAAGGTCACTCCGGAACAGGTTGCGGCGAACCAGCAGAAAGTGGCGGCCCAGTTCAAGCAGTGGGCCGGCAAGACGTCCGACTACCTTAAGGAGAAGGCGAGCGAGGTCAAGGAACTCATGATGGTGCTGGCCAACACGGCGGAGTCGGTGGGCGAGCGCGATCATCGCTACGCCAGCCAGTTCGCCGGCTTCAGCGCCCAGTTGCGCGACATCGCCGATCTCGAAGACATCACGCGAATCAAGGCGTCGGTGCTCGAAAGCGCCCAGCAGTTGAAAACCTACGTCGACAAGATGGCGGAGGAAAGCCGCCGCGCCGTCGAACTGATGCGCGGGGAAGTGGCCAGCTACCAGGCCAAGCTCGAGGAGACCGAGCGCGCCGCCACGCGCGACGCCGTCACCGGCCTCGACAACCGGCGCAGCGCGGAGTCCGAAATCCACCGCCGCATTCAACAGGGGATGTCCTTTTCGGTGCTCATGTTCGATCTGAACAACTTCAAGCAGGTGAACGACAAGTTGGGGCACTTGGCGGGCGACGATCTGTTGCGGCAATTTTCTAAGGAACTCAAATCCGTCTTCCGCCCGCTCGACACAGTCGGGCGTTGGGGCGGCGACGAGTTCATTGTCGTGCTCGATTGCACGCTCGACAAGGCGCAGGCGCGCCTGGATCAGGTCCGCAACTGGGTGTTCGGCGACTACAGCCTGAAAGCGAACGGCGCTTCGTACAAGGTTCCTGTCTCCGCCGCCATCGGGGCCGCGCAGTGGTCCAAGGGCCAGACCCTGGAGCGGCTCATCGAGGCCGCCGACGCCGCCATGTACCAGGACAAGCGTCGCCGCCGCTGACCGTAAAGCCCGGCCGGCAAACATACGATAGACGGGTGTGGCCGCCGCCGACCGACGTCTGAAGACCGCCGCGCTGCTCGGCGCGCTCGCCGCCAGCCTGTTTTATCTCGCGTTGGCCGCCGCCATCGGTCCAGCGCAAAACCAGGACTTTCTGAACCTGTACACCGGCGGTCAGCTTGCCCGTTCCGGCCACTTCGCCGACCTGTACGACTTCGACCTCCAGATGCGCGAGCAGGACCGCATCACCGGGGGCGTCCGCCTGCACTTCCCCTTCGTGCGGCCGCCGTTTTACGCCCTGCTGCTCAGCCCCCTCTCCTGGTTCGCCTTCCACACCGCCTACCGCATCTGGATCGCCTTCCACATCGGACTTCTGCTGTGCGTATGGGCCTGGTCCTGGCGCCGTTTCGGCCCGGAATCGATCATCTACTGTTCGCTGTTCCTGCCATCGGCGCTCGGCATCGCCCACGGCCAGGATTGCGTGGTGTTTTCGATTCTCGGCCTGGCCATTCTGGAGGCCGCCGAGCATCGCAAGGACAAGTTAGCGGGCGTTTTCGCCGCGCTCACCCTGGCCAAGTTCCATCTGTTCCTGCTTGTGCCCATCGCCATCGCCGTCCGCCGCCGTTGGATGATGTTGGCCGCCTACCTGGCCTCGGCGACGGCTCTCGCGGCCGGCTCCATGGCGCTGGTCGGTCCGGCGGGCGTCAAGGCCTATCTGGCTTTGCTGACCCGCCAGGACCTGGTCACCTTGTCGCCATCGCCCGAGCGCATGCTCGGCGTCCGCTCGATCGCGGTGAACCTGGGCGCCGGATTCTGGCTCGAAGCCATGCTGGCCGCCGTGGTGGTGGCGCTGGTGCTGTGGACCGCCCGCACCCAGGCCGAGGACTGGCGCTGGATCTCGGCGGCAATCGTTGGATCGCTGCTGCTGTCGCCCCACACCTATGAGTACGACGCGGCCGTTCTGCTGGCGTTCCTGGTCGCGGCCGCTCACCGGGCCGGGTCGCCAGTGACGCGCGCGGCCGCCGTCGCCGCCCTGGTCCCGGTCCCCTATCTGATGACGCTCGCCGGTTCGCCCTGGGCCGCCATTCCGTCGCTCTTCCTAGCGGCCTATTTGGCTTTGCTCCCCTATTCCTTGTACTTCACGACGACGGAAACGCGACGATTCCGGCTATCCATCGGGTCGTTCGGAATCAGCACGCGGCGGTCGGCGTAACCCCGGATTTCCACCACTTGCTCGGGCCGTAATCCGGTTTGCAGCATCACGCGCCGGGCCATGTTGGCGCGGTCAAACGACAGATCCCAGTTCCCGTAGGCGTCGAGCGAGCTCTTGCGAAACGAACGCGCGTCGGTGTGCCCCTCGATGGCGATGTCGTTCGGCAGCCTGCCCATCTCCTCGGCCAGCAGCCGGAACAACTCGCCGCCCTGCTCGGTCGGCGTGGGGCTCCCGGTCTCGAAGAACATGCCGCCCTCGGTTTCGGTCAACTCGATCCGCAGCCCCTCGCTGGAAACGATGAACTGCACGGAAGTCTCGAGCTTCTTGAACTCGGGCAACGACCGGATGGACTCCTGCAGCCGCTTCTGCAGCATATTGACGTTCGAACTCGTGACGCTGAGCGCCTTGCCCGAGCCCGCCCCGTTGGGTCCGGTCATGGGTGTCCGCGACGTCACTCCCTTGGGTTCGCGGAAGTACTGGCTGATTGAGTGTTTCACCTCGCGGTCCGCATTCATCAGCCACAGCACGATGAACAAAGCCATCATCGCCGTCACAAAGTCGGCGTAGGCCACCTTCCAGGCGCCGCCCTCGTGGCCCGAATCGTCGGACGCCGCCGCCGGAATCCTGCGCATATCAATGCGTCGCCTCAACCTCGGATGTCTCGGGAACGCGCGTATTTCGCCGCAGTTCGTACTCCATGGCGTCGAACGACGGGCGCAGGTCGCTCGGAATCGAGCGCCGCGAGTACTCGGCTGCCACCACCGGCGATGCGCCCTTCTGGAAGGCCACCAGCCCGGCCCGCAACACGTGCAGGTACTCGGCCCGCGCGCGGTTCCGCGCCGAAAGATGCGACGCCACCGGACCCACGACGCCGTAGCACAGCAGGATGCCGAGGAACGTCCCCACCAGCGCCGCGGCCACCTTGTGGCCAATCTGCGCCGCCGGACCCTCGATCGCCTGCATGGTCACCACCACGCCCAGCACCGCCGCGACGATGCCCAGCCCGGGCAGCGAATCGGCCACCCGCGAGATCGCCGACACCAGTTGCTGGCTCACGTTGCGCTGAACGTCCAGGTCCACCGCCATCAGTTCGTCGAGCTCGTCCGATTCGAGACCCGCCACTTCCGCCACCCGAATCGAGTCGCACAGGAACGCCAGGGCCTCCCGGTCGTTCAAAAACTCCGGATACTGCGCCAGCAGGTCGCAGTTGTCCGGCTTTTCGAGCTTCGAGGCCAGGGCTCCCAGCCCTTTGCGTCTTCCAAAGGAGAAGAGCACATAGAGCACCTTGAGCGCCTCCAGGTATAGCTGCCGGGTGTAGCTGGATTTACGCCCCATTTCCTTGACTGCCTGGAGCAGCCGGGACAGATTGCGCTTCGGATTCCCCGCCACGAGAATCCCCAGCGCCCCGCCGACAATGATCAGAAATTCGGCGGGTTGGAATAATACCAACGGCTTTCCGTTTTCGAGTAAGAAACCAGCGGCGACCGACGCCAACACCACCACCACGCCGCCTATGATCAGCAGCATTTCAACGCTCCGATTTTTCGGGACATCAACGACCTTATCGGAGCCAATATAGGAACTTTGAGCCCGAAGTACCGGGTACACTGAAAAGGATGCGAAGTGGTTGGCGGATTCTGGCGGCGTTGTTGGCCGCCGGCGCCGCTGTATGTCAAAAGCCTGCCGGCCCGTCTCCGATCTCGTTCCGCAACGTCGTTTCCGGCTCCGGAATCCGCTTTGTCATGGACAACTCGCCGACGCCTGAAAAACACATGATCGAGACCATGCCGGGCGGCGTCGCGGCCTTTGACTATAACAATGACGGCCGCATCGATCTCTACTTCACCAACGGCGCCCGGAGCCCCAGCCTCGACAAAAGCGGCGATCGTTTCGCCAACCGCCTGTACCGCAACGACGGCGACATGAAGTTCACCGACGTCACTGCCGAAGCGGGCGTAGCCGCCGAAGGCTACTCCATGGGCGCCGCCGCCGGCGACTTCGACAACGACGGCGCCGTCGACCTGTTCGTAGCCGGCGTCAACCGCAATATCCTGTACCGCAACCTCGGCAACGGCAAGTTCGAAGACGTCACCGCCCGGAGCGGCATCAAGAGCGACGAGTGGAGCGTCGCCGCCGGCTGGTTCGACTTCGACAACGACGGTCTGCTCGACCTGATCGTGGTCAACTACGGCGCCTGGAACGCGAAATCCGAGCGGTTCTGCGGCGACGCTTCGCGCAATCTGCGCGTTTACTGTCATCCCAAGTGGTACGATCCCCGCCCGAATCAGCTCTATCGCAACCTCGGAAACGGCAAATTCGAGGATGTTTCCGCCAAATCCGGCATCGCCGCGAGCCTCGGCCGCGCCATGGGCGTGGTGTTTGCCGACTATGACCAGGACGGCCGCATGGACGTCTTCGTCACCAACGACAAGCTGCCCAACTTCCTGTTCCACAACCTGGGCGGCGGCAAGTTCGAGGAGGTGGGCCTGCTGTCGGGCGCGGCGATGCTCGATCACGGCAAGGCGATTTCGAGCATGGGCGCCGAGTTCCGCGACTACGACAACGACGGCAAGCCCGACATCCTCATGACGGCCCTCGACGGCGAGACATTTCCGGTATTCCACAACGACGGCGGCGGTCTGTTCCACGATGCGACCTACTCGACGCGCATGGGCCCGCAGTCCATCCATCACGGCGGCTGGGGCGTCGGATTAGTGGACCTGGACAACGATGGCTGGAAGGATCTGGTCACCACCAACGCCAACGTCAACGACCTGGTGGAGATGTTCGAGGCCGCCACCTACAAGCAGGCCAACATGGTGTTCCGCAACAACGGCAAAGGCGGATTCGAGGAGATCGCCTCGCCCGAGTTAGCCGCCGAAAAGCGCGCCCATCGGGGAGTTATCTTCTCCGACCTGGATGGCGACGGTAAAATCGACCTGGCCGTCTCGTCCTTGGGCGATCCGGTCGAGTTATGGCGAAACACGAGCGCCGGGACCGGGCATTGGCTGACGCTGAAACTGCGCGGCTCCAGGAGCAACCGGGACGGCATCGGCGCCGAGGTCCGCATCGGCAGGCAGATGAACCACATGACCACCAGCGGCGGTTACTCGTCGTCCACCCACGCCGGGGTTCACTTCGGCGTCGGGGCGCTTGAAGTCATCCCCAAGGTCGAGATCAAGTGGCCGAGCGGGATAACTCAGGCGCTGACCAACGTCCAGTCGGATCAGGTCCTGACGGTGAACGAACCCAAGCCCTGACTCAGCGGGCTGTCAGATTCGCCTGTCCGGCCGTAAGTCCGTCGGAGGCGGCCCCCACGCGAATGGCTCCGTTCCCGCCCTTCTCGGTCCGGATAATCACCAGCGCCATGCCGCTGAAGGCCTTCCGGTAGTCTGCCTGGAACGGCTCCACGGTGGCGGCGTTGCCGTTATCGACGGCGGCGATCTCGCCCGGTCCGCTCACCTGGAACTTCACCAGGTTGTCGGCCATCGGGCACAGGTTTCCGTCCTTGTCCTCCACCCGCACGGTGATGAAGGAAAGGTCCGCGCCATCGGCCGCGAGCGTCGTCCGGTCGGGAATCAGCCGCAGCCGGGCCGGCGCGCCGGCGGTCCTGATCTCATCGACGGCTGCCTGTTTGCCGCCCTGGTAGGCCACCGCCTTGATCGAGCCGGGCTGATAAGGGACCTCCCACATGAGCCGGTACTTGGACCGGTAGGTCCCGTCGGAACTGGCCGCCGGCCCGGCCGGCAGCAACACCGGCTCCGAGCCCCGCGCCTTCCGGCCGAGCGACTTGCCGTTCACCACCAACTCCACTTCATCGGCGTTCGTGTAGACCATGACGGGGATCTTCTGACCCTCCCGGCCGGCCCAGTTCCAGTGCGGCAGGACGTGGACCATGGGTTTGTTCGTCCACACGCTCTGATACAGGTAATAGCGGTCCTTGGGGAAGCCGGCCAGGTCGACAATCCCGAAGTAGGAACTGCGCGCCGGCCAGTCCTTCTCCGAGTTCGGAGACAGGAAGTAGGGCGTGGGCTCGCCGAGGTAGTCGAAGCCGGTCCAAACAAATTCGCCGAGAATGTTTGGATGCTTGTCCTGCTGCTCGAACTCCGGATCGGGCAGATAGGCCCAGTACGGGGCGATGATGTCGTAACTCGTCAATTGCAGGGACGGGTGTTTGTCGTACTTCTCAAGCGGCAGATGATAGACGCCCCGCGAACTCACACAGGAACTGGTCTCCGAGCCGTAGATCATCCAGTCCGGATGGGCCTTCAGGATCTCGTCGTAGTGGGTGGGCTTGTAGTTGAAGCCCGGGATGTCGACGTTGGCGGCTAACTCGTTGCGGATCGCCTCCTGCCACTTGTCAAAGGCGGCGGTGGTGGGACGCGTCGGGTCGGCGTCGTGCGCGATGCCGGTCAGCATCTTCGCCACCCGCCACCCGTCGGTGCGGCCCTGCTCGGGGATCTCGTTGCCGATGCTCCACAGGACGACGCTCGGGTGGTTGCGATCGCGCTCGATCAGGTCGCGCAGGTCGGTTTCGGCCCACTGGTCGAAGAACTTGCTGAGGCCGTTGGGAACCTTCGCAATCCGCCACATGTCGAAGGCCTCGTCGATGACCACGAAGCCGAGCCGGTCGGCGTATTCGAGTAACTCGGGCGACGGCGGGTTATGACTCGTCCGTATGGCGTTCGCCCCCATCGTCTTCATGATCTGTAACTGCCGTTCGGTGGCACGCCGGTTCACCGCAGTGCCGAGCGCGCCGAGGTCGTGGTGCAGGCAGACGCCGTGCATCTTCACGTGCCGGCCGTTCAGCAGGAAGCCCCGCGTCTTGTTGAATTCGACCGACCGGATTCCGAACGGCGTCTCATACCGGTCGAGCAACCTCGAGCCGTCCCGGAGTTCGGTCACCAGCGTATACAGGTACGGGCTGTCGATGTCCCAGCGATGCGGCCGGTCGACCACGAGCGACGCGGCGACGCGGTCCACGGCGTTCGCCGGCAACTCGTAGGGCGTTTCGGCGTGCGCCACCTCCTGGCCGGCGGCGTCCACCACGGCGTTTCGCATGGTCAGTTTCACCGGCGCCGCGCTCTGATTGAGCAGGCGGGCCCGCACCGCGACGGTGGCCCGTTCGGCGGTGACCGACGGCGTGGTGACCGCGGTCCCATTGTGCGCGACGTGGAGGGGCCCGGTGGTCTCGAGCCACACGTTCCGATAGATCCCCGCGCCCGGGTACCAGCGTGAGGAGTGCTCCTCCGGCGCGAGCCGTACGGCGATCACGTTCGGCGACCCATCCAGGCGCAGGTGCGGCGTTAGCTCGAGCGCGAAGCTCGAGTAGCCGTAGGGGCGGCCGCCGAGTTCGTGGCCGTTCAGAAAGACGCGCGAGTTGGACATCGCGCCATCAAACTCGATGGTGACGTGGTCGGTGGCCGGGTCGCCCTTCAGGGTGAAGGTCTTGCGGTACCAGGCGACGCCGAAGTAGGGCAGGGAGCCCTCATGCGGGTTAATCTTGCGGTCGAACGGGCCTTCGATGGCCCAGTCGTGCGGTAGGTCGAGTTTGCGCCACGACGCGTCGGCGAAGCCGGGCTGTTCGGCGCCTTGGGGGTCGCCTTTGAGGAAGCGCCAGCCTTCGTTGAAGGACTGCCGGCGCGGGGCCGCCGCGAAACAGGCAAGCGACAGGATAACGGTCAACAGAATCGATCGCATAAGACACCAACCAGTCTGAAATTATCATGTTCTACAATCATCCGAGGAGCGAACGGCGATGACACTCGACAGACGGCAGTTTCTCGCGGCGGCGGCCGCGATTCCCGCGCTGGGCGCGGCGGAACCCGAATGGGGCGGCACGGTGCGAGATGGACACTTCCATCTTCGGCCCGGCCTGGACGCCAACATGCGCCACATGGAGGGCTGCGGCGTCACTCACGCCGTACTGCTGGCCCGCGCCGGCAGCACGGAGCAGATTCGGCAGATGCAGGCCAAATACCCCGGCAAATACGTCTGGGCCGCGAGCACCGACATCACCAAACCCGACGCCGAAAAGATTCTGACGCAGGCTATCAAGGACGGCGCCCTGGGCTTCGGCGAAATCAAGTTCCACGTGGCCGCCGACGGGCCCGAACTGCGGCGGATGTACGCGCTGGCCGCCGAGTTGAAGGTTCCCATCCTGGTGCACTTCCAGGAAGTTCAGCACTTCGACGGCGAAGGCGTCTTCAGCACCGGCTTCAGACACTTCGAAGCCATCCTGAAGGCCTATCCGAAGACCCAATTCATCGGCCACGCCGACGCCTTCTGGGCCAACATCAGCGCCGACTACGCCAACCAGGACGCCTACCCGTCGGGCCCGGTGAAGCGCGGCGGCGTGACCGATAAACTGCTTGGCGACTACGCGAATCTTTTCGGCGACTTGTCGGCTAACTCCGGCAACAACGGGCTATCTCGCGATCCTGAGTTTACAGCCGGCTTTCTGAAGCGGCATCAGGACAAATTGATCTTCGGCTCCGACTGCTCCTGCGCCGACGGGCACGGCGGCGGGATCTCGCAAGCCAATAACCCGGCCGCCGCCCGGTTGAAGGGCAAGTGCGTCGCCTATGAGACCCTGGCCCTGCTCAAGAAAACCGCTACGCCGGCGATGTTCCGCAAGATGGTTTGGGACAATGGCCGCCGGGTGTGGGCCATCGCCTGATCTATTTCGTTCCGGCGGCCCACAGGATCGCGTTGCGGACCAGTTGCTGGTAGGGCGGGTACTGGTGCGCCGTGTGGTCGTGCCCTAACTGGATGAAAACGACTCGCGCTTTGTCGTAGGGGCTCACCCAGGCTACCGGGCCGTCGCTGGTCGGGTTATCCGTTCTGAGTAAGACCTCGACTTTCGGCGAGATCCACATGCTCTTATAAGTCTCGTCCCACAGGTGCATCGGTGGGACGCCCTTGAGGATCGGGTGCTTGCTGACTGGCAGCACACGGAGCTCTTCGTCGTGCTTATAAGTGGACGCGGGTTGGCCGCCGTCGGGTTTCAGGAGATAGCGGCCTCCGATGACTTCTTCATACCACCAGGGCCAGTCGACGAAATCGGCTATGGAATGATGGAGAGCCACGAGACCCTTGCCTGGGGTTTCTATGAAATTCCGGAGATTGGCGCGCTGCTGGTCGGTCAGGTTCTGGATGGTGTCGTAGAGGACCAGCACGTCGTAGTCCTTGCGGAGGTCGCGATTGTAGGGAATGGGGTGCGGGTTCACGTTCACGCGCATGTCGGCGGCGAAGCGCTCGAACATCGAGTAGAACGTGGTTTCGTGGTCGTGGCCGCCGGTGACTACCAGGACTCTCGGGGCGCCTTTCGGAGACTCCGGTTCGAGTTTGGCCTGGATGGTGACGGAGGCGCTGGCGGCCCATTCGGTCCCGCGGAGGAAGGTCGCGATGAAGCCGGGCTCCATCATGGCGGCTACGTCGTGACCGAGGGCGGTGTGGAAGACGCGGCCTTTGCCGTAGGCCACGGTCCAGATCAGGGGTTCGTCATGGCCGGTCCCTCCGATGGACGGGTCGTCGTGGGCGGTGGCTAGCACCTGGATATTTGGGTTCGTTCTTAGGTTGTGGTATAACTCGTCGGTTACCTGGAAGCTGGGTCCGAGGCCGGCTGTTATGGGGTGCTCGCGGTTGGTGAGACGCACCTGGTAGATGTGGCGCGGGGCGTGGCCTGACTTGGGGTCCTGGTCGCTCCACCAGGCGCCGGTCATCTGGCGGTATTGGGGCCAGATGGGCTGGTGAACGCCGGTGCGGACGTGTTTGTCGGCCAGGATTTCCATGTCTCCGAAGGCGTAACTCGCGCCGTGGACGACCACCAGGCCTTTGCCGCTTTCGACGAAGCCTGCTACCGCCCGTTCCGTGGTGGGACCCCAGCGGGGGCCGTTGTAGTCGAGGATGAGGGCCTGATACTTCGCCAGTGCGTTGGGCGTCAGGCTGCCGGGCTCTTCGGTGACCCGGACGTCGAATTTTCCGGTGTTGGCGAGCAGATGGCGGAGGTGAGGCGTGGTGGTCCGCCAGTCGTGATTGTTCTGGCCGGAGATGATCAGGACTGGGATGGGGGCGGCCTGGAGGACGGCCGCCGCGAAGATGGCCAGGATGGGCGCGCTAGGCATGGGCTTCAACGGGTTGCTGGATGACCAGGGGTTGTAAGTGCGCAAGACTTCGGGCGGCTTGCTCGGGTGTTCCGCACTCCACCGAGAAGACGCCGTTGAAGCCGGACTCGGTCAGGATGGCGATCACCTTCTTCCAGTCGATGACTCCGTCGCCGCAGGCGCATCCCACCGGCGTGCCCGTCACTTTCCCGCGCTCCTGTTCCGACATGCGGATGGCGATGTCCTTGGCGTGGACGTGCACCACCATCTCGCGAACCGCTTTCAGGCCTTCGTAGGGGTCCTCGCCACCCAGCCAGGCGTTGCCGGTGTCGTAGTTGACGCGGAGCCATGGGGAGTCCACCAGGGTGGCGATGGCCACCAGACCCTGCGTGGTCCTGGTGATGCTTTGGTGAGGCTCAATGCCAATGTAGACGCCATACCGTTCGGCTACGCGCAGGGCGCGGGTGAGGGTGTACCTCATGATGGTGAAGGCGTCTTCGTCTTCGAGCCAGTCCGGGCGGACGCCTTCGTCCGTGTTCACCACCGGGGCGCCGATGATGGAGGCGAAGCGGATCGCCTTTTCGAGATACGGTACGCTGATTTCCGGGCGCATCAGCGGCGTGTGCGCGCTGAGGCCGGACGCCTTGACTCCGTGCGAGTCCAGCACGTCCCTGATCTCGTGGGGCTCTTCGTCCATCGACACAGAATGGAAGTAACCGGCCTCGCTGAGTAACTCGCGGCCGTTGTGCACCATGGGTTCCACATATTTATAACCGATGGCCGCCGCGCGGGCCACGCCGGCCGCGAACGGCTTATCCTCGCAACGGATGAATTCGAGATTGACGCCTAACTGGATGCTCATACGTCCCACTCCTTCTTCCATTCGACTCGCGCTTTCTGACGGTAGGCCATGTTGCCGATGTGGCAGGACATGGCGGAGTAGTGGCCTTCGACGACGTCCGCGTTGGGTTTGTTTCGCGTACGCATGCAATCGAGCCAGTTGCCCATGTGGGGCGGTTCGGGGCCGCCTTTGGAGGTGATGGGGTTGGCTCCCTTGGGGTCGTCGGCGCGGATGAAGCTGTAGCCGTAGCGGAAGATGTTCAGGCGGCCGCCGGATCCCATGAAGACGATGTCGGCGGACTCCTTGCCGATCATGTCGGTGATGGTCGCCTCGAAGGTGACGTTCAGGTTGGGATAGTCGACGATGAAGTTGATGTTATCGGGGGTGTCCCGGCCGTCGTTGTAGCGATAAATGCCGCCGAGAGCGACGGCTGACACGGGCCGGCGGATGTTGAGATACCAGTGGACGACGTCCACCATGTGTACGAACAGACCTCCGGTTTGGCCGCCGGTGGCGAAGTCCCAGTAGGCGAAACGGTTGAAGTAACGCTTCGGATCCCAGGGGATCTTCGGGAGCCAGCCTAACACGGCGTCCCAATCGAGGCCCGCCGGTTTCTGCTCGACGCCGGGGGGGACCGGAGTCAGATAGCCGCTGTTGGCGTTCCACAGAGTCCGCACCATGTTGACCTGGCCGATCAGGCCTGAGTCGAAGAATCGCTGCTTGGCCTCGATGAAGTGAGCGATGCTGCGCTGCTGGACGCCGACCTGGACGATGCGGTTGGTTTCCCGCACCGCTTTCACCAGGTCGTGGCCCTGCATGGGCTGGGAGGTCATCGGCTTTTCGACGAATACGTCTTTCGCGGCGCGACAGGCTTCGGCGGCCATGTGCGCGTGGTGATGATCGAGCGTGGCGACGATGACTCCGTCGATGTCCTTGCGGTCGAGCAAGGCCCGGTAGTCGGCGATCTTCGCGACCGGGGAGCCGATCAGTGCGGCCGCTTCGTCGCGGCGCTGGTCCCAGGCGTCGCACACGGCGACCCATTCGATTTTGTCGCCGCCCGCGGCTTTCGCCATGCGGATGAGATGCTGGCCGCGGCCGCCGGCGCCGATTACGCCGAGGTGAATGCGGTCGTTCGCGCCGACGACTCGCGCGGCTGAGATCGCGGCTCCGACAAAGGTCCGACGGGAGACTTCGGAGTTTGCCATCGAGTCCTCCTGAATGATGTCCATGCCCGTTCTATCATCTTTTCGGGCTGGAATCATGCGGGAGGGTCAGCGGGGATCCCAGGCGCCGGAGTCCCAGGGCATGGGCCTGCGACGGGGGGCGGGTCCGGTTGGCGGCTGGTCGGGCGGAGTGGGTGGTTCGGAGGAGGGGGCGGCCGCGGCGACGGGTTCGGGTTGCGGCGGTTCGGGGGGCGGGGGCGCGGCGGGTTGGACGCGTTGGGGCGGGGCGGCGCCCTGGCGTTTGCGGGCCTGCCAGAAGGCGGCGATGGCGCGGTTCCACATGCGCTCGGCCTGGGCGAGATCGCGGTTCAACTGCTTGTAGCGGGCGAAGTCGTCGTTGAACAGCGCGACGATGCCGCGTTGGGCGACGATCGCTTCATAGAGGGCGTAGATCTGCTGCAGGTGCGACCAGGCGCGCCAGGCGTGGCTGATCAGCAGGTTCTCTTCGGGCGTCGCGGGGGAGTAGTGACTGGCGAATTCCGCCAGATCGTGAACCGAGTCGGGCGTGGGAGCGAGCGCTTCAGCGGACATTGATTTTGCCTCCAAAAATGGATCGAGCGCGGCCGCCTGGCAGCGGATCCGCGCTCGTTAACCGGGAAGAGCCCCTTCCCACCCTCAACGTAGCATGAGTTTTCTGAAAGTCCAGTTTTTGAGAAGCCAAGTTGTTGGATTGGCGGGGAATGTCGTTTGTGAACGGGGTGGGCTTACAATGCGGGTTGGCCTACTTTCGATTGGTTGCGTTTTTGGCGGCGGGGCTTTCGGCGGCCGCTCATCCGATGGGGAATTTCAGCGTCAACCGGTGGTTGGAGTTGACGCCGGATGGGGCGGGCGCCGGGGTTCGCTACGTCGTCGTGTTCGCCGAGCAGCCTTCCTATGAGCTGAAGAGGACGGGGAAGGATGGATGCGGCGGGGCGGAGGCGTGGGCTCGGAATTGGGCGCTCGCGCCGGCGGCGACGGTGCGGATGGCGTCGTGCCGGGCGGTGGAATCCGAAGGGGCGGCGGGGTTGCCCGTGGTGCGGGTGGAGGCTTCCTTCCGGATCGATGGCGCGGCCGGGACGCTGGATTTTGTGGACCGGAATTTTCAGGGGTTGCCCGGGTGGCGGGAGATTACGATTCGGCCGGGGGCGGGGATCGCCTTGATTCGGGCGAGCCATCCGGCGGAGGATCGCTCCCACGAGTTGCGGGAGTTTCCGGCGCCTGCGCCCTACGATGCGCATGCCCGGGTGAGTTGGCGGACGGGGGCCCAGGATGCGGCGACCGTGATGGAGCGGGTGGATCAGCCGGCTGCTCCGGGAGGACAGGCCGCGGCTCCGGCGCCGGCGGCGGCTACGGTGGGGAACGACCCGCTGTCCCGGCTGCTGGGTCGGAAGGACTTGAGCCTGGGCGTGATCCTGATGGGCCTGGTTGTCGCGTTCGGGTTCGGGGCGATACATGCAATGTCGCCGGGACACGGAAAGACGATTGTGGCGGCTTACCTGGTGGGGGCTCGCGGCACTTTGCGGCATGCGGTGCTGCTGGGTGGGATGGTCACTTTTACCCATACGGCGAGCGTGTTTCTGCTGGGGCTGGGGACGCTGTTGCTGTCACGGTATGTCGTGCCGGATCGGATTTATCCTTGGCTGGGGGCTGTTTCCGGATTGTCGATTGTGGCGGTGGGGGGGACGTTGCTGTGGCGGAGGGTCCGGCACATGCTGGATCATCGGCTGAATCGGCCGCATCATCATCACCACCATTCCCATGGACATGGTCATGGACATGGTCATCACCATCACGTCGAGGGAGACGTCAGCGTGGGTGGGTTGATTGCTCTGGGCGCGAGTGGGGGGCTGGTTCCGTGTCCTTCGGCGTTGGTGCTATTGCTGACTTCGGTGGCGCTGGGACGGGTGGGCCTGGGGTTGGTTCTGCTGGTGTCCTTCAGTCTGGGATTGGCCGCCGTGTTGATGGCGATTGGGGCGATGGTGTTGTATGCGAAGAGTTGGCTGCCTGACACGGAGAAGACCTCCCGGCATGCGGCGTTCCGGTATGTGCCGGTAATTTCGGCGGCAGTTATCGTTGCAGTGGGGCTATTGATGACGGCTGTTTCGCTCGGTTGGGTGCGGCCTGTCGCGGGTATATAGCAAAATCCCCCGGATATCTCGAAAAATGGCGGGAATCCGGCCAAGTCCCTGATAAGATGATAGATGAGGCCGTTCTGATGTCACGGCTCCGCGTGTGCCTATGTTCCCAGCCCCCTCCAGCATCTGGCAGCAGTTACCACGGCTGACGGTGACGTCGGCGGTCGACATCATACTTGTCGCGGTCCTGATTTATCAGGCGTTCATGATGATCCGTGGACGTCGCGCGGCGCCAATTCTGATCGGGATCGGGATATTGGCGGTGGTGTATGGCGTCGCCAAGGTGGCCCAACTCGAGCTGCTGCGGACGGTGTTGGCGGCGCTGATTCCGTATTCGGGATTCGCCGTGGTGGTGATGTTCCAGTCTGAGTTGCGGCGCATTATTTCAAGGATCGGGCGAACGCAGTTCCGAATACTCGGGGACCGGTTGCAACGGCGCGAAGTGACTCAGGAAATTCTGATGGCGATCAGCAAGATGGCGTCGGTGAAGACGGGCGCGCTGATTGTGGTGGAGCGGGACGTCGGATTGCGCACCTTCATCGAGAGCGGCGTACCGCTGGACGCAGCGATCTCTCGGGACCTGCTGCTGGCCATTTTCGAGCCGGGGGCCGCGCTGCACGACGGGGCGGCGATCATCCAGGGCGACCGGATCGCGGCGGCGGCCTGCTTCCTGCCGCTGACCATGAATCCGAACCTGATGAAGGAGTTGGGGACGCGGCATCGGGCCGCGATCGGCATCACGGAAGAGGCGGACTGCCTGGCGATCATCGTTTCCGAGGAAACGGGCAAGATCTCGCTGGCGGCTTTCGGCGAAATCGAAACGCAGGTGTCGCTGAAGCGGGTTGAGGAGCGGTTGGCGAGCCACGCCCGCAGGAACGATCCGCGCGCGGCGACTCGGCCGACTACGGACGCGGAGCCGCACGATGTGGAGGAAAGTCCGACGGTCCGTCAGGCGAAAACCCTATGATCCGCCTGATCACGCACAATCTGCGGTGGAAGTTGCTGTCGCTGGCCATCGCGTTCACGTTGTGGGCGATTGTGGTGCAGGAGCCCGAACTGGTGACCTCCCACGCGGTGCCGGTGTATTTCATGGATCTTCCGAAGGACCTGGAAATCGGGTCGGATGTGCCGGATCGGGTTCGCGTGGAGGTGCGCGGCTCGGAGGGCAAGCTGACGCCGAGCAGCCTGGCGGACCTGTCTATCCGGCTGGATCTGTCCGCGGTGCGGGCGGCCGGCGAACGCACCTTCACGATTTCCGCGCCGAGCTTGAACCTGCCCAGGGGCGTGACGTTCCTGCGCGCGATTCCTTCGCAGTTGCGCTTAAGGTTTGATCGCATTCTGACGAAAGATGTACCAGTGGAGGTGCAGATCAAGACTCCGCAGCCGTCCGGATACACCATGATCGACCAGGTGATGAGGCCGGAACGGTTGAAGGTGACCGGGCCGGAGAATCGCGTTCTAAAGATCCAGGCGGCGCAGACCGACCCTATCGATTTGAGTGGCGTGGTGAGCACTTCGGAGTTTCATGTTCACGCCTATGTGAACGATCCGCAGGTGCGGTTCGAGGGGCCGTCGATGGTGACGCTGACGGTCCGGGTGGCGAAGATCGGATCGGCGAAATGAAGCGGGAACTGTTCGGGACCGATGGCATCCGGGGGGTGGCGGGCGAGTATCCCCTGGATCCGGCGACTATGTACGCGACGGGCGTCGCGCTGGGCAAGTGGATGGCGGGGCGCCATTCCGACGCCGAGGCCGTAATCGGCATGGATACGCGCGAGAGCGGGCCGTGGATTGCGCGGCACGTGGCGGCGGGATTGGCCGACAGCGGGGCCAAGGCGCGGTTCGCGGGCCTGATCACGACTCCGGGCGTGGCGTATCTGGCGCGGACCGAGGCGTTCGCGGCGGGGGTCATGATTTCGGCCTCGCACAATCCGTACAAAGACAACGGCGTGAAGGTGCTGGATCATTCCGGCTTCAAACTGCCGGACGCCACCGAGCACGCCATCGAGCAGGATATCTTCGCGGCGTTGGAGTCGGGCGCGGCGGGCGGCGAGGCGGCGTTGGAAGTGGACGAGTCGCTCGACGCCAAGTATCTGGATTATCTAGCCTCGACGTACCCGGGACGGCTGGATGGGATGACGATGATCGTGGACGCGGCGCATGGGTCGGCGTCCTACATCGGTCCGGCGCTGTTTGAGCGGCTGGGGGCTCGGGTGACGGCGATCGCGAGTTCGCCGAATGGGCGGAATATCAACCTGGGCTGCGGGTCGCTGCACTTGGAGAACCTGCGGCAAAGAGTGCTGGAGGCGGGGGCGGACATAGGGATCGGCTTCGACGGGGATGCCGACCGGGCGCTGTTTGTGTCGCATTCGGGCAAGATCGTGGACGGCGACGCGGTGATGCTGTTGACCGGCGTTCATATGAAGGCGGCCGGGAAGCTGGCGGACCGCGAAGGCCGGAGCGAGGTGGTGGCCACCGTCATGTCGAACCTGGGGCTCGAGAAGGCGCTGGCGCGGCATGGGATTGCGATGCTTCGGACTCCGGTGGGCGATAAGTATGTCCTGGAGGAGATGGAGCGGCGCGGCGCGAAGCTGGGCGGCGAACAGTCGGGACACGTGATTTTTCGCGATTATGCGACGACCGGGGACGGGTTGTTGACGGCGCTACGGGTGCTCGAGGCGGTGCGGAGTTCGCGGAAGTCGCTGGATGAGTTGACGGCTGAACTCGTGGTGTTTCCACAACTGCTGGTGAACGTGCGGGTGAAGGCTCGGCGTCCGATGGCGGAACTGCCGCGGGTGAATGAGGCGATCCGGCGGGCGGAGGCGGAATTGGACGGGTCCGGCCGGGTCCTGGTGCGATTCAGCGGCACCGAATTGCTGGCGCGGGTGATGGTGGAAGGGCCGGAACAGGGGCAGGTGGAACGGTTGGCCCACGGCATCGCCGGAGTACTGAAGGACGAACTAGGCGGATAGATCCGGGCAAGGTGGGGCGGCGATCCCGTATCTTAGAGGTAGAGTGTCGCTGTCGTCTTTCCGCTTCGCCATCAGCGCGAGCTTCACGTCTGAACCGATCCAGCACGTTATCGATTTCTGGGGCCGCCGGTTGGGGGCCACGTTCGAAGTCGTTTTTGCTCCCTACAATCAGCCATTGCAGACTTTGCTCGACCCGGCGAGCGTGTTCGCCTCGAATACGCACGGGCTGAACGTCCTGCTGGTGCGGGCCCAGGATCTGGGCGGAACCCTCGACGAACTGGCCGGGGTGCTGCGGGGGGCTGCCGGGCGGTTCAGCGTTCCCGTGCTGGTTTGCCTGTGTCCCGAGGCGGGAGGGACGGCTCTCGCCGATGGGCTGGCGGGGGTGCAGGTGCTTGCGGCCGAGGAGGTCGAGCGGCTGTATCCGGCGCCGGCGCCGTACGATCCGGAAGCGGAACGGCTGGGGCGCATCCCGTACTCCGAACTGTACTTCTGCGCGCTGGGGACGGCGGTGGTGCGGCGGGCGCATGCGCTGTTCACGCCGCCCTACAAGGCGATCGCGCTCGATTGCGACAACACGTTGTGGCAGGGAATCTGCGGGGAGGACGGGCCGTCGGGCGTGTCGCCGGTCGCGCCTCTGCAGGAGTTCATGCTGGGGCAACGAGCGGCCGGGATGTTGCTGGCGCTCAACAGCAAGAACAACGAGCCGGACGTGGTGGAGACGTTCGCGGCGAATCCGGGAATGCCGCTGGGGTTGGAGCACTTCGCGGCGCGGCGGCTGAATTGGGAGTCGAAGGCGGACAACCTGGCGTCGCTGGCGGCGGAACTGGGGTTGGGCGTCGACAGCTTCATCCTGGTGGACGATAACCCGAAGGAATGCGCCGAGGTGGCGGAGAGCCTGCCGGAGGCGCTGGCGGTCGCGCTGCCGGCGGACGTCGAGAGGATACCGGCGTTTCTCGGGCACGTGTGGGCCTTCGACCATCCCGTGGTGACGGAGGAGGATCGCAACCGCAACGTCTATTACGCGCAGGCTCGGGACTTCGGGCGGGAAGTGCGCGCGGCGACGAATCTGCGGGAGTTCGTGGCGGGGCTTGGGCTGCGCGTGGCGGTCGCGCCGCTGGGCGAGGACCGGTTGAGCCGGGCCGCGCAGTTGACGCAACGCACCAATCAGTTCAACTTCACCACCGTGCGCCGGAGCGAGGCGGAACTGGCGGCGCTGGAGGGGGCGTGCGTGGTGGTGGAGGCGTCGGACCGGTTCGGCGAGTACGGGACGGTGGGGCTGATGATCTTCGAGGCGGCGGGCGATGCGATCGAGGTGGACACGTTCCTGCTGAGCTGCCGGGTGCTGGGGCGGGGCGTCGAGCATCGGATGCTGGCCTGGCTCGGCGAGGAGGCTTTGCGGCGCGGGCTGCGATTTGTGGACGCGCGGGTGGAAGAGACGGCGAGGAACGCTCCGGCGCGGCAGTTTCTGCAGTCGGTGGGCGGGCATCCAGGGCCGTTGTACCGGTTTGAGGCGGCGGCTCTGCGGGGGCTCGAGTGGTCGCCCGCGACATCGGTGAGCGCTCCCCGGGCGGCGCAGGCGAAGCGGGCGCAAAGGCGGGCGGTGGATTATACGGCCATCGCGAATGAGCTGGCTACGCCCGAGCAGATTCTCGAGGCCATGCGGCGGGAGGTCCCGGCGACCGATCGGGCGGGGATGTCGGAAGTCGAGCGAGGGCTGGCCGATATCTGGAGCGACCTGCTGAAACGGCCTTCCATTGAGTTATCCGATAACTTCTTCGACTTAGGCGGGCATTCGCTGCTGGCGGTTTTGCTGATCCTGCGAGTCAAGGAGGCCTTCGGGGTCGAGTTAACGATCGACGATGTGTATTCGTCGACTCTGACTCTCGACGAGTTATCGCGCAAAGTGGAGGCGTATCAGGCGGGCGGCGTCGATCCGGCGGAGTACGAGGCGCTGGTGGCGGAGATCGAGGGATTGTCGGACGAGGAAGTGCAGGCCTTGCTCGCCAGAGAGGATCTGGGCGCCTAGCCGGTCTTCGAGATGCGAATCCTGCTGACTTCGAGCGCGTCCTACGCGCCTCCGCGCGGGGGATCGACGCGCAGCAACCTGGCCTGGCTGCGTCACTTGGCGGCTTCCGGGCATTCCTGCCACGTCGTGTGCACGGGCGACGCGGATGCGACCCTGGAGGTGGACGGGATCACCATCCATTCCATCGCCGAGTTGACGCGGCGGGTTGGCGTGTTGGGCGATCGCATCCGCGCGCTGACGCCGGACCGCGTGCTCGTGAGCTCGGAGGACCTGAGCCACGTGCTGCTGCGCGAGGCCGATGCGGGGGCCGCCGGGGGCATCATTTACCTGGCTCATACGCCGCAATTTATGCCATTCGGGCCGGAAAGTTGGAATCCCGATGAGAAGGCGGCGGCGGTGGTCCGACGGGCTCGGGCGGTGGTGGCGATCGGGCGCCACATGGCGGATTACATCGAACGGCATGCCGGAGTGCGTCCACTGGTGATTCATCCGCCGATTTATGGAGAGGCTCCCTGGCCTGAGTTTGGACGGTTCTCCGGCGGATCCGTTCTGATGATCAATCCCTGCCGGGTGAAGGGCGTCGGGATCTTTGTCGAGTTGGCGGCGCGCTTTCCGGAACGCACCTTCGAGGCGCTGGCGGGGTGGGGAACCACGTCCGAAGATCGCCAACTGCTGGCCTTGCGGCCGAATGTTCGGGTTCTGGAGAGCGTCGCGCGGATCGACGACGTGTTGGAACGCGCCAGCGTATTGGTGATGCCGTCCATCTGGTATGAGGGGTTCGGGCTGATCGCCATGGAGGCAATGCTGCGCGGCCTGCCGGTGATAGCGAGCGATTCGGGCGGGCTTCGCGAAGCCAAGCAGGGCACGGGTTACGTGATCCCGGTGCGGCCGGTGACGCGCTATCTGGCCGAGTTCGACGAGACGCGGATGCCTCGGCCGGTGGAGCCGGAACAGGATATCGAGCCGTGGGTGGCGGCGCTACGGACGCTGTTCACCGACGAGTCGGCCTATGGCGAGGAGTCGCGGCGGTCTCGGGAGCGCGCCGCGGCGTTTGTGTCTGGATTAAAAGCGGCCGACATCGAGTTAGCATTAGGGCGCATGCGAATTCTACTTGCGCATAACTCGCTCTACTATCCTTCTTTCGGCGGCGGCGATAAGTCGAACCGTTTGCTGATGGAGGCGTTGGCGGCCCGCGGGCACGATGTGCGGGTGGTGACGCGGATCGAACGCTTCGGGGAGGATGAGCAGGCGCGGTACGTGGAGCAGGTGGCTGAGGCGGAGCCGTCGGTGGTCGATGGCGTGGTGCGGTTCCGCCGAAATGGCGTGGACGTTCGGACGCTGGCAGCCAATCCGCGCATGCGGGCGTACTTTTCGGAGCAGATTCGAGAGTTCGATCCGGATGTCGTGATCACTTCAACCGACGATCCGGCGCAGTTGCTGTTTGGGGCGGCGCTCGAGGCGAAGCGGGCCAGGGTGGCGCATCTGGTGCGGGCCACCATCGCCGCGCCCTTCGGGCCGGATGCCTCGACTCCGAACGCGGCTCGGGCGGAGGCGCTGCGGCGGGCCGATGTGGTGGTCGGCGTGAGCGAGTATGTCGCGCGGTATGTGCGGGAGTTTGGCGGGATTCCCGCGGTCCACGTGCCCATCTCATTGATGGAGACGCGCGAGCCGGAGCTTGTCGCGCGGTTCGATAACTCCTATGTCGCGTTTGCGAATCCTTGCGCCGTGAAGGGGATCGATATCTTCCTGGGGCTCTCGGACGCGTTGCCGGAGTTAGCCTTCGCCGCGGTCCCGACCTGGGGAACGACGACGGCGGACTTGGCGGAGTTGCGGGCGCGCGCGAACGTCACGTTGCTCGAGCCGGTTGAGGACATGGCGGAGTTGTTCCGGCGGACTCGCGTGCTGCTGGTTCCATCGATCTGGGCGGAGGCGCGGTCGCGCATCGTCGTCGAGGCGATGTTGCACGGCGTGCCTGTGATGGCGAGCGATGTCGGCGGGATTCCCGAGGCCAAGTTGGGCGTTCCTTACTTACTGCCGGTGAAGCAGATTCGCTCGTATCGCGCCGAGGTGGACGAAAACATGGCGCCGGTGGCGGAGCGTCCATTGCAGGATATCGGCCCCTGGGTGGCGGCGTTGCGACGCCTGGTGACGGACCGGGCGCATTGGGACGAGATCTCCCGGCGATCTCGCGAGGCGGCGCTGAAGTATGTGCGGGAGTTGGATGTCGGGGCGTTTGAACGGTTGCTCCGCGCGATTGAAGGAGGGCTCACGCCACGCGCCCCCAGGGCCGTCTCTTCGTTGAGCGCCGATCAGCGGAAGTTGCTCGCGCTGCGGTTGCGGCGCAAGGCGGCGTCGCCGTGGTTTCCCGCGTTGGAGGATGTCGAGCGGCGAGTGTTCTGCTTTCCCCATGCGGGCGGCGGGACGCTGATGTATCGCAGTTGGCGGCTGCCTGGATTGACTCCGGTATGCCTGCCGGGCCGCGAACAGAGGCTCCGCGAGCCCGCCTTCGAGGACATGGACGCCCTGGTGACGGAACTTGCCGGCGCGATACGGCCGTATCTCGACCGTCCCTTCGCCTTCTTCGGACATAGCATGGGAGCGGCCGTCGCCTTTGAGTTAGCCCGGCGGTTGCGGCGGCTGGGGCTGACTGGGCCGGAGCGGGTGATTGTCTCCGCCGCCCGCGCGCCGCGGTTCCGGTTGAATTATACGCCGCCGCCGGATCCGACCGATGAGGAGTTTCTGGCTGAGTTACGCCGATTGGAGGGCGTGCCGGCTGAGTTACTCGAGCGGCCCGACGCCCTGCGGATTCTGTTACCCGCCTTGAAGGCCGACGCCCGGCTCTACCGGCGTTACGTCTATTGCCCCGGCGCGCCGTTGCAGGTCCCGATTGTCGCCTACATCGGGAAGTCCGATCCCAACGTCCGGAGGGAGCACGTCGAGGGTTGGGGTGAGCAGTCCGCCTCTGGATTCTCAGTCCGCGAATTCGAGGGCGGCCATTTCTATCTCCACCAGCAGCGCGAGGCGTTTCTGGCGGCGCTGCGCGAGGACGTTACGCCCGCGTGACGCGGGATTCGAAGGCCTCATCGGATTCCGGTTCGGCGGCGGGTTCGGGGAGCCTCCCGGTGAAGTCCGCAACGGCCCAGAAGAGAGCAGCGGAGGCGCTCAGGCAGCCGGCCACGACGCCGATCGTGCGAATGGGAACCCAGCCGGCGGCGACGCTGGCGGCCGCTAACGACATCATCATGGTCGCGTTCATCATCATCTCGACGGTGGAGAAGACCCGCCCGCGGTAGTGGTCGGGGACGTGAGTCAGCAGCATGGTCCGGTTCAACACGTTGAGGACTCCCATGCCGACCCGGGAGAGTCCGACGAACAATGACGCCAGCGCGATGGTGGGCATCACCGCGTACAGAATGTAACTCACGCCGTGGACAAAGAATGCGATGGAGATGGTGTGACGGTAGCCCGCGAAGCTGACTCGCTTACCGAGCCAATGGGCGAGGAAGCCTCCCGCCACGAGCCCGAAGCCCGCCGCCGACCAGATGATGCCGATGCCCGCCGGGCCGCGGCGGAAAACGAGTTCCCCGAATAGTGTGAACAGCACCTGAGCCGCGCCGCCGCCGGTGGCCCATCCGACGTAACCAAGCGCGATGGCGAAGATAAGCGGCGTCGAGCGCATGTAGCGCAGGCTGTCGAAGAATTCCGCCCAGAAGGCCGGAGCTTGCTTGGCGGCGACCGGCGACGCGCGGTCCGGGCGGAAGTGGCCCTCCGGCGAACGGAGGCTCCAGATGGCCCATGCGCTGAATACGAACGACAACGAGTTGACCACGAAGGCCCACTCGTAGCCGAACTGCATGGTGCTGACTCCGCCGAACAGGGTTCCGAAAGACAGAGTCATCCAGGCGGTGGTTTGAGTTAGCGCATTGGCGGTGTGGAGTTGCTCCTTCGTGGTGATGCGCGGGAGGATGGCCGAGCGCCCGCTGGTGAAGAAGGGCGAGGCGAACATCAGCAACCCGCTCAATACGTAGAGCAGCCAGCGCTGGCGGTGCGTGAGGATGAGCACGAAGCCAAGCGCGACGACGGCGCGGAACAGATCGCTGGCCAGCATGATCTTCTTGCGGTCGAAACGATCGAGCGTCACTCCCGCGATGGGCCCTGCGATGAGGGCGAAGACGGTGCGCGCGATCATGACGCCACCCGCGGCCACGCCGGAATTGGTCAGGTGCACCGCCAGGCTGAGAACCGCGATGCTGTTGAAGTGGTCGCCGATCTCGCTCACCACCTGCCCCATCCACGTGTAACGGTAGTTGGGGTTGTCGCGAAGTACGGTCCAGAAATTCGGCTTCAATCTCTAGGTTACTAAGGCGAAGGGTCGGATCGGCGATCCGGTGGCTCCGCGGATCTTGAGCGGCGTGGCCACGAACAGGAACTCAAGGACGCCGTCGCGCGCCAGTTCCTCGAGATTCAGGTTCTCGATGATGTGGATGCCGCTTTCCACCAGCAGATGGACGTGAACCGCCATGCCGGGGGAGGGGACGCGTTCGAAGGCTAGCGTGTCGGATCCGGCGGCGAACGTCTTGCGCGCGGAAAGCCACTGGGCGGCCGCGAGTTCGGGGCCAGGGCCGGTGGGCGCGGTGCGGCGGCCGGCGGTGACGAACTGGACCGGGTCGTTCCAGTAGCGGGCCCAGCCGGTGCGGATCAGCACCACGTCTCCGGCTTCGACGTGCGGGACGAGCGCGTCGAGATGTTCGGGCGTTACGACGAAGTCGGCGGGCAGGGCGTCGACGCCCTCGTAGCCGGCGACGTCGGCGAGCAGGCCTCGGCGGGCGATGGGCTCCACGGTGTCTACCGAGCAGGGCTCGACGCCGCCCGAGTAGGATTGACGGATCTCCGCGCCGCCGAAAATTCTTCCGGCGCAGGAAAAGTGGTTCAGCGCGTCGATGTGGGTGCCGGTGTGGCCTCCCATGGAGATCAACTCGGAGGCGGAACTGGCGCCTCCCGGCCAGGCTAACTCCCCATGGAGCTTGGTGACCGACATGGCGAAGGGCGGATGAGTCGGGAAGTGCGGGACGCCGGCGTAGAGGGGTTGCGCGAGGTCATAGCGGCGGGCGGCCCCGGCGAGAGATAGAAGATCGGTCATGAGTGAGTTACTCCGACGGTTTCGGGAAGGAAGAAAAACACCACGGCGAGGATGAGATAGACGGCCAGTAACTGGACGCCTTCCAGCCAGTTGGATTCGCCGTCGCCGGCAATCTGGCCCATGATCAGCACGGCCGCGAAGATGGAGATGACTTCGGCGGGCGACAGCACCAGGTCCATCGGACGCGGTCCGATGAAGTGACTGGCGATGACCAGCACGGGAGCGACGAAGAGCGCGATCTGTATGCTCGAGCCCATGGCGATGCCGAGCGATAACTCCATCCGGTTCTTCAACGCCATCAGGATGGCCGTGCTGTGTTCGGCGGCGTTGCCGATGATGGCGACGACGATAACTCCGATGAAGACGCGAGACATGCCGAATTCGGCCGCGGCCGGCTCGACGCTTCCCACGAGGATCTCGCTGAGCCAGGCGAGCACGGCCGTGGCGGCGGCCAGGACGCCGATGGATTTGCCGAGCGGCCAGATATGTTCGGCCGGCGCCTCCCGCGACTCGCCGGCGAATAACTGCTTGTGAGTGATCAGCGAAAAGACAAGGTGGGCCGCGTAGGCTCCGAGAAGGACGATGCAGATTTCCAGGCTCAGGTCGTTTTCGACGGGTCCGCCGCGCGCGCCCGCCAGAAAGTGGAACGCCGCCGGCATGATGAAGGCGATGGAGGACAGGGTCAACAGCGTGCATTGGGCGCGGGCGGCGGTGACGTTGAACTGCTGCGTCTTGAACTTCAGCCCGCCCGCGAGCACGGAGGCCCCCAGCACCAACAGCGTGTTGCCGATGATCGAACCGGTGAGCGACGCCTTCACTACCGGGTAGAGGCCCTTCTGCAAGGCCACCAGCGCGATGATGAGTTCGGCCGCGTTGCCGAAAGTGGCGTTCAGCAGGCCGCCGACCCCTTCCCCGGTGCGGTGGGCGAGTTGCTCGGTCGCCGAGCCCAGCCATCCGGCCAGCGGTATGATGCCGAGCGCGGCCGTGATGAAGATGGCCGTGTGCCAGTCCGGCCGGAGGAATTCGAGCGCCACGGCGACGGGTGCGAAGATCAGCAGGAGATTCAGCATCAACGCACCCGCATGGGCTTGCCGCCCGCTTCCTTGCTGCGTTGCGCGGCGTCCATGAAGGCGAAAATCTCCAGGGTCTCTTCGTTGGGGACAGGCGGTTTGCCGGTCTGGAAGAATTGAACAATCTGGCGCACTAATGTTTCATAGCCGGTCTTGGGCTTGGCCGGGCTTTGGGCCACTCCATCCTTGCGATAGACCACCGCGCCGTAGCCGCCATAGGGACGCAGGGCGCGCACGCCGCCGATGCGGCCGTCCTTCCAGCGGCAATCGATTTCGTCGGCGTCGGAGCCCACGATGCGGGTGACTTCCTCGCAGCCGGTCCCCATCAGCGTGAACAGCATCTCGATGGGGTGAATGGCGTACCAGGAAAGGTCCAGGTGGTGGTGCTCCTCCAGCGGGCCGGGTCCCCAGGTGTGGGCGCCCAGCACTCCGGGTCCCTTGGTGGAGTCGGTGATTTCGCTCCATCGAAGGCTCGACGAACTGAACCAGGGGACGCCGGCGGCGGCGGCCAGACGGGCGATCTCGCGGGCGTCCTCGAGCGTTGCAGCGAGCGGTTTGTCGATGAAGGCCGGTTTGCCCGCGGCGAAGACCTGGCGCGCCTCGGCCAGGTGCGCGCGTCCGTCGACGCTTTCGATCAGCACGGCGTCCACCTTGCCGCACAGAGTCTTGATGTCGGCGACGATTTCGACACCCCACTTCGTATGGATCTCGTCGGCGTACTTGTCGACGCGGGTGCGGCTGGATTCGATGTCGGCGCTGCCGCCTTTCCATGCGGCGACGACGCGCGCGCCCGGGATGTGGGCGGGATCGGAGGCGTCGTTCAGCATCTTGGTGAAAGCCGGGACGTGGGACGTGTCGGTTCCCACGATACCGATGCGGAGGTCGGCCGCGGCCAGCGGCAGCACGGCGGCAAGCAGGCAATATCGAAGCATCGTCTCGTATTCTACAATCGGAGTCTTGCTCCTCATCGGGATCGGCGGCTTGTCTTTGGTGGCCTGGGTGTATCTTGTGGCCGCGCGGGGATGGTTCTGGCTGGTGCGGGATGAGTCCGAGGCGCGGTCGCCGGCCCCGGCGCGGCGTGTGGCGGCGGTGATTCCGGCGCGGGACGAGGCTCCGTCCATCGGGCGGGCGGTGGGGTCCCTGGTGAGTCAACGAGGCGTGGGTCCAGTGAGGGTGTTCGTGGTCGACGAC
The DNA here is from genome assembly GCA_018268715.1 of Acidobacteriota bacterium. Lineage (GTDB taxonomy): Bacteria > Acidobacteriota > Terriglobia > Bryobacterales > Bryobacteraceae > TMP-7. The sequence goes on along the minus strand of JAFDVZ010000023.1, from coordinate 75,120 downwards.
CACAGTTCCGATGGGACCGGCTTGCTGGCCGCGGCGGCGGGGGCCGAGGTGATTCGCGCCCAGCCGCTGCCCGCCGGTTGGACAGGTAAGATGTGGGCCGTGTCGCAGGGACTCGCGGCCGCGCTCGCCACCCGGCCCGATTACGTGCTGCTGACCGACGCCGACATCGAGCATGACGCCGGCAGTGTCGCGGCGCTGGTGGCGCGGGCCGAGCGCGATGGGCTGGACCTGGCGTCCCTGATGGTCCGGCTCGAGAACCGGACCTTCGCCGAACGGGCGCTGATTCCGGCGTTCGTGTACTTCTTTCTGAAACTGTACCCGCCTCGTTGGATCGCCGGGCGGGGCGCGACGGCGGGGGCGGCGGGCGGCTGCATGCTGGCGCGGGTTTCGGCGCTCGATCGGATCGGGGGCGTCAGCCGTATTCGCGACCGCATCATCGACGACTGTGCGCTGGCGGCCGAAGTGAAGCGTTCCGGCGGGCGCCTGTGGCTCGGCCTGACGTCGCGGACGCGGAGCCTGCGGTCCTATAGCGGGTTCGGCGAGGTTGCCGATATGATCGCGCGGACCGCGTTCACGCAACTGGGTCATTCGACGGCGCTGCTGGTGGGAACGGTGCTCGGCATGTCGCTGATCTACCTGGGCCCGCCCGTTACCGCGCTGCTCGGGTCGCGCTTGGGGGCCGCCGCCTGGCTGCTGATGGCGCTGTCGTATCTGCCGATGCTGCGGCTGTACCGGCAATCGCCGCTGTGGGCGCCATTTTTGCCGCTGGTGGCGGCGTTCTACACGTGGGCCACCGTGCTTTCCGCCGTCCGCTACTGGTCCGGCAGGGGCGGCGCCTGGAAAGGCCGACTGCAGGACTCCGTCCGGCCATAAAGTCCCCGCCCGTTCGCGCCGATCAACGAGGTATGGCGAACCTCGCCCAGCGGCTCGCGCTTCTGCGTTCGTGGCGGAATCCTGATGGCGGCTGGGGCTATTTTCCGGGTAAGCAATCGTGGCTGGAGCCGACCGTCTGGGCGGGACTGGCGCTGGCGGACGATCGCGCCGCCGCAGGGCGAACTTGGGAGTTGGTGCGCGCGTGGCGGAACCCGGATGGCGGGTGGCGGCCGATGGCGGCTCCCTGCGATTCGACTTGGGGGACGGCGCTCGCGTTAACCCTGGCGTCCGTTTTGGGGCGCGACGGGCCGGAGGTTGAGAACGGCGTCCGCTGGTTGATCGAGACTCGCGGGGCGGAAAGCACATTATTGAATCGGATTCTGCGCGCGATGGGATCGAGCGCGGTGGAACGTGAGGTGAAATACGCTGGCTGGCCCTGGCGGCGGCGGACGTCGGCCTGGCTGGAGCCGACCGTGCATGCGCTGGTGGCGCTCAAGAAGGTCGGCCAGCGGAGGCCGGACGCGCTGCTGGCGGCTCGCATCGATGCGGGCGAACGGATGCTTCTCAGCCTCCGTTGCCAGGATGGCGGGTGGAATTATGGAAGTCCGCGGGCGTTGGGCCACGATCTGCCGTCGTACGCCGAGACCACGGGATTGGCGCTGGTTGGGCTGCAGGATCGCGCGCCGGCCGATGCGGTGGAGTATGCCCGGCGAATTCCGGAGGCGCAGGCGTCACCGCTCGCACGCGCCTGGTTGCGTCTGGCGACGGGCGGCGGCGAAGTCCAGCAGGATTTCGGGTCGGATGTGCTGTTGACGGCGCTGGCGTCGGTGGATCCAGGGGTGTTGCGGTCGTGAAACTGACGCGGAGGGTGTTGGCGCCGGCGGCGGTGGCGGCGGCGACGGCGGGGTACGCGAGCATGAATCACCGAAAGCCGCCTCCGGCGGAGATGGAGGGGGGGGCGAAATCAACCGTAGCCATTCTAAAGGCTTCGTCGTACTCGGTTGATTTGGTTCGCCCGATACTGGATGGAATCCGGGCTTGTGGACTGGATGTGCGGGGTAAGAGGGTCCTATTGAAGCCCAACCTGGTGGAGTTTGACCACGCCACCGCCATCAATACGGACGCGCGCGTGGTCGCCGCGGCGCTGGAGGCGTTTTCGACGGCAGGGGCTGCTTCGGTGACGATCGGCGAAGGGCCCGGGCATCGTCGCGACACGTTCGATCTGGCGCGCGAGGCCGAATATCTGCAGTTCGTGCCGCGCTTCGACGCCCTGTTCACGGACCTGAACCGGGACGATGTTTCGAGCGTGCCGCAGTTTGCCGACGATGGCGAGTTCTTCTTTCCGAACACAGCGCTTCGGGCGGACCTGATGGTTTCCATGCCCAAGATGAAGACCCACCATTGGGCCGGCGTCACGCTGTCGATGAAGAACCTGTTCGGCCTTGTGCCGGGCGCCATGTACGGCTGGCCCAAGAACCGCCTGCACATCATCGGAATCACCCGCTCGATCCTTGAACTGAATCGAGTGTTCCGCAACACGTTCGCGCTGGTGGACGGCATCGTCGGCATGGAAGGCAACGGGCCGATTCAGGGGACTCCCAAACAGGCAGGCGTGCTGGTGATGGGGCGCGACGTGCGCGCCGTCGACGCCACCTGCTGCCGCATCATGGGCGTCGATCCGCTCCAGGTGGAGTATCTGCGGCTGGCGGCGCCCCTGGGGCGCATCGAGGAGAAATGGATTGAACAACGTGGAGAAAAAACGGCCGCTGTGGCCACTGAATTCGCGTTGATCGCACAGTTCTCGGGTCTCCGCGGACGAGTTAGCTAAGGTCATCGGCATTATGAATTACGGTGAGTTGCCTAGAACCACAATCATGGAGGGGAGGATAGCCCTGTAATGGAGCGTGGGTACCGTGGGGGCGACCCGCCAACTGAGACGATTCGAGCCTGTCCTCTAGGTTTTCCGGCTGATTCGGCCAAAGAACATGTGATGCTAACTTAGCATTAGCAACGCATAACTTTGTTGCAAGGGAGAGGAGAATAGAATGACTCGTATCGCTAACATGGTTTGGAAGCTGCGGATTTGGAAAGACACCCGCGGTCAGGACCTCATTGAATACGCTCTGATGGCCGGCTTCGTCGCCGTGGCCGCTGGCGCTATCATGCCCGGCGTCGCCACCAGCATCAGCACGATCTTCAGCAAAATCAGCAGCACGATGTCCAACGCCGCCACCCAGGGCTCCTAGGAATCGGCTAAGCGCCGCGGGCGGTATGTGGCCTCGGCGTGTTGAATTAACATGACACCCACGGCAGGCGGCGGCCACTCTCAGGCTCCGCCTGCCAAAGCTATTTTCGGACGCTAATGGGCGACGTGGACCGGCTCCGCGGCCCCGATGAACGATTCGAACTGAGGCAGGTCTCCCGCCTTGTCAAACGGCAGGTCACTCGCCGGCCCGGCGATTTCAAGGGCCGGATGCTTCCGGATTTCTCCCATCAGGTTCTCGCTTAAAACGATGGTCCCGATGTCCAGGGAATTCGGGATCCACCCTAGCGTGACGTCCCGGGTGTCGAATTTTCCAACAGTCGTGACGATCTGTTCCAGGCATTCCCGATCGCTCGGGAAGTTCATCGGGATGCGGATGGAAGCGGGGCGGCCCGAAGTCATCGCGTTGATGCGAGTGGGAGTCCAGTCGATCGCCCGCACCAGCCTTTCGTGCACGATGTCGGCCATGCCGAATCCTACCGCGTTGCCGTAACTCTGCGGACTCAGCCCCCGGACATAGACTCGCACGAAGCTGGGAGCGGTGTCCCAGGGATTGTATTCCCCGTCGATGCCGCGATTCACGACTTTCGTGTCCATGCCCGCCCCGCTGATATTCTTGCCGATCTCGTCGAGCGTCAGCACATCCAGCGGGAACGGAATCCGCCCCATCCAACTCTTGGCCAACTCCAGCAGCGCGGCTTCCTTCTCCTCCAGGCCTTCGGCCGCGATCGCCGCCACGCGCGCCGTGTTGTGGTTGGCGTCTTCGAGAATCGCCAGCCCGCCGATCACCTTGCCGCTCGCCAGCACCTGCCGTCCGACGCTCAGAACCATCGCCTCCAGCCCCATCTTGAGCGCGTGCGTATGATAGCGTTGCGCGCCGGCGAATTTGCCGAGCCCGATCGCCATCATTTTGAACAGTCCGCTCTCAATGCGCCCGGCGAAGTCGGTGTGCCACTTCACCCGGTTCACCAGAAACACGCCATCGGCCTCGAACGCGTTCCGGTCCATAAACGTTTCAATGCCCTCGACGCTCCGGCCCAGCGGCGTGACATCCAGACGGCTGATCACGGGGCATCCCATGCTCCGCTCGTCGACCCCGTAGTGCTCCAGCACCTCCGCCTGCCCCTCGGCGGTGGCGGCCCCGTGGCTGCCCATCGCCGGGAACAGGAACGGCGCGCATCCGGCCGATTTCCAATACTCGACGACTCCGCGCACGATGGTGGCGATATTGGCGATGCCTCGACTGCCTACGCCAATCGCCACCCGGCCTCCCTTCGGAATTCGCCCGGCGAACTGGGACGCCGCCAATTCGCGGCGCACCTCTCCCGGGATGTCGGCGAGCCGGTGATCAGGGAATTTCTGGCGAACGGGCAGCACTCTCGGCAGGGACGTCATGCATCCAGTTTCTCACGGGCCCGCCCGCTTATCATATAGCGGTCTGATTATCTGACCGGCAGCCCGACGATCCGCATCAACTCGAGCGCGTTGCTGCGCTCCACCACGCCCGGCTTCAGGCGATAGTCGAAACGGATCCGTCCGTCTTCCAGTTGATCCTCGAAGTGCACATTCACGGCCGCCTCGCCGAACTCCTGCTGGATGCGCGTCAGCGCCAGGTCGTGCGTCGTCACCAGCCCCACCGCTCCGCGCTCCACCAGCGTTCGGATCACGGCCTCCGCGCCGATCTTCCGGTCGTGCGAGTTGGTGCCGCTCAGCAACTCATCAAGCAGGAACAACGTCGGTCCGGCCCCCGCCGCCTCGACAATCTGCCGGAGCCGCGTGATCTCCGCATAGAAGCGCGACTTGCCGTCCTGCAGCGAATCGACAATCCGGATCGACGCCCCGACGGCGAACGGCGACACCCGCAGGCTCGTTGCGGTCACGGGCGCGCCGGCCCAGGCCAGCACCGTGTTCAGACCAACCGAACGCAGCAGCGTGCTCTTGCCCGACATGTTCGACCCGCTGACGATCAACAACCGCCGCGCCCCGCCGATCGCGACGTCGTTGGCCACGCACTTCGCCTCTCCGATCAACGGGTGCCGCAGGCCGCGCGCCTCGAAGCAATTCCCATCCGCCACGATTTCGGGAAAGGCCGCCGCCGGGTGCTCATAAGCGAACGAGGCGAGCGAGGAAATCGCCTCCAACTCCGCGATCGCGGCGATCCAACGGCCGATGTCGGGGCCCGACACCCGGCGCCACGCCTCGATGCCCATGGCCGCCTGATGCCGCCACAGCAGCGGCGGACCGATCACCCGCACCGCCAGGTGATCCGCCGAATCGAGCAGTTCCATCCACCGCTCCAGCCGCCGGATCCGGCGCGAAGCCGGTTGCCCATGCGTATCGAACTCCGCCCGCAGGCGTTCGAGCAGCGGGCTTTCGAAATGCACATGCTCCAACCGCCCGAGCAACAGCGACAGAATCCGCAGATCGTGAGCCGGCGTGTCCGCCCCCGCCGCCACCGCCGCCGTGGACTTGCGCACCGCGAAACCCACGCACAACGCCGCCGCCACCGCCGCCACCAGCGGGCGCGCGCCGAACCAATGCGCCATGAACCCCACGAACACGACGATCGCCAACACAGCCAGCCCGGCCGCCGCCGCACGCGCTCCGGCGAAGTAGGGAATCGGCGGCGCCGCGCCCCAGGCCGCGATAGCCTCGGCATGGACGCCGGCGCGAATGTCCTCGCCCAACAGCGCCAGGTCTTCTCTCAACTGGACGGCGTCACGCATCTCGGCCACGGCCCGTTGGCGTTCGCCGACGCTCGCGGGCGTCGCCGGGTGAAGCAGCCAGTCGGCCAGCCGCTGCTCGCCCGCCGCCGTTCGAGCCGTCGACAGCAGTTCGAACAGCGAGCCCACCCCGAATACGTCCAGGTCGCCCGAAAACACGTGCGACGGATCGGCGAACCGGCCGCCCGAAGCGCCCGTCCCGGCCCAATCCCCGCCCACCCGTCGAATGGCGCGTTCATAATATCGGACGCCGCGGCGGGCGAACTCCTCGCGTTGCGCCACCCGTTCGTGCTCCACCACCAGGCCGATGAACACGGCCGCGGGCAGCGCCAGCAGCCACGCCGGCGCGACATGCGCCGCGAAACTCAGCCAGCCGATCAGGCCGGCCGCCGCCGCCACGCCCAACCGGTAATTGCCGAATCGCATGGACTCGCGCCGAGCCTTGCGCTCCTGTCCCTGCCAGACGTTCAGCCGTTTGCGGTACTCATTTGCCGGATCGATGGATTCCACCGCCCTCAGGATACAGGAATGCCGGGCTCTGCTGATATCCTGTTAGCCAAGCGGAATGGCGTTTGTCACCATCTCAGGCGAGGCCGGCTGCCGTGCGGAAGACCTGGCGCGGGCCGTCGCCCATCTTCTGCGCTTCGAACTGCTGACCGAAGCGCGGCTCGATCAACTGCTGGCCGTCGAGTTCGGCGGCGCCGTCCCCGACAAGGCCTGGGCGCCCGCCGTCACCAGCATCGTGGCGCGGCTCGGCGTCGAACACAACCTGGTGATCGCCGCGCCGGGCGCCGAGTATCTGTTGCCCAAACTCCAGGGCGTGCTGCGGGTTCGCGCCATGGCCCGGCCCGCTCATCGCGTGGGAATCCTGATGCTCGACCGCCAGTCGGACCGTCCCACCGCCGTCGCGGCCCTCGGCCAGTTGGAAGCCGCGGAAGCGGCGCGCCGCAAAGCGCGCTTCGGGCGAACGCGTCCCACCCCGCACAGCTTCGACCTGCTCATTGGCGCCGAACTGCTCGACGTGGAAGGCGCGGCGAGCGCCGTGGCCGCTGCCGCCGACGCGATCGGCCTGCCGCTCCACGGACGGATCTCTCCGGCCGCCGAGGCGCAGTTGCAGTTCCAGGCCCGCCTGAAACTCGCGAAATTCGGCATAGCTCCCGCCGGTAAAGCCGCCCTGACCCGGAAAATGTTCAGCCACCCAAGCGAGGAGCTATTCGCGAAGTTACTCGATTTCTACCGGATCGCCTGGGATTACGAGCCGAAAAGCTTCCCCCTGCAATGGGATAAGGACGGTCGAGTTACTGAGGCGTTTACCCCCGACTTCTATCTCCCGGAATCCGACCTCTATGTGGAACTGACCACCATGAAACAGGCTCTGGTGACGAAAAAGAACCGCAAGGTGAAGCTGCTCAAGGCGATTTATCCGCATGTTAACATACAGGTGTTCTACCAGCGAGATTTTCAGGACCTCATCTTTAAGTATGGACTCGAAGGGCGGGAAGTGACCACCGATGGCGGCCGTTGAGTTACCCGAGGGCGTTGAACGGATCCTGTTTAGCGAAGAGCAGATCGCGGCCCGGATCCGCGAGGTTGCGGCGGAAATCTCCGACCGCTACCGCGACGAGGACGGGCTGAAGCTGATCGGCGTGCTGAAGGGCTCGGTGTTCTTCCTGACGGCCCTGGCGCGAGAGCTGACCATCCCCGTAAAGATCGATTTTCTGGCCATTTCCACCTTTTCCGGCGGCGCCCGCGCGCCCGGCATGGTGCGGATCGCCAAGGACCTGGACGACACCATCGACGGCGAGGATGTGCTGCTCGTCGAAGACATCGTCGACACCGGCTTCACCACCCGCTACCTGCTGCAGACCCTGGCCGGACGCAGCCCGAACTCGCTCGGCATCTGCACCCTGCTCGACCGCACCACGCGGCGCATCGTGCAGGTCCCGGTGCAGTACCGCTGTTTCGAAATCCCCGACCGTTTTGTCATCGGCTGCGGACTCGACTACAAGCAGTTGCACCGGAATCTGCCCTACATCGCGGTGATGAATCCGGAATATTGATAACTCGCTACGGCGCTCGGCGTTCGCGAATTTCCGATAACCTCCGGCTCATTTCCCTGACTCGTTCCGGTTGCGCCGCCGCCAGGTTCCGCGTTTCCGGCAGGTCCTGCGCCAGGTCGTATAACTCGGCGCCGGCGCGCTCGTTCCCTTCGATGTATTTCCACCGTCCTTGCCGGAGCGCCAGCCGGTTGGCCTGCTCCACCAGTTGCTCGCGACCTTGTTTCGACTGGCCGAGCAACGCCGCCAGCACGTTCTCGCTATCGGGGCCGGCCGGTTTCGCTCCCGCCAGCGCCGCCAGCGAAGCCGCCAGGTCGATCTGGCAGACCAGCGCGTCCGAAGTCCCCGGTTTGATCCGCCCGGGCCACCGCGTGATGAACGGCTCGCGCGTGCCGCCCTCGTAGATCTCGTACTTGCCGCCGCGAAGCTTCCCGGCCGGCGTATGACCGTTCAATTGCTCCACCGACCCGTCCGCATAGCCGTCGTCCACCACCGGGCCGTTGTCGCTCGTGAAGATCACCAGGGTGTTCTCGTCCAACCGGTTCCGCTGTAGCGCGGTCAGCACCTGGCCGACGCTCCAATCCAACTCGCGGATGGCGTCGCACCGCACGCCGCATTGCGTCGACCCTCGAAACTCGGCCCGGGGCACGCGCGGAACATGGATGTCGTGAGTGGCGAAATAGAGAAAGAACGGCGCGGCCGCGTTCTTATCGATGAAGTCCGTGGCGCGGCGAGTCAGCACGCCCGCCATGTCCTCGTCCACCCACCAAGCCGAACGTCCGCCGGTCATATAGCCGATTCGGCTGATGCCATTGACGATGGTCTGGTCGTGGCCGTGACTCAGCGGCATCTTCAGATATTCCGGATGATCCTTGCCAGTGGGTTCGCCCCCGATCGGTCTGGCGTAACTCACCGCCAGCGGGTCCTTCGGGTTCAGTCCCACCACGCGATGATCTTCGACATAGACGCAAGGCACGCGATCGCCCGTGGCGGGAATAATGAAGGAATAGTCGAAGCCGGTTTCAATCGGGCCCGGCCGAATGTCGCCGTTCCAGTCGACGTCGCCCTTGCCGAGTCCCAGGTGCCACTTGCCGACGCAGGCGGTCCGGTAACCGGCCGACTTCAGCGCGGAGGGCAGCGTGGGACGGTCCGGATTGACGATGAGCGACGCGTCGCCCGGCAGGATGTTAGTGCCCTTCCTGCGCCAGGCGTACTCTCCGGTCATCAGTGAGTAGCGGCTGGGCGTGCAGGTGGCCGCGCTCGAGTGCGCATCGGTGAACCGGACGCCCTGCGCGGCCATGCGGTCCAGGTTCGGCGTCGCCACCCGCGTCGCGCCGTAGCAGCTTAGGTCGCCGTAACCCGCGTCATCGGCCATGATCAGCACGATGTTGGGCGGTCGCGCGGCGCCGAAGCCTCGCGTGGCATGAAGGCCGGCGCCCAGCAGCGCGGCGTTGAAGTGTCGACGGTTCATCAGCGGTTTTCCTCCACCACCATCACGTCCCATGGCGCAAGCGTGAGCGCCGCGCCCCGCACAGCGGGCTTGCCGGAGAGTAACTCGCTGCCGTTCCCGTAGGCGTAGCTAACTGACTTGGCGGCGGGCGAGAAGTTGAGATAGAAGTGGATCGCCGAGCCCCGCGGGTTTCTGCCATGCCGGATCCGGACGCCCTCCGGCGCACGCTGGTCGGACCCCGCCAACCCCGCCCGTTCGATGACATCGCGAATCACCGCCTGCTGTAACTCAGCCGTGATCGCCGTTCCCTCGTACGTCAGCGTTCCTTTCCCGAACTTGTTCCGAGTCAGCGCGGGAAATCGGCCGAAGAAGGGATGATCGTAACTCGCCAGCGTCTCCGCCGTCTCCGGCATCAGAAACTCAGCCCAGGCCGAGGCCTGGTTATTCGCGCCCAGTTGATAGCGGTCGGGCTTCAGGTTCACCGGATGCGCCAGGCTCGAGAATTCCTGATAAGAGAAGCCCGCGGCCTTCCGCAACGGTCCCGGAGCGCGCTGCCATCGCACCGTATCGTACTCGTTCGTGTAGCCGCTCTTGAAGGCCATCACAACGTGGCCGCCGTTGTCGACGAACTTCGATATCCGCTCCAGCGTTTCGTCTGAGGCGACATATAGCGGCGGAACAATCAGCACCTTATACCGCGACAGGTCCGTCGTCGTGGGCGTGACGAAGTCGGCCTCCACGTTCAGGTTGAACAAGGCCGAATACATCTGCTGCATCACCGTCGCATAGTTGACGGCGTCGCTCACGGGCATGTAACTCAACCCATGAAACGAGTCATTGCTAAACAGCACCGCCACCTTCACGTCCTTGCTCAGGTCGGCCACTCGAGAACCCACCCTCTTGAACTCCTCGCCGATCTTCATCGCTTCGCGATACACCCGGTTCGGCTCCAGGTCGTGGCCCAGCAAGCCCCGCCAGTAGGTTTCCTGCCCATAGTGGAGCGAATGCCAGTGCCAGTACTCCACCATGCTCGCGCCGCTTGCCACATGCGCCCAGGCGCTCAGCCGCAGTTGCCCGTCGTAGGGCGGAAACTGCCCGCGTGAGTCCCACCCGATGCCCTGCGCGTTGGTCTCGGTGACATAGTAATATTGCTGTTTCAGCGAGCGCGCCAGATCGCCGCCCATGGCGATCGCCACTCCGTCCAGCTTGTCCTGGCTCGTGTGATAGATATTCGTGGAGGCGACGTCCAGGTCCCTTGAAATCGCCCACTGATCCACGTTGGTCCGCACGCCGCCGACAAAGTCCTGAGTTACAAACTGATCGGGCCGCGCATACTCGCGAACGATGCGCGCCTGCCATCCCAGGAACTCAGTCACGATGGATTGCTGAAATCGTTCCCACTCCAGCTTGTAACCGGGATTGAGGATTCCGTCCCGGGCAGGGAAGTCATCCCAGCTATCCACCAACTGACCCCAATAAACTAAACCCCAAGCGTCGTTCATTCGCCTGGTTGTGCCGAACTTCTCCTTCACCCGCTCCAGGAACGCCTTCTGCACATTCGGCAGCGGCAGGCCGTTCGGCGCCGTCTCGTTGTCGATCTGCCAGCCGATCACCGCCGGATGCTTGGCGTACCGTTCGGCGATCTTGCGGATGACGCGCTCGGAATAGCGCCGGTAGTCGGGATTGGTCAGGTCCATGTTCTGCCGCGGACCGTACGCGCCGCCCGCCACATGGTCGGGATAGGTCCCGTACCAGGGATTCGACATCGGCGGCGCCACGCCATAGTGGAACACCAACATCTCCGGGTGCTTCTTGTACATCCACGGTGGAATCGAGTAGGTGGGCGTGCCCATGATCACCTTGATCCCGGCGGTGTGCATGGCGTCCACGATGCGGTCCATCCAGGCATACTGGAAATCCCCGTCGCGAGGCTCCCAACTGGTCCACGTGGACTCGCCGACGCGCACCACCGTGATTCCCGCCTGTTTCATCAGGGCGATGTCCTTGTCCAGGCGGTCGTAGGGCTGGTATTCGTGATAGTAGGCGGCGCCGTAGAGAACGGTCTTGGGTCGATCCGCCGCCAGCAACAGGGCCGGCAGCGCGAACAGCAGCAGGTGCGGTTTCATCAGCGACGATTGTATTGCAGATGAAAACGCTTGCACAGGGCGCCGGCCGGCCTATTTTTCTCCATCGGGCGTGATCGTCGATTCGACGTCGAACTTCTGGAACCCGGAGTAGGTGTACTCGGTGCGCACAGCCGGCTGAATCGCCAGCAGGAACTGCAGTTTACCGTCGATCACCCCGCTGGTAGCCATCCAGGCGTCGTCATGGACCTTCGCGAAGTCGAAGGTGAGCGTCGAGCCCGGCTTCATGTTCACCTTTCCGCTCAACACCGTGTGCACCGAACGCAGCAGCGCGTACTCCTGCTGGTCGATCCACAGGGTTCTCCGGAAACTCATGGCTTCCTTCTCGCGAGCATTCGCGGGCTCGCGTCCAGCCTTGGGCGCGCACTCCATCACCCAGGCCTTGCGCCCCCGCAACTCCTCTTCGCGCGTCGCCGAGCAATCGAAAAGGTCCAGCAGGTCCTTGTCGGTCCCGAGCGTAAACGTCCGCCGCAACAGTCCGGCGCGCCGCTGTTTTCGGCGCTCCTCCGCCGTCTGTCTCTGCCTGGCGTCTTCCTTGGCCTGATCCCCGGCGCTCAGCGGCTGCTCGTTCTTGGCCACCAGTTTCCGGTACGGCAGCCCCTCCACGAACATCACCTCGCGCGTTTCGGAGCGGTCTTTCTTGGACTTCCCGCCCTTGTCGAAGGAAACGTAAACGGCGTGCTCGACGTAGGTATACTGGTCCGCCCGCTTTCGGTTAGCGGCCTGCTGTTCGACGAAGCGAGTTATGATCGCCGCCGAGTCTGTCGCCGCCATGGATGCGGTCAACCAAACGGCCAGCAGTACTCCCATACAAGGTATTGTGCAACGGTTGCGCGCGGGAATGCTCTAATAGAGAGGACGGGATCGGAATCACCCTATACTTGACGGTGTTTGGGTAGATTCGCATACAATAGGAGAACTGAGGAGCCATGGCGCACGTCCTCGCATTCCACAAACCGGCGGCGAAGCTGGAATCCACCTCGATCCTCCAGCAAATCGGCAATACGCCGCTGATTCGTCTGGCGAAGATCGACGCGGACCTTCCCGGCGTCGAGATCTTCGGCAAGGCCGAGTTCTTCAATCCCGGAGGCTCCGTCAAGGACCGTCCGGCGCTCAACATGATTCTCGACGGCGAGCGCACCGGCCGTCTGACGCGTGATCGCGTCATCCTTGACGCCACCAGCGGGAACACCGGCATCGCCTACGCCATGATCGCCGCCGCCCGCGGCTATCAGGTGAAGCTTGTGCTGCCCGCCAACGCCTCCCGGGAACGCAAGGCGATCCTGAAGGCGTACGGCGCGGAGGTCGTCTTTTCCGATGCCGCCGAAAGCTCCGACGGCGCCATACGCCTGTGCCGGGCCATTTACGAAGCCGACCCCGACCGCTACTTCTATCCGGATCAGTACAACAACCCCGCCAACTGGAAGGCGCATTTCGACACCACCGGGCCTGAGATCATCGAGCAGACCGACGGCCGCATCACCCATTTCGTGGCCGCCATGGGCACCAGCGGCAGCTTCGTCGGAACCTCGCGCCGTCTGAAGCGCGACATCCCCGGCGTCCAGTGCATCTCCGCCCAGCCGGCCTCCGGATTCCACGGCCTGGAAGGTCTGAAGCACATGCCCACCGCCATCGTGCCGGGCATCTACGACCCCGCCCTCGCCGACCACAACCTGTGGATCGAAACCGAGGACGCCTACGCCATGGCTCGTCGGCTCGGCCGTGAAGAGGGTATCCTGGTTGGAATATCGGCCGGCGCGAACGTCGTTGCGGCGCGCAAAATCGGCCGGGAACTGGCCGCTTCGGGCGAATCGGGCGTCATCGTCACCTTCCTGTGCGACGGGGCGTCGAAATACCTGAGCGAGCCCTTCTGGGACGAGGAATGATCAAAATCGAAAGCGGCGCGTGGGACGTCATGGTGTCCCATGCGCGCCAGCAATTTCCCAACGAATGCTGCGGCGTCATGATCGGGTCCGCCGGCGACGGCGTCAAGACGATCACGCGCGCCCTGGCCATGGAGAACGCCTATCAGGGCGGCCAGGAGGATCGTTATGAGATCCGCCCCGAAGACCTGCTTCGCGCCGACCGCGACGCGCGCAAGGATGGCCTGGAACTGATCGGCATCTTCCACTCGCACCCGGACTGCGACGCGTACTTTTCCCAGACCGATTTGCAGAACTCCTGCCCCTGGTATTCCTTCGTGGTCCTCTCCATTAAGAACGGCGAGTTCGACCACGCCAACAGCTTTCTCCCGAACGCCGATCAGACGGCGGCTGAAAAAGAAGAACTGGTTTACTGAACAACGATGGCTAAAGTCCTGATTCCAACCCCGCTGCGGCAGTACGTCAACAATCTCGACGCGATCGAGGTGGCGGGCGGCGCCGTGGGCGACGTGCTCGCTTCGCTGACCACCCAATTCCCCGACCTGCGCCGCCACCTGTACAACGACGAAGGCAAGCTGCGCAGCTTCGTGAACGTGTACCTCGGTGACGAGGACATCCGCTACCTGAACAAAGGCGCGACGCCCGTCAAGGACGGCGATACGATCTCCATTGTCCCTAGCATCGCGGGCGGTTCCGCGGCGGCCGCGGTGGAAGCGTCGGCGTCGCTCAGCAAGGACGAAGTGCTGCGCTACAGCCGTCACCTGATCCTGCCGGAAGTCGGCATGGAAGGCCAGCTCAAGCTGAAGCAGGCCAAGGTGCTGCTGGTGGGCACGGGCGGTCTGGGCGCGCCGCTCGGTCTGTATCTGGCGGCGGCGGGCATCGGCCGCATCGGCCTGGTGGATTTCGATGTTGTGGATTTCACCAACCTCCAGCGCCAGGTGATTCACGGCACCAAGGACGTCGGCCGCAAGAAGCTCGATTCGGCCGCCGATTCGATGCTCGACATCAATCCGTTCCTTCAGATCGACAAGTTCGAGACGGCGCTCACCAGCGAAAACGCGCTCGGCATCCTGAAGGACTACGACCTGGTCATCGACGGCACGGACAACTTCCCCACCCGCTACCTGGTGAACGACGCCTGCGTCCTGCTGGGCAAGCCGAACGTGTACGGGTCGATTTTCCGCTTCGAGGGCCAGTCGACGGTGTTCGCCTATCAGGGCGGGCCCTGCTATCGCTGTCTGTATCCGGAACCGCCGCCTCCCGGACTGGTGCCGAGCTGCGCCGAAGGCGGCGTTCTGGGCATCCTGCCGGGCACCATCGGGCTGATCCAGGCCACCGAAGCAGTGAAACTGATCCTGGGTATCGGCGAGCCGCTGGTGGGCCGCCTGTTGCTGTACGACGCCCTGGGCATGCGTTTTCGCGAGCTGAAGCTGCGCCGGGACCCCGAATGTCCGGTCTGCGGCGACCATCCCACCGTCACCAAACTCATTGATTATCAACAGTTTTGCGGCATCGCGCCGCAGCCGGCGGCCCCGTCGAGCGGCGATATCGAGCCGGCGGAAGTGAAGGCGAAGATGGATCGGGGCGAAAAGTTCGTACTTTTGGACGTCCGGGAGCCCCACGAATACCAGATTTGCCATATCACCAACGCGAAGTTGATTCCGCTGGGAGAGGTATCTAAACGATTGAAGGAACTGGACTTAAATGATCAGATCGTGGTGCACTGCAAGGGGGGTGTACGGAGCCTGAAAGCCCAGGCGATCCTCAAGGAAGCCGGCTTCCAGAATGTGCTCAATATGAAGGGCGGAATCCTCGCCTGGAGCGATAAAGTCGACCCTTCGACGCCGAAATACTGACCAAAAACGCGTCAAAAACGCGTCAAAAACGACGCTTTTTGTCACGAAAACTGCACGATTTGGTGCACTTCCAGACGGTTTATAACGCCTGTCCAGCGGCCGGACTGCCAGGCGCCCGCGATCTCGGCGCCTTCGGGCGCCAAGACTGCTTTTGATGGGCGGGCCGGCAGCCGGACCGAGATCTTCAGCGGGCCGACCGGCGGGACGAAGTCGCCGGACATGTACTCGGCGGCCACCTGCATGCCGGCGCAGTTGACCAGGTGCAGCAGGGTTTTGCCTTCCTTTCGCCGGAGCGCGACTTCCACCGACGGGCCGCCTTCCACCGTCACATCAGGAGTGAAAACGCGCGCCACGACCCGCCGGATGAACTGACGGAGGGCGGCGGTGTGCGAGTAGGAGTGGATTGCGCCGGCCGGCCCGAAGATGGCCGCGACGTGGCCGTTCACGGTGGCGGCGATGGAAGCGTCCCGGGTCGTGTCCCAGGTCGGGTAACGTTGTTCCACGGCCTTGGCGCCCGCCAGTTCCACGTTCTGCCAGTCGCCTGTGGCTTGGCCGAAGATTTCGTCGCCTAGGATGAAGGTCCCCTGGCGGGACGCCTCGCCCAACGGACGGACGCCGATCGCTTCGGCGAAATGGCGGGCGTTGGCGGCGCCCACGATCAACAGGTGGCCGCCGGCCTTGGCCCGGGCGGCAATCTGCTCGCGCACCGGCGCGGCGATCTCGAGCCAGTCCGGGACGACGATCAGGGGATAGCTCGAGCCCACTTCGGAGAGCTTCCATTCGGGGATGACGTCCACCGAATACTGGCTGTCCACCAGCGCATCCACCATGCCGCGAGCCGGGTCGATGTAGCTGCCCCAGCCGCCGAATAATTTGTTGGCTGTGTGGTACAGGCTGGAGGTGGAGAACAGGACGCCCACCTGCGGGATGGGCTCCGATTTGTGGCTCACGGCCTGCCGGGCCCGGCAGAACTTGGCCACCTTGGCGGCCGTGGCGATGTTGCGCTCGTCGATGTAGCCGGCGCGGGTGGGGACGTAATAAATCTGGAATCCGCCGCCCTGGGCGAGCACCACGGCCGCCTCCTGCTGAAGCTGGATGGCGGGTTTATGGCTCATGCCGGTCTTCTGGGTGGCGTTCTGGAAGCCCCAGGCCATCAGGTCCCAGGGTTTGCCCACGGCGGAGAGGTAGCGGGCGTCCAGGCGCGCCGTGGAGATGCTCGCGTTGCCCAGGTAGTCGCCGGAGAGGAAGTCCACGGGGATCTGGGGGCGCTCCGGCACGAGCGTCGTGTACAGCCAATTGCTGGCGATTTGGAATTTCGGGCGCTTGGAATGCAGCGCGTCGCAGTAGCGGCGCACGTAGCGGCGGAAACCCTCGCGCTGGAACTCGAGAAACTCCTGCCAGCCGGGGTCGCCGGCCTTCTTGGGCAACTCCGGGATGCCGGTGGCTGCGCGGAAGGCTTGCGCCGAGGCTTCGCCGTAGTCGGGGCGGGTGGCCCAGCAGTCGCCGTCGACCCAGGCGCCGTCCAGTTCGTACTTTTCGCTTGCCTCCAGCAGTTCGGGGATCATGCGCTGGTCCAAGTACGGCCCGAAGACGCTGGTGGCGTTGGGATCGCGCTTGCCGTCGGCGTTGACGACGGCGTAATCGGGGTGCTCGATGATGGCCTGCGAGTCCCAGACGCCGGAGAAATGGATGAACAGGCCGACGCCGTGGCGGGCGGTGACGCGGCGCCAGACGGCGAGCGAGTCGTTGACGATGTGGGGCGCGGAGGTGGCCACCCGGGAGGGATAGCCGAGGAAACCGACGTGGCCCTTGCAGTCGTATTGCACGTAGTCGGGCCGGATTTCGGCGAGGAAGCGCTCCACCATGGCGTCGGAGACGTCGCGGCCCAGGGCGGGGTCGCTGGCGTTCGGATGCAGGTCCAGATGAATGCCGAAGAAGCAGTCCTTGCGGGGCAGGCGGGGTTTCGAGGACTGCGCGGAAGCGGGCGCGCCGGCGGCGACAGACGCCCCGGCCGCCGCGAGGAACTCGCGCCGGTTCATGACGGTCATTCTATGCCAGGCGTCACGGTGGACGCCTTCCCGGCGGAATCGGAATCGAGGGGCGTCCGGATGCTACGCTGAGACATGTCTGGGCCACTCCACACGCTCGAACAGTGGGATGATTTTGTCGCCTCCCGCTACGATCCGAACAAGAAAAAAGACGACTTTCGCAACTATGAGACCACGACGTCCGGAGTGCGCGAGTTCTACCGGCTGAACCACACGCTGCAAACGCGGGAGTTCGTGCTGGATAAGAAACGCCAGTATACGCCGCTGACCATGCGCAAGATGGGCGTCTGGGAGGCGCTCGAATATCTCAACACGCTGGTGGACGATTCGGATCCGGACACCGACCTGAGCCAGATTGAACACAACCTGCAGACCGCCGAGGCGATTCGGCGCGACGGGCATCCGGACTGGTTTGTGCTGACCGGGCTGGTTCACGACCTGGGCAAGGTGCTGTGCCTGTATGGGGAGCCGCAGTGGGCCGTGGTGGGCGACACGTTTCCGGTGGGCTGCGCTTACTCCGATAAGATCGTCTTCAGCGAGTTCTTCAAGGACAACCCGGACTCACAGCGCGCCGAGTATCAGTCGAAGCTGGGGGTTTATGATGAGGGCTGCGGACTGGAGCACGTCGACTTATCGTGGGGTCATGACGAATATCTGTATCATGTCATGAAACCCTATCTGCCGGAAGCCGCGCTGTATATGATCCGCTATCACTCCTGTTATCCGATTCATCGCGAGGGGGCTTACTCCCACCTGATGAACGGGCATGACCGGGATATGTTCGCCTGGGTCCGTGAATTCAACCCCTACGACCTGTATTCCAAGGGCGAGACCAAGCCGGACGCGGCCCAGTTACGACCCTATTATGACCAGCTGATCTCGAAGTATTTTCCCAAGGAGATCGATTTCTAACTCGCGAGTTACTCGCAGCGCAGGGCGTCGCAGGGATCGAGCCGCGAGGCGCGGATGGCCGGGACCCATCCGCTGATGACTCCCACCGCGAACAGAATCGCCGTCGACATCAACACCGCGCCGGCCGACACGCGCATGGGCAGATCGGCCTTGCCGGACTCATCCTCAAACAGAGATCCCATCAAGGGCAGCGTCCCGATGGCCGATGAAATGCCATAGGCCAGCGCGATGCCGATGGCGCCGCCGACCAGCGTGATGGTCAACGCCTCCAGCAGGAACTGGAGCCGGATCTGGCCCTTTCTCGCGCCCAGCGCCTTGCGCAATCCGATTTCGCGCACGCGCTCCTCCACCGACACCAGCATGATGTTCATCACGCCCACGCCGCCGATGCCCAGCGTGAGGCCGCCGATGAACAACAGCAGGACCTGGAGTCCGATGGTGAGGCCGTCGATGATGGGCCGGAACTCCTCGCGGCCGAACATCTGGAAGGCGCGCTTGTCGGTGGGTGAGAAGTGCTGCCGCTTGGCGACGGCGGCGAGCACCTGCGCCTCGGCCTGCTTCTCAAATCGCGGGGCCACCGGGCTGAACACCATGACGCTGGCGTAGCGGGTGTTCCAGACGTCGCCGGCGGTGGTGTAGGGGATGAACGCCGAATCGTCGTCGCTGGTGAAGTAGTTGCTGAATTGCAGCTTGCGATCCATGACGCCGACGACGGTGAAGCGCATGCCGGCCACCAGCACGGTTTCTCCGATGGCGGGGCGTCCGCCGAACAGGCGCTCGCGCACGCGGCCGCCCAGGAAGATGACTCGGCGGCGCTCCTGGAAGTCTTCGCCGGAGATCCAGCGGCCGTCGCTGGGGATTTCGTTGCGGATCTCGCCGTATTCGGGCGCGACTCCGCGGATGGCGGTGTTCACCATGCGCTCGCCGTATCCGATGGAGTGCCACTTCACGGTTTCCAGGCACGCCTGCTTCACCAGCGTCGCTTCGGCCTTCACGTAATCGAGGTCGGCGTTCTCAATCTTGACCGGTCTGCCCGCGCGTTCTCCGCCCGCCTGTTCGCTGGTCTGGCCGGGCCAGGCGACTACGGCGCTTTTGCCGAAGGCGTCGAAGCCGCGCACCAGCGCGTAACGGAAGCCGTCGCCATAGGCGATCAACAATGTCACGGCGACGATGCCCCAGACGATACCGGTCATGGTGAGCAGCGTGCGCGTGGGGTTGCGGCGGAGAGCGTCCCAGGCCTGGAGGAACATTTCGCTGAACATGGTTTCCCCGCTTAGTTTCCGGCCTCGTGACGCAAGGCGTCGATGGGGTCGATGGAGGCCGCGCGATTGGCCGGGTAGAGTGCGGCGAACAGCGCCACCGTACCTAGCAGCACGAACGACAGCAGGCTGCTTTGCCAGGTGGGCAACAGTCCGGCGAAGAACGGCGGCATCGGCGCCATGTTCACCAGCGCGCACACGCCGTAGGCGAAGCCCAGTCCGCACGCTCCGCTGATGAGCACCACCGCCATCGCTTCGGCGAAGAACTGGCCCAGGATGGCCTTCGAGGTGGCGCCCACCGCCTTCCGCACTCCGATTTCCGGAGTGCGTTCGCGCACCGCCACCAGCATCACGTTCATGACTCCGATGCCGCCGAGCAACAAGGTGACGACGCCCACCGCGCCCAGGAAATACTTCATGCCGTCGGTCATCTGACGGAACGCCTTGGCGTCCTGCATGGTGTCCCAGATGTGAGCCGCTTCGCGATCGTTCGGGTCGAAGTCGTGCAGGCGCGCCAGCGTGCGCTTCAACTGGGCCTTGCATGTGTCGTGCTCGGCGTAGGACTTCGGACTGACCAGCATGCGGTCGATGGTGTGCGGCAGGGCGGGCGGTTTGTTGGGGAAGTCCCGGACCATCGCGCTGAAGGGGATGAACACCTTCGAAATGTCCCGGCCGTCGTAGCTGGAGTCCTGCTCCTTGGCTTGCATGACGCCGATGACCCGGTAGGGGATGGAGGCGATGTTGATGACTGCGCCGAGCGGGTCGCGCTCCGCAAAGAGCTGCTTCTTTACGTCGCTGCCGATGAAGGCCACGCGGCGGCCTTCGTCCTGATCGGCCTCATTGTAGAAACGGCCTTCTCCGATGGGGATGGTCCGCAGATCCTCAAAGCCCGGCAGCGAACCGGTGATGAGGAGATTGCCGCTGTTGTACAGGCTGCGCACCGGGAGCGTGTTGCCTAACTCGGGTAAAACATAACCGCACGAGGTTGCTTCGGCCTTCACGGCCACGTGATCCGTGTCGGCCCAGCGGATGGCGCGGCCGGCGCGCAGGCCGCCCGCCTGGAGGCTGGTGCGTCCCGAGAACACGATCATGAGATCCTTGCCCAGACTGTCGGCCTGCTTTTGCTGGCCGGCGCGCAGGCCTTCGCCGGCCGCCACCATCAGCGTGATGGAGACGATGCCCCAGGCGATGCCGAACATGGTGAGCAGCGTCCGCGTCTTGTGCGCCCACAGCGCGCGCAATGCGTCCAGCAGAAGGTCGCCGATGGTCATACGCGCCGCCTGGTTACTCGACGACCAGCTTGTCGCCCTGCTTGAGGCCGGCTACGAGTTCGGTCTTCACGCCGTTGGACAGGCCCACTTCGACCGGGACCTTGCGCTTGCCGTTCTTCTGGGTGGGATCGGGCACCGAGACCGCGGCCTTACGGTCCTTGTCATAGGCGATGGCCGATTCGGGGATCAGCAGGACGTTCGGCTTCTCCTCCAGGATGATTTCGGCGTTGGCGCTCATGTTGGCCTTCAGCACGCCGCCGGGATTGCGGATGGAGACGCGCACTTCGAACGTGGTGACGTTGTCCTTCTCCACGCCGAGCGGCGAGATCTTGGTCACCTCGCCTTCGAACTTCCGGTCCTTGAACGATTCGACCACGATGCGGGACTTCTGGTTGAGATACACCTTGCCGATGTCGGCCTGGTCGACCTTGCCGAGCACGTAGACTTCGCTCACATCGCCGAGCGTCATGATGAGCGTCGCCTGCGAACCCATCACCAGGATGGAGCTGACGGCGTCGCCCACTTCGACATCCTTCGAGAGCACGAGGCCGGTCATGGGGCTGACGATGGTGGAGTTGCGCAGATTCTCTTCGGCCTGATCGAGCGCGGCCTTGGTCTGCGCCACTGTCGCTTCGGCCTTCTGGATTTCGGCTCGGGCGACGGCCAGGCTGCGGATGGAGCTGGTCTGTTTGTTGAGCGCCAATTGATAGGCGCGCTCGGAATCCTCGGCGATGGTCCTGGCCACCAGTTTGTCGCGCAGCATCAACTGCGAGCGCTCCATGCTGGACTTGAGATAGGGCAGGTCGGGGCCTTCGGCTTCGACCTTGCTGCGTTCGAGGCTGGCCTGGGCGGCGTGGACGCTGGCCTGGGCCACCTGCATGGTGGCCTTCAGCTCGCGCACCCGCGCGGCGAGCTCCTCCTTGTCGAGTTCCACCAGGATGTCGCCCTGCTTCACGTATTGGCCGTAGTCGGCGTAGATCTTCTTCACCAAGCCGCTGGCCTTGGACTTCACTTCCACTTTCGTGCGCGGTTGGACTTTGCCGGTGGCGACCACCGATCGCGCGATGGGGCCGCGTTCGACCGTGGCGATCTTTGAGGGGTCGATGGAGGGAGGACGCCGGAGTGAACCGAGCAGCGCGAAGCCGGTCCCGCCGATGATCAGCAGGACGACGGCCAGTCCGATGATCCGATTGCGTAGTCTTCGCTTCTTATGATTGCCGTTGGTGCTCATGGGAACCCGTCCGAGTTAAGGTACGCAGACGGGCGCCGGTTTGTTCCTTTGGCCGTGACGTCAGCGCTTCTTCAGCGTGACGCCGAGCCCGCCGCCTTGCATGTAGAAGACGGTGTCGAGGGCGGGATCCGTGGTGACGGCTTTCACGTAGTCGGCGGCCATTTCGATGTTGTGGGCCAGGATCAGGCCGCCGGGGCGGACCAGCGGCAGCACCTTGCGCAGGTAGTCGAGATAGCCGCCCTTGTCGGCGTCGATGAAGACGACGTCGATGGGGCCTTTGGCCGGACGGATGGTTTGATGGGCGTCGCCTTCGATGACGGTGACGCGGCTGGCCACGCCCGCCTGCTCAAAGTGCTTGCGGGCGCGGGCGGCGCGGCCGGCGTCGTATTCAAACGTCGTCAGATGGCCGCCGGTCTTTTCGAGAGCGAGGCAGAGCCAGAGGCCGGAGTAGCCGGTGGAGGTTCCGATTTCGACGATGTTCTTCGCGCCCGTTGATTCGGCGAGGAGACGCAGCATGCGGCCATCGGAGACGGGCACTTCGAGGTAGACATCGCCCGTCGCCCGCGCCTGGTCGATCACCGCGAGGATGCGCTTCTCGGCGTCGGAGTCAGCGAGGGGCGGGCGCTCCAGCGCGTCGCGACGTTGGGCGTGACAGGCCGCGACGAGGAGCGCGGCGAGGGCGATCGCCGTCGCGAAGGGTCTCATTTGATCAGGCCGAATTTGCGCAGGCTGGCCTGCGGTTCGTCGCCGTCGAAACGGGGAATCGGACCTTTTTCACGGCCGTTGTCGAGCGCCACGCCGTAGGGCGGATCGGTCTTGAACGGGAAGGCCTTCTTCAGTTTGTCGAGTTCGAGCGAGGTGCCGGCTTTGAGTCCCGTGTCGTGCAGGAACGAGGCGGCGTATTGGGGCTCCGCGGTGGGGATGGAGACGACCTTGGTCTCGCCCCAGTCGAGCTTGCTCATGTCGCGGGCGGCCTTGTCGCAGTGCGAACACTGCGGGTCATAGAAGAAGAGAAACACCTTGCCGTGGCGCATGGCGAAGGGTTGGCCGTCGACGATGACCGATTCCGGGGCCTGCGCTCCGCTCTGCCGGGCCGCGTTGACGCCGAAGGACACGGCCGAGAAGACGGCGATGGCGCCGAGCACGACGAGCGCGTTGCGGAGTCCTTCGGAGCGTCGCGCCCACCATGCGGCGATGATGGCGAGCAGCACCATCACGGCGTCGCTGATGAAGAAGCCCGGGCTGACGGCGCGCTTGATGAACGGGAAGCAACTGCAGTCCTTGCCGGTGAGGGTGGTGTAATTAACACCCATGTACGCCATGAACCCGACGAGCAGCGCGATGGCGATCCACGCGCCCCAGCGGCGGAAGCGCGGCACCAGCACGAGCACGCCCGCGAATGTTTCGGCGATTCCCAGGCTGATGGTCAGCGCCGTGCTGAGCTGGTAGGGCACGCCCAGTTGTTCCACCATGGTCCGGAAGGTGAACGGATCGATGATCTTCCAGATGCCGGAAACCAGAAACAGGAACGCTACCAGCAGGCCCGCCAAGTGACTCGCCAGCGTCTTCCATGCAGGCAGATCCAAAGGGCGGCTATGGCCAAAGGGATGTGCCATACTATCTTCCATGTTATTCATTCTAGTCTGTTTGGACGTGTGCCACAGGGCATTGGTCACGACAGGCTACGCGTCCACCGCGCGGAGGGCGACGGTGGCGGCGCTGAGCGGCGTCTACCTTGTGGGCTTCGGCTGGTGGGCCGGTTCGCGCATTGTCGCGGCGTGGCGCAAACGCGACGCCGATGAATCGGACGATATTCAGGCCGGTTGATCGAAGAAGGCATGGGCGGCCTGGACGGTGTGCTGGATGTCGTCGGCGGTGTGGGCGGCGGAGATGAATCCGGCTTCAAACTGGGAGGGCGCGAGATAAACGCCGTGTTCGAGCATCCAATGAAAGAAGGCTTTGAAACGGGCGGTGTCGGCGATCTTCGCGGTCTCCCAATCGGTGACGGGCTGAGTGGTGAAGAAGAACGTGAACATCGAGCCGACGCGGTTCACGGTGACGCCCGCGGGCGGGTGGGCGGTGAGGGCGGCGGCTCGGGCTTCGAGTTGGGCGTAGATTTCCGGGTGCGACTTGAGGTAGCGCAGCGTGGCGAGTCCGGCGGCGACCGCCAGGGGATTGCCCGATAACGTGCCGGCCTGGTAGATGGGGCCGACCGGGGCCACCTTCGACAGGATGTCGGCGCGTCCGCCATAGGCCGCCAGCGGCAGTCCGCCACCGCCGATTTTGCCGATGGTGGTGAGGTCGGGGTGGATGCCGTAGAGCTGCTGAGCGCCGCCGGGGGAGACTCGGAATCCGGTCATCACTTCGTCAAAGATGAGCAGCGCGCCGTGCTTCTGAGTGAGGGCGCGGAGCGCTTCGTGGAAGCCGGGGACGGGCGGGACGCAGCCCATGTTGCCGACTACCGGTTCGACGATGACGGCGGCGATGCGGTCGCCGTGGGACGCGAAGGCCTGCTCGACGGCGGCGATGGAGTTATAGGGCAGGGCGATGGTGGTTTCGGCGAAGCTTTGGGGGACGCCTTGTGTGTCGGCGATGCCGAGGGTCGCCATGCCGGAGCCGGCTTTGACGAGCAGCGAATCGACGTGGCCGTGATAGCAGCCTTCGAACTTGATGGCGAGGTCGCGGCCGGTGAAGCCTCGGGCGACGCGCAGGGCGCTCATGGTGGCTTCCGTGCCGGAGTTGACCAGGCGGACGAGCTCCATGGAGGGCATGAAGGAGCGGATCTCTTCGGCGAGTTCGATTTCGCGCTCGGTGGGAGCGCCGAAGCTGGTTCCGGATTCGAGAACGGCGCGCACGGCGTCCATCACCGGGGCGGGGCAGTGGCCGAGGATGAGGGGTCCCCAGGAGCCGACGTAGTCGATGTATTCGTTGCCGTCGACGTCGACCAGGCGGGCGCCGTGGCCTCGGGCGATGAAGCGGGGAACGCCGCCGACGCCGCGGAAGGCTCGTACGGGCGAGTTCACGCCGCCCGGGATCGCCTGCTGGGCGCGGGCGAAGAGTGCTTCGGATTTTTGCGTGTTCATTGCGGTGGCGGGACTCAGACGGATTCCTGGGACGGAATCAATTTATGTAGGAAATGATTCATCACGATTTCGTGCAGCGTGCCGTTGAGGTTGCGCAGCAGGCGGCACTTGAGCTCCGTGTAGGGCTGGGTGCCGGCGAACAGGTCCTGCATGAGGGACTGGAAGCGGGGGCTGCGGCGGATGAATTGGACCATGCGCGCGGGCACGGTGCTGAACAGGAAGCGGCCGAGGAAGACGCGTTTGGCGAGCATGGCGCCGAACTCGAGGTCGGCCATGAAGTCGTGTTGAATGATGTTGCGGTAGGCCTGGGCCTTGGCTTCCATGGGATGCTCGGCGGAGATGAGGACCTGGCTTGCGAGGTCGCCGGAGCGCATCGCGTAGTAGAGGCCTTCGCCGGTGATGGGGTCCACCAGGCCGCCCGCGTCGCCCACCGCCATCCAGCCGTCGCCGGCTACGCGGTTCTTACGCCAACTGGCGGTTTCGAGCGACGGCAGCATGTGGCCGTAGAAGGTGGCGTCCTTGAGGGAGATGGAGTGCTCGCGCATGTAGGCTTCCAGGCGCGCGCGCAACGATTGCGCCGATTCGCCCTTGCCGCAGATGCCCACCGAGAGATGGCCGCAACGCGGGAAGACCCAGATGTAGCCTTCCAGGTTGGGCAGGAACTGGATGTCGATGTGGTCCTGGTTGGAGGGAGCCCAGTAGCCGAGCGCGTACATGGTGTCGGACGCGGTGTACTCGGTGCCGACGTTGCGCAACGAGTTGCGGGCGCCGGTGGCGACGATGCAGAAATCGGCCTCGGCCACGCCGTTGCGGGTGCGTAGCCGCCAGCCGCGGTCCTGACGCTGGACCTCGAGCACGCGGGTCTTTTCGATCTGCGCGCCGGCCTGTTCGGCTCGCGCGAGCAGCATATTGTTTAGGTCGAAACGCGAGTAGATGACCAGCGGATGGCTGAGCGGCATTCGGGCGACGCCGGCCTTGGGCGCCGCCAGGTTGGTGTGGGTGACCAGCTTTTTGGGAGTCGAATTCTCGATCAGGAACGGGTAGGTTTTGTAGGCTTTGTAGGTCAAGCCTCCACCGCATGGCTTTTCCCACGCCAGCTTCTCGTCGAAGACCAGCGTCCTCAGCCCCGCCCGCGCCAATCTTTCGGCGGCGAACGCCCCCGCGGGTCCGCCTCCCAAAACCGCTACGGTCTTCATTTCTTGTCCGGCGCCGGCATCGGCGGATGGCCCGCGGGCATCCCTCCGCCGATGCCTTCCGGCATGCCGCCGCCCATACCCTCCGGCATTCCGGGCACGGCGGTGGTTCCGCCATGCGGGTTCGCGCCGCTTTCCTTACGTCCCTTCACGACCCATTTGCCGCCCTGACGCTCCAACTGGTAGTTCATCGACATGCCGCCCGCCTTGCTGTCCTTGGGCAGGAAGCTGACTACCGCCACCGCCTCGTCCTTATTGAACTTGACGTCGGAGATTTCGATGTTCATGCGCGTCATGTCGAGGCCGGTGGATTCCCGCTTCTTGTTGAGGTAGTCCATCACGCCGGTGCGCACGGCTTCCTTGGTGTCGATGTTCCGGCTGCAGCCGGAGAGCAGAAGTGCGGCTAATAGGGCCGCTAAAGTCCATTTCACCATCCGATTATACCTTCGGCCTGCCGCTTCGCCAGCGTGACGCCGCAACGCCTATTATTTCACGTCCACCTTGACGACGAAGTAGGTGAACTGCTTACCGGCGTCGAGCAGGAGCTGGTGCGGGGTGTTGGCCGGGATGCGGACCGTGTCGCCCGCGGCGAGCGCGTGCTTCGTCCCGCCGTCGATCTTCGAGCCGCGAGCCTCGCCGGGGCCGGTGGATTTGGAGTCGACCATCTTGCCGCCCACGATCAGGGTGGCTTCGCCGGATACGACCACGAACAGGTCCGCCACCTTTTCGTGCAGTTCCGCGACGCCGCTGCCTTCGCGATGGCTGACGGTGAAGTTGACGCCGTCGAATTTGCCGAGCGGCTGGGACGCGGCCTTCTGGGCGTCGAGCTTGGAGGATAGTTTCTTTTCCTGGCTCTTCAGGTCGGCGGATTTCCAGAGGGCGAATCCGGCGGGGTCGGCCGCCAGCATCGACGCGGGGACGAGCAGGATCGGCAGTAACTTAAGCATTTGGGGTTCTCACTTTCGGGATTCTGTGCTCCACGGCGGGAAGGGCCGGGAAGTCGGTGTAGGGCTCGGACTGGTACCAGTAACAGGCGCTGAAGAAATTGTCGCCGCGATCGTTGGCGTGGCCGTGCTCCATGGTGTGGCGCAGAGAGCGGGTGAAGGTGACGGGGTTGTCGCCGTGCCAGCGATAGCAGCAGTAACGTCCGCCGGTGCGCTCGGCGGCCTGGATCAGCGGCGCGCCGTACATGCGGTGGGCGAAGGGGATGGCGCCGTCGCGGCCGCCGAAGTCCCAACTGCCGAGGAAATAGTCTTCCGAGCCGGTTCCGACGATCACTGGCTTTGTTTCGTCATCGACGAAGATCATGTCGTCGCCTTCGCCCCACCAGCCGTCGGCGTTCTGCAAAACGCCGAGCGTGACGCCCATCAGATGGCCGCGGCCCTTAGCTTCGGCGTAGACGTAGTTCAGGCGGCCGGTTGGGTTCGTTTTGCGATCGTCGCCCGTGGTGGGCGTGCAGGGCGCGCTCTGGCGGTACTGCGCGTGGAAGTAGAGCGCGTCGGCCGGGAGCGCGGCGACGGCCTGGTAATCGATGTTCGAATAGAACGCGCCGACCCGCGCGCCGCCTTCGTTGGTGACGGTGAGGCGCGCCGACTTGTACGGCATCACGAAATAGCAGTTCAGCGACTTGCCGGGCGAACAGGCCAGATACTGCGACTCGTAGATCTGGTAGGAGCCCAGGTTCAGGCCGAAGAAGTCGCCGATGGGGACTTCGATGCTCGGTTTGGCGGCGCCGTCCCACCAGGCGCGCAGGACGAGCTCCTTCAGGTGGTTGGCGGACTGCGCGGAGATGGTGAACCAGATGTGGGTGATGACGCCCGGTTCGCTCGCCTTGAAGATTTCGATCGATTCGCCGGGCGCGATGACCCAGGAGTCGTGATTGCCGCCGGTGCGGTCGAAGCTCGATTGCTTGAGCGAGCGGTAGTGCTGGGCCTTGGCGTAGGCGGGCAGGATGTCCGGGGCGGATGCGGCGGCGGGCTGGGCTTGGGCGGCCACGCCTCCCGCGGCGGCGAATCCTGCTCCGGAAAGCAGTCTGCGAAGGAATCCACGACGTCCGTCAGGCATGATGAGCCTCCTCATGAATGAACGGACGATTATATCGAATGCGCGGCGCCGGGGCCTTTCTTCTAGCGGGCAAGGTACTTGTCGAACCAGGCGAGGGCGCGGTCCTGCACTTCGGTGCGGTGTTCGGCTTTGCTGAACCAGTGGCCTTCGCCGGGGAAAACCACGAGTTGTGTGGGGACGTTCAGGGTCTTGAGCGCGTGCCAGAATTCGAACGATTGCGGCGAGGGGCATTCGGCGTCGCGCTCGCCCACCAGGATCAGGGTGGGCGTTTTCACCGCCTTGATGAAGTTGATGGGCGAACTCTTGGCGTAGACGGCCGGGTTGTCATAAACGCTTGCGCCGAAGAAGGGGATCATCCACTGGTCGATGAGATTTTCGCCGTAATAGCTTTGCCAGTTGGCGATGCCGGCGCCGGCTACCGCGGCGCGGAAGCGCTGGGTCTGAGTCACAGTCCACATGGTCATATAGCCGCCATAACTCCAGCCGGTGACGCCCAGGCGCGCAGGGTCGATGGGAGCGTTGGCGAGGGCGGCGTCCACTCCGGCGAGGATGTCCCGCAGGTCGCCGCCGCCGAAGTCCTTGACGTTGCCTTTTGTGAACGCTTCGCCTTGTCCGTAACTGCCGCGAGGGTTCGGGAACAGCACGTAGTAGCCGTGCGCGGAGAGCGCCAGGGGGAGGGAGAAGTCGGACATCCAGGATTGGACGGTGGAGTTCGACGGTCCGCCGTGCACCAGCACCACCATGGGGTAGCGTCGGCCGGGCTCGATTGCCCTGGGGGCGAGCAGCCAGCCCTGTACGGCGGCGCCGTCGCTGGTCCACTCCAGATTCGTCGCCGCGCCCCAACTGGGAGTTAGCCCTGAGTTATCGTGAGTTAGCTGGCGGAGGTAGCCTCTGGGGCCTGCCCATACCTCCGGAGGTTTGGTGAATGACTCATCGACGAAGGCGAAGGTGGAGGCGTCGGCGGAGGCGGCGAAACTCGGCAGGATGCCGTCGCTGTGGAGCCCCGAATTGCTGTGCAACAGAACTTCGGTGACGCCAGCGCCGAGGTCGAGTTTCGAGACGCCGCTGCCACCCGCCACCCATTCGGTGAACAGGAGCGTCGAGGAGGTGAGCCAGCGGACTGAACCCGGAGACGTCTTGCGGCCGGGCGTGCGGTTGGTGGGGCGGCCTCCATCGGCTGGGATCGTGTAGACGTCGCCGCCGTGGAAGCCTTCGTCGCTCATCAGACCTTCGATAAAGGCGATGGCGCTGCCGTCGGGCGACCAGCGGGGGATGGCCACTTGCAGCGCCGGCTTGTAGAGTTCTTTCGCCTGGCCGGTGGAGACGTTGATCAGGTGGAGGCGGGCGATCCACCAGTTGTTGTCGCCGGGGCCGGGCGCCGCGGCCGCAACAAACCGTTTTGCGTCGGGAGACCAGTCGAAGTCGTAGACGTGCAGTTCCGGCGGCGATACGGTGCGGAGGTCGCCGGATGCGACGTCGAGGACAGCGATCCGTTGATTGTGGACCTCCCCGCCGATGACGCCCGTTTGCGCCGCCGCGGCCAGCAGGGGGCCGCCTCCGCTTCCGCCTTCGATATAGAGGAAGGCGATTTGTTTGCCGTCGGGCGACCAGCGCAGGCGGTCCACATAGCCGACCAGGTTCGAGCGCGACTTAGCGGGACCAGCGGCGGGCGCGATCCAGATTTGTAACTGGTCGCCGCCGTCGGAGTTAGACAGGAAGGCTAGCTGTTTGCCATCGGGGGACCAAGCCGGGCTTGCGTCGCGGCGGTAGGAGTCGCGCCCTGTCGGGACGGGCTCCGGTTTCGCGCCTCGATTGGCGAGCGAGACGCGATAGACCGTGGCTTCGCCGGCGGCCGCCGTTCCGCGCGCCCAGGCGGCGTGGGTTCCGTCGGCCGAAACCGTGAGGTCTCGATAGACCACCGTGGCGCCGAGTTGGCGGGTGAGTTCGGCGGTGTCCTGCGCGAAGGCGCAGGCGGCGATCAGGGCCGCCGCCCACTTCATCGCTGATTCGCCTTCAGCACCTTCTTGCGCAGGCGGATGGATTTCGGAGTCACCTCGACTAACTCGTCGTCGCGGATGAATTCGATGGCCTGTTCGAGATTCAGCAGCTTCGGCGGCACCAGGCGAATGGCTTCGTCGGCGGTGGAGGAGCGCATGTTAGTGAGCTTCTTCTCCTTGACGATGTTGACGTTCAGATCGGCGTCGCGCGAGTTCTCGCCGACGATCATGCCTTCATAGACCTCGACGCCGGGCTCGACGAACATTTCGCCGCGCTCCTGAAGATTGAAGATGGCGTAGCCGGTGGTCCTGCCGGGGCGGTCGGCCACCAGGGAGCCGGTGGGGCGGCTGACGATGTCGCCCTGCCATTCGATGTAGCCGTGGAACAGCGAGTTCATGATGGCGGTGCCCTTGGTGTCGGTGAGCATTTCGTTGCGCAGACCGATGAGGCCGCGCGACGGCACCAGGAACTCGAGCCGGACGCGGCCGGAACCATGGTTCACCATCTTGTTCATCTTGCCCTTGCGGCTGCCCATCTTTTCGATCACTGTCCCGACGAACATTTCCGGGCAATCGATGAGCAGGAGTTCGACGGGCTCCTGGAGCACGCCATTGAGCTTCTTGGTGAGGATCTCGGGCTTGCCAACCGCCAGTTCGTAGCCTTCGCGCCGCATCATTTCAATGAGGATGGCGAGTTGCAACTCTCCGCGACCCATCACCTTAAATGCGTCGGGTCCACCTGCTTCCTCCACCTTGATGGAGACGTTTGTCAGCAGTTCCTTGTCGAGGCGGTCGCGGAGGTTGCGCGACGTCACGTACTGACCTTCGCGACCCGAGAAGGGCGACGTGTTGATGGTGAACATCATCGCGATGGTGGGTTCGTCGATCTGCACCTGGGGCAGCGGCCGAGGGTCTTCGGCGTTGGTGACGGTTTCGCCGATGGTGATGCCTTCGACGCCGGCGATGGCCAGCACCGCGCCGGGCGCGCCCACGGTCTCGTCGACGCGCTTCAACCCTTCGAAGGAGTAGAGCTTGGTGATCTTCGTCCGCTGGAAGGAGCCGTCGAGTTTCGCGATGGCCACCTCATCGCCCAGCCGCAACGTTCCTTCAAACACGCGGCCGATGGCGAGGCGTCCGAGATAGTCGCTGTAGTCGAGATTGGCGACGAGCAGTTGCAACAGACCGTCGGGATCGCCCTTGGGCGGGGGGATGCGCTGGAGGATCAGGTCGAACAGGGGGCGCAGCGTGGTGCTCTCGCCTTCCGGAGTCAGCTTGGCCACGCCGAGTTTCGCGTTGGTGTATACGACAGGGAAGTCGAGTTGATCCTCTGTGGCGTCGAGGTCGATGAACAGGTCGTACACCTCATTCAGCACTTCCTGGATACGCGCGTCGGGGCGATCGATTTTATTGATGACGAGGATCGGGGGTAGCTTCGCTTCAAGCGCTTTCGACAGCACGTAGCGCGTCTGCGGCAGGGGGCCTTCGCTCGCGTCGACCAGCAGCATGACGCCATCGACGATCTTCAGGGCGCGCTCCACTTCGCCGCCGAAATCGCTGTGGCCGGGTGTGTCGACGATGTTGATCTTGATGTCGTGGTAACGGATGCCGGTGGTCTTGGCAAGGATCGTGATGCCGCGCTCGCGCTCCAGTTCGTTTGAGTCCATCACCCGGTCGGCGACTTCCTCGTTTTCCCGAAAAATGCCGCTCTGTTTCAGCATCGCGTCGACAAGCGTCGTTTTGCCATGGTCGACGTGCGCGATGATGGCGATATTCCGGATCGATTCGTTCAGTTTGCTCATTGCGTAAACCTTTATCGTCTCATGCCGGTTTCGAGCGCCGCTCAGAGGGCGGTTGAAACCGGGTGCGCCGCGGGCATACGATCACGCTGATGAATCGCCGAAACTTTCTCACCGCCGCCGGCGTTGCGCCGGTCTCCGCGCTTGCCGCGCAGACGAATGCGTTGCCGGCGGGCGTCGCATCGAAACTGAAGATCACGGGCGTACGGCTGGTGAACATTCGGCCGAAGAAGCGTCCGCCCGCCTATACGCCTTCCGCGGGCTCGTGGTCCACGCAGAACGTCGAAGTGGCGAACCCGATGTCGATCTATCCGGAGTACAAGGCGACGCGCTCGCTGTTCTTCCCGGACGCCGGCAAAATGAATGGCTTCACGGTGGAGATCAGCACGGACAAAGGCGTGAAGGGCTACGGGAACGGGGGCGCGGGCGGCGGCATGGTGGTGATGGAGCACCTGTCGAAGCTGCTGGTCAACGAGGATCCGTTCAACGTCGAACGCATCTGGGACATCTGCTGGCGTTCGACGATGCATTATGGCCGCATGGGCGTCACCATGAACGCCATCAGCGGCGTGGACCTGGCGCTGTGGGACCTCATCGGCAAGGCGCTGGGTCTGCCGGTTTACCGCCTGATCGGCGGAGAAGTGAAGCCGCGTGTTCCGGCCTATTGCACGGGCAACGACATCGAACAGCACGTTGAGGCGGGCTTCAAACGGCTGAAGCTGGCCATTCCGTACGGTCCGGCCGACGGGCGTCAGGGCATGAATCAGAACGTGGAACTGGTGAAGCGGGCTCGCGCGGCGCTGGGGCCCGATGGCGACATCATGCTCGATTGCTGGATGTCGTGGACCGAGCGCTACACGCTGGAGATGGCCGACCTTGTCGCGCCGTACCGCGTGTATTGGATGGAGGAGGTGCTGCAGCCGCACGATTACGCGGGCTTCGGACGGTTGAACGCGGCGATCAAGACAACGCGCATCGCCACCGGCGAGCACGAGTATGGGCGCTACGGCTATCGCAATCTGCTCGAACACAATGCGGCTTCGATCTGGCAGCCGGACATCAACTGGTGTGGCGGAATGACGGAGTTAGGGAAGATCGGCGCGATGGCCGCGGCTTATGACATTCCCGTGATTCCGCATGGCGGCGGGCTGAGTCAGGCGATTCATTGGATTATTGCGCATGTGAACGCACCCTGGGCGGAGTTATTCATGCCCGCGCCGGGAGGGCCCAAGGAGGTGTACCAGATGTGGGAGGAGCAGTATCACATCACGCGCGGACCGGAGGGGCTGTATACGCGGCCGCCGGATGGTCCTGGATTTGGACAGGACATCGAGGTGACGGCCGCGTAGCGGGGAGTTACTGGTGGGGATCCCTGGTCATCCGGAATTCGCCGTTGCGGTCCTCGTCCCGGTACTCGACGGTGACGTCGCGGCCCATATCCTTGATGTAACGGTAGAGCCAGGCTTCCCATGGATACGCTGGACCGGTCGCGCCGTGCAGCACTCCGCCGCCTGACGGATGCGATTCGATCTCGTCCGGAGGTCCGAACAGGATGTAAGTGCGGCCGCGGTCGGTGCGCCATCCCTGAAGGCCGGAATGCGAGGTGAACCGCTGGTTCGCGTAGGCGATGCGACGGTAGTGTTCGGCCTTGAACTCGTTTTCCGGAGTGCCGGGCGTCGGGTCGCGGCGAAGCCAGAATTGTTCGATGAAATGGTCGCGCTCCGGATCGGTCTTCAAGTTCTCGAAGGCGATGCGTTCGCGCTGTTCGATGATGTATGCGACGTCCTCTTTCAGCCACTTCTCGTAAGGCGAGACAGCCTGCTGGGTGGCCTGGCCCGCGGGCGCGGCCGTCATCTTCAGGGTGGCGCCGGCCAGGACCGCGATGAAGGTCAGCGCGATTCCGAGGAGCGGCCGGCGGGATGCGGCGGACGGCTCCGGCGTGTGGATCAAACGGCGTATCCGTTTCATAAGACTTCCTCCTGTCGCCGCGAGTGCGGCGTCATACCCTTCCTGGCGGAGTTGTTCTAGCGAGGTCAGCGCTCGGGCGTAGTCGGCGACGTTGCCGACGGCGGCCGCGGCGACATCATCCGCGCAATGCTCGCGCTCGTCGCGAATCACGCGGGATATCCACCAGACCGCCGGGTGATGGAACAGGAGCCCCTCGGCGGCGGTCTGGAGCAGATTGACGAGATAGTCGCGCCGCTGGATGTGCGCTAACTCGTGAAGCAGAATCGCTTCCAACTGGGACACCGGAAGTTGCAGCAGGATTCCGGCGGGCAACAGGATCACGGGACGCAGGTAGCCAATAGTAATGGGGACCTGAGTCAGTCCGGACTCGAATAACTCGACGGCGCGAGTCAGGCCGATGGAGGCGGCCAAACGCTCAAGCCGGGCGCGCCAGTCGGCGGGCGCATGGCACAGGCCGGTCTGTCGAAGGCGCCGCGCTTGCGCCCATCCGGCGGCGCCTCGAATCCAGAAGGCGGCGACGCCGGCCAGCCACGCGGGGGCGAGCCACGGCAGCGCGTCGGCCGCGCGCAGACCGCCGCCGAATGGGTCAGCCAGCAGGGGGGCGCCGTCGCGCGAGACCGGGTGGATCCGCGTCGTTGCGACGGGGCCAGTGGCTAGCGGAGCGCACAGGACCAGCGTGACGCAGAAGCCCACCAGGACGCTGACGAGCGCCGCGCAAGCCGCCAGATAGCGGATCCGGGGCGAACGGACGACGGCGAGCACGGCGGCCAGCGACAGCGCGGCGATGGCCGCCTCCCACAGCGAATGGAGCAGCGTTCTGCCCAGCGCTTCGGCGAACGGCGTTCGTACGAACGTTTCGAGAATTGTCATTTCAACCCCGCCTCGTACTCGTCGAGCAAGCGGCGCATTTCGTCGATTTCGAGCTTTGAACTCTTGCGAGCCGACAGAGCGCCGACCAGCAGGTTTCGCGCGGAGCCCTCAAATGCGCGCTGCAGCAGATCGCCCGCCAGTTGGCGTTGCGTCCACTCGCGCGATCGGGAGGGTTCGTACACGTGGGAGCGCTGCTCGTCGTTGCGCTTCAGCAGACCCTTTTCGGCCATCACCTGCATTTGCTTGAGCACGGTGGTGTATTGCGTGGGCTTGCGTTGGGTGATGACTTCGTGGACGTCGCGGACGGTGCTCGGGCCGCGGCTCCACAGGACGGTGAGGATTTCGAGTTCAGCGTCGGTCGGTCTGGGAGGCGTGGTTAACATCTACGATGATCGTAATACGATGACCGTCGTATGTCAACGGAAAAAGCTATCGCGAGCGGACGATTTCGCCCCACACCACCTGGTACGCTTCGATGTCGTTGTCGAGGTTGCGGCCGGCTCGGATGAACACTCGGGTGTTGTTTCGCAGCGCCGCCACGTCGACGCGCTGGCCGTCGCCGATGTAACGGGTGTCCTGACGGAGCAGAATCGTTTTCACCCCGTCGGTTCGCGTCCGCAGCGTCAACACCTCATGGTCGACGCGAACCACCATGCCGGAGAACATCAGTTCTCCGCGAGGGGCGAAGGACTCCGTGGGGCTCGACGATTGGCGCAATCGGGGGCGTCCGGCGGGTCCGGGGCGGGCTGAGGCGGCGTCCATAACGTGGACTGTCCGCGCGTAACAGTCAACCGGCCCGGGTTTGCGATCGGCGACGATCTCCAGGCGGTCTCCCGGGCGCAGCGCCGACGCCGTCACTAACTGATTGTCCGCCTCGAAGTAGGTCTTGCGGTCGAACGCGCACTGGCGGTCGCCGCCTTCCGAGGTCCTGACGACCAGTTCGCCCTCTCCGCTCGCACTGTTCGATTTCACGAACTCGCCGCGGACGATGCCGATGGGCGCTTGTTGCGCGAGCGCCGCGCAGGACAGAACGAGCAGTTGAATGAATCGCATCGGACGCCCTTGGGACTGTCAGACTGAGAGGCGGAGACGGACCTAGCCAATGTTACAATGAAACTGCTATAGCTCTGCCGATCTTCCACTCGTCCCTATCAACCATAGACGCCGTCCTCGAAAGGGCGGGGGCTTGGTTTTTGAATTCCGGAATCCAGGCGTCCAGCGGCGGAGTGGCGCGCTATTACCTCTCCGAGGCCCGCCGCAACGCGCCGGTCTCCACCGAGATTACCGGATACGCGCTGAGCGCGCTGCTGTACCTGGACAGCCTTGCGCCGGCCGCGTCCTACCGCGAAGCCGCCAACCGCGCCGCCGGGTTTCTGGTGCACGAGGCGTGGAACGAACGCAGCGCCACGTTTCCTTTCGAACTGGCGTCCAACGGCGCCCCTTCCTATGCCTACTTCTTCGATTGCGGCATCATCGCACGCGGGTTGATGGCGGCGTGGCGCGCGACGGGGGAGCACGAATACTTCGACCGCGCCAAGGAATGCGGCTTGTCCATGGCGTTTGACTTCATGGCCGAGGAGGCGATGCACCCGGTGCTCCGCCTGCCGGACAAGCAACCGCTCGCGCCGGAGGCGAGGTGGTCAAAACGGTCGGGCTGCTATCAGTTGAAATCGGCCCTGGCGTGGCGTGAACTCGCCGATGAAACCGGTCACAGGGAACTGTCGAGCGCGTTCCTGCGAATGGTGAATTACGCGTTGGCGACGCACGAAACCTTCCTGCCCGGGGAAACGGATCCGGCCAGGGTGATGGACCGGCTGCACGCCTACGGCTACTTTCTTGAGGCGCTGCTGTTCGTCACCGGACGCGCTGAAGCGACGGCCGCCATCGAATCCGGCATAGAGCGCATGGCTGGGTTGCTGGCCCGGATCGAGCCCGAGTTCGTGCGGTGCGATGTGTACGCTCAACTGTTGCGTGTCCGCCTGTTCGCCGACCGGCTTGGCTACTGCCCACTGGACCGGCAGACGGCGGAACGCGAGGCGTCTCGCGTCCTGGAGTTTCAAGCCGGTGGACCGGACCCGCGCGTGGCGGGCGGTTTCTATTTTGGACGAAAACAGGGGAACTGGCTGCCGTTCATCAATCCCGTGACCACGGCCTTCGCGATTCAGGCGCTGGCGATGTGGCGCGAATACGACGACGGCGGTGTGCGGACTCCTTTACTGGCGCTGATTTGACCGCCCATCATCCTGTCAAACTTCTGGTCGCCTCCTGTCCTGCCGAGCGGCTTGTCAGCATCATCGCCGCATTCGAGCCGCTTCTTCCCGGCGCTCCGCTCATCGTGCTGTCCGAGTTTACTCCGCCGTCCGGCGAATGGATCCCTTATCACGTACTTCGCAGCGTCGACGAGAATATCGAGTACTGCCGAGCGAAACTGGCCGGGCGGCCCGTCGGGCTGTGCGGGATTTCCGCCGAGCCCGGGTGGCAGTTCCACCGTCTGCGATGGATCGGCTGTCGGCTTGCCCCGACGCGACTGTGCGTCATCGACGAACGGCTGCAGGCGTTTGCGTTGTCGATTGCGGGCCTTCCCGCAGTGGTGCGGTTTGTCGCGCGGCGCGCGGTGGCGTTCGGGCGGCGTCAGATGCGGACGGGCGGTTGGCTGAACACCTGGCTCGGCCGGTTTGCCCGTCCGGGAACTCTGCGACGCCCGCTGTACTATCGGATGGCGCAAATCGGGGGGCGGATGGCCGCTTATCGCCGGGGACGCTCGCCGGTTTCCGCGCTGACCGTATCGACGGCGCCGCTTTCCGACGGCGTCTCCGTGGTGATTCCGTCGCGGAACGGGCGCGGTCTGCTCGAGGAGTGCCTGCCGCCGCTTCTCGCCCAACTCGGGGAGGGCGAGGTGATCGTTGTCGACAATGGATCCGATGACGGCACGGCGGAGTTTCTGGGCCGATTCGAGTGTGTGGCGGTGGAACATTCCGCGGCGCCTTTGTCGTTTGCTCGCGCGGTGAATCGTGGGATCGGCCGGGCGCGATTTTCCCACGTCTGTCTTCTGAATAACGACATGGTGGTGGAGCACGGCTTCCTGGCGGCGTTGCGGGTGGCTTTCCACGATGTTCCCGAACTGTTCTGCGCCACGGCCCAGATCTTCATGCCGGAGGGCCGACGCCGGGAAGAGACCGGGAAGGCCGTGATGCCGCTCAAAATGCCGGCCACCGAGTTTCCCGTCACGTGCGTCGATCCGGTGGACGGCGAGAACCATACCTACGTCCTTTATGGAAGCGGCGGGGCGTCTCTCTACGACGCCCGTAAACTGCGTGCGCTCGGGGGATTCGCGGAGGTGTTCGACCCCGCCTACGTCGAGGACCTCGATATCGGGTTCAACGCCTGGAGGGCTGGCTGGCCGACGGTGTTTGTCTCCGGCGCGCGTGTCCTGCACCAGCACCGGGCCACCACCGCGCGCTATTACAGCGAGGCTCAACTGCACGCGGTGCTCGAGCGTAACTATCTGCGGTTTCTGGCGCGCAGCGTCACCGAGCCGGCTCTGTTCGCCGCCCTGTGGCGGGAGGCGTTATGGCGCATCACCGTCGACGGGATCCAACGGGCCGAGAATACCGATGTCCTGCGACAGGCGATCGGCGCGCCGTCCTGGATTGAACCAGCGCCCGCGGCCGTCGTCCCTGAGCCGGAGGTGCTGGCGCTTGGCAGCGGCGCGGTCACGGTGTTTCCCGGCCGCCGTCCCACCGGGGCTCCCAGAGTGGTGGTCGTCAGTCCCTATGTGCCGTTCCCGCTGTCTCACGGCGGCGCCGTGCGTATGTATAACCTGCTGCGGCGCGCGGCGAAGGACTTCGACCAGGTGTTAGTCTGCTTTGTGGACGAGTTAGTTCCGGCGCCGGCCGAGTTATTGACGCTCTTCGTCGAAGTCGTCTACGTGAAGCGGTTCCACACTCATGCGCTGCCGTCGAGCGAACGACCCGACATGGTGGAGGAGTTTGACTCGCCGGTGATGCGGGCCGCGCTGCGCCAGACCGTCCGTAAGTGGACTCCCGCGGTGGCCCAACTCGAATTCACGCACATGGCGCAGTACGCCGAGGCCTGCCGGCCGGCTCGCACGATCCTGGTGGAGCATGACATCACGCTGGATCTGTACGGGCAACTGCTGGAGCAACAGGATGACTTCGAAACGCGACGCCAGTACGAGCGTTGGGAACGTTTCGAACGGGCCGCATGGGGCCGCGTGGACCGTGTCGTGACCATGTCGGAAAAGGACAGGCTGACGGTGGGGGCTCCGCACGCCGAGGCATTTGCCAACGGCGTGGACGTCGAACGATTCCAGCCGTCAGGGGATCCCACGGATCCCGGCCGGATCCTGTTCATCGGGTCGTTTGCGCACTACCCAAACCTGCTCGCCCTGGACTTCTTCCTGCGCGAAGCGTGGCCCGTGCTGCGGCCGTTGGGGGCGCGGCTGCATATCATCGCCGGATCGCGGCCTGATTATTTCCTCGACATGTACAAGCAGCGTGTCCGACCGCCGCTCGACCAACCAGGGATCGAACTCGAGGCGTTTGTCTCCGACGTGCGGCCGGCCTATCGCCGCGCGGCCGTGGTGATTGCTCCGCTGCTCGCGTCGGCGGGTACGAACATCAAGATCATGGAGGCGATGGCGATGGGCAAGGCGATTGTCAGCACGCCCGCCGGCATCAACGGGCTTGACGAGTTGGTAGACGGCCGCGACGTTGTCGTGGCTTCGACGGGCGCCGCCATGGCGGCGGAGATCGAGGCGCTGTTCACCGATCCGGCCCGGCGCTCGGCCCTGGAGCGCGAGGCGCGGCGGACAGCGGTCCGCTGCTATGACTGGGACGTCATCGCCGAGCGCCAGAAGAAGCTGTATCGCGAACTGCTCTGATCCTACCTTCCCGCGTACTCCGTCACCAGGTCCGTCAGCGTGCCGGGGATGCCTTGTTCGGCGCAACCGGGCTTGAGGCGCGAGCCCAGCACCTGGAACGAATATGCGCCGAACGCGGCGTCGTTTGGAACATAGCCCGAGTTGGCCCGGCCATTTGCGATGGTGACCATCACCGTGTTCGCCATCGGCGACTGCTTCTTGAGACGCTGTGCGATCAGGTTGTAGACTTCGGCATTCACCGTTGTCAGGACAATGTCTCCGATGCCCAGCACTCCCAACCGAAACACCACCGGATCGCCATCCTGGTAGGTTCCGGGGGAACCTTCGCGGCCGGTGTTGGTCCGCTGACGGCCAGGACACGTCAACGGCTTCTGCGCGCCCCAGATGGCGACTTGGCTGGACATCCGGCGGGTCCTGGTCATCACGCGGATGACCTCCTCGCCAAGCACCAGTCCCTCCGCGTCGATCCATCGCTCGAAGCGGTCAGCGACTTTCGGGTCGATCTTACCGTGCGGAACCTGTCCATCCCTCAGGGGGCCTTCGACGGATTCGCGGACCAGTTCATAGCCGGTGATCTTCACGCCTGACTTGGAGGCGAGCGCATTGGTGGAGGGTCGCATCAGTAGCGGATTTTGATCGCCGGAGGCGCCTTGCGAGAAGATCATCACCATCTTGTCGTCGAACGCCTGTTCCGCCCACCGGCAGGCGGCGCCGGCGAAGTCCGCGCTGGTGATGCCGACCAGATAACCGTTCACGGGGTGCATGGCGTAGTTCACGTAGGCGGCGATGGGTTCTCCGGTCAGGGTGGCGAACTTCACCACGGCGACGGTCTTGTCCGATGGGCCATCCAGGTTGGCGGCCTGGGTCCATAGGTGTGTTTCTTCACTGATGGAGTCGCGCGCCACGTTCAGGTACGTGAGGCCGGTTCCAAATCCGACCTGCGCCGGCTGAAGTCTCGCGCTCGCCTGGCCGATGGCGTCCATGATGGCGGCCACCGTCGGTCCGGTGGGCTGCTGAGGCGGCCTCGCCGGACCCGACGCGGGCGGTCCGGATCGTACTCCGCTGTGGGTGTGGGTGGCGGACATGATCACGTTCTCGACGGGGCACTTCAACCACTCGGCGATCTGCTTGGACGCAGTCACGTAGACCTCCTCGCCGAGGCCGCTCAAATCCGCACCGATAAGCGCTCCGCGAGTGACGCCGTTGTCGAGTACGATGGCGCGAATGTACAGGCGCTCATGATCGTACTTGCCGGATGGCGGATAGTCCGGATGGGGGGCGGGCGTCACCTCCACGCGCGCCGCGCCTACGCGCAGAGCCCCACGCTCGGCCGCGGCGGCCACAACGGCGGCGGCGAGGCCAAGCAAGAGAATTCGTTTCATGTGGATCACCTCCTGGGCAACAGCACCCGGATCGAGACGCTTTGATCATATGCCTTTTGGTGGCGGCGGAATTACCGCCCTGGGCGTCAGAAGAATGGCGAATAAATAGCGAAGATGATACCCTACACTTCATGGGAGCTCACCGGTGCACCGTCTCCTTCGACGACGGGCAGGGATGTCGTCATTCGACCGATGTCTTTGCCACAAGTGTGTACGAAGCCGCCGCCATGGGCGTGAGGGCGATTCGTAACCAGGGCGTGGTGAACGATGAGGCCGCGTTCACCATCACGGTGGAGGTGCAGACCACCACCGTCCATCGGCTGAGCTGGCAGAAGTTGCAGGACTGGTTGAGTTCGAATTCGCCCAACCCGGCTGAGCAGGCGCTGAAGGCGCGCCTCAAACTGTGATCTCCGGCGCGACGCTTTTGGGCTAACCCCGACGGTATAGCCGGCCGAACGTGCCGTCCAACCGCAGTGGAGCCCCCTCGTCCCGGGCATTCGCCGCGACTTCTTGCGGCGCGTTCTGACGAAGCGTCGGCGCGTGCCTGTCCGAAGGCGCCGCGGATGGGTCCTTGGCCAGGAGTTGTTCGGCCATCCGGCGAACCCGTTCGTCGGCATCGCTTCGTGCGTTCGCGATTTGTGGTTTAAAGGCGGGGTCGCCGGTTTTGCCCATCACCCATAGCGCCGTGGTGCGGAACTCCGGTGCGGGATGCGACGCCATCCTCCGAATGCGGGGAGCGGCGGTGGCGTCCTTGAGCATGTAGAGCCCAACCAGGGCGTTGCCCACTACGCGGTTGTTGCTGTCCTTGGCCGCCAGGTCGAGACATCGGCGGGTGTGCAGCGAATCTACCCCCCACAGCGACTCGATGGCGTTGGCGCGTGTCCGCGCATTTTCCGAACCCAACTGGCGCTGAACCAGCATCGGGCTGGCCACGCGCCGGTTCAGTAGCCGCTCCACCTTCGCCGCCACCAGGGGATCGGAGTCGCGCAGCACGCGCGTCAACGTCAACGTCAGGCGTCCGCCCGGCGACGTTTCATCGAGAACCGAGAGAATGCGGAGGAAGGAGTCGCGATCCAGATCGGAATCCTCGGCGAGCGCCGAGACAAACCGGATGTCGAATCGCATGTCGATGCGCATCATCAGGCGGCACAATTGCACGAGCGCCTTGTGTTCGAAGTTCTCCGGTCTGGCCAGGAAGAGATAGAAGTCCCGGATTTGAAGCAGGTACCGGCACAGGGTGAACTCGAAAGACGCGGACGGCGGCATGGAGATCAGCGAGAGCACCGCCGAAAAGAACGGATCCGG
The DNA here is from genome assembly GCA_018268715.1 of Acidobacteriota bacterium. Lineage (GTDB taxonomy): Bacteria > Acidobacteriota > Terriglobia > Bryobacterales > Bryobacteraceae > TMP-7. The sequence goes on along the minus strand of JAFDVZ010000023.1, from coordinate 32,589 downwards.
CCCGTCGAGGCCCAGGTTTCGCCAAAGGCCCTCCGTAAACACCATATGGGGAACCGTCGGCAGGACCTTGCGCAGTGAATTCTGAAGGACTCTCTCCGCGCCGGTCGGCTCCCGGCACAATAGTGTCGGATTCATGCCACACCTTCGGCGTCGTGTCGTCGGCCGTCCAACCGGTCAACCGGCGGCATAGATGTCAACCACCCACCCACACCTGACTTATCGAAATCTCATGTGGAAACTTGAAAGAACCGGACCTGATTCTCCGGTCGGGCTGAAGATCCGCGCTTCTGGTAGTACTGCCGGGGCCGGTTGGCTACCCGGCGGTCCTCCTCTGCTCGACGGCCTCGGCCAGCAGAGCCAGGATTTCGTCGGTTTCATCGAGACCGATGCAGGAATCCGTGATGCTCTGACCGTACACCAACTCCTGCCCGGGCTTGAGGTCCTGCCGCCCGGCGACGATGTTGCTTTCGATCATCACGCCGAATACGCCCCGTTGTCCGGTCGCCAGTTGATTCGAGATGTTCCTTGCCACCGCGGGCTGCAGTCGGTAGTTCTTCATGCTGTTGGCGTGCGAGCAGTCGATCATCACGCGATCCGGCAGCTTCACGTTTCTCAGGGCCAGGAGCGCCGCCTCCACCGATTCCTCGTCGAAATTCGGGAGTTTCCCGCCCCGCAGGATCACGTGACAGTCCTTGTTGCCCTTGGTGCAGACAATCGCCGACTGTCCGGCCTTGGTCACCGACAGGAAATGATGCGGGACCCGGGCCGCGCGCGCCGCGTCGATGGCGATGCGAACGTTGCCGTCGGTGCCGTTCTTGAATCCGACCGGGCAGGAGAGCCCGCTCGCCAGTTCGCGATGCACCTGGCTCTCGGTGGTTCGCGCCCCGATGGCGCCCCAACTGATGAGATCGCCGATGTACTGGGGCGTGATCATGTCGAGAAATTCGGTGGCCGCCGGCAGGCCCAGGCGGTTCACGTCGATCAGCAATTTGCGCGCCCGGCGGAGGCCTTCGTTGATCTGAAAGCTGTTGTCGAGCAACGGATCGTTGATCAGGCCTTTCCACCCGATCGTGGTGCGCGGCTTTTCGAAGTACACGCGCATCAGCACCAGCAGGTTCTTCTGGTACGGGCGGCTCATTTCGATCAGCCTGCCGGCGTAATCGACCGCGGCCGCCGTGTCGTGGATCGAGCAGGGGCCCGCGATCACCACGAAACGATCATCCTGCCCTTGCAGGATGTCGTGGATGTGACGTCGTGTGTCGAAAATGAGATGCGCGCTCCCGGCATCCAACGGAAACTCGTCAAGAAGCGTTCGCGGCGTTACTAGTTCTAGAATGTCCTGGATACGGACGTCATCGGTGCGATGCGGCATAGGAGCGAATCTCTTATCGTACCGCACGGCGTCATGGCGCCCCGGCGATACACTGGTTCGAATGGACCCGGAGGACTATCGCGCCCGCGCCCGTGTGGAGGCGAAGGCGTTCGAGGACTGCGTGGAAGTCCACTCCCTCCCCGCCGCTTTCCACTACTGGTCCGACCGTTGGATCCGCCCGAAACTGGAGCCTTTCGGATTCAGCAACCCTCTCGAGATGTTCGAACTCCACCTGGCGCGCCAGTGCGCTCGTGCGACGGGGACGGCCCGGTTCATCAGTATCGGCGCGGGCAACTGCGACGCCGAACTGGACCTGGCGGCGAGACTGGCCGAGCGCGGTTGCCGGGACTTCACCATCGAATGCCTGGAACTGAATCAGAGCATGCTCGAACGCGGACGCCTGGCGGCGCTTGCTCGCGGCCTCGCCGGCCTGACGCGTTTCACGGCGGCGGACCTTAATTCCTGGCGGCCCGAGGGCGTTTATGACGCCGTAATCGCGAATCAATCGCTGCACCACGTGGTCCAACTGAAGCGCCTGTTTACGGCCATCCGTGACGCGCTCGCCGCCGGGGGGCTGTTCCTGGTGTCGGACATGATCGGCCGCAACGGGCACCGCCGGTGGCCCGAGACGCTCGCCATCGTTTACGAGTTCTGGCGCCAGACGCCGCCTTCCTACCGCTACAACCTGCTGCTGCGCCGCTATGAGGAGACCTTCCAGAACTACGACTGTTCGGGGCGCGGCTTTGAAGGCATCCACGCCCAGGACATCCTCGGCCTCCTGATCGAACAATTCCAGTTCCAATTGTTCCTGCCGTTCGGCGCCGCGATTGATCCCTTCGTCGATCGCGCCTTCGGCCCCCACTTCGACATGGCGTCGGCCTGGGACCGCGACTTCATCGACCGGGTGCACCAGCGCGACGAATGCGAATTGGCCTCGGGCGCGGTGAAGCCGACCCACATGCTGGGCGTGCTGACCGCCGCCGCCTCCGGCGCTCCTCTGCTGCATCAGCCGCCCCTCACGCCGGAATTCTGCCTGCGGGTTCCCGACGACCGCGCGGATCCGCCGCCGCCGTCGAACCCCTACGCATGGGGATCCTGGCCGCACGACACCCAGAAGGAACTGGCGGCGGTGTGCGACTATCTGCGTCGCGCCGAAGCCCGGATCGTGGAGATCGACGCCGCCTATGAGCGCGCCCACGCCTCGTTTCTCGAGCGTACGGAGTGGGCGGTGCGGTTGGACCGGGATCTGTCCGACGCCCGCCGCCTGGCCGCCGACCGATGGGACGCGGTGGTGGAGCGCACGGCGTGGGCCGAGCGGTTGGACGCCCATAACAAGACGCTCGCGGAACATATCCGTAGGCTTGAGCAGGATAACGGCGAGCTTGCCGAACGAACCGGGCGGCTGTCTGAGCAGTTGCGCCGGGTGCGATGGGCCGCCTGGCTGGACCGCGCCATCCGCCGTGGCGGCCTCAAATAGTTCTTGACAACCCATCTACTTCGACAATAATAGAAATATGGAAGTTCGGTTCGCATGAAGCAACCCGACCAACAGCAAGTGGCGAAGTACGCCGACATGCTCGCGGCGATGGGGGCGGAGCCGAGATTGCGGATCGTGCGAGCCCTGCTGGCGGCGCATCCCGACGGGATGGTGGTGGGTGAAATACAGTCGGAGTTGGGCATTCCCGCCTCCACGCTCTCCCATCACCTAGACAAGCTGAAAAACGAGGACCTGTTGAAGGTCAAGCGCGAAAGCACCTTCCTGCGGTACACGGCCAACACCGACGCGCTGCAGGAGTTACTGACGTTTCTCTACGCCGAATGCTGCACTCGGAATCAGGCCATCAACCCCGAGACGATCGTTCGGATTCATAAGTGAGGTTTCATGAGTACGGTCAAGGAAGTAGTTAAGGAAAAGTACGGTCAAGCGGCGCTCCGTGTGGTGTCCGGAACCGGCAACGCCTGTTGCGGCGCGAGCCCTTCGTCCTGCTGTTCGGATTCCGATCCGATCACATCGAAGCTATACGACGAGTTGCAGAAGAGCGAATTGCCCGAGACGGCGGTGCTCGCTTCGCTCGGTTGCGGCAACCCAACGGCGCTCGCCGAGTTACGGGCCGGAGAAGTCGTGCTCGACCTGGGCAGCGGCGGAGGCATCGATGTCCTGCTGTCGGCCAAGCGGGTCTCGCCGGGCGGGAAAGCCTATGGCCTTGACATGACGGATGAAATGCTGTCGCTCGCCCGCGAGAATCAGAAGAAATCGGGTCTGACGAACGTCGATTTTCTGAAGGGCGAGATAGAAAGCATTCCACTGCCGGATAACACAGTCGACGTGATCATTTCTAACTGTGTGATCAATCTCTCGGCCGACAAGGACAAGGTCCTGCGGGAGGCGTTTCGCGTCCTCAAACCGGGCGGCCGCTTTGCGGTGTCCGACATCGTCACGCGCGGCCAGATCCCCGAACAGATCCGGAAGAACCTGCTGCTGTGGGCCGGATGCGTGGCCGGGGCGCTGGACGAAAAGGACTATCTTTCCAAACTCGCCGGCGCTGGCTTCGAGCGGGCTTCGATCGAGCCTACCCGCGTCTACCAACGCGAGGAAGCCCGGTCGTTTCTGGCGGGAAAGGGCGTCGACCTGGACTCGATCGGTCCCGAAATCGACGGCGCCTTCTACAGCGGTTTTATCCGTGCGTCGAAGCCCTTCGCCTGGACCATTCGGCCGGCGGCCCCGGCCGACCTCAACGAAATTCAGACGCTGCTTGGATCGTCCGGCCTTCCCGCCGATGGTCTGGCCGACCAGTTTCCGGCCGCCTATGCCGTCGCGGTCGCCGGCGGACAGGTAGTGGGCGTTGCGGGCGTCGAGACCCATGGGGCCAGCGGCTTGTTGCGGTCAGTGGCGGTGAAGCCCGCGTTGCGATCGGCCGGTCTGGGCGCCGCACTGGTCCGAGAGCGCGCGGAGTGGGCCCGGGCCAACGGTCTTGACAGCGCATATCTGCTGACTACCTCGGCCGCCGGGTACTTCCCGCGGTTCGGGTTCGCCCCGATCTCCCGAGAACAGGCCCCCGAGGGAATCCGTGGTTGCGTCGAGTTCACGAGCGCCTGTCCGTCGAGCGCCGTGCTGATGCGGCTGCCCCTTACTGAAGCAGCGCGGTAAGCCCTCCGGTCTGGTGCAGGAGATCGAGTTTGGCTCGCTCCAACTGGTGCTGCGTCTCATAGTAGGCGAGCCATTTGTCGTTCTCCTGCACGCGTAACTGCTCGACGTCGGCGATCGACGCGCGGCCTTCATCGAACTGCGCCAGGGCCACCGAGAGTTGCTCGCGCGCCACATCGAGGTCCAGCCTCGCCACATTGCGCGCCGTCTGAACGCGTCGCATTTGCAGAAAGTGCTTACGGCTGTCCAGCGTAATCCGGTTGCGAACCTGATCCATCTGGACCTTCAGCTTCGCTAACTCCGCTTCGTCCTGCTGGATGTACGCTTTCGGCGCTCCGCCAACCAACAGGGGAATGACGAAGTAAGCGCCGAGTTGAGCGTTATTGCGCTGGAATTTCGGAAAGAAATCCTGGAAGTTATATTTGGCCAGCATATTGTACTGCGCCACGAGCCCCACCTGGGGCAGGCGCGCGGCCTGATAACCCTTGATGGACAGGCTCTTGGCCTGCATACGGGAGGCGAGCACCTTCAATTCCTTGCTGTTGCCCATGGCTTGCTCCGCGGCGGCCTCCTCGGTTTCGGGCATCTCGTTGAGCATCGGACCATCGTCGGCCGCGGCGCGAACGCGGTCGTCGCCGGGGAACCCCAGCACGACAGCCAGATTCCGCTCCACCACCTCCAGGTCCGACTCGAGCGCCTCAATGTGCTGGTTGGCGCGCGCCAGATTCAACGCGGCGCGCTTGTTCTGCACCTCCAACTCGCGGCCCTCGGCCACACGCGCGCTTACGTTGTCCCGCACCGCCTCGAGGCTCGCGATCTGCTTGCGAGCATATTCGAGCGACTGCATGGTCTGACGCGCTTCCAGATAGAGCGCGGCGGTCCTGTAAGCGGCGTCATCCTGTTGTCGGGCCGTATCCACCTCGGCGCCGCGGGAGTTCTCCTTGGCCTGGGCGATGTCGTAGGACTTCTGCCGGTTGAACAACTGCATGTCCGTCTTGATTTCGAAGATCGAAGGCGGACTGCCGTTGATGCTGGTCGGATAGCCGGTCGTCCAGGCGGCGCCGCTGCCGCCGTAGACCTTGGGCACGAACGGATCGCGCGAAATTTTCACGCCCAGTTGCGCCTTTACCAGGTCCAGCCGGGACAACACCAGGTCCGGGTTCAATTTCAATGCCCGCGCCAGCGCTTCCTTGAGCGTCATCGGATGCACCTCGGCCTGCGCCGCCAGCACGGGAACCAACAGCAATAAGAACGTCTTTCTCATTCGAGTTACTCGTAACGCAACGCTTCGGTCGGGTTGAGCCGCGCCGCGCGGTTTGCGGGCACGATTCCAAACACCAGCCCCACGATCATGGACACCCCGAAGGCGATCGCCACCGACCAGATGGAGATCGGAATGTGGACCTCGGGAACCAGGAATTCGACCGTCAATGGCAGCGCCACGCCAATCAGGATGCCAATTCCGCCGCCGGCCACACTGATCAGCATCGCCTCGGCCAGAAACTGCTCGAGCACATCCCGCCGGGCGGCGCCGATGGCCAGGCGGAGGCCGATCTCGCGGGTGCGTTCGGTGACGGTCACCAGCATGATGTTCATGATTCCGATTCCGGAGATGATCAGGGCGATGGCGGAAACCAGCAACAGCACGATGCTGAGAATCACGGAGATCTTCTGCGCGGCATCAAGGATCGCTGAAAGGTTCTCCACCTTGTAGCGCGCACCCGGGCGATGCCGGCTCTCGAGGATGCTCTTGACCTCGGCCGTCAAACCCTCGACATCCTCGGCGCGGCGAGCCTGCACATACATCGGGTCGACCTTCACGGCCGGCACGAAATAGCGCATCACCGTGATCGGAATAAAGACCGTTTCGGCCGCCAATTCGGACAGGCCGAAGCTCTCCGTCTTCTCCTTGAACGTGCCGATCACGTCGAACTGGAGCCCGTGCAGTTTGATCTGCTGACCCACCGCCGCCGTCTGGCTGCCGTACAGGCGCCTGGCCAGTTTCTCGGTAAGCATGGCCACCTTGGCGCGCATGGCGACGTCGTTCGGATCCACAAAACGTCCAGCCAGCAGCACCAGGTTCCGCACCTTCGGATACTCCTGGTCGGAGCCCACCACGGCGATATCCTCATCGCGGCCCGCCACGCGGATGCGATCGTAGTTCACCATGACTCCGGTGGCGGCGACAATCCTCGATGAGATCTGTTTGCGCACGGCCTCCAGGTCGGAAAGGTTGACGAAGTCGGCCTCCACCTTCGTGGTGGTGTTGTTGCCGGCCTCATACTGTGCGTAGATCATGTTCGACCCAATGGCGCGGATCTGGTCGAGGATGTAGTCGCGGCTGGTGATGGAGATGGTGACCACCAGGATGACGGATGCGTTGCCGATCACCAGACCGAGGGCGGTCAGAAGGGTTCGAACCGGATTGGACCGCAGCGCCTGAAAACTGAAGCGAAGCGCTTCGCCATGGTACATGCTACCTCCAGTTTCGCACCCGGAGGCGGATCAGAGATCGGGAGGCGTAGAGTGGCAGCGGCGGCAGTTATCGCGTGTGGGAAACGCTTTGCCGCCCGGGCGGTGGCACGCCCCACAGGACAGGCCCTTCGCCTCAGCCGGCCGATGCGTGCCCTGCTTCCAGTTCAGGGGAGCCTTTGCGTCCTGTGGGAAGAGCCGGTTATGACAAACCCCGCAATCGCCGCCCGCGCGGCGCGTGTGCTGGGCGTGGTCGAAAGCCACATCGCCCGGTCTTGCGGGAAACACCAGCTTGGTGCGGGCGTTGCGAACAGCCGCGACGCAGCCGAGAAACGTCAGTGCAATGAGAATGCGTCGCAAAGGCTTGGATCCGGCGCGCCAGCCGTGAAGCAACAGGTGGCGCGCACAGAACGACTGTAGAACAGAAGGCTAGCTGGCGGCAACGGAGTGGCACTTGCCACAGCTGCCCTTCACTTCGAAGGCGCCCTTCATCTCCGGGTTCGGATGATGACAGGCGGCGCAGGAGGATTTCGCGTCGACCGCGGTCTTGTGCATGGCGCCGCCCTTGAATTTCAGGGCAGCCTGATCGAATTTCTGCGGGAATAAGCCCTTGCCGCCCGCTTCGTGGCAAGGCGCGCACTTGCCGCCCGCCGCCTTCACGTGGGACGTGTGGTCGAATGGCACGTCCTTCGGCTTGCCCTTGAACACAAGCGCTTTGGTCGGAGCTTTGACGTCGGCGGCGAACAACACCAACGCGCCGACCAATGACAGTGCGATGAGTAGAACTACGAGGTTGCGAACACGCATGCTCAGAATATATACCCGATTCATTAAGGTTCGCTGGAAGCCGCGGTGAAACTTTCTACATGCCGGTATCGCTCCACCGCGGCTTGCGGGCGCCTCTGATCGCTATTCGGACTTGAGCGACGCCATGTCGATCGAGAACCGGTACTTCACGTCGGACCGCAACAGCCGTTCGTAGGCCTCATTCACCTTCTGCATGGGAATGACCTCGACATCCGCCGTGATGTTGTGGGCGCCGCAGAAATCGAGCATCTCCTGCGTCTCCGCGATGCCTCCGATCAACGACCCCGACAGGCTGCGGCGGCCGAACAGCAGCCCGAACGCCGACACGGGCAGCGGCTTTTCCGGAGCGCCGACCAGCGTGATGTTGCCGTCGTGGCGGAGCAGGTGGATGTAGGCGTTGATGTCATGTTCGGCGGAAACGGCGTCGAGAATGAAATCAAAGCTGCCCGCGTGCTTCCGCATCTCATCGGCGTTCCGGGACACCACCACTTCGTCGGCGCCCAGGCGCAGGGCGTCGTCGCGCTTAGCTGGCGTAGTGGTGAAAGCCACCACATGCGCGCCCAGCGCGTCGGCGAACTTTACGCCCATGTGGCCCAATCCACCCAATCCCACAACCCCGACCTTCTTCCCCTTCGTGACGCCCCAGTGGCGCATCGGGGAATACGTGGTGATGCCGGCGCACAGCAGCGGCGCCGCGCCCGCCAGGCTCAGGTTTGCGGGAACCCGCAGTACGAAGTGCTCATCCACCACGACGCTGTCGGAGTAACCGCCGTAAGTAACTCCGCCAAGATATTTGTCCGGCGAGTTATAAGTCAGCGTCATACCGGCGCAAAACTGCTCGAGCCCCGCCTGGCAATCCGGGCAGGTGCGATCGGAGTCGACCAGGCAGCCCACCGCTCCCAGGTCGCCCGGCTTGAATTTGGTCACCGCGGAGCCGACCTTGGTGACGCGGCCGACGATCTCGTGTCCTGGCACGCACGGGAATTGCGTTGGGAATGCGTCATGCCACTCGTCGCGGACCGTGTGCAGGTCCGAGTGGCAGATGCCGCAGAACAGGATTTCGATCTGGACGTCGTGGTCGGTTGGTTCGCGTCTCGCGATCGTCGTTGAAGCAAGCGGCGATGTCGCGTTGGCGGCGGAGTAAGCTTTGGCGTTGTACATGATGGTTGGTTGTCTCACAGGTTGAATCAGATTCCCGTCATCTTCTCGATGTGTTCCGGGTAGCGGTCGCCCTCCACGGGAATCCTGGAGGCCGCCTCGTCGATCTCACTCACGTCGGCAGCCGTCAGTTCGATCGCCGCCGCTCCGATGTTTTCCTCGAAGCGGGCGGGTTTCGTGGTGCCGGGAATAGGGACGATCCACGGTTTGCGGGCAAGCAGCCACGCCAGGGCGATCTGGGCGGGCGTCGCGTTCCGGCTTGACGCGATTTCGCCGAGCAGTTGGATGAGCGCCTGGTTCGCCTTGAGCGCCTCCGGGGCGAACCGTGGCAGCATGCTGCGGAAGTCGGTCTTGTCGAACCTCGTATCCTTGCCGATCTTGCCGGTCAGGAACCCCTTGCCGAGGGGGCTATAGGCGACCAGCCCGATGCCGAGTTCCTCAAGGGTGGGAATCACCTCCGCTTCCGGACGGCGGAACCACAACGAGTATTCGTTCTGCACCGCCGCGACCGGTTGGATAGCGTGCGCGCGCCGGATCGTTCCCACGCCCGCCTCGGAAAGCCCGAAATGCCGCACCTTGCCGGCCTGGATGAGGTCCTTCACGGTCCCGGCGACATCTTCAATTGGTACGGCGGGGTCGACGCGGTGCTGATAGAACAGGTCGATCACGTCCAGCTTGAGCCGTCGGAGGGAGGCGTCCGCAACCTCCTTTATGTGCTCTGGACGGCTGTTCAACCCCAACCACCCAGGCTTTCCATCGGCATGGAGTTCAAATCCGAACTTCGTTGCGATGACTACCTGTCCCCGGAACCCGGCCAGCGCTTCGCCCACCAGTTCCTCGTTGATGTACGGGCCATACACTTCGGCCGTATCAAAAAAGGTGACGCCACGCTCAACCGCCGCTCGAAGCAGGGCGATCATCTCGCCCTTGTCTTTTGGCGGCCCATAGGAGAAGCTCATGCCCATGCAACCCAGGCCGATCGCCGAAACTTCCAGGTTGCCGGCGCCTAATCTGCGTTTCTGCATCCCGATCACTCCTGTTATTTAGCCTAGCGACGCGGGCCGACGGCGCGATATCCCAATCCTACGGATTTCTTGCCTATTTCTCTCCGGCCGTGTAGTGCGGTTCCGTGCACGCGGTATGCTGGCCGTAGGTAACGCATGAAGAGCCAAAGCGCGATTGCAGCAATGCCTCCGGACGGCAAACGCCATTTGCTGAGGGCGCTGGCTCGCAAGATTGCGTCGCATGTGGGCTTGGAAGAAAGGTGGCAAACGGCTATCCCCGGACTACTCCTGGTCCGGAGAACCGACGCCGGGTGTCCCGCCTGCACCACCTACGAGCCGAGCGTCGCCGTCATCGCACAGGGCAGCAAACGGGTGGAGTTGGGACGAACCGCGTTCATCTATGACGAATCGCGATACCTGCTCACCTCGGTGGATTTGCCGATCATCAGCCAGGTGATCGGCGCTACAGAGGAGACCCCATTCCTGGCGCTGGCGCTACGGCTGGAACTGCCCGTGGTGCGGGAGGTGGTGGCGCAACAGGAAATCCCAATCATCACTCCGCCGCCGGGAAGCCCCGCGATGTCGACCGCCGAGACGACGCCCGAACTGCTCGATTCCTGCTGCCGGCTGGTGGATCTGCTCGCATCGCCGCGCGACATCCCGTTCCTGAGCGGGCTGATCCAACGCGAGATCATCTACAGAGTGTTGCAGGGCGCGGAGGGAGCGAGACTTCGGGCCATCGCCACGCTCGGCGACCAGAGTCATCGGACCGCGAAGGCGATCGCCTGGATTCGCACCAACTACGCCAAACCGTTGCGTGTCGAGGATCTGGCGGACATTGCGGGAATGGGTATGTCGACCTTCCATCAGCACTTTCGCGCGCTGACGGCCATGAGTCCTCTCCAATATCAGAAGCAGTTGCGGCTGCATGCCGCGCGCAGTCGCATGTTGATGGATGGGTTGGACGCCGCCAGCGCCGCCTTCGAGGTGGGCTACGAAAGCGCCAGCCAGTTCAGCCGCGAGTACAGCCGCTATTTCGGCCAACCGCCGATGCGCGACGTCCGGACGCTGCGGGTCGCGCAAACTCCCACGCGGGCGACGGCATGAGGTGGGCGGCCCGCCTGAGCGTCGTGTTGGGGGCGGTTGCGTGCGCCGGCGCCGCCCTCGCCTTCCAGCGGCCATTCCGGGAGTATCCCGGGATGGAATACAACGATTTCCCGCTGCCGTCCGACCACCGGGAGCAGACCGAGTTCGTCTTCGCCCGCCTGATGCACCCCGATTCGCTGGGTTCGTTTGGTCGATTTCGCCGGGGGCGCCAGCGGGGCGATTGGACGCAGGGCTACGCCTGGTGGACCAACGACTATCCCCGGGCGGACCGTCACCTGCTGACGGCGCTCCGGCGCCTGACCCGCGTCCATGCGCGCTCGGTGGAGCAACCCGTCAACCTCGACGACGGTGACGACGTGTTCAATTGGCCGTTTCTGTACGCCAACGTCAATAGCTTTTCGTTGACCGAGCCGCAGATCGTCAAACTGCGAGAGTATTTGATGCGTGGCGGATTCCTGGTTTGCGACGACGTCTGGGGTGAGGACGCCTGGAACAACTTCATGGCCACCATGTCCCGCGTGTTTCCCGGCCGGTCGCCGGAGGAGATCGAAGACCATGAGCCGGTATTCCATGCGGTATACAACCTGGAACAGCGCTACCAGATTCCGGGCGAATGGTCGCTGCGGTCCGGCGTTCCGTACCTGGCGGGCGGCGTAGTGCCCCATTGGCGGGCCCTATACGATGAAAAAGGACGCATGTCGGTGTCAATGTGGGTGAACAATGACACGGCCGACTCGTGGGAGTGGGCCGATTCGCCTCGCTATCCGGAGCGGTACTCGGCGTTGGGAATCCGGATTGCGGTGAACCACATCGTCTACGCCCTGACGCACTAAGCGATTCTTTGCGAGTACGAATGGCAGACCGGCGGGTTCGCTCGGCCAAGTCACGTGATAGACTGTACGCTACAAACCCCGAGGTAGGGCGCCCTTAAAGGGTTGTTGGGGGCGGCGCCCTACCTGGCCCGGGGTTATCTATTACGGCGTCTCTGCAAACGTTATCGTTACCGGTCTTCACAAACGTTAACGTTTCGAATGGGATACAGAGGCATGGTTCGGCGGTATCATTCGGCTTCACGATGGGGATCGTTCGATCGCGAGCGCACCATGCGCGGATGTCGGATTGCCTATTTCTCCGAGGTTCCGGAACGCTGACCGACGCGTAATTAGTGGAGTCTTTCGCCATGAACCGGTTCAGAATCGCGCTCGCCAACCTACGCTTCCCGGCTTCTCCGGAGGCGTCGGTCGCGATGGCCGCCGACGCCGTTGCGCAGGCAGCCGTGGACGGCGCCGGCATCATCTGTTTCCCCGAATGTTTCGTTCCCGGATACCGCAGCCCGTCACGACCGATTCCTGGACCTGATCCCGCGTTCCTCGAACGGGCCTGGCGCTGCATCGGAGAGTCCGCTGCCCGGGCTCGCATCGCGGTCGTGCTCGGCAGCGAGCGCGTCACCGACTCGGGATTGCTGATAACGGCCGTCGTCATCGACTCATCTGGAGCGATTGCCGGGTTTCAGGACAAGGTCCAACTCGACCCGTCGGAAGACGGCGTGTATGCATTCGGGGCGGGGCGCCGCACGTTCACGGCCGGTCCGTTGTGTTTCGGCGTGGCGATCTGTCATGAAGGCTGGCGCTATCCGGAGACCGTGCGTTGGGCCGCGCGCCGGGGAGCGCACGTCGTCTTTCATCCGCAGTTTCACGCCGCGGAGCCGGGCGGCTGGAGGCCCACGTCGTACGGGGATCCGCGAAACACCTTCCATGAAAAGGCGGTGCTGTGCCGGGCCGCTGAGAACACTTGCTATTTCGCGACGGTGAACTACGCGAGCGATGGGTCTCCGACGACCTCGGCGGTGGCGCGGCCGGACGGAACGCTGCAGTGCTACCAACCGTACGGGAAAGAAGGCCTCTTGGTGGCGGACCTCGACCTGGAGGCCGCCACGGGGCTGCTCGCGTCGCGATACAAGCCGGATTAGGCGGCCTTCCCGTGGAGAATCTCGGAGAGCCCTCCCGCAAGGCGAACCATCGACTGGGACTGCTCGCGCAGCTCCGCCACCGAGGCTGCGTTCTCCTCGGCGAGCGCCGCTGTCCGTGTGGTGTTCTGCTCCATCGAGGACATGGCCTCCGTGATTTCGGTGATCCCCGCCGACTGTTGCTCGTTGGCCTCGATGGCGCCACCGGCAAAGCCGCGCAGTTTACCCCATTCCGACTGGATCGCCCGCATCGCCTCGGACGCCATTTCCACCCTGTTCGCGCCGGCCGCGACGGCCGAAATCGAGTCGTTCACCAGATTCGCCGTGTCCCGCGACGCATCCCCCGACCGTTGAGCGAGTGCGCGGACCTCGTCGGCCACCACCGAGAATCCCATTCCAGCGTCCCCCGCCCGAGCCGCTTCCACCGCCGCGTTCAGAGCCAATATGTTCGTCTGGAACGCGATCGTCTCGATCAGTTTGTTCACGGTCGCGATCTTCCCCGTGGATTCGGCGATGACTTGAGTCGCTTGGACCACGTCTCCCAGTCTCCGCGACGCCTCGTCGAACTCGCGCTCGGACCGGGTCATCATATCAACCGCCTCCGAGCACTGCTGTCTGCTGCGAGCGGAGACTTCCTTGATCTGCATGGATGCCCTGGACGTCTGATGGATCGCCGCGGCCTGCTGAACGGACGTGTTCGCCAGCGAGTCACTCGCCTGATTCAGACACTCGGCGTTGCGGCAGATGACATCCGCAGTCTTCTCTAACTCATTGACGGTGCGAGTGAGATGGCGCAGCAGCGGCGTCACTAGAACCGCCCACCCCGACGCCAGCAGGATCACCAGCGCCCCGAGTAGGCCGAACTGTAGCGTGAGAATATGATCGACCCTGCCGTTGGCGTCCTGCTCCAGCATCCCGACGGTCTTGTTCATTCCCGCCAGCAACTCGGGATTCGTACTGACGATTACCCCGATCCGCTCGTCATTCCCGGGCCTTTCAAGGAGGCTGTCGATATCCGTTCGAAACGTGCGCCACAACTGAGCCACTGAATCGAGTTGCGCTCGAATTGCCGGATTGTGAGTCGGCGGCAATCCCAGTTCCGGGTCTCCCTTGATCAGGCCGGTCAACACTCTCTCAAACCGGTCACGGCTCTCGCGCAAACTCCGCGCCGTCGAACGCCCATCGGCCAATTAAGATGGCCTCTTTACTCATCTTCTGGCTGAGCATGCGCTGCGCTCCCGCCAGGTTAATCACCGCGCTGTCGGCTCGATGCGCGGCGATGCCTCGATATAACAACAAGGTCCCCGAGGCGCTGAGCGCGGCGATCGCGAAAACGAACAGGAGCAGTTTCTTTCTTAGGCCAGTCATCCGTACCCTCTTGTGCGCATATCGGCGTCCGGTTCCGGAAGTACTCGCCCAAAACACCTGACTAGTACTAACGAACGACACTTACTATCGGTAGGCCGAATGGATCGCCCCGGCTCCATCCGCTCCGGCGGCCGGCGCCCTCGCGGCGTTCCTGCTTCGGACCCGTCCCGTTCGTTATCATGTAAGAATGACCGCGCAAACCCCGTTTGAAATCGAAGACGCGTTGCCGGGGCCCGACGTCGACCTCACCCCGGAACATATTGAATTCGGGCGCATCTTCGTACCGAGTTGGCTGTCATGCGAATACAAGAATGGCGAGTGGGGACGCACCCGCATTGGACGCATGGCGAACATCGAGGCTCATCCGGCGGCGGTCGTATTTCACTACGGACAAGCCATTTTCGAGGGCATGAAGGCTTACCGCTGGCCCGATGGCTCGATCAACCTGTTTCGACCGTACGAAAACGCCCGGCGCTTCAACCGTTCGGCGGATCGAATGATCATGCCGCGGGTGGATGAAGAGACTTTCGTAGAAGGAATCCGGGCGCTGGTGGACCGCCAGCGCGACTGGGTCCCGCGCTTGCCGGGTTCGCTTTACATCCGGCCGACCATGGTGGCCACCGAACCCTGCATCGGCGTCCGCGGAGCCCACCAGTTCCTGCATTACGTGATCACGCTGCCTTCGGGCTCCTACTTCCCGCAGGTGGCCGGCAAGGCGGGGGCGGGCGCCGTAGGCGTCTATGTCACCACCAAGGTCGGACGCGCCTGCCATGGCGGCACCGGCAACGTGAAGGCCGCGGCGAACTACGCCGTGACGCTCGAAGTGATCGGCGAAGGCAAGAAGCAGGGCTGCGCCCAGGTGCTGTTCCTCGACGCCGCCGGACAACGGAACGTCGAAGAAATGGGCGGCATGAACGTCTTCTTTGTATCCGGCAAGACGATCTACACGCCGCGCATCGGCGACACCATCCTCGCCGGCATCACCCGCAACAGCATCGTCAAGATGGCGCCGGAGCACGGCTACACGGTGGAGGAGACGGATCTCAACTTCGACGACCTGGTGGCGCGGATCGGCAAGGGCGAGATCACCGAGGCCTTCGCCTGCGGCACGGCCGCCGTCATCTGCGGCATCGGCCGCTTCAAGATGGATTCGGGCGAGGAGATCGTCATCGGAACCGGCAAGGCGGGACCTGTCACCGAGGAGTTGTACGACCGCCTGAGCGGCATCCAATACGGACGCTACCCCGATCCGTTCCGCTGGATCGTGCGGGTATAGCTCCGTACGATGCTTGACGCCGCCTTCGTTTACGCACGAGCCGACGAGTCCCACGCGCGCCGGCTCGGCGCTTATCTTTCATCCAACTGCCGCGTGCGGATCGATTACAGCCTGGTGGCCGGCCCCCAGCTTCCGATACTGGAAGCGGTGGGCCGGGCCCTCGGCTCCGACGCGGGAATTGTGCTGATCTCGCCCGAATCGGTCCCCGCCGCGCTCGATCGCGAGGATTGGGAGCCGCTGGTTCGGGACCACGCTGGAGTGAACGGCTCCCGCGCGGCCTATGTCATCCTGGGCGAGACGCAGTATCCGAAAGTGCTCCTTCGCGGGCGCTCATTCGATCCCTCAGACGAGCGCGGCCTGAAGCGCTGGCTGCTTCGCATAGGACCGCTTGGGGCCCGCCCGCATCATGTTCCTCCGGGTGAGGCGGCGGGGGAATCGGGCGAAATTGACGCGCTACGAGCGCTGGTCGCCGACCGTCCGGGAACCGCCAGCGTCACGCCGGCCCTGGCGCGGGCGCTGATCGAGGCGGTGCACGACGAGTTCCAGGGTGTTGTGTGGATGGACGCGCGGGGCGCGACGCTCGCCGGGGTTGCCGGCGACCTGGGATCGCTGTTCGGCATGCGGCTGACCGGCGAGATGCCGTCGAATCTCGAGGCGCTGCGGTCCACCCTGAACCAATACCGTTGTCTGATGGCGCTCGAAGGCGCCGAGCCAAACGTGCGCGCCGAATTCGACCGTCCCGGGCTCAGTTCGTTACTCCTGGTCCGCGGCCAGCCGCTGCCGTCGCCCACGCTCGAATCGGCTGGGGCGTTGCTGCGGGCCGTCGTGGGATGGGTGAACGGTTCGCCGCAGCCGCCTACCGGACAGGTGCGCCGCGCTCTCGATTGGCTGCTCAAGCCCGCCGGCGATTGGTTGCTCGCCTGCGAGCTGACGCGCGCCAGCCTGAGCTACCTCCGCATTCACGACCGTCCGGCCGAGGCTTTCGAACTCGTCAACCGCATGATGGACGAGTCGATCCAGCGCCAGGATCCGGCGGTGGCGCGGGAGTTCGGGCGTGAACGCGCCTGGATTCTCGAAGGCTGGGGCCGCCCGTCGGAGGCGATGCATCCGTTCGCGGCGGCGCCGGAACCCGCCGTCCAACTGGCTCTGTGGTAGGCGGAAAACGGACCTAACTCGGCCCCGTGAGCTAAAATAACGGTCACAACGTGGAGCAGATCGGGCGCTATCAAATCGTCGGCGAACTGGGGCGCGGCGCCATGGGCATCGTCTACCGCGCGCTCGATCCGGCTATCGGCCGCACCATCGCCATCAAGAGCATCCGGCTGACCGACTTCACGGAGCAGGCCGAGCGCGAACGCCTCCGCGAGCGTTTGTTTCGCGAGGCGCAGAGCGCCGGCATCCTCTCGCACCCGAACATTGTCACCATTTATGACATCCACGAGGAGAACGGCCTCGCCTATGTCTTCATGGAGTTCGTGAACGGGCCGCCGCTTGAAAAGGTCCTGGCGGGCAGGAACCCCGACCGGAACCTGCTGATGTCCACGTTGCGGCAGACCGCCGCGGCGCTCGATTACGCCCATCGCAAGGGGATCGTGCACCGCGACATTAAGCCCGCCAACATCATGCTGCACGAGGAGTCCACCGCCAAAATCACCGATTTCGGCGTCGCGAAGATTCTGTCCCAGCAGATGACCATGAGCGGAACCATGATGGGAACGCCCAGCTACATGTCGCCTGAGCAGGTGCAGGGCGGCGACGTCACCGGGCGTACGGACCAGTTCTCCCTGGCCGTCATCGCCTACGAAATCCTGACCGGCGAGCGCCCATTCGTTGCTGATTCCCTGCCGAGCCTGCTGTTCAAGATCTGTCGCGACGAGCCCGCACCTCCACAGCGCTTGAACACTTCGCTCGCTCCGGAGGTGGAGGGCGTGTTCCGGCGGGCGCTCGCCAAGGACTCGGCCGGCCGCTTTCCGACGTGCGCCGAGTTCATCGACGAACTGGAACGCGCCTGCAACCTGCGCCCCGAGTGGTTCCCGCTGTCGCGCGGCACGAGTCCGACGCTTCCCACCGTGAGCACCGCCCGCCCGGCCCCGGGCCCCGCGCCCGTGGAGGATGCGACCATCGCGGGCGTTATCGCGGAGCCGCCGCCGGCGCCGCCGCTCCGGCCCGCCACCCACACCGGTCGTAATCTGTTCCTGGCCCTGGTGGCGGTTGTGGTGGTGGGTGTGGGGGTGTTGCTGCTTCAACGGTGGATGGAGCCGGTCCCCGCGCCGCCGCCTCAGGCGTCCGCCGAAGCAAAGCCCATCCAGCCGCCGTCGGATTCCACCAAGCCGAGTCCGACGCCCGAAGTCCGGAAAGCGCCCGTCGTCGAGCCGCCCAAGCAAGCGCCCGAACCCGAGCCGGTGAAGCCGGCGGCGCCCGAACCGCGCGACGCCGTACTGACCCGTCCTGTCACACCGGCCCGCCCGCCCGAACCACAGGGCGTCACCACGCGCATCCTGGCGTCGCCGCCCGGCGCGCGCGTGATGGTGGACGGCAATCTTCAGCTATCCTGTCACGCGCCGTGTTCGCTGCAACTCGCGGCCGGCCGACACACGCTGCTCGCGCAGGCGGAAGGATATCGCGACGCGAACCGGATTATCGAATTGCCCCACGACGCCGAGCTGAGCATCGACATGGAGCGCACCGGCGGCACGCTCTCCATCTCATCGAACATGGCGGGCTCCACCATCTTCATTAACGGGCAGGAACGCGCCGAGAAGACGCCCGTCGTCCTGAACCTGCCGGTGGGCACTTATCAGGTGCGCCTGGTGAACGGAAGGCTGAGTTGCGAGACGGATCCGGTGCGAATTCAGGACGGATCCATTGCGCGCCGCACCTGCGACATGCAATAAAGCAGAGATGCTGTCCAGAAGAAGTCTGCTCCGCCTGAGCGTGGGCGCCGCGGCGTTGCCCGCCTTTTCTTTTGATGAAACTGTTCCGGTGGCGAAGAAAACCGGGATGATCGTGCGGGCCGCGCGGCCGGAGGACCTCGAGATGCCGCTCGAGTTCTTCAGCGACTATCTGACTCCCGCCGAGCACTTCTTCGTCCGGACCCATACCTATGTCCCAAGGGTGTCGCCCGGCGAATACAAGCTGGAGGTGGCGGGCGAGGTGTCCAAGCCACTTGCTCTGTCGATGACCGACATCCGCAAGCTGCCGCGCGTCGAACTGGTGAGCGTGCTCGAGTGCGCCGGCAACGGCCGGTCCCTGTACGCGCCGCCCATGCCGGGGTTGCAGTGGAGCTACGGAGCGGTGGGCAACGCGAAGTGGGCGGGCGTGCGGTTGGGCGACGTCCTGAAGCAGGCCGGGGTGAAGCCGGCGGGCAGGGAAGTCCTGTTTGACGGCCTGGACGTGGGCCCGGGCACGATGCCGGACTTCCAGCGCACCATTCCGGTGAAGAAGGCGCTCGACCCGAACACGCTGCTCGCCTATGAAATGAACGGGCGGACGCTGCCCTTGCAGCACGGCTTTCCGCTGCGCGTGATCGCGCCGGGTTGGGCCAGCGATTCGTGGGTGAAGTGGCTCGCGAAAATCACCGTGCTCGACCACGACTTCGACGGCTTCTTCATGAAGACGGCCTACCGCCATCCGGGCAAACCGGTGCGTCCCGGCGAGGCCGTGCCGCCCGAGAAGATGTCGCCGGTGACCAGCCTGCGGGTGAAGTCGGTGATTTCTACTCCGGCTGACGGCGCGACCGTGGCTCCGGGCGGCGTGGTGAAGGTGGCGGGAGCGGCGTGGTCGGGTGACGGCGGTCCGGTGGAGAGCGTGGAGGTTTCCGCCGACGGCGGCCGCACGTGGCGGGCCGCGGCGATGATCAGCCCTCGCACGCCGTTCGGATGGCGCTTGTGGAGTTTTGACTGGCGCCCCGCGCGGGAGCAATTCCACACGTTGATGGCGCGCGCGAAGACGGCGGCGGGCGATATTCAGCCCTTCGCGCAGGAATGGAACCCGAGCGGTTACCAATGGAACGTCGTTCACAAGGTGGGCGTGAACGTCAGCTCGCAACCGGCGCCGGCCGCGCAACCCGCCGGGCCCGTGGACGTCAGTGGACAGCCGGCGGGCTATCGGAGTTCCTGCCTTGTGTGTCATGGCGACGACGTCGTCACCCAGCAGCGGCTGACGCGCGGCCAGTGGGAGAAAGAAGTCGACAAGATGGGCCGCTGGGGCGCTAGGGTGAAGCCCGAGGACCGCGAAGCTTTGCTTGACTACCTGATGCGCATCAGCCGCGGGCGGTAGTTACTCCGCCCGCAACGCTTCGATGGGATCGACCGATGCCGCCCGCCGCGCCGGGAGCAGGGCGGCTACCGTGGCGGCGGCTATGAACAGCGCCGCTGTCAACGCCATCACGGCTGGATCCACGGGCTCCACGCCATACAGGAACTTGCGCAGGGCGCCGCCCGCGAAGGCGCTGGCCGCCAAACCCGCCATTAGCCCGATGCAGACCGGCGTGCCCGCCTGCGCCAACGTGAGCCGGTAGACGCGCGCCTTCGACGCTCCCAGCGCCATTCGAACCCCGATTTCCTGCTTGCGCGCCGCCACCAGATAGCTCAGCACGCCGTGAATGCCGAGCATCGCCAACAATAACGCGGCCGTGGCGAACGACGTCAGCACCAGGGTCTGCAGACGCTCCCTGGCGAGCGAATCCGTAAGTTGGGCGTCGAACGTCTTGAGTCGCGCAATGGCGACCAGCGGCGACGCGTTCCACACTGCTTGACGAATCCCCGGCATTAAGCCATCCACCGCGGCCCCTCGCACGATGAACGATGCGCTGTACGGCGTCCGGTACTGGTAGTGGACATAAGCCACCTTCGCCGGCTTCGTCTTGAGTGAGGTGATGCGCGAATCCGCCACGACGCCAATCACGGTCTGCTTACGGCCCAGCAGGTGCGCCTGCATTCCGATCGGACTCGCATTGCCCCACAGGGCCTTGGCCGCGGCCTCCGAGATGACAGCGCTGTCCAGGTTCCGGTCGCGCTCCTCAAAGAAACGGCCGGCGATCAATCGCTGCCTGGTGGCTTCGAAGTAGCCGGGACTGACCCACCGCGCGTTCACGATGATGCCGTCCATTTCCGGCCGGTCCACCCGCTGCAGCGATTCAATCCAGCTTTCGCCGTCGAGCGGGGTCCGGCTGACGAAGCCGGCGCTTTCGACGCCAGGCAACGCTCGCAAGCCGCGAAGGACGGTCTCGATGAAATCGACGCGGCTCTGGGGGGCCTCAAACGGCTTCCCTGGGATCTTGACGACGGCGATGGCCGCGCCCCTCGGGTCGAAGCCTTTGTCCTGGGTCAGCAGGTGGAACAGGCTCTTGGCGAACAGCAGCGTCACCAGCAGCAACGTCACGCCCCCGAAAGCCTGCAAGCCGATGAGCCAGGAGCGCAGTCGCGATCCGGAGGCGCTGCCGTACGACGTTCGTCCGCCGCCGCCCTGCAGGAACGCCTGCGGATCCGCGCGGATCACTCGGAGCGCCGGGAACAGCCCGGACAACAGCGTCGCGGCGATGGTGAGCGCGGCGGCGAACAGCAGGACGTTTCCGTTCAGGCGGATTTCGGCGAGCCGCGGCAAGTCGATGGATGGGCTGGAGGCGATGAGACGCAACACGGCGGCCGCCAGCAGCACTCCAGACACCCCGCCGATCGCCGACAACACCAAGCTTTCGGCCAGGCCGTTCCAGAGCAGTCGCCACTTCGCCGCGCCCAGCGCCGTGCGCAGCGCGACGTCACGGCCTCGCGCCAGGGCGCGTCCCAATTGGGCGTTCGCGAGGTTGACGCAGGCGATCAACATCAGCCCGAGGACGGCCGCCATCAGGAACCACAGCGTTGGCCCGGAAGTCTCCGACACCGCCGCCTGCATCGGCTGTAGCAACGCGGTCACCGCCGTCGCGGCCTGATCCGGACGAATCCCCATCGATTCGACCGCCAACTGGCGCTGGATCCCGTTGATTTGCGATTCGGCTTCGCGGATGGAGGCCCCCGGCTTGAGCCGCCCCACCGTCACCCAGTTGCCGTAGTTGCCGGCCCATTCCATGCCGGCGTAGTCCATTACCGCCGGCATGAAGAGGGGTTCCTCCGCGGCGGCTGACGCCTGCGTCTGCACGAATGCCCGCAGGGAGTTCGGGGCCGGGAAGTGAAAGTCCGGCGGCAGGATTCCGACGATCTCGACCGGATTGTCGTCGACGCGGATGGTCCGTCCGATCACCCTCGGATCGGAGTCGAACAGCGTGCGCCATCCCGAGTGGGACAGGACAGCGACATTGTCCTGACCTTTCACGCCGTCCCGTGGCTGAAACAGACGGCCCAGCAGGGGCTGCACTTCGAGAACATCGAACAGGTTGGGCGAACACAAAACGGAGCCGGTCAACCGGGGACGATCCGGGCCGGAGGCGAACGCGGACTGCCATCGCAGGAAGGAGGCCAAAGCGGTGAACGCGGAGGTCCGCTTGCGCCACTCCTCGACGTGCTTCGGATTCGGCCCCACCGGATCGCCGCCCATGAAGCGCACGTGCTCCCAGGCCACCACCAGTTGGCCGCTTTCGCGAAACGACAGGGGCTTGAGCAACACCGAATCGACCAGCGTGAACACCGCTGTGCTTGCGCCGATGGCCAGGGTGAGCGTCAGCACCACCAGGGCGGCGAAACCGGAGTTCTTGCGCATGTTTCGAAGCGCGTAGCGGATCTCCGCGAAGAGAACCTCTAGAAGGGACCATCCCCACATGCGGCGAACCTCCTCTTTTGTGGCGGTGATGTTTCCGAGGGCCCGGCGGGCGGCGTAGCGGGCTTCGGCGGAGGGCACGCCGCGCTCTCTGAGTTCCTCGGCTTCCAACTGCAGGTGAGTTTGAAGTTCGCGCTCCAACTCATCTTCGCGCGACTTCCGGCGAAGCCACTTCATATCAACTCTCCTCGACCGGCCACATGATGCGGGCGACGGCTGAAGTCAGCATCTTCCATTTCGACTCCTCGGCCCGCAGTTGCTTGCGTCCGGCGGGCGTCAGACGGTAGTACTTGAATTCGCGCTTCAGGTCCTTGCCGGCGGGCTCCCATTTCGCGCCGATCCAACCCTTGCGCTCCAGTCGGTGCAAGGCTGGATACAGCGAGCCGTGTTCGACCTGCAACAGATCGTCCGTGCTCCGCTGGATGTGTTTGGCGATCTGGTGCCCGTGCGCAGGGCCCTGAATGAGCGTGCGCAGGATCAGCATGTCGAGCGTGCCCTGCAGGAGTTGGATTCGGTCTGTCGATTCTTTCGGCATGTCTTGGAAGACATTCTACCCAAATGTTCCGCCGTCTGGGTAGACGGACTACCGAGCTTCCGGTTAGCCGCCGCCGCCGAATATTCTGCGGCGTCCGCCATTGCTGTGGTACGGTTCAAGTACTGGAGGGCCGGATGGATCGGCGTCAATTCCTCAAGACTGGAACCGTCGCGGGCATATCGTTGCACGCGTTTCCCTATCACCTGTTCGCGAGCCTCACGAAGAAGCAGGCTGTCGATCGCGTGAAACTCGGACCGATGGGCGTGGAGGTCAGCCGCCTGGCGCAAGGCAGCGGCACCAACGGCTCCGGCGGCAGTTCGAACCAGACGCGCAAGCTGGGCGTGCAGGGGCTGGCCGATCTGTGGAAGGCCGCCTACGACCACGGTGTCACCTTCTTCGATTCGGCCGACCAGTACGGCACCCACCCGCACCTTAAAGTTGCGCTGAAGGGCCTGCCTCGCGAGAAGGTGACGGTGTTGACCAAGACCCACGCCTCCACCGAGAAGGAGATGCGCGCCGATCTCGACCGCTTCCGGCGCGAAATCGGGACGGACTATCTGGACATCGTGCTGCTGCACTGCATGATGGACGCCGATTGGCCCGCGCGCAAGAAGGGCGCCATGGCCGTGCTCGAGGAGGCGCGAGAAAAGGGAATCGTGCGGACGCATGGGACGTCGTGCCACACGCTCGGCGCGTTGCGAACGGCCGCCAAGACGCCGTGGGTGCAGGTGGACCTGGCCCGCATCAACCCGGCCAAGATCGCCATGGACGCCGATCCCGACACGGTTCTGTCGGTGCTGCGCGAGATGAAGAAGGCGGGCAAGGGCGTCATCGGCATGAAGATTCTCGGCGTAGGCCAACTGGCCGGCCGCATCGACGAGGCTCTGCAGTTCGCCCTGTCGCTCGATTGCGTGGATTGTTTCACCATCGGCGCGGAAAGCTGCGATCAGATGGAGGACCTGGTGCGTCGCATCCCGCCGGCGAGCGTTCGCGCTTAGTTTAGTAACTTCGTCCCGGGTCGTCCGTATTTAAGGATGAGACCCGGGACATGCCTCCGAACCAACCTTCCCGCATCCCTTCCGTCGCCCGCTGGGCGGACGAGCTGAAACAGGACCTTCGCTACACCGCCCGCACGCTCGGCCGGCAGGCCGGTTTCACCACGTTCGCGATCCTGATCATCGGCCTCGGCATTGGGGCGACGTCCACCATTTACAGCGTCGTCGACGCGTTCATGCTCCGGCCGTTGCCCGTGGAGGATCCGGCTCGGCTCGTCTGGGTGGCAAACGGCGGTGCGGAAGGCAGCCTGTCGGGACAGACTACGCAGGTCGGCCACCTGCTCGACCTGCGCGAGCGCAACCAGTCGTTCGCCGACCTTTCGGGATACTTCGCCTTTTGCGGCGTGGGCGACAGCACCCTGACCGGCGCCGGCGAGCCGGAGCGGCTGAGTGAGGTCCCCGTATCGCGGAACTTTTTTCCCGTGCTGGGAGTGAAGCCCATGCTGGGCAGGATGTTTTCCGAGGATGAGGCCAAGTGGAACGGTCCGCGAGCGGTTCTTCTGAGCCATGGCCTGTGGAAGCGCCGCTTCGCCTCCGACTCGGCGGTGGTCGGCCGGAATCTCACGTTGAACAACGAGCCGGTGGCGGTCATCGGCGTATTGCCGGAGTCCTTCGATTTCGCCTCCATCTTTGCGCCCGGTTCGAAGATCGACCTGTTCTCCGCCTTCCCCCTTTCGGCCGAAACGAACCGATGGGGCAACACCATGGCGATGGTCGGACGGCTGAAGCCAGGAGTGGACATCCGCGCTGCGCGGGCCGAGGTTGGCGTGCTGGCCCAGCAAATTACGGCCCAGCATCCGGAACGTAACGGTCTGAAGCCGGCTTTAAGCTCGCTCGAACAGCACGTGCGCGGCCGCGTGCGGCCGGCCGTCTGGGTGCTCGCCTGCGCGGTGGGGGCGGTGATGCTGATCGTGTGCGCCAACCTGTCGAATCTGCAACTGGCGCGGACCGCGGCCCGGCAGAAGGAGATGGCTATCCGCGCCGCCATGGGCGCCGCCCGGCGACGGCTCATCCGCCAGATGCTGACCGAAAGCGTCGCGTTGTCGTGCTGTGGGGCGCTATTGGGGATCCTGCTGGCGGTCGCGGGGACACGGACATTGGCGCATCTGGATGGGATGAATATCCCGCTGCTGGAGAGCGTGCGGGTGGATCCGGGTGTGCTCGGCTTCACGCTGTCGCTGGCGGTCCTGACCGGCCTGATTTTCGGCATGGCCCCGGCTCTCCACGCGCCGTCGGCCGCGCCCTACGAAACCTTGAAGGACTCAGTGCGGGGCGCGAGCGCCGGCCGCGGGCACGCCTGGGTTCGTTCGGCCTTGGTGGTGTGCGAGATCTCGTTCGCCTGCGTGCTGCTGGTGGCGGCAGGACTCCTGATTCGCAGCTTCCTGCGCGTGCTCGATGTGAATCTCGGGTTCCAGCCGGATCACGCGGTGGCGATGCGCATCGATCCGGACCGGTCCAACACCACGCGCGCCCAGCGCAACGCCTACTTCGATGAGGCCCTTCGCATTGTGAAGAGCATCCCGGGAGTGCAGGCCGCCGGCATGTCCGACGCGTTGCCGCTTGGCCGCAATCGTACCTGGGGGGCGGGCGCGAAGGGTCAGGTGTATGAACGTGGGAAGTACCCGCTGGCGTTCGTTCGGATCGTTAGCGACGGGTATTTCGCCGCCATGGGGATCCCGCTGCGCGCCGGGCGCGACTTCACTCCTCGCGACTCCACCGGAACCAAGGCGGTGGTGATCATCAATGAGACGCTCGCACGGACCTTGTGGCCCGGCCAGGATCCCCTCGGCAAGATGATGAATCCCGACCGGGAGGTGGTCGGAGTGGTGGGAGACGTCCGGCATGTCGCGCTCGAGCAAGGTTCCGGTTCGGAGATGTACCTGCCGATTCGCCAGGGCGACGACTATCCGTCCGTTGACCTGGTGGTCCGCTCCTCGGCTCCGGTGCAAACGCTGGGACCGGCCGTCCGCGCCGCATTGCGGCCGATTAACCCCAACCTGCCCGCCAACGATTTCCGGACCATCCAGACGCTGGTGGACCGCGCCGTTTCCCCCCGCCGCTTCATCGTCGTGCTGCTCGGCGCGTTTGCCGGTTTCGCGCTGGCGCTCGCCTCCCTGGGCGTCTACGGCGTAGTTTCGTACTCGGTGGAGCAGCGCACGCAGGAGATCGGAATTCGGATGGCGCTGGGGGCGTCGGCCGGCACGCTGCGGATGTCGATTCTCGGAGAGACGATGGGGTTGGCCGGCATTGGGCTCGCAATCGGGCTCGCGGCGTCGTTCGCCCTGGCGCGCGCCATGTCCGGATTGCTGTTCGGGGTCACTGCCTCCGATCCCACGACGTTTGCCGCGATCCTGCTGGTGCTCGCGGCGGTCGCGGCGTTAGCGGGCTACCTTCCGGCGCTGCGGGCGTCGCGGATCGATCCGGCCAGGGCGCTGCGCTCGGCCTGATCCCGGTGGCGCTCCCCGGCGCGCTGCGGAATAATGAGGACGCCATGTTTCGCATCGCGCTGCCATTCGCGTTCATAGCGTTCGCGGTCCAAGCGCAGACGACAGCGGTTCCGCCGGCGCTGGCGACGATCAAACAGAAGCTGCTCGACGACATTCGTCGGGCGCCCGACTACACCTGTTCGGAGCTGATCGAACGGAAATCCCGGACGGCCGGCTCCAAGTCCTATGACCTGCTGGACCGCGTCCGTGTCGAAGTGTCGTACGTGTCCGGCAAGGAACTGTTCGCCTGGCGCGGCGGCGACCCCATCGCGGCCGACGAGTTGCCGCGACTCGTACTGGGGACTGTCTCGAACGGCGATTTCGCCATGCACCCGCGTGTCCTGCTCACAAATAGCCGCGTTCAATTCAGCGAGCCGGCGGAGGCGAATGATCCCTCTTCGCGGCGCTTCAATTTCCGTGTTCCGGCGTCCTCAAGCGACTGGCAGTTGAGCGTCGGCGGCCGCGATACCCAGACCGCCTACCACGGATTTCTCGATGTGGTGAAGGATTCGGGCCGGCTGGCGCGCATCGAGCTGATCGCGGACGCGCTGCCGGCGGCCCTGGGCTACACCTCCATTGTGAAGCGGCTCGAGTACGCTGGCGTACGCATTGGGAACTCCGCCGCGCTGCTGCCGTCCAGTTCCGAACTGGTCACGGTGGCCGCGGACGGACAGGAAATCCACAGCGAAACCCATTTTGCCGACTTCCGAAACCCTTCGCCGCCCGTGGCGCCGTCGGCCGGGGCCGGATCGGAGTTGCCCGACGAGATCAACATCGAGTTGACCCTGGAGACGCCGGTGGACAGCGATACGTCGGCGGTTGGCGATCCGATAGCCGCGCGGGTTCACCAGACCATCAAGAAGAAGAAAGACGTCGTCGTCCCGAAAGGGGCGTTGCTGTACGGGCGGATCTCCGTGCTCGAAATGGTGCAAGGGTTCCGGATTGTGGATTTCGTCTTCACCCATTTCGATGTGGATGGCAGGATCGTCGACCTCCGGAACCGCAGCAACATGCTCGAATTGGAGGATCGTTACACCATGGGCGACAAGGTGCTGGTGAACGAGAAGATGGGGCCGATGTCGGGAAAGAACGTGAGTACCGTGTTCACGCGCGCGCCAGGGCCCATCCGCATGACAACTCCACGCGCCAAAGTGCCAAAAGGCTTCAAACTGTATCTCCGTAGCACGCCCCGGGCGGCCAACTAGCTGGCGCTCATGGCGGAGGAAATGCTTGAAAACAGTGTGCTGATCGGAGTGTAGACCCCGGTCGGCAAGGCGGCTGCCACCAGGACCGCCACGGCGGCCGCCAGCAGCGCGTATTCGATCATGTCCTGCCCGGAACGGTCCTCGGCCAGCGCGCGGCGGCGCTCGCGGAACTTACCAGCGGTTCTCAGCAGAGAAATCATCGCACGGCACCTGTTTCCATCGTGCGCCCGGCCGGCGTTCCCGGCAAGGCGTGGATAACAGTAGGGTTGGCGCGAAAGAACTGTATCCCCAGGGAGTATCGAAATGGCTAATTTCAGGGAACAACCGCGTAGAAAATACCGTCCTGAGTAGTAGTGAAGACCAACGCGTCGTTTGTCGAGGCCGCGCGCCTGGCGATGGATTCCCTCCGGTCGAGTAAACTGCGCAGTTTCCTGACCTTGCTCGGAATCATCCTGGCCACCACCACGCTGATCGCCGTGATGAGCATCATCAACGGCATGAACATGTACATCGCCGAGAACGTGTCCAATATGGGCGCCGACGGGTTCCGCATCGTTCGGATGGCGTTCATCGGCGATTGGGATCCGAAGAAGTTTCTGGAATTCCAGAAGAAGAACCCTCAGCTCAAGGTTGACGAGTTCGAGTTTCTAAAGAGCAAGGCGACTCTGGTGAAGGAGTTCGGTCTGGCGGCCAGCCGTAGCACCAAGGTGTCCCACGGGGGAGAGACCGAGGAATCCGTCAGCGTGATGGGCGGCACCGCGAACTATGCGGTCATCAACAACTATCAGGTGGATAGCGGCCGGTTCTTCACCGAAGTGGACGAGCGCCACCACCTGCCCGCCGCCTTCATCGGCAGCGACATCCGGCAGCGGATGTTCCCCAACGTCGACCCGATCGGCAAGACCATCAACATCGAAGGGCGGCCGTTCGAGGTCATCGGCACGGCGAAGCCCAAGGGAAGCGTGTTCGGCCAAAGTCAGGACCTGTTCGTCATCATCCCGATCGAGACGTACTTTAAGATGTACGGCGCCCGCAACGGCATGGCGTACATCGCCGTGGCGCGAGACCAGACGGTTCTCAACCAGGCCCAGGATGAGGTCCGGATGCTGTTGCGGGCCTACCGGCATCTGAAGCCGAAGCAGGACGACACGTTCGCCATCATCTCCTCCGATTCGCTGGTGAACGCGTGGCAGCAGTTGACCGGCGCGATTGCGGCGACGGCGGTAGCGGTGGTGTCGGTGTTCATGGTGGTGGGCGGAGTGGTGATCATGAACATCATGCTGGCGGTGGTGACCGAACGCACTCGCGAGATCGGCATCCGGAAGTCGGTGGGCGCCCGCCGGCAGGATATTCTGAACCAGTTTCTGGTGGAGTCGTCGATGCTGGCCGGTACAGGCGGCTTGATCGGCGTGTTGATCGCCTGGGGTGTTGCGGTGCTCGTCCGGACGGTGACGCCGGTGCCAATGCGTCTGCCCCTGGCGTCGGTGGTGATCGGGGTTGGATTGTCAGCGGCGGTGGGGTTGTTCTTCGGCATTTATCCAGCCCGCCAGGCGGCCAAGCTCGACCCGATTGAAGCCTTGAGGGCCGAATCATGAACTTCAGACAGATCTTTTCCGCAGTGATGCTGGCGCTGAACACCATCCGCGAACACAAGCTACGGGCGTTTCTGACCGTGCTCGGCGTGATTATCGGCACAGGCACCATCATCGGCGTCGGGTCGATTATCACTGGACTCGACGGCGCGATCACGGGTGTGCTGCGCAGCTTTGGCGCCACGAATCTGGTCGTGTTCAAGTTCAAGATTCCGCATTTCGGCAACCTGAGCGCGGATGAGCGGCAGCGCAAGCCACTGACGTATGAAAACGCGGTGTCGATCAAGGATCGCTGCCCGTCGGTGGAGCACGTCAGTCCGTACCTGTTTCCCTTCGATATGAATTCGCGCGGGCCGCAGATCCACATGATCCGTTACAAGGGCAACGACATGGCGCAGATCGACCTGGGCGGAACCGAGGAGGCCTATGCGGCGGGGGGCGGGCAGGCGGAGATGATGTACGGCCGGTTCCTGACGGATGTCGAGAATGAGCATCATTCCCCGGTGGTGGTGATTGGTGAGGACGTGAACAAGGCGTTGTTCGCCAATGAGAACGCGCTGGGAAAATCGGTGGACTTGGACGGCCACGCGCTCGAGGTGGTGGGCGTGATGAAGCGTCCAGCCGCGTCGTTTCCGGGCCAGCAGGACAGCCGCGTGTTGCTGCCGTACTTCACCATGAAGAAGTTGTATCCCGCAGCCAAGGAGAACATGCTGATTGTCGTGCCGAAGGAAGGGAAGATGGCGGCCGCCGAGGACGAGGTGCGGGCCGTGCTTCGGGTGGAGCGTCGCGACGGTTATTCAAAACCAGACAGCTTCGCGATCTCGACGTCGGACCAGATGGTGGAGGATTTCCGCAAGATTACGTCCGTGACCGCGCTGGTGATGGTGGTGCTGAGCTCGATCGGACTGTTGGTGGGTGGCATCGGGGTGATGAACATCATGCTGGTGNNCTGGTGTCGGTGACCGAGCGGACGCGGGAGATTGGGGTGCGCAAGGCCATCGGGGCGCGGCGAATGGACATCATCGTGCAATTTTTGACTGAGGCGGTGGTGTTGACTGGGCTCGGCGGATTCGTCGGCATGGCGTTCGGCTGGATCATCTCGATGCTGGCGCGTCTGATTTTCCCGAGTCTGCCCACATCGGTGCCGTTGTGGGCGGCAGGACTGGGCGTGGTGGTGTCGGTGGGGATCGGGCTATTCTTCGGAATCTGGCCGGCGAACAAGGCGGCGCGGCTCGACCCGGTGGTCGCGCTCCGATACGAGTGACCAATCCACGTGCAAATTGTTGCGGAACGTTGACATCGGGCGTCCGGTCTTCGAAAATAGAAGAGTACCTGCCCGACACGTGCGGATGTGGCGGAATTGGCAGACGCGCTAGATTCAGGTTCTAGTGCTCGCAAGGGCGTGGAGGTTCAAGTCCTCTCATCCGCACCAACTTATTGATAACACAGCACTTATAGACTCACAGAAGAGCAGCTTTCGAGCTGCTCTTTTTTCGTTGGTATGATTGGTCGGTATGATTGTTTTCACTTCTGTTCGGGTTCAGACTGAGGGCCGCTGATCTCCTCGATTGCCTCGCTGGATTTCGCCGTTTCGCTGATCTCTATTGATTTCTTCGTCGGTTCCACGCTCACCATGAAGCGATCCATCTTGGAGGGCAACATGCTTTCTCCTGTCGCTCCAGGACACTCTGAGCGGCTTCAAGCTTGGCCACGGCTTCCCTCTGATCCTGTTCGGAAACGATGTTGTAGCGGTCGAACACGGCACGGGTCTTGTGGCCGCTGATGCTCATGGCGACGTGTTCAGAAACGCCAGATCGCACCAGATTGCGGACACCTGTGCGGCGGAGATCGTGGAACAGAAGATCGGGCATGCCAGCGGCTTCACAGGCGCTCTTCCAGGCCGTCTTGATGCTCCTGATCGGCTTGCCGTGATAAAGGAACACGTACTCACTGGTGCGCGACAGTGCCTCGAGGACGCTGACCAGATCAGCGGTCAATGGAATCGTGCGGCCGCCATCGTTCTTCGTTTCTCCTGGCTCCAGACGGACAATGGCGTGCTCCAGGTCTACTCTGGACCACGTCAACCTGAGGATTTCACTGCGGCGACAACCAGTCTTGTAGGCGAACTGGAACACTGGCTTGATGTGCTCTGGCAGATGGCGGAGAAGCTTCACGTACTGTGGAACCGTCAGGGACCCTTTGCGGACGTTGTTCTCTGCTAGCTTGGCGATTCGCGGGAAATCGAGTTCTGCCAGAGTGAAGGCGCGGTGCAGCAGCGACACTTCACGATTGATGGTGGCGTTCTTGCGGCCGGCTTTGCGGCGGTCGTCCATGTACTCCGTGACGTCCTTCTTGGTGAGCGCCTCGCTCTTCATGTCGCCAAAGACGGGACGGAGATAGACGTCAACGACGAGCCTGCACCAGTCGAGGCCTTTGCCTGTTAGCAGCGGGATAAAAGGGAGCCGGTTTCAGCGGGATAAGGGATCCACGGGCGGCGGATTTCGTCGATTGGGTACACAACGGCGCAGGCTGCGGGTGCAACCGGTGGCCGAGTTTGTTCCCTGCCGGTGAGCGATCACCGCATAGGCCGTCCTCCCACGCCGTCGACAGGAGCAGGAACCGTGGGAGCCGAGGCGTGCTTGGTGTCCGGTTTGACGGATTCGACCGCCAGGTAGAGTTTATCGGCGCTGTTGACCTTTCCCGACACGCAGTAGTATTGGCCTGGTGTGAAGTGGTGGGAGTTGGTGAAGTCGTATAGCCGGTAAACGCGGCGGGTCGAATCATCCCTCATGACCAGCACGGCAAAGCCGCGGCATTCCGTCCGCGAGAGCAGTAGGAGATGATTGGCGCTGAAGTTGAACATCGAGGAAGCGGAAGGGCGCGGAGCAGTCCGCGCCCTCATTGTCAGCGCCGTTGAGGGGTTACCCGGCGGACTCCTCCGGACCGGGATATCGCCACAGCGCGGCGCTTCTTCGGGGCCGGCTTCAGGATTCGGCCGGCGGATGTGGATTCTTGTTGGCTTTGCGGAGACTGTCTCCGCCGAGCAGGAAAACTTCGGAGTTTTCCACCAATCGGTCGGCGATCGCCGTGGCGATGGTGGTGTTGTACAGAATGTTGCCCCAGTCGGAAAAGGCGGTGTTGGTCGTGATGATCGAAGAACGCTTTTCGCCGTGGTGCGTATTCCGAGCGATGCCGATCAGCGTTCCGATGTGATGCCGATCGCGATTCCAATCTCATGCCGATCACCATTCCAAAGTGATGGCGATCACCGTTCCAATCTCATGCCGATCA
>JAFDVZ010000022.1 GCA_018268715.1 Acidobacteriota bacterium | reverse complement strand
CCTTGCCCTGGAAAATCTTTGGAATTAAACCAAAAGGGGATTCGGAACTACTTCGAACTGCTCCGGACTCTCTACCCTTGCGGACTGCCGCACCCCGCTCCGCTCGTTCGCGCTTGCGTTTCCATGTGGCGGCAAAACCAATATAGCATCCACCCCCAGGCGCCGCAAGCGCGGCGATCAATTTTTTCTTCTTCGTGTATTTTTCAACACTGTTTCGTTTCTCCAGGGCCCGTCAAACCAGCGACTATCCCGCCAAGCTATTGATAATATTGCGAATCCTTCCTCCTCGGTGGAGGCACGTCTTCCATCGTCCGACTCAATACCCTTTTTCTACTATCGAACGCTCGCCGTTGGTGTGATAAACCCTTAATACCTGGGCCGGGCAGCGCCGCGCAGGCCTGTTCCTCCTTCGTCGTGAAACCATGAGACTGCGACTCCTTGGAATCCTCACGCTGGTGCTTCTCCTCAACACCGGCTACATCGCCGCGTTCAACACGCCCTCGTTGTTTTACATGGCGAACGTCGTGCTCCACCTGGCGCTCGGGCTAATGCTGACGTTTGGCGCGTTCCGGACGGTTCGCCGCTTTCCCACGGTCCCCCTGGCCGCCTCCGCGCTGATCGGCCTCGCCATCGTTGCGACCGGCAACACCCGCGACTTCCGCTGGCTTCTCATCCTCCACATCGCCGCAGGCGTCGCGGCAGTCGGCGCGCTTCTATACTGGTCGATCCGATCCCGCGAGCGGGCGTTTCAGCGCGCGGTCCTGGCGGGGAGCATGGCCGCGCTGGCGCTTCCAGTCGGGATGACGGTGGCGAGGAGACTCGCACCGGATCCCAGGGACCGGATCACCAATCCATTGCTTGTCCCAACATCCATGCAGGAGGAAGGCGCGGGCCCCAAGTCCCCGTTTTGGCCGTCCTCTTCGGACACAAACACCGGCCAAACCATCCCGTCCAACTTCTTCATGGACTCGACGCTCTGCGCCGAATGCCACAAGGATATCTACGATCAATGGAACAGTTCGGCGCACCATTTCGCCTCATTCAATAATCAGTTCTACCGAAAGTCCATCGAGTACATGCAGGATGTTGCCGGAACGCAGCCCACCAAGTGGTGCGCCGCCTGCCACGATCATGCGGTTTTCTTCAACGGGCGCTTTGAGAAGCCGATCAAGGATCAGATCGACACGCCTGAAGCGCAGAACGGCCTGGGATGCCTATCCTGCCACGCCATGGTGCATATCGACAGCACGATGGGCAATTCAGGATTCATCATCGAGTACCCGAAGCTGCACGAGTTGGCCTCCAGTCATAACCCGCTCATACGCCGCGTCGACCGGTTCCTCACCTACCTGAACCCCGGCCCGCACCGCAGCGTGATGATGAAGCCATTTATGCAGTCGAACTCCGAGTTCTGCTCGACGTGTCACAAAGTCCACCTGGACGCCCCGGTGAACAACTACCGCTGGTTGCGCGGCTTCAACGACTACGACAATTGGCAGGCCAGCGGAGTCTCCGGACAAGGCGCGCGCAGTTTCTACTACCCGGCGAAGAGCCAGGTTTGCGCGGACTGCCACATGCCCCTCGTCGCATCCAAGGACGCAGGCGCGCGTGACGGCAAGGTGCACTCGCACCGCTTCATCGCCGCCAACTCAGCGCTACCTTTTGTAAACCACGACCAGACTCAGCTAAGCGAGACCGAGAAGTTTCTGAAGTCGGGATTCATCACAGTGGACATTTTCGCCGCCTCTCCGGTGGACGAGACCAAGGGTCAGACCGAGATGCGGAGACGCTCGCCGGAAGGCCCGCAGTTGATGTCGACATTCGCCGTGGGTGAGGAAGCCGAGCAGACCGGAGCCGTGCTGATCCGAGATATCGGCAAAGTCGCGGCGCCCATCGACACCTCCGGCGCCCGTTTCGCGCCAGGGACCACGGTCCGCATCGACACAGTCGTTCGCACGCGCAAGATCGGGCACTTCTTCCCGGGTGGAACCGTCGACGCGTTCGATGTCTGGCTGGAGTTGATCGCCAAGGACGCGTCGGGCAAGACCATCTTCTGGAGCGGCAAGGTTGAAGACGGCGGCCTGGGCCCGGTCGAGCGTGGCGCGCATTTCTACCGCTCTTACCAACTCGACGCCGACGGCAACATGATCAATAAGCGCAACGCTTTCCAGTCGCGCAGTGTGCTGTATGTGCGATTGATCCCGCCTGGAGCCGCCGACGTGGCGCACTTCCGCCTGAACATCCCGAAGGACGCCAAGGGTCCTATCAGCGTCCAGGCCAAGCTGAACTACCGCAAATTCGCACACTACTACACACAGTTCGCCTACGCGGGCAAACCGAAACCTGGGTCGCCGGAATTGGTCAACGTCAATTTCGACAGCCGCGAGTTCAGTTTCGACAAGGCAAACATCCCGGCCAATGTTTCGGGCAAGATCAAGGGCGAGATACCGAATCTGCCCATCATCACTATCGCCCAGTCCTCGGCGAAGCTCGAACTCGGCGTTCCGACGTGGGAGCCAACAGCGCAAAAGAGGGATCGCGAACGGTGGAACGACTGGGGGATCGGACTGCTTCTGCAAGGCGACCTGAAGGGCGCCGAGTACGCCTTCAAGAAGGTGACGGAGGCGGAACCCGAGTACGCCGACGGCTGGTTGAACGTGGCGCGAGCGCTCATCCAGGAAGGTGAGACCGACGCGGCCAAGCCGTACCTGGAGCGAGCCCTGTCCATCAACAACAAGCTCGGTCGCATTCACTTCTTCAAAGCGTTGGCGCAGAAGGCGGACGGCGACTATGACGGCGCTCTTGAATCGCTGCGCACGGTCGCCGCTCAGTATCCGCGCGACCGCGTCGTGCAGAATCAGATCGGCCGCGTGCTGTTCCTGAAACGCGATTACGCCGGCGCGGAAAAGGCCCTGTTGTCCGCCCTAAGCGTGGATCCAGAGGATCTCCAGGCGCACTACACGCTCATGCTGGTTTACCGAGGCATGGGCCAGCCCGAGAAGGCGAAGCGGGAAGAGACTCTATTCCGGCGGTTCAAGGCCGACGAGTCCTCCCAGGCCATCACCGCCAAGGCCCGCATGGTCAGCCCGGAAGACAACAACGAGCGCCAGATGATTCACGACCACGAGTCCACTCCCCTGGGGACCCGACAATGAGGCTGCTCCCATTCCTGTTGGCGCTGGCCGCCGTAGCCCAGGTTCGATTCACTGACATTACCGCCCAATCGGGAATCCGGTTCACGCACAACGCCGGCAAATCGGGCAAGAAGTACCTTCCCGAAACGATGGGGTCCGGCGTCGCCGTCCTCGACGCCGATGGCGACGGATGGCTCGACATCCTCTTCGTCAACTCCAGGGACTGGACGCCCAAAGGACGCCGGACCACGGCCCGCCTATACAGGAACAATCAGCACGGCGGTTTCATCGACGCCACCGCCGGCAGCGGACTCGACGTGGAACTCTACGGGATGGGCGTGGCGATCGGCGACTACGACAACGACGGCCGCGATGATGTCTACATCACGGCGCTTGAGGGCGACCGGTTATTCCACAACGAAGGCAAAGGCCGTTTCCGCGACGTCACCGCGGCTTCGAACATCCGCAACACGAACTTCGGGACCAGCGCCGCCTGGGTCGACTACGACCGTGACGGCCTGATCGACCTGTTTGTGGCGAACTACGTAGCCTGGACCCAGAAGGGCGATCTGTGGTGTTCGCTCGACGGCGCAACCAAGTCCTACTGCACCCCGGAGTCGTACAAAGGCGTGTCGTCAAAGCTCTATCGAAATCTCGGCAATGGGCGTTTCGCCGACGTGACGCAACAGGCGGGGCTTGGCGATGCGGCCAGCAAATCGCTGGGCGTCACGGTCCTCGATTTTAACAACGACGGCTGGCCCGACCTGTTCGTATCCAACGACACGCAGCCCAACAAGCTCTACCGCAACAACCGCAACGGCGCATTCGTGGAGGAGGCGGTCGCGGCGGGGATCGCATTCGGCGAGGACGGCGTAGCGAGGGGGGCGATGGGCGTCGATTCCAGCGACTACGACCATAGCGGCCGCCCCCATCTGCTGGTCGGCAACTTCTCCAATCAGATGCTGGGCCTCTATCACAACGAGGGCAACTCGCTGTTCGTCGACGAGGCTCCGCGTTCCACACTAGGCCGAGCCAGCCTCCTCAGCCTAACCTTCGGTCTCTTCTTTTTCGACTATGATCTGGATGGCTGGCAAGACATCTTCTGCGCTAATGGCCACATCGACGAAGAGATCGGACGGGTGCAACCGAAGATCCAATTCAAACAACCGCCACTGCTGTTCCACAACCTCGGCAAGGGCCGCTTCGAGAACGCGACGCCCCGCCAAACGGCGGAATTCCTGCGCCCGATGGTCGCCCGGGGCGCCGCCTACGGCGACTTTGACCAGGACGGCGACCTGGACATCGTCGTCAGCACGAACAACGGGCCGGCATACCTGTTCCGAAACGACGGCGGAAATAAGAACCACTGGCTCCACCTGAAGCTCGCGGGCGCGAAGTCAAACCGCAGCGGGATCGGCGCCAAGGTCACCGTCGAGGCAGGCGGCGTGCGACAGTCGCAAACCGTCCATTCCGGCTCGAGTTATTGCTCCCAGAGCGACCTCGCGCTGACCTTCGGCCTCGGCCCGCAGACAAAGGCGGCGACCATCGAGATCGAATGGCCCAGTGGCATCCGCCAGAAGCTCGCCAACGTAACCGCCGACCAGCGACTGACGATCCAGGAATCGCGCTAAGCAGCAGCGGAACTCAGCCACCGCGCCCTGCGTACCTCATTGCAGAATGCGTTCCCATCTGCAGGTCGCCACCCGGATGCTCACGCGCGAACCCGGATTCGCCGGACTCGTCGTTCTCACGTTGGCGCTCGGCATCGGGGCAAACACAGCGATCTTCAGCGTCGTGAACAGCGTCCTACTTCGGCCGCTCGCCTACCGCGAACCGGAACGCTTGGTGAACGTCGCGGAAGTGGTGCCCAAGGTGGCGCGGCAGTACCCGTTGCTGCCGGTAAATCTCGCCCACTATTTCGATTGGAAGAAACGGTCCACCAGCTTCGAGTCGCTGGCGTTGATGAACTGGACGTCGTTGAATCTCACCGGCGCCGGCGAACCCATGGCGGCCCGTGGACTGCGCATTTCGGCGAATACGTTTGACGTACTCGGCGCGCCATTGGCCCTCGGCCGGCCGTTCACGGAGGCCGAGGAGCGCAAGGACCGCGACCGCGTCGTCATCCTTTCCAACCCGCTCTGGACCCAGCGCTTCCACGCGGACCCGTCGGTCGTAGGACACACCATCCAGCTCGACGGCAAGCCATACGTCGTCGTTGGAGTCGCGGCGGAAGGCTGGCGCTCGCCAATGCCCTCCGGCTTGGGCAGCAGCATGGCCGCGGCCGCCACGGTCCAGCTCTTCACCCCGCTGGGCTACACCGACGACGACCTGAAGGACCGTTTTGGGGACTTCAACTGGACCGTAATCGGCCGCCTTCGCCCAGGCGTGACGCCCGAGAAGGCGTTGAGCGAGGTGAACGTCATACAGGCCGGCATCACGAATTCGATCCCCGAGAAGATCGAGCTACGGGCCGCCATCCAGCCCTTGCGCGACATCCTGGTGGCCGATTCCCGCCGCGGACTCATCGTCGTGATGTGCGCCGTCGCCGCGGTGCTCCTGATCCTCTGCGTGAACCTCGCGAATCTCTGGTTCGTGCGCGCCGCCGGACTCAGCCGCGAAAGCGCGATCCGCGTTGCGCTCGGGGCCAGCCGCGCCACCCTCGTGCGCCAGACGCTGGTCGAAAGCCTCACCCTGGCGTTGACGGGCGGCCTCCTCGGCGTCGTCTTCGCCGAAGTCGCGTTGAAGGTGCTGCTAAGCTTCGCTCCCGCCGGATTTCCCCGTCTCGGCGAGGTGCGTCTGGACGGGGATGCTCTCCTCTTCGCCGTTGCGGTATCGGTAGCCTGCGGCGTACTCTGCGCCATCCTGCCCGCCATCCGGACAGCCCGCCAGGATCCGCAGGAGTCGCTGAAGTCGGCCAGCCACGCCAACACCGAAGGGGTTCGCGGAGTGTGGGTCCGCAAGACGCTGGTGGCCGCCGAAGTAGGACTCAGCACCGTCCTCCTGATCGTCGCCGGGCTATTGATCCGCAGTTTCGATCGGCTGATGAGCGTCGATCGCGGCTTCGACGTGGAGCGAGTCCTGGCCGCCGACGTCGCGCTGCCGTCGGAGAAATACGCCAAGCGCGACCAGCGCTCCGAGTTCTACCGCCGACTCCTCGACCAAGCCCGCGCCATGCCCGGAGTCACCTCCGCTGCTCTCGTTTCCGCTCTCCCGTTGCAGGGCGAGACCTGGGTCGACATCGTCGGCAACGAACACGATACGCGAGAAATGTTCGCACGGCCAACCGTCAACGTCCGCTTCATCAGTTCGGAGTATTTCAAGACTCTGGGCGCGCCGCTCCGCGCGGGCCGCGCATTCGAGGATATGGATCGCGGCCGCACCGTCGCCATCATCTCCAAGTCGGTGGCCGACCGCCTCTTCCCCGGCCAGGACGCCGTCGGGCGCAAGATACTGCACAACGAGACGGTCACACAGGTGGTCGGCGTCACATCGGACTTCCGCAGCACCAGCCTCGACAAGGACCCGGTGAACATGCTGTACATCCCCTATTGGCAGCGTCCCCGATTGTCCGCATCGCTGCTCGTTCGGAGCGCGATAGACCCCAAGGCGATGTCCGGCTCCGTGCGCGAAGCGGTCTGGTCGCTGGACCCGGAAGTGCCGGTTCCGGAGACCCGAACGCTGGTCCAGATCATGAACAAGTCCGTCGCCGAACGCCGGTTCAACATGTCGCTGGTGCTCGCGTTCGCATTGTCGGCGCTCGCGCTCGCGAGCTTCGGAGTCTACGGCGTGCTGGCCTACACGGTGGCGCGCCGCCGCAGCGAGATCGGTATACGGATGGCGCTCGGGGCGGACGCCGGCAGCGTTCGGTCGCTCGTATTGCGCCAGGGGATGCAGCCGGTGGCGATCGGCCTGGCCGTGGGAGTCGCCGGAGCCTTGGCGGCCGGCCGCCTGCTCAGCAGCATGTTGTTCCGGGTGAGCGCGAACGATCCCCTGACAGTCGCCGCGGTCGCCGCGGCCCTTTGCGCGGTGGCGCTCGCCGCCTGCGCCGTACCCGCCCGCCGAGCCACGCGGGTCAACCCCATCGCCGCCCTGCGCTGCGAATGACGGCTCACGAGCGTTGACAGCGCGGACAGTAGTGAGTCCCGCGCTGGACCACCAGGATGCGTCGAATCGGCCCACCGCACTCGGAGCAGGGCTTCGCTTCCCGCCCATAAACGCGGTGCAGCAGTTGGAACGAGCCCTTCTCCCCGGCCGCGTCGACGTAGTCCGAAATCGACGACCCGCGGTGTTCGATCGCGAGCGCCAGCGTCTCGCGCATGGCGGCGTACAACTCCATCGCGCGGCGCCGGCTCAACCGCGATGCTACCGCTCGTGGATGAATCCGCGCCCGAAACAGGATCTCGTCGGCGTAGATGTTCCCGATCCCGCGGACGAACCCCTGATCGAGCAGCAGCGGCTTGATGCGCGTCCGCCGAGCCTTCAGCCTCGCCAGAAAATCCTCCAGGGAGATCCCCAACGGTTCCGGCCCCAAATCCGCCACCCGCGCCGGCAAGGCGTCCGTATACTCGATGCTGCCGAACTGCCGGGGATCGTCGTACACCAGCGTTCCCCGATCCAGCCGGAACACACCGTAACTGTGCGTCCCCTCCGGCCCATCGAGCAGCAGCTTCCCGGTCATGCCGAGATGGATCGTCAACACTCCGCGGTCCAGTTGGCAAACGATGAACTTACCGTGCCTCCGGATCGCCTCGATCCTCCGCCCGGCGAGCGACCTCGCCATCGCCTCCCGATCGCCAGGAGTCACAAACCGCGACCGCAGCTGAGCGGACACAATCGTCCTCCCCGGCAGATGCGGCGCAAGCGACCGCACGACGGTCTCGACCTCGGGAAGTTCAGGCACTCAGGGAATATCGATCAGGACGTCGTCGCCCTCGACGCGCACCTCATGCCGCGCCACGCGGATCGCGTCATCGAAGTCGTTGGCGCCGGTCCGGCAATCGAACTCCCAAGCATGCCACGGACACACCAGCATATGCCCATGTAGGGCCCCGTGCCCCAACGGCCCGCCCGCGTGCGGACACACGCCATCCAACGCATACACCGTACCCTCCGCGTTGCAGACGACGTACTCGCGCCCCCCGGCTTCCACCTGGGTCGCCGAGCCGGGCGCAATCTTCGAAAGCGCGCACACCTTCACAAACGCCATAGCCTACTCCAGAAATCTCTTCCGCAGCGCGCCGATCGTGCACGCCTCGCTTCGCACAAAATCCATCAAGCGACGCTCGCGGTCGCGAACATCGTCCACCGCCCGCTCGAGCGCCGCCCAGTCGCACTCCGGAACCGAGATGAGGCCGTTCTCATCGCCGTGCAGAATGTCGCCCGGCTTCACCACGAAGCCCTGAATCTGCACCGGCACGCCCACGCGCACGATGTGGAAGTACGCATGGCTCGCCACCGCCCCGCGCGCGAAGTAGTGCATGCCCATCGCCCTAACTTCCGGAATATCCCGCACGCCGCAATCGCTCACCACCCCGATCGCTCCCATACGCGTGAACACGGTGGCCATCACCTCTCCGCAATGCGCCGCGAACTCCGGCGCGCCGCCGATCTCCTGCATCACCACCACCGCCGGCTTCGGTGATGCGTCCACCGCCTCGAAAAGGTCGCAGAATATGTTCTTATCGGTGGGGCTCATGCGGG
Source organism: Acidobacteriota bacterium (assembly GCA_018268715.1). Classification (GTDB taxonomy): domain Bacteria; phylum Acidobacteriota; class Terriglobia; order Bryobacterales; family Bryobacteraceae; genus TMP-7. The sequence goes on along the minus strand of JAFDVZ010000022.1, from coordinate 40,892 downwards.
TCACCGTCTCCACCTGGGCCGTCACCGCATAGCCGCACATTCCGCCAAACTGCGGAAACAGGCACCGGATGTCCACCGGAGCGAACCCCTCCGATCGCGGCCGGATGTTCAACTCCTCGATGGCGTTCGACAGCGTCGGAGTATCGACGGTCTCCAGATACGGAATCGGGTTCACCTGGCTCCGGGTTCCCATATGGTTGCTGCAATGATCCTTTCGGTGTGAGGCTGTTCGGGAAAGTAGTAGATCGTGACCACGTTCCCGTCGGCGCGCTGGACGCTGCGAACATAGCCCAGATCCCACATCGCGCCGTCGTTTCTTAAAACAATCTCGTCCGACCACGTCTTGCCGTCATTCGAACTCAATCGCGCGCAGATCCGGTACGGCGCCGATCGCACTCCATAGGTCAGGCACAGCCGTCCGTCCTTCAATCGGATCAGACTCGGCGGATTTCCGGCGAAAGGCCCGGCCCACACCACCGGCCTCGACCACAATGCCCACAACTCTCCATTCTTGCGCGACCGGTACACCTCGATCCCAGTCGTCTCCTCGTCGATTTTGACGCGAGTCGCCGTAAGAATCTCCTTCGGCGAAATGCGCACGCTCGACGGTTGGATCGAGAAACCCGAAGGTTCCCCACCCACCCACGAAACGAACTTCCACTCCTTGCCGCCGTCTTCGGTGCGCGCGCAGAGTACGCGCCCTTCCTTGCCATCGCTCTTGGCGGCTGTCAGAAAGATCGTCGCCTCCCGCGGACCGTCCACCAGGTAGTCGGTGCGCGCGGCGATGCCCGGCTGCCCCAGTTGCGGGAACGCGTACGGCCCCTGCCACGTGGCGCCGCGGTCCATCGTGTACCACAGCCGCGAAGGCCCCGTGTCTTTGTCGACAAACCGCAGCGTCATGGCGAAGTTCGCGTCCGCGAAGTTCATCGGCGCCGGCAGGTCGATGGCCGCCTTCCCACCCTGTTCCGGAGGCAGCAGCGACGCCGGTTTCTCGATCTTCCAACTCTCGCCGCCATCCGCGCTACGCGCCAGATACGGCCGCTCTGGTTGCGAGCCGTCGTACTGGTGGCGGTCCGGAGTCTTCGGTTGGAACGTAGCGGAACTGAACCCCACCAGAATCTCGTTACCCCACGACCACACGCCGTGATTCGCGGGCCAGCCTCCATAGCGGCCCGCTTCCTTATAGACAACGACGTGCTTCACCACCCTCGGCTGCGCGGCCGCCGCAAGCGCCAGCGCGGCCCACAGGCTACAAACCAGCCGCACGCAGATCCCCCATCAACCGGTCGGCGGCGTTCCTCATCAGGACCAACTCGGTCACCAATTGGAACAGCTGGAATCCCTGCTCACGCCAGCGAACCAGTTGATCGGGATTGCTGCCCGGCCGCCCCAGGAACTTGCCATGCTTCTTCGCAGCCGCCACAATCTTCCCGATCGCCTCGTCCAGCAGCGGCTCATTCTGGCGTCCGCGCAGCCCCAAGGAGAACGACAAATCGCTGGTGCCGATAAACAGCACATCCACACCCGGCGTCGCGGCGATCTCATCGATCCGCTCCACCGCCGCGGCCTCTTCGATCACCGTCATCACCATCACGTTCGCATCGGCGGAATCATGATACGGACCCACCGGGTCGGGCCACGTCATCGCCGCCAGCGTCGCGCCCGAGCCCCGCCGTCCCACCGGCGGGTACTTGCACGCCGACACCGCCCGAGCCGCCAGTTCCGGGCTCGTCGTAAACGGAAAAATCACGCCCTGAACGCCCTGGTCGAGCACTCGCTTGGCGGTCCACAAATCGATCACCGGCACGCGCGCAAACACCGGAACGTTCGTGCCATGCATCCCGATCACCATCGCCCGCAGCGACTCAAGCGTAATCGGCGAATGCTCCATCTCGGCCCACAGAAAGTGGAATCCGGCCCTTGCGCCCAGCACGGCGGCGTCCAGGCTATTGGTGGTCATGGTGAGTGCGAACACCGATTGCCCGGCCTCCAGCCGCGCGCGCACGGGATTCGCCCACCGTTGAGTATCGGTCATTGTCTTCTTATTTCTCCGGAATTCTGATCAGCCACACTTCTGCGACCTGACAGCCCCGGCCCGCCCCGCCGAGTCCCGGCGTACGGGTCCATTCCAACGTCAGCGTCCCCGTCCGGGCCGCATCGGGCGGAAGCGCGAACTCCACCGGCGCCACCGGCGTCGGCTTGTCGCGATACGCATGCACTTCGACTCCATTTGCCGTCATGCGCACCGGCACGCGCGTATCGCCCGCGTAGACGACACGCACCTTGTAGCGGGACTCCGCGTCCAGCCCCTCATAGCGCATGCGCAGCGGAGCATCGAACATCGAACCGGCGTCGGTGAACCACGACACCCGCCAACCCTGATCGGGGTAACGATTGCCGAAGCCCACCAACGGCGACGCACGGAACTCGGGGTCCCGTTCATAGCCCTCGCCCCGCACCAGGTGCGGTTCGAGCGCCAGGTTCCCCAAATCGTCGTAGAATCCGCCGGGCCCCGGATTGGTCCAATTCAGGATGGCGTTGATCCGATCCAACCGTTCGCTCTCGGCCGACGCCGCTCGAATCTCGGCGAAGCGCTCCTTCAACCACCCGCGATCGTTCAACCCGAAGTCGATGGCGTCGAGATTAGCGCCTCTCCGCAATCCGATCGCCCGATAGCGCGGAACACTCAACTGCATGCGGATACTGTTGAACAAGCCCTCGGCCAACTCGAACACGCGCGCCCGCAGTTCAAGAGCCCGCTCAGTGCGCCGATCCGAGTCCAGAATCGCCTCGGCCTTTGCGACAGCCCGCAACGCGCCCAGGCTCGACGCGGCGCCCAACTCGCCCATGGCGGCGTTCTCCTGCTCGGTCTCCGTAATCAGCCGGTCGCGCAGAAACGCATCGTAATGCGCCCGGTACTGCGCCTGTTGAAAGCGCCAGTTCGCCCGCATCTGCGGAGTTGCATTCCGCTCCAGTTCCTCGAACTGCTGCAAAGTGACATCCACGCCCGCGTTGGCCATCAGCGGCCCCTTCCAGTTCCGCTCGAGCGCCATCAACCCGTCGGCGAAGCCCTGCGCCGCATCATATCCGATGAAGAACCTGCTGTACTCCACCAGGACATCGCGCACCGCGGCTTCCGGATTCCACCCCAATCCGCTCCACACGAACTTATTGACGTCGTCGTTGCACCCTTCCGAATAGCTCACGAATCCGTTGACAAACGGCGCCGTGGAGCGGAAAACCGCCGCCTCGTCGAGCGGTCGCGGATTCACCCCTTCACGCCCTTCGGTCAGCGCGAAGGCGAAATCCCAATCCGGCACGGCGTACTGCGCCGCCAGGCTATGCGTGATATCCGGATACAGCCGGATCGGATAGCGGCCCGGAGCCTTCCGCCGCAACTGCGCCAGAGGCAGCCGGTTCTGCGGACCATACACGATGCCCGTCAACCACCTCGGCTCACCCGCCAGGATCCCCAGAAACTCATCCATCCAATCCTGGGTGAAACCCTGCGGCGCCACCCACATCGCGGCCTTGGGATGATACCGTCTCAGGCTCGCCGCCTGCTTCTCGAGCAGCGCCATCAGGTATTTCGGCTGGGTGTGCCCCGGATCGCCTCCGGGCACGAACACCGCATCGATCCGAGGCAGTTTCCGGAACACCTCGGCCCATTCCTTGAGCGCCCGCTCCACCGTGGCCGGGTCCGAGTAATCCTTGTCCATCGCCGGATACCAGACCGAAACATCCAGCCCGTATTCGTCGCAAATCCGCGACATCTCCACCATCATTTCCATCTGTGGAAGCGGGAAATGCGGACTATCGGCGTCGTCGTCCGAGCGCGGCGGAATCAGTTCAATGGTATTGGTTCCGAAAATGGCGAGTTCGCGGATGTACTGCTCCCACATGGCGACCGTCCAGGCGTCGTAGGAGTTGGTCTTCGGCCGGTACCCGAGTTGGTGCCCGCGCACGGCGACTTTCGGAGACGTTGTCACGCGGAACCCATCGGCCAGTTCCAGCCGTTGCCGCCCCATGCGCAACTGGCGCAGCAGGTAGCCCGCTCCGAACACCACGCCGCGGTCGTCGTGACCGGTCACAGTCACGCCGCGCGCGTCCGCCGCGATCGAAAATCCCTCCGCGGAAGCCACCGCCGGATCGAGCTTCAGCGTGATAGCGGAACCATCGGCCACCGTCGAGGTCTTCAGCCGAATCTGCGTCCGCTTTTCGACCTCCTCCGCCATCATCGCAGCCGCCTTCAATTGCGGTTTGGAGGCGTTCGCGCCAACCACAATCACAGCCTGCCGAAGGTCGAGCGCACACAGGACTCCCAGCGATAGCAGGAAGGACAACGACAAACGGATCACCAGCACCCCACGATTATATCGGTCAGCCGCGAGCGGTCGGCGTCGGAGCGAGGGTCAAAGCCGCGACACGGTCTGGTTCACCAGGAAGGCGCACACATAGGCCAGCGTGCTCATGTAAGTGAATTGCACGGCCGGCCACTTCCAGCCGCCGGTTTCCCGTCGCACCACCGCCATCGTCGACATGCACTGCATGGCGAAGGCGAAGAAGATCAGCAGGGCGCAGGCCCCGCCCGTCGTCAGGTCTCCGTGCAGCGCGGTCTGCAGGCTCACCGAGTGCGCGTCGCCTTCCATCCCGTAGATGGTCCCCAGCGTCCCGATGATCACCTCGCGCGCCGCGAGCGAACTCACCAACCCCACGCCGATTTTCCAGTTGAAGCCGAGCGGCCGAATCAGCGGTTCGATGGTCCGCCCCACCGTCCCGGCCAGGCTGTCAGCGATCGCCGGCGCTTTCCCGTTGGTCAAGGGCAGATGCGCCAGCACCCACAGCACCACCGCCACCGTCAGGATCACCGTCCCCGCCCGCCGCAGGAAGATCTTCGACCGGTCGATGAGCCTCAGCCCGATCGACTTGAACGTCGGCCACCGGTAGGCCGGCATCTCGAGCATGAAGGGCGTGTGGCCGCTTCTCAGGATCGTCGACTTCAACACTCGCGCCGTAGCCAGCGCCGCCAGGAAGCCCACCACGTACAACCCGAGCATCGCCACCGCCTGCCCGCCCAGCAGCGGCCCCAGCAACGGCTTATTGGGGATGAAGGCGGCGATGATCAGCGTGTACACCGGCAGGCGCGCCGAACACGTCATGAACGGGGCAATCAGGATGGTGGCGATGCGGTCCCGCTTGTTTTCGATCGTCCGCGTCGCCATGATCGCGGGCACCGCGCAGGCGTAAGCCGACAGCAGCGGGATGAAGGACTTGCCCTGCAGCCCGAACTTCGACATCGTACGATCCGCGATCAGCGCCGCGCGCGCCAGATACCCGGAATCCTCCAGCACACCGATGAACAGGAACAGCAGCAGAATCTGCGGCAGGAACACCACCACCGACCCCACTCCCGACCAAACGCCCTCAAGCAGCAGGGAGCGCAGCGGGCTATCCGGCAGCACTGTTGCAAGCCAGTTGCCGGAAAGCGTCACCAGCCTCTGCAATCCATCCATCAGCGGCCGCGCGCCGGAGAAGATCGTCTGGAACACCCCTAGCACCACCGCCACAAATACCAGAGGCCCGATCACCGGATGCAGGAACACCCCGTCCAGCCGGCGAGTCCACAGCGGAGGCGCGGGCGGCCGATAGTCGGCGTGATGGCCAACCTGAGCGGCCCAGGCGCGGCACTTCGGGATGTCGTTCAGCACCGGAAGTTGCACCACCGGAGCCTTGCGCGCAGCCTTGCCGGCCGCCACTTTCTCGAGAAACGCGGACACCTGTTCCACGCCCTCGCCCGTGTAGGCGCTGATCAACGCCACCGGCGCGCCCAACTGCGCCGCCAGCGCCAGCGGGTCGATTTCCCCGTCGCGGCGGCGCAAATCGTCCACCATGTTGAGGATCACCAGGGTGGGGATTCCCAGGCTCAGAATCGGCGCGGCCAGCACCAGGTGGCGGCCCAGGTTCGTGCAATCCATGATCAGCAGGATCGCCTCGGGCTTGTGGACGCCCGCCATCGACCCGGCCAGCACGTCGTGCGTCACCTGTTCGTCTTCCGAACGCGGCGCGAGGCTGTAAATCCCCGGCAGATCCACCAGCAGCAAGTCCGCATCGCCGACCCGGACCCGGCCGGTATGATGCTCCACGGTGACGCCCGGAAAGTTCGCGACTTTCTGCCGAAGTCCCGTTAATCGATTGAATAAGGTGGATTTACCGGAATTAGGTGGGCCGACCAGCGCGATGGTGATTTCGCGAGCAGCGCGGACGGTGGGGGCAGCGGGAGGTGCGCAGCAATCACTCATGTTGGGACCCGCCGGGTCCTCAGTTGGACTGAGCGGGGTCCAGGCGGACCCAGAGCCGCGAAGCGGTGTCGCGACGGAGCGCAATTTCCGATCCGTCTACCCGAAACACCCGCGCATCGCCGCCCGGAGCGGTATGCGCCGGAGTCACGGTATGGCCCGGCAGGAACCCGAGTTCCATCAACCTGCGCGTCACGTCCTCCGGAAGATCCATCTTCTCGAGAACACCCGTCTCTCCGTCGCGAAGTTCAACCAGCCGGAGCGCGTCGCTGTTGAAACTGAGTTGCATAAGCTCTGACTTCAGTATGAGCGCGTTGAAAGCCCCTGTCAAGTGCCTCGCCGACGACTTGGTGTAAGTGAATTGCAGTAGAACTCCACACCAAATCGTTGTGAATTTCGCCGCCGATCCGCCCGTTCCGCCGCCCGGCGTTGTCGCCGCCAGCGGTTTACCGCTACAATGCTTCCGGTGCCTGCTTCTCCGGCAAAACAGACGTTTTCACGCGAAGAAGTGCAGCGCGTTCTCCAAATCTCCGCGCGTCAACTCCGGAGTTGGGAAAAACAAGGACTCATCCTCGAGCGCTCCACCTTCTCGCTCAGCGATCTGCTGGCCCTGAAAACCCTGCGGAAATTGCGTGAAAGCCGCGTCCCGACGCTACAGGTGAAACGCGCCATCACCGCTCTTCGCCAGCGGATGCGCAACGTCTCCGACCCCCTCACCCAACTCCGCATTTACAGCGAAGGCGGCCGCATCCGCGTCGACATCGACGGCGGCGCCATGGAGCCGGTTTCCGGCCAGTTACTGCTGAATTTCGGCCCCGCCGAGATCCGAAAGCTGCTGGCTTTTCCCACCGAACGCGGCGGACAAGCCCAGGCCGCCGAGCAGTTCCGCCGGCGCGCCGAGGCCGAACTTCTGTTCGAAAAGGGCCTCGAAATGGAGCATTCCGGCGCTCCCATCGCCGAAGTCGCCGCTATCTACGAACACGCCATCTCGCTCGACCCAAACTCCACCGGCGCCCTGGTCAACCTGGGCACCATCTACTTCAACACCAAGCAGTTTGAGAAGGCGGAAGCCAACTACCTGCGCGCCATCGAGGCCGACGCCAACTACGCGCTCGCGCACTTCAATCTCGGCAACCTCTACGACGAACAGGGCCAGCGCGAAAAGGCGCTTGAGCAATACCAACTGGCGTTACAAGGGAACCCGCGCTACGCCGACGCGCACTACAACATGGCGCTGCTTTATCAGACCGAGGGCGAAACGATGAAGGCCGTCCTGCATTGGAAGGCGTACCTGAAGCTGGATTCCGGCAGCGCGTGGGCAGTGATTGCGCGCCGGGAACTGGGGAAACTGAAGGACGCGACCATCGTTCGAGGACGCGCCTGACGTTGCTTTATTGAATCGGAGCTTTACTGAATGGGGACAAGCGGGGCTTTCGCCTGCGTCTTGAACTCGTACTGCTGAATCTCCATGGCCGCCTTGCCGTCGTCAAACCGCACCACGCGCCCGCGGGCCACCAGTCGCAACGCGCACTTGTTGTTCAACTGGGCCGGCCAACTGATGGAAACCTCGATCCTGCGCCCGGGCAACAGCATCTGGTCGGTGGTGAACAGCACGCCCGTGCTGCTCATGTTGATGGTGCGCCCGGCGCCGCTCTCTTCGCCGCTTTTCTTGTTCAATACCTTGTAGCGCAGTTCGCGTTCGATCGAGAAGCGGTCGGAGCCGCGCCGGTCCGTGTTGGATTCTGTCTTCACACTCACCTCGCCCTGGAACTGCCGTTGTACGGGATTCGATCTATATTCGGGCAGGAATGGGACTCGGGACAATAGTGTACTCGTCCTATTCGCCCACGGTACTCCCCCACTTTATGGCTGGAACTTTAGTCCCTCGTAGGCCCCCTGGCGCCCCCACACGGCGGTTCACCCGACGCCTCCCGCCAGCCCCCAACACCGCCAGGGAGAGCGCTCATGAGCCTGACATATAATGGACCATATGAAGTGCGTCTTCGCCCTGGCCTTGGGTGCGTGCAGTCTCCCTCTTTTTGCGGCCGCCGACGTCCTGACGGTTGAGGAAATCATCGCGAAAGTGAATGGCGACATCGTCACGCGCGGCGAAGTGGAACACGCCCGCAAGCTGGCTGAAGCCGAACTGCGTCAGCAAGGGCTGAGCGGCCGACGGCTGGCCGACAACATCGAAAATCGTTCCAAGGACTCGCTGCGCGACCGCATTGACCAGCTCCTCCTCGTCCAGAAGGGCAAGGAGCTGAACATCAATGTCGACGGCGACGTCAGCAAGGCCATGGCCGCCATGCAGAAGCGCGCCGGCATCGCCGATCCGGAAAAGTTCCAGCAGTGGGTCCGCGAACAGGCGGGCATGCCGTTTGAGGACTACCGGAACGAGATGAAAAACAGCATGCTGACCGAGCGCGTCGTGCGCGACGAGGTGGGCCGCCGCGTCCAGGTGAAGCGCGACGAAATGCAGAAGTTCTACGCCGAGCACAAGAACGAATTCGTGCGCGAAGAGCGCGTGTTCCTGCGCCAGATCTTTGTTTCCACCGAAGGTCGCGACGCGGCGGGCGTCGCCGCCGGCGAAAAGAAAGCCAAGGATCTGGCGGCGCGGGCCACCAAGGGCGAGAAGTTCGCCGACCTGGCGCGCGACAACTCCGACGATCAGCAGACGGCGCAGAGCGGCGGCGACATGCCTCCGTTCCCCAAGGGCCAACTGCGGCCCGAAATCGAGGGAGCGGTGTGGGACAAGCCGCGCGGCTTCGTGACGCCTCCCATCAAGGTCGCCAACGGATTCCTGATCCTGCGCGTCGAGGATCACCAGAAGTCCGGCCAGGCCACCTTTGAGGAAGTCGAAAACGAGATCATGGACAAGATGTTCTCGCCGAAGATGCAGCCGGCCGTGCGCGAGTACCTGACGCAGCTTCGCAAGGACGCCTTCCTCGAGATCAAACCGGGCTTCGTCGATTCCGGCGCGGCGCCCGGCAAGGACACCTCGTGGACCGATCCGGCCCAGCTGCGGCCGGAGACCGTTTCGAAGAAGGAAGTGGCGCAGACGCCCCATCGCAAGCGCGCGCTGTGGATGGTGCCCGTGCCCGGCACCATCACCACCAAGTCCGGTCAGTCATCATCCAAAAACTAGAACTGGGATCAATGAAGTCCCCCTACGTAAGCGAACTTGAGCCGAATCAGGTTATTTCGGCGATCTTCCTGGTGCAGTCCAAGGACATCCGGCAGAAGAAGAGCGGCGAGCCGTACCTCTCGTTGATGCTCGGCGATCGGACCGGCGACGTCGAGGCGAAGATGTGGGATAACGTCTCCGACGTCATGCACACCTTCGAGCGCGACGACTTCGTCAAGGTTAAGGCGCTCTATCAGATCTATCAGAACCGCCCTCAGCTCACCTTGCACAAGCTCGCCAAGATGGACGAGCGCGAGGTGGACTTCGCGGATTTCTTCCCGGCCTCCTCCCGCAATCCCGACGAGATGTTCGCCGAGCTGTGCGGCATCGTCTCCGAAATGCGGAACCCGCACCTGAAGGCGCTGCTCGAACTGATGTTCGCCGACGAGCGGATCGCCGGTCTGTATAAGATCGCGCCGGCCGCCAAGGTGGTCCATCACGCCTATCTGAGCGGGTTGATCGAGCACGTGCTCTCGGTCTGCAAGCTGGCGCGGATGACCGCCGGGCACTACGCCCATGTCGACGTCGACCTGGTGCTCACCGGCGCCATGCTGCACGACATCGGCAAGATCGAGGAGCTCACCTACGACCGCGGTTTCGGCTATTCGAGCGAAGGCCAGCTGATCGGCCACATCGTCATGGGTATCCAGATGATCGGCGAAAAGCTGCGCCTGCTGCCGGATTTCCCGCCCCGCCTGAGGACCCTCGTCGAGCACATGATCCTCAGCCATCACGGCGAGCTCGAATACGGATCGCCGAAGGTGCCGCTATTTGCCGAGGCCCTGCTGCTGCATCACCTGGACAACCTCGATTCGAAGATGGAGTGCATGCGGGCGCTGGTCGAAAAGGACCGTCACGTGGACGGCTGCTGGACCAGCTACAGCACCTCGCTCGATCGCGCGGTGCTCAAGAAGGCGCGCTATCTGGACCCGGCGAACGGAACCCCCGCCGCGGCGGAGGCGACGCCCCGTCCCACCGTGCTCCAACCCGTGGCCGTCGCGGCGTCAAGGCCGGCGCCCCCGCCGCGCACCTCGATCTTCGGCGACAAGCTGAAGCAGGCGCTGCGCCCCGAAGCGCCCAAATAACGGCCCCGCCCGGGCGCGACGGTTAACCCTCGCGCCCGTCTTGCGTAATAACCGGCAGAGAGGATTCATACAACTCATGCCGAACCGCTGGACCATTCGACTCGCCGCCATCGCCCTGACCGCGGCGCTCCCGCTCGTCGCGCAACCGCCCCAGGTCCCGCCGAAACCCCAACCGGCCGCCGCCGCGCCGCTGCCCGAACGCCTGGACGCGCAGAGCACGAGACAGGAGCTGTCCACGTTACTCGACAAGCATCCGCCATCGGTGCGGCGCGTGCTTTCGATCGACCCGTCTCTCATGGAGAACGCGGCGTTCCTCGCGCCGTATCCCGCGCTCGCGGCCTACATTAGCGCGCACCCGGACATCCGGCGCAACCCGGCCTACTACGTCGGACAGCCGGATCCGCCCCGCGAGGACGACATCTGGCGCGACTTGCTGGCGGGCGTCGCCGTGTTTTCGGGCTTCGGAATGGCGATCAGTCTGATCGCGTGGCTGGTCCGCACTCTGCTCGACTCCCGCCGATGGAAGCAAGCAGCCAAGGTCCACGCCGAAGTGAACATGAAGGTGCTCGATCGCCTCACCAATAACGAGGATCTGCTGGCCTACATCCAGTCGCCGCCCGGCTCGCGCTTCCTGCAGGCGGCGCCGCTGGTGCTCGACCCCGCCCCACGCGGGCCCGGAGCGCCCTTTGGGCGTATTCTGTGGGCGATTCAGGGCGGCGTGGTGCTGGTGGCCGCGGGCATCGGTCTCCAGTTGTTGAGCGGCCAGGTGTCTGACCGCGCGGCGCAGCCGTTCCACGCCATGGGAGTTCTGGCCATCTCCCTGGGACTCGGTTTCGTCCTCTCCGCTATCATCAGCTTTGTGATCTCGCGCCGCCTGGGCCTGCTCGATACGCCGCGGCGCCTCGATCAGCCGGGCCTTTGAGTCCCCTATGTTCCGCGAAATGACATACACCGACCTGCGGCGAGCCAGCACGTTGGACGAAGCCTCGGCCGATTTCGCGATGGATGAGGAGGCCTTCCGGGCCTTCTACGAGCGCACCGCGCGCGGCCTGTGGGCCTACCTGTCGCGCGTCACCGGAGACCGCCAGCAGGCCGACGATCTGTTGCAAGAGACCTTCTACCGGTTCCTGCGGGCGGGGTCGCGGTATGAGAGCGAGGCACACCGCCGCAACGCTCTCTATCGCATCGCCACCAACCTCGCCCGAGACTCCCGCCGCCGCCACCTCGCGCGGACTCCGGCGACCGTGGCGGGCCACGACGTCGAAAGCGTCCCTTCCGGCCAGGACCCCGCCGCCGCGGACCGCCGAGCCGATTTCGCCCGCGCCATGACCAGCCTGAAGCCGCGTGAGCGCGCCATGCTCTGGCTCGCCTACGCCGAGGGATCTTCTCATCAGGAGATCGCCCAGACGCTGGGATTGAGCGCGGCCAGCCTGAAGCCGCTGCTAGCCCGCGCGCGCCGCAAGCTGGCTCTCCTGTTGAACCGGTCCAGCGCAAAGGAGCGCTCATGAAGAAGGTGGAGTGCGAGTTCGAGGCCGAAACCCTATCGGCGGTTCTGCAAGGCCGATGGCCCGCGCGCGCGCCGGACGAACTGCGGGCCCACGTCGCGGGATGCGAACTCTGCCGGGACGTCACGGCCATCGCGGGCGCCATTGAGGAGGCGCGTCAGGAGTCTCGCCAGATGGCGGCGGTGCCGGATGCCGGGCGTGTCTGGTGGCTCGCCCAGCTGCGCGCCCGCCGGGATGCTGTGGAGGCCGCCTCCCGCCCGATCACGGCCGCGCAGGTAGTCGCCTTCGGATGCGTCGTCGGGCTGCTGGGAGTCTTCATCGGCGCGACCTCAGGCTGGGTGCAGGGCCTTGTCAGCCAGATGTTCGCCGGATCCTGGCCCGCCTCGGTCAACGATCTGGCCGCCCATCACGTCCTGCTGTTGCTTGCTGGCGCGGCGGCCCTGATCGCGATTCCCGCCCTGGTGTGGGCCGCCCTGGCGCGCGACTGAAGCTGCGCGAGCCGACCGCGCCCAATGCTAGATTGTGGAAAGGGCCAACGTTTTCCACAAATGTCAATGATCCAATTCGTCGCCAACTACGAGGACCTGTCCACTGATCGCGGATACCAGTTCAAGTTCCACTGTGACAAGTGCGGCAACGGCTTCATGTCGCAGTTCGACGCCTCGATCATCGGGACTGCCGGCGGGCTGTTGCGCGCCGCCTCGGACCTGTTCGGCGGCTGGGCCGGATCGGCCAGCAACTCGGCCTACGACATTCAGCGGGCGGTAGGAGGTAAGGCGCACGACGCCGCGCTCGCCAAGGCGATTCAGGAAGGCAAGCAGCATTTCCATCAGTGTTCGCGGTGCGGCAAGTGGGTGTGCCCGGAGGTCTGCTGGAACGAATCAGCGGGACAGTGCGACGGCTGTTCGCCGAAGTTCGAGCAGGAGATCGCCTCGGCCCACGCTCACGCAAAGGCCGAAGCAGCGCGCCAGCAGCTATTCGACAAGGCCGCCAAGACCGACTACGTCTCCGGCATCGACATGAAGTCACCGTCGGTGATGTCGGCGCAGGGCGGCAAGGCGCCGCTCAAGCCGGCATTCTGTTCCGAATGCGGCGGCGCCGTCGGCAACGGCAAGTTCTGTCCCGAATGCGGCACACCGGTCAAGCCCAAGGCCGCCAGTTGCCCCGGCTGCGGATTCGCGCCACCCAACCCAGTAAAGTTCTGCCCGGAGTGCGGCTCAAAGATGGGATAGAGCCGCAGCGCCTCCCGACTTCCTAGACTTCTGTCTCCTGTCTCCTGCCCCTTCACCGCCCCGAATCCGTCACCGTCAGGCTCCGAAAATCAAGCGTCCGCCGGAGCCCGCCGTGGTGTATCGCGAGCACCTCGGAATCCACCGCCGACTCCAGAAACGGCCCGCCAAACAGCGGCCAGTGCGCGTAATCCATCGGCTTCCCATTCACCTTCGGAACCTCGCCGTAGGTGAACTCAATCATGGCGCCGCGCAGGGACCGGAAGGTCACCGCGGGGACCGGGTCCAGGCGTATATCGAGCGGCAGCGCCAGGATAGCCTTGCGGAACGCGTCCATGCCCCCGACTTCGGACACCGCCGCCACCTGCACCACCACGCCGTTCTTCCGGTACGGGCTGAACAGGCGTTTGCCACCCTCCTCAATCGGCTTCCAGAAGTACGGCCGCAGCGGACGGCAGGCGATCAGCGCTTCCCCGCCCCGCAGGAAGATCCAACCAGACGGATCCTCGCGCACCTCGGCCAGGTCCTTTGAGAAGAAGCCGTTGATGTGCGGAAACCGCGCGCCGTCGGCCACGTTGTACAGCGCGATCAGCGCGTCCTTATCCTGCACGATCTTCTCGTACGGCGACCCGCCCGAAAACTTATCCGGCGAATCGTACATCTTCTTGGACGACACCACGTCCTGGATGCCCGAATCCGACGTAAAGACGAAGTAGGTCTGCAACTCGCGCAGCGAGGAGTGCGGGTTCAAAGTGAAGAACGTATTCTGCACCCCGCGCGGATCCGGCACGGACCACGTCACGTCCCAGGAATGTTGTTGAATCGGCTGCAACACGCCGCCCTGGTCGGAGCCGACCGCGTACTCCTTCCGCACATAGGTAGTCTTGTACACCGGACCATGGCGCTCATCCCAGAACCTCCACCGGTTCCGAGTGCGTTTGCGCTCGTAATGCGTATACGGTGTGGAGCGATCCGTGGCGATCCGCCGCAGCACCTCGGGCGGCTCATAGGCGCTCGCGATGACATAGTAGAACGTGGAGTTGCCGGGCGGCGTCAGCCCGCGCCCCAGCCCGAACCACAGCCACAGGAAGTCCGACGACAGGTTCAGCGACTTCTCGAGCAACTGCTTGTCATACACCCGCGATTGCGCGCCGACGGTGATGCCGTCGATATTCTCGGGCGCGTAATCGGCGATCAGGAAGTCGAGCATCATCGACGCGCGCTTCTTCATCGCCGGATCCTTGGCCCAGGCAGCCAGGAACGAAACCGGGATCAGGTACTCCTGAATGTAGTGCGGCGAATCGTATTCGCCCTGGCCGCGAGTAGTGGTCAGCTTCACCCAGCCTTCGATCCACTGCCGCGCCTCCTCCATGTTGTCCTTGGAGGACTTGCCCGTGAACCACGTCTCGGGACCATCGTCGGGATACAGTTGCGACATCAGGTACAACGACGTGTAGTACAGCAGGAAGTGGTTCTCGGTGTCGCCGCGGTAGGGCGCGTAGCTCTTCCACGAACGGCGCAGCGCCGAGCGGGCCTCGGCCGACAACTGCCCGCGATCCAGGTAGGCCGTCGCGGTCACCGGAAACATCCAGAACATATCGCCCGATTGCGGGCCGGCGAACAACTCGACGACGCGGGACGAACACCACGCCGCGTCCTCATGCAGGTACAGCTTGGCGGCGACCGTGGAGATACTCGCGTTTTCGAGCGATTTCGGATGCGCCACCGTATCGACAATCGAGCGCACCCGAGCCTCAAAGGCGGGCGTCGCGGCGCTCGCCGAAACCGCCGCCAGAACCAGCGCCAGCAGCTTCATCGCGCCACCTCCACAAACCGCAACCGGTTGACGTGCGTATGTTCCAGTCCGTCCTTGCGCCAGGAAGCGCCGGCATCGTCGGAAACATACACCGCCCGATCGTGGATGGAGACGAACAGCCGCCCGGGCGTCGCGGGGTCGAACACCGCGGCGGTCGCCTCCGTCCCCGGCAGGCCTTCGTTGCGCGGCTTCCAGGAGCGTCCTCCGTCGGTTGAAACCACCACGCCCGGCCCCCATCCCGCCACTGCGATCCGGCCGGCGGTAGTGGGGTCGAAGGCGACGTCGTACAGGTTCCGCCCCACGCCGACAAAGCCCAGATTCTCGAACGTCACGCCGCAGTCGTGGGAGGCGAAGAGCCCGGCCCCCTGCGTGGACGCCAGCCAGAAGCAGGCGTCGTGCGGCGACTGCTCAATCCGCAGAATCTGCACGCCCGACGCGCCGGCCAGCCTCCAACTCCGCCCATCGTCCTCGCTCCGGAACACGCCGTCTTCACCGCCCGCCAGCAGCACGCCGGAGCGCTTGCGGTCCACGCGGATCGATTCGGTGAATTTCCGATGCAGTCCGCCGCTAAGCTCGCTCCACGTCTTGCCGCCATCGCGGGTGACGCGGATGCCGGCGGCGTATCCAAAATAGACCGCGCCGGTCGATCGGTCGACATCCACATCGCGCAGTTCGGTAACGTCGCTGCCGGTCAGTTGGGTCCAATCGAGGCCCGCGCCGACCGCCCTCAGCAGCCCGTTGCCGGCCGAAAGCAGCAAGGCGCCGGGGTGCGAAGGATCGGAGGCGAATCCGAAAATCAGGGGGTGATGATAGCCGTAATGCGTCCACCCGCCCGCCCGGTCGCGATGGAACAATCCGCTGGTAGGCGCCTTCGAACCCACCACATAGGTTTGACTATCGTTTCCGCAGGCGTAAAGCACAGGCTGGGCGGCTGCGGGAAACACGGCCGCCAGAAGGAGTAAACACCGATACATGAGTGGTCGCCACCACTCTATCATTTGCCGGTGGGTTCCCACCTTCACGGGCCCCCTCGCTCACTGCTGTTTGCGAGGAGCGCCGGCCACGGTGCGCGGGTCGAGCATGTGCCCGGGTTCGAACTCCGCCGGATCCCAGTGGCAATCCGGATCGAACTCGACCCCGACGTAGTAGCCCGCCTCGCGATCGACGCAATAGCGGACATTCCCCGTGAATTCGCGGTTGGCCAGCTCGACCGTGATGCGAGCGCCCTCGGGAACCGCCTGGTCCAGTTGCACGCAGGCTCCGGATTCGGAGATGTCGTCCAAACTGGCGGTTTCGCGACGCACACGGCCCGTTTTCGTCTTCCAGCTCACTTCCACCAATTCCGCGCACAGCATGCGGATGTCGTAACGCCGGTCGCTCATATTGGCTTTATCGGCGCTGGGCGGCGAAGCGTGAGCCGCGGAGTTTGAATCCCGCCGCACCGGTCCAACATCTAAACAGGCGAAAGCAGCATGACCGAAACCGAAACGAATTGGACAGACGACAGCATCCTCACCGATGAGGTCCTCGACGCCCTCAAGGACGCCGCCGACACCCACTGTGTCCTGTGCGAACTGGACGACCTGGGCGAAGAAGACTAAGCGCCGCCCCGCGAGCACTCTATAATAGCCAGACTGGCCAAAACAAGAGCCAGACTGACTATGAGAAAAGCTCACCTGTTGATGCTGGCGGCGTGCACACTCGCCGCCGCCCCCAGAACCGTACATTTTCAAAGCGAGGACCAAAGCACTCGCCTGGTCGCTTACCTGTGGGAACCGTCCGGAGGCGGCCAGCACGCCGCCATCGTGCTGCTGCACGGCCGAGCCGGCCCCTACTCCTCCCTGGCCAAGGGCGTCTATAACGCCACAACCCTTTCCAAACGCCACCAGCAGTGGGGCGAATTCTGGGCCGATCGCGGCTACATCGCCCTATTGGTGGACAGCTTCGGTCCGCGCGGCTACCCCGAAGGTTTTCAAAAGGGTAGCTACAGCGAACGCCCGGCCGAGGTCTCCGAACAGACCGTCCGGCCGCTCGACGCTTACGGCGCGCTCCGCTATCTGCGCGGCCGGCGCGACGTCGACCCGGACCGCATCGGCGTCCAGGGCTGGTCCAACGGCGGCATGACCGTCCTGGTCACCATGAGCGACCAGGCCCCCGGCATCGCCAATCCCACCCCTCGCTCCGGATTCCGCGCCGCGCTCGCCGAATACCCCGGCTGCGGCATGGACGCGGTGAAAGGCGCCTATCACGCCTACGCCCCGCTGCTCGTAATGGTCGCATCGGCCGACGAGGAGGTCTCGCCGAAAATCTGCGCATCCTTTGCCCGGCGGGCGAAGGCGGCCGGCAGCGCCCTCGAGTTCATTGAGTACGAAGGCGCCGAACACAACTACGACGACCCCGGCAAAAAGAAGCAATCGAACCCGGCCAACCAGGCCGCCACGGCGGAAACCATGCGCCGGGCCGAGGCGTTCTTCGGCAGGCATCTGCTCCGCTAGGACCGTAAGCGGCGGGCCCCGTCGCCCGCCGCTTCCACCCGCTTACGGCGTAACGGTGAAGTTCACCGGGGCGCTGCCAACATCGCCCACCGTCACCACCAGCTTCTGCAACCCGAGCGGGGCCCCATCGGGCACCTGGAAGTTGATCTGCGTGACGCCCACCAGCCCGTTCGGAATTCCCGCGAACAGGATCTTCGCGTCCGCCCCTCCAATCGACAGCTTCACCGCCTGCTGAGGAACCGGCAACTGGCTGACCGAAGTGGCCGCCGGCGCCGCCCCCGTGGCGATAGCCGGGCTCACCTGCCCCTGTCCCGTGATGAACAGGATCAACACATCCCCCCGCCGCCCCTGCGCGTACGGGACGGGCGCGCCCGCGGAGTCCACGAACACCCCCGGCGCCACCGCCGCCACCGAGAAGCCATAGGCCACGCTCGATTGGCCGTTATCGATGATCAGCGTCGCCGCGCCGGCTTTCGTCTCATAGGGAATCTGTACGTTCACCTGGTTCGGCGAAACGAAGTACAGCGGAGCCAGCACCCCGTTAATCGTCGCCGAAGAGTGCTGCATGATGGTGAGCAGCGGAACCGCCCCGGCCGCCTGCGGCGCCGCAGCCATCTGCGAGCCGTACACGCTCATGATCATGCCCGGAGCGTAGACCAGTTGCCCGGAAGCGGCGTTGCTGACGCCCGCCACCGTCGGCGCGGTCACCGCCGGGTTGAACAGCACCGGGATCTCCTGCGACCAGGCGCGCCCGCTCGCGTCGGTCCCGGTGAATTTGTAGACGCGCGTGCGGGGAACCTGCAACGCCCCCACGCCCAGCGATACCGTCAGCGAGCCCCTGGCCGGAATCGACAGCGAGCCGAACCACGACGTGAGCGAGGCCGCCGACACCGGCGATCCGTCGATGGTCAGGCTCGATAGCGTGGCCGCGACGCCCGCCTCCTCGGTCAACGTGATCGTGTAAAACCACTGGTTCCCGCTCGAATCCGCCTTCTGCTGATACACCGGATTGGGCGTGATGGTGACCACCACCAGCGCCTCGGAAGCCGGCTTGTTCGGCCAGTTCAGCAACAGGTTCCCGACATCCGGCGATCCCAGCCCGGTGGCCAGATCGTACCCCGGCCCCGCGTTGTATCCCACCCATCCGCCCACGCAATCGGGCGAGCCAGCCGAGCAGGGGACCTTGTTATCGCCCGTGACGACATCGTGAAAAACGTTGGGCGCCGTCTGCGCCAGCTTGTACAGCGTCGGGTTCAAATTGCCGAGCCCTGGCTGCTGCAGCGCTCCGGCGGCGGTCAGGAACTGATTCAGCAGCGCCACCACGCCCGCGAAGATGGGCGTCGCCACCGAAGTGCCGCCGTAATAGCCGGCCGAGCCGCCCGTGGCCACATAATACGGGACATGGTAAACCGACGAGGACATTGAGATATCGGGGATGTCCCGCATCCCATCGTCCGGCACCCCCGGCCCCGTCTGCCAGCTCGGTTTGCGGAACACCGCGCTAACGCCGCCCCCGCCCGCCAGGATCCCGTGACCCGCCGACGCGTCGTTCCACACCGTCTCCGGTATATAGGAGAGCGCCGAGGCGCTGTTCGCGTCGTTCGCCGCCGCCCAGTAGGACCCGCTGCCTTCGTTGAACTGCGTCCCGCCCACCGCCGTCACCTCCGGCACGCTCTGCGGAAAGCGGACCCCCAACCCGTTCTGCGCGATCGAGGAGGAGTTCACGTCGCACCCCGCCGCGCCCGAATCGCCCGACGAATTCACCCACGTGATGCCCTGCACGGCGGCCTGTTGCGCCAGGGTCTGATACTGCAGCACGCTGCCGTAATACTCGGGAATGTAGTCCTTCTCGCACACCACGCTGAAGCTGCGGCTCACCACCGGCGCGAGCTTCTGGTCGATGACATGGCGCACCGCCGTCAGCGCGCTGGTCGAATAGACATAGATGATGGTAGCCTTGCGCGCCACCGCTCCGGACCATTCGATGTCCAGGTCGGCTTCCGGCAGGCTCCCCTTGTTGATGCCCGGGTTGGGATAGTTCGGGACCAGCACTGTTTGCAGATCCATGGCCGGCAGGTTGAACTTCGTGCGGAAAGCCGTGATATCGGCGACATCCACCGCCGAGGTGCCCACCACCGCCACCTTCTGCCCCGCCCCGTCGAGACCCGCCTTATACGCCGCGTTGATGTTATAGATGGTGGCGATATCGTCCGGCGCCAGGTAGTGCCGGCCCGCCGTGCCGTTCATTTCCGGCGCGACGATCGGCGTCGGTCCCGGCTCAAGATCGTCCAATCCCTCAACGCCCGCCACCGTGCCCGCCAGCGCCTCGGGAACCGTCAGCCGGCCCGAGTTCGCGTAGTGCATCTGGCCGTCCACGCGGTAGCGCCGGATATTCGCCCCAAAGGCCGACCGCAACCGCCCGGCCGCGCCGCTGAAGGCGATCCAGTTGCGCCCCCTCGAACTGCCCTTCACGGTGAAACCCTCATCGCGCAGCCATTCCACCAGCTTCGCGACGTCGCCCGCGTTCAGGCCGAACCGGTCGGCGTACTGTTCGGGCGTCAGGAACCGCCGGTAGTTCGCCGACTTCGGATCCTGCTGTTCGGCGAGCAACCG
The DNA here is from genome assembly GCA_018268715.1 of Acidobacteriota bacterium. Classification (GTDB taxonomy): domain Bacteria; phylum Acidobacteriota; class Terriglobia; order Bryobacterales; family Bryobacteraceae; genus TMP-7. Next base: position 20,669 of record JAFDVZ010000022.1, on the reverse strand, counting down.
CTCGAGTTCCGCCTGCTGTTCCGCCGTGGGACGCGTGTACAGCGTCAATCCATCCACCGCGAAATCCTCGGCCGCCGCCCCCATGTCGAGTTCCGGCCGCGCCGCGGGCGCGAGGCAACAAGCGATGGAGGTCCTGCGCGTCTTATCGATTCTCTTGGTGATCCGCACCGGCTGAGCAGCGGCAAAAGGCGTCCCCAACGCCAGCGCAAGAAGGGCCACGATCCCGAATTTGTGGTTCCTCATAAACAGTTGTCGTCGAGTCTACCATGCCATCGCGGCCCCACCCTGCGCCCGTTAGAACGCGAGCGCCGCTGCCATCCGGTTCACCTCCGCCTGGATCGCCGCCCGTTTCCGCGTCAATTCCGACTCGCGGTCGCGCAGCCCGGCCAGTTGCGTCTCAAGCGCCGCCAGCTTCCGCGCGTACTCCTGAACCGCCTGCTGCTGCCCGCTCACCCGGTTCAGGCTCTCGATGTTCTTGCGCAGCCGATCCTCATCGCCCGCGGCGGCCAGGATCTGGTTCTTGGCGTCGTTCAACTGCTGTTCGGCCTCCGCCAACTGCTCCTTGCCGTTCAGAACCTGCTCGATCTGCTTGCGGCCGGCCTCGCTGATGCTCTTGTTCCGCGTGTACACCATCAGCACGTCCGAGCTCAGATTGATCGCCTGGAACGACGTCTCATACACGCGCTCCTCCGCCACCGGAAACGCCGCCTCCGCGCCCGGCGCGAGCTTCACCTCGAACCGGTAGGCCGACCCCGTCTTCTCCGTCGGCTTCTGGTTCAGCAGCGTATATCCCGGCCTCTGGGCATGTTCGATGATCAGCGTCTTCGCCTTCTGATCCACATTGCGAATGGTGTAAGTCCGCGTCTCCTCCACGGCCGACTTCGTCGTCAGGACGCCGCGCGAAGCCCGCACCTCCCGCACCACCTCCTGCTTGGAGTCCCACCTCTCGGTAATGCGCGTCCCCAGGTCGACGGCGTAGCTGATCAACCGTTTATCGCCCGCCTTCAGCGTCTCCATCAGCGCCTCGCCGGCATAGCCGCCGCCGTCGTAGAGGGTCACCGGCCCGCCGTCCAGCGTCTTGCCGCTCGAATTCGTGATCTCGGCGGCGTTGGTCGGATGCGGCGAACCCTGCTGCTGCCCCAAATAGATCAACAGCTTCCGCGCCTCCACTTTCTGTTGCAGGAACGGCAGCATGGCGCTCTCGTTCTTGCGGATGGTCACCGGCTGCGACAGCCGGTATTCGAACAAATCCCCCATCTCGCGCGTCGCCGCCGCCGGAGCCACCGAACTCGCCGCCGCCATATCCCGCGACTCCGCCATCGCCACCCGCGCGCGGCCCGCCGACTTTGCCGCCATCATCGGCGCCGGCGGAGGAGGCGCCGCGGCCAATTCCGCCACCGCTCCCGTCCCCACCGCGAAGGCGGACTCATGCATCACCGGCCCCTGCGCCTGGTCGTCCGGCAATTCCGCCAGCGGACGGTTCACATATTTGGGCGGATACAACTGCGTAATGAACGAAATCGGCCGCCCCGAAACCAGCGCCAGCGACACCTTGACCCAATCATCCGCCGTCGTGTTGTCGACAATCGCCCACCCTTCGAGCAACGGCTTGCCCGACTCATCCATCAGCAGCCGGTAACTCGACTTCCACACCGCCGCCGGTATCGTATAACTCGCGCTCACCTCGCGCGAAGCCCCATCGGTCGAATCGATATACACGCTACGCTTATCCTGCGACCGCGCCGCCGTCAGCGCCGCCAGGTAGTCGCGGAACTGCTGCTGCAACCGCGCCTCGGAAAAGCGGATGGAGGAGGCCGAAGCCAGGTCCACCGTCCGCAACTCGCCCGAATCCACCAGCACGGTCAACTGTTCGCGCTCGGGACGCTTATCGTCGCCCGACGCCAGCCGCCCGCCGACAATCGCGCCCGCCACCGCCTGCCCGCCCACCGTCACCTCGATCCGCGCCCCTTTCAATTGGTCGAGCACCGCGCTCAACGACTGCGACTCCCCCAGCTTGAACGGAAATTCCGCCAGTTTCCGGTCGAGCGGCTCCATCGAGTCATACCGCAGACCCGAAATCCGGCCCCCGCCCCGCTCCTGGACCGTCAGCGACTTCAGCACGTCGTTCATCTCCGACGCCTTGAAATCCAACCGAGCCGATTCCCCCGGCCCCAGCTTTCCCGACCGTTCGAAATGCCCGACCCCGTGTTTGTACAAAATAACCTGCCGCACCGGCAATTCCGCCGACGGCGCAATCATGGCGGCGATCAGTAACGTGACAATGGTTCGCATGTCGATGAGCCCTCTCCTACTATGGCGTATGCCGCTCCCGGCCGAGTCCTTTCGGGCAAACTCCGCGACCGCCGGAAATTCTTTCGCCGCCCGTATATTTTTCCCCGCCAGGCACACCCTTTTCTAACATACCGGTCGAAATGCGCATTGATTTTCGGGGATTATCTGGATCCGGGGCAATGCGCGGCCGGTCGAGGGGAGTTTACACACATTGAAGAAAACACTTCTGTCTTTGACGCTGGCTGCTTGCCTGGCCGCCGTGGGTTTCGCCGACGAGCGAGACTCCGATGACAAGACCTTCAAGATGGACGGTCACGAAACGAATCCGGTGGGAGCGGGCGGGGCGCCAACCGTCGGCTCGACGGGCGTCATCACGCCCGCCATCACTTACCACAACGGCCCGCTGATCAACACGCCGGCGATTTACTACATCTTCTACGGCAACTGGGCCCAATCGAACGGCTCCGACAACGCCCAGGGCGTCCAGATTTTAAATGACTTCGGCCACGCGATCGGGGGATCGCCCTACTTCAACATCAATCAGAGCTATTCCACCAGTTCGTATTCCGTCTCCGGAAACGTGACCTACGGCGGCTCCACCACCGACGCCTACTCGCAAGGAACGCGGCTGCGGGACGCCTCGGTCCTCACCATCGTCAGCAACGCCCTGAAGTCCGGCAGACTGCCTTACAACGCCAACGGCGTCTACTTCGTGCTGACCTCCTCCGACGTGAACGAGACGTCGGGTTTCTGCACGAAGTATTGCGGCTGGCACACCTCCGGCAACACCACCTACGGCAAGGTCCGCTACTCCTTCGTCGGCAACGCCAACCGCTGCCTGAACGCCTGCGCCGCTCAGACCGTGGGTCCCAACGGCAACGCCGGCGTCGACGGCATGATCTCGGTGGTCGCGCATGAACTTGAAGAGGCCACCACCGACCCCGACCCGAGTTCGGGTTGGGCCGACTCCCAAGGCGCCGAAAACGCCGATAAGTGCGCCTGGACCTTCGGCGCGTCAACGCTCGGCAGCAACGGCGCCTACTACAACACCACGCTGGGAGCCCGCAACTACCTCATCCAGCGCAACCTGAAACACTCATCCACCGGAGACTACTGCGTGATGAACTAACCAATCGCCGGGCTGCGGCCTTCCTCCCGTCGCGCCTCCCTGCCAGCCCGCCCACGTTGACTCTTGTCGTGGGCGGGCCCTCCCACCCCCCGCCAGTCGCCCCCTGTTCCGCTACCCGCCGCGGCCAAATGGTTTTGGGGCCGGTAAACCGCCGGCCCTCCATTTCGATATGATGGCGGCTTCATGGATGCAGTAAATCGCACTCGAGTCCGATGGATCCTCATTGGATGGACTTTTCTCATCAGCGCGATCGCTTATCTCGACCGCGTGAACATCTCCATCGCCGGCAAGGCGATCGCCAAGGAATTTCAACTCACCGACATCCAGCTCGGTTACGTATTCAGCGCCTTCGTACTCGGTTACGCGCTGTTCCAGGCCCCCGGCGGCCGAATGGCCGACCGCTTCGGACCCCGCAGGACCCTCACCATCGCCGTCGTATGGTGGGCCATCTTCACCACGCTGGTGGTGATGGTGCCGTCCACGCTGGCGTCCTCGCTCATCCTTCTGATCGGCATCCGTTTCGCCCTCGGCATTGGGGAAGCGGTGGTTTACCCCTCCTCGAACCGCCTGGTGGCGGAGTGGATCCCCTCGCGCGAACGCGGTCTGGCCAACGGCCTGATCTTCGCCGGCGTCGGGGCCGGCGCGGGCGTCACCCCGCCGCTCATCGTGTATGTCATGGAAACCTACGGCTGGCACTGGTCCTTCGTGGTCAGCGCCGCCATCGGCCTCGCCGCCGGCGCGGTCTGGTGGTTCATCGCGCGCGACAAACCGGCGGAGCATCCCTGGGTGAACGCAGGTGAACGCGAGCTCATCGAGGCCGGCCTACCCCACGCCAAGAAATCGGAGAGCCTCGGCGTACCCTGGGGCCGCATCCTCGCCAGCCGGGAGCTGTGGATGATGACGCTCAGCTACTTCGCCTACGGCTACTCGGCCTATATCTTCTTCACCTGGTTCTTCATCTATCTGAACAGCGTCCGCGGCCTCGACCTGAAGGCCAGCCGCTGGTGGGCCATGCTGCCGTTCATCGCCATGGCGCTCGCCTCGCCCGTGGGCGGCTGGATCAGTGACCGTATCACCGCCACCCGCGGCGCCCGCATCGGCCGTTGCGGCATCGCCGTGGTGGGCATCGCCTTCGCGGCCATCTTCATCGCCCTCGGCACCCAGGTGGAAAGCGCGAAGCTCGCCGCCGTGGTGCTCGCCGGAGGCGCCGGCGCGCTGTACCTCTCCCAAAGTTCGTTCTGGGCCGTAACCGCGGAAATCGCCGGCCCGTCCTCGGGCACCGTCTCCGGCATCATGAACATGGGCGGACAACTCGGCGGCGCCCTGACGGCGTCGCTGTCTCCGTGGATCGCGCGCGAATACGGCTGGACCGCCTCCTTCCTCGCGGCGGCCGGTCTCTGCGCCCTGGCCTCGGCCGCCTGGTTCCTGGTGGACCCGTCCCGTCGCCTGTTTGAAGCCGACTCCACGCCCCGCTAGCCCATCGACGCCGATGAGCGCCGCCCGCGTTCATCGGCGTCCCTGTCGCCAGCCCACCCATCCGCCCCATCGCTTCCCCCGCCCCATCGGATGATAAGATGCGATATGCGGAAAACGCCCGAAGCGGCTCACCACCGCCCCGGTCCGTCTCCGCCAGTGCGTTCATCACGGTTGCCGGTATGAATCTCGAAGTCTTCACCCCGTCGGAAGTCGCGAGCCTCGAAGCCTCCCGCGGAACCCTCCAAGCTCCCTGGACTGTCGCCTACTGCGTTTGGGAGAACCCCTACGCGAAAAGCGGAGGCATCGGCGCCGTCGCGCGCGACCTTCCCCCGGCCCTCGCCGCCGCTGGCGCCGGCGTCATCGTCATCAGCCCCTGGCACAGCCGTCTCAAGACCGCCCACGCCGACCTCGTCGCGATGTCCGATATCGAGGTCCCCTTCGGCGGCCGGCCCGTCCGCCTGCGTCTGCTCGAAACCCGCGCCGGCGCCGTCCGCCGCGTCTACCTCGACGCCCCCGGCCACTTCACCGCCGACGGCGGCGCCGAAGGCAAGGACCCCTACATCTACTCCCACGACCCCTGCGCCACCGCCGACGACTGTTCCCTGCTCCGCGACAGCCTGCTCGCCTGCGCCGCCGTTCCGCACGCCCTGGCCGCCCTCGGCGCCACCCGCAACGTCATCGTCCACGCCCAGGACTGGCAGTTCGCCTCCGTCGCGCTGACCACGAAGCTGGCCCTGCTCCAGGGCTTCCTCCAATCGGCGGCCGTCTTTGTCACCTCCCACAATCCCTACGACCACCAGCTCTCCCCGGCCATGCTCGGCCTGATCACGGACCGCACCGACGCCCAACTCTGGAACATCGAAGGCCAACCGGCCGTCGACTCCGTCTGCGCCCACATGCTGCCGCTCGCCGACGGCCCCATCTCCACCGTCAGCCGCACCTTCGCCCGAGAGCTCACCTCGGACCCTCTGCTCAGCACCCACTTCACCCCGCACCTGCAGCGCATATACCGCGTGCTCGGCGTCGTCGGCATCCCCAACGGCCGCTTCGGCAAGCCGCCGTCGGTCGAACGCGCCAAGCTCGAAAAGCGCCGCGCCATGCTCGAAGCCCTGGCCGCCTACCGGGACCCGCGCCAACTCGGCAGGCTCGACGCCGGCGTCGCCTCCCACGTCCCCGTATTCTTCACCTTCGGCCGCTTCGATCCCGGGCAGAAGGGATTCGACGTGCTGGCCCGCGCCATCGAAGCAATCCCACCCGGCATGGCCCGTTTCATCCTGGCCCCGCAGGCCCGCGACATGAACGCCTTCCCGGCCGATCGCCCGTTCCTGGCCGATCTGGCGCGCCTCGCCTCCGCCCGCCCCGGCGAAGTCGTGGTCTATCCCTTCCAGATGGAACCCGCCGTCTACGGCGCCATCATGCAGGGCGCTTCCTACGCCGTCATGCCGTCGCTCTACGAGCCCTTCGGCGCCGCCACCGAACCCTACCTGGCCGGAACGCCCGTGGTGGCCCGCGCCACCGGAGGCCTCGCCGACCAGGTCGAGGACATGGCCACCGGACTGCTCTACCGCGAAGCCACCACCCTCGCCATCGACCCCGCCGCCGAGTGGAAGCTCATCGAAAGCGCCCTCGACCCCGCCGACCGTCTGGCGTCTCCCTTGTACGCCGCCATGACGTCATCGCTCGCCGCCGCGCTCATGCGGGCCATCGTGCTCTACTCCCACGCCCCGGAAACCTACCAGCGCTTCCTCGCCAACCTCCCCGCCAAAGCGGCCGAATTCGACTGGACCGCGGCGGCCCACCGTTACCTCGACTGGTACGCATCGTCATCCGCCATGCGCGCCTCCGCCTAGGACGTCGATCATGCTCTGCCGGCCCACGCGCCTTCTTCTGCTGGCGGCCGCCACCGCCCTCGTGAGTCCGGCCCAGACCACCCGGCAGTCGCTGCCCGCCATTCTGGGATTCGAAAACAACTCCGCGCCGGGAGTTGTCCCGGCGGGCTGGAGCATCGCCGCCGGTTTCGTCGTCGACGACCACATCGTTCACGGCGGACGCTTTTCGGCCCGCGTCGAACGCACCGCAACGTCTTCGGGGTCGTTCACCACGCTCCTACAGTCCATTCCCATCGACTTCGCCGGCAGGTCCATCATGTGGCGCGGCTACATCCGCACCGAAAACGTCAGCGACGTCGTCGCGTTGTGGATCCGCGAGGACAACGGCGCCGCCCCGGTCGACTTCTCCACCACGCAGAACCTGCAAATCAAGGGAACGTCCGGTTGGACGCAATACGCCACCACCATCCCATGGAACGGCGCCGCCCGGACCCTGGTCTTCGGCTTCTTCCTTCAGGGTTCGGGCAAGGCCTGGGTCGACGACCTCGAGTTGCTGGTGGACGGCGTCCCCATCGACCAGGCGCCGTCGCGCCCCATCGGCGTCTTCGATACCGATCACGACTTCGACAACGGATCGACCATCTCGCGGACATCTCTGTCAACGGTGCAAATCGACAACCTGGCGAAGCTCGCCAAGGTCTGGGGATTCCTCAAGTACCACCATCCCGCGGTCACCTCCGGAACCCACCACTGGGACTACGAGCTGTTCCGCGCAACGCCGTACGTTCTGCTGGCTGAAGATTCCGCCGCCGCCAACGCCGCCATTTTGAAATGGATCGGCAACCAGGGCGCCGTCGCGGCCTGCGCTCCCTGCGCCACGCTCGCCCCGGAGAATCTCCAGTTGGCCCCCGACATCGGCTGGATTTCCGACACGGCCGCGCTCGGTCCGGATCTCAGCGGCAAACTCCAGGAGATCTACAGGAACCGGCGGCCGGCGCCCGCCCAGTTCTACGTCTCCCTCCAGCCCAACACCGCCAATCCGAGTTTCGACAACGAGCAATCCTACCCGTCCGTCAACCTGCCCGACACCGGCTACCAGTTGCTCGGCTTGTTCCGGCTGTGGAACATCGTGCGCTACTTCTCCCCGAACCGCGAGATCATGGCCGACAATCCCGCCGGCGCCGGCGCCTACTGGGACCAGGTCCTGCTGGACGCAATCCCGCCCATCGCCCTCGCCCGGACCGGCGCCGACTACCAGCGCGAACTGCTGCGCGTCATCGCCAAAATCAACGACACGCACGCCAACCTGTGGAGTTCCCTCGCCGTCCGGCCCCCTGAAGGCGACTGCTACCTGCCGGTCGACATCCGCTTTGCGGAGGGCAGCCCCATCGTCATTCGCCATACTTCGCCCACTCTGGGACCGGCCTCCGGCCTGCTGCCGGGCGACGTCATCCAAACACTGAACGGCGCGTCCATCTCGAGCCTCATCGCCCAGTGGACGCCGCTCTACGCCGATTCGAACCAGGCCGCCCGCCTGCGCGACATCGGCGCCTCCCTCACCCGCGGCGCCTGCGCGCCCGTCGATCTCACCGTCCGGCGCAACCACAGCACCCTCACCCTGCGCCCCACCCGCTCCCCGTCCTCGTTGCTCGACTTCAGCCGGACCAACCAGCACGACCGTCCCGGCCCCGCCTTCCAGATGCTCTCGAAAGACATCGCCTACCTGAAACTCAGCTCCGTGAAGGTGGCCGACTCACCCTCGTACGTCAACGCCGCCTCGAGCGCAAAGGGCCTGATCATCGATATCCGCAACTACCCGTCGGAGTTCGTGGTCTTCTCTCTGGGCTCCCTGCTGGTTTCCCAGCCAACGCCGTTCGTACGCTTCACCCAGGCCGATCCCGCCAACCCCGGCGCGTTTTACTGGACCGAACCGTTGGCCCTGCCGCCCGGCATTCCCCACTACGAAGGCAAAATCGTCATTCTGGTCGACGAGGTGACACAGAGCCAGGCCGAGTACACAGCGATGGCCTTCCGCACCGCGCCCGGCGCCGTGGTCATGGGCGGCGCCACCGCCGGCGCCGACGGCGACGTATCGTCCATCGCCCTCCCGGGGGGCTTCAACACGATGATCAGCGGCATCGGCGTGTATTACCCCGATTACCGCCCGACCCAACGAATCGGCATCATCCCCGACATCGTCGTCACGCCCACCCTCGAAGGCCTCGCCGCCGGACGCGACGAGCTCCTGGAAAGGGCCATGCGCTACATCGATCCCAAGGTGGAGCCCAACCGGCGCTAGCGGACGTCCTCGCCGCGCCGATACCGAACCGCCGCCACCGCCCCGAACAGCGCCGCGCAGAACGCCAGGAGCGCCATCTGGTTCCGCGCCCAGGGCAGTCGTTCCACGCGGTTACTCAGGTGGCCGGTCCCCACCCGCAAGGACTCCGCCAGTATGGACCACTGCTCCCCTAACAGGATTCCCAACACTCCCGCCGCCAGCGCGCACAGCGCAACCATCACCGCCGCCCGCACCCAGCCATCCCGCGCCGGATAGCGTCGCAGCAGCCGCCCGGCCGCAAACCAGGCCGCCAGTCCATAGGCCACAAAAAAGGGAGCATTCAACGCCACATCCACGCCCAGGCTGCGCCGGTCGAGAAAGGCGAACACCTCCCGCGGAGTCACCCCGTGCGACTTCCCGATCTCCCCGAACAGCACGCCCAGACAACGGTTCTTGGCCTGGCCCGCCGCCTCCGGCGATCGCGGCCCGTAGTGGACGTCCATGTACTCAATCGCCAGTTCTTCGGCGAGTTCGGCGTCCGCCCTCAGGTGACCCGCGTAATCCCGGCTGCCTGCCTGGAGCACGACCGCGCCCGGCTCCACCGGCCACCGGCAGTCCGAGTTTCGCCCCTCGCGCCGGACGCACCCGGCCAGAACCATCAACAGCGGCAATAACGCAAGCCATCGCCGGCCCGTCAGGTGGGTTTTCGCCATCGTGCTAATTTTTTAGCACAAGACGGGCGGCCAGGCAATCCCCGTCTCTGGCCTAGAGGTTCGCCAGCAGCCGGTCGATATCCTCGGGCGAAATGTAGAAATGCGGCGACGTCCGCACCCAGCCCTGCCGTGGAGCGGCGGCGATACCCTGTTCCTTCAGTTGCCGGACCGTCAGCCGGCAATCCACCCCCGGCTTCCGGAACGCGACAATGCCCGCCCCCGACGTAGGCGTTCGCCGCCCCAGCACCTCGTAACCCTTGGCCGCCACGCCCTCCGCGATCCGGTCGCCCAGCGCCTGCACGTGCGGGGAGATGCGCTCCCCGCCCACTTCCAGCAGAAACTCGATTGCAGCCCGTAACCCATAGCAGCCAATGGTGTTCAGCGTCCCGCACTCGTACCGTCCGGCGTCCGGCCGCAGCGTCATGTCGCGCGAGGCGTAGTCGTTGTAGCCGGCCACGTTGGTCCAGCCGAACTCCACCGGCTCAATCTCGTCCTGCCGCTCCCGTCGGACAAACAGGATGCCGCAGCCCTCCGGCCCCAGCAGCCACTTATGCCCATCGGCGGCCAGCGCGTCGATCTTCATCTCCTCGACGTCCAGCGGAAACGCCCCCAAGCCCTGGATCGCGTCCACGAAGAAGAAGCACCCGCGCCGGTGGCAGATTTCCCCGATCGAGCGCAGATCGGCCCGGTAGCCCGACAGGTATTGGACAAAGCTGATGGCCAGCAACCGGGCGCCCCGCGCGGCCTCGTCGATGCGCTCCAGCGGATCGGTGGCGGAAAGCCATTCCACGTGGACGCCCTTGGCCTCCAACCTCTTCCAGGGGAAGTAATTAGCGGGAAATTCTTCCTTGAAGCATACGATTTTGTCGCCGGGTTTCCAGTCCATGCCCAGCGCCACCGTGGCCACGCCTTCACTCGTGTTTTTCACCTGCGCGATCTCGGCCGGATCGGCGTGGATCAACCGCGCCGCCGCCCTCCGCAAACCCTCATAGGCGTCCAGCCACTGGTCGTAGTGAAAGGAGCCGAAATTCCAGGCGTCGTCGGCCAGGTGTTTCATCGCGTCGGCGGCCGCCTTGGACAGCGGCGCCACTCCGGCGTGGTTCAGGTAAATCAGGCGCTCGGTCACCGGAAACTCGCTCCGGTAGGCTTCCCAAACGGCTCTTTCAACGGCGGCGGTGTTTGAATTCATGGAATTTACGAAACGCTCCAACATGACGGTACGTTAATCGATCTGAGAGACTATACTTAAATATAGGGCAGCGTCTACCCGCAGGAGTGTCATGCGCCGCTTTCCATCCGCGAAACTGGGTCTGATCTTAGTCCTGAGCCTGGCTTTGCCATTCTCCGGGCTTGCCAAGGACAAGAAGAAAGACACCGACGCCATCGGTGACCGTGACGTCGGCAAGGGCGTCAACTTCTACTCGCTCGAAAAGGAAATCGGCCTGGGCAAGCAGTTGGCCCAGGAAGTGGAGCGTCAGGCCAAGATCGTCGACGATCCGATCATCGCCGAATACGTGAATCGGGTCGGCCAGAACCTGGTCCGGAACTCCGACGCCAAGGTCCCCTTCACCATCAAGGTGGTGGACGCCGAGGACGTCAACGCGTTCGCCCTGCCCGGGGGCTTCTTCTTCGTGAACTCCGGCCTGATCCTCAAGGCGGACTCCGAGGCGGAACTGGCGGGCGTGATGGCGCACGAAATCGCCCACGTGGCGGCGCGGCACGGCACGCGTCAGGCTACTCGCGGGCAGATCGCCAACCTGGCCACCATCCCCCTCATCTTCATGGGCGGCTGGACCGGTTACGGCATCCGCCAGGCGGCCAGCGTCCTGCTCCCCATGGGCTTCCTGCAATTCTCGCGCGCCTTTGAATCCGAAGCCGACATGCTCGGGCTCGAGTACATGTACAAGACCGGCTACGACCCGACGGCGTTTGTCGACTTCTTCGAAAAGATCCAGTCGCTCGAGAAGAAGAAACCGGGGACCCTGAACAAGGTGTTCTCGACGCACCCCATGACGGACGACCGCATCAAGTCGGCGCAGAAGAACATCCAGGAGATCCTGAAGGCCAAGCCGGAATACGTTGTGACTACCTCCGAGTTCAACGACGTAAAGGCCCGCCTGATGGCCATGCACAACCGCCGCAAGATCGACGACAAGGACCTGAACCGGCCGCGCCTGCGCAAGACGCCCGGCGCCGGGACCACGATCGACGGCGACGACAAGAACGGCAAGAGCAAGGGCGGCGACGAGGACGAGCGGCCCACGCTGAAACGCCGTCCAAGCGACCAGTAAAGGCTTTCCCGCAAGCAGAACAAGCCCGCGATCCCCTCCGGGATGGCGGGCTTTCGTAGTTTATTCGCCATAAAAACGCGTCGAAAATGCGTCGTTTCGTGCACGAAATGAGTCATTTTGACGCGTTTTGGCGCCCCTTTTGAAAGGAGCCGATGAAACCGATCCTATTCGCTGTAGCGCTCGCCGCTACGCTCAGCGCCCAATCGCCCCCCAAAACCCACCTGAAGGTGGGCGACATGGCCCCGGAGTTTTCCCTGCCCGGAACGCTCGCCAAGGACCCTGTAAAACTCGCCGATTTCCGCGGAAAGAAGATGGTGGTGCTCAACTTCTTTCCCGCCGCCTTCACCGGTGGCTGAACCAAGGAACTCACCGCCTACCAGTCTGGTATAGGCAAATTCGACTCGCTCGATGCGCAGGTTCTGGCCGTCAGCACGGACTTCATCGCCACCCTGTCGCATTGGTCCAAGGAACTGAATGCAAGCTATCCCCTGCTGAGCGATCACGATGGCGCGGTGGCCGAACAATATGGCGTGCTGATCAAGGAACGCCGCATCGCCAACCGGGCCACGTTCGTCATCGACACCGAAGGCAAGATCGTAGAAATCGTTGAAGGCAGCGCCGCCATCGACCCCACCGGGGCCGAAACCGCCTGCTCCCGCCACAAGAAGAAGTCGTGACCGGCGCGGGACGGCGGCCCAATCCACCCAGTCGCCGTCCCGCCTGTTTCCAAATTGCTACACAACCACGTAGCCAGGTTCCCGGAAACCGGAAGTAATCCTTAAAGCCAATTTGGCCATTCCCGCTAAACGGTAGTAAAATAACACCATTCCGGTAGAGCTCCAGGGTGGCGGTTCACGTGCTCAGAAGCCACCGGGTCGATGTGTAGCACCCGTATCGTCCAAGTTCGGCGGGGAGACCGGCGGTGAGGGAACTTAAAGACCAGCTGATTAGCGCGCTGCTCGTGATCGTCACGGTGGCGGCGGTGATTTCGGCCGGGATCAATTTCCAGCAGCAGCGCCGCTTCCACCTGCCCGACGACGGCGTCACCTGGGTGGACCGGGGCGGCGCGGTGAAGGCCGTCTTCATCGATAAAAACAGCGGCGCCGCCAAGGCCGGCCTGCGTCCGGGCGACACCCTCATCTCGATCGGCGGACGGAAGATTGAACGGGCCGCCGAAGCCACCCAGATCCTGCAAAACGTACACGCCTGGGCCAAGGTGGAGTACGAGGTGGAACGCGAAAACGTCCGCCTGCAGGGCGGCGACCGCAAGACGGTGCCCTTCTCGGCGCAGGTGATCATCCAGGAAAGCGTCACCGACAGCGCCCTGCTCTACCAATACGGCGTGGGCGCGATCTACCTGCTGATCGGGCTGTTCGTCTACTTCCGCCGCGGCAACTCGCCCAAGGCGCTGCACTTCTACGTGCTGTGCCTCAGCTCGTTCATCCTGTCCTGCTTCCATTACACCGGCAAGCTGAACGGCTTCGACCAGGTGATGTATTTCGGCAACGTGGCGGCGGGCCTGCTTGCGCCCACCATCTTCCTGCACTTCTGCATCACCTTCCCGGAGCGGCGCGGATGGTTCGCCGGCCGCGGACGGGTGCTGCTGGTCTACCTGCCGGCGCTCGCCATCGCCGCCTGTTACGTGGGCTTCGCCTGGGGCGTGGTGCGGGCGGCGGCCCCGCTGATCGAAGTCGTCTGGACGCTCGACCGGCTGTGGATGCTGTACCTCTCGTCGGTGTACCTGATCGGCGCGGGGGTGCTGTGGGCCAAGTACGCCAAATCGGAAGACCCCATCGTGCGCCGGCAATTGGTGTGGCTGCGCAACGGGGCGGTGTTCGGCGTGCTGCCGGTGGCGGTGTTCTACGTGGCGCCCTACATTTTCGGCGTGGCGCCCAACCACTACATGAAGATGGCGGTGCTGTCGCTGCCGCTGGTGCCGTTGACCTGGGCCTACGCCATCCTGCGCTACCGCCTGATGGACGTCGACGTGATCTTCCAGCAGGGTTACGCCTATACGCTCGCCACGCTCGCCGTGATCGGCATCTTCTACGGCGTCATCTTCTCGGTCACCAAGCCGAACCAGTTGAGCGGCACGGCGCTGGTGGCGCTGCTGCTGATCGCCACCTTCGTGTTCCAGCCCATCCGCGCCTGGATCCAGGAGATGCTCGACCGCTACGTCTTCTACGGCGATCAGTATGATTACCGCAAGACGCTGATCGGCTTTGCGCGCGAGTTGGGCTCGCAGACCGACCTCGATCCGATGCTGCGCTCGGTGGCCGACCGCCTGCGCTCCACCCTGCTGATCCAGCACGTGGCGGTGTTCATCGCCGACGAGCACGAAAGCGCCTTTCATCTGGAGTTTTCCACCCGCCGGGACCGTCCCGGCGCGGAGCCGCCCGACCTGAGCTTCCTGAGTTCCCGGCCGGACCTGCCCTATCTGTTTTTCGAACGCACGCGGCACCTGCTCGACGCTATTTCCGGCAACTGGCCGGCCACCGTGCGGCGCACCATCGCCGATCTGGACCTGACCTACTACGTGCCCTGCGTGGTGCGCGGCCGCACCATCGCCTACCTGGGCGTCAGCCGCACCACCAAGGACGACTTCCTGTCGAGCGACGACATCGAACTGGTGGTGTCGCTTGCCGGCTACGTCGGCATCGCCGTCGAAAACGCCCGTCTGTACCGCTCCCTGCAACGCAAGGTGGAAGAGTACGAACGGCTGAAGGAGTTCAGCGAGAACATCGTCGAATCGATCAACGTCGGCATCCTGGCCGCCGACCTCGACGACCGGGTGGAGAGCTGGAACACGCAGATCGAACGGCTGACCGGCATCGCGCGGGAAAACGCGCTGGGACGCCGGCTGTCGGAACTGTTCCCCGACGACCTGTACGAGAAGTTCGACGAGGTGCGCGGCGATTCCGGGGTCCACAACATCTACAAATTCGTGCTGAAACCGGCGCTGAACGGCGTCGAGAACGGCTACGCCGCGCGGCCGGCGCGCGAGACCATCCTGAATCTGGCCATCGCGCCGCTGGTTTCCAAGGACTACCGCCAGATCGGCCGGCTGATCATCTTCGACGACATCACGGACCGTTCCGAACTCGAAAGCCGCCTGGTGCAGGCCGACAAGCTGAGCTCCATCGGGTTGCTGGCGGCCGGCGTGGCGCACGAGGTAAACACACCGCTGGCGGTGATTTCCACCTACGCGCAGATGCTGGCCAAGCAGGTGAGCGGCGACGAGCAGAAGTCCAAGCTGCTTGAGAAAATCGCCAAGCAGACCTTCCGGGCGAGCGAAATCGTGAACTCGCTGCTGAACTTCTCGCGCACCTCCTCCACCGAGTTCGTGGACGTCGAGGTCAACCGTATCATCCGCGAGACCATCAGCCTGATCGACCACCAGTTGCAGAAGGCCTCGGTGCGGGTGGAGTTGTCGCTCGAGGACGCGCTGCCCCGGCTGAAGGGCAACGCCGGCAAGCTCCAGCAGGTGTACCTGAACCTGTTTCTGAACGCGCGCGACGCCATGCCCGAGGGCGGCGTGCTGGCCATCCGCACCTGGTCGTCGGGCGGGGCCGTGTTCACCGAAATCGCCGACAGCGGCGTGGGCATCGCGCCGGAGAACCTGGCCCGCATCTACGATCCGTTCTTCACCACCAAGGCGCCCAAGAAGGGCACGGGTCTGGGCCTGTCGGTGACCTATGGCATCGTCCGCGAACATGGCGGCACGGTGGAAGTGGAGAGCCAGATGGGACAGGGCGCCCGTTTCATCATCGAACTGCCCATCGCCCGGAAGATCGAGCCCGCGGTGCGAAAAGCCGCCCCGCCGCTCGCCGCACTTACGTCACAATAGTCATCAGACATGTCCGATCGATTCCCGCCGGAAGAGTCGCTGGCCGAGGCGGCGCAAGGCCGTGTGCTCGTCATCGATGACGAAGCCGATATCCGCGAAAGCCTCGAAGTCCTGCTGACCATGGAGGGCAAGTACAACGTGGAACTTGCCCAGAACGCCACCGAAGGCCTGAAAAAGCTTGAAAACAGCAGCTACGACATCGTTCTGCTGGACCTCATGATGCCGGACAAAAGCGGCATGGAGGTGCTCGAGGAGGTCCGCCAGCGGGACAAGGAGACGCCGATCGTCATGATCACGGCCTACGGCTCGGTGGAAGTCGCTGTGTCGGCCATCAAGCGCGGCGCCACCGACTACTTCCCCAAGCCGTGGGACAACGAAAAACTGCTGATCGAGCTCGAGCGGATGATCGCCAAGCGCCGCCTCGAAACCGAGAACCGGCAGCTGAAGCAGGCCCTCAAGCAGCGCTACGCCTTCCCGAACATCATCGGCAAGAGCGACCGCATGCTGCGCATTCTGGACCTGGTGGCGCAGGTGGCCCCCAGCCGCGCCACCATCCTGATCACCGGCGAAACGGGCACAGGTAAGGAACTGATCGCCAAGGCCATCCACTCCCACTCGGCGCGCTCCGAGCAGCCGTTTGTGGCCGTGAACAGCAGCTCCATCCCATCGGAACTGCTTGAATCGACGCTATTTGGGCACGTACGCGGGGCCTTCACGGGGGCTGTCGCCTCGCGCAAGGGCTACTTCGAACTGGCCCACCGCGGCACGATCTTCTTCGACGAGATCGGCACCATCAACGTCGAAACGCAGGCCAAACTGCTGCGGGTGATCCAGGATCGCGAGTTCATGCCCGTGGGCTCGAGCGAAACCGTGAAGGTGGACGTCCGCATCGTGGCCGCCACCAACGCCGACCTGCGCCGGGCCGTCGAGGAGGGCAAGTTCCGGGAAGATCTCTACTACCGGCTGAACGTCATCAACCTCCTGCTGCCCCCGCTGCGCGACCGCCGCGAGGACATCCCGCTGCTGATCGACTACTTCTTCGAAAAGTACTGCCGCGAGAACGAGAAGTTCCTCAACGCCAACGGGAGCGCGGCGCTGCGTTTCGAGCCCGACGCGCTGCAAATCCTGATCGACCACCATTGGCCCGGCAACGTACGGGAACTGGAGAACGTGGTGGAACGGGCGGTGGTGCTGGCGGGCGCCCCCACGGTGGCAGCCGACGTGCTTCCGGATTACCTGCTGACGGCCGGCGGAATGAAGGTCCGCCGGGACGAGAGCGGACGCCTGCCCGCTGACGCATCGCTTTTTGAAGTGGTGGCCGATTACGAACGCCGCAAAATCATCGAGGCGCTCGAAGCCTCCAACTGGAGCCAGACCGAGGCCGCCGAATCACTCCGTATCCCATTGTCAACATTGAACCAAAAGATCAAAAGGTTGAATATCGACGTGCGGCGGCGGGGCGACAAAACCAAGGGGCACGACGGCGCCGCCTGAGCCCGCTCCGTGTCCATTCGACCCACGACTGTGACGGTTCGACTACAACTTTAACGACTTTCAATTGACAAAGGCGCCCTCGGTTCGATATCCTGGCCTTTCGATATTTTGTAGTGCTTTAGTGGTACTCTCCGGCCTACGCGGTTGGAATCGGGAGCGATCAACCTCGCGCCGAATTAAACTTTGGAGACTCCATGCGCCAGCAGTATTTTGTACTGGTCCTCGCCCACTCACTCCATGGGCGGCTCCGACGTATTCACATCCCTCACCGTTCCCTGTACGCTGCTCTCGCCGTTCTGTTTGCTTTTTCCCTCTTCTTCTTTGGCCTCTTTTCCAGTTACCTGCGGATGAGTTGGAAGGTGTCGAACTACAACACCCTCCGACAGGAAGTTGAAACCCTCCGTAACCGGTATCAAGCCCTCCAAAAGGAAGCCAACCAGAAAGCCGAACAGTTAGCCAGCCTACAGTTGCTCGCCAGTGAAGTTTCGGTTGTGTACGGCATCAAACAAAAGCTCGAAGGCCCCGTGGACCTGACAGCGGACAGCAAGTTGACGCCCACCTTCCGCGAATCGCTGGCCGAGTACGACTTCCTCAAGAGCGCAAACTATTCCATGATTCACCGGAACGTGGTGCGCCAGTGGCAGCTCAACGTGCGTCCCAGCCTCTGGCCGGTGTACGGCCGGCTGCTGAGCACATATGGAGCTCGGATGGATCCGTTCTCGGGTGAAGGCAAATTTCATCCCGGCGTTGACCTTCAGGCGGTAACGGGCACGCCGGTAAAAGCCTCGGCGGACGGCATTGTGGCGTTTGCCGGCTGGGGCGGCGGTTACGGCCGCATGGTGATGGTGGACCACGGCAACGGCATGCAGACCTTGTACGCGCATCTGTCGCGCGTGTACACGGTGCCCGGCCAGGAAGTCCGCCAAGGCCAGATCGTCGGCTATTCGGGCGCCACCGGACGCGTCACCGCGCCGCACCTGCATTACGAAGTGCGCGTTGGCGGAACTCCGATCAACCCGTATCCGTACCTTAGCAAGACTTCAATCATCGCTGCTCATAAAGATCTTCCATTCTAGTTTGTGTCTCCTTTCCGTGATAGCGGCCTGCCCGATTCCTTGGGCAGGCCTTCCTTTTTTGAGCGACGGGTCTGAATGACCGCACTCCTCATCTTCCTGGGCGTTTACTTCGTGCTGGCGGTGGGACGCCTGCCGGGATTCCGCGTGGACCGCACGGGAGCGGCCATCATCGGCGCGGCGCTGATGGTGGGCGCGGGCGTGCTGACGCTCGACCAGGCTTACCGGGCCATCAACTTCGACACCATCGTGCTGCTGTTCGGCATGATGATCGTGGCGGCGAACCTGCGGTTGAGCGGATTCTTCACCGTCGCCGGCGCCTGGGCGGTGGAGCGCGCCCGCCGGCCCCTGGCCCTGCTGGCGGCGATCGTGGCGGTGTCGGGAGCGCTGTCGGCGGTGTTCGTCAACGACACCATGTGCCTGGTGCTGACGCCGCTGGTGGCCGAAATCACCGTGGCGTTGAAGCGGAATCCCGTGCCCTATCTGCTGGGAGTGGCCATGGCGTCGAACATCGGCAGCGCCGCCACCATCACCGGAAATCCGCAGAACATGCTGATCGGCAGCTACTCCGGCATTCCCTACGCCCGCTTCGCCGCGGCCAGCGCGCCGGTGGCGGCAATCGGCCTGGTGGCCACGGTGGCCGCCATCTACCTGTTCCACCGCGACGAGTTCCGCCATTCCGATCGCCTGGCGGCTTTCCACCATCCGCACCGGCTGAACCGGCCGCTGATGTGGAAGGCGCTGGCCGTTTCGGCCGGCATGCTGGCGTTCTTCTTCGCCGGATGGGCCGTGCCGAAGGTGGCCGTGGTGGGCGGCGCCGTGCTGTTGCTGACGCGCCGCGTGAAGCCCGCCAAGATCTACGTCCAGGTGGACTGGCCCCTGCTGGTGATGTTCGCCGGCCTGTTCGTGGTGGTGGCCGGCATGGAGCAGAGCGGGCTCGAGCAACGCCTGGCCGAGGCGGTGGCGAGCCTCCGGCTGGACAACGTGTACGTGCTGACGGCGCTTGCGGCCGCCATCTCCAACATCGTCAGCAACGTGCCGGCGGTGCTGATCTTCAAGCCGTTTCTCGCCCACATGGCGCATCCGGAGAGGGCGTGGCTGACCTTGGCCGCCGCCTCGACACTGGCCGGGAACCTGACGGTGGTGGGCTCCATCGCGAACCTGATCGTGGTGGAGCGGGCGCGGGGCCAGGCGCGCATCGGCTTCTGGGATTACGCGAGGGTGGGCATTCCGCTGACGCTGGCCACGCTCGCGATGGCGGCGGTGCGGATGAGCTGGCTGGGATGAGCTTGCCTGTAGGATGGAAGTAGATTGTAAATGACACGGGCCTTTTTCCTTTTCCTGTCGCGCCGCCGGACCTTGCGGCGCTGGTTTGAAACATCGGCGGCGGCCAACCGGCTGACCAGCCGTTTCGTCGCCGGCCGCACGCTCGACGAGGAGATCGCCGCGTGCCGGCGGCTGGCGGAGGAAGGCATCGCCTCCACGCTCGACCGCCTGGGCGAGAACGTCACCTCGCTGGACGAGGCGGCGGCGTCCCGCGACGCCTATCTCGGCATGCTGGAGCGCATCCGCGATTCACGACTGGGCGCCACGGTGTCCATCAAGCTGACGCAGTTCGGCCTCGATTTTTCCGTCGACGCCTGCCACGCCAACGTGCGGCGCCTGGCCGCGCTCGCCCGGGAGGCCGGCACGCGGGTGGAGATCGACATGGAGTCGAGCGATTACGTCGACCGCACGCTGGACGTCGTCACGCGGCTCCACGGCGAATTCGGCTGCGTGCGCGCGGTGGTGCAGGCCTACCTGTACCGCACGCGCGACGACGTGGTGCGGCTGTGCGAGGACGGCATCCCGATCCGGCTGGTGAAGGGCGCCTACCGGGAGCCCCAGACGGTGGCCTTCGCCGCCAAAAGCGATGTCGACAATTCGTTCGCCGAGTTGACCAGGCTGATGCTCGACCGGGGCGTCGACCCGGCCATCGCCACCCACGACGAGGCGCTGATCCGCTCCACGGTCGACTATGCCCGCGAGCGCGGCATTGCGCCCTCGGCCTTCGAGTTCCAGATGCTGTACGGCATCCGGCGAGACCTGCAACGGTCGTTGGCGGGCCAGGGCTACCGCATGCGGCTGTATGTGCCCTACGGCGAGGCCTGGTATCCCTACTTCATGCGGCGGCTGGCCGAGCGTCCGGCCAACGTGTTCTTCCTGGCGAAGAACATGATGCGGGCCTAGCAGCCCGTGGCGCAAGTC
>JAFDVZ010000021.1:6974-168962 GCA_018268715.1 Acidobacteriota bacterium | reverse complement strand
ATCGATGTGCCCGATCGTACCGATATTTACGTGCGGCTTACTACGGTCAAATTTCTCTTTCGCCATGTTCTACCTTGGGGATTTCCACGGACTGAAAAGTTCTGGAGCCGATGACCAGGATTGAACTGGTGACCTCGTCCTTACCAAGGACGCGCTCTACCAACTGAGCTACATCGGCTCAAACATACGGCTGACGGCTGTTGTGCTGGGTCTGGAAACTCAAACCGGTAGGATTGCCAGGACTGCGGCCCAACGGACAAACCACTCGTACGCCAACCGAACATTCCCATTGTAGGGGATCGGGATTGGGTCCGCAACTTCCAACCGCAAGGAATCGTGGGGCACACCACAAATGGAGGGAATTTAGGACCAATTCGAACGGGGAATTAAGGGAAAATCTGGTGGACAGGGGAGGATTCGAACCTCCGTAGCGCGCAAGGCGCGGCAGATTTACAGTCTGCTGCCATTAACCACTCGGCCACCTGTCCGTTTTGTCGGGATCGGGCGGCGCCGCCACGGCCGCGTTCGTTGCTTCACGCGTGTGAACGGCGCTGAGATTCAGTATAGCGCACAGCAAGCCGTCCCGCAGCTTATTTCAGAAATCTTGCCAGGCGGCGCCGAACCCGGGCCGAGTCCTTGAGCTCACACTCCCAGATCACCAGCGCCCGCCAGCCGAGTTCGGCCAGGCGTTCGAGATTGGCTTCGTCTCGTAAACGGTTGCGGCCGATCTTGGCGCGCCAGTATTCGGCGTTGACCTTGGGCTCCCGGGCGCCGCGCGCGCAATCGTGGCCGTGCCAGAAACAGCCGTGCACAAACACCACACGGGCCAGCCGCGGAAACACCAGATCTGGCTTGCCCGGCAGGTCCTTGCGACGCAGCCGGAAGCGATAGCCCAACCCGTGCGCCAGGCTGCGAACCGCCATCTCCGGCGCCGTGTCGCCGCTCTTCACGGCCCGCATGGTGCGGCTGCGCTGCTCGGGCGTTTCGGTCATCGCCGCAGCACGATCTTAAGGCTTGGGTCCGTTTCGTATTCCTCGACGATGGCGTTGTAGCGCTCCACTAGGCGCTCCACCGCGTCCCGGCGACCTTCGGCGTCGAAGCGCCCGAGTTCGTACAGCGTGAGCGCCACGAACTGCTCGATGTCGACCACGTCGATGCGTTCGGCGACGCCCGCGTTGTTGGCAAGTTCCTCGGCCACCGTCAACCCGCGCCCCAATGTGATCAACATTGGCCGAAGGCTTTCGTTCAGGTTCTCGCGGCACTTCTCAACCACCGCCTCGCCGGGAGCCGTGGTGACATGCAGCGCGACGTCTCCGATCAGGAAGTCGCCGGCGCGGCCGCCCGGCGCATCGGCGGTGGAAAAACTGTTGTGCGCCACCGCCAAAGGGCCCAGAACGCAGTCGAGCGCGGCGCCGGTCAGATGCTGCAATACGGCGCCCGCATAGTGCACGCCCGGCGTGTTCTTCTGGCGCTCGACGGCCTGTTCGATGAGGTCGCGCACCATGGCCCGCAGGCCGCGCGAGGCGTCGAAGCGGATCCGAAACGGCTTGCCCGCGAAAAAATCGCGCACGCGGTCGATCCAGAAACACTCGATGGCGTCCAGGTCGGCGTCACCCTGGACGCCGTTCAAAAACGCCACGTACTCGCGCATGTTATTCAGGCTTCCGCGCGAGGTGCGCCCGCCCTCGGAGGCCAACACCCGGTCGATGCCGTGCTTCTTGAGGATCGCCTGCACGGCCCCTTTTCCGAGCCCCAACACCTGGCCGCCGCCATCGGTGACCAGCGCGTCGGGCTCGAGAGGCAATCCGATCCGGCGGGCGTGTTGCGTCACCACCAGCGCCACCGACAGCGGTCCCTTCCCGCGAAACCCTTTGGCCGCGGCGAATGGCGGGAGCCCGTCCGGCAGGCTCACGCCGCTTCCTTGTCCCGGGCGCAGCCGGCCGCAAGCAGCGGTTCGAGGATGTGCTCGGCCAGGAAGCGGACCACCGGGACCGCCAGACCGTCGCCCGCCAGATGATACGCCTCGTTGTAATTGGCCGGCAGACGATAGCTTTCCGGCAGACCCATCAGGCGCGCCGCCTCCCGCGCCGACAGCAATCGCGAACGCACCTTGGAGCCTTCGACGATCAGAATCGACTGCCGGCTGGAACCGCCCGCGGGCGTCCGCAGGCACCCGGCGATGTCGTCAAAGCGCACCTCGGCGCGCTGTACGCGATTGCCCCGCTCATCGAGCCGGGTGCGTCGATACACGCCGCCCACCACGCGCCGGCGAAGCTTCTTCGCCTGCTCCACCTTCCTGCGGTTCACCGCGCTCATCAGCGACAACAGGCGAGCCGTCTCCGCGTGAGTGTGCCAGGCGACGCCCTCGGGCGCATCCTCAATGAGATCGGCGAAAGCGGCGGCCCTGGGCGGAGGCGCCGGCAGATTCCACCAGATCCACGCATCTTTCGAGGCGCGCGACAGCTTCTGGTAGGCGCCCGCCAGGTTCGATGGATGCCAAAGCGGGTCGGGCGCGCTGAGCGCGAGCGCATCGGGGACCGGATGGTCGCCGCCCACGGCTACGATGAACAACCGCGGCCTGGACTGCGGCACAAAGCGGACCGCATCGGCCACCAGCGCTCCGAAGCGGTAACCGGCGTCCACCAGCGCCGCGCCGATGGCGGCGAAGTCCCGCCCGCCGTGCGACGTCAACGCGCCGCACACGTTTTCGAGCACGATCGCCGACGGGGCGCGCTGTTCGGCGGCCAGCGCCTTCATGAGGCTCCAGAACAGCCAGAAGGTGCCCGAACGCTCTCCCTTGAGGCCCGCATACTCGCCGGCAAGCGACAGATCCTGGCAGGGGAAGGACGCCCAGGCGAGGTCGGCGCGGGCCGGCAGGTCGGCCGGAGTCAGGTCGCCGACGCTGGTCACGCGGAGATGCTCACCGCCCCAATTGGCCGCGTAACTGGCGGCTTTCTTCGCGTCGATGTCGTTGGCGAGCAGGCAGCGCCAGCCGTCGCCCAGACCCGCCCTCGCCATGCCACCGCCGGCGAAGAATTCGTAGAAGGACGGCATCATGTCCATTATTCAACAGGCGGCGCTCTCTGAAACCGCCCGGACCGCTATCCTGGAGTTCATGCCAACCGCTCCCCATACCGAAAAGCACTTCACTTCGAGCGACGTCGTGCGCGACATCGTCATCGGAATGTCCGATGGCCTGACGGTGCCGTTCGCCCTCGCCGCCGGGCTTTCGGGGGCGGTTTCGGCGACGCGTGTGATCGTGGTGGCGGGCCTGGCGGAGATCGCGGCCGGCTCCATCGCCATGGGCCTGGGCGGTTATCTGGCCGCGCGCAACGACGCCGAACATTACGCAAGCGAGCGCCGCCGCGAAGAGGACGAGGTGCGCGACAAGCCCGCCGCCGAGCGCAAGGAGGTCTCCGACATCCTGGTTTCCTACGGCTTGACCCGCGAACAGGCGGCGCCGGTGGTCGCGGCGTTCGCCGAACGGCCCAAGGAGTGGGTGGACTGGATGATGCGCTTCGAATTAGGCCTGGAGCCGCCCGATCCGAAACGGGCGTATCAAAGCGCGTTGACCATCGCCGCCTCCTACATCGTCGGCGGCCTGATTCCGCTGACCCCGTACATTCTGGCCGGCTCCGCGCATGAGGCGTTCATCTGGTCGGTGGGCGCGACGCTCACCGCGCTGGCTGCCTTCGGTTGGGTCAAGGGGACCTTCACGGGCTCGAGCCCGGCCCAAAGCGCGTTCCGCACGGCGGTGATCGGCGGCCTGGCGGCGGCCACGGCGTTTCTGATCGCGAAAGCGGTGTCGTAAGGCGCGCGACGGTCGCCGTTAACATCTGGAAAAGGCCCTCCAAGTGGGCTAAAATTAAGATGTAGGCGATGTTTACCCCCGCCACAAATCGGCCCTCCCTGTTCGGTTCCGACTGAGCGACCGCCTGGTCTGCCTTCATCCAACAATCAAAATCTGAGTCCCGAGGAGGAGTGTATGCCGACCATCGAAGCGGTGCGGGCGGATTTGCCTCACATCGTTACTCCACTGCCCGGTCCGCGGGCTAACTCGATTATTCAGCGCGACGCGCAGGTGCTGTCGCCGTCCTATACCCGCAGCTATCCGCTAGTGGCGGAACGGGCCGCGGGTTGCATCGTCGAAGATCCCGACGGCAACCGTTTTCTCGACATGAACGCGGGCATCGCCGTGGCGTCCACCGGACATTGTCACCCGGAGATTGTCGCCGCCATCCAGCGGCAGGCGTCCTGGCTGATCCACATGTCCGGCACCGATTTCTATTACGAAAACATGGTGGAACTGGCCGAGAAGCTGGCCGCCATCGCGCCGGGCGACGTTCCGCGCAAGGTGTACTTCGGCAACTCGGGCACGGAGGCGGTGGAGGCGGCGATGAAGCTGGCCCGCTACGTCACGGGCCGCGACAAGTTCATCTCCTTCTTCGGCGGATTCCATGGCCGCACCCTGGGCGCCCTTTCGCTGACCGCTAGCAAGTACGTCCAGAAGAAGGGCTTCGGCGCGCTGGTGCCCGGCGTCCACAACGCCCCGTACCCGGATCCCTACCGCACCGGGCTCGACCCCGCCGAGTGCGCACTGAAGGCGCTCGACTATATCGAACAGACGCTGTTCCGCACGGTTCTGCCCGCCGACGAGACGGCGGCGATCATCGTCGAACCGGTGCAGGGCGAGGGCGGCTACATCGTGCCGCCGCGCGAGTTCTTCACCGGCCTGCGCGAACTGGCGGACCGCCACGGCATCCTGCTGATCGCCGATGAAGTGCAGTCCGGCATGGGCCGTACGGGACGCTGGTGGGCGAGCGACCATTTCGACTTCACGCCCGACATCCTCACCTCCGCCAAGGGCATCGCGAGCGGCCTGCCCTTGGGCGCGATGATCGCACGGGCGGACCTGATGACGTGGAAGCCGGGCGCGCACGCCTCCACCTTCGGCGGGAATCCGGTGGCGGTGGCCTCCGCGCTCGCCACCATCCAATTGCTTGAGAGCGGCCTGATGGAGAACGCCGCCCGCGTCGGGGCGTACATGATGACCCGCATGCGGCATTGGCCGGAGCGGTTCCCCCACGTGGGCGACGTGCGCGGCCTCGGCCTGATGATTGGCGTCGAGATGGTGGAGGATCGAGCCTCCCGCCGCCGCGCCCCGGACTACCGCAACCGCATCGAGCAGATGGCCTTCGAACGCGGCGTGCTGGTGCTGGGCGCCGGCCCGAACACCCTGCGGCTGTGTCCGCCGCTGGTGCTCACCGTCGATCAGGCGACCTACGCGATCGACGTCCTTGAGGAGTGCCTGGCGGCCGCCTGACCGTCAAACCCGCGCGGCGCCGGCGAAGCGTTCCCGAACGGCCCCGGCGACCGCGCCCAACCCGCCCGCGATCAGGCACAGCCAGGCGAACCAATCGCCGTGGCGCGTGTAGAAGGTGGTCTCGCGCACATAGCCGAACCGCATCCGGGCCACGTCCTCGCGCGCCGGCTTCAGCGACTGGGTGATGCGCCCGCCGGGATCCACCGTCGCGGTGATGCCATCGTTGGTCGCCCGCACGATCCAGCGCCGGTTCTCCACCGCGCGCATCCGCACCAGCTTCAGGTGCTGCATCAGAGCCGCGCTGTGGCCGAAATACCCGTCGTTCGACACGTTCGCCAGCACCTCGGCCCCCGCCGCCGGAAAGCGCCGCACCAGATCCGGGAAGGCCGACTCGTAGCAGATGAACGTCCCCAGCCGATGCCCAGCCATCGGAAACACCACCACGCGATCGCCCGGGATAAAATCGCCCGCCTCCTTCGTGATGCGGTTGACGAAGTCGAACATCGGCGGGATGAACTCGCCGAATGGGACCAGGAACATCTTGTCGTAACGGTCCACCAGGTCGCCCGAGGGCGCCAGCAGCACGGCCGAATTCAACGGCTTGTCGTGACTCAGGAACGCCACCGTCCCGAACAGGAAATAGGCGCCGGTGGTGCGCGCCAGATCGGCGGCATATCGCCGGAACGTCGCGTCCGTGTAGTAGTAGAACGGCCCGGGGCTCTCCGGCCAGACAACGATGCTCGGCTTCCCCAGCGCGGGGTCCAGCGCCGATTCCATGGACCGCAGCACCAGCCGCTTTTGCATTTCATCGGCGCTCGCCGGCGTCCAGGTCGCCTCTTCATCCAGGTTCGGCTGCACCACGACGGCCGACTCCGAACCCTGCTCAAACGGCGCCACCGGCGGCAGCGCCCACAATCCGGCCAACGCCGCAAGCCACGCCAGTTCGACCCGCGGACGCCGCAGCGCCACCAGCGCCACCGCCGCCGCGGTCATCGCGAAAACGAACGAAAGCCCGTAGACGCCCACCACCGGCGCAACCCGCAGCGGGATCGCCATGTCCACGCCCGCGTTGCCCAACTCGAGCCACGCGAAGCCCAGCGGACCGTGCGTGCGCTCGAGCCCCGCCCACAGCGCCGCCACCGCCGGCAGCGCCCACCATCGCGACATCAGCCAGCCCACAAGCGTCGCGAACACGGCCATGTGCAGCCCCTTGGCGAGCGAGAACAGCGCGAAGGTTCCCCAACTGCCGAACCGGCCCATTCCGCCGTGGACCTCCAGCACGAACTGGATCCAGTAGCAGACCGCCCACCAATAGACAACGCCCGCCGCCCAACCCGCCAGGAAGCGCCGTTTCCACCGCGGCTCCCGCGCGCAAGCGAACAGCAGCGGCGCAAGCGCAAACGGCGCGAGAAACGTCAGGTCCGCGCCAGGATGGATCAGCGCCAGCAGGATGGCCGACGCGATCGCCAGCGCGTAGTTCACGCCCGGCTCGCTTCGTCGTTCACCTGATCGGCCATGTAGGAGCTGCGGACGAACGGTCCGCTGAAGACCATCTTGAAACCGATCCCGAGCCCATACTCGCGATAGGCGGCGAACTTTTCAGGCGTGACATACTCGGCGACGGCCAGGTTCCGACGGGTCGGCTGCAGGTACTGGCCGATGGTGGCGACGTCCACGTTCGAACCCGCGACATCGCGCAGCAGTTCCCGTACCTCATCGGCCTGCTCGCCAAGCCCCGCCATCAGCCCGGACTTCGTCAACACCCCAGGCCGATGCCGTTTCGCGAACGCAAGCACGTCAAGCGACTGCTGGTAATCGGCCTGCGGCCGGACCTTCCGGTACAGCCGCCGCACGGTCTCCATATTGTGGTTGAACACGTCGGGCCCGGCGTCGAGCACACGCGCCACCGCATCCATATCGCCGCAGAAGTCGGGCGTCAGCACCTCGATGCGAGACTCGGGCAACGCACGCCGCACCTGCCGCACCGTTTCGGCGAAATGATGCGACCCGCCGTCCTCCAGATCGTCGCGGTTCACGCTGGTGATCACCACATACCGCAGCCGCATTTCCCGCGCCATACGCGCCACGTTCGCCGGCTCCGCCGCGTCGAGCGTGAACTCCTTCTTCGCCGGCGACCCTTTCGGCACACTGCAAAACCCGCACCCCCGCGTGCACAGGTTCCCCAGGATCATGAAGGTGGCCGCGCCCCGGTGGAAGCACTCGTGGATATTCGGGCAGCGCGCCGACTCGCACACCGTATGCAGGCTCAGCCTTCGCAAATCGCGCTTGAGCGATTGCACCGACTCCGGATGAACCTCGCCCTTGCGAAGCCACTCCGGCAGCCGGGGCCGAGCCCCTCCCGATATCTGCACCAGTTCGTTCGATGGCACGATCAGTAGCTTCGCACGATCGCTTCGTAGCCCTTCAGCCCCGCCTTGGTCAAATCGGCGCGAGCCTGCGAAACGGCGGCGGCGTTCTGGAACGGCCCCACCAGCACGCGGAAGCTGGCCTTGCCGGGCACGGGCGCGTAGATCGCGTGGAAGCCCTTCTTCGCCAGCACATCGACATAGATCTGCGCTTCGGTCTTCGGGATCGCGGCCAGTTGCAGGTACGTGGCGCCGGACGCCGGAACGCCGGGCGTCGGACTGGCGGGCTCGGGCTCCGCCTTCCTGGGCTCGGCTTTCGGTTCCGCCTTGGGCTCGGCCTTCTTCTCCACCACCGGAGGCTCGGCGGGTTTGGTTTCCGCGGACGGCGCGGGAGGCGTGGCCGCCGGCGTCTCCTTCACGGAAGGCTGCGCGGCGGGCGGATTATCGGAAGCCGCCCCGGTCGGCCGCTCGACGACAATCGTCTTAGGTTCTGTTTTACGCGCCTGGTCCGTTGCTCCGCCCGGAGCGTTGTTCCGTCCCACGATGTAACCCATCGTGAAGAAAACGCCCAGCAGCACCACGACGATAAAGAAAACGCTGAGCAACTGGCGATTGCCCAGTATCAGTTCAAACTCGCCTTCTTCGTTCTTCGGCATTGATCCCTATTTCGGCTCTCCTACTAATTTATCCAAAGCGCGGCTTAGGGACGAAATTAAATCGATCGGAAGCGGGAAAACCACGGTCGTATTTTTCTCCGCGCCGATTTCGACCAGCGTTTGCAGGTAGCGGAGTTGGATGGCCACGGGCTGCTTCTGAATCTGCTCGGCGGCCATGCTCAGCTTCACGGCGGCCTCGTACTCGCCCTCGGCGTGAATGATCTTGGCGCGGCGTTCGCGTTCGGCCTCGGCCTGGCGCGCGATGGCGCGGATCATCTGCTCGGGCAAGTCCACCTGCTTCACCTCCACCATGGTCACCTTCACGCCCCACGGTCCGGTGTGCTGGTCGAGCACCGATTGCAGCCGCACGTTCAACTTCTCGCGCTGGCTCAGCAGTTCGTCGAGTTCCACCTCTCCCAGGACGCTGCGCAACGTGGTCTGCGCCAACTGCGACGTCGCATACAGGAAGTTGGCCACCTCGATAACGGCCTTGATCGGATCCACCACGCGGAAGTACACCACCGCGTTCACCTTCACGGTGACGTTGTCGCGAGTCACCACGTCCTGCGGCGGAACTTCCATCGCCTCCACGCGCAACGATGTGCGCACCATGCGGTCGATCGGCCCGAACACCAGGATGAGTCCCGGTCCTTTGGCTTTGTCGAGCACGCGGCCGAGGCGGAAGATCACGCCCCGCTCGTACTCGGCCAGAACCTTAATGGATGAGATGAGATACAGCGCGATCAGGATAAACGGAACCAGTTCCAGTCCCATGCGATAAGCCTCCGAAGTCACCGAACGTCAGGTTCAACTTTCAACACCAAACCCTCGACATCCACCACCCGCACCCGCGCCCCCGCCTCGATGGGAGTCGCGGACTCCGCGTCCCAGTATTCGCCGTGCACGAACACTTTCCCCCGCGGCGCGATCGCCGTCCGCGCCTCGCCGATCTCAGCGATCATGCCCGCCTCGCCCGTGACGACCTTGTTGCGCCGCGCCTTCAGCACCAGCGTCATCAGGAACATCGTGATCGCCGCGAACGGAATCGCCACGGCGAAGGCGGTGGACCAGTGGATGCGCATGGCGGGCGGAGCATCCACCAGCAGCACCGCTCCAAAGATCATGGCCGCCGTGCCGCCCACGCCCAGAATCCCGTGCGTGGCGAACTTGGCCTCCGCGATGAAGAAGGCCAGAGAAAGAACCAGCAGCAGCACGCCCACCCAGTTGATGGGCAACACCGACAGCGACGACAGTCCGAGCAGCACCGAAATCGCGCCGAACACTCCGGGAAACACAAACCCCGGCGAGGAGAACTCGACATACAACCCCAGCGCCCCCGCGATCAGCAGGATGAAGCCCAGGTTGGGATCGGCGATGGCCGAAATCACGCGTTCGCGAAAGGTCTCCTGATACTCGACGATCTCCGCGCCGGCCAGCGCGAGCTTCACTTTCCTGCCGTCGAACCGCGCCACCTCGCGCCCGTCGAGCGCCGCCAGCAGCGCGCCATCGTCCTTGGCGATGAGGTCGATCAGGTGGTTGTCGAGCGCCTCGCGTTCGGTGAACGACTTCGCCTCGCGCACGGTGGATTCGGCGGCTTGCGCGTTGCGGCCGCGATTCACCATCATGGAGCGCAGCATCGCCGCGGAGTCATTCTCCACCTTGGCGCGCATCACTTTGTCCATTTCCTGATTCAGCAGCACGGGCGAAGCGGTGCCGGTATTGGTGCCCGGCGCCATGGCGGCGACGTCGCCCGCCTCCAGGATGAAGAATCCGGCCGAGGCCGCGCGTCCGCCGCTGGGTGTGACGTAGGTGATGACGGGAACGGGCGACTTGAGCAGCGCCTGATCCAGCTTGCGCGTCGCATCAAGCAAGCCGCCCGGCGTATTCAGCCGGATCATCAGCGCGGCGGCGTTCGTGCGCTCGGCCTGCGCGATGGCGCGGTCCACCATCTCGGCGGTAATGGGATGGATGACGCTGTCGAGGTCGACGGCAATGACCCGAGGCCCGGCGGCGGCGGTCAAAGAAATCGCGAACGCGAGTAAGCCGGCCCAAGTGCGCACAGTGGTATCCCCGCTAGCACTACATCGTATCGCGAAACGCCGCCGCGACCCAGCCTCGGGCCACCCGGCGACGATCTCAGCCGTCAATCTCTAATTTCCGCCGCGCCTGCGCTTAGAAGGTAATCGGCCAGCTCCTGCTCTTCCTCTTCGTTGCTCTAGACGGCCGAAAAGCTATCAACGCCCCTGGAGTCACACCGGCTATGAGAAATCCTTCGACTCTTCGAGCACTTGTACGGCGGGTTCACGGCGGACAGTGGGGAAGCCTTCCAGGAAATCGTCGAGCGATTCGCCGTGCTCCAGATACTCGAAAAGCGTCTGCACAGGCACACGAGTCCCGGTAATAACCGGAGTCCCATGCATGACATCAGGGTCGCGGCTGATCGGGGACTGTATGTCCGTGATTGTCGCCCGCCGCGGAGAACCGCGCAATCCCGCGACTTAAGCCCGCGTCAACTCAAACCCGCGCTCGTCGATATGCGCCCAAAACACCTCGGACTCATGCCCCTTGATCGCGAAAATCTGCCGCACCAGATCGCAAACGGACTCATACCCGCGCTGGTAAAACACCAGAATGGAGGGCCCAGCCCCGCTCAACGCACAACCAAGCAACCCCGGCGCCCGCAACTTCGTGATCTCATCGAGCCCCGGCACCAGCGGCGCCCGGTAGGGCTGATGCAACCGGTCCTCGAGCGCCGCCGGAAACGCCCACGTCGCCCCGGCCGCGAGCGCCGCAATCAGCAGTGCGCTCCGCTGCACGTTGAACACCGCGTCAGCCCGCGAATAAGTCTCCGGCAGCACCTGGCGAGCCTTCACCGTCGGCAGGTCGAAATCCGGCACCACCACCGCCACGCCATAGCGCTCCGGCAGGTCCAGCCGCACCGCCCGCGCCACGCCGCCCGAATCGATCGCGCTCGCCACAATCGACCCCAGCACGCACGCCGCGACGTTGTCCGGATGTCCCTCAATTCGCGCCGCTTCATCGAGAATCCGCGCCGGCTTCCAGTTCAACTCGAGCAGCACATCGGCGATCACGACCCCCGCCGTCAGCGCCGCCGCGCTCGACCCGAGCCCCTTGCCGATCGGAATGTCGTTGGCGATCTCCAGCTCAATCGGAGGCAGCGCCGCGCCCACGTCCCGGGCCACCGCCAGCGCGGTCTGCCAAATCAGGTTGTCCTCGCGCGTCGAAATGCAGGCGGAATCGCGCCCGCTCGCCCGGATAGTCAGCGATTCGGCGCGTCGAAAGCGGCATTCCAGATACACGCCGAGCGCCATTCCCAGCGCATCGAAGCCCGGCCCGAGGTTCGCGCTCGACGCCGGCACGCGGATCCGCTGCCACCCGGCGGCGTCACCCATGGATGGGGACCTTCCGTCCTTCCCTGCACGAGGTATAAATCGACTGCACCAACTCGAGCGCCCGGTACCCTTCCTCGCCGTCAATCAGCGGCTTCCGCCCGGTCTTGATGGCCTCGCCGAAATCGAGGAACTGCCGCTCAAACGGCGCAAGCGAAATCGCCATCGGATCCGACGCGCCGGAGGCGACGTCTTTCTCCACTGGCGCCGGCTCACCCTCGTCGTTCTGCACATCCCACGTCGTCAATTTATCGCCGGAGATCACCGCCGTCCCCTTCGTGCCGTGGATCTCCAGCCGCTCGGTGTAGCCCGGCCAGAACGCCGTCGAAGCCTGCAACACGCCGGTCGCGCCGTTGCCGTACTTCAGCAGGCTCGTAATCACGTCCTCGGACTCGATCTTGTGCAGAGCGTGCAGTTGCCAATAGCCGAACACCTCGGCAACCGGGCCCGCCAGCCACAGCAGGATGTCGATCTGGTGGATCGCCTGGTTGATCAGCGCCCCGCCGCCCTCGGTCGCCCAACTCCCCTTGATCGGCCGCGAGTAGTACTCCGCCGACCGGTGCCATTTCACATAGGCATCCGCCTGTAGGATCTTTCCGAGCCGACCGTCGGCGATGGCCTTCTTCAGGAACTGGCTCGAATCGTCGAAGCGGTGCTGGCTGACCACGCCCAGCACGATGCCCGCCTTCGCCGCGATGTCGATCATCTTGCGGGCGGTCTCCAGATTCGTCGACATCGGCTTCTGGACCTGAACGTGCTTCTTGGTTTCCGCGCAGATCTCGATCGGTTGAAGCCGGAAGTCGGGGAACGTGCACACATCCACGTAATCGACGCGGGGATGGCGGCACAACTCCTCATATGTGGGAACGAATTCACAGCCGTATTGCTCCGCAAACCGTTTGCCGGCGGGCTCATACACGTCCGTGCAGGCGGTCACTTCATAGCCGATATTCTTGTACGCCTGCGCATGCTTATGCGAAATGGCGCCGGTGCCGATCAATCCTACTCGCATGGTGGTGTGAAGGTCTTCAGCCAGTGTATCGTGAATCGCCACAGGGCCGGAAGTTGCACGGCGACAAGCCGTTACAGGATACTGAAACCAGCGCGTCGGATCGTCCGTCCTCTCGCTTTCTTTACATTCGATGACTATCAGCAAGTTTCTTCGCAGCAGCCTGATGAGCGCGGGAGTCCTGTTGCTCCCCGTGTTGTCTTTTGGGCAAGTCCCCGTGTACACGATCCAAACACTGATCGGCACCGGGACCACGGGATACACCGCGGACGGTTCGGGCGGCTCCACGGCGCAGTTGGCGTCTCCGTTCGGCATTGCGGTGGACTCCTCGGGCAACCTCTTCATCACCGACCAGGTGAACAACCGGATCCGCAAGCTGGCCACCGATGGGTCGCTCTCCACCGTGGCGGGCAACGGCACGGCGGGCTTCGGCGGCGACGGCGAATCCGCCACCGGAACCAAGGCCGAAATCAACTACCCGGAAGGCCTCGCGCTCGATTCGAGCGGGACCATTTATATCGCCGACACCGGCAACTGCGTCATCCGCAAGGTGTCCGGCGGCAACATCTCCACCATTATCGGGACCTCGGCCACCTGCGGCTACGCCGGCAATAACGTGCTCGCCACCACCAGCGGCATTCTCATGAATGTCGCCGCGGCCGTGGCGCTCGATTCCTCGGGCAACCTGTACATTGCCGACACCAAGAACAACGTCATCCGGAAGTACGACACCAAGGGCTACCTGAACACCATCGCCGGCATCGGCACGGCGGACTTTCAGGGCGACGGCGGGCTGGCCACCTTCGCCGCCATCAATAACCCCGAGGGCATCGCGGTCGATTCGGCCGGCAACGTCTACATCGCCGACACCGGCAACCACCGCATCCGCATGATCTCCACCAAGGGAATCATCACCACGGTGGCGGGCAACGGTCTTGGGAAGTTCGCCGGCGACGGCGGCCTCGCCGTCAACGCGTCGCTGTTCCATCCCAAGGGCATCGCCATCGACGCCGCGGGCACCCTGTATATCGCCGACACATTCAACAACCGGATTCGCGCCGTGATGAACGGAGCCATTGTGACCATCGCCGGCAAGACCCAGGGCTACAGCGGCGACGGCGGGGCGGCCTTGTCGGCGCAGTTGAACGGTCCGGTGGCCATGGTGGTGAACTCCGCCGGCGCCATCTACGTCAGCGACAACCAGAACCACTGCATCCGCCTGCTCACTCCGGTGGCGGGATCGGCCGTGCCCGCCATCAAGTCCGGCGGCGTGGTCAGCGCCTCGGCGTTCGGCGGCGCGGCGGCGGTCGCGCCGGGAACGTGGATGGAAATCTACGGAACGAACCTGGCCTCCGGCGCGCGGTCCTGGAACAACGGCGATTTCGTGGGCATCAACGCGCCCAAGGCGTTGGACGGCACGTCTGTCCTGATCGGCGGCCAGACGGCGTACTTGAGCTACATCAGCCCGACTCAGGTGAACGCGCAGGTTCCCGCGAACACGCCCACCGGCCAGCAACCCGTTCTGGTGACCACCGCTGGCGGAACCAGCGCCGCTTACACCATCACGGTGAAGTCCACCCAGCCGGCCCTGCTTGCGCCCGCGCAGTTCAAGATCAACGGTAAGCAATACGTGGCGGCGCTGTTTGCCGACGGGACCTTTGTGGCCCCCACGGGCTCGATCCCTGGAGTGACGTCCCGGCCGGCCAAGCCCGGCGAGACCATCCTCATGTTCGGCATCGGCTTTGGACCCACCGATTCGGCCCCTCTCGCGGGCCAGATCGTCACGGGGACCAACTCGCTCAAATCGGTGGCCCAGATTCTGTTCGGATCAAGCGCGGCGACGCTCCAGTACGCCGGTCTCGCGCCGAATCAGGTCGGCCTCTATCAGTTCAATGTGGTGGCGCCGAACGTGGACGCCAACGACGCCGTTCCGCTCAGTTTCAGCCTGGGCGGAACCGCCGGATCGCAAACCCTCTACACCACGATCGGCAAGTAGTCGCACTCCCGGAATCGGAGGTGGCCGAAAAGGCCTTCGCGCCACCTCTGATCCCCCTCAAATTCGTTCGACAAATCCCCCCACCAACCGATAAGCAGTATGAATGCGTCGACTGACAAGGCGGAAGGTATGCCTCGGTCGCGCCATGACAGGTCTAGTCCTGATGTGCGCGGCGGGCGCCGCAGGCCCGTCTGGACCAGACCCTCACAAGAGCATCGCCCAACTTCGCTCCCAACGCTGGCGCCCTGAGCAGGGCGTGCCGCATCGCAACGTGCTCGCCGTTGTGCACAGCCGCGATGGGTACGTGTGGCTGGGGACGGAACTGGGACTTGCCCGGTTCGATGGTCTCCGCTTCACCCCGTTCGACCGTTCCAACACCCAGGAACTCGGCAGTAACTTGGTCTATGCCGTGCTTGAGGATCGTTCCGGACAAATCTGGATTGGCACCGCTGGCGGCGGACTTACCGTGCGTTCCGGAGGGAAGTTCCACACCTACACCACCAAGGACGGTTTGGCGAATAATGTCGTGCTGAGCCTGTACCAGGATCGGGCCGGAACGCTGTGGATCGGCACCGCCGGCGGATTGAGTATGTTCCGCAACGGCCGCTTTCACAACTATTCCACTAGTGACGGCCTGGCGGGGGATCCGATCTACGCCGTCACCCAGAGCGACAATGGCGTGCTGTGGGCGGGCGGCCGGGGTGGGCTCAGCCGCCTGGAGGGGGCCCGGTTTCGCGCCTTCACGACCGCCGACGGCCTGCCCAATTCCTATGTGAGATCCCTCGCCTGGGACCGCGATGGCGCCCTCTGGATTGGGACGAACGGAGGCGGGCTGGCGCGTTTTCAGAACGAAAAGTTCACGGTTTTGACCACTCGGAACGGGTTGACGAGCGACGCCGTGGTGTCCTTGCTCGAGGATTCGGCGGGGAGTTTGTGGATCGGAACGCTGGGCGGCGGCGTCAACCGCCTCGCCAACGGCAAAATTGACACCTATACGACCGCCGACGGGCTGGTGGGCAATGATGTCTGGGACCTGCGGCAGGACGAGGACGGCGCCATCTGGATTGGGGCGACAGGGGGCCTGGAACGGCTTAACGACGGCGTTATCACGAGCTATGGCGTGCGCGAGGGCCTCTCGCACGACGTGGCGCTGCCGTTGTTCCAGGATCGCGACGGCGCCATCTGGATTGGCACGCAAAGGGGTGGTTTGAACCGCTTTTTTGACGGGAAATTCACCGTTTTTGGCGTTAAAGATGGCCTTCCGGGCCCGTTTGTGATGTCTTTGGGGGGCGGAGTGGACGGCTCCCTGTGGGTGGGAACCCGGGACGGACTGGGCCTGCTACAGCATGGAAAGTGGCGTCGCTACACCACCGAGCAGGGACTGCCTTCGAACTCGATCCTGGCCATCCACGTCGACCGCCGCGGCGTGGTGTGGATTGGCGGGGGAACGGGGCTGAGCCGGTTCGAGGACGGGCGCTTCTTTACCTATGGCGCCAAGGACGGTCTTCCCGACGGCCCGGTCAAGGCGCTCGAAGAGGGCCGCAACGGCGACCTGTGGGTGGGGACGGCCAGCGGCGTGGCCCGGCTGCACAACGGCCGGTTCACCGTCTGGAACACCAAGAACGGGCTGTCCGGCGACGCCGTCGTCTCGCTGCATGAAGACGCGGAAGGGGCCATGTGGATCGGCTCCACGGGAGCGGGGCTGAATCGGCTGAAGGACGGAAAGCTCCGCGCCATCCTGGCGCGGGACGGCCTGCCGGACGATTCGGTTTTCCGCATGCTCGAGGACGGGCTCGGGAACCTCTGGTTCAGTTGTAACCACGGAATCTTTCGGGCCAGTTTACGGGCGCTGAACGATTTCGCCGACGGCCGGCGGCGCTCGGTCGAGGCCGTGCTGTATGGCGCCGCCGACGGGATGCGGGACGCCGAGTGCAACGGGGCCTTCCACCCGGCCGGGATCCGGACCCGGGACGGGCGTCTGTGGTTTCCCACCATGAGAGGCGTTGTGGCGATCGATCCGCGCAGGGCGATCAGCGCCCGGCCCGCGCCGCCGGTGACCATCGAGCAGGTGCTGGTGGACCGTCATTCGGTGGATCCGCGCCGGCCCTTCGCCGCCCCGCCGGGAAGCGGGGAGTTGGAGTTCCGGTACGCCTCGCTGGGGTTCGACCGGCCCGAGCGCATCACATTCCGCTACCAACTGGAGGGTTTCGACCGGGATTGGGTGGACGCCGGCGCCCGCAGAGCCGCATATTACACCAATATTGCGCCCGGAACGTACCGTTTTCGCGTAATTGGGTCCAATGGAGACGGGGTTTGGAGCACGTCGGCGTCCTACCGGTTCGAACTGCGCCCCCACTTCTACGAAGCGCGGTGGTTCTACGCTCTGTGCATGCTGGTCGCGCTGGGCGCGGCGGGAGGCGTCTACCTGCTCAACGAGCGCCGGATCCGCGCCAAAGAGCGCATTATGGCGCAAATGATGGCGCTCAACGAAGGGATGCGCGGCGAGATCGCCGAACGGCAGCGGGTGGAGCACGACCTGGTCCACGCCCGCGACGCCGCCGAGCAGGCGAGCCGCCTCAAGAGCCAGTTTCTGGCCAACGTGAGCCACGAGATCCGCACGCCGATGAACGCCATCCTGGGGATGACCGGCCTGGTGCTCGAAACCCGCCTCGAACGCGAGCAGCGGGAACACCTCGAAGTCACCAGGGATTCGGCCTCCGAACTGTTGCACACCCTCGACGACATCCTGACGCTGTCGACGCTCGAAACAGGCGGGGCGAAGCTCGAGAATATCGATTTCGACCTCCGGGCGCTGCTCGAGGAGGCGGAGCGCCAGGCGAGGAAGAGCGCGGAGGCCAAGGGTCTGGCTTTTTCGAGCCGCCTGGCCCCGGAAACGCCCCGGATGTTCCGCGGAGACCCCGCGTATCTGCGTCAAATACTCGAAAAACTGCTCGAAAATGCCGTCAAATTCACGCTAAAAGGGTCAATTTCGCTATCGGCGGAGTGGACTCCGCCCACCGACGGGGCCCAACGCGGAATCCTGCATTTCGCCGTGTGCGACACGGGCATAGGAATCCCGGCCTCGAAGTTGGGCGTGATCTTCAGCCCGTTCGCCCAGGCCGACGGGTCGGCGACACGGAAATTTGGCGGCGCCGGGCTGGGGCTGGCCATTTGCGGCCGGCTGGCCACGCTGATGGGTGGCGAATTGACCGTGAAAAGCGAAGTGGGGGTGGGCAGCGACTTCCACCTGAGCGTCCGGCTGGCGCCGTCGGCAAAGCGCGAGGCCGCTCCGGCGAAACCGACGGCGCTGCCTCCGGCGGCCAACCGGCGCAGGATTCTGGTGGCCGAGGACAACCCCGTGAACCAGCGTCTGCTGGTGCGGCTGCTCGAAAATCGGGGCCACGTGGTGACGGTGGCCGCCAACGGCGTCCAGGCGCTGGCGGCGATCGAGCAGGGCGGATTCGATATCGTGCTGATGGATCTGCAGATGCCCGAGATGGGGGGGCTCGAGGCGACCGAGGAGATCCGCCGGCGAGAGACGGATGGGTCGCACACCCCGATCGTCGCCGTGACGGCCAACAGCATGAACGGGGAGCGCGAACTGTGCTACCGGGCCGGCATGGACGGCTTCCTCACCAAACCCGTGCAACCGGGCGTCCTGTTTGAAACGGTGGAGAAATCGGACCTGCTGAAACTCGCCGAACATGTCGGCCCGGGCGATCCGGTCACCGAGACGAGCGACGCCCCGGTCACTTCGGATCGGCGATGAAGCGGTAGCCGACGCCACGAACGGTCAACACGTGGCGGGGGTTGCGGGGATCGTCTCCGATATACCGGCGCAGGCGCACGATGAAGTTATCGATGGCGCGCGTGTCGGTGTCCTCATGCAGACCCCAGACATCCTCGAGCATGGCGCGGCGCGACACGGGCTTGCCCTCGTGCTCGATGAGGTAGCGCAGCAGGTTCGCCTCCATCAAGGTCAACGGGAAAGCCTCGTCGCGCACGCGCAGTTCCAGGCGGCCGAAATCGACGGTCTTCTCCCCGAAGGCGTAGCGGTCGATGGGCTGCTCCTTCACCTGGTTCTGGGGCTGGGTCATCCACTCGCTCCGCCGCAGCAGGCTGCGCATGCGGGCGATCAGGATGGCCAGTTCAAACGGCTTGGTGAGGTAGTCGTCGGCGCCCGCGCTGAAGCCGCGCAACACGTCGTCGGGATGGCCTCGCGCGGTGAGCATCAGGGTGGGAACGTACTGACCGGCCTGGCGCAGTTCGGTAATGACGCGGAAGCCGTCAATGCCGGGCAGCATGACGTCCAGCACCACCAGTTCAAACGGCGGATCCTTGGCGAGCAGCAGTTCCAGCGCCGCCTCTCCGGTTTCCACCACCTGCGCCTGATACCCCTCCGCCTCCAGGTTGAACAGCAGACCCTGCGCCAGGTGGACTTCGTCTTCGACAATCAGAATTCTGGTCATTGCACGATGGGCAACTGAAGGACGAACGTGCTGCCCTGGCCGGGCCCCTCGCTTTCGGCCCACGCTCGGCCGCCGTGCCGCTTGGCGACGGATCGCACGATGAACAGACCCAAGCCGGTGCCTTTCACCTGCGCGGCCAACTGCCCGGGCGTCCGGTAGAAGCGCTTGAAGATCCGCTTCAGCTCCGTCTTCTGAATGCCGGGACCGTGGTCCCGGACCCGCACGGTGACGTACTTTCCGTCCACCCTGGCGGTTTCCACGATGACGTTCACCCTGTTTCCAGAGTACTTGACGGCGTTGTCCACGAGATTGGAGACGGCCGCGCGCACTTCGTCGCGGTCCCCGTTGATGACCACCTCCGGGCCAGGCCGGTATTCAAGGACTCCGGTGGAGACGTGGTGCAGCTTGCGGGCGCGGGTCAGGCACTCTTCGATGAGCGGGTTCAGTTCGATGCGGGCGAAGTGGTCGGGCTTGGAACTGCCCATGCGGCCGGTGCGCAGCACCTGTTCGATGGTGGCGAGCAGACGGTCGGAGTCCTCGAGCATGATCTGGTAGAACTCGCGGCGCTTGACTTCGTCCACCGAGCGGGTTTGCAGCGTCTCCAGATAGAGGCGGATGGAGGCGATGGGCGTCTTCAACTCGTGCGTGACGGCGTTGATGAAGGCGTCGTGCTGTTCGTTTCGACGGATTTCGCGCACCAGGAAGATCGTATTGAGAACCACGCCGGCGATGATCGCCGCAAGCAGCAGGACGCCCAGGAAGAGCAGGATGCCGTGCCGCCAGTTCAGCAGCACCCACCCCACATAGAGGAGAATACTGAACGCAATCAGGCCGGCGCCGAGCGTAATGAAGAACGCGATGGACTTCCTACGCCCGGCGATGACCATGCAACCAGATTAACGAAACCGCCCGGAGTCGAGCGGACAGACCCGCCTCAGGCGGCGACCAGGTCCTCTTCCTCGACCGCCTGGGCGATCTTGGCGAGCTTCACATTGGTGGCGACGCCCAGTTTCTCGAGCAGCCGGATGGTGAGCCAGGTGACGTCGATTTCGAATGCGCCCAGACCGTGACGGGCGGAGGTGGGATGGGCGTGGTGGTTATTGTGCCAGCCTTCGCCGAAGCTGAGGGCCGCCACCCAGATGTTATTGCGCGAATCGTCGCGGGTCTTGAAGCGGCGGTAGCCCCACAGGTGGGTGGCCGAGTTCACCGCCCAGGTGGCGTGGTGGCCGAGCGTCACGCGCAGGAAGATGCCCCACAGCAGACACGGCACGCCGCCGAAGGCGAGCAGCAACAGGCCCACCACCGTCAACGGAACCCAGTGATACTTCGAGATCCACACATGGAACGGATCCTTGGCCAGATCGGGCGCGTACTTGGAGAGCAGCTTCGATTCCGAGTGCGACACCTCGCCCGCCAGCATCCAGCCGATGTGCGCCCACCACTTGCCGTCGCGCGGGGAGTGCGGGTCGCCCGGCTTGTCGGAAAACTGATGGTGCACGCGATGGGTGGCCACCCAGAACATCGGGCCGCCTTCGAGAGCCAGCGTGGCGCAGATGGTGAGGAAATATTCGAGCGGCTTGGGAACCTTATAAGACCGGTGCGTGAGCAGGCGGTGGTAGCACATGCCAATGCCGAAGCTCAGCGAAATGTAATAGAGCGCCAGCGCGGAGAAGAAGGCCGCCCAGGAGAAGAAGAACAGCGCGGCGACGGCGCCAATGTGGAATACCGTGAACGCGATGATCGTCGTCCAGTTCGTGCCGTCACGGCGAAGCAGGGGTGCAGCGGGTGTATTGGTCAAACGGTTCCTCGGATGGAATTGTCGGGACGGCCTCTCTGTCAGCGTCCCTGAACTTACAGTAGCAGCGGATGGATATTCATAATGTAAGAGTTCTGTAATAGCGATTCTGTGTCCCGGCCGAGGGCGCCACGCGGCCGCATCCGGTTGTGATGCAATGGATTGACCACAGATGGAACAGACCACCACGCTGCCCGGCATCGGTGAAACCACCGAGACGACAGAAGAACTGGCGCCCCAGTACAACGTCGTACTGATCGATGACGATGAACACACCTATGAATACGTCATCGAGATGTTGCAGAAGCTGTTCTTCTATTCGAAGGCCGACGCCTTCCGCCGCGCCGTGGAGGTGGACACCATGGGCAGAACCGTGGTGCTGACCTGCGAACTGGCCGCCGCGGAATTCGCCCGCGATCAGATTCACGCCTTCGGCGCGGATCCGAGAATGCCGAAATCGAAGGGTTCCATGAAGGCCATCATCGAACCCGTGACCGCCGGAGTTTGACTCAATGAAACCCATCGCATTATTGCTCGCCGCGGCATGCGTCGCGCCGGCCTTCGCCGCCGGCGACGGCGACTCCAT
The DNA here is from genome assembly GCA_018268715.1 of Acidobacteriota bacterium. GTDB lineage: Bacteria > Acidobacteriota > Terriglobia > Bryobacterales > Bryobacteraceae > TMP-7. The sequence continues at coordinate 147,352 of JAFDVZ010000021.1, read as the reverse complement.
CGACTCCACCGTGAAGGCCGTATACGCGGTGATTTCCGGACCCGCGGGACCTCGGGACTGGGCCCGCTTCCGGGCGCTTTTCGCCGAGGGCGCGCGACTGATTCCGGTCCGCGTGAAGGGGCCGGAATCCACGGCCGTCATCCTGACGCCGGACGATTACATCAAACGCGCCTCGCCGAATTTCGAAAAGAACGGCTTTTTCGAATCCGAAGTGAGCCGGCGGGTGGAGGAGTTCGGCGCCGTGGCGCACGTGTTCACCACCTACGAATCGCGTCACGCGGCCGGCGAGAAGCCGTTTGCGCGGGGCATCAACAGCATTCAGTTGGTGCGTTTGGACGGGCGCTGGAAGGTGATGACCATTCTGTGGGACAGCGAGCGCGAGGGGAACCCGCTGCCCGAGAAGTACCTCAAGTAGGGTCCTCGCCGGCGGCGCGCTTCTGTTCGGCGATCCGCTCCATGGCTTCCCCGATGCGCTTTTCAAGGCCCCGGTCGCTCGGCTCATAAAAGCGCGCGCCGGCCAGACTTTCCGGCAGGCACGACATGTTGGTGACGGCCCCGGCGAACTGGTGGGCGTGCTGGTAGCCCTGGCCGTATCCCCACTCCTTCATGGCGCGCGTGGGGGCGTTGCGCAGGTGCATGGGCACGGGCGGGGCGGTGGTGGACTGGATGGTTGCCAACACCTGATTCAACGCCCGGTAGGCGGCGTCCGATTTCGGCGAAATGGCGAGATAGATGGTAAGTTGGGCGAGCGCCTGGTCGCCCTCCGGCTCGCCCATGAAGTGAACCGCCTGCTGCGCGGCGATGGCCTGTTCGAGCGCGCGGGGATCGGCCAGACCGATGTCCTCAATGGCCATGCGCACCAGGCGGCGCGCGATGTAGAGACGGTCCTCGCCGCCGGCGAGCATGCGGCCCAGCCAGTAGAGCGCGGCGTCCACGTCGCTGGATCGCACGGACTTGTGCAGGGCGGAAATCAGGTTGAAGTGCTCTTCGCCCGACTTGTCGTAGACGAGCGTCTTGCGCTGCAGCGCGTCCTCGACCACGGTCATCGTAATCTCGCCCGCCACTGCCGCGGCGGCGGCCAGTTCGAGCATGTTGTAGGCGGCGCGGGCGTCGCCGTTGGCGTAGATGGCGATGGTTTCAAGCACGTCATCGGCCGCCTGGAGCTGGCGCGCGCCGAGGCCGCGCACCGGGTCCTGGAGGGCGCGGCGCAACAGCACGACGATCTCCGTCACGCTCAGCGAGCGCAGGGCATACACCTTGGCGCGGGATAGCAACGCCGAGACGACCTCAAAGGACGGGTTCTCCGTGGTGGCGCCGATCAGGACGATATCGCCGCGTTCGACGTAGGGCAGAAAAGCGTCCTGCTGAGCCTTGTTGAAACGGTGGATCTCATCGATGAAGATGAGCGTGCGGCGGCCCACCCGGCGCGACTTCTCCGCGTCGACCATCACCGCCTTGATTTCCTTGATGCCGCTCAGCACGGCGCTGAAGGGGACGAACTCGCAACGGGTGAGATGAGCCACCAGGAAGGCGAGCGTCGTCTTTCCCACGCCGGGCGGCCCCCACAGGATGATGGAGCTGAGCTGGTCGCGCTCGATTTGCAGGCGCAGGGGCTTGCCGGCGCCGAGAACGTGCTCCTGACCGGCGTACTCGTCGAGGGTGCGCGGGCGCATGCGCTCGGCCAGCGGACGGTTGGGATCGGGGGCCGGCAGGGGCAGGGAGTCGAACAGACTCACGCCGACATCCTCTGGCGCCAGGCCTCATAGAGCACGATGCCGGCGGCGACGCCCGCGTTCAGGGATTCGACGCCGCGGGTGGGGATGCGGACGGCGGTGGCGTGGCGGGCGATTTCGGGGCGGACGCCGCGGCCTTCGTTGCCGAAGATCAGAGTGCAGTCGCCGCGAAGGTCGGCGCGATCGAGGGGGACTTCCCCATCCGGCATGGCGGCGAACATGGGTCGCGGGCGTTCGTTCGCGGCGGCCAGGAAGTGGATATCCATTACGTCGTGAACAAACGGCAGGCGGAACAGGCTTCCGGCGGAGGCGCGGATATTCTTGGCGTTGTAGGGGCTGGCGCTTCCCTTCAGGAACACGGCGCCGCACGCGCCGAAGGCTTCGGCCGAGCGGAGGATGGCGCCCGCGTTGCCGGGTTCCTGCACGGCGTCGAGCACCACCAACGGTCCGCTGCCGCGGCAGACGTCGCCGATGGTCCACTTGGGAGCGAGCACCAGCGACAGTACGCCCTGGGGCGATTCGGTGGCAGCCAGCCCGTGGAACAGGCGTTCGTTGACTTCGAAGACGCGCGCGCCGGCCAGGGGACCGAGCAGACGTTCGACGCGTTCCCGCGCGGCGTCGCCGGAGATGACCACCACGGCAATCTGACGGCCGCACTGGAGGGCTTCATCGAGCAGGTGAAAACCTTCGCACACGCACAACCCCTCGCTGGTGAGGTCGCCGTGGACGACGGAGCGGCGAATGGTTTTCAGCCATTGATTGGCGGGGCTGGTCAGCGGTTGGATGCGATGGGTGGATTTCACGACGTGGGCGCCCGCCGGCTAACTTGACTGATACAGTAGAACCTGTAAGCCCAGAGTAACGCAATGAGACGATTGCTGTGGGCCTGCCTGGCCGTCCTTCTGCTTTGCTGCGTGTGGGTGGCCGGCGTGGCCCGACAGATCAAAGCCCAATCCACGATTGATGAGGCGCGGCCCGCGGATGTGATCATCGTGCTGGGCGCGGCGGAGTATCGCGGCCGGCCGTCGCCGGTGCTCGAAGCGCGGTTGAACCACGCCCTGTTCCTGTACCTGAAGGGCCTGGCGCCGTTGATCCTGACCACGGGCGGAGCGGGCGGCGATCCGGTCTATACGGAAAGCGAAGTGGGCCGCGCGTACCTGAGCCGGCGCGGCGTGCCGTCGGAGTCGATTCTGGTGGAGATTGAGGGCGAGAGCACCGCGCATAGCACCACGGCCGCGGCGGAAATGATGCGGCGGCGGGGGCTGCGCAGTTGCATTGTCGTCAGCGACGGGTATCATATCTTCCGCGTGAAAAAGATGCTGGAGTTTCGCGGGCTCGAGGTGTATGGGTCGCCGCGCCCCTCCTTGCCCAAGGGCGGTTGGCCCGAGTACTGGCTGTATGTGAAACAGGCGCTGGCGTTCACGGCCTGGCGCATGGGGGTGAATGCTTGAGGCGGCGGGAATGGCTGGGGGCGGCCGCCGCGGCGGCGTTCGCGCGAGGGCGCAGGCGGCCGAATATCGTATTCCTGTTGACCGACGACCAGGGTTACGGCGACCTGGGACGTCACGGCAATCCGGTGATTCAGACGCCGAACCTGGACCGACTGCACGGGGAGAGCGTCCGCTTCACGGATTTTCACGCGAGTCCCACGTGCGCGCCGACGCGCACCGCGCTGATGACGGGCCGGCATGAGTTCCGCTCCGGCGTCACGCACACCATTTACGAACGCGAACGCATGAGCCTGCGCGCCACCACCATCGCGCAGGTGTTGAAGTCGGCCGGCTACGCCACCGGCATCTTCGGCAAGTGGCACCTGGGCGACGCGGAGCCTTATCAGCCGGGCCGGCGCGGGTTCGACGAGGTGTTCATACACGGCTGCGGCGGCATCGGGCAGAAGTATCCGGGCACGTGCTCCGACGCTCCCGGCAATACCTATTTCAACCCAGCCATCCTGCACAACGGGCGCTTCGAGAAGACCGACGGCTATTGCACCGACGTTTTCTTCCGCCAGGCGACGCAATGGATGGACGAACGGAGGCGGTCGCAAGCGCCGTTTTTCGCCTATATCGCGACCAACGCTCCGCACGAACCGCTCGAGTGTCCGCGGGAGTACATCGACCGGTACAGGAATGTCACGCCGAACGAGATGACGGCGCGGTTTTTCGGCATGATCACGAATATCGATGACAACGCCGGCAGGTTGCTTGAGCGCCTCAAGGCGTGGGGCATCGAGCGCGACACGGTCTTCGTCTTCATGACCGATAACGGCGGGACCGCCGGCGTCAAGGTGTTCAACGCGGGCATGCGGGGCATGAAGAATACGCCGTACCAGGGCGGCACACGCGTGCCGGCGTTCTTCCGCTGGCCGGGCGTGTTCAGGCCCGGCGACGTCTCCGCCTTGACGGCGCATCTCGACGTTTTCCCCACCTTCGCCGAACTGGCGGGCGCGCGGATTCCGGCGGGGCTTGAGTTGGACGGCCGCAGCCTGGTTCCGCTGCTGCGGAATCATCGCGCGGCGTGGGCGGACCGACTGCTGTTCACGCATATCGGGCGTTGGCCCACGGGGAAGGCCGCTGAGTCGAAGTACGCGCGATGCCGGGTGCGCGGTCCGCGGCATAGCATGGTTAACATGGATCGCGGCCGGCATGGATGGGAGTTATACGATCTGCAGGCCGATCCAGGCGAATCCACCGACATCGCGGCGCGGATGCCCGAGTTGGTGGAAACGTGGAACAGCGCCTATGACCGCTGGTGGGACTCCGTCACGCCGGGGTTTGAAAACGAAGAGGCCGAGCCTCCCAAGGTCGCTCCCTATGTGGAGTTGCACCGCCGGCAGTTGGGGGCGAACTGACAGAACCCCGCGGAACGTGGGACCTTAGTAGAAACCAACAATGGCATTGTTTGCGCTCTCCATCTTCCTCAGCGCTTTTCTGCTGTTTCTTGTTCAGCCGCTGATCGCCCGAGTGATTCTTCCGTGGTTTGGAGGCTCCGCCGCCGTCTGGACCACCTGCCTGATGTTCTTCCAGGTGACACTTCTCGCCGGATATGCCTATGCGCACGCCACCATCAAGTTCCTGCGGCCGAAGACGCAGGCGAGGTTGCACTGGCTGCTGCTGGGGGCCAGTCTCTTCATGCTGCCCATTCTGCCCGGCGCGGGCTGGAAACCGGTGGACGGGTCGAACCCCGGACTGCGGATCGTGATGCTGCTGGCGGGCACCATCGGAATTCCGTACCTGGTGCTGTCGACCACGGGGCCGCTGCTGCAGGCCTGGTTCGCGCGGAAGCATCCCGGCGCGTCGCCTTATCGGCTGTATGCGCTGTCGAACGCAGGCTCGTTGATCGCGCTGCTGAGTTATCCGGTGGCGATTGAACCGATGACGCGGTTGCGGGTGCAGGCCTATGGATGGTCGGCGCTCTATGTGGCGTTCGTGCTGTTGTGCGCGACGGTGGCGTGGGTGGCGCGGGATGCGGCGGGGCCGGTGGAGACGGCAGCGGAGGACAACGCGGAGACCGGCGGCCGCCCCAGCCTGTGGCTGCGCCTGTTATGGGTGGGGTTGGCGTTCTGCCCCTCCACGCTGCTGGTGGGCGTCACCAGCCACCTGACGGAGAACGTGGCGCCCGTGCCGATGCTGTGGGTGGCGCCGCTCGCGCTCTATTTGTTGAGCTTCATCCTGACCTTCGAAAGCGACCGCTGGTACGACCGGCGCTACTGGTTCCCGCTGTTTGTCGCCGCCATGGCCGTACTGATCGCGTTCCTGTTTCCCGACGCGCGGCACGCTCCGCTCAAGTACGCCATTCCGACGTTCATCCTGTGCTTCTTCATCTGCGCCATGACCTGCCATGGGGAGTTATACCGGTTGCGCCCCGCGCCTCGCTGGCTGACTTCGTTCTATCTGATGGTTTCGGTGGGCGGCGCGCTGGGCGGACTGTTTGTCGGCCTGCTATCTCCGATCCTGTTTAATTACTACCTGGAGTTACCCGTTGGATTGCTGGTGACGGCGGTGTTGATCGGACTGGTGCTGAATCGGGCGGAACCTTCGTTGCCCGGTCCCACGGCGCGCTGGATCGAGTACGGGCTGGTGGGCTCGCTGGCCGCCGGCCTGGTCTATCTGCTGGCCTGGGCGATCCCCCAGTTCAACGCGCAATACCGGCTGGTGCTGAGAGACTTCTATGGCGTGGTGCGCGTGGAGGACGATGAGGAGACCAAGGAAAGCGAGGCCATGCGCGAGTTACACCACGGGACCATCAGTCATGGGACGGAGTTTCTCAAACCGGAGTTCCATCGGCTGCCTACCACGTACTACGCGCCTACGTCCGGCATCGGCATCGCGCTGAAGGACGAGCCCGGGGCGAAGCCTCGACGCGTGGCGGTGGTGGGCCTGGGCGCGGGCACCATTTCCGCTTATGGTCGGCCGGGCGATTTCTACCGGTTTTATGAGATCAATCGCGATGTGGTGGACATCGCGCGCAACCAGTTCTTCTATCTGAAGGAGTGTCCGGCGCGATGGGAGGTGGCGATGGGCGACGCGCGATTGTCGCTCGAGCGGCAAGCTCCACAGAATTACGACGTGATCGCGGTGGACGCCTTTTCGGGCGACGCGATCCCGGTTCACCTGCTCACCATCGAGGCGTTTCGCGAGTACTTCCGCCACCTGGCGCCGGACGGGGTCCTGGGGGTGCATGTTTCCAACCGGTTCCTGAATCTGGGCGCGGTGGTCGCCCGGGCGGCGGGAGAGTTGCACAAGTCGGGCATCCTGATCATCAACGACGACGACGGTAAGACCGGCGCTTACTCCTCGGACTGGGTGATGCTGGCCAATCGGCGCGAGTTATTCGACGGCAAGCAATGGCAGGTGGAGAAGGACCGTTTCGAAATGCCGGATCCCGCCGACTTGTGGACCGACGATCACAGCAACCTGATTCGTATTCTCAAATAGCGTATGAAGAACGCAGCAGTCCTCGCCGTACTCATCGCCGCGGTGGTTCGGGGGCAGGCCCCGGTGAACGTCATGCCCGCGCCGGCGCGCATGATGCGCCTTCCCGGCGAGTGGACGGTGGACGCTACGTTTCGCGCCTCGATTACGGGCTATCGCGACGAGTCGCTGGAGCGCGCCGTCCAGCGCTTCGCGACGGCGTTGAGCGCCAAGACCGGTGCACGGCTGGACGGCGTCGCGGCGCCCGACGGGAAGTCCACCACGGTGCGGATCCGTTGCGCGGGCCCCGGGCGGGACGCGGCCAACGAATCCTACACGCTGGTGGTGCGGTCGGCGGGCGTCGAACTGAAGGCGCAGGAGCCGCTCGGCGTGCTGCGCGGGCTCGCCACGCTGTACGAACTGGTGAACGTGACCACGGCTGGGGCGGCGGCGCCGGCTGTCTCCATCGAAGACCGTCCGCGATTTGAATGGCGCGGCCTGATGATCGACGTGGCGCGACACTTCATGCCGGTGGACGATCTGCTCCGCCAGATCGACGGCATGGAGATGGTGAAGCTGAACGTCCTGCACCTGCACTTGTCCGACGCGCAGGCGTTCCGCGTCGAGAGCAAGGTGTGGCCGAAACTCACCGCCGACGGCTCCGAAGGCCTCTTTTACACGCAGGACGACATCCGGCGCATCGTCGCTTACGCGCAGGATCGCGGAGTGCGCGTGGTCCCGGAGTTCGACGTTCCGGGGCACACCAAGGCGTGGCTGGTGGGATATCCGGAACTGGCCGCCAAGCCGGGCCCGTACCACATGGGCGCAGACGCCGATGTCGCGCACGCCACGCTCGATCCGAGCAAGGAACAGGTTTACGAATTCCTGGACCGGCTTTTTGGCGAGATGGCGGCGCTGTTTCCGGACCGCACGTTCCATATCGGCGGCGACGAGGTGACCGGCAGGCATTGGGCGGCGAGTCCCTCCATTCAGGCGTTCATGAAGGAGAAGGGATTCGCGGATCAACACCAGTTGCAGGCCTACTTCACCGGACGCGTCTACGAGATCGTGCGCAAGCATGGCAAGACAATGATCGGCTGGGACGAGATACTGCGGCCGGGCTTGCCGACCGACGTGGTGGTGCAGGCGTGGCGAAGTTCGAAGATGATGGCGCGCGCCGCCATCGACGGCCACGCGGTGATCGAATCCGGCCCGTATTATCTGGACTTCGTGCTGCCGGCGGGTTACCACTACCGCATGGACCCCGTCGATACGGCGTCGTTCGGCATCTCCGCGGCGGAGATGGAGATGGCCAAGGGAACGCCGATTGGGCCGTATATGACCGTGGACAAAGTGGTGAGCGGGCCCACTCCGCTGACGCCCGCGCAACAGGGCTTGATCAAAGGCGGCGAGGCGGCGCTGTGGAGCGAACTGGTGACGGCGGAGATGCTGGATGGCCGCCTGTGGCCGCGCATGGCCGCCATCGCGGAGCGTTTCTGGTCGCCCAAAACGGTGGTCGACGAGGACGATATGTATCGGCGGTTGGCGGCGATCGATCGGGATCTGGAAACCATTGGTTTGCGGCATCGGACGAACTCGCGCCTGATGCTGGAGCGGTTCGCCGCGGGCTATGGCGCCACGGTGGGAATCTTCGCGGAAACCGTGGAGCCGATCAAATTCTACGGGCGACACTCGCGGCGCAGTCAGCCCGGACGTCCGCCGGAGGGCCGGGCGCTCGCCGACGCGACGCCGCCGGAGAATCTGGCGATCCGCCAGTTCGAGCGCGAGGTGCGTTCGGCGGCGGCGAATCGGTACGGCCCGCAGGAAGTCCGCGATCATGTGCGGGCGATGTTGACGGTGTGGCGTGACAATGAGGACCGCTTCGCGGAAGCGGCCGCCGAGAACGCCGCGCTGCGCCCCTTTTTGCCGATGTCGCGCGACCTGGCGGCGCTGGCGCGAGCCGGCCTCGAGGCGATGACTTTCCAGGAGCAGCGCAAGCGAGCGCCCGCGCGATGGTTGGAGACGCAACTCGCGCTGACGGGCAAGTACAAGGACCAGGCGTCCGCCGCGGCCGGCGTCGTGTACTCGATCCTGCGGCCTCAACCCGCCACCGAGTTGACCCTGGCCGTCGCGCCGTCGATCGAGATTCTGATCAAGGCGGTGAAGTAGGCGTGCGGCCGCTGGTGTCGGTGATTACTCCCGCCTATAACGCTGCGTTGACGCTCGGTCGCGCGCACGAATCCCTGCGGGGGCAGAACGCCGACTGGCGCCACATCATCGTCGACGACGGCAGCACGGATGGCACGGCGGGGGTGATCACGGCCCTGGCCGGGGATTCTCGCGTAATCGCCCGGAGGCGCGTCAACGGCGGCCCGGGAGCGGCGTTGAACTCCGGCCTGGATCTCGCCGACGGAGAGTACGTGGCGTTTCTGGACGCCGACGACGAGTACCTGCCGGACCACCTGGAAGCGCACGTACAGGAACTGGAGCGGCGCGGCGACGTCGACGTCCTGTGGGGCGGCATGACGGTGGAGGCGGCCCGTCCCGAGGATGCCTACGTGCCTGATATGGACCGCGGGACCGGGTTCATCCACGTGTCGGAGTGCGTGGTGCAGGGAACCATTTTCGCCCGCCGGAGGGTGTTCGACCGCCTGCGTTTCAGCGAGGAGCGCGCCGTGTGGTATCAGGACTACGACTTCATCCAACGGGCGCGCGCCGTATTCGCCGTCGAGCGTTTCCATCGCGCCACCTATCGCTACTATCGCGCACAGGGCGGCAGCGTCGTCGATGGAGCGAAAGCGAGTTGGCGGGCCGCCGGACGGCACCTCTGACGAGCCCTTACTTCGAGGCTGGCTTTCGCAGGATGCCCTTGCCCTTGGGCTTTGCCAGACCTTTCCAGCCAGTGAGCTTATTGCGCTCCACGGAGAACACCACCAGGAATGGAGACTCGCTGAACTGCTTCGGCACCCCCTTGAACGCCAGTTCCGCGCCCACGGGAACGCCCGGAGGTAACGGTTCACTAAACACCAAGCGGGTGTCGGGCGTTTTCCCATCCTCAACCGAAACCAGCAGTTCCCTGGGATTGTCGGCGGGCTTGGCTTCGATGAGCCGGCAACGGAATTCGGGGAGTTCGGCGTCCTTCATGTGCTCTTCGAAGTAGGGCCGGCCCTGTGGTCCGGTGAGCGCCGTCCGGATCCTCCTCCACAAGGCGAGTTGCGGGTTGGTCCGCTCCAGTTCCTGCTGCTTCTCGGCCTCCGCCTTCACGACGTCCGCCTTGCTGGGGATCTTGAAGTTCTCCGGCGGCAGGGGCGCGATGGCCGCCGCATCCAACACCTTCTCCGAGCCCTCCAGGCCCCCGTGGTAGGCCACATAGGTCTTCTGGAAGTTCTCGAGCACCTGCTTCCGGGCGGCGTCATTCAGCGCGCCAGGGCCCTTGTAGGCGGCGGCGCGGGCCATGTCGTAAAGCGCCGCCGAGTACTTGTCAGGCTTGCGCTCCGCGAGAATGGCGCTCGACAGCCAGTAGGAAACCTGCGGCTGATTGGCGTCCAGTCGCAGGCTCTTCAGAAAATGCGCCTCCGCGGCGTCGAACTCTTTGCGTTGCCATGCGACGTAGCCGAGCGCGTTCTGCGCGTATAGCTGGACGTTGCGCCGGGCCGCCGCCCAATCGGTTTCCGACGTTCGCTCGGGCTTCTTGGCGGCCGCAAACAGGGTGTCCAGGTTGGACAGGGTCTGATTGGCGGCGCGCTCGGCCGTGGCGAGTTGATCGGCTGAAGGGCTCTCCACCGATGAAATGGACACCAGGGCGGCGGAGAGCGCCTGCAGGTTGTTGGGCTCCCTGGCGAGGATCTCGCCGGCTACCGTCAGCACGTCTCCGGGACGCCCCAGTTCGCCGTAGGCGGCGAGCAACAACTGCTGGCGGATGTCGACGAAATCGGTGGCGGGATACTTCTCTTTCCAGGAGTTGAGGAGTTCGAGCTTGCGGGCGGGCGCCGTCTCCTTGGCGACGGACTCATACAATTCGGATTCGGCCCGATCCTTCCAGTTGCCCTGCTGGGCCTGGACGACCCCTACGCGACAGCAGCCGAGGATGGCTGCTATCGCGAGGGGCAGGGACAATCCGCGCGACAGGGACACGCGTAACCTCACCGGGCGTGATCCGCCGGCAACGGGCTACTTCTTCGCGGCGGCCTTCGCCTTGGCCGCGGCCGGCTTGGCGGGCTTCGGCTTGGCCGGCGCCGGAGCGCCCTTCCAACCGATCACACCGTCCTTTTCGACATCGAAAGTGACCATGAAGGGGCTGGCGGCGTACGAGGTCGCGGTGGCGTTCTTGAACCCGATGTCGGCGCCAGGCTCCATCTTTCCGCGGAGGGCTTCCTCCAGCTTGATGGTGCAATCGGCGACATCCGGCTTCTCTACGGCCAGCACCAGTTCCTTCGGGTTCACGGCGGGCTTGGCTTCAATCAGCTTGGCCTTGAACTCCATCGGAATCGCGGTGCCCTTCATGTGCTCGTCGAAGTAGGCCTGCGCCTGGTCGCCGGTAAGCGCCTCCTTGAGGCTCACCCACAGCGCCATGGAGGGGTTCTCCTTGCCCAGCTCCTCCATCTTCTTATTCTGCGCGTCGATCTTCGCCTGGGCGATTTCACGCTTGCTGAGAATCTTGAAATCGGCGGCCGGCAGCGGAGCGCTCTTGGCGGCGGCAAGCAGCTCATCCAAACCGGTCCTGTCACCGTGGAAGGCGACGTAGGTCTTTTCGAGGGCGGCCTTCATCTGGCCACGGCCGGTTTCGTTCAGAGCGCCGGGCCCATCGTAGGAGGCGGCGCGCGCGTACTGGTACAGCGCGGCCGGGTACTTCTTCTGCGCGAAGTACATGTTCGCCAGCCAGTAGGCGATCGTGCCCGCCTGATCCTGGCCCGGATCGTCGGTCAGGCTCTTGCTGAAGCCCGCTTCCGCTCCGGCGTAGTCTTTCTTCGCCAGCGCGATGTAGGCCGGCGCGTTGACGGCGGAGCGCGTCATGGACTTCTTCACCTTCGCCCAGTCGGCCTCGGACAACTGCGCGGGCTTCTTATCGGCGGCGAACAATGAATCGGCGTTGGCGGTGAGGTAGTCAGCCGCCTTCTGGGCGGCCGCCTGCTGGTCGGCCGTCGGCGCCGGGGCCGCGAACAACGCCGCGATCGGTTGCGAAACCAACTGGATCGCCTGCACGTACAAGGGCACGAAATACGCGCCCATCGCGCTGGTCGGGTACTTTTCTTTCCACTGCTGGAACAGTGCAATCTTTTTCTGTGGGTCGGTCTCCTTGGACATCGACTGATACAAGTCCGACTCGGCCTGATCCTTCCAAGTAGCCTGTGCGGCGGCCTGCTGGCCGAACGCAGGCGCAGGGGCCGTGAGTAGGAACGAGCCCACCGCCAAGGCAACGCCTAGGAACGTATTCCGTGAAATCACCAGCACTGCATGCCTCCCCAAAATTTGAATGCGACAATATGCCCGCCGGGGCTCAATCTGTCAGCTCCCGGCCAGGAAACGGAACGCACTGTTTCGAGCTTGCAATTGCGGAGTATAACGAAACGCGAATGGCAGCCGCAAGTCGTTTTGTCTCCACAACTTCTCTGGACACTTAGATGCCGAAGGCGGCGAACTTGTTCCCTCGCGGCGACGCCTGGGCACTACACGTTCATATCACGAATGGAGGCCATGCGAAAGTGCCCCCGGAGGAGGACCGTCCGGTGCGCCGCAAGCCTTCCGATCGCCCGACGACACCCTTCGGGCGCCGAAACCGAAACTCGAGCCCCGCCGCGCTATTCTGAAGGATTCCCGTGCGCACTCTCGATTTGACTGTAATCGCCCTCTATCTGGTCGGAATCACGTGGTTCGGCGCCCGGTTCCGCGAGGGGCAGAAGACCCTGAAGGACTATTTCCTGGGCGGCCGAAACGCTCCGTGGTGGGCGATCGGGTTTTCCATCGTGTCGGCGGAAACCAGCACGCTCACCGTCATTGGCACGCCCGCGCTGGCCATTAACGGCAATTTCGGATTCCTCCAGGTGGTGCTCGGCTATCTGTTCGCCCGCATCGTCATTTCCACTTTGTTCCTTCCCGCCTATTTCCGCGGCGAGATGTTCACCGCCTATGAACTGATGCGGATCCGTTTTGGCGACCGCATCCGGAAATTGACGGCCGGCACGTTTCTCCTGCTGCGGGCGCTCGCCGAGGGCGTACGGGTTTTCGCCATTTCCATCGTCATCTCCATCATTCTCGGAACTGGCGAAATGACTTCGATCGTGGTCATCGTCTGTTTGACGCTGTTCTACACGTTCGAAGGCGGCATGACCGCCGTCATCTGGACCGACGTCGTCCAAATGTTTCTCTACGTCGCGGGCGCCATCCTCAGCTTCTTCGTAATCTTGCAGCTGATTCCGGGAGGCTGGAGCCACGTCGTCGAAGTCGCCGCTCCGATCGGAAAATTCCAAGTCTTCGACTTCGGCTTCGAGGCGAAACCGGAGTTCTTTACGAAAGTTTACAGTTTCTGGGCGGGGGTGATTGGCGGGTGTTTTCTGACCACCGCGAGCCATGGCACCGAACAACTGATGGTGCAACGGCTGTTGTCGGCGAAGTCCCGGCGTGACAGTCAGGCGGCGCTATATTCCAGTTGGATCGTGATTCTATTTCAATTCACGCTGTTTCTGGTGATCGGCGTGTGTTTGTATGTTTACTACACCGGCAATCAACTCCCGTTCCCGGCCGTGCGCGACCGTATCTACCCGGAATTCATCTGGGCGCACCTTCCGCGGGGAGTCGCCGGGCTGGTGATCGCCGCGATTCTGGCGGCCGCCATGTCTAACCTGAGCGCCGCCCTGAATAGCCTGGCCTCCACTACGATCATGGATTTCTACAAGCCCCTGTCGGGCGGCCGGAAGACCGAGGCGCACTACCTGAAACTGGCCCGGATGGCGACCATCGCCTGGGGCGGCGTGCTGTTCGCCATCGCGCTGGTGGCCCGCAATTGGGGCTCCGTGCTGCAGGCCGGCCTGTCGATCGCCTCCATCCTGTACGGATCCCTGCTGGGCGTGTTCCTGCTCGGACTGCTGACCCGGAGCGTCGGCGAAAAAGCCGCCATGACGGGCATGAGCGCCGGACTGGTCACGATGTTGTACATCAAGTTCTTCACGCCGATCGCCTGGACCTGGTATGTGCTCATTGGCGCCACGGTCACCTTCGCGATCGGCTATCTTGTGTCGATTCTCATCCATGAAACAACCGAACCAGGCGGGGCCGCTTCCTAGCGCCTGCCGCAAGGAGGCCTCGCTTGTCCGATAACCGTCCGACCCTCGCCCGCGATCTGGGCGTGTGGGCCGCCATCGCCATTGTCGTGGGAACCGTGATTGGCAGCGGGATCTTCCTGGTGCCCAAGACCATGATTTCCCGTGTCGGATCGCCCGAAATGGTTTTCGCCGTCTGGGTGGCCGGCGGTCTGCTGTCGCTGTTTGGCGCGCTCACCTACGCCGAACTGGCCGCGGCGCTGCCGGAAGCCGGAGGAGAGTATGTCTACCTGAGCGCCGCCTACGGCCCGTTCTGGGGATTTCTGTACGGCTGGGCGCAGATGTGGGTCGCCAAGAGCGCCTCCATCGCCACGCTCGCCACCGGCTTCTTCTACTATCTGGCGAATTTCCGGCCCGAACTGGACCAGGTGGTGGCGGTAATTCCGGGCAATTTAGGCCCCGGCGGCGGACCTTTGGAAATCCGATCGGGCCAGATTTTGGCGATGGTGGTGATCGTACTACTGGCCTGGCTGAACTACTACGGCGTAAAGATCGGAGGCGGCGTCCAGGTGGCCATTACGGCCGTGAAGGTGGCCGCAATCCTCGCCATTGTGGTGGTGGGGCTCGGTTCGGGAGTGGGCAAAGCCGCCAATTTCTCCGCCGCGCTGCCGGCTTCAGGCGGATTCTCGGGCTTTTTTGCGGCGCTGGTGGCCGCGCTTTGGGCGTATGATGGGTGGAATAATGTAAGTATGGTTTCGAGCGAAATTCGCCGGCCATCCCGGAATCTTCCGATCGCGCTGATCGGCGGGATTTTGTTGGTTATCGTGATCTATTTGCTGACGAATCTCGCATATTTCTATGTACTGAGTCCCGCGGAAGTGGCCGGAAGCGACCGGGTGGCGGCCGAGATGATGCGCCACATTTTGGGTTCGTCCGGCGCGGGAGCCGTCAGTCTGGCCGCCATGATCTCGATTTTCGCCGCTTTGAACGGATCGATCCTATCAGGCTCCCGCGTGCCGTACGCGATGGCGCGCGATGGTCTGTTTTTCCGCAAAGTGGCTTTTGTGCACCCGATTTACCGAACGCCGGGCGTGTCGATCCTGGCCGTCAGCGGCTGGGCCGCACTGCTGGTGCTGAGCGGCCGCTATGAGCAGCTATACACGCTGGTGGTTTTCGCCAGCTGGATTCTCTACGCGATGACCGCCGCCTCCGTCATCGTGCTGCGTCGCAAACGGCCAGAACTGGCCAGACCGTATCGTGTAATCGGGTATCCGGTAGTACCGTTGCTGTTTGTCCTGGTAGCAACCGTCCTTCTCGGTTCGACGTTCGTTGAGTCGCCGCGCGAATCGCTGCTGGGGCTGGGGCTGACGGTAGCGGGAATCCCCTTCTATTTCTACTGGAAACGGCGAATTCCAGCGTCGGACGCGCGGGCCTGAAGCGTTCCGGCAAGGGGCGGGACGTTCGGTCCTGAAGTTCTGGTAAGAAAACAGGATTCCTCCGGGTTCTGTTCCGGATTCGGAACAAAACTCTTGAAATTGACCAAAAAATGGGTTTAAACTTCAAGTGCGGAATCCCGAAGCGCGGTGATCGATGTTCTTTTTTCAGAACGAACGAGGATTCTGACCAGATAAACGGAGCCGACGAATGGATGTAGCGAAGATGCTGGCGGACCTCCGCCAAGAGCGTGAGGCGATTGAAGAAGCAATCATGACGCTGGAGCGGCTGGCTCGCGGACGCGGGAAGCGTCGCGGGCGTCCGCCGGCCTGGCTGGCCGAGGTCAAGAAGCGCGGCCGTCCAGTCGGCAGCAAGAATAAGACACAGTCAGCCAAGACGGCCGTCGCAAACTAAATGACGGAATTGGTGGTTGCGTCACACGGACGTGCCGCAACCCGTGTCTTTCTTTCCTTTCAACGATAGATCAGGTAAGCGCTCCGTCGCGCCAGAAAGCCCTTCAATCCGTCCTCCAGGCTAAGCGTCACGTTGCGCGGGTCTTTGCCGGATTTCATCTCCTCGATCAGCTTCCGGTTGCCAATCAGGAACCGGTTCGTCTCCAGATCGATCTTCCCCGGATACAGTTTTTCGAGCGCAAAGGCGATCTCGAGCCCAACCCGCACGGCGTCCAGCGCCTCGCGATCGGTGATTACGATTCGCACGCCTTCGATCGATTTCCCGGCGAAATTCGACGCGTTTGGCGTGAATCGCGTCGCGTAGAAGCGCACTCCAGGCACGAATCGCGAGTTCAATTGCCGCGCCAGTTGTGGTCCGCGGATCCAATCCGCCCCAATCTGTTCAAATGGCGCGTCGGTTCCCCGCCCCACCGAGTAGTTCTTCGACGCCTCGATCATCGCCACGCCCGGATACAGCGTCGCCGCGTTCAGGCTGCGCATGTTCGGCGACGGATCGATCCACGTTAACCCGTCCGAATCAAGCCAGTCGCCACGCATCCAGCCCCGCATCGGAATCACCAGCAATTTCGCCCCGAGTTTCAGCTCGCCGTTCATCATTTTGGCGAGTTCGCCGAACGTCATGCCGTGCCGAAGGGGCATGTTGAAGCATCCGACGAAACTATTCAGGTCGTCGTCGAGAATCGGCCCCTCCACCCGCACTCCAGTGACCGGATTCGGGCGGTCCAAGACCACGAACTCCTTGCCGTTCTTCGCCGCCTCCTCCAGCGCGTACCGCAACGTGCACGAATAGGTGTAGAAACGCGCGCCTACGTCCTGGATGTCGAAGGCCAGCACGTCGACGTCCTTCAGCATCTCCGCCGTCGGGCGGCGTCGCCCCGACTCGTACAGGCTGTAGACGACAATCTTCGACTTCGAGTCCACCGCATTGCCGATTCCGTCGCGATCCTCCTTGCCGGCGATGCCGTGCTCGGGCGAAAACAGCGCCGTCACCCGGACGCCGGCCTCCTGCATCAGGTCGATGTTGCGCCGCCCGTCCCGGCTCAATCCCGTGTGATTGGTGATGATTCCGACGCGCTTTCCCCGCAACGGCGCGAATCCCTCCGTCGCCAGCACGTCGAGCCCCGTCAGCACGTCAACGTTTCTCGCCACCGTGCGGTGCAGCCCGGCCCCGACGATCGACTCCTCATACCCCGTCAACAGAACTTCCGGAACGTCCACGCCGAGCGCCGCCGCCACGATAGTGGCCACCTTGCCCCGTAGCGGCGTGACGTTCTTTCCGCGAGAGGGGTGTACGCTGTTGGCGAGCAAAATCACATAGGACCGAGTGGAAGGGTCGATCCAGATCGAGGTTCCGGTGAATCCCGTGTGGCCGAACGATCCAATGGGATACAATTCGCCGCGATTTCCCGAAAATGGCGAGTCCATATCCCAGCCGAACCCCCTGAGGATGGGCTGTCCAGCGGGCGTTTCCGGCGTGGTGAACTTGCGCACCGTGAGCGGCTGGAACACCCGAACGCCGTCCAACTCGCCCAGCCGCAGCATCATACGGGCGAAACGCGACAGGTCGGCGGCCGTGGTGAACAGACCCGCGTGACCCGCCACACCATCCATATAACGCGCCGTCGGATCATGCACCACGCCCCGCACCACGTGGCCGCTCTCCACTTCCGTAGGAGCGATGCGCGCCCGAAGCGCGGCCGGCGGATTGAACATCGACTCCTTCATCCCGAGCGGCGAAAATACATGTTTGCGCGCGTAATCGGACACCAGTTCGCCGCTCACTTTGTGCACGATTTCGCCCAGCAGGATGAAGTTGATATCGCTGTATCGAAACTCGACTCCGGGCGCCGCCTTGGGTTTATCGACCAGCGCCAGCCGGATGCCTGTCGCATAGCCGCTCCAGGCGGGCTGAAGATCCAGGTCCTCCCGCAATCCCGAAAAGTGAGTCAACAGGTCGCGGACCGTGATCTCGCTCTTGCCGCCCTGGAACTCGGGCAGGTAGGTGGTGACGCGATCGGTCAAGCGGATCCGGCCCTGCTCGAACAGCTGCATTACCGACGAGGTCGTCGCAATCACCTTCGTGAGCGAGGCGGCGTCGAAAATCGTGTCCATCGTCATGGGTTCGGACGCCGGCACAAGCGCACGGGACCCGTACGCCTTCTGATAGAGGATGCGGTCCTCGCGCCCGACCAGCAGCACCGCGCCGGGGATCAGTTTGTCCTGAATGGCCCGCTCGACCTGAGCGTCCAGTTGTGGCCCGGCGGAGAACTCCTGAGCGGACGCGCAGGCCAGCGCCGCCAGGGATAGTAAGGCAAGTTTCATGAGAGTTTCGCTGCAATCGAATCCAGTAAACGGGCGAGTTCCAAATCCTTTACTGAGACCCCACCCGCGTCGTGGGTGGTCAGGTCCACCGTGACGCGGTTGTACACGTTCGACCATTCCGGGTGATGGTTCATCTTTTCAATGGCGATCGCCGCTGTGGCCATGAATCCGAAGGCCATCACAAAGTCGGCGAAACGATATTCGCGATGCAGTTTTGCTTCGGAGATGGTCCAGCCAGGCAGGTCCGCCAGGGCCTGCTGGAGAGCCTCGTCGTTCAGTTTCGCCATTCAGGCCTCTCCATAGACAGGAATCACCGCTCCATTGATGTCGCGCGCGCCGTCGCTGGCGAGCCAGGAAACCACTTTGGCGATCGATTCCGGCTGCACCCACTTCGAGGCGTCCGCGCCCGGCATCGCGGCGCGATTCGCCGCCGTGTCGATAATCGACGGCAGGACGATGTTCGCCGTGACTCCGGTGTCCTTCAGTTCGAGCGCCAGCGTGCGAACCAAGTGCACCAGACCGGCCTTCGACACCCCATAGGCGGAAAGCCCGGCCACCGGCTCCACCCCCGCCCTCGACCCGACCGCGATAATCCGGCCCCGGCGCCGCTCGAGCATCCCCGGCAGCACTGCGCGAAACGAATGGAACGCCGCGCCCAGGTTCAGCTTCAGCATGCGATCCCACTCAAGCTGGCTCGCCGTCGCCACGGGCTCGCCGCCGGCGAATCCGCCCAACACGTGGACCAGCGCGTCGACGGGTCCTGCTTCCGCCACTGCCCGGGCGCTGCCCTCCTCCGAGGTCAGGTCGGCCGAAATGCGTTGAAAACGCTCGTCGCATTCGGTCCAGGATCGCGCGACTCCAGCCACCTGGCAGCCTTCAGCGAGAAATTGTTCGACGACGGCGGCGCCCAGTCCGCCGCTCGCACCGGTGATGAGTACCCGCATGGAGCCCAGGATAGCTGAGCTTGCCGGGCGAAAGTGCAAGGTCCGCCAGCAACTCGTCCGCACAGCCACACCCTCGCCGAGGGGTGCTAGGGGAATCATCCGAAGCGCAATGTGCGTTCCGTACTATGGAACCCGACAAGTCCACTCCGCAAAATAGATATCGTGATAGCCGCAGTCGCGCACAACATCGGATATCCGGCGGAGGCGTATTCAGAACTCCGCCGCGAGACCCGCGTCATCTGTAATGGACAGGTGCGGCTTTCTCTTGGGCCGTACGATGTGGTCGCCGAACTGGTGGATGTCAGCAACAACGGGTTCCGCGTGCAGCATTCCTTCGCCGACCTCCAGCCAGGCAGCGAGGTCCGCTTCCAACACCGCTTTTTCGTGGGCCAGGCCGAAGTCGTCTGGACCCAGCTTGTCGCCGGACGACTGCAAAGCGGCTTCCGCGTCCTGCGCGGTTAACGCGTCGCCAATTCGCCGCGACGCCGTCCCAGAATATTTCGATGCTGGCGCCCGGTCGCGCGAACGGGAGGCTTGCGCTAACGCACCGGGTTTCCGATCCAACGGCGCCGAGTCGATGAATCGCACCCGGATGCCCACAATGCGCCAGACCGTTCGCGCGCGCAGCGCCGCCGCCTGAGGAACCGAGACGGGAGCGCGCATCTCGAATACGACGTACACACACCGCTGCTCAAGCCCTTCCTCCCGCCGCCATCATTGGCACTCCCGACCCGTATTCCTCGCCGCCTCCTGGCCACTCAGCGCAAGCGCGCGGCGATTCCCGCTAGCCGATTCGTCCGTCTGGTGTAGGCTTGTCCTCATGAGAACTCTGTCGGTCTTCTGCCTTGGCGCGCTGCTGGCGGCCGGTTCGCTCGCCGCCGGCCCCAAGCAGTTGTTCAATGGAAAGGACACCGCCGGGTGGGCCCGGATCCCGCGTCATGAGGACGCTCCCGCCAACCAGCCGCCCGGCTTCAAGATCGAAAACGGCCTTCTGGTGTCCCTGCCGGATTCGCCCGAAGACGACCTGTGGTACACCCGCAAGAAGATCGGGAACGCAAAACTCCGCATCGTCTATAAGGTTTCCGATAAGGTCGCCAATTCGGGCGTATTCATTCGAATTCCCGTGACGCCCAAGTCGGAGGACGACGCCATCAACAAGGGCATCGAGGTGCAAATCGACGAAACCGGTGACGATTGGCACTGTACCGGCGTGTTCTATTCCATGTCCCAGGCCAAGGCGCGTCCTTATAAACCCGTTGGAGAGTGGAACACACTGGAGATCGAGATGAGGGGACCGCGAACCGTGGTCACGTTGAACGGGGTGGTGGTCACCGATTACGACGGCGTTTCGCCCGTGCCCCCCAAGAAGGGCCGTTACGAACCCGAACGCGGACCGCGCCCCGATTCCGGCTACATCGCCATCCAGCACCACGGCGGCAAGGCTACCGTTTGGTTCAAGGAGATCAGCCTGGCGAAGTTGTGAAGCGCGGTGGTCGCTCCCACCGCCTGCCATGGTAGGATCGGGCGCATGGGCCTAGGCGATCTTACCCGACAGTTCGCGCAGGAGGCAATCAAATCCTCCACCAAGGACATGCTCGACTCCCTGCGTCCGCCGGAGTTGGCCGGCATCGCCGACGCGCTCGCGGGCAACAAGCCGTCGGCTCCTCCGGCGATCTCCGATAACGTCGGCGCTACGATCCTCGGGCAGATCCAGGCCATGCAGAAGGCGCTTAAGGAAGAGGATGAGTTGGTGTTGTTGTGCGAGTCGGGGGTGGAGACGTTGCGCATCCTCGAGATTTTCCTGCCCTCCTGGCGCGTCGCCGTCCTTACCGGCATCGACGCCGAAAAGACGGTGACGCGAGTCGTTTGCCCGGTGGACCACCTGCGACTGGTGTGCAAAGTGATGCGCGCGCCGGCTAATGTCAAACCAGCGCGCGTCCGGATCATCGCCCCCAAAGTCTGACTCCAGCCGGCTAAAAGATAAACCTCCCGCCTAATTGGAAGGCGCGCGGACCTCCGCTGCCGAACACTTGCCCGACCCGTTGCGTCGGTTGACCGAACGTCGACGCGTCGTTCAGATTGAAATTGTAGCCGCTCAGGTTCGCGACGTTGAAGATGTTGAAGCCCTCGGCGAAAACGGACAGCGTATACCGATCCCTCCAAGTGAACTTCTTGGTCAAGCGTACGTCTTGTGACGTGAACGCCCTGCCGAAATCGTAGCTTGCCGGCAATTGGAGGGCCGGGATGGTCTGCCCGCGCGCGTCCTTCTTTCCGGCGTATGTCGTGTTCCAGTTCGCCACCGCCTGCGCGAGTTCCGCCTTGCCCGATCCCCGGTTGAAGCTGTTGAACGGCACACCCGGAATGGGCGTCGTCGAAACGCCGCTGCCCGTCAGGTCCACGCCCGAGACGAACGCCATCACCGGTCCCCGGCTGCTGCTCGATGAAATCACGCCGAGTTCGAATCCGAAAGGAAGGTCCACGATGCCGGATAGGTTTAGGATGTGCCTTGCGCCCTGCGGCCCCCAACTGGAGTTCCACTGGTCCATGTTGTAGACGCCGTTGTAGCCGTGCGCATTCGTAAGCGCGTACGAGGCGGTGAACTGATACCGGCGCGAGAAGCGTTTGTCGAATTTCACCAGCGCCGCGTTGTACACGTCGCGGCCGCCGGGCGTCCAGAAGGTGAAAGGCCCGCGCGAGCAGTTTGCCGCCGGATCGCTCGCCTGTGAGCCCGTGCACACGGGAATCACGGGACTCTGCTTGCCATTGATAAAGCGATTAAAGCGGTTATAGTCCAACTCGTCAATCAGCGTGTTGAGATAGACGCGCCGGACAAAGTCCACTGTCACGGCCATGTCGCTCCGAATCTGTCGCTGCACGCCCAGACTGAAGTGCAGTCCTCGCTGCACCGGGAAGTCGCGCGGGTACAAGTCGGAGCCGGACTTCGCCAGGTTGATGTTGCGGATGGTCAGATCGTTGCTATTTTTCGGCGCGAGCGCTGCCGCGATCGCCGGGGACTGCGCGCCGACGAGACCCAAAAACTGCCCCACCGTCATCGTGTAGAGCCCGTCTCCGTTGGGCGCCGGCGAACCGACGGCCAGCGGCGACAGCGTCCCGACGTTCAGTATCCCAGGGATGGTGTTCACAAAGCCGGAGCTGGGGTATTGGACGCGCCCGTTGCCCACCGGACCGATCAGTCCGCGCTCCTGCAAGCGATTCGAAAGAACCTCCGTGTCGTAATAGATGCCGAAACCGCCCCGAACCACCGTCTTGGCGGACCGGTCCGCCTGATAGGCGAACCCTACGGCGGGAGACCAATTCTTGTAGTTGTTTCCGGTGGCTGACAGATCGGAACCGTACAATGGCGCCAGATAGGCCGGCTTGGTGAGATCGTGATTCACTAAGTTGGTTTCGAAACTCCACGCTAACCCGTAGTTGAGAGTGAAGCGCGGAGTGAGCCGCCACGTATCCTGGAAATAGAAGCGGAGGTGCTTGTTCGCCTTCGCCTGGTCGACGTTATAGGGCGGCGGCTGGCTGGAGTCGCCGATGCCGATTACTCCACCGGCAAACGGCAGACTCATCACGTCCGCGTTTGTCTTGATCGTAGTGGGCAGGTTGGGGAACAGCAACGCCAGATACGGAGTGGGAACCACTGAGCGGACATATTCGGGCGAGAACGCCACCACGCACCCCGGATCGCAGAAACCCCAGAACCCGGTTCCCGCGGCGTACTCCAGGTCGGTCCCCCATCGGAACCGATGCGAGCCTTTTTGCCAGGTGAAGTTATCCAGCAGCGTCACCCGTCGCACGTCGCGCCCTTGAGTCGCGTTCTGTGTATTTCCAATCGTGAAGTTACTCGAACCGACCAATGTTACCTGCGGCAGGCCCAAACCGATACAACCCGGGCAATCGGATTCGCGCGGGAACAGATTCCGGTTACTCCAGTAGGTGAAATTCACGCGGAAGTCGTTCACCATGGTCGGTCGAATGGAACTGGTGAAACCGAGCACGCTCTGATCCGACCAGTTCGTGTTGCGCAGCCAGTTCGAGGGCAGCGTCACGCTCTTCGGCCCGAACGTGTTGTTTCCGTCGTGCGAGTAGCGCAGGAACAGGGCGTTGTTCGGCGACATGCGATAGTCCAGCCGCGCGCTCAACGTCTTGCCGTGGTATGGGCTGCCCTTATTGATGGCGAGTCCCGCCACCGAAGGCAGATCGGGCTGCACCGTGAACAACTGCATCTGGTTCATGTTCTCGAGGTTGAAGAAAAAGAACAGGCGGTCCTTCATGACGGGTCCGCCGAGCCAGAATCCGGGATTTCGCCGGGCAAAGAACGGGTCCGGGCTGAAGGCGTTGCGCTTCAGCGCGGGATAGGCGGCCATGTTGTGGTCACGGAAGAAGAAGTAGCCGCTGCCATGGAAATCGTTTCCGCCGGTGCGCGTCACCACGTTCACCGCGCCCACGCTAGTGATGCCGGTGGAAAGGTCGAAATTTGCGGACGACAGCTGAAACTCCTGCACTACTTCCTGGGAGAAGTTCATCGATGAGTTGCCGTCCACCACGTTCCGGATGCCACCGCCGTCCACGCTGATCGATGTCTTTCCGGAATCTCCGCCTAACACGGAGATGGAAAACAGCGAGTTATATTGCGCCGTGTTACCGGGACTCACCGTGACGCCCGGTTCGAGGAAGGCCAACTGAAGATAACTGCGACCGTTCAAGGGCAATTCCTGGATCTTTTGACGGGTGATAACCCCGTCGACGTTATGGCGTTCGTACTCAACCTGGGCCGTGGCCGCTTCCACGGTCACCACGTCCTTGCTCGCCCCAACCTGCAGCAGAAGTTCGACGGTGGTGGTCGCGCCGACTTCCACGGTGGCGGCTCGAACGGTGGTTCGAAATCCGTCTGCAACCGCTTTCACTTCGTACTCGCCGGCTTGGAGGGCGGAGACGCTATAGGCGCCGGCGGCGGATGATGCAACGGTCCTCGCGGCGCCGGTTGCTTTGTTGGAGACGGTAACCAGAGCATTGGGGAACACGGCTCCGGACTCATCCTGCACCACCCCCACGATGGTGCCAGTCGGCGCCTGCCCCATGGTCCCCACGGCGCCCAGACACAAGGACACGTACAGCAACCTACAAAGTTGCATGCGAAACCCTTCTTAGCCGCTTCCGGCTACCCAGCGGATTTTGTCGGCTTCGTGAAATTATTCCGCGTACGGCGCCTTGTGTCAAGTAGTGTTTTGAGGATCTTGCAGGACTTCTGCGAATGGTTCGTTTCAAAGGGCGATGAATGGTTGGCGGCGTTCGTCCTCGGAGTGAGCGGATGTTAGCACCGACTTCTCAAGTCCGCGGCGTTGGATTCGCTCCGACTTATCGGGAGCCTTTCAGTTTTGATGCACGGACTTTATAGCAATGCCGCTGATTCATATCGAACGCGTCGGAGGTTCCAGCACCCCTGCCTTGCCGGGCCTCCACGAATTACTCGGCCCGCCGGCTGCGATATGCTGAGTCGGTAGATGGGACATCGTGTGGCGATTTTCGGGTCCGGCGGCCAGGTTGGCGCCGAACTTTTGAAGGAATTCCAGGCCGCCGGCTACGAAGCGGTTGGCATTGAACGGCGCCAGGTGGACATCACCGATTCGAGCCGGGTTGAAAAGGCGGTCGCCGAGTTGGATCCCGCCGTGATTGTGAATACGGCGGCGTACAACATGGTGGACGTGGCCGAAAGCGAACCGCAGGCGGCTTACGCTGTGAATGGCCTCGCGGTGCGGAATCTCGCCCTGGCCGCTAGGCAGGTGGACGCCCGGTTTGTGCACTTCTCCACGGACTACGTCTTCGACGGCAGCGCCGGCAGACCGTACGTGGAATCGGATACGCCGCACCCGCTCGGCGCGTACGCCGTGTCGAAACTGGCGGGCGAATTGTACGCGCAGGCTTACCTGGCGGAGCCCCTGATTATCAGGACCTCGGGTGTTTTCGGGCCCGGCGCGCTGCATACCAACCGCGGGAATTTCGTCGAGCTGATGTTGCGCCTCGCCCGGTCCATGAATCCGATTCGTGTGGTCGAAGATCACGTCGGCACGCCTACGTTCGCCCCGGCCCTGGCCATGCGGGTCGTCGAACTCGTACGGCGCAAGACGTCGGGGATCTTCCATATCGGCGGAGGCGCGCCAATCACGTGGTATGAGTTCGCCCGTAAGATCTTCGCAATCGCCGGCGTGACGCCCGAATTGCAGGCGACCAACGAACGCGAGTATCGCACGCCCGCCCGACGTCCCAGGTACTCCGCGCTTCGGAACCTGCGGATGGAGGAATTGGGCCTGCCGCCCATGCCGCCGTTGGATCAGGCGTTGCGTGATTATCTAAACGCCACCGGGCGCGCCTGACGGACCCGACGCTCATTTCTGCCGTTGACCCCGGCATCCCTATGTAGTATTCTGCATTTGGCATGGGTCTTGACCTGAAGCTGTCCTACACCGCCGCCGCGATCCTGAAAGCCGTAAGCTCAGGGCGCTGCTACGGCTTTGAAATCATGGAGGCCATCGGACTGCCGAGCGGCACCGTCTACCCCGCGCTCCGGAGGCTCGAATCGGGTGGAGCCATCTCCTCTCAATGGGAGCGCGAGAGCATCGCTCAGTCCGAACAGCGCCCTCCGCGCAAGTACTACCGATTGACTCGGGACGGCCAGCAGTTGCTCGCACAGGCGGGCCAGCGCTATCGCCTGCCCGAGTTCGAAGAGACCGAAACCCGCTGAGAGGTGCATCATGGCGCGCGTCCCATTACTGTGCCAGTGGTTGTTGAACGCCGCGTCGCTGCTCGTTCCCCGCGAGCTTCGGGTGGACTGGCGGCGCGAATGGTATGGCGAGTTGTGGCACTTCATCGGCGCGCGACTGGAATCGGGCGACCGCCAGGCGTACCGTGTGGCTCTGACGCACTGCGTCGGCGCGTGGAGCGACGCCTGGCACCTGCGTCGCGAGGACGAAGCATCGGCCGGCGCGCTCAGCCGGATCCTTCGACATCCAGCTTTCTGCGTCGCAGCCCTGGCGCTGCTGGCGGCCATCGTGGGCGCGGCCTCGGGCGGATTCGCGAACACGCGCCGAATGATCGCGTCGCTGCCCTATCGCGATCCGAGCCAGATTATGGTGATCCGGCAGACCGGCTATTTCATGGGCGCGCGCCTGGGACTGCCGAAGGGGAAGGTCTCTGGCTGGCGCAAGGCCGAGAGCCTGGAGGGCATCGCCGGCTACGTCGGCTACCACGCCCTGGTGGAGACCAATGGATGGACCGAGGTCGAGGCCGCGGCCGTCGATGCTGACTTCTTTGGCGTCCTGGGCGTGAAGGCTCAACTCGGCTCGCTGTTTCACGAGCCCGGCGCGCGCAATTGCGGCGATTGCGTCGTGATCAGCGACCAGCTTTGGAGGTCAGAATTCCATGGCGACGCTTCCATCGTGGGCGGCGTTCGCCAAATCGCAGGAGAGCGTCGCAGGATCGTCGGAGTTCTGCCGCGCGACTTCTGGTTTTTCGCCGGCGCGCCGGGAGTCTGGACGCTGTCGGACCATTGCGGATTCCTCGCGTCGGACCGTTCGCTGGTCTACGCCATTGGACGTCTGCGCCGCGGCTATACGGTGGACCGGGCATTGACGGAACTTCGCAAGATCTATCGCACACAACCTCCCGTAATCAAGGCGCGCCAGGTGGAGTTGCGCTCGATCGAGGAACTCACCCAGGACCGCATGTACCGAAATCTGCCGCTGGCGCTCATGGGGTTGCTGGTGCTGTCGGGCGGTCTGGTGCTCGTGGCGCCCGCCCGCAAGGCGGGGCTTCGCGGCGCCGCGTTCTATACGACGAAACTTTCGCTGACGTTTCTTGCCGCGGCGCTGGCGGCGATCGAATTCGCCTACGCGCCCGGCCTCGGGATGACCGGCGTTCGGGGCTTCGCGCCGGAGGCCATCTCCCTGTGGGTGTTGATTTTCGGTCTGGTCACTTCCGTTTGGTTCGCCGGCTATGACCAGCGCCGACGTTGCCGCATCTGCCTTGCCCGCCTCTCGATGCCGGTTCAGATGGGCGCGCGGGGCCACGTGCTGATGGACCGGATGTCGACGGAACTGGCCTGCCCGAACGGCCATGGCCTGCTGTGGGCCCCCGAGGATCCGCTCGAGTCGCATCCGAAGGATCGCTGGCTGCGGCTCGACGAGTCGTGGCAGGATCTGTTCGAACTCTCCGGGAAGAGGTAGCGGGAGGCCCATTATGAAAAGCGTCGCTATGTTGGCGGCCGCAGTGTCGCTGTGCGCCGCGCTGACCGGCACGTTGGGCTGCCGCCTGCGCGGCGCGGATTCGGGCATCTCCGCCCTTGCCGGCGACTGGACCCTGACCCGGGGCTTTGGCGTGACGCCGCCCGATCATTTCGAAACCAGCCTGTCGGCGGACCGCAACCGGGTATTCGTCCGATCCCGGTGGGAAGCCGCCCACGATGGCCAAGTCGGACTCACTCTCGTCGGACTCGCCACGCCCGAATTGGTGCTCGACACCTCCGGCGTCGAATCAGCCGCACAGGTGGGACCGTTCGTTCTCCGCCACACCTCACGGCTCAACCACGGTCGGCTGATCACGGACTGGTCGACCTCCGAATACATGGGATCGAGCTATCGCGGCAGTTGGATCCGCACCGTCTCACGGGACGGCGCAATGCTGACGCTGGACATCGACGCGGTTTCCGGAGCGGGCGATGAGAGCCGAGCACGACTGATCTTCCGGAGAAAATAGCGGCCGTCGGACTGATTCGGCGCGCAAGGATGGGCTAAGGAGCCACTTGCCACCCTCCTGATCATTCGTGTAGGTTCGAATAGATCATGCACCCGGCAAGAACTCTTACAACGGCGTCTCTGTGTGTGTTGGCGATCTTGAGTTGCGCACCGTCGCTGAACGCCCAGAACGCGACTTTCCAGGCTTCTCCCTCGCAACTGGTGTTCAATGTCCCGCAGACAGGCGTGATGCCGGCGCAGAGTTCAGCGCAGCTATCCATCTCGGGACCAGCCGGCAGCGCGGTGCAGTTCTCCACATCGGCGCCGACCTGGCTGAGTCTCACGCCGGCCAGCGGAATCGTGTCCGGAGCAGCGGCGACAGTCACCGTCACTTTGACCAGCACCGTGCTCGGATTGTCGCCGGCCGCCTACACTGGCATCATTCTTGTATCGCAAACGGGTGGATCACCGACCCTACAGCCGCTGGCAATCCCCGTGACGCTGAACGTCGGCAACCAGCTTTCCATTTCTCCGTCCAACGCGATCAACCTCGCCTACCAGATCGGGCAGGCTCCGCCATCGGTCACGATCAACGTCACCTCCACCATCGGTTCCCTGCCCTATTCGATTACATCCATCCAACCCGCCCAGTCGTGGCTGTTGCCGAGCGTGACGCCAGGCGCGTCCACTCCCGGAGTCGTGAACGTTAGCATCAATCCCACCGGGCTGGCTTCCGGCTACTACAACGGCTCTTTCCGAATCTCCTCGCCAACTACGGGCGTCTCGGCGCAGGATGTCACGGTGAACCTGACCGTATCCGACAGCCCTCTGTTGACGGCGTCGCCGCAGCAATTGAGCTTCGTGTATCAAACTGGGACAACCACCGGCGCGCTGCCCAGCCGGACCATTTCGCTGGCGACCAACGGCGGTCAGATCGGCTTCAGCGTCGATCCATCCCCGCAGAGCTGGCTCAGCATCGTGACCAACGGAACCGTCGCGTCGCAGGCTCAGCCCGCCGCACTCACGGTCACAGTGAACCCCAACAGCCCCTTCGCGCTCGCAACCGGCAACTATACCGCGAATATTGTGATTCGACCCGTTGGCGGCGGTTCTTCCCTCACGATCCCGGTGGCTTTGTTCGTCAGTTCGAAGGCGTTGTTAAGCATCGCCGCCCTGCCCGTGCCATTCAACTACCAGGTGAATGGAGCCATCCCGGCGGACCAGACCCTCGTCATATCCAGTTCTTCGACGCCGATCGACTTCACCGTCACGGACAAACCCACATGGCTAGACGTGTTCCCCGGAGCGGGTTCCACCAACATCGCTCCGATCCTCACGCTCCATCCCAACTCGTCGATCATCGGAACACTCACCACCGGGACCTTCTCCGGCAACATTACTATCTCGGCGCCGCAGGCCGGCAACCCCACCGTCACAGTGCCCGTGACTCTGAACGTCACGTTCGTACCTGCGCTCGCCGCGAATCTGGCGAGCCTCACGTTCAACTACCAGACCACCGTGTCGCAGCCGCCGGCGGCGCAGTACTTCTCTATCTCGAGCACTGGCTCGGACCTGCCGATCAGCGCGCCGACGGTGACCACGTCGAATTGCGGCTCCAGTTGGCTGAGCGCCACGGCCTCGGCCGCAAAAACCCCCGCGACCATATTCATATCGGTGGCGCCCATTGGGATCAACCAGCCGACCACCTGCAACGGGACCGTCACCGTCACCTCGCCGAACGCGACCTCCCTGTCCGTCCCTGTCATCCTGAACGTGAACGCCAACCCGCTGTTGAACGTTTCCGTCCCCAATCTCAACTTCACCGCGCCGTTGGGCGCCACGCTCACCCAACAGGCGGTGATCGCGGTCAGCGGCACCGATCTTAGCAGTCCCCTTAACTTCAGCGTCGCAAGCGACGTGCCCTGGATCACGCCCACCGTGGCGTCGGGCCGCACCGACACCACTCCGTCGTTCACGATCTTCGTCAACCCCGGCGTGTTCGTGCAGTCCGGCTCCTACACCGGAAATATCACTGTCACGAATCAGTCGGCCAATCCGGCGGGATCGCAGCCCCCGCAGGTTCTCCGCGTCACCATGGTTGTCACCTCCAACACCGTTTTGTCTGTGACGCCCAAGGCGATCAACTTCGCCATTCCCTCCGGAGGCAACGCCTCGTCGCAGCTTGTGCAAGTGAACCTCTCTTCCGGATCCGCCGGTTTCACGGCGTTCGCGACGACGAGTCAGGGCGGCGCCTGGCTGAAGATTGCGGCGGGATCGGGCAGCCCGGGCATCAATATTAACGGGACGGCGCCGGCTACTCTCACCGTCACCGCCGATCCCACGGCGCTCGGACTTGCGCCGGGAGATTACCAGGGCACGGTCACCGTCAGCTCCATTGGATTGCAGGGCAGCCCGCAGGTCATCCAGGTGAAGTTGACGGTCGGCGCGGCGCAGAATCTGCTACTCAATCTGCCGTCGATCGCCATCGCATCCAGCGTGGGCGCAACCGGCTCCGTCACCGGGACTTTCACGTTGGCCGCCTCCAACGGAACCATCGCCTACACGATCGCAAAGGGCGCAACCGGGTGCGACGCCATATCGGCCAGCCCATCCAGCGGCACGGCGGGAACTACGCCAGGAACCATCACCGTCACCTTGAACCAGACGGGCCTCACGCTGGGAACGTTCTCCTGCGCGTTGACGATCTCCGGCCCGGCGGCGAGCGGCATCACTCCCCAGACACTGACCGTAAACGTCACCGTGCAATCCGCTCCAACGCCATCCCTGCTGGCGGTGAAGAACGCCGCCAGCTACAGCGCGGCAGCCATCGCGCCGGGCGAGATTATCGTGATCGGAGGCGCGAACCTGGGTCCGACCACTCTCACTGGCTACGTGCTGAATGCGGACAAGACCTTCGCCACCACGGTGGCCGGCACCACCGTGTTCTTCGATTCGATCGCCGCGCCGATCCTGTATGTCCGCAACGACATCGTCAGCGTCGTCGTTCCGTTCGAAATCGCCGGGCGCACCCAAACCAACATCACCGTCCAACGTATGGGCCAGGCGTCGTTAGCGTTGCCGATGCAACTCACGCCCGTAGCTCCGGGCATCTTCACACTGAACCAACAAGGAACAGGGCCAGCCGCCATCATCAATCAGGATGGCGTCACCGTCAACAGCGCGAGCGCTCCGGCGGCGAAGGGATCGGTGGTCTCGATCTACTTCACCGGCGGCGGCGCCATGTCGTATGGCAACACCAGCGGCGCGCTGGCGCCCGCTTCACCCCTGCCAATGCTCGTAGCGCCGGTGTCGGTGACCATCGGCGGCATCACCGCGCAGGTTCCGTACGTCGGCGGTGCGCCCGGCAATATCAACGGGCTCTACCAACTGAACGCGATGATCCCCAGCGGAGCGCTTTCCGGATCGCTGACAGTGGGCCTTACCGTCGCCGGCGTGGGGGCGCAGGGCGCTGTGACGGTATACGTGCAGTAGGCCGGCGTCGATGGGGCCGGAAAACCTCGAACTTCCCGGCTCCGTCGCGCGTCTCTATCGATGAGTGCGTATCCTACTGTTTAGCGGAAAAGGCGGCGTAGGCAAGACCAGCCTGGCCGCCGCCACCGGCGTCCGGTTGAGCGAACTCGGCTACCGGACCCTGGTGATGAGCGTCGATCCGGCGCATTCGCTGGGCGACTCCTTCGACATCGGGGGCGACCTGTTTCACGGTCGGACGGCCGATCCATATCCGATCGACGACCGCCTGTCCATTCAGGAAGTCAACATTCAGACCGAGATTAAGCGGCATTGGGGCGAGATCGCCGCCTACATCACGGGTCTGTTGCGCACCACCGGCGTGGGGGACGTCCAGGCGCAGGAACTCGCCATCCTGCCGGGCATGGAGGAGTTGTCGGCGCTCATGTACGTCAATGAACACCGGCGCGACAACCGGTATGACGTTGTCGTGCTCGATTGCGCTCCGACGGCCGAGTCGATCCGCTTCATCTCGATGCCGACGACGCTCGACTGGTACATGAAGCACATATTCTCGGTGCAACGGAATGTGCTCAAGGCGGTGCGTCCGATCGCCAATCGCATCGCCCCGCTGGACCTTCCGCCCGACAGTTACTTTGGCAACATCCAAAGCCTGTTCGGACGGCTGCAAGGCGTCGAGGAGGCCTTGCAGGATCCCGCCGTCACCAGCGTCCGCCTAGTGACGAATCCGGAGCAGATGGTGCTGCGCGAAACACAACGCGCATTCGTATACTTCTCCCTCCACGGGCTCACCGTGGATTGCGTGGTGGCGAATCGGGTCCTGCCCGACTCGGTGGTCGACGCGTTCTTTTTGGACTGGCATCGCACGCAGGCGGAGAAATTGCGCGAAATGGAGGAATATTTCGCGCCGGTTCCCGTGCGGCGAGTCCCACTGCTAGGGCGGGAAGTCCTGAACGTGAACCGGCTCCGGGAGGTGGCGGCCCTCCTTTATCCCGACGGAGATGATCCCGCTAAACCGCTCGCCACGGAGCGGCCTTACACATTTTCGCAAAGCGATGGATGCTACGAGATCCGGCTACGACTGCCGTTCGCGGCAAAGGGCGAGATCTCCCTGTTCAAGAAAGGCGACGAACTGGTGGTGGAGATAGGGAGCCTGCGGCGACACATCGGCCTGCCCACCAGCATGGCGACCCTGACGCCGTCGCGGGCGCGGTTGGATGGTGGCATATTGAAGGTGGAGATGAAGGAGGCGCAATGACGTTCCATAAGTACAACTGCGATTGCGGATGCATGGGCCTCGGTCCTGCGATGAACGACCTGAAGAAAGAGATGGGCGTGGCGGGCGACCATTTCCGCGCGGCGCACCTCGAGTTCCTCAAGGGGATTCGGGCCTTCGTCGACAATCGCATCGAGAGTCTCTCCAAACAGCAGGAACCCGACAAGGGCACAACCGTTCCCGTCGAGTGACCTTGCTATCATGAGCCTTTGTCATCGATGAAGGCTTACGGCGGTGCCCGGCTGGAGCGGTGGTTCCGGCCACTGCTGGCCGCACTTGCGGTCTGCATGACGATGTTGCAGATCGCGTCGGTCCGCGGTGATGCGCCCACCTGGGACGAAGGTCTTGAAGTCTCGTCTGGGTACAGCTACCTTCGGTCCGGCGAATACCGGATTCTGCCTGAGCATCCGCCGCTTGCCCGTGTGGTGGCGGCGCTGCCTCTGCTTTGGGTGAACCCGTCGGCGCGCCTGGACGATCCTTCGTGGAAAGCGGGCGCCGGACTCGAGTTCGGGCAAGCCTTCCTGTATCGAAATCGGGTCCCGGCCGACCAGATCCTCTTCGCCGCCCGATTGCCGGGAATCGCGCTCGCGGTCCTGCTCGTCATCACGGTCGCCGTGTGGGTCCGGAGCTGTTTCAACGCCGCCGCCGGGCTGTTGGCCGGCGTCCTGCTCGCGTTCGACCCGAACATCCTGGCCAACGGCCGCTACACGAAAAACGACGTGCCGGTTGCGTTGTTGTGTTTCCTGGCGGCCACGCTATGGGCCCGCTACGCCGATCGCGGAGGATGGCGCTGGCTGCTGAGCGCAGGCGCGGCGTTCGGACTCGCGGTGATGACCAAATTCTCCGCGGTGTTCCTGATTCCGACCTTTGGGTTGCTTTGGATCGCCGCCAAATGGCGAAATCGTGCGCCGATGGCGCCGGTGCGCGGATTTCTATCACTAGCGCTGGCGGCGGCGATGGTGATTCCCGCGGTCGCGTTGGCGTACGCTCCCGAATGGCGCAAGCTGCGACCGGCCACGCGGGCGTATCGCTCAGAGCATCCCGAAGCACGTAGGCTCCGCGATTCGATCGTCCCCGATGGTCCGGCAGCAACGAGGTTCGCCGACGTTTGTCAGCAGATGGGCCTGCAGGATCACTCTTTCCTGAAGGGGCTGACGGTCTTCCTGGGACACACCACTGGGGGACACCATGCCTACCTGTTAGGCCGATTGAGTGACAGCGGCTGGTGGTATTACTTCCCGGTCGCGTTCCTGGTAAAGACTCCTGTCGCCTCGCTCACGCTGCTTGCCCTGGCTCTGTGGCTGTTTGCGCGACGTGCGGTCGACGGTCTGCGAGGCCTGCGAATTGAATGGTGGGTTTGCGCCATTCCAACAGTCATCTATTGGGCAGTGACATTGGGGAACAAAGTCGACATCGGACTCCGCCACGTCCTGCCGGTCTATCCATTCTTGTGGGCGGGCGTCGCCGCCGCGGTGGTGTCCTCCGCGTGGCGATGGCGCGATCGCCTGCTCCCGACGCTCGCCATTGCGCTCGCCGCCGAGTCGACAGCGATCTTTCCGCACTACTTGTCGTTCTTTAATATCGCGGCAGGCGGTCCTTCGGCGGGTCCGCACTATCTGCTGGACTCCAACATCGACTGGGGGCAGGACCTGCTGCGATTGCGGGATTACTGGCGTTCCCAGGGACAACCCAAGTTATGCCTTCTCTACTTCGGCTCGGCCCCGCCGGAATATTACGGCATGCACGCCGACGAGGTCCCGCGCACCAACGAGCTGGAATTGCGTCGGACGGCTAACTGCCTGGCGGCGGTCAGCGTAACTCCACTCTACGACTTATACCTGACTCCCGGCGAAATGGCGTGGCTGCGTGAGCGCAAGCCCGACGCGAAGATCGGTTACTCAATCTATATCTATGACTTGCGCAAACCAGTGGCGCTCTCGAGGTTACTTCCGCGGTCGCCTGGCTTCGATTTCCTTCTGCTTCGCGATAGCCTGCCTGGCCAGGTCCGGGCGGCCCATACCGCGGTAAGCGGAAGCCAGCTGGAAGTGGATCGAGCCATCAGGATCGCGAGCAGCCGCCCTCTCCAGAACCGGCGCCGCCTCCTCGGGGCGCCCCATTTCCAGTAACACGCGACCTAACATTGCCTGAGCCGCGAAATTGCCTGGCAATTTCGACGCGCCCTTGCGCAGGTGGGGCAACGCCTGCTCCGGCTGACCTATGTTATATAGGCTGTCGCCCAGTTCAAATTCCCAGTCCCCGCGCTCCCATCCGTTTGCAACCAGCGCCTGCAGGAGTTTCACCGCCTCATCAAAACGCCGGCTGAGCCAATAGGACTTCGCCAACTCCGATTGCAGGCGGACATCGCCCGGCGCGAGTTTCAACGCCTGCTGAAACTCCGCGATGGAGTCCTCCCATCGCCTGGTTTGACGAAGCGCAACGCCAGCCAACTCATGCGCTTCTGGCGTTGGCGGCAGCGCCGACAGCTTCGCCAGCGGCGCCCGCGCGAGTTCCGCACAGGCGCGCGCCCGCCAGTAGAGCGATTCGGGGCTGGGACCGGACGCCGTGCGCCGCACCACCTCGTCCAAGTCGCCGCGGTGAAACGCCGCCGCCAGAGGATGCCCGACGTCTGATGCCGCTTGGCGCGTGCCGCTCTGCTCACCTGCAAGCCAAGGCGCCGGAGGGCCAGCGGCCGCCGCCCGCCGGTACAGTGCATCCGCCTTGGTCCGATCCCCTTTGTCGGCTTCCGCCAACGCTTCCAACGCGAGTTGGAAAGAGGACCCTGGGGCAACGCGCACCAGTTCGTCGTATGCGTCGCTCGACATCGCCAGCAGCGCCCGAGCCTCGCCCGCCAGCACTCTTGCGTCGCCGGGACGCTCGCCTGACAGCGCCCGGAACACCGCCGCCGCCCGAGACACGGCGCCGCTCGACAGATAGGCGTCCCCCAGTTCGAGCCGGTAGTCGGCGTTTCCGGGGTCGAGTTTCACCGCACGCTCCAGCGGATCCACGGCTTTCGCCGGCTGCCGCAATTTTTGGTGTTCGATGCCCAGGAGGAACCAGAATCGAGGGTTCGCCGCTGCCGCCGCATTGATCCGCTCCAGTTGCTTCAACGCGTCGCCGGGGCGGCCGGCCGCGTCGAGCGCGAGCGCCAGATTAAACCTCGCGCCCGGTTCGTTCGGCAGGATCTTCACCATCCGTTCGTAGAGCCCGGCGGCTTCCTGATAATGTCCAGCCTCCATCGCATGTCGCGCGCGGCGCGCGATGGTTTCCAGATTGTCCTCGCCGGCCGCAAGTAGCGAAATGGCGGCAAACAGGGCGGCAATTGACGGAATCCGCATTCGTTTAGTATCCTCGGCTATCCGATGCGCATCGTCTTGCCCGTGGCGGGGCTGGCGCTGTTTGGCTTGCTAGCCACAGGGTTCGGACCTGCCGCAAACCCGATCCGATTCGAACTCTCGTATCTTTCCGCAACGCTAGAGAACCATCCTACCCCGCGGCGTCACCTGATCGAAACGATGGCCGGCGGCGTGGCGGCGTTCGACTACGATGGCGATGGCCGCATCGATATCTTTCTGACGAACGGAGCGCCGATCCCTACGCTCGCGAAGGCGCATCCGGGCGACGACAACCGGTTGTTCCGCAACGAGGGCGGCATGACGTTCAAGGACGTAACGGCGCAATCGGGTCTGGCCGGCGAAGGCTATGCGATCGGCGCGGCGGCGGCGGACTACGACAATGATGGCCGCCCCGACCTGTTCGTCGCCGGCGTCAACGGGAGCCATCTGTACCACAACGAGGGCGGCCGGTTCGCCGACGTGACGGCGCGCGCGGGTCTTCGGACTGCGGAATGGGCGGTTCACGCCGTCTGGCTCGATTACAATCGCGACGGTCTGTTGGATCTGTTTGTGGTGAACTACTTGCGCTGGTCGGCGGAGTCCAGCCCGGTGTGCCATGCCCCGAACTCCGCGATGACGGTCTATTGCGACCCGCGCGAAGTTTCGGGACTTCCGAATCGTCTGTACCGGAATCGCGGGGACGGCACGTTTGAGGACGTTTCGGTCACAAGCGGGATCGCGAGCCACATCGGGAAGGGGATGAGCGCCGCCGCCGCCGATTACGACGGGGACGGATACCCGGATATCTACGTCACCAACGACACTGTTCCCAACTTTCTGTTCCACAACCTTGGCAACGGGAAGTTCGAGGAGGTCGCTCTCGAAGCGGGCGTCAGCCTGCCGACCGACGGACGCCCCGTCTCGAGCATGGGCACGGATTTCCGCGACTTCAACAACGACGGCCGGCCCGACATCGCCTTCACCGCTCTTGCGGGCCAGACGTTTCCGCTGTTCCAGAACGTCGGCCGCGGCGCGTTTCGCGACGTGACGTTCGCCAGCCGCCTGGGTCCGCTGTCGATCCGCCGCAGCGGCTGGGGCGTCGTTTTCGCCGATTTCGACAATGACGGATGGAAGGACCTGTTCACCTCCGGCGCGCACGTGACCGATAACATCGACCAGCTTTCGGGCGACCGTTATCGGCTTGCCAACGCCATCTTCCGCAACCTGGGAAACGGTTCGTTCGCCGACGTTTCCGGCTCCGCCGGCGGCGCATTCCAGAAAGCAGCGGCGCATCGCGGAGTGGCGGTGGCGGATTTCGATGGCGACGGCCGGCTGGATGCGGTGGTTTCGGTTCTGGGCGGAGCGCCGGAACTCTGGCGCAACGTAACCGAAGCGGCGGGATCGTGGGCGGCGTTTCAACTCGAAGGACGCCGCAGCAATCGCGACGGGATCGGAGCCGAGATCCGATGGAACGGCCAGATGAACCACATGACCACCAGCCAGGGCTACGCATCCTCGACACTGGTTCCGGTCCATTTTGGGCTGGGACGGGCTCCCGGAATCGGCACGGTCGAGATCCGTTGGCCCAGCGGCCGTGTCCAGATTCTGCCCAACCCGCCCGCCAACCGCATCACCCACGTGGTGGAGCCCGATTGACGCCGGGACTTGGATCCGCGCCATGAACATAGTGTTAAAATTTAGAATCCCGCCAGGGCCAGTGTCTGGAAAGTGGTAAATTTCACGTGAAGAGCGCGTTAACGAAGGCTGAACGGCCCAAGAACTGGACCGCCGATGAGCAGCGCGCGCTTCTTGCCCGCCTTCTGGCGCATCCCCAATTCGTCCGGTCCGCTCGCCTTCGGGATTTCCTGCAATACGTCACCGAACAGAGCATTGCCCACCCGGATGTGCCGATTCGAGAGCCGGAAATCGCGGAACGCATTTTCGGCCGCAGCGCGACTCAAAGCAGCGACGATAGCATCGTCCGGGTCCACGCATCGCAACTTCGCAAGCGGCTGGAGCAGTACTTTGAAACCGACGGCGCCGCGGAAGAACTCCTGATCGAGATCCCGAAGGGCAACTACACCCCGCTCTTCAAACGCAGGCAGGCCGAGCCCGCCGCGCCAGAAGCCGAACCGGCGGCTCCAGGCCAGCCGTCGCGGTGGCGCCACTGGGCGGCAGTGGTCGGCGTGCTGCTGGTGGCGCTCGCGGCACTCGTCTGGGACGACCTCCGCATTCGCAGCCGCATGCCCGCGCCGGCGGGTCCCTACCAGACTTTGTTCTGGTCCGAGTTTCTCGAATCCACCACTCCTTGTGACGTCGTGTTGGCCGACTCGGCGTTCGGCTACCTGCGCGAGTTGAGCCACGTCGACATCTCTGTGGATCAGTACGCCAATCGCGATTTCGGTCTGGTTCTCGAGGCCGTACCCACGCATGATCGCCTTCGTGATTGGGCGTCGATGCTCGCACATCGGCGCGTTTCGAGCATGGCGGACTTCAACATTGCCCGGAAACTGGCGCTGATTGCCGGGTATCGCGCCGATCGCATTCAGTTCATGCTGGCTCGCGATTTCCCACCCGCCCGGTTGAACACCGACAACGTCGTGTTGATCGGGGGCAAACGCTCTAATCCGTTCGCCGAACTCGTGGAGAGCCAACTGAACTTCCAGTACGATTTCGAAAGCAACCCACCCGAGCCTTCCATCCGGAACGTCAAACCGCTGAACGGGGAACTTCCGGTTTATCGTGTGGACGGATCGCCGACGCCAAAGATTCCGGCCGGGTATGCGATCGTCGCCCGCGTATCCAAGGCCAACGGCAAAGGCAAGGTGGTGATGATCGCCGGTACGGAGTCCGAGGGTACGGAGGCCGGCGGCGAGTTCATTCTCAATGAAGCGTCGCTCGCCGGTCTGCATAAGGCCCTTGGCGTGTCGGGCTTCGAACCGTTTCCAGACTTCGAGGTGCTGCTCAGCACGACGCGAGTCGGCGGGTCGTCGCCCGCGGCGCGAGTCATCGGCCTGCGCCGCCACTGATCCCTTCGATTTCCACATCCTTCGCGATGTGCCGCAAACGGACGACGTGATCCCCGTTGGCCAACGATTCAACCGAGAATCCGTCCTGCCCGTCCGGCCTCCGCGCAATCGACTTGCCGCCGGCTGAGACACGGGTCGGGGGGTACGACAGCCGGATGACTTCGGAGGCGCTTTCGTCGAACGTCGAGTACTTCAGCCGCCGGACGCCGTATTCGACTTTCCGCACCACCGAAGTCGATCGCAGCACGTGGTCCTGTCCTTGCGGGGCGTATTCCGGCAGCGATCCCATCGCCCACGAGAAGTGCCGCAGGTAGTCGGCGTAACCGTCGCTGAACCAGAATTCGCCGCCAAAACCGTCGCCGCAGCAGGAGACGCGTCCGTCCGACAGCGCGAAATAGGTAGCGTAGTTCAAGGACCGTACGGCGTCCTCCTTGGCCTGCAGGTCTCCGGTCTTCTCGTAGTACAGCGCGTTCAAGGCAGCCCATCGCGACGTGTGACTGCCAAGGCCAGCGCGCGAACAGCACCCACCGCCGTCCGGAGTTCCTTGTTCGTCAATCGCCCAGGCACCCAGGTATGGCCCCCGCCCGAAGCGAGTCCGAACCCAATCGATCAGGCGTCCCGTCATCATCTGCCAACGCGTCCATCGGGGCGTCAACGACGCCGGGTCGGCGCTGTTCAATACGTACCGGCCGATCATGGTGGGCAACACCTGATTCACGTTGTCCTGATTGAAGGACACGTCCTCGAAGTAGCCGGTGAAACGGTTCCACGCGGGGCTTTCACGGTTGAGCGGATGCGCCAACATCCAATCCACCGCTGTCTGCCGAGCCTTGCCGTACGCAGCTACATCGCCCACCTTCAGGCGAATCAGTTCGTCGAACAGACGCAGCGGGCCAACGATGTTCCCGCCCAACTCCTCCCGCGCGAGCGTCACACCTGTACGCGCATCCACGCGAAACGCCCATGGGGAGTGGGTGGCGTCGCCGGTCCGCACGTGGCGCGCGAGGGCCGTTCCGCACTGGATGGCCGCGTCCAGATACTTGCGATCACCGGTCAGCTCGTAAAACAGCGCATAGCCAGCGCCCAGTTCGCCAACCTTGTCGGTCTCCACTCCGCCGTAGAACTGCTGAGGCATGTCCTGAATGCAGGCGCCATAATCGGCCGTTTTCCCGCAACTGGTGGAGAATGGCACGCCCGGCCAGACCCAATCCGGAGGCGTGGTTCCATGAGCGAGCTGGTGGTCCAGCATGCCCTTCACCAATTGAATCGCCTCGGAGTCTCCGGAATAGGCGTACCAGGTCACCATGCCGTCCACTAGCGCGGCGTAAGTCATGGCCGGATTGTGTTGCCAATACGTTCCCTGCAACGATTCACCGTCGAACACCGAGTTGAGCAGGTAAACCTTCAAACCCGTGCCGTACTTTGCATCGATCGGGACTCTGCGCTCCAGAAACTCCCACCCCAGGTGGAGCACCTTGTCCCAACCGAGTCCCCGCTCCG
Organism: Acidobacteriota bacterium; assembly: GCA_018268715.1. GTDB lineage: Bacteria > Acidobacteriota > Terriglobia > Bryobacterales > Bryobacteraceae > TMP-7. The sequence goes on along the minus strand of JAFDVZ010000021.1, from coordinate 106,913 downwards.
GTTCGTACCACGCCAGGAGCCTCGACTGGGAATCGAGCACCGCCCGATGCCACGGCAATTGGGCGTTCACAAAAGGGCCTGGCTGCGGCGCCCCGGAAAGGGTCGCCACAGCCAGGATGAAAGACACCAAACAGAGTTTATTCACCGACGACACGCTAGAAGTCGACGCGAAGGCCCATCTGGATGTTGCGCGGTCCCACGTTGGTGGTCCCGGTGATTGTGCCCAGCGCGGAACTCTGCGCCGAGGTGTTCGCACGCCCATATTGGGGCGTGTTGGTGAAGTTGTACGCCTCCGCGCGGAACTGTACGCGATAGCGTTCCATCGCAACCCACTGTTTGCTCAACAGCAGGTCGGTGCAATCCAGGGCGCCGGTGCGGATGTTGGGAGTGTAGCGCGGCGCCGTACCGATGGTGAAGGCCGCCGGGCGGCTAACCGCCGTCTTGTTGAACCACATGTCGGGCGATTGGCCGCCCTGAACGTTACCCAGATCCGTAAGCGAGGTGATGTTGGCGCGCTGCACGACATAGCCGTAGGTGCCGTTGCTATTGGTGGAGCTGAACATCAGCGGCAGTCCGTCGGCAAGGCGAACGATGGTGCTAACCCGCCAGCCGCCCACAATGGCGTCCGCCACCTTGTTCATGTTGGTCCCGTAGGCCTTACCGCGACCCACCGGCAGTTCCCACAGCGCCGTCATGCGGAAGTCGCGAGGCACATCGTGGCCGCTGACGGATCGTTCGGCCGCCAGATTGTTGATGTCGCGGGTGTAGTTCTTGATTTCCCACACCTGCGTCTCCGACACGTCGTCGATCGCCTTTGAGAACTGATAGGTGGCGAGGACGCTGAGTCCGGCCTTGAAGCGCTGCTGGTATTTCACGATCAACGCGTTAAAGCTCGAGCTGGAGCCCGGCGTATCGGGCGACAACATCACCGCGCTGTATTGCGGGTACGGAACCAGCAGACGCCACTGCGGAACGGTCTTGCCGGAAAGGACGCTGGTGGGATCCGTGATCACGCCGTAGAACGGGTTGGAGACCAGCGTATTCAGCGCCGTGCCCATGGACAGGTACTTCGAATTCAGCTGGTTGATGTTCATCACCGCCGATCCGAGCAGGAGCTTACGCCCCTGGACGCCGGTGTAGCCCAACTCCAACATGCCGTTCTGGCCGGTCTGATACTGGAAGTCGGCGCTGTAGGTCTGAACGTAGCCCGTCGGGTGCAGCAGCGACGTGGCGTTTACGGTCTGGCCGATTTCGGTGGCGAGACCGGCGGCGCCTCCCGTGGGCAGATTCAGACCGTTCGGGAACGGATTCGAGAGCGGATTCCCGGGCAGGATGCCGGCGCCGCCCTGCGACGCGATCCAGTTCGTGCTGGTCGAGAACCCATCCGTCGCGCCGTTGGCGACGGCAACGGTCGGCTGGAAAAAGATGCCGTATCCGGCGCGGAACACCAGCTTCTCGTTGATGCGATACGCGATGCTGCCGCGAGGGGCGAAGTTCTTGTAATCCGGATTCCACATCTGCCCGTGGCCGTACACCAATCCGCCTTTCGCAGGCACGCCCGAGGCCTGCGAGACAGGACTCGCGGCGTTGAAATCGAAGTACGTCAATCGGTTGAACCGCTCCGTGCGCGGCGCCTGGTACTCGTAGCGAACGCCGTAGGTGAAGGTCAACTTTGGCGTCACCTTCCAGGTGTCGTTGAAATAGTAGGCCCAGTAATGCTGGCTGAGCGCCAACTGCGCATTATAGGGCGAGCTGCCGCCGTTACCCGTGCCAAGCAGCAGCGAGGCGATGTCGTTGCCCGACGAATCGGAAGACGTCTGCGCCACGGGGCCCGAGGTCATTCCCGAATCGAACCCAAACGTGGCCGAGTACGCATCGTTCGTCATCAGGCGGCCGACTTCGAACAGGCCGCCGAACTTGAGGCTGTGCGAGTGGAGTTCCTTCGAGGCGTTCACCTGGAGGTTGCCGATTTCGCGGACTGTCTGGTTGTGCTCGGTGTAGCCGATCTGCGAGTAGTTGTTGAAATTGAACTGCGGCAGCGTGTCGGCCTGGAATCGGCTGACCAGCGACGACGGCAGCCCGATCGTGCCGGAATAGCCGGAACTCGCCGTGGTGTCGTCTTCGTGCCAGCGCCCGACGCCCACCAGAACGTTCACCACCCAGGTGGGTGAGGGAACGAAGGTGTTACCCAGCGAGATCAAAAAGCGCGGGTCGCGTTCGCCGGTCGAGGAGTCCGCCCCGTTGCCCATGTAGACCGGGATGCTGTCGGTCTGCCAGGCCTGGGTCAACCGGCCCCACAGGCTGTACTTTTCACTCTTCACCCAGTCGACTCGCTCGTCGATCTTGTAGTAATTCGACGTGTATTTGCCGGCTTTTGAGAAGTACCCCGCGTTAGAAAGCGATGCACTCTGGTTCGGATCGGGATAGAGATTGACGACGTTCTTGCCGACGGCGTCGAAGCGGGACACGGGGATCTTGTTGCCGGGGAACTGGGTGCGGCGGTAGGAGCCGTCAGCCCCCAAAGTGGTGCTGGCGGGATCGTAAATGAGCGACAGCGATCCATCCGAGTTCTTCACCTGGGAGAAGTCGCCCTGCTTCATGGCGGCTGTGGGAACCGTGCCCGTGAAGTTCTGCGGCACTCCCTGCGCCAGGCCCTCGAACGCGCTGAAGAAATACAGCTTCCGGCTCTTCAGAATCGGACCGCCGAAGTTTCCGCCGAACTGGTTGCGTTGGAACGTCGTCTTGCCGGTTCCAAACTTGTTGTTCGCCCAGCTGTTGGCGTCCATGTGGTCGTTGCGCAGGAATTCGAAGACCGAGCCGTGGAACTCGTTGGAGCCGCCCTTGGTGACCACCGTTACGGCGCCGCCATCCGTTTTGCCGTACTGCGCATCGTAGGCCTGGCGCACCACCTGCGTTTCTGACACCGCGTCCTGAGAAGGCACCGCGATGGCGCCGCCCCATCCGGGGGCCGTGATCGGAATACCGTCCACCAGCACCGCCGAAGATTCGTCGCGCCCGCCGTTCAGGGCGAAGCGGTTGGTGTTCTGGTCCGTCATATAAGGCTGCATGCCCTGCCGGACGGCGTTAACGCCCGCGGTGGCGTGCACGAACAACAGCGGGCTGCGCAGCAATTGGGGCAGCTCCACCATGTCTTTCGTGCTGAATGTGATGTTTTTGTTCGCGGTCTGCGTATCGACGCCCAGCACCGACGCGGTCACTTCCACGCTTTGGGAAGCCTCGCCAACGTTCAGATGCGCATCGTATTGTGCGCTCTGGTTGGTGACGAGTTCGATGCCCGAGGCCACGAAGCGTTTGAACCCGCTCGCGGTGACGCTCAATTCGTACTTGCCCGGAGCCAGCTGCGACACGGCGTAACGCCCGCTCTCGTCAGTGGACGCGGTGCGCTCTTCGCCGGTGGCGACGTTCACCATCCGCACCTGGGCGTTCACGATCGCTCCGCCTGTAGGATCCGACACGATCCCGGTAATGTTGGCGGTGAAAATCTGTGCCCAGGCTCCGAACGCCAGGCAACAACATAGCAAAATCCGTACAAGGACTGAACGGCTCATAGGTTGACCCCCAGTAGTTCAATTAGCGCCTAGCCCCATGACAGGCAAGCGAATTCGCCGCGAATTCGCGCGAACGCCCGGCCAGGCGGCCGTGCACTGACCGTTAATGCCGTTTAAGTCGTTGGTCAATATAGATCATGCCGCGTGACTGACGGATGGTCGCGCCAACTCGGGAAATGAACGTTAGGAGCTTCGTGAAGAGTGAATCGGGGCCGTTGTACGGCGCTCGATTCTACTGAATTCGGAAAGCGGCCCTCTGGATTTCGGCAGTGTTCAGTTTCCGGTCCGTCACCGTCGCCTCCAGCAGGTAGTCCCCCGCGGGCAGGTCCCGGGTGTCGAACTGAGCGAGGCAAAGCAGCCGGTCCGGGAATTTCGGGGAGGCGAACAGGCTCGGCGCAGGTAGTCGCCCTATGAGCCGTTCGCCTTGCCGGAGGACCAACTTCAGTTCCAGGTCGGACGCCGGTCGGGACAGCGAGATCCCCTCCACGCCAAAGTAGGAGGTCAGCCTGGCGCCACGCTCGAACTCAAGTGTCCTTGGCAGCGCGAACGTGAACTTCTCCACCTGAAGCGACTCGAGAGCGGGATGGTCGACCATAGCGGTGGAGGGGCCATCGAGCACCGAATCGGTGAGAAAGAGAGAGGTGGGCCGCATGCCGGTGGCGCCCGCATCGAGGTGGCGCCTGGCGAATCCGGTGGTCCCGTTCGAGTATTGGACGATGGCCTCCACATCCACGGATTCGAGCCGCGGGACTATCAGTCCGGTCGCGACGCGCACACCGGAGCACTGGAACTCCGCCGCCTGCTCCTTGGGGAGATTCAGGCGGATCGATCGCTGGGTGACGTCGAGCAGTGCACCTTCACGATCTCGAACCGTCAGAACCACGGTGACGTCAGCGGTGTAATTTCGGTCCGACTTGGTGAGGCTCGACAGGTCGCCCGGCAGGACGATGCTGAGGGGCAACGCGAAGTCGCCGCCTACGCCAAACAGCAGCGCTCCGTATAACTTTGGCGTGAAACGGGGATGCAGCGTGCCCGACGCGGCCATGGCCAGCAGTTGGGCGGCGGCGGGCGTCACCTTAACCTGATCGCCGGGAGGAATCGCCCAATAACCTTTGCGATGACGGACGCGATAACCCTTCCGATCGAGCGTAACGCGGATGCTCCGGAAGGCCCCGTCGTAATCACCCTCTTTCGGCTGGTAAGCGAGCGTGTAGGTCGCGCCAAGGTCGCGATCGATGTCCTCCAGCGCGAGGCCAATGCGGTTGTGATCCTTGATCAGCATTCCGCCCGTTTGCGAAGCGACCGCCGCCAGATCGTCGTGCTCGCGATCGAGCCCCAGTTTCCGCGACCAATCAAACTTACTGCTTCCTCCATGGACATCGCCGGGAGCCATTTGCGCTATCTGGGACATCTGCTCGTTGACCGATTCCGGCGTGTTGCGCCGCGTGCGTCCACCGTTGTTGTTGCGGGTGGGGGTCACAGTGTTGGTCGACTGGTCGGCGCTGAACAATGTCGCCGGGCCTTGCCCAGCCAATCCCGACGGGTCCACGACGTGTATCGTCACGTTCGCGCGGTTGGCTGCGTCGATCACCGCCGCGAGGGCGATGGCGCCATCCTCGGTGGGAGGAAATCCCTGCGAAAACAGAATCAGCGTCTTGTGTCCCGGAAGGGGCGCGCACGATTGAGCGATCGCCCGCAACGCCACAAACATGGCTCGCGCCTGGAAACCGGACTGCATCCACATGGTGTTTTCCACGATGAGACGCTCAGCCCGCAACAGATCCGCGATCGCTGGATTCGATGCCCGATTCTCAGCTTGCGCCAGACGGCGAATCTCGCTCTGCGCCTGCGTCCTGTCCGACGCCGTCTGAACACCTTTCGGCGCCGCCTGCCCGAGTTTCCGGATGCCGGCGATCACCCGCTCCTTCTCGTTCGTGAAGGGCACGACGGTTTCGAGACCCACGCCGATCGAGAACACCGACACCACATCGTCCGCCGACGTCTTGGCAACGTAACCAGCCGCCGCGTCGACCGCCGTCTTCAGGTGGACCGGCTCGAGATCCGCCCGGTCAAGCACGATCGCGACAAAGCGTGGAGCGGCTCTCGGCTGGCCCTCGGAGGACGCAGCGCCGGAGCTTCCCGCTGGCGACCTAGGCGCTTCGAACGCGGTGATGGCTTGAGGCTGGTTGTTCTCGAAGATCCGAAAATCGTCGCGCGTAAGGTCGGGCGCCGCGCGCCCTTTGCCGTCGGTGACCGTCACGTCGACCACTACCGTGGTCGACTGGGCGCGGAAGCGCGGTTGCCCCCACAAACACGAAACCGCCACGGCCATCAGATAGCACGCGGCGGCTCTCACTCTGGACCTACCGGTCGACGTCGCCTAGAACAAAGTCCATGCTGCCCATGGCGGCGATGGTGTCCGCGATCAGGCACCCTTCGATCATGGGTCCCAGCCCCTGCAGGTTGCCAAAGCTCGGGGTCCGCATGTGCACACGATAGGGTTTCGACGTGCCGTTGCTCACGACGTAGTAGGCGATTTCACCCCGCGGCGACTCGACCGCGGCGTAGGCCTCACCTTCCGGCACACGATAACCATCGGTGACGATCTTGAAGTGGTAGATGAGCGCCTCCATCTGCGTCTTCATCTTCTCGCGATCGGGCAGGACCATCTTTGGCGCATCCGCGCGCCACGGACCATCCGCCATTCCCTCAAGCGCCTGGGTGGCGATCTTGTGGCTCTCGCGGAACTCGCTCAGCCGCACGCGGTACCTTGCGTAGACGTCGTTGGCGTCGTGGGTGCAAACCTTGAAATCGAATTTTTCGTAGCTTGAATACGGCGTCATCTTGCGGACGTCGAGCGGAACGCCGGCGCCGCGGATCATGGGGCCGGTCACACCCAGGTCGAGCATGTCGTCGAGCGCGAAGTGGCCGACGCCCTGCGTACGCCGCAGCCAGATCGGGTTCTTTTCCAGCAATTCCTCGTATTCATCCACCCTACTGGGGAAAGTGCCGAGGAATTTGCCCACCACCTTCCTCCACCCGCGCGGGGGTTCGAGCGCAAGCCCGCCTGGCCGGATGTAGCTGGTCATCATGCGCTGCCCGGAGAACATCTCCTTGATGCGCAGAATGTCTTCCCGTTCGCGGAAACAGTAGAAGAAAACGCTCATCGCGCCGATGTCGAGGGCATGCGTGCCAAGCCACACCAGGTGGCTCTCGATGCGCTGCAGCTCGGCAAGCATCACGCGCATGTACTGCGCCGCCGGTGGAATCTCGAGCTGCATCAGCTTTTCCACCGCGAGAGCGTACGTCAGGTTGTTGGAGAGATTCGACAGGTAGTCGACGCGATCAGTCAGCACCACGCCCTGATGCCAGGTGCGCGTCTCAAACTGCTTTTCGATGCCCGTATGCAGGTAGCCGATATCGGGCTGCGCCTTGATGACGGTTTCGCCCTCGAGTTCCAGCACTACGCGCAGGACGCCGTGTGTCGACGGGTGCTGCGGCCCCATATTGAGGACCATGTGGCGAGCCCCACCGGGGGTGTCGGGCGGCGCCGCCGGCGCAAGCATGCTTGCTACGTGTTCTTCGATTGCCTTCATGATCTACTCGTTCTGGTAGCTGTACTTGTAGCCGTGGACGGGAAAATCCTTGCGCAACGGATGGCCCTCCCAATCCTCGGGAAGCAGGATGCGCTTCAACGTCGCGTTGCCGCGGAAACGGATGCCGAACATATCGAACGTCTCGCGTTCGTACCAGTCCGCGCCCCGCCAAACGCCGGTGACGGAGTCGATTTCGACGCCGTCATCGAGCCGGCACTTCAGGCGCAGGCGTTCGTTCCGCTCAATGGACTGCAGATGGTAGACCACCTCGAATCGCGGCGCCGCCGGATGCCAATCCACCGCCGTGATCGAGCTGAGCCGCACGTATTTCTGGACGCTCTTCAAATGTCGGCAAGCTTCCACGATCCGGGAAGGATCGATCCACAACGTTAACTCGCCCAGCGCCAGGCTGCCCTCGGTGATCGCGCCCGGGACTGCGGCGTTCAACTCACGCGCCTCGGGTTGGTTCAGAATCTCTTCGGCAAGCATCGGTTTACTTCACCACCTTGCGGGCGGATTCCGGCTTCGACCAGTCGAGCGCGCCCTTCTTCCACACATAGAAAAAGCCGACCAGGACGAGCACAATGAACAGCAGCATCTCGACAAAGCCGAACAGCTTCAGTTGCCGGTACACCACCGCCCAGGGGTACAGGAAAATGGCCTCGATGTCGAACAGAATGAAGACCATCCCGACCAGGTAGAACTTGACGCTGAATCGTTCCCGGGCGGAGCCGGAAGGGACCATCCCGGACTCGTACGGCGTATCTTTGAGCGGGCTTTTGGCGCGCTTCCCAAGCAGCGCCGACGCTGCGATCAGCCCGGCCGCCAGCGCCATGGCGATGATGGCCTGAACGAGAACGGGGAAGTAAAGCTCAGTGTAACTGTTTGGCATGAAGTGGCGGAGGGCCGGAAAATGCGCGGAGAACCCTCTAACCGAATATAATGAGATGCGGAAGACAGTGTCAAACCTGGGTTCATCCAGGTCGCCGCCCCGAGCATCCAGCACCCGAACCAATGTCCTTGCCTGAAACAGAAGCGATCGAGATTGTCGTCAACGGCGACCGGTGTACGCCGCCTGCCGGATTGAACATCGAGGGCCTATTGCGTTTTCTGGGATTGGACGCTTCGCGAGTCGCCATCGAACGCAATCGGCTGATCGTCCGGAAGGCGGATTGGAACAACACCACAATCTGTAGCGGCGATGAAATCGAGATTGTACAGTTTGTAGGTGGTGGTTAGCCGCCCGATTTTTCTTGTAGGCCCAACGGCTCGATTCTATTGACTCTAGCGGCAGGTCGGCTACAATTTGGGAAGTTCTTGTTGGATAAAATCCCACGGAAACGCGAGCGGCACAACATGTTCAAAACAAAAAAAAGCCGTCCTGATATCAGCTTGGGGACACGCACATACACAAGCAGCGATGTATCGAATATAGCGGGGGTCAGCCTCCGGCAGCTCCAGTGGTGGGATGAACGCAAAGTGGTGTCTCCCCGGCACGAGGGGCACAAGCGCGTCTACAGCCCCGAAGAAGTAATCGAGATCACAGTTATCGCCGAACTCCGCCGGAAAGGCTTCTCGTTACAGAAGATCCGGCGCGTGCTGCGGTTCTTGCAGCGCGAAATGGGACGGCGACTTTCCGAAGTCATGCAAGCGGAGTCGGATCTTCATCTGGTCACCGATGGAAAATCCATCTACCTGGAAGAGCAGAACGAACGCATCATCGACCTGCTCAAGAATGCGCGGCAGCCGATGTTCCTGGTGTGCGTCACCGACCAGGCCCGCCGTCTGAATGAGCCGGCGCGCAAGCCGGTTCGAGCCGCCGAGGCGGCAGCGGCCCGCAAGGCGCGCGTAGGCTGATCTCCCGCCCAGCACTTATACCCGAAACCGCGAGGCTCCGCCCTCGCGGTTTTCGCGTCTCTGGCCCATGCTCATAGGCCTCAAAACATTCCTCGAATTCCACGTAAAATCGTCAAAATGATCTTTGTCCTTCCTTGAAAATCGTTGCAACTGTGCGCCGTCTCGGCCAAACTCTAGAAATGGCAGCCATCAAGAAACGCATTGTCATACCAGGCAGCGAACGCAAGCCGCTCCAGGGCGCGACCGTGGTGGGCCCGGTGGAACCGGCGGAGAGAGCTGAGGTGACGCTCCGCCTGCGGCCGCGCAAGGGGGCGGACAAAATCCAGGAACGCACTTTGAAAATGGCCGCAAAGGCCCCCAAGTCGCGAAAATACCTGTCGCGCGAAGAATTCGCGGCAAAATGCGGCGCCGATCCGACCGACCTGCGCCAGATCGACGACTTCGCGCGGGCGCATAATCTCACAGTGGGGGAGACGAATCTGGCCGCGCGGACCGTCCGCTTGAACGGGACCCTCGCTGACCTGGGCGCGGCGTTCGGCACGGAGTTGCAGGTGTACAAAGCGGAAGGCCAACAGTACCGGGGACGAACCGGAAAACTCTCGCTTCCCGCCGCGTTAGAAGGGGTCGTGCAAGCCGTATACGGATTGGATACGCGAAACGTCGCAAAGCCTCACCTGCGCAAGCTTGCCGACGCAGTCGCCGACAACGTCGATTTCGCCGAACCGCACAACGCCGCCGATGGCAGTTTCAAAACGCCCGAACTCGCCAGGCTCTACAATTTTCCGACCGGACTCGACGGCAAAGGCCAGTGCATCGCCATCATCGAGCTCAACGACACGGATAGTTCCGGCAAACCGACCGGTACGGGTTACACGATGTCCGACCTGAACACGTATTTCAAAGGCGTCGGCCTGGCGACACCCTCGGTGGTCTCGGTCGGCGTGGACGGCGGCGCTAACGTTCCGGGGTCGGACTCCGGCGCGGACGGAGAAGTCGCGCTAGACATCGAAGTGGCGGGCGCGATCGCTCCGGCCGCGCAGATTGCTGTGTACTTTGCGCCGAACACCACCGCGGGCTTCATCGACGCCATCAACGCCGCGCTGCACGACACGGTGCGCAAGCCATCGGTAATCTCTATTAGTTGGGGCAGTCCGGAAGACGGCAATCCGAAGCAATACCTGGACGGAATGGCGCAGGCGTTTCAGGATGCGGCGACGCTCGGAGTGACAATCTGCTGCGCGGCCGGAGACAATGGTTCGGCCGACATGGATCAGTCTTCGTGGGACAAGAAGCCGCATTGCGATTTCCCCTCGTCGATTCCATACGCTTTAGCGTGCGGCGGCACCAAACTGCAGGGTTCCGGCGCGACCATCACCAGCGAAGTGGTGTGGAACGAAGGGACCAGGGGCGGCGCCACCGGGGGAGGCGTGAGCGATATCTACACGCGCCCGTCCTACCAGGCCAACGCCAATGTCCCTACCGTGGGCTCCAAAAAGTTCCAGGGCCGTGGGGTCCCCGACGTCGCGGGAGTGGCGGATCCGTACACCGGCTACCAGGTCTACGTGGAGGGCAAGGCGCAGGTTTATGGAGGCACCAGCGCGGTGGCGCCGCTGTGGGCCGGTCTGATTGCGCTATTCAACCAACGTCTGGCGGCGAAGAAGATCGCGGCCGCGGGTTTCATGAACCCGCTCCTCTATAAGCAACCGGCAAAAGCCGGCGTCACGCGGGACATCACATCGGGCAACAACGATATTTACGGGAGTCTGAAGGGGCTCTACAAAGCCGGTACGGGGTGGGACGCCTGCACGGGGCTGGGTTCGCCGAATGGGGCGAAACTGCTCACGGCTCTGGGCGGGTAGCGCTGCTTCCCTCACGAACGGGCCGCGGTCGCCGCGGCCCGTTCTATCGAAACCTCAATCCGTCAGCCCATTCCCCGTCCCGCAAACCGAGACTTCCAAGCCCATCTCGGCGAAGGCCGCGGCTTTCGCCGCCAAGGCCAGATTCGCACCGGCGGCATCGGGCGCATACGCCACTTGGATGTGGTTCGCCTTGTGACGCGCCATGAACTGATCCCTGGTGATGCCTGGCAACACAGCGTGCATCATTGGCCACTGCTCGGTCGTCACGCTCCAGCGTCGGGCTGTTTCGGCGGGCGGAAGAGCGATGGCCCTGGCGCGTCCGATATCGGCTTTCAGCCGTCCATCTTCGACAAAAACGCGGCTCCACACCACTTCGCCCGGCTTGCTGACGCCCTTTACCGAACCGCCCCCCAATCGGAAGTACATCGGAGGCTGACGTTCACTACTTGTTCCGGCGTATCCGCCCAGAAGATGGTTCGGAGGAACCGCGCCCGAGATTTCCAGCACCCACACAAACTCACCGCCGAACTCCTCGCCATAGCGGACATCGTGCAGGGTCGTTTCCGGGTCGAATCCCAGACCGCGCCAGACGCGATTGGTCACCAGCGCATCCAATCCGGCGCACTCATCCACTTCATTAAAGTGCGGCAGCGCCTGACCTTCGTACAGAACGCGCCCGTTACCGGCCGCCTTCACGGGCGGTCGATCCACGTTATTCAGCAGACCCTCCGCCAGGTCCGAGGCAGGCGCCAGGTCCTTGAGCCCCTGCTGGTATTGAATGCCAATGGCGTCGCAGCCAAAATCGTCGGCGATTCGAAGCGCAGCGATGTACATTTTGCACTGCCCGAGTATCTGGTCGTCAGTGAGGTCGGTCTCTGGATTTGGCCCCGTGACGAACTTCATCCCGCGCGCCGCCAGCCACGCGCGCACCTCGCTCGCCTCCGAGTCGCTCACCTCACGCATGGCCGCGTACAGAGCCGACTGACTGAGCCGCTCCTTGAAAACGCCCGTGGCGTGCAGCAGTTCGTCGGGGATGATGGCGTTGTACATACCCATGCAGCCCTCGTCGAAAATGCCCATAATCGCCTTGTCTTTGCGGAATCCGCCGGCGATTCGGGCGCCCAGTTCGGCGGCGGCGGCCGGCAATTTCAGCCCCGTCAGGGGCTTCACATGACTCACGTCATGCGTGACAGGCCCGCCCTTCAACCATTGCCGCAGGCCGCGAAGGAAGTACTCGTCGGTGAAATCAACCGACCACAGCGTGTCGTATTTCACGCCCGCCTTGGTGAGCGAACCGTTGAGGTTCAACATGCCCACCAATCCCGGCCACTCTCCACTCCAGTTCGCCACGGTCAGGATCGGACCACCATGGGTGTAAAGTCCACTGAGCACGTGGTGCGTGTACTGCCACACCGCCTCGACCACGATCAGCGGAGCATCCGGAGGCATATTGCGAAACACCTCCATCCCGTGCTTCTGGCTGTGGATGAAGCCGTGTTTCTGCACGGGATCGTAAGGATGCCCGCGCAACACTTGTCTTCCTTCGCGTTCAACCGCCGCGATTACGGCCTTTTCAACGCGTTCCTGCGCCGGCCAGCACTGCTGATTTGCCGCCAGTCGCAGATCGCCGCTGGCAACGAGGTAGATGGGTTCCGACATGGGTTAATCTCTCCGTTTCGGCTACTGTAGCAGTTCGGGGCGGTGCATCGCATCCTGTCTGGCGTCGCTCGCAAACCGTCTACTTTATCGATGTCTATTCTATCAGGCGTCGAGCAACCGGGTCCGCGCGCGGACCCATGCCTGGGAAGGTCAGGCTGGCCGCCCGCCACTCGAACGACGCCAATTTCGAGGTCGAAATTCAGCTACTGTGCCGCATTGCCGCTCCGGCGAGGCTCAACCGGTCGTGCGGCTACTTGACATCGAATACGAACAGGCGGCTCGAACGATCCTCCGGAAGGAAGTACAACTTGCCGCCGGCGTAGGTCATTCCTTCCCGAGTGTAGGGCTGCCCTCGATCAGTGGCGCCGACGGACAGACTTCGGATGAGCGTGAGGTCCGGAAATTCAAGCCAGTCGACGACTCCCGATTTCCCGGGCAAGAGCCCGGACGCCACCAGGTGTCCGCCGACGAGCTTCATGTCCTGGTAGGCCGTCGGCCTGGGATTTGGCAGCTTCCGTTGCAATTCGCCCCGCGCATTCCAGACGTACATTGTACGGCTGTCCCAGTTGCCACCAACGATGACATCTCCCTGGACGGCAACACACCCGATGTGGTCCTGCACTGAAAAGCGCGTCATTAGCTCAAGGGTTGCCTTACTTCGTCGCTCAATCACGGCGCTGCTGTCGCGTCGGTATTCCGCTACGGGAATCCAGATGGAGACCGCATCGGTGGCGATTCCGCCCGGGTGATATCGAACGCCGTCTTGAACCTCGACGGATCTCAGGCGTCGGCCGCTTGATAACGAATACTCGAAAAGACGCCCTTTTCGGGCGTTCTGATCCACCGCCGACACCCAGAGACGGTCACCGCCGATGTCGATTCCCTGTACATGGAACGTCTCCCCTTGGAGCAGGAGGACTCGCGAAGGGCTCGAAAGATCCTGGGCGAAGCTACTCGCCAACAGAAGGCCAGACAGGCACCCGCAGCGACGCAGCGGGGTCATCTCATCACCGACAAGTACTCAGCCCACGGACCAACCTCGTCCCGATAGCGCCGCGCCATCGTGCGTCCGATTTGCACCACGTGCGCCAGGTCATGCGCCGTCCAGGCGGCAAGCAACTGGCGCATGGTCACCCGCCCGAACGCCGGATGAGTTCCCTGCAATTCAAGATGTTCCTCAGCAATCCCGAGATTGCTCAGCAACTCGATATTCGCCGCCCGCAGACTCGCGAATTCATCCAGGCGGGCGGCCAACGTCTTCGGCTCGCCGTCGTTGAACTGCGCCACTCGATCAAATGGATCGAAGGGTCTTTCAGAACCGTACTCGAGGATGATCTTGAGCCTTGGCATCCAGTCAGTTCGTTCGCCGTGACTGAGATGGCCAATGACATCGTACGGACTCCACGTATCGGGCCCATCTGTTCCGCGCACCCACTCGTCCGGCAGGCCGCGCAGCAGGGCGTCGAGGGCGCCGGGCGTCCGCTTCAGCACTCCGATCGATTCTTCAAGAAACATCGAGCGATCCTCTACGGGATTCATTGTCGTCGCAATAGCCACGAAACTCCATTCTCGAACAGGCGGTTCTGCGTGGACGACGAGAAGATCTTCTCGCCATGCCCCATGTTGAAATAGAGCATCCGGTATCTGGTGTTCGTCCATACCACCGGTACGTCAGGATCGCGGTCGGTGATAAGACTCTTGATGCCGAGTGGATACTGTACGGGATCTAGAGTGACGAGCACCCGAATGTCCGGATCGGACCTCGGACTCGGCCGCCAACTGTACCACTCGTTAACCGGAGCGACGAAGCTGGGAGGAACTCCTTGGGTGACCGGACTGGCCGGATCGTCCACTTTCAGCGTCGCCGGAAGCGGAGGCCAATTATTGATCCCGAACACGCCCCCTCCTATAAACTTCCTGAACCATGTCCAACGCGAGTTGCGGTCGTTGTAAGCTGCAACGTGGAACCCCAACCATCCTCCGCCACTCTCCATATACCGTTCGAAAGCAGTCTGCTGGGCGGCCGGTGGGATTGCATTAAGCCAGACCACCAAACGGTATTGCTTCAGATTCTCCTCGTTCATGTCGAGCCAATTGCTCGTCGCATCGACGCGGAACCCCTGGCGGTCGCCCAACTCGGCAAGATACTGCATGGCCTGGGTGGCGAATAACACGTGGTCAGCCTCGACGTTCAGCGAGAAGAACAGCAAGACTCGTGACGGAGCCTCCTCCGCGAGCAGAGAAAATCCACCCAGCAAAGTCGCCAGGATGACGGCAAGGAGTTTCATCGCCCGGCCCCCCAGAAAACCGCGTTCCGAAACAACTGGCGGAACTCCGGACTCATAAACAAACCCTCGTCGTGTCCCATGAAGATGTACACGTTGCGGGCCGCGTAATGCGGATTCGACCAGATCACGGGATGATCGCCACCCATCTTGGTCCTGGTTTCGGGAACATAACTCGACTCATCCACCGTGGCCAACACATCGACTTCGGGGCGCGGCGACTTGCTCCACGTGTACCACTCTTCGCGATCGATTGTAAACGATGATGGCAAGCCCTTTGCCAGTGGATGCGACCGATTCTCGATCCGCACGGTCGCCTTCGCGAAGGCTGGCAAATAGCCGGTGAAACGGATCTCTCCCAGAAATTGGCTGAACCACGGATCCATTGGATAGCCATCGAACTCCCCGAGCAATGCCGCATGATGGAATCCGACCCACCCACCCTTGCCCTTCGTGATGTAGTCCACGAACGCCTGTTTCGCCGCTGGCGACCAACGGTACGGCGGGTAGTTCAACTGGATGAACAACTGGTATTGCGACAGGAACGTCTCGTTAATTCGGTCGGTCCCCGAGACGTAGTCGACCACGAAGTTGTTTTCAGCTGCCAGCCGGTCTAGAAACCGATGCGCGGCGTCGACGAACGTCTGATGCCCCCCGCCGCCGCTCTCCGCCATGGCGACAACACGGAACAGCGGTGGGACCGGCCGCATGGCCGCTATCGCCCGCCCGTCGATCAAGGTGACGTCATCACTCTGGAGGTTCGCCACAAAGACCCGCCCACCCGACTCATCAATGGCGATCGCGTAGGGTATCGATCCAGCTCTTATGGTAGATACGCGGTCCCCGGATTCTCCGTTCACCACCAACACGCTTCCAGTGGTCTGGCTGGCGATGTAGACACGGTTCGATGACGCGTCCACCCCGATCGCCGACGGATGAGCGGCCAGGTGAACCGTCCGTTTCAGGCGGCCGCTGGCGCCGTCGATGACCGTCATTGCATCCTCGGCGTAACTCAACACATACGCAGCCCCGGATCGAGGATTCACACCTACCGCGAAGGGGATTTCCCCAACCCGAACTTCTCTTGTCGCCCCGCTAGAGCGGTCCAGAATCGACACGCTGGCGGCGTCCTCGTTGACACAGTACACTCGGTTCGAACGTGGATCCAAGGCCAGTGCCCAAGGGTGCTTGCCCACCGGCAGCGAGACCGGTTGGTTGCCGGCCCCGTCGATTTCGGTGACGTCCTTGCTGCCATAATTCGCCGTGTAGACCTTGTTGGTCGCTGGATTCGCCACGATCGCCCTGGGGCCCTGCCCGACTCGCACCGTGGCGACCGCCGTATTGGTCGCTCCGTCGATCACTGTCACGTTGTGGCCGTAATTGTTCGCAACGTAGACGCGATTGGTCGTCGGATTCACCGCGACGGCCTGAGGATAGGCCCCGGCGCGGACGGTCATGACAACAGCATCAATCGCCCCGTCGATGACGGTGACCGATCCGTCCCCCGCGTTGGCGACGTAGATCCTGTTCGTCGCCGGGTTGACGGCGATGCCTTCGGGGCCCGTCCCCGTCCGGACCGTGGCCGCAACCGCACCGGTTCGTCCGTCGATGACCGTTACCGAATTGCCGCCGCGGTTGACGACATAGGCCTTGTTCGTGGCCTCGTTGACGGCGACGGCCATCGGCTGGACGCCAGCCGCAACCTGCCGCGAAAGCGTCTGTGACTGCGACAGCAGGCAGACCGCCCATGCCGCCGCGATTCGCACCTTCCTTGGGATCATCTGGGGGGCGCCTCAGCGCGAACAATCATAACAGGGGCGGCCTACCGCGGGCTGACGTGGGGCCAGGAGATCTCGATGCCTTGCGCCTCGATCAGCGATTGGAAGTCCTTGAGCCGCTTCGCGTCACCTCGGATTTGACGCGGAGTGCCGCGAGTGTTCACCGCGTGAGCTGCGACGGCCCCCGCCGCCTCGCCGATGTTCCACTCCACTGGATGGAGTCGGTAACAGCCATTCGTGATGTGCGTCACCCCGAGGTTCTTTGCGCCCGCCAGCAAGTTCTCGATTCGGCGTGGAATCAGCGCCCCAAGCGGTATCTGGAATGGCAGCGAACTGACATCGATGTAGTTGTCGCCGCCAGTGGACGGGTGCAGATCGATCCGGTAACTGCCGACGCCAACCGAGTCGGCGAAGGCCTCCGCCCGAACCTCCTCACGCGACTTGCCGGTAACCTGCATGCGCGCGTCCGTGCCAACCTGTTGTTCGACGACCGTGAACTCCGCGCGAATCCGACGGCTTTCACGAATGTACGGATACTTGGCCAAGCCGTCCTCTGTGCCCGTGATATCCGGTCGGATTCGCAATCCTGGCCAACCAACGCCGCCATCCGGGCGCGGCGCCTCAGTCTGCATCCAGTACAGGAGCGACAAGCTGAGTTGCCGGGCGCGCGCCAGATTACGGGCGGCCTCCGCTTCCGGGACTCCATGCAGGTTGCCGAGCCAGTAGTCATTCTGCGGCCAGTTCACCAGGCTGACATCGCTTAGGAACGCTCCCGCCGCATGGTTGCGCGCGCGGGCGATACGGCGGTACAGCCAGAGGCACAGAGGCGCACCCGCAATAGAGGCGTCGCATCCGGGCTCAAAAGAGACTCGGCGCGCCTTCAGCGTCACGGGATCCGCCATCGACCAACTGAGCAGCTTGCCGGGCCATGCAGGGCGCAGTGTAGGCGAGTAGTCGCGCCAGAAGGAGTATTCCGCGGGCCGATCGATCGTGTGGTCCTCGCCGGGGCGGTGGTCGATAGCGAAGCAGACGGTGAAGGATTGAATATTGGAAGGTTGCGCGGCGTCCGGCGCGTGGGGTTCTCCTGTCTCCGCGCGCGATTCAAAGCCGGTGACATACTCAGTGCGAGTGAGAGGTAGAAGATCACCCTGCTCCGTGGCGTCGACGAAATACTTCGCTGAAATGGTCCGCGTCAGTCCAGCGGCGGCGGACTGGACCCCTACGGAGCGGACGCTGTCGCCCTCCACATCGGCGGAAACCGGTTTGTGCCGCAGCAGCACTCGCAACCGACCTGCACTGACGTAGGCCGCCAGCATATCCTCGAGCACAGCAACCGACACCCGGGGTTCGTGAGTCAGTCGCGAAACCGACCCGTCGCCCGGATTCAACTGCTCGCGGGCGCGCGCTTCGGCGGTGAGCGGATAATTCCGCCGGTAGTACTCACGAACCGCCGCGCGGTAGGCCGCATAGCTGCGAGTGCGGCCAAACGATTCGATCCACGGGTGCTCATCGGGCGGAACCGCCTGGGAGGTCAGTTGGCCGCCAATCCAGTCGGTCTCGTCGGTCAGGATGACGGCCATGCCGTTGCGAAGCGCGCCGAGGGCAGCCGCGCAGCCACCTACGCCGGCCCCGATCACGGCGACGTCGCTGCGCAACTCCCGTGAGGCGCCAACGCTCGCCAACAACTGCAGAAAGGTGCGCCGCAGCATCAGTTAAGCGGGCGATGCGAGTTTGATGATCGAGAAACCCGCACCCTGTGGGTCATCCAGCATGGCCATACGGCCCACTCCGGGAGCGTCGAATGGCCCGTGCTTCACCTGGGCGCCCAGTTCCTTCGCCTTGGCGACCGTTGCGTCGCAGTCGGCGACCATGAAGTAGATTCCCCAGTGCGAAGGAACGCCCTTCCAGTTCTCATCCATCGGCAGCAGGCCACCGCTGGGCGCGCCGGCGACTGAGAACTCGATATAGGACGCCATGCTCTCTGCGCCCTTCGTCTCCCAGTTGAATAGCTCGGCATAAAAGGCGCGGGTGCCCGGAACATCCCACGAAGCAAGTTCGCTCCAACAAACGGAGTTGTCCTGGCCGATGACGCCGGCTCCGAAGTGGTTGCGTCTCTGCCACAGACTGAATACCGCGCCGCCCGGATCTCGCACGATCGACATCCGGCCGACGTCCATCACGTCGAACGGCGGCTGCACGATCGTAGCGCCCAGTGATTTTGCCTTCTCCGTGGTGTCATCGACGTTGGGAGTAGCGAAATACACGCCCCAATGAGGCGGCACACCCTGATCGCGCAGCTTCTGAGGCAGGGTGTACGCCGCACCGACATCGTGACCACCAAGCTTGAACATGGTGTAGAGTTCGTCCGGGCCGATCGGGAAGTCGGCGATCTCCCACCCAAACACCCCAGCATAAAACGTCTTGGCCGCGGATTGTTCTGTCGTGCCGAGTTCGAACCAGCAAGGCGCTCCCAGCACGTATTCGCTTACGATTGGCATATGTAGGTCAACCCTCCGTGCGTGCAGTCTAGCACATCACCTTGATGCAGGCGCGGGGCCCTGCAAGGCATCACGTCGCCGCTCCGGCGAGGCCAGCGGCGCGAGTCCGTTTCGCGGCGCGTCCAGGTAGAAGAACGCTACGGCGGAGACGTCCTGCCGCTCGTAGATGTTCACCCAGGCTTCGTCGGGGGTGGAACTTCGCGACAAGTCGAAGCCGGGCGGCAGGTCGAGCAGTCGTTCGAATTGGCTCTTGTTTGCGATGCTGACGGGACGAACATTTACGCCCTGACTCAGCATCTTGAGAACGTTGCGTTTCGAGTCTCCGCCGATCTGCTGAAGAGTGACGCGCAGGTCCTTGTGGAAATAGACCGGGTCCGGCACATGGTAGCGATAGAAGGCCCATTGATGCGCGGTCCCATCGGCTACCGTGCTTCCTTGATAGCGGTTCTGAAAAAGACCTTGGCCCCAGCCGGTCCCGATATAATCCTCTGAACCGGTCCCAGCGATGGTGGGCAAATCCGAGTCGCCATCGATGTACATCTTGACTTCGCCTTCGCCGTACCATCCAGTGACATCCTGAGGCGTGATCACACCTACGTGAACGCCGAGAAAACGGCCTTCGCCACGAACGCGCGGCAAGAGTTCGAAATCGCGACCCAATTCCGTCCATCGCTCGCGACGGAACGCCGCGTGGAAATAGAGCGCGTCAGGATCCGGCCGTGAGGTCATCAGGACGTCGACGTCGTAGAAGAAGGAGTCCAGGTCGCGGCCGCTCTCATTGGTGATCACGATGCGAGCGGCGCTGCGAAACGGCATGGGGATGTAACAGTTGAAGGATCGGCCCTCGGGGTTCGCAAACAGCTCGTTCTCGAGCCGGACGGCACGCCCGAGAATGGCGCCGAAAAAGTCGCCCATCGGGACCGAAACAGCAGGTTGCGGCGATCCATCCCAAAACATGTCGAGGCGAAGACTGCGCAGCATCTGGGGATCGCGCTCGGGCAGGGTCATCCAGATTCGACGGACCGTCCCGCTGCCCTTGACGTCCAGCAGCACCTTCGTCTCTCCGGATCGGAACGGCTCAAAAGCATGGCCCTTCGCCGTTTTGTTGTTCGCAGCCGCTTTTCCTTTCGCCGCGGAAGGATTCTCAAACGAGGCCCAGCGCGTGTCCACGTCCGGCCGCCGTCGATACAACTCCTGACCATGCGTCAAGGTCAGGGCGAAAAGAGTGATCAGAGTCAGGCGCATACTTGTTCGGCGACTCGGGCCGCCACCTCATCTCCTATAGCCAGCGACGCCGTGGCGCCCGGGCTCGGCGCGTTCAATAGGTGCAAGGCGCCGGGCTCATCGACGAAGCGAAAGTCCTGCACCAGGGCGCCGTCCGGCTCAATGGCCTGCGCCCTAACTCCCGCGCCGCCCGGCACCAGGTCGCTTTCATGGATCTCAGGAACTAACTCCTGCAGCGACTTACAAAATAGTCTACGGCTGAAGGACCGCTGCAACTCATGAAACGACATCGAGGGATATCGTCTCAGGAACCTCCAGAATCCACTATAGGTGAAGGTATCGGCCAGGTCGCGCAACGAAATATCGGTCTTCCTGTAACCTTCGCGGGCGAAGGCCAGCACGGCATTGGGTCCGGCTTCGATGCCTCCGTGAATCAGGCGTGTGAAGTGGACCCCCAGAAAGGGAAAGCGTGGATCCGGCGTCGGGTAGATCAAATTGCGGACCAGGTACTGGCGCTCCGGCCGAATCTTATAGTATTCGCCCCGGAAAGGAATGATCCGCAACTCGCGGCGACGGCCAGTAAGGGCGCTCACCCGGTCGCAATGGAGCCCCGCACAGTTCACTATAAAATCGGATTCGAAAACGCCGGCTCCCGTGTCGATCACCCATTGCGACGTCGCACGGCGGAGTTTGGCCACACGGGCGCCGGTGACCACCTTACCGCCTCCTTCTGTGATCTTTCGGACGATCGCTTCGCAAACGGCGGCGTAGTCGACGATGCCTTCCTGTGGTACGCGGATAGCCGCAACACCAGCCACATGCGGTTCGATCTCGCGCATTTCCTCTCGTCCGAGACGTCGAAGTCCCTGGAGACCGTTCTTCGTGCCCCGGTCGAACAGCTCATCAAGCGCCGGGATCTGCGCGGGTTTCGTCGCAACCACCAATTTGCCGCAGATTTCGTGCGGAATCCCATTCTCCTGACAAAACGCCACCATCTGACGGATTCCAGTGACAGCCATCCGAGCCTTGAACGAGCCCGGCTTGTAGTACAAGCCACTGTGCAGCACGCCACTGTTGTTGCCCGTCTGGTGGCGGCCGACGCGATCTTCCTTTTCGAGGACGGTGATCCGCGCCTCTGGCGTACGCATCGCAATCCGGTACGCGGATGCGAGACCGACGATCCCTCCTCCGACAATTGTGATTTTCATCGCGTAAGCCGTTAGTGTATCCGGTCGCTGCGGGCAGCCACCGGCCCGCAGCGCTGGACGGGGAGACGTCCCGGCAAGGCTCACCAACCGCCGTCAATCCCCGATGCGGTACCCTTGCCCCATGCCCCGGCTCCGCACATTGATTGCGAATCCCGTCTTCGCGGCGGTCGCGATCGTCTCGCTCGCGATCGGAATCGGCGCCAACACCGCGATTTTCAGCGTAACGGATGCTCTCCTGCTGCGCCCTTTGCCGTATCAGGACGCGGACCGGCTGGTCATCCTGTGGAACCGCTCTCCCGGACTCAATATCACCGAAGACTGGTTTTCGACGGCGCAGTACTTCGACATCCGAAACGGACACGGTGGATTCGAGCAATTGGCGATCGCCATTGGCGGCGCCAATAACCTCACGGATGGAATCGGCGAGCCGGAGCGCGTCGGGACCATACGCATGTCATCCAATCTGCTTCCGATGTTGGGGGTGAAGGCGTATCGAGGCCGGTTGCTGGACCCGGCGGAGGATACGCCGGGACGAGCGCCGGTCGCCCTGCTGAGTTACGGTCTCTGGATACGTCGATATGGCGGCGGAAACAACGTTCTCCAAAGGCCTGTGCACATCAACGGACAGCCATATGAAGTGGCCGGCGTGCTGCCGCGAGAATTCACCTTGCCCCGGAACGTACTGCCAACGCTCGGCGGCGCGGAGCAAGCCGATATCGTTCTGCCTCTCCCGCTGAGCGCCGCCGCCGTGACGGACCGCGATCATGAGGACTACAACATCATCGGAACCTTGAAGAGGGGAGAGACTCCAGAGCGGGCGCAGGCGGAAATGAACGTCATCACCGCAAGACTCCGCCAGCGATTTCCGGCCTTGTACCCGCCCAATGGAGGTCTGAGTTTCAGTATCGTCCCACTCCGAGAGCAGGTGGCGGGAAGCGCGCGTCGCGGCCTGTACCTGCTATTGGGATCGGTCGGATTCGTGCTTCTGATCGCCTGTGCAAACGTGGCGAACCTTTCCTTGTCGCGCACATTCGGGCGTACGCGCGAGTTGGCGTTACGGTCCGCACTCGGCGCCGATCGCATGCGCCTCTTGCTCGACCTTCTCGCCGAGAGCCTGACCCTATCGCTGGCGGGCGGCGTTGTAGGGGTGCTGCTGGCAGTGGGCGCCGTCAGTTGGATCCGCTCGACCGCCGCAGTTGGCGCACCACGCGCAGAGTGGATCGGAATCGACTTTCGGGTGCTTGCTTTCACTCTTGGAGTCACCCTCGCGGCGGGCCTTCTTGCCGGCATACTCCCGGCCTGGCGTGCATCGTCAGTCGACCTGCAGGCGGTGCTGAGAAGCGCTGGACGAACGGCGTCCCTCAGGTCGTTCTGGGGTGGAAACCGCTTACAGAGGTTTCTGGTCGCAGGAGAGGTCGGTCTCGCCGTGGTGCTGCTTTCCGGAGCTGGCTTACTCGTCAAGAGCCTGATCCACCTGAGCGAGGTGAATCCCGGTTTCGACGCGCGCAACGTTCTGACGTTCAATCTGTCGATGAGCGGGCGCAAGTACGCACAGCCCAAGCAGCTGTTGCAGTCCTATCGTAATCTGTGGGAACGGCTGTCTCTGCTACCGGGCGCAAAAACGGTGGGTGGAGTCAGTTCTCTTCCCCTGACCAATTCCTTCGCCTGGGGACCTGTCACAGTAGAAGGCCGGCCGCTGGGACCAGGGGAAGCGTTCATCAACGCCGATTGGCGGATGGTGAGTGGCCGCTACTTCGAAGCCCTCGGGATCCCGCTTCTGCGGGGCCGCCTGTTCGATGAGCGCGACCTGGCTGATTCCCAGAGCGTCGTTCTCGTGGACGAGCGTATGGCGCGGGAACTGTGGCAAGGCAACGACGCCCTTGGCAAGCGGATCCGGTTGGGTGGCGACTCGATGAGTCGTTGGGTGACCGTCGTGGGCGTCGTCGGTGGGGTGAAACAGTACGGGCTCGGCCTCGACTCCCGCATCGCGCTGTACCTGCCGCAGTCCCAATATCCGGTGCGGGCCATGAGCGTCGTCGTCAAGTGCGATTGTGAGCCAGCGGGGCTCGTCGCCGGGGCGAAAGCCGCGGTGCGGGCAATCGACCCGGACCTGCCCGTCTACGACGTGCGAACGATGGCTCACCGTGTAGCCGACTCGATGGCGCGTCAACGGTTCATCGCAATGCTGCTCGCTGTGTTCGCCGGACTGGCGATAGCCCTGGCCGCAGTCGGCGTATACGGAGTGATGGCCTTCATAGTGGGTCAAGGCCGCCGGGACATTGGAATCCGCATGGCGCTTGGCGCGACTCCAACGACCATCGCCGCGATGGTGCTGAAGCGCGCGCTGATCGTCGCGGGCGCAGGCCTCGCTTGCGGTCTTGCAGCCTCCGCGGTCCTGTCGCGGTTCATTGGAAGCGCGCTCGACAGTGTGCATCCCGCCGACGGATGGACGCTTTCGGCAGCGGCGGCGGGACTGCTGATTGTCGCACTCGCGGCCAGCTACCTGCCCGCGCGCCAAGCCTCTCGGGTCGATCCCGCAACAGCCATCCGAAATGAGTGATCGTCGGCTTCCTGGCTTAGGGACGAGCGGGCAGGTCCGCCACGTCGAGTTCGATCACGCTCGCGACGCGGTCAGGCGCGGTCGTTCCTGTCGAAATGGTCGTCACACCGCCCGATGTGGATACGCTTAGCCTTCTCCCTGTCGCGAGCAACCTCGCCACAGGGGCCTTCGCCGCCGCGATGGGGACCACCAGTTTGCCGTTCTTCGGCCAGTCGAACACTTGAAGGTAAAGTCGGGTCTTTCCCCCCGGAAGCGCTTTGCGCGTGCATCGGCCCCATTCAGGTTTCTCAAACGGGCTGGCTGAGGTTCCGTAGATCGATTCTCCATTCACCTTCATCCACGCTCCGATAGCCCTCATCGCATCAACGCTTTCCACCGGAATCGTCCCGTCGCCCTTCGGCCCGATGTTCAGCAGGTAGTTCCCGCCCTTGCTCGCGATGTCGATCAGGTTGCGAATCAGGGTCTCGGCGGACTTCCAGGCGTGATCGTGTTCGCTGTAGCCCCAAGTGCTGTTCATCGTCATACAGGTTTCCCAATCAACGCCGGGCATTCCAGTGGCGGGGATGTGCTGCTCCGGCGTGATAAAGTCGCCGTACCTGGGGTTGAGTTGGGCGGAGATGGCGGCCGTCCCCATCCCCGTGAAACCCGCTTCAGGGATGCGGAAAAGCCGATTGTTCATGATGATGTTCGGTTGCCTGGATCGGACATCCGCCATCAAATCCGATGCTCGCCAAGCCTCGTCACCCTGAAAGTCGACGGCGCTGAAATCCCACCAAAGAACGTCAACAGGCCCGTAATTCGACAGCAGTTCGTCAACTTCATCGCGGAGGTATTTCTGATAGATTGCGTGGCTTCGCTTGCCATTGGGGTAGTCGAGCCCTTTGAGCGGATGCGGCAGCTGTTGGGACCTCGCATACTCATACTGATCGTGATGCCAGTCGATCATCGAATGGTAGAAGCCAACCCGCAGTCCCTCGGCGCGCGCGGCTTCTACAATCTCTTTCACCAGGTCGCGATGCAAGATGGAGCCGGCATCGAAGTCGCTGACCTTGGAATCGTGAAGGGCGAAGCCGTCATGATGCTTGGTGGTGAAGACGATGTAACGGCATCCTGCCTGCCGCGCCAGGCGCGCCCACTCGCGGGCGAAGCTCGGGCTCGGCTTGAACAACGGGATCGCGCGAGCAGCGTAGGTAGCCGTATCGGCCTTGACCCGCTGCTGGATCCACTCCATGCCGCCGGTGGTCGCAACGGGCTTTCCGTCCCACGTTCCGGCAAGGCCCGAGTAGAGCCCCCAATGCACAAACATCCCGAAGCGTGCTTCACGCCACCACTTCATACGAGCGTCGCGCTCTGCTGTCGTTTCCATTTTGGCGGCCGGCGTTTGCGCCTCGCCCATATGCGTCGCGACGCACAGAAGGAGCACGCTAGCCGGCACGGTCAACCAACGTTTCACAGTGAAGAGAACCTCGTCGTTCACTGTACCATCCGCGCATGAGGCGACAGTGGCCGTTATGGGACTCCGATTGGAGCGATCAGGCCGCCGAGTTCATCGTTCGACGGAGTACAATCGGGGTGCGAAAGATGCGCGCCCAGCACCAACACGAGGCTCAATTGTTGACGCCTTTGCCGCGAATTTTGCATGGCTGGTTCGTCGCTGAGGTCCATGCCCATGCCCAGGCTGGATGATGACCAGGTAGCTCTTATCAGCAAAGCTCTCGCCGACCCGAAACGGTTCGAGATGCTCCGCCGAATCGCCGCGGCGAATGATGCCCCAACTTGTTCCTGTGTCCGCGAGTGGCTCGGCCTCTCCCCCGCCACAATCTCTCACCACCTCCGGGAGCTCGAAGCCGCCGGCCTCATCAATATCGAACGGGTCGGCAAGTTCGCCCACATCTCCTTCCGCCGTGACGTCTGGAACGCCTACACGGACCGGCTTCGCGCCCTGTAACGAAAACAGGTGAATCGTTGCCGCTCCGCTCCTCATCAATTCGATTGTCATCGAAATGAGGCGATGAGAGCATCGCCCGGAAAGGTATTCCATGAGCAAACTTACCGGCAAAGTCGCGGTTGTGACGGGGGCGTCGAAAGGAATTGGAGCGGCCATCGCCAAACGGTTGGCCGCCGACGGCGCAAAAGTTGTAGTGAACTATGCAACCAGTCCCGACGGCGCGCAGAAGGTAGTCAGCGAGATCAAGGGTGCCGGCGGTTCAGCCATCGCCATCGGAGCGAACGTCGCCGAAGAGGCGGAGCTGAACAGCCTGTTCCAAGCCACGAAGAAGGCCTATGGCAAGGTCGACATTCTCGTGAATA
The DNA here is from genome assembly GCA_018268715.1 of Acidobacteriota bacterium. Classification (GTDB taxonomy): domain Bacteria; phylum Acidobacteriota; class Terriglobia; order Bryobacterales; family Bryobacteraceae; genus TMP-7. The sequence goes on along the minus strand of JAFDVZ010000021.1, from coordinate 80,510 downwards.
ACGCCGGGGTGTACGCATTTGCGCCCATCGGCGAGGTGACGGCGAGCGAGTACCGCCGCCAATTCGACACCAACGTTCTGGGGCTGCTGCTCGCCACAAAAACCGCGCTGCCTTACTTCCCGACCGAAGGCGGCAGCGTGATCAACATCAGTTCAGTGGCCAGCACGATGGCGCCGCCGACGGCCTCGGTCTATTCGTCCACGAAAGGGGCCGTTGACACGATCACGAAAGCGCTCGCCAAGGAACTGGGACCGCGTCAAATCCGGGTAAACGCGATCAATCCCGGCATGGTGATCACGGAAGGGGTGAAGGCTTCGGGCCTTGAAGGGACTGATTTCGAGAAACAGGCGATCGCAGGCACACCTCTGGGCCGCGTTGGCCAGCCCGAAGACATTGCCCCTCCAGTCGCCTTCCTCGCATCGGAGGACGCCAAGTGGATCACGGGAGAAACCATCTTCGTTTCCGGCGGCGCAGCCATCTGAACGATGATGAAATCGGAGAAGGGCCACCGCCCTTCTCCGCCGATTTCCACCAGGAGCTCTAACTAAGAATGGCCCAATCTCCAGACCAGACGATACATAGCGGTCAGTTAGGTGCTCCCGCCCTGGACCAGCTATTTCGCGAGGCCCGAACGTTTTCCTATTGGCTAGACAAGCCAGTTGACGACGGCTTGCTTCGCGACCTGTACGATCTGATGAAATGGGGGCCAACCAGCGTAAACGGCAGCCCCGCCCGGATCCTGTTCCTGCGGACGCCGCAATCGAAACAGCGACTGCTACCCGCCTTGGCGCCGATGAACGTCGAAAAAGTCCGCGCCGCGCCGGTCACGGCTGTGGTCGCGTACGATCTCGACTTCTTCGAACAATTGCCGAAGCTATGGCCCCATGCCGCAGGAATCCGCGATCACTTTGCAGGCTCACCGGAATTGGCGGATACTACCGCCCGGCGAAACTCAAGCCTTCAAGGCGCCTACCTCATCGTAGCGGCGCGCGCCCTCGGCCTCGACTGCGGCCCGCTCTCCGGCTTCGACAACGCGAAGGTCGACGCCGAGTTCTTTCCGTCGAACCACATCCGGTCGAACTTTCTCTGCAACATCGGATACGGTGACCGCGCGAAGCTTCATCCAAGGAATCCCCGCCTGGCGTTCGAGGAAGCATGCACCCTACTGTGAAGGCAGTCCGCTATACGTCGGCCCATCTGCGCAGTAGGTTGTGATACACCCCGGTGAGGGGTACGGCTACGTGCCCCGCGCCGCTCGATTGGACTTGCTGAATAGCCATGTCGAGATCGAACAGCAGCGTCCGTTCGGAATCTTCGCGGATCATACTTTGAACCCAAAAGAACGACGCCACCCTTGCGCCCCGCGTCACTGGCGTGACGTGGTGCAGGCTCGTGGAGGGATATAGAATCATGTGCCCGGCGGGGAGTTTCACACGTTGCGCCCCATAAACGTCCTCCACCACAAGTTCGCCGCCATCGTACTCATCGGGGTCGCTCAGGAATAGTGTGGCGGACAGATCCGTGCGCACGCGGTGAGGCGTCCCCGTCACTTGACGAATGGCGTTGTCCACGTGCGTTCCGAAGCTCTGACCTCCCGCGTAACGATTGAAAAGCGGCGGAAACACGCGCGACGGCAACGCCGCAGAGATAAACAGAGCATTCTGCTCCAGGGCAGCCAGGATCATCTCCCCCAAGTCGTGGGCGGCGGCGGAACTTTCGGACAACTGTAGGTTATCCTTCGCCAAGGCCGATTGCCTCCCCGCCGTCACTCGCCCATCCACCCATTCGGCCTTATCCAACACACTGCGCGCATGTTTCACCTGCTGCGCATCAAGCACATCCGGTATCGCCATCAACATATCTAAAACCTGAACTTGATTCCCATCCACGCCGATCGGGCGGCTCCCGGAACAATATGCGACGGGTGCAGCAGGTCGTAGTAGTAACGATCGGTAAGGTTCTTCACATTGGCCTGCAGTTCGACGTGCTCATTCAGCCGGCGCGTCGCCATCAGATTGAACACCCAGTAGCCCGGCGCCTGTTTGACGAGACCCGTAGTCGCATCGTAAGGAGTGGTCGAACTGGCTGTTCGCGCGCCAACGTAGTTCCCGCCGAATCCAAATTGCCACCGCCTCGGCAACTGATATGTCGACCAGAAGTTATAAGTGTCGGCCGGCACGTTGGCCAGTCGCGCGCCAACCGCCAGTGGATAGAATCGAGACAACGTTACCCGCGCATTCAAGTGAGCGTAACTTGTCTGCAGATCCCACCGGCGAGTTATACTGCCGTGGAATTCCACCTGTACGCCATCAGCCCGTTGATTTCCGGACATCACCACGTTCGCCGAGTTCTCCGGGTCCGTCTCGCGAGCATTCTGCTTTTCTGTCCGGAACAGCGCCGCCCGAAGTGAGAACCGCGACAGGTCCCACTTGGTCCCGGCCTCATAACTTACATTCTTTTCCGGCGGCAGATACTGATTCGTTGAGGACAGTGACAGCGACTCGGCGGATGGATTATATGAGGTGCCCGCGGCGACATAAATGGTCCCGGTGCGAGCCGGTTTGTAGGTCGCCGCGGCACGCCAACTCGCCATTCGGTCCAGGTGTGAGTAGCTCGCCCTGGGCGCTACGTTCTGCGAGTAATCACTATCGAACCTTTCCAGGCGCAGTCCGCCGGCCAGTTGCAGCTTGGAGGTGAGCCTGATTGTGTCGAGCACATAGACCGCGCCGGTTACCGACATGGCGCGCACGCTGGAGGTCTGTGCAAACGTTCCAGCGAAGCGCTGCGATGGGTCTGGATTCACCAGCGACGTTCCCGGAACGCCGCTCCAGGTCCCCCTGGATGGGCTCGACGTCTCCCGCGAGCCCTCCAACCCACCCGCTAACTGGTGATCGGCAAACCAGGTCCGGAACCGCCCAGTTACATCCAGTTGATCCGCCAGGTATCCCTCGGCGCTGGACACGTTGATCTGATTGCGCGTCACTTGAATGGCGTCGATCGGCGTCGAAGGCGTCACGGCGCCCGCTAGGCGAGCCTCGGAAATCAGCACTGACCGGTCGTAGGAGGCCCAGCGCGCTTGGTTTCGAAAGGAGAAGTGAGCGTTGAAGTCCCGATCCATTCGAACCGAGCCAACATCCGCGGCAGTGCGCAGGTAGTTGCTATCCGCGAAGCCGTAGTAGTTCGTCCGCGCGACCGGCGCGGGCTGATTGAATAGCCACGGTACACCGTAATCCGGCGTGTCGTCCGCGGAGAGGTGTAGGTAAGAGAGCGTCAGGCGGGTTGGCGTGCCAAGACCGAACGCAAGCGACGGCGCGACTCCCCAACGCCTGTTCCGCGCAACGTCCCGCCCTGCGACGCCGTTCTCGTTGCCCATCAGATTCAACCGGAAGGCTGTGTCTCCCCCCAAACCCAGTCGCAGCCGCGGCAGCGGCGCATTCAAATCCAACGTGCCTCTTCGCGTTTGGTCGGTCCCGAGATCGGCCGCGAACGAGAGGAAGCGATCGGCTCGGGGAGCCTTCGACGCCTGGTTGACGACGCCTCCCGTCGATCCCCTGCCAAAGGTCACCGACGAAGCGCCCTGAAGCACGTCCACCGCCTCGACATTGAACGGATCGCGGTAGTAGCTGCCGAAATCGCGCATTCCGTCGATGAACAGATCGTTCCGCGCCGTGAACCCGCGAATGGTGAGATTGTCGCCCTGGGCGCCGCCTTCACCCGCCGCCAGACTGATGCCGGCCACGTTGCGCAGGGCGTCTCGCAACGTCGTAACGCCCTGTTCGTCGATGGTCCGCCGCGTCACCTCGGTCACCGTTTGTGGCGTCTCGAGTTGGCCCTGAGCGTACTTTGGCGATTCCGCCAACGCCTCCACCGACGTGATGACGTCCACGGACTCGGCGACGCGTTTCAGGTCCACTACGACATCGGATGGCGAGACGAATCGGAACGCGAGTCCGGTATCCGCCAACAACCGTTCGAGCGCCTGTTCCGGCGAGTAGAGCCCGGAAACACCCGGCGAAAGCAGCTTCTCTAGCCCAGCGCGGGCGAACCGCGCATGGATGGCCGTGGCCGCCTCAAAGCCTACCAGCATCTCCCCCATGGCTCCGGCCGGGATGTCGAACTGTCGAGCGGTCGTCGGCGCCTGAGGTCGCTGAACGGCATGGGGCGGAGGCAGGATCTGCGCCACGGCGCTCCCGATCCTGCCCCCAATCACACCGTGGGCCGCCAATGCGCCAACCGCCGCCCAACGCCTGATGGCGCGGGCGGAAAATTTCCTTCTGCGTTTGATCCGAATTCTCATATTAGCAACTAAGTTGCAAGTATAGAAACTCGGAGGCCTCCCGTCAACACGTCTTTCAGCAATCGACTTGCATCTGAAGAACAACGTCCTAGAGCCGCGGCGAGTGAGAGGCCGTCAGCGTCGCCCAAGCGCGATAGGGGGCCACGACCTCCCAGCCATTGCGAAACGGCAGAAATACCTCCAGGAGCGTCCTGGCTAGACCGGAATATAATCGGTTACAGGACGGACCCAACCAAGGTTGGGCGGCAGCTCCTCCATGGGCCCCATCCACCTGAGTTGCAACTCGATATCAGGATGCAAGCGGTACTTCCGCTGCGCGTCGTGGGTCCGGACTCCGCGAACATCGATTTTCGCCAAGTCCCACTGCCCAACCCCCGTCTCGCCGCAGTACTTCATCCAACCGAGCCAATTCGGGTCCACGCCCATGACCTCGGCGCCAATGCGGTCCGCCGCGATGAAGTCCGTCGAGGCAATGGCGAGGCGGGACGGAACCGCGCTGCCTCCGATTCCGAAACCGCCCTCAACGCCCTCAAACCCGTCAATCACGGCAGCCCCCCAATGCGGAGCCATCTTCTGGGCAGTGAGGTAGATGTTGTACAGGCTCTGACGAATCCCGGCGTGATAACGACGCTTGTCGCTCCAACGCGCCGTCTCCTTGGGCCCCTGGTGCAGAGGCGCGCCCAGGACCATGTTCTTCACCGCCAGACTCACAACAGCGATGTTGTGAACCTTCATCACAGCAGAACAGACCACGAATGCATCGGGGTCGAAACAACGCTGGGCCAGTCGCGCCGGGACCACGTGAAGGTCGAAATCGATCAGCGGCACGACGACGTACTTGCCTTCCTCGTTGAAGTCAACCAGCTGGATCTTCTGCTGCTTGTACTCTCCCGCCAGTTGGTTGTACTGGAAATTCTCGAAGCCCTGCATCGTGTTGCCGGCCGAGGATTCGCCGATCACCACCGGGCCTTTGAACCGCGTTGAGACGTAATCAAGAATGCCCCGCAACGCGTCAGCATGCGTCATGCCGAGTTGGCCCACGGTGCCCACGTTGTTCGGCTTGATCAGCACGTACTTCTTGTTCTTGAGCTTCGGCTTGATCTGATCGTCGATCGCCATCAGCGCATCATAGACATTCTTCCTTCGGTCCTCGCCCTTAATGAGACCGACGGCGGCGCGCTGTTCAAACGCCGGGAACGGCTCCGGATTGTAGGGAACCATTCGCGGCCGCTGTTTCGCTTCACCTTGCAGGTTGGGCTGGGCCTTCTTCAGGTCCAACGTTGGTTGGGTCTGCGCATTTCCACGCCGGCCGGAGAGAATGGCGCTGGCGGCCATCCCCGCCAGTTGAAAAAGACTGCGCCTCGACTGTCGGTACATACCCGGTCCTCCCGTCAGAACTACCGCGCAAGCAGCATATCCGACATTCAGGCCCGATACAACCGGTCCCCGTCAGGCGCCCAGGAAACTGAGGAGCGTCAGCGAGATCCACCCCGCCACCGCGGAGGCCGGGATGGTCAGGACCCACGCCCACAGGATGTTCCGCGCCAATCCCCAACGCACGGCCTTAAACCGCTGGATCGAGCCAACACCGGAGATAGCGCCCGCTGTCACGTGCGTGGTGGACACCGGAAGATGCAACTCGGTTGCAAGCAAGATGGACAGCGCGGCGGCGGTTTCGGCGCAGAACCCGCTGCGGGGCTTCAGGCGAGTCAGGCGGCTGCCCATTGTGCGGACGATGCGCCATCCACCGCTCAGCGTCCCGAGCGCGATCGCCGCATGAGCCGCCAGGATCACCGGCACGGGAACGTCGAACCGTTTCAGGTATCCCGCCGAAACAAGCACGCCCGTGATGATCCCCATGGTCTTCTGCGCGTCGTTGGTGCCGTGAGACCAGCTCAACAGCGCGGCCGAGACCAACTGTAACCGCCGGAAGTGCGAATCCATCCGTTTCGGCGTTGAATTGCGGAAGGTCCAGTACACGACGATCATCAGCACGTACGCGATCACTAACCCGATGAGTGGAGCCGCGACAATGAAGATCACCGTCTTCGTCCACCCGCTCAACACGATCGCGTCGAGCCCGTGCGCAAAGCCCTTCAGCCGGATCACATGCGCCATTGCTGCGCCGGCATACCCGCCCAGCAGCGCGTGGGAGGAACTGGTGGGCAGTCCAAACCACCACGTCAGCAGGTCCCAGACGATCGCGCCGACCAAACCGGCCAGAATCACGTGCGGCGTCACGTACTCAAGCCGCACCATGCCCTGTCCCACCGTCTTGGCTACGCCGGTTCCGAAACTGAACGCGGCGACAAAGTTGAAGAATGCAGCCCAGATGACGGCCTGCCCAGGCGTGAGAACGCGCGTTGAAACCACGGTCGCCACCGAGTTGGCGGCGTCGTGGAAGCCATTGATGAAGTCGAATACAAGGGCCACCACGATGATGACGGCGACCAGTAGCAATGTGGAGTCCATCGCTTAGCTGTTCTTCACGATGACGTTCTGGAGGGCGTCGGCCACATCCTCGCAATGGTCGACGGTGCTTTCGAGCAGGTCGTAAATCTCCTTGAGCTTAATGAGGCGAATGCAGTCGCGCTCGGTGGAAAACAGCAGGCTCACCGCTTCGCGGCCCACGTCATCTGCGGTCTGCTCCAGCCGATTCACCTCAATGCAGTCTTCGGTCAGGGAGGCGTTCCGGCTCAACGCCGTGAAGGCGCGCTCCAGCGTCCGGCCACACCGCAGAATGATCCGGCAGAGTTCCACCATGGGCGGCGGAATGATCTGGATCTGGTAGGCGACGATACGGTGAATGCACTCCTCAATCCCATCGAGAACATCGTCGAGGCTTGACGACAGCGAGTGGATGTCCTCGGGATCCAGCGGCGTGATGAACGTACGGTTCAAACGCACGTAGATCTCGTGGATGATCTCGTCGCCCTCCTGTTCAAGCTTGGAGATCTTGGCCGCGGCCGCGTCAAGCTGGCCGTTTCCTTTGTCCACGGCTTCAGCCAGTACTCCTGCGGCTTGAACGGACTTGTCGATGTGGTCAAGAAACAACTGATAGAAATGCTCGTTACGAGGAAGCAGTGCCATGGCGGGTTACGGGTTGATGTCCAAAGGATGATTATCTCATGTCGACTGCGTGAATTCGACCCGCCTCACCATTCCCCTTGAGGCATATTCCACCCGAACCGTGCGGATCCAGCGAACCGCCCTCATCCGTGCGTCCGCTGGATTCTTCCTGCCCGCGGACCACGCGCTTCGCGGTGGAACCGTTGTGTGCAGGCTCGGCATTCGACTGTACCGCGGAATCCGGGAGCAGCGCATCGATTCAGTTCACAGCGCCCCTGTAGCTTTGCGCCCCCGATCTAACTCGCTTCTGAGTGACCAAGCGTCCCCTGAATTCATGTGATAGACTCCCTCAGGCAGTCGGAGCTGTTATATAACTCGGGCTGTCATTTCAGAAAGGATCAATGGTGACAACTATGACAAGAAAGATCCTCTGGACGATGCTCTTAATGGGCTTCGTGAATTCGCTCATGGCCGCCGATCCCTGGATTGGCGTCTGGAAGCTGAACACCTCAAAATCGACATTCGCGCCAGGTCGAGAAATGAAGGAGGTCACGATAACTGTTGTGGCGCAAGGCGATGACGCATTTGTCACGGTGAAGTCCGTCAACGCCGCGGGAACAGAATCGACCGCCAAGTACTCAGTGCCCTTCAAAGGTGGGACAGCCAAGTTCACACTTGGTGGACCGCCTCCTGGCTCGTTCACCGCCAAGAGAATCGACGCCCACAACATCGAGTTCACCACCACAATCAACGGGAAACACCTGGAGACCATGCGCGAAGTGCTCAGTGAGAACGGGAAGTCGATCACCGAATCGCGAGAGGGCATAGACGGAACCGGCAAGCCCTATAAGACCGTCGGCGTGTACGACCGTCAGTAGCATCAAGGCCCGGCGCCACTGGAAATCGTAACACCAGCGGCGCCGGGCTCCGCGGGGCTCACTTGTCGCCCAGGATCGCCCCCAGCGACTTCTCCAACTGCAGGCGGGCGTCGCCCATCTCGAGAGATACAGGCACGCCCTTATCCAGCGCATCCTGAAATCCGTTGAATGACAGCGCGCCTCGCTGGGCTTGGTCGAACACCGCCGCGGCTCCCGACACCAGGGCCGCGCTGAACGACGTTCCCCACACCGCCGCGTAATGGTTACCCGGATAGGTCGTAATTAGCGCCTCGCCCGGAGCTGACGTATAAACACTCGCTTCGCCGTAGTTGCTGAAAGCGCTGCGGCCGTCCAGATTCGTCGTCGAGCCCGCCCCTGTCACGGCCCTATACCCCGCCGGATAGACCAACAGCGGCTTACCCTGGTTGCCAGCCGCCGCCACCATGATCACCTTCCGGTCGGCGGCGTACTTGACGGCCGCCTGCAACTCCGCCGTGCTCGAGGTTGTGCTGAAGCTCATATTAATCACCGTGGCGCCGTGCTCAACCGCCCAGTGGATAGCGCGGACAATGTCGGACATACGCGCCGATCCGTCCGCGCCAAACGCTTTCAGCGGCATGATCCTGGCTGCTGGCGCGACACGATGGATCAGCCCGGCGACCATCGTGCCGTGCCCGAAATCCTGTGGCGCCGCACCATCAAGGAACGCCACCGTCGACTGGTCCAGAAATGCCACCGTCGACTGGTTCAGCACCACCGGGGTGTTCTTTGAATCGAGAAACGCCACCGTGGACTGCGCCAAGGCCGCCTGAGTGGCCGCGCTGACATCCGTGGTGTCCGTGGCCGCGCCGGCGGTTTCGTGGATGAAGTCGTAGCCCCCCACCAGGACGCCCTTGAGCGCGGGATGCGTGCCGTCGACCCCCGTGTCGATCACCGCCACCACGCCAGTTCCAGTGAATCCCATCGCCTGCAACTGCGGCGCGTGGATCAGGTCCGCCGCCGGTTGCGCGACATAGCCCGCGCGGACCGTCGCCCCGTAGAACTGCGTCACTGTCGCAACCGTCAGTGAACTGGGCAGCGCCTGCAATGACGCCTGTGTTGTGCTGCTCGATTCCATCGCTTCGGCCAGCGTTACGTCCGGGTCCGTCTCGGCGGACCTGACGGAAGCGTCGGCCTTCAACCGGCGCAGCACTGACGATTCAGCGATGTAGTCGGGAGCGGCAACCAGTATGTGGCGGTTGGGCAGCGAACGGATAACCCGCAGTCCGTTCCGAGCCGCCACCGCGTTCGCTTCGGACGGATTGACATCCATCACATAGCGTTTCTCGCCCGCGGCGACCATTCCGCAGGCGAGCAGCGCAAAAAGAGCTAGAGCGTAACCTCTCATGCCGGCGCTCTCCATGGGTGCTCACTCGATTCTTCCTTTTGACCCAAACCGGGTCAAAGGGACAATGACCTCAGTATCCGCAAAGGTCAAGCTCAGGTGCAGCCCGATGCTCGCCTGATACTCCAACTGGAATTCGCCAAAGTCATTGCTCATGGCGCGCACCACATCCGACGTGCCGCGCCGAAGAGCCACGCTTGCCGGAGGGATGAAAGCGCCTGGCGCGGTTTCATCGGCCACTTGGCCCACCACCGACTGCCACCCCGAATCCCTTCCGCGTTCCAGCCGGAGGTCCACCGTGTAACGTCCGGCCCTGAATACACCCTGGCGAGATCCGACGCCAGCCGCCCTGACGCCAGCCGGTAGAGGATCCCCCCATGAGTCGTATACCAGCCGGGCGACGATTCGAGGCAGCAATCCCCTGGCGGCGCCGTTGCGTCCCGGGAACAGATCCACCGCGGCTTTTAACACAGAGTCCGGCGCCTGCGTACGAATAGCCGACCTGGCCTCAACCGTCGCCTGAAACAATTGCACCGTCGTCCGACACCGGTGACAACCGCCTAAATGGGCGTCCATCTCGCCCCGGCGGCTGATAGAAACCAGCCCGCGAACATAGTCGGCCCAGTCGCCGAGGTCGAAATGAGAATTCGCGCCCATAATCCTGTGCCCACATAGAAAGGGGGCCGTCGATACGGAAAAATATACCCCGGACCCTTCCAGCACCGCAACTTCTAGTAATACTTTCCGGTAAGTGCGAACGCCGCCCAGAAATACGGATGCCGGTTGTCGCGACGCAACTCCAGCATCGCCTTGCGAACCGCCCGGGCCTTGTCCGCCTCGGTGGACAGGCTGCGGTAAAACCGCCCCATGAACTCGGCCGTGGTTCGGTCGCTGACCTCCCACAGCGACACCAGGACGCTACGCGCGCCGGCGCTAAGAAATCCCCGCAGCAGGCCCACCAACTCGTCGCCGCCCACCACAACGTTCATCCCCGTGCTGCAACCACTCAGCGAGACCATCTCCGCACTCAGGTTCATGCCGGCAAGATCCAGCAGCGTGAGTCGCGACTTACCCAACTTGAGCGATGAAAACATTGGATTGTCGCCGCGGAAATCGCCGTGGGTCGCGATGTGGATATAGCGCGCTCTCGATCCGTGCTTTCTGAGAGCTCCCGCGGTAACCTTGTCGCCGATGATCAACGTGGCGTCGGGCAGCAGGCGCCCGGCCTCCCGGCACTCGGCTTCAATGAACGGCGCCGCCTCGTCCGGCACGCCGAGCACAAGGCTCGTCCCGTCGTGATCGGCGGAGTTCACCACACACTCGCGAAACGTGCTGGCGCTGGGAGCATGGGAGATCGTATAGTCGTCGATCAGGGCGCGCTCGCCGTCGAGCAGCGCGGCGAAAGGAATGTGGTGCAGGTCTCCATGCGGAACCACCACCAGGTGATCCCCCGGAAGGTTGGCGCGTAAGGGCCGCACCAGCAGGTCGTACAACTCGCGCAGATGCGCTTCCGTCGCAGCCAGCATGGAATCCCCGAAGACGCGCCGGTACTCCTCGCCCAGCCGGAACTTCGACAATTGGAAGCGCAACAAGGTAGCAGCGCTTTCCACGCGGCGCGCGCTGGCCAGCGGAAGTATGGAGAGCCGATTGTGGGACAAGGCGCTCGCATAGATTACATCGCCGGCCCGGAAGTACTCCAGCAACGTAGCCCGCACCGGCAGGGCATCGCGAATGTCGTTGGGATCACAAGCCTCGACGAACGCTTCTGGCTTGTGGTCGCGTCGCAACCCCGCCAGACGCGTAGCCAGTTCGCGCTCCGCCTCGAGGGCCTCATTCCAAAGCTCCGCGACCCGGCTGGCGATCTGTCCCCCTTGGTCCCTCCATGCGTTCTCGAGCCGGCGGCTCGACTCATTCAGCTTGCGGCGCAGCCCAAACAGAGGCGCCATCATCTCCGCGTGCGCCTTGCTGCGCATCGAACGCTCGTCGACCGACAGCATGTCGGCCAGCGCCCGGGATTTGGCCTTCTCCATCCAGCCGAACACCGCCACAGCGGCTGGGCCCGATATCTCACCCTCGCAATTGAGCCGCACCAGCGCCTCGTAAACCGCGAGCTTGTCCTTCAGAAACGAGATCTTGAGTCCTTCGCTAAGCAACCGGCTGCGCAACGTCTCCACCCAACCCTGCGCCCGCTGATAGGCGGCGATCGCGTCGTCACGCAGGCCAGCGGCCTCCTCGGCCTGGCCAAGAACGAACTCCGCCTGGAAGCGGATCGCCGGATAGGAATCGGCGACTCGGCTGATGACGTCGCGCGAGCGGGAGCGCGCGGCCACGCAGTCGCCGTTCCACAACGCGAGCCGCGCCAGCAGCAACTCGCAGATCGCGATCCGATTCACCAGCCTCGTGCCGGAGAAGAACTTGAAAGCCCGAATGGCGTAACGCTCCGACGCCCGCGCCCCGCCGCTCTCAAACAGCACCAGCGCGCGGTACAGGTCAATCGAGGCTGGCCAGATCGAGTTACCCTCGCCAACGAAGAGCTTGCGCGCGTGGCCGAACAACCGCAACGCTTCGCGCAAGCGGCCATGCCGGTGGCGGGCGATGGCCAGAAACGTCACCGCCTTCGCCTCCTCATAGGCCATGCCAAGCTCGGCGAAAGCGTCACGGGCCCGCGCTGCGAGTTGGGCGCCTTCGTCGGCGAGATTCAATTCGAGATACACCTCCGCCTGGTCGAGATCACACAAAGCGGAATGGTAAGCGTCGCCGGAACGCTGGCACAAGCGTCTGGCCGACTCGTACAGATCGATCGCCGCCGTGTATTCGCCCCGCAGGAAGTGAAGATAGGCGATGTTGTAGTCGGCCTCCGCCACCAGCACCGGCATCCCGTTTTCCTCGCAGTAGGTGCGGGCTTCCAGATAGTAAGCCAGCGCCGAATCGAAGTCGTGCATGCCCATGGCGGCCACCGCCATGTTGGAAAGAGCGCCGGCCACATCACGCGGTTGGCCGATGCGTCGGAATCGATCGTAGGCGCTGCGATACAGCGCAAGGGCGTCCTCGTAGCGGTCCTGCCGGTTGTACAAATTGCCGAGGTTCCCGTCCAAACGGGCAAGACGCAATTCGTCGCCCGACTCTTCGAAAATGACGCGAGCCCGATCCGCCCAATCGAGCGCCGTGTCGTACTGGCCCAAATACATCAGGCTCTGTATGGCGCTGCTCAACGTGCGCGCCAGTTCGGCGCGCTCGCCATTCGCGGCGAACGTTCGAACCGCGCGGCGATAGTGGGAGACCGCGGCGGCGTATCGCGACTTGGCGTACTGAACATGGCCCAGTGCGCGCTCGCTGAGCGCGACACTCGATTCGTCGCCGGTCGCCAAGGCCACGTTGGCGGCCGCCAGCGCCAGCCGTTGAGCCTCCGCGACGCTCTTCAGCATCGTCGACAGCACTGCGCCATGCAACCGCACCACCGTTGGCGGAGCCACCAGCTCCGGATGCGCGCGAAAGTAATCGTCCTGCGCCTTCCGGCTCCGCAACTGAGCGATTTCGTCGACCCAGGAGTCGCCTGTCACTAACAGAATCCCGCTTCCTCGAGCTTGCGGCGCAGCTTCTCGAGGCAGCGCCCGCGTATGAATCCGATCGATCCGGTGGCGAGCCCGAGTCGCTTCGCAACTTCGGCGTACGGCAGGGGTGGATCCTCAAAGAACAGCATATGCACCATCTGCCGGCAGCGCGGCGACAGCGACTCAACGCATTCGCGCAGAATCTGCTCCCGCTGCATTTGTTCAATGACCTCGCTCGGCTGGGACAGGCCGTCCTCCGGGTCGAGATCGGGATTCACGGCTTCGATGCGGCGTCCACGTCGTTTCCAATGGAAGCACTGGTGGGCCGCCACGGTGGCCAGCCAGCCCCGCAACGCGCCCTGCTCGCGCAGCCTGGGCAGCGAGTTGTATAGTTCAAGGCACACCGACTGGAAAATGTCGCCGGCGTCCTCGGGCGACATCCGGTAGCGCAGCGGCGCGGAATAGATGAGTTGCTTGTAACGGTCGATCAGTGCGGCCCAGGCTCGTTCATTCCCTCCCAGGCAATCCGCGATAAGCTGTTCATCGGACGGCGGCTTCACCGTGCGCTTCCTGGGGCCTGCAGGTACAGCACGTCGGCATTCCAAAGAGTGTTGTGGTCCAGGACGGCGGGGTGGAAGTTGCCCAACGTCCCCTTGGCCGCCACCAGCACGTGAGGGCTCACCAGCGGGATCAGCGGCAGTTCCCGCGCGGCGATCTGCTGCACGCGATCGTAATCGCGTTTGCGCTCGGCGAAGGAGGTTGCGGTGAGCTGTCGCCGCATCAGTGAATCGATTTCTGTCTCCCACGCGAACGGGGTCCGGTTGAAATTCCAAAAGTGGGTGGCGCCGCCGGTCGTCCACACGTTCATCTCGGAGTTTGGATCGGCGTCGCCGCCCCCCAGCGCCATCAAACAGGCCTCATAGTCGTGGGTCTTCAAAATGCGATCGAGCAGCGCCCGGAACTCGAACGGGACAACATCCATCTCGATGCCCACCGCTTTCAGATCGTCGCGGATCATCGTCGCCATCTGCAGACGCTCGGAGTTGGACGAACTGGTCAGCAACGTAAACCGCACCGGCCTACCCTGGGCGTCCATCAGCTTGCCGTTCGCGGATGCGCGAAAGCCCGCCTCGGCAAGAAGGCGCCGCGAAAGATCCAGGTCCCGCCGCGGCTTTGCGCCCGTCGTCAGAAACCAGCGTCTGTTGCCCGGCGTCACGTGCGAGGCGATCGCGGCGGCGCGTCCATCGAACACCACTTTCACGATGGCGTCTCGATCGATGGCGGCCGATACGGCCTGCCGAAAGCGGCGATCGAGAAACCACGACTGCGCAACGCCGAGCCGCGCCTGCTTGTCGGAGTCGAGTGCGTTCAGATTGAAGAACAGAAATGCATATTCAAGGCTCGGACCCAGGTCGGCGAGTTGAGCGCCTTTGGGATCACGAGCCAGAACGGCGAAATTGCGCGCGCTGAGACGCGGCGCCACTTGCGTCGAACCTTCCACGAACCGGGCGATCTGAACATCCTCTCCGCCGGCCGGAGTGAACACCAGTTCGTCGAGATACGGCAGCCGTTGTCCCTTGGCGTCCGTCCTCCAGTAGTAAGGATTGCGCTCCAGCACGATTCGCTGGCCCGCCAGGTAGCTTTTCAACCGGAAGGGCCCCAGCCCCGCGATCTTTTCGGGAGCGACCGTAACCGGCCACGCGCTCTGGAGACGGCCTTGTTCGTAGTCCTGCTCTAGCAGGTGTCGCGGCAGGATGGCGATGCTATCGAAGATGCGCTCGGCGGCGCCATAGGGTTTCGGAAAGTCGACCCGCACCGTGTGCGCATCCGATTTGCTCACCCGGATGGGCTTGCCCTCCACCAGCAGCAGGTCCCGCTGTGGCGACTGGATCCTGTCGTCAAGCAACACTCGGAAAGTGAACAGGACATCGTCGGCGTCGAACGGATGTCCGTCGGAAAAGCGAAGGCCGCGGCGAAGATTCAACCGATAGTGCAGCCCATCGTTCGAAATCGACCAGCTTCGGGCAAGGCCCGGCGCGGTGTTCTGCGAGGCGCGATCGATCGTCACCAGATCCGCCATCATGCGCCGGATCACCTCGCGTGAAGGCGCATCGATCGCGGTTACCGGATTCAGGGTCTTCGGTTCGGCGCGCTGCCCCACCACGATGGAGCCGCCGGGCCTACCGGGAGGTCCTGGAACGCGATCCAGGTCCTGAGCGGCCGCACAGGCATGCGAACAGACCAAGATCGCCGCACAGACGAGCTTGCGCTGAAATGTCACTTTCTACCAATTCTATGGGCAACGGCGCACTTGCTGTAGATGCCCGCTGGCCCGCGGCGTTACACCATCGCCGCGGTGTTGCGCAGCTCGCCGATCTCCGGCACGCTGATGGCGACGACATCGCCGGGTGCGAGCGCGCAGTCCTGTCGCACAATGATGCCCGTCCCGGTCAGCAGCACCGATCCGGCCGGCACGGGATTCGATCGCAGCAGATACCGAATCAGGTCCGGGATCTTGCGGCCCAACTTCGCCGTCGAGACGGTTTCGGCGAAAATAACCTTGCCCTCGCGTTCGATCGTGCAGGTCATCGCCAGCGAATACGGGTCGGGCAACTCGTCCGGCGTGACGATCACCGGCCCCAGCGCGCAGCAGGCCGTGTACACCTTCGACTGCGGCAGATACAACGGATTCTCGCGTTCGATGTCCCACGCCGAAACGTCGTTGGCGAGCGTGTAGCCTAGCACTTTCCCGTCCACGCCCAGCACCACCGCGAGTTCAGGCTCGGGCGCCGTGAACTTGGAGTCGGGACGGATGCCGATGGGCTTGTTATTGCCGACGCAAACCCGCGACGTGCCCTTGAAGAAGATCTCGGGACGGTCGGCGCGATGCACATGGGCGTAGAAGCCTTCGCGCGTTCCATGCTCGGCGTCGCGAAACGAAGCGCTCATCTCGTAGGTGCAGCCGCAGGCCCAGACCTCCGCCGGACGCAGCGGAATCACCGGCGGAATCTCCTCGCGATGCGAACTCACCAATCCCGCCGCAAGCGCGCCCAGCGGAGCGTTTTCCTTCTCGGCGCGGCAGATCAGTTCATAGAGCGTGTAATCGGGAATAACTCGCGCGCGCGTTCCTTCGAAAATAGCCGCGTTCAGGCGGCTGCCTTGTCGAACCTGGCCAAGTTTCATGCTTAGTATTTGAGATAAACCGTCTTGTAATCGCTGTAGAAGTCGAACGCCGCGGGTCCTTGCTCCTTGGGCCCGAAGCTCGAGTCTTTCGTGCCTCCGAACGGCAGTTGATATTCGACCCCGGCGCTCGGCAGATTCACGGTGAGCAGTCCCGCTTCGGCTCCGTACACAAAGTCGAAAACGCGGGACACATTGGTGGTCTGAATGGACGCCGACAGTCCGAAGGGGATGTTGTTGGCGATCGCCATGGCGTCCTCGAAGTTCTTCGCGCGCATCACGGCGAGCACCGGCCCAAACACTTCCTCCTGCGCGAGAGTGTCGTTCGGCGCGACGTCGGCGAAGATGGTGGGCTCGACAAAGTAGCCCTTGTCGTAGGCGCCGCCGGTGATCCGGTTGCCGCCCGCCAGCGGCGCGCCGTTCTCCTTCTTTCCGATTTCGATGTAGCGCAGATCGGTTTCGAGTTGCCCCTCGTCCACCGCGGGGCCGATGTCGACGCCCGGCTCCATGCCGTTACCGACCTTGAGCTTCTTCGTCCGTTCCACCAGGGCGGCGACGAAGGCGTCGTAGATGGATTCTTCGACAATCACGCGGCTGGTGGCGGTGCACTTCTGCCCCGTCGAAAAGAACGCGGCGTTCACGGTATTCTCAACCGCGGACTTGAAATCGCAATCAGCCAACACGATCGTGGGATTCTTGCCGCCCATCTCCAACTGGATGCGCAAGCGCCGCTCGGAAGCCTTGCCATGCAGCCACTGGCCGATTTCGCAGGACCCCGTGAACGAGATCGCCTTCAGCGGTTTCGCGCCCACCAACGCATTGCCCAACGACCCGCCGGAGCCCGCGATAAAATTCACGACTCCCCTCGGAATCCCCGCCTCGTGGCAGGCCTCGATGATCCGCCAGGCGCTCAGCGGAGCGGCCGAAGCGGGCTTCATCACCACCGTATTCCCGCAGATCAGCGCCGGCGCCAGTTTCCAGGCGGGGATGGCGCTCGGGAAGTTCCACGGCGTCACCATGCCCACCACCCCGATCGGCTTGCGGATGGCGAACATGTGTACACGGTCGCGCTCGCTCGGCACAAGCAGTCCGTTGAGCCGCGAACCCTCGCCCGCGAAGTAGCGGAAAATGTTGATGGACCGTCGGACCTCGCCCTTCGCCTCGGGCAGCGTCTTGCCCTCTTCGCGGGTCATATCCGCGGCGATGTCGTCGAATTTGCGGTCGAGAATCTCGGCCACCTTGAACAGGTACGCTCCGCGCGAAGGTCCCGGCAGCTTCGACCACCCTGCCAACGCCTGGCTGGCGGCCTCCGCGGCGGCGTCGACATCGCTTGGCTTCCCTTTCACGAACAGACCGACGACTTCGTCGGTATTAGCGGGATTCCGGTTCTCGAACGTGTCCCCGGAAACCCACTCCCCGTTGATGTAATTAGCAAAGGTCATAGTGTCGGATCGCTGGCGCCGCTTCGCTCAATTGTATGCCTTCGCCGAGGACGACGCGCGCGCGGCCGGACGCTGCGCGCCCCCGCTACAGCCTACTCGGTCGGACTCGTCTTGGCGTGCGAACTGACGTCGTGATCGGTCAGGCGCAGGCACCACTTGGCGGCCTCGCGATAAAGCTGCTGCATGTCGCGGCGGTCGTAAACTTCCTCGACGTGGCCGAAGGTCGTGTAGAAAACACGGCCCTTGCCGAATGTTTTAATCCACGCGACGGCGAAATCTCCATCCGTACGGTGTACGCGCGGGTTCTTCAGATCGATCTTGGTTTCATCCAACCGCGCCAGGACATGCACCTTATCGCGCGACCAGATGCTGCTCGGCTGATAAATCTCATCGCGGACCACGAAGTGCGCCGGAAACAGCGCGGTCATCGGAGACGCGCGATCTTCGATAATGACCGGAGCCTCGAACGTCCCCCAGGGGTGCTGGTCGAAATAAGCGCCCACCATCTCCCCGTATTCAGGCCACTTATAGTTGGTGTCGATGGCGCTGTGGCCGCCGAGGAACCCTTTGCCGTCCTCTTTGACGAACGAGATCAGATCGGCCTTCTGCGAATCGTCCAGATCCAGCTCGCCGGTCGTGTAAAAGTACACCGCGTCGAAATAGTCGAGGTTCTTGGCGTTGCCCTGCAGTTTCTTCTTCGTAATCAGCTGGCAATCCGTCTTGATGTAGGTGTCCCACAAGCCGGTGTCGCGCCCCATCTTCCACATGGTGGCGAGCCCGGTGGATACCGAATCGTGCTGGAACCCCTTGGTCTGGCCGATGGCGAGGATCCGCTTCGGCTTGGGCGGCCCTTGTTGCGCCTGCGCGATTCCAAACACGACCGTACAAACTAGGAGTGCGAACGCGTATCGAAGCGCCTTCATGATCGCCAACATCATATCATCGGTGTGAGGGCTTTCCGCATCAGGGTCCATGTCCACCGCATCCGCCTCCAAAACGATTCAATCCGAGCTTGCGGCCATCGTCGAAGCCGACCGCGTGCTGACTCGTCCGATCGACCTGATTTCCTATGCATCGGACGCCAGCTTCTACCGCCTTGTGCCGCGCGCCGTGGTCCAGTCCCGCAACGTCGAAGAGATCCGCAATCTGTTCGCCTTCAGCCAGCGCGCCGGCATCCCCATGACCTTCCGCTCGGCCGGAACCAGCCTCTCCGGCCAGGCCGTTACCGACGGTCTCCTCATTGATACGGCGCGTCACTGGCGTGGCTTGTGGGTGGAGGACGGCGGCCGTCGAATCCGCGTACAGCCGGGCGTAATCGGCGCCGACGCCAACCGCGCGCTAAGCCTCTACGGCGCAAAGATCGGGCCGGATCCCGCCTCCATCGCCACCTGCACCTTGGGCGGCATCCTCGCCAACAATTCTTCGGGAATGTGTTGCGGCGTCGAACAGAACGCTTATCACACGCTCCGCTCGATGCGGTTCGTCCTGCCCTCCGGGGTCGAGATCGACACCGCCGCCGACGACGCCGACGAACGGTTCCACGCGCTCGAGCCCGCCTTGGCGCGCGGCGTTCTCGAACTGCGGCGGCGGCTGCTCGCGGACGCCGCGTTGCGCGAACGCGTTCGTTCGAAGTATCGAATGAAGAACACCACCGGCTACTCGCTGAACGCGTTCCTCGATTTTGAGCGCGCGGTGGACATCTTCCAGCACGTCATCATCGGCTCGGAAGGAACGCTCGCCTTCATCGCCGAAGCGGTGCTGAACACGGCGCCGGACCTTCCGGTGAAATACACCGGCCTGCTCCTGTTCAGCGATCTCGCCTCGGCGGCGGACTCGATCGTTCCGTTGCGGGACGCCGGAGCGAAGGCGCTCGAGATCATGGACCGCGCGGCGTTGCGGTCGGTCGAAACGCAGGCGGGCATTCCGCCGTCGATCCGCGCCCTGCCGGAAGGCGCCGCCGGCCTGCTCGCCGAGTTTCAGTCCTCGCGCGAAAGCGAACGCACCGACCTGGCGCGCCTCGCCGCGGACGCCACCGGCAGCCTGCGCCTTCATGAGGCGGCGCGCTTCACGCACAATCCGGTCGAGCAGGCGTTGCTATGGAAGATCCGCTCCGGAATGTTCCCATCGGTGGGATCGGTGCGAAGAAGCGGCGCCACCGTCATCATTGAGGATGTGGCCTTCCCCGTCGACCGCCTGGCCGCGGCGATCGCGGACCTGAACGCCTTGTTCCGCCGTCACGAATACCCTGAGGCCATCATCTTCGGGCACGCCAAGGACGGTAATCTGCACTTCGTCGTCACCCAAGGTTTCGGCGATCAGAAAGCCATCGACCGATACTCCCGCTTCATGGACGACGTCGTCGGATTGGTGGTGAAAGGCTACGACGGCGCGCTCAAGGCCGAACACGGCACGGGCCGCAACATGGCGCCGTTCGTCGAAACCGAGTGGGGTCCGGAAGGCTACGAGATCATGCGGCGTCTGAAGGCGCTGGCCGATCCGCACGGGCTGCTGAACCCCGGCGTCATCATCAATGCAAGCAAGCGGGCCCACCTCGAGAATCTGAAGGCGTTCCCCACGATCGAACCCGAAGTGGACAAGTGCATCGAGTGCGGATACTGCGAGCCGAAATGTCCCAGCCGGGAATTGACGCTGACGCCGCGCAAGCGCATCGTGGTGCGGCGCGAAATGAAGCGTCTCGCCGAAAGCGGCGCCGATCCCGCCCTCGCGGCGGCCCTCGCGGAGGCGTATCCTTACCAGGCGCTGGACACCTGCGCCACCGATGGATTGTGCGCCACCGCCTGCCCGGTCGGCATCGACACCGGGAAACTGGTGAAGCTGCTGCGTCATTCCGGGGCGTCCGAAGGCGCCCGGCGAATGGCGGTGCGAGTGGCGTCGAACTTCGCGTTGGCTGAACGCGGCGCCCGGATGGCCCTGCGTTTGGGACATCTGGGCGAAGCGATCATCGGATCCGCCGCGATAAACCGGCTCGCACGGGCCCTCTCGGGCATGGCCTGGACCCCCGACATGCCGCAAGTGGCGGGCGCCGTTCCGCGCACCTCCAGCCAGGGCGCGAAAGCCGTCTACTTCCCATCGTGCATCTCACGCATCATGGGCCGGATCCCGGGCGAACCCGACGGAGCCTCCGTGATGCGCACGCTCGTCGACGTCGCTGAACGCGCGGGCGCGCCCGTGCACATCCCTCCGGATGTCGCGGGAACCTGCTGCGGCACGCCTTTCTCATCGAAGGGTTTCGTCGAAGGGCACGACGCGGCGGCCAACGCGGCCATCGAACGCTTCTGGCGCTGGTCTGACGGAGCCAGTCTCCCGGTGGTGGTCGACACCAGCCCATGCACTTACGGCCTGAAGACCTGCCGGGCCTCATTAACACCGGAAAATCAGGCCCGCTTCGACCAGCTTCGCATCGTCGATTCCATCGAGTTCGCGCACGACACGCTGCTGCCCGCCCTCACCGTGAAGTCCAAGGCGGAAGCGGTGGCGCTGCATCCGGTCTGTTCGGTCGCCAAAATGGGATTGGGCGGAAAACTGGAGTCGGTGGCGAGAGCCTGCGCCTCCAACGTGATCGTCCCGCCATCGGCCGGATGCTGCGGCTTTGCGGGAGATCGCGGCTTTCTGTTCCCCGAACTCACCGCGGCGGCCACCCTCGCCGAAGCGCGCGAAGTGAAGTCGACCGCGGCGGAATGCTATTCAAGCAGCCGCACCTGCGAAATCGGGATGACTCGGGCGACCGGCCGCGCATATCGGTCTTATTTGTACTTGCTCGACAAGGTGACTCGGTAGTGACTCAGATCGGCCTGTTCATTCCTTGCTATGTCGACCAGTTATACCCCCGCGTGGGACTGGCCACCTGGCGCATCCTGCGTGGATTGGGACTGGATGTCGAATACCCGAAATCGCAGACCTGCTGCGGCCAGCCCATGGCGAATTCCGGATGCGGCGACGCCGCCCGGCCGCTGGCCGAACGCTTTCTCGACGTCTTCGGCAAATACAAACACGTGGTAACGCCCTCCGGCAGTTGCGCATCCATGGTGCGGAATCACTATGACCAGTGGCTCGCCGGCAAGCCCGGCTTCGACCATTTGAAATCGAACACCTTCGAACTGTGCGAATATCTGGTGGACATCGTGGGAGTTACTCGCGCCGACGGCGATTTTCCCGGCCGCGTCGGCATACACATGAGTTGCCACGGACTTCGCGAATTGCGGATGGCGCGCTCAAGCGAACGTATGGACGCGCCGTTCGACAAGGTGCGGGGGTTGCTCGCGCAACTCCGCGGCATTGAGTTGGTCACGCTATCGCGCCCGGACGAATGTTGCGGGTTCGGCGGCACGTTCGCGGTCGCCGAACAGGCCGTCTCCTGCATGATGGGACGGGATCGAATCGCCGACCATGAGCGGGCCGGGGCGCAGGTGATCGCGGGATTCGACATGTCCTGCCTGATGCACCTGGAGGGACTGATCCGTCGAGAGGGCAAGCCGCTGAAGGTGGCGCACGTGGCGGAAATGCTCGAAGGAGCCAGGCTGTCATGACAGGACATCCGGAGCGCGCCCTGCCGTTTGTCTTGGATCAGCCGCGGGCCCATTGGCATGATGAGTCGTTATGGTTCGTCCGCCAGAAGCGCGACCGTCAAGCCTCGGCGCTGCCCGAATGGGAGGAGTTGCGCAACGCCGCCCACGCGATCAAGAGCCACACCATGTCGCGGCTGGCCGACTACCTCGCCCTGTTTGAAAGCAACGCCGTGGCGAACGGCATTCAGGTTCACTGGGCCCGCGACGCGAACGAACACAATGAGATTGTCTACGGGATTCTCGCTGAGCGCGGGGTAACTCGGTTAGTCAAGTCCAAATCGATGCTCACCGAAGAGTGTCACCTGAATCCCTATCTCGAAGCGCGCGGCGTCGAAGTCACCGACACCGACCTGGGCGAGCGGATTGTGCAACTGCGCAAGGAGCCGCCGAGTCACATCGTGCTGCCCGCGATCCACCTGAAGCGCCAGGATATCGGCGCTCTGTTTCACGACCAGTTAGGGACCGAGGCGGGTGCGGCCGACCCCGCCTACCTCACCGAAGCGGCTCGCGGACACTTGCGCGACAAACTCCTGAACGCCGGCGCCGGCTTGACGGGCGTCAATTTCGCCGTGGCTGAGACTGGCGGCGTGGTGGTGTGCACCAACGAAGGCAACGCCGACATGGGCGCCAGCCTCCCGCCCATTCACATCGCCTGCATGGGGCTTGAGAAGATCGTGCCGCGTTTGGCCGACCTGGCGGTCTTCGTGCGTCTGCTGGCTCGCAGCGCCACCGGGCAACCCGTCACCGCTTACACCTCGCATTTCAACGGACCGCGGGCGGGCGGTGAGATGCACGTCGTCATCGTCGACAACGGTCGTTCGAAGATATTGGCGGAGGAAACCTTCCGCCGGTCCCTGAACTGCATCCGTTGCGGAGCCTGTCTGAACACCTGCCCGGTCTATCGCCGGTCCGGTGGTTACAGTTACGGCTATACGATTCCTGGGCCGATCGGATCGGTTCTTGCTCCGCATCGCGACCCGGCCGCGCACGCCAGCCTGCCGTTCGCGTCCAGTCTGTGCGGCTCCTGCTCCGATGTCTGCCCGGTGAAGGTCGACCTGCATCACCAACTGCTCGCCTTTCGCGAGCGCCTGGTGAAGGAAGGCAAAACGTCATCCGCGAAAAGCCTGGCGATGTCGGTGATGTCGACGGTGTTCCAGCGCCCATGGATGTACGGCGCGGGCGGCTGGCTGATGCGGCGCGTTGTTCCGTTGATGCCACGCTTTGTGTTGTACGGACCGTGGAATCCCTGGGGTCTGCAACGGGAGTTGCCCCCGATGCCGAGTGAAAGCTTCCGGGACTTGCTGGAGAAGGAGGAAACCCGGTGACCAGCCGAGAGGCCATCATGGAAGCGCTCCGCCGCGCCGCGCCGCCGCCCTGCGAACCCGCCGAGCCTCCGCGGGGGATACGCTTCGACGACCCCGTGGCGAAGTTCTCTGAAGTGCTGGCCTCGGTGGGCGGGCGTTGCGTCGTCGGCGACTATCGCGAGTTGGAAGTCGTCCAAACCGCCCGGCGCGTGCTGACCTGTCCCGATCAGTCGTCCCAATCTCCGCATGAGTTGGCCGACGTGGATGTGGCCATCGTTCAGGGAGAATTCGGCGTGGCGGAAAACGGCGCCGTATGGGTTCCCGCCGCGAACCTGGGCTTGCGGCGAGTCGTCTTCGTCATCGCCCAGCACCTGGTGCTGCGAGTGCCCGCCAACGCGATCGTCCACAACATGCACGAAGCCTATCAGCGGGTGGGACGCGATCGGTTTGGCGTGTTCATCTCGGGCCCCTCAAAAACCGCGGACATCGAGCAGGCTCTGGTGATCGGCGCGCAGGGACCGCGCAGTTGTACGGTGGTGCTCGAGTAGGCCGGAGCGGCGAATCACGACTCGACGCGCCGGGCGGCCGCGTTCCACTTGAGCCGCTTGCCCGTACGCATCGATTCCATCGCCATGCAGAGAACGATATTCGTCGCCTGGCCGGCTTCCACCGGCGCGTTCGGCTCCTTGCGCGTCCGCGTGCACTCCAGGAAGTTCCGGATATGGGAACGCGTGGCGGCGCTGAAACTCCCGGGCAGTTTGACGTCGACCGACGGCTTCATCTCCACTGCGTCGCTTTGGGGAAACAGCGCGTAACTCTCGCGACCGACATCCAGCCGGGCCTTTGAGCCATGATACTGCGCCATCTGGTCATTGAATGGGTTATAGCGCATCGTCTTGTAACCCAGGGTGAAGGTCGCCAGGTAATTCTCCGGATATTCGATGGTCAAGTTAGCCGTTTCCGGAACCTCGGCGCCCGCCAGGTTACTCCGCCCGCCGATGCAAGTCACCGCCGCCGGCTGAGTCGAACCCATGTACCATTGGATGGCGTCCACCATGTGCGCGGCCTGCCCGACTAACAGCCCTCCTGAGTAATCCCAAAAGTAATACCAGTTAAAGAAGCGCTTGGCGTCCAACTCGCGCGGCGGCGCCGAGCCCAGCCACTGTTTCCAGTCGAGCGGCCCTTCCAATGAGCGTTCCGTCAGGCCCGCCTGTGTGTTCAGCCACATCGACGTCACCAGTCGCACATCGCCAAGCTCCGGCATGCTCAGGCGCGCGCGTTGGAACATTTCAGCACTCCGGCGTTGTGTCCCGACCTGGAGGATTCGCCGGGTCCGGCGCACCGCCGCGATCAGCGCGAATCCCTCGTCGATCTTGTGCGCCAGCGGCTTTTCGAGATAAACGTCCTTGCCCGCCTCGACGGCGTCAATCGCCATGCGGGAGTGCCAATGATCGGGCGTCGCGATCACCACGGCGTCCAGCGAGCGGTCCTCCAGCAGCTTCCGGTAATCCTCGAAGGGCTTGGCGCCGGTCGATGCGCCTTCCAGGCCCTTGCGCAGGTTCGGCTGGTAGATGTCGCACACCGCCGCCACCCGCGCGCCGACTTCCTTGAACTGGTCGATCAGGAAGCGTCCGCGGCCGCCGGAGCCGATCACCCCCACCCGGCGTGGTTCGTCATCGGCCAGCAACGGCGCGGCCAGCGCGCTCGCGAAGAATTCCCGTCTCTGCATCGCAAGCCAAGTTTATAACCTTCCCGGGGGCGTATGATACGGACCATGCGCATCGTCGGTCTGATCGCGTTCCTGGCGTCGGCTGCGGCTTTCGCCCAGCCGCTCCCGGGGACCAGGGCGCTTGAGTTTGCTGGCGATCCCGCCGCGGCGATGGTGGAGGGAATCCACGCCTATCTCGACCGGGCGACGGAGGCCTCCCGGTCCGGGCGCAAGCCCGATCGCGAGCGGTTGCGCACGATCATCGGAGCCGTGGACCGCCGCCTCCCCGTCGCCGCGCTCACCCTCGACGCCACCACCTCCGCGGCCGCCGAAGTGGGTCGCGGCGCCGGCTACCGTGTGCTCGCCGTTCGTTGGCCGGTTTTTCCAGGCGTCGACGCAGAGGGACTTTGGCTCGCGCCAGATCGTCCGGCGCGGGCCCGCCTGGTCGCCATCCCCGACGCCGACCAGACCCCGGAGGAACTGGCTCAGGGCTGGGCCCGCCGGCTCGCCGAAAGCGGCTGTGAGGTGCTGATCCCAACCTTAATTGATCGCGCCGACACGTGGTCCGGCATCCCCGGCGTCCGGATGACGAACCAACCGCACCGTGAGTGGATCTACCGGATGGCGTTCGAGGTCGGGCGGCACATCATTGGCTATGAAGTGCAGAAGGTGCTGGCGGCGGTGGATTGGTTCCAGCACGAGAACCGTTCTCACCCCATCCCGATCGGCATCGCTGGATATGGCGAAGGGGGCTTGATCGCCCTCCATGCGGCGGCGCTCGACGATCGGATCCAGGCGACGCTGGTCAGCGGCTATTTCGGTCCTCGCGAACAGGTTTGGAAGGAGCCGATTTATCGCGATGTCTGGGGTCTGCTGCGCGATTTCGGCGACGCGGAGATCGCCGGCCTGGTCGCGCCTAGGACGCTGATTGTGGAAACCAGCCGGCCTCCGTCGGTGAGTGGTCCCCCGCCCCCGTCGCCTCAGCGCAAGGGCGCCGCCCCGGTGGGTGCGATCGCCGCTCCTCCGGTGGAAGCAGTGCGCGCGGAACTGGCGCGGGCTCAAGGACATCCGAGGCTAGTCCAAAGCGCCACCCCAGGCTCGGACGAAGCGCTCCGCACCCTGCTCGATGCCCTCGCGGGACCTCGCCTCGCGCCCGCCGGCCCGCCATTCCAGGATGCCCGTGCTGGGTTTGTTTCGCCAGAACGCCAGCGCCGACAGGTGGAACAACTGGTCGCCTACACGCAGTCGCTCGTCCGGAAATCCCCGGATCGCCGGGCGGAATTCTGGAAGACGGCCGGTCCCCGGGGCGTCCGGGACGCGGTCTGGAACGACGTGATCGGCCGCCTGCCGGACCCGTCGGAGCCCGCCAATCCCCGGAGCCGGAAGATCCTCGAAACCGACAAGCTCACCGGCTACGAGGTGATGCTACAGGTCTGGCCGGAGGTCTTCGCCCAAGGTATCCTGCTGATCCCGAAAGGGTTACGCGACGGCGAACGGAGGCCCGTGGTAGTCTGCCAGCACGGGCTCGAAGGGCGGCCCCGCGATGTCGCCGATCCCTCGATCGACTCCCACTACTACCACCGCTTCGCCGTGAGCCTCGCCGAACAGGGTTTCGTCACCTTTTCGCCCCAGAACCCCTACATCGGCAAGGATCGTTTCCGGCTGATCCAGCGAAAGGCGCATCCGCTGAAGCTGTCGCTGTTTTCCTTCATCCTTGGCCAGCACCAGCGCATTCTCGAATGGCTGGCCGGCCTGCCGTTCGTCGACCCCTCGAGGATCGGGTTCTACGGCCTGTCCTACGGCGGCAAGACCGCCGTCCGCGTGCCCCCTCTGCTTGACGGGTACGCCCTGTCGATCTGCTCCGGTGACTTCAACGAGTGGGTGTGGAAAACCACCAGCATCGAGGCCCCGTTCAGCTACATGGTCACCGAGGAGTACGACATGCTGGAGTTCGATTTCGCCAACAAAGTGAACTATTCCGACTTGGCGAACCTGATGGCGCCGCGGCCGTTTATGGTGGAGCGGGGGCACGACGATGGGGTGTCGGTGGACGAGTGGGTGGCGTACGAATACGCTAAAGTACGGCGTTTTTACGCCAAACAGGGCCTGGAAGGGCGGACCGCCATCGAGTTCTTCGACGGTCCGCACACTATCCACGGAGTGGGCGCTTTTGAATTTCTAAAACGTTTACTAAGCGTCAAAACTGCTCAATGAGCGTTCTTATTTGCGGCTTCCGCGGCCATTTTTAGCTCATTATTGACCTGATCTAGCAGGTTTTTGGCCTTCTGCGCATGCCCCTGCATGTCCCATTCGTTGGCCTGGGCGGACAGGCGCTGCGCGGCCGCGATGTTCGGGTGGCGGCGGTCCCCTCCGAATGGGATACTCCACGAATTGGACGCGTGGATGGCGGATCCTGCAAGCCAAAAGATAACCCGACGATTCGAATGGACGAAGAACGGCCGTCTGGACGGCTAATCGCAGCGCAGGGTGAGGCTCGGATCCACTGCGGCGGCCCGGCGCGACGGGATCCAGCAGGCGACAAACGTCACCACCAGCAGGAAGACCGAGATCGCGCCGAAGGTGGCGGCATCGTTCGGGGCGACGCCGTACAGGAAGCTGGTCAGCAAACGCGACAACGCCCAAGCGGCCGCGATTCCCGGCGCAATCCCCGCGGCGGCCAGCGTCATGCCCTGACGCAGAATCAGCGCCTGAACAGCGCCCGGGCGCGCGCCGATCGCCACCCGGATGCCGATTTCGCGCCGGCGGCGGCTCACCCAGTAATCGATGATGCTGTACAGTCCAATCCCGGCGAGCGTCAGGCCCAACAGGCCAAAAACCCCGAAAAGCGTGCCGGCCAGGCGCGGCAGAAACAGCGCGTCCGTCATGTGCTGCTCCATCGTGGCGACCCCAAAAACGGCTAACGCGGGATCGATTGCGTGTACGGCGGACTGGGCGGCGCTCGCCACCGAAACCGGGTCGGCGGCCACGCGGATCATGAGCGTGTACCCGGAGCCTGAAGGGTCGGCTGCGATATCCTGCTCGAGCGCGCGGAACAGGATGGCCCGCTGCTCTTCGCCGATGGTGCGGGACTTCGTGTCCCGGACGACGCCGACGATCTGGTAGACACGATCGCCGTCCCGCACGCGCTGACCGATCGGTTCCTCGTTGGGGAAGAAGTGGGTGGCGAAGTACTGGTTGACGACGGCGACCCGGGCTGAGGAAGCCGAGTCGTTCTCGAAGGCGCGGCCCGCCAGCAGTGGAATCCCCAGCGTCTCAAAGTAGCCGGGAGTGGCCATGAACAGGTCGACAATCCGAGCCCCGCCGCCGGGCTTTCCCACCACGTCGAACCCGTCGCTTCGATGGCCGCCGGACAGAGGAGCGGCGTCGGTCCAGGCGACCGACTGAACACCGGGAACCGACGCCACCCGCTCGCGGACGGCTCTCAGCAGTTCGACGGACCGCTCCGGACTGTAGCCATGCAACCGCGGATCGACGGACATCATCAGGACGCCGCCCGAACGGAATCCCGTATCGATGTGAGCGGCGTTGGAGAGGCTCCTCAGGAACAGCCCGGTGGCGCACAGCAGAACCGTCGACATGGCCACCTCGGCGGCGACCAGAATATTCCGCAGGCCCCACCAATGGCCGGTTCGAGTCAACAGCTCCTCGCCCTTGAGCGCCGCGGCGATATCGGGACGCGAGGCGGCCCACGCGGGCGCAAGGCCGAACAGCAACCCGGCGCCGGCGCTCAGCAGGAAGGCGAACGGCAGAACCGAGCCGCTGACGGCTATGGACGTGTCCAGCGGGACCGGCGCGGCCATATGAAACACCGACAGGGCCCGCGCCGCCCAGTGCGAGGCGAACACCCCGAGAAGGCCACCGCCGAAAGACAGCAGGATGCTCTCGGTGAGCATCTGGCGGAGCAGGGGGCCACGCGATGCTCCCAGCGCCACGCGCATCGCCATTTCCCGCCGTCGAACCGCGGCGCGCGCCAGCGACAGGTTCGTGACGTTGACGCAGGCGATGGCGAGGACCATCAGCGAGACCGCCGACAGGCTGGCGAGGAACGCTATGACCGCCGCCCGTTGGCGCGGAGGCAGGGATCCCGCGACTTCCATGACAAAGCCCGAATCGCGATCCGCGGCGGGAGTGGATGCGGGGTATTGCCGGGCAATGAGAGCGCCGACGAGTTTGAGTTCGGCCTCCGCCTGCCGGCGCGAGGTCCCCGGCGCAAGCCTGCCGACGGCGGCGAGCCACTGGTAGTCTCGCGACCGGCGGTTGTCCGTCCTGGGCTCCAGATGGCTGAGGTTGTCGAGAGTGACCCAGTATTGGGCGTCGAGAATGACATCGACGCCGCGAAATCCCTCCGGCGCAACGCCCACCACCGTGTATGGACGGCCCGAGAGCGGAATGGCGCGGCCGACGATGGAGGGGTCCGCCCCGAACCGGCGCGTCCATAGTCGATGGCTGATGACCACGACCGGCAAATGCTCTTCGGCGGGCGTGAAGCCGCGCCCGACGAACATGGCGAGGCGAGCGACATCGAAGTAGTTGGCCGTGACGGCCTGCCCCCAAACACGCTCAGGATCGCCGTAGCCTCCGATCGCGGCGGGCAGCAACTCGTAGTAGGCGGCCACTCCGGCGAAGGACCGGGCACGGTCCCGGACATCGGCGTAGGTAGGCCAACTGAATCTCCCGCAACAATGGCCATCGCGCGTGGTGTGGAGCATCATCAAGGCCGATGGGTCCGCCACCGGGGGATGCCCGAGCACAAATCGATCCACGATGGAGAAGACGGTGACGTTGGCGCCAATCCCGATGCCCAGCATCAGAACGGTGACGACGGCATACATCGGGGCTTTGCGGATGGTCCGAAGCGCGTACCGGATATCGCGCAGGACGGCGGCCAGCATGGCTCCGGCCCAAACGTCGCGCACGGCTTCCTTCACGGCTTCGGGATGGCCGCACCGGAGGCTCGCCAGACGACGCGCCTCATCGGGACGATGACCGGCCTCGACGTAGCGGTCCACCAGGATCTGATAATACGCCTGGACCTCCGCGTCCAGTTCCGACTCGGCAGCCTGGCGGCGGAAGAGTCGACGGAGGGCGCTGTAAAGACGGCTCAGCATCTAGAGCTCCTCGGCGAGGGCGAGGTTCATGGCGGTGAGCACGGTTTTCCAGTTGCGCTTCTCTTCGGCCAGCCGCGCCTGGCCGGCCTGGGTGAGGGTGTACTGCTTGACCCGGCGGCCGGATTCGGGAACGACGATCCACTGGCCGTCGATCCAGCCCTTGTCGGCAAGCCGGTGGAGGGCTGGAAACAGCGACCCGGGACCGATTACGAAGACCCCCTCGGTCGCCTGCTCGATGCGGTCGGCAATCACAACGCCGTGCATCGGCTTCAGTTCAAGGGTCCGGAGGATCAGCAGGTCGAGGGTGCCTGGCAACAGGTCAGAGGGATTGGCCACGAAGCGATGATATCGTCCATCGATATCGACTGTCAATATCGATTGTCAATATCGAACTTCAGGCGCCTGCTTTACGGAGCAACTCCTCGGCTTTCGATTTCGGGGGATCGTTGGCGGTGACCGGCGAAGCCAGGTACTGCTTCAGCAACTCCCGCGCCTGCGCCAGGTTCCGTTTGTCGCGGATGTAGGTCTGCGCCCGCTCATAAAGGATGCGCGGGTTGTTCGGCGTGATCTTCTCGGCTTGCGCGAAGGTGGCCTCGCTTTCCTGCACGCGCCCCAACTTCGACAGGTACTTCGCCAGTTCGATGGTCCGGCCCACCTGGCGCGGCGCCAGTTCGAGGGCCCGTCGAAGGTACTGCTCCGCCTTGTCGAACTCCTTGCGATGGTCCGCCACCTGGGCGCGCAGATAGTCGCCTTCCGCCTCATCGAGCGTCGCGATCCGGTCCGCCAGAGCCTCGGCCCGATTCAGTCCGCCGCCCAGAAAGCCGGGCGCTTCCATATAGTAGTCGAACAGGTCGCCGATGGCTTCGCGGTTGGACATGTCGAGCAGGACGGCTTTCTCGAAATACTGCCGGGCTTTGGAGGCGTAACCGGGAGCGGTGAAAACACTCGCGATTTCGGCCCGTCGTCCCCAGCACTTACCCAGCCAATGGACGGCGTCGGCGTTTCGAGGATCGAGCGCGACGGCCTGCTCGAACGCCTCGGTAGCCTTCTTGTACTCGCCCACGCCGAAGTAGCTCTTGCCGACCAGCGTCCAGGTTCTCGCATCCTTGTTCGGCTGCGGAACCAGCAGATGCAACGCTCCCTGATAGTCGGTGCGGTTATATAGACGCTCCGCGTCCTGCTGCGCTGTCCCAGCAGCGGCGGCAGCCCCGAGGAGAACAAATGTTAAAAGTGACCGCGACATCAACCCCAAATCCTCACCATCTATATAGATGCATCGACCTCTATCCAAGATACGAGACGGATCGCCGCACCGGATGGTTCCCGCGCGGAAGCGGCCCCGCTTCGGTTACAATAGGAGTTTCGATAGAGGCGCGGCTGGTCAACAGTAGCCCGTCCGCAGTTCCGGCAAGCCCGGAGGACGGAGGCGAAAGGGGCGGCCGCCGAAATCGGCGTCGCGGGCTTGTCGCGCGCACGGTTGGTGGACAGGCGAATAACCGGTCTACTGTCACCCGGGAATCGGGTGGAGCGCTATCGGGACCAACGGGCCTGCGGTCCGTTCCCCCTCCCATCCGCGCTCCGTCTCCTCGAATCGTTGTACGGTATTGGCATGAATCTATTCGAACTGACGCGCACGCTGGTGGACATCGAGTCCATCACCGGCAATGAGGAAAAGGTGGGACGGTTCCTGTTCGCCCACCTGTCCGAACTGGCGGCGCAGACCGGCGGGCGCGTGGAGATCATGGACGTCGAGCCGGGACGCTTCAATGTGTTCGCGCATTGGGGCGAACCCGTGGTGACGCTGTCGACGCACATGGACACGGTGCCTCCGTTCTTCCCGTCCCGGGAGGACGCCGAGTTCATCTGGGGACGGGCCGCCTGCGACACCAAGGGGATCATCGCCTCGATGATCACCGCACTGCGAGGGCTTCTCGCCGAGGGGCTGACCGGCTTCGGGCTGCTGTTGGTGGTGGGCGAGGAGCGCAACAGCGCCGGCGCCTACGCCGCGGCCAGAACCTCCCGAGGGTCCCGCTATCTGATCAACGGCGAACCCACGGAGAATAAACTGGCGCTTGGTTCAAAGGGCGTCCTGCGGTTCGAGTTTCACGCGCATGGCAGAATGGCGCATTCGGCCTACCCGGAGTTGGGCGAATCGGCGATCGAGAAGCTGCTGGACGCCCTCGACAAAACCCGTCGCATGCCGCTGCCGGTGGATCCGATCCTGGGCGCGAGCACGCTGAACATCGGCACCATCTCCGGCGGGCGCGCTCCCAATGTGATCGCCGACCACGCCCAGGCGGAGATTCTCATCCGGCTGGTGGACGAGGGACAATCCACCCACGACGCCGTCCACGCACTGGTGGAGCCGGGCGTCGAGGTGAAGGACGTCCTGACGCTTCCGGCCGTTCACCTTGGCTCGCTCCCCGGTTTCGAGACCACCGTGGTGGCCTACACCACCGACATTCCGGCCTTCGCGGGCGCCTGGGGGAAACCCTTCCTGCTGGGACCGGGATCGATCCACGTCGCGCACACCAGCGAGGAGCGCGTGCCCAAGATACAGCTAGAAAATGCGGTACAGATCTATCACCAAATGGTAAGGCAGCTAATCCGTCAATGAAGCATCCACAACATCGCATTCCCGTCGGAGTGCTCGGCGGCACCGGCATGGTGGGCCAGCACTTCATCAAATTCCTCCGCAACCACCCTTGGTTCGAAGTAACCTGGGTCGGCGCCAGCGACCGTTCCGCCGGAAAGAAGTATTCCGACGCCACCTCATGGCGGCTGGACGGGGAGATGCCCGCCGCCGTCCGCGACATCGTGGTGAGCGATTCCAAACCGTCCGCGACCGCCCCTAAATTGATGTTTTCGGCCATGGATGCATCGGTGGCCACCGAGATCGAGCGGGCATTCGCCGAAGCGGGCCACGTGGTGGTGTCGAATTCGAAGAATCACCGCATGGAGGCCGACGTCCCCCTACTGGTTCCCGAAATCAACGCGGACCACCTGAACATCCTGCCGGCGCAAGGCGAACAACGGGGCTGGAAGGGGCGCATCGCCACCAATCCGAACTGCTCCACGGTGGCGCTGACCATGGCGCTCGCGCCGTTCAAGCAGTTCGGCATCACGCGCGTGATCGCCACCACCATGCAGGCCATCTCCGGCGCCGGCTACCCGGGCGTTCCCTCCATGGACATCACCGCCAACGTGATTCCCTATATCGGCGGCGAGGAAGAGAAGATGCAGCAGGAGACGCAGAAGATCCTGGGCGAATTCGCCGGCGGCAAACTGGTTCCGCTGGCCGCCAAGGTGAGCGCGCACTGCAACCGCGTGCAGGTGGTGGACGGCCACATGGTGACGGTCAGCCTGGAGCTGGCGCACAAGCCGACTCACCACGACGCCATCGAGGCGATTCGCGGCTTCCAGGGAGTTCCCCAGAAGCTGAAGCTGCCGAGCGCGCCGGCTCATCCCGTGGTCTACATGGAGGCTCAGGACCGGCCCCAGCCTCGCCGCGACGCCGAACGGGACAACGGCATGACCGTCTTCATCGGACGCCTGCGCGGTTGCCCGGTGCTCGACCTGAAGTTCGTCGCGCTGGGCCACAATACGATCCGCGGCGCGGCCGGTGCGGCGGTGTTGAACGCCGAGCTGATGTGGGCCCAGGGCCTGCTCGACTAACTGGCTCCGGATAACTCTCCATGATCGTAATGAAATTCGGCGGCACGTCCGTGGAATCGGCCGCCGCCATCGAACGTGTCGCCGGAATCGTCAGAGCGCGCCTGGCCCGCAGGCCGGTGGTGGTGGTGTCCGCCATGGGCAAGACCACCAACCGGCTGCTCTCCATCGCCAACCGCGCCGTGCAGGGCAAGCGCGACGAGGCGCTGGGCGAACTCATGGCGCTGCGCGACTTCCATCTGCGCGAGTCAGCCATGGAGCGCACCGTCGACGAGCATTTCCAGGAGTTAGGCGAACTCACTCGCGGCCTGGCGATTCTCGGCGAGTTGACGCCCCGCTCGATCGACGCGATTTCGAGCTTCGGCGAGCGTTTGTCCAGCCTGATCGTCACGAATCACTTTCAGAAGCTCGGCATGAAGACGCGGCATGTCGACTCACGGAAGGTGATCATCACCGACGACCGCCATTCGCAGGCCGCGCCGTTGTTCGAACTGACTTATGAGAAACTCGCCGCGACGATTCCGCCGCTGGCCCATGACTCCGTCGTGGTGATGGGAGGATTCATCGGCTCCACTCAGTCGGGAGTCGCCAGCACGCTGGGCCGCGGAGGGTCCGATTACACCGCCTCCATCGTCGGCGCGGGCGTCGGAGCCGAGGAAATTCAGATCTGGACTGACGTCGACGGAATGCTGACGGCCGATCCGACGATCTTCGCGGGCGGGCATCGCGTGCGGCGCTGCTCGTTCGAGGAGGCCGCGGAATTGGCCTATTTTGGGGCGAAGGTGCTGCATCCGGCCACCGTGCTGCCCGCCGTCGAGAAGAACATTCCGGTGCTGATTCTGAATTCGCGCCGGCCGGAAGGAGAAGGAACCCGCATCGTGGCGAACGCCGTGCATTCCACCAACGTGGCCAAGAGCATCGCCTGTAAGAAGAACGTAACGCTGGTGAATATCACCTCATCGAGGATGCTGATGGCGCACGGCTTCCTGCACCGCATCTTCGAGGTGTTCGACCGCTGCTCGGTTCCCGTGGATATGCTGGCCACCTCGGAGGTCAGCGTATCGCTGACCTTGGACCGTACGGAGAAGATCGCGGAGATACGCGCCGAGTTACAGTCCTTCGCCGAAGTGACAGTTGAGGACAACCAGGCCATCATCTGCCTGGTGGGCGAGAATATCCGCTACACGCCGGGCGTGGCCGCTCGCGCGTTTTCGGCGCTGGGCGACATCAATATCCGCATGATCAGCCAGGGCGCCTCGAAGCTGAATATCGGGCTGGTGGTCGCCGAGGACGATCTGAAGCGGGCGACCGAGGCGTTGCACAACGAGTTCTTCAGCGAACTCGACACGGAGGTGTTTGCGTGAAACTCGCGCTGGTGGGCTATGGAAAGATGGGCCGGATGCTGGAGGGCCTGGCGCCGGAAGCGGGCTTCGAAGTCAGCGCGCGAATCGACGCGGGCGACGAGTTGTCCGGAGTTAGCGGGGCCGACGTCGCCATCGAATTCACGCAGCCGGAAGCGGCGGTGGGAAATCTGCTGCGACTGGCCGAGTTAGGAGTGCCGACGGTGTGCGGGACAACCGGCTGGTTCAGCGAGTTAGATCGAGTCAGCCAGGCGGTGGAGCGCGGCGGATCGGCGCTGGTGTGGAGCCCCAACTTCTCGATCGGCGTCAATGTGTTCATGCGCGTGGCGGCGGAGGCGGCCCGCCTGCTGGCGGATGAGAAACAGTACGGCGCCTGGGCCTGGGAGATCCACCACGACGCCAAGAAGGACGCTCCTTCGGGCACGCTGCTCAAACTGGTGGAGGGGATGCGGGCGGCCGGCTATGCGCGCTCGATCGACGTCAGTTCGAATCGCGCGGGCATGCATCCGGGAACGCATGAGATCGGTTTCGACTCCGCCGCCGATACGATCACGCTGCGGCATGCGGCGCGCAGCCGCGAGGGGTTTGCGCGAGGGGCGTTGAAGGCCGCGCGGTGGATCCACGGCAAGCGCGGAGTGTTTGAATTCAGCGAAGTCCTGTTTGGGAGGTGAGGCTATGTTCACTGGATGCGGAACTGCTCTGGTCACTCCATTCCGCCACGATCGTTCGCTCGACGAGGACTGCCTGCGCAGCCTTGTACGGAGGCAGATCGCGGCGGGCATCGATTTTCTGACGCCATGCGGCACCACGGGGGAATGCCCCACGCTGTCCCACTCCGAGCACCTGCGGGTGGTCGAGATCACGCTCGAAGAGGCCAAGGGGAAGGTCCCGGTGCTGGCCGGAGCGGGCGGCTATAACACCGCGGAAGTCATCCAACTCGGGAGTGAGTTGAAGGCCATGGGGGCCGATGGATTACTGTCGGTGACGCCCTACTATAACAAGCCGACTCAGGAGGGCTTGTATCAGCACTATAAGGCGATTGCCTCGGCCGTGGAGTTGCCCATCGTGGTGTACAGCGTCCAGGGGCGGACCGGCGTCAACGTCGAGCCGGCTACGCTGAAACGGCTGGCGGAGATCGACAATATCGTGGGCGTCAAGGAGGCCTCCGGCAATATCGGCCAGCAGGCGTCGGTCGTCCACCACGCGCCGGAGCGGTTCAGCGTGCTGTCGGGCGATGACTCGGTCACCATCCCACTGATCGCGCTGGGCGGTCGCGGAGTGATCTCCGTCGTCTCCAACGAGATACCCGCCGAGATGACTCAGCTAGCCCGCGCGGCCAACTCCGGCGATTTCGCCCTGGCTCGCGAGTTACAGCGCCGCTATCTCCCGCTGATGGAGATTAACTTCGTCGAGTCCAATCCGATTCCGGTCAAGTATGCGATGTCGCGCATGGGGTTACTCGAACCGGTGTGGCGCCTGCCGCTCGTCGCCCCCTGCGAAGCAAGCCGCGAACGCATCGACCGAGTGTTACGCTCGCTGAACCTGATGGAAACCGCGCATGCCCATGCAATCTGACATCGAACAGTTATTCGACTCGAAACCCGGAAGTTACTCCGAAGCGGACTTTGACTTATTCCGCCAGTTCAAGGCCATGCTGAACGCGGGCCAGGCGCGAGCGGCCGAGCCCGACGCCGCCTCGCCGATCGGCTGGAAGGTGAACGGCTGGGTGAAGAAGGGAATTCTGCTGGGGTTCCGCATGGGCGCCGTCGTCGATATGTCGGCGCACCCGGCGCGGCAGCCGTGGTTCGACAAGGCCACCTATCCCGTGAAGACGTTCACCGCGGCGAGCGGCGTGAGGATCGTTCCCGGAGGGTCGTCGATTCGCGACGGCTGCTTTGTGGGCCGCGGCGTCACGTGCATGCCGCCGATGTACATCAACGTGGGCGCTTACGTGGACGACGGCGTGATGGTGGATTCGCACGCGCTGGTGGGAAGCTGCGCGCAGATCGGCAAGAACTGCCACATCTCGGCCGCCTCGCAGATTGGCGGCGTGCTGGAGCCCGTCGGCGCGCTGCCGGTGATCGTTGAGGACGATGTGCTGGTGGGCGGCAACTGCGGCGTCTACGAAGGCACGGTGGTGAAGCGGCGGGCCGTGTTGGGCACCGGCACGATCCTGAATCGCTCGACGCCGGTGTACGACCTGGTGCGCGGAGAGGTGCTGCACGCCGCCAATGACTCCCCCCTGGTGATACCGGAGGGCGCCGTCGTGGTGGCCGGCGCCAGGGCCGTGACCCAGGGACCCGGGAAGGATTGGGGCGTGTCGTTGTATACTCCGGTGATCGTCAAATACCGGGACGCCAAGACGGACGCGAAGATTCAACTCGAAGACCTGTTGCGATGAGGGCGAAGTGCCGTGAGACAATTTTTCGTCGCGCGGCACTATTATTTTGTCGCGGTCGATGGAGAAATCGGTACTTTTCGTCTATTGCGATAGGCCTTATCGTCTAGCACACTATTACCAGTGAGTTGGTACCTCTCCGATAGGACGGGATGTCTAGCACTCACTGCCTAGCACCGGTGGTCTATCACGGACCAAACCAATATCCTAGTTCTCCCCACAAACCTACGTCAGAATTCTTGTTGTTACCCTTAGGGCCTTTCCCTAAGAGATAAGCCAAAAGAAGAAAACTATCCTTCATATAGATCCTCAACGAGCAATCGCGAGGCGGCCTGATCGAATACCGGATTGGAACTCAGACGTTCCATTTTGGAACTGACAGAGGGCGATGCCGTGTTCCACAACGGAACACGGACGCCGAGGTTGAGGGCTGATCCGCTGGCGGACGCCAAAAAAGCGCCGCAAATGGCCCTGTTTCAACGGCCTTACGTGTCCTCGGCGGGTTGGCCTAAGGCTTGCACTTAGCGATGCCGCAAGGGACGTGAACCTACAGTTCAGTTGGATAGGGGATGTTGACCATGGCTAAGAACAGGACATCAGAGGACAGTGTCGCGCGTCGCGGCGCAGAGTCGGAGGCGGGCGAGGGCATGACCATCGCCATTTGCGAGTCCGCCCCGCGGGCTTCGGACAGACAAGCGACACGGATGGCGCGTCGCGATCGAGTGGTGCTCGAACATCTGCCCCTGGTGCGGGCGATCGCCGTGCGGGTTCACGAAAATCTTCCGGTGCACGTCGATGTGGACGACATGGTGCACGCGGGAATCCTTGGACTGTTCGACGCGGCGGAAAAGTACGACCCCGACAAGCAGGTGGCGTTCTCCAGCTACGCCAAGCATCGGATCAAGGGCGCGATCCTCGACAGCCTGCGCCAGTCCGACTGGGCGTCGCGCGACCTTCGACGGCGCCACAAGCAGGTGGAGGCGATCACCCGGGAGTTGACGGCGATCCTGCAACGGCCTCCGACCGACGCCGAGATGGCCGAAAAGCTCGGGGTCAGCGTCGAACGATGGCGCCAGATGATGCTCGATCTGCGAAATGTCGGCCTGATTTCCGCCTCCACGCGGAATAACGATCAGGACGATCTGCCAGCGCCGGAATTCCCGAGCAAGCCCGAAACGCAGCCGGACACCATGTGCGCGCGGGAACAGATGCGCAACGCGCTGGGAACCGCCATGCAGGCGCTTCCGATCCGCTATCAGAAGGTGGTCTCGCTGTATTACGCCAATGAGATGACGATGAAGGAGATCGGCGGCGTTCTCGGCATCAATGAGAGCCGCGTGTCGCAGATCCACAAGTCGGCGCTCGAGAAGATGGCCGTGGTGCTGCAGCAGTCCGGCATTCACTCCTGCCACGCCTTTGTGGCCTAGAGTCAGGAGGCGAATGATGGAAACACGGCGTCAGGACCGGGACCAGGCTTCGGCGGTGAAGAGCACGGTCGCAATCCAAAGGAAATCGCCCAGGGCCAGGTGCACCAGTTGCATGGAGACGGGCGCGAGCAACGCCAGGTTCAACGCTCCGATCATCAACTGGATGAACGCCAACGCCATGACGGCGAGACCCAGCTTCTGTGTTCCCTGCCCCGGCGATTGTTTCATCACGCGCCCGACCGCGAACAACAGGAACACCGTGGCGGCGATGGCGATCCCCGGGTGGAACACTCGCAATCTGACAAACAAGTGAGCCGTCGGCGAGAAGTCCTGGCTGAAACCGGCCGATAAGGACGTCACCGGGAACAGCGTGTCGCCCAGGGCGGTAATGGCGCCACTGATCCCCAACACGACAAGCCCCGCCAATGCGGCGACCAGCAGTCCCTGGTGAGCGGGCCGGGGTGAGATCGGCGCTCCGCCGGACGCCCACCAGGCCGTCAACGCCAGAACAGCCAGCAGTGTGAAGGTGTTCATCAGGTGGATCGACAGGGAAAATGCGCGAGCGGTCGACGCATTTTTGGCGACGTGCTCAAACAGCACCAATCCGGCGCCGATCAGCGCTTCGGTGACGATGAAGAAGCCCGATAGCGCCGCGCCCAGCCGGACCCGGTGTCCTTTGGGATAGGCGCGAAAAGCCCATACCACCAGAATCACGATGGCGATCAGGTCAATGCCGCTGGTGGCGCGGTGCGCGAATTCGATGAGGGTGGCAAGCTGCGGGGCCCTGGGAACCACCTGGCCGTTGCACATGGGCCAGTGATTGCCGCAGCCGGCGCCGGAGCCGGTGGCGCGCACAAACGCGCCCCAAACCACGACAAAGATGTTATAGGCGAGTACGCCCCACGCAAAACGAGCAAACGATCGTTGGCCGGTCATGGATCAGTCCAGGGCGGACGAGGCCGCCCCCGTATGATTCCTACTGTAGCGGCAGATCGCCCTGCCCGTCCGAGCCGTTGCCGCCGGCGCCGTTCTCCGACTCCGGAATCACGCTGGCCGCGGCCACCTGGTCGCCCTCCTCCATGCGCACCAGGCGAACGCCCTGCGTGGAGCGGCCGGCTTGCCGGATCTCGCCGGATTCGAGCCGGATGATCTTGCCGTCCTTGGTGATGATCATCAGGTCGGAATCTTCCTTCACCACCAGCGACGCCACCACGTTGCCCACCTTGTTGGTGGTCTTCATATTAATGACGCCCTTGCGGCCGCGTCCCGTCAGCCGGTACTCGGTGAGCTTCGTGCGCTTTCCATAGCCGTTTTCGGAGATGGTGAGAATCAGCCCCTCCTCCTCCACCACGGCCACCGAAACCAGGTAATCGCCGTCTTCGAGTTCCATCGCCCGCACGCCGCGCGCCGGGCGACCCATCGGGCGGACCTCGCCTTCCTGGAACCGGATCGCCATGCCTTCGTGCGACGCCAGGAAGATGTAGTTGTTGCCGTCGGTCAGTTTGGCAGCCAGCAGATCGTCGCCGTCGTCCAGACCAATGGCGATGATGCCGCGCGCCATCGGATTGTCGAACTCAGTGAGTTCGCACTTCTTGATGACGCCCCGCTTGGTCACCATCACGATGAACTTGTCCGGAGTGAACTCCTTCACCGACAGAAACGCCGTAACGGCTTCATCCGGCTGCAGATTCACAAGCCCCGAGGTGTGTTTCCCCTTGCCCGTGCTGCCCGCGTCCGGAATCTCGTAGATCTTGAGCCAGTACACCCGGCCCTTGTTGGTGAACACCAGCAGGTAGGAGTGCGTCGAAGCGACGATCAGGTGC
Source organism: Acidobacteriota bacterium (assembly GCA_018268715.1). Taxonomy (GTDB): domain Bacteria; phylum Acidobacteriota; class Terriglobia; order Bryobacterales; family Bryobacteraceae; genus TMP-7. The sequence continues at coordinate 39,301 of JAFDVZ010000021.1, read as the reverse complement.
TCGACCACGTCCTCGCTACGAGTGGCCATGCCGATACGTCCCTTGCCGCCCCGCGCCTGCCGGCGGTAGGTGTCGACGGCGGTGCGCTTCAGGTAGCCGCCGCGCGTTACGGTCAGCGCGACGTCCTCCATCTGCACCAGATCTTCCAGGCGGATTTCGCCCGTGTCTTCAATGATTTGCGTGCGCCGTTCGTCGCCGAAGTCCTTCTGGACGGCCTTCAATTCGTCAACGATGACCCCGCGCAGCACCTTTTCAGAGCCCAGAATCTCCATGTATTCGGCGATCATCCGCTGGATTTCGGCGAGCTCATCGAGGATTTTCTGCTGCTCCATGCCGGTCAGGCGCTGCAACTGCAGCTCGATAATCGCCTGAGCCTGCCGATCGCTGAAATCCCAGATGATGGCCGCGCCGCCGGTCGCGGCGATGGCGGTCGTCTGACGCTCCGTGAAGGCGCGCCCGGTAAGGGCCTCCCGCGCTTCCTTGGGCGTCGCCGACGCGCGGATCAGCGCGATGACGGCGTCGATGTAGTTGAGCGCCTTCTGGAATCCCAGCAGGATGTGCTCGCGGTCGCGCGCCTTGCGCAACAGGTAGTCGGTGCGGCGCCGGACCACGTCCAGCCGGTGGTCGATGAACTTCTTGACGAACTCGAGCAGGCCCAGTTCGCGCGGCTGGCCGTTGACGATGGCCAGCATGATGACGCCGAAGTTCACCTGCATCTGCGTGTGCTTGTACAGGTTGTTCAGCACCACCTCGGCCTGTTCGCCGCGCTTCAGCTCGAGCACGACGCGCATGCCGTCGCGGTCGCTCTCGTCGCGGACGTCGCTGATGCCCTCGAGCTTCTTCTCGTTCACCAGGGAGGCGATCTGCTCCACCAGGCGTGCCTTGTTCACCTGGAAGGGGATCTCGGTGACGATAATCGCTTCCCGATCCTTGCCGAACTTCTCGGTGGCCGCTTTCGCCCGGATTTTGAGGGAGCCGCGGCCGCGCAGGAAGTAGTCCATGATGCCGGACCGGCCGAGAATCAGGCCCCCGGTGGGAAAGTCCGGCCCTTGAACGATTTCCAGCAGGTCCGCGAGCGTCGTCGTGGGGTCGGAAATCACCGTAATCGCCGCGTTGATGATCTCGTTCAGGTTGTGCGGCGGGATATTGGTGGCCATGCCGACCGCGATGCCCGAGCTGCCGTTGATCAGCAGGTTCGGAACGCGGGTCGGGAGGACCTCCGGCTCGACTTCGCTATCGTCATAATTTGCGCGAAAATCGACCGTTTCCTTGTCAATATCCTCCAATAACTGCGCCGAAATGCGCGATAAACGCGCTTCGGTGTACCGCATCGCCGCCGGCGGATCGCCGTCCACCGACCCGAAATTCCCCTGGCCGTCCACCAGCGGGTAGCGCAACGAAAAAGGTTGCGCCATGCGGACCAACGCGTCGTATACTGACGTGTCGCCGTGCGGGTGATACTTGCCGAGCACTTCGCCGGTGATCTTGGCGCACTTGCGCGTCGGCCGGTTGTAGTGCAGGCCCATCTCGTTCATTCCATAGAGGATACGGCGATGGACCGGCTTCAGACCGTCCCGGATATCGGGAAGCGCGCGACCAATGATGACCGACATCGAATAGTCGAGATACGACTGCCGCATCTCGTCTTCGATATTGATGGGGATGATGTTTTTTCCTCCATCGGCGCCGGGCGGCAACAGCGTGCCGCCGCCGGACGGGGGCGTGGGCGGAAGTGTCGGGTTATCAGGGTTCTGTGGATCTGCCAAAAATGGGCTCCTGCGGTCGGGACGGTGCGGGGGCTCGCCGCCCAGGCATGTCCAGAAACCTTATTTTACCATCTTAGAAGGGTCATAAGTGGTGTTTTAGCGCATTCTTTTCATGCACTTGGGCGTATTGCGATACGATATCGGCGTGATCCGAGCCGCAATCCTCCTCTCCCTGGCCGCCGCCTGGACGGTGGCCGCGCCGCTCCCCCGTATCCAGGTGAGCGAAAACCGGCGTTTTCTGACAACCACCGACGGCAAACCGTTCTTCTACCTCGCCGATACGGGTTGGGAACTGTTCCACCGCCTCGACCGTAAACAAGCCGTCGAGTATCTGACCGTCCGCGCCAGCCAGCGATTCAATGTGATTCAAGCGGTCGCGCTGGCTGAACTGGATGGCGTCACCACGCCCAACGCCTACGGAAAGCTGCCGCTGATCGACAGCGACCCTACCCGGCCCGCCGTCACCCCCGGCGCGAATCCGGCGGATCCCAAACAGTACGACTACTGGGACCACGTCGATTACATCGTGGATCAGGCCAACGCGCGGGGCATCTACATCGCCCTGCTGCCCACCTGGGGCAGTTGGGTGAACAGCGGCGGCCGGGACCACAGCTACATCACGCCCGCGAACGCCCAAGCCTATGGCGAGTTCCTCGGGCGCCGCTACGGCAAGAAAGGCGTCATCTGGCTGCTGGGAGGCGACCGCAACCCGGCCGGGTACGAGGAGACCTGGCGGACGCTGGCCCGCGGAATCGCCATCGGCGTGAGCGGGAAAGAGGACTACAGCGCCATCCTGATGAGCTTCCACCCACGCGGAGGCGGAACGTCGTCCACCGCGTTCCATGACGACGCCTGGCTCGATTTCAACATGCAGCAGGACGGGCACAACCAGCCCTGGCGGGCGAAATCCTGGGAGAAGATCCGGGCCGATTACGACCGGACCCCGGTGAAACCCGTGCTCGACGGCGAGCCCCTCTATGAGGACCACCCCCTGGCGTTTCGGGCGAAGGAATTCGGGTATTCCTTCGATGCCCACATCCGGCAGTACGCCTACGCGGACACCTTTGCCGGGGCCTGCGGGCACACCTATGGCAACCACGCGGTCTGGCAGTTCTACGCTCTCGAGCGGACTCCGGTGAACGGGCCTCTGATGTACTGGGAGCGAGCGATTCGCCGGCCTGGAGCGGACCAGGTGCAGTACGTACGGGCGCTGCTTGAGTCACGTCCTTACCTGTCGCGCGTGCCGGCGCCGGAACTGGTGGCAGACGCTCTCGAGCCGGCCGACCACATCAGCGCGACGCGCGGCGACGGATACCTGTTCGTCTACAGCGCCCAGGGCAGGAAGTTTCAGGTGAAGATGGGGGTGATCTCGGGCGATCGCGTCAAAGCCTGGTGGTACAACCCTCGATCCGGCGCCGCCTCGGCTTTCGGCGAATTCGAAAACAAAGGCGTCCGTGAGTTCACACCGCCGTCGGAAGGGTTCGCAAGCGACTGGGTGCTGGTTCTTGACGACGCGTCGAAGGCGTTCCCGGCCCCGGGTGCAGTCCGGTAATACATCGACTGGAATCGGACTCGCCGCCTGAAAAATACGCATCGATCACGGAACTTTTGCTCCGGTCGATCGTCTATGGGGACATGCCTCCTCGCGACGGCCATCCCCTCAGCGGCGAAATGCTGCAAGGCACGCTCGACCTGCTGATCCTCCAGACCCTGGTTCCCGGACCGGCGCACGGCCACACCATCGCCTACAACATCGAGCACCGGTCCAAGGACGTCCTGCAGGTGGAGCACGGCTCCCTCTACCCGGCGCTCCACCGCCTGGAGAACCGAGGGTGGATCGCTTCATTCTGGGGCACCTCGGAAAACAACCGGAAAGCGCGCTACTACCGGCTGACGACGGCCGGGCGCCAACAACTTGCCGACCACACCAGCCGTTGGGACCGCCTGGTCGAAGCGGTGAACCGGGTCCTGCGCCCGGCCGAGGACTAAGCCGTGGGGTGGTCGCGGTTCTTCCGGCGGCGACGTTGGGACCAGGAACGCGTACGCGAGCTCGAAGCCTACCTGGACCAGGAGACCGCCGATAACATCGCGCGCGGCATGACGCCCGAGGACGCGGCGCGGGCGGCCCGACGGAAATTGGGAAACCCAACGCTGATTCGAGAGGAGATCTACGACATGAACACCGTCGATTGGCTCGAGACGTTGTGGCGCGACGTGCGCTACGGCGCCCGGACCCTCGCCAAGAACCCAGGCTTCACCGCGGTGGCCCTTGCGGCGCTGGCGCTCGGCATCGGCGCGACCACCTCGGTTTTCAGCGTTGTCTACGGCGTTCTCATTTCGCCCTATCCGTACGCCAGACCGGCGGAGATCTGGGCGCCGGTGATCCACGACATCAAGAATCCGCGCCGGGACCGGAGCTTCTTCCACCCGCGCGAGTACGCCGAATTCGAGAAACTTCCCGGGGTGGCGGAGGTGATGGCGACGGCGCCCCAATCGGTGCTTCTCGGCGGCGACCGCTCGCCGGAACAGTTCCAGGCGGTCCGCGTGACAACGACGGCGTTCACCTTTCTAGGGGTGCCTCCATTGCTGGGGCGCACCATCGGAACAGGGGACCTCGAGCCGGGCGGCGACGCCGCGCACGTCGTCGTGTTGACGTACCTGGCCTGGCAACGCCTGTTCGAAGGACGTCCGGAGGCGCTCGGGAAGACGCTGACGCTCGCCGATGAGCGCTACACGGTGATCGGCGTGATGCCGCCACGATTTGGCTGGTGGACGAACGAGGGCGGATGGATTCCGCTGACGAGGTCCAGCGCGGAGGAACCGATGGCCGCCCCGATCGTGCGTTTGAAGCCTGGAGTGTCCAAGGACGCGGCGGTCGGCCAGATGCGGGGACTTATGGCAGAGTTCGCCCGGACACGCCCGGAAGACTTCCCTTCCGGCGGTTTCTCGGCCGATCTGGAGAACTACATGGACATCACGGTGGCGTCGGGCGAGATGCAATCGGCCTTGACGCTGCTGCTGGGCGCCGTCGGGTTCCTTTTGCTGATCGCCTGCGCGAACGTGGCCAATCTGCAAATGGCGCGGGGAGCCTCGCGCGCCCGGGAGATCGCCATCCGCCTGTCGATTGGCGCCAGCCGGGGCCGCCTGTTCCGCCAGTTGTTGACCGAGAGCGTGCTGCTGGCGCTCGCGGGCGGACTGCTGGGCATTCTGCTTGCGGTCGGCATCACGCGGTTGATGGTGGCGTTGATGCCGACGTTTTACGTTCCGAACGAGGCTCGCATCACGGTGAACGTGTGGGTGTTGGCCTTCTCAGTCGGGGTCTCGCTGCTGACCGGAATCCTGTTCGGCATGATCCCGGCGTTTCGCGCGTCGCGACCCGACCTGGTGGAGTCGTTAAAGTCGGGCGGGCGCGGTTCGGACAACGGCGGTGGCGCGATGCGCAGCGCACTGGCGGTGGCCGAGATCGCATTGTCGGTGGTGTTGCTGATCGGCGCCGGACTCGCCATCCGCGGCTTCGTCAAGTTGCAGACCACGGACCTCGGGTTCCAGCCCGACCGCGTCCTGATGACCGGGCTGCAGCTTCCCGTTAAGAAATACTCGACCTACCAGCAGCGGGTGAGCTTTACCGAACAGCTGCTGGAAGCGATCCAGACGATCCCCGGAGCGCAGGCCGCGGCCATGGGCAATGGCGCGCTGCCGTTCGGCGGCGTGCAAACGCCCTACCGGGTGGAAGGCGGCGCGCCGGACGATTCGCGACCGTTGGCGATGGGCCTGATCAGTGCGGGCTACAACCGGACGCTGGGAATTCAGCTTCGCGCGGGCCGCGAACTGACGCCCCAGGAGGTGGCGCACGGCGATCACGTGGCGCTGATCAACGAAACGGCGGCGAAACTGTGGCCGGCGGGATCGAATCCGGTCGGGCGGCGGTTGCGCCTGGAGGTGCTGGGGACCGGCGATCCCCGGGTACTGATGGCGCCGGCTCGCGACCCGTACGTGACCGTGGTGGGCGTGCTCGCCGACACGCGGAACACTGGGCGGCGCAATCCTCCGGTGGCCGCCGCCTACGTCCCTTACACACTCATGGCGCCGCCAGACCGCATGATCGCGATTCGCTCGGCCGGGGAACCGCTGGCGCTGCTGAATGCGCTGCGGGAGCGGGTGCGGTCGCTCGACAAGGATTTGCCGCTCGTGAATCCACGGACGCTCGATCAGGTGGTGGGCCTGCAGGCGGTCCAGCCGCGCTTCATGATGGCGCTGTTCACGCTCTTTGCGGGAATCGGGTTGGCGCTGGCGGCGTTCGGCGTCTACAGCGTGCTGTCGTATACGGTGGCGCGCAGGACGCAGGAGATCGGAATCCGCATGGCCCTGGGCGCCGGGCGAGGGCAGGTGCTGGCGCTGTTTCTGGCCATGGGAGCACGGCTGGCCGCAGGCGGGCTGGGCATTGGGCTGGCGGGTGGGATCGCGATCACGCGCCTGATGAAGAACGCTGTCTTCGGCGTGCCGGGCGCCGACCTGCCGGCGCTTGGGAGCGTCGTCGTGGTGCTGGCTGTGGCGTCGCTTGCGGCATGCGCCATTCCGGCGCGCCGCGCCGCCAACCTGCAGCCGATGTCGGCGCTGCGCTGCGACTGACCCTATTCGGCCAGTCCGGCGGCGGCCAGCATCTCGAGGAACTGCTTCCTCGTGCGCATGTCGATGGACTGTGCGGCGAGCTTTCCCGCGCGGTCGAAAACGAAGTTTTTCGGGATGCCCTCCACGCGAAACATCCCGTTCACCTTGCGGCCGGGATCGAGCATTACGGGAAACGTCAGCGTTTGGGCGGCGAGAAAGGGCTTAACCTTCGACTCATCCTCGTCGGAGATGGCCAGCACGACGAATCCGCGGTCCTTGAAGCGGCTGTAGAGCGCCTCCAGATCGGGAAGCTCCTTGCGGCAGGGCGGGCACCAGGTGGCCCAGAAGTTCACCAGCACCACTTTGCCCTTCAGGCTCTTGAGCGTCCAAGGGTGGCCGCTCAGATCGGTCAGCGTGAAGTCGGCGGCGGCCCGGGCGGCGTCGTCCTGTTCGAACTTCGCGATGGCGGCGTCGTAGGCCGGCGACTTCGCCGTCACCTTCATATGCTCATACCGCGCAAGCGACGCGAGTTCCGCCCATGCCCCGGCCGGTTGCGCGCCGACGGGCTGTTCGGTGAGCGCGGCCGCCAGCGTATCGGTGACCTGCTGAAGGGTATCCCGCCCGAAATCGCCCTCCGTGGACAGGTTCGCCAGGCCGGAGATCAGCCGCAGCTTGTTCGGCGACGCGGGCAGCGCGCGGATGTCCAGCGCGAGTTGGCGGGTGGTGGCGGCGCGTTCGTCGTCGGCGAGCTTCCGCAAGCCTCGGATCTGTAGGGAAAGGGGCTTTTCGCGCTCGCTCCAATCGGGTTGCTGGGGCCTCTGCGCGACCATCGGAAGCGTGAAGACAAGGGCGGCTGCCAGGAAACGTCCCATGGTCCCAGGGTACTGCGGATCCAGAGCTTGCAAATGGAGGAATCCTCCGTTTATAGTAATAGCGGAGACTCACTCCGCTTCCAGCGAGGGTGGCGTTCTCCGGAAACAACAGAGGTGAATCAATATGTTCGGTGCAAAATCGACCACCGACGAGGTGCTGGCGGGCGTCGACCTTCGGGGGAAACGGGCCCTGGTGACCGGCGTCTCCGCGGGACTGGGAGTGGAGACCGCCCGGTCGCTGGCCGCCCACGGCGCTCAGGTGGTGGGCGCGGCCCGGGATCTGGTGAAGGCGGAGCGCGCCACTGCGCAGGTGCGCAAGGACGCCGCGGCGGGCGGCGGCAGTTTTGAACTGGTCGAACTCGACCTGGCCAATCTCGCGAGCGTCCGCGCCTGCGCCGATGGGCTGATGGCGAAGGGCAAAACGTTCGATGTCGTAATCGCCAACGCGGGCGTGATGGCGACGCCGCTCGGGCTCACCACCGATGGATTTGAAACGCAATTCGGCACGAACCACCTGGGACACTTCGTGCTGGCCAATCGCATCGCGCCGCTCATCACGGGACGCCTGGTCAACGTTTCCTCAGCCGGGCACCGATTTGCGAACGTGGACCTAAGCGACGTGAACTTCGAGCGCACGCCGTACGACCCCTTCGTCGCCTACGGCCGGTCGAAGACCGCGAATATTCAATTTGCGGTCGGCTTTGACCGCCGTCATCGCTCCCGGGGGGTACGCGCGACCGCCGTGCATCCGGGAGGCATCCAGACCGAGTTGGGCCGTCACATGGCGCCGGAAGCGCTGACCGGCATGATTGACCGCATCAATCAGCAATTGGCTGCCGCTGGCAAAGGACCCTTCGAATGGAAGGCCATCCCGCAAGGTGCGGCAACCTCCGTCTGGGCCGGGTTCGTGGCGCAGGCCGAGGAGGTCGGCGGACGTTATTGCGAGAACTGCCACGTCTCGGCGACCGTGACCGACCCCAGCCAGATCAGCCTGATCAGCGAGGGCGTGCTGGCCTACGCGCTCGATCCAGCCAGCGCCGATGCGCTCTGGGCGAAGAGCGAGCAGTTGGTGGGCGAGTCCTTCTAAGCCGTGCGCGCGATCTCCTCGATGGCCGCCGAAAACCGGTCGATCTCGTCCACCGCCGTGTAGAGGTTGGGCGACACGCGGATGCACTCGAATTCACCGGGTATCACGCGGGCCCGCGTGTGGATCCGGTACTTCTTTTCGAGGATTTCCCCCAGTTTCGGCCCCTCCACTCCTTTCACCGTCACCGCGCCAATCCCCGCCGATTGGCGCGGGTCGTTGGCGTTGCGCAGGATCACTCGCGGGTTGGCGCGCAGCGGATCCTCCCAACGCTCGCGCAGGTAGCACAGGCGCGCCCATTTCCGCTCCGCCCCGATGGAGTGGTGAAACGCCAGCGCCTCACCGATCGCCGTGCGCATCGCCATCGGCTGGGTGCCCACGCTCTCGAATTTGCGGATGTCGTTGGAGAGCGATTCCGGCGCACCCATCAGCGGCCAGACGCGGGGAATCCACTCCCGCCGCACGTACAGGAATCCCGTGCCTACCGGAGCGAACAACCATTTGTGCAGGCTCGTCGAATAGAAATCGCAATCTACGTCCTTCACCTTGAAGTCGAGGTGGGCGAAGCCGTGCGCTCCGTCGACGATGCTGATGATGCCGCGGCGGCGGGCTTCCCGGCAGATTTCGGCGATGGGAAAGATCTGCCCGGTGGTGAACGTCAGGTGCGAGACCAGGATCGCCCGCGTCTTCGGCGTGATGTGACGAACGAAGAGTTCGGTCAACTCGGCGGGCTCGCGCGGCGGCGTGGGGTAGGCGAACTGCTTCAGCACGATGCCGTCGCGACGCTCCCGTTGGCGAAGGCTGGTGATCATCGACGGATAGTCCTGGGTGGTGGTCAGCACCTCGTCGCCGGCCTTCAGCGGGATGCCGTAGATGACGTTGTGCAGCCCCTCGCTGGTGTTGCGAGTGAGGGCGAGTTCCTCCGGGCTACAACCGAATTCGTGCGCCAACTCCTGCCGCACCGGCTCGGTCTGGGAGATCAGCAGCTCATCAACATACATCGAGGGGTGCATGTTGGTGATGGTCCAGTAGCGGTCGGCCGCTTCCTGCACGAGCTTCGGCGCCGGGCACAGGCTGCCATTGTTGAAGTTCAGGAAGTTGCGCTCCACGGTGAAGGCGTGGCGGACCTGGAACCAGAAATCCTCGTCGCGCGCCGCCTTCTGCGCGGATGCGCCCGCGGCCGCCAGGCTGTTGGCCGCCAGTCGCACCTGCTGCTGCGCATTGGCCCGCAAGGCGAGCGCGCCGAAGATCGGAAAGAGTTCACGCCGGTTCATATAGGGGCTAGGATACCAGCCGCGGCCCCGCCCCTTCCGGCGCTCAGCGAATCGCGAGGCTGCCGGCGAGCGGCGTGCGGTCCGACGACGGTCCCGCCAGGATCTCGTACGTCCCGGCCGCGAGATTCCACTTCTCCGACGCCTCGTCGAAGGTCCGGAGGACACGCTCGTCGATGGTCACCGTCACGCTGTGCGACTCGCCCGGCCGCAGCGTCACTCGGGCCCAGCCCGCCAGCCGCTTGAAGGACTCGTCGGAACCCTTGGGAAGCCGCGCGTACACCTGGGCGATCTCCGTACCCTCGCGCTTGCCGGTATTGGTCAGGGTGAAGCGCGCCGTCTTCGCCGCCGGATCCACGGTCAGGCCGGAGTACGAAAACGTGGTGTAGGACAGCCCGAAGCCGAAGGCGAACAGCGGCTGCTTGCGCTCGGCCTCGTACCACTTGTAGCCGACCTTCGCCCCTTCGTCGTAATTCACGGCGTACTTCTCGGCGGCCGAGCCCGGCACCGGCCCTTTCCACATGTCCTTGGCCGCGAGCGTCGCGATCACCGGATGCGGCAGATCCGCTTCGCTGGCGGGGAACGTCATCGCCAGTTTGCCCGACGGGTTCGTTTCGCCCACCAGGATGTTGGCCAGCGCGCGATGTCCCGCGCTGCCCGCGTACCACGCCTCCACCACGCCCGCCACCTTGCCGAGCCACGGCATAGTCACGGCCGACCCGCTTTCCAGCACCACCACCGTCCTCGGATTCGCCGCCGCCACCTGCTCGATCAGTTCGTTCTGATTGCCCGCCAGCGCCAGGTTCGGCAGATCCATCCCCTCCGATTGCCACTGATAAGCGAACACGATCGCCAGGTCGGCGCCCTTGGCCAGGGTCGCGGCCGCCTTCGGATCCGCGCCGGCATCGAAGTCGATCTTCGCGTTTGGCAGCTTCGCCCGCAGCGCCTTCAGCGGAGACGTGGGGAACCATACCGGCTGCATCCAGCGCGTGGCGCCCTTGCCCGGCGGCATGATCGCGTTGCCGCCCGGCGGGTCCACCTGCGCGGAGCCGCCGCCCGAAATCATCCCTACATCGGCGTGTCCCCCGATCACCGCGATGCGCTTCACGCGCGAGGCCACGATGGGCAACACGGCGCGATCGTTCTTCAGCAGGACGATGCCCTTCTCCTCAATGCGCCGCGCCGCTTCGAGACCGCGCTCGACATCCACCACACTCTTCTGCGGCGGATCGTCCGCGGCGCCCGACAGGAACAGCGCGTACAGCACGCGTCGCGCGTGGTCGTCGATTTCAGACAGCGGCACACGGCCGGCCTCCACCGCCTCCTTCAACTTCGGCCCGAAGTGGGCGGCCATCGGCTGCTCCTGGTCGAGCCCCGCCGCCGAGGCCTTCTCGGTGGAATGCGTCCCCGCCCAGTCGGAGAGCACGAATCCCTTGAAGCCCCACTGCTTCTTGAGCACGTCCTGCAACAGGTACGGATTCTCGCAGGCGAAGTCGCCGTTCACGCGGTTGTACGAACACATCACCGCGCCGGGATTCCCGATCGAAATCGCAATGTGGAACGCCAGCAGGTCCGACTCCTGCATCGCCCGCTTGGAGATCACCGCGTTCACCACGTTGCGGCCAGTCTCCTGATCGTTCACCGCGTAGTGCTTCACCTCGCCGATGGCGTGCTGCGCCTGCAGGCACTTCATCGTGTGCCCCACCACCGTGCCCGCCAGCAACGGATCCTCGCCGGCGTATTCGAACGTGCGGCCGTTTCTCGGCTCGCGCGTCAGGTTGACCCCGCCGCCCAGCGTCATGTTGAAGCCCTGCGCGCGGATCTCACGGCCGATCGTTTCGCCGTACTCGCAGGCCGATTCCACGTCCCAGCTCGACGCCGCCGCAAGCACCGATGGCATCGCTGTCGAGTAGCGCCCGTTGGCGCCGCTGTCGCGTACGCCGTACGCAGCGTCCACCATCACGATGGGCGCGATCCCCAGCCGCTTGACGCCTTCCACGTAACCGGCCCCGCCGTTGGTGAGCGCGGTCAGCGGCATCTGCCAGTTCGGCACGTGGGCCATGCCGTTGCCGTGCAGCAGCGCGATCTTCTCATCGAGCGTCATTTGCTTGAGCGCCAACTCAGCGCGCTCCTCCGGCGCCAGCGCCGGGTTCATCCAGGGACGATCCTTGTTCTGCGCCAGCAGCGCGCCGACGGCGGCCAGCACGGCGATCGGTATGGAAATGCGGCGATAAGGACGGGTCAACATAGGCCTCCCCACGCATCTTACATCCACGGCGTCCGTCCGGCGGCGGCTCTGGCGGATTGCTCCACAGGCATTCACAATAGGACGAGTGAACGAACTCGCGGCGTGGCAGAACTTCTACGTGATTATCGGCCCCTCGGCGGGCGCGTTGATCGGACTGCAGTTCGTCGTCATGACGCTGGTGGCGAACCGCCCGGCTGAACGCATCGACCCACAGACCGGAGGCGCGTTCGCAACGCCTACCATCATCCATTTCTCCGCGGTGCTGGCGCTCTCCGGGCTTCTCAGCGCGCCGTGGCCGGCGATCGCCGCGCCCGCATTTCTGTTCGGCGGCCTGGGATTGGCCGGCGTCGTGTACACGGCCGCCGTCATCCGCAGACTGCGGCGCCAAACGGCTTACAGACCCGTTTTCGAGGACTGGCTGTTCCACGCCGTGCTGCCGCTGGTGGCTCACGGAACGCTGGCGGCGTCGGCATGCGCGGTCTGGAGCCATGGCCGGGAAGCCCTGTTCGGCGTGGGCGCGGCGGTGCTGCTATTACTGCTTACCGGGATCCACAACGCCTGGGACGCCGTCACTTATCACATCTACGTGATACGGCCCAGGGAACAGGACACCGCTGGTTGCGAGCGGTAGCCTCAGCCGAACTCAACCCTCGCCTTGATGTCCGCGTACGCCTGGTGAATCAGCCGGGTCAGCGCTTCAACGTCGACTCCCGCCCCCGGCCGCAGCTTCACATGGCGCATGAAGCGGCCTTTCCCTTCGAGCAGCCGCGCCGGATCCTTCAGCGCGACTCCCTGAAAGAAGCCCACGTTCACATGCGCGGTGAACACGTTGACGTAGGCAAACGGAGCGTCCCCCACGCAGGCGACCGGACAGCCGTCGTGCACCAGTTCCCGGACTTCGTCGCCGCATCCGCGCATCACTTCAAACCACGGCCGGGCCATATCGCTCAATTCGCCGGCCCGCTCGTCGAACCAGACGTCGATGGCGGGATCCCGCTCCACGCCGCCGTTGAACCGCAGTAGTTCCGATCGCATCCATTCCCCCCCTCTTCAACGTGGGCGCCGTCGCGCCGGGCCCGCCATACGCTTACGGTACAATAGGCCGCAAGCCGCGCCCGGCGGCGGGGGAGAGCCAGTCCGCTGACCAGTCCACAGACAGACACCAGCCGAGGATTCTTCGGACATCCTCGAGGCCTTGCGACGCTCTTCTTCACGGAAATGTGGGAGCGTTTCGCATTTTACGGAATGCGCGCGCTGCTGATCCTGTTCATGACGGCGGAGCGGACCAACGGCGGCCTGGGCTTCGACATCGCCAAGGCCGGCGTCATCTATGGCGTGTACACGGCCATGGTCTACTTCATGAGCGTGCCCGGCGGATGGGTGGCCGATCGCATCCTGGGGCAGCGCCGCGCGGTGATGCTGGGCGGAGCGCTGATCGTCGCGGGACAGTTCAGCCTGGGCGCCCACGCGTTGCCGTTGTTCTACACGGGGCTGGCGCTGCTGACGCTTGGGACCGGATTGCTGAAGCCGAGCGTCAGCACCATGGTGGGCCAGTTGTACGAAGCCACGGACCAGCGTCGCGACTCCGGCTTCTCGATTTTCTACATGGGCATCAACCTGGGCGGGTTCATCTCGCCGCTGGTGTGCGGCTACATCGGACAGCGCGTGAACTGGAACCTGGGGTTCGCCATGGCGGGCGTCGGGATGATCGTGGGACTGGCGCAGTTCCGCCTGGGGTACCGGCATCTGGCGGGAGCGGGGCTGCCGCCCGTCGCGCTGCCCCACCGGTTGGGGCTCAAGGCGCTGGCCGCCGTGGCAGCTGCCGCCGCGGTCGCAGCGTTGCTCGCTGGCGCGGTGAAGACCAGCCAGGGCCTCGGCAACGCGCTGGGGTTGCTGCTGGCGGGTGTGGCGGCGGCGGTGTTCGGACGGCTGCTGTCGATGCGGGAGTGGAGCCGGGCCGAGCGCGGGCGCATCGCGGCGACGCTCGTGCTGTTCCTGGCGGCCTCGCTGTTTTACTCGGCGTCGGAGCAGCAAGGCTCGACGATGAATCTGTTTGGCGATCGCAATACGGATCACCACGCCTTCGGGCGGGAGTTCCCCTCCAGTTGGTTCCAGTCGTTGAGTTCGTTGTTCGTCATCACGCTGGCGCCGGTGTTCGCCTGGCTGTGGATCCGCATGGGCCGGCGGAATCCCTCGAGCTTCATGAAGTTCTGCGTGGGCCTCGTGCTGGTGGGTTTGGGGTTCCTGGCCTTGGGGATTCCCGCGAGCGTCGCGGGGCCGGGCGCCCGGGTGGGGCCGGAGTGGGTGGTGCTCGCCTTCTTCGTTCAGACCTGCGGCGAGTTGTGCCTGGGCCCGGTCGGGTTGAGCGTCATGACGAAACTCGCGCCCGCCCGTGTGGCGAGCCTCATGATGGGGTTGTGGTTCCTCTCGATTTCGGTGGGCAACTACGTGGGCGGCCGGGTCGCGTCGCTGTACGGCGCCTACTCGCCGTCGACATTGTTCAACAGCGTGGCGGTGGTGACGATCGTGGGCGGATTGGCGCTGGTTCTGGCCGCCCGCCCGTTGCGACGCTGGGTCGGCGAGGCCTGACGGCGGGGATGCGGTAAAATCGGACCCTCGGAGGGAGAGTCGATGGGTCCGCAAGCCGCCGGAGACGTCACCACGTTGTTGCGCGCCTGGAGTTCGGGCGACCGGAGCGTGGAAGAGCGCCTGTTCTCGCTGGTCCTTCCGGATCTTCACAAGCTGGCGCAGTACATGATGGGCGGCGAGCGCCAGGATCACTCCCTGCAGGCGACGGCCCTGATGAACGAGGCGTACTTCCGGCTGGTGAACGCCAGGGAGCGCGACTGGGAAAACCGCCGCCATTTCTTCGCCATCGCGGCGCGGACCATGCGGCGGCTGCTGATCGATCACGCGCGGGGCCGGCCGAAGGGCGCGAAACTCCCGATCGAAGGACTCGAGGAGATGTTGCGCGGACGGGACGCGCAGTTGGAGACGGCCGTGGCGATTAACTCCCTGCTCGATGAGTTGGACGGGAAACATCCGGACTGGTGTTCGGTGGTCGAGTTGAAGTTCTTCGCCGGATTTACCGACGACGAGACAGCGGAAGCCTTGGGGATTCCCCTGCGGACCATGCAGCGCCAGTTTTCCGACGCGCGGCGCTGGCTCTATCAGAAACTGGAGGCGCGGCGCCGGTCCGATGGGGGCGCGCCCTGAGAAAGCCCGCGCTCTGCTCGCACTTAATCGTTAGAATGTCCAAGTCCGTGCTGATCTTCGACAGCGACGTTGGACGCTGCCAGAAAATCGCGTCCCTTTGGACCGATTCGAACTACGTTGTGCGCCGCTGCGATACGGCCGCTTTGGCGTGCGCGACCTTTCGCGCCAATCCGTGGGGCTACCCGTTCGTAGTCACCGACTCCCCGAGTTTCGCTTCCTGGATACGGGCGATTGCGCCCACCGTCGAGATTCTGCAAATCCGCGAAATGTCGCTCGCCGAGACGTTGAACAACATGAGACTCGTCGCGGACGAGGCGCTCGCCCTGGCGTCGTGACCGGTCGGGGCGCCGCCCCTCAACCGCGCCGCTCATCGACGGCGCCTTCAAGGCCGCGCGACCCGATCCGGCGCCTGGCCACGGACTTCCTCAAGCACCGACGCTTCTTCCTCGGGGTTCGGTTCGCCATCGGCGGCGGCTATGATCTGTTTGGGGATGAACGGGATGACCGGCAGGATCAGCGCGTAGGTCAAGGTCGTCGCCAGAACGCAATAGCGAAAGCCGTACGCCGGACTGAGATCATAGATCCACGACCCCAACACGTCGCCGCCGCGGGAGGAGACGGCGAACGTAGCGGCCACCATCGTCATCATGGTTCCCTGCAGCCCCGGCGGACAGGCGCGGATCGCAACGTCGATACATGCGACGTTGGCCAAGCCGCCCGCCAGCCCGATCAGGACCGCGGCCAGAAGAGCCTGCTGTCCCGTGTGAATGAACGCCATGGGGATGAACTGCGGGATCCCTATGATCACCGACCAGACCAGGAGTTTCCGCGGCGGGAACTTCTGACACAGGATGCCGTACAGGAAGGCCGACGGAAGGAAGAAGAGGTTCAACAGGCCGAGGAAGTTCCCATAGGTCGCATCCGGCGCGTGCAGTTCGTTGGTCAGGAAGAACTGCATCGGCGTGTAGGAGCCGGGAACGAAGTTCCACAACAGGTTGATCAACACCACCGGATAGATCGCCCGGTGCTTCAGGAGCCTCCGAACATCCCCAAGGAAGGTCGAGCCCTGGGCGCGCGGGTTGTCATAGGCCTGGCTGAAGACGGAGCGAGGCTTCCAATAGCCGAACACCCCGAGCGTTGTGGTCAGCAGTAGGACGGCAAGAAAGATCTGGCGAGACGACAACCGTTCGGACAGGAATCCCGAGGCGAAGTAGGCCGCCGCCACTGGAAGAAACAGAAAGAAGTTCGAAAGCGCGCTCAGCCGCCCGCTCATGCGAGCTTCCTGACCGATCAGAGCGGTCAACCCCTGCGCGGCTGCGTTGAGGAACGAGTAGGCCACGGTCGCCAACAGCATTCCGGCAATCAGGCCGGCGTAGGTTGTGGGCGAGAACGCCATCCACGCGAGCACGCCGGCCATCACCGGCACGAAGATGCGGAAATATCCCGGATCGCGCTGGCCGAGCGGATTCCACAGGTCGCGCACTATGCCAAAGGCGAAGGCGAGAAATAGCGGAATCGCGGTAATCAGGCGAAACAGGGAGATTCGGGCCGCCGACTCGTGGAGCACGTTCTTCAGCATGTAGGAGGTCGGAATGTCCAGCAGGAAGCCGGGGTTCACCACATTCACGAGCAACGACATCAGGCTGAAATAGAACACGAGTTGGCGAACGCCGAAGGCGCGACCGGTGCTGTCCATGGATGACTGGCGAGTGTAGCACGAACCGGCTCATCGACACTGGAGCCGGCCGGCGACGGAGAACCTGGTGGGCCCTGTAGGATTTGAACCTACGACCAACGGATTATGAGTCCGCTGCACTAACCGCTGTGCTAAGGGCCCTTATCTATCAAACTAAAGGACTTACAACCACAGTCGCGTTCGGGCTTTCTGGCACTGTGCCCATATTTGTGCCCCCTCCGTGCAAAGCTTCAAGACGCTCGAAGGCCTTCTCCATCGTTTCCGGTGTCGGGTGCACGTACTTCTCGGAAACCGTCACGCTACTGTGTCCGGCAATCTTCATGATGGTGAACGCATCCGTCCCGGTTTCGCCAAGGCGCGTCAGCATCGTGTGTCGGAACGAATGAAGCACAAAATCCTTTGGTAATTTTAGTGTATCGCGGACGCGCTTATGGACGCGATCCAGGTAGGTACCGACGTACGGCCGCCCGGCGGCTCCGGCGAACACGTACAGGGTTGAAGCCGCGGACGCCCGTTTGCTAAGTGTGGCTCGCACGCGCGCCGTCATGCTGAGGTTTCGGCGCGCGTTCTTTGATTTCCCACCCCGAATGTGGAGGTATCCAGCGCGAGCACCCGGTGCCGCCTCAAAGTGTACGTCCGGCCATTCGAGCGCGAGCGCCTCGCCGACTCGCATACCGGTGTCGACAAGGAGCAAAGCAAGATCCCGCAAGGGCTGGGGAGCTATTTCGAGATAAAGCCCTTCCTGTTCGGGCGAAACGACGAATTCCCGATTGCGTTCGCCCTGAAGCATCTCTATCCGCGGTAGCCGGTCGATGATCCTCCATGTGTAGGCTAGGCGCAGGGCCCGGCGAAGTGTCGCCAGCTGCCGGTTTACAGTTGCCGGTGCTACCTTGGTGCTCCTGTGCTGGACGTAGTCAGCGATCAATTCCTCGGAGATGTGATCCAGTCGTGCATTTGCCAGCCTTGGGTATTCGAGTAGCCTTTGAAGCTTCTCCCTGTAAAAGCCGATCGTACGCGGCTTTTCCGCACACCTTACCTCAATCTCGGCGGCAAAGCGCCCGGCGAAGGCCCGTAGCGTCGGTGCTTTCGCCTTCTTCTCGATTCCCACCTCGCCTTTGGCAAGTTGCGTCTTCTGGGCCGCCTCGATCTGCTCCGCCGTCCGCTTATTACCCTGCTTCGTGCTCTGGCGCACGAGTGTTCCATCGAACTTGAACCGATACCACCACACGCCACCGCGCTTGTAGACAGCCATCGTTCATTTCTCCTTTCCCGTTGCCTTCAGAATTCGGTTAATCACAATACCGTGCCACGGCTTGCCGGTGCGGGTCGGCACGCCTTCCTCATTCAGCTTCACGGCGATGCGGTCAAAGCCTATACCCTCGTTTCTGAGCGTTCTCATGCGCTCCAACGCTTCCGCCTCACCTTCGTAGTAGCCGAATGCCTTCCGCCCCTCACAGCGCCCCCGCTTCGCTTTCGCACGAATGCGGGCACCTCTGAGTTTCAGCACGATCATTGTCTTCTCGTACTCGGCGATAGCACCGAAAATCTGTCGCATCAACTTTCGTGATGGGTCATCCTGAAGGAGGTCCGGTTCCGTCACCGAGATTAGCTCGAAGCCGTTTTTACGAAGGTCGCCGATGATCGTCTCCTGAACCATCAGGTCCCGGGCTAACCGGTCAAGTCTCTCGACCAACACCAGCTTCACCCCATTCGAGTGGAGTGCCGTCATGAGTTCCAGAAGCGCAGGGCGGTTCTCCAGGTCCTTCGTCCCGCTTACGCCTTCCTCGCGATAAATGTTCACGATCTTGATGGCGTTCGCGCCAGCGTACTCTCGGATGGCTTTGAGTTGCCGCGTGAATCCGTCACCCTCCACCTGCCCCCTCCCGCTGACTCTGAGGTAAGCATGCGCCTTAGTCATGCCCTGAGTATGGCATCACAATCCTTGGCAGTCAATACCAATTCTGTACAAATAGTATCAACACTGAATACAAAGCACTTACACGCGTCGCCACCCTAGGGGGCAGTGCTCTCCCCACCCTGCCAGCCCGGGTGGGCAACCAACACGCTATTTCGACTTGTCCGTCCGTGACCGGACGGGATCAATCACAACCGGCGGGAGAAGATCGTTCAGCCGAACACGGTAAGCCCGGCGAACACCGAACGCCGGTATCCGTCCTTGTCGGATCCATCGCCGAATCGTGTCCGGATGGATGCTGAGCAATGCCGCAGCTTCTGCGACCGGACGAAAATCGAATGCCGTCAGAGTTTCGTTTGAAGCGGTACTGGCATCGATGTACGAACCCGCTGAAGTTGGACGCATGGAATCAATCCTTTCTCGCCGTCCCAAGTCGCGGTACACCCTCGACGGACGCTACAACAGCATTGGTCGCGCGCTTCCACTGATGGACTTCGCGAACAACTGTCGGGTCCGCAATGGCAATGAGCATACGCGCCTCCGCTGCCGTATAGATTCTCCCTCGCGGTTCGGCCACACGGTCCGCGTCCGGTTCGTCAGCGACTAGCCAGAATCGCTCACCAGCGCCATCGGACCACAGCTCAATTGCCTTTCCCCTGAGTGCTGTTTCTAGCCGTTCCTGGATTGCGTCCGGCTCGTTACGTTCAAGAACTGCAATGGCTTGCTCTCGGTTTTGGCGCAACGCGGTTAGTGCCTCGCTGACGGTCGCTGAACCCGCTGGGCCACGATATCGAATCCGGCCTCGGTCTGTGCTCAGTTCGCCAGCTTGTCTGAGCGCCATGATTGCCTGTTCAAGTTGCATGGAAACCCCTTTCCGGACTGACTGTCCCAGTTTCCTGACACTAGGGTGCGGGAAACTGGGACAGTCGCTTCAGATCTCAACTTCCACCACCGCCAAGCGATACGTCTTGCGGCCACGACGGCCAACCTCGACGTCGAGCCACCGAGACCGTTCGCCGTCTTTCAGGAGTTGCTCCGCGCGCTGTTTCGTGACTCCCGCCCCACGGGCCAGCATCACGATCTCCCGTTCACTGGCGGTCGGGTTATCCCGCACGATGCGCTCGATAACCTCCCGGTTCGTTTCGCAGCGTTCGGACGACACCGTGAAGACGGTGCCCGAAAACTCGAATCGAACGGGTTCTGCTAACGCTATCCGTGATTTGTAGGGCGTCAAACGAAGGGACTTGATGCCCTCGCTGACCTCGGAAAGGGATTCCAGAAGCCATGCGGAATCGACAGCGGCCTTAATGTCACTGGATCCCCGGTACTGCCGCGACGTCTCGGCCTTCCCGGTGTGATGAAGCACTACTACGGAAGCCCCCGCAGAAGCCAGGTCGCGGTACATCTGCATGTGCCTCCGCGTTTCAGAGGCATCCTGTTCAGATCCCGTATGGAAAGCGACCAGCGAGTCAAACACGATGAGTGGCCGATGCTCTTTCGCGTGTATCAGGATATTGGGCGACGACGGCGGGTGCGGGGCGGGTTCCACCCACCCGCCCCAGATAGTGATGTCCTGTGTTTCAGCAATTCCGAGCCGTTCAAGACGGTCGCGTACCACTGCGAGCGGATTCTCCCTATCAACGTACAGTACGGGACGTTGAACGGTTCGGCGGCCAAGAAATGGGACACCGTGAACCACCGCGCCACACATCGCCAACGCGACGGTGCTCTTTCCGACACCGGAATCACCCGTCCAGAGCGTAACGCCGCCTTCCGAAACTAAGTCATCGACAATCCACGAAAGGTCAGCATTGTATGTCCACACTGATGGAATCATCGCAATTGACCACTTATCATCGGTGGCGCGCACCGGCTGCACATGATGGCTCTGGGGTCGCGGGAATCGCGCGAACACATTCCCGATGTGTTTCTTGCTGCACCCGTTGTGGTGACATGAAAAGCCCGGGACACCATCGGCGGAGATGGTGAATGCTGCCGAGCCGTCCACATGGCTAGGATCGAGTGGGCACTTTTTCAACTCGATAATCGTGCCGCCAGGATGCGCGTTCCACGGCTTGCGACGAAGCACAGGAAACCCGTATAAAGCGACGTACCCGTCCATGTCAAATCCTGTTGCAAGGGGTGGAGGGGACAACTCAGGCCTGTTGCACACGCCGGCCTGCTGTGCGAGAAACGCTGGATCTATTGGTTGCACGGTACCTCCAACACGCGGCTCAGTCGATGTGGCCGGACCGGGATAGGATCTCCCTTTCGCGCCATCGTGCCGTACGCCTTCCAAATCCTAGCTGCGTTAGCCGACGTCACATCGACCTTGACGCGGTCATCCGAATAGCGGTCGGATAATTTCCCCAACACGCTCGCGACGACCCGGAGCGCTTCGGCATCGTTCGCGTAGTCGATGCGAAACAGCACATGCGCCCCATTCCCGCTATCGGCAAGGATCGACGGCCCCCACCCTTCTGCAGCCAATTCCGAACGCAGGTCGCGGGCACGGGTGAGCGCTGCTTCATGTTCCTCGTCGGTGGAACTGATACCGGCAGGACGCACCGGATCGAGGTCTATCGGCAGCCAGCGACGGCGCAGGATATCGGCGTCAGATGTGCTGAGGTCAGCGCGCTCGCGAAGGCGATTGCACGCGCGGGCAAGCAAGGCCGGGAGCACCGGGTTGATCGTGTAATAGATCCCCTGCGGACGATACCGTTCATCTGCTCGGGCCAACGCTGACGCGAGCGAATCGAAGTTATCGAAGTAGCCGGAGACGGTGCCGTACTGGCCGCATTTCGGGATCCGCACCTCGATAACGTCTCCCGCCACAAACAAAGTATCGATACCGCGATGGATCTCGGCTATATTGCAGTGAACTGGGAGGCTTGTCTTGGTGGTCGGCGTCATCGTGCCTCCGGTTGGCCGCCAGTTGGACGTGAATCAAGCCATGCCGAGATATCTTCAGGTCTGTATCGGACAGCCGCCGCCGAAACCTTCAGGTATTTTGGACCTTGGCGAAGGAGGCGCCACCGGCGCACCGATGCAAGGGAGATATTCAATAGTCGTGATACTTCGCGCTCGTTCAAGAGGTGTGAGATTTGATTTTCCGTGTTCATTGTTCCTTAGCAGGTGCTCTGCTAATTCAACAATGCTCGGCATTCGAAAAACCGTAAAGTGGAGCTTTGGTGGGGTTTGTCGTGGTCAGCTAAGTAGTTGCTTTTGAGTGACTTCCAGGACGCGAATGATTTCCGCGAGCGTTTCGGGGTGAGGATCGGTCTTGCCCGTTTCGATGTCCTTCATTGTGTCGTGCGAGCAGTGAACCAATTCCGAGAACTTCTTGCCCGTCCACCCTTTCAGACGCCGTAGACGGGATATGTTGTATCCCAATTCGGGTTGAAAGCTGTCTTTGGGGCGTGGCCGCAAATTGGCATGCGTCTGCAAGCCTTCATCGATGGCGTACCAGAGAACAAAATGCGTTATCGGTTCGAAGCGATTGTTTCCGTTTCGGTTTAGAAGCAACTCGTCAGAGAATCTAGCCTTGACCTCGGGAATGATTGTGTCGAGAAGATACTTGCTGTATCCAACCTCTGCATCGCCACCAAAAAATCGCGCATGGGCTTTGAGGCGTAGATCGAAAACGCGACGGACGGCTGTTGATAGCTGGTTCTTCAGCTTCGTAGGTAAACATGCACCAGTGTCATCGAGACCAGCTAGGCGCAACAGCCCATCGGAATGCCTCCTTTGATGCGGACGGATATCTTCGGCGAACTGTCGAATAAACCGCGTTTCGCACTTGATGAGTTCGGGCGTATCTACGTCAAATGTGGCGGACGTGTACTTCAACACCGCTCCCTCCGCGATGCCCTGCATTGTCGAGTAGCCGCCAGCCGGGCAGGGTCCTCGGTTTGTCGTTCCGTCGAACTAGGCGGCCACTATAATCTTACCCCGATCTGTTTTCTAACCCGCCGGGAGAGCAACCAATCACTGCTCCATATACGGCTTGATAAACTCATAAAACTCGAACTCATTGCGACAGTTCGTCTCCTCCTCGGTAGAGAACACAATCACCCTACATTCCCTCGTGGGCAGCGAATCTCCGTAAGACGCGTACGTCTTCCCTTCAAAGGCATCGGCGACGGCCACTTCGACATAGGGTGGCAGACGTTCGTTGTACCACTCAAGATGACCCGGTGGCCCTGTCGTGTACGCGAATCGCACCAAACACCGTTTCAGCCGAGTGTTGTAGTGATTCATGCTGTACAGGAGGCGACCTCCCTCTGGAAACTCGTAATTTCGGAGATACTCCTTCGCCTGAGTTGCGCAGGTCTTTTGGGCGGATAGGGGTGCTTGATTCGCGCCAGCGGCGAGCTTTGATTCCAGTTCTCTGTTATGGTTTTCGAGTTCAGCGATGCGCTGAGACTGGTCGTTGCAGCCGACGGCGAAGACGATAACCGCTATCGGGAGACTCCGTTTTGACATGGCGTTGTCGAGACCTAGTATATTCCCTCCGCATCACGCAAGTGGGCCTGTTCGACAGGGTATCCGACCCGACAGCCGAGTTTGAAAAATGGTGAATCTATGCGGGCTGTTGCGTTGACGGGCACGCTCAGTGTTGTCCTCTTGCTAGTGTCTCAAGTAACCCCGAAATCATCTTGTTGATAGCCGCCTCATCCTCTCCTGAAGCCCGTGCGGCTATCACTTCCAGAGCGTCCGCTATTGTTATGACTGCATACTCTGGTGTTCCATAAAAACGATCTAGTGCAGCACAACGATCGTTGTTATCCATCGACCGAGCGAGTGCGGTCTGGAGAATGAACTGCGAAAAGCGACGATCCTTGCGATGCTCTGCTGCCTCCATCGCCATCGCTAGTGTCGTGGCATGCGAAACGCCGGTCACGTATCCAGCCACAAATAGCAGTTTTGAGTCTGCATCTAAGTTCCTCCATAGCCTGCCGTTGGGCAGGCTATGTGTCAAAACTGTGTGCGTTGGTTCGCCCTGCGCCCACGCAGAGACCGCAAGGTATATGAATAGAAACAATGGCCTCATACCTGCGGATTATATATCTTCTGTCGACTACGTAAGGACTGCCGGATCTGTTGCGCCGAAGCGCGTGGGTCCGGTTTGCGCTTCTGCCCGGACTTCTGCGGGGCTGTCGGTTTCCGAATATAGGCGTAGGTGGCCACGCAGGATCAACGCACCCTCCCTTTGAAACCGAAACGCAAACCGGTGTTTTCGCTCGCGGACTCTTGTGACGTCGTGGATCTAGGGACCGTTTTATTCGGACCGCCCCCTCCCCCTCGGTGTGGGGGTGGGGGTCCAAACGGGGTAGGGCACCGGACTCGTCAGAACCCGTGCCGAGACTGTGCCCATTTTTGTGCCCACCCCCTGCATAGAAGCGTTGCTCTCGGTTGCGAGCCCATTGGATCAGGGGCGATCTAAGTGCCTGAAGACTAGCGAAGATTAGCAATCGGGCGCAACCGTTGTCACCAATGCTAAGTTATTGATTCTAAAAATCTTGATGATTATGAGTCCGCTGCACTAACCGCTGTGCTAAGGGCCCGCGGGGCGAGGCGCCTGTAACGAATGTAGCATGGCCCCCCAGCGCGGCTCCAGACCCGCCAGGAGTCCCGGCGCCCGCGCGAGAAGTATCTGTTGTGGCGGAAAAAGGCCGGAAACAGCTGTCTGAACCGGCAATATTCCACTCGATTCTCCGGTTCCGGTCGATACGAGACCTGTAGGAGCACAGATCGAACCCAGTCGATCCCGATCAACCCATGACCCTTTCCGCCAGAATTCGCCTGACACTGATTGCGATTCCCCTCTCCGTGCTAAGCCTGACCGTGGCGGCGCTCTATTCGCTGAACCAGGTTGGAGAAGAGCTGGTGACCGCCACCGGCCGCACCGCCGACACCCTGGCCAGGGCGGGAGAACTGAAGGCCATCGCCAATGGAATGCGCACCGGCCAGAGGGGTCTGCTGCTGAACCGCATCCAGAAGGATGACAAAGGGTTCAAGAAGACGCACCAGGACTACGAAAAGAGGAGACTTGGCGCACAGGAACAACTGGCGGCGCTCAGGCAACTGCTGACCACTCAGGAGAGTCAGAATCTGTTGACCGCGCTCGAAGGACACATCGCCAAGCACGTCGAATGCTTCCGGCGCATCTCCGAACTCTGCCTGGAGGACAAGCTCGATGAGGCCTCCGTGCTCTACCGCGACCACGGCGCGCCAGCGGGCGTGGCCATGGAGAAGGCGGCCGAAGGCCTGACCCAGTTGCAGAAGGACATCATGAAGGCGGGAGCGGACCGCGGCGCGCGGCGGATGAGCCAGGCGCGCTGGATCGTGGTCGGCATCGACGCGTTCGCGCTGATTGTTCTGGGAGCGCTCCTGGTCGCCGCCCACCGCGCCTCGCGCGTCCTGCGCAAGCTCATCGCCGGTGTGATGGAGCGCGCGGACCGGATTCGCCGTGCCACCCGGCAGGTGGCCGCGGTAAGCCAGTCGCTGGCGCAGGGCGCCACCGAGCAGGCGGCCTCCATTGAAGAGACGTCCGCGTCCACCGAGGAGATCCTGTCGATGACCCGCAGCAACCTCGACAGCTCGCACCGCGCGGCGTCCGTCATGGGCTCCGTCGATGAGCGCGTCGCGCAAGGGAATCAGGCGCTCGATCACATGGTGACTTCGATGAAGGAGATCACCGCCTCGAGCGGCAAGATCTCGCGCATCATCCAGGTGATCGACGAGATTGCGTTCCAGACGAATATCCTAGCCCTCAACGCCGCTGTCGAAGCGGCCAGGGCCGGTGAAGCGGGTGCCGGGTTCGCCGTCGTCGCCGATGAAGTCCGGAATCTGGCGCACCGGTCGGCGCAGGCCGCCAAGGACACCGCCGGCTTGATCGAGGAGTCCATCGAACGGTCGAACGCGGGCGGAACCAGAATGACCGAGGTCGCCGCGGTGATCCGGGCGATCACGGAGAGCTCCGCCACGGTCCGCACCGCGGTGGAGGAAGTGCGCGCCGGCAGTGATGACCAGGCCAAGGGCATCGAACGCGTCGCCAGGGCCATTGTCCAGATGCAGCAGGTGACTCAGAACGCCGCAGCCTCGGCCGAAGAGTCCGCCTCGGCCAGCGAGGAAATCGCGGCGCAGGCTCAGGGTCTGAACGAGATGATGGACGAGTTGAGCGAACTGGCCGGCCTGGGGCGGCCGTAACGGCGGCTGGGGCGCGCCGGATATCCTGTTAGGATGTCGATCTCGACCCGGCGCCTCTATCACGAAGACGATTATCTATTCGAGTGCGACGCGATGGTGGCGGCCATTCGCGACGGCGCGCTGGCGTTCGATCGAACCTGCTACTATCCGGGCGGCGGAGGGCAGCCGTCCGATAGCGGCCTCGTCACATTCGATAGCGGACTACAGGCAGAGATTGCCTCCGCCTCAAGTGACGCCGATGGGCTGATCTGGCATGCCTCGTCGGCCACCGCCGCGCTGGGCGACCGGGCGCATCTCGCCCTCGACGCCGCCCGCCGGATGGCCTTCATGCGCTACCACACGGTGCTGCACGTGCTCAACACGATCACGCTCCGCGAATATGGCGGTTGGATCACCGGCGCCCAGATCGGCGTCGAGTATTCACGCATCGACTTCAAGCTGGAAACCCTGAGCACACAGGTCCGCGACGCGCTCGAACGCCGCGTGAACGAGGTCCTTTCCTCCCGCTCCACGCTGCGATCCTACACCATCGCCGAGGACGAATTCCGCGCTCGCCCGGAACTCCTGCGCACGCTCGAAGCGCAACCACCCGTGGTGGACGGCAAGGTCCGCGTCGTCGAAATCGAGGGCTTCGACGCGCAGGCTTGCGGAGGCACGCATGTCCACTCCACCGCCCAGGTAGGCGAGTTCTCCATCACCCGGACGGAGAACAAGGGCCGCATCAACAAACGCTTCTACGTAAAGCTCGCCTGAGCCCCGGGACTACTGCACTCGGGTGGCGAAAACCGATGTATTGGTCAGGATGAACAGCGTCCGCCCGTCCGGTCCGCCAAACACCAGGTGGGTCGGGCGCTCCGGCACGCGGATGATGTCCAGCGGCTTGCCGTCCTTGCTATACACGTAAATTTGCCCGGCGGCCAGATAGACCTTCCCGCCGCCATCCTGCGCCAGGCTCTCTCCGCCCTGATAGGCGAACACCTTCAGGTCGGATAACGTCCCGTCGTCGTTCACCTTGCCGCTGTAAGTCCTCTGGTCGGACTCATTGGTGACATAGAAAGTCTTTCCCGGCTCGGTCTGCACCAACCCGGTGGGCATCAGAATGTCGGTCCACTTATGGCCGAAGTACGGCTCGCCCTGGATGAACGCCTCATTGGCGGGAATGTACACCGACCCATCGGGAGACACATATTGGAAGGGTTTCCGCGCCGACATCTTGGCGCGAAACCTCTCGTCGAGAGTCACATACTCATAGGTCTCGACATTCAGCGTGTTACTGAAATCGCCGTTTACCCAGTAGTCCACCGGTAGCGCCACGCGCACGCCGGGCCGAGCCTGAGCCGGCTGGCGCTCCAGCACCGTCATCTGATCGTCCGGAGCATCCGGCCGGAACGCGTAGACCGTCTCCCGCATGCCGCCGGTCGACAGAACGATCACATTCCCTGCTTTGTCCACAGTCAGATTCACCGGCTCCAGCGGATTCTGCCGCAGCAGCGTCACATCCTTGGCGTCCGCCGAGATGCGATAGATATTCTGGCGGCGCACGTCGACAAAGTACAGGTTTCCCTTGCTGTCCGCCGCCCCGCCCGAAAGATTCACGAATCCCGAGGCGATCTTCTCAACGGCGGCCTTCGACGTCTGCGGCGCGGGCCCCTTGCCATTCAGGTCCAGCCAGGCGAACTCGCGGTCGCGCACCTGGGTGTGGGCCGTCTCGTTCACAATCGCGTCCGCGTACGATACGCGGCCGGCGCGCACCAGTTGGACGCAGCCGTTGGCGCAGCCCGCTATCGAGCTGTTATTATCCACGTGGAAGTTACGAAACCGGATGTCTCGCGAATGACCGACGCGAACCGCGTAGGGAAACGGCTGATAACTCCTCACCACGCGGTAACCATGGTAGTTGGCGATGGTCAGGTTACGGCAACCCTCGATATCCAACGAGTAAGCAAACGCGCTTTCGCCGCTCTCCCCCTCCGTCTGCAGCGAGTATAACTCCCAATTCGCCACGTTCTTCAGCATGATTTCATTGCGGACGTGGTGTTCGCTCGATAACTCGTAGACGCGCCCGGGAACCGTGGTGTCGGAAACGTACAGTCCGGTCTGCGAAAAGGTGTCGGGCGTCCAGATATTGGCGAACGTGCCGCCGCCGCCCTTCACCCAGAGGCTCGGATACTGCGAATCCCAGCGGCGATGAATGTCAGGGTCGGAAGTATGCGTGTTGTTGTAGGGGTTGATTCTCTTGCCATTGGCTCCATTGGTGCCGTGCCCGCCGTGGAAGCGCACGTCGTTCACCATCGAGTCCGCCCCGGCCATCCAAAGAGCGCCCACGGCGCGGCTGTTGACGCCATTGGCGGCGATTCCGAGTCCGTAGAGGATGGTCTTGCCGCCCAAGGGAGCCTCGACAATCGCGCGCGGAGCGCCAGGCCCCTGGAAAGCGGGCGTGCGATCCGGCAGGACGAACTGCGTAACATCCGGGTGCAGCGCGATCAACACGCTATCGGGGCGTAACGCGATCGTATCGGTGACCACGTAGTAGCCGGCCGGCGCATAGACCACGCGATGCTCGGCGACGGCCTTGCGGATCGCCGCCGTATCGTCGGTCTTGCCGTCGCCCACCGCCCCGGCGTCGCGCAGATTGAACCACTCGCCGACCTGGGGAAGCGCCGCGATGGCGTTCGGCTTCGCCGGCGGCATGGCGGACAGCGGCTCGGCGACATACTTCGTTTGAATGGTCCCGGCGGCCCCCTCGGCGGGCAGCATCAGGCCGTGGCCCAGCGTCTTCACCTCGTACATTGCGCCGCGGCCGGGCAGCGTCTTGCCGCTCTCGCGGAACTTGGCGAACACGGCCACGTTCCGGCAAACGGCGTTCTCCACGTTGACCTGAGTCAGGCGGCTCTGTTCGTTGCTGACGATGATGGCCGGGCCGCTGATGTTGTCGAACATCGAATCCTTGATCCACAGCTGATCGGAGTAATCGCGGTCGATCGCGACGGCCGTAGGCACATTGCGGAAGGTGATGTGAACCAGCGTAAGCTGCGCCTCATTCTCGCGAATCGCCGCCTCCCGCTGGCCTTCAAACGTCGAATCGATCAGCGTGAACTGCCAGGCGGGCGACGGCTTCTTCGTCAGAATGCCGTAGCGCCCGCCGTAAAAATGCAGATCCTCGCCCTCGTTGCCCGCATCGTGGATGCCGGCCAATCCGGAGCCCAGGTGAAAGTCGATATGAGCCAGGAAGGCGTGCTGCGCGGCGTGGAACCGGACAGCCACGGCGCCGCCGTTCCCCTCGCCAATCTCGAAATCGACGTTGCTCATCGCCGAATAGAACGTGCCCGGATTGGCGTCCGGTATGCGCGCCGGAGGAACCGCGCCCGGGGGCGGGTCCGGAAAACGAAACGAACCCAGCGCCATGCCGCCCGGAGGCGCCGCGGCGGCATCGCCGCGCGGCTGGCGCATCCGGAATCCAGCGTAGAAGAACATGTCGGCGACGCCTTTGTCATAGCCTGGCGTGCGATCGGACAGCACCATGACCGGCCGCGTCTTGCCGTACCCGATGATCCGCACCCCCGGCCACACGAACACGGTGTGAGTAATGCGGTAGCGGCCCTCGGGGATGAAGAGGACGCCTTCGCCGGCGGTCTCTTCCACTTTGTCGATGGCGGCCTGAATCACGGCGGTGTCGTCGCCGGCGCCATCCGCGTGGACCGCGAATGAGGCGCGCGTCAAATACTGCGCCTTGGCGTCTTCAATGCGAGCGGTGTACACCGAGTTTCCGGCTGTCGCGGCGGCGCCGGCAAACAGCATGAGGGATAGGAAGCGAGGATAGCGCATGAGAATCCACGGTCATTGTATGCCCGCGCGCGAACAGCGTGTTGCGCCGAATCGCGCCTGCCGCCGAGGCGCCTTGGGTTGCCAGTCCGCTGGAACTTCAGTATGATTCCGGGCGCGGGAGGAAATTATGTCTGTCGATTCAAACCGGCGAACGTTTCTGGGCTCGGCCGCCAGTTTCATGATCGTTCCCCGGCACGCCCTGGGCGGCCCGGGCTACGTCGCCCCAAGCGACAAAATCACGCTTGCGCACATCGGCGTAGGCACCGAAGGCCTGCGCGAGCTGCCGCCGCTCCTGCTTTCGCCCGAAATCCAGGTGGTGGCAGTGTGCGACCCCAACAAGTACGCCGGTGAATATCGCGACTGGTCGCGCGACGGCATCCGCAATTCGATGCGCCGCCTGTTGGGCAAGCCGGATTGGACGGCGGGCCCCGGCGACCCCATCCCCGGAGGACGCGACGCCGCTCAAAACATCGTCGAAACCTACTACGCCAACGCCCGCGGCGCCGACAAGTACAAGGGCTGCGCGGCCTACGCCGACTTCCGCGAACTGCTCGAGAAGGAGAAGGATATCAACGCCGTCAAGGTGATGACTCCCGATCATCTGCACGGCGTCGTTTGTATGGCGGCCATGCGCAAGGGCAAACACGCCATCGTCCACAAACCGATCGCCAACCGGCTCGAAGAAGCGCACACGACCATCGAAACAGCCCGCCAAACGGGCGTTTCCACCCATTTCATGCCCTGGGACGCCAACGGCTCCATGGACCAGGTGATGGCGTGGATCAACGGCGGCGCCATCGGAAAACTGCGCGAAGTGCATAACTGGACCAACCGCCCCGTATGGCCCCAGTTCCCCTCCATCCCCACCAGCGCGCCTCCGGTTCCGAACGGCTTCGATTGGGACCTATGGCTCGGGCCGGAGGCCATGCGCCCCTATCATCCCGACTACACCCACATGACGTTTCGCGGTTGGTACGACTTCGGCGGCGGCTCGATGGCCGACATGGGGCACTACAGCCTGTGGACGGTTTTCGACGCGCTCGAACTGAGCGGCCCGACCATCATCGATCCCATGTTCAGTCACGATTGCGTGCTGCGCAACGGCGTGTCCACCACCATCCGCAACGATTTCTCGTTCCCCACCGCCAGCGCCGTGCGCTTCCGCTATCCCGCCAAGGGCGCCCGTCCGCAAATCGACCTGATCTGGTACGACGGCGGAATTCGGCCCCCGCTGCCTGAAGAGGTGGAGGAGTTACCGCTGGAAGGAATGATGTTTGTGGGCGACAAGGGAAAGATCCTGTGCGGCTTCCACGTCAACAACCCCTGGCTGCTGTCGGAAAAGAAGCCGCCCGAGCCGCCGCGCGAGCGCCGCGATCAGAATGAGTTATCGTCCGGCCTCAAGCAGTGGATCGCGGCCTGCAAGGGCGCGAAGCAGCAATCCCCCGGCGCTTTCGTCAACGCCTGGCCGATTTCCGAAGCGGTGAACCTATACGCCGTCGCGCTGAGAACGCGCAAACGGCTGGCGTATGACCCGGCCTCGCGGCAGGTGACTAACTTCGCCGAGGCGAACAAATATCTAACTCGCGAATATCGCGATGGATGGGCGCCGAAAGCGTCCTGACAGGAGATTCTTCATGCTATCGAGACGTGGATTCCTGAGCGCCGCGGCCGCAGCCGCCGCGGCCGGCCTTGTGGAGGCGAACCCTCTGGGCTTTCCCATCGGCTGCCAGACCTTCCCGGTGCGGGAGGCGCTCGGCAAGGACTTTGATGGAACGCTGAAGGAGTTAGCCGGGTTTGGCTACAAGATGATTGAGATGTGCTCGCCTCCCGGCTATGAGAAGGCGGGCTACGGCTTCCTGGTGGGACGTTCGGCCTCGGAGCTGAAGAAGTCCATCCAGGCGGCCGGCCTTGGCTGCGAAAGCTGTCATTACAACTTCTCCGAGTTGAAGGAACACCTGGACGAGCGCATCGCCTTCGCGAAAGAGTTAGGTTTGAAGCAAATGGTGCTGTCCACCTTCGGCGTGAAGGCCGATGCGCCGATGAGCGAGTGGGTGAAGGCCGCCGAGGATCTGAACGGAATCGCCGCGAAGATCCATGGCGCGGGCATGGTCACCGGCTTCCACAACCACCACTTCGAGTTCAAACAGATCGACGGCGTGCTAGTTTACGACAAGCTGATGCAGACGCTCGACCCCAAGCTGGTCAAGATGCAGTTCCAGGTCTCGGTGGTGAACCTGGGCTTCCATGCCGCCGACTTCATGGCGAAGTATCCGGGCCGTTTCGGCTCGCTGCACCTGCAGGACTGGTCGGCGACGGATAAGAAGATGGTGGCCGTGGGCCAGGGCGTGGTCGATTGGAAGAAGCTATTCGGCGCGGCCAGGAAAGGCGGCGTGAAGAACTACTTCGTCGAACTCAACATGGACGCGCTGAAGGCGAGCTGCGCTTACCTGAAGGATCTGAAGGCGTAGCAGCCCGTGGCGCAAGTCCCGCGGGCCGCGTTGCGAGCGTCGCCGGAGCGAGGGCGAGGAGCAGCGACGCAGGCGACGCCGGACATCGGACAGGAGCGGCGACAAAGCCGGCGCCCGGCGCCGCCGCAACCCTTTGGGCAGCCAGG
>JAFDVZ010000021.1:0-6922 GCA_018268715.1 Acidobacteriota bacterium | reverse complement strand
CGACTGGCGCCACGGGCTGCTAGCGCAGCTCTCGCTCAGTTGACCCCGTGGACGCGGGTCTGGATGGAATAGACGGAGTCGCTGGCCGTGATGAACAGCATGCTCCGGTCCTTCCCTCCGAAAGTGATGTTGGCGGTCCAGGGCTTACTCACCGGGATATAGTCGATCTTCTCGCCATGGGAGTTATACACGGTAACTCCCTTTCCGACCACATAAACGTTGCCTTCATTGTCGATGGTCATGCCGTCCGATCCCATGTCGGCGAACAGCTTCTTGTCAGTCAGCTTTCCGTCTTTGTTGATCGTATAACTATAGGTCTTGCGTCCCCGGATATCGGCGACATACAGCGTCTTCCCGTCGGGAGTCCCGATCAACCCATTGGGCTGCAGCAGATCCTCGGTGACTCGGATCAACTTCTTGCGATTCGCCGACAGGAAGTAGACATGTTCGCCATCCTGTTCCTTTGCTCCCCGCTTCCAGTAGTCGCGCTTGTAGAACGGATCGGTGAAGTAGATGCCGCCGTCGGGCCGGATCCACAGGTCGTTCGGACCGTTCAGCAGCTTGCCCTGGTAATCCTTCACTAACACCGTCACCTTGCCCGACGGCGAAATCCGCCACAGTTCGTTCTTCTCATCGGCGCAGGCATACAGGTTGCCTTTGCGGTCGAAATACATGCCGTTGGAACGGCCCGCGTTCTCTTTGTAGACGGTCACCTTGCCATCCACCGACCACTTCATGATGCGGTTATTCGGCTGGTCGGTGAAATAGACGTTGCCGGCGCGGTCGACGGCCGGGCCCTCGGTGAATTTGAACCCGTCGGAGATCAGCGTCAGCTTGGCGCCGGGCGCCACCACGCCCTTCGGCGATTCTGGCGTCTGCCCGCCGGCCACACAGGCCAGCAGCGCGAACGCCGGTAATAGTGCGGTTCTTCGCGAAAACATTGTTGTTATCCTCAATAGCCGTTCGTGCGGCGGCGTCATCGCCGTCCCCGAAACGGAAAACGTATCGTGTCCACCCGCGCCCCGGCCACTTCGATCTTGCCGGGATCGCGAACACCCAAACCCGCGGCTTCGGCTAACTCCAGCGTGTTGTCGCATGTCAGGAACGGGTCCTGGCCGCGCCGCGCCATTGGGTCGAATCCCATCGCTTGCATCGCGATCGCATCGGTTGAAACGGGGCTGAATCCCGCCATCAGAACACCCGGCCGCACGTGCGCCGGCGCTAACGCCGAACCCTCTTCGGCCGGCGCCTCGAGTTCGGTCTGCGTCTCCACTCCATCGACAATCGCCAGATGCACGGGCCGCGCCCGCAGGATGTCTACGTTGACGCGCGGCAGGCGATACCCCGGATCGCGGGACGATTCCGGATCCCGCTCCGGCGGCGAGCCGGACGATGGCTGGCGATTGCCGATGCGAAACATGCTCAGCGCTCCGAAGGGCTTTGCCGAGGGCCCATCGAATCCCGCCGCGTCGCCATAGATGGTGCCGGGCGCGGCGTTCAGCATGTTCTTCATCGTCAGCGCCACGCCCGTGTCGGGAGACTGCTTCATCTTCGCCAGGCTCACCATCACGTCACACTCGGCGTAGCTGTGATTGAAGTCGAAGCCCGGGTAGATCAGGCCTCCCCCCGCCACGTTCAGCCGGGCATAGCTGTGCGCGCCGCCCATTGCGCCCGTGTTCTCCATCTCAACGTTCGGCGCGGCCTTCAGGATCTGGTCCGGATCCCAGCCGCCCAGCAGGAAGTTGTCCTCCAGCGGATGGTCATTCTCCTGCGAGCTTTCGAGGATCCGGATCCGCTTCGCACCAGCCTTCGATAGATGATGCGCCACGGCCGCGATCACGGCGGGATGCGTCCAATGCGTGAACCATGCCGGCGTGAAACCGTTGCGGGCCCGCACGGAGCCGCTCATGTCGATCTTGATCGCCACCGTCTTGCCGGCCGCCAGCCGGTCGACGCCGCCGAGTTGATCGAACAGGCCTCCGACAGCGGCAAGGACATCGCCGCTATAGGATGGGCATCGGACGACGGAAACGCGGGCGGCCGCGGCCCCGCGCGCGCTCCCGGCAAGCCACGCGCCGCCGCAAACGCCCAACAGGTCGCGCCTTCGGATGTGCGTCACAGCTCCACCTCCACGGCCGCGTAATTCTCCAGGTCCCCGATCTCCACCTCGATGCCGAGCGGCCCCTTCATCAACCGGGCGGACGTTTCCCCCTCCAGCCGTAGAATGCGGGCCATACGGCCTCTTTGTCCGATACCCAGCGTCACCGATCGGGTCTTCGCCGAAGCGTACGGAACCAGGTGGACCACCATCTTGCCTCCCGCCGCATCCAACTGCGGGAAGGTATCGGTGGAGCTGGCGTTCCACACCCGCACCACGTCCTCGCGATGTCCCACCAGCACGTGCGTCTGCGCCACCAGGGTGAACGGATCGTCCCACGGCTGCAAAGGAATGGCGACGCGGCCGGCCCCGAGCGACGCGACGGTGTGCTCGGCCACCCGCTTGCCGCCCGCGACATCCGCAATGCCCTTCGGACCGATCAGCAGGCCGCCGGACTTCGCGAAAGCGATCAGGCGGTCGCGCAACTCGCCCTTGGGCGCCTCGTTCTCCAGATAGACAATCGCCTTCAGCCCGTCAAAGGTCGCCTTCGCCGCCTCCGCCGCCAGCATCGCGCGATAGGCCAAATGCCGTCTCGGCGCAAGGTTGAGGAACTCGCCGCTCATTGCCTCGCCTTCGCCCGCAAACGTGGAGATGACGCCTAACACGGCCGCCGGACGCCACTCCCGCCATGCGCGGCGCGCCGCAAAGAAGCGATGCGCGTCCATCATGCGGCGCCAGGCCGACATCGCCGCGTCCGAGCGGTTCTCCAGACCTTCACGGAAGGTCTTATTCAGCGCCATCACCCAGCGCCCGCCGAACGCTTCGGCCTCCATCACCGGCTTGACGAACGCAGCCGGACCGAGTCCGGCGTTGTCGACCGGAGCTTCATAGCTCACCCAAACCGGCTTCCCGGGCTCCATCACGTGGGCCAACCGGATCACCCAGGCGTTGGAATCCACCCACGCATCGCCCGTCGGTCCCGCCGCGGCGCCGGATTTCTTGGTGGCCGCCTGCACCGCCGGCCACACGCCATCGCGCAAGGCGATATTCGCCGTCGCCGCCTTGTCGTCCAGCCGGATGAACGGCAGTTCGCCCTGCGGAATCGGCGGAGCCGTCGCTCCCACCAGGCAGTTGATCGGCGCGCCTTTCAGCAACTCCAGGCGCGACGGGTCCTTCCACTCCGCCGGCCATCGGAACGGTATGAGTTCGGGCATGCTGGGCTCCGAACCCTCACGACTTCGTCATGGCGAGCGGGATGTTCTCCTTCGCCTGCGCCATGTCGGAAATGCCGATCACCACTCCGCTGACATTCGGATTCTGCAGCACCCAGTGGAAGCCCTTCTGGAAGATCGTCATGTTGCCGGGCACGGCCGCGTCCAGCGCCTTCACTCGCGCCGGGTTGGTCTGCCGCCGGTTGTACGGATTCTGCAGGAACCGGCTGGCCTTCATCGCAAGCACGCCCACATCCGCCTTCTTGGCGCGCTCAATCACCCGGTCGAGCCACGAGTGATTCATGAAGTTGTAGGCCACCATGGCGAAGTCGAACTGGTTAGTGTCGAGCGCCGCCGACAGGATCGCCGCCGGATTGCTGTGCGCCGAAAAGCCCAGGAACCGCGCCTTGCCCTGTTTCTTCAACTGTTGGAAGCCCTCGAAGATCTCCGGCGTGTTGCGCGCCTGGCTGGGCGTTTCGATGCCGCGGATCAGCAGGCAATCGACGGCGTCCGTGCCGAGCGCCTTCAGGCTGCCCTCGACGGAGCTGATAATGTACTGCTTATACTGCTTCTGCCGATCGAAACGGTCGGCGTACTTCTGGCAGATAATGTCGGCGATGGCCATCTGGCGCACCGCGCTCGCCTGACCAGCGAAGTACCCGCCCAGGTAGTTCGGGTTCTCCACGTCGTCGGCCTTGAGCTGTTCCTCGACGCGGCCTCGGATGCGGGTCTGCTCGTCCTCGGGAAGGCTGTCGAAGATGCGCTTGTACAGCGCCATGCTGTTATAGAACAGCGCCACCTTGTCGGCCTGAAAGACCTTGTCCCGCCCGCGCGCCTTCAGCACCGCGGCGTAGCCCTTCTCGCTGAGTCCGTTGCCATACTGCGGCGCCGTGTCGAAGTAGTTCAACCCCTGGTCCATGGCCCACAACACCTGGTCGTTGTTGTCGGGCCGGATGTCGTCGCCTCCCATTCCGATCGACGACACCATCAGGCCGGTGCGGCCAAGGCGGCGATATGTCATGCCGGATTGCCGGTTCCGCCATTCGCCAGCGGCGGGAGCGGCCGGGGATAACGCGGGCAGGGCCATCCCGGCGGCGCAGCTCAGGAAGCGTCTGCGTTCCATTCCAACTTGAGAATTAGGAAACATGCCTTTACATCTCCGTGGATCCACGGCGTCCGCCTAGCCA
The DNA here is from genome assembly GCA_018268715.1 of Acidobacteriota bacterium. Classification (GTDB taxonomy): domain Bacteria; phylum Acidobacteriota; class Terriglobia; order Bryobacterales; family Bryobacteraceae; genus TMP-7. The sequence goes on along the minus strand of JAFDVZ010000021.1, from coordinate 2,426 downwards.
TTGGGCGGCAACCGGCCGGGGGCTCGCCTCGGCGGAGCCATAATATCGGAGTTTGCGGCTCCGGCGCAGGGCCTGCCGCTGCGGGCGTGCTTTAGTTGATGTTCGTCTTCAACCAGTTCCCAATCGTCTCCAGCGCCCGCGGCGAGATCGTCTCCTCGCTCTGCCCATACTCGGCCAGGGCCCCGGTTCTGGCGGTCTGGAACAGGTGATTTACGCCTGGCAACTTCACCAACGTCACGGCCTCCACATGCCCGGCCGCCAAAGCCGCTGCCGCCGCCTTCAGATTGGAGTCCCCCGGAACCTGCAGATCCTTTCCGCCGTACAGCGCGAGCACCGGACACCGCAGCTTTCCCAGTGTTTCCGGCGCCGAGTAGGCCAACAGGGACCGCATTTCCACGCTCACCATACCTCCCGCCTGCCCCTCCAATTGCGAGGCCAGTTGCGGTTGCTTGTCCTTCCACTCCGCGGCGATCTTCTTCATCGCTTCAAGCGCCTTCGCATTGTCGGGCTCCTTCCGCACCACCTCAGTCACCGCCCGAACGATCTGCGAGTTCGCGTCGATGATGTTGGCCGGAACTCCCGCCGCCCGCATCAGGCCGGACGACTGCTCGACCAGCAGTTCGTCGAAAGGCTGCGCCGGTCCCGCCAGCATGATCAGGAACGCCACATCGTCGGACTTCACCGCCGCCAGCGGTCCCACGGCTCCACCCTCGCTGTGCCCGAGGATCCCGGCGCGCTTCACCTCTGGCCGCGCCTTCAGCCAGGCCACCGCCGCCAGCGCGTCGGAAGTGAACTCGGCCAGTCCCGCGGTCCGGAAATCGCCGGTGGACTTCCCCATCCCCCGATCGTCGAGCCGCAGCACGGCGCACCCCGCCCTCGTCAGATAATCCGCGATCACGAGGAACGGTTTGTGGCCGAACAGCGTCTCATCGCGGTCCTGCGGCCCCGACCCCGTCACCAGAAGTACTGCCGTGAACGGTCCGCCCTGTTTGGGGGAGGTGAACGTCCCCGCCAGTTGGATATCGCCGTTGCGGACGACGACCTCCTCCGATCCGTAGGGCACAGGGCCCACGGGATTCTGGGGCCGGCTCGGCTCCTTGCCTTTCCCACGCTCAAAAACGAGCGGAAACGTCATTCCCGCCTGCGAGAACTTGCCGTCGATCTTGCCGTCGTTCAGCGAGCCCTCGTAGTGCGCCCGCAGCGCCTTGATCTCGAACTGGAGTCCAGATGTGACCGTCACGGAGTCGATCGGGATGCCCATCGCGCCCTGATCGAGGCTGTCGAGTTTGCCCGTCCAGGCCCCGTCCTTTTGGGTGACGTGGAGCCCGATCCGCAGTTTTGTGGGGCCCACCTTGAGGGTCCCGATCCAATCTCCTTCGTACGACGCCGTTTGCGCGCCTACCGCCGTCGCGCAGAGCATCAGAAGTCCCAGCCGCACCTGTACACCTTTCATCACTGTCACCTCATTTGCGTCCAAAACCGACGCGAAACTGCACGTTTTCGACGCGAAAAGCGCACAAATCGGCGCCATTTCGCGCACTTTCAACAGCCACCTCCGGAAGGTGTATAGCCCCTTACCGGCGGGGGCATCCGCGGGCTCGAAAAAACATTATCCTCCATGGGCTCCAAAAGTTGACCCGGAGGGCGCCGTGCGTTACGATGATGTTGCGGGGTGGAGCAGTCTGGTAGCTCGTTGGGCTCATAACCCAAAGGTCGAAGGTTCAAATCCTTCCCCCGCAACCAAAACTTTTCAATTGGTTGCATCTTTCCTCCCGTTTCTTTTACCCTCAAGTGCTAACGCTTTGCTAACATCCGCGCTCGGTTTTTGCCGCGCCTCTTCCATCGACTTCTCGTAGCGGTCGCTCGCTTCCTTCCCCCGTCCCGGGAACAGATGTCCGTAGGTGTCAAAGGTCACCTTGATGCTGGAATGGCCCATTTGGTCCCGCACGTAGGCGGCAGTCTCGCCGTTGGCGATCAACTGGGAAGCGAAAAAATGCCGAAGATCGTGAAAGCGGGTCGCTTCCATTTCGGCCTTTCTGGCGACCGGTTTCCAGACCTCAGCGTCGAACATGTCGGGGTCTATGAAGCCGTTGCAGCTGCCCGAGAACAGGAACGCCCCTCCGGGCTTGCCAACCTTCAGTTCCGCCAGCAACTTCATCACGCTCTCGGTGGCGGATATGCGCCGCGCAGACCTTCGGGACTTGGGCGGGCCGACGTGCCACTCCCACTTGTGTCCGCCATCTTTCCGACGTCGTTTGGAAATAGCGTGCCGGACGCTCACCTCATTCGAAAACCACTCGATATCGTCGAACCGGAGGGCGAGAGCTTCGTTCCGGCGAACTCCGGTAAACGCCCCGAGGTACGTGAGCGGGTACGCCAGACCGCCGATCTGCTTCGCCGTGTTTGTAATGGACCCCAAAAGTTGG
>JAFDVZ010000020.1 GCA_018268715.1 Acidobacteriota bacterium | reverse complement strand
GGGGCTTTCTTCATTTCAGCTCCCTCTGAACTTTCTTGCTCCTGGCTGAGATTGCCGGCTGCGATCGCTGTGTGATTGACGAAGACATCCGAAAACGGATTTCCCTCGAGCCCCGCATGCCCTGCACGGAAATCCTCCACGTGCCAGGTTCGGGGCGGATAAGGTGGAATCTCTCAGGGGCTGCCGTTCGGCCTGTGTAACCCGATTGGTCGCCATACCAGCCATAGTGACGGCCACTTGGACTCATGAGGTGGAGATCGAGATCGGTTGACGTTTCCGTCCAGGCGATTTCGACGGTCCACTCTGTGGTGGGTGGTGGGATTGTTACTAGGCGAGTCCACCATTGGCCGACTTGGACTGTCTCGGTATCTTGCCGCGGCACGATGGCGGTGGCCTGCGCGCTTCGGCTAGGGGGCTCGGTGGATGGGCGGTCCTCGTTGAAGGCGAAGGGTATACTTTGCGCGAAGATCTCCAGTGTGCGTGTTACGTGAACGTGGACGTGGTAGCCGCCTCCGGGCCCCAGCGTGTATCCGCTGTTGCCGACGATGGCAATGCGTTGTCCCGCGTCGACTCTTTCGCCATCCGTAACCAAAAATCGCCCCGTGGCTAGGTGTGCGTAATGACTGTATTCGCCGTCGCCGTGGTCGATCGTAATGTAGTTGCCGAAGGAACGGATATTGGGAGTCTGCCCCATTCCGAGGTCGTGTGTATGAACGATTCCATTGCGCATGGCGACGACGTAGCGTCCGTTGTGGGGCGCGATATCCCACGCATGTTCGCTGCGGTTCCAATGTGAGAAGGCCCCATGGGGCCCTTGTGTGATCACCCAGCTTTCACCGCTTGGGACCGGCAGTTGGTAAGCCCGTTCGCTCGCGATAATGAATCTTGCTGGAGTCGATACGGCGCCGTCGACGGTGCGGAGCACGGCGATGTACTCCCCGGGAATGAGCGAGGGCAGTTGTGCGGTGAGCGTGGTCTCGGTGTGTTCTAGAGGCTCCATAGCCGCGAGGTACTTCCAGCCTCCGGTGAGGGTGAATTGTGCGACATGCACAATCGCGCCGGCAGAGAGACCCGTACCGCGGATTTCGAGCATCATCCCCTTTGGGGTGGGTCGAACGCTTGCGGTTGCGATTTCCGTAGCTGAATTTTGCCCTTCCACCTGGAACGTACGCTCCATCCACTTGCCGCTGAGTTTCGCGCGGACCTTCCAAAGTCCGAAAGTGCGGCCGGCTGGGCGCCCTGCGAGCGGAAGTTGCGTGATCAGACAGGCCGCCGGCGGCACGGTGCCCCAGGTGGTTTCGCCGGCCGAGTTGCCCGCTGGATCAATCCACTCGATCACGACTCGCCCGGACGTGTGGACTGAAGCCTGAACAAAGACGGCGGAATCCCGAGGTCCAAAGACGGGTTTCGATGTGACAACCAGGCATCGGTCGTCGCGGACGGAGCGGCCAATGATCAATTCCGGCTCCGTCCCTGCGTTTACGAATACGGCGCTCAGTGCCCCCAGCGTGAGAACTGCCGCTCTCATTGCACGGCGGAGGGCGTTGGCGATTGCCAGGCCTGCGTCGCCGCGGCCTCGCGCAACTTACGGCTTCGCTTCTGCTCGTACATTCGGCGGTCGGCTTCCGCCAGTAGTTCCTCCGCGTCCGAGCCGTTTTGGGGAAACATGGCCGCGCCGATACTCATGCCGAGTATGTCCGCTCCGCAGATCTCGCGGCCGGCATCAACCGCGATGGACAGAAACTTCGAGCCCCGGGCTTCGATCATTCCGGCGGCGATACCCGGTAGCACCAACACGAATTCATCTCCCCCCATGCGGGCGACGTAATCATACTCCCGGCACGCCTCTTTGAGACCCCGGGCGACCGCTCGGAGGAGTTTGTTTCCCTCGAGGTGGCCAAAACGGTCGTTCACTTGTTTGAACCCGTCCAGATCGCAGACCAGTATGGCTACGGGCTGACCACTCCGGCGGGAGCGCGCCAACTCTGCGTCCAGATGCTGAAACAACGCCCGGGCATTTGGCAGAGAGGTCAGGTAGTCGACCGTCGCGGAGTCTTCGGCCTGGCGGAACCGTAGCGCGTTCTCAATCGACAGTGCCACCTTCGAACTGATGGCCAGCAGAATTCGAAGGTGATCGCGGGTGAAAGCGTCCTTTTCGGCTTGGTAGAGCGCCAGCACGCCGAGTAGACCGCCGAGGCCTTCAAGCGGCACAGCCAGCGCACTGCGCAATTTGCTGAATTTCCCGGGGTCGTTGAGGTATCCCGGCTCGACCGACGGATTGCCGTTAATGATTGGCTTGCGATTCTCGGCCACCCAGCCCGACAGACCTTGGCCCATGGGGATCTCCAGCGACGAGAACAGGCGGAAGTCCTCTCCCGTCACGTATTCCGGCACCAGGACACTTTCGCGGCGTATATATATGGCGATGGCGGCGCACGGAATCATCCGACGCAGACGCACCGCCAACACCGACAGCGTCTCATCGAGGCTGAGCGAGTTGCCGAGATCTTGAGCCAACTCAAACAGCGCCTGCACCTCCTGTCGGGCGGCCGCGATGGACTCAAGGAAATCAGCGTTGTGCGCGGAAGCGTCTCCGGATGGCTCCGACTGTTCAAATCCGGCCGCCGGGGCATCGCCCCTGGTGATTTTCAAATCCGTGGACAATTGAACTTTCTCCTGTCTTGCTTGTGCTTTCCGTTCGAGTTCGGGGTACCGCCGGGTAAGGATTTCGACGACGCCAGGGTCCAACGCGGCGCCAGCCTCCTGGCGCACTTCCTCGATCGCTTTCGACAGAGGGATACCGCGGCGAAAATGCCGTCCGGAGGCAAGGGAATCAAACCAGTCCACCGCCGAGAGAATCCGTGCCCCAAGCGGAATGGAGTCCCCCGACAGCCCCTCGGGATAGCCGCCGCCGTCCCAGCGTTCGTGGTGGCATTTCACGATGGGCGCCACTGGATACGGAAACTGCACTCTTTCGAGGATTTCCGCGCCGACGGCCGGGTGGATCTTCATCTTCTCGAACTCTTCCTGCGTCAACTGGCCGGGTTTCGAGACGATGTGTTCGGGCACGGCGAGCTTTCCGATGTCATGGAGCAAAGAAGCAGCCCTCAGCGCTTCCAATTCCTCGGCTCGCATGCCCATTTCATGGCCAATCTCGACGGCATAGACTTGAACCCGTTCCAGGTGGTCGTGTGTAGTGTGGTCCTTCGCCTCGATCGCCAGCGCTAGCGCCTCGATGGTGCGGAGGTGGAGCGCCGCCATCTCGTCGGCGTGGACCCTCTCATCCTCCAGTTTGCCGAGGTATAGTCCATAGGACCGATAGATCAAATACACGACGGGGATGACGAGCAGCGCGGTTTGCCAGCCCACATACCGGTTCACCACGCTCATCAGGCCGGCCACCGCAGCGCCGATGAAGTAGTAGGGGAACGACCAGAGGTAGGACTCCTTCCACACCATCCCGAACGGCTTGTCCTCGGTCACTGCGATGACGGCCGAAACGAGCCCCGTGTTGAGTACATAGAAGAGGATGGCGGACGAGAGCAGTCGAACCACCAACTCTGGCCCGCGTACCGGCGCCTGCGTATACGCATAGTCGGTGGCGATCGTGGCGATGCCGACCGTGGCGACATTGAACAGCACCTGGACCAGCCGGGGTTTGTCCCGAGCATTGCACACACTCTGTAGGGCGGTGATGGCGCAGGCGGCGGCCAAGGTCTCCGGAAGAGTGAGTTCCAGAATGCCGAAGAGAATCAGGAGGAAGGTGACCGACAGCGTGCCAGTGATGGCCGGCAGCGCCACTCTCAGGCCCGCCGTAAGCAGACCGATGGCGCAGTAGCAGGCGAATCGCACGCTCGAGTGCGACTCCCACTGAAGCAGATGTGTGCCGATCAGCCCCCACCCGAACACCGTGATGAGAGTGATGTAGACCTTTGCTCTCGAAGACATTCCGTCTCGTACTTGGTATCGGCGCCGCGAGGGCAAAGCTGCAGGGCGGCGACTGCTTAGGACGCACCTGAGCGTGGGCTACGTAGGTTCCGACAATGGCGCTAGGTGTGACTTCCCCGTGATTTAGACCTGCTGTACTAATGGCGTCTCCACCGCCGACGCCGATAAGGTTAACTTGAACGGGGAGACTGTTCACTCTGCCATGACGATCATGCCCGAATCGCGCAACTTCTTGGGTCTGCAGGCGATCATCGCCAGCACGCCGATGAAAGAGTTGATGCAGTTGGTCGAACGTGTCGCAGTCACTTCCGCCTCTGTGCTGATCTTGGGGGAAAGTGGTTCGGGAAAGGAGTTGATCGCCAGGGCGGTGCACTATTTCTCGATGCGCTCGTCCAAACCGTGGGTCGACGTGAGTTGCGCGGCGCTTCCGGAGCAATTGATTGAAAGCGAGCTCTTCGGCTACGAAAAGGGCGCGTTTAGCGGCGCCGAATCGAGCAAACCGGGCCTATTTGAACTCGCCCATCACGGCACGCTGTTCCTCGACGAAATCGGCGAACTGGAGCCGAAGATGCAGGTGAAGTTGCTGCGAGTTCTGGATGGCGTTCCCTACTATCGTTTGGGGGGAGTGCGGAAAATCACCGCGGACGTGCGAGTCGTGGCGGCGACCAATCAGGATCTCGAAGGAGCGGTCGGAACGGGCCGGTTCCGAAGCGACCTGTACCACCGTCTCAGCCAGATCACCCTAAACGTTCCACCGCTGCGGGAACGGGCGGAGGATATTCTGCCGTTGGCCGAGTTCTTTCTGGCGCAACAGAATATGCCGCGACGGTTCAGCACGGAAGCTGCGGCAAAGTTGCAGCGCTACACCTGGCCGGGCAATATCCGCGAACTGCGCAACTCCGTCATCAAGGCCTGCATCATGGCTCGCGGCGATGTAATCGGGCCGGACGACCTGCCATTTCAGATCCGAGCCATCGTCGGCGAGGAGCGTGACTCCGGGACGCTCGACCTTGGCGATATGGAAAAGCGCATGATCTACAAAGTGCTGGCGCAGACCGGCGGCCACCATCAGAAGGCGGCCGAACTGCTCGGCATCTCAAGACGGACTCTCAGCAGAAAATTGAAAGCTTATGAGGGAGACACGGAGGGCTCGTATGCATCATAAGGCGAACGCCCAATCGACCTCCACCACGATCCTCGGCGCCGAAAAGCGTCGGGAACCACGCTTGGCCACCGACGGGTTAGTGCGAATCGTGATCGAAGATCAGCAACACCTGGCGATCGAGGGGCAACTGGTGGACGTCAGCGCCAACGGATTCCGCGTCTCTCACTCGAGCGCTACGCTATCTAAAGGGCAAATCGTCCGTTTCGAGCATCCCACCGCCAGGGGCCGGGCCAAAGTGATTTGGAATCGGATAACGACCGAAGTCGTTGAGACAGGCTTCTTGATTGTCTGACCGGGCGACCAGTGGCGCCCGGTCGTGATTGCCCACCGACTCAGTTGGCCCGCGGAGTCTGAACCTTGGGGGTCGCCAGGTATCCCGCGATCTGGTCCTTCAGAACCTTGTTTACGACCACTTCGTACGGCTGTTTCGCCTTGGAAGTGAGGAATTGGACCGGCTCGTTGACGGTCTTATCCTTCTTTTCCACCCGTTGATCGTCCACAACCACTTCAACTGTATACCGATTCTTCTTAGGATCGGCCTTCTTAAGCACCATGCTGATGTCGCCCACCCGTTGCGGGTCCTTCGTCTTCCGAATGTTGAATTCGAAATAATTCCGCTCCCCAAGCCGCCGGAGAGCGTCAAGTTCGTTCGCATTGGTTGCGATCAGCGAGCCCTGCGAACTGACGTCGCCCACCACCCGCTTCAGATTCGCAATGGTCTTCTCAAGTTCGGACTTTGTCGAGGCCACGTCGGTCTTCACGGTGCCGACTTCGTTTGAAACCTCGCCAATCTTCGTCGTCGCCGATGTGGCGACATCGTTCACCTTGGAAATGGCGGCATTCGTTTGCGCCTGCGCCTTCCGCTGTTCGGCGGCCAACTGCGCGGTGAGTTCCTCGGTTTTCTTGATCGCGTCGATCCGGGCCTGGCCGGCGGCCATGGCGGCCTGTTGGCGCGATGCGTCCAGTTGTTCCTTCAGCGCGTCGATGGTGTGCCGGTGGCTCTGGGACGACAGGTTCCCGGCTTCCTGGACCTTCGTAATCTCGGCGCTCAGCGCGTCGCGGGTTTTGCTCAGATCTTCCTTGACCGCATTGAGTTGCAGCACGGAATAGACGTTGCCTGCAACCAGGGCGGCAACCAGACCAAAAAGGGTCCAGATCTTGCCGTTTCCGCCCGAAGGCCCGGGCGCCGGTGGTGGGACATACTGCGGCGTCGGCGATGGATTGATCGAACTCACTGTCTTTCCCCCTTACTCACTTAACTGTACACCTTTAAAAACAAGAAGATGCGTTCCGCGCACGATCGGTTTCGGCCGATCTCGGATCAGCCCCCGGCGTGAGCGTGTCGAACCGGCCGGGCGAACTCCAACAGCTCCTGGCGCGGAACGCCGGGCTCGAAGCAGCGGCGGCACCGCGCCTCATACATCCCGGTAGCACCCACCACAATCAACTCGTCGGATTCCACCAGCCGTTGCGTGTGCTTGGCCGGATTGCCGCACCGCATGCAGATAGCGAGCGTCTTGGTGATGGACTCGGCCAGGGCCAGCAGGTCCGGCATGGGGGGGAACGGGCGTCCCATGTAATCGGTATCCAGGCCGGCGATAATGATCTGTTTCCCGCTGTCGGCCAACTGTCCGGTGATCTTCACCAGGTCGGCGCCGAAGAAGTTGGCCTCGTCGATGCCCACCACCTGGGTTCTTGGATCAAGATGGTCCATGATCTCGCCGGCGTTGTTGACGGCCTGGGAGGGCATGCGGCTGTCGGCGTGGCTGACGATCTCATTCGCCGAATAGCGGTCGTCGAGCACCGGCTTGAACACCTGCACCCGCTTACGCGCGATGACGGCCCGGCGGAGTCGTCGGATCAACTCCTCGCTCTTGCCTGAGAACATGGGACCACAGATGGCTTCAATCCAGCCAATGTGGCCCGTAAAAATGTCCATTACGTTTCATTGTACTGTGACGCATGCCGCCACGGCTGTTGAAACGCAGTCCAGCGGCCCGTTTAGCGAGCGCCGTTGCCGGATCGCCCATTCAATTCATGCAGGCTGTCGATCCAGAAATCGGGCGACCATCGGGCCAGTTCATCGCGCTTGCCATAGCCGTAAGTGACCGCGCACGTTGTGACGCCCGCGCGGCGTCCAGCTTCCATGTCGGCCGGCGAATCGCCGACAAACAAGCAGTCCGAAGGACTGGCGTCGAGTGCCTTGAGCGCGGTGAACAGAACATCCGGCTCCGGTTTGGCGGGAAAACCGTCGGTGCCCTGGACATGATCGAAGAAGGGAAGCAATCCGAACATCTCAAGCACGATGCGGGTTGTAGGCGTGCCCTTGGTAGTCGCCGTCGACTTCCTTCCGCCGAGCGTGGCGAGGGCGTCGCGCACCCCAGGGTACAGTTTGGTGTTCGCGTGCTTCCGGCTGGCGTAGATCTCGCGATAACTGGCCAACAGCGGTTCGTGTTGGGACTCCGGGAAACCCAGATCGCGGAACAGGTCGTAGAGGTGGCGGCCGATGTAGCCCTTCAGAAAATCGAAATCGACATCGGTACGCCCCACGCCCGCCAGGGCCGCCTGGACGGCTCCGCAGATATCCTCCGCGGAGTCGACCAGGGTGCCGTCAATGTCGAACAGATATACCGGAAACTGAGGAACGCTCACGCTGGCTGCGGTCGCTCCCCGCCGAGAAGTCCCGGCACCCGGTTGCCGCCTTCGGGCCGGATCACCTGCTGGGTTCCATCGCCGGCGGTCGGCGGCGGCGCAGGTTTCGTGAAGGCGGGAAGCGCCTCCCCGTCGATCAGCCGCTTCACGTCGGCGCCGTCCAGAACCTCGCGTTCGAGCAACGCCTCGGCGATGCGGACCATCCCATCCGAGTGCTGTTCGATGATGGCGCGCGCGCGATCATAGCCCTGCTGCACCAGACCCTTCACCGCGTCGTCGATCTTTACCGCCGTGGCTTCGCTAAAGTCGCGGTGCTGGGCGATCTCGCGGCCCAGGAAGATCTGCTCTTCCTTCTTGCCGAAGCTCAGCGGGCCCAGGTCGCTCATGCCCCATTCGCACACCATCTTGCGAGACAGGTCCGTGGCCCGTTCGATGTCATTGCCCGCGCCCGTCGTGATGTGCTTCATGAAGATCTCCTCGGCGATGCGGCCAGCCATCAGAATAGCCAGTTGCGCCTCAAGGTATTCCTTCGTGTAGGAGTGTTTGTCGTCGAGCGGAAGCTGCTGCGTCAGCCCGAGCGCCATGCCGCGCGGGATGATGGTCACCTTGTGCAACGGGTCGGCCTCCGGCGTCAGCGCCGCCACCAGCGCGTGGCCGGCTTCGTGGTAGGCCGTGTTCTTCTTCTCTTCCTCGTTGATCATCAGGCTCTTGCGCTCGACGCCCATGATCACTTTGTCCTTGGCGATTTCGAAATCGAACTGCGTCACCAGCTTACGATTCTGGCGGGCGGCCACCAGCGCGGCCTCATTCACCAGGTTCGCCAAGTCGGCGCCCGCGAAGCCCGGCGTTCCGCGCGCCACCACCATCAGGTCCACATCGTCGCCGAGCGGAACCTTCTTGGTGTGCACCCGCAGGATCGCTTCGCGGCCCTTCACATCGGGCCGTCCCACCACCACACGACGGTCGAAGCGGCCAGGGCGAAGCAAGGCCGGGTCCAACACGTCCGGACGGTTCGTCGCGGCCACCAGGATCACGCCTTCGTTCGATTCGAAGCCGTCCATCTCAACCAGCAGTTGGTTCAACGTCTGCTCGCGCTCGTCGTGACCACCGCCGAGCCCCGCTCCGCGATGACGCCCGACCGCGTCGATTTCATCAATAAAGATGATGCAGGGGGCATTCTTCTTGCCCTGTTCGAACAGGTCGCGGACGCGGCTTGCGCCGACTCCGACGAACATTTCAACGAAATCCGAACCGGAGATCGAAAAGAACGGAACATTGGCCTCGCCGGCGATGGCGCGCGCCAGCAGCGTCTTGCCGGTTCCAGGAGGACCGATGAGCAGCACGCCCTTGGGGATGCGGCCGCCCAGTTTCTGAAACTTCTGCGGCTCGCGGAGAAACTCGATGATCTCCTGCAACTCCTCCTTGGCTTCCTCGACGCCCGCGACATCCTTAAAGGTGACCTTTTTCTGCTGTGAGGAGTGCAAACGGGCGCGGCTCTTGCCAAAGCTCAGGGCCTTGTTTCCGCCGCTCTGCATCTGCCGCATCATGAAGATCCAGAAGGCCAGCAGGAGCACGAACGGAATCGCGTTGATCAGGATCGAAACCCAGCCCGTGCCGGTGTCCTTCTCCACCTTCACGCTGACGCCCTTGGCGCGCAACGCGTCGTAGATGGCGGGATAGTTGGTCGGGATGTTGGATCGGAACTGCCGGCCGTCGGCTTCCCTGTAGGTTCCCTGGACGTCGCCGGTGGAGCCGTTCACCACGATCGACTTGACCTTGCCTTGCTCCACCGAGTTCATCAGGTCGGTGAACGTCGGTTGGTCATCATGCGGGCTGCGCCCGGCGTGGACCACCGCCCACAGCAGAACGGCCACGCAGATGATGACAAACCAGATTACTGCCGTCTTCACGTTATTGTTCATTCACAGCGGGTAGGCAGGCCTACCCCTCCTCTTATACTCTTACTGACGTTAAAACTGCCCCGGTAGATTCAAAGGACGTTCGGAAATCCGCAACACCGTGTTTGCGGCGGCGCCGGCCGCGAGATCGTGAGCCGGACCAAATAGCCTCGTCCAAATGATGCGTCTCCCTGCCGACAGGATGGGCCAGTGTCTCCGTTCCCAAAGCGGGATGCGAGCAGTGTGGAATAACGCCTTCAGCTTCCGTTCCTGCCGGTCGCCGGCTGGCCTGTACGCGTCGCCGGGTCTCCAGTTTCTCAGCAGCAGCAACTCCCCGTTTGAGTCGCCCGTACTAGACATATCGGACTGAATACGATTCCAGTCCAGTTCCGCCTCCAGTGTATCATGGCCTACCAGCGGTGCTTGGACTTTCCCTGATCTATCAACGATTTCCAGGTGAACGGTAATCGGCTCGAACGGAAGGCCGACCACGGCCGGCGCCGCCAGGGGCAGCTCGAACCCTCCTGGGGACGCCCCGGGCGAAGGCGGGGCGAATCGCACCCGATCGAAACTGCGCAGAATGTCCACACCGGGAACCTGGAGGCGGCAATGGCCGGACGGCCCGCGGCACAACTCGAACACCTGGGCGACGTGGGCGGCGTCGATGCCGCGAAGATCGCCCCGGGCGCGTTCGAGCACCCGCCGGATCAGCCGGCGCGCCACAGCCGGCCGGAGTTCGTCAAACACTTTGCCCACGGCGAGAACCAGGCCTCCGGACCGCGCGGCCACGAACTCGCCTTCAATCCGGCCGACCTCGGCGATCCAGAAGTCCTCATCCTCCTGCGCGAGCTGCGCGTGCCGGGCGAGCAACTCCGGAAGGCGGGGATTCCACTCGGCGACAAGCGTCGGCAGAAGCTCGCGCCGGATGCGGTTCCGGGCAAACGCGGGGTCGCGATTGGTCCGATCCTCCCGCCACGCGAAGCCACGATCCCTCAGCCAGCCCTCCACCTCCGCGCGATCCACCTCGAGCATCGGCCGCACCAGCCCATCGGCGGACTTCGGCCGCATGCCGGCCAGACCCGTCAGGTACGCCCCCCGCAGGAACCGGAACAGGACGGTCTCGGCCTGGTCGCCCCGCGTATGCGCCAGCGCCACGCAATCGATCGGAATGGCGGCCGCCCACTCCCGAAACGCTGCCCGCCGAAGGTCCCGCGCCGCCTCTTCGAGGTTCCCCCCTCGTGCGAGCGTATCCACACGCAGCGAATGAAACCCCAGGCCCGCCCCCGCCGCCAACTCCCCCACAAACCGCTCATCGCCGTCGGACTCGCCGCCCCGCAACCCGTGATTCACGTGCAGGACCTCCAGCCGTAAACCCCACCGCGGTCCCAGTTCGACCAGCGCGTGCAACAGGCAGACCGAGTCCGCGCCGCCGGACACCGCCACGCCCACGCGGCCGTTGGCGGCGAACAACCGGTGGCGAACGATGGCCTCAGCGATCTTATCGAGGACCGGCATTGCTGTTTCGATTCTAACGGAGGCGCCGGCCGCCGGCCCTGGGACACCGCGCGCGCCGGAAACGGTAGAATCGAACCGTCATGATTCGTTCCGCTTGGTCCCTCATCCTGGCCACGATTCTGCTCATCGCCGGCGTCTGGCAATGGGTGCGGCCCTTCAGCTCGGCCCCCGTGAATCCGAAGCTCATGATCCTTGCGGCCATTCTCCTGTTTCTGCGGTACGGCGCGGTCCGCCAACGCCAACGCCGTCAGGAGATGCTCGACTCGGTTCCCAAACGGCCGCTCGGCCTGGATGACTGAGCCGCGCGCCACCGCTGATAAGCTGGTCGTTTCGAGTCGCCATGTCATCGCCCGCCCATTCCCTACAGGCCCGCCGGGCCTACGCCGAACGCATCAGCGGAGCCGCCGACCGGCTCCCCTGGTGGGACGCCGTCGTGCTCACCGCCACCTCGCCGAATCACGCCGAAAGATATATGGATGAGATCCGGCGGCGCCAGCATCACGGCACGATCCCGGACTCGGTCTACCTGGCCGTCTCCGACCCCTCCCACCGCCGCATCGGCAGCGGCGGCGCGACCCTGAACGCCCTGCGCCTGGCCGGTCCGCACATCGCGAAGGGGTGGCGCGACGCTCGCGTGCTGGTCATCCACTCCGGCGGCGAAGTCCGGCGCATGCCGCAGTATTCCCTCTCCGGCAAGCTGTTCGGCGCCCTGCCCGTAAAGACGCCCTGGGGCGACGTCAGCACCGTGTTCGACGAACTCCTGATCCTCAGCTCCGGCTGGACCGAACAACTGGCGGCGGGTCTGGTGGTGGCCTCGGGCGACGTCCTGCTGTCGTTCGCCCCCGGCGGCCTCGACTGGACCCGTCCCGGCGTCACCGGCGTCGCTCTCCGCCAGCCCGCCGACGTCGCCTCGGAACACGGCGTCTACATCGCCGACGCCACCGGCCGGGTCTACTCGTTCCTCCAGAAGCCCTCGGCCTCGGAAGCCGCGGCGGCCGGCGGACTGCTCCAAGGAGGACTCGCCGCCGTCGACACCGGCCTGCTCCGCTTCGACCCGGCCATCACCGCCCGCCTGGCGCGCCTGGGCAACGCCGCCGGCGAAAGCGTCCCGTTCATGGACCTCTACCGCCACCTCACCATGGCGCTCACCGGCCAATGGAAGCTCAGCGAAGGCGAACACTCCGTGCTGCGCGAACTGCACGCCATCCTCGCCGGGCAGCCCTTCTGGTGCTCGGTGCTCGACGGCGACTTCACCCACGTCGGCACCACCCAGTCCTTCCACAAGCTGGTCACTGAGGAGGCCAACTTCAGCCGTCTCTACGAGGCCCGCCAGCGCATCGAAATGGCGACCCCCGAAGGCGTGCGATCGGCCGGCGTCATCATCGACAGCGTCCTGGTCCCAGGCAGCGAACTCGGCCCCGCCGCCATCGCCATCGAGTGCGACCTGACCGTCCCCGCCGTCATCGGCGCGGGCGCGATCCTCCACGGCGCAAGCGGCGTCACGCGCGCCATCGAGGTCCCCGAATCCACCGTCGTCCACCAGGCCCCGGTCGCCGTGCCGCACGGCCCCACGGGCACGGTAGTGCGCGTCTACGGCGTCGACGACGACCCCAAGGACGCCGTCTGGATGGGCCATCCTCTAACCGAGCAACTGGCCCGGCTAGGCATCGAAGAAGAGGCCGCCTGGCCCACCGTCGATCCCTCCGAGCGCGTGCTCTGGAACGCCGAAATCTTCCCCCTGGGCACGGTGAGCGACGCCTGGCGCGCGGCGCGATGGCTGATGGGCTCCGGCGCGGACTACTCGCTCGCCGAATGGCGCAGCGCCCGCCGCCTGTCGCTGGCCACCAGCACCCAGTGGGCCGACGTCCGGGCCCTCTCCGAACTCCAGGTGCGACGGATGCACTCGGCCTGGCGCCGCACGGCGATCTCGCTTGCCCGCAGCGGCGCCGACCTCCAGCCGTTGATCGTCAACGCTCCCGGAGTCGCCGCCCTCGCCGGCGCCGGCCGTGAAATCGAGTCGGAAGCATCGCGCATGACCGCCGACCTCGCCCTCTCCTCCGCCAGCCAGCACTTCCGGGCGTCGCTATTCTTCGCCAAGGCGGGCCTCGCCGACGAGTCCGAACGCGCCCAGGCCGAAGCCTTCGAACAGGTGCAATCGGCCGTGAACTCCGGCGCCGTGGACTCCGGCCGATGGCCCGTCTCCCAGCCCTGGACCGCGGCCGGCGCCCTCGCCCTCGCTCCGGCGCGCATCGACCTCGGCGGAGGCTGGTCCGACACCCCGCCGTTCTGCCTCGATTGGGGCGGCACGGTCCTCAACATCGCCGTCGAACTGAACGGCGCCTGCCCCATCCGCACCTCGGTCCGGCGCATCGACGAGCTGGAGATCCGTTGTTCCGCCGGACCCTCCGTCGACCCCGTCGCCTTCACCACCTCCGAACAGGTGCTCGCGCCCGCCGCCCCCGGTTCGCCCTACACCCTGGTGCGCCAGGCCCTGGTGCTCGCCGGCGTCGTCCGCCCGGGCCAGGAACTCCGCCGGACCCTCCGCGCCCGCGGCGGCGGCCTCGAAATCTCCACCAGCGTCGACCTCCCCATGGGCTCCGGCCTCGGCGCCAGCAGCATCCTCGGCGCCACTGTCGTCCGAGCCCTCGCCGAAATGTGCGGCATCCCGATGAGCGAAGATCTCCTGGTCGACGAAGTCATGCGCCTCGAGCAGATGATGACCACCGGAGGCGGCTGGCAGGATCAGGTGGGCGGCATCTACCCCGGCGCGAAGATCGTCACCTCCGGTCCCGGCCTCCGCCAGCGCCTGCGCGTCGACCCGGTCCGCTGGTCCCCCGAACGCCAGCGCGAATTCGCCGACCGTCTGGTGCTCTACAACACCGGCCTGCAGCGCATGGCCAAGAACCTGCTCCGCCAGGTGGTGGGCAGCTATCTCGCCCGCGAAACCGCCACCGTACAGGTGCTGCACGGCATCAAAACCCTGGCCGTCGAGATGGGCTTCGCCATGCGCGAAGGCGAATGGAGCTACCTGGGCCAGTTGCTGAACCGTCATTGGGAGCTGAACCAGGTCCTCGATCCCCACACCACCAACGCCCCCATCAACAACATCCTGGCCCGCGTGCGCCGCTGGGTGTCCGGCGCGAAACTGGCGGGCGCCGGCGGCGGAGGATACCTGATCCTCTTAGCCCACGACCCCGCCGCCGCGCGCGAGCTGAAGGCCGAACTGGGCGCCGCCGAACACGTGGAGATCGCCAGCCAGGGACTCCGCGTGACGACGACGCCATGAACCGGCGTGTTGGCGCAGGCGTGTGCCATATCCCCCAGCCTGGAGCCGCGCAACCCGCCCATTATCAGCCTGTTGCGATGGCCATTCGGTTGCACGACGAATCTGAAGCCTATGACCAGCCGCGAGCGAGTTCTCCGCGCGCTTGAGCATCGCCAGCCCGACCGCGTCCCCGTCGATTTCGGCGCCACCGCCGTCACCGGCATGCACGTCTCCATCGTCGCCGCCCTGCGCGACCACTTCGGCCTCGAAAAGCGTCCCGTCAAAGTCCACGAGCCGCTCCAGATGCTCGGCCTGCTCGACGAAGACCTGAAAACCGTCCTCGGCATCGACGTCGACGGCATGCTCCCCCGGTCCACTATCTTCGGGTTCGCCGATGAAGGCTGGAAGCCGTGGCGCCTGCACACCGGTCTCGAAGTCCTCATCCCGCGGGACTTCAACACCACCATCGACGCCAACGGAGACACGCTCATCTACCCGCAAGGCGACATGACGGTCCCGCCCAGCGGCCGCATGCCGAAGGGCGGCCACTTCTTCGACGCCATCATCCGTCAGCAGCCGCTCGACGAAGACAACCTGAACCCGGAAGACAACCTGGAGGAGTTCGGCCCGGTCTCCGATGACGATCTCCGCTTCTTCGCCGCCGAAGCCCGCGCCGCCCGCGCCGCCGGACGGGCCGTCGTAGCCGGATTCGGCGGAACCGCCTTTGGCGACATCGCCCTGGTGCCGGGCCTGAACCTGAAGCGCCCCAAGGGCATCCGCGACGTCGCCGAATGGTACATGTCCACCTCCAGCCGCCGCGATTACATTAAGACCGTCTTCGACATCCAATGCGTCTACGCCTTGGAAAACCTGGCCAAGGTGCACGCCGTGGTGGGCGACGCCATCGACGTTCTGTTTGTCTGCGGAACGGATTTCGGCACCCAGACTTCCGCCTTCTGCTCGGTGTCCAGCTTCAACGACCTCTATTTCCCCTACTACAAGCGCGTGAACGACTGGGTCCACCAGCACACCACCTGGAAGACGTTCAAACACTCCTGTGGCTCGGTAATCCGATTTGTCGACCCCTTTATCGACGCCGGATTCGATATCCTCAATCCAGTGCAGTGTTCGGCCGCCGGAATGGAGCCCCGCAACCTGAAGCAGAAATACGGCGATCGGGTGACATTCTGGGGCGCGGGCGTCGACACCCAGCGCGTATTGCCGTTCGGAACGCCCGCCGAAGTGCGCCACCAGGTGCTCGAGCGGTGCGAAATTTTCTCGAAGGATGGCGGATTCGTCTTCAACGCCATCCACAACGTCCAGGCGGAAACGCCGCTGGAGAACGTCCTCGCGATGTTCGACGCAGTACATGAGTTCAATGGCCAAAGGAGCTTAGCCTGTGCCTGAATTGCAAGGTTTGTACGACGCGGTTGTGAATGGCGATCAGAAGGCCGCGGTTCGTCTGACGAAGGAAGGGCTCGACGCCGGCGTCGAGCCGATGGAGCTGCTGTCCAGCTACATGATCCCCGCCATGGATGAAGTGGGCCGGCGCTTCGAGTGCGAAGACTACTTCGTGCCCGAACTGCTGCTCGCCGCCCGCGCCATGAAAGGCGCCATGGAGCTGATCCGTCCGCTGTTGACGGCGAGCGGCGCGCAGCCGGCCGGCCGCGTGGCCATTGGCACGGTGAAGGGCGACCTGCACGACATCGGCAAGAACCTGGTGGCCTCCATGCTCGAAGGCGGCGGTTTTGACGTGCTCGACCTGGGCGCCGACGTCGCGCCGGAAAAGTTCGTCGACGCGGTCGAAAACAAGAAGGTGGACCTCATCTGCCTGTCCGCCCTGCTCACCGTCACCATGCCGTCCATGCGCACCACCATTGAAGCGCTCGAACGCGCCGGCGTGCGCGACAAGGTGAAGGTGATCGTCGGCGGCGCCCCCGTCACCGAACAATTCGCCAAGGATATCCGCGCCGACGGCTACGGCGAGAACGCCAACTCCGCCGTCGCGCTCGCCCGCAAGCTCGTCATGGCGGCCCGCGCGGCATGAGTCTGGCCGACTGGCTCTCTAGCGGACCACTGCTCACCGACGGCGCCTGGGGGACCGAGTTGCAGAGCCGCGGTCTCGACCCGGGCGCCTGCCCCGACGCCTGGAATCTCGCCGAGCCCGCGTGCGTCGAATCCGTGGCGCGCGCCTATCGCCAGGCGGGCAGCCGCATCATTCTGACGAACACCTTCCGCTCCAACCGCATCAGCTTGGCCGGCTACGGCGTCGCCGATCGGACCGTCGAGCTGAACCGCGCCGGCGTCGCCATCTCGCGAGCCGCCGGCGACGGCCTGGTCTTCGCCTCCATCGGCCCATCGGGCAAAATGCTGATGACCGGCGAGGTGACTGAGGATGATCTGTTCGCCGCCTTCTCCGAACAGGCCAAGGCGTTGGCCGAAGCCGGCGCCGACGCGCTGCTGCTCGAAACGATGACCGATCTCGAGGAGGCGAAAATCGCCCTCCGCGCCGCGCTGCCGTGCGGACTGCCAGTGGTCGTATCGTTCGTATTCGACAGCGGGAAGAACAAGGATCGCACCATGATGGGCTCGACGCCGGAGCAGATCGCCAAGGCGATCACGGCCGAGGGCGCCTCCGTGGTGGGGGCCAACTGCGGCGTCGGCATCGAAGCGTTCCTGCCCGTCTGCCGCCGTCTCCGCGCGTCCACCCATTTGCCCGTCTGGATCAAGGCGAACGCCGGTCTGCCCGTCAGCCGGGACGGCAGGATCGTCTACGACACCACGCCGGAGCAGTTCGCCTCGTACGCCGGCGCGTTGATCGAGGCCGGCGCCAACTTCCTCGGCGGATGTTGCGGGACCACCCCCGAATTCATCCGCGCGCTGGCCCGTGTGATGCCGTAATGCGACTCAAACTGATCAGTTGCGAAGTCCTCTACCGCGAAATGTGCGCTTGCGTCGCGCGCTCGCCCCACCAGATCGACATCGAGTTTCTCCCCAAGGGCCTCCACGATCTGGGCGGCGCGCGCATGCGCGGCCGTTTGCAGGAGGTGGTCGACAGCACCGACCCATCGGTGCACGAAACCATCCTGATGGGTTACGCGCTGTGCGGCAATGGGCTCGCCGGACTCACCGCCCGCACCGTTCCCATCGTGTTGCCGCGAGCCCACGATTGCATCGCGCTGCTGATGGGCAGCCGCCACAAATACCAGCAGTATTTCGACGAAAACCCCGGCGTCTTCTTCCGCTCCACGGGCTGGCTCGAGCGCGGCAAGGGTCTCATCCCGCTATCGCGCCGCCAGACCGGAGTCGACACCAAGCTCGAAGAACTCATCGAAAAGTACGGCGAAGAGAACGGCCGCTATCTCTTCGAAGAGCTGAATAACTACCAGTCGCACTACCGCCAGATGACCTACATCCGCACGGGCCTCGAAGCCGACGGTTCGTTTGAGGACCGCGCGCGGGAAGAGGCGACGCAACGCGGCTGGACCTACGCATCGATGGATGGTGACATGACCCTGTTCCGCCGCTTCATTAACGGCGACTGGGGCGAAGCCGACTTCCTCACCGTGCCCCCCGCCCATCGCGTAGTGGTCCGTTACGACGACTCGATCATCGGAGTCGAACCGGCATGACCAGCCGCGAGCGCGTGCTGGCGGCGATCGACGGCCAGCCCGTCGACCGCTTGCCTCTCATGCCCATCACGATGATGTACGCCGCCGACTTGGGCGGCGTCTCCTACGGGCAATATGCGCGCGACCACCGATGTCTCGTTGAAGCTCAGTTACGCACCGCCGAAGCGTTCGATTTCGATTACGTATCGGCTATCTCAGACCCGGCGCGTGAAGCGAGCGACCTGGGCGCCGAAGTCGAGTGGTTCGATAACCAGCCGCCGGCGATTATTGAAAGTCGCGCGTTGCTGTCGGATAAGTCGGCGCTGAAGCGCCTCCAACTCCCTGACCCCCACGCCGCGGGAAGCCGCATGGGGGACCGCGTATCGGCCGTAGCCCTGCTAGCCGTGCGCGCGGGCGGCGACAAGATCGTGGAAGGCTGGGTGGAAGGCCCCTGTGCGATGGCCGCCGATCTGCGCGGCCTCAATACGCTGATGCTCGATTTCCACGACGACGAAGCGTTCGTAACGGACCTGTTTGAATTCGCCGTCGCCATGGAGCTCGCCTTCGCCAAGGCCCAATTGCAGGCCGGCGCGACGCTGATCGGCGTAGGTGACGCCGCGGCCTCGCTGGTCGGTCCAAGAACCTATCAGCGCTACGTTTTTCCCTACGAGCAGAAATTGATCGACGGCTTGCGGGCTCTCGGGGCGCGGGTCCGCCTGCACATCTGCGGCAACACGCGAAAGATCGTCGACGGCATGGGCCGTCTCGGCTGCGACATCGTCGATCTCGACTTCCTCACCCCGATGGCCGAAGCGCGAGCCGCCATGGGCGGGCGCCAGGTGCTGCTCGGCAACCTCGACCCGGTGCGCGTACTGCGCGACGGCTCGCCTGCCGGCATCACACAGGCGCTCGAAGAATGCTGGAAAGCCGCCGGCCCCCGCTACATCGTCGGCGCCGGCTGCGAAGTTCCGCGAGGAACCCCGGAAGCAAACCTGCGAGCCATGACCGAATTCGCCCGGCGGACCGTCTAGCCGGCATGTCCCACCTGGTCCATTTGCAAGTCCCGGAAGGCCAGTCCCTCAAGGACGTCCTGTTCGAACGCGGCGTTGAGTTTCCCTGCGGCGGTCTCTCCCAGTGCGGCCACTGCAAGGTGCGCGTCGTCGAGGGCCATGTCCCTATCACCCAGGAGATGGAATGGACGCTGTCGCCGGCCGAACTCGCCGCCGGATGGCGCTTGGGCTGCGTCGCCGAAGCGCACGGCGAGGTCACCATTGAAGTCGGCCAGTGGGAAGCCGCCATCCTCGCCGACGACACAGTCATTGGCTATGAGCGGGGGCAGGGAAGGGGCGCGGTGGTCGACATCGGCACCACCACGCTGGTCGCCCAACTGCTCGATCTCTCAAACGGCGAAGTGCTCGACGTCCGCACCAGCCTGAATCCGCAATCGGTCCACGGCGCGGACCTGATGAGCCGCATCGATTTCGATCTCCGCTCGCCCGGCGTGCTGCAGGGTCTGATCCGCAAGGCGGTGGGTGAGATGCTCGAAGGTTGGAACGCCGCCGAAGCGCTGCTCGTCGGCAACACCGCCATGCATCACCTGTTCTGCGGATATGACGTGGAGCCGCTCTCTCGCGTCCCCTTCGAGACCGCCCACGGGGCCTCGCGCGTCTTCACGTCCAACGAACTCGGCTGGGGCGGCCCGTCGGCGCGCGTCGAATTTCTGCCCTGTCTGGGCGGCTTCGTGGGCAGCGACATCCTGGCCGGCTTGATCGCCGTGCGCATGCTCGAATCAGCCCCGGTCATCGCCCTGATCGACATCGGCACCAATGGCGAAATCGCCATCGGCAATCGGGAAGCCATCGTATGCGCCTCCACCGCCGCGGGCCCGGCGTTTGAAGCAGGCCGCATCCGCATGGGGATGCGCGCCGCCACCGGGGCCATCTCCGCCGTGGAGGTTCGTCACGGTGCGGTGCGATGCTCGGTGCTCGGCGGCGGGGAACCGCGGGGGCTCTGCGGCAGCGGGTTGGTGGACGCCGTAGCGGCCGCGCTCGACCTGAACCGTGTGCGCACCGGCGGCCGCTTCACCGGTGGCGAGAAGGAGTTCCCTCTCGCCGGCAATGTGACTCTGGCCCAATCCGACATCCGCGAGTTACAACTGGCCAAAGGCGCGATCGCCGCCGGCCTGCGTCTGTTAGGCGTCGAGCGAGCCATGGAACTCTATCTCGCCGGCGCGTTCGGCAACTATGTCAGCGTCCGCAGCGCCCGCCGCATCGGCCTGTTGCCCGAGTTACCGGAAAAGGTGACTCCGTCGGGCAATACCGCCCTGCAAGGCGCGAAGGCGCTGTTACTGAATCCCACCCGGCGGGCCGAGTTAGTGGAAGCCGCGTTAACTCGAACCACGCACTTATCCCTGGGATCGCTCCCCGGCTTCCAGGATGCGTACGTGGATGCGATGGTCTTCCCCGACCACTGAGTAGCGGCGCTACCTGCGCCGCACGGGAGCCTTCGTCTGCGATCCCTCGCCGCGTCTCCAGGCGAAGTAGCCATCCAGCACCTTCAGCGAGGCCTCACTGGGCACGGGGCCGACATGCGCGGTCGCATTGAAGTACATCACCGTGGGCGTCCGGTCGCTGAAGGCGGGCCACTGTGGAACTCCCGCCCCATTCGGATGCCCATACTTGGCGAAGTTCGTCCAATAAGCCGCCATGGCGTCGGAAATCCTCTGGTCATCCGCCGTCGGAGGCCGCCGTATGTCGGTGAGGTGCTCGAACACATAGGCGACATCCGCCCCATGCGGCGACCCATGATCGGCCTGCGGCGACCCGGGCGTGCGTTCCGCATGCTGATCGAAGTAGTAATAGAAGGCCTTCCCCTTCCCACGCTCGGACTGGAGCCGAGCCCAGATCCACGTCTGCCAGCCAAACGCCGAATCGCGCATCAGGTCGCGAGCCGTCTTAGGCACGGAGTTAGCCGCCGCCGGATAAGCTTCCACCAACCGGTCGGCGAAAGGCCCATAGCGCTTCTTCACGCCGGCTACGTAATCCTCCGGCGTCTTGGCGCCCGAGAAACTCAGCCCTTCGTCCGAGTTATACCCCACCAGAATCGGCGTGTCATTGAATTCGCCGGCCGTGTATAACTTGTATTGATCGTCGGGGATCACCCAACCATCCACAATCGGCCAGGCCATGCCGCGTTGCTTGCGTCCGGCCTCCAGGATCTTCTCCGCCGGCAGCGCCCGCAGCTCTTTCAACGAAGCCGCGCCGGCGGCCGTCGCGAACTCGGCCCCCGAAACCTCGGCGTCGGCCAGCACCCGCATATTCTCGCCCGGCGAAGGAGTCTTGCTGAACGGACCGAACGAACCGCCGCTCTGCGAAATGGCCCCATGGAACAGCCCCTTGGCGAGCGGCGATGCGCACAGCATGCTGACGGCGATGCCGCCCGCCGATTCGCCGAAGATCGTGACTTTCCGCGGGTCCCCGCCGAACGCCGCGATGTTCTTCTGGATCCACTGGAGCCCCGCGATCATATCGAGCAGCCCATAGTTGCCCGAAACATGCCGCGGGTTCTCGGCGCTCAACTCCGGATGCGAATAGAACCCGAACACGCCAACGCGATAGCCGATGCTCACCAGCACCACGCCCCGCTTCGCCAGTTTCTCCCCGCTGTAGACGGGAATCGACGTGGCGCCACCATTGAACCCGCCGCCGTAGATCCAAACCAGCACGGGAACCCGATCCTTGGCCGACTTCGCCGGCGTCCAGACATTCAGGTACAGGCAATCTTCGCTCAACCCGCTCGGCGGCGGCCCACCCATGGCCTGCATGCACCCCGGCGCGAACTTGTCGGCCGCCCTGACCCCTTGCCACTTCGCGGCCGGCTGCGGCGCCCGCCACCGCAGATCGCCCACCGGCGGCGCGGCAAAGGGGACCCCCTTATAGACGGTCAACCCATCCTCGACCACGCCGGCAAGCTGCCCGCCCTCGACCCGAATCGGCGCGGGACCAGCGGCGGCCCACGCCTGGCAGGCCAGAAGCACCGCCATCCCCATCACTTTCATAGACATTCCCCTCAGCGGAACAGCCGCGGCGCGAAGTCGTTCAGGCACCGCCGCCAGGTCAGCCACTCGTGGGCCGTGCCGGGCGACTCGAAGTAGACGTTCTTGATTCCGGCCGCCGTCAGCGCGTCGCTGAAGGCTTTTGTGCGGGGTCCTTCCACCGATCCGATGCCCAAAAACAGCACTTTCACGCGCTTATTGAACGAAATTGCGTCCGAAAAGGCACCATTATTGGACGTTTTTGCGTCAAATTTGCCCCCAAAACCGCCCGTACTGCCGCTAAAACCGCCAATATATGCGAACTTATCGAGGTTCGAGAGGGTGGTCAGGAAGGTCTGCATACCCCCCATCGACAGCCCCGCCATAGCCCGGTTTTCGCGCCCTGGGAGCACCCGGTAAGTCTTTTCTATCATAGGGATAAGGTCGGTCAGCATCATCTCTGTGAAGGACGCTCCGGTGAACCCGTTCAGCCCGAACCGGGGCCTCCCGCCCGTCCCCGGCGCCGGCGCCGGCCACAGCCAGCGCGCCGAAAAGATGCCGGCGTCCTCGCCGGGCTTGGCGACGTTCAGGTTGTCCATGACGATGATCATGGGCTTGGCCTTCTTTTCGGCGATCAGGTTGTCGAGGATGAAGTCGGCGTGGCCCTGGGTGTGCCAGCCCTGCTCGTTCTCGCCCCAGCCGTGCATTAAATAGAGGACCGGGTATCGCGTCTTTTTGGCGTCGTAGTCCGGGGGAGTGTAGACGTAGCAGCGCCGCCATTTGCCGGTGACCTTCGACAGGTACCAGCGCTGGCTGACCTGGCCGTGGGGGACGTCCTTGGGCTGGTAGTAGTCGATGTCGGCGGGTTCGGGGATCTCGATGCCGCTGTTGTCCCAGCCGGAGCCGAAGAAGGTCCGCGTGGCCGGGTCGGAGACGGTGGAGCCGTCGATGGAGAGGGTGTAGTAGTGGAAGCCGATGACCTGGGGCGGGATGGTGACGGTCCACATTCCGTCGGCGCCACGAGTCATGTCGTGGGCTCCGCCAAGGTGCACCTGCACCTTTTGCGCGTCGGGGGCGGCGACGCGGAAGGCGACGCGGCGATCCGGGTACACGCAAGGGTACGGCGATCCGGGGATGTTCAACGAGGAGGGCTTGCAGCCGTCGGGCTGGCCCCAGCATAGGCCGCCTGCGAGCAGGGCAAAGACGATGTGCTTCATGGCTTGGGCTACGGTATCACGGCGGGCGCCGGAGGGCCTAGGTTTGGTACGGTTTCCGGGCCGCAATGGTAATGGAATGTATCGATTACGAGCGCCGGCCGGATGGGCGTTAGCAGGGTGTTAAGGCTCCGGTAGGCGGGGTTAGCAACCCCACTGCCGCTGTGTTATGATCGTGCCCGAACCCGAGCCATGAACCCTGGCGACAGAACTGCTCTGACCGAGGCGCGTGAGCGTGCTGTTCGCTCGGAGCTTGATCGACTGATCGAAAGCGCGGCGTTCCGGACCAGTAAACGTTGCCGGGAGTTCCTGCGGTATGTGGTGGAACGGACCATCAGCGGTCCCGCGGATACGCTCAAAGAACGCTCAATCGGCGTCGATTTGTTCCAATTACCGCCCGATTTCGACACCGGACAGCACACGATTGTGCGCGTTACGGCGAACGAGGTCCGCAAGAAGCTGGCGCAACAGTATCAGGCGGACAACGGAACGGCTCGGGCGGTCCGGATCGAGCTGCCGCCCGGATCCTATAGCGCGGATTTCCGGTGGGAGGATCCGGTGGAGGCAGCCGCGCCTCCGGAGACGCCGGCCGCGGGTCGGCCGCACTGGCTGGCGGGGGCTCTGATTGGCTCGGGCGTGGTGGTGGCGGCGGTGCTGACGTTGCTGTGGTGGCGGGGATCGGCGAAGACGGTGGTTGCCGAGCCGAGAGCGGGCGTGGCGGCCGCCGCCGTGGTGAGAGCGCTGCCGGGCGGCGGGGATGTGCGGCTGATGGTGGGCGCCACGAATCCTTATATAGACCGCAGCGGGCGGACTTGGGCGCCGGACCGGTTCTTTTCGGGCGGCGTTGCGCTGGGACGGCCTTCCGAGCGCATCTTCCGGACGCTCGATCCCGACTTGTACCGGCGGTTCCGGCAGGGGGATTTTCAGTACGACATTCCGCTCGATCCGGGCGCCTACGAACTGCACCTGCACTTTGCCGAGACCGGGCTTGCCGACTTCGTCAGCGCGGAATCGAGCGGCGAGGGGCAACGGCTGTTTCGGGTGGCGGCTAACGGCAAGGTGATTCTGGATCAGTTCGACGTGGTGGCGGACGCGGCGGGCGCGAATATCGCCGATGAGCGGGTTTTCCGGGATATCTCGCCGGCCCCGGACGGGCGCCTGCACCTGAGTTTCGCCTCCATGCGGAGCACGGCGATGGTGAGCGCGATCGAGCTGATTCCGATGAAGGACGCAAAGACGCTGCCGGTGAGGATCCGGGCTGGTTGGCCCGCCGCCTGGCAGGACGCCGCGGGCCAGCAGTGGCGCGCCGATTCCTATTTTCTGGGCGGAAATGCGCTGGTGCGGAACACGAATCCGGTGCGGTCGAACGACGCTCCGACGCCGGATATGGCGGTGTATACGAGCGAGCGTTGGGGCCATTTTTCCTATGCCGTGCCGGTGGCTGACGGACGCTATAAGGTGACGTTGAAGTTCTGCGAAGGGCACTACGGGCGGCGGAACACGGGAGTCGGCGGGCAGGGGAGCCGGCTGTTCGACGTGTACTCGAACGGGGTCGCGCTGCTGCGGAATTTCGACATCTCCAAGGAGGCCGGCGGCGAGGGTCGACCGATCGATCGGACCTTCAGCGGGCTTCGGCCGACGGCGCAGGGCAAGATGGTGCTCACCTTCGTGCCGGTGGTGGGGATGGCGTGCGTGAACGGCATCGAAGTATCCGAAGAATAGCCTGTTAAGGCGCGTGGTTAACCGTGTCGAACCTAGGCCCGGCTAGGGCGGCGGTGGTTTACTGGGCCGTGGGGGCTTGCGCCCCCGCTCGGTACACTCATGTTTACCCACTCACGACGAGTTTTCCACACGGTTCTGGCCTTATTCATCATCCCGGCGATGGCCGCCGATTTCACCATGAAGGTGACCGACAACGGCTATCTGGATACCCAGGGATTCAGCGTCATCCTCTATCACAGCGCGTTCGATCGGACGTTCCTGGATCAGAAGAACACCGCCATGGAGCTGATTCTCCACGGCCAGCGCATTGCCACCAACGGCGACATACGGCTGCAGCCCACGCCCGAGCAGTGGGATCAGGCCGCGCACTTCAAGACCCGGCAGGCGGACAAGGAACACAATCGGCTGAGCGCGCAGTTGTCCTACCCCGAGTATCAGCTCGATTACCGGCTGGAGGTGATCGCGGAGCCGGGCGGGGTTCGGGTGGTGGTGAATCTCGACAAGCCGCTGCCGGAGCGGCTGGTGGGGAGGGCGGGGTTCAACCTGGAGTTCCTGCCGTCGGCGTACGTCGGCAAGGCTTACATGGTGGACGGGGCTTCGACGGGGATCCTGCCTCGGACGCCGCGCGACCCGATGATGAAGGCCGTGCCTCCGACGGGGGAGCCGGCGCGGTTGCCGTATCAGGAGGAGTGGGATCAGGCTCGGGGATTCTTTCAGCCGGAGCCGTTTGCGTCGGGCAAGGCCATCACCCTGGCCATCGACGATCCGCTGCACCGGGTGCGGGTGGAGTCAGAAAGCGGGACGCTTTCGCTGTACGACGGGCGGAATCGGGCTCAAAACGGCTGGTTCGTGCTGCGGACGCCGATTCCGGCGGGCAAGACGGACGCCGCGGTGGTGTGGCGTATCCGTCCCGATGTCATTCCGAACTGGACGCGTCCTCCGATGGTGGCGCACAGCCAGGCTGGGTATCATCCCGACTACGCGAAGGCAGCGGTCATCGAGCTGGATCCGAAGTATGACGCGCCGAAGACCGCCAAGCTGCTGCGGTTGGGCGAGAATGGCGCGTACACGGTGGCGTTTGAGGGGCCGGTGACGCAGCCTGCGCCCTGGCTGCGCTACGTCTACGCGAAGTTCGACTTCACGAAGGTCAAAGAGCCGGGGTTGTATGCGATTGAGTATGCCGGCGAGCGTACGGAGCTGTTTCCGATCGCTAAGGATGTCTACGGCAAGACCTGGCAGCCGAGTCTTGACAGTTACCTGGCGACGGCGATGGATCACATGTCGGTGCGGGAGGGCTACCGGTTGTGGCACGGCGTTTCGCACCTGGATGACGCCCGGCAGGCGCCGCCGAACCGGCAGCACTTCGATGGATGGTCGATGGGTCCGAATTTGGATTCGCCGTACAAGCCGGGGGAGCATATTCCGGGGCTGAACGTCGGCGGGTGGTATGACGCGGGCGATTTCGATATTCAGACGCGTAGCCAGTTTGCGGTGATTCAGGACCTGTCGCTCGCTTATCAGGAGTTCGGGCTGAAGTGGGACGAGTTGACGGTGGACTGGAAGGCGCGTTCCGTGGAGATGCATCGACCCGATGGGACGCCGGATACGCTCGAACATATCAAGCATGGCGTGTTGCAGGTGCTGGCTCAGATCAAGGCCGTTGGGCATACGTTCCCCGTTGTCGAGGAACCGTATCTGCGCGAGTACACGCATCTGGGCGATGGGGCTTCGAAGACGGACGGGCGCATTTATTCCGACCGGTTAGGGCCGCATGAGGTGGAGGGCGCATATTCGGGGATTCCGGATGACCGCTGGGCGTTTACGACCAAGTCGGCGGGCATGCAGTATGGGTCGGCGGCGACGCTGGCCGCCGCGGCGCAAGCGCTGAGAGGATACGACGACGCGATGGCCAAGGAATGTTTGGACACCGCCGTCAAGATCTGGGATGACGAACACGCTAATCCTACGCCGGCCCGCCAGGGCGGTGGATTTCCTGGAATGGCCGCGGCTGATGAGTGGAGCGCGGCGCTGCAGTTGTTGATTGCGACGAATGGAGCGGAGCCTTATAAGAAGCGGGTCGCCGAGCTGTTCCCGACGGTGTCTCAACGCTTCTTCGGGTTCTTTGGGTGGACCGCCGTGCGGGCGCTGCCGTATATGGACGCGGCCTTCAAGAAGCAACTGGAGGAGACGGTGAAGACCTATGTCGCCCAGACGGACAAAGAGTTGGCGGCGACTCCTTTCGGCGTGCCTCCGAGCCGCGGCGGATGGGGCGGGTCCGCGCAGGTGATCGATTTGGGCGTTCGGATGTATTTTCTGCACAAGGCGTTTCCTGAGTTAGTGGGCAAGGACTATACGCTGCGGGCTGCCAACTATATTCTGGGGACGCATCCGGTTTCGAGCACATCCTATGTTTCCGCCGTGGGGACCCGTTCGAAGTTGCGGGCGTATGGCAATAACCGGGCGGATAACTCGTTCATCGCGGGCGGCGTGATTCCTGGTTATGTCGTGATCAAACCGGACTTTCCGGAGTGCATCGACGATTTCGGCTTCCTGTGGTTTGAGAATGAGTACATTATCACCGTGGCGAGTAAGTGGATTCTGGCGGCCAACGCGGCCGATGCGCTGGTGAGATAGCGAGTCAATCATGAAAATACTGCGAAGTGGGGCTGTTGCATTCGGGCTGTGCCTGCTGGGCGTGGCGCAGGTGAAGACGGAGGTTCCGCCCGTGGAGCCGAACGCCAAGGCGGTGACTGTGGAGAAGATCAAGATCCACGGGGAGTCGCTTGAAGGCAATCTGGAAGGCAACGCGGTGGACCGCGATGTGCTGGTGTACCTGCCGCCGAGTTACGCCAAGGATAAGAAGCGCCGTTATCCGGTGGTGTATGCGTTGCACGGCTATAGCATAGGGGCGGAGCAGTGGTCGGGCGAGATTCACACGCCACAGACGATTGAGGGCGCTTTCGCCAAGGGGGCGCAGGAGATGATTGTGGTCCTGCCGGATTCGAAGACGGTCCACAACGGGTCGATGTATTCGAGTTCGGTGACCACGGGAGACTTTGAACGCTACATCTGGCATGACGTGGTGGCCTATATCGACGCCCATTACCGAACGATTCCCAAACGGACGAGCCGGGGCTTGGTGGGGCATTCTATGGGCGGCTATGGCGCGAGCCGCATCGGCATGCGGCACTCCGATGTGTTTGGCAGTTTGTACATCATGAGCCCTTGCTGCATGTCGCCTCGCGGCGCGGGACCCGCGAATCCCGCGATGGAGAAGGCGCTTGAAGCCGTGAAGACTCCGGCGGATTCGGCCACGCTGCCGTTTATGCTGCGCGCGCAGTTAGCCACCGCGGCGGCCTGGTCGCCAAATCCCAAGAATCCGCCCCTTTATCTGGATCTGCCGGTGAAGGATGGGGCGACTCAGCCGGATGTGCTGGCTAGATGGACGGCGAATGCTCCGCTGGCGTTCGTACATCAATATATCGGGAATCTGAAGCAGTATCGGGCGATTTCGATGGATGTCGGCGATAAAGACGGACTGAAAGTCGACGCCGGCAAGTTGCATGAGATTTTGAATAACTACGGCATCGCCAATACGTTTGAGATCTATCCTGGCACTCATACGAGCGCCGTGGCGGTGCGCTTTCAGAATTGGGTGATGCCCTTCTTCAGCAAGAATCTGTGCGCTTCGGGCGGATGCCAGTGACGTGGTGGAGAGTTGCGCTGGTTGCGCTGGGCGCGCTTGCCGGGGCGGGCGGTCAGCCGGCTGGGGTTGTGATCTCGTCCACCATCGAGAAGCCGAAGCATATGCGGAAGCTTAGGGAAAAGGACTTCGCGGGTTACCTGCTGGTGTATTTCAAGGACGAAACGCAGTCGGCTTACTTCGCCATCAGCCAGGATGGGTATTCCTTTACGGATGTCAACGGCGGCGCTCCGGTGCTGGATGGAAAGCTGCTGGCCGAGCAGAAGGGCGTGCGGGATCCGCATATCGCGCGGGGGCCCGATGGCGCGTTCTATCTGGCGATGACCGATTTGCATATCTTTGGCAAGCGGGCGGGATTCCGGGAGACCCAGTGGGAGCGCCCGATTGAGCAGTATGGGTGGGGGAATAACCGGGCGCTGGTGCTGATGAAGTCGTGGGACCTGATCCATTGGACTCACTCCGATTTCCGCGTGGATAAGGCGTTTCCCGAGCTGGGCGATATCAGCGCTTCGTGGGCTCCGGAGACGATCTATGACGCGCGGGCGAAGCGGATGTTGGTCTATTTCACGATTCGGTATGGGCCTAAGGATGACTGCAAGTTGTATTATTCCTACGCGGATCGGGACTTCACGAGGCTGGTGACTAAGCCGGCGCCGATTGAGGATATTCGCGGGATCGATGGCGACATCATCGAGGTCGGTGGGAAGTTCCACTTGCACTTTGTGGATGGGGCCAAGATTCGTCACGCCGTGTCGGACCGGATCCATGGCGGCTATACGGCCGTGGCTCGACGCATCGATCCGGAGACCGCGCCGACGGAGGCTCCGAATGTGTTCAAGAGGCTGGGGACCGGGACGTATGTCCTGATGTACGACGTGTATGGCGCGCGGCCGAATAACATGGGCTTCAGCGAGACGGACGATTTTGTGAGTTATAAGAACATTGGCCGCTTTAATGACGGCGTCATGAAGACCACGAGCTTCAACCGGCCGAAGCATGGGGCGGTGACGTATCTTACACTCGGTGAGTTGAAGGCTGTGGCGGCCCATTGGAAGGTCAATATCAAACTGGACTGAGTTAGAGAGGACGGCTATGAGAAGCGTGTGGCTGTGGATGGCGGCGGCGATTTCGATAGCGGCTGCCGCCGGGGGATCGGTGACGGTGGATATCGATGCGTCGCGGGCGGCGCAACCGATCTCGAAGCTGACTTTCGGCGGTTTTATGGAGCCGGCGACGACTCGGGTGTGGGCGGAGATGTTGTATGACCGGAAGTTTTTCTTCGCTATCAACTCAAAGCCGCTGCCGGCGCCGACGACGGCGTTCGGGCGGAGATTTCCACAGCGGCGGTGGCTGCCGGTGGGCGAGGATCGCTTTGTCACGATGGATGGGAAGGCGGCCTATGTCGGTGAGTGGAGTCCCCGAGTGGAGTTAGATGCATCGACGGCGCGGGGCATTAGTCAGTCGGGCATTGTGCTGCGCGCCGGGAGGGCTTACACGGGGCGTGTGGTGCTGGCGGGCGGGACCGGCGTCAAGGTGGATGTCAGCCTGGTGTGGGGACCGAAACCGGAGGATCGGCAAACGGTGCATATCTCGGCGGTGTTGGCGAGCTATGTGAAGTATCCGCTGAAGTTCACGGCCAAGGCGGATGTTCGCGACGGGCGGTTTGAGATTGTGGCGACGGGCTCGGGGCCGGTCCACATCGGAGCCGCATCGCTGATGCCCGCGGATCATGTGTCGGGGTTCAACGCTACGATGGTGCGGCTTTTGAAGGAGCAGGGCATCGGGATTGCGCGGTGGCCGGGTGGGAACTTCGTTTCGGCATATGACTGGCGGGATGGGATCGGCGATGCGGACAAGCGTCCGCCTCGGCGGGAGTTAGCGTGGAGCGGCATGGAATCGAACGATATGGGGATCGACGATTTCATGACCTTCTGTAAGTTGCTGGGGGCGGAGCCTTATATCGCAGTGAATACGGGACTGGGTGACGCGCACTCAGCGGCGGAGGAAGTGGAATATGTCAATGGGCCCGCTACCAGCCGGTTGGGTAAGTGGCGCGCCGCCAATGGGCATCCGGCGCCTTATGGCGTCAAGATTTGGGGTATTGGCAATGAGATGTACGGGCCCTGGCAGTGGGGCCACATCGACCTTTCGCAGTATCCCACCAAGCACAACCTGGTGGTGAAGGAGATGCGGAAGGTGGATGCGTCGATTCAGGCGATTGCTTCGAGCGCTACGCCGGAGGAGTTGTCGTGGACTTATATCGAAAATCGGCAGTTAGGGACGTTTCCCGAGCGCGAGACGGTGACCGATCGCGTGCCCTATGCGTTCTTTTCGAAGTATGACTGGACCGGGGCGCTGCTGGCGCAGTCGGCGGATTACATCGACTATCTGGGCGAGCATTTTTATGGTTATCCCAACCTGGCCATCGATGAAGGGAAGCAGGAGTTTGTCGAGGCCGATGACCCGATGACGGACCGCGTCAGGCGGATGTCGAACAAGGTCCAGATGAAGTTTGAGGCTTGGGCGGCGTATCTGAAGCGGATGCCGGAGTTGAAGGGGAAGAATATTAAGTTCGCCTTTGATGAGTGGGCGCCTCGGAACCGGTGGATGTTTCAGGGCGCGAGTGCGCCGATTCCGAGTCATCCGATGTTGAATCCGCTGACCAATGCGCTGGTGTATCACGAGTTTTTCCGGCATTCGGATATGGTCGGACTCGGCGTGGCGACGGGCGGGATGGGGACGCTGGCCTCGGACGCGTTCGGCGATCCGATTGGGCTGCGGATGGATGGGATGGTCATGAAGGTTCTGCATGACCGCTTCGCCGGGGCGCTGCCGGTGGCGGTGAGCGGGACGTCGCCGCAGCGCCGGATCAAGGGGACGGTGGGGGTGGATCTGCCGGAGACTCCGTCGGGGAGTCCGACCTGGCCGCTCGATGTGTTTGCGGCGTTGAGTGGGGATCGAAGCAAGATTGCGATTTCGGTGGTGAATCCTACGGAGACGTCGCAGGAGTGTGTTTTGAATTTGTCGGGCGTGCGGGCTAGCGGGCCGGCGAAGTTGTGGCGGCTGACTGCGCCCGAGGGCGCGCCTACGACGCCGGGGCCGGGACAGAGTCCGTTCGGCTTTGGACCGCCGGTGAGGGCCGCCGAGGAGACGCTGTCCGAGGCTCCGCGCGTGGTGACTGTGCCCGCGGCTAGCCTTACGGTTTTTGAGTTCGCCGTCCGTCCATGATGGCGGTGAAGGAGCGGGTGCGGAGTTCGTCGAGAGTCAGGCCGGATTGAGCGAGTTCGGCGGGGGTGAAGGCGCCGCAAGCGTGTCCTTGCAGAAAGAAGTTGAGGAGGCCCTGCGCGGAGGCGGCGTCGTCGAAGGCGGCGCCGAGGGTGGTGGCTTGCGCGGCGGAGTCGAGGAAGTTGCGGAGACGGCCGGCGGCGCGGTCGAGGCCTTCGAGGAAGAACGAATAGACGGCGGCGTAGCGCATCGGGAATTGGGCGGGATGCAGGTCCCAGCCCTGATAGTAGCCGTGGTGCAGGGAGCGGCGGACATCGTCGTAATGGACGCGCATGGCGTGGTGTACGACGTCGCGATTGGCGGCCTGCTGCTGTTCGGTGAGTTGGCCGCGGTGCGGCGGGATGGGGAGGGTTTTCGTCGGGCCGTCGGAGAGCTGGATGCGCGTGCCGGCGACGGCTGACTGCATCATGTGACGGGCGAAGTCGCAGGATGGGTGGTGGAGGCTTTGGTGCGAGCCTGGAATGCCGACGGCGGTGGTGTAGTCGTAGGGACCGAAGTGGAGGCCTCGGCAACGGCCGTTGCAGGCGTCGATGAGGGCGGGGATGGCGCATACGCCGTGCTCGTCGACGATGAGTTGGGGCGCTTCCATCATGAGCTCGATGCGCAGGGTGCGCGGGGGCAGGTTGAAGCGCGCTTCGATCTGGTCGAGCATCGCATGGAGCGCGGCGGGTTGGGCGGGGGAAGTCACCTTGGGGAGCGTCACGACGAAGTTGGCCGGCGGGGCGCCGGTGTTTTCGAGCAGGTGGGTGAGGTAGATGTCGAGGGTGCGCATGGCGCGCGGCCAGAGGGCGCTCGCGAGCGGCTTGATGCGGATGCCGATGAAGGGGGGAAGGCTGGCGGCTCGCATGCCGCGGGCTGTCTGGAGGGCCGATTCGAGGGCGTGCGCGTCTTCCTCTTCGCCGGTGTGGCAGCCGTAGCCGTCTTCGAAGTCGATGCGGAAGTCTTCGATGGGCTCGCGTTCGAGCTTGGCGCGGACGCGGGGGTGGACGGCTTCGGCGGTGCGCGCGTCCATGGCCGTGACGCAGGCTAGCGCGGCGGGATCGGGCAGGTATTTCGCGAATGTGTCGAGCGCGATGGCGCCGAGTTTGGCGGCGGTGTCGGACTTGAAGCGATGCGCTCCGCCGTAGACCGAATGCACGGGTTGGCGCTGGGCGGCGTCGGCGGGGTAGCGCTGGTCGAACATCCAGTTGGCCTTGGCCAGGCGTTCCAGGGCGGGCCCGAGGTGGGACTCGGACAATGAGAGGGGCATCGATCCCGTTATAGCAGCCGGCGGCGGGCGCCCGTGATAGGCTGAGATTTCGATGCATCGGATTCCCGGCCGGCACTTTGCGAAGAACCTGGTGGAGCGGCGCGCGCTGCTGTATGAGTTGGTCCGGCGCGACTTTCAACAGCGGTTTGTGGGGTCGGCGGCGGGGTGGCTGTGGGGCGTGATTCATCCGCTGGTGCTGCTGGTGAGTTGGACGTTTGTGTTTCAGGTGTGCCTGCGGGCGCCGCTGCCCAAGGACGCCATCACGCAGAATTACACGCTGTTTCTGTTTTGCGGATTTCTGCCGTGGCTGCTGTTTCAGGAGACGGTGCAACGGTCGGCTACGTCGCTGCTGGATCATGCGGGGCTGATTACGAAGACGGTGTTTCCGGCCGAGGTGGCGCCCGTGTCGATCTTTCTGTCGTCGCTGATTCACCATCTCATCGCGCTCGTGCTGGCGATCGGCGCGGTGGCTGTGATCGAGCGGCATGTGAGCGCGATGATCCTGTTTCTGCCGGTGTATATGGTGCTGGTGGGGATGCTGGCGGTGGGGATCGGGTGGATCGTGTCGTCGCTGCATGTGTATCTGCGGGACACCGCGCAGGTGCTGGCGGTGGCGTTGACCTTGTGGTTCTGGGTGACTCCGATTTTCATTAGCGAACAGCAGATTCCGGAGCGGTTCCGGTTCCTGATTGCGCTGAATCCGCTGTCGTTCGTGGTGCGGGCGTATCGGGAGCGGCTGCTGTCGTCCCAATGGCCGAGTTTGCGCGAGTTGGGCGTGATCGCGGCCTATTCGGTGACGGTGTTTGTG
Source organism: Acidobacteriota bacterium (assembly GCA_018268715.1). Taxonomy (GTDB): domain Bacteria; phylum Acidobacteriota; class Terriglobia; order Bryobacterales; family Bryobacteraceae; genus TMP-7. The sequence goes on along the minus strand of JAFDVZ010000020.1, from coordinate 174,719 downwards.
CTGGGCGGACTGTTCTTCCGGCAGTTAAAACGCGGTTTCGCGGATGTGCTGTGATTGGTGCTGTGATTGGTGAGCCCGGGCGTTCGGGGACCTGTTAACATAGGACTTTGCCCCATGAAGGCCTTGTTTGAGGTAATGCGGCCGGGCGACCCCGACTGGGCGCTCGCTGAGTCCATTGATGCGGCGAGACTGCCGAAACATATCGCCATCATCATGGACGGCAATGGCCGTTGGGCTCGCAAGCGCAGCCTTCCCCGGGTGGCCGGACACAGGGCCGGAGTCGAGCCGGTGCGGTTGACGGTGGAGACGTGCGCGCGGCTGGGCATCGATGCGCTTACGCTGTACGCGTTCTCGTCGGAGAACTGGAAGCGGCCTCGCGGCGAGGTGGACACGCTGTGGCGGCTGTTGCGGTTTTACCTGCGTCGCGAGGCGCCGGACCTGATGAAGAATAACATCCGCTTCAACGCGCTGGGCCGGCTGGAGGTGCTGTCGGACCAGGTGCGTCGCGAGTTGGATGAGACGCGCCGGATGACGTCGGGCAATACCGGGCTGCGGGTGAATCTCGCGATTAACTATGGCGGCCGCACGGAGTTGGTGGACGCGATGAACGCGATTGTCGACGAGGCGCGCTCGGCCGGGCGGTTGGATGCGCTGGCGGTGACCGAGGAGATGATCGAGGCGCGGTTGTATACGGCGGGATTGCCCGATCCCGACCTGTTGATCCGCACCTCCGGCGAAATGCGCATCAGCAACTTCCTGCTATGGCAGATCGCCTACGCGGAGCTGTATGTCACCGATACGCTGTGGCCCGATTTCGGACGCAAGGATCTGCTGGAAGCGGTGCTCGCCTACCAGGGGCGCGACCGGCGGTTCGGAGGCCTCAGCACGGCGGCGAAGGGTTCGCAGGAAGATGATTCGTTAGCGGAAGCGCTCGGCGTGTCGTTGCGATGAAGCGCATCGCCACGGCGCTGGTCCTCATCCCCGTCATCACTTACGCTATCGTTTGGGCCCCGTGGTGGGTCTTTTCGACGTTGCTCAGCGTGATCGCCGTGTTGTGCTTTGTCGAGTACAACGGGATCGTGGCGGCCCACGGGATTCCGAAGCCGGGGTGGGCCGGGTTTGTCGCGGGATTGGTGGTGCTGCTCCTGCCGGGGGCCGGACTGGGCGCGTTTACCGGCGTTGCAATCGCGTCGATGGCGCTCGCGCTGTGGTCCAAGGATCTCAAGAACGAACTGGCGCGCGCTGGGGCGATGCTGCTGGGGGTCGGATATGTGTTCGGCTGCTGGCGGTGCGCCATCGGGTTGCGCGGCATCGACCCGCGGTGGCTGTTCATCGCGATCGCGTTGAACTGGGCGGGCGATTCGGCTGCCATGTACGTGGGCAAGGCGTTCGGCCGGCATAAGATGGCCCCGGTGATCAGCCCGGGAAAGACCTGGGAGGGCGCGGCGGCCTCGATTGTCGGCTCCGTCATCTTCGCCGTGGCCGTAGCGTGGTTCTGGAAGCCGGAGGCGGCGTGGTGGCTGGTGGCTGGGGTCGCTGGGCTCGCGAACGTTGCGGGACAGGCGGGCGACCTGTGCGAGTCGGCCCTGAAGCGGGGCGCCGGCATGAAGGACAGCGGGACCATGCTGCCGGGTCATGGCGGTTGGCTGGACCGGGTGGATTCGACGCTGTTCGCCGCGCCGGTCACCTATGGGCTGCTGATTCTGGCCCGCATGGCGAACCTGCCGTTCTAGGCCGCCGCGCTCGCGGCAATTTCCTCAAGTCCCTGTTTGTCCCAGACGTTGTACGGTTCATCGACTGGAAACGTCAATCGATACGACGGGCGCTTCCGTGGCCAACGCGAAAATTGAGGCGGTCCATGTCGCGACGGGCATCGTCAAGCAAATGATGTCGGACGAGCGGGACTACGTGTTCAGCGATCTTCAGCCGGGCGCTTACAAGGTGACCATTCTGGTGTCGGACAGCGGCGCGACGCTGCAGACGGATCGCGCTGATGTGAACAACGTCATACGGTCGTCGCAGATTCTCGACCTGCTGTTGATTAACTCGCATGGCCGCAACTTCCAGGTGCTGTGCAAGGTGCTTCCGGGCTTCACGCCTACGGTGGAGGCCCACTCGGAGTCCGGCAACTCGCAGCGGTCCATGGTGACCCAGGCCACGGGAGGCTGCAGTTGGGCAATAACACCAAATTGGACGGAGCGACGATCAGCAACCCGGGGTTGCCGCGATTGGTGGCTTATGTGCCGGGCGCGGCCTGGGAGTTTATCACCAATAGCCCTGAAGGCTCGACACTACTTCCCTTGCCTGAATTCGCGCACGGGCGATCCGAATCGAGCGCCGAAGAACGTGCAGAACCAGTTCGGCGCCATGTACGGTGGACGCATCATCCGCAACAAACTGTTCTTCTTTGGCGACTGGGGACGAACCACGCGTCGGCTGGCAGCTTCCGCCTTATGTAGGGCGCCTACGTCGGCGCTGCGCACCGGCGACTTCAACGGCGCCGGAACCACGGTGTGCGATCCGTTGACCGCCGCCACCAACGGCACGGGCCGCTCCGCGTTTCCGAATAACATCATCCCAGCACGCGCATCGATCCGGCCGCGACCTACATGGCGAACCTGATTCCGGCCCGTAATCAGAGCGTGTTTCCCGATAATTACCTGGCGGTGGCGGGGTATGAATTTCGCCGCGATAACATAGACAGCAAGATCAACTGGAATCCCACCGACTAATGGCAGATGTTCGGCCGCTATAGCTTCTCTCCTACGCTGGTTTTCGATCCGCCTTCGCTAGGAGCGGCGGGCGGCGACGCCACCAATGGAGGACAGCCCGGGCGCGCGCCGGGATTCACGAAGAGCGCTGCGATCGGCGGGACGTACGCAGGCGTCCAACGGTCCGCGCGGTGGTTTCCACCTCAGCGGCGGCGTCACGTCGTTGAATGGCGGCGCGGCGTTGACATGAACCTGGCGACCGTGCGCATGCCCAGCGATGGCTTCTATGCTCGCGATATGTGGCAGATCACGCGCAAACTGACGGTGGTTTACGGGATGCGCTGCGAGGTGTACCCGGTGCCGCGCCGTGACCATTGGGCCGGTGAGCGCTACGATTCGGTGACCGACAAGGTGGTCCGCGGCGGTTTCGATACTGGACACGGGCAGATCGCGCCGCGGTTGGGCATCGCCTATCGCATCAACGAAAGGACCGGGGTTCTAACCGGAGCGGGCATCAGCGTCGATCCCAACACGTTCCGCTACCTGCGGGACGCCTATCCGGCAACGATCTCGACGCAGTATTCGGGGGCGAACAGTCACCAGCCCGCCGGCACGCTGCGCACGGGATTCCCGATGTAGTCGGTCCCAGCCTTACTCAGGATACGTTCTCGCTGCCGGCGGCGCTGGGCGCCACGAGTTTCCCGAAACAGTTCCATCACGGCTATATCGAGTCGTATAACTTCACCGTGCAGCGCGATGCCGGTTCGGGGATCAACTTCCAACTCGGCTATGTGGGCAGCCGCGCCATTCGCACCACCGCCATTCAGAACATCAACGCCGCTTGGCCGGGCGGCGGCAACGCGGGGCGAGCGTTATACGCGCAGTACTCGCGCATCTCCGACATTAAACGGTTCACGCCGTTCAACACGGCGCAACACAACGGGTCGCTGACACAGGTGACGCGCCGGTTCGGCTCCAGCATGCTGGGTGAGTCGTATAGGCTGTCGCGCGCCACCGGTTATGTGGATGACACCGATGGCAGACTGACGTGGAACTGGGTCTCCATGTTGCAGCGGAATTAGGCCGTCGCCGGGTTCGCCCGAACGCACAACCTTCAGTTCTATGGGAACTACTCGGTTCCGCTGGGCCGGGGGCACAGGTTCGCGTCCAGCGGCGTATTGGCGGCGGTGGCGGGCGGTTGGCGATGAACTGGATCATGAGCCAGATGAGCGGCACGCCGTTTACGGCGGGCACATCCGGCACGTCGGTGAACGCGCCGGCTAACACCCAGTTCGCCGACCAGATCCTGAGGTGTGTGGCGGTCCTGGGCGGACGCGGCGTGGGACAGCCGCACTTCTACCCGCTGGCGTTCGCCGCCGTCGCCGACGTGCGGTTCGGGACCGAGGCGCGAAACATCCTGCGCGGCCCGGGCGTCTTCAATCTGGACGGAAGCGTGTTTCGCGACTTCAAGGGATGGAGAAGTTGGCCATGCGGTTCCGCGCCGAGTGCTTCGGCGTGACCAGTACGCTGCAGTTTGGCAACCCTGGGGCCACTGCGTCGTCCCTGACGAAGAACGCCGACGGCTCAGCGAAGGCGCTCAACGGGTATACGGAAATCACCAGCGCGAGCGGAGAGCGCCAGTTCCGATTTGCGTTGAAGCTGACGTTCTGATGTAGTGTCTGTTGTCCTATGACTGTAGTCACACGGCGCGGCCTTTTGACGGCGGCCGCGCCCCTATTTATTCCAGCCGGCGTTTTCGGCCGCTTCGCGCCGTCCAATCGCGTGACGGTGGGTATGATCGGCGTAGGGCGCCAGTGCGTGCAGGTGAATCTCAAACAGTTTCTGGCGATGCCGGACGTGCGGGTTGTGGCGGTGTGCGATGTCGACGCCTGGCGCCTGGAGCGCGCCAGGGAGCAGGTGGATCAGGCGTACGGGAAGCCCGGGTGCAAGGCGGTTCGCGACTTCCGCGAGGTGCTGGCCGACCAGTCGATTGACGCCGTCATGATCTCCACGCCCGACCATTGGCACGTTCCGATGTCGATTGCGGCGGTGGAGGCGGGCAAGGACGTGTCCTGCGAGAAGCCGCTGACGCGTACGATCGCGGAGGGACGGGCGCTCGCCGACGTCGTGGCGAAGCACCGCCGAGTTTTTCGCACCGATAGCGAGTTCCGGTCCATCACCACGTTTCACGCGGCGGTGGAGTGGGTGCGTAACGGACGCATCGGAGAGTTGAAGACGATTCGCAGCGGCGTGCCGAAGGGCGACGTGGGATGTCCGCCGCAACCGGATATGCCGGTTCCAACGGAACTCGACTATGAGCGATGGCAGGGCCCGGCGCCGCACGCGCCGTACACCGAGGCTCGGGTGCACAAGCCGAAAGCGTATGAGCGGCCGGGATGGATGCGGCGTCTGGAGTACTGCGATGGGATGATCACGAATTGGGGCGCCCATCTGAACGACATCGCGCAGTGGGGCAACAACACGGATCGCAGTGGACCGATTCAGGTGGAGGCCACGGGAGAATATCCCGCCGGGGACAGCTTCTGGAATGTCCTGCTGGGGTTCGAGGCGGAGTATCGCTACTCCAACGGCGTACGGCTGATCTACAAGATCGACAGGCCGTACGTGCGATTCGAGGGAACCGAAGGTTGGATCGAGGCCTCCTACGAGGGCGTCACCGCGGGACCGGCGCGCGTGGTCGATTACAAAAACCCGACCCGTTGGGTGCGGCTGCCGTTCAAGACTGACAAGCAGGACTTCATCGACGCCGTGAAGTCGCGCGGGCAGACGCTGGAGGACGCCGAGGTCGGGCATCGAACAACCTCTCTGTGCCACCTGGCCCATATCGCCATTCAAGTGGGCGGCCGCTTGGAGTGGGATCCTGTGAAAGAGCGTTTCACGAACAACGAAGCCGCGAACCAATACCTAAGGAAACCGATCCATGCGCCACGTCATACTTCTTAATTGCTGGATGCTGGCCGTGGCCGCACAGACGCAAACCCGCATGCCGCCGCGTGTCGAGATGCGATCTCCCGCGCCGGCGCCGGTGGTGCTGTCTCCAGATCTGTTCGCTTTCGACAATGGCACGGGTCGCGACCAGAAACTGCCACTTGACCAGCAGGCGGCGATGCTTAAGGCCACTGGCTATGCGGGGATGGCGGTTTATACCGGGACAGAGAGGATACCGGAGGTTCAGAAGGAGTTGCAGGCCCGGCAATTGCGGTTGCTCAGCGTATACGTGCACTCGTTCGTCGACGATACGGGGCCGCGAATCGATCCGGGCATCGCCAAAGCCATCGAACAACTGCGCGGACGCGAGACCATGCTGCTGCTGACCGTTCGCGGACACGGCGCCAAAGCGGAGGACCGTGCGGTGGAGAACATCCGGCAGGTGGCCGACCTGGCGGCGAAGGCGGGCCTACGGGTTTGCCTGTATCCGCACATTGGATTCTATGTCGAAACCACTCCGGATGCGATCCGACTCATCCGCAAGGCGGGTCGCGGTAACGTCGGGACGGCGCTGAATTTGTATCACACAGTGGAGTTTCACCGGCAGCGTTGCGGAATGCAGGACTTCAGCTTTTCGCAGTTACTGAAAGATATCGTGCCGGATATCTACTTGGTCAGCATCAACGGAATCGCCGGGTCCGCGATCACGCGGCTCGGCGAGGGGGACTTCAATGTCGCCGGGTTTCTGCGAGCATTGAACGCCGCCGGTTATACGGGGCCGATCGGGTTGCAGTGCTACCAGGTTCCTGGCGATATTCAGAACAATCTTGAGAAGTCCTACTCGGCTTGGAAGGCGATGAGTGAGAAGCTGAACTTCCCGGATCCGGAGGAAATGCCAAGGCGTCCTCCGATTGGCAGGCGGAGGTGAGATTGAACCGGCGCGAGATGTTATCTTCGGCGATGGCCGCGGCGTCACAAGGCTTGGCGCCGCTGGCGGCGTTGGCGGGGCAACCGGCGCCTGCGATTACTCGGATAGAGGTCCTACCAGCGCCCTATAAGGTCGCCGCGTACTTCAAGTTCTTCCCCAAGCCGGAGCGTCCGTCGGTCTTCGTTAAGATCACCTGTGAGGACGGGACTGCCGGGTGGGGACAGAGCGTGCCCGTACCGAGTTGGAGTTATGAGACTCCAGAGTCGGTGGTGTCGACGCTACGGGAGTATCTGGCGCCGGCTCTCATCGGAAGGAACCCGTTCGATCTTGCCGGCGCCCACCAGGCGATGTCGAAGGCCATAGCGCCGTCCTTTTCTACGGGGATGCCGATCGCCAAGGCCGGCGTTGACCTTGCGTTGCATGACTTGATGGGGAAGTTGACCAAACGGTCCGTACCAGAGTTGTGGGGGCGCAAATCGTTGGACCGCGTCACGTTGAGCTGGACTGTAAATGCTCGGACGTTGGACGAGGCCGCCGATGTTATGCGAGACGGACAGAGTCGCGGGTATAAGCACTTCAATCTGAAAGTGGGGCCGGAACCGAAGTTCGACATCGAGCTGTGCAAATTGGTGAAGCGAAGCGCGCCGGAGGCGTTCCTGTGGCTGGACGCCAACGGAGGCTATGATCTTGCCACTGCGTTGAAACTCGCGCCGCGATTCGCGGACCTGGGCGCGAACGTGTGGGAGCAGCCGATACCGCCGAATCGCCTTACGGGATTGCGCGAGTTGAAACAGCAGGGGGCGTTGCCGATCATCTTCGATGAGGGCGTCGTCTCATCCATCGAACTGGTGGAGTTTATCCGACTGGGCCTGCTGGACGGCGTCGCCATGAAGCCGGCGAGGACTGCGGGTCTTTGGGACGCGCGCCGCCAGATCGAGATTCTCGAACAGGGCGGCCTGTTGTTTCTCGGTAGCGGGCTGACTGATCCGGATGTCTCACTGGCGGCGTCGCTACAACTGTTTGGGGCCTATCACTTGAAATTTCCGGCAGCGCTCAACGGCCTTCAGTTTCTTGCGAGCAGTTATCTCAAGAATCCGTTCAAGCTCAAAGACGGCGCGTTGGAGGTTCCAGGCGGGGCCGGACTCGGCGTCGAGCCGGATGAGGAGAAGTTAGCGAAAGGGGAATTGTGATCGTCTTCCGTGTGGCCTTGGCGGCAGCTTTACTGCATGCGGTGGGGATGGGGCAGTTTGCTTTTCGCGAGGTTGACGGCAAGTCGCTTGAGCTAACCGATAACGGCGCCCCGGTGTTCGTGTACAACCACGGGATTATGCTCAGAGATGGCGTGCCATCGGACCGGGCGCGGTGCTGTTACCTGCATCCTGTGTGGGCGCCGAACGGAGCCGTGATCACGGATGACTTTCCGAAAGACCATTACCATCACCGCGGGGTGAGTTGGATGTGGCCGGAAGTCACTGTTGACGGCAAGACCTATGATCTTTGGACGATCAAAGGAATGCTGGCGCGGTTCGAGAAGTGGAATCGCAGGGAGGCGGACCGGGATCACGCGGTGCTCGGGTTTCGGGAGGGCTGGTATCTCGGGGATCGCAAGGTTGTCGAGGATGACATGGAGATCGTGGCGCATCCGGTCGTCGGTGGACGGCGGAACCTGGATTTCACGCTGAAGATCCGCGCTACGGGCGATCCGGTTCAGATCGCCGGAACGAAAGACTCGGGCAAGGGCTACGGCGGATTCAATATCCGGTTTGCGCCGCGGACCGGCACGGTGATTGACACCGCCGGTGAGGCGAACGTCAAGGATAGCGACCTCGTCCCGAAGCAATGGGCCGAGTTGACCGGTGATTTTGGCGATAAGCGCGCCGGGGCTCGCATCACCATCGATGCCGGGAATCCGGGTGGCGCGAGCGGGTGGTGTCTTCGCCATTATGGGTTTCTTGGCGTTGATTTCCCGGGGTTGCGGCCCTATACGCTCACTGCGAGCGCTCCGCTGACGCTCAAGTTCCGCATCACGTTGGTGAGTGGAGGCGGCGCGGCGCTGGCGCGCAAGGTGCTGGTGTACACGAGGAACTACACGAACGACGGCAAAGGCTACGTTCACGACAACATCGCCGCGAGCGTCGCCGCGATCAAGAGGATGGGCGCTGAGAATGGATTCGGCGTTGAGGTGAGCGATGCCCCGACCTCCTTCGCGGATGAGAATCTGAAACAGTACAAGGCCATCGTATTCTCGAACAGCAACAACGAGGCGTTCACCGATGACAGCCAGCGCGACGCTTTCCGGCGGTTCATTCAATCGGGCGGAGGATTCGTTGGCATCCACTCGGCTTCAGGTTCGGAGCGCAGTTGGCCCTACTTCTGGCGCGTCCTCGGTGGATCGTTCTTGTACCATCCGAAATTCCAGAAGTTCACGATTCATGTGGCGGACCGGTCCCACTTTTCGACGAGACACATGCAGGCGGACTTCGAGTGGGAGGATGAGTGTTATCATTTGCAGTACTTGAATCCCGACCTGCATCCGCTGCTAACAACAAATCCGACCAGACTCGACGATAATCAGCGAGAGAGACACCCGTTCGGTCTGGTGCGCGAGTCCTTGCCGCTGGCTTGGACCCTGGAGGCCGACGGGGGACGTGAGTTTTACACGTCTCTCGGGCACAACAAAGAATCGTATGCGAATCCGATCCTGTACCGGCACATTCTCGGCGGGATCCTGTGGGCGATGGGGGACCAGTGAGTACACGACGCCAGTTTCTAAGTGCCGCCATAGTTTCCGGCTTTCCTTCGATTGTGCCGTCCAGAGTCCTGGGACAAACCGCGCCCAGCAACCGGATTCAGGTGGCGCAGATTGGATGTGGACGGATCGCGCGGGGCTCCGAGATCGCCGGCGTCTTGAGGAATAGCGCCGAAGCGCAGTATGTGGCGGTGTGCGACCTCGACACGGTGCGTCTGGCGGACGCCAAGCAACTTATCGAGTCCGCCTATGAGAAGAAATATGGCGGAAAGTATTCGAGATTGAAGAGCTGTGGCGACTATCGTGAGATGTTGGAGGATAAGTCGATCGACGCCGTTTGCATCAGCACTCCCGATCATTGGCACGCACAGCCGGCGATGGAGGCGTCGCTTGCCGGAAAGGACGTCTACCTTCAGAAACCCGCTTCTCTGACGATTAGGGAAGGTCGCCAGATGGCGGATGTAGTGAAGAAGTCGGGCAGAATACTGCAACTGGGGAGCCAACAACGGTCGGATCCTCAGTTCCGCTACGCTTGCGAGTTAGTGCGTAACGGCCGGATTGGTGCGTTGCGGCAAGTCTTCATCGGTCTGCCAGTGGATCCGGCTGGCGATGAGGAGTCGAAGATGCCGGTCCCGTCGAATTTGAATTACGATATGTGGCTTGGCTCGACGCCGGAGGTCTACTACACGGAGAAGCGGGTGCACCCGCAGGCGTCGGCGCCTCGGGTCCGCTACGATCGGCCTGGTTGGCTTCGTTGTGAGCAGTTCGGTGCGGGCATGATCACGGGGTGGGGGGCGCATCATATCGATATCGCGCACTGGGCGATGAATCTGGAGGAGTCGGGCCCCATTGAGGTGTCGGCGAACGCCGAGTTTCCCAAGAAGGGGTTGTGGGACGTTCACGGGCCATATCATGTGATGGCCCGCTACGCCAACGGCGTGACCATGTTTATTAGCGAGAAGTACCCGAACGGTGTGCGGTTCATCGGCGACAATGGTTGGATTTGGGTGACTCGCGGCAAGTACACGCCAGGCGTTCGGGACAACACGCTGAACGCCAGCGATCCCAGGATTTTGAGCGGCGGGATCGGCGCGAACGAAACCCATTTGCATGAAAGTCCCGGCAATGATCATCATCTTGATTGGCTGATGAGCATTCGCACCCGTCAGGCTCCGGCGGCGCCGGTTGAGGCGGGGCACCGGTCCTGCAGCGCCTGCTTGTTGGCGTGGGCTGCGATGCGCCTGGGCAGGACCCTTCGGTGGGACCCAGCCATTGAGCGGTTCGTGAACGACGACGAGGCGAATGCTACTTTGTCGCGGACCCAGCGGGCTCCGTATGGCACCGACGCGGTGTTGGCGAAGCATGCCGAGATTAGCTGACCGGAAACTCTCAGTCTCTGTTCGCGGCGTGAGCGATGATGGGGTGTTGGATCACCGCGCCAGTCGTCCTGCATCCGGCCGATGGACAGGTAGATGAACCTATCCATTGGCTAGCGTGTGTCGGCAAACGATAGCTCCCCTAGCATTGTCCCGTAATCAAGACGTAACTGCGTTGTAATCACCCTCCTGTAGTCTCAGTCATGTGGCGACCGCGTACTCGGCCCTAACCGGGCCCAGTGCCGATCAAGGGGCGCGCTATAAGTGCGTCTACCCAGCCACTAGTCTCAAGGACTCAATGCAGCCAGGTCGGAACATTCCTCTGGAACCTCACAACACCCATGTCCAATAAGATTCTTTTGACGGCCCTGTGCCTGTGCGCCGCGGCGCAGGCGCAGATTGCAATTGTGAATGGCGCGAGCTTTCGTGGCGATCAGCCAGTGAGCGCGGGCTCCTGGGTCGCAGCGTTCGGCTCCTTCACAGGCGTGTCGACGACGACGGCGACAGCGTTCCCATTGCCTAAGACGCTCGGTGGAGTGAAGGTCACGATCGACGGAGTCGATGCTCCTCTCTATGATGTCCGCTCCACCCAGATCACGTTCCTCATCCCATATTCCGCGGCTGCCGGCATTCGTCCTGTGACCGTAACGCTGCCTTCAGGTACGGTGACCGGCTCCGTGCGGGTCATGTCGGCCGCGCCTGGCATTTTCATTAAGGACACCCAGACTCCGCCAAGGGCGGCCGTGCGAAATCAGGACGGCGTTACGGAGAATAGTTCGTCAAGTCCAGCCAAACGCGGTGAAGTCGTTTCGATCTACGCGACCGGGCCTGGAACGCTCAGCCGGCAGCCCGCCGACGGCGCGGCGCCCGGGAGTCCGCTGGCAACGACACGATCGACGCCGCAGGTGTTCATTGCCGGCGTGGAGTCCCAGGTGCAATTCAGCGGATTGAATCCGGACGCGCCCGGACTGTGGCAGATCAACGTCTTCATTCCAGACCAAAGCTTCATCACGGGCCGTGTTCCCGTACGTGTGTTCATCGATGGCGTGGATTCAAACGAGGTAGCTCTGTTTGTCCAGTAGAATATTGCTGGCGATCATTCTGAGTCACGCCGCCTTGCTCGCCCAGACTGAAACTGGGACTGTCGCCGGAAGCGTTCTTGACAGTCAGACCGGCAGACCGGTTGTTGGCGCATCGATTGCGATCAACGGTTCGACGAGCGACTCGAATGTGACCGACACGGATGGGCGGTTCACGTTCGCGCTGTCGCCCGGAACCTACGTGCTGCGGTTCAGCGCACGCGGCTATGCGCCGGTCGATGTCACTGGCGTGGCGGTCAAGGCTCGGGAGTTGACCGAGGCGAGCACTGTGCTCTCAAATCTCTCCGTAACAACCACGGTTGAGGTGGTTAGCAGCGTTGGAGCGATTGAGGCGACGGCCGAGGCGATGCTGCAGGAACGGAAACTGTCGGCTGTGGTGAGCGATGGGATCGGTCGTGATGAACTGGCCACGGGCGTGTCGTCGGACGCCGCCGGTGCGCTGCAGAAGGTGACCGGCGTGAGCGTGGTTGGCAGCGGGTTCGTGTACGTCCGCGGCCTTGGGGAACGTTACAGCGCGACGCAGTTGAACGGCGCTCTGATCCCGACCACGGAGCCGGAAAAGCGCGTGGTTCCACTGGATTTGTTCCCAGCGGGACTAATCGAGAACATTAAGATTGCGAAGACGTATTCGCCGGACCTGCCGGCCGAATTCTCAGGCGGCCTGGTCCAGTTGCGAACGATCGAGTTCCCCACTCAGCGCGTATTCAATATCTCCACCAAGACCACCTTCAATACCGTCACAAGCTTCGACCGGTTTCTGACTTACCCGGGTGGCGGAGCGTCGGATTTCTTCGGATTCGGATCCGGCGCGCGATCGCTTCCTTCCGCGATTCCCAGCGACGCCCGCCTTTTTCCAGGGCAGTTCAGCAAGAGCGAGCTGCAATCATTCGGGCGCGCCTTCTCCGACAATTGGCAGCCTACGGCGATTGGCTCGATGCGTCCGGCTGTGGATTGGTCCGCGGCCGGCGGCGGGACGTTCGGCCGGTTCGGCATCGTAGGCGCGTTCACCTTCTCCAATAAGCCACAGACGCAGAACGAGTTACAGCGCTACCTTCGGCAGGGCGCTGGTAGCCCTATCATCTTTACCGAATATCCGGAGTTTCACGAGTATTCGGAAGAGGCTCGGATGGGCGTCATCCTGAACGGCGCGGTGCGGTTGACTCCGAACCATAAACTGGTCTTCCTCAATACTTATACGCACGAAGGCGAAAAGACCGCACGCGAGTTCTCTGGCTACGATGGCGGCGTCGACTCTTACCTGTCGGCCGAACGGCTCCGGTACGTCGAACGCTCGCTGTTCTCTACGGGCGTGGAAGGCGACCATTCGTTCCCGGGACTCCGCAACAGTCTCGTGCACTGGCAGTTCACCTATTCCAATTCGGGGCGTAACGAACCCGATCTGCGCGAGGTGATCCGCAACCAGGTGCCCGATGGCCGCTACATCTTTGCGGCCTCCGGCTCATCGGGTCTCCGCTTCTTCACTGACCTGAACGATCGCATCTACGAACCCCAGGCGGATTACAGCATTCCATTCTTCAAGGGTGGAATATCGGGTCTGTTCAAGACCGGAGTTCGGGTCACCGTGCGCCGGCGAGACTTCAACGCTCGACGGTTCCAGTTCTCGCCGCAGAACTTCTCAACTCTGAACCTTTACCTGCCGAGTAACGACCTCTTCGCCGCCTCCAATATCCGTCCCGACGGCTTCCAGATTAACGAGTTCACGCGTGGCACCGACACCTACTCCGCCGAGATGAACATCCACGCGGGTTACGCCATGGTGGATCTCAGCCTGGGCCCGCGGTGGCGCGTCGAAGGCGGGGTTCGAGTGGAAGATGCGGAGCAGATTGTGACCACGGTGGACAATCGTGTGCCGAACGCGACGCCGGTAAGGGCGGGCCTCGCGAACCGGGATCCCGCGCCGGCCGTGAATGTCATCTACGCCATCTCCGGACGACAGAACTTCCGGTTGTCCTATAGCCGGACCGTTTCCCGTCCGGACTTCCGTGAGTTATCGCCATTCGACTTCAATAACGTGCTGGGCGGATTTGTTACACAGGGAAATCCGGAGTTGCAGCGTGCCGTCATCAATAATTACGACGCGCGTTGGGAGTGGTTCACCGGAAGCAATCAGGTGATCGCCGCCAGTTTCTTCGCGAAGACCTTCACGAATCCCATCGAGCAGACCATCGTCCCGTCGAACGACCTTCGCCAGACCTTCGTCAATGCTCAGGGTGCGCGCAATGTTGGCATGGAACTCGAGTTCCGACGCTCTCTGGCGTCCTTCAGCCGGCGGCTCAAAGACTACGCCGTTTCGGCGAACTTCACTCTGGTGGATTCCAACATTGAGATCAAGCCGGAGGACGCCACCATCATCACGTCCCAGAAACGTCCTCTGCTGGGGCAGTCGCGCTATCTCGCGAATGCGGTGTTGCAGTGGGCGAGGCCGGCGTGGCGTAGCGACGCGAAGTTCTTCGTGAACTACGCGTCCCGCCGGATCAGCGATGTCGGAACATTCAAACTGCCGGATATCTATCAGGAAGGCAACACCTATCTGGACTTCGTCTACCGTTACTCGTTCGGCGAAAGGGGTCGCTGCAATCTCCAGTTCGAAGCGGAGAATCTTGGCGACAACGACTACCGCTGGATGCAGGGCAGCTTCGTGCAGCGTGACTATCGCCTTGGCCGCACTTTTCAGATCGGCGTTAGTTACTCATTTTTCTGACAGTACACGAGGAGACAACCATGCGAGTTTATAGTTTACTGATGCTGGGAGTTGCCGTTGCGGCGCTGGCCGCCGGTCAGCGTCTCATCCCGGTCAGCAGGACCACCGCTGAGCACATGGCGGCGGTATCGCCTCAGGCGTCGACTTACAACGGCCCGCGGGCGAAGTTGGCGATGTGGATCTGGAGCGATAAGTACACCTACCAGCCAGGCCAGGCGGTCACGCTGAAGTGGACGATCAAGACGAACGGCGACCTGTATCCCTATACGGTGTTCGTCTATCGCCAGAACAACCAGACCGGCAAGAAGACCTTCCTGCCGGGCGGAGGCGAAGATGCGACGGATATCAACGGCAATACGGCTGACAAGGGCTTCCAGCCGATGCAGTTGGCCGATGGGAGCAAGGCGGTCCTCGCCGGCGCGGGGGGGAAGTTCGCGGCCATCACGGCGCCCTCCGAATACGGCATGCACACCCTGGTGGTCCAACTCCGCGATTACACGGGCACCCACGTCGTGAAGAGTTCCTATATGAAGATCGGCGTGGTGAAGGGCGTCACCACGATTTCCAGTGAGATCACTGGCGACCGGACCCTCACAAACGATATCGAATGGCATCTCAAGGGCGTCATCTATGTGAAGAACAACGCAACGTTGACCGTCGAGCCGGGGACTTTCGTAATCGGCGAACCGGGAACGACTCCTCCGTCGGCCTTGATTGTCACCACTTCGGGCAAGATCATGGCGAGCGGAACCAAGGCCCGGCCGATCATTATGACGAGTTCGCTGCCATTCGGACAGCGCAGCCGCGGTGATTGGGGCGGTTTGGTGATGTTGGGAAAGGCCCCGATCAACGTCGGCGGCAACATCCCTGGGGGAACGGGCATCTGCCCGGCTGAGGGCTGTAAGAACGCCCCAGGCACGTTCTACATTGAAGGACTGGTTGGCAATCCGGACAGCGTGTACGGCGGAACCGATCCGAAGCACAACTGCGGCACGCTGCGGTACGTTCGGGTCGAGTTCGCTGGAACGATCCTCTCGCCGAATAACGAACTGAACTCGTTTACATGGGGCGGATGCGGCTCCGATACCGTCGCCGAACACTTGCAGGCGATCTACGGGAAGGATGATTCGTTCGAATGGTTCGGCGGCACGATGGACGCTAAGTGGCTCGTCGGCGGCCTCGGCGCGGATGACTATACGGACTACCAACTGGGCTGGACCGGACGCCTGCAATTCGGGCTGATGTACCAGAGCCCCGACTCGCCCGGAAATCGCGGCCTTGAGGGCGACAACAGCGAATATGATCAAGCGGGCACGCCATACTCGAACCCAACGATGTTCAACGTCACCTACGTTGGAAGCGGCATCCCCGGCTATGACGAGTCGAATGCGCCGGGCTTGTTCCTTCGCCGGGGCAGCCGCGGTTCGTTTAACAACATGGTGGTGTCTAACTTTTACAGCCCGTGCTTCGACATTAACGACGCCAATACTCAGGCGCAGGCCGACGCCGGG
The DNA here is from genome assembly GCA_018268715.1 of Acidobacteriota bacterium. GTDB lineage: Bacteria > Acidobacteriota > Terriglobia > Bryobacterales > Bryobacteraceae > TMP-7. Next base: position 158,673 of record JAFDVZ010000020.1, on the reverse strand, counting down.
AATCTGAAGATGAACGGAGTGCTTTGCTGGAGTAACAACATTGGCACGAAGGGAGCCAACACAATCACCGGGCAGATCCAGTCGTCCGCTTCGTCCTCGGCGTACAACCTCGCGTACGCGCAGGGGCAGAAGGGGAACGGAGCCGGCAAGAACATTCTTGTGGCGGATCCGTTGTTCACGCGGCCGTTTGAGTACAGCGATCCGGACTGGACCGGGCTGTTCTCAAGCCCGATCTTCCGCGCTGGCTGGGTGCAGCCTCCTGACGATGGCTTCTTCGACCAGACCGCGCGCTTCATTGGCGGAATCGGCGATGAAGACTGGACTGAAGAATGGACCTTCTGGGTTCTTGAGACCGAACTGAATTAACTGTCTGTCGGGACGCATCGCTGCAAGTTCGAGGGTGCGTCCCACCTCTCCGGATCAAGCCTTCGCCGCGGCCGCCACTCCATCCCTGCCCAGCATCTCACGGACTTTCCTCGCCAATCCTTCCGGCGTGAATGGTTTGGGAATGAAGTCCACGCCCTGATCGAGGACTCCATGGTGAGCGATAACATCCTCGGCGTAACCGGACATGAATAACACCTGCATGAGCGGACGGTGGTTTTTCAGTCGTTCGGCGAGCTCTTTGCCAGTCATCCTGGGCATGACAACGTCGGTCAGCATCAAATGGATCGGCCCCGAGTGATGTTGGACCAACACCAAAGCGTCGCCTCCGGAGGCCGTCTCAAGCACTCGAAAACCATAACTCCGCAGCGCGTCGACAGCCAGCCGCCGGACATCATCCTGGTCCTCCACCACCAACACTGTTTCAGACCCGCCCAGCAGCGATAGTATGGGCACGGCCGCGGCGATGTCGGCGTCGCACTCGAGCCGTGGCAGGAAGACCTCGAATTGCGTGCCAAGCCCGGGGCGGCTGTGCACTCGAATTGCGCCGCTGCACTGGCGCACAATCCCGTAGACGGTGGAGAGTCCAAGACCCGTGCCAAGACCCTTGTCCTTGGTGGTGAAGAAGGGCTCGAAAATCCGCCGCTGTGTCTCCTCGTCCATCCCGGCGCCGGTGTCGCTGACGCTGAGTCGGACGTAACTCCCAGGAGTCAGGTCGGGGAACGCCGCGCAATACTCCTCGTCGAACTCCTCCTTGGATGTCTCGATCGTGAGCTTGCCGCCGGTGGGCATCGCGTCGCGGGCGTTGACGGTCAGATTCATTAGCACCTGGTGCAGTTGCGCGGTGTCCGCCAGCACCTGCCCGGCGTTGGGCGCGAGCGCGGTTTCGAATTCGATGTCCTCGCCCATGATTCGGCGTAACATCTCCCGGGTGTCGTGGACCACCTGGTTAAGCTCCAGCGGCTTCGGTTCGATGATTCTTTTACGACTGAACGCCAGCAACTGCTGAGTCAGATCGGAGGCCATCGCCCCGGCCTTCCGGATTTCAGACAGCCACTCGCGAAGCCGGCCCGATTCAGGCAGCCGCGAATACATCAGGTCGCTATAGCCATTGATAACCGTCAGCAGGTTGTTGAAATCGTGTGCGATGCCGCCGGCCAGTCGGCCGATGCTCTCCAGTTTCTGCGCCTGCCACAGCTGCGCCTCTAACTCTGACTGTTGTGTGACATCCCGCTTCACCGCGACATAGCCGGAAATTCTGCCCGATTCGTCGTGAATGGGAGAAATCGTGGCGTCCTCTTCGTATAAGGTGCCGTCGCGACGCCGATTCGTAAACCGGCCCATCCAGACCTTGCCGGCGGTGATCGTTGCCCAGAGTTTGCGATAGAAGTCGGCGTCCTGCCGTCCGGACTTCGTCATCGACGGTTTCCGGCCGATGATCTCGGCGCGGTTGTAACCGCTCGTCCTTTCGACGGCCGGGTTGCAGTACAGGATGATGCCGTCGGGATCGGTGATCACCACCGATTCGCCGGCTTGCTCGATGGCCGTGAAAAGACTAGCTCGCTCGCGTTCGGAACGCCGCCGGTCAGTGACATCCTGGACAAGCAGTAAAGCCTGATCCTCGGCGATCGCCGACATGCGGCAGTTATAGCTTCGCGGAGCGGTCTCTCCAGGCAGGGTGAGTTCGTAATCGAACGGCTGAACCTCTCCGGTTGTCAGCGCCTGATGCAGGCAGGCCAGCGCCTGCGTGGCGGCGTCCGGGGGTAGAACATCGGCGATCGGTCTGCCGAGGAGTGACTCCGAAGGCGCGGACAGGCGCACGTTCCTGCCGGCCTTGTGATCCAACAGCACTCCATCGTTGGTCAGAACGAAGATCAGATCCGGTATCGCCTGCAACACCCCGCGATTCCGGGCCTCGCTTTGACGAAGCGACTCTTCCGCCCGGCGCGCGGTAATCACCTTGTGTAGTTCGTTCGCCACCAGTTGAAGACGTGTAACGTCGTCGTTCGTGTAATCCGACGGCTTATCCGCAACCCCGAGCAGCAACCTCGCGCTCCCACCCTCGATGACAGGCGCCCCCATATGTCGAGTGACGTTGGTGTCCTGCGCCGCCAAGCCTCGCTCCTCGGCGGTTTGCCGGTAACGATTGTGAACCACCGGTCTGCGCTGACGGGCGGCGTCCGCCCACGGTCCGACCGACGAAAGCGGCGTGGGAGCCTCCTGGCTGGCCACGGTCGACCGCGCGCCATCCTTACTCATTGCCAACGTCGTGATTCCGGTCTCATCGTCGCTGATCCTGGACAGATAGCTCTTCCGGCTCGACGTCAGCACCGCCGCTTTTTCGAGGACATACTCATAGATCTCGCGATCCGTCAGCGTCGGCGCCAGCCGGTGGAGATCCAGCAGGAACGACGTCCGCTCCGCCTCAAGCCGCTGGTGCTCCTGCGCCCATCTGCGCTCGGTGATGTCGTTCGCCATCGACAGGATGCGCGTCACATTCCCGGCTTCGTCGCGGATAGGCGACGTGAACCACTCGCAATACAGCTTGGTGCCGTCCTTTGCGATGTTCTCCTCGATGATCTGATTGGCGTCCTCGCCGGCCGAACCGTCCATAATCGCCGCTAGCAGTTCGCCGACGCCCTGCCGTGGCTCCTGCGACGCCACCAGGTCGGAGGGCCCTTTCCCGATGGCTTCCTCGCTGGTCCATCCGAAAATCCGCACAGCGGCCTGATTCCATTCGCTCACGCGAAGGTCGCGGTCCCAGGCGATGAAGGCCAGCGGCATGCGTTCCACCTGGAATCGCAAGCGGTGATGGGCCTCGCGGCTCCGCGCGACGCTCTCGTTCAACGCCGCTTCGGTAGCTCGCCGCTGTTCGATTTCGATCTCGAGCTCGCGGGTCCGCTCCACCACGCGGCGGGCCAGTTCCTGCTCGCTCCGGTGAATCCATCGGACCCGTCGCCGGTGCCCGGCGCGAACAGCGAAGCCAATGACGATGAGACTGAGAAGATATATCCACCAGTGGGTGGTTAAGTGAGGTAAGAGATCATTGATGAGGGGATTCAAGTCGCGCTCCTCACTCTAGGTGCAGTCGCCCGCGCATCTCGGAAGGGCCTGACGTAGCGGGCGCGACGACGGCCATTGCGGCAGGATGGGTGATTTCCGCCGGCTGCCGCGGGTTCACGCCCAACAGCCGCCTGCGGCGCGCCGTCAACGACGGCGACGGTCGCCGGAAACTGCGTCGAGTTTTCAGCGACGCCTGTGATGACTTCATGAGGGCGCCGGTCGGCGCCTTCGATTTCAGCGCAACGATTCCGACAATAGCGTAAATTTGAATTCTAGCGCCCCGAATTTCGGAGTACAAGCAGACCGTTTCTACGCTGCCCGCCGGCTGTTCGCAGGCAGGGGAGCCGCGCCGGAGCGGGCTCCCGGTGAATTCGGCATGAATCAGGCCGGATAGCCTGCGGAGATGTAGCTCTTCAGGTGGTGGATTTCCTCGCGATGCGCCGAAATCACCCAGTTCACCAAATCGCCGATCGAGACGATTCCCACCAAATCGCCGCCGGACATGACGGGAAGATGACGAACGCGGTGATCCGTCATCAGCATCATTCCGTCCTCAACGGTCTGGGTCGGCGTGATCGTTAGAACGTTGGTCGACATAATATCGGCCACGGTGGTCTCCCGGGACGACCGTCCCTGCAGCATCACCTTCCTTGCGTAGTCGCGCTCGGAAAGCATCCCAACCAGTTTGCCGCCATCCACCACGGGAAGCGCACCCACTTCGCGCGCGGACATGACGGCGATAGCTTCGTAGACTGTGACGTCGGACGACACCGACCAGACTTGGCGGCTCTTCTGATCGAGCAGAGCCTGTATGCGATCGGAAGGACTCATGGGGTAATCCCCTCCCAGGGTGGCTACCGTCTTACCAAATGCCGGACTGCAAATCAAGTGGGTCTGCCGACTGACGGCGGCGGCTTGCGGCGCCCCCCGTACTGCGGCTACCATCGAACCGAGTGCCTCGGACCGGACTGGAAACGGCCATCTTTTTTGAGACGCCGGATCAAATCTGCGCTCGCGTGTTTCGCCAACTACGCCCGCGCACGCCGCTGCCGTCCATCACCGTCGAATTCTGCGCCTTCGCCAATGCGAACTCCTTCATCCGCATGGAGGGGAACCGCCTGGAATTCCGCATCAGCGACCTGCTCGAGAGCGCTCCCGCGCCGGTCTTTGAAGCCCTCGTTGTCATCCTGGTCGCGAAACTGTACCGCAAGCGCGCCCCGGCCGAATACCTCAGCTGCTATCGCCGGTATCTGAACCGTCATGATGTGCGGCGCACTCTCGAAGACGCCCGGCAGAAGCGTGGCCGCAAACTGATCGCGCCGGCCAGCGGCGCCGTCTACGACCTCGGCCAGATCTTTGAGGAGCTGAACTTCAAGTACTTCTTCGGCCTGATGGCGCGCCCGGAGATCGGTTGGAGCCAGCGTGTCTCGCGCGCCACCTTGGGCCACTACGATCCCGCGCATCACGTCATCGTGATCAGCCGCCTGCTCGATCGCAGAGAGGTTCCGCGCCTCGCCGTCGAGTACGTGATGTTTCACGAAATGCTCCATCTCCGATACCCGGTCGTGCACAAAGGCGCTCGCCGCTGCGTCCACACTCGGGAATTCAAGGCCGCTGAAAAGCAGTTCGACCGACTCGACGAAGCCATCGAATTGCTCAAGGCCCTTTAGATATCCGACGGCGTATACAACGAAAACCCACCGCTGGAATACGAGGAATTTGTCAAAATATTCCGGTAGACAGTTATCTGGGCGTGGTGTACCGTGGGAAAACACGGCCGCGCCGGCTTCCAACACCGGGCAGCCCAGGGTGAATTCAATGACCGCTCAACCTCTTGCCATTAGTGTGTTTGCCGCGGCCTTGACGCCGTTCTTATACGGGTCTAACGCGCCGTCGATTCTGCTGAGTCCAGCAAATGTCGACCTCCGCGCCGGGCAAAGCAGGACTGTCACGGTTACAGCGACTGGCGGTGCGTCGACGCAGAATCTGGTGTGGAGTCTGCAATCGAGCGCTTCCACGTACACCGGCTCCCTGGGCGCCTTCGATCCCGTCAAAGGCGTCTACACGGCGCCGGCCACTCCGCCCTCGCCAAACACAATCAAGATCGTCGCAACGGACTCCACCAACAGCGCGTTGACCGCGTTCGCAACCGTGAACGTGCTGAATCCAGCGCCCACCATTTCCGGTCTTGAGCCGTCCACCATCAACGCCGGGCTTGCCTATTCGGTCCTGATTAAGGGAACCGGATTCATGGCCGGCTCCCAAGTGTCCTGGGACGGTAAGAGCGCGCCCTCCACATGGGACGCCGCCACGGGCTATCTGCGGATTTCAGGCGGCGTGGCGCCGGCGGCGGGCAAGTCTCAGATCGTGGTGACGAACCCCGATCCTGGCGCCAGGGCCTCGAATTCCGCGACGCTCAACGTCACTCAGGTTCAGGTGCAGGTCTCTCCCGATGGCAGGACCTTGCGCACCGGAGGCAGCCTCGCGCTCAGCTCGAAAGTAGTCAATAGCACCGACCAGACCGTGGTGTGGAGCGTCAAGGGCGGCGCCGCCTACGGGACCGTGGATGAGAAGGCCGTCTATCATGCGCCTTCCGTGCTGCCGCCTTCGACGATTGTCACCGTAACGGCTGTGTCGAAGGCCGATCCAACGGCATCCGCGTCACTCGCCATCAATCTGCTGAATGTGGTTCCCGTATTGACCGCCCTCGATCCCTCCTCCATCAACACCGAACTGCCGTTCTCGGTCACTCTCAAAGGTTCTGGAATCGTTGCCGGCGCCCAGGTTCAATGGGGAAACGTCGTGATTGAGTCGACGTTCGACCCCCAGACCGGTTTTCTCACCATCGCCGGCAAGGGGCCGGCGCCCGGATCGCTGCAACTCACCGTGACCAATCCGCAGTCCGGCGGAACGCCCTCCAACGCGAGGACCCTCAATGTGCTCCCGGCGGTCGCCGTCCAGCTCTCGCCGGATGGCCGGACCATCCGCTGCAACGCGACCTTGCAGCTATCCCCCAAAGTGCAGAACAACACTGATCAGACGGTGACGTGGACCGTGACTGGCGGAGGCTCAGTCAACGCCAAGAACGTTTACACCGCGCCGCCAGTGCTGCCGAGTCCCGCCGACGTCACGATCACCGCGAAGGCCAACGCCGACCCCAAGGCGGTCGCGTCGATCACCATTCACCTGTTGAATCCCACGCCCGCGGTCACTTCGGCGTCGCCATCGTCGCTGAGCGTCGGCGATTCGGGATTCTCGATCACCGGCCTCGGTTTCGCGAAGAACGCAACGGTGTACTTTGCGGGCGCCAAGATGCCTACGCAATGGGTCTCGGATACAGAACTGACCGTCACGGGAGCGATCCCGGCTTTGCCCGGCGGCATCGCCGCGGTGAAGGTGATGAACCCGGATCCCGGCTCCTCCGTGTCCACCTCCATCGTTGTCCCGGTGAAGATGACCGGAAACAAGATGAGTTACGCAGAAGCCGTGCGTTTCCTCGAACTCGCCAGTTGGGGACCCACGCCCGAAAGCGTCGCGCATCTGATGACGGTGGGACGGGATGCCTGGCTCGCCGAGCAGTTTGATCCGGCCGCGACGACCATCACGCCCTACCCGTTGCCGAACGACGCCAACGAGGGCGTCACGCGCATGCAGGACGCCTTCTTCACGAACGCCCTCACCGGACCCGACCAGCTTCGCCAGCGGGTCGCCTTCGCGCTCAGCCAGATCCTTGTGGTGTCCGCCATCAAGGACACCCGATACGCGCAGATGGCGCCCTACATGACGATGCTCTCCACCAATGCGTTCGGCAACTTCCGGACGCTGATGGAGCAAGTCACCAGGAACCCGTCGATGGGCTACTTCCTCGACATGGTGAATAACGACAAAGCGAACCCCGCCCGCAACACGGTGGCCAACGAAAATTACGCCCGCGAGTTAATGCAGTTATTCACCGTGGGTCTGGTCAACCTGAACATGGACGCGAGCGCCGCCGCCACTCCCACCTACGACGAGACCACCGTAAAGGAACTCGCCAAGGTGATGACCGGCTGGACCTACGCGCCGCAAACGGGTTTCGCCAGCCATTGGACCAACCCGGCGTGGTACTTCGATCCCATGATCGCCTTCGAGGAACATCACGACGTCACGGCCAAGACGTTGAAGTTCACCGGATACTCGAACCCGTCCTGTTCCATCGCCGGCGGAGGCAAGGCGCAGTCCGACCTGACCAGCGCGCTCGATTGCATCTTCAACCATCCGAACGTGGCGCCCTTCATCTCCTACCGGCTGATTCAGCGCCTGGTCACCAGCAACCCGTCGCCGGCCTACGTCCGCGATATCTCGACGGTGTTCAGGAACACCAACGGGGACCTGAAACAGGTGGTGACGGCCATCCTCACCCACGCCGAGGCCGGCGCCCCGCTGAAGCTGAATGAACCGGTGTTGTTCGCCACGCGGCTGCTGCGCTCGCTGAACGCCACCGTAACCAACCAGGCTACCGGCATCCGCTCGCAAACCACGGCGATGGGGCAAAATGTTCTGACCGCGCCAAGCGTGTTCAACTACTTCAGCCCGTTCTTCCGCGTCGGCGGGACCGTCGCTCCCGAGTTCCAAATCGTCAACGCGGCCACCGCTCTGGGGCGCCTGAACTTCGCCAACCGCGTCGTCTACAACCAGTTGTCCGGAGCCGTGCGAGTGGACTTCACCAACTGGCAGGACCTTGCCGCCAACCCCGCCACGTTGATCGAGGCGGTGAACCAGGCGCTGTACCGCGGCGAAATGACCGCCGACGAGAAGTCGGCACTGTCGGTCGCGGTAGGGTCGAACAAATCGGCCGCCAACATTGTGCGGGCGGTTGTCTATGTGGCGGCGTCTTCGCCGCGTTACCAGGTGCAGCAGTAGGAGGGCGAACCACATGCTATTCGACCGGATGAAATCACGTCGCGATTTTCTGCGCTTCGGCGCCCGCGCTGTCGGGGCCGCGGCCGCCTGGGGACCCGCCAGCCTGCTATGCCAGCGCGCTTCCGCCCAGTCGTCCGACTACAAGGCTTTGGTCTGCATCTTCCTGTTCGGCGGCAACGACGCAAACAACATGCTGATCCCCAGCGGCGCCAAGGGGACGGCCTATCCCTACAGCGACTACCAGACGGTGCGCCAGGGCTTGGCCATCGCGCAGGCGTCGCTCGCGCCGGTCTACGACCCGGGCTCGAAGCAGGATTTCGGCCTCCACCCGAGCCTCGCCCCACTGGCGGCTCTATACAAGCCGGCCTCCGGCGCATCCCGGCTCGCCTTCCTGGCCAATGTCGGGACGCTGGTCGCGCCCGTCCCCCGCGCGGCCAAGCCGGACCTCTCCGTCAAACTTCCCTCGAACCTCTACTCGCACTCCGACCAGCAGACCGAATGGCAGAACGCGGTCACCGCGCCGAACGCGTCCTCGTCTCGCAACGCGTCCAGCGGATGGGCCGGCCGCCTGCTCGACCGCCTCGCGCCCTCCTCCCAATTCCCGCCCGGCATCGGCATTAACGGCGGCGCCCTGCAACTGGTGGGCATCGACACTCAGCCGACCACTGTCGGAGGCAACGGCTTCTCGGTCGCCAACGCGGACCCCGACGCGGCCCTCGCGCTCGACCAGGTCTTGAAACTCCCAAGCAACGTCACCCTGATCCAGGCCGCCCAGTCGTCCGCCAAGAACGCCATCGAAGTATCGAAAACGGTCAGCGCCCTGCTCGGTAACGCGGGATCCATCCAGGCTCAATTCCCATCCACCGATCTCGGCCAGCAGCTCGCCGAAGTCGCGAGCGTTATCAGCGTCGCCCAAAGCGGGCTCGGCGCCACCCGCCAGATCTTCTTCTGCTCGCAAGGCGGCTACGACACCCACTCCGCGCAGGCCGGCACGCAATCCCAACTGTTCACGGAACTCGGCGCGGCCATGGCGGCGTTCGACACGTGGCTCCAGACCGCCGGTTTCGGCGACAAAGTCGCGACCTTCACCGAATCCGATTTCAGCCGCACCTTCCAGCCCAACGGCAACGCCGGCACCGACCACGCCTGGGGATCGCACGCCCTCATCATGGGCCCGGTGAAGGCGGCTCAAATCTACGGGACCTTCCCGACCCTGAAACTAGGCGGTCCGGACGACGCCGACGGAGGCCGCGGCGCCTGGGCGCCCACCACCTCGAGCGACCAATATGAGGCGGAACTGGCGAAATGGTTCGGCGCCACCTCCGACGCCGACCTCGATTACGTCTTCCCGAACCTCGCCGCTTTCAATCGCGTTACACCGGGATTTCTGGTCTGATACGCAGAAACTTTCCTCCGGCTGCATCTTCCGGAGGCGCCGCATCATCTGGTAACCTTGGACCGTTTGATGGACGCCGCTTGTCTACGCCAAACCCTGCTCCCGCACACCACGCGGCTTTTTGAAGATTTTAGCTACCATTTCGATCGCGTAGCTCGATTCTACGGCCACCCGCCCACCGCCGCCGCCATCCGCGACGTCGCCGCCGGCATGGAATACCCGGACGACCGTCGCGCCGCTCTGATCGAAGCTCTGCGCCACCAGAACGGCGATTCGCCCTCTCTGCGCGAACTCGCCAAGCCCGGCACGGTGGCCGTCGTCACCGGACAGCAGGTGGGCCTGTTCTCTGGCCCATCCTACACCGTCTACAAGGCCCTGACCGCTGTCCGCATCGCCGCCCGCCTGCGCGAGCAGGGCGTCGCCGCGGTCCCCGTCTTCTGGCTCGCCACCGAGGATCACGACCTCGCCGAAGTCGACCACGCCTGGACCTTCGGCCCCAGCCACCAGCCGCTTTCTCTCCGAGCGCAAGGCGCGGCGCTCCCGCAGCAGCCCGTCGGCGGCATCCAACTCACCGGCGTCCCGTTGAAGGAGCTGAAGCAGACCCTGGGCGGCTTCCCCTTCGGCGAAGAAATCGCCGACGACGTCGCCAGCGCCTACCTCGCGGACCGCACCATGGGCGAATCGTTCCGGGAGCTGCTGAAGCGTCTGCTCGCCCGTTACGACCTGCTCTACGTCGACCCGCTCGACGAAGGCATTCGCCGTCTGGGCGCGCCGCTGCTCCGCGAAGCCGTCCGCTCCGCCGCCGACATCAAGGCGAGCCTGCTCGCCCGCAACGAAGAAATCCGCGCCGCGGGCTACCACACACAGGTCCATCTGGAGCCTCAGACCTCGCTCGTCTTCCTGCTCGAAGGCGGCCGCCGCCTTACCCTTCGTTCGCAAAACGGCGACTATCTCTCCAAGGACCGCCGCTACTCCGCCGAAGAGCTGATGGATTCAGCCGAGCGTCTCTCCCCGAACGCCCTGCTGCGCCCCGTCATGCAGGACTACATGCTGCCGACGGCGGCCTACGTCGGGGGGCCCGCCGAACTCGCCTACTTCGCCCAGGCGCAGGCCATCTATCAGGCCCTGTTGGGCCGCATGCCCGTCGTGGTCCACCGCGCCGGCTTCACTCTGCTCGACGCCCGCGCCGACAAACTGCTGAAGCGTTACCAGCTCAACTGGCCCACTGTCTTCACCGGCGAGGACGGCATCCGCGACCATATCGCAAACCATCTGGTCCCCCCCGGCCTGAAGCAGACCGCGGCCTCGACGGCCCACGACATCGCCGCCCAACTCGACCGCTATCACGCGCAAGTCGAAGCCTTCGACCCGACCCTCGGTGCGGCGCTCCTAAACAGCCGCCGCAAGATTCTCTATCAGCTCTCGAAGCTCGAGCACAAAACCGCCCGCGAAACGCTGGGCCGCAACGCGCGCGCCCGCCAGGACGCGGCCTATCTCGCCGGCCTGCTCTATCCCAACAAGCACCTGCAGGAGCGCCTCTACACGATCCTGCCGTTCCTCGCCAAACACGGCCCCACCCTCATCGACTCCATCTACGAACACGTCGAGCCGGACTGCCCGGACCACCGCATTCTGGTGGTCTAATGGTGGTCGGTTCCCATGTTCATTAACAGAGTCAAACGGGCCCTGGCCGAGGGCCGCACGCAAATCGGCACGGGATACGGGCAGATCCGCACGCCCGAGGCGGTCCGCATCCTCGCCGCCGCCGGCTTCGACTGGATCTTCATCGACACCGAACACGGCGTCTTCCACCAGGAGACCATCCAGGACCTCTGCCGCGCGGCTACCGACAACAACATGGTTCCCATCGTCCGCGTCGCGAGCCTCGAATACGACCTCGTCGCCCGCGCCCTCGATTGCGGCGGACAGGGCGTCATCTTCCCCCGCGTCGAATCGGTCGAACTCCTCCAGGAGGCCGTCAGTTGGACCAAGTTCCCGCCCGTCGGCGTGCGCGGCTTCGGCCTCACTCCGTCCTACGTGAACTACGAAAAGGCGACCATCCCGCAGATCCTCGAGCACGTCAACCGCGAAACCCTCGTCATCCTGCAAATCGAAACGCAGAAGGCCGTCGACATGCGCGACGAACTCCTCTCGGTGCCCGGCGTCGACGCCGTCATGGTCGGCCCCGTCGACCTGTCGATTTCACTCGGCGTCACCGGCGACTTCCAGCATCCGAAGATGGTGGCCGCCATGGAAGCCATCCGCGATTCCTGCAACGCCCACGGCGTCGCCCCCGGCACACAGACCCGTTCGCTGCCGCTGGCCCAGTTCTGGCGCGAGCGCGGCATGCGTTTTCTCGGCTGCAACAGCGAAACCGGCATGCTCTACGAAAAGGCCGCCGAGATCGCCGGCGCGCTGTCGAAATAACCGCCCTCCCAAAGACGCCGGGAGTCGCCTGAATGCTACCATAATCGCTTCATGCGACTCCCCATCTTCCTCCTGGCGCCCGTGGTGTTGTTCGCCGCGGCGCCCTTGAACGAAACCTACAAGGCCGACGCGGACCGCATCATCGACGCCGCCCTCGCCGGCGACGGCGCCTACCGCAAGCTCTCCTATCTTTGCGACCGCATCGGCAACCGTCTGGCCGGATCGAAAGGCCTCGAGCAAGCCATCCAATGGTCGGCCGAAGAGATGCGCCGCGACGGCCTGACCAACATCGCCACGCCCCTCGTTATGGTGCCCCACTGGGTCCGCGGCGCCGAACGCCTCACCATGACCGCCCCCGTTCAGCGGGACATGGTGATGTTGGGCCTGGGAGGCAGCATCGCCACGCCCAAGGGAGGCGTCACCGCGGAAGTCCTCCCCGTCTCGAGCTTCGATGAACTTGAACGCCTGGGCGCCGATCGCGTCCGCGGCAAAATCGTGCTCTACAACGTGCCGTATCAAGGCTACGGCCGTACCGTCGCCTACCGCGCCGCCGGAGCCTCGCGAGCCGCCAAACTCGGCGCCGTGGCCGCCCTGGTCCGCTCGGTCACGCCCCTCAGCCTGCAATCGGCCCACACCGGCATGATGCAGTACGCCGAAGGCGTCCCCAGGATCCCCACCGCCGCCGTCACCATCGAAGGCGCCACCATGATCCAGCGCCTGGTCGACTCCGGCGTCGCCGTCCGCGTCCGCCTGGAAATGAGCGCCGAAACGCTGCCTGACGCCAAGTCTGCCAACGTCATCGCCGAAATCCCCGGCCGTGAAAAGCCCGAGGAAATCGTCGTCATCGGCGGCCACATCGACTCCTGGGACGTCGGCGCCGGCGCGCACGACGATGGCGCCGGCGTGGTCACTTCCATGGAAGCGGCGGCCCTCATCAAGCGCCTCGGCCTGAAGCCCCGCCGCACGCTTCGCGTCGTCCTGTTCACCAACGAAGAGAACGGCCTCGCGGGCGGCAAGGCCTATCGCGAATGGGTTGGCGACAAAGTGAAGCAGCACTTCGCGGCCATCGAAATGGATGGCGGAGGCGAGAAGCCCGTCGGCTTCGGCGTCGCCCCGCAACTCATGCCGCAGGCTCAGGAAATCGGCAAGCTGCTCGAGCGCATCGAAGCCGGCCGCATCACCCCCGGCGGCGGCGGAGCCGACATCGGCCCGGTCCTGCAACAGGGCGTTCCCGGCCTCGCCCTCAACACGGTCGGCACGCACTACTTCGACTGGCACCACACCCAGGCCGACACCGCCGACAAAGTGGACCCCAAGGAACTCCGCCTGAACGTCGCCGCCATGGCCGTCATGGCCTACGTGCTGGCCGACATGCCCTGACTCTTTTTGAGGACAACGTGAGACCCTTACTCGTAACACTGACTCTTACTTCGATCCTGTCCGCCCAATCGCCCGGCATCACCGGCTTCACCTCCGCCAACGCGGCCGCCGAGTCGGAGCGCGAAAAGCGCTTCGATTCGACGCTGCGCCGCGACAACATCCAGCAGTGGCTCAAGCGCCTCTCTTCGAAGCCCCATCACCTGGGCTCGCCGGCCGGCAAGGAAGTCGCGGAATTCGTCGCCGCCCAGTTCAAATCCTGGGGCTACGAGACCTCCATCGAGACCTTCTACCCGCTATTTCCCACGCCCAAGCTGCGCAGCCTGGAACTGACCGCGCCAACCCATTACACCGCCAGGCTCGATGAGCCGGTGCTGCCCGAAGACGCCACCTCCGGCGTGCGCGAAAACCAACTCCCGACTTATAATTCATACTCGGCCGACGGCGACGTTACCGGTGAGTTAGTCTATGTCAACTACGGCGTGCCATCCGACTATGAGGCGCTCGCCCAGCGCGGCATCGACGTAAAGGGTAAGATCGTGCTCGCCCGCTACGGCCACTCCTGGCGCGGCATCAAACCGAAGGTGGCCGCCGAGCACGGCGCCATCGGCTGCATCATCTACTCGGATCCGCAGGACGACGGCTACGGCGCGGGCGAAGTCTACCCCAAGGGCGGCTACCGCACCGAATGGAGCGCCCAGCGCGGCAGCGTCATGGACATGCCCACCTACTCGGGCGACCCTCTGACCCCCTTCATCGGCGCCACCAAGGACGCCGTTCGTCTGCCTCGTGAAAAGGCCGCCACCATCATGAAGATCCCGGTGCTGCCCATCGCCTGGGGCGACGCCCTGCCGCTGTTGAAGGCGCTCGGCGGCACGGTCGCGCCGCCGCAATTTAGGGGCGGCCTGCCCATCACATACCACATCGGACCCGGCCCCGCCACCGTCCACCTGAAGCTCGAATTCGACTGGAAACTCGCCCCCGCCTACGACGTCATCGCCCGCATGCCCGGCTCGGAACTCGCCGACGAGTGGGTCCTGCGAGGCAACCATCACGACGGCTGGGTCTTCGGCGCCGAAGATCCTCTCAGCGGCCTGGTGCCCATGATGGAGGAAGCGCGCGCCGTGGCCGAACTCGTCAAGACCGGCTGGAAGCCCAAGCGGACCATCATGTACCTGGCCTGGGACGGTGAGGAGCCCTCGCTGCTAGGCTCCACCGAATGGGCCGAACAGCACGCGGCCGAGCTACAGAAGCACGCCGTCGCCTACATCAACACCGACGGCAGCTCGCGCGGCTTCATCGAACTCGGCGGAACCCACACCTTGGAACACTTCGCCAACGAAGCCGGTCGCGACGTCATCGACCCCGAGCGCAAGGTCTCCGCCATGGACCGTTACCGCGCCCGCATGGCCGCCCGCGGCGGCGCCGACGAGAAGAAAAAGGCGCACGACCGCGGCGACATCGCCATCTCCCCGCTCGGCTCCGGCTCCGACTTCACGCCCTTCCTCCAGCACCTGGGAATCGCCGCGTTGAACATCGGTTTCGGCGGTGAAGGCGCGGGCGGCGGCGCCTATCATTCCATCTACGACTCCTACGACCACTTCATCAAGTTCAACGATCCGGACTTCCAGTACGAACTCGCGCTAGCCCAACTCAGCGGCCGCATGACCATGCGTCTGGCCGACGCCGACAGCCTCCCCTTCCGCTTCGATGGCTTCGTCCGCGCCGTCGGCTCCTACATCGATGAAATCGCGAAGCTGGCCGACACGATGCGTTCGGAAACCGTGGAGTTCAACCGTTCGCTCGCCGACCACTCCTTCGAACTCGCCGCGGACCCGCTCACGCCCTACGTAGCGCCCGCGCCGAAGGTGGAAGTGCCGCACCTGAACTTCGCCCCGCTGCGCAACGCGCTGGCGAAGCTCGAAAAGAGCGCCAAGTCGTTCCGGGATCGCGAAGGCAAGGCCAACACCCTGTCGCTCGAAACCCGGAAATCGCTCGACCAGGCCCTGATGCAATGCGACCGTGTCCTATTGCGGCCCGAAGGTCTCCCCCGCCGCCCCTGGTACCGCCACCAGATCTACGCGCCCGGCTACTACACCGGCTACGGCGTGAAGACGATTCCCGGCGTCCGGGAAGCGGTGGAAGAGCGCCGCTGGGCGGAATTCGACCAGCAGGTGACGGCCGCCGCCCAGTCGCTCGAAGACATGGCGAAGCAGATCGATCGCGCCACCACGCTGCTCGCCGGCAACTAAACGGCGGTCTCCAACCTCCGCGCCGCCCGGGCCAGATTCACCAGAATCCCCGCCAGGGCGGCGCACCCAATCGTCAAAATCACATACACCAACCAAGGCGTCCGTTCGGAAAACGGCATTGGCTCCGGCTCGAAATCCGGATTCGTCGTCTGCCCGCCCAGCGCCAACCGCGGCCCCTTCACGGTCGTCCCCGCCGGCAGCCGAGCCGCCACATCATAGTGCGGCGCCGCCGCCAGCGGATTCCCGTAATACATCCGCAGCGGCCCGCGAGCATCCGCCCCTAACTCGAACAGCACCTGCCGAGCCGCCCCCGAAGCCACAACCTTGGTCACATCGAGCGGCTCATTGCGGTCATCGATAATGGCTAACTCCAGGCGCCGCCCGCGATGCTCGGCGAAATCGATCCGAATCTCCGGCTCGCGCCGCTCGGGCGTCATCCGCAACTCGCCCGAAGCCACTCGCTCGGCCACGCCAGCCTCATCGCGAAACCTCACCTCAAAAGGTCGGGCGAACGGCGCGAGCCCGGCGGTAACCGTCAACCGGTCCACCGGAACCTCACCGCCCAACTCCATCCGCCAGATGGAAGCGGCCCGCCCATTCACTTTGTCGGCCTCGCGAGTCTCCATGGTCGCCGGATAAGGAAACGCTTCCCCCCGCACGCGCACCGCGCGCCGCACGCGCAGACCGGTGATCTCCGGCGCCGCGCGATCCGTCTGCGGATCCGCATGCACCATCACGCGCACATAGCGGAAGCGGCTCACCGGATAAGGCAACCAGGCCTGCTCGACAGTCTGTCCGTTGGAGCTGAAGCGGAACAGCGCCGCCTGCGAAGCCAGCGTGGTCCACTGCGTCCCATCGTTGCCGCCCTGAATCTCCACCATCCGCCGGAAGTTGATCCCCGTGGATGCAACTTCAATCTCGTTATGTTCCCGTTCCGCTTCGCCGGCATCGCAAGTCATCGACGCCGTCATCCCGTCCACGCTCCGGTTGAACTCGCGGCAATCCTGCGCCTCCTGGATATTGACGTCTCGCAGCACGCGCGCCGCATAGGGGATCTCGCGCCTCGCGGCGTCATAGAGCCGCAAATCGGCCAGATCCTCACGCGCCCCCTCGAGCGCCTCCCGGTCGAGCAGCAGTTCCCGCAGCCCCGCCGCATTCTGCGGCAAAGCGATCTCCCGGAAGTACCGCCAGCGCGTGAGCGGCTCCGCCGGACGCGACGATTGCCCCCACAACGCCGCCGCGGCCAGGCCGGCAAACAATATCAGTTTCATCGCAGATCTTCCTCCGGCGGGGGAATCTTCTGGTATCCCCACGCCGCCCCCAGCAACACCAGCCCCAGCGCCAACAGCGCCACAATCCGATGGAACTGCTCCAGTTCCGAAATATCGATAATGGCAACCTTCACCAGCGTCAGCCCGAACAGCGCCAGCCCCGCCACCCGCAACGCCTTCTTCGAGCGCCGGAACCCCGCCGCCGTCATCGACCCGGCATAGGCGCTCCACAGCAGCGAGAGCGCCAATTGACCGCTCCACCGCAGCCTGCGAATCGTCTCGAAATCGCCCGACCCCACCCCCGGCGCCTGCGAACTGAAGTAGGTGTAGGCCTCGACGCTCGATCCCAGCCACAAAACCCCGAACCCGGCGAACAGCGCCGGAAGCGTCAGCCGTGTCCGGCGCAAGAGATAGGCGGCGCCCCACAAACACAGCGTCACGGCCAGCACCCCAAGGAAGTAGCGGTTCGCAATCGGCGTGAAAGGAGTCCGTCCCTGCCACGGAGTGTCGATGAACAGAACCCGCCCCACGGCCAGCGCGAACGCGGCGGCGGCCAGCCAGCGCAAACGCTCCGCTGGCGCCGCGAAACTCGCCCAGGTCAGCGTAACTCCCTCCACCGCCCACACGATGGTGATCCACTGGGCCCGCAACTGAATCGGAATGGCCAGCGTCACGAACACAATGGAGGCGGCAATCATCAGCGTCAGCGCCCGTCGGTCGGGAATCGGCAGCGCTAACTCGAGCCGCGCCAATCCGGCATAAGTCACAGCCAGCCCAAGGGCCAACACCGCCATCCAGTTATGGAAATCCCTGTCGAATAAACCATAACAAGTCCCGAAAAACGCTAGGGGATTGATAACCAGACGGACCAGTTGCTCATAACTCGCCCGCCGGCCGCGCAGGTTCGGAGCTAAGTCAGCCAGCACAAACAGGGCGAATATCGCGAACTCAAAGGCGGCCACCGCCGCCCGTTTCTCCGGATGATAGTGCTCGGCATGCCAGGCCCAGAACAGCCCCTGCGTCCCCAGGTACGCGATGGAGGAGATCCAGCGCCAGTCGCGGACCAGCACCACCGCCAGCATCCCGGCATCCAGCAGCCCGATGTAGCCAAACAGCACGCCATAGCGGTCGCGCCCGGTGCTGAGCAGCACCGGAACCAGAAATCCACCCGCCAGCGCCAGAATCTCCACTAGCGGCGCCCGGTACAGCATGGCCATGGCCTGCGCCTCGGCGGCCAGGACAGCCAGAATGACGAACGCCGCCGTTGGCCCAATCAACCGGTAATATCCAAACGCGCCATAAGTCGAAAGGTAGAGAATCGCGACGCCGCCGCCGGTCAGCACCTGCGACAGATACCGCCAACCCTTGGCGTAGCGATTGTGTCCGGTGAACACAATCGCCAGTCCGGTCGCGACGCCCAGCGCGATCCGGCCAGTCTCCCCGATCCACCCGTTCTCAAACGCGTACTTGAGAAAGAAGGCCGTCGCCACGGCGATCAGCGCCACGGCTACCAGCGCGAGCCATCTCCGCCCGATGATCACCTCGAGCGGCTCTCGCACGGGCGCCGGCGCCGCGGGAGTCTCGACAACCGGCGGCGCGGGCTCAGGCTCAGGCTGGGGCTCAGGCATAGGCTGAGGCGCGGTGGCGATCGCCGGGCGCAAAGCGGCCTCCAGCGCCTGGACGCGCCGCTCCAACTCGCCGATACGGCTGGTGCGCACGATGGCGATGATGGGCAGCGCCAGCACCACGAGCGCGGCCAACAACACGATGGCGGCAATTTCCATAAACGCGGATGCGCGTTACGTAGCGAGCGCCCGGCCCAGTGCGATCACAAAGTAGCGTGCGGTCGTTGTGCCGGCGTTGCGAAGCCCGTGGTGAATATTCGAGGCCATATAGGT
The DNA here is from genome assembly GCA_018268715.1 of Acidobacteriota bacterium. Classification (GTDB taxonomy): domain Bacteria; phylum Acidobacteriota; class Terriglobia; order Bryobacterales; family Bryobacteraceae; genus TMP-7. Next base: position 139,703 of record JAFDVZ010000020.1, on the reverse strand, counting down.
CACCGACCCCGGTCCGGCCTGCGTCGCCTTGCCCGCAATGGTGAATTCGAGCGTGCCCTCGCGAATCAGGACAATTTCCTCGTGGGCGTGCGAATGCGCGTCATGCGGGGCGGCGCCGGGGGCCAGTTCCGTCTCGTGCAGGTCGATATGGAACCCGGTATGGCTCAGCCCGTCCAGCACCTGCCGGGACGCGTTGGCGCCATTCTTCTTCACCGGAAGGCTCTCATACGGGTACACCGCCGCGGCCAGCAACGCCGGTCTCGGCGCACCCTGGGCGCTCGCCGCAAGCCACGGCAGCGCCAGTCCCATCTCCCGCCTCGTCATCCGTTTTTCCTCCATCCTCACTTCACCACGGCGCAAGTGAAATTCGCCGCGTCATCGGTGCTGCCCGAGCCGTTATACTTGGCGATCTGCGGATAAGGGCAAATCGGCCGCGTCCGTTGGACCGGCGGAGCGCTCGAAGCGATGATCGCCCGCGGCGCGACGCCGTCCTCCACCCACTTCTCCATCGCCAGCACCATGTCATGCTCGGCGTCGGTCCAAGTCCCGATGAAGCGGTTCGGCCCCGGACCGCCGCCGCAATGCTGCACGCCCGGCAGCAGGTACAGCCGCAGCGAATTCGCGGCGCTCTTCTTGCCCAACTTCGCCGCCGCCCGGTTGTAGTAATCGATCGTATTCAGCGGCGTCAGCGCGGCGTCGCACCAGCCATGGTAGAGCATCAGTTTGCCGCCCCGCGCGACAAACGGCCGGATATTGACGTCCGAGGCGTTCAGCACCGGCGCGAGCGCCGCATCCAGCCGGGCGAAGTCCTTGTTGACATCGAAGGTCTTATAATCCCAAGCCGGATCGTTGAAGGCCATGTTCTTGGCCATCTGTGTCGAAAAGAAGTAATGCAGGGACTTTTCCACCTGCGCGGCGGTAATCCAGGCGCCCCAGCCGCCCGGTCCCGTCTCCCCGCCCGGCACAAAACCGGGAAAAATCTGCTTCCCGCGCGCGTCCCGAGGGCCCTGGTAGATCTTGCGCAGCGCCGCGATTTCAGGCCCGGTCAGGCAGGCGTCCGTCTCCTCGCCCTTGCACAACAGAACCCCCGGATCAAACCGGCAGCGCAGCGGATCGCTGATTAGCCCGTCCTTCACCCCGTCGCCCGCGTCGCAGGCCGCAAGCGCCGCCGCCTCGATGGCCTTCAACTTCGCCGGCGCAATGAATCCCGGCCCGGTCAGCGCGATCTCATTCCACAGGAATCCCGCCGCCACGCGCGTAAATTCGTTCGCCGGAGCCCCCGAAATCACGCCGTCGTAGTCCCCGGGATACCGTTGCACCTCCATCAGGGCCTGCCGCCCGCCATTCGAGCAACTGGCGAAGTACGATTTCTTCGGCCCCACGCCGTAATAGGCCGTAATCAGGGCCTTGGCGGTCACGGTCATTTCGTGGACCGCGCGGTGGCCGTAATCGATGATCTTTTCGCGGTGGCCTAGGGCCCAGGCGGCGTCGCTGCCGGAGTGGCCGGTGTCAGTGGTGGCGGTGGCGTAGCCGTGACGCAGCGGCGCGGCCATCCCAGTTATCGATAAAGAACCCGCAAAACCGCCGTTTCCGACGGCCTGGAAGCGGTGATTCCAGGCTTCGGGGAGCAGGACCTCGAATTGGATGTCGGAGTCGGGGGTAGGGTGGATGGAGCCGGCTACGCGGCAGTGGGCGGGCAGATCGCCGGCCGGTTTGTTTTCTGCAACTTTAACGGTAACGGATGGCAGGTTTAGCCTCGAAAGCGCCTCGCAGTCGGCTCCGTAAACGTTTACGGCCGCCAAAACCAGCACGATGGCCATGGGCGTGTATTTCATGACGGAACCGATTTTAACAATAGAATAGGCGATTCTCCATAGGGGCATCAGGCGAGTGTTCGATGTTCATTCGCCATCAAAACATGCAAGATAGAGTGCGTTATGGTGCGTTTTTTGTGCATTTTTGTACTGTTTTCGACCGCTACCTTCGCGCAGACCATGGCCGAAGTGGGCATCGCGGCGGCGGGAGGGTCGGCGGCGGGGGTGGCCGGCAAGAGCGTGAGCACGGGCATCGACCGGGTGCGCGGACTGCTCGAACAGGCCGCCAAGGGCGTCGAGAGATCGCCCATGACGCCGCAAAAACAACTAACGCTGCACTTTGAGCCGGCGGCGGGGACTCCGGGCGGCGGCAGCATGCGGCGGGCGGTGCTCGCCTCGATCGCGCCGGGGACCTCCCGGCAGGACCTGATGGCTCTGGCCGGGACTCCGTCCTCGCGCATCATTATGGGCGACGGCGGGCGCCTGACCGAGGTCTATACCTACCGCAATAACGGCGAAATGGTGGGGAGCGTGCGGCTGACCGATGGGGAGGTGACGGCGGTCCGGATCTCAGGGAAGTGAGGGCCGGAGGCGGAACCACTCGATTCGGATGGCGGGCTCGAACTCGTCGGGCTCGGGGGTCCACCAGTAGAGGCTGACCACTGGAGGGCAGTCCTTACGGTCGGTGAAAAACCGCGTGAGCTCGCCGATATCGGAGGCGAGCGGGCTGATGATGACGCCGGAGCCGAGATTGCCCCGGACCATCCGGGCGAAGATCTGGCCGGCGTTCTGGCGGCTCGCCTGCAATTGGACGGGGGCGCCGCGCAGCACAGCCACGCGCCAACTACCCAGCCGGGTGCGGCGGATGTCCGCCTTCATGAGCAGGGCCTGGCCGGGTTCGACGCGGGGGATCGGGGTCTCCTTGTTCCAGGCGGCGATGGTGACGCCCATGGGTTCGGGCTCCCGGAACAGGGGCGGACCGGTGCGCCGCTCGAGCAGGATGGCGCGCGAGTCGGCCAGACGAAAACGGTAGCGGTCGAGCAGGGCGCGGAAGGAGAGCGGATCGTCGAAGAAGAGATGCCGGCCGTCGATCGATCCGGGCTGCACCAGGACAAAATCGGCTGTCCGGGGGCTGCGGATGTGCTCCGCGTTCAATTGGTCGAGCGCCGGGGTGTAGGCGGTGAAGGACTGAAACAAGGGCCTCGGCTGGTACTTCCAGCCGTTGGCCCGCACGGTCTCGATGTTGGCCGGGTAGGCGTCCACCGTGCCGGCGCCAATGGCGTCGCTGAACTCGCGCGACACTTGCAGCGCGTCGAGAACGGGCCGGTTTTCGGGCCCCAGGCGGGCCCAGGTTCGCGGCCAGTGGGCGAGCGCATCGACGGTGGGAGCCAGTGAGGCCAGGGTGGCGCGCTGGTCGGCGATGGCCGTGAAGGCCTTCGGGTCCGACCGGTAGATGATCACCGAAGCGATGGACGAGGCGACGGCGATGGTGGCGAGCCACCGGCGGGTGTTGGGTCGAATGGACGCGACGAAAACGAACAGGGCGGCGGCGGCGAGTTTGGCCTGGGTGACGTCGGCGTGGCCATCCTGGCGCACCATGCCGTGCTTGAAGGCGGTGACGGCCAACAGGCCTGCCGCGGCCAGGGCTGGAAGGACTCGGGCGGGTTCGCGGAACAGCACCGGAACCGCCAGAATGATGACCGCCGTGGCTGCCGCCAACAACATCTGCGCCACGGGTCCGGGAGAGCCCATAGCCTCCGAGTAGCCGCGACCGATCTCGAACGTAAAGCGGGCGTAGGGCAGGGTGGCGGCAAGCGGCCCCTGCGAGGCCATGCCGGCGAGCAGGACGGCGGGCGGGAGGCAGGCGACGAACAGGGCCGCGCGATGGGCGCGGAAACGACGCCAGCTCCACGCCGCGAGCACGTAGAAGATGGCGCACAAGGTGACGCCATCGTTGAACTTGAGCAACAGGGTGAAGCCCGCGGCGAGGCCCGCGACCGTGAGGTCCAGGGCGGGGAAGCGATGCCGATGCGCCGCGGCCGCCAGCAGGACCGCGAGACAGGACACCTGCCAGGCGTCCGGATACTGGAGCCAATAGAGGCTGGCGATGCCGAATACGAAGGCCGCGAGCGCCCCGACGCCGGCGCCGCAACGCCAGGCGAGGCGCGCGACGCCATAGACGAGCAGCACATAGCCGGACACCAGCAGCGTGAGCACCCGGGCGCCCGAGGCGAGGTCGCCGTCGGGGTACATCAGGTAGGCGAACGGACCCATGGTGAAGACCAGGCCGGTTCCGAAGGGGATTCCCCGCTGATGAGCCAGGTTGAGGCCGTATTGCCAACTGGCGTCCACGCCCGAGCCGATGGGCGAAGGGGCGACTGGAATGGTGGCCAGGAGGAACCAGGACAGCACGGCGGCGAACAGGATTCCCGCAAGTCTCCGCTTGAGTTGCAACCCCTATTGTGAAACAGGCGCGTGAGCGGGTGAACGGGGGGCGCTATGTTAGGCTTGATTCATCAGGCATGGACGATTCCGACAGTAACAGTACGGGCCATAAATTCGAACGATTGGTGGAGATCATGGCCCGGCTGCGAGCGCCCGGCGGCTGTCCCTGGGATCGCGAACAGAGCTTCGACAGCATCAAGCCCTACACGCTCGAGGAAACCTACGAGGTGCTCGACGCCATCGACGCGCGGGACTGGCGCGGCCTGGCCGAGGAACTTGGCGACTACATGCTGCAAGCCGTGTTCTACGCGCAGATGGCGGCCGAGCAGGGCCGGTTCACGATCGACGACAGCCTGGACGCCATCAACGCCAAGCTGATCCGCCGGCATCCGCACGTGTTCGGCGACGGCGAGGCGGACACGCCGGCCGCGGTCAAGAAGCGCTGGGACGAGATCAAGGCCGAGGAAAAGGCCGCGCGGGGCGAGGCTCCGAAGCCGCTGCTCGAGGGCGTTCCGCGCTCGGCGCCGGCGCTGGTGGAGGCGCAGCAGATCGCGTCCAAGGCGGCGGCGGTGGGCTTTGACTGGGACAACGTCGAACAGGTTTTCGACAAGATGCGCGAGGAGCTCGATGAACTGGCCGGAGCGCGCGCATCCGGCGTGCAGGATCATGTCGAAGGCGAGTTGGGCGATTTGTTATTCGTAATGGTCAACATCGCGCGCTTCCTCAAAGTCGATCCGGAACAGGCGCTGCGCAAGACGAACGCGAAGTTCCGCCGGCGGTTCGGATTCGTCGAGGACCGGTTGCGCGAACGCGGCCGCTCGCCGCGGGACTCGAATATCGAAGAGATGGAGGATCTTTGGCAAAAGGCCAAACAATCCTCATGATCGACGTGAGCGCGATTGCCACCGGTGAGGAGTCCTGCCGGGGCGTCGAGGGGCGGCCGTGATGGGCTTTCAGTTGACGCCGCGCCTGGGCGACGTGTGCGCGCTTACCACGGAGGAGTCCTGCCGAGGCGATCAGGTGCGGCGTATCGGCGCGAGGGCGGCGGTGAAGGGATTTCGATTGGTGTTGCGCCTGCGCGAAGTGGGCTCGCTTGCCACTGATGAGGAGTTCTGTCCGCGCCGAGGGGCGGCGGATCGGCGTGAGGGCGGCGGTGAAGGGATTTCGATTGGCGCTGCGCCTGGGCGAAGTGGGCGCGCTTGCTACTGATGAGGAGTTCGGTCGGCGCGCCGAGGGGCGGCGGATCGGCGTGAGGGCGGCGGTGAAGGGATTTCGATTGGCGCCGCGCTTGGGCGAGGTGTGCGCGATTGCCACCGATGAGGAGTTCTGCCGACGCGTCGAGGGGCGGTGGATCGGCGTGAGGGCGGCCGTGGTGGGGGCCAAACCGACGATGCCCCAGTTCGGATTTGTCGAGGATGGGTTGCGCGAACGCTGCCGCTCGACGCGGGACTCGAATATCGAAGAGATGGAGGATCTTTGGCAAGAGGCCAAACAATCCCTATGATCGAAGTGCGTGCGCTCGCCACCCATGAGCAGTTTACCGAGGCCGTCCAGTTACAACAGAAGATCTGGGGTTTCGCTGAGATCGATCTGCTGCCGGTGCGGTTGTTCGTGGTGGCGACCAAGGTGGGCGGACAGGCCTTCGGGGCCTATGACGGCGCCCGCATGGTGGGCTTCTGCCTCGCCATTCCGGGCCTGAAGGCGGGCGGCGGATACTACCTGCATAGCCACATGCTGGGCGTCGCCGATGGCTACCGCGACCTGGGCGTGGGGCGGCGGCTGAAACTCGCGCAACGCAAGGACGCCGTGGCGCGGGGCATTCAACTGCTCGAATGGACCTTCGATCCGCTCGAACTGAAAAACGCCTACTTCAACATGGAACGGCTGGGGGCCATTGTGCGGCGCTATCTGCCGAACCAGTACGGCACCACTAGCAGCCCCCTGCATGGCGGTCTGCCTACCGATCGGCTGGTGGCCGAGTGGTGGGTGTCGACGCCGCGAGTGGGCTCGATTGTGGACGGCGACGCTTTCGACCGGCCGCGCGCCACCGATCGCATCGCGGTTCCGAGCAACATCGCCGAGTTGCGGGCCCAGGAGCCGCGCCAGGCGCGCGCCGTGCAGGCCGAGATCGGCAAACGGTTTCAGGAGTGCTTTGGCCAGGGACTGGCCGTGATTGGATTCGAAAAGACGCCCGAAGCGGGCGTTTACCTGATCGGGAAATGGGAATCAAGCTAGACAGAATCGTTCTTCGACAGATCCGGATGCCGCTGGTTCACTTCTTCGAAACCAGCTTTGGACGCACGTTCGGACGCGACATCATCCTGGTGGAGGTTTCCGCCGGGGGGGTGACCGGCTGGGGCGAGGTGACGGCCGGCGAAAACCCCTTCTACAACGAGGAGTGGACCGAGTCGTCGTGGCTGATCCTGCGCGATTACGTGGCGCCGCGGGTGCTGGGGCACGAGTTCGCCTCGGCGGCCGATGTGTGGGGGCGGATCGGGCATATCCGCGGGCACTACATGGCGCGCGGCGGCCTGGAGGCCGCGGTGTGGGACCTGGAAGCGCGGATGAACGGCGTTCCGCTGTGGAAGCAGATCGGTGGCGGCGCGCGGACGGCCATTCCGTGCGGGGTGTCGATCGGCATACAGGATAGCGTCGATCAACTGCTCGGGAAGATCGAAACCGAACTCAACGCGGGCTATCAGCGCATCAAGATGAAGATGAAGCCCGGCTGGGACATCGACGTGGTGCGCCAGGTGCGCCAGCGGTTCCCGCGGATCCGGCTGATGGTGGACGCCAATTCGGCCTACACGCTGGCCGATGTCGAGCACCTGAAACGGCTGGACGAGTTCTACCTGATGATGATGGAGCAGCCGCTCGGCCACGATGAAATCATCGACCATGCGCCGTTGCAGGCCGCGCTTGCGACGCCCATCTGCCTGGACGAGTGCATCCGTTCGGCGCACCAGGCCGAGCAGGCCATCCGCCTGGGTGCCTGCCGCATCATCAACATCAAGCTGGGCCGGGTGGGCGGATTCCGCGGCGCCAAGGCGGTGCACGACGTGGCCGCGGCGGGGAATGTGCCGGTGTGGTGCGGAGGGATGCTGGAGGCGGGCATCGGGCGCGCGCACAATATTGCGCTTTCGACGCTGGGGAACTTCGTGCTGCCGGGCGACGTTTCAGCGAGCAAACGCTACTGGAAGCGGGACATCATCCTGCCCGAGGTGGAAGTGACGCCGCAGGGCACGATCGAAGTCCCCAACGGGCCGGGATTCGGCTACGAGCTCGACTTCGACTACATCCGCGAAATACAGGTTCGGGAGGAGACGCTGGTTTGAGCGAGGCGCGGAGCCGGGCGCGGGTCTATGCGCTGCTCGGCCTGATGCTGCTCGCCTGGTCGGCCAACTTCATCTTCGTCAAGCTGGCGGTGCGGGAGATTCCGCCGGTGTTGACGTTTTGCTTCCGCACGATTCTATCGGGCGTTTGCATGATGCCGATTTACCTGTTGACGCGCGGCCGGCGCGAGGCGGGGACGCGCGCCTGGACGGCGGCGGACGCGCCGAAGCTGGCGGCGGTGGGCGCGTTGGGGGTGGTGGGCAACCAACTGCTGTTCGTGGTCGGGCTGAGCCGGACCAGCGTGGCGCACGGGGCCGTGATCACGGCGCTGGCTCCGATTTTCGTGCTGGCGGGCGCGGCGGCGATGGGCGTTGAGCCTTTGACGGGACGCAAACTGGCGGGCATGGCGACGGCGGTGGGAGGGGTCACGCTGCTGGAAGCCGGGCGGGCGCAGGCGGGGGCGACGGTGGGCGGCGATTTGATCATGGTCGCTTCCACGATGTTCCTGGCCGCCTTCACCGTGTTCGGCAAACAACTGGCGGCGAACTTCGGGGTGATCGCGCTGAACGCGTTCGCCTTCGGGGGCGCGGCGGTGCTGGCGGCGCCGGCGACGATCGCCGGGGTGTGGAAGACGGATCTTTCGCGGGTGAGCGCGTTCGCCTGGGTGGGCGTCGCCTACATGGCGCTGGTCTCATCGATCGCGGGCTACCTGATCTATTCCTATGCGCTGCGGCGGCTGCCGGCCTCGCGGGTGTCGAGCGTCACCTACTTCCAGCCGCTGGCGGCCACGCTGATGGCGGCGGCGTTTCTGGGCGAGAATCCGGGGCCGACGTTCGCCGGCGCGACGGCGCTGGTGGTGGGCGGGGTTTGGGTGGCGGAGCGGCGCTGATGTCGGGCTTCCTGAAACTGCTGGGCGAGAATCCGAACTACCGGTACACGTGGATTGGACAGGTGGTGAGCGAGATCGGCGACCACTTCAACAATATCGCCGTGTTCAGCCTGGCCATGCATGCGACGGGCTCCGGGATGGTGGTGACGGGGGTGATGCTGGCGCGGGCGATTCCGGCGGTGGCGGCGGGGCCGCTGGCGGGGGTGCTGCTGGACCGGATGGACCGCAAGCGCATCATGATCGCGAGCGACCTGGCGCGGGCGGTCGTCGCGCTGGCCTTCATCCTGTGCCTGGGGCGGAGCGATTCCACGCTGCTGTACCTGCTGAGCGCGGCGCTGATGTTCGCCTCGCCGTTCTTCACGAGCGGCCGGACCTCGATTCTGCCCACCATCGCAAGCCGCGAGCAACTGCACACGGCCAACACCATGACCCAGACCACGCAGTGGACCACCACGGCCATCGGGGCCTACCTGGCGGGCACGACCGTGATGGCCTGGGGGTATCAGACCGCCTTCGCCTTCAACGCGCTCTCCTTTCTGATCTCGGCGGCCTGCATCGCGCGGCTGAAGGCGCCGCGGGGGAGCTTTCGGGCCGAGCGCACCGATCTATCCGAGGACCGGGTGGTGCGGCCGTGGAACGAGTACGCGGCGGGGCTGCGCTATATGCGGTCGTCGCCGTTGATCCTGGCCATCGGGCTGGTGGGAGTGGGCTGGGCCACCGGGGGCGGGGCGGCGCAGATCCTGTTCAGCGTGTTCGGAGAGACGGTGTTCGGGCGCGGGGCGGCGGGGATCGGCCAGATCTGGGCGGCGGCGGGCGTGGGGCTGGTGATCGGGGGGATGTTCGCGCATTGGCTGGGGCCGCGGGTGGGCTTCGGGGGGTATAAACGCACCATCTCCATTTGCTATGTGCTGCATGGGGGCTCCTATGTGGTGTTCAGCCAGATGCAGAGCTACGGGGCGGCCCTGTTTTTCATCGGGCTGTCGAGGGCGGCGGTGGCGGTGAGTTCGGTGCTGAACTACTCGCAGTTGCTGCGGCATGTGGAGGATGAATACCGGGGGCGGGTGTTTTCGACGGCGGAGTCGCTGGTGTGGTCGACGATGATGGTGTCGATGATGAGCGCGGGGGTGGCGTCGGAGCATGTGAGCCCGCGGACGATTGGGGCGGTGGCGGGGGTGCTGAGCAGTCTGACGGCGATTTTCTGGGGGTGGGCGAACTGGACGGGGCGTCTGCCGGAGCCGGAACGGCGTGGGGTGGAGGCGGACGAGGTGGAAGTGCATGGTGACCCGGTGGTGTAGGACTTTTCCCGCCGCATGGTTGCGTCAGGTAAATCAAATGGGTATCTGGGGCGAAAAAGGTGATCAGGTAGTTCAGTTGGCGTAAACTCGTAACCAAGTATTGGCGTCTTAGCGAGAGAATTCCCTAGGCCGCTGGAAACTGAATAGCAGTAGTATGTCAAGCAATATCCCTGCCGTTGTGTTGGCTCATGGGCCTGGAGGACTTGGCGCCGTACGGTGCCTGGCTCGCAGAGGCGTTCCCGTTACGGCGATCGCCTTTGGGCCGGATGAGCCGATTGTGGGTTCGCGCTGGCCCCAGAGAACATGGATCGCCGAGGCGGCGCCGGAGCTGAAGGATCGGGAGATCCTGCGGCTGCTGGTGCAGAACGGGGGGCGCGAGGCGGCCCTGTTGATGACCTCGGACCGGATGCTGGAGCTGGTGGCGCGGAATCGGGAGGAACTGGCCGGGTGTGGCTACAGGTTCCAGGTCCCGGCGCTCGAGCTGGTGCAGATGCTGAACGATAAAGTCACCGAGACCGAGCATCTGGCGAGTCTCGGGGTTCCCGTGCCGAAGACGGTGTATCCGCTGCCGCCGCAGCCGGCCGATCTCGAACGGGAGTTGGGCTCGGAGGTGATCTTCAAGCCTCGGACCTACGCCGAGGCGGCCATCATCAACCGCAAGAACGTGATCGCGAAGGGGCGGGAACAGATCGAAGCGGTGTACCGGAAGCATCGGGAATGGCTGCCGCTGCTGATCGGCCAGGAGATTATTCCGGGCGAGGACGGGGCGGGCTGGGTGGTGAGCGGGAGTTTCGGCCCGCGGTCGGAGATGCTGGCCTGCGCGATGAAGCGGAAGGTGCGGATGTATCCTCCGCATTTCGGCGTGAGTTCGATCGCGGTCAGCGAGTGGAACCCGGACCTGGCGGAGTTGACGGCGCGGCTGGGGCTGATGCTGGGCCACGTGGGTCACGCGAACTTCGAGTATCGCCACGACTATCGCGACGGGTCCTACAAGTACATCGAGATGAACCCGCGCATCCAGGGCAACGTGGAGTTCGACGACGACACGGGCGTGCCGACGGCGTGGATCACCTACCTGGTGGCGCTGGGCGCGGCGGTGGAGCCGTGGACCGAGCCGCAGCGGGATGGCGAGTACTTCATGGACGCGTTGAACGACTGGCTGGGGCGGCTGCACGACGGGGAGTCGGCGTGGTCGATCGGACGGCACTACCTGAGCTTGCGCTCGGCGCCGTGGCACGGGCAGTATTTCCGGTGGAGCGATCCGCTGCCGGCGCTGTCGCATGTGCGCCGGTTCATGGCGGGACGGGTGGAGTCGGCGGCGCGGCGGATGTCGGCTTCCGCGGACGCTCGAACGGCCGTTTTGTCGGAAGGCCGGCGGGCTTGAAAACTTTAACACTCCCGGGGCGCGAAAGCGTCCGTTCGACGCCGGGTGGCGCGAAACCCGCGCTAAACTGAGTACGTCAGTTCTAATTCCGCCGGCTTCGAATTGAAGGAGTGTCTCGAGTTGCTCTCATTGCGTTTCGCTGGTCGCATCCCGTGCGCCGCCCCGTTCCTGTTAACGGCTCTTGCGTGTCTGTCATCGGCCCAGCAGTTCACCATTTCGACGATTGCCGGCGGGGGCGTTCCCGTAACGCCCGCCGCGGCCGCTAGCGCGGCGATCGGGCAGGTGCGGCGAGTGGTGGCCGACGCGGGCGGCAACCTCTACTTCTCGGCGTCGAATGTCGTGTACAAGATGGACAGCTCCGGGACGTTGACGCTGGTGGCGGGCAATGGCCAGGCGGGCTATTCGGGCGATGGCGGACCGGCGACGCGGGCCAGTCTGAGCCGGCCGACCGGGATTGCGATCGACAGCTCGGGGAATGTGTATATCGCCGATTCGGGCAACAATGTCGTGCGCATGGTGATGAGCGGCATCATCAGCACGGTGGCGGGCAACGGCACGGCGGGGTACTCGGGCAACGGGGCGGCGGGACCGCTCGCGCAGTTGAATAATCCCACCGGGCTCGCCTATTCGGGCGGGGTGCTGTATATCTGCGACACGGCGAATCATTCGATCCGCGCGCTTGCTTCCGACGGGACGATTTCGACGTACCTGGGCAACGGATATTCGGCCTATCGCGGCAATGGCGGACCGGGGACGGCGGCGCAGGTTTCCCGGCCGTCGGATATCGTGTTCGACGGGTCGGGCAATATCTATATCGCCGATACGGGCAATGGGGTGATCCGCGAGATCACCAAGAGCGACGGGTATATCAATACGATCGCGGGCGGGGGCTCGGATAACCCGGGGGACGGGGAAGCGGCGACATCGGTGGCGCTGGTGGAGCCGTCCGCCATCGCGGTGGATTCGTCGGGCAACCTGTACATCGCCGAGCCTTCGGTGGCGCGCATCCGGCAGGTGACCTCGAAGGCGATTATCAGCACCTTCGCGGGCACGGCGAATAGCGAAGGCTTCGCGGGCGACGGCAGCACCGCGACGAAGGCGCTGCTGTGGTTTCCGAGCGGGCTCGCGACCGATTCGGGCGGCGCGCTGCTGATCGCGGACCAGTTGAATAACCGCATCCGCAAGGTGACGTCGGGCAATATCAACACGATCGCTGGCACCGGCGCGTTGAGCCTTTCCGGATCGACGGCGAGCGCCATCCAGTTGAGCCGTCCGGCCGGGGTGGCGACGGATGTCGCGGGCGACCTGTTCGTGGCCGATTACGGCAACCAGCGGGTGCTGAAGGTGGCCGCCGATGGGGCGGTTTCGACGCTCGCGGGCAATGGCACGGCGGGCTTCGGCGGGGATGGCGGAGCGGGCGGCGGCGCGCAGTTGAATGGGCCGTCGGGCGTGGCGGTGGATGCGAAGTCGAATGTCTACTTCGCCGATGTGCTGAATAATCGCGTGCGGGCGGTGGACGCGACGGGCGTCATACGGACGTTCGCGGGGTCGGGCTCGGCGGGCTTTGGCGGCGACGGCGGGGCGGCGACCAGCGCGGCGTTGTACTTCCCGCATTCGGTGGCCACCGACGCGGCGGGAAACATCTACATCGCCGATTATGAGAACGCGTGCATCCGCAAGGTGTCGCCGACGGGGACGATTGTGACGGTGGCGGGCAATAGTCTCGAAGGGTTCGCGGGCGACGGCGGTCCGGCGACGAAGGCGATGCTCGACGCGCCGCATGGTGTGGCCGTGGACGCCAAGGGCAACCTGTACATCGCCGATACGGGGAATAACGTGATCCGCATGGTGGGGAGCGACGGCAATATCCGCACCATCGCGGGTAACGGCGTACCCGGGCATGATGGCGACGGAGGTCCGGCTACCCAGGCGTACCTGGCCGCGCCGCTGGGCGTGGCGGTGGACGCGGCGGGACAGGTGTATATCGCCGACGCGGGCGTGCTGATCCGGCGCATCGGAACCGATGGCACGATCACGACGGTGGCCGGGACGGGCTATCCGGGATACTCGGGCGATGGCGGGGACGCGGTGTACGCGAAGCTGAATGGCGCCTCGGCGCTGGCGATCGATTTGGCCGGGCGGCTGTTTCTCTCCGATACCTGGAATAACGTCATTCGCGTGTTGACGCCGAAGCCGTAGTTGTAGGCGATTTGGGACTCGCCGGCGGATTGCTGCACGCGCGTAGCCGGATGCCATCGGGGTTCGCCCGATAACGCCGAAGCCGGAGCTTCAGGATTCGCGGTCGCGGTACGAGACGATTTTCCACTCGCCGCCGGATTTCATCACATGGAAGGTGCAACGCCATCGGCGGAGGTGGCCCGTCGTGGGCTGCGAGTCGCTCTGCGTCGCTTCGACGATGGCCAGGCCCGGTGCGGGGAATCGCACCGTGTCGATGTGGATGCGCAGGGCGGTGCGTTCGTCCCAGGGCAGGCGCTTGGGCGGGGTTTCCTTGAGGGCCTGGGCGATGGGGATGGGCGGACGGTCTTCGCTGGCGTACTCGCCGTTGGGCGTGAACGCCGCCAGGATCCGGGGATGGTCATTCACGGCGATGGCGGCGTTGAATTCGGCGACCACGGCGTCGATGGCGGCGCGGTCGGCCTTGGAGTCCCGGGCGCAGGCCGTAAGGGCGACCGCGCAAAGGGCCGCGAATGCGAATCGCATGGCGATGGAACACAGCACCTCAGCCCATCCTCTCAGGTTTTTCAACGGTTGGAGCTAACCAGGCTCCCACGGCCGACAGCGCCACCACCAGCGTGAGGGCCCAGCGCAGGGTTACCGCCTCGGCGGCCATGCCGATCAGGGGCGGTCCCGCGAACAGTCCGAGATATCCCGCTGAAACCACCGTCGCCAGCGATCCTCCGGAGCTTTCCTGATGGCCGGCGGCGGCAAACGTGATGGGCACGATCACCGAGCAGCCGAAGCCGACCAGCGTGAATCCGGCGAGGGCCAGGGGCACGCTTGAGACCAGCAGGGCGGCGGCGAGTCCCGCGGAGGCGAGCAGGCTTCCTCCGCGCACCAGGGCGACGGCGGAAAATCGCGCGCGGAGCCAGTCTCCCGCAGCCCGGCCGGCGGCCATGGCGAAGGAGAACACGGCGTATCCCATGGCCGCCTGGGCGGGGCCCGCGCCGAGGGACCGGGTGAGGTGGAGGCCGCTCCAATCGGCGATGGCGCCTTCGCTGAGGAAGAAGCAGAAGCAGAGCGCCGAGAGTCCGGCGATGGAGCGGTTGAAGCGCAGGGGGCTGGGCGACGACGACGCCTCCGCCGCCGGCAGCAAGCCGCGAATCGACGCCGCCACCAGCACCAGATAGACCATCGCCGCGCCGATGAAGTGGGGTTGGACGCCGACGCCCGCGCGGGCAATGAAGCCGCCGGCCGCCGAGCCCGCCATGCCGCCGATACTGAAGGCCGCGTGGAAGCCGGACATCATCGGCTTGCGGGCGATGCGCTCCACCAGCACGCCCTGCGCGTTCATGGAGACGTCCATGGCGCCCGCCGCCAGGCCCAGTAAGGACAACGCCAGGGCGAGCGAGAACGCCGAGCCGGCGAACGCGGGAGGGGCGAGCGCGCCGGCGAAGACCAGCGAGGAGATGGCCGTCACGGGCCGCGAACCGTAACGCGACACCAGCCATCCGGCGAGCGGCATGGATACGACCGAGCCCGCCGCCACGCCCAGTAGCGCGAATCCGAGGCGTCCCGTCGAAAGGCCGAGAGCGTCCTGCACGGCCGGGATCCTCGAAACCCAGGTGGAGAACACCAGGCCGTGCACGAAGAAGATGGCGAGTACGCTCAGGCGCGCCGTGAGAAGGTTCAACCTTCAGGATGACATCAAAGCGCCAGGATACGAACTTCGAGCGGCGCCAGGTCCACGCGAACCGCGTTCAGCGGGCCTGAGCCGGTGGTCCCGTTGAGTTCGTTGACGGTCACGTGGGTCTTCAGGACCACGGGCGCCGGGGCCGGAGCGTGCGCCTTGTTGGTGTAGAGCGTGCGGAACGCCGAGCCCGGCGGATTCAGAGTGGCGTCGACGATCACATCGAATGATCGAGACTCCTGGCTGGTGCAGTTGGCCACCACCATAGCCTCCTGGTCCATGAGAATGCGCGAGAACGCCAGCACGCCGTTGGGAAACGTGGAGATGCCGAAGTGTTCTCCGTCGCCTGAGATCTGGCGGAAGTAGAAGCGGCCGTAGCGCAGCGCCGGGGTCTGGGCGCGGACGTGCGTCATGGCGGCGATCTGGCGGTAGAAGAAGCTCGAGCGGTCGAAGCCGGGGCTGCCCCAGAGCGCCTCGCGCACGGCCGGATCGGAGCCGCGGCCTTTCAGTCCCTGTTCGGTGCCGTAGTAGAGGCAGGGGATGCCGGGCAGGGCGAACAGGCAGGCGAGCGCCATGGTCACCTGGTCGTCGAAAGCGGTTTCCTCGCCGGGCTGGACGAAACGGATGCGCTCCTTCACGTCGTGGTTGTCGAGGAAGGTGACGAAGTAGCGCGTGGCGTCGCCGTGGGAACTGAGCACGCCCGCCTCCACCGACTTCCGGAACTGGTACATGTCCACCAGGTTCGAGGGCGGCGCGAAACCCTTCATCACGGGCTTCAGGTTGAAGTACAGCGGATAGTCGAGCGCGGCGTCGACGCCCACCAGGTCCGCGTCGGTCGAGGTGGTGCGTCCGATGAAGCGGGCGATCTGCTGCTCGGCGTCGCTGACGAAGACTTCGCCGAAGGTGAAGAAGTTCTTCTTGCCGATGCTGAGCGCGAATTCGCGCATGGAGTTGCCGAATAGCAGCGGGAATTTGCCCTTGAGATAGCGTAGGGTGTCGATGCGGAAGCCGTCGACGTCGAAGCGCGCGATCACATATTGATAGGCCCGGATGAGCGCCTGCTGGAGTTCGACGAAATCGCTGCGGAACTGCTTGAGCGAGGCGAAATCGCCGATGGTGTCGTCGGCCGAGCCGTCGGTTTGCTGGCGGCGCAGCAGGCGGTTCTGCTGGAGTTCCCTGGGCCACAGGACGGCGTTGCGCGGCGGCGACGGGATGGCCGCGACGTCGGGCCAATCCGCGCGGGCGTGGCCGGTCTCGTCGCGCCACTGGACCGCGCGCGGCGTGGGTCGGAGGTCCGCCTCCGCGCCTCCGGTGGACGTACAGTGGCCTTCACCCGGATCGCAGACATAGGCGAAGACGTTGCCGGTGTGGTTCAACACGATGTCGAGGATTACGTAGAGTCCGGCCGCATGGGCGGCGTCGACCAGGGCGCGCAGTTCGTCGTCGGCGTGCGCGGGGTCGGCGGCGAAGCGCGGGTCGGCGTGCAGGAAGTCGTGGATGCCGTAGCCGTGGTAGGTCCCCTCCTCGAAGGGCACATTCTTAAGGACGGGGCTGAGCCAGATGGCTCCGGCGCCGAGGTCCTTGATATAGCTCAACTGGTTGCGAACGCCGGCGAAGTTGCCGCCTTGAAATCCGAAGAAATCGGGATCGTCGAAGGGAGTGTGGCGCGGCGGCGCGGACGCGTTGTTGAATCGATCGACCATGAGGAAGTAAATCCACTGATCGCGCCAGTCAGCCGGCGAGGGAAATGCTTTCTGAGAGTGTCCGTTATCTTTCACAGCGTCGAGAACGGATTGAAACTCAGTCGAAAATAACGAGTCAGGCATGGGCGCCTCCTCTGGAACGTCAGGGAATTATAGCCTGAATTGGCGGGATAGCCAGTTGGAATTTCAAATGGCCCCGATAAGCGGGGCGTCGCCGCCTGACGGGTGCGCGGTGGGGGATGGCGGCGCTGTGATAAATTAAGATTTAAACGTCCGCGATAGCGAGGCGGTCCGCGCGGCCGCGTCCGCTGCGTACAAGGGATTTCGACACTTTCATTCCTACCAGGAGAACCAAAACACTATGCCAATGGTATCGATGCGGCAATTGCTTGACGAAGCGGCGAAGGGCGGATACGGCGTCGGCGCGTTCAACGTCAACAACATGGAGCAGATCCAGGCCATTATGGAAGCTGCCCGTGAAACGAAGTCGCCCGTAATTATCCAGGCGAGCCGCGGCGCTCGTTCCTACACCAACGACCGGTTCCTGTATCACCTGATGGTCGCGGCCACCGAAGTGTATCCCGAGATCCCCGTGGCCCTGCACCAGGATCACGGCAACAGCCCGGAGACCTGCAAGTCGGCCATCGAGATGGGCTTCACCAGCGTCATGATGGACGGCTCCCTGATGGCCGACGGAAAGACTCCGTCGAGCTTCGAATACAACGTTCAGGTGACCAAGGAAGTGGTCGAGCTGGCGCACGCGCGCGGCGTCACTGTCGAGGGCGAGCTGGGCTGCCTGGGCGGCATCGAAGACGGACATGGCGCGGATGTGGACGCGCTGGCGCACCTGACCGATCCCGATCAGGCCGTTGAATTCGTGGAGCGTACGGGCATCGACGCTCTGGCGGTGGCCATCGGCACCAGCCATGGCGCCTACAAGTTCTCGAAGAAGCCGACCGGCGAAGTGCTGGTGATGAAGCGGATCGAAGAGATCCACAAGAACCTGCCCACCACCCACCTGGTGATGCATGGCTCCTCGAGCGTCCCGCAGGAACTGCAGGACATCATCAACCAGTATGGCGGCAAGATGAAGCCGACCTTCGGCGTGCCGGTGGAAGAGATCCAGAAGGGCATCCAGCACGGCGTCCGCAAGATCAACGTCGACACCGACAACCGCATGGCGATGACCGGCGCCATCCGCAAGGTGTTCATCGAGAAGCCCGAAGCCTTCGATCCGCGCGACTATCTGAAGCCCGCGCGCGAGGCGATGAAGAAGGTTGTGGTGGCTCGCATGATCGCCTTCGGCCAGGCCGGGCACGCCGGCGACTATCAGCCGATGACGATGGCGGAGATGGCCGCCAAGTACAAGGCCTAATCCCGAACGCTGTAACTGAACTGTAACTGGCGACAGTTTCAACGCCCGCCCCGCTTTCGGCGGAGGCGGGCGTTCCCTATTTTCAGATGGTAAAATCGGATTGACGAACTCGGGCAGATAGGAGAAGCTCCATGGCGGCGTCCACGCCGTTATCCGGCCTCGACCGGCTCGCAGTCCCCGCCGCGGTCCGCGCGGACCTTGGCGATTTCATCCAACAACTCGTCGGCTTCTACCGCGACGACCTTAAATCCATCACGGTGTTCGGCAGCGCGATTTCGGGCGGTTACTCGGAATCCAGGTCGGACTTGAATTTGCTGGTGATTTACTCGGATCTCAATATAGCGGATCTCGAGTCAGTGGCGAAGTTAGCCCAGCGATGGTTCAGGAAGCGCCGGTTCGCGCCGCGCTTTGTCTCCGAACAGAACTTCTCGCGGTCGGCGCGCTTCTTTCAGATCGACCTGCTCGAGATGCGCGAGGCGCATGTCACGGTGTTCGGGCCCGACCCGCTGGCGGCGGTCGAGCTTTGCCGCGCGGATCTGCACTGGCAGCTTTCGCACGAGGTCAAACGCATGCGGATGCGGCTGAAGCAGCAGTATTGGCGCGCGGCGGGCGATTCGGGGGCGTTGCGCACCATCCTGGTCCGCCGGTTCTCGTCGCTCGCGCACCTGATGCAGGCGCTGCTGTTTCTCGAGCGCGGAACGGTGGTGCTGGCGATGGCCGATATCGTTGCGGCCGCCGTCGATGCGTGGAGTCTCGACCGGGAGTTCTGCGAGCGGATGCTGGCGCTCAAGCAAGGCCGGTGGAAGCCGCGCGGGGAGGAACTGACCGCGGCGTTCGGACAATTGATGGAAGCGGTCCGCAGAATCGACGATGAGTCGGACCGGGTGGCGGTGTGACATGCGCCGTTTCGCAATCGGGTTATTACTCCTGCTGTGTCCTTTGATGGCTTCGGATGCGGCCTACGAAATCAGCGATTACGTCGCGACGTTCCGCCTGTTGCCTAACACGGACGATGTCCAGGTGGAGTTAGACATCACCTATGACGTGCGCGAGGGAGTCAAACCCGCCGGGTTCAAGTACACGGGCAATCAGCGCCCCTATCGCGCCTCCGCCGTGGATGGCGCCGGCGCGCCGTTAAACGTATCGATCCGGCGCGAGCGCGACTACCGGATCTCCTGGAACATGCCTACGCGGGGACCGGGGCGCGATCGTGTAAAGGTGACGTTCTGGCTAACCGGAGCCGTGCGCGGCGCCCGGAATCGCAACCGGCTGGATGTTCCTTGGGTGGGCGTCTTTAAAGTTCCCGTGCGGCGAGCGTTGTATCGCGTGATCCTGCCGGTCGGCCTCGACACCAAGTTCCGCAGCGATGGGCGCTTTGAGACCGGAGGCGGCGTCCTGACAATGACGCAGGAGCCGCTCAATAGCCGGCGTATCAGCATGACGTTCGAGCCGGGCTGGGTGGATGCGGAGAATCGGGAGTCCGGCCGGGGAAACGCGGTTGTGCCGATCGTGCTCGCGGCGAGCTTGACCGGCGCCCTGTTCACGCTGCTGGTGCTTTGGGCGCAGCGCGCCGGAACCGGCGGAGGAACAGGATCGGCATCCGGATCGAACGATCTCGTCATGGGCGGCTGCGGCGGCGGAGGTGGGTGCGGCGGTGGTGGATGCGGAGGCGGCGGATGTGGGGGCTGAAGCGGCATAACCCGGCTGTTCGGACGATGCTGTTGCAGTGGCACGTCACCGAGCGCTGTAATCTTCGCTGCGCGCATTGCTACCAGTCGCCGGACCGCGTGCCGGAACTGCCGTTCGACGACTTGCTGAAGGTCCTGAATCAGTTCATCGAACTTCTCGACCGCTTCAATCCGCCCGCGCGCGGGCATGTCACGCTGACCGGCGGCGAGCCCTTCCTGCGTCCGGATTTCCTGCGCCTGCTCGAGACTGTGGCGGCCCTGAAGCCGAGAATCTGCTTCGCCGTGCTCACCAACGGGTCGCTGGTGGATGAAGAGATGGCGTGGCGTCTGGCGAAGCTCGGGCCGGGCTTCGTGCAGGTCAGCCTGGATGGCGTTCAGTCCACTCACGACGCGGTGCGCGGCGAGGGCAATTTCGAGCGCACGGTGGAGGCGGCGCGAAATCTGTCTCGCGCGCGCATCCCCACCTATATATCCTTCACCGCCCATCGCGGCAACTATCGCGAGTTTCCGGAGGTGGTGCGGATCGGGCGAAAAGCCGGCGCCACGCGCGTGTGGGCCGACCGCCTTGTGCCGATTGGCGCCTGCCAGTTGGAGACGCTGACGAAGGACGAGACGCGCGCCTTCGTCCACATCATGCGGGAGTCGCGGGAGGAGGCGCATCGCGGCTGGTTCAGCAACACGCAGGTCCCGATGCACCGCGCCTTGCAGTTTCTCGATGGCGGCTGGCCGTACCATTGCACGGCGGGCGACACGCTGATCACGGTGGAGCCGAATGGTGACGTCTGCCCGTGTCGGCGCATGCCTTCGCTGGTGGGGAATGTGTTCGAACGGCCGCTGGCGGAGATCTACTTCGAGAGCCCACTGCTGACGGCGTTGCGGGACCGCGGCCGGATCTGCGAGGGGTGCGAAAGCTGCGAACACGAACCGAAGTGCCGGGGTGGGTTGCGGTGTCTGTCGGCCGCCGTTACAGGCAATCCGCTTACGGCCGATCCGGGGTGCTGGCTGACCGATCCGTACAAGGGGTGAGAGGTGGCCGCCCCGAAGAGCGGCCACCGGCGGGAGTTAGAAGTTCAGCTTGGCGCCCAGTTGCACCACGCGAGTGGTGATGCCCTGCACGCCGCCGCCGATCATGCCGAACGTCTGCGACCGTATGTTGCGGTCGACGCTGCCCGGATCGGGGTTGTAGTGGTTCAGCAGGTTGAAGATTTCCGCGCGAAACTGAACGGTCCGGCGTTCGGTGATCATGAAGTCCTTGTTCACGGAGAAGTCGGCGTTCATGATGCCCGGCAGGCGGATGGAGTTGGTGCGCGGAGAGGTGCCGAAGGCGCCCGGCTTGGCGAAGGCGAAGGCCGCGGTGTTGAACCAGTGCTGCCAGGTGCGGTCCCCCGAGCCGAGGTTGCCGTTCTGGCCCGCCACCATGTCGGCGCGCGAGCCGATGCCGGTGCCGGTGGTGTCGACGCCGTAGTCGATCGGGGCGGGGAAGCCGCTCTGGAAGGTCATGATGGTGGATAGCTGCCAGCCATCGAGCGCGTACTTCGCCACGCCGTGCGTTCCCTTGAAGAAGGGGATGTCGTAGAGCACGGTCTGCACGAAGCGGTGAGTGAGGTCGAAGCCGGACACGGAACGGTCCGCGCGGGCGTTGTAGATGTCCTGCGGGGAGCCGATGAATGATCCGCCGCCCACCTGTCCGCCGATGTCGTTCGGTCCCGAAATCGACTTGGCGAAGGTGTAGGCGGTGAGGAAGGTCAGGCCGCGGGAGAAGCGCCGTTCGGCCTTCATCTGGAGGGCGTGATAGATGGAGTTGCCCACCGACTTATCCGACTGCACGGCGCGCTGGTACTGCTGGTTGGGCCGCCGCGCGTTGAGCGACGCGAGGCCCGGGGTCGACGGATTCACGACGTCGATGGGGCGGTTCAGATCGCCGTAGGTGACATAGAGGCGGGTGCCCTTCGATCCGACATAGCCGGCGTCCAGCACGACGCTTCCGGGCAGTTTCCGTTGGATGTTGAAGTTCCACTGCTGGATGTAGCTGTCGCGCATGTTCTGGTCGTTCGACACCGCGAAGTTCAGTGCTCCGGTGGTCACTGAGCCGGCGAACGGGTTGTCGAAGAACAGGTTCGGCGCACCCACGATGTTGCCGTTGACGTTGGCGCCGCTGGTGGCCTGGGCGCCTTCGGCCATGGCGAAGATCGCGTTCGAGATTTCCGGCGTGTAGTAGATGCCGTAGCCGCCGCGGACCACTGTCTCGCCGGAGATGGGCGGACGCCACGCGAAGCCGAAGCGGGGCCCGAAGTTGTTGTAGTCGGGCTGGATCAGGCCTCGTCCGTAGGGCGAATTCTGCGGGGTGACGGTGTTGCCGACGATGTAACCGTTCTGGTAGATGTTGGCGAACTTGTCGTCGCTCTGCTTGTAGCGCTGGAAGTAGTCGTAGCGCAGGCCCATGGTGATGGTGAGGCGCGGCATGATCTTCCAGTCGTCGTTGACGTAGTAGGCCTGCCAGAAGTTCTTGAGGTCGGTGTTGGTGTGGGTCGGGTTGATGTTGGCGCTGCGCACGTAGCCGAGCATGAAGTCAGCCAGCGCGGAACCGGTGTAGGTTCCGTCGAAGGTGAAGGCTCCACGGGGCGCGCGCGCCTGGCCGAAGGTGACCCAGCGACGGTCGATTTCAGCGCCGAACTTCAGGAAGTGCGATCCGTGCTGCCAACTGAGGACGTCGGTGAAGGGCGCGATGGCGTTTGAACGCACGCGCGGGCCGATCTGACGCTGGAGATCGTACATGGAGAAGGCGCCTTCCGGGCCGCTGACGGAGATGGACGGCGGACCGTACTCCTCCGGCAGGCGGGACACCAGCGGCAGTCCCATCTTGCCGGTGACGTCATAGGCCGGATCGCCGGTGGTGCCGAACTTCTCGGCCTCGTTGAACCGGTGCCAGCCGCCGCGGGCTTCGTTCACCAGGGTGTTGGTGATGGTGCGGGTCCAGGAGATGGATACGTTCTGCGTTCGGCCCAGGTTGTTGCGCTCGTCATGTCCCCAGAAGGGCACGCCGGCTTCGTAGGTGTCGTTGAAGGCGTAGCGGCCGGCGATCACGTCCTTGGAGGACAGGTTCTCGTCGATGCGCGCGGTGAAGTTGCGCTGCCAGGCGACGGCGCTGTACGGCGTCGAGAGGTAGTTCTGGGCGCCGTTGCTCGCGTTCGGCATCGGTTCGAACTGCAGATAGGCTAGCGTCTGCGGGCTGAGCCGCGATTTCGGAATCACGTTGCCGACGATGCCTGAGTTCAGCGGATCCTTCAGCGTGATCGGGTTGCCCTTGGCGTCCTTGAGAGTCGTGAAGTCGCCGGTGCGCATGGCCGACGGCGGCACGATGCGATAGGACGCCGAGCCGCCCTGCGCCGCGTAGCCAGATTCCCAGTTGAAGAAGAAGAACGTCTTGTCCTTGCCCTTGTAGACCTTCGGCAGGTAGACGGGACCGCCGATGTTGGCGCCGAACTGGTTGCGGTTCAGGCGCGGCGACGTCACGCTCTTGCCGGCGATGGCGTCGTAGCTCTGGGTCAACTGGTCGTTGCGGTTGAACTCCCACAGGGTGCCCTTCAGCGTGTTCGTGCCGCCCTTGGTGATGATGTTCACCTGGCCGCCGGGCGCGCCGCCGTATTCGGCCGAATACGTGCTGGTCTGCACCTTGAACTCGGCGAGCGAGTCCACCGACGGCGAGAACGAGTAGGTCATGGCGTCGTAGTCCATCACCTCGATGCCGTCGAGATAGTAACGGTTCGCCGTGTCGCGCGAGCCGTTGGCCGAGGCCGCCGTCGAGCCGTAAGCCGAGTCGGTTTGGCCCACCGATCCGCGTCCGCGCCGGACCGTGATGGATCCCGGAGTGCCTGCCTGGACGCCGGGGATCAACTGCGCCAACTGCACGAAGTTGCGGCCGTTCAGCGGCAATTCGACGATCTTGTTGGATTCGATGACCGTGCCCACCGTAGCGTTTTCGGTTTGCAGGAGCGCGGCGTTGGCCGTCACGTCGACGGTCTCGCTCAGGTTGCCGACCTTCATGGCGAAGTCGATGCGGGCGGTCTGGTCAACCTGTAAGGTCACGCTGTTGACCTGCTGCACCTGGAAGCCGTTCTGGGTCGCCGTCAGCCGGTACTCGCCGGCCGGGAGAGACGGCATGGAGTAGGTGCCGGCGGAATCGGTTTGGGTTTCGTGCGCGGCATTGGTCGCCAGGTTGGTAGCCTTGATCGAGACGCCGGCCATCGAGGCTCCGGAGGCGTCGGTCACGGTTCCGAGCAGTGACGCGGTGGTCTTCTGGGCTCGGGCCGGCGAGATAACGCCGATTAACAGGCAGATCGCTGCGAGCATGCGCAGCGGTTGGAAACGTAGGAACATCTAGGTCCTTCCCCCTTCAGCGGAATCAGTCCGGACGGTTCACGCGGGCGGACAGGGCCGCGATTTGAGTCCGAACGCCGGCTTGGGGCAAATAGGACCGCCGATTCCAATCCAACCGGAACGCGCGTTCCCCGTTCGCGCGATCACGAAACAACCCCTAGCCGTATGGGCAACTGTACCACGTTTTTTCCGGGGTGGGGTCATTAGAGTACCAGTTGTGCCAATACCTCCGGGAGATTTTCCCGCCCCAATCCGACGCGGAAGTGGCTTCCTGGCCATCCGAACAAGCCGCCCGGTACTGCCAATACCTGACGTTCGGCCAGCATCGCCGCGGCGAAATCCTCCACGCTACCTGGGCCGGTCCACATCGGGAACCCCGTCGATCCGCCGGCCGGCTGGAGCCACCGGTAATTCGGCGGAGCAAAGCACGCGCGCGCCGCGTCGCGGTTCCGCAGCACGATGTCGAGGTTGCGTCGCAAAATGAGCCCGCTCGCGTCGAGCGCAATCATGGCGAGCGCCTCGCTGGGAGCGCTGCCGCAAATGGTGGTGTAATCCTTGACGCCGACGCATCGGTCGAGCAACGCGCTGTCCCGGGCGGCAAGCCAGCCGACGCGGAGCCCCGGAAGACCGAAGGACTTTGACAAGCCCGACAGGCTGACGCCCTTCTCGTACACATCGACGGCGGCGGGCAGCCTGGATGTTGGCTCATGCTCGAGAAGACGGTACATCTCATCGCACAACAGCCACGCGTCGCTATGCCGGGCGGCGTCCACGATGGCGGCGAAGGTCTCTGGCGTTGGCAGATAGCCGGTCGGGTTATGCGGGAAGTTGACCACCAGAAGCCGAGTGGACGGCGTCACCGCCTCGCGCAGCCGGTCGAGGTCGAGGCTCCATCCGCCATCGGCGACCGCCAGCGGGACGGCGATCACCTCGCATCCGATACTGCGGGCCACTGCGGTGAGCGACTGGTAGGCCGGAGTCAGCACCGCCACCCGATCGCCCGCTTCGAGCAGCGCGTGCATCAGGATGAAGATCGCCTCTTCGGGCGCCGCCGTCAGAACCTGCTCCGGCGTTATCGATTCGTAGAGTCCCGCAATGCGGGACCGCAGTCCAAAATGTCCCAGGCTGTCGGTATAGCCGAAACGCTGCCGTTCCCACGCCTCCCGCAACTCGGGCGACGCCATTGCAAGCAGTTCGCCCAGGCTCCATGATTCGCAGTCGGAAGAACTCAGCAGGTATCTTGTCGTGAACTCGTGTTTGGCGAAATACCGCTCGAGCCGAAATGGTTCAATCCGCATGCCTGCATGGTAGCAGCGGCCGGCCAGCGGCTAGGCCGCCATGCGCGACACGTTCGGCGGCGGAGAATACTCAATGACGTTCGACCCGCGCCGCGTGGCGCAGACGTTGCAGACAAATCGGGTTCCCGCCGGAACCGACCGCTCCAGCCCAGCCAGGGCCGAACGCGCCGCGGCAAGCCCCGCTTCCTTCACAGGGCCGTCCCGCCACTGTTCCATCAGATGGAGCCGGTAGTGCTCCATCGCCAGCCATCCCGTGTACATCGTCGCCCTCCGCCCTGGACTCGTGCAAATTCAATACCAGTGGGCACGATACTGCGATTTCAGCCATTTAGGAATCGCCGGTTCGTAACGGAACAGTCCAGTACCGAAGTGGGAGGCCGATTCGGAACCACCTGCTGGCCGAAAGTCACCAACCGGTGTCCTGGGGGGTATAATCTCTGCTGTCCTCGAAGACAGCCATGGGCGAAGCGGCCACCTATCAGACCGACGTCGTGATCGCCGGCGCCGGTCTGGCCGGACTTGTGACCGCCTGCGAACTGCTCGATCGAGGGCGCCGGGTGCTGCTGATCGACCGGGATGCGCGCGGCAATCTGGGCGGGCTCGCCCGGGAGTCGTTCGGCGGAGTCCACCTGATCGACACTCCGCACCAGCGGCGCCTGCGGATTCGCGATACGCCCGAACTCGCCTGGCGCGACTGGCAAAGCGTGGCCGACTATGACGACGCCGACCACTGGCCGCGCGTCTGGGGCCGTTTCTATTGTGAGAATTCGGGCGAATATATCCACGAATTCCTGCGCGCCAAGGGCGTCGAGTTTCTGCCGTTGGTCAACTGGGCCGAGCGGGGTCTCCACACGCCGGGCAACTCCGTGCCGCGCTGGCACATCGCCTGGGGTCTGGGCCACGACATCGTCGCGCGCGTGACGGCGGCCATCGAAAACCATTCCCATCGCGACCGCCTGACGCTGCTGTTTGAGACCGAGGTCTCCGATATTGAAATGACGAACGGCCGCGCCTCCGGCGTCCGCGGTCCTGGCGTTCGGGTTCAGGCGGACCATGTCGTGGTGGCCAGCGGAGGCGTCTGCGGAGGCGATCTTTCCACGCTGCGCGCCAACTGGCGAAAGGACTGGGGCAATCCCCCGCCCGTAATCCTGAACGGCGCGCACAAGTTCGGCGACGGGCTGCTGCACCGGCAAGCCCGCGCGGCCGGCGCGGCGGTGACCCATCTCGACCTGCAGTGGCATTACGCCGCGGGCGTCCATCATCCCGCCCGGCGTCGCGAGGCCGATGGGCTGAGCCTGGTTCCGCCGCGCTCCGCCTTGTGGCTGAACGCGCGTGGCGAGCGCATCCTGAATCCCGGCCCGATGATCGCCTATAGCGACACGCGCCACCTGGTGTCGAGCGTCCTGAAGCAGCCCGGGCAGTATTCCTGGCAAGTGCTGAACTTCAAGATCGCGGCGCGGGAACTCGCCGTGTCCGGATGCGACTACATGACGGCGTTTCGCTACAAGCAGCGGCTCGGCCTGGCGCGCACGGTGTTGTTTGGGAATCCCGGCCTGGTCACCCGCCTGATCCGCGATTGTCCGGACGACATCGTCGCCGCCGGCACGCTGGCTGAGCTGATGGACGGCATGGATCGCAGGAATCTGTTCGGCCTGAAGCTCGACCGCGAGGCTATGGAGCGGACGATCCGCGAATGGGACGCCATGCTGGAGCGCGGCCCGGCCTACTTCAACGACGATCAGTTGCGCCGCATCGCGACCTCCCGCGCCTATCGCGGCGACCGCGTCCGAACATCGAAATTTCAGCCGATTCTCGACCCGCGAGCCCGGCCGCTGATCGCCATCCGCGAGTTCATCCTCGCCCGCAAGAGCCTGGGCGGCATTCAAACCGATCTCGCCTGCCGCGTTCTCCGCGCCTGCGACGGCCAGCCCATCGGCGGCCTGTACGCGGTGGGAGAAGCGGCCGGATTCGGCGGAGGAGGAGCCCACGGGAAAGGCTCGCTGGAAGGCACGTTTCTAGGCGGTTGCGTACTCACCGGGCGCGTCGCTGGAAGGAGTATCCCCACATGAAGAAAACCGGCGCCTGGCTGGCTCGCTACGCCCTGGAACAACTGCCTATCTCTTTTACATTCGGCATCCCGGGCGTCCACAACACCGAGTTGTACGACGAGCTGAACCAGTCGGCGCGGATCCAGCCCATCCTCGTGACTCACGAGGGCTCGGGCGCCTTCGCCGCCGACGCCGTCAGCCGGACTGGCGGCGGACGCATCGGGTGCCTGGTGATCGTGCCGGCCGCCGGACTGACGCGCGCCATGAGCGGCATCGGCGAATGCTACCTGGACGGCATTCCTCTGTTGGTGATTACGGGCGGAACGCGCACCGACGTCCCGTTCGGCTTCCAACTGCACGAGTTGGACCAGTGCAAGTTGGCCGAAGGCGTCACCAAGGGCGCCTGGCGCGTGCTGGAGCATCGCGACATCGTCTCGACGCTGTTTGAAGCCTACCGGACGGCGGTGTCCGGTACGCCGGGTCCGGTGCTGGTGGAGATCCCCGTGAACCTGCAACTGTTGCAGGGGCCGGTGGAAGCGCTGCCGCGGTTTGAGCCGAGCCCTCCGGAACCCATGCCATCGGCCAGGGATCTGGAGGCGGCGGTCGGGCTGCTGGCCGCCGCGTCGCACCCGGGCGTGTTCGTCGGCTGGGGCGCGGTGGATGTCGCCGACTCCGTGGCGGCCATCGCGGAGATGCTGGGCGCGCCGGTGTCGACGACGCTGCAGGGGTTGTCGGCCTTTCCGGCGAGTCATCCGCTTCACGCCGGCATGGGCTTCAGCCGGGCCGCCGCGCCCGCCGCCGAGCAGGCCTTTGAGGACTGCGATTGCCTGCTCGCCATCGGCACGGCGTTCGGCGAAATTCCCACCGGTAGTTATGGGTGCAGCGTTCCCGTGGACCTGATCCATATCGACATCTCACGCCAGGCCATCGGGCGCAACTATCCCGCCAAGGTGGCCATCGTAGGCGACGCACGCGCCGTGGCGCCGGCCCTGCGCGAGCGCCTGGAGGGGCGCAAGCTGGATTGCGCGGCGCGACGCGGCGAGATGGAGATGCGGATCGCCGTGGCCAAACAGGCCTACCGCGAGGAGTGGCGCGCATTCCAAACGGAGGCGGTGAATCCCGCGCTG
Source organism: Acidobacteriota bacterium (assembly GCA_018268715.1). Taxonomy (GTDB): domain Bacteria; phylum Acidobacteriota; class Terriglobia; order Bryobacterales; family Bryobacteraceae; genus TMP-7. Next base: position 111,059 of record JAFDVZ010000020.1, on the reverse strand, counting down.
TTTTTCGAACAGTTGCGAAACGCGCTGGACGACCGGGACATCGTCACCGTGGACGACGGCAACCACACTTTCCTCGCCGCCGAACTATTCGAAGTTCGGGAGCCGCGCACCTTCATCTCGCCCACCGATTTCAACTGCATGGGCTACGCCATTCCGGCGGCCATCGGAGCGAAACTCGCCAACCCGAAACGCCGCGTGGCGAGCATCGTGGGCGACGGAGCCTTTCTGATGACCGGTCTGGAGATCGTGACGGCGGCGACGCTTCGGTTGGGTATCGTCTATTTTGTATTCGCCGATGGCGAACTCAGCCAGATCTCGCAAGGCCAGCAAATTCCCTACAATCGCAAGCCCTGCACCGTGCTGGGCGATTTCCAATTAAAAGGAGTCGCGGGTGCGACCGGCGCCCGTTTCATCGCCATCGGGAAGAACGCGGATATCGCCCCGGCCATCGCCGAATCGTTCCGGACCGCCGCGACCGGACAACCGGTGATCGTCGAAGTGGACGTCGATTATACAAAACGAACCCGATTTACCCAGGGTGTCGTGAAAACCGTGCTGCGCCGCTTCCCGCTGGCGGACCGCGCGCGATTCGTGGCCCGGGCGCTGCTGCGGAGGGTGACCGGGTGAAATTGCCCTGGGGCGCGGACACAATCGACGTCGACCTGCCGCCGGAGTGGAGCGTGGCTGGCGTTTTCGAGCCGAATCCGCTGCCGCCGGCCGCCGATCCGGACGAGGCCGTGCGACAGGCTCTGTGTTCGCCTATCGGCTCGCCGGAGCTGGTCGAACTGGCGCGCCGCGCCGGCAAGGTGGCGATTGTCGTAGACGATTTATCCCGCCCCACGCCCGCGCGCCTGCTGATGACGCACATCGTGGCCGAACTCGAGGCGGCCGGGCTCCCGCGATCGGCCATTACGGTGGTGACGGCCCTTGGCACGCATCGCGCCATGAGTCAGGACGACCTGGCCCGGAAGATCGGCCGCGAATGGGCGGACACGCTCGCCTGGGAGAACCACAATTACGCCGATGCCGCCCGTCACACCGTGCTGGGGACCACGCGCCGAGGCACGCCGGTGGCGCTGAACTCGACCGTCTGCGCGGCCGATCTGGTGATCCTGGTCGGCGTGATCGAGCCGCACGTCAGCGCCAGCTTCGGCGGCGGCTACAAGAACCTGATCCCCGGCGTTGCGGACGCGCGGACCATCGGCGCCACGCACACGCTCAACCTGACGCCCGCGACCTTCAATATGACCGGCCGGCCGTGCGAGGAAAACCCCATGCGCCTGGATCTGGAGGAGGCGGGCGCCATGCTCCGCGCTCCGGTCTTCATCGTAAACGTCGTGCTGGATCGCTGGCTGCGGGTGGTGCGTGTGGTGGCGGGACACCCCGTGCGTGCGCACCGCGAAGGCGTCAAGACCTGCGCGGCGCTGTGCGGAGTCCGCATCCCCCGCCTTGCCGACGTGGTGCTGACCACCAGCTATCCCATGGACATCGATCTGCGCCAGGGACTGAAGGCCGTCGCCAACAACATCCGCGCCGTTCGTCCCGGCGGGATGCTGATCAACCTGGTTCGAGCTGAAGAAGGCGCCGGCCACATGAGCGGGCGAAAACCGCCCTTCGGCCGCGCCACACTGAAGCGCCTCGCCCCCCTGCTTGCGCCAGCCGTACGTTACACGCGTTCGCCGGAGGGCGAGGAGTTCAAATTCTTCACCTATTTCGGACTGCGGATGGTTCGCCGCTATGACGTGGCGCTGTACGCGCCCTCCGTCCCCAAACGGGCGACGGAATCGATAGCATTCGCCCACATCGTGGCGAGTTTCGACGAGTTATGGCCGATCGCGAGAAAGAAATTTCCGCGTCGGGCGGAAGTCATCGTCGTCCCGGCGGGCGGCGTGACCTATCCGCTTGTATGAGCTCTAACGAGTCTGGGTGCGAAGCTGATCTTCGGCCTGGAACCAATCCACTTCGGGGGTTCCTTCGGGGCAGCCCCTCGCGGTCCATAGGGCATGGGCGAGGACGGCTATTTCTTCTTGAGTCGGCTGAGTCGCCGTCTCCTCGATTACGGTTTCAAGTGCTCTAGCAACGGCCGTTCCGGAGCCTTCCGGCATGGGAGTAACCTCCTTACGGTGTTTCCGTCCAGTTTCAGTATAGGCCTGATTTCGGCCGGTGTCACGGCTCAGTTACAACGCGGGCGCCGGGAAATCACGCGCAGGGGGGACCAAATAGAGTCAGCGGCATGTTGCGCCGTTGCACGGCGCGCCACAGCAGCAGCGGGCCGCAGGCGACGAATCCCGCGATGATGCGCGGCATCGCCGCCATGTCGTGGGCGAGCGATTTCGCGTCGCGGTCCACCACCAGCACGCCCTGACGCATGGCGTACATGTTGAATAGCGTCGAAAGCACCGTGAAGCCCACCGAAGCGACGATGCTGGCGGCGAGTTTAGGAGTATGCCGCGCCCAGTGCACCAGAAACTCGATCGCGTGGCTGAAGCCGGGCAGCATCACCGCCGCGGCGAGCGTCGCCGCCCAGGCCGGCTCCGCCTTGCGGAAACTCTGCGTCACCGCGCCCGTCATGCCGGTGAGGATGGCCCGGAAGCTCCAGTCGGCGAGCATCGCCGCCAGCGCCGCCCGGAATCCCACCGACAGGTTCGCGGCGAAGAAGATCGAGCCGCGGATCAGGGTGCTGGTGACGGCCGATTTCCAGTTCCAGCGCAGCACCAGATAATGGAACGGATCCCGCGCAATGGCGCGCAAAACGTCCAACACGCTGGGACTGGCGACGGGAGCCACCTCAACAGGGTAGCACTGTCGGCCGCCGCGTACGGCCGGAATAGTTGCAATCGTGAAGCATCCCAATCGCCGGTTCGCGCGTCTAAATCTTCGACAGACGCCTTGTGTCGAACTGATAGACTAAGGTTAAGAGAGGGCTCTCCCAGTTCTTATGAACAGCCGGTTGAAGTATATTGTGGTCACCCTGTCGACCTTCGTGGTGATTGTGCTGCTCGCCGGAGCGCGCCAATCCTCGGGCTCGGCCTCGAGCGACGACCAGTACAAGCATCTCGGAGTCTTCACCGAAGTGCTCTCGCGCATCAAGAGTGATTACGTCGAGGAGCCCGACCTGAAGAGCGTTACGCTCGGAGCGCTGAACGGCATGCTCGAGTCCGTGGATCCCTACGCCAGCTACCTGAGCGCGGATCAGTACAAGCAGTATCAGAAGAACCTCGGCTCGAAGCGTCCCGGCGTGGGGCTGGTGCTGTCCAAGCGGCTCGGCTATGTGGGAGTGGTCGACGCCATCCCCGGTTCGCCGGCCGACAAGGCGGGCCTGAACACCGGCGACATCATCGAAAGCATCAACAACGTCTCCACGCGCGACATGCCGTTGGTGTACGCCGAAATGCTGCTTGAAGGCGAAGCCGGCAGCACGGTGGATATCGGCGTGATGAAGTTCTCGAATCCCGAAGGGACCAAGGTGACCATCACCCGAGCCGCCGTCCAGGAGCCGCCGGTCGGCTCGAAGTTGATGGAGAACCAGATCGGCCTGTTGACGGTCCCGTCGCTTGAGGGCGCCCGCATGGGCGAGGTCAAGTCCCGGCTCGAGGATCTGCAGAAGCAGGGGGCGAAGAAGATCATCCTGGACCTCCGCAACAACGCCACCGCCACTCCCGAGGAAGGCATGAAGCTGGCGAGTCTGTTCCTCGACAAGGGCCTGATCACCTACACTCAGGGACAGAAGTCGCCGCGGCAGAACTTCGACGCGGCGCCGGCCGGCCAGGTCTCGAAGCTGCCCCTGGTGGTGATGACCAACCGCGGCAACGCGGGCGGAGCGGAGATCGCCGCCGCCGCGCTGCTCGACAACAAGCGCGCCGAGGTGGTGGGCGAGCGCACCTTCGGCAAGGCCGGCGTTCGCAAGGCCATTACGATGGAGGACGGCAGCGCCGTCATCCTTTCGGTGGCCAAATACTACTCGCCGTCCGGCAAGTCGATTCAGGACAACGGCGTCACTCCCAGCGTCTCCGTCATCGAGGCCCAGCCCCAGATCGACAACGACGACGACTCGGCCGAACCCGAACCGGCCCGCCCCGCCAAGACTGAAGATATTATGCTAAAGAAGGCGATCGAGGTTGCGGCCAAGGGCGCGTCGCAAGTCGCCGCGTCGGGAACCTCCAACGCTCCCGTGGGAGGCGAAACCATGACGCCCCTCAACATCCCGAAGCCAGTTAAGTAGATGGAAATATGCCACTGTACGAATATCAGTGCGAAACCTGCGGAGCCGTCTTTGAGAAGATGCAACGCTTCTCCGACGAGCCGCTGACCGTTCACGAAGGTTGCGGAGGTCCGGTGCATCGCCTGTTAAGCGCTCCGGCCCTGCAGTTCAAGGGAACCGGTTGGTACGTCACCGACTATGCTCGCGGCAAGTCGGGCTCCAACGGCGGAAGCCACAGCAAGTCTAATTCTGAAAGCAAACCGGCCTCGTCCTCTTCGAGCGACTCCTCGTCCTCGACCAGTTCGAGCAGCCCCAGCAAGCCGAGTTCGTCCGACAAGTAGGAATCGCAAGAACGATCCTCCTGACGCCCGCGGCCGGTTCCGGTTCGCGGGCGTCGCTTTTGTCCGGAGCGAACCCCGGCGCTTTCCGATATCATGTGTCCCATGGACAGACGAACCTTCATGGCGGGCACAATGGCCGGGCTTGCCGGCCCAGCCTCCGCGGCGGTCAAAGCTGGCGACATCCCCAAGCGCACCTTCGGGAAAACGGGCGAAAAGATCACCATCGTCGGGCAGGCCGGAGGCCGCTTCCCGATGATCACCTTCGACGAGGCCAAGGCCGTAACGCTGCGCGCCTACGAACTGGGCATCAACTACTTCGACTGCGCCGCGCTCTACTGGAACGGCCGCTCCGAGGAGGTCTACGGCGCCGTCCTGCCGCCGTTCCGCAAGAAGGTCTTCGTCACCACCAAGTGCGCCCTCCGCACCCGCAAGGAGGCTGAAGCCCAGCTCGACGCCTCCCTGAAGCGCCTCAAGACCGATTACGTCGACCTCTGGCAGATGCACCAGGTCGGCGAAATCGCCGAAGTCGAGAAGATCTTCGGCCCGGGCGGCGCGGTGGAGGCGTTTGAGGCCGCCAAGAAAGCCGGCAAGTGCCGCTTCATCGGATTCACCGGCCACCACGACCCCTACGTTCACCTGGAGATGCTGAAGCGCTACGACAAGTACGACACCATCCTCATGCCGCTGAACATGGCCGATCCGGGCTACCTGAGCTTCGAGAAGCTGGTGCTCCCGGTGGCCGTCGAACGCGGCCTGGGCATCCAGGGCATGAAGAGCACGGCGAACTCCAAGCTGCTGCAGAATTTCAGCATTGGCGATTGCCTTCGCTACACGCTCAGCCTGCCGGTGCATTGCGTGGCCATGGGGGCGCTGACGCCGGGCCAGATCGAAGACGACGTGCGGATCGCGCAATCGTTCCAGCCCTTCGAATCGGCCAGGATGGAGGAGCTGCGCAAGCAGGCCGCGCGCATGGCGGGACCGCGGTTGGAGGATTGGAAGCGGAATACCGAACAGGCGGGAGTTCGCGCGACGCACACCGACGGCTAGGGCCCGTGACGGCGGACCGTCCGCGAGGGCCGGTCCGCCGTCCACAAGCCTGCTACTTCTTCACCGTCAAATAAGCCGCCGAGGGCGAGGCCGATCCGCCGATGGTCACCACCAGCGGCAGGTCGCCGTCGGCCACATCGTCGGGAACGATGATGTTCAACTGGTACAGCCCCGGATTCCCTGGCGTAAAGCCGGCGTACAGCACCGCCGAAGCCGCGATCGTGCTGCCGCCCAGCGAAACCTGGACCGCGCCGGTCACCCCGGCCGCCGCCGTCGGGAAGTCCCCTGGCGCCACCACCGGATTGGTCCCGCCGAAGTTCGTGCCGAACACCGTGATCACGTCCTTGGGTTTTGCCGGCGTGAATCCCGCGCCTAACGACGAGTCGCCGATGTAGGCGCCCGTTACGGCATTGATCGCCGCCACCGGGTTCTTGCCGTCCGTGGATGGGCGGAATGAGAAGAACTCGGGCGCCGCGGCCTGAACCGTCACGGTCGCCGCGTTGCTCTGCGTTTCGGTGGTGGTTCCGCAGCCGGTGATGACGCGGACGGCGATGTCGCCCGTTCCCACGGTCGGAACCTGGAAGTTCACCTGCGTCGGATAGACCGCGAACACCGGCGCGCGAACCGTGCCCACCAGTACGCAGGTCCCCGCCAGGTTGGTCGGGACGGCGCCGTTCAACAGGTCGCCGGTTTCCACCTTCCTGGCCGTTCCAGCCGGCGCCAGGTTCTGCCCGAAGATCGTGGCGATGCCGGCCACCGAGACGGTCCGCTTGCCCGGAGCGAGCCCCGCTCCCACCACGCCGCCCGTCGAAATCGCGGGCGTCGGCGTGGACGAAGTGGCGTTCACCGTCAGGCTGAATGTCGCCGATGCGATTCCGGACGCGGACGCGGTCACTACCGCAGGACCCGCCTGGCTGCCCAAAATCACCGTGGCCGAAGCTGTCCCGTCGGCTCCCGTAAGCGCCGAAGCCGGCGTCACCGTGGCGCTGCCGCTGGTCACCGCGAACGACACCAGCACGCCCGGGGCGGCGGCGCCCGCTGAGTCGGTGGCCTTCGCCGCGATGGTCAACTGCGCGCCGGAAGCGCCGCTCTGGTTGTTGCCGCTGGCGACGGCGAGCCCGCGCAAGGTCACCGGAACCAGCTTGCGGATCCGGTCGAATCCGTAGTCGCTGACCAGGATGTCCCCGTTGGCCGCCACCGACACATCGAAAGGCAGGATGGGAACGGTCAGCGCCGGTCCCGAGTCCATCGTCGAATCGAACGTTCCATTGCCCGCGATGGTGCTGATAATGCCGGCCGCGTTCACTTTGCGGATCACCAGGTTGCCGTAATCGCAGATGTACAGGTTGTTCGCCGCGTCGACGGCGACGCCGGTGGGCGCGGATAATTGCGCCAGAATCGCGGCCCTGCCGTCGCCGCTGTAACCGGCCGTGGCGGTTCCGGCGACGATGGTGATGACGCCGGTGGTGGCCGTCACCTTCAGCACGCGGTGGCGGGTGTCGGCGATGTACAGATTGCCCGCCGTGTCCACGGCGATCCCTGTCGGGTTGATCGCCGCATCCTTGGCTTGGCCGCCAATGCCGGAGACTCCGGAGTGGCCGTTGCCCGCATAGGTCGAAATCAGGCCGCTGACGGCGTCCACCCGGCGGATCCGGTAGTTGAAGGTGTCGGCGATGAACAGGTTCCCGGACGAATCGTAGACAATGCCGGATGGGCCGTTTAGCAGCGCGGCCAGCGCGTAGCCGCCGTCGCCCGTGTCGCCCGGCTTGCCAGCGGTGCCGATGAGCGTGGACATCGTTCCAGCGGCGCTCACCTTCTGCACGCGGTTGGCGCCGTAATCGGAGAAGACGAAGCCGCCGTCCGGAGTCACGGCGATTCCGGCCGGATACGCGATGCGGCCGTTCAACCATCCGGCATTCCCTGTCCCGGCCACGGTGGAGATCAGCCCCGTCGCCCCGCTCACCTTGCGGATGCGGCTATGGAGCGTATCGCTCAGCAGAATGTCTCCACTGGCCAGTCCGACGGCTGCATCGGGCTGACTGAGCAGCGCCGCGGTCGCCAGTCCTCCGTCCTTGGTGTCGGCGCCCGCCACCGTGTCGATCAGGCCGTTGCGAATCCTGCGAATCCGGTAGTTGCCGGAGTCGGACACGTACACGTCGCCGTTCGCCACGGCGGTGACTCCGTACGGGTTGAAGAACTTGGCCGCCGTCACGCCGCCGCCGTCGCCCGCAAAACCCGCATCGCCCGTTCCGGCGAAGGTCGTGATGATATTCGTGCTGAGATCCACCACGCGGACTTTGTAATAGCTCAGAATGTATAACTTCGTTCCCGCCGGATCGAGCGCGATGCTGTCGGGCAGATACAACGCGGCCTTGGTGGCCAGCCCGCCGTCTCCGGTGATGTTGAAGTTCCCGTTGCCCGCGATCGTCGAAATCGTCGCGTCCGTCGAGACCTTGCGGATGACGGAGTTGTACTGGTCGCAGATGTAGATGTTTCCGGCCGGATCCACCGCCGTGGCGGTCGGCCCGTTCAGCGTGGCGGCGGTGGCGGGACCGGAATCCCCCGTATACCCGTTGAAGCCCGTGCCCACGATCGTCTTGATGACGTTGCCGGTGATCTTCCAGATGCGGTCGTTCGTATAGTCGGCGATGTAGATGTTTCCCGACGAGTCGAGCGAGACATGAGCCGGGTCGAAACCCGCCTGAAGCGGCGGACCGCCGTCTCCGCCCGGACTAACGGATCCGTTGCCCGCGATGGTGGTGATAACTCCCGTAGTCGGGTCCACCTTGCGCAAGCGGTTGTTCATGTTATCGGCGATATAGACTGCGCCGCTCTTGTCCACCGCGACAGCCGTCGGAGTGTTCAGGGTTGCCTTCGTGGCTGGACCACCGTCGCCGGAATAGCCGGCGAACCCAGTCCCCGCCACGGTGGTGATAACGCCCGCCACGGACACCTTCCGCACGCGGTTGTCCTTGGAGTCGGCGAAGTAAATGTTTCCAGCGGCGTCGACCACCAGGCCCTCGGGCTGGCGCAACATGGCCGAGGTCGCGACGCTACCGTCGCGGGATGTGTCTGTTCCGGCCACTGTGACAATGTTGTAAGTTTGCCCGGAAACCAGGCAGGCTGACGCCCAATAGAGGAATATAAGACCGGTATGTCTCATAACGCGTCTCAAGTTTAACTTGATTTTACGGAAATTGGCGAACTATATTTGGCCAGGTGTGTTGCGGGTTAGTTGGTCAGTCAGGCGTCTTACTCTGTCCGACGCCGCCCGGCATTCGCGAATGCGGTCTCAACATTACGCGAAAAACCCGCATAGCCGGGCCTCCGCACGGGGCTGTCCGGGAAACGCTCGCGAAAGCCTTCCGGATTGAGTTCGATCAATTCCCGCAACGGCGGCGCGACTTCCCGCGGCGCGAACTCCGGTTCGAGCGACATGGCGGAGCGCCGGTTCCACGGGCACACATCCTGGCAGATGTCGCAACCGAAGACATTACCTCCGATACCCGCCTGTAGCTCATCGGGAATAGCTCCCTTTAGCTCGATTGTGAGATAAGAAATACAGCGTCGGGCGTCCAACTCGTAGGAGCCGTCCGTGCGAGGAGTCAGCGCCGCGGTGGGACACGCGTCCACGCACCGCGTGCAGGAGCCGCAACGGTCGGCCGCCGGCTCGCCCGGCGCGAGTTCCAGCGACGTCAGCAACTCGCCCAGGAAGAACCACGACCCGGCCCATTGATGGATCAGGCACGTATTCTTGCCGATCCATCCCAGTCCCGCGTCGCGCGCGTAGCTCCGCTCGAGCAGCGGCGCCGTATCCACGCACACCCGGTATTCGAACTCCGCCCGCGCCGACATGCGCGCGGCCAGTTGTTCCAGACCCCGGCGCACTACGTCGTGATAATCTTCCCCCCACGCATAGCGCGAAATCCAGGCCCGATCCGGATCCCGCAGGTCCACCGAATAAGGGTGCGGCGTGTTGTACAGCTTGCCGACGCAGACCATCGACCGCGCCGTCGGAAGCAAATTGCGGGCGTCCGCGCGCACCCCCGCCCGGCGGTCAGTGAGATAACTCATGCGCCCGGCGAGCCCGCGGCCGGCCCAGTCGGCATAGCGGCCGTAGTCTCCATTCGGCCCCGCAGCGGCCACGCCGGCTAACTCAAAGCCGCACTCGTGCGCCAGCAGCCGGACCTCGCGGCTGGTCACAGCCGCTTCCGCATCCGCGCGTACGCCAGCCGCACGTTCGACGGCACGCCGTACTGGTCGAACTCCGTTTCGGAACACCACGCCACGGCTCGCGACTCCTCCGACCGCACCGCCCGCTCGCTCACCGCCGCGAAGGCGAAAATCAGGTCGTGATGCTGATGGAACGGTTCGCCCTTCTTCGGCGGAATCCCGTGGACGTCCATTCCCGCCAGCACCGGCGTCGCCGCCGGATCGAGTTCCGCCGATGTCTCCTCCAGCACCTCCCGCCGGGCAGCCTCGGCCGCGCTCGCGTCATCCGCCTCCACGTGCCCTCCCGGCAGCAGCCAGCGCTTCAACCGGGCATGGTCCACCAGCAGGACGCGGCCAGTGGGCCCCATCACCAGCCCCGTGCAGGTGATGTGCCCCGGCGAGAACTGGCGGCGTGAGAACGGCTCCGGCGTATCGGCCAGCATCGCCAGAATCAACTCCCGGCTCTTCATGGCCGCGCCGTCCGATGGATCGTCGAAAGCCGCCGCCAGCGCCTCGATCTCCGCGATTTGCATAGTTCGATGGTAACGTGCGCCCGGCCGGTAGAATGAAGGTAATGGCGTCACTTACGAACGGCCCACAACGATGAGCCGTCCCATCGGAATCTTCGATTCGGGCGTCGGCGGACTGACCGTGCTCAAGGCCCTGCGCGCCCGCCTCCCGCACTGCGATTTTGTCTATCTGGGCGACACCGCCCGCGTCCCCTACGGCCGCAAACCCAAGGAAATGGTGCGCGGTTTCGCCAGCGAGATAGCCTGGTTTCTCGAGCAACTGGACGTCGCCTGCATCGTCGTGGCCTGCAACACGGCCTCGGCCTGCGCCCTGCCGGGCCTGGCCGATGAAGTCAGCGTGCCGGTATGGGGCGTCATCGAACCCGGCATCGAGGCGGCCCGGCGCGCCACCATCACCGGCCGCGTGGGCGTCATCGGCACCAAGGGGACTATCGCCAGCGGCGTCTACCAGCGCGGTCTCCAGGCCGCCGGCCTGGAGGTCTGGGCCCAGGCCTGCCCGATGTTCGTGCACCTGGTGGAAGAAGGCCTGGCCGATTCCGAGGACGCCGACGTACTGGCGCGCCACTATCTCAAGGGGCGCGGCGACATCGACACCCTGATCCTCGGCTGCACCCACTATCCCGTCCTCGCGCCCGTCATTCAGCGCGTGGTGGGCGGCGGCGTCAAGCTGGTTTCGAGCGCCGAAGTCACCGCCGAGGTGGTGTGCGCGGCCGTGGGCGGCGACGCCCCGGACGGGCAGGGAAGAGTCACCCACTACGTCACCGGCGGAGTTCCCGCCTATCAACACACCGCCGAAGTCATCGGCGGCGTGGAAGGCAAGGTGATCCCGCTCGACGTCAATCGCCTGGCCGACGCGGGCGTCAGCGTTCGGGCGAACCGGGCCGCTATTTGAAACGCGGTATCCTGGAATTTCGGTACGATTCCGCCGATTATCTTCCTGGATTCGAAGATTCGCCTGCAACCATGAGATTTTCTTTTATTCAGACCCTTGCCGTGGGCGCCGCGGTGACCGCCGCCTTCGCACAGACTCCAGCGCCGGCCGCCAAGCCGCAAGCTGCCGCCCCGAAATCGCCGGCGGCGGCCAAACCCTCGCCCGCCGTGAAGCCCGCGGCGCCGGCTCCCGCGGCGCCCGCCGTCACCGTAGCCCCCGATGCCGTCGTGCTCAGCATCGGCGACGAGAAGATCACCCGCGCTCAGTTTGAGACCTTCCTGGCGGCCATGCCGGAGCAGTTGCGCTCCCAGACCCAGGGCCCCAATAAGCGCCGTTTCGTGGAGCAGCTCACGGAAATGAAGGCGTTTGCGTGGGAAGCCCGCCGCCGTAAGCTCGACGAGAAGCCGGACGTGAAGCAGCGCATGTCGCTTCAAGTGGATAATCTGATGGCCAGCGAACTGCTCCGCGGCATCGACGCCGCCACCAAGGCCGACCCCGCCGCCGTCGCCGCCTACTACGACGAGCACAAGGCGGAATTCGAGGAAGTGAAGGCCAGCCATATCCTGATCCGCTTCACCGGCTCCCAGGTTCCGCTCCGCGAAGGCCAGAAGGAGTTGTCGGACGCCGAGGCGTTGGCCAAGGCGACCGCCCTGCGCGAGAAGCTCGTGAAGGGCGCCGATTTCGCCGCGCTCGCCAAACAGGAATCCGACGATGCGGGCTCCGGCGCGCAGGGCGGCGCGCTGGGCAGTTTCACGCACGGCCGCATGGTTCCCGAGTTTGAGAAGGCGGCTTTCGCCCTGCCCGTCGGCCAGATCAGCGAACCGGTGAAATCACAGTTCGGCTACCACATCATCAAGGTGGACGCCCACGTGATCAAGTCGATGGATGAGGTGAAGTCGCAAATCGAACCCAAGGTCCGGCAGGATTTGATTCGCAAGTCGGCCGAGGAGATCCGCAAGACCATCCCGGTCTCCATTAACGACGACTACTTCGGAAAGTAGCGCACAGGGGCGCGGGCGGTCATCTGGGCGCGGCAGCTCATCTTCGAAAGAACCGCTCGAGCCCCGTCGTTTCCCGATCGAAGAATATCTCTAGCGCATAACCGGCTGGGAGCCGAAAGGCCCATCCCGCTCCATGCGGAGGCTGTTCGTCCACGCTCGCGCGATTGCCCATCACCAGAAACAGCCGCCACGCCCCGCCTCCGCCCGCCTCGAGCATCCGCTCCATCTGGATTCCCAGGTCCTCGCTCAGCGCCAGTCCGCAAATCAGGGCGATCATCGCCGGAAGACGCCGCGCCGAAAAGTTGGGCATGCTGTTGAGACTCCTCTCCAACCATGCAGACGGCCGAACAGGCCGCTTATTACACCGCGCGCGGGAAAAACGCGAGAGTATAGAGGATTGAGGTTTCCAATGCTGAGGATCGTCCTAGCCCTCGTCATGCTCGCCGGCCTCGGAACGGCGCAAACCACCATCCGCCTGGGCACACTCGCGCCCAGAAACTCGAAGTGGCACAAACTGCTCCTGGAAATGGGCGACAAGTGGAAGGAGGCGTCCGGCGGCGCGGTCCTGCTGAAGGTCTACCCCGGCGGCGAGCAGGGCGACGAGCCGGAGATGGTCCAGAAGATGCGCGTCAAGGCGCTGCAAGCCGTCGCAATCTCGGGCGCCGGATTGAGCGGCATCGATGGCTCGGCCTCGGCCCTCCAGGTTCCCCTGATGTACGATTCCTGGGAGGAGTTGGACTATGTGCGCGACCGCATCGCCGCGCGCCTGGAAAAGCGCCTCGCTGACCGCGGCTACATTGTCCTCAACTGGGGCGACACCGGATGGGTCCACTTCTTCTCGAAGAAGCCCGCCATGACGCCCGACGACTTTCGCCGCCTGAAGGTGTGCGTGCTTCAGGGCGACGCCACCACCTTCGAACTGTATAAACAGAACGGGTTCCAACCCGTTTCGCTCGCCGCCACCGACATCCTGACGGGTCTGCAAACCGGCCTGATCGACGCCTTCCAGGCGCCCCCCGCGGTGGCCCTGGGAAGCCAGTGGTTCGGCGGCGCGAAGAACATGCTGGCGGTGAACTTCGCCCCGCTCACCGGCGCCACGCTCATCTCCAGGGACGCCTGGGAGAAACTGCCGCCGAAGACCCGCGCTCAGTTGCTCGAGATCTCGCACGTGTTCGGGCCCCAGATCCGCGACGAGATTCACAAACTCGAGGATTCCTCGATCAAGCTGATGCAGGGCTTCGGACTGAACGTGGTGAACGCCGATCCGAAGGCGGTGGCCGAATGGCGGTCGCTGATTGAAGTGAAGCTCTGGCCCGCCCTGCGCGCCGGCATGGGCGCCGACCTGTTCGACCAGGTGAAACGCTATCGCGACGAATACCGCCGCGCGCACGCCGCTCCCAAGACGGCGGCCCCGGCCCGGACAAAGAAGAAGTGAGCGCCGAACTCGAGCTCGAACGCCGCGAACCACGCACGTGGTGGAGGGTGGCGGAGGATCTCGTGTCGGTGGCCGCGCTGATGCTCATGGTGCTGCTGCCGGTGATCGAGATGGTGACCCGGACCCTGCACCTGCGCGGCGTTCCGGCGTCTCCCGTGCTGGTGCAACAGCTCACGCTGTGGGTCGGCTTGCTCGGGGCCGCCCTGGCCTCGCGCAGCGGCCGCCTGCTGGCGCTCTCCTCGAGCACGTTTCTGCCGGAGCGTATTCGTCCATGGGTGTCCGTCTTCACGGGCTTCATCCTGGCGGCCGTTTCGGCCTGCCTCGCCTACGCGAGCCAGACCTTTGTGCAAAGTGAGCGCGAGGCCGGCTCGGCGTTGTTGCCGGGGCTGCCGAAATGGTGGTTCATCCTGGTGATGCCGGTCGGCTTCGGCGTCATCGCGGCGCGCGCCGTGTGGCTCGCCGGCCGGTGGAAGGCGCGGGCCCTGGCAGCGCTGGGTTTGTTTGTGCCGGTGGCGCTCGGTTATTGGATCCCACCGGGGCAGCCCACCGTGTTCTGGATCGCGGTGGTGGTGATGTTCGCCGTGGCGTTGCTCGGCCTGCCGATCTTCGCGGTGTTCGGAGGCTTCGCGCTCCTGCTGTTCTGGAACGCCTCGACGCCGGTGGCGCTGGTCCCGGTCGAGATGTACCGCCTGGTGGCGTCTCCGCTGTTGCCCTCCATTCCGTTGTTCACGCTGGCCGGATACTTCATGGTGCAAGGCGGCGCCACCAAGCGCCTGCTGCGCGTCTTTACGGCCCTGTTCAGTTGGATGCCGGGCGGACTCGCGCTGGTGACGGTGCTGATCTGCGCCATGTTCACCTGGGCGGGCTCCGGCCTCACCATTCTGTCCATCGGAGGGCTGCTGGTGCCCGTGCTGGTTCGCACCCGGTACCCGGAGAAGTTCTCCATCGGCCTGGTGACCTCATCGGGTTCGCTGGGACTCCTGTTCCCCACCAGCGTTCCCACCATTCTGTACTGCGTCTACTCGCAGACGCCCATCGACCAGCTCTTCATCGGCGGACTGTTGCCGTTGCTGTTGATGGTGTCTCTGGTGGCGGCGATGGGCATCTACAAGGGGTTGAAATGCGACGCCGTCCGCGACCGTTTCAGCCCGCGGGAAGCAGCGGGAGCGCTATGGGAAGCCAAGTGGGAGCTATTGATCCCGGCCGTGATGGTGGTGGGCATCTTCGGCGGATTCGGCACCTTGACCGAGGCCGCGGCCTTGACCGCGTTCATCGCGTTGATTGTTGAGGCCTTCGTTTATCGCGACCTGAAGCTGGTGCGCGACTACGATCAGGTCTTCGTGGAGTGCGCGACGATCGTAGGCGGCGTGTTGTTGATCATGGGCGTGGCGCTGGGCTTCACCAACTACCTGGTGAACGCCGAGATCCCGGCCAGGATCATCGACTGGGTGCAAGCCAACGTCCACTCGAAGCTCCTGTTCCTGTTCGTGCTGAATATTGCTCTTCTGGTGGTGGGAGCGCTGATGGACGTCTTCGCGGCGATCCTCGTGGTGGTGCCACTTCTGAAGCCTCTGGGGGCTCTCTACGGCATTCATCCGGTGCAGATGGGGATCATCTTCATCGCCAATCTGGAACTCGGCTACCTGCATCCGCCGGTCGGCATCAACCTGTTCTTGGCGGCCTACCGTTTCAAGAAGCCGATGACGTATCTGATGTGGGCGACGCTCCCATTCCTGGGCATCCTGTTCGGCAGCGTGCTCCTGATCACCTATCTGCCGTGGCTGACCGAGGCTCCATTACGCTGGTTTGGGAAATAGAAGAAGCGACTGGCGGAGAGGGAGGGATTCGAACCCTCGGTACAGATTTAAGTCCGTACGACGGTTTAGCAAACCGCTGCTTTCGACCACTCAGCCACCTCTCCGGCTTGTTGAGGGATCTTTACTTACACTACCACATCCGCTACTTCTTCCCAAAGATCGCGACGTATTGGCTGCGCGGAATTTGTTCCTTTTGCGAGATCAGCCGGAAACCGGACGCTTCCACTTCCTTCACCACGTCGTCCAGGTCCAGCCGTATGTGCTTCAGCGCGCGATCCGGGTCGCCCTCCATGGCCCCGCGGCGCTTGTAGTATTCGACCAGCGCCAGCCGGCCCCCCGGCCGCAACGCCGCGCCGAGCTTCGCGAGCATCCGTTCCGGGTAGTCGAAGTGGTGGTAAGCGTCGAGCACCAGAATCAGGTCGGCCGACCGCGCCGGGAGGTTCGGGTCCTGTTCGGTCCCGAGCACAAACCGCACATTGGCCAGCTTGTCCTTCTCGACCAGGGCCCGCGCCTGGTCGAGAAAGTCCTGGTGGATGTCTTCGGCGACGACAATCCCCCCATTCCCCACCAATGGACTCAGGTATGGGAGCATGTACCCCACCCCGGTTCCCAGATCGACCACCGTCATGCCGTGCTTGATCCCCAACGCGGCGGCCAGTTCGGCGGGTTTCTGGCGCGCGTCGCGGCCGGGGGCCGTCAGCACGGAGGCCACCTGCGCCCGGCCCTCCGTGGTCTTATAGCCGGAGTTCGCCGGGCCAGCCACCTGCGCGATGACGGCCAACACCCACACCCACGTCATCAGTCGCCAGCCTCCATCGGCATCACTAACGGCGGCTCCAATAGGAATTTCAAATCCTGCATTTCGCGAATCGCCGCCCGAATATTCGCCTCAAGCGCCGGTTCAACGGTGACGACAAAGGGTACGTCGCGCCAATTTTCGATGGGGAGCTGCATGACGGAATCGATGCTAACTTGTTGATTTGCAAGGGCGGTAGCCAAGCCGGCAATGATTCCGGGACGGTCTTCTACGCGAAAACGGAGGTAATATTTGGATCGGTTTAACGTTACAGGTATCGGTTTATATTCACCTAAACGCTCATGTGCGAACGGAGAAACGCGCTCCGGGCTGCCACAACGGATCTCTCGCGCCACCCGCATCAGGTCGCTGACGACGGCGACGCCGGTGGGGAGGGGGCCGGCGCCACGTCCGTAGTAGAACGTGTCCTGGCCGTACTTACCGAACACCCAGACGGCGTTGTAGGCGCCCTTGACGCCGGCAAGGACGGTGGACTTCGGCACCAGGGACGGGCGCACCGCGAGCAGCAGTCCTTCGGACGTTTGACGGGCGGAACAGATCAGCCGGATGGTGTATCCCATCTGGGATGCGTACTGAAAATCGACCGGGGTGATGCGGCGGATGCCCTCGGTGTAGATGTCAGAGGGGGTGATGCGCTCGCCGAAGGCCAGGGCGGCCAGCAGGGCGAGTTTGGAGCGGGCGTCGAAGCCGTCGATGTCGGCGCTGGGATCGGCTTCCGCATAACCGAGGCGCTGGGCCTCGCCGAGCACGGAATCGAAGGCGCTGCCGTGCTTTTCGATCTCCGACAGTATGTAGTTACTAGTACCATTTAGGATCCCGTAAAGGGCGGAAATTCTATCTCCCGAGATCCCTTCGCGTAATACGGCGTGAATCGGGATTCCGCCGGCCACGCTGGCCTCCATGGCGAGGTTGACGCGGGACTGAATCGCGCGGTCCCAAATCTCCGCACCTCGTTGAGCCATAAGCTCTTTGTTCGCCGTCACCACCGATTTTCCGCTCCCGATGGCGGACTCGATGATTTCGGACGCCGTGGTGGTCCCTCCGATCAGCTCGGCGACAATGTCGATCTCGGGACTCTCGATTACTTCCCGCCAATGGGCCGTTCGGCGTATGTCCGCGGGCAGGCCGGGGAACTCGCGAGTGGCCACTGAGCGGCTGCAAATCATTGATAATACAAGTGGGAACCCGAGCTTCTGGGCGATCTGGGCGCTGCTCTCAGTGAGTATTCTGAGCGTACCAGTCCCTACGTTCCCTAGGCCAATAATTCCTACCTTGACTTCCCTCATTCCTGGCTATAATAGCAATAGTCGGTGCAGGGCTCCCGTCCGCTAGGGTGTTTGGGACGGGAACGGGGTCGAAAGGTCGGACTTCCGGGCCAAGATTTAAAGATGCCGGCAAGACGAAAAGCAGCTGGACAAGACGTTAAGCAGCTGGATTAGATAGAGCCAATCAAAAGGTGACGAATGGGATTGTATAGAAATGTCCGCGTCGGAGGGATGGCTGCGTTGGTCCTACTTTGCGTAGGACTGAACGTTTCGTACGCAGATACCCTGAGCTACTTCTACGGTTACTCGGATCCGAACTTCGGCGCGTACCGTGGCGCCGACGCCTACAGCAGCCAGAACGTGAGCATGACCCCCGAGGTCTCGATGATCACGGTGCAAGCCGAGAATCCGACTTCGAACTTCGGTTCGGTGGCGCCCTCGATTTTCACGCAGACGGCTAGCGCTATCACAACTTCGGCCCTGACGGTCGGCTACAGCGTGATGGTGCAGTCCTACGGATACGCGGCGCCGGCCACGACACAGGCCTCCACATCCACGGCCGTGAGCGGCACGACGTACGTGGCTCCGACGGTCATCGTCGCCGCAACCGACCCGACGCCCACCGCCACGGTATCGACGGTTGTGCCCACCACCAGCTACGCGAGCACCTCCTACGGAACCAGCGTCTACACGGGTTATGGAGTCAGCACGACCCCGGTGACCACGGTGACGACCACCACCAGCTACACGTCCCCGACGAGTTCGGCGACCTACACTCCGGTGGTTTACACGGCCGCGACGACCTCCTACGCCTCTTACGGGAGCACCGGGACCGTGGGAATCAGCACGGGCTTGGACGGCAGCGTCGTCGGAGCCGTCGTGACTCCTCGTTTTGAAAGCTCGATCACCGCGCCGGTGACCAGTACGAACCTGCCGTCGATCAACATCGGCGGGCCGGTGACTCTGGGGCTGGACGCTCCCGAGCCGGCCACGCTGGGCATCGTCGGCCTGGGTCTGGGCCTGTTGGCTCTGAGACTGCGCCGCAAGTAGTCCGCCGGCAGCCGAAATAGCCGCTTCCCAAGGGCGCGCAAGCACGTTACGATGTGCTTGCGCGCCCATGAACTTTCCAGCCTTCTTCCTGCTTCTCTCCTTCCCAGTTCTGTTGTCCGCCCAAGAACCGCAAGCGCAGCAATCCGAGAATCCGCGCCTGCGGCGTCTTCCCGACGGGAGACTGCAACGGGACGCGATCACCAAGGAAAACTACGTCAAGAACCTGGCAGACGCCAGGGAGATGGCGCGTCTGGCGGAGGCGCTCAAGGCGGAAGTGGAGAAGGATGGGGAGTTTGTGCTGTCGATCGGTTCGCTCAAAAAGGCCGAGGAAATCGAGAAGCTGGCGCGGCGTGTGCGAGAGCGGCTGAAACGGTCAAACGCGCCGTAGCGAGCGAGTGGTTCCGGTGATTCCGCTGTGATACTCTGAGCCTTCGGGATATGTCTGTCACACGCGTCAAGACGCAGTTGATGAGCGCGTCGGAAATCGACCGGTCCCTGGTCCGGCTCGCTCATGAAATTCTGGAACGGACCCAGGACCTGGACAAGTTGGCTTTCATCGGCATACGCCGGCGCGGCGTGCCGCTGGCGCAGAGGCTGGCGCAGAAAATCAACCAACTGGAACACCGGGAGATCCCGGTGGGCATCCTGGACATCAACCTGTACCGCGACGACCTGACCACGGTGGGCGCGGCCCCGGTGGTGAACGCGACCGAGATCAACTTTCCGGTGACCGGCAAGGACATCATCCTCACCGATGACGTGCTGTACACCGGGCGCACCATCCGGGCGGCGCTGGATGCGCTGTTCGACCACGGGCGGCCGGCGCGCGTGCAACTGCTGGTGCTGATCGACCGCGGCCATCGCGAATTGCCCATCTCGGCCCGCTATGTCGGCCGCACGGTGCAAACTTCATCGAGGGAGATCATCGAAGTGAAGTTTCAGGAGATCGACCAGACCGAGAAAGTGCTGCTGTGCGAGAAAGTGGCGGACGGGGAGACCGCCTGATCCGCCATGTTCGCGGGACTGCTGGGAATTGAAGGACTCGACCGCCGCGTCATCGAAGCGATCCTCGATCGCGCCAAAGACTTTCAAGCCGTGCCGGGCCAGCCGCTGAAGCGGCTCGACGCGTTGCGCGGGCGGATGATGGTGAACCTGTTTTTCGAGGCGTCGACGCGCACGCGCACGAGCTTCGAGATCGCCGCCAAGCGCCTGGGGGCGGACACCATTTCGATCACCGCGGCGGGCTCCAGCGTGTCGAAGGGCGAAAGCCTGGTGGACACGCTGAACACGCTGGGGGCGATGCACCCGGACGTCATTGTAATGCGCCACGCGGCCTCAGGCGCGCCGCATTTCCTGGCGCGCCATCTGCCCGTGCCCATCGTCAACGCGGGCGACGGCACGCACGAGCACCCCACGCAGGCACTGCTGGACGCGCGCACGATCCTGGACCGTACGGGCAAGTTGGAAGGCCTGCACGTGGCCATCATCGGCGACATCGCCCACAGCCGGGTGGCGCGTTCGAACGTACACCTGCTGTCGAAGTTCGGCGCGAAGATCGTGCTGTGCGGGCCCGCCTCCCTGCTGCCGAAGCAACTGGCCGAGATGGCGCCGGGGGTGACGCTGACCACCGATATGAAGCAGGCGATCAAGGGCGCCGATGTGGTGATGATGTTGAGGGTGCAACTGGAGCGCATCCATGAGCCGGCTTCGCCGGCGGGCGAGTACTTCGCCTTCTACGGGCTGCGACTGGAGCACCTGCAACTGGCGCGTCCGGACGCGATCGTCATGCATCCGGGGCCGATCAATCGCGGGCGTGAGCTGTCGAGCGAAGTGGCCGACTCGCAGCGTTCGGTCATCCTGAATCAGGTCGAAAACGGCATTGCCGTGCGCATGGCGGTGCTCGAACGGATTCTGAGCCAATGAGAGAACTGCTGATCCGTAATGGGCGGGTGGTGGACCCGTCGACCCAGCGCGACGGAATCGCCGACGTTTTCATACGCGGCGGGAACATTGTCGCGGTGGCTCCCAATTTTGACGCAGCGGGCGCGAAGGTGTTCGACGCTAGCGGACTCGTGGTCGCGCCCGGTTTTGTCGATATGCACGTGCATTTACGGGAGCCGGGGTTTGAATACGCCGAAACCATCGAATCGGGCGCGAAGGCGGCCGCGGCGGGCGGATTCACCACGATCTGCGCGATGCCGAACACGTCGCCGGTGAACGATAGCGCCACGGTGACCAGCTACATCGTGGAGCGCGCGCGGCGGCACGCCATTGTGAAGGTGCTGCCGATCGGCGCGATCACCAAGAACAGCGCGGGCGAGGAACTGGCGGGCATCGGGTCCATGAAGAACGCCGGCATCGTCGCCATCTCCGACGACGGCAAGCCGGTGATGAACGCGCGGCTGATGCGGCGGGCCATGGAAGTGGCCGGATCGCTGGGGTTGCCCGTGATCAACCACTGCGAGGACCTGACGCTGAGCGCGGGCGGCGATATGCACGAGGGCGCCGAGTCCGTGCGGCTGGGGCTGCGCGGCATTCCGTCGTGCTCAGAGGATGTCATGGTGGCGCGCGATATCCTGCTGGCCGAGGTGACGGGCGCGCATTATCACGTGGCGCACATTTCGACGCATCACTCCGTCCAGATGGTGGGATTCGCGAAGTCCCGGGGGCTGGCGGTGACGTGCGAGGCGACGCCGCACCACTTCGCGCTGTCGGACCGGCGGATGATCCCCTACGACAGCAACTATAAGATGAAACCTCCGCTGCGGGGGACCTCGGACGCCGAGATGGTGTTGGACGGGCTGGCCAACGGGACCGTGGACGCGATTGCGACGGATCATGCGCCGCATGCGGGCTCAGAAAAGATGCAGGAGTTCGAGCGCTGCCCGTTCGGCGTCATTGGGCTCGAGACGGCGATTGGGCTGGCGTTCCGCGACCTGGTGCATCCGGGCAAGATCGGCCTGTCGCGCCTGGTGGAGCTGTTCAGCACCGCGCCCGCGCGCATCCTGAAGCTGAACGCGGGGACGTTGCGGCCGGGCGCCCCGGCCGATCTCACCATTCTCGACACGGGGCGCGAGTGGACTTACGACGTGAATAAGTCCTTCTCAAAGAGCCGTAACTCGCCGTTTGATGGGGAGCGGTTCAAGGGCGGTCCAGTGGCCACCATCGTCAACGGGGCGTTTGTGTG
The DNA here is from genome assembly GCA_018268715.1 of Acidobacteriota bacterium. Classification (GTDB taxonomy): domain Bacteria; phylum Acidobacteriota; class Terriglobia; order Bryobacterales; family Bryobacteraceae; genus TMP-7. The sequence continues at coordinate 89,225 of JAFDVZ010000020.1, read as the reverse complement.
GCGGGCCGATTCGGCCGCCTAAGTCGCTGATGGGCTCTGCGGCGCGGCTTGCGTTGTCGCGGGCGCGGATTGTCGCCTTTCGACGGGGCGTGAATGCGCTCGATCGACGGTTGCCATGGGGGGCGGAGTCGCTGCGCGCGGCCGCCTGGGCCGGGTTGCAGGACTCTTCGCCGCGGGCGGCGCTCCTTTCCTTGCATGCTCGCGTCGAGGGCGTGCGGGCCGACTCCTGGGAGCATCCTTCACTCGTCCAACTGTGGGGGCCGCGGTTCAGCGATTACGTGATTGCGGCCGAGGATCATGCGGTCTTTTCGCTGGGGCGGCTGCCGGAGGCGGCTCGCGGTCGATTGCGGGCGCTCGATACGGCGCGACGGTTGCGCGAGTTCCTGGGGGGCCGGCGGATGCCTTTCGGCGAGGCTGGCCGGGGGATGGGCGTGGTCCCGAACAGCCTGCGATACGCCGCACCGGCGGGCACTGTGTTGTTGCGGTGGGATGGCGCGAGACAGCCGGTGATCTGGACGGTGGAGGCGCCGGCGGCGGATCCCCGGGCGTCTCGGCTGGAGCTGGCCCGGCGATATCTGCATGTGTTTGGGCCGGCTACGGCGGCGGGGTTCGCGCGGTGGGCCGGGATTGGTGCGGCGGAGGCTCGCGGCGCTTTCGCGGGGTTGGCCGGCTCGCTGACGCCGGTGGGCGAGGGCTGGATTCTTTCCGCCGACGAGGACGGGTTTCGCGCTCCGGCTGGACCGGCGGCGCCCGCGCGACTGCTGCCTGCCGGCGATGCGTTCTACCTGCTGTGGGGCGCGGACCGCGAAGCTCTTGTGGCGGATGCGGGGCGCAGGGCCGGGTTGTGGACCTCGCGGGTGTGGCCGGGCGCGCTGCTGGTGAATGGCGAGGTGGCGGGGACGTGGCGGCGGGCGGGCGGCGACGTTACGATCGCCGCCTGGCGGAGGCTTTCCGCGGGTGAGCGCGAGGCCGTGGAGCGCGAGGCGCTGGCGTTGCCGCTTGGGTTGGCCGGGCCGGTTGCGCTGCGTTGGGAATAAGCTCCGGAACTTCCGGGCTCGACGTCCGTATTACCAACATGCATCGCCGCCTATTTCTCCAGCAGGCGTTCGCCGCCGGCTTCCTGGCCCGGGAGTGGCGGACCGCGCCACCCCAGGCCTACCTGGCTGAACTCCGTTCCATGATGACGGCGGCGCCGGTTCCCGGGGCGGTGATTGGCGCCATCCACGACTTTAAGGTCTCCTGGATTGCGCCACTGGGCGTGAAGGCCGCGGGTTCGCCCGATCCGGTGACGGCGTCCACGTTGTTTCAGGCCGCGAGTCTTACGAAACAGGTGACGGCCTACGCCGCCTTCTCGCTACGCGGCGAAGGGAAACTCGATTTCGACCGCACGCTGGTTTCCTATGTCGACGACCTGCGCGACGCGCAGGCGCGCACCGTGACCGTGCGCCAGGTGCTGAGCCACTGCTCCGGCTTTCCTAACTGGCGCTTTGCGGAACGCGGGAAGCCGGCTCCTGACTTAGTTCCGGCGTTTGCGCCCGGGTCGCGTTACCAGTATTCGGGGGAGGGTTATTTCTATCTCCAGCGGATTCTTGAGCGAGTTAGCGACGCGGGTTTCGGTGAGTTGGTTCGGGATCGTGTGTTTGCGCCGCTCGGGATGAGTTCCTCGACGCTGGTATGGGATCCCGCCACGCTGCCCCGCACGGCGCTGCCGCATGACCGGCGCGGTGAGATCCGCAAGGGGTGGGATGGCGCGGCGCGGGGCTTGCGGGCTGACTCCACCAAGTCCGTCGAACAGTTACGGTATGACGGCTACGCGGAGGCGGTGCGGAAGAGCGGCGATCCGGCGCTTCCCAACTGGATGATTCCCAACGGCGCGGCGAGCCTGGTGACTTCGGCGGAGGACTACGCCAAGTTCGCCGCGGCGGCGATACGGAACCGGGAGATCGCCCAGCAGCAGATCCGCATCAACGAGTTTCTCGGCTGGGGGCTGGGTTGGGCGGTGGAGCGCGCCGCCGGACACACTTATGTCTGGCAGTGGGGCGATAACCCGGGCTTCAAGAACTTCGTGCTGGCCGAGCCATCGGCGGGTTCGGCGATCTTTGTCTTCACCAATGGCGACTCAGGCGCGCGGGTGTACGACCGCGTGCTGACTCACGCGACGGGCCATGACCACCCGGCGCTGTTCTGGTTGTGAGTTACTGAACGGCGCCGGTGAGGGCGGGTTCCTCGGCCGCGGTGAAGTAGGCGCAGTCGGGGTGGTGGAACACCAGGGCGCTGACGCTCGCTTCCGGATCCATCATGAAACCGTCGGTGAGTTGGACGCCGATCTCCTCCGGCTGGAGGAGCGCGAAGAGGCCGGCCTGGTCCTCCAGGCGCGGGCAGGCCGGGTAGCCGAAGCTGTAGCGCTTGCCGCGGTAGCGCGAGGTGAAGCGCTCCTGCATGGTGAGAGTGGGCGGGTCGGGGAAGCCCCAGTCTTCGCGGATGCGGCGGTGCAGCCATTCGGCGCAGCCTTCGGCGGTCTCGATGGCCAGGGCTTGTAGGGCGTGGGCCTTGACGAATTCGCCGGCGCGCTTGGCCTGCTCGCTGCGGTCGCGGACGCCTTCGCCGGCGGTGACGACGAATAGCGCGAGGTGGTCGCGGCGGCCGTCGTTCGCATCGAGGATGTAGTCGCTGAGACACAGGCCGTCGGACTTGGCCTGCCGGCCGAAGCGCCATGTCAGCAAGGGGCTCGACTCGCCGGGAGCGAACAGATGGATGGAGTTACCGTCGCGCTCCGCCTCATAGAAGCGCCAGACGGCGCGCACCTTCATGAAGCCGGCGGCTTCCCGCTTTACGTCCTCGACCAGGTGGAATAACTCGAGGGCTTTCGGGTCTCGCTCGGCTAACAGCTTCTCGAAATTGCCCTTGAAGCCCATGTGACGGCCGTATAACATGTGGGGGTTAATGTAACTCCACAAATCGGCTAACTGGGGGACGTCGCGGACTTTGCGGTCGAGATAGGGCGCGGGCGGGATCGGCAGATCGGCGCGGACCTTGGGGCTGCGGGCTTCGCTTTCGGGCGCGACGCCGCGCTCCGGGCCTTCAAAGCCCGGGCCGGTCTCGCGATGGATGTGCGCGGCGAGGGAGGCCGGGCGCGTCGCCGGGTCCATGATCTCGTTCATCAGGCGCAGACCGGTCATGGCGTCCTTGGCGTAGTAGGTCGGCGAGTCGTAAGAAGGGGCGATTTTGAGAGTGGTGAATTTCTCGCTGAGGGCGGCGCCGCCGACCAGCAGGGGCACGCTGATGCCGTGGTCCCGGAAATCGGACGCGGTGGACACCATCTGATGGGCGCTTTTCACGAGCAGGCCGGAGAGGCCGATGGCGTCGGGCTGGTGCTGCTCGTACGCCTGGATGAGTTGCTCCGGCGGGACCTTGATGCCAAGATTGATCACCTGGTAGCCGTTGTTAGAGAGAATGATCTCGACCAGGTTCTTGCCGATGTCATGGACGTCGCCCTTCACGGTGGCTAACAGCACCTTGCCGCGGGCGGCGCTCTCGCTCTTTTCCATGAATTGTTCGAGATGACTGACGCCGGCTTTCATCGCTTCGGCCGATTGCAGCACTTCGGCGACGATTAATTCGTTGTTATTGAAGAGGCGGCCGACTTCCGACATGCCGGCCATCAAGGGGCCGTTGATGATTTCCAGGGGCGTCGCGCCTTCGGCCCGCTTGAGGTCGAGGTCGGCGATCAGACCGTCTTTCGAGCCCTGGATGATGTAGTTGGCCAGGCGCTGGTCGAGCGGCAGGTCGGCGGCCTTCCTGGTCTCCTTCTTGCCGGCCTTGCGGAAATGTTCGGCGATGGCGGCGATGTTGAACTGGTTGACGGCGATTTTCTGTTCGCGGGTCTGCTCGCGCCAGTCCTCCGGGACGCCCTGGAATTCCGGAGTGGGCGGGGGAGTGTTGAAGAGCAGGTGCTCGGCCAGGCGGCGCTCCAGTTCGGGGATGGAGGCGAAGCGCTCGAGCTTTTCGGCGTTCACTATGGCTAAGTCGAGGCCGGCCTTGGTGGCGTAATAGAGGAATACCGAATTCACCACTTCGCGGGCGGCCGCGGGCAGGCCGAAGGAGATGTTGGAGACGCCCAGGATGGACTTCGCGAGTGGGATGTTTTCCTTGATGAGACGGATGGCCTCGATGGTTTCGACCGCGCCGCCGATGTAGTTTTCGTCGCCCGTGGCGCAGGGGAACACCAGCGGGTCGATGATCAGGTCGGTGGCGGGGATGCTGTACTTGCCGGTGAGTAAGTCGACCGAGCGGCGGGCTACGGCGAGCTTCCGCTCTCGGGTGAAGGCCTGGGCCTGCTGCTTGTCCTCGTCGATTGTGCCGACTACGAGCGCGGCGCCGTAGGTCTTCGCGATGGGGCAGATGCGCTCGAATTTCTCCTCGCCGTCTTCGAGGTTCACCGAGTTAATGATGGACTTACCTTGGCAGTAAGTCAGGGCTAACTCGATGGCGCGGGCGTCGGTGGTGTCGATCATCACCGGCGCCTTGATCTTGCGGTTCAGCTTGTCGTAGAAGGGCGGGATGTCGTTTGTCTCGTCACGGTCGCTCGACTGGAGGCAGACGTCGACGATGTGGGCGCCGTTGCGGATCTGCCAGCGGGCGATCTCGGTGGCCTCTTCCCATTTCTCTTCGGCCACCATGTTCTTGAACAGGCGGGAACCGATGACGTTGGTGCGCTCGCCGACGATGAGGGGGCGGTTGGAGTCCTCGGCTTCGACGAGGTCGATGCCGCTGAAGTAGGTCCGTGGGGAGGGCGAGCGGCGGGCGCGCGGGGCCTTGCCGTGGGTCATCTGGGCGATGGCCTGAATGTGGGAGGGCGTGGTGCCGCAGCAGCCGCCGACGATGTTCAGCCAGCCGTGGTCGGCGAACTTTTCGAGTTGCGCGGCGAGGGTTTGGGGCGTTTCGAGATAGAGGCCCTCTTCGTTGGGCATGCCCGCGTTGGGGTAGCAGGAGATCCGCGCCGAGGACATTTCGTGCAGGGTGCGGATGTGGTCGGTCATGAACTCGGGGCCGGTGGCGCAGTTGAGGCCGATGGCGAGCAGGCCGGCGTGGGAGACCGAGGCGTAAAGGGCGTCGGCGGCCTGGCCGGCGAGCATCGTGCCGTTGCGTTCGATGGTGCCGGATACGATGACCGGAATAGAGCGGCCGAGCTCGGTGGAGAGACGCTCGACGGCGAGCAGCGCCGCCTTGATGTTGCGCGTGTCGGGGCAGGTTTCGATGGCGAGCAGGTCGACGCCCCCTTCGACCAGGGCCTGGGCCTGCGCGTAGAAATTCCGCGTCAATTCCGTAAAGGTGATGCCGCCGGTGACCGAGATGGTTTTGGTGGTGGGTCCGATGGAGCCGGCCACGAAACGGGGGCGGCCGGGGGTGGAGAATTCCTCGGCGGCCTGGCGGGCGAGACGGGCGGCGGCGACGTTGAGCTGGTGCGCCTGTTCCTCGAGGCCGTACTCGGCGAGGACGAGCGGCGTGCCGCCGAAGGTGTCGGTTTCCACCATGTCGGCGCCGGCGCGGAAGTAGGCCCGGTGAATGTCGAGGATGACGTCCGGGCGGGTGACGACCAGGTTTTCGTTACAGCCTTCGAGATGGGGGCCTCCGAAGTCGGCCGCGGTCAGGTTGCGCTGCTGGACCATCGTGCCCATGGCGCCATCGAGGACGAGGATACGGGAATCGAGGGCGTCGAAAAGCGCCTGCTGCCGGATGTCGGAATGATTCATGCCAGGGAAAGGGGGACCTTCTACGATTGTAACGGGAACGCGGGCGACAAATGGGTCTTGGGAAGAGCTAATGCGCATCGCTTTTGTAACCGATGTGTTGTACAGAAGGAGTTCATGATGGGCAAAGCTGGGAAACTGTCCGCCCGGATACTGATAGCGGGACTGCTCTCGGCTCCCATTTTCTGCGGCGGCCTGGGGTGGGTGTTCTGGAGCATTCGGTCGGCGATTTACGAATCGCAGTCCGCCAGAACAGCGGAACTCGTTGAAACGGCGTGGAAAGTGCTGGAGTACTACGGGGGCCGCGCCGCGGATGGCTCCATGACCACGGAACAGGCGCAAGAGGCCGCAAAGCAGACCATCAAGCACCTTCGATATAAGAATAACTACTTCTGGATCAACGACTTGAATCCGCGGATGGTGATGCATCCCACCAACCCGGCGCTGGATGGCAAGGATTTGAACGACTACCGGGATCCGGACGGGGTCGCCCTGTTCGTCAAGATGGTCGAGGTCTGTAAGGCCCGGGACGCGGGGCTGGTGGAGTATCGCTGGCCGAAGCCGGGCGGCGGGGATCCGCTCCAGAAGATCTCCTACGTGCGGATGTACCGGCCGTGGGGCTGGATTGTGGGCTCCGGCCTTTATCTGGAGGACGTGGAAGGGCGGCTCGGATCGTTACCGCGCATCTTTTTCACCTCCGCCTTGGCGGGGATCCTGATGCTGGCGGCCATCGTGATTTTCCTGGCGCGCTCCGTTACGGCGCCGATACGGACGATCGCGCTCGGGTTGAGGAAAGGGGCGTCCGCGATTGGGGATGTGGCCGGCCAGGTGGCGTCGTCCAGCCGCATTGCGGCCGACGAGGCGAACCACCAGGTGGCATCCATCCAGGAAGCGTCATCGGCCGGTGAGGAGATCACCGCCATGGCGCGCCGGACAGCCGATCACGCAGGGGTGGTGGCGCAACGCATGACCGAAAGCGACCGGATGGTCCACGAGGCGAATGGACGGCTGAAGGAGATGGTGGAGTCGATGGGGGCGATCAGCGCTGCCGGACAGTCCATCTCGCGGATCATCAGCGTGATTGACGAAATCGCTTTCCAGACGAACATCCTGGCGCTGAACGCGGCGGTGGAAGCGGCGCGAGCGGGCGACGCCGGGGCCGGATTCGCCGTGGTGGCCGACGAAGTTCGCAATCTGGCGCAACGCTGCGCCCAGGCGGCGAAGGACACATCCACGATGATTCGCGACTCGATCGAGAAGTCCGAACATGGAAACGCGAAGTTGCTCGAGATGGAGCACGCGATAACGGGCGTGACCGCCAAGGTTCGGGAAGTGCGCGCGCTTGCCGACGAGGTGTCCGAGGGCAGCCAGCAACAGACGCTGGGCGTGGAACGCGTCGCCCGGGTGCTGACCGATCTCGAACAAGGGACTCACCGGACGGCTTCGAGCGCGGCGCAAGGCGCTTCGGCCGGAAAGTCCATGGAGTCGCAGGCCGAGGCGGTGCTCGACGCGGTTCGACAGTTGGAGATGCTGGTCTAGCGGCCCGGCGCTGCGGGGCGAAGGCGCGCGATATAATGCCCTTCCGCCGAGGCGATGCTTCGGCGGCGGAGGCGTAGCGTGGATTTCACCCGAAGAACTCTGCTGGCGGCGGCTGGCGCGGCCGGGCTTGCGAACGCGCAGGCTCCGAGCGACCGGAAGGTCCGCATCGGCGTGGTGGGCGGCGGATTCGGCGCCGATTTCCAGTGGCATCTGCAGCCGGATTGCGTCGTGGAAGCCGTTTGCGACATACGGCCGGACCGGTTGGAGCGGCTCTCGAAAGTTTACCGGTGCGCAAACCGCTACCGTTCGTTCGCTGAGTTCCTGAAGCATCCGAAACTGGACGCGGTGGCGGTTTTCACGCCCGCTCCGATGCACGTGTGGATGGCGGTGGAGGCCATGAAAACGGGCAAACACGTCATTAGCGCCGTGCCAGCCGGGTTGTCGGAGGCTGAACTCGTGCGGTTGCTCGAAACGGTGAAATCGACCGGGTTGCGGTACATGATGGCCGAAACCAGCTTTTACCGGCCCCAGATCGTCACCTGTCGCGAGATGGCCGCGCGCAACGAGTTTGGCTCGATTCTCTACTCCGAGGCCGAATATCATCACGAGGGGCTGATTCCGCTGATGCGTGACGATCGGGGCTTTCCGACGTGGCGTTACGGATTTCCTCCCATGTGGTATCCGACGCATTGCCTGGGCATGGTCGTGCCGGTGACTGGCGAGCGGATGGCGGAAGTGCAGGCGATCGGCTGGGGCGACGGGCACGAGATCCTGGCGACCAACGAGTACGCGAATCCCTTCTGGAACACGACGGCGTTTTTCAGGACTTCGCGCGGGCATTGCTCGAGGGTGGCGGTGTTCTGGCATGTGGCGGCTGGGGGGACCGAGCGCGCGCAGTTTCTGGGCGACCGCGCGTCCTATTTCATGGAGCGGCCCGACGGACAGCCGAACATGATCGCCCGCATCGTAAAGGACGGCAAGACCGTGCTCGATGAAAACGGCTATCCGCAGGGCGATGTGAAGATCGAGCCGTTCCGGCAGCCGAACCACTGGGAACGGCTGCCTGAACCGCTGCGCGTCGCGAGCGGCCACGGCGGATCGCATACGTTTCTGACGCACGAATTCATACGGGCCATCGTGGAGGATCGGCATCCTGCGGTGAACGTGTGGGAGGCGATCGCGTACACGCTGCCGGGAATCGTGGCGCACCAGTCGGCCCTGAAGGGCGGGGAACTGCTGAAGATCAAGAACTACGGCCGGGCGTGATATAGTCCAAAGCGGCATGCGATCCCTGCTGCTTTGTCTCGGTTTCGCCGCCGTCGCCGCCGCACAGACGGGGCCGGGCGGGTGGCGATCGATGTTCGACGGTAAGACGCTCGACGGCTGGCGCGAGACCCCGTTTGCGCGGCATGGCGCGGTGAAGGTGGAGGACGGCGCGCTGATCCTCGAACCGGGCGGCCCGATGACGGGCGTCACGCGAACCGGCGACGCGCCGAAGTCACGCTATGAAGTGCGTTTTGAGGCCAAACGGGTGCGTGGCGGCGACTTCTTTGCGAGCGTCACCTTTCCGGTGGGCGATTCCTACTGCACGTTTGTGACGGGCGGCTGGGGCGGCGACATCGTCGGGCTGTCCAGCATCAACGGGTGGGACGCTTCGGAGAACGAGACACGCGCTTACTTCGAGTTCGAGGCCGGACGCTGGTATGCCTTCCGGCTGGAAGTGACGCCCGAACGAATCCGCGTATGGATCGACGGACAGCCGGTGACGGACGCCAATATCGCGGGGCGCACGATCGGGCTGCGTCCCGGGGACACCAAACTATGCATCCCGTTCGGGTTCATGTCCTACAACACGGCCGGGGCCATCCGGAAGATTGAATATCGCGAATTGCCCCGGCCGTAAGGCTCAGCCGTTGAGAGTCCAGCCGGAGCGGTACTTGCGCTTCAAGTGGTCGTTGGCTTCCACCGAGTTCGTGACCCGGCCGGTGGCGGGGTCGTATTCGAGCTTCTTGCCCATCTGGTGGGCCACCAGGCCGAGCAACATCTGCTCCATCATCGAGCCCGAATAGTCAAAATCGCAGTGGGTCTTCGTGCTGGTCCCGTGGACCGCATGGTTGTTCTTACCCTTGCAAGCGTCCAGCCAGTCGCGCTGGAAGGCGGTGTCGCCGCGCAGGGGTTGGCCGGCTTTCTCGGCGTCGAGGATCGGCTTAATCGTGTCGTTCGGCAGGCCGAGCGCAGCCGGGACTTTGCCGTCGATGAACTGGACGGCGGGGAATCCGCTGGGGCCCACTTCGGCGCTGGGCATGACGGGAAGCGGTTGGGGCGGACGGGGGCCGGAGGGTCGCGGACGGGGTGCGCCCTGGGTGGGCTGGCCTGTACCGGAGACCAGCGGCAGCAGGTCGCTCTTGGCGCGACGTTTGTAGTAGGTCAGGTCGCCGTCGTCATTGCTCGGGATGAGGATGCGGGAGGTGAAGTCGGCGAGGATCGCGCCCTTCGTGCCTTCGAAGATCGCGCCGTTGGGAATGTGGGCGACATCCACGTAGGACTTCGGAGCGTTGGGCTTCAGGCCGCCCTGATACCAGACAACCTCGATCGGTCCGCGCCAGGAGTTAGCGGGATGCGCGAAGGTGGCCTTCAGCTTGACCGGGGTGATGTTGGGGTCGAACTTGTCGCTGACTTCCATGTCGGCTTCAATCGAAGTCGGCGCGCCGGCGTCGATGGCGTTCCACAGCAGGTCCATCGTGTGCGCGCCCATGTCGCCCATCTGGCCGACGCCGAAATCGCGATACATGTTCCAGAACAGGCAGTTCAGGCCGTTGGAGCCGCCGAAATACTGCGGGCTGTAGGGATGATAGGGCGAAGGGCCGATCCACTGTTCATAGTGCAGGCCGGAGGGCGGCATGCCTTCCGATTGGGGATAGCCGGGGCGCGGCAGACGGCGGCTGTCCCAGCCGTGCACCACCTTCAACTCACCGATGGCGCCGTCGAGGATCAACTCGCGCAGTCGCTCGAAGTTCGGATAGGCGTGACGCTGGGTGCCGTGCTGGGTGGCGAGTTTCACCCGGTTCTTCAGATAGGTGGCGCGCAGCGTGCGGACCTCCTCCACTGTGATGCCCATGGGCTTTTCGCAGTACACGTGCATGCCGCGATTCATGGCCCAGTTGGCGATGAAGGCGTGGTGGTGATCGGCGGTGCAGATGATGACGGCCTCCACGTCTTTCTGGTCCAGGCACTGACGCCAATCGTAGTAGGGCTTGGCCTTGGGGAAGAGTTCCAGCGCTTCCTTGGTGCGCAGGTCGTTGATATCGCACAGGGCGACTACGTTCTCGGAGCGGAGCACGCCGTAGTGGGCCGTTCCCCGGCCCCACACGCCGATGAGGGCTACGTTTAACTTGTTGCTGGGAGCCGTGGCGCCCCGCAGCGTACCGCTCTTCAGAATGGTGAGTCCGGCGCCGGATGCGGCGGATTTGAGAAGGTCGCGTCGATTCATGGCTACATCATATCGGAGCGTACGATCCGATACCGCCGTGTCCGGTGAGCCGGCGCGACCGGAGACGCTTCAGGCCGGGCGGACCTGGCAGCCCGAGATGCGATGGTCCAGGCCGTGGTCGGCGCCGGCGCGGCGTTCGGGGCCATGCAGGCCGGCGAAGTGGATGACCTGCTCCACCTGGGGCGAGGCGGGCAGGGGACGGAAGCGTTCGGGCCGGCGCCCGAGAAGGTGGGCGGTTGCCGAGGCGGCCCCGGTCAACCTGGCGCTTGCGGCCACTTTGAGCAGCGCGGTCGCTTGGGACTTGGCGCCCGCGACCGACGCCACGACGGCCTGGTCGCCATCGCCGAGCGCGGTGGGGACGCGGACGTTGATCTGGTAGAGACCCGGGCCAACCAGCCCCGCCCACAGGACCTCGGCGTTCTGGCCGCCGATAGTCACCGTCACGGCGTTCGTGGTTGGATAGGCGGCGGTGAAGACAACACCGTCCTGCGCCGCTGGCGTGGTTGCGCCGAAGCCTGTGCCGTACAGCGCGAGAACGTCGCCCTGGCCGATGGCGGCCGAAGTCGTGTAGCCGGATTCCGCGGCCCCGGTTCCGTTAATGACGACGCCGTCGGGGTAGCGGACGGCGCGTACGTAGTTGGAGAGCACGCTCAGTCCGGGCAGCACGGCCGTGGCGGTGGCGGAGGCGGTGTTGGAGGTCCCGGCGCCATTGGTGACGACGACGGCCACCGGTCCCGTTCCGATGGTGGATGGCGTGAGCACGTTCACCTGATTCTGGCTGACGTACTGCACGTAGGCGGCCTTGCCGGCGATCTGGACGCTGACTCCGCCCAGCGTGGTGGGGATCGCGTTGTTGACGATGTCGGAGTTGGCGAGCGTTCGCGCGGCTGTGGCCAGATTCGACCCGTAGACGCTGATCCATGCGCCTGGCGCGACTCCCGCTGAACCGCTGACGGCGTTGGCGACGCCTCCGGTAGAAATGGACGGCGCGGAGGCCGAAGGCGCGGTGAGAGACACTCCCACGGTGATCACCGACGAATAGCCCGCGGCGACGCTGCCCGTGGTGGCGGAGAGCATGCGCTCCTTGTTGGCGACCTGGTAGATGTTATCCGTCGCGTTGGTGGTGTCTCGCGCCGAACTGCGCGAGTAAGCTGACTGCGCGAGCACGGTGTTATTGGACGTCTCATCGAAGAATATCTGCGAGACGAAGTTACCCGCCACGCTGGCGCCCGAGTAAGTCCGGACACGGATGTGGATGTGAATGGTGCGGCCGGTGTACCAGCCGGGATAAATGGTCGTGAATGTCACCTGGCCGTTTGCGTCGGTGACCTGGTAGCCGCGCAGGAATTTCTGGCCGCTGGTGTTGACGTTTCCTGTCCCTCCGCCGGGATTGTAAGTCGGTTCGTCGGAGTAGATGCCCTTGGCGTCGCAGTGCCAGATGTCGACATAGGCGCCGGCCAGGGGCGAACATCCGCTGCTCGCCAGGTTCTGGATGTTGATGGTGAGCGTGAGCGGCACGCCCGCGCGGGCGACGCCGGTGGATGGGTCGGTGCGGATATCGGAGCGGAACAGCTTCTCGTCCACCCAGTAGGGGCCTTCGGTGACGGTGGGCGTGGAGGAGACGCAAGCGACCGTTTCGGCGGCCTCCACCGTTTCGTTCCAGGCGGGTATGAAGCGGGCTGCGATGCCGGCGGCTGCAAGCGCGCTCAAGGTGCTGCGGCGGGAGACAGTGGTAGCTTGGTTTTTTGTGGTGAAAGTCATGGAAACTCCAGTTGGGTGAGTTAGAGGGCCGCCGGCGGCGGCTTCCCCGCGTGTGGACGGACAATCGCCGGTTGGAGTTTACCAATAATGCAACCGGCGGCGCCGATTCCCGAGTTAGGAGGGCTGCCGCCGGTTCGTTGGCCGGGCAGGGAGTTATACGTCCGGTATAACTTGACGGAGCGCGCTGTTACATCGTGAAGCCGACGCCCGCCGAGATTTCGTTTTGCAGGAAGCGCCCCGATCGCATGCCGAAGGGGACGCCCGTGTTGTACTGGCGGAAGTCCAGGCGGACGATCCATGGGCCTGTCACCTTCACCTTGACGCCGGCGCCGTAGTTGAAGCCGAACTTGTTTTCGCCCTGGCCGTATTGGGCCGTTGCTCCCGGCGGGACGAAGTTGCTGAACTGCAGGCCGCCCGCGACGAACGGCCGGATCCGGCTTCCCTCCGGCGTGGCGTGCCAAAGGACGTCGCCGAAGCCCTGATGCACGGCCATGCCCTGCGTGGCGGAGCCGCTCGCGCCAAGGTGGGTGCGGTTGTAGGCGTAACCCAGTTCGTAGCCCATGTACTTGCGCGTGTTCAAGTTGATGCGGAAGGTGAGGCGGAACCCGTCGTCGAGCGAATAGCCCGAGCCGAGGTCGCCGTTGCCGATCTTGGATACGCCCGCGCTTACCGAGCCTTCAAAACTCTGTGCGTAACCGATGGCCGACATGGCCAGCGTGAGGAAAAGGATGCTTCTTTGCATACGGGTCAGATGACGTGCGTCATATTCCGACGACGTACGGCGCGCGGCGTAGGTTTCTTCGCCGATCCCTGACCGCTGGACAGTTCACCGTTTGCCGACGCTCCCAGGGCGCCATAAAGGCTCCGCTGGTCGGGCGTCAGCAGGGCATAGAAGTCGGCCTCCGCCTTGGCCGCGCTCGCGATCTTGCGGGCCTGAAGCAGGCCGATGCGGGCCGCGGCATCATCGATAGCGGAGGTGTCTCGCGCTTCAATCGCCAATTGCAGGGCCCTCTTCGCGGCATCCAGGTCGCCACGAAGCTCCGATTCGGAGGCCGCCTGGCCGCGAAGGATTGCGGCGGCCTGAGTCGCCTGGCCGGCGTTCAGCGCCAGGGTGCGCTCCAGATAGGAGGCTCGGTCCACGGCCGGCTGGGGGTGAATCGGGTTGGGGAGCGTCCGAAGGGCAATCAGGGTGAGGAGAGCGGCCAGCAACGGTGTTTTCATAAAGAGAACTCTCAGTGCAATCTGCTGAGTTGCAAGAGCGGCGCCAAAGCCCAGGCGCGCCCTATCTATGGATTGCGCTCGCCCGCGAATGGGCGTCCGTGGCGTCGCGCCGCCCCACGATGTCCGGCGGGGGCGGCAATTTGCCGCTCCCACCTTCGGCGCCGGCGCTCCTATCCCCCTGTTTCCAGTAACTTGCGTTTCGGTCGACGGCCTGCCTACTGGGAAGACAGAACTGGAGCTATGAACGCAAGCAAACGAACGATCCTATGCACTGTGGCGGCATTCACGATCGCTACACCCTTGATGCTTTGGGCCGACTCCAACGGCGCCGATCCGGGATTGACCGGGGCGCCGGGGGACGGAACCTGCCTGAGTTGCCACACGGGAACGGCGCTCAACGCGGGCGGAGGATCCGTCAAGATCGTGCTTCCGGGCGCGGCGACCTACACGCCCGGCGTCAAGCAGCACATCACCGTACAGGTGGCCGATTCGGCCCAAAAACGCTGGGGATTCGAACTGAGCGCACGCCTTTCGAGCGATCTGACGAACGGACAGGCGGGCAGCCTGGCTTCCACCGATACCTACACGCAGGTGAAGTGCGCTAACGGCCGGTCGGCGCCCTGCGCCACCACCAGCACACTGCAGTATGTAACGCACACCACCGCCGGGACGCGCAACGGAACCACCGGCGGCGTGAGCTTCGAATTCGACTGGACGCCGCCCGCCGCCGACTCGGGCAAAGTGGTGCTGTACGCCGCCGGCAACGCCGCCAACGGCAACAACCAGAACAGCGGCGACCACATCTATACGACGAGCGTTGAGTTGACCGCGGCGGCGAGCGCCACCGCGCCCACCATCACCTCTGTGGTCAACGGCGCGAGCTTCGTTCCCGGCATCATGCAGTACTCCTGGGTCACCATCAAGGGGACCAATCTGAGCACGACCACGCGCCTGTGGACCGGCTCTGACTTCGTCAGTGGGGCGCTTCCCACCGCGCTCGACAATGTGTCGGTGACGATTAACGGGAAGGCGGCTTACGTTGAATACATCAGTCCGACGCAGATCAACGTTCTGTCGCCGGCGGACTCCTCCACGGGCACGGTGGAAGTGAAGGTCACATCCGGCGGCGTGGCCAGTTCGGCTTTCGGGGCGACCTTGAATGCGTACTCGCCGGCCTTCTTCACTTTCGATGGAACGTATCTTGCCGCCACTCACGCCGACGGCAGCCTGGTGGGTAAAACGGGGCTGTTTTCGGGCGTGACGACGACGCCCGTGAAGCCGGGCGAAACGTTCATTCTGTACGGGACTGGCTTCGGCGCCACTTCGCCGGCCTACACGGCCGCTTCGCTGCCCACCGAGGTGGGAAATGTCTCCACTCCGTTCACGGTGACCGTCGGAGGCATTCAGGCAACCGTCTCGTTTGCTGGATTACTGCCCAACTACGCGGGTCTATATCAGTTGAACGTCAAGGCGCCCGATACTGTAAGCGCGGGCGATCAGATGGTGGCCGTCACCATGGGAGGGGCGACGTCACCGAACGCATATATCACGGTGCAGGCTCAGTAGAGAACGACTCAGGGCCGGATCGTGACCGGTCCGGCGAAAGGCTAACCCCCAATGCGAACCATCCCGACAGCGCGAACCGCGGCCCTGGCGCAATTGCTGGGGATCGCCGCGGTTTCCGCGCTGCTCGGGATGTTCGTAAGCTGGCGGGCGCCCGGCCTGGACCGTTACGCCGCCGATTGGCTGATGCGCTTGCGCGGGCCGCTCGCCGCACCCGAGGACATCGCCATCGTGGCGATCGACGAAGCGAGCATCGCCCGGTACGGCCGTTTCCCCTGGCAGCGCTCGGTGCTGGCGCGCGCGGTGGACGCCATCTCCGCGGGGCAGCCGGCGGCGATCGCCATCGACGTGCTGTTCGTGGATCCCACGACGCCTGCCGAAGACGATGCGTTGGCCAATTCCATCAGAAAGGCGGGGAACGTCGCGCTCGCCGCGCAGTTGGTGGAAGCCCAGGCGGGCGGAGGCGCGCAGTGGCTCGGGCCCTGTCCCGCCATCCGTCAGTCGGGCGCGGGAACAGGGCATGTGAACGTCCTGGCTGAGTCCGAGGGCGCCGCCCGCGAATTGCTTGTTCGCATGGCGGACGACAGTGGCAGCGCTCTTTTGGCGCTTCCCGTGGAAACCGTACGAATCGGCGAACGCGTGCCGTCCGGAGCGGTGGTGGACACGGGCGCGGTGCTGGGCGTTGGGCCCCGGTCGATCCCCATCGAAGCGGCGGGGCGCGTGGCGGCCATCGGCGGCCCGGCCGGCGCCAGGGCCGAGGTGATGCGAGCCGGGCGGATGGCGATCGACTATATCGGCCCCACGGACTCGTTCGCCGCCCACACCTACAGCATCGCCGACGTGCTGGACGGCCGCGTGCCGCCGCAGACGTTTCACGGCCACTACGTCCTGATCGGGTCCACGGCGGCCTCCATCGGCGAACGTTTCCCTTCGCCGTTCACGCATCTGGCGGACAGCCGCGGCAACCAGCACGGCGCCCTCATGCCCGGCGTGGAAGTGCTGGCCAACGCGCTGAATACGATCCTGCGCGGGCGTTTCTACGCTCGCCCGTCCGATGCGGCCAGCTTCCTGCTCGCCTGTCTGGCGGCTGCGGCCACGCTGATCGCGCTGAACGTGGCGCAGGGACGATATGCGCTCACCCGGCAGTTGCTGGGATTGGCGGCCGTAGCGGGGCTGATCGTGGCGGCGTCAACTCTCGGTTTCACGCGGCTACTGTGGGTGGCGCCGTTGGCGCCGGGGCTCGTGTCGTTCGCCTCGGCGGGCGTGTTGGGCCTGTTGCGGAGGACGCTGATCACCAGCTCCCGGCTCGACCGGAATATCGCCCAACTGGCGCGCGCGGGTTCTGGGCTGGTCCCGGAATCCGCCACCGACGAAGCGGCCGCGATCGCGCGGCTGAGCGGCGCCTCGGGGATCACGATCTTCGCGGAGCCCGAGCCCGGCAAGGGGCGCGCCGCGGCAACGTTCGGCGCTCCGGTGGTCGCGGGCAGCGCTGGAGTCCATGTGGAGCCGCTGCCCTCCGGCGCCGGCTATCTCGCCGCTGCGTGCGACCCGGCGCGCGCCATCCCGGCCGATGTCTGGCGAACCTGCGCCGTGTTGGCCGACAATTGCCTCGCCAACCTGACAGCCCCTGGACCGCGACCCGGCCGGAGTATCCCGGATGGCCTGGAGGACAAGGCGGAGATCCTGGGCCAGTTAAACGGGCGTGTCCTGCGGCAGGCGCGCTTCGTCGATCTCGCCATGCGATCGGTGGAGGACGGTTTGCTGATCGCGGGTTCGAGCGGCGCCATCCGGTTCGCCAATCCGGGCGCGGCGGCGATCCTCGAATCGACCGCCGAGGGGTTGGCCGGCCGTGGACTCTTCGACCGGCTGGAGAGCGCCACGACGGCCGATCTGGCGGAGCGGGAGTCGCTAGTGCAACTGCTGGTCGACCGCAAGCCGATTGAGCAAGAGGTGGCCGTCAAGGGACCCCGTCCGCGTCACTTCGTTCTCCGCATCGCGCCGGTTCATGACGGGGCCGGCCCGGTGACGGGGCTGGTGGCGACGCTTTCGGATATCACGCGCCAGAAGGAGCTGCATCAGACCCAAAAGGACGTCATGTCGCTGGTTTCGCACGAGATGCGCACGCCGCTGTCGGCGATCCAGGGCATGAGCGAACTGCTGGCCAACTATGACGTAGCGCCTGATCGGCGGCGAGAGTTGAACAGCGCCATCAACGACGAGGTGAAGCGGCTGACGCGTATGATCACGCAATACCTGGACATCACGCGCCTGGAGTCCGGGACCGTACAACCGCGCTTTGGCGCCCTCCGCCTGGAGCAGACCGTCGAGCGTACGCTGCTGCTGGTTGAGCCGGTGGCGGCGGCGCGCGCGATCCGCCTCGAGCGAGCCTTCGCCTCTGGGCTACCTTCGCTGGTGGCGGACGCCGATCTGATCGCTCGCGCGACGGAGAACCTGGTCTCGAACGCCATCAAGTACAGTCCCGCGAGCACGGTGATTACCGTGTCGCTCCGCGAGGCCGGCGCCGGGCGCCTGGAGATCGAGGTCGCCGACCAGGGTTATGGGATCCCGGAGGCGGATCTCGAGCGCGTATTCCAGAAGTTCTATCGCGTGCCGCGCCCTCAGGACGCCGAGGTTCCGGGCACCGGTCTGGGGCTCGCGCTGGTGCGCGAAATCGCCGAACTGCACGGCGGCGGAGTCAAGGTGACCAGCCAGGTCGGCGTGGGCTCGACTTTTACCGTGACTCTGCCGATTCATCCACAGGAGGAAAGGATGCGGGTGGTAGGCTGAGAACAGTCCGGCCCAACGATCCTCGTCGAGATCCATGTCCGCAGCGCAGCCGCACATTCTGGTAGCCGATGATGAGCGTTCCATCCGGCTCATGCTCGAAACCGGGTTAGCCCTGAACGGGTTCCGGGTTACGTGCGCGCGCACCGGCAATGAGGCGGCGGAGGCGGCGCGGGCGGCGCGCTTCGACGCCGTGTTGAGCGACGTCTACATGCCGGACGGCACGGGGCTTGAACTGGTGGAGCGGCTGCGTGAAACCGACGCTTCGATCCCAGTGATTCTCATGACCGCGCAAGGCTCGCTCGACGCCGCGGTGGAGGCGGTGGCGCGCGGGGCCAGCGACTTCATCGCGAAACCGTTCGAGATCGCCGACGTCGTGGCGCTGCTGCGCCGGTTTCTGGCTGCCCGGCGCGAAGCCGACGACGCGCAGCAGAGCGCGGGCGCCGAGGCGTCGCTCGAATCCTCCGGGCTCATCGGCCGCAGCGCCCCGATGCTGATGGTGTACAAGCTGGTGGCGCAGGCCGCGCGGAGCGACGCGACCGTGCTGATCACCGGCGAGTCCGGGACCGGCAAGGAGGTGGTGGCGCGATCCATTCATTCCTACAGCCGCCGTTCGTCGAGGCCCTTTCTGTCGGTGAACTGCTCGGGGCTGACCGAAACGCTGTTGGAGGCCGAGCTGTTCGGCCACATGCGGGGCGCTTTCACTGGCGCGGCCGCCGATCGCGCGGGCCTGTTTGAGGCCGCCGAGGGCGGAACGCTGTTTCTCGACGAACTGGCGTCCACGAGTCCTGCCTTCCAGGCAAGCCTGCTTCGCGTGCTGCAAAGCGGCGAAGTGCGCCGCGTCGGATCCACGCAGACCCGCCGGGTAAACGTCCGGGTGATCGGCGCGAGCAACGCGCCGCTGAAACAGCTGGTGGAATCGGGAGCGTTTCGCGCCGACTTGTACTACCGCCTGACCGTACTGAGCATCGACCTTCCGCCGTTGCGGGCGCGCGTCGGCGATGTGCCGCTGCTGACGGCCCACTTTGTCCAGCGGTTCGCCGAGGGGGGCGGGCCGGTCCACCTGAGCCGGGAGGCGCAGGCCGCGCTCTACTCGTACGGCTATCCCGGCAACGTACGTGAACTCGAGAACGCGCTGCGCCGCGCCGTGGTGCTGTCGTCCAACGGCCTGATCACGCTCGATTGCCTGCCGCCGGACATCGCGGCGAGCACGCCCGGCGCGGCGGGTGGCCCCGCCGTCCAGCGGCTGATCGCCGATCGCCCTCCCATGGAGGAATTGCAGCGCCGGTACCTCGAATTGATCCTCGAGGAGACGGGGTGGAACCGTCGCCGCGCGGCCGCGATCTTGAGTCTTGACCGGCGGACCGTCCAACGCCTGATCGCCCGGTATAAGCTGCAGGGCGGCTTCGCGGACGATGCGGCCGAGGACGAGGACGCCGAGTGCAACGTAAACGCGCCGGATTCCGTCGATGAATGAGATACCTCCGCGCGAACGCATGAAAGCCGCGAGCCTCGCCATCCCGATGGGCGCGCTGATCACCGCTCTACTGCTGTGCCCGGCGTCGCACGCCCAGCCGCTGGTGGCTCGCGCGGCGAGCGTCAGCGGCACTGTGCTGCTCGCTCCGGCCGCCGGTGGGCCCGCATTTGCGCTCACCAGCGGCTATGCGCTCAACTTCGCCGATCGCATCGATACGCGAGGCGGCGGGCGCGTCGTCATCGACATCAGCGACGGCAGCGTGGTGGTGGTGCAGCCGGGAACGCTGCTGTGGATCAAGGACTTCCACGCCGCCGAGTCGTTGCGCGAGCTGTTTGAGATTACCGTCGGCATGGTGCGGGTGAAGATCAACCACTTCGCCGGCAGGCCGAATCCCTACCGCATGAACAGCCCCACCGCGTCCATTGCGGTGCGGGGGACGGAGTTCTCCGTGGCGGTCGGGGACACGGGCGAGACCACCGTGGACGTCTACGAGGGCGCCGTTCAGGTGTCCAGCCGCAGCGATCCATCGCGCAGCGTTCTGGTGGAGGGCGGCCACGGCGTCCTGGTGCGGCAGGGTGACGAACTGCGTATCTATTCGCTATCCGGCGGTCCCCCCATTGCGCGGCAGGCGAACTCCCAGGACCGCGACCGGCGCGACCCGGCGCCCTCCTCGCCCTCGGCGCACGATCCGAGCCCCTCTGCGCCGTCGCAGAAGCCGGGAATCGAGGGTGTACCGCTGCAACCGTCTCCGGATCAACACGCCGGCGGAATGGACGGGATGCAGGCTCACACCGAGAATCCGTGGCGGCAGCCGGACGGCGACGGCATGATTGGTGGTGGCGGGCAGGCCTTGGTGAGCACCTACGATCGGTATCTGGGGACGCTCGCCGGAGTCGGATATTTGCCGTTTTCGTCGCGATATGTGGCCCATTCTGACCGTTTTAGCGACGCTTTTGACAACCCTGCCCTGGCGACCCGCTTTGACGCCGCGGACGGCCGGTTTCTCCTGATGCCGGTCTGGAATGGAGGCCAGAAGAGCTCTGGCGCGAATGCCACGCCCGCCTTGTCCACGTTCAGCCTGGCGCCGCAGGCAACGCTGTTTGCGCCGGCCGGAGGCCGTTGGGTGGCCGGCGGCGGCATCACCTCCTATCGCATCGGAGGTAGCGCGACTGGGCCGAATCTGGCTCTTTCGGACTCGACGGCGCAGTTTTTTACCGGTTCGGGCGTGCTCGCGGCAAGGGTGTCCGCCAACGACAGCGCGGGTTTCGGGGTTGAGCGGTTCTCCGGCAGCGGAGACGACGGCTCGGCGGGCGCCACGACCGTGAACCAGACGCGCCTTTCGGCCGGCTACTCGCACGACTTCGGGGGCCGCCACCAGATTGGTGTGGTCTACCGCCACGGCTGGATTTATGCGGGCAACTCGCAGTCGGCTGGCTCCGAGACCGCGACCGGGACTTCGAACGAGGCGTCCTTCCGAATTCGCGGCGCGCTGACACAACGATTGTTGTACGGGGTGAGCGGGGCATTCACGCACGACGGACTTGGGGAGTCGCTGATTGGAGCAATGGGCGCATCGCTGCAACGGCGCATCGCCATCGACCGGTCCAGCCTGACGGTGGGCGCCGCGTATCTGTTGGGCCGCCGCACCGTATTGAGCCTGGACCTCGGCGTGGCGCGGTCCCAGACGACGTCTTCGGCGCGCGTCGAGCAGACGATCGCCACCGATCGCGAGGCGTCGGCCCACGTGGCGCTCGAACGTGACCTGACGCGCCGGTTCTTCGTCGAAGGCGCGTTCCTGGCGATCGCGCGGACCTGGCGCGGGGCGACCTCCACATTGAGTCCGAATTTCGTCGCGCTGCGCGACTACCGGACTCCGTTTTCCTCGATGCTGTACCCCCACGGCGGACGATTCTCGGATTTTGGCGCCGGATGGCGGGTTACCCCGAACCTGACCGCACAATATCTGTTCTCCACCGACTACGGCGTCACCGGTGGACTTCATGCGGTTGTGCTCCGGTACACACTGCGCCGCCGCGAGTAACGCCCGCTCATGTTTCCTCCGCTGCCTGCCGATAAAGCGTGCGGAGACCTATGGGATTCTTCGACAGACTCAACGGGAGTGCGAACCCCGACCCGTTCGCGCCACGCATGCCGGAGGTGGATCCGGTCGCCGACCCGGAAGCGTTATTCACCCGAGCCCGGCGGGAGGCTGCCGCGCAGCGCTCGATCGCCATCGTGACGCCGGGACGCATGGTTGGCTTCGTTTCGATTCCGCAGAAGGGCGCCGTTCCCGAGGAGCATTTGGCGCGTGTGAAGGCTCTGTTGCCCTCCGAGGAGCCGCTCAAGATCGCCTTCATCGGTTATACCGCCATCGACGCTTTCACCATGGACAAGGCGAAGGCGATCCCATTTCTGGGTGGCCTGATCGGTTTGGGGTACGCCGGGCACGATGTGCTGGTGTTTGAGGGGCATCCCTCGGTCTTTGAAGCCGGCGTGAAAGACTGCGGGGCGCTGATCGTCGACGGCGCCATGACGCCGTTCCTCCAGCCGGATTGGGCCGTGACAGCGTGGCGGGCGATGCGTCCCGGAGGCCGGATCTTCGTTCATAACCGTCAGACTCAGGCGGTTTTGCCCGTCATCTGCAGTTCGTCGCCACCGGGATGGCGTGTATCGGAGCCGGATGGGGAGGGCAGCTACGTGAACTGTCTGCTATTGACGCTGGCGCGGGGACCGGTCGGCGTCTCGGCGCAGGTGGTTTCCGGCGCGCCGCTTCCGAACCTCGCGGAACTCACCACCGACCCGGGCGAACTCGAATGGATCTCCGGGCTTCCGTTCCGCTACGACCAGTTGAATTCGGACGCCGTCCTGCGCATCGTGCAGGGGACCTCGGGGATGACCGGGACACTGAAGGCTAATCTGGCGGACTCCGCCGGCCGGCGTCGCCCGGTGACTTTTGAAGTTTCGACGATTCCAGCAGAGATGGGCCGGCGGGGAATCCGGATCGCGCGGAACTGAGGTCCGCGCCGAGGTCAGGGTTCGTCGGACCAGTTCTCAGGATTCGGCGGAGGCTTGAATTCGTCGGTGCTGAATACGCGGAGTTGTTCGCCGGGGCCCGCTACCTTTAGCACCAGAGCCACCTGGAACTTGGGGCCCTGGAAATACGACACGCGGATGCGATGGATGCCCGGCTTCAGTTCCACTTCGACGCGCTTCTCTTCGGGCAGGTGCCAGCCGTCGTTGTCGATGCGCTCTTCGCCATCGATGTACAGTTTCGAGCCGTCGTCCGACAGTAGCGCAAAGGTGTAGACGCCGGGCTTCTCCACCCAGAACCGACCGCGGTAATCGATGGCGAACCACTCGAAGCGCTTGGTGACGCCGGGGAAGCCGCGGTCGAAGTCCTGCGACGGGATGTCGAGCGCGGGCGCATAGATGACGCCCACTGGACGCAGCTTTCGGAAGTCAGGCAGCGTCTTGGTCCAGTGGCGGATGTGGTAGATGCGGCCTTGGAGGCCGGTAGGGACGACCACCGTGGTTCCGAAGCGGGCTAGCGGGGCCTCGTCCTGGCCCACGGCCGCTAGCGCCAGCGCGAAAACGGTGACGCTTAGGGTCCAGCGCACATTCAAAATGTAGCACGGCGGTCCGGCGTCCTATAATTACGGAACATATGCAAGTCACGCGCAGCGCACCCGTCTATGACGTTGTCATCATCGGGTCCGGCGCCGGCGGCGGGACTATGGTGCAGGTGCTCACGAAGATGGGCATCAACGTGGCGCTCCTCGAAGCAGGCCCGATGCTGAATCCGGCCCGCGATTTCAAGGAGCACATGTGGCCGTACCAGGTTCCGCATCGCGGCGCGGGCGACGATGGGAATTACTATCTGGGCAAGAACCCCTATTCGTTTGGCTATTTCGGCGCCTCGTTCGGGGGCTGGGAACTGGAGGGCGAACCGTACACGGTGGCGCCGGGCAACCAGTTCCGATGGTTCCGGTCGCGCATTCTGGGCGGGCGCACCAACCACTACGGCCGATTTTCCTTCCGCTTCGCCGATTACGACTTCAAGCCGTATTCGCGCGATGGACTCGGCACGGATTGGCCGATCACCTACGACGAGATCGCGCCCTATTACGACAAGGCCGAGGCCTTTATCGGCGTCACCGGGACCAAGGAGGGCATCCGCAGCGCCCCCGATGGGGTCTTCCAGACGCCCCCTCCGCCGCGGGTGCATGAGGTGCTGGTGCAGCGCGCCTGCAAGAAGCTGGACATCCCGTGCATCCCCAATCGCATGGCCGTCATCACCAAGCCGCTGAACGGGCGGCCGGCCTGCCACTATTGCGGGGAATGCGGACGCGGCTGCGTGACCGCCTCCAACTACTCCTCGAGCCAGGTGCAGATTCTGCCGGCGATGAAGACCGGGAGGGTCAAGGTGTTTTCCAACGCCATGGCGCGCGAGTTGATCACGGACGGGTCGGGCAAGGTGACGGCGGTTTCCTACGTCGATAAGGCGACGCGCGCCGAACAGCAGATCCGCTGCCGGACCGTGGTGGTGGCGGGTGGCGCCTGCGAGACGGCCCGATTGCTGCTGAATTCGAAGTCGTCACGGCATCCGAATGGGATCGGCAACTCGGCGGGACACGTGGGCCGGAATCTGACCGACACGGTGGGCTTTGCAATGAACGCGACGATCCCGGCGTTGCGCGGGCTGCCTCGTCACGATTGCGACGGCATGGGCGGAATGCACGTGTATATGCCGTGGTGGATGTGGGAGCGGCAGAAGGAGGCCGGGATGCCGCGCGGCTATCACATCGAAATCGGCGGCGGGTTTGGGATGCCGAACGTCGGCTCGTTCCACGGCGCCTGCGCCAAGCATGAGGGCTATGGGGCGAAGCTGAAGGCGCAGATTCGCGAGGAATACGGCGCCAGCGTCCACCTTTCGGGACGCGGCGAGATGATTCCCAATGCCGACACCTTCTGCGAGATCGATCCCAACGTGGTGGATCGCTATGGGATTCCCGTGCTGCGCTTCCACTTCAAGTGGGCCGAGCATGAACTGAAGATGGTGGACCACATGGAGCGCACCTTCGCCGAGATCCTGGAGACGATGGGCGGGAGTCCGGTGCGCAGTCCGCGGTCGGCCGAGGAGAAGATCTCTGTCGGCGGGATGATCATCCACGAGTTGGGGACGGTGCGGATGGGCGCCGATCCCAAGGCTTCGGCGCTCAACAAATACTGCCAGTCGCACGACGTGAAGAACCTGTTTGTGGCCGACGCGGCGCCGTTTGTCAGCAATCCGGACAAGAATCCGACGCTGACCATTTGCGCGCTGGCGTGGCGCACCGCCGAGTATATGGCTGAGGAAATGAGGAAGGGCAATGTCTGACGTATCGCGGCGCACGATGTT
The DNA here is from genome assembly GCA_018268715.1 of Acidobacteriota bacterium. Classification (GTDB taxonomy): domain Bacteria; phylum Acidobacteriota; class Terriglobia; order Bryobacterales; family Bryobacteraceae; genus TMP-7. The sequence goes on along the minus strand of JAFDVZ010000020.1, from coordinate 64,242 downwards.
GCGCAATGTGGCGGTGGCCGCGCTGGCGGGCGGCGTTACGGTGGCCGATGCCCAGCACGTCCATCATGCTTCTGCCGAGGAGGCGGTGAAGGCGGGCGGCGCCTATCAGCCGAAGCTCTTCAACGCTCATGAGTGGGCTTCCTTGCGGCGGCTCTGCGATTTGACGTTTCCGGGGTCGCTCGAGGGCGGCGCGCCGGAGTATATCGACCTGCTGGCCAGCCACAACGCGGAGATCGCGGCGATCTACACGGGCGGGCTGGCGTGGTTGGACAACAGCATGCGCGGGCGCGCCGGGACGGCGTTCGTCGAGTCGAAGGCGGACGCGCAGACGGCCTTGCTCGATGTGATCGCGTACCGCAAGAACTCGGTCGGCGACATGGCGGCCGGCGTGCGCTTCTTCGAGTTTGCTCGAAAGATGATCGCCGACGCTTACTACACGAGCAAGGTGGGCATCGCGGAGCTCGGATTCATGGGGAATCAGGGGATGGCCCAATTCCAGGTGCCCCTGGAGGCCGTGCAGTATGCCTTGAAGCGCAGCGGTCTGTAGGTTAGAGGGCGCGGGTGGGAGCCCTGCGCCCTCCGTTTTCTCACCAGCCGCGGCTTTGTTTAAGGTTCGTGATGTGCGCCAGGTGGTGGCCGCAGTGCCATGCGTAGATCGCGAGCGCCACGTCCAGGCGAATCTGGCGGCCGTGTTCGGGATGCACGAACGACTTCGCGTAGTCGGCCTCTGTCATTGAGCGCAGCAGGACCGCCCAGCGTTGATGCATCGCCTCGGTCAGTTCGAGCGACGCGCCGACGGGCATGGCCGAATCGGCCAGTTTCGCCCAAGCGGCTTCATCGTACGGCTTGATGGTGGGGGTGTCCTCGGTCAGCGCCAGCTTGAAACGGATGAAGCTGTTCATGTGGCTGTCGGCGACGTGGTGAACCACCTGGCGGATGGTCCAGCCGCCGTCCCGATAGGGCGTGTCGAGTTGGGCGTCAGTCAGTCCGGCCACGGCGGCGCGATACTCGCCGGCGGCCGCTTCGATGACAGCGATGAAGGCGGCTCGTTCGGCGGATCCGATGGTGGCCGGCGCCTGAAATTTGCCGATGGGATAACGGGGATCGATGGCGGGCGTCATAGTTCAGGCGGCCGCCGTTCCGGCCACGACGATAGCCAGGTTCACGTCGCCGATTTTGCGTTGCAGAACCCAGTCGCTTTCACCCTGCTGCGTCAGGTTCTGGTTCATGTCGTCCGCCTTCCATAGGCTGAGCACGCCGGGATGCTGGGTGCCGAGCGCCTTCTGGCTGAGCGCCATCAGAGCGGCGAAATCGGGCTTCGAGGCGGGATCCTTGTCGTCGGCGATGGCCGACAGGAGCAGGAAGTCGCGCTGTGGAGCGACGCCCTGGTGGTCGCCATTAATGGGGAACATGCTGTAGCGAAGCGTGTAGACGCCGGGCTTGATGAGCTGTCCGCGGCGGTCCTTGCCCTTGCCGGAATAGCGGATGACGCCGATGAGCGAGCCGTGGGGGATGGTGTCGAAGGTGACGTTCTGCTCCCCGCTGGCCGGGCCCTTGGGCAGCGCCTTTACGAGCCAGATTTCGAGAGCGCCGTCGGGTCCAGTGACCTTCGTGCCCTCCGATTGGAGCAGGGAAGCGTAGGGCGCCGGGAGGTCGGCCGGCGGCGCTCCGGCGGAATCAGCCTTGTATTGCGCAAACGCCGCCGCGGCGGCGAATACGGTGCAAATTGCCAGTCTGGATGCCAACATGATGGTTCTCTGGTTTAGATGCGTGAGCGCGGCTCACGATTCCATTCGGATTACTTCAGTAACGGCAACAGGATGCGGTCGAGTTCGGCGTCGGTGACGCCGGAGATCTTGACGTTCTTGTGCAGTGTCCAGTGTTCGACGTGCTCCGCGGTCTCGCCCTGCTTGACCGTGCGCAGCGGGCCGACCGTCTCGAGCTCGAGAAAGTCCGGGTTGGTGAACGTCTCAAACGAGCAGCCGCCGTCCGGGTAATGCTTCGCCGGGTCGGCGGCGTAGCGCTTAATGAACAGGTCCGTGCCGAGCAGATAGGCTCCGAAGGTGTGCGCGTTGAAGCTGCCGAGCTTCTGCGGAGAGGTCGCCTTGGGGTCCTGGCGAAGCGTGACGTATTTCTTGGTGAACTTCCACCGCGGGTCGCTCAGGTCCGTGAAGCCCCACATTGCCAGCGGATTGGAGATGGTGAGCACCTCCATGTGCTTGGAGCGAGGGGGCAGGCCATGGATGCCCAGGCCGCCCTGCGCCATCATGGTGAGCGCCCAGGGCGCAAATTCGCGGGGTTTGGCGGCGGTGTTCCGGATGCGGTGGGTCACCTCGACGGCCGAGCCCGTCGGGGCCAGTCGCACGATGATCTGCTTTTCGAGGCCGGTCTCCTTCTCCACGGCTTCGGTCATCTCAATGGAGTCGCCCTTGACCACGGCCTTGATGGCGGAATTGTCCAGCGCGTAGCTTTCGGGCACCTGTTCGGGGGCGATCCAGATGCGGTGTCCGCCGCGGGCCTGCCATTCCTTTTCGCCGCTCTTGCCGAGCTGCTCCTTGAATTCCTTGAAGATGTTCTGTCCGCCGACGAATGAGTAACGGATGACCCGGGGGCCGACGTCGGTGGTGACAATCAATTCAACTTCGCCGTTGGTGAGGCGATAGCAATGGGGCCAGCCGGCATAGCTGGTCTTCTCGATCTTGACTGCTGCGGTGGCGCTCATGGCGATCAGGGAGGAGAGCACGAGGAGTTTGCTCGTCATCGCCTACTAGTTGTATCACGATGGGGGCTATTGCTAGCGGAGCGGCGCGCGGTCAGGGGAGCCGTTCAGTCTGAGCTCGCGTTCGATGTCCGCGCGCAGGGCGGGCTCCGTCTTCTCATCGAGGGGCAGGCCGGTTTTGCGGTCCCAGGGCATGCCCGCTGTGACGAGTTCCTGGGTTCACGGTCTGCTGGAACGCGTACGCAACGCCGTTCTGGAGCCAGACGGCCGAGCTTTGCATTGTCGGTCCAGCGGGCTTGCCGCCGTTGCGGAGGAAGGCGATCACCCGGTCCACCGGGCGAACCGTCGGGACGGCGGTGTAGCAGGCGGAGGGTTCCAACCAGGCGCAGTCGGGCGCCACGAGCTCACTCAGTAAACGATGCTCGCCCGGTTGCGATGGCGCGAGTTCGGGGAACTCCCTGATCGTGCCTGGGGGGCTCCCCACAGCGTGGCCACGACGCCTAGCGCTTTTCCTTTAGCTCAAACGTGGGCCCGTCGACGTCGTGCAGGCTCAGCGTCAGATCCTTGCGCTTCCCCAGCTCCTCTTCGGGCAGCGGGACCGAGACCGCCACCATCCTGTCCATCTTCTGGCCGGGTCCCACCTTGTCGCGGATGATCAGGGCCTCGTTATACTTCGGCCCGAGAACCTTGTAGTATTCGAGCACCCGGTCCAGGTCCTGCCGCGCGATCGGCGTGCACTCCACCGGCTTGCCGTCCGCGGCGGTCACCGTCACCAGTGTGTCCTGGACGACGAAGGTCTGCCGCGTCGATTCGTTCTTGACGCGGAAGTCGATCACGGCGATGGAGTTCTTCTCATCGGTGGCGAGCGTTCGCACCTTCAGCACCCAGCCCGCGAGTTCGAGATGTGAGCCCTTGGTCCCATACAGAGTGATGGCCAGGGCGATGGCGACGACTACAAGTCCTACTCCAATGAATACCAACAACTGGCGGCTTGGCATTGGCTCCCTAACTGGAAGGCCGGAAATCCGGATCGACGATCTTGAGGATCGCCCGCATGGACTCGTGCGATTTGGCCACTTGCGCCTCTCCGAAGATATGCGTCTCCAGTCCGACCTTGTCCTTGAAATTCGCCTGCTCGAGCGCCGTGAAAATGGCCGCCCAGTCGAGTTTCTCGGGGTAATCGAGAATCGTGCGCCCTTTGATCTGCACGTTGTGGATGCGCGCGGCGGGCAGCAGGCCGAATCCGCCGGGCAGGGGATCTTCCTTCATGGACTGGCCGTTCATGACGTCCCAATTGAGGCCGACGGCCTTGGACGGCGTGAGCTTCAGAAACGCGGCCAGCTCAGAACACTTCGCCACGTTGCAGGACGTCTCGTTTTCCACCAGCAGCATGACGCCTTCCCGCTCGGCGATCTTGGCGAACGAATTCACGACTTCGGCGACGCGCGGGAACACGGTCTCGGGCTCGGCTATTCGCGAGAACGTAAATACTCGAAGATGTTTGCAGCCGAGGATATGCGCCGCCTGTATGCACTTGCGCAGATCCTGCTCGCGCTGGTCGAAGCGGGCCTGTTCGCGGGCCAGCCGTTTCTCGCGGGCGTCGGGCGCCTCCGGCGTGCGGCGCAACGGCTCCGTGCCGGGCAGCCCGAACTTCAACAGGTTGGTGTTGAGGAACGAAATGCCAACGCCGGCATCCTTGAACTGTCGGGCTGCGGCCTTCAGGAAGTCTTCTTCGGCGAGGAAGTAGTTTCCGCCCTTATGACCCGGGACCTCGCGCAGTTCGAGCCAGGAAAGCCCATATTGATGGGCGAAGGCGATGGCGTCCTCCGGCGTCCGCGCGATTTCATCGGAAATGGCGCTGATACGGGAATGGTCGATTTTGTTTTTGGCGAACAAGGCGGGCGCGCCCAGGGCGCCGGCCAGCAACTCACGGCGGGACAGGTTAGGCAACATCAGTCTCCCAGTAGCTTTCCGTATGGCTTCCAATTGGGCACATTGTCGCACACCGCCTTGATGCCCGCCGTCACCGGGATTCCCAACAGCAGCCCGATGCCGCCCCACAACGTCCCCCAGAACATCAGCGCGATGGTGACGGCCAACGGATTCAGGTGGACGCGCGAACCCACCATCTTGGGATAGAGCAGATTCAAGGCGAGCAGGTGGAACATCGACACGACGATGGCGATCACAATGTACATCGCCGGCGTCGAGTATACCGGCAGCGCTGCGATCACCGGCGGCGCTATGGCCAGCGGGACTCCCACGTAGGGCACCAGGCTCAGAAAGCCGCTCATCGGGCCAATCAGCAGCGCGTAGGGCAGCCGCATGATGACAAAGAAGATCGCGCTGGCGATGCCGATCAGCACGCCCAAAATGAAGTTCCCGATCACGTAGGCGCGAGCCATGTCGGCCACGCCCTCCCAACTCTTGCCGGCCACCTGACGATCTCCGGCGTCGAACAGATACAGGAAGCCTCGCCTCAGGTGATCGCGCCAACTCAACATGAAGTAGACCAGGAAGGGCACGAATGACGCCATCAGCAGGACGTCGTAAAACGAGCTGATGTAGTTGTACAGGTAGGTGAACAACGGCGTCGGTTCAGGCCGTATGCGGACCTCTTGCACGGCCGGAGGCTGCGTGGGAGGAGGCGTGGGCTCGACGCGTCGCGTGCGCTTGCTCTTGGTCTGCACGGGTTCGGGCGGTGTGACGTCGCGGTAGCGTTTCGGCACCACCAGTTGATAGGTGTTCTTCTCCACCTCGTCGATCTTCGCGCCCACGTTATCCACCAGTTGGCTGATGCGCTGGCTGAACGCGGGTAGGTCGTCCACCAGGGCCGACGCCTCCGTGTAGACCCCCAAACCAGCCAGATACAACGCGAGCAGGGCGATGCTGCAGACGACGAAGCTGGCCAGTCCGCGGGGCAGTTTGGCGCGCATGAATAGGCGCACGGCGGGGTCGAGAATGAACGACAGGATCACGGCGATCACCAGCGTGATCAGGAAGACGCGGCCCAGATACAGCATGGCGACGACAACGCCGATGGCGATGATGGTTTGGGCGGGATGACCCTGCCGCGCGGCCGATGGCTGATGATTGATGGCTTGCACTGAATTGACGCGAGGGGCGTCCGCGTATACGTTCAGTGTAACGTAGGGGTTTTGCTTTCCGGTGACGCAGTTGTCCGGGAGTCCGGCGAGGAGGGCGCTACAGGCGGGCTAAAAACAACTTGGGCGCTTTGGGAGTTCGTCCCTAAGCGCCCTGGTTGGATAGGAGATCCTTCAAACGGTCAGTTACGCGCGACGAAAGCGGCGGCCCGCCAACGCCAAGCCAGCCAGACCCAGGCCGATGAGCGACATGCTCGCCGGCTCGGGAACGCCGCTGTTCCGAATGTCGGTGCTGATCGCCGCCGTGCCGCTGCCGCTGGCCGAAAGCGAGAAGCCGAAATAGGCGAATTGGGTGTTGGGGCTCGCGCCGAGTGCGGTCAACAGGGCGGTCGCTTTGCTGTCCGGACCGTAGGCCGACGTCAAGCCGACATCGCTGGCGGTCCAGTTAAGGAACGAACCGGTCAACAGGGTCTGGGATCCGACGCCGAGAGAAGTCACCGCGCCAGTGATGGTCACCGTGTTGGTGGCGGTGTTGAAGTTCAAGCAACCGACGTTCGCGCCACCGCTTCCCGAACAGGTCCCGCTCACCGCGTATACACCGTCATGCCCGACTGACCCAACAACGGTCATGCTCCCAATCGGAATGTTGGTGCCGCTTGCGTTGCCGCCGGTCAAGAGGTTGAACGTACCGCCGGAGCCGGCCACGCCGGTTCCGAAGTCAATCACGATTGCGCCAAATGCCGGCGCAGCGAACGAAACCAACAGAGAGAGAACAAGTAGTTTCGCAATCTTCATCTAGTGTGCCTCCGAAGACAATTCGTCGAACTGTCGACTACTGAGGCTAACATGTTTACTTTTCTCCGTCAAATGAATCCTACGACCCCTAAGTACTAGAACCTAGGCTGGATCGTCCGGCGCCTCCCCCAGGCGAACTTTGACTGTCATCTTCCGGCCGGCTCGATATACGGTTAGCTCAAGCGTGTCGCCCGCGCGCTTCTTCGCCAGGGCCCGGCTGATGGCGTCCTGACGGTCCACGGGTTTTCCATCCACGCTGACTATAAGATCTCCCCCTACCCCTACTTGCGCATTTCCGATGATTACGAGCTCGCGGGCGCCACGAATACCCGCGGATGCGGCTGCCGACCCGTTGCCGACCTCCTGCACCAGGAGACCTCCCTCCCGGGGTAGGTCGAGCGCTTGAGCCAGATCGCCCGCGATGTAGACCACCGTCACCCCTAGCCGGGCTCGGCGAAAACTCTTACCTGATTGGTAGTCGTCGAGCATCGCCTTGGCGCGGTTGATGGGCATGGCGAATCCGATGCCGATGTTGCCGCCGTTTGGCCCATAAATTGCTGTGTTAATTCCGATCACGCTACCCTGGGAGTCCAGCAGCGGGCCTCCGCTGTTTCCGGAATTGATCGCTGCGTCCGTTTGGATCATTCCCTCGAGCGGCTGCTCGTTCTGTCCGCCCTGGATCGTTCGCCCCAGCGAACTGACCACTCCGGTAGTCAGCGTCAACTCCAGTCCGAACGGATTCCCGATGGCGAGCACCTTCTGCCCCACCTGCAGCTTATCGGAATCGCCGAGCTTCAGAAAAGGCAGCTTCTTCTTTGGGTGGATCTGGATCAGGGCCAGGTCGTCGGCCCGATCGCGCACCAGCACCTGGGCCGGATACTTGGTCTGGTCCGGCAGCGTCACCTCCACCTGGTTGCTGCCCGAGATCACGTGGTGGTTGGTCAGGATCCGTCCGCTTTCGTCCAGGATGAATCCGGAACCGAGATCTTTGACAGGGTAGACGTCCCAGAAGCTGCGCCGGTACACCGTGCTGGTGATGTAAACGGTGGCGTCCCGGCTCGACCGGTAGATGTCGATGTTGTTGACCTCATCGGAGGTCAATCCTGCGCCCTGTACGGACGTGGGACCGGACCACAAGCGGCCTGCTCCGGCCATGGGCTTCCAACGGCTCAGGTTCCACCCGGCCCTGGAGGTCAACAGAACAAAGCCGGCGACGAACGCCAGCGCGATCCAGAGAATTCGCTTCTTCAATGGGAAATACTCCGCAACCACTCGTATGCCGCGCGGGTTTGCGCGGCGGTGTGCTCTCTGCTACCGGAAGTATCGATCACGTAGTCGGCGTACCGTATCTTCTCTTCCAGCGGAAGCTGGCGCCGCAATCTCGACAACGCCTCCTCGCGCGTGACGCCGTCACGGTCCATGGCCCGCTCGATCTGCTGCTGTTCGGAGCAGGTCACCACGATCAGTCGGTCGTAGTTCGTGTACGACCCCGTCTCTATTAGTATCGCAGCCTCGATGACGGCGATTCCATGGGGGTCGCGGGCCGCGAACTCGCCCACCAGCCGGCGTGTATGGTCGCGCACCACCGGGTGCACGATGGCGTTCAGCCGGGCCAGGCGGTCCGGACGATCGAACACGATGGCGGCGAGCGCGCGCCGGTTGATCGCTCCGTCCGGGCGCAGGACGCCGTCGCCGAATTCCTCCACCACCGGGCGGTACGCCTCGCCGCCGGCCGCGAGCGCCTGGTGGCCGAGATCGTCCGCCTTGATCAGCAGGCAGCCGAGTTCTTCGAGTTGACGGCCGACGTGGCTCTTCCCACTGGCGAGTCCGCCAGTGAGTCCGACGGTGAGCATGTCAGTCGGTCCGAAGGTGACGTTCGGCGAGCGCGACGGTGTTCGCCATCAGCATCGCAATGGTTAGGGGGCCCACGCCGCCTGGAACCGGAGTGTAGGCGCTGGAGCGTTCCGCCATGGCGTGCGGGTCGACGTCACCCACCAGAACGCTGCCGCGTTTATCGAAGACCGCCAGTTTCGCAGCGTCGCCGCGAAAGATGCGCTCTACCTCGTCTCGGCGGTCCAGCCGATTCATGCCGACGTCGACGACCACGGCGCCCGGCTTGATGAACTCGTCGGTGACGAAAGCGGCGCGTCCCATCGCCGCCACCAGGATGTCGGCGCGACGGCAAACGCCAGGGAGGTCCGCGGTCTTGGAGTGGCAGATTGTCACGGTGGCGTGGGCGTGGAGCAGCATCATGGCCATCGGCTTCCCGACGATATCGCTGCGGCCGATGACGACGGCCTCGCGACCGGCGATCGGGATCTCGAAGCGGGCGAGCATCTCCATGATCCCCGCGGGAGTGCAGGCGCGCGAGGCCGGACGGTTCGCCACCAGGTGGCCGACGTTGGTGGGGTGAAACCCGTCGGCGTCCTTCGTCGCATCCACCGCTTCGAGCACCCGCCGTGAGTCAATGTGCTTGGGCAACGGCATCTGGACCAGAATCCCGTCGATTTCGGGCCGTTGGTTCAATTCGCCAATCAGGCTGAGCAGTTCGGCTGTCGAGATGGAGGCGGGAGGCGTCAACTTCTCACTGTAGACGCCCAGATCGGCGCAGGCTTTCACCTTGTTTCGAACATAAATCTGGGAGCCCGGATCGTCGCCAATCAGCACCACGGCCAGACCGGGCGGCCGCTGCGTCGCGGCGAGAGACTGGACACGGGGTTTCAGCTCGGTGAGGATGCGGTCGCGCACCCACGAGCCGTCGAGGATCGTTGCCATTCAATGGCGAGTGTACCAGTTGGCGCCGGACCGGCGCGCACGATCAGGCTTTGCTGCGCTGTGCGGACTTCTTCGACTTACCCCACTTCGCCTTGGCGGGTTTGTGCTTCTTGCCCTTCTTGCCCTTGCGCGACTTCTTGCTCTTCTTGGCCTTCCGGGTTGTGGTCGTGGAACCCTGGGCGGCGTCGACGGCGGGAGCCATCGCGAAGAGGAAGCACGCCAAAAACAAAAGTGTGAGAAAACGTTTCATGGCAGGAGTATACCACGACGCGTCGCAACGCCCCGCCGGCGGATCTCACGTCAACTTTCGGTGGAGAGCGCGCCTCGCCGCAGAAACCACAGGACGACCAGGTACATGAATCCGAGGGGCGCGGCGAGCAGGATCACGATCGGCGCAATGTTACTGCCCCCAATCGTCGACGCGTACAGGACGTAGGCGACCACTGGCCCCATCAGCGCGATGGGCGCCGCGGCGGCCTTGCGCCACCCGCCCTTCCAACGCCACAGGCACACTACCTGCAAAACGAAGTACCCTGGCGCCATGAGCCCGCCGGCCGCCATGATGATCAGGCCCGCGGCGCCGGCCAGCAACCGACCACCCGGTCCTTGCCGGCTGGCGCTTCGAGCAGCGCTCTGCTTTGCGCGGGTGCGAGCGTCCTGTTGCAGCCGCTCGGCCCATTCCGCATTGGAGCGCGGCGATCCGACGGCTACGCCGGACCAGGAGATGTCGAGCGCCGCGGTTGCTGTCGCCAGCGTCTTGCCGGTGTCTTCGTCGAGCAGCAGCAGGTCGACGCGATCGATTGTGGCGGCGTCATTATAGGAGATCCAGAAGTAAGCCTCGCCGGCCCCGGCATCGTAGCTCGTCATACCGCCATTAAGCGCCGGCCGGCGTTTGCCGTGGAAATACGGCTCCACGCTGACCCGCACCAGACGATCGCTCGTGTAGGCAAGGCGGAAGTTCAGCTTGTCGAATTTGTCGAGCGCGGCCGGCGGGCGGGGATCGGTCTCAAGCAACTGCACGCTGTTCACGTCCGCGCGGACGACCGGGGTGAATGCCGCCGCGGCGGCCAAGAGGCAAAGGACGCCTGGGAGAGACGGGAACGCATGAGTCGTCCGGTGCACGTGCAGATCATTCTCGCCACTGCGGCCGGAAATAGCAACTCGGTCACTCGCCTGAAAAAAGCGAAAGGGCCGCGGTAGCGCATTGCGCCGCCGCGGCCCGGTATCGCCTGACTGTCTTCTAGCCTACTCTTCCTTGGACACAGTCACCGGAATTTCGATGGTGACTTCCTTGTGCAGTTTCACGGCCACCTTATACTCGCCGATCTGTTTGATCGGTTCGGCCAACTGGATCTTGCGACGCTCGATCGTATAGCCCTGTTTCTCGAGCGCGGCCGCGATATCGGCCGCCGTCACGGATCCGAAGAGCTGATCGTTCTCGCCCGCCTTCTGTGCGATCGAGATCGTCACGCTCGCCATCAGCTTCGCCAGATCCTGCGCGTCCGCCACTTCCTTGGCCTCGCGGCGCAGGTGCGCCTGGCGCTCCTGCTCCACGATCTTCTTATTGCCCTCGGTCGCGGCCACAGCCAGCTTCTTCGGCAGAAGGAAATTGCGCGCGTAACCCGGCGACACGTTCACAACCTGCCCGCGCGAGCCGAGTTTCTCGATGTCTTCCCTGAGAATCACTTCCATCGCGTTATCCTCCTAGCCTCTAGAGCGCCGACGCAAACGGCAGCAGCGCGATGTTGCGAGCCTGCTTGATGGCCTCGCTCAAACGGCGCTGGTGCGGCGCGCATACGCCGGTGATGCGGCGCGGCGTGATCTTGCCCCGCTCGCTGATGAACGAGTTGAGCAACTTCACGTCCTTGTAGTTGATGTCGTCGATCTTCTCGACGCAGAACCGGCACACCTTCTTGCGCCGGAAGTATTGCTTCTTCGCTGCAATCGCCTTGTCGCCGCCCGTCGGACGCTGCGACGCTGCTACCGGTCTTCCACCTTTGGTTTCTGCCATGTCGTTTCTCCTGAAGTTACTCCGTCACGTTGGAAGGGGCTCCGGGCGCGGGAGCGCCTGGGGCGGGAGCGCCAGGGGCAGGCGCAGCGGCTTCGGTCGGAAACATCGGAGCCGGAGCGGCCGGGGCCGCCATCGGAGCCGGAGGCGCCGGACGCCGGGCGGCGCGCTTCTCGCGAGCCTTCTTGCGCTTCTCGATCCGCTTCAACTTCTCGTCGATGCGGACCGTGATGAACTTCAGAACCAGGTCCGACACGCGCAGACGGCGCTCGAGTTCCTTCACCAGCTGGGGGCCGGCGCTGAACTGGACCAGTATATACAGACCCTCCGAACGCTTCTGGACGCGGTACGCCAGTTTGCGCACGCCCCAACGTTCGGCTTTCTCCACCGTTCCGCCGCCAGAAGTGATGACGCTCTTAACCTGTTCGATTAAGGGGTCCACTTCTTCATCGGCAGCGTCCGGCCGGACGATGAACAGCTCTTCGTAGACTCTCATTCTTCCTCTTCGTTTAAGCCTCCGGCGCGACGATTGAACTTCGTCATGGCCTTTTCGACGCCTTCGGCGATTATGGATTCCACCGCCGACCGTGCCAGGTCGACCGTTTCCTCCAACTCCTTCTGCTGGCTCCGCTTGAACGGCGCCAGTACAAACTCCGCTCCCGCCCGGATCGGATGACCCGGATGGATCCCCAGGCGCACCCTGGGGAACTCGTTTACTCCCAGGCTCGAGATGATGCTCTTCATCCCGTTATGCCCGGCCGCCGACCCTTTCGGCTTGATCTTCAGCGCGGTCCACGGCAGATCCAACTCGTCGTAGACTACCACCACCTGGGCCGGAGTCAGCTCATAGCGCTCGATCAGCCCCTTTACGGACACGCCGCTCAGGTTCATATATGTCTGCGGCTTGGCCAGAACCACCGGCTTTCCGGCGATCTCGCCCAGCCCGACAAGCGCTGAATTCTCCTTGCGCGTGACCCGCACGCCGTTGGCGGCGGCCAGCGCGTCCACCACCATGAAACCCAGGTTGTGCGGAGTGTTTTCGTAGCCGGACCCGGGATTCCCGAGTCCGGCGATGAGATACGAATACTCCGGCATCGGCCCGGATTACTTCTTCTTCTTGTCGTCGGCCGCGCCTTCTTCTTCCTTCTTGCCCTTCTTGATCACTTCGGGCTCGGCGGCGGCAGCGGCGCCCTCGGCGGCCGGTTCGGCCTCGGCGCGCAGCGCGACCACGTGGGAAATCAGGTTGTCGCCCGGCGTCAGCAGCTTCATCGAACCGGTGAGCGGGATCTCGGAAACACGCAGGCTCTGGCCCAGCATCAGGCCGCGCACGTCCAGCGTGAACACATCCGGGATCTCGGCCGGCAGACACTCGATCTCCACCTCGCGAGTGACGATCTCGTAAATGCCGCTCTGCTCCTTCACGCCGCGCGGTTCGCCGCTGGTCTTCACCGGCACCTTCACCGAGATGCGCTTGGTCATGTCGATGCGCTTCAGATCGCAGTGCAGCAGGTTGTTCTTGATCGGATCGTTCAACCAGTCCACCACCATGACGGGCGTGGTCTCAACGGCGGCGATCTTCACTTCGAAGATGCTGTTGTGGCCCGTGGCGCTCTGCAGGATCTTGGTGATGTCCTGGGGCTTCACCGCCACCGCCACCGGGTCCTTTCCGGCGCCGTACACAATGGCCGGGGCCAAACCGCGGGCGCGCAGCCGGCGGGCTTCATTCTTGCCGCGCGACTCGCGCGGTTCCGCGTCAATGATGATGTCTTTCTTCATATCCTTCTCTCATTTCGCCAGGACTCCGGCCGCCTCACTCTGGCGAGGACGCCGGACACTGGCCCGGAACCGCTCTTCCGACGGTTCAGCGCCGCTCCATTTTCAGGGCGGCGTCACACAAACAACGTGCTCACGCTGCCATCCTCGTGAATCGACTGGATGGCCTGCGCCAGCAGGTGCGCCACCGACCGGACCTGTATCCGGCCCGACGCGGCTGCCCGTTCGCTCAGCGGAATCGAGTTGGTGACCACCACCTTGTCGATCCGCGAATTCTCGATACGCTCCATCGCCGGCCCCGACAGCACCGCGTGCGTGGCGCAGGCGCTCACCCGCAGGGCCCCTTGCCGGGCCAGCGCATCGGCCGCCTTCACCAGCGTGCCCGCCGTGTCGATCAAATCGTCCACGATCAGGCAGTGCCGCCCTTCCACGTCGCCGATGATGTGCATCACTTCGGAGACGTTGGCTTCCTCTCGGCGTTTATCGATAATCGCCAGCGGCGCGTCCAGCCGCTTTGCGAACGCACGCGCCCGCTCGACTCCTCCCGCGTCCGGAGAAACCACCGTCAAACGCTCCCCTTTCAGGCCAGCGAACGGTTCGATTAAGACCGGAGTAGCGAACAGGTGGTCGACCGGGATTTCGAAGAAGCCCTGAATCTGAGCGGCGTGCAGATCGAGCGCCAGGATCCGGTTCGCACCCGCCCTTTCGAGCAGGCTTGCCACCAATTTCGCCGAAATCGGCATCCTGGGCCGGTCCTTACGGTCCTGCCTAGCGTACCCATAATAGGGTAACACTGCCGTGATGCGTTGTGCAGAGGCCCGCTTCAACGCGTCGATCATCAGCAGTAATTCCATCAAGTTACGGTCCACCGGATTACAGGTGGGCTGAATGGCGAAAACATCAGCTCCGCGCACGTTCTCCTGGATCTGCAGATGAATCTCTCCGTCGGAAAACGACCGCACGGTGGCGGCTCCGAGCGGGGAATTCAGGCATTCGCAGATCTCGCGCGCCAGCGCGGCGTTGGCGTTGCCGGTGAAAATCTTGAGTCGTTCGAACCTCATGGTTTTGAGTACGAGCTTTGTGGCGGCCATTGAATGTCGGGATCGATTTGTCCAGCCAGGAACCGCCGCCACTCACTGCGGTAACGGCTTCTGGTCATCAACGTGATTCGCGTGGTGAGGGTTTCCGCCGAACTGCGGCGCGTCAACGCCGCAAAGCCCGATTCGGCCTCCGCGGACGTCTGGAACAGGCCGAACAGCGCCGACCCGCTTCCCGTCATCATCGCCGGCGACGCGCCCACCTTCGCCAGCCGTCTCTTGATCGCGAGCAGTTCCGGGTGTCGGGCAAATACCGCCGGCTCGAAATCGTTGGTGCAAAGCCGGGCCCACCCCTCGCTGGGACGCGCGGCCGCCAGCCTCCAAACCAGCGACCGGAAACCATCAGTATCGGCGCCCGCTTCCGCCAATGTCAATGCAGGGTCACCGGACGGTGACAGTTCGGTGACCGGACGGCGTCCCAGGTCCCGGTACGCCTCCGCGGTCGAGACGTGAACACCGGGCGCCACCAGTATTCCCGCGTGCGGGGGGACGTCCGCCAGGGGATACAACTCCGTGCCTCGGCCGATGCCGAGCGCCGTGCCGCCGTACAGAAAGAACGGCACGTCGCTGCCCAGCCCGGCGCCGATGCGCCCCAGCGTTTCGAGCGGAATGCGCAAACCCGCCAGCACGGGCAACGCCAGCAGCACCGCCGCCGCGTTGCTCGACCCCCCGCCCAACCCCGCGCCCATCGGGATGCACTTCTCGAGCCCGAAGCGCACTTCCGCCGACACGCGGCCGTGGTCGAGCACGGCCTGCGCCGCCCGCAGGATCAGGTTGTCCGGGATGTCGATGTTGCCCTCGATCGCCAGCCGGGTCGTTTTCGCCTTGCGGTAGTCAATACGAATCGTATCGGCCAGAGAGATGGTCTGGAAGATGGTGCGGAGTTCGTGAAAGTTGTCCGGCCGTTTGTAAAGGACCCTGAGGTCGAGGTTGATCTTGGCGAAGGATCGGACCGTTGCGCTGCGTTCGGACATCGCTGTCAGTAGTGCAACAGCGAGAACACGTCCTGCCCGGACAACTTCGAGCGTCCGTTCAGAAAATCGAGCTCGATGACGAAGCCGAGACCCGCCACTTTGCCGCGCAGCTTCTCCACCAGCTTCACGGTCGCCGCCGCGGTGCCGCCAGTGGCGAGCACGTCATCCACGATCAACACGCGCTGGCCGGGTTGGATGGCGTCCTTGTGGACCTCGATCGCGTCGGTCCCATACTCGAGCGCGTACTCGACGCGTTCCACCGCCGCCGGCAGTTTCTTCGGCTTGCGCACCGGGACAAACCCGGCCTGGATGGCGCAGGCGACGGCCGGGGCGAAGATGAATCCGCGCGCCTCCATGCCGGCCACCACGTCGATGCCCTGGCCCGCATATCGCGCCGCCAGCGAGTCGATGGTCTGGCGCAACCCGCCCGCATCTTTCAGCAGCGTGGTGATGTCGTAGAAGAGAATTCCGGGCTTCGGAAAGTCAGGGATTTCCCGGATAAGTGATTTGAGCTGGTCCATTGCGGGGAAGTCTAATTGTAACATCCGGAAGGGTCGGAACTGCCTGATAAGGCGCCCGTCTGCGGCGAAAATCGAATCCTCCGCCCGGCCCGACGCCCTTGGCTCTCCGTCCAACCCTCGATATAGTGAGACCTGCGGAGGCCACCCCGTTGCCCACTCTTCATCGCGCACTGTTCATCCGCCTGATTCTGGCGTTTCTCGCGGCTTTCGGAGCCGCCGCCCAGGACGCTCCCACTGAAAAGAAGGCGTCGCCGCGTCCCGCCTTCCCCAAGCCGCACGTCAACGCGCCGCTCGGAGAGATCAAAGCCTTCCCCGGCGATGGCTCGGGCGCCTACGCCAACGGCCGCTATCGCGACCTGTTCGCCGAACAGGGCCACTCCCCCGCCGAAACCAGTGCGAAGATCGAGAAGGCGTTCCATCAGTTCTTCCACGGCGACGGCCAGGAGGAACGCGTCTATTTCGAAACCGGCGCGAACGAAAACGGTCCTCTCGCCTACATCACCGACTGGGCTAACAACGACGCGCGCTCGGAGGGCATGAGCTACGGCATGATGATCGCCGTCCAACTCGACAAGAAGCGCGAGTTCGACGCCATCTGGAACTGGGCCAACACCTACATGTTGACCACTGATCCGAAGAACCCCTCGGTCGGTTACTTCGCTTGGTCCCTGAACACCGACGGTACGCCCCGCGCCACCGGCGCCGCGCCGGACGGGGAAGAGTACTTCGTGATGGCGCTCTACTTCGCCTCCCACCGTTGGGGCGACGGCAAGGGCATCTACAACTACCGCGCCGAGGCCGACAAACTCCTCCGCCTCATGCGCCATCACCCGGTTCTGACGGCCAATGGACCCTTCCGTGTTCGGCCCGAGGATCCGCCCTTCATCCAGCCCAACCGCCCCTGGCCCAGCCCGAACAACGCCGCCCGCCTGAAAGAACTCGCCGCCAAGGGCGGTCCGCCGCCCGCGCCGCGCGCCCCCGCTCCTTGGGAAGCCCGCGCCATCTCCATTGGGCCGATGGTGGACGAGGAGCACTACATGATCCGCTTCGTCCCGAACGTGGACATGACGTTCACCGACCCCTCCTATCATCTGCCGGCCTTCTATGAACTATGGGCGCGTTGGGGTCCTCGCGAGGACCGCGAATTCTGGGCCAAGGCCGCCGACGTCAGCCGCGACCTGTTCCATAAAGTGACCGGTCCGGCGACCGGACTGACGCAGGACACCGCCTATTTCGACGAAACGCCCATGATAGGGTTCAACGGCCAGCCCGCGGCCTTCGGTTATGACTCCTGGCGGAGCATCAGCAACTGGGCGGTGGATTACTCTTGGTGGCGGAAGGACGGGAGCCAGACCGCGCTGACCGACAAACTGCAGGCCTTCCTCCACGGACAGGGCCTGTCCACGTTCGCCGACCGGTACACGCTGGACGGCAAGCCGCTATCGAACCGGCACTCCGTTGGGATGCTCGCGGCGGCGGCCGTCGGGAGCCTTGCGGCCAGTGACGGGACCGTTTCGAAGGCTTTTGTGGAGGAGTTATGGAACACGCCCATGCCGTCGGGCGAGCAGCGGTACTTCGACGGCATGCTCTACCTGTTCAGCATGCTCCACGCCAGCGGCAGCTTCCGTATTATCGAGCCGCGCCGGCGGTGATCGCCCGTGCCGCGCGCGGTCCAGCCCCGCAAGCCGACCGCGCGCGGAAGTAAGCGGAGTACGACAGAGGAATCCCCAGGGGGCTACGGATTCCGCTTTCGCCTTCGCTTACGCCTTGGGAGGCTTTGTCTGGGTCTTCCAGCTGGTCTCGTCGAAGTACAGCGTGCGTCCTTCGCGGTAGGCCTCCACCGACATAGTGACCAGCACCTGCGCGCACGCTCCCGTATGAACGTCGAGCGTCGGCTGCCGCCGCGTGCGCATGCACTCGAAAAAGTTCGTGTAATGCTTCTGCATCAGGTTCTCGCGCGGAACGTCGATCTTGATATCCTCGGCGCCCCACTTGGCCTTGTAGGCGTCGCTCATCACGGACTTCTGCGGCCGCACGGTGATATAGGGCGAATAGCGTTCGAACTGGCCGTGCTCCACCATCACGATCGATCCCTCATGACCGCGGATCAGTCCCGGTATGTGCTCGTCGTTCGCCATCGACGAACTCAGCACTACGGAGTGGCCCTTCTTGTATTCCGCCACCAGGTGGAACGTGTCGGGAACCTCTCGCTCGTCCTTGAATACGCAGATGCCGCCGCCCGCCATCACCTTGAAGGGAAACTGCGGCTCGCTCCAACACACGTTGAGCGGCGCGATCACGTGATAGAACAGATCGGTGGCGATCCCGCCGGAATAATCCCAATATTTGCGGAACCGGAAGAAGCGGTCGGTGTTGAAGGGCCGGTTGGGCGCCGGGCCCAGCCACGCCTTCCAGTCCACGTAGTCCTCGCCCTTGCCCTGGGGACCCGCGGCTGGATTCGGGGGACCGTCGTAGATCGACCCGTTCCACTCGCCTTCGTTCGAGTTGCGATGATACGACCCCTGGCTCATGATCATCTGGCCGATCATGCCGTCGGCGATCGCCTTCTTGGCCAGATGCCATTGCGCGGCCGAGGTGGTCTGCGAGCCGACCTGAAGCACGCGCTTGGTCTGCTTCACCTTCTCCACCATCTGGCGGGCTTCTTCGATGGTGTGCGTCATCGGCTTTTCGACGTACACATCCTTGCCGGCGTCCATGGCGGCCAGGCTGATGGGCGCGTGGGTGTGGTCGGGGGTGGTGATCAGCACCGCGTCCACATCCTTGCGGCTCACCACCTCCCGATAATCGAGCGACCCGTAACACTTGTAGCGTTCCTTGAACGCGGTCAGACGCCGCTGGTAGACGTCGCAGACGCCCACCACCTGGCAGACGCCCTCCTGCTGGAACTTATCCAGGATTTTGGCGTGGTAGTTACCCCGTCCGCCCATGCCGACCACGGCGATGTTGATCCGGTCGTTGGCGGAGGCGGCCTTCGCGGTCCGCGCCAGTCCCAGCGCCATGCCTACGCCGGCGCCCCCTTTCACAAATTCTCTGCGGTCAAGCGCCATTGTTCAGGTCCTTTCCTTGTCCATGGGGACGTACTGGCGTAGGAACCGCGACGTCACCCGTAATCCTTCCTTGCACTGCTCGGTCAACTCCGCGCCGGCGTAGTCGGGATAATAGAAGTGGTCTTCGCTTTCGATGTTCATGGCCCCTTCGTATCCAGCCTCCATCAGCGTCGTGAAGAACGCCTTCCAATCCACCGCGCCGAATCCGGGCAGCCGGAACCGCCACCATCGGGCGCGATTCAACGGCTGAATTCCCACCTTGCGCAACACGGGCCACAGGATCTCCGTGTCCTTCAGGTGCACGTCGTAGATCTTGTCGATGAAATCCCGCGCGCATTGGATCGGGTCCATCATCTGCCAGATGAAATGGGACGGGTCGAATTGAAGGCCCACATAGGGGCAGTCGCCGAACGCCTTGAACAACGCCTCATAACCTACCGGCCCCGTCGCAATGTTCGGGCCGCGCGGATAGGGCTCCCACAATAGCCGGACGTTGTACTTCTGGCAGAGAGGAAAGTACTGCTCCGTGTAAACCTTGACGATTTCGGCGGCCTGTTCTTCGAGCGGGCGGCCGGGCATGGTTCCGGACATCGTGCCGACGTTCGGAATCCCGAGTTTGCCCGCGATCTCGATGATCCTGGCCATCGTCTGATTCATCGCCCGGCGGCCGGCCGGGTCCGGATCGATATGGTTGTCGCCCCAGCCTATGCTCGAAACATACAGTCCCGAACGCTGGATGACGTCCTTTGCCTGGGCTAACTCACGGTCGCCGATCTTATGGTCGAATCCGTTGTAACCCGCGCTGAGTTGGATGCTGTTGAAGCCTGTTTGCTTGCAGAAATCGAGGTTCTTCTCCGAGAACCGGATAATGGCGCCAACCTTCGGACGCCACGAGCGTGAGGCTGGTTTGGGGGATTGCGGCGCGGCGGACGCCGTGAGCGCCGCCGCCGCCGCCAGGACGCCCCGCCGCGTGTATGACGGCCGGGCGTTCCTGACGAGGGGGTGCTTCATTGTCGCTGCCTTGAGACCTTAGAAGAAATACTTCAAACCGAACTGCATGCTTCGGTTGCCGGTCTTGCTCTGCACGCGCCCGAACGAACCGCTGGTCGGGGTGGTGTTCGGATCGGACCAGTTAGGGTGGTTCATCAGGTTGTACAGTTCCCAACGGAACTGGAAGCGCTTGGTGTCGCTGAAGGCGAAGTCCTTGCGCAATCCGGCGTCCCAGTTGATGGAGCCGACGCCCCGCAGGCTGTTCCGCCCGGCGTTGCCGAACGTGCCGGCCGCGGGAAGGGCGAACGCCTTCGGATTGAAGTAATAGTTGGAATCCGAGTTCGAGTTGGAGAACTGCGGATCCGATACGGACGGGTCGCCGATGGCGTTCCACGGCTGGTTGCCGTTGCCCGTGGAGACGCCGGCCTGGTCCGTTCCGCTGGTCACCCACAAGGGAAGGCCGGTCTGGAACTGACCGAGGGTGGTGATCTCCCACTTACCGAAGATCCTCCCCATCAGGCTTGTGTTGTGCTTCAATAGCGGCAGTTCGTAGATGGAATTCATCACCAGAACGTGCGTGCGGTCGAAATCCGCAGGCCCGATATAGCCCTTGTCGTTATACGCGTTGAACAGCAGCGAACTGCGGTCCGAGGCGCTGTCGATGGTCTTCGACCACGTATCGGCCACGCTGAATCCGAGCCCTGCCTTGAACCGGCGCTCCAACGCCACCTGAAGGCTGTTGTGATGCGAACCGGCCGCAAAGGCGCTCTCGATGATGGTGCCCAGGCCCAGATAAGGCCGCAGTGCAGCCGCCGCCACTCCCGGGTTTGCCTGCAGCGTGCCGGCCTGCAGCGAGTTGATGTTCATCTGACGCAGCAGGTGGTAGGCCCGCGTTCCGACGTAGGCCACCTCGAGGGCGATCGACTTCGGCAACTCCCGCTGCACCGTGAAGTTCCAGTTGAATGAGGTCGGGATCTTCCGGTTCGGATCGTTTAGCGACTGCGGCAGCGGATTCAGGACCGCGCCCGCTCCGGCGGGATTGTCGGCCGAGCCGGCCACCACCTGCGTGAGAGCCTGCACCGGCGGATTCGCGCCCGTGTGGTTGCTGTCGTCGATCAACATGCGGTAGTGGAACACGCCCGCCGCCGCCCGGATGGCGGTCTTGCTGTTCAGCGAGTAGGCCAGCCCGAAACGAGGCTCAAACACGTTCTTCGGCGTATTCGCCAGGCTGCGGTCCAGGCAATGGAACAGGCTGTCGAATTGCGGGTCGCCCGCCGCGTCCAGCCGGCCCTTGGCGCCGTTCGGCCAACCGCAACCCGGCAACACGACGCCGTTGTAGCGGTTGCCGCTCACGATGAGTCCGGTCACCGGGTTCACCACGGCGGCTTTCGAGGCATCGTAGAACGATGGCCGGAATTCGGCGAAGTTGTTCCACTCGGCGTAGAAGCCCGGCCAGTAGTTGTAACGGACGCCGAACTCCAGGCGCAGTTTCGGGTTCACCTTCCAGCCGTCCTGTACAAACAGGTCGAAGCTGTTGGAGCGGAACAGCGTGTAGTTCTTCTGGCCGTATTCGGCGTAACTGTCGAAGCGTCCCAGCGCGGCGTTCGCCAGTGCCAGGCCGGCGCCGCCCGTGGTGGAATCGCGGAACTGGAAATCGCCGTTCTGGTTGTTGGTGCCGCCCGCCGTCGCGCTGCCCGAGATCTGGTCCAGGTCGTTTTCGCCCGATCGGTCGAACAGGAATCCGGCCTTGATGGTGTGGTTGCCCAGCGTCTTGGTGATGTTGTCGGAGATCTGGTAGATCGGACCCGCGCTGTGCAGCGGCGACGAGGTGCCGTCGATGGTGGTGAAGTTGCTGATTTCGATGGTCGGAATCTTGTCCGGAATCTGCTTGTTGTTCGGATAGATCAACGGATAGGTGATGCCGAACTTGCTCCGCAGGCCGCCCATCGGCGTGTCGGTGGCCAGGTCGTTGGTGTAGCTGTCCTTGTTCGCCGAGATGGAGAACTCATTCACCAGGGTCGGGCTGAGGGTGCTCAACAGGCTGACCACCGACGTGTCGCCCAGGTTGTGGCTGTGCCGGCGCACGTGGTTGGTGGCGTCGCTGAAGGCGTCCCACTGGTCCCAGTGCCACAGGCTGCCGCGGAACACCAGGGCTTCAGTGCTGGTGATGTTGTAGTCCACGCGGAAAGTGTCTTTGTGCTGGTTGGCCGGCTGGCCGTTCGAACTCGTCCAATTGTTGGAGCCGCTCTGGTAGCCGGCCAACGGCAGCGGATAGGCGTTCAACATCGCCAGGCCGTTCGTGCTCAGCCGCGAGGTCGGGATGATGTTGCCCGGGAACGCCGCGCCCGTCAGCGGATCCTTGATGATGCGGCTGGAGCCGTACACCGGGTTGGAGGTCAACAGTTCGCTGAAGTCGCCCCGGCGCTCGGCGACGCTCGGCACGGTGGCCGACGAGATCATCGTCTGGCGGAGCCGTTCGAACTCCTCGCCGACAAAGAAGAACAGCTTGTTGCGATCGGAGTTGAACTTGCCCGGGATATACACCGGGCCGCCGATGGTGAACCCGAACTGGTTGAACGTGTACGGCGCCGGCGCCGCGGCCTGGCTCGCTACGCCCGATCGATTCCGGGCCCAGGTGTTGGCGTTGAAGGCGCTGTTTTGAAGAAATTCCCACATGTTGCCGTGGAACTGCTTGGTTCCGGATTTCGTCACAAAGCGGAACTGGCCGCCGCCGCCGCGGCCGTATTCGGCGTTGGATCCGGAAGTGAAGATCTGGACCTCCTGCACCATGTCGGCGCCCATGACGCCCAACACGGCCTGGTGGCCCCGGGTCCGGGTAGCGATGGCGCCATCCACGGTGACGATGTCTTCGTCCCGGCGCATCCCATTGACGTAGGCGCGCATCGTTGTCACCGCCCAATCGAAGCCATCCACCACGGAGCCAATCACGCCCGGCTTGGTGTAAATCAGGTCCAGCGGGTTCTCTCCGCTCAAGGAGAGTTCGTCGAGTTGCTTGGCTTCCACCACGCGACCTAATTGTGCGGTGTCGGACTGCACGGCCGCCGCCGAGGCCACCACGGTTACGGACTCGGTGGCGCCGCCGACCTGCATTTGCATGTCGATCGCCATCTCCGAGCCGGCGCTCAGGCGGATATTAACATGCTCAGATTTCCTGAAGCCTGGGGCTTCAACGCTTACCGTGTACGAGCCCGGCAACAGATTCGGGGATCTGGTAGTAACCGACCTCGTTGGAGTTCGTCGTGGCCGTCACGCCGGTGTTCTCGTTGATCACACGCACCGGCGCGTTCGGCAACACCGCGCCGCTGGCGTCACGCAGGTACCCACTAATCCTGCCTCGGTCAACCTGTGCGTTCGCTAGCAGGGCGAGCGCTAAAAACAGAAGTATTCGCTGCATAGACCTCCTTAAAGTACGTAGGTGATTCAAAGGTTCTGCCGATTCCGCCCCCCGCGCAATGTGATTTCACGGTCACTTGACATGTCTCTTCTACTTTTCCTTTTGGATCAATTACTTGGGGACGTTTTTCACCTCCGGGAGGGAAGGTGAAATGGCGCCTGTGACGGCCGTGATACAATTGGGTCGAAAGACGGCGACAGATGAATCGGAGCGTGGGTCCCGCCGGCAGTGGGAGTCCGGCAACCAACGACCCTCGTTGGAGTGTAGTCGAACGCGTCCTGGCCAGCCAGGCGTTCTCCAAGTCCGCCCGCCTGAGCCAGTTCCTTGTTTTTGTCTGCGAGCGCGCGCTCACGGGGAATTCCGACCAGATCAACGAGACCCAGGTCGGAGTGCATGTTTTCGACCGCCACGTCGGGTACAATCCCGGCGAGGACAGTATCGTCCGCTCGCACGCCCGCCTCCTCCGCAAGCGCCTGGACGATTATTTCGAAGCCGACGGCAGGGCTGAGCCGTACTTCATCCGCATCCCCAAGGGCGGGTACGTCCCTTATTTCGAACCTCACCCCGATACGGTTGAGCTCTTGCCCGCGGCGGACGAACCGGCCGTTCCCCTGCCGGCGGCGCCGCCCCCTCCAGACCCGAAGTGGAGACGGTCGCTCTATCTCGTAGCGGTGGTGGCCGTGGTTCCGTTGCTCGCGGCGGCGTATCTCTATATCAGCCGGTCCGCGGCCCCGGATGACTACTCCCGCCGATTCTGGGGAACCTTCCTCTCCGATACGCGCCCGGCCTTAATCGTGCCGAGCGACACCGCTCTGGTGATCTACGAAGTGATGATGGGGCGCGACGTGCGGCTACAGGAGTACGTCAGCCAGGGCTTCCGTCAGAACGCGGCGCTGCGCGGCAATTCCCCCTCCGAACGAGCCGCCGCTCTGAGCGCCATGCCCTACAGCAACATGGTGGATTTGCAGTTCTGCTGGCAACTCGCTCGCGCTCCAGGCATGGACCTGAGACGCGTCTCCATCCGAGCGCCCAAGGACCTGCGCACTCCGGATCTGAAGGGTTCGAATGTGATCCTGATCGGCGCCCGTCGCGCCGACCCGTGGGTGGAGATATTCGATCAGGCCAACAATTTCCAGGGCCTGCACGACGATCGTGGCGACTACATCCTGAACCGTTCCCCGAAGGACGGGGAAAGCTCCTATTACGTGGAGCACAAGGGACCTGGCGCGTTTGAATCCTACGCCGTCATCTCCCACGTCCCGGGCCTGGGCCCTGATGAACGGGCTCTGTTGATCAGCGGCACCACCAGCGCGGGCACTGAGGCGGGGCTGAGCTTCCTGCTCAATCCGGAAGCCTTCGGCGCCATGTTGCGGACGCTCTCGGCGGGAAGCCAGACCATTCCCTGGTTTGAAATCCTCCTGCGGGCCGAGGGCGTGGACTCCCGCGCCCCCGGCCGCTACGAGGTTGCCGCCTGGCGCCGACACTCCCGCTGAGCGGAGTTCGGTCTACTTCTCGCTCGGGCTGTCGTCCGCCGCCAGATCGCCCAGCGCGTACTGAATCCCGGCCAGCATGTGGGCGACGAACGGCCGCGAAAAGTACACCTTCTCGTCATGCCCGTGCGCTTCGTAAAACACTCGGCCCGAGCCCACGCGCTGGATATAGCTCAACGCGTAATCGCCGTCGGTGCGTTTGGTCGCGGCCGGCTCCTTCGCCTTATCTTCATTGCTCATCTTCTGGTAGTTGACGCTGGTCAGCACGTGCACGCGCTTGCGGCTGAACGAATCCTGCGCGAACGTGTACGTCTCGTCCACGATGTCGTAGCCCTTGGGTGAGAACATCTGAGTCAGCGGGCTCGCCGGGTCGTCGATCTTCACCGTGATCAGCGTCGGATATACCCAGTGGAACTTGAAGAACCCGCCCATGGCTTGGTTGAACTCGGGCCACGTGCCCACCAGGGGAGTAGCCGGGCCGCCCGGCGTCGCTGGACGTCCCGTGGTGTGGTAACAATCGGTGGCGGCGTGGATTCCCGCGATTCCCTTGCCGCTCTTCACAAAGTCGAGCAACGCCTGTTTGCGAACATCGGTGGCGCCTTTGTCGTTGGCGTCGTTCAGGAACTCGCCCGTCGTATTGTCCAGAAACACCGCGTCGTAGCGCTTCAGGTTCTCTAGCGTCACCACGGAGACGTCATAGGTGATATCGGTCATCCAGGCGCCGGTGCGGTCGCCCAGATACTCCACCATCTTCGCCGCCAGCGGAATCGACGTATGCACCCACGTCAGCGCGCGAGCGATCACCAGCACTCGGCGCACGCTCTTGGGCGCGGCGTAGGGCTTGTCGGGAAGCGCCGCCATCAACGCGGCGACGTCGGAGGGATTGGCGAACTGCCGCTGCGGGCAGCCACGCGTAAATCCGCCTTGAAATCCCTCAGCGGGACAATTGGGCGGCGCCGGAACCTGCGGCTGGCCGAAACTCGTGGAACTCACCAACAGCGCGGCCATCAGAGCCGCCGGCGTCAAGGCCTTGAAAGTCATCGGTTATGTTCTCCTGCGGATTAAGGACAATGGGAAACGCAATTATATCGGGGCGCCGGGCCCTCCGGCGGCCGTCGTCAGAAAATCACCTTCATCGAAAACTGTATCTGGCGCGACGACCCCGCCGTCTTGGCGATCCGCCCAAACCCCGCGCCGAGCAGGGTATTCTGCGGTAGGCCGAAGTTCACCACGTTGAACACGTTGAAGAATTCGCCGCGGAACTGGAGCGCCGCGCGCTCCCGTCCGTTTCGAACCGCTAGCGGCGTATCCTTGATGAACGCGACATCGAAGTTGTGGAACATCGGGCCGCGGAACGTGTTCCTCCCCAGCGCGCCGAAGCGACCCTGGTTCGGACCCGTCCCGCCCGTGACGCCGATCGGGATCTGGAAATAGGATGCGTTGCCGTCGCCCAGCCCGAAGTAATCCTCGCGGATCGTCCGGCTGGTCGAAAAAGGGGGCGTTCCGATCTGATCCGGCCGATCCGCGCCTCCCGCCCCGGCGCCGGTCTGCTGAATGCCCGAAAGCACGGTGAAGGGCAGCCCCGTATTCACGCTGCCGATCGCGAGCATCTGCCACCCGCCCATCACCTTCTTTCCCAACCGCCCGACGAGCGGCGCGCGATCGGCGTGCAGGTCCTGAAACAGGCTGAAACTCATCGCGTGCGACACATCGAAGGTCGACGGGCCTTTCTCCAGTCGCGTGTGGAAGGGATCCTGGGAAGGCGTCGCTCCCAAAATCCCGCTGACATCGTCCAGCGACTTAGACCACGAGTAACTTGCCTGCACGCCCAGTCCCCAGGAAGTTAGTTGATTCGACGCCGACGCCTGCATGGCGTGATAACTCGAATGCGCGTGATTGTTCACCAGGAAGATCGGCCCGAAGCCGCCCGTAACCTGGCCCTTCGCATCGAACTGCGTATACCGCGCAAACTCAGCCGTGGCCCCGGTGTAGGCGTTGGGCTGATCGGCGGCGGTCAACTTCACACTGGCCGTTGCCACATAGGAAGCGTTCACCGTCACTGCGCGGATCTTCCGCTCCACGCCGAGCGTCCAGGTCCCGATGTAGCCGTTGCGCAGGTCGCGCGACACGCCCGCGCCGTTCAGCGGCGTAATCTGATGATCGGGCGACAACGCGGCCAATTCGTTCTCAAAGCGCTGCACGTCCATTAACGTATTCACCGGGACCTGCTTGGAGTCACCCGAGGAAAACACCGGCTGGCCGCTCGTCGTATAAACCGTAGGCAGTTGCGCCGGCGTAATCGTCACCCCGAAACGAATCGGATTGCCGGGCGCGGCCGTCAGCCGAGGATACACCACAAACGGCGTCCCCCCGGTCAGCGCGTTGTTCTGCCACAGGTTGATGAGAATCGTGGTCAACCCCGCTCCCGCCCTCACCACGGTATCCTTGGCGACATTCCACTCCACGCCCATCCGCGGACCGAACCCGGCCGGATCCCACCGGTACGCCGGATCGGGATGAATCAGCAGGTTGACCGCCGGCTTCCCGTTCGCCGTATGGAAATCGAGCGCCGAAGTCTGCGCCGAACGCTCCCGTATACGCGAGGCCATCTCATAGCGCAGCCCATAATTCACGAGCAGCTTGCTTGACGCCTTCCAGCTATCCTGCACGTATAGGTCTAAGGAGTCGCGCTGGATGCCGGCGTCCCCGATATGATCGCCCTGTGGAAACATCGCCGGCGCGACCGCCAGGTTGTAAGTGAATGCGCTCGCCGTCAGCAGTCCAGTCAACGAATCTGGCAGCGCGTCGCCCGCCTCGATGTTATGCAGTCCGCTCGCCGACCGTATCGCAACGGGCGAGTAAGCGGTCCCGCCGCCGAACTGGTATTCGCCATTCGGGCTCATCCCATACACAGTCGTATCGCGATTCCCGCGCCACTCGCCGCCCCACTTGATCGTATGTTTCCCACGGACGTGCGTGAAGTTCTGCCGCACTTGGTAGAGATTCCCGTACGAGCCCATCACCGACCCCGCCGGCTTATTGAACGCCTCGTACAAGCTATCGCCGAACTTCAGCCCCGGATCGGTGAAATTCCTCGATGGGAAAATCGGCGTGGTGCGGATGAAACTGACGCCCGTCTCCGACGTGAAGCCAGCCGACGGCGACCGTATCACGGAAAACGCCACATTCCGCTGCCGGTCCTGATACTCGACGGCGAACGTCGGATCGATCGCCGTCTGTTCGGGATTAGTCGTCGGCCCGGTGATGTTATCGAAGGTGGCCCGGAAGAACAACTTCGTACGGTCGCTCCAGTTATGGTCGATCCGCGCCGAAAACTGATCGGTGACCGTCTTCACCTTGGACGACGTTGCGTAGGTGCGGGCGCCGAACGCCCCGCCAGGATCATTCGGCAGCGGGTAGCGCGCGATCAGCTTCGAAATCTTCGCATCCACGGGCACGTACAGCGTATCGCCGGCAAAGGCGGTCGTATCCACGCCGGAGCGTTCGGCGGCCGTCGGCACGGAAAGCACCTGAGTCGTCCCCAGCACCTGCCGGAACCCCTGATACTGCCCGAAGTAGTAAGTCTTGTTCCGTCCATCGTACAAGCCGGGAATTCGCACCGGCCCGCCATTGGTGAACCCGAACTCATTGCGGACGAACGGCGGAATGCGGCCTGGCTGAGCGAACGACCGCCGGTCGAAGAAGTTGCGCGCATCGAGCGCGGCATTGCGCAGAAACTCGAACACGGATCCGTGCAACTCATTTGTACCCGACCGCGTGATGATATCGGTGTAACCGGCCGCTCCTCGTCCGACCTCGGCCGGCATCAATCCGGAACTCGACCGTATCTCCTCCACGGCGTCCACGTTGAAGTTGGTGAAGGTTCCGCCGCCGATCTCCGGATCGCTGATGTAGGCCCCGTCCATGGAGAACACGGCGGCGGTGCCGCGCTGTCCGTTCACGGCAAACTGCTGGGTGAAGTTCGCCGCGCCGTTGGTGTCGGTCATGGTTCCGGCGGCGAGCAGCAGCAACTGGCTAAAGTCGCGCTTATTCAGAGGCAGACCGGAGACCTCCTTGCTCGAAAGCCTCTCGCCGCCCGACCCATCGCGTGGCTCTCCCGCGCCCAGCGAAAGGACGCCGCCGGTCCCCAACACGATCGCGGCCGCGCGCGCACCGGGCAGCGCCAGGCGGGCCGGATAGCTGGCCGTCACGCCGTGCGCGTCGACAGCCAGCGAGTACTCGCCGCTCGGCACCGCGTCAAAAACAAAGTGACCGGCCTCATCGGTAATGGCCGAAAGCCGTGCCGCGCCCGCCGATAGCCGCACGGTTGCTCGGCTGACCGCCCCGCCCGACTCGTCGCGAACGACGCCGGACCAGGGCCCCTCCTTCGGCTGTGCATGCAGGTTCAGGACAAGAAACACGAGCGCAAACGCGGCGTGGCGTGCAAAATTCAACGATATCCCCCGTGCGCTCGACACTCGAGCGGCATCACTCGTATGATATATGCCACGGCGGAAAAGAACCAGAGTTCTGGACTCCAAAGTGGTTTAATACCGAACGCCCGTCAGGCCCCCCGTGGGACGACACCATCGGCCTCCTGTGCGCCGGTGGTCAAGCGCCCGCTCTGGGGCAACTCCGCTATCCTGAACCCTGAATGAAGATTATCGTCATCGGAGGCTCCGGACACATTGGAACCTACCTCACCCCAGCGCTGGTGGAAGCCGGCCACCAGGTCCTCAACATCACCCGAGCCCAGCGCCAACCCTACCAACCCCACGGCGCCTGGCGCTGGGTCGAAACGGTCACCCTCGACCGCGCCGCCGCCGAAGCCTCCGGCGAATTCGCCCCGAAAGTCCGCGCCCTCAATCCCGACATCGTCATCGACCTCATCTGCTACCTCCCTGAAAGCGCCCGCCAGTTGATTGACGCCCTCCAAGGCGCCGTCCAGCACTTCCTCCACTGCGGGACCATCTGGGTCCACGGCCCGGGCATCGAACCTCCCATCACCGAAGAGCAACCCCGCAAGCCCTTCGGCGAATACGGCTGCCGCAAAGCCGCCATCGAAGCGGACCTTCTGCGGGCCGCGCGCCTCAACGGTTTCCCGGCCACCATCCTCCACCCCGGTCACATCGTCGGACCCGGTTGGGCTCCACTCAACCCCGCCGGCCACTTCAACCCCAAGGTATTCGACGACCTGGCCGAGGGCAGGGAACTGCTGCTCCCCAACCTGGGCCTCGAAACCGTCCACCACGTCCACGCCGCCGACGTAGCGCAGTCCTTCCTGTGCGCCATCGCCAACCGCTCCACCGCCATCGGCGAGAGCTTCCACGTAGTCTCCCCCGCCGCCGTCACCCTCTACGGCTACGCCCACACCGTCGCCGGCTGGTTCGGCCGCGAAGCGAACCTCCGCTTTCTCCCCTGGGACGAATGGAAAACCACCGTCACGCCCAAGGAAGCCGCGGCCACCTGGGACCACATCGCCCACTCGCCCAACTGCAGCATCCGCAAAGCCGAGCGCCTCATCGGCTACCGCCCGCGCTACCGCTCCATGGAAGCCGTCCGCGAGGCCGTCGACTGGCTCCGCCGCCCCACCGCCTGACCCCGCCCCGGCGTTTATCCTGCGTTTATCGTCGCTTCGCTACGCTCAGAGCAGTCTCATGCGAACATGCTCGGTGTTACTGCTGCTGGCGACGGCGGCGCGACTGGGCGCCGGGGAGTCCCTGACCCTCGACGCCGCCGTCTCCCAAGCCAGGACCTCGCATCCGCTGCTCGCAGCGGCGTCCGGCCGCATCGCGGCCGCCGAGTCCGGAATCGTCCAAGCCCGCCTCCGCCCCAACCCCCGTCTCTTCGTGCAAACGGAAAACTGGCGGAACTGGAGCACCGCCCAACTCTCCACCGCCGACCAGATCGACACCTTCGCCTACGTCTCGCAGGTCATTGAAACCTCGGGCAAACGCTCCCGCCGCACCGCCCTCGCCCAAACCGCGGCCCGCCGCAGCGAACTCGAGCGCGAACTCCTCGACCGCCAGATCGTGGCCCGCGTAAAGCAGGCCTACTGGGCCGCCGCCGGCGCCGCCCGCATTCATCAGGCCGCGGTGGAGAACCTGGCGAACTTCCGCCAGATCATCGAATATCACGAAAAGCGCGTCCGCGAAGGCGCGCTCGCCGAAGCCGACCTGCTGAAGGTCCAACTCGAAGGGGAGCGCCTGCGCCTCGCCGCCAACACCGCCGCGCTCGACGCCGAACGGGCCGCCATCGAGCTGGGCCGAGTCATGGGAAAAACCGAATTCCCCACCGCGCTCGTCTTCAACGCCATCGACCCTCCCGAATCTCCGCCCGTCGCCGACCTCCCACGCGCTCTCTCCGAACGCACAGAGCTGAAACTCGCGCTCCAGGCCCGCGAAGAAGCGACCGCGAACCTCGCCCTCCAGCGTTCGCTCGCGAAATCGGATGTAGACGTCCTGTTCGGCTACAAACAGACCCTCGGCCTGCCCACCGTCATGGGAGGCGTCCAGTACAACCTCCCCATCTCGAACCGGAACCAGGGCGCCATCGGTTCCGCGGAGGCGGGCATTCGCATCGCCGACTCAGACATAGCCGCCGCCAAAGCCATCATCCAGGCGGAGCTGAAAGGCGCCTCCGCTAACGTCCAGACTCGCCGCGCGCAGGTCTTTGAAAGCCTGCCCAAGCTCCGCGCCCAGTCCCGCGAATCCGCCGCCATCGCCCAGGCGGCCTACCGTGAGGGCGGCGTGGACCTGCTCCGTCTACTCGACGCCGAACGCGTCCGCATCGAAACCGAAACCTTGTACTACCAGATCGTGACTGAATATCGCCAAAGCATCGCCGCGCTGGAGACCGCCATGGGAGCCAGCCGATGAAACCGTTCCTGCTATGCGCCGCCGTCCTGCTGGCGGCCTGCTCGAAGGCCCCGGAGCCCGCCTCCGCCCCCGCCAGGGAGCCCGCCGCGGCGCCGGCCGCCGCCAACCGTGTGACGCTCGATGCGGCCGCCCAGAAGGCCTCCGGCGTCGCCATCGAAGTCGCCGCCCAGCGGGCGCTCCCTGAAACCATCCGAGCCTCCGCCCGCATCACCAACGACGAAAACCAGACCTGGCGCGTTGGCGCGGTCACCGACGGCCGCGTCATTCGCGTGCTGGCCGCCCCCGGAGATTTCGTCAAGGCCGGCCAACCGCTCGCCCGCATTCACGGCCACGACGTCCACGACTCCCGCGCCCTCTACCGCAACGCTCAAACCGAGCTGATGCGCGCCACCGCCAACGTGCAGTACAGCGCCAAGGCGCGCGACCGAGCCCGCCGCCTCTACGACATGAAGGCCGGCTCGCTCGAACAGCTCGAACACGCCGAGGCCGAACTCCGCAACAGCGAAGCGTCCCTGGCCACGGCGCGCGTCGAAGTGGAGCGCACGCGCCTGCACCTGGTCGAATTCCTCGGCGTCCCCGAAGGCGGAGGACACGATCACCAGCCAGGCGCCGAAAGCGATGACGCCGACCTCATCCCCATCCGCTCGCCCGCCGCCGGCGTCGTCATCGCCCGCAACATCACGCCCGGCGCCGTGGTCACCCCGTCCACCGACCTGTTCGTCTTAACGAACCTGTCCTCGGTATGGGCCATCGCCGAAGTGAACGAAGAATCCCTGCCCAAACTCGCCCCCGGCATGCCCGTCCGCGTCTCTGTCCAAGCCTGGCCTGGCCAGTCCTTCCCCGGCCGCATCGGCCGCCTCGGTGAAGCGCTCGACCCCTCCACCCGCACCGTCAAAGTCCGCGTGGACCTGCCGAATCGCGCCGGCCGGCTCAAGCCCGAAATGTACGCCACCGCGGAGATTCAGGTGGGCGCGTCCCAGCCCGCCGTATTCGTCCCCGAACAGGCCGTGCAGGAAGTGCGAGGCCAGAAAGTCGTGTTCGTCCAAACCGCCCCGTCGGCCTTCGAAGTGCGCCCCGTCGACACCGGCCAGTCGCTGGACGGCGCTGTCGAAATCACCCGCGGCCTCCGGTCGGGCGAGCGCGTCGCCGCCCACGGCGCCTTCGTGCTGAAGTCCGAATACCTGAAGGCCGCCCTTTCCGGGGAATAAACCATGCTGAAACGCATTGTCGACTTTCACCTGGAACACCGCTGGTTCGTCCTCATCGGCGTCTTCGGCATCGTCGTCGTCGGACTCTACGCCATGCTGGGCATCCCCGTGGACGCATTCCCGGACCTCACCAACAATCAGGTCGTCATCAGCTCCGAATGCGGCGGCATGGCCCCCGCCGAGGTCGAGCAACTTGTCACATTTCCCATCGAAACGTCGCTGATGGGCATCCCGCGCACCGAAGGCATCCGGTCCATCTCGAAGCTCGGCCTGTCCATCGTCACCGTCGCCTTCGACGACTCCGTACCCGTCTACTTCGCCCGCCAGTTGGTGAATGAGAAACTTCAGGAAACGCGATCCCGCCTGCCCGACGGCGTTGAACCGGCTCTCGGCCCCGTCGCCACTGCTTTCGGAGAAGTCTATCAATACACGCTCGAAGGCAAAGGCTACACGGCGATGGATCTGAAGACCCTGCACGACTGGCAGATCCGCAACCAGTTGCGCACCGTGCCCGGCGTCAACGAGATCAACTCCTGGGGAGGCGAAACCAAGCAGTACCAGGTGGTCGTCGACCCCGCCAAACTCCGCGCCTACAGCCTCACCCTCCGCGACCTGTTCGAGCGCATCCGCGAAAACAACGCCAACTTCGGCGGCGGCTACATCGAACACGCCTCCGAGCAGTACACCGTACGCGGCGTCGGCCGCGCCTCCAGCGCCTCCGATCTCGAACAGATCGTGCTCGTCTCGAAGGCCGGCACGCCGGTCCGTCTGCGCGACGTGGCGAGCGTGGAAATCGGTCCCATGCAGCGCCAGGGCGCCGTCCTGCGCGATGGCGCGGGAGAAACGGTGTCTGGCATGGTCATCATGCTGAAGGGCGAAAACGGCAAGCGCGTCATCGAGCGCGTCAAGCACCGCCTCGCCTCGCTCACCCTGCCCCCCGGCGTGAAAATCGTCCCGTTCTACGACCAGGCCGAAGTCATCGACCGCACCATTCACACGGTGAAGAAGAACCTGATCGAAGGCGGCCTGCTGGTCACCATCGTCTTGTTTCTATTCCTCGGCAACATCCGCGCGGCGCTCATCGTCGCCGCCGTCATCCCGCTGTCCATGCTGGTGGCCTTCATCGGCATGCAGGCGTTCGGCGTCAGCGCCAACCTGATGAGCCTCGGCGCCATCGACTTCGGCATGATCGTCGACGGCGCCGTCGTCATGATGGAGAACTCCATCCGCCGTCTATCGACGCGCGGCTCCCGCCTCAGCCCCCTGGAGGAGATCCGTCAGGGAGCCATTGAAGTGGCCCGCCCCATCGTCTTCGCCGTCGCCATCATCATCGCCGTCTACATGCCCATCTTCTTCCTCGAAGGGCTCGAAGGCCGCATGTTCCGCCCCATGGCCATCACCGTCTGCTCCGCGCTGCTGGGCGCTCTGATCTTCGCGCTCACCGTGGTCCCCGCCGCCACCAGCGTGCACTTCCGCCAGCGCCTCGAACATCATGAGGAAGGCTGGATGGAGCGCCTGAAGTCGCGCTACCTGGCCGTGCTCGAAAGCCTGATCGCCCACCGCGTCGCCACCGTCGCCGTCGCTCTGGTGCTGGTCGCCGGCGCGGTCGGCTCGCTCGCCTTCATCGGCGCCGAGTTCATGCCGCGCCTCGATGAAGGCTCCATCCTCATCGAAACCCGCAAGCTGCCGGGCATCGCCCTCTCCGACTCCACCGCT
Source organism: Acidobacteriota bacterium (assembly GCA_018268715.1). Taxonomy (GTDB): domain Bacteria; phylum Acidobacteriota; class Terriglobia; order Bryobacterales; family Bryobacteraceae; genus TMP-7. Next base: position 29,711 of record JAFDVZ010000020.1, on the reverse strand, counting down.
GTCAGCACTCGCGTCGAACGCGTCCTGCGATCCTTCCAGCCGGTCCAGACCGTGGTCACCAAAATCGGCCGGCCGGACCTGGCTACCGAAGCGATGGGCATCAACCAGGGCGACGTCTACGTCGTGCTCAAACCCGCCGCCCAATGGCGAGGGTTCGCCGACAAGGAGGCGCTGGTCGCCGCCATCTCCGCCGAACTCGACAAAATCCCCGGCGTCAGCTTCAACTTCACCCAACCCATGGCCATGCGCCTGGACGAAGTGGTGTCAGGCATCAAGGCCGACGTCGCCGTGAAGATCTTCGGCGAGGATTCCGCCATCCTCGAACAGAAGGCCGAGCAGGCCCTGCGGGTTCTCAGAGCCGTGCCTGGCGCCGCCGACGCTCAGATGGAAATCGTCTCGGGCGTCGCCGAACTGCGGGTTCAGGCCGACCGCTCGCGCATGGCCCGCTACGGCCTCAACGTCTCCGACATCCGCGAGGTCGTCGAGACAGCGGTCGCCGGTCACTCCGTCACCGACATGGTGGAAGGCCAGCGTCGCTTCGGCGTCGTCGTACGTCTGCCCGAACGCTACCGTCTCGACCTCCAGGCCCTTCGCGAAGTGCCCGTCGCCGCGCCAGGCGGCGAGCAGGTCCGCCTGGGACAGGTGGCGAGCGTCGAAGCGGTGCGCGGCCCGGAAGCCGTCTCGCGCGAAAACGGCCAACGCCGCATCGTCGTCCAGTGCAACGTCCGCGGCCGCGACCTCGGCGGTTTCGTCGCCGACGCCCAGCGCCGCATCGCCGCCGAAGTCCGGCTCCCGGCCGGTTACTCCATCGACTGGGGCGGCCAGTTCGAAAACCAGCAGCGCGCCATGCGCCGCCTGATGATCCTGCTTCCGCTCGCCGTTCTCATCATCTTCGGCCTGCTGTTCGCCACCTTCAATTCGGCCCCGCAGGCGTTCCTGATTCTGTTGAACGTGCCCTTCGCGCTGGTCGGCGGAATCGCCGCTCTCTGGCTGCGAGGCCTCAACCTGAACCTGTCCGCCTCGGTCGGCTTCATCGCCCTGTTCGGCGTCGCGGTCCTCAACGGAGTGGTGATGGTCAGCCACATCAACCGCCTGCGAGAGGAGGGCGCGCTCGCCTCGGCCGCGATTCTCGAAGGCGCCGGCGCGCGGCTTCGCCCGGTGCTCATGACGGCGCTGGTCGCAAGCCTCGGCTTCATCCCCATGGCGCTCGCCACCTCGGCCGGCGCCGAAGTGCAGCGCCCGCTCGCCACGGTTGTCATCGGCGGACTCGTCACGTCGACCATCCTTACCCTGCTGGTCCTGCCGGTCGTCTACCCCTGGTTTTCCCCCAAGGACGCCGCCGCGGCCCAGCCCGAACCGCCATTGGCGCTAGGCTGAAAGACGGATCCATGCGCGTTCTCCTGGTTGAAGACGAAGAGGACTTCGCCCGCCTGCTCGCCCGAGGCTTGCGCGAATCCACCTACGCCGTCGACGTCGCCTCTGACGGCGTCGACGCCCTGGAGAAAGCGGCCGCCAACCTGTACGACCTGGTGGTGCTCGACGTCATGCTCCCCTGTTGCAGCGGGCTCGATGTGTGCCGCAAACTCCGCCAGTCCGGCTTCACCAGCCCCATCCTGATGCTCACCGCCCTCGACCAACCCGAGCATCGCGTGGCCGGTCTCGACTCCGGAGCCGACGACTATCTGGGGAAACCATTCAATTTCTCCGAATTGCTCGCCCGCATCCGCGCCCTGCTGCGCCGCACGCCCGGCCTGCTCGCCCCCGTGCTCACCATCGGCGATCTCTCCATCGACACCCGCACCCGGGGCGTCTCCCGCTCCGGCTCGCCCGTCGAGCTGACCTCCAAGGAATACGCTCTGCTTGAATATCTCGCCCGCCGCGCCGGCGAAGTGGTCAGTCGCGAAGACATCTCCGAACACGTGTGGGATGAAACCTACGACCCCTTTTCGAACCTGATCGAGGTGTACATCCAGCGCCTCCGCCGCAAACTCGGCGCAAGGCTCCTCCACACCCACCGCGGCGAAGGCTACCGGCTGGTCTTCGAAGCCGGACCCGCGCATGTTTAGCTCGGTCCGCACGCGCCTCACGTTGTGGTACACGGCCATCCTCGGCCTGATTCTCACCATCTTCGCCGTGGCGGTGAACGGAGTCATCACCTACCGTTTCCACTCGGAACTCGACGCCTCCCTCGCCTCGGCGGCCACCGTCATCAGCGTCTCGCTACGCCATGAGATTCAGGAGCATCACGGCCGCGCTCCCGGCGAGGCGATGTTCGCCGGCGTCCTCAAGACCATCCACGCGGCCTCGTTTCCGCGCCAGGCCATCGTCGTATACGCGAAAGGGCGGTTGGTAGCCTCGAAGCCCGGCGTAGAGGGCGAGATCGAATCTCCTCCGCAACCCGCCGGCGCCGTGGGATGGTGCGATGTCCGGTCCCGAAGCGGCGCCCGACTGCGTCTCGTATCCCGTTCAGTGTTCATCCCGGAAGCCGGCGTCGACTATCTCATCGCCGTTGCCGAGCCAATCGATCGCACCCAGTCACAGATCAGTTTCCTGCGCGGCGTGCTCCTGATCGCCGTTCCACTGGCGCTCGTTCTGGCGGCGGGCGCGGGATACCTGCTGGCGCGCAAGAGTCTGGCCCCGGTAGCCGCCATGTCCCGGCAGGTAAACCGCATCACGGCGGGAAAACTGGGCCAGCGCCTGACCGTCGCCAACAGCCAGGACGAACTCGGCGATCTCGCGACGACGTTCAACGGACTCCTGCGCCGGCTGGACGAAGCGTTCGAACAGCAGCGGCGCTTCATGGCCGACGCCTCCCACGAACTGCGCACGCCCATCGCGGTCTCGCGCACGGCGGCGGAAGTAATGTTGAGCTCGCCCAGCCGGGCCGAAGAAGAATACCGCGAAGCGCTGGGCATCGTCGCCGCCCAGATGCAGCGTCTCACGCGGGTAGTCAACGACATGTTCACCCTGGCGCTCGCCGACGCCGGCGCCTACACGGTGCAACGGCATCGTTTCTATCTGAACGACCTGCTCGAAGAGGCGCTCCTCGCCGCCCGCGTGCTCGCCGCACCCAGGAACGTCGCCGTAGCGGGAGGACCGTTTGAGGACGCCCCCTACGAAGGCGATGAAGATCTGATCCGCCAGTTACTTCTGATTCTGCTGGACAACGCCGTCAAGTACACGCCGGCGGGCGGACGAGTGGACGTGCGTCTCGAACCCGGATACATCATCCGGGTCGCCGACACAGGAATTGGAATCGCTGAGGACGTACAAGCCAGGATCTTCGACCGCTTCTTTCGTGTGGACAAAGCCCGTTCTCGCTCTGCCCCCGGCGGCGGTGGCGGCGCGGGTCTGGGCCTCGCGATCGCCAATTGGATCGCAACCGTCCACGGCGGAAAGCTCGAAGTAGAATCATCCTCTCCGGGCGAGGGCAGCGTATTCCGCGTCACGCTCCCGCTCAACCCGTCGCCAACACGACAGCAACCCGGTTAGCTTCCGCACCAGTTCGCAAAGCAGGGCCCAAGACAGAGTGTTACGCTGGGCCTGCCACGCCTCTGGCGTGGGGTAAGGAGATGCGCATGAGTTGTTCGAGAAGAAACTTCCTCGGCTCAGCGGCGGCATCGGCGGGCGCGGCGGCCATGAGCGCGGCGCCGCGCGTCGGCGCCGAAATTCCGAAGGGTCGTATCTCGCCCATGGACGGAATCCGGCGGGAGAAGATCAGGATCACCGGCATCAAGGTGCTCAGCCTGGGTTACCGGCTCAAGCCCGAAGAAGAGTGGCCGGACGCCGACAACAACGTCATCATCTATAAGACCGAATCGGTGATCGTGGAACTCACCACCGACGTCGGGCTGAAGGGCATTGGAGGCGCCTCCCGCTACAACGGTCCGGCCGAAATGAAGGAGTACGCCGAGGCCGTGGTGAAGCCGGCGATCCTCGGCAAGAATCCGTTCGACGTGGAGTATCTGGCCGGCGGCCTGTGCGGTCCCCGGGCCCGCGGCCTGTGGGCCGGCGTCGACACCGCCATGTGGGACATCGTCGGCAAGGCCAAGGGGCTTCCGCTGTACAAAATCCTGGCCACCGACACCGAGCCCGTCTCGCGGATCCGCATGTACGCCTCGGGCGGCGAATTTACGTGGCAGAAAGGCTCCCGCTTTGTGGGACCCGACGATCTTGTCAAGCAGGCCCTGCGCCACCAGGCCGCCGGCTACACGGCGTTCAAGTACCGGCCCGGCGGCGGCTTCGGCCGCTTGGGCGTCAGGATGGCGGATTTCATTCCCTATATGCGCGCCCTGCGGAAAGCCGTGGGCCCCAACTTCGACCTGATTCAGGAAGCCAACACCCGGTGGTCGATGGCCCAGTGCATGGAGGTCGCGCCGGTGCTCGAGGAACTGAAGTATCTCTGGTTCGAGGAGCCCACGCGCAAGAACATCGACGACTACGTACGGCTCAAGAAACACCTGCCCACCGTGAAGATCTCGGGCGGCGAGACCATGCCGAACCGAGCCGCCCTGGCCGAATGGGTGGACCGCGGCGCCTATGACATCGTGCAGCCCGGTTGCGACGACGCCGGCGTCACCGAGTGCTGGCGCATGGCGCGCATGGCCGGCAGCCGTGGCAAGCTCATCTGCCCGCACAACTGGCAGGACGGTCTGATCACCGCCGCCAACGCGCACCTGCTGGCGGCCGTGCCGAACCGCTTCCTGTTGGAATCGAACATGACGCCCAATCCCTTTAAGGAGGGGCTGTTCAAGGAGAAATTCCAGGCCGTCAACGGCTACATCGATGTGCCCCAGAAGCCGGGCCTCGGCGTGGAGCTCAAAGAGGGTCTCGAGGAACTCTATCCCCCGATTCCGGGCAATTGGAACATGCCCGACCCGAACTTTCCCGCCTGACCTCGCGTCCCGGCCTCGCTAAGTTGTCGGGTCCAACGTCGACGCGCCGAGGCCGGGCCCCGTCTCACTTGCCGGCTGGCGGAAAGCCGCCCAGGTACTCTCGAATCTCATCGCGGACGCGCCGGAATGCTCCCAACCGCACCTCCTCCGGTCCCTGCACCGCGGCGGGATCGTCAAAGCTATGGTGGATCCGGTTCGCATGTCCCGGATAGATCGGACAACTCTCCGCGGCGTTGTCGCAAACCGTCAGCACATAATCGAAGGACTCGCCGCTGAACTCGTCCACGTGCTTCGACCGGTTGCCCGAAATATCAATGCCGATCTCCTTCAGCACCGCGATCGCCTCCGGACGCACCGAACCAGGCTTGGATCCCGCCGAGCGGACCTCGAAACGATCGCCCGCCAGATGCCGCAGCAGCCCCTCGGCCATCTGGCTGCGGGCCGAATTACCCGTGCACAGGATGAGTACTCGCTCCATCCGTAACCTCCTCCGCGCTCCACGTCCACCGCCTCTGAAGCCACAGCGCGACGTTCACCAGCGCGATCAGCGCGGGAACCTCCACCAGCGGCCCGATCACCGCGGCGAACGCGGCGCCGGACTGTATGCCAAACACAGCCACCGCGACCGCGATCGCCAGTTCGAAGTTGTTGCTCGCCGCTGTGAACGACAACGTCGCAGTCTTCGAGTAATCCGCCCCCAGCTTGTGCCCCATCCAGAAGGAAACCAGGAACATCACCACGAAGTAGATCAGCAGCGGAACGGCGATTCTCAGCACATCGAGCGGCAGCCGGATCATGTAATCGCCCTTCAGGGAGAACATCACTCCGATGGTGAAAAGCAGCGCGATCAGCGTCATGGGGCTGATGCGAGGAATAAACTGCCGCTCGTACCACTCCCGCCCGCGCAGCCGCAGCAGCGTGAACCGCGTGATCACGCCGCCTAGGAACGGTACGCCAAGGTAAACAAAAACGCTCTTGGCGATCTCGGCCATCGAGACGTTGACGGCGATCCCCTGAAGCCCGAACCAGGGGGGCAGCATGGTGACGAAGATCCACGCATACACCGAGTAGAAGAGCACCTGGAACACCGAGTTGAACGCCACCAGCCCCGCCGCATACTCCGTGTTTCCCTGCGCCAGCTCGTTCCACACAATCACCATCGCGATGCACCGCGCGAGCCCGATCATGATCAGCCCCGCCATGTATTCCGGATAAGCGCGCAGGAAGATCACCGCCAGCCCGAACATAAGAACCGGTCCGATCACCCAGTTCTGCACCAGCGACAGCATCAGCACCCGGCGGTTCTGGAACACCGCGCCCATCTGCTCATAGCGGACCTTGGCGAGCGGCGGATACATCATCAGGATCAGCCCGGCCGCGATCGGAATCGAGGTCGTTCCCACCTGAAAGCTCGTCACCAGCCGGTTCACGCCGGGGAAGGCGTATCCCACACCCACGCCCACCACCATGGCGGCGAAAATCCAAACCGTAAGATAACGATCCAGGAAGGATAGTCTGCTGCCGATGCGACTCATCGTGCCCTCCGGCAGCGGCTCCGCGAGGGCTTCCCCTCAACGACATTCATAATCGCTCTCCTTGTAGCAGGCGACCGTGTGCGGTTCGACAGCCTTGTTTCTCGTGCAACACTCCGCGTACAGAAATCCGAGCAGCCGTTGAAGGGCCGTCGTATTCGCCGAATAGCGCAGGAACGTGCCCTCCCTCCGCACCGTGACGAGGTCCTCGTTCTTGAGCTTCTCCAGATGGTGCGATAGCGTGCTTGGAGTCGCATCCAGTTCCGCGGCGATCTCGCCGACCACCATGCCATCGGGATGCGCCGCAAGCAGCAATCGCATGATGCGAAGCCGCGGCTCGCTCCCCATGGCGGCGAACATGTCCGCGTACAGACTCACATCATCGTGTTTGATCCGCGACGCCATACAACTCCTTGATTCCGGCAGTACTTCGATAATCGTTAAAATACCGTAGTATGTCAAGGCCTGTGTTGCGCCGGGTCTCCGTTTTCTGTGCTACCGTCGTCGATAGAATACATATCGGATCTCGATAGGAAACCATGGCCAGAACGAAGACGGAGCTTCTGCGGGGCACCCTCGATCTTCTGATCTTGAAGGCGCTGTCTCTTGAGCCCCTGCACGGCGTCGGCGTCTCCCGCCGCCTCACGCAGATCACCGAAGGCGCCATTCAAGTGAGCTTCGGCTCTCTCTTTCCCTGCCTGCATCGAATGGAAGAGAAGGGATGGGTGAAAGCGGAGTGGCGCGCCTCGGAAAACAACCGAAAAGCCAAGTACTACAGCCTGACGCGATCCGGCAGGGCGCAACTTAAGGCCGAAGCGCGGGACTTCCTCCAGTTGGTGAAAATCATGACCGCGGCGGTGGAGTCCGTCTGACGCCGGGTGAGGACCATCATGCTAAGTCGCATCGTCCACATATTCCGCAACCTTCTTCAGAAGAGCAAGGTCGAACAGTCGCTGGACGACGAACTCCAGTCAGCCGTCGATCTGATGACCGCGGAGAAGACGCTCGCCGGGCTATCCCCAGCGGAGTCCCGCCGCCAGGCGCTCATCGAGTTGGGCGGCGTCGAGCAGGTGAAGGAGGAGTGTCGCGACGTCCGTGGCGGCGTTTTGCTGGACACCCTGGCTCAGGACCTTCGGCACAGCCTTCGTGTCCTGCGCAAGTCTCCAGGCTTCACACTCGCCGCCGCCCTCACCCTGGCGCTGGGCGTCGGAGGCGCCACCGCGGTCTTCAGCGTCGTTAATGCGGTCCTGCTCCGGCCGCTGCCGTACCGGGATCCCGGCGCCCTGGTGAAGGTGCACGGGAAGGATCCCAAGATGCCCGAAATGCTCCTCGGCTTGACGCCCGGCGACTACACTCAGGTCCGCCTGCGGTTCCCGTCCTTCTCGGCCGTGGCGGCCCTGCGGCCAGCACGTAAGGTCGGCGTCGTCGGGAAGGAGGAGACCACCCAGGCGGCCGGAGTCCGGGCCACCGGCGGATTCTTCGATCTCATGGGCGTGCCGGCTCTGTTAGGACGGACCTTCGGCCCGCTGGACGCCCGGCGGGGAGCCGCGCCGGTGGCCGTCATCAGCTACGGACTGTGGCGGCGCGCTTTCGGCGCCGACCCTGAGGCGATTGGGCGGACGGTCGTCGTGGGCGAGGATTCCGCGCCCATCGTCGGCGTCATGCCGCCTTCCTTTGCCGAGCCGGCTGCCAGCGAGGTCTGGGTCTCTTCGGATCTCGATTCGGTCGACTCAAGCGACTTTCGTTCCGGCGATCTGACTCTTCTGGGCAGGTTGCGGCCCAATGTTTCGCTCGCCCGGTGCAACGCCGAATTGAAGGCGTTTCGCTCCGGCGAATCCAGCGTCTCCCCCGAACTCGAAGGCGGCGTCATTGAGGAGGTCTCGGAATCGCACCGAAAACTGCTGCTGGTGCTTCTCGGAGCGGTCGGTCTGCTGCTGGTCATCGCTGTGTTCAACGTGGCGAACCTCCAACTCGCTCAGGTCGCCGGCCGAACCCGGGAAATCGCCATCCGCGTCGCTCTGGGCGCCACGCGTGGACGATTGCTCCGGCAGTTTCTGATCGAGAGCTCGATCCTCGGCCTGCTGGGAGGCGCTGGCGGAGTCGCGGCGGCCTTCCTGGGTCTCAGGGTTCTGATCGCTGGCGTCGCCCGCATCATCCCCCGCGCGGCCGAGACCACCCTCGACGGCGCCGTACTCGCCTTCGCCTGTGGGCTCTCGCTCACCGCCGGGTGGTTCATTGGATCGTTCACCGTGCTGCGAATCCGCTGGGTTCCTTCCAACAACCTCAGACAAGGCGCCGTTGGATCTCCCGGCGCGGAGCCAGGGACTCAACGGGTGCGCTATATGTTAACTGCCCTTCAGGTGGCCCTTTCCGTCGTGCTCTTGACCGCTGCCGCCCTCTTGATGCGCAGCTTCTTCCAACTGTCCCACTTCGATCTCGGAATGGAGCCGCATCGCGCACTGGCCGTTTCTTTAGGCGGCAGTTCGGCCTCTGATCGGGACGGCCTTCTACGGCGCCTCGGCGCCATGCCGGGCGTCATCGCCGCGGCCGCCACCGACGTCAAGCCGTTTTCCGGAATGACCGTCGTCACTGGTCCCATCCAGATTGCGGGCTTCACACAACCGGCCGACAGGAACCCGATGGATTACACCGCGGCGACTCCCAGCGTCACACCGGAATACTTCGCTGCCATGGGAATGCGGTTCGCTGCCGGCGGCGGTTTTCCTCCGGGTGACCCCCGCTCCATTGTGGTGAATCAGGCGTTCTTGAAGCGCTTTTCGGGCGGCGCGGCGCCGTTGGGCAAGATGCTCAAGGCCAACAGCGTCACCCGGGGCCCGATCGTCGGCGTCGTGAACGATACGCGGGACTCCGACCCGCGTCGCCCCGCCTGGCCGACCATCTATTGCCCCGCCGGCGACTCCCGCTGGTACGCCGAAACGCACTTCATCCTCCGCACTAACCTGGACAATCTGGAATTCCTCACCGGTCATGCGCGCTCCATCGTCCGAGGCTACAACTCGCGGATCCCGATCCTGTCCATCTCGGCGATGGACAAATTGGTGGGCGAGTCGGTGCTGATGGACCGTCTCAGCGCGATGGTGTACGGCGCCTTCGCTTTCCAGGCGCTCGTCCTGTGCCTGCTCGGCGCCTACGGCGTGATGAGCTACTCCGTGTCCCAACGCGCCAGGGAATTCGCCGTGCGAATGGCCCTGGGAGCCAAAGCTTCACAGGTGGCGCTGCTGCCCCTGCGTCAGATGTTTCCCTTTGTCATAGTGGGACTTCTGGCGGGCCTCGCAGGGGCGCGGGGCCTGAGCGCGTTCCTCGAGAGCCAGCTTTTTGAGGTCAGGCCCGCGGACCCCTACGCATATCTGAGTGTTACGATCCTATTTCTCATCGCCGCCGCCGCAGCCTGCTGGATTCCCGCGCGCCGGGCCGCCCATTCGGATCCGCTGAAGACACTACGGTGCGATTAGCTAATCCGCCCGTAAGGCGGCGCTAGGATCCATGCGCAGCAGACGTCTCGACGCTACCCACACCGCGATGGCGCCGGTCGCCGCCAGCACGCCGGCTGCTGGCGCCCAGGTCCCGAGTTCCGGATTCGGCGCCGAGGCGATCAGGTTCTTGATAAAGCGTCCAAACGCGAGAGTCCCGCCGACGCCCATCGCGACCCCGGCTGCGACAGGCCACATCCCCTGCCGCAACAGCATCAGCCGCACATCCGTCATGCGGGCGCCCACGGCTACGCGGACTCCGATCTCCTTCGTCCGTTGAGTAATCGCATAAGACGCCGCGCCGTAGATCCCGATCACCGCCACGAGCAGCGCGAACCCCGCGAGAAAGGTGATCGCCGTCGTGTAGAATCGCGGGCGCGCCAGGTTGTCCGCCAATCGCTGGTCGAGCGTCTTCTCGTCGTATACCGGGATGCGCGGATCCGCCTGCCGCACCGCATCCCTGCAAACCGCCAGGTAATCCCCGGCATTGCCGCGCACCCTCGCCACAAAAGTGGCGAACGACGGCGGCGCCTGCTCGAACGGCAAGAACGCCTGTGGGCCGGCCGGCGATCCAGGTCCGAACAACTGGACCGTTTTCGCCACCCCTACAACCGTATAGTGGCGCTTGCCCTGCCAGTCCCAGATTCTTCTGCCTGCCAGGTGGGGCCCCCCCTCGAAGCTGCGTGCGAATTCCTCATTGACGACAATGACCGGCTCTGAGGATGCCCGATCGGCGGCGGTGAATTCGCGGCCCTCGACGATGCCCGTCCCTAGGGTGCGGAAGTAGTCAGGCGTGGCGGAGATGGTGACGGCGGTCAAGCCCTCGCGGCCGGGCGCCGGCCGGAACATGTAGCCCGCGTACATGTTCTGCATCAACGGCAGGTACGGCACGGCCGCCGCCGATTCGACGCCCGGCACGCTGCGCAGGCGGTCGACCGCCTGACGGTAATACTGAAGCATTCCGTCCTCGCCGTCGTATGCTGTGCCCGCCAACGAAACGTTCAGGGTGACCATATGATCCGTGCGGAACCCCAGGTCCGATCCCAGCAGGTGCAGAAACGTGCGGCACATCAGCACGGAGCCGCCCACCAGAGCCACGGTGAATGCCACCTGCGCCGCGATCAGGGCCGTTCGTGTGCGGCGAACCGCCGTCGAGCGGACCCCGGTGGCTCGCAGGTTCTGATCGGAGGGCTGCATGCGGCCTGTCAGCCAGGCGGGGATGACTCCGAACAGCACCCCCGTAACCGCCGCCATGACGCCGGCGAATAAGAGCACTCGCCAATCCACGGTCGTGTAGCCCAGCGTGGCGATCGGCGCTGGTTGCACATTCGCGGCGAGACCGGCCGTCCACCGGGCGATTACCAGGCCGGCCAGGGTCGCCAGCCCAGTCAGCAGCGCGCTCTCGGTGATGAGTTGCTGAACCAGGCGTGCTCGGCTCGCGCCCAGGGCCGCGCGGATCGCGAGTTCTCCCCTGCGCTCGGCCACTCGTGTGAGCAGCAACTGCGCCACGTTGGCGCAGCCCACCAGCAGCACAAAGACGACCACGCCCATCAGCACAAGCGAGGACTGGCGCACGTCGCCGACCAGTTGTTCGCGGAGCGGGATCAGCGTCGGCGGCGGCCTCACGAACCCGCTGGAGCTTGCCGGTTTCAGGAGATTCGGATTCAGCCGCGACACTTCCGCCCTGAACATTTGCGCCGCTTGCGCGAGCGTCAGCCCCGGTTTCAAACGCACAATCTCACGGTAGAAGACGACGCCGGACTTGGCGATTTTCGGCAGGTCGAAGGCCATGGGCGCCCATACCGCCGTCTTGCCGGGATATTCGAAGCCGGCCGGAGCGACGCCAACCACCTTTAGTGGAGTCCCATTCAATTCGATGGTCTTTCCCAGCACGCTCGGGTCGCCGCCGAACAACTGTTGCCAGAGCGCATAGCCGATCACAGCGACGTCGTCGTGGCCCGGCAGGTCCTCGTCCGGCAGGAAGCCACGGCCGAATCCAGGCGCGCGTCCCATGACGTTCAGGAAACCGGCGGACACCTCGGCGACAGTGACTCGGGCCGCTTCGGGCCCCGCGCCCAGGTTCATATCGGTGGACGAATACGCGGCGATATCCTCGGCGTACGCGCTGGCATCCCGCCACTGATAGAACCTCGCTCGGCCGCCCATCGGATTCACCGGCGAACCTTGGATTTCGACCAGTTCCTCCGGCCGCGCGAAGGGCAGGCCACGGAGGAGTAGCGCGTTCAGGACGCTGAAAACGCCGGTCGTGGCGCCGATTCCGAGTGCGAGGGCCGCAAACGCCAGGGCCGTCACCAGGGGCCGTCGACCGTAGACGCGGCGGGCATAGCGAACATCCTGCACGAGTTCGCTCGCGATCTGCGCGGGTATGGAGGTGGCGAGGTCAACGCAAGTCCTCGCCCAGAAGCGGAGGCGTTCACCCCGCGTCGTCACTTCCCGGTATTCATCGATGAATTGCCGGTCCATTGAGGCGGCATACTCTTCGCGAAACCGCGCCGGATAGAATTTGAGAAGCAACCGGTAGACGCGCCTGGCATTGATCATGGCTCACCTCACCTCGCCTCGGCGGTGCGAAGGAACTGATTGGCGAGCGCCACCAGGTCGCGCAATCGGGCCGATTCCGCATCCGCCACTTTGCGCCCGAGCGCGGTAATCCGGTAGTATCGGCGGCGTTCGTCATCGAGGTGAAAGTCGGGCCTCTCCTCGGTTTCTTCGATCAGCCCCTGATCCAACATTTTGCTGATCGACCCATACAGCGCGCCGGAACCGAGGTTCAGTTTGCCATCGGTTTGCTTAAGGATCTCGCGCTTCAGCGCATACCCATGCCGCTCCCCACCATGCAGCGCGAGAAGCATGTAGAACACCGGGAGGGGCAGAGGAAGGAAGCGCGAGACGTCGTCTTGAGTTCGCTTCGCCATACTAGATCAAAGTATGACGTAGTAAGTCGGAGTTCGTCAAGTGATTTGTTCGCCGGCCCGGTCTTGCCGTGCTCCTCGATCCGCTCTGCGGCGTACTTTCAGAGCATTTTCGGTTTCCATCGGCGAACTCCGCGCCGATCTTGCGTTGGAAATCGATCTAGATTCCCTCCCCTGAAGGCTCCGCCGAGTAGCCGCTGTCGGTGGGCGCTCAGGCATCCCGACTGCTTCAGACTTTCAATTAGCGTGAGCCGCCGGACGGCCAGCGGATCGCTCGCACCGAAGCACAGCGGTTGTACTGCGAGGTGCTGTCCGCGGAGCCGTTGGTGACCATCCGCCGACCGCCCACACCCAGTTCCGTCCGTTGGTCGAGCGCCGTTTTCGGCCTGGCGATTTGCACCGGATAGACGTTGACTGCTCGTCAAGGACTCCGCCCGGAATCTTGGATAGCGCCACAAACTCCCTGAGGGCGTCTCTCAAATGTTCACCAAGTCGCCAGCAAGCTCTCAATTGGGACAAGCCTGCTTAAGCGGCCAACTCCCCTGCGAATTCGCTGCGACGGCTGAACAGAACAGGTTGGATGTGGTAGGCGCGAAAGGCCTCAACCACGCCCGATGAAAATAGGGTCATTAGCATCGGGATTGACTGGTCTATCTGGGTTTGCAGCCACATAGTAGTCGCCAGAACCAGTTATGACTCTATCGCCCTTTTCAATACGCCAAGGGCAGGCAAAATGAAGTGCATGCCGGCCTGATAGCCCCACCGAGGTTAGACGAAGCACGCCGAAGTGGAACCGCCGCATGTCACCTGTGCTTGACGCCAGAGACAGTTGAAGGCCACAAGGTCTTGCAACGCTTCGTCACTGTTATCGCCATCCTAGCCTGACAGTTCACCCATGATCTTACGCCTCCTCTCCGGCCAGGTATTGACTGCACCCGTCCGGACACTCATCGATAAGAGGCATAATTGCCCGCGCAATTAGCCATTACGGCGCGAAGTAGCCGTTGATATCGATCACCACGTGAGTCGGCTTCCCCGTAACCACCGTGATGTCGCCATTGCTCCCCGCCGGTATGATCGCCGCGTTCGCAATCATGCGTCCGGCCGGAGAGTTCAAAGTGGACGCTCCGGTGTAATAACCACCCCCCGGCCACATCGACAGGAAATCCACCGGACCCGGCGGGATCACGGTCATATTCAACGAATACGCCTGCGCCGTGGCGGGAAGGTTGCACCCCGATGCCGTAATCGGAAAAGTGCGCTGCGAATAGGCCTCCAGGCGTGGCGGTCCGAACGGCCCTGTCTTGCCCTGGTCGGATCGGGTGTCGGCCACCCGGCACGGCGTCAGCGTATAGAAATGCAGGCCCCCGGTTGCAGGCGGCGCAAAGTAGCCGTTCACGTCGATCACAAGGTCGGCCGCTTCCCCTGAAACGATCGTCACGCCCCCGCTCGCGCCGGCCGGCACGATCGCCGCGTTGGCGATGATATTACCGTCCTCGGAATTGAGAGTGGATACGTTCGGATACGGCTGCCCCTGCGGCCACATCGACAGAAAGCTGAGCCGGCCTTGCGGAAACGCCGTGACATTCAGCGCATAGGCTTGCGCCGTTGTCGGAACTCCGCAATTGCCTCCCACCGGGAAATCCCGCTGCGAATAGCCCCGCAACGCCGGCGGTCCGAACGCTCCCGTCTTTCCCTGGTCCGATCGCGTATCGGCCAGGCGGCAAGGCGTCACGGGATAAAACACCAGTTCGCCGCTTGCGGGCGGCGCGAAGTAGCCGTTCACATCGACGATCAGGTCCGTCTGTTGCCCTCCCACAACGCTAATGCCACCGTTGGCGCCGGCCGGGACAATGGCGGCGTTCGCCACATAGCCGCCCCCGGGCGCATTCAACGTGGAGACTCCCGGATACGGATCGCCCGCCGGGAACGTCGACAGCCAATCCAGCCCGGACCAGGGATGCACGGTCATATTGAGCGAGAAAGCCTGCGCCGTCGAGGGTACGCCGCAGCCCGATCCGGTAATGGAAAACTGACGGGTGGAATAGCCCGGGAGTGAAGGGGGACCAAACGCTCCGGTCTTGTGCTGGTCCGAGCGTGTATCGACAGCCCGGCACGGCGTCACCGGGTAGAAGCTGAGCATCGGCCCGGCCGGAGTAGTCGAAGTCCCCGCGAACTGATTCACCGTATAAGTCAATCCCGCCACCGTGATGATGCCAATTCGAGCCGAACCCGGATTGGCATCCACCCAGAAGTCGAGTGTCCCCGAACCCGTCACCGTACCGGTAAAAATCGTAATCCATGAGGACGCCGTCGTACCGGACCACTGGCATCCAGAGGTGGTGGTGACCGACACCACCCCGCTGCCGCCGGACGCTCCCGTAGTCAGGCTGTTTGTCACGAGCGAATAGCCGCAGGACCCGCTCCCGGTCTCCGTTATGGTGAATGTCTTGCCAGCCGCGGTGATGTGTCCCACCCGCGTCTGGGCGGACGTATTCGCCGCTACGGTGAAGCCGGTGCTCCCGGACTGATTATGACTGAGGGTCGGAGGATAGCCCATGAAGATCCAGTCGACATCCGTGGAACTATACCACACGCATCCGTCCGCGGTAGTTACGCTGATGGTTTCGCCGCCGCTGCCGGACGACGGTATCGTGGTGTTCGTGATCGAAACATTGTAAGTACAGTTCCCCGTCTGCGAAATGGCGACAGGCTTCCCCGCCACCAACAGCGTGCGGCTACGATCAGGACCGGTATTGGCCGAAACAAGCAGTTGAACATCGCCCGAGCCCAGCCCCGCCGTGCGGCTTACGAGCCAAGCCCACTGCGTCATTCCAGTCAAGGTCCAAGGGCAACTGGCGGCCGTATCGACGTGCACCGAGACCTGCCCTCCATCGTTGCCAAGCACAATTTGAGAAGGCGTGACGGTGAAAGCGCAGGAACCCGGTGAAAGCCGCGCGACAAACACATCGCCGCCCTGGGCTGACTGCCGGCCTGACAGCAGGGCGTTCTGAGTTATCGGAAAATCCCATGAACCGCCGAATCCCGTCAGATAGACGTTCGAACTTGCATCAAGAGCCAGGGCCATCACTGCGTCATAGCTGTCGCTTCCGCCCCAGAAGGTCGAGTAGATCGCCGCTGAACCGCTGGCGTTCAACTCCAGAACGAACCCATCGGAATAGAACCCCGCAAATCCGTCGATGCCGATCAACTGGCCTTTGGCGGCGTCCGCGGTAACGGGAAAATCGACTGACTGAGTATCTCCGCCGATCCAGGCGTTCCCGGAAGCATCCACCGCAATCGCCCTTCCGCGGTCGTACGCGCCGCCGCCAAACAAGGTAGCGTACACAAATTGCGAGCCCGCACTGTTTATCTTGGTTACAAAAACATCCTTCGCGCCCCCTGCCCCCAGCACGTGCGTCGTGGGAAACCGGTAGGCGGAATCCGTACTGCCGGTGACGTACACATTGCCGTTCGCATCGGTGGCGACAGCGGTGCAGTTATCGTCTCCGCCGCCCCCCATAAACGTCGAGAACTGCAACGCCGACAGCGTGGGAGTGAGTTTCGCGACAAAACAATCGGACCCGAACTCTTTGCTTCCCTGCGGCGCGCCGGCGGTGACCGGGAATGCACTGTCTTCAGTGACTCCGGCGATCACGACATTGCCGCTCGGGTCTAGAGCGATGGCGCGTCCCTCGCCGGCGCCGATAAACGTCGAGTAGGCCAGCGACTTCCCGTCCGCGGCCACTGCGCTGACAAAAGCGGTGATCCCGGAACTCGTGGTCCGATAACTGCCGGGGGTCACTGGGAAGTCGCTGGATCTCGTACCGCCGGTCACCCACATCCTGCCGGAGGAGTCCAGCGCCATACCGTACACGCTGTCCCATCCAGAGCTCCCGCCCAAGTACGTTAAGTAGACCAAATCACTGCCGGAAGCATTCAACTTCAACGCGAAGCCGACATAAGTCACTTGGTTGGACGATCCGCTTTGGAACGCCCCCGGCGTGGACGGAAGCGCGTGCCAGATGGATGCCGTACCGGCCACGTATGTGTTGCCCGATGCATCCACCGCGATTCCGCCCGGATCCGTGTCGAACGCCGTGATGAATGTCTGGTATAGCACCGTCTGGCCGCTCGGGTCCAGCTTGATGATGAATATCGCGGATCCGGTGAACGCGGAGGCGAGTTCGGTAGGAGCGGGCGTAGACAACGCGGTCCACGGCGCCCAGGATGTGTATCCGGTTATGTAGATGTTGCCCGATGCATCCACGGCTATGCCCCAGGAGTTATCCGTCTGGGAGCCCCCGAAGACGCTCGAATACGCCATGATCGGGTCTATGATAAGAGGCCGGCTCGCGTCGTAAGAGCCGATTTCGAATGTGAATCTTCCGTGGCCCAGGCCGCGGTAAACGGCCGCCACCGATTGCCGGTTCCCTCTAATCTCCTGCCAGGCGACCGGCTTCCGTAGCAGGAAGGGCGACTCGGCGCCTTCGATCGCCAGATCCCCCTCTGGCGTAATCCTCGCCCCCTGCCCGCTGATGCCCAGGACAATGCCGGCCGCGGAAGATCCCGGCGCAACAATCAGATCGTACTCAAGGTTGCGCTCGTTCCCGTACAGACGCAAATCGACGCCCGGGTACAGATCCGCGTACCAGACCTCAGCGAATCGCGGAACATCGGCGATCCGAGCTTTCGGGTCATAGCCAATATAGTTCGATCGCCCCGCCAGCAGCCGCCGCCCAGACGGCTGCGACGCCGGATTCGCGCCCTCGAAGCTAAGACTGACGTCGGTAGAAGCTCCGGCGCCCTTCCCTAGTTTCAGACGGAAGGTATGGCCATCCACGCCAACGGCATATCCCTGCGCCCGCGCGCCATAGGATACGGCCCCTCCGAATTGCCCCCGATTCGGCTCGAACGCGAGTTCGGGGCTGATCGAGACGCCGGCAGCCGCCAACATCGAGCAACAAATTATTAGAAGGAGGATGACATAGTTCCGGATCATAACCTCTGATTTTATTCGATACAGTTTCCACTTTGAATAGTACCGTCGCCGCTGACCCGTAAGTCATGTAACTGTGGGGCTGCGTACAGTCCGGCCGCAAAAGAACCGCCCGACGCCCGGCTCAAAAGAGTTTGCGACCGATCACTGGTCTGGCGCCCGCCATCCGTCCCGCACGGATCCGTCGTCATCAAAGGGCCAGCCTTCATAGTCGGCGGACTGTACGCGCCGCCCTTGTTCGGTGGGAAAGAAATAGTAAGCTCCGAGTTCTGCCGTCGCCGGATTCGACACCGCTTTCGGGGGCTCCCCCCATGAAGACAGCTCGTAGGACTGCGCCCAACCCTTCTGCAACAGGCTCAGAACCGCGGCGTGAACGTCAGAGACTGCAACGACCATGCCCGCCCGTTGAGGACGACTCCCTCTGTAAGCCAACCCTGGCTCCACGGGCGAGTGGTCCCCAGATAGCCGATCTCGACTTCAACCCACTCTTGCCGAACCCTGCCTTCGGTGTTCAACACGGACCCAAGGTCTTACTCGACGAGGCGCACCATAACTTTCGGCTCTCCGCGAGAATCTGACAACATGCCCGTTTTCATGCGGAACAAGCCAACATCTTCTTCAAGTTGGTCGAGGAGCGTTACCGTCAGCACGCCACGATCATCACCACGAACCTGGTGTATGACGAGTGGCCGAACTTCCTGGGCAATCGCCCGATGGTGGAGGCGCTGCTGAGCCGTCTCCGGCATTACTGCCACACGGTGACCATCAGCGGGCCTTCGTTGCGTGAGCCGCCAGGTTGAGGCGCGATCATGGACGCCGGTCCCGCTCAGGACGAATACGTTCGCCAGGTGTTCGAGGCGTATCGCAATACGCCGGGGACAGCGGGCGCGGTGCGTCGGCCGGACCGCATGACCGCCGTCGGTCTGTATCAGCGCGGCGTGCCGGTGAAGACGGTCGAGAATGCGCTCGTGCTGGCGGCGTCGCGCCGCCTGTTCCGCTCTTCGGATGCACTGCCGTTCGGTACGGTCCGATCGTTAGCGTACTTCCTGCCGGTAATCGAGGAAGTGCTCGAATCGCGAATCAGCCAGGACTACTTCCTATGCTATATCTCCGTCACAAACTCCGTCAGGCCGGGGCGATCCGGTAGCCCTGCCTTCTTCCCATCGCCTCGTCCATTCACACGCCGCGGACGAGGCCGATGATGCCCTCTCCCACCGCACCCCCTCCGGCGTGGATGAAACTGCCCGTCCCTTCACATACAGGACACGCCTTCGGCGGATGATGCCTGCGGTGTACCGGTTCCTACTCAAATCCTGTTCTCAGAACCGTTCCCAGGGTGGGTCACTTTTCACGAGCGCGCCTGGGTCACTCTTGGCGAGCGCCGAAGATCTGGAGGGCGTCGTTGTGGCGATCGATACATGGCGTCGTGATTTCGACCCAAGCGCCATTCACCTCGAGCAACGTGGTTTTGTCTTTGAGCCATGCCCGGTAGTCGGTCAAAAGCCGCTCGATCTCCTGCAACGTCGTCATGAGAACAACCCTCTCTGGATCCACGGCGGTTCGGTGATATGGCAACGCTGCATGAAGGCGTCAAGAGTAGAAAAAGAGTAGAAAAGAGGTTCGAGGTGTCAGGGAACCGGTCGCCGGGGGCGGCGACCGCCCACTTGTCACCGAAGCCTTCCCGGTACACGTGCAAATGAGGGCAAGAGATCTCTTGTCCGTCCGGGTTCCGATGCGGCGCTCCGTCGATGTCGAGCCTGCAAAGGATGATGGCGACGCGGCCCGGTTCTGGAAGGTGGCCTTGGTCGCTTCATAGGGAAGTGATTTCTTGATTGCCCTGATCTTCGAACCCGCATTCTAAGGCTCCCCGCCATCTGGAGCTCACGCTATGACGAGCTACTCCGATAGTGGCGAATTCCATACCCCGAAAATCGTCATTCACAAAAATCTAAAAGAAATTTCTCCCAATAAATGAACAACATCCAAAAATCAACCGGGGTGACTTCCGCCGACCACCCCGTATCCTGAAGGTGGGAGCAGCCGCTCCAGGTACGGGTCGTGGCTGTCAGATTGCCACCTGAGCCGCATACACCTGTGGGAAGTGGTCTGTGGTAAAACTCCACGATCCCATAGACAAATTGGGTCGAAAGAGTAACTTGCAGAAAATAAGCAACATCCTGAAGGAAGAATGGCGCCCAGGGGCGCCGATTACGAAACGAACCCACTCGGCCGAACGGCGCCACCCAAAAAAGTGGCAACTACGAAGGAAAGGAGAAGAAAAACGTGGGAAGGAAACACTGGAGCCACCCGCCGGGATTGAACCGGCGACCTGCTGATTACGAAGTACAGGAACCGGTTCCAAACCCTCCAATGGTTCTATACTGATTGCTCTGTTTTCAACAACTTGGGGAATCTGCTCTCGCTCGATCAGTAACCTCAAGGCACCCAATCAGATGGGGTTTTGGCACAGTTTTGGGACAGGTCATGGATTCGGTCTAATCGTGGTCTAATCGCGTTTGCGCCCTGCAGTCGGGCGTAGCGTTTGATCCATTCCGTCATGCATCCCCCCTAGCACAGCTTAACCGCTTTCCCCCGCCGTGCAAAGCGACCACGCGCTCAACCTTCAAAGCGTGCCGAGTCTCTTGCCCTCCCAACAGCGAGCGGGGGCATTCGGATGTCGAAATCAGTGCCGGAGACGGATTCCACAAGCGTCACCGCAGCGCCGGTCCCCCGAGTTCGTAAGCTGCTTTGTTCGGCCGTCCGATGAGGTTCGGCCCTTACCTGGAGGGGGCACGGCGATTGTGATTCGGCCCGCGCAACGCACTGGCCGCTATTGCGAACTCCTGCATCCATGAATCGGCTGTTTGTTCCGGCCGAAGCTATATGCCGACTCGCCAGACCGGTTCCCCAAGGCCGAGATTGATGGCTCCACTGAGCTCCGGTCGCTGATACTTTCGACTGACGAATTGACGCGCAACTTCTATGCTGGCACCGCCGAGGGTGGCCAGGTAGCGCTGCAGTCGTCGATCGGGGTGAGCGAGAACCGCTGGTTGGCAGAACTTCGGCCCGCATGGCGCATGAAAAGCGTGCCGACTTCTTTCTCGAGCGACGTTCGCCTTAGAAGTCAGGCAGAATACGCGTTCAATATGCGTTCAAGATGCTCCCCCATAGAGACCTCCGAGCCAGCTACGTCGCATAATTCAAGATCCAGAGGCCATGCCTCCGTTTTCGTATGGGCGAGTGCAAAATGCCTGGTGACCGGGCGCCTTTCCGATGACGGAGCGACCTTCTTCGCGGACTCGATCCAGGCATTCGAGCTGCGTACGCAGTGGAAGCAAGTCAAGGCGCTCTTGCCGCATTGTGATTTCCTGCCGGATCGTGTCACCCTCTTCGATACCAGGACGAAATCGAGATCTTGCTGGATGCGGGGCTTCTCAATCGAATCGCCAGGAACTCAACGTGGAACCGATGGAAGCGCTGGTTCCGGCCACGACCCGAGGACAAGCTGACCTTCGTATTGACATCGAAGTGCCGATTCGGAACAGCAAATCGACCGTAGCAACATGGTGGACCGAGTGGACTGCAGTGCCATTGCGAATCGCGGGTGACCCGGACAGCGTTCTGGCCTGGTCTAGGTAGACGCCGGATTGTGGGTATTGCGCACCCTCCGTTACCGGCGAGGGAATCGATCCTCAGTAGTGGAGGGACCGCTCCGCACCCACATTTACCCAAAGCTGCCTTGTGGGGGAAGACCGCTCACCCAGAACCGTCCCGGACATGGCCCAAGTGATTCGGCGCACTCCCACGCCACCGAATCGCCCGCCAACCCCCGCAAGAAAAGGCCCACCCCATCCGCCAACGGACCGGCCCGAACCCCTGACGCCACAATGAAGGTTAACGAAACGGCGCTGCAGACCCCCTAGCGGACGACGCAGTTGGCGCCAACTGCGCGTCGACCATTTCAACCACGGCGTTGGCGATCAACAACTCGGCTTGTCGACCCGCGTCTGTCTGTCCTTCTTTGCTGATTCGCCCAAATTCGGCCCACGTGGGCCGCAGCGGTCGCCGACAAGTATCCAGCACTTTCTTCTTCTCCGGGGCAGGAAGCGGCTTCAGCGCGGCCACGATTCGACCGATCTGCTCGGTGTCTCGAAGCCTTCCGGCAATCTGGGCTGCCTTCCCCTGACGCTTGAAGTTCCCTAGGTCAAGCCACGTGAAGCACTCATGCGCCCACTCGCCGTAGCTTTCTCGTACGTTCGCCCTCTGCTCCCTTTGAATAAGGCTACGCAATTCAGCGACAGCGGAAGCGGCGCCCGAATCCCGCCCCCCCTGTTCCGCAGCATGTGTTCGCCCTAGGAACCCCAGAAATGCAAACACCAACCATGAACGAAGTACCCACGATCTCATTCTCCTATCTCCTTTCACATTGAGCTTTCCTGCCTTCTTTGCGTCCGAGTCCCGCCGGCGCGATTCTCAGCCGCCCGCAGCCCGGCAGAAGCCGCCGCGGCGAACGCGCGTCCACAACACATCCCAGCATTAACGTTGCGCTCCCGCAGCCCTGCTTGTGATGTTGCCCGGCGCCGCAGGCATCGAAACCACCGTCCCGGTCTTTATTGCCTCGTCAGCGCCAACACCCTTCTGGCAATACGGTTCGAGTCGCACCAAGTCCGGTTTGGCGAAAAGCGCGAGCCAGACCTCGCGGAGCCGATCGGCGCGTTGCGGGTCACGCCTGCGCGTGAGTTGCCGAGTGTACCCCGCGTTCCTTTGCTGAAGACCGACCGTCTCCGCGACGCCACAAATAACGACGTGGATGCCATTGTTGCGGATCGGCGCCGGCAACGGCCGCTCGTCCGCGGATCTGTCGAGGGCGGACTTGATCTGAGTGTTGGCATTCTCTTCCCCATCAGTGGAAACGTACAGATAGCAGGCATTGTCCTCACCGCAACCTAGGCTTTGGAGATGCTCGACCCCGCGCCGGATTCCGAGAAAGATAGACGACAATTCAGCCCCCTGGGCCAGGTCACACCGTTTCCAGACGTTCGAGAGGAATCTGCTACGTCGCTTCTCCACGCCTTGTCGCGCCTCGATCACGCGGTTGTCCACCGGGAGATCGAAGGTTCCGATCAGTCGGGGCTCCATTGCGGTCGACTCATCGCCAGTTGCGAGAACCGACAACGTCGATCCTCTCCGCGGCCGGTGCTGAGTGAGAATTCGGCCGGCCAACCCCGCCACATCGGGGCACCCACCCGATGCGGAACCGGAAGCGTCCGCCACTATCCCGTAGTGCGGAACAGCGGCACCCCGGCGCGGGTCGGCGCCCCTGCAACCGGCAAATACCAGAGAGGCGACCAGCACCATCGTTGCTGAAGTCCTGTTGCTCATGGCTTACTCCTCGACCCCTTGCACACGACCCCGGTTCGCAGAGATGCCAGCCGTGTAGCCTTCACGCACACTTCTCATCGCAATGCTCTCGGTGGCAGCCAAGTCGCGGCTACGCTCGTGTCTGTCCTCCACATGAGCTTGATAGGTCGCGATTTCCACTTCGAGTTCCCGGCGCGCCTGCTGACAGCGCTTCAGGTGTGACCCGGCGGCTTCTTCGGCGGCCGTGGCCTCGTCCGCTGTCGCCTTCTTTCCCGCCCAGTCTGCCAATGAGGTACGCAACTTCCCAGCGGTGTGCTCCAACGTGCAGATCACGCCGATCTCGACCAAAGTGAGTCCTAGTGCAAACACGACCTCGCCCCAGGCTTCGACGGCTGACACGCGCAGCACCCCGAGGCCTAGGCAAAGCAGAACACCGGCAATTGCACCCCCCCAGCGCAGCCCGGCCCCCTGTACCCTTGAATTCAGTTCTCACCTGAGGTAACTCGGAGAGACTGGCCACGCTGGCGAGAGTGCCAATCGCCCCCTGCGACATAGCGCCTGGGGGGGACGTGCGCCTCGCCGGCGCGGACCGTGAGGCACAACCAGTGGGGAGTCCGCGCGCAAAGCGCCAGTACAGGGGCCGTTGGTGCGTCACGGGATGGCCGGGAAAGGAGCGCCTGTGAGTCAACAGTATCGTTTCTTTGTCGGGATCGATTGGGCCAAGGAAGAACACACCATTTGCGTGCTGGATTCCGAGCAAAGGATCCTCGATCGACAGACCATCAAACATAGCGGAGCTGGGATTGCCCAGCTCGTCGAACTGCTCACAAAGCTATCGGATAATAGCCCGCAATCCGTGGCAGTAGCCATCGAAACCCCACGCGGAGCCGTCGTGGAGTCTCTGGTCGAGCGGGGCTTTGCGGTGTATTCATTGAATCCGAAACAGATGGATCGCTTTCGTGACCGGCACACGGTGGCCGGCGCCAAGGACGATCGTCGGGACGCATTCGTGATGGCGGACGCACTCCGAACGGACCTCCCTCTTTTTCATCGGATACAACTTGATCACCCGCTTGTCATTCGTATTCGCGAACTGTCACGAACCGACGAAGATCTCCAGCAAGACCAAGTCCGCGCTGGCCACCAGCTTCGCGAACTTCTCAATCGCTACTATCCGCAAATGCTGGCACTCTGCCCCAGCGTCGACGAGCCCTGGTTCTGGGAGTTGGTCGAACTGGCCCCGCTTCCAGTGAAAGCCGCCAAGCTGTCGAAATCGAAGCTGGACCACTTGCTGAAGAATCACCGGATTCGCCGTCTGGATGCGGCAACGGTGCGGGCGGCGCTCAACGTGCCCGCTCTGAAGCTCGCACCAGGCGCGGCCGAGGCGGCTGCCGAGCATGTTCTGCTGATCCTGCCGATGCTGCGTTTACTGATGCGGCAACGGAAGGACCTGCAAAGCCGCATGGAAGTACTACTGGAGCAGATGAGCACCGAAGGGGAATTTAGCGAGCATCGTGACGTGGCGGTCCTGCTTTCCTTGCCGGGAGTTGGCCGGGTCATCACCGCCACGATGCTCGCCGAGGCCTCTCAGGCTCTCGCAGAACGAGACTACCACGCTCTGCGGAGCTATGCCGGTTCAGCGCCGGTCACCCGACAGAGCGGCAAGCGCAAATGTGTCCTGATGAGGCAGAGTTGCAATCAACGGCTGCGCAACGCACTGTATCACTGGTCCAGAGTCAGCATGCAAGCCGATCCGCGTAGCAAAGAGCACTACGCGGCACTGCGAGCGAAAGGCCACTCCCATGGCCGGGCGCTACGCGGTGTTGGAGACCGATTACTGGCCGTTCTGGTATCGATGCTGACCACCGGAACGAAGTACGATCCAGCGCGGCGAATGGGGCGGACAACGCAGTAGGTCGGAGCTACAATCGAAAGCGCTTGCGCAGAGGATAGGGCTCTCCAGGGATGGAACCCGAGCGCTGCCGCAAGTGCGGACTGAGCGGGGCGGTCCAAGCCGCCCCGCCGCAAGATTCAGTCTGCCCGAAAGCGACAAATCCCAGGGGGCATGGGGGAGGATCCCCCATACCAGCTCAGCAAGAACCCCTCAAGAAACCAATTGACTAATGGTGGGGAGTCCCCCCCACCTCCCTCACAGCCCCCAGAACGGCCCAGCCCAGTAGCACGCCTGAGACTACTCCGCTCACCAGGGAGAGGAACCAGGCGGCGAATTCGTCACCGAGCGTGTGGAAGACAAAGTCATGGAGGGTGGGCGCTACTGTGATTGCGAAAACGATGACAGCCGCGGTCAAGAGGAAGAACGACGGCTGCGGACGCACCGTTAATCGCGATCGAGCTTGGGCCGCATGCTGTTCGCACTGCCGAAGATGCGCGTTGGCGTGACGCTCGGCATCTTTGGCCTCCTTGAGTTCCGCTTGCCGGACCTTGTAGTCGCCCTCGCGTAGTTGGTCGTGCGCGATATTGGCGGGGTCAAAGGCCAACCGCTGTTCGACCTGCGCACGTGCTCGAGCGAACTCTTCCAACGCCTCAAGGTCCCCCGGCCTTGCCTCGAGCGCACCACCCCTTACGGCGCGCTCGAAGCCGTGGTCGAAGCAACTGATCTCCAGTCGCCGAAGTGGCCCCGCCCCATCGCGCGGGGCAACACCCACCCCACCACCCGCAGCCCGGGGCACCGCATTCTGCCCCACGGCAATCTCGTCGACTGTCCTGCGCCCATTCTTTAACATTGGTCTCGGCCTCCCCTATTGGCCTGCGCGGCTAACCAGTATGCCAACCACGTCACGGCAAGAACCTGATGACCCCGCCGACGCCGCTCGATCCACCGGCGCAGGACAGGATCGTAACCAATCACCTGAACTCCGCCTCGGAGGCCGGACGGGAGTCGTAGTTCCCGTTCGCAACCCTGTGAAGAGTGATCACAACCCGACTGACGGCGTACGTGGATTCCGTCACGTTGAACGATTCCCCGCGGCGATAGGAGTACTTCCCCGGCCGTCCATACCTCGTGACGATGTGATACTGGCCACCACGAACACTGACCGTACGACTCGCCGAATTGGGCACGTCGATGTACCCCCCGGCCGGCCCCACAAGCCTCACGACGCAATCATCACCGCTTGCGTTCTCAAAGCGAATTGTCGGCCTCTCCTGTGCGAGCGACAGTCGCGCCAGCGCGCAGAGCAGCGCGAACGCGACGAAAAGACGTTGAAGTACCATATCTGCTCTCCTTGCGAGGGCCACGCCCCCGCATTCGCTCATACGGAGATGGCTGCGGTTTCTCGCAGGCCGGCTACACAGCAGGCGATTCCCACAAATGCCTGGAGAACTCGTTGGTATTCGACAAAACACGCCGCGTACAACGATGCTTCAGGGAAACGGCCAGACGGGGCGCGGACCGGCGTGAGTGTTGACAATCCTCCCGGCCGCGCCACGGTGCACAGCCTGACCATAGAGCGAACCGAGTAACGAGTCCGTGCCATTCCGCGGGAGCGGTGATGTAGGCCGCAACGGCCGGAGCAAAGGCACAGGAGAAAAGCACAGGAGCAACGCACAGGAGCAAAGAGCATCGAGGCTTTGCTGAGAACAAGTTGGTAGCCTATACTGAGCTTCGTATCATGGCGAGCCTCATCGTGGGGTTCATGATGGATCGATCCACCCTTCCGAGACTGTTTGAGAGGGCTGCAGACTTCGCCGCGTCCGGACAGTACCGCGAAGCGAAAGACGCATACGAGCGGGCGGCCACAGGGGCTCGCTCTGCCGATTCGCCGCTGCAATCGTCTGAATTGCAGCAGTTCCTTCGCTCCGTTGATTTCAGTCTTGCTCAGGTCCTCAATAGGCTCAAGGACTTCCAGGGGGCATTGGCAGCAGTAGATGAAGGCTTATCACTCTCGCCGACAGATCTTGGGCGAGCCATCGGCTTGTCGGCCAAGGGAGAGGCTCTTTGCAGCCTGAGCCACCCTGCGGAGGGACTGGCCGCCTTTGCGGAAACTGTACTCGCTCATCCTGTTGCCGGTCGCCTGAACGCTGCAGATTCGATGACGGGGATGGGTGCCGAAGAGCGCGTTGGGCGCGCAGAGCAGTGGGTTGAGGATGTTGAAAATTCCTTCGGCTGGCAACTGAGTACACAAGGGAAGCGCGAGGTGCTAACGACTCGCGGCAAGATCGCGGGAAAGCGGCGCGACTACTCCGCGGCTCGACGGCAGTTTGAGGTGGCACTATTAGTTTAGGACGCAAAGCTTCAAGTGTAGTCATTGCGCGGACAGCGAGGTATGCGGAGTTTGGCGAGCCGCATCCTGCGTGTCATTTCGTTAGCGGACTCTGATTTCCGGTAAACCGCACCGGCGTGAGCTGTCCCGGCAGTGTGTCCGGCGATTCCTCAAGACCCGGGAGATAAAGCGATTATGCGCGCCACCGCCGCACCGCGATCCTTCGGGCGGGTTGAAGCACAGATCGGCGACGTCCCGCGCCTTGGGTGCGAACTCCGGATCAGTGTTGAATTGAATTTGAACGACTCGAGCCGATGAGGCGGAAGATGCTGCTTGCTCCAGATCCGCCGCGCGGTCACCGGCCTGAATTAATATAACTCCCTCGTCCTTTGCCATCATACGGACACTCCGACACTCCGATGTGTGGCGTTCTTCAGCCTCGACTGTAGGGTCTTGTCAATCTGCGTCGCTTTCTGCTCGAAGGTGATCCCCCTCGGGCGCGCGGATCCCGCCCGGTCCTCCAGAATGCCCACCAAACCCAACTGCTACAAACGCCGCCGCCTCAGCAGAAGAGTGGAGAGACTGGTTGATTGCTGTTTGACTAATTGTCTTGCGTTCTTGCGCACGATCGTCTGAGCGTCCTGGTAGCCGCGATGCCAGCAGTCAAACGGCTACTCCAAATCGTGCGGCGGGTCTTTCAGTCGCGGGAAGTCCCGGTCATGAAGCCATAGAGGCCGCTCCAGTATCCAGATGCGCTCAATCGCGCCAGGCGCTGGTAGTGAAACAAGCCATCTTCCCAGCCGCACGGCGCCAAGGTGGTCCACCTGCCTTCGCTTCAGGTGGTGCTGCGATACCGGGTCGCCCACTTCCGGAGCCACCCACACGCGGTAGTGCAAGCGATGCTGCTGGGCATGCACTTCTTCTAACCTCCCTTCCGCAGCTTGAAGCCCGAAAGCACTAATTTCTGCCCTATCCGAGAGCAGAAGCCGGCCGAGACAAGGAGTTGGTGTTTTGTTTTCAACGGCCGGCGCCGAGGCACCAATTGCGAGGCGCGTGTAGTGACGACCAACCCACTTGAAAGCTCGGCGATTATCCGTAGGATGGCCGTATGTACCTGCGGCGCTGCTACCGGCAGAAGGATTGCAAGCGCCACGCCTATTGGGCGCTGGTAGAGTCCTATCGCACCGAGCGCGGTCCACGCCAGCGTGTTGTCGCCTGGCTCGGCCAAATGGATGAGAAGGGACGCTTGGGGGTTCATCAGCAGGCCGAGGATCCCCCAAGTGTCCGGCAGCAAGGCTTGTTCGAGCGACAGGACCCGGAGTGGGTCGAGGTCGACCTGCGTCGCGTCGCGGTGGAGCGGAGTCGGCAGTTCGGCGGAGTTTGGTTGGGCCTGGAACTCTGCCGCCAATTGGAGCTGACCGAGTTTCTCCAGCGCACGATACCCTCCGGCCGTGAGGATGTTGCCTGGGCTGTCATGTCTTTGGTGCTGGTGTTGGGCCGTCTTTGCGACCCTTCCAGCGAACTCCACCTGGCCGATCAGTTCTATGAATCCTCAGCGCTCAGCGATCTGCTGGGCGTCCCAGCCGACAAGGTCAACGATGATCGGCTCTACCGTGCCCTGGACCGGCTGTTGCCACACAAGAAAGCGTTGGAACAGCATCTGAAGCAGCGGTTGGGCGAGTTGTTCGACCTGGACTACGACCTGCTGCTTTATGACGTCACCAGTACTTACTTTGAAGGAGCAGCGGAGGGCAACGAACTGGCGCAGCGTGGCTATTCTCGCGATCACCGGCCGGACTGTAAGCAGGTGAACATTGCCTTGGTGGTGAGCCGTTGCGGCATGCCGCTGGGCTACGAAATCTTCGCCGGCAACCGGGCCGATGTGACAACGGTGGAGGAGGTAGTCGAACACGTTGAGGCGCTATATGGCAAGGCGAACCGTATCTGGGTGATGGACCGGGGCATGGTGAGTGAAGACAATGTCGAGTTCCTGAAGAAGGGCGGGCGCCGCTACATTGTCGGCACACCGAAGGGCATGCTGAAGCGGTTCGAGCTGGAGTTGTTGGCCAAGGAGTGGAAGCAGGTGCATGCGGGCTTGGAGGTCCGGCTGTGCCCGGCTCCGGTGGGCAAGGAAGTGTTCATCCTGTGCCGCAGCGCGCAACGGACGGAGAAAGAGCGAGCCATGCACGATCGATTCGAGAAGCGGATCGAGGAGGGCTTGCAGAAGATTGCGGCGGCATGCCAGAGGGGGCCGCAGAAGGTGGGTGCGATTGAACG
>JAFDVZ010000001.1:184585-186245 GCA_018268715.1 Acidobacteriota bacterium | reverse complement strand
GCCCGACACACCGGCGCGAACATAAGCCTCCGCGTGCCGGATGGGCCACTCGATCAGCTCCCGCAGACGCTGCTTCTGCGGCTCCAGCCCGCCGATCCCGCTCCAGCGGGCGTTGGGAGTTTCGAGGAAGACTTCGCCCCGGGCAGTGCCTTCCACCACACGCAGAGCCATCAGGAAATCGTCCATTCTCAACCGCGGCTGCTGCCGCTGGTGGCGGCAGGCGGAGAGCACAGCCTCCTCGCAGATGCTGGAGAGGTCGGCTCCGGTGAAACCGGAGGTAATCCGGGCAAGACTATCCAGATCCAAGACCCCCTCCACGGGCAGGTTGCGGACGCAGGTCTCGAGGATTTCCTTACGGGCCACCCGGTCCGGAACGGGCACCACGATTTCCCGATCGAGGCGGCCCCGGCTGCATAACTCCTGCGCGATCGCATTGGGCGCGGAACTGGCGGCCACCAGGAAGACGCGACTGCCGGCTTCCGTGCAGTCGAGCTGTTTCAGGAGATGCGCGACCAGAGGGATCTCGGGCCGGCCCTGCTCGAAGGCCAGGCGCGGGGCAAGCATTTCGATATCCGCCAGATAGAGGATGCTGGGCGGATGAGCCCTGGCCTCGTCAAAGGCCCTGGTCAGGCTGTCCGCCCCATCCCTGTGGAACGCATCCAGCAGGTGACCGCATTTGTGCGGGAAGAATCGGGCCCCACATTCCATCGCCGCTGTTCGAACCAGACGGGTCTTGCCACAGCCCGGCGGACCGGAGAGGAGGATCCCACGGGGCGCCTGGAAACCCAGGAATTGGCCCGACGACTCCGACAGGGCCCAACGGGTGAGTTCCTGAAGGCGCAGTTCGTGCGGTTTCGAGACCCGGTCGGGTGAAGGTAGATTTGTTTCCGCCATGGTGGTGCCTGGGTGATTCAAATCGCCCACAGACCTCTTCGGCAGCTAGAAGGCTTTCTTGATGCGAATGCGCGCTGTCCAGGAGGGTGGCGGGCTGGGATGCTCCGGCTGGGGTGGCAGACCGGGGCTCCTGGTGGAAGGCTCCAGCAACCGGACACGCTTATCCAGATCCTGCAGTTGACGCGTCTGCCGGTTCAGCACCGCGTGCAGTTCGTTGAGGTAAAGTTGCCGCAGGTCCAACTCGGTCCGCAGCCGCCGGACTTCGGCATCCTTTTGAGCAAGGATGGATTCCAGACGGTCGAGATGTCCAGCCAGGATCTCTTCCGGCTCGTCGCGGTCAAATCGGTCCACATCCTGCTAGTGGCGGCAGGTCCGCAGAATTCTCTACTCCGGCTCCGCCCATTGCAGCCCGCCGGCAAACTCGATGCCGGCCACGAACCGGATGCCCTTGGGTACGCAATGTCTGACGTAGGCAACCCCCGCGATGCGGAAGTTTGGACTCTCCACATGAACCATGGTGCCGACGGGAATGGCGCGATCCAGTTCCAACCGGAGCCCGCTGCGGGAGATGTTCACGCAATTGGCCGGCGAATGGAATGAATGACCTTCGGGTGTGCGCCAATGTACCTTGACCTTGCCCGGCAGGGGGTGGCGGACATGGCGCCGATCTTCTTTGTTCAGTGGCATCCCTGGATACACCCAAATGAGTGAAGCATCCCACTCCTGATTCTTGTTTAGGCGACCTGCTGGTGGAATGCAAGGGGGG
>JAFDVZ010000001.1:184149-184560 GCA_018268715.1 Acidobacteriota bacterium | reverse complement strand
GAACCGTCGTCATGAGAGATGAAGACGTTGCGGCGCTTCGGATGGCGCCGTACAGAAGCCCGGAAGAAGTTGAAGGAATCGATTTATGAATCGCCTCACGGTCATGTTGTTCATGCTGGCAGGCAGCCTGCTGGCTCAGGGGCCTGGCGGCCCCGGATTTCGGCGCAATGGAATGGGCCCGCGGATGCAGCAGATGCAGCCTGCCGGGAACGCCGATGCTTTGAAACAGTACCTTGGCTTAACCGATGCGCAAGTCCAGCAGTTGAAGGACTTGAGGAAACAGCAGGCTGAATCGCAGCGGCCGGTGCTGGAACAGATCCGCGATAAGCGGCAGCAGTTGCGGGACGCGGTACGAGCGACGAACCCGGATGCAGCGCTGATCGGCCAACTGACGGTGGACATCAAGAAGCT
>JAFDVZ010000001.1:122713-184091 GCA_018268715.1 Acidobacteriota bacterium | reverse complement strand
CCGGACCAGAAAACCAAGATGGCCGCGTTGGAGCAGGCGCAGAAACTGATGCCAGCCGCCGGCCAGGCGACGGCGCTGGGCCTGCTGGCACCCCCGGCCGGAGCGGCGGGACAAGCGGGCATGGGTCCGGGCGCAGGGATGATGGGCCGGCCGAGGGCGGGCCGGATGATGCGTCCCAACGGTCCGCCTCCGCCGGCGGCCAATCAGCAGTAGTTTCAGCGGGATAGAGGAGGGGCGGGGCCGTGCCAACGCGCGGCTCCGCCCTTTTTCTTTTAGCGGGGCGCCCAGGCAGGCATGACGTAGGCGTAGAACAGGACTACCAGGCCGATCAGTGACGCCAGGAAGATGCTGTGGCGCAGGGTGAAGCGGAAGAGCCGGGACTCGTCTGAGAGCGGCATGCCGGTGGCGGCGGCTGCGACCGCGATGCTTTGCAGGCTGATCATCTTCCCCATGACGCCGCCGCTCGAGTTGGAGGCGGCCATCAGCACGGGGTTCAGATTCAGGCTCCCGGCGGTGACCACCTGGAGCTTGCCGAACAGCGCGTTCGCCGACGTGTCGCTGCCGGTGAGGAAGACGCCGAGCCAGCCGAGCAGCGCGCTGAAGAAGGGGAACGCCGCGCCGGTGGCCGCAAAGAACAGGCCGAGGGTGGTGGTGGCGCCGGAGAAGTTCATCAGAAACGCCAGGGCGAGGACGCTCGCGATCGTCAGCAGCGAGAATTTCAGCTGTGCAGCGGTGGCAGCCAGGTGCGAGACGAACTTCCGCGGACTGACGCCCAAGACGATGGCCGCGGCCACGGTGGCGAACATGCACGCGGTGCCGGAGGCGCTCAGCACGTTGAAGGTGTAGGTGGTCTTCACGAGCGGCCAGGCGAACTTCATCGTGGCGTGCTCCAGCACGGCCTTCACCGGAGCGTAGCCCCACACCACCACGAACACCACCAGCAGCGCGTACGGGCTCCAGGCATGCATTACTTCACCGGCCGGCCGGGCGTGCGGTTTGTGACTTTCGTGGCCGTCCAGTTGGAAGGACTTGGCCGGCTTCCAGACTCGCAGCAGGATCACCATGCACACGATGGCGGAAAGCGATCCGATGATGTCGGTGAGATAGGGCCCCAGGAAATTGGACACAAGAAACTGCGAGCCTCCGAAAGCGAGGCCGCAGACGGCGGCGGCGGGCAGGACGCCCATCAGTCCGCGGAAGCCCGACATCACGACGATCAGATAGGCCGGGATGAACAGCGAGACCGGGGCGCAGATGCGTCCGACGTTGGAGCTGAGCCCGTGCATCGGGAGTCCAGTGATGCCTTGCAGCGTGATCAGCGGGATGCCGATGGAGCCGAACGCGACCGGCGCGGTGTTGGCGAGCAGGCAGATGCCGGCGGCGTAGAACGGCGAGAATCCGAGGCCGGTGAGCATGGCGGCGGCCACGGCGACCGGCGTGCCGAAGCCCGCGGCGCCTTCGATGAAGGCTCCGAAGGCGAAGGCGATCAGCAGGGCCTGAAGGCGATGGTCGTCGGTCAGGCCGCCGATGGAGTCCTTGATGATCTCGAATTTACCGGTGTCGACGGTGATGCGGTAGAGCATGATCGCCGAAAAGACGATCCAGCCGATGGGGAACAGGCCGAACGCCGCGCCGTAAGCGACGGAGCTGAGCATGTTCGCAACAGGCATCTGATAGCCGAACAAAGCCGCCAGAACGGCGGCGCCCAGTCCGCAGAGGCTGGCGATCCAGGCTGGTTTCCGCATCACGCCAAGCAGGATCAGCAGGGTGACGACGGGCAGGGCGGCGACCAGCGCCGATAACGGCAGACTGTTCGCGATGGGGGTTGGGGGTGGCTGCCACATGGTGATAGTGACGGTAGCGCCGACCATCATATTAGGATGGAGGCGGGCTTGGCAAAGGCCGCGCCGCCTCGGGATCCCGCTGACTACCCCTCGGCGACGACGGGATTGCGCAACTCGCCGATCGCCTGGATGCGAACGGTCACCTGGTCGCCCGCGAGCAGGTAGCGGGGCGGCTTGCGGGCGAAGCCCACGCCGGGCGGGGTGCCGGTGGCCACGATGTCGCCGGGCTCGAGCGTCACCACCTGGGACAGGTACTCGACCAGTTCCGGGATCTTGAAGATGAGCTCGCGGGTGTTGGAGTTTTGCAGAACCTCGCCGCCGATGGAGAGGCTGATGTCGAGCGCGTGGGGATCGGCGATGTCGGCCGCCTCGACAATCCACGGGCCGGTGGGCGCGAAGCTGTCGAAGGTCTTGCCCATCAGCCACTGGGACGTGGCGAGCTGGAAATCGCGGGCGCTCACGTCGTTCACGATGGTGTAGCCGAAGACGTGGTCGCGCCAGCGGGCGGCCGGGATGGCGCGGCCTCCGCGTCCGATGACGAAGGCGAGCTCCGCTTCGTAGTCGGGACGGGTGGAGACCTTGGGCAGCACGATGGGGTCGCCGGGCCCGATGACGACGTTGGGGAATTTGTTGAAGATCGTCGGGACGCTGGGGATCTCCATGCCCGATTCGATGGCGTGGTCGCGGTAGTTCAGGCCGACGCAGATGAACTTCGGCGGCCTGGGCACGGGCGCGAGCAGTTTGACCGCGGCGAGGTCGGAAACGGCCTCCGAGGGGGGATTGAAGACCCAGTTCTCAATGCGGGCGCGGGCTTCGTCGCAGTGCGCCAGGACGGCGATGAGGTCGCCATAGCCGGCGCCGGCCAGGCTGACGACACGCTCACCCAATACGACTCCGGGCTCGGGCGCTTTCGCGCCGCGCCGGAACGTCACGAATTTCAAGGCGGAACCTCCGGATACGATCTTATCCCGCGCGGGTTATTTGGAGACGGAGTCGACCATGGCGTCGAAATCCTTCTGATTCGCCGCGACGGTTTTGGCGGGTCCGGTGAACTTGAAGAAGATCGACCCCTGCGGGCCTTCGACGATGGCGGCCAGCATACGGTAGCCGGGCTTGGGAGGCTGCGCGGCCATCATCGGACCACCGGCGGCGGCGTAGGCGCCCGACACGTCCACGGTGGTCACCGGCAGGCCGTGCACGCTCTTCTTCTTGGTCGCGGCGCTCTTCACGGGTTGGCCGGAGGCGTCACGGAACTGACCGGCCCAGCGCTGGATGTTAGCCTCGACGCTGCCGCCCTGCCCCTGTCCGAAGTAGTAGGCCACGCACTCGCCGCCGTTGGGAACCGCATAGGTGGCGGCGCGCATGGGGCGGGTCTGGCCGTCGTTTTTCCATGTCTTGGGGGCGGTCCACTTGAGACCTCCGCCGCCATCGGCCCAGGCGATCGCGCTCAGCGCGAGACAAAATGCAGCAATTCGACGCATGTTTCAGTGTAGTGCGAACCAGGGGCTTCCCATCCGGCGGCCGGTTCCCCATACTGGAGTGCCGGAGGTGCGCCGATGGAAGCCTTCGCCGCTGACGCCTGGGGCACGATCGCCATGGTGGTGATGCCCTTACTGATCCTGTACTGGATTTATTTGCGGGCGACCGGCCAGGACCCCGAACAGATCCGGGCCAGCCGGGCCCGCCAGCTTGCCACCGCCAATGTCAACCGGGGGCCGGTGGTCTACCTTCGCTCGTTCGGCGCGGAAAACGAGGGTCTGGGCCAGTTGCGCTACGCGTTCACCGGCAAGACGGTGGCCGGCACGGGCGCTTACAGCCGCGACGCCGGGCATTCCATTACGGCGGTGCTGGACGTCATTGGGCCGCCGGTGGAACTGGCGCGCCCTGGCGGATCGTCCTCCCGTACGCCCGGGGCGCCGAAGCTGCCCCGGCAGGAACACGCCACCGACGCCGATTGGCGCGAGCACGTGTTGGGATGGCTGCCCAAGGCGGCGCTGGTGGTGGCTCAGGTGGACATTTCCGGAGGGCTCGGCTGGGAGTTGGGGCAACTGCGCGCGCGCGTGTCTCCCATCAAGGTGCTGCTGGTGCTGCCGCCCACCCAGAAGGAGTACGCGCAGGTCAGCCAGTGGGCGCGACAGTACTTCCCGCTGCCGTTTCCGGCGACGCTGCCCGAGTCGCGATTGATGACGTTCGAAGCGGGTTGGAAGCCGCGGCCGCTCGAGGCGCGCAGCGATCTCTATTTCACGCTGCGGCCCGTGTTCACTGCGAACGGTTACGAGTCGCCCGTGCGGACGGCTCTCGAAGAGAAGCAGGCTCGCGCGGCGAAGGGCGGCCGAAGCTAGCACCGGCTGTCGGCCGCCCGCCCGTCACCGGGACCGCACGTATTGATTCGGCGCGCCGGGCGTCGGCAGGTGTGTGCCCAGTTGCGCGCCGCTGGCGTGCGATTTCGACAACGGCCCGGCGAACGTGATGCCCGAACCGTTCAACGCCGCCCCCGCCTCGTGCGCCCGGCCGAGCGGAGCCGTCACCGTCACCGTGGCCCCGGCCCGTCCGAAGAAGGAAGCCGCCGCCACCACCGCTTTCTCCAAGTCCGCCCCGGCGCCGATGGTGATCGCGTCGCCCGGCCGGAAGCCCATGCCGCTCGCCACCGGGATCACCGTCGCGCCCGCCGCCGTCGCCACCCGCACCGTGGTGGCTCCGGCGCCTCCGACGGTCGCGATCACGGCCGTTTCGCGGCTCGCGCCGACGTCGACAATCACCGTCTGGCCGGCGGCGAAATCCGTCACGTTCGCCACCTTGACGTTGGCGGCGCCGGCTTCCGCGCCGGTGGCCAGCGTCGTCGCGGGCTGCACCAGGAAGTCGTGGCAGTTGCTATCGGTGTCCGCGCCGTCCGGATACCGGCCCGAGCTCCGATGCGGCGTTATCACCTGCGGGGCCGCCGCACCCGGAGGCCCGAAGCGTTGGCCCATGCCGGGAGTAGGCGCGCGGCATCCCGCCTCGCCCGTGCCCGACGTCCCGTGATACCCCTCGGCGGCCCACGGATCCACCAGCAGGCCGTAGTTCAGGCTGTCCACCACCAGGCCCGCCGCATCGCGCAGCACCATCGCGCCCGCGCTCCCCGACAAGGCCGGACCGCCGAACCACTGATCCGGCGCCCGAGTCCCCTGGTAGCCCGCCGCCGTCACCGCTGCATCGCGCACCGCCGCGTCGACGCCGTGGCTACGGGTCAGCGGGCGGTCCAGCGTCAAGCCCGTGCCCAACGCCTGCACCGGCTCATTGCTCGAATGGCGGAACGCGCTTTCCGGCTGGAAGCTGACGCCGGTCCCCCGCGCGCCGAACGGCAGGTTCGAGGAGTGATGGAACTTCAGCGGCGCGGCCAGCTCCAGCCCCTCGCCCAACTCCGACTCCTTCAACGGCCCGTTGAAGGCGTTCCGCGACGACGCCGTTCCGACGCGCGTCACCGTCACGGTCTCGATGCCGTGCCCCACGCTGTCCACGTCCAGCCGGATCTTGTCGCCCACGGAGATGTTGGCCGTCGACGACACTTTGATATTCGTATCGCCGGCCTTGGCGTCGGCCGTCAGGTAGGCCTGCGTGCCCGCCTTGCCCACGGCGGTTACCGTCGCCACCTCGTATTTTTCCATCGACTGGGCCACCGCCGGGAACGTGGCGCCATGGCCCAGGGCGATCTTCTGCCCCACCTCGAAACCCGCCACGCTCGTCACCGGCACATTCATCGACCCCACCGGCGCCGCAATCACCGGCCCCTCCGGCAACGGCTGCCAGATCGTCGTGGGACTCGAGGCCGGCGTGCCCACCCGCGCGATCTTCCGCGTTTCCGCGGCCGCGCCCTCGCCGATGGTCACCGTATCGCCCACCGAAATCCCGGTCGTGCTGCGCACGTGGATCACGGCGTCGCCCGCCTTCGCCGGGACCGCCAGCGCCGAGTTCGAAAGCCCCAGCAAGTAGAAACCCTTCGCCGCCAGCTTCACCCCGGCCGGAATCTTCACCGTGGAGAACGCCGGCAGTAGCGCGGCGTGCTGGCCAAGCGTCCAGTTGGAGATATCGACGGCGCCGTCACCCGCGTTATACAGCTCGATGAACGAATCGGTGGGATTCGTCGGCAGCCCCGCGCTCACCCGGAATTCGTTGATCTTCACCGGAGGAGCGGTGCGCGCCTTGACAGCGACGGATTCGGTCTGCGGCCGACCCTCCGAAGTCCAGGCAGCCACGCCCTTCAGGTCGCCGTTGAAGGCCGCCGCGCCGGAGGTGACTTTAAAGGTGGCGTTGACGCTCGCGCCCGCCGCCACGGTCTCCGCGATGGGGTTCGGCGCTCCGCCGCTCCAGCCCTTCGGCGCCGCGATGCTCAGCTTCAGCCCCGTCACCGGCGCCCCCGTGGTGTTGGTGAAGCTCAGCGAGACATCCCGGGACTCGCCCGGCGTGAACGTATAGAGCCCCGCTCCGGCGGACAGCCGCGCGACGTCGTACTTCGCCTCCACGACGTTGGCCTGAATCCGCTGGTTGGTCTCCGCTGACGGGAACGTGCCCGCCGCCGTCATCGCGCCCTCGTAGAACGTGCCCTGGGAGCCGACGCTGTTATCCCCGCCGTTGCCCAACAGGATGGCGCCCTGCTTCCGCATCGGATCGTAGGTGGCGTTGATACGCGGCCCGTCGAACATCACCTTCAGCTCGCCCTTCTGCGCATCGCCGCCCATGGAGCGCCAGTGATGCGGCTCCCCGTC
Organism: Acidobacteriota bacterium; assembly: GCA_018268715.1. Taxonomy (GTDB): domain Bacteria; phylum Acidobacteriota; class Terriglobia; order Bryobacterales; family Bryobacteraceae; genus TMP-7. Next base: position 177,505 of record JAFDVZ010000001.1, on the reverse strand, counting down.
GGCGGTGGCGGTGACGAAGCGCCAGGTGACGGTCGGAAGGTGAGGGCAGTCCTTGGAGCCGTCCGCGTTCACGCAGCCCACCAGGTTGTTCTCCTGATCGGTCATGATCCACGGACCCGGCGGAACGCCCCGATACCACGGCGTCGCGTTGCCGTAGTAGGTGGTCTCCATGGTGCCGTTGCCGTCGTCGCGGGAGTCGATCTCGGCGTTGCCGTAATCGAAGCAGCAGCCGTTGTTGTAGTGGTGGCCGTTGATGACCCAATACTGCCCCTCGGCCTGATCGTCCACCGCCGTGCCCTTCACATCGTTCTGCCGCAGGCCCATTCCTGGCGCGATGAAGACCCCGTAGACCTTGTGCCCCATCACCGTCGCCGGCGCCATGTCGGCGATCGGCAGATTATTGAAGCCGCCCATGGCCGGACCGCTGAACCCTCCGCGCGGCGCCTGGATCAGGTGGTTCTTCTTCGGCGACTGGTCGTAGATGATGCTGATCCAGCACACCGTATTCGCGCAGAAAGCGTCCTGGGCGGCCGCGTCGGCCCACCCGCCCGCATCCGGAACCGGCCGGGCCGTCGCCCGCGCCACGCCGATGTCCAACGTCTTGAGGTCCGACTGGCGCAGCACCTGGTACAGCGGACCGTGGTAGGCCGCATAGAGCGCTCGCGTCGTGCTGTGGGCGGCCACGCAGGGCGCGCCGGCGGCGGCGTAAATGTCGCAGGGGCCTTGCGGACGTCGAGGCGCCGCGCCCGGCTGCATGCCGCCGCTCAGGACGGCCCCGGCCGCGAGAATCAGCGCCGGGACGAGGGGGAGTGCCAGGGTGGATCGGGTCTTCATGGGAATCCTCACCGGCCGCTGGGTTCGGGCCCAGGGCGCGGATTTAATCGATTCATGCACGGGTCGTCCCCAAGCTTATAAAAACCTCCATCCCGCCGCAACCATGCCCGCGAGGTCCGGATCGCTCGACAGGCCGAGGGCGGTCAGCCCCGCCGCCGGCGTTCTTGTGCCTAATCGCTCTTGTAGCTACCATGGTTTTGCGGAATTATACATGAATCAACAAGGCCCGCCAGCCGTCGATCCGGACGATCGTCCGTATCGTCATTACTCCCTGAAGAGCCGCATGGTCTCCTGGGTCAGTCAGCACTTGTTCGACGGCGTCACCTACACCTCTCGTCACGGGCTCACCGCGGGAATGAAGCGCAAGGGAGGGCTGGGATGGCTGCCCATGCAACCGGACGCCACCGCCGAGCAGCACTTTTGGGAGAAGCTCGACCTGGCCGGCCGGACCATCTACGACGTCGGCGCGTTTCAGGGCATCCTGACGCTATTTTTCGCCAGCCGCGGAAAGCAGGTGGTCAGCTATGAACCGTCCTCGCGCAACCACGCGCGTCTGCTCGAGAACGTGCGGTTAAACCATCTCACCAACGTCACCGTGCGCAACATCGGCCTGGGATCCAGCCGCCGCACCGCCTCGCTCTGCTTCATGCCCCTGATGCCCGGCGGCGCCTCCATCGACGCGGGCGCGCAGGAAAGCATCAGCCGCTTCGACCACGCCGCCGAACAGATCCAGATCACCACGCTCGACGAGGATATCCGCGACAACGCCCTGCCCGCCCCCGATTTCATCAAGATCGATATTGAAGGGCTCGAAAGCGAGGCCCTGCTCGGCGCGCGCCAGACCCTGGCCGCTCACCCCACGCTATTTCTCGAAATGCACGGGGAGACCATGAACGAAAAGCGCCGCAAGGTGGCGGAGGTGGTGGCCATCCTCGAACAGGCGGGCTATCGCGAGATCCTCCACGTGGAAAGCTCCACACGGATCAGTTCGGCCAACGCCTCGGTCGCCGCCACCGGACACCTGTACTGTCCGTCCTGAGCCACGCGCCGCTAGGAAGCCTTGCGAACGCGCCCCCGCGCCGGTTTCTTCACGGGCTGCTCCGTCTTCTGGACTTCCTTCACGAACCGCGCCATCGATTTCGACAGGTGAGTGAGCACCGTCGCCCACTCCTCCAGATGTTGCTCGCCCGCCGGCGTCAGCCGGTACACCCGCCGCGCCGGACCGCCGTCCTCGGTGTCCCACGCCGACTTCACGTTGCCGTTCTGCTCCAGGTTGCGCAGCGTGCGGTACAGCGCGGCCCGCTCGATCTCGGCGTCCGTCAGCGCGTGTTTGGCGATATCGGTCGACAGGTCGTATCCGTAGGATTCGCCCTTTTGCTTGAGGAGCAACAACACCACCGGCTCCACGAAACGGTATAAATTCCCCATCGCGCAGGTGCAAGGGTAATCCTTGCCGTGACGGCTGCAAACTCGCGTTGCCATTCGATTCGAGGCTACCAGCGGCCCGCGTTCCCGCGCAAGCCGTTTGTCATGAATTCACACCGTTCAGCGCATATTCGAGCGCCTTTCGGGCATGCAACGCCGTCGTATCGAACAACGGCAGGCAGCAATGTTGGGGCCGCACCAGCAGCGGCAGTTCGGTGCAGCCGAGAATCGCCCCCTCGGCGCCCTGGCTCTCCAATTTCGCGATAATCTCCAGCAATTCCGCCCGCGATTCCTCGCGAACCACGCCCCGGCACAGCTCGTCGTAGATGATCGTGTTCACCGTGTTGCGGCCCGCCGGGTCGGGCGTCAGCACCTGGAGTCCGGCCTTCTCGAGCCGCCCCCGGTAAAACTCCCCCTGCATCGTGAACACCGTGCCGAGCAGCGCCACCCGCCCCAGGCCCGCCGCCCGAATCGCCTCCGCCGTCACGTCGACAATGTGCAGCAGCGGCATGGGCACCGCCGCCTGCACCTGGTCGAAGACGATGTGCATCGTGTTGGTGGCGATCAACCCGAAGTCCGCCCCCGCCCGCCGCAGCCGGTTCAGCGCGTCCGCCATCGCCTCCGCCGCCAGGTCCCAGCGCCCCTGGTGTTGCCAGTCGACGTACTTCTGGAAGTTCACGCTGTGGATCAGGATCTCGGGATAACCGTAGTCTCCGAAGCGCTCCGTGTACCCCCGCGTGATCAACTCGTAGTAGGTCACGGTCGATTCGGGGCTCATCCCCCCGAGTATCGCGATCGTCCGGTGCATAGCTTGCGTCCTCCCCCCGCCAGCATGATATGTTGACGGTAGATGTAAATAACATCTATAGCACGTCCGCCCCGCCGGCGGCTGCAATCCGCGAGTTCCACGATGACCGCTGTCGACTTTCCCTCTTCCCGCCCGAAGCGGCTGACCGCCGCGCTTTGCTCCCTGCTGCTGGCCGCCATCTTCCTGGCCTCGGGCCTGTGGAAGGCGTCGGACCTCCCCGCCACCGCCGAGCGCATGGTGCAACTGCTCGCGCCGCCCTCGTTGAGCCTCGCCGGCGCCTTCCTGGTGGCCGGCGCCGAAACGCTCACCGCCGTGCTGCTGCTCATCCCCTCCTGCCGCCGTTGGGGCGCCTGGCTCGCCGCGCTGCTGCTGGTCGTATTCATGGCTTACATGGGGATCTTCTATCACCGCCTGCTCGGCGAAGATTGCAGTTGTTTCCCGTGGGTGCGGCGCGTGGTCGGGCCGGCTTTCTTCGTCGGCGACGCCGTCATGCTGCTCCTCGCCCTCCCGCCCGCCCTGTGGTCGCGCCGCCCGGCCAGCGTCCGCCTCGCGGCATCGGCCGTGGTGGGCGTCGCGGTTCTGCTGGCGGCCGCCTATCCGCTTTCCGCCCTGCTGCGCGACCGCGCCGCCATCCCGGAAACGGCCCTCGTCGACGGCCAGCCCGCCTCCCTGCGCACCGGCCACGTCCTGCTCTACTTCTTCGATCCCCAATGCACCCACTGCGAGGCCGTCGCCCGCCGCATGGCCCAGTGGGACTGGTCCCAGGCCCGCATCATCGCGCTGCCCACGGCCGAACCCCGCTACGCCGCCAGTTTCCTCAAGGACACCGGACTCCGCGCCGGCCTGTCGTTTGAAACCGACCGTTTGCGCCCCATCGCGCCCTTCACCACCGCGCCCCACGCCGCTGTCCTCGAAAACGGCCGCGTCATCGGCCGCTTCAACTTCCTCCAGCTCGAGGAGCCCGGCTTCCCCGCCCTGTTGAAGAGGTCCGGCCACATTCGCTGAAGCCCGGCCACGGCGCGCCGAGCCCGGGTCCGCCAACCCTCCGGCTAAAGCTATCGCCACAATCGGCCGATATCGATCAAGACGTATGTCAGATCGACTTATCCATTTGATAGGCGAGTTTGGCGACTCCCCGGCGGAGTTGGCGCCCGAACTGCGCCTGTTTCAGAAGTCGAATCCGGACGCCTTCGTCGACCAGGCCGTGGCCGCGTTTCCCCAAATCAAGGCCACCCCGGCCCTGCCCCTGGTGCTCGAACTGATCGCCACACGCCTGCGGATCGTCGAACGGCTGGCCAATCCGGAGATTCTCGCCGCCCCTGACGCCGCGGATCTTGCCCGGCGCCTGCGACCCATGAATCCGTCTCTCGATCAGCAGTTGCTTCGCCACGCCCAGAGCGTCGGCGGCGCCGGGGACTGCTCGCCGGCGCTGGCGCTGCGCGTCCTGGAGATTGTCTCGGAGGCCTCCGACGGGCCGCGCCTGCACCCATTGCTCACCCAATTGCTCCGCCACCACGACCCGCGGGTCCGCTCGAAATGCACGCTGATCGCCGGCCGTCTGCTGCGCCGTCTGGACTGGCTCGAGCAGCGACTCGCCGACCCTGACCCGCGCATACGCGCCAACGCCGTGGAGTCGTTTTGGGGCGATGATTCGCCCGACGTCCAGGAGTTGTTCCTCGCCGCCACCGAGGACCGTCACCACCGCGTGGCGGCCAACGGCATCGTAGGACTGTACCGCGCGGGCTCGCTCGCCGCCGTCCGCATCGCCGTCCAGATGTCGGCCAACGCGGACCCCATGTTCCGCGCCGCCGCGGCCTACGCCATGGGACAATCCCAGGATCCCCGCTTCGTTCGGACATTGGAACGGATGGTCACGGGGGACCCCGGCGCGCCGCGCCAGAACGCTCTCCGGGCCCTGGTGCGTATCCGTCGTAGAATCAGCGAATTGCGAAAGTCTTCGAACCTCACGGTGATCCTCGCCGGGGAACCGCTGGAGGGCTTCCGTGCAAGCGTCCTCGACGCCGCTGGGGAACCTCAGCCGAACCTGAAGCCGACCGCGTTCATCCTTACCAACGCCGGCGAACCGGTCAACATCGAGGACGCTCGCTACACTCCGACCTCGGCGGACTACGCCATTTCCCTGGCCAATCCCCCCGCCCCGGTCACCGCCCTGACCGTCATCGCGCCGAACGGCATCGGCGATTGGCCCGCGGCCCTCGCCGCCTGAACCCAGCCTAAACGTTCCGGCCCATTTCCGCCGATAGACTACCGTGCGTGCGCCCGCGACGATTCTGCTGCTCTGGCTCGGCCTGGCGAACGCCGCGTCACCACCCCAACGCATTCTCGAAACCGTGGTGCCGGCGCTCGAATACGGCCCCGCCTGCTCCTCCACCATCACCCTGCGAAACCTGGCGGACCGGCCCATGGTCGTCGAGGTGGAGGGTCACCGTTCCGACGGCGCCCTCGCGCCGTTTGAAGACCGCCCCGGCATGCGCCTGAAACTCGCGGCGGGCGAATCCGCCGCCCTCCGGCTCCGCATCGAGGACTCGGAGACCGACGCCTGGGTCCGCGTCCGGGAGCCGCTCGATGAGGACGGTCCGCCGCGCATCGCCGTCAGCGGGTCCACCGCCTGCCAGGCCGGCAACCAGCTTCGCGAGGTCAGCCGCCGGGCCGCCTACCCGTTGCATAGCCCCTGGTATTCGGAGGACGCCGGACGCCGGACCGAAGGCGCCGTCATCCTGCTGGTGAACGCGGCGCCAAAGCCCGCCCGCGCCAGGCTATGCGCCTCGGCCGCCGGCTACTACACGGCGGCGCGCAAAGGCGGCGAGGTCGAATACCGTCCCGTCTGCTCCAGCGAATCCGACGTGCAAATCCCGCCGTTCGGCGCGCGGCGCTTCGCCCTGGCCGATTATCCGGGCAGCCTGCGCCTGCGCACCTCCGGCGACGCCATCGTTCTGCAGATGTTGCGGCCGCTCGATGAGGCGAACCACGTCTTCGTCGTCGACTCCACCATCCGGTTCGGAGAGGAGGTCGCACCCAAGCCCTGAAGCCTCACTCCTGGCGCAACGCGACGGCCGGATCCACGCGCATCGCCCGCCGTCCCGGCAGGTAACTGGCAAGCGCCGCCGTCGCCAGCAGCACCCCGCCCGCCAGCGCATAGGTCAACGGGTCGGTCGCCTTCACCCCGTACAGGAACGAGGACAGGCCCCGCGACAGCGCCATCGCGCCCAATCCGCCCGCCGCCAGTCCGGCCGCCGTCAGCCCCAGCCCGCGCGCCACCACCGCGCCGAGCAGCCCGCCCGGCGACGCTCCCAGCGCCATCCGCACGCCGAACTCCGGCAGCCGCTCGCCCACCGTGTGCGCCAGCACTCCATACAGCCCGATGGCCGCCAGCAGCAGCGCCAGGGCCGCAAAGCCCGCCAGCAGCGTCTTCTGGATCCACCGTTGGGAGACCTCTTTGTCCAGGATCTGCTCCATCGTGAACACATCGATCACCGGCTGTTCCGGATCCACACTCCAGACCGCCTGCCGGACCGCGCTCGCGACGCTCGCGGGCTCCACCGAGGTGTGGATCGCCAGCGCCCCCGGATGAAACGGCGCCTGCAAAGTGGAAATGTAGTACTCGGGTTTCGGCGCCTTATCCAGGCCATCCTGCCGGATGTCGCGGGTGACGCCCACCACCGGCGCCGAACTGCCGGATCCGAAGATCACCCGGCGCCCCAGCGCATCCTGTCCCGGCCACAACTCCCGCGCCAGCGTCTCGTTGATCACCACCACCCGCGGCGCGCCATCCACGTCTTCCCCTCCGATGCCCCGTCCGCGCACCACCGGGATCCCCAGCGTCTCCAGGTAGCCCGGCCCGGCTGCGCGGCTGCGGGCCTGCACGCCGTCCTCACTGGCCCGCCCTTCGCCGTTGACGCCCGAAATATCGCCCTTGAACACAATCGGCACGTGGTTGGTGAAGCCCGCCGATCGCACGCCCGGAATCGCCGTCACACGCCGCAGCACCTCGCCCTGCCACCGCGTCACCTCGGCCGGAGTGGGCCGCTTGCCGCCCCACCGGGGAATCCCGACCGTCAGCACGTGATCGGTGCGGAAGCCCACCTCCGCCCCCCGGACGTTGGCAAAGGTGCGCATCAGCAGCGCGGCGCCGATCACCAGCATGAACGCCAGCGCCACCTCCGCCCCCGCCAGCACGGCCCGCGTCCGGGTGGAGCCCGACCCGGCCAGCGTCCGCGAGCTCTGCTTCAACGAATCGATCAGATCCACCCGCCGCGCTTGAACCAGCGGCACAAGCCCCGTGGCGAAGGCGGCCAGCACCGCCAGGCCGGTCGTGAACAGCAACACCCGGCCATCCACCGAGAGCGTCCGCAGCCCCGCCATGTCGCCCGGCGCCAGGCGCGCCAGCAGCCCGAACGTCGAGCGGGCCAGCGCCACCCCCAGCGCCGCTCCCATGGCGGCGATCAGCAGGCTCTCACACAGGAACTGCCGAGCCATCCGCCACGCTCCGGCCCCCAGTGCGGCGCGCACGGCCACCTCCTTGCGGCGGCCCAGCGCCCGCGACAGCATCAGGTTCGCCAGGTTCGCGCAGGCGATCAACAGCACAAACAGCACCGTGCCCAGCAGCAGCGCCAGCAACCTCCGGCTGCCCTGTACGAAGTGGTCCCGCAGAGGCGCGACAAAGGCGCCCACCTTCCGGTTGGTGTCGGGATACTCGCGCGCCAGCGCCTCGCCGATCGACCGCATCTCGGCGTCGGCCTGCCCCAGCGTCACGCCCGGCTTCAGGCGCGCCACTACCATCCAGTTGTGTCGCCCCCGTTCGTTCCACTGCCTGGCCGTGTAGCTCGCCCCCAGCGGCGTCCAGATCTCGTCCAACTCGCCGTGATACTGCGACGGCGGCTCCGTGCCCGCCGCCAGCACCCCCACCACGGTATGCCGGTCTTCGTCCAGCCGGATCGTCTTGCCCACGATCGCCGGATCCGCGCCGAACCGCCGTCGCCACAACGCCTCGCCGATAATCGCCGTCTTCGGCGCATCCAGCCGGTCCTCATCGTCGCGGAAGATGCGCCCCAGCATCGGCTGGATCCGCAGCGCCCGCAACACTCCCGCCGTCACCTCCGCGCCGTGGACCAGCTCCGGCGGACCGTCCCCCGCCAGCTTGTAGCCCGTCGTCTCCAGCCCGCCCATCTCCTCGAACGACCGCGCCCGCGCCTTCCAATCCGTATAGTTGGCCGGCGACACCGGGCTGTCGTGCAGTCCAAAGAACGGAGCGCTCTCCCACACCAGCGCCAGCCGGTCCGGCTCGGCATACGGCAGCGGCCGCAACAGCACCGCGTTCACCAGTGAGAAGATGGCCGTGTTCGCGCCGATTCCCAGCGCGAGCGTCGCCACCGCCACCGCCGTGAATCCCCGCGAATGCGCCAGCGCTCGCGCCGCCAGGCGCAGATCCTGAAGAAAGCCCATGTCTTTTCAGACGAAGATGTCCGGAAAAAGTTCTCCCCGTTCGCGAAAAGCTCAGTGGACCGCCGCCCCCTTGGCCGCGACATTCCGGATCAGCCAGATCAGCGGGAAGCACACGAGCTATCCCCTGGCGGGCGCGCGACTCGGTGACGCGCTCCTCGGCGAGGCGCACTTCCAGGTGATTGCCGAGCGCGCTCTCCATCGCCTGGCGGAGGGTCAGCCCGGAGGCGCCGCCGGACTGGGCGAACGCCGCCGAGCCGATCGCAATGGCGGCGAAGAACCTAATGGAGGGTGAAAACTTGAACATCGGTTACGTTGTCTCTCGGACGACGAAAAGGCAACCGAACGGCCAAACCCCATCCGGCGCGAATGGACCGCGGCATGCATCTAAACGGGCATGTTCCGAATCAGCCGACTCGAGAACCGAACGCGGACCTTACTCGCCTTTGACGGCCACATCGAGGCCCGCCATTTCAGCGCCGCCGAGGACGCCTGCACCGAGGCGCTGGCGCGCGGCCAACGGGTCCATGTGTTCCTGGCCGGGCTTGAGCCCATCGATGAGATCTGCCGGACGTTGCTGTGCCGGCTCGCCAACCGGGGTGTGCGACTGCACGCGTCGCGCGTTTCGATGCCGCGCCTGAGCCGGGTGCTGGTGCGTTCCGGCCGTTGCCAGATCGACAGCGTCTACCGGTATTCGCGAGAGATACCCAACTTCTTCATGCGGGATTGGAGCGTGGTGCGCCGCAACCCCAGCCGGGCCGCCGCGCCGTCGGCGCCGGAGACCTTGCCGGTCGAGGCCCGCAGCGCCTGAAGGATGCGGTCGCGCTCCTCGGACCCGGTCAGACGCTGGCGCCTGGGCGGGTCCGTGGAGCGGGTGAAGTCGCCCGGCGCCACCCGTAACACGCTGCCTGGGCTGAGGATCACGGACCGTTCGATGACGTTCTGCAGTTCCCGGATGTTGCCCGGCCAGTCGTAGGCGGCGAGCGCATCCATGACTTCGGACGGGATGGTCTCGATGGGCCGGTTCATGCGCTTGGCGTGCTTCTGCGTGAAGTAGCGGACCAGCAGCGGGATGTCCTCCCGGCGTTCGCGCAGGGGCGGGACCGAGAGTGGGAACACGTGCAGGCGATAGTACAGGTCGCCGCGAAACTTGCCCTCCTCCACCATCTGCTTCAGGCTGCGATTGGTGGCGGCCAGGAAGCGGATGTCGGTGCGGATGGTGCGGTTGCCGCCCAGCCGCTCGAACTCCTGCTCCTGCAAGGCCCGCAACAGCTTCGGCTGTAGCTCCAGCGGGATCTCGCCGATTTCGTCGAGAAACAGCGTCCCCTGGTGCGCCACTTCGAAGCGGCCGATCTTCTGGGCGAAGGCCCCGGTGAAGGAGCCCTTTTCGTGGCCGAACAGCTCGCTTTCGAGCAAGGCGGCCGGGATGGCGGCGCAGTTCACCTTAATAAACGACCGCTTGCCGCGGCCGCTCAGGTCGTGGATGGCGCGGGCGATCAACTCCTTGCCGGTGCCGGTTTCCCCTTCGATCAGTACGGTGGCGTCGGTGGCGGCCACCACTTGGAGGCTCCTCAGAACGGCCTGGAAGGCGGGGCTTTCCCCCACCATCGTGCCGGCGTTCTGATCGAAGCGGATCTCGTCCTCCAGGTACAGTTTCTCGTTGGCGAGCTTGTCCCTCATTTCGCCTAACTCACGGAAAGCCAACGCGTTTTCGGCGGCGATGGCGATCTGCCGGGCGGCCTGGAGCAGCAGGTCCACCTCCTCGGGGGTGAAGGGCTCCTCGGCGATGCGGGCCAGGTCGAAGCCGCCCACCGGGCCGTTGGCGCTGATGAGCGGAATCGAGCAACTGGCGTGGATGCCGAGGCCCGAGTACTTGCGGTAGAGGGGCGACGGAAACCGTTCAAAATCCATCCCCAGGGTGACCACGGGCTTGCCGGTGGCGAGGGCCTCGCCGAGGGGCAGGCCTTCGGGGCGGCCGGAACGCTCCTCGAACTCGATGGTGTGCCCGCTGGGGGAGCGGACGGCGCCCAGGTGGACCTCGCCGGTGTTTTTGTCGAGCAGCGTGACCAGGGCGAAGTCGAAGGCCACCACGCGGTTCAACTGCTCGGCGATGGCGCCGAACAACTCGTCCATGGGCAGCTTCGACACCAGTGCGCTGGTGATCTCAAAGAGCGCGCGAATGCGGTCGCGCTCTAGCATCAGCGCCTGGCGGGTGAGGTAACCATCCACGGATACAGCCACTTCCGAGGCGACGCGGCCGAGGAAGGCGAGCGCTTCGGGATCGGGTTCAAAGAGCTGGGTGAAGCCGAAGCCGAGGATGCCGAGGCGGCGGTCGCCGTTCGAAAGGGGCACCAATGTGAGGGCGCGGACACGGTCCTCCTCAAGGGCTTCGCGGGCGGCGGCGCCCCAGCGGGGGTCGTCGGCCACGGGGGACAGGACCAGGGGCTTCTGTTCCCGAAAGACCCAGGCGCCGGCGTGATCGTCACCGCAGTCGACGCAGATGGGGCGGTCCTTATAAGGGTGGGCGGCGCTGACGGCGTGGACGCGCAACTGATTGCGGGCGGGATCGTGGAGCATGAGGCCCAGGAAATCGAAGGCGACGACGCGGCGGAGGGCGGCGGCGAGGGCGTTACAGAGGGTTTCGAGGTCGGTGTGGCCGGCGATGGCGTGGGAGAGGTCGAAGAGGGTTTTGTAGACGTCGGAATCGGCGACCGGCATGAGACCACGGTAGCAGGCAGGCGCCGATATCGGCAAATGACGACGGCAATTGCCGATTTCGGCGCCTCTCGCCGCCCGAAACTCCTGATCCGCGATCCCCGACATCCATGGAATCCCGTGTGCTCGGACTCTATAGGGAAAAGGCGGTTGTTTTACGTTCCGGCTCAGCCAAACACGATGCGGTTCAAAAACGGTCATCAATATCGATGGCCAGATGCTCGCCGAATGCATCGAAATAACTGAGGCGTTATGCACCACGGCGCTCGCGGAGGGACGAGGCGTATGCCTGGTTCTCCGGGACGTTTCGGCGATCGATCCGGCAGGCCGGGAGTTACTGGCCCGTCTGGCCGAACGGGGCGTCCGCCTGGAAGGCTTCGGCCTGTATATGTCGCATCTAGTCAGCAAGCTCCGCCCGCAAGGCCCGGCGGATGGGAGCTCATCATGAACGCGGGCCAGTTTTACCAGCATGATCAACGAAATGCGTTCCGGTTTGTGTTGCGGGGGCCGCTGGACGGCAAGTCCGTCCAGGAACTCGAACAAGCCTGGGTGACGGCGCGATCCACCATCGGGACGCGCGAGGTGGTGGTGGACGTCTCCCGGCTGACGGCCCTGGATAGCGCCGGTTTCGACCTGTTGTCTCGCATGCGCGAGTCAGGGGCCCGCCTGACGGCGGAGCGTCCGCCGGAATCGCCCAGCCTCATCCGTGAGCTGGGCGTTTCCGCGGCACCGAAAGCGAAGACCGGATGGAGAAGCGGGTTATGGTGATGCGACTTCTGACCGTGTTGATGTTGGCGGCCGCGGCGGCGGGGGCGGTTCCGGCGATCGGCGGCGCCGCGCCGGCGAAATGGTCGGCCAATGGACAGGCCGCGTTCCTGGCGACCGATTACAAGGCCGCCAGCCGGGCGTTCGAGAGGGCGGCAGCGGAGAATCCCGAAGATCCCGAGGCGTATTTCTGGCTCGGCAAGTCCTACGCGCGCATGGCCGAGATGGCCTCGCCGCTCACCGCCGGCCGGGATGTCCGCAAGGCCCAGGAGAACCTGGAGCGGGCCGTGGCGATGGCGCCGGGCGAGGAGCATATCGGCGAGTTGTTCGAACTGTACGTGAATTTCCGGCAGCAGTTGGGGCCGAGGGCGCTGGACCGGGCGGCTGAACTGGCCCACCTTCCCGAAGCGCGCCTGGGCGCCGAGCAACGGCTCAGCGAACTGGAGCGGGCGCGGCGGGACGATGCGGGGGCCGGCGCCCGCCTGCGGCGAGGCTGGAGCGCGGCGCTGCGATGGCTCGACCCGGACCGCCACAGCCGGAGATAAGAGGCATTCAAATCCATGATTTACAAGACTTTGACCGTAGCTAGGGAGTACGGCAGCGGCGGCGCGGAGATCGCGCGCCGGACCGCCGAACGCCTGGGCTGGCGGCTTGTCGATAACGAGTTGATCGCGCGCATCAGCGCCATGGCCGAGGTTCCGGTGGGGCACACCGTGGCGCTGGACGAACGGGTGGACCCGTGGCTGCACCGGATGACCCGGCGGCTGTGGGGCGCGGGCGGCGACGGCGTCAGCTTGGTGGAGCCGGTAGACGTGCTGGACGCCGAGCGAGTGGCGACGATTTCCAAGCAACTGATCGAGGAAGCCTACGCCGCCGGCGATTGCGTGATCGTCGGCCGCGGCGCACAGTGCGTGCTGCACGGGGCCCCGGGCGTATTTCACGTGTTCGTTTACGGCAGTTGGAAAGACCGCGTGAACCGGGTGCGGGCGCGGCTGGCGGAGGGCGAGCACGTGGAAGACGCCATCCTGAAGGCCGACCGGCAGCGGCGCGACTATGTCCAACGCTACTACGGACGCGACCGCATGGATCCGCATCTGTATGATTTGATGATCGATCCGCATGGACGCCCGGAGGCCACCGCGGCGCTGATCGAGTTGGCGATGCGGTCGGCCGGCTGAGCGCCCGTCAGAGACGGAGGGCGGGGTGGGCCAGTTCCTCCGGGGTCAGATTCGGACGCTGTGAGGCCCAATTGGGTTCGTTTCGTCGCGCGGGTTGCGACCGGAGGTCGGGACCCGGGGGCGGGGCGTAGACGAGCGCCTTGAGGGCCGCCGCCATGGCTTTCGATTCGGCCCGGCCGTTATGGGCGCGAGCGGCGCGGAGCTCACGCAGGGCGCGGGTGTAGGCGCGCTCGGCCTCGGCGGCGTAGCGGGCGAGTTTGGACAGCGGTCCGCCGGGCTTCACCATGGCTTCAAGCAGGGCGGCGTCGGGATCGGCCGGAGCGGCGGGGTCGGTGAGGGCCTGCTCGATGGCCTGGGCTTCCAGACGCTCGATGCGCTGGAGCTTCCAGCGGGCCTGGATCATACGCTCGACCAGGAACGTCTCCGAGTCGCCTTCCGGTTGGTGCTCCGCGGCGAGAGCGGCGGCGAGGGCTTCGTAGTCTTCAGTGGACTCGTGCGGCAGGACGGCGAAGCGTCCGGCGAGACCGTGACGGGCGGCGTTGCGGGAAGATGCGGCTTTACCTTCCGGCGAGGTCGGGCCGGTGGAGCGGGCGGCGTTCAGCCGGTTCGCGGCGATCTGTGCGGCGGAGCTCATATCCACCTTCACCTTAGCAGCCCGGTGTCCAGATCCGGCCTGTTGATTATCTGTGAATATCTACTACATCTAATCCATTTACATATAGATAGCCGGATTTACGGGTTGTGGAAAAATGGCTGTGAACGCCCCGTTCAGCGGGAGCTTGTTTTCAGGTGCTCCGCCATCGCCCGATCGCAGTCGCAGGTGTGGCGAGCCAACCACCCGGTGAGGAACTGGAGCGCCTCGATGGTGATAGTGGCGTTGCCCCGCTGGAAGTTCGCGTACAGGTCGCCGATGTGGCGCCGGAACTCCTCGTGTTGGCGCACGTGTGCGGCAGAGCCGGGATAGGTGGTCTGCCGCATGAGCTGTTCCTCAAACGAGAAATGGCGCTGGCTGTACTCGATCAAGCCGGACAACAGCCACTCCAGTTGCTTTTTGCCCTGGCCGGCGAGCATCGCCTGGTAGAGACGGTCGACCGCCGAGAACAACCAGCGGTGGTCTTGATCGATCCGCTCGATTCCGACCGCGTAGTCGGGCTGCCATTCAAACTTCCTGGCGATGATTTCAGGCACAGAGCAACGCCTCCTGGACGACTTTACCGGGATCGAGGATGAGGGCCACCGAGCCGTCGCCGAGGATGGTGGCGCCGGACACGGATTCAACGCCACGGTAGACGGGGCCCAGGCTCTTGATGACGGTCTGGTGGTCTCCGATGACGCGGTCCACCAGGAAGCCGAACTTGCCGCGATCGGTTTCGGCGAGGATCACCTGGGAGATGGGCGGCGGGGCGCCGCCGATGCCGAACAGGGTCCTGAGCGGGACATAGGACACCATCTCTCCGCGAACCACCACCGCGTTGCGGCCGTGCATGGCGCGGATGTCGTTCTGCGTCAGTTCGACGCACTCGAGCACGTCGGCGACCGGAATTACGAAATACTGCTGGCCGACGCAGACCAGCAATCCATCGATGATAGCCAGGGTGAGCGGCAGCTTGAGCGTGAATACCGTGCCTTCGCCCCGGCGGCTGCGGACGTCGACCGAGCCGCGCAGGGAGGCGACGCCGCGGGCGACGACATCGAGGCCGACGCCCCGGCCCGAGACCTCGGTGACGGCGGGAGCGGTGGAGAAGCCGGGGCGGAAGATCAGCTTGTAGACCTCGGCGTCGGGCATTTCGACGTCGGGCGCGACCAGGCTCCGCTCGACGGCCTTGCGGAGGATGGCGTCGCGGTCGAGCCCAGCGCCGTCGTCGGCAATGCGGATGAGCACGTGCGCGCCCGAGTGCATGGCCGACAGGCGAATGACGCCGCGGGAGGATTTACCGTTTTCAAGGCGCGCGGCGGGGCGCTCGATGCCGTGATCGACGGAGTTGCGGATGATGTGCACGAGCGGGTCGTTCAACTGCTCGATGACGTTTTTGTCGAGCTCGGTCTCCTCGCCGTCGGTGGCCAGATCGACTTCCTTGCCGAGTTCGCGGGACAGGTCGCGCACCAGGCGGCGGAAGCGGGAGAAGGTGGCGCCGATGGGGAGCATGCGGAGCCCCATGGCGTCGGCGCGAAGGCGGTCGATGAGGCGTTCCATTTCCTCCGCGACGAACTCGAGTTCGGGGTCCCCGGAAGCGTTGGCGATACGGGTGAGGCGGGCTTGGGCGGTGACCAGTTCTCCGACGCCGTTGACGAGGCTGTCGAGCTTGTCGGCGCCGACGCGGATGCTGGCGACAGCCGATTCAGCGCGAGGGCGGTTGTCGGGGGCTTCGAGGTTGGCCGCGACGGGGGAGTCGGGCAGGGTTTCAGCGGCGGGCGCGGGCTGCCGGCGGGACGGGGGAGCTTCGGCGGGAGGGTCCACCTCCTCCGGTTCGATGGACAACTGGCAGGCGCCTTCGACAAAGATGAACACGTCGTGGATGGCGTCCCGGCCGCAGTCGGCATCGAGCAGGATGGTCCAGCCGAGGTAGGAGAGTTCGGGATCGAGCTCCTCCAAATTGGGCAGGGCGTCGAGATGGGCGGTGACGCCGCAGGCGCCCAGGGCGCGCAATTCGTCGAGCAGCAGGGTGGGTCGGGCGCCGTTGAGAAACGCCTGGGCGTCCGGGCGGAAGACGATGCGCCAGCGGCGGGGCCCAACGGAGGCGGCGGGTTCGGAGGGGGCTTCGGATGGCTGGGCGCCGGGGGTAGCGGCGGAGGCGGAAAGGGCGCGGTAACGGAACAGCAGGGATTCGCCGCGCGCGCCGTCGACGGGGGGGCCGCCGAACTCGGCGTCGAGCAGGTTACGAATGTGGTCGCGCGCCTCGAGGGTGAGGGTGATGAGGTCCCGGGTGACCGGAAGCGTCCCCGAGCGGACGCGGTCAAAGACGGTTTCCACATCGTGGGTGAACGAGGCGATGCGGTCGAAACCGAACATGGCGCCCGAGCCCTTGATGGTGTGCATGCATCGGAACACGCTGCCCACGATTTCCGGATCGCCGGGAGCGGCCTCGAGCTCGAGGAGGGATTCCTCCAGGTTCGAGAGCAGTTCACTGGCCTCCTCGCGGTAGGTGTTCCGGGGGTTCTCGCTCATCCGAGCACCTTCTTGACGACGGCGAGCAGTTGTTCGGGGCGGAACGGCTTGATGATCCAACCGGTGGCGCCGGCGGAGCGCCCTTCCTGCTTCTTGCCTTCGTGGGATTCGGTGGTGAGGACGACGATGGGGACCGCCTTGTTGGACGAGCCGGCGCGGATGGACTTCACGAGCGCAAGCCCGTCCATATTCGGCATGTTGAGGTCGGTGATGACGAGGCGGACCGAGGCGTCGAACTTGGAGAGGGCGTCGCGGCCGTCGCAGGCCTCGCGGACCTCGTAACCGGCGTTTCGAAGCGTGTAGCCGACCATCTGGCGCACGCTGGCGGAATCATCCACCGTCAGAACGATCTTACTCATCGCTATCGCCTCCGATGCCGACCGCAGCCAGCCAGCGTTCCCATGGACCGCCCGGGGAATCCAACACCGTGAATTGGACGCCGCGGGCGGCAAACGTCCGGCGGGCGGAAAGCACCACCTGGACCAGGCCGAGATCGAGTTCGGCGGCGGCGGCGAAGTCCACGGCCGAGGGGGTTTCCGAATGCAGGGAGTCGAGCAGGATGGCGCGCAGCTCGCCCGCGGTTTCAAACGCCGATTCGCCGGCCAGACAGACGCGGCGGCGCCCTTCGGACTCCTCGCAGGTTAGCGTCATGGTCATTTCAAAACAGCTCCACATTGTCGCCGAATTGGTCCTCGCCGCCGGGGGGAGGGGCGGGATCGGGGGCCCGGGCTGGGTTTCCGAACGGGGACGCGGGGGACGCGCCGGCCAACGCGCCGTGAACCTCCCGCTCCGCTCGCATGGTGTAGCGGCTGGCGGCGCGGTCGAGCGATTCCGCGTCGCGGCGGCCGGTTTCGCCGAGAGCCCGGGCGGCGGCGTCCAACTGGAGGACGCACTCCGACGTCGTTTCGCGGAAGGCGCGTCCCACCGAAAGGCCGCCGCGCAGGCAGCGGATCTCCTCGCACATGCGCGCGCCCACCAGTTCCACCTGTTTGGTCCGGCAGAGCGCGCTTTCGCTTTCCGAATGAACGTCTTCGATGGCCTGGCGCACGTCGGCTTCCGCGAATCCATGGACCTGGTCCCCGGACACGTTGGCGCGAGCCGCTTCGAGGGCGGCTTCCATGCGGCCCAGATCACGGCCGACATGGTCCACCATCGAGCCGCATTCGGCCGCCAGACGGCGGATTCCGTCGGCCAGCACGCCCAGCGGGTCGGCCGCGGCGCCGATGTGGGTGGCTCGAATGGCGGTGTTCAACGCCATCCGCTGCATCTGGAGCCCGACTTCGTCGATGCGGGCGACCGCCTGCCGGATGCCGCCCACCGTTCCCTCCAGGGTGCGGACAACCTCCAGGCGAGCGGTTTCTCCCTCGGCGCAACCGCCCAGGCGCTCGAGGATGAGGGTCAGCGAGCGCTCCATCTCGAGAAAGAAGCCGTCCTCGTCCTGCCCGGCGCCGGAGAATAGCCCCTTGGCTGTGGATACCATCTCGTCGAGAATGGCCTCGATCGCGCCGAGCTTCTCTCCGATGTCGGAGACCGAGGATTGGAACTGCTGGTCGGCGTTGCGGAGTTGGGCGGCCTGGATGGCGAAGACGGATCCGGACGCGGCGGCGCCGGCCTCATTCAAGGCTTCGATGACGTGCTCGACCTGCTGGCGGGTGATGTCGTGGAACTGGATGAGGGAGACCACGTCGGAGGTGGCTTCCGAGGCGGCGCGCGAGCGGATGGACATCTGTCCGGAGGCTTGAAAGGCTCTGTTGCGCCGCTCCTCGAACGACCGGAGGCTGGTCATGACGCCGCGGGCGAGGGCGGGCAGGTCAGAGAGCTGGCGCTGCTGGACCTGCGTCATGCGGTCGAGCGCGGCGCGGATGTCCACGCCGACCTTGGCGGAGGCCGAGAGGATGGAGGCGACCCGCTGGCGGATGTTGTCGATGAGCGTCTTTACTTCGTCGGCAACGCTTTCAAAGCCGGAGGCCCCGCCGAGACGGGCCGATTCGATGCGGGTGAGGGCGCCCACGGCGGCGACTTCCGACAGCAGCTCGCGCAGCCTGGAGAGGGTGCGATGGATGGAGTCGCCGCAGGTCTGCACGTTCACCAGGGCGCCGCGGCCGCGTTCGATATCGGATTCCAACTGGCGGGCGCGGTCAAGGATGGTCTCGAAGGTGGCCCCGATTTGACCCGCCCTTCCGCCGGACATGAAGCCGGTAAGGGCCTCGATCTCGCCGGTCATCAGGCGGGCGGCGGAGTCGAGCGCGGCGAGCTTCTCTCCGATCGCAAGGAAGTCCTGTTCGGTGGAGCTGTTCAGCCGTTCGAGCCGTTCGACCACATCGCGAAGGCGGGGTTGCGGCGATCCGGCGAGCGTCGAGCGATCGGCGAACAGGCGTTGGGCGCGGTCTCCATAACGTCGCACCCAGTCGAGCAGATTCGGCAGCGGCATAGTCATTTGGCGGCGGCGGTGAGATTCGAGGCGATGACGTTGAGCGGGAGCACGCGCATGGCGGCGTCGCGACGGATGGCCTCGGCGGGCATTCCGAAGACGACCGAGGTCTTTTCGTCCTGGGCGATGGTGAAGGCGCCGGCTTCGCGCATTTCGAGCAGCCCCTGGGCTCCGTCGTCGCCCATGCCGGTGAGCAGGGCGCCGACGGCGTTGCGGCCGGCATAGCGGGCGCCGGTGCGGAACAGCACGTCCACGCTGGGGCGGTGGCGGGACACGAGCGGCCCTTCGCGGACTTCGACGTAATAGCGCGCGCCGCTCCGCTTCAGCAGGGTGTGGCGATTGCCCGGGGCGAGCAGGGCGCGGCCGGGGATCACGGCGTCCCCGTGGGCGGCCTCCTTCACCGACATGGGGGACAGCGAGTCCAGGCGTTTGGCGAAACCGGCGGTGAACTGTTCCGGCATGTGCTGGACGATCACCACGCCGGGGGTGTCGGCGGGCAGGGCGGACAGAATCACGCAGAGCGCTTCCGTGCCTCCCGTGGAGGCGCCGATCAGGATCACCTTGTCGGTGGTTTCGATCATGGCGCAGCCGGACGGTTTGGATACGACGGCGTCGGCGGTGAGCTTCGGAGCGACCGAGGGGATGGGGAGCTTCCGGCCGATGCGGGCGTGGGCGGCGGCCTTGGCGGCGTCGCACAGCAGTTGCTTCGATTCCTCGAGGAACTGGCGCGCGCCGAGCTGGGGCTTGGCGATGATTTCGACGGCGCCGAATTCGAGGGCCTTGAGGGCCGTTTCCGAGCCGGATTGGGTGAGGCTCGAGCAGATGACCACGGGGATCGGCTTCTGCGCCATGATCTTGCGCAGGAAGGTGAGACCGTCCATCCGAGGCATTTCGACGTCGAGGAAGATGACGTCCGGCGCCTCGGCGGCGATGCGCTCGGCGGCGATGAATGGATCGCCGGCCGGGCTCATGAGGTCGAGGTCCGGGTCGGCGCCCAGGATCGAGGCCAGGGCGTTGCGGACCACGGCGGAGTCGTCGACGATCAGCACTCGGATGGGGCGCTTCATGGATGGACCCGTTTGAGCAGTTCGAGCTCGGTTCCGCTGAAGACGCGGTCGATGTCGAGGATCATGATGAACTCGGAATCGCGCCGGCCCATGCCGCGGATGAAGTCGGTGTTGATGCTCGCGCCGAGGCTGGGAGGCGGCTGAATCTGATCCGGCTCCATCTCGACGACCTCTTCGACCGAGTCGGCGAGCGCGCCGATGACCAGGCGCTCCTCGCCCAGGGCCACTTCGACCACGATGATGCAGGTGTTGACGGTCTTCTCCGTCATCGACAAGTTGAAGGCGAGCCGCAGGTCGAGCACCGGCACCACGCTGCCGCGCAGGTTGATGACCCCGCGCAGGAAGTCGGGCGTGCGCGGGATCTTGGTGATCAGCGTGAAGTCGAGCACTTCACGGACGGCGGCGACGTCGAGGGCGAACACCTCGGCGCCCAGCTTGAAGGTGAGATAGGGGCGGACTTCCGCGATGGCCTGAACCGACATTCCGCCCTCCTATCCGCCAAACCGTTCGAGTTCGTCGTCGCCGTGGTCGTCTTCGAGGGCGAGGGCGAAGCCGGGATTGCGGCCGTTGGCGCCTTTGTTCACCTTCTGGGCCAGCCGTTCGAGGCCGGCGTCATCGCGCTGGCGGGAGCGTTCCGGGGCCTGCCGCGCCCGAGGAGGGGCGGCGCCGCCGCTTTGCGCCAGCGTGAAGAAGTTCATCGACGACAGCATCTGGTCGGCCTGGCTCGACAGCTCCTCGCTGGTGGAGGCCATCTCCTCGGCGGCCGCCGCGTTCTGCTGGATGACGGTTTGGAGCTGCTGGAGCGCCTGGTTGATCTGCTGCGCGCCGATGTTCTGCTCGTTGGAGGCGGCGCTGATTTCCTGCACCAGGTCGGCGGTCTTCTGAATGTCGGGCACCAGCTTTTCGAGCATCTTGCCGGCGGTTTCGGCGACGGTGACGGTGGAGGTGGACAGGAGGTTGATCTCGCCGGCCGCCTTCTGGCTGCGTTCGGCCAGCTTGCGGACCTCGGCGGCGACCACCGCGAAGCCCTTGCCATGCTCGCCCGCGCGCGCCGCTTCGATGGCGGCGTTGAGGGCCAGCATGTTGGTCTGGCGGGCGATCTCCTCGATGATGGAGATCTTGCTGGCGATTTCCTTCATGGCGTTGACGGCTTCGCCCACTGAGGCGCCGGTGCGTTTGGCCTCCTCGGCCGACTTGACGGCGATCTTTTCGGTCTGCTGGGCGTTGTCGGCGTTCTGCTTGATGTTGGCGACCATCTGCTCCATGGACGCCGAGGCTTCCTCGGCCGAGGAGGACTGGCGGCTGGCGCCCTGCGACACCTGGGAGGTGGCGCTCGACAACGAATTGCTGCCGGTGGCGACTTCGCCGGCGATGCCCTTGATCTCGACGACGATGCGGCCGATGCCCGCCACCATGGCGCCCAACTCCTGCATCAGGCGGTCGCGGTCGGAGCGGGGGTTGAGGCGGATGGTCAGGTTGCCCTTGGCCATCTCCTCGGCGGCGCGGGTGATGTGGTTCATCGCCTCGATCAGGACGTTCAGGTTGTTCTTGATCTCGTTGAAGTCGCCCTGATAGGTCTGCGTGATGGAGGGCGGAATGTCGCCCTTCGAGATGCGGTCGACGTGGTCGGCGGCCACCTTCAAGGGGCCGATGACGGCGTCCAGGGTGTTGTTGACGCCTTCCACCACCTTGCGGAAGTCGCCGCCGTGGCGCGAGGCTTCGGCGCGGGTGGCGAGTTTGCCATCCACCGCCGCGCGCGCCAGCGTGTCCATGTCGGCGATCAGGGCCTTCATGTTATGGCGGACCTGCTCGACGATCTCGTTGATGAACGCCTTCTTGCCGGGGAACTTTTCGAGCTGGGCGTCAAAGTTGCCGCGGCCGAATTCGGCGACACAGGCCATCGCCTTCTTCTTCACCGTGATGTGGCCGGCCACCATGTCGTTGACCCCCTGGGCCATGACGCGGTAGCAGCCCTGGAAGCCCGAGGCCGGCATGACGACATCGATGTCGCCCTTGTTGTGCTCGTCGGCCATGCGGCGCATGTCGGCGACAAAGCCGTTCAACTGGTCGATGCAGCCGTTCAGGTTGTTCTTGATTTCGTTGAAGTCGCCGCTGTAGGAGTCCGCGATCTTGGGCGGAATGTCGCCCTTTGAGATGCGGTCGACGTATTCGGCGGCGACGTTGAGCGGTCCGATGACGGCGTCCAGGGTGTTGTTGACGCCATCGACGATGATGCGGAAGTCGCCGCCGTGTTTGGAGGCGTCGGCGCGGGTGGCGAGCTTGCCTTCGACGGCGGCCCGGGTGAGCAGGGCCATGTCCGCGATGACCGCCTTCAGGTTGGCGCGCACCTGCTCGACGGTCTCGTTGATGAAGGCCTTCTTGCCGGGGAACTTCTCGAGCGGGGCGTCGAAGTTGCCGCGGCCGAATTCGGCTACGCAGGCCATCGCCTTCTTCTTCACCGTGATGTGGCCGGCCACCATGTCGTTGACCCCCTGGGCCATGACGCGGTAGCAGCCCTGGAGGCGGTCGACGTGCATCACCACGTCGATGTCGCCCTTGTTGTGCTCGTCGGCCATGCGGCGCATGTCGGCGACGAAGCCGGTCAACTGGTCGATGCAGCCGTTTACGTTGTTCTTGATCTCGTTGAAATCGCCGCGATAGGCGTCGGTGATGCGCGGCGGGATGTCGCCTTTCGAGATCCGGTCCACATACTCGGCGGCGACGTTCAGCGGTCCGATGACGGCGTCCAGGGTGTTGTTGATTCCCTCGACGATCTGCCGATAGCCGCCTTCAAAATCCGTGGCGAGGCCGCGCGTCGACAGTTCTCCGGCGGTGGCGGCGCGGGTGAGGCGCTCGGTCTCGGCCGACATCTTGCGCAGCGTGGCCACCGCCTGGGACAGGTTCACGCCCAGGATGTCCTCGGCCGACAGCGCCTTGACGTCGATTGAGAGATCGCCAGCGGCGATGCGGCGCGCTTCCTCGGACCGCTGGCGGATGTTGGCGATCATGGTGCGGAAGGCGTCGGCGAGCGATCCGAGTTCGTCCTTGCCATCCATGTCCACCTTGGCCTGGACGTCGCCCCGCGCCAGCGTCTTGGCGGCGGTCTCGAGCTGGCTGAGCGGACTGACGATGGACCGCGTGATCCAGAATCCGAGGGCCAGCGCCACCAGCACGCCCGCGACGATGAACGCGATGATGGAGGAACGCGCGGCGGCGGCCACCGCGGCGTTTTCCCTGGCGCCGGCGTCGCCCAGCTTCGTGTTGATCTCGATCAATTCGCCGAGCAGCGAGCGCGTTTCGTCGAGCCGGGGCCGCGAGGCCACGTATTGTTTGAACGCGCTCTTCACCTCGTCGTGGAACAGGGCGTCCACCACTTTCGAGCGCTCGCCGCGATAGCGATCGTAGGCGGCGCGAAGCTTGAGGAACAGCTCCTGCTCCTTTTCGGTGAGCTCGGTCTGCCCGTACTTGGCCAGCCGCTGCTGCAGGATCGCTTCCTGCTTGTCGAGGTTCGCGTTCAGTTGCTGGCGAACCGCGCGGTCTTCCTCGAACATTCGCCAGACGTCGCCACGCATGGTCAGCAGCGCGGCTTGGGCGGCCCCAAGATCCTCGATCGGGATCAGGCGATCCTTATACATCGTCTGGCTGGTGGCGTTGGCCTGTTGGACCTTGGTGAGGCCAATCCAGCCGATCCAGGCCGCGACCAGCGCGACCAGCGAGAAGCCCATGAGCAGCTTCACGCCAATTTTCAAGTTCCGGAACCAAGTCATTCTTCAGTCTCTTCTCGGCGGAATTCGTGATGACCGCCGGATCATTTCCAGTGAGTTTCTCAACAGGGAGCCGCAATCTTCGCGCAACGGGTCCCCGTGGCCCGGGTAAATCTCCCGGACCCCCCGCTCGCAGAGGCTCCCCAGGGCTTCGACGAACTCCGGTTCGTACTCGCCGCCGGGCGAATGGACGATCACCGGCGCGTCGCCCGAAAAGAGAACGCCGTTGGCCGGGTTGTACAGGCAAATGGAATCGTCGGTATGCGCGTGGATGGCGATGACTTCGAACTCTTCGTCGCCGAGCACGATCGCCTCGCCCGGGACCAGGGTGCGGTCGAGGCCCGGGACGGAGGGAGAGTACGCCAGCACCTCGGGGTGAAATTCCTGGCGGATGGCCGGCAGCATCTCGGCATGGTCGTAGTGGCTGTGCGTGAGGATGACACGGTCCACCTTCCGTTTTCCGAGGCCGGTGGGCGCCGAGCGGATCTGGCCGATGACGGAAGGATCGCGGCCGACATCGACCAGCGTGTTGACGTCCGACAGACGGTTCCAGGTCCCCAGCACCAGGTAGGCGTTGGAGGTGTAATGACGCCCGCTATTCGGTAGTGGAATCACGCGCATCCGACCTCACGCCTTCGATAAAGCTGGGCGTCGGCCACCACTCGCTCGAACAGGTGGCTTACCTCGTCGGGCAGTTTCTGGGTTTGCTCCATGGCGAACAGGCCGCCGGCGGCCAGAGAGGCGTGGTACATGCGGATCACCTCCACGCGCTGGGCCGCCGAGAAGTGGAGCAGGACGTTCTTGCAGAGAACCAGGCTGAAGCCGCCGCCCACCGATTGGAGCGAGAGCAGGTCGTGCTGCTCGAATCGCACGCGGTCGCGGATGCGTTCGATCACCCGCGAGGAGCCGGGTTCGGCGGCGGATTCGAAGTACCTGGCGCGCAGCTCCGGCGGCGTTCGCTCGAGTTCCGGGTCGGGATAGACGCCGGCGGCGATGATCCCGCCGAAGGTTCCGGTGTCGTCCAAATCGGTGGCCAGGATACGAAGGTTCCTGAAAGCGAAGGGTCCCAGTTTTTCGGCGAACAGGATGGCCAGCGAGTACGGTTCGGGCCCCATGGCGCATCCCGCATCCCACACACGCGGGTAGCTTCGGCCGACCAGCATCGGCGCGGCGTGCTGAACCACCAGATCCAGCACGTGCAGATCCCGGAAAAAGAACGTGAAGGCCATGCGGACTTTCGGGAAATCGGCGAGCGGCTGAAGGCGGGCGCGCCGATGGGACGACCGTTCGGAGTCGGACGTCCATGCGGGTAGTGGTCGCCGGGCGGGATTATTCTTCGGCTGTTTCCAGGGAAACTCGAAGAGACTCTAAGCGATTGATTCGGAATAGGCTTACGAGGCCGCGAAGGCCGTATTTATGTAACCTGAATTACAGTCCGGCCGCGCACCCGACCCTCAAGAATCTGTGCGCCCAACTCGAAGATATTTTCGAGCGGTTCGATCCGGATCATGGAGTCGAGCAGCGCCAGGTCGAGGTCCGCGGCGATGCGCGCCCAGATCTGGCGGCGACGGACGTTCGGCACGCGGAGCGAGTCGATTCCGAGCAGATTCACCCCTCGGAGTATGAAGGGGAATACGGTGGTCGAAAACGGGCCGCCTCCCGCCACGCCGCAGGAGGCGACGCTCCCGCCGATGGACATGGTGCGCAGAAGGCCCGAGAGGGTGTCGCCGCCCACCGAATCGATCGCTCCGCCCCAACGCTCACTTTCCAGGGGGCGCTTGGAGGCGGCGGCGAGTTCGGCGCGATCAATAATGTCATGGGCGCCCAGGCCACGCAGGTAACCGTCCAGTTCGCGACGGCCCGTGGAGGCCACCACCGTGTAGCCAAGTTTGGCGAGGATGGCGATGGAGACGCTGCCCACGCCGCCCGCCGCGCCAGTGACCGCGATGGCCCGGCCGCCCGGTTTGGCGCCGTGGTCTTCAAGCGACATCACCGACTGCATGGCGGTGAATCCGGCCGTGCCTACGCCCATGGCATGCACCAGGCTCATGCCGGTGGGCACGGGCGTCACCCAATCGGCCTTCAGGCGGGCTAGCTGGGCGTAGCCTCCCCAATGGGTTTCCGAGGTTCCGCAGCCGGTGGCGACCACCGCGTCGCCGGGACGGAAGTCAGGGCTGGCGGATTCCTCGACGATGCCGGCGAGGTCGATGCCGGGGACCATCGGATAAATCCGTATCACTCCGGGCTTACCGGTGACCGCCAGGCCATCCTTGTAATTGAGGCTCGAGTACGCCACGCGGATGAGGAGTTCGCCGGACGGAAGCTGTTGACGGGGGATGTCCGTGATGGCGGCGTGGAATTTGCCGTCGGGCTGGGTGACCAGCACCCCCTTAAAGGTGGTGTTATCCATGAAATCGGGTCCTCCCTCCGGATACTATGGTATCGATGCCACTGGCGCCTGAGTATATCGAATCGCTGCGGCCGTATGAAGCCGGGCGCACGATCGAGGAGGTTCGGAGGGAATACGGGCTCGATCGTGTGGTCAAGCTGGCCTCCAACGAGAATCCGCTGGGGGCGTCGCCGCGGGCGCTCGAGGCGATGCGCGGCGCGATGGGCCAGTTGAACCGGTACCCGGACGGGGGCCTGGGGTTGCGCGCGGTGCTGGCGGAGCGGTTCGGGCTGAAACCCGAAAACGTGATCTGCGGCAGCGGGTCCGAGGGGATTATCTCCAACATCATCCGCACCTTTCTTTGCGACGACGATGAGGTGCTGACCACGGAGGCGGCGTTCATCGGATTCCAGGTGCTGGCGAAGTCCCGCAGAGTGCGCTACCGGACCGCGCCGTACCGGGACTGGCGCTACGACCTGGAGGCGCTGGCCGAGGCGATCAACGAGAAGACCAAGATCATCTACCTGGCGAATCCGAACAATCCGACCGGCACCATCTTCACTCGACGGGAGTTCGACGATTTCCACGCGCGCGTGCCGGAACGCGTGCTGGTGATCCTGGACGAGGCGTACTTCGAGTACGCGGCCGACGATCCGCGCTATCCCGACTCGATGCACTACCGCTACGACAACGTCATCACGCTGCGCACCTTCTCCAAAATCTACGGGCTGGCGGGCATGCGGATCGGTTACGGGTTCGCGCACGAGCGGCTGATCCGGTACCTGCTGAAGGTGAAACTGCCGTTTGAGCCGGGGACGTTGGCCCAGGCGGCCGGGATCGCGGCGCTCGAGGATCGCGAGTTCCTGCACCGGTCGCTCGCGCTAAACGCGCGGGGGTTGCGGCGGATTTCCGAGGGGCTGCGGGCGGCTGGTCTCGAACCGGCGCCCTCCTGGGCGAACTTCGTCATGGTCCCGATGGCGGGCGAGGCGGAAGCGCGGCGGTTGACCGAGGGGTTGCTGAGGCGCGGCGTGGTGATCCGGCCGTTGGGGGCGTTCGGCCTGCCGCATTGCGTGCGGATCTCCACGGGCTCCGATGAGGAGAACGAGACGTTCTCCGCCGCGGTGGTGGAGGCGATGCGGGACTGAAGGCCAGCTTCGCCGCCGCGCCGAATCCGATAGAATTCGGCTGATGCCAGTTTCATTGAAAGACGAATGCGTCCTCATCGCCGGCGCCTCCGGCGGCGTGGGACGGGAAGCCGCTATTCTGTTTGCTCGCGAGGGCGCGCGCGTGATGGCCAGCGCCCGGCGCCTGGACCGCCTCGAACAGCTTAAGGCCGAGCTCGCCGCCGAGGGCCACACGATCTCCGTGATGGCCGCCGATACGTCGAATCTCGACCAGGTGAACGCGCTGGTCGCCGCCGCCATGGCGGAGTTCGGACGCGTCGACATCTGCGTGTACTCCTCCGGCACCAATACGAAGGAGCGGGCGTTGACCCGGCTGACGCCGCCGGTGTGGCATGAGCTGCTCAATGTGAACCTGCACGGCGCCTATTACATAACCCAGGCCCTGTTGCCCAGCATGCGGGCGGCTCGCAAGGGCCACCTGATCTACGTCAGCTCGATTTCGGGACTGCGCTCGGACGTTTCCGGGGCGGCGTATCAGGCCTCCAAGCGCGGGCTGAACGGGCTGGCTCACGCGGTGCGGGTGGAGGAGAAGGAGAACCGGATCCGCACCTGCGCGCTGTGCCCGGGGCTGATCGATTCCGAACTGATGGAGAAGCGTCCGGTGAAGCCGAGTCCGGAGCAGTTGGCGCAGGCGCTGAAGCCGGCCGATGTCGCCGAGGCGATCGTGGCGGTGGCGAAGCTGAATCCGAACGTAACGGTGGCGGAGCTGGAGATCGTACCGACGACGATATAGGGACGGCAACGATTTAGGAGAGGTTGGCGGGGCGGCCGGAGGGGAGCGGGCGCGGGGTGGGGGAAGGAATGTCCTCAAACGATCTTGACAACGTTCCACTCAAATCTGATAATGGGGTTGTGCTAATGGATGGCCCGGACGCCGCCCTGCTCCGTGCCGGAGTTCCGACGGGCAATATTCGATGGAGGAATAGTTGATGAGCAAGATCATCGGTATCGATCTTGGAACCACCAATTCGGTCGTCGCCGTAATGGAAGGCGGGCAGCCGGTGGTGATCCCCAACCAGGAGGGCGGTCGCACGACTCCTTCGGTGGTCGGCTTCGCCAAGAGCGGAGAGCGGCTGGTTGGGCAGGTCGCGAAGCGTCAGGCGGTGACGAATCCGACGAACACGGTCTATTCGATCAAGCGGTTCATGGGCCGGCGTTACGGCGAAGTGAGCGAGGAAATGAAGCTGGTGCCCTACAAGGTGGTGCAGGGCGACGCCGGCGACGCGCGAGTGGACGCGCAGGGCAAGAAGTACTCGGCGCCGGAGATTTCGGCGATGATTCTGGGCAAGCTGAAGGACGCCGCGGAGGCGTACCTGGGCGAGAAGGTGACCAAGGCCGTGATCACGGTGCCGGCCTACTTCAACGACGCCCAGCGGCAGGCCACCAAGGACGCCGGCCAGATCGCGGGGCTCGAAGTGATGCGTATCATCAACGAGCCGACGGCGGCCGCGCTCGCCTACGGGTTGGACAAGAAGCGGGACGAGACCATCGCCGTGTACGACTTCGGCGGCGGCACCTTCGACATCTCGATTCTCGAGGTGGGCGACGGCGTGGTGGAAGTAAAGTCGACCAACGGCGACACGCACCTGGGCGGCGACAACATCGACCAGCGCATCATCGACTGGCTGATCACGGAGTTCAAGAAAGAGACCGGCGTCGACGTCTCCAAGGACCAGATGGCGTTGCAGCGTCTGAAGGACGCCGCCGAGAAGGCGAAGATCGAGCTGTCGACGCTGCTCGAGACCGAAATCAACCTGCCGTTCTTGACGGCCGACGCAACGGGCCCCAAGCACCTGCAGATCAAGCTGACGCGGGCGCGCTTTGAGCAGATGGTGGACGATATCCTGCAGCGCTCGGTGGGTCCGTGCAAGCAGGCCATCGCCGACGCGGGCGTGAGTCCGGCGCAGATTGACGAAGTGGTGATGGTGGGCGGATCGACGCGTATCCCGAAGGTCCACGAGATCGTCCGTAACCTGTTCGGCAAGGAGCCGAACCGCAGCGTGAACCCGGACGAAGTGGTGGCGGTGGGCGCGGCGGTGCAGGGCGGCGTGCTGGGCGGCGAAGTGAAGGACGTGCTGCTGCTCGACGTGACGCCGCTGTCGCTCGGCATCGAGACGCTGGGCGGCGTGTTCACCAAGCTGATCGACCGCAACACGACGATTCCCACGCGCAAGAGCGAGGTCTTCTCGACGGCGGCCGACAACCAGACCTCGGTGGAGATCAAGGTCTTCCAGGGCGAGCGTTCGATGGCCCGCGACAACCGCCTGCTGGGCGTGTTCCAGTTGGTGGGCATTCCGCCCGCGCCGCGCGGCATCCCGCAGGTGGAGGTGACCTTCGACATCGACGCCAACGGCATCCTGAATGTGCTGGCGAAGGATCGCGCCACCAACAACGAGCAGAAGATCACCATCACCTCCTCTTCGGGCCTGAGCAAGGACGAGGTGGAGAAGATGGCCAAGGACGCCGAGTCGAACCAGTCCGACGACCGCAAGAAGAAGGACGAGATCGAGGCGCGCAACCGGGCCGACGCGATGGTCTACAACATCGAGAAGATGCTGAAGGAGCATCGCGCCAAGATCTCCGACGCCGAGGCCAAGAACGTGGAGGACGCGCTCGAGGAAACGAAGAAGGCGATGAGCGGCGGCACGCTCGAGCAGATTACGGCGGCCACCGACAAATTGACCCAGGCGAGCCACAAGCTGGCCGAGGCGATGTATCGGGCCGCGGGTCCGGCCCCGGGTCAGGACGGCGGCGCTCCGAAGAGCGACGCTCCGCCCGCCGGCGACGGGAAGAAGGACAACGTGGTCGACGCCGAGTTCGTCGACGTGGACGATAAGAAGAAGTAAGATCGTCCCCAATCGCAAGCGATCAGGGCCCTCGCCAAACCCGGGGGCCCATGTTTCAAACAGGAGAGCCCGGGAACGTCATGCCAGCGAAACAACAGGACCACTACGAGGCGCTCGGAGTCGGGCGGAGCGCGAGCGCCGACGACATCCGCAAAGCCTACCGGCGTCTGGCGCGCAAACACCACCCGGACCTGAACCCGGGCGACAAGGCCGCCGAAGAGCGGTTCAAGAAGGTTCAGGAAGCCTACGACATTCTGAGCGATCCGAAGAAGAAGCAGATGTACGACCAGTACGGCTTCTATTCGGAGAACGGGTTCCCGGCGGGCGGCGGGCCCGGGGCGGGCGACGCGCAAGGTCCGAATTTCGGCGGTTTCGACTTCGAGGAGTTCGTCCGGCAGTCCGGCGCCGGGCATGGGGCCGGATCGGCGGGCCGGGACGCGGGCGGAGGCGGGTTCCGCTTCACCGACATCTTCAGCCAGATGTTCGGCCGCGAGGGTCGCAAGGCGGCTCAGCCGCAGCAGGGCGCGGACCTCGAATACGCGTTGAATATCGATTTCTGGCAGGCCATCCGCGGGACCCAGATCGCGTTGAACATCACGCGGCAGGAGCAGTGCGGGACGTGCGGCGGGTCGGGATCGGCGGGCGGGGTGAGTTCGGTTTGTCCGGAATGCAACGGCAGCGGCAACGTCAGCCAGATGGCGGGCGCCATGCGCTTCAACCTGAGCTGTCCGCGCTGCAACGGGACCGGGAAGTTGAAGGACGCGTGTCCGGCCTGCCACGGCGACGGCCGCATCGCGAAGTCCGAACGCGTGGAGGTCCGCATTCCGGCGGGCGCGCAGACCGGCTCGCGCCTGCGGGTGGCGGGCAAGGGCAACGCGGGCACGTTCGGGGCGACAGCGGGGGACCTGTACATCACCGTGCGGGTGGAGCCGCACCCGGTGTTTGAACGCAACGGCGACGATATCGAGATCAAGGTGCCGGTGCGGATCGACGAAGCGGGCCTGGGCGCGAAGATCGAGGTGCCGACCATCGACGGCCGTACTATCCTGAAGATTCCGCAGGGCACGAAGAACGGACAGAAGTTGCGGTTGCGCGAGAAGGGCGTGCAGAACGCCCGTAAGGGGACGCGCGGGGATCAGATCGTGGAAGTGGTGATTCAGACCCCGGACGTCACCAACGAGCGCACGCGGGAGCTGTTGCGCGAGCTGGCAAGGCTCGAGGACGGCGATCCGCGCGCGGATCTGTTTTCGAAGGTGGGCGGCCAGGCGTAGCGAGGGCGGGACGGACCATGGCGAAGAAGTCGAAAGCCGCGTACATGATTTCGGCGGTGGCGGAGCAGTACGATATCCATCCGCAGACGCTCCGGCTGTATGAGCGGGAAGGCCTGCTCACGCCCTCGCGCAGCGACGGCAACACGCGTCTGTACACCGATGACGACATCGAGCGGCTGGAAGTGATTCTGAAGCTGACGCGCGAGCTGGGAGTGAACCTGGCGGGCGTCGAGATCATCCTGAACATGCGCGCGAAGATGTCGGCGATGCAGCAGCAGATTGAGGAGTTCGTGGCGCAGTTGAACAGCGAGATCTCGCGCCGTGGCGTCCCGGTGGAAGACACGCAGCACTCGCTGATCCCGGTGGTGGAAGTGAAGACTCCGGCCGTGCGCGAGAAGCCCGTGCGGCCCCTCCGCAAGCGGGTTTAGGGGTCAGGCTGGCGTGTTGGTCGAGCCGGCGCGAATCGCACATCCCGATGACGCCCTCATGCCGTCCAAAGCGGCGGCCGTGCGGCGCGGGGAAGCGCAGTTGAAGCGGGGCGACTCAACCTGCCATTAGCCTGCCGCCCCAGCACCGTCCGCCAGCGCTCCAGTCCAGTCCGAGAATCTCCCGCGGGACGAACTCGTCCCATTCCAGCCAACTCTCCGCGGCCAGACGGTCAAACAACAGCCGCAGCCCTTCCGGATCACGACCGCCTACCGCAGCGCGAAAGGGACCGCCTGCGCGACCATCGCGTCTTCGTCCGCAAGACCCTCGATCACGATCTCAACGCACGCGTCGCGCCGTGGATTCGCGGGGCTCCTCACGTCGAACGGGCGTAAGCGGCCGCCAGCCGGAAGACCTCCTCATCGCCGCGCAATCGCAAGGCGCGGACCACCTCCGAAGGAGCTTCGTCGTCGTAGCTGCATCCCCGCCGTCCGCCGTCATATCGCCATGCCGAGCCCCACCAGGTTCGCCGCCGCGATGATCACCGCCATTCCCACCCACAGGATCACCACCGGCCGGCGGGTCACCTTCGCCCACTCGCCGAGCGCCAACCCCACCAGCCCGCCAAACAGCACATAGCCGCTCATGTGCAGCATCCAGTTCACGTAGGAGAGGCTCTGCGGAACGTTCGCCGCGCCCCAGGCGTAGAAGAAGAACTGCAGGTACCACATGATGCCGCCAGTGGCCGCCAGGGCGAAGTTCCGCGCGTTCACCGCCGCCGGCTGCGAGCAATCGGCGCGGAAAGAAAGGCTCGGGATGGCGATCAGCCGCACGATGCAGTAGGCGAAGTTCACCAGCGCGCCGCCGCCCATGATGATCACGTAGCTCGGCAGCGCGGCGTACAGCGGATTCACGCCGAGCTTCAACGCGGAGGCCTCCATGGGCTTGGCCGCGTCGATCGCAAACGACATGCCGGAGGAGAAAATGCCGCACATCACCGCGAGCAACAGGCCCTTGCGGATGTCCAACTGCTCGGCCGACAAGCCGAGCTGCTCTTCCTTCTGATGGCCGGCGTAGCTGACGACCGCGACCCCTGCCAGCGCCACCAGGATCCCCGCCAGCGTCACCAGCCCGCTCCTCGACTCGAACAGGAACAGAAACTGCCCGTGCATGAAGGGCGGAATGATGGTGCCCACCACCAGCGTCGTGCCGATGGCGATGCCGATGCCGAGCGACATCCCCAGATAGCGCATCGTCAGTCCGTAACTCACGTTGCCAACGCCCCACATGGCCCCGAACAACGCCGCCTTGAGCAGCACGTCCGAGTCAATCCCCGCGTAGAAGGCCTGAAAATCGGGCAGCAGCATCAGACTCACGCCGATGGGCAGCAGGACCCAGGAAAAGATCCCCGCCACCGCCCACGTCGTCTCCCACGACCACCTCTTCACCTTGCCGATGGGAGCGTAGAAAGATGCCGCCGACGCGGCGCCGACCATGTGCCAGCCGATCGCGGCGATAATTGAGTTCACTGAGGTCTCCTTCGACCACGGGATGTGGATGTCTCGGAACTTGCCAGCGTATTACAGAAGCGCGGGGGCTCGCAAACCCGACGTTCCGTCCCGGCGCGGCGCCGCTGTTTTATCCTGAAGTGTGATACGCAGCGCCATCGTCCCCGTCGCTGGACATGGAACCCGGCTCCTGCCGGCCACCAAGTCCCAGCCGAAGGAAATGCTCCCGGTAGCCCGGAAGCCGATCGTTCAATACGTGGTTGAGGAACTGGCGGCGAACGGCATCAAACAGGTCCTGTTCGTCACCGGCCGCAACAAGTCGTCGATCGAAAATCACTTCGATCTCGATCCCGAACTCGAGCGCGTGCTGACCGGCGCCAACAAGCACGATCTGCTCGAGGAGATCGGCATTCAGGATTCGGGCATCCACTACCTCTACACGCGGCAGCGCATGCAGCGGGGCCTGGGCGACGCGATCCTGTGCGGCGAAAATTTCGCCGGCGAGGAGCCCTTCGTGGTGGCGCTCGGCGACTCCATTCTCGGCCTCAACGCCGAATCCCGCACCGTGGCCCGCATGATGGACCTGTTTGAGAGCCGCGGCGCCAGTTGCGTCATCGCCGTCGAGGAGGTCCCCAACGAGGAAACCATGCACTACGGCGTCATCGAGCCGGCCGACCTCAATGGCGAATCGATGCGCGTGGTGAATCTGGTCGAGAAGCCGAAACCCTCCCAGGCGCCGAGCAACCTGGCCATCGCCGGCCGCTATATCTTCTCGCCCCTGATCTTCGACCTGATCCGCGGCGTCCAGCCCGACCACCGCGGCGAGATTCAGTTGACCGACGCCATCCAGCGGCTGTGCGAGGAGGGCCGCCGCGTGCTGGCCGTGAAGCTTCCCGCCGCGGAAAAACGCTACGATATCGGCAATTTCCCGAGCTATTTCGAAACCTTCGTCGAATTCGCGCTGGCCGATCCGCTGTACGGGGCGGCGTTCCGCGAACGGCTGGGGAAGATGCTCGCCGCCTCGGATGTTCGGACCGCCGGAGCATGAAGCGGCCCGGGGTCGCGCTCGCGCTGCTCGCCGCATTCCTGCTGGCGGCGCGATTGTGCCACTCCGGCTTGATCTGGGTGGAGGAAGCCTACCCCGCCGCGGCCGCCATTCAACTGCTGAACGGCAAGCTCCTCTATCGGGATTTCTGGTTCGATAAGCCGCCGCTTGCGCCGCTGATTTATCTGCTTTGGGGCGCTCGCGACGGCGTCGTGCTGCGCATTGCGGGCGCGGCGTTCGCCTTTGCCTGCTGCTGGGTGGCGTGGCGGCTGGCGCGCGAACTCTGGTCGGAGCGGGAGGGTCTTGCCGCCGCCGGCCTCACTGGCTTCTTCCTGACGTTTGACACTCCCTCGGCCGCGCTGGCGCTGGCGCCGGACCTGCTCATGTTGCTGCCCCACCTGGCGGCGGTGTGGCTCGCGCGGCGGGGCCAACCGCTCGCCGCGGGCGCGATGGCCGGCGCGGCGATGCTCCTGAATCCGAAGGGCGCCATCGTGGCGGCGGTGTGCCTGCTGTGGATCCGGCGGCGGGATTGGCTATCGCTCGCGCTGGGCTTCGCGGCCGTTCACGGCGCGGGCCTCGCGGCTCTATGGACCTCGGGCGCGGTGGGCGCCTACTGGCGGCAGGTGTGGGTCTGGGGCGCCGTCTATTCGCGGGACAGCTTCGTCGATCAACCGTTGCTCGAAGGCCTGCGTCGCACCGCGGCGTGGGCCGGCTTCCATGCCGCCATCGTGATCGCCGCAGCCTGGTTCTGGCTCGGCGAACGCTCGTCGGAATCGCGCCGGCTCGCGTTGTGGACCGTGGCGGCGCTCGCGGGCGTCGTGCTCGGCTGGCGCTTTTTTCCGCGCTACTACTTCATCCTGCTGCCGCCGGTGGCCATCGCCGCCTCACGCGGCTTCACGCGGATGCCCCGGCCGGCCGCCCTCGCCGTAGCCGCGCTGCTGGCGATCCCCCTGGCGCGCTTCGGACCACGCTACGCGACCCTGGCGGTCGACCTGTTGCGCCACCGCGAACCGCAATGGTCCGACGTCGCCATGGCCCAGGACAGCGCGGAGGCGTCCCGCCTGATCACACGCCTGCGCCAGCCCGGCGACACCCTGCTCGTATGGGGCTACCGGCCCGACATCTTCATGCGGACGCGGATGCCGGTGGGCGCGCCGTTTCTCGATTCGCAGCCGCTCACCGGCGTCATCGCGGACCGTCACCTGACCCGCTCGGACGCGAGCGCGCCGCAGCTCGCCGCGGCCAACCGGCGCTCGCTTGCCGCCACGCGGCCCACCTTCGTGGTGGACGGGCTCGGGCTGTTCAACCCTGAGCTGGCGATCGGGCGATACGCCGATTTGCAGCCGTGGTTTGCACGGTACTATGAGTGTGGGCGGACCCGGAATTCGGTGGTCTACCGTCTGCGTTGAACCCGGTTCGGGAGCCTAAGGCCGAATCTTAGTACGTCGTAGGGAATTCAACGTCAGACGACGCTGAACCGCAATTAGGAACAACGCCTGATTGGGCGCTCCGCCGCAGTCACTTTACAATTCGATTGGTAGCATCAATAAGCCAATGACGACGTACATTAAGCCGGGCAAGGCACAATATTCGGAAGCCGAGGTGGCGCAGGAGCTGGGCTTGTCGGTGGATCGCCTGCGCTTGCTCATCCGGGAACGCATCCTCACCGCGGACGATGAGGCGGGACAGCCCGCCCCGGATACCTACCAGCCGTCCGACGTATTGCTACTCAAGCTGCTCACCGCCAACCTGCAGACCACCGCCTGAGGCTAATCCCTCCACAGGTCGCGGTTCACCAGGTTCGGCGGACGCTCGCCCGCCACCGCCGCCACGGCGTTTTCGGCCGCCATCATCGACATCCGGCGGCGGGTGGCGATGGAGGCGCTCGCGATATGCGGGGCCAGCACGACGTTGGGCAATGTCAGCAACTCCGGGTGCACTTCGGGCTCGCGCTCGAATACGTCCAGGCCAGCCGACCGGATGACGCCCGCCTTCAACGCCGCCGCCAGCGCCGCTTCGTCCACCACCGGACCTCGCGCCGTGTTCACCAGGATCGCCGACGGCTTCATCAGCTTCAATTCCGGCTCCCCAATCAGCTTCCGCGTGGAATCGAGCAGCGGCACGTGCAGGCTGACGTAGTCGGACTCCTTCAATAGCCGTTCCTTATCGACGAATTCCAGCTTCAACGCGCTTTCGATGTCCGCCGCCACGCGCTCGGCGTCGTGGTAGAGCACTCGCATCGAGAAACCGAGCGCCCGCCGCGCCACCGCCTGCCCGATCCGGCCCATGCCGAAAATGCCGATGGTGCGGTGGTGGACGTCTTCGCCCACCAGCAGGTCGATGGTCCAACGCTTCCAGGCGCCGGAGTGGACGAAGGCGTGCCCTTCCACCACCCGCCGGGCGGCGGCCATCAACAGCGACCAGGCGAAATCCGCCGTGGTCTCCGTCAGCACGTCCGGCGTGTTCGTCACCAGGATCCCCTTGCCGGTGGCGGCCGGCACGTTCACATTGTCGAACCCCACCGCGACGTTGGCGATCACCTTCACGCCGTCCAGTTGTCCGATCACGTCCGGCGTGAACTTATCTGTAAGCTGGGATACAATCGCCTGCTTGCCCTTGGCCCGGGCCAGCAACTCCGCCGGCGTCAGGCCGTCGTCGCTTGCGACATAATCGACGTGCTCGAATTTCGTTCTGAGGAAATCCACTGCTTCGGGATAGACCCGCTTCGTCACCAGGACGGAGCCGTTCATTGTTACACTGACCTTTCCTGCGCGCCCCTGTTGGCGGCGCGGACATCTATCAATTAAATCGCAAACCGGGAGGCTGGATGGCGAAGTTGGGATTTTTGGGGCTCGGCATCATGGGGTTGCCCATGGCGAAGCACCTGATCGATGCCGGACATGAGGTGGCGCTGTGGTCCAACAGCGCCGACAAGGCGAAGCAGCTGGCGGCCGATGGCCGCGCCGTCGCTTGTACTACACCGCGCGAGGTGGCGGCTCAGTCGGACTATACGTTCTATTGCGTGGGTGACACCGAGATGTCACGACAGGTAGCGTTAGGCAAGGACGGACTGATCGAAGGCGTCAAGGCCGGCGCGGTGGTGGCGGATTGTAGTACAGTCTCTCCCGAAATCAGTATTTCGATTGGCAAGAAGTTCGCGGCCAAAGGCGCGTTCTTCCTGGACGCGCCCTGTACGGGCTCCAAACCAGGGGCCGAAAATGGCGCTTTAACGTTCATGGTTGGGGGTGAAAAAGACGCGTTTGATCGCACAAAACCTCACTTTGAGCACATGGGAAAGCTGCTCTACTACTGCGGCGGCCCGGGCGCGGGATTGCAGGCGAAACTCACCCAGAACCTGATCCTGGCCAACTTCCTGCTCGCCTTCAATGAAGGTATCGTGTTGAGTACAAAGGCCGGAATCGCTCCGGAGCTGATGCTCGACATCCTCGCCAACAGCGCCGCGCGCAGCGGACTGGTAGCCTTCAAGGCCCCCTACATCCTGGACCGCAATTTCATCACGAACTTTTCCACAAAGTGGATGCACAAAGACGTCGGCATGGCTCTCGATTCCGGGAAACGGTTAGGTGTGCCGCTTCCACTTACGGGATTGACCCAGCAGTTGTACCAGGCGGCCATCTCCAAGGGCCTCGGAGAAGACGATTTCTGCTCTACTATCAAGGTGTTAGAGGATCTGGCCGGGGTCGTGGTCCAAAAAAGTTGAGGGTGGCTACAAAAAACTATTGCATTTCCAAATTCCATATCCTAGAATTGGAATTAAGCCGGGGAGGCAACTCCCACCAAAGCGAGACTAACCTCATTTAAAGACCCCTGAAGCAATCCTCCCCGGCGCCCGAAAGGGTTGGGTCTTCTCCAAAGCAAAAAAGAGCCAAAATAGAATCGTGAGCGATTCACTCAGCCGTTATTACGACGCGTATGACGAGCACGAGCGGCTGAAGCTGCCTGCCGTTGGACAACTCGAGTACACGCGCACCATCGGCCTGTTGACCCGTCGGCTGCCCAAGGCCCCCGGCGTCGTGCTGGATGTCGGCGGCGGAACCGGACATTACGCCGAGTGCCTGTCCCGGCAAGGCTATGAGGTCCATCTGCTGGACGCCGTAGCGAAGCACGTGGAAGCGGCGGCGAAACGTCCCGGAATCGCTTCCGCGCAACTCGGCGACGCCCGCCGGCTGCCCTGGCCCGACAACTTCGCCGATATTGTCCTGCTGATGGGTCCTTTGTATCACCTGGAGCGCGCGGTGGACCGGTTCATCGCCCTTCGCGAAGCGGAACGGGTCCTGAAGCCGGGCGGCTGGGTGGCGGTGGCGGCTATCAGCCGGTTCGCCTCCCTGCTGGACGGCTTGACCCGTACGCGGCTGGACGATCCGGTGTTCCAGGCGATCCTCACCGACGATCTGGAGCACGGCGTCCACACGAATCCGACCGATAACCCGGAATACTTCACCACCGCCTACTTCCACCTGCCGGAGGAGCTCGAAGTGGAGATCACCGGCGCGGGGTTCCAGCACGTCGAGCTGTTCGCCGTCGAGGGGCCGGTGTGGACCGCCTCGGACTTCGATCAACGTTGGGCCGACCCGGAAAAGCGCCTGTTCCTGCTCGAAACCCTGGAGCGCGTCGAGCGTGAGCCGTCCCTGATGGGCGCCACCGCCCACCTGATGGCGTTCGCGCACAAGGCCTGATCGCGATATCATCGACGGCAGTTATATGCTGCGGCGATCCTTTCTCGGCGCCATGGCGGGCGGATTGTTGCCCGCGGCCGCGTCCCCGAAGACGAATTTCGTACTGATTCTGGCCGACGACCTGGGCGCGCACGATCTGGCCTGCTACGGCAATCCGAACGTCGCCACGCCGAACCTGGACCGTATGGCTCGCCAGGGCGCCCTGTTCACCGACGCCTATGCCGCCTGCCCGGTGTGCTCCCCCACGCGCGCCAGCATCCTGACCGGCCGCTATCCGGTGCGGACCGGCGTTACCGACTGGATCCCCGGGCGCCCCAGCGATGCCCGCGGCCCCATCACCACGCCCCGCACGGCCACTGAACTAAAGCTCGCGGAAACCACCATCGCCGAATCCCTGAAGCCCGCCGGTTACCGTAGCGCGGCGGTCGGGAAGTGGCACCTGGGCGGCGAGGGTTTTTCGCCCACCGACCAAGGCTTCGACCGGAACGTCGGCGGCAACTCGAGCGGCAGCCCGCCGCGCAGCCCGAAACCGTACTTCGGGCCCTTCGAATTGCCGAATCTGAAGGCGGGTCCGGGCGAGTTCTTGACCGAAAAGTTGACCGACGCGAGCGTCAGCTTCATTCAGGAGAATCGCTCAGATCCATTTTTCTTATACTTGGCCCACTATTCAGTGCACATTCCGCTGGGGGCCCGGGACGCCGATGTGGCGCGGCACGCGGGCGCGAACGGTCGCTACGATCCCGTCTACGCGGCGATGATTGAGAGCGTCGACGAATCCGTGGGAAGGGTGCTAAAGGCGATTGACGATGCCGGAATAGCGGACCGGACCCTGGCGCTGTTCTTTTCCGACAACGGCGGGCTGTGCTATGAAGGCCAATCGAAACAACGGGTTACGGACAATTCGCCGCTGCGGGCGGGCAAGGGTCACGTCTACGAGGGCGGCATCCGGGAACCGCTGATCGTGCGCCAGCCGGGCGTGGTGAAGCCCGGCGCGGTCATCCGCACCCCGGTGATGAGCATCGACTTCCTGCCCACCTTCCGCGACTCTGCCGGGCTCGCCCCGGCTCCGGTGGACGGCGTGAGCCTTGCGCCCCTGCTGCGCGGACGCAACATCCGGCCCAGACCCCTGTTCTGGCACTATCCGCACTATTCCAACCAGGGCGGCGAACCAGCCAGCGCCATTCGCGAAGGAGACTGGAAACTAATCCATTTCCACGCCGACGGGCGGCGCGAGCTGTACAACCTCCGCGAAGACGAGGGCGAACAGCACAACCTGGCCCGGCGCCGGGCGGATGTCGCGAACCGTCTGATGGCTCGTCTGGAGGCTTGGCGCCAGGAATCGGGCGCCGTGATGCCGGCAAAGAACCCAGCCGCCGATCCGGCGTGGCCCGGCTTTCAACTGACCGGCGAGCAGCGTCCGATGCCGCCGCAATGACCACCCCAGGCCTGGGAAGGGGGAAGGGCGGATTGACACCCACCCGTGGGTGGTTTTACTCATTCACTGCGTCGGTAAACCCAAAAAAAGAGAGCCGGCCCGTCGGGGGCCGGCTCGAACTGTTCTGGAGGTGTCTCGAATCGGATTGGGAAAAGCTTCGCGGTCCGCGGCCGCGGGGATGATTTAGTTATTGAAAACGATCTTGGAGGTCGTGCCGCCCAGGCGGATCTCCTGGACTTTGTACTTGCCGTCGGCGTTGGTGTAGCGAACGCTGGTGCTCGAGAACTTCTCGGTCGCGTTCTCTACCTTGACGTCCGCTTCCACGACGTTCTTTCCGCCCTTTACGACCACTTTGTTGTCCTTCAGCTCAATCTTGTAGTCGCCGGGCTTCAGTTCAGAGCCGTTGATGAGAGAGGGCTGGAACAAGGTCACTTTGTAAGTAGAGGCGGCGCTGGCGATCGCGAGCGCGAGAGTCGTGAAAACGAACAGGGTCTTCTTCATGGTGTTGCTAACTCCTATCGGAATGGTTCTTCCTTAAGTTCTATACGAGCGAGCGGCGAATTGGTTCCGCGAGTTCCGCGGTTTTCCATGTTAAATTTCCCGCTCGGCATTCGAGTTTTTCCGAAAATTACCAAGCATCTCAAAGGCCGAACTCAGGGCTGTGGAATCCGTCCCAAAACCGGACACCCACTGCGCCCCCGACTCGCGTCGAAACCACGTCAATTGGCGCTTCGCGTAACGCCGCGTGTCTCGACGCATCAGCTCCAGCGCGGCTGGAAGAGTCAGCTCGCCCATTAGAAAAGCCAGAACTTCCTTGTAACCAATGGACTCGAATGGCTTACAATCCGGTGAAATTCCAGACAGGAGTAACAAGCTGATTTCTTGGATTAACCCAGCTTCTAACATGGCCGAGCATCTTTCGTTCAGCTTATGCTGGAGCGCCGCGCGCGGCGGCTCCAATACGATCTTCAATGTCCGGAAGCCAGTCAGCGCGTCGCGCCCCTCGGCGAACAGGTCCGACATGGGGCGGCGCGCCGCAAGACAAACCTCCAGCGCGCGAATCAGCTTATTGCGGTCGTTGGCGTGAATACGGCGCGCGGCTTCCGGATCGAGCCGCGACAGCACCCGGTGGAGCGAGCCCGGGCGGCGCGCTTCGCGAAGCGTCAGCCGGTCGCGCAAACGGTCGTCGCGGGCCGGGCCGGCGAACAGACCATCGAGCAGCGCGCGCAGGTAAAACCCGGTGCCGCCGACGACGATGGGCAGCCGTCCGCGCGCGGCGATGTCGCGCAGCACCGGACGCGCCAAGCGGGCGTAATCGCCGGCGGTGCAGGTCTCGGCCGGCTCGAGCACGTCGAACAGGTGATGCGGCGACCGCGACCGCTCGTCCGCAGTCGGTTTGGCGGCGCCAATGTCGAAGCCCCGGTACAACTGGACCGAATCGCAATTGACGATCTCGCCCGAAAACCGCTCGGCGAGCGCCGCCGCCAGCGCGCTCTTTCCGGAGCCGGTGGGGCCGAGCACGGCGACGAGGGGATAATCGGCGACCGCCATGCGATCCGGCCAGGAAGCCGCCTCAGGCCCCCGCCTCGATGGGCGTCACCGGATCGATGAACGGCCAGCTCACCAACCCCACCAGGTACACGGCCGCGCCGACATAGATGAACTGGTTGTAGTCCCCGCCCGTGCGTTGCAGGATGATGCCGCACACAAACGGCGAGGCGAATCCCGCCAGGTTCCCCATCATGTTCATGGAGCCAGCCACGGTGCCCGCGTACTTGCCGCCGATGTCCATGCAGGTCCCCCAGGAACCGGGCATGGTGAGGTCGTTCGAAAAGCTCGCGATCGCAAACGCCGCGATGGCCAGGTAGGGGCTTTCGAGCTGGGTCGCGATCAGGATGAAGGTGGCCGCGCCGCCGAATCCGACGCAGGCGAGCAGGCGCCGGCTCTTGACGACGCCCATCTTCCGGGCCAGGGTCGCCGCGATCATCCCCGAACACAGGCATCCCAGCGCGCCGAACAGCAGCGGGAAGACCGCGAAGTAAGCGGCGCTCTTCTCGCTCAGGTGGCGGAACTGCTGCAAGTATTTCGACAGGTAAGTGATATAGAAATACCAGGGAAAAGTCAGGCAGAAATACTGCACCCACAGCAGCCACACCGTGCGCGACCGCACCAGTTTCCCCCACGGCACGTCGCCGTGTCCGCCGCCCATGCCTTCCACTTCCTTCAGCAGTTCGAGCTCCGCCGCGTTCACGCCCTTGTGGTCGCGAGGCTTGTCCTTGAACCAGCGCCAGAACAGCGTCACCCACACCAGGCCGAAAATGCCGAAGCAGCCGAACGCCCAGCGCCAACTGGCCGACTTCGGGATGCCGAAACTCTCGATCCCGTCGAAAACCGCCAGCACAATCAACGGAGTAAACGCGCCGCCGGTGCGCGCCGCCGCCCACATGATGCCCTGGATCTTGACCCGCTCTTCCTTACGCAGCCAGGAGGCGAACGCCTTGGTCAGGTTCGGGAAACCGCCCGCCTCGCCCGCCGCGAACAGAAACTGGCAGATGGCGAGCGACATGCCGTTCCACATCCACCCCATCAGCGCCGTGAAGCCCGACCACCACAGCACGATCCGGATCAGCACCTTCTTCGGCCCCAGCCAATCCCCCAGAAATCCGCCCGGAATTTCAAACAACGCGTAGCCGAGTCCGAACGCCGAAACCACCATTCCCCAATTCTGCTCATTGATGCCCAGCGTCTCCTGAATCCGCGGCGCCGCCTTCGACAGCGCCACTCGATCGATATAGGACAGGATCGCCAGGCTGAGCGCGAACACCACCACCCAGTAACGGGCGTGCGTCGGTTTCTGGTTCGTCGCGGAACTCGATGAGGGACTCATGCGCTGCTATCTTATCGCGCGTCCTCTCGTGATTTCAGGCCCCCGGCGAGCCAACCCAGATATCGTTCGGATCCATCCTCGATCGGAAGGGCGATGAGTTCGGGCAACTCATAGGGATGGGCGGACTCCACCACGCTCCGTAACTCAGCGAACAGTTCGCGGCTGGTCTTGATGATGACTAGGAATTCTCCGGTCTGTTCTGTGGCGCCTTTCCACGAATAGACGCTGGTGACGCCGGAGACGATGTTCACACACCCGGCCAGCCGGCGCTCGATAAGTAGAAGGGCCAATGCGCGGGCCTGTTCCGCCGTCTCCACGGTGCTCAGCACGACTATCTTGTCGGTCATCTTAGTCCTAGAGTCTACTTTCTAAAGAATTACACTAGATATTTCCACTCAGCCAGTATATAAACGAAAGTAGGGATGTTTTTCGAATGAGCAGCATGGTGCGGCGATTCGGGCTGCTGGCGGCGTTTGCCCTGTTCGGTGTGTACGCGGCGGTTGTGCTGCGTGGACCACAGGGGCTGCCAGCCCTGGCCCAGAAGCGGAGGCTGATCCGCGACCTCCAGGAACAGAACGCCACCATCACACGCGAGAACCAGCAGAAGCGCGATCGCATCGAGATCCTGAAGCACAGCGCCAACGCGCAGGAGATGGAAGTGCGCAAGGAGATGAAGCTCCAGCGCCCTGGCGAGACCACCTTCATCCTGCCG
Organism: Acidobacteriota bacterium; assembly: GCA_018268715.1. GTDB lineage: Bacteria > Acidobacteriota > Terriglobia > Bryobacterales > Bryobacteraceae > TMP-7. Next base: position 133,492 of record JAFDVZ010000001.1, on the reverse strand, counting down.
GAAACCGGCTCCAAGCCCACCGTTCCGGCCTCCAAGCCCGCGCTGGACGATCCGGCGCAGGACCCCGTCCAGTAAATCGCGCCGCCGCGCGTTCGGCCCGTGATAACATCGCGGCAAATGCGTAGATTCTCGTTTCTTGCCGCCCTGCTCGCCGCCGCTGCCTCGAGCTTCGCCCAACCCGCTCCCGCGCCGCCCAAGGCCGCACGTCCGGCGATCGCGCCGGAGCGGCTGACGCGCCTCACCCAGTTCCTGGATCGCTACGTCAACGAGAACCGGATTCCCGGCGCCGTGGCCCTGGTGCTGCGCGACGGCAAGCCCGTCTACGAGCAGTCCTTCGGCTGGGCCGACCGGGAAGCCGGCCGCAAGATGACCGGCGACACGCTGTTCCGCATCGCCTCGCAAACCAAGGCGATCACCAGCACGGCCGTCATGATCCTGGTGGAGGAGGGCAAGATCGGCATCACCGAACCGGTCAGCCATTTCATCCCGTCCTTCGATAAGACCACCGTCGCCGTCAAGGACGACAACGGCATCAAATTCGTCCCCGCCAAGCGCCGCATTACCATTCATGACCTGTTGACCCACACCGCCGGCATCTCTTATGGAACCGAGCCCTACATCGCCGCCATGTATGAGGCCAAGGGACTGGGCCCGGCCGCCGGCAACGGCTGGTACACCGCCGACAAGGACGAACCGGTGTGCGAAACCATGGAGCGCCTGGGCACGCTGCCCTTCGTCGCGCAGCCGGGCGAGGCGTTCGTCTACGGCTACAACACCGACATCCTGGGCTGCGTCGTGGAGAAGGCCTCCGGCATGAAGCTGGCCGATTTCGTGCGCACCCGCATCACCCAGCCGCTCGGCCTGAAGGACACGCGCTTCTACATCCCGATGGAGGAGCGCAACCGCCTGGCCGCCGTCTACGCGAGCGATCACGGCGCCTACGCGCGCGCGCCGGAGGGGTCCAAGGGACAAGGCCACTACGTCATCGGGCCGCGCAAGAGCTTCGCGGGCGGCGCGGGCCTCACCTCGACGGCGCACGATTACGCGCGTTTCCTCGAGATGATCCGCAACGGCGGGGCGCTCGACGGCGTGCGGATTCTCGGGCCGAGGGCGGTCAAATTGATGACCACCAACCAGTCCGGCGCGCTGCATTCCAAGGACGGCCTCGGCTTCGGTTATGGCTTTGAGACGGTGGACCGCTACGGCGCGAGCGGCATGGCCGCGGTGGGAGCCTTCGGCTGGGGCGGCGCCTACGGGACCACCTACCAGGTGGATCCGCAGAGCCATCTGGTGGTGGTGTTCATGATGCAGTTGATGCCCAACGCGACCGACGTCCAGCCGAAGTTCATGACGTCGGTGTATCAGGCGCTAGTGAACTGAGTCGGGCGCCGTCAGCCCTTGCGCGCGAGGGTCGCAAACCGCATCAGCGGCCCCTCGGGCGCAAACAGGCTCGGCTGTTCGGCGATGAACGCGGGGTTCAGCTCGCCGCGAACGGTTCGAACGGATTCGATGGTCCAGCCATCGGCGAAGGCGGCGGTCAAATCGGCGATCGAGACGCCGCCGCCCGGCGCGGCCGGCTCCTCGTCGCTGAAGCCGAGCAGGTAAAGGCGCGCGCCCGGCCTTGCCACGTGGGTCAGCGACTGGGCGTACCGCCGCTGGCCGTCGCGGTCGTAAATGTGGAACAAGCCGCTGTCGACGATGGTGGCGAAGCGGCCGCCCCAATCGCCGAGAGCCATCGCGTCGCGGACCTGGAAGTCCACCGTCAATCCACGCCCGGAGGCCTTCGCCTGGGCGCGCCGGATGGCTTCTTCCACAAAGTCCACTCCCGTCACTTCCAGGCCGCGCTCGGCCAAGTACATTGACGTGGAGCCCGTCCCGCAACCCGCGTCGAGCACGGGGCCCCTCACCGCATCGGCGATTTCGAGAAACGGCGGCTGCGGACGCCCGGTCTCCCACGGCGGATTCCGGTGGTACATCAGGGAGAAGCCTTCGTGAGTGTGCCTCGCGTTCGCCTCGCCGGCGTTCGCCTCGTGGGGGTGAGGTGATGCGTTCATTGTTCGAGTCTCCTGGTCGCTCATAGCTCGTCGATGGCCCTGGCGGCGGCGGCGATGATTTCGGCGGCCTGCCGGATCTGGTCCTCGGACAGGCGGCCACGCGCCGCACGCGCCATCACGGCGTCGCGCAATTCGAGAAACGCCTTCATGATCTCCGGATGGCGGCCACGCTCGAATCCCCGGCCCGCTTCCTCCAGCCGTTCGAACAGTTGCTTGACGCGGTGTTGTGCGCCGGACAGGTGCGCCGATCCCTCGGGCGTCACCGAATACGTCTTGCGAGCGCCCTCCGAGGATGAGGCGACGATGAGTCCCGCCTCCTCGAGCATGGTCAGCGTCGGGTAAATGACGCCCGCGCTCGGCGCGTATCCGCCCGCCAGTCGCTCTTCCATGGTCTTCATGAGCTGGTAGCCGTAGCTCGGCTCCTCGGACAGCAACTTGAGGATCACCAGCTTGATGTCGCCGGCTTCGAACAGGCGCTCGCGCCCGCCGGCGAACCAGCCTCCGGGCCCGCCGCGCCGTGCATCGAATCGATCGTGCCAGCCGCCGCCCGGGCGTCGGGCGAAGCAGCGTTCGCGACTATCGCGAAAAAGGTCTGTGAACATTTGCCCTGTCTCCTGTCTCCTGTATTCTAAATATAACTCACGATATATCTTACTTCAAGATATATCTTAAGCGCTAACGGCCCCCAGTGGGGGCGATTTCGTCGGCAGGAGGGAGGGAAGGGGCCTGCGTCGCTTGCACGCCCCTTCTGGGATCTAGCGGCCGCTCAACAGCGAGAGGACATCGCCGTACAGCTTCTCCACGCCCGCTTCGGATTTGGCCTCCGCCGCAATGCGTAGAATCGGCTCCGTGTTCGACGAGCGGACATGCACCCACGAATCCTCGAGCAGCAGCTTCAGGCCGTCGGAACAGTCGAGCTTCGCGCCCGGGAAGCGGTCCTCGAGCGCCTGCATCAGCGGACCCAGGCGGCCGTGTTCGAACCCGGTCTTGCCCAGCCGCCGCCAGTAACGCGGCAGTTGCGCGGCCAGTTGCGACATGGTCAGCCCCGTCTCGGCCATGCGGTCGAGCAGGAACGCCATGCCCGTATAGCTGTCGCGGCACAGGTGAACCGCCGGGAAAATGATGCCGCCGTTCGACCCTTCGCCGCCGATCACGGCATTCACGGCCTGCATCACGTCCACCACGTTCGCCTCGCCCACCGGCGTGCGGTACACCTTGCCGCCACGCGCGGTGACCACGTCATCGATCACCGACGAGGTGGTCAGGTTCACCACCACGTTGCCGGGTCGGCGTTCGAGCGCGATCATCACGGCCAGCGCCAGCACATCGTCGTTGTCGAGCACGTTGCCATGCTCGTCCACCACGGCCAGCCGGTCCCCATCGGGATCCTGGCCAAAGGCGATGTCGCACTGTTTGGTCCGCACCAGCTCGGCCAGATCGCCCAGCGTATCGGGCCGCGGCTCGGCCACCCGCGGGAACGGTTTCGTCGGGTCGATCGAGATGGCGTGCAGCTCGCAACCGAGCGTCTCCGACAGAAAGCCGGGCGACATCACCGATCCCGCCCCGTTCACCGAATCGAGCCCCACGCGGAACTTGCGCGCGCGGATGCGGTCGACGTTCACGTGCTTCACCACGCGCTCCAGATGCATGCGCGCCGGCGCCTCGGTTTCCGTGGAAAGCCGCAGGATTTCGTCGTTATAGGCCTGGCGGAAATCGCTCTGGTGGTAGATGTCGAGCAGTTCGCTGCGCTCGTAGTGGTTGAAAAACAGGCCGCTGCCGTTGAACAGCTTCAGCGCGTTGTATTCAGGCGGATTGTGCGACGCCGTGATGGCCAGTCCGCCGCGGGCGCGCGTGGCGCCGGTGTAGATCTGTATGGTGGGGGTGGGCAGCACGCCCACGTCGATCACCTCGCAGCCGGAGGCGAGCAGTCCGCAATGCACCGCGCGTTGCAGCATGGGGCCGCTCGAGCGGGTGTCGCGGCCCACCACCACGCGGCCGCCGCCCACGTAGGTTCCGAAGGCTTGCGCGAAGGCGCGCGCCAGCAGCGGGGTCAGGAACTCGCCCACCACGCCGCGGATTCCGGAAACGCCGATCTTCAGCAGATGTTCACGCGGCATAGCTTCGCACCAACTCCATCAGGGATTCAAACAGCGCCGTGGGGGGCGCGCCCTTCTGTTCGCAGATCACGCGCACAATCGGCTCGGTCTGGCTGACGCGCACGTGGAACCACTTGCCCGGCCAGTCCACCCGCAGTCCGTCGGCCACGTTCATCTGGCCGTCGGCGTAGCGCGCTTGCAGCTCGGTGAACAGGGCCGGCAACTGTTGCGTGACCAGGGGAATCTCGCCCTTGAGGATCGAGTACTTCGGGTAGGCGGCGATGATGCTCGACAGCGTCTTGCCTTCCTCATGCATCATCGAGAGCACCGCCAGCATGGACGCGATGCCGTCGTAGACGAACCGGAAGCGCGGCATCATCACCGCGCCGGTTCCTTCGCCGGCGATGGCCACCTGCTCCGGCCGGTAGGAGGACAGCGCGTCAATGGCGGCCTGCCGCCCCACCGGAACCCTCAGGACGCGGCCGCCGTGCCGTGCCGCCACCTCCTCGAGCAACGCCGTTGTCGAGAGGTTCGCGATCACCAGCTTGCCCGCCCCGCGCGGCAGCAGATAATCGGTGAGCAGGGGCAGCACCCGCTCCGAGGTCACCGCCTCGCCCGTTTCGGTGGCGAAGGCGACGCGATCGGAATCGGCGTCGAACAGGAAGCCCGCGTCGGCCCCCAGCGGCTGCACCAGCGGAGCCAGTTGCAGCGCCACTGTGCGGCTCGACGTGTTCGGCTCGTGCGCGAACTCGACGCCGCCGGTCCTCGCGTTGATCAGGATGAAGCGGAAGCCGAAGCGCTCGTTCATGCGCTGGAGGATCAGCGACGAGGTGCCGTTGGAGCAGTCCACCACCACCTTGTAGCGTCGCAGGGAGTCCAACTCGAAGGCGCCGGCGATATCGTCCAGGTAGCGATCGATCGCGTCGTCCGCCGTGCGATAGGCGCCGATGCCCTGCCACTCGCTGAACGAGTAGTTCCGCAGATGGTAGATGTCGAGCAACTCGCCGGCCTCGCCGGTGGACAGATAGCTGCCGCGCGGACCCAGGAACTTCAGCGCGTTCCAGGACGACGAATTGTGGCTCGCGCCGATGGACATTCCGCCGGCGGCGTCCATTCGATTGATGGCGTGCTGGATCACCGGCGTGGATACGACGCCGAGATCGATCACATCGTGACCGGTGGCCATCAATCCGGAAGCCACGCCTTCCCGGATCATGATGCCGCTCGCACGAGGATCGCGCCCGATCACCACCGGGCCGGGTCCCAGAAACGTGCCGAACGCCGAAGCGAAATCGAGCACATGAGACGCCGTCATTCCGCGGCCAACCACGCCGCGCAATCCTACGTGCGAGATGCGAAGGGGTTTCTGCACTCTCACACTTCTACGATAGCAATGGCGGGTGGGCGGCTACTTCCGGCCGCCGGTGGGAACAGACCAAGCCCGGTGGTTCGACCGGGCTCGGTACAGATTGTAGAGGAGGAAGGTCAGAGTTTGACCCGTTGATGTACGGCCGAGACGTTGACGTCCGGCCGTCATTCGCTATTCGAATGATACACTTCCAAAGACCGAAAAGTCCTTTCAGATCATTCTGATACCAGCAGCGCCGGAGGGTAGGCTAGGCTATCTCCCCGAGGATCCGAAACCGCCCGCGCCGCGCCCGGTTTCAGACAGCTCGCCCTCCACCAGTTCGATCGCCTCGTAGCGCGCGATCACCATCTGGGCAATGCGGTCGCCCTTTTCGATGGTGTAGTCGGCCTTGCCGAGGTTCAGCAGGATTACCTTGATTTCGCCGCGATAGCCGGGGTCGATGGTGCCCGGGCTGTTCGGCACCGTGATGGCGTGTTTCAGCGCGAGGCCACTGCGGGGACGGATCTGCGCTTCATAGCCCGAGGGCAGCTCAATGGATAGTCCAGTGGGAACGCCGAGGGGTACGTTGGGGGCCAGGACGGTGCGTTCCACGGCGCGTAGGTCCATGCCGGCGTCCTCGGCGGCGCCGTGGGCGTATTCGGGCAGCGCGGCGTCGGGCCGCAGGCGTTTGATTCGAATCTGCATGCGAATCCGTTATCATAGCCGTTTGCAGGACTTGAAGAAACCGCGTGTGCTGACGGTTGCGCCGCTGCCTCCGGAACGATGCGCCTACGCGCTGGCTCGCTATAGCCGGTCGCCCGATTCCATCGCCGAATCACTCGAGTGGGTGAGGACCCACGATTCGCGAAAGTTCCTCGAAAGCTTCTACTTCCAGTACGGGCATGCCTCGATCGCCGATTTGGGGCACGTAGTCCTTTGTTTTGAAGGAGTTTCGGAGATCGCCGCCACTGAAATCGAGGACGAGCAACTGTGGGACGGGCAGGCGCGGTCGTCGCGGTATCAGGATTTCGGACGGTCCGGCTACGTAGTCCCGCCGGAGCTCGATGAGGCCGGCGCGGCGCGGTATCGAGCCATGGCGGACCGCCTTTTGGCCTCCTACAAGGCGATCCATGCCGAAATTGTGGCTCATTTTGCGTCAAAGTTACCGATTCCTGTAACGATGAAGGAAGACGTTTATCGACGCAATATTGCGGCCCGGGCGTTCGATGTAGCCCGATATCTGCTGTTTTTCGGCATTCCGACGGGTGTCGGCCAAGTGACCAGTATTCGCACTTTGGAGAGGCAAATCCGGCGTTTAGGGGCCTCTTCGTACCAGGAATTGCGCGATTTGGCCGTCGAAATCGCCAAATCGTGTACCGAACCGCCCGCCTGCGGGCTGCCCGGGTCTCCCATGGAGCCCGTGGCGCCCACTTTGGCCCGTTATATGGCCCCGGAGGCCCACCAGACGGCTGTTTTTGCCGATTTACGGCAGTGGGCGGCGCAAAATCTGCCCAAACGCTCGATGGCGGAGCCCGGAATGGTCGATTTGCTGAAGCCGGCGAACTCGGCCGCCGAGATCGTTGCGACGCTACTGTACCCCGTGACAGACCGGCCGTTCCGCGAACTGTATGAAATCGCAGCAGGTTGGAGCGAGCCAATGCGGGCGGAGGCGATGGATGTGGCGCTGCGGTCCCGGACCTCGCGCGACGAGCTGGTGCGGAACTTCCGCCAGGGCGCCTATGCGTTCGACATCGTGATGGACATCGGCGCGTACCGGGACATGCATCGGCATCGGCGCTGCCACCAGTTCCGGCAGGCCTACACCGGGACGTTGGGGTTCGAGACGCCGGACGCCATCGGGGAGGCCGGACTGACGGACCGCTATCAGCCGGTGGTGGAGGAGGCGCTCGCGCTGTGCCGGGAGCTGCCGACGCCGGCGGGCGAGTACCTGCTGCCGTTCGCAACACGGTCGCGGTTCCTGTTCAAGATGGATTTCGCCGAAGCCGAGTACATCGCCCGGCTGCGGAGCGGCGTCAAGGGTCACTTCAGTTATCGCCGTGTCGCCTGGGAGATGAAGCAGGCGATGGAGCGCGTGGAGCCGGAGTTGGGCCGGCTGATGGAGGCGACGCCTCCCTGGGTGGAAGATCCCCTAAAGCGTTAGCGACAGCCCTTCGAGGCTCTTCAGTTTGGCCGCGAGCGTGGTGCGCTTGAGCCCCAGCATATCGGCGGCCTGTTTCTTGTTGCCATTGGTCTTCCGCAATGCCTGTTCGAGCAGGCTCAGCTCGATTTGACCGACGATGCGCTCGAAATCGAGGCCGTGGTCGGGCACCGGGATCAGCGGCGGTTCGGGACCGCTCGAGGGCGGTTTGGGGACGTGACGGTGGAAGCGGAAGTCCTCGGGCGCCAGGAAGATCCGCTCGCCGCTCAGCACCATCGCCATTTCAACGAGGTTTTCGAGTTCGCGGACGTTACCCGGCCAGTCGTAGCTGAGCAGGTGGTTCAGCACCTCCGGCCGGAGTTCCTTGATGGGCATCCCTTCGTTCTCGGCGACGCGCCGGATGAAGTGCGCCGCAAGGCCCGGAATGTCGGTGGCGCGCTCGCGCAGAGGGGGTAGGCGCACCGGTACGACGTTCAGACGATAGTACAGGTCCTCGCGAAAACGCCCGGCGCGGACGCGCGCGCGCAGGTCGACGTTGCAGGCGGCGATCACACGGACGTCCACCTTGGTGGTCTCCGTGCCGCCCAACCTTTGAATTTCCCGCTCCTGGAGCACGCGCAGCAACTTCGCCTGGAGGTCGTAGGGCATGTCGGCGATTTCGTCCAGGAACATCGTGCCGCGATGGGCCTGTTCGAAACGGCCGGTGCGGCTGTTCATCGCGCCGGTGTAGGCGCCGCGCACGTGGCCGAACAGCTCGGCTTCGAGGAGTTGCTCGGGAACGGCGGCGCAGTTGAGCGCCACAAACGGCATGTTGGCGCGGGGGCTCGCCAGGTGGAGCGCCTTCGCCACCACCTCCTTCCCTGTGCCGGTTTCGCCGTTGATCAGGACCGTGCAGCGCCGCGGGCCCACCAGTTTGATGAACTCGACCAGTTCGAGCATCGGCTGGCTTTCGCCGATCAGGCCGCCGCGCCAGCCGTCGGAGTCCGGGCGCACCGGGGCGCGGGATGGCATGATGGCGGCGCTCAGGGCGGCGTTCAGCTCGTTCGGGGCCGCATCGGCGCGAATGACGTGAAACGCGCCCGCCTTGGTGAAGCGGATGGCGTCGTCGAGCGTCGCCTGAGCGTCGCGGACCAGGATGGGGACCCCCGCCTGAACCGCGCGAAGCTCATGGATCAGCTCCACTGCGTCGACCTCGGGGAGCGGCGTATTCATGACGACGGCGTCGGCGCGCTCGGCCCGCAACGTTTCCACCGCGTCGGCAGCGGTCGAAATCCGGATCTCCCCGGCGTAGCTCGTCGAGGGCTCGGCGGAAGGCTCGTGTGAGGCGATCCAAAGGACTTTCATGGTGACCACGGCGCGTGGAGCGAAACTCTCGCGCCTAGTCATCCATCGGCGAACGTAAGGCGAACTTTAGCCGGGCAATTTCTGTAAACCCGGCTATTCCAGTTAGTTAGAGGGGGGTATTTGGCCCCTATGGCGCGGAGGCTATGGAGGTCACCATGATCGGCGTCGTGGTGGGCGCGGACGAACCAGCCTCGGGTTCCACGCTGATCGCGACGGCGCTGGTGGATGGATCTATGGCGCCGGGTGCGATGTGGGTGGCCTTGCCGCCGGGGTCCGATTTAAACAGGCCCGCTGGACGCGGCGCGCCGCCTTTCGGGATTAACCACATCTCAAATGTCTTGCCCTCGCCGAGCGCCGGCAGGTTCGAGGCGATCAGCAGGACGCCGCTTTTCGGGTTCACGAATACCGAGCCTCGCGGAGGTTGCTGCTGCTCGCCGCGGCCGAAGGTCACCTGCCTGGTTTCGGGGGCGTTCAGGAAGTCCAGCACCGTTTGCACGCGCGCCGCCTCCGACGAGGCGCGCACCGCCTGTTCGCGCGCCGCCGCCAGGTCGGATCGCACACGGTTGGCGTCGGTGGCGAACCACAGCGTCCCCAATAGCAGCCCCGCGGTGAGGGTGGCCCATCCGGCGATCCAGCCCCACGCCACGCGCTCCACGCCGAATCCGGCCAGTACGCGCTTGCGCAGGCGCTTGGGCGGGGCGACGTCGGGGGCAAACGACAAGATCGCGGCGTTGGTGACCTTGGCTCGTCGCACCCCGGACTGACAGGCGGCGCATCCGGTGCGCAGATGCTCGTCGATTTCCGCCCTTTCGCCTTCCTCCAGAAGGCCCAGAGCGTAGAACTCGTATAATTCCTGCATTTCCTGGTGTGTCATGCCACCACCTGCTGCTCTTCGAGTTCTTCACGGAGCAATTTAAGCGCCGTGCGGACCCAGGTCTTCACGGTGCCTAGCGGCTGCTTCAGATGCTCGGACATTTCGGTCTGCGAGAGACCTTCGTAATAGGCCAACTCGATTACCGTACGCTGGTTCGGCGTCAGTTTCTCGAAGGCCGTCTTGAGGCGGCGCATGCGGTCGATGTTGAGGATGTCGGTTTCGAGGTTCAGAAACAGCGATGGGTTTTCCATGCGCTCGGCTTCCAGGGGAGACTCGAGGTCGCGACCCTGGACCGACCGCAGATAGTCGATCGCCCGATTGCGCGCTACTGTCAGCACCCATGGGCCCAGTGCGCCGCGATCCTGATCGAAGCCATGGACGCGGTTCCAGACGCGCAGGAAGGTTTCCTGCACCAGGTCCTCGGCCACGGCGTCGTTGCGAACGATGCGCAGGATCAGCGAGTACATCATGCGGCCGTAGCGGTTGTAGAGTTCCGACATCGCGTCGGGATCGCGGCGTTTGAGACGCGCCACGAGATCGGAGTCGTCCCGAAAGGAGAGCGCCGCCGCGAGGATCGGGAAAACGACGCTGAACATCAGCCAGTGAGTCATGGAAAGAGCCGCCACATGGTATGTACGACCTCCGGCGCCCGCGCGGATTTACGACGCTGGGACGCCTGCCCCGTTAGCGAATTATAGAACAGGCTCGGGCGGGGCGAGGATGCCATGTGCTGCAAGCGGTGGTGAGGCGGACGTGAGTCGGGCGGTGTGGCAGTGAGGCGGCGGCGTGGCGGTGGCGCGGAGCGTTGCGGCGATGCGGTCGTGCTGCGGCGATGCGGTCGTGCTGCAGCGATGTGGCCGTGATGCGGCGGCGTGCGGTGATGCGGGCGGCGCGACGGTGGTGCG
>JAFDVZ010000001.1:0-122649 GCA_018268715.1 Acidobacteriota bacterium | reverse complement strand
GCGGGCGGCGCGACGGTGGTGCGGCGGCGTGGTGGTGGTGCGGCGGCGTGGTGGAACTGCGGCGGCCCGACGGACATACGGCGGCGTTGCGGTGATGCGGACGGCGGGCCGTGATGCCGGCGGCGTGGCCTTGATGCAGCGGCGCGACGGTGATGCGGGCGACGTAGCGGTGATGCGGGCGGCATGACGGTGGTGCGGCGGCGTAGCGGTGAGGCGGCCACGCGGCGGTCATCCGGTGCGGCGGCGGAGCGGTCGTGCGGTGCTCCTGCGGACGCGCGGCGGGGTGCGGCTGGCGATTCGGCGGCGTGGTGGTGCTGTGGACGCGTGGCGGTGCTGCGGGCGTGAGTCGGTGGTCTCGCTGGGCGTGGTCGGCGCGGGCGGGGCGAGGATGTCATATGCTGCAAGATGACCATGAACCGAAGGATGTTCTTTCTGGCGGGCGGCGCGGCTGTGCTGCGGGCGGCGCCGGCGGATACGGTTTCGCTCGGCGTCATTGGCGCGGGCGGGCGTGGGACGTTTGTCATGACGACGTTCCAGAAGAGCCCGCAGGTTCATGTCGGCGCCGTCTGCGATGTCTATGAGCCTAACCTCGAAAAAGCCCTTTCCATCGCCGCCAAGGCGCAGCCGGGACGGGCGCCGAAGGCCTACCGGAACTACAAACGGTTGCTCGAGGACCCTTCGATCGACGCCGTGCTGATCGCCACTCCGGAACATTGGCATGCGCAGATGGTTTTGGACGCGATCGCCGCCGGTAAGGACGTCTATGTCGAAAAGCCGCTGTGCCATACGCCGGAAGAGGGCGTCGCCCTGGTGGAGGCCGAGAAGCGCACGCGGCAGATTATCCAGGTGGGCATGCAACGGCGTAGCTATGACCTGTACCTGGATGCCCGAAAGATCGTCGCCGAGGGGACGCTGGGCGCGGTCCGCATGGTGCGCTCCTGGTGGCTGAATAACTATGTCGGCAATGGGGGTACGCGCTCGGCGAAGCTCGATGGCCCGCTCGATTGGGAGCAATGGCAGGGTCCGGCGAAGAGGCGCGTTCCGCTCGATCCGTTCATCTTCCGCAATTGGCGCGAGATGGCCGATTACGCGGGCGGCATCGTGGCGGACCAGGGCGCCCATGTCTACGATGGCATCCACCTGCTCATGAATGCGAGCTATCCGCTGGCGGTGACCGCCGCCGCCGGCAAACCGCATCGCGCGGGCTATGAGACGCCCGAATCCGTAGTCGTGACCGCCGAGTATCCCGAGGATTTTATCGCCACTTTCCAGGTGAACTATGCCGCCATGCACTACAAGAGCCGCAATGATCAGATGAACCACCTGGATGGAGACAAAGCCCGCATGGACATCGGCCGCGAGGACTGCCGCGTGTTCCGCGAAGGCGCCGAGGAGACGCCCGCTATCGAGCGGCGCTCGGAGAAGGGCTTTGGGTGGGCCACCGATCTGCATGTGCAGAATTTCCTCGAGTGCGTGCGAACGCGCAAGACGCCCACCGCGCCGGTGCGGTTGGGCTTTCAGGCCGCCATCGTCGTACAGTTGGCCAACCTTTCACTGAAGCAGGGACGCCGCATCCGATGGAACAACAAACAGAATCGCGTGGAGATGTAACGGCGTCGCCGGCGCGGTGGGGGATGATCGCGCTGGCGTTTCTCGCCACGGTGGTGAATTACCTGGACCGGCAAACGCTGTCGGTGGTGGGGCCGTTCCTGCGCGATGAATTCCATATGTCCAATACGGACTACTCGCGCGTGGTGTCGGCGTTCATGCTGGCGTATACGATCTCCAATGGGTTCTCCGGGCCGCTGATCGACCGGTTGGGGACGAAGTTGGGATACGCCGCTTCGATGGCCTGGTGGTCGGTGGCGGCGATTCTGACGGCGTTTTCGCAGGGGACGCTGAGCCTGGGTGTGTTCCGCTTCCTGTTGGGTATTGGAGAAGCTGGCAATTGGCCGGCGGCGATCAAGGTGGTCGCTGAGTGGTTTCCGGTGAAGGAGCGGGCGCTTGCTTCGGGGATCTTCAATAGCGGGTCGTCGATTGGGGCGATTGTGTCGGCGCCGCTGGTGGCTTGGATCGTGCTGAGGTTCGGATGGCAGGCGTCGTTCTGGGCGATTGGGGCGATCGGGATGGCGTGGCTCGCCATATGGTTTGCGGTGTACCGCACGCCGCCTCGGATGGAGAGGGAGGTGCAGGCGCCGCCGATTCCCGCTTTGCGGCTGCTGCGCACGCAGTGGGTGTGGCGGTTCACGGTGTCGAAGATCTTCAGCGACCCGGTGTGGTATTTCTACATCTTCTGGTTCCCGCAGTATCTGCGAACGGCGCATGGATTCGATTTGCAGTCGATTGGCAGGCTGGCCTGGATTCCGTTCGCCACGGCGGGGGCGGGCAACGTCATCGGCGGGTGGACCTTCGAGGCGCTGCTGAAGCGGGGCGTGGAGGCGCAGCGGGCCAAGAAGATGTGCGTGTGGATCTTCGCCTTCTTCATGACCGCCGCCATTCCGGCTGTGTTGACGCCGAACGTGTACGTATCCATCGCGCTGATTTCGATGGCCACCATGGGCTATACGGGCGGGCTGGCCAGCATGCTGTCGATGCCCGCCGACGTCTTCCCGAAGAACGCCGTGGGCTCGATTTGGGGGCTGGCCAGCATGGGCGCGGGATTCGGCGGGATGGTGTTCAGCCTGGTGACGGGGTGGGTGGTGGACCACTACTCCTATACGCCGGTCTTCTTCGGCTTCGGGCTGATTCCGCTGCTGGCGGCCGCGATTGTGTGGAGGCTGCCGGAACGGGTCCAGGAATTGGAATCATGAATCTCACGGGAAAGTGTTGTCTGATTACCGGCGGCACCAGCGGCATTGGCGCCGCGGCCGCGGTGGAACTGGCTCGGCGCGGGGCCGATATCGCGATCAATGGGCGCGACGCCGAACGCGGGCGGCGGGTTTGCGAGGCGATTGAAGCCGCGGGGCGACGGGGGTGGTTCGTGGCAGGCGACATCGCCCGTCCCGAGGCGTGCGCCCGCGTTGTGGAGCAGGCGGCGGAGGCGGCGGGGCGGTTGGATGTGCTGATCCATTCGGCCGGCGGGCCTGTGCCGGGGAGCCTGGTGGATGTCGCGCCGGAGGCCTGGTACGCCGCCTTCGACGTGCATGTCCACGCGATTTTCCACCTGGCTCGCGCGGCGGTTCCATGGATGAAGAAGCAGGGCGGCGGGGCCGTGGTGCTGATCGGGTCCGGCGCGGGTTTGCGGGGCTGCCTGGGGGCGATCGCCTACGGCGTGGTGAAGGGCGCGTTGCCGCACTTTGCGCGGGCCATGGCGCGGGAGTTGGCCGATGATAATATTCGCGTGAACTCGGTGTCGCCGGGCGTGATCCGCACGCCGTTTCAGGATTTTTTGACGCCGGAGCAGGTAGCGAACAACATCCGCAATCGCATTCCGCTGCATCGCGAGGGGACGCCGGAAGACGTGGCGGCCGCCATCGCCTTGCTGGTGGAAAACGAGTTCATCACCGGGGAAGACCTGGTGATCGACGGCGGACAGACCATGAGGATGGTATGATGCGGCGCGCCTGGCTGCTGCCGTTGATGGTGTGGACGCTGTGCGCGGCGGCGGATCCCGCGCATGCTCCGCTTGCGTTGAAGCACCCGCTCGAGGATAAGAACTTCTACCTGCTGTCGGCGATGGAGCGGACGCCGGCGGTGAGCGAGGCGGTCCGGGCGGATCCGGCGCTCGCACGGCTGGGGGAGGCGAAGCGCGCGGCGCTGGCGGAGGCGGTGAAGTCGTGCGGGGCCGATGTGGGCTGCTACGCGCGGCCGCTGCGGTGGACCGATGAGGAGATCGGCCAGGTTCGCTTGGCGTTGGGTGCGCCGGCGGTGAAGGCGTTGGCTGGGCCGATCCGGCAGTCGGGCGCTTATCAGCGGTATGCGGCGGGCTCCGATGAAGAACTGCTGGGCAAGGCTTGGGAAGACGCGGCGCGCGGGGTGAACCTGCTCATCGACGTCTACGCGCTGGGGCAGCCCGGGCGTTATCAGACGATCAATGGGCCGGCCTATGACGTGAAGTCGGCTGCCTATGGGCGGGTGGTTCAGTTGATCGCGGCGGTGCTCGAGGATGACGCTGGTTCGCTGCGGCTGTTCTTCGAGCCGTCGCTGCGGTTCGCGCTCGAGCTGATGATGGCGAACCATCGCGATGAGGCGGGGCGGCATGAACCGCTCGAGGCGGGCGAGAACCGCGCCGCGTTCCGGCGCGCCGCCACTGTCCAGTGGGCTCGCTATCCTTACACGGTGATCGTCGTGCCGGGGGCGGGGCCGGATCGGCCGGGGGTGGCGCTGTCGCCGGCCGGACGCCTGCGCGTGATGCTGGCGGTGAAGCGGTATCGCGAGGGGAAGGCGCCGTTCATCCTGGTTTCGGGCGGTTATGTTCATCCGAACCTGACGCCCTACGCCGAGGCGATGGAGATGAAGAAGGCCCTGCGGACGGAGTTCGACATTCCCGAGGACGCCATCCTGGTGGATCCGCACGCGCGCCACACCACCACGAACCTGCGCAACGCGGCGCGCCTGATGTACCGCTACCGGATCCCGTTCGACCGCAAGGCGCTGATTGTCACCGACGCCTCGCAAAGCGCCTATATCGAGGCCGAGGGTTTCACACAGCGATGCGCAAAGGAACTCGGCTACCAGCCGCATCGGCTGGGCGCGCGAACGTCTCGGTTCGATCTGGAGTTCCTGCCTCGGATCGACTCGCTCGAAATCGATCCAAGCGATCCGCTCGATCCCTGACGGCGGGGGAGTTCAGCTTGCGGCGGGCGCTGACGATGTAGGCTTTGGCGCCGCTTTTATTGGTGAGGCCGAGCTGGCGGGTGATGTCGCCCAGGGGGACATCCTCGCCGTAGTGCATCATCATGATATGCGCTTCGGTGCGGGTGAGCGAGTCCATCACCAGGCGCCATTTGCGGGAGCTCAACTGGCCGAGTTCGAGGTTGCGGTGAATCAGAACCCAGGATTCGTCGGGCATGGAGTCGGCCACCGAGGAATCCACGTGCGAGGGCTGGCCGGCCTTCTTCTGCATGGCCGAGGAGCACTGGTTGCGGGCGATGACGTAGAGCCAGGTGGAGAAACGCGAGTCGCCGCGGTAGGTGTGCAGGCTGCGGTAGGCGCGCAGAAGGATGTCCTGCGCGAGATCCGGCGACGACTCGCGGTCCTGGGTGAAGCGCGTGCACCAGTTGGCGACGCGCGGGCGGTATCGCCGGAACAGTTCTCCAAGGCTCTCCTCGCCATGCCCCGCGCGATAGGCGCCGATGAGTTCTTCGTCGGAAAAGACGGCCCAATCCATGACTCCGATGGTGGCTCGCCGGAGCGGATTGAGTCGCAACCGAGTTGTAAAATCCGTGTAAAAACGGACTTTATTCGAGGTACAGGATGCCGGCGTACAGCGCGCCGAAAACGGCGAGCGTGACGGCGACAATCGCGCCGTGGCGCATCCAGCGGCTGCGCGCCGAGATGGTCTTCCTGTCGTCCAGAGCGATCTGATCATCGAGACTGTCAAACATGGAGGTCTCCTTCCGTTAGTCGGCTGAAGCTGAGCGAACGCCGGGCCGGGATCGGCGCCGGAGGGCCGCGTTGACGATCCGGGTCACTTCCGTCCGGTCGAACGGGGTGGCCAGAACGTCGAATCCGCCCATGTGGAGCACGTCGGCCCACAGCGTCTCGTCGGCGTGACGGGACGCCACGATGAGGCTGGAAGCATGGCCGGAAGTAGCGATGGCGGACAGCACGTCGCGCCACGAACCATCGCTCAAATCACGGTCGGTGAGCACCACCGGGATTTTGCGTTTCGAGAGGAGGTCGCGGGCCTCCCGGCAAGTGCTGACGGTGTGCAGGTCAAGGACTGGACTGAAGACTTCGGCCAGGAATCTGCGATCTTCCACCGAGTGGCCAACAGCCAGCATGGATGAGGGCTGCAATTCTGAGTGGCTCATTGGATCATCCTTCGTTTCGCCGACGTGGGCGAAACAGGAACATTCGACGCCGTTTTTCGAGCGTCCGAATGGCCGCGCCGATGCGCTCGTGAAGCGCTTGGACGGGTCCGACTCCGCCGGCGGCCAGACGCACCGGAAGGAACGCGGCCGCGGTAAGCCAGCGCACCTCCGCGCCCAGGGGAGACGGCCGCATCGCCACGCGGGCGGGCACGAACACGGCCGCCGACGCATCGAAGGCGAGAGTTTCAAACAACAGGAACGGGCACACGACAAACAGGGTGCGTCCGGAGCCGTCCGCGGATTGTTCGGCGACAATGGTGAGGCCCTGCCGTGACAGGCAGTCCCGAACCAACCGGGCGGCTTTCGGGAACGAAGCTGCGTTCACCTGGGCGATTCCGATGGCGGCAGGCTCCATACGACGGCGCGCTCTCCCGAGCGTGTATTGGGGCACGCGTCGTGCCATCCCAAACCCTCGCGTTTGCGCGGGTTTCGGCGCCGCGGGGTGTACCAAGTTCGTGAATTCAGGGTGCGATTGTACGCTTTGGGACAGCGGTCCGGTCAGCGGGCGAAGGCCAGGGAGCGGCGCATCGCCACGTGGGCCAGGGCGGCGGAGAGCTCGCGGTGGATGGCGGAGCGCAGTTCCGCGTCTTCGGAGCCGTCCTCGCCGGAGCGTCCCGGGATGTGCACGCGGGCGTGCTCGCCGTGCGCGGAAACGGCCACGTGGACCGCCAGAATGCCCGCCAGCGGGTGTTCGGGGCCGAGGGCCCGCGGGTTGACGCTGTACACAACGCAGCCGGGCGTGGCGACGCCCAAGCGTTCGTGGATCAGCTCCGAGGCGTCCAACACGGCGACCGGCTCCAGCCCGGCCTGCTCCAGCGCCTGCTGAACCGAGGCCGCCGCTTCGGCGAAAGGAGCGGGGATGGAGAAGGTGGAGGTCGCGCCGGGTCCGTACATGCCTCGACTTAAGGCAACTGCGGCGCCACTCCGGTCTTGATGCCGTGCTTCTCCATACGGTAGATCAGGGTTCGGCGGCTGATGTCGAGGTAGTGCGCCGCCTGGGTCTGGTTGCCGCCGAATTTGTCGAGCGCGCGCAGGATCAGCTCCTTCTCGACGCGTTCCAGGCTGATGCCGGTGGGCGGCAGATGGAACTCGATCGCTTCGGGCTGGTGGCGGGCTTTACGGAGGAAGTCCGGCAGATCCTCGAGGGTGATTTCGTCGCCGCCGGCGAGCACCACCAGGCGCTCGATGACGTTTTCAAGCTCACGCACGTTGCCGGGCCAGCGGTAGGCGACGAAGTGGCCGATCAGGGCGGGCGACAGGCGCAGGTTCGGCAGGTCGTGCTTCTGCTTGGCCTTGAGGAACAGGTGCTGCACCAGTTCGGGGATGTCGCTGGAGCGCTCGTGCAGGGAGGGCAGCGTGAGGGGCACCACCGCCAGGCGATAGTACAGGTCCTCGCGAAAGGCGCCGTCCTCAATCAGCGCCTGCAGGTTGCGATGGGTGGCGGCGAGCACGCGGATGTTCACCTGCCGCGCGCCGGTCGCGCCCACCTTTTCGACCTCGCCGTTCTGGAGCAGGCGCAGCAGCTTCACCTGGAGTTCGAGGGGCAGCTCGCCCACCTCGTCGAGAAACAGGGTGCCGCCGTCGGCGCTCTCCACCTTACCCCGCTTGGCGGCGATGGCGCCGGTGAAGGATCCGCGGACGTGGCCGAACAGCTCCGATTCGAGCAGATCCTTGGGAATCGCGCCGCAGTTGATGGTGACGAAAGGCTGGTTCTTACGGCTGCTGTTCTGGTGAATGGCGCGCGCCAGCAGTTCCTTGCCGGTGCCGGTTTCACCGCGGATCAGCACGGTGGAGTCGCGACGGGCCACGCGCGAGGCCATTTCGAGCACATGCAGCAGCTCCGGCGCCTGGCCCACGATGCTGCCGAAGCCGTACTTTTCGTCCAGGTTATGGCGGAGCGCGCGGACCTCGGCCACCAGACGCCCGCGTTCGATGGCGCGGTTCACCACCAGCAGCAACTGCTCATAGTCGACGGGCTTGGTGATGTAGTCGTAGGCGCCGGCTCGCATGGCCTCGACGGCCGAGGAGACGCTGCCGAAGGCCGTCACGATGATCACGGTGATTTCGGGATGGGAGTGGCGCAGGGCGGTCAACAGCTCCAGCCCCGACATGCCGGGCATCTTCAGATCGGTGATCAGCAGGTCCGGCGGCCAATCCTCCAGAATGGCCAGCGCGGAGGCGCCGTCGGACGCGGTGGTGACGGCGAATCCGGCGTCCAACAGTTGCAGTTCGAGCACGCGGCGGACGTTTTCGTCGTCGTCGACGACCAGTATGCTTCGCTGGTTCATCCGAGGTTCTCCCGTTTGACGGGCAGCAGGAGCGTGAACGTCGCACCGCGATCAGGATTGGATTCCGCGGTGATGACGCCTCCGTGCTGCTCCACGATCTGGTGGGCCACCGACAGGCCCAGGCCGGTTCCCTGCTCCTTGGTGGTGAAGAATGGGTCGAAGACCTTCTCGCGATTCTCGGGCGCGATGCCGCTGCCCTGGTCGCGCACCTGGATGAGGACGCGCGGCCCTTCGGCGCGCGCCGCCAGGGTCACTTCACCTTCGCCCTCGGTGGCCTGGACGGCGTTGATCAGCAGGTTCAACAGGACCTGGGTGATCTGCTCAGGGTCGCATTCGATGGGGGGCAGTTCGGCGGGGATGTCCTTGCGCAGGGTCACGGGCCGGCGGTCGATGGCGTGGCCGGCCAGATCCATCACGGTGTCGAGCGTGGGCCCGAGTTCGATGGTGCGGAAGCGCGGAGGGCGCGGGCGCGCGAAGGCCAGGAAGCTGGTGAGCAGACGGTTCAGCCGGTCGGCCTCCTTCTTGACGATGCCGACGCATTCGTCGCGCGTGCGGTCGGCCGGGTGGCGTTCGAGGATGGCCGTCGCGCCGGCGATGCTCGCCAAGGGATTGCGAATTTCGTGCGCGAGTCCGGCGGAGAGCTGGCCGAGGGCGTACATGCGTTCGGCGCGCTTCATGTGCTCGAAATTGTCCTGGAGTTCGCGATAGACCGAGGCCAGTTGCGTGGTGGTGCGTTGCAGGTCGCGACGCTGGCGGCGTTCCCGATCCGAGAGAATACCGGTCAGCAGTCCGGCCAGGCAGAACAAGGGGATTTCCATCAACTGGCCGGCGGCGGCTTCGGGCGCGACGTTGCCGCTCAGGTAGATGTAGGGCAGGTGCGAGGCGCCCGCCAGCACCGCCGCGCACAGTCCGCCCAGCCAGCCGAAGCGCAGCGCCGCCACGACGATGGGCAGGTAGTACATGTGCTGGAACAGGTCGTGCCAGCGGGCCTGGGTGAGAGGGATGGCGTGGTGCAGAAGGCTGGTTGAGAGCGTGGCCGTCACCACACCCGTGACAATCAGGCCGGAGAGGTTCCGCCGGCTGTCCACCGCTGGCTGCGCCATGGCCGCTTGAGTTCGAGTGTAGCGAACTCGGGCGGGATTATTCGGCGAGGATAGGAAACAGGGGCTCGGGTTCGGCGTCCGGGGCGGCCTGGCCGTCGAGGTCCAGATAGCGGGTGTCGAGCAGGCGGCTGGTTTCGAGATTGCCCATGGCCGCGAGCAGGCTTTCCTTCAGCCTGGGGTGTTCCTGCTCGAAGGCGGCGAACATGGAACGGATTGAATTGCGCACCGTGCCCGTCTTCTGGGAGCAGCCGCACGGGATGACGGGCGCGCCCACCGATTCGGCATACTTCCGCGTGACGTCCTCGGAGACGAACACGAGCGGCCGGATCAGACGGAACTCGCGATCGCGCGACCATGTGACGGGCGGCAGGGAGCTGATGCGGCCGGTATACATGGCGTTGCGCAGGAACGATTCGCAGAAATCGTCGGCGGTGTGCCCGAAGGCGATGACGTTGGCGCCCAGGCCGCGCACCACCTGGTAGACGGCGCGGCGGCGATAGCGGCTGCACAGGTCGCAGCCGTGGTCGGGCTGCTCGTCGATCAGGCGGATGGAGGGCCGGTCGTGGTGATAGGTCCAGTCGACGCCGCGCGACTTCAGGTACTCGCCCACCGGTTCAAACGGGCGCAGGAATTTGCCCTGTTCGATGGTGAAGGCGCACACGCTGAACTGGACCGGCGCGCGCTTTTCAAGCAGCAGCAGGGCCTCGAGCAGGGTCATCGAATCCTTGCCGCCCGACACGGCGACGGCCACGCGGTCGCCCTCGCGGATCATTTTGAAGCGCGTGACGGCCTCGCCGACTTTTCGTAACAGGAGCTTCTCGAGGTCCAAGATCTTATTGTAGCGGGAGCGCGCGGCGGGCTACCGGAACAGGCCGCGCACCCGGTCGTAGAGGCGCTTGTACAATGGGTCGGCGGGCGTGGGAGGCGCAGGGGATCGCGGGGGGGCCGCCGACTGCACACGGGCCGCCTCCGGCTCCTGCTGCGGCGGCACGTAGGGATCGCTGCGCTGCAAATTCACCCGATATCCGTTGAAGACGTAGGTGTTGCGCACCAGTTTGCCTTCCTCGTCGACCACCAGGGAAAATGTGGCGCCCTCGCCGCGCTCTCCCGAACCCGGCTGGGTCGAGACCGGGTAGAAGCCCTTCACTTCGCGCCCGCGGAACACGGTTTCGTAGCGGTGGCGCTTGCGGCTCCATACAAAGACGCGGAAGCCGTCGAATTCAAAGGGCTGCCCCCCGCGCGAGAGCGTGGTCCACAGCCAGATGTGCTTGGTCTGGTCCTCGTCCTTCACGTCGGCCAACGAGAAGTAGGAGGTGATGCGCTGGCCCTCGGCGTACTGCGCCACCTCGTCGGGAATCGACATGGTCAACATGCGCGACAGCACCCAACCGGCCTTGCCGTCCTTGGTGCGGACCAGGCTCCAATCCTCCAGAATCATCGGTTTGGGCTCGTCCGGACCGCGGGGGCGGGTCTCCACCACCGGTTCGCGCGAGAGCGCTTCCTGTAGCGTCGGATGGGACAACTGCTGCCAGTTGTCGGGAACCTTCGGCGCGGGCGGCATGGGCGGCGGCGGGGTCCGGCGGCTCTTTTCGCCGTCTTTCTCGCGGGCCTTCTTCGACCGCGTTTTCCGAACGGGGGCGAGCAGCGGAGGCGGCGCCGGGGGCGTCGCGCTGGTTCGCGGCGTAACCCGATGCCCGATCACCTGCACGACGCCGTTTTCGGGAATCTGAATGAAGCTGGGCGAGGTGCGGCTGGGCTCGGTGTGGACGTTCAGGGCCTCGAAGACGGACGCGGTCCCCTGACTGGGCAGGGTGCTGGTGGCCTCAGTGAACTTCTGGAGGTCGCGCATCTGATCGGTGGACAGCAGCAGGCGGCCGTCGGTCCAGCCGGTGGCGCCCTGCGCGGTGCGCACTTGCACGAACCGGCGGCGGGTCTGGATGATTTCCAGGCGATCGCCATGCCGGGCGGTGGCGACAATAGGGGACTGTAAGGGAAGGTCCTTGCGGATGTTGAGCGTCGCGGGACCGGCGAACGCTTCACCTACCGCGGGTGGCCCTTCCGACCGGGAGCGGCACGCCGTCAAGCCCAAGAGGACGGCAAAGACCAGAATCGGGAACCGGGGGGACATTCTAGACGCTGCTACTAGTAGTCTATCAAGAGGGGAGTATGCCTGAGCCAAAACGAGAGCAATCCGAGCAATACTACTGTCCGGTGTGCAACAGGGCCGTCTCCGACCCGTTGGTTTGCGGCGACTGCATGGCCGTGATCTGCCGGAAATGCGGCACTCCGCTGGAGCGGTCGGATGAGTTGGGTTTGGGGTGAGGACGGCAGCGGGGGAACGGTCCTAAAACGACGAGAGGCCGGCAGCGCCAGGGGCGCCTACCGGCCTCCAAGGTCGTAAAACCTCAGCTATATCGCCTATTATGCGCGACGATACCGCTTCAGCCCGATGAGAACGAGGCCCGCGCCGACGATGGCCAGCGTGGCAGGTTCCGGAACAGCCGAGGCATTCTGCGTGTAGGTCACGCTGCTGCCCAGCACGATGCTCTGATACTGGTTCGTCAACGCCGAGAAGGACAAAGTCGACGTAGTGGCCGTCGCAGTGAACGTCTGGCTGAAGGTCGACCAGCCCGGGTTCTGAGACAGGGGGCCAGCGCCACCACTCGTCGTGTTGACCAGAGGACCCAGGGTGTAGGAGAAACCGCCAGCATTGGTCATGCTGACATTGGCCGAGCGCACGCCAGCGCTGTCGTCCGGATTGTAGGTGTACAGGAAGGTCAGGGTGTAGGATTGGCCGATCGTCAGTCCGGTGAGGGTCGTCGCGATCGAGCCCAACTGGGAACCGCTGAGGTCGATGGCGGTGTTGCCGGAACCCAGCCAAGTCCACCAGGTGGAATTGACAAAATCGACGTTGCCGCTGGTGACCGACCAGCCGTCGCCGAAAGTCGCGGCGCCCGTGGTTTCACATCCCCACGACTGGGTCGGGCACGATCCCGAACTTGGACCAGGCGTGAGAGAAATGGTGCCGGCCGTCGCAGCCAGTGAACCTAGCAGCACGACAACGGCTAAAAATGAAATCCGCTTCAAGAGACTCATGGAGAAAGTTGCTCCTCTTAGCTTCGAGAACTAGATGAATTGTCACACAGGATTAGGTCGCCCGCAAGCGCTAATTTGTCAGGTGAGTACAGTACTAGTGGTTTCGTTAACGCGTTGTAAACAATCATGTTACGGCCGATCTATCCCATACCGAGACGAATGGGGTCTAATCCTTACGGAGTAAGTTTCAGGGTGTATCTGAAAACCAGCGCCCCGCGCGACGAACCGAAGCGAATTGCGGCGCCTTCCAGAGGACCAGAGTCAAAAAAAAAGACCTTCCGTGAGCCACTTCACGGAAGGTCCGCTCGTTTTCCCCAGGTGTCTTAAATAAGACACCGCCCTCACAAGGAGGCTCTCGTAACAGATCTCACCTATAGAGACGACGGAGGACCACCTATCGGTTCACAAATTCTTAAGTTTTTTTCACGCGCCTGGCTTCACTACCACCGCCGGCACGTTCTGCTCGCGAACCAACCGGTTGAACACGCTCAACTCATTTTTCATTAAACGCTCCATGATCGACAATTGGGCGTTGGTCCTAGTAGCAAGGTCCTCAAAGACGCGTTGGGACTGCTCGGTTGGGCCTCGATCGGACTGCGCGACGGTCCCCATGAGCGCCGCCAGCTTGTTGTTGAGGCGGATCGGAAAGTTCAGCGGATCCTGGCTGGCCTTGTTCCGGGTCTGGTAGAGTTCCTGCTCGACGGCGGTCAGCTTCTTTATGAGATCGGCAGCGGCCTGAGCCACCGCCTTGTTGTCGCCGTGAGTGTAGGGCTCCAATTGGCGGCGGGCGTCGCGGATTCGCACAACCCCGCTGTTGGCCTGCGAGACCTTGTCCCTAAGTTGAAGTAACAGAGCGAGTTGCGCTTCGAACTCGGCGGCTGTGGCGGTGGCCCTGGGG
This sequence comes from Acidobacteriota bacterium, assembly GCA_018268715.1. GTDB lineage: Bacteria > Acidobacteriota > Terriglobia > Bryobacterales > Bryobacteraceae > TMP-7. The sequence goes on along the minus strand of JAFDVZ010000001.1, from coordinate 109,229 downwards.
TCCTTGCGGATCTCAAATCGCTGGGTCACTGTCTGCCCGTTCGCGGTCAGACGAACCTGATAGGCTCCGGGCGTCGCCAGGGGTCCGGCGAGTTGTCCGGCCCACATGATGAGGCCTGGGAATCCGGTGGCGTCCGGGTAACGCATGTTCCAGACGAAGCGGTTCATCCCCTGCTCGGCGGGCGCCTTGGCGGCGCCACGCGGCCGTCGCGGGCCATCGTCGTCGTCATCATCGGCCGCCGGGGCGCCATCGACCGGCTCGCCCTTGCTCGAGACACGCTTCACCAGCTTGCCCGCCGAATCGAGGAACTCGAGGGTCACCTCGCCCGCCGGCTTCTCCTTCAGCCAGTAATGCAATACGACGCCGGATGCGGGATTTTGCCCCACCGGAGCAGCGCCGCGCGTCCCGCCGAAGCCTCCGCCTCCCAGCGCCCGGATGGCGGGCGACGGCGCGAACAGGCGAACGGGGTCGTTGGGAGCGACGCCGTGTATCTGCCGGACTGTCGCCAGATCGTCAAGTACGTAGAACGATCGCCCTTCGGTGGCCACCACCAGGGCGTCGTCGCGCTTGTGGAACGCCAAGTCGGTGATGGGGACCGCCGGAATGTTCAGGTTGAAGGGCAGCCAGTGGGCGCCGCTGTCATACGAAATGTAAACGCCGGTCTCGGTTCCCGCCGCCAGGACTCCACGCTGGTTGGGGTCCTCGCGGACCACTCGGGTGAAGGCGTCGCGGGAGATGCCGTCCACCATCCGCGTCCAGCTCTTGCCGTAATCGGCGGTCTTGTAGAGCAGGGGGCGGAAATCGTCCAGTTTGTACAATGTGGCGGCGAGATAGGCCGTTGCAGGGTCGTGAGGAGACGCCTCGATGGAGTTGATCTGGCTCCATTCGGGCAGGTCCGGCGGCGTCACGTTGGACCAGTGCTTGCCGCCGTCGCGCGTCACGTGCACCAAGCCGTCGTCCGAACCGGTCCAGATCAGCCCTTTTTCCAAGGAGGATTCGGCTACGGTGAAGATGGTGTCGTAATACTCAACACTCGTATTGTCCTTGGTGATCGGGCCGCCGGAGGGGCCTTGCTTCGAGCGGTCGTTACGGGTCAGGTCGCCGCTGATCGGCTTCCAACTGTGTCCCTCGTCGACGCTTTCAAAAAGGACGTTGGCGGCCGCATAGAGCTTTGTGGGGTCGTGGGGCGAGAACAGGAGGGGATAGTTCCATTGGAACCGGTATTTTGCGGCGTCGGCCCCGGCGCCCATGGTGTTGTCGGGCCAGATGGTGACGTTCCGCAAGGCGCCCGTGCGGTGGTCGTAGCGAGTGAGGAGTCCATCGTAAGATCCTGCGTAAACGATGTTGGAGTCCCGGGGATCCGGGGCCATCCAGCCGCTTTCGCCACCGCCGACGTCCCACCAGTCCCGCTCCGTGATGGAGCCGCCTTTGCCGCGGCTGGCGATGCGCACGGTGGTGTTGTCCTGCTGCGCGCCGTAGATGTTGAACGGGAAATCCTGGTCGAGAGCCACCCGATAGAACTGCGCCGTCGGCTGGTTGTCCACGGTGGACCACGATTTGCCGCCGTTCATGGTTATGTTGGCGCCGCCGTCGTTGGCCTCGATCATACGCTCCGGATTGTCGGGCGCGATCCACAGGTCGTGGTTGTCGCCGTGCATGGTCGGGATGGCGACAAACGTCCGGCCGCCGTCGTTGGAGCGGTAAAAACCGGTGTTCAGCACGTAGACGGTGTCGGATTTTAGCGGATCGGCGTAGATATGGGTGTAGTACCAGGCGCGCTGGCGCAGGTTCCGCTCGTCGTTGACGCGGGTCCACGTCTTGCCGGCGTTGTCGGATCGGTAGACGCCGCCATCTTCCGCCTCGACGATGGCCCACAGGCGTTCCGGGGCGGCGGGTGACACGGTGATTCCAATGCGTCCCAGGACGCCTTTGGGAAGCCCTGGATTGCGGCTGATGTCGGTCCACGTTTCGCCGCCGTCGGTGGATTTCCACAGTCCGCTGTCCGGACCGCCGCTTTCCATGGTCCAGGGCTTTCGGACGGTCTCCCAGATGCTCGCGTAGAGCACGTCCGCGTTCGAGGGATCAACCATCAGGTCGATAGCGCCGGCTTTGGCGGATTTGAACAGTGTCCGGCGCCAGGTCTTGCCGCCGTCGGTGGACTTGAAGACGCCGCGCTCGTCATTCGGCCCCGACATGTGTCCGAGCGCCGCCACCCACACCGTGTCGGGATTCCTGGGATGGACGCGCACCCGCCCGATCTGTTGGGTGTCGGCCAGACCCATGTGTTTCCAGGTCTTACCGGCGTCGGTGGATTTGTACACGCCGTCGCCGTGGGCGGCGTTGCCGCGGATGCAGCCCTCGCCCATGCCTACGTAGATGATGTTGGGATCCGACGGGGCCACGGTGATTGACCCCACTGAACCGGTCTTGAAGGCGGCGTCGGAGATCGCCTCCCAGTGCGCGCCGGCGTCGACGGTCTTCCAGACACCGCCGCCGGTCGCCCCGAAATAATAGACGAATGGCTGGGACGCCACGCCCGCCACGGCGATCGACCGGCCACCCCGGAAGGGGCCGATCAGGCGGTACTTGATATCCTTATATAGGTCTGGCGCTGTCGCGGCGGATGCCAACGACGCGGCCGCCAGAACGGCGAGCACACTACGAACGCATGGGAACACGCAAAATCTCCTGCCCGGCCATTGATCCGGTATGACAGGAATCGTAGCAGAATGGACGGCGGGAGCGGAACTTACGGGCGGTCGGAGAAAGGCAGGCCGGGTCGGCCCGCCTCCTTACGCTACCTTTTGGACCTTACGCTACCTTCTGGACCTTGCCGTTCTTGATGCAGGCCGTGCAGACCTTGATCCGCTTGTTGGCGCCTTTAACAATCGCGCGGACCGACTGAAGGTTGACGTTCCAGCGGCGGTTGGTCACGTTGTGGGCATGGCTGACGCGATGGCCGAACACCGGGCCTCGACCGCACAGCTCACATGTCTTGGACATTTCGAGACACACTCCTATCGTTTGACTTACAAACGATCAGTTTAGCAGGTAGGTCGCGCCCGGCGCAAAGCGAAATTCGAGACGGCCCGGCGCGGTGACGGTCATTCGGGGTCCGAGGGAGAGGACCCTGGTTCGGGGGCCGCGCCGGGCAGACGCACCCGCACCTTGGCGTCGGCCCCCACCAGGAACGTGTTCAGCCGGTGGAGGATGACGTCGGTGGTCTCCTGGCCCTTGCCGAGGATCAGTTCGCCGCGGCGCGTCAGCAGGTCCTCCTCGAGCACCATGCCCGGCGTGAGGTCGCGGAACCTCACGGTGCGGACCTGTCCCAGAAACTCGGTGGGATCGAGGGTTCGCAGGGTCTCAACCAGCTCCGGGTTGTAGTCGCCGGCGCGGGTCCGCAGACGCAGCATGGCTTCGGCGTGGGCGTCGCCGTTGTCCAGAAACTGGTCGAAGTCGCTGGCGGCGCGGAGCAGTTGGGCCCCCAGGGCGACTTCCGGATCGCCACCGCGCGCCTCCCAGTCCGTGAAGCGCAGGAATTGGCCCTCGATCATGGCCGCCACGGGCTCCAGACGCGGCACCTGTCCCAACATGTGGCTGGCGGCTTTGGCGTGCTCCCTGAACCGGGCCTCCTCCTCGTTGTCGAGGGGGCGGTGGTGGCGGAGTTTCTCGAGGATGTCGGGGGACAGCGTGATCCAGCCGATCTGGGAGAGCATGGCCGCGGCCTCGAAGATCCAGGGCCGCTTCGCACTCTTAGGAATCAGCCGTTGAACGTAGCGGCGGAGCCGGACGGTCCGGCTGAACGTGTCCGGCTGCACCGCGCTGAGGATCTCGGTGAGCATCCGCACGCAGCCGAGAAGGGTCTTCTCGGTCAACTGGCGCTCCGCCATGACCAGGCGGTGCTGTTCGATAGCCGCCTCGATCACCCGGCCCAACACGGTGTAAGGACAGGGTTTCAGAAGAAACCGGAAGATGGCGCCCTGATTCACGGCGGCGATGGCGGCGGCCAGATCGGCCTGGCCGGTGAGCATCACCCGGATTGTGTCGGGCGAGGTGGACCGCACCTCCGTCAGAAACTGGATGCCGTCCATTGACGGCATGCGCAGGTCCGAGATCACGACGGCGTAGGGGCCCGTCGCCGCTAGCGCCGTCAGGCCGAGTTCCGGGCCAACCGCCGTGTCGATCCGGAATTGCTTGCGGAACTGACGTTTCAGCGCCTCAAGAACGTTCGGTTCATCGTCGACACAGAGGATACGCTCGGGCGGAATGGGGGCGGGCGGCTCGTTGACAGGGGCCGACGCCAGGGCGTCCGGGAGTCCCACGTGGAGTAGTGACCGCCGGTCCGCGATCCTCTCAGTCAATAAAAATCCTCCGATAAGTTCCACATGCCGTTTCCCGCCAACACCATTCCGCCTCCGGAGACGGCCGCGCCCGGCGGCGGCGCCGAAGACGAGCGGATCCGACTGCTCGCCGCCGCCCTGGAAGCAACCGTCAGCGCGGTGGCCATCACCACGCGCGACGGTCGAATTGTGTGGGTGAACCGGGCGTTTACTTCGCTAACGGGTTATGCCTTCGCCGAGGTCGCCGGCGAGACCTTCCGGATCCTGAGATCGGGCGAGAACTCGCCGGAACTGTACAGGGAACTGTGGAACACGGTGCTTCGGGGCCAGCCGTGGCGCGGAGAACTGACCAACCGCCGCAAGAACGGCGTGTTGTACCAGGAGGCGATGACGGTCACTCCGGTGGAGGATTCGGCGGGCTTGGTGCGTCATTTCGTCGCGGTCAAGGAAGACATTACGGACCGGAAGAACGCCGAGAGCGTGCTGCGGCTGGCGAAACTGGCGCTCGACCGGTCTCCGAACCTGGTGCTGATGTACAGCCGGGACGGCAGCCTCGTGTACGCGAATCTGCAGGCGTGCCACGCGCTCGGATACTCCCTGCAAGAGATGCTATCCAAGACGATCTGGGACTGTAACCCCGATTTCCCGCGCTCGCAGTTGGATTCCACCTGGGAGAACGTCCGCCAGAGCCGGAGATTGCCGATCCGAACGCGGCACCGGCGCTCCGATGGCACGACGTTTCCGGCGGAGTTGAGCGCGATTTACGCCGAGTTCGCCGGGCACGAGTACATGTTCGCCGTCAGCCATGACATCTCGCTCCGGACAGCGGCCGAGGCCGCGGTGGCCGAGCAGAAACATCTGCTGGACGTGGTGATGGAGAATCTGCCGGACCACATCTACTTCAAGGATGCGGCGAGCCGCTTCATCCGGATCAGCCGGGCGCAGGCGCGGTGGCTCGGGTTGAACGATCCCACCGACGCCATCGGAAGGAGCGATTTCGACTTCTTCTCCAACGAGCACGCGCAGTCGGCCTTCCGCGCGGAGCAGGAGATCATGCGCACGGGCGCGCCGGTGATCGACGTGGTGGAGAAAGAGACCTGGGCGGACGGGCGCGAATCGTGGGTTTCGACGACCAAGATGCCGCTCATGGATCCGAGCGGCGCCATACGAGGCACGTTCGGCGTATCGCGCGACATCACGCGGCGCAAGAAGGACCAGGAGGCCCTGCGGGCCAGCGAGGAGTTCCGCCGAAGCATCATCGAAAGCTCCCACGACGGCATCTGCGTCCTGGACATCACGGGCAACACGGTGTACATGAGTCCCGCGGCGAGCGCACTGCTGGGTCAGGCGGCCGAAGAATCGACGCGGCGCGACCTGTTCTCCCTGTTTGAGGAGCCGGGCCTCAAGGCGGCGCGCGAAGCCTGGGAACTCGCCCGGAACGGCGGCCGGGGAACCTTCGACGCCAACGTCCGAATCGACGGGCAGGCGCGCACGTGGGATTTCGTGCTGAGTCCGATCGCGGACGCAAGCGGGGCCGTGGAGCAGTTGGTCTGCTCGTTCCGCGACATTACCGACCGGCGGGCGCTCGAAAGCCGGCTCGCCCAGGCCGAAAAGCTCGAGTCGATCGGGCAACTGGCGGCGGGCATCGCCCACGAGATCAACACTCCGGTGCAATATATCGGCGACAACGCGCGCTTCCTGGCGGATTCGTTCCGCGAACTCGACCAGTTGCTGGCGGTCTGCCAGTCGGCGGCGCGGGGGGAACTGGCGGCGGACGGCGTCGCGGCGACGTTCGCGGGTCTGGCAGAGCGCCTGGACCTGGCCTATCTGCGCGCGGAGATTCCCCAGGCCATCGAGCAGAGCGTCCAGGGGCTCGAACATGTGGCGGGCATTGTCCGCGCGATGAAGGAGTTCTCTCACCAGGGGGCCGCCGAGAAGACGCCCACCAACCTCAACGATTCGATCGATACGGCGCTGACGGTGTCGCGGAACGAATGGAAGTATTTCGCCGACGTCGTGCGGGACTACGATCCGGGGCTTCCGTTGGTCACCTGTTTGCGGCGCGAGTTCAACCAGGTGATCCTGAACCTGCTGATCAACGCCGCGCACGCCATCGCGGAGGCGAACGCCGGAAAGGCCGAGTTGAAAGGGACCATCACGGTGAGCACGCGCCAGATCGGCGAGGATGTCGAGGTGCGGATTCGCGACACCGGAACTGGCATCCCGGAGGCCATCCGGTCCCGCGTGTTCGATCCCTTCTTCACCACCAAACCGGTGGGAAAGGGCACCGGGCAGGGGCTCTCCATCGCGCACGACGTGGTGGCGCGGAAGCATGGCGGCTCGATCAGTTTCGAGACGGAGACCGGCGTCGGCTCCACTTTCATCGTTCGAATACCAATTCACGCGAAAGAATGAACCATGCGTAACGTGTTGTTTGTCGACGATGAACTCCGCGTTCTGGACGCGCTGCGCCGTATGTTGCGCCCGGTGCGGGAACAATGGCGGATGTCGTTCGCCTCGAGCGCGGATGAAGCGCTCCAGGTGCTGGAGGGATCGCCGCAGGACGCCGTGGTGACGGATCTGCGCATGCCGGGCGTGGATGGGGCGGAACTGTTGACCGAGGTGCGCCGGCGCTACCCCATGACGGTTCGCTTGACGCTTTCCGGGCACGCCGACGAGGGGTTGTGCGCGAAGTCAGCCGCGGTGGCGCATCAATCCCTGCTGAAGCCGTGCGAGGCGGATACGCTGATAGCGGCGGTCCAACGGACGCTCGACGTCCGGGATACGGTGGGGGACCCGGAACTGCGCGCGCGCATTTGCGCAATGACCGCGCTTCCCAGCATTCCGAGTCTCTATGTCGAATTGATGGAGGCGCTGCATTCCCCGTCGGCGTCGCTGCAGGAACTGAGCGCGATCATCGGGAAGGATATCGCCATGACGGCGAAGGTGCTTCAGCTGGTGAACTCCGCTTTCTTCGGGGTGGGGCGCGAGTTGACCAGCGTCGCCGACGCGGTGGCGTATCTGGGCGTGGACACCATTTGCACGCTCGCCCTGTCGGGCGCGGTGTTTGCGCGCTTCGAACATTGCCCGGCGCGACGCTTCTCAATCACTGAGCTGTGGCGGCACAGCCTTTCCACCGGCGCCGTGGCCCAACGCATCGCCGGTCTTGAGCAGGCGCCGAGGAAGATTGTAAGCGAATGCCTGCTGGCGGGCATACTGCACGACGTGGGTAAGCTGGTGCTCGCCACCAGCGCGCCGGAGCGCTACGACGAGGCTCGCGAAATGGCGGACTCCCGCCAGTGGTCCGAGGGAGAAGCCGAGAAGAAGGTGCTCGGCGTGACTCACGGGGAGGCGGGCGCCTATCTGTTGTGGCTGTGGGGCATCCCGCTGAACATTACTGAAGCAGTGGCGTTCCACCTCAGCCCGGGCGGGCGCGGGGCTGGTCCATTGGTTCCGCTGACAGCGGTGCACGCGGCCAACGCCCTGCTCCACGAGATGCAAGGTGGGGCCTGCAGCGAACTGGACATGGACTATCTTGCGGGCGCGGGCGTCGCCTCCCGGATCGAGAGCTGGCGCGAGATCGCCGTCGCCACCACGGTGGCCGCGGGCTAACCTGGCGAATCCGTTACCCCTCGTCGATGGCGGCGATGGCGGCCCGCACGATGGAGGCGGCGTCGATCTGGTAATGCTCGTAGAGCTGGCGGCGGCTTCCGGATTGACCGTATTCGTCGACGCCCAGGGCCACCGTGCGCGCGCCGAACGCGCTGCCCAAAAACGACAGCGCGTGCGGGTGCCCGTCCATCACGGTCACCACGGGAGAGTGGCGTTCGGCCGGCGGGACCAACTGCTCCAGGTGGTGTGAGGCGGCGCGGCCCCTCATGCGGGCGCGATTGGCGCTGACCCATCCGCGATGGAGCAGGTCGGGACTGGTGACGGCGATGACGTTCACAAACAGATCGTCGCCGGCCAGGTCCTGGGACGCCTGAACCGCGTGCGGGATCATGGGGCCACAGGCGAACACGTTCACCACGTTCTGGCCGGGATGGTATCCGGCGCGGGCCGAGTGATCGATGAGCCGATAGCCGCCCGCCAGCACGGATTTCCGCAGACCGGGAGTTTCCGCCGGGAACAGATCCTGCGGTTGGGGCGCCGTGGACAGGCGCAGGAACAGGCTGTCGCCTTCCGGGACCTCGAGCACGCGGCGGATGCCCTCGAGCAGGATCCACTCCAGCTCCTTCCCGAAGCAGGGCTCGTAGTAGGTGATGAGAGGGCTTTCGACGCCGAACGACGGCGGCAGCAGGGACTGGTGCAGACCGCCCTCCGGCCCCAGGCTGATGCCCGACGGCGTGCCAATGACGATGAACTTGCCGCCGTTGTAGATGGCGTAGTGCAGCGCGTCGAGTCCGCGCGAGATGAAGGTGTCGTAGAGGGTTCCGATGGGGACCAGCGGTTCGCCGAACAGATCCGCCGAGACGCCCAGCGCGCCGAGCGTCAGGAACAGGTTGTTCTCCGAAATGCCGAGTTCAATGTGCTGGCCGTGCTTGCCCTGTTTCCACTTGAGCGCGACCGGGACGGACCGGTCTCCGAAGTAGTCGATCTGGTTGTCGGGGCAGTAGACGCCCACCTTCTGCAACCAGCCTCCCAGGTTGGTGGAGACGGCGACGTCGGGGCTGGCGGTGACCAGGCGGCGGCTGACCTCTGGGATCCGGCTGAGTTCGGACAGCACGCCGCCGAAGGCCTGCTGGGTGGAGATTTCGCCCTTGTACTGGGTGGCGAGGGTTTCGGGAACGCGGGCGGGCACGGACTGGCGGCGCCGGGCGGGTTGATCGAGCCCCAGACGCTCGCGCACGTCAAGGCAGACGCGGCCTTCCGGCGATTCGGGCGGGAAGGCGTCGAACTCGGCGCCGGGCGCGATGCCGAGCTGCTCGCGTAATTCGGCGATCTGCTGGTCGGTGAGCAGGCGCGAGTGGTTGGTGGGATCGCCCGCGAGCGGCAGCCCCCAGCCTTTCACCGTGTAGGCGAGGATGGCGACGGGGCGGTCCGTTATGGTCTCGGCTTCCCGGAAGGCCTCGAGGAGTTTGGCGAGGTCGTGGCCGCCGAGATCGGCGATCAGGCCGTGAATGTCCGTTTCATCGGCCAGAAGGCTGGCGAGCGTTTCGTCGCGGCCTTCGGGCGTTGTGCAGAGCTGCTCGAAGATGCGGTCGGGCGAGTGCATCCGCAACAGGGACTGGTATTCGTCGTTCGACATCCGGTCGATGCGGTCGCGCAGACGCTCGCCGCCCGGACGGCGGAAGATCGACTCCAGGCGCGAGCCGTACTTCGCCTCGATCAGGTGGAAACCGAAGGAGCGTAGGGAGGCTTGAATCTTCTGGGCGCGGCCGGAGGGGATGACGCGGTCCAGGCTCTGACGGTTGAGGTCGACGATCCAGGTGACGCGGCCGAGACGCTGCAGGTTGTCCTCGCCGAGCGCTTCCCACACGTTGCCTTCGTCGAGTTCGGCGTCGCCCATGAGCGCGAAGAAACGGTGCTGCCGCGGGTAGCCGAAGTGGTCGGCGACGTATTCCCGCACGAGCGACATGAAGTGCGGCATCACGGCGCCGAAGCCCACCGATCCGGTGGAGAAGTGGAAGGAATCGGGGTCCTTCAGGCGGCTGGGATAGGCCTGGAGTCCGCCGAATTCGCGCAGTTGGCGGAGCTTTTCAGCGGGAAGATTGCCGAGCAGGTACTGAATGGCGTGGTAAACGGGCGCCGCGTGGGGCTTGATGGAGATCAGGTCGTCGGGTCCGGCCGCCGCGAAGTAGTAGGCGGCGAGGATGCTGACCGATGACGCGCAACTGGCCTGGTGACCGCCGATCTTGATGGAGTCCTGGTTGGGGCGGACATGATTGGCATAGTGGATCATGTAGGTGCTGAGCCACAGGATCCGTTGCTGGATGTTGTCGAGCAGATCGAGGTCGGTGGTTGGAAGAGCGAGTGACGGCATTCGTGCTTGATTGAAGTCCCTACCTCTTCTGTACCACGCGGCGGGGGCGTCGCCCTATAGAACCTTGGAAACTCCTGGCGTAAAGAACACCGGGTAGGAGCCGTCGGGTCCGGGCTTCACGGGAGGCTCCATGTCGGCGCGCACGTCCTCGGGCTTGGGCGCGTGGAAGTAACGGGAGTTGGAGATCTGGTCCCAGGCCACTTCCTTGCCGGAGTAGCAACTGAACTGGCCCATCAGGCCGATCAGCGTGCTGCGCACCATGTACTCGCCGGCGTTGAGCGGCTTGCCGGAGCGGATGGCGTCGAACAGGGCCACGTGCTCCAGGTCGTAGGCGTTGGCCTTGCTCTGCGGGCCGGGGTGGCGCCAGTTGGTCTCGCCCTGGATGGAGAGCTTCAGCAGATCACAGCGGCCCTTGGTGCCGAGGATCAGGCTCGAGTTCTCGTTGTAGCAGTTGTCGATGGTGCGGCAGTAGGCGTAGATGCGGACACCGTTCGCGAATTCGTAGACGACGGCGTGGTGGTCGAAGACGTCGCCGTAGATGTAGCCCTTCAGAGTCGAACGGCCCGCCATGCCCCAGGCGCGCACGGGCGCCGCGCCGCGCATGGCCCAACTGGCGCGGTCCAGGTTGTGGATCAGGGTTTGGGGGACGTCGTCGCCGCACAGCCAGTGGAAGTGGTACTGGTTGCTCGCCTGATACTCGACTTCGGTCAGGCCGGGGGCGCGCTCGTACATGACGTAGGGCGGGCGGAGCCAGGTCTCCTGGATCGCGACGATGTCGCCGATGGCGCCGTCGTGGACGCGCTTCATGGTCTCCTGATAGCCGGGATGGTAGCGGCTTTGGAGGCCCGATTGGACGCACAGGCCTTTCTGGCGGGCGAGGTCGCAGGCTTCGCGCACGGTCTGGATGCCGTAGGGGTCGATGGCGTGGGGCTTCTCCACGAAGACGTGGCGGCCGGCTTCGATGGCGGCCTTCAGGTGCATCGGGTGGAACTTCGCGGCGTTGGCGATGATGAGGACCTGCGAGGCTTCGATGACATGCTTGTAGGCGTCGAAGCCCTTGAAGCAACGATCGTCGGTGACGTCCACCTGGTCCGGGTATTTGAGCTTCAACGCCGCGCGCTTTTCCTGGACGCGGTCGAGACGGATGTCGCCCATGGCGACGATGTGGACGTCCTTGCCGGCGTTCATGGCGTTCATGGCGGCGGCTTCTCCGCGGCCTCCGCAGCCGATGACGCCTACGCGGATGGCGCTGCTGGCGGCGACGTACGCGGGGACGGCGGCGGCCAGACCGGTCCTGATGAAATCGCGGCGTTCCATGTTCACTTGCGGACCTCCTCGAGCAGTTGGCGCACCCAGGCGAGGCTGCGCTCGATCATCGGGCCGCCTTGCCCTTCGCATTCGAGACTCAATACGCCGTCGTAGCCCGAGGCGGCGAGCTTTGCGACGACGGCGCGGATGTTGGCTGCGTTGACGCCGTCGCCGATGGCGCACTGGCTGACGGCGATGCCGGTGAGTTCGCCGCGCGCCGCCGCGGCCAGGCTTTCGCTGACGTCCTTCACGTGGACGTGGTCGACGCGCGATTCGAATTGGCTGTAGAACGCGACGGGGTCCTGGCCGGCGATGAACGTATTGCCGGTGTCCATGTTCATGCGCAGGAAGGGGGAGTCGACGAAATCGAGCATTTCGGCCATGAACTCGGGGCGGGTGGTGAAGTAGCCGTGGGGTTCGATGTTGATGACGATGCCGTAGCGTTCGGCGGTGGGCACGATGCGCTGGTAGCAGCGGCGCATGTGGTCCAGGGCTTCGCGGTGGGTCATGCCGGCGGGGGCGCAGCGGTCATCCGTCGTGTCGATGCGGGGGCATCCCGCGATGTGGGCCCAGCGGAGGCTGTTCAAAACATATTCGACGCCGAGTGTGGCGCCTTCGGGGCGGGAGAGCGGGAACGCCGCGTCGAGTTGGGAGAAGCGAATGTCGAGGCGCTCCATGCGGCGGCGGAGTTCGAGCGGGTCCTCCCACAGCGCGATGTGGGGCTGGTAACCGAGGCCGTGGATCCAGGAGACGCCGTCGATTGCGCCGCATTCGATGAAGCTCAGGCCGTGCGCGTGCGCCCAGTCGAGGCACTGGCCGAAGCTCCAGTAGGCGCTGTTGAAAGCGTCGGTGTGGAATCCGATTTCGATCATGGCGGAAGCTCACTCCGACGTTATTGCCGGGCGGCCCCGCTTGTCAAGGAGAACCGGATCCGATTTGCCGCTGTCCGCTCAGACCTTGATCTTCGCGTAATCGAACGGGTCGTTCACCAGGTGCATGTTCGGCTCGTCCTGGCGCGTCAGGTAGATGGTGCGGAGCGGGGTGCGCGGGAAGGCGGCGAGTTTCGCGGGCACGGGGCCCTGGTCGGTCCATTCGAAGATAGGGACCTCCCACGGGTTGAAGTTCTTGGTGAGTCCGCGCTCCTTGGCGATGCGGTAGAGGTTTACGTTGCCCGGCTCATGGCCGCCCAGGTACAGGCCGACCACGTCCACCTGGAACGGATCCTTGCCGAACATCACAATGTTGGAGAGGTAGTCCTGGCCGATGTTGAAGCCGTCGCCATCGCGGCCGCAGATGCCTTCGATCATGGCGAGACCCACCTTCAGCGTGCTGACGTTATCGCAGGTTTTGTGGGCCCAGATCTCCTGAGCCATGGGGGTGATCACCGTGCCGCCGCGCCGTCCGCCCACCGCGTCGTAACGGGAGAAACCGCGGCGGCGGTGATCGTCGAAGTAGCGGTTGACGGCCTGCTCCACGCGGGGGTGGACTTCGGCGGCCACGACGTCCTCGCGCTTCAGCACGCCCTGCCAGCCGGCGCAGAAGTTGGTGAACGGATGCGCCACCAGTCCTTGCAGGTTCTTCACCGATTGGGTGAGGCACATGCTGTGCGCCTTCCACTTGGAGATGTCGAGCAGCCAGGTGTCCGGCTCGCCGACCGGGGCGTAGTGCGGAATGCGTTTAAAGATGACCGGATCGGGCACGGTCGCCCAGGTGGTCTCGTAGCCGTCGCGCAGGTGCTGGGGGCGGCGCTGCGACTCGTTCCACTCGATGCCCAGGCGTTCGTTGATGCCGTTGAAGCCGCGGATGTTCCAGATGTCGTAGCCGGTGGATTCGATGAAGTGGAACTTCTTGAGGCCGATTTCCTGCAGGCCGCGCACCATGCCTTCGTAGAAGTGCGGGTCGGTGCCGACGCCCCAGTTTTCGGCGGGGGCGCGGCGGTGGTCATAGACGCCCGTGGCGTTGGGCTTCAGGATGACGCGATGGCTGATGGGGATGCCGGGGCGGTCCATCGGCACGAAGATGCGGCGGGCAAGCTCCAGGCCTTCGCGCAAGGTGGCGGCGGAGTCCATTTTGTCGGCGACCTTGGTGCGGCGGATGAACACCGCGTTGGGGTTCGCCTCAATGAAGGGGTGGACGCCGAAGTAAGGCTGCGGCGTTTTCGGCGCGGCGGCAAGTTTCAGACCCGGCAGCGCGGCGGCGGCCGCTCCCAGTTGCAAGAAGCTTCTTCTCGATAACTCCACGAGAACCCTCCGTTGACCTTAATTGAACACGACTGTGGCCACCCGCCGCAACTTGGGGATGGACACCTCCGAGCCGCCGGCGCGCGGGCCGATGGGGATCTCGGCGGGCGGGTCGTCCGGCGTAAGCAGCGTGGCGCGGCGGAACGCGCCCTGGATGCGCGCGAGGACGGGCCACTGCGCGGGGCGGCCGTAGTTGATGACGTGCAGCGCGGCGGCGCCCTGGCCCGCTGGAGCGCTGGTGGCGATGGCGAGGGCCGCGTTCGCGTTCCACACGCGCGCGGCGCGGCGCTTCTGGGTAAGGATGTCGATGACGTCGAGGGCGAGCGAGCCAGGATCCTCGACGTCGGCTTTGTAGGCCACCACCTGGCCCTTGCCGAGCGTCAGAAACTCGCGCTCGGCGTCGGAGCGCGCGGGCTTGAGGGCGTCCGAGCGCCACCAGGCATCCTTGCCGGCGCCGTCCACGACGACGCTCGCGCCGGCTTCCGCGTGGGAGAGGATGCGCCTGGCGGCGGCGGGCGACGGCTTGTCGATCGAGACGGCCACCAGCACCTGGCAATGCGCGGGGTCGGGCGCGGGGGGATTGGCGGCGTTCACCACCCGCGGAGAGACGCTTTGGCGGAAGCTCAGGTTCGCGATCTCCTGCGACATGTCGCTGTCGGCGAGCACGGTCACCACGGGCAGCGGCAATTCGCGGAATAACGGTTCGTTGGCGCGCAGCCAGGCGGCGGTCTTGCCCAGATGCTTCCACGCGGCGAGCGCTTCCGGGACCCCGCCCAGCACGCCTTTGAGCAGGCGCGGATCGGGCGTCATCAAATAGTTCCCTCCCGCTACCCAGGCGTCCACCAATGCGAGTTCGATCCCGTCGTAAGGGATCAACTGCCCTTCGGAGACGCCCGCCTGTTTGTCGGCGACGTAGGCGAGCACGCGCGGCGCGGTGGGATGCAGGGCGCGGATCGAGTTGACGAGCGCGCAGTTCTGATCGAGCCACACGCTTCGGGTGGCGCTGGCCGTTTGCGGATCCTGGCGCTGGATGCCGGGCCAGAGGCCGGCCTTCACGGCGGCCGACGGGGTCTTCGCGGCTTCCTCGACGGTAGCGGCGATCCGCATGTCCGCTTCATGCGCAACGCCGATGCCGGCCGTCCTGCAGGCGGCTTCGAACGCGGCGTGGGGTGGGGAGACGGCAATGGTCACGCCGGCGCCGGCAAGCAGCGGAACGTGCTTCGGATCGGGCTCGAGCCAGCGTATGGCGGTGTGATGGAGGAGGTCGGGTTGCACAACTGTCCTTAGTATATTTCCGGGATTTCGCCCGAACCACCGGGACTGTTGCAGGATGCTACGCTGAATCGTCGTGAGTGCAGCCGCGTGCTTCTTCCTCGATCCATCGAACCCTTCCGCAATCGAACGGCGGCTGCATGAGCTCGGGTGGTTCACCGACGACCGCGTGCGTTCGGCCGAACGGATCGGCGACGGGAACATGAACCTGACGGTGCGGGTGAGGCTCGGGCGCAGGACCGTGGTTGTCAAGCAGGCTCGGCCGTGGGTGGAGAAGTACCCTTCGATCGCGGCGCCGGTGGGACGCGCGGAGGTGGAGGCGGCGTTCTATCGCGCGGTGGTGGCGGAGCCGGCCGTATCGGGCCGGATGCCGGCGTTTCTCGGGGCGGACGCGGCGTCGCACCTGCTGGTGCTCGAAGACGTTCCCGACGCGCACGATCTGACGGCGATGTATCGCGGGGAGCGGCTGGAGAGCGCGGATGTCGAGGAGTTGGCCGAATATCTCACCGCGCTGCACGCCATCGAGGCGGCGCCCGAGGAGCGGGAGATCTTCCGTAACCGCGAGATGCGGGCGTTGAATCACGCGCACCAGTATGCGATTCCGCTCGATCCGGCGAATGGGTTGACGCTCGACCGGATTACGCCGGGGTTGGATGCGCTGGCCGCCGGGTTGCGGCGGGATGCGCCGTATTGCGCGCGTGTCGCGGAGCTTGGGGCGTTGTATTTGGCCGATGGCGCGACGCTGCTGCACGGCGATTTCTTTCCCGGATCGTGGCTGCACACGCCGCTGGGGCTCGCCGCCATCGATCCCGAGTTTTGCTTCCTGGGACCAGCGGAGTACGACCTGGGCGTGCTGATGGCGCACTTCCTCTTTACGGATCATGAGGCGCTGCTGCCGGTGTTTCGAGCGATGTACGGCGGGCGTTGCGATTGGCGGCTGGTCGGGGCGTTCGCGGGCGCGGAGTTGATGCGGCGGGTGATCGGGGTGGCGCAGTTGCCTTTGCAGGCGGATCTGGAGCGGAAGCGGGATTGGCTCGAGCAATCGGGGGAGTTGGTATGCGGCTGATCGCCCTGGCGCTTGCCGCGATATCGTCATTCGGCGCGATTCCGGTGTGGATCGATACGGATCCTTCGGTGGCGCCGGGCGGCCATGAGATCGACGACGGCGTAGCGTTGCTGCAGGCGTTCAATTCTCCGGAAATCGCGGTTCGCGGCGTCAGCATCGTGTTCGGCAACGCGGATCTTCCCACAGCGGACCGCATCGGTCGGGAGATCGTGTCGCGGTTCGGCCCGCGCGGGATCCGCGTATACACGGGCGCGGCCGGGCCGGCGGACATCGCGAAGGAGACCGAGGCGGTGAAGGCTCTGGCGGCGGCGTTGCGCGTTGAGCCGCTGGTGGTGCTGGCGCTCGGTCCCGCGACGAACGTGGCCGCTGTTGTGAGGTTGCATCCCGAGTTGGCGGGGCGCATACGCGAGGTGGTGGCGGTGGCCGGAAGGCGTCCGGGGCAGCGCTTTACGGCGGGCGCGCCGGGCGGTCCGGCGTTTCGCGATTTCAACTTCGAGATGGATCCGGCGGCGTTTCAGACGCTGCTCGATTCGAAGGTGAAGCTGGTGTTCGCGCCGTGGGAGATTTCCTCGAAGGTGTGGCTTACGAGGCGCGACGTGGAGGATCTGGCCGGGCGCAGCGCGGGCGTGAAGTGGATGCTGCCGGCGGCGCTCGATTGGCTCGAGCTGTGGAAGAAGCAGTTCGGCGCGCCGGGGTTCAATCCGTTTGACGCGCTGGCGGTGGGCTATCTGACCGACCGTCCGGCGCTTGAGTGCCCGGCGGCGGCGATGCGCATCGAACGGGGGCCGGACGATACGGGGGCGGGCGGCGAGAAGCCGTACCTGGTGGCTCGGCTGGGCGGGCAGGGCCGCGTGGTGACGTACTGCCACACGCCCTCGCCGGAGTTCAAGTCTCGATTGCTGCGGAGGCTCGCGCGGTGAGGGTGAGCATCGTCGTGCCGGCTTTGAATGAGGAAGCCGTCATCGAACGGTGCCTTTCGGCGCTCGCGGGCGCGGAGGGCGCAAAGGAGATCGTCGTCGTCGACGGCGGCAGCACGGACCGCACCGTGGAGCGGGCGCGCCGGCTGGCCGATCGCGTTCTGACCGCTCCACGCGGGCGAGGCTCGCAGATGCAGGCGGGTGCGCTGGCGGCTTCGGGCGACGTGCTGTGGTTCGTTCATGCCGACGCGATCGCGCGGGCGGACTCGCTGCGGGCCATCGAGACGGCGCTGTCCGATGACGGCGTCGTGGCGGGCAACTTCCGGCTGGAGTTCGATGGGCCCGGGCGCTCGGCGCGGCAGTTGACGGCGATTTATCCGTGGCTGCGGCTGCTGGGACTGTCCTACGGTGACGCGGGGATCTTCGTCCGGCGGGAGGCGTACGAGGCGGCGGGCGGCTTTCGGCCGTATCCGCTGTTTGAGGATCTGGACCTGATCCGGCGATTGAAACGGCGCGGGCGCTTCGCGCATCTGGACTGCACGCTGGCCGCCTCGTCGCGACGGTTCGAACATCGCAACTTCGGCGTGGTGTGGGCGAACTGGATCGCGCTACAGGTGCTGTTCTGGGCGGGCGTGTCACCGTACGTGCTGGCGCGATGGTATAGGCACATACGATGACTCGCCGGACGTTTTTCGCGATGCTCGCGCCCGCCGCCTCGGCCGCTGCCGATGAGTGGGCGGAGATGCTGGGCCGGTATGTGAACGCGGAGCACCTGGTGGATTACGCGGCGTTGAAGGCGCATCGCGAGCCGCTCGACCGCTGGGCTGCGCGCATCGCCGAACCATGGCCGGCGGGTTCCACGGACGCGCGCAAGGCCGGGCTGATCAACGCCTACAACGCGCTCACCATTCGGTGGATCCTGGACAACTACCCGGTGGAGAGCATCTGGCGCACGAAGAAGCCGTTCACCGTGGCGCGTCACAGGGTGGACGGCAAGCTCGTGTCGCTTGACGATATCGAGGGCGAGTTGCGGAAGATGGATCCGCGCATTCATGGCGCGCTGGTGTGCGCTGGGCGCAGTTGCCCGCCGCTACGGCGCGAACCGTATCGCGCGGATGCCGTGAGCGGGCAGTTGGACGATAACTTCCGCGCCTGGCTCGCCATGCCCGGCCGTAACAGCTTCGACGCGGCCCGCAACGTCGCGCGAGTGAGCAAGATCTTCGATTGGTACAAGGGCGACTTCGACCGGTTGGGCGGCGTGCGCGCCGTCTTCGCCCGGTATTCGCCACAGTTCCGCGCCGGGATGAAGATCGAATATCAGACGTACCGATGGGGGCTGAATGACTCGTCGGGGCTCGGCGCCGGTTACTCGGAATGGAATTTCCTGCGCGACAAAGTCCTGAACTGAGCCCCTCGCGTAAACTGGAGTTATGGCGCAGGCGCTGCTGGGGATGGAGTTAGCGGACTTGCGCGAAGTCCTGGGCGCGGATCAGCCGGGCTTTCGCGCGCGCCAACTCTATGACGCGCTGTATCGCGGACGGGCCGCTGACGTCAGCTCCATCACCACGCTGCCGCGCGAGTTGAAGGAGCGTCTGGCGGCGGCTCATTCCGTGGGCTTGCCGCAGGCGGCGGCGCGCTACGATTCGAACGACGGCACGCGGCGTTACCTGCTGGGGCTCGACGACGGGCGGACGGTGGAGACCGTGCTGATGCCCGAAGGCGAGCGCTACACCGTCTGCATTTCGAGCCAGGTGGGGTGTCCCGTAAACTGCCGTTTTTGTTTGACGGCGCTGATGGGGCTGGAGCGCAACCTGACCGCGGGCGAGATCGTGGGACAGGTGCTGTTCGTGCTGCGCGACAACTCCCTGCACGCCGACGTGAACACGCTGAACATCGTCATGATGGGCCAGGGCGAGCCGCTGCTGAACCTGGACGAAGTGCTGAAGGCGACGCGCATCCTCACTGACAAGGACGGCGTCGGTTTCGCCGAGCGGCGCATCACGGTGTCGACTTCGGGCATCCTGCCGAAGATCGAGGAGTTGGGGCGCGCGGCCGTGCGGCCCAAGCTCGCGATTTCGCTGAACGCGTCCACCGAGGAGCAGCGGCGCGAGTTGATGCCGATCACGAAGAAGTATCACCTGGCCGATCTGATCGCGATGTGCCGGCGCTATCCGCTGCGCAGTTGGGAGAAGCTGACGTTCGAGTACGTGCTGCTGGCGGGCGTCAACGATACCGACGCCGATGCGCGGCGTGTGGCGAAGATGCTCGCGAACATCGACTGTAAGGTGAATCTGATCGCGCTGAATCCGGGGCCTGGCATCCCGTACGGCACGCCCACCGCCGAGCGGGTGTCGAGCTTTCAGGCGATCGTGCGGAGGTCCGTGCCGTGCTTCGTGCGCAAGCCTCGGGGACGCGACGTGTACGCGGCCTGCGGGCAGTTGAAGCGCATGGAGAGCGCGGGCCTGGTGAAGATAGGCTAGTGTCCGCCGGGCAGATCATCGAAGCGGCACGGGCCGGTGGCGCCATCCTGACCGCGAACCAGCGCCTGTCGCGCACGCTGCGCGAGCAGTACGACCGGGCGCAGGCGGCCGCCGGGCTGCGCGCCTGGGAGAGTCCCGCGATCCTTCCGTTCTCCACGTGGCTCGCCTCGCAGTGGGGCGATGCGTTGTTGGGCGGCGGCGTCGCGCCTCGCACCGTGTTGAGCGCGGCGCAGGAGGAAAGCGTGTGGCGGACCATCGTCGCCGCCTCGCCCGACGCGCAAAGCCTGCTCGATTTGCGCGGCGCGGCGCAATCGGCCATGGAGGCGTGGCGGCTGATCCAGCAATATCGCGTGCCGCTCGACGCACGGTTCAACGCGCAGGAGGACCAGGCCGCCTTCCACGCGTGGGCGGTCGAGTATGCGCGGCTGTGCAGGGAGCACGGCTGGCTGGACGGGGTGCGGTTGGCCGATGCGGTTCGTCCCGCGTTGCGGGGGCCGGGGGCGATTCTACTAGCGGGCTTCGACGAATTCACGCCGCAGCAGGAGGATGTTTTAAACACCCTGCGCGCTTCCGGTTGCGCGGTGACCGTGGCGGAAGCGGCGGGCATCGAGGCGCGCGTAGCAAGGCGGGGCTGCCTGGACGCCGACGATGAGTTGCGCTGCGCCGCCTTGTGGGCGCGGGAACGGCTGGACGCCGGCGCGGGGTCGATCGCCGTCGTGCTGTTGAACTTAGGCGTACGGCGTACGCGTATCGAGCGGATTTTCGGCGAGATACTGCCGGGCGCGTTCCACATCTCGATTCCGGAGCCGCTCGGCGATTATCCCGTTGTCCATGCGGCGTTGCTCGCGCTGCGGCTGGCCGTCGTGCAGCGCTGGACGCTCGCGGACGCGGGGTCGCTGCTGCGGTCGCCGTTTCTGGCGGGCGGCGTGACGGAGGCCGAGGCGCGGGCGATGCTCGACGCGCGGCTGCGGCGATGGCGGCGGTCGCACGTGGCGGCGCAGTCGGTGGAGGCGCAGGCGCAGGACTGCCCCCGGTTGGCGGCGGCGCTGGCGGCCTGGCGCTCCATCCCGTTTGCGGGCGCGCACACGGCGGCGGAATGGGCGGCCATCTTCCGGCAGGCGCTCGATGCGGCAGGCTGGCCGGGCGACGCGGCGCTTTCAAGCGTCGAGTATCAGGCGGCCGAAGCGTGGGCCGGATTGTTTCAAACATTTTCCTCGCTCGATGCGGTGGCGGGTCCGATGCCATGCGGCGCGGCCGTCGCGCGGCTGGCCGATCTCGCCGACGCGGCCCGATTCCAACCGCAGGACACGGGAGCGCCGGTGCAGATCATGGGCGTGCTGGAAGCGGCCGGGTCGCGGTTCGACGCGCTGTGGATCGCAGGCGCCTCCGACCAGGTGTGGCCCGCGCCGTCGCATCCACATCCGTTCCTGCCACTCGGCGTGCAGCGCGAGCTGGGGTTGCCGCACTCTTCGCCGGAACGCGAGGAGGAGTTCGCGCGGCGCACCTTCGCGCGGCTGCGGTCGAGCGCGCCCGTGGTGGTGGTGAGTTGGCCGATGCGCGCGGGCGATGTCGAACTGCGGCCGAGCCCGCTCATCGACGGGGTTCGGGACGACGCGGAGCCGGCGCGGGCGACGGCGACACGGAAGGCGGCGGAGATCGAGATGCTCGACGACGAGGCGGGACCGCCGCTAGAGGGCAACCGTCCGCGCGGCGGCACGCGGGTGGTGAAACTGCAGTCCATCTGCCCGTTCCAGGCGTTCGCGGACCTTCGGCTGGGGGCGCGGCCGCTCGATTCGGCGGACCTGGGACTGTCGGCGCTCGAACGCGGCAGCGCGGTGCATCTGGCGCTGCAACTGTTCTGGGAACAGGTGTGCGATCACGCAACGCTCGCGGCCATGACCGACGCCGATCTGCGCGCCGCCGCCGAAGGCACCGCGCGGGGGGCGCTCGAACGGCCGTTCCGCGATGCGCGCCAGCCCTTCGATGTCCGCTTCCGCGAACTGGAAACACGCAGGCTGACGGATGTCTTGATGCGCCAGGCCGAGTTCGAACGCACGCGCGCGCCGTTCCGCGTAGCGTCGCACGAGCGCGAACGCCTGATCGAGATCGGCGGTCTGGAACTGGAGGCGCGCATCGATCGCGTGGACGAGTTCCCCGACGGGCGGCAGGCCATCATCGATTACAAGACCACCGCGCCGTCGACAGCCGCCTGGTTCGGCGACCGCCCGGACGAGCCGCAACTGCCGCTCTACGCCATCTCAAACGACGCGCCGGTGGCGGGCGTCGCCTTCGCGGCGGTGGGCGCGGACGGGCCCGCGTTCAGGGGCTACGCCGCCGCGGAGGATCTGCTGCCCGGCGCCAAACCGTTTCCCCGACCCGCCGCGGACCAGTTGGCGGACTGGCGCCGCGTGCTCACGCCTATCGCGGAGGCGTTCCGCGCGGGGGGCGCCGAGGTGGATCCGAAGAGCAAAGCGGTATGCGCGCAGTGCGGACTTGCGCCGTTGTGCCGCATCCATGAAGCCGCCCCCGCTGAGGTCGAAGATGCCGAGGAGCCCGCATGAAGCGCCGCGACGCCGATATTCCGTGGCTGCCGGGCCTCGATTGGACCAGCGCGGCGCCGGCGGCGGAGCCGGCTGATGCGGAAGAGCGCCGCCGCGCGCTCGATCCTGAAACGTCGTTCATCGTGCAGGCGCCGGCGGGCTCCGGCAAGACCGAGCTGCTCATCCAGCGCTATCTCGCGTTGCTCGGCCGTGTGGCGCAGCCGGAATCGATCGCCGCCATCACGTTCACGGTGAAGGCCGCGGGTGAGATGCGGGCGCGCGTGCTCGACGCGCTCGAAAAGGCCGCGCATGGCGCTGAGCCGGCGACGCCGCACGAACGCCGCACGCTTGAACTGGCCCAGGCGGCGCTTGCGCAGGATCGCCGCCAGGCTTGGAATCTGCTGCGCAGTCCGGACCGGCTGCGGATACAAACCATCGACGCGCTGTCGATGTCGATCACGCGGCAGATGCCGTGGCTTGCGCGGTTCGGCGCCATGCCGGATGTGGTGGAGGACGCCCGCGTGCAGTATCGGGAGGCCGCGGCGCGGGCCGTTCAGGAACTCGGAACGCCGCAGGCGGGTGACGCTGTCGATCGCTTGCTCGAACATCTCGACAACGACGCGGCGCGCACAGTGGACCTGCTCGCGTCGATGCTTGCGACGCGGGACCATTGGCTGCGCGTGATCGGCGGCGCACCCGACCCGGAAGCAGTTCGCACGGTGCTCGAAGCCGCGCTGGGCCGCATGGTGAAAGCGCACTTGTCACGCCTGCGGTCGGCGATCCCGGCGCGGCAGGTCTTCGAACTGCTGGAACTCGCGCGGTATGCGGGGGAGAACGTGCGCCAGTCCGATCCGGTGATCTCGCGCTGCGCCGGGTTGTATGCGTTGCCGAACTCGCTGGACGAATGGATGGGACTTGCGAGTTTGCTGCTCACGGGGAAGGGCGATTTCCGCAAACGCGTCGACCGCGGTGTCGGATTCCCGCCGCACAATAAGGCGATGAAACAGCGCATGGAAGGGCTCCTGGATGCGCTACGAGCGGAACCGGAGCTGTGCGGCGCGTTGGCCGCAGTCCCGAAACTGCCCGCGCCCAACTACACAGCGGAGCAGTGGAACGTGCTCGAAGCGCTCTTCACGTTGCTGCCGCGCACGGTGGCGCACCTTCGCGGCGTCTTCGCCGAAACAGGGCGCGTCGATTTTGTCGAGATCGCGAGCGCAGCCCGGCGAGCTCTGGGCGACGCGGAACAGCCCACCGATCTTGCGCTCTCGATGGGCGCGCGCATCGAACACCTGCTGGTGGACGAGTTCCAGGACACCTCCGTCACGCAGTTCGACCTGCTGCGCACGCTGACGGCGGGCTGGGAGGATGACGGGACGCGCACGGTGTTCCTGGTGGGCGATCCGATGCAGTCCATCTACCGCTTCCGGCAGGCCGAGGTCGGCTTGTTTCTGAACGTGCGCGAGTCGGGCATCGGCGC
The DNA here is from genome assembly GCA_018268715.1 of Acidobacteriota bacterium. GTDB lineage: Bacteria > Acidobacteriota > Terriglobia > Bryobacterales > Bryobacteraceae > TMP-7. Next base: position 85,606 of record JAFDVZ010000001.1, on the reverse strand, counting down.
GCTGCAGCCGGAGCCGCTCGCCTTGAAGGTCAACTTCCGTTCGGCGCGGACCGTGGTGGAGTGGGTGAACAACCAGTTCGCACAGGTGTTCCCGGCCGAGGCCGACGCACTTTCGGGCGCGATTCCGTACACGCCTTCCATCGCGTTCAAAGAAGGCGCCGAAGGAGCCGCGGTCACGTTCCATCCTTTCCTGGGCCGCAACGACATGGCCGAAGCCGACCTCGCTATCGACCTACACCGGCAGGCGCGACGCGAGGATCCCGCGTCGCGGACGGCCATCCTGGTGCGGTCCCGAGCGCACCTGGCCACCATCGCGGACCGTTTGCGACAGGCTGGCGTCGCCTATCGCGCCATCGAAATTCAGGCGCTGGCGGAGAAGCCGCTGATCCAGGATCTGCTCGCGTTGACGCGGGCGCTGCTGCATCTGGCCGACCGTGTGGCGTGGCTCGCGATTCTGCGCGCGCCGTGGTGCGGGCTGACCCTCGACGCGCTGCACCGCATCGCGGCGGGGGATCGCGCGCGGCCTATCCTGAGCCTGCTGCGCGATCCCGCCATCGAACTCGACGCGGATTCCACGGCGCGCGTGGCGGCTGTGCTGCCGGTGCTCGAAGCAGCGCTCGAACGCCGGGGACGCGCGCCGGTGTCGGAACTGGTGGAGTCCGCGTTCCTCGCGCTGGCGGGGGACCGTCTGGCCGATGCGAATGAACTGGCCGACGCCCGCGCCTACTTCGATCTGCTTGAAGAGGCGGGCGGACGCGGCGACATCGCCGATTTCGACCGTCTGGCGGCGCGCGTCACGGAGCTGTTTGCGAACCCGGGTGCGGAAACGGATGGCGGACTGGAACTGATGACCATCCACAAGGCCAAGGGGCTGGAGTTCGACACCGTGATCCTGCCCGGCCTCGGCAAGCGCCCGAAGACCGACGTGGCGTCGCTACTCGTGTGGGCGGAGCGGCCGTCGGCGCACGGCGCCGATCTGCTGATGGCGCCGATCTCGGGCCGCGGCGACCAGGAGCGCCGCATCTACGACTTCATCCGGCGTGAGAACGACGCGAAGGGACGGCACGAATCCGAGCGCCTGCTGTACGTGGCCTGCACCAGGGCGCGCACGCGGCTGCACCTGCTGGCGCATGTGGAAATCAAGATCGACGGGACGGAGGCGGCGCTGAACGACCCTCCGCGCGAATCGCTGCTCCACCATCTGTGGGGCGTATTCCGGCCCGAATTCGAACGCCGGCTGCCGGACGCGAATCTCGCCGCAAGGCCGGACGCCGCGCCGGTGCGCGTTCCCCGCCCCCTGCGACGCGTTCGGCAAGTGGTCACGAGCGTCACTACGACGGCCAGCCGCACCACCCAGGCCGCCCCTGTTCGCTTCGACGACGGATGGGAACGTCACGCCGGAACGCTGCTGCACAGGCTGTTTGACCGCATCTCGCGCGATGGGCTCGACGCCTGGCCCGCATCGCGCGCCGCCGCGATGACGCCCGCCATCCGCATTGCGCTCGCAGCGGACGGCGTCGCCGCAACGTCGCTCGAAGCCGCCTGCGCGAAGGTGGCCGCCGGCTTGAGCCGAACTCTGGAGGACCCGCGCGGGCGGTGGATCCTCGGACGCCACCAGAGCGCCGTCAGCGAGTTCGCGATTGCGACGGCCGCCCGTGACGGCGCGCGCCACCTGACGCTCGACCGCACGTTTGCCGACGACGAAGGGACACGCTGGATCGTCGACTTCAAGACTGCGGAACCGGATGACGCACAGACGCTGGCGGCATTTCTCGAGTCCGAACGGCGAACTTATGCGGCCCAATTGAACGAGTACGCCACAGCTCTTCGGCGCCTTGACCAACGTCCGATACGCGCGGGCCTGTACTTTCCGCTGATCGGCGGCTGGATCGAATGGGACGCCGATTAATTCCCCATCACCTGGGACCATTCCGTCGGACGCCTGCGTTATAACGAAGGGGGGAGGTTCGATGAGAGGAACGGCGAAATGGGCCGCCCTCGCGCTGGCTGCGGTTTCAGCGTGGGGACAGGGCGGATTCTCGGGCCCTGGGCGATACGAAATCAGAAACATCAAGTCCGGCAAGGTGCTCGACCTGGACCGGAATGATCAATCGACGGTGATTCAATACTCGTCGCGGAGCACGGACAATCAAACCTGGGAAGCGCGTCCGGCCGGCGGTGAGTTCTTCTATCTGATCAACGCCATGAACGGGTACGCGTTGGACGCCGGCCGCGGCGGCCGGAGCGACTGGGTCCGGGGAGTCCCATTCAATGGCAGCGACAGCCAGAAGTGGCGTTTCGAAGAAGGCAAGGACGGCAACGTGTTGGTGGTGTCGCGTTTGGGGCGCGCGCTCGACATCCCGGACGGCACGGACCGTGATGGCCAGCGCGTGCAGATCTACGACCCCAACGGCGATTCGAACCAGCGGTTCTCGGTGCGCCGGGTCTCGGGCCGTGGCGGCGCCTTGGGCGGCGGGAATTGGGGCGGACGGGCGCCGTCGGGCGGCGGCGCGTCGCTCGTGTGCGCATCCAACAACGGCGAGCGTGTCTACTGCGACGCCGACACGCGGAACGGCGTCACCCTGTCGCGCCAGATCAGCGGAACGGCTTGCGTGGAAGGCCGCACCTGGGGCTACGACAATCGTGGCGTGTGGGTGGATCGCGGCTGCCGGGCCGAATTCACCGTGAATCCGCGAGGCGGCGGCGGATTCCGTCCGGGCGCCTCGCCGCAAACTCGGAGCGTCGTGTGCGCCTCCAACAACGGCGAGCGCGTCTACTGCGAGGCCGACACGCGCGGCGCGGATGTGCGATTGATCCGGCAGATCAGCGGTTCGCGCTGCCGCGAAGGCGAAACCTGGGGCTCGGATCGCCGGGGCATCTGGGTGGACCGCGGCTGTCGGGCCGAATTCTCAATCACCCGCTGAAGCCTCGCGCGGCGGAGCGCAAGACGCACGTTCAATGAGCCGGACACCGATCACACGGTGCTCCGGCTCTTGGTCTTTTTTCTGGGCCAGCCGCAGCAGCAACTCCATGGCGGATTTGCCGAGTTCGTACTTCGGCTGATGAATCGTCGTCAGCGGCGGCGCCACGATTTGCGACACGTTCAGATTGTCGAAGCCAACGATCGAAAGATCCCTCGGGATTCGAAGGCCCAGTTCGTTGGCCGCGAGCATGCATCCGAACGCCATAACATCGTTGGCCGCAAACACCGCCGTGATCTCTGGATGCGCCGCGAACAGGCGCTTGGACATCTCATGACCGCCCTCGAAGGTGTGGGCTCCGAACTGAACCACCGGATCGGGAACCGGCAGCGACTGCAAGGTCTTGACGAAGCCGCGAGTTCGTTCGGTCAGGTTGCCGTGTTTGCGCGGCCCCGTGAGGTTCGCCGTGGCGCGATGCCCAAGGCCCGCGAGCAGCCGGGCCGCCAGCGCTCCTCCCTCAAAGTTGTCCGCCGCCACCGTGGAAAAACGTTTCAAAGCCGCGGTACGGTTCAGCAACACGACGGCTACGCCAGAGGCCGCCAGTTGTTCCTGCTGCACGCGGCTCAGCGCTTCCACCGAATTCATCAGGATTCCGTCGACGCGCTTGGCCAGCAGCGAATCGATGTAGCGCATCTGCTTCACCGGATCCAGGTCGCTGTTACAAACGATCAGATCGCAATCGGCCTCGAGCGCGGCGTCCTCGGCGCCGCGGCAGACGTCGGCGAAAAACGGGTTGCGGATGTCGCTCACCACCAGCGCCATGGTCTGCGAACGCCCGGTGACAAGTCCGCGTGCAACGCGATTCGGCCGGTAGTTCAGGCGTTTGGCGATATCGAGCACACGCTGGCGCGTGTCCGGGTGGACCCCGTACGCTCCGCTGAGTGAACGGGAAGCCGTCGAAAGATTGACACCGGCTTCACGGGCGATGTCTTCGAGCTTTGTCTTCATACCGATAGGGGCGCCTCTGACGTATATCACACTATCGCAACTCATGAGGACATACGTATGACCTGAGTGATTATGGAGAGCGATCGAGCGGAGACCGGGAGAGTCGAACGAGGACGCACACTACCGGCGGAGTCTTGCGCGGACGAGTCTGGAACAGCCGGCGGAATGGAGCAGGGGCGGCCGCCGGAAGCTGGCCACCCCGGAACAGGGCTTACGCGAAACTGCGAACGGCGCTGGTTTCGGTGTCGTAGACGTCAAAAATCGTGTACAGCTTGGTGATCTGGAGCAGGTCCTTCACGCGCTTGGTGAGGCCGACCAGTTTCAGCTGACCGCCGTGATTTGTAACGGTGGTGAAGCCGGAAACCAGTTCGCCAATGCCCGAGCTGTCGATATAGCTCACCTCGCTGAGGTTCAACAGCAGTTTCTTGTCGCCCTTCGCGGCCAAGTCGCGAATAGCGTCGCGGAAGGTGCTGGCGCCTTCTCCCAGCGTAATCCTGCCGACTGCGTCAATCACGGTCACATCTCCCACCTGACGGGTAGAAAGCTTCACGCTCACGAGTAGTGCCTCCTTGGTATCCTTTTGAAAATCGATCCGTTTAGCTGGCCGTGGCCAGGCTTTTCGTCATTCTTACTTCAGTGCCTCTCGGCTCCAGCCGTTCTATCCTCACGTCGTCCATGAAGGCCTGAATCAGCAGTAGGCCCCGCCCGGACTGCCGCAGCAGGTTCTCCTCGGCCAGTGGGTCCGGCAAAGACTGCAGCTCGAAGCCTTCACCCTCGTCGCGAATGACGATGGTCATGCGGTCCGGCCCCTTGAGCACCTGGAAATGAACCTTCTTCCGGGCATTGTAACGGTTCCCGTGAACGACGGCGTTCACCATGCATTCCCGCACCGCCATGCCGATCTTGTGCAGATCTTCCTCTTCGAAACCCAACTGTTCGGCGATCTTCAGCGTCTCCGTCTCGGCGGTATCCACGCTGTCAAGGTCGGAGTCGAGCATGGCGTCCACACTGCGGATCTCGCCGCTATCCTGATCGGGCATAGTTTGAATGCGGCCGCGCGTGGCCAATAAGAATTCGTTAACACTAAGATACTATCACCTCGAGCCCGAACGCGGCGTGGGGCGGTACGGGCGCCGCGGCTGTCCGAAAGGACAGCGCAAGATAACTGAAAGCCGAATCCCCGTGGAGGCATGTGAAGTTAGACAATCGTTCTGATCGTCCGGAGGCCTGGTGACCGAGTTTCTCGTCTTTGTGCTGTTCATCATATGCGCCATGCAGTACAGGAAGCTCCGCCGGGTGCGGCGCGACGTGGACGAACTGCGCTCGGAGAATCGGCAGATCGAAAAGCTGACGGCCCGGGTCTACGCGCTCGAGTGCGCGGCGCCGCACGTTCCGGAGACGCCAACGGCGCCGCTGGTTCAACGCGTCGCGATTGCCGAGGAACCCCCGCCGCCCATCGTCGAGCCCCAACCCGAGCCTGCCTACCAGGCGCCGCCAGTCCTGCCCGAACCCGAGCCGAAGCCGCCTCCGCCGGTCGAACCACCGCCACCGCCGGTTCCCGCGGGCCCGAGTTGGCGCGAGCGCATCGCTTCCGGAGTCGCCTCCCAGGAGTGGGAAGCCATGGTGGGCGGCAATTGGCTGAACAAACTCGGCGTGTTGATCCTGATCATCGGCATTGCGCTGTTGCTCGGCTACTCCTTCACAAAGGTTGGACCCGCGGGCCGCGTGGCGATCGCGCTGGCGGTCAGCGGGGGCATGCTGGCCGCCGGAGTCGCGGTGGAGCGACGGAGCGTATACCGGGTGTTCGCGCGGGGACTGATCGGCGGCGGATGGGCCGGCCTCTACTTCACCGCCTACGCCATGTACGCGGTGGACGCGGCGCGCATCATCGCCAATCCGTGGATCGCATCCATTCTCCTCACAGCGGTCGCCGCCGGCATGATCCTCCACTCGCTGAAGTACAAGTCGCAGACCGTGACGGGACTCGCGTACTTCATCGCGTTCGCGACCCTGGTGATCACGCCGGTGAACACGTTCTCCTTCGTGGCGCTTGTGCCGTTAACCGCCTCCCTGCTGTACCTGGCGCACCGCTTCGAATGGTTCGAGATGGCGCTGTTCGGCGTGTTCGCCACCTATGGCGCCTGCATCGCGCGGGGCGATTCCGGCTCGCCGCTCGCCTCCTCGCAGGCGATCATCGCCGTCTACTGGCTGCTATTTGAGGGCTTCACGATCCTGCGGGCGTCCAGACCAAAGGCGTTCAGCCTTCCCGAACGCTGCATCTTCCCGTTGAACACCGTGGGCGTGCTCGCGCTGTCTGTGCCCAAGTGGAATCACGTGGCCAGGCATCACAGCTGGGCATTTCTGGCGGCGTGCGCCGTCGTGTTTATCGCCGGGGCGGCGGCGCGTTACCGGCTGCGCCGGCCGGATGAGGCGACACCCTTGCCCGAACGCATGGCGAACGGCGGATACGAGGGCCCAATAACCATCGCCGCCGGACTGGCGACCGGCGCGGTGTGGCTGAAGGCGACCACGGTCTGGATCAACTTTGGCTGGCTGGTGGAGGCGGAGTTGCTGTTCCTGGCCGGGCGATGGCTGGGACAGGCCTACCCGCAAAGGTTGAGCGCGGCGTTGTTCGGCCTCGCCACATTGAAGCTCGCGGCCCAGGACGCGCCGGCCAACAGCCATGAATGGTGGCCGGTCGGGCTGTTCTCGACGGCTCTCATGTACCTGAACCGCTGGCTGCGACGCACGGCGAAGTACTTCAGCTACGGCGCCGCGGTCCCATTGCTGTTGGTGGCGGGCTACGAGTCGCCGACGCTGTGGGTGGGCGCGGCGTGGTTCCTCATCGGGCTCGCGTTGTTCGAGTTCGGCCTGCGGAAGTCGCTGGTGGAATACCGGCTGCAAGCCTACGGATTTGTCGTCTTCGCCCTATGCGCTCTGGCGATCAACGACTTCGGGGCCCCGCTGACCGCAAAACTCCGCTGGGCGCCCGTGCTGGTGGCCGTGGCGGCGGCCTACGTGATGGCGCTCAGGGCCAAGCGCATCCCTGAAGGCGTAGAGGCCAAGTACGCTCCCGTGGCGCTCGCGTGGGCGGCCACGTTTTCGGCGGTTCTGTTCGTTTGGCTGGCCGCGCCCACCAAGTTCATCGGAACCGCCTGGATCGCGTTGGCCCTGTTGATGCTCGAACTCGGGCTGCGCGGCATCCCCAATTGCTTCCGCTGGCAATCCTACCCGGTGGCGTCAATCGGTTGGGCGTATGTGCTGGTGACGGTGGTGATCGACGTGAACAAGGGCATGGGAACGGCCACGCGCTTGGCCTTGGGCGGCGCGGCGCTGCTCAGTTACGCGCTCTGCGCTCGCGGCTTCCGTACAGAGGCCTACCATCGCGTAGCCGCGTCGCTGGCCGGAACCGCGTTTGCCGCCACGCTCATGTGGATGGCGCTGCCCGACCCAGTGGTGGCCGTCGGGTGGGCGCTGCTGGGCATCGCGCTCATGCAGTTCACCGGCCCGAACACTCGCGTCCTGACCGTGCAGGCCGACCTGATGGGCGCCGCGACGTTCGGCCGATTGTTCTTCGCGAACTTCGTCAACACAGGCTCCACCGGAGGGATTTCCCACCGTCTGCTGACCGTGGCGCCGGTGATCGCGTCCGAGTATTACGCCTGGTTTGAGCGGCGGCAATCGAAGGTGGGGCGGCTGTACCTATATGCGGCGCCGATTCTCGCCGTCACCCTGTTGCGATTCGAACTGGGACGGGTGTTGACCGTCGTGGGCTGGGCGGCGTTCACGCTGCTGCTCTACTGGATCGGGCGCAAACGCGACGACCTGGACTTCCGGCTACAGTCCTACGCGCTGGCGCTGATCTGTTTCTGGCGAAGCTGGACCACCAACTTCTACGTGCCGGAGAGCTTCGCGGGAGTGCCGGGCCGCGTCGCCACCGGCGCCTTCGTTGTCAGTGCCCTATACATCGCGCAGGCGCTCGCGCCGCGGGCGAGCGACGCCAGGCTGAAGCTCGATCGTTACGCGCGGCAACTGTTCTCCGTACTGGCCAGCGCCCTGGTGGCGCTGATGCTCTATTACGAAGTGAGCGGCGCCGTGCTCACCGTGGCGTGGGGCGTTCAGGCGGCGCTGCTGATGGCCGCCGGTTTCTGGGCGCGCGACCGTGTGCTGCGGCTGTCAGGCCTGCTGCTGTTCCTCAACTGCATCCTGAAGCTGTTCTTCTACGACTTGCGGCATCTGGACACCATCAGCCGAATCTTCTCGTTCATCGTGCTGGGCGCGGTGATGGTGGGCGTTTCCTGGGTCTATACGCGATTCCGCAAGCAGATTGAGAGGTATCTATGAACCGCCGGGCCGCCATCGCGGTCGCCGCCCTGTTGATCGCGGGAGGCGCGCTCGCATCCATGGGCAAGCAGGACCGCACGGTGGACCTCTCCTCGGCCCGCGAGATCTGGGCCGACTTCCTGCGCGACGCGGATCAAATCGGGCTCGTGGCCACGCGCATGCCGTCGGGGGAGGAGGTTCGGTTAGGCGCCCAACTCGCCGCGGGCGTCTCCCAGTGGGCGGCGCAGGATCCCAACGACACGTCGTATGTCTCCGCCGTCGGCCAGTCGCTCGCACCACAACTCAGGCGCAAGGACATTCCTTACGAGTTCCACGTGATCGAGTCGCCGTCGATCAACGCCTTCGCCCTGCCGGGCGGGCAGATCTATGTGCTGCGAGGCATGATGGACTTCCTCGAGACCGAGGCCGAACTGGCGGCCATCCTGGGTCACGAAATGTCGCACGTCGACCTGCGCCACTGCGTCGAGCGTTACCAGTATCAGCATGCGCTCAAGCGCGCGGGCGTGGGCGTGGGCGGCGCCGGCCACCTGCTCGACATGGCGCGGATGCTGATCGCCATGGGCTACGGACAATACCAGGAACTGGAGGCTGACGCCGAAGGGAATCGCATCGCCATCGAGGCCGGCTACGATCCGGACGCCGCTGAGACCGTGTTCAACCGCCTGGCTCAGACCATGGGCGAAGCCCTCCGTCCTCCGGCGTCGACCCCGGCCGGCGAGATCGCGGGCTCCATGGAAGAAGCCCTTCGCGACTACTTCCGGACTCATCCTCGCACGCCCGAGCGAGTGGCCAGGATGCATTCGATGACCACGTCTCACCAGGAGTTGCGGGGCCGCCAGTTCTTCGTCGGGCGGGCGAATTACCGGAACCGGACCACGCGATCGGCATCCGCTCCGAAAGCTGAGTTCCGAACCTACTGAAGGGAGTTAGAACTTCACGTTGGGGGCTGTGCGAGCCGCGGTGTCCGCCTTGAAATACGGCTGGGGCGTGAAGCCGAACGTGGCCGCCGCGAGGTTCTTGGGAAACAACTGGATATCGGTGTTGTACTTCTGCACCGTTTCGTTGTATTTCCGCCGCTCCACGTTGATTCGGTTCTCCGTGCCGGCTAACTCGTCCATGAGTCGGTTGAATGACTCATTCGATCTCAACTGCGGGTAATTCTCGACAATCACCAGCAGGCGGCTCAGCGCGTTCGTTAGCTGGTTATTGGCGTCCAACCGCTCCTGCGTGTTGCGCGCTCCGCCCAACGCGGCCCGGGCGTCGGCGATATCCTTGAAAACCGTCTGCTCCTGCTTGGCGTAACCCTTCACGGTCTCCACCAGATTCGGGATCAGGTCAGCCCGCCGCTGCAAGGCCGCGTCCACCTGGGCCCAGGCGGCGTCCACGCCATTGCGTCCGGTCACCAGGTCATTCCGCATGCTGGCCAGCGTTCCCACCACGACAATCGCGACCAGGACGAGGGCGACAACGCTGATTAAGGCGACTTTCACACTACCTCCTCAAAGCGCATCCACATAACGGATGACCGACTCGATCGTTTGCAGGTACTTCCTGAACAGCGTAGCAGGATCGGCCTCCTGCGGAGCGAATTTCCGCTCCCTGATATCGAGCAGGAGATGGAACGCCGCCGGATCGGCGCCGACGACGGCGGCCAACCGGTCCACGGTCTGACGGCGCGACGCCGCCGGCGGACATCCGCCGAGCATCAGCGCGTGCCGGCCCAACACGCAGAACGTGGGAACGGATTCGAGACACAGCTTCAACAGCGCGTCCCGATCGGTCCACACTCCGGCCGCCTGTTGCCGCAACCGCAGCAGCTTCGAGCGCAGCTCATACTCGACGCGCGCCCGATAAAACCGCCGGTCGACAGTCAGGTCCGCGATCACATCCCGGCCGTGGAGCACCTTGCGCCGCTCCTTCATGTCGGTGAACTCGATGACGAAACAGTCGGCCGAGGAGCGCGTTTCCTCCTCCGTCATCAGCAGCGGAGCGGGGTTGCCCAACTCTCGCCACCACTTGACGACGCCCTCCGCCTGGAACAGTTCCTCCGGCGTCAGTTGAGACAGGACGCAAAGCACGTTCAAGTCCGAGTACAGCCCGTCGAAATCGCCCGAGGCGGCCGAACCGTAGAGGATCACCGAGACAAGCCTGTCGCCCAACGCCCGGTCGAGTTTCGAAACCAGCATGGTTAGCGATCGTTCCATAGCATCACCAACTTCCGGAAGCGCCGCCGCCGCCCGAATCGCCTCCTCCGAATCCGCCGAATCCTCCGCCTCCATCGTATCCGCCGAACCCGCCTCCGCCCCAGCCGCCCCGGTCGCCGTCGCGGTAGCGCGACCCGCCGAGGACGTTGCCGAGCAGCATCCAGGTAAGGAATCCCCCGCCGCCGCGACCCGCGCCGCCGAAAAGGCCGAACAGGATCACCAGCAGGATGAGGATCATCGCCCACGGGACTTCCCGAGCAGTGCGATTCCCCACCGGACTGGCGCGCCGGGCCAGGGTGCGGTCCAGGTGAACGCCCTTGGCCTCGGCGATCCGGTCGCCGATCTGCGCGGCGCCGGCGAGCATCGCCTGGCCGTAGGCGCCCTCGGCGAGCGACGGCCGCATCTCCCGCAGAACGCTGCCGGCAAAGCCGTCCGGCAGAATCGGCTCCAGCCCGTAGCCCACTTCAACGCGACTGCGGCGGTCCCGTATCGAAAGCAGAAGCAGGACGCCCTCGTCCTTGCCCTTCTTTCCGACGCCCCATTGCCGAAACAGCGCGTTCGCGAAATCCTCGATCGGTTCGCCCTCGAGGCTGGGAATCGTGACTACCGCCAACTGCGCGCCAGTGGCCTTCTCCAGCCGCTCACAGTAATCGCGCAGCTCAATGCGCGAGGCGTCGTCGATCACGCCCGCGAAGTCGTTGACGTAGCCTTGTGGCTGGGGGCGTGCCGGGTCCAGCGCGAGCGCCGCGGCCTCCAGCAGGAGTGCGGCGAGAAGCGCGCGGATTACGACGGCCCTTCGAGGACTCACTGATGGCGGATAAGATCTTCCCGCGTCATCTTCAGACCTTCCAGCCGCCCGAGCATGGTGAGCGCGATGCGGTCGGGATTGAAGAACTCACGCGCGACGGCCTGCACCTGGTCCACCGTCACAACCTCGATGCTGTCGAGCATCTCATCCAGCGAGAAGAAACGTCCGAAGTACAGCTCCTGCCGCGCGAGGTTGCCCATGCGGCTCGACGTCGATTCGAGGCCCAGCATGAAGGACCCTTTCAGGTGATCCTTGGCGCGGCGCAGTTCCTCGGCTTCCACCGGCGTTTCGCGCAACTGCCGCAATTCGTCCATCACGGAGTAGACGACGCGTTCGGCCGATTCCCGCGACGTTCCGGCGCAGATGGCCAGGCATCCGGCGTCGTGATACATGTTCAGTTCCGAGTAAACCGAATAAGCCAGGCCCTGCTTCTCGCGGATGTTCTGGAACAGCCGCGAACTCATCGCGCCGCCCAGCACATTGTTCAGCACGTAGCTGACAAACCGCGCCTCGTGCCTCAGCGGATAGGCGGGCATGCCCATGTACACGTGCACCTGCTCGAGCGACGCCTTGTTGCGGAACACCATGCGCGCGTGCGCCTTGGGAGATTCCTGCGCCGGCATGGGAGCAACCGGACTGAGCTTGGAGAACCGCTCTTCGGTGAGTTGCACGATCTGGTCGTGCCGCAGGTTCCCGGCCGCCGTGATCAGGATGTTGCCCGGCGAATAGATGCGCGCCCAGTATTCGCGCAGCGTGTCGCGCTCGAACTTCTTCACCGTTTCCTTCGTGCCGAGGATGGGTTTGCCGAGCGGGTGGTCCTTCCAGAAGTTGCTCGAGAAGATCTCGTGGATAAGGTACTCGGGGTTGTCCACCTCCATCTTGATCTCTTCAAAGATGACGCCCTTTTCCTTCTCGATATCTTCGTCGCGGAACAACGGGTTCAGAACCAGGTCCGCCAGGACGTCGAAGGCGATGGGAACGTGCTCGTCCAGCACCTTGGTGTTGTAGCTGACCAGTTCCTTGGACGTGAAGGCGTCGAGTCCGCCGCCCAGCGAATCCACCGATCGGGCGATCTCTTCGGCGGAACGGTTCGAGGTCCCCTTGAAGACCATGTGCTCGATGAAGTGGGAAATACCGTTCTCGTCGGGCGTCTCGCGTCGGGAGCCCGTGCCGATCCAGATCCCCATGGACACGGAACGCACGTGCGGCATGACCTCAGTGATGACCCTGACGCCATTGGCCAGCTTCGTGGATTCGACAGCTCGGTTCTGTAAGGCTAAATCACTCATTCTTACTCAGTTCGCAAACACCATTGTCTCATACGCCCGATTTGGAGCCCTTCCCGTCGCGCTGGGACGCCGCGACGCCGGCGGCGTACCCCTGACCCGGGTAGCACCCGGCCTCACCCAATATTCCTAGGGCTAAGTACAGTGGTACTGGAGGTTACAGGAACATAGTTTCTTGTGTCGTTCACGTGCATTCCCTAGAGTGATGGCTGGAGATATTGAACTCCGGAGGGAAGCTCACGTGCTCAACCATCAGGTCTCGTCCAAAAGATCCGCCGTAGTCATCGCCGGCCTCTGTCTATGGGGGCTTTGTACGCCGGCCTGGGGCACATCGCTCGGCCTGTATGTCTTTTCTTTAGGGGGCGCCGATCCCGACGTCGCCAACGAGCAACTGGGACCGACCACCGCCCTGGTGACGACCGTGGGAGCCGGACTGGGCGCGAACGGCCTGCCGGTGGTCAACGACATCGGTAAAAGCATCTTTCACGATGTCGATCCCATTACCGGAGAACTGCTTTGGTGGAGTACGTCCAACCCCAACGTCTCCGTACTCAACAACCCGGTGTATCCCTCAGTCGTTTCCCTGCCGTTCCTGAACAACGCCATGTTCACCAACAGCACCGTGTTCGGCGTCGACGGAGACGACGAAACCGCCTTTCTGACCGCGATGTTCGTAGGCAACCTGAACCTGACGCAAACGGGCAGCATCAGCCTGAATCTGTGCTCGGACGACGACGGGCTGGTGTACCTGTCCGGCGGCGTGTTCGGCAGCGGCACCCTGGTTCTGACGAATGAGGGCGTCCACGGCGCCAACTGCACCGCCGAGAACGCCAACACCGAAATGATGCAGAACATGGCTCCTGGCTCGTACCAAATGCGCGTCTTCTACGCCGACCGCGAAGCCACCGAGGCAGTCTTCTCCCTAAGGCTGCACACGGACCCCCGCGGGCTGCTGGCGTGCGACGTTCCGGAGCCCTCCACGCTTGCGATTTCCGGACTCGGCCTGGGCCTGGTATGGCTCGCCGCCCGGCGTCGCGCGAAGTCGTCGGCCTGTTAGCTGTACGCCAGGTTGCCGATCGTCTCGCGGACCAGTGGTTGCAGTTCCTGGGCGTCCACCACCGCGATCGCCGTCACCTTGACGATGTCGTTCACCTCCGCCCCGCGTTGCAGCACGTGGACGGGTTTGGACAACCCCATCAGGATGGGCCCGATCAGCTCGGCGTTGCCCAGCTTCGACAACAGCTTGTAGGCCACGTTGCCGGCCTCCAGATTGGGAAACACCAGCACGTTGGCGCCGCCTTTCAGCGTGCTGAACGGGTAGGTCGCCTCCAGCGCCTCCGGAGACACCGCCAGATCGGCCTGCATCTCGCCGTCGATGATCAGGTCCGGCGCGCGGTGGCGGACAATTTCCACCGCCCGGCGGACCTTCTCCGACAGCGGATGGCGCGAGCTGCCGAAATTGGAGAAGCTCAGCATGCCGATTCGAGGCTCCACGTCGAAGCGCCGGGCCGCTTCGGCCGCCGTCATGGCGATTTCCGCCAGGTCCTCGGCGTTCGGCTCTATGTTCACCGTCGCGTCGGCCAGGAAGTACAGGTCGCCCTTCGCGGTAATCACCAGGTACACGCCCGCCACCTTGCGGAACCCTTCGCGCACCGGGATCACCTGCAGCGCCGGCTTCAGCACGTCCGGATAGTGTTGCGTCACACCGCCGATCAGCGCGTCCGCATCGCCCATCCTGACCATCAAGGACCCGAACACGTTCGGCGAAAGCGCCGTCGTTTCCGCCTCGGTATGCGTCATGCCCTTGCGCTGCCGCAGGTGGAACAGCTCGTCGATGTACTTGGGCAGGTGCTGCGACCGCCGGGGCTCCACAATCTCCGCCGACCCGATATGCACCCGCAACTCCGCGGCCCGAGCGCGAATGCTCTCCTCCTTGCCGATCAGGACCGGAATGGCGATGCGTTCGTCCACCAGAATCTGGGCCGCCCGCAGGATCTTGTCTTCCAGCCCTTCGGGGAACACCACGCGCTTGGGTCCACGCTGCGCCTTGTGGATCATGATGCGCATCACTTCGTGGCTGCGGCCCAGGCGGCGCTCCAGGTTATCCCGGTAGCTCGCCAGGTCGAGCGGCAATTGCGCCACGCCCGTTTCCATGGCCGCCTTCGCCACCGCGTAGGCCTCCCACAACAGCACGCGCGGATCGAACGGCTTGGGGATGATGTACTCCGGCCCGAACTCGAGCTGTTCGGAACCGTAGGCGCGCCGCACCGAATCGGGCACGTCCTCGCGGGCGAGCGCCGCCAGCGCATGCGTCGCCGCCAGCTTCATCTCGTCGTTGATGGTGGTGGCGCGCACGTCCAGCGCTCCCCGGAAAATGAACGGGAAGCCGAGCACGTTGTTGACCTGGTTCGGATAGTCGGACCGGCCGGTGGCGATAATGGCGTCCGGACGCGCCGCGCGCGCCACTTCGTAGGGAATCTCGGGATCCGGATTGGCCAGCGCGAAGATGATGGGCCGCTCCGCCATCTCTTTCACCATGTCGGCCGTCACGCAGTTGCCCGCCGACAAGCCGAAGAACACGTCGGCGCCGCGGAAAGCGTCTTCCAGCGTGCGCGCCTCCGTCTCGATGGCGAACCGCTCCTTATAGATGTTCATCCCCTTGGCGCGACCCTTGTGAACCACCCCGGTGGAATCGCACAGCGTGATGCGCTCGCGCCGTACACCGAGCCGGATCATGTGCTCGGCGCAGGAGATGGCGCTCGCGCCCGCTCCATTGAACACGATGTCGATTTCGTCCAGTCGCTTGCCCACCAGGGAAACGGCGTTGATCAGCGCCGCGCCGGCGATGATGGCGGTGCCATGCTGGTCGTCATGGAAGACGGGGATGTGCATGGTCCGCTTCAGCTCTTCCTCGATGACGAAACAATCCGGCGCCTTGATGTCCTCCAGGTTGATTCCGCCGAAAGTGGGCTCGAGCAACTGACAGGCGCGAATCACCTCTTTCGGATCCTCGGTGGCGAGTTCGATATCGAAAACGTCGATATCGGCAAAGCGTTTAAACAGGACCGCCTTGCCTTCCATCACCGGCTTGCCGGCGGCCGCTCCGATGTTGCCCAATCCGAGGACCGCGGTGCCGTTGGAGACCACGGCCACCAGGTTGCCCTTGGATGTGTACTTGTATGCAAGAGCCGGGTCCTTGGCGATTTCCAGACACGGCACGGCGACGCCCGGCGTGTAGGCCAGACTCAGGTCCCGCTGAGTGCGACACGGCTTGGTGGGCGTGATCGAAAGCTTCCCTGACGGCCCCTGTGAGTGGTACTCGAGAGCGTCTTCCTTTCGGATATGCATAGCTTGTGACTCCGTTCGGAGGATACCACCGGCCATTGGCGCCCGCCAACGTCCGCGCCTCCCGACTTATACTGTTGTTCGTGCCGCGCGCCAGTCTTCTCACCTTACTCGCTTCCATTCTCTGGGCCCAATCCTCCGGCGACTATCTCTATCCCATCCGCGACGGCCGCAAGTTCGGGTTTATTAACCGCGCCGGCAAGGTGGTGGCGCCGCCACAATACGACGCCGTGGGCGAGTATCGCGAAGGCCGCATCGCGGTGTTGACCAACGGGCTGTGGGGTTACATCGACTTATCCGGCAAAATGACCATCGAACCGCAGTACGAGCAGGCCAACGAGTTTCATTACGGACGCGCCATCGTCCGCAACGGCTCTCGCTACGCCCTCATCGAACGGTCCGGCAAACTCGTGGCCGAGATTCCCTTTCGCGTGCTCGGCTCCTTCCACCAGGGTCTGCTACGCGTGCAGGACGCCGGGCGCGTCGACGAGTCGGGCAAGCGCGTTCCCACCCGCTACGGCTTCATCGACCGGGACGGCCGAGTGGTCATTCCGCCCACCTACATCAACGCGGCGGAGTTTCCGGACAACCCCGAGAACCTGCCGTTCGGCGCCTTCGACCGCGAATGGCGCTACTTCGACCACACCGGAAAAGTCATCGTCAGCGTCCCCTTCGGAGAGCATCTCAATCCCGCCAACCTCTTCGCCGACGGACGCCTGCTGGTCAAGGACGGCTTCACCTGGGGCTACAAGGACGCCAGGGGAAACTGGGCCATCCCGGCTAAGTTCAACGACGCCAGTTCGTTCGAGCGCGGATTGGCGCGCGTTCAGGACGGCGAGAAGTGGATGTTCATCGACGTGAACGGCCGCGAAGTCCCGCAGGAGCAACTGCGCCTGCGTCCGCTCGAGCCGTTTTCCGAGGGCCTGGCGCTGACCATGGAAAACGGCCTGACCGGCTGGGTGGACCAGGCCGGCAAGCTCGCCTTCCCGCTGCGCAAATACGAGAAAGCCTTCAAGTTCTCGAGCGGCATGGCCCGCATCCGCGTCGACGACCTGTTCGGATACCTCGACCGTTCCGGCAAACTCGCCATCCCGGCCCAATACTGGGCGGCCGCCGATTTCGACCACGACCTGGCCTTCGTTCAGACTAAGGACGCCATCGCGTACATCGACGCCAAAGGCGCCGTCGTGTGGCAAGCGCCCTCGCGCCGTTGACTTCGCTCACCCCTTGCCGCGGAACAGGAAGACCAGCTCAATGATCAGGATCGCCACCACCGTGGCCTCCAGCAGGAACGCCCGCGCCTGGTGGAACTCGTCCACGATGGAGCGGTACAGATCGGCGGCTGTGGCGAGCTTGGCGTCCACCAGGTCGCGGTAGTCGATGACTCCGATCTTGCGCGCCGCCAGGCGGTAGGCGCGTGCGTAGTACATATCGCTCAGGAACTTGATCGAGTTATCCACCCGTTCCGTCAGTTCGATCACGTCCAGCCGGATGCGATTCAGCCGCTCCGCCTCGCGCACCATCGTCCAACTGCCCCAGATCCGCCGCCGCTTCTCCAGCCTCCGCCGCACGTCGGCCAGGACGTTGGTCAGCCGGTCGTCGTAGTAGCGGAACTCGATCAACTGGGTGTTGGCGTATTCCAGCAGTTGCAGGGCTGGTGCCGCCCCCTCCGGCGAGTCGTAGACGAAGGCGGCCATCCAGGCGACCACCAGCAGGTCGTTCGGGTAGTAGGAGAGCCACTCCTTCAGAATTTCGCCTCGTTCGGACACCGATAGCGGAATCGCCTCGCCGCGCACGATCTGGGCGATCTCGGCGCCGTGACGGTCCAGCAGTTCGCGCGCCTCGAGCGAGGCGTCGTGGGGCGACTCCGCCGCGTGACTCAGATGCACGACGTAGTAATCCTCCGACGTCCAGTTCGGGTAGGAATTGACCAGGCAGGGCTGGATCGCCGTCAACTTGGATTGGGCGATCTCAAGCGTGCGGCGCTCGATCTCGGGCGAAGGGATAGCGCGCCCGCACAGCTCCACCAGGCCGCGCCAGTCTCCTTCATAGGGGATCTCCAGGGCGACGCTGACCACGCCGTACTCGTGGAGCTTGAACACGCATCCGCAGGTTCCCAGTCCGGCTACCTCGACCGGGCCCAGCGTCTGCGTCACCGGCGCATGGGCGAAGCGGACATACTCGGGCGCCGCGCCGCGGAACTCCGGACGAGCCTGGCCAGATCCCGCGCCTAATCTTGCGCGGGCGTCGTCAAGGCGAATCTCCTCGGCGACGTCGTAGAGCAGGAAAGCCCACAACGAGCCACGAATCATGCTGTCGTTATGGTAGACCCAAACGGCGGGAGAGGAATACGGGCGCTCCGGTTTCGGGTGAAAGGGGTAGGAGCGCCCGCTGTCGTAACGGGGATTTAAACAGATAACGCTACCAGATCATCAGACGTTACGCTGTGATGATACTTTTTTTGAGAAAGCAGTTCCACAAATGGAAACGGACGCCGTGACGGCGTCCGTTGTCTCGCTGCAACCTGTGTAGAAAGAAAGGCTTACGGCTTTTCGCCAGCGGGCCCGCCCTCTTTCGCCAGGCGGACTTTCGCCCCTTCCAGCTTCTTCTGCACTTTGGCGATCTCGACGGGTTCCTGCTCGGACGACGCCGCCGTCTCCCACTCCTTCAGCGAAGCCTGCCATTGCCCGATGGCCTCGCGGATCTTGCCCTGCTTGTAGTACACGTCGCCCAGGTGGTCGTGCACGGTGGGATCGCGCGAGGTCTTGTCGAGCGCGAGCTTCAACTGCGTTTCGGCTTCCGGAAAGCGTCCCAGGCGGTAGTACACCCAGCCCAGGCTGTCCAGGTACGCGCCGTTGCCCGGGTCGTTGTCGAGCGCCTTGGTGATCAGCTCGAGCGCCTCCGGCAACCGCACGTTGCGGTCGGCCAGCATGTAGCCCAGATAGTTGAGGGCGGCGGCGTTATCGGGGCTCGCGGCCAGCACCTTGCGGAACTCGGCCTCGGCCTCATCGAAGCGCTTCTGCTTCTCGAGCATGGCGCCGCGCATGAAGGTGATGCCTTCCTTTTCCTCCTTGCCCTGCGCCAGCTTCTCGGCCTCGTCGATGGCCTTGGCCATATCGTTGAAGCGTTTGCTCTTTTCGTACACCTGGGCCATGCTGATCCAGGTTTCGCGGTCGGCCTTCTCGGCCACCAGCTTCTTCATCTCGGCGATGGCGGCGTCGCTTTTGCCCTGGTCGGCAAGCAGGGAAGCGTACATCCCGCGCAGGGCCCGGTCGCCCGAATTCTTCGCCAACGCGGCCTTCGCTTCGGCTTCGGCCTTGGGGTAATCCTTCGCCAGCCGGTAGGTCTCGACAATCTGCAGGGTCCCGCGAGGCGCCATCTCTGGGTCCGTTTCGCCGATCTGCTTGAAGGTCTCAATCGCCTGCGGGAACTGCTCGTTGGCGCGATACATCGTACCCAAACGCTCCAGCAGCACCACCCGATTGCCGCGCTCGCTGGCCGTATAGGTCCGCTTGGCGGTGGAATCGACGATCTCCTTCAACAGGGCGATGGCTTCCGTGTTCTTGCCCTCGGACTCGAGCAGGTTCACGTCGTTATAGCGGATCTCGAGGCTGTTCGGGTCCAACTCGCGCGCTTTGTTGCTCGCCTCGCGGGCCTTGGCGAAGTCCTTCTTCTGACGATAGATCTGCGACATGCGCAGTTGCGTTTCGGGATCCTTGGGGTCTTCGGCGGCCAGGGCCTTGTAGGTAGCCAGGGCGTCGTCCAACTGCTCCGACAGCATCAGGTCGCGCGCCAGCGCCCGCTTCAGCTCGGCCGCGTTGGCCGGAGAAATCTCGATGGCCTTCTTCAGCGTTTCGGCGGCCAGCGCATACTCCCGCATCTGTTCGTAGGTGCTGGCGAGCGTCGTGAGACTGCGGCCCGTCGGATTCTTATCGGCGGCGCGCTTCAACAGGTCGGCGGCTTGCTTCGCGTCGCCCAGGTCGGCGTACACCATGGCGAGCCCGGTCAGCGCGTCTTCATTGTTCGGATCGTTCTCGAGCGCCTTCTTGTACGCCTTCTCCGCTTCCGGCGAACTCTGCGCCAACTTGTGCAGCCGACCTAGCATCAGCCAGGATTCCGTGTCGCCCGGGTCCTTTTCGGTGACTTTCTGATACTGCTCGATGGCCTTGCGCAGGTAGCCCTCATCCAGGCGATTCTGCTGACTGTCTCCAATCAGGCGGGCGTAGATGCGCGCCAGGATGCGCCGCGCGTTCAGGTCGTTGGGGTTCTGTTTGAGGATGTCCTCGGCGTCGGAGACGGCCTCGCGCAGGCGGCCGGACTGTATGTACAGGTCCGACAGCTCCTCGCTGAGGAAGCTCGCGCCCGGATCCGCCTTGATGGCCAGGCGGTAGTTCTCGATGGCCTTGTTGAAGTAATCGCCGCGATTGTTGTACGAGGCGGCCATCTCCGCGTACATATGGCCCAGCGAGTAGTGGTAGTACGCGGTCGCCTTGTCACGCTGCAAGACGTCGTCGCGCCCCTTCTTGGCCGCCTGCGAGGATTGCCCGAAGGCCGATCCCGCCAGCAATGAACAGGATATGGTTATGGCTTTCCAACCGGATACCATCCGAACGCCCTCTTTCCGTTTTGCGCGCAAAAATCGGCCGCCGGACGGCGACACGAATCCCTACTCGCCCTCGCTTCAGTATAACCCCGGCGCTCCGCGGCGCCCGACGACACCCGTCGGCGGCCCGCGGCGAAGCCTTCAATTGTGTAAATGCTCTTCCGTTCGATAAGGTTGCGTTAAATTCCTCAAACCCGGGCCGACCCTGCCGACAGAGACTGCGGCTGGAGATCCAGTTCGGGGCCGAAACTCGAGTACACCGACTCGAACTCGCGTTTCAGCATCGGATCGACGCCCGTAAACCGGTCCACCACCGCCTTGGCCCAATCGAAGTACTCTCGGCGGCGTTCGAGCGTCCACCCCCGCGGCGGGTCGGCGATGGTGCTTCTCAGATTGCTGATCTTATCCGCGGTGCTCAGGTTCTGGGCCCGCGCGGAAATGAGCGTGGCGTTTTGGATTTGGAGTCGCTTGCGGACGGCCCGGTCCAGCGACTTGTCGTCGGTCACCTGCTCCACCAGGCTCGTGACGTCCTCGCCGAAGTGTTCCACCAGTTCCGTCCGGGTCGCATTGGTGTCTTCCAGGGTGTCGTGCAGAAAACCCGCCACCACCAGGTTCAAATCGAACGTGGCGGGAAGTTCGGTGAGCAGCCGAGCCACCTCAATCAGGTGGTTTACGTAAGGTTCGGCGGAGTTCCCCTTCCGCCGCTGCGAGGCATGTTTCCGGGCGGCGAACTGCGCGGCCGACAGCAGGGTAGCGTGCCGGGCGCGCGGAGCATCGTCTTGGATCAAGGCTCCTCCAGATCATACGATTGTAGCCGAGCGCAGCCTCGCCGCAATGGGATAGTCTGAACGCATGTCCCTGATGCAAGACATCCGGCGGTTTCCGGTTCCAAGGAACAGCATCGCCATGTGGTGGTTCGGCCAGAACGGCTACATCTTTAAGTCCCCCGAAGGAACGCTGGCCGGAGTCGACCTGTACCTCACCAACAGTTGCGAGGGCCTTGCGCCCGGCATGGATCTGAGCCGCCGCGTTCCGGTGCTCGTCGAGCCCGAGGACATCGACATCGACGTATTCGCCTGCACCCACAACCACCAGGACCACACCGACCCCGAAACCGTCCGGCGGCTGCGGAATCGCGACACAACACATTTCGTTGGACCGCACCCCACCTGCGCGGTCTACGCCGCCGAGGGCATCGAGTCCGGCCGGATCGCCCCCGCCTGGCCCGATTGCGAGCTCGAATTCGGCGACCTCCGCCTGCGCGGCGCCTTCGCGCTGCCCACCGACGACACGGATCTGAATCACATGGGCTTCGTGATCCAGTTCGGCGGCGGCCCCCGAATCTATATGACCGGCGACACCGACTATTCGGACCTGCTCGCAAGCGCCGCAAAACACCGTCCAGACGTCGTTATCACGTGCATAAACGGCGGTTTTAACAACCTTTCGCACTTCGAAGCGGCTGAATTAGTGGGCAAAATCCGTCCAAAAGCGGCGATTCCGTGCCATTACGACATGTTTCCGGACAACTCCGCGGATCCCCGGCAGTTCCGCGCCTCGCTCGGCTTGAAGGCGCCCGGGGTGCGCTATCAGGAACTTCGGCATGGCGAGCCCTTCGTTTTTTCATCTGATTGAAAACGCTTGACTTATCAGAATAGACCGAACAACTTCCGTCGCTTGGGAGGCGTGGTCGGGGAGATCTCGTCGCCCGTAATGGCAGCCAGCGGATTGTCGACGCAGGCCTTCCGCGCGCACTCCTCGCCGTACTTGTCGGTCAACCACTTGTAGACCTCGTCGAGCCTGGGCACGCGGTAGCTGACGTCGTGGGCGTCGGTGGCGACAAAGTGCCCCATGCCCTTCTCAATCAGCTTCTCGCCGTACTTGCGAGCCATGGATCCGAACGTCCCCAGCAGGGATTGCGCGGTCAGTTGCAGGAACGCGCCCTCCTGCACCCACCGCTCCACCATCTCCGGCCGGTTGTTCATGATCTGGTTGCGCTCCGGGTGGGCGATGATCAGCGACATCCCCGCCTCACGCAGTTTGCGCAGAATCTCGCTCGAATTCTGGAAGATGATGAGGTCGGAAAACTCGATCAGCAGCCACTGTTTGTGGTTGATGGTGTACTTGGTGGGATGCTGAATCGCGTCGTTGACGTTGTCGAAGGTCAGGTGCAGTTCGCAGCCCGGATGCACGCGGATTCGGGCGCCAACGGCCTGGCGCACCTCCCCGAGGCGCTGCTCGATCAGCCCGGCGTTCCACAGAAACTCCGTATTGGCGTGCGAGGTGGCCACGATGTCGGTGGTGCCGGCCTCGGCGGCCATCGTCAACATCGCGATGCTGTCTTCGAGCGTGGCGGCCCCGTCGTCCACGCCCGGCAGCACGTGGCTGTGAATGTCGACCATGTTCACCCTGAGCATACCAAGTACCCGTTCGCCGCCGTTCGAGCGGAAAAATGGGCGCCGCGGGCCATCGTCGAAAGAAACAACATTAACGAATATTGATTTGGCTCGCCTCCCCTGACAAAATGTTCGGTGGGGATCGGGATCACAATCCATGCAACTGCGAACTCTCGCGTTCGTCCTGGCCGGCGGTAAAGGCACCAGGCTATATCCGCTTACGAAGGAAAGAGCGAAACCGGCCGTCCCGTTCGGCGGACGCTACCGAATCGTCGACTTCGTATTGAGCAACCTGATCAATTCCGGCGTCTATTCGATCTACGTCCTCATTCAGTTCAAGAGCCAGTCCCTGCTGCAACACCTGCGCGAGGGCTGGGAAATCGGCGGACTGCTGCGCAACCACTTCATCATTCCCGTTCCGGCCCAGATGCGGAGCGCGGGCGAGGACTGGTACCGCGGCACGGCGGACGCCATTTACCAGAACGTGAACCTGATCGAGCAGGCGGACCCGCACATCGTCGTGATCTTCGGCGCGGATCATATATATCGCATGAACATCCGCGAGATGATCGAGTTCCACGCCGAAAAACGCGCCCGGGTCACCATCGCCGCCATTCCGGTGCCCAAGGAGTTCGCCCGCGAGTTCGGCGTCATCGAAGTGGACGAGAACTACCGCGTGGTGGCGTTCCACGAGAAGAATCCGAACGCGCCCACCATGCCCGGCCGTCCGGACATGGTGTTCGCCTCGATGGGCAACTACATCTTCTCCACCGACGTGCTACTCCGGGAGCTGTACGCGGACGGGGAGAAGGAACACAGCTCGCACGATTTCGGCCGCGACATCCTGCCCGGCCTGATCGGCCGCACCGACATGTTCGCCTACGATTTCCAGACGAACCATATCCCGGGCGACCCCGCCGGACAGCCGGCCTACTGGCGCGACGTCGGCACCATCGACGCCTACTTCGAGGCGAGCATGGACCTGCGGTCGGTGGCGCCGGAACTGAACCTGTACAACCGGCAATGGCCGCTGCGGACGGCGGGCTATTTCGACGCCCCGGCGAAGTTCACCTTCGATGAAGAGGGCCGGCGCGGCAACGCCATCGATTCCATCGTGTCCGGCGGAGCGATCCTGGCCGGCGGACTGGTGCGGAATTCGGTGATCGGCCGCGGCGTGAAGGTCCACACCGGCGCCCAGGTGGACGATTCGGTGATCTTCGACAATTGCGACATCGGGCGGCGGGCCAAGATCCGGCGCGCGATCCTCGACAAGAACGTCAAGATCCCGGAGGACACCGTCATCGGCTACGACGCGGAAGCGGATCGGCTGAAGTACCACGTCACCGAAAGCGGCATCGTGGTGGTGGAAGGCCATCGGTCGCTGGTCGATATCGCATCGCTGCTGGTCTGAAGCGGACGGCGGGCCCTGGCGGCGCGGCGCTTGTGTCACGGTAGAAGTATGCGCCCTCGATTATCCCGTTACGGGGCGGCCTCCACCGTTCCAGCGCCTGTCAGCCGCATGATGGCGGAATTCGCCCACGGCTTCCGGGACGGCGTCGACATTAACCTCGGCGTCGGCTACGTCAACGAGGAGACGATTCCGGTCCCCCTGCTCGGGGAGGCTCTCCAGGCCGTGGCGGCCGATCCCGCCCGCTACCGCCAGGCCTTCAACTACGGCAGTCCCGCCGGTTCGGCGAACCTCGCCGCCTCCATCCGCGACTTCCTCGTCCGCCTCCGCATCGGCTCGCTCGACGCGGCCACCATCGCCCGAAACCGGCTGATCGTCGGCGCGTGCGGCGCCACCAGCATCCTGGACAGCATCGCCGACGTCCTCGAACCGGGCATCGTGGTGACGTCCGACCCGATGTACTACATTTACACGGAAGCGCTGGAGCGCAAGGGCTTCGAGCTGCTGACGATTCCCGAGGACGCCGAGGGCATGGACCTGGCCGCCCTGGACCGCCGGCTCGCGGGCCGCGAGGACCGTGTTGCGTTTTTCTACACGGTGACCGTAAACAACCCGTCCTGCACCATGCTGTCGAACGAGCGGCGGCAAGCGTTGTACCGGCGCGCCGCCTCGCTCTCCGAACGGCAGGGGCGCGTCGTGCCGATCTTCTACGATCTGGCCTACGAATTGCTCCTGCACGACCCGGCCGCGCCGCCGTTCGTCTCGGCGCTGCCCGGCGACGCGGCGGGCATCGCCTACGAGATCGGGACGCTGTCGAAGGTGCTCGCGCCGGGGCTCCGCATCGGCTATCTGCTCGGCCCGGACGGCCCATTCATGAACGCCATGGTGCAGCGCACCAGCGACGTCGGCTTCAGCGCCCCATTGTTCGTCCAGGAGATGTCGAGCTACCTGCTGGACCGCCACATCGAACAGCAACTGGCCGCCGTGAATGCGGGCTATCGCGCCAAGGCCCTCGCCGTGGGCGCGGCCATCGAGCGCGAACTCGGACCGTTCCTCGAGGAGCGCCGCGGCGGCAGCGCCGGCTTCTATTTCTACCTCACCTTCAAGGACATCGAGACCCACCCCCGATCCGCCTTCTTCCGCCATCTGACGCGCGACGACGGGACGCCCCGCGTGTATTACATTCCCGGCGAATACTGCGTACACCCGGGGGGCGATCTGGCGGAAAAGGGTGAGCGCCAGCTACGCCTCTCCTACGGATTCGAGGACGCGGCCCGCATCGTCGAGGCGCTCGGACTCATGCGGCGCGCCGCCGAGTATTGCCTGAACGAACAGGTCTTCATGATTCCCCGTTAACGTGAAAACGGGTTCACGATGGATACCCGCGCGCCCCGGCATGCGTTCTTTGAGTTGTGGCGAGCCGATGAGCCCGCCGCAAGAAAGGGGAACGAAGATGCGAAAAACGAACTGGACCGGGTTGCTGGCGTTGGCCGTGGGACTGGGACTTGCCGGAGCATCCGCGGTCTCCGCCGAGGAACGCCGAGGCGATTGGCGGGACGGAGGCTGGGGCTACCGTCAGGACCTGCGGGGCGACTACCGCGACCTTCACGTCGACCATGAACGCGCCGAACGCCTGCGCGCCGAAATCGCCCGCGACCGTTGGCGCCTGGACGAGGATCTGCGTTGCGGCCGAGACGGCGCCGCACGCCGCGACGCGGCCGAACTGGCCCGCGACGAGCGTGAGCTCCGCGCCCTGGGGCGGGACATGTATCGCGACCGCCGCGACGTCGACCGGGACCAATACCGCAACGGCTGGCGCGACGACCGCCGCCGCTGGTAAAGTAGCGGCCCGTGCGCCCCTCCCGTCGCCAGGGCCGGAGGGGCGCCCCTCGTCCAGCGTGAGAAAATCGACCCATGGCCACTCCCCTCGAACTCAGCCAGCGGCTCCGTACGGCCGTTGAGCTCGAACTCGCCGAGTTGATCCGGATCGACGACGCCCATGCCGCCGTCAAGACCGGCGCCGCCTGGTCTCCCAAGGAAGAACTGGGGCACCTGATCGATTCGGCCGCCAACAACCACGACCGCATCGTGCGCGCCGCCCTGGACGGCCAGTTCAACGGCCAGGGCTACGCCCAGGACGACTGGGTTCGCCTGCACGCCTACCAGGAACTGCCCTGGACCGAGCTCACCGGACTATGGAGCGCCTTCAACCGCCTGATCGCAACCGTGGTCGCGCGCATTCCGGCGGATCGCATGGCGGCCGAGTGCAGGATCGGAGAGGGGGCGCCGCACACGCTCGAATACGTGATCGACGACTACATCCTGCACATGCAGCATCATCTCGACCACATCCTGGGGCGGCCCTCGGTCCGGCGCTATCCGCGGGCCTGACCCGCCGGGCCGTCTTTCCGCCGCCCGTCCGCGTCTTCACTACTTGAGAGCGCTGACTGCCCTTTTCGCGCTGGCCGGATGGCCGGCGGCCGCGGCGATCGTCGCGGTTTCTTCCGCCAACTACCAGACGCCGGTGGCCCCGGCGTCCCTGGTGACGCTGTTTGGATCGAATCCTGCCACATCCACCGCCACCGCTCAGCTCGACTCCGCGGGCCAACTGCCCACGGTGCTGGCGGGCGTCACCGTTCAGGCCGGGGGCCAGGCGGCGCAGCTACTCTACGTATCGCCGACGCAGATCAACCTGGTGATGCCGGCGTCCATCGCCTCGGGCACGGTGGAGATTGTCGTCACTGGCCCCAACTCCACCGCCAGCGCCACCGTCGAGGTGAAGAACGCCGCGCCGGCGCTGTTTTCGTCGGATTTCTCCGGCGGCGGGCCCGGCGCGATCCTGAACGGCGTGACCTACGCGGGCGGACCGTTCACCATCGAAACAACGGCCAACCTGGGCGACGACAAGCGCACCCGCCTGTCGATCTACGGCACCGGCATCCGTTACGCGGGCAACCCGTTCCTTGACAGCACCATCACCAACGCGGCCGCCGCCGTTACCGCACAGGCGCTCGACAGCGCGGGCAATGTCTACACGCTGCCGGTGGAGTACGCCGGCGCGGCCCCACTCTATTTCGGCTTGGACCAGGTGAACGTGGTGTTGCCCCCACAACTGGACGGCCTGGGGACCCTGTCGCTGACCATCTCGACCACCACGGCGTCATCGAACGTGGTTACCTTCGCGGTGGACTCGTTACCCGTCAGCCAGATCCGTCTGTTGGGATTCGGCCTGGACCAGAGTTCGGTTCTGGCGGGCGGATCCGTATCGGGAACCGTCACGCTGAATGCGCCGGCCCGTTCGGGCGGCCTAACGGTTACGCTGGCCAGCTCCGCGGTGTTCGCCCAGATCCCGGCTTCGGTGACCGTGCCGGGGGCGAGCATCGGCTCGAGCTTCACCGTCACCACGTCCTCGAACGGTTCAGGATCGGCCACGCTGACCGCCTCCGCCAACGGGGTAGCGCGGACGGCGCTGCTGACGGTGAACTCCACCACGGCGCCCACGCTCTCGGGCCTCACGCTGAGCGCCACGCCGGTGGTGGGCGGGAACTCGGTGACCGGAACCGTCACGCTGGGCTCCGCGGCCCCTTCGGGCGGGGCCGTGGTGGCGCTTTCCACCGACGCCCAGTACGCGCAGACGCCCGCCAGCGTCACCATCGGAGGGGGCCAGAGTTCGGCGACGTTCACCATCACCACCACCGCCGTCACCAGCGCCCAGGCGGTGACCGTCTCGGCCAGCTATAACGGGACGTCGAAGACTGCCGTGCTGACCGTGAATCCGCTGTTCACCCTGGCCCTGGCGAACGATTCCGTCACCGGAGGACAATCCACCGCGGCGACCGTCACGCTGGGAGCGGCATCCACGGGCGCCTCCGTGGTGAACTTCGCGAGCAGCGATCTGTCGGCTGCGACGGTCCCCTCGTTCATCACCATCGCCGCGGGTCAGACGTCGGGGTCGGCCACCGTGTCCACCAGCGCCGTCGCCACCAGCCGAACCGTGACAATCACGGCCACCTACAAGGCGACCCCGCTCAAGGCGTCGCTGATCGTGCTGCCGGCCGGCAGCGCGACGGTCAGTTCGGTGACGCTGAGTCCGGCGACGGTGAAGGGCGGCGTCTCGCTGACGGGCACGGTGACGTTGAGCGCGGCCGCCCCGCTGCCTTCGGGCGCGACGGTGACGCTCGCCAGCAGCAACAAGCTGGTGGCGCAGGTTCCCGCCTCCGTGACGGTGTCGGGCGGGCAGACATCGGCGAAGTTCACCATCACCACCACGGCCGTCAGCTCCACGCAAACGGTGACCATCAGCGCGACTTCGGGCGGGATCACGCGCGGCGCCAGCTTGACGGTCCAATAAACTCGGGCGGGCGGTGGGACTGCTACACTGGTGAGCACTCCCCCGCACGCCCGCCATGGAATTCGTTCAGCAACTCAAGGCTTCCGTCGACATCGTCCGTGTTATCGGCGAATACGTGCGCCTGCGCAAGGCCTCCGGCAACCGGCTCCAGGGGCTGTGCCCGTTTCACAACGAAAAGACGCCCTCGTTTTCGGTGTATGTCGACATCCAGGCCTACAAGTGCTTCGGCTGCGGGGCCACCGGCGACGTCATCAAGTTCGTGGAGCAGATCGAGAACCTGAGCTTCTACGAGGCGCTCAAGAGCCTGGCCGAACAGTTCAG
This sequence comes from Acidobacteriota bacterium, assembly GCA_018268715.1. Lineage (GTDB taxonomy): Bacteria > Acidobacteriota > Terriglobia > Bryobacterales > Bryobacteraceae > TMP-7. The sequence continues at coordinate 56,611 of JAFDVZ010000001.1, read as the reverse complement.
CATCCCGATGCCCAAGCGGGCCGAGTACTCGGATCCGGAATCGAAGCTGCGCGGCTCGCTCTACGACATGAACGAGCTCGCGCTCCAATTGTTCCGCGCGGGCTACCGGTCGCAGGCGGCGGCGCAGGCGCGCGAGTACGTGGCCCGGCGCGGGCTGACGCCGGAGCTGGTCGAGCAGTTCGGGCTGGGCTTTTCGGACCCCACCGGCCAGGCGCTCACGCGGAAGCTGCGCGCCGAGGGCTTTTCGGCCGAGCAGATTGAGGCGAGCGGACTGGCGCGCAAGCGCGAGGACGGCGGTTTCTACGACTACTTTCGCGGCCGCCTGATCTTCCCCATTCACAGCGAAAGCGGTAAAGTCGTGGCTTTTGCGGGCCGGACCCTGCGAGATGAGGAGCCGAAATACTTAAATTCGCCGCAAACGAAGATTTATCACAAGAGCGACGTACTGTATAACCTGAATCGCGCGCGAAATTCCATTCGGAAGGTCGAGCATTCGATTCTGGTGGAAGGATACATGGACGTCATCGGAGTGTTCTCGGCGGGCGTGGAGCAGGTGGTGGCCAGTTGCGGCACCGCCCTCACTTCATCCCAGGTGCGTTCGCTCAAGCGCCACTCCGACCGCATCGTGGTGAACTTCGACCCCGATCGCGCCGGCGCCGCGGCGGCCGAACGCTCCATCCAGATGTTTCTCGACGAGGGCATGCACGTGCGCGTGCTCGAACTCGAGGGCGGGCTCGATCCGGATGAGTATGTGAAGGAAAACGGCGCCGACGTGTATCGCCGGAAGGTGGAAACAGCGTCGAATTTCTTCCACTGGCTGGCCGACCGCGCGCGCAAGAAGTTCGATGTCTCGAGCGCCGAAGGCCGCATGCAGGGCTTTCAACTGCTGCTGCCGGCGATTCAGCGCATCCCCGACAAACTGGAGCGGTTGGCCGTGGTGAACGACGTGGCGGCCTATCTGCGCGTGGACCCGGGCGCCGTGCTCGACCAGTTCCGCAAGGCGGCCGCCGAGCGCAAACCGGTGGCGGTGCGCAAGCAGACCATCTCCGCCGTGCCCAAGGCGGAAAAGATTCTCATTCAAAAAATGCTGCGGGATTCGGAAGCGTGCGCCGCCGCTCTGCCGCAGGTGGCCGAGTTGCCGAATCTGGGCCGGCTGGCGGCGGGCCGCATTTTCGAGGCGATCGTGACGGCCGCCTCGCAGGGAGAAGCGATTGAATTCTCGCGCATCGAGGGCCGGCTGGATGACACGACGAAAGCCCTATTGCACGACATCGCGTTTGCCGATGATATAGACGGAAGCGGTGAGAGCGTTCAGGACGCTCTGAACTGTCTGAAGACGCTGGAAGACTCGGATCTCGAGGCGCAGCGCGCGGAAATGCGCGCCCGGGTGCGTGAAGCGGAACGAAGCGGGAACCTTCAGGAGGCTTTGCGTTGGACCAAGGAGCTGCAAAAAATGAGCGCTTCGACGCGGTAATACGCGTCTGCGCGGTGTTGTAAACTATGTGAACACCAGGGTCCATTGTTCGGGTGAAGCCGTTGAACAATCCAATTCGCGGTCTGCAACAATGGAGATTGGCTTTGGGGTACCGTGGCATCAGACGAAAAGTACGGCCGCTTGAAGCAACTCATGGACGTCGGTAAGGAAAAGGGCTACGTCTTGTACGACGAAGTCAACGAGTTGCTGTCGGACGATTTCACTGGCGGCCGCGAGTTGGAGGATCTGCTCTCGGACCTCGACACAGCGGGCGTCGAGATCCTGGAGGAGCCCAAACTCGAATTCGACAAAAAGATCGAGGACGGCGAGGAATTCACCGACCTTGAAAGCACCCAGGACACCGGTGACAAGACCAACGACCCGGTCCGCATGTATCTGCGCGAGATGGGCACGGTTCCGCTGCTCACCCGCGAAGGCGAAATCGAGCTGGCCAAGCGCATCGAGCGGGGCGAGCGCAGCGTGCGCAAGTCCTTGTCGCGATCGCCGCTGATCATCCGCGAGATCGTGCGCCTGAAGGACGAGGTGGAGCGCGATCCGCTCTCGGTGCGGGACCTGTTGAGCCTGCCCGAGCTGATGGTCACCGATGAATTGCTGACCGAGCAGAGCCAGGAACTGGTCCGGACGCTCGACGAAATCGACCGCCAATACAAAAAAGCGCAGCAATTACGTCAAAAATTGATGGCGATTCCGCGCGGGCTGAAGCCCAAGCAGCATCGCTCGGTGCGCTACCAGTTGGCGCGGGCGATGGTGCGCATCTCGCGCACGGTTCGTTCGGTGCAGTTCACGACGCCGGTGCTGCGCAACTTGTCGAGCGCGTTGCGCCAGGCGGTGGACAATCTGAAGCCGCTCGAGCGCGAGATCGCGCGGATCCAGCGCCGGATTGAGGAGCCGCAAAACAGCGCGGGCGCCGCCAATCGCGACCTGAAGAAGGAACTCCGCCACTTCAACCAGGAGATCCAGCGGCTCGAGGAAGACAGCGGCGCGAGCGCCACCGAGTTGAGGCGCACGCTACAGGTGGTGGAAAAGGGCGACGCCGAATCCGACGGCGCCAAGAAGCAACTGATCGAGGCGAACCTCCGCCTGGTGGTTTCGATCGCCAAGCGCTACACCAACCGGGGGTTGGCGTTTCTCGACCTGATTCAGGAAGGCAACATCGGCCTGATGNNGATGAAGGCGGTGGACAAGTTCGACTACCGGCGCGGCTACAAGTTCTCTACCTATGCGACGTGGTGGGTGCGTCAGGCCATCACGCGCGCCATCGCGGACCAGGCGCGGACCATCCGCATCCCGGTCCACATGATCGAAACGATCAATAAACTGGTGCGCACGCAGCGCCAGTTACAGCAGGAGCTCGGCCGGGAGCCCACCACCGAGGAGTTAGCCCAGCGGATGGAATTGCCGCTCGGCAAGGTCCGCAAGGTGCTGCGCATCGCGCAGGAGCCGATTTCGCTCGAAACGCCAGTGGGCGAGGAGGAGGAATCGCATCTGGGCGATTTCATCGTCGACCGCCGCGTGGTTTCCCCGTCCGAGGCCGTCATCAACCTGAACCTCCGCGAGCAGACCGCCGAGGTCCTGAAGACGCTCAGCCCGCGCGAGGAGAAGATCGTCAAGATGCGCTTCGGCCTGCAGGATGGCAGCGAGCATACGCTCGAGGAAGTCGGCCAGCACTTCGCCGTGACGCGGGAACGCATCCGACAGATTGAGGCGAAGGCGCTCCGAAAATTGCGCCATCCGAGCCGCAGCCACCGTCTGCGCGCGTTTCTCGACACCAGCGTGCACGAATAGAACGGCCCTCCCGTCCGATATGCCGATAGTAGGCGGCGTGTCGAAACGGACGGGAGCATGCACCTCATTCACAACAAGACCCCGAACCCGGTTATCCCGGGGCTAGGGCGGACGGTTCGGGATTTCGCTCCCGTCATCGCCGCCGTGACGATCAGCGCCGGCATCTGCGGCGCCGGGATGCTTCTCCCTCCCCGGATCGCCTGGGGCGTGTGTTCGCTGCTCACCCTGCTTGCCGGGTTCGCGGTCCACCGCAAGCGCGGCGCCGAGGTTAGGAAGGCGTTCAGCCAGGCGGCCGACGGCATTCTGCTCGTGTCGCTCGATGGCAGGGTGCACTCCGGCAATGCGGCCATGGCCCGGCTGCTCGGTCGCGAGCCGGGGGAAATTGAGATGCTCCCCGTTTGGGAGATCGAGGCGGCCTACTCCCGGGCCGAGTGGATCGGGATGCTCGCCACGATCGGCTCATCCGCGGAGTCTACGGTTTTTGAAGCGCAATTCCGCCGAAGCGACGGATCGCTGTTCCCGGCCGAGGTAGCGGCGCGAGGCGTGCATTGGGGCGCTGCGACGCTGGTGTACGCCGCGGCGCGCGACATCACGGATCGCAAGCGCGACGAGGCCGGGCTCCGCCAGGCCAACGAACGGCTGAGCCTGGCGGTGCAGGCGAGCGGCGTCGGCATCTGGGACTACGACATCGCGTCCGGCAGGCTGAATCCGGACGACAGGGTGCTCCTGTTGCACGGCATCGCACGCGGGAATTTCGGCGGAAGAGCGGATCAGTTGCTGTCCACCCTGCACCCGGACGACCGCATGGCGTTCGACCATGTCGAGAACGGGTTGCGGGATGGGCGCGACTTCGACGAGGAGTTTCGCGTGGTGTGGCCCGACGGCGGCGTTCACCACATCCATTCCAAGGCCCTGGCGCTGAACGGGTCCACGGGAAGTCCGGCGCGAGTCATCGGCGCAAGCTGGGATATCACCGCCGAGAAGGAGGCGTCGGCCGAGCTCATCAACAGCAATCGGCGGCTGGAGGAAGCCATGGAGCGCGCCAAGCGTCTGGCGAGCGAAGCAGCCTCGGCTAACGCCGCCCAGAGCGAATTCCTCGCCAACATGAGCCACGAGGTGCGGACGCCGATGAACGGCGTGATCGGCATGACGGGGCTGTTGCTGAACACCGCGCTCGACAAGGATCAGCGGCGCTACGCTGAGATCATCCGCGCCAGCAGCGAGTCCCTGTTGGGCGTCATCAACGACATCCTGGACCTTTCGAAGATCGAGGCGAACAAGCTCGAACTGGAAGCGATCGACTTCAATCTGCTCGATCTGATCGAGGATCTGGCGGCCCCGCTCGCGCTGAGGGCCGAGGAGAAGGGTCTGGAGCTGGTGACGTGGGCCGACCCCCGGCTGCCGCTGTTCCTGCGGGGCGACCCGGGCCGTATGCGGCAGATTCTGAACAACCTGGTGGGGAACGCGATCAAGTTCACCTCCGAAGGGGAGGTCAGCATCCGGGCCGCGCTGATCGAGGAGGATCCGCGGGCGGCGCTGCTGCGGATCGCGGTTCACGACACCGGCGTGGGCGTGGAGGAGGACAAACTCGACCGGCTGTTCCGCAAGTTCAGCCAGGTGGAGGCGTCCACCACACGGCACTTCGGGGGCACGGGCCTGGGGCTCGCCATCTCCAAGCAACTGGTGGAGATGATGGGCGGAGAGGTGGGGGTGGTGACGCGGCCCGGCAAGGGCTCCGAGTTCTGGTTCACCGTCCGGATCGAGAAGCAGACAACGGACGCCCGCGCGTGCGAGGGGCTGGTGGACCAACTGGCGGGCGTGCGGGTGATGACGGTGAACGAGCGCGAGACGTCGCGCATGGCGCAGGCGGCGATGCTGAAGTGCTGGGGCATGCGGGCGGTGGGCGTTGAGGACGGCTTCACGGCGCTGCGGATGCTCTATGACGCGATGGGGGAGGGGGATCCGTTCCAGATTATCCTGGTGGATTCGCGGCTGACTGGCATGGATGGCGAGTCGCTGCGGCGCGCCATCCGCGCGGAACCCCGGCTGGCTGGCCTTCGCATGATCATGAACACGCCCATGGGAAAGCGGGCCGACGCGCAACGCCACGCCGAAATCGGCTTCGAGGCAACGCTGCCCAGGCCGTGCCGGCGGTCGGAGTTGAAGGCCGCGATACTGTTGGCGAAGGGTCGCGGGACGGCGCCACCGCCTTTGCCCGCGCCGGATGCGACAGAGGCCGCTGCCATCGTCGGGGAAACCCAGGCGCCGCCTGGACCGGCCCGCATCCTGGTGGTGGAGGACAACAGCACCAATCAGGAGGTTGTACTGGGGATTCTGGCGATGTTCGGCCTCCGGGCGGACCTGGTCTCCAACGGGGCCGAGGCGGTGAAGGCCGTGGCTGGCGGCGCGTACGAACTGGTCCTGATGGACGTCGCCATGCCGGTGATGGATGGGCTCGAGGCGACCCGCCGGATCCGCGCGGCGGAAACCGGCCGAACCGACGGGCGGCGGACAACGATCGTCGCGCTGACCGCCAGGGCGCGGCCGAGTGACCGGACCACCTGCGCCGCGGCGGGAATGGACGACTACCTGGCGAAGCCCGTCACGCCCGCCGCCCTGTCCCACTGCGTACTGCGCTGGTTGCCGGCCGCGGCGTTGGGGGACACCGAGGCCCACGAAATCACGCCGCAAGCGCCTGCCGCCGCGCCCGGCGTCTTCGACCGGCAGGCCATGCTTCAGCGGCTGGTGGGCAATCAGAAGCTCGCCGAACGCGTCCTGCGCGGTTTTCTGGCCGAGGCCCCCAGCCAGATCGAGGCGCTGAAAGAGAGCCTGGCCGGCGGAGATATGGAACTGGCCGCCAGCCAGGCCCACAAGATGGTGGGAGCGGCCGCCAACGTCGGAGGCGAACGTCTGCGGGCTCTGGCGGCGGCGATCGAATCCCAGGGCGAGGATCGGAACCTGGCGGCGATGCGCGAAAGCGCGGCGTGGCTCGACGTGGAGTTTGGACGTTTCGTGGACGCTACGGCGTCGGCGGTCAGTGACAGCCTTGACAGGTGAACCGCCGGCCGTGGCAGACGGCGCAGAAGTTGGCCTTGGAGATCGTCTCGGACTCGCGCAGGCCCCGGTGGCACGCTTCACAGGGGTTCGTCCCATTCAACTGTTCACGGAGGCCCGAGGGCGGCGGCGCCAGATACGCCTTCTTGTCGATGGCCGACGAGATCACGGGCGCAAGGTTGCCCATCTTCAGATGGAGCGAGTGATTGAACCTGGCGACGAACCGCGGCGACGGGGTCGACCGGGGCGTGAGGCCGTCGTCGTGGCATGCGCGGCAGGCCGTGGCGGTGGGCAGCAGGTTATCCGATGCTTGTGTGCTGGAGCGGACCGTGGCATAGCACTGCTCGCAGGGAATATCCATGGCGAGGTGCTGCTTGTGGGAGAATCCGCGGCGGAGAGGACGCCAGTGCCCGCCGCCAATCGGATCAGCCTTTATAGGAGACGCGCCAAATCTTGCGGGCGCCGGAGACGAACAGCTAACGTGAGTTGATCAAAAGCCCAGATAGATCCAGTGAGCCGGATTCCCCTCTGGGCCAGCAGCGTTTCAGTGTTGTTCCGACACCGAGCGGTCGGCCAGTTCGCCAAGGATCGGCAAGCGGAAAGTATGGCCCTGGCTCACCTTCATCAGCATGAAGATCCACACGCCGAACACGGCCAGCTTCAGCAGTTTCGGGAACATGAAGTGGAAGCCCCAGTAACCCGGCATGGTGAGCACGGGGCTCAGCACCCAGTCCACGATCAGCCACGCCACGAACAGATAGAGTCCCTGGAAGGCGTTGAAGCGGGCGTCCAGGTCGTTGCGGAATCGGGCGGAGGCGAGCACAACAATAGCAGCGATCCAGCCGACCATCGGGATGTAACACAGCAGGGAGGCGTTGCGGGAGGTGAGTCCGTTCAGCGGATCGGTGCGCGGTGGCGCGCCGCCCCCCTCCTGACCCTGCACAGAGCCACACACGCCGCAGAAGCGGTCCGTATCCCGAACCTGGTTACCACATTGCGTACAGAAAGGCATCGCGGCGTCCTCCGCTTATAGATACGTTACGCCGCATTGAATGGTTCAGACAACCCTGGCGCGAGCCTTACTGGCGGCGCCGCCGCAACAGCGCGACGGCGGCCAACCCAACTCCCATCAACGCCGCGGACATGGGTTCCGGAGTGGACCCGCCCTGCCCCGCGCCGAGGGTCATCCCCTCGTCGATGACGGAGACGTTGCCGACCACGATGCCCTGCGCCTGCGAGAGATTGCCGCGGAAGACCAGAGTCGAACTGGCGCCGATGGCCTGGAACGTGTAGGTCTCGAGCGTCCACAGCATGTTCGTCCGGGTCGTCCCGGTGACCGACACATCGAGATTCGCCGGCAACATCGGGATGCCGACCGCCGCCCCGGAGGCGTTCACATACACGCCGCTGTTGATGCCGCCATCGAGGACATACGTGGTGGCCTGGCGAAGCGGGCTGTTGTTAACGGGCGTGTCGGGGTTGCCGGCGTAGTAGAAGCTCACCGTGTACAGGTGGCCGGTGATGGTGTCGAAGGTCTGGTACATCAGACCCGACGACCAGCCGTTCAGATCGACGCTGTACGTGCCTCCGGTGGGGGCCTGCCAATATGTCGAAACCAAATCGACGCTATTGATAGTCCAACCGGGCAGAGTAGTGGTATCCAAACCGGAGTTGGAAAGCAGATATCCCGTGACCGCGACCGCCGAAGGATCGGCGGGCGTAAGACTACCATTCGTGAACGGTGTCGCGAAGGCCGTGTGGACACCGCCGGCCGCGCAGATCACCAACATCAACATGTTTCGGAGGCTCATACGAGTACTTTCTTTGTTTTCTGAATAGCCTGCGTTTATCTCACTGTTAGGCAAAGAGTTCGAGGCTACGGATTTTACCTTAGCAGTAAGTATACACGGGTTCCTCCGAGGTTGGCGACATATTCGGAAGGGTTAGGCCGGTCCAACGGGTCTATTACCGTCGTTCCTATAGGAGTAGTTCGGGTTCGCCTATTTCGCCAATATCCTGTTTATTTTCTGTTGTTTGCGTGGTACTCTCAGGTTCGTTTCGTAAATTGGCTAGGACGCTGCGTTCTCCGACCCGGAAGGGACTTGATCCGATGCGCCCGGGGACCCAGTCCTTCCATCTCCAGCTTACCTCCGGATCCGGGGAACCGAGGAGATAGTGTATCCCCAACCAATTCATAAGTAAGAAGAAATAGATTTTCGAAGTTTGTGAACGGCCAAAATCGGGGTATGTGGCGGCTCGTGGGCGCGGACTGGCTGGAACGGGCGGAGACACGGCTGGCGGATGCCGGGCAAGGGGGCTGGATCGTTCTCGTCGCTCGCTGGAGTTCCCGGCGCCGCTCGATCGTCCAACGGAACGGATCGATAAAGACTGGGCGGACAATCAGGTAACCGTGACATCTTCAAGCGGCGCCTGAGGGTTAACCGGGCGCTCCTTCGAGCCCACCATGCGGCGTTAGTCGCTGGTTTCCGCTCCCCGGGCCGGTGTGGGGGGCTTCAGCGCCGGCACAACGCCGGGCGTGCGGCCGCGGTGACGCGTAATGGCGTCGAGTTGCGCTCGCAGGGACTGCTTCAGGGAGTCCGACGACGCCTCTTTCGCCAGGTTCCGCAACTCGCGCGGGTCCGCTTGATAATCGTAGAGCTCCTCACCTTCCTTGCCCTCGTTCCAATAACCGTAGCGATGACGCTCGGTCCGGATCGAATAGCCCATGACGTTGCGGGCGGCCCGCAGCATCTGCGACACGGCCGGATGGTCCCACTTCGCGTTCGGGGTCGCAAGCAACGGGGCGAGGCTCCGGCCGTGCAGGTTGGCCGGCGCTCCGGAGAGTCCACACACCTCCGCAAGAGTCGGATACAGGTCGAGCAGTTCCACCGTGCGCGGACATCCGCGGCCGCGCGCCTTCACTCCCGCGCCGCCGATCAGCAGCGGGATGCGGGACGCCGGTTCGAAAACCGTCTGCTTCATCCATTGGCCGTGTTCGCCGAGATGGTAGCCGTTGTCGCCCCAGAAGACGACCGTCGTGTTCTTTGCCTGGCCAGTGCGGTCGAGCGCGTCCAGCAAGCGCCCGACTTGGGCGTCCATGAAACTGATCGACGCGTAGTAGGCGCGAATCGCTTCCCGACGCTGGCGGACGCTCATCCCCAGGTTCACCGGGCGCGTGAAATAGGCGAACTCGGGCGCGATCTTCAGCTCACTCTCGTCAAATGGAGCGGCCTCGATCCGGTCCATCGGGTACAGATCGAAGTACTTTGACGGCACGATCCAGGGCACGTGGGGACGGTAGAATCCGGCGCCCAGAAACCATGGGTCGCGCCGGTGCTTCTCCATCATTTCGATCACCGCGCTCGCCACCTGATGATCGGTATGCTGGTCGTCGCTGGCCTCGGAGGCATGATAGGAGATCGATGCGCCCAGCCCCGGCCGCGACGGCGTGTAGTTGGTGACCAGCTTCTCTTCCCTGGTGTGGTCGACCCCGGCGGGATTCACCGTCTGGTTCCAACTCCGGGGGTCATCCAAGCCGGGCGTGCCGATCTGCGCCGGAACCCCGTAGTGATAGATCTTGCCGGCGCGGGCCGTGAAGTAGCCATTCTTCTGGAAGGCCTGCGGCAGAGTCGTTACGCCGCCGATGGTGTCGCGGAAGTGCGTATTCAGGTCCCACACCCGGGTTGTATCGGGGGCGAGCCCTGTCATCAGCGACGTTCGCGACGGGCTGCACAGCGAGTACTGGCAATAGGAACGGTCGAAGCGCACGCCGGACCGTGCCAGCCGGTCGATGTTCGGGGTCCTGACGATAGGATGGCCGTAGCAGCTCAGGCAGTTGTTCAGGTCATCGGAGGCGATGAACAGAACATTTCGGCGCGTGCGCGGCGCGGGAGTAAGAAGCGAGGCGCTGGCGCCGGTCAGAAGGGATCCAACAAAGGTCCGTCGTGAGACTCGCACAGGCGAATGATAGCATCCGCCTTGCGGTGATCTCCCCGTGAAATCGCGGCATTTCCACCGTAAATCTAGCGGACGCGATGGGCGACGATCTTCACGTCGAGCGGCGTGTGCGACACGCCCCGGGCTTCCACCAGCAATTCGAACGGCGGCAGGTGCGCCACGGCGAGGCGTTCAATATCACGAACACGCCGCGTTTCGCGCCGCCGAACCAGTCCTTCGGCAACGCGCTGTTCGGGCAGGTAACCAGCCAGTTGAACCAGCCCCGCGTGGTACAGTTCGGGCTGAAGATGCTCTGGTAGCTTGACATGAACCGTCGAACTTTTATACAAGCCGCGGGTCTCGCGGGCGCTTCAACGGCCTCCGCCGACTGGACGCAACCGCCCGGCTCGATCCCCTCCTCGCGCCCGAACATGATCTGGATTTTCGGCGATCAACATCGGGCGCAGGCGCTATCCTGCAACAACGACGTGAACGTCCACACGCCGAATATCGACAACATGGGCGTTGACGGCGTGAACTTCACCAACGCGTTGTCGGGATTCCCGCTGTGTTGTCCGTTTCGCGGATCGCTGCTGACCGGGCGCTATCCGCACCACTGCGTCCCCGGCCATGAATATCCGCTGCCCGACGGCCAGAAGACCATCGCGCACGCTTTCAACGACGCCGGCTATCACACCGCGTACTTCGGCAAGTGGCATCTGGCCGGATGGCGCGAGGCCAACGGCCGGGCGGCGTTCTATATCACCGATCCGGCCAAGCGCGGCGGCTTCGAAACGTGGACCGGTTACGAGAACAACAACAGCCAGTACGATTCGTGGGTCCACGGCGGAGCGGGCAAGGACGCGTTCCACTACCGCTTGCCCGGGTATGAAACCGACGAACTATCGAACCTGCTGATCAAATATGTGAAAGACCGCGGCGAGGAGCAGAAGAAGCCCGGCGCGAAACCCTTCTTCGCGGCGCTTTCGGTGCAGCCGCCGCACGACCCCTACATCGCCCCTCCCGAGTACATGGCGCGCTTCAACCCCGCCGCGCTGGTGATGCGGCCGAACGTGCCCGGTTCGCATCGCGTGCAGGACGTGGCGCGCCGCGAACTCGCCGGCGCCTACGCCATGATCGAGAACTGGGACCATAACATCGGCCGCATTCGCGCGGCGTTGACCGCGGCCGGCCTGGCCAACAACACGCACCTGGTCTTCTTCAGCGACCATGGCGACATGCACGGCTCCCAGGGCATGTTTCGCAAGACGAACCCATTCGAGGAGTCGATCCGCATCCCATTCATCATCAGCGGCGAGATTCCCCGCTATCAGGACCGCAAAGTGGGCCGGATTCCGGCTCTGGTGAACCACGTCGACATCGCTCCGACCACGTTGGGCCTGTGCGGCCTCAAGAAGCCGGACTGGATGCAAGGGGCCGACCTGTCGCATCACCGGCTGAACAAGCCCGCCGCGCAGGCCGAGCCCGATTCCGCGTATCTGCAAATGGTTGTGCCCACCGGCCATCCCGACAGCATCAACCGCCCTTACCGGGGCGTCGTCACCAGGGACGGCTGGAAGTTCGTGTGCTTCGAGGGGGTCCCATGGATTCTGCACAACCTGAATGAGGACCCGTACGAACAGGCCAACCTGGCCTTCAACAACCGCTATGCCGCGGAGCGAAAGAAACTCACAGAACGGCTGAGACAGTGGGTGGCGGACACGGGAGACTCCTTCAATATCCCGGACGATCCCAGCCGCCGCGTCTAGCTTCGAGATAGGGTGCATGAGTCAACCAAGCGATTTTTCACGACGGAAGTTATTGGGCGCGGCGCTAGCGGGCGGCCTGGCGGCGCGCGGGGCCGCGCAGAGCGCCTGTGAGGCGACGCCCTCCTCGGGCTTCGCGGGCTCGATCGGCCGCACGGCGCGCGATTCGAAACCGGCTCCACTGGCGGCGCCGCATCCACGTCCAGGGGCGCCGAACATCCTGTACATCGTCCTGGATGACACCGGCTTTTCCGACCTGGGGTGCTATGGCTCGGAGATCAACACGCCGAACATCAACGCTCTGGCGGCGGGCGGGCTGTTCTACAACAACTTCCATTGCAAGGCGATCTGTTCGCCCACCCGCGCCAGCCTGCTGACGGGCCGCAACAGCCACGCCGTCGGCATGAAGGAGCTCGCCGAAGACGATTTCGGTTACCCGCACTCGCGCGGCCGGATCACGCCGGCGGCCGCGACGGTGGCGCAAGTGCTACGCGCCGGCGGCTATTCGACCGTGGGCGTGGGCAAGTGGCACCTGGTTCCCCGACGCGACCAGCGCGCTTCGGGCGACCGGGCGAACTGGCCCCTCGGCAAGGGGTTCGACCGGTTCTACGGATTCCTCTCCGGCTGGACCGACCAGTATCATCCCGACCTGATCGAAGATAACCACGCCGTCAAGCGGCCCGCTCAGTCCGACTATCATTTCTCCGTCGACATCGTCGACAAGCTACTGGCCATGACCGGCGACCATGTTTCGGCCGATGCGGCCAAGCCCCTGTTCAGTTATCTCGCCTTCGGCGCCACTCACGCGCCGCTACAGGTTCCCCGGCGGTACATCGACAAGTACGCGCCGGTATATGCGAAGGGCTGGGACCGCATTCGCGAGGAACGCTTCCAGCGCCAGATCGAACTCGGCGTGATACCGGCCGACACGAAGCTGCCGCCGCGCAATCCGGGCGATCCGGCCTGGACCGACCTTTCCGAACACGAACGCGCCGTCTATGCGCGCTTCATGGCGGCCTACGCGGGCTTCCTCGAGCACACCGACGAGCAGATCGGCCGCGTGGTGAATTGGCTCAAAGAGCACAAGCTGTTCGATAACACCGCAATCTTCTTCCTGTCGGACAACGGAGGCGCGCCCGAGGCAGGGCTCCGCGGTGGATTCCAGCGTCCATACGGCGACAACATGACGGCGGAGCAGATGTACGCGCGCCTGGACGAGTTAGGCTCGGAAAAGACGCAGCCTTTGTATCCACGGCCGTGGGCCATGGCGTCGGACACGCCGTTCAAATACTACAAGCTATGGCCCTACGCGGGCGGAGTGCAGACTCCGTTCATCGTCTCCTGGCCGGCCGGCATACAGGCCAAGGGCAAGCGGACGCAGTTCGTCGATGTGATCGACATCACGCCGACGGCGCTCGACCTGGCGGGCGTTCCAGCGCCGTCGACGTTCGAAGGCGTCTGTCAGATCCCGCTGCAGGGTAAGTCGATCCGGCCGACGTTCGAGAACCGGCAGGCGCCCGACCCGCGCGATACGCAGTACTTCGAGCTCTGGGGCAGCCGGGGCATCTGGAGCAAGGGCTGGAAGGCGGTCAGCATGCACGTTCCCGGCACGGACTTCAGCCAGGACCGCTGGGAATTGTACAACGTCGCCAACGATTTCACCGAGTCCGATGACCTGGCGGCGAGCAATCCGGCCAAACTCGAGGAGATGAAGAGGCTGTGGTGGGTGGAGGCCGAGAAGAACGGCGCGCTGCCGTTGCTCGAGGCGCCCGCGGCGCGAAGCCGGACCTACGACCAGGCGCTGCCCAAACGTTGAAGGCGGGCCAGGCGCGGCGTCCTCGGCGCACGGTTGTGGTAGCATCGCGTGCAATGAGACTCCTGATCCTCGCGCTGATCGCGGCCATCACACCGGTCTGGGCCGCGAAGAATCTCGAAATCTACTTCGTCGACGTGGAGGGCGGCCAGGCCACGGTGATCGTCGGGCCGTCGGGCGAATCGATGGTGGTGGACACGGGTTGGCTGGGCTATGGGGGCCGCGACGCCGATCGTATCCGCGCCGTGGCCAAGGCGGCCAAGCTCAAAAAGATCGACTACGTGCTGGTGACGCACTATCATCTGGATCATGTCGGCGGAGCGTTCGCGCTTTCCGAACGGATCCCGGTGGGCACGTTCATCGATCATGGCCCCAACAACGAGACGGGCAAGTCGGCCGGCGAGATGAGCGAGGTGTACGCCAAGGCTTCGCAAAACTCCCAAAAGCGGACCGTGAAGCCGGGCGACACAATCCCGATGAAGGGCGTGGACATCACTATCGTCCAGGCGAACGGCGAGCACCTGGCCCAGGCGCTGCCGGGCGCGGGCCAACCCAATCCGGCCTGCGCGGCGAGCGAGAAGAAGGCCGTGGATCCGACCGAGAATGCGCGTTCGACCGGGTTCGTCCTGAAGTACGGCGGATTCCGGTTTGTCGACCTGGGCGACCTCACCTGGAACAAGGAACTGGATCTGGCGTGTCCGGCGAACCTGCTGGGCAAGGTGGACGTTTACCTGACCACGCATCATGGCCTGGATCAATCGAACGCGCCGGCGATCGTGCATGCGTTGCATCCGACGGTGGCGATCATGAACAACGGCGCAAAGAAGGGCGGGTCGCCGTCGGCGTGGAAGGTGATCCGATCGTCGCCGGGGCTCGAGGACATCTGGCAGTTGCATTTCGCCATGGCGGGCGGCAAGGAGACAAACGCGCCGGACACCTTCATCGCCAACCTCGACCAGCAGTGCGAAGGCAAGTACATCAAGCTGACGGTGGAGCCCAGCGGGGCCTACACGGTGTACAACAGCCGGAACAAGTATCAGAAGACGTATCACGCGGGAAGCTAGTCCACGGGGCCGCTCCGGGCCGCATGCTATCATCGTCGCTTCACAACACATGCGGTTCACGTACTTTCTGCCCTTGCTGACGCTGGCGGCGCCGGCGTTCGCGCAGCCCGCCACCCTGAATCCCGCGGTGACGCGCATCGTCGACGGCGTGTCGATGGAACGCATCACCGCCAATCTGAAGAAGCTCGAGGCCTTCGGCACGCGCAACGTGAACTCCTCGCGGACCGATCCGGACCATGGCGTCGGAGCGGCCATGCGGTGGATCGAGTCGGAGTTGCGCGGCTACAGCCCGCGGCTGGAAGTCACGCTCGACAAACACCGGGTGAAGAAGCAAGGGCGGATCACCGCGGACGTCGAACTCACCAACATCGTTGCCCGCCTGCCCGGCACGATCAACAAGGATCGCGAGGTGGCCGTGTCGGCGCATTACGATACGCTGGCGTTGCGCGCCCCCCTCACCGAGGAGCAGCGGCGCGCCGGCGAGCAGGTGCGCCCGGCGGATCCGGATACGCCCGCGCCCGGCGTCAACGACGACGGCAGCGGCACGGCGGCGGTGATGGAGCTGGCGCGCGTGATGAGCCAGCACGAGTTCGACAAGACGCTGGTGTTCATCCTCTTCACCGCCGAGGAGGAGGGGCTGATCGGCGCCACACTGTTCGCCCAGGACGCCCGCAAACAGGGCCGTCCGCTGGAAGCGGTGCTGAACAACGACATCATCGGCAGCGACCTTTCCGGCAACGGCGAAGCGGACGGCGCCTCCGTCCGCGTGTTCTCAGAGGATCCGAACGATTCGCCTTCGCGGCAACTGGCGCGGTATCTGAAGGAAGTCGGTGAACGCTATGTGCCGTCCATGAAAGTGGAGCTGGTGTTCCGCTCCGACCGCCTGGCGCGCGGCGGCGATCACACGCCGCTCAACCAGGAAGGCTTCACGGCGATCCGCATCAGCTCGGCCATGGAGAACTACGCCAACCAGCACACCGCCACCGATACGCTGGCGAACATGTCGCCGGGCTACACCACGCGCGTGGCGAAGATCAACGCGGCGGTGGCGGCGACGCTCGCTCTTGCGCCGAAGGCTCCCACGGCGTTCGAGCCGATTCAGTCCGGGCCTCGCAAGGGGCAGTTGCAGCCCATGATCGGGCGCGGGAAGTCGCGCTATGACGCCCAACTGCGGTGGACGCCGGCGACCGAGCCGGACCTGGCGGGCTACCTGGTGCTGATGCGTTCGACTACGCAGGCGCTGTGGGAACGCTCGTTCTTCGTGAAGAAGGACGCCAAGGACCTGCTGCTTCCGGGCGTCTCGGTGGACGAGTACGTGTTCGGAGTGGAGGCGGTGGACGCGGACGGAAACGCGAGCCTGCCCTCCGTGTATCTGTTCCCTCCACGCGAGAAGATGAAAGTGGAGACGTATTGATGCCTCGATTGATTGCCTCGCCCACGCGGATCCCGGTTCCCGGACACAAGCTCATCGATGAGTACGTGGGCCATGTGAACTCGGGCGACGCGGCGGTGAGCCTTGCGCATATGCGGAGCCCGGCGGGCTGGTCGGAGCCCGGGCAGAGGCCGGAGTTCGACGAGTACACGCTGGTGCTGCGAGGTTGCCTGCGAGTGGAGTTTGAAGGCGGCGTGCTGGAGGTCCACGAAGGGCAGGCCATCGTGGCGGCCAAGGGAGAATGGGTGCGCTACAGCACGCCGGGCGAAGACGGCGCGGAGTATGTAGCGGTGTGCGCTCCGGCGTTCACGCCGGCCGCCGCGCATCGGGACGAATAGGCGATTGACCGTTCCAGGCGCTGGCTCTACAATCGGGGTGTCATGGGCGTAAGGCCGCGGTTGCGATGGGCCGTCGTCGGCGCGTTGGCCGGAGTGGCGCTGGCGGTGGCCCTGGCGACGCTCGTCCAGTGGAGCCTGGGCGGCGCGACGGGCCGGGCGATGGACGCATCGCAGCCGTCGACGCCGGTAGCGATCGAATCCGGCGAATGGTCCGTTGCCGCGGCGCCCACGGCGGCTCTACCCACGGCGGGGCGGTGCGCCGTACGGCCGGACGCCTCGCGCCGCATGGCCAGCGGGACCGATGGCGGCGACCCGCGGCCTGAGTCCCACCTCGATTTCCCGCCCTTGCGCCGCCGGCCTCCTCCGCGCTAGATCCTCTCGAAAGCGTTTCGCCTGCCGGCGCTGCCCGGCGGGCCGCGTGTCCACCTATCTGCTTTTTTTGAGGATCCAATATGACACGGAAATGTTTTATTACGCTCGCCGTGTGTTCCATGGCGGCGTGTTTCGGAGAGGCTCCGCTGGCCAACGGCGTGTACGCGGTGGTGAAGACGGGGCCGTCAGCGGAACAGGCCCGCACGGGCGTGGACGGCGAGCGGGTGATGAAGTACGGCGGCGAATACTTCGCGCTGGACGCTTCGCGGTTCGTCCCGCTCATCCTGGCCGAGCCCCCCAAGGCGGCCCAGGACGACCGCGGCTTCACCATGCTGAACGTGAAGCTTGCGCCGGAGCACGCCAAGCGGCTGGAGACCTTCACGCGCGAGCACCTGGGTGGGCGGATCGCGGTGGTGATTTCCGGCGACATCGTCACCACCTACAAGGTCCGCGGCGTGATCCGGGATGGCGAGGCCAAGATCACGCGCTGCGACGACGACGCCTGCCGGACGCTGCTTCTGAAATTGACGCAGCCGTCAGAAGCTAAGCCGTAGCGAAAGCTGGGCCGTGCGCGGCGAGCGGGCGCTGGACACGGCGCCGAAGTCGGCGGCGCCCAGAGTGAACCCCGGGATGTTGAAGATCGCGTGGTTCAGCAGGTTGTAGAATTCGCCGCGCACGTCCGCCCGCCATCGCTCCGTCAGGGCGAAGCTCTTCTCAAAGGTGGCGTCGGTGGAGATGACCGGCGCCGCCCGAAATCCCCCGCGCGGCGAGTTGCCGAACGTCAGCGCGGCGGGGTTCGCGAAGGCGGACGTATCGAACCAACGGCGCACGTTCCGCTGGTCGCCGGGCAGCGCGGCGTCGGCGAGCAGGTTCGGCCGCGGCGATCCGGCGGGGAAAGCGTTGGTGGTATTCGCAGTGCTGATGACGGTGAACGTGGGGCCGGATTCCGCCGTCTGGAGCACACCGAGCTTCCAGCCGCCCGCGACCGCGTTCAAAATGCGGGAGCCCTTGTACGAGGGCAGTTCGTACAGCAGCGTCACCACCAAGCGGCGGGGGACGTCGCTGCCGCTCAGCCCCTTGTCGAGCCGCCGGTTATAGGCGTCCATGTAGCTGCCGGTGGCGCCGAATTCGTTGGCCGCTTCCACGTCGTCGATGAACTTGGAGAAGGTGAGGTGAGCCAGCAGCGACAGGCCTCCGCTCATCCGCTTTTCGGCGCGCAGGAACCCGGCGTGATAGGTGGAGTTACCGATAGACGGGTTGATCCACGTCACGTTGTTGAACTGCGGGAACGGCCGCGCCAACTGCGCGTTGCCCGTGGTCATCAACTGGGGCGGAACCTGGTTCAGGGTAAAGTCGTTGGCGGTGAGATGGTGGCTTACGTTGCCGATATAGCCCGCTTCCACCAGCAGGTCGCGCGCAACCTCGCGCTGAACGCTGAAGTTGTACTGATAGGAGATGGGCGCGGCCTGTTTCGGATTGAAGAAGGCCACCGACGTGTTCACCTTCTGCCCCAGCGGGACCGCTCCGAAGCCCGCCCCGATGGCCTGGCGCGTCACGGCCGGAAATCCGGAGCGCAGTTGGAACACGCTCTGTGTTTCGGCCTGGGAGACGGCGTAGCTGGCCGAGGTCGAGAAGCCGAGCGAGGCGACGTCGCCGATGGTGTTGCTCACCGTGGGTCCATAGAAGAAGCCCGCCCCGCCGCGGATGACCGTCTGCGAGGCGCCGGGCAGTTTGTAGGCGAAACCCAGGCGCGGACCCAGGTTGTTCCAGTCCGTGGCGAAGGCGCGCGTGGGCGTCCCGTTGACGCCGGCGAAGGTGACCACGCCGGGAGTGCCGGAAACCGGATTGATCGCCGTGGGATCGAACGAGTTCATCTTGTTTCCCACCACCCAACGCGGGAACTCGACTTCGTAGCGCAGGCCGGCGTTGACGGTCAGCCGGTCGGTGACGCGCCAGTCGTCCT
The DNA here is from genome assembly GCA_018268715.1 of Acidobacteriota bacterium. Lineage (GTDB taxonomy): Bacteria > Acidobacteriota > Terriglobia > Bryobacterales > Bryobacteraceae > TMP-7. The sequence continues at coordinate 37,593 of JAFDVZ010000001.1, read as the reverse complement.
GAAAGTAGAACGCCATGTAGGAGGCGCGCGAGGGGATCTTGTCGGAGACCTGGATGCTGGCGGCGTTCACTTCGCCGAGCAGGAAACTCGCCAACGAGTTGCCGGTGGTGGAGGAGGAGCCTGGCAGGTCGGTGATCTGCGGGCTGATGGTGAAGACGCCGGCCGAGCCGCGGTCGCGGATCTCGTCGTTGGCGCCCATGCGGTACTCCCCGCCAAACTTGAAGGCGTGGCGGCCGCGGAACCAGGAGATCGAGTCGATGAACTGACGGTCGGTGATGGGCGTCTGAATGCGCGCCACCGCCGTCGGGTTACCCAGCGTAGCTCCGGTGGAGGGGACCGTCACGTTGCCCGCCACAAAGCCGGCCGGAACACCGTAACCGGGGATCGTGAAGGCCGGAAAGGCCGCGTCGGAAACGCCCGACAGGCCGATCTTCGCCGCCAGGTTCTCGCCGGCGCCGGGCCGCCAGTCGAGGAACTTGCGGCGCAGATAGGTGAAGCGGAAATCGTTGGTGAGCGTGGGACTGAACACGTGCGTGTACGCGCCGAGGATCGACTGGATGCGCACGTCGGTGATGTCGGCCAGCGGATCGGCGGCGGGGATCCCGTAGGTTCCCGAGTTGTTGGTGTTCGCGTCGTTGATGTAGTAGCGCGCCGTGATGAGATCGGCCGGGCGAAGTTGATGGTCCAGGCGGCCCACTACGATATTGCGGCTCAGTTCGTTGCGGCTGCTTCCGAAGAAGTTGTTGGCGTTGGTGGCGGTTCCGGCGCGATTCGGCGCCGGCAGATAGGCCAGGGCCGCGCGCGAAACCGCGTCGAACCGCGCGAGCGGAATCACGGAGCCCGCAAAGGGCTGTCGCGTGGCGGCGGTGGCGCCCGAGGCGGGGTCGTAGATCAGGATCTGGCGGCCGGCCGTGCTGCGCAGGTCGGAGAAGTCGCCCACGCGGTTGAGCGCCGTGGGAACCGTGGACGTGACGTCGAAACTGGTGAGTTGGCGCGTCTGCTCCCAACTGACGAAGAAGTGCGTCTTGTCGCGGCGGATGGGTCCGCCGAACGTGCCGCCGTACTGGTTCAGGCGCACCGGCGCGCGCTTGGCGGCGAAGTAGTTGCGCGCGTTCACCGCGTCGTTCTGCAACGATTCGAACAGCGTGCCGTGATACTCGTTGGAGCCGGAACGCGTGGACATGGTGACGATGCCGCCGGTGGAGTGACCGTATTCGGCCGAGTACGTGTTGGCGATGATCTTGAACTCCTGCATGGCGTCCACCGGCAGGCTGGTGAGCTGCTGCGGACGCGTCAGGCCGACCGCGTTTGAAACATTTCCGCCGTCGAGCGTGAAGCTCTGGTTGCGGGCGCGGCCGCCGGCGACGCTGAACACCGGGTAGTTCTCGGCGGTTCCGGCGCCGCTGTCGATCATGACCACTCCGGGCGCGAGCGCGGCGAGCGAGGAGGCGGCGCGGTTCGGCAGTGGAAGCCCGTCCAGCATCCGCTGATTGACGGTCTGCGCCACGGTCGAGGATTGGGAGTCCACCAGCGGCGCTCCTTCGGTCACCGTCACGATCTCGCTCTGCTTGCCGACCTGGAGTGCGATGTCCAGCGCCAGGTTCCGGCTGACCTCGATGGCGACCGGCCCGCGCACCAGGTGGTCAAAGCCGACCGCGTCCACTTCCACGCGGTAGGATCCGGGCACGAGTCCGCCAACGCGGTACAGTCCCGAGTCGTTGGAAAACGTAGCCTGCTGGACCCCCGTGCGGATGTTGACCACCGTGATGTTGGCGGCCGGGATGGCCGAGCCGGCCGGGTCCTTGACGGCGCCGGAGACGGAACTGTCGCCGCTTTGGGCCCGGAGCAGGGCGACGGCGACGAGGACGGGAGCGAGGCGAAGCAGTTTCATGGTCAATACTCTAGTATCATGATCGAGAATATATAGTATCCCGTCGACTGTCAAGCTCCCTGAACGGACGGGTGACGCAGGGACGCTCCAGGCGTGAGGCGGAGGCTTGACAGCAGGTGTACTGCGTGTCATAGTACACCTGTGATCCCGTTCCACCTGGCCTTCGAACCCGGGCTTTCCCTGTACGAGCAGGTGGTGTACGCGGCCAAAAAGGCGGTGCTCTCCGGACGGTTGCGGCCCGGCGATCCGTTCCCCTCGGTGCGAACCCTCAGCACGGAGCTGAAGATCAACCCGAACACGGCGCACAAGGTGATCGCGCAACTGGTTTCAGAAGGGCTCATCGAGGTGCGGGCGGGTATCGGAACGGTGGTGTCGGTGCGCGCGGGCTCGACGGCGGCCGAGCGCGCCAACCTGCTCAAGAAGGAGCTTGAGCAACTGGTGGTGGAAGCCAAAACGTTGGGGCTGACGCTGGCGGAGGTGTCGGCGGCCCTGGAACAGCATTGGAAACGGTTGGATGGGAGCGGCGCATGAGTACGGCGGTGGAGACGGCGGATCTGGCCATACGGTTCGGTGGAAACCGGGTGCTGGACGGATTGAACCTGAGCGTCACCGAAGGCGCGGTGTACGGCCTGGTGGGGCCCAACGGAGCGGGCAAGACGACCACGCTGAAGATCCTGATGAATCTGCTGCGGCCGTCGGCGGGCCGCGCGACGGTGATGGGGCGCGACTCGACGCGACTGGGGGCCGAGGACTTCACGCGGATCGGCTACGTTTCCGAAAGCCAGCGGCTGCCCTCGTGGATGACCGTGCGCGAGTTTCTCGATTACATGAAGCCGTTCTACCCGGACTGGGACGACGCGCGGCGCGACGTGCTGCTCCAGCGGTTCGACCTGCCGGGGAACCGAAAGCTGAAACATCTATCGCGCGGAATGTTGATGAAAGCGGCGCTGGCTTCCTCGCTGGCCTACCGGCCGCGCCTGATCGTGATGGACGAGCCATTCAGCGGTCTGGACGCCCTGGTGCGGGACGAATTGATCGAAGGCCTGCTTGAAAACGCGGATGGCGCGACGGTCGTGCTGTCGTCGCACGATCTGGCGGAAATCGAGAGTTTCGCGAGCGACATCGGCTATCTGGACGGCGGGAGGCTGCTGTTTTCCGAGGAGATGGCGTCGCTGCGCGGGCGCTTCCGCGAGGTGCTGGTCTGCCTGGACGCGCCGCGGCCGCTGCCGCCGGAGTGGCCTCGGGATTGGCTGCGGCCGGAAGCGGCGGGAGCGGCGGTGCGGTTCTTCGACAGCCGTTTCGACGAACAGCGGACCGCTTCCGAGGTGCGTCGCCTGTTTGGCGATGTCCGTGAGATTTCGTTCCAGCCGATGCCCCTGCGGTCGATCTTCGTGGCGCTGGCGAAGGCGCCGGGATCCGCGAAAACGTCGGGAAAGGCGGCGTGACCCGTGAAACAGGCTCTGCACATATTCAGAAAAGACGCCCGGCAGATGCGGTACGAGATCGTGCTGACGGTGGTGGCGATGTCGGTGTATGCGGTGGCGGCGATGGGGCCGGCGCCTGGGGCGGTGTCGTCGCCGACTCCGGCCATGGTTCTGGTCCCCCTGGCCGCCTGGGTGCTGATCGCCCGCGTCATCCACGCCGAAACGCTGCCCGGGGACTCCCAGTTCTGGCTGACGCGCCCGTATCGCCGCGGATCGTTGCTGCTCGCCAAGGCTCTGTTCATCGTTGCGTTCGTCATGCTGCCGTTCCTGGCGGCCGACGCCGCCATCGCGCTGGGGGCGGGATTCCGGCTGGGGGCGGTAGCGCCGGCCCTGCTGTGGAGGCACGCCGCCTTCGCCGCCGGGTTCGTTATTCCGGTGGCGGCCCTGGCCAGCGTAACCTCCGGCATGGCGCAAATGCTGTTGGGCTTTCTGGTTGCGTGGGTGGTCGCCGTCGCGCCGGCCTACCTGCCGAACCCGAAGATCGACCTCCAATGGGAGCCGCTGCTGTGGATCGGGCTGACGGGCGGCATCCTGGTGATCGCGATCGCCGCCGCGGGGTGTGTTGGGATGCAGTACGCCCGCCGCTCCACCTGGGTCAACCGGGGGCTGATCTCGGCGGCTTGGATCGTGGCGGAGTTCGGCTTCGCGCTCGTGCCGTGGAAGCTGGCCTACCAGGTGCAGACCGTCGTTGCGGGCGGGGTTCCCGGCGCCGCGGCATGCAAGGTGGAGGCCGACGTCCGGCGTCCGTGGCTCGGCGCGGTGAACGTGGAGGCGGACCGCGCGGAGGTTGAGTTGCCCGTTGTGTTGTCGGGACTGCCGGCGGGCCCCGCCCCGGTGATCGACGCCCTGACCGTCGAGGTGAGGTCGCCGGACGGCGAGGTCTGGAGCTCCGGCAAGAGCCCGACCACCCGTCTGACGACATTTGGTACGGTCATGAGCATCGAAACGGTGCTGCCGCGACCGTTCTATGAGCGCGTGAAGGACAAACCGGTGCGCGTCAATGGGGCGGTGTTTTTGACGTTCAAGGGAGGCCGGAGATTGTGCGGCTGACGGTGGGCGGCAGGCCGGTAGAGATGCCCGACGGAGGTCTGTGCGTGGCCGCGCCGCCGTACGAGAGAACGCCGGTGACGGTGCAATGCCGGTACGCGTTCCGTCAACCGCCGGGTTGGCTGGAGGCGGATATCGGGCGTTGGAGCGGGATGTACCAGACGCCACCGTCGTATGCTCCGGTGGCGGCGGGGCTGGACGCCTGGCCCATGGGATCGGCGTTCATCGCCATGCCGGAGGCGCGGACCGCTGTCAGCGTGGTGAGGGTGGCGTACACGCGGCCGGCGGGTCACATACGCCGGGATTTCGTTTTGGACGGGGTTGTTTTCTCCAGGCTGAGCACGGCGGCGCCGGCGGGTGCGGTGAGAATCGAGTGAAGAGGGCGATCCGGCTCCCTGTGTTACACTGAATGCTTCGGGCCGTGGCGCAGCCTGGCTAGCGCGCTTGCTTGGGGTGCAAGAGGTCCCGGGTTCAAATCCCGGCGGCCCGACCAAACTTCTCAAACACTTCCCCGCTTCTCCCGTCTTCGAGACCTCTTGTTGGAGTCCATTCGGAGTCCACTTTCCGGACTCCAACCGATGTTCTGGCTGGCGTCAGAAAACGCCCTCAAGTCTCAGACGCTCTCTCCTACCTGAGAACCCGACAATTCGTCCGTCTAAACCCGACAATTTGGCACATCTCAGCTCATCCGTACCGGCATCCGCCTGTGCTTCGATAGTCCAGCACTCGGTGCGAGTCGCCCGAACGCCAAGAGCCGTCGCAACGAAAGTTCGTGACACCCTCCACGCCATGAGACGACGCGGACGCCGCCGGGACTGCGCAGAAGGTGTCTTCCAGGGAAACAGCCGCTGCGGCCACTGCAACGGAACCGGGATCAACGTAAAGATCAACTCCGCCCAACCCGAATGCCCCCACTGCAAAGGAACTGGCGTCTGCGCTACGTGTGGCGGTTCGGGCCTCGCCGGCTGAGGCGGACCGGAAGAACCCCACAAGATCGTCGTCACCTTCTCCTGATTCCGAAACCCGCGAGACAGGAATCAAGCCCCCAGACCAACCGTCCGAGCAGGCTTCGAAGGACAATATGTTCAATTCGAGCCCCTACAGAAGGAACTGAGTCTCCTAACGAAACTGGCTGAGGCCTGCAGCAAGCGAAGCTTAGGAATGCGCACTGAGTGTTCGGCAGCGGTCGTAGCCGAAGTCCCTCAGGATCTTGCCCAAACTCGCCCTGCAACACCCATCCTTCAATAGACACCTCGCCGCTTAGCAACCCCGCACTTCTTGCCTCTATTCCGGGCATAGATTAAAGGACTCCCTTCTCCGTCAGTGTCCCCTGCGCGGAAATTCTCTCCGGGGCTGGGTTTCGTCTTTGACGGGAGATCTGTGCACGCGAGTTGAGGGCCAAGCCCCCTGCAGGGCAGATCTGCCTCGGGCAAATTCCTGTGATTCAATAGGTGATGTAACTCCCTGTGGGCGATACCATAAACATCTACTGCGACGAGAGTTGCCATCTCGAGCACGACGGACAACCGGCCATGGTGTTAGGAGCCGTCTGGTGCCACGCAGATCGAGTCCGCGACATTTCATCCGCGATCCGGGAAGCGAAGGTCAGACACAATCTGCCTGCGGCCTTCGAGATGAAGTGGGGGAAGGTCTCGCCAGGAAAGCTCGACTTTTATCAGGACATCATTTGCTTGTTCTTCGACGAAAGGGCTCTCAGATTCCGATGCGTGATTGCGCCGAAAGGCAGCTTACAGCACGATGCCTTTGGACAAGACCATGACACTTGGTATTACAAGATGTATTACTACCTGCTCCGGCGTCTGCTGGCTGATCGAAAAGATCGGTATCGAGTCTATCTCGATATAAAGGACACGAACAGTGCTGGGAAGATTAGGAAGCTCCACGACGTACTGTGCAACCACATGCGGGACTTCGATCATGAGGTGCTGGAGTGGGTTCAGGCTGTGCATTCGCACGAGGTTCAGTTGATTCAGTTGGCGGACCTGTTGGCCGGATCCGTGGCATACGCGGTACGTGGCCTGAACTCAAGTCAGGCGAAGAGCGCCCTGGTCGAGTTGACAACTAAGAGGACCCACCGACAGACCATCACCGAATCAAGTTGGTTGTCTGAAAGCAAGTTCAACGTATTCCGTTGGGCGCCTCGGGAAGGTTCATGAGTCCAACCGCATCGCTGCCCGCTCTGGTCCTGCTTCAGCATTACGGAGGAGAGTGGACTCTGTACGAGACTGCCCTCTACGAGTACTTCTGTCAGGACTTCGTGACGAATAGGCCGGACTTCCGCGGGCGAAAACTCGGCCTCAAGCGGCACCCGATAGAGAAGGACAAGGAGGCGACATTCTGGCACTTCATCTCAGAAGGCGCTGTCGAGTCTGAACGCATACCGAACTTGAGGCGCTGTGAACGAATCCGCTGGCCGCGACCCTTAATTCACGACTCAGAATCAGACTACGTGAAAGTCTGGCGGCAGTTTCGAAACGGCGAACCGAGAATTGCAATAGCGGTGATCGATTTTTCGTACGTCGTGATTCTCGCGGAGCGCTCTGGTCAGAATGGAGTGTATTACCTTCCGTGGACGGCCTATTGCGTGGAGAAAGACCATCAGCGTCTTAAGCTTGAGAAGGAGTGGTCGCGATCTAAGTTGTAGATAATAAGGCTGATGCCGCCCTTGGTGGACGGCACCGTAACTCCTTCCACACATGGTGGATGAGCTACTTCTATTACAGCCGCAAACCGGGTCGCCGTCAACCCAGAAAGCCCAGGCCGGTAAAAAAGGATGGCAATTGGCCGAAGGGTGTGCTAAACCGCCTGCTTTCTATGTGATAGGCGGTCGCATGATTTGGCTCCTCTATTCAGCTAGACGGCCGGAGCAGGAGTCCGATCGGAGTCCGAAAGGCCCTTGGCGGCCCTGGCGTCCATTTGGCGTCCAAAATGCCCGTCTGTAAGTCTTTTGTTTTCAGTACCGATGTCTGTAAGTGATTGATTCCTATTGCTTGGGGTGCAAGAGGTCCCGGGTTCAAATCCCGGCGGCCCGACCATTAGAGCCAACGACTTAGCTCGCTTTTGAACCCCGCAAACGAGCGATCCCCCCACCTTCCTACGAATCGCATCCTATTCTGAACCGGAACATCCGCATGTTCCTGGACTCGGACTCGGCTACCCGGCGCCACGCCCGCTTCGATGGCGCCAATGACCAGCAAGAGGAGCTAATGGGGCGGCCCTCTCCGGCCGATCTTCTGAGTGGTGGTCATGAAAAAGGCTCTGGCCCTGTCTCTTGCTCTCGTCTTGTGCGGATTACTCGCCGTCTTCGGATTGGCGCCGAAATCCGCCATGGCCATGGATGCCGCCATCCGCGTGGCCGGCTTCGCCCGCGGCATCTCCACGGCGCCGGCGCTCATCAGCCACCGCAGCGACAAATGCTCCGCCGTCCAGGCGTTCGGGCAGGCCGTGTCGACACAGGAGGCGCGAGAGAAGGAGTCCGTCGAACGCGCCGTGAGGGTCCTTCGCGTCGACGGTGAATTGGAGCAACTGGCCACCGAACTCGGCGACTTCTGGATCCCCAAGCGCGATTACTACGCCTTCATCGAAGAACTGGCGGAACAAAAGGAGGACGGCTACCGCATGGCCGGCCGCGTCGGACCGGACGACGTGGTTCTCGATTGCGGCGCGAACGTCGGTGTGGTCACGCGCCGGGCGCTGTTACAGGGGGCGGCCATCGTAGTCGCCATCGATCCGGGCCCATCACCGCTTGCCTGCCTTCGCCGCACCTTCGCGCGGGAAATCGCGTCGGGCCGGGTCATCCTGGCGCCCAAGGGCGTCTGGGACAAGGACGACGTCCTGCCGCTCACCTCAAGCGACCGGCTCGCTTCGAGCGCCAACAGCGTGGCTCTCGATCGGGGACTGAAAGGACCTTCGATCGAACTGACCACCATTGACCATCTCGTGGCCGACCTCAAGTTGACCCGCGTCGACTTCATCAAAATGGACATCGAAGGCGCGGAGCCGAATGCGCTTCGCGGCGCCGCCGCGACCCTGACGCGATTCCGGCCGAGGCTCGCGATCTCGCTCGAACACCGTCCCACCGATCCCGACCAACTCCCGGCCCTGATCCACGCGTTGCGCCCCGACTATGCGCTGGCGTGCGGACCTTGCACGAATATCGCCGGCAGCGTACAGCCCAGCGTAGTTTACGGCAACTGATCCACCTGGGTCCCGGCGCGGCGCGGAACATCTCCGTCTCCAAAAAGGGCCCAAAACCCCGCGCCATGATACCGTATGTAGGAATGCCAGGCCCCGCCTTCCCTCAAGTCACCCTCCACCAGTTCGAAACCGAATACGCCGATCGCCACCTGCTGCACGCCGCCGTGGACCATTGGGCCGCGCACAACCCCACCGGCGCCGCCGTCCTCAACGCCACGCGAGGCACGAGCCTCACCTGGGCCGAGCTCCAGCGGGGATCCATGGCGCTGGCCGCCGAACTCGCCCGCATGGGCTTCCGCAAGGGCGACGTCCTGGCCGCCTCCCTGCCCCTGCTCAACGAACACATTCTGCTGGAATACGCCTGCTTCCGCCTGGGCGTCATTCACGCGCCCCTCGACCTCCGCCTGCAACCGCCCGAGGTCCTGCGCTGCCTCACCCTGATCCGCGCCAAAGGCTACGCCTTCCTCGGCAAGACGCCCGCCGCCGATTTCGCCGCGCTCGGCGAAGCGGTCCGCGCGCGCTGCCCCTTCGTCGAATGCCTGATTCAGTTCTCCGAACCCGCGGCCTGCATCCAGGGCGCGGTCAGTTTCGGCGTCCTGATGCATCGCGCCATGGCGAACCCCGCGGCCCCGACCCCCGCCGACCTCTCCGAAAACGACGGCGCGCAGGTGATCTTCACCACCGGCTCCACCGGATCGCCGAAGGCCGCCCTGCTATCGCACCGCGGCATTGCCTGCCAGAATCTCTGCCTCGGCTCCGCGTTTGAATTCGGCCCGGGCGAGCGCACCCTCTGCAACCTGCCGGCTTCCCACGTCGGCGGACAGTCGGAGCTGCTGATGACCACCCTCTACATGGGCGGCACGGCGGTTACGCTCGAGATCTTCGACGCGGTGAAGTCGCTCGACGCCATCGAACAATACGGCGTCACCCTGATCGGCCAGATCCCGGCGCTTTTCCAGATGGAGTGGCGCACGGCCAACTACGCCGCCCGCAACTTCGCGAGCGTGAAGTCGGTGGTCTACGGCGGCCAGTCCGTGCCGCGCCCGTTCCTCGACCGCATGTTGCGCATGGGCCCGCGCATCGGCACCGGGCTCGGCCTGACGGAGGCGTCCGGCTTCTGCACCTACACGAACCTGACGCCCGACCCGGCCGAAGTCGCCGGAAGCATCGGGTGGGCCATGCCCGTCTACGAAATGTCGATCCGCCAGCCGATGGAAAGCGGGGGTGTGGCGGGCGCGGCGGCCCCCTCCGGCGAAATCGGCCACGTCTGTTTCCGAGGCCCGCAGAACTTCCTCGGCTACATCGCCGATCCGGAAGCCACCGCCAACTCGCTGTCGCGCGACGGCTGGCTCTACACCGGCGACATGGGCTCCATCGACGAAGCGGGCCTCCACTTCGCCGGCCGCGCCAAGTTCGTCCTGAAGCCGTCCGGCTATCAGGTCTTCCCCGGCGACGTGGAGGAGCACATCTGCCAGTTGACCGACCACGTCTCGAGCGTCGGCGTGGTCGGCTGCGAGCACGCCCGGTGGAGCGAGGGCATCATCGCCTTCGTTGAAAAGCGCCCCGGCGCCGCGCTCGCCGTCGCCGACCTCCGCCGCCACGCCCGCTCGCTGACCTCTTATATGCGACCCCTGCACTACGTGATCCTCGAGGCCGGCGAGATGCCCCTGAACCGCAGCGCCAAGTCCGACGCCATCCGCCTGCGCGAGATGGCCAAGGCCGAGGTCGCCCGTCTGCGGGAGCGCGGCCGCTGGGACGGCGCCGCCGCCGAGGACGACGTCTAACCCGCTACTCGGACAAGCGCGCCACCCGCAGCACTTCCCGCGCCACCTGCTCGTGGGTAGCGAACCACACGCCGCCCTTCGAGCGCATGTGCTCGACCAACCGCTCGAGCGCCGCCACGCGGGACCGCCGCCCCGACACGAACGGGTGCAACGTCAGCAGGAACATCGTGCCCTCCTGGTGCGCCCGATCGAACTCGGCCCGATAGATCTCGAACACCTCGTTATCGCCGATGCGGTAATACGCACTCGACGGCCGGTCGTAGCTGTAGTAGGCGTAATCATCCAGGCTCCAGTCCACCGGCAGCTCCACGATCCCCGTCGGATTCCCATCGGCCAGGATCTCGTACGGGCGGTCGTCCCCCATCAGGCTCGAATCGTACAGCAGGTGACTGTCGCGGATGATCGGCAGAGTCTCCGCGGTGAAATCCCACGACGGCGTACGAATCCCCACCGGCTGCCGTCCCAGCCGCCGCGTCCACCATTGGATGGAGCGTTGCGTCAGCACCCGCTCCTCGCGCGTCTGCAACTCCGACAACGCCTCATGCGCCCAGCCGTGCAGCGCGATCTCGTGCTTCATCGGCGAATTCAGGATCGCGTCCACCGCCTCCGGATGCAGTTGCCCGCTCACCGCCGGAATGAAGAATGTGGCCGGAATCCCATACCGCTCCAGCAGATCCAGAATCCGCGGAATCCCGACCCTGGGGCCATACTCGCCCCGCGACAGCGGCTGCGGCGTCGACTGCCCCGCCCGCAGGAAGCCCGTCTCGGCGTCCATATCGAAGGAAAGCGCCACCGCCACTCGCGCCCCTCCCGGCCACTGCTTCGGCGTCAGATCCCGCCCCGCGCGGATCTTGTTCACGGTAGCCTCGATCTCCGACAGATCCTGCCGCCAAAGCGGGTGCTGGGCAAACGCCGCCGCCGAGCCGAGCATCAGAATCAAACCTCTCATCCACCCTCCATCAGCCAGACCCGCGAACCCGCGGGCGCGGATCGCGTATCCTGGAAGGATTCGATTCTAACAGCGTCCCGCCGAAAGCGCCCGGAGATACCGTATTGCTGCATCGAATGACGTCAACCGGGAAGATCCTCTTCGCCGGTGCGAGCATCGCGGCCGTCGCCGCCGGCGTGTTCTTCGCCCTCCTGATGAACCGCTCGGGCGAGCGCGCCGCCGCTCCCGAACGCCCAACCCCGCCCGCCATCAGCGCGGTGGCGCTGCCCTGGTCGGACGGCAAGACCGCCACCCTCACCTGGAGCGTGAAAGGCGCCGCCACCGTCTCCATCGACGGCGAAGACGTGACGCCCGAGGGCGCCCGCAATGTGCCGCTGGTAGCCAGGCAATTCCACATCCGCGCCGTCGGACCCGGCGGCTCGGCCGAATCCACCGTCGAGCTTGCCGCGGACCAGGCGGTCCCATCGCCCACCGCGGCGAAGTCCTCGCCCAAACCGTCCGCGCCCGCCGCGCCGGGGCCCGTCCACATGGACGCCCGCCAGTTGGCGCCCTTCGTCATTCAGAAGGCGACGCCCGTCTACCCGGCGACCGCCCGCAACGGCCACGTGGAAGGCGTCGTGCGATTCCAGGCCCTCATCGGCGCCGACGGCGTGGTGAAGTCGCTCCGCCTGGTGGACGGCCACCCACTGCTCGTGAAAGCGGCGGCCGACGCCCTCGCCCAATGGCGTTGCAGGCCCATCGTCCGCGAGGGCCATCCGGTGGAAGTTCAGACCGAGTTCGCCGTCGACTTCAAGCTGACCGCCGCCCAATAAGGTCATCCGAAAGAGAAGGCTCATCACCGCAGGCGCCGCCGTGTACCAACGGCCATAGAGGTGACCGGCGGAATCGTCGGGGCCGGCGGCGTCGGGAGCACGCCAGCAGGCGACGGACTCCGCCGAAACAAGACCCCGCAACAAATCCCAAGCCGCCTCAACAAGATCCGTCGAAGCGGTCGCGAAAGCAGAAGCCTCGGTAACCCGCCCAATCAGGCCCTTCCGCCCGCCATGTTATACTACGAAGGTCGGGCGGCTCGCCCGGCGTTCCCATTAGGACACTTGCATGCCGAAAATGAAGACACACAAGGGTGCGGCCAAACGGTTCAAGAAGACCGGAACCGGGAAAGTCGTGCGGCGCCATTCGTTTGCGCGCCACATCCTGACCTCCAAGCCGCGTTCTCGTAAGCGCCGCCTGGGTCAGAGCGTGGTGGCCGACGACGCCAACCAGCCCGCCCTGCTGCGAATGCTGCCCTACTAACCCAGGGACAGCGGATTGTGCGGACAGCGCGCGTGGCACGTGCCTGAACCGCCTATTCATTCAAAAGGAGATAAAACGTGCCTAGAGTCAAACGTGGCACCCATCGCCGCGCCAGCCGTAAGAAAACACTCGCGCTCGCGTCCGGCTATTTCTTAACCAAGAGCAAACTGCACCGTTCCGCCCAGGAAGCGGTGGAAAAGGCGCTTCGCTACGGCTACATCGGCCGCAAGCACAAGAAGCGCAATTTCCGCTCGCTGTGGATTGTCCGTATCAACGCGGCTTGCCGCACCGCGGACATTTCCTACAGCCGCCTCATCGACGGTCTGAAGAAAGCGGGCGTCGGCCTGAATCGCAAGATGATCGCCGACATCGCCGCCACCGACGACGCCGCCTTCAAGCAACTCGTCGCTCAGGCCAAGGCCGCGCTCGGCAGGGCGTAACCCATGGCGGCTCAACAGGAAGAGATCGATTCCCTGAAAAGCCTCGAGGATCGGATCGCCCGCGCGGTGGATCTGGTCGTCGAACTGCGCCGTCAGAACCAGCAGCTCACCCAGAATCTCGAAGCGCTCAAGGCCGATCGCGATCAGGCCCGCGCCGAGGCCCAGAGCCTGCAGGCCCAAATCGAAAACGGCCGTCAGGAAGTCGAGGAACTCCGTTCGGAGCGCAAACAGGTCCGCACCCGCATCGAAAAGCTGCTGGGCCAGATGGATCTGCTCAGCGCCCAATAAAGCACAATGGCATCGCGTTCCGCCGAATCGAAATCGGTCCGCGTTACGATCTGCAACCAGACGTACACGCTCGGCACCCTTGGCGATCCGGCGGAGCTCGAAGCCGCCGCCAACGCCGTCGATGAGCGCATGCGCGACATCATGGCGCGCGCCGGCAACATCGACACCTCCCGCGTAGCCGTCCTCGCCTGTCTCCACTTCGCCGACGAACTCCGCTCCCTCCAGCGCGAGCTAGACTCCCTCCGCACCCGCATCGACACCAAGTCCCGCGAATTCTCCCTCCTGCTCGACAAAGTCATCGACTGAAAATCCGATACCCCCGTTTTCGCCGTTCACACCACTCGAAATTTCACCTTTCCCATAGATAACAAAGGACATCGCTAGTCCCTCCAGGACCCCCTGCGCTTGACCGCACGCTACGCTCAAGGCAGAAGAACATGAACCCGACCCCCTGCGCCGTCGCCGGGCCGCCGCCGCCCGGTTCGGTCAACCGATTTCAGGACGATGTCCTGGACCATTTCAAACCGGTCAGCACCTACGAGCGGATGCTCGCCAGGCACTACGCCACCGTCCTCGCCCGCTACCAGCAGGCCCTCGACGCCGAGGATCGCGCCTTCACCAAAAGCGACCCTCTCGAAATGCTCGAAAAGCACCCCCAGCAGTTCAAAATGCTGACCCGCTACGTCGCCGACTGCGAACGCGCCTGCCGCCGCGCCCTCGACGATCTGCGCCGCCTCATCCGGCAGCGCCCCAAGCCCGCGGCCGCCGCCCCGGCGTCGAAGCCCGCGCCAACGCCTGCCCCGCAGCCATCGGCCGCCGCGCCTCACACCGCCGGCGCGCCATCCACCTCGCCGCGCCGCGAATGATCGCCTGAACCATCGGCCCTCGAAACGCAGCAACCCCGGCCCGGCCTTCTCCCGATCGCCGTCCGGGACCCCGATCTTTGACATCCTGCACCACCCTTCGGGCGCCTCCCGTCGCGAAGCGGTCGGAAAACGTCGCGAACACCCCGCGGCCGGGGAACACAACAGTAGGGTCGTGCTGTCTAAATCAGACAGACGTCCCATGAACCGGCTCGGCTCCATCGCAACCCACACGGCCTTCTGGCTCTTAGGGACGCTCCTGTTCAGCGGCGTCCAGGCGGCCGCTTTCTGGAACGGTCCGCGTCCGCTGTTGCGCATTCTGCTCGCCAACGCCATCCATTGCGGTCTGTGGACGCTGGGCCTCGCGCCGCTCGCCCGCATGCTTCCGCCCCTGCCGCGGACATCGCCGCACGTGGCCGACCGCCTGGATCTGACGCTCCACTGCCTCCAACTGGCGGCCATCGCGGTCCAGGCGGCCCTGGTGGTCGCCACCGCGTCCATCGCCATCCTGGCCATCGTCCAGCCGTCGCAGGCCTCTGGCGCCCCGCTCACTCCGCGCGAGCTTCGCTCCGCCTGGGTCTGGATCCTCCAGGTGGACATCGTCGTCGCCCTGTTCCTCATCTCGGCGCTCCGTGGACTCCGCCTGTGGACCCACGTCGAAGCCCAGCGCAAGCGCGCCGCCGAACTCGAACACCACCTCACCTCGGCGCGCCTCGACGCCCTGCGCATGCAGTTGTCGCCGCACTTCCTCTTCAACACCCTGAACTCAGTGGCGGCCCTCGTCACCCAGGACCCCGACGCCTCGCGCCGCATGATCGCCTCGCTCGGCGACTTCCTCCGCTCGACGCTCGAAGAGCCCTCCGGCGGCCTGCGATCGCTCGACGAAGAACTCCGCTTCGCGCGCCTCTATCTGTCCATTGAAAAGGAGCGCCTCGGAGACCGTCTCCGCGTCGACTACGACTACGACCGCCAGGCCGCCCGCGCGCAGGTCCCGCACCTGTTGCTCCAGCCGGTCTTTGAGAACGCCATCCGTCACGGCGTCGCCCGCTGTGTCCGCCCCTGCCGCATCTCGTTTCAAGCGGCGGTCGAAAGCGGCATGCTGATTCTCCGCGTCGTCAACGACCGGCCCACTCCGCCCCCGCCGCCCGAAAAGCAGCCGGGACTCGGACTCGCCAACGTCAGGGCGCGATTGAAACTCCACTTCGGAGCCGCCTCGTTCGTCAAGTTAGTACACGCAGGCGCGGAGACAACTCTGGAAATCCGTCTACCGTACCTTCCATGCGCGGGAGAAACTCTATGCGGGACGGCGTAATCAGCGTGGTGGTGGTGGAGGATGAAGTCCACTCACGCCGCTATCTTTGTGAGTTGCTATCTCAGGAAGAGGGCGTGTCAGTCGCCGGCGCCGCGGAAAACGGCTGTCAGGCGCTCGATCTCATCCGGGCCTCGCAGCCCGACTTGGTTTTTCTGGATATTCAGATGCCCGGCATGGACGGGTTTGAAGTCATTGAGGCGTTCGGCGCCGACCGCATGCCTCCCGTGGTGTTCGTCACCGCTCATGGTGAGCACGCCATCCGCGCGTTCGAGTTCGAGGCCGTCGACTACCTGCGCAAGCCCTACCATCGGGACCGTCTGCGCGCCGCGCTCGAACGCGTGCGGCGGCGTCTGGGGCGCGGCGGCCAGGCGGTGGGCAAGTGGCTCGCGCGCATCGTGGTCCGCCGGGAATCCGGCGCCATCGCGTTCATCCCGGTCGCCGATATATTACGCATTGAGTCGGCGAATAAATACGTAGTAGTTCGCACCGCGGCCGAGTCATTCGTGGTGCGTAACACAATGCAGGGCCTGGCCGCCCAGTTAGACCCGGCCGAGTTCATCCGCATTCATCGTTGCATGATCGTGCGAAAGCGCTCCATCCGCGGCGCAACGCCGCTGTTTCACGGCGACTATCTGATCTCTCTCGAAGACGGCTCCGAGATAACTCTCAGCCGCACCTGGCGCGACGCCTTCTTCGAGCAGATGAACTGGTAGATCGGGGATTCTCCCCGGGCCAACTCGCGACGCCTGTCCGCGACTCACGACTTACTAACTGACCATAACTGAGATTGCCAGTAACTTCGGGATAAGAGGTCCCGGCTATGCATCGTATTGTCTATTCACTCATCCTGATCCTGCCCGCCGCCATCGCGGCGGACCGTCGGCCGGGGACCGTCGATGACCTGGCGGCCGAAGGCGCGCGGCTCTACAGCGCCGGCGCGTTCGCCCCCGCGGCGGACCGCTTTCGCGCCGCGTTGGCCGCGCTGCCCCCGGCGCCGGCCGCGGCCAGCGAGCGCGCCGCCATCCTGGCCAACCTCGCCGCCATCCGTCGAGACAGCGGAGACTACCAGGAGGCGGAACACCTCAGCCGCGAGTCCCTGCGTTACATCGTCGCCGCCCACGGCGAGCAGAGCGCGCGGTACGCCATCGGCCTCGGCATCCTCGCCTCCATCCATTCCAACCGGGCCAACTACTGGCTCGCCGAGGAGCGCATCGACCGGGCCCTCGCCATCGGCCGCGACACCCTCGACGCCTCCAGCCGCGAGTACGCCAACCTGCTCACCATCCGCGCCGAAATCATCTGGCGCCGCCACGGGTGCCGCAAGGCGATGCGTCCGTTTCGCGAAGCGCTCGAGGCGGTCGAGCACATTCCAGACGCGGGTCCGGTGGAACTGGCGCGAGCCCGTCAAAACACCGCCGTCGCCTGCCTGAACTGCGGTCATCTGGAGTCCGCCCTGCGCTACGCCGACAGCGCCGTCACCGCGCTCCCGGCCGAAGCGCAGTCGAGCTACATAGGGCTCTCGGCCCGCAACTCGCAGCTATCGATCCTGGTCCGCATGGCCGCTCTCGACCGCGCCGCCGCGCTCGCCGAGCCGCTGTTGGCCGACGCGCGCCGCTGCCACGCGGACCAGCCCCTGCTGGCCGCCGTGCTCGGCAACGTGGCCGAAATCCACGAGATCCGCCACGAGTACGCCGCAGCCGCCACGCTGCTCGAAGAAGCGCTCCACATCCACGAAAGGACGCTGGGAACGGCCCATCCCAAGGTGGCCGGCGCCCTCATCGATTACGCCCGCGTCCTGCGCAAGCTCCAGCAGACCGAAGAGGCCCAATCGCTCGAAATCCGCGCCCGCGCCATCGCGCAGACGCTGCACTAAGTCCCCCTACACCAGCCTGCGCGTAGCCTCCAGGCACTTCCCGATCTCGTCATCGTTATTGAACAGCGCCGCCGCGATGCGCACCATTCCGCCGCGCACCGTCACCTCCACGTTGCGGGCGCGGAACGCTTGCCGGACCTCATCGGCGGGCTTCGCGCAATAGAAGGCCAGGATGGAGGACCGGTTCCCATCGGGCGTCGCCAGCCGATGCCCCTGCTTCGCCAGCTCTCCGTGGAGCCGCGCCGCCAGCCCCACCGAATGCGCCTCGATCCGCGCCACGCTGGTCTTTTCCAGATATGAAAGCGCGGCCCGCAACTGCGCCACGGCCCCGAACGCGCGGCTCGAACCCTCGAACTTCCGCGCCGTCGTCACCGTTTGATACCGGTGGTCCGCCTCCTCGCGAACCACGGAAAACTCGCCGATGCGGTCCGTCCGGATCCGTTCGATCGCGTCACGGCTGACGTAAAACGGCGCGACGCCGAACTCCGACATCAGCCACTTATAGGAATTCGCACACAGCGCATCGACGCCGGCCGCGCGCACGTCGAGTTCAATCATGCCGGCCGCCTGCACGGCGTCGGCGTAGAACAGCGCGCCATGCGCATGCACGATGTCGGCGATCGGCCGCATATCGTGCCGGAACCCGTTCCGGTGCGACACCCAGGCCACCGAGACGATGCGCGTCCGCTTATCGATCAGCCGTTCGAAATCGGCGGCCGTCACCGCCCCGTCGCGGCTCGGGACAATTCTCAGCTCAATGCCGTGCGACGCCTCCAGCGCGCGGTACAGCACGAACTCGGTGGTGTAATGCAGATCGTCCACCACCACGTTATCGCCCGCCCGCAGGCCGATCCCATTGGCGATCACGTTCTCGCCCTCGCCGGTCGACCCCAGCAGCCCGATCTCATCGGGGTGCGCATTCACCAGCCGCGCAAACTGCGCCCGCACAGCGTCGTTGGCCGCCATCAGGTCCCGCACCTGCATCGGCCGCGAGCTCTTGCCTTCGATGTACTGGCGCGCGGCCTCGGTCACGGCCCTCGGCACGGGAGCGATGTACGCCGAATTCAGATACGCCGCTTGCTCGACAATTGGAAAGTCCCCGCGGACGCCCAGCGGATCCCGCTTCGCCTCCGCCTTCGACGCCGCAACCGCCGCGGCCATGAACGAACGCCGGTCCATCTCCATGGAGTCTCATGGTAACGCGAGCGCCGGTCCGGGACACGCTATAATCGCCTCCATCGGGGCATGGCCAAATCGCCGAAAACCACTGGGACGGCCGATCCGGTCCGTGACAAGTTCACCGTGGCGCTCGAAGGTCTGATCGAGCAGACCCGGCGCGACCGCTCCATCCTCGCGGCCATCCTCTGCGGCAGCCTCTCGCACGACACCGTGTGGGACAAGTCCGACATCGACCTGTTGTTCGTCACCACCGACGACAAAGCGCCCCACGAAAACTCGCTGTGCCTCTACGCCGACGGCATCAACGTGCACGTCTGCCTGTTGCCCCGCGCCAGCTTCCGCCGCATCGCCGAAGGGGCCATCCGCAACTCCTTCTTCCACTCCTTCCTGGCCAAGGGCCGTCTGCTCTACACGCACGACGAAAGCCTCGCCACGGTCTTCGACCGCCTGAAGGAGCTCGGCGAGCGCGACAACCAACTGCAACTGTTCGCCGCCGCCGCCCAGGCCCTGCCCAGCGTCTACAAGGCGCGCAAGTGGCTGGTCACCCGCGGCGACCTCGACTACACCGCGCTCTGGATCCTGTTCTCGGCCAACGCGCTCGCCCGCATGGAGGTGATCGAGGCGCGCCAACTCGTCGACCGCGAAGCCCTGCCCCAAGCCATGAAGCTGAACCCCGCGTTCTTCAAGCTGGTCTACACCGACATGCTGAACGCGAAGAAGACGCGGACCGCCGTCGAAGCCGCTCTCGCCGCCATCGACAAATACCTTCTCGACCGCGCCGAAACCGTCTTCGCCCCGATCCTCGAATACCTGGCCGAAGTGGGCGAAGCCCGCTCCTCCACCGAAATCGAGGATCACTTCCGCCGCAACTTCGGCATCGAATTCTCGACCGCCGCCTGCGAGTATCTCGCCGACCAGGGCCTGATCGGCAAAGCGCCGCTGCCCGTCCGTCTGACGAAAAGAAGCAACATCGATGTCCAGGAAGTAGCCTTCTTCCGAGGAGCCAGCCCGCCCGATGTCTGGTAACGCCAAGCACTCCGCCCGCACCACCATTGCCGTCGAAGGCGCACGCGTCCACAACCTGAAGAACGTCTCGCTCGAACTCCCGCGCGACCGCCTGATCGTCATCACCGGACTGTCCGGCTCCGGTAAATCGAGCCTCGCCTTCGACACCATCTACGCCGAAGGCCAGCGCCGCTACATGGAGTCGCTGTCCACCTACGCCAAGCGCTTCGTCTCGCACGTGGCCAAGCCCGACGTCGACTTCGTCTACGGCCTGTCGCCCGTCATCTCCATCGAACAGAAGACCGTCGGCAGCAACCCGCGCTCCACCGTCGGCACCATGACCGACATCGCCAGCTACCTGAACCTCCTGTTCTCCACCATCGGCGACCCGCACTGCCCGCGCACCGGAGAACCCGTCCAAAGCCGCACGCCGAATCAGATCCTCGAAGCGATCCTGTCGCTGCCCGAAGGCGCCAAGGTGGAACTCCGCGCGCCCATATTCAAGGTCTACGGCGAAGAGCTCGACTTCGTCTTCACCGAAGTCCGCAAGAAGGGCTGCCGGGAGCTGATCATCGACGGCAAGCGCACCGACCTGTCGGAAGAGCTGTCGCTCGACGAATCGGAAGTCACCACGATGGACGCCGTGGTGGACCAGGTGGTGGCCGGCAAGAGCCACGAAAAGGCGCTGAAAGCCGCCATCGCGGCCACGCTCCTGGTGGGCGACGGACTGATGCGGATCGAGGTCGTCTCCGGCGCGTCGAAGCTGGAAGCGGATCGCTTCTATAAAGGCCTGCTGAGTAAGACCCACCACCTGGTCTACGGCGGCATCCAGCCCGAGTTCTTCATGTTCAACAACCCGGAGAGCGCCTGCCCCACCTGCGGCGGCCTCAGCGTGTACAAGATCACGCACCCGGAGTTGCTGATCCCCGATCCGAAGCGCAGCATACGCGGCGGCTGCTTCGTCAAGGAAGCCTACAAGTACAACCCCGACACCTGGGACGGCCGCATTATGTACACGCTGTCGGGCGTGCTGAAGTTTTCGCTCGACATGCCCTGGGAACAGTTGCCCGACGCGGTGCGCCACGCCATCCTGTACGGACTCGAAGGCCGCCGCCTGAAGACCGTCGCGCCGCCGGAAACCAAGGTGAAACGCGCCGATTGGGACCGTCACGAAGTCACCTTCGGCGGCATCGCGCGCCGCATCGAGCGCAACTACCGCCGCTACCGCCAGCGCGGCGAAGCGTCGAGCGGCATGGAGGAGTGGCTCGACAAAGTGATGGTGGAGCGCACCTGCCCGGACTGCAACGGAGCGCGCCTGCGCCACACCCGCCTGCTGTTCACCATCGAAGGCAAGACCATCCACGATGTTGGCGCGCTGAACTTCGACGAACTGGCCGCGTTCCTCGGAACGCTGAAGCCCAAGGGCCGCGGCGCGCAGGCCGGCCTGCAGGTGGTCGCCGAAATCCGCCGCCGCGTCGAACTGCTGCTCGGCATCGGCCTCGACTACCTGAACCTGAATCGCCGGTCGGGCACGCTGTCGGGCGGCGAATCGCAGCGCATCCGCCTGTCCACGCAAATCGGATCCGGCCTGATGGGGATGCTCTACGTGCTCGACGAGCCGTCCATCGGCCTGCATCCCAAAGACAACGTCAAGATGATCGAGACGCTCGCCACGCTGCGCGACATCGGCAACACGGTGATCGTGGTCGAGCACGATGAGGACACCATCCGCGCCGCCGAGCACATTGTCGAAATGGGACCGGGCGCGGGCGTTCACGGCGGTGAAGTGGTGGCGCAGGGCACGCTGGCCGATCTCATCAAGTGCAAGGCCTCGCCCACCGGCCAGTTCCTGTCGGGCAAGCGCGCCATCGAAACGCCGGCCCGCCGCCGGAAGGGCAGCGGCAAATCGCTGAAGGTGCGCGGCGCCCGCGAGAACAACCTGAAATCGGTGGACGTCGACTTTCCGCTCGGCCGCCTCATCGCCATCACCGGCGCCTCTGGCTCGGGCAAAAGCACGCTGATCAACGAGGTGCTGTACAAGGCGCTGTGGAAGCGCCTGGTGGACACGCGCACGCTCGCCGGCGAGCACGACGGCGTCGACGGCCTGGAGGAAGTCTTCAAGGTCGTCAACATCGATCAGTCGCCCATCGGCCGGAACAGCCGCTCGAACCCGGCCACCTACATCGGCTTCTACGACACGATTCGCGACGTGTTCGCCAAGTCGCCCGCCTCGGTCGAGCGCGGCTACACGCCCGGCCGCTTCAGCTTCAACGTGAAGGGCGGACGCTGCGAGGAGTGCCAGGGCGAAGGCGTCATCACGACGCAGTTGTACTTCATGCCGGACGTCGAAGTGACCTGCGCGGTGTGCAAGGGCGCGCGCTTCAACACAGAGACGCTTGAAGTCGCGGTGCGCGGCAAGACTATCTCCGACATCTTGAATCTAACCATCGAGGACGGCGTCCAGTTCTTTTCGGCGGAGCCGGCCATCAGCAAGAAGCTCGAGATTTTGAACGACCTGGGGCTCGGCTATCTGACGCTCGGACAATCGGCCACGACGCTATCGGGCGGCGAGGCGCAGCGCGTCAAGATCGCGGCCGAGCTGTGCAAATTGCAGCGCTCCAAGCACACCGTCTACATCCTGGACGAGCCAACCACGGGCCTTCACCTGGCCGATGTCGAGCGCCTGATCGAGTGCCTGAACCGGCTGGTGGACGCCGGCCACACCGTCATTGTCATCGAGCATCACCTGGACGTCATCAAGACGGCCGACCATGTCATCGACCTGGGTCCGGAAGGCGGGCACGCGGGCGGCGAGATCGTGGTCACCGGCACGCCCGAACAGGTGGCGGCGTGCAAGGCGTCCTACACCGGCAAGTACCTGCGCGAACGCCTGCGCCGCTGAAGCCTGGTTACTGTTCGTCGTGTTCGACGCCGCTGTTCCAGTAGGCGAACATCTCGTCCGCGGTGGGGACCTTGGCCGGACGCACCAGGCGGAACCCAAGCCATTGAGCGTCGGTCATGTACCAGATGCTCTTGGGTAACTGTGGATCCTGCTGCTTCCACGAAGCATCCGAAGCCACGCGCGCCGTGCAACGACTGGCGTCGATGGGATCGTTCCACGAACCGCCCCGCGCCACGTGCGGATACGGCGCCGTCGCCTTCACCCAGGGGTTCGTTTGCGCACCGGCTTTATACGGAGCGTAGGCATCGAGGGTCCACTCCATCGCGTTGCCCAACATGTCGTACAAGCCCCAGGCGTTCGGCTTTTTCGTCGCCACTTTCTCGTACTTGCCGCCGCTGTTGGCCGCTGTCCAGGCGTAATCGCCCAACGGCGCGACGTCGCCCGAGCCGGCGCGGCAGGCGTACTCCCACTCCGCCTCGGTCGGCAGACGGTAGAACTCGCCGGTCTTCGCGCTCAACCACTCCGCGTATTTGTTGGCGGCATGCTGGGTCATGCTGATGGCCGGATAGCCATTGATGCCCATGCCGAAGCTCATCTCGACATAGGGCCGCGTGGGTCCGGCGACGGCGTCCACCAGGGCGTCGGCGGTGGCCACTTTGCCGGTCTGATGCGAGAACATGAACAGGCGGTATTCGTCCCAGGTCACCTCGTGCGCCTGCATCCAGAACGCATCGACGTGGACTTTGTGCGCCGGCTTCTCGTCAGGTTTGGCAAGCTTGTCCGAATCGCCCGCACCCATCGTGAAGTCGCCCGCCGGAATCGGGACCATATCATAGGCGACCCCGCTGTTCGGGATGGTCACTGAATACTTGCCCGCGCCGGACGGATGCTGGACGACGCGGGCGCGGATGCGCCGCACTGTCTCATGCTCGTCGGTGGGGGCCGTCGCCACGGCCGAGCGCAAGCCCATGCCCTTCGGCCACACCGCGCCCTGCGCGATCCACGCCTTCAACGTCGCGAGGCCCGCATCGGGAATTCGCGGACCGCCCGGCGGCATGGCGCCCGGCTTCGACGACGCCATCGCGGCCAATACGTACAGCGGGCTCTCGTCGGGCTTCGCCGGCGTGATGGCCTTGTGCTCGATCAGCGCCTGGCGCGACGTGAGCGCCAGTCCGCCCGCCGCCTTGGTCGAGCTGTGGCAGGCAAGGCAATGATCCTCTAAGATCGGCGCGACGTCCTTGGCGAAATCGACGGTCTGGGCGCCCGCCGCAAGACAGGCGCCCGCTAACAACACAACCGTCCGCACCGTTAGATCACCTTGTTCACGCCGGGTCGCGCCAGGGGCGGCGCCTCCAGCTTGCCCTTCCAGTCGATGACGTCGGGAACCAGCTTCTCCTGCGAGTTGAGCGCCTGCTCCCAGGTGACCGTTTGACCCGTATAAGCGGCCATGCGGCCCATGATCGCGAGCAGCGTGCTGGTGGCCAGACGCTTGCCGTCGTTGATCGGATCGCCTTTGCGCACGGCGGCGAACAGCACGTCGTGCTCACGTTGGTACATGTCGTAGGGCTGGCCGGACCAGGTCCAGTTGGTCTTGCCTTCAACGCGCGGCTTCGGGCCGCGGCCGATGGTGATGGTTCCGTCCGTGCCCATCAGGTAGTCGGAGTTCTCGTTGTAGCAGCCCACGATCTGGCGGTTCGCCATGAAGGCGCGGACGCCGTTCGGGTACAAGTAGTTCACCTCGAAGTGATCGTAGATGTTGCCGCCTTCGGCCGGAATCACTCGGCCGCCCACGCCTACGCAGCTTGCCGGCGGCTCGTCGCCCATGGCCCAGGCGATCTTGTCGACGCTGTGCACGGCCTGCTCCACCAGCGAATCGCCGCACAGCCAGCCGAAGTTGTACCAGTTGCGGATCTGCCACTCGACGTCGCTCATGCCGGCGGGACGCGTGCTTTCGGGGGGCATCGGCTTTACGGGACTCGTATAATAAGTCGCGTAGTAGGCCACCAGACGGCCGATCGCGCCCTGCTTCAACTGCTCGAACGTGTCGACGATCATCGAGTTGTAGCGCCAGCAGAAGCCCGCCACCAGCGACAGCTTCTTCTGCTTGGCCTGTTCGACCGTGGCGAGAACGCTGCGGATGCCGGGGGCGTCGGTGGACACGGGCTTTTCGCAGAACACGTGACGTCCCGCCGCGATGGTGGCCGCAAGATGCACGGGCCGGAATCCCGGGGGCGTGGCGAGCAGCACCACATCGGAGTTGTCGACCACCTTCTGATACGCGTCGAGCCCGATGAACTGCTTTGACGATTCCACCTTCACGCGATTCGAGATTCGCTGGATCTTCTTGAGCGTTTCCAGAGAGCTCGTGATGCGGTCCTGGTCGATGTCGGCCACCGCGGTGAGTTCGGTGAGGTCGTCGGCCTTGAGCGCTTGCGAGGCGGCGCCCGTGCCGCGTCCGCCGCAGCCCACCAAACCGACTTTGATGGCGTTGGTGACGGTCTGCGCGGAGATGATGCCGGGGAAACCGGCGATGGCGGCGGCGCCGGAAGCGCGCAGGAAAGCGCGCCGGTCCTGAGAGGTTTTGTCGTGATTCATGAGAAAAGCATTCCCAGAGGGATGCTTCCAGGATAGCGCCCGGCTACAGGGGGACGTCGACGAGGGTCAGGATCTCCTGCAAGACGCGTTCGGCCCATTCGGAGCTGCGATTGGCCAGCGCCACGCGCGAACTGACCACCACGCGATGCGCGCACACCGGGATGGCCAGGCGCTTCACGTCGTCGGGGATCACGTAATCGCGGCCTTCCACCATGGCGAGCGCCTGCGAGGCCCGGTACAGCGCCTGCGCGCCGCGCGGACTGACGCCCAACGCCAGCGACTCATGCCCGCGGGTGCGTTCGACGATGGCAAGCATGTAGTCGACCACCGCCGGGTCCACTTCGACCTTCGCCACCAAGCCCTGCATGCGGATCAGTTCGTCGCCCGAGATGACGGCGCGAACGGCGGCCGATTGCGGCTCCGAGTTGCGCAGGATTTCGCGTTCGGCCCGCGCATCGGGATAGCCGATGCGGATGCGCATCAGGAAACGGTCGAGCTGGGATTCGGGCAGAGGGTAGGTTCCGTGGTGCTCCACCGGGTTCTGCGTGGCGATCACCATGAAGGGCTGCTCGAGCGGCCAGGAACGGCCGTCGATGGTGATCTGGCGTTCGTTCATGGCCTCCAGCAGCGCCGATTGCGTCTTCGGCGTGGCGCGGTTGATCTCGTCGGCGAGCAGGAAGTTCGTGAAAATGGGGCCGGGTTTGAACTCGAACGCCTGCGTCTGGTTGTTGTAGATGGTGACGCCGAGCACGTCGCTCGGCAGCATGTCGCTGGTGAATTGCAGGCGGTGGAAGTTGGAGCGCACCACACGCGCCAGGGCTTGGGCGAGCGTAGTCTTGCCGACTCCGGGGACGTCCTCAATCAACAGGTGCCCGCGCGAGAGCGCGCAGACGACGGCCAGTCGCAGGACTTCCGCCTTGCCGCGAATCGCGAGTCCGAGCGACTCCTCAAGTTCGCTGAGCGTGTGTCTGACCGTGGACGGACTTGCAGGCGGGTCGTCGACCGTATCCCGCTGGATCATTACTGCCATCTTACCCGATTCGACGAACGAGCCCTCCAAATGGTTCAACCGGAAAACAATGTTGCATCAGAGCCGGAATTCCACGCATAATCTGTAGGATCTGGTAATGGGCATTCTGGGACGGATGCCCTGAAATGGTTTTTGAGGGACGGAGGCGGAAGGATGAGGATTCGAAGCTGGGCGGCCACGTGTCTGCTCATCGCCGCGGCGCTGCCGGCCGTGGCGGATAAAAAAGAAGAAGAGGAGTCGCTGAAGGCGTGCGCCAAGGCCGTGCTGGACGGGTTCCGCAAGATCGCCGACACGCGCGATGAGCGGTTCAACGGCAAGGTTTCCGAAGTGAACGCGCTGTGCCGCGGCGGCTTCAAGGCGCTGCAGTTCCGCAATACGCCTTGGCTCGACTGGTCGAATTATTGGGGCACGGGCGATGGGACGAGCAGGCCGCCGGGGTTGGTCACCTCGAACGGTCCTTCGAATCGCGGCATCGCGGGAGCGCTGCTCGATTTGGAATACCAGCGCATCGAGCTGATCAAGTTCAACCTGTTCGACAACAACATGACGTATGAGGAGTACGTCAAGGGTCGCAATGGGGTGGG
Source organism: Acidobacteriota bacterium (assembly GCA_018268715.1). GTDB lineage: Bacteria > Acidobacteriota > Terriglobia > Bryobacterales > Bryobacteraceae > TMP-7. Next base: position 10,856 of record JAFDVZ010000001.1, on the reverse strand, counting down.
CGGGCCGGCGCTGAAGAGCTGGGACTCCATGCGGCTGCCGAAGACCAATCCTTCCTATGCGGCGGTGGGCGGCGATGGCAAGCAGGTGTGCAAGGGCGACCTGGTCCGCTGGCGGACGCTGACCGGCGTCTGCAACGACGTGTTCAATCCCGCCATGGGATCCACGGGGCAGATGTTTGCGCGCAACATGGAGTTCGACTCGACGTTCCCCGAGATGGGCCGCAACCAACTGCTGCGCAATCGTCACGGCGACCGCCTGAGCCTGCTCCAGCCGGATCCGCAGGTGATCAGCCGCGTGCTGTTCACGCGCAAGCAATCGTCGCCGGATCAGTGCCAGCAGGGGTTGGGCCTACCCAACGATTCCAAGGACGCCAACTGCGACTATAAGCCGGCGCCGTTCTTCAATGTGATTGCCGCGTACTGGATCCAGTTCATGACGCATGACTGGTTCTCGCACATGGAGGAAGGCCACAACAACGATAAAGAATGGATGAAGGTGGGCTGCGAGGCGAAGCTGGTGAACGGCGTCCCGCAACCGCTGACTGCCGAGGAGATCGCCAAGCTCGGCTGCCGGCCCGGCGATCGCATCGACAAAGGCTACGTGGCCGACGACTCGGCCGCCGATCGGTTCAAGTACAACGGCAAGGAGTACGCTGTACGCGCTCCCAAGACCTTCCACAATACGAACACCGCGTGGTGGGACGGTTCGCAGCTGTATGGCTACGACGAGACGTCGGCCCAGCGGGTGCAGCGCGATCCGCAGGATCCGGCGAAGCTGCTGCTGGTGAAGACCGGCGCGAAGAACGAGCCGCTGCTGCCGGTGCTGGCCGACAATGCTCCGATCAATCCGCAATGGAAGGGACAGGAGGCGGCCGGCTTCGCCGATAACTGGACCATCGGCATCAGCTTCCTGCACAACGTGTTCGTGCGCGAGCACAACAGCTTCGTCGAGGAGTTTCGCAAGATCGCCGCCAAGGCGCCGAACGCCGACTCCGGGCTCCGCAATCCGGCCAATCCGAAGACGGTCATCCTTTATAAGGACGTCTCGCAGGAGGAGCTGTTCAACGTGGCTCGCCTGGTGGTGAGCGCGGAGATCGCCAAGATTCACACCATCGAATGGACGCCGCAGTTGCTGTACGATGAGCCGCTCTACAAGGGCATGAACGCCAACTGGAACGGCCTGTTGGGCACGGGCAGCCCGGAGGTGTCCAAGGCGCTCAGCTCCGTGGTCGCCAAGGGCTTCGGCCGGTCTGAGAATACTGACAAAGCCACGCAGTGGTATTCGGTGTTCGCTTCCGGGCCGGGCATTTTCGGGCTGGGCAGCAACATCAAGGGTTATGACATCGCCAAGCCCGAACATCTGAACGGCGGCGTCAACCACTTCGGCTCGCCCTTCAACTTCCCGGAGGAGTTTGTCACTGTCTACCGTCTGCACCCGCTGCTGCCGGACCTGCTCGAATACCGCGATCTGAAGGATCCGAACAAGGTCCAGTCGAAGGTTCCGATCTTTGAGACGTTCCGCGGCAATGCGACGGAGGCCATGCGGTCGAAGGGTCTGGCGAATTGGGCGGTGTCGCTGGGGCGGCAACGGTTGGGCCTGCTGACGTTGAACAACCATCCGATGTTTTTGCAGAACCTGGCGATGGGGCGGCTGGAGAGCAACACGCAGCGCATCGACCTGGCGGCGCTCGACATCATCCGCGACCGCGAGCATGGCGTGCCGCGCTACAACGAATTCCGCCGGCAGTACGGGCTGCGGTATCTGGCGAGCTTCGACGATTTCATCGATCAGCATACGGCCAAGGACTCCGCGGCGCGCAAGGACCAGGAAGAGATGGTCGCCAACCTGCGCAGCGTCTACGGGCAGCATCAGTGCGACGCTTCAAAGGTGATTACGGACGCGCAGAAGAACCAGGACGGGTCGCCGATCAACGATTGCCTGGGGCATCCGGACGGGTCGATGGTGGATAACATCGAAGACGTCGACACGGTGGTGGGGTGGCTGGCCGAGCAAACGCGGCCGCATGGCTACGCGATCTCTGAGACGCAGTTTGTGGTGTTTATCCTGAACGCTTCGCGGCGGCTGTTCAGCGACCGGTTCTTCACGTCGAGCTTCCGGCCGGAGTTCTATACGACGCTGGGCGTGAATTGGGTGAATAATAACGGTCCGTTCCAGGCGATGGAGAAGGGAGCGCCGAACGGGCATCCGCAGCCGGTGTCGCCGTTCAAGCGGATCCTGCTGCGCAACGTGCCGGAGTTGAAGGCTGAGCTTGAGAACGTGGTGAACGTGTTCGATCCGTGGGCGCGCGACCGCGGCGAGTACTACACGCTGCAGTGGAAGCCCCGCAAGGGCGCGGAAGGCGACGCGTCCTTCAAATAGGACTGTTGCATCTGAAACGGGGCGCGTGAGAGGCTGAGTAACAGCCCAACATGCGCCCCGAACAATGGTCCGCCTTCAAGAAAGCCGCCAAGCGCGAACCCGGCGCCGCGACGCCGGTCTCACTCATCGTCGACAGCCCCTGGATCCCCGGTTATTGCGGCGTCTCTCACATCGATTTCTTCGTCGATCCCGAGGTCTGGTTTCATGCGAACCTGAAAGTGGCGCGGGATTTTCCCGACGTCATCCCGTTTCCGGCGTGGTGGGTGGAGTATGGCATGGCGATCGAGCCGTCGGCGTTCGGCAGCCGGGTCCACTTTCACGCGAATAAGACGCCTGACCAGACGCCGACGCTGCTGCATCTGGAGGACGTCGCTTCCATGGCGGCGGTGAATCCCAACGCGGACGGGTTGATGCCGTTCGCGTTGCAGCGCTACCGGATGCACAAGCAGCGGATCTTCGATGCGGGGTATACGATTCCGGTGGTGGCCGCGAGGGGGCCGTTGTGCATCGCCTCATTCCTGCGCGGCGTGACTCCGCTCATGATGGACATCGCCGATGGGCGCGAGGAGATCCACGAGCTGTTCAAGCTGACGACGAAGTGCGTCATCGATTGGCTGACGGCGCAGGCGGAGGCGATCGGCGATTCGGTGGAGGGCATTCTGGTGCTCGACGACATCGCGGGGTTTCTTTCGGGACGGTCCTATCGGGAGTGGGCGCATCCGTATCTGACGCAGATTTGCGAGGCGTTCCCGAAGGAGTGGGTGAAGGTGTATCACAACGACGCGAATGTGCGGCCGTTTCTGGCGGAGTTACCCGCGACGGGCTTCGATGTGTTGAATTGGAGTCATAATATTTCGGTGCGCGAGGCCAGGGAGAAGACCAAGGGCGGCATTACGTTGATGGGCAATGTGCCGCCGCTCGATGTCGCGGTGCGCGGGTCGGCCGATGAGGTGACGGCTTCGGCGAAGGACGTACTGGCGCAGGCGGGCGGCGAGGGCCTGATTCTGTCGGTTGGCGGCGGGGTCAGTCCGGGGATGCCCGCCGCCAATATCAGGGCGCTGGTGGAATCGCTGGCCTCGAGTTAGTTGCTGGAGGCCAGGGCCAGATCGAGCAGATACTTCGGGTAGATGCGGCGGGGCAGCGTCTGCGGCTGGAAGTTGATCTTGGCCGCGTCGATGGCGAAGGCGTAGACCTTGGTGGGTAAGTCGAGCGACAGGTCATTGTCGCTGATGACATACAGCACGTGGCGGCCGTCGGGTAAGTCCGGCCCCCAGGCCAGGCCTTCGATCTTCTCAGCGATTACATCCTTGACGGTGTGAGTCGCGTCGACTTTGTAAGACGAATCGAGCAGGTCGAGGAAGAGGGTTTTGTCCACCGGGGTGACTCCCGCGGCAGCGAGAGCGGCGGCCGTAGCGGGCAGGGTGGACATGGCGGAGACATCCGTCAGGCCCTGCTTGGCGAGATCGATCTTGTAGAGGCGCTTCAACAGCGGCTCGGCCGGAGTTCCGGGCGGCGTGGGGACATAGGTGCGGTTGTCGCGCTCGAGCACGAGAAACTCGTGGTCATTGATGGCGAGCATCTCGTTGACGCCGCGTCCCTGATTCACGGCGTCCATGACGTAGACGAATTCCTGCGTGTTACCCGTGTCGACGTTCATCTTGAGAATCCGGTTATTCACGCCGACGCGGCCCGGCGGGGTGGCGGTGTTCAGGCCGTTGTCCTGAATCAGGGCGTTCTGCATGATGCCCACCAGGTAACGGCCGTCCGGGGTGATCGCCAAGCCTTCCATGCCGCGATTCGCCTGCCGGCCGTAGGTGTTCTTGTCCGGATAGATTTCCAGCGAATTGCCGGCGCTGTCGACGTCGCCGCTCGGGTTGGTGATGAGGAACTTGGCGGGAACCGGCAGGCGCCGGATCAGGTAACCGTCGCGGTCGAATTCAAAGATGTAAGGGCCGTATTCGTCGGACACGTAGAAGGTGCGGTTCGGGCTGACGCGCACGCCTTCGGCGTCGAAGCGCAGCCAGTCGGGGTTGTTGAACGAGTAGGCGTCGCCGATCAGGGGCAGGTTGCCGTTGCGAAGGAAACGGGTGTCGAGCAACTTCACCTGGATGTTGGGAAACGCCGCGCCGACGTTGGTGACGATTTGCAGGAAGTGGAACCGGTTGATGTAGGGATTTCCGGGCGTGGTGCGGCCGTCGAAGGGTCCGCGGTCGGGCACGGCGAGGAAAACATTGTCGTGGCCGGTGTAGGCGAGGGCGGAGCCGAAACCGCCGAAGGTGGCGCGCGGGATGCAATTGGCGGCGTCGTCACGCTGGCAGATCTGGCCGGTGAGTCCGGACAGGTCGAGTGCGCTGCCGGGGATTTCTCCGACGCCAATCAGAGTTACGCCGGCGTCAGCGCCGAATAAGCCGGCCGCCAGGAGCAAGCCTGGGGCAATAGCCCGAAGACTGGACTGCATGGATTCTCCTTGAGTTAGAGACTGACTGACAGGCTAGCAATCGATTGTGACGTTGAAGTTACTGGGCGGGGGATCATTCGGTCATTTTGATTCTTAACTTGCGGGGCGCGGGCGGCGGGGCGGGTTCGAGGCCGATGGCGGCGAGGCAGTCCTGCATCGAGACCGGATAGGCGCCGCGCTGGGCCGTGACCGCGGCGTTGTGGACGGCGCGACGGATGGAATCGCCCGAGAGCGGATGGCGGGCCAGCGCCGCGAAGTCGATGTCCAGGGCGGTCGGCATGTGAGGGGGAAACGCGCGCCGCCAGATGGCGTGACGAGCCGCTTCGTCAGGGAAGGGGAAGGTCACTACGTGGTCGAAGCGCCAGGGGCCGGACCGTTGGTCCAAAGCGCCGCGGGTGGTCAGGATGGTGCAGCTTTCGCGATCCTGAAGACGACGCAGCAGGCTGACGGCGACCGCGTCCATAACGCCTGCGGCGTCGCGCAATTGAATGAGCGCGGGGCCTGTGATGGCGTGTTTGAACAGCCAATCGACCGGGAGCCGGTCGCCGGATTTCGAGCGGAGCCGCGCCTCCTCCAGGTCGACCTGATAGAGGTCCCGCGCCAGATAGCCGGCGAGGACGCGCGCCGCGAGCGTCTTGCCGCAACCGGAGGGTCCGCAAAACGCGATGGTGATGGGGCGGGCCGGATCGCCTCTCCCAACGCCCCACTCCGCGCGGACTTTGTCGCGTTGGAGCACGTCGCTGAGGACCAGTTCGAGACGCATGCGGGTTTCAGCAGGGATGACCAGGTCGTCCCATGGCGAGGGATCGAGGCGCTGGGCGAAGGCCGCCGGATCGTAACCGAACAGATGGCCGCACAGACGGCGGAGCCCGTCGTGGAAGGCGTCGGGATCGAGCGTGAAGGCGTTGATGCGAGTGAGGTCGCGGATGGATTCAGGGAGCGCTTCGGCTAAGGGCATGGACGCTCCATCCACCAGGACCGGCACGACGGCAGCGTGGGACCGCAGGGCCGCCTCAATCTCCAGACGCACGTGGTCGTCGGGTTGGGCGAGGCGCGTACAGCCCGACCGCTCGACGGTCGCCCAGGCGGGGCCGATCACGGCGAGCACGGCGTTGCAGTCGCGGATGGACTGGTCGACGGCGCGGTCGAAGCGAACGCCTGGATCGATGGACGCGATGTCGCGGAAGACGTTTTCGGGCCCGAACACGGCGGCGAGCACGTCGAAGATGCGGTCGACGACGGCGCTGCTCACCTGGCGCCGGTAGGAGATGAAGATCCGCTGCGCCGCCATAGCGCGAGTGTAGCGCGGCGACGGAGGCGCCCATCCGGCCAGCACTTCTGGCTGTTCGGACTGCCGCTCGCTATCATGGTGGTTGGCAATGCGAATGACCCTGCGAGAGGTGTGTCTGCCCGCGGCGTTGATGCTGGCGGGTTGCGGAAGCCAGGCGCCGCCAACGGAATCCAAGCCGGCGCCGGCCGCGGCCACTCAGGCCCCGACGGGAGAAGTGTCGATACGGCCGGATTCGGCGCAGTTGCAGCAGATCAAGGTGGCCGCCGTGGAGACGGCCGAGGTGCCGCTCGACGTGGTGACCGCGCCCGGCCGCATCGAGTTGAATCCGAATCGGGTGTCGCACGTGGTGCTGCCGCTCGCCGGACGGATCGCGGCGGTGATGGTGAAGCTGGGCGATACCGTGAAGAAGGGCGATCCGGTGATTCTGCTGGAGAGCCCGGACGCCGACGTCGCCATGTCCGCCTATCTGAGCGCCGTGGCGGGCGTCAATACGGCTAAAAGCGCGCTGATCAAGGCGCAGGCCGACTACGATCGCACGCGCGACTTGTATGAGCACCAGGCCGTCGCGCAGAAGGAAGTGCTGAACGCGCAGGCCGCCGTGCAGCAGGCCAAATCCGCCGTCGAGCAGGCCGCCGCCGCGCGCGAACAGGCGCAACGGCGGCTGGATCTGCTGGGGTTGAAGAACAACCAGTTCGGGCAGAAGATCACGGTGCCGGCGCCGGTTTCGGGCAAGGTGCTGGAACTCACCGTGGCGGCCGGCGAATACCGGAACGACATGAATGCTCCGCTGATGACGATCGCCGATTTGAGCACCGTCTGGGTGGCCTCCGATGTGCCGGAAAACCAGATCCGGTTCATCGAGATGGGAGAGCGGCTGGACATTGAGTTGGTGGCTTTCCCGGGCAAGGTGTTCCGGGGCCGGGTGACGCGGTTGGCCGACACCGTGGATCCGCAGACGCGCACGCTGAAGGTCCGCGCGGAGATGGACAACCGCCAGGGCCTGCTGCGCCCGGAGATGTTCGGCAACATCCGCCATGTCGACTCGACGGCGGTGCTGCCGGTAATTCCCACGGGCGCGGTGGTGCAAAGCGACGGCCAGAACATTGTGTACCTGGAACGTTCGCGCGGCGATTTTGTCCCGGTGAAGGTGCGGCTGGGCACGCAGACCGACGGCCGGGTGGCCGTCACCGCCGGCGTGAAGGCGGGCGACCGCATCGTGGTCGACGGCGTGATGCTGCTGAAGAATTCCTGAGGTGATGGCTTGATCGCGAAACTGCTGCGCTCGGCCCTGCACCAGCGCTTTATCACCGTGGTGATGGGAATCACCCTCATCGGCCTTGGACTGTGGGCGTTCCAACAGCTCAAGATCGAAGCCTATCCCGACATCTCCGACACGCAGGCGGTGGTGATCACGTTGTATCCGGGGCGCGCCGCGGAGGAAGTGGAGCAGCAGGTGACGGTTCCCATCGAGCGCGCGCTGAACAGCACGCCGGATGTCATCGCACGGCGGTCCCGCACGATTTTCGGGCTGTCGGTGGTGGAGCTGACGTTCGCCTACGGCACCAATGATTATTTCGCGCGGCAGGTGGTGCTCGAGAAGCTGCGCGACGCGACGCTGCCCGATGGGGTGACGCCGACGCTCGGGCCGCTGTCGACGCCCATCGGAGAGTTGTACCGCTATTCGCTCGAGGGCTCGGACGATCCGATGCAACTGCGGGAGGTGGAGGACTGGATCGTCGAGCCGCGATTCCTGCAGGTGCCCGGGGTCACCGATGTGACGCCGTTCGGCGGACTGATCAAGCAGTATCAGATCGAGATCGACCCGACGGCGCTTGGCAAGTACAACCTGTCGATCAGCCAGATCGCGCAATCGGTGGGCGCCAACAACGGCAACGCCGGCGGAGCGCTGCTCGACAACAAGCAGCAATCCATGGTGATTCGCGGCGTCGGCCTGATTCAGAGCGCCGCCGACATCGAGAACATCGTGGTGAACGAGAGCAAGGGCGTGCCGGTGTTTGTGCGCGACATCGGACATGTCCGGATCGGCGCGGCGCAACAGACCGGCATCTTCGGCATTAACGGCAAGTCGGGCGGGGTGGAGGGCATCGTGCTGATGCGCCGCGGCGAGAATCCGACCGAAGTGCTGGCGGGCATCAAGGAGGCGGCCGACGACCTGAACCAGAACCGTCTTCCCAAAGGCATCCGCATCGTGCCCATCTACGATCGCGCCGACCTGGTGCACAACACGCTGCACACGGTGACGCATACGCTGCTCGAAGGGCTGGTGATCGTGGTGGCGGTGCTGTTCCTGTTCCTGGGCAGCGTGCGCGCGGCGCTGTTGACGGCCATCACCATCCCGCTTTCGCTGTTGTTCGCCTTCGTGTGCATGCACTTCACCGGGATTCCGGCGAACCTGCTCAGCCTGGGCGCGCTGGATTTCGGCATCATCGTCGACGGCACGCTGGTGATGGTGGAGCACATTGTCCACGCCATCTCAGAACGCGAGAAGCACCCGCGCAAGGCGCGCACGGGCGAACCGGAGAGCATCATCCGCACCATTCAGGACGCCGCGCTCGAAGTGGAAGGGCCCATCTTCTTTTCGCTGATGATCATCATCTGCGCCTACATCCCGCTGTTCACGCTGGAGCGCGTGGAGCGGCGGTTGTTCACGCCGATGGCGTTCACGGTGTGTTACGCGCTGCTGGGCTCCATGCTGCTGGCCTTGACGTTGATTCCGGTGCTGGCGACGTACCTGTTCCGTTCGGGATCGAAGGCGTGGACGAACCCGGTGCTCACGTGGATCCAGAAGGGCTACGAGGTGGTGCTGCGGTTCGCCGTGCGGCGGCCGGCGATCGTGGTGACGATTTCGGCGCTGATCGTGGTGGGGGCGTTCGGGCTGGCTACGCGGCTGGGTTCGGAGTTCCTTCCGCAGTTGGACGAGGGCGTCATCTGGGTGCGCGCGAACTTCCCGTCCGGCATCTCGCTCGACAAGTCCGCCGAACTGGCGTCGCGCATCCGCACGATTGTGCGGCAGTCGCCGGAAGTGAAACTCGCTTCCTCGCAGACCGGGCGCAACGATTCGGGCACCGACCCTTACGGTCCAAATCGCAACGAGATCTTCGTGCCGTTGACTCCCTACGACACGTGGGCGCACGGCAAGACGAAGGGGGACCTGGTGGAGGAGTTGTCCAAGCGGCTCCACGAACAGATTCCCGGCGCGGCGTTCAGCTTCACGCAGCCGATTATCGATAATGTGACCGAGGCGGTGACCGGCTCGGCTGCCGATCTGGCCGTCATCCTGAGCGGGCCGGACCTGGCGCGGTTGCGCATGATGGCGGGCCACATTCTGGACGTGGTGAAGACCGTGCCGGGCGCGGCGGATTCGGCCATCGAGCAGGAGTCCGACCAGGCCCAGTTGCGGCTGGCCATCAACCGGCAGACCGTGGCGCGGTACGGCATCAATGTCCGCGACGTGGAGGACGTGATCGAGATGGCCATTGGCGGACGCACCGTCTCCACGATGTTCGAGGGCGAACGCCGTTTCGACATCACCGTGCGTTATGTTCCGGAGGCGCGCACCGACATCAACGCCATCGGGAACATTCTCGTGCCCACGCGCGAGGGCGGCCGCGTGCCGCTTTCCGAACTGGCGGAGATCAAGGTGGTGACCGGGGCGAGCATCATCGCACGGCGCGAGAACCGCCGGCAGATTACGGTGCGCACCAACATCCGCGGGCGCGACCAGGGCAGCTTCGTGGCCGAGGCGCAGAAGCGGTTTGATCGCGAGGTCAAGCTTCCTGCCGGCTATTCGGTGGATTGGGGCGGGCAGTTTGAGAACCTGGACCGGGCGCGGCGCCGGCTCACCATCATCCTGCCCATCACCATCGCCATCATCTTCGCGCTGTTGTTTTTCGCCTTCAACTCGCCTACTTACGCGGGCTTGGTGCTGATGAACGTTCCGTATTCGCTGGTGGGCGGCATCATCTTCCTGTACCTGCGCGGCATCAACCTGAGCGTGTCGGCGGCGGTGGGCTTCATCTCGCTGTTCGGCGTGGCGGTGATGAGCGGCGTGCTGGTGGTGGCGGAGATCAACCGGCGGCGGCGCATCGACGTGGGCGGCAGCCTGGAGCAGGCGGTGGTGGACGGCGCGCTGGCGCAGATGCGGCCGGTGCTGATGATGATCCTGGTGGCGCTGCTCGGCATGGCGCCGGCGGCGCGGGCCACGGGCATCGGCTCCGACGTTCAACGGCCGCTTGCAACGGTGGTGGTGGGCGGGCTATTGTCGACTCTACTGCTGACTCTGGTCGCGCTGCCGAGCCTTTACACGCTGGCCTCGCGCGGCTCGAAGAAACTTCCCGAAGCCTGAGGAGACACGATGAACGCCCCCACGAAGATGCTGGTGATCCTGGTGGATGAGACCGACACCTGGAAGGACTTGCCGCTCTATGAGGCGATCTGCCGCCGCCTGGTTCAACTGAATGCGCCGGGCGCCACCGTGCAAGCCGGCATCATGGGCTATGGCGCCCACGGCCATATTCACCGCAAACGCCTGTTCGGCGTACCGGACGACCGCCCGGTCAGCATCCTGGTGGTGGACGAGGAACGCAACCTGCGGGAGAAGCTGATTCCGGCGATCCGCCCGATGGTGGAGGAAGGGCTGATGTTTCTGCTGGATGTGGAGGTGATTGCATAGTCGAGGGAGTCAGGAGTCAGCTCGGCCTCCGGTG
>JAFDVZ010000019.1 GCA_018268715.1 Acidobacteriota bacterium | reverse complement strand
TCTGTGATCTTACGGCGTGCGAAGGCATGCTGACCCGCTTCTTTCGGCAGGCACGGACCGCCAGGACTTTCCGCCGCCTCCGGGTGGCCATGGCGATTCCCGGCGAACTGACGGAAGTCGAACGTCTGGCAATCGTTGAGTCCCTCCAAACCGTCGGTGCTCGCGATGTGCTTCTCGTGGACCAGGTGCTCGCCGCAGCGCAGGGAGCCGGACTCCCGATCGACGAGCCGCGCGGCCGCATGGTGGTCGATGTTGGAGCGGGTGTCACTGATATTGCGGTTATCTCGATGGCGAATACTGTCCAGACTCGGACTATCGCGGTAGCCGGTGATGAGATGGACGCCGCGGTCGCAGCTTACGTACGGGGAAAACACCAACTCCTTGTCGGCGAGCGGACCGCCGAGCGGATCAAGATTCATGTCGGCTCGGCACTACCAGTGTCCGAGGCCCTGAGCGTGAAGGTCAAAGGCCGATGCCTGGTTCAGGGAATTCCGCGTGAGGTGGCCCTATGCGATTGCGAGATCCGGGAAGCCCTTTCCGCACCGATTCATCAGATCATCATGGGGATTCGGGAGGTCCTGGAACAGGCGCCCCCTGAACTCAGCGCGGATCTAGTGGAGACCGGGATACTACTCACCGGCGGATCGGCACTACTCCGCAATCTGGATCGGCGCATCAGTGAGGAGTTCAGGCTTCCCATCACGGTCGCGCCCGACCCTCTCTCGTCCGTCATCCTCGGTCTTGCCCATCAACTCAAACGTCTTCGAAACTGCGACTGGCGTCGATTCGGACGCTCGTCGTGATTCCGCGGCGGCATCACCCAAGGAGGACAGGCCTACCGCCAGGCTGAGAAGAAGCACGGCAGTCAACAACGACAGCAGTGCGTAGTGCAATAGTCGATCCGCGCAACTGGGCTTGCGTCGTGTACCGCAGCGCGTTGGACATCCCGACCTCAGGCATCGGAGCATGGCGGGCCTCCGGTGTCCTGGCTTTGAAAGCGCTTCATCCACTGGTGCCAGGCACTGGCGACCGGCCAGATAACTTCCGATTCCCGCAGCGGCCGCGTGAGTACATCGAAGCCGCCCACAGCCAGAACTTCGTCCAAGATCGTCCGGTCGCTTCCAATCACCACGAACATCGGCGCGTTCGGAAAGGAGTTGAGGATCCTCTCTGCGTCCCGCCAGGTCCCGTCGGGGAGAGTCTCTTCGCAGATAGCGACTGCGGCTTTGTGTTCCTGTAGGAACTCGATCGCGTCCTCAAGGTTCACTGCGGCATGGACTGTCCAGCCGAACCGCTGAAATAGCCCAGACAGGTAGACGACCGGTGTCGGATTCGCGCCTATCGTGAGGATATCCGTTGCGCCTGATGGCCGTCTGCAGCGCGTGTTGCGGACATCTCCTTCAGCCTCCAGCGCATGCGGCGTCTGAGGACAGACAGCCATTGCGATCAAAGCTTCCCTGAACAGATTGCCGGCCATAGGTATCCTCCTTCGGGTTGTCACCTACAAGAAGCAATCCGATGGCCATGACGGGACACGGAGACGCCGGAGTTCTCCATTGAAGCGTGACGCCGACTTGACCGAAAACAGCTAGCACTGCCCGTTGTCGCACAGGCCGAAGAGTGGATGTCGGGATGCTGTGGAGCTTGAAGTGCGACCGCGTTTCGCAGCAGGTTCTTCCCGGACGGAGCAGCGCCTCAGGCGCTGCATCGAACGACTACCGCCCGGCTACAGGGCGATCTGGCGGCTCAGCGAATTACATGAACTCGACAACCTGGCGATCGCCAGGCGGCTGAACCTGTATCTCCCTGTTGTCCGCTTCCGTCTGCGGCGTGCAAGACTGATGCTGAGACGCCTCCTGCGAGAGGAGTTCGGTGACAAAGTCCGGTTGCCGCGCGGGAAGGCGCCTCGAACCTGAGTATGTCGATAGAGCACCTGATGCTTGGGGCCGCGATCCTGCTGCTGGCGAGCGTAGTCGCCAGCAAGGCATCTGGGCGCTTTGGTGTTCCCGCTCTCCTGGTCTTCCTAGTAATCGGCATGCTCGCCGGCTCGGACGGGCCGGGCGGCATCGAGTTTGACTATCCCCGGGCCGCGCAATCGCTGGGCATCGTTGCCCTGGCGCTCATTCTGTTCGCGGGTGGCCTGGATACGCGCTGGCCCAACGTCCGTCCCGTGCTCCCTGAGAGCCTGCTTCTGTCGACTGTAGGGGTCGCTCTCACCGCAGTCCTTGTGGCCCTGTGCGCTCAGTTCTTGCTCCAGTTGACATTCCTCGAAGGGATGCTGCTTGGCTCTATCGTTTCCTCGACCGACGCCGCCGCCGTGTTCGGCATTTTGCGTTCGAAGAACCTCTCGCTGCCGAATCGGCTGAGGTCTTTGCTCGAATTCGAGTCCGGGAGCAATGACCCAATGGCAGTGTTTCTGACGGTCGGCATGATCAGTTTGATGTCGGTGCCTGCCTTCGGCCTAGGAAATCTCGGCCTGACGTTCTTAAAACAGATGACGGTGGGAGGCGTTGTCGGCTACGGGATGGGGAAGTTCATGGTCGTGGTGGTAAACCGGCTCGAGCTTGAGTACGAGGGGCTGTACCCAGCCGTGACGCTCGCGCTGGTTCTTCTTACCTATGGCCTGGCGGCGGCGGCTGGCGGGAATGGATTCTTGGCCGTATATCTGGCGGCGATGGTCCTCGGAAACTCGGACTTCCTCCATAAGCGAAGCCTGATTCGCTTTCATGACGGTCTGGCATGGCTGATGCAGATCGCGATGTTTCTGACCCTCGGTTTGCAGGTCTTCCCGTCGCGTCTGCCCTCGATCGCAGCACCGGGGCTGGCCATCGCATTGATACTTATGTTTCTGGCACGGCCCGCGTCGGTTGTGCTTCTGCTGCTGGGAAGCAGCCTGAGTTGGCGTGAGCGGGCACTTGTAGCCTGGGTGGGTCTGCGTGGCGCGGCTCCGATCGTCCTTGCCACTTTCCCACTGCTCGCCGGCATCCCCAAGGCCGGCCTCATGTTCGACGTAGTTTTCTTCATCGTCCTCACTTCAGCGCTGATGCAGGGCACGTCTTTAGGCTGGATTGCCGCACGGCTGGGTCTGGTCGAGCGAATCGATCACCAGCACGTTGATCCGCTCGAACTCGTGTCGAATGGAGAACGGGACATCTTCGAATTCTCGATCGGCCCGGCTTCGCCAGCCGAAGGCAAGCGCATTGTGGATCTTGGCCTGCCGCCCAACACTCTTGTGCTGCTTGTAGACCGCGCCGGGACGCACATCATCCCGCGTGGAGGGACCACGATCCAGCAGGGCGATCACCTGCTGATACTGGCTGCGAAAGACCAGATGCCCACCGTCCGCAGAGAGCTTGGCGAATAGGCTTCAGACGCTTCCGGCGAGGTAGGATCAAGCGGATCTCTTTAGTGCCGGCCAGGAAACCACCACCGCCCTGCTCCCTATCTCGGGACGACGAGCGGGAGTGCGTGGGGTCCGGGTGCGAGTCCGCACCTGTTGGATCCTCCTGCCAATGCGGTAGCCGAGACGCCTGGCCGCTCGATTGACCGTGGCCAGAAGGTCATCACCTTTCTCCAGGATCAAGACTGGCATGGTTCCCCTCATATCCGCGGTTATCTGACACAGTTTGTCGACGCCGCCCCGCGGGCCATTCAAGTCAGCAAGGTAGACCGAAATGTGAGTCACCCGGGTGCTATAGCGATCGACCGCATATGCAATGCTGCGCTCAACCTGCTTCTGAAGTTCGTCGCTCCACTCGATGTCACGCGGCCGAACGGAGATCTTCATTCGTCGCTCCTTGTAGGGGTTCTTTGCTGTCCGTCCTTAACAGTGCAATCGCTTGGCCAAAAGGGATTTGGAAGTGAGCGCGCCCTTGGAAGGGATTGCAGCTTGCAGGTGCTTAGGCACTGCCCGAAAACGCACAGCTCCCGTCGATGAGACCCGCTCAGTTCTCGAAACGAGGATCGCGGCAGCCCCCAGATGGCCCGTCGATTGCTGCGATCCCGGCGGCATGGGAAACAAGAGTGTTCGGTCGGAGAGGGTGAGCCGCTTTCGCTCGGCGCTCAAAGCGGAACGGAACCGACTGGCAGGAGGGAGACAGATAGACTCAGAGATGCTGGCTCTCCCTGGGAGCGTTGCCGTCGATGATCAGGCACCGTTGATGCACGATCAGTTCGTCGCTTTGCGCCATCATCGTATGGAACGCCGCAAACTGAAGCTGATAGACGCCGCGCTGGAGCGGCTCGATGGCGGCGAGTTCGGGATCTGTGCAGAGTGCGGCGACGCAATCCCGTTTAAGCGGCTCGAGGCAAATTCCGTGGGCTGCCTACTGCGTGCCGTGTCAGGAGCGGCTTGGCGATGCCGACTGTGAGGAGAAGGACGGACTGTGTGGGGCGACAGCCTGAGGGTACTCTGTTTGTGTTCTGGCCCTGGACTGAGTGGCGAATCTGCGCTCGAGGAGGGCGTGGGGAGGGGGCAGACGTTTGGCGTGATCAAGCTGGATTCTCATGGGCTTGTGTAAAGCAAGATGTAGCCGAGTGTCGTCCCGGTCGGAGTCTTCACTTTCAACACGCCTGACCAACCGGACGGGTTGTTGGCGGACCCAAGCTCGGCGAAACGATAGCCGTTGCCGAAGCCACCAGCGAGTATGAGCTCACCATTCGCGGTCAGTTCGAGCAGAGTGCTGTCTGCGAGGCTGGAACCCAGGCCGTGAATCTTGAGGGGCGACGTGGTCGAGTCCGACGAGGCGATGATGGTGGGGCCAGTGGCGAGGCCGGAGGCGAGCGGCGGCGTTTGGGCGGTCCACGTGCGGGCGTAGGCGGCCTGCGGGTCGTCTCCCTGCTGAAGGCAGGCGCCCCAGAGGTGGATATCGCCGGTGGACCAGTCGTCGCCGTTGGCGGCGAAGTGGCGCACGACGATCCAGAGGCCGGTTTGGCCGCTCCCGAGCGTGCCGGTGATCTTGAAGCGCTGCCAGGAGGTCGTCAGCGTCACCTGTGTGGGCCCGGCCAGGTAGGCGGCGTAGGCGTCGTCGACGATCGCCAGCGAGATCTTGCGCGTACCAGATGCGACGCGGGCCCAGACGTAGAAGGTGTAGGTGCCGCCGTCGACCAGGCCAGCCACCTGCTGCTGGATGACAGGCGTCGTGGTGACGGCGGTGATCAGATCGGCGGTTTGGTTGCCGTCCGGGGCGATGATGGCGTTCGAGGTGACCGAGCAGGAGCCGCCGTTCTTGTCCCAGGTGGCCGTAGCGAAGTTCTCGGATTGCTTCGCCATGTTCTCCAGCGGGCCGCCAATCGTCTGGTGCGGGCCGCAGTCCACAGGGCCGGTGAAGTGGTTGCCGGCCAAGTCCGCCGGGACATAGCCGAGAGCGTTAGTGATCTCGCCTGCGACGGGCGGCGCGGCGTTGACGACCACGCTGACCCGATCATTGGTCGGGTCGTCGGCGGCATCGAGCGTCACGCGCGCGCCCTCGACCAGGTTGATGGCGCGGCGGGAGCCGACGTCGGCGCCGTTGTGCTGGACCTTGTGGGGCAGTTCGCCGCTCACGATATCGCCTGCGGTGTGGGTGTGCTCCGGAAGGTCGGCCGCACCAAGGTTGGCGCCCGCTGTCACGCGTCCCTTGACATCCACCGTGACCTTCGGATACGTGCCAGGGGAAGCGCCGGAGGCGGGCATCGAGAGCACACCCGACTCGACGGCCAGGCCGCCAGCCGGATCGACCAGCACAATGCCCTTGCTCGCGTAGCCGGCGTCGGGATAGGAGAACGTCCCGAAGGTCTGCCCGGGCGCGAAATCCACGATGGCGTCCATTGCAAGATGGTCCTGCGCATTCAGAGCCATCCCGAGATCGCCCGAATCATCGGCCTTCCGCCACTTCACCGCGCCGGTGTTGGGCAGACGGACGAGGCCGGTACCGGACTTCGCCCCGGTTCCAAACTGAGCGCCGTCCTGGAACGTCTTATTGCCGGTCACGACCTGGTCGCCGGCGGCGCGGACGTAGTTGCGCGCGGCCGCCGTGCCGATTTCGTTCTCGATCCCGACGACCGCGGACTGGAGCGCGGTCAGGAAGCCGGAGACCATGTTGGCGCGCACAGTGGAGCCGTGCTGGTGCACGGCGGCAACGGTCCCGAAGGCACCGCGGATGCAGCCCGTGAACTGGGTCGCGGTCTTGGCCGTGTAAACGACCAGTTCGTCGTCGATTGAGAGGATGCCGTAGGCGTCGGCGAAGCCTACCGACGTGGATTCCACGCTGATGGTCGAGTCGCCGGCGCCGATGGCATTCGTCGCCGTGGTTTCGAGCGGCTTCAACTGGAAGGCGTCGACAGGTGTGAACAGGCTCGACGCGTCGTCGATCGCGGAGGGAAATTTGCTACCCATTGAGACCTCGGCTGTTGCAGGGGAAGCGGTTTAGGGCCCCATCCGCCGGCGGCGCGAAGGGGACCGCAATCACGACAGGTTCGGCGCGCACGGCGCGCGGCTTGTGATAAATCGCGCTCTGTGGCACTCTCCCGGTGAGCGCCGTCAACGGCACCGGCCTGCTGTTCAGGCAAAACTGATCGAAGGCCCACAAGCACAGCGATCCGATGTCGGTCTGCTTCCACATCGAGTAGGCCTGGAGATACGGCGGGTCGGCGGCACCGAAGATCCCCGCCAGGTACATGCACTCGTCGCCCGGACGACCCAGCCCCAGCGGGAAGCGCATCGTCTGCTTCATCAGAACGGCGCTCTTCTGCCGGACGTCGTAGTCGAATCCCTCCGCGCGGAAGTACTTCACACCGTAGCCGGAACTCTTCCACTGCTCCGGCAGGTTGACGTGCATGTTGAGGCGACGGAAACTGGCGTTCGGCGCGGGCTTGCCCTGGTTGGCGTCGAGCGGCCAGAGACATTCGAAGACGGCGGACGGATGATAACGGCGCACGTAGTCGATGACCTCGGAGCAGTACTCCCAGATGCGGTCGCGCAGGAAGTCGGCGGTCTGCTGATCCTCTGCCGGGTCGTCGGTGTTGGCGACGAAGCGGTGCATCGGGCGGCCGAAGCGGGCGAAGAAGTCGGCCTTGGTCCGGTCGTCGTAGAAGGGCATCCCGGAGTCATTCGGGAAATACCACCATTGCGTCTCGCCGAATTGAAGGACGATCGGCAGCCCGGCGGCCGCGAGCTGGTCGGCGCACTCCTTGTACATCTGCTTCAGATACGCCCGGACGCGCGGGCCGAAGTGCATCTGGGTGGACGGCACGGGCAGATCCACAGGCGCGCCGTCCCAGTAGCGCCCGGCCATCGCTACCGGAGGCCGGTAGCACTCCATCGAGAAGGCGAAGCTCGCCGGGATGCCGGCCTGGTGGAGTTGCGACGAGAGGTTGCGAATCCAGTTGCGCGCACCCTGCGTCATCACCGGTGAGATCGTGTCGATCATCTCCCAGTCACCCTCGGTGCCTGGTGTGGAGAGGCTGGGCGTGCCCTGGACGACGGACAGGTTGGTGCTCGTCGTGATGGAGAAGGTGTAGCCCGGCGCGCGCGAGCGGATGTTGATGCCGCCCGCCGAACTCGTGCACCAGACACCGGGGAACGTCACGTTGAGCATCGCGCGAAGGTGGCCGGCGACATCGGCGTCGCTGAGCCCTGCGCCCGGTGAGAAGTAGAGCGTTGTCCCCGACAGGTTGATCCACAGCGGCTCATCCGGCTGCCAGGCGCCGAGGCTCACGGTGCAGTTCGGGTAGGTTGCCTCGACGCGACGCCGTTTGTTATTCCAGAAGACGCCCATGTAGACGTCGGCGTGGCCGCGGAACCCGAGCTTTTCAAGGTGCCACACGTGCCAGGCCGGCGGCTTCTTGTATCCATGGTCCGTATCGAAGTCGATGGCAAGGGAGATGTTCTCGTACACCTCCGGAGCGTCCGGCACATCCTGTGGGACCAAGGGCCAGAGGTAGTCGTAGTAGAAGAAGTAGCCGGTGCTCGCCGGGTTCTTGTCGAACAGTGCCGTGATCTCGACGACGTGCGAGCCTGGCGCGATGCGGCTCCCGATCTTCTTCATGGCCGCCAGGCCGTTGTAGTCGTTGAGGTAGAGATCAAATATCTGCGGCGCGCCACCGTCGATGACGACCTGGATCTTGCCCGCGCTGGTGCCGAGCCACGTACCGACGTAAAGGTCGTGCGTGGCATCGCGCTGATAGCGAACCGTGACGCGCCGAAGGTCGTTGGCCGACGACGGCGCGCAGCGTTTCGCGTGGCCGCCGCTCCACCAGCCTGCTCCATAGGGAGCCTCCTCCCAGTAGCCGACGTAGGTCGCACCCTTGGTCTCCTCCAATCGGTCGTTCTCGTTCGGACCTCCGACCTTCAGCGCTGTGGGCCCAGAGAGCGTGATGTTCGAGATCGCGACCTGCCATTCCACATCCGACCGAGTGCCAGTGATCGTCGAGATCCACTGGACGGGCGTACCGGCGCTCCAGGCCTGCGGAACCGAAGAGTCTTCGCCGCGGCGGACCAGGACGCGGCAATACCAGGTGCCTGGCACTTCCGGGTCCGGCTTGACCAGGCCGAAGTTCGCGAGGCAGGTGATGCGCTCCTCGGTGGTCGCGTTGCCGACGTAGTACTTCGTGCCGGCGGACATCGACTGAGCATTAGCGAGGCGCCATTCCTCCTGTGTGCCAACCGGTGACGCGGGAACGGCGTCCAGGAGAAACCCGCCGTTGGCCAGGCCGAACTCGACATCCTCAAAGCGCGGCGCGAACGTCACGTGCACTTTCACGATGTCGGTCACCGGAACGGCCACGAGCGACTGGCGGTCGCCATTCTTGTAGCCCGCCAGCGCGCCGAACGGGAACTGGAATCGGTAGGTTCGGTCATTGCGCGCCCCCTGCACCATGCTGGCCGATGACGTCACGCCACCCGAAAGAGCCACGATCGCGTTCTCTGGCTTCACCGACTGGCGCACCGGGATTCCGTTGGCTTCGCGGCCCCACTCGCCCATCTGCCCAGCGAGCCGGAGACTGAGTTGCGCAGACGTATTGGTCGTCGCGAACCCACTAATGGCGAGGCTCGCTGGCTGTTCACCGTAGTCGGGTGCCGGGCGGTCGACCATACGGTCCTTCAGCGTGCGGCCGAAGTGGCGCGCGCGGGGCAGCACGCGGCAGGTGATGTTGTAGAGCTTCCCGTAGTGCGGCTTCTTAAAATACGCCGTGAAGCTGCCCCCGCCGGCGGAGATGGCCTTCACGACTTCGTCGTGTGCCGTTCCGATATCGATACCGACGTAGTCGCCTGCACGGATCTCGGCGGAAGACGCGACCTGCGCCGTGTAGATGCCGGGCACGAAACGGGTGAGCGTGGCTGGCGCGGACCCACTGTTGGTCGAAACCCGCACAGGGCCGTTCACGCCGGCCTCGAGGCTCACCGTGATGACGTTACCCGAGGCGCTGCAATCGACGAGGTAGCTGGAGATGCCGACCATCGAAGCCAGACGCGACGCGATGTCGGCGGCATCCGTAGCGCCGGACTCGCGGATACCCGCCCCTCCTCCGTTGACCAGCAGGTAGTGCCAGAAGTTAGGATCGTCCTGCCACCAGAGGGCCTGCTCGCACGAAGGAACATCAAGCGCCCCGATGTTGTTGAGCAGGCGGGTTTCCAAGCCACAGAAGGCGATGGCCTCAGCCGAGTTGCACGACCAGCGCGTGCCCATGAAGTAGACATAGGCGGCGTCAGTGAGCGCCGGTGTCGGCCCGCCGACGAGCGCATCCAGGTCCTCGACCTTCTTGTCCTCGAGGGCGATCTCGAAAGAGCCGGGCGTGAAGCCGCCCGAAAGCACCGAACAGTGCGCCATCAGTGGGACCTCGTAGATGTCGCCGTTTCCGGTGGTGATGGTCAGCTTGTCCCATCCGACCGACGGGTACTTCACGCAGTCCGGCCGGACGTTTCCTTCCTCGCCGTTCACCTGTAGAACCTGCATGTCGAGCTGCAGAGTGACGCCGGACAGATCCGTTACGGGCAGCGGCTTCAGGCGCATGTGGTTGTAGTAATCGTAGGCGCTGAAAAGCTGGATGTTGGCGAAATCCTCGGCCGCCTGGAAGATGCCGGAGATCTGGAAGCCCGTCTCAGTGGCGTCGTGAATCGTGGTGGTGGCGGCGCGGCCGGAGAATCCCTGCAGTTGGATGGTCCTGGGGGGATCGAACATGTGAAGGGGTTCGGAAGGCATCTACGTTTGGATCACCAACGTCAAGTCCGAACCTGGATTCGGCGACGCCACGGCTTTGATGTCGAAGGTGAGGTCGTTGCCTTCGTGCAGCACCGGGGTTGGCCAGATGCAGGGGCGGATCGAGCATGCCGGGTGATCCCTCATCACCACGGCATCGAACGTCTGCGCCTCCGGATCGACCGCGAGGACTTCGACACACTCCTCGTTCTCGGTCCCGAATTCCACGAAAACGAACCGGCCTGCCTCGAGTCCCGTGGTCGAGGCATCATAGGACGCGGTCGCGATGGTTTGCGCCGTGCCGCTTCCGGTGATGGCGTTCAGGCTGAACAGCCCGTAATCGGCATAAGGCAGGCGGCGCGTCTCCGGAGGCCCGTAGCCGGCGTCGACCAGATAGTCGTAAGTGGCTTTGTACCCGCCAGGCAGCTTCTGTGCGATGCCCATCTTCTCCAGCACTTCCCAGGTCGCGCCACCGTCCCGGCTGATCTTCACAACGTACGCGGACTGCCCGTCAGTGGTGGGCTGCTGCACATAGGCGAACACGCACCGGAGCGAGGCCGGATCGTGGACCTTCATGGGGATCGCCACTTCGTCCTGCGCCGCGAGAGCGCCGGGAATCTGGAACGTGTAGGCGCCGCCGGAGCAGGTGCGCTCGCCCGGCATGAACGGTTCGTTGTGGTGGGAGAGCGGGAAGACTGTGAACGGGCCGTAACCGAAGTGGTTGGCGACGCCGACCAGCGCGGCGATGATGCACGCCGACGGCAGCTTTGCCTCGATTCTGGCCGGCAATCCCGGTGTCCGGAAGAAACCCTTCTTCACGGCCATCGTGAACATCTTCATGTCGAGTTTGTAGAGACGCACGCCCTTCAAATGTGCGCAACGCAACGTGCCGAAGGTGGCAAAACCAGCGTCGACGCCGGGGTAGGCTCGCTGGAAGGTGAAGTTCGATCCCGTGATGTCCGTGATCTGTGCACATTCATACGACCTGCGGCCAGGGTTCGCAGCATCGGCGGCTTCGTCGTTGAAAACCACGAAATCGCCGGCGCTGAACGAGCGTGCGGTGTCCGGATTCACGGTGCAGCTCACAGTGGCCGGATCGGTCGTGGCATCGAGCGCGGCATCGAGGCTGGCCCACAGGTCCGTGGCGAGCTCGTCGACGTAGTACAGGCCCATGGCGATTTCGGTGGCGCCGGTGATGTTAAGGTTGCCAGCGGCGTCAGGTTCAACGCTGAGATCATCGACCGCGAATGAGCCGTAATCCAGGAGCTTCGGCGTGCCGTGCACGATCCCCGGCACGCCGGTGTCGATGAGAACCTCCTCGGGTACGGGAGCGGCAACCACGTCGGCGGGCTTCGGGCCAGTGACCAGGTCGTACATGGAGTCCGTGGTCGTGCGGCCTTGGATTTCGATCGAGTAGTCCTTGTTGAGCCGCCAGGAGGTGACGCGGAACTCGCCGGAGCCACCAGGCATGTCCGGATGCGTCATCGAACACACCATGCCGGGCTCGGTGTTGAGAGCGAGCACAGTGGTGCGGAACGACAGTTGACGCGCAGCCTTCCACTCCGCCGGCGACGTGCCGCCGAGCTCTTCGCGGAGGCGCACGCTCACGATGCGCGCCGCCTGGGACTTCGAGGCGGTCCCCGAGAGATTCACGCTGGACTTCAGGAACAGCGGGCCCGCGCCTCCGCCGATCAAAGTCGCGTGATCGATGTCATACAGGCTGACCGAGTTGTTGACGAACTGGTAGTCCTCATCGGCGAAGTTCGCGGTGAGGTGGTTGAAAGATGGCTTCAACGGCGCGAGTTGCAGGGAGTTGAAGAGGATGTTGCCCTGCGTGAAGGCTTCGATGGCGCTGCTGTTCTCCCGCACGCCGATCTTGAGCTTGCCGAACGCGAACGTGTAGTAGCCCAGGCAGTTCATCAGCACTTCCTGGAGCCAGTCGCGGAGTGGCTTCTCCTCCTGGAGCACGCCTCGGAACTTGAACTGCGTCTCACTGCCGGAGCCGACCAACTTGGTGACCTGGTCATTGCAGATCGCCGCGGCGTCGATGGCCGCCTGCACGTCGAACTGCGCTTCGGCCAAGTCCAGTTGCTGTGTGGTGGCGTTGGATCCCAGGCGTAGGCCGCGCGCCCGGAGCAGCATGTTGATCGCGACCCAGACTGGATTGGTGAGCGGCGGACCGTAGACGCGCACGCCGGGTGAGGTCCACACCCAGCCGCTCATACCGGACTGGACGTTGGCCACCATCGCGTGATCGCTGGGCTTCGACAGTTGCAGGCCCTTGGCGTCGCTGCGCCGGATCACGATAAACGCGGTCCCGGCGGCGAAGTTGTCCTTGTAGGTCGAGTTGCCGGAGTAGACTTTGCGCCAGTCGCCGCCGGTAGTGTTGCCGGATTGGTCAATGGAGAAGAAGTCGGTTGGCGCGGCAGGATCGGCCCCGAGGCACTGGCGCAGACCGTAGTTGTTGTTCGGATAGCCGTGGTGCGCCTGGCCGTCGAGCGTGCTACCGACGAACGTCTCGGCGGTGCCGTCGTTGTCGAGGTCTTCGTAATGAGCCGGCGTGTAGGCGCCAAGCGGCCCTTCGCCGACGATGCCCAAACCCTCGTAGAAGTCACTTTCGTCGCGCCCGGCGGCGACCTTGCAGTTCACGGGCATCTCGCTGTCGGTGTAAATCTCGGGCACGATCTGGTCGTAGATCGAGTCAGCGACGAGCGAGACGCTCGTGATGGTGGAGCGGCCGAAGCCCCAGACGCCGGTGGAGTTGTCCTTGATGCGCACGCCCTGCGGCTCAGCGAGGATGCCGCCGTAGTGGCGCTTCATCCCATGCGCCAGGCAGCCGTTCTCGGTCTCGTAGCCCTTGTCGCACTTCGAGGCTTCGGCACTAGGAAAGTGGGCGAGGTCGAGCGCGCCGGCGGTGGAGTAGGGGCAGGCCTGCGAGTCGAACGGTTTCCAGCAGGTGCGGGAGATCTTGCGGGTGGGATACGGAAGGTTGAGTTCGTAGAGGCCGTCGGCTGCGGTGACCTTGAACTCGGGCCCGGCGTCACATGACCAGTTGACGATCTCGCCCTTCCAGAGGTCGAGCTTCGTGCCGGTGCCCACGTGGAAGAGCGAACACTCCAGCGCGGTCCGGAACAGATCCACGTCGTTGGCCAGGTCCCGCATCACGCGGTCAGCGTTGCCGAAGACGAACTGCGCTTCGTCCGACTCGTTGCCGATGGACTGCGAGATCCCGTCGAACTCCAGCAGCCGCGCCTGGTAGAGTTGGCCGCCGACGGTGCAACGCCGGTCGGAGACATAGATGGCCGGATAGCCGGATTGCAGCGGCTGAATGCGGACGAGAGGAATGATCTCCTGGACCTGCGAGAGGAGCGCAGTCTGGAGCGCAGAGGGCGGGAAGCGGTTGACGGTCTGGGTGAGCGAGTAGGAGGGAGATGTCGTGGGGATTTCGATCAGCGTGACGCCGAGCGAGCACGCCCAGTCGGCGACCATTTCCCAGGACAACGGCTCATTGGCGAAGCGGCATGTGACGGGCGTGGTGCCGCCGCTGTCATCGTTGGGCGCGTTGTAGGTAAAGGCGCCGTAGGGCCCGTACTTCGATTCCCAAAAGTTGCGCAAGGCAATGCGGTCGCCGTCGCGTAGCCAGTTCTTTCGGATGGTGAAGCGCCGTGCGCCCGTGCCGAGCAAAAAGCGCTGTTCGATCTTGGCGTTGCCCGAGCCGAACTGATGGATCGCGACCTCGCGCGCGCGGGTGTGGCCGTGCGGGAAATCCGGTACGAGCGGGAACGTGCCACTCGGCACGATCTCCGGCACCACGATGTTGCCGATGTAGTCGGGCATCTCTCAGCGTTCCTCGACCCGGATAGTGAACGAGCGGTCCTCGGTCCGTCCGGCCGCTGTGGTGATGCGGTTCGTTACGGTGTAGGACTGGCCCGCCGTGCCACCCGAGAGCCAGACCGTAGCCGATGTGGCCGTCTTCGAGTCGGCCATCTTGGTGAGCCCGGACGGGACGATCCACTCGCTCGCTGCGATCTGGTCCCCAGCCAGCCAGCGGGTCCAATCGATGCTGTAGTCGAGGACCGCGTTCGGATCCTTCGTGAACGTCATGCTTCCATGCCCCGGTTCTCGCGCGGAACAGTGAAGGACCGCGATTCCGCCGTCGGACAAACCGAACGGTGCTCCGGCCGGATCGAGAGAGTGCGCTCCGGAGCCGCCGGTGGCCTGCGGTATGCCACCATGCGCGCTGTTCCCGAGATCACCGCGCTCCTCGGCGTGCCTCGGTAGTCCACCGCGGCGAGAGTTGATCCACCGGCGATCTCAGCAGCGCGATACGCCATGAGCGGCGCGTACCAGAAGCGCTGCCGTTTGGCAGCCAGCACCCATGGCCCGAAGGCGAGCTCGCGCGCCTCCTCCGGATACAGCGCCCTGGTCCACGAGGCGAAGCCGAAGATTTCGGCGAACATTCCCGGCGTGGCCGACGACAGGGCATAGACATCCACGACACCCGCGACGCCGCCGGCGTTCGGAATTGTTCCCTGAACAGCCAGGACGCCGTTGTGGTAAACGCTCGCTGTCTTGTTGGCGTCGAAAGGCAGCGTGAACGCGACGCAGGTGATTTTCCGGAGATCCGTGCCGTACGAACCCCACTCGAACGCTCCATACGGGGCGGAGTTGTTGCGGAAGATGGCCTTGTACGCGCCGGTCGAAGTGCGGATGCCCAGCCACCAGGTGGTTGAGTAGCTGTTGCCGATCATCGTGGGATATCCGGAACCGTTGACGCGATTGATCCGAAACCACACGCACACCGAGAGCACCTTGTTGGTCCCATCGCCGCTGTAAACCGGGCAGTAGCCCAGGCCGCCAACCGACAAGCCGGCCTGCTCGTTGCTGTAAGCGAACGCGTTGCCGAATGGCGTCGCGACGTTACCGCCGGAACCCGGCGCGATTGTCAAACCGGAAAGCGCTGCGCCCGTCTGGAAACGGCGGCGGAAGTAGCCGACCGAGAACTCGCCGCTCGTGATGTCGCGCTTCCCGTTCAGGTGAAACGGATTCGCGGAGCTTCGCGGCTCGAGGCCGCTCGGCAGCCAGAGGGAATGCAGGCCCACCGCGAGCGGAGACGTGAAGTCCGGAATCGCCTCGTAGCGGTCGCTGGGGAAGCAGGTCTGTGGCTCGGCGTTGAATAGCAGTTGACGCATCAGGCGACCTCGAACTCCACACCGCGCCAGAACCCGAGATTGTCGGATATGTCGAGGGCCATGCCGCAGCGGTTGATGACCAGCACGCCCCACACTGGCGGCAGCACGTTGCCGAACGCGGGCGCGACGGAAAATGGCGGACTGATCAGCGTGCCCGCGCCCGGCACGTACAGTGCACCGATCTGACGAATGGAGAGCGTTTCGAGCGTTACCGACACTGCTTCATCGACGCCAGTTACGCCAGCCGGGAAAATCGGCGAAGCATCATCGGCCGCGCCCCAGGCGAAGAAGTACACCGAATAACGGTCGCCGGCAGATCCCGATACCGGCTTGATCTTGAACTGGCAGATCGCGTCGATGTAGCGGCTGTTCTGGTTATCGACCTTAGAGGAACTGCGCGCGGCGAACGTGGCGAGGCCGTTTAGCGTGATGCCGAAGCTGGTGACGGGACCAAACTGGGTGCGGATCGTGGACACGTGCGGCTCCTAATCCTGGAGGATCGACAGGTCGTTCTCGCGGACGATGACGAAGTCGCCGCCGTTGACGGTGGCCGGTGACGACAGCGCGCCACCGCCGAGGAAGTTGCCGCCGCTCGCCGCATCCCACATCCCGATGTGGGTGTAGGTCCCGGCGGGAACTTGGAAGAGGAGCGGCGGCACATTCCGGACCCGCTTCGCGGCACCGTCATTGTCGACAGCCGTGAACTGGGCGAGAGACAGCCGCGTGTAGGGGCCTCCGAAGGCCTCGGCCTGGCCGGTCTTGCCGGGATCGGCGGTGTGCAGGCTGCACCAGTGCTCGGTGACCTGGAAATCCTGCTCGAGGAACGCCTTTTCGAGAATCTTCTGGTCGAGGTATGCGGAAAACGCCATCGTGGTCTCCCCGAGGTCAGGCCAGCTCAATCAGTTCGATGTTCACGTCCGCGCGGCCGAGATCGAGGGACTGGTTCCACTCTCCAGCGAAGCGCACGGTGTAGCGGCCAGCGACCGCCTGGCCAGTCGGGTCGGGCGAGAACTTCGGGCTGGTTTCATACGGGTCGTAGAAATAGAACGGCTCGGTCGGCCCCTTCCGGGCGTCGTAGAAGTCCCGCAGCGACGCGAGTTGGGCCGGCGTGAGCCGTTTCGCCAGCCTCCAGCGCTTGCGGCTGGTCGTCGCCTGGACCGACCGTTGCGATTCGCCGTTCCGATACTCGCTCTCGACGATTGGATACGCCCGCTCGTGCGCGAACGAACACAAGAGGTTCGCGGGCATCACCGTGAGTGGCGCGGCATTCTGAACGGAGCCGGGCATCACGCGGTCACCACGTCAATCAGCCGCTGGTCTGGCCGCATGCCGAGTTTGCCGGCCACGAAGCGCGCGTAGCCTGCGGGGTCGTTCCCGTCCGACGCCGGCGCGTAGGTACGGAACATCTCTACCACCGTTGGCGGCTTGCCACCCGTGTAGCGCCCGTCGATGTACTGCCCGGCGAGCACACGCAGGATGCGCCATCCTTCCTCCAGTGCGCGGTGGCTCATCTCTTCGCGCGACATGCCGGGAAACTGATACGAAGCCCAACCGACGAAGTCCACGTATCCGCTACTCGTCGGGTAAGGCCGGCCCTTCGCGTCCCGCCAGGTGCGGAGGTTGCCTGGGTTGGCGTTGATCTGGGCACGTGTGGGGAACCGCATCTTGCGCGCCTTGGCTTGGGCCTCGGTGACGAAGAAGCCCTCGTTCTCGGCGATCGCCCGTGCGAGTTTGTCGAGCAGTTCCTGGCGGGTCACGACACGATCAATCCCGGACTGAGTTGCAGCCCCGTCATCTCACGCCTCCCCGCATTGGCCTTGGTCGCCGTCATCGCCGCGGACTGGACCGCGCGCGGATTCTCCACCACCACTCGCACGGTCTCCTTCTCGAAGAACTCCTTGGCCCCCGGCACGGTAATGTTGATGACCGTGGGCCCTGCGGCCGATGGCGTCCCGCCGCCGATCTTGTCGAGCGAAGGCAGGCCGCTCAGTCCCGGCAATGGGCTGCCATTGTTGTACGACGGCGACTGGAACAGCGAACCGGCGGTCTCCACGAGCGACAGCGGCGTCACAGTGCCGGGCATGCCCGTGGGCTTCTGGCCGGTGGTCATCGCGTACAACTGAATCAAGTCGCGGACCTGAGGCGACCGGATAGCGAGATCGAGGTTGCCGCCGAAGGCCGATTTCGCCGTGTCGACGATCTGCTTCAGAACGCCTTTGTCGGCGATGTCGACGCCGTACAGCGCCTTGATCTTGGCCTTCGCCTTCTCCTCGGCACCCTTCACGAATAGGCGCACGATGCCGGCAACCAGTCCCGCGGCCGCGCCGATGGCCGCGCCGAGCGGCCCGCCGAACTTGTAGCCGATCATCGCGCCGCCTGCGGTGGTCTCGGCCATACCCGTGAAACCGCCGCGGCGGAGGCCGTCGAAGGCGAGCATCGCGCCGGCCATCAGCGCGGCATTCGACTTGCCGATGGAGGAGAGCTTCTGGCCCAGCGTGGCCGCTTCCCAAGTGGTGGCGACGCCGGGCGCGAGCTGTACGCTGCCGCCGATCCCAAGGAATGACTTCAAACCGGGCAGGAATCCTGCCCATCCCGCCTTCGAGAATATGCCGCCCGTTCCGGCCGCGCCGCCCGCCGAGGGAACGAAAGGAGGGGTGGCACCAGTGGGAGCCCCGAACACCGAGGGAATAATTGAAGGCACCCCGCCTCCGGACGGCACAAACGGCGGAGTCCCGCCCGGCGCGCCGCCAGCAAACACAGGCACGGCTCCGACGCCCAGGATCCCGCCCAACTTGCCGAGCATCCCGCCGCCACCCATCCCTCCCGGCTGGAACGACACCTTCTGCCCGGTGAACAATTGCATCAGCATCGCCGCCACCCGCGACGACACAACGTCCTTGATGGCGGTCAGCAGAGCTGTCTTGAGCGAGTTGCCGATCGCGGACCAGATGGATTGCGATTTCGTGAGCAGCGCATCGAAGACGCCCTCGGCCTGGCGCTTGAAAGAATCGAAGATCCGTCGATTCTCATCGCGGATGAGCTGGCCCTGACGGACCGCCGCATTCTCCCGCGCGGCCTGAATCGCTGCATCCGTGGACTCCTGCTGCTGACCTCGCAGGTCTTGCCTCTGCTGGGTGACTTCGGCGATCCGCGCGCGGATCTCATCCGCCTTGTAGCCCAGCCGCTTCAGGTTGGCTTCTTCCTCGATCAGCATCCGCGAGGTGTCGAGGTCGAACAGCCGCAGCTTAATGTCATTCACGCGCTGTAGATAGGCGACCTCGATCTCCATCTTGCGCTGCTCGACCCAGAGTTTCTGCCGGAGCGTCTGCGCGTCCAACGCTTCGACAGCCCGCAACTGGGCATCGCGCCCGTAGCCCGCGCGCTGCTCTTCGAACCTGTACACGTCGGCGAGGTGATCGAGGTTTCGCCGCGCGATATCCTCGTTGTTGGTCAGGCGCTTCTGATAGAGGTCCGACTCCCAGGCCAGGCGCTGCTGGTACGCCTCCTGCTGTTCCTTAAGGTAGTCGGCCATCTCTTCTTTCTGCATCTGCCGAACCTTGGCGCGCAGTTCTCGCTCAAGGTTCTCGCGCGTCTTGGCGGTGAGACGCATTGGATGCGTGGCGCCCCGGTCATCGACGAAGGTGGTGTACTTCGAGATCTCCTTCCGCATTTCGAGCAGGATCTTCGCCGGCCCCGTGACACCATGAGCCTCCGCCGCGAGCGCTGCTTCCAGGGAATCCCGCTCCGCCTGCGCCTGCCTTTTCCGGATCTCCTGCGCACGTTTCAGGGTTTCGAGGTCCGGCTCGTTCGTGGTCTTGACGGTAATCTTCGGGCCACCGAACTCGAAGGTCTCCCCGGGCAACAGCTTCTTGCCGGAGATCAACTCTCGGATCTGGTCATCCGTCATTCCCTTCTTGCGCAGGTCATCCACTTTGACCTTGCCCTTGAAGAGGTCGTCGCGGAGGGCTTGCCGCTCCATCTCGTCGTAGCGGGCCTTGAGTTGTTCCTGGGTGTTCTTCCACTCCGAGTAGACGATGGCGCCCGCTGCAACCACGCCGCCGGCGAGCAGTGCATACGGGTTCAGACTGGCCAGGTTGAGAGCGGCGATTGCCTTGGCCAGCTCCATGATCTTGGTGGCCAGACCATACGTGGCGAGGATGCCTGCCACCCACAGGGCGGTCTCGCCGAACTTCACCAGCAGATCCGTGTTGTCCTTCAGCCAGCCGACAAGCTCCCGAAACCCATGGACGATGGCTTTGAACTGCTCTTGGAATCGCGCGCCGACGGCCTCCTTCAGTTCATCCACTTCGCGCGAGAGGGCCTTCATCTGGGACTCGGCTTCGCCTGACGCAGCCGCGGCGGCGCCCTGGATCTTTGCGGCCTCGCGGACGACGGCGTTGTATCGGAGTTGAACCTTTTCGTTCTCTGAGAGTGTGCGGCCGAGGGTCAGTTCGGCGACCTGCACCTCTTTCTCGAGGTCCACGCGCAGGCCGGCCGCACGGAGCGCGCGCGCATTGCCGAACTCGATGGCCTGGAGGATCTTCTCCAGGGCCTCCGGAGCTGAGATGTTTTCGATTGCGGCAGCGTCCTTGGCGATCTTCGCCAGGCCCTGCGCCTTGGAAAGGTCCAAGTCGGCGATGATCATCCGGTCGATGGTGTGGAGGGCATCCTCGCCGTGGAAGCCAACCTTGCGGACGGCCTCGACCGACCGCTCCATGGCCTCTGCGCTGACCCCGTGGGCCTTCGCGAGCGCGCGCGTGGAGGCCTCCATCCGGGCCTCGTGCGCGGCGAGTTTAGCGGCCTCGATGGTCCATTCCTTGGCCCACTCGATGGCTTTCTTGATGCCCTCGGCGAGGAGGTTCCCGGCAGTGGCTCCCTTCACCATGGCGGCCGTCATGCCGTCGATGCTGGACGATGCGCCATGAGCGGCTTTGGCGGCGGTCTGCTCGATGCTCGACAGGCCCGAGTTGACCGTCTTGATGGACGCATTGGCCTTGTTGACGTCGACTTCGACAACGAGTTCGAGTTTATTGTCGGCCACGGTTGTTCAACTGTTCACGGTCCAAACGGTCACGTTCTTCTTCGAGGACGAGCATGGCGAAGAACTCATCGGCCCGGATTTCCTCAAGCCCGATTCGGACACCGAGCTTCAGCGCCGCCCGGAGGTCGATGGCGCGGCGGATGAGCAGGCCGGTCTCGGAAGACTGGGCGGAATCCAGGCGGTCGAGCGGGCAGTGATCGCACTGGCCACCGTCCGGCGCATCCGGGCACAGCCCCGGGTCGCAGAGTTCGTCGCGCCGCAGGGCCCAGTGAACCAGATAACGGAGGGAGGGCTGCTCGGGCCACTCGCGCCACTCGCCGATTAGAAGTTTGGGTCCCGGTCGTCCTGGAAGCCAGCTTCAAGAGCGTCGATCGCCGCCTTGACTGCGACGGCTTGGTGGATGACGGGCACCTCGCCGGCGTAGCCTTCCGCGCCCTGCGACAACCTCTTATAGAGCGCACCTGCCGCGGCCAAGTTGATGGTGAGTTCCTGGCGGTTGAACGGGAGGTCGAGAATCCGGGCGAAGCCGCGCCGGTACTCAAAGACGTCCTTCGCCGAGGGCATCCTCAGGATATGGCTTGTGACGCCGCCCAGCACCCGGGTCGAGACCCGAAAGGCATCGCCTGCCTGGACCACGTCATCCACTTCTGCCTGGCTCAATTGATCGATGATCCGGCTCGCCTCGAAGGGATCGACTGCCGGTTCCTCGCCGTCGCGGATCTTGGCCAGCAGAGCGGCATCGCCATCTTCCGCGTTGACGACGGTCGTCTCGGAGACGCCACGGCCGAGTTGCTTGATGATCACCTTCCGGCGCCGCTGGCGTTCCGTCCACTCCGGATCCTTCGGGAAGCGGACCCGGATGGTCTTCATACCCTCCGGAGTGCGCAGGTTGATGGCGACCGGGCGGGTCGCGTCGAAAACAAGAGTTGTCGTTTCCATGAAGTCGTTCCTTACTGGCAGATCTGATCCACGTTGCACTTGGCCACGGCTGTGATGATGCCGTTGGTCGAGTCGTAGAGCGGCGTGCAATCAACGGCCACCGTGAGGATGCCGTCCGTCTCGGCAAGCTCGGTGGTGGCGTAGGCGATCTTCTGCCAGGTGATCTGCAGGGAGTTGTTCGTGTCGAACGAGAGATTGATGACCGCCGTGCCCGTGGTCTGGGCCTTCAGCTTCGTGTACTCCGTCGAACCGTTCTCAAATCGGGCGACGAACTTGAGGTTTCCCTGGCGGTTGCCGAACTCGAGGCGGCCTCGGATCGCGCCGGAAGACCCGTCGCCGGCGGCTTGGAACCCGGAGCCGGGGAAGAAGCCCGCGTCCATCCTGAGATTGTTCTTCCAGCCCGTCTCGAGCGAGACGATGTTCTTGTTGGTGACGTAGTCGACGCCATTGATGGTCAGCGTCAGGGACGCCGACGGCAGCAATTTCTCTATCGTGGCCGCCGGCATGGTGATGCCTGTGGCCGAATCGATGACCTTGCCGGAGCCGACGAACTCTGCGTTGATCTTCGAATTGGCCCTGCCGGGACCGGAGCCCACGGTGAGCTGCCAAGATTCCACAGCACAGCCGACCGCCATCCGGTCGAGCACAACACCCGCGCCCGGGCGGATCTGCTCGACGAAGGAGAAGTACGGCAACTCCGCTGCATCGCCGTTCGCCGGAAACAGCGGCGTGCATGTGTAGGTGAAGTTCGGTGTCGTGCCGGACTTCACTACTTTCCCTAGCCCGAACGCCATGGCCCATGCGGCGATCTCGGCGCTGAGGTATTTCTCCAACGTCCCGCTCACGTCCCAGGACGTCTTGAAGGTCTGGGTCGGAAACTCGTGACCCTTGCCGTACTCCTCGGCGTCGTTCTCAGTGTTGAGCTTCGGGTTGGCCAGCGCGGCATTGAGCTTCCGCAACTGCCACATGTTGGCGGCAGTCTGCGCCGTCGCGATGTCGGTCTGCTTGCCCTTACCGAAGCAGATCTGAATCTCTTGCAGTCTCGTCGTCGACATGGTTCTCCTTCTCCGGTGGCGGACACTGGCTCCAGCCCGTATTCATCAGCGGCAGCAACTGAGCCGGTGTCGCTTCTACCTCACGCGGCTCGCCTTGCCCGTATGGGGGCATCATCCAAACGGTTTCACTCATCTCCCATCTCCGTGAATGTGAGCGGAACCTCGAAGTAATCGAGGCCCTCGGCATCGGTTTGTCGCTGGATGAGCGGCAGGTCCATCGGGTAGCAGGATGGGTGCACGGTGGCGTTCAGCATCGGCACCCCCACTGAGGTCGGCACGCCCTTGGTAATCAGTCGGAACAGCCGGAAGTAGGCGGTCGGCGGATCGCCGTCGAAGGTTTCCCTCGCCCGCAGGTAGAGGGTCACCTGGTGCTTCCAGACATCAACGCCTCCAAAGGCACCCGGAGTCGTGCCCTGCCAGGCAGACATGATGGAGGGCGCCGGCATCTGGTGGATGGCATACGCAAGACTCGACCGCTTCGGGTACTGATCGTGGTAAGCATAGATTCGCTCCGGATCTCCGCCCATCTCCATCACCAACTCGGGAATGTCCCGGAGCATGACGACCAGTGAATCCAGCAGTTGCGCCGTGTCGATCATCGTTGCTTACCGCCCAATGCCCGCTCCATCGTCAGACGCTTGACGCTTTCCCGAAACACTCGCCGCGCCGCCTCCGTCAGGGCTGCCTTGTTGCGAGCGGAGAACACCACCCAGGACTCAATCTTCTGGTTGGCCCAGGCTTTGATGCGGTCCTT
The DNA here is from genome assembly GCA_018268715.1 of Acidobacteriota bacterium. GTDB lineage: Bacteria > Acidobacteriota > Terriglobia > Bryobacterales > Bryobacteraceae > TMP-7. Next base: position 10,612 of record JAFDVZ010000019.1, on the reverse strand, counting down.
GCGAGTGGAAAGACCCGAACGCGCTTTGTTCTCGCTCACGGTTCGCACCTGGAAGTTGCGCAGCATGTCGCCGGTAAGAGTCAGGTTCCGGCGATTGCCCCGACCGCGCTTTGTCTTCCAGATGGCGTATCGCTTGGTGAGTGGCTTCGCCGCTGAGTCGGTCGGCCCCTGCGCGGCCGCGAGCCGGTTCTTCACCACCGCCACGCCGACGTTCGCAATCTTGAACATCTGGTGCTGGGCAAAGTTGAGCCGGTCGAGCCGGATCTGTTTCTTCTCCCAGATGCGAACGGACGGCATCACTACACCTGCCGCAACCGAAGCACAACGGCTCCGCTCGTATCAGCCTCGATGTCGAACACCTTGTATGTCTGGCCGTCCGCCGTGACCTCGTCTCCTCGTTGGGGGGGCTGCGGCAGATCCACCACCCGGACAAACAGGACTGCGTAGACGCCTGGAGAGTTCTCCTGGGCGTCACGCGTGTTTTCGAAAATGGCCCGGAGGCTCTTCTGGCTGCCGGCCTGTGGCAGATACGTGACCTCCCTGCCAAACACACCGAGCACGGTGGCGTTCAGTGTGCCCAGCAGGGAGGTCCAATCGGCCATGGCTTACGCCTTCGTGCCCTTGACCAACACCTCCGGGCGGAGGCAAATCGGCAAGGGGTTCGACTGCGTATGGACATCCGTGCCGCGCTCGAACTTCCGTGGCGCCTGTTTCGCGTAGAGCGGCAGCCCCAGCGTATTCGCCGTCTCGTTGAAATCGGCCGGCGCGAAGTACGTCCGGAACGTCGAGGCGGTGCCGAGCGGGAAGAAGTGCGCTTCGTCGTCGGCAATGAACTTTCGCACATTGCCGGTGGCGTCCGTCGCCTGCCCGCGGTACTCCTCGAACGTGATGCCGCCGAAGGTGAAGCCGGCCCGGTAGTCATTGCCAAGTTGCTGGCTGCGCTGGAAATACTGGAAGGCCTCCTTCACTTTGGGGTGAGTCGTCAGCGCGTCAAAGAAGCCCTGCGAGCAGAGGCAGTAGATCCCCGTCATGAACTCTCCGCGCAGGTTATCCTCAATGTGCCTCTTCACTTCGAGGATCTTCAGCAAGACCTCGGTGGTGTTGGTGCCGAGAGCGAAGTTCACCGTCTTGGCCGTGATCCCGAATTCGCTGTAGAGGTCATACAGCGTCGAGCCGTCGGCGTCGAGGATCACGCCCTTGAGAGCACCCATGCGAAGGTGCTCGAGCGTGATCGCATGCTTATTGCGCATGTTCTGTAGCTTTCTGGCGATGAGATTCGACAGCGCTTCCAGATCGTTCTCCGAGCCAAAGGCCCGCAGCCCCTGCACCTCTTCCGGAAGCACGACGTCATCGTGCGGGATGTGCGGGATCACGAAGGACCGTACCTTGCGCTTGGCCTGCGTCCCCAGCGTGCCTGGCGCGCCGACCGGCATCGTCGGCAGCAGGTTGAGCACGCCGCTCATCTCCTCGATCAGGATGGTGCGAGTGCGCACTCCCTCCGGCGTCATCAGCCCGAGTTGCTCGACGCGGCCGTAGTTGTTGGGGATCTTGTTGATGGCGGCCGTCAAGGCCACCATGTTGAAGGCGTCATTCGAAAAGGGATTCAACATGAGTTACGCTCCTTGGCGGACCAGAATGCCCAGGGACTTCAGTTGGGCGATGGCCGCGTTCTTCTGATTCGTGGTCGCGCCAGCCGGCCAAGTGATGCCGTTGTCCGCAACGATCGCGTTGCGCACGACGGCCACCGCCGAGCGGTCGGCACCGTCGGGAGCCGTGGTGTCGTCGGTGAGGATGCCACACGCAATGTCCGAACCGTCGGTGGCGGAAAAGTCGATCTGCTTTGCCTTGCCGGAACCGGTCGCCACGGTGATCGTGAATGCGTCTCCGGAGGCGAAGTCCACCGCACCGTCCGCGATCGTGAACGTCAGATGCACCGCGAATTGCACGCCCACCGTGGCGACGCCGATCAGGATGCCATCGGGATCCTCAACCGAAAACTTTCCGCTGTTGGCCGCAGGCTCGATGCAGACGACCTGGTAGATGCCAGCTTTGGCGGCTTGGCCCACAGTGGGGTTTGTGGTGATCGTGCCATTGCCGGTATTGCCGGCGACGGCTGCCGCCGTGGCTGTCCCCTTGGTGACCCGGCCCAGCACCATGCCGCCGGTCAACGCGCGAACCGCGCCACTGCCCGCCAGCACGGTTACAAGGTCCCGGCTGTACTGGTTCTCCTCCTCCCACTTGAGCCAGTCGCCCAAGCGCTTCGATTCAGTTGTGACAGACATCGGCTACTTGCCTCCTTTCACGGTTGCCGCCAGTTGCTCAACGGCCTTTACCACGGGATTGTCGTTGAGGCTCGATGTTGCCTTCGTGCCCGTCTCAGGCAACACGTGCGAACGGACCTCAGGCGCTTCTTCCGCCGCCAAGGCATCGAGGAGCTGCTGACGCACTTCGGCGAGACCTGCGTTGCGGGCAAGCAGTCCAGCCGCGCGATTGGGCATCCTGGCCAGGGCGCACAATTCGACGATTTCGCGGGCCTCCGCGTATCCCCGCCGGTGCGCGTCCGCGCGGATGCTCTCGGTGTCAATGGGTGGCTCGGGACTTTCGACCCGGGCCGTTTCTTCCGTCATAGTGGGGTTGCCTCCTGGTTTCGTTGAGATGGTGGGACTTGCGATTGCCCCGGATTTCCGCGTGGCTACGATTAGATCGGCGAGGGCGTCACGGAGTGTGCCTGTGCGGTCCGCCAGTCCGGCGACAACCGCATCGGGCCCATACTTCAGCGCGGCGCCAAGTCCCCGCACCGTGTCCTCGCTCAACCCGCGCCGTGCCGCCACAGCCGCGACGAACAGGCTATACAGGCGGCCGACCTCCGCCTCGAGACTGGTCCGCGCCGATTCCGTCAGGGGTTCGTCGGGATTCCCGTCCGTCTTGCCCTCGCCCTCGGCGATGTAGGTGACTTTCACGCCCAGCTTGCGGTTGTACTCGCTCCAATCCAGATGCTGAGCGTAGACGCCGATGGAGCCGGCGCCGCCCGTGTACTCCGGAATGTAGATGCGCGCTGCAGAACTCGCCAGCAGGTAGGCCGCGCTGAACATCGAGTTGTCCGCAACGGCCCAGAGCGGCTTCAGTTTGCCAAGCCGCGACAGTGCATCGGTGGTTTCGAACGCGCCATCGGAATCACCACCTGGCGAGTTAATGCGCAGCAAGACACCGCGCACGGCGGGATCTGCGACCGCTTGTTCGACCTCACTGACGATCTGGCCATAAGCCGTCGCGCCGTAAACCACGGCGTCGAACAGCGAGGGTTCGTTAGCCAGCACGCCGGCGACATCGATGATGGCCACCCCATTCTCAATTGAGTACGGCTTACCGGCCGCGAACGCCGCGTCCAGTTTGGCTGCCTCGATCAATAGGGGCTTTGCGCCGAACTGCCGGAGAATCTCGTTGCGTCTGCTTGTCATTCTTGACTCCCATCCGAGACCCCGGTCCCGCCAGAACGTGGGTCGGTGTCATAGCTCAGGCCGAGGGCATCGGCTCTTGAATTGTCGGCGGCGATCTCCTGGTCAATCGCCTCGGCGTCGTAACCTTGTTCAGAGACAACCTCGGCGCGGCTCTTAAAGCCTGCCCGAACCGCCATCATTTGGGCCTTGATGTCCTTGAGCGGATCGACCCAGGCAAAGCCGGGCGGAATCCATTTCGCCTCGTAGTAAGCGGCAACGTCGCCCTTTTTCGGCAGCGCGCCATTGAGAATCGCAAGGTCGATCCACCGCCGCCAGATGGGCCGGCACATCTGGAAGACCATGACTTGGTGCTGGAACTGCTCACAACGCCTGCGGAACTCCAGCAGACCCGCGCGGATCGACGAGTAGTTCACCCCTGTCAGGTCGCCGGTCAACTGTTCATAGGTGATGCCCATGCCTGCGGCGATCGAGCGCAGTTGCACCCGCATGAAGGTCTCGTAACTCGCGCCGACGTCTGCGGGGTTCGAGAACTTGATGTCCTCACCGGGCAGTAGAATCTGGAGCGTGCCGGGCTCGAGGCTCGCCACTGGGTTTCCGCCGCTGCCCGCCTTCTCACCCAAGATCTGAGTGGCCGGCGAACTCTTCACCACGAAGCCCGCGAACATCGCGGCCGTCTTCTTGCGCACCAGCTCGGCATCATCGTACTGGTCCAGCTCGTGAAGCTTGAGAAGCACCTGCGTCAGCCAGGGCTGGCCGCGCAATTGTCCGGGCCGGATCGGACGGAATAAGTGCAGCACCCATTCCGCCGGCACGCGCACCAGTTCACTCGACGCCATCGGGTTCGAGGCATCGCCCGGGTGCTCGCGATAGATCCGGTAGGCCACCCGCTGGCCAATGCCGTTGAACTCAATTCCGGAGCGAACGTAGTTGCCGCTCTCCAGGCGCCGCGTCTCTGTGGTCGGCAAATGCTCAGGTTCGAGCAGTTGGAGTTGCAGCGGAACCGACAGCCCATCTTTGGGCAGGCGGGGCCGGAGTCTGATCAAACACTCGCCGGCTTCCATGACGGTCCGGCACGCCAGCGCCTGCAAACCGTAGAAGTCGGTCAAACCGGTGGCATCCGCCTCGTCCGTCCATCGCAGCCACAGCTCCTGAATCTGCTCCTTGACGGCGCTGTCCGGGTGCGACGATTGCGGCTTGATTCCAACGCCGATCGCATTGCCCACAAAGGCATCCAGCGCATTGGTCGCCCACGCATTGCGCCGCACCATGTCGCGCGAACGCGGCCGAAGGGTGTCGATGCCACCGGCCAACAGCGTGTTGATGTCGCCCGGAGAGGGGTTCCATCCGTATGTGCGGCGAGTCCCCGATGCGGCTTCGAAGCCGTACATGCCCTTGCGCCGGGAAAACACGGCAGCCTGGATCCGCTTCCAGATGTTCACGTTGCTATAGGCCCTTGCTGGTGGCTACGACGATCTGTCGAGACACCGTCTGACCGGATTCCTGCGCTGTCTCTGCCTCGGCAGCATCGATGATGGCCTGCATTTCCTTGAACGACCGGTACTCCATCTCCCGGCCGTCGCATCGTACGCGGAGGACGCCGCTGGCAAGCGCGTTCTTCAGTGCAGCAATCTGTTCAGGGGTGTACGGCAAGGGCTATCTCTCCAGAAACCGCGATCGCACGACACGCCTCGCCTCAGGCGTCGTCTCCCCACCGCTTCCCATCGCCAGATTCTTCTCCAGAACCTGCCAGTCTTCTTCCGTGAAGCGGTCCATTCCGAAGATGGCCGCTCCGGCGCGGGCGTAGACACGCGCGTCGAGTGCTTCATTTCTGCGGTTCGGCAGAGGTTCCCAACGGCCCTCAACCGCACTTTCCGAAGTCAGTTGACGGAAGTATTCTTCGTCGTAGCGCGGAAAGTGGCAGAAACCTGCCGGACACATTTCTCCGCTCTCATCGCTCGGCTTCCGCAGGCGAAGCCAGTTGTACAACTGCTGCTTTGCCACCGGGGTGCCAAGTAACCACAGCCGCACTCCCCACCGCCGGCTGCCCCCATCGACCACGGTAGGTCGCACCAACAACCGATCAGTCGCGCCGGTCCCTTTCACCGCAACCGCGGTCTTCGGATACGGTGCGGCGGCGCCCGCCGCTTCCGACGCGGCGCCCCAAGATGCCTGGGGATGCCGGCGCACCCATTCGTAGACCACCTCCGGGTTGTAGCCAGCGTCCACACACATCACTCGAATCGGCATAATGTGGCCGGAGGCTTGCGGAAAGTCTCGTTCGAGGACCGCATCCAACCGCCGCCAGATCGCCGGCTCCGCCGTGTCGCCCGGCAAGACGATGTAGTCGATGGACCACGATTCTTTGTTGCGGCCCCAAGCAACGATCTCGATCTCGATGCGGTCACGCTGAACATCGGCGCCGGCGGTTAGGAACAACGCGCCATTCGGGACCGCGCCGACGCGGTAATCCTCGCGCCGGTCATACAGCGGTTGCCAGTCGGGTGCGTCGCCACGCTGCTGCCACGACTCCCCAAGCACGAGGTTGACGAACGACTTGAGAAGTTCGACGTCTTTCTGCGCCTTCTCCCAGTCGTCAGCGGCGCGCTCCCATGAGTACCAGCCAACTGGACTGTACAGACTCGATAGGTGATACCCCCGCGTGCGTCCATCGCCCTCGGCCGAGGCCCGCCACTCGCCACGCGGAAGCATCCAACTCTTCTGGTGATTGGAAATGGCCTGTTCGCAGTGCTCACAGAAGTAGGCGGCCTTACCAGGTTCACCCTTCGGCCATCGAAGCCGATCGAATTTGAGCACTTGGTGCTGCTGACAGTGCGGACATGGGACCCAGAAACGCCGCTGATCGCTCTCGGCGAACATCGCTTCGATGCGGCTCTCACCCATAATCAGGGGTGTCGAAACCATGTAGATCTTGCGGCGCGAGAATGTCCGTGTTCGAGCGCAGGCGAGGTTGACCGGGTCACCTTCTCCATCGACATCCCCCGGATAAGCATCCACCTCATCGAGGAACAGATAACGGACCGCCATCGAGCGGAGGCCAACGGCGCTGTTGGCGCCCGTCATGACCAGGACACCGCCAGGAAACTGCTTCGAAAGGACTGTGTTGCCGCTGTCGCGCGAGCGCGGGTTCTTCACCAGTGCCCGCAGCACCTCGCTTTCCTCTATCAAAGGATCAATGCGCTGTTTTGAATTGCGCTTGGCAAGTTCTACAGTCGGCTGGACCACCATCATCGGTCCGGGTGCCTTATGCACGACATAGCCGACCCAGTTGTTCCCGCCCTCGGTTGCGCCGAGTTGTGCACCTTTGGCGAACACGACTCGTTCGACCGGACACGAGGGCGAGAGCGAATCCATGATTTCCCGCATGTATGGCGTGCGGTCGCTCCGATACGGTCCGGGTTCGCTGGCGGCCTTACCGGAGAGTCGCCGATAGCGATCGGCCCATTCCGATACGGTCAACAACGGGTCCGGCCGGAGACCGGCGTTGAATGCATGGCCGTAGATCTGCTCGACCGGCTGCGGGTTAGTCGCCATGGTCAGGGAGTCCTGCAATCTCTACCAGTACCGTCCGAATCTCGGCGGAGAGCAGACCATGAATGTGGTCCAGGTCGATCTTCGCCAGCGCGCTCTCGCCGACCTCTGCCGGGATGCCGACCTCCCGGCAGGCGCTCATCAGCGCCCCTGCCAAGTCCGCACGGATCTGCGCTGAAACTCGGTCCGGAATGATCATCATGTGGTCGCGAACAGTCCGTCCTTTGGTGAACCCGGCAATCGTGACCTGGTCCGCGGGCACGAGCTTCCCGATGCGCTCCTCGTATTCGAGCTTCGCCAGTCGCGCGGTGTAGACCTCGCGCACCGCCCGTGACTGGGCATAGCTGGGCCCGGATGCAGGCGATTCCGCCGTAGCAACCGAGCCTCCATAGTTGGTGTTGCGCTCCCAGTCCCCGTCCGCCTGATCCGCATCGATCTTGCCGTCCGCTGCCGTGCGAATCCGGCCCATCTTGATGGCTTTTTGCACCGCCGCGAGGCTGACGCCACGATGCCGCGCATACGCTCGCTGGCTCACGAGTGCCATGGATTGTCTTCCGCAGAAAGTTGCACTTTCAACTTGCTATTCCGGCGCACCGAAGCGATTCATGTGTTCGATGCAACGCACTACCAAGACCACCAAGCAGACCGCCGCAGGCTGCTACGCCGAACGGCACGCCGAAGCCCAGGACCTGCTGAAGCGCATCGCCAGCCGCCTTGCCGACCACCAGAAACGCCAGGCGGCCGTTCCCGCCGATTGGGGTTACACCGGTGACCTCGGCCGCATTACCGAGCAGCTCGCCTACGTCCTGGCCGACCTGGGCGACCGGAGCGCGGTCGACGCCAAGGGGCTGGAGTACTGAACATGACCCGCGACGAACTGATCGCCTGGGCCACGCGGAACGGCTGGAAGCTCGACCGCTGGGGCCATCTCAAGAAGGAGCTCGACAACGGCACGCACCGGATCAAGTTGAGCCGCATCGCCGCGCGCCACGAAATCTCGACGCCGTTTGGCTGGGCACGCCTCGCCAGCGGCTATCTCAAGAACTTGCACCTAACCGCCGACGACAAGCTCGCCGGCATGAACCGATAGAAAGGAACACCACCATGACGACGTTTGCCATCGACACCGACAACACCATCACCGCCTACACCGCCGGGGACGCCATCCCTGAGGAGCACGGCCGATTCACCAGCGAGAAGGAGCTTGCCAAGCTCGCCGCCACCTGGCCCACCGACCGCCTGGTCGAGGTCTGGAACAGCTTCGCCGGCGCGCCACCGTTTGGCGATCTGAAGCCGGTCAAGAAGTTCACCGACCGCAAGACGGCGGTTGCCCGCATCTGGAAGGCGGTCCAAGCCCTGACGCCCACCGCCGCGCCACAGGCGGCCCCTGCTGCGCCGAAGAAGGCCAAGGCGACGAAGGAGGCCAAGCCGAAGGGTGACGCCACGGGGCCCAAAGGGGCGCGCGAAGGCAGCAAGAAGGCCATCGTCCTCGACATGCTCAAGCGCCCGACCGGCGCGACGCTCGCCGATATCATGTCCGCCACGGGCTGGCAGGCACACAGCGTCCGCGGCTTCATCTCGGGCAGCCTCTCCAAGAAGATGGGCATCAGCGTCGAGTCCTTCAAATCCGAGAGCGGCGACCGGGCCTACCGCGTCGCGCAGTAAACAAGTCCCGCCACTCTCCGCCGCCGGCTCACAATCCGGCGGCGTTTCTGTTCCGGATCTCTTCCACCAGGGCTTCCAGCCGCGCGTGCATATTCTCCTCGCGGAGATGACACTCGCCAGCGCGCACATAGGTGCCGTTGATCCGGGTGATGATCCGGTTCTCCAACTCCGCCAGTTCGCGGCGCACCTCGGCAAGCAGGGCGCGATTCTGGAGGCTGACGTAAGCCCCGATCAGGCCGGACACCAGTCCGATGGCCGCGATCAGGACTTGAAGTAGAACGTGGTTTTCCATGGGAGGTTCTTAAGGATGCGAAGCTCTGCGGACCAGTCTGAGAGCGCCAAGCAGAGGCCTTGAACGTCGGGATTCCCCGCGCGGATCTCGGCTTCGATCTGGGCCAGCTCCCGGTGGCAGCGTTCGATTCATGCGGCGACTCCCAAACGTTCGGCTGCGATTTCGGCGAACGATCGGCCATCGGTTTCGAGGGTCACCGCCTTGCCGGCGTACTCCTGAAAGCGCCGCACGATCACGTCGCAGTACTTCGGTTCGAGTTCGATGAGGCGAGCCTGGCGGCCGGACCGCTCGCAGGCGATCATCGTCGAGCCGGACCCACCGAATGGGTCGAGCACCGTGTCCCGGCTCTTACTGCTGTTCCGGATGGCGCGCTCCACGAGTTCGACCGGCTTCATGGTCGGATGAAGATCGTTCGAGACTGGCTTCTTCACGAGCCATACATCACCCTGGTCGCGAGCGCCGCACCAGAAGTGATCGGTGCCTTCTTTCCATCCGTAGAGAATCGGCTCGTACTGGCGTTGATAATCCGCGCGACCCATCGTGAATGTGTTCTTCGCCCAAATGACGAAGGTGGACCAGTGGCCACCGCTCTCGGTGAAGGCGCGATAGAGCGTATGGAGCTCCGACGACGACATGCAGACGTAGATCGCGCCTTTGGTCACGGCTATCAGGTTGGCGCAGACGTCGCGGAGGAACTGGTCGAACCCCTTGCCCAGATTGTCGTTGGCAATCTTGCGTCGCTTGCCGCGCAGTTTGTCCTTCATCGTCGCGCCGTAGTTCACGTTGTACGGAGGATCCGTAAAGACCATGTCTGCCAGGCCGCCGGCGAGGACCTTCTCGACGGCTTCCATCTGGACTGAGTCCCCGCACAGCAGCCGGTGGTCGCCCAGGAGCCATACATCGCCTGGAATTGTCACTGCGGATTCCGGCGTCTCCGGAACGGCATCTTCGTCGGTGCCGCCAGGCGCCGCCGTTCCTACTTCGCTCAGCAGATCCTCTAACTCGGCATCCGTGAATCCGACTACGTCGAGGTTGAAACCTTCCTCCTCGAGCGCGGTCAATTCGACGCGCAGCATCTCCTCATCCCATCCAGCGTTCAGAGCCAGGCGGTTGTCAGCGAGAACGAGAGCGCGCCGTTGGGTTTCGGAGAGGTGATCGAGGATGATGACCGGGACATCGGTCATGCCCAGTTTGCGGGCCGCCTGCAGGCGGGCGTGGCCGGCGATGACGATCCCGTCAGACCCGGCAAGGATGGGGTTGGTCCACCCGAACTCGGCGATCGACGCCGCGATCTGGGCGACCTGTTCGTCACTATGCGTGCGTGAATTCCGGGCGTAGGGGATCAGCCTATCGACCGGCCAGCGCACCACCTGCAGTTCGGTCATGCCTTGCTCGCGGAGGGAGTCGATTTCTGGAACAGGCCCAGCGCGTTGTGCAGCGCCACGATCCGTTCAATCATCGGCACCACGAGGGTGACCAGTTTCTCCCAGGAGAAGCTGGCGGTGAGTTCGGTGCTCGCGTCGAAGGCGGACTTGAGAACGTCGAGCACAAGATCGAGTTTCTTCTTGCCCTGGCCGGGCAGCGGGATGGCCTCTTCGACCGCTTTCACGGCAGCCAAAACCAGGGGACATGCCGTGCTCGGCATGTC
>JAFDVZ010000018.1:39945-148188 GCA_018268715.1 Acidobacteriota bacterium | reverse complement strand
TTCGGAACGCTGATCGGCATCGCTTCGGGGGACGGTCAAAACCGGCCAATGAGGGACGTCTGAAAACCGGCCAACGGAAGTAGGCAGGACATTGACTGAGTGGGAGGGGGTACCCTCTCCCGATGTGAGCAATGTCTTGAGCGAAGAGAAACGGCAACAGGTCATCGCGCTGGGGCGTTTGGGCTGGTCGCTACGGCGCATCGAAAAGGAAACCGGCGTTCGCCGGGAAACGGCCAGCGGCTACCTGAAAGCGGTCGGCATCGTCCTGCGTCCGCAAGGCCGCTGGGGCCGGCGCGTCACGGAACCGGCGCATCCGGCAAAACCGGCCATCGAGGCGACGACCGACTTCGGCGTGGATTCCGAGGCCGCCGTAGCAACCCCTGAATCAAAACCGGCCACTGAGCTTTCCCCAGTCGCAGCACCCGGCCGCAGCCCGTCCGCCAGCGCCTGCGAAGCCCACCGCGATTTCATCGAACTCTCGCTGAGCAAAGGCCGCAACGCCAAGGCCATCTATCAGGACCTCGTCGATGAGTACGGCTTCGGAAGCCGCTACCAGAGCGTCAAACGCTTTGTCCGGCAACTCAAGGGCGGCTCCGGTCAACAGGCTTGTCCGGTCATCCTCACGGCCCCAGGCGAAGAAGCACAGGCCGATTACGGCAGCGGTCCCATGGTCCGCGATCCGAAGTCCGGCCACTACCGCCGCACACGCCTGTTCGTGCTGACGCTCGGCTACAGCCGCAAGGCCGTTCATCTGCTCACCTTCGAATCGAACACGCAAACCTGGGCCGCGCTGCACGAGCAAGCCTTCCGGCGTCTTGGCGGCGCAACCAGGACCGTCGTGCTCGACAACCTCGCCGAAGGCGTCCTCAAGCCGGACGTCTACGATCCCACTCTCAACCCGCTGTATCGCGACGTGCTCGCCCACTACGGCGCGGTGGCATTACCCTGCCGCGTGCGCCACCCGAATCGAAAGGGCAAAGTCGAACGGGGCGTCGGCCACGCCAAAAACACTCCGCTCAAGGGCCTGCGTTTTGAAAACCTGGCCGAGGCGCAAACCTATCTCGATCGCTGGGAGCAGAACTGGGCCGATACGCGCATCCATGGAACCACCAAGCGCCAGGTGACGGCCATGTTCAACGAAGAGAAGCCCACCCTGGTTCCGTTGCCGCTCGAACCGTTCCGCGTTTACCAGTTCGGCGAGCGCCGCGTGAACCTGGATGGATGCGTGGAGGTCGAAGCGGCTTACTACAGTACGCCGCCGGGCTGGATCGGCCGGCCCGTCAAAGTGCAGTGGGACGGCCGCACGGTGCGTGTCCTCGATCCACGCACCGGCCAGTTGCTGCGCGAGCATCTGCGCCAGCAACGCGGACGCCACCGCATCGCCGATGACGACCGTCCCGCCAGGACGCCGCGCAGCACCGAACAGTTGCTGGTTCGTTGCGCCTCGCTCGGCCATCATGCCGGAGCGCTGGCCGAACAGACTTACCACCGCGATGGCGTCGTCTCCATTCGCCGTATTCAGGGATTGCTCGGGTTGGCGCGCACACATGGCGCCGCCATGACCGACGACGGCTGCCGCGTTGCGCTCGAGGTGGGCTTGCCCGACAACCCGTATCGCTTCGTCCGCACCTGGCTCGAACGTAAACCGCAACTCACGCTGCGACAGGTGGATCCCATCATCCGTCAACTCACGCTGTATCGCGACTTCATCGACAACGCCACTGAGGAGAACCAACACGAATGAATCTCATCGAACTACAACGTTCGCTTCGCCAACTCCGGCTCGGCGGCATGGCCAACGTGCTCGAAACGCGCCTGCGCCAGGCCCAGGCGGAGCCCATGGCTCCCATCGATCTGTTATCCATGCTGGTTTCAGACGAACTGGCCCGGCGCTCCGACCGTCTGCTCGAACGACGCCGCAGCCAGGCGGGATTCCGCGACGCCAACCGGACCTTGGATAACTTCGACTTCGGCTTCAATCCGAAGATGAATCGCAGCCTGGTCTTCGATCTCGCCAGCAGCGCCTTCATCGACCGCCGGGAAGATGCTTTGTTTCTCGGCCCCGGCGGCACGGGTAAGAGTCATCTCGCGCAAGCCATCGGCCAGGCGGCGATTCTGCAAGGTCACAAGGTCCTGTACCGCGAGACTCACATGCTGTTGGAGGAACTCGCCGACGCTACGCTGGCCGGCACGCGCAAGCAATACATGGAGACGGTTTCCTCCGTTGCGTTGCTCATTATCGACGATTTCGGAATGCGCAAGCTTCCGCCGACCGCTGCCGAAGATCTGCTGGAGATCGTCATGCGGCGTTATGAGCGGGCCAGCACGCTGTTGACTTCGAACCGGCCCGTGGAAGACTGGGGAAAACTGCTGGCCGACGTGGCAGCGGTCAGCGCCATGCTGGACCGCCTGCTGCATCATGGCCACATTCTGAAGTGCGGGCCGAAGAGTTGGCGCACCAAGGTCGCGGCGGACAGCTGAACCATAAGGAAGGCGGCTTTTCTTACTGCGAGGACTCTGCCCTCGCGCTCCCGGGATTTAACGCTTTCGGCCAGAATGGCGGTTGTGGGGCGACTGGCGCCGCCCGCACCATTCCGGCCCTGGGTTGGCGCTCCGGTCGCATCCCTGCGTAGCCGTATCCTCCGCCCAGTGCTGTCCAGTATAGGCAAAGCCGACGGAACCGAGAAAGAAAACTCTTGCCGGCAAACAAGCCGGTGAGTTATAACTACTGCTGTCCTGCCTTTTTCGTTGGCCGGTTTTGAGACGTCCCCCGTTGGCCGGTTTTCAGGTGTCCCCCGAGGGCATCGCTCGGAATACGCAGCTGGGATGCGCGATACCCGCTGGATTAGTTCGTCTACGTCTTTTCGAAACTGCTTGATTCTTGGAACGAAGCGCTCGCGCTCTTCTTCCAGGGTTGGCGCTCGATACGCGCCGAGTGGTGTGTCGTTCATAAGCGTTATCGTCTTATGCCCCAAGTTGTCAGAGAACAAGCTACCCTAATGAAAACATCCTGACAGGATTCCGCAAGGGCCGAATTGTGCCCAGACCGGAAGACCGTTATTGTATGTAGTTGATTCGGGAGGGCTTGACGGCGCATCTGTACAAAATCACGTACAGCCACGCGCTTATAATCTCGCTAAGTTCTTGGTACCCTACGCTTTACGGATGGTGAGCCGGGCGGGGCTCGAACCCGCGACCACCGCATTAAAAGTGCGATGCTCTACCAACTGAGCTACCGGCCCATTCTGTGGGAGCCTCCGCGTCGCGAAGGCCTACTACCAGCCTACCATGCGAGGACTGCTGAACCTCAATTCTTGCTGCCCAACGCGGGGTCCGCTTTGATCGGATACCCGCGGATCAGCATGAACGTCCGCCGCCAACGCGTCTTCGAAAAGAAGTTCATCGCCAGGTCCTTGATGTGGTCGATCCCGATGGACGGGTTCGCCAATTGCTCCGTCGGCGCGTCGTAGGACCAGTAGATGATCAGCGGCTTGCCAATGATGTTGTCGCGCGGCACAAAACCCCAATAGCGGCTATCGAGCGATGAGTCGCGGTTGTCTCCCATCGCGAAATAGCAGTTGTCCGGCACCACCAACTCGTTGCCCTTCACGTTCTCGTGCAACATGCGCTCGGCCGGCGGGAAGATCTGAGCGTTCGGCTCCCCAGGAAAGTTGTCGCGATACGAGTCGATGTACTCGGTCTTGTGATACTTGTACGGCTCGTTCAGTTTCACGCCGTTCACGAAGACCTGCTTATTTTCAATGCGGATCCGGTCGCCCGGCACGCCGATCACGCGCTTCACAAACGTCTGCTTGATGTCCACCGGATAACGGAAAACGATGATGTCGCCGCGCTTCACCTTCTCAAACGGCAGGATGAAGCGGCTAACGGCCCCCGCCGGCGCGTAGGCCAGCTTATCCACCAGCAGGTGATCGCCGATCAACAGCGTATCCTCCATGGAGCCGGTCGGGATCACGAACGCCTGCACCAGCGTCGTCGTTCCAAACAGCAGCAGCAGGATCGTTACGGTCCACTCCGCGATGGTTCCCCGGGGCGGTTCGGACGTTGGCGCGGACGCCGCGCTTTCGACTGGCGGGTCCGGCTCGCCTGCCGTCACGACGGGTTGTTGTTCTTCGCTCACCTGTCCCTCATTGTACCGAGTGCGCTCACCATGCCGCGCAGCAGCCGCATGCCTTCAGCGCACGCGATGTAGATGTTCACGAGCCCGAGCCCGCTGAGCGCTCCGCGGAAAAACGGACTGCCCCAGACGTCACCGAGCCACGGTGCGTAGGTTGCCGCGCGGTTGCTCTCCCAGGCGTCCAGCCACGGGAACACGATCAAGAAGACGCCGATCTCGAAACAGAACACCACTAGGCACAAGCTCAGGATCTTGGAATACCACGGACGCGGGTGGGGCGCCGCCACCGCCTCGCCGGACTCGGCCGGGTTCATTCGCCACCTGCCGTCATCGCGAACAACTCGGCCTGACGCGGGATAGGATAGCCCAGCCAGGCCTCATATGGGCAACTTAGGCGCACAGGCTCGAAACTGAACCGGTGCAACGAGGTCGGGCCGTACATCTCCAGCGCCCTGATGTGATCCGGCGTGGAATACCCTTTGTTCTGGTCGAGCCCATAGCACGGGAAGACGTCGTGCCACCTCGTCATGCAAGCGTCGCGTTCGACTTTGGCAAGAATCGACGCCGCCGCGATCGACTGCGACCGGGCGTCGCCGTGAATGATCCCCTCTTGCGGCAGTGGGACGTCAACGGTAGTGGCGTCCACCAGCAGATAATCGGCCGCGGGCGACAGCCGCTCCACCGCCCGGCGCATAGCCAGGCGCGCGGCCTGAAGGATGTTCAGATGATCGATTTCGTAGACGTCGGCTGCCCCGACAGCCCAGGCGATAGCCCGCTCCCGGACCCGCGCGGCCAACGTTTCCCGCCGCTCGGCGTCTAATTGCTTACTGTCGCGGAGACCCCGGATCGGGCGATCGGGATCCAGAATGACAGCAGCCGCGTGGACCGGGCCGAACAGGCAACCACGGCCGACTTCGTCCACGCCGGCCACCCGCTGATGACCGGCCTCGTGGGCTTTTCGCTCGAATCGGGAATTGACCTGGGAAGGCATGCGCCCCGTCGGCCAGCCCCGGATGCTACTCGCGCTCCCGCAGGCGGGCGGCTTTGCCCTTCAGACCGCGCAGGTAGTACAACTTCGCGCGCCGGACCTTTCCGGTGCGGACCACGTCGATGTGGTCGATCACCGGAGCGTTCACCGGGAAAATGCGCTCCACGCCCTGGCCAAAACTGATCTTGCGGACCGTCACGGTCTTGCCCAGACCGGCGTTATGTTCCGCGATCACGGTGCCTTCAAAGGCCTGCAGGCGCTCTTTGTCGCCTTCCTTGATTTTGACGTGCACGCGGATGGTGTCGCCGGGACGGAATTCCGGGAGGTCCGTGCGCTTATTCTTCTCGATAACCTTCGTCAGCAACGCGTTGTTCATGCTCTTTGTCCAATTTCCTATTGTCGGGCCTTACAGGGTCCCCGAGCAAATCCGGCCTCAACCGCGCTGTCTTCTCGAGCGCCGTCCTCAGCCGCCATTTCCTGATCTCTTCGTGATTCCCGCTCAACAGCGTGTCAGGAACCTTCCAACCCCGAAAATCCGCCGGCCTCGTATACTGAGGGCAATCGAGCCGATTTCCGGCGCTGAACGACTCGTTTACGGCTGAATCGGGATGCCCCAGGACCCCCGGCAACAGCCGCGCCACACAATCCACAATCACCGCGGCGCCCAACTCGCCGCCGCTCAGAACATAGTCGCCGATCGACACTTCCTCATCGACCAGTTGTTCCGCCACGCGCTCGTCCACGCCCTCATACCGGCCGCAGACGATCAGTAACTCGTCCAACTCCTGGAACCGCCGGGCCATCGCCTGATCGAACCGGCGTCCCTGCGCGGACATCAACGCCGCGCGCTGGCCAGGCTTACGCTCGGGCCAGATGGATTCGACGGCCAGAAACAACGGTTCGCATTTCAGCACCATCCCCTCGCCGCCGCCGAATGGCCGGTCGTCCACCGTGCGATGCCGGTCGAACGTCCAGTCGCGAAGATCGTGGATCCGGATGTCCAGCAGTCCGGCATCTTTCGCCTTCGCCGTCACACCATGCTCGAAAGGCCCCCGGAAGAACTCCGGGAAGATCGTCACGATGTGGAAAATCATTCCTGTCTTACGCGTTCAGGTCCACCAGACCTTCAGGCAGTTCCGCCTGGATCTCGCGCGCCTGATAATCCACCGTCCGGAGAATCGCCTTGGCGTAGGGGATCAAAACGCGTCCCTCATCCAATTCGAGCAGCACCGGACCACCCTCGCCCAACTCCTGCCAGCCGGTGACAACTCCGGCCGTCTTCTCTGTCGCCGCATCCACCACACGGCATCCCATCAGATCGGCGAAATAATGCTCGTCTTCAGGAAGGGGAAAACGCTCGCCGGCCGGCACCCGCACATCCTGGCCCGCCAGCGGTTCCGCCGCGCCGATGGAATCGACGCCACGAAACTTGAAGATAGGCTGACCTTTATGATACCAGACCCGTTCCACCGAATACGAGCCGCCGCCCACCGAAACCGTGTCCAGGACCTGGTAACGTTCCGGATGGGACGAAAGCGCAACGGCCGCCAGTTCGCCCCGGTTGCCGCGCGGGCGAGTCAAATGGGCGACAGTCACCCAGCCCTCGGCGGATCGGGGATTCAAGGCCGCCGTTACTCCAGGATTTCGAGCGTGAAGCGGCGGTTTAACTTCATCCCCGCGGCGCCCAGCAGCGTTCGGATGGACCGGGCGGTGCGGCCCTGCTTGCCGATCACCTTGCCGAGATCGCTCGGGGCCACGCGCAGTTCCAGCACGGTCACCTGCTCGCCTTCCACTTCGCGGACGCTGACCTGATCCGGGATGTCCACAAGAGCCTTCGCGATATCCTCCACAAGAGCTTTCATCCCCGTACTACCCTCCTCCGCTCTGATCCGACTCAGACACCACTATAGACGCATCCGCGACAGCCGGATGCAAGGATTTTTCGCGAACCTTCGCCGCGGTCGCCCTTCCTGCGGGCGCATCCGCGTTCTAGGATGCTACTGGCTCGGCTGCCGGAGCGGGGTGCTTCTTGAGCAGGCGGCCCACCGTCTCAGACGGCTGGGCGCCATTCTTCATCCAGTATTCGATCCGGGTGTAATCGAGGTCCACAACGGCCGGATTCGCCACCGGGTTGTAGTGCCCAACGACTTCCACCGCGCTCGAGTTGCGAGCGCGTTCCTTTTCCATCACCACGACACGATAGGTCGGCTTCTTCTTGGCCCCGAAGCGGGCCAAACGAATCATCAGCATCAATCCACTCCAGTTCTAACTCGAAATCAGGCGCATCGGCGCCCTGCCTGGGCGCTATTGCGCACCGAATCCGCCGAACATCGGCGGCAATTTCATTTTGCCCAAACGCTTTCCCAGGAAACTTCCGGTAGAGAAACTCTTCATCATCTTCCGGGCCTGGGCGTATTGCTTGAGCAGGTTGTTGACTTCCTGAACGGAGGTCCCGCTGCCCTTGGCGATACGCCGGCGGCGGGCTCCGTTGATGATCATGTGGTTATCGCGCTCCTGGCGGGTCATCGAGTCGATGATCGCCACGATGCGCGTAATTTCCTTCTCGTCCACTTTGACGTTCTTCAGATCCTTGAGCGGCCCGAGCTGCGGCATCATGCCGAGCAGCGATTCAAGCGGCCCCAACTTGCGCAGTTGCTTGATCTGATCGCGGAAATCCTCGAGCGTGAACTCGTTTTCGATGATCTTCCGCTGCATCTCCTCGGCTTTGCGCTGGTCGATATTCTGTTCGACCTTTTCGATGAGCGACAGGACGTCGCCCATGCCGAGGATACGATTGGCCACGCGATCGGGATGGAACGGCTCGAGCGCGTCGAACTTCTCTCCAACGCCAACGAACTTGAGCGGCTGCTGGGTCACCGTGCGGATGCTGAGCGCCGCACCCCCACGCGCGTCGCCGTCCATCTTCGTCAGGATCACCCCGGTGATGCCCAACCGCTTATGGAACTCGTCGGCCGACTTCACCGCGTCCTGCCCCGTCATGGCGTCGGCTACAAACAGGATCTCGGTCGGATTCAGCAGGTTCTTCAGCTCCTGCAACTCCGTCATCAGATCCTCGTCGATATGCAGGCGGCCGGCCGTGTCCACCAGCAGGATGTCGCGGCCGGTCTGGACGGCCTCCCGGCGCGCCGACCGGGCCAGATCGACTGGCTTCGTTTCGTCCTCGGCGCCTTCGTAGATCGGGTGCTTGGTGTCGCGCGCGATCACCGAGAGCTGCTTCCGGGCCGCCGGGCGATAGACGTCCACGGAAACCAGCAGCGGGCGCTTCCCTTCCTTGGTCAGATATCGGGCCAGCTTGCCGGTGCTGGTGGTCTTGCCCGACCCCTGCAATCCGACAATCATGATCACCGTGGGCGGTTCGTTGGCGAATCGCAGTCGGGCCGTGTGCGTTCCCAGGATCTTCACCAGCTCGTCGTGGACGATCTTGATGACCTGCTGGGTCGGCGAAAGAGCGGAGAGCACCTCCTGCCCCATGGCCTTTTCCTTAATGCCTTCAATGAGTTGCTTGACGACCTTGAAGTGGACGTCGGCCTCGAGCAGCGCCACGCGGATTTCGCGCAAGGCGGCTTCCATGTTCTGCGCGGTGAGCTTCCCCTCGCCACGCAGGTTTTTGAAAACACGCTGCAGCTTATCGCTAAGATTGTCGAACATGGCTCGATCAGGCCGGACTACCGAAGCACTCAGGTGAGTTGAGGCACACTACTGAGGATAGGCCAGTTCTTTCAGTATAGCGGATGCCGGGCGGCCGGTTGTGGACAATTCAGCCGGTTTCGCGTTGTCGGAAGCTCAGGCGACGATCGCCGTCAGGCTCAGAACCCTCTCCCCAAGCCGCCGGTCACCCTCGATTCGCACCTGACCGAGGGCTGCGGCGCGCTCGATCCCCTTGGTGAACAGTCGCCAAGCGATCGATTCCGGAATCGTCACCCGGGCGGCGGCCGATTCGCCACCACAGATGCCGAGCCGCCAGCCCACCTCCCCTAGGTGCACGGCCCACTCACCGCCGCTTTCGCCCGTAATCTCCACGGCCACCACCGTCCCGGCGCCTGCCTCCACGACCTGGAACAGATGCGGCAACCCGCGCACGAAACAGTCCAGCACCGGGTGATGCACTTCCGGATCCATCATACCCGGACGAGCCGTCGCCAGTCGGATCTGCTGCTGATGATGCCACCGCTCGGTCAGTTCGCGAGCCGTATCGAACCAGTTGGCCGACCTCGTCTCCCCCGCCCAACTCACCGCGAACGCCGCCGGCCCGAACGGATCCAGGGATTCGTGGAAGTCGGCGCTCTGGCGGCAGGCCAACTCCAGAAGGTCGATCAGCAGGGGAGGGCTGAGCCTGCGGTGCACCGTCACGCCCTCCCGGTTCAATCGATTCACGAGGGTCACGAGGTCGTCCGGCGATCGTATCTCGACCGCGTCCACCTGACATCCGTCCCGCACCAGAGCGAGCTTTCGCAACGCCGTATCGAGCAGATGGGCCGCCACATCGCGGACCGTCCACGATCCCGCTATCGTGGGCAGATCCCAGTCCCGCGGCTCGAGCGACCGCAACAAATCCACCAGCCCGCTGTCGACCTTGCGGAGCAGGTCGGCGCACAGAATCGGAGCCGGACTTATCATCTATTTGACCGTAATGTGAATCGCCAAGCCGCCACCCGGCGCCAAGTGCGCTTTGATGACGTCCCCGGGCGTCACTGGACGATTCTCGATAACGATGTTCTTCGGATTCCGGTCGGCGTCGGCTGCGTCCTTGTACACCTTGGCGTTGCCCGAGCCCTTGAGAAACGACAGCGGAATTTCAATATCCCGCGCAACCCACCCGGTCATCGCCCCGATATACCAATCGAAGCCACGGCGGCGCGCGACGGCGACCCACTCGCCGGGACCGCCTGCAACAAAGCGCGTCTCATCCCACGACGCGGGAACAGCGCGAATGAATTCGAAGGCCGGATCGCCTTCATAAGCAGTGGGATGATCGGAAACCATCTGGAACGGCGCCAGATACACGGCGTACATCGCAAGATGGTGCGCGCGGGTCCCCAACACCATCGGCCGCACGTTTCGCGGTTCGAACTCATCGCGGGTGACATTATTGAAGCCTCCTGGCGTATAGTCCATCGGCCCCGCCAACATGCGCGTGAACGGAAGCATCACATGATGGTCGGGGTTGTCGCGCATCCCCGCCTTCGATTGCTCCATGCCCAGCACCGCCTCATATCCCATGACGTTCGGCCAGGTGCGCTCCAGCCCGCTGGGCTTCGTCGAGCCGTGAAAATCCACCATCAGGTGATGCCGCGCCGCCAGCGCCGCCACCCGATGGTAGAACTGGATGCCGGCCTGGTCATCGCGGGAGATGAAGTCGATCTTCAGCCCAGCCACGCCCCACTTCTCATACAGCGGGAACGCCTCCTCCATCTGCCGGACCACTGGCGTGTAATGCAGCCAGATCCAAACGCCGACGCCCTTTGAGCGAGCGTATTGGACCAAGTCGGGAATATCCACCCGCCCGTTGGGCCGCGTGATATCGGTGATGGAACTCCATCCCGCGTCCACCAGCAGGTACTCAAGCCCGTTCCGCCCCGCAAAGTCGGCGAGATATTTCATGGTCGCGGTGCTGTAGGAGGCCCGGCCATCAGGACCCACGCTACCGTTCCACCAATCCCAGGCGGCGCGCCCCGCTCGAATCCAGAGAGTGTCGCGGACGGCGCTTTCCGGATTGAGGCTCGTCAGCACGTTCGATTCGATAAACCGACCCGGAGAGTCGGCGATCATCAGGACTCGCCACGGCGACCGGCAGGGCAGCGCCACCGTCGCCGCAAGCTCCGGATCCTGAACGGAGGGCGACAGTCGCGATTCCAGCCAGTGGCCAGTCCAACTGCCGGAGGGGTTCACCAGGTACATGGCCGGGTAGTCGCGGACATCGGCCTCCGTGATCGCCAACCACGCCGTCCCCGGAACGTCCAGCAGTAACGGCGCGCCCAGCAGCACGGTGCTCGCCACGCCGCCCTGGTTTGAGAAAGCGCTCAGCGGGAGTTTCACGAACTCGCTTTCATACATGGAACGGTAGTTCGGCAGCACCAGGGCATAGCTCGTCGCGTCCTTGGCGACGCGGAACTCGGAGACCTCCTTCACCAGGCGAAGCTCATTCATCCCCGCCTGATCGGGGACCACGTAGCGGAAGGCGACGGCGTCATTGAAGGCGCGCGCCTCGATCGCGAACCTGCGTCTCAGCAGCCCGGAGGGCTCTTCGAGCTCGACACGCAGGGCGGTGTAGGGATCGTTCACCAGGGAGGTCTTCCCGGCCACCAGCCGGTAGGCGGCGGATCCACGAGAAGACTCGGCGGCGGCAATCCGGACGCTGGCGCCGAGCGGGCGCTGTCCCTGCAGTTCCAGGCGGAGAGCGGACCATTCGACCAGCGGCTTGCCATCGAAGGCGACGGAATAGGCCAGTTCGCCGGGTTGAGCGGGGTCTTTCTGCACGATCTTTAGCGCGAGTTCGATCCGCTGGTTGGGAGACTGCAACAGCGTTACGGGCGGCTGCGCGACAACGGGGAAAGCGACCGCGAAGATGAGGGCGCGATACATGGCATTACGATCATATGCGCCTGGCCTCGCCCTCGTGCGATATGCTGCCAGTCAAATGAAGGCCATTGTTTGGACCGCGCTGCTGTGCGCCGTCTCCGCACACGCGGCCACCTTCGACGTCCGGGCATTCGGAGCCAAGGGCGACGGCAAGACACTCGACCGGAACTCGATCAATCGCGCCGTGGAGGCCGCCGCGTCGGCCGGAGGAGGCACGGTCGCATTTCCGGCCGGAACCTACCTCACCGGCTCGATCCGCCTACGCAGCAATATTACCCTGCAAATCGACGCGGGCGCGGTCATCGAGGCGAGCCCCGACGCATCCGCCTACGACCCGGCTGAACCGAACGAGCATACCCGCTTTCAGGACTTTGGACACAGCCACTGGCATAACAGCCTCATCTGGGGCGAAGGACTGGAGAACGTGTCGATTGTCGGCGTGGGCCTGATCTCCGGCGCCAAGGGTCTGACGCGCGGGGAGCGCGGACAGGACAAGGCCATCGCCCTGAAACTGTGCCGCAACGTCACCCTGCGCGACTTCTCCGTGCTCTCGGGCGGGCACTTCGCAATCCTCGCCACCGGCGTCGACAATCTGACCATCGACAACCTCCGGATCGACACCAACCGCGACGCCATCGACATCGATTCCTGCCGTAACGTCCGCATCTCGAACGTCAGCGCCAACACGCCGAACGACGACGCCATCGTGTTGAAGACGAGCTTCGCGCTGGGCGTATTTCGCCCCACCGAACACGTCACCATCACCAACTGCCTGGTCAGCGGATACGACATCGGATCACTGCTCGACGGGACCTTCAGGCGAACCGTGACGCGAGCGCCGGACCGCGACGGACCCACCGGCCGCATCAAGCTTGGCACGGAGTCGAACGGCGACTTCCGCAATATCACGATCTCGAACATCGTGTTCGACCGGTCCCGCGGGCTGGCGATCGAAAGCGTGGACGGCTCACACATCGAGGACATAGCGATATCGAACATCACCATGCGCGACGCTTCGAACTCGCCGATCTTCATCCGTCTGGGCAGCCGCATGCGGGCGCCGGAAAACGCGCCTATCGGCTCCATACGGCGTGTCAGCATCTCACATGTGGTCGCCTCCAACGCGGATTCGAGGTATGCATCGATCATCAGCGGCATACCTGGCCACGACGTAGAAGACGTCACGCTGAGCGACATTCGCCTGTCCTACCGCGGCGGACTGACCATGGACGACGTGGCGAGGCAGCCCGCCGATCTGGTGAACACCTTCTTCTTCCGCGCCACTGGCGGCGTGCCCCCGCGCGATCCGCTGATGACGCCCGAGCGCGAGAAAGAATACCCGGAGCCATCGATGTTCGGTCTGATTCCCGCATCCGGCTTGTTCATCCGTCACGCCCGGGGCGTCCGCCTGTCGAACGTCGTGATCACGCACGAGAAGGAAGATCGCCGGCCGGTAGTGGTGCTCGATCAGGCCGCGGACGTGGAGTTGGACCGCATGCGGTCCGACGCTGCACCGAACACGCCCACGTTGCTGATGCTGAAGGTGGATGGCGTGACAGTGCGCGGATCCGCCCCCGTGCCGGACGCGAGAATTGGCAAGGCCGAGCGCAAGGAGATGTGACGAGCCGTTGGGTCCGACTCCCCCCGCGACTAGCGTCGGCCGGGCGGATCCACGCCGGCGTCGGTTCGCAACTCCTTCATGAAACGAGCCCGCATGTCGCCCAACCAGGGGTCCAGGTAGCGGCGGCTCAAGTCCGCGGTGGCGACGGCCAGCGTCCCACGCTCGTTTGCGCGCGACAGCATCTCGCCGTTGGGATCCATGATGTAGGTCGGATGATCGTAGCCCGACGACACCAGGAACACGTGATTCTCGATGGCGCGAGCCCGGGCCAGGGTCTCGTTTCCGCCGGCGATCGGCATCAGAATCATCTCGGCGCCGCGCAGAGCGAGTGCGCGGGCGGGATCGGCGTACTGCACGTCCCAGCAGATCATCATGCCCACAATCCCGAAATCGGTGCGGAATACCGGGTAATCCGATCCCGGCGTAATGCCGCCCTCATACTCCTCGCGCGGGATGTAGACTTTGCGATACCGGCCGGCCAAGCGACCCTGTCGATCGATCAGCACGGCCGTGTTATACACGGTCTGGCGTTCGCGCTCGTAGACTCCCGCGACAATCCACACGTTGTGGCGTCGGGCGAATTCGCCAAGGCGAGCCGTGGCCGGCCCCGGCAGGGACTCGGCGGCGGCCGCGTAGGTCTTACCCGTGCCGATTTTCGTGATGCCCTCCGGGAGTACGACGATGTCGGTCTTTTGAGGAAGCGAACGGTCGAGCAGAGCAATGAACTCACCCACCGGATCGTCGGTCTTCGCCGGACGCAGGTTCACCGACGCGATCGAGACGGAGCGTGGCGAGGGTGCGCTGACGGCTTCAAGCGAGACCTCGTCCCACCACACGGTGCCGCGCGGCGCGTTCACCAGTAGCAACTGAATCTTGACCCCGGCGGCCTCGGGGGGCGCCTGCACATCCTGGCTTAGCGCCGTCCAACCGTCGCTGAGCGGCTCGGCCTTCCACGGGTATTCGGGCTGGCCCTTCCGCGCGCCGGCGGCGGCGATCCAATCGAGGCGCGGCACAACCTGGCGGGCCGGATCGTCGACTCCCTCCGCCCGATAGCAGGCGCGGAAGCGATACCAACGGCCGGGCTCGACGCCGCGCAGTTCGCGCTCCCAACCGCCAAAGGCGGCGGCGTTGCTGTCACCCGAAAGCCCCAAGGCCCCTCTGCCCCGGCGGGAGTGGATATCGCCCGCCCACAGGCGCGGAGCGATCTCGACGCGGGGCGACCATAGCGTCCAGCCAGCAGCGGTGGGAAATGCGTCCTGCCGAAACGGAACCGTTTCGACGGCGGCCGGAGCAACAGTAGCGGCCAGAAGGAACAGGAGCGCGCGTCTCATATCCCGATTATGGGCCACCAGTCGGGCCCGTGGGGCCGGATGCCCGCCGACCCACCAGACGGCGACGACGCGCCGACCCGAATTGGCGATAATGGAATGCGCTCACAGACACGTCTAATCTGTAGGTCGCCTGGAGATGAACCCTATGAGGCAGCCAGCCCCACCCCCAGGGGACCTTTCGCCCGGAGCCAGCGTGCTGCTGTTGGGAGACGAAAGCGATATCAGAACGGTGCTCGACGCCGTTCCGCAGAACGTCTATCTGGTGAGCGCCGAAGGCGCCCTGCTCTATCTCAACCGAGTCGCCTTGGACTACTATGGCCTCCCGCTCGAGGACTTTGTTTCTGGCGCGGCGTTTCAGAAAGTCGTGCATCCAGACGATGGCGAGCGGCTCCATGCCCAGAGGCTCGCCGGGTTTTCCGCTGCGTCGCCGTTTGAGTATGAGGCTCGTGTCCGCCGTCACGACGGCCAGTATCGGTGGTTTCTCTACCGTGTGAATCCCGTACATGACCACAGCGGCCGTCTCATCCGATGGTGCGCGACCGGAACCGAGATACACGACCGCAAGACCGCCGAGCTTCGGCTCCAGCAACGTCTGCTGGAATTGAAGTTGACCATTGATGCAATCCCGATCAGCATCATTGTCCTGGACCCGGGAGGCGTCATCCTGGACGTGAACCGAATGGTGCTCGACTACACGGGCATAACGGAAGACGATATTCGCTCGCCGGACTTCACCGACAAGTTTCTGCACTCCGAAGACTGGGAGCGGATGAAGGAGGCCCGGCGTCAGGGACTCGCCTCGGGACGGCCGTTCCAGATTGAGCTTCGCGCACGCAGCAGGAACGGTCAGTTTGAGTGGTTCCTTATGCGTTACAGCCCGTTTCGCGACGAGAACGGAGACATCATCCGGTGGTACGCGACGGGAACCAACATCGACGACCGCAAGAGGACAGAGGAGCGGGTCCAAAAAGAGAACACGGCCCTGCGCGAAGAGATCGACCGGGCGTCGCTGTTCGACGAAATTGTGGGATCGTCCGAGCCAATCCGGCGTGTTCTGGCGCAGGTGACCAAGGTCGCGCCGGCGAATTCGACCGTGCTCATTCTCGGTGAAAGCGGCGCCGGCAAGGAACTGATCGCCCGAGCCATTCATCGTCGATCGACGCGCTCCAACTTCGCGTTCATTCCCGTAAACTGCGCGGCCATCCCTCAAGCCCTGATCGCTTCCGAGTTGTTCGGCCACGAGAAGGGCGCGTTCACGGGCGCGCTTGAGCGACGCATCGGACGCTTCGAAGCCGCTGAGGGCGGCACCATCTTTCTGGACGAGATCGGCGATTTGCCGGCGGAAACGCAGGTGCTGCTGCTGAGAGTGCTCCAGGAACGGGAATTCGAGCGTGTCGGAAGCGTCAGGCCCATCCGGGCGGATGTCCGCGTAGTCGCCGCAACGAATCGAGACCTGAAGGCCGCGGTCATGGCCGGAAGTTTTCGCCAGGACCTCTACTATCGTCTGAATGTCTTCCCCATTGAGGTGCCGTCTTTGCGCGAGCGGCCCGACGACATTCCGCTCCTGCTCGAGTACTTCATTCATCGCTTCGCGCAGAAGGCCGGCAAGACGATCCGGAGCGTCTCGAACGAGACAGTGAATCTGTTTCGCGGTTACGATTGGCCCGGCAATATCCGGGAACTGCAGAACGTTGTGGAGCGCGGCGTCCTTCTATGCGAGACGGAGACCTTCGTTCTGGACGAGAAGTGGCTGAAGCGCGAGCCGCATAGGTCACCGGCTCCGGCGACGGCCCTTGTGCCCACACTGGTGGAGCATGAAAGGGCGCTGATCGAGAACGCCCTTGCGGAGTGTCGCGGCCGCGTCTCAGGTCCCGCGGGCGCGGCGGCCATGCTTGGAATCCCGCGCCAGACGCTCGACGCGCGGATCGCCAGCCTCGCCATTAACAAGCACCGTTTCAGAAGCTGACCGCCCGCCCTCCGCCCGCCCGGTTTTCGGCATTTTCCCAAATCCCGGCAAGGACCGCGTCGGCAACTCTATTCGTTTCAGCGATCGGCCCATGGCCGCCGAGATGCTATAGCCAACGCCGTGACGTTGCGGATCGACAATGCGAGCGCCGGCGCAACACCCACCGTTCGATTGATCGGAAGGATTCGATCCGAACACCTGGACGCGGTCAGAACGGAACTCGATAACTGCCCACCCCCGGCCAACATCGACCTTTCCGACGTCACGACTCTGGATGTGGAAGCGGTGCGCTTCCTCAGCGGATGCGAGTTAGAAGGCTACAACCTGCTCGGCTGCCCTCCATTTATCCGTGAATGGATTCAGCGCGAGCGGGAAGCGGGCAGGGCAAAATAGACTGCCGCGGGAGGATTATATGGACAATATTCAGTCAGTCATAGCTGGCGAGGGGAAACTCAGCAGCGCCGGCGGTATCGAACTCTTTTTTCGGTCATGGCGTCCCACGGGTCGGGCGCGTGGACTTGTCGCCGTGGTTCCTGGTTTTAACTCGCACAGCGGTTACTACACCTGGACGGGCCAGCAACTCGCTGCGCAGGGACTCGCCGTGTATGCGGTCGACCTGAGAGGGCGCGGAAGATCCGACGGCGAGCGATACTACGTCGACCGGTTCGCCGACTACGTCAACGACATTGAAGCGCTAGTGGCGCTCGCCAAGTCTCGCGAGCCCGGACTGCCCGTGTACCTGCTGGGGCACAGCGCGGGAGGCGTTCTCGCCTGCCTATATGCGCTCGATCACCCAGGCGAACTCGCCGGTCTGATTTGCGAGAGCTTCGCTTACCAATTGCCCGCTCCCGATTTCGCCCTGGCGGTGCTGAAGGGACTTAGCCATGTTGCTCCACACGCTCACGTCCTGCATCTGAAGAACGAAGACTTCACGCGCGATCCGGACGTTCTTGAAATGCTGAATTCCGATCCCCTCATCGCCCATGAGACACAACCCACGAAGACCGTCGCGGAGTTAGTTCGGTCGGACGAACGCCTCATGCGGGACTTCCCGGTTCTATCGATTCCCCTGCTGATTCTTCACGGAACGGAAGACAAAGCCGCGAGACCGTCGGGAAGCCAGTTCTTCCACGAAGCCGCGGGCTCGAAGGACAAGACGCTTCGGCTCTACGAAGGAAGCTACCACGATCCACTGAACGATCTGGACAGAGCCGCGGTTATCAGCGACATCCAGGCCTGGATCGCAGCACGACTCCCCGAGCAGATGAGCAAGGGGAGCAGCGCATAAACGCGGCCATCCTAGCCGAGCCACACATATACACACGCGTATAAGGAGACAATCTATGCCGAGTTATGCCCAAAGAACGACCGCTTTCCTCCACCTGGCGGGAATGATCGCGCTATTAGCTTCGCCACTCGCCGCCCAGCCGATCGCCACGCGAACCGCGGACATTGGGGGCGTCAAACTCCAATACCTGGCGGCGGGCCACGGGCCGGCGGTGGTGTTGTTGCACGGATACGCGGAAACCTCGCGCATGTGGCGCCCGCTGATTCCCAAGCTGGCTACTGCCTTCACGGTGATTGCTCCGGATCTGCCCGGCATCGGGGGATCGGATATCCCGGCCGACGGCCTCGACATGAGCCACTCCGCGGCGCGCATCCACGACCTGGTGAAGAGTCTGGGCATCGGGAGTGCCGTGGTGATCGGGCATGATATCGGCCTGATGGTCGCCTACGCGTACGCCGCGCAGTTTCCCTCCGAGACCGAAAAGCTCGCGCTGATGGATGCGTTCCTGCCGGGAGTCGAGGGGTGGGAGGCCATCTACAACTCTACCGGTATGTGGCACTTCCGGTTCAACGGTCCAACGCCCGAGGCGTTGGTGCAAGGACGCGAGCGGACTTTCTTCGAGCATTTCTGGAATGACTTCGCGGCCGACAAGACGCGCTCTCTCCCAGAGGCCGACCGGCGCGAGTACGCCGCCGCGTACGCCCGTCCTGGCCGGATGCGCGCCGGCTGGGCCTATTTCGTCTCATTCCAGCAGGCGGCTGAGCATTTTGCCCGCTTCGCCCAGACGAAGTTGCCGATGCCCGTCCTGGCAATCGCAGGCGCGAAGGCAAGCGCCCCGGTATTGGGGCGTCAGGCGAAACTGGTGGCGGTGAATGCGGAGTCGATCTCAATGCCCGACACCGGACATTGGCTGATGGAGGAACGACCCACGGAGACGATGGACGCGCTGCTACGCTTCATCGGATCGAAACACGCCTCGCGCCTTCCGGAGATGCGGATGACTCCCGGCGAGGTTCGCGCCAATCAGACCGGGAACGAGAACATCGGAAGCTCGAAACTCTCGGGCGTCAGCACGAAGGTCCTGTTTGGCGACCCGTCGAAGTCGGGCTTCTACACTATCGTTCTTTCGGTTCCGCCAAACACCACCATCGCCGCCCACACTCACCGCGACGACCGCATCGCGACGGTCGTGTCGGGAACGTGGAGGTTCGGTTACGGGAGCAGCTTCCGCGATCAGTCGCTGAAGACTCTCCCGCCGGGAAGCGTGTACTCCGAGCCGGCGGGCGGAGACCATTTCGCACGGACCGGGAGTGAGCCGGTGCTGGTCCAGATTTCGGGTTTCGGCCCGACCGACACCCACTATGTGAATCCGGCGGACGAGCCGAGCCCAAACAAGTAGCAGACACGGCCGTGGCTTGACTTACAGCAGCGCCGCCGGAGTTACCCCCAACTCTCGAGCGGCGGCTGCCTGTGAAACAGGCTTGAGGGGGCACACAACGCCCCCAAGGCCCTCCGCCAGCCGCGCCCCTCCGGACTGGACATTGTCCCCGAACCCGGTCCCCGGCGTCCGCATGGCGCCCCCGTCGATTGTAGAATGGGGGCGGTGATCAGACTCGTCCAGTTGCAGTCGACGTCGGGAGACCGTCGCACGGGCCTCGTACAGGACGAATCGATTCGTCTGATCGGCGGATGCCGTTCGATTCACGAATTGGCCTTGCGTGCAATCCGCTTGCAGATTCCGGTCGAAGCCGTAACATCCAGCCTGTTAACGGGCGTCTCCATCAATTACGATGAAGTCTACGCCCTTGAGTCGGAGTGGAGGCTCGCTCCCCCGCTCACCCATCCTGACGATCCGGCGAGATGCCTGGTCAGCGGCACGGGGCTCACGCACAAGACGAGCGCGATGAGCCGCCAGGCGATGCACGCCAAGCCCGACGAATGGTCGGACAGCATGAAGATGTACCAGCGCGGGGTGGAGGGTGGGCGTCCCGCGCCGGGCGAGATCGGCGCTGAGCCGGAGTGGTTCTACAAAGGATGCGGCACGATTC
Source organism: Acidobacteriota bacterium (assembly GCA_018268715.1). GTDB lineage: Bacteria > Acidobacteriota > Terriglobia > Bryobacterales > Bryobacteraceae > TMP-7. Next base: position 128,208 of record JAFDVZ010000018.1, on the reverse strand, counting down.
TGCGAGCGCACGGCGAGCCCCTGTCCGTTCCACCTTTCGCACTTGACGGCGGCGAAGAGCCGGAGATCGTCGGCGCATACGTGATCGATGACTCGGGCCGGCCGTGGCGAGTTGGCTTCACGGTCGGCAATGAGTTTTCCGACCACCGCCTGGAAAAGCAAAACTATCTGTATCTTGCGCATTCGAAGCTGCGGACATGCTCCATCGGTCCGGAGTTGGCGGTAGGCGCCGCCTTCGATGACGTGCGCGGGACCGTTACAATCAACCGCGCGGGAAACACTGTCTGGTCCAAGGGCCTGGCGTCGGGTGAGGCGAACATGTGTCACTCCCTCGCCAACCTGGAGCATCACCATTTCAAGTACGGCGCCCATCGCCGTCCTGGCGACGCCCACATTCACTTTTTCGGCGCGAGCGCCTTCAGCTTCGGCGAAGGCGTTACATTACAGGATGGAGATGATATGGTGGTCGAGTTCGAGGGCCTCGGCCGCCCGTTACGGAATCCGTTGAGGGTGGAATCGAGCCCCTTGGAGCTGGTGGGAGTCAGGCAGGCGTGAGCCGGCCTCAACAAAGGCGAACATGAACCTTGAAGAAGTGGCGCGGCGCGCGAAGGTTTCGACTGCGACCGTGTCCAGAGTTCTCAACAACGCGACCGTTGTGAAGAGTTCGACGCGGGCGCGGGTACTGAAGGCGGTGCAGGAGTTGAAGTACCATCCCAATCTGCACGCTCGCACGCTAGCCGGCGGGAAGAGCCGCACGGTGGGCGTCATCATGTCGAACCTCGAGAATCCCTACTTCTTCGACATCTACAAAACCATCGAGTCACGCGCCCATAGCCGCGGCCATGAGGTGGTGGTGGCCAACACGGACTACCGGCCCGAACAACTGGCCGCCAGCGTGCAGTTGATGATCGGGCGCAGAATGGCCGGCATCGCAACCGTGGTGTCCGAGATGGACTCGGCGCTGGTGGCCGAGTTACAGGAAAGCCAGGTGCCCGTGGTCTTCTACGACGCTCGAGGCCCGAACCCGAACATCAACAACATTCGGTTGAACTACAAGCCTGGCGTGGAGCGCGTAGTGGAGTACCTGCATAGCGTGGGGCACCGCAGGTTCGGGTTCATCGGACACCACTCGGTGCTCGGCCCCTTGAACGAGCGACAGAGCGTCGTGCTCGAGACGGTGCTGCGGTACTCGCCGTCGACCGAGGTAAGAACCGCGGCGGATTCCGACACGCTCGAAGGCGGCAGACAGGCGGCCCGTACATTGTTCAGCGGCGGATACGCACCCACCGCGGTGATCTGCGTGAACGACATCATGGCGGTCGGCGCTCTGCGCGAGTTACGGGAACACGGGCTCAGAGTCCCTCAGGATGTTTCGGTAACGGGTTTCGACAACGTCAAGCTATCGGAATTCTGTTCGCCGGCGCTCACGACGGTGCACATTCCGAGGGAGCGAATCGGCAACATCATCTGCGACTGCCTGATTCCCGAATCCGGCCCGCCGCCCGTAGGGCGGGAGTTTGTCATCGACCCCGAGTTCGTGCTCCGCGAATCAACCGGACCGGCGCCGGGAGTGTAGCCCTCCGGTCAAGCGCTCACATCCAGCCGATAGCGGCACTTCCTGGGGTGGCCGCTCTGGTGGATGATGTGGTCTTCCGGAACATCCACGATCTCGACGAACTCCGCGCCCGCCAACTCGAGCGTCCTCCGGGAGGCGATGTTCTCCGGATCGCAGGTGATCCAGACGGGATCGATGCCCACTCGCTTGGCAAGCGGCGCCAGCAGGCGCACGGAGCGCGCCGCGTAGCGATGACCGCGATGCGGTTCATGCACAGCGTAGCCGATGTGGCCCGCGTACCGCCCCAACTCCTCCGTATAACCGACCCGGAGCCGGATCGTGCCCAACTCATCGCCGGTGACGGCGTGAACCATGCGGAAGTGATACGTCGGGACCTTGTGGATCGCATGCAACGCGAACGCCTCCAGGTCCAGGCGCAACTCGCCATCTTCGAGCGGCCCCGGATCCACCCGGTCCCTGGTCACATCAGCCCGCGTTGACGCGCGATACGCAGTCCTTCGATCGCCGCCCCACGCGCTCCGGCCGTGTCGCCGTTGGGCATGATGTAGATCGGGATGTTCTCCTGCTCTTCGCGTTGCGGCGGCATCCCGGCCCGGATTTCATCGACAAACCACTTTTGGAACTCCGCTCCGGTCTCGATGGCCCCTCCGCCCACCATCAGCGCGTCGGGATCGAACGTGTTGATCATCTCGTCGAAGAACAGGCCCAGCGCGTGGGCCTGCACGCGGAAGATCTCACGGCATAGCGGGTCGCCGTTCTCGGCCCTCCCGCGCACCAGCTTCGCGGCCTGCCCGATCTCCATGCGTCCGAACTCGTGGCCAGGGAACTTCGGAAGGAAGTACGGCAAGAACGTCTTGCCGATGGCCGTCAGCGAGCACATCGACTCGAGATCGCCGACGCGACCGCAGTTACACTCAGGGACCATGCCCTCCACGCCCCGAATGCTCTGGTAGGGAATCAGCACGTGGCCGAGTTCGCCGCCGAATCCGCCGCGCCCCTTGAGATCCACGCCGCCGATGATGACGCCGCCGCCAAGGCCGGTGCCGATGATGGCGGAAATCGACGTCTCTCGCGTGCTGGTCCCGAAGATCGTGAAGTGTCCCCACAGCGCTCCGGCGTTGCCGTCGTTCAGGTACGTGACGGGCAAACCGAGCCGTTCGGAAAGCCCCTTGCACATGTCGTAGTTGGCCCAATCGGCATGCACGAAGTTCGTCGAGCCCTTGGCGCTGAGCACGCCGGCGGCGCTCGCCGGACCGGGTGTGTCGAGGCCCAGCACGGCCACATCGGCCATCGTCAAGCCGACCTTGGCGACCGCGATTTTCAGACCCTCGACAATCTGCTGCATGCAGATCGAAGGGCCTTCCTTGGCGCGAGACGGATGCTCGCACAGGTTCTCGATCAGGAACTTTTCCTGCTCATTGATCAGGGTATAGTTGACGGCCGTGCCGCCCAGGTCCACTCCGGCTACCACTCGCACAGTCAGATTGCCTCGTATTGTTGAATTCGCTTGCCCGAAGCTCCCAGATTAGCAAGGACCGGGCCCCCATTTAGTTGGGGCTCATTATTCGATACGATCACGTCGGAATGAGGAAACTATCACGCCGCCAGACCCTCGCGCTGCTGGCTGGCGCCTCCGCCGCCGTCGGACAAACGCATCTCGGTACGAGCATCGGCTTCAAGGCCGACACAGGCCCCATACGCAGCGAGTGCGGAGTCGGCGCATTGATGCCGTGGGCCGATTCGCTGTGGGCCGTCACCTATAACTCGCACATGGAGGCGACCGGCACGGGGCTGGGCCTGTACCGCATTGATGAGACGCTCAAGAGCGAGCGCGTCCACGTCCACAACGGGACGCACGCCAACCGCCTGATCCACACCGACTCGAACCAGGCGTTCATCGGGCCGTACGCCATCGACATGAAGGGGAACTTCCGCTTCATTCCGGAGTTCAAGAACCACCGCCTGACCGCGACCATCGCGCACCTGACCGACCCGCACAACCTCGTCTACATGCTAACCATGGAGGGCCTGCTGTTCGAAGTCGACGTTGAGACCCTGAAGCCGCGGCAAGTGGCCGACCTGGTGAAGGAATTCGGCATCGACAAACGGCCGCACTTCAAGGGCGGATGCCGGGGGCAGGGCCGCGTGCTCGCAACCAACAACGGGTTCTACGAGTACGGGGAAAACCAGGCCGGCCTATTCGAATGGGACGGCAGGAAGTGGCGCGCCCTGAGCCGGAAGCCTCACATGGACTGCGCCGCACGGGAGAACATGGGCAGCGTCGTGTTCTGCACCGGCTGGGATGAATCGAGCGTATTGTTCTGGGCGCTCGTGAAAGGCGAGTGGCAGCGATATCGCCTCCCCAAGGCGTCGCACTCCTACGATCACGCCTGGCAAACCGAGTGGATGCGCATCCGCGAGGTCGAAACCGAGCACTTCATGATGGACATCGTGGGTATGTTCTACGAGTTTCAACCCATCGCTTTCGAAGGACGAGTGTGGGGCGTAAAGCCCATCTGCCAGCATCTGCGCACGATCCCCGATTACTGTTCGTTCCGCGGCATGCTGGCGGTGGCGGGCAACGAGACGACTCCGAATCAGGACAACTACCTGGTCGCCGGGCAGCCGCAATCGGGCGTTTGGTTCGGCAAGACCGACGACCTGTGGAGTTGGGGCAAGCCTGCCGGATGGGGCGGCCCTTGGCGACGTTCACGCGTGACCAAGGACGTCCCGTCGGATCCGTTCCTGATGACCGGATTCGACAAGAAGATGCTCTATCTGCGAGCGGATCGTTCAGCCGCCTTCGAGATCCAGACCGATACCCTGGGGGACGGCTCGTGGGACCGCTATGAGACCATCGTCGTTGCTGGCGGCGAAAGCGCCCGGCACATCTTCCCGAGCGGTTTCAGCGCTCACTGGGTTCGTTTGGTTCCCCGCCTCGATTGCGAAGCCACCGCGGAGTTCATCTACACGTGAAAGAGGTTGAGGGACGCGGCGCCTGGCTGCTGCTGGTTCTGCTGGCGGTCTCTGTTTCCATCAACTACGTCGACCGCGGAAATCTCTCGGTGGCGGCTGCGACGGCCTCGTTCCGCCAGGACCTGGGTCTCGACAACAGGGATCTTGGCGTCCTGTTCGGAGCGTTTTTCCTGACCTACTCGCTGTTTCAGATCGCGGCCGGTTGGCTGGTCGATCGTTTCAATGTGTACTGGATCTACACGGCGGGCTTCGTCCTCTGGTCCGCCGCAACCGTGATGACCGGTTTCATCGGCGGTTTCGCTGCGCTGCTCGCGCTACGGCTTCTGCTCGGCGTGGGGGAAGCCTGCGCGTATCCTTCCTACGGGCGAATGATCTTCGCGAACTTCGGCGAGGACCGGCGCGCCTTCGCCAACGCCTTGATCGATGCAGGCTCACGAACGGGCCCCGCCATCGGCGTTCTGGCGGGCGGGCTGATCCTGGCGCACTCGAGTTGGCGCGTGCTGTTCATCTCAATAGGCGCCGCCGGATGCCTGTGGCTGTTCCCCTGGCTCGGTTTCCTGCGAAGCCCCCACCGCGACATTGCGCGAGCGCCGCGCACCACCGCCGGGCCCGGATTCACGTCAATCCTGAAGAAGCGGCAGGCGTGGGGCACAATCATCGGCCTGTTCTGCTACAACTACGCCTGGGTCTTCATCCTCAACTGGTTGCCGGCGTATCTGACCGGGGAGCGCCGCCTGTCCACCACCGCCATGGCCTGGTACGGATCGCTGCCGTTCTGGGGCGTCGCATCGGTGACGGTGATCGCCGGATGGCTTTCCGATCGAGCCATCGGACGCGGCGCGAATCTCACCAGGATTCGGCTAGGCGCGGTGTGCGGAGGCATGGCCGCGAACTCGCTCATGATTGTCGCCTACCTGATCCCGAACACGGCCGTATCGATGGCGGTGCTGGTGGCGGCCTGCCTCGGGCTGGGCGTGGCGTCGTCGAACTTCTGGGCGGTGACGCAGGATCTGGCGGGCCGAGAGGCGGTTGGCAAGTGGACCGGTCTGCAAAATGGGATGGGCAATCTGGCGGGCATTGCCGGTCCTTACGTCACGGGCCTGATGCTGAATCGTACGGGATCCTTCCTCGCTCCCTTTGTGGCCGCATCGGCGATCATCGCCCTGGGGTCGATTTGCTACTTTTTCATGGTCCGCCGCGTTGAGCCGCTCGTTTGGGTGGATTCCCTTAAGGGTGACTAAAGTCACTGCCTGAATTCGCCCCGACACCTACCCTGGGACTTCGCAAGAGCATATCGGAGCCAGGAAAGGGGCGTTTATGAAGAAATTGTGGATCAGCTTCGCGGCGGTCCTCGTTGTATCGTTTTCAATTCTCGGATGGATCGGCACGCGCATCTACCAGGAGATGCCGCCGATTCCCGCCAAAGTCGTCACTACGGACGGCGTAACGGTTCTCGCCGACGGCGAGATCGCGCGGGGGCAGAATGTCTGGCAGTCGCTCGGCGGCATGGAGGTCGGCTCGATTTGGGGCCATGGAAGCTATGTCGCTCCGGACTGGACGGCGGACTGGCTTCACCGCGAAGCGGAGTTCGTCCTCGACGAATGGGCCATGGCCGAGGCTTCAAAGCCGTACGCCGGCCTCCCGGCCGAAACGCAGGCCAAACTGCGCGGCCGCCTCGAGCAGATGTATCGCGCAAACACCTGGGACGCCGCGGCGAACACGATTCGCATCGAGCCCGTCCGCGCCCGAGCCTTCGAAGCGTGCCTGAAGCACTTTTCGCAGGTGTTCATGGAAGGGTCCACGCCCTATGCGATTCCGGCGGGGAGCGTTCGGAGCGCCGAGCGGATGCGCCAGTTCGCGGGATTTATCTTCTGGAGCGCATGGTCGGCGGCGGCCAACCGCCCCGGCGATACGGTTTCCTACACTCACAATTGGCCTCACGAGCCTCTGATCGGAAACCGTCCCACGGGAGAGAGCGTGATCTGGACCGGCGTCAGCATCATCATGCTATTGGCTGGGATCTGCGCGATGGTGTGGTGGTACGCATCGCAGAGAGGCGAGGAGGAGAAGGGGCCGCTACCCCAGTCGGACCCGCTCGCCAAGTGGACCGCAACCCCGTCTCAGCGCGCGACGCTCAAGTACTTCTGGGTGGTTTCGGCATTGATCCTGGTGCAGATTGTAATGGGTGTGGTGACGGCGCACTACGGCGTTGAAGGCGACGGATTCTATGGAATCAAGATCGCCGACATTCTGCCCTACAGCGTCACTCGGACCTGGCACGTGCAGGTGGGGATCTTCTGGATCGCGACAGCGTGGCTTGCCGCCGGGCTGTTCATCGGACCGCTGGTGAGCGGTCACGAACCGAAGTTCCAGAGCCTGGGTGTGCATGCGCTGTTCGGCGCGCTGTTGGTGGTGGTCGCCGGATCGCTGACCGGCGAGTGGCTCAGCGTCAAGAACAAGTTGTCCGACGCGAACGCGTTCCTATGGGGACATCAGGGTTACGAGTACGTCGATCTGGGACGCGGATGGCAACTGTTGCTGTTCGCCGGATTGCTGATATGGCTGTTCCTGGTGATCCGCGCCATCCGGCCGGCCCTCAAGACCGGCGGTGCGGAGCAGCGTCAGTTGCTGTGGCTGTTCCTGATCTCGGCCGCCGCCATCGGCCTGTTCTATAGCGCGGGTCTCGCCTGGGGCCAACACACGCATCTGTCGATGGTGGAATATTGGCGATGGTGGGTCGTCCACCTGTGGGTGGAAGGGTTCTTTGAGGTTTTCGCCACCACCGTGATCGCGTTCTTCTTCGCTCGGCTGGGCCTGATCCGGCCGGGTTTGGCGGCCAAGTCGGCGCTGCTTTCCGCCACCATCTTCCTGGCGGGCGGCGTCATCGGCACTTGTCACCACCTGTACTTTTCGGGCACCCCGACTGTGGCGCTCGCCTGGGGCTCGGTGTTCAGCGCCCTGGAGGTGGTGCCCCTGACCATGGTGGCCTATTCGGCGATCGATGATCTCCGACGCGGGCGGCTGACGGTGTGGGGCCAGCGCTACAAGTGGCCGATCTACTTCTTTGTCGCCGTGGCGTTTTGGAATATGGTCGGCGCCGGACTCTTCGGGTTCATGATCAACCCGCCGATCGCCCTCTACTTCATGCAGGGACTCAACACGACCCCGCTACATGGGCATGCAGCCTTGTTCGGCGTCTATGGAATGCTGGGAATCGGGCTGATGCTGGTGTGCCTGCGGGCGATGAATCCCGACGCGGAATGGCGTGAGAACTGGCTGCGGAACGCCTTCTGGGCGATGAATGGCGGCCTGATGGCGATGTGCGTAGGAAGCCTGCTGCCGGTGGGCCTGATGCAAACCTGGGCTTCGGTGGAGCGCGGCTACTGGTTCGCCCGCAGCACGGAGTTTCTGGGCTCTCCGGTGATGCAGACGCTGCGGTGGATGCGTGCGCCGGGCGACACCCTGTTTGCGATTGGAGCGTTGGTGCTGGTAGGTTTCGTCTTCGCCACCCGGTCGCGAAAACCGGTTGCGGACTCACGGGCGGAGCATGCGCCCGTCGCGGGCGATTGATCGGCGAACGGAGAGAAAAAATGGGTCCAGGGACGACGCCCCGGACCCAATATCGCTCCCCGATTATCCCCGCTCTTGGCGAGCGGTTCCAGTCATCTTTCTCAGTTCTTCTTTCACTCGTCCGATGACGCTCATCCAGTCGCCTCGCTTCGGTTGCCGGAACAACCGCATGTTCGGGTACCAGGGCGTATCATCGCGATCGAGTAACCACCGCCAGTCGGCCGCGAAGGCCAACAGGGTCCAGACGGGTTTCCCCAGCGAGCCGGCCAGATGAGCGATGGAGGTATCCACCGAAATCACCAGATCCAGGTTGAGGATCGCCGCGGCGGTGTCCGGAAAGTCCGCACAGTGCTCGGACATTCCGAACAGTTCAAAGTTCGGTTGGACCCGCGCGTTGCGCTGCAGATTGAAGAAGGCCACGCCTTCAACCTCCGCCAGGGGCGCAAGCAGAGTCGGATCAAGCGACCGGATGCTATCGCTCCGATGATCCGGATTTCCTTCCCACGTCAGTCCGACGCGGAGGAGTCCAGGATCGACCGTCCTGCGTAAAAGGGTGGACCACTCATCCGCCCTTCGCCGGTCGGCCAGCAGATAGGGCACCTCGGCAGGCACGTTGTCCGGCAGCGTCCCGAGCAACCCCGGAAGGCTCATCAACGCCGAGTGAGTGTCGAAGGTGGGCAATCCGTGGCCCGCCTGCACCACTTCGTCGACTCCGTCGAGTGTTTCCATCACCTCGATGAGTCCGGCCGGGCATTCCACCAGCACCGTGGCCCCAAGATCATGAACCAGCGGCGCGAAGCGCGAGAACTGGATCGTGTCTCCGAAGCCCTGCTCGGCATGGAGCAGAATACGGCGGCCGTCCAACGGCTCCCCTTCCCAGCGCGGCTTGCCGAACTGCCGGTTGGCGTTCAGGCTTCTGCGGAACCTGGACTCGTAAAGCGCCCACCCCTCTCTCCACCGTCCGAGTTGGAGCAAGGCCAGCGCCAGATTCAGCTTCGCCGCCACCGAGTGCGGGTCGCACTGCAGCGCTGCTTCAAGGTGCGGCGCCGCCTCCAGTGTGCGCCCCGACGCGACCAACGCAGCGGCTAGGCCGAGCCTCGCATCGAGGTGCTCCGGACGCCGGTCGACCGAAGCCTGATAGGCCGCAAGCGAGCCATCGACGTCGTGTTCGGCGGCGAGCACCCGCGCCAGGTTGAACTCAGCGGCGTAGTATCCGCGACGAGCCCGGCAGGCTCTGCGGAAGGATGCGGCGGCGCCTTGGTTGTCTCCCTGGTCCTGCAGCACCAATCCCAGATTATTCAGCGCGTCCGGGTGTTGCGGGTTTAGGTTAAGGGCGCATTCGAATGACCGGCGCGCATCAGTGATGCGATTCTGCGTCATGCGGATTACACCCAGGTTGTAATGCGTTTCGGCGTGCTGCGGATCGAGTTTCAGGACTCGTTCGAAACATTCCTCGGCTCGCGCGGCTGCGCCGGAGCGATGGCAGGCGAACCCGAGTCCGTACCAGAACCCGGCGTTCGACTGCTCGACTTCGACGGCGTGTTCAAAGGCCGCAAGCGAGGCGGGAACGTTACCGGTCGAAATCAGGCTATTGCCGAGCTCGAAACTGATCTGAGCATTCAAAGGGTCTTGAGCGAGAGCCTGCCGCAAGCATGCGGAGGCCTCCATATGGCGTCCCTGTCGCGCGAAAATGCGCCCCAGGGCAGTACACCATGCCGGCACGGGCCCCGCTAGCTGAATGGCTTTGGCGATGAACATCACCGCGCCATCCAGGTCGTTCGCCTCCGCCGCCGCGAGACCAGTTACGTGCCACGCCTCGGCGTTGTCAGGGTCGTGCTTGAGGACTTTTCGGTATAGCCGGCGCGCCTGGTCCAGATTTCCGGCGCGCATGTGCTCGCGAGCAAGCGCGAGCTGCTTCGCTGTGTTCGCCATGGTCGTAGGTAAGAAAAGGGCCGCTCCCGCCAAGCGGAGTGCTTTGCCGAAGCGGCCCGGACTTGATCTACCCGAAAACTACGAGCGAATCAGCGATTAGCCCTTGAGAAGAGAAAGGATCTGCTGCGGCGCGGAGTTGGCCTGAGCGAGGGCGGCGACGCCGGCCTGCATCAGGATCTGGGCCTTGGTCAGATTGGCGGCTTCGTTGGCCAGATCGGCGTCACGAATGCGCGATTCCGCGGCGGCCATATTGCTCATCTGCGACTGCGCGAGGTTGATCGCGTAGTTCAGCTGGTTCTGACCACGGCCAACAACGGCTTGGGCCTGACCGAGCGTTTGCACCGCAGTGGCCAGCGCGGCGACGGCGTTCTGGGCGGAGGATTGGTTTGAAATGTCCGCCAAGCCGCTTTGGCCCTGTTCGGTCGCAGCAAGCTGCACCGAGTTCTGCTTCTGGCCGCCGTTGGTCACCTCCGACAGGCCCTGATAGCCCGCGTTGGTGCCCGAAGCGCTCCCCAGCGTGACTGAGAAGGCGTTGGTGCTGACGAAACGGATACCGTTCTCGTCGCGAAGAGCGGTGATCCCCTTGAGCGAATCGTCCAGCGACTGCTGCAGCGCCTGGTTGAGCGCGTCAACGGCCTTGCCGACGGTGCTGCCGTTCGAGTTGTTCAGCGTGATGTCCAGATTCTTGATCGTGCCATCAGACCCCTTGGTGTTGATCGTGATCGTCTGGCTATTGCCAGCCGCCACGGCCGTGAAATCATAGGCCGATTTCGAATAGTCGGTATACGTCCCGGTGCTAGCCTCCTGCGCGCTCTGGTAGACGCCGCCGGAAGTCAGGGCCTGGTACTCGGACTCCTTCGACGTGTAGGCGGAGTACTTCGCGGCCCCCGGGTTCGCGCTGGTGCCGTCGGAAGACGCCGTGCCCGCTCCCAACAAAGCAACTTCACCGCCGCCGCTACCGTTGACGACAGCCGTGTCCCAACCAGCCACGGAAAAGGCTGAGTTGTCGGTAGAGTAGAAGCGGATTCCGGTTGTTCCGTTGGCTTCGGCGCGAATCTTGCTAGTCCCGCCCACCGCGGTGTCCAGGGTGGTGTTCAATGATGTGACGAGCGTGGCGACATCGGCCGGATTGTTGGCCGACAGCGTGACATCCGACAGCCCGGTGATAGCGCTGCCGCTACCATCCTTGAAGGTCAGGTGCGTGGTGCTGAAGTCCGTCGCCAGCGTCGGCGTGAGGCTGACCACGCTTCCCTCGGCGCTCAGGGCGCTGCGCGGATTCGTCGCGTCGATCATTCCCAGAGCGTTCGCGTGGTCACCGGTCACCGCCACGTTGAACTCGGCGCCTGTCGTTGAGTAAAACGACAGCCGGCCATCCTTCAGCTCAGCGCGGATCGAGGTGACTCCATCCGTGGTCATGTCGCCATTGATTTTGTCGACAGCGTCCTGGGTAGAGATCGGCGTCGTCGAACCGTTCAGGGAATTGGATCCGTGATTGAGCGTAACCGTGTGCGTGGAGCCGCCGTAGGTGAAGGCCAATGTTGCAGCGCTGAGGTCGGACGAAACCGACGTCATGGTGCTGCCGCCCTGGACATACGTCGAACCTTCGCCCGTCACCATTCCGACACGCGAATCCGCTACATAACCCATGAAGGCGTTGGCAAGCTGGTCGCCGTGAACCTGGAACGCCGCCGAAGCCGACGAGAAGGCGAGCTGCTGCTTGCCGCTCGAATCGGTGACGATCGAAGCAGTGATTCCGGCGTTCTTGAAGGCCGTCGTGGCGGAGGTCGAAGTCGTCGGATTGCCCGCGTCGTAGATCGCCTTGTTGATGGCGGTGGCCAGCCCGGCCGTATCCGTGATGCCCTGCGTGCTGATCGTGACGGCGACTTCGCTCGAGGAATCGCCAAAACCGGCGCCGCGGAACTTGAACACCGCCGTGTCAACGCCCGAGCCCTCGTTCGCGATGATCTTGCTGACGCTGGTCGCCGAAGAAGATCCGAGATCGTAGCCCGTGTTAGCGGCTCGATAGGAGTCAAGCCCAAGGCTCTTGGCGTCCACAGTGGATGTGCTCAGGTCGAGGCCGATCGCCCCGTTCGACAGAGCAGCCGAGGAATCGGCGCCCTTACCGCCGCCCACAAACACAGAGAGGCTCTTGGCGAACTGGCCATCCGAGTTCATGCCGATCGCCTGCGCCTGCCGGTTGATTTCCGACATGACGCTCTGGAATTCACTATTCAGCACGTTGCGGTCGCCCGTGAACGTGCCGGAAGCGGACTGGGTCGCCAGGGTGCGGGCGCGATCAAGCAGCTTGGAGATGTTGCTCATGCCGCCGTCAATCGTCTGTAACGTGGACAACCCATCATTGGCGTTCCGAACGCCCTGGCTCAACACAGCCTGGTCGGATCGGAGACCGTTCGCAATCGCCAAACCGGCAGCGTCGTCGCCGCTCGAAACGATGCGGAGGCCCGACGTGACACGGTTAATCGTCTTGGACTGGAAGTCGCTGGTCATGCGCAGGGTATCCTGCGCCTGCAGAGAAGTGATGTTGGTGTTGACTGAGAAAGACACAATACGCTCCTTGTATTTGAACCGGGCCCGGGAGATCGTCCGGTCCCTTTTGCGGCGTCCTGCCGCGTTCAAGTTCTTACAAAGGCCTTATCGGGGCGGTTGCGATTTGTTTGAACTTTCCGATTCATTTTTTCGCAGAAACTCCACCAGCCCGCTGACCGCTTCAAGCGACGACAAATTGGACGCCGCCAGATTCTGGTCGTAGGTCTGCCGGATCTCCTTGCGCAAAATCGGAACACTCTGGGGAGCGCGGATTCCCAATTTGACATAACTTTGTGTCAAAGCGAGAATCTCGATCTCCACGTTGTCCCCGATCAGCAGTGATTCCCCCGCCCGCCGCCGGATTACGAGCATAGACCCTCCGTCGTACTCGCCACCGGCTGACGGTAGGAGTAGCGTGTGTCGAATCGCACGGCCTGCACCCCCAGCCTCATCGACAGGTTCACCACCACCGGCGCAGCCAGATTCGCCGTCACAGCGCCGGCTCCCGGCGCCGTGATCACCACAAAACAGCCCAGGGCGTTCTCGCCTGGAAGTTGTTCGGAGGCTGTAAATCCAAGGGTTTCCAGATCATCCGGGCTCAGGCTTAACTCATAGTCCGGCTCCACCTGAAGCGCCGGCAACAATGGAAGGCAAACCGCGCCTTCGTCAAGGCTTTGCAGAAACACCAGGGGGGCTACCGAAGGCTCCTCTATTAATAGGAAGCGGCTGAGATGTTCAAAAGCAGGAAGTCCCAGCGGGAACGTGAGAACAGCGCTCTCGTCGTAGTCGATGACAGCGAAATGCTTGGTGTGCGCCTGTGGCATCGCAAAGGTATGTGCAAGCGAGGCGCCAAGCCTGTCGACGTACTCTACCGCAAAAAGTACTTGCCGAGGATCCACGCCTCGGCTACACTCGATGATGATGGCATCGCCCGCACCTGTTGGAGACCGGCGTCGCGATCCGGTCGGGATCCAGACGCACGCCCTCAACAACCTCCGCTACATCCGCGACACCATGGAGCGGGCCGGTTCGTTCACGGCGGTGCCCGGATGGGGCGGGTTCGTAATGGGCCTGACCGCCGCGTTCGCCGCCCTCCTCGCCTCCCGGCAGCGCTCCAGCGAGGCATGGCTTGCGGTCTGGCTGATCGAAGGGATGCTGGCGCTCGCCATCGGCGTTCTCGCCATGCATCGGAAGGCCCGGAAAGCCCACCTGTCGCTGTGGTCGACGCCGGGCCGGAAGTTCCTGTTCAGCTTCGCGCCGGCCACGGCGGCAGGCGCAGTACTCACCGTGGGACTGTATAAGGCCGGCATGATCAGCGCGATCCCCGGCGTCTGGCTATTGCTGTACGGCACGGGCGTCGTCACGGGCGGCACATTCTCGGTTCCGGCGGTGCCGGTGATGGGTCTCTGTTTCATGTTGGAGGGCGCATTCGCCGTGTTCGCCCCTCTCAGATGGTGCGACCTGCTGCTGGGAGCCGGCTTCGGTGGTCTGCACATGGCGTTCGGATTCGTGATCGCAAGGAGGTACGGTGGCTAGACAAGGCGCAGCGGCGGCTCAGAAAAATCCCAAGGCGGTCCAGGAGAACGCACCCGCCAAACCCGTAGGTGCGGCTGGCGCCCAACCGGTCCCGGATTTCGACCGCCTCATCCACGAACACGTGCGGCTCGGCATCGTCAGCGCCCTGGCCGCCAACCAGTCGCTCACCTTCAACGATCTGAAGAAGCTGCTCAACACCACTGACGGGAACCTGAGCGTCCACGCCCGCAAGCTCGAGGACGCCAGCTACATCAGTTGCACGAAGTCGTTCGAGGGCCGCATGCCGAAGACGGAGTATCAATTGACCCCGGCCGGACGTAAGGCTCTGGAACGGTACCTGGACCATATGGAGGCCTTAATCCGGGCGATGCGGGATCGGTAGGGGCCGTTCGCCCTCTTTTTTTCGACCCCTTACTTTGCAGGAACGAGTACTATGCACACCAAACTTCATGTCGCTATCATTATGGATGGGAACGGACGCTGGGCCACGCTCCGAGGCCTGCCGCGCCTGGCCGGACACCGGACCGGCGCCAAGGCGGTTCGCCAAGTCATCGAAGCCGCCCCGGAACTCGGCGTCGGCGTCCTCACGCTGTTCGCCTTTTCCGCCGCCAACTGGAAGCGACCGGCCGAGGAGACTGACGCCCTGATGGCGCTGTTCGCCGCCCACCTCGAAAGCGAGCGCGAGGAGTGCCTGATCAACGGCGTGCGAATCCGCGTCATCGGCCGCCGCGACCGTCTGCCCCAAAACGTCCGGGACTCCATCGTTCGCACGGAGCAGGAAACCGCCGCGGGCCGTGAACTCGAAGTGCGCCTGGCGGTCGACTACTCCGCCCGCGAGGCCATCGCCCAGGCCGCCGCCAACGCCTCGATCCCACGCGCCCTCGGACCGGACGTCGACCTGCTCATCCGCACGGGCGGCGAGCAACGCCTCTCGGACTTCCTTCTATGGGAATGCGCGTGGGCCGAATTCGTGTTCACCAAGACCCTGTGGCCCGATTTCGGCGCCGCCGACCTGGCCGCCGCCATCGCCGATTTCCGCGCCCGCGATCGCCGCTTCGGCGCGATCCCGCAACATCCCATCGGTGATACGATGCAGTTGACCCTATGACCAGACGAGCATTCGTACCGGCCGCCATGGCGGGCGCCGGACTCAACGCCGCGGCCGCCGAACCGCCCTCGCGCGCCACCATCGAGATCACGGTCTACAAGCTGCGGAACACACCGGACAACCAGCGCCAGCGGCTGACGCAGTTCTTCGAAAAGACGTGGATTCCGGCCATGCATCGGGCGGGATCCGGCCCCATCGGCGTGTTCGCCAACAGCATCGGACCGGACGGGCCGTTCCTGATGACGCTCACGTCCTATCCGAACATGGGCGCGTTCGAGCAGACCCGCGACAAACTCGCGGCGGACTCCGGCTTCGCCCAGGCGCTGCATGCGTTCAACAGCCAGCCCGGTCTGGCCTTCGAACGCGCCGAGCGCTCCCTGCTGCGCGGCTTCCCCAGCATGCCCAACATCGAAGTTCCCGCCGGCGACGCCAAGCGCTCCGCCCGAATCTTTGAAATTCGCCAGTACGAATCGAACAATCTGAGCACGCTGGCCCGCAAGATCGACATGTTCGGCAAGGGCGAAATCGCCATCTTCCGGCGACTCGGCATGCAACCCGTCTTCTTTGGAGAGATGGTGGTGGGAACCCGGATGCCCAACCTTGTTTATATGCTCTCCTACGAGGATCTGGCCGCGCGCGACAAAGCATGGCGGGCCTTCGGCGCCGATCCCGAATGGCAGAAGATGCGCGTGACGCCGGGTTGGGCGGACGCCGAGATCGTGTCGAACATCACCAACTTCATCGTTTCGCCGCTCGGATTCTCGGAAATCCGCTAGCCGGCGCTACTTCCAGGCGAGGCCGAGCCCCTCGCACCACTCAATTGCGATCTGGCGTAACGCGTCGGTCCGAAACTGAAACCACGCATCGTCCATGGCGTGGCGCTTAATCTCGCGTTTGAAATTGCGGAAAGCGCCGGCGCCGTGAATGGCGTCGAGCAGATCCTCGCGCAACGCCTCCGATCGCATGGAGTGGGCGAATTCCTCCATGATTTTCCATTCGTGGATATCGTGGTTGCTGGGAAGGCGGTGGAACGGGCCGCCCCCGGCGATGCTTCGCGCGACGGCGAGTTCGGCTTTCTGCGATGGAGGAACCACGTCCTCCGCGCCCGGCCGCTGATCCAGATCCAACAGCTCGCGGGCGATCGTGTGCACCTCTCCGGTGTCCAGGTTCACATACGACGGCCGCTCGTCATACTGCATCTCGAGCGCGCCGACAATCTCGTTCAGCTTGACCTTCACAGGCATGGCTCAGGACCATCATAATGCGCCCGCCGGCGGGGATATGATGACCCTGATGTCAGAAATCACCCGTAGGGGATTCGCCGCCAGCGGACTCGCGCCGCTCCTTGCCGCCCCAGCGCCAGCGGCGGACGCCATCCCGGAGCGGCGCCTGCTCACCGGCCAACGCACCGCCGAGACCATCGCCAGCCTGCTCATCGCGCCTCGAGCCTGGAAACCCTACCCCCAGCGAGCCGACCGCGCCGCCTGGGAGGCCGTGCCCCCACAGGTACGCGAATCCGTTCTGGCCGCGGCCTCGCATGTCAAGGACACACCGTATCCGCCCCTGCCCGCGACGTTGTTTCTCCAATTCGCCCGCAACGGCAACCGCTCGCATTACGAGGACGTCTGGACGGTTCGCCGCACGCACCTGCGGCTCGCCACGCTGGCGGAGTGTCTGGAGGGCAAGGGGCGATTTCTTGATGACATCGCCGACGGGATCTGGACGGTGTGCGAAGAGACGTTTTGGGGATACCCCGCGCACATCAGCGCCCAGAAGCGCGGCGCCGGCCTCCCGGATGTCACCGAACCGATCATCGACCTGTTCGCCGCCGAAACCGCCGCCCAACTCGCCTGGACGCTCTATCTCATCGGACCGGCGCTCGACCAGGTGCATCCGCTCGTGCGCGAGCGCGTCGCCGTCGAGACGGAGCGCAGGATCTTCGCCCCCTACCGCGATCGCGACGACTTCTGGTGGATGGGCTTCGACGGCTCCCGCGCGGTGAATAACTGGAATCCGTGGATTAACTCGAATTGTCTGGCGGCGTTCCTGTTGCTCGAAACGAATGAGTCCCGCCGGGCTCGCGCCGTGCACAAAATCATTCGCGGTCTCGACCGTTTCCTCGACGCCTATCACGACGACGGCGGCTGCGATGAAGGGCCGAGTTACTGGTCGCGCGCCGGCGGATCGCTATTCGACAACCTAGAGTTGCTCCACTCCGCCACAGGCGGCCGTCTCGACTATTATTCGGTCCCGTTGGTGCGGGAAATCGGCCGGTATATCTACCGCGCCCACATCGCCGACCACTGGTTTGTGAACTTCGCCGACGCCTCCGCCCGGATTCAGGTGGATAGCGACCTGGTGTATCGCTACGGCGTCGCGATCGCCGATCGAGACATGCAGTCGTTCGCCGCCTACTCGCGACCGGCCGAATTCCGCCTGCCCGATTCGCTGGGTCGCGACTTGCCCGCCATCTTCAATTACGCGACGCTGCGCAAGGCCGAAGCGCGCGCCCCGCTGGTCCGCGACGTCTGGCTCCCCGGCGTGCAGGTGGCGGCGGCTCGCTCCAGGGCGGGAACCACCGCCGGCCTGTACTTCGCCGCGCTCGGCGGCCACAACGCCGAAAGCCACAACCACAACGACGTCGGCAATTTCATTCTGTTCGCCGACGGCGAGCCCGTGCTGATCGACATTGGCGTCGAGACCTACTCGGCCAAGACCTTCAGCCCGCAACGCTACGATATCTGGACCATGCAGTCGTCCTATCACAACCTGCCCGCCATCAATGGAGTCATGCAGCATGAGGGCCGACGGTATGAGGCCCGCGACTGCGCGTACCGTTCCGACGACAAATCCGCCGAATTCTCGGCCGACATAGCCGCCGCCTATCCGGACTCAGCGGGAATCACGCGCTATTTCCGAACCATCCGCCTCGACCGGGTTAAGAATGAGTTATTCGTCGAAGATCGCTTCGAGTTAGCCAAGGCGGGCGGCGCGATCGAAATGAACCTAATGACTCGCGACGATCCGGCGCCCGCGGGCCCAGCCGCGTTGACGCTCGGCGGCCGCGGCGTGCGTTTTCAGGCGGAGGGACCTTCAGTCCCAGCGATGCGCGTGGAGCAGATCGCCGTCAACGACCGGCGTCTGCGGCCGGTGTGGGGCGACAAGCTGCGCCGCATCGTGCTGAGTTGGCGCGGCTTGCCGACCTCCGGCAGCCTCGTATTCCGATTCCGGGCGTGAGTTAGACGGCCAGGTCGGCAAACAGCACGGTGCTCAGATAGCGTTCGCCGAACGACGGGATGATCGTGACGATCAACTTGCCCGCGTTCTCCGAACGGCTGGCCACCTGCACGCCCGCCCACAGCGCGGCGCCGGAACTGATGCCCACCAGCAGGCCTTCTTCGCGCGCGGCGCGCCGGGCCGTCTGGATCGCGTCATCGTTCTTCACGCGAATCACTTCGTCGTAGACCTTGGTGTTCAGAATATCGGGCACAAAGCCCGCGCCGATGCCCTGGATGGGGTGCGGCCCCTTATTCCCGCCCGACAACACTGGGGAAGCGTCCGGCTCCACGGCAATGCACTGGAACGAGGGTTTCCGCGCCTTCAACACCTCTCCGATGCCCGTGATGGTGCCGCCCGTCCCGATTCCCGCCACCAGGATGTCCGCCTTGCCGTCGGTGTCCTTCCAGATCTCCTCCGCCGTGGTGCGGCGGTGAATCGCCGGATTGGCCGGGTTCTTGAACTGCTGCGGGATCAGGTAGCGCGAATCCGACGCCGCCAGTTCCTCGGCCTTGCGGATGGCCCCGCCCATGCCCTCGGGACCTGGCGTCAGAACCAGGTCGGCTCCATAGGCGCGCAGCAACATCCGGCGCTCCTTGCTCATGGTTTCCGGCATCACCAGCGTGCACCTGTAACCGCGCGCGGCGCACACCATCGCCAGCGCGATGCCCGTGTTTCCGCTGGTAGGCTCCAGGATGATGGTGTCGGGCTTGATGACCCCGGCCGCTTCCGCGGCGTCGACCATCGATACGCCGATGCGATCCTTGACGCTGTGCGCCGGGTTGTAGAACTCGAGCTTGGCCACGAGGTCGCCCGGAGCGCCCTCCGACAGCCGCCGGATGCGCACCAGCGGCGTGTTCCCAATCAGTTCCGTGACATCATTTGCGATTTTCATGGATGTGGAGGCGGGTCGCTCCGTCGCGATTATCCACCTATTCCATCAAGTATGAGATGTTTCAACGCCGGTCGCAAGCGCCCCGTCCTCAACGCGGATGGGTGAACTCGTCGGCATTCGGAATCAGCCGCTCATACATCGCATTCGGAACGGCGCTGCGCCAGTGGCCGGTCGCCTGAGCATACCCCACCAGGCCCAGGAAGATGACCGCGACGCCGGCCGCCACCATCCACGGCTCCACCCGCCGCCTCGATAGCGCCTTCATGTCCAGCGCGCCTTCAGCCGGACACACATTCACGCACTCCATGCAGCCCAGGCATTCCGCCGACCGTATCTGCACCAGCACGTCCACCGGCAGCCGCGACGGACAAGCCTTGGCGCATTTCCCGCAATCGATGCACGCCTGGGCATTGCGCCGAATCCGCAGCGGGCTCGCCAGCGCCGCAAGCCCCATCAGGGCGCCGTACGGGCACAGGTAGCGGCACCAGAAGTTCTGCACGAAAATGGAGGCGACAGCCAAGACGCCCAGTACAATCGCCGTGGTGGTCGTCATCAGCCGGAACAGGTTCAACATCTTCACATCGGCGATCAGCCCATACGGCGAATCGAGGAACGCGCGAATGCCGTCCACGCTCATCGCCGCCACCACATACACAAACAGCCCCATCAGGATGTACTTCAGCGACCGCAAGCCTACATCCAGCCATCGCGGCAAGGCGAAGTTCCGGCCGAAGATCGAACGGCCCGCCTTCCACAGCCACTCGGAGACCGTCCCCACCGGGCACAGCCAACTGCAAAACGCCTTGCGCAGCACGAGCGACATGCTCAGGAACGCGGTGATCAGGAACAGCGTGGCGGGATGCACGGCGGGAATCTGTCCGGTCAACACGAACGCCTTCAGGTTCATCAAGCCGGCGATGGGCAGCCACCCATCCACCCCCGGAGGCCGCGAGATGGTGTGACTCGAACCGGGCGTCTCGAATTGCCGGACGAACAGGATGAACTGCACTGCGATCCACACGTTCAGCAGGAGGAACCCGGCCTGGACCGCGGATCGCAACCGGCGCGTACCCTTCGAAACGAAACGCCGCACCAGAAGCTTCCTTGTCTTGACCGTCGGAACCGCCGTCGCCGTCATCAATGAAATCCTCGCATCCTTAGTATGGCGAGACGCGCCGGCCATCGGCTGTGACTCCAGTCACAAGGGACGTCGAATGGCGGTCGACGCCATTCCGGCCGAGACAACCCTGATATACTCGAACCCACTCACCATGCGAGCCCTAGTTCTGACCTCATTATTCGTCCTGGGAATTCCCGTACTGGCGCAGCCCGCGGCCGACGCCCCCAAACCGCCCCGCCAGCAGCGCGCCCCGCGCAGCATGTCGGATATGATCAAGCCGCTGGAGGAATCGGGCTTCACCTCGATCTTCGACGGCAAATCCCTGGCCGGTTGGGACGCCGACCCGGCCTTCTGGCGCGTTGAGGATGGCGCCATCGTCGGCCAGACGGCGACCGACAAGCAGCCCAAGCAGAACACCTTCTGCATCTGGCGAGGAGGCTCCCCCGCCAACTTCGAATTGAAGCTCAAGTACAAGCTGACGGGATTCAACAGCGGCATCCAATATCGAAGCATCGAACTGCCCAACATCAAGTACGCGATGAAAGGCTACCAGGCCGACATCGACGGCCAGCAGACCTACACCGGCCAGATCTACGAAGAGCGCGGCCGAGGCTTCCTCGCGCTACGCGGCCAGGCCACCTACATCGGCGAGAACGGCAAGCCCGGCGTCATCGGCAAACTCGGCGAATCCGACGAACTGAAGTCGCTCATCAAGGGCGACGACTGGAACGACCTCCACATCATCGCTCGCGGCAACACGCTGATCCAGATCCTGAACGGCCGCGTGATGGCCGTTGTCATCGACGACGACGCCACCGGCCGCAAACTCGACGGGCTCCTCGGAATCCAGGTCCACCTGGGCCCTCCGATGAAGATCGAAGTGAAGGACATCCGCCTGAAGAATCTATAACTACAAGGCCCATAGTAGAAATCCACTAGAGTAAGCCACGACACCCGTAGTTATAATTTCAGAGTGTCCGGTCTGGAATTGGTCGTTCTGCTCCCACTCCTCTCGCCAGCCAGCGTTGTAGGCGCAAACGGCGGACCGCCGGTCCCTGTCATCTACACGGAAGCCGCCCGCTACGACGCCAACGCCCCGGCCGCCGGCGCGGAGCGCTTCCCCGCCGGCGCGCGTCTGCATCTCCTTTCGGAGGGTCGCAACACGCCGCTCATCCCGGCCTTCGCCGCTTCCGCCGACGCCGCCGTCTCCTGGGACGCCAAGCGCATCCTGTTCTCGGGCAAACAGCGCCCCGGCGACCGTTGGCAGATTTGGGAGGTCGCCCTCGCCGGCGGCGCGCCCCGTCGCGTTCTCACCAGCACCGAGGACGACATCACTCCGTTCTACCTGCCTCCCGACCGCATCGTCTTCTCCCGCAAGGGCCGCCTCTACACCGCCCCCCTGGCGGGAGGCGCGGAATCGCCGCTCACCTACGTCGCCGGCAATCAGATCGTCGCCGACGTGCTGCGGGACGGCCGTGTGCTATTTGAGGGCGCCCACCCAACCGCCGTCCGCGACCTTTACACCGTCTACTCCGACGGCAGCGGCGTCGAGACTCACCGTTGCGATCATACGCACGCCCGCCACATCGGCCGCGAGCTCTCCTCGGGCGACATCGTATTTGAAGCCGGCGGCAAACTCGCTCGCTTCACCTCCGCGCGAGCCGTCGAACTGGCCATCTCCCAGCCGCCCTCGGGTTTCGCGGGCCCCATCGCCGAACTCCCCTCCGGCGATTGGTTGGTCACCTGGCGCAACGCCCTCTATCGTTGGACGCCCGGACCGGCGACGCCCAAGGAGCCCCTCGCCGCCAACGCCTGGCAACCGGCCGTCGTCGCACCCCGCGCCCGCCCCCGCATCCACCCCTCGAGCCTCGGCAATCGGGAAGGCGCCAACACGCTCTGCCTGAGCGTCTACACCTCGAAGCAACAGAAAATCGCCCCCGTGGCCTCCGTCAAGGTCTGGGCGCAGGACGATCGCGGAGCCTCCGTCGCCCTGGGCACGGCGCCCATCGAAAAGGACGGCTCGTTCTTCGTCACCACTCCCGCCGACCGCCCGGTCCGCTTCGAACTCCTCGACAAAGCCGGCAAGACGGTCGCCGCCGAAAAGGGCTGGCTCTGGTTCCGGCGCGGCGAACAGCGCGTCTGCGTCGGATGTCATGCCGGACCCGAACGCGCCACGGACAACGTCCAGCCTCAGACCCTGCTCCGCTCCACCGACCCCGTGAAACTGATGATCCCAGGAGCCGCCCAATGAAACTCCTCACCTTGTTGATCCCCACCTGCGCGATGTTAGCGGCCGACCAGGCCGCCGCTCCCACCATCCAATTTGAGGAAGTCAGCGCGAAGGCCGGCATTCAGTTCACCCACAGCTTCGGAGCCCAGAAACTCGGTTCCCTGGTGGAGAGCACCGGCGCGGGCGCGGTCTGGTTCGACTACAACAACGACGGCCGCATGGACCTGTTCGTCACCAACGGCAAGCCGCTCGAACCGGGCATGCACCCCTACCCGCTGCGCAAGCCCCCGGCCGAAAAGCCCCACAATCACCTCTACCGGAACGACGGCGGCGGCAAGTTCACCGACGTCACCGCCGAAGCCGGCGTCGCGGGCGACCTGTTCAGCATGGCCGCCATCGCCGCCGACTACGACAACGACGGCGCCGTCGACTTGTTCGTCACCGGCTTCGGCGCGGTGATTCTTTATCACAACAACGGCAACGGAACATTCACCGACGTCACCGCCAAGGCGGGCGTCAAGGTCTCCGGCTGGTCCCTCGGCTCCGCCTGGCTCGACTTCGACCGCGACGGTTGCGTCGACTTATTCGTCGGACGCTACGTCAAGTTCGATCCCAAGTATCGTAACTACTACGCCGCCGATAACTACCCCGGGCCGCTCGACTACGAACCCGAAACCAACGTCCTGTTTCGTAACAACTGCAACGGGACATTCACCGACGTCAGCGAGAAGTCCGGTCTGTCCAAGCACCTGGGCCGCACCATGGGCGCCACGGCGGCCGACTTCGACCTGGACGGCTATCCCGACATCTACGTCGCCAACGACAAGACCGAGAACTTCCTGTTCCACAACGAAGGCAACGGAACCTTCAAGGAAATCGGCATGGCGGCCGGCGTCGCCTACGGCCAGAGCGGCGAAAACACCTCCGCCATGGGCCCCGTCTTCCTCGACTTCGACCACGACGGCGCCGTCGACCTCTGGGTCAGCGACTCCAAGTACAACCGCCTGATGCGCAACGTCGGCAAGGGCAAATTCGAGGATTACACCGAGCGCGCCGGTATCTCCCAGTTAGCCGCCCAATACGTCAGTTGGGGCACCGGGGCATACGATTTCGACAACGACGGGGAAGACGACCTGTTCGTCGTGCACGGTGGACTTATCCACATGGTGCCGATGGAACACACCATCTTCCGCGGCATGGGCGGCTGGAAGTTCGACGATGTCTCCCGATCCGCCGGCCCATTCTTCGACGTCAAAAGCGTAGGCCGCGGCGCCGCCTTCGCCGACTACGACAACGACGGCCGCATGGACGCCTTCCTCATCAACCTCGGCGCTCCCGCCTACCTGCTGCACAACACATCGCCGGCCTCCAACCATTGGCTGGCCGTGAAGCTCACCGGACACAAGAGCAATCGCGACGGCATCGGCGCACAGGTGGCGATCACCGCCGGCGGCAGGACCTGGCGCCGCGAGCGCACAGCCGGCTGCGGCTACCTGTCGCAGGACGACCCCAGAATCTACTTCGGCCTCGGCAAGCAGGCCAAGGTCGACCGTCTCACCATCGCCTGGCCGAGCGGCGTCAAGCAGACCATCGACAACCCGGCCATCGACCGTATCGTCACCGTCGAGGAGAAACAGTGAAGCGCCTGTTCCTGTCCGCCGGCGCCGTGGCGGCCGCGGCGTTTCTGCTGACCGGCGCCCGCCCCATCGAGGAGCATTACGCCTCCCCGATCGAGTTAGCGCTCTCGCCCGATAACTCCCGTCTCTTCGTCGTCTGTGAAGGGACTGACGAGATAGTCGTTTTCGACACGGCCACCAACAAACTCACGCGTCGCATCAAAGTCGGCCACGTTCCCAAGTCCATCGCCCTCTCGCAGGACGGTAAGCGCGCCTGGGTCGCCAACTCCTGGACCGACGACATTTCCGAAATCGACACGGCGGCCCTGGAAGTCGTCCGTACGCTGCCGGCCGGCTTCGAGCCGAACGCCGCCATCCCCGACGCCAGTGGCGCGACTCTATACATCGCTAACCGCATCGGCAACGACATCGCCATACTCGATCTCGCCACCGGCCAGGAAACCAAGCGCCTCCAGGGAGGCCGCGGCGCGAGTTATCTCACCTCCTCACCCGACGGTCAACGCATATTCTCCACTCACATCTACCCCAACGTCGGACACTTCCGCGATCAGCCCGAATCGGAGATCACGGTCATCGACGCCCGCCGCCAGATCGTCAGCGACCGCCAGCCCCTCCATAACTCCGCCGGGGTCTTCCATCTCGCCCTCACCGCCGACGGCCGCCTCGGCATGGCCGCCGAACTCCGCCCGAAGAACCTGCCGCCACTCGCCCACGTCGAACACGGTGCTGTCTTCACCAACTCGATCGCCGTGTTTGGCGACGACATCGGCGGCTCGGTCCACGTCCCGATCGACGAACTCGACCGTTACTTCACCCCGCCCTTCGACATCGCCATCACGCCAGACCGCGGCCGAGCGTTCATCTCCACCACCGGATCCGACAGCATCACCGTCATTGACGTCCCCAAGATGGTCGCCTACGTGAAGTCGCTCGACGCCGATGGACGCCGTCTCCTGGCCACCGACCTGTCCGCCTCAGCCAACTACGTTCAGGCCCGCATCGCCGTAGGCGCCGCGCCGAAGGGACTCGCGCTGTCCAGGGACGCCAGACTCCTCTACGTCGCCAACCGCAACGACGACGCCATCTCCGTCATCGACACGGCGTCCAACAAAGTGGCGCGCACCCTCGTCATTCCCGGCCCCGCCAAAATCACCGCCCAGCGCCGCGGCGAAAAGCTCTTCTACACCGCCCGCTTCGCCTTCCAGGGCCACATGGGTTGCGCCAATTGCCACATCGAGGCCACCTTCGACGGCCTCCAGTGGGACCTCGAACCCGACGGCTTCGGCAAGGACATCGTCGACAACCGCCTGCTCGAGGACGTGGAGGAAACCGCCCCCTTCAAGTGGAACGGAACCAACGTCGACCTCGAGATGGAATGCGGCCCCCGCACCGAAAAGTTCTTCTGGCGCGCCGAAAGCTACACGCCCGCCGAACTCAGCGACCTGACGTCCTTCATCAAGGCGATGCCCCTTCGCCCCAACCGCTACCGTCCGGCCAACACCGAACTCACCGCCTCGCAGGAACGCGGAAAGGCCATCTACGAGCGCACCCGCACCAAGAGCGGCGCGCCGATTCCCGAGCGCAACCAGTGCGCCTTCTGCCATTCCGGCCCGCATTACACCAACCTCGAGTTAGCCGACGTCGGCAGCGGCAAACCGACTGACCGGTCTCCCAGGTTCGACACGCCCCAGTTGAATAACATCGCGCTCACCGGCCCCTATCTCCACGATGGCTCCGCGCGCACGCTTGAGGAGATCTGGACGGTCTTCAATCCTAAGGACACCCACGGCGTCACGAACGATCTCGCCAAGGACGAACTGAACGACCTGATCGAATATCTGAGGACTCTATGAACAAGCTCGGACTTCTGTTGCTCACGGCCGCGACCGCCTTCGCCGCACAGCCCGACATGCCCCGCTACCGCTGGGAGAACTTCACCACCGCCAATGGGCTGCCCGACAATCACGTCTTTAACGTTTGCGTCGATGGCGACCGCGTCTGGGTCGGCACGGAGAACGGCCTCGCCCTGTACGAGAACGGCAAGTGGAAGAGTTGGAGCACGAAGGACGGCCTCGCCCACCGCGCGGTCTTGTTTATTTCGCCCGACAAGCGCACCGGCGACGTCTGGATCGCCACCATGGGCGGACTCAGCCGCTTCTCGGCCGGCCGTTTCGATAACTTCACCCAACTCACCAGCGGCCTTCCCAACGACGTAGTCTACGGAGTTAGCGTTCAAGGCGATTTCGTATGGACCGCCACCGCCGCCGGCGCCGGCCGTTATAACCTGCGCACCAATCAGTGGAGCCTGTTCAACGAGCGCAACACGCCGATGTACGAAATCTGGACTTACGCGGTCAACGCGGGCGCCGACAAGACTTACTACGCAGTGTGGGGCGGCGGAATCCTCGAATACGACGCCAAGACCGAGCGCTGGAAGGATTACAACGACCCCGACGGCGAGACTGAAATGGTGGTCCTGAAGGACCAGGGTCTGGTGCACGAAATCACCACCTCGATCAGTTGGATGGAGAAGCAGAAGATCCTCTGGGTCGCCACGTACTTCGGGGCCAGCCGCTACGACGGCCGCAACTGGAAGAACTTCCTTGAAAAGGACAGTGGCCTGCCAAGCAACTTCATCAACATGGTGAAGGGCGTCGACGGAAACCGGGCTTTCTTCTGCACTGACAAGGGTCTTGCCTATTACGACGGAACGAACTGGGCCATCTATCGTCCTGCGCTCGACACCCACAAGCCGGAAATGCTGATCCGCGACGCTTCGGGAAAGGTGACGCGCATGGACGCGGCCACCGCCCCGGCCCACCATTACATGCTGGGAATCGATTTTCAGGGAGATGACATTTGGGTGGCCACGGCCGAAGGCCTCAGCCACGGAATTCGAGAAAGGTAACCGCCATCATGACTATTACTGAAGCTCTTGAAGAAGTTACGAAAGCCGAGTCGATTGAAAAGAAGCCCGTCACCGCGCTCACCGCGCTGAATGAGGCCTTCCACTACGCCAAGCCCAGTTCCTTCTCGCGCGGCCTGCGCCTGGACCTCGGCAACACCAGCATCATCCTGGTTTCGGGCACCGCCAGCATCGGCGCGAACGGCGAATCGCTGCACATCGGCGACTTCCGCGCCCAATGCCGCCGCACCTTCCAGAACATCACGGACCTGCTCGCCAGCGAAGGCGCCACCTGGCATGACATCGTGCGCACCAGTTGCTATCTTCGCGACATCGACCGTGACTACGCCGCCTTCAACGAAGAGCGCACGGCCTTCTACGCCGAACAGCAACTCGATCCTCTGCCCGCTTCCACCGGGATCCAGGCCAAACTCTGCCGGCCGGAACTCCTGGTCGAAATCGAAGCGATCGCAATGTTCCGGAACAACCGGGAGCAGTAACTCCGCCAATCGTAGTTAGAGGCAGTAAAGGAGAACCGTCGATGCCCTCGAAGATGTGGCTCATTCTGCTAGGCGCGCCAGCTCTGCTGCTGGCCCAGCCCAAGTGGCGTTGCGACTGCGGAGCGAATCCTCCGCCCCGCCCGGCCAACCGCGAGGCGCGCCCCTACGCGAGCGCTCCCGAGGACATGCGTCCCTTCTCCAAATTCACCGAAGCCTACTACGAAAACTACACCAAACTGGTGGAGTACAACGGCGGCGCGCGCGACGTCCCCACGCTCAAGCCCTCCGACGTCGACGAAGTCCGCATCGGCTTCCTGGGTCCCGTCGAAAACCACCCTGACGAGAAGTTAGGTAAGTTGATGCTGGCGGGCGCGCAGTTAGCTATTGATGAGGCCAACGCCCAGGGCGGTTACGGCGGCAAGCCCTTCAAGCTGATGATTCACAACGACCAGGCCATCTGGGGCGCCTCGAGCAACGAGATCGTGAAGATGGCCTACGACGACAAGGTCTGGGCCATGCTCGGCTCCATCAGCGGCGACTCCACTCACATCGGCCTCCGGGTGTCTCTCAAGACCGAGGTCCCCATCGTCAACAGCGCCGCCACCGACCCGACCATCCCCGAAACCATCATCCCGTGGTATCTCACCACCATCCAGGACGACCGTGTCCAGTGCTACACCCTCGCCCGCCGCATTTACTCCGACCTGAAGCTCCAACGCATCGCCCTGCTCCGCGTCAACGACCGTTACGGCCGCTTCGGAGTCGGCAAATTCAAGGACGCCTCTCGCCGCCTCGGCCACCCGGTCGTAATCGAGCAGAAGTACCTCGCCGGCGACACGGACTTCTCCCGCCAACTCCGCATCATCAATGCCTCCAACGTCGACGGAATCGTCCTCTGGGGCGATGCTCCAAAGGCCGCCGGAATCCTTAAGCAGATGCGGGAAATGGGCATGAAGCAGCGGGTTTTCGGCAGTTTCCGCGTGCTCGGCGACGAGCTTTTCTCCGTCGCTGGCCCCGCCGCCGAAGGCCTCGAGATCGTCTTCCCGTACGACCCGACACGCGACGATCCCATCTGGGCTAGCTTCAATCAGCGTTTTGAGAAGCGCTTCGGCCAGAAGCCGGAGGTCTTCGCTTCGCTCGCCTACGACACCATGAACATCCTGTTGGAGTCCATCTGCAAGGCGGGCCTGAACCGAGGCCTTATCCGCGACGTCCTGACAGGCACGGAACACTACCGCGGCGTCACCGGCGACATGAACTTCGATCCCAACTGCAAGAACGTGGTCCCGATGTTTCTCGCCACCATCCACGACGGCAAGGTGAGCTATCGACGTTACGGCATGGACCCGGCCTACGCCCGCACCAGCGAGTTAGGCCCGAGTTATCACGGACCCGCGCTCAAGGACATCCCAGCCGGCCCCGCCAGGATCGTGCTGTTTGGCCCGAAGGCCGACGAGTTAGCGGCGACGCTGGCTCCCGCCGACGGGAGTTACCAGTTAGTCGGAGTCACCACCGATCAGCAATGGGGCAAGGCGTCCAGCGGCCTGGTCAAGGCCATCTACACGGACTCGGCCCTGGCGATCGTCGCCTTGAATCGCGACTCCAGCCATCTGGCCGAGCAACTCGGAGTCAAGGCGTTCGTGCCGGTCGTCGCGCTCTCGGGTGACAAGACCCTGACGTCGGTCAACATCCCGTGGATCTTCCGGCTCCCCGCCGAAACATCGGCGTCCAGGGCTCTTGAACTCCTGCTCGCCGCCGCACGGCGATCCGGACCCAACCGCGACAAACTGCGCCAGGCGCTCGCCTCCAGCGGACAGTTCGACACGGGCCGCCAAACGCGCGCCGGCCTCGACTGATCCTGCGGCGCCCACCGCTCAGACAGGCTATCGAGTTTCCGATATGTTCCCATAGAACGCTATCTGCGGATGCGCCCTTGCGCCGCCGCTGGGATTCACTTGGGAACATAAGATGTCGAGATTGCCGATTTGGAAGCGTGTCGCCGTAGGATTCGGCGTACTCGTTATACTATTCGCCACTGCCAGTTGGCTGAACTGCGTCGCCATGCTGCGAGGCGCGGGGTCCATGGAAAGTGTCGCGGCCGAGCACCTGCCTGAAATCGCCACCGCCGCCGCATTCGAGCGGGAGATCCTCAACGCACGGATCTTTTTCATCTATCACGTGACCATTCAGAAGCCGGGCGCGCTGGCCTCCGGTTGGGAGCGTTTCCGCAACGCACGCGCAATCTTGCCGAAACTCAAATCGCAGGCCGACAACTCGACCGCGCTAGCCTCCCTGCGGCCGTCGACGAACCAGCTGCTCGCCGACATGGATCGATATGAGGTCCTGCTTCAAGGCATCCTCGCCACGGTGGAGCAAGGCCACACCTCGGGGCCGGCATACGCCGCGCAGGTCGCCGAATGGGCCAAGGCCGGCAGCGTAGTGGTTACCGGCGCGGGCCGTCTGAACGCCGACACGACGCAGATGGTGAAGACGCTACTCGGCAGCAACTCCGATCATCTGCGCTCCAGCGTCAACGTTTCCATTGGCGGATGCGTGGCCGGCTGTATCGTTGCCCTCCTGATCGGCGCGGGCGTCACCAGTACGGTGAATCGGCGGCTTTCCCAGGTGGCCGCCGGCATCGATCGCGCCTCGGGCGAGATCCAAAAGACCGCGGATGACGTCGCCGCGACATCAGAAAACCTCACCGCGGGCGCCGGCGAACAGACTTCCGCCGTCGAGGAAACCTCCGCCTGTTGCGAACAGGTGGCCCAGATGGCCAGAAAGAACGCCGATGGAGTCAGTTCCATGGCCGGTCAGGCGCGCCAGACTTGCGAGAGCACGCGCCGCGGGCTGGAAGCTCTGCGGCAACTCGCGGCCGCCATTAATGGCGTGGCGTCCAGCCAGGAGAAGGTCTCCGCGCTGGTTCGCGTCATCGACGAAATCGCATTCCAGACGAACATTCTGGCGCTGAACGCGGCCGTTGAGGCGGCTCGCGCGGGCGAAGCCGGACTCGGATTCGCCGTCGTCGCCGACGAGGTGCGCGGCCTTGCCCAGCGCTCCGCCCAAGCCGCTCGCGACACCGCCACGGTCATTTCCGAAGCGCTTGATCGCTCCCGCGAAGGCCGCTCTCATGTCGAGGGCGTGGAGCAGGCCATGCGGACCATTCTCGAAGACTCCGGCCAGGCCGAATCCACCGCCGCCGCGGTCAGCCAGGGAAGCGACCGCCAGGGCGAGAGCATCGAACAGATCGTCCGGGCGATGCAGGGCGTCTCGTCGGTCACCGAAAGAGTCTCCGGGGGCGCGGCGGAGAGTTCCGCCGCCGCGCGTCGCCTGGCCACGCAGACCGCGGCCATGAAGGATCTGGCGGAGCAACTGAACGGCCTCGTTTCAGGCGGAGACTGAACGTAGTTCATCTTACTATTGACAACGCCTGCTATCCTGAGGGTGGGAAGAGGCACTCTCCCTAAAAGGGCCGCTCGTTCGAGCGGCCTTTTCCTTTTTCAGGAACTTCTAGAATGACAATTTCCAACTCGAATCGCGCCCAGGCGGCGCCTGCCCCCTATCAAATGCCCAAGGAACGCAACGCGCTCAAAGCCACCGGTCCCCGCACCGAGCAGGGCAAGGCGGCGTCCAGCAAGAACGCCATCAAACACGGACTCACCGCTCGCCAGGTGGTCATCCCCGGCGAAAATCAGGCCGACTTCGACGCCCTGCTCGAATCCATCGCCGCCGACCGCAAGCCCTCGGGCGAGCTCGAAGTGCAATGGGTAGGCGAAATCGCCGCCTGCACCTGGCGCCTGGCCCGGGCCCGCGCCAAGGAAGCCGAGATCCTGACCAGGCAATTCGATCTGTTCGCCAATGGAGGCGCCCCGGCCTGGGACCGTCTGATGCGCTACATGGCCTCAATCGAGCGCGAACTCAGCCGAGCCTCCACCCGTCTCCAGCAACTTCAGGCCGAAAGGCGCAAGCAGCAGACCGCGGAGCCCAGAGAAGAAACAGCGAAGATTCAATCAACTGCCTCCGTATCAACAGCTTCCGCCGAACCCGAGTTCGTTTCGCAAAGCTCGAAACCCCGCCTCCCGGCAACCCCGGCCGCGCCCGCCCGAACCCGCCGCGCCGCCTCATAGAGCGCTCAAATCGCGACCGCAATCCTCCGATCTTTGACAACTTCGCCGACGCTTGCCGTGCGTCGCGCTCGACGTGTGCGTTCCCGCCGCTCCCGCGTGTTACCCTAGGTCAAAGCTCGCGCCCAAGTCGCCGCTTCATCGCGATAACTCCCGAAAGGAAACCCGAAGCATGCGCCGTCTGGGTGTCAGTTTATTATTCGCCTCGTTAGCCGTCGCGCAGAGTTCCTATAACGAGAGTCACCGGTGGTGG
The DNA here is from genome assembly GCA_018268715.1 of Acidobacteriota bacterium. Lineage (GTDB taxonomy): Bacteria > Acidobacteriota > Terriglobia > Bryobacterales > Bryobacteraceae > TMP-7. Next base: position 96,024 of record JAFDVZ010000018.1, on the reverse strand, counting down.
AACTCGAATCAGGACGAAATCCTGCCCTGGGACAGCGAATACGATAACCCGACCGGCCAACTGCGCATCTCCAACCGGAACGGCTCGTTCCGCACCGGCAACCATCCGTTCTTCAAGGCGCTCGGCTCCAACGGCCGCGCATGCGTCACCTGCCATCAGCCCTCCAACGCCATGAGCCTCTCGGTCGCCAACATCCGCGACCGATGGGAAACCACCGGCGGCAAGGACCCGCTGTTTGCCGCCATCGACGGCTCCAACTGCCCGTCGCTGCCGCAGTCCGACCCTCGATCGCACTCGCTCCTACTGAATCGCGGGCTTTTCCGGGTCGCCCTGCCCTGGCCCCCCGCCAACATTCAGCCTGACTTCCGCATCCAGGTCTTGCGAGACCCCACCGGCTGCAACGCTGGCAAGGGCGAGATCTCGGTCTACCGCCGTCCCCGCATGTCTGCGAACCTGCCCGATCTGGTCCCCGGCCCGGCCGGCGCCGTGCTGATGGCCGATGGCCGCGCGGCCGACCTCCGCGCCCAGGCCATCGACGCCGCGCTGGTCCATGAACAGGCCCACTCGGCGCCCGACGCCGAGTCCCTGCGCCGCATCCTCGACTTTGAAGGCCAGGTCTACGCCACTCAGTACGCCGACGTTCGCGGCGGTCTTCTCTCGCAACTGAGCGAACCGGCCACCGGCGTCCAGCAATCGTTTCGTAACTCGGCCACTCGAGGGAAACTCGTCTTCGGCGAACGCTGCGCCAGTTGTCACCAGCCGGGAACCAACCGCTGGCGCAGGCTCGAGTCATCGAACCTGCCCGATCTTCCCCTGTTCCGAGTTACCTGCGACTCAGGAAAGGTCATCGAGACGCAGGACCCCGGCCGCGGCCTGATCACTGGCCGCTGCGCCGACGTAGGCGCCATCGTGATCCCCCAATTCCACGGATTGGCCTCCCGTCCGCCCTATTTCTCGAATGGCTCCGCGGCCACGCTCACTGACCTGATCGCCAGTTACGAGAAACGCCTGGGAATCACCCTCACCCCGACTCAGAAAGAGGATCTGGCCAACTATCTGCTGACCCTCTAGCCGCGGGTCCGGCGGGCGCCGCTCCGGCGTCCCCCCCATCGCCTCCGACGCGGATATGATGGAGGTTCTGATGGCTTCAAAAATCGAAGGGATCTTCACGCCCACGCTGGCGCCGCTCAACAGCCGGGGCGAGATCAACGAAACGGAACTGCGCCGATATGTTTCATGGCTGATTGACCGCGGAGTCCACGGCCTCTACCCGAACGGCTCCAGCGGCGAGTTCACCCGCTTCACCGCCGAGGAGCGGCTCCGCATCGGCGCCATCGTCTGCGACGTCGCGCGTGGCCGCGTGCCCGTGCTCGCCGGCGCCGCCGAGGCGAATATAAAGGAGACGCTGGCCGCCTGTGAGGCCTACGCCAAAATGGGCGCCCGCGCCGTCGCCATCGTCTCCCCGTTCTACTACCGTCTGGCGCCCGACGCCGTCTACGCCTACTTCGCCGAAATCGCCCGCGACTCGCCCATCGACGTCACGCTCTACAACATCCCGATGTTCGCGAGCCCGATCACCGTCGACACCGTTCGCCGCCTGGCCGAACTCCCGCGCGTCATTGGCATCAAGGACTCGAGCGGCGACGTCGCCTTCATGATGCGCATGATCTCGGCGGTCCGCCCGCTGCGCCCCGACTTCTCGTTCCTCACCGGATGGGAAGCCGTCCTCGCGCCCATGATCATGATCGGCTGCGATGGCGGCACCAACGCCAGCAGCAACGCCGTCCCCGAGGTCACCCGCAAGATCTACGAACTGGCCCGCGCCGGCGCCTATACCGAGGCGATGCAGTGGAACTACCGACTGCTGCGCCTGTTCGACGCCATGCTCGACAAGTTCGAGTTCCCCGACGGGTTCAAGTACGCCACCGAACTGCGAGGCTTCAATTTCGGCCCCAGCCGCCGCCCCTTGAGCGACGCCCAGCGGGCCGACCGGTCTCTGCTCGAATCGGACGTCAAACGCGCCTTGTCGGACCTGGTCGAACCGGCGCCCGCGCCCACCGCCGCCGTCCTCCAGCTTGAGCGCGACCAGATCGCGGCCCTGGTGCAGGAAGTGGTGAGCCAGCTCGACAGGCGTGGTCTGCTGTGAGCCAGTCGGTTGCATTCGTCGAACTGGGATCATGGTCCTGCGGCATCGTGATCCTGGACGCCGCGGAGAAAGCCTCCGGCGTGCGAGTGTTACAGGCCGAGTTGAACGACGGCCCCGGCGTCTGCGTCAAGCTGACCGGCTCGTTGGCCGATCTCGAAGCCGCCGCTGCCGCGGTGAAGTCGCTGGCCTGGAAGATGGCCGTCCCCGTCACGGCGCATGTCATCGCGGCTCCGGGGGCATCCAGGGCCGCCTACGAAGCGCCGGTCGAGTTTAACCCGCTCATCGAGCAGGCCACCGTCAGTTATCCGTCCGAATCGTCGGGAGTTAGCGAGAAGAATATGAGTGATCAGGCGAGTTTTGCAATCGGATTGATCGAAACCCAGGGTTTCACGGCCGTTTTTGAGGCGATCGACACCGCCGTCAAGACGGCGAACGTCGAAGTCCTCGCCCGGGAGAAGCTGGGCGGCGGCTACATCACGGTGGTCATCAAAGGCGACGTGGCGGCGGTGCAGGCCGCTGTCGACGCGGGCAGCGCGAAGGTCGCGTCGCTCGGCAAGCTGATCGCGGCCCACGTCATCGCGCGGCCCAGCCAGGCCGTGCTCTCGCTGCTGCCGGGCGTCGGCGCGAAATGAAACGCCGGACCTGGCTTGGCGCCGCGGGCCTGGCCGGCTTCGTCCAGCCGGGTGGACACGCGCAGGCGCCCGCCGGGCCGAAGGCCCTGTTCCGAGACCCGATCTACGACGGCGCCGCCGACCCGACCATCGTCTGGAACCCGATCGAGAAGGCCTGGTGGATCTTCTATACGAACCGCCGGGCGACCGCCGTTGGCATCGGAGTGAGTTGGTGCCACGGCACCGACATCGGCATCGCTTCGTCGGATGACAACGGCCGAACTTGGCGCTATCGAGGCATCACCGAAGGGCTCAAGTTCGAGCACGGGACCAACACCTTCTGGGCGCCGGAGATCCTGTGGCACGACCGCGTCTGCCACATGTATTTCAGCTATGTCCGGGGCGTCCCGAACGACTGGTCGGGCGAGCGCCACATCGTCCACGCCACCAGCCGCAACCTGTGGGACTGGAAGGTGGATCGCGTCCTCCAACTGTCGTCGGATTACGTGATCGACGCCTGCGTCGAGCGGATGCCCGCCGGCCAGTGGCGCATGTGGTACAAGGATGAGCGCAACCACTCGCACACCTACGCCGCCGACAGCCGGGACTTGTCCAACTGGGAGCCCGTTGGCCCCGTCATCACCGACGTTGGCCACGAAGGGCCGAACGTCTTCCATTGGCGCGGATCCTGGTGGATGATCACCGATCATTGGAAGGGCCTCGGCGTGTATAAGTCGACCGACGCCGAGCATTGGACGCGCGGTCCGAACATCCTCGACGACCAGCCGTTCGGCCATCACGCCGACGTCCTTGCCCAGGGTGACCGCGCCTTCATCTTCTATTTCACCCACCCTGAATCCAACGGTCCGCGCACATATTTGTACGGCGCCGAACTGGAGCTGAAGGACGGCTGGATCGTCTGCGACCGGCATCGTCCTTCGCTCGACCTGAAGCCGGCCGACACCGTCAAGATCGTGCTGACAGGCGATTCCACCGTGAACGACGAGGGCGGCTGGGGGACAGGCTTCGCGGCGCGGTTCGGGCCGGAGGTGTTCGTCGTCAATCTGGCCAAGAACGGCCGCAGTTCGAAGAGCTTCCGCGATGAGGGTTTATGGATGCCCATCGCGTCGAGCAGGGCGGATTACGTCCTGATCCAGTTTGGGCACAACGACGTTCCCGGCAAAGGCGCGGACCGCGAGACCGATCCCGAAACGACTTATCGCGCCAACCTGGCCCGCTATGTGGACGAAGTCCGCGCCGCCGGGGCGGTTCCGGTGCTGGTGACATCGATCGTCAGGCGGAATCTGACCGCGGACGGCAAGGTGAAGCCGGATTCGCTGGTTCCTTATGTCGCTGCGGTCCGAAAGCTGGCCGCCGAGAAGAATGTCGCGCTGATCGACTTATACCAACTGACTCTAGAGCAGTGTAACTCGTTGGGACCTGCCGCTTGTGGGGAGTTAGGGGCGCGGCTGGCGGACGGGAAGATCGATAACACTCACCTGGGACCGAAGGGGAAGGAAACCATCGGGGCCATGGCGGCAAAGGAACTGGTGGGTTTGTTCCCCGCCCTGACGAAGTTGGGGCGGGCCTGATCGAGGCCCGCCCCATTTCCACTCAATGACCGCGGCCTCGCCCTTCGCGGGCGCCGCCGTTGTCACGGCCGCGGGATTCTTCGTGACGCGGCATCTCGCGCCGCGGAGCGCTCTCCACCCGGGCCGCGGGCGGCGCCGGACGGTAGCTGTTCTCCATCCTCGGCGCCGGAGCCGGAGCCGGCGTGGGACGGAAGCTACGCTCGTCGCGCGTCCAACCGCGATCCACGGCGGGCGCATGCCGTTCGACCACCACGGTCTCGCGCCGGTAGGTCGGCATCGTCACCGGATGAGACACCCGGCGATCCCAAACCCGCTCGCGGACGATCACGTTGTGGCTGCGCCAGTCGAATCCGCCGCCCCAACCCCAACGGGTCAGTCCGAACCCGATGGAGAAGCCGCGGCCGAACACGATCGCGCCACCCACATAGACGCCCGGACGAGGCGGAGCGTACACGACGTACGGGTCATAGACCGGCACGTAGATCACCGCGGGATCGTACGGCATGATCTCGATGTAGCCCGGATCGCCGGACACACGGACCTGCTGATTGCTCCGCAGGTAGCCGTACTCTTCGGCCATCCGGCGCATCCGCTGCACGGCGTCCATCACGTCATCGCGCTGCACCATGAAGGCGTCGCCTAACCGCGCCGTCCAGTTCATGTCGCGCGCCATCGTGTCAAGCACCTCGGGGAACGGCAGCAGCGCCTGAATGCTCGCATCCCACGGCAAGTTGGAACCGTTGATCGCCGCCGCCAGATCGTCGCTGCGCATGCCGCGACGGTCATCGGCCCAGCGCGCGGCGTCCGGGATATCATTCGGGTACGTCGCGGCCGCCAGCACCTGGGCTAACAGCGGATCGGGGTACAGGGCGATCCGGGAGACCAGATTGTCCAACTCCTGCGGAGCGAGCAGGGGCGGCTGCGATGAATACTGCGCCATCGCGGGCACGGCCGCCACCATCAGCACGGCGACGTTCATCTTGTTGATCAGGTTCGTCAGTTTCATCGGATTGCCTCCTGCCGCTTTGTGGCGGCGCAATCGATAGTGCAACCGGACGGCCTTATGAACGTTTGTTATTAATTATTGATTCTAATAGGCTTACGGATCGGGAACGGAGCCGGAAGGTGGCCGAATTCAACCATCGCCACCACCTTTCCGGCTCCGAACCACCTCTATTCGCTGCGAAGCGCCGTCGCCGGGTCCATGCGCGTGGCTCGATGGGCCGGCAGGAAGCTTGCGATGGCGGCTACAGCGCCCAGGAACAGAGCGGCGGCAAGGAACGTCAAGGGATCGAAAGGGCTGATTCCGACCAGGAAGGTCCCCAGCAGTCGCATGGAAGCGAGAGCCAGCAACAGTCCGCCGGCAACGCCCGCGCCGGCCAGCAGCATCCCCTGGCGAACGACGACGCCGAGAACTTCGCGGGGCCGAGCGCCCAACACCATCCGGATGCCTAACTCGCGCGTTCGCTGGCTGACCGTGTAACTCATGACTCCGTAGAGCCCCACCGCCGATAGCACAAACGCAATAACTCCCAGCGCCGCCAAGAGTCCCGCGGCCAGTTTGAGGGGAATCAGCAATAGCTCGTTGAATTCGGCGAGCGGCGCGGCGCTGAATCCGCCCGAGTTCGGATCGAGGGTCATGGCGCGGCTTCGGATTACACCGATGGTCCGCTCCGGATCGAGCCTGGTTCGGATGAAGAACATCGCCTGCTGCCCTTGCAGGTAGGCCTGCCGGAAGGGCAGATAGAAGTGGGGTTTCGAGATCTCGGTGTAGCTGAAGTACTTGCTATCCCGCACCAGGCCGACGATCCGGTACGATTTGCCGCGCACGGCCGCCTCTCGCCCGACTGGCGAGGCGCCCGCAAAGAATCGCCGGGCGAAGGCCTGATCGACCAGCATGACTCGTTCGGCGTCACGGTCGTCCTTGTCGGTAAAGTCGCGACCTTCGAGGAGCGGGATCTTGAGAAGATCGAAGTAGCCGGGAGACACCACTGTCACGTGCACCTTCAGGTCGTCTGGATTCCGGGGCGTGAACCCCTTCGGCTGCACGGCTGTGTACGGACCGTCGGAAGCCCACAGCGGCGCGTAATCGGCATAAGCCACCGCCGTGATCCCCGGCGCCGGCTCCAGACGTTCCTTGAGTTGCGATGAGAATCTCTGTAACTCATCCACGGAATAGCCGGAGCTTCCGAGGTGGAAACTGGCCACCAACACGCCGTTTCGGTCGAATCCGGGATCGATGGAGTTAGCGTTCTGATAACTCCGGTAGAATAGCCCGGCTCCGATGAGCACCACCAGGGCCAACGACACTTCCGCGACGACCAGCAACCCGCGTATGCGGTTCGAACGGGCGCCGCCGGTCCCGGTGCGGCCGCCTTCGTGAAGCGCGACGTTCACGTCGGCGCGCAGCACAAACAACACTGGAGCAAGGCTCGCCAACAGCATGGCTCCGACGGAGACGATGGCCGCAAAGGCCAGAATCCGCAGATCCATCTGGATCGGGATCGAGTCCGCGCGGGCCATGCGGGGCAACAGTAGAGAGGCGGAGTCCGTCATCCACAGTGCAAGCGGGATGCCGGCCAACGAGCCGGCGAGGGCGAGCGGCAGCGCCTCCGCCAGGTTCTGCCGAGCGATCCGCCAGGCGCCGGCGCCGAGAGCGGCGCGCAGGCCGAACTCCCGCAGACGTTGAACGGAGCGGGCCAACAGCAGATTTGCGACGTTGGCGCATACGATCGCGAGGATCAGGAACGAGACCGCCAACAGCACCAACATCGGCTGCAGCAGAGCCGCGCGGCGGTGGATGGTGGAGCGCCAGGCGGGTTCGACGGTGGCGGTGAATCCGCGATGCCCGGCGGGATCGAGGTCGACGAACGCGCGTGCAACCAGCGCAGCCTCGGAGCGGGCTTCGGCGTACGAGGCGCCGGGGGCCAATCGTCCGATCATATACACATTGCGATCGGAGCGAACGGTGAACCCACGCTCGTCGCGGGCGCCGAGCACGGCTGTCATCGTCATCGGAATCCACAGGTCCTGACGCGAACCGGGGATGGCGCCGCGGAACTCCGGCGGCGTGACTCCGATGACGGTGAGGTCGTGCCGGTTGATGCGCACGGGCTTTCCGACGATATTTGGACGGCCGCCGAATTCGTTCATCCAGATGCGGTGGCTGATGACGGCGACGGGGTGGGCGCCGGGGGCCGCGGACTGCTCCTCGGTCGAGAAGAAGCGGCCGATGGCGGGGGTGACGCCGAGGACCTCGAAGTAATTGCCCGAAACAAGTTCGCCTCGCACTGGTTTGGCGCGCTCAGTCAGCCCCATGTTGAACACGACGTCATCGTGCGCGGCCAGCGCCACTGTGCGCAAGCGGGCGTGGTAATCGAGGTAATCGAGCCAGGAGCCGCGCACCGTGTCGCCGTCAGGCGCGACGGTCTCCAGTTCCACCAACCGGCCGGGATCCGCGACGCCCGGAAATGTCCGCCAATACATGAAGTCGATCACGCTGAACATCGCGGTGGTGACGCCGATGCCCAAGGCGAGCGTTACGACGATCACCAAGGCGAATCCCGGACGGTCGGCCAACAGGCGGAGGCCGAAGCGGACGTCGTTGATCAGAGTTCGCATGTCGCTTAGTGGACGTGCATGCGGCCGACCGCCCGTAAACAGCGGCGCCGCAAGGGGCGCGAGACGGCGGACCGTCCGGGTTTGGGACAGCGTGGTCCGAAACCGGTCAGGCGCCGAGGCCGCGCCGCTCCAGTTCTTCGCGGTAGGCGCGGGTGACGCGTTCGATGCGGTCGAACAGGCCGCAGAAGACGTCCTCGGGGTCAGTCGACTCGAGTTCTTCGTCGGAGAGCATCTCCAGATGGCTGCGCCAACCGGCTTCGAAACCGTCGTTGAAAATGTCGCGGTCGATGACGTTCATGGCGTGCAGGTTCAGTTGGCTGGGGACCAGGAGCCGCCACACATGATTGGCATGGCGAGATTGGCCAGCCTCCTCCGGCATGGCCGCGAACTCGAGATGACAAGGGATGCCCGCGTCCTCGAGCGCTTGCCGCGCCGCCTCCACCTCCGGAGCCTGGGCGGCGCCGGGATGGTCGACGCGTGAGAAGACTTCGGCGGCCTCGTCGAACCAGTCCGGCGGAGCGCCGGAGGCCGCGGGTTGGCCGTTGGCGCCCAAACCCCGGCTCTTCAGTTCAGAGTCGTAGCATTCCTGGGCCGCGGCTACTAATTCGCCGCGATCGACTTCGAGGAGCGCCTCGTCCGACAGAGAGGCGTAGTGTCTGCGTAAGTAATTGATGTCTACCGCCATAGGTCTGCTCCTGTCAGGGACGAATGATGTAGTCCGGCCAGCAGACTTCGGGAGTTATCGAGAACGGGTCCGCATCGGCGCCCATCGTGCGGATCTGCGTGGATGCGCCGCCGGACGCTTGCGCGAATTTCGGGTCGAGGATCTTAGCGATCTGATCGCGCACGCCTTCCAGGTGGGCTCGCGTGGACGGATCGGCCGACTTCGCCATCGCGGCTGTCACAGCGCCGTTCAGCGCACGGAGTTCGGCGCGATAGAAGGGGCGCTCGTCGCCGCTGGACGCAAACATCGCCGCCATTTCCGGGGGCAGGTTGGCAGGCAGCGACAGAACCCCACCATTCACTTTGCCGTTCGCCACATCGAGGTAGATGCGCTGGAGGTTTCGGCGGTAGGCGTCCACCTTCACCTGCGGCGCGTCGAGTTCTTTCCAAACGCCTTTGCGGACGTCGGCGAGGAACTGAGCGGGCGCGTAGGCCGCGGCGCCGTCGATGGCTTCCTGCTCGACCAGGCGGGCGAACTTCGGGCTGGCCAGCAGCGAGGACAGGATGCGGCCCTGCGCGGAGCGGACACGACTCAGCACGCCAATCGGCTCGACGCGGCGCAGGATCTCCTTGTCGATGGCCCAGGTCGGGGTGGCGAAGGCGTTGTCGTTAAGGAACTTCACGGCCGCCACCTGGCGCGCCTTCGACACCGGCGTGAACAGAACGCCGCTCTGGCCGATGTGCTTTTCGCGGGTGTCGAATCCGCCAACGATGGCCGAGACGTGGTTCATCTCAAGCACCCATTGGCCCAGCATGCGACCGTACATTTCGCCCAAGTCGTCGTAGGGCTCGCCTTCCTTGTTGGTGGTGGCGGGCATTAACATCTTGGCCACTCGCTGGAGGTTCTTGAGTCCCAGCGTGCTGGATTGCACGGCGTCGGCGTCGCCTACGGCTTCGGTGAGTTCGCCGGGATCTGAGCCGGCCGAGTCGGCGGTGGAGAACCGGAACCAGGGAGTCTGGTCCTGCTCGCGGGCCCACTTATCGAGAGTTGGGCGCTCCTCATCGGGTGTCTTGGCGCCGGCGACCGGCGAGTAACCCCAGCGGGTGGCCCAGATGTCATACGGCCCGATGCCGGGAGTCAGGTCGGCCGGGTCGATCTTATCTTCGGGTTGGGCGACGTAGTTGAAGCGCGAGTAATCCATGATCGACGGCGTGTGACTCATCTTGTGGACCCAGGCGGCGTCGCGCACCTTGTCGGCCGGATAAGTCGAGCTGGCCTTCATGTTGTGCTGGAAGCCGAGGGTGTGGCCGACTTCGTGGGCACAGACGAACTGGACCAGTTTCCCCATCAAGTCATCCGGCAGCGGCAGTTTCTGGGCGCGCGGGTCGAGCGGTCCGGCCTGTACGAAATACCAGGAGCGGGCCAGGTTCATGACATTGTGGTAGAACTGGATGTCCGAGTCGAGGATTTCGCCCGTACGGGGGTCGTGAATGTGCGGGCCGACGGCGTTCTCAATGGTGGACGGCAGCCAGCGGATGACGGAGTAACGGGCGTCTTCGGGGCTGAAATCAGGATCCTGCTCGGGAGTCGGAGCGACTTTCGCGATGATGGCGTTCTTGAAGCCGGCGGCTTCGAAGGCCTTCTGCCAGCTTTCGACGCCCGCCTTCATATACGGGATGTACTTGGTGGGCGTGGCTGAGTCGATCCAGTAGACGATAGGCTTCACCGGTTCGGAGAGAGCCGCGCTGGGGTCCTTCTTCTCCAGGCGCCAGCGAGTTATGTAGCGGCGGTGGGGGGCGCGTTGCTCGTCCTGGCCGTAGTCGACCTGACTCACGGAGAAGAAGCCGACCCGCTCGTCCACCAGGCGCGGCATCATCGGCTTTTCGGGCAGTTTCACCATGCTGTAGTGCAGAACCACCGTGGCGCTGCCGGGACGCATGCCGGAGCCGCCAAAGGGGCTGGACGGCGTGGGCATCGACGGGTTCATGGAAGCCGGCGTGGGAGTTCGCGTGTAAGTGTGGGAGGTCTCGACTTCGATGTTTTCGGGATACGGAGAGACACGCTCAACATAGGACCGGCTGGCGTCCATGGTGGTGGCGTTCAGGCGTTGCCGGGCGCTGAATTCAAAGACATCGGACATGAAGAGACGAGTTACCTCGATAACCGCGCTTTCCTCCTTCGGGCCGAAGGCGGCCACCGGGAAGGTCATCAGGATCGATTCGTTGTTCGCGGCCCTGACAGCGCGCGAGATCGGCAACTTGGGATCGGCGACGACTTCGTAGTTGACCTCCCGCAGATTGATCTTATTGCCGATTCGCTCCCAGCGGACGACCCGGCTGCCCAGCGCCTGTCCACCATAACCGACGCCATTGGTGGTGCGGGCGATCTGACTGACCCAGAGGAATTCCTTGCCTAACTCGTTCTTCGGGATTTCGTAGTAGTACTTATCTTTAATGACATGAACCGTGAAGAGTCCCTTTTTCGACTTGGCTTCCTTGGTGATAACCTTCTCGTACGGTTGTGGATCCTGAGAGGCCGAAGCGCCGCCGGGACGCTGCGGTCCGCTGGCGGGCGGCGTCTGGGCCGGCGCATCGGACGGAGGCGTGGGGGTAGGCGGCTCCTGGGCGAGCAACAGCGCCGCGGCGCCGGACGCCAGTAAGAAGACGAGCTTATTTATCATTTCGATGTCTCCTCGATGGGAAACATCATCTTACCAGCCGGGGTTACTCGCCGCGCAGGGCCGCCACCGGGTCCACGTGGGTGGCGCGGCGCGCGGGGACGTAACTCGCCAGGACGCACGCCGCGCCGAGCAGGATGGCGGCGGCGGCGAAGGCTGCCGGATCGTTCGGCGCGACCTGGTACAGCAAGGTCTTGAGCACGCGTGTAGAGGCTGCGGCGGCCGCTCCGCCGATGGCCAGTCCGATGGCGGCAAGGCGCAGACCTCGGGCCGCGATCAGACGCTGGACGGAGCCTGGCGCGGCGCCCAATGCGAGACGTACGCCGATTTCGTGAACGCGCTGCTCCACGGAGTAGGCCATCACGCCGTAGACGCCGATAACTGCGAGAATCACTGCGATGGCGGCGAACGCGGCGATGACCGCGGTTTGGAGACGAGTCCGCGCCGTCGAATCGCCGATCCAATCGTCCATCGTGCGGACTTCCGTGACGGGCTGGTCCTGCTTCACCTGCTGGATGGCGGCCGTCATGGCGGGGCCCAGCGATTCCGGGCTGACGGTGGTTCGCATCACGAAGGTCCCGAATGAGATGGGCAGGTGCGCCTGCACGTAGTAGACCATGGGGCGCACTTCGCCGTCGAGCGATTTGTGACGGGTGTCGGCGACGATGCCAATGATCTCGCCCGGTTTGCTATCGCCCATCTCGACGATGAGGCTTTGGCCGAGCGAATCGGCGGCCGCGAACATGCGGCGGGCGAGCGTTTCATTGACGACGAAGCGGCGGGGCGCGCCTCCGCGATTGTCGGCTTCGTCGAAGAGGCGGCCTTTGAGCAGCGGAATGCGCATGGTTTCGAAGTAGCCGGGCTGGACCACGCGCACGTCGGCGGTTGGAGCCTGTCCGGGGGCGTAGGGCGGCTGGCCCACCACGCTGAAGGCCGTTGCGGCGCCCATGCCGGCGAACGGCAGGAAGGTGATGAAGCCCGCGTTTTCGACGCCGGGCAGTTGGCGGAGACGGGCGCCGATTTCGCGGCATGTCTCACTGAGTTTCCCGTTGTCCATGCGGCCGCTGAACATGACTGTACCGGTGAGCACGTTGTGCGAATCGAAGCCGGGAGACACGGCAGTGAGGCGCGACCAACTGCGGGCGAGGAGAAGGGCTCCGGTCAACAGGACGAGCGCGAGAGCGATCTGCGCCGTGGCGAGGACGCTTCGGAGGCGTTCGCCGCGGATGGTGTTCAGTACGCCGCGACCGCCATCCTTGAGCGCCGGGCTGAGGTTGAGGCGGCCCGCTGAGAAGGCCGGGGCGAGGCCGAATGCGACGCCCGCCAGGACGCTGACGCCGAGCGCGAACAACGCCACGGGGATGTTGATTCCGGCTGTTTCCAGGCGGGAGATGTCGCGCGGTCCGTAGAGTTGGATGGCCCGGATGGCGGCCCACGCGCCCGCGCACCCGATGGCGCCGCCGATGGCCGCAAGCGTCAGGCATTCGATCATGAGCAGGCGCACCAGGCGGGGCACGGTGGCGCCGAGGGCGGCTCGCAACGCCATCTCGCGCTCGCGCACGACGGCCCGGGCGAGCATCAGGTTCGCGACGTTCGAACACGCGATTAACAGAAGCAGGCCGACGGCGCCCATGAGGATCCAGAGGGTCAGGCCCATCGGGCCGGCGAAGTGGTCCGGCAAGGGGACGATCTCGACGCCCCAGTCCTTGTTGAACTGCGGGTATTCGGTTTCGAGTTGCGCAGCGATGGCGCTCATTTCGCTTTGCGCCTGGGTGAGCGAGACGCCTGGACGGAGACGCGCGACGACGCGCAGGAAGCGGCCCGCACGGACGCGCCAGTCGCGGTTGGGGAGTTGGACGGGAGTGATGACGTCGAGTGGGGCGCCGAGCCAGGGGAAGGTGGCGGGCAGGACTCCAACGATGGCGTGGGGCTTGCCGTCGAGCGTGATGGCGCGGCCGATGACGTCGCGGTTGGCGGCAAAGCGTTCGGTCCAAAGGCGATGGCTGATGATGGCGACCGCGGGTCCGCCGGCGCGCGCTTCGTCGTCGCGAATGTTGCGGCCGATGACAGGCCAGACGCCAAGCATCGGCAGGAAACGCGCGTTGACGGAGAGGCCTTTCAGCACGACGGGGCCGCCGGCGCCGGTGACGTTCCACTGCTGGTCGAGGACCTGGCTCATGTCGCTGAAGACGTGGTTGCGCGCGCGCCAGTCGAGATAGTCGGCCATGGCGACGACGTTGTGATGGAAGCCTCGCTTGTACTGGTGCGCCCACACCATGACGAGTTTGCCGGCGTTGGGGTAGCCGATGGGGCGGAGCACGACGGCGTCGATGAGGCCGAAGATGGCCGTGCAGCCGCCGATGCCGAGGGCGAGCGTCGCGATGGCGACGGCCGCGAAGACGGGGCTGTTGCGCAGGATGCGGAGGGCGTGGCGGAGGTCGCCGGGGACGCCTCGCCAGAGGGCCGATGGGCCTCGGCGGCGGGCGGGTTCGGATGCTTCGATGTCGCGGGCGAGGGAGCGCCAGTCGGGGAGTTGAGACTTGGCGAGGCGCTCGGCTTCATCGGGAGCGCGGCCGGAGGCCAGGGCTTCCTGATAGGCCTGCTCGAGTTGGGCCGCGAGTTCTTCGACGATTTCGACTTCGCGGGCCGGCGCGAGCGACGGCAGCCGCAATTCGTTGCGAACGTATCGGTTCCAATCGGGCATGGGCGGCTCCGTTCAGGCGGGGCGGATCTGCGCGACGCGATCCAGGGTTTCGATGAACTCGCGCCAGCTTTGGCGCTGGAGGGCGAGCATTTTCTTGCCGGCGGGCGTGATGCGGTAGAAGCGGCGGCGGCGCTCATTGGGGCGCTCGATCCAACGGCCTTCCACCCAGCCCTTGGCCTCCAGGCGGTAGAGCAGCGGGTAGAGCGAGGCGACGTGGAACTCGAGTTTGCCTTCGCTGCGGGTTTCGATCAGCTTGGCGAGTTCGTAGCCGTGGCGCTGCCGCTCCTCAAGCAGGGCGAGCACCACCATTTCGGCGCTGGTCTTCTGGAGAGCTTTCGTATCCATCTCCGCCATATGTAGCAACGATACATATAGCGGAGACGGATGTCAACGGGCGGGCCGGACTACCAGTCGACGACGGAGCCGTCGTCGGTGTCGTAACTTTCCTGGTTGCGCCAATCGTGGTGGATCTTGTCGGCCATGGCGTTTTCGTCGAGTTCGATGCCGAGACCGGGTCCCTTGGGCAGTTCGAGATAGCCTTCGCTGACCTTGAAGGGCTGCTTGATGTAGCCTTCGCCGAGCGACACCTGCTCCTGGCAGAGGAAGTTCGGGATGGACGCGGCGATTTGCACGCCGGCGGCGAGCGAAATGGGACCCAGCGGATTGTGCGGCGCGACCGATGCGTAGTAGGCTTCGGCCATGCCCGCGATCAGACGGACTTCGGTGATTCCGCCCGCGTGGCAGAGGTCGGGCTGCAGCACCATGGCGGCCTTCTTTTCGAGCACTTCACGGAAGCCCCACTTGGTGAAGACGCGCTCGCCGGTGGCGATGGGCAGGAAGGTGCCGCGGGCGATTTCGGCCATCACGTCGTGATTCTGCGCCTGGCAGGGCTCTTCGACGAACATCGGCTGGTAAGGCTCCAGGCCCTTGATGAGCAGCTTCGCGGTGGCGGGGCTGATGGCGCCGTGGAAGTCGATGGCGACGTCGTTCTCCTTGCCGACGATCTTGCGGAGTTCGGCGAAACGCTCGACGGCGTATTCGACGGCGGCCTGTGTTTCGATGTAGCGGGCGGGGCGCTTCTTGGCGGGACCGGTCTTGAATGCGGTGAAGCCCTTGGCCATGGCCGCCTTGATGGCGTCGGGCGTTCCGGCGTGCGCGTAGACGCGGACGCGGTCGCGGGTCGGACCGCCGAGCAGTTCGTAAACGGGCACGCCGAGCGCCTTGCCCTTGATGTCCCACAGAGCCTGGTCGATGCCGCTCAACGCGCTGGTGAGGATCGGGCCGCCGCGATAAAAGGCGTGACGATAGATGGCTTGCCAGTGGTGCGCGACGCGGCGCGGATCCTTGCCGACCAGGTACGGTTCGATTTCCTTGACGGCGGTGGCGCAGGTGAGCGCGCGGCCTTCGGTGATCGGCTCTCCCAGGCCGACGATGCCCGCGTTGGTATGGATCTTCAGGAACAGCCAACGCGGCTTCACCAGAATGGTTTCGAGTTTGGTGACCTTGAGGTTGTCTTTCGGAGAGATCGGAGCCGAATTCTTCGCGGCGATTTGACGTTCGGACGGGGTCTGGGCGGCGGCGTTCCAGCCGATGCTGGCGAATGCGGCGCTCAGAACGGAACGGCGATTCAACTTCTGCATGGCTACTCAGCCTATCAATTTCGGACAGCGGACGTGATTATGGTTCGCGGCGGGCGGAAGCGTCGATGTAGGTGCTGAATTCCTTGCCGGGCGGCGCCACTTCGAACTTGATCTTCACGACGTCTTTGCCGGTGCTTATATAGGTGAGGCGGAACCGCGGGCCGGGGTCGTCGGAAACGAACTGGACACCGCCTTCGATGGAGCGTACGGCGTAGTGGATGACGTGGTCCTCACTGTCGAAGAAGATGGCCCGGAGTTGGCCTTTCTCGCGATAGACGATGATGAGGTCGTCGTGGCGCGCCGCGGCGAATTCGGCGAAGCTGCGACGCACGAGCACTTTGCCTTGCACGTCGGGCGTGAAGGAGAACTCGCCGGTCCTTTGCCCGGGCGCGCCGCCGCCAACGCCCTTCCAGTTGCCCACCAGGAACTGTACGGGCCCCCAGTCGGCGGCGGGAAGGGCCGCGGCTGAGAGGAAGACAGCGCAGAGGAGTCGAAGCTGCATACGTCTGAATCATGATAACGTACAGATCGGAAACTCCTCTTTCGCCATGGCACACAGCGTCGCATCGGAGACGGCCGATCGGGGCAGCGCCCTGTACGTCTACCTTTCCGCCGTGGTCGCCGCCACCTCGGGCCTGCTGTTCGGCTTCGACATCGCGGTGATCAACGGCGCCATCATCTACCTTCGGGAACAACTGCATCTCACCGAAGTCCAAACGGAGGTGGCGGCCAGCGCCCTGCTGTTCGGCTGCATCTTCGGCGCGAGCGCGGCGGGCTGGCTAAGCGATCGCTTCGGACGACGCCGGGTGCTCATGATTTCGGCCGTGCTGTTCGCTGTGTCGGCGTTCGGCGCGGCGCTGCCTCGCACGCTTGAGGAGTTCATCGTGGCGCGGTTCATCGGCGGGTTGGCGATCGGAGCGGCTTCCGTGCTCGCGCCGTTGTATATCGCCGAGGTGGCGCCGGCGCGCAATCGCGGACAACTGGTGGCCATGAACCAGATGGCCATCGTGTCGGGGATATTGCTCGCGTACCTGGTGAATTGGGGGCTGTCGTTCGTCGGCGCGGCCGGATGGCGGTGGATGTTCGGCGCCGCCGCGGCCCCTTCAATCGCGTTTTTCGTGGCGCTTTTCTTCGTGCCGGAAAGTCCACGGTGGCTGGTGGAGAATTCCCGAAGCGCGGAAGCGCTGGCGGTGCTGACGAAGGTCAATGGAGCTTCGACCGGGGCGCGGGAGTTGCGTCAGATTGAGGACGCGGTCGCGGTGGAAACCGGGTCGATGGCCGAACTGCTGCAACCGGGATTGCGGCGGCCCTTCTGGATCGCCGTTTCGCTGGCGATTCTCCAGCAGGTGACAGGCATCAATACAGTGCTGTTTTACGGGTCGGTGATTTTCAAGGAGCAGGTCGGCAGTCATAGCGAGTCATCCGCGATTTTCGCCAACGTCATTGTCGGGTTAGTGAACTTCCTGGTGACAATCGTCGCCATGGGAGTTATCGACCGGCTGGGCCGGCGTTTCCTGCTGATGTTTTCTTCCGGCGTGATGGCGCTGTGCCAGGTGGCGCTGGGAGCCGCGTTCCTATTGCATCCGCCGCCTTCGTGGCTGGTGCTGACGGCAATGCTGTTCTGTGTCGCCGCGTTCGCCATCGGCCTGGGACCGGGATTCTGGGTGCTGCTGGCCGAGATATTCCCGACTCGGATTCGCGGCCGGGCTATGTCGATCGCCACCATCTGTCTTTGGGGAGCTTGCACATTATTGACGATGACATTCCTGACTCTGGTGAATCTGATGTCGGCGACCGGCGCCTTCTCGATCTATGCGGGAATGTGCGTGCTCACGTTCTTCATCGTCTGGCGGTGGGTTCCCGAGACTAAGGGGCGCAGCCTGGAGGAGATTGAACGGTCCTGGGGCCGTTAGTCGGCCGAGGATGCGTTGAGCACACCGGCGCGGATCAGCGCCCGGCGCACCTTCTTGGGCGAGATGGAAAGCTTCGCCGCCACGCGGGCAACCTTACGCCCTTCGTTCGCCCATACCTTCGGGATGATGAGTTCGGCGAACTCTTCGGAGATCTGCTTGAAGGTCTTGTCGCCGACCGCGCCCTGCGACCAGGCGAGCAGCACTTCATCAACGCTCGCAGCTTTCAGAACCCGCCCCTTCAGCACCTGGAGATCCTCCCAGGCCGTGTCGTGGAAACGGTGATCCAGGTGCGAGTTCGCGATGTTGTAGGCGGCCAGCGCCGCTTCCCGCTGATTGAAAAATTCGTTCGATAGAGTCAGGCCATGCCAGGTGTGCGCGCGCCCCAGCAGGCGGCGGTTCTGCGTCGAACCGGCGAATTCGACGGCGTCGCGGATGTAATCGAGCGCGGCCTGCGCGTGATGGCGGGGATCGTCCTCCAGCCCCTCGTCGAGTTTCGCGTTCTCCACCATGCACTGGAAGATCCGCGCGCGCGCCATCATGATGTGGTCTTCCTTCTTCTCACCGATGGCGAACGTCGCCAGCGCCTCATCTCCGGCCTGGTCGAGTGAACCGCTGTCCAGATGGAGGAAGGCGCGATGCAGGTGGACCGTCGCGGCGCCGCGGCGATTGGGGTGAACCTGGTAGATCGCTTCGGCCTCGTCCAAGTGCCCGAAGGCTTCGTCACGCAGCCGCGTGAACTGCTCGCGGATAGCCGCCGCGTCGGAAGGCGTCCGCGCGGGAATATTGCGACGGCGCGCTACGTCGGCTTCGATCTTGCGTTTGAACTCCAGCGCCACCAAACGTTTCACGTACGCGATGTTGGAGAGCGTCCGGGCCAGGTTCGGATGGAGTGGGTCGACCTTGCGGTATTCGTCAATGGCGCGATGGAAGTGCTCGATGGCGCGGTCGTAGCGGCCCTCCTGGCGGAAGATCCGGCCATAGGTCGACTCGATGTTGCCCAGCACCAGGGCGTCGTCGGTTTCCGACAGAACCGCAATGGTCTCGTCGAGAATCCGCAACGCGTCCTTGTGTTTGCCTTTCTGGAAGTAAAGCCACGCCTCGAGAGTCTGGATGACCGCCGCCATGCGGTCGAACTGGCATTGACGCGCGAGGTCCCGCCCGTGAATGCAGTGATCCAGCGCGTCTTCGTATTCGCCCTTGGAACGTTGAGCGCGAGCCTTCCAGAAATTCGCGATGGCGAAGAGTTCGGGATCGCCGAGTTCTTCCTCAAACTGAAGGACTACGTTGAAGTGAGCAATGGCCAGGTCGGGCTCTTCATCGTACAGCGCGGAAAGACCTTCCGCGACGCGGATGTAGACGTAGTTATGCAGCGTGAGGTCGCGACGAAGAGCGGCGGGGAAGGCTTCGAGGAGTTGGCGGACGAGGCCGATATCGCGATAACCCACGTCCACCCATTGCGCTGCACGCCAAACAAATTGCGGGGAGTTATGGCCGGCCGGATTGATATGGCTCCAGTATGAGCCGTGCTGTTCCAGCCGGCTTAGCCCCGACCGGATGCGGCGCAGGATGATATCTTCCCGCAATCCGGTCAGCAGTTGATCCGGTATATCGGGCGCTTCAATCGAGGTAGTCGTACGCCACCAGCGTCAGAAAGTCCGGAAATTCCGAACCTATCATGAGCTTCTCTAATATATCCGAAGCGAGGCGATAACGCCCCTGGGTGAAACGGCTGACGCCGATGCGGTCGCGGATCTGGCAGACCTGTTCGGCGATGAATTCCTGCACGAGTTTATCGGTGATGGGGCGGCCATCGTCCAGTTTCGCGTTGAATTCGACCCACTGCCACACCTGCGCGCGGCAGATTTCGGCGGTGGCGGCGTCCTCCATCAGGTTGTAAATCGGCACGCAGCCGGAGCCGCGCAGCCAGGACTCGAGATACTGGATGCCGACGTCGATGTTCCACCGCAGGCCCTTCTCCGTGATGGTTCCCGCGGGCACGGCGAGCAGATCCTTCGCGGCGACGTTGACTTCGTCGCGGGTACGCGAGATCTGGTTGGGCTGCGGCATGTGCTGATCGAAGATCTCCTTGGCCACCGGGACCAACCCGGGGTGAGCCACCCAGGTGCCATCGTGGCCGGCGGTGACTTCGCGGATCTTGTCTTTGCGGACTTTGTCGAGCGCCTGCTCGTTCGCCTCGGGATCGCCCTTGATGGGGATCTGCGCGGCCATGCCGCCCATGGCGTGGATGCCGCGGCGGTGGCAGGTCTTGATCAGCAACTGAACGTAGGAGTCCAGGAAATGCCGGTCCATGGTGACTTCGCTGCGATTCGGCAACACGAAGTCCGAATGGCGGCGGAATTTCTTGATGAAGCTGAAAATGTAATCCCAGCGGCCGCAGTTGAGGCCGGCCGAGTGCTCCCGCAACTCGTACAGGATCTCATCCATTTCGAAGGCGCCCAGGATGGTTTCAATCAGCACGGTCGCGCGGATGGAGCCGCGCGGAACGCCCAGGCGGTCCTGCGCGTAGATGAAGACGTCGTTCCACAGGCGCGCTTCAAGATGGCTCTCCATCTTGGGCAGATAGAAGTATGGGCCCGAGCCGCGGCTCAACAGTTCGCGGGCGTTGTGGAACATGTACAGGCCGAAGTCGAACAGGCCGCCGGGGACCGGTTCGCCGTCGACCGTCATGTGCTTCTCAAGCAGGTGCCAGCCGCGCGGGCGGACCAGCAGAGTAGCCGTGCGTTCGTTGAGTTCGTACTGCTTGCCTTCGGGACTGGTGAAGCTGATCTGGCGGCGGATGGCGTCGCGCAGGTTGATCTGTCCTTCGATGAGATTCGTCCACGTAGGCGTGTTCGCATCCTCGAAGTCGGCCATGAATACGCTGGCGCCCGAGTTCAGGGCGTTGATGATCATCTTGCGATCGACGGGGCCGGTGATTTCGACGCGGCGGTCCTGGAGGTCGGCGGGGATGGCGGCAACCTTCCAATCGGCCTTGCGGATTGCCTCGGTTTCCGGCAGGAAATCAGGAAATACGCCGCGATCGATTTCCGCCTGGCGCTGGACGCGGCGTTCGAGGAGTTCCTTGCGGCGAGCGCCGAAATTCCGGGCTAACTCGGCCACGAAAGCGACGGCTTCCGGAGTGAGGATTTCGTCGAACGGCGACGCTGCCGGAACCGTAATGTCGATCTGCTTTTCTTGGGGATGCACAGCGAACAAAGCCATGCCCCGATCGTATTCCTTTTCCGGGACGATGGCACGGGGGGTGGGACGAATCGGACGAGTGATCCGAATCGGACCACGGCGCAACGTGGGACGATTTGTCCCAGTGGGATGGTTCGTCCCGGGCCCCTTGGCGCCGGATGAAATTCGCGCTTAACTCGCAGTTATGACGAGCACGAATTCCGCGATTGAACTTTCCCGTGATTGGAATAATAGCCTGCGTTGGGCTGGCATTGACCGTCCTTACGGTGCTGACGATGTGGTCCGGCTCCGCGGTTCGATTCAAGTTGAACACACGCTGGCGCGACTGGGCGCCGAGCGGCTGTGGAAGTTGTTGCACGACGAACCCTTTGTTCCGGCTCTCGGCGCTCTCACCGGGAACCAGGCTCTGCAGATGGTGCAGGGCGGATTAAAGGCGATCTATCTGAGCGGTTGGCAGGTGGCCGGCGATGCGAACCTGGCGGGCGAGATGTATCCCGACCAGAGCCTGTATCCGGCCAACAGCGTTCCCGCCATCGTGCGATCGATCAACAACGCGTTCACGCGCGCCGATCAGATCCAGCACATGGAGGGCAAGGGCGACACGCACTGGTTCGCTCCGATCGTGGCGGACGCCGAGGCGGGTTTCGGCGGACCGTTGAACGCCTTCGAGCTGATGAAGGCGATGATCGCGGCGGGCGCGGGCGGCGTCCACTTCGAAGACCAGCTCGCCTCGGCCAAGAAGTGCGGCCACATGGGCGGCAAGGTGCTGGTGCCGGCGACGATGTTCATTCAGAAGCTGGTGTCGGCGCGGCTGGCGGCGGACATTTGCGGCGTTCCCACGGTGCTGGTCGCCCGCACCGACGCGCATAGCGCGCGCCTGGTGACCACCGGCACCGACATGCATGACGAACCGTTCCTCACCGGCGAGCGCACCGCGGACGGCTTCCGGCGCTTCAACGGCGGCGTGAAGGCGGCCATCGCTCGCGGCCTGCTGTATGCTCCCTACGCGGACGTGCTGTGGTGCGAGACGTCGGAGCCCGACATCGCCGAAGCGCGCGAGTTCGCCGAAGCGATTCACGACCGCTTCCCCGGCAAGCTGCTCGCCTACAACTGCTCGCCCTCCTTCAACTGGAAGGCCAAGCTGGACGACGCGACCATCGCCCGCTTCCAGCGCGAGTTAGGCGCGATGGGCTACAAGTTCCAGTTCGTGACGCTGGCCGGCTTCCACACGCTGAACCTGAGCATGTTCGAGTTAGCTCACGGTTACGCGAAGACGGGCATGTCGGCGTACACCCAGGTGCAGGAGCGCGAATTCGCGCTGGCCGGCGAAGGCTACACCGCCGTCAAACACCAGCGATTCGTGGGCACGGGTTACTTCGACGAAGTCACCAAGGCCGTGACTCACTCGAACTCCACCACGGCTCTCACCGGCTCGACCGAAGAAGAACAGTTCGCCGCCGCCGGAACCCACTAGACGCTGAGCAGGTGGCAACGCACGGGACGGCCGGTAATGCGGTTCAACGCCGCGCCGTACCACGCAATTTGACGCTCGTATTGCTTGAGGCGGGCGCCCGAGGGGGCGTCCGTCTTATAGTCGACCACGTGCCACACGCCGGCCTCCTCGAAGGCCAGGTCGATGGTCCCCTCCATCCAATGTTCCTCATCGCTGCGTAACGACACCGGGGCTTCGCGCAGCAGGCGGTCGGCAGCCCGAGCCCGCGCCAGCAGCGGATGATCGAGCGCCGCGCGAGCCGCCGCCACCGCCGCCGAAACCTCCTCCTCGCCCGCTCCCAGCGACCGCCCATGCGATTCGGCCGACCGCTCCAGCGCCTCCGGCCGCACCACCGCATCGCGCAACAACAGATGCACCAGCGTTCCGAAACGCGGACCATACGGGCGATCCGCCGCCGCGCCGGCCTTCACCAACTCCACCCAAACACCCTCCGGCGCATCCGGCATATCGGTCGGATTCGCGATCTCAAAGGTAGGCGCGGAGCCGCGATCCACCAACTGCCCCCGCTCCGCGCGCCACGCCGCGTACGCCTCGGCGCCGTCGGGCGAACTCCCGCGCAGCACCTCGAAATTCTCGAGCCCAAGCTTCGCGTCGACGCCCAACCGCAGCGCCGCCGGATCCCACCACACCACCGTATGCTCGCCGAATTCGGCCTTGTGCTCGCCGGGACGCACGGACTGCTCCCCATCCCGCGCATTCTCCGAGGGCAGCACCGTGCGATCCCCAACCACCGGACACGCCGGATGCGGCGCGCCACCCCGATACGCGTTCAACGCCGGATAGACCGCCTTATTCAGCGGCGACACCCAATTGCCGCCCATCGGCTGATCCCCAACCGCGGGAATCACCAGCAGGTCGCGAGCGCGCGTAGCCGCCACGTAGGCCACGCGCACGCCCTCAGCCTCCTCGCGAGCGCGCTCTTCGGCGTCGTGATCGGCCAACTCCGCCGGCGCGCATCGCAACAACCGCAGCGCGCACAGCCGGCGATCGGCGTCCAGGTAACGGTCCGGATCGCGCGAGGCGATATTCGCCGTCATATCGCCCAGAATCACCACCGGAAATTCCAACCCCTTGGCGGTATGCACGGTCATCAGGCGAACACCCTCGGCGCTTTCCTCCACCATCGGCGCCTCGCTCGAATCGGTGCGTTCGGCGCGCTCGGTCAGCTCCTCGACGAACCCGCGAAAGGACACGCCTCCCGAAATCTCGTAATTGCGCGCCAGATCAGCCAGCCGATAAACGTTCGAAATCACCTGGTGTCCACCGGGCCGCAGCGCGAATCCCGCATGCGCGCGAGCCGCGTCCAGCAGGCGGTTCAACGTCTCCGCCACGGGCCGCTCATTGCGCTCGCGATGCAACGCCGCAAGCACGGCCAGCGCCGCCTCGACATTCTCGAACTCCTCGCGCTCGCCCTCCGCCGGACGCAGCGGATGCAGACGCCCGACCTCCATCCGATACCGCAGCAGCAGATTATCGGCAATCGCAAACAGCGGCCCCTTCAGCGCAGCATACACCGACAAGTCATCATCAGGCCACTCGATAGCCGAAAAGGCGGCGCGCAGCGTCTCAATCTCCTCGCGCTGATGAAACGATTTCGAGCCCACCAGCAGATGCCGTATACCGCGCGCCTCCAGGTTCCGCACATACCCGCGCGTCAGGTCCTCGCCGAAGTTCACGAACCGCCGGAACAGCACCGCGATATGGCGCTCCTCCACCGGCACAAGCGTATCTTCGCCGGGAGCGCGCACCTTCCAACCGCTCTCCCGCGTCAACCATTCGATGAACGCGGCGGTAGCGTCAGGCAGGCAGCCATTGATCGCGGTCTTCGTGATCTGGCGCTTGCCCCAAGGCTTCGGAGGCGGCAGCACGACGACAGCGGGCTGATTCCCAATCGGCGGACGATCGCCTTCCAGCGGCACATAAGCAGCCTGCCCACGCTCGACGCTCTCCCGCAATTCCGGTTCGAACGCCGCGTTCACGCACTGCTGAATGGGCGCGCTGGAACGATGGCTGCGGCTCATCGTCACATGCCGCACGCCCTGTTCCTCCAGCGTCCGGCACACGTTCTGATAAAGCTGCACATCGGCGCGGCGAAACTTGTAAATGGACTGCTTCGGATCCCCAACAATGAACAACTTCCCCGGCGTAGGCGGCGACCGGCGCCAGTCCGTCGCATCCGGATCATCGCAAGCAAGCAACAGCAGCAACTCCGCCTGCACCGGATCGGTATCCTGAAACTCATCGATGAAGAAGTGCGTGTACCGCCGCTGCAGATGTCGCCGCACCTCGGCGTCCCCCGCCGCCAGATCCCGCACCTTCACCAGCAAATCGACGAAATCCAGCTTACCCGCCCGCAACTTCGCGGCCTCGTAGAAATCGATCAGGTCGAGCATGTTCGCCTGCAGATCCGCCGCGAAATCCGCATCGGCGCGGACCTTGAACCCAGCCAACCGCGTCATCAGATCATCGCGCTGGCGGACCACCTCCTCCCGCGTCACCTGCGGCGCAAACTGCCCTCGACCGGTCGAATCCCCGGCCCTCTTCAAATCCGCCAACAGCTTCAACAGCAGCGCTTCCACCGCATCGGGATCGGGCCGCTGCCCCAGCGCCTTCCACCGGCCCAGCCACGCGTCCATATCGCGAACCGGCCGCAGCGCCGTCTTCAGCCGATCCCGCGGGTTGCCGCACAACTCGCTCACGCGCGCCAGCGCGATCACCGCCCGAGCCAACTCCCTCATCTCACCGACGCGATCGAACCCCGCATCGCGCCGCCAGGGCGTGCGGAAGTCGCGCCATTCGACGATCTTCTTGCCTTCCATGCGCAGTTGTTCGGAAGGAGGCCCATCGCCTCCGAAAGAACTGGGATTCCAAACCAGCCGGCTCAGCGCGCGCCGCAACCCGGGCCGCTCCTCACCCAGCGCGCGCTCCAGCCACTGCCGATACGCGCGATCGTACAACCGCTGCTGCTCCTTCTCCGCCAGTTCCTCAAAGCCGGGATCGATGCGAGCCTCCACGGGACGCTCGCGCAGCACCTGGGCGCAGAAGGAGTGTATGGTGCCGATGGCCGCCTCCTCCAAACGCCCAATGGCCTTCTCCAGGTTGTCCAGTTCAACGCCCGTCGCCCCGCCGCGCGCATGATCCAGCTCCTGCCGGAGCCGCACCTTCAACTCGCCCGCCGCCTTGTGCGTAAACGTAACGGCCACGATATGTTCGATGCTCGCAAGCCCCGCCCGCAGCACCGCGACAATCCGGTTCACCAGCTCAGTGGTCTTGCCCGTGCCCGCCGAAGCCTCCACAATCAGGCTTTCCGTCAGACTATGCCGGATGCGGCGCCGGGCCTCGGCGTCGCTGTCCAATCGCGGCGTCATGGCATGGCCCTCAGCTCGCGCAGCGCGTCCAGCGCCTCCAGATCCTTCCATCGACGCACGCGCGCCTCCTCATGCGGACCGCACACGGCGGTGAATTCGCACAGATCGCAAGCCTCATCGTCCGGCGCGGCGGGCAGGAAGCCAGCGGCCATGGCGTCATCGATCAAGCTCATGGCGCGAGCAAAGAACTGCCGCGCGCGAGGGTCCGACGCGGCAATGGGCCGCTCAACATAGGCGCCACGCTGCGTGCAGTAAAACAGCCGTCCGGTCTCCGCCTTCGCGTCCAACATGCGTTCGGCGGCCAGCGCATACAGCATCGGCTGCAGCACGGTTCCGCCGCCGACATAAGCGGGCTCGCGCTCCGGCGGCTTGCCGGTCTTGTAATCGGTGATCCGCAGCACGCCGCGCGCGCGGTGCCGCTCCACCAGGTCGATGGAGCCGCGCGCGCGCACTCCGGCGACATCCACCGGTTCCCGCCAGCTTGCTGGATCATGCGCGGCGTCCAGCCGTCTCAGCCCGAAACCTAGTTCGAAATGGACCGGCTCCCACTCATCCAGATGGGCATGCCAATGGATCATCCACCCGCGCACATCCGTACGAACGTCTTCAATCTCGGACCGCCACACACGTTCGATCGCCGGCGCGATGCGCTCCTCCCAATCGCGCGCCACGCGATCCAGCGTATCGTCCAATCGCGCCATGAGCGTCACGAAATCCGTGGAAGGCGCGCTCTTCCAATCGCGCAGAAACTCGCGTTGCACCTCGTGCACCAGCGATCCGCGCGTCAGCGGATCCAGTTGCTCAATAGCCACGGCTTCCTTGCGCTCCCGCAAATGCAGCACGCCCGCCAGCATGAAACGGTACGGACAAGCCGCGTAATGTTGCAGCGAAGAGGGCGAATGATCGCGCACCGACGGCCGCAGTTCAAGCAGATGCTCGAGCGTCGCCGTATCGGGATGGACAAAGCCGTCCGCGGGCGTCCACTTGCTCTCCCAACGCGCCCACCGCGTGCGCAAGCTGCGGCCCAGATGCGGATTCGCGCCCAGCAGATAATTCGCGCCGCCCCGCTCGTCGCGATGCGCCGCCAGCCACGCCAGATCGTATTCGGCGTCGTCGATCGAGTGCGCCGCGTCCTTCGGCGCCGGCCAAACCAGGCGCGCTTCGGCGGCGTCGCTCAGCCGCTTTTCGAACTCACGCAACTGCGGCACGCGGCCTTCGATGGCGCGCGCGATTTCAAGCGCGTAGAACGACGGCACGCGCGGACGCCCCTGCGTCAGGTCCATGCTGGGATAGCTCGCGGTGAAGCATCGCGCGGCGGATGCGACGGCGGTGTGCAGCAGCAAGCGCTCCTCGGCAATGCGGTCGTCGCTCGTCGCAAGCGACGGCGAAATCTCTCGCCGTCGAACATCCAGCAGCAGCGGATCCTCGTTCGCCCGCTTCGGAAACAACCCTTCGGCCAGGCCGGGCAGGAAGACGTAATCGAAAACGCGCCCGCGAGCCTCGTCAATCGCGCCGATGAACACGGCGCCGTAGCGGCGATGCGGAGGCTCCTGCCGCAGCGTGCGCAACCGGTCCGCCAGCACGCCGTACACTTCGTCGATCCCCACCGGCCCCACTTCGGCCATGGGCTCCAATTCGGCCAGTGTCTGAAGCACCGCCTGCGAATCCGGCAGCGCGCGCGCCGCCAGGCGCCGCAGCGCATCCAGCCAGTCGCGCCACACAGCGGACTTCGGCAGCGCGTGCAGTTGTTCAATCAACGGAAGCGCAAAATGTTCCAGCGTAGCCAGCCGGTCGAGCTCGCGTTCCAGGCGCTCCCGTTCGTTCTGATCCTCCGGGCCCAACCCGGCCAATTGGATCCTGAACTCGCCTTCCAGGCCCCGCAGCCGGCGCTCCCATCGTTCATACTTGCCGATGACGGCGGCATCGACAATCAGTTTCTCCCAGGCCAGCGGCGTCGCAATGCCTTTGGGCGCGTCCACGGGCTCGCGCGCGACGGCCTGCCCGCCGCCCGCAAACAGCTCGTCATCGGCGCCAATCCACTCCGCCTCGCGCTGCGCCGGAGCGCCGGCCCCGTCCAGCGGTGGGATCTGCCCCAGCGAAAGGTACTCGGCGAATCGCGAGGCCGAGCAGCCGTCCGCCGCGCACCCTAGCAACGCCAGAAAGGCTCGTCCGCCGGCGTCCGGACGAGCGGTTCCACGGCTGAAATAGGCGGGAATGCGAGCCCGCCGCAGCGCTTCTTCGATCAGCGGCTGGTAGCGTTCGGGATTGCGCAGCAGGATCGCGATGCGATCGAACCGCGCGCCCAGGCGCAGGATGCGGCGCGCGATCTCCACCGCTTCAAGCGATTCTCCCGGCGAAGAAAACAGCGCCAGCGTCTCATCGTAAGCCGACGCCTCAGGGCGCTCGCTCAAAAACAAATTCCGGCGCAAACGTTCTAGCGCATCATCCCCGGGCGCCGCCGGCCGCTCGGCCCGCACGCCCAGAATCCGTTCGAATTCCGCCACGCGGCGTTCATCGGCGGCCAGCGTCGCGGCGCACACGGCAGGCGATTGGAGCGCCAGCGCGCTCACAAACTCGACGTACGCGCGCGAGGCGAGCGGCAGGTCCAGCAGCAGCAGCGGCAACCCCGGCCATCGGCGCGCGCCTTCGGTCGCCGCCCCAAGAATGCCCGCCAGGTCGGCCAGCCCGCTCCGGACCAGCGCCCGTTCATAAGCATCCACAAGGGCCGCCAGATCGAGAGCGGCGTCGCTGCCGGCAAGATCGGCGGGACGAACCCGCGCCAGTCGCAGGTCTTCTATCGTCGAAGCCAGCGCGGAGGCGAACCCCGGACACGTCGCCACCGGCTCGAAGTAACGCAACGCTCCGGCCTGTTGAACAGCGCGGGCGGCCACGGCCTCGGCGCCCAATCGCGTGACCGGCGCGGCTTCCTCGGCGGAGAAACTGGCGGCGAACTGAGCGATGGTGAAGCGATGAATGCCGAAGGAGCCGGGCCCGGGCAGCGCGCGGACAAACTCATCGGCGGCGGCGCGGGTGGCGGCCAACACCACCATCTCGGTTTTGCCGGCGAACTGGGCGGCCCACCGCACCGCGGCTTCCCGCAACTCGAGCGCCGACGACGCGACCACAACGCGGTTCACTTGTACTCGATCCTCGTTTCCGCCCTGAAGCGTTTGTAGTTGGCGTAGCGTATAGTCAGCCGTATGCGCTGCGGCCCGGTGCGGAACTGAAGCACGTCATCGCCCGACGTATTCACCGGAAACCAATACTTGTCATCGAACTTCTCGCGCACCGTGGTGAAATGCGGAAACAGGTTTTCCGACTTCTTAGTGATTATCTGCGGCACGGCCTGTCCCGAAGTCTGGATAATCGAGTTATCCGACTGCGCCACCCACAACATGCCGTCGAACAGCCGTTGGCCCGAAAGGATCTGGCGCGGGCGAATCTGGATCAGCCAGCAGGGCACGCCGCGCAACTCCTCCTCGCCGCGGAACTTCGTTTCGTAGAGGAACGCGTTCTCCCGGGTCACCAGCATGGGCTGAATCTCGCGGACGTCGCGAATGTCCTCCTCGGTCAGCGTCAGCTTCTTCAGCGTATTCACCGGCTTTCCGATGACTTCCTCGGACCGTTCGCCCTTGGGCGAAAAAATCACCTCGCGAACCTCCCGGAACTGGCCGGCGAAATCCTCCACCACCACCGTCTGCCGGTACATGTACTGGTTGCGAGCCGCCTCGTTCTCCGTCTCCCGCTCAATCACGCGCTTCATCAGCCCCGCCGGCATCTCCTGAGCCGTCAGCATGCACGCGAATGTTAAACTGGCTGCGAGGATGCAGAAGGATGCCCGCGCGTTTCGCATTACACTCCTGGTGGTTCCAGCGCTGATCGCTGTTGGCGCTGTCATCTACTCCATCCAACAGCATATCCCGCCGCGCATCGCCTACCCGCTGGCCGCCGCGTTGATTCTGGAAGTCGCCATGTATCTCGTGCCCGGGTTTTCCTCGGGCCGAGCGCTGGTCGAAACCCTCCAGCCGTTGCCGTTGCGGGCGCTGATCATTCAATTATCGGCGCTGGTCCCCTATCTGGTCTATTCGCTCGGAACCGGAACGTTCCACTGGCGCCAGTTCGCGCTGCTGGCCGGGCTGACCACCATCCTATCGGCGTGGTACGCGGTCCAACGTCCAAAACATATCCTGACCGACCTGTTATTCCTCGCCGTCGCCGGCGGCGTGGTGCTCGTGAAGGTGTTCCCGCAGATCTACATCGATCTCGCGCCCAAGGCCACGGCCTCCATTCTCGGCCAACTCATGTGGATTCGCCTGCAATTCCTGGCCGTGCTGTGCGTGCGCGGCATGAGCGGCGTAAACCTGGGCTTCGCGCCCACCGCGAAGGACTGGTCGATCGGCGCGCAGCACTACCTGATGTTCGCGCCCACCGCTCTCGCCGTCGGAATGTGGATCCGCTTCGCCGCGCCGCACGCCGCGCCGGCCACATGGTGGAAGTGGGGCGTCATCATCGTGTCGTTCGCCGGCTATCTGTGGGTGGTGGCCATGTGGGAAGAATTCTACTTCCGCGCCATGCTCCAGTCGATTCTGTCGAAGCAATTCGGCGGGCGCATCGCCGGGCTGGCCGTCACCTCGGTGATCTTTGGCCTGGCCCACCTGCCCTTCCGGCAATTCCCCAACTGGAAGTTGGCCC
The DNA here is from genome assembly GCA_018268715.1 of Acidobacteriota bacterium. Classification (GTDB taxonomy): domain Bacteria; phylum Acidobacteriota; class Terriglobia; order Bryobacterales; family Bryobacteraceae; genus TMP-7. Next base: position 65,682 of record JAFDVZ010000018.1, on the reverse strand, counting down.
TGCTCGCCGGAATCGCAGGGCTGTTCTACGGTTGGGCGTATATCCGCGCCGGAAGCATCCGGGCCGCCATGGTGACCCACGCCTTGGTAGTCGCCACCTGGAAGGCGTTCTTCTAACTCACTTAGCGGGTAGAATGCCGCGCACGCGGAACCAGTTTTCTAACAGGGTCGGCCACTCCCTCAATGCGGGATCACTCTGCGCCAGTCCCACGCCATGTTTGCCCTGTTCGAAGATGTGCATCTCGGCGGGAACGCCGGCTTTCCGCAGCGCGAGATAGAAGCGGATGCTGTTCTCGGCCGGCACGACGGGGTCCGTGGTGGTGTGAAACAGGAACGTCGGCGGCGTCTGCGGAGTCACCTGTAACTCGCTCGACATGCGTTCCATCAATTTCGGATCGGGCGTCTTACCCAGCAGATTCTCGCGCGATCCCTTGTGGACATATAACTCCTCGGTCATCGTGATCACCGGATAAGTCAGGATCGCGAAGTCGGGCCGGCTGCTCACGCCGTCGACGGTTTCAAAATGCGTGGCGGCGGTCGACGCCAGGTGTCCGCCGGCCGAAAATCCCCACACCCCGATGCGATCGGGCGCGATATTCCACTCCTGGGCGTGAGCGCGCACCGTGCGGATGGCCTGCTGCACATCGTTCAGCATCGCCGGGTGGTGGTAGCGCGGCCCCAGTCGATACTTCAGTACGAAGGCCGACATCCCGCGCGCGTTCAGCCATTCGGCGATCTGCTTGCCCTCGTGGTCCATGGCCAGGTGCGCGTACCCTCCGCCCGGACACACCACCACCGCCGCATGCGTCGAAACCGGCGTCGAAGCCAGGTAGGCGGTCAGTTCAGGACGATCCAGGTCCTCATTGCCGACAGCGCCAGGAACTCCGTTCGGCCACAGCGGGGCCGTTTGCGCGAATGCCCCCAGGCCGAGGGCCGCAAGCAGGATAACGTTCTTCATCGGTTCGACTATACACCGCGGCGCGGCCTCAGTGCGTCAGGTCGTAGATGAAGTAGTTCATCGCGATCCGGTAAGCAAGCGACGCCCACTTCTCCTTGTAGCGCGGCTCATCGGAGTGCTCCCAGGCGTCGCCCAGGTCCATGTTGTGGCAGATGGCCACCATGATGCGGCCCTGGTCGTCGTAAACGCCGCGCCACTTCGCCTCAAAGCCGTCCTTCTCGTAGGTGCGGCCGGTTTCGAAGTACAGCGCGCCGGGCACCTGGAACCGCTCCTCGATGTCGTACAGCGTGTGGAAGATCGGGTCGTTGTTCGGGATGTCGACGATCGGACGGTCCGGGAACACCTTGCTCATGCCGGCGACGAAGATCTCCCATTCCTGGGTTCCATGGAAGTCGTCCACCATCAGGAATCCGCCGCGCAGCAGGTACTCCCGAAGCTGCCGCGCCTCCTCGTCGCCCAACTGCCAGTGCCCGACCTCCACCGCATACGCCGCCGGCCAGTTGTAGATCTCGTTGGTGCCGTCGAGTTCCACCACCTGCTCCACCGACCGCGTGTCGATACGGGTCAGCCGCCGCACGCCCGCCAGCAGATGCCGGTCCGAGCGCGGGTAATCCATAGTCCAGTAGCCGGGAAACAAGCGTCCGTCATTGTAGCGAGGCGTGGACTTCGGGAATCCTGTGATGTCAGGGTACAGCAGCCGCGCGCGGGTCCACTCGGCCTTCTGCTGATAGTCCGCGGGAAGGGCGAAACCCTCGTATTCAACGGCGGGGTACTCGCGAAACGGCTTCTGGGCCAGAAGCAGCCCAATCGCCGCGAAACCCACAACTGTCAAGGTGAGCGCAGTGCGCATGCTGCAACAGTCGGCTACAGAATAGCACACCACTCCGGCGTGGCGGCGTCGGCGAACGGCGCGCTATCCTTCAACAAAGATGGACGAACGAGCCGGCCTCTCCGTGAGGTCCGTTGTGTGGATGTCCGCCCTGATTTTTGCGATTGCGGCGGGATTACTGGTCTACTCCCAAACCGACGCCTTCGCCTGGGACGAGGGCTTCCACCTGCTCGCCGCACAACTGATCTTCCGAGGCAAACGCCCCTACCTCGATTTCTTCTTCCCTCAAGCCGCGCTGAACGCCTATTGGAACGCCTTCTGGATGCGCATTTTCGGCGATACCTGGCGCGTGGCGCACGCCGTCGCCGCCCTGTCGACGGCCGCCGCCATTGGCCTTGCCGCCGACTACGTCCGGCGCCGCTTCCCGGACCGCCGTTCGAGCGTCGCCGCCGCCTCCGCCACGGCTCTCGGCATCGCCCTGAACATCCAGGTCGTGGAATTCGGCGCCATCGGCCAGGCCTACGGGCTCGCCCTTCTCTTGACTGTCGCGGCGTTCCGGGCCTCGGTCGCGTCAGTGGCTCGTCGCGGCCCGTGGATGTCGGCCGCCGCGGGATTCCTGGCCGCAGCCGCCGCCGGTTCGACGCTGCTGACCGCGCCTGTGGCGCCGGTGCTCTGGTTGTGGACGCTCGTCCGCAACCGCGAGGGCAATCGCTGGACCAAGGCCGCGGCGATGGTCGCGGGCGGCGCGGCCGCGGCCGCGCCGCTGGCGGTTTTGTTGGCGAAATCGCCTCAAAAAGTGCTGTTTGACATGGTGAAATTCCACCTTTTGTACCGGCAAGTGGCGTGGCCGGACGCTCTTCCGCACGACGCGGGGGTGTTATTTGCCTGGCTCGATTCCTCGCAAGCGTTGATACTAGGCGGTTTAGCGCTACTGGGGCTGTTCGTCGCCCGGCGCCAGGAGCACCGCTCCGAGCTGTACCTGTGCGGGTGGTTGAGCCTCGCGATTTCGGTGCATCTGGCCACCGCACACCCCACTTTTGAGCGTTATTTCGTCTTTATCGTGCCGTTTTTGTGCATTTTAGCGACGTTTGGAGCGTGTTTTTGGCCCCAAAAAGGCGCCGTTTTGCTCATTTTCGTGCTGCTGACGGGCGGGAATCTCGCCAAACGCCTGATCGAGGACCACGACGGCTGGCGCTGGGCGACCATGGAGCGGATGGCGGCGGAGGTGGACCGCGTCACGCCCAAGGGGGCGCCGCTCTACGCCGAAGAGCACGTCTACTTCATCACGCGCCGGCCGCCGCCGGCCGGAATGGAGTCGGGCGACAGCCACAAACTCGAGTTCCCCGCCCCGGAGGCCGCCGCGCTGGGCATCCTGCCGAAACAGGTGATCGAGGCCCGGATCAAGGCGAGGGAATTCACCACGGTTCAGATGTGCTCCGACAAACAGATCGAGCGACTGGGCCTCGCCACGCTCTACAAGGACTCGGTCGAGGTGGAGGACTGCCGGATCTTCTTCGGGCGGTAGGATTAGCCAAAGGCGGCCAGCGCGCGCTCGGCGTCGTCGAAGAAACGGAAGACGCGGTCGAGCCGGGTGACGCGGAAGCTCTCCCGGACCTGGCCCGCGGCGCCCGCCATGTGCAGTTTGCCGCCCGCCTGGGTCACTTTATTCAGGCTCGCGATACAGCGTCCGATGCCGGTGCTGTCGATGTGGGTGATCCCCGCCATGTCGATGACCAGGCGCCGGTAGCCTTTGGCGAGCAGGTCGGTGACGGCGCTTTCCACCTGCTGTCCTTCGGGCCCCAGCATCAGACGTCCGGTGACAACCATCACCACCGTCGCGGGCGCGACTTCTCGATGTTCAATGTGCAACTGAACCGGCTTCAAAGTATACGGATATCACATTCATCGCCGTGGGGACTCCGCCCGGTACAGAAACATGGCGTAGCCGAGCCGTTCGACGGGCTGCATCTGGCGGAACTCGGCGTAGAAGTCGCGGTATTTGGGCGCGAAGAATTGTCCCGGCAGCAGATTGGGACTGATGGCGTACCAGGTCCCCGGCTCCGGCATGAAGCGCGTGACGCCTTTGGCTAGCTGATCGTTCCACGGCGGGGGAATGCGCGGCGCTTCCTCATACGGGAAATAACGGCGAATCTGATCGGCGCCGAAGTAGGACAGGCGCAGTTTGACGCCGGGATGACGGTCGTACCAGCGGCGAACCTCGCCCAGGCCCTGTCCCCAGTCCAGATTGCTGTCGGCCAGATAGCGGAAACCCGCGTTTGGGCCGCCCGAAGCGACGTTGAAGAACGACAGCCCGTATGGGTAGATGCGCGAGGCTTCGAAAACGAATAGCAGCAATCCGGCGGCGACGGCGGCCCGGCCGGCCCGGCCCGTCCGCAACCGTTCCATGGCGTGCGCGACAAACAGAATCCCGAACGGCAGCGCCGGCAGCACCAGCCGGACACCCAACTGCACCGGCACGCGCGAGGCCAGGAATATGTACAACGGTCCGGGCAGGATCCAGAGCAGATCCTCCCATTCGAGCCTTCGGCGCCAGGCGGCCCAGCCGATCATGCCGATCCCCACAACCCCCAACGCCAGCAGCGTCACCGGGGACTTCACCAGCAGGGCGCCGAGAAAGTACAACGGATGTCCGTGCGGGCGGATCTCGCCCCAGAAGTAGACCGGATTCTCATAGGCGAAACCCGACATCAGGCTGACCGTGCCCTGCCACATCTGTGACGGCACGGGGACCACGGTGAACGCTCGCGCGACGGGCGCAAACCAGGCGGGCAAGGTCGGATCGCGATCAAGCGCCGTCAGTTCGTCCGGGCTCAGGCGGTGGACGTCGAACTGGGCCGCGCACAGCATCAGCCCGTAGGTGACGGCGCAGACCGAGGCGGCGACGGCCAGGGCGCGCCAACGCAACCGGCGCTCGGCGGCCAGATGCTTCGCGAGGACGACGGCGGGCGCGACGCCGAAGACGTACAGCATCGACAGCTTGGCGATCATGGCCAGCGCGGCCGCCAGCGCGATGAGCCCGGCCGCGCGCCATGTCGGACGTTTCCAATAGCGCCAGGCGGCGAACCAGAACAGGAAATAGGAGAACGTCGCGGCCAGGTCGTTTTTGAACAGCGCCCCGTGGGCCATTGCGGTGGGTTCAAAGGCGAACAGCGCGGCGGCGATCAGCGCCACGGGAGGACTGGTCATGCGGCGCGCCCACAGCCACACGAGCCCGCTGGTCAACAGGGGGAACACGAGCATCGGCAGGCGGCTCCAGAACATGACGGGCTGGATGCGAGCGGCGCGTATGCGTTCGAGCATCGCCAGCGCGACTTCCCACTCCCGGCGTTTGTCGCCGACATGGCCCAGGTCGTCGGGCAGCGGCAGATCGAATAGATAGGGCGCCCAACCGCCGACGATCTTGATCAAAGGCGGCATGTCGCCGGGCTTCAACGTGTCCGCGCCCTCCCAATACAGGCGTCCGCCCACCAGGTGGCCCGGCTCATCCACGGTGATGCCGGTGCGCCAGCACAAATAGGCCATGAGCGCGCACGACAGCACGAGCAACAGGCCGAGGGCGATCCGTTCCCAGGGCTGGACGGGAGTGTTACCGCGAGACAGTGATTCCATTTTATCGGCCCGCAACCCCGGTCATACAATAGGTCCTATGCTCAGAGCCCCTGTCGCGCTGCTCCTGTTTCCCGCCGCCTTGACTTTCGGACAAACCGCGCCGGTCCGTCCGACCATCGGCACAGTCGTCCGCCTGGATCCAAAGATCGATGAATTGATCCCAAGAGACGCCCGGATTGAAGTGCTGGGCTCCGGCTTTGCCTGGGCCGAAGGGCCGGTGTGGGTGAAGGACGGCGGGTATCTGCTGTTTTCCGACATTCCGAAGAACTCAGTGATGAAGTGGAAGGACGGCGAAGGAGTCTCCCTGTTTTTGAAACCCGCCGGGTACACGGGAGTTACGGACTACGGCCGCGAACCGGGCAGCAACGGATTGACGCTGGACGCGCAAGGGCGACTGCTGGCGTGCGAGCATGGCGACCGGCGAATCTCGCGCCTCGAAAAGGGCGGCGGCAAACGGACGCTGGCCGACAGCTTCGAGGGCAAGCGGTTTAACAGTCCCAACGACCTGACGGTGAAGTCCAACGGCGACATCTACTTCACGGATCCGCCGTATGGGCTGCCGGGAAACGCCGACGACCCCCGGCGCGAGTTGGGCTTTTTCGGCGTGTACCGGCTGACGGCGGACGGCGTGGTGACGGCGCTGGTCCGCGACATGACGAGGCCCAACGGGATCGCGTTTTCACCGGACGAGAAGACGCTGTATGTGGCGCAGTCCGACCCGGCCAAGGCGCTGTGGATGGCGTTTCCGGTGAACCCGGACGGCACGCTGGGCAAGGGCCGCGTGTTCGCCGACGTGACGGCGGTGGTGGACAAGTTGCCCGGCCTGCCCGACGGCATGAAAGTGGACCGGATGGGCAACCTGTGGGCCACCGGGCCGGGCGGCATTTACGTGTTCACGCCCGAAGGCAGACTGCTGGGACGCATCGACACCGGGCAGCGAACGGCCAACTGCAACTGGGGCGATGACGGTTCGACGCTGTACATCACCGCCGATTCGTACCTGTGCCGCATCCGGACCACGACTCGCGGTTGGTGACGCCGCGGGTTCCGATCAGGGCTGAAGCGCGAAGGACCCTTTACCGGCCGCGCCTTCGTAGACCAGTTCCAGGCTGCGGATGTTCTCGGTCTTGCCGCGATAGGAGAAGAACAGCAGGCCCGCCACCGGCGTGGCGCGTTCGCCTTCCGGCATGAGCGATTTCTGCACCTTCTGGTCCATGACGTGGCGCAGTTCGATGGGCATCTTCGGCGGAATCACGGGGCCGTTATCGCCGCCGCCACCGCCGCCCAGGCTGGTCTTCGATTTCTTTTCGACGGGTTCCGGCGGAACCCATTCGGGATCCTTCAACGACTTGGCCACCAGCGTAAATGGCTGGCTGGGCGTCGGCGACTTCTTGCCATTGATGCGCAGGGAGAAATCCTCAACGCTGATCTTCACTTTCGAGCCTTCCGGCCCGAACAGCCCGGCTTCCACCACAACGTAGTCTTCCGAAGAGAACGTTCCGTTCTGGGTGGGGACGGAGTGTCCGGTGAACTCGGCGGCGATGGTGATGGAGCCGGCCTTTCCGTGACTGGCGTAATCGGTGGGCGCCACGCGCGGCGGCAAACCTTGCGCATGGACGGCGATGGACAAAGCGCACAGGGACGCTGAAACGGTCAGTGGAATTGAGAATCGCATTCCTGCTCTCAAGCTACCACAGCGGCCCTGGAATGGCCCGCGCCACCACCGAGTGCGCTTCCCGGCTGAGGCGAATCCACAGCGAATCGGGGTCGCCGTCGAAGATGGCGGCGGGCCCGGCGCGGATTACGGTCCAGGCGCCGAGCTCAATTTCCGCCTCCAGCTGGCCGGGAGCCCAGCCCGCGTAGCCGGCGTACACGCGGAAGCGAGACGGATCGGCGCCGCTGGAGACGGATCTTTCGACCAGGTCCTTGTCGACGGTCAGGTGGACGTCGCCTACCAGCCGGGTGGCGTTCGGCGCCTTTGCGCCGAGACGGACGAGGGCCTGGACGACGGTGCGGCCCACCGGTCCGCCGAGGTAGACGGGATCGCGCCGGGCGCCCTTGACGGCGGGGAAGGCCTTGGCGAGCGGGATGTCGCTACGCCGGTTCAGGATCAGGCCGACGGTCCCCTCGTCCTCGTCGTATTGGATGATCAGGACCACGGTGCGGGAGAAGTTCGGGTCTCCCAGTTGATCGTTCGCCACCAGGATGCGGCCGACCTCCGGGTCTTCCGCCGAAGCGGTCCGCAGCATCAAAGCGCACAGTAGCAGCCCGATGCGCCACATGGCGCGATTATCGCGCGTTTCGGGACGCGGGTGGGGCCGGCGCGATCAGCCGCAAGTCCGGAGTCGCTATCAGCGGAGTTCCTGCGCGAGTCCGATGAGAAGCCCTTCCGGCCCGCGGATGTAGCAGAGCCGGTAGGTATCCTTATACTGGACTACGTCGCCCACCAGTCGCGCGCCGCGCCGGCCGAGCCTTTCGAGCGTTTCGTCGATGTTGTCGACGGCGAACATGACGCGCAGGTAGCCGAGCGCGTTCACCGGCGCGGTGCGGTGATCCTCGACGACGGGCGGCGCGAGGAAGCGGGACAGTTCGAGCCGGCTGTGGCCGTCGGGCGTGCGCATCATGGCGATTTCGACGAGCTGGCCGGCCACTCCGGTGACGCGTCCGGCCCATTCTCCTTCGATCAGGGCCCGCCCCTCGAGTTCGAGGCCGAGTTCGGCAAAGAAGGCAATCGCTTCCCCGAGGTCGTCGACGACGATTCCCACGTTGTCCATCCGCTTGAGCGCCATGTGTCCACTCTACCCGGCTTTGGGGCGTGGCGGCGCTACCTCGGCCCGGCAAGGGGACTGCCGCTTGTCTTCGAAGCGGCGTTCGCGGCGCTTGAGCGGCGGGTGGCGCTCGGGCAAACGTCTTCCGGCCGGCTTCCTGAGAGTGTCTACGTTCCAGATCCAGAGCCCGCAGGCCGCCGGGCGTGCGCGTCGTGGCGATCTCGACTGGTTGGCCGCTATGCCCCTTCATGACGTCCGGCCCATTCTCATTCCATCTGCCCTTTCATCGAATCCGCGCCGGACGGGCGTTTGGTGGCGGTGCACCTGAGCACCCCGACGCTTCCCCACAGCCTCCCCCAGAACGCGCTTGCGCCGCCGCACCGCGTGTGGGTCGCAAACGTTTCCGGCGGCGCCTGATATACAATAGCGCCGCTGGGGACAGTTACCCGAGGGGGAGTTTTCCTTGTTGAAATCAGCGTATATTGCTTTGTTCGCATTCGCAGCGTGCCTGCCGGCGGCAGCCCAAGTGGCCTCCGCCGAACTCAGCGGCACGGTACTTGACGCCACGGGCGCGGCGGTGGTCGCCGCCAAGGTCGTGGCCGTTAACAATGGGACCAATCGCGCGTTTGAAACCGTTACCAACGGCGTCGGCAACTACATCATCCCGTTGCTGCCGCCGGGCGATTACACGGTGGCCGCCGAAGCCGGCGGTTTTCGCAAACTTGTGCAAAAAGGGTTGACCTTGCAGATCAACCAGCAGGCTGAAATGAACTTCACCCTGCAATTGGGGCAGGTGTCGGACGCCGTTGAAGTGACGGCCCAGGCGCCGCTGCTCGAATCGGAGTCCTCTTCGATCGGCACCGTGGTGAACGAGAAGCTGGTGAACCAGCTTCCACTCAACGGCCGCAACTTCATCCAACTTGCGACGCTGAGCCCGGGCGTGAACGGAGTGGGCTTTTCCGCCTCCGGCACCATCATGAGCGGAACCCGGCCCGACGACCGCCGTCCGGGAACCGAGATCTTCTCCAACGGCAATCGCGAGGGATCGAACAACTTCCTGTACGACGGCATCGACGACAACGAACGCCTGACGCTTTCCATCGTGCTGCGGCCCGCCGTCGAAGCGGTCCGCGAATTCAAGATCCAAACCAACCTGTACAGCGCCGACATCGGCCGCAGCTCCGGCGCGGTGGTGGACGTCATCACCAAGTCCGGCACGAACCAACTCCACGGCAGCCTGTTCGAATTCCTGCGCAATTCCGCCATGGACGCGCGCACCTTCTTCAGCCCGAAAGGCTCCGCGTTCCCGTCGTTCCGCCTGAACCAGTTCGGCGGATCGCTGGGCGGCCCGGTGGTGCTGCCCAAACTCTACCGGGGCAAGGACCGCACCTTCTTCTTCGTCGACTACGAAGGCTACCGGCGCGATTCCCAGCAACTGCTGCTGGGCAACATCCCGACGGCCAAGATGCGCACCGGCGACTTCACTGAAACCGCGGCGGTGTACGATCCGCTGACCACCCGCGCCAATCCGAACGGATCCGGCTTCATCCGCGATCAGTTCGCCGGCAACATCATCCCCGCCGCCCGCTTCGATCCGGTGGCGATCAAGATGATCCGCGCCTATCCCTCGCCCACCAACGCGGCGCGCTTCAACAATTACCTGGCGAACCTGGTGCAGAACCAGCGCTGGAACCAGGGCGACATCCGCGTGGATCACCAGATCACGCCGAAGGACAACATTTTCGCGCGCTACTCGATTCAGAACACGGAAACGCGCGTGCCCAGTTCCTACCCGCCCACCACCATCGCGGGCATCTCGCAGCCGCTGAACCTGGGCGACGAAGGCTCCTTCGCGGGCACTTCGTTTTCCCCTGACCAGCACGCCGTGGTGAGTTACGCCAAGGTGTTCAGTCCGACGCTGGTGAACGAGTTTCGCGCGGGCTTCAGCCGGTTCCGCCTGGATTACACGGCGGACCAGTTCAAGCCGGGCGCGGGGCTGGGGAATCAGCTGGGCGTGCCTAACTCGAATGTAACTCCCAATGAGCAGAACCTGCCTATTTTCTCGCCGGCGAGTTATATCGGCATCGGCCAGACCCGCTCGCTGCCGATTTTCCGCCGCGAGAACACCTTTGAGTATGTCGACAACGTGAATTACACGCACGGCTCCCACACGCTGAAGATGGGCGTGGACTTCCGGCGCCGGCAACTCACCATCTACCAGACCAACCAGGGCAACGGCCGCTTCAACTTCTCCACCGCGCTGACGGACTCCCGGCAGCCGGCGGGCACGGGCGGTGACAGCATGGCGAGCTTCATCCTGGGTTACGCCACGCTGATCGCGCACGATTACACGTTGAACTGGCCCGGCGAGCGCGGCAGCGAGGTCGGGCTCTATGTGGCCGACGACTGGCGCGCCACCAAGAAGCTGACGATCAATATCGGAATGCGCTGGGATTACTACAGTCCGTTCAGCGAAGTCGGCAACCGCTGGGCGAATTTCAACCCGACCACGGCCAAGATCGACATCGCCGGGCAGAACGGCGTCGACAAGTACGCGGGCGTGCTGCCGTATTACAAGAACTTCGGCCCGCGCTTCGGCTTCGCCTACCAGGCGCAGACGCACACGGTGGTGCGCGGCGGCTTCGGCATGTTCTACAACCCCACCGGCAGCGAGGGCGGCAGCCTGCGCCTGTTCCGGCAACTGCCGTTCGGCTCCACCATCAGCATTTCGCCGGGCGACATCAACCCGGGCACGCGAGTGAGCGATGGATTCGCGCCGCTGCAGCCGGTGGATTTCTCGCTCGCCAAGAATCCCTACGGCGCCATGTTCGCCGTGGATCCGCACTTCCGCCCGTCCTACGCCGAGCAGTTCAACCTGACCGTCGAACATGAGATCACGCCGCTCGCGCTGGTGATCAAGACGGCCACCATCGGCAACCTGGGCCGGCATCTGTATAACACCTATAACGCCAACCAGGCGATTCCGGGGTCGACTTCGGTGAACAGCCGGCGTCCGCTCTATGGGATCGCGCCCAGCTTGAGCGACGTGAGCTGGTTCACCACCAACGGCCTGGGCAGCTATTACGCCCTGCAGGTGACCGCCGACAAGCGGTTCAGCCATGGGGTAAGCGCGATTCTCGGCTATGCCTGGTCGCACGCCATCGACAACGTGCCGCTGGAGTTCGGCGGCGGCGCGGCGGGTCCGCAACCGCAGGATCCGCGCAACCTGGGCGTTGAACGAGCCAGCTCGATCATCGACATGCGCCACCGGCTGACGCTCAGCTATCTGTGGGAGTTCCCGTTCGGCAAGGGCAAGGCGATGCTGAACTACGGCGGCCCCGTGAACTGGATTCTGGGCGGGTGGCAATCGAACGGCATCCTGACCATCCAAAGCGGCCTGCCGTTCTCGCCCGTGCTGCAAACCTCCACCACGAACACGGGCACCGGCAGCCGTCCGGACGTCGTGGGTAAGCCGAGCTATCCGGGGACCCTGCAACGCTGGTTCGACCCGTCGGCCTTCGCGAGCCCGGCCCCGTACACCTATGGCAACGCCGGCCGCAACATCCTGGTCGGACCGGGACGCGTCAATTGGGACATGTCGCTGTTCAAGAACTTCGTGATCCGCGACCAGACCCGGTTCGAGTTCCGCGCCGAGGCGTTCAACGTCTTCAATCACCCGCAGTTCGGCCTTCCGAACGCGAACATCGGCAACGCGCAGGTGGGCCAGATCACCAGCACGGTGGGCAACCCGCGGCAGTTGCAGATGGGTTTACGGTTCCAGTTCTGATTCCCGCGCCGGCTCGCCTGTTGGTTGGCGGGCCGGCTTTATCTCCCCGCCTCGGCTTCCACTCTGCTACCCTTCTCTCTAACGCTGGATGTTTCTTTTGCGCTGGATGTCTTATTGCCTGGATGTTAAATGGATCGTAGAACCTTTCTTCAAGTTCCACTTGCGGCGACCGTTTCAGCAGCTCCCGCTGGCGATCTTCCCGCTTATCGCACAGTGAGCCGGCACCAGGCGGCGGAGCGGCCCGGCATGCCCGGACTGTTTCCCGGCCGCGTGGTGACCACGCACAGCGAACGGTCGATCGATGAGAAGTCGGGCGAGGCCGACCAGGCCGTGGTGCGCGAGATGCTGGCGCGCGGCATGACCGCGCTGACGGGCGCGGCGAAGCCCGAGGAGGCGTGGCGGCGCTTCTTCGACGCCAAGGACGTGGTGGGCATCAAGGTGAATTGCTCCGGCGCTCCGCGGGTGTGCTCGAACCCCGTGGTGGTGGGCGAGATCGTGCGCAACCTGGTCGCCACGGGGATTCCGCCTTCGAACATTTACATCTACGAACGTTTTGGCGAGCAACTGGTCACCGTGCCCTACGCCAAGCACACGCCGCCCGGCGTGAACATCCTGGCGGTGGAGACGCCGCGCGGATCGGTGCGTGAGTACGATCCGCGAACCTACGTGGAGGTGAACTTCTTCGGCGAGGACGATACGCGGTCGAACCTGGTGCGCCTGGTAGCCGAACGGTTCACCAAGGTGATCAACGTGCCGAACATGAAGGACCACGGGGCGGCCGGCGTGACGGGTTGCCTGAAGAACATCGCGTACGGGAATTTTTCGAATGTGGCGCGGTCGCATCGCAATGAGAAGACCAACACGTTTTCCTTCATCGCGACGCTGGCGATGGTGGAGCCGCTGCGATCGAAGACCGTGCTGCAGGTGATGGACGGGTTGAAGGGCGTGTGGCACGGCGGGCCGTTCGTCAAGAATCCGCGCTTCGCGTTTTATCCGAAGCGGATCGCGGTGGGAACCGACCCGGTGGCCATCGATCGCCAGTTGATCGACGTCATCGAGGAGAAGCGCCGCGCCGAGAAGGCCGTTTCCGTGTGGGACCGCTCCATGTCGCACGTCGACGGCAAGCGCGACATGGACCCCAACTTCAACGCCTTCATCCGCGAGCCGGGCCATATCGAGTACGCCGGAAAGCTGGGGCTGGGCGTCTACGATCAGACGAAAATCAAACACACGAGGATTGAGGTCGCATGATCCTGCTGCTGGCCGCCATTGTTCCGGGCCTGTTGTGGGACGAAGGTCCGCAGACCGCGCCTGTGCTCGAGAAAGCGGGAATCCGCGAGATCGCGACGACCGGCGATGCGTCGGCGTGGAGCGGGACGCGGATCCGCGCCGTCGCGGTGGACGGGGCGTCGCTGGTGAAGGCGGACGCGCCGGGCGTCGATTATCAGGCCTCGCGCGGAGGGGCCACGGGCGACCCGTGGGTGGATTCGAACCTGTGGCGCGAGTCGCGGGAACGGGCGCGCACGTTCGTGTACGAGGTGAGCGGGCCGGCTGTTCCGCTGGCTGTCGCGGAGGCGTACGCAAGCGGCGCCCGATCGTATTTCCGTTTGAAACAAGCCGACCTGGGCGCGTTTCAGGCGACGCTGCGATTCCTGCATGAGGTGGACGCCGGGCCGATGGAGCCGCGCGCTAACTTCGGACTGGTGGACGACGGCTCGCCCGAGATGGACGAGATCATGAATCTGCTGGCTCGGCGGAATCTGCTGTTTGAGCCGGTGAAGAGCGCGGCCGATTGGAACGGCGTGGTGGTGAAGGCCGGAAGCGCGGAGTTTCCGAAGGAGCTGGCCGCGGAGCCGTTCAAGTTCGCCGCCGCGGTGCGCGATCGCATCGGCGATGACAAACGGCTGGTTCGGGTGTATGGCAGCACGACGACGATCGCGCGGTTGTACGGGACGACGGAGCACTCCCGGCTGCACCTGATTCAATATGGGCGCGGCGTGGTGCGCGGCATGCGGATTCGGGTGATGGGCAGTTATCCGCGCGTGCTGATCGCATCGCTGGGCCAGAGGGTGACCATCGCCGAGGACGTGGTGTCCGAGGGCGGCTTCACCGAGTTCACGATACCCGAGTTCCGGACGTATGCGATCGTCGATCTGGACGCATCGCCCCAGGGCCGGGTGGCCAGCGTTCGGGCGGAGAAGAACTTCGCGCTCACGGCCGATCCGGACGCTCCGCAATGGCGCGGCGCGCCGGCGGTTTCGATCTCCACCGGACCGTTCGCCAATTCCCTGCCCTTTGGGACCACCTTGGTGCGCTCCCGCTGGACGGCGGATTCGCTGTATCTGCTGTATGTCTGCCCGTATGCGAGCCTGTCGCTGAAACCCAACCCGGCCACGGATCGCGAGACGCCGCAGTTGTGGGAATGGGACGTGGCCGAAGCCTTCATCGGGGCGGATTTCGAGAACATCGCGCAGTACCGCGAATACCAGGTGTCGCCGCAGAGTGAGTGGGTGGATCTGGATATCGACGTCGTGAATCCGAAGCCCAACGGCGGCATGGGCTGGAATTCGGGCTTCGAGGTGAAGGCGCGCATCGACGCGGCCAAGAAGGTTTGGTATGGGGAGATGCGCATCCCGCTCCAGTCGATTGCGGCTAAGCAGTGGCGGGCCGGCGATCGCGCGCGGCTGGGGTTGTTTCGTATCACGGGCGCGGCGGGCGAGCAGCGGCTGGTGTCGTGGCAGCCTCCCTTCCGCCGTAATTTCCATGTGCCTGAAGCGTTCGGAGTCCTGGAGTTGACGCAATGAAATCTCGACGCGAATTCTTTGTTCAATCCACCGCCGCGCTGGCCGCGGCCATCCCGGCTTTCGCGGCGCCGTCCGCCAAGCTGGGCGTCCCTGGACCGTTCCGCGGCCGCGTGGTCGAAGTGACGCATCCGGGCTCCATCGCATCCGGCGCGTATCAGCCGGCGGCTATCGAGCAGATGGTGGAGCGGGGGATGACGACGCTTACGGGCGCGCCCTCCTGGCAGGATGCGTGGCGCGTGTTCTTTGAGAAGGGCGACGTGGTGGGCATTAAGGTGAGCCCGGTGGGCGGGCCCAAGCTGTGCTCGGACCCGTCCGTGTTGCGGCGGATTGTGGCGGGGTTGAACGCGGCGGGTGTTCCGAATCGCGACATCGTGGTGTTTTCGCGATATCGCAAGGAGATTCAGGATTGTTCGATCGATAAGTGGCTGCCGGAAGGCGCCCGCTGGACCGCTCCGGCCTGGGATTACGAGAACATCCAACTGGGTATGGAGGGCTACGATCCCGATGTGTTCATGGAGATGGCCGTCGTGCAGCCGGGCCAGAATCCGTCGGACGCGCATAACCGGCGATCGTACGTGTCGCAGGTGGTGACCCGGCAGATCAATAAGTTCGTCAACCTGCCCGTGCTGAAGCATCATCAATCGGCGGGCGTCACCATCGCGCTGAAGAACATGTCGCACGGCATGTCGAACAATGTGGCGCGCAGCCACACGTCGCCGACGCTGAATGTTTGCGGCGCGTTCATTCCCGCCGTCGTGAATCTGCCGGTGTTGCGGCAGAAGGCCGTGCTGCACATTGTCGACGCGGTGAAGGCGCAGTATCATGGCGGTCCGGGGGGAAGACCGCAGTTCGTCTGGGAGCACAAGACGATGTACTTCGGCACGGATCCGGTGGCGGTGGACAAGACGGGATGGAAAGCGTTGGACGCGCAGCGCGTGGCGGTTGGGATGGCGAAGATCGCCGACAGCAAGCCCGACGCCGTCAGCACGTTTTTGAACTGCCAGGTGGAGCATATCGAGATCGCCGGGGCGCTAGGGCTGGGCGAGTTCGACGACAAAAAGATCGACGTGCGCAAAGTGGCGCTGAGTTAGAAGGGAGTTTCGCAACATGTCCGATCGGCGTGCGTTCCTGCGAGGCCTGTCGAGCGCTCCGCTCGCGGGCGGCCTGCTTTCGGCGAGCGCGGAGGCGGCCGTCAGCGGCGGGCCGGCGCGTGATTATTTCAAGGAACTGGGGGTGCGGCCGTTTATCAACGCGGCCGGCACCTATACGATGATGACCGCGTCGCTGATGCCGCCCGAAGTGATGCAGGCGATGCAGGCGGCGTCGCGGAAGTTCGTGAACCTGGTGGCGTTGAATGAGGCCGTGGGACGGCGCCTTTCAGCGCTGATCGGCTGCGAGGCCGCGATGGTGACGGCGGGCGCGGCGTCCGCGCTGACCCTGGGCACGGCGGCCTGCATGACCGGCAAGGATACGGCGAAGATTCAGCGGCTGCCCGATTCCACGGGTATGAAGAACGAGGTGATCATCCAGAAGTCGCACCGCTACGGCTACGATCACGCCGTGCGGAATTGCGGCGTGCGGATGGTGGAGGTGGAGACGGCGGCGGAGTTGGAAGCGGCCGTCAACCCCAACACGCTGATGATGCTGTTCTTCAACGCCAATGAGCCGGCGGGTAAGATCAGCGGGCAGCAGTTCGTCGAGTTGGGCAAGAAGCACGGCGTGCCGACGTTCAACGACGCCGCGGCCGATGTGCCCCCGGTCGAGAACTTTTCCAAGTACACCAGGATGGGCTTCGACCTGGTGACGTTTTCGGGCGGCAAGGGCATCCGCGGACCGCAGAGCAGCGGGCTTCTGCTGGGCCGCAAGGATCTTATCGAGGCCGCCCTGCTGAACGCGCCGCCCAACAGCGATTCCATCGGTCGCGGGCAGAAGGTGAATAAGGAAGAGATGATCGGGCTGATGGTGGCCGTGGAGATGTTCTTCAAGAAGGACCACGCGGCCGAGTGGAAGGAATGGGAGCGCCGCGCGGAGGTGGTGCGCAAGGCCGTCGGCGGGCTGAAGGGCGTTCGCACGGAGATCTGGATTCCGGAAATCGCCAATCACGTCCCGCATGTGCGGGTGCTGTGGGAGCCGGGCGCTGTGACGGCGAGCATCGACGACATCCGCAGGAAGATGCGCGAGGGCGATCCGGCGATCGAACTGGTTCCCGGCGGCGATGCGCTGACCGTTGGCGTGTGGATGCTCGAGCCGGGCGAGGCCGAGATCGTCGCGCGGCGGTTGCGCGAGGTGCTGAAGGGCGCTTTGGCGGCTTAGGCGCGTTAGATCCTGGCCGCGATCCAGACTGTATTCGATGACATGTCCGGATTCTGGCAGGATGTTCGATATGGGCTGCGCGGAATGCGCCGGAGCCCCGGTTTCACGGCGACCGTGGTCGCGTCGCTGGCGTTGGGCATCGGCGCCAACACCGCCGTGTTCAGCCTGATGAACGCCGTGATGCTGCGCCTGCTCCCGGTGCGGCATCCGGAGCAGTTGGTTGAGCTGCTGCAGAAGTATCCCGGGGAGCCTCGCGGCAACGGCTATTGGACGCCCGCCAGTTTCCGGCGCTTTCGCGACCACAATCACGTCTTCGCCGAGCTGACGGGGATGGGAACCGACGACCACGCCCGCATCCGCACCGGCGGCGGCGATCCGCGCTACGGCGTGATCGAGCGCGTGCTCGGCAACTACTTTTCCATGCTGGGGGTGACGCCCGCCGTCGGGCGGCTGATCGAAGCGCGCGACGATGGCGTGGCGGTGATCAGCGCCGTCTGCTGGCGCGAACGCTACCACGGCGATCCCGGCGTATTGGGCCAACGCATCGTCGTCAACGACGCCCCGTACACCATCGTCGGCGTGGCCGAGCCTTCCTTCGTTGGCTTACGCGGTTGGCTACCGACCGAGGCGTGGCTGGCCGTCGCGCCGGCGGAGAAACCCGGCTTGTCGCTGTTTGCGCGACTGAAGCCGGGCGTGACCATCGACCAGGCGCGCGCCGAGATGGCCGTGCTGTACCAGTTCACCATCGAAGAGCGCGCGGCGCGCAGTAAGGACTCGCTGGTGCGGCAGTTGAAGGTCGAACTGGAGGCGGCGGGGACGGGCGCAGCCACGGTCCGCGACCGTTACGGCCGGCCGCTCACGGTGCTGATGGCGGTGGCCGGACTGCTCCTGCTGCTGACCTGTATCAACGTCGGCGGGATGTTGCTGGCGCGCGGATTCGGCCGGCGGCGGGAGATGGCGGTGCGTGCTGGACTGGGCGCCGGGCGGGGCCGGTTGATGCGGCAAGTAATGACGGAATCGACGTTGCTCGCGGTGGTGGGCGCGCTGGCCGGAATCGCCGTGGCCTGGATCGGAACCGCCGCGCTGGTGCGCATCATCGCGAGTGGGCGCGAGCATGAGCGGATTTACCTCGACGTCCAGCCGGACTGGCGCGTTCTGCTGTTCGGCGCGGCCGTGACGTTGCTCGCGGGGGTGTTGTTTGGGCTGCCGCCGGCGCTCGGAGCGTTCCGGGCCGCGGCTGGAGGCGCGCTGCGCGAAAGCGCCAAGGCTGGTGAGACGCGCTCGCGCCGAATGCTCGGCCGGGGCCTGACGGCGGCGCAGACGGCGCTGTCGGTGCTGCTGGTTGCCGCCGCTGGGCTCTTTATCCGGCATATGTCCGACCTGCGCGACGTCGGGCTCGGCTTCCGTCGCGATCACGTGCTGCTGGCCGTTCTGGACACGGCCCACTCGGGCTACCAACGTCCGGAACTCGCGCGCCGGTCCGAGCAGGCGCTCGCGCAACTGGAGGCGATTCCGGGCGTGCTCTCGGCTTCGCTGAGCGGCGCTACGCCGATCCAGGGCGCGGGCGCGAGCCGCATTATCAAGGCCGAAGGATTCGAGGAGCGGCCCGAAGAGCGCCGCTATGTGGCGATGAATCTGGCCGGGCCGCGGTGCTTTGAGACGCTCGGCATTCCGTTGCTGGCCGGGCGCGATTTTCGCGTGGACGACGCGGGCCGGCCGCGCGTGATGATCGTGAATCGGGCGCTGGTCAGCCGCTATTTCGCCGGCCGCGATCCGATCGGCAAACACATCTGGTTCGACGGCGATGATAAGCCGTTCGAAATCGTCGGCGTGGTGGGGGACGCCAAGTACACCGAGCTGCGCGACTCGCCGCCGCGCACGATGTACCTCAACTCGTTTCAGGAGGCGACGTCGTTCTCGCAGTACGTGATCCGCACGGGCGTCGATCCGGCTTCGCTGGCGCCGGCGGTGCGGGCGGCGATGAAGAGCGTGCTGCCGGCCGCCCCGGTGGAGAAGATCACGACGCTCAGCGACCAGGTGGACGCCGCGATGGTCCCCGAGCGGCTGGTGGCGATGCTCTCCGGGTTCTTCGGAGCGCTGGGGGCCGTGCTTGCGGGCATTGGCTTGTACGGATTGCTGGCGGTTTCCGTGGCTCGGCGCACCCATGAGATCGGCATCCGGATGGCGTTGGGCGCAAGGCGCGGCCATGTGACGGGGATGGTGCTGGGCGAGGCGGCGCTCACCCTCGGCGTTGGACTGCTGATGGGCGCTCTGCTCGCGATCGAGGCCCGGAAGCTGGCGGCGCCGTTGATCGGCAATGTGGCGGTTCCCGGCTACGGCCCGATGGCGGCGGCTTGCGCGGCACTGGCGTGCGTCGCCGCGGCGGCGGTGTTCCTGCCCGCCCGGCGCGCGATTCGCATCGACCCTTTGGAGGCGCTGCGGCACGATTAAACGGTATCGGCGATGAGGGTGCCCTGGTGGTACTCGATCGTCCATCCCTCCGGCGTGCGTCGCCAGAGGGTGGAGCGGCGCGTGCGGCGCGTGTGGTTCTGCGTCAGCAGATAGGTGAGCAGGTAGACGTCTTCCGACAGGCGGCGGCAGCGGAAGTCCGACGCCTCCCAGACGTCGTCATGCGGCGAGGCGTGGCGGCGCTCCAGCACGTCCAGAATGAACTCGCGCGAGTAGCACTGGCCCGACGCGCCCACCTCCCAGAAGTCCGGCGACATCATGCGATCGAAGTCGGCGCGGGAGGTTCCGAACTCCGGACGGTGGAAAATCGGCTCGCGGCGGATCAGTTCATCAAGGACGGTCTCCATTCCGACATCATAGACGGAAATGGTCGTATCCACGCACCGGGAGCGCGGCTCCGCCAAGCGACACCTGGCCCACGGGACCGTCCCCGATGGACCCGATCCTTCGGCAGCCGCGAGGCGCGGCGACGCCCTCCGGCGCGGTGAACAGCAGTTCGTAGTCCTCGCCGCCATACAACGCCTGCTGCTGGGTTGAGCCGCGCACCACCGGCACGCGGTCCAACTCCGCCGACACGCCGGAAGCCTGACACAGACGGTGCAGGTCGAGCGCCAGGCCGTCGGTGAGATCCATCGCCGCGGTGGCGAAGCCGCGCACCGCGAGTCCCACATCGATGCGAGGCTTGGGACGCAGATGCGTCCGCCACGGCTTGCCGAGCGCGCCGGACACCCAGACCGCATCGCCCACGCGCGCGCTGTCCCGCCGCAGCGCCTGTCCACGGGGAACGGCGCCGCACGCGACGATGTCGCAGGCGACTTTGTCGGTGTGCGAGAGGTCGCCGCCGGCGAGCGTCGTCTTCCACCGGCGCGCCAGCCGCAGGAATCCGGTGTAGAAACGATCCACCCACAGGTCGTCCACCCACGGCGCAAGGGCCAGCGACAGCAGCGCGAACCTGGGCTCGGCGCCCATGGCGGCGATGTCGCTCAACCCGCGCGCCAGCGCCTTGTGACCGATGTCCTCGGGCGAATGCGTGTCGCGGCGGAAGTGGACGTCTTCAATCAGGAAATCGGTCGTGAACACCAGGTCTTCACGCGCGTTCGGCCGGAAGACGGCGCAGTCGTCTCCAATGCCGGCGACGATCTGCGGCCCCGTCCATCCGGCCGCCCGTTTACGAATTCTGTCGACTAGCCCGAGTTCTCCGCGCTCGATCATCCAATCTGAAAATACGACACAACGCCGGTTAGATGTTTTACCTCCTCGGCGTTCTGACGCATGGTCTCGTCGATGCGACCGATGGCGGTGTTGGCTTCTCGCATGGCTTCGCGTTGTTCGTTGGAGCTCTGCGCCATGTTCCGCACCATCTCACTGACGCTGGAGACGTTGTTGGCGATCTCTTCCAGGGCGCGCCCGGACTGCAGCGCGAGATCCTGCCCGGCGGCGGCGCGGGACACCGAATCGGCGATCAGTTGGGTGATGTCCTTGGCCGCTTCGGCGCTTCGCTGGGCGAGCGCGCGAACCTCGGCCGCCACCACGGCGAAGCCTTTTCCGTCCTCGCCCGCGTGGGCCGCCTCCACCGCCGCGTTCAGCGCCAGCAGGTTAGTCTGAAACGCGATTTCGTCCATCACGTGGATGATCTGGGAGATCTTCTTGCTGCTCGCGTTGATTTGCAGCACCGCCTCGGTCATCCGCTTGACGGCCTCGCGGCCTTCGGCCGAACTGGCCTGCGCGGAGTCGAACTCGTGCGCGGCGTTGGCCGCCAGGGCGGCGTTCTGTTCGGCCGCGCTCGCAATCTGCCGGATGGCGGCTGCGGTGGCTTCAATCGTGGCGGAATTGCCGGCCTGGCGCCCCGCATTGGCGTGCCCGGAAACCGACGCCACGGCTTCCCATACGCGCGAGGACGCCTGCTGGACATCGCCCACCACGCCGCGAAGGCGCTCCACCACGCGATTGTAGGCGTTCGCCAGCACTCCAATCTCGTCGGTCGAATCGATGTCCAGGCGACCCGTCAGGTTGCCCTTCTCCAGCCGGTTGAAACCTTCCACGATGTGGTGGATCGGCTGCGCCACGGCTCGCGAGATCAGATAGCCGAACGCCAGCCCAATGCCGGACCCCAGAAACGCCAGGCCGATCAGCCACAGCCGGGCCTCCTGGTTGCGCGCGAGCGTCGACTCATACTCGCGCCCGCTCAGCGCCTTGCGGTATTCGACGGCCTTTTCGAGCGCGCTCTGCGTTTGTTCGAAGGCCGCCCGGGCCGCGCCATTGGACAACTGGAAGGCCGCCTCGGCCTCCGAGTTCGCCAGTTTCTGAGCCACTTGGTTGTTGACGCTCTGAAACTCCGCCCAGGCCCGGTCGATGGCGTTGTTCAACTGGCGTTCCTCGTCGCCCTGAGCGACGCCGTCGGCCTTGTGCATGAGGGTCTGGAAATTCGTCTCGGCTTCGCGCATATCCTTAATGTGCGCGTCGCGCTGCTCCGGCGTGTAGGCCACCAGAGCGTTCTTCTGACCGGACAGGGAACGCAACAATTCGATTTGCGCCTGCTTCAGGTCAGAAACGCCTCCCAGGCGTCGTTTGTATAGTGTTTCGATGGCGTCGTTGTCGAGACTCACGTCGCGAACCCCGAACCACCCTACCCCCAAAGTGATGATCGCCGTCGCCGCGAATCCGCTCATCATCTTTGGCGCAAGATTTAGATCACGAAAACGTACCATTCAGGAAGAACTCCCAAGTGGCTCATCGACCGACACGGGAATTTCGTGAGAATCGGAGGAAATTCACCGGATTGGCGCCCGCGGGCCCGCCTCTCAAGGGCTTGCGCCCGTCCTCCGGCGCGCACTAGGATGCAAGTGTGAGACCGATTCAGCAATTCAGCGTCGTTCCAGCTCTTCCCATCCAACTCGAGGCCCTTCGCACCATCGCCTACAACCTGCGATGGGCGTGGAGTCACGAAAGCGTCGAGCTATTCCGGCGCCTGGACCGCGAATTATGGGAAAAGACCGGGCATAATCCGGTGTTGATGCTGGGCAGCATCGCCCAGAATAAGCTCGAGGAGGCGGCCGACGATCAGGCTTTTCTGGCGCATCTCCAGCGCGTGGAATCCGACCTGGAATCGTACCTGGCGGAGCAGCCGGCGTGGTTTCAGAAACACTGCGGCGCGCGCCCGGGCAACCTGCCCTCGATTGCCTATTTTTCGGCCGAATTCGGCATCACCGAATGCCTGTCGATCTTCGCCGGCGGCCTCGGCATGCTGGCCGGCGACCATCTGAAATCGGCGAGCGACCTGGGGTTGCCCCTCACCGGCGTCGGACTGCTGTACCAGCAAGGCTATTTCAAGCAATACCTCAACCAGGCCGGCTGGCAGCAGGAGGCCTACGAGGACAACGATTTTCACAACCTGCCCGTCAGTCCCGCCTGCGACCCGTCGGGCGCCCAACTGGTGGTTTCGGTGGACCTGCCGGACCACCCCGTCTACGCCCAGGTGTGGCGCGTGCAGGTGGGCCGGATCGCGTTGTACCTGCTCGACACCAACTTCGACCGGAATCCGCGGCCCGAGGATCGCGACATCACCGATACGCTGTACGGCGGCGATCGCGAAACCCGCATCCGCCAGGAGATCCTGCTGGGGGTCGGGGGCTATCGCGCGCTGGAGGCGCTGGGACTCCGCCCGACCGTCTATCACATGAACGAGGGCCACTCCGCGTTCCTGGCCGTCGAGCACATCCGCCGCCTGATGGAAACCCGCGGCCTGTCGTTTGAGGAAGCCCGCGTGCTTGCATCCGCGAGCCTCGTTTTCACCACGCACACTCCCGTCGAGGCCGGCCACGACTACTTCGGCCCCGAGCTGATCGAGCGCTACTTCCACGGCTTCGCCGACCGCCTGCGCATCTCCTGGACCGATTTCATGGACCTGGGCCGCTCGGCGCCGGGCCAGGGCGAGTTCTGCATGACCGTGCTCGCGCTGCGCCTGGCCACGCAATCCAACGGCGTCAGCAAGCTGCACGGCGAGGTGAGCCGCCACATGTGGCGCGTGCTGTGGCCGGGCGTGCCAGAAGACGAGATCCCCATCCGCCATGTGACCAACGGCGTGCACTTCCGCAGTTGGACGTCGCTGGAGATGAACCAGCTCTACGACCGCTACCTGGGGCCGGCCTGGCGCGACGACCTGGCCAACGGAGAGGTGTGGTCGCGGGTGAACTCGATCCCCGCCGAGGAGCTGTGGCGAACGCATGAGCGGCGCCGCGACCGCCTGGTGGCCTGGGCCCGCACCAGGGTCCGGGAGCAGCGCGTCCGGCGCAGCGCTCCACCCTCGGAGATCGAGGCCGCCGATGAGATCCTCGATCCGGACGCGCTCACCATCGGTTTCGCCCGCCGCTTCGCCACCTACAAGCGGGCCACCTTGATCCTGCGCGACATGCAGCGGCTGACCCGTATTCTCAACGATCCGCAGCGGCCGGTGCAGATCATCTTCGCCGGCAAGGCGCACCCCCGCGACGACATGGGCAAGGACCTGATCCGGCAACTGTCCACCGTCACGCGGCAGAAAGAGCTCGGACGACGCATCGTCTTTCTGGAGAACTACGATATGTCGGTGGCGCGCTACCTGGTGCAGGGCGTCGACGTGTGGCTGAACACGCCGCTGCGTCCCAATGAGGCGAGCGGCACCAGCGGCATGAAGGCGGCCGCCAACGGCGTGTTGAACCTGAGTACGCTCGACGGATGGTGGGACGAGGTGTGGCGGGATCCGGCCAACCCGCCGCTCATCGGCTGGGCCATCGGCAAGGGCGAGCAGTACCCGGATGCCGAGTACCAGAATCAGCTTGAAGCCGACGCGCTCTACGATCTGCTCGAGAGCGACGTGGTGCCGGCCTTCTACGACCGCGGTCCCGATCGCATTCCGCGACGCTGGATCGAACGCATGAAGGCGTCCATCGGATCGCTGTGCCGGTTCGTCAACACGCATCGGATGGTGGGCGATTACATGTGCGGCTACTATTTCCGCGCGCACAGCCAGTTCCAATCGGTGGACGAGAACGGGGCGGCTCGGACTCGCGCGCTGGCGGCGTGGCAGGCCCGGGTTCGCGCGGAGTGGCCGCGGGTCCGCATTGAGGAGGCTCGCCGGGACGCGACCTCGTCGGTGCTGGTGGGCGCGAACGTGACGGTGAAGGCGCGCATCCACCTGGCGGGCCTTTCACCCGAGGATGTCGCCGTGGAGCTGTATGTCGGGAAGCTAAGCCCGTTGAACGAAATTCAGGAGCCCGCCGTCGAGCGTATGCGGAGCGTCGGCGACGCCGGCGGCGGAAGTTGGCGGTTTGAAGCGAACGCCGCCTGCTCCGGCAGCGGGCTGCACGGGTTCACTGTCCGCGTGCGGCCGAGTCACGCCGATCTGTTCACGCCGTTTGTTCCCGGCCTGATCTCGTGGGCGAGCTAGGCGCCGTTGGCGGCGGTATGAAGCGAACGCCGCTGCGCCGGCAGCGGACTGCACGGGTTCACGATCCGTGCACCGTCTGTGCCCGGCCTTATCGCATGGGTGAGCCAGCGCCGTCGGCGGAGAACTGGCGATCTGATGCGAACGTCGCTGCTCCGGCGCCGGACTGCACAGATTCTCGGTCCGTTCACCGCTATGCTCGGTCTTGTAGCGTGGGCGAGCCAGGCGCGTGGCGGTGGAACTGGCGGTTGGAAGCGGACGCCACCTGGCAGCGGCCGACACGGATTTTCTGTCCGTTCACCGCTCTGCCCGGCCTCATCGCATGGGCGAGCTAGCGCGGTCGGCGGGGAACTGGTGGTCTGAAGCAAACGCCGCTCCGGGAGCGGACTGTACCGCTTTTCGTTCCGTTCACCGTTTGCTCGGTCTCACAGCGTGGGCGAGCTAGGCACCGTCGGCGGGGATCCCGACGGTTTGAACCGACGCGTTTGCTCCGGCAGCGGACTGCACCGATTCTCGTTCCGTTCACCGATTTGCCCGGCCTCATCACGCAGGCAAGCTAGGCACGGTTGGCGGTCGAACCGGTGGTCGGAAGCGAACTCCGCTGCTCCGGCAGCGGACTGCACCGATTTTCGTTCCGTTCACCGATTTGCCAGGCCTCATAACACAGGGGAGCTTGGAGCCGTCGGCGGAGGGACTGGCGGTAACCTAAGCGGACGCCTCCTGCTCCGGCTGCGGAACGTGCCTATTCTCTGTCCGTT
>JAFDVZ010000018.1:0-39858 GCA_018268715.1 Acidobacteriota bacterium | reverse complement strand
AGCAGCCTCATCGCGTGGGCGAGCCAGCGCCGACGGCGGGGGATCCCGGCGGTTTGAAACGAACGCCGCTGCTCCGGCAGCGGACGGCACAGATTCTCTTTCCGTTCACCATTTGTACCCGGCCTGTCCGTGGGCGAGCAAGGGCGCTGCTACTCCGGCGGCGGACGGCACGGGTTCACTGTCCGTTCACCGTTTGCGTCTGGGTTGTCGCCTAGGCGAGCCACGCGACGTTAGCGGACTGGGCCGACGGGCTAGAATGTGGTGAGTGTCAACCGTCACCTTCACCGATGCGCGTGCGTGCGTCCTGCGGGAAGTTCGCGCGGCGAGCGGTGAACCGCCAACCGAAATCGCAGCGCTCGCCGACGCCGCCGACCGCGTGCTTGCCGAGGATGTCGCCGCCGACCGCGACTACCCGCCGCTCGATCGCTCCATGCGCGACGGCTTCGCGGTGGCGTCGGCGGGACCCGTGACGGGCGTCCGCGTCATCGGCGAGGTAAGGGCGGGAACGATTTTCGAAGGCGCCGTCGGCCCCGGCGAAGCGGTCGAGATCATGACCGGCGCCCCGGCGCCGGCAGGCGCGGACGCCGTGGTGATGGTGGAGCATGTCCAGCGCGACGGCGACCGGATCGCCTTCCCCGCGCCGTCGGCCGGCCAGAACATCTCTCCCAGAGCGGCGGAGGCCCGGCGCGGCGACGTCGTGGTCCCGCGCGGGCGCCGCCTCGATTACGCCTCCATCGCCATGGCCGCCACCGTCGGGCGCGCGGATTTGAGAGTGTATCGGCGGCCCTCTGTGGCCATACTCGCCACAGGCGACGAGATCGTGGAGGCTGGCCAGCAGCCCCGCGACTTCGAAATCCGGAATTCGAACGCCTGGTCGCTGGCCGCCCAGGTGACGCGCGCCGGAGGCCGCCCGCACCTTTTACCGGTGGCGCGCGACCGCTACGATCACACTCGAGAGCTGATCGAGCGGGGATTGGCCGCTGACCTGCTGCTTCTTTCCGGAGGAGTGTCGGCGGGCAAGTACGACATCGTGGAGACCGTACTGGCGGACTTGGGCGCGGAGTTCCATTTCGATCGGGTGCGCATCCAACCGGGTCAGCCGCTGGTGTTTGGGCGAGCGCGGGGCACATTCTTTTTCGGCCTGCCCGGCAACCCGACCTCCACCATGGTGACGTTTGAAGTGCTGGCTCGGGCCGCCGTCGAATTGCTGGCCGGAATGACGGAGCCGACGCTCGCCATCGCGCGAGCCAGGCTCACCGCCCCGTTTCGCCAGAAGCCGGGGCTGACACGATTTCTGCCCGCCACTCTAGGGCCTGGCGGAGTGCTGACGCCGTTGCGGACCTCCGGCTCATCGGATGTCGTCACGCTCGCTCGCGCCAACGCCTACCTGGTGAGCGAACCGGATCGGGAGTCTTGGGAGGCGGGCGACGAGATCGGAGTGTTGTTGAAATGAGCGAGCTTTCGCACTACGACGCCGCCGGGCGCGCCTCCATGGTCGACGTCTCGGGCAAGACCGCCACGCGGCGCACGGCGCGCGCGCACGCCTTTGTACGCATGACCGCGGCCGTGGTGGCGGGATTGCGCGCGAATCCCAAGGGCGATCCGCTCGAAACGGCCCGCGTGGCCGGCGTCATGGCCGCCAAGCGCACCTCCGACCTGATCCCCATGTGCCATCCCATTGCGCTCACGCACGCCGATGTCGATGCGGTGGTCGAGCAGGGCGGCGTGCGGATCGTCGCCAGCGCCACCACCACCGCGGGCACCGGCGTCGAGATGGAGGCGCTGACAGCGGCGACCGTCGCCGCCCTCACCGTCTACGACATGACGAAGGCGCTCGACAAGGGCATCGAGATCCAGGACGTTTACCTGATCGAGAAGACCGGCGGCAAGAGCGGAGACTGGCGGCGGCCGGCATGATGCGCGTACTGGTGATCACCGTCAGCGATTCGGCCGTCGCCGGAACCAGGCAGGACCGTTCCGGGCCCGCCGTCGCCGCCCGAGCGGTCGAACTGGGCTGGACGGTGGTGGGCCGCGAACTGGTGGCCGACGACTCCGAACAGATCGCCGAGTTGCTGAAGTCCGCCGCCGACCAGGACCGCGCCAACGTGATCCTCACCACGGGCGGCACCGGCGTCGCCGCGAGGGACGTGACGCCCGAGGCGACGCGCGCCGCCATCGAACGGGAAATTCCCGGCCTGGGCGAACTGATGCGGGCCGAGGGCCGCAAGCACACCTATCTGGCGCCGCTTTCGCGCGCCGTCGCCGGGACGCGTAAACGGGCGCTGATCGTGAATCTGCCGGGATCGCCCAAAGGGGCCGTCGAATCGGTGGACGCCATCGCTCCACTCGCGCCGCACATTGTGGACCTGCTCGAGGGCCGCACCGAGCACGGAACCGGGCAACGAAACTCAACCAGCAAGGAAAACGTCCAAGAATAGGGATTTATGAGAGCTTCCGCAATCATTGTGATCGCGCTTCTGCTGGCGGCGGCCGCCGTCCGGCTGACCGCGCAGGAGGACGTCAAGTTCGGCGTCACCACGCGGGTGGTGATCGCGCCCACCACGGTGCTCGATCGCGACAACCGGTTTGTGAACGGCCTGCACGTGGACGAGTTCACCCTTACCGATAACGACAAGCCTCAGATCGTCAAGCAGGACGTGGTGTTTCAGCCGCTGTCGATCGTGGTGGCGATCCAGGCCAACGCGGACATGGACGGACTGCTGCCGAAGATCCGGCGCATCG
The DNA here is from genome assembly GCA_018268715.1 of Acidobacteriota bacterium. GTDB lineage: Bacteria > Acidobacteriota > Terriglobia > Bryobacterales > Bryobacteraceae > TMP-7. Next base: position 37,116 of record JAFDVZ010000018.1, on the reverse strand, counting down.
GCGCGGACCTCACCACGCTGGTGGCCGGCGAAAGCGGAGAGGTGGCCATCATGTGCTTCGACCACCGCATCCGGACGCTGCAGGAGTTCACCAACGACGGGACCAAGATCGACGCCGCGCTCAAGAAGATCACCGCCGGCAGCAGTTCCAGCGTGCTGAACGACGCCACCATGCAGGCCATCAACATGCTGCGCAACCGGCCCAAGGACCGGCGCCGGATCATCATCCTGATCAGCGAGACGCGCGACATCGCGGGCTCCTTCCGGCCGCGAGAGGTGATGGAGGCGGCGACATTCGCCAACGTGCTGATCTACGCCGTCGACATTCCGCACCTGCTCACCGCCGCGACGCGCAGCACGCCCTATGTGCGGCCGCCCTCGATTCCCGCCGAGGCGCATCACAGCCCCACCGGCGGCGTCCTGACTCCGACCGAGCAGTTGCAGATGACCAACAACGGCAACTACGTCCCCGTGTTCGTCGAAATCTTCAAGGGCGTGAAGGGCCTGTTCATCGATAATCCGTCGGAGGTCTATACGAAGTACACCGGCGGCCGCGAGTACACTTTCGGAACACAGCGGGGACTCGAGCGGGTGATTTCCGATATCGGCGAGGAGTTACACTCGCAATACCTGCTGAGTTATACGCCGACCAACGTGGACGAGGCGGGGTTCCACGTCATCAACGTGACGGTGAAGGGACGCCCGGGGCTGAAGATCCGCACGCGGCCGGGTTATTACGTGGCGGGCGGTCAGCAATAGGCGTCACGACTTCGGCGCCTGACCTTCGACGCATTCGTAGCTGCCTGCGCGCAGCCCTTTGAACTCATCCGTGCGGCCGCTGGGCCATTCGATGACGACGCGGTCGGCGGATTCCCGCCGGCCGAGTCCGAAGGTGACGGCTAACTCGGATTGCGAGAGATAGCTCGAACCGGTCTTCACCATCCGCAACTGCGCGCCGTCCGGGGTAAACACGCGCACCACCGATCCGATGGCGTCGCGGTTCGACTTGAGGCCGGTCAGTTTGAACCGGATGGCCCGGTTTCCGTTCGAGACATCGTTGCGGTATAGATAGGCCGGGCCCTGGTTCGTCGTCACCAGGACGTCGACGTCGCCGTCGCGGTCGAAGTCGCCGCAGGCCACGCCGCGGGCCACCTTGGGAGTCGAGAACTCCGCGCCGACCTCCCGCGCGACGTCGCGGAACATGCCGCCGCCCTCATTGAGAAACATGTGGGGCGGCTGGGCGTAGCCAACGTTGCTGCGGATGTTGCGCACGGTGGCGTCGATGTGGCCGTTGGCGGCCACCAGGTCGAGACGGCCGTCCAGGTCGGCGTCAAAAAACACGCAGCCGAAGCCCAGGCTGGTGCGGGACAACTGGCCCACGCCGGACTTGATGGCGATGTCGGCGTAACTGCCCGCCGCGCCGCCCTGATAGAGCGCCATCATCTCATTGTCGAAGTTCGTGATGGCGATGCCCTGGACGCCGGAATTCTGGAAGTCGGCGACGTCGATCCCCATTCCGGCGCGGGCCTTGCCATCCTCGCTGAAGGCCAGGCCGGCTCGCACGGCCACCTCCTCGAAGGTCCCGTTACGGGCGTTCCGGTACAGTTTGTTCGGCTGGGTGTCGTTGGCCACCACGATGTCCGGCCAGCCGTCGCGATCGTAGTCGATGAGGGCCACGCCCAACGACTTCGAACTCGCGTCGAAGACGCCGCTCTTGGCCGTCACGTCCTCAAAGGTCCCGTTACCGCGGTTGCGGAACAACCAGCAGGTGGAGCCGCGATAGGCCTCCGGCGTGCAGTAGGACTTGTGCTTCCCGTCGACGCTGCAGAACACGTCATGCTCTGGCGACCATCGCACGTAGTTGCACACGAACAGGTCCAGCAGGCCGTCGCGGTCGTAGTCGAACCAGAACGCCGAGGTGCTGAAGGCGCTGCGCCCGCCCAATCCGGCCTTTTCCGTGACGTCGATGAAATGGCCCTTGCCGGTGTTCTTGAATAGGCGGTTCTGGCCGACGCCCGTGAACAGGATGTCCGGCCAGCCGTCGTTGTCATAGTCGGCGACCGCCACGCCCATGCCGTAGATTTCGATGGCGAGCCCGGCCTCGCGCGTGACGTCGGTGAAGGTCCCGTCGCGGTTATTGCGGTACAGGCGCGGCGTGGTGCGCTGCTTCTTGTGACCCGGCCAGTCCATGCCGTTCGAGATCAGGATGTCGAGCCAGCCGTCGCCGTCATAGTCGATGAAGGCGCAGCCGGGCCCCATGGTTTCCGGCAGGTACTTCAGCCCGAAGGCGCCGCTGTTATGCCGGAACTCGATGCCGGCGCGGGCAGTGACATCGGCCAGACGGAACCCAGGGGCCCGCGGGGCGGCCGCCAGGGCCGATGCGCCAGAGGCCAGAAAGGTCCTGCGGGTCACGCGATGCTCACCAGTCCATTGCGGATGGCGTACACCACCAGTTCGGCCGTATTATGCATGCCCAGGGTGGACATAATTTTGGCCCGGTGGACGGCCACGGTGTTGGCGCTGACGCCCAGCACCACGGCGATGTCCTTGTTCGACTTGCCGTGCACGATCAACTGGAGCACCTCGAGTTCACGGGTGGTCAGCGACGGCGCCGCGGTCTTCAGCCCTGCCTGAACGGCGAGGCGCGGATCGAGCACCATCTCTCCCGACGCCGCCTTCCGGACGGCCTCTACCAACTCCAGGTCCATCGCATTCTTGAGCAGGTAGCCGCGCGCGCCCGCTTCCAGACAGGTCTGCACGTAGGTCGGCTCAGAGTGCATGCTGAGGATCAGCACGGGCAGCTCCGGCGAGGACTTGAGCATGTGGCGGGTGGCCACGGCGCCGTTCATGCTGGGCAGGGCGAAGTCCATCACCACGACATCCGGCTTGTGTTCGAGCGCCGCTTCGACGGCCTCGTGTCCGTCGCTCGCCTCGCCGACGACCTCAATGCCCTCGTCGTCCTCGAGCATGCGGCGGAACCCGCGGCGCACCAGTCCGTGGTCGTCCACCAGCAGGACGCGGATCTTCACGGACTCAGGCATGGGCCTCCTCCATTCGCAACGGGACGGTCAACCTCACCAGGGTACCGCCCGAGCGGCCCCGCAAGAACTCCACCTTCCCCTTCATCATCTCCGCGCGCTCGCGCATCGAAATCAGCCCCATGCCCTTGCCGCTGCCTTCCTTAAACCCGATTCCTTCGTCTTCCACTTCGAGTGTGAGCGAACGCGGCTCAAAGCTGAGCCGCACGTCGGCGCGCCGGGACTTCGAGTGCCGCGCGACGTTGTTGAGCGCCTCCTGCATCACGCGATACAGGTGAATCGCCAGTTCGCGGTCGACCGGAACGCTCTCACCGCTCTTCTCATATTGAATCGCAATGCCGGTCCGCTTCTCGAAACCTGGCAGGTAATGGTCCATGGCGCTCTCGAGCCCCACCTCGTCGAGCATGACCGGATGGAGGGCCTGCGAGAGTGTCCGGACCTTCTCAAGCGTGGCCTGGACGATCTCGTGGACCTCCCGCAAGTCGGCGCGCAGGCGCGTGTCGGCCGGGTCGGCCTTGCGGTGCAGACGCTGGAGCATGGCGCCGACGCCGGTCAGGATCTGTCCGAACTCGTCGTGAAGTTCGCGCGAGATCGAGGCGAAGGTGCTTTCCTGCATCGATATCAACTGCTGGGCGAGCTCGCTGCGCCGGTCCGACAGGGCGGTCACCTCGTCGAACACCCGCCGGTTGTATTGGAGCAGGTAGGCGCTGGTGAACGCCACCACCAGCAGGATGGCCGCCAGGAACACGTAGACGTTGCGCTCCACGCGCGCGTAGATGCGCTGGATCTCGGCGGCCGCCTGCTCCTCGCTCTCATTGTTCTGGACGAGCAAACGGGCCACGGCGGTGGTGAGCGCATCCTGGCGGGCCTGCAAGGAGATCTTGATCCGCGTGCGCGCTTCGGCCTCGTCGCGGCCCGCCAGTTCGAAGATGCGGTCGAGCGCGTCCCAATACTGGGCCATGGAACTGGCCAAGTAGCGGGCCTGATCGGCGGTGCGGCTGGCGGGAGCGAACTTTCGCTCGCGGTCGACGGCGTCCTCCAGGTCGACGCGGATGCGCAGGAACTGGCTGCGCCAGGCGGTCAGCGGATAGGGCTCGCTGGCGTCCAGCATGTCGCGCATGGCGTTGGCCAACCCGTTCAGATTGTTCTGGATGCGCAGCAACAGCAGGGAGTCCTTACGGTTGCGGTCGATGATGTCGTCCTGCAACTGCCGCAGGCTGCGCATCTGCACGATGGTGTAGCCGGAGTACACCACCACCGCCGACAGCGTCACCGCGAGGCCGGCGAGCAGGCGCAGGCTCAATGATCTTCTGGATTCCACGTCGATTCAGGACCCGTAATCTGTTTCTATTATTGTTGCCGAGGGCTTTGGCGGGTATTCTGAGATCACTGAGTGACGAGTCCCCACTCCGATTTTGGGACTCATGGAATCTAAAGACCCCCCTTGATCGGTGGCCGTCTGACAGAACGGCCACCGTTTGCTTTTTCCACCCCCTTTTTTGTAACACGCGCCAGTGGTGGCTCCACGGCCGCGAGTGGGTTCGTTTTGTAATCGGGCATCCGGCGAGCCATTGGGATATTGATATCACATTTTGTTTCTTCGATTTGACGCTCCACTGCGCTTTGCCTATGGCTTCGTCGAATTTTCCGACTAGCCACTGACGACAGGTGGCAGCGGGCTACTGAGTCGCTCGATTCGCCCGTTCCGCCGACTCAGCGGTTGGGCGGCAGCTCATATGGCGTCGCATTCCTCGCTCTTACCTTCTACTCTCAGCTTAACGGGCGACTCAGGAAATCGAGGGGAGTCGGTTTTCGGATGTTGTTGCAACGACTGGAAATATAGTTATTCATTTTCTGTGAACGTCGATTTTCGGGGTATGGAATCGGGGACGGTTTCTTACTCAGGAGGGGGCGGAAGTGAGGCGCAGGGAGCACACAGGACGCTCTCCTCATCCTTGAGTTGGTCCGGCTTAAGTTACTATTGGAGCGTGCGTCGAGAAATCCGCATCGGCCTGCTAGCGCTGCTCCCGTGCCTGGCCGGCGCGGATCCCGCACTGCGATTCTTCTCAGATCCGACTCAGCGGATCTCTCCGATCAGCATTGCCCAGGATCGGCGCGGGTTTCTCTGGTTGGCCGCGGATGAGGGTGTCTTCCGGTTCGACGGGTATAACTTCCAGAAGATCGAGGGGGATTTCGACACGCCGTCCACCGTCGCCATGGTCGGTCCCGCTGTGCTGGCAGCCGCCAAGAACGGGTTGTTTGCGTATGTGGACGGAGTGGTGAAGAAGATCTCCGGCCGACACACAGTCGGGATCACCAGCCTCACCAACGATCTTGTGTTGACGCTCGAAATCGCGCCAGACTTCACACCTCAGTTGGCAGGCGTGTCCTGGAGTGAACGGGGAGTCCAAGTGCATCCCCAGAAACCGATCGGGCATTGGGCGTGGCTCTCACGCGACGGCTGGCTGTGGCAGCGTTGCGGCGATCGTCCGTGCGGGGTTCGCAATGACGCCAACCTGCAGAAAGCGATCCGCGAAGGCGAGTTCCGAGAGTATGTCGCCGGGAACCGAACCGTGCTTGACGGCCGCATCCCTGACGAAATGGGAACTCATGACGTCCAGCACTTACTCCGAGACTCTGCTGGCCGGGTCTATTCGCGGGCGTTCTTTTCGGGCGTTGTGACTCTGCTCGATGGGCATCAGCCACGGGAGAACTTCTATGTGGGGAATTTCACGCGTGGGAATTCACGCCCCGGAATGTATGAAGACCATCTGGGCCGAATCTGGATTCCCGGGGACTTCCCATGGCTGATGGAAGACGGGAAGTTGCACAAGGTCGCGATCCGACAGATCGAGGGGCAGCAGGTAAACTGCGTGTTCGAGGATGCCGGCGGCCGCATCTGGCTAGGAGTAGCCGAAAAGGGGCTAGCTGTCCTCGGGATGGGTCCGCTTGCCGATGTCGAGCAATTATCCGATGCCTACGGGGAAGTCACATCGATCATGCGCGCGGGGCCCTCAAGCTGGCTCGCGGCGACCGCCAAAGGCATTCTTCTTCACAAGGAGAGCCATCGCAGTTGGACGGCAATTAATGAGAATACGAGCCGGCCCGGGATCAGCTACGTTACAGGCGGCAGAGGGACGGCCTTGGGACTATTTCGGCTCGGCGGCCTAGTGGAGCTCTCGGCCGACGGACGGGTGCTCCACGGTTTTGGAACGTCCTCGGGAATACAGGAAACTTCCTTGCGGCGGGTGATCGCCGAGCCGGACGGCAGCGTGCTGTGCGGCGGAAAAGTCGGGCTTTGTCGCTACAGCGGCGGCCATTGGACTACGATTCTGCGGCCGACGAGCGAATTCAACGTACAGGACATCGCGTTGGACAGCAACGGCGCCGGTTGGGCCGCGATCGAGGACAACGTGTGCCGCGTCGTGGGGGACCGATGCGAGATGGTCCTTTCCGCAAAGAATGGACTGTTGGGCCGCCCGCTGAGTCTCTCCCTGGGAGCCAACGGAGATTTATGGGTGGCCTATCGAGACCGTGGATTCTCGCGATTCCGACGGTCGGGGCAAGGCTGGAGCGCCACTCACTTCGAGAACGCGAGAAGCGACCGGCAATGGAACACCACGCTGATTCGCGTCGACCGGCGCGGTTGGGTATGGAGGGCGAGTCACGACGATGGAGTCTGGGTGTCGGATGGCGTGCATACCGATACGGGCGATTGGGTTCATATGTCCGAGACGGAAGGACTACCGTCGGCGGTGGTCGGGCGTTACGCCTTGCTGGAGGATGACGACGGGAGCGTCTGGGTGGGCACAGAAAACGGGATCGCACAATTGCGGCCCGATTCCAGTTGGTTCGGCGGATCCGACCGTCCCAGAATCACTGCCCTGAGTTACGGCAACCGACGTTTCCTCGAGCCCGCGGGGTTTCCGCCGGAATTCGAGCAACCAGGCTCCCTGTCCATCCGTGTATCCGGCTTTGCCTGGCTGCCCCTGCGGTATAGGCTTCATCCTACGGATCGGGACTGGAAGGTCAGCGAGAAGGGAGAACTGGTATGGCCGGGACTCAGCCCGGGCCGATATGAGGTCGAAGTGGCGCGGGGATGGAACAGCGAGCCTGTGCGGTTTCCGTTCCGCATCCAGCGTTCTGTCGCGACAATGCTGAAGAACGCAGGGGTGGTCGCGCTGCCGATCGCCGGGTTCGCCGGGATTCTCGCAGCGATCGCGCGGCGACGGCGACGGAGGAAAGAGTTGCCGCCGTTGCCCGATCTGACGGAGGCGCGCGCGGAGATTCTCCGGTCCGAATCGGAGAGACTGCCGGGTGCGACGCTCGATGGCCGGTTTGTCCTGGGCCAGGTGTCACTTTCATAATTATTTGGCATAGTCTTTCAGCGCTATTTGGCATAGCCGGCCTTGGAGCGCGGCGACCGCGCCAGCAACCGTGAGACCGTGGAGGGATGAATCTTGAATAGCCTGGCCGCGTCCGCTGCTGTTTTACGACCTTTCGAGACCATTCGGATGATCTCCGCTTGCTGTTGAGGTGAGAGTTTTGGAGGGCGCCCGCCGATCCGACCATCCCGGCGGGCTGAATCCAAACCCGCCTTGGTTCTTTCCCGTAGCATCATCCTTTCGAATTCAGCGAACGCCCCGACCATCTGCATCATCATTCTTCCTGCCGGCGTTGTGGTGTCGATCGCTTCGGTCAGGCTGCGGAAGCCGGCTCCAGCTTCGCTGAGCCGATCCATGATCGCCAGAACATCGCGGAGCGAGCGCGAAAGCCGATCGAGCTTCCAAACAACCAGCACGTCCCCTTTGCGGATTTGGTCGAGGAGCCGATGGAGTTCGGGCCGGTCCCACCTCCCGCCGGAAGCCTTCTCGCGATAAGTCCGCTCACAGCCCGCCGCCTTCAACGCCGTCACCTGGGTGGCGGTTTCCTGATCGTTGGTTGAGACTCGGGCGTAGCCTATGAGCATTGCGATAATGTATTGCCATTACTTTACATTGAGCAATACCTTTTTGCAATGCAGATATCCCAGAAACGCGCCACAGCGGAAGTCGTTGCAAAAACGTTCGTTTGAGCAACGAGTCAGTTTTACCAGTCAAGAGGGTAGTGGTTACTCTGCACCTGGCGACAAGAGAGTAGCTATCTGCCGCCAACCCAAAACAACTTCGGTGCCGCCCAGATTCGGATTGCCAACGAATCGGCTTCACTTGCCTCTGGATTCTGAGCACTCAACAGGTACTGTAGTATACTGGCTTCCATGTCTTTGAATTCCCGCCGGGGGTTCTTTCAAGCCTCAACGGCTGCGCTCCTGACTCATGGGACTCTAAACCTCAACGCCGCAACAGACCGGCAAGAGATTCGCCTCTGGCCGGGCGTTGCCCCAGGCTCAGAGACCTGGACTCGAACGGAAGTGCGTTTCAATGATCCGACGTCAGGTGGTGAGACGATCCGCAACGTAGTCGATCCCACAATTACGGTCTATCCTCCCAAAGGGACACCGAATGGCACTGGAATCGTCGTTGGTCCAGGAGGGGCGCTCCACGTTTTGTCGTGGCAGAAAGAAGGAATAGAGATCGCAGAGTGGCTCAACAGCAAGGGGATTACCGTATTCCTACTCAAATTCCGCCTCGCGGATACAGGGAAGACCGACGCTGAGTTCAGGGCCATATTCAGCAAGGTGTTCCGTGATGCCAGAACCGATTTCGATAAAGCTTATCAAGCTATGCTTGTGCATGCTCGCATCGCACACGCCGATGGGTTCAGAGCCATGCAACTCGTCCGTGAGCGACATGCCGATTGGAACCTCAAATCGGATCGAATCGGTATCATGGGCTTCTCGTCGGGCGCGGGCATTGCTGTCGAAGCTGGCGTGACACAGGATCGTCTTAGCCGGCCCGATTTTGTAGGATCAATCTACGGGTCAAAGCCGCTGGGCGCGGTTCCTGCCGATGCACCGCCACTTTTCATCGCCTGCGCTGCGGATGACCGCGTACTGCCGGTCTCTGGCAACCTCGAAGCCGCAGCCGCTTGGGGCAAGGCCGGGCGCGCGGTTGAACTGCACGTATTTGAAAAGGGTGGTCACGGTTTCGGCCTGCGCCCCAGAGGCTTACCCGTCGATAGCTGGACATTGCTCTTTGAACACTGGCTCGAAAGTCGTATCCCTGGATCGATCTCTAAGTAGACCAAGCTTCCGGTCATGAGCGGATCACGATCAATCGCGGTGTTGGCTTACTCGCCATGGCGAGCCCTGCAATACTCCGTCTGACTGCTTAGTGTAGAGGTCAGGCTTGGCCGATAACCAGGCTTTCCCGCGCCGCATCGACCGCTTCCTTAGTGACTCCTCGCAGCGAATTGATTTCCAGAATTCTCTCCATCTGCGTGAGGAGCCGATGCAGCAAGCGAAAGTTCCCACCGGTTACGCGAATGATCGTTGCGATTGCTTCTTCAGCCCAGGGCTGTTCGGGCAGGTTCACCCCGGCTGGTGTCCATCGTTGCGCCAACAACCGCCGGATTTCTGTGGTTCCAAGCGGACGGAACTCGTGGACGAACCCGATCCTGGAATAGAACTGCGCGTACCGCGCCAGGCGCTTCTCAAGGCCGGGCATACCGATTAGCACGATGCCAACCTCACTGGCGTCGAAGATCGCCCGCACCTGTTCAAGGCTCGCCATGCGGAGACGGTCTGCCTCGTCGATGAGAATGAGCGTTGTCGGGTCGGCGATCCTCGCATCCTTAAGACCATACTCCCGAGCCACCTCGCCATAGGATGGCTGGAGCTTCGGGAATGGCTCCTCGCTCAACCAATCATGCTTCGTAAGATAGTCAGCTTCTTGTTCTTGGTCTCGCCGCTGAATGGATTCCAGCAGTTGCTCCCGTTCATGACGCACCGGGCGTCTCGCCAAATCTCTCAGCGTGTCGCGGGCTAACCGAATGCCGGAGGAGATGTTCCCCGGCGCATTCACCACATCGGGCGTGTAGAGGACGGTATCCAGCAACGTCGCTTCCGTAGGGCCAGAGCTCCAGCGGTCCGATTGCTTGACCTTGTCCCACCTGCTGTAGGTTCGGGCGGAAAGGGTCTTGCCAACTCCCGACGGTCCGTAGCAGAGGCCTATGTACCGATATCGGCGGCACGCGTCGCAGAACTCAGTAAAGCGGCGGTGTTCGAGGGTCTCGACAACTGTCGGCGGTTGATGCTTACTCGTTTCGGTAACGCTTGAGGGCAGTGGTTGCCCGTTTTCTTGGTTCTTCTGTTGTGGTTGAGGGTGGAGCATACTCCGCGTCTCCACGCTTCAGGTCGATCAACGTATTTACGGCGGCCTGGCGGTCTCGAAGAACACCACGAAGTTCCCGTCGCCGCCGATTCCTGGCGCGGATGATTTCCCGGAGTGGCACGGTCTCACCGGCGAGTTCGGCGCAGACTGCGCGGCACAAAAACTTGTCTTTGTGGAAGACGCGCACTTCCGCCATGTCCCTTGGATCGATTCGCAAGGTTACGGTCTCGCCGATATAAGCAGCAAGCGTCGTGGAGATGTAGCGGAGATTCTGGAAGTGAATGCCGTCCACTCGCACCTGGCGCGTCTTGGCGACCTGAATCAGCAGCAAGTCGAGTTTCTCCAGCGAATCCGGCATTCGAGGTAGAAACCCGTTCGCTTCCCAGCGTTCAATCGGCGGGGTCTTGGTCTCTGCGTTGTCGCGGCGATGGTAGATGTCCAAAAGAAAGGTTCTGAACTTGGCGTCAAGCTCGGCCAGCGTCAATGAAGCCTTGCCCCGGACTCTGCCGCCGGACGGGGCATAGCCGGGCAACTCGCACAAGAACATGTCGTTGACGGTTGAAAAGAAACGTTCGATGCGGCCACGACCGCGCGGCTTGCCGGGAATGGAAAACACCAGCCGGATCTTCAACTCCGCACCGACCTGTTCCAGATGTTGGGACGTGAAGTCGCTTCCATTGTCGGTATAGAGAACGTGGGGTATGCCGCACACAATCCAGCGCGGTTCTTCCTTGCGCCAAATCGCCTGCCGCAACGCGAGAGAGGTGTGCAACGCTGATGGGTCTTCAAACGAGAGGAAGTAACCCGCCACCGCGCGGCTGTAGTCGTCGATCACAGTTGTGAGCCACGGTTTGGCGGTCTGGCCATCGGGACGGAGGAGCAATATGTCGAGCGGCGTGTGGTCGGCCTGCCAGATTGCGTTTGGGCGATCCGCTTCACGCCGATGAACCAGTTCGAATGTGTTGCTGTATGCCTTGGTTCCTTCGTGCGCCAGCGTCACCAGATCGGCGGGCAACTTCCGCACGATGCTGAAGACGGTGCCGTAGCTGGGTGGATCTTCTCCGCGTTCTTGGCAAAGCTTGAGGACTTGGCGATAGAGCGCGGCGGTGGGCAGAGGCGGCTTCTGCAGGGCCAAGCCTTCGATGGCTTTCTTGAGCGATTCGGAGACCGCACGGCGCTGACCTCGATCCTTCCGCTGCTTGCGCACCAAGGCGGCGAGTCCATGTCGGCGATACTCGGAAACCAAACGGTGGGCCGTTCGATACGGAATCCCGGCGGCCTTCGCCACCGAGATCAAAGACTCATTCTGTTCGAGGTGCGGCTGGAGCAACCGGAAGCGCTCCATAGCCAGCTTGCGTGCCTCTTCTGGGAGCCCGGACATGTCGTCCATACCGGACCAGTATGCCAAATAAAGTTGACGGCTCTATGCCAAATAATTCTGAAAGCTACAGCCAGGCCATTGCCCGCGGCGGATTCGGGACGGTGTTTGCCGCGCGCGACCTGGCGGACGGAAGCCGGTGCGCGGTGAAGCTATTTCGAGAGGAGTTCGGAAACCCGTCTCGCGGCGCCTTCGACCAAGAGATGCGTGCGTTAGAGTTGATCGCGCATCCCAACGTGGTGCGCACGGTGGGGCACGGGATCACGCCCCAAGGGTCGGAGTTCATCGCGATGGAGTTTGTCGAGGGCGAGACGCTTCGCGCGGTGCTTCGCAAGGGTGGAGTCAGGCTGGATGTCTGTGCGTCGTGGCTTCGCCAGATTGGGGCGGCGCTCGCCGCGATTCATGCGCACCATATCTGTCACGGTGACATAAAGCCGGATAATCTGATGATCCGCTCAGCGGCGCCTCCGGGCCGGGAGGTCGTGGTGATTGATTTCTCGGTGGCTATCATCAAAAATCCGGATCAGTCGGTCCTGGGACTGTCCCGCCCCGGCGGAACCATACAGTATCTGGCGCCCGAGCAGGCGTTGGGTTATGCGGCGCCGGAGTCAGACATTTACAGTCTGGCGAAGGTGGTGATCGAAATGATCACGGGCAAGAGTGTCTCGGATCTATTTCCGATGGCGTCCACCGAACTTCCCGAGCGGGTCCGCGAGCATTTTGCCGCCTGCGTACCGATTGGACAGAAGGCTTCGGAGTTGCTGGCGTCGGCGTTGGAGTTCGATCCTACAAGGCGACCGAAAGGCATTGGCCCATTCGCCGAAGCCCTGGCTGACGAATTGGCCGGCGCTCAGGCCGAAAGCCGGCCTTGAAGCCACAACCGGGTCAGGTCCCAGCGATAGCGGACTTGTTTTATGGACAGGCCGAGGGTGTCCGCCGTTTCATTCAGCGTGAAGCCAGCAATGTAATGCAGGTCCACGATCTTGGCCGCCAGCAGGTCGCGCCGCTCCAACTCCTCCATTGCGATTCCGATCTCAACGATCTGCTGAACGTTCCGCATGGCTGGGCGGAGAGGGTCCGGGCCGTCGGCCGGCACGGCGCTGCGCATCATGGCGCTACGCTCGCGGGCGAAATCGATCAGGATCTGGCGCATAGCGTAAGCCACCATACAGAAGAAGTGCTCCCGATCGTTGATCCGCCAGTTACTGCGCCGCAAGCGACGTAACCATGACTCATGAATTAGTTCGGTGGGCGTGAGCGGCGGCAGGCTACCCTCCCGTCCCAGTTGCCTGGCGGCTATCTGGCGGAGGCGGGGCAATATCTCACGCAACACATCGTCCGCGATCGCCCGGTCCCCGCCAGCAAGATGCCTGAGCCGCCCAGTAAGGGATAAGTCAACGTCGGTCAAGGTAACTGAGAGAATAGCATGTCCGGAAGTGGCCTGTCTTAACCTCTGGCGCCCGCGAGTCACCGTGAGAAATGTGAACGCTAACAGGTCGCGTGGAGGTGGGACCTTACGACGGGCGCCGGGGACGGATGCAGCACGGCGCGAAATCAGCGGGAGCACGGGCTCGCGGAACGCTGCGCGATAGGTCGCGACCACCGCCCAGCCATGGAGAGGCTGGCTGGCCGATTAGCAGCCTTGGCTCGCCGCCGACCATATCGCGAAGCGTCCCCCGAAACCCAGGCGTCCGAGAGCGGCGCTTCGTGACGCTTCTTTGTTTGACGGATTGGCTCCGTCACCTGGTGTCAGGACTTCATCCCAGGGTGGCGAGAAGTTCGTCGAGTTGGTCGAGCGCCTCGGGCAACGCAGCCGTCGAACCGGAGTCAAGCGCCTCTTTCGAGGGATAGCGATCATGCACGACCAACAACGTCTTGCCCGCGCTTTCATCGAAGGTTACCGTGGTGATGGTCTGGCCGTCGCCTTCGTCGTTGGTCCAAACGAGGCGCGAGTCCGGCGTCACTTCGAGGTACGTGCCGAAGAACTCCATCGTCGAACCTTCGTGGCGGAACACCAAACGATACTGCCCTCCGACGCGAACATCCATCTCGCAGGAAAGCAGGTCCAGGCCGTACGATTTCGGCACCCACCACCTTCTGAATAGTTCCGCCTTGGTCCACGCCTCGAACACGAGGCGCGCAGGCCCGTTGACGGTGCGTGTGACGACGAGTTCGCACTCGGACTTCCGCTCCACCACCGTGGGGTTCTTCGTGGAGACGGTCTCAGTTTCTCTTCTTGCGTCCATTTGTTTTCTCCTTCCGTTTCAATTCCTCGACAACAACATCCAACTCGTCGAAGCGCGCGGCCCAGAGCTGGCGATGCCTCTCGATCCACGCCGCCTCTTGTTCCAGTCCGCGCAGCCCGAGCTTGCAGGTCCGCACGCGCCCAACCTTCTCCGTGCTGACGAGCCCCGCTTGCTCCAGGACGCCTACATGTTTCTTCATGCCCGTAAGGGTCATGTGGAACCTCTCGGCGAGGGCTGTGATCGAAGCGTCCGCACGCCCGAGCTGCTCCAGAACGCCGCGCCGAGTGGCGTCGGAGAGCGCGCCGAACGAGGCATCGAAGTGGGCCTGGTTATACTGAACCATACGGTTCAGTATACAACATCCGCAGACGCCGATCCGATCACCTCGACGGTTTGGCGAACCAAGCGGTAAGCCGCACTGTAGAGATGGTGGCGACCACATGGTAGTCGACGTTGGCGCGCGCCGCGCCTGTTCGGCCTACTGGCGGCGCTCGTCAGCGCCGGGTGTGCGCGGCTTGGCGGAACGCTCTGTTGTTGAACTGGGACAATCGCTCCGGCTCGTGGCGCAGGCGGGCGTCAAGCTCCGACGCGCCGCCGAGAAGTGTAACGGTGCGCAGATGCGCCGCCATCGAGTCGGCGAGGCTTTGTGGCCAAGCGCCTTCCGCGACGATAGTGACAGCGAAGCACGACCCGAGTCCGGCCGGGCTCATGGCGGTGTCTATCTTGTGTGTGGCGCCGTCCACCCGTCTTTTGACGCTCGCGCCGGCCATCACTGGTTCGGCAGGGTGAGGTGGAGAATCGCGCCGCATCGAAGAGCCGGCTGACTCGACTTATTCGGCGGCAAAGGCTGACCGACTGCCAGCGTCAGAACTTCAAGATCATTCCCGCCAATTGGACCCACCCAGCTGTCCCCGCCAGCCTTGCCACCACGACAGTCACCAAAGCCAGACCGGCATAGCCGTAGGCAAGTTCGCGGTCGAGGCGCCGGGTCATGAGAGAGCGTACGAGCAGCAGCAGGGCTCCAAGGGCGACGACGGGTCCGAACAAGGCTGTCCAGGTGTGGAATCCGAAGATCGAATTAACCCATGCTATGCGGCCGGTGGCGCCAGAGATCATCGTCAGACCGGCCAACATCATCATGGGACGGTGGACGCGGGGCCGCTGGCGATAAAGCACTCCGATGGCCACGAAGGCTACGAACAGCAGTATCTCGGCAAGCATGATCAACAAGAACTGAGGGCCGGGCCAGTCAAAGACCGCGACCCCAAAAGCGGAGGAGCGTGTCGAGCGGATGGCCACGAGCGGCCCTGTCACGGCAATCATTGAGGAAACGACGAGGACGCTCCAGCCGAGTTTCATGTGGAGCCGCCGGTTCCGCCCGGCAATGAGCAGAGACTGCACAAAGTACAGTACGTACCAGGCGAAAACCGATGCGCTGTGGACGGCCACAGTCGACGCCATCCGCGTGTCGATCGGACTTGCGTCAACGTGCCTGCCCTCGAAGATGTACTTCTGGAAGCCAAGGAAGGTCAGAACCAGGAACAGGGCCCCGGCGCCGGTGTAAAAGAAGCGTTCCGGTTTCATTCAAATCCTCTCCGCTCCAAGCCGTCGAGCCATGGGGCCAATTGTGTCTGGCGCCGCCCGTTCTAGTCCTGCCGGAGCTTCAGTTGCTCCCAGGTATTCCATTCTTCGACGATTTTGCCGTCCACAATGCGAGCGATGTTGATGCCCAGTAACGTGATGGGCTCTCCCGTTTCTCGCAGTCGGACATTAGCGGTCATGCGGGTAACGACTTTTTCGCCGTCAACCAACTGATCCTCGACGCGAAACGAGTCCCGGGTATAGACATACAGCCTATGGAAAAACAAAATGCTTTGAAGAAACTCTTCCCGGTCGCGGTCACCCGCCGAGGTGTGGCCGACATAATCGGGCGGGATCACTTGATCCAACGCCGAGACGTCTCCCGCGGCATAGAGATCGACCAGGGCGCGAAAGACCGCCTTCCTGGACTCCGGCGAGTTGCAATCGGTTTCGTGCTGCACGGTTCCCTGCTCTTTTCACCTGACCTTGTCAATAAGCCCATCGTCGCTCGATCGGCGGTCAAAGGACTATAGCACACCAAGTGGGCGGGAAGTCAACACTCTTCGCCGGAGGTTGTCCTGTCGACTTCCGGAGCGCCCGCCACCCGGAGGTTTGGCCACAAGCCGCCCGACTCTTACGCGAATCATGCCGGCTGATGCACAACCTTACCGCACGATCTTAGCGCACAAGGCAGTCCCCGAATCCGCCAGATATGCCGAAGCTCAGCTCCGCAGACGAATTTCAAACACGCGGGACCAGTTCTTGCCGGTCACAAACAAGCGTCGGCCGACAGGGTCGTACGCGATGCCGTTGGCTACTGCTTTTCCATATGCGCCGAGTCCTTCAGCGTCTTTGGGCGGAGGAATCATCCGCGACCGCAGTGGCGAGAGATCGATCCATCCCGCCACCTGGCCCGAATTGAGCTGAATGATTGCTATCCGATCCTGCCGCCAGATGTTGGCGTAGACCTCGCCGTTGATGTACTCGAGTTCGTTCAGCCACCGAATTCCCACCCCGGCCTCGACAACGGCTATCTGCGCCTGCCACTTCAGCGTATCTGGATTGAGAAAGCGCAAAATCGATGTGCCGTCACTCTTGATGAGCCGATGGCCGTCATGCGTCAGGCCCCATCCCTCCGTGTTGTATCCGAACGTGGACACCGGCCGGAGCGAATCGATGTCATACCGAACACCGCTATCACGGGGAACAAACGGAGCACCCATGGCCTTCAGGTTGTCCAGAATTAACGAGCGAACGACATTTTGCCTCGTTCGCATTGGGGTTAGCTGTATGAGCTGACCGCGCCACTCCGTCAGACCTTCGCCGAGAAAGCGCCGGTCGAGGGCGTGCTGCCGGATCACGCGACCGGTGTTGATTTCCACTTTCCTGATCGAGGCTTGCCCGTCAACGTCGACGCTTTCATAGAAAGAACCGTTCGCGTAGGTCAGACCTTGCGTCAGCGCCCGCGGATCGTGCGGGTATTCGGCGACGACCTCGTACTTACGCATCGGAGCTGGATCGGGTGACAACGGAACCGAAGGTTTCTGGGTTGGAGTCCTGGTCAGATTGAGCAGAATCCCGATTGCTCCACCTGTGATCATCACGGCGGCCGCAACGGAGGCAAACCCTTTGGACATAGTCATACGCTACACCACAGAGTGATTTGTCTTCACCGATCCACCTGGCGCTGGTCTCTCACGGAGATCACAGCGGGGGACGGCGCTCGGGGAGTTGCAGGCGTGGGCCGGTTCCGGACACCGGCGCCGACATCCGGAGACCATGTGGCATTCTCCGACGCCGTCGGAAACGACACCTGGCTGCAACAAATCACGATGGCGGCGTATCGGGTGTACGATACGGTTGCCATGTCCGCCGCCACTCATCGCGTGTTCAACCAACCGCCGCCGCTTGCTGGATATAACCTCTTCACCACCGACGCTGTTCTGCGCGAAGGCGTGGCGCGGTGCGACGCGGACTGGGCGCTGCCGGATCTCCACGCGTTCGGGGCGGCGCTGGGCGAGGAGGAGACGATGCGCGACGGCTTTCTCGCCAATGAGTACCCGCCGGTGCTCGAGACTCACGACCGGTTCGGGCGGCGTCGCGATGAGATCGAGTTTCACCCCGCCTGGCATCACCTCATGCGGCTCTCCGTCGCACAGGGCGCCCATGCGCTGCCGTGGAGCGATCCGCGCCCCGGCGGCCATGTCGCGCGCGCCGCGCTGATGATGCTCGCCGGCGAGAACGAGGCCGGGCATCTGTGCCCGCTTTCCATGACGTACTCCGCCATACCGGTGCTGCGGCTTGACCCCGCGCTGGCCGCTGAATGGGAGTCGACGGTCGTATCGCGTCGGTACGATCCGCGCTTCCGGCCGGTGCGGGAGAAGACCGGCGCGCTCATCGGCATGGGCATGACGGAGAAACAGGGCGGCTCCGATGTGCGCGCGAACACAACCCTGGCTGAACCCGCGGGAGGCTTGGAGTATCGCATCACCGGACACAAGTTCTTCTGCTCGGCTCCGATGTCGGACGCGTTCCTGATCCTGGCCCAGGCTCCTAGGGGCCTCACGTGCTTCTTCCTGCCCCGGTGGACTCCCGATGGCGAGGTGAACGCGTTCCATCTGCAACGGTTGAAGCGCAAGCTCGGCAACCGTTCGAATGCCTCGGGGGAGGTCGAATACCGTGGCGCGTGGGCGCGGCGCATCGGCGAGGAGGGGCGCGGCGTGGCCACCATCATGGAAATGGTGCAGCATACGCGCCTGGACTGCTCGATCGGATCCACGGCGTTGATGCGACGGGCGCTGGTGGAGGCGGTGCACCACGCGCGCCATCGTGCGGCGTTCGGGCGACTGCTGGCCGATCAGCCGTTGATGCGCGCGGTGCTGGCCGATCTCGCCATGGAGACCGAGGCCGCGCAACTGGCGACGCTCCGCATTGCCCGCGCCTTCGACCGCCGCGCTTCCGAGAACGCCTTGGCGCGACTGCTGGTTGCGGCGGCCAAGTTCTGGATCTGCAAGCGGGCGCCGGCGATGATCGCGGAAGCGCTGGAGTGCCTGGGCGGATCGGGCTATGTGGAGGAATCAATCCTGCCGCGCCTGTATCGCGAGGCTCCCGTGAACTCCGTGTGGGAGGGTTCCGGGAACGTCATCTGCCTGGACGTGCTGCGAGCGGTCCGCAAGGAGCCCGAGGCGGTGGAGGCGCTGGTGGGCGAACTGAGGGAGACGAGAGGGTTGGACGCCGCGTACGATCGCGGGCTGGGGGCGCTGGAGACGGCGCTGGGGGATGCGGATGAGACTCGGGCGCGGGCGCTGACCGAGGCGATGGCGAAACTGCTGCAGGCTTCGCTGATGCTGCGATGGTCACCCGCGGCGGCCACGTTCTGCGCCACGCGCCTGGGTCCGGATGGAGGGGCCACGTTTGGCGCGCTGCCGGCCGGAGCCGACGCCCAGGCGATTGTCGACCGGGCCTTTCCGGAGACTCGGTAGGCGCTACACGCGCGGTTCGGCGTGATGGCGGACGTCGATGCCCTTGGTGAGGAACAACACGTCCTCGGCGATGTTGGTGGCGTGATCGGCGATCCGCTCCAGGTTGCGCACCACCGAGAGCAGATCCACCGCCTGGCGGATGTTGCCCGGGCTGCGCTCCATGAAGCTGATCAACTCGTGGAAACTCGCGTTGCGGAGCTCATCCACGGCGTTGTCCGAGGAGAGCACGCTGCGCGCCAGGTCGGCGTCGCGGTTGACGAAGGAATCCAGACACTTTCGCACCATGGACTGCACCAGCGCGGCGATGTGGGGGATGTCCACCATCGGCTTCACCACCGGCTCGCCCAACAGCGAAAGAGCCCGCTCGGCGATGTTCACGGCCAGGTCGCCCATGCGCTCCAGGTCGTTGTTGATCTTGATGGTCGAGATGATGAATCGCAGATCGACCGCCATTGGCTGCTGCAGGGCGAGCAGGCTGACGGCGGCGTCGTCGATTTCGATCTCGATCTGGTTGATGCGGACTTCGTTGGCGAGCACGTCGCGCGCCAGAGCCTCGTCCTTCTGGACCACCGCGGTGATGCTGCGATAGATCGCCGACTCGACCAGCGCGCTTTCTTCCAGCAGTTTCGACTTCAACTGCTCCAGTTCTTCCACAAAATGGCGCACGACTGTCCTTTCCGGCGATTTCTCAGCCGAAGCGTCCCGTGATGTAGTCCTCGGTCTCCTTCTTGGTGGGGTTCTTAAAGATCACCTTGGTGTCGGCGAACTCAATCAGCTTCCCCAACAGGAAGAAACCAGTGTAATCGGCCACGCGCGCCGCCTGCTGCATGTTGTGCGTCACGATGACGATGGTGCAGATCTTCTTCAGCTCGAACAGCAGTTCCTCAATCTTCGAAGTCGCGATGGGGTCGAGGGCGGAACAGGGCTCGTCGAGCAGAAGGACCTCGGGATCCACGGCCAGGGCGCGCGCGATGCACAAGCGTTGCTGCTGGCCGCCGGACAGGTCGAACGCGGATTTGTGCAGCTTGTCCTTCACTTCATCCCACAAGGCCGCGCCGCGGAGGCTCTGTTCGACCTTGGCGTCCATGTCGCCACGACGCACCGAACCATTCACCCGCGGCCCATAGGCCACGTTGTCGTAGATCGATTTGGGGAACGGATTCGGCCGCTGGAACACCATTCCCACGCGGCGGCGCAGGCCGGACACCTCCATGGGGAAGATATCCTCGCCGTCCAGCAACAGTTGTCCCTCGACGCGCGTGTTCCGCAGCGCTTCGTTCATCCGGTTCATGGTCCGCAGAAAGGTGGACTTCCCGCAACCTGACGGCCCGATGAACGCCGTCACCTTCCGCTCGTGAATCTCGATGGAGATTCCGTGCAAGGCCTTGTAAGTGCCGTAGTAGAAGTTCAGGTCGATCGACTTGAGTTTCGGACAAGCCGAGGGGGCCACAGGGGCCTCGGATTCCGTTGCTTGCAGCTTATGTGTCGGCGCCACTACTTTATCTCGCTTTGTGTGTACCGGATGCAATGATGGTTCTCGCTGTGATGTTGACCGCCAGGACCAGAGAGAGCAGCACAAAACCCGCCGCCCAGGCTTGCTTATGCAACTCCTCGTAAGGGGCGATCGCGTAAGTAAAAATCATCACCGGCAGCGTCGCGATCGCATTGCCAAAACCAGGACTCCAATATTGGTTATTCAACGCCGTGAACAGGAGGGGAGCCGTCTCACCGGCGACGCGAGCCAGGTTCAACATCATCCCGGAGATGATTCCGCGGATGGCCGCGGGAATGATGACGGTGGCCACCGACTTCCACTTGGTGGCGCCCAGGGCCATGGCCCCCTCGCGCATGTTGTTCGGCACCGCCCGCAGGAACTCTTCCGTGCTGCGCAGTGCGATGGGGATCATCATGATTCCGAGCGCCGCGCCTCCAGCCAGGGCCGAGAACTTCTTCATCGGCACCACGATCAGGGTGTAGGCGAAGATGCCGATGATGATGGACGGCACGCCGTTCAGCAGATCCGTGACGAACCGGATGGCGGCGGCGGCCCGTGCGCCCGAGTACTCGGCCAGATAGACGCCGCCCAGGAATCCGATGGGCACGCCGATGCAGGTGGCGAACAGCAGCACCTTGGCGCTGCCGACGATGGCGTTGGCCATGCCTCCGCCGGTTTCGCCCACCGGGACCGGCAGTTTCGTGAAGAAATCCCAGCTCAGGTCCGAACCGCCCCGGAACAGCAGGTAGCCCAGAATGAAGATCAGCACGCCGACGGCCACCACCGTGCAGACGGCGCTCAAGGTCAGCATCGTCAGGTTGGTGGCCTTGCGCCGGAAGGAAAGAGCCGCCGTCATTTACTTGGCCCCCTTCGTCTCAGTGGCCAGAATCAGAAGGCGCGCGGCGCCGTTAATGATGATGGTCAGAGTGAACAGCACGAGGCCGAGTTCGATCAGCGCGCTCATCTGAATGCCGCCGGCCTCGGGAAACTCATTGGCGATAACCGCCGCGATGGAGTATCCGGGCGCGAGCAGGGAGGCCTGTATTTTCGGGGTATTGCCCACCACCATGGTGACCGCCATGGTTTCGCCCAACGCGCGGGCCAGGGCGAGGAAAACCGAGCCGATGACGCCGACCTTGGCGAACGGCAACACGACCTGCCAGGTGGATTCCCACTGGGTGGCGCCCAACGCCAGGGCCGCCTCCCGCAGGTCGCGCGGCACTGCCATCAGCACTTCGCGAGAGATCGAAATAATGAAGGGAACGATCATCACGGCGAGCACCACGCCGGCCGAGAGGATGCTGACCCCATAGAACGCGCCCGAGAAGATGGGCAGGAATCCGAGCCCCGCCTTGAGCCACGGGACCATCACCTGGAGCGCGGGCACCAGCACGAAGATGCCGATCAGGCCGAAGATGACGCTAGGCACCGCCGCCAGCAGCTCAATGCAGAATGTCAGCGCGTCGGAAATCCTGGGCGGCGCGAGTTCGGCGAGAAAGATCGAGGCGCCGATGCCCAGCGGCACGGCGATGATCAAGGCGACGGCGGAGGTGGCCAACGTGCCGAAGATGAACGGCAAGGCTCCGAAATCGCCGTTGACGGGATCCCAGGTGGTGGAAAAGAGGAAGTCGAACCCGAACTTCTGACGCGTTTCCGCGGAGTTCATCCACAGCTCGAACACCAGCACGGCTGTAATGGCGACAATCGCCCATCCCGCCACCCACACCAAAGCCTGAGCGACTCCATCCATATTGAAGAAGGAGCGGAGGCCGGACACCCGGGTGGCCCGGGTGTCCTGAAGAGTTGGCGCCTGTGAGGCCATTCAGTTACTGAACTTTCGCCAGGGCTTTGAGTTCCTTCGCGAGCACTTCCTTGGGCAGGCGCGCGAACGTCATCGGTTCGGCGAACGCCTGGCCGGGACCCAGCGCCCACTCGACGAACGCCTTGATCACCTTGCCCTTGTTGGCGTCGGCGCTCTTTTCGGGGACCAGCAGCCAGGTGAAGGTGGAGATGGGGTAGGCGTCCTTGCCCGGGGCGTTGGTGATGGAGATGCGGAAGTCGTCCGGCATGGTCTTGGCGACGCCAGCGGCGGCGGCGGTGATGGAGGCCAGGTTCGGCTTCACAAACGCGCCCGCGGCGTTCTTCACGTTCGCAAACGGCATCTTCTGGTTTTCCGCGTAGATCAGTTCCACGTAGCCGATCGAGTTCGGCGTCTGCTTTACCTGACCCGCCACGCCGTCGTTGCCCTTCGCGCCGAGGCCGAGCGGCCAGTTCACCGACGCGCCGCTGCCCACTTTGCTCTTCCATTCGGGGCTGACCTTGGCCAGGTAGTCCGTCCAGCAGAAGGTGGTGCCGGATCCGTCGGAGCGGTGGACCACGACGATGTCGGCGGCGGGCAGTTTCACGCCCTTGTTCGCGCCGGCGATGGCCGGGTCGTTCCACTTGGTGATTTTGCCCAGGAAGATGCCCGACAGAGCCTCGGCGGTCAGATTCAGACCGCTGGCCACGCCCGGAATATTATAGGTTGCGACCGCGGCGCCAGCCACCGTGGGCAGCGCCAGAATGTTCGTCTTGCGGGCGGCCTTGAACTCCGTGATCTGCTGGTCAGTCATGATCGCGTCGCTCGCGCCGAAGTCCACGGTCCCCATGGTGACCTGCTTAATGCCGCCGCCGGAACCGATGGCCTGGTAATTGATCTGAACGTCGCCGTGAGCCTTGCGGAATTCCGAGAACCATTTTTGATAAATCGGGTTCGGGAATGTTGCTCCGGCGCCCGTGATCTGCGTTTGCGCGAAGGCCGCTGCGGAAAGGCCCAGGGCGGCCGCAATCGTCATGAAAGCAATGGATTTATTCGTCCTCATGTTCCCTTTGTCTGGATCTGGGCTTGTACCCAGTTTCGCACTCGAAAGTTACAATACCGTTAATGAAAATCCGGCGCTCCGGCTCTGGTCGATCGAAGCGGAGCGCCGATCAAAAGGGCAGCTACTTGAGAGCCGGGGCCGAACCGGGGAGCGTGTAGCGCAGGTTCAGCCAGATTTCGTTCATGTAGGCGTGGGTCGGAACGCCGGTGGCGAGAGACCACGGATTCCGGCTGAAGTAGGCATACTGCCCCATGAAGTTGATGGCGCCGTATCGGGGGTCCTTCCACATCGTCTGGTTGAAGCCGAAGGTGGCTTGCTGGACCGACTTGTTCTGGCTGTTCGGGGCGCCGCTGTAACCGTAACCGGCGAGGGCTGGCTTGGAACCAGTGGTGTCCTGGACCACATTGCGGTCGATGTAGACGCCGCCGTAGTAGGCGTACAGGAGAGTGTTCTTGCGGGTGTACTCAAAGCCGGAGACCGTGCCCATCGACTTCACCGTCGAAAGGCTGCCGTCGCTCTGGACGACGACGTCCGGCGCCTGGCCGAACAGGTAGCGGCCGCCGCCCTGGCTGTAATAATTGTTGGTCAGCAGGCGGAGGCCCTTCAGGACTTCCACGTTCAGGTTGACGGCGAATCCACCGCCCGCCGCAGTGAAATGCTGGCCCGTGGCAGGGAGGTAGGTCTTGAAGGTGCGGAGCAGGCCCGCGACCTCGAAGTGCGCGGCGTTGCCGTTCTTCATCTTGCCGTCGACGGCGAGTTTGGCGATCATGTCCGGAGCGGCGTTCGGCGTGCCGAGGGTCAGCGTGCCGTTGCTCAACTGGCTGCCATAGGACGAGGACAGGCCGGAGGGCAGCGTGATTGTGCCGCCGCCGCCAGAACCACCGACGTACTGTTCGGGGTTGTCGAGGGCGAAGGCCGCCGCCACGTTCTTGGTCGGGCGGTAGACCACACGGAACTCAGGAAAGCGGCAGCAGGGCACGCCCACGGTGTAGTTGACGTCGATCACCTGGCTGTAGAACACGTCGCCGGGCAGCGGTGAGATGCCGTTGCGACCGGGCGCGAGCAGGCTCCAGGTCTGGCCGCCGAGGATTTCCCATTTATCCTTCTTGAGGTCCACCCAGTACAGGCGCAGGCGGAGCGGGTAGCTGTTGGTGCTGACGGCCGCGTTACCCACGGGAGGGTTGCCGACGCCGCCCAGGAAGTCCGATTCCCAATAGCCGAGAACGTTGATTCCCTTGAACTTGCTGTCAAACCGCAGGCCGATGCGGGAGTTCTGGGGGCTCATTTTGAATTCGCTGAGGTTGCCGTTCACGGCGGCCTGCGTGCGGTAGGGGAAGCTGCCGAAGTTGGTGCCGATGCCGGAGCCCGGGGCGGTGTCGCGGAACACTCCGGTGAAGTCCATGAATCCGACCGGGGTCAGATAGGTTTCGCCGATTTTGAGTTGCAGGGGCGTGGGCGCGGGTTTCGCGGCCTCAGCCTGCTGGGGTGCGATGACCGGCGAGGAAAGCGGAGCGGGGGCGGGCGCCGGAGGGATCATCGGCGTCGTGCTGCCGACTTCACCCAGCTTTTTGTAAGGGGAGCCGGCGGTTTCAGCAGCCGGCGCCGGGGTTGCGTTTCGTTCTATCAGCGCTTTTCGTAGTTCGTTGATCTGACGCTGTTGTTCGACGAGGAGTGCCTTGAGCTGTTGGATTTCCGCGGCAAGGGATCCGGAATCAGCCGAATCCGCGGCTTCCGCCGCCACAGTGAGGGTTGCGATTGCCATCGCGCAGACAATGGTGCGAATCGCCCGTTTGGGCGCAATGATCGACATGATGTGTTGTCGTTGCTCCTGTTTCAAATCGGATCTGGAGATTCGAATCGAAACTGCCGTAACTACTTATATAACAATAGTTTACGGGACAGTTCCAGCAACCAGTCTTTCGATCGGAGTTAAACAGTCCCATCCTAACGAGGGCAGAGTTATTCCGTAATGACGGTTTTGTTACAACCAGATTACTCTTGTAACAGAGGGGTAATTACAGCGAGCGTTGCGTGCCGTCCACTTTCTGGTCGTTGACCAGCGCGCCGAGGACGCGGAATTGGAAGCCGGGGCTTCGAAAGGTCGCCACCTGCCCCAGTGTATAAAGCAGGGCGGACAAACGGAAACGGAAGCCGGCAAACCAGCCGAAGTGTTTGGCCAGGAACACCGAGACGCCGTGGGCGCGGTCGGCGTGGAGGGTGGCGGCGCCGGCGGAATCGACGGCCAGGGGCGGGGCGGCGACGAGGTCGGCCTGGACGGCGGGCAATACGACCAACTTCTTATTCGCACGGCGGATCTGGAAGGCCAGTTCCAGGTCGCCGCCGAATTCGCCGTAACGGTCGTCGAGCCAGTTGAAGGCGCGGATGAACTGCTTGCGCACCATCAGCGCCTGGCGTCCGGGATACCCTACGGCGACCATGTCGGCGGCGCGGTCGACGGTGGTGACGGGCAGGGCGTCGGGATCCCGCCAGAGCGCGGCCAGACCCTCGGGGGATGGCAACTTCCGGACTTCGGTGAGCGCCTTGCCGGCCTCGTCGATCAGCAGCGGCGCGACCGCGGCCACCGATTCGTCCGCGTCGAGGCGCGCCGCCAGAGCGGCGACCGTCTCCGGACGGACGAGCACCTGGGGCTCCAGGAAGAAGATGTAATCGGCCGCCGCGGTGCGCATGGCGATGTTCAGCGCCTTGGTGGCGCCGAAGTTGCGCTCGAGCCGCAGCAGGGTGACGCCGGGGAACTCGTTGTCGAGCGTCGGGCCATCGTCGGAGGAGCCGCAATCCACCACGATGATCTCCAGTTCCGGCCGGTTCGCCGACGCCTCCAACGCCGTCAGGCACCGTTTCACGGCGGGAGCTGAGTTATAGGAGACAAGAAGCGCGGTGACCTTGGCTACGGGCGTGGACTCTTCCATGGATGTGCACCCAGATCATACCGCACCGGAAGCCGCTACTTCCTCAACGCCAGAACGCTCCAGGCGGGAATCGTCACCCGCAGCGGCGCCTGGCGGGCCTTCACGGTGAAGGGCGCGGGGTCGGAGCCCGTCTTTACCCAGATGGTGGCCGGCGCACCCTTGCCGTAGTGAATTTCCACGGGAACCTCCGTGGCGAACTCCTCGTCGACGCCGGACTGGGTGACGGTACCCGTGATGGTCAGCGCCGGGGCCTTGCCCTTGACCGTATAGGCCACCTTCAACGTGGGGATACCCGTGCCGTACACCCAGCTATCGAAGAATTCGGACAGAGGCTCAGAGCCCGGCTTCGCGCCCATGATCTCTTCGGCCAGGCGGCGGAAGTTCTCCGTGCTGATCGATTCGGTGGCGTAGCGGCGACACATTTCGGCCAGGAACTTGTGGAACCGGTCGTCGCCCATGCGCCGGCGCAGCATGTGCAGGATCCAGGCGCCTTTCTCGTAGGTGATGGTGCGCCACGCCTCCTCGCTCTGCGAGGTCCGGAGGCGCATGCCGAGCACGATGGGGCCGAACGACTCCATGGTGCGCCCGTCCGGCTGCTTGCGCAGGAGGTTCGCGAGGTAGTTGTCGAGAACCGGCTCGATGATTTTCACCCCGCGACGCTTTTCGAGGTACTCGAGCGAGGCGTAGTTGGCGAGCGCCTCCATCAACCAGTCGTCCTGGTATCCGGCGGGGGCGAGGTAGTTGCCCACCCATTGATGGGCCACCTCATGGGCGGGCATGAGTTCGTCGAAAAACACGGCCTGCTCCGGCGTCCGCAACGGCTTGGGGCGCTCGTCGGCGCGCAGGTAGGCGAGCGTCGAAAGGTACACGAGTCCCGGGAACCCCTGTCCGAACGCGCCGGGAATCGGAGACACCGTCAGAGTCCGGATCGGCGCGGGTCCGAAGATGGACCGCATGAAGTCGAACGCCCCGGAGATGTTTTCGGCGAGTTCGGAGAGGCGAGCCGTCGGTTTGATGTTGACGGGCGGAGGGATGCTCACCAGGTCCGGGCCGCGGAGGATGCGCGGCGTGGAGGGCACGACGACGATCTGGGTAGGCGGCTGCAATTGGGGCTCGAGGCGCTTGTTGCCGAACACCTCGATATTCAGTTCGGGGCGGGTGAGTTTCGCCTCCTCATACTGGCCCAGGTTGAAGCCCGCGACGCGCACCGGACCGGCGGTCTTGCGCCGCGAGATCCGGACGTCGCCTTCGACGCGATCCTCCACCGGCTCGCCGGTCGCCACCAGGGTCAGGTTCCTGGGATAGCGGAAGGTCAGGTCGTAGTTGGCGAATTCGATGCCGGTGCGCGGATACCAGTTGCCTCGGGACGTGACCAGGTACACGTTGTTTCCGGCGGACACGACGACGTCGCCATCGTGCCGGATCTCGATTTCGTGAGTCGCCCCGGGGGTTAGAGGCTGGTCGGTCAGCACCAGGTAGGCGGTGTTGAATCCGCCGCGAATCGCCGACTCTCGGACGGACTCAGTCTCATAGAGGTGGGCCGGGCGGCCATCGATGACCACCTGGGTGACCTGCATCCGGTCCGATACGCCGAAGGTGATGGCGCGCGTGGCGCTGCGAACCTCCAAGGTCGCGCGGGTGACGGCGGCCAGGTGGAGATTGGCGTCGAGGGTCGCGTCGATGCGGTAGTTCGAGAGCGTGTAGCGCGACCGGGGAGGCTGCTTGCGGCCGCTCCGCACGGAGCGCGATTCGAAAGCGGTCCAGACGTCGAAGGCGGGCCGGCCGTTTTTGTCGGCGTACTGGCCAGCCATGATCTGATCGCGGGAGGCCGGGTCGCAGACCAGGTCGAAGTTGCCGAGCGTGTTGCCGGCGATGGCGGCGAAGAACAGTCCCGATTCGCGATCGTCGCTCAGCAGGTCGCCCACCAGGCGCACTTCAAATCCGTTCGAGATGTTGCGGGCGAGCGAGCCCCAGCGATCCTTCATGAGCGCGCCGAGTTCCAGGTTCTTGTGTCCCGCCGCTTCGGCCTGCTGGAGCAGTTCCTCCCCGGTTCCGTCGGAAAACAGAAACAACGCTGTTTTGAAGTGCTCGGCCAGGTTCGGGCTGTCGACAAACGTGGCGAGCGAGCGCCGCTCGCCGCGATGCGGGGGCATCAGCAACACCTCGGCGTCGCCGCCTTCAACGTCGCCGGAAAAGATGGCGAAAAGGCGGCGGCCCAGCACCGGCTTGGCGAAGATCAGATAGCCGTCGGTGAGGTAGAACTTGAGGTCTTCCTTGGTGAAGTTGAGCTCACGCACCCGGTAGCAGGCGCTCGAGTCGACCACCGCGTCGCGGATGGCGCGCGTCATGGTCGCGCCAGCGGGATCCTGTCCACGCAGACAGGCAATCAACACGCCGAACAGCACGAAGATGCGGCGATTCACTTCTCCAGTCTACGGCCTTCGGGCTCTGCGGGAGACTCCCCTGCCTGCTGTTCGCCCATCCATTGGTCCCAATAGACGCCCACCCGGACGCCGTCGTGGGGCAGTCCGGCCAGGGCCAGTTCGTAATGCTCCGGCATCTCTCCGGGTTCACCGCTGCGAACGCACCGAACATCCAGCGCGCCGTGTTGATCGCAGACGACGAAGGCGGTTGGAGGCAGGTCCACCAGCGGCTTTCCGTCGGCCGACCGCACCCACACCTCCAGCCGGTCACGCTGCCAGCAGGCGTGAATGCGCAGGCGGTCGCGCTGCTGAAGCTGCGCCAGCCTTGACCGTATACGCACCGTCGAGCGGAGGGCGTTCTGCCGGATGGCGCCGTTTTCCCGGCAAGCGACGATTTCAGCAAGCATCGGCAGGAAACGCGGATCCTGGCTTTCCCCCATGGCCCACAGGCCGGAGGCGCGAAAACGGGCGTCGTGGGCGGCCGCCATGCGCTGGACGATGCGAGTCGCTTCAAGGTCGCCCGCCCGGTGCAAACCGATCGCGGCGTTCGCCACCACCCGCTGATGTTCATCCTCGGCGGCCAGCCGGAACAGGTTCCGGGCCTGCCGCGACCCCGCGCCCCACATCGATTCAACGGCGTTGGCGCGCACGCGGGGATCCGCCTCCGCCAGGCGATCCTCCAGCCATTGCACGTTCTGGTTGAGCCGGCCGAGAATCAGCGCCACCTTCGAGCGGACCCGCACCTCCGGATGCCGCAGCAGGGTGGGCAACAGCGGCTGGATGCGGATGCAGGAGGAGACCGCCGCCACCACTTCGAGAATACGGCTGGCGTGCCAGGGGTCCCGTATGCCACTTTCCGATTGGGGCATCAACAGGCGAATCAGGCGGACATCGAGATTCGCATCGAGGGCGACCATCCGCGCGGCCAGATTTACTGCGTCGTTGAGGGGCAACACGCCGGGATGCGTCAGACGTATGAGCGTCCGGTCATCGGTCATCAACAGGCGAAGGAGCCGGTTTCTAGCGTACGGATCCTGGATTTCGTGAAGGCGCCGGACTGCGTCGGCAAATTGCGCGTCCGAGCCTTCCCGGAGCTCGCGAATCATCCGGGCGGCCGTGCCCGGCGGCCCGATGAAGTCGTCCTCAAACCCAATCACCAGGTCCGTCATCGTCACTGGTCATATCGGATCATGCGGCGCGAAATTTGAGGCGGCTCGACCGCGGGTTACAATGGAGTTAAGTGGGGTTACTTCAATCGTTGGCCGTGACGGCCACAGTGTGCGTGAGCGCCCTGGCGGCCGCGGGCCCAGCCTCAGTGGATACGTTGATCGAGGCCGGACACTGGAAGCGCGCCCGGGCGGAGGTCCAGGCGCAGCTAAAGGCGAATCCCAGCGACGCGCAGGCGCACGCCTGGCTGGGCAAGATCGACACGGCCTTCGGGGACCTGGACAGCGCGATCCGGGAAGCCGAGCGAGCCATCGAACTTGACGGCCGCAACGCGAACTACCATGGACTGCTGGCCGAAGCCTGCGCCTTGTCGGCGGACCGATCGAGCATCATCAAAGGGCTGCAGTTCGTGCGCCGGATGAAGAAAGAAGTCGACGTCTCTCTGGCCATCGATCCACGGAACGTCGACACAATGCTGCTCGAGATGATGTTCAGCTACAAGGCGCCCTCGATTGCGGGCGGCGACAAGCAGAAGGCTCGGCGGCTGGCCGAACAGGTGACGGCGATCTCGCCGGCGTGGGGCTACCTGGGCCAGGCGCGGCTCTATCAGTTGCAGGGCGAAGCCGGACCGGTGGTGGAGACGGTGCTCAAGAAGGCCGTGCAGGCCGATCCGGGGTTCTATCGCGCGCGGGCCTCGCTTGCGCAGTTCTATTGTGGGGAAACGTCCTGCCCGTCTCCGGGGCAGGCCGAACGGGCGGCGCTAGAGGCGGTCGCCGTGGATCCGAACGCCGGAGCCGCTTATGTGGTGCTGGCGCGGTCCTACGTCGCACTGAAGCGGTGGGGAGACCTGGAGTCCACCGTCAGCCGGGCCGAGAAGGCGAACCCGGACGATTTGACGCCCTATTACGCCGCGGCGCGACGCCTGATTGAGGAAGGCCAGGACTTCGATCGCGCCGAGAGGTTCCTGCGCCACTACCTCAGCCAGCCCACTGAGGGTCGTGAGCCGACCATCGCCGAGGCGCGGCGACTGCTGGCGGATATGTACCAACGCTCCGGCCGGCGCAATGAGGCGCTGCATGAGCTGCAACTGGCGCTGCAAAGTCAACCGGATTACGAGTTGGCGAAGAAGGACCTCAACCGGCTGCGCAAGTTTTAGGGCCGACGCCTAGCGCCACCGGAAGAGCTTCAGCGCCAGCGTGAAGCAAATCACCATCCAGGCCGTCAGAATGCCGATCTGCGGAGCCAGTTGGGCGAAGGTGGCCCCTTGCAGCATATTGGCCCGAAGCGCGTCGATCACCGCGGTCAATGGCAGGGCCTTGATCACCGGCTGCAAGATCTCCGGAAAGCGCTGCGAGGAAAAGAACACGCCGGATACGATCCACATCGGCATCATCACCAGGTTCATCAGACCGGAGGCCGCCTCGATGGTCCGCGGACGGGCGGCGATCAGCAGGCCCAGCGCGCCGAATGAGAGCGACCCCAGCAGGCACAGCAGCGCCAGTTGAACGAGGGTCCCGCGGATGGGAACGCCGAAGGCCACGGCGCCGAATCCGACGAGCACGGCGATCTCGATGATCAGCAGCACCAGCCTCGACAGCGCGAACGACAGTAGATAGTAGGCGCGCGGCATGGGAGTGGCCACCAGGCGTTTGATCAGATTCTTCCGGCGGGCGTCGACGATGGCGAAACCCATGCCCCAGATGGCGCTGCCCATCAGGTTCATGCCGAGCAGGCCCGGCACCAGGAAGTCGATGTAGCGCGAGCCCGGCTCCCGCATGATGCGATCGGCGACCGCGGCCGGATCGGTGCGCCCTGCCGCATGCTGGATGGCCGCGTCGGCGATCATCCTCGCCGAGCGCCCCTCGGGATTCGTGTCGTCGTAGTGGTAGACCGTGGAGCCGTCCGCGGCATCGGCCACCAGCAACGCGATCCGCCCTTCGCGCAGGGCGCGCACGCCCGACTCGGCGGTGAACTGATTCACGTGGAGCCGGCGCTCTCCCGCGAGCGCACGCACGGCCACGGGACCGGCCGCGCCCACTTCGAGCACGTCCGCGGGCCGGTTGCGGAAGGCCACGCCAAGGCCCGCCGCCAGCAGCAGCGGGAATACGAAGACCCAGAAGATCGCCTCCGGCTCGCGGATGAACTCGCGAAACCGTACGAGGGTCAGTTCCAGCAGGGCGTGCCTGGAGACGAAGGTCGAATCACTCATCGCGCAAATGCCTTCCCGTCAGCGTCACGAATACGTCTTCGAGCGTCGCCGAATGCGTCCGCAGTTCAGTGAGCGGGGCGCGCTGGCGATCGAGTTCGGCGAGCAGCGCCGGCACAGCCTGGTGCAGTTCGGCGACCTGAAGCGACACGCTCGCCTTGTCGACGCGAACACGCAGGACGCCCGGGATGGCCTGGAGCGATGGGACGTCGACGCCGGCGGCTGAAAACTCCACCAGATGCTCCGCGCCCAGAGACGCCACCAGTTCGCGCGGCGTTCCGAGAGCGATTACCTTGCCGTGATCCATGATGGCGACACGGTCGCAGAGGCGCTCGGCCTCGTCCATGTAGTGCGTGGTCAGCACAATGGTGCGGCCCGAGCGTTGAAAGCGTTCGATGAGATCCCACAACTGGCGGCGGGCCTGCGGGTCGAGTCCGGTGGTGGGTTCGTCGAGAAACAGCAGCGCGGGATCTCCGACCAGGGAGCAAGCAAGCGCCAGACGCTGCTTCTGGCCACCGGACAACTGACCGACGCGCGAGTTTCGCTTCTCCTCGAGTTGGACCAGCGCGATGGTTTCGGCGGGAGAGGGGCCCTGGCTGTAGAAACTGCGGAACAACTGAAGCGTTTCGAGCACGGTGAGCTTTTCCGACAGCTGTGTTTCCTGAAGCTGGATGCCGAGCCGCTGCCGGAGAAGGCCGGCGCCGGCGCGCCAGGTGAGGCCGAGGATTTCGATTTCGCCCGAGTCGGGCGCCGTGAGGCCTTCGCAGATCTCGATCGTCGTGGTCTTGCCTGCGCCGTTCGGGCCCAGGAGCCCGAAACACTCCCCGGATCGCACCTCGAGGTTCAGGCCGTCGACGGCGGTCACGTCCTTGTAGGACTTTCGAAGGTCGCGCAGGCGGAGCGCGAGGGGCGGCGCGGCGGCGGACATATTGTCCAGTATCGCGTCAGCCGCCCCGTTTCCGCTGGCTACTTGCTGGCGCTATAGTTGATGACGATTTTCGTCGACCCGCCTTCGCTGGTGGCCACCACGGCCACATTCTTCTTATGGACGTCGTCCTTGCCGGACACCGTGCCCGTCCGGGCGTTATCAGCCGAGGATACGGTTTTGGACACCTTCATGCCCATGCCCTTCAGCGCATCCTCATAAAACTTCAGGACGTCGTCGACCGAATCGGAGGTGGTGAGCGCGCCGGTTCCGCCGTCGCTCGCGGGGCTTTGGATGTGCGATCCTCCCTCGACGGTGGCGCCGGCGTAGGTGGGAAGCCAGTCCGGCGGGCTCCACTTGCCGCCCGCCTCAAACGTGCCTTCCTTGCTTTTCACTTTGAAGCTACCGTCCTCGCCACCCTGGATGGTCGCCTTCTGGCCGTTTTCGTCGGTGAATACGATCCGGCCGTTCTTCAGATCGTCCAGGTTCAATGTGACGGTTTTGCCGGTCTCCTTCTCGCGCAGCGTGACGGTGCCGGCCGATTCGTCGGACGAGGCGATTTCAATGGCCGGATTCATCG
Organism: Acidobacteriota bacterium; assembly: GCA_018268715.1. Taxonomy (GTDB): domain Bacteria; phylum Acidobacteriota; class Terriglobia; order Bryobacterales; family Bryobacteraceae; genus TMP-7. The sequence continues at coordinate 3,537 of JAFDVZ010000018.1, read as the reverse complement.
CAACCGCTATCTTCGCGGCGGCCAGGGCGGGATTCCGCTTCATTAATTCGGTGTCGAAGCCGGCCTGCTTGGCCTTGTGGGCAATGAACAGTCCGGTTCCAAGAATGCCGAGCACCACGAGCAGGATCAGGCCGAAACATCCCACCATCACCCAGAGCCATGGGCTCTTCTTCTTAGGCGGCGCGGACTGAGGGGGTTGGCCGACAGCGGGTCCGACCGGGCCGGGGGGCGGTCCGGACGGCGGCGGGGGAGTTGTCGGCTGCTCAGCGGGCTGGGCGGGCTCTCCCATGGAGTTCCCGCAACTGGGGCAGAAGCGTCCTTCAACCTGCGCTCCGCAATTGGTGCAGAATGGCATGTTTCCTCCGAATCTATACATTAAGCCCGACGCCTTCGAACGGCAACACCGGCGCGGGCTTGGCGTTTCGCCGCGGCGCCTAGTTCAGTTCGCGGACCCAGATGTTGCGGAAACTGACCGGCTCACTCGGGTCGGGATGGGCCTGAAGCTTGATGGGCGCGGAGTCGAATTTCCGGTAGAAAGGCTTGCCGATGTACAGCGTTTCGCCCTTCAGTTCGAAGTGGTTCTGCACCAGGACGCCGTTGAAGAAGACCGTCACGTAGGCCGGAGTCTGAACGGCGCCGTCGGCGGCGAACACAGGCGCAATCCAGATGACGTCGTAGCTTTGCCATTCCCCAGGCTTGCGGGCCGGGTTCGAGAGGGGGATGCTCTGTTTGTAAATACTGCCCGCCTGCCCGTTGGAGTAGGTCCGGTTGTGATAGGAGTCTAGGATTTGCAGCTCGTAGCCCGAGTCCCCGCGTCCAGTGGACGCGAGAAAGATTCCACTGTTGCCGCGCAACTGGTCGGAGCCGGTGACGCCGGCAGGGATCTTCCATTCGATGTGCAACTGGTAGTTGCGGAATTTCCGTTTGGTTTCAATGTTGCCCGATCCGGGCGCCTTGCTGACGGTCATCACGCCGTTGGCGGCGATCCACTTCGCCGGCCCCTTGTCGGAGGTGTTCACCCATTCGTCGAGGTTGGCCCCGTTAAACAGGACGATGGCGTCGGAGGGCGCGGCTGAATCAACAGCGCCCGGGGTCACGACTTTCGGCTCGGGCGCCCAGACTTCGGTGTCCTGGGGCCGGGCGCCGGCTGGCCGGCCGGGCTGTTGGGCGAAGACGCTGGACGACAGGATCAGGGCGTACATCGAAAAACGGAACGTGCGTTGGAAGGAAAGGCGGCTCATCGAATCTCCGATCCTCATTATCTCCACCCGAGGATGGCCGCGGGGAGACGGAATAGCCGCGGGGTCAGAGTGGATATGAATGTCATGAGAAACACATTCCGAGCGTCCGTCCTTCTGGCGGCGCTCCTTGCACCGCACCTGCTTTCCGGGGGCGAACCCGTCCCGGCGGTGAACGCCAAGGGGGGCGTGGCTGTACGCGGTTATGACGTGGTGGCCTACTTTACGCAGTCAAGGGCGGTTCGCGGCGATGAACGGTACGAATTTCAGTGGATGGACGCCACCTGGCGCTTCGCCTCGCAGGAAGATCGTGACGCTTTCGCCTCGGAGCCCGGCAAATACGCACCGCAGTTCGGCGGATATTGCGCCTGGGCCGTTGGACATAATTACACGGCCGACGCCGATCCGGAGGCCTGGCGCATCGTCGACGGCAAACTCTATTTGAATTACAACCGGTCCGTTCAGACAAAGTGGGAACAGGACCGCGCCAAGTGGATCGAGGACGGGTTGCGGAACTGGCCCGCGTTGCACCGCTGAGTCCGGGGCCTCTCCGCCCGCTCGACGGCGCGGCGGGGCCTTGCTCCAGCTCAGGCCGTGACGAGTTCCTTGGTTTCCGGCGGGGCGGCCGCCTGCATCGGCAGGATGCCGGCGGGTTCGGCGCCGTCGATGTCGAGGATCTCGCGGAACGAGCCCTCGATGGTGCGGACGGCGTTGCTGAGCTGGTGGAGCCAGTTACCCCAGAATTGTTCGAGCGAGGGGACCTGTTTGGTCTCCCGGATCTCCCGCTGGATGTCCTTTTTCAGCGTGGGCAGGTTGAAGCCGCGCAGCATCGCCGCTCCGATTTCGCTCAGGTTGATGCGGTCGTCGAGCGTCATCGAGAACAGGTCCTTGCGGAAGGTGCGCACGCCGCCGTCCTTGTTCGAGACGGCGATGCGGTCCTGGAAGGTGATGGCGCCGGAGAGGATGGACGCTTCATTCGTCATGTGGAGCAGCGTGGTGGCGCTGGCCGGGGCCTTGGCGCCGAAAGACGGACTGGTGGGTTGCAGACGGACTTGCGCGGGAGTGGAGACGCCGACCCATAACTCGCTGGGCAACTGGGTCATCGAGAAATAATGGGTTACGATGGATTCCACTTCACGGTCGTCGAGTTTTTCTATCTCGTTCGCCTGGAACCGAGTGACTTCATCGGCGCGTTTGACGAAATCGTCGCCGTATTGGGTTCGTTCGTACAGTTTATTGAGAATGGCGGAGGGCCAGTTGGACTGGTGATAGGTCCAGGCGACGGGAAAAATCGCCGCGCCTAACTCCTGAAGTCGGACGACGATCCGGTAGATCAGCTTCTTGTTGGTGTTTTCGATGTAGACGCGGCCTTCGTTGAAATCGAGCAGGACGGGGACCTGTTTGCGGACGGCACGGGTGGCGCCGAGCGTTTCCTGATCCACCGTTTTCTTGTCGGGCGTCTGAAGGAACTTATAGGGGCGTTCGAGCGAGATATAGGAGCGGTGTTCCTTGATAGAGGCAAGGTCGGTGACATTCTTCCACTCCGTGGAGACAGCCCACAGCCCGTACCACGGCATGGAGGCGTGCAGTTGGAAACGTTGCGCCGTGTAGGTGTAGCCTTCGCATTCGAGGATTTCGGGCGTCAGGATGTGCTCGCCGCGCGATTCCTGTTCGGTGATGGCGTAAGTGGCCAGTTCTTCGCGGCATTCGTCGCCAATGGGGTGCTCGTCGTCAAGGCGCGGGGCGCTGTAGGGGTTCACTCCGAGCGCGTCGGAAACGAATTGCCGCGCGACGGCGGACGCCGCCATCTGGGATGTGGCGAGCATGAGCGTCCGGTCCTCCAGACTGGCTTTGAAGGGTTCGAGCGACTCTTTCGCGAGCCCGAGAATGGCCCAATTACCGCGTCCAAACATGCGTAATGTGCGTTCCTGTTCCTTTGGATTCGAAGCCGATCGACGCTGATGCTGGCAGCGCGGGGGATGGGACCGGCGGACTGGCAGGATGACCGCTTACCCGGAATCTCCGAGGGACGGGCTCCTGGGCTGGGCGGTTGACGCCTACCTCTTTCAACCTTTGTACCACGTTGCGGCGGGGCGGGAGCGCCGCGGGAGTTCGCGGCGGTCGGCTTGACGCAACATATAGGCACGAAGAGAACAGTGTGAGCGCTCTGCCTTCCACCACACCGATGACCATTGAGCCGTTCGAACAACTGCCGAGTGACGGCGGAATCCAGGAGTTGCTCGACGGGTGTCTAGTACTACTAGGTCACAAAGAGAACATTATGGTATAGAATTGTTTC
>JAFDVZ010000017.1 GCA_018268715.1 Acidobacteriota bacterium | reverse complement strand
CGTGGGTGGCCCCCGGCCATGCATTGAATACACAATCCTGGCAACGAACGCGCGGCGTGTGTCCGCACCGCGCGCTCAGCGCGCGGCCTGCTCAGCCAACTCGCGCGCGGCCGGAAAATCGGCCCGCAACCGCAGCGCCTCGCGCGCCTCGGCCAGCGCCTCGCCGCGCTTGTGCTGCATGAGGTACGCCGAGCCTAACCCGTAGTGCGCCTCGGCGTCATCGGGCTTCAGCCGCAGGCCTTCGCGAAACCGCCCGATCGCCTCGTCCACGCGTTTTGAATACATATAGGCGTACCCCATGCAGAACTGCGCCTCGGCGTCCAGTGGACTCACGCGCAACAGTTCCCCGAGTTCCTGGATGGCCCTGTCATAACGGCCGCCCTGCATCAGCGCAACGCCCAGGTTCAGCCGAGCCCCCATGTTCATCGGGTTCAGTTGGATCGCTCGCTGAAACTCAGCGACGCCCTCATCCGTCTTGCCGGTCTTCAGCAGCACCTGCGCCAACTTGTTATGGATCGCCGAATCAGTCGGCGTTCTCTTCAACGCCGCCCGGTACTGCGCGACGGCCTCCGCCGATTGACCCAACTCATCGGCCGCCTGTGCGAGATAGAATTGCGCCTCCGGGCGTTCCCCATACGGCTGAAGGAACGCGCGCATCCGCTCCACCGCGGGCCGAGGCTTCGGCGACTTGAAGAAGTCGTCGGCGAAACTCCACAGCGGCGCCAGATCGTCGGGTCTCAGCCGCAGGCACGCGGATAACTGCTTCATCGCCTCGTCGACAGCCGCCGGTTGATCGCCGAAGAACGTCAGCAGCGTGTGGCCCAGAAAGTTCGGTATGGCCGGATCGGTCGGATCCGCCTGCGCCGCGCGGCGGGCCACGTCCACGGCCCGGTCCGGATGGGCCAACCGGCTCAGTACGCCGGCCTGCTTTAGCAATCGCGTGGAAGAGAAGGACGCGGCCGTCAGTTGATCGTCGAACGGATCGGTCGGAGGCGGAACCACCTTCCACTTGGTCATGGCGCCGGCTTGCTTCGCCTCCAGCGCCTTGTCTTTCTGGCCCAGCTTCCCATAGGCCTCCTCCAGTAACTCATAAGGAGGCAGCAGATAAGGATAGGAACGGGACAACGGAGCGGCGATCTCGACCACCTTGCTCCACTCCTGGCGGCGCGCGGCGGTCCGGCCCAACCCGAAGACGGCGGGCAGCGAGGCGCCCGCGTCCGTCAGCCTGGAGGCTTGCTCGTAATAGTGCGCCGCCTGGTCCAGTTGGTCCAGCTTGAAGTAGGAGTCGGCTAACTTAAGCAGCGCTGGAGCATAATCCGGCTTCAGCTTCAAAGTCCGCTGCAGCAGCCGGACCTGATTGCTCGAATCGCCGTTCTCTTCCGCGAGATAGGCCTGCGCGTAGGTCCATTGATAGTCGTTGCTCGCCAGTCGGGCGGCGATCCGATAGGCGGCGGCCGCCTGCTCCGGAAACTGGTTCGCGTGATAGGCGACGCCGAGTTTGCCCACCGCCTCGGCCGATCCCGGGCGCCGCCGCGCCTCCTTGTCCGCATCCTGAAGCAGGCCGCGCAGACCGGCGCTCGCGGACTTCAAATCGGGCGGTTTCGGGAAATCGTCGGGCAGTTTCACCGGCAGAAGCAGCGGCGCCAGCACCCAGGTGAGTCCGCCCAACAGAACGGCGAGCCCGCCCAGCAGCAGAAAGCGTTTCTGTCCGGCCTGGCGCTCTGCGGAAGTGGAGTCGGCCACCGGCGACTCGGGGCGCACCCTGGCCTTCCTCGGCTTATCGCGCATTCCGCCCCCAGTGATTCAGCCACAGAACCACGCGGCCGTCGTTAGTAAATGGCTGATACACGTTCATGCGTACGGTCACCAGATCGGGCTTGCCGTCGCCGTCCATATCGGCGGGCTCCAGGCTGACGAGATGAGTCGGCAAATGGCTGATCTCATGCTCGGTGAAGTTCATCTTTCCATCGTTTTCAAACCATACAAGGCTTTGTGAGTCGGCATTTTCCCAGAAGTTATAACAACTCACCGCGGCGATGTCCAAATCGCCGTCACCGTCCAGGTCGGCCGCCACCGCGGCGCTTGCGCCGGGAAACCGCGCGATGGCGTGGTGCTCGAACTTATACCCGCCCTTGTTCTCCAGCCACTGGACGCTGTGCCAGGGCCGTGGGCGAGGCGGCAGGTAATCGAAAGCATCGCCGTTGGTCAGCAGGATGTCCACCCGGCCGTCTTTGTTCAGATCCACCAGGCGGATGCCGCTGCTGCCGTAGTCTTCGTTGGTGCTGCCCCAGACCAGGTGGGATTTGAAGTTGCCGTGGCCGTCGTTTTCAAAGACGTATAACTCCTCCCATTCCTGGCTGACCAGGCTGACAAAGTCCATATCGCCGTCGCCGTCAATGTCGACTGGAATGGCGTGGATAACTCCGGAGAGGCTCTGCAGGATGTGCGACTTGAATTGCCATCCGCCCAGGTTCTCCATCCAGCGCGTCTCGCCGTCGTCGTAGCCGAACTGACCGACAGCCAGGTCCAGCTTGCCATCCCCGTTGAAGTCGGCGGCGCGGACGTCGGTGACGCGCGCGACGCGGTCGATAATGACATGCGGCGTGAAGTTCTGCTTGCCGTCGTTTTCGAGGATCACCACCGACCCGATCTTGTCGTTCTTCGGGAACAGTTGGCCCATGCAGGCCACCAGGATGTCCAGGTCTCCGTCCTTGTCGATGTCCACGGCGCTCACATGGGCCGGCGCGGGAAGCGGCGGACTGATCCATTTCTCGGTGTATACGCCTGCTGGATACTGGCGAATCCAGCCCACCCGGTTGGCCAACATGTCGGCCACCAGGATGTCCGGCAGGCCGTCTTTGTCGAGGTCGACGATCTGGAGGCTGCCGATCCGCGGCGGCTCGGTGGAAGGGAATCCAATTGGAATGGGCGTCAGAAAGTCGATCTTCGCCCCCGTGGCGGCCCTGGACGGCGCGTCCTCGCTGTCGGCCTTTCGAGCGCCCTTGAAAATGTGCTCGAACATCTGCCCCAACGACAGGCCGGAGCGATTCGCCTGGAAGAACAGCACCACCAGCGGAACCCCGAGCATCACCGCCAGGATCGCCACCCCGGAGCCGAGCGAAGAGCGTTTCTTCGGCGACTTCGGTCTCGATGACTCCTTACCCATTCACGCAGTCTCCTAGGCGGCGAAGAACCAGACCATCGCGGCGGCGGCGATCCACAGGAAGGCGCCCCCGGGAAGCATGGCCGCTAGCGCCCGGCGCCGGGGCAGCACATCCAGCCACGATCGCTGCAGGGTCTGAAGCGAGTAAGCGGCGCCGGCGATGACGCAAGCCGTCTGAATCCATGGTATTCCGGCCGCCCAGAAGATATGCCAGCGGCTGCCGGCCGCCCCCAGCAGGTTCCAGCCCCAGTTGAAGGGGTCCGAGAGGCTCTGCAGCACGAACGTCATCATGGAGAGCACGGTGGCCGCGGCGAAGGCGATCCAACAGCCGAGTCCGATCGGTATGAAGGACGCGCTAGCGGCCCGGAACTGGGCGCCGGCGTTCACCCTGGCCCGCCCCAGCCGCGCGCCGGCCAGCGTCAGCAGATGCCAAACCAGAGGCAGCAGGCCCAGGGAGACCGTCCAGACCGCCGCTCCGTAGATGGCGAACGTGCCCCAGTTGCCTTTGTCGCTGATGTCGATCCAATCGCGGATCCGGTCCCATGCGCCCAGGTTGATCAGGCAGTAGAGGCAGGCCAGCGCGAACATGACAATCGCCTGCCAGGCCTCGCCGTAGGTGGCCACCTTCGTGTCGCGGCCTTCGGTCCGCCAGAACACGGCGACATTGTCGTAAGCGCATGTCTTGACGCACTCCATGCACGCGCCGCAGTCGTTGTTGCGGTCCAGTTCGCCCGCGCACAGGCCATACGGGCACCCCCAGCCCTTGGCGCTGCCGGTCAGACAGAAATGCTCCTTGCAGCCGGAGCACGGTTCGGCCGACACGGCGCGCACCATCACGCGGCCGGTGGTCGAATACAGGCTGATGTAGCTGTTGATCGGGCAGAGGTGCCGGCAAAACAGGCGCTGCTCGGGAAACACGGAGGTCACCACAGCCAGCAGCATGAGTCCGATCAGCATCCAACTGGTGGCGGGCGGCGACGCGACAATCGCCACGCTGAACGTGCCGAGCAGCAGAAACAGCAGCACCCTCGGCCAGGCGTTGGCAAGCTGCGAGGGCCACACCAGCGGTACGCCGAACAGGCGCCGCACCGCCCGGCCGTCGATCTCGGCGGGGTTCTTTGAGAGCCTGCCGCGCTGCATCCATTCGCCGACGATAGGCAGCGGACACACCGTGCACCAGACGCGTCCGCCAATCGGCACAAGGAACAGGATGAGCGCCGAAAGCCATAGCACCCAGATGATCATGGGGCCCGCGTTGCGCCCGGCCACCTTGGTGCCGAACAGCCCGGCCAGGATGATGAACCAGAAGACGCCCAGCATCGGCAGCGCTAGGTTGAACTGGAACGACGGCGCCCGCAGCATGCGCTTCAACCAGGGGAAGAAGCGGAACAGGTTCACCCGCCGCTCCACGCTCGCGCGGCCTCCGCCCGCGAGCAGACCGGCCAGCGGCAGCGCGGCCAGCAGCCCCAGCGCGCCGTATAGCAGGAAGTTCGGCGCCACGATCAGGTCGCCTCGTTCGGTTCCGTGCAACGGGCCGTTATAAGTATGGTTGCGGAACTGCGATTTCGACGTCAGCCACCCTTGCCACCCGGGCAGTCCCGCGACGATCTCGACCGTCTCCACGTACACGGGAGGATCGTCGGGCCGCGACAGGCGTTCGACAGCGACCAGCTTGTCGCCGGGCGTTATGTTCACCTGGATGTCGTAATCCTGCAGGAAGAAGCTTTGCCCGGTGTCGCGCGTCGAGAAAGTGAGCCGCAGACGGTCGCCGCGATTGGCGTGAATGCGCGAAGGGCTGAACCCGTAGCGATACGCCTCGATATGGATGTCGCGAGTCTGCGGCGAGACGGCAATGAGTCCCGCATACCACGCAGGCCCGAGCGCGCCAGCCAGCAGAACCGCCAGCGGGGCGATCCGCCGTGACGCCGCCACCGGTGGATCCGGCGCCCGAACGGGGGCGTTTCCCAAAATCGGGAATGTCTCCGCGACAGGTTTCATCCGGCGCTGTTCCTCAAGGCTTTGGACTACTCTATCAGTCCCGGATCTTGCCGAGCAGGCGGCCGAGGTACTTCTTCGCGTAAAGGACGCTGCGCTGGCGGACCAGCCGTTCGGGCGGATGGCGAAACAGGCCCAGTTCGGGGGCCTTCACCGGCGTCTGGCCATCGTCCGGGCGGGATACGATCCAGGCCAGCGCCTGCCGGGCCGCCGCCGCGTCGAATGCGGACCGGATGCGGTCATACACGGCCCGGGCCATCTCGCCTTCGCGAGGATCGGCGCACAGGTCGGCGATGGCCGCCACCGCGACCAGATTCCGTATGCTCTGGCCGGCGTCATCGGTCGCTCCGGGTGGCCAGCTCTGCAGCTTGCCGGCGAATGCCCGGACGCCGGGCGCATCGGGCGGCGCGAGCGTTGTGACGATGTCGCTGTCTGCGGGCAGGCCGTCGAAGGTAATCCCGGCAATTTGGGCTTCGGTAATGTTCGACCAGGCATCCATCTCCGGCAAGACCGGCTTCAAGTGGCCGGTTCCCCACGCAATGGCGCCGACGGCCATCCAGGACGCCAGCGCCCCGGCGATCCACCATCGCGCGGACGCTTCGAGTCTCCCCGTCTCCCAACGGAACAGGCGCGCGCCCGCCACGCCGGCCGCCAGTCCGATGACCAGCAGGGCAGCGACGCGGAATCGCGCGCCGGACCACGTGGCGGACGGGTCGAAGCACGCCGCGAGCAACTCGACAGCGTAGCGCCCGGGCATGAATCCGGCCATGCGCTGAGCCCACACGGGCAACACGGCCAGCGGCACACCGACGCCGCCGATCATGATCATCGGCAGGAAGATGCACTGGCCGAGCGCCTGGACCGCGGGCACGTTGTCCGCCAGCGCCGCGATCAGAAAACCGAGTCCAAGAAAGGCGGCCGCAACCGCGAGCAGGCCCAGCGCGAAGGCCCCTGGATGCGCCGGCGCGGGCGTCCTGAAAATCAGTCCGGCGGCCACGAGTTGGAACAGAACGGAGGAAACGACAATGGACAGCCGGGCGAGCATCGCGCTCAGAATGAGCCAGGGCGTTGCGACCGGCAACAGGCGATAACGCCGCCAGACGCCCCGCTCGCGTTCGGCCACCAGCGCCGTCGGCAAGCCGAAACAGGCGCCGCCGAGAATCGTGATGGTGACCAGTTGCCCCATCTGGGCCAGCAGCGGCGGGCTGCCGGTGCGAAACACGGCGCCGAACGCCAGCAGGAAGATGACAGGAATCAGGTAGCCGTAGACAATCGCGGCTGGATTCTTGAAGTTGAGTTGGATCGCCAGCAGGAAGTGCCGCAGGCAACCCTCGAGCGTCGATCTCATGCCCGGCTCTCTTCGGACCACGGCCTGCCCGTGAGTTCAAGAAAGACATCTTCCAGCGTGGGACGCCGCAACTCGACGTCGATAAGGTCCGCGCCGGCGTCTTCGGCCAGCCTGAGCAGCGCCGCGAGCACCTGGTTGGGCGAGCGCGTTCCGAGCCTCCAGCCCCGATCGCCACACGCCGTGACGGCGACGTCCGGGAGCGATTCGACCGCTGGCCGGCTCAGCACCGGCTCCGTTCGCACAACGATGTGGGCCGGCGCCGACGAGCGAGCCGCCAGTTCGGCGGGCGGCCCGATCGCGACCACGCGCCCGGCATCGATGATGGCGACGCGGTCGCACAGGTGCGCGGCCTCCTCGATGTCATGCGTGCTCAGCAGGATCGCCCGCCCCTCCTCGCGCATCGCGAGCATGACGGCCCGCAGGTCCCGGCGGGCGCCCGGGTCGAGCCCCGCCGTGGGCTCGTCCAGAATCAGTACGGCGGGCCGGTTCACCAGCGCGAGCGCGAGAAATAGCCGTTGCCGCTCGCCGCCCGACAGCGTGTGGAAGGAGGCGTCCGCCTTCGGTTCGAGATCGAACCGCGCCAGCAGTTCGTCGGTCTCAAAGCGGTTCGGATAGAAGGATCCGAACAGGTCCAGGGCCTGGCGCGAGGTGATCTTATCCTGCAGCGCCGCCCCCTGCAGCAACGCGCCGACCCGGGTCTTCACACGGTTGGCGGCGCGGGCCGGATCCAGGCCATCGATCCGAATGACGCCGGAGTCGGGACGCCGTAGTCCGAGAACGCATTCGAGCGTGGTGGTCTTACCCGCGCCATTCGGGCCGAGCAGGCCGAGAATCTCACCGCTCGACACCTCGAAGCTCACGCCGCGGACCGCTTCCACCGAGCCGTAACGTTTGTGCAATCCAGCGATCGATATCGCCGCCCGAGTCATCTGCGAGCACGTGGGACGGGCTTGGGCGCGGCGGGCTTTTCCGCCTCCAGTTCGAGACGGATCCGCTCCACGTTCAACTGGCTTTCGAGCGCCTGACTCAGAACATCAGCGGCCGGCGAATCGAGCGGTTGCGCCGAACGGTAGCGGATCCGCACCACCACGCCCTCGGGCGCGAAGCCTAATTCGTAGGCGAGCAACTCCCCGGCGGAATCCGGCCACAGCGTTTTCAACGCCTGTTCCAGGCGCGGGACCACGCTGGCCGCGATCTCCTGCAGGTCGGCGGGCGGAGCCGGCGCGGCCTGTTTGCTCAACTGCTGCCGCAGCACCGCCAGGTCCTCCTCGCTGGCCACCCGGCGCACCGTCAACGAAACCTCGCGGCCGGTGCGGCGGATCAGCAGTTTCTCGGCATTGTCGATCCTCTCCTTGGGAACCGGAGCGGCGGCGACCAGCCGGATCACAACGTTCCGGGCGGTGATGTCCACCTGCTGGGCGACGAAGGTTTCGGCCGGCCCGAGCAGCCTCAGCGCTTCGCGCACGGCGGCGCGGCAGCGGGTTTCGCCGGCCACCTGGAGCAGCGATCGGCTTAAGGGCACAAACAGGACCGACATCACCGCCACCAGCATGAGGATCCGCGCCCGCAGTCCGCCCAGATGGCCCAGCGCGCCCGAAATGCCGGTCGTCTTCAGGATCCGGTAAAGCTGGTCGTGCGAGCCTTCCGCCTCCACCATCGAGTCAATCTGCGCGCGAACGTCCGGAGCGTCCATCCGCACAACGTAGAACACCAGGAAAGCGCTGGCGATGATGGCGGCCAGGTTGGTGAGGAACAGCAGGCCGGCGCCGGAGATGATCGGCCAGGAGAACCCGCTTCCGACGCCGAATCCGACGGTGCAAAGCGGCGGCATCAAGGCGACGGCGATGGCCACGCCCGGCAGCGCCGTGACGCCGCCCCCCGCGCCCCGCCGGCAAACCACGACGGAGCCGGCAAGGCCGGAGATCAACGCCACGCCGAGGTCGAGCAGGTTCGGCTGCGTGCGGGCCAGAATCTCGGATGTGGCGGTCTGAATGGGAAGGATCCACACCAGCCCCGCCGAGAACAGGATCGCGAACACGACGCCGATCGCCAGGCTTAACAGCGACTTGATCCCGAGGTAGAGGTCCGACGCCGCGAGCGCAAGCCCCGCGGCGAGAATCGGCCCCATCAACGGAGAGATGAGCATGGCGCCGATGACGACGGCGGAACTGTTCAGCACCAGGCCCAAGGTCGCGATACCCGCCGAAAACAACAGCCCGAGGGCATAGTTCAGGCTGACCGTTTCCGAAGAGTTGAACACCTCGCGGTAGATTTCGGGCTTGGAATCCGGCGGGATCCGGAGCAGGCTTTCAATGTGTTCGCGAAAGGTTCTGGACATGCGTCACCTCTCCTGTTTCCCGCCGGCGTCGCCCGCCGCGCGCAGTCCGATCATCAGTTCGAGCAGTGCGTCGATCTCTTCCTGCCGCTTCAGGAAGTAGCGTGCGCTTGAGTTTCGCGATCGGCCAACCCGCACGGGCGCGATGTCGGCCTCGAGGGCGAAGGCGTCCTCGTCATTGTCGTCGTCGCCTACATAAAGGATCGTGCGGCAACGCAGCCGGTCCCGCAGCAGCGCGACTGCGGCGCCCTTGCCAGGAGCCCCGGCGGGCATTAGATTCACCACCAGCTTACCGCCGATGGTGCGGGTCTCCGGCAGTTCGCCGACGGCGGCCAGAATCGCCGTCCGCGCCTGGGTCTTGTTGCGGGCCTGGCGATAATGAATGGCGAGCGAGGCTCCCTTGTTCTCGATCCAGACGCCTTTGAGCGATGCGAGCGCGGGCCCGATCGCGAGCGCCCAGGTTTCGGCAAGGCGGAGACTCGCGCGGTCCGGCCGGGTAGTCTCCGCGCCGTGATTGCCGACGGCTCGGGCAACGGGGATGTCGCCGAGGTGGCGGAGCAGGTCGGCGCGGGACCGCCCCGAGATCACCACCGTGGGATACGCTCGCGAGAGCCGCGTCAGCAACCGGCGCGTGCGGGCGCGCATCCGCGCGAGATCGGGATGCTCCACAATCGGAGCCAGCGTTCCATCGAAATCGAAGGCGCACAGCGTCCTCTCTTCCGCGAGGCGCAAGGCAACCGGTCGGCAGTTTTCGGAGAGGAAATAACGCATCGCTGAACCTCCATTACACCACCGCTCGGGCGGTGGTCCGCAGCGACTGCCCGGGACTGCGCACGGGGCGATAAAATTGGAGAGCCATGTTGTTTGAAGCGCAATCCGCCAAGTCCATTGAGGATATCGACCGAGGTCTGCGCGAAGCCGCCGTCCGCCACCAGTTCGGCATCCTGGGAGTGATCAATCTTCGGGAGAAGATGCGGGACAAGGGTGTGGAGTTCGACCGGGACTGCCTGGTTTACGAGGTATGCAACCCGCATCAGGCCAAGCGTGTGCTGGACGCAAACGGCGCGATCTCAACGGCCCTGCCGTGCCGTATTTCGGTTTACGGGAAGCCCGGCGACCACCGGATCGCGACGCTGCTTCCGACCGTGTTGATGCAAGGGTTCAACACGCCGGGCATCGACGACGTCGCCCGTCAGGTGGAAGACGCCATGATTCAGATGGTGCGGGAAGCCGCCGGCTGACATTCGCCGTCATATTCCCTCCGCTGCACAATGCGGCGCGCGGCATTCGCTTCATGCGCCGCCTCATGGACACCGCGCAGAAAGGACTCGCACACGGCCTGAAGCCGGCCATAGTACTCCGTTCGATGCTGCTTGAAGAAGCAGGAAAGGCAGAGTAGCGGCCGGCGCAGCGTCAGTCGTTCACCCGACCTCACTGGCGTCGGGGATCTTTGCGGTCTGCGGATGCGATAGTGCTTAATTATCGCTTAGTACGTCTTTCCGTAAATGTCGAACGAGCCCGCATCCACCGTCCTTGATACGAGCCTACCGTCGAATACATGCAGATTGGCCAAAGCCGCTGGACGCTGCCCGATGGGCACAGTTTCTCAAAATGCATGGGAGCGAAGGATTGAAAGAAGGGAATGGCGGGGACGACGGGGCTCGAACCCGCGACCTCCGACGTGACAGGCCGGCGTTCTAACCAACTGAACTACGTCCCCGTTTCGTTACGTCGGTATTCACATAGTAACACTCGCCAGCGCCGTCCGCCACATCGCTCGGTCGAAATTCCGCCCGCGAACCCTCGCCATCCGCTCCCCAGGGCATGGATTATTCATCAGAGAGGCGGTGTTTCCCCCTATTGTCCGGACGGCGCTGATCGGGCAGACTCAGGCTGATGAGCAGTATCGCGTCCAGCGCCGGTTTCCTCAGCGAACCCGGAGACGACCTGATCGACGAACTCCCGCCCCCAGAAGAGGTCCCCACCGAAGCGGAGGCGCCGGCGGAATCCGCGGCTGCCGAAGAGGATGACCGTATCGTCCCGCCGGTCCCGGAGCACCTCTCCGACACCGGCTTGCCGGGATCCCTGCTGGAACAACTGCTTCTCAAGATCCTCTACTACCGGGGCGACGTCACCGGCCGCGACTTGGCCGTCGCCGTCGGGCTGGAATACAGCGTCATCGAGGAGACCATCGAGACGCTGAAGCGCCAACACCTGGTCTCCGTGAAACGCTCGCTCGGCATCGGCAGCAAGTCCGCCCTCTACTCGCTCGGCGAGACGGGCCGCAACCTGGCGCGCGAATACCTCGACACCAACCAGTACGCCGGGCCGGCGCCGGTCCCGCTCTACCAATACACCGCCATCGTCCGCCGGCAACGGCAACTCGACAACTGGCTGACGCCGGAAACGCTCGCCACCGCCTACCGGCACATGGTCGTTCCGCAGCACATCCTCAGCCAGATCGGCCCCGCCGTGAACGCCTCCAAATCGTTCCTGATCTACGGACAACCCGGCAACGGCAAGACGGCGCTGGCGGAAGCCCTGTTCCGCCTCGAAACCGAGCCCATCTACATCCCCTACGCGATCGAATACCAGGGCAACATCGTCCAGGTCTACGACCCCATCTACCACCAGCCCATCCAGGACGAAGAGTCTATCTTCACCACCCTTTCGGCCGGATCCCGGTATGACCGCCGCTGGTTCAAGTCGAAGCGACCCTTCATCATTACGGGCGGCGAACTGGCCATGTCGATGCTCGACCTCAGCTACAACGAGGGGTCGAAGGTCTACGACGCGCCGTTCCAATTGAAAGCCAACAACGGCATCTACCTGATCGACGACTTCGGCCGCCAGCTCGCCACGCCCGCAGAGATCCTGAACCGCTGGATCGTGCCCATGGAGCGCCACGTCGACTACCTGAGCTTCCGCTCCGGCGGCAAGATGACGGTCCCATTCGAAGCGTTCCTGATCTTCTCGACCAACCTGCATCCGGACAAGCTGGGCGACGAGGCCTTTCTGCGCCGCATCCAGTACAAGATGTTCCTGGGCAACCCGAAGGAGCCCGAATACCGGAGCATCTTCGAGAACTTCGCCAACGCCAAGGACCTGCCCTGCCACCCCACCGTGCTGAGCAACTTCATCGGGCGGCACTATCACCAGACGCGCAAGCCGATGCGCCGCTGCCACCCCCGCGACGTCATCTCGCACGCCATCGACCTGATCAACTTCGAGCGGCTGGAGTGGGAGCTGACTCCCGACGTATTGAATCGCGCCTGGGAAAGCTGCTTCGCCGAGAACCCCGATATGGAACGTTAGCGCCGCGCGAGGTCACTTGCGGCTGGCGATGCGAACCAGTTCCATGTCGACGGGCCTGCTGGAATCGGCCTCGACAAACAAGAACGATCCGTCCTTATAAGACCACGCCGCGCGCCCCACGCCAAGGTCGCCCAGAATGGCGCCCACGTCCTCGTGCCACTTCCGCCGGCTTTCGATGGAGGCGTGGCGGATGACCCCATACTCCCCGCAGTACAACGGCTTCCCCGTCGCCTTGACGAAATCGGCGGCGGGTTTCATATCGGCGCGCATCCAATCGCGGTCGTACTTCACGCCGATCTGTGACCGCAGGCCCTGGTAGGCCGGATAGGCGTCGCAGAACTCGGCCAGCCGGGGCGTCGCACCGGGATAGTCCACGCGCTGCCCGCCGGTGAACTTGTCATAGTCCATGGACTGCTTCACCCACCCGGCCTTCTGATGCGTCACCAGCATGGGATGGTAGTAGTGGAACGTGTAGATAATGCGCGGCTTATCGAGAATGCGGATCTTATCCAGTGCGTCGATGGCGTTGTAGTGGATGCCGCCCACCACGATCCAGCGCTTCGGATCCACGGCGCGAATGGCGTCGACGGCGCGCGCCACCAGGCCGTTCCACTGGTCGGGAGTCGCCTCCACCACTTCGTTCAACAGTTCGAACGCCAGGCCATCGCCCTCGGCGCGATAGCGTTTGGCGAACATGCTCCAGATGGCCAGGTAGCGGTCCTGCATGGCGGATTCGGAGAACAAGCGGTTCTTGCCGAGATCGCCGAAGAAGTAGCCAGGCGCGCGATGCAGGTCGAGAATGAGGGCCAGGCCGTTCTTCTTGGCCCAGGCGATGGTGCGGTCTGCGTAGGCCAGACGCTCTTCGCGATAGACGCCGGGCTTGGCGTCGTCCTCAAAGAAGTCGTAGTCGATGGGCAGGCGCACGTGGTCCATGCCCCAGGAGGCGATCTGGGCGAGATCGCGCTCCTGAACGCGGGCGTCGAAGTCAGGGTTCTTACGGCTCTGATATTGCGAGATCCAGGTTCCGAGATTGACGCCGGCCTTCAGTCGAGAGGGCGTTTCGGCGGAGGCGGCCTGGGCGGCGGGAATGGCGGCGGCGCAGGAGGCAAGGAAGGTTCTGCGATTCATACCGGCCCCATTGTATGGCGGGCGCGCGACGGCGGCATCCGTGTCAACCCAACCGCACGGAGCGCGTTATGACAATAGGAAGCTCATGCGGAACCTGATCGTACTCACCGTCCTTGGCTCGCTGGCGGCGGCGCCCACTTCGCCGGATGCGCACCGCTTTGAGCGGAAACTGCCGGCCGTACGCATGGAGGAGCATGCGCTCAGCCGGCTTACCTTCGGAGCCCGGCCCGGAGACCTTCAGGCGATCCACAAACTCGGCGTGAAAAAGTGGGTGGATCTGCAACTCGACCCCCAGCGGATTCCCGAGAATCCGGCGCTCGAGGCGAAGCTGAAACCGCTGGAGACGCTGTGGATGACGCCCGCCGACGCGGTGCTGCGCTACCCCCGCAGACCCGCGGCGAAGGCGGACGGCGGCGGCGAGACGGATATCGCGCCGTCAACCCTGCTCACGCCCGAGCAGCTTCGCACCCTGCGGCGCGGCGCTCCGGACGACAAACGGCGCCTGATCGCCTCGCTTCCGCCCGACACGCTCGGCCGACTGATCGAGGCCCTGCCGCGCGGCGGGCGCCAGCAGTTGCTGACTCTGGTCTCCGAATCCGACCGCCGCAAGATCCTGCTGTTGAACGCCCCGCGCTCGATCCCAAATCACGACCTGGCGCAAGGCAAGATCCTGCGAGCCGTCTACTCCGAGCGACAACTCGCCGAAGTGCTGGCCGATTTCTGGTTCAACCACTTCAACGTCAATCTCGACAAGGGAGCGGACCGTTACCTGGTGGCGGCATACGAACGCGACGCCATCCGCCCAGGAGTGTTGGGCCGCTTCCGCGACCTGCTGGGCGCTGCCGCCAGGAACCCCGCCATGCTGTTCTATCTCGACAACTGGCAGTCCGTCGCTCCCTCGCAGGCGCGCGGCAACCGCCGGCGCGGGCTGAACGAGAATTACGCGCGCGAACTGCTCGAACTGCACACCTTGGGCGTGGACGGCGGATACACGCAGAAGGACATCGTGGAGGTGGCCCGCTGCTTCACCGGCTGGACCATCAGGACGCCGAGGCTCGGGGGCGGCTTCGAGTTCAACGAAAGGATCCACGACAAGGGCGAAAAGGTCGTGCTCGGCGTGACGATCCCGGCGGGCGGCGGCATGGAGGACGGCGAACGCGTCCTCGACATCCTGGCCCGGCATCCGGCCACCGCGCGTTTCATCTCGCGCAAACTCGCCATCCGCTTCGTCGCCGACGATCCGCCGCAAAAACTGGTGGACCGCATGGCGAAGACCTTCACCTCCACCGGCGGCAACCTGCGCGCGGTGATGAGGACCATGCTCCAATCGAAGGAGTTCTGGAGCGAGGGCGCCTGGCGCGCCAAACTGAAGACGCCCTTTGAAATGGCCGTCAGCGCCGTTCGCGCATCCGGCGCCCAGGTGGACTACGCGTTCCCGCTCGCCAACCAGATCGCCCAACTCGGGCAGCCGTTGTATCGCAAAATGGAACCGACGGGGTATTCGGCCGCGAGCGTCGATTGGCTGAACTCGGCGTCGCTGGTGGGCCGTATGAATCTGGCCGCGGCGCTTGCGCATAACCGGATTCCAGGCGTGTCCGCGGCGGACATCGACCTGTACGCTTCGGCGTCCAGGGAGACTCGCGCGTCGGTGGATCGGGCGGCCGAAGGGAATCGTCCCGATCGGGCGACGCTCAACGGGCTGGTGCTCGGTTCGCCGGAATTCCAACGGAGGTAAGACGACAATGTTCTCCCGCAGATTGTTGCTGAAATCGTCCGCGCTGGCGATGTTCGCCGAGGGCGCGGCACCCGGATGGCTGGCGCGGGCGGCAGGCCTTTCCGACGGCCAACCGTCGCGGCGTCGCAAAGTGCTGGTGGCGATCTTCCAGCGCGGCGCGGTGGACGGCCTGAACATGGTGGTCCCCTACGGCGAGGCCGACTACTACGCGCTGCGGCCGGGCATCGCGATTCCCCGCCCCGCGGGCGACGGCGAATCGGCAATCGATCTGGACGGCTTTTTCGGCCTCCACCCGTCGCTTGCGCCGCTGAAGCCTATCTTCGCGGACCGTCGACTGGCCATCGTGCACGCGGCCGGCTCGCCGGACCCGACGCGTTCGCACTTCGACGCTCAGGATTACATGGAGTCGGGCACGCCGGGCCGCAAGTCGACGGCCGACGGCTGGCTCAACCGCGCGCTGCCTGATTCGAAGGCCTCTCCGGTGCAGGCGGTGAACATCGGCGCGAATCTGGCGCGTAGCCTGCGCGGACCGCACAACGCCATCGCCATGAGCAGCCTGGCCGACTTCCAGGTGCGCGACGTCCGTTCCGCGTCCTCGTTTGAAGCCATGTACGGCGCCGACCCGTTGATGGCCGCGCCCGCTCGCGAAACCTTCGAAGCCCTGCGCGTCATCGAGGCCGTTCGCCGGAGCCCCTATGCACCCGCCAACCAGGCCGTCTATCCGTCCAGCCGCTTCGGCCAAAGCATGGAGCAGATCGCTCGGCTGATCAAGGCCGATTGCGGACTGGAGGTCGCCTTCACGGAGTTAGGCGGCTGGGACACGCACGTCAATGAGGTAGGCGCGAAGCCTTCGGCCGGCCAACTGGCGAATCTTTTGGCCGACTTCGGGCAGGCGTTGGCGGCGTTTCACAGCGACATGGGAGATAGAATGTCCGACGTCGCGGTGGTGACCATGTCCGAGTTCGGCCGCACCGCGCGAGAGAACGGCAATCGCGGAACCGACCACGGCCATGGCAACGCGATGTTCGTGATGGGCGGCCAGGTGCGCGGCGGCAAGGTGTACGGCGAGTGGCCCGGGCTAACTCCCGCGAAGTTATATGAAGGGCGCGACCTGGCGGTCACCACTGACTTTCGCGACGTGCTGGGCGAGTTAACCGTGAGACATCTGGGCGCGAGTTCGCCCGATCGAGTGTTTCCCGATCACCGGCAACGATTCTGTAACTTGATCGCCTGAAAGGGATCGCGGTCGTCCACCCGGCTCCACGGGATAAAATGGAGTTGTGATCACAAAGGTTCGCAAGGCAGTCTTCCCGGCCGCCGGGCTGGGAACCCGTTTCCTGCCGGCCACCAAGGCCCAACCCAAGGAGATGCTTCCCTTGGTGGACAAGCCGTTGATCCAGTACGGCGTTGAAGAGGCGCTTCACTCCGGGGTGCCAAACGTCATCATCGTCACCGGGCGCGGCAAGACCGCCATCGAGGATCACTTCGATGTCAGCTTCGAACTCGAGCAGATGCTCGAATCGCGGCATAAGTCGGACTTACTCAAGATCGTCCGGTCCGTCTCCGACATGCTGAACGTGGCCTACGTTCGCCAGAAGGAGGCGCTCGGATTGGGCCACGCCGTTCTGCGGGCCCGCGAACTGGTGGCCCACGAACCGTTCGCCGTCATCCTGTCGGACGATGTGATCCACGCCGAGGTCCCGGCGGTGCGCCAGCTGCTCGACGTCTACGACTTCTATGGAGCCTCGGTCGTCGCCCTGATGGAGGTTCCCAAGGAGGCCATCTCCGCCTACGGCGTGGTGGACGCCGAACCGGTCTCGCATAACGGGGAAAAGGATCGTCTGTTCCGCATCCGCAACATGGTGGAGAAGCCGCGGCCTGAAGACGCGCCCTCGAATCTGGCCATCATCGGCCGCTACATCCTCACGCCCGAAATCTTCGACTCCATCGACGCGGTGGAGCCCGGCGCCGGCGGCGAAATCCAGTTGACCGACGCCCTCAAGCATCTGCTGCGCAGCCGTCCCATTTACGGCTACAAGTTCGAGGGCACGCGGTACGACGCGGGCGACAAACTCGGGTTCTTACGAGCGACGGTCGAGTTCGCCCTTCGCAGAAGCGATCTCGGCGCCGAGTTCCGCGAGTACCTGAAGAGTCTCGCGCTGTAGCGAGGTCCGACAACCGTGTCCAGTGTTCCGCTCATCCTGCCGGTCCGCGCGGCCGACGCCATCGCGCTTGCCGACATCATCTTCGACGCCGCCGAGCGCCGCCCGTTCCGCGACGACGTGCGCAACCGCATCGCCGCCCGCCTGAACGCCGAGCGATTCGACCGCCTTACGCCGCATCCCGGCTCGCTCGCCGAAGATCCCGTTCACGCCTCCGCGTTCTTCATCGCCGTCGATTCGACCGATTCAGCGCCCCACCTGCTGCGGATCGCGCTCGCGTCGGCCCCGGCCAGCGCGCTGTTTCCCAACCCGATCCTCATCACCCGCTCCCGATCGCGCGCGGGCCGCGAAATCGTCGTGAACGCCATTCCCTTCGCCGCCTCGAACGTGGAGGAGGTCCGCAAGTTCGCCGCTCATGTGGATCCGTCGTTCCTGCCGCGCGCTGCCGGGGCGCAACCGGTCCTGACGGTGGAGGCGGCGTCGCCCGAAACGCAGTTGCCGGCCGCCTTCCAGGCGTTCCGGCGCATCCTGCGCACCTATGGCGCGCGTATCGCCGCCGTCGACGGAGAGCGGGCGCTCGACGCGGCCATCTGGTCCGCCGTTCGCGCGGGCTGGCGCGAAGGATTCGCCGCCTGCGCCCGCATCCCGTTGCGCGATGGGCTCGAAATCGCCCAACAGGCGGCGCTGCGGCGCCCCCTTTGCTCGCGCTTCACCGTCGTCGCGACGCCGGCCCAACTGGAACTCGTCCCGCGCCTTCACGCCTTCATCGCCGAAACAAGATCGAGCCAATCCGTTTCGAAACAATTCGACCTCGAATTGTCGCTCGAAGGATCCGGGGCGGCCTCGCCGGACGCCGTGGCGGAATGTCTGGAGTCGCTGAAGCCCCACGGCCCCATCGTCCAGGCGATCCAGCCGGAGGCCGGCCCATGGTCGGAGACGGGCGCGCTGGCCGAGGCAGTGCGCCCCTACAACGTCACGTTGACCATCGCTGCGCGAGCCGATGCGACGCCCCTCGAACTGGAACGGCTGGGCCGCGCCGCCGCCGGCCGCCTGAACTATCGGCTGCCGCTTCCGGCCCACCTGGACGCGGACGCCGTGGCGGAGGCGGTGGTGGAAACCGCCGCCTGTCTATACGGCTGAGCAGCCCGGCCCGAGCCGTGCCATGATAGTCAGGAAATGACACGACGAAGCTTCATCGCGGCCGCCGGCGCGGTTCCGGCGCTCGCCGCCACCGGGCCCGCGGTTCGGCTGGGGGTGGATCTCTTCAGCCTTCGTTCGCAGCCCTGGGACGCCTTCCAGCACCTGGACTACTGCGCGAAGTGGAAGGCCAAGGTGGTGCACTTCTCCGAGATCCGTTTCATCGGCAGCCTGGAGGACGACCACCTGCGCAAGGTGCGCGATCACGCCGAAAAGCTCGGCATCGAAGTCGAGATCGGCATGCGCTCCATCTGCCCGACGTCTACGGCTTTCGATCCCAAGCAGGGCACGGCCGAAGAGCAGATCGCGCGCATGATCCACGCCGCCAAGTCCGTCGGCTCCCCCATCGTGCGCTGTTTCCAGGGCACGATGGCCGATCGCAAGACGCCCGGCGGCATCGACGCCCGTATCGACGATTCGGTGAAGGTGCTGCGCGCCGTGAAGTCGCGAGTGGTCGACGCCGGTCTCAAGATCGCCATCGAAAACCACGCCGGCGACATGCAGGCGCGCGAACTGAAGCGGCTCATCGAGGAGGCCGGCAAGGATTTCGTCGGGGCCTGTCTCGATTCGGGCAACCCGCTGTGGGTGCTCGAGGATCCGCACCTGACGCTCGAAACGCTGCATCCGTACGTGCTCACCAGCCACATCCGCGACTCCTACGTCTGGCTGACTCCCGAAGGCGCGTCGGTGGCGTGGATGCGCATGGGCGAAGGCAACGTCGGCATCGACGATTACGTCCGCCGGTATCAGGAACTCTGCCCCGGCAAGGCGCTGTCGCTCGAAGTTATCGTCACCGGCGGACGCAGTTACCCGTTCCTCGACCCGAAATTCTGGGACGGTTACAAGACCGTACCCGCCTGGGAGTTCTCCCGGTTCCTGAAGATCGCGGAGAGCGGCAAACCCCTGCCGCCCCTGCCGCAATTATCCAAGGAAGCAGCCGTACAGAAGGAGCGAGAGGACGTCGAGGCGAGCCTCCGCTACGCGCACAAGCTCCTCGGAGTATGAAACCCGCGCTTGAAAACCAGGTGGCGATCGTCACCGGCTCGAGCCGCGGCATCGGCAAGGCGATCGCCCGGACCTTCGCCCGCGAGGGCGCCTCGGTCATCATCTGCGGCCGCAAGCAGGAGACCCTGGAGCAGGTGGCCGCCGAACCCTTCGATGGACCCGGCGCCCTGATCCCCCACGCCTGCCACGTCGGGCGCGCCGACGATCTGAAGCGCCTGGTCGAGGCCGCCCACCAGCGCTTCGGCCGCGTGGACGTGCTGGTGAACAACGCCGCCACCAACATCGCCCAGGAGCCCGTCCTCAAGGTCGACGAAGGGAAGTTCGACAAGATGGTGGAGGTGAACCTGAAGTCCGCCTTCCGTCTCATCCAGGCCGTTGCGCCCGGAATGTGCGACCGCGGGCGCGGTTCGATCATCAATATAGCGTCGATCGCCGGATTGCGGCCGCAATATCACGGCATGCTGTACAGCATGACCAAGGCCGCCTTGATCATGATGACGAAGTCGTACGCATTCGAACTGGGACCGAAGGGCGTCCGCGTCAACGCCATCGCGCCGGGCCTCATCCAAACCGCGCTCAGCGAGTATTACTGGAACGGCGAAGGCAAGCTGGACGCGATCCTGGCCCAACAGCCCTTGCAGCATCTCGGGCAGCCCGCTGAAATCGCCGAAACCGCCCTGCTGCTCGCCAGCGATCGCGGATCCTACATCACCGGCCAGACGTTTGTCATCGACGGCGGCCGGCTATTGCCCTGACGGGTCCGATAAGTCCCTCGACATGCAGAAACGCATCATCTCATACGCCCTGTTGGCGGCGTCCACGGCCTCCTCGGCCATCGTCAAGGACGTCCGCGACGCCATCGCGAAGAAGGAATTCAGCCAGGCCGAAGCTCAGGTGGAAGCCTATCGGAAGCTGAACGGAGTCACCGCCGAAATGCTGGAGGCGCAATCCTGGCTGGCCCGGGGAGCATTCGCAAGCAAGGACTACCCGCGCGCGGAATCGATCGCGCGGCAAACCTACCAGGCGTGCCTCGAGTTGCTGAAGCGCCGTCCTCTCGACCAGGATCGCTACTTGCCCATCGCGCTGGGCGCGTCCATCGAAGTGCAGGCGAGCGTTCTGGCGGCGCGGGGCCAACGGGCGGAGGCGGTGTCGCTGCTTACCCGCGAGTTGAAGGCCTTCCATGGCGCCACCATCCGCACCCGGTTGCAGAAGAACCTGAACCTGCTGACGCTCAAGGGCAAGCCCGCGCCGGCCATCTCCACGGACGTGCACCTGGGCGCGAAGGTCCCCACGCTCGCCCAACTCAAGGGCAAGCCCGTGCTGCTGTTCTTCTGGGCCCACTGGTGCGGCGACTGCAAGACGGAGATCCCCACGCTCGCCCGAATCCAGAAGGAGTACGCCGGCAGGATCACGCTGATCGCGCCTACCCAGCGCTACGGCTACGTGGCCCAGGGCGAGGAGGCGCCGCCGGAGGCGGAGTTGAAGTACATCGACGAGGTGCGTCTGAAATATTACGCCGCGCGGATTCCGGAGTTTCTGGTCCCGGTGAGTGAGGAAGCGTTCAAAAACTATGGAGCAAGCACCACGCCGACCATCGTCATCATCGACGCCGCCGGCCTGGTGAAGCTATATCATCCGGGCGAGATGAGTTATGAAGAATTGAAGGCTCAGTTATAAGAGGCGGACCCGGCAGCCGCCGGATCCGCCCCCGTGGACCTTACTGTACCGGTATCTTCACCTGCGACGTATAGAAGCCGTTTGAATCGGCTTGAATATCCAGGTACAGATCCCCGGCCGAGGCCGTGGATGGCACGGCGACGTTAATCTGGTACAGACCGGCCAGACCCGGCGCCAGCCCGACATAGGAAGTGGTGGCGTCGGCGCCGTCCACATAGACATAGAACGCGCCGCTCGTGTAACTCAGCGGATTCGACGGCGCGGCGGCCCCGGCCGTGGCCGACGGAGTCACGTCGCCCAACCCGGTCAGGAACACCAGGATCGTTTCGCCCTTCTTGGCGGGATTCGCCGCACTCACCAACTGGTAGTTGGCGTGTAACGCCGCGGCGTAGCCCACGCCCGTGGCGCCCTGGCTGAAGACGCCCGGCGCCGCGTCGTTCATGTACACCGTCACCGTATTCGACGCAGTCCCGTTGTTGGTCACCTGCACCGCCGCGAAGGAAAGCTCCGTCTCATACGGCACGATCACGCTGATCTGCGTCGGGCTCACGTAGTAGATGGGGCACTTGCGTCCGTTGATGGTCACCTGCACGTTGCCGAGCGTCGTCGGGAACGGCAGCGACGGCGACACCACCGTGGAGGCCGCCAGTCCCGACCCGTACAGGGTGATCAGTTCGCCGCGCGCAACGCCTCCGATAAACGGCGCATAACTTGCCGCGTTCACCACTCCGGTCGGATTCAGGTACACCCCGTTGCCGCTGAACGTCGGCGCCTTCACGCCGAAACTCAGCGCCAGGACCGGCCCCTTCCCCACCGCGACAAACCCCAGGCCGCCGTTCCCCACGCCGTAGCGATAGTAGTAACTGCTGTAGGACCCGGTGCTGTCCAGCGAGTAACTCGTGTCATAGGCGAATTCGTAGGCGGCCGAGTCGAAATACGCCAGCCGGTCGTCGCGATAAATCGAGCCCGTGCCGGACGCCGTGAACGCGCCGTAAAACGTATCGAGCACCGCCGCCCCCGCCGTCGAGTTATCCTCGTCCACTCCCGCCGTGTAATAAAGTCCCGAGTAGGACGAGTTGCTCACCGTGCCCGTGGGCGCGCGGATGGCGAAAAACAGGTCGTAGCTGTTGGCGGACCCGCCGATGGCGAAGTTGCCGTCGGCGGACACATACATCACCTTGGCCCCGCTGATCAGCGTTCCGGAGGAGGGGAAGGTCAACGTCCCCACGCCGCCCGAGAATGAATAGGACAGGCTCGACACGGTCTGGCTGACCGCCGCCGTCGACGTGCCGGCATAGCCGGTGGCCGTGATCGACCCCGTGAACCCGCCCGCGCCGTTGGCCGTGATCGGCATGAACGCGTCGGTGAACTGCCCCGGGTCCGACCCGGGCATGTTCATATATCCGAACCAGTACTTGCCGTTGAACGTGGAAAGCCCCGCCTGCGCGCTGCCCGCCGGCACCGCCACGAACACATCGTTCAACGAGCCTTCCGTCGAACTGCCCACGAAAACGCCCTGCGCCACCGCCCCGATCACCGACTCGCTGGTGAACAGGGGGTTATCAATATATCCGAAACCGCTGGCCGAAATGCCATAGGTCCCGGAGTTGAAAGTGAACGACTGTGGAGTCCCGGAAGATATCGTGGAATCCACCTTTTGGCCGGTGACCGTATAATTCCCCTTGCCGTCGAACGTCATCGTCCCGTACAGCAAGGTGGTTTGTCCGATGGAGCCGGACGACTTGATGCCCTGAAAGGCCAGCTGCCGGAAATAGTAGGTCCCCGAAAGCATCGAGTTCCCGCTCGAGTCCCAAGGGATCGTGCTCTGCGCCGCAACGGGCCAAACGGCCGCGGCGGTCAGGATTAACGCCAGATTGAGATGTTTCATCGGTCTTATCCCGGATTTCTCCCCACTCCGATCCGGCCGCATACCCGCCGGCGTCCATCGCCGTCACCAATACAAGCCGGATTCATCTACGTTTCTATCCTCTAACAGCGGGAGTACCCCACGCACGCACTGGAATACTCGGCTTATCCGATGCACTGACGCGCGCCGGCGCCCTTTGGGAAACAAGATTGTTCGCCCCCGCCGCGAACTTTCGCCGAGCCGACCGCTACAATCGTCAGTACCGATGCGAATACTGGACGTGGGCTGCGGGATCAACAAATATCCCGGCGCCGTCGGAGTCGATGTGAACCCGCGCAGCCGGGCCGATGTGTTGTGCGAGTTGAACCACTTCCCCTACCCCTTCCGCGACGATTCCTTCGACCACCTGCGCGCCGTTCACGTCATCGAGCACGTCGCCGACGTCGTCCGCGCCATGGAGGAGTTCCACCGCCTGGTGCGTAAGGGCGGATCGGTCTACATCGCCACCCCCCACTACACCGATTTCAGCTCTTTCTGCGACCCCACCCACCGCTGGCACCTGAACAGTTTCAGCCTCCGCTACTTCGGTCCCGACAACGCCGGCTACGGCTACTACTCGCCCGTACGTTTCGAAGAGACTTCCGTCCGCGTGAAGCTACTGAAGCTCTGGAAGTGGCTGGGCTTTGAGTTCCTGGTGAACCGATTTCCCGGTTTCCGACGCAACTGGGAGTACTACCTCTGCTACGTGGTGCGCGGCAAAGTCATCGAGTGGGAGCTGAAAGTCGTCAAATAGACAGCCAACGCGGACCCGGGATGGTTTCTCCCCACGAAACGCATCCCAACTCGCCATACGTCTCGAGTGAAGTGAGGTAGGTATGCTCGGATCGCTGTACCGGCTGGGAGATCTGCTCCGGGATCACGGGCGAAGACGCACCTGGAACCCCGATTTGGCCGCTGGCCGCCGTGGCGAGGACATCGCCCACCGCTTCCTTCAGCGCGCCGGCATGACCGTCGTCGCCCGTAATCACAGGACCGCCAACGGCTCCGGCGAGGTCGACCTGATCGCCTGGGAGGGCGACACCCTCGTCTTCGTCGAGGTGAAGAGCCGCGCCACGTCGGACTACGGCGAGCCCGACCGCGCCATTGACGGCGAGAAGCGCCGCCGTCTGACCCGCGCCGCGACCGACTATCTGCGCCGCACCGATATGCCGCCTCCGAAGCTCCGGTTTGACGTGCTGAACGTGGTCTTCTCGAAGCCTCCGGCGGTCACCCACTTCCGCGACGTGTTCCCGGTCGGTGGAGCGGCCTGTCCGAACTGACCATCGGCCGTTATACAATACACTTTTTTCGCCTTTGTATCGTTTAAGTAGGCGCCAACCCGTTGAAGTGGCGCCGATGCCCAAAACGTCGGCCGGCGGGTGGCGGGAGGCTGTATTTTGCCAGAGCTGCGCAGAGACCCCATAGCGGGCCGCTGGGTGATTATCGCGACCGACCGCGCCAAGAGGCCTGCCGACTTCGTCCGGCAACCCATCGAAGTGCGGGGAGCCGCCAATTGCCCCTTTTGTGAGAGTCGGGAGTTCAAAACCCCACCGGAGGTTCTGTCCTACCGCACCCAGGGCCGGCCCAACGAACCCGGCTGGTCGCTCCGGGTCATCCCCAACAAATTCCCCGCCCTCCGCATCGAGGGCGACCTCACCCGCCAGGGCGACGGCATGTACGACAAGATGAACGGCGTCGGCGCCCACGAAGTCCTGATCGAATCGCCGTCCCATGACCTGTCCCTCGGAGACCTGTCGGAAAAGCAGGTGGAGGACCTGTTCTGGGCCTATCGCGACCGCATCGCCGACCTGCGCAAGGACAAGCGCCTCCGCTACATCATCCTGTTCAAGAACCACGGCGAGGCCGCCGGCGCCTCCCTCGAACACACCCATTCCCAACTGATCGCCCTGCCCGTGGTCCCCAAGCGCGCCCTGGAGGAGATCGACGGCGCCCGCAAATACTACGATTTCAAGGAACGCTGCGTCTGGTGCGACGTCATCCGCCAGGAGCTCGACTCCGGCGCCCGCATCGTCATGGAAAGCGACCACATGGTGGCCGTGGCCCCCTACGCCCCCCGTTTCCCCTTCGAGACCTGGATCCTGCCCAAAGTCCACTGCTCCCATTTCGAGAACTCGGAAATCGCCACCGTCCAGAACCTCGGCGCGATGACCCGCGTGCTGGTCCGCAAGATGGAGAAGGTGCTGGAGCGGCCGCCCTACAACCTGATGGTTCACACCGCGCCCGTGCAGGATCCGGCCATGCCGCACTTCCACTGGCACATGGAAGTCATCCCCAAGCTGACCAAGGTGGCCGGCTTCGAATGGGGCACCGGATTCTACATAAACCCCACCCCGCCGGAGGAAGCCGCCGCATTTTTGCGCGAAGCCCGTGTATAGAGCGGCCGCGGCAGGCCTCCCTGCTATAATTATTCGAGGAATCCCCTTCCTCTTTTAGGAGTGTTCGAGTCCCATGTTTGATCTCTTCCGCAGCCGGGATAAGGCTGTCCGCTACGTGCTGGGCGGAATGCTGATGTTGGTGGCCCTTTCGATGGTCGTCACGCTCATCCCCGGCTTTGGCTCCGCTACCAGCGGCGACGACCCCGTAGTCGCCGAAATCGGCAAGGACGTCATTACGGTCCGCCAGGTCCAGACTGAATTGCAGGGCTTGGTCCGCAATCGCCAGGTCCCCCCCGACATGCTGCAGATGTATGCGCCTCAGTTCATCGATCAGATGATCATGGAACGGGCCGTGTCCTTGCAGGCCGAACGTATGGGCCTCAACGCCACCGACGCCGAAGTGGCCGCCGGCATCCGCTCCGTGCTGCCCCAACTGTTCAACAACGGCCAACTGGTCGACAAAGCCGCCTACGAGCGCGTGCTCGGCGACAAGGGCATGACCATCCCCGAATTCGAAAACATGGTGCGCAAGCAGATCCTCACCGGACGCCTGCAGAACCTGGTGATGGAAGGGATCGTGGTCACGCCGCAGGAAATCCAGGCGCAGTTTGAGAAGGCCAATCAGAAGGCCAAGGTGGAGTACATCCTGTTCAAGCCGGACAACCTGAAGGCCTCGGTCACCGTCGCGCCCGCCGACATCCAGGCCTACTATCAGGCGAACACGAACCAGTACATGGAGCCGGAAAAGCGCAATCTCGCCCTGCTCATCGCCGACCAGGAGAAGGTCGCCGCCTCCATCGTGGTTTCCGACGCTCAGCTGCAGGCCGCCTACAACGCCCGCCGCGACCAGTACCGCACGCCGGAACGCGTCCGCGCCCGCCACATTCTGTTGAAGACCACCGGCAAGGCCCCCGCCGACACCGCCAAGATCAAGCAGAAGGCCGAGGACCTGTTGAAGCAGCTCCGCGGCGGCGGCAACTTCGAGGACCTGGCCAAGAAGAACTCCGAGGACACCTCCTCCGCCGTCAAGGGCGGCGAACTCGGATGGGTCGTGAAGGGGCAGACCGTGGCGAATTTCGAGGCCGCCGCCTTCTCGCTGCCCGTCAACAAGATCAGCGACCTGGTCAGCACCGAATACGGCTTCCACATCATTCAGGTGGAAGAGAAGCAGGCCGCGCACACCCAGACCCTGGACGAAGTGAAGGACCAGCTCTCGGCCGAACTGAAGAAGCAGGTGGTGTTCGAGCGCATGCAGACCGCCACCGAACAGGCGCACGCCGCCCTCCAGAAGGCGCCCGGTTCGCTCGACCAGGTGGCCAATCAGTTCAACCTCGAACTGGTGCGCGTCGACAAGGCCGGCCCCGGGCAGGCCCTGCCGCAAATCGGCTCCGTGCCCGATCTCGACGCCGCGCTTTCCGGCTTGAAGAAGGGTGAAGTGACCCCGGTGTTCCAGGCCCCCGGCGACAAGCTGGTGCTGGTTGAGGTCCTCGATTCCTTCCCGTCCCACGTCCAGCCGCTCTCCGAAGTGGAAGCGCGCGTCAAAGACGCCGTCACCGCCCAGAAGAGCAAGGCGCTCTCCATGGAGCGCGCCAATCAGGCCGCCACCCGGCTGAAGGCCGGCGAGGAACCCGCCAAGGTCGCCAAGGAACTGGGCGCCGAAGTGAAGACCTCCTCGGATTTCAACATCAACGACGCCATTGAAGGTCTCGGCGCGGCCAGCATGTTCGCCGATGCGTTCGCCAAGCCCGTGGGCGCCGTCATGGGGCCCGTGCCGGCCGCCGGCGACGCCACCGTCGTGGCCAAGAGCGTCTCCAAGACTCCGGCCGACATGAACCTGCTCGTCGCCCAGCGCGCCAACATCGTGCAGGAGCTGAAGCAGAAGAAGGCCGCCGAGCGGCGTGAACTGTTCTACGACAGCATCCTCGCCTCGCTCATCAAGTCCGGCAAGGTGAAGAAGCACAACGACGTGATCAAGAGGCTGATCGCGGCCTACCGCGGCTAGTCAGCCGTTCATGATAGAAACCCTGATCGAATTCATGCGGACGCTCTGGACTCCGGAGCGTCTCATCCCATTCCTTGCGGGCGTCCTCACCAGTTGGGTCGGCTATGCCATGCTGTTCGGCATTGTCTTCGCCGAAACCGGTCTGCTGGTCGGCTTCATCTTCCCGGGGGATTCGCTGCTGTTCACGGTGGGAGTAGTGGCGGGCGCGGGCGACGCCAACGTCGCGGCGCTCTGCCTCTGCATGATGGTGGCGGCGATTTTGGGCGATCAGTCAGGGTACTTCCTGGGCCATCGCACCGGCCCGAAGATCTTTAGCCGCCCGGACTCGTTGCTGTTCAAACAGCAGTACATCACCGAAACCCAGAAGTTCTACGACAAGCACGGCGGCAAGACGCTGATCTACGCCAAGTTCGTCCCCATCGTGCGGACCTTCGCGCCGTTCATGGCCGGCGTGGCGCGCATGCAGTACATGCGGTTCCTCTCCTTCAACATCTTCGGCGGCATGGGCTGGGTGCTTTCGATGACGCTGCTCGGCTACTACCTGGGCGGAGTCCCCATCATCCGCCGGCATTTTGAGAAGGTGGTGCTGGGCATCATCTTCATATCCGTGCTCCCCGTGATCATCCACGCCGCAAAAGCCCGTTTCGGCGGATCCTCCGCCGCTCCCTCGGAAAGCGACTAACCGCCGCCCGCCCACGGGGCGTGGAGTTCCTCTGGAAAATGCATTACCATCGAACGGCGGGCGCCGCCAGTCCGCCGTCCACCAGGAAATGCCATGCCGCAGGAAATCCAGGCTCTTACTCTCTTTGAAGTCCGGGAACCGAAATCCGGCCGAATCCTCCAACTCCTGAAAGCCACGACCAGGGAGGGCCTCACCGGCTGGGGAGAAGCCCGCGGCGCCGTCGCCGCCGACCTCGCCGACGCGTCGCGCCACTGGCAAGGCAAGCCCGCCACGGCCTACGGGACCATCCCGCCCGGTCCCTTATCCGGAGCCCTCGACACCGCGTTTCTGGACATCGTGGGCAAAGCGGCCAAAGCCCCCGTCTACCGCCTCCTGGGCGGCCCCACCCGCAACAAGGCCCGGGCCTTCGCCTCCATCTCGGACGAAGAAGCCATCGCCGCCGCCCGAGCCGCGGGACACAAGGCCCTGGCCATCCGCCTGCCCGCCCCCAAGGCGCGCAACCAGGGCCAGCCCTACACGGCCGCCGTCCAATCGCTCGCGAACTCGGTCCGCGCCACAGAGGCCGACTTCATCCTGAGCGCCAATTCCCGGCTAACTCCCGGCGACGCCGCCCGCCTCGCGACCGAGTTAGAGCGCCTCCATCCGCTCTGGTTCGACGAGCCCTGTCCCATCGCCAACCAGCAAACCATCCGCAAAATCGCCGAAGAGTCCGTCCTGCCCCTGGGCTTCGGCCGAGACATCCAGAACCCGGCCATCTTCCAGGACCTCCTCCGCCAGTCGTTGATCGACATTGCGCGCCCCGACATCGTGCACTTCGGCGTCACCGGTTGCCGCCGCATCGCCGCCCTCGCCGAGACCTACTATGTCGCGGTCGCCCCGAATCACGAAGCGGGCCCCATCGCCACCGCCGCCGCGCTCCAGCTCGCCGCCAGCCTGCCCAACTTCTTCATCCAGCACATCCCGCTGCCCACGGCCCCGGAGGACCGCGCCATGCGAGCCGAAATCGCCGGCCCCATCGAAACCGTGAAGGACGGCTTCTGCGCCCTGCCTGACGGCCCCGGCCTGGGCGTCCAAGTCAATGAGCAAGCCCTGGAGAAATACCGTGCATCGTAGAGGATTCCTCGCCCTCGGCGCCGGCTTCGGAGCATCCGCCGGCACAAAAACGCGGGACTGCGGCTGCTCCTTCGCGCCCCCGCAAGCCGCACGACCCAACGCCTTCGACGCCCTCTCCTCCGGCGTCAAGGTCACCGGCATGAAGGTCTTCGGAGTCTCGCTGACCCGCGAATCCGACCGCCCCTACGTCTTCGTCAAACTCGAAACCAACCAGGGCGTGGTCGGCTGGGGCGAAGGCACTCTCGAAGGCAAAGCGGGCGCCGTGATGGCCTGCATCGAAGACTTCCGCGACTTCGTCATCGGCGCGGACCCGCTCCAGTCCGAACACATCTGGCAATCGATGTACGTGCACAGCTTCTACCGCGCCGGCCCCGTCATGGGCTCCGCCATCTCCGGCATCGACCAGGCGCTGTGGGACATCCGCGGCAAAGTCCTCGGCCTGCCCGTCTACCAGCTCCTCGGAGGCCCCCACGACCCACGCGGCGTCCGAGGCTATTACCACACCCAGGCCAACACCCGCGAACAACTCCTCGCCCTGCGTGAAACCGCCGAAAAATTGGGCGTTTCGTGCTTCAAATCGGGCATTCCAGGCCAATACGAGTGGATCGAAACGCACGCCAAAATCGATCGCGCCGTGAAATCGCTCCAGTTCCTGCGCGAAGGCCTCGGCCCCAACATCGACATCGCCATCGACTTCCACGCCAAAACCAGCCCCTCGGTCGCCCAGATCATCGTCAAGGAAGTGGAGCCCCTGGGCCTGCTCTTCATCGAAGAACCATGCCCGCCGGAAAATGTTTCGGCCATGGCGAAGATCGCCCGGCACTCCACCACTCCCATCGCCACCGGCGAGCGTCTGGTGGCCTCCTACGGCTGCCGCCAGTTGATCGAAATGGGCGTGATCGACATCCTCCAGTGCGACATCAACCACGTGGGCGGAATCACCGGCCTGTGGAAGGCCGCCGCCCTCGCCGGCGTGTCCGGCGTATCGATGGCCCCGCACGCCTGCGAAGGCCCCATCGGCGGACTCGCCACGCTCCACGTCGACGCCGCCATCCCCAACTTCCTCATCCAGGAAATCTGCGGCGGAGTCGCCCCCTCGCGAGCCGACAAAATCTGGGAAGAATGGTTTGGCTTCCCCGCCATGCGCATGGTGGACGGCCGCTTCCCGTTACGCGCGCAGCCCGGCCTCGGCTTCGAACTCAGCGAAGCGAGCCTGGCCAAATACCCCTTCGGCGGAACGCGCCCCATGGCGCGCGTCTTTCACGAAGACGGTTCGGTGGCCGAATGGTAGGGCTTTAGAAACTTGAGGAACTTCTTCGCGCACCGGTCCAGGTTGGCGCACCCGCCGCCGCCCGTAAGCGGCGAACACATCTCGTACGCCACAGGCCCCGAGTACCCGTTCGTCAGCATCGTCCGCAGAAAGGAGCCGTAGTTGATGAAGCCTTCATCGATCGGGACCGCCTTCACTTCCGGGATCAGGCCCTCGTAGTTCACCAGCTCCGGCCGATACCGGAACCGCTTCCGGAACTGGTAATTCGCCATCGTGGTGAACACCGTCACCGCGCCCATCTTCTCGGCCGCCGAGCGCAGGTCCGCGCATTGCAGCGCCGGCGCCCAGGCGTCGAAGATGGCGCGGCAGTTCGGATGGTTCACTTCCTCGATCAGGTCGAACTGGCTTTCGTAATCGCAGGCGATGTCGTGATGATTCTGCACGCCCACCGTCACGCCGAAGCCCGCCGCTCGTTCGGCGCACTCCCGCAGGCTCGATACGATCAGGCTCCACTGCTCGCCCCGTGGCGCGGTCGGATGCTCATAGCCCGTGAACACACGCACCAGGTTGCCGCCGATGTCGCGCGCGATTTCGGCCAGTTCGGTCACATGCCGGATCTGCATCTCCCGTTGCGGGATGTCGCGATGCTCCATATCCGCGGTGAAGTTCGTATAACCCGCCACGCAAGCCAGCCGCAGCCCGCGCTGCTCCAGTTGCGCGCGCAGCTTGGCCCGCGCCCGCGCATTCGTATCGAGAACCGATAAGTGCGGCCGCTTCGCCATCAGCATGACGCCGCTGAAACCCAAGTCAGAGGCTTTGTCGACAAACTGCTCTATTGTCAGACAGGCCTGTCCCCACGACCCCGAATAGCTCACCGAGTGTAGAACCGATTCCCGGACCATTCTGTTATCATCGCTGGAACCGATGCCTCTTCGCTGGTGGATGGCCCTGCTGCTGTTTGGTTCTTCCACAATCAACTACATCGATCGGCAGACCCTCAGCGTCCTCGCGCCCTACCTCAAGACCGAATTCCGTTGGACCAACACGGACTTCGCCATGGTGGTGATCTCCTTCCGCCTCGCCTACACCATCTTCCAGGCCCTGGCCGGCCGGGCCCTCGACAAACTCGGCACTAAGCGAGGACTCACCATCGCCGTGCTCTGGTATTCGGCCGTCGCCATGCTGACCTCGCTCGCCTCGGGCCTTCGCGGCTTCTGCGCATTCCGCTTCCTGCTCGGCGCGGGCGAAGCGGCCAACTGGCCCGGCGCCACCAAGGCGGTCTCGGAATGGTTCCCCAAGGCGCAGCGCGGACTCGCCGTCGCCATCTTCGACAGCGGCTCCGCCGTGGGCAGCGCCGTCGCTCCGGCGCTCGTCATCGGCCTCTATCAGGCGTTCGGAACCTGGCGCCCGGCGTTCATCATCACGGGACTGCTCGGCCTGGCCTGGGTCGCGCTGTGGCGCGTCGCCTATCACCCGCCCGAAACACACCCCCGCCTCAGCGCCGCCGAGCGCAGTCTCATCATGGAAGGCCGCGCCGCCGAATCGGAGCACGACACACCGTCATCCTGGCTCGCTCTGCTGGCCCGCAAGGAAACCTGGGGCATCGTCCTCGGCAAGTCCCTGACCGACCCCATCTGGTTCTTCATCACCGATTGGTTCGCCATCTATCTCGTCTCCAAAGGCTTCCGGATCGAGAACACGCTGGTCGGCTTCTGGATCCCGTTCATGGCCGCCGACCTCGGTAATTTCGCGGGCGGCGGCTTGTCCAGTTGGCTCGCCCATCGCGGCTGGCCCGTGCTCAAGGCGCGTAAACTCGTCGTCCTGTTCGGCGGCGCCGGCATGACCTTGCTGATCCCCACCATCGCCACTTCGAACCTGGCCGCCATCGTCACCCTGTTCGCCATCGCGACGTTCTCCTACGCCGCCTGGTCCACCATGGCGCTCACTTTTCCCGCCGACCTCTACGCCACCCGCGCCGTCGCCACCGTCAGCGGCATGAGCGGATGCGGAGCGGGCATCGGGACCATCCTGTCCACACTCCTGATCGGCCGCATCACCGACCGCTATTCATTCGAACCCGTCCTCATCGGCGCGAGCCTGGTCCCCGTCCTCGCCACCGCGCTCGTATTCCTGCTCATCCCCGACCG
The DNA here is from genome assembly GCA_018268715.1 of Acidobacteriota bacterium. GTDB lineage: Bacteria > Acidobacteriota > Terriglobia > Bryobacterales > Bryobacteraceae > TMP-7. The sequence continues at coordinate 4,146 of JAFDVZ010000017.1, read as the reverse complement.
CCATAATGTAAGGACACCATGATCGATCGCCGAGGCTTCCTCCTGCTGGGAGCGGCCGCCGCCAGCCGCGCCGAGCGCATCGAATACCGCGACTACAGCCGCGTCCTGCCGGACTTCCTCTCGACGCTGGCGCGCGACGCCTACGAACGCCGCAACCAGGCCATCGCACGATTGACCACGCCCGCCGCCATCCGCGCCCGCCAACAATGGGTGCGCGAAACGTTTTGGCGCCTGGTCGGCGGCATGCCCGAACGGACCCCGCTCGCCCCGCGCACCACCGGCGCGTTCGAACGCGACGGCTACCGCGTCGAAAAGCTCGTCTACCAGTCGCGGCCCGGCCTCTACGTGCCCGCCAATCTCTATCTGCCGAAGTCCGCGAAGCCGCCCTATCCCGGCGTGCTGTTCCAGATGGGCCACAGCGGCAACGGCAAGGCCGCGGAGCCGTATCAGAAATGCTGCCAGGGCCTCGCCCGCCTGGGCTACATCGTGCTCGCCTTCGATCCCATGGGCCAGGGCGAACGCGCCGCCGCGCGCATCGATTCCGCCGACGCCCAACACACCATCCCCGGCCGTCAAATGCTGCTCGTCGGAGACACCGCCACCCGCCTGCAAGTGTGGGACGCCGTCCGCAGCCTCGACGTGCTGGCCGCGCATCCGCTGGTCGACCCCAAGCGCCTGGCCTCCACCGGCCAGTCCGGAGGCGGCACGCTCACCATGCTGCTGATGGCCGTCGACGATCGTCTGGCGGCCGCCGCCGTCTCCTGCGGCAACACCGAAAACTACGCCTGCGCCAACTACAATCCGCCCGGCTCCACCGACGACGCCGAACAGAACTTCATCGCCTCCGCGCCCGCCGCCTTCGACCGTTGGGACCTGCTCTACCCCATCGCGCCGAAGCCGCTGCTGGTCCTCGCAAGCGCCCGCGACTTCTTCGGCACCTATTCGCCGCGCTATCTCACCAGCGGCCGCGAGGAGTTCGAGAAACTCGCCAAGGCCTACGCCGTCATGGGCGCCGCCGACCGCATCGCGTGGGACGAAACACCCGCGCCGCACGCCCTCGCCTACTATCTCCGAACGCGCATCTACGCGTGGTTTGAACGTTGGCTCCGAGGCCGCGCCGTCTCTGAAGTGATGGAACCGCCCGTGGCCCCGGAACGCGACGAGGTCCTCCACGTAGGCGCAACAGGAAACGTTGTGCGAGACTTCGCCAGCAAGACCCCACTCATCCTGACTCGCGAACGCGCCGCGTCGCTGAAGCCCGGCCCCGCCGACTTAGCCTCTTTGAAGCGCCTGCTGGCCGTCGGGCCGCCCTCATCGGCCGCGGTCCACATCCTGCGGCGCATCCCCTCGGAGCGCTGCGATATCTCCGCCATCGAAGTCGGCAAAGCTCCGGCTTATCTATTCACGCCCCACGCCGATAACTCGTCCAAGCCCGTCTTACTCATCGCCGACCCGCGCGGCCGCGCATCCCGCTGGGCCGAAGGCGGCTTATATCACCAACTCGCCGCGGCCGGCTGTCCCGTCTGCGCCGTGGATGTCACGGGCGTAGGAGACCTCTCGCCGGAATTGAGCCGCGGCGCCCAGCGCTACGCCGTCAATCACGCAAACGACGAGTCCTACGCCTGGGCGTCTCTGATCCTGGGCCGCCCTCTGATCGGACAGCGCGTCGACGATATGGCCGCCTTCGCCCGAGCCCTTTCCGCCCACCTGCCCGGCCGCCGCATCGTGCTGGTCGCCGAAGGCTCGCTGGCCGTGCCCGCTCTGTTTGCGACGGCCTTCGAACCGCGCATTAGCCGGGCCTGGCTCGCCGGATGCCTGCTCTCGTACCGGTCTTTGCTGGAGGTCGCTCAATACAAGCAGCCCACGGCCAACTTCATCCCGAATATTCTCGCGCACGCGGACCTGCCGGCGGTCGCCGCGCTGGCCGCGCCCCGGCGCATCACGCTGGCCGGAACCGTGGACGGGAACGGAGCCATGGTCGACTCCGCCCGCGTGCGAGCCCTGTATCCAGCCAACGTCGACGCCGAATCGCTGGCCGATCTCGGGCAACTTACCAGTTTGTAATCGACCCGTCGGGGCGGAAGAAGGTCTGCGCCCGCGCCGTCACCGGCTGAGTGATCTCGGTCACCAGCTTGAGTTGCTTCATGTCAAGTTCAACGCCCAGGCCGGGCCGCTCGTTCGGGTATAACTTGCCGTCCTTGAAGTCGAGACACACGGGTAAGTGCGGCAGCGTCTTGCCCTGGAAGTTATACTCCATCAGCACCGGCCCCGAGTAAGTCCCCAGCGAGTTCACCAGGGCAGCCGTCGCGATGGGTCCGGTAAAGTGAGGAACGATCCCAATGAAGTGGGTCTCGCACAGCGCCGCGATCTTCATCATTTCCGTAATGCCGCCGACGTTGGGCAGGGTGGCGCGGACATAGTCGATAACGTGCTTTTCCACCAGCGGGTTGAAGTCCCACCGGTTGCCCCACTCCTCGCCCGCCGCGATGGGAACCTTCGCCATCCTCCGCAACTGCGGCAGGTCGTCGATAAACGCCTCGGCCCGCACCGGATCCTCGACAAACATTGGCGCGGACTCCTCGATCAGGCTGCACCCGCGCACCGCGTCGGCCAGGTCGAAACGCTGGTGGAAGTCAACGCACCAATCCCCGTTCGGCCCCACGCCTTCGCGCGCCTGCGCGCACTCCTCGCGCAACTGGTTCAGCTTCGTCCGGCTGTTGAAGGTCGTGTTGGCGGGCGTATCGGACGCGCCCATGCGGAACGCCCGGTAGCCCGCCGCGATGGTTAACCGGGCCCGTTCTCGGATGCCCATTCCGCGCTCGACGCCGGGGATGATGCCGGCCGTGTTGTAGCATTCGCAGTAGTTGCGAACCATGCCGCCCAGCACCTGGTGGACCGGCATTTTCTGGACCTTGCCCTTGATGTCCCACAGCGCCAGGTCGAGCGCTCCCAGGGCGTGCGTTTTTTCGCGCCCCGGCGGATAGAAAAAGGCCCGCTGCATGTCCTGCCACAGGCGCTCGATATGCTGCGGGTCCCGTCCGATCAGGCGCCCCGCGCACTGCTCCAGCATGTCGCGGGATCCGCCCTCGCCGATGCCGGTGATCCCGGCGTCGGTCTCCACCGTCACCACCAGGTCCGACTGGTTAAACAGCGGAGTGGCGTTCGGCGGAGCATAGGCCCGCACGCGGGTGATCTTCATCTTGGGCAGCGCGGCGGCGACGCGGCCACGCAACGCGAGTCCGGCCGCGGGAACGGCCAGGGATTTCAGGAACGATCTTCTGTTCACGGTAAGTCCTCGGGATGCGCCAAGTATATCAACCGGACCGTTTCCAGACGGCGAAGGTCTCGCCGCCCTCGGCCGACGACGCGTACCCGGCGGGCCGAGGCCGGCCGGCCCCCGCCATGCAAGTGCGCAACTTGTCGCCCTTGAGTTCGAAGATGCCTAACTGGACATTGCCCTGTCCTTCGCCTTCGGTAACCTGGAGCCGTAGCAGGCCTGGCCCGCCGTCACGAGTCAGGAATCCCTTCATGTGCTGGAGAGTCCCGAAATTCAGGACAAAGTCGATGCCGGAGATGGTTCGCCGGCCCGACTTGGCGAACCCGGCGGGGATGGCCATGCCGGCTTTTTTGCAAGAGACCATGGCCCACTCTCCCTGTAACTCCTCGACCGGCTCGCCGCCGAGTGGCGCGACGGCCGGGACGGCGGCCGGCGCCCGCGTCAAAGTCTCCAGCGCGTGTCCGCTCCCGCGAATGGTCTTGAACTCGACCGGCGCCGGACCGCCGCGAGTGGCCAGGCACAGCCTCCACCCGTCGGCGGCGATCTCATAGATGCCGTGATTGGCGGCCCCGGCCTCCGGGCCAACGTCGAACAGCATGGTGATCGCCTTCGGCTCGCGGCTGGGGTGTAGTTCGATGCGGCCGCCATACTCGGCGCCCATGCCGATGGCGGTGAAGCGTTCCCCGTCTATGACGATGCGCGCGGAACCGGCCGGCGCCGGGGCTCCGTCCACTTCCAGGGAAGCGAGCGCCCAGGCGCCTTGGAGGAGGTCCAGATCTCGAGCCATGGGTACTTATAATAACCCATGGCTGGAAAGATGCTAGTGCTTAGTTGCGGTAGTACAGTTCTGTATTAGAATGTTTGGGAGA
>JAFDVZ010000016.1 GCA_018268715.1 Acidobacteriota bacterium | reverse complement strand
TGGGCTCCCCGTACGGTGAGCCGTTCTGTGGCGGCGAGCGGGCGTGTGTCACTGCGGGTCACGGTCGGGACCGGCGCGGGGCGCGGAGTACTGCCTTGGCGGTCGAGGTTTCACTGGAGCGGCAGCCCAGGGGCTCTTCAGATGGTGAGCCGTTCCGTGGCGGCGAGCGGGCTAGTGTCATTGCGGGTCACGGTCGGGACCGGCGCGGGGCGCGGAGTACTGCCTTGGCGGTCGAGGTTTCACTGGAGCGGCAGCCCAGGAGCTCTTCAGATGGTGAGCCGTGCCATGGCGGTCAGAGCGGGCGCCGGGCGTGATCGCGGGCGGCAGCGGCGATGGTGAGCGCCCATCGTCAGCGCGGGGCTCGACCGGGACCGCTTCGACGGGCCGCGTCGGTCCGCGTGGGGGCTTGGCGGGAGGGGTTACGCTGGGGCTCCTATGAAGAATCGGGCCGGCGCCGGGCGTGAGGTGGATCGGGCGGGACTAGGCGCCTCGGATCCCCCGCCGCAGAGGTGATGCGCGCGACAGGGGGCGCCGCGCGCCCTTGCGGGTGGCGGTCAGGATCGTTCGACGGCTGGATGATCGCGGACGTCGGCCCTAGCGCGGGTCGCGGCTGGGACCGCTTCGACGGGTGGGGCCTGCCGGGGATGGCGTCGGACGGATGGGGCGGCGACGGGGCTCCTCTGACGGCGAGCCGTGCCGGGGCGGCGGCGCTTCGCGCTCTTCTGGTTCGCGGACGTACTCGGCGGCGATGATTGCGTCGGCCACTTGCGTGACTACTGTCATCACCTTCACGTTGTGGACGCGCACGATGTGCGCTCCGCCGAAGATCGACGCCGTTACCGCCGCGGCGGTGGCGAATTCCCGGGCCGATTCCTCGGTCTGCGCCAGAAACTGCTTTCTCGACGGGCCTACCAGCACCGGACGCCCCAGTTCCGCGAACGCCGCCAGGTGCGCGAGGATCTCTGAGTTCTGCTCCCGGCGCTTGCCGAATCCCAGCCCGGGATCCACTACGATCCGCTCTGGCTCCATGCCGCCCCGGCGCGCGCGGCCGATGGCCGCGTCCAATTCGATCCGGATGGTCGCGATCGCGTTCTTCATGCTGCCCAGACGGTTCCACGTCTCCGGGGTTCCACGCATGTGGTTCAAGATCAGACCGCCGTTGGCGTTGGCCGCGACACGCGCTACCTGCGGATCGAAGGTAAGACCGCTTGGATCGTTGATGATCTCCGCGCCATATTCGAGCGCCTTCTCCGCCACCGCCGCCTTGTAGGTGTCCACCGAAACGGGAACTCGCAGCTTCCCTTCCAGACGCTTTAACACCGGCACCAGACGCCGCAACTCCTCGCCTTCGTTGATGCGCGGCGAGCCCGGGCGGGTCGACTCGGCGCCGATGTCGATGATGTCGGCGCCCTCGTCCTCCAACTCCAGCGCGCGGGCGAAGGCGCGGTCCGGATCCGAATACTTGCCGCCGTCGGAAAACGAATCGGGAGTGACGTTCAGGATCCCCATGATCAACGTCCGCTCGCCCAACATCAGCGATCGCGACCGCGTCTTCCATTCGAAACGTTTCCGCTGCATGTATATTCCAGCGTAGCGCATTGGCCCTGAAACGCCACCCCTGTAACGGGACCGAAACCCACGGACGCTACAATCAAAGCTTGACCGCACGCATCTTCACACGACTCATCCTGGCGGTGCTGGGCATCCTCATCGTCGCGCTGACCGCGATCGACTTTCTCGTCTACGGAGTGGCGCAGAAGACCTACGTCGATACACTGCGGGTGGACCTTTCCGAAAAGGGCCGGGTGTTCTCGTCGGTTCCCCGCGAAGAACTGATCCACAACTTCAACGCCTACGCCAAGCGCGCCAATGTGCGCCTGACGCTGGTCCGCAACGACGGCGTGGTGGCGGCGGATTCGGAGAACGACGCCAGCCGGATGGAGAACCACAGCAACCGGCCAGAGCTGATTCAGGCGTTTCACGGCCAGGAGGGCTGGATCATCCGCAAAAGCCCCACCATGGGCGTCGATTTTCTGTATGTCGCCGTGCCGGCCGACCAGGGCGCGGTGCGGCTGGCGGTGCCGCTGTCCAAGATTTCGGCGCAAGTGAACCTGATCCGACAGAAGGTGCTGCTGTCGACGGCGCTGGCGTTTCTGCCCTCGGTGGTGCTGGCGGCGTACTTCGCACGCTACTTCTCCTCAAAGCTGGGGGCCATCATCGAATTCGCCGGCAAGCTGGCGCAGGGCGATTTCAAGGCCCGGTTGCCGCTCAAGGGCGGGGACGAGTTGGGCGTTCTGGGCGTAAAACTGAACGAGACGGGCGAGAAACTGGAAAAGATGTTCCAGCAGCTCGAGCAGGAGCATACCGAACTCGAGAAACTGGAACGCGTTCGTAAAGACTTTGTCATCAATGTGTCGCATGAGCTGCGCACGCCGCTCGCCTCCATTCAGGGCTATACCGAGACGCTGATTGACGGGGCCATCGACGATCCCGACAACAACATGCGGTTTCTGTCGATCATCCGGCAGAACGCCGAGCGGTTGCGGCTGCTGACCGAGGACCTGCTGACGCTGTCGCGCATCGAGCTGAAGCGCTACCGGTTCCAGTTCGCCCACTACGACGCCAACGCGTTGCTGAGCGAGCAGATCGACGCGATGCGGCCCATGGCGGAGAAGAAGCGCATCTCCCTGACGCTGGAGCTTGCGCCGGGCGGAACCGAGGTGTTCTGCGATTCCGAGGCGGTGCACCAGATTGCGACGAACCTGCTGGACAATGCGCTCAAATACACGCCCGAAGGCGGCTCAGTGACGCTGGGAGCGCGGCCGTTTGAAAACGACATGGTCATGATTTACGTGCGGGACACGGGCATCGGCATTCCGGCCGATGAACTGCCGCGGCTGTTTGAGCGGTTCTACCGTGTGGACAAGGCTCGGTCGCGGGAGTTGGGCGGCACGGGGTTGGGATTGGCCATCGCCAAGCATCTGGTGCGCGCGCAGGGCGGCGATATCTGGGTTGAGAGCTCCTCGACCAGGGGCTCGACGTTCCATTTCACGCTTCCGACCAAGGACATCGGCCAGCCGGAAATCCTATCGGCGCAGGCCGATTTGCTGCTCGAGGCGGGTTTGGAGCCGCAACGGCGTTAAGCGAGCGAACATCAGCACATTTGCAATCATTCCGTAATCAAACAGTAATTAATTCCTGGTTACAGTAGAGGTGATGAAGAAGATCGTCCTCATCGAAGACGACGCTGACCTGTTTGCGCTGCTCAAGTACAACCTGGAAAAAGAGGGTTTCGTGCTGGTGGGGTCGCAAACCGGACGCGGCGCCATCGATCTATGCCGGCGCGAACGTCCCGACCTGATTCTGCTCGACATCATGCTTCCGGACTCCGATGGATTGGACATCTGCAAGGGGATCCGCGCCAACGCCGAACTCGCCCATATTCCCGTCATCTTTCTCACCGCGCGCGCTTCAGAAACGGATCGGATCGTAGGACTGGAGCTGGGCGCGAACGACTATATCGTCAAACCGTTCTTCATCCGCGAGCTGATTGCGCGCATCAAGATTCAGTTCCGCGGAAGCAATGCGCCGGCCAAGACGCTGAAGGCCGGGGCGCTCGAACTGGACCGGCGCAGTTGCCGGGTGTTCCTGAACGCGGACGAAATCGCGCTGACGGCCACCGAATTCCGGCTGCTGGACTTCCTGATGAGCCGGCCGGGAGTGGTGTTCAGCCGGGAGCAATTGCTTGACAGCGTGTGGGGCCACGACCGCGCGGTGACCGACCGCACGGTGGACGTGTATATTCTCCGGCTGCGCCAGAAGATCGAAACCGACCCCACCAACCCGGGGTTCATACGCTCGGTTCGCGGATTCGGGTACAGCTTCGACCAGCCGGCCGCCGAGGCCACCGCCGCCGAAGCCTGACGCGCAACCGCCACGTGGTTGCGCAACGCCGTTCGGGCGGACCATTAATGCCACGAGAGATCTTCCCGCCGGCGACACTGTATCTTTGTACAGACAGGTCGCGAGGCCAACGAGGAGGAATATGGTCATTGAAGCCGTCGGCGGCAGACTTTCCAGCGTCGAGTATCAGATCCTTGTGGAACAGGCGCCAATGCTCATCTGGAGAGCCAACCTGGATGGATTGTGCGACTACTTCAACGACCGCTGGCTGGAGTTCCGGGGACGGACCATGGAACAGGAGTACGGCAACGGGTGGGCCGAGGGCGTCCACGCCGATGACATCGACCGCTGCCTGAGAATCTACCTGGAAGCCTTCGCCGCCCGCCGCACGTTCGAGATGGAGTACCGGATCCTGCGCTATGACGGCGTGTATCGCTGGATCTTCGACCGCGGCTCCCCGTTCTACCTCGACAACGGGCGGTTCGGCGGCTACATCGGCAGTTGCGTGGACGTGACGGACCGGGTGAACGCGCAGGAGGCGGCGTACCGGACGCGCCTGAATGAACTGAAGGAACTGGCGGCGCTGTTGCCGATTTGCGGGTACTGCCGCAAGGTCCGCGACGATCACGGGTACTGGAAGCTGGTGGAAGAATATGTCAGCGAACGCGCGCGGATGGAGTTCACCCACGGCATATGCCCGGCTTGCCTGGCCAAGCGGGTCGCCGAGGACGAGATGACCGCGGCGCGGCCAGTGTTATAGTAGCCTCAATTGGCACTCACTTCGAACGACACACTCGAGCTTTTCAAGAAGACCGGCGCTTACCTGAAGGGCCACTTCCGGCTGACCAGCGGGCTGCATAGCCCGGAGTATCTGCAATGCGCGCTGGTGCTGCAATATCCCGATAACGCCGAACTGCTGGGCCGCGAACTGGCGGACCGGTTGGGCGCCCATGGCAAGGTCAACGTGGTGGCTTCGCCGGCCATCGGCGGGTTGATCATCGGCCATGAGGTGGCGCGGCGGCTGGGGGCGCGGTTCATCTTCACCGAACGCGACGCTGCCAATGCGATGGTGCTGCGGCGCGGTTTCTCGATCGATAAGGACGAGACCGTGGTGGTGGTGGAGGACGTCGTCACCACCGGCGGCAGTTCGCGCGAAGTGATCGATGTGCTGAGGGCGGCCGGGGCGAGCGTGCTGGGGGCCGGCTCCATCATCGACCGCAGCGGCGGACATGTGGAGTTGGGCGTGCCGCGCGTGGCGCTGGCGACGCTGAAGGTGATCTCCTATCCTCCCGATAATTGCCCGCTGTGCGCGGCCGGCAGTCCGGTGGTGAAGCCGGGCTCGCGAAAGGCCTGAGCCGGGCCGATGCGGCGGATCCGGATCCGCGTCGCCTACGACGGCACGGATTTCCATGGCTGGCAGGTGCAGCCCGGGCTCCCGACGATACAGGGCGTCATCGAACAGGTGGTCGGCGGCATTGAAGGCCGCGACGTGGCGGTGGCCGCTTCGGGCCGCACGGATGCGGGCGTACATGCTCTGGCGCAGACGGCCGCCTTCAGCCTCGACAATCCGATTCCCGTCGATAATCTGCGCAAGGCGATGAACCGCCTGCTGCCCTATTCGATTCGCATACTGAGCGTGGAGGAGGCGGCGGAGAGTTTTCACCCCCGCTATGACGCCGTGGCGAAGACCTATGAGTATCGCATCTGGCGGGAGGAGATTTGTCCTCCTTTCGAGAGGCGGTATGTGCATCATCATCCTTATCCGCTGGATGAAGACGCCATGGCGCGGTGCGCGCGGCTGCTTGAGGGCGAGCACGATTTCTCGGCGTTCGCGGCGGCCGATGAGAAGGACCGGCTGGGTTTGAGCAAGGTGCGGCGGATCTTCTCGTCGAGCGTGGAGCGATCCGGGGGACGGCTGACCTACCGCGTGCGGGGCAGCGGATTCCTGAAACATATGGTCCGCAATCTGGTAGGAGTGCTGGTCGAGGCCGGCAAGGGAAATGTCGGCGAAGACGGCGTTCGGGAACGGCTGCGGCCGGGGTGCGCAGTGCCGTGCGGGCCGACGGCGCCGGCGCAGGGGCTGTTCCTGATCTCGGTGGAATACTGAGCCGATTCTGATACGCTGAGTTCTAATGAGCGACATACAAATTACGCTGCCGGACGGGAGCACCAAGAGCGTCCCCGCGGGCAGCACGCCGATCGACGTCGCCAAGTCGATCAGCCCGAGGCTTGCCGATGACGCCTTGGTGGCTCGCGTGAACGGGGACCTGTACGACCTGGGCCGTCCGATTGAGGCCGATGCGAAGCTGGAGATCCTGACCCCGCGCTCGAACGATCCGGACGCGCTGTTTGTGTACCGCCATTCGACCGCGCACCTGCTGGCCGCCGCCGTGATGGAGCTGTATCCGGAGACCAAGCTGGGCGTCGGGCCGCCTATCGATAACGGGTTTTATTACGACTTTCAACGGGCCACGCCGTTCACTCCGGAGGATCTGGAGAAGATCGAGAAGCGCATGTGGGAGCTGCAGGCCAAGGCCTTGCCCTACGCGCGCATCATGACGGAGAAGAACGACGGGCTGAGCAAGTACAAAGAAGATTGGATGAAGTGCGAACTCATCCAGGAAAAGGCCGACGCCACCTTCTCCGAATACACGCTGGGGCCGCATTTCATCGATTTCTGCCGCGGGCCGCACCTGCCGTCGACGGGGAAGATCAAAGCCTTTAAACTGCTGTCGGTGGCCGGGGCGCATTGGAAGGGCAACGAGAAGAATCCGGCGCTGCAACGCATCTACGGGACGGCGTGGTTCAACAAGAAAGACCTGGACGCGTATCTGGCTAAGCTCGAGGAGGCCAAGAAGCGCGACCATCGCAAGCTGGGGCAGGAACTGGATCTGTTCAGCATCCAGGAGCTGGCCGGGCCGGGGTTGATCTTCTTCCATCCCAAGGGCGGGCGGGTCCGCAAGATCCTGGAAGACTGGATGCGGGACCAGTATCTGGCGCGTGGGTATGCGCTGGTGTACACGCCCCATGTGATGCGGCGGGATCTGTGGAAGACGTCGGGCCACGCGAACTTCTACAGCGAGAACATGTTCACTCCGATGGAGTTGGACGACGCCGAATATCAGTTGAAGCCCATGAATTGTCCGGGGCATATCCTGATTTATCGGGATAAGCTGCGGAGTTATCGCGACCTGCCGGTGCGGTTGGGCGAGTTGGGCACGGTGTACCGGTATGAACGCTCGGGCACCATGCACGGGTTGCTGCGCGTGCGCGGGTTCACGCAGGACGACGCGCATATCTTCTGCACTCCGGAGCAGATTGAGAGCGAGGTCGTGAACTGCCTGGAGTTCGCCATCGACGTGCTGAAGACGTACGGCTTCGACAGCTATGAGGCCGAGGTTTCCACGTGGGACGGCGGGGCGAGCGGTAAGTACGACGGCTCAGCGGATCAGTGGCAGTTGGCGGAGAATGCGCTGAAGCGGGCGGTGGAGAGCCTGAATATCGTGGCCAAGGTGATGCCGGATGAGGCGGCGTTCTACGGGCCGAAGATCGATATGAAGCTGGTGGACGCGATCGGGCGTAAGTGGCAGCTTTCCACCGTGCAGTTCGACTTCACTTTGCCGCGGCGGTTTGGGCTGGAGTACATTGCCGAAGACGGGAAGGCGCATCAGCCTTTGATGGTCCACCGGGCGCTGTACGGGTCGGTGGAGCGGTTCTTTGGCATCCTGGTGGAGCATTACGCGGGGGCGTTCCCAGTGTGGCTTGCGCCGGTGCAGGCGGTGGTGATGCCGATTACCGACCGGCAGCTCGAGTATGCGCAGACGGTGGCGAAGAAACTGGACGACGCGGGCGTGCGGGTGCACCTGGACGATCGTAAGGAGAAGGTGAACCTGAAGATCCGCGAGGCGCAGTTGCAGAAGGTCCCGTATATGCTGGTGGTCGGCGATCGCGAGGCCGCCGAGGGGACCGTGGCGGTGCGCAATCGCAAGCATGGCGACCAGGGCGCAAAGCCGGTGGCGCAGTTTATAGCCGATCTACAGGCGTTGGTGGAGAGCAAAGCGGTCACGGAATAGCCCGTGCTTTTTCTACTCTCGCTGTTGCTGGCGGCCCTGGTGGCGGGCTCGGCGGTGTACTGCGTCCTGGTGCTGTTCGCGGTGCGGAGCTATCGCTCCGTCCTGCCGCCGGTGGGCGGGAACTCAGAGCCGATTAGCGTCCTGAAGCCGCTCGCCGGGCTGGACGCGGGGCTGACGGAGAATCTGCGCTCCTTCTTCACGCAGGATTATCCGGCCTACGAGATTCTGTTCGCCGTGCGCGACGGCGCCGATCCGGCCGTGGCGGTGGTGAACGATCTGCGGCGCGAGCATCCGCACGTGCCCACGGCGCTGATTGTCACTGGAGAGCCGCCGTATCCGAACGCCAAGGTGTGGAGCCTGGACCATATGCTGCGGGCGGCCAGCTACGACCTGCTGGTGATGAGCGATAGCGATATACGGGTGGATTCGATGATGCTGGCGACGGTGGCGGCGGAGTTTCGCACCTCCGCGGTGGGCGTCGCGACCTGCCCGTATCGCGCGGTGGCGGGGCGGTCCTTCTGGTCGAGGCTCGAGGCGGCGGGGATGGACACCGAGTTCTGGGGCGGCGCGCTGGTGGCCCGGATGCTCGAGGGGATGCGGTTCGCCGTGGGTCCGACGATTGTCGCGCGGCGGGGGGCGATTGAGAGGATCGGCGGGTTCGACGCGGTGAAGGATTACCTGGCGGAGGACTTCGTCATCGGCGCCCGGGCGGCGGACGCGGGTTGCGGCGTGATTCTGTCGTCCTATGTGATCGAGCATCGCATCGGGGCGCAGGGGCTGCGGCAGAACTTCGGGCATCGGCTGAGGTGGGCGCGGAGCACGCGGAGGTCGCGGCCGGCGGGGTATGTCGGGCAACTGTTCACGAATCCGCTGCCCTTGGCGGCGCTGCTGATGGCGGTCGCGCCGGGGTGGTGGATGCTGGCGGCGGCGGCGATCGGGCTGCGGCTGGCGGCGGCGGATGCGGTGGCTCGGCGGGCGCTCGACGGGCGGGTGCATTGGTGGCTGCTGCCGATACAGGATTTGCTGAGCTTCGTGTTCTGGATCGCCGGGTTCTTCGGCAACCACATTGCGTGGCGCGGGCGGCGCTATCTGCTGCACGCCGATGGGCGGTTCACGCTGACCGATTAACGGGCGACGGCATTCTTCTTCACGTAGTCGGCGACAGGGTCGGCGTCGGGGCCGATGTGGTGGAACTGCTCCGCCCACTCAAGACCGTATCGGCGGCCGGTTTCAGCGTCGCGCTTCAGCACGAATTCGCGGATGTAGTTGCGGTTGGCCGTCGCGTCGTCGTCGCCGAGGATGGGCAGACGCTTTCCCTGCTCCGCGAGCGAGCGGCGGAGCTTCGAGCCGGTGACGCCGGCGGGGCCTTGCGCGATGTTCACCAGGTTCGCGTCGATCTTCTTTTCGAGCGTGGAGGAGATGTCCACCACACGGTTCACGCGCTGGTCGAAACGGGCGAAGTAGTATTTCTCGCGGACGGAGTGGGGCTTGACGCCGGCGGCGAAGTGCTCCGGGTAGTCCTTGGAACCACCCGCCATCCAGGCCGCCGCCTCGACCGAGGCCGAGGTGACGTAGTGGTCGGGATTCTCCTCGTAGCGGCCCCAGGGGTCGTAGGTGATGACCGTGTCCACCTTGAGCAGCCGGAAGATGAAGATCAGGCGGGCGCGGAGTTCGGGCTTCGACGTGCCATCCATGTTGTGGTTCGGATAGTTCAGGTTGAAGACGCTTTTGAGGCCGAGGGCCCGGGCCACCCCGTCGTTATCCTTTTCGTTCGCCATGACGGTGTCGGCCACCGTGCCGGGTCCGGCGGAATCGTCGTTGGTGACGCGGATCAGATGGCCGGAGTAGCCTTCGTTGAGCAGTTTGGCCACGGTTCCGGCGGCGAATAGCGGGATGTCGTCGGCGTGGGGCTGGATGGCGGCGAGCACCTTGCCTTCATGGGGACGGCCGGCGGCGGCGCGTTCGATCACGAGGTCGCCGTGGGCGGTGAAGTCGCGCCCGGCGCCGGACTGCCCCGCGCGCGCCGCCTGGAGGATAGCGGCGGCGCCACAAAATGAACGCCTGGTCATAACCCATTGATGATATTCCATATGGGCGCCTCAAACACCCACACCCTGGGCCGATATGGAGGTGTAGATGTCGTTCGCCCAGGCGGTACGTTAATGGAGAGGCGCAGGAATCCACGTCGGCCAAGCTTTCAAACGCAGACAGAGATTACCGTCACGTTTGGACAGGACCGGTTCACCGCTCGATTGCTCGACTCGAGCGAGGGCGGATTGGGAATTGAGATCCGACGCGCGCTCAAGGTGGGTGACGTGGTGCGCGTCACCGGATCGCTCGCCACGGGGATCCAACTAAAACCGCTCGACTTCACGGGCGAGGTGCGATGGGTCCGGCCGGGCGTGAATGGCGTGTACCGCTGTGGGTTGATGCAGACCGGCGCCAAGAGCGCGCGGGCGGCGGACAACCCCGACGAACTGGACTTTTACGAGGTCCTGCAACTCAGCCCGAACGCCGATACGGAAACGGTGAACCGAGTGTTCCGGCTGCTTGCGCAGCGCTTCCACCCCGACAACAAGGAGACCGGCGACGCCGAGTGGTTCAAGGTGCTGGTGGAGGCGCACGACGTTCTGTCGAATCCGGAGAAGCGGGCCGCCTACGACGCCCGGCATGCGCACCGGCAGAAAGCCCGCTGGAAGATCTTCGAGAACGCCGAGGCGGCCAAGGGCGTGGAGGGCGAGCGCCGGAAGCGTCAGGGCATCCTGTCGCTGCTCTACCTGCGTCGCATGACCGAGCCGCGCGATCCTGGAATGTCGCTGCAGGAACTCGAGCTGTTGCTGGGATGTCCCAAGGAACACCTGGAGTTCGCGCTGTGGTTCCTGAGGGAGAACGCCTGGATCGTGCGCGCCGATAACGGCAAAGTGTCGATTACGGCCAAAGGCGTTGAACGGGCCGAAGCCTCGGGATCTGTCACCGAGCCCCCCGCGGCGAATACCGCCCGAATGCTGCCGGCGCCCGTGGTTTGATTTCGCAAATTTTCGGAACCCTTCGACGGCGCACCGTCATCCAAGCACGTGCAACCGCTTTCGGGCGGAGGGTCCTGCGACCCAGAATACGTTTCAACGACTATCGTTACAAGAATCACTATCATGAAAAACACACTGGCATTCGCCGCCACCGCAGCCCTGGCTTTTGCTTCCCTCGCCGGCGCCGCCACTTACGACATCGACGCCTCCCACTCCCGCGCTTCGTTCAAGGTGCGTCATCTGATGATCTCGAACGTTCGAGGCGACTTCAGCGGCATCAAGGGCTCGATTGAATTCGACGCCGCCAAACCGGCCGCCGCCAAGATCGAAGCGGTGATCGACGTCAACACCATCAACACCGCTGAGCCGAAGCGGGACGCGCACCTGAAGAGCCCCGATTTCTTCGACACGGCGAAGTATCCGACCATGTCGTTCAAGTCGAAGTCGGTGGTCAAAACCGGCGCGAACAAGTTCAACGCAACGGGCGACCTGACGATGCACGGCGTCACGCGGCAGGTGGTTCTGGCGGTGGAGACCACCCCCGATGTGAAGGATCCGTGGGGCAATGTCCGCATGGGCGCGTCGGCCACCACCAAAATCAACCGCAAGGACTTCGGGCTTGCCTGGAACCAGGCGCTGGAAACCGGCGGCGTCGCGGTGGGTGAGGAAGTGGAGATCTCGCTCGACGTAGAATTGGTGAAGAAGGCCGCCGCGGCGTCAAAGCCCACCAACTGAGCGGCCGGTTCCTGGGCTGCTTCCGAATGCGAAATTTCCTGCCATTCCTGCTCGAACACGGATACGCCGTTCTGTTTGGAGTCGTGCTGGCCGAGCAGGCCGGCGCGCCGATTCCCGCCACGCCCGTGCTATTGGGAATCGGCGCCCTGGTCGGGTTGGGCCATCTGCCCGCGATTCCTGCGCTGCTGGTGGCGCTGGCCGCGTGCCTGCTGAGCGATTCCCTGTGGTACGCGCTGGGACGCCAACGCGGAACGTCGGTGCTGCGACTGCTGTGCGCGATCTCGCTCGAGCCCGATTCCTGCGTCAGCAACACCAAGCGGTCCTTCTCGAAACTGGGCGGCTGGTCGCTGGTGGTGGCGAAGTTCGTGCCGGGCCTGAGCACCGCCGCCCCGCCGATGTCGGGAGTGGTGCGCATGCCGTACTGGCGGTTCCTGCTTGCCGATTCGGCCGGGTCGCTCGCCTGGGCGGGCGCGTTCATGGCCGTTGGCGCCATCTTCCGCCAGCAGATCGAGGCGATCGGCGAGCGGATGATGGCGATCGGGAGCCGCGCGGGACTGGTGCTGGCGCTGGCGCTGGTGGCCTATATCGGCTTCAGGTTTGTGCAGCGGGAGCGGTTCATACGGTCCCTGCGGGTGGCTCGCATTTCCGCCGACGAGTTGAACATCCGGCTGCGGGAGGGCCACGACTTTTCGATCCTCGACCTGCGCCACCGCGCCGAAATCGATCGGTCCGGCAAGTTGCTGCCGGGCGCGGCCTGGTACGACCTGACGCAGTTGGATACGGCGCCGCCCGTGGTCCCGCAGGGTCGCGACGTGATCCTGTACTGTTCTTGACCAAACGAAGCCACCAGCGCCCGTGTGGCGCTCACGTTAAAGCGGTTGGGGATTGAACGCGTACGTCCGCTGGAGGGCGGATTCGACGCGTGGGTGGAGCGCGGCTTTCCGCTCGACGACTACCTGCCGGTCGAGCGCGTAGGCGGGTAGTTTAGAAACTCCGCTAAACTGAACAGTGAAACTGGATGGCAACCACTACATCGTCGACCGAACCTGGGCTTCGATCGGCAAATCTGGATCGAGCGCTGCTCACGCAGGCTTTCCGGGTGATGCGGACTTCGAGGCGTCTTGACGACCGCGAGATCCTTCTCAAACGCCAAAATCGCATCTTCTTCCAAATCAGCGGCGCCGGACATGAGGCGATCAGCGCCGCCGTGGGCTTTGCCTTACGGCCCGGCCACGATTGGTTTTACCCGTATTACCGCGATCGGGCGATGGCGCTGGCGGCGGGCGTAACGGCCGCGGAGATTCTGCTCGGCAGCGTAGGGGCGGCGTCGGATCCGGCCTCGGGCGGGCGGCAGATGCCGTCGCATTGGTCCTCGGCGCGGCTCCATATCGTGAGTGGTTCGTCGTGCACGGGCACACAGTTTCTACAGGCGATGGGCTGCGCGCACGCTTCAAAGCTGCAGAATCCGGCGGCCGGCGAGGTGACGGTGGTCACCACGGGCGATGGGGCGACGAGCGAAGGCGAGTTCTGGGAGTCGATGAACGGGGCCTGTCTTGAGAAGCTGCCGCTCATCTACGTGGTGGAGGACAACGGCTACGCCATCTCGGTGCCGGTGGAGTTTCAGACCGCCGGCGGCAACATCGCCAGCCTGTCGGCGGCGTTCCCCGACCTGCTGGTGATCGAGACAGACGGAACGGATTTTGTCGCATCGTTCAGCGCGGTCTCCACCGCCGCCGAGTACTGCCGCGCGGGCCGCGGACCGGCCCTGGTGCGGGCGCGCACGACGCGTCCCTATTCACACTCTTTGTCGGACGACGAGCGGTTGTACAAGACCGCCCGCGAGCGCGACGACGAAGCGGCGCGCGACCCGCTGACGCGATTCCCCGAGTATCTAATGTCGGCGGGCGTCCTGGATCGCGCCGGGATTCAGCGGATCGTGGAATCGGTGGAGAGCGAAATCCACGACGCCACGGAGGCCGCCTTGCGGGCCGCGCCGCCGGCTCCCGAAACGGCGCGCCGGCACCTGTATTCGGAACGCGTGGACCCTTGTTCGCCCGACTTCGACGTGGCGCCGCGGCTGGAGGGCGAGCCTCGCACGATGGTGGACGAGATCAACCTCACGCTGAACGAGGAGATGCGCCGCAATCCGAACATGGTGGTGTTCGGCGAGGATGTCGCCGATTGCAGCCGCGAGGAAAGCCTGGCCGAGGTGAAGGGCAAGGGCGGCGTGTTCAAGGCCACCGCCGGACTGCAGATCGCCTATGGCTCGAAGCGGTGCTTCAACGTGCCGATCGCTGAGGCGAGCATCCTGGGCCGCGCCATCGGCATGGCCACGCGCGGCATGAAACCGGTGGCCGAGATCCAGTTCTTCGACTACATCTGGCCCGCCATGATGCAGATCCGCGATGAGATGGCCACCCTGCGGTGGCGCTCCAACAACGCGTGGTCCGCGCCGGCGGTGATCCGCGTGCCCATCGGCGGATATTTGAACGGCGGCGCCATCTATCACAGCCAATGCGGCGAGGTGACGTTCACGCATATCCCGGGCCTGCGCGTGGTGATGCCATCGAACGCGCTGGACGCCTGCGGACTGCTGCGCACCGCGATCCGCTCCGACGATCCGGTGCTGTTTCTGGAGCACAAACGGCTGTATCGCGAGCCCTACAATCGCGCCCCGCACGCCGGGCCGGACTACACAATACCGTTCGGCAAGGCGCGCATCGCCAAGGCCGGGAATTCGCTGACCATCATCACCTATGGCGCGCTGGTGCAGAAATCGCTACAGGCGGCGGCGGTCATCGAGCCGCGCGATCCGGAGCGTTCCGTGGAGGTGATCGACCTTCGTTCGCTCTCCCCGTATGATTGGGAAGCCATCGCGACGTCGGTGCGCAAGACCAATCGCGCGTTGATCGCGCACGAGGATTGCCTGTCGTGGGGCTACGGCGCCGAGATCGCCGCCCGCATCGCCAGCGAGTTATTCGAGCATCTCGACGCGCCGGTGGGACGCGTGGCCGCCATGGACACCTGGGTCGGCTATCATCCGCAGTTAGAGGCGGAGATTCTGCCGCAGGTGGAGGATATCGTCAAGGAGTCAGAGCGCCTGCTGGCGTTCTAACTCCCGCCTGGCCTTAGTCTTCGACGCTCATGCCGCATTCGCGGTGCACAGCGCGCACCGCGGTTTCCAGACCGTCGCGCCGAACCACCACGGCGATCGTCAACTCGCTGGAGCCCTGGGCGATGGCGATGATGTTGATGTTGTCGCGCGAGATCGCCGTGAAGATCCGCCCCGCGAGTCCCGGAGTGCCGCGCATGCCTTCGCCGACCACCGCCAGCAGGCCGACGTTCAGGTCCACTTCGATCGGCCGGACATAGCCGTGGGCTAACTCGATGTTCAAGTCCTCCTCGAGATGCTCCACCACCATGTCTAACTCGTCCTGCCGAATGAGGAAACAGAAACTCTGCCGGTAACTCGAGCAAGTGAGCGCCAGCACCTCGGCGTTGCAGCGGCCGAGCGCGCCCACCGCGCGCGCCATCAGCCGAGTGCCGCTCAACTGCGCGCTCTCGGATTCGAGCGACACCAGCGCCACCTTCGCCATCGACGTCACCGCCCGCGGTCCCAGCTTGTCGTGGATCTCCGGAACGATCTTGGTGCCCGGTTTGTCGAGCGCGAAGCTGTTCTTGCTCCACACCGGAATCTTGCGCTCCACCAGCGGCGCGAGCGTCCGCGGATGCAGCACCTTCGCGCCGTTGTAGGCCAGTTCCGCCGCTTCGGCGTAAGTCACCTCATCCAGCACGCGGGCGCCGGTGACGACGCGCGGATCGGCGCTCATGATGCCGTCCACGTCGGTCCAGATCCACAGTTCCTGGGCGTTCAGCGCGGCCGCGAGGATCGACGCCGAGAAGTCCGACCCGCCGCGTCCCAACGTGGTGGGACGGCCGTCGGTGGTGGCGCCGTTGAAGCCGGTGACCACGGGCAGCGTCTTGGCCTCAAGCATCGGCCGCAGCACCTGCTCCGCCTTCTGCGCGGTTTGTTCCATCAGCGGGCTGGCGGCGCCGAACACCGCGTCGGTCACCACCACCTCGGCCGCGTTGACGTCACGGGACGCGATGCCCTGGGTCCTCAGGTAGGCCGCCATCAGCAGAGCCGACAAACGTTCTCCGGTGGCGACGGCTTCGTCGAGCGAACGCGGCGGCCGGACGCCCAGCATCAGGATGCCTCGCGCGATGCGTTCGAAATCGCTGATCAGCCGCTCGATTTCGGCGCGCACGGGCTCGCGGTCGGGCTCCGGCAACAGCTCCTCCATGGCCTGAAGGTGCCGTTGGCGAAGCGTGACGATGTCGGCCTCCAGGTTGGCTTCGTAGCCCCCTTCGGCGCGGCGCATGCAATCGAGCAGCAAGTCGGTGACCTTCGACATGGCCGACACGACGCACACAACCGGGCGCTGTGCATGCTGCTCCGCCGCGATCCTGGCGGCGGTGCGGATCCGTTCGGCCGACCCCATGCTGGTGCCGCCGAACTTCATCACGAGAAGATTATTCAACGAACAACGTCCTTTCCATTGGAAACGCGGCCGCGGATGACCTTCAACACCGCTTCCTCGACTTCCTCGATTGTCAATCCGGTTGTATCCACATAGATGGCGTCCGGAGCCTGCACCAGCGGCGCTTCGGTGCGCGTGCGGTCGCGCCGGTCGCGATCCGCCATCTCCTGGGCGACCGTCTCCGCTCCCACTTCCATTCCCTTGCCGCGAAGCTCCTCCACTCGGCGCGTGGCGCGAACATCCGGGTTCGCGTCGAGGAAGATCTTCACGGCGGCGTCCGGGAAAACCACGGTCCCGATGTCGCGGCCTTCCATGACGACGCTCGATCCCGTGGCCATTTCGCGTTGCGCATCCACCATGGCGCGACGCACGCCGGGCAGCGCCGAAGCCTTCGAGGCGGCGTCGGACACCTCCGGCTCGCGGATGGCGGCCGTGACGTCCTCGCCGTTCAACACCACCGTGGAGGCGCCCGCCGTAAACTCGATTTTCGCGTGACGCGCCAGCTCGTCCAGCTTGTGCGAATCGTCCGGCGCGATGCCGTTCCGCAGGGCCCACAACGCCACGGCGCGGTACATCGCGCCCGTGTCGATGTAGACGTAGCCCAGCCGCCGGGCCACCGCCCGCGCGATGGTGCTCTTGCCCGCTCCCGCCGGGCCATCGATCGCCACCACGACGCAGCGCGCCATTACCGGCCCTTGCCGCCCCCGTCGTTGCGGTACACCTGGCCGCCCTTCATGACGAAGCGCACCTTGTTCATGTTGTCGATATTTTCAAGCGGATTGCCGTCCACCGCGATCACGTCGGCCAGATAGCCGGCTTCCACCGAGCCGAGTTGCCCCGTCATCCCCAGCAGTTCCGCGGCGCTCAAGGTGGCTGTGCGGATGGCCTCGGCCGGCTTCATGCCGAACTCCACCATGGTGGCGAACTGCTTCCAGTTGTCGCCATGCGGGTAGACGCCGCCGTCGGTGCCGAAGGCCATCTTCGAGCCCGCCAGAAACGCCTTGCGGAAGTTCTCGCGCTGCAGTTTGCCGATCTGGCGCTCCTTTTCGATCGACTCAGGCAACATGCCCGCCTTGGGACCTTCCTTCAGGATGAAGTCGTCGTTGTAAATGTCGAAAACCAGAAATGTACCGTGTTGTTTGGCGAGCGCGATGCCCTCGGCGTCAATCAGGCTGCAGTGTTCGACGGAGTCGATACCGGCGTTGATGGCGTCCTTGATGGACTGCGTGCCGTGGGCGTGCGCGGCCACCTTGCGCCCCAACTTGTGGGCCTCCTCGACGATGGCCTTCAACTCCTCCACCGTGTACTGCGGCGTGCCGGGCTGGTCGCCCTTCGAAAGGACTCCGCCCGAGGCGCACACCTTGATCACGTCGGCGCCGTACTTCACCACTTCGCGGACCTTGGCGCGCACCGCCCACGGCCCATCCGCCACGCCCGCCGCGGTGAAGTGAAACTCCGGCGCGAGCATCGTCTCATCGCAGTGCCCGCCGGTGATCCCCAACGCCGGCCCGGACACGATCAACCGCGGACCCTCAACATCGCCATCGTTGATCCCATCGCGCAGGGCGACGTCCGAATACCCGTCGGCGCCCACGTTGCGGACCGTGGTGAAGCCCGCCCGCAGCGTCGTTCGCGCGTTCTTCACACCCTTGACGGTGCTGCGCGGCGTCGAAACCCCCAGATGCTTGTAGCCGGCGTCCTGCGGATCGCTCGTCAGATGGTCATGCACGTCGATCAGGCCGGGCATGCACGTCTCGCCCGACAGGTCGATCACCGTGGCGTCTGCGGGAATGGCCGCGGCGGCGCCCGCTTGCGTGACCTTCCCCCCGGACGTCAGCACGACGACGTTCTTCTCCACGCGTCCCGAGCGCACATCCAACAGGCCGCCGCACTTCAGCGCGACCGTCGCAGCCGGCGCCATCACGGTTGCGGCAAGGAAACAGACCAACGTTTTTTTCATGGCCAGCAGTGAAACCTATAGGATAGCAACCGGTGGCCGGACGGCCGCTGTCTATGCTTCGGCGGTCAGGGTGGCGGCGCCCAGGCGGCCGCAATGCTTCCGCAGGCGCTCCCGCAGTTCGACGCGAGCCCGCAGCAGACGCGTCTTGGCGGCGCACACGGAAATGCCCAGCCGCTGGGCCACGGCGGCCATCGGCAACTGGTGCACCTCACGCAGCAGGAACACGTTGCGCAGCAGCGGCGGAATGCGCCGGATTTCCCTGTCGAGCACCGCCGCCATCTCACTGCTCGCCAGCGACTGTTCGGGTGTGCGATCGCGGCTCGCAAGTTCGATGACGGCCAGGTCGTGGTCCGCCACGCCTTCGTCAATGAACAGGAATCGGGCGCGCTTGCGCCGGCGGATCCGCATCAGGCACTGGTTTACGACAATGCGGGTCAACCACGTTGAAAACTTCGAATCGCGCTGGAAGCCAGCGAGGTGTTGGTAGGCTTTCCACAGGGCGATTTGCGTGTCGTCCTCGGCGTCCTGCCAGTCGCGCAGGATGGAAAGCGCCGTCTTCATGCATGCCGGTTTGTGGCGGCGCACCAGTTCGGCGTAGGCTAGCTGGTCGCCGCCTTGCGCCAGCTCCACCAGGCGGTCGTCTTCGAACCCGGCCAGAAATCCAGAATCAACCCAGTTTTGCATCTTGCGTCCGTTCGCGGAATCCAATTGACTTCTCTATGCCTGAGCCTAACAGCCCTATTGAAGACATTCCAGTGTCAATGAAACTTGAATTCAGCCCTGAGAAACGATTCCAGCAATCTTTCAGCAATGCTAAACTTGACATGGTGCTGACTGAAAACAGCGACGAGACCATCCGGCGAGCGCTGACCGGCTACGAGATCGGCCGCAAACTGAAACAGTTGCGCCTGCGCAAGAAGATCGCCCTGGTCGACCTGGGCAAACACACCGGGCTCTCGGCGTCGATGCTGTCGCAACTCGAAAACGGCAAGTTGATCCCGACGCTGCCGACGCTGGCCCGCATCGCCATGGTCTTCGACGTCGGCGTGGACCACTTCTTCACCGATCGCCGCCGCAAGCGCACCTTCGCGCTCACACGCGGCGCCGAACGCATCCGCTTCCCGGAACGGCCGGATGCGCCGCGCCCCGGCTACTTCTTCGAATGCCTCGCCTTCGCCGCGCAGGAGAAGACGCTGCAGGCCTACCTGGCGGAGTTCCCCAAACGCGACGGCGACCCGCCGGACGAGCATTTCCACGAAGGCGCGGAGTTCATCCACGTGCTTGAAGGGACGCTCGAGGTCCGCTATCAGGACGAGACCCATACCCTGCGCGCGGGCGACAGCGTCTACTTCGATTCGGCCGAACCGCACGCCTACCGCGGAGCCTCAAAACAGCCGGCGCGGGCCGTCGTCATCACCACGTCCGCCAAATGACCCGGCCGCAATCGATACAATCGCAATCAGGTGCGGCACTCACTTCGACTGGCGGCGTTCGCGGCGGCAGCCATCCTCGCTTCGGCCGAGGAGCTCTGGATCCGCATTCAATCCGGCCCTTTTGAGGTCCTGAGTCCAGCGGGCGAGAAGGCCGCCCGCCACGTGATGGCCGAAGCCGAACAGCTTCGATACACGTTCGGCGAGTTATTGGGATTGAAGGACCCGGGCTCCCTCTGGCCCATACGCATTCTCGTCCTGAAGAATCCGCGCGCCACCGTGCCCGGGGCGATCGGCATGGCGCGCGACGCGTGGATCTCCGTGCTCGACACCTCGGGCGAATTGAATCCCGAATGGCGGAAGGCCTGCGTGCGCATTCTGCTCGAAGACAACACGGGACGCCTGCCGCCCGGCGTCGACAGCGGACTGATCGCGCTGCTTTCGACGCTCGATGCAAACGGTCCGAAGCTGACGTTGGGCATTCCGCCGCCCGCCGCCGACCGCACACGGGATTGGGCGCGGCTGCACTTGTACGCGACCGCCCCGGACTACTCCGGCCGCCTGCGCGTGCTGCTGTCGAACATGGCGCATGGCGCCGATTACGATGTCGCCTGCCGCAACGCGTTCGAAAAATCCGGCGCTGAGATGGACAAGCGCGTGGACGCATATTTCAAGGCCGGCGCATTCGCCCCGGTTCCCTTCTCCGGCCGCGCGCTCGCCGACCGCGACTTCGTGGTGCGCGAAGCAGCCGCCTACGACGGGAACATCGCACTCGCCGACGTCCTGCTGGCCGATCCCGCAAAGGGCGCTCAGGCAGAGGCCGCCTACAAGGCGCTGACCGGCCCGGAGGCCACCGAAGGCCAGGCCGTGCTGGCCGAACGCCGCAAGGATCCGGAAGCCCCAAGGCTCTATCAAGCAGCCGTAAAGGCCGGATCGAAGAGCGCTCGCGCGATGCTCGGCGCGGGGACCAAGGAAGGCGCCGTCAAGGCGATCGAAACGAATCCGAAGTGGCCCGATCCGCATGTACGTCTGGCGGCGTTGGCGACGGCCCCGAACGTAAAGGCCGCCGAGTTGGGCAAGGCCGCCAAGCTGGCTCCGCGCAACGTCGAGTTGTGGAAGCAATCCGCGCTCGCCTACGCCGCCAACAACCAGTTCGCCGAGGCGAGTAAGGCTTGGGTGGCCGCCGAGAACGCCGCGGTGGACCAGCAGGAGCGTGAGCGCCTGCGCCAGATCCGCCGCGAGAACGAAGTGGCGCGCGCCGACTTCGAAGCCGCCGAGCGCAAGCGCGTGGCCGATGAGGAGGCGCGCGAACTCGAGAAGTTGAAGAACCAGGGCCTCGCCGAAGTGCGCGCGGCGGAGGCCAAGGCGCGAACCGAGATGGCCAAGGGCGGCGCGGTTCCGGAAAAGCCGGTGGAATGGTGGGACGGGCCGGCCGGGCCGGTCGCGAAGGCCGAGGGCAAACTGGTGCGCGTCGATTGCCTGACCGCGGGGCGCGCCAAAATCGTGGTGCAGACCGCGCCGAAGACCACGCTGGCGCTGGCCATCCGCGATCCAGGCAAGATCGCGCTCACCGGTGGAGGCGAGCTTTCCTTGGGCTGCGGCCCGCAGAATCCGGCTCGGGCCGTGAACGTGGAGTACAAGCCTGAGAAGGACGCAAAACTGGGGACTGCGGGCGATGTCCGGACCATCGAGTTCCGCTAACCCGCGCGGGCTCATCCCCGCGCGCTGGATCGCGATTTTCGTATTCCTGGCGTCGTCCACGCTGAACTACCTGGATCGCCAACTGCTGGCCGCCACCGCGCCGACGCTCAAGGCCGAATTCCACCTGACCGACCGCGACTACGGAATGCTGCTGTTCGCCTTCTCGATCGCCTACGCGGCGGCGGCGCCGTTTGCCGGCTACTTCCTGGACCGCACGGGCCTCGACCGCGGCACGACGGTGGCCGTGGCCCTGTGGTCGCTGGCCGGCATGTTCACCGGACTCGCGGGCGCCTTCGAATCCGTGCTGCTCTGCCGCGCGCTGCTGGGCGCGGCGGAGGCGGCCTCGGTGCCGGGCTTCGGCAAGGCCAACGGCATGTATCTCGAGCCGCGCGAACTGGCCATCGGCACGGCGGTGAATCAGATCGGGCTCAGCATTGGAGGCATCGCAGCGCCTCTGTTGGTCGGCTTTCTCGCCGGACCCTTCGGATGGCGCAGCGTCTTCGTGTTCTGCGGCGCACTCGGATTCCTGTGGATCCCGGCCTGGCTGTACACCTCGCGCAGGATCCCCGCCGCGCCCCCGCCGCCGGGCCGCGCGGGAGACGACGCAAACGCCATGCTGCGCGATCGGCGCTTCTGGGGACTGGTCGTCGCCAATCTGCTCTACATGACGATGTACACGCTGTGGACCAACTGGACCACACTCTACTTCGTCGAAGCCCGCGGCCTGTCGCAGGCGGAAGCCAATCGCCAGTTCGCCTGGATCCCGCCCATCTTCGCCACCGCCGGAGGACTCGTGGGCGGAGCGATGGCCTACCGTCTGATCCGCGCCGGCATGCCGGTGACGCGCGCCCGCATGCGCATCTGTCTGGTGAGCGCGGTGCTGCTGCTGGGGACGGCCGCGGTCCCCTACATGCCGAACGCCGCGTGGGCCGCCGCCGCCATCTGCTTCAGCTTCTTCTGGACGCTGGTGATGAGCACGAACGTCTACGTCATGCCCATCGACTTCTTCGGCGCGGCGCGCGCGGGGCTCAGCGTCTCGGCCCTGACGCTGGCCTACGGCGTCATGCAGGCGTTCGTGTCGCCGCTGATCGGACAGTTGATCCACCTGCACGGTTTCGCGCCCGTGTGCCTATCGTTCAGCCTGCTTCCGTTGCTTGCCTGGGGGGTGCTGCGCGCATCCGTCGGAAAGGCCGCATGACCATCCGCCCGGCCCGCGCCTCCGACCTCGACGCCATCGCCGCCATCCAGGGCCAAAGCCCCGAAGCGTCGCACTGGCCGCCCGACCAATACCTCGCCTACACCGTTCTGATCGCTGAAAATGAGAGCCATTGTAACGGCTTCATCGTTACCCGGGAGTTGGCCCCCGGTGAGTATGAAATCCTGAACCTCGCCGTGCGGAATGAGGCCCGCCGAACCGGCGCCGGTCGCGCCCTCGCCCACTCGGCGATGGCTGGAAGGCCCGGCGCCTGGTATCTGGAAGTCCGTGAATCGAATGCGGTTGCCCGCGAGTTCTACAAATCGCTGGGATTTGAGGTGGCGGGACGGCGACCTAAGTATTACACTGACCCCGAGGAAGCCGCTATTGTCATGAGAATCTGTTCATGATACTTTCATATTGCGGTTGGCCGCCGGTGACCGATCGCGGGATAGTATGCGACACATGAAGCGTCACCGCCCCTTCCTTCTCTCGCCGACATTGTGTCGGAAACAAACCTACAACCTAAAGGAGACCTCTTGATGGAGAGAAATCAAGACGAACTGAAAGCGCACCTGATGGCGACGGACGAGCATTTTCGTCATCTGGCCGAACAGCATGCTGAGTTCAAGAAGCAGATTGAGGCCATTGAGGCGAAAGCCCACCTGACCCCTGAGGACGAGGCTGAAGAGAACCGGCTGAAGAAGCTGAAACTCCACCTCAAGGATCAGATGTCGGAGATCATCGCCCGCTATCGTACTCAGAGCGTCGCTTGACGCCATCGGGTGCGCACTTAGGGTAGAGTTTTTTGAGGCCCGATCCGAGTTGCCGGATCGGGCCTTCGTGTCTTCGGCCGACGCCCCGGTATATACTCCTGATATGTCCGTTTCCCGTCGCGATCTGGGCAAAGCGATTGCCGGCGCCGCTATGTTGCGAACCCCGCTGATGGCCGCCGCTGGAGAGATTCCGCGCCGCCGGTTGGGCGCAATTGATTTTCAGGCGAGCATCCTCGGCATCGGCGCGCAGTACCTGGGCGATCCCGCCATTCCCCAAAGCACGGTGGACCGTGTGATCGGCGAGGCGCTCGACAACGGCGTCAACTACATCGACACCGCCCCGCCCTATCATCAATCGGAGGAGAAGCTCGGCCGCGTGTTGAAGGGCCGCCGCGACAAGGTGTTTCTCGTGTCCAAGGTGGAGACGCTGACCCGCGGCGACGCCGCCTATCAGATCGAGGACAGCCTCAGGAAACTGCAAACCGATTACATCGATTGCGTCCACCTGCACAACATCAGCCGCGAGGACCGTTTTCCCGACCTCAATAAGGCGCTCGGCCCCACCGGCCCCATGGCCGCGCTGCTCGACGCCAAGAAGAAGGGGCTCATCCGCCACATCGGCTGCACCAGTCACCTGAAGCCGGCCCGCGCGCTGCCCGCCATCGAATCCGGCAACATCGAGCTGTTCATGTGCGTGCTCAACTACGTGGAGCGCCACATTTACGGCTATGAGTCGAAAGTGCTGCCGGAGGCTCGCAAGCGCAACATCGGCGTCATCGCGATGAAGGTGCTGGGCGGCCCCACGCAGCCCGCCGGACGCGCCCGCATCACCTCGCCCGAAGAGTATTCGGCCAACGTGCGCTACGTACTCGGCATCCCCGGCGTGAGCGTCGCGCTCATCGGCGTGCGCAGCGTCGACGAACTCCGCCAGGCCATGGCCGTCGCACGCGACTACCGCCCGCTCACCGAAGTCGAAATGACCCAGGTGACCGAACGTGGAGAGAGCGTGGCCCGCCAGTGGGGCCCGTTGCGCGGTCCGGTCGCCTGACTCGGGGCGGCAGAGGTTTAGCGCGCAAGGCTCAAGGGGCCGGTTGATACAATCGGATTTGATCCGGAACTCCTGATTCCATGGCCATTCAAACCCTGTTCGGCGCAGCGCCCGACGAACCGAATCTATTAGAACGCCTCAAGACCGGCATCCAGAAGACGCGAGCCGGCCTGGTGGATCGCGTCGAAGACCTCATCTCCGGCAAGAAGGAGATCGACGCCGATCTTCTCGAAGAGCTCGAATACACGCTCATCACCGCCGACATCGGCGTGCGCACGGCGACCGAGATCCTCGACCGGATCCGCCAGCGCGTCGACCGCAAGCTGATCAACGACTCCGGCGAGTTGAAGAGCCTGATCCGGGAGCATCTGCTCGAAGTGCTCCAGGCCACCGACCGGCCACTGACGCACGTCAGTCAACCGCCCGCCGTCCTGATGGTGGTGGGCGTGAACGGCTCGGGCAAGACGACGACGATCGGCAAGCTCACCGCCCGGTTCAAGTCCGAAGGACGCAGCATCCTGCTGTGCGCCGCCGACACGTTCCGCGCCGCCGCAATCGAGCAACTCGAAGTCTGGGGCCAGCGCACCGGGACCGACATCATCCGCCAGAAGACCGGCGCGGACCCGAGCGCCGTCGTGTTCGACGCGGTCCAGGCCGCCAAGGCGCGCAAGACCGACTACATCATCATCGACACCGCCGGACGCCTGCACACGAAGGAGAACCTGATGGCGGAGCTCGAGAAGATGAAGCGGACCATCGCCAAGGTGATCCCTTCGGCGCCGCATGAGGTTTGGCTCGTGCTCGACGCCACCACCGGCCAGAACGGACTGGAGCAGGCCCGCAAATTCACCGAAACCAGCGGCGTCACGGGCATCGTGCTCACCAAGCTCGACGGCACGGCCAAGGGCGGCGTGGTGGTGGGCATCGCGCGGGAGCTGAACCTGCCCATCCGCTACATCGGCGTGGGAGAGAAGGTGGAGGACCTTCTGCCGTTCGATCCCGAAGAGTTCATCCAGTCGCTATTCGAAAAATGAATCCATCCTACATGCAGCAGGCGCTCGATTTGGCGCGCAAGGGCGCCGGGCGCACCAGTCCGAATCCCGCCGTCGGCGCAGTGCTCGTGAAGGACGGCGAGGTGGTGGGAACGGGCTTCCACACCTATGCGGGCGTCAAGCACGCCGAAGTCTACGCGCTCGAACAGGCGGGCGAACGCGCCCGCGGCGCGACGCTCTACATCACGCTCGAACCCTGCACGCACCAGGGCCGCACCGGTCCCTGCGCCGACAAGCTGATCGCCGCCGGCATCGCGCGCGCCATCGTCGCCATGGAGGATCCCAATCCGAAGGTGCACGGCGCGGGCATTCGGCGACTGCGCGACGCCGGCATCGAGGTGGACTTCGCGCATGAGTTCGCCAGTGAAGCGGTCCACCTGAACGAGGCCTTCGCCCATTACATGAAGACGGGCCTGCCGCTGGTGACGCTGAAAGCCGCCGTCACGCTCGACGGCAAGATCGCCGCGCCGGAGGACAACCGCGGCTGGATCACCAGCGAAACCGCCCGCGGGCACGTGCAGTTGCTGCGGCATCATTCCGACGCCATCCTCACCGGCATCGGCACGGTGCTTGCCGACGACTGCCTGCTGACGGACCGCACCGGCGAAGAGCGCAGCCGCCCGCTGATGCGCGTCGTACTCGATTCGCAACTGCGCCTGCCGCTGACCTCGAAGATGGTGCAGAGCTGTCGCCAGGACGTGCTGGCCGTCACCACCTCCGCCGCTCCCGTCGCGCGCCGCAAAGCGCTTGAGGAGCGCGGGGTCGAGGTCATCGTCGCCGACGGCCGCGACGGACGCGCCGACCCGCGATCCGCCCTCGAACACCTGGCCCGTGAAAAATACCTGTCGCTGATGATCGAAGCGGGAAGCAAGGTGAATTGGGCCGCGCTCGAATCGGGCGTCGTCGACAAGATCTTCTTCTACTACGCGCCGAAGATCCTGGGCGGCATGCAATCGCTGCCGGTGGCCGGAGGCGCGGGCCGCCGCCGCCGCAAGGACGCCATTCGCTTCCGCAACGTCCTGCTGCACCGGATTCCTCCCGACGAATTCGCCGTCGAGGCCTGGACCCTGAAGGAATAACCCATGTTCACTGGCATCATTGAAGAGACCGGCAGCGTCGCCGCGCTCGAAACCCACGCCGCCGGCGCCCGCCTGACTATCCGCTGTAAAACGGTGCTTGAGGACGCGAAGGAAGGCTCGAGCATCGCCGTCAACGGCGTCTGCCTTACCGCGCTCGCGCTCACCGCGGATACGTTTTCCGCCGACCTCGCGCCGGAGACCCTGAAGCGCACCAATCTGGGCGATCTGAAGCCGGGCTCGCTCGTGAACCTCGAGCGTCCGCTGGCGCCCACCGGCCGGCTGAGCGGCCATATCGTGCAGGGGCACGTCGACGGCACGGGCGAGTTGATCTCCTACCAGCCCATCGGCGAAGGCAACTGGTGGCTCTCCATCCGTATTCCCGACGAGCTCGACCGCTATCTGGTCTACAAGGGATCGGTGGCCATCGACGGCATCAGCCTCACCATCGCCACGCTGGAAAACTGCGTGCTTGGCATCACCATCATCCCGCACACCAATGAAATGACGCGCCTCGGCGAGTACAAATCCGGCGATCGGGTGAACATCGAATGCGACATTCTGGCCAAGCACGTCGAGAAGCTGATGGCGCTGAGGTCCACGGCTAACGTATAATGGTCGGCTATTCCGTGCTCGCCAAGATGCGCGCTAGCGTTTGACCGCGGTCGAGGCCGGCCTCTGCGCCGGTTGCGGGGAAATGCCGTTTTTCCCCGAACGGCCATGTTCAACGCCGGAATGGCGCTGGCGGTCGCCCCAAGGAAGGCGGGCGCCATTCGGTGCTAATTACGAAATCTCATGCTGGTGAGAATCCTCTACCACGATCATTGCTTCGACGGCGCTGCGTCGGCGGCCTTCTTCAGCCGATTTCTGAAGGATAAGTTCCACCCGAACGCCTCGTTTGCCTACACGGGCATGGCCCACAAAGCCTCGCAGATTTTCGAGGACGACCTGTTCGATGGCGACGAGAACGCAATCGTCGATTTCAAATACTCCGCCAATCCGCGCCTGACCTGGTGGTTCGATCACCATCAGAGCGCCTTCCTCAGTAAAGAGGACGCCGAACATTATCGGCAAACCCGCACGCCGCAGAAACAGTACGACCCGGATTTCCGGTCGTGCACGATGTTCATCGCCACGCGCGCCCGCGAGCAGTGGGGCTACGAGCAGCCCGAACTCTCCGAACTGGTGCGCTGGGCCGACATCGTCGACGGCGCGCAGTATCGCGACGCCGAGGAAGCCGTTTCGCTGAAAGCGGCCGCCACCAAGCTCACTATGTTGATTGAGAGCGCCAAGGGCTCGGAAGTCGTTCAGAAGATCATCCGGATGATGGGCGCCATGCCGCTTGACGACATCGTCGCGGACCCGGCTCTCCAGGAGCTGTACAAGCCGCTCTACGAGCGTCACCTGAGATCGATCGACATCATCCGCCAACAGGCCGTCTGCGAAGGCAAGGTCGTCTATTTCGACCTCATCGGGCACGACCTCGAGGGCTACAACAAGTTCATCCCGTACTACCTGTTCCCGGAATCCGTCTACACGGTTTCGGTCAGCCTGTCGAGCTTCCGCACCAAGGTTTCGGTCGGCTCGAACCCGTGGGTCACCGAACCACTGCGCCACAACCTCGCCACCATCTGCGAGCGCTACGGCGGAGGCGGACACGCCAAGGTCGGCGCCATCAGCTTCCCGATCGGCGCGGTGGACGACGCACGCAAGGCGGCCGCGGAAATCGCCCAGGAACTGCGCGGCAACTGACCGCTACGGGACCAACTGGCGTTCGACAACGCCCCGGTGCGAATCGGCCCACACGGCCCAAACCTGCTCCTGCAGTTGGACCAGTTGGAGATGCGAGACGGAGCCGTCGGCGGAGCTCGCCGCTCGCTCCCAGGCGTCGTGTCCCGGCCGCCACAGCAACAGCGTCCGATCGCCTTCTTGGGCTGCCACCGCCGCATCAGGTCCGCCGGACACCGCCCAATGCGACGCCCGCTCCGAGCCCTTGGGCAACTCCGCCGTCTGATTCGGCTCGCCCGGCCGTACGCGGACGAGGTGCGCCACGCCGCGCGCCCCCACGCTGACCACCCGCACGATAGGAGCCCCCTGCCGCGCCACTGCTTCGATGCCCGCCGCGACAATTGAGTCGCCGCCCTCCACCAGCGGCCGCGCCGGCGTGGCGCCGTCCGCCGGATTCAGGATCGTGCACAACAGCCGCCCGCCTTCGGGCCAGATCACTAGTATCCGCACCTCTCCCGCCGCATTCCTGAACAGCCCCGCCCGCACCCTAGCGGCGTCCGAAAACGTAGCGCCCGCCACGGCGAACGGCTTCACCTGCGGCGATTCCCCTCTCCCAAATCGGATCAACGCAATCCCCGACCGCGCCACCGCCAGAAACATCGCGGACCGATCGTTGAACGTCCACCCCACAGCCGTCAACCGCGCATCGCCGCCCACCTCGACATTCGTCGAGCGCAGCACAGCCTTCCCCCAAACATGCAGGAATTCGGCCTTGCCGCCCTCCGTCCACCCGAGCCACCGCGTCTCCTGCGTCCCTTCGGCATCGGTCGAAATCGCCAGGCTCCCCGGCTGATGCACGCCCTTGCGCGCGCGAAAATAGCCAGACGCCGGAAGTCCGGACTCCGACTCTCGTTGAAACAGCGTCCCGCCGTCCGACATCGCCGTAGCCAGTTGCAGCCCGTTCCCATTGCCGACCGCCGCCAGCAGCCCGACCCTCGGCGCCGCCACATGCAGCGCCACCGCCGCCGACCGGTGTACCGCACCGCCCACCGTGATCGCCGCCGACACCGAGTAATCCCCCGGCTCGAGCGGCGTCACCAGCATCTCCGCCAGGTCCACGGCATAATCGAGACCCGCGCCGGCCCTCAGCGGGGCCATCTCCTGCTCGCGCGGCGCCGGCGGCTCCGGCCGAGTCGTCAGCATGTAGATCTCGTGGCTCACCTCGAAGGCCGAGCGCTTAGCCGGCCTCACCGTGAACACAAACGGGCAATCCGCCTCCGGGCTCGGAACCAGCGCTCCGCCCGCCGCGGCCGTATTCCGAAGCGTGACGGTCACCAGGGTCTCCGCCCCGGCCACGTACGGCCGCTCCTGGGCCGCCAGAGTCACCGTCAAACTCACATTCGCCGGACCACCGGGCGTCATCTTCCCTCCTCGTACCGGAACCGGCCGCTGTTCGGGCGGCGCCTGCCCCGGCTGGGCCCACGCCATCCCCAACGCCAGCAGCAACGCGATCGCAACCCGCCGCCAACCCATGGCGCACGCTCCTTACTCATGGTCTCCCGCGGCCGGGTCGGCGACGCTCGCCAGTTTCCACCCACGCGTCTTCAGCAGGCACTTCCCGCACATATATCGCCGGTCGCGCACCGGATCGTACGTCTTCAAATGCGTCGCGTAAGTCATCAGGCACGCCCGATCCCACATCTGCGACGTCGCCACCGTCTCATTAATCGTCGTGAAATTGAACGTCGAGTTATTCTGATGATCGTGCTGCGCGTTGTTCGCCCCGCCCGCGTTCGCCGCGTGCTCCATATACCGGTTATGGGCCAACTCATGCGCCCACAGCGGCGTATCGGCCTCGAAATTCCAGGACACGCCCAGCGGATTTCCCAGCGACGGCACCGGAATGCCTTTGTAACCCGACTTAGCCGCATGCGCTAACTCGATCCGGTTCCCCTTCGGAATCGCCGTCACCACGTTTGGCGTCTTGCGCGCCAGTTTCCCGGTCTGCGCGCACCCCGCGTGACTCTCGCCCACATGCGACCCGCCCGTCGAAGCCGTCTCATTCATCTTCACCGTCGCCGCGCACTTATCGCAAGCGTAATTCTCGGTGAACAGCCCCGCGTCGCCGCCCGGCCGGTGCAACTGCCCGTCGCAAACGCCCGCGTAACAAGCCTCCCCAACGTGACTCGTCCCCGTAGCATCGGAAAAGCTAAAGGACCAGCCGCATTTATTGCACTTATAGTCGACGCGCTCCACCCGGTCGGCGTTCAGCGTCCCGCCGCAGCCGGCTTCCACGCAGCCGCACCCGTTGAACGCGCCGCCCGCCGCGGCCGTCTCATCCCACGACCCGGTGTGACCATTCCCGCACGTGTAATGCCCGGTCATCGCCGGATCGCCGCGCCCCAACTTCCCCCCATCGCCGGACGGGCAGTCCTTATTCAGCATGCTATCGCCCGCCGCCGACTTCTCCACGTAATAATACTTGTTGTTACAGGTCGGGCACTTATACTGCTGGACGAAGAAATCATCGCCCGCCTGGAACTCCACCACGATATGTCCGCGAAACTTCCCCGTCGACGACTCGGCCTTTTTCACGAACGCCAGCCCATACAAATTCGACAGGCTGTAGAAGTAGCTGGTGAACAGGTCGTAAAACTTCTTCACCGCGTTCGCCTTGGTCGAATTCGGATCGGAAGCCTCGAAAATGCCGAAATGCTCGGCCCCGTACCAGGGCCACAACCGCTGCGCATTCAGCGCGATATTGGAATTCTTAGCCCGCTCCTTATCGCCCGCGCTGGCCGAACCCGTCGTATCCACCGACTCCTTCACCAGATTCCGGAACGTATCGTCGTTGCTGAAATACGACGTCACCGCCTTCACATCTCCGGTGTCGTTATTCTCAAACCCCAGGTGCAGGTACCCGCCCTTGAAGTTATCCGCCAACCCGCCGCTATGCGCGCCCCACGAGTTATTCGGCCCCCACGACACATACCCGCGAATCGACGCCTTGCGCCACACCCGCATCTTCGCGCTCTGCGCCTGCGGCAGCAGCGGATACCGTTTATCGAGCACATCCAGGTTCGGCAGCTTGTAATCGCCCGCCGTCTTGAACCGCACCTGCGCCCGCAGCCGCATCCCATCGCCGCCAATCGTCGAGGGCCGGAAATACGCTCCCGCTATCCCAAACCGTTTCGCGAAAATCCTATCATCGGCCTGCCCGGTGTTATCGTGAGCGACGGTGGCCACGGTCTCAAACGCCCCATCCGACTCCGCGCGCCACGGCCGAAGGCTCTCATCCGCCTGCGCGAACATCGCCTTGTGATAGTCCGAGTTGCCCGTAGGCCGCACGCCCCCACAATCGGCGGGAGCGTTCGTATAAGTACAGCTCTTCTTAAAATCCTTCCGCGCGTGGGCCGCCGACTTCTTCGCATCGCGCGCCTTCTCGACATACATCTTCGGCCGGCTGACCTGATTGCTGTACATCGCCGTATCGACAATCGTCTCCACCGGCGGCACGTCATCGAACTCATCGAACGACCAATCCACCCGCAGCGGACCAATCGCCTTCGCCATCAGCTTCAAATCATCCTCGGACGGCGCGCCTAACTCATCCGTCAACTTCTGATCCTTGCCCAACAGCACCAGCGACGCCGAAAGCGGAATCCAGGGCCGCGGAATCCACGTCGCCTTGCCCGTGATCATCGCGTCCCCGCTCGTATACGCGAGCGCGTAATTCCCCATCCCAGCTGGATCGCCGATGATCTTAGTGCGCGTCTGCGTCCCCTTGGGCCCCTGTCCGTTCAACCACCCGGCGTCGGTGTAATAGTGTCGATCGTCCACCCACGCAATCATCGCTTTGGTGGGATCGTTCAACCGAGTATTGAGCGCGTCGCTGTCAAAGTCGAAGTTAGCCCGGCTCGCGTCCGGATCGCCAAACCACGCCCGTTGCCGCTCGGCCTGCCCGGCCAGATCCTCCAACGCATCCTTGACGTCATCGCCCTCGCTCGCGTCGATGGTGAAGCGCGCGAACGCATCGGAAGCGGAGGCCTTCCGCTTGGGAACGGACCGTTTGAACTCATCGAGCGCCGACTTATAAGCCGCCGCCACCGGATTCTCCACCGGCCCCGGATGATAACCCGCCCGCGCCAATTGAAGCCGGATCCAGTCCGCGCCATCGCCCCGCGCCAGCGTCTCCTTGAGCGCCAGTAACTCACGATGACTCCGCAGCTTGAACGACGACTTGTCCGTTTCCGCGGCATACGGATCGAGCGTCCGCGGATGCGTCTTCGGATGCACATACAGCCGCACCTCGGTCGACATAGCGGCCAGCGCCAGCCCGTTCGCCTCGTCCGGCCCCGTGTGCGCCTGAATCTGCACCCGGTACGGCATGTCCTCGGGAATCACCTTGGCCGCGCCCTTGCTGTTATTCTTCGTATTCGGCGAGTAATCCCCGCTCCAGCTGACTTCGTTGAACCCCGAATCCTTCTGCCCGAGATTCCCCAGGCTCACCGGTTCGCGGTACACGATGTCGCCCGCGCCATCCACCACCAGCAGCGTCCCGCCGCCGTTCGTCGACGAGCAGCGCCCGGTGCCCCGAATCGCAAAACGGATCTTGAGCGAATCCGCCACAACCGCGCCCGAATCGTCGAACTGCGGCCAGAACGCGTCGATATCCAACCGCGCCGTCGCATCCCCGCCGTCTTTGTAGTAGCGCACCATCGCGTTATACGGAGAAAACGCGGCGTTGATCACGCGGTCCTCGCCGCCGGGGTTCTTCTTCCCCAGGGCGCCGGTGGAGGCAGTCACCTTGCCCTTCCACTCGGTGATGGCGACGCCTTTGCCGCGCTCACTCGCAGCGGTCTGCTCGGCGTTCGAATATAGCTTGGTGTCCTTGAGATCGGCCGACCCGCTGAACTTCACAAAGCCGTTATTCCAATCACCGGCCGTGCAGTAATTGCTCCCGTAGACCTCCAGGTCCACCTTCACCGCATTCTTAGCCAACCCTTCCAGCGAGTATTTAAGGTCGCAAGTCTCCTTGCCAGGGATAAACCAACGACTCAGCGAGTCAATCCCGATCGCCACCGGCGGATCCGGCTGTTTCTTCACCTTCACCGTATGCGTCTTATCCAGGGCCAGCGAGCTATCCTTATCCCAACCCTTCGGCTGATAGATCTCGCGATCGGCGTTGGCGTGCGGCTTCAGGACAATCTGCCCGGGATCGCTCTCCGGCTTCTCCCAGCCGATATACTCAAACAGCAGGCGCGTGACTTCGGCCGGCTCCACGGTGCCCCAGTTATACAGCGCCAGGGCCTTCCAGTCCGGCAGTTTCAGTTCGGTAGCCAGCGCGGTTAACGTCTTGCCGGCTGCGACTTTCGCCTTGGTGGCGTCTTCTTTCTTCTGGAGAATTGGCGGCACGTCGATAATTCCCGAATCAGGCGGTGGTTAAATCGCGGAATTCCAGCAACGGTTCGAACTCGCCCATCTTGACCTCGAAATTCCCGTCATGTTCCGTCTCCACCTCCGCCTTTCCTCCACCCGCTGTAGTAACATCCTGCTCAGCCTGTCCGGCCTGTTTCACCTTGAGTTTCACGTTGTCAATCTTCTCGCCGGACTTCTCATCCTCGATCACAAACGTGATCACCGAATATTGTTTACCCTTCACCTTCAACGGCACGGGATTCTCGTTGACGGCGTTCGACGTCACCCGGATCTTCGCCGTCTTCTCGCCGTACCCGGTCGGCTCGAACTTGATCTTCACCGTCGTGCTCTTGCCCGGCGCGAGCGTCGTCTCGAATCCCCCGGGATTATCCACCTTGAACTGGTCGCCCTCGATGTTCACGGCGATCGACGCCAAATCCACCTCGCCGGTGCTAGAAATGACCAGGTCGTACACCGGAAGCGCGCCGCCCTTCTTGATCCGCCCAAAGTCGTAATCGCGCCAATTCACGCCGATCTTCGGCTTCTTGGCCGGGCACTCCGCCGTGCTGGGCGTCGACGGAGCCTTCTCGGCCGACTCCCCGGCTTCGGAAAACTCAGCCTCGGTCGGCTGCGTCGACGCCGACCCGGCCGCCTCCTGCTCTCCCCCCGCGGCCCCGCCCGCCGATCCGGCCGATTCCCCCGCCTGCTCGCCTGAAAGTTCCGACTGCTCCGCGCCCTCTGATTCGCTCGGATTCACGATGCCCTCGATCCCCAAACGCGGCGTTGCGCGGCGTCCAGCAGGTCTTCCATTTTGATCGCGCTCGGCTGGCTTCCGGCCAGAATCGGCGCGATCCACGAACAGCCGGGATCTTCGTCAAACCGCCGCCCCAGCAGCGCCATCAGGTTCAACCACTTGGCCACGTATTTGGATTCCGTGAAGCCGTAGTGGTTGGCCCGAGCGACCCCATGCCGGACAAAATCGGCCAATTCGGGCTCTGTCAATGTCCGGCAGAGGCGCCGAAAATGCCGTTTCATATGCGAAATCAGCCAGTTTTCCAGCACAATCCGGTCCAGGACAGCGATTTGCGCATTGCGGATGAGAAGAATACTCACCTCCCAGTTGTCCGTTCATTCTACAGATGCGCAACAGCTCGCGCAATCGTATCGATCGTCTCGCCTCAACGCACCTTTACGGTCACCCGTTCCGTGTCCGTCGCGCCCCCCGCGCCCGCCGCCGACACCACGTAGGTGGTCGTCTTGACGGGCTTATCCACCACGCACCCGCGCGCCGCCGCCTGTCCGGCGCCCTCTCCCGGCGTCACCTTCACGCTCGAAGCCCCCGGCGCGGTATAGCAAATCGACACCGCCTCGCCGGCGGCCACCTCCAGGCGGTTCACCGTCACTTCCTGAATCAGGCGAGCCTGCCCGGCGCCCGCGCCCGCCGGCCCCACTTCCACCACAGCGGTCTTGGTCACCGCGGCGCCGGCTTCATTCCGCGCCGTCAGCGTGTACGTCGTCGTGGAAGCCGGCTTGGCGTCCACGCAACGGGACATCGCCGGCCACACCTCTTCGGCCTTAGGTGTAAGTTCCACCTGTTTCGCGCCGTCCACCCCATAGCACAGTTGCGCCGTTTCGCCCTTGGCGATGCGCGGCTTCACGGCGTAGAACTGCGTAATCTTGGCCGGCGCCACCGGCGCCGGTTCTTCCTTCCGCGCGGCCGGAGGCGGCGCGCTCGAACATCCCCACAGCAGGCACACGGCTCCCGCCGGAATCCATCCCAGTTTCAAAGGCTGTCTCCTCACCCAGTTGAGACGCGCGGATTAGAATGACTCGTTTCCGGGCGGCACTCTTTTTACAGCGCGCTTTTTCGGCGCAATTGCTCGTTTTGTTCCCGCGGTTTTCTTGGCGGCCGCCTTTTTCGCCGCGGCCTTCTTGCGCGAAGCGCCCAGGCTCCGCTCCAGCAACTCCTCCAGCAGCTTCTTCTCGGCCGGCAGCACCACCCGGTTGAACTTCTCGGGACGCTGCTCGGCCAGGGCGCGCATCCGCGCCAGCCACTCCAGCGTTTCCGCCGCCGGATGGTCCTTCATCTCCCGCACCAGCGCCAGCGAGGACTCGAAATCCGGCACGCTCCGATAGCAGCGCAGCGCCTCCTTCAGATCGCCCGCCCGCCGGTAGCAATCCGCGGCGCTCCCGAAGTCGCCCAGCCCTTCGTGGCACTGCGCCTCCAGTTTCGGCTGATTATCCTGCCGCACCAGCATCAGGGCCAGCCGCCACTGCTTGTCGCGCATCAACAAACTGATGGTGCGCTGTTTCAAACGCACCGTGCGCTGTTCGCGATCGTCGATCCCGATCGCTTCATAGAAGCCGGCGATCATCGGATAGAACACCGCCGCGTCGTGTCCGCTGAACGCGGCCCCGTCCAACTCGTCCACCCACTTGGTCATCCGCGGGCCGATCTCCGTCAACACCCACGGCGCCAGTTCCGCCTGTCCCATCGCGAACGTGTCCGCCATCTGCGCCAACGCATCCAACCGCTCGTTCGGGCCGCTGCGCATCAGCCGCCCCACCGCGTACAGAATGGAGCCCAGATGCTCTTTCTTGGCCGACGTCGCCGCCGCCTGCGCCTCGAAAAACAGATTCGGGCGGCCCAATTCCGCCGGCATTCGAGCCCCGCGAATCGCCAGCGCGAAGCAGATCTCGGCCAGCGTCATGTACGCCGTCTCGCGCACGGATTCATCCCGCACCGCCGCCGGAGCCTCGGGATTCCCCAACAGCGTCACCGCCTGCCGCGCCCGCGACCACGCCATTTCCGGACGAACGTTCAAATACTGCCGCGCATCGGCCTGGCACCGTTGCACCCGTTCCTCCAGGTCCAGTTCCTCCTCCGCCAGGCTCTTCAGCAGGGCTTCGGGAACCGCCGAAGCCACCGCGCTCGCCCGCACGCCGCGATTCAGGAACCGCACGCTCTGCTCGATCACCGGCTCGTTCGGACTCACGTCCAGCCAGATCAGACGCTCGGTGGGACGGCTCAACGCCACCCGCAGTTGATCGATCGCCAGCCGCTTTCGAAGGTCCTCGATATCGCTATCTACGCGCACCCGCTCCTGTTCCCGCAGGATCCGTTCCAGATGCCGGCCGGCGTCGATCACGCACACCGAATGGAAGTCCAGCCCCTTGGCCTCGCGCACCGTCAGCACCGCCGGCCGCACCGCCTCGGGAACGTAGTGGGGAACCGTCTCTTCCATGGAAATCAGCGCCAAACCCTCGCGGCCCGCCAGGTCGGTGAACAGATTGTCCAGTTCCGCCCCGGGAGCGCCCGCGCAATACAGCACCTGATCGGTGGCGTCGTCTTCAATCTGCGCGTACCCCGTGCCGCTCGGCCGATCCTGCTTCTGCACGTGCCCGTACAGGTCCCACACCCGATTCACCAGCTCCGCGATCCGCCGGGGACTCCGCAGGTTTGCGCTCAGCTTGTAATCGGAGGGCGTTCCCACCCGATAGTGCAGCAGATCGCTCAACCAGCCCCATTCGAAGTCGGTCGGACGCACCGTCTGCGCCTCGTCGCCGGCCAGCAGAATCGGCCCCGACCCGCTGCGTCCGCCGTTCATCGCCGCCGCCAGTTCCACCAGCACCATCGCCTCCATCGGCGTCAGGTCCTGGCATTCGTCCACCGCGATGCAATCCACGCCCAACAGCTCAACCGGCATCGCCGATGCGGCCCCGCCTGTCCGCGTCAGCCGCTCCAGCGCCCTCCACGCCAGCCCAAGCTCCGGGAAGTAGCGCTCGGCCAGCGTCGTCGGCTCCACCCGCTCCAGCCGCGCCGCCGCGTCCAGCACCGTCTGCGTCGCGCCAACGCCAAGAAACCGCGTTCTGCGTTCCTTGTACGCCCGTTCCGGAACCCTCGGCTGCCCGCATTTGACGAACCGTCCGATGGCCGCCGGAAGCGCGTCCCCCACCAGGTGCGCGTGCATCTCGTCATAGAGCGCGGTCTGTGCGGACGCCCACGGCCCCAGGTTCCGTGAGAATCCCGAAATCTCCCGCTGGAACTTCGCCATCGACTCACGATCGCTGGTCGGCGGCAGGTCCTGATTGGCCAGTCGCCGCACCAGGTCCGGAAACGTCACCACCTGAAATTGTTTGTGCGATGAACAGAACTTGTCGAAATATTCACGCGCCAGCGCCGCCAGATCCCGCGAGTAGGTGACGTACAACACCCGCTGGGCGCCGCTTTGATCCGCCGCGTGCCACAGCGCCGTCGTCTTGCCCGATCCCGGATGCCCCTTCAGCAGCCGCGCCGCCTGCCGGCCGGAAGCGAACTTGGTCTGCGTCGGCGTCCACGGCGAAGGGCCGTACTCCTCCCGCCGCAACTCCCGCACCGTCACCGGCAAGTAATTCGCCTCGAACGCCTGTGGACTCAGCGGAGCATGGTCGTCATGGTGCCGTATGTCGCGCAGATAGATGGATTCCTCGGCGGGAAAATCGGCGCAGCCTTCAAGCGGCGGCGCATTGCGAGGCGCCCACCACGCATAAAAATGACTTCCGCCGTTTCCCCCCAGCCGCGATCGCCGCCATCCCCGGTTCGCCCCGCTGGTGGACTTATAGTGCAAACGCCGCGCGTCCACCGCCAGCCGTTGCAGCAGAAACGCCGCCCTCCGCCCGATCGGATCATTCGAATGATCGGCGAGCTTTTCGAGAAACTCCTGGTGACAGAAAAGCGTATTCGACGGCCGCGCCGTATCGAACACTTCGAGGAGGTTTTGTTCTTTCGGAGTCACCGAACCGCCAGCATTGCATTCAATGTAGCACTCGGCTGTTACCATCATGGGGATGGTCTTACCGATTCTCTGGCTGCTCGCGGCCAGTTGCCCCGCCGACTCGCTCAAAACCAGCCTCGAACACATCGCCAGCCAGGCCAACGGCCGCGTCGGCGTATCGGCGGCGATCCTTGAGGGAGGCCCGTCGGTGGCCCTGCGCGGCGCCGAGCATTTCCCCATGCAGAGCGTCTACAAGCTCCCCATCGCCATGGCCGTCGCAGACGCCGCCGATCGCCTCCCGCTCGACCGCAAGATCCGCCTCACGCCCCAGGACTATGAGCCCCGCCTCCACAGCCCCATCCGCGAAAAGCACCCCAAAGGCGTCACCCTCACCGTCGCTGAGTTACTCCGTTACTCGGTTTCCGAAAGCGACAACACGGCGAGCGATCTCCTGCTGAAGCTGCTGGGCGGCCCGCCTCGCGTCATGAGTTACCTCGACCGAATCGGCGTCCGCGACATCGCCGTGCTCAATTCGGAACACGAGA
The DNA here is from genome assembly GCA_018268715.1 of Acidobacteriota bacterium. GTDB lineage: Bacteria > Acidobacteriota > Terriglobia > Bryobacterales > Bryobacteraceae > TMP-7. The sequence continues at coordinate 215,896 of JAFDVZ010000016.1, read as the reverse complement.
TCAACACCGCCGGCGGCGACCGGCAATACCGCAACTTCGCGACGCCCGACGCCGCCGTTCTCCTGCTGCGAAAGCTGAATCAGCCCCTGCTTCTCCAGTACATGACCCAGACCGTCACCGGACCACGCCGCCTCAAGGGACTCCTGCCGCCCGGAACCGTGGTCGCCCACAAGACAGGCACGTCCGGCACGCACGACGGAATGACGCCCGCCACCAACGACATCGGCCTCGTCACGTTGCCCAACGGCCGCCACATCGTCATCGCCGTATTCGTATCGGACGCCCGCGCCTCCGAACAGATCCGCGAAGGCGTCATCGCCAGGATAGCCAAGGCCGTCTGGGACTGCTGGTCCCGATAGCCGCGCCGGCCTCAAATCCGCAGGCTGCGGATCCGGAAGTAGACGATGAAGGCCAGGAAGCCGGCTCCCCACAACCCGGCCGCGGCCTTCGAACTCGCCAGCAGAAGGGCCAATCCGCCCACCACCAGCCAGGCCCCCAGCAGAATCAGCACCGGCGCCCGCCGCCACCATCGCCCGATCGGCGTCTCGTCGGCGACAGCGGCGCCGGTCGTCGTCCGTTGCATCGCGATCACCGCCGGCGCACCCACCGGAAAATGCAGCAGCAGCACCTGCGACAGCTCCGCCGACCTGACGAAATCCGCCTGCCGGCCCGACTCAAGCAGTTGTCCCGCCAGCATGAGTAAGGTGTCTGCGTCCCGCGCCTCCGCCGGACGCAGCCGCGGACGTGCGGCGCTGACACCCGCTTCGGCGTCCTCGAGCAGCCTCTCCGCCCGTTCATGGGCCTCCTCGGCCACCTGTTCGAGAACCGCCTTCACGTGGGCCCTCACGGCCTCGAGCTTTGGTTCGTTTTGGAGCTTTTGAGCCCCCTCGGGATCGAGCGCGGCGATCCGCGCCACCGCCGCCCGCACCACTTCCAGATCTCCGGTGGCAGCCGCCACGCCCGCCACCCGGATCAATTCGTGCACCGCCCCGGGATCCACGGTCTCCCGCCGGCTCTCCAGGTGCAGAATCAGGTCCGACACCCCCGGTACAGCCAGCCGTTCGAGCAGCGCCGCGATGGTGTCGGCCGGGATCCCCTTCAGCGCCCCCGCCGCCAGCTCCGGCCGCGCGACGGGCGCCAGGCGCATGACGGGGTCGATCCCACCGGCTCGGGATACATCCATCCTGCGAGTATTGGAGCACGCCTCCTGCCAAAGAACAATTCCTCCGCCGGGCTATACTCTAAGACTTACAATGCGGGGATTCATTAGAAGTGCCCTAATTGCCCTGTTGGCGGCCACAACTGGTCTTGCACAGGGGGAAATCGATAAGAAAACACAGGGGTTACGCAAACTGGACGGATTTTTGCCCGTGTTTTGGGATGCAAAAACGGGCAAAATCTGGCTCGAAATCGAGCATTTTGATGCAGATTTGCTGTATTTAGAGTCGCTTCCGGCGGGCATTGGGTCGAACGACATCGGCCTGGACCGGGGTCAGTTGGGATCCAGCCACGTCGTCCGGTTCGAGCGCTCGGGCCCCAAGGTATTACTGGTGGCGCCAAATTATTCCTACCGCTCAACGAGTGGCGACGCGGCGGAACGGCTGGCCGTCGCCGAATCCTTCGCGCAAAGCGTGCTGTGGGGATTCGAAGTGGCGGCCGAGGATCACGGGCGAGTGCTGGTGGACGCCACACAGTTCCTGCTGCGCGACGCCCACAATGTCGCCGGCGCGCTGCAACGGGCGGACAAATCGAATTACAAGGTGGATCCCTCCCGCACCGCCTTCTACCTGCCCGCCACGAAGAACTTTCCGGACAATACAGAAGTCGAAGTGACGCTCACGCTGACCGGAGGCCCTCCCGGACGCTACCTTCGGCCGGTGACGCCGGCAGCGGACGCCGTGACGGTCCGCGAGCATCATTCCTTCATCCGATTGCCGGGACCGGGCTACACGCCGCGCGCCTTCGACCCTCGGGCCGGCTATTTCGGCATCGAGTTCATGGATCTGACGGCGCCGCTCGGGACCCGGCCGCAAACGCGCTACCTGAGCCGGCACCGTCTGGCCAAGAAGGACCCAACGGCCGCCGTCAGCGATCCGGTGAAGCCGATTGTCTACTACCTGGACCGCGGCGCGCCGGAACCGCTGCGGTCGGCGCTGCTCGAAGGCGCACGCTGGTGGAACCAGGCGTTTGAGGCCGCCGGATACCGCAACGCCTTCCAGGTGGAGCTGATGCCCGAGGGCATGGACCCCATGGACATCCGCTACAACATCATTCAATGGGTGCACCGTTCGACGCGCGGATGGTCCTACGGCGGCGGGGTGACGGATCCGAGAACCGGGGAGATCCTGAAAGGCAAAGTCACGCTCGGATCCCTGCGCGCGCGGCAGGATTACCTGATCGCCGAGGCGCTGCTTGCGCCCTACGAAGCGGGCGCGCCGATTCCCCCCGATATGCGCGAGATGGTGCTGGCGCGCATCCGCCAACTGGCCGCGCACGAGGTGGGGCACACGTTGGGCCTGGCGCACAACTACATCTCGAGCGCCCAGGGCGACGCCTCCGTGATGGACTATCCGCATCCCAAGGCGGAGATCGGGCGCGACGGCAAGATCGATCTGTCGAAGGCGTATGGGCGCGGCATCGGCGAATGGGACAAGATCGCGATCACGTACGGCTATCAGGACTTCGCGCCGGGCGTCGACCAGCGGGCGGCGCTCGACGGTATGCTGCAGGCGGCCATCAAGCGCGGTCTGTGGTTCTTGTCCGACCAGGACGCGCGGCCGGCCGGCAGCGCCCATCCGCAGGTGCACCTGTGGGACAACGGGCCGGACGCCGTGGAGGAGCTGACCCGCTGGATGCAGGTGCGGGCCAAGGCGCTCGCCAACTTCTCGGAAAAGAACATCAAGGAAGGCGAGCCGATGTCGCAACTCGAAGACACGCTCGCTCCGCTCTACCTGTCGCACCGCTATCAGGTGGAGGCGGCGTCGAAGTCGCTCGGCGGGTTGTATTACACCTACGCGCTGCGTGGCGACGGGCAGCCGGTGACGCGCAAGGTCCCTCCGGAACAGCAGCGGAAGGCGTTGAAGGCGCTGCTCGCGACGCTGCAGCCCGAGGCGCTGGCGATTCCCGAACGGCTGCTGGCGATCTTTCCGCCTGTGCCGGAAGGCTACTACCGTACGCGCGAATCGCTGCCGTCGCGGACCGGGCTGACGTTCGATCCGCTGTCGGCGGCGGAGACGGCGGCCGGCCTGACGGTGGGGATGATCCTGAATCCGGAGCGGGCGGCGCGGCTGGTGGAGTATCACGCGCGCGACAACGCGCAGCCGGGGCTGGCCGAGGTGATGGACGAACTGGTGCGCGCCACCTGGAAGGCGGCGAGCGCGAGCGTCTATGAGGCCGAAATCCGGCGCACGGTGGACCAGGTGGTGTTGTTCCACCTGATGGCTCTGGCGGCCGGCGACGGCAACAGTCCGCAGGTGCGGGCGATGGCGGGGTTCAAGCTGCACGAATTGAAGAAATGGATCGCGCAGCATGCCTGGAGCGGGGACAGCGAGAAGGCTTGGGCCGATTACTCGGTCGCCTGGATCGACCGCTTCGATAAGGAACCGAAGACGATCCCGGTTCCGCAGCCGGCGGCGGCCCCGCCTGGGCAGCCGATCGGCGAGTGGTGAGAACGGGTGCGCCAACGCGACTCGACGCCGCCGAGCCCTTTGCAGCCTCCTGGGCAGACCCTCGCGCGTGGTGAGAACGATCTCCGCATGGTCAGCGACGACCGGCCCGCGCTTGTCAGCCGAAGTTCGCTTTAGGCGCGCCAATGCGACGCGACGCCGACGCCGAGCCCCTTGCCGCCTCCTGGGCGGACCCTCTCGCGTGGTGAGAAACATCTCCCCACGGCCGTTGAAGCACGGCCGCGCCTGCCATCGCGGGACGCGGCATGTGCGCCAATGCGACTCGACGCCGCCGAGCCCCTTGCCGCCTCCTGGCCGCGTCGGGAGAACGATCAGCGGCGACCGGCCCGCGCTTGCCACTCGGAGTTCGCTAGAAGTGCGCGGATTCGACGCTACGCCGACGTCGAGCCCCTTGCCGCCTCCTGGGCAACCCATCGCGCGTGGTGAGAAATTCTCCCCACGGCCGTTGAAGCCCGGCCGGGCCTGCCATCCGGGGGCGCGGCAGGTGCGCCAATGCGACGCGACGACGCCGAGGCCCTTGCGGCCCCCTGGGCAGACCCTCGGCGCGTCGTTAGAACGATCAGCGACGACCGGGCCGCGCTTGTCAGCCGGAGTTCGCTTCAGGCGCGCCAATGCGATTCGCGCCGACGTCGAGCCCGTTGCGGCCTTCCGGGGCAACCCCCTGGCGATGGTAAGAGGCATCTCCGCAGGGTCGGCACAGATCGGCCCGATTTGCCCGCAAGAGTTCTGCATGTGCGCTAATGCGGCGCCGCCGTCGAGCCTATTCCGGCTCCCCCGGGGGCTGCGCCAACGGCGGTGGTGAGAATGAGATCCTACGGTAGCCGCGCCTGCCAGCAGGGGTTCGCCAGGGGTGCGCTTTGCGCTATCGCCGAAAGTGGGATCAATCTCCTAACGGTAGGTGAAGGCTAACCACAGTAGCAGGCCGGCTGCGCCCGCGAGCAGGAGTTCGCTGCAGGTGCGCCAATCCAGGCGGGGCGTTACCTTGCGCGTGGCTGCTGCTGACGACGATTTCGAACGCAGGCTCGAGGAGCCGCCTCGCAATGCCTTTACAATCTCTTCCCTGCCCTTGCGGTCGGCGATCAGAATCGTCGCGGCGTTGATGCCTGTCGTCGTTTCCTGTAACTTGCGGCGCAACTTCGGCGGAACGTCGTCGACCGAACGGTAGACCTGCGTGCGCGAACCCACCGAGATGAATATCGTCGAAGTCTTTACCGTCAACCGCTCCATGGCGCTCCTCTATGGCTGTGCCGCTTTCGGCGCCCAGGTATGGGCAGGTTCCTGGCTGCTCTCCCCGGCGTGGCCAAGCGTCACCTCAATGAAGCCTAACGCCGCCTTCGAAAGCGCCTTATCCTTCCTATAGATTAATCCAAGGCGACGGATCATCGGTTCGGGCCCTAACGCAATCGCCGCCAGCTTCCCCGCTTCCACCTCCTCCCGGCAGTGCGAAGCCGCCAGAAAAGACAGACCCAGGTCCGCCATCACGAAACGCTTGATCATCTCCGTCGAGTCGAGCTCCATGGAGATCGAAATCTGATCCTCCACCGGTTCTAAAAAGGCGTTCAGGCGCGCCCGTGTGTTACCGCTCTTGGGCAATAATAACTGGCGGCCCACCAGATCCCGGCAGGTCACCTGCTGCGCGCCCGCCAGTTCATGACCGCCGGGAACCAGCAGGCGGATCTCATCGGAGTGGATCTTCACCACCTGCAACTTCTTCTCCTGCACCGGCAACTGCGTGATTCCGAAATCGGCCAGATTGTCGGCCACCGCCTGCACCACCCGCGCGCCATAGGAGCGGTCCACCAACAACTGCACGTTGGGAAAACGCTTCTTGTATTCGGCGAAAACCGTGGGCAGGACGTAGATGCAGGTGGCTTCGTTGGCCCCAATCACCAGTTCGCCCCGCGGCGTGCGCTCCAGTTCGTTGATCGAATCCTGCGCCCTGCGGCGCAGATCGAGGATCTGTTCGGCATACTCGGCGAAGATCTTGCCGGCCGTGGTGAGCGCGATGCGCGTGCCGAGGCGTTCGAACAGCGACGTATTCAATTCCTGCTCGAGTTGCCGGACCTGCGCGCTGATCGCGGGTTGGGTCCGGTAGCAGGTCTGCGCGGCCTTCGAGAAGCTTTTCAGCCTCACGATCTCCAGAAATGTATGGAGCTGGTCAAGGTCCATGTGGGGGCTTGCAAACATTATAGCCAAGCAATGACGCACGGTCTCTGAATCGGTGCAAGACAGATCGCACCCATAAAGAAGAACGCATTCCCTGGCTCGCCTCCCGGCGCCTGCTATTATGGCCGGTATATGCCGATGCGCTTCCTGCTGGGCTGTCTGCTGATGGCCGCCACCGGTTTCGCGGCCGACATCGAGCGCGGAAAATACCTGGCCGAGGAGGTGGGCAAGTGCCAGGACTGCCACACTCCGCGCGCCGCCGACGGTCAACTGGACAAAGCCAAATGGATGAAGGGCGCCACGCTCGACTTCCAGCCGATCAAGGAAGTGAAAGGGTGGCACACCGCCTCGCCCGACCTGACGGGTCCCAGCCGCCTGTTCCAGCGATGGGGTGAGCAGGGGCTGGTGAAGTTCCTGGTGACCGGCAGGAACCCGCGGGGCAACCCGGCCGATGCTCCCATGCCCACCTACACCCTGAAGCAGGAAGACGCGGCGGATATCGTGGCCTACCTGCAATCGCTGAAGTGAGGCGCCTGGCGGCGGCCGCGGGGGCCGCGCTCATGGCCGCGACATTCGCGCGCGGGCAGGGGCCCAACGCGGTGCTGGTGGTGATCAACGACGCTTCCGCGCTGTCCCGCTCCATCGGCGAATATTACGCCCGCAAGCGCGGCGTGCCGCTGCGCAACGTCTGCCACATCGACGCTCCCACGGCGGAGGCGGTGGACCGGCGCGACTACAACCAGCGCGTCGCCCTGCCGATTGCGCGCTGCCTGGCCGATCGCAAGCTGCGCGAAGCGATCCGATACATCGTCACCACGGCCGGCGCGCCGCTGATCATCAACGGAGAGCAGTCGCCGTCGGGCGACATCGCGGCGGTGGATTCGGAACTGACGCTGTTGTACGGGGACATGGCGCGTCCGCGGCGCGACTTTCGGGGAACGGCCCCCAACCCGATGTTCGGCCGGCTGGAAGACCCGTTCGACCACAAACGTTTCCCCATATATATGGTCACGCGGCTGGCGGGCTACGACTTCGCCGACGTCCGCGGCATGATCGACCGGGCGACGCTCGCGCGCAATCGCGGACGCTTCGTCATCGACCTGCGCGACTACGGCGAGGATCCGGGCGAGGACTGGCTGCGCGCCGCCGCCCGACGACTGCCGCGCGACCGCGTGACGCTGGATGAAACCAGCACGGTGCTGTACGGGCAGAAGGACGTGATCGGCTACGCATCCTGGGGCTCGAACGACAAGCGCCGCCAGCGCCGCCTCACCGGCAACCAATGGCTGCCCGGCGCGCTGGCCACCGAATTCGTCTCCACCAACGCGCGCACGTTCCAGCGTCCGCCCGACACGTGGACGCTGGGCGTATGGAGCGATCCTCGGACGTGGTACGCGGGCGCGCCGCAGTCGCTCATCGGCGACTATATCCACGAAGGCGCGACCGGAGTCACAGGCCACGTGGCGGAGCCCTACCTGGCGGCCTGCCCGCGTCCGGACCTGCTGTTTTCCGCCTATATCCGGGGGCGTAACCTGGCCGAGAGTTTCTATCTGTCGATTCCATTCCTGAGTTGGCAGAACATCGTGGCCGGGGACCCGTTGTGCGCGCTACGCCCCTGACAATCGCTCCAGCTACAATCGAAATCGAATCGCCATGAAGAAGACATCGCTCGCCAAGAACAAGATCAAGATCCTGCTGGTCGAGGGGATTCACGAGAGCGCGGTGGAGACGTTCGAAAGCGACGACTACACGGAAATCGAGATACACAAGAAAGCCCTGCCCCGGGAGCAACTGCTCGAGCGTGTTCGCGACGCCTATCTGATCGGCATCCGGTCGGCCACCGATCTGACGGCCGAGATTTTCGAGCCGCACAACACGCCCCGGCTGATCGCGGTGGGATGTTTCTGCATCGGCACCAACCAGGTGGACCTGAACGCCGCGCAGATGCGGGGCATCCCGGTGTTCAACGCCCCGTTTTCGAACACCCGCAGCGTAGCCGAACTGGTGCTGGCCGAGATCGTGATGCTGATGCGCGGCATTCCGCAGCGCAACGCCATGGCGCACCGCGGCGGATGGTTGAAGACCGCCACGGGCTCCCACGAGGTGCGCGGCAAGCGGCTGGGCATTGTGGGCTACGGACATATCGGCACGCAGGTGGGGCTGCTGGCCGAGGCGCTGGGGATGCAGGTGCTGTACTACGACATCGAGACCAAGCTGGCGCTTGGCAACGCGCGCGGCGCCGCTTCGCTCGACGACCTGTTGAAGTCCTGCGACATCGTGACGCTGCATGTGCCGGAGACGGCGCGAACCCATCGCATGATCGGCGCCGAGCAGTTCGCGCGGATGCGGGAAGGGGCGCGATTCATCAATGCGTCCCGAGGCACGGTGGTGGACATCGACGCGCTGGCCGAGGCGCTGAAGGCTCGGCGGCTGGCGGGGGCGGCGATCGATGTCTTCCCGGCCGAGCCGAAGGGCGCGGGCGATGAGTTTCATTCGCCGCTGCGGGGATTCGACAATGTCATCCTAACTCCCCACGTGGGCGGCAGCACGGAGGAGGCGCAGGAGAATATCGGCGTCGAGGTGGCCGAGAAACTGATCAAGTACAGCGACAACGGGTCCACCCTGAGCGCCGTGAATTTCCCCGAGGCGTCGCTGCCGGAGCATCCGGGCAAACACCGGTTGCTGCATATTCATAACAACCAGCCGGGGTTGTTATCGCGGATTAACTCCGTGTTCTCCAACCACGATGTGAATATCGCGGCGCAGTATCTGCAAACCAACGCCAGGATCGGCTATGTGGTGATCGACGTCGAGTCAGCCGGCGAGCACGCCACCGTGGAGTTGCGCAATGAGTTGGACGGGGTGCCGGGGACGATTCGGACCCGCCTGCTGTACTGACCGGCGGGCGGCGGGGCCGGGGGAATCGCGCCGGGCCGCGCGAATATTCGACATCGGGGTGCGAAAAGGCGTGCAGGCGCGTTAACTTTTGGCGACAATGATGGAGATGGGCCCAAGTCGACAGGCGAATGCGACGGAACTGGCCGCCGCCGCGCTCTCCGCGGTCATCGCGATTCGCGATCACCTTCAGCAGCAGACGCACGGATGGTCCAACCAGGTGGCCGCCCAGGACATCGAGGGTGAAATCGTCCGCATCCTGGCCGTTGAGCCATACGCCAGCGAGGCCGCCTACCTGAACGAACGGGTGGCGGCGCTGCGGGGCTGGCTGGACATCCTCTTCAGCGAGCGCAAACACCTGAAATACGGCGGCTCAGACCAGGTGAAGGTGTTCGTGCTGAGCGAACTGGGCAAGATCGATAAGTGGCTACACCGGCCGGAGTTGCTCCAGCGGGCGTAGCCACGCCGCGAGCTATTTCGCGATGATCTCGTCGGGCGCCGGAAGGCCTCCCACACCCCACTTCTCATTCGGTTTCGGACCCAACTGGAAACGCAGCAGACCGCCGCTCACGATCTCCTTATGCGAGATCCAGGGCCGGTCGAGCGGTTTGCCGTTGAGCGCAGCCGACTGGACGTAGCGGTCCGAGGCGTCCTCGCGAAGGGCTTCGACGGTGAACGTGCGGCCGCCTTCGAGGCGAATCGAGGCGCGGTTGAATAAGGGACTGCCCAGCGCGTAGACGGGCTGGCCGGGGATCACCGGATAGAATCCCAGGGCGCTGAAGATGTACCAGGCCGACATCTGGCCGTTGTCCTCGTCGCCGAGCCAGCCGGCGGGGCCGGGCTTGTAGTTGCGGTCGAGCACTTCGCGCACCCACTTCTGCGCCTTCCAGGGTTGGCCGGCGTAATCGTACAGATAAATGACGTGATGGACCGGCTCATTGATGTGGGCGTATTGGCCCATGTCGCCGAGCTTGGCCTCGGTCATTTCGTGGATCAGTTGGCCGTAGCCGCCCACCTTGAAATCCGTGGTGGCGGCAAACAGGCCGTCGAGCTTCTGGATGAACGCTTCCCGGCCGCCCATCAGCGACATCAGGCCGGGGATGTCCTGCTGCACCGACCAGAGCCACTGCCAGGCGTTGCCTTCGGTGTAGACGCCGCCCCAGTCGAGCGGGTCGAAGGGGGTGAGCCAGGAGCCGTCGCGATTGCGGCCGCGCATGAAGCCGGAGCTCATGTCGTAGAGGTTGCGGTAGGACTTGGACTGCTTCATGAAGCGGACGTAGTCGGCCTGGCGGCCGATGGCGCGGGCCATCTGGGCGATGCACCAGTCGTCGTAGGCGTATTCGAGCGTGCGGGCCACCGATTCCTTCACGCCGCCGTCGGCGGGTACGTAGCCGAGCTTCAGGTAGTCGGCAATGCCCTTGCGCGCGTCGAAGACGCCGGAGCCGGGCTCGACGCCATCCTTGCGGATCGCGGCGAAGGCCTTGTCGGCGTCGAAGCCGCGGATGCCCTTGATGTAGGCGTCGGCCACGGCGGAGTCGGCGTGGGTGCCGATCATGACGTTGGTCTCGATGGGATTGGGCCAGGTGGGGATCCAGCCGCCCTCCTCATACGTGTTCACCATGGCGCGGATGATTTCGGCGTCCTTCTTCGGGTTGATGACGGTGAGCAGCGGGAATTGGGCGCGGAAGACGTCCCAGAAGCCGATGTCGGTGAACATGGGGCCGGGGTGCACCTTGCCGTCGTAAAGACCGTAGTGGACCATCGCGCCCGCCGCGTCGGTTTCGTTCAGCATGCGCGGGAACTGGAGCGAGTGGTAGAGGGCGGTGTAGAACGTCTTGCGCTGGGCCGGCGTTCCACCTTCGAGTTGGATGACGGAGAGCTCGCGGTCCCAGATCCTGCGGGCGGCCTCGGCGGCGGCTTCGACGTCGGCGGTGGGGGATTCGGCCTTCATGGCTCGAATGGCCTGGTCCAGGCTGATGAGGGACGTGCCGACGCGGACGTTGACGGCCTGGCCGGGGGCGAGGCCGAGCCAGGCGCCGACGTGCTGGCCGGCGCGGTCCTTGGCGTCATCCCGCATCCCCGCCTTGTCCCATGTGCCGGAGGCGGAGAAGGGCTTGTCGAATTCGATGACGAAGTAAAGGGCGAAGGGCGCGCCTCCCTTGGCGGTCTTGGAGTTCGTGCCGGTGACGCGGCGGGCGGCCGGGTCGATCTTCACCGTGCTGCCGCCGTCGCCCGCGTCGAGCACCACAAAGGCGGGTTCGGAGGGCGGGAAGGCGAAGCGGAGGACGCCGCCGTGTTCGGTGGGGGCGATGCTCACGCGAGTCCTGTAATCGTCGAGGGTGACGTCGTAGCGGTAGGCGCGGGCGTTCTCGGCGGCGTGGCGGAATTTGGAGCCGCGCTCGTCGGGCAGCACCTTCAGCGAACCGGTGACGGGGAGCAGGGAGAACGAGCCCCAGTCGAGGGTCCAGGCCGAGGGGCGGTGGGTCATGCGGAGGCCACGCAGGTTGTCCTTGGCGTACTGATAGGGCCAGCCGCCTTCGCCGGTTTGCGGGCTCCAGGCGGCCATCGCGTAGGGGATGAAGGTAGCGGGGTAGGTGTTGCCGTGGGAGAGTTCGTACTTGGAGTCCGTGCCGACCAGGGGATCGGGGAGGTCGGACAGGCGCTCGGCGGCGGGCGCGAGCGCGGCGGCTAGCAGGATGATGAGTGCTCGGGTCACGCCTCCATGGTATGCCAGCGGGCGCTCAGGGCCGGCGGAGGGTCATGGCGCGGGCGGCGAGGAAGGCGGAGACGTCGCGGAACATGGCGTCGAGTTGGCCGGGGGAGAAGAAGTTGAAGGACTGGGGGCTCCAACTGAAGGCCGTGCCTGGGGGGTATTGGGCCAGCTTCTCCTTGAGGGCCGGCAGAGTCCGCGCGGTGTAGCTTCCAACGCGGAACGCCGGAGGGTAGAATGCGCCGCCGCTGGCGATTTCCACGACGAGCGGCTGCGCGGGGGACTCGGCCCATTGCTTGCGGCAATCCTCGTCGATGCACAGGCCGGTGAGGCGCTGGCGGCGGGCGGGGTCGAGCACCCACCCTCGGGCGGAGGCGATCGATTGGAATAGCGCCGAGCCGAGCTGCGCTTCGGGGTTAGGGAGGGCGCTGGTGATGGGATTCGTTTCGAGTTCCGCGGCGCGTCCACGCCAACGCTCGGACCAGGCTTCGAGTCGCTTCCAGAGGGGCGCCTCGACGCGAGCTCCGCCGTGCGCCGCCAGCGTCTGCGCCGCGTTGGCCGCGGTCTGGGCGTCGGGGTCGGAGAGCGTCGCGATGGCTTGCGCCTCGACGGCGGGGGTCCAGGCGATTTCGGCCACGCGGCCGAGCAGGGTGCGGTAACAGCCGCGACCCTTGCGGTTCGCCATGGCTCGGGCGAGGACGGCGCTTCCGTTGGTGACGCGGACCAGGTAGCCGACCATCCACTCCTCCTCGGCGCAGGCCCAACTGTGGCCGTCGTACAGTTTTTCGACGCGGGCGGCGAGGCTGGGGCTCGCGAACCTGGCGATCAGGGGCAGGGCCGTCGACTGGTTGGCGTCGAGCAGGGTGGACAGTGCGGGGTCGGCGGAGGGGATCTCGCGGGCGGGGATTTCCCGCCCGGCGAAGGCGGCCAGGCGGAACTCGCCACTGGCGAGGTCCTTCGCGAAGAGGGCCTCGGCTTCGGCGGGAGCGAGCTCCAGGAGGCGGCGGAGGGCGTCTTCCGCGATGCTCGGGCCACGGTTGGCTACCACCGCGCGGGCGATTACGGCTTTCAACGATGGGACTACCTCCGGCCCGCGCACCAGGTCCCACTTCTTGTTGAGCAATTCGGATTGGCGGTCCGGCGGGAAGCTGAGGAACTGGCGGATCAGTTCGTCGCGGGACAGGCCGTAGTCCTCGGGCGGAACCAGGCCCGCGGCGCGAGCTTCGGCCGGGGCGAGGGCCTCGATGGCCTTGGCCGATTCCTGGCGAGCCGTCTCGTCCTTGTGGCTCACGGCGGGGATCAGGCGGATCGCCTCGGCTTTGACGATTTCCTGGTAACGCTTGTAGCGCGCCTCGGCCTCCGCTCGGAGCGCCTTCAGTCGCTCTGGCGGCAGCGGGGCCCAGCCGAAGCCCGCGAGCGGACGCGGGGAGTCCTGTTGGAGGAACGTGAACAGGGCTCGCTCGCGGATGGCCCACTCCGCAATGGCCACTCGCGGGTTGGCCAGATGGGCGTCGAAGGCCTTCAGCATGTCGGCGCGGTCGCGGGCGGCGGTCAACAGCAGGATGTCCGGGCCGTGGAAGACGGCGGCGTACTCGAAGGCCAGGCGGATGGCGGCGGGCGTCGCCAGATAACGCAATTCCGACAGGGAATCGGGGGAGGGCTCGGGCTTGGAGAGCGCGGCGCGGATTTCCCGCAGCTTCGACGCCTCCCAGCCGGCCTCCCGCACGATCTCCACTTCGAAGATGTTGGAGACCGCGGCAAAGTCGACGACGCGGCGGTCGCCCGGCTCGTCGGGCCGGCGCTCGCGGCTCACGCGGTGCGACTTCAGGTAGAAACGATAGCGGCCGGGCGCGTCGAAGCGGAACCAGTCGTTCAACGAGAGTTCGACGGTGACGGGCTTGGCCTCCAGCACGGCGATTCCTCGCAGGCCTCCGCCGAGAAACGCCATCACGCCCGATCCGAAATATTCGGCATAGGGATCGACCAGGTTGTCGTGTTCGGCCACGAACTCCTCGCTCGGCAGCCGCCCGCTCCGATCGTAGGCGGCGGCGTCGAGCCTGTACCTGGCCGGCGTGTCGCTCGAAAACGACAGCACGATCGGGATGCGCTCGCCGATCCGGAAGGCGCGCGCCGGGTCCTTGGTGGAGAGATGGAAGTGGAGATCGGCGGGGTTCGCCGCTACGTCGCGGGCGTGTTTCGACTCGAAGCTTTCAGCGTGCAATGGGGCGACGACGACGAACGCGGCGAGCGCGATGGGCGGAGTTGGTCGCATGCGGTTCACTCGGCGTCCGTATAGACACCGGGGGCCGGACGGCGGTTCCTCAACGCGCCTTGGCCGGGACGCCGCGGGTGAACTTGTCGAATACCGTCATCACCGGCAGGGCGGCGCCGTCGTCATCGAAGAACACGCGGTTGAGCGGGCCCTTCGGCGTCGCGGGCTCCCACCAGAACAGGCCCACGCCGCGGCCGTCCGGCGTCTCCATCACGACCCGCGCCAGTTCCTCCCAGAATTGGCGCTGGCCTTCGGGAGTCTCGGGGAACGGGGCGCCGCCTTCCTTATATTCGGAGGGGCGGTAATTGTACGCAGCCTCCACCACGATGATGTCCTTCCCATAGGCGCGGGCTGTCCGGGCCAGGTTCTCGCGAAGGTCGAGCAGGGAGCCGTGCCACCACGGATAATACGACTGGCCGATGACGTCGAAGTCCACGCCATACGCGGCCAGACGGTCGAAGAACGCCTTGGTGGTTTTCCAGTCGCCGCCCTTGTCGATGTGGATCATGATGCGCGGACGCGGCTGGTTCCCCTTCCCCGCCTCGACGCCGGCGATGCCCGCCTTGATGAAATCGGCGAAGTTCGACCAGTTTTCGGGCAGCTTCGCATCCGGCCACAGCATGCCTCCGCTCACCTCGTTGCCGATCTGGACCATGTCGGGCACGACGCCCGCGTCGCGGAAGGCGGCGATCGTATCCCGCGTGTAGGCGTATAGCGCCTCCACCATGCGGGCGTGCGGCATCGCCTCCCACGCCTTCGGGATGAACTGCTTGGCGGGATCGGCCCACGTGTCGGAGTAGTGGAAATCCAGAAGGAACCGGTAGCCGAGCCGGTGGGCCGCCCGCGCCGTCGCGATGGTGTATTCGAGGTTGTTCGGCAGGCGCGCGGGGGTATGGAACAGCCGCAGCCGGATCCAGTTGTAGCCGTGGTCGCGGAAGATCTGGAGGCCGGGCTTCACCACGCCCGCGTCGCGGAACTGGCGGCCGCGGTCCTCGGCCTCTTTGAGGAAAGACAGGTCGGCGCCCACGGCGAAATCGGCGGAACGGACCGGAATGGCGGAAATCAGGGCCAGGGCGAAGGCGGCGCGGCGCATGCCCGGATTGTATCGGAGTCGATCAGCGGCCTGCCTGAAAGGTTGTGAGAGACCCGCTGGCCAAAAGATACTACCCGATTTTAGCCGTTCGGCTGGCGCTCAATCGGAGGCGGCGCTAACTCCGGGATAACCACGAGCGTCTCTATATTTCTATAGAATGGGATTTTCCATAGTCACGACCGTGAGCGCCCATCCAGGCCAGCCTACGTAAGAGGTCCGTCTTCATGCAGCCGCAATACCAGCAACCCGCCACTGATACGGCGACCGCGCCGCAGCCGCACGTAGTGCCGCACCCGCCGGAGCCGGCGCGTCCGCCGCGGCGTTGGCCCTATGTCTTGATTGTTCTCCTGATCGCGGGCGCCGCGGGCTGGTGGCTGATGGCGCGCCGGAGCGCCGCCGAGCGCACCTCGCCCGCCGCGGCCGCCGCCATACGGACGGCGCCCGTGACGTTCGGATCGGTGGAGGCGGTATTGCGCGTCACCGGCGTCACCGCGGCCCAGAACTACTCCTCGATGATGAGCCCGCAGATGCGCGGCAGCCGGTCCAATTTCGGCCGCGACGGCTCGAACAGCCTCAGTTCGCAGATGGTGGCGGCGACCGTCACCTCGAACGCATCGCAGTCGAACGCGTCGTCAAGCGGATCGAGCAGTTCGGCGGGATCCAGCAACCTGTCGGCCGCCTTGCGCGCTTCCACCAGCCGTGTCTCCTCGGGCGGATCGGGCTCTTCCTCCTCCTCGTCGGCGGCCTCGAGCGCCGCTTCGGCCGCGAACAGCATGGGCGCGAGCGGCCTGGGGTCCACCTCGGCGGAACTGGGCGCGGGTTCGGGCGGCGGCGGAGGAGGCGGCGACTTCTCCCTGGTGCTCGAAAAGATGACCCCGCCCGGAACGCGCGTCTCCAAGGGGCAGGTGGTGGCGGAGTTCGACCGCCAGTACATGCTGCTGCGGCTGGACGATTACCGCGCAAGCGTCACCCAGGCGGAGGCGGACCTGCGCAAGCTGAAGACGAATTTGGACGTCACGCGGAAGGCGCACGACCTGACCATCGCCAAGGCCAAGGCCACGCTCGACAAGGCCAACCTCGACATGAAGACGCTGCCCGTGCTCTCCGACATGGACGTGGCGCGCGTGAAGCTGTCGGTGGAAGAGGCGCAGGCCAAGTACAAGCAGACGGTGGAAGAGAGCCGGCTGGTGGAGGCCTCCATCGCCTCGCAGATCCGTAACGCGGAAATCGAGGTCGAGCAGACCCGCATCGAGCTTCGCCGCGTGACGGCCAACACCGACCGCATGCTGGTGAAGACCCCCATCGACGGCATCGCCGTGGCCCAGAACCTGTACCGGGGCGGCGAGATGGCGCAGATCCGGGCGGGCGACCAACTGTGGCCCGGAATGACCTTCATGACCGTGGTGGACCCCAGTTCGATGGTGGTGGACGCCGTCGTCAACCAGTCCGACGTGGAGCGTTTGCGTATCGGCGCCAAGGCCACCGTGCACTTTGACGCCTATCCCGATCTGAAGCTGCCGGCCCGCGTCTACTCAGTCGGCGGTATTGCCAGACAGGGCGGCCAGAGGGCATCCTACGTGAAGGAAATCCCGATCCGGCTCAAGCTGGAGCAACTGGACCCGCGCGTGATTCCCGATCTGTCGGTGGCCGCCGACGTGATCGTCGAAACCGCCGGGGAGAAGGCCGCCGTGGTCCCCCTCGGCGCCGTCTTCCAGGATTCGCCGGGACGCCCGTTCGTCTTCGTCCGCGACGCCGCCGCCGGTTGGAAGCGCCGGGACGTGGAGCTCGGTCTCGCCAGCTACATCCAGGCGGTGGTGCGCAGCGGTTTGAAGGCGGGTGAGGTGGTCGCGCTCGAACGTCCGCCCCAGAAGGCCCCGATGTAGGACGGGGCGAGGTTTTTCCTTCCCAGCCGCGGCGCCCAGGCCGTAATTCAGAGATTCAGACAGGATACACCGATGTCGAAGGACCTAAAACCGAAGCAGAGGATCGGACAGACGCCGGCCACGCGCCGCAAACGGGCCCTCATCTGGACCGTGCTGTTGCTGGCGTGCGCCGGCGGGGGCTACGCCGCCTACCGATACAACACCGTCACCGAGAAGGTCGAAGTCGCCGTCGCCAAGGTGCGGCAGGGCGAGTTCCGCATCAGCATCCGGACGCGCGGGGAAATCCGCAGCGTGCGCTCGGAAGTGATCACGGCGCCGCAGGTTCCCTCTCCGCAGATCGTGCGCCTGGCCGAATCGGGCCGGCCCATCCGGCGGGGCGAGGTGGTGGTGGAGTTCGACGCCGCCCAGCAGGAGCAGACGCTGCTTGAAAAGACCACCAGCATGCGAACGGTGGAAAAGGAGATGGTGCAGACCAAGGCGTCGCACCGCATCACCAACGAGCAGGACGGCATGAGCAAGATGACCGCCGAATACAACGTCGAGCGGTCCAAGCTCGAGGCCAGCAAGGCCGAGGTCATCTCCGAAATCGAAGGCGCCAAGGACCGGCTGGACGTGGGCATCTCCGAAGGCGAGTTGAAGCAGGTGAAGACCACCATCGATTCGCATTCGGTGGCCGAAAACGCCGACCTGGAGCGCCTGGACCAGAAGAAGGACAAGGTGGGGCGCGACACCGACCGCGCCAAGCTGTACCTGTCGAAGATGGTGCTGCGCGCGCCCAACGACGGCATCGTGAACATCCTGCCGAACTTCCGCAGTTCGGGCTCGTTCGGCAACGCGCCGCCTCCCTTCAAGGAAGGTGACCGCGCCTGGACCGGGGCCGCCATCGCCGAGATCCCGGACCTCAGCTCCATGCGCGTCGAGTTGAAGCTCGAAGAGGTGGACCGCGGCAAGCTGCAACTGGGCCAGGCCGCGCACATCCGCGTGGACGCCGTGCCGGACAAGGACTTCCTGGCCGACCTGGACTGGATCAGCCCGATCGCGTCCATCAACTTCCGCGGCGGCTGGACCGAGAAGATCTTCCCCGCCCGCGCGACGCTCAAGAACCTGGACGAACGGCTGCGGCCGGGCATGAGCGCCACCGCCGAGATCATCCTCGAAAGCGAGCAGAACCGGATGCTCATCCCCACCCGCGCCAGCTTCACCAAGAACGGCAAGCCCGCCGTCTACGTGCAGAAGGGCGCGGACTTCGAACTGCGTCCGATCGAAGTGGGAAAGCGTAACGAATCGGACATCGTGGTGCTGAAGGGGCTCAAGGTGGGCGAGGTGGTAGCGCTCGAGAATCCCGTCGAAGCCGCCAAGAAAGCCAAGAAGCTGTAGCCGCCATGAGCAAATCGAAATTCATTAAGAAGGCCCTATTCAGGACCACGGGATTGTTCATCGTCCTGGCCGGCGCATGGTACGCCTACGCCTTTTTCCGCGACCTTCCCAAGCGCCAGGAGCAGATCGCCACCACCAAGGTTCGCCAGGGCGACGTGATCGTCCGCAGCTTCACGCGCGGCGAACTGCGCGCGGTGCGGTCGGCCACGCTGGCCGCTCCGAACCTGTTCGGGACCGTGCAGGTGACGCGCATCGCCCCGCTCGGCGCCTTCGCCCGCGAAAAGGACCTGGTGGTCGAGTTCGACGATTCGGAAGTGAACTCGCGGCTGGAGGAGAAGCAACTCGAGCTCGAGCAGATCGACGAGCAGATCAAGAAGAACACGGCCGACCTGGAGATGCGCGACAACCAGGACCAGGTGGACCTGTTGAGCGCGCGCTACGCCGTGCGCCGCGCCGAGTTGGAAGTGAAGCGGAATGAACTGCTGGCCGCCATCGACGCGAAGAAGAACGTGCTGAATCTCGAAGAGGCCAAGCGCCGCCTGCAACAGCTCGAAAGCGACATCAAGAGCCGCCGCGAACAGGCGCAGGCCCAGTTGGCCGTGCTGCGCGAGAACAAGAACAAAGGTCTGCTCGAACTGCAACGCGAAAAGGCCCGCCTGCAACAGGTGAAGCTGCTGGCGCCCATCAGCGGACTGGTGGCGGTGCGGCAGAACCGCACCGGTTTCATGTTCCCCGGCATGCAGATTCCCGACATCCGCGAGGGCGACCAGGTGCAGCCGGGCATCCCGGTGGCCGACGTGCTCGACCTGTCGGAGATGGAGATTCTCGCCAAGGTCGGCGAACTCGACCGCGCCAATCTGCAGGAAGGGCAGGAGGCGTCGATCGTGCTCGACGCGCTGCCCGAGAAGCGGCTGAACGGGCGGATCAAGTCGATGAGCGGCACCGCGACGTCGAACGCGTTCTCCTTCGATCCCGCCAAGAAGTTCGACGTGGTGTTCAGCGTTGAGATGAAGGAACTGCTGGCGGCGCTCGGCGCGAAGCCCGAGCAGGTGCAGGCCATCCTGGCCACCGCCGAACAGAACCGCAAGAAGCCCGTGACCGCGGCGGCGCCGCCCATGATGATGGCCGGCGGCCAGATGCCTTCGGGCGGCGGCGATCAGGGGCAGATGGGCGGCATGCAGCAGTCCGGAATGGGCATGCAGCAGCAGGGCGGTGGAATGGGCCAGCCGGGCGAGGCTCGCCAGGGCGGTGAACGCCGGCGCGGCGCGGGCGGGTTCGCGGGGATGCAGAACCTGACGCCCGAACAGCGGCAGAAGGTGCAGGAGGCGATCAAGAAAGCGCTGGGCGGCAAGAGCATGCAGGAGCTGAGCGCCGAGGAGCGCGCGGCCGCGATGCCCAAGGTCCAGGCCGCCGTCGCCGAAGTGATGAAGCAGGCCGGCGGCCAGCAGAAGGCCGCGGCGGGTGCGGCGGGTGCGGCGGGCGGTCCGCCCACCATGGGCTTTGCCGGAGGGCCGGGAGGACCGGGCGGCATGCCGATGATGATGGGCATGGGCGGCGGAAGCCGTTACACCGAGAAGGAACTGGCCAGCGCAAAGCTGCCGCCGCCGCCCGAAGAGGACACTCAGTTCGACGTCCTGCTGCGGCCGGGGCTGTTGGCCGACGTGGAGATCATCGTCGAGAAGATCCCGAACGCCATCAACGTGCCCATGCAGGCCGTGTTTGAGCGCGAAGGCAGACCGGTGGTCTATGTGCGCTCCGGAGCGGCCTTCGAACCGCGCATCATCAAGCCGTTCAAGCGCAGCGAATCCGTCATGGTGATCGCCGAAGGGCTGAAGCCCGGCGAGGTGGTGGCGCTGGCCGATCCGACGGCGAAGAAGACCGACAGCAAGAACGCGAAGAAGACCGACAACGGCGGGGCCATGAGCGCGCTGCCCGGAGGAGGTAAGTAACATGGCGGGTTTCTCCGGGATCGTCCCCGAACTGTACATGGGGCTTTCGAGCCTCCTGGTCCATAAGCTGCGCAGCCTGCTGACCATGCTCGGCATGATCTTCGGCGTGGGCGCCGTGGTGGCGATGCTCGCCATCACCGCCGGCGCGCAGAAGGAGATGATGAGTTATATCGACCTGCTGGGCGTGAATAACATCATCATCGAGGCCAAGGAAGCGGTGGACCGCAATGAGTTACAGGAGCGCCGCGCTAAGTCGCCGGGACTCAGCTTCCGCGACTTCCGCGCCATCAGTGAGAACGTGCCGGGGCTGCAGGCGCTGACCCCGCGCAAGCGCTTCAAGCCCTTGAAGGTGCTGCCGAAGCCGTCGCAGGAAGCGCCCCAGTTGATCGGCGTCGAGTCCGACTTTCTCGAAATCAACAGCCTGAGGGTCGTCGAGGGACGCTTCTTCAACGACGATGACGACGCGCGCTCGGCGCCGGTGTGCGTGCTGGGCGAGTCGGCGAAGGTGAATCTGCTCGGTTATGAGGCGGCCGTCGGAAAGTACGTGAAGATCAACGACACGTGGCTCCAGGTGGTGGGCGTGCTCGCGCAGCAGGCCACGGCCGACACCGATGTCGAGGGTCTGGAAGTGGTCGATCGCAATAACCTGGTGATCGCGCCGCTCAATACGGTAATGCGCCGCTTCGAGGATAACAACAGCTATCTCAAGGATGAGATCGACGGCATTTATATCAAGGTGAATCAGGGTACGGATTCGATTGAGACGTCGAGCGTGGTGAAGGCGATCCTGGCCAGCACGCATAAGGACGCGGGCGACTTCAACGTGGTGGTGCCCGCCGGGTTGCTCGAGCAGAAGCGCCGGACGCAGTTCACCTTCAAGGTGGTGATGATCTGCATCGCCGGCATCTCCCTGCTGGTGGGCGGCATCGGCATTATGAACATCATGCTGGCCACCGTGCTCGAGCGAACGCGCGAGATCGGCATCCGGCGCGCCATCGGCGCCCGCCAGGCCGACATTATCCGTCAGTTCCTGACAGAGGCGGTGCTGATCTCGATTCTCGGCGGATTGATCGGAATTCTGTTCGGCGTCACCCTGTCGCAGGTTATCGCCAAGGCCGCGGGATGGTCCACCGTGGTGACGGCCACCAGCATCGGCGTGGCCTTCGGCGTGTCGGTCGGCATCGGTTTGGTGTTCGGAATTTATCCCGCGGTGCAGGCCGCGAAACTGGATCCCATCGAGGCGATCCGGTACGAGTAGTGGTGGTGGAAGAAACTAACATGCGCAGTCATATCCTGTTGTCTTTGTTTCTGGCGTTCGGGGCGGCGGCAGTGGCCGGCGATAACACCGCGCCGGCGGCGTCCGCGTCCGGCGCCCAGCAGATCCTGCCTTCGAGCGAAATCTGCGCCATTTGCGACGAGCCGTTCTTCCCCAAGCCGGCCTATTTCAAGAAGCACCTGGGAACGGTTTCCCCCAAGGTGGAGTTGAAGGACCCGGTGATGCTCGAGGATTACGCGACCTCGGGGAAACTCGAGCTGACGCTCAAGAACTTCCTGCAACTCACCATGTCGAACAACCCGGACATCAGCATCCAGGTGGTCAGCGTGGAGATTCAGAAGGACGCCATCACGCGCGCCTTCGGCATTTTCGATCCCCTGGCGGTGACCCGTTTCACCACCACCCGCCAACAGACTCCGTCGAGCAGCGCGTTGAACGGCGCCGTTTCGCTGAACACTCTCACGCAGCCCTTCTCGATGAGTTATACGCAGTTGTTGAGCTCGGGCGCCACGGTGGCCATGTCATTCAGCAACACGCGGCTGTCCACCAACAGCTCGTTTGCGACGTACAACCCGTCCCATAGCTCGAACATGGGCTGGAACGTCACTCAGCCGCTGCTGAAGGGGCGCGGCGGGTGGGTCACCCGGCTGCCCATCACTATCGCCCGCAGCAAACTGAAGTCCAGCACGTATTCGCTCGAGGACCAGGTGCTGCAGTTGATCGTGAACGCGGAGCTGGCTTACTGGGCGGTGGTGGAGGCGCGCGAGAATCTGCGAGTCCAGGAAGAGTCGCTGGCGCTGGCCGATACCGCGCTGAAGCGCTCCAAGCGGGAACTCGAGTTAGGCGCTATCTCGTCGTTGGAAATCTTCCAGCCCGAGGCCAATTACGCCACCGCGCAGATCAACGTGGTGCAGGCGCGCTACCGGCTGGCGCAGGCCGAGGACGC
Source organism: Acidobacteriota bacterium (assembly GCA_018268715.1). Taxonomy (GTDB): domain Bacteria; phylum Acidobacteriota; class Terriglobia; order Bryobacterales; family Bryobacteraceae; genus TMP-7. The sequence continues at coordinate 193,643 of JAFDVZ010000016.1, read as the reverse complement.
CGCGCGGCGTCAGATCGGCGCCGACCTGAGCCCGAAGTTCCGAGATATGCCGCTGGTGTTGACCGAGGCGGTGACGCCGCCGGCCGCCGGCGCCTCGGGCCTCGACCGAGAGTCCCTGATCGCCAAGGCGCTGGGCCGCCGCGCCGACCTGAAGGCGTTGAGCGAAACGCTGGCGGGCGACGACCTGTCGATCGCGCAGACCAATAACGCATTGCTGCCCGACTTGTCGCTGACGGCGCAGTATGGCAGCTACGGTCAGGGCGGCGTGGGCCGCACGCTGACCAACGTGTTCCAGTCCGACGGGACGTCGTCGCAGGTGGTCGCCGTAACGCCGGGCGGCTTTGGCGACGCCTTCAGCCAGGTGTGGGGTTTCGGTTATCCGACCTACGGCTTCGGCCTGACGCTGCGCCTGCCGATTCGGGATCGGGCGGCCGCGGCGAATCTGGCCGACGCGGTGGTGAGCAAGAAGCTCGACACGCTGCGGTCGCGAAGCCTGACGCAGAACATTCGTCTTCAGGTGGCGCAGGCCGTCAGCCAGGTGGAGAACAGCAAGGCCAGCGTCGAGTTGGCCAAGATCGCCCGCGACCTGGCGCAGAAGCGCGTGGACGCCGATCAGAAGCGGTACGAATTGGGCACGACGACGATCTTCTTCGTGCTGGCGTCGCAGAACGATTTGACCACCGCCGAGTCCAACCTGGTGCGCGAATCGATCAACTATCGGCGGAATCTGCTGACGTTATTGCAGCGCACCGGCGAGTTACTGGATGAACGGGGGATCCGGATCCAGTAAACTCGTGATGAATGGGCCGTATTCGTATCCTCTCCGACACGGTCGCTAACAAGATCGCCGCCGGGGAAGTGGTGGAGCGGCCTGCTAGCGTCGTCAAGGAACTGCTCGAAAACTCGTTGGACGCCGGGGCGCGGGATGTTCGCGTCGCCGTGGAGGCGGGCGGACGCCGTATGATCCGCATCGCCGATGACGGCTGCGGCATGCTGCGCGACGACGCCATGCTCGCCTTCGAGCGGCACGCCACCAGCAAGCTGAGCGACGTTCGGGATCTGCTTTCCATCGCCACACTGGGCTTCCGCGGCGAGGCGCTGCCGTCCATCGCCAGCGTTTCCCGGCTGCTGCTCGAGTCCCGGAGCGAGGACGAAGAGTCCGGCACGCGGGTGGAGATCGCGGGCGGCAAACTGTTGCGCTGCGAGGAGGCCGCCCTGCCGCGCGGCACCGTCATCACGGTGCGGGACCTGTTCTACAACGTCCCGGCCCGGAAGAAGTTCCTGCGCTCCGAGCAGACGGAACTCGCCCACATCGCCTCGCTGGTCACACACTATAGCCTGGCGCATCCCAATCGCGGCTTCCAACTGCATCACGGGGCGAGCGAACTGCTGTCGGTGTCGCCGGTGGCCGAGATCCGCGACCGTGTCTACCAGGTGTTCGGCAGCCAGACCATGGAGGATCTGGTCGACCTGGGCACCCAGGAGCGCGACCTGGAATTGCCGCCGCCGTACCTGCCGCCGTCGGCTTCCGTCGGCGCGCAACTCGCGGCGGAAGCGGAAGCCGAGGCCGAAGGACCGGTGCGCGCGTTCTGCCTGCGGGGCTTCGTGTCGCGGCCTCAGGTGCAGAAGTCGAATCGTAACTCGATCTATCTGTTTGTCAACGGCCGGCTGATTCGCGATAAGCTGCTGATGCACGCCATCTCGCAGGCCTACGCCAACCTGATGCCGGGGTCGAGTTATCCCTTCGCCCTGCTGTTTCTCGACTGCGACTGCGAGGAGGTGGACGTCAACGTTCATCCCGCCAAGACCGAGGTTCGCTTCCGGCATCCTTCCTTCGTTCATGACTTCATACGCGACGTGATCCGCGAGGTGCTGATCGGGCAGCGACCCGCCTCCAGCGTGCCCGCGCGATATTCGCCCATCCCCAGCGCACCGCCCCCGCCCGAACCGCAACGGGCCGCGGCGCTTCCCTTCTCCGAGTTCAGCCAGACCATGCACGAGGCCGGCTACGACCCGGTGGTCGCGCAGGGAGCGCAACCCGCGACCGAACTACGGCCGGTGGTCCCGAACGCCCAGCCCCAGCGCGACGAGGACCTGCCCGCCGTCACGCTGCATCATCAGGCGGCGCCGCTACGGCTCGGCGTACCCGACACGCACGGGCCGTTGCCGAACGTCTCCATCGACTACGACCAGCCGACCATGGCGTCGCTTCGCGACCTGCGGCCGCTCGGCCAGCTTCACGACAGCTTCATCATCGCGGCCGGGCGCGACGGGCTGTGGATCATCGACCAGCACGTGGCGCACGAGCGCATCCTGTTCGAGCGCGTGCTCAAGGAGCGCGGCGCGGGCCGGGTGGAGATGCAGAGCCTGCTGCTTCCCATCGTGCTCGAACTCACGCCGGGCCAGCAGGTGGAGTACGCCCGCATCGCCGATGAGTTGAACCGCACGGGCTTTGAGACCGAACCGTTCGGCAACCGCACAATCGCGGTGAAGGCCGCGCCCGCGGGAGTCGGGCTGGCCGATATCGAATGGCTGGTGTTCGAGATTCTCGAGATCTCCGAGAAGGAGCTGAGAACCGTTTCGCTCGAGGACCAGCGGCGCGCCATCGCCGCGTCGGTTGCCTGCCGGGCCGCGATCAAGATCAACATGCGGCTCGACATGGCCAAGATGGAGTGGCTGCTGGCGGCGCTGGCCGCCACCGAGTACCCGATGAGTTGCCCGCATGGGCGGCCCGTGGCCATGCGCTACTCCATGCGCGACATCCTCAAGGGCTTCCACCGCATCTAGCGGGTGCGATGGAACGGCGCCGGCAGTTCGTCCGCCATGAAGACGCCCCCGATGGCGGACCACCTTGTTTCGGCGTCGAAGGCCGGCGAGCGATGTTGGTCGGCGCGGTCGAGCGGGCGGTAACCCAGGCGCCTGGCGGCATCGTTAGCGAACAGCGCGTTGGGGCACTCGGAGACCCCGTAAACCACCTCATACGTCAGGCCCGGGGCGGTGAGGCCGATGTCGACTAACTGGGCCAGATCGCGGCCGCTGATCCAGAGACGCTCGCGGCGGGCGTCGGCCACTTCCGGGTCGCCGTTGCCGATGCGGATCACCAGAGTCCGGACGCCATGGCGGCGCGCGAACATGGCGCAGGCCGCTTCACCGAACGCCTTGGCGAGGCCGTAGTAACTGTCGGGCTCGATGGGGGCCGACTCGTCGTACTGGCGGTCGGCCGGCAGAGCGCCCACGATGTGGTGGCTGCTCGCGAAAACAAAGCGCGGCACGCCTTCAAGACGACAGGCTTCCAAGAGCGCCAGCACGGCCCGGTAGTTCGGGTCGAGCGTGTCCTCGAAGCTGACGCGCGAGGCCACCAACCCCGCCAGATGGACGACTCCGGCGGCGCCGGCCACGGCCCGGCGGGCAAAGGCCGGGTCGGAGAGATCGCCCTGGAGCCCTTCGTCGCCGGGCGCCGCCGGCACCGGGGCGATGTCGCACAGGCGCAGGGGGAAGCGCTCGCCCAGCAGCGGCGCGAGCAGACGCCCCAGCTTGCCGGCGGCGCCGGTGACAACGATCCTGCCGCCCGGCATTACTTGCCTTGTTTGAGCTCGGCCCAGCGGTCGAACAGTTTCTTGAGCGCGGCCCGGCGGTCGTTGACGGCGCCCACCTCGGCGGCCGTGGGGGCGACATCGGCGGCCTGGAGTTCGTTGAGCAACGCCATCAAGGTCCCGCTTACACTGCCCAGGGTGTCGGACGCGGCCGGACCACCACGGCGGCCGAAGCCTCCGCGCTCGCCCTCAATGGCCTGCGCCTTCCTGTCGAAATCCGTGCCGGGCTGCCGGGCGCGGGCGGTGCGCACTTCGTCGATGGTCCTGGCGGCGGCCAGGGCGTCGTCATAGAGCTGTTTCGAAACCGCGAACTGCTGGGCGAGGTCGGCGGCCGAGGTCTTCACGCGCGGGTCCATGCGGACTGTGATGGACTGGCTGTAGCTCTTGCCTCCGGCGGTGAGGCGCACGGTGTACTTTCCGGGCAGCACCCACATGGAGAGCGCCGCCGGGGCGGTGTCATGAAGGATGGCCGTCATCGGGTAGTTCTGGCCGACGGTGGCGAGCGGCGTGTACTTCATGTCCCACAGCCAGCGGTGCAGGCCGGGCGCGTTCGAGAGCGCGCGGGCCGGACGCACCCAATACTTCGGGATGGCGAGGTTGGGGTCGACGGGCTCAACGCGGTCGTCGCTCGAATAGCGGCGCACGACGGCGCCGGCTGAGTCGAGGATCTCAACCGAGACGGGGCCGCTGATGTTGGCGCCGAGGTAATAGTCGATCATGGCGCCGTCGGGCGGGTTTTGACCGGCGGGTTCGTCGGGCGGGAGCGGCGTGTCGGTGTTCATGTTCCAGCGGACGCGCGTGGCGGTCTGCGGAGCGAACAGCACGGCGCCGGATTGGGCGATGGAGGCCGCGATCTGGCGCAGGGGCGTGACGTTGTCGAGGATCCAGAAGCCGCGGCTGTGCGTGCCGACGGCGAGGTCGTCACCCTTGACGATCAGGTCGCGGATGGAGGTGGCGGGCATGTTGTTGCGCAGGCTCTGCCAGTGGTCGCCGTCGTCGAAGGAGACATAGACCTCGCGCTCGGTTCCGGCGTAGAGCAGACCCTTGCGCTTGGGGTCCTCGCGGACGACGTTGACGATGGCGCCGGCGGGGATGCCGTTGACGATCTCGGTCCAGGTGCGGCCGGAATCGTGCGTGCGGAAGATGTGGGGGCGAAGGTCGTCGAGTTTGAAGGTGTTCACCGCCGCGTAGCAGGCGCCCGGCTCGAAGTGTCCGGCGTCGAGGATGGAGATCTTCCACCAGGCTCCGATCTGAGGCGGCGTGACGTCCTTCCAATGCTGCCCGCCGTCGGTGGTCAGGTGGATGAGACCGTCGTCGGTGCCGGCCCACAGGCGGTTGATGTCGAGAGGCGAGGGGGCCAGCGCGTAGATGACGCCGCGCTGCACGGGCTTGGCGGCGTCGCTCGATTTGTACTTGCCGACGCTCGCGGGGACTTCCCAGGTCTTGCGTGAGAGGTCCGGGCTGATCTCGGCCCAGGTCTTGCCGCCGTCGCGAGTCTTCCACAGGGTGTTCGCGGCGAAGTAGAGCGTGCGCGGGTCGACGGGCGAGAACTGGACGGGGGCGGTGCGAAGGGCGCGGTAGCCGCCGTTGCGGAGGGGCTTGGGCGCGACGCTCTTCACCTGGCCGGTGCGGCGGTCGTAGCGGGTGATCTTGCCGCCATAGACGAGGTCGGGGTCGAGGGGGTCGGGGGCCACATATCCGTACTCTTCGACTCCGACGGGGCTCCAGTCACGGAAGGTGATCTGGCCGCCGTCGCCGCGACTGGAAACACAGGCCGAGCCGCTCTCCTGCTGGCCGCCGCAGAGGCGGTAGGGGAAGGCGTTGTCGGCCGCGACGTGATACATCTGCGCGGTGGGCTGGTTGTACCACGAACTCCAGGTCTCGCCGCCGTTGACGGTGACAATGGCGCCCTGGTCGCTGGCCAGCAGGATCACGTTCGAGTTGTTCGGGTCGATCCAGGCGTTCTGATAGTCGTCGCCGCCGGGAGCGCCGCGGATGCCGGTCCAGGTCCGGCCGGCGTCGGTGGAGCGCCAAGTGACGATGCTCGCGCTGTAGACGAGGTCGGGGTTCTTGGGGTCGACGCGGAGGACCGGGCAATCGCCGCCGCCGATGCGAGTGGCGGGGCGGGGGTCGTTGGTGGTCTGGATCCAGCTTTCGCCGCCATCGTCGGAGCGGTAGAGTCCGACGGTGCGGCCGGCGGTGGAGGCGGCCGCGATGTAGAGGCGCTTCGGGTTGCTGGGGGCGATGGCGATGTTGACCTGGCCAAGCACGGGGAGCCCTTTGGTGAGGGGCTTCCAGGTGTCGCCGCCGTCGGTGGACTTATAAATGCCGCCGCCGGTTCCAAAGGCCCCGTTCTCCCACGGGCCCTGCCGGGCTTCCCACATGCCGGCGTAGATGGCGCTGGGGTTCGCGGGATCGATGGCGACGTCGCTCGCACCGGTGTTCTCGTCGATGAAGAAGACGCGCTGAAAGGTGGCTCCGGCGTCGAGGGAGCGGAAGACGCCGCGCTCCGTATTGGGGCCGTAAGGGTGGCCGAGGACGGCTACGAAGATGCGTTTGGGGTCGGTGGGATCGACCGCGATCTGGGGGATCTGCTGGCCGTCGCGGAGGCCCAGGTGGACCCAGGTGCGGCCCGCGTCATTGGAGCGGTAGACGCCGTCGCCGGTGGACAGGTCGGGCCGCTGGAGGCCCTCGCCGCTGCCGACGTAGATGGTGTTCGGGTCAGAGGGGGCGACGGCGATGGCTCCGACGGAACCGGAGGGTTGGTCGTCGAAGATCGGGCTCCAGATGCGGCCGTAGTCGGTGGTCTTCCAGACGCCTCCGCTGACGGCTCCGATGTAGAACGTGCCGGGTTGCTGGGCGACACCCGTGGCGGCGCGGGTCCGGCCGGCGCGGTAGGGTCCGATGGAGCGCCACTTCAGTTCGGTGAAGAGCTTGGCGTCGAAGGTCTGGCCGAAAGCAGCGGCGGCGATCAGGACCGAGGCGGGCAGGATCCGATTCATCTTTAATTAAATGTCCTCGCGATTGGCAGTAACCCTGATCCTACTGCACGGCGGTGGGTGGCCGCTATTGGCAGTCCTGACGGTGGCGGGGAGGGAGAGTACACCTTTCGCGGTGGCTCAGAGGCGGCGTATGGGTTCGTTTCGTAATCCGGGCATTTCGAGTGAGCCATTCCCCAAGGATCATCATTGGTTTCTACAAGATAGTCTTGGGGGCCGAGGGGGAGACTGGCTTCGTCGGTTTTCACCACACAGCACCTGGGGTCGGTGGCAGAGGGGAATAATGCGAGCGCGGAGTGGGGGCTTGCCGGAGGGTGGGGGCTCGCCGGACGGCGAGTGGGAGCGCGGCGGGAGTCGAGCGACCTCCAGCGCGGGGCCTGGATTGGGAATTCCGACATTCCTGCTTCCACTTTCAGGATAAAGGGTGGTTTGGGAAGCCGGGGGGAGCCACTTTTCCGAAGTTATTGCATTTATTGGAGATATTTATTTTGATTTTCTGTGAACGCCGATTTCCGGGGTATCCGTTCGGAGGGCAAAACGCCCCTGTAACGGGTTTTTCGCCACGTTACCCCTTAACTCGGCTGGGTTATAACTTCGTGGCGGCGAGATGTGGGCGAGCGTCTCCACCACAGTAACTGAGGGCGACGGGAAGCGTTAGTTGATAGGTCCAGACCCTAACTTCGAGATAGACTATCCCGGCGTTTTCTCCGGCCAACTTAAATCGGATGTTCGACTCTGATACTATCCTTATCAACGAGTCTCATCTTGCCCCACACCAAGACATCCGCCCTATCTGCTCACGCCGTGAAGCGTTTTGTTCTTGTTCTGTGCGTTACGCTCCTGCCGCCATGCAGCCTCGCGGCGCAGTCATTGAATCCCAGAATCCGCCGCGATGATGACCGCGGGCCGATCGACAAGACAAGGCGACTGTCCCACATGACTCTTACATTGCGCCGAAGCGCTGAGCGACAGGCGGCGCTGGACCGGATGCTTAGAGAGCAACAGGATCCGACCTCAGCGAACTTCCGGCGCTGGTTGACTCCCGAGGAGTTCGGCGCGCGCTTCGGAGCCTCTCCGGAGACACTGACCCGGGCTACGCAATGGCTCGAATCCCAGGGTTTCACGGTGGAATCGACGGCGCGAGGCAGGGGCTGGATCGTGTTCAGCGGCACCGCAGGGCAGGCGCAGGACGCCTTTCGGATTGAGATCCGACGGTATCAGGCGGGCGGGAGACTTCATTTCGCGCCAACGCGGGCTCCGGCGATGCCCGCCGAGCTAGCCGGGGTGATCCGCGATGTGAGCGGCCTGGACGACTTCTATCTCGAACCCTCCCGGCGATTCCTGCCGATGTATACCTCGTCCAACGGGACTCACTCGCTTTCGCCGGGAGACATTGCACGCATTTACGACCTCAGCAATTACTACATGGGATTCCCCGATGCGCAAGGCATCGCCGTGGCCGGACAATCCGCCATCGACTTAGACGACATCCGCCGCTTCCAGAGCACATTCGGGCTTCCCCAGAACGATCCACAGGTTCTGCTTGTGGGCGACGATCCGGGCAAGGACTTGAACGGCGCGATGTTGGAAGCCGACGCTGACATCGAATGGGCGGGCGGCGTGGCGCGCGTGGCGAATATCACCTACGTTTATGCGAAGAACGTGTTCGACGCGACACAGGAGATCGTCGACAAGAACCTCGCTCCCATCCTGAGTTTCAGCTACGGCCTCTGCGAACCGGACGTCCCGCCGCCAGCGGCGGCCGCCGTACGCGACCTGGCGCAGCAGGCCAACGCGCAAGGGATCACATGGATCGCGGCGTCCGGCGACGCAGGTGCGGCGACGTGCGACTACGCCAATTTTCCCGCATTTCGAGGACTTGCCGTCTCGTTTCCGGCTTCCCTACCCGAGGTCACCGGCGTTGGCGGAACCGAGTTCAACGAGGGAACAACGGGCGGTTCCATGTACTGGTGCTCACAAACATCGAATTTTGTCTCCGCTTGTGGGTACATTCCAGAGGTCGCGTGGAACACTCCGTCGTCGAGAAGTTTGCTGGCAAGCGGCGGGGGCGTTAGCACCCTGTATCCGAAACCCGAATGGCAAACGGGGCTGGGGGTTCCGGACAATGGAGCGAGGAACGTTCCGGATCTCGCCCTGGCCGCCTCCCCGTCCCACGATCCATATATCGTATTTAGCGGCGGCAAGCAGTACACCGCCGGCGGCACTTCGTTCGCAGCCCCTGTTTTTGCGGGAATACTCGCGCTGGCGGGGCGCCTCAACGGTCGAACGCCGATTACTCCTCCGGGATTCGGCAACATTAATCCATCCCTTTACGCGATGGCGGCGCACGACGCCTCCGGGAACATTTTCCATGACATCACCAGCGGAGACAACAAGGTTCCGTGCCGCGACGGCGCTCCCGATTGCTCGGACGGGTGGTTGGGATATAGCGCCGGGGCCGGGTACGACCTAGTCACGGGATTGGGGTCGCTGCGCGCCATTAACTTCATTTTGGGTTTCCACGTGGCCACCACGACGACGCTGAGCATCTCGTCACCGCAGGTGACCGAGGGATCCACCGTTAACGTAAGCGGGACTGTACAAGGGGCTGACGGGAACGTCCCGCCGGGAACGGTCGCCCTCTTCGGGACGCAGGCCGCCAATCTGGATGGAGCCGGGAAGTATGCCGCGAGCCTGGACCTCCCGCCGGGTTCGTACGCCATCGTAGCGCGATATGGCGGGGGTCTGAGATACTTCGCCTCGACGTCGGCGACGGTGAACGTAACCGTCGTCGCGAAACCTCCGTCGGCGCCCGAACTCTCAGCGTCCGCGAGCGGTCGCGATGTGCCGGTGAGCACCGCTTTGAGTTGGAGTCAGACACAATCCAAATCCGCGTCGTACGATGTCTATCTCGGGACGACGTCGCCACCACCGTTTTGGGGGAGAGTCCAGGGATCCCGGTGCTGGCCGAACCTGGCGCCGAATACGACTTATTACTGGAAGGTGGTGGCGAGGAACAGTTCGGGAACGGCCGAGTCAGCGATTGGATCGTTCACCACAAATGGCCAGCCGGTCTACCGATTTTCGCGAGTGGCGGGCTTCAAGGATAGCTACGGATTCGCGGGCGACGGGGGACCGGCGGCCCAAGCGCTGCTCAGGGGACCGGGCGCGCTGGCGCTCGACCCCGCCGGGAACCTGTATGTGGCGGACTCGGGAAACTACCGGATTCGTAAGGTGACTCCCGACGGCAACATCGCGACGGTGGCGGGATCCGGGACCGCTGAGTTCTCCGGGGACGGCGGTGCTGCGCTGAACGCCGGGTTGGGCGGGTACGTCTCCGCTATCGCGGTCGACGGCAAAGGCAACTTGTATATCGCAGTAGCGGGCGATCATCGGGTGCGCAGGGTATCGCCGGACGGGGCCATCTCCACCATAGCGGGGACTCGAACGGCGGGGGTTGCCGGTCTGACGGGTCCCGCGAGCGAGGCGCTGCTGAACGGGCCGAACGCCCTGGCGGTGGATTCCGCGGGGAACCTCTATATCAGCGATGGCGGGAATAATTGCGTCCGTCAAGTCAGCAATGGAGTGATCTCGACGTTTGCCGGGCAATGCGGATCGTCGCCGGACCTGCCGGCGGGCGATGGCGGACCCGCGACGTCAGCAATTCTGAACCAGCCTAACGCGGTCGCCGTCGACAACTCGGGAAGCGTCTACATTGCAGAAACCAGGGGGATCCGCAAGGTGTCGAATGGGACCATCTCAACGATGCCTTACAGGGCGAACGCGCTCACCACAGATGCGGCCGGTGACCTGTTTATCACGGACTCAATCGGCGTGGTGAGCCGGATCACCAACGGAATTAGCACCGTGGCAGCGGGCTCGTCGGGCCCTCAGGACTGCTGTGAACTGGGAGACGGGGGCGTCGCGACGAGCACGTGGCTGGCGCACATCCTCGGGATAGTATCCGATCCCGCCGGGAGGCTCTATGTCACGTTGGGAGGGCGGTGGAGCGCCGTTTGGGCAGTGGCGCCGTTCTCCGGACCATGGATTCCGTCGGTCCGCCCCGGTGGCGCGGCGAATGGCGCCAGTTTCGCCGCGGGGCCGGTGAGTCCAGGGAGTCTGGCAACGCTGGTGGGAGGGTTCGGCGTGAGTCCGGCCGATCAGCCGGTTGGGATGCCGTTGCCCGTCATGCTCTCGGGACTGGAGGTCCAGGCGGAGGGCAGTGGCGTCCCGCTGCTGTACGTTTCGGCCGGGCAGGTGAACTTCCAGGTTCCGTGGGAATTGGCAGGCCGGCCGAACGCTCAGGTGCGCGCGGTGTTGAATGGCGTGGCCGGCCCGCCGCAGACGCTCACGCTGGCTACTTACTCGCCGGGAATCTTCATGGTGAATAGCGAAGGGCAAGGGGCGATTCTCGATTCGTCGTACCGTCTGGTGGAACCGGGTAACCCGGTGACCGCGGGAAGCGTTGTCCAGATCTACTGCACGGGGTTGGGACCGGTGAGGAATGCTCCCGCCACGGGAAACCCTTCGTCGCTGACGGCTGTTTCGCAGACTACTACGCCGCCGAGTGTGTCGATCGGCGGGTTGCAGGCGACGGTTCTGTTTTCCGGGCTGGCTCCTGGCGCGGTCGGCGAGTACCAGGTGAATGTGCAGATTCCGTCTGGGGTGGGCGCGGGATTGGCGGTCCCGTTGACGCTTACGATTGGGGGAGTGCAGTCGAATACGGTGACGGTGGCGGTGCGCTGATTGGGCTTGGAGCGCCTCGGCATTCCTTCACTAGAGTTCTGTCGCACTGGCGCTCGACGAGAGATCTGGGGGACGGCGTCCTGGCGCCGAACGGAAGAATTCGGGTGGATCTGGAGAAATCCGAACTCTCGACCTCCTCCATGCCATTTAAGAAATATCAATCACTTGCAGGCACTCCCACAGAAAACAAGAGACTTGCGGCCTGACCGTTTGGACGCCGGTGGACGCCACGGGGCGGCTATTTGGCGTCTGGACTCCGCCCGGACTCCGGGACTCCACATCGACAGCCGTCCCCTGCATACCCTCCGCGCGCGTGGTTGCCCGCTGCTCTGAAAGTTGTCTGGCTGAGAAGACAACAAGACACTTCCTTATCAGGAGCAGGCGCCCACCCGAAGTGCAGGGGGCCACGGCTGTGGATACTGTCAACCACTGAACTGTGCTTCCTGGAGAAGAAGGCGTCCGGCGAGAGAGGAAGACCGCTGCCATCCCGCGGGGAGGGCTGTACCAAGCTGACCCGAAAGCCGATACGATGGTTATCCGTGCGCGAGAACGAAGAATCGCCGCCGTGTGTTCATGAAGGCGATTAAGATGAAGGAGGAGTGTTTAAGTGATGTCGGGAGCAGACGACCAAGGACGGCGATTGCAGTTCCGCTTTGCGCGGGCCGCTGACGCCACACCTGCCGTCCCGGCCTCCGTGCTCATTCAGACATTGGAAGGGGCCCAGCGGGCGATCTGGCTGATCGCGTTGGCAAAGGAGCAGAAGGACATCAAAAGCAGGGCACGCATTCCCGCTGAGATCGAGCAACGATACCAGTTGAAGTGCGAGGTCCCTCAGCCGGGTAGCTATGTTCTCCCGGCGTTCGTCGAATCCGCCCAACCCCAACTGGCGACCATTGATCAAGTCAACGAGGTTCTCGGCACGTTTGAAGGCGTCGCTGGTGCACTGCAGTCTCAACAGCGCGACAGAGTGGCGCTATTCCTTCCGGATACGGCCATCCGTAAACGTGTCGTGGACGCATTCCAACAATTGGCTCCAAAGCCGGGGAGTGGCTGGAAGCTTGATCTCTCGCGGAATGGTACGACCGTCCGGATGGACGACAACTGGCAGCGCTTGGTACGCAAGATGTATACCCCAACCGAGACCGAGCCGGATCGGGAAACGGTCAACGGCGAACTGATCGAAATCAATTTCGCGGACCATCAGATCACGATTCTGCCAATCGGATCGACCCGTCAGCTCAGGGTGACGTACCAGGACGCGATGGAAGACCTGCTTCTTGAGAACCGCCGCTCAACGATCCAGATCACTGGGAGAGTTTCCCGCGACGAGAATAGTGAGATCAAGAACATGTTTGACCTTGAGTCAATTGGGACACTCGATCTTTCGCCGTTGGAAGTGAACGAAGTGGAGCACCAGGGCGTGCGGTTGAGATTCAAGGAGGCCGTGCGCCTGCAGCCGCGCCTGAACGATGACAACCCTCAGTTTGTCAGCATCGAAGACCCAAGTCTTGGACTAGACGCCTTTGCCGGTACCGTCAGTGACTTGCTCGATGAGGTGGCTGAAGATCTTGTCGTCGTCTGGAGGCATTACGCGAAAGCATCGGATGCGGATCTTTCCCCGAAGGCGCTGGATCTGAAACGCCGCCTCCTTGCCGTCATGGAAGAGGTTCCAGTTGCCGGTTAGGGCGAAGCGGGATGTTGAAGCCGCCCTAAAGAAGAAGGGCTTTCACCAAGACGATGGCGACCATCATTGGTTCTTCTACTGGACCTCGGACGGGAAGAAGACGACCGTTCGCACCAAGACGAGCCACGGCAGCACTAAGGATCTTGGGGATGGCTTGTTGAAGGAAATGGCAAGGCAGGTCCGCGTCTCAAAAGTCCAATTCCTTGATCTTGTCGATTGCCCGATGAGCCGCGAGCAATACCAGAAGTTGCTTGGAGATGGTGACCATCTCTGATTAAGTTGCATGCGGCCAATAGTCTACTGCAACAGCGCGGACGCCATATCGACGTCAGCCAGTTCATGGGCCGATCCTGACGGCACGGCCGGCTGCTGGCCAACGCGGGCCAACTTGTCCTGAATTAGGCGGGTCAGCTCTTCCTGGCGAGCAAGTTGGATCTTCGTGTATTCCTCGGTCATCCTGATCGTGCTGTGTCCGGCGATCTTCGACGCCTCGATGCTGGAGCCGCCGACTTCCTGCCGCCATGTGTGATGTTGGCGCGCCGGAAGGAGTGAGGGCCGAGGCCGGGGAAATCGCACTTCTCCGCCTCCGCCGCCCGCTTCAACGCCTGTCGCACACCCGAGTCCCAAAGCGGCAGACCGCTGCCGTCCGTCCGGGTGAACACCCAGTTTTCTGGTAGCACCGTACCGCCGCCAGGTGGCGCGCCATGGTGACCACCTGACCACCTCTTTTGCGCGCTATCGCAAGCGACGTTGCGCTACAGGTCCACGCGCCGCCGAAAGCCGCTCGGAAGTACCTTTCGGCTTAACAAGGCGCCGTCCATCGTCTTTTCGAACGAAGGCTCCACGGGCGCGCGCAATGAAGCGCCCACCAACCTGTCGCTGCTGACTTTTCATGCGTTTCTGGAGCAATCCCTCACCACGCGCAGGAAATCCTCACGCAGTTCGTCTGGTGCGTACCTCGTATCCCGGCAATTGCCGCCGAGGTGTTTGAGATCCCAGGCCTGCCCGTGCTCAAGGTGCTCTTTGACGCTGTACCGAGTGCCCGCAACAGCGCTCATGAGCGGCTTCGCCTCGCCAGAGCGCACAAAGAGAATCGCGCGCTGAACCGCGCCCTTCCGTTTGCGCACCACCCGGGCGAGCATTCCGGCCGCCTGAAGCCGCGCAAACCGCTGTTCGGAAGCCCACGCGTAGAGACTACCGTCGGCGTGGTACACGGGGATCAAAGAGTTCATGATTCTGGACACACGAATGGCAGCAAGAGATGCTGCGAGAGGTGGATTAGCGAGCGTCCCGACGCTCGGCGAACGCTTTGGTAGCGATCACCTTCTTGTTAGCATTTCCCGATTTCGGTCGTCAACAGAAAACGTTGAGGCTGGGCGTTGCTGCTAGTTTGGATATGCGAGCAAACGTCGGACTTCCCCGCTGAAGCCTCCGCTGAGCACTCGGCCACTTCGGCGAGCGATGTCGTGCATAACCGCTGTCAGGACTTTCCCCAATGACTCATCGCTTGAGTCATCGATTGGCATGGACCGACCGATTGAAATATCGGCCGGCAGAGTGTTGAGCACCTCGTCGAAGAGATAGGGCCCGGGCGTGAGCATACCGCGAGATGATCTCTCGAATACCTGCGTCGAAAGCGTGATACGCAGTTCAAATCGAAAGACCGAGCCGCGTGTGTATTGGAGCATTCCGTAATACGAACCCACGCTACGTAGGAAGCAGAGTAACTTGTAGAGGAACTCGCTTGTAAAGAAAAGACCCTCACTTCCGGTCGCAATGCAGGGCGATCCGGTCATGCCAATCGCTCCGCCGCACGTGAGGCCGAATAGTTGGCATGGGTCGAAGTCAACCTGACGCTTATAGACTGTCATCGCCCCCCGTTTCGGTGGAAGGCGCGGCCGAGGTCCCTCAAACCCCTTGGAGATGCTCTCGTAGAACTGATTCTCGACATCCGCCGTGAGATCCCGCGCGACACTCCGATCATGAGGGGCGCAGGCGAACGTGTAATGATCTTCAACCCTCGTCGTTGAGGACGTCTCAATCAGATAGAACCCGGCATCGGGCCCTAGCAAATCCTGAAGAAGCGCCTCGGCCTGCGACGGTGGCGACACGGCTTCCGACCCGCCGTGGGCGAGGCACGATTTGATGGACGATGATAGCCGTTTCTGAAGGGCTGCACGCTCGGGCGCTTTGTCCGCGGCCCCCTCTGCCATGGAATATCGGATGACCCGGTGGATCCTTAGGTCGAACGGAAGGTCATCCGGACTGCCGTACGCGTCGTTGAAAACCAGAATGACTTTGCTCTCGCCAAGACGACAGAGCGCGTACCCAAACTCGATCAGGACATTCGGGTTCGGACTGGGTCGACCCCGATCTCGACCGAGAACGATCGAGACATCAGCCACGAAGACATCCGCGGCCGCGATCTTATCGTAGATCGCTTTCACTATATGGGGCGCACCTGGAACGCCCTCAGTGTCTCGGTCTACAATCGGGACGTCTTCATTGGCAGGATCCCTTGCGATCTCGACGACAGCCTTCTGCAGGGCGGAATAGATGAAGCCGCGGTTCGTACCATTAGGCAAATCAGACTGCCAAGAATAGAAGACAACACGTTTCATCTGCGGTTCAGATATCGAGATTCTAGCAGCAAGGCCCGGATCGGTGTTGACTGGCACGCATCCTCCTTCCAACTCGCGGCCTCCCCGTCCCGGGCCAGGCTCTGAGCCCCGGGGCACCTCGGGCACTGTCCTTATAGGTGAATGCAGTATTGTCTGCACCAGACAACAACTCGAAGATCGGTACCCAAACCGCCCATTGGACGAATCCCGTTGAAGGCAAAGACCAAGTCGTGGGCAGCAGCGAAAGCGTGGTGGGTGCCCACACCTGAACGAGGTCTGGACCCCAGTCGGACTCCGGGCAGGAACGTTTCAGGTCGGGAATAGTGTAAGTGTTTGAGGAGTTTTGGTGGACCTGGAGAGATTCGAACTCTCGACCTCTTCCATGCCATGGAAGCGCGCTCCCAACTGCGCCACAGGCCCACAGGGTGACGAACTACTGTCAATATAACATATCCTGGAACGAGAACAACATGGATCGCCAAAAAGCCTGGGATCTCCTCTGCGAATTCACCAAATCCGATAGCCTTCGCCGCCATGCACTCGCCGTCGAGGCTTGTGTCGCCGCTTATGCCCGAAAATTGGGGGAGGACGAGACCAAATGGTCCGTCACCGCCCTCCTCCACGACTTCGATTGGGAAATCCATCCCGAATTGCCCGATCACCCCATCAAAGGCGAGCCCATCCTGGCTGAACGCGGCGTCGATCCCGAAATCCGACGTGCGATCCTCTCCCATGCCGACTTTACCGGCGTTCCCCGCGAAACGCCGCTCGAAAAGACCTTGTTCGCCTGCGATGAGCTCGCCGGCTTCCTCACCGCCTGCGCTTACGTCCAGCCCAGCCGCAGCATCAAGGACGTCCAGGTGAAGAGCGTCCGCAAGAAACTCAAGGACAAAGCCTTTGCCCGCGCCGTCAGCCGCGACGATGTCCTCAATGGGGCAAAAGGGCTCGGCGTGGAGCTCGATGAGCACATCGCCTTCTGCATCGCCGCCATGACCGCGCGCGCCGACGAAATCACGCCCGCATAAGACGCTACACTCGATATACCAATGAAGCCAGCCGCAGCCCTCGCCGTGTGCCTGTGCGCCGTACTGTGCGCCCAGGACGCAGATACCCGGCAACGCGCCGATAGCGACGCCACGCCGGCCACCACCTTCAACGGACTCCGGTTCCGCACCATCGGCCCCGCTTTCACCTCCGGCCGCGTGAATCAGTTCGCCGTCCATCCGGATAATTCCAACTACTATTACGTCGCCGTGGCCAGCGGCGGGGTCTGGAAAACGGTCAACAACGGCGTCACCTGGACCCCGCTGTTCGATTCGCAGGGCTCCTATTCGATCGGTACGATCACCCTCGATCCGAAGAATCCATCCGTCGTTTGGGTGGGGACCGGCGAGAACAACAACCAGCGCAGCGTCAGCTACGGCGATGGCGTTTACAAAAGCGAAGATGCGGGCCGGACGTGGAAGAACATGGGGCTGCGCAAGTCCGAGCACATCGCCAAGATCCTGGTCGACCCGCGCGATTCCAACGTCGTGTACGTGGCGGCGCCGGGGCCGCTGTGGAAGGGCGGCGGGGACCGGGGGCTCTACAAATCCACCGATGGCGGCAAGTCCTGGACCAGCCTGATCAAGGTCGGCGAATACACGGGAGTCGCCGATGTGATCATGGATCCGCGCAATCCGGACATCCTGCTCGCCTCCACGCACCAGCGCCAGCGGCGTTACTTCACGCTGGTGCACGGCGGCCCGGAGAGCGCCGTGTGGCGGTCCACGGACGCGGGAAAGACTTGGACCAAGGCCGGCGGAGGACTACCGACGGGAGAGTTGGGACGCATTGGCCTGGCCTACGCCCCGTCGAATCCGAGCATCCTCTACGCCCAGGTGGAAGGGCCCGAGAGCAAGGGCGGACTGTACCGCTCCGCCGATAACGGGGTGACGTGGGAGAAGCGCAACAGCTTCGACCAGCAGGGCCAGTATTACTCCAAAGTAGTGGTGGACCCGCACAGCGCCGGCCGCGTTTACATCATGAACGTGAACATCCAGGTGTCGGACGACGGCGGGCGCACGCTCGCTTCGCTGCCAACGCGCGACAAGCACGTCGACAATCACGATATCTGGGTCGACCCGAAGCAGCCGGACCACTATCGGGTGGCCTGCGACGGGGGCGTCTACGAAAGCTACGATCGCGCCGCCAACTGGGAGTTCAAGGCGAACCTGCCCATCGCGCAGTTGTACGATATCGGCCTGGACGACGCCACCCCTTTCTATAACGTCTACGGGGGCACGCAGGATAACGGGAGCTTCGGCTGCGCATCGCGCACCAAGACCACGGCGGGCGTCACCAACTCCGATTGCTTTGTCACCAACGGGGGCGACGGTTTCTACACCAAGGCGGACCCGAAGGACCTCAATACGGTTTACGCATCCTCACAGCACGCCGGAATCGTGCGCTTCGACCGGCGGACCGGCGAACGCGTCTCGATACAGCCTCAACCGGCCAAGGGCGACGCGCCGATGCGGTGGAACTGGGACGCGCCTTACTTCATCAGCCCGCACTCGAACACACGGCTCTACATCGGATCGCAGCGGCTGTTCCGGAGCGACGACCGGGGCGACAGTTGGCGCGCGGTCAGTCCCGACCTGACGCGCCAGTTGGACCGGAACAAGCTGCTGGTGATGGGCAAGGTTCAGGGCGCGGACGCGATTCAGAAGAACGTCTCGACGGCGCTCTACGGGAACATCTCCGCGCTGGCCGAGTCGCCGAAACAGGAAGGGTTGATCTACGTCGGAACCGACGATGGCCTGGTGCAGATCACCGAAGACGGCGGCAAGACGTGGCGCAAGGCGGAAAAGATGGCCGGCGCGCCGGAGGACGGCTACATCCAGCGCATCGTGGCGTCGCAGCACGACGCCGGGACCGTCTACGTGGTGGTCGACAATCACCAGAACGGCGACTTCAAGCCCTACGTCGCCAAAAGCGCCGACCGCGGCCGCAGTTGGACTTCGGCGGCCGGGAATCTGCCGGAACCCGGCTCAGTGTACGCGCTGGCGGAGGATCCCATCGATCCCAAACTGCTGTTTGCGGGCACGGAGTTCAGCGCCTTTTTCAGCAACGACGGCGGCGAGAAATGGACCAAGCTGAACGCAGGGTTGCCGGTGATCCAGGTGCGGGACATCGCCATTCAGAAGCGTGAGAATGACCTGGTGCTGGGCACCTTCGGCCGCGGAATCTACATCCTGGACGACTACTCCGCCCTGCGGAATGTCGCGGGCGATTCGCTGAAGCGCGAGTTCACGCTGTTTCCGGTCCGGGGCGCGCTCTCCTATATTCCGGCAAGCCCGCTGGGCGGACTGGGCAAGGCGTCGCTCGGTGAACAACTGTACGCCGCTCCGAACCCGCCGCTGGGGGCCACGTTCACCTACTTCCTGAAGGACCAGATCCGCACGAAGAAGCAGCAGCGCGAGCAACGGGAGCGCGAGGCGGCGCGGAAGAACGAGACGGCGCCGTATCCGACTCCCGACGAGTTGCGCGCCGAGGCCCAGGAGGAGGCGCCGGCCGTCATCCTAAGCATCGCCGACGCGGCCGGGAAAATTGTGCGGCGGATCGAGGGGCCGATGCAACGCGGCATTCAGCGCGTGACGTGGGACCTGCGCGGGCCGGCGCCGACCTTGCCTCCCCCTGGCGCGCGACGCAACGCGAACGCGGATCCCGATGACGAGGATTCAAGCTTTCGCCGGCCAACCGGGCCGCTAGCCTTGCCGGGCAAGTACACGGTGACGGCGGCGAAGCGGGTGAACGGTGCGCTGACTCCCCTGCCCGGCTCGCAGTCGTTCGAAGTGGCGGCCGAAGGGCCTTCGACGAAAGAAGACCGGCAGGCCCTGGCGGAGTTCCAGGAGAAAACGGCGCGGCTTCAGAAGTCGATGGCCACGGCCAACCTGGCGGCCGCCGACGCACGGACCCGCATATCGGCCATTATCCGGGCCATCGACGCGACGCCGACGCTCGCGCCGAAGGCTCGCGAGGAGGCCAAGGCGATCGAGTCCCGACTACGGGCGATTCAGATGGCCCTGCAGGGCGACGACGTGATGCGGCAACGAAACGAAGCCACGCCGGTGAGCATACAGGAGCGCGTGGGCGCCGCGGCCGGAGCGGTGCGCGGAACGACGGGGCGCCCGACCAAGACCGCGCAGGAGGCCTATCAGATCGCCAACGAGGAACTGACGCAGCAACTGGCCCAACTCAGGCGACTGATGGATACGGACCTCAAGAATCTGGAGAAGGAGTTGGACCGCGCCGGCGCGCCGCCCACTCCTGGTCGGTTTTAAATACTGTTCACGCGGAGGGGCCATGCGCCTGAAGACACTGACGCTGCTGCTGTTGATCACGACCGCCGGCTTTGGAGCCGGGGTCAAGGTTCAATTCGACCCGAGGAGCCCGGAGATTGGGCCCTTTCCCACTGATTTCCTGACAACGCCCGACTCCGCGCAGCGAACCGGGCGGCGCGTGAATCTGCCGGCGCCGGATTGCCAGGCGCTGCCGAGCGACTGCGGCGAAGTATCGCTGATCAACCAGTTGGACGGGTTCAATCCGAACGCCCGGCTGACGGTGAAGTTTTCAGGACCGATCGACACGTCGACGCTTCGCAAGGGGGTCTTCTACGTCTGGCTTGACCCGCTGCTGGCGGGTCGCGCCATGATGGGTGCGGTGGGCAAGGTGACTCCGATCAACAAGCCCATCTGGGATCCGGCGACCAACACCGCCTACGCCAAGCCCGATGTGACGCTGGAGAGCGCGCGACGCTACATGATCGTGGTCACCGACGCGGTGCGGGACGTGAAGGGCGATCCCGTGGAAGCCGACTATGGGCTGGACTGGTGCGTGGCCAAACAGATCGGCGGCGATTACTGCGCGCAGTTTTCGGCCGCGCTATCGCAGGCCGCCGCGGCGGTGAGTCCCGCGAAGGTGGTGGGCGCGAGCCTCTACACCGCCCTTTCCGCCACGTCGTGGTTTGAACAGGCGGCGACGGTGATCGCGCAATCGGATCCGCGGTTCGCGCTTACGCCCGCCACCAATGCGCCCACCACTTCGATCACGATGACGAACCTGCTGGGCATCGTGCTGCACCGGCAGACCGCCACAAGCGGCGCCGCACAATTCACGGACTCCGTGCTGCCGCTGAGCGCCGACCTGGTGACGCAGTTCGGGATCGGGGGAGTGGCGTTCGGCTCCTTTCAATCGCCCCAGTTCATCGGAGCCAACCTGACGATTCCCAACGTCCCGACGCTGGCGGCGCCGGCGGTGACGGGCATGGCCAAGTTGGGATTCCATGTGTGGCTGCCGAAGACGCCTCCGCCGGCGCGGGGTTATCCCGTCATTCTGGCCGGGCATGGTTACGGAGACGACAGCTTTGGGCTTTCGACGGTCGCCGCGGCGGCGAACGCGATGGGATACGCCGCGGTCGGGATGAACTCCTTCGGTCATGGAGACGGGCCGCTATCCACCGTGCGTTTTGTGGGCAAGGACGGGTCGGTGGTGGAGTTCGCCATACCGGGGCGCGGCGTGGACGTGAATGGGGACGGACAGATCGGGGATGGGGAAGGCTGCACGGTGATCACGCCGGGCAATCCGGCCGGGTTGCGCGATTGTTTGCGACAGACGGTGGTCGACTACCTGCAATTGATCCGAACGATCAAGGCGGGCATCGACTTGAACGGCGACGGAAAGCCGGACCTGGACGGGTCTTCGATCTCCTATCTTGGCCAGTCGTTGGGCGGCGACTATGGAGCGTTGCTGACGTCCCTGTCGCCGGACATCCAGGCGTCGGTGTTGAACGTGGCGTTGGGCGAGCAGACCGACGCGCGCCTGTCCAAGGCCGAGGGCGCGATCGCCCTGGCGCTCTTCGCGTTGCGCCAGCCGTCGCTGTTGAACAACGGCGCAGGATTCATCGACGATATCCCGCTCCGGGATCAACCGGTGAAGGTGCGCTCCACTCCGGGGGCAGCGGCGTTGCAGGACTTCATCGAGCGGGTGGACTGGATGGGGGCCATGGCGTCGGACGTAGTGCTGGGGCCGCTGATGAAGCCGGCGCCGCTGCCGGGGCAGACTTCCAAGCGAGTGTTGTTCCAGATGGCGCTGGGCGATGAGACGGTGGCCAATGCATCCACATCGGCCATCATTCGCGCGGCGGATTCGGCCAACCTAGTGTCACTCTATCGCCACGATATCGCGCGCGCGATCGATCCGACGCTGCCCGAGAATCCGCACACGTACCTGATCCCGCTGGGAACGGCGACACAGTCGGTGATCGGGCTCGCGACCCTGCAACAGGCGCTGACGTTTCTGGCGTCCGGAGCGAATACGATACCGGATGTGAATCCGCTGGTCCGGTTCGTGTTAGGCAAGGACCTGTTCGAACAACCGCCCGCCACGCTTCCCGAGCAGTAACTCAGAAGCGGCCGTTGCGAGTTTCAAAGTGAGTGGGTTTGCCGAGCGTGGTTCCGCCCGCGGAAACCCAGGCGGCGACCCACTCAATCATCTCACCCAGCGTCACCAACGGGTATCCGAACAGGCGGCAACACAGGGAGGCGTTGCTGAGCAGCGCTGTCTCCGACTCAGCGCCGTCGAGCACGGGGTCCACGCCAAAGCGGCGGCCGAACTCGTTGGCGAGATAGCGGACCGAGACGGTCTCAGGCCCGGTGAGATTCAGGATCAGCGGCGGCGCCTCGACATGGGAAAACGCCCGCAGACAGACCGAGTTCGCATCGCCCTGCCAGATGACGTTCACGGCCCCCATCCGAAGGTCCACGGGACGGCGTTCAAACACCTTGCGGGCGATGTCCGCCAGCACGCCGTAGCGTAACTCGTTGGCGTAATTCAGGCGCAGGATGACGGACTGAGTCCCATAAGTCCGGGCGCCGTATTCGAACATGCGCTCGCGGCCCAGCGCGGATTGGGCATATTCGCCAACCGGGTTGGGCGATGCGAATTCGGTGCAACCGCCGCTCACTGCGGGCGAGAGCGGATATACGTTGCCAGTGGAAAACGCCACGATGGACGAGTCACGGTAGCGCTCGGCGACCAGGCCCGGCAGGTGGGTGTTCATGGCCCAGGTCATGGGTTCCGCGCCAGTGGTCCCGAACTTCATGGCGGCCATGAAGATGACGTTCGGCGAATCAGGCAGCGCGGCCAGGGCGCCGGGCTCGAGCAGGTTCGAGGCGATCGTCTCCACGCCGGCGGCGCGCAAGGGCTCCACCAGTTCGGCGCGCGTAAAGCGGGCGACGGCGATCACGCGGTGCGGCGCTCCGGCTTTTTCGATGGCGCGGCGCGCCCTGAGGGCCAGCGACGGCCCCATCTTGCCGCCGGCGCCGAGGATCAACAGATCGCCCTTCAACGCGGCGGCGGCGGCCACGTCGGCCACCGACGGCCGGGACAGCCTTTCGTCCAGCTCCGCTTCATTCCGAATCATGACTCACCCCGCTTCGAATCCCGCAATGCCGAATACATAATCATCGCGCGTCTGGATCGGCTGGCCAAGGCGCATCCGTGTGAGATGGCGCACCGGGGCGAATCCGTGCTCGGACGCGATGATGCGCGCCGCCTGGTTTGATGGCAGCAGGTCCAGATACCAGGCGCCGTCGTCGAGCAGGGATGCGAGCAGACGGTCCGCATCGCGCGGGTGTCGCGCGACGATCGGTCCAGCGTAGTTGGCGCGGGCGCCCGGCCGGGTCAGCGCATAGGCTTCATCGCACGCTCGTACGGGGCCCGGCAGCGCATCGATGAAGCGGGAGCGGTCGACGCCACACGCCTCGCGATCGAGAGCGTGGGGAACCGGGCCCGTCGCCGCTGGTTCGGGCTCGGCCGGACGCGGCTCGCGCCGCCAGCGTTCGATGGGCTGCTCGTCGACGAAGCCGAAGCTTTCGTAGAGGGCGTGGCCCTGGTCGGTGGCGTCGAGCTTGACAGATCGCACGCCGCGGCCGCGGGCCGTATCCACGGCGGCCGACATCAGCCGCCGCGCAAAGCCGCGCCGTTGATAATCGCGGTGAGTCAACACCATGCCGATCCAGGCGAGCTCCGCACCGAAGCAGAGCAGCGTGGCGGTGGCGACGACACGCCCGTCGCGCTCGATGCAGAAGCAGCCTTCCGGTTCGAGCCGGATCATGCGTGACCAGTCCTCCGGCGTCTGGTTCCAACCCGCCGCGGCCGATAGTTCGATGACGGAGGGGACAGCGTCAAGAGTCAGCAGCCGAACCATGTTCAAGCTCCGTACAGATGCTTGTCGAGAATGTAGCGATAGACCGGAGACGGCAGCTCCGCGGGCTGCTCTCCCGCTCCGAGACGACGCCGGAGGTCGGTGGACGACACCGGCAACGCCAGCGTATCGAGACGATGCACGCGGGCGCCGACCGGCGTGCGGTAGACGTGGCCCGGGCGGGTGACGACGATGAACTCCACCGCCTGCATCACGTCGCGCCAGCGGCGCCACGACTCGATTTCGGCGAAGGCGTCGGCGCCGATGATGAACAGCAGCGCGTCGTCGGACCCGAGTCCGGCGCGAACACGCTCGATCGTATGAATGGAGTAGCTGCGTTCTGCGCCCTCCTCGAGGCGGGATGGGGCAAACAGCGGCTCACCCTCACAGGCGAGTTCCACCATCCGGTAACGGTCCTCGAAGGGCGCGTGCGTGGCGTTCGGCTTGTGGGGGGGATTGGCGGCGACGACGAACAGCACCTTGTCGATTCCGAACCCGAGGGCGGCCTCCCGCGCGACGGTGAGATGCGCGCAATGGACCGGATCGAACGTGCCGCCGAAGATGGCCGTCTTCAATGCCGGAACGCCTCCGGTCCCAACACGCGGGCGTTCAGTTGGCCGACGCCTTCGATGCGCGAGCGGACGCGGTCGCCCGGCTTGATCCGCGCGCCCTTGGGACAGCCGGTGGAAATCAGATCGCCGGGGTTCAGGGTGAAATAGTCGCTGTGGAAACGCACCAGCTCATAGGGCCGGTGATGCATGTTGTAGACGAAGTCGCGGGAGCAGACGCCGTCGTTGTGCTCCGTGACGACTTCGAGTTGATCGACGTCGGCGACCTCGTCGGCGGTGACGATGACCGGGCCGAAACTGAAGAACGTATCGATGCTCTTGGCACGCGTCAGGTAGCGCGGATTGCGGCGCAACACGTCGAGCGCCGTCAGATCGAGCGTCGTCGTATAGCCGAAGATTACGCCCGGAACGTCGCCGGCCGGCACGAAACGGCACTTCTTTCCGATGATGACGCCCAGTTCGCCTTCCGCGTCGACGTCGTCCGACACCGCGGGCGGCGGCAGAATGATGTCTCCGCCGGGAGGGAACATGCAGGACGCGGGCTTCATGAAACTGCCCGGCTCCTCCGGCTGGACGGCGTTGATGTCGGCGGCGTGCGACTTGTAGTTCAGGCCGATGCACCAGATCTTGGGCGGCATGTCGTAGGGCAGCACCGGCTTCACTTCGGTGACCGGCACGGTGGCCACGCCCGACAGATCGCGCAACGGGTCGAGATCGCCCGACTGGATGATGGCCAGCAGGTCGTCCGGCGCGCGCGTTCCCTTGCGGGCGTTGATCTCGGTCACCGGAGCGATGGAATCGCCCCGCAACACCCCGGCGAAAATCCCGCCGCCATGTTCGAAACGGATCAGCTTCATATTGTTTTTGCGATGTCGATCAGGTCGCTGAATACCCCGTAGGCCGTCTGCTCCACGCCCGGCTCGATGGAGACGGTTCCCACGGTACCCATCAGGTCGGTATGAAACAGGATGATATTCGAAGTTCCCTGCACGGTGGCGAGGGGGTCGGTTTCGTCGAGCACCTCGGCGCGGACGCGGACCTTCACCTTGCCGCCGGACAGGCGCCCGCGGGTGATCAGGACGGGACGTTTGCGGTTTCCCGCGAGTTCGCGCACACGCTCGGGAGTGAGCCGGCCGATGCCGCGGCGCTCCACGTCGAGCGGCGTCACGCGCGCGTCCATCAGCACGTTGGCGAGAGCGGCGCCCTTGGCGGCGGAATCCCAGCCGTCGGTGTCGTAACTGGCGTCGGCCTCCGCCACACCCATCTTCTGGGCCTCGCGGACGCCATCGTCGAAGCTCAGCCCGCGCCGCATGGCGTCGATCACGAGTTTGCTGGTGGAGTTCAACGCGCCGGTGAATCCGAGTACACGAACTCCCGGCAAATTGTTTCGGACCATGTTGAACACGGGAGCGCCGTCCATCACGGTGGATTCGTAGCGGAACTCGACCAGCGCGCGCTCGGCCTCTTCACGCAACGAGGCGAAGGCGTGCGCGATGGGTCCCTTGTTGGCCGTGATGACGTGCATCCGGCGCGCGAACGCCGCGCGGATGTGCCCGATGGCTGGCTCGCCGGTGGCGGGGTTAAGGGTGGTCAACTCGACGGCCACTTCGGCGCGCGATTGATCGAGGAACTCCTCGACCGAGTCGGCCGGCGGACCGAACGGGGGAGCGGGAACGCCGCCCCGCAGCCCGTAGGCCGAACCATGCCGCGCGGTGTGAATCGCCACGATGCGGAACGGGAACGTGGAGCGCCTGGCGTCGAGCAGGCGCGCAAAGGCCCGGCCCACGTTCCCATATCCAATCAACGCGAGTTTCACGGCGCCCGCTTACAGCAGTTCGGAGGTTGCGAAAAAGAACGGGATTTCGACGGCGGCCGTTTCCGGCGCATCGGACCCATGCACGCAGTTGCGCCCGACGCTGGCGGCGAAGCGCTTGCGGATGGTGCCTTCGGCGGCGTTGGCGGGATTGGTGGCGCCCATCACTTCGCGCCACTTCTTGATGGCGTCCTCGCGCTCGAGCGCCAGCACCACCACCGGACCTTCGGTCATGAAGTCGACCAGTTCGGCGAAAAAGCCCTTGCCCGCGTGAACGGCGTAGAAGCCCTCGGCGTCGGCGCGCGACAGCCGCTTCTGCTTCATGCCGAGGATCTTGAATCCGTTCTGCAGGATGATCGAGATGATCTCGCCCTGCTGGCCGGCCGCGACGGCGTCCGGCTTGATGATTGCGAATGTACGTTGCATCTGTGAGTAGTGAGTCCTGTTATTGCAGCCGCTCGCGGATCTTCTCCCCGAGGTCGGCCGGAGTGGGGCACACGGTGACGCCCGCGTCCTGCATGGCGGCGATTTTGTCAGACGCCTTGCCGGAACCGCCCGAAATAATCGCGCCGGCGTGGCCCATGCGGCGGCCCGGAGGCGCCGTCTGACCCGCGATGAAACCGACCACCGGCTTCTTCACGTTCGCCTTGATGTAGGCGGCGGCGGTCTCTTCCGCGTTGCCGCCGATTTCGCCGATCATGATGATGGCGTGGGTGTCCGGATCCTCATTGAACAGCGTCAGGGCGTCGAGGAACGTAGTGCCGATGATGGGATCGCCGCCGATGCCGATGCAGGTGGACTGCCCGATGCCGAGCTTGGTCAACTGGCCCACCGCCTCGTAGGTCAGCGTGCCCGAGCGGGACACGACGCCGACGTGGCCCGGCTTGTGGATGTGCGCCGGCATGATGCCGATCTTGCACTTGCCCGGCGAGATAATGCCCGGACAGTTCGGCCCAATGAGGCGAGTGGCCGGGTGATCCTTGAGGAACGCCCAAGCCTTCACCATGTCGATGGCCGGAATGCCTTCGGTGATGGCGACCACCAGCGGGATGCCCGCGTCGGCCGCCTCCATGATCGCTTCGGCGGCGAATGGCGGCGGCACAAAGATAACGCTAGCGTTTGCGCCGGTCTCGCGCACCGCGTCGGCCACCGTGTTGAACACGGGCCGGTCCAGGTGCGTCGAGCCGCCCTTGCCGGGCACCACGCCGCCGACCACGTTGGTCCCGTAGGCGATGGCCTGCGTGGCGTGGAACGTGCCTTCCTTGCCCGTGAATCCCTGCACGATCAGGCGAGTATTTTCGTTAACCAGTACGCTCATTTCGCCAACGCCACCACTTTCTCCGCGGCGTCCTTCATGCCGTCGGCAACCGTGAGTTTCAAACCGGATTCGTTCAGTATCTGCCGGCCCAGTTCCACGTTCGTGCCTTCCATGCGGACCACGATGGGGATCTGCATGTTCAACTCGCGCGCGGCGGCCACAACACCGCTGGCCAGCGTGTCGCACCGCAAAATGCCGCCGAAGATGTTGATCAGCACGGCCTTCACGCTGGTATCCGAAATCAGGATGCGGAAGGCGTTCTTCACCTGCTCGGCGTTCGCGCCCCCGCCGACGTCCAGGAAGTTCGCGGGACTTCCGCCGGCGTATTTAATGATGTCCATGGTGGCCATGGCGAGACCCGCGCCGTTCACCATGCAGCCCACCGTGCCGTCCAGCTTGATGTAGTTCAGGCCGAACTTCGACGCCTCGACCTCCAGGGGATCCTCTTCGTTGAGGTCGCGCAATTCGATCAGGTCCTTGTGACGGTACAGAGCGTTATCGTCGATGTTGATCTTGGCGTCGAGGGCGTAGACCTTGCCGTCCTTGGTGAGGATGAACGGGTTGATTTCGGCGAGCGACGCATCGACGTCCATCGACGCCCTGGCGAGCGCCATCATGGCCTGCACGGCGCCGTTCACCGAGGCCGCCGGGATGCCGATGCCGAAGGCGAGCTTGCGGGCCTGGAAGGCCAGCAGTCCGAGACCCGGATCGATGGTCGCCTTGAGGATCTTCTCGGGCGTCTTGGCCGCCACTTCCTCGATGTCCATGCCGCCCGCGGCCGAGGCCATCAGGACGGGTTTGCCCTGCACGCGGTCGAGCACGATGCCGAGGTAGAGTTCCCGCTCGATGGGCAGCGTCTCTTCGATCAGCAGCCGCTTGACCACGCGACCCTCCGGCCCGGTCTGGTGGGTGACCAGCGTCATCCCCAGAATGCGGCTGGCGAGTTCCCTCGCCTCCGTCGCGTCCTTGGCCACCTTCACGCCGCCGCCTTTTCCCCGGCCGCCGGCGTGGATTTGCGCTTTGACGACAACACTTCCGCCGAGTTCCCGGGCCGCAGCCTCCGCCTCATCGACGGTGAACGCGACCTTGCCGCGAGGCACGGGAACGGCATATCGGGCGAGAATCGCCTTTGCCTGATACTCGTGAATTTTCATGGATAAGGCCTGCTTTCCAGAGGGTATGCTACGCTCGAAGAAAAGCCGGAAGTCCCACTATAACATGGCCTTTCTCCCATTCCTGCACCGGGTTGCGGCCCGTGGCGAGTTGACGCGCGAGTCCGCCCGCGAGGCGATGTCGTTGATCCTTGCCGGCGAGGCCACGACGGCGCAAATCGCCGCCTTCCTGGTGGCGCTGAAGATGAAGGGGGAGAAGCCGGAGGAGGTGGTGGGATTCGCCTCCGCCATGCGCGACGTCTCGGCGCGCGTCGAGGTGGAGGCAGACGGGGAACCGCTGATCGACACCTGCGGCACGGGCGGCGACGCCCAGGGCACGTTCAACATCTCGACAGCGGCGGCGTTGACCGCGGCCGGCGCCGGTGTGCGGGTAGCCAAGCACGGCAACCGGTCGCTTTCGAGCAAGTGCGGTAGCGCGGACGTGCTGGAGGCGCTGGGCGTCGGAATCACCCTGACGCCGGAGCAGACGGCCGGAGCAATCCGAGAGGTGGGAATCGGATTCCTTTTCGCTCCGGCGCACCATCCGGCGATGAAGTACGCGCAACCGGCTCGGGCGGAGCTGAAGATGCGAACGGTGTTTAACCTGCTGGGTCCGCTGACGAATCCGGCCGGGGCCCGAAAGCAGCTGATCGGCGCGCCGTCGCCCGAAGCGGCGGAACTGATGGCGCATGCGTTAGCGGCGCTCGGGACTGAGCACTCCTATATCGTCCACGGCTTCGATGGTCTGGACGAGGTGAGCACCACGGAACCGACCCAGGTGTACGAGGTGACCGGGACGGAGGTGGGCAAGCAGATCTGGGAGCCGCGCGATTTCGGAGTGTCTCGGGCCAGGTTGGCGGAACTGGCCGGCGGGGATCCCGCCCGGAACGCCGAAATCGTCCGCCGTATCCTGCATGGCGAGCGGGGGCCGCGGCGCGACGTTGTGCTGGTGAATGCGGCCGCGGCGCTCATGGCATCCGGAAAGGTCACGACTCCCCGCGAGGCGATGGCGGCGGCGGCGGAGTCGCTGGATAGCGGGGCGGCCTGTTCGAAGCTGGAGCGACTGGCGGAGTACACGCGCGGGCTGGGCGCTCGCGCCGGCCACTGAGCCCGCTCTAGCGACGAAGGATTCACTGCAAATGGAACAAGGCCGCTCGGTTTGAGCGGCCTTGTCGTGTGGTGGGCGTGACGGACTTACCAGCCCAGCTTGAGAGCCATCTGCCAGGACCTCGGTGTGTCCTGACCGGTGATGGCGCCCCAGGATGCGCT
Organism: Acidobacteriota bacterium; assembly: GCA_018268715.1. Taxonomy (GTDB): domain Bacteria; phylum Acidobacteriota; class Terriglobia; order Bryobacterales; family Bryobacteraceae; genus TMP-7. Next base: position 163,632 of record JAFDVZ010000016.1, on the reverse strand, counting down.
GGTGGGGTCCGTGGTTGGGTCGTACAGATTGGGGTGGTTCAATGCGTTGAAGGTCTCCGCGCGATAGTCCATGTGGATGCGCTCGGTGATCCGGAAGGTCTTGATCAGCGCGAAATCCCAGCGGTCCTGGTTGGGGCCGCGGACCGAACTGAAGCGCAGCGAAAGCGCCCGAAGGTTGGAGGCCAGCTGCTTCGATCCGTTCGTTTCAAAGCCCGCCTGGGCCGCGGGGACGAACCAATGGTCGGGACTCTTCTGATCGTTCGGCAGCACGATGTTGTGCAGGTCGCCGGTGAAGATGCGGTTGCCAAAACCGAGCGGCGCGCCGCTCTGGTGCTGATATAGGCCGCTCAACTGCCAGCCGCCCGCCACGAAGTCCACCGCCTTATTCCAATTGGAGCCGAACTTCCGGCCGCGGCCGACCGGGATTTCCCAGATGCCGGAACCGGTGAGCCGGTGCGTACGGTCGAGCCCGGCAAGACTCTCATACGGCATCGGATCCTGCGCGTTCAGGAATTCGACCGCCTCCATGGCTTTCGACCAGGTATAGGAGGACTGGACAGTCCAGGAGTTAGCAAAACGCCGCTCAAAGCGGGCCTGCAAGGAGTGATACCAGGAGTAGCCGGCGGGGTCGCCGTTGATCTGCACACTCGAGAACTCGTTGAACGGCTTGAGGAGATTGGCGCGGGTGATGGTCTTGGTGTAGACCGAGTTCAACCCGTAGAAGGGATTCGTGAAGCTCTTGCCGAGGAAGTCGATGGTGGCCTGGTCGCGTGTCGGCGAGGTGCTCAGGTATTGGGCCGGCGTAAAGCTGAATTCGCGATTGACGCTCAAGCGCGTGTTCCGATTGCCCACGTAGGAGACTTCAAGCAGGACCTTCTGGGGCAACTCCTGCTGGAGGCCGAAGCTCCAGCGCTGGGAGTACGGATGGCTGCGGTGCTCCGGGAAAAACGTTACCGACTGGCCCAGGTTCGTGGTGAGGCCGCCCTTGTTGCCAAGCGGGGTGAGCAGCCCATTCGGAAACGGATTCGAGATGCTGGCGACATAGGTGAGACCGTTATCGAGCGAGGCGTTGATGGGCGTCGCCAGCGAATAGCCGGTCAGGTTGGTGTTCGTGTAATTGACGCCGATCGATCCGGTGAAGAGCCCGTAACCGGCCCGCACAATCGTCTTCGGCCGGAACTGATAGGCGAGGCCGATGCGGGGATTGAAGTTCCCCTTCTCACCGTCCCAGTAGTTGCGGCCGTTCGGCGCGACGTTAGCGTAGGTGAGTCCGCCAAGCACCTTGAAGGAGCTGAGCGGCAGTTCGGCGATGGGCCCGGCGGTCGCGTAGTTGGCGCGCGCGGCGGCCTCGATGGGATTGGACGTCGTACCCGCAAAGTGGATGGCGGAGCGGTCGAAGCGCTCGGTCATGGGCGACTCGTTCTCCCAGCGCAGGCCAAGGTTGAGGGTCAGGCGCGTGGTGATCTTCCAGTCGTCCTGGACGTACAACGCCCAGTACTTGTCCTGCTCCACGTAGCTATCCACTTTGGTGATGCTGCCGGCCGGAACGCCCAGTAGCATGGACGCGATTTCTCCGCCCGCGGTGGGCGCGGAAGACGTATCGGTGGCTTTCACAAAGTCGGTATTGAAGGTGAAGTTCGGCGACAACGACGGGCCGTAACGGTTACGGCTCTCGCGATAGACGCGGAATTCGGGGCCGAAGCGGATGTTGTGGTTGCCTTTGAGTTTGGTGAAGTTGGCAACGAAGGAGTTCGTGGTGGAGGCGGTGTAACCGTCCTGCGACTCCCAGGCGGAGATGCCGGTGAACTGGCCGAACGCCGTATTGGGCAGCGTCACCTTAGTTTTGTCAGGCAGCAAGGAAATCAACTGGGAGGAGAATCCGAGCGATGAGAGATCGAATCCCTGCGAGGCGCGCCGCTCCGGGAAGTCCTGGAAGGTCAGGCCGTAGCGGAAGTTCATCAGCAGGCTCGGGTTGAAGACGTAAACGTCGTCGAAGGCGATGCCCTTGTTGTTGCGATTCAGGATGACGCCGCGGACGCTGTTGTTGAAGTCGCGGTTCTTATCCTCCTGCCAATAGTCGCGGTGGAGGCGGATGAAGATGCGATGGCTCTCGCTGAAGGCGTGGTCGAAGCGGCCAATCCAGGCCCAGTAGTCCTCGAGCGCCTTGCCGGAGCGGTAGTAGTTATTGCGGAAGTCGCGGGTGCCCGGCTGGTTCGGCGTCGGCAGCAGCCCCATCAGCGCCATGCCGACGGGATCGAGCTGCGATTTGGGAATCACGTTGTTCGGGATGGCGGTGCGGACGTAGCTCCCGTTCTGAAGGCGGGTGCTGCGCGGGTCGTAGAGCTGGTAACTGGACCCGAGCGCCAGGAACTCCGAGAAGTCGCCCTGATGCATCAGCGCGGTGGGAACCGAGGAGGTGGCGTTGCCGCCCGCGTCGGGGTTGCCGAACTTATTGGCCTCCCAGCAAAAGAACCAGAACGTCCGGTTCTTTCCGTTATAGAGGTGGGGGATGTAGATCGGGGCGCCGGCGCTGAAGCCGTAGCGATTGTCCTGATAGATGGAGATCTTCTGGCCGGAACGGTTCTGGAAGAGCGTCGGCGCGTCGAGGGCGCTGTGGCGGAACCACTCGTGCGCTTCGCCGTGGAAGGCGTTCGTTCCAGACTTGGACGACAGGTTGACCGTGCTGCCCATGGTGTGTCCCAGGGAGGCGTCAAAGGCCGAGGTTTGCACCTTGAACTCCGCAATGGCGAACTGCGGCGGGGAGAATGCCACGCGCGGGGCCGTGCCGTCGGAATAAGTATTGGACACGCCGTCGATCATGAACTCGTTCTGGTTGTTTCCGCCGCCGTCGGTGGAGAAGGTGGACGGCGCGGAGTTGAATCCGGCCTTGCGGAGACGAAGGTTGGTGCCATTGACGGTTCCGGGCGCCAGGTGGACAAGGTCCATGGCGTTGCCGGCGAACTGGGGCAGTTCAAGAACACGGCGGGTGTCGATCACCTGGCCGAGCGAGGCTTCGGCGGTGGCGAGCAGGGGCGTCGTGTCCTTAACTTCAACCGTCTCCGAGGCCGTGCCGACCTGGAGATCAATGTTGACTTCCACCGTGTCCTGAATGCGGACCTGGATTCCCTGGCGGACCCACTTCTTGAAGCCCTCGGTCTCGCAGGTCAGGGTGTATTGACCCGCAAGCAGATAGGGAAGGATGAAATTTCCGGAGCCGTTCGCCTTGGCGGTGACAGCCACTCCGGTATCGTCATTGGTGATTCGAACTTCGGCATTCGGAATTACCGCACCCGATGTGTCGGCGACCCGGCCGACGACGGCGCCCCGGGGATCCTGGGCGGAGGCGGGAAACGATGCAGCGAGAATCAGGAGGCAGCCGACGGCAAGGCCGGCTCGTATACGAGGCACACTCATGCAAAGACTCCTTACAAACACCTCAAGTGTATGGGTGGGCGGAGAGGTCCAACCAGAAGCGGAACCGTTACGGAACGGTTACCAGGATTCTCGAAGTTGCTCAATCCACAGAGGTTAGCCCCTATGAGGTATAATTCGGACGAGAAGATCGTTAATGGGGTCGTCGGTGATGTTGGGTATCGGAGAAAAGCGCGAGGCGCTCGAATTGGCGTTGCGCAGTTTGGCGTTCTCGAGGTCCGAGCAGCTGCGGAGTTTCCTCCGATTCGTCTGCGAGATGGAAATCGCCGGGCGCGCGAGCGAGATCAACGAGTACCGTGTGGGAGTGGAGGCGTTGGGACGGCCGGCGTCCTACTCGACAGGCGAGGATTCGGCGGTCCGGCGACGGGCGCACGCGCTCCGGGAGAAACTGGAGGAACTGTATTCGGCGGAAGCGGCCGACTGTGACGTCCGGATCGAACTTCCGAAGGGTTCGTACGTTCCGAGATTCGTTCCGGCGGCCCCGGACCGGGAAGCCGCCGAACCGATGGGAGAGCCCGCCGCAGCGCCGGCGCCGGTGACGACGCCCCGCCGCTGGGCTCGCTGGCCCCTGGTGGGGTTCGGACTCGCCCTGGCGGCGGTTATGGCCAGCGGCGCGCTGTGGGTCAAGAACCAGCGGCTGGAGACACAGTTGGCCGTCTCGTACACTCCGCCCGTGGTGGTGGCCGAGTTCTGGCGCGAAATGGTGGGCAACGGACGTCCCACCTATATGGTGCTGGCGGACGCAAATCTGACGCTGTTTCAGAACGAAATCAAGCGAAACCTGACGCTTTCCGAGTATGAGGGCCACCGGATGAACCGCATCGCCTCCGAACGCATCGCCGATCCACGGGTGCGAACGATGGCCGAGGCGGTGGCGGCCCGGCGTTTCACCGGCGTACAGGACGCGTCGGCGGCCCGAAAATTGGGGGCGCTGTTCGCCGCGGAGCGACTGCCGCTCGATATCGTCAGCGGCCGGGACATCACGATTGCGCAAATCGCCACCAGCAACGCGATCCTGACGGGGAGCCGCCGCTCGAACCCGTGGCTGGAACTCTTTGAGGATTCGTTGAACTTCCAGACCGTCTTCGAGGAGGCGCCTCGGCACGCCTCGTTCGTGAACCGGAAGCCTCTAGCGGGCGAAGATCCGGCGTATCACGACGACTGGACCACCGTGGCGTACTGCCGGCTGGCCTATCTGCCGAATCCCAGGGGTACGGGCAGCGCGGTACTGATCTCGGGAACGATGATCGCGGCGACGGAATCCGGCGGCGAGTTCATCACCGACGAACGGCGCGTGACCGCCCTGCGCAACGCCCTGGGACTGCGGCCCGGCGACCGACTGCCGTACTTCGAGGCGCTGGTGCGAACCCGGATCGTCAACGCTACGGTTTCGAGCTACGAACTGGTGGCCGTGCGGCGGCACTGACAGACGATTCGGCGGGAACCCTAGACCGTCTTTGCCTGATATGGCATCTTGACTAGGAAATACAGTCAGTCACATACTAAGACTGTCTATGGCAAAGGATAAAGACCTCCTTGCCGGGACGCTCGACATGCTGGTCCTGAGCGCGCTGCGCCATGGACGGATGCACGGCTACGGCATCGCGCGGTTCCTGCAACAGGTGAGCGACGATTTCTTCCGGGTTGAGGAGGGGTCTTTGTACCCCGCCCTCCAACGCCTTGAGCTGAATGGATGGATCGAGGGCGAGTGGAGCGTGACCCCAACCAACCGCCGCGCCCGTTTCCACCGCCTGACTCCCGCGGGCTTAAAGCGCTTGCAGGCCGAAACCGAACGCTACCAGAACATGACCCTGGCCATCGCCAAGGTCCTGGGGAGCGCCTGATGCTCGGCAAACTGATGCGGCGCTTGCGCTACCTGTGGCGACGGGAGGAGCGCGGACGACTGTTGGCGGACGAGGTGGAGTCGCACCTGGCGCTGCACGTGGAAGCGCTCATGGAAGACGGCCTCTCCCAGGACGCGGCGGAAGCGGCCGCGCGCCGGCGTTTCGGCAACGCCACGCTGATCCGGGAGGAGGCCCGCTCGGTCTGGATCGCCCGCTGGCTGGATGAACTGATACAGGATCTGAAGTACGCGCTCCGAAGCCTCCGCCGGCAGCCCGGATTCACCGCCGTGGCCATCGCTTCGGCGAGCCTCGGAATCGGCGGGTGCGCCACCATCTTCGGCGTGGCGAACGCAGCCCTGTTTCGCACGCCTCCCAACGTTGCCGAACCCGCGTCGCTGGTGACCATCGTCCCCACGGAGAAGGGCGAACCCGGCAGCGCGTTTCCTTACCCCGAACTGGTTGAGATCCGGGAAAAACAGCAATCCCTGGCCGCCGTCGGCGCCGTGTTCCCGTTCGTTCCCGCCAACATCGGCGACGGGGTGACGGCGCGGCGCGAGTGGGGCTGGCTGGTGACAGCGAACTACTTTGATCTCCTCGGGATTCGCCCCTACCTGGGACGGGGCTTCCTTGCCGGGGAGGACGCTCCCGGCGCCGCGCCCGCCATCCTCCTGTCCCACCGGCTTTGGCAAGACCGGTTCGGCGCCGACCCGGCGGTGGTCGGCCGGGAGATCCTGTTCAACGGCCGGAATACGCGAGTGGTGGGTGTTGCGCCTCCGGGATTCCACGGGCACGAGGCGGCGCTGACCGCCGACTACTGGCTTCCGCTGTCGATGCTCGACCGCATCCCGTTTCCCAAGGGCGGGTACAACCTCCTCAAGGACCGTGTCTATTCCTGGTTCTGGCCCGTCGCGCGGCTGCGCCCCGACGTGAGCATCGCCCAGGCCAACGCGGAGTTCGCGGTGATTGCCGCCCAGTTCCGCGCCACGGACCCGGCCCGGTGGAAGGAGCGAGGATTCTACGTCGAACGAGCCGGTCAGCTTCAGGCCGGGCTGCGCCGCATCTTCAGCGTGTTCTTTGGGGCGCTGCTGGCGGTGGCGTTCATGGTGTTGCTGATCGCCTGCTCCAACGTCGCGAACCTTCTGCTGGCGCGCGGGGCGAGCCGCCAAGCGGAGATCGCGACGCGGCTGGCCATCGGCGCGGGGCGCGGCCGCCTGATTCGGCAACTGGTGACCGAGAGCCTGGCGCTGGGCTTGCTCGGCGGCGTGGGCGGGCTCGGACTGGCCTTCTACGCCGGGCGGATGATCGGCCGATTCCGGCTCCCGATGACGGCGCCTATCGATTTCACCATCAAGCTGGACAGCCATGTGGCGGCGTTCGCCGTCGTTCTCTCGATCCTCACCGGACTGGTGCTCGGCCTGGCGCCGGCGCTGCGCGTTACGCGCCGCGATCTGACCACCGCCCTCCATACTCGCACCGCCACCACCGCCGGCTGGCGGCGTTTCGGATTGCGCAACGAGCTGATTGTCGCCCAAGTGGCCGTCTCGGCGATCCTGTTGATCGCCTCCACGCTGTTTCTGCGCAGCCTGACGGCCGCTCAAGACATGGACCTCGGCATGAGCGCGCGCGACGTTCTGCTGGTGCAGATCGACCCGCCCGCCAACGGCTATGACACCGCGCGGACGCGCCGGTTCTTTGAGACTCTCGCCACGCGGTTGAGCGCCGTGCCCGGAGTGAAGGCCGTGTCGTACACCAACCTTCCACCCCTCAGTTTCATCACCGCGAGCGGCCTCTTCGTCACCGAGGAGCAGCGCTCCGATCCGCGGGCGACACCCATTCATACCCAAGCGGTGATGATCGGTCCGAGATACTTCGACACCTTGGGGATTCCCCTGGTGCGCGGTCAGGACTTCGGCGCCGAACGGGTTGGCGGCGAAGGCGTGTTGATCGTCAACGAGGCCTTCGCCCGCAAGGCCTTTCGGGATCAGGATCCGATCGGCCGGCGCGTCTACCGCGACGGCAAGCCCTATCGCATCATCGGCCTGGCCGCCACGTCCAAGGTGCGAACCATCGGCGAGGATCCGGAGCCGGCCGTCTTCCACTCCTTCGCGCAGAACGCGGAGCAGGAGGAGATGCCTATGGGGCTCACGCTGGCGGTGCGTACCTCCGGTGAGCCGTCGGCGTGGCTCCCCGCGGTTAAGGAGCAGGTTACCGGCCTCGACCGCTCCTTGCCGGTCTTCGATGTACGAACCATGAAGATGCACCTGCGCGGAGCGCTGCTGCTGCCGCGCATGACGGCGTTGATGTTTGGTTTGGCCGGAGGCGTCGGGCTGCTGATCGCGTCGATCGGCGTCTACGGGATCGTCAGCTTCGCGGTTGCCCGTAGAACCCGGGAGATCGGCCTTCGCATGGCGATTGGAGCACGGCGCGACCAGATTCTCCGAATGATCCTGGGGCACGGCATGGGACTGACTGCGGCCGGCTTAACCCTGGGCGTGGCGGCGGCCCTACCCGCGATGCGGCTGGCGTCGAGCCTGCTGTACGGGGTTTCGCCGTTCGATCCGCTGACGTTCCTGGCGGCGCCAGCGGGCCTTCTGCTGGTCGCGCTAGCGGCTTCACTGATTCCGGCCTATCGGGCCACACGCCTCGACCCGGTGACCACCCTGAAGCATGAGTAACCCCCCGGACGGTTACCTGGTCAGCGAAGGCGGCGCGGCGGACGGAGCGGAACCGAAGCTCCGGCTGGGTTCTGGTCCCATGACGAACACCAGCGATCCCCCGTTGGCGATGTCGGCGTGGCGGAACCACACCTTGTCGAGCGGCGCCCCGTTCAGGGTCACGGATTGGACGTAAATGTCGCTCTCCGACTTGCGCCTGGCTTCGATGATCAAAGGCTGGCGGGCGCCGACGTCGACCATGGCTCGATCGAACCGGGGCGCGCCCAGGACATAGTTGCCGCTGGCCGGGTCCACGGCGTAGAAACCCAGCGCGCTGATCACGTACCAGGCCGACATCTGGCCGCAATCCTCGTTGCCGGACAAGCCGTCGGGCTGGTTGTCGTACTGGGTGTCCAGCAGGTTGCGCACGCGCTGCTGGGTCTTCCAGGGTTCGCCCGCGTAGCAATATAGATAGGCGACGTGATGGCTGGGTTCGTTGCCGTGAGCGTACATGCCCACCAGTCCGGTCATGTCCGCCGGCACTTCGCCGTCGATGGCGGAGCTTTCGGTGAACAACGCATCCAGTTTCTTCACCAGCGCGTCGCGCCCGCCCAGCAGCGTGATGTAGCCGTGCGGATCCTGCTGCGCCTGCCAGGTGGCCTGCCAGGAGTTCGCTTCCGTGAAGTCGCGCCAGTTCTTACTGACGCCGGTCTTTTTAGGATCGAAGGGCGCCGCGAAGGCGCCGTTCGCCAGGCGCGGACGAATGAAGCCGGTCTCCTTGTCCCACAGGTTGCGATAGTTCAGGGAGCGTTTCTCAAACAGCGCCGCATCATCCTCATGGCCGAGTTTACGGGCTAACTGCGCCATCGCCCAGTCATCGTAACTGTATTCGAGCGTCTTGGTGGCCGACTCCTCTTCCTTGTCCGACGGGATGTAGCCCATTTTGCGATAGTCGCCCAAGCCTCGGTAGTCCTCGTCCATGGCCCGGCGGCGCAGCACTTTGTAGGCCCGGCCGTAGTCGATGCCGGTGAATCCCTTCACGGCCGCTTCGGCGATGACAGGCGCTGAGTGATAGCCCGTCATGCAGCCAGTCTCGCGCCCCTGAAGCGGCCAGACGGGCGCGCCGTTCGGGCTTTCGTCACCCAGGCGGGCCAGCGCGTCGAGCAACACCGGCACGCGCTGTTTCTCAATCAGGGTGAACAGCGGATGCAAGGCCCGGTAGGTGTCCCATAGCGAGTAAGTCGAGTAATTGTGAGCGCCGGCGGGCAGATGTTTGACGGATAAGTCGGCCGCGCGATATTGGCCGTCCACATCGTCGTACAAGGTGGGCGCGAGCATGGTGTGATAAAGCGCCGTATAGAAGATCTGGCGGTTCTTGACGTCGCTGGTCTCGATACGGATCCGCCCTAACTCGCGGGCCCACGCCGCGTGCGCGGACTTCCGCACGCCATCGAAATCCCAACCGGGAATCTCCTTGGCCAGGTTGTTCAGCGCTCCTTCGGGGCTAACTCCCGAGAGGCCCACTTTCACCAGGATCACCTCGCCAGCCGTGGTCTTGAACTCGGCCACCGCTTTGAGATACTTACCCTGCGAGGCGCCGGATTCAACGGGCTGATCGTTGCTATAGAGTTTCGCCGCGGCGAAGGGCTTCGAGAACTTAAGGGCGAAGTAAATATGCCGGCCCTTGGCCCAATTATCCACGCGCCGGCCGCCTACCAGGGTGTCGGAGCCGACCACCTTCATTTCGGCGGACAGGATTCGCGGCGGCGCTCCGGGCTTGCTCAGGATGGCGTGAGCCAGGTCGACGATAACGTGGCTGGAATCGCTCTTGGGGAAGGTGTAGCGGTGGATGCCGGCGCGTTCGGTAGCGCTGAGTTCGGCCTTCACCTGGTAATCGTCAAGCAGCACCGAGTAGTATCCGGGCTCGGCTTTCTCGTTCTGATGCAAGAAACGGGAGCGATAACCGGAGCCGGGCTTGTCACGGTCGCCGGGCGTCAAACGAACGGGCCCCGTGCCAGGCATCACCAGCACGTCCAGCATGTCGCCCACGCCGGTCCCGCTCAAGTGGGTGTGGCTGAAGCCCATGATGGACGCGTCGGACACGTGATAGCCGGAACACCAGTCCCACCCCTCGTTGTAGGTGTCGGGACTTAGCTGCACCATGCCAAAGGGGACGGCGGCGCCAGGGTAGGTGTGGCCGTGGCCGCCCGTGCCGATGAAGACGTTGACGTCGCGGGTGACATCGCGCGGCGGCGCGGCCGCAAGCGACGCCAGAGCCGGAAGGGCCAGCGCAAGGAACCGGATACGCATATCTTGATTTTGCCGCAACCGGTCGACCGGGCGCGTGACGATTAGCGATCGCGCCGGCGTATCGACGGGGGCGCGAGCGTCGCGCACTCGACGCCGAGCCGCTCCGCGACGGCCCGCTGACGGAAGTTAAAGATGTCCAGTAGTTGCCGCCGGACAAACGCCCAGTGCGCCGCCTGTCCCAGCGGCCCCAGAGGCAGCGCGTACTCGACACGGTCCCGGATGATGGTCCCGCGCGGGGTTTCTTCGAAGTCGTGCTGGTGACGCCACAGCCTGTAGGGCCCTCGCACCTGCTCGTCGACGAACGACCCAGGGGGATGGTAGGCGACGATCCGCGATGTCCACCCCATCGGCAATCCGAGCCAGCGGATTGTATAGTCGATGGTCAACCCTCGGCGCATGTCGATGGCGCCGGGGGTGCGGATTACAAAACAAAGCCACGGAGGCGTGATCAGGGCCAGGTTACCCGGCTGTTCGAAGAACCGGAATACCGGGGCCAATGGCAACGGCGCCCGCAAGGCGCAGGTTAGTTCGTACCCGGCGGGCGCGGTTCGAGTTGGGCCGCCTGCTCCGGCGTGTAGCGGCAGCCGGCCGGGCTCGGGACCATGCTCGACTCGCGGCCCGCGAGCGCCGGGCCCAGGCGTTTCAGATTGAGGCGTGCGTGGAACAGGCATGGGTCGATGGCAAGGGCCCTCACGAAATCCTGGACCGCGGCGTCGCGCTGCCCCAGAAGCTGCAACGCCACGCCCCGGTTGTTGATGGCGTTCGCGTCGCCGGGCTTCAACGCCAGGGCCCTGCCGAACGCCGGCAAGGCCTCCGCGGGACGGCCCAGTTGCAGGTATACCCTCCCCACTTCGGATGCCACCGCTTCGTCGTCGGGCGCATTTCTTTCCGTTTCGACCAGCAGCGGCAGAGCCCGTTCCGGAGGGATCGCGCGCGACAGCCAGATCTTCGGCCTCGAGTGGGAGGGTGAGCGGTGCATCGCCTCGGTCCAGAGGGAGACTTCCGAGCGCCAGATCCAGGAGTAGCCGGTGCTGACGGCCGCCAGCAAGACCAGCACGGCCGTCCGGATCCAACCGCGCCAGGCGGAGAGCGCCAGCGCCAGGCAGACGCTGAAGGCGATCATCGGCAGGTACATGCGACGGTCCGCGGCCAGGTCGTTGGCGGGCAGGATGGAGGAACTGGGGGCAAGCAGCAGCAAGCCCGCCAGGAACCAGAAGCCCCAACCGCGGCCCGACCAGCGTCGCGCGGCGAGCGCCGCGAGAACGCCAACCCCGACCCACGCGAGCACGCGCAGCGCCACCGCCGCCGGCAATTCCGGATCGATGGTGAACCCCCAGGGGGCCACCAGCATGGTGAGGTAGCGCATGATGGCGGCGCCCTGCCAGGAGGCGTACTCAAGCGGCGACACGGAGGCGCCGAACGCCGCCCCGGCGCCCTTCACCACGGTGGTGGCCCAGATGACGCGCGCTCCCGCCACAAGCGCCAGCCCAACCATGGCGGCCAACGGCGCCAGGCGACGACGCTCGCGGACCGCGCCCGTGAACCACAACAGGCCGAGCATCAGCGGGAGCGCGACGCACTCCTCCTTGGCGGCGAGCGCCGCGGCGAACGCCGCCACCGCCAGCCAATCGCGCCGGTCGAGCCAGGCGGCGAGCGTCGCAATAGACAACAGCGCGCACAACAGCGTTCCCCGCGCGTACACATAGGCGACCGGTTCTGTTTGAATCGGATGGACGGCGAACACCAGGGCCGCGATCAAGGCCACGCGCGGGTCCACCAGACGCCGCAGCGCGACCAGCAGCAGCGCCGCCGCGGCGGCATGGAGCGCTAGATTCACGGCGTGGTAGGACGCGGGAGCGCCGCCCGCCAGGCGATGATTCAGCCAAAACGTGAACCATGTCAACGGCCGCGTCTGCACCGGACGCCACACGTCGACCCAGCCGCCGGGCGAAGTAATGGCCGGATCGGACAGCAGCAGGTAATCGTCGAAGTGAAACGATCCGCCCAGAACCAGGAAGAAAGCGGCCACGGCCGCCGCGATGACGAGAAGGATTCCCCGCAAATGCTATTATGACGCCGAATGCCACGCCAACAGCCCGCCGCGAAGAAGGCGGCCTCCGCGCCCGGAGTAACCCCGCCGCGAGACGTCTCCAAACCGAAGAACGCCGCCCAGCGGAAAGAGCGGCTGGATCAGATTCTGAAGGCCCTGGACACGCTGTATCCGAACGTCACCTGCGCGCTGGACCATCGCAACGCCTGGGAACTGCTGGTGGCCACGATCCTGTCGGCGCAATGCACCGACAAGCGCGTGAACGAGGTGACGCCACGACTATTCGCCAAGTACCCGACGGTGGCGGATTTCGCCAACGCGAGCCAAGAGGAGATGGCGCAGGACATCCGGTCGACCGGCTTCTTCAATAACAAGGCGAAGTCCGTGATCGGCGCGGCGCAACGCGTCATGACGGCCTTTGGCGGCGAAGTGCCGCACACCATGGAGGAACTGCTGACCGTGCCGGGAGCGGCGCGCAAGACGGCGAATGTGGTGCTGGGAACCGCCTATGGCGTCGCCAGCGGCGTCGTGGTGGACACCCATGTGCAGCGGCTGTCGGGCCGCCTGGATCTGACCAGGAACGAGGAGCCAGTAAAGATCGAACAGGACCTGATGAAGATCCTGCCCCAAGGGCGCTGGATCCTGTTTTCGCACCAGCTCATCCATTTTGGCCGGAACATCTGCGTGGCCCGGAAGCCGAAATGCGCGGAATGCCCGCTCGATTCGCTGTGTTACGCCAGCGACAAGCCACTCGCCTGAGCTGAGTCGTTAATCGGCCGGTTCGAGCGCCAGGATGCGGTCCACCTGGTGGTCGATGTAGAGGCGCTGGAATTCCGAGCGGAACACCCGCTCCACGGATTGGACCGTGGCCATGCGGATACGAATCACTTCATTCAGGGCCAGCGCGCGGTCGACTTCTTCGAGTGGGGAGTCCTCCTCCAGCGCGACATGTTGTTCAGCCGCCTGGATGCAGAGTTTGGCGAGTTCGTGATACCACCTCGCGAGTTCGAAGGCGTGATCTTTGGCCGAGACGGTGGTTGCAACTTGATCCATGGTTCCTTCTTTGGCGGGCGGAAAACGGCGCTCCCCCGCTCTGAAAATCCTTATCGGAACGGATTGTCGAATCCTAGAGCGCGGAGCGTTCCGAGCGCCTCGAATCGCGCCACCAGAGGCTCGCCACCAGAGGAATCGCCGCCACTTGGGCCGCCACGCAAAATAGGGCTAAGACAGTCAGACTGCGGGAGTACAGCATACCCTTGACCGTGCTGCCCAGAAACCAGGCGACGCCGAAGATCGTGTTGAACCAGCCGAAGGCCGCTCCCCGACGGGCCACGGGGACCGCGCCGGGCACCAGCGCCCGCAGCAGAGCGTACTGCCCGCCCATCCCGGCGGCCCATACCGAAACCGCCGCCAGCGGAGCCGCCGCGCCGCCGAACACCATGGGCGCCGAGGCCGCCGACAAAACGATGGTCAGCAACAGCGACAAGGCCCCGACTCGTCTTTCAAGGAAACCGAGCGCGACGGCAGTGACGCCTTCGGTGGCCATGGCGGCCGCGTACAACGCCGGAATGGCGGCGGGGCCGCTCAGTCCTTTCGAAACGAAGTGGAACGAGATGAGCGCGAAATCGGAGGTTCCAAGGGCGAGCAATCCGGCGGCTGCGCAGATGCGCCAGAATGTTCCGGAGAGCTTCTCGTCCCCCGCCTCGGCACGCGGCGGAGCGCCAAGGTCGACATAGCCGCGCCGCATCCACAACAGCAGCGCGACGCCGGCGATGGACGGGGCGACCAGCGCCATGAACGCCGTACGATATCCGGACGCGGCCGTATACAGCGCAGCGGCGGCGAGCGGCCCTACCACCGCGCCGGTCTGATCGAGCAACCGGTGCACGCCGAATCCCGGCCCATGCCCGACGCCTTCGCTCGCCGCGGCCAGCAATACATCGCGGGCCGGCGTTCGAATGGCGCGGCCGGCTCGTTCCGCCAGGTAGAGCAGGGCCGCCACGCGCCAACCCGGCGCGAGCGCCAGCAGCGGAACGGCCAGCGCTCCGGCGATGGAGCCGGCCAGCAGCAGCTTCCACGGGCCGCCGCGACGGTCCGCCATGACGCCCGCGCCCAGCCGCAGGGTGTAGCCGACGAGTTCGCCCAGTCCGGCCACCACGCCGACGGTCGCCGCGTCCGCGCCCAGTTGCTTGAGGAACGGTCCGCTGACGCCGCGCGCCGCCTCTCCCGCGACGGCGATCAACAGGCTGACCGAGCCCAACAGCAGGACGGCGCGCCAACCGCCCTCCGCATGGGAGAATGAACGTTTCATGTCTTGGGCTCGACGCCCCGTCCTGTACGCATTGCTGGCTGTCGCGCTGGCCGCTTCATGGCAGACGCTCACCGTCCACTACAACTACCACGGTAACTGGACCGCGCTCTATTGCACCGGGGACCGATTCTATCCGCCGCCCGCCGCCCTCGCCTCCGAGAACATCTATCGTTTCCCGAATTCCTGGGGTTACGACGGGCAGAGCTACCATTACATCGCCCACGACCCTTTCTTGCGGCGCGGCTTCTCCGCATCCATCGATTCGCCCCGTTTCCGGTACCGCCGCATCCTGATTCCGCTGTCGGCCTGGGCGCTCGCACTCGGATGCGACCAGTGGGTCGACCCGGCCTACCTGGCGGTCATCTGGCTGTGGATCTTCGCCGGAACATTCTGGACCGCCGGCGTCATTGGCGACCGGGGCGGCCATCCCGCCTGGGCTCTGGGCTTCCTGTTGATCGCCGCCGTCACCGTGTCCATAGACCGGCTGACGGTGGACGTGACGATCGTCGCCCTCACTTCCGGAGTCATCTTCTATGCCGCGCGCGAGCGTTGGGGCGCGGTCGCGTCGCTCTGCCTGCTGGCCTGCCTTGTCCGCGAAAGCGGTCCTCTGATACCGGCAGCGGTCGCCGCGTGGCTGCTCGGGGCGCGCCGTTTCCGGCCGTTTCTCGCCGTGTGTTGGACGCCGGCGCCGGCCTTGGCCTGGTACGCCTGGGTGACGGCTCGGACCAAGCCGGGCGAGCCCGAGGGGCTGCTGTCTCCCATCCCGTTCGGAGGATTGCTGACGCGGCTGGCGACACCCACACCCTACCCATTCAGCCCGCTCGTGAGCCTGACGGCGACCGTCCTCGATTACGCCGCGCTGTTGGGGCTGATCTATTCGATCGCCTACTGCGCCATCCACTGGCGGCGGCTGGCGCGCGGCGTCGACGGATCCATCGCCTTTGCATCGATCGCACTGGTCGCGGTGATTTCGACGCAGGCCGTATGGATGGACGCCTACGCCTTCGCGCGGGGATTCTCGCCGCTGCTGCTGATTGTGTGGCTGGACGGATTCCGCGCGTCGCAGGCGGCTGGAGCGGCGGCCATCGCGCTGACTGCGCCGCGCATCGGAGCGCAGATCGGGTCGCAGATCACCCGAGTCCTGCTGGGGCTCACCGGCCGCTAACTCCAGGTCACTTGCAAATCGCAAGCGAGTCCTGTTACCGTACCTGAGTGCCCGGGAAACGCGCGCGACGGTCCGGATGTCCGGTCAGCATCTCGTTGGAAATCTTCGGTGACCGTTGGACGCTGCTGATCATTCGAGACCTGATGGTGCGCGGCCTGCGGACGTTCAAGGAGTTCCAGGAGTCCGGCGAACGCATCGCCAGCAACATCCTGGCTGACCGCCTGCGAAGGCTCGAGCAACGGGGCGTGATCGCCGCCGAGGCCGAGGACGCCGACGGCCGAAAGATCAACTACCGGCTGACCGAGAAAGGCATCGACCTCGCGCCGGTGCTTCTCGAAATCCTTATCTGGGGCGCACGCCACGAAAACACGGGCGCGCCCGCCGGCCTGATCGCCAGGCTGGCCGACCATCGCGAGCAAGTCCTCACCGAAGTCCGCCGAAGATGGCGCGAACGGAGCCGCGATCCGTTCCTGCCACCTTTCCGCGGCAGCGGACAAACACCGACAGGAGCACACACTGCATGAGCAAGGTACGCGTACTGGTGGGAACGCGCAAGGGAGCGTTCATCCTCGAATCCGACGGCAAGCGCGAAAGCTGGGCGATCAGCGGCCCGCACTTCGCCGGATGGGAGATGTATCACTTGAAGGGATCGCCCGCGAATCCCGACCGCATATGGGCGTCGCAGACCAGCGGCTGGTTTGGACAGCAGATGCAGCGCTCCGACGACGGCGGCAAGAGCTGGCAACCGGTGGGCAACAAGTTTCAATATGATGGCCCCACCGGCACACACCAGTGGTACGACGGCACGCCGCACCCCTGGGAGTTCAAGCGCGTCTGGCACATTGAGCCGTCGCTCACCGATCCCGACACCGTTTACGCGGGAATTGAGGACGCCGCGCTGTTTGTTTCCCGCGACGCCGGAGGAGAGTGGAGCGAACTGGCCGGCCTGCGCGGACACGGCACGGGTCCGGCCTGGCAGCCGGGAGCGGGCGGGATGTGTCTGCACACGGTGATCCTCGACCCCCACGATCCCCTGCGCATCTTCATCGCCATCTCCGCGGCGGGCGCCTTCCGCACCGACGACGGCGGCGCCAGTTGGAAACCCATCAACAAGGGTCTCTATTCGAAGTACATCCCGGATCCGAACGCGGAGGTGGGCCACTGCGTCCACCACATCGCCATGCACCCTTCGCGCCCCAACGTGCTGTTCATGCAGAAGCACTGGGACGTGATGCGCACCGACGACGCGGGCGACCACTGGACCAAGGTGAGCGGCAACCTGCCCACCGACTTCGGCTTCGTCATCGACGTGCACGCGCACGAGCCCGAAACCATCTACGTCGTGCCTATCAAGAACGATTCCGAGCACTTCCCCCTGGACGGAAAGCTGGCCGTGTACCGCAGCCGCACCGGCGGCAACGAATGGGAGCCGCTGACCAAGGGCCTGCCCCAGAAGGACTGCTACGTGAACGTGCTGCGCGACGCCATGGCGGTGGATTCGCTCGATTCCTGCGGCGTTTACTTCGGCACCACGGGAGGCCAGGTGTATGGATCGGCCGACGCCGGCGATTCCTGGTTCCCCATCGTGCGGGACCTGCCGGCGGTGCTATCGGTGGAAGTGCAGACGATCGCATGATTCGCGTGGAATTGCCCGCCCATCTGCGAACGCTGGCGCGGGTGACGGGCGAGGTGGCGGTTGAGGTGGAAGGACCGGTCACCATCGGATCGGTCCTGGCCGCGGTCGAGTCCCGCTATCCGATGCTCCAGGGGGCCATCCGCGATCACGGGACGCTGAAACGGCGCCCGTTCGTCCGGTTCTTTGTGTGCATGGAGGACTGGTCGCACCAGCCCGCGGATACGCCGCTGCCGGAGGCGGTGGCGAGCGGACGGGAGCCGTTTCTGGTGGTCGGCGCGATAGCCGGCGGCTGAGCCCGGCGGCGCTCAGCGACCCCGGTAAATCTCCAGCCGCTCCGCTTCGCCCAGGAACGGCGCCTGCAAGCGCGCCAACCGGTCGCCGCGCGAAAAGAACAGGTCGCCCTTGCCCAGCAACCGCTCGGCTCCGCGCTGTTTCAGCGCCACCATCGACTGTTGCCAGGTGGTGGTGCGCAGGCACACCCGCACGCTCAGGTTGGCCTGCAAGCGTCCGGTAACGGTCCGGGCGTCGGGGTGCTGCGTCGCCAGGATCAGGTGAATCCCCGCCGCGCGGGCCTTGGCGCCCAACCGCACCACGCGGTCCTCCAGCATGCGGCGGTCTCGCGGGTCGGCCATCATGTCGGCGAATTCGTCGATCACGCAGACGATCCGTGGTAGTTCCCCGCCCCCTCGCGCCCGCCATCCCGGCAGGTCGTCCGCGCCCGCGTCCTGAAACTTGCGGTAACGCGACTCCATCTCCTCGATCAGCTTGTCCAGTTGTTCGCTCAACGATCCTTCGGGCGGAAACAACAGCGCTCCAGAGCCGAGCAGGTAGGGCGACGACGCCAGATCGCCGAACGCCGTCCTCTTCGGATCCACCAGCACCAGCCGCAGCGTCGCCGGAGTGTTGGTGAGAATCAGCGACGCCACCGCCGTACGCAGCCACTCGGTCTTGCCGCTGCCCGCCGTGCCCGCCACCAGCACGTGCGGACTCTCGCTAGCCGCCAGATCCACCATCCTGAGTTCGTTGTTCAGATCGACTCCCAACGGAATCAGCGACGATCCGGCGGCGGCGTCGCGCGCGGGCAACTGCTCGCGCGCCCGCGAAAAGGGCACGGCGTCCCGATCCTCCCCGCGCGCGATGTCGACGGCCAGGACGCCGTCTTCCAACTCGATCACCGGAGTCGGAATCCCCAGTTGCACGCCGATGTCCTCGGCCGAATTCAGGATCCTGCGCACCCCCACCGCCGCTCCCGGACGCAACGTGTAACGCACGAACGCCGGACCCACCGCCGGAGCTCCCGACACCGTGGCGGCGATGTTGAAATTGGCCAGCACCTTGACGATGCGCTGCCCCAGATCCCCGTACCGGGCGGGAACCGGAGGGGGCGGCGCCGCCATGCGAACCGCCCCCGGCGCGACGCCCGCCAGGCGGCCCGCCAATTCGATGAGGCTCTCCCGCGCCGGCGCGAGTCCGTCCGCGGTCAGCACCTGCTCGCGGCGCTCGGGAGCGAACCGCACCAGCGCCAGGTCGCCCGGCTGCTCTACGCCGGCCAGCGCCTGGTACAGCGCCGCCTGGCACAGGTCCACCGCCCCATTGCGGTCGCCGAGTTTGAACTCAATTACGCACCAGCGCCCGTTGTGCGGATCGCGCAGCAGGGCGTCTGCGTAGCCGTGGATCCGGACAGCGGCGGTCCAGCCGGGCCGGTAGAACTCGTGTTCCAGGGGTTCTTCGCTGGCCAGCAGACGGTCCGCGCCATTCCAACGCTCGGCCGAACGGTCGTAGGCGATCCAGCCGCGCTCGGCGGCCGCGCTCAACACGGTCGAGAGCCACTGGCAGGCCTCGCCCACCGCTCGCCACAGCCACAGCGCCTCGCGTCCGCTCTCGCCGAGGGCGGCCTCGTTACGGGTCAGCAGCGGGCCCACCAGGGCGTCATAGGCGTGGCGGCGCAGTTGGTCATGGTCGCCCAAAGTCTCGTCGGTAACCACGTGCGCCCACGATTTCGGTCCGCGCAGCAGGCCCGCCATGGTCTCGTGGAAGATCCTGCCGGCGATCGCGCCGGGGCCCTCCCCGGAGACGCCCGCTCCCCCCGACGCCTGCCACAGCGCGTCGCGGATTCTCGAAACAGCCACGTCCACCACGCGCCGCTTCGCCACGGGTTCAGGCTCCGGAATCAGCCGGGATACGCTCAAAGACGGCTGGCTCCGCCCCTGCCAGAAGCCCAAATTGATCCGGATTCTGACGCGCACACTCCTCCAATTCCCGGGCCTCGCAGCCCAGTTCGCCGCGGGCCCACTCGATGCTCGCCACCTTGCAGTCGGCCATCAGCGCCGCCAGCGCCAGCACCAGGCCGGAGGGTGGTTTCGCCGGGCCCGCCGCGGCCGATCCCGTCACGCTGTCCAACACCTGTGTCGCCGGCGACGGCAGGTGATTGCGGATCCATTGTTCCACCGTGGACGGCGCCACACGGTCGCCACGATAAGTAAGGTCGCCGGTTTCCGCGTCGGCCAGCAACCGGCGCGCCGCGTCCAGCGCGATCAGCGCCTCCCGCGACGGCGTCACGATGCGCGCGCCCCGGCGCTCCAACTCCTCCAGCCGTTCGATGGCGCCCGCCGCGGTGGCCGGAATCGGGTTCATCGCGTCGCGGATAATCACCAGGTCGCGCAGCCGCGGATCCCAGCCCAGGCAGATCTTGTCCAGCTTTCGCCACAGAACGCGCGGACTCTCGTTGGCCACCACCACGGCGATCTCGCGACCGCCTGCCGCCGCGCACAGATGGTCCACCCACTTGGGAACGCCGATCCGTTCGGCCTTCAGCCCGCGCAAGTAGAGCAGGCGCGGCAGAGCGTCGCTCAACACCGACGAACTGGTGTCGCCCCGCACCTCGGAAGCCGCCGCGGCCGACGACTCGGCGAACTTCTCCTCCAGCCGATCCTCCAGCGGGCCGTCCTGCGACGGCAGCGACTGCGCCGCCCGAAACATCTGCTCGCACTCGAAGATCACCTTGCGCGCCCCCGCCCCTTCCCGCGATTCCACCAGCGGGTCCAGCCGCGACACATCAATGGGCCAATATTCGCCGGCGCCCGGCGGACGCAGCCGCGCGATCTCCGGTCGCGACTGCAGGCGCGCCCTCACGAGCGCCCGCACCTCGGCCCCGGTAAGCGGACGCAACGCCAGCGCCTGGTAGCGGTCCTGCTCGGCTTTGGATAGCGACGCCGCCAGATCGGCGATCAGGCCGGTCTGCACGCAACCCACCACGACCACGTTCGGCGCATCGTCGTGCAGGGCGGCCAGCAGTTTTCCGATGGCGAACAGGCCGTTGGCGTCGCGAGGGTGGCTCTGCAACGCCTCCAGCTGATCCAGGCACAGCACCATCGGCCAGGGCGCGATCAACGCCGCCAGTGCGTACACCACGCGCCGGCTCTCATCTTCCGACATTTCCTCGTCGGCGTCCGCCAGGCTGAGCCCCATCGCATCCAGCACCGCGTCCGGCAGCAGGTCTCCCGCCAGCCACGCCCGCCCGTCACGGCGGAACCGGCCCTCCGCCAGATGCTCGAGCACAACCGCCAGGCCGCGATGCTCAACCGCCTCGATCGCCTCGCGTCGGGCGGCCAGCAGCGCGGCCAGTTGCGTCGAATCCCGAAACGGTCGCCGCGTCAGGTCATCGGCCAGATTGCGCCGCAGATGCCGCCACATCATCGAAGGGCTGGCCTGCATGCGGATCCAGGCGAAGGGGACCAGCCGGGAGGCGTCCTGCTCCAGTTCCAGCCGCATCCGCCGGGCCACGTGCGTCTTGCCGCTGCCGGCGTCGCCGTACAGCATCTGGCAGCGATGATGGATCCCCGCGGCGCGCTCCTCGATGATGCGTCGAAGCCCGGCCGACACCTGCGCGTGAATCTCCGGGACGTCCACCATGGCGCCGTTCCACACCGACCCCACCGCCGAGTCGCTGAACGGATTCGAGACGCCTTCGATGCGGACGGCCTCAGTCCCGGAGTGTGACGGCGACATAGAGCTTCGCGCCCCCATCCCACACCAGGGTCTCGCGCTCGGCCTCGGGCAACGCCCAGCCGTGGTCGTGGGTGGTCAGATAGAGTTTCCGCTGGTCGGCGAGGGTGATAACGCAGGCGTCGAATTCTGTCTTGGAGACGCCCGCGAGCGCGGCCCGCAACGCCTGTGCCGTGACGGGAACCAGGGGCGCCGGCTGCAGCCGTCCGACGGCCTCCAGGACGCGTTCGGCAAGCGGCGTTTCCGGCGCGGGCGTATGGATAGGCGCGGGCGCGGCGGCGTCGATGCCAAGTTTGCGCAACCGCTCCCGGACCATGTCGATGGACCGGTCCACCAGCGCCTGCGGACGCCGGGGATCGTACACGAGCGCCGTCGCCCCCACCGGCTTCGCCACCCCGAGCGCCCCCTCGCGAACGAGCGCGGCCACCGCGGCTTGAATCGTCCTGGAGCCCGCCCCGTAGGACCGCGTTCCCACCGCCTTCACCAGTTCGGGCTTCGTCAAGGCGCGCGCGGCGACGGCGTCCAGCGCCTCCCTCCGCACCAACGCCTCGGGATCGACCCGCCAATACCGGACCGCGCCCCGCTGCTTCGGCCAGACAAACGCCTGCCCCGAGCGCACCGCCTCATCCACGGCATCCGCGGTGACGCGCAGGTCCTTCAACAACTTCCTGACCGGCGCCGGCGCCATCGCGGCCGCAAGATATTCAGCAATCGACATTCCGAACCCTGATTGTATCCCGACCCGAGTCGCCGGCCGCCACTTCACCGCAGTGGCGCGTAGTATCCGGTGCGCCAATGGGCGGTCAATTTCGGCATGCCGCGCGGTGCGATCACCTGCACGCGGATGTGGTGATACTTACCGTCGCGCTCCACCCCCGTGGGCGTATAGCCAAGCACGTACCGGTTGCGAAGGTCGATGCCGATCTTCTTGGCGATGTCCGGCAACTCGCCCGCGTTCGCGATGAACAGCCGGCCGCCGGTCTCCTCCGCGATGCGGTTCAGCAGCCATGGGCCGCTTTGCTCCTCCGGCGTGCCGGCCCCGCCGAACACTCCGATTCCGTAGATCAGCACGTCGCTTTCCCGCACCAGGTGGTTCAGTTCCGAGACCGTATAACGGCTGCTGTTGTCCCCTCCGTCTGAGATCACCAGCAGCGCCTTCTTGCTCTTGCGCGACTTCCGCATCTCGTGCAGGCCGAGATAGATCGCGTCCATCAGCGCGGTGGAGCCCTTCGATCGCGAAAACAGCAGTTCCGACTCGATCTTGGTCGTGTCGTGGGTTAGCGGAACCACCAGCCTCGGCCGGCTATCGAACTCCACCAGGAAGAACTCATCCTCGGGATTCGCCGTCTTGAAGAACTCCACCGCCGCCAACCGCGACCGCTTCAACTTCTCCCCCATGCTGCCCGACGTATCGAAGATCAGTCCGACAGCGGTCGGTTCGTCCTCCATCGAGAAGTTAAGGATAGGGCGCTCCACCCGATCCTCGAACAGCCGGAAGTTCTCCTTCTCGAGCCCCACCACGGGGCGGTTCAGCGGATCGCTGACGGTGACCGGCACCAGCACCAGAGTCGTATCGATGCGGAGGTTGGGAGCGTCGCGGCCCTCGTCGCGAGCCGGGGCAGGCGTCCGGCGGCGAGGCTCGATCTGCGCCGGTTGCGCCAGGAGCACGCCGCACACGATCGCCAACAGCCCGAAACCCAGCCTCACGCCGTGACCTCAGTTGATAGGGTACTACGGCAGGGCCCGCTATACTGGGTCCAACGCATGTCGTTTCATCGAGTCCTGGCGGCCGCCATCGTCTTCGCACTGGCTTCTGGCGCGGCGGAGTTGACTCCCGAACAGCGGAAAAAGAACGCCGACTCGTTTGAATACGCCTGGTCCAAAATCCGCGAGAACATGTGGGCGCCGATG
Organism: Acidobacteriota bacterium; assembly: GCA_018268715.1. Taxonomy (GTDB): domain Bacteria; phylum Acidobacteriota; class Terriglobia; order Bryobacterales; family Bryobacteraceae; genus TMP-7. The sequence goes on along the minus strand of JAFDVZ010000016.1, from coordinate 140,314 downwards.
CCCGAAGGCCTGGACTGGCAGGCCGTTCACGACGAGTTGAAACCCAAGGCCGCCTCCGCCCGAACCATGGAGGACGCGCGGGCGGTGATGCGTGACATGATCGCCCGTCTGAAACTCACCCACTTCAACATCGTGGCGGCCGACCTGTACGACGAGTTAGGCAACGGGCCCGGACGTCGCGGCGACGGCGGATCCCCGGGCCTGGACCTCCGCCTGGTGGACGGCCAGGCGCTGGTGGTTTCGGTGGACGCCGGTTCCCCCGCGCAACTGGCGGGCGTGCGGCCCGGCTGGGTGCTCGTGAAGGCCGACGGCGCCGGCATCCGGGAAGCCATCCGTAAGCTGGACGCGGCGCTGCCCGATTCGACGCACAAGGAACTGGCGATGACCCGGGCGGTAATGGCGAAGATCGGCGGCGCTCCAGGAAGCAAGGTTCCCGTGGAGTTCCTCGACGCCTCCAATCGCCCCGTAAAGATGGATCTCGAAATCGGAATGCCGCGCGGCGAAGCGAGCAAGATCGGCTTCATGCCGGCGCAGCACGTATGGTTCGAGTCCCGCAAGGTGGAAAACAGCGGCTACGTGCGCTTCAACCTGTTCCTCGATCCCGCGCGCCTGTCGACGCTATTCGCCAACGCGGTGGAGGAGTGCTCGGAGTGCGACGGATTCATCATCGACCTGCGCGGGAATCCGGGCGGCATCGGCGGCATGGCGATGGGTTTCGCCGGCTGGTTCGTCGACCGGCAGGGTGTGCGCCTGGGCGCCATGCGGATGAAGGGCCAGGACGTGAAATTCGCCATCTTCCCGCGCTCCCGCACGTTCCGAGGTCCGCTGGCGATCCTGGTGGACGGGCTGACCGCCTCCACCTCCGAGATCCTGGCCGGCGGGCTCAAGGACATCGGCCGGGCCAGGATCTTCGGCGCCCCCACGGCCGGCGCCGCGCTGCCATCGGTCTTCGAACAACTGCCCAATAACGACGGCTTCCAGTACGCCATCGCCGACTACATCTCCGAGGGCGGCGACCGCCTGGAGGGCAAGGGCGTGACTCCCGACCAGCCCGCCCGTTGGACCCGCAAGGCGCTGCTTGCCGGCCAGGACCCCGCGCTCGACGCCGCGCTCGCCTGGATTCGCAAAGGAAAGAACCAATGAATCGCAGAATGTTGCTGCTCCCTGCCCTGTGCCTGCTCCCGGCCTGGGCCGCCGACCAGGCCTTGCCGAAGGCCGAGACCCTGCTGGACAAGTACGTCGAGGTGACCGGCGGCAAGGCGGCCTATGAGAAACGCCGCAGCGAAGTCATGACGATTCAAATGGAGATCGTCGGACGCGGGATCAAGGGAACGCTCACCCGTTACACCGACTCATCCAACAACTCCATCAGCACCGGCGAACTGGAAGGCGTCGGGAAGATGGAGGAGGGCGTCTACCACGGGCAGGCGTGGGAAAACACGGCCATCATGGGACCGCGCGTGAAATCAGGCGCGGAAAACGACGACGCGGTCCGCGATTCTTACTTCAACGCCCCTCTGCTGTGGCGGAAGCTCTACCAAGCCGAAACGGTGGGTGTGGAGACCGTCAACGGCGAGGATTGCTACAAAATCATGATGACTCCGCTCGCCGGCGGCAAGCCCCAGTATGACTTCCTCAGCCGCAAGACGGGCCTGATACTCAAGACGGAGCGGACCATGGTCAGTCCGATGGGCGAAATCAGCGTGCAAGCCTCCACCTCCGACTACAAGAGCTTTGAAGGAATCCTCTATCCCACCAAAGTCGTGCAGAACGTCATGGGCAATCAGGTGTCGCTGACCATGATCGCCCTCAAGGCGAATCAGGACATCCCGAAGGACCGTTTCGAACCTCCGGCCGAAATCAAGAAACTGATGGCCAAGTAAGTCGCCTAACTCCCCGGAGCGGCGCACTCCAGTTCGTAGTGGCCGGAGCCCTTGGTCGCCGCCGCCTGGCCCGGCAGACGGACGTCCGCCGTCATTCCGGGCGGAATATCGACCGATAAGTGGAACCGGCCTCCCGAGATGCGCCAGTCCACGTTCACCGGACCGCGCACGCTGTCCCAGGACGCCTTCACCCACCTGACATCGCCCACCGGCGCGGGCCAGATCCGGATCTTCGTGAGTCCCGGCGAGTCAGCAACGGGGCGAATCCCCGCCAGTCCGGCGTAGAACCACTGCTCGATATGCCCCAGCATCAGGTGATTCTGCGAGCTGTTCGGATTGGCGTCCCAGGCCTCAGTCAACGAAGTGGCGCCCGCCGCTAACTGGCCCGCGTAACTCGGCTTGGTGGGCTGACTCGCCAGGTCGAAGATAACATCGTTGCGGCCCGCCTCGAGCAGCGCCTGAATAACGTAGCGATAGCCGATGTCCCCCGCGCTGGTATGGTTATCGCGCGAGCGGATGGCGTCCACCAGCCGGCCGGCCAGCGCCGCCCGCGACTCCGCCGGCGCGAGATTCATCGCCAGCGGCATGGCCAGCGCGGTCTGGCTCCCGCCCGCGTAGGATCCATCCCGATAGAAAGCCTTCTGAAAGCGCCCCAGCATCTCCGTAAAGCGCGCGTCGAAGGCGGCCCGTTCCCCGCCGAGACCCAGCAACGCGGCGGCGCGGCCTGCTTCGCGCAGGTCTTCGAGATAGAACGCGGTCGCGGTCAACCCCATGGGCGTGAGTTGGGAAAATCCCGGCGCGCCCGGTCCGATGTCATACCAGTCGCCCAGTCCGTAATTCAGAATCCCATCGCCGGCGCGCGCGCCCAGGTAACTCACGTATGACTTCATCATGGGATAAGCGTCCTGCAAGGTCTGCCGGTCGCCATACCAGTCGAAAGCCATGCGCGGGACCAGGGCGGCGGCGCTGCCCCATTCCGGCGAGTCGCGGAAGCCCCGCCCGAACACGACATATTCGGGCGCGATATCCGGCACCAGGCCATCCACCGTCTGCGCCTCGCGCATGTCTCGCGCGATCTTCGGCAGAAATGTGCGCAGGTCCCAGTTATACACCAGCGACGGCCCCATGAGATGGGCCTGTTCCAGCCAGCCGAGTTTCTCGCGATGCGGGCAATCGGTCAATACATGTTGCAGGTTCGATCGAACGGCGGCGTCAATCAGTGCGTGGATGCGATTCAGCAAATCGCTCGACGATTCGAAGCGTCCAATGCGCGGCGCGTCCAGGTGTATGAACTGGCCGGTCAGCGAATGAAGAACGGCCGGGCCCCCGCCGGCGGCGCCTTCGGGCGCGGCGCCCTCCACCTGCACATAGCGGAACCCATAGTAGGAAAACCGCGGCGCCCACCGCTCCCGGCCCTGCCCCTTGAGAACATAGCTGAAATAAGTCGGTCCGCCGGATGAGCGCTGACTCACCAGCCCCGACTCATCCAGCAACTCGCCGGGAGTCATCTTGACTCGCGCCCCCGCGGGACCCGTCACGGAGATAGCCGGCCAGCCGGAGAAGTTCTGTCCCAGGTCGTAGACATAGGTTCCCGGCTTCGGCTGAGTCACCTTCACGGGCGAGTACTCATGCTGCACCCGCACCGGCGGACTCGTCTGCGCCCGAAGCGCGCCGCCCGGGGCCTCGTTGGTCGACGCCGCGTCCCATGCGCCATCGTCAAAGCCCGGCGCGTCCCATCCGCTCATTTCCCGGCGGGCGTCGTAGTCCTCCCCTCCGTAGATGCAGGAGAACGTGATGGGGCCGTCGTGGGTCTTCCAGGTGCGATCCGTGACGATGTCGGCCGAAGTCGAATCCGCGTACTCCAGGCGCAGTTGCACCAGCAGCCGCGGATGTCCGAAGGAGCCCGAATACTTCACATAGCGTCCGCCGGCGACGTTATAGAATCCGTTGCCGAGCAGGACTCCCACCACGTTCGGCCCCATCCGCAGCGCGCTGGTGACGTCGAACGTCTCATAGTAGACCGTGGCTCGATAGTTGGACCAGGCCGGCGCAAGCACATGATCGCCGATGCGGACGCCGTTGACGTGGAGTTCGTGAAATCCCACCCCCGACACCACGATAGTGGCCCGCCGCAAGGGCTTGGTCAGTGTGAACTCCTTGCGGAACAGAGGCAGCGGACCGGAACGCAGGCTGTGGTCGGGCGACGAGATCCACCCGCCCTTCGCCTCCGCCGGATTGGCCAACCCCATGGTGAACTGGGCGGCGTCGCTCCAACCGCCCGCCTGGCCCGCCGCGTCCCAGGCCCGCACCTTCCACCACACGCGCTCAAAGGAATGGAGCGCCGCTCCGCCAAAGGGGATCCACAGCGTCTCCGGCGAATCGACGCGGCCGCTGTCCCACAGGTCGCCCTTGCCGGCCGCCAGCGACTCGCGACTGCTCGCGGCCAGCACCTGGTAGGCGGACTGCCGCTGCCCCTCCTGCCCGGACTTCAGCTTCCAACTAAGGCGCGGGCGAGCGGCGCCCACCCCGACCGGGTTGCGTAGCGCCTCGCATTCCAGCGCGTATGGCGCCACGCCGGCCGCGGAAATCGCGCAGGCGCCGATGGCGCAGACAATAAGAGCGGTCTTCATAATCACCTATAGTCTATTCGCCCATCGTCGAACAGGGGGGCTTGCCCCGGATGTTAGAATTAGAAGTGAGCATTCTGCGACGGGCCAACCAGGATACTCGCTGTAAGGCGGCTGACACGCCGCGAGTTATACCGCAATCTATCTCACGGTGGAGGAGTTAATGGCATCGGGCAGTAACGCTGTGTCGTTCAGGCTCTGCGGCTTGACCGTTCGGCTACCCGGCTCGCGGACTTCATTGATCCTTTGGGGTCTCGCGGTGATGACCGTCGTATGCGGGTCATTGCTCCCCTCCGGGACGTTGCATAAGCTGCAATACGATCGCCTGCACTTGAACGACAAGCTGGTGCATGGAGCGGGCTACTGCGTATTGGCCCTCATCCCGGTGACATTGCTCGAGTTCCTCGGTTTGGGGCTCGCGCTGGCGGCCAGCATGATTCCGATGGGGATCTGCCTCGAGTTCGCGCAACGGCTGATTCCGGGGCGCAGTTTTGAGTTAGGCGACATGGTGGCCAACACTACCGGCGTCCTGGTCGGCGTGGCGATGGCCATCTCATTCCGCCGGGTGCTGCGGCTGCACGCTGTCCCGTCGGCCCGGTAGCGGACCTCAGCGAGCGGCGGGGCTCGCGATCTCCGACAGGCGCTCCAAAACGGATCGCACCCGATCCTCGGGATAAGGCTCTTCGATCACCTGGAACGCGCCTTGTTCCAGGATGTCCACCCAACCGCCGTCAAGCCTGGGCAGGCAAACCACCAGGGGAAGGGGATGGGCGTGCTTCCGGGCCATCTCGAGCAGGGTGCCGTAGCCCCCATCCGGCAGACGCAGCGAGGTGAACACCGCGCCCACCTGGTATTGCATGTTCAGCACCTTGCGCGCCTCCGTGCAGGATGGCGCGACGAACACTTCGAAACCGCATCGCCTCAGGCAATGCTCCAACGGGTCGCGTTCTTCCGGCGACATCACCACCAGGACGCCCGGGTGAATGGGCGCCTGCGCGCGCACCGGCACGCCGATGGAGGCCGTAAGGGCCGCTTCGCGCACAATCGGCTCGGCGATGTCACGCAGTTCGGTCCAATGCAGGGAGCTGCCCAGTTCGCTATCGGACCCGGCGGCCAGGTTCGACCCGCCCCAGATCCGGGCGTCCGGCTGGTCCTCGGCGGCCTGAAAGGCCTCGATCAGCTTGGGGATCTGGAAGACGTCTTCGTCGAACGGCGACCCACGGATCAGGCTGTAGGTGTGGCGTCCGGTCGGGCGCGTGCAGATATGGCTGATGAGATTGGTGTGCCCCTGTGAGGCGAGCACCAGCCGCGAGTTCGGATCGCCGTGTTCGTCGGCGATGACGAAGTTGTACGGCGAGTTATAAAGGATGTCCGGCTGCGCGGTGATCGGCGCGGTTCCGGCGCGTCCCTCCAGCAGGTCCAGCAGGCGGCTGCAAACCGCCCGGATGGTGCTGGTCACCAGTTCGTCGTCGTTTTTCCCCTTGCCCCGCATGCGCTGCTGCCGGTAGGGCTCAAACACCCAGGTGAAGTGATTCTGCACCAACTCGTCCAGGTTCACCGGATACAGGCCGCCGCAGACGTCGATCTTATTGTTGTATTGGACAATCCAGCGCAGCAGGGGCGTGCCTTCGGAGCGCTCCACCAGGTCATGATGCTCCAGCACGAAGGCGGCCAGGCACACGTCCTGGTCCGCGTTCCAGACATGCACCGGCACGGGGCGCTTGCGAGCCAGCCAACGCTCCATCAACCGCCCTTGCCGCACGGCGATGTAGGCCTGCATGGCGGCGCTCATCGTGGCTTCGCGGACTACGCCCGAATGGTGATCGAAATGGACGTGATGGCCGCGATGGCCGGGGATATCGTCAACAACCTCCAACCCGATCGAGTACTCGGGGGTCTCGCGTTCGAAGTGTTCCCAGCTTTCGAACCTTCTGGAGGCGACCCGCAATTCGATGTCCTGAAACCGATATTCCATACTTGGTGACGGGTTACCTTCTGCACCGCTCTATCTCAAGGTGTACCAGATCGAGCATATTCTCCGCAGTGGCGTAGATTTTTTCCTCACCTTCGCTGTCCCCTCGGCGGGTCTTCTGAGACGATGCCGGAAAGGCGCCCACTATGTTTTCGATATGCCGGTAAACGAAGACGGTGTGTATGAAGTTCTGCTCAACGGCCGCCAGCTTGTGGGGGTGTTGTTGCTTGTCCTGCTGCTGGTGACCGTGTCCTTTTGGACAGGCCACGTGACCGCCAAGGCGCCCATGGCGTTGGCCAGCGCCGCTAGCGTCGCGGCCAAACCGCACCCGCCGGATCCCCCCATGGTCGTCCCCGCAGCCCCCGAAATGACGCCCCCGGCCGCCAAGCCAGCGGAAGCCGCCGCGGCGGAAGAGACGCCCGCGCCGCCTGTCCGTTCGGCCAAGGAAACGAAGGCGCCCCAGGAGCCCAAGAAGCCATCCAGCGTCGTCGAAACGGCCAAGGACACAGCGCCTCCCGCCGAAACGCCCACCGCCGAGGAGCCGAAGGAACTCAAGGGCGCCTACCTGCAAGTAGCCGCCGGCGGCCGCCGCGAGATTGAGGCGATGAACCAGAGGTTGCGGCAGAAGTCCGTGTCGTCGGTCACCGTGCCGGGCGCGAAGGGCCTGTTCCGCCTGTTGGTGGGTCCGTTGGAGGGTCCCCAGCAGATCGCCGACGCAAGGGAACAGTTGACCACGTCGGGATTCAGGGGAAAATCGGCGCTGTTGCGGAAATTCTGAAGAGGAAGGCGGCGGGACGAGGGTTCCCGCCGCCTCCGGTCTGTTGAATGGAAAGCCGAGGACACGCCGCCCGGGGGAGCAGCGGCGCGTCGCTCGGCGCTACTGCATCGCGCTGGTGATGCGCGCGAATTCGTCGTCGTAGTTGCGTGCCACCGCGCGCAAGGCTACGTTCTTGCTCCAAAGGTTCTTCAGGGAGTCCGTCCTGCCCTTTTTGATGTGATCGAGCGCGGTGTGGACCGCGCCCAGGGCGTTATCGAAATCACGCCGGTAGACCGGGCTGCGCTGGATGGCGTTATCCCGGTCCTTCTCCATGGCCGAAATCAATCCGCGTACCGCCGCTTCCACTTCGTTGACATCCATTTCGATAGTTCCTCCGCCGCATTTCGCTGGCGCGTTCCGATTCAAACCGCGAAGAGGGGCATATCCCTCTCCTTTTCCTAGAGTGTGAGTTAGGTCTCATTATTCTCTGCCCGGATTGTCGCAAGCCGCAACACCCCCCAATGCGCGATGATGAGTAGAACGCAACATGTTTACTCGCAGGGACCTGCTTGGGCTAGGCGCCGCCGTTCCACTTTTGGCGCAGGAAAAGAAGCTGAAAGTGGTGGTGACAGGGGGCCATCCGGACGATCCGGAAAGCGGCTGTGGCGGGACCATCGCGGCGTACGTGCAAGGCGGGCATTCCGTGACCATCGTGTACCTGACCCGGGGCGAGGCGGGTGGCGGCGGCAAGCCGGCCGACGAAACGGCCCGGCTGCGGACCCGGGAGGCCGAAGCGGCCTGCAAGATCCTGGGCGCCAGGCCCGTCTTCGCGGGTCAGATTGACGGCGCCACCGAGGTCAACGCCGAGCGGTACGAGTCCTTCCGCAAAATCCTGGCCGCCGAAGAGCCCGACGTCCTGTTCACGCACTGGCCCGTGGACCGCCACCGCGACCACCGCGCCGCCTCCCTGCTGACCGACGACTACTGGCGCACCCTGAAAGTGAAGCCCGGCTTCTACTATTACGAAGTGATGACCGGGAACCAGACGCAGAATTTCTCGCCCACCGACTACGTGGACATCACCGCCACCGAAGGCAGGAAACGGGACGCCTGTTTCGCCCACGCCAGCCAAGGCCCGGCGGACTTCTATCGCCACCACACGAAGATGAATGAGTTCCGGGGAATTGAAGCCAGGGCCCGTTACGCCGAGGGGTTTGTGCGGCACACCGGCGCGCCGGTCGGCCGGCTTCCATAAAGGTGGAGAGGAAGGCGGGACAACGCCCGCCTTCACGGGTTGGAGCTACCGCGCCGTGCGGAGCAGGAAGCCGCGGCCGCCTTCGACGTGCACGGTCTTCAGAACATAGCCGGTTTCGGTTTTCACGAAATTCGCGCCGGGTTCGACGTTGGAATTCGACAGGGTGTTCGACTCCGGCAGCACCGCCACACTGGTGCGATTCTGCAGGTTGGTGAGGAACACAACGCTCTGGATCTCGTCCTGGGCGACGTAGTAGTCGCCGGCCGGAAGCTTTGAACCGGAGGCGGTGAACTCGAACGGAACGTGAACCGTGATGCCGCGGCCCATGGGGCCTCCGAACGCGGCGGTGGATGACCCGATGGCGGCAAGCGCCAAGACACCTGTAGCGATGAGTTTTTTCATGTAGATTCTCCTATTGTTGTTTTTCGTGCCGGCGGATTCAGGAATCCGCAACCAAATTCAGCTCGCGGCCGCACACATCCGGCGTCTGGACGTTCGACGGGATATCGGTGAACGGCTGCAAAAACGGAGCTGAACAGAAGACGTGGTTAAAACTGTCGTGGTGAAGCCCTGGCGGACTCGCAAATCGCGGGAACATCGGCGATTTGCTGCTTACAATTACATAGTAAGCGCTTACGCTTATCGGGTCCAATCGATGTTTTTTATCGCGCCCACCGAACCCGAAATCCGGCGGCGCGGGAAGCGTCCTTGCTAATGGTGCGACCGATGAATGACAATCAACGCAAGGAACCCATTGACGCCGCCACCTCATGAGGTCACCCGGCTCCTGCTTCGCTGGGGCGATGGTGACCGCGACGCGTTCGATGCGCTGACGCCGCTCGTGTACGACGAACTGCGGCGGCTGGCCGGACGCTACCTGCGGCGCGAACGTTCCGACCACACTTTGCAGAGCACCGCCCTGGTGCACGAAGCCTACCTGAAGCTGGTGGACCAGCGGAATGTCCGCTGGCAGAACCGGGCGCAGTTTTTCGGACTCGCGGCGGAAATGATCCGGCGCATCCTGGTGGATCACGCCCGGGCCCGCCAGGCGGCCAAGCGGGGAGGGGCGGTGTATCGGCTGACGCTCGACGAGGCGCTGGACGCCTCCAGCCCGCGCGACACCGACCTGGTGCGGCTCGACGACGCCATGAAGGCGCTCGCCGAGTTCGACCTGCAACAGGCGCGAGTGGTCGAACTGCGGTACTTCGCCGGGCTGACCATTGAGGAGACGGCCGAGGTGTTGGGAATCTCGCCGGCCACCGTGAAACGCGACTGGCTGCTGGCAAAAGCCTGGTTGCGGCGGGAATTATCGGACCGGGCGGGCTCGGCATAGCCGTTCCAAACATTCCCTACACCATTTGATTTCGATTTCCGTCAAACCTATGACGGCATGACCTGTTGGGCAATCAAGCGCGTACTGGGACTGGAGGCAGTTGTGGTCAGGACGGCAATCGGACCACAATATATAGTTGGTGGGCGGCGGAGGCCACGAGATTTCGTATCTGACCCGCTTTACAAGGCGGTCGGAGCCGATTAGTATAGAGGCATCCCCCCCGAGTGTGAATCGTGTTTCTGGAAGGGGCTCGACTACATTGCTGAAACTGAAGCGCGTCGAGATTCAGGGTTTCAAATCGTTCTTCGACCGAACGGAAATGAAGTTCAACGGCAGCGGCATCGCCGCCGTGGTCGGACCGAACGGTTGCGGTAAGAGTAATCTCAGCGACGCCATAAGCTGGGTTCTAGGCGAACAGTCGGCGAAGAGCCTGCGCGGCGCCCGGATGGAAGATGTCATCTTCGCCGGTACGCGTGAACGGAAGCCTCTGGGAATGGCGTCCGTGACCATGACGCTGGTGGATCCGCGGATGCATGGCGAGGGACCGGTGGAGGTGGTGAACGCCGACGAGCTTCCTCCCGTCGCAAATGGCCACGAAAACGGTCACAAAAACGGTCAAAATGGCGTCAATAACGACGCAAAACACGCACATTTGGTGACGTTTTCGCACGCCCACAACGGCGAAGTCACCATCACCAGGCGGCTATATCGTTCAGGAGAAAGCGAATACCTGATCAACGGCCGCCCGGGGCGGCTGCGCGACATCCAGGACATCTTCATGGGCACGGGCCTGGGGCCCGAAAGCTACGCCATTATCGAGCAGGGCCGCATCGGGCAGATCCTGAGCAACAAGCCGGCCGACCGGCGCTCGGTGATCGAGGAAGCGGCCGGAATCACGCGTTTCAAGACGAAAAAGCGGCTGGCGGAGGCCAAACTCGAGGGCGCCAAGCAGAATCTGGCGCGCGTGTTCGACATCCTCGAGGAAGTGGGCCGGCAGTGCAATTCGCTGAAGCGGCAGGCGGCCAAGGCCAAGCGTTACGAGGAGCTTCGCACCGACATGGTGGCGCACCTCCGGGTGGCGCTGACGGGCCGGTTCCGGATGCTCGAACGGGAAGCGGCGAAACTGGCGCTCGACCTGAACCAGGCGACGCAGGAGTTTCAGACGCTCTCGGCGCAGGTGACCGAGAAAGACTCCGAACAGACCCGGCTGCTCGAACATTCCTATAAGACCGAGGCCGAGCTGACGGAGAATCGCGGCAGGCTGGGCGAGCTCAAGGTGGACGCCGAGCGCACCCGGGGCCGTCTCGATTCGCAGGCCAAGCAGATTTCGAGCATCGAGCAGCGGCTGACGCAGGGCGAAACCGAGACCCAGGACATCGGAAAGCGGCTGGAGCAGAGCCGGGGAGAACTGGAAGTCCATGTCCGGAACCTGGGCCAGCTGGACCAGCAGACCGAGGCGGTGCGGCAGTCGCTGGCGGTGAAGGCCGAGGAACGCGACCAGATCCAGCAGTCCCTGCGCGAGCGGGAACGGGCGCAGGAAAGCGCGCGGCAGCAGGTGCTGCGGCTGCTCGGCGAGACGTCGACGCTCAAGAACCAACTGGCGCAGATCGAGGAATACCTGGCGGCGATCCAGCGGGACCGTTCGCGCTCCGAGCACGAAGCGCAGGCGGCCGAGGGCGAGCGCGGGCGGCTGGACCAGGTGAAGGCGCAGCTTTCGGAACGGATGGCGGCGCGGCAGCTGGAGCTCGAATCGGTGATGGACCGGCGGCGCGGCGTCGAGGAAGAGCTGTCGGTGCAGAAGAACCGGCTGGTGGAGGCTCGGCGGAAGCTCGAGCACCTGCGGGCGGAACTGGCGCGGCAGAAGGCGCGGCGCGATTCGCTGAACGACATCATCTCGCACCGTTCCTACACGACCGAGTCCGTGAAGCGGCTGTTCAAGGCCGTCGAACGCGGTCAGGTGAACAACTTCCAGCCGGTGGGCGTGCTGGCCGATTTCGTCGAGGTGGTGGACAACCGCTTCGAACGGGCGACGGAAGATTTCCTGCACGACGAGCTCGAATATGTCGTGGTGAAGAGCTGGGAGCACGCCGAGCAGGGCATCGACCTGATGCGCAGCGACGTGGACGGGCGGGCGACGTTCCTGGTGGAGCCTCCGCATTCGGAAACCGCGCCGGCGCCGGCGCATGCATTGTCGGGCGAGGGCGTGATCGCGCCGTTGCGCGAGATGCTGAAGTTCACCAACGGGCTGACCAACGCGTCGACGGAGTTGTTGCCGCGGCTGGAGCGCTGCTACCTGGCCGAGAACCGGCAGGCGGCGCAGTCGCTGGCGGTGACGCATCCGGACATGATCTTCCTGGCGCCGGACGGCGTCAGCTATCAGGGCCACGCGGTGAGCGGCGGCAAGAAGCTGGCGAGCGGTCCGCTGGCGTTGAAGCGCGAGCTGCGGGAACTGAATACGCAGGTTCAGGCGCGGCAGCGGGAAATGGACCAGACCGCGGCCCTGCTCGAGAGCATCGAGGAAGAGATCGCGCGGCTGACCGAGGAACTGGAGCGGCTGCGGGGCATGCAGCAGGCGCAGGAAAAGGACGCGCTGGCGCTCGACCACGAGTTCCGCAAGCTGAACGAAGAGTTCAACCGGGCGACTTCGCGGCTTTCAGTGGCGCGGCTCGAACTGGACCGGTTGGCCAAGGAAGCGGCGCGGAGCGAAGAGCACAAGCGGCGGAACGTCGAGATCGTCGAGCAGAAAGACCAGCTTCGGCTGACGCAGGAACAGGCGCTCGAGCAGGCTCGCACGCAGTTGGGCGAATTGCAGTCCAAGGCGACCGTGGCGGCCGAGGAACATTCCGTGCTGCGGGCGCAGTTGGCTCAGTTCGAGGAGCGGCGGCGGGCCGAGCAGGCGTCGCGGTCGCGGCTGGAGAATCAGATCCGCGATCTGTCACAGCGGCAGCAGCAGTTGGCCTTCACGCTCGAAAAGCTGGTGGGCGACCGCACGCGGCTCGAACAGGACAACCTGACGCTCGATGCGAAGGCCAAGGAGTTGGCCGAACAGATCGCCGCGCTCGAGCAAGTGGTGGCGAAGCTTGCCGAGCAGGAAGCGGCGGTGCGCGGGGAGTTGACGGCGTCCGACGACCTGTTGAAGACGCTGCGCAACGACGCGCAGGGCTGGCAGGAGCGGCGCACCCAATTCGAACTCGAGTTGGTGAAGAAGCAGGCCGAGTTGAAGTACCTGGACGAGACGGCCCGCAAGGAGTTGAGCGCATCGCTCGAAGAGCTGGCGCAGGGCGAGGAGACCGTGCTCGACGACGCGGCGCTGGCCGAGGCGGAGGCCAGGTATCAGGAGATCCGCGGACGCATCGACGCGCTGGGTCCGGTGAACGCGGACGCGTTGGCCGAACACCAGGAGGCGCAGCAGCGCTACGACTTCCTGAACGCGCAGCGGCAGGACCTGATCGACTCGATCAAGGACACCGAGCGGGCGATTCAGGATCTGGACCAGGAATCGCGCAAGCGGTTCGGCGAAGCGTTCGAGGCGATCAACTCGAACTTCAAGGAAATGTTCACGACGCTGTTCGGCGGCGGCAGCGCGGAGATGCGGCTGACCGACGAGACGAATCTGGCCGAATCGGGCATCGACATCGTGGCGTCGCCTCCGGGAAAGAAGCTGCAGAGCGTGCTGTTGCTGTCGGGCGGCGAGAAGTCGCTAACCGCGATGGCGCTGCTGATGGCGATCTTCCGTTACCAGCCGAGCCCGTTCTGCGTGCTGGACGAGGTGGACGCTCCGCTGGATGAGCCGAACATCATGCGATTGACGCGGTTGATTCAGGAGATGGCCAAGCAGACGCAATTCGTGGTCATCACGCACGCCAAGCGCACCATGGAAGCCGCGCAGGCGCTGTATGGCGTCACCATGCAGGAGCCGGGCGTGTCGAAACTGGTCTCCGTGAGGTTTGAACAGCCGGCGGGAGGCGATCAACCCGGGTTGGCGCCCCAGACCGGACGGTTGCAGTCGATTGGGAGATAGTTGGAAGTTAGGTGGTCTCTAACCTGAGCGCCCCGCCACTCTTGTGGGTGGTGGGGCGCATTTGTTTTCTCAGGCGCGCTCAACGTCGTTCAGAACCACGGCCCCGACGCGGGCGTTCATGCGGCGGAGATAGCGCAGCATGGTCTCAAACTCGCGCGGCTCAGTATGTCCGGCGCGAGCCACAACAATGACGGCGTCGGCGTTGCGCACGATGTCGAGACATTCGGAATAGCGCAGAAACGGCGGCGAATCGATGACCACGACGTCGTAATCGCGCGCGGCTTCGTCCACCAGGAAGTCGAGCCGCTTGTGGACGAGTTCGGAGACGCGGTCGTCCTGCGGACCCGAAGGCAACACGTCGGGCGCGATGCTTCCATTGGCGGCGAGAACGGCGTCGCGCCAACGAGCCTCGCCCGACAGCGCGCTGCTGAGTCCGGCCGCGGGACGAGTGCGGCGGCGCACCGGATTGCGAAGGTCCGCATCCATGATCAGCGTGCGCTGGCCCAGCGCCGAGTAGGCGAGTCCGAACTCCGAGGCGATGCGGGAACGGCCGTCGCGGCGCGACGGGCTGACCACCACGATGACGCGCGGCAGGTCCGATCCCATGGCCTGATTGAAGGCGTTGCGGAGACGCTTGATCTGCTCGCGGAACCGCAACACGTCGGCGTCGGGCCGTTGATAGTGTCCTTCGGCGAGCGTATCGTTGCGGCCGCGCCAGGATCGCACGGTGGGCAACACGGTAACCACTTCGGCGCCGCAGGCGGCGCGAATATCGTCGGCCGTGCGGAACCGTTCGCGGCGGACATCGTGGATGACGGCGGCGACACATCCGATCAGCAACGAGCCGAGCAGCGCGATGGCGCAGTTCAGCGCGGCGCTGGGACTGGCCGGATGCGAGTCGGGCGAGGCGAGATCAGCGATGCGCACCGGAGCGGCGCGCAATCCGGAGTTGATCTCGGCCTCGCCCACCTTGCGGGATAACTCGTCGTAAATGATGCGATCGGAATCGGCGCGCTGGCGCAGGAGACGGTATTCGACGGCGCGGGCGCTGACGGCGTCGGCCTCCTGCTTGGTCTTGGAGTAGGCGGCGCTGAGGTTCGATTCGCGCAGGCGCGTTTCGCGCAATTCCGCTTCGGCGCGCTTGATCACCTTGTTGTAGGCGACGCGAATCTGCGCGTCGATGTCCTGCAACTGCGCGGCCGCACGCTTGTATTCGGCGTTCCGGTCGCCATAGATCGTCTTGACGTCGGCAAACTTCTGCTGGGCTTCGCTGCGGCGCTCGAGCAGCCGTTTCACCTGCTCGCCCTGAGTGGAGGCTTCGGCGGCTTCGGGGCTTCCGGAAACCAGCGTGTCGTAGACCGCCTCCTTGGCGGCGCGATCGCTCTGCGCCTTGGCGAACTCCGTATTCAACTGGATGAGCCGCGCGGCGAGCACATTGGTCTTGTCCTCCGGATCGACCATGCCGATCTGGCGCTGGAAGACCAGCAGCGCTTCGTTGGAGCTCTCCATCTTGTCCTTCAGCTCGGCCAACTGCCGGCGAGTGGCGACGGAGAGCGTTTCCCACTGCGTTCTCTGCAACTGCTGGAGCTGGGCGAGATAGTTGCGGGCGATGGCGTTGGCGACATTCGCCGCCAGTTCCGGCTTGGGCGCGCGGAAAGAGATCTGGATGAGATAGGTGCTGGGCGGACGGGTGATCTTGAGATTCTTCAGACGCACGGGGCCGCGGCGTTCGGAGGCGCCCGGCTCAAACAGGTCGTATTTGACGGCGATGGGCCGAAGCACGGCGTCGGACTGGATCATACGCATGTGGGTGGCGACCACCTGGTCCATGTCCGGCGCCACCTGGGTGGATAACTCGGGGCCCACCAGGCCGGAGGGAGTCATGCGTTCGATGTCGAGGGTCGCCATTCCGTCATACATCCTGGGAAGGCGTTTGGTGACGGCGAAAGCAGCCCCCACCGATAACACGACCAGGGCGAGGATCCACCAGCGGCGGCGGTAGATGGCGTCGAGATAGTCGCCGAGCGTCGCCGCGGGCTTCGGCGCGACGGTCACCCCGCGATGGGGGTACACGGATAGTTCACTTACCGCGACTGGCGCCACCTCTCCTTGAACCACTGCCATGGATGCCATCCTTCGACTCATACTTGTACCAGCGACTTGCTCCTTACTTGAAGATGAGATATCCACTCACGGTGGAAACGCCGAATCCCGCCATGCGATCGATGACTTCAGCGGTCAGGCGGCGTCCCTTTGCTTCGGGTATGTATAGTACGTCGTAGGGTTGGAGTTGGA
Source organism: Acidobacteriota bacterium (assembly GCA_018268715.1). Lineage (GTDB taxonomy): Bacteria > Acidobacteriota > Terriglobia > Bryobacterales > Bryobacteraceae > TMP-7. The sequence continues at coordinate 124,171 of JAFDVZ010000016.1, read as the reverse complement.
CATCGGGCGACTTTCCCTTTAAGATGCGTTTGACGTCGACCACGATGCTTTCCCGCCCGTCGCCATCGCTCCGGCGGCGGTAGATCACGCCTTCGCTCGCGGAGAAGTTAGCCAGGCCCTCGGCCTGAGTCAGCACTCGCAGCAACGTGGTTTCGCGCAAATCCTTGACCGGGATGACGCAGTTCCGCTTGACGTTGCCTAATACATAGACGCGCGGGGCTTCCGGAACGCGTACCTGTTCGCCGCCGTACAGCCGGATGTTCTGAGTGAGTGGACCGTCCTCGAGTAATAAACGTACCGGAACTTTTGTGATTTCCGGTTCGGCTCCCCCGATGCCCGGACGAGTGACCATGACGGTCTCCCCGGCTTCCGGCGCCATGCCTTCCGCCTTGGCGAGAGCTTCCAGCAGAGTGGTTTGGGCCGTGGCCTGAAACGTGGTGGGGCGGCGTACGGCGCCCATGACGGTGACAGGCCGGCTGGCGTATTCGGCCACCGCCAGGCTGACGGTGGGGTTGACGAACAGGCGCTGCTCGATGAGGGCCTTGCGGATGTCCTCCTGCACGTCCTGCGGATAGCGCCGGTTGGCCGGAATCGGAGCGGCGAGTTGCGGAAGATGGAGTTTGCCGTCGGGTGACACTCGAAACTGGTGCGATAACTCCTGCGAGTTCGCCACGGTGAGAACCACTAAGTCGTCGGGACCGAGCGGCTGCACGGGTAAGGTCGCGTTCTGCGCGATCGCCGCCGGCAGGGTTAACAGGACAGCTAGTGTGAGTGAGTGCTTCACAGGCTTATCCAGTGTAACCTTGGCTTTGTGCGATCGAGCTGACTCGATGGTATTAGGCCAGGACCTTAGGAGTACCGGTACGTTCAGTCCGGCGGGGACGAAGGCGTCGCCTTAGACGAGCACGGTGAAGGCGTTTTCCGTCCGCTGCACCGGACGGTAGGCGGTGTCCCGCTCCACGGGCTCGCGGCCGGCTTCGCGAATCAGGCGCAGGAGTTCGGCGCGGCGCAGGCCCTGGACGACGGTGGAGCCGGCGTCGTGATAGATACGTTCCTCAACGACGGTTCCGTCGATGTCGTTGGCTCCGAATCGCTGAGCGATCTGGGCCACCTGCGGCGTCATCATCACCCAATACGCCTTGATGTGCGGGATGTTGTCGAGCATCAGCCGCGAGACGGCGATCTGGCGGAGATCGTTGAACCCGGTGGTCTTCGGGATGTGCTGCAGCGGCGTGTTGTCGGGATGGAAGGCGAGCGGGATGAAGGTCACAAAGCCGCCCGTTTCGTCCTGCACCTCGCGCAGTTTGATCAGGTGATCGACGCTGTCGGAATCGTCTTCCAGGTGGCCGTAAAGCATCGTGCAGTTCGACTTGAGGCCCATCTGGTGGGCCAGTTTCGCCACCTGCAGCCATTCGCCGCCGTCGATTTTGTGATCGCAGATGATGCGGCGAACACGCTCGGAGAAGATCTCGGCGCCGCCGCCGGGCATCGAGTCGACGCCCGCGTCGATCAACTTCCGCAGGACTTCGCGATGGCTGATCTTAGCGCGGTGGGCGAAGTAAGCCACTTCCACCATGGTGAACGCCTTGAGGTGCACGCCGGGGAAGCGGTCCTTGAGGCCGCGCAGCATTTCGCAATACCAGTCGAGGGTGAGTTCCGGATGCAGTCCGCCGACGATGTGGAACTCCGTGATGGATTCCGACCAGCCTTCGGCGGCGCGGGTCCACACCTGGTCGAGCGACATGGTGTAGGCCTTGGGATCCTTGGCGCGCTTGCCGAAGGCGCACAGCCGGCAACTGGCGACGCACACGTCGGTCGGGTTGATGTGGCGGTTCACATTGAAGTAGGTCCGGGCGCCGTGGAGGCGCTCGCGCACGAGATTGGCCATGTAGCCGACCGCCAGCAGGTCCGGCGTGGAGTACAGCAGCAGGCCGTCGTCGAAGGACAGGCGCTGGCCCGCCTCCACCTTTTCGAGAACGGCCTTCAGCCGGGAATCCTCAATGTGTAGCTGCATAGTCGTTAGGAACCTATCCGCAACAGGAAGATGTCGCTTGCGAAGAACAGAAAGAACAGCACGCTGACGTAGCCGTTCACGGTGAAGAACGCGGCGTCGACGCGCGACAGGTCGTCGGCCTTGACGAGCCGGTGTTCGTAGAGCAGCAGCAGCACCACCGCGGCGACGCCAGCGAGCGCGAGCACGCCCAGATGGAATGAGATCGTCAGCGCGATGAGACAGCCGATCATGGCGACGTGCAGCAGACGCGCGATCCACAGAGCGCCAGATATGCCGAAGCGGCGGGGCAGGCTGAACAGCCCCTCGCGCAGGTCGAATTCGTAGTCCTGGCACGAGTAGATGATGTCGAAACCGGCGGTCCAGAAGGTGACCGCGGCGGTGAGCAGCAGGATGCGCGGATCGAGCGTGTCGCGCATGGCGATCCAGGCGGCGGCGGGGGCGATGCCGAGCGCGAAGCCGAGCACGACGTGCGAAAACGCGGTGAATCGCTTGGTGAACGAGTAGAAAAAGACGACGGCGAGGGCGATGGGCGCGAGTTGGAAACAGAGCGGGTTCAGGGCGCGCGCGGCGATCAGGAAGACCAGCGCCGCGACGGCGACAAAGCCCCAGGCGAAGGCCCGGCCCAGCAGTCCGGCGGGGATGTGGCGCATGCGGGTGCGCGGGTTGCGGCTGTCGATGTCGGCGTCGAGGATGCGGTTGAAGGCCATGGCGGCGGAGCGGGCGCCGACCATGGCGATGACGATCCACAGGATGCGCCAGCCTACGCGATGGGTGGAGAATCCGCTGTCCCGCCAGGCGAGCAGAGCGCCGGTGAGGGCGAATGGGAGCGCGAAGACACTATGCTCGAACTTGATCATGTCGAGCGTGAGTCGGGTGCGCCTCAGGAATGAGCGGAATGACAACGTCCCTCCATTTTAGATCATTGGCGTGGGCGCCAGCCCGGTTGCGATACTGGTTGTAACGTGTTTCAGCAAATTGAACAAGAAGTGGCGCGCGTGTTTCGCGCCCATGTGCGGAGCCGCTACGGCGCGGATGTCCAGGTGGTGTTGGAGCAGCCCAAGCAATCGGCGTTCGGCGAGGTGGCCGTGCCGGTGGCGTTTCAACTGGCCAAGCAGTTGAAGCAGGCGCCCCGGGTGATCGCCCAGCAACTGGCGGCGGAGCTTCCGGCCATCCCCAGCATCGAGAAGCTGGAGGTGGCGGGCAACGGATACATCAATGTCCGCTTCCATCGCGGAGCGTACGGGCATGGGTTGCTCGCGGGCCTGGAGGGCGCGGCGGCGCCGAAGGATCCGGGCAAGATCATCGTCGAGCACACCAACATCAATCCGAACAAGGCGGCGCACATCGGGCACCTGCGCAACGCCATTCTCGGCGATACGTTCGTGCGGATGCTGCGCAGCGCCGGTTGCCCGGTGGAGGTGCAGAACTACATCGACAACACCGGCGTTCAGGTGGCCGATGTGGTGGTGGGCTTCCACTACCTGGAACATCAGACGATCGAACAGGTGCGGGCGTTGATCGGCGGCGAGCGTCCGTTCGATTACGTCTGCTGGGATCTGTACGCGCGGGTGTCGAGCTACTACGGCGATCATCCCGAGGCGCTCGCCTGGCGCGCCGAAACGCTGCACGCCATCGAAGCGGGCGAGGGCGTTCAGGCGGAAATGGCGCACCTGGTGGCCGACGCCATCGTGCAGGCGCATATCCGGACCATGCTGCGGTTGGGCGTGGTGTATGACGTGCTGCCGCGGGAGAGCGAGATCCTGCACCTGAAGTTCTGGGCGACGGCGTTCGAGCAGTTGAAGCAGCGCGGGGCGATTCACCTGGAGGCCGAGGGGAAGAACAAGGGCTGTTGGGTGATGCGCGGGGCCGCGTTTTCGCAGGACGCGGAGAATCCGGACGACAAGGTCATCGTGCGGTCGAATGGGACGGTGACGTATGTCGGCAAGGACATCGCCTATCAGATGTGGAAATTCGGCCTGTTGGGCAAGGATTTCTATTACTCGCGACTGCTGACTTACCCCAACGGCCATGAGTTATGGGTCTCGACGGACCAGGCGCCGAAGGTGCAGACGCCGCGGTTCGGGGCTGGATCGCGGGTGTACAACGTGATCGACTCGCGGCAATCGTATCTGCAGGATGTCGTGGTGGCGGGCTTGCGGGCGCTTGAGTATAACGATCAGGCGGAGCGGTCGATCCACTTTTCCTATGAGATGGTGGCGCTTTCTCCGCGCACGTGCGTGCAGTTAGGCATCGCGCTGTCGGAGGAGGACCGGCGGCGGCCGTATGTCGAGGTGTCGGGACGCAAGGGCCTGGGCGTGAAGGCCGACGATCTGGTGAATGAGTTAATTGAAACGGCGTTGAAGGAAGTGGATTCGCGGCATCCCGAGGAGCCGGTCGAACAGCGGCGTCGGGTGGCGGCTCAGATCGCGATCGGGGCGTTGCGGTATTTCATGTTGAAGTACACGCGGAACTCAGTTATCGCTTTCGATTTCCAGGAAGCGCTGAGTTTCGAGGGGGAAACCGGGCCGTATGTGCAATACGCGGCGGTGCGAGCGGGCAACATTCTGAAGAAACTCGAGGAACGCGGCGAGAGCGTGCCGGATTTCGCGGCGGAACTGACGGCCGACGCGATGGCGCGGCAACTGGCCGGCGAGGACTTCTGGCAACTGCTGCTGGCGGCTTCGAAGGTGGATGTAGCGATTCAAAGAGCGATCGATTCGGGCGAGCCGGCGCATGTGGCCAAGTACGGGTTCCAGTTAGCGCAGGCGTTTAACAATTTTTATCACGGTTACCCAGTGTTATCGGAACAGAACCGGGAACGTAAAACGTTCCTGCTGTGGATGACGGTGTATTTCAGAAATCAACTGGCGAAGACGTTAGGTGTGTTGGGAATCGACGTCCCTGTGTACATGTGACACACATGGAGAAGCGCCGCAACCAATGCGGCGCTTCGAGGAAACCGGCTGGGCGGGGTGTTTGGAGGTCGGTCAGTGAGGTGCTACTTAGAAGAAACAGCTGAGTGGCGCGATAGCGGAGCAGCCTGGATTCCTCGAGCGCTCGTTTGTTGGTTAGCATTCGTCATGCCATTTATAAGTACGTGAACAACCGGTCTTCTGGTTCCACGTAACGTCACATTTTTGCAGTTCTTACATTGGTGACGTTCCAGTTCGGCGCCGGTTTACACAGCCGCGGCGCTTTGTATATTAGACGCAACTGGACGCCGATTCGTCTCACCCGAATACAGCCTCGATTCCCCCATTGACAAAAATCCCAGCCTCATACACACTGTGGATTAACAGGCGAATAAAAGGCGAACACAATGGGAACCGCAGCCGCTCTTCCTTCTCAGATCCTCTCGCAACTCCAATGGCGTCAAGAGGATATAACGGAGTATCTGAACACCGGCATCCGGAGCCTGGACCACGTTATCGAAGGGTGCCCACGGGGACGAATCACCGAAATCGTGGGGTCCGCATCGTCCGGCCGCACCAGCCTGCTCCATTCGATTCTGGCCGAGGCCACACGGCTCGGAGAATTTTGCGCCGTGGTGGATACAACAAATTCGTTTGATCCTGTTTCGGCCGAAGCGGCGGGCGTGAACCTGCGGGCGCTGGTGTGGATTCGCTGCAACGGCGACATCGAACATGCCGTAAAAGCCGCCGATCTTCTGGTGCATAGCGGCGGGTTCGGAGTTATCGCGCTCGATTTCTGCGATCTGTCGCGGCGGGCGACACAGAAGATTCCGCTGTCCTGGTGGTATCGATTCAGCCGGGCGGTGGAGAAGACGCCATCGGTCTTTGTGGTTCTCGAAACCGAGCCATCGGCCAAGGCCTGCGCGTCGCTGGTGCTCGAGATGCGCCGTGAAGAGGCCGGTTTTACAGGCCTGCGGCCGTTCTCCCGCCTGGACGTCGCGCGATTTCAGGCGCACGTGCGAAAACCGCCGCGGCCGTCGCCGGCCGGGTTTTCGGCGGCCGCCGCCACAGGGGGGTGACACCCTGCATGTACGCAGCGATTCATATTCCGAACGCCGGCCCGCAAACGACGGCGGATCTGGCGGCGCTGGCCCGCTTGTTCTCGCCCTTGGTGGAGATCACATCGCCCGATACGGTGGTCATTCCGGCGAGTCCGCTGCGGAAACTCATCGGCCCACCGCATCAGATCGCCAGCGAGTTATCCCGGCGGGCGTCCGAATACGGGCTGGTGGGCAATATCGGCATCGCGGCGAATCCCGACACGGCGTTGCTGGCGGCGCGCAATCTGCAGGGAGTGACCATCATCCCGCGCGGATCGGAATCGAAATACATCGGCGAGTTTCGCATCGAGACGCTGCCCATCGCCCCGGACACCCGGGAGATTCTGGACCGCTGGGGCGTGCGCACGCTCGAGGATTTCAGCGTTCTGCCCAATGACGGCATTACCGCGCGGCTTGGACCGGCGGCGGCGTATCTGCAACAGCTTGCGCGCGGGGCGATCGAGCGGCCGCTCAAGCCCGCGACGCTCGGCGTCAGTTACGAGGACCGCTTCGAACTCGAGCACGAAGTATCGCTGCTCGAACCGTTGCTGTTTATCCTGTCCCGTTTGACGAATGAGTTAATCGCGCGGTTGACTTCGCAATCGATGGCGACCACGGAGTTGCGAGTCACGCTCGATCTGGCGAGCCGGGAATCGCATCCGCGGACGTTGAAGCTTCCCTTCCCGACGCGCGACGCCAGGATGATGCTCAAGCTGATGCAACTGGACCTGGAGGCGCATCCGCCGGGCGCGCCGGTGATCGCCGTGACGCTGGCGGTGGAGCCCGTGGAGCCGCGGATTGTGCAGCATGGGCTGTATGTTCCGCCGTCGCCCGAGCCCGAGAAGTTAGAACTGACGCTCGCCAAAATTCGAGGCATGGTGGGGGAGGCGAACGCCGGAAGCCCGCGATTGTTGGACACGCACCGGCCGGGGGCCTGGGAGATGACGCCCGTGAATCCCGCGCCGCCGGGTCCGCGGGAGCAGGTGGTACGCGCGTCGCGACTGGCGTTCCGGTATTTTTCGCCGGCGTTGCAGGCGCGCGTGGAGTTGCACAGCCAGCGTCCGGCGCGGATCTTCGCGCCCGGCGTCTACGGGACGGTGCTTGAAGCCGCGGGGCCGTGGAGAAGTTCCGGGGATTGGTGGACCCCCGACCCATGGGATCGCGACGATTGGGACATCGGGTTGAACAACGGCGGGCTGTACCGGATTTATTTGAAGCGCCCGGCGGAGGCGTGGTTTGTGGAGGGCGCCTACGATTGAAATACGTCGAACTCCACACACGATCGGCGTTCAGCTTCCTGGAAGGCGCTTCCCTGCCCGAGGAGTTGGCGACCATTTGCGCCAAGCTGGACGGGCCGGCCATGGCGCTGGCCGACGTCGATAATGTCGCCGGAGCGCCGCGATTCTACTTGGCCGCCAGGAAGCTGGGCGTACGCGCGCACCTGGGGGCGGAGATCACGATCGGGACCGGCGCGCGCCTTACGGTTCTCGCCGAAAACCGCACCGGATATCAGAATCTCTGCCGGCTGATCACCGCCATGAAGCTGCGCGCACCCAAGGGAGAAGCGCGCGCGAGCGAGGAGGAATTGAGGCAGTTCTCCCAAGGGCTGGTATGCCTGACGGGCGGCGCTGAAGGACCGCTGGCCGACGCGCTCGCCCGCGGCGCCGGCCCCGACTGCATCGCGCAACTCACCGATATTTACGGAAGCGGCAACGTGTACGCAGAGCTGCAACGACACCTGTCGCGCGAGGAGGAGGCTCGCAACCAGGCCGTCGTCGCGCTGTCCGAATCGCACGGGCTGCCGTTGCTTGCGACCAACGGAGTCCGGCACGCCACGCGCGCCGACCGCGAGTTGTTCGACGTGCTCACCTGCGTTCACCATCACACGACGATCGCCGAAGCGGGACGATTGCTCGCGCTCAACGGCGAACGCCATTTAAAGAGCGCGGACGAGATGATCCGCCTGTTCAGCGATTATCCCAGCGCCATCGCCAATACGGTGGAGTTATCCTCGCGGCTCGACTTCACGCTGGCCGACCTGGGCTACCGCTTCCCGCCCTATCCGGTCGCGCCGGGCGAAACGATGGACTCCTTCCTGCGACAGCGCACCGATGAAGGAGCGCGGCGCCGCTACCGCCCTTATCACGATCGCGCGCGCAACCAGATTGAGCGGGAACTGACGCTGATCGAGAAGCTCGGGCTGGCCGGCTATTTCCTCATCGTGTGGGACATTGTCGAATTCTGCCGGCGCAAGGGCATTCTGGTGCAAGGGCGCGGGTCGGCCGCCAACAGCGCGGTCTGCTATTCGCTCGGCATCACGGCGGTGGACCCGGTGGGAATGGAGTTGCTGTTTGAACGCTTCCTGTCGGAGGAGCGTGGCGAGTGGCCCGACATCGACCTCGACCTGCCGAGCGGCGACGACCGCGAAAGCGCCATTCAATACGTCTATCAGCGCTACGGCTCGCGGGGCGCGGCGATGACGGCCAACGTCATCACCTATCGCGGACGCTCGGCGGCGCGCGACGTGGGGAAAGTGCTCGGCTTCAGCGAATACGAACTGGCGAAGCTCGCAAGCGTAGTGCCGCACTGGGGCTGGAAGGATCCGAACGCCAACGCCGAAACCGTGTTCCGGGAGGCGGGTTTCGACACGGATCGCAAGCCGATACAAAAGTTCCTCGAATTGTTTTCGGCGATCCAGGACCTGCCGCGCCATCTGGGGCAGCATTCCGGCGGATTGGTGATCTGCCAGGGGCATCTCGACGAAGTGGTCCCCATTGAACCAGCCACCATGCCGGGCCGCTACGTCATCCAATGGGACAAGGAGGATTGCGCCGATCTCGGGCTGATCAAAGTGGACCTGCTGGGGCTGGGGATGATGGCGGTTCTCAAGGATTCGATCCGCATCATCGGCGACGTATATAAGGAAGAGGTCGACCTGGCCCAACTGCCGGCCAACGATGCGAAAGTCTACGACGCGTTGCAGCGCGCCGACACGGTGGGCATGTTCCAGGTGGAGAGCCGCGCGCAGATGTCGTGCCTGCCGCGCATGAAGCCCGACCACTTCTACGACATTGTGGTGCAGGTGGCCATCATCCGCCCCGGTCCCATCGTCGGCAAGATGCTGAACCCCTACCTCAAGCGGCGGCAGGGCTTGGAGCCGGTGGAATGCCTGCATCCCTCGCTCGAACCCGTGCTGCGGAGAACGCTGGGCGTGCCGCTGTTTCAGGAGCAATTGCTGAAGATCGCGATGATCGCGGCGGGATTTTCGGGCGGCCAGGCCGAGGAGTTGCGGCGCGCCTTCGGGTTCAAGCGATCCGAGGCGCGCATGCGGGACATCGAGGTGAAACTGCGCGCCGGCATGAACGCCCAGGGGATCTCCGGCGTTGTGCAGGACACCATCATACAGGCCATCACGTCGTTCGCCCTGTACGGATTCCCGGAATCGCACGCGGCGAGTTTCGCGCTGATCGCTTACGCCAGCGCCTATCTCAAATGCCACTACCTGGCCGCGTTCACCGCCGCGCTGCTCAACAATCAGCCGATGGGTTTCTACCATCCCGCCACGCTGGTGAAGGACGCGCAACGTCACGGGTTGCGAGTGCTGCCCGTGGACATCACCGTCTCGGGATGGGAATGTTCGGTGACTCCCGATCTCGAATTACGCCTCGGGCTGAATTATGTCCGGGGACTCAGAAAGGCGGCGGCCGATGCGATCGTCGCGGCGCGTCCGTTCGCTCACATATCCGACCTGGCGCGCAGAGTCCCTGAACTGAGCAAGGACGAACTGCGTAGCCTGGCGGAGATCGGCGCGATGAACCTCATTGAGAAAGGGCGCAAATCCCACCGCCGGGACGCGCTTTGGCACGCGGAAGCGGCGATGCGGCCGGCCGGACCGTTGCTGGAGAACGCCAACGCCGCGGGCGCCGAAGAAGCGCCGCTCGCTCCGATGAGCCTTGAGGAGCGGATCAACGCCGATTACCGCGGCTCCGGCCTGACCGTCGGCAATCATCCGATGGCGCTGCGCCGCCCCCAGTTGGACGCCATGAACGTAACCTCCGCCGAGGAGTTGAAGCGGGTGCGCGACGGCCAATGGGTGCGCATCGCGGGCTCCGTCATCTGCCGGCAGCGCCCGGGCACCGCCAAGGGCTTCGTGTTCCTGAGCCTCGAGGATGAAACCGGAATTGCCAACGCCATCGTCACGCCCGACGTCTTCGATCGGGACAAGTTGAAGATCGTGCGGTCAGCCTACCTGGTGGTGGATGGAATCCTGCAAAACCAGCAGAACGTCATCTCCGTACGCGCGCAGATCGTCGAACCGCTACAGTTCGGCGATCCGGAAATCCGCTCCAAGGACTTCGCGTAAATCGCGCGCGCGTCAGGCCGCGTTCGACATCGGAACCGAGATGGGCGCGACCGGGCGGTGCGACGGCGCGGGAATCTTCCGTCCCATGCGTTTGCCCATGGATCGGCGAGCCCGCAGCAGCCGGATCCGGATGGCCGTTTCCGTGCAACCCTGCTGGTGGGCGATCTCCTGCACCTTGTAGCCTTCCAGGTAATGCCGCTCCAGCACGATCCGGTCGTTCTTCTTGCATCGCTTGAGCGCGCGGCGGACGTCGATGGCGGCCAGGTTCACCTTCGGCGCCGTCGACAGTTCCGGCAACGTCTGCGACAACGGCTCCCGCCGGATGAAGCTCCGGTGTATGTTCAGCGCGATGCTATTCATCCAGGTCAGCACCATATTCGAATCGCGGAGTTGGCCCAGGCGCTCCCAGCCCCGAGCCCAGGCCGCCTGCGCCGTCTCGTGGGCGGAATCGTAGGAAAGCCCTCGCGAAATCAGAAACCTGACCGTCACCTTGAACCCGCTCTGATATGCGCTACCGAATTCTTCTCGCGTCATTGACCTGTTCCAATGCACCTGACGGACCACGCCAGCACAACTCGCAACCTATTGAAAAAAGGCCCACTCGCCGCCATCGACGCACTGCGCGCCGATCCGGGCAGAAAACTCGTCATACCGGACATGTAAATATTGCCGGGTCCGCCCGCCGTTGGGAAGTGCTACTCTGCGACACATGAAACGCATCATTTTCGGACTCGTGCTCTTCGCTTCCCTGGGGCTTGCGCAAGGCGCACGGATCCTGATCGTCACGGATCTGGAAGGCGTCGGAGGCGTGAACGATCCGGATGAGCAACTGCTGCCCGGACAACGCCGCTACCTGGAGTCCAGAAAAATCCTCACCGGAGAGGTGAACGCCGCGGTGGACGGGGCCGTGGCGGCCGGCGCATCGGAGATCGTGGTCTGGGACGGCCACGACGGCAGCCGCACGCTGTCCATCGACGAGATCCACAGTCCGGCCCGGCTGCTTCAGGGCAGGCCCACTCCGGCGAATTACTACCTGTCGGATCGCCTCTACGACGGCGTCATTTTCATCGGGCAGCACGCCAAGGCGGGCGCGAAGGACGCCGTGCTGGCGCACACGCAGAGCTTCGCGGTGCGGCGGCTGACGATCAACGGCAAGGAGGTGGGCGAACTCGGGCAGGTGGCGGCCATCGCCGGACAATTCGGCATTCCCGTGATCATGCTGTCGGGCGACCGCGCCGCCTGCGCGGAGATGCTCGAACTGCAGCCCAGGGCGGTGACGGTGGAAGTGAAACGGCTGGCGGGCCGCGGATCCACCGTCAGCCTGTCGCACGAGCAGGCCACTCGGCTGATCCTGGATGGCGCGATCAAGGCGGTCCGCAGCGCCGGGACCTACTCGCCCTGGAAAATCCAAGGACCAGTGGAAATGACCATCGAATACTTCCCGCAACCGCCGCAGCAGCCCACCGCGCGCATCGTTTCCTATAAGGGAGCGACCGTGCTTGAAGCCTACGAAGCCTGGCTCGGCAAGCTCTAACGGACGGTCCAGGTTCTGACGATGCCGGCCGGAAGCGGGGCGGGTTCGCGCAGGGTCCAGATGTTCGGACCGGGGCGGAAATCGCGATCCAGCAGGAAGAACTTGCTGACCGCGTCCACCCGGCAATCGCCGGTCAGCGGCAGTTTCCGGTCTTCGCCGGGAACCTCGACGCAGGTGAATCCGATTTCGCCGATGTCGGCCGCGCGCGTGCCGGGCGGCAGCTCCACCGTCGTGCGAATCCAACCATCTCGATCGACGGCGTAATCGTAGCGGCCGAGCGAGGACACACGCCACACCGGATCGCCCTTCAACCGCAGCATGGTCACGACGCCCGCCCCCCGCACCCGGACCTTGGCCTCCACATAGGCGTAGTTGCGGACATCGCTGATGTTATGGCCCTCCACCTGGCCGAAAGGCCGCAGTTTGCCCTCGCGCTCCAGTTCCCTGGCCATCACCTGGTAGGTCAGTGGATCCTCATCCATCACATGCTCGCGCGAATGCGAGGCGAGATCCACCAGCACGGGCGCGATCTGGTAGCGGACCTCGGAAACACCATCGTCGCCCACCATGTTGTTATCGGTCACCGGAATTAGCAGCGGATGCCGCCCCTCCAGCTTTCCTTTGTAGGCGATGTCCTTGTGCCCCTTTCCTTGTATGATGGCCTCGCCCGAGCGGGTGTCCAACCGATAGACGTATTCGATGTCGGTGGTCCGGCCCCAGCGCGCCATCAACGCGCGCGTCGAGGTTCCGCCGTCCTCATTGGTGAAAATCACCGTGTATTGGAGGACGCCGTCCAGGCGCTCCGCATACACGATCATCGGGACGTCGCTGAACTTTCCAATGGTGTTCTTGCGGGCGTACAGCACCGGGGCGCGGGCGATGACTTCGTCGTCGACGCCTCCACGCACCTGAACGCCGTGAACCTTCACCTCGGCGCCGGCCGCTGAGTACGCCGCGTTGCGCGCGATCGTGAGCCGATGCGCGCCGGCCTCCAGACGTCCCAGAAACACGCCGTATTTGCGGGCGGCGTCCCCGGCATAGAGCATCACCTGGAACGGCGCTCCATCATCCACGCGGACGTCCGCCATGGCGGCTTCGTGACCAGCCTTGGACCAATCCGCGCCCGGCGATGAAAGCGTCAATTCAGCCACCGCCTCGCCGCTCTGCTTCACTTCAAAGCGATGCGAGGCCGCGGCGGCCGCGACGGCGAGAACCATCATCAAGAGTGCGGATCTCACTGGAATTGGATCCCCGCGATCACCAGGCTCGGCAACTGGTGATTCCAGCTTTCCGGCAGTTCGTCGAAGGGCAACCGGAAGACTTTCGTTTCGCCCGCTTTCAGGCCGCCCATGCGGGCGCTGACGATGGGCACGCGCTGTCGCAGCACCACCTGGTTATAGGGATCGTAGAAAACGCAGATGATTTCCACCACCTGGACGGCCCGCTCGCCCGCATTGGTGATCTTGCCCTCGATGGCCACCACCATCTGCTTCAGATAGCTTTCGTGGGCCTTGATCTCGACGTCGGTAAGCTTCAAATTGCGGACGTACTGTTTGGCTTCCGGCGACAGTTCGAGCAGTTGGGCCTGGTGTTTGGTCGAGTATTGAATATATCCGTATACGCCGGCGGCGATGATGGCCAGCGCGGCGAGCGTATAAACGGCGCTCGAGACGCCGCGTTCATTACGATGGCTGTCAGTGGACACGGAGGGAACGTCTCCCGCCGGCGCGAAGCCGGCTCAACTTACAGGGTAGTGCATCCGGCGCCAGCGCGAGCTATTCCTTGAACTGCCGCAGCGCCGCCTCCAGCCGCTCGGCGAAGTTCTCGCCCGATTCGGACCACAACTGCCGCCGGTCCACCCGCAGCCGATCGTCCAGATCGTGCACCAGCCGCAACAGGCTCTGGATGTTCGCCCGAATCATGGGCATTCCATCCGGCCCACCCGGCCCCGGCAGGAACTGCTCATCGAGCCCGAATTCGATCCGCAAATGCTCATCGGTCTCCCGGCTGAACTCCGGCCCGTAACAGGAGATCAACACCCGGGACGGCGCCAGCTTCCACTCCGGATCGAGCGTCCACAGATCCCACGCCGCGTCCAGTTCATAGCAGGCGTCGGCGTTCTGGAACTCCTTGGCGCTGTCGATCACCGACGTCGGATTCACCGGCGCGGCCACCGGAACCTCGATCAGCGGCGGTTCGCTGTACTCGATCGCATACACGCGAAACGCCGAATCGGTGCGCTTCAGCTTCGAGAACGGGAACAACTGAAGCACCTTCTCGTAATGCCGCAGCATTGACATCGCGCCGAAGCCGCGAATCCAGCAGGACAGATACAGACGGTCAGCCATGGGCGGTCACACGCTCCACTTCCCGGCGCACCTTCGCGGCGTCCGGCCAATCGCGCACCATGTCGATGACGCGCGTGAAAAAGCCGTCGCGCCAGGGAAGCTCGTCCGGGCTCCCTGGCGTGACCATCACGTTGTCCAGATCGCGGAACGCACGGCGCCCTTCGTAGACGGCCTCGCCTTGGGCCATCACCACCACTGCGCCGGCGCTGGCCGCCCGGGCGACCGCGGCGACGACGGCCGCGTCGGGCAACCCGAGAAACAGAATCCGCTCGTCAGGACGAATGCTTTCCGTCAGCGGGAGCTCCAATATTCACCAATCCGTTTCCGGCCAGCACCGCGTCGGCCTGCTCGGAGGTGAACTCCGCGGTCTTCGCCGAATGATTCATCGAGCAGAACTTCGGCCCGCACATGGAGCAGAAGGCCGCGTCCTTGAAGCCCTCCTCGGGCAGCGTCTCGTCGTGATAGGCGCGGGCGGTCTCCGGATCGAGCGACAGTTCGAACTGCTGGTTCCAGTCGAAGTTGAACCGCGCGCGACTCAGCGCGTCGTCGCGATCCCGAGCGCCAGGGCGATGCCGCGCCACGTCGGCCGCATGCGCCGCGATCTTATAGGCGATGATGCCCTGCTTCACATCCTCGCGATTCGGCAGGCCCAGGTGCTCCTTCGGCGTCACGTAGCACAGCATCGACGCGCCGTACCAGCCGATCATGGCCGCACCGATGGCCGAGGTGATGTGGTCATAGCCCGGCGCAATGTCGGTCACCAGCGGCCCCAGCGTGTAGAATGGCGCCTCGAAGCACATCTCCTTTTCCTTCTCCACCTGCATCTGGATCTGGTCCATGGGGATGTGGCCCGGGCCTTCGATCATGGTCTGGACGTCGTACTCCCAGGCCGCCCGCGTCAACTCGCCCAGCGTCTTCAACTCGGCGAACTGCGCCTCGTCGCTCGCATCGGCCAGCGACCCCGGCCGCAGCCCGTCGCCGAGTGAGAAGCTGACGTCGTACTTCTGGAAGATCTTGCAGATGGCGTCGAAATTCTCATACAGCAGGTTCTGTTTGTGGTTCTTCACCATCCACTCGGCCAGAATCGCGCCGCCGCGGCTGACGATGCCGGTCACGCGCTTCTGCGCCAGCGGAACGTACTGCACCAGCACGCCGGCGTGGATGGTCATGTAGTCGACGCCCTGCTCGGCCTGCTCCTCGATCACTTCGAGCAGCACATTGATGTTCAGGTCCTCCACCCGCCGCACCCGGGCGAGCGCCTCATAGATCGGCACGGTCCCGATCGGCACGGGGGAACTCCGGATGATCTGCTGCCGGATCAGCGGGATGTCGCCGCCCGTGGACAGATCCATCACCGTATCGGCGCCATACTTGATCGAATACCGCAGCTTTTCCAACTCTTCGTCGATGTTCGACGTCGTCGACGAGTTGCCGATGTTGGCGTTGATCTTGCACGTGGCGTGAACGCCGATGGCCATCGGGACCAGGTTGGTGTGCCGGATGTTGGCGGGGATGATCATGCGTCCGCGGGCCACTTCGGACCGGACCAGTTCCGGCTCGATCCGCTCGCGGCGGGCGACATACTGCATCTCCTCCGTGACCACGCCCAGTCGGGCGTAGTGCATCTGTGTACGGATCTTGTCGTGTTGCCGGGCGGCAACCCAGTCGGTGCGCATAATGACTAAATTAGCAGAGCGCAAGCCGCCGCGGACCGCCCTGCGACGCTAGTAGGCCGGCGCGTCCTTCGGCGCCGGAGTGAGCGCCAAGTCGTGGAAATCGTAGCTGAAATCCGTCGTCGGCGAGATGGCCTTCATCTTCACCCGCTCAATCGACCCATCGGCGCTTAACGAAAACGTAACGTAGGCGTCCGCGTCGAGCGTCCGGTCGGCCCACCGCACGATGAACGTGTCGTACTGGAAGTGCTCCATGGGCCCGGCCAGTTGCGGCGAATGGCTGAAGCGCATCCAAAGGCCGCCGTTGCGTTCTTCGACAACGACGTCGCCGTACCACGGATCGCGATACCGGCCGGCGTATTTCGCCAACGCAAGCGACGTCCTGCTGTCGGCGGCGCGCGCCGCGGCGGCCTTCGCCACACCCGCCCGCGCGTCGCTCAACTGCCGCTTCCGGACCGTCGAATAGGCGGTGACCCAATCGGTGGCGGGCGCCCCCAGGTAATGATCCAGGATCGTCATCGTCACCGCCTGGAACGCCGCGCCATTCTCCTGGTTGGTGAACACCACCACGCCCAGCTTCAAATCGGGGATCATCGTCACGCGCGTCACCATGCCGTTCAACCCGCCGGTGTGGCTCACCACCTTGCGCCCGCGGTAATCGGAAACGCCCCAACCCAGCGCATACGTCTGGAAGTTCGGTTTCAACGCGGCCAGTTCGGGCGGCGCCGCAGCCGAGATGGGCACGAAGATATGCGGTGTCCACATCTCGCGGGACTGCTCGGCCGAAAACAGCCGCCCGCCCGCGTACTGCCCCTCGGCCAGTTGCGCCGCCACCCACTTGAGCATGTCCTCGACGCTCGACTGTATGGCCCCCGCCGGCGCCGCCGGGTCCAGCCTGGTATGCGCCACCACCTTCAACTTCCCGTTATCCGGCGCATGCGGGAAGGCCAGATCCTCCCCCGCCGAGACATCGGTCACATGCGCGTAAGTCCGCCGCATCCCCAAGGGCTCAAAGATCCGTTCCTTCAGAAACGCTCCCCAACTCTTGCCCGAGGCCTGCTCAATCACCGCCCCCGCCGCCACGTACAGGATGTTGTCGTAAGCGTACTTGCTACGGAAACTCGTAGCCAGCGGCACATAGCGCAACCGCCGCAACAGGTCGGCGGCCGAAAGATCGCTTTCGGGAAACAGCATCAGGTCGCCCGCTCCCAACCCCAGCCCGCTGCGATGCACCAGCAGGTCGCGCACCCGCATCTCGCGCGTGACATAGGGATCCGACATCTGGAACGACGGGACGATGTCCACCACGCGCTGATCCCAACTGATCTTCTTCTCATCGACAAGAATCGCCAGCGCGGCTGAAGTGAAGGCCTTGGTGTTCGACGCAATGCCGAACAGCGTGCGAGGCGTCACCGCCGCAGGATCGCCCAACTTCCGCACGCCATACCCCTTCGCCACGATCACCTTGCCGTCCTGAATGACGCCCACGGCGATCCCCGGCACATCGAACTCGCGAAGGGTCCGCTGAACGGTCTCATCCAGGTTCGACTGCGCCAGCAATCCGCCGGCGCACAAAGCAATACATGCCGCCGCCCGCGTCAGGGCAGCCAATTGATTCCCCATGTCTCCAGTAACTCCGTAGGAATGGTGAAAGGAGGCCGCGCGCCTCCCCGGGCCGCCAGCATGATAGCCCCGATCAGCGCCCGCCCGAACAACTCATGGACGCGAGCAATCTCAGTCGAGCCCTGTATCAGCGAGCCCTTCATGCGCGCCAGCGCCTCCACGGGAGCCATCACCAGCCGACCCTCCCGCACCGTATCCACCCCGAGGATATCGCACGTCGCATCGCCCAGAAAGAACCGCATCAGGATCGCCGGCACGCGGTCGAACAGGTCGCCGGGCAGATAATGCTGCAGCATCTTCACCAGCGCATCGTTCATCAGGCGGCCCTCGTCACAGGCCGCAAACTGGCGCTCCGGGATGCGCCGAGAGAGAGCCCCCGCATCGCCGAAATCCACCGGCAGCACATCCTCGCGGATGCCGAGAACGTGCCCCGTGATCTTCCAGCAGTGCAGGTACGCCTCCGCCTCCGGATCGCTCACCGGGTAGCCCAGCCGCCGCAGGCCGTCGATCGTGGTCCAGGAAAACGCCATCAGCGTTCCCGCCATGTCTTCCTGGTTCACCGGCAAATCCCACTCCGCGCGCCACAGGCCGGACTGCCCGATCAGCAATCGAACCGCGGCATGCATCAGCCGGACCTTCTGGGCTGACCGTATTCCCGTGCCCAACGCCCCCAGCCCGCCCGGACGCAGCACGTCCACCATCATCTGGGCGGTCTCGATGATGCGTCGCGTCGGATTCGACGAAAGCCGAGCCGTCAGCGCCAGCACCTTCACGCCCTTCGCCCCGGCGTAGCAATACGGCAGCGAGTAGCAATGCAGAATGGCGATCGCCGCCGGACCATACCGCCAGAACACGCGCTCGCCGGCCGCGATCAGCGCCGCGTCGGCCCACTCCGGAAGGCGACCGCTATCGCGCAGATAGTCGAGCACCACGGGCGGCAACGAGTCCGCCGGCAACCCGTCGTTGTCCACCAGCGCACGCATCAGTTGATTGACGGCCCCCACCTGACCCGCGCGAAACAACTCCGCCACGACGTGGTCCGCCGCAGGATCGGTCTGCTGCCTCATCGAGTCAAGGAAGGCGTTGCTCCAGCGAGTCCCAGGGGTTTGAGCCGCGCCCATAGTGGTGACATTGTACGCGAAAATCCGCTAACTCGGGAACAACTTCTCGGATATTCGCGTATGTTAGCGGCATGAAGCACCTGCTCCTCGCACTGCTATTCTCCGCCGTAACACTGTTAGCCGGAGACATCACTGGGAAATGGTCCGGCACGATGACTACCGGTGAGGAACCCCACCCCGCCCTGCTCGATCTGAAGCAGGAAGGAACCACCGTCACCGGCACGGCCGGGCCCGACGGCGGCGAGCGTTATCCCATCCGCGACGGCAAAGTGGAGGACAAGCGCGTCACCTTCAAGGTCGACGCGGGCGAGCACGGTCTGATCGGCGTCACCCTGACTCTCGACGGCGACGATCACCTGTCGGGAGAAGCCATGGCCGACCATGACGGCGAGCATCGGACCGCCAAGCTCGACCTCCGCCGCGAAAAGTAGCCACGCGCGTCCGGCCCGCGTGCTAAGCTGTGGACGTCGCCTCCGCGCGACTCTAATGAAGGCGTAAAGACAACATCGGCCCCAACTGAATGCCAGTGCGGTGCGTGAGGTGTTATGTCTTTACTCAGCCTGTGCGCTGTTTCCTTTGAGTATTCTTCCGACTGCCGGCTCTTTGAAGCCGTGTCGTTTTCCATCAACCCGTCGGACCGTCTGGCCGTCGTAGGCCCCAACGGTGCGGGCAAAACCACCCTGCTCCAACTGATCGCCGGCGCCCTCGACCCCGTCGCCGGAACCATCGTCCGACGCCGGCCGCTGCGCATCGCCGTAGCCGATCAGGAAGTGGCCGCTAGCGTCGCCACACCCCTGTTCGACTTCGTCTTCGAAGCCCAGCCCGCCCTGGCCAGCCTCCGCGCCTCGCTCCTCGCGCTCGAACAGCATCTGGACGACCCCGCCGCGGCCAACGATTACGCCGCCCGCATCGACGAATACCAGCAGGCAGGCGGCTACCGCGCCGAAGCCTCGACCACCCGCATCCTGGCCGGACTCGGCTACGACGACGCCGCCCTAACCCGCGACATCCGCACGCTCTCGGGAGGCGAGCGCACCCGCGCCGCCCTGGCCCGAGCCCTCGCCGCCGACTCCGACCTCCTCATCCTCGACGAGCCCACCAATCACCTGGACGCCGCCGCCCGCCAGTGGCTTGAAGCGGAACTCTCGGACCGCCCCACCGCCTGCGTCTTCACCTCGCACGACCGCACGCTGCTAACCCGCGCCGCCACCCGCATCGTCGAAATCGAGCGCGCCAAAGTCCGCCTCTTCGACACCGGCTATCAGGAATACCGCGCCTCGCGCGCGATCCTTGAACGCCAGGCCTGGCAGGCTTACGAAGCCTTCGAACGCCGCCGCGCCGCCGTCGAGCAAGCCGCCGACCGCCGCGCCCAACTCGCCGTCCGCGTGGCCGCCACTCCCGAAGGCGTCCGCGCCGGCAAGCCCTTCTACGCCGCCAAAGCCGCCCGCGTAGCCCGCACCGGCCGCATCCTGCGCGAGCGCGTCAGCGAGGACAAACGGATCGACAAACCCTGGCGGGAGCAGCCCATCGACGGCCTCAGCTTCGACAACGTGGCCCGCGGCGGCGACATCGCCCTCCAAGCCCTCGGCCTCGCCAAGTCCTACGCCGGCAGGACCCTGTTCCGCGACCTCACCTTCGCCCTGCGCCGCGGCGAGCGCCTGATCATCCAAGGCCCGAACGGCTCCGGCAAGTCCACCCTGCTCCGCATTCTCACCGGAGCCGAGCCGTCCGACGCCGGCGAAGTCCGCCTAGGCGCGAACGTCCTCCCCGCCGCCGTCGCCCAAACGCCGGCATCCAGAGACATGGACCGCACCCCGCTCGACCTCTGCGGCGCCAGCGCCAACGCCCGCACCCTGCTAGCCTGCCTGAAGCTCCGTCCGGACCGCCTCAACAGCCCCCTGCGCGAGCTCAGCGGCGGCGAGCGCACCAAAGTCGCCCTGGCCCGCATTCTCTCAAGCGGCGCGAACCTGCTCCTGCTCGACGAACCCACCAACCACCTGGAAATCGAGGCGCAGGAAGCCCTGGAGCACGCTCTGGCCCGCTACCCCGGCGCCCTGATCCTCGTCTCGCACGACCGAGCCTTCGTCGAAGCCCTCAGCCCCGGCGCCGCCGTCATCCACCTCGCGCCCGATCAGCGGCTCTCCACCCGCGCGCCGGTCTCCTGATCCTTGTACTGCAACTGGTACAGCTTGTAGTAAATGCCGCGCTGCGCCAGCAGTTCCTGGTGCGTGCCGCTCTCCCGCAGCCGCCCCTTGTGCATGACGAAGATGCGATCGGCGCGCTGGATCGTCGACAGCCGATGCGCGATGACGATCGAAGTGCGCCCTTCCACCAGCTTGGCCAGCGCATCGCGGATGCGGAACTCCGTCTCCGTATCCACGCTCGACGTCGCCTCGTCCAGAATCAGAATCCGCGGATCGTGCGCCAGCGCCCGGGCGAAGCTGACCAGTTGTTTCTGGCCCGTCGAATACCCCGCCCCGCGCTCCCGCACGGGCTGGTCAAACCCCTCCGGCAGCGACTGTATAAACTCGATCAGGTTCACCCGCGCCGCAGCCTCGTGGAGATCCCGGTCCGAGATCCCCTCGGTCCCCAGCCGCATATTCCCCGCCAGCGTCCCGGTGAACAGGTACGGATCCTGCAACACAATCCCGAAGTGTCGCCGCAACTGCTGCAAGTTCAACTCGCGGACATCCACGCCGCCCACCCGGATGGCCCCCCTCTGGACATCATAGAAGCGCAGCAGCAGGTTGGTGAGCGTCGTCTTGCCCGCTCCCGTATGCCCCACCACGGCGATGGTCTCGCCCGCGCGAATCCGGAAGCTGACGTCCTTCAGCACCCAGTCCTCGTCCTTATAAGCGAACCAAACGCCGTCGAACTCGATATCGGACGCCCCATCAGGAACGGTGGCCGGCTGTTCCGGCGCGGTAATCGCCACCGGCGTATCCAGCAGCTTAAAGATGCGCTCGCTCGCCGCCATCGCGCCCTGCAGGATGTTATACCGTTCGCTCAAGTCCTGAATGGGCCGGAAGAACCGCATGCCGTACTGAAAGAACGCGACCACCACGCCGATGCTCATGGCCCCGCCGCGCACGCGGAATCCCCCATAGGCCAGCAGCATGGCCAACGCCAGCATGCTCAGAAACTCCACCGCCGGATAAAACCACCCATAGGCGGTGATGGAGTCCTTGAACGCCTCCATATGGTCCCGGTTGATGCGTTCGAACTCGTCCCGGCTCCGAGCCTCGCGGTTAAACAACTGCAGCACCGCGATGCCGTTGATATGCTCCTGCAGATAGCTGTTGATCCGCGCGATCGCCACCCGGATCCGCCGGTAACTCAAGGTCACCGCCCGCCGGAACATCACCGTCACCAGCACCACGAACGGCAGCACCGCCAGCAGCAGCCCCGTCATTCCCGGACTCAGCCGGAACATCGCCAGAATCACGAACGCCAGCACCAGCAGGTCGCCGATGATGGTCACGATCCCGGAAGAAAAAAGCTCGTTCAGAACATCGACGTCGGTGGTCACCCTCGTAATCATGCGGCCCACCGGATTCCGGTCGTAGTAGGAAATATCGAGCCGTTGCAGATGCTGCATCAACTCGCGCCGCAGGTCGAACATAGCCTGCTGCCCGGTCCAATTCATCAGATAGGTCTGCCCGAATTCGCAGAAAAATCCAACGAATATGGAGGCGAAGTAGACCGCCGAAATCTGCGCGATGCCGATCCAGGGATCGTTGGACAAATACCCGCTGAACCAGTAATCCGCCGGCGCCCCGGTGGGGACCAGGTAGCGGTCCACCGCCAGCTTGGTCAGCAGCGGACCCAGGATCTGCGCCACGGAATTGGCCAGCAGGAAAATCAGCGAAATCGCGATGGTTGAGCGATACGGCCGGGAATAGGCAAGCAGCCGCCGCATCAACCGGGAGTCATACGCCTTGCCAATTACCTCTTCTTCCACTCACTCCAGAGTAGCCCGGATCTCCGTGCGCCCGCTCTGAAAACTAACCCGCCGCGGCCGACGTCCGCCCATGCCGCGACGCCATGTCCATCACGCGCAGCACCTCGGCGGATTCGAACGGCCGCGCCAGCAAGTCATAGCCGCCGGCGTTCAACACCTCCGCCCACAACCGTTCATCGGCGTGTCGGGAAACCACCACCACCGGCGGCGGATTCTCGAGCGCCGCGGCCAGGTGAAACAGGTCTTTCCAGTCGCCGTCCGGAAGCTCCGCGTCGCAGGCGATCACCGCCGGCGGACCGTCCTCCATCAGGTTCGCCGCTTCGTCATAGGAGGCGGCCTCCCGGACATTCCAGTCGCCGGCCTCCAGGATGGTTCTCAGGGAGCGAAAATCGTCGGATCGACCACCCACCGCCAGCAGCGTCGATCTCCGCGATGATTCAGCATTCGTGTCATGTGTCATCGGCGTCTCGCAGGGAATCCATTGGAAGTGTAGGCTCCGGAAAGCGCGGGGGCCAATCGGGTGTAAACCTAAGACGTCCGCGCGAACCGCCGCAATCCCCCCACTCGGGCGGCGATACCTCGGGTTCGGGTTGGGCCGACCCAAGTCGGGCCTCCTTCGGAACTCGCCGATTTCAGGTAAGCTACTAGTATCGATAACACAGAGAAAGTCACGTCAATTCGGTGTCCGGATTGTGGGGCTGAAGAGGTCCGGCGCTCTCACCGGCAGGGGATGGGCGGATTCTGGCATCGTCTCCGCGGCGAAAGGGCCTATCGATGCCGAACCTGCCGCAAGCGGTTCTACGTATCCGATCTGGTCGGAGAACCCAGGCCCGTCGAGCCGAAACGCGAGCATAAACACAAACACCATCGCGGCCGGGACCGGCGATCGTCTTCGCTCCCCAAGCTTCGCCATCTGCGCTCCTCCACCCGTCGTCGTCTGGTGGAAGCCGCCGTGTTTCTCGTTATGCTCGTCGTTTTCTATGTATTCCTGCGCTACATCGTACAGGAGCGCCCCGCCGGCGAGCCATCCGCCGCGCTAGCCGGCCCCTCCATCCAACTCAGCTAACGCGCAACCCCGCCGCACTCCGCCGTCGAGCGATCCACTGGAGCCAGCCGTCTATGCCCTGCCCGGTAGTAGCGGAAACCTCCACCACCTCGATCGCCGGATTCGTGGCGCGCGCATTGCGAATGGCCAACTCGCGATCGAACGGCACATACGGCAGCAGGTCCACCTTGCTCAACACCATCAACTCGCTCTTATAGAAGATGCCCGGGTACTTCAGCGGCTTTTCCTCGCCCTCGGCCGCGCTCAGCACCACGATCTTGGCGTGCTCTCCCAGGTCGTAACTCGTCGGACACACCAGGTTGCCGACATTTTCGATAAACAGCAGGTCCACGTCGCCAGTCAACCATCCGCTCAACGAACGCACGATCATCCGCGCATCCAGGTGACACGCGCCCCCGGTCGTAATCTGCCGCGCCGGAAATCCATACCGGCCCAGCCGCTGCGCATCCGCGTCGGTCTGGATGTCCCCCGTCAGCACCGCCACCCGGGCATAGGGATCCATCGCCGCCAGCGTCTTTTCAAGCAGCGCCGTCTTCCCGCACCCCGGCGATCCAATAATGTTCAGACACAACGTCCCACTCGCGCGGAACTGCTCTCGTAACTCCGCCGCCGCCCTGTCGTTCTCACTCAGAACCTTCTGCTCCAGCGGTACACGCGTCATGGCTCCTCCAACTCGATGTACTTCAAATCCAATTCGTCGCTCGCCCCTTCTTCCAACTCCAGCGCCAGCCCCGCGTCTCCGTCCATCTCCGCCGCCGCCTGAAAGCAGAAACTCAGCGACTCGCGATCCACGCCCGCCATCGGTCCAATCCGGACCCCCACCTTAACCGCCCGCGCGCCCGGATGCTTCGCCGCCTCCGTGCGCACCGCCTCCAGGATCGACTGCGCGATTCCAAACTCGTGCATCTCAACAAATCCTCGGCAGTTGATCGCCCGCCAGCATCCCCACCACCCGGGTCGTGCCATAAGCGGTCCGCATCAACACCCGGCCTCGATCCCGGTCCACCACCGCGCCCACCACCGCGGCCTCCCGGCCCAGCGGATGAGCGCGCATCGCCTCCACCACCCGGTCCGCCAGTTCCGCGGGCACAACCGCCGCCAGTTTCCCCTCATTGGCGACGTACAAGGGATCCAGCCCCAACAACTCGCACGCCCCTCTCACCCCATCGCGCACCCGGATGCTGCCCTCCTCCAGCACAATGCCCACGCCGGACTGCCCGGCAATCTCGTTCAACGTGCTGGCCAATCCCCCGCGAGTCGGATCCCGCAGGCAATGGATCTCCGTTGTGACGTCCAACATATCGCGGACCAATGTATGCAACGGCGCCGAGTCGCTCTCCACGGCCGACTCCAATTCCAATCCCTCCCGCTGAGTCAGTATCGCCACCCCATGATCGCCCAGCGGTCCACTCACAATCACGGCGTCTCCAGGCCGGGCGGCCGACGCCGACATCCGCGCCCCGTCGCGCGCCACACCGATGCCCGCCGTGTTGATGAAGACGCCGTCGCCGCTGCCCCGCTCCACCACCTTGGTGTCTCCCGTCACGATGGCCGCGCCGCACGCCCGCGCCGCCGCGCCCATGGAGCGGACAATCCGGCGCAAATCGGATATCGCCAGCCCCTCCTCCAAAATTAAGGAAACGCTCAGATAACGCGGCTCCGCCCCGCCCATCGCCAGGTCGTTCACCGTTCCATGCACCGCCAGCGACCCGATGTCGCCGCCCGGAAAGAACAGCGGCTTCACGACAAACGAGTCCGTAGTGAACGCCAGACGCCGGCCGGGCGACTCAAAGATAGCCTGATCCTCCATCCGATCGAGCAAGGGATTCGAAAATGCCGGGAGAATTACCTCCCGTAACAACTCGGCGCTCAACACTCCCCCGGAGCCATGCCCCATCACCACCGTCTCACGCTGAGGAAGAGGCGCGGGACAACTGAATCGGTTCATAACTCGCCTTCTGACTCCGTTCGTCGGAAATGGTAATAGGCGGCGCAGGCTCCTTCGGTTGACACCATAGGCGCGCCCATCGGGTTGCGAGGCGTGCAGCGCCCGCCGAAAGCCGGACAATCGGTGGGCTTGGCGCGGCCCCGCAGCACCATCGCGCTGATGCACTCTGACGGTTCCTCCACCGCTTCCACGGCTGTCTCGAACCGCACCTCGGCGTTCTGTTCGTCGTAACTCCCGCGCATCCGCAGCCCACTCAACGGCAACCGTCCAATGCCGCGCCACTTGCGGTCCGCCGTTTCAAACACCTCGTCCATCAACCGGCGCGCCGCGGCGTTGCCGTCGCGAGTCACCGAACGCGAATACTGATTTTCCAGGCGCGCCTGCCCTTGCTCGAGCTGCCGCGCCAGCATCAGCGTGGCCGCCAGTAAGTCGAGCGGCTCGAATCCGGCCACCACGATGGGAATCCCGTACTCGGCGCTGAGTTCTTCGTACTCCCGATATCCCATCACCGTGCAGACATGGCCCGGCGCGATCAATCCTTGTACGCGATTCCCTTCCGCCCCAAGGATGGCGCGCACGGCGGGAGGCACTAGCACATGGGAAGCCAACATCGAGAAATTCCCAACTCCGTCGCGTCGCGCCGCGTGCGCGGCCATGGCGTTGGCCGGCGCCGTGGTCTCGAATCCCACCCCGAAGAACACCACCTCGCGGTGCGGATTATCTCGCGCGAGTTTCAGCGCGTCCATGGGCGAATAGACGATCCGGATATCGCCTCCCGCCGCTTTCACTCGAAACAGGTCCAGCCGTGAGCCGGGCACGCGCATCATATCGCCGTAACAGGCGAAAATCACTCCCGGCCGCGCGGCCATCGCCATGGCGCGGTCCATGGTTTCGAGCGCCGTCACACACACCGGACAACCCGGGCCATGGACAAACTCCACCTCTGGAGGCAGCAGATCCGGCAAGCCATACCGCATGATCGTGTGTGTCTGGCCCCCACACACTTCCATCAGCACCCAGGGTCGAGTCACCAATCCGCGGATCTCTCCGGCGGTTATGCGAACCAGTCGCGCGTCCCGGTACTCATCCAGGTGCTTCATGGGAGAGTCCTTCCTCCTCGAGCGCGCCTATCTGCTCCAGCAACTCGAAGGTCTTTAGCGCTTCCTCTTCGTCGATCCGGCTGATGGCGCAGCCGACATGCACCAGCACGTAGTCGCCCACCCCCGCTTCGGGCACAAGGTCGAGAAACACGGTCCGCACCACGCCGCCGAACTGCACTCGGGCCGTCCGGCTGAAACCGGCGTCTTCGGTGTCCAAAATCTTGCCTGGGATTGCGAGACACATGGCAG
Source organism: Acidobacteriota bacterium (assembly GCA_018268715.1). GTDB lineage: Bacteria > Acidobacteriota > Terriglobia > Bryobacterales > Bryobacteraceae > TMP-7. The sequence goes on along the minus strand of JAFDVZ010000016.1, from coordinate 97,159 downwards.
CCTCCCTGAGCGCCTGCGGCATCGGGCGCCGGGGCGGCGCGGCAGTGCGACAGGGCGCTAACTCTCCCAGCCTATCGGATTCGGCGGGCGTCTGGCGCCCCCCGCGGCGGGCCGGCCATGCTCAAACAACGTAAGGTGCGGCCGTTTGAAACAAAAGGTGGGATGGCTGCATGGACGGGGAAAACTGGCTGGAAGATGGATAAGGCGGCCAGTCAGCCCGGAGGCTGCGGCCGCCTTTAGAAGTTCGAATATCTGCGGATGCTGTTTGCTTGCCTACTTGGCGGCTTTCTTGCCTGCGGCCTTCTTTTCGGCCCAGCGCTTCTTCAAGGCCTCGATGATTCGACGGCGGCCTTCCGGACTCAGTCGGCGGCTCTTCTTAGCAGGGGCCGGCGCGGCTGCTGCTTTCTTGCCCGAACCTACCGGGCGTCCCGGCCTTCTCGGTTGCGGAGCCGCGGCGGAGCCGCCAATCTCACGCAACGCCGCGATGGCCTTCTCGATTGCGGTTCTCTGTTGTTCCAGGTCAGCAATGATGTTGTCTACGTCTTTCAAGGAGTCTCCTTTTTGGTCTTTATTGCGCTTGTCTCGCAAAAGACCCAGTGCTTGCATGATATCGAAAATCTATATTGCATGTCACGCAAAATGTTCAATCCCCTCAATAATGCCCTTAGGATCCTATCATGACCGAGTATGCTCGCCCCAATCGTGAAGTAACTGGCGGCCCAAGGGCTCGAGTTGGCTCAATCCGTCGGCGCTCTTCTGTCGCGCCAGTAACTCCCTGCTAGCGTCCGTGGTGTCTCCTGCTAGTGTGAATGGTCACGGAAACTGCAAAGGCCTGCAATGGCGCCCGCTGAATCCGGAACCCGGCGGAGCATCCCTCCCTCCCGTTCGACTCTCCCCACCGCCCCAAATCGTCCATGGAGCCGGACGGTGGGGTCGAACCGCGATGAATTGTAAAATTGCATCAGAATTAGCTCGAAGCGAAGAAATCTCCCGGCCTCTGTAATATCGGGGCCCAATCGCTGTCTTTAGGGGTGAAAGCAACCAGGAGGCGCCCCTTGGAACTAGCGGTTAGAGAGGAAAATCAAACGACGACGGTCCCCGACGGCATCGAACGGATGTTCGACGAATGCCACGGCTTGGTCTTCCGTACGGCCTACCGGATCACCGGGAACGCCGCGGACGCCGAGGACGTGCTGCAGGCGGTGTTCCTCCGCCTGCTGCGCCGTGACCGTTCCGCGGAGCCGCTTGAGAACGCCGAAAGCTACCTGCGCCGCGCGGCTGTCAACGCCTCGCTCGACGTGGTGCGCTCCCGGCGCGATTCAGCGACTGTCCCGCTGGCCGAGTCGCCGCCAGGTCCAGCCGGGGACCAACGCGACTTGCGTGATGGCCTTCGGCGCGCCCTCGCCAGCCTGAGTCCCAGGTCGGCGGAACTGTTCGCGCTGCGCTTTTTTGAAGGCTATTCGAATCCCGAGATCGCTCGGCTGCTCGGGATGTCGCAGGTCCACGTCGCCGTCCTTCTCCACCGTACGAGAAAGCAACTTCAGAAGGAAATCAAGTCGTACTTAGGAGTCGTGTCATGAATAAGCTCGATCAGGCCATCAACGAAATCGCCCACGAGATCATCCCCGAGGATCGCCTCGAACAGGCCTCCGCCCGCGTCCGCGCCCGTCTCTTCGCCCAGGCGCCGGCCGCTTCCGAGCGCATCCGCGGTTGCTCCGACTATCAAACACTGATTCCGGCCTACCTGAACCGGACCCTGTCGGCCGGCCGCTCCCTGTTGCTCCAGGACCACACCCGCGAATGCCCCGCCTGCCGCCAGGCTCTCGGTCAGGCGCGCGGCTCGAACGGCCGGACTCTCGCCCGGCCGGTCACTCCGCCTTCCCACTCCATTCCGAAGTGGTGGGCTATCGCCGCCATGGCCGTGGTAACTCTTGGCGCGGGCTGGCTGATCGTCGACCAGCTTCTGTTCCCCGGCAACGGCCGTTTGTCGGTGGCGAGCGTCCGCGGCGTCCTGTATACGGTGACCGACACCGCCGTCACCCCCGTCTTCGCGGGCCACGAGATTCCCGAGGGCCGGCGCATCCGCACCGCCAAGGACTCCACCGCCATGGTCCGGCTCGCCGACGGCTCGCTGGTCGAGTTAAATGACCGCGCCGAGTTATCGGTCACTCGCAGCGGCCACGGCGCGGCCATCCACCTGGATCGCGGCAGTATTATCGTCCAAGCCGCCAAACAGCGCACGGGAACTTTAGATGTGCTCACCGCCGATTGCACGGTTTCGGTCAAAGGGACCATTTTCGCGGTTGATCGCGGCGTGAAGGGCTCGCGAGTTAGCGTCGTCGAGGGATCGGTGGCGGTCGCGCAGGGCTCGAAAGCGGTGCTTCTGAAGCCCGGCCAGCAGGCCACCACAGATAGTAGCGTGGCGCGAACGCCGGTGCAGGACGCCGTCGCCTGGAGCCGCGACTCGGCGCGCTATCTCGCGCTTTTGGGCGAGTTTAGCATCATAAAGAAGGGGTTAGACGCCATGCCGTCGCCCTCTCTGCGCTACTCCTCCACCCTGTTGCCGCTGGTTCCGAGCGACGCCGTGCTGTACGCCGCGTTTCCCAACTTCGGCCCCACTCTGGCGGAGGCGGATCGGCTGTTTAAACAGCGGATTCAGGCCAGTCCAGTGCTCAAAACGTGGTGGGAGGAGCAAAATAGCGGCGCAAAACTGGACGAAATGGTGCAAAAACTGCGCGCAGTTAGCGATTACTTAGGCGCCGAAATCGCGGTTTTTGTGACCGGAGACTGGGACGGGAACTACTCCGCGCCCGTAATTCTGGCCGAAGTGAAGAAGGACGGCCTCGAGGCGCACCTGGACGCCGAATTCCGCGCCGCGAACGTCCAGAAGGGGCCCATGCGGTTCACCGTGCGGGGCAACGTCCTGGCCGTGGCCTGGGACCAGGGACAGCTCGATAACGTCGCCAAGCGTCTGGCCAAGCCGAGAGCGGTTGCGGACCGGGGGCTGCTCGCGACGGCGCAACACGCTTACGACAGTGGCGCGGGATACCTGCTGTGCGTCAACATGGAACAGATCACTCGCGACACGAAGGTCAAGCCCCAGAATGGGGCCGCCAAAGCCTTCACCGGCATCGACGGAATGGCTTACCTGAGCGTGGAGCGCAGGGACGTGGCGGGCAAGACGGAGAATCAGGCGACTTTGACATTCCAGGGCCACCGTTCGGGGATCTCGGGATGGCTGGCCGAGCCGGCGCCGATGGGTTCGCTGGACTTTGTGTCGCCGAACGCGGCATTTGTCACCTCGATGGTGCTGCGCAGCCCGCAGTGGATGATCGGCGACGTGCTCCGCTACCTGGCCGAGCAGGACCCGAACTTCGAACAGAGTCTCGAGCGGGTGCGCCAGGAGACCGGCATACAGATTTCGCCGGAACTGGGACAGCCGCTGGGCGGCGAGTTCACCTTCGCCGTGGACGGTCCGCTGCTGCCCTTGCCCAGTTGGAAGTTCGCCATCGAGGTTTACAGCCCGGACCGGCTCCAGTTGGGCATCGAACAGGTGATCGAGGCGGTCAACAAGAACAGCAAGTGTCCGGATTGCAGGCTGACGCTGGCCAAAGAACAGGCCAACGGGCGCACCTACTACACGCTGACCAGCGCCAAGGTCTCCTATGAGATCGACTACACCTACGTCGACGGCTACCTGGTGGCCGCGCCCAGCCGCACGCTGCTGAACTCGGCGATCCAGAACCGGGCCACCGGCTACACGCTGGCTCGATCGGAGAATTTCAGGTCTCAACTTCCCGTGGGAGGGAACTTGAACTTCTCCGCTCTCGTTTACCACAATGTGGGCACGACGCTGAAGCCTTTCGCCGAGCAGTTAGGGGCGCTGGCCGGCGCGGCCGAACAGAAGGCGTCGATACAGGCGCTGGTGGATAACTCGGGACCCGGGCTGATCTACGCCATCGGCCAGGACGACCGGATCACGGTGGCCAGCGCGGGCAGCTTCTTTGGCCTGGATCTCAGCGCCGCGGCCCTGCCCGCCGTGCTGGGCCGGGCGCTCAAACACTAGCCATTCATTCAACGGGAGCAGGCATGGAGCCAACGATCGAACTAGCCGGACTTGAAGTCCAACTAGCGAAGCGCAAGATACTGGACAATCTGACCTGCTCCCTGACGGGACGCACCATTGGACTTCTCGGCCCGAACGGGGCCGGGAAGTCCACTCTCATTAACACCCTTCTCGGTTTCCACAAGCCCTCGCAAGGCACGGCGCGCGTGCTCGGCGAAGACATCCGGACGGGCCTCGATCGCATTCGCGCCACGGTCGGCTTCATGCCCGAAAACGACTCCTTTATCGCCAATATGACGGCGGTGGCGTTTGTCCGCATCATGGCGGAGCTATCGGGCCTGCCATCGGAGGCCGCGCTCGAGCGGGCGCACGAGGCGCTCTACTACGTGGGCCTGGGCGAGGCGCGCTACCGGAAGCTGGGCACGTATTCGCTCGGCATGAAGCAACTGGCCAAGCTCGCTCAGGCCATTGTTCACGGACCGAAGCTGGTGATTCTCGACGAGCCCACCAACGGGCTGGACCCGCCCGGTCGACAGCGCATGATCCGCATGATCCGCGAGATGAAGGAGTCGAGCGAGGTCCGGCTGTTGATCTGTTCGCACCTTCTGCGCGACATCGAAGAGACCTGCGAGGAGGTCCTGATCCTGAAGCAGGGCCGCATTGTGCACTATTCGAACCTGGAGGAGGAGCGCAAGGCGAACCTGCGATTTGTCGAACTCGAGACCCATGGCGAGGACAACGGCTTCATCGAGGCGCTCGAGCAGTTAGGCTGCGAGTGCGCCGTGGCCGGCGAACGCCGCCTGAAGATGGTGCTGTCGGAGGGTATCGAGATCCGCGACCTATACAAACTGGCCGATGCACGGAACATACAGTTGCGCCGGCTGAATTACCGGCGCGACTCGCTCGAAGACATATTCCTGAAGGCCATGGAGGTCGCCAATGGCCGTCTATAAGAGGTCGTACAAGGGCTACGAAGGCCCGCTGACATCGCGACGCAAGAGATTCCTGATCCTGAGCCGGTACGCGGCGCGCGGCATCTTCGCCTCGCGCATCGTCACCGGGCTGTTCATTCTCAGCTTCTTCTATCCGCTGGCGATGATCATCGGCCTGTATCTGAATCACAACCTCAGCGTGCTCTCGTTCATGAAGCTGCACCAGGACCGTCTGTTCGACGTCAACGGCGCCTTCTTCATGGTCTTCATGACCGTCCAGAGCGCGGGGGCGTTTCTGCTTACCGCCTTCTTCGGACCCAACCTGATCGCGCCGGATCTGGCCAACAACGCGCTGCCGCTGTACTTCTGCCGGCCGTTGTCGCGCACCGAATATGTGGCCGGCAAGGCCAGTGTGATCCTGCTGCTGCTATCGATCATCACCTGGGTTCCGGGCCTGCTGGTCTTCGGGGTGGAGGCGTCCCTGTCGGGTGGGGCGTGGGCTTGGGAGCACCGCGGATTCGCCGCGGGCATCCTGCTCGGCTCCCTGTTGTGGATCTCGTTCCTGGCGTTGCTCGCGCTGGCGTTGTCGGCCTGGGTTCGCTGGAAACTGGTGGCGGGCGCGCTGCTGTTGGGAGTCAACTTCGTGACGTCGGGATTCGCGGCCGCTCTGAACGCCACCATGGACGTGACGTGGGGATCCTATCTCGACCCGGCGAAGCTGTTGACGGCGATCTACGGGGAGTTCTTCGGCATGGACCTTTCGCTGGGAGTCAACACCTGGGGCGCGCTGGCCTCCTACGGCGTGATCTGCGCGTTTTGCACGTACCTGCTCAGCCGCAAGGTCCGCGCATTCGAGGTGGTGAGATGAGCGAGCCTCACGAGATCGTTTTCGACAACGTGTCGAAGTTCTACGGCGATGTGTTGGGCGTGAACCGCGTGTCGCTTTCGATACCTCCGGGCATCACCAGCCTGGTGGGTCCGAACGGCTCCGGCAAGACCACGCTCATGAACCTGATGACGGGTCTGTTGAGGCCCACCCGCGGCTCCATCCGCGTGCTGGGCGTCGCGCCCGACAACCCGGAGGAGTTGTTCCGGCAACTCGGCTACTGCACACAGTTCGATTCATTTCCGAAGGGCTTCACCGGCTATCAGTTCGTCTATTCGTTCCTGCGCCTTTATGGCTCGACGCACGCCGAGGCCGACCAGTTCGCCTGGCGCGCCATCGAGCGCGTAAACCTGGTGGAGGCCGCGCACCGCAAGATCGCCGGATACAGCAAGGGCATGCGCCAGCGCATCAAACTGGCCCAGGCCACCTGTCACGGGCCGGCGGTGCTGGTGCTCGACGAACCGCTGAACGGCCTGGACCCGCTGGTGCGCGCGGAGGTGATCGCGCTGTTGCGATCGCTGGCCGAAGAGGGGATGCACATCATCATCTCAAGCCACATCCTGCACGAAGTGGACATGATCTCAGACCAGGTGATCCTGCTGAGCGCGGGCTATGTGGTGGCCGAAGGCAAGATCCGCGGCGTGCGCGATGAGATCCAGGAGCAGCCCATGCAGATCCTGGTGCGATCGAACGCTCCGTCGGCGCTGGCGGCGAAGGTCTTCGAGCAGGATTCGGTGGTGGAGGCCAAAATCCACAACGACGGACGGGGATTGCTGATCAAGACCAAGGATCCGGATAAGTTCTACCGGCTGCTGAACCGGATCGCGCTGAACGGCATCGCCGTCGAGTCCGTGATTCCGGCCGATGACGACGTGAACTCGCTCTATGAGTATCTGATCGGCTCGGAGGATAAACCGCGATGAAGACGCTGTGGCTGACTCAGGTGGCCGCCATTGTGCGGCTGGAAATCGGCAAGACCTTCTTTTCGCGGCGCGGCCTGTGGGTGTATCTGCTGGCCTGCATGCCCATGGTGATCTTCGGCGGACACAGCATCGTGTGGCTGAAACGGGGATTGCCCTGCGATTTCGGCCACGACACGAACGTTTTCGCCAGCATCTTCCAGGTGCTGGATATGCGGCTGACGCTGTTTTTCGGATGTCTCGGCATCTTCATGAACCTGTTCCGGGGGGAGATGCTCGACCGCAGCCTGCACTTCTACTTCCTGTCGCCGGTGCGGCGCGAAGTGCTGCTGGTGGGCAAGTACTTGGCGGGGCTGCTGGCCGCGGTCACCATCTTCACCACCAGCACGGTGGTGCAGTGGGGGCTGATGTACGCGCACTTCCCGAAAAGCGTGATGGAAAGCTATCTGCGAGACGGCAACGGGTGGAGGCACCTGACCGCGTACGCGGGCGTGACGGTGCTGGGGTGCATCGGCTATGGCAGCGTATTCCTGCTGGCCGGCGCGTTGATGAAGAATCCGATTGTGCCGGCCGCGGCCGTGCTGGTATGGGAGAGCATCAACTCGTTCGCTCCGGCCGTGCTTCAGAAGTTCAGCGTCATTTATTACTTGAAGTCGCTGTGCCCCATCGAAGCTCCGCCGGACGTGGGACCGGTGTTTTCCATGTTGCTGGTGAACGCCGATCCGGTGGCGCCCGCCGTCGCCGTGCCCGGCATGCTGCTGTTCACCATGCTGGTGCTGGTGGTGGCCGCCATGCGAGTGCGAAAAATGGAGATTCACTACGGCACTGATTAGCTCGAGTTGGTGTCTATAACTGCACCATGCTCGAAGTGCGAAACGTCACCAAACGTTTCCGGGGAATCGCCGCGCTCACGGACGTGAGTTTTGAGGCTCGTCCGGGCGAAGTTACCGGCTATCTGGGACCGAATGGCTCCGGCAAGTCCACCACCGTTAAGATTGTCACCGGCCTGCTTGCGCCGAGCGAGGGGCAGGTGTTGTACCAGGGCGTCGACATCCGCGAGGACCCGGTGGCGTATAAGCGGAAGGTCGGCTACGTGCCCGAAGAGCCGCACCTGTACTCGTACCTGACCGGCGAGGAATACCTGGAAATGACGGGCGACCTGCGGGGCCTTCCTCGCAGGCGGACCCGCGAGAAGGCCGCGGAGTTTCTGCGCCTGTTCGGCCTGTACGGCGACCGTTTCGTGCGGCTGAGTTCCTATTCCAAGGGCATGCGCCAGAAGGTGCTGCTGGCGGCCGCGCTGTTGCATAACCCTGAACTGATTGTGCTGGACGAGCCGTTTTCCGGGCTCGACGTGAGTTCCGCCATGGTGCTGCGCCGCACGATTCCGGCGCTGGCGGCCAGGGGGAAGGTCATCTTATATAGCTCGCACGTGCTGGAGGTGGTGGAGAAGGTGTGCGCGCGGGTGGTGATTCTGCATCGGGGCCGGGTGGCGGCCTATGACAGCGTGGAGCGGCTGCGCGACCTGATGAACACGCCTTCGCTTGAGGATATCTTCTCCCAACTGGCCGTGGAGCAGGACGTGGACCGCGTGGCGGGCCAACTGGCGGCGCTGGTGACGGGCTGATCCCCATGGAAAAAGAACCCGGCCCGCATCGCATCCTTATTAAACATTTCCTGAATCGCCTGTTCGATTCGGACCTGGTGAGCGCCGGCGGCAGCCTGCGCGATTCGGCCATCACCACGGTGTCGCTGCTGGCGGCGACGGGAGTCATCATCGCCTACACGACGATGATGAAGCACTGGTTCACGAACGCGCGCACGCCGCTGGCGATTCGCGAGGCGATGGCGTGGTCGGACCGCGAGTTCATGATCTCCATCTCCATGGCCGTGACGGCGGCGCTGGCGGTGCTGTGCTGGGAGTCCGTGTTTCCGGACAGCCGCGATTGCCTGATCCTGACGAGCCTGCCCATCCGGGGATCCTCGATCATCGCGGCGAAACTGGCCGTGCTGGGGCTGGTGTTGGTGACCGCCACCGTGTCGCTGAACTTCGCGACCTCCTTCTTCTTCCCGATCGCCATGATGACGTCGGGCGGGGTGAGCGAGGGGCTCCGATTCACCGCCGGACATTTCCTGGCGGTTGGCGCGGCGAGCCTGTTCGCGTTTGTGTCGATGCTGGCGGCCCACGCGGCGCTCGCGAACCTGCTGCCGTTCCGCGTGTTCCAGCGCGTCTCCGCGTGGGTGCAACTGGCGGCGCTGTTCGGCGTGCTGTTTCTGTTCTTCGTCATTCCGCCGATAGCCACCTTCGCGCGGTTGACCGATCCCGCGAACCGCCAGCCCGCTTTGTGGCTGCCGCCGTTCTGGTTCCTGGGGCTGTACCAGGAGATTCTCGGGACCCGGCATCCCTTTATCCATGAACTGGCGGCGCGGGCCATGTGGGCGCTGGGCATCGCCGTGGCCACGGCGGCGTTGCTTTATGCGGCGGGCTACCGGCGGATCATGCGGCGGACCATCGAGGAGTCCGGCGCGGTGGGCGAGAGCGGGCGGCGGCGCTGGACTCGGGTTACCGCGTTGATCGATGGGGCGTGGCTGGGCCGGCCTTCCGAGCGCGCGGCGTTCCACTTCGTCTGGCGCACGATGACGCGGCATCGCGGGCATCGGCTGATGCTGGCGGCGTATGCGGCGCTGGGGCTGGTGTACCTGGTGGACGGGGTGGCGAGCCTGGTGAACCGGTCGGGAGGGCGGGCGTTGATGTCGCCGAACACGCAATTGAGCGCGTTCCCGCTGGTGTTGCCGTTCTTCGTGCTGCTGGGGTTGCGGGCGCTGTTCAGCGTGCCGGTGGAGTTGCCGTCGAACTGGCTTTTCCGGCTGACGGAGACGGGCCGCGCCATCGACTATGTGACCGGGGCGCGCAAGCTGATGACGCTGGCGGGCGTCGCGCCGGCTTGCCTGCTGTCGCTGCCGTTTTATGGCTTCCTGTGGGGCTGGAGGGTGGCCCTGACTCACGAGGCCATGTGCGTGCTGATTGCGCTGACTACGCTCGAAGTCCTGATGGCGGGTTTCCCGAAGGTTCCTTTTACTTGTCCGTTCCTGCCAGGCCAGGGGAACTTGAAAGTCACCTTTGCGACTTATGTGGTCCTGTTTCTCTCCATCGCGTACCTGCTGATCCATGTCGAGTTGTGGATGGCGCTCGACGGGCAGCGTGGGCTGTGGGGCGTCGCGATGGCGGGCGCGGCGTATGGGTGGGCGCTGAGAAGACGCTGGAGGCTCGACGCGGAGCAGAATGGCATTACCTGGGAAGAGGCTCCGGTGTGGCATATGCAGACGCTCGAGTTATCGCAGTGACTTGGTGTTCGGTTTTGGGACGGAGCCGTGCCGAAATGGAATCGAGGCGGCGGGCCGGGGTCGTGGATCCAATGAGTTGCGCCCGGCGCCGCGCGTGCAAGTCCAATCGGGCGTGGACAACCGCTATCACGCGCTGGACAGCATGCGCGCCACGATGATGCTCGCGGGCATCTATCTGCACGTCGTGGTCGGGTATTCAGGCAATGGGAGTTGGCCCTATATCGACGCCAACCCGACTCACGCGCTCGACTTCACGCTGGGGATTATTCACGGGTTCCGCATGCCCGCGTTCTTTGTGATGGCGGGCTTTTTCGGAGCGCTGTTGTGGAACCGGCGCGGAGGGCGGGCGTTCGCGTCGAACCGGCTGCGTCGCATCCTGCTGCCGTTTGCGCTGTTCTGGACGCTGATGTTTCCGCTGGTGGCGGCGATTGTCGTGTGGTTGCAGCAGGGGGCGGACAAGGTGGCGCCGGCGTTTACCAGCGGCGGCGTGCTGGCGCGGCTGCATCCGCTGCACCTGTGGTTTCTCGAGTACTTACTGATGCTGTACGCGATCGGCGCGGCGGTGGCGTGGGCGTTCCGCAAGCATCGCCTGGAGGGCGTGCATCGGGCCTATCGGTGGGCGGTGGAACGGTCCTATGCTCCCCTTCTGTTCGCCGCTGTTTCCTGGCTGCCGTTGGCCTTGATGCAGGGGAATCTCAAGGACGTCGACGGGTTCATGCCGGAGTGGCGAATCCTGCTCGCCTACACGATACCGTTCGGCTTCGGCTGGCTGCTGTTCCATAGTCGCGACCTGCTGCCCCGGTTCGAGCGGGGAGTTTGGGCGCACCTCGCGCTGGCGGCGCCGGCGTTTCTCGTGTATGGGCTGGTATCCGGGCGGACGCATCCGCTGGCGCGGGCGGCGGGCAACGTTGTCATGTGCTGGTTGTTGATCTTTGCGTGCATCGGGCTGTTCCTGCGCTACTGCAGCCGGCCCAGTGCGCGGTGGCGGTACATGTCGGACGCTTCCTATTGGCTCTACATCATGCATCTGCCGGTGGTGGTGTTGCTGCAGGTGGGGCTCAGGCCGTTGCCCGCGCCCGCCATCGTGAAGATACCGATCGTGCTGTCGCTGGCGGTGACGCTGCTGACGATCAGCTACGATGTGATGGTGCGACCGACGTGGATCGGGGAGTTACTGAATGGCCGGAGATATCCGCGGCGGCTGCCGGAGGTTCGAGAGGAGGTCGCGGCGGCGGCATGAAATTCCTGATTCTCGCGCTTACAATGGGCTCCATGGCGGCGGCTCAATCGCAGAACGAAGGACTGTGGCAGGGTTATGACCCGGAGTGGGGTCACGTGTCGCGGCAGTTAGTCGCGCTGGCTGAAGCGATTCCGGAGGCGAAGTATGCGTGGCGGCCCGCGCCAGGCGTGCGGTCAGTGAGCGAAGTGATCATGCATGTCGCGCTGGCTAACTTCTACCTGTTGAGCGTGACAGGGCCGAAGATGCCGGCCGATATCAAGCCGGACATGGAGAAGACGTTGACGTCGAAAGCGGAAGTGGTCAGTATTCTGAAGCGGTCGCTGGAGGCGGTGAAGACGGCTCATCCGCTGGTGAAGGCGGAAGATCTCTCGAAGAAGGTGAAGATAGCGGGGCGGGATGCGACCGTGGATGGAATGTATCTGCGGATCATCGTACACGCTAATGAACATATGGGCCAGTTAGTGGCTTATGCGAGGATGAACGGCATCGCTCCGCCCTGGTCCAAGGAGTGACGCGTGGAGTGGCGGCGTATACAATCGGGAGTGTACCTTCGAAGTCTTGTCGTCTGCGCGCTTGCCCTGCCGGCCTTCGGCCAGTTTTCCGGTTTGGCCGTCACCGATGATGGCGGGCAGGTCTACTTCTCCTCTCCCCTGATGCTAGGGAGCGATCCGCGATCGGCGGCGATGCCGGAGTCGCGCGTGTATCGCTGGAGCGCCAAGGGCGTCGAGTTGATGGGCGAGCGGGGGGAGCTTGCGCCTGGAGGTTCCACGGTCAGCTCGTCGTCGAGCGATGGGGCGTCAGGGGCGCAGGTTTCAGGCGACGGCGGGCTGTACGGCTACACGTTGTACAACGCCTGCGCGCAACCGGGGACGTCGGACGGGTGCGCGGGGATCCAGAGCCAGGCCGTGTTGCGGGGGACGATCAACGCGACCGCGGGACAGGGCGTGCTCCAGTTGAGCCGTAATGGGCGCTGGGCGCTGGTGGTTCCGCAAGCGTCTCCGATTCGCACATCGCCGCCCGCGCTGTGGGATATCCAGAACGCCTCCGTTTCGTATCCGCCTTCGGCCGCGGCGCTGTACGGTTCCGTGGCGTCGGACGGGAGCGTGGTGACCGATGGCGGCATGTGGCGCGCCGGGACAGTGACGCCGTTCGGGATCGCCGGGCGGTTCGTGCCGCTGGCCATCAGCGGGAACGGGAAGGTCCTGGTATACAACGCGCTTCTGACGGATGCGGCGGGGCGGGTCAACGGCGTGGCGCTGACGGCGCGGGATCTGGCCTCGGGCAAGGATGTCGCGATCTACACGCCGGCGGCGGGGTCGGGGCTTCTGCCGACGTTCATGGGCGTCAACGACGACGGCGGCAAGGTGTTGTACCGGGTGTCGGGCGCTCGCGGCGCGGGTTCGACGTACCTGGCGGACGCGGCGGCGGGCAGCAGCATGGCCATCCCGCTGGTGGAGGGAGAGTCCGCCTCCGAGGGGGCGATCAACGGGCCGGGCGACCTGGTGGTGCTGGCCACTACGTTTCACCGGTTGTTGAAGATCGGGTTGCTGAATGGGGCGCTGAACAGTTCGCAGGTGATCGTGCCGGTGACCGCCTACTCTTCGATCCCGAACCTGTCGCCGGGTTCGATTGTGCGGCTGGCGGCGCCGGTTCCGCCTGGCTCGACCGGCCGCGTCCTGATCGATGGAGCAGCCGCGCCGGTGGTGGCGTCGACCAGCGACCAGTTGATTGTCCAGACGCCGTGGGAGCAGAGGACCGGTTCCGCGACCATCACGTTCGACTACGCGACGCAATCGCCGTTCCGGCAGATGCAGACGGCCACGGTGTTTCCCTTCAATCCGATGTTTGAGACGGCGGACGCGGGGACGTATCCGCTGCTCGGCATCAAGATGATCAAGGCCGATTTCAGCGGGCTGGTGACGTCGCAGCCGACGCCCGGGCAGATCGTGCACACGTACATGACAGGGCTCGGGCGAGTGCAGGGCGCCGTCGAGACGGGAGTCGCCGCACCGCTCGATTCGCTGCGGCGGATCAACGGGACGTTCCAGTGCCGGTTCTTCCCGTATAAGGCCGCCGCGGACACGCTGTTCGCCGGGCTGGCGCCGGGGCTGATCGGGATCTACCAGGTGACGTTCCGGTTCCCGAATGAGACGGCGAGCGGTCCGCTGACGGGCGGTGAGTGCTCGCTCACCGGGCCGGAGGGCGGGGCGGGATTTACGTTCGTGTCGGCCACGACCTCGCTGCCCTGAAGTGCGCCGGCGGCGGCCCGCCGAGTTATGCGCCAGTTAGCGGCCTCGCTCCCGGAGTTACAATCGGAAGTGTCGATTCGGAACCTGGCCTGCTTAATTGCCCTCCCAGCCTGGGCGCAGTTTTCCGGGTTAGCCGTCACCGACGACGGGACTCAGGTCTATTTTTCGGCGCCGCTGGTTCTGACAGCCGACTCACGGACCGGACTCAACAGCGAGTTACGGCTGTACCGCTGGACCGCCAACGGCGTGGAATTCGTGGCCGAGCGGGGCTCGCTGGCGGCGCCGGGCGTCTCATCGGCGAATGCGGGCGTAACCGGCGCCCGCGTGTCCGGCGATGGGAGTCTGTACGGCTACACGATGTATAACGTCTGCGCATCGCCCGTGCAGAACGGAGTGTGCGACAACGTACTCCCCTATCAGGCCGTGTTGCAGGGCCGTATCTCGGCGCCGTTGGGCGCCGGACAACTCCACCTGAGCCGTAACGGACGGTGGGCTCTGCTGAATCAGACTGTGACATGGAATTACCGAGTCGGGCCTCCGGTCCTATTCGACACGCAGGCCGCCAGCGTGAGTTATCCGCCGGGGATCATCATCGGGACACAGTCGGTATCGTCCGGCGGCATGGTGCTGACGTCGAGCGGGATCTGGGAGGCGTCGACGGGGACGGCGCTGCCGTACGGCCTGGAGACGCCGTTCCTACCTCTGGCGATCAGCGACGACGGGAGCAGCTACGTCTATCGGGCGAACCTGTACGATAGCGCGGGCAAGTACACCGGATACGGGCTAGGGGCGCATTCGATCGCCACAGGAGCCGACATCCGGCTGTTTACTCCGGCCGCGGGGTCGTCGCAACTACCGCAGTTCATGGGCGTGAGCAACGACGGCGTGAAGGTGCTGTACCGCGTCACCGATTCGGGGACGGAGGGCCCGGCGTTTCTCGCCGATGCCCGCAGCGGGATCAGCGCGCCCATTCCGCTGGCCGATGGCGAACTCGCTACGGACGGCGCGATGAACGGGCCGGGGGACATCGTGGCGCTGGCTACGTCGTTTCATCGCATCGTCATGCTTCGCTACGCGAGCGGAGCGGTGGCGGACAGCCGGACGATTGTGCCGGTGACGGCCTGGGCCACGGTTCCATCGCTCGCGCCGGGATCGATCGCCCGCATCGCCGCACCGGTCCCGCCGGGCGTCGAGGGCCGCATCCTGGTGGCAGGCGCCGTCGCGCCGATGGTTGCCGCCACCGGTCGCCAGTTCATCTTCCAGGTCCCCTGGGAACAGCCGGCGGGCGCGGCCACGGTGACCTTCGACTATGCAACGCAGTCGCCATTCCGGCAGACGCAGCGCACGAACGTATATCCACTCTTTCCCGGCTTCGAAAAGGCGGACCCGGGCTTCAGCCAGCCGCTCGGCATCAAGATGATCCTGGCCGATTTCAGCGGGCTGGTCATCGCACAGCCCGCGCCCGGCCAGATCGTGCACATGTATATGACGGGCCTGGGTCGCGTGCAGGGATCCGTCGAGACCGGGACAGCCGCGCCGCTCGATTCGCTGCGCCCCGGCGTGAATGCGCTCGAGTGCCGGTTCTCCCCGCTGAAGACGCCCGCCCAAACGCTGTTTGCGGGGCTCGCGCCGGGGATGATCGGGCTCTACCAGGTGACCTTCCGCTTCCCGGACGAAACAGCCAGCGGACCGCTGAACGGGCTGTCCTGCACGGTCAAGGGACCCGACGGCGGCACGACGTTCGGCTTTACGGGTTCGACGTTGCCCTGAACAGGTCTCGGACACGGGCCCGCCAGGCCGTCAGCAGCACCGATCCGATGGCGATCAACGCAACGCACAGGCCGATCCACAGTCCGGCCGCTCCCTTCCCTGCCCGAAAGGCCAGAAACCAGCCGACCGGCAGCCCGATGCCCCAGTAGAACGCCAGGTTGCACAGCATCGGCGTGCGCGTGTCGCCCGCGCCGCGCAAGGCGCCGGAAGCGACGATCTGGCAGCCATCGAAGATCTGAAACACGGCGGCGATCATCAGCAACGTCACGCTGCCGGCGAGCACCGCCGGGTCGTCCGAATAAAGGCGCGCGATGGCCGCGGGGAACAGGATCAGCACGGCGGCGGCGCAGGCCATGAAGGCCACGCCCAGGGCGATGGCGGTCCAGCCGGCGCGCGAGGCTCCGGTGGGGTCCTGCCGTCCGATGGCCTGGCCAACGCGCACGGCCGCCGCCGAACTGACGCCCAGCGGGACCATGAACGTCAGGCTGGCGACGTTCAGCGAAATCTGATGGGAGGCGAGCGACGCCGCGTCCATCTGGGCGATGAAAGCGGTGACGGCGGCGAACACCGAGATCTCGAGCAGCACGTGTGTGGCGGCGGGCATCCCCAGGCGGAACAGGCGCCGGGCGAGCGCGATGTCCGGCCTGCCAAACGAAGCCACGACGCCGAGCCGGCGGGAACGGTCGTAATACAACAGAAATCCCACAAAGGCCGCCGCGATGAAGAAGCGGGCGATCACGGTGGACCATGCCGAACCGTCAGTCCCCATCGCCGGCGCTCCCCAACGCCCGTAAATCAGCGCCTCATTGCCGGCCAGATTCACGACGTTCGCGCTTAGCATCGTAAACATGACGGCGTGCGGCAGCGAGATCGACTGGAGGTAGCGGCGAGTGACGAAGTAGATGAGCAGAAACGGCGTGCCCCAGTTCAGGATCCGCAAATAGCTGGAGGCCACCGGCGCGACGGCCGGGTTCACGCCCGCCAGGGGCAGCGCGGCGGCGAGACCCGCGTTCACCAGCATCAGGATGGGCGACATCGCAACGGCCATGCCCATACCAGTCCACAGCGCGTGGTTGCATTCGTCCTGGCGGCCGGCCCCGAAGGCCTGGGAAACCACCGTATCGAGCGAGAACAGGATCGCGCCGGCGAATATCGTGACGGTGTAGTAGAGCATGCCGCCCAGGCTCACCGCGCCGATGGAGACGGCGCTCGCCGGCAACCGGCCGACCATCACCGTGTCGACGATGCCCATCGCGGTCCAGCCGAGTTCCGCCACCACCAGCGGAGCAGCCAGCGCGAGCATCGGCCGCACTTCCTGTCGCAGGCGCCTGAGTCGTAGCAAACTCCAGAATCGCAGATCGGCGGCGCGAACAGCCGGACTTGTTACCCTGAAATCGTGGATGGCGCCTTAGTAGTCGACAAGCCTGCGACCTGGACGTCGCATGATGTGGTGGCACGCATGCGTAAGCTTGCGAAGACAAAGAAGATCGGCCACCTTGGAACCCTGGACCCGATGGCCACGGGCGTGCTGCCCCTGGTGATCGGGCGCGCGACGCGGCTCGCGCAGTTCTATGGGCGGGATCAGAAGATCTATGAAGGGGTGATCCGGTTTGGATTTTCCACCGACACCTACGATCGCGAGGGCGAGCCGACCAGCCCGCAGGTGGAGCCTAACATCGACATCGCGCAACTGGAACAGGCCCTGGGCGGGTTTCGCGGAACGTTTCCTCAGACGCCTCCGCCGGTTTCGGCCAAGAAGATCGGCGGCACGCCGGCCTACAAACTGGCCCGCCGGAATGAGCCGGTGGAACTGGAGCCGGTGGAAGTGACGGTCTACAGCCTGGAGTTGCTCGGCTTCACGGGCGACACCGCCGCGGTCCGCATCGTGTGCTCGGCCGGCACCTACCTGCGGAGCATCGCGCACGACCTGGGGCAGGCGCTCGGCTGCGGAGCGCACCTGGAGACGCTGCGGCGAACGGCGTCTGGAGAGTTCACGGTGGAAGGCTCGCACACGTTGCCGGAGCTCGAGGCCCTGGCTTCCGAAGGGCGCATCGACGAAGCGATCCTGCCGGCGGCCGAACTGCTGCCGTCATTTCCCAGGGAGCTGGTGGACACGTTCACGGCCGGCCAAATCCGGCAGGGACGGGACTTCCGGGTGTCGCCATTCCGGCTCCGCCAGTCCGATCGATATGTGAAGGCGGTTACAGCGGACGGCGATCTGGTGGCCATCGGAGAGGTGAAACTGCCGAACGTCTACCATCCGGTATTAGTGTTCCAGACGGTGGAATGAACGAATTTTAATCGCTCCTTTAGCGCCCGTTCATGCGGGTCCACTATCGTATTATCAGTGGCCTTCTCGACAATTCTTCTCCTCGCGCTGTTGACGGCGCCGGTGGCGGTCTGTGTGCAGGACCCCGCCGCCCCACCGTCGGCCGATAGCCCGCAGACCGCCCCCGAGAACGACGGCTTTTTTTCCGGTAACGTCGTTGAGTTGACGTCCGACCGGGTGTCGGTGACCCGCACCATCCTGAACAAACGGCCGGAAAAGCGCTCGTTCCGGATCAACGCCGGCACGAAGGTGGAAGGAAAGTTGAAAGTAAAGAGCCGGGTGACGGTCAGGTACGCGCCGGAGGACGACGGCGACGTCGCCCTCTCGATCCTGGTGCGTCCCGACCGATCCTCCGATTCGAAGAAGAAGTAATCAGTCCGCTCCGGCCTTTCGCCGAGCCACCCAACCGTCCTTGATCACCTGGCGGCCGCGTCCTAGCGCCAGCGATCCTTCGGGCACCGCCGCCGTGATCACCGAACCGGCGCCGACATAGCTATCCGCCCCAATCTCCACCGGCGCCACCAGCGTCGAATTGCTGCCGACAAACGCGCGGTCTCCGATCCGGGTCGGCGACTTCTTCTTGCCGTCGTAATTGCACGTGATCGTACCCGCGCCGATGTTCACCTTCTCGCCGATAGTGGAGTCGCCCAGATAAGCCAGGTGCTGCGCCTTGGAGCCGGAGCCGAGCACGGACTTCTTCAGTTCGACGAAGTTGCCGACGCTCGAGCCAGCCTCCAAATGCGCGCCCATGCGCAGCCGCGCGAATGGCCCGATGTGGGCGCCCGCGTCCAGGCGGCTCGCTTCAATGTGCGTGTAAGGCGCCACCTCCACGCCATCGGCGAGCGTCGCATCGCAGAGCACAGCGCCCGCGCCGATGACGCAATCCTCGCCGATCGTGGTGGCGCCCAGGATGCGCGTGAACGGCTCGACGACGGTGTCGCGGCCGATGGAGACCCGCGCATCGATGGTCACCGTCTCCGGCTTCTCGATAGTGACGCCATCGAGCATCAACTGGCGCGCCTTCCGCTCGCGCAGGATGCGGTCCACTGCGGCAAGTTCCAACCGCGTGTTGATGCCAAGCAGTTCACTCGCGTCGGACACCTCCATGTTGCCCAGATGGTAGCCCTCGGCGTTCAGGATCTCGGCCATGTCGGTCAGGTAATACTCATGCGCCGGGTTGTTCGGCTCGATGCGATCGATATAGCGCCACAGCAGGTCCGCGCGGAAACAGTAGATGCCCGAGTTGATCAGGTTCACCTTCAACTGCTCCGGCGTGGCGGCCTTCTGCTCGACGATGGCGCGGACTCGGCCGGCTTCGTCGATCAGGACGCGGCCGTATCCGGTCGGGTCGTCGAGCCGCGTCGTGATCAGCGTCGCGGCCATGTCCGAATTCGCCTGGAGATCCACCAGACGCCGGAATGTTGAGGCGGCGAGCAACGGGACATCGCCGTAACCCACCACCAGCAGACCATCCCGCGGAACCGCGTCACGGCACATCAGCAAGGCGTGCCCGGTGCCCTTCTGCTCTTTCTGTTCAACGAAACGCACGCCGGTGTGCGCGAGCGCGGCGCGCACCTGGGCGGCCTGATGCCCCACCACCACCACGATGCGCTCCGGCTCGGCGATGCCCAACGCGGCGTTCACCACATGCTCCACCAGCGGCAGTCCGCCCGCCTTGTGCAGCACCTTGGCCCGTTTCGATTTCATGCGCGTGCCCAAGCCCGCGGCCAGTATGACGACAGTAGTATTCATGGATGTGTTCGAAAGCGATCAGCGGATCCGCCGGGACCTCCCGCCGCGATGAATCGCGTGACGGATCTCGCGGCCCTCCGCGGCCAGCCGCACCGCGATGGCCGCCGTGATGTCCGGGTCATGACGGACCAGGTGTTGCTTGCTCGCCAGCGGCGCTTCCATCACCGCCACCCCGAGCGCCCGCAGGCGTTCCAGATCGGTGGCCACGGGCCGCTGCCGCCGGCGCGCGTACTTGCGCAACAGCGATTCCTGAATCTCCGAGGTGTTGACGATCACGTAATCGATGACGCGCCGTCCGGCGTGATCGATGATGGCCTTCACGTGGTCGGAGGCCGTCAAGCCCGTGGTCTCGCCCGGCTGCCACATGAGGTTGCAGAAGTAGGCCTTGATGGCTTCAGACGCGCAGATGGCCTCCGGAATCCCGTCCACCAGGACGTTCGGCACCACGCTGGTGAAGAGCGATCCAGGACCGAAGCTGATGAGGTCGGCGGCGGCGATGGCGTCCACCGTCTCGCGCATGGGCTTGCAGCGGCCCGTGTTCAGCCGGATCCGCCGTATCGTCGCCTTGCTCTTGCTGATCTTGCTCTCGCCCACCACTACGGATCCATCGGCCAATTCGGCTTCGAGGATTACGTTGGACTCGGTGGCCGGATAGATTCGTCCGGCGATGGCGAGAATCTCCGACGACACGCGAACCGCGCCCGCGAAGTCTCCGGTGAGCGACGTCAACGCGGCCAGAAACAGGTTGCCGAAACTGTGTCCCTTTAAGCCCCGGCCTGAGGTGAAACGGTGACTGAACAGTTGCGACAGCAGCGCTTCGTCTTCCGACAGCGCCACCATGCAGTTGCGGATATCGCCGGGCGGCAGGATTTCGAATTCGCGGCGAAGGCGCCCGGAACTTCCGCCGTCATCGGCCACGGTGACGATCGCGGTGATGTCGATGGCGGGTTCAAGGTCGCCGCCGGGCGGAACGTATTTCTTCAAGCCCCGCAGAAGCGTCGAAAGACCCGTGCCGCCGCCAATAGCTACGATACGAAGAGGGCTGTTCTGCGAACGTTGCACGTATCCTCTGCACTCTTGGTCAAGAAGTTAGGATCGCACGAACGGACGGTGGTTGCGAGCGTCAGGGCGCACCACGACGGAGGCCGCCATCAGGCGTTCACGCCCATGGCGCGATCGGAGGAAATGGAGCGGGGGTTAGCCTGGATCTTCAGGATTGATCGTCTTCGTCGTACACGCTCACCGGTTCGAGGTCTTCGGCTTCGAAAACCTGGCCACAATCGAGACACCGGACGTATTCCACTCCATCGCGTCTCGTCAACATCTCGCTCTTCTTATGTTCGCAGGGTTGCATACCCGTGAAGGATTATTTCCTTATTCTAGTCGCGGACCGTCGGAAGTCAAGTTCTTTCGCACGCTCCCAGATCCATGGTTCCGTTTGCTCCGTCCCCTACGGAGACCTGCTGCCATAATAGTGGGATGACTGGGGAAATTCGTCGCTCGGTTTGTGCCTTGGACTGCCCGGACACGTGCAGCCTGCTGATCAACGTCGACAATGGCCGCGGTTCGCGCCTGCGCGGCGACCCCGCCCACCCGGTGACGCGCGGCTTTCTGTGCGGCAAGGTGGCCCAGTACCTGGAACGCGAATACTCGCCCGATCGCCTGCTGTATCCGATGAAGCGCGCGGGGCGCAAGGGCGAAGGCCGCTTCGAGCGCATCGGGTGGGACGAAGCCCTGGATACGATCGTCTCGCGACTGGCCGCCGTCTCGAGCGAGCACGGGCCGGAGTCCATCCTGCCCTACAGCTACGCGGGCACCATGGGCCTGCTGAACGGCTCCGGCATGGACCGCCGTTTCTTCCATCGCCTGGGAGCGTCGCGGCTCGACCGCACCATCTGCTCCTCGGCGGGCGGAGTCGCGCTGAACGAAACGCTCGGCTTCCGCTATGGAACCGAGCCCGAACAGTTCGCCCACTCGAAGCTGATCATCGCCTGGGGCGCGAACATCATGGGCACGAACGTCCACCTGTGGCCCTTCATCACGGAGGCTCGCCGCAAGGGAGCGCGCCTGTACGTGATCGACCCCGTCGCCACTCGCGTCGCCAAACTCGCCGACCGCCACTACGCCATCTATCCCGGCAGCGACCAGGCGCTGGCCCTCGCCATGGCGCACGTCATCCTCTCCGACGGCCTTCAGGATCAGGCCTACCTGGACGCGCACGCCGCGGGCCTTGACGCCTTCCGCCAGCGCGCCGCCGAGTATCCCCCGGAACGCGCCGCCGCGCTCACCGGCATCGCCGCCGACGACATCGTCGCGCTGGCCCGCGAGTACGCCACCACCCGTCCGGCCGCCATCCGCCTGAACTACGGCGTGCAGCGCAGCGAACGCGGTGGTGCGGCAGTGCGCGCCGTCACCGCCCTGCCCGCGCTCACCGGATCGTGGAAGGAAGCGGGCGGAGGACTTCAGCTATCCACGTCGCAGGCCTTCCAGTTCAACGGCGCCGGCCTTGAGATGCCCGAGCTGCAACTCCGCTCCCCCATCGGACGCACGGCCCGACTGGTGAACATGTCGGAGTTGGGCAAGGCCCTGACCGAGCTCAACAACCCGCCCGTGAAGGCGATGGTGGTGTACGCGTCGAACCCCGTGGGCATCGCGCCGAACCAGAACCTGGTGCTGCGAGGCATGGCTCGCGAGGATCTGTTTACCGTCGTGCTCGAGCAGTTCCAGACCGACACGGCGGATTGGGCCGACATCGTGCTGCCGGTCACCACGTTCCTTGAACACACCGACCTCTACCGCGCCTACGGCCACTACTACGTCCAACTGGCGCGTCCCGCCCTGCCCGCGCCCGGCGAATGCAAATCCACCGTCGAGATCTTCCGCCTGCTGGCGGCGAGGATGGGCTTCGACGAGCCCTGCTTCCGCGACACCGACGACGACATGATCCGCACGACGCTCGCCTCCGGCCATCCGTTCCTTGAAGGCGTGACGCTCGAGCGGCTCGATCGCGAGGGATCCGTACGCCTGAACGTCAGCCCGGAGGGTCAGCCCTTCCTGCCCTTCGCCACGGGCGCCTTCGGCACGCCGTCGGGCCGTTGCGAGCTGCCCTCCGCCGATTACGCCCCGCCGGTGGAATCGCGACTGGGTGAGGAGTCGCTGGTCAGCCGCTTCCCGCTCGAAATGATCTCGTCGAAAAACGACGACAGCATGAACTCGACGTTCGGCCATCGCGCCTCGGTCGACCGCCAGACCTCGGTTCTCCAGATGCACTCGAGCGACGCGGCCCCGCGCGGCATCGCCGATGGCGACCCGGTGCGCGTGTTCAACGAGCGCGGCAGCCTCCTGTTGAAGGCCGAAGTGAACGGCGGAGTCCGGCAGGGCGTCGTGCGAGCCCCGGCCGTCCGCTGGGCCAGGAGCGCCCAGGACCGCCGCAGCGTGAACGCGCTGACCAGCGACCGTCTCACCGACATAGGCGGCGGCCCGGTATTCTATAGTTGTCTCGTACAAGTTGAAAAATGCGGCGATTAGTCCTATCCCTCTTCCCCCTGCTGTTGATTGCGGCGCTCGCCTTCGCGCCGGCCGGATGCAAGCGTAGAAAGAAGAAGGCGCCGGAGGAACCGGCCGGCCTCGCCACCATGGTCCACGCCTCCGATCCGCGAGCGCAGACGCAGTTGGTGCGCGGTTTCCACGGAGTCGAGCAGAACGCCTGGCGCTGGACCGCGGGCAGCTTCGCGGCGACGCTCCGGCCTCCCGCCGGCGCTGCGCAGAAGGGCGCGACGCTCCAGTTCAAGTTTGTGATCCCGGACGTCATCCTCAACCAGTTGAAGCAGATGACGCTGTCGGTGAAGGTGAACGGCCAGGCGCTGCCGCCGGAGACCTACACGAAAGCGGGCGAGTACACCTACTCGCGCGACGTCCCGGCGAGCCTATTGACCCAGGACGTAGTGAACGTCGAGTTCGCGCTCGACAAGTTCCTGCCCGCCAGCGCGCAGGATATCCGGGACCTGGGCGTCATCATGACCATGGTCGGCTTCGAAGCGAAGCCCTAGCGGGCGCGCGCCAAGAACTCACCGCCGGCTCGTTCCGCAGACTCGGCACGGAACGCTACATCGCCCTGGCCGCAACCGCCGGAGGCTCGTCGTCGACCTGCGCTCCCATCGCCCTTGGCGTGCTGACCGCGCTAGCGGCGCAATGGCCACGCAGACGGATGCCCTGGCGGTCGACATCTAAGGTCGTCGCGCGGAGGCCATGAAAGCCCTCCCGTGGAGCCGCGCGACCGCCGCCGCCCCGTGCCTCGCCGGGACGCTGGCCGAACTGGCGCTCCGACTGAACCGAGCCCTCACACCTTCGCCCGAGTCGCAATCCTCAACGCCGCCCGCGCGAAGCCCAGCGCGCCGTACCGCTCGAGGTAAATCTTCGCGTACAACTCCGCGGTGGAGCCCGGCGGAGTCAGCCCGTCCGTCTTCGCCTGCAACTCCATCGCTCCCGACGTGCACGTGGAAACGCACAACCCACACCCGATGCAGCGCGCCAACTCGATCGACGCCACGCCGCCATCCATCGTCACGGCGTCCATCTGGCAGCGGTGAACACATTCGCCGCAGCCCTCGCAGTCCTCCGCCGTCACCCGCACGTAGAAGTTCGAATTGAAGAACTCCACCGGCCGTTCATGCCGTTTGCCCGTGCCCAGCGCGACGCAGCAACAGCCGCAGCACAGGCACACGAACATCGGCTCGCGCGTATTCTGCGGCTGCACCACCAGACCCTCGAGGTCCGCCTCATCAATCAGTTCGAGCATCCGTTCGCGCGTGATGTAGCGCGCCTGCCCGTGGTCCACCATCACCTTGGCCGCGCCGCCCAGCGTCAGGCAATTCTCCCGCACCTGGGTTTGCCGGCACGGATCCCCGGCCAGATCCTTCGCCTGCCGGCAGATGCAGTTCATCACCGCGAACGGCCCGTCGGTCGAGCGTACATACTGGCGCAGGTCGTCGTAGCGGCCCACCTCGCGCTCGACGGGAATCGTCTGATTCACCGGCACCGTGCGCAACTGCGTCGTCTTCTTCGGCCGGACCGCTTCGCCCAACCCATGCTCGAAGTACTCGATCAGGTCGACCGCCAGCCGCTCCGACATGCGGTTCACCTGGCCCTCGTAGATGCCGACGACGAACGGCATCTTGCCGTACTTCAACTCCTCGGCCGAACCGGTGCGGCGGATCAGCCCGCGATGCGCCATGTCCTCGAGTTTCATCGACAGCACCTCGAGATCCATGGGCGGATCCAGCCGTCGCCCGATCGCGGCCACGGGCTCGGCCGCCATGCTCATCGACAGCGCAATGCGCGCATCCTCTTCTGTGAACAGTTGCTCGAGAATCCGGATCTCGACGCCCGATTCGGTGGCTGGAAACCCGACGGGCATGCGGTCGAGGTCCTGTTGCAGCCGGCGGTACAGGGATGCATCGGACATGTCGTACACCAACGCCCCGATTGTATACCCGCCGGACCGCGCCCCGCCTACCGTCCCCGCTTCGGCGACTTCGTCAGATTCTCGAACAGGAACAGCCCGCTCTTGCCGCCCACGGCGAAGTCCAGGTCGCCGTCGCCGTCGACGTCCACCACCGGAATCTGCATGCCCGCTCCCGCGCGCCCGCCGTAGTCGATCACGTGGCGATGCCAGTCCACGCCCTTCCCGTCAGCGGATTTCTTGTACTCATACCAGTACAGCCCGAGCGGCTCGCGTTCCCCCGGGTCGTGGCCGTCGTGCGCCATGTAGCGTTTGCCCGTCACCACCTCGACCTTGCCGTCGCCGTTCAGGTCCACCAGCGTAATGGCGTGCGGCTGCGACCACGAATCGTCGATCATGTGCTTCACCCACGTGTGGTCCGGACGCTGCTCCATCCAGAACAGGCCGTAGTTGTGCGCCATGCCGGTCAGCAGGTCCGGCAGTCCGTCTTCATTAATGTCGATCACATGGATGAAGCTGGTATCGCCCAGCGAGAACTCGGCGTGCAGCGTCCAGTCGGACTGCCGCGGATCGGCCGGCGCCTCCAGCCATCCTTTGGGCGTCACGATGTCGTTGCGGCCGTCGTGATTCACGTCGCCCGCGCCGATCCCGTGCCCGTAGCCCGAACGGCTCGCCACATGCTTTTCGAACTTGCCGTTCTTCGCCTCATACCACACCGTGGCGGCCGAACTCTGCCCGAACTGCGGCAGCACTTCCCGAGCCTTCCCGTCGTTGTCCAGATCCACCAGGAACGCGAACTCGACGTTGTAGCCCTCATCGATCACCGTGTCTTTCCACATCGCGCCGTCCTTGCCCGGATTGCGCGACCACCACACCTGCTTGGGATGCCAACCCGCGCTCACGATGTCGGTGTAGCCGTCGCCGTCCACATCGAGCGCCAGGTCGGTCAACGAAGCCAGGTACGTGCCGTACTCTTTCAAATCGCGCACCGTGTGCTTCTTCCAGGTCGGATTCTCGTACCAGGCGTCGCCCGAGAAGATGTCGGGGCGGCCGTCGTGGTTGAAATCGCCGATCGCGCACGTTTCGCTGATTCCGAGGTCGATGGTCTTGCGCTCGAACGGGATTTCCGGCCCGCGGCCGGCCGAAATCGCCAGGATCGCGCCCGCCGTCAGGATCACTGGGATCGCAATGGGAAATCGCATACTGGAGACATCATATAACCGTCCGGAAAATTTATCCCAAGCCGGAAAAAGGGTGAGAGAAATTTCCAGCGCCGCCCACTAGGGCCCTTAATGCGCGCTAAAGGCGTTGTCCTCGCCGCTGCAGTGTTATTGTCCTTACACTGCTCACCTCCCCGCACACATGATCGTCTGATCTTGCGTAACTCGCGAGGCGGCGACATTTCGACCACCACGGATCCGGAACCCGTCCTCGTCATGGACGCGGAGGGCCTCGCCTCGACGGCGCCGGACCGCGTGAACGTGGTCGACGTGTCCGGTCGCCTCATCTCAAGCGCGCCGGTAACGCTGCTTCGAGACGTCGCCGTCTCCTCGGTGGCGCGGCCGCTCCCTTGTGGACAGTACATCGCCCGCCTCGAATCCGGCGGCGCCGTCATCCGGGAATTTTCGTTGTTAAGGAATGGGTGCGAAACTCACGTCAGCGGAACGTGGTGACGATGTAGAAACTTCTGAAGGTCGGGCCAGAATTCGGACGTCAGGTTGCCAATCACGTTGCTCGTGAGGCTGGTGACCACCCGTCCGCTCATCACTTCCCATTTCACGCTCGCCCGCGGATAGTACAGGTTCGACGCGGCGATCCCCAGGGCCATGCCGCCAATTCCCGCCGTGTTGAACGTCGCGCGGCCCGAATCCTGTCGCGCCACCACCACCCGGCTCAGCGAGTATCCCACACGGTACAACGGGCTGTATTCGGGTCCTTTTCGGAAATAGCGGGGATCCTGGCGCAACACCGAGGCCAACACGCCGGCGCTGAACATGTTTTGTGTGGAAAGATCGGCCACCGCCGCGGCGTAGCGCTTGCCGTAGTTGCCCATCCCCTCGCCATAGCTCGGCGTCTGGTCGCCCATCTGCGAGAGTCCGGCGCCGATGGCGGCGTTGGCGAAGTTGAACGGATCGACGGTTTCGCGCCAGGCGAGCAGCCACTTCTGCTTCACCGTCAAGGCGGGCGTCCGGGACGTGGGATAGTTCACAGTCCCGTAATTCGGCATGACGCCGAAGATTCGTTCCACCTCCAGGCCATCGTCGGCGGCGGAGGTCTGCGCCCGGGTTCCCGTCATCATGAAAATCGACGGAACGAACCCGAGAATCGCCAGACGGACCAGGGCGCGCGGTATCACCTTGCACGATTAGGCGCGTCCGGCCGGATTATCGTTACTGGAGAATATTGAAAAGAAGAGGAGGGAGACAGGCTTCGGAATAAACCTGCCTCCCTGGATCGAGGACCTAAGCTAGAAGTCGAACCGCAGCGACATCTGCATGGTGCGGGCGCTCGAGGCCTGAAGGCCCGTCGTGCTCGAGAACTTGCCGAACGTCGAAGCGTTGTTCACGTTCGTCTGCAGACCGCTGAAGTTCGTGTTGTTGAACAGGTTGTAAGCTTCCGCGCGGAACGCGAAGGCCGACTTCTCGGTGACCGCGAACTTCTTCACCATCGACATGTCGACGTCGAAGAAACGCGGCCCATAGAACTGGTTGCGACCCTGGTTGCCGACCTCGCCGGCGCCCGGGAACGTAAACTTCGCCAGTTCCGAAGCCTGCAGGAAATACACGCCGTTGCCCTGGCGCGACACGGAGCCGACGGTTCCCCGGGAGCCCGTGTAATTCATCCAGGTGTACTGCGAGTTGTATCCCGCCGTGTAGCGTTGCGACAGCACCGTGTACGGAGAACCGGACTGCCAGATCCAGATGCCGCCCAACTCCCAACCGCCGGCCAGCGAATCCACCGCGCGGTTCCAATTCGAGCCCCAACGCTTGTTGCGGCCGAAGGGAAGCGCGTAAATGGTCTGCGAGTTGAACACATGCTTGCGGTCGAAATCCGCGATGCCGCGCATCAGGCGGAGGTTCAGACTGTCGATGGGCGGCGCATAGCCGTTGCCCTCGGCCGACGACGAAGTGGCGCTGTAGCCGCCGATGTTGTCCTCGGCTTTGCCGAAGGTGTAGTACGCCGATACGCGCAGCGCGCCCATCGAACGCCGCAGGCTCAACTGCAGCGAATCGTAGTAGGAACGCCCGTCGTTCACGCCCAGGCGGACCTGGTTAAACTGCGGGAACGGCCGCAGGAACGTCTGGGAAAGACCGGCCGCCGCATAGCGGTTGTAGTTCGAAGAGGAGCGGTCGATGGTGTTCGCCGCCGTACCCACCAGACCCTGCGACACGGTGGTCGCGCCCAGGGCGCTGATGGCCGCCGCCGGCGTGTTGAACATCTTCACCAGGATGTTGCCCGCCGACGGAGTCGCCGACGAATTCAACTGATAGGCCTGCAGCTCCTTGAAGGAGTTCAGGAAGTCTCCGTAGATGCGCGGCTGGTTGATGTCGCGGTTCATGTACAGCTTCACGCCGCGATTGGCCACGTAGCCCACTTCGAGCACCGTGTTGCGGAAAATCTCGCGCTGCACGTTCAGGCTGTAGCTCATCACGTAGCCGCTCCGCAGGTTCGGATTCGGCACGTAGAGGCTGATGGCGCGCGTAGCTGCCGGAGTCAGGCTGGGCGCCCCGGGAACGGCCGGCATCACCAGGCTGCCATCCGAAATGCGAACTTCCGAACCGCTGGGCGTCAGCACCGGCACCGACTGCGAGAAGCCCGGAGTGGCCCCGTCGATCGAGTTCACCACGGAGCCCATCGTGCGGTCGTAGAACATGCCCCAGTTGCCGCGGATGGCCGTGCGCCCGTCGCCGGTGACGTCATAGGCGAAACCGAAGCGCGGCGCGAAGTTGTTCCAGTCCGTGCCGAACCAGTTGTTGCCCTTCACAACGGAGGCGTCGGTGACGGCGGCACCGTTGGCGATCGACTGGGCCTTGTCGAGGTAGCCCTGCAAGCCGTTGATTTCATTCGGACGCAGGAAGTACTCGTAGCGAACGCCCAGGTTCAGCGTCAGCTTGCGGCTGACCTTGAAGTCGTCCTGGAAGAAGAAACCGCCCTCGTTGAGGACGAAATCGCGCACCAGCGGCCCGCTCTGGAACTTCGCCAGGTCGCTGTAGTAGGTCTGCGTAACCTGATCCACGCGGCCCAGAACGTCGTTGTACATCTGCTCGAAGGTCGACCGCACGCTGCTCGCGAGGCCGGAGGGCCCGATGTTCGAAGCCACGATGCTGCCGTTGGCCACCGATGTGGTCACCGTCGGGTAAATGCCCGATTCGTTATAGCCGTGCTGGAGCGTGTGCCGGATGCTCGCGCCCATCTTGAAGGTGTGCTTGCCCTTGAGCCAAGTCAGGTTTTCTGTAACGTCGTTCACCGGCGACGAACGCCCCTGTCCGAACCCGTTGAAGTCCGGATTGTAGGGCAGGTTCAGGTACACCGCCGTCCCGGTCGGGCGCCCAGGCCGCAAGAAGGCCACCGTCGCCATCTGGTGACCGAACCGGAACTCATTGATGAGATTGGGCTTGAGGGTCCAGTCATCGCCGATCGAATAGCCCCAGCGATGTCCGCCCTGGGTGCCGCTCGGCTCGCCCGGATAGGTGGAATCGGCGGAGTTCAGGGCGTCGAGCGAGGAGTTCCGCTGCCAGCTCCAGCGCAGGAACACGCGGTGCGTGTTGCTGACGTTGTAGTCGCTTTTGATGGTGAACTGGTCTTCCATGCCGCCGCTCGGGCTGTTGAAGCGGAAGCCCTGGGTGTTCAGGCCGTCGCCCGTGTCGGTATTGTTCGGGCTTGGGAGGCGCGCCAGCAGCTTCGCCACCGTCGGGTCCATACCCTTCTTGAACGGGTCGTTGTTCACGATGTTGAAGGACTGGATGGCGCCTGTCGAATCCTTATAGCGGAAGATGCCCTGTTTGGCTTCGGGCGTATAGACGGTGCGGTTGCGAATCGTGTCCTGAGAGGTGCGGCGGCCCTGGAAGTTCCCGAAAATGAACCACTTGTCGCGCAGGATCTTAGTGCCCACCGATCCGCCGTAGATGTTCTGGATGAACTTCGGCCGAGCCGTTCCCGACGAGTTATTGAAAAAGTCGTTCGCGTTCAGTTCGGTGTTGCGCAGGTACTCGAACAGGTTGCCGTGCCAGTCGTTGCTGCCCGAGCGGGTGATCAATTCCACCTGCGCGCCGGCGCTACGTCCGTACTCGGCTTTCCCGGCGCCCGTCACCGTGCGAAGTTCGCCGATCGAGTCCGTATTGTTGGCCGTCATCGACAGCCCCAGGCGGGGCACCACGGAGTCGTTCACGTCGATGCCGTCCAGCTTCGCGTTGTTTGCGCCCTGGCGGAGTCCGTTCACGCGCGAGAAACTCGGGTCGCCGGAATTGATCTGGATGCCCGCGCCGACAATGCCGGCGAGGGTAATCGGCGTGCGGCTCAACTGAGGCAGCGTATCGACTTCCTTCATCGTCACCGCCCGCGCCAGTTGCGACTCGGTGGTCTGCACCGTCACCGAACTCGCTTCCACCTGTACGCTTTCCGTCGTGGCGCCGATCTCCAGCTTGACGTTTTGGGCGATGATCGCGCCCACCGTCATTTCGATGTTGTTGACAACCGCCTTGCGGAAGCCGTTGGCTTCTACCGACAGGCTGTACAGCCCGGCGGGCACGGCGAACAGAAAGTTACCCGAGGCGTCGGTCGTGAATTGCGACTTAGAATCGGTTCTGACGTTGACCAGGCTCACCGTCGCGCCCGGAATAACAGCGCCCGTTGCGTCCTGTACGGAGCCTTCCAGACGCCCGTTGGCGGTTTGCGCCAGCGCGGCCAGTCCGAAAAGGGCCAATAGAGCCGCTACAGCCGCAGCTCTCCTAATATGAAAAACAGCCACCATAGGCTTGCCTTTCCCCCTTCATTAACTATGACTTAGCAATATCGGATTCGAGAACGCGCCGCGTCGACATGGACTGCCTGGGACGCAGTTGAAAACACATGACCCCAAGAGCCAGGTAGGCTGGCCCCAATGTGAACTGCGAGACGATACACGAATGATACTCAAGACTGTCATAAAGTGGCAACAATTCTCTGCATGGCGCGTCGGGCTGGCCGAAAGACTGACTGGGGACGTACGAAAGTCGGGGCGAGCCGGCAGTAGACTGTCGGGATGGCCGATCGAATACTGCTTTCCCATGGAGCGGGCTCCAACCGCAACGCGCCGCTGCTCGTCGCCGTCGAGGCCGCCCTCTCCGCCGCCGGCGTCGAGGCGGAGCGGATCGATCTGGCGTTTCGCCGCCTGCGTCCCGGCGGACCGCCGCGCCCGGGTGACGCCGAGCGCGATCGGGCCGACCTGCGGGCGTTGGTCGAGGCCAAGCAAGCCCCCGGCGATCGCCTGTTCCTGGGCGGGCACTCCTACGGCGGCCGGCAGTCCACCATCCTTGCCTCGGAATTCCCTGGGCTGATCACCGGCCTGCTGCTGCTGTCCTACCCCCTTCATCCGCCCCGCAAACCCGCCGAACTCCGCACGGCCCATTTCCCCGCCCTGCGAACGCCGTGCCTGTTCATCCACGGCGCCCGGGACCCGTTCGGGTCAAACGAGGAAATGACCGCTGCCATCGCCCGGATCCCGGCCCGGACACGGATCGTCGAGATTCCCGGCGCAGGCCATGAGCTATCCCGCAGGAGCGGCGGTCTGGTCGAGGTCGCTGAACGGGCGGCCGCCGAGTTCGAATCGTTTTTCCGCGCCGCCTAGGGCAAAATTCTTTGAGAATAATCCCCTTCCACCGGGCACTGGATTGTGATGAAGACCACAACCATCGCGGCTCATCTGGTCCACCCCCTGCGCAAGCAGCAGCGGCCCGGCCAGATGCTGTCCACACCTTGCCCCCATTGCGGCACGTCGATGTCGCGTACGGAACTGGCGGCTCACGCGGCTTCCTGTCAGGAAGCGCGGACCATCACCATCAATTCGCCGGAATCGATGGGACGCCGCGGCCACGACGACATGATCGACGCCTAGCCGATTCTTCCTACCCTCCAACCGGAGAGATCCGCCACTCTCCGCCATCCTGCCTCCCACGATGGGGTAAACTACAGTTAAGGGTTTCGACAAACGTCGATTAACGATCCGATGTCGGCAAGCGCTTCCCTTCCCGAGGTCCACTCGAGCGTCCAGACAGCAGCCCCCTCGCTGCTGAAGCGCATGTTCGCGTTCGCGGGTCCCGCCTATCTGATCAGCGTCGGCTACATGGATCCGGGCAACTGGGCCACCGACCTGGAGGGCGGCGCCCGATTCGGCTACCAGCTGTTGTGGGTGCTGGCGATGTCGAACCTGATGGCGATCCTGCTGCAGACCCTCAGCGCCCGCCTCGGCATCGTCACCCGCCGCGACCTCGCGCAGGCCTGCCGCGAATCCTATCCGCCGTTTGTTTCCACATCTTTATGGCTGTTGTGCGAGGTGGCGATCGCGGCGTGCGACCTGGCCGAGGTGCTGGGCGCGGCCATCGGCTTTAACCTGTTGTTCCACATACCTTTACTGGCAGGCGTCGCGATCACGGCCGCCGACACGCTGCTGATTCTGCTGTTCACCCGGCTGGGGATTCGCTTCATCGAGAGCTTCGTACTGGCTCTGGTAACGGTAATTACGTGCTGTTTTTTGATCGAGTTAACGATTGCTAGACCCGTTATTTCGTCGATTTTTACCGGTCTTGTGCCGCGTCTGGACTCGAGCAGCCTCTATGTAGCCATCGGAATCCTGGGCGCCACAGTAATGCCGCACAACTTGTACCTGCATTCGGCGCTGGTGCAAACGCGCCGTTTTGGGGCCTCTTTGGCCGAAAAACGCAGCGCTTGCCGCTACAATTTGATCGATTCCGTGATCGCGCTGAACGGGGCGATGATCGTGAACGCCGCCATCCTGATCCTGGCCGCGACGGTGTTTTTCCAGCGCGGTCTGATCGTCACCGAGATCCAGCAGGCCCACCTGCTGCTGGCGCCGCTGCTCGGAACCACCGCCGCAAGCATCCTTTTTTCGGTCGCTTTGCTGTGTGCAGGGCAATCTTCAACGTTAACTGGAACGCTTGCGGGACAGATTGTGATGGAAGGGTTCCTGAATCTGCGCATGCGCCCCTGGCTGCGACGGTTCATCACGCGGACGCTGGCGGTGATTCCGGCCGCCCTGACGATTTACTTCGCCGGGGACAAGGGAACCTATAAGTTATTGATTCTAAGCCAGGTAGTGCTTTCGCTCCAGTTGCCGTTCGCGGTGATTCCGCTGGTTCAGTTTACGAGCGACCGGAAACGCATGGGCGAGCTGGCCAACACGCGCGTCTGGGCCGCCATTTCCTGGGTGATCGCCGCCGTCATCGTGCTGCTGAACGTACGGCTGGTCAGCATGGAGCTCTCGGAGTGGATGGAAGCGGCCGGCGCGTACCGGATCTGGCTCGCGGCGGGTCTCGCGCCGATCCTTCTCTTCCTGGGGGCGCTTCTGTTGTGGATCACCTTCGAGCCCGTGCTGCCCCGGATGCTGCGCGAGCTCCGCCGAGGCCACGTGGCGCTGCCCGCCGGCGTGCCCGACGACTGGTCCGCCCCCGCCTACCGCCGCATCCTGCTGCCGCTCGACCATTCCGACGGCGACCGCGAGACGGTGGCGCACGCCGCCGCCCTGGCCAAGGCCCACGGGTCGGAACTCCACCTACTCCATATAGAAGAGGATGTTCCGAGCCAACTGTACGGCTCGTTGTCGTCGACCGCGGAGGTCGAGGCCGGCCGGGACTATTTCGAGGCGATCGCGGAAAGCCTGAGGAAACAGTCCATTGACGCGCACCTGGTGATCACGACCGGCAAGAGCCCGCGGGCGACCATCGTCGAGTGGGCCAAGGCGAACTCGCCGGACCTGATCGTGATGGGCGCGCACGGCCACGGCGCGATCAAGGACCTGATCTTCGGACGTACGATCGACGCGGTGCGGCACGCGCTGAATGTCCCGATTCTGGTGGTCCGGCGCGGCAAACGAGGGTAACGTGGAAACCCAAAGTGGAACAATGTGTCCCAACTTGCGTGTCGCGATTCCACACTCTAGCCCAACGCCAGCCGCTAAGCCCCAATCCGCTCAATAATTTCAAATGGCCAGCGACGTGCATGTCACGAAATCGACATGACGCCTCGTCACACCCTTGGGATTTTCGCGCTCATCGCGACGTCCCTCGGGAGTGTAAGCGGGGCCACACTCGAGAAGCTGACAACGGATGACCTGGTGCAGAAGAGCACCGACATCGTACGAGCCAAAGTCATCAGCTCCTCAACGAGTTACCGGGGCACGGCGGGCCGCGGCGGCATGATCTACACCCATTACACGCTCCAGATCGTGGAGCGCTGGAAGGGGTTGGACGGCGTCCGCATGGATCTGGCGGTTCCGGGCGGCACGGTGGGCAACATCCGGCAGACATTCCCCGGCGCGCCTACGCTCGAGCCCAACATCGAGTATGTCTTCTTCCTGTGGACCAGCCGGACCGGTTTGACGCAGATCATGGGACTGTCGCAAGGGCTGTTGACGGAGAAGGTCGACGCATCCGGCGCCACCATTCTCTACCGCAACGCGTCGGCCGAGCCGATGGTGGACAGCGCCGGGACTCCGGTGACCGACAGCGGATTCCGTCTTCCCCTGGCGGCGTTCCGCACGACGATGCAAAGCTACGGACTGGCGAGCAAGTAGCATGAAGACCACGACGCGCAGATTGACCACGGTGGCGGCAAGCCTGCTGCTGTTGTCTTCGGCCGCGTCGGGCTACTATCACTTCATCCACTTCACCAGCCGCACCGGCCCGTTTGTTCCGATTCCCGAAAAGTACGACCTTACGGCGCTCAAAAGTAAGACGCTGTATTACTTCATCTCCGACCAAACGCCGACGCAACTGGCCACGGGCGATTCGCTGCCGGGCTTGATCAGCCAGATCCGCATGGCCGCCAAAGCCTGGAACGACGTCGGCAGTTCCGACCTCCGGATTGCGTTCGGCGGACTGGCCACGATCGGCGCGCCTCAAAGCACGCCGGGCGTGGATATCGTGTTTGACGACGACATCCCCCCGGGCCTGAACGCGCTGGGCGGCATTCAGAGCATCGGCTCCCTGACGACAGCGAGCAACGGCACGACGTTCTATCCGATCACCCGAGGCATCGTCAAGATCCGCAAGGACCTGCACGATACGCCGAGCTTCGCCGAACGGCTGTTCCGCACGCTGGTGCACGAGATCGGCCACTCCCTGGGGTTGCAGCACACGCTCACCTCCTCTGTGATGTCGACCGAAATCACTCGCGCCACCACGCGCGCCAGGCCGCTTGCCGACGACGACGTGGCCGGAATCTCGATCCTGTATCCGAGCGCGACGTTTCTGCCCCGCACCGGCTCCATGAGCGGTCAGGTGACGATGAACGGGTCCGGCGCAAACCTGGCTTCGGTGGTCGCTATTTCGCCGATCGGTCCGACGGTGAGCACGCTGACCAACCCCGACGGGACCTTCACGCTACAGGGCCTGCCTCCGGGCAGCTACTACGTCTACGCTCATCCGCTGCCCCCCGCCTTCACCGGAGAGACGACGCCCGCCAACATCCGTCCGCCGCTCGACAGCTCGGGCGCGGCCATCCCGATGTCGGGCTATTTCACGACGCAGTTCTACCCGGGCACGCGCGATCCGAACTCCGCCACGACGGTGTTCGTGAGCGCGGGCCAGGTGGTGAACGGGATCAACTTCAACGTTGCGTCGCGACAGGCTCCGGCCCTGTCGTCGGTCACCGTATACGGTTACTACGGACAGAACGCGGTGTATCCGGCGCCGATTCTCGGCACTGGAAACGGATCCACGCTGGTGGCGACCGGCGTCGGCCTGGTGCCGGGCGCCAATCAGCTCGCATCGGGTTTGAATGTCGGGGTACTGGCGGCCTCCGGCGCCTCGGTTCGGCCGGGTTCGGTGCGGTATTATTCGAATCCTTACATGCAGTTCTACGTGGCGCCGGTGTTCTCCTGGGCGCCCGGACCGCGCCACCTGCTGTTTTCCACCACCGACGACGTCTACGTGCTGCCCTCCGGCCTGCTGCTGGTTTCCAACCAGGGCCCGATGATCTCGTCAGTGACGCCCGCAACCGACGAAAAGGGCGCGCGGGCGGCGGTGATCGCGGGAAACAATTTCGACTCCACCACGCGCATCTACTTTGACGGCGCGCAGGCGGTGATCGTCAAACAGAACCCGGACGGGAGCCTGGTGGTGACGCCGCCGGCGGCACTGCCGGGACATCGGGCCAACGTGGTGGCGTTGAACGGCGATGGACAGAGTTCGCTATTCACCCAACCCAGCGGCGGACCGAGCTATCAGTACGACGCCTCCGACGCGGTCCCATCGATCAGCGTGGTGGCGCCGCCGGCGCTGTGGGCGGGTTCCGAGGCCATGGTCGAAATCGACGGCGTGAACACGTCCTTCATCGATGGCCAGACGGTGGTCGGTTTCGGATCGAGCGATGTCGTGGTGCGACGGTTGTGGGTGACCGGGCCGAACCGCATCGTCATGAACGTCAGCATCGGAGCGACCGCCACGCCGGGGGCAACCAGCGTGACGGTGGCGACGGGCCTGCAATTGGTTGAGTTAGCCCAGGGCTTCCAGATCACCGCGGCGCCGTCCAAGACGCCGCTGGTCATCGTTCCGCCGGTGGTGGACGCGGTGGCCGGAACGACCGGCGCGAGCGTTGGCGGACTGGCCCTGCTGAGCGTTCCCACGCTGGCGGCGCCGCCCAGCGCACTGTCGCTGAACGTCGGCGGACAATCGGCGTTTGTGGTCTCCTCGGATAACAGCCAAGTGGTGTTCCAGGTGCCGGCCGGCCTCGCGATTGGCCCGGCAACCGTCAAGTTGCAGGTGCAGAACGCCGATGCGATCCAGCCCGTGCTGATGAACGTGAATCCCCCCGCTCCGCTGATCACGGGAGGCTATTGGGGCGGCGGAATCGCCCTGGACGCGGCCCATCCCGCGCATCCCGGATCGGTGGTTGGCCTGTACGTGGCCGGTTACCCCGATTCGATCCTGACAGCGGACCCGGGCTCCATCACGGTTTCGATCGGAGGCCAGACGCTGACGGCGTTCTCGGTGGCGCCGGTGACGGGAGGAGCCCTGATCCAATTCACGCTCTCAAACGACGTTCAAACGGGATCGCAGGTGACGATGTACGTCGCCTATGCCGGGATCGTCTCGGCGTCCGCGACAATATCGATCCAGTAAGAACGATCGCGATACTATTAGAAGTTGAGCTTTGTATCTCTCCTTCTCGCGTTCCATCGCGCATCCCAATCATCCGCCGATGAGGTTGATCATGCAGCCTAGGGTTTGCGCGGTCAGCTATCTGAACACGGTTCCGCTGGTGTGGGGCATGACGCGCGGCCCGCAACAGGGGATTTTCGATCTGAGCTTCGACATTCCATCGGTGTGCGCCGACCGGGTGCTGTCGGGCCAGGCGGATATCGGAATCGTCCCGGCGGCGGCGCTGCTCGAACGGGACCTGGCGATCTACCGCGGGGCCGGCATCGCCTGCCGGGGCGCGGTGCGCACGATCCTGCTGATCTCCAAGGTTCCCTACGAACGGATCGGCGTGGTGGCGGCCGACTCGAGTTCGCGCACCTCGGTGCTGCTCTCCCGCCTGATCCTCGGCGAGGTATATGGAACGAACCCGGCGCTGATCTCGATGCCTCCGCGACTGAGGCCGATGCTCGAGGCGGCCGACGCGGCCCTGATCATTGGCGATCCGGCGCTGGTGATCGACCCCGACGAACTGCGCGGGCAGCATTTGCACGTGACGGACCTGGGCGAGGAGTGGATGCGGATGACCGGCCTTCCCATGGTTTTCGCCGTGTGGGCCGGACGCAGCGACATCCACTCGCGGGCGCACGAGGAGGTCTTCATCGACAGTTGCCGCTTCGGCCTCGAGCATCTGGACGAAATCGTCGACCAGGAGCACGCGCAGCGAGGCATTTCCGCCCGATTAGCGCGACAATATCTAACAGAGAATCTGGTTCTTGAACTGGGCGAAACCGAATACCGGGGCATGAGCGAATTTCTGCGTCTGGCGTCGCAACTTGCGCCGGCGAGGACCGCGCCGAAGCCTCGCCCGGAGGGGGTGACCGTATGATGACGCGCCAAGAGGCGATCGACTACTACCGCAGCGACGACCTGATCGGGATCGGCATGGCCGCCGACGCGGTGCGCCGCAAACTGCACCCGGACAACGTCGTCAGCTACATCATCGACCGGAACATCAACTACACGAACTTCTGCACCGAGTACTGCAGCTTCTGCGCGTTCTACCGGCCGATGGGACACGCCGAAGGCTATGTGCTGCCGAAGGAGACCATCTTCGAGAAGATCCAGGAGACCATCGACCTGGGCGGCACCGGCATCCTGATGCAGGGCGGACTGCACAAAGACCTGAAGATCGACTGGTATGAGGACCTGCTGCGGTCGATCAAGCAGCGCTTCGACATCTGGTGCCATTGCTTTTCGGCGCCGGAAATCACCAACATCGCCGAGGTGAGCGGCATTTCGCTGCGCGATACGATCGCGCGGCTGCGCGACGCGGGGCTCGACTCGATTCCGGGCGGCGGCGCGGAGATCCTGGACGACGGGGTCCGGCATCGCATCAGCCGGCTGAAATGCTCGGTCAATGAATGGGTGGACGTGCATCGCACGGCGCACCAGTTGGGGATGAAGACCACCGCCACGATGATGTTCGGCGTCGGAGAAAGCATCGAGCAGCGGTTGAACCACTTCGACCTGGTTCGCCAACTGCAGGAGGAGACGGGCGGGTTCACGGCCTTCATCCCGTGGTTCTTCCAGCGGGAGAACACCTCGCTCGGCCGCTTTGTGAAGCAGGAAGCCACGGCGGTGGAGTACCTGAAGATGCTGGCGCTGTCCCGGGTGTATCTCGACAACATCCTGAACATCCAGTCGAGCTGGGTGACGCCGGGTCTCAAGACCTGCCAGATCGGGCTGAAGTTCGGCGGCAATGACGTGGGTAGCATCATGATCGAGGAGAACGTGGTGTCGGCGGCGGGAACCCACCATCGCGCCACCGAGGAGCAGCTCCGGCGCCTGATTCGCGACGCGGGCTTCGTGCCGAAACAGCGCGATACGCTGTACCGGACCTACTTCCTCAACTGAGGCGAATACCCGTTTTCGGAAACCAAAACATCGCAAGTTGAATCTGAATGTTATGGCCATTCCGGGCGCTGGCGATTTGACTTGATCCCCGCGCCGGAGCTGTTTATACTGGCCTTTTCCGCCCCAAGCTGGACTGGGAAACGGGGGCGATCACTATTTAGGTAGCGCATGATTGTCAGGGATGACTCTGATCCTTTAGCTCCACAGCGTGAAGCCGCCATGTTCTACGGATTGTTTCTCCGTGGACACTCGGCCGAGGCGTTGCGCCGGGACATCGACGTCCCCAAGGACCTGCTGGAGAAGTGGCTGAGCTCAAACCGTTTCGAGCCGAATTTCCACGATAATCTTCGGCGGTTGTATTATTACCGCAAGCAGGTGCTGGCCATCTTCGACGAATTGGTGACCAGCGAAAAGAACCGCGACCGCCTCCACTAGCTGCACGCGACCCTGGTGTGATACCTTCCAGGGACGGACATGAACATTCCGATCTACCAGGTGGACGCCTTTGCGTCCGCACTGTTTGCCGGCAATCCGGCGGCGATCTGCCCGCTCGATCAATGGCTTCCGGACGCCACGATGCAGTCGATCGCGGCGGAGAACAATCTCGCTGAAACGGCGTTCTTCGTGGCCGAGGGGGACGGCTACCGCCTGCGCTGGTTCACGCCCGGCGTGGAGGTGGATCTGTGCG
Source organism: Acidobacteriota bacterium (assembly GCA_018268715.1). Lineage (GTDB taxonomy): Bacteria > Acidobacteriota > Terriglobia > Bryobacterales > Bryobacteraceae > TMP-7. The sequence goes on along the minus strand of JAFDVZ010000016.1, from coordinate 57,257 downwards.
GACACGCCACGCTCGCCTCGGCCTATGTGATCCTCGAGAAGCTGAAGCCGGGCGGCGAGAGGGTGGCGTTCCAGACGCGCAGCGGAGAACTGGTGGTCGAGCGTTCCGGCGAACTCTACACACTCGATTTCCCGGCCCGCCCGCCGCAACACTGCCAGGTGCATGAGCGCCTCATCGAGGCGCTGGGAACCGTGCCGGTGGAGATCCAGGCGGCGCGCGACTACCTGGTCGTCTACCCCCACGAGGACGACGTCCGCACGCTTCAGCCGAACATGGAACTGCTGGCCGCAATGGACCGCTTCGCCGTCATCGTCACGGCGCCGGGCTCGGGCGAGGTGGATTTCGTGTCGCGCTTCTTTGCGCCGGCCAAGGGCGTGCCCGAGGATCCGGTGACCGGGTCGGCGCACTGCACGCTGATTCCGTACTGGTCGCGGAGGCTTGGCAAGAAGGCGCTCCATGCGCGGCAGGTTTCGCGTCGCGGCGGCGAGTTGTGGTGCGAGAACCTGGGAGAGCGGGTGCGCTTTTCCGGGAAAGCGGCGCTGTACCTGGAAGGGACGATCCGGCTCGCGTAGCTACAGCGAGCAGGAGGCCGCGCCGGCGATCACCTGGGTGTCGCGATCCTGGAGAAATACGACGGCGCGGGTGCGCTGGCGACTCCACGACTTGGCGACGGGGGCGAGCAAGGTGGCGGTGTAGCCGCGCGATTTCCTCGGCTGGAGGTCGGCGATGCGCGTCAGGCTGCGGACAACGCCTGTGTGGGTGAGCTCGCGGCCGGCGTTTTCGCCGCCGCCGACGCGCGACCGAAGACCGCTTTCCGTCATCACCAGCACGACGTCAAATCGGTTATCCTTGAGCGGCTGCGGGATGGAGTCCACCGTGATGCGGAGCTTAGCCGAATCGGTTCCATCCTCGGCCGAGTGCAGTCCCAGGCGCTCCACCGAGACCACCGCGGCAGGCAGACCGGCGGCGCGCTCGAGCGCCTCCCGCACCCGCGCCCAGTCGCTGCCAACCGCTTCCGTATAGCCGTTCACCACCATCTGCGGCGTGTAGACCGTGTTCACGCGGAAGCGGGAGGCGTACTGCTGCTGGCGGGCGCTGAACAGCGGCGAGGAGAAGGCGTCGGACCAGCCCAGGTGGTTCCAGTAGTCGACGTGTTCGGACAGCGCGATGATGTCGACGCCGCTCCAGCCTTCGCGCTCCAGGCGGGCCAGCATCTGATCGGCGGGCGGACAACTGGAGCAGCCCTCCGAGGTGAACAACTCGACGATGATCGCCCGGGAGGACGCCGCCCGGAGTGCGGGCGCCATGCCCGCGAGCGCGAATAAGGCCGTTCGCCGGTTCATACACAGATTCTGACGCGCGGGGCTCGCCGGGCGTGCAGGCGGGCTCCAGACGGACGAGACTACCGGCGATCCGCCAAAGGCAATTGCGGATCGGCGGGGATTTGCGTATCATTCATCAGACGATTCTCTTTCCTTGGGGAGTGGATTTCATGCGAATTCTGGCTGCATTCGCCCTGAGCGCCGCTGCGTGCTCGATTCCGGCTCTCGCCACGGTCAGCGCGGACGCGCGGCGGGGCGAGCAGTTTTTCGAAAAGCAGAAGTGCAACACGTGCCATTCGGTGGGCGCCGCGGTGCGCAGCAGCGGTAAGGCTCCCGATCTGGCGGCGTCGGCGGATCGCGAATATACGCCCAGCGGGTTGGCCAGCCGCATGTGGAACCACGCTCCGGCCATGTGGGATCAGATGAAGGGGATGGGCGTGGCGCTGCCGGCTGTCAGCGAGCAGGACGCCGCCGATCTGTACGCGTTCTTCTACGCGGCCCGGTACTTTGAAAAGGCGTCGGACGCCGGCCGAGGCAAGAAGGCCTTCTATGACAAGCGCTGCGCCGATTGCCACTCGCTGGTGGCCGGCGGTCCGGTGTTGCCGGGACCTCCGGTGGCGTCGTGGCAGACGCTCGGCGATCCGCTGGCACTGGTGCAGAGGATGTGGAACCACCTGGGCCGGATGCAGGACGAGGCGGGCAAACGGAAGATCGCCTGGCCGCAGTTGACCAGCCAGGATTTGGGCGACATTCTGATCTACCTGAGGACGGTTCCCGGCGCCAAGGGGACCTCGAACGCCTTCGCCCTGCCGTTGGGCGCCAATGGCCGGCAGGTGTTCGAATCCAAGGGATGCGTGAACTGCCACAAGGGGGCGAACTCGCTCGAAAAGCGGCTGTCGAACCAGACGCTGACCGATATCGCCGCCGAGATGTGGAACCACGGGCCTCGCATGAAGCAGCCCGGCATCCAGCTCAACGAGGACGAGATGCGGCAACTGGTGGCCTACCTGTGGGGCAATCAGTTCTTCGCGTCGCAGGGCAATTCCGCGCGCGGCCGGAAGGTGTTTGAGACCAAACAGTGCGGGTCCTGCCACGGCAAGGGCGGCGCGCCGAAGATTGAGGGACGGGCGCAGTTCAGCGACATCACGCTGGTTTCGGCGCTGTGGAAGCACGGTCCGCAGATGCTGGCGACGCTGAAGGCGAAGAATATGGCGTGGCCGCAATTGACCGCCGGCCAGATGTCGGACCTGGTGGCCTATCTCGCACAGCCTGAGGCGAAGTAACGTCGCGCCCGTCGCGGACAGTCCTTCTACAATAGAGGCTTATGGCGAACACGGTCCCCCCTACCATCGATCAGTTGGGGGACCGGCCGTTCTCTTTCTACCCGCCGCTGATCGGCGTCGAGCATAACGAGTGGACCTTCATCAAGACCACCTGGTCGGAGACGCTGGTGCGCAATCGGACCACGACGCAGGACGTCTGGATCCCGCGCCGCTTCGTGGGCGAGGTGTCGAAGATCGACGAACCGGTGGTGATTGTCGGGCTCAATAAGGAACTGGAGCTCAAGGGCGGCATGGTGCTGCCGCATGAGCGCCGGGTGATTGAGCTGCCGCGCTCGCCGGTGCTCGACCGCCCCCGCGCCGCCGACGAGCCGCCCGCGCCGAAGCCGGTCAGTCCCATGGCGGCACGCGCCGAGGGAGCGGAGTCGCGCGTCGGCCGGTTGATCCTGTTCGCCATCGGAGGGCTGGTGCTGGTGTGCGTGGCGGCGCTGACCATGCTGTCGCCGAACCGGCGGGTGGAATACCGGGCGGTGGTGCAGAGCGACCTCGGCTTCACGGTGAACGACGATTACTATTCGGTGGTCAATAAGCTTGGCCCGCCCAGCGAGGACCGCTGGAGGTCCGACCAGGGCGAGTTGCAGTACCGGCGGTTGAGCTATCCCAAGCAGGGACTGTCGGTGATCCTGATGGGGAACGATCGCAAGGACATCCACTACGTCGGCGCCGTCGACGCGGAGTGGCGCGTGGTTCACTCCATCGACAGGAACGCCGAGGCGATGCTTCGCACGCTCAAGCGCTTCTGAGCGGCCGGGGCGACGGGGCCTCCACCACCACCATGCGGAAGCGGACGGGTTGTTTGCCGGCGCAGTAGTAGGCGTGGGGGACGTCGGCTTCCAGAAAGATCCCCTTGCCCGGGCCGGCCTCGTGGGACTCGCCGTCCACCGTCGCTCCCAGGCGGCCTTTCAAGGCGTAGAGGATTTCCTTCGCGCCGGGGGAGTGCGCCTTCGCCTCGAAGCGTTCGCCGGGGTGCATCACCCATTCCCACAGCTCGAACATCAGCGGTCCTCGCGCGCCGAACACGAGGCGAGCCGTCCCGCCGGACGGACCTCGCCATAGCGCCTGCCCGCCGTCGAGAGCGAAGACTTCGGCCTTGCGCGGCGAGGAGGCGGCGAGCAGGTCGGACACCGATACTCCCAAGGCCGCGGCCGTCTGGCATAGCAAGCTGATGCTGGGGTTGCCGGACGCTTTTTCGAGACCGGCGAGGCTCGCCTTGCTGACGCCCGCGCGGGCGGCGAGTTGGCCGAGCGAGAGCCCCTGGCGTTTGCGGAACCTGGCGACGCTCCGCGCGATGGCGGCAATGGTCGCCCCGGACGCCGGTTCGTTCACTATCGTGACCGATTCGTTCATTCTGTTAAACTAGCACAGTGATGACCGCCCTGTTTCAACCTTCCGTTTCCGCGGAGATCTGGCGACGGCGCCCGGACTACCGCGCCCTCAGCGTCACCGCGCGAGGCTTTGTCGCGCCGGCCGAGGCCCGCATCGAACCGGCCCCCGCCGCACCGGCTTGGATGGAGGCCCATGTCGAGGCGTGGCGCGTCGCTTTTCGCGAATTCGGAGCGAATCCGAAGAAGACCTCCTCGTCGGTGGAAGCGCTCTGGAAGCGTCTTCAGAAGGACGGCGCGCTGCCGAGGATCGATCCTCTGGTCGATCTGTACAACGCGCTCAGCATCCGTTTCGGCGCGCCGTTCGGCGGAGAGGACGCCGATCGATACGCCGGGCCGCCGAGGCTCGGACTGGCCGACGGGGCGGAGAGCTTCGACACCATGCGCAACGGCGAGCCCGTCATCGAGCATCCGGAAAAGGGCGAGGTCATCTGGCGCGACGACCAGGGCGTCACCTGCCGCCGGTGGAATTGGCGGCAGTGTAAGCGCACGGCGCTGACGCCGGCGAGCCGGAATCTCTGGTTCGTCATCGACCGACTGTCGCCCATGCCGATTGAGGAGTTGCTCGCCGCCGGCGACGCGCTGGTCAGAGGGTTGCGCGAGGCGTGTCCGGGGGTGGAGACCAGCATCACCCTGCTCGAGCCGAGTGAATGAGCGGTTGACCGGCGCCCGTCCGGCACGATTAGCTGTATTTATGAACCGCCGCCAATTCTTCACCTCGGCCGCCGGCGTCGCCGCCGCGTTTCAGAACGATTCGGCCGCCCGAGCCCAGTCCGCCGTCAAGGCCGTCGAGGGCCGTCCCGCCGATGTCGTCGCCCGTGACGAGGACTTCTGGTTCAACGTCCGGCACGCCTTCGTCGTCGACCGCAATCTGATCAACCTCAACAACGGCGGCGTGTCGCCGTCGCCCAAGACGGTGATCGAGACCGAGACGCGCCTGCTCGAAATCGAGAACATGACGCCGACTTACTACATGTGGCGCATCCTCGATCCGGGCGTCGAGAACGTCCGCCGCCGCCTGGCCCGCGCCTTCGGCTGCGACCCCGAGGAGATCGCCATCACGCGGAACGCGAGCGAGGCGCTTGAAAACGTCCAGTTCGGCATGGACCTGAAGGCGGGCGATGAGGTGATCACCACCAACCAGGATTACCCGCGCATGATCTCCTCCTGGCAGCAGCGCGAGGATCGCGACGGCATCGTGCTGAAACAGATCAAATTCCCCTGCCCGCCGCCCAGCATGGACGATCTGACGCGCCGCATCGAACAGGCCATCACGCCGAAAACGCGCGTCATCCACATCTGCCACATGACCAATCGCACCGGCCAGATCTTCCCGGTGCGAGACATCTGCCGCATGGCTCGCGCGCGCGGCATCGAGGTGGTGGTGGACGGCGCGCACTCGTTCGCGCAGTTCCCCTTCAAGCAGGCCGATCTGGAGTGCGATTACTTCGGCACTTCCCTGCACAAGTGGCTGCTTGCGCCCATCGGGACCGGGATGCTGTATGTGAAGCGCGACAAGATCGCGAAGTTGTGGCCGCTGATGGGGCCGGAACGGTCGCTCAAAAACGACATCCGCAAGTTCGAGCAGATCGGCACGCACCCGGCTTCGCAGCGCAACGCCATTACGGAGGCGATGACCTTCCACGAGAGCATCGGCGTGGAGCGCAAGGCGGCGCGCTTCCGCTATCTGCGGCGGCGCTGGACCGAACGACTGCGCGACATCAAGGGCGTCGAACTGCTGCACAGCGAGGATCCCGCGCAGTCCTGCGCCATCGGGTTCGTCAACATCAAGGGCGTCGACCCGGTGAAGCTTTCGGGCTATCTGTTCCAAAAGCACCGTATCTGGACGACGACCGTGGACACGCCCGGCGAGTATCGAGGCATGCGGATCACGCCCAACGTGTACACCACCACGGAGGAGATCGACACTTTCGCGGACGTCATGGAGATGGTGGCGAAGAAAGGGTCGATCCCCGGCTAGCCGCGATGGGCGGAGACATCGAAGAGCTGGTGGCGTATGTAGAAGACGCCTTCGGCGTCAGCCTGCGCGCGGCTGGGCTGGACGAGTCCTCGCGATTCGACGACCTCGCGTCGCGGCTCGCCGCCCAACTTCGCGGGCTGGACGGCGGGCGCTGCTTTTCGAGCGTTGCGTTCTGGCGACTGCGGCGCGCTCTCGTCGCCTGCATGGGTCTGCCTAAGCGGACACTGACGCCGTCCACAGAACTCGACACGCTGCTGCCCGCCAAGAACCGCCGGCGCGATTGGCGGGCTGTGGCGGACCGGAGCGGCCTTCGCCTGCCCAAGCTCGAATATCCCGGCTGGGTGGTTGTGGCGGCTCTTGCAGCGGCCGGGATTCCCGCAGTCTCATTTGCCGTGTGGGACAGCGGGTTATGGCTGCTGGCGGCACTGCCGGCGCCGCTTCTGTGGATGGGGCTGTTCCGCCTGGCCCGGCCGCTGGCGGCCAAGTTCCCGCTGCAATGCCGAACCCTGGGCGAAGGGGCGAAGGCCGCCGCGGGACTGAACTATCCAGCACTCTCCGCCGAATTGGGCGCGGCGCACGAACGCGGCATCCGCGAGGCGCTACGATACGCCATCGCGGATGCAACGGGAGCGGATGCGGATTTGCTCGAGCGCGAAAACCCGCGGCTGGCCGACATCGCCGCCGGCGGCTTCCGGGAGGGCGCCTGACGCTCCCGCCTCTACCGGCTGACGACGGGCTTGCCGTTTTCGTCCAGGTGCGGGTACGGCCCACCCTGGCGGAAATGGTCTAGGATCGGGTCGTCGTATTGCGGCGTCGGCGCGAAGTAACCACCCTTGCGGATGTGCTCCTTGATGGCCGCTTCGTTCAGTTCGACGCCCAGGCCCGGTGTGTCGGGCACGGTGATGTAGCCGCGATCCACGATCGGCTTTGAGACGCCGGTTACCAGTTCGCCCCACCAGGGGATGTCCACCGCGTGATTCTCCATGGCGAGCATGTTCTTAAGCGTCGCCGCCATGTGCACCGCGCCCAGGCAACCCACGGGCGAACCGGCGAAGTGGATGGCGGTCTGGACGCCGTGCATGGCCGCGAAATCGCCGATGCGCTTGGTCTCGCGGATGCCGCCGGAGGTCAACGGATCGGGGTGGACGATGTCGACGGCGCGGTTCTCGATCAGGTCGCGGAAGCCTTCCTCGAGGCCGAACAGGCTCTCGCCAGTGCAGATGGGCGTGACGGTTGCTTCCTTGAGCTCCTTGTAAGCGCGCCAGTTCTTGGGGGCGTCGCCGCCCGCGCCGAGGTGGTCCACCTGGATCATGTCTTCGGCCCACGCGAGGTCGTACTTTTCGAAGGCGCGGGCGTAGCGGATGGAGTCGTTCAGGTTGAGCGCTCCGAAATGGTCGGTGGCGAGGGGAACTTCCCAGCCGATCTGGTCGCGCACCACCTGGATGTATTCGCACAGATACTCGAGTCCACGCGGCGTGGCGGTGTTGCGAGCCGTAAGCGCGCCGGGACGGTCGGCGATCAGGCTGGTGACCAGGTCCATCTTGAAGAACGTGAAGCCCTGTTCCTTGCGCTTGCGGAGACGCTCGCCGAAAACTTTCGGGTCCTTGCTGTCGGTGGTGTCGCAGTAGACGCGAATCTTGTCGCGATACTTCGAGCCGACCAGGCGCCAGGCGGGCACGCCGTACACCTTCCCGGCGATGTCGTGCAGGGCCATATCGATGGCGCTGTAGCCGCCGCCCATGCGCTGGTGGTTGGCGAAGTTGCGGACGCTGTCGAGGATGGGCTCGATCGAGAGCGGATTCTTGCCCACCAGGTGCGGCTTCAACACCAGCGCCGTGCCTTCGCGTCCGGCGTCACGCGCTTCGCCGAGCCCGTAGACGCCCTGGTTGGTGTCGATGCGGATGATGGGGTAATCGTAGTTGGACGCCACCAGCACGGCGCGCATGTCCGTGATCTTCAGCTGGCTGGGCGCGGAGTTCTTGTTCAACGCGCCGCCGGCCTGGGGCGTTCCCGCCGTCATCTTGAACATTCCGGCAAGGCCGGCCGCGCCGGCGACGAGGCCGCGGCGCGTGATGCGAGATTGCGACATGAAAGTCCGGTACTCCTTCGTTGGCGCCGATCGTATCAGCCGAGCGTAGGCGGGCGCAATCGCGCCCCGGTTATTAGATAATCAGATCCGGTAGGACTCCAATATGAACAGACGTCAATTCCTGGCCGCGGGCGCCGTGGCCTCCTGGGCTGGTTCGCGCGCTCTCGGCGCAAACGACCGCATCCGCGTGGGATTCATCGGCGTGGGCGGACGCGGGCGCTTCCTGCTCGACTACTTCCCGGCCGACACGCCGGGCGTCGAAGTGACGGCCGTCTCCGACTGCTATTTGCCGCGCTGTTACGGCAAGGACCCGGCCTCCAAGAGCGCTCCGCATCCGCTGATGGATCGCTGGGCCAAGTATCAGGATTACCGGCGGATGCTCGAGAAGGAGAAGCTCGACGCGGTGTTCGTCGAAACGTGCACGCATGCGCGCGTGCTGGCGGTGATGCACGCGCTCGAAGCGGGCCTCGACGTCTATGCGGAAAAGCCGCTGACGCTGACCGTGGAGGAGGGGCGGACGTTGCGCAAGGCCGTCGCCAAAAGCGGGAAGGTCCTGCAGACGGGCACGCAGCAGCGCTCGATGCCCATCAACCGCTATGCGAGCGACTTGGTGAAGACCGGCAAGATCGGCCGGATCGAATCCGTGGTGGTGTGCAACTTCCTGCCGCCGATCGCCTGGGTCCCGATGGGCGAGCGGCCGATACCCGAAGGGCTCGATTGGGACAAGTGGTGCAACCAGACCGAACTGCGCGCCTACCATCCGCGGCTGCATCGCGGCTGGGGCTGGTATCAGGATTACGATGGCGGCGGGCAATCGTGGGGCGTGTCGGGATGGGGCACGCATTCGCTCGACCAGGTGCAGTGCGCGCTCGGAACAGACGACACCGGCCCGGTGGAGATGTGGACCGAGAACGACATCACCCAGGATGCGCCCGACTTTCCGGCGAAGAAGGATCCAGGGTTCGGCTTCACGCGCGGGCGCAAGCCGGTGATTATGCGCTACGCATCGGGGACGCTGCTGCGCCTGGAGGAACCGGGACGGGCGGGGCTCGACCAACTGGGCGCTACGTTCAACGGCTCCGACGGGATGGTCCACATCCTGCGCGGCAGCTTTTCGACGAACCGGCCGGAGTTGCGCCAGGGCGCGCCGGACGACACCGCCATGGGCAAGGGCGAGGACGTCGCGCACATTCGGAATTTCTTCGACAGCGTGCGGTCGCGGAAGAAGCCGAACGCGGATGTTGAGACGGGACATCGCGCCACCACGGTGTGCCATCTGGTGAACATCTGCCGGCTGCTTGACCGGAAGCTGAAATGGGATCCCCAGGCCGAACGGTTCGAAGGCGACGACGACGCCAACGGGATGCTGTCGCGGACGCGGCGGAAGGGATACGAACTGCCCAATGCGTAGTCTCTTACTGGCTGTCCTGTTCACCGCGCCGATGTTTGCGGCCGGCGGGTGGACGGCGATCCGTCCATCGAAGACGTTCGATGGATGGCGCATCGAGGGCAAGGGCGATTGGAAGTCTGAGCGCGGCGAGATCTCGGCTCGACAGGGGCCCGGCAACACGGGCGGCGATATCTTCACCGAACGCCAGTGGACCGATTTCGAGGCGGAACTGGAGTTCTGGATGTCGTCGCCGGGCAACAGCGGACTGTGGTTCCGAGTGAGCAAGGACCAGCCGGGCTATCAGGTGGACTTCATCGACGAGCCCGACTGGCCCAACGTGTATTCGGGCTCGCTCTACTGCATGGGGAAGGCATTTATCGCAAAGAATGGCGACGCGTCCACCATCCGCAAGAACGGCTGGAACAAGCTGCGTGTGCGCGTGAAGGGCGATTCCATCGTCATAGTGATGAATGGCAAGACCGTCGTCGACATCCGCGATTCGACGTTTCCGAAGGCCGGCAGCCTGGGCTTACAGGTGCATCAGGGGAAGGTGGTGAACGGGATGTCGGTCCGGGTGCGGAAGTTCCGCGTGCGGGAGATCTAAAAGAACGCGAAGGGCCGGGATGTTGAAGCGGCCCTTCGCGCTTTGGCAGGAGAGACGTTACCAGATAAACTTGGCCGCCAGTTGCAGGGTCCGAGGATTGCTGCTGAAGGCGGCGTCGGCGTTGCCGAAGGCGGAGTTGCCGGCGGTCGCGTAGTTCTTGACTCCCACTGTATAGGCCGTCACCACCGAGTTGGCCGAGTTCACGAAGCCCGGAACCGATTGCGGGTGGTTGAACAGGTTGAAGGCCTGACCCATCAGTTCCAGGCGCATGCGCTCGCCGATGGCCACGCGCTTCACCAGGCTCAGATTCACGTTGTTGATCGGCCGTGTGGGTTCCGTGTTGCGTCCGCCGGTGGGCAGCACGCCAATTCCCGCGCGCACGTAGCGGGCGTTGGGATTGGTGGCCACCCAGGCCACCACCTGATTCACCTGCGCCGTGGGCGCGGAGACGGAGATGCGGTTGCCGTTGCGATCCAGGCCGTAGACATCGGAGGCAGTGTGCGCCACGCCGCCCGGATTGATCCAGGCGCGGTCGGCGGCGGAGTCGCCATTCAGGTTCGAGTCGACGCCGCTTTGGACGGTGAAGTATTCGGGCGATTCGTAGACGTAGGTCGGGGCCACTTCCCAGCCGGCCGCCACGTTGCGATTGAACCAGTTGTTCGAGTGCTTGAGCCAGGGCGTCTCATAGATGGCGGAGACCACGATGCGATGGCGCCGGTCGAGCATCGACGTCGCCCACTCGGGCCGCAGGTTCTGGCTATCCTGAGCGCGCCGTGGAGTCAGGAACGTGCTGCCCACTTCGCTGGTGCTGTTGTCCATCAGGTGGCTCCAGGTGTAGGAACTGCGCAGTTGCCAGCCGCTCGCGAAACGGCGCGCGAGGTCGAAGGCCAGACCGTGATAGGAGGACATGCCCTCGGGCGTCCAGGCCGTAATCGGATTCAGGAATCCGGCGGCGGCGAAACTCGGCAACAGGTTCGAGGCGGCGCGGATGTCGCCGACCGTCAACGGCAGTGACGCGAGCGTCTGCGCGCTGGGCGCGGTGGAATACTCGGGGATGTTGCGATCGGCGGTGACGCGGGGCGTCCGGTTGATCTGCTGCTGCACGGGCAGATGCACGCCGCGAGTGCCCAGGTAGCGGACCTCGAAGGTGTAATTGTTCGCGAAGACGCGCTCGACGCCCAGGTTCCACTGCAACGAGTAGGGCAGCGTCTGGTTGTTCGGAATGTAGTAGGCCGTGGCGGCTTTCAGATCGTCGGCCGTCGGGGTGGGGCCGCCCGGCATGTTCGGCGAGATGCCTCCGGCTGCCAGGAAGTTCGACGTTCCCGCGCCGCTGACGTCCACCAGCGTGCCCAACTGCGGCGGCAGCGCCAGGATGCTCAGGTTGTCGCACAGAACGTCATAGGCCATGCCGAAGCCCGCGCGGATGGTCATTGAGCCGCGGTGGCCGGGCGTGTAGGCGACGCCGACGCGCGGGGCGAAGGCGTTCTTGGGCGCTTTCGGCTCGCGGAATTCCAGCACTCCAGGAACGCTCGCGCCGGCGTTCAGCGATTGCAGGCGCGTGGTGTACGGGATCGTGGTGTATTCATAACGCAGGCCGAGGTTCAGAGTCAGGTTCGGACGGAGACGCCAGGAGTCCTGTGCATGCCAGTAAGTCGCGACCTGGTCGCCATAAAAGCGAACGTTGCCGATGCCGCGCATGGCGTTGACGTCCGGGCTCGTGTCGAGCAGGAACTGCTCCACCGTACTGTATTCGTAGTCTCCCCGGCTGCGCTGCGTGTAGTTGTTCGGCGCGATGTATTTGCGGAGTTCGCCTCCGAAGCTGAAGCTGTGGCGGCCGGCGAGCCAGCTCACGTTATCGGTCAACTGGTAGACGTTCTGAACGCCGCCCTGCGGCGCCTGCGGGTTGGGCCCGAGTTGCAGGCCGATATCGTCAAACGTCAGGTTCGGGAATGCGTCAAGCCCCGGGTAGCTGAACGCTCCCGCGCCGTATAACTGGTTCAGGCGATTGTAGCCGAGCCGCAGTTCGTTCAGCAGGTAGGGCGTAAAGGTGTGATACTCGGCCAGCGTCGCCAGGTAGTTGGCGGCCGCGTTGTTCACGTAGAAGGCCGGCAGCGAAACGCCCGTCGTGTCGATGAAGGAGTTGCGGTTGTAGACGAAGCGTCCGCGCAACTGGTCGCGCTCGGAGATCGTGTAGTCGCTCGACGCCACCGCCGCCATCGCGTTATGGTAGTTCGGCGCCAGTATGGAGAGCGCCCCGAAAGCCACCGGGGTTCCGTTCACCGGAACCATCGTGGTGGCCGCGGAGGCGGCAGGCAGGTACTTCTGGAGCACGCCCAGGTTGGTCTTCGACACGCCGCTGACGCTGGCCAATGTCGAATAGCCCGCCGACGTCGGGGCCAGGATATCGCCCGCCGGAGTCCCCTCGGCGCCCACCGGCGAATACTCGAGATTGGCGAAGTAGAACCACTTGTTCCTGACAATCGGGCCGCCCACGGCCGCGCCGAAGCGATTCTCGTCGTAGCGCGGATTCTTCGTCACGCCCTGGCGCTGGAACATCAGGTCGAGGGCGTTCAGGTTGCGGTTCTGCAGGTACTCGTACAGGGTCCCGTGGAGTTCGTTGCTCCCCGACTTCACCGTGACATTGAACTGTCCGCCCGAGGAATGCCCGAACTCGGCGTTGAACTGGTTCTTGAGCATCGTGAATTCGGCCACCGATTCGATGGGCAGGTTCACCTTGGGTCCGGTGCCCAGCTTGTCGTTGTTGTCGACGCCTTCCACCATGAAGTTGTTCGCGCGGGGACGCTGGCCGCCCACCGACGGTCCGACGCCCACGCCCACGCCGCCGTTGCTTGCGACGCCCGAGGCCATCAACGACAGATTCACGACGCCAAGACCGGTCGAAGCGAGCGGATTGCGGTCCACGGCGCGTTCGTCGAAGGTGTCCTGAATCTGCGGCGTGCTGGTGTCGAGCAGCGGCGCCGCCTCGGTGACGTTCACCGCCGTCGAGGCGCTTTCCACCTGCAACACGATGTCGACGGTGGCCACTTTGCTGACCTCCACCAGGACGTCGTTCACCGTCGCCGGAGCAAATCCGGCCAGCGAAGCCTTCAGCCGATACACTCCGGCGGCCAGTTTCGGCGCCCGGTATTGGCCGATTTCGTTGGATCGGGTGGTCGCCACCAGGCCCGTCTCGACGTTCACCAGCGATATGACGGCGTCGGGCACAAATGCCCCCGAGGAGTCGCGCACAGCGCCGGCAAGATCGCCCGTAACGGATTGGCTGAAAAGAAGCGCGGAAGACAGACAGAACAGGACAGCGGTAGTTGATGGAAAGAACCTGAAACTCATAATGTCGTTCGAGTAGCTGACAGCGTGGTCTCAGTACTCTCTTCGGCGAAGGGCGGGAGGACTTGAGGGAAAATTCAACGCGGCCGGCCGACGACGGCGCACTTGACCTGATTGTTACCATAAGGGATAGACCGCATGGACCCAGCACAAGTCGATTTGAAGCAAACGGTTAACCTGCCCCGCACGGCGTTTCCGATGAAGGCGAACCTGCCCGTCATGGAGCCCAGGATGCTCGCACTATGGGACGGCGAAGACCTCTACGGGAAGATCCGCCAGACGCGCTCGGGACGGCCAACCTATGTCCTGCACGATGGCCCGCCCTACGCCAACGGCAAGATTCACCTGGGCCACGTCTTCAACAAGGTGCTGAAGGACTTCATCATCAAGTCGAAGTCCATGGCCGGCTACGATTCCCCCTACATACCGGGGTGGGATTGCCACGGGCTGCCCATCGAGATCAAGGTCGACAGCGAACTCGGCTCGAAGAAGGCGCAGATGACGGCGGCCCAGATCCGCCAGGCCTGCCGCAAGTACGCCGAAAAGTACGTGAAGCTGCAGGCGGACGATTTCCGCCGCCTGGGCATCTTCGGGCGTTGGGAGAACCCGTATCTCACCATGTCGCCCGCCTACGAATCCATCATCGCGGGCGCTTTCGTCGATTTCCTGGAGAAAGGCTACGTCTACAAAGGCCTGAAGCCGGTGAACTGGTGCATCAACTGCGTCACCGCGCTGGCCGAAGCCGAAGTCGAGTACGAAAACCACACGAGCCCGTCCATCTGGGTTCGTTTTGTAATGACCTCCGACCCGGTCCAGGTCGACCCGGCGCTCGCCGGCCGCAAGGTCTTCGGCCTCATCTGGACCACCACGCCCTGGACCATGCCCGCCAACATGGCCATCGCCTTCCATCCGACCTTCGACTACGTCGCGGCCGAGGTGGATGGGGACGTCTACATCGTCGCCGAACAACTGCTGGCCGCCACCGCCGCCAGCGCCGGTTGGGGCGAGCCCAAGATCATCGCCCGCTTCAAGGGCAAGGCGCTCGAAGGCACGGTGTTCCGCCACCCGTTCCTCGAGCGGGATTCGCGCGGCATCCTGGGCGACCACGTGACCCTCGAACAGGGCACCGGCGCGGTCCACACGGCGCCCGGACACGGCGCCGAGGACTTCCTGGTCGGCCGCCAGTACGGCATCGAGACCTACTGCCCGGTGGACGCCCGCGGCAAGTTCTTTCACGCCGAGGGCGCGGCCGGCGTGCTGCCCGACGAGATCATCGGCAAGACCGTCTGGCAAGCGAATCCCCTCGTCATCGAGATCCTGAAAGCGCATTCGGCGCTCGTCGCCGAAAAGAAGGTGGAGCACAGCTATCCGCACTGCTGGCGCTGCCACAAACCCACCATCTTCCGCGCCACCGAACAGTGGTTCATCGGCATGGACCGCCACGATTTCCGCCACCGCGCGCTCGAATCCGCCAAGGGCGTGAAGTGGATGCCGGCCTGGGGCGAGGAGCGCTTCAGCAACATGGTCGAATCGCGCCCCGACTGGTGCATCTCGCGCCAGCGCGTCTGGGGCGTGCCGATCACGGTCTTCTACTGCGAAGCCTGCAACGAGCCGATGACCGACCCGGCCGCGCTCCGCAAAGTAGTGGCCGAGTTCCGCGAACACACCGCCGACGTCTGGTACATGAAGACGGCGCGCGAACTGCTGGGCGACGCCGTAAAGTGCTCCAAGTGCGGCGGCCGGGAGTTCCGTAAGGAAAGCGACATTCTAGACGTCTGGTTCGACTCCGGGTCGAGCCACCTGGCCGTGCTCACCGAAGCCGAAAACCTGCCCTGGCCCGCCGACATGTACCTCGAAGGCGGCGACCAGTACCGCGGCTGGTTCCAGAGCTCGCTGCTAATCGGCGTCGGCCTGCGCGGCCAGTCGCCGTTCCGCGAATGCCTGACCTCGGGCTGGACGCTCGACGCGCAGGGCCGCGCCATGTCGAAATCGCTCGGCAACGTCATCGAGCCCGAAAAGGTGATCAAGAAGTTCGGCGCGGAGGTCCTACGCCTGTGGGTGTCCTCGGTCGAGTATTACGAGGACGTACGCCTGTCCGACACGATCCTCGAACGCCTGGCCGACGCCTACCGCAAGCTGCGCAACACGTTCCGCTACGCGCTCGGCAACCTGGGCGATTTCGACCCGGCGAAGAACGCGGTCCCGGCCAGTGAGTTGTTCGAAATCGACCAGTGGATCCTCATCCGCACGGAGGAACTGGTGCGCAAATGCCTGGGCTGGTACGCCGAATACGCGTTCCACAAGGTGTACCGCGCCTGTTACGACTTCGCCACCATCGACCTCAGCTCCATCTACTTCGACGTGCTGAAGGACCGCCTGTACACGAGCGCGCCCGATTCCAAGGCCCGCCGCAGCGCACAGACGGCCATCTACCGCATCAACTACGCGTTGGTGCGCCTGCTGGCCCCGCTGATGGTCTTCACCACCGACGAGGTCTGGAGCGATATGGCCAAACCCTCCGGCGCTCCCGAAAGCGTCCACATGGCGGAGTTCCCGCGGCCCGAGGAGTTGACCGAAGGTCTGCCCGAGGCCGCCCGCCAGCGTTCCGCCAACTGGGACAAACTGCTGCCGGTGCGCGACCAGGTGCTGAAGTCGCTCGAAACCGCGCGCCAGGAAAAGTTCATCGGCACCGGCCTTGAGGCGCGCGTTCATCTGGATGCCGGCGCGGACCTCTATCCGCTGCTTGAATCCTATCGGGCCGAACTGCCGTCGCTGTTCATCGTCTCTCAGGTCTCGCTCGCCAACGGCGCCGAGGGTCTGGCGGTGAAGGTGGAAAAGGCCGATGGCTCGAAGTGCGAGCGTTGCTGGAAGTACCGCACCGACATCGGCCAGGACGGCGACTTCCCCACCATTTGCGGATCCTGCGCCTCCTCGGTAAAGGAGTTGCTGACCAGCGCCGGATGAGCAAGATCGAGCGTCTGCTGCCATTTGCCGCCTCGGCCGCGGTGTTCGCGCTCGACCGCGTCACCAAGCTGGCCATACGCGGGCGCATGACGCCCTGGGATAGCTACACCGTCATTCCGGGCCTGTTCAACATCGTGCACACGGAAAATCGCGGGGCGGCCTTCGGCCTGTTCGCCGACTCGAGCAGCCCGGTGCGGACGATTCTCCTGATTGCGCTGGCGCTCGCGGTGATGCTGTTCATCACGGCGCTGCTCATCCAGCCGTGGCGAGGCGGCCTTGCACCGACGCTGTTTCTCCGCATCGGCCTGGCGCTGGTGCTCGGCGGCGCCATGGGCAATGTGTACGACCGGGTGGTGCGCGGCGCGGTGACGGACTTCCTGGAATTCTACTGGGGCTCGTACGTATTCCCGACCTTCAACGTCGCCGACAGCGCCATCACCACGGGCGCCGGACTCCTGTTGCTCGACATGTGGCGAGGACGCCGCCGGCAGGAGGAGCCCAATGCGTCGCAGCCCCAGTAACCCTCCGCGCCGAGGCGCCACGAAAGGAAGGTCCCCCTATTTTCCCCGTACTCTTTAAGATCGGCGGGTTTTCGCTGCCTACCTATGGCGTGATGATCGCGCTCGCCTTCGTCGCGGCCATGGCCATTGCCGCGCGCCTGGGCGAACGTAGCGGCCTCGACAAGGAGCGCATCACCAACCTCGGCATCTACTGCGCCCTCATGGGACTGCTCGGCGCAAAGCTGCTCATGGTCCTGTTCGACCTGCCCTACTTCCTCGGCCGCCCCTCGGAGTTGTTCTCGTTGAACACGCTCCAGGCGGCCGGGGTATTCCAGGGCGGGCTGGTTCTGGCCGTCGCCTTCGCGTTTTACTACACCCACCGTTATGCGATGCCCTGGCTCACCACCTTCGACGCCTTCGCGCCCGGCATCGCCATCGGACACGCCATCGGGCGACTGGGGTGCCTCGCCGCCGGTTGCTGCTGGGGCAAGATCTGCGACATGCCCTGGGCGGTGGTCTACCGCAATCGTGACGCTACCACGGGTGTGCCGCTGAACCGTCCGCTACACCCCACGCAGCTCTACGAAGCCGTTTGCGAACTCGCCGTCTTCGCCTTCCTGTACTGGCGCGCCGGCCGCCCGCACCGCCCGGGGACTCTCATCGGTCTCTACCTCACCGTCTCCTCGACGCTGCGTTTCATCGTCGAATTCTGGCGCTACCACGAGCAGGCGCTGCCCTTCGGCTGGCCCTTCTCGCTCACCCAGTGGATCTCGGCCGGACTAGCGCTACTGGGCGGCTGGATCCTGTTTGCGGGACGCCGGACGCCGGTCCCGGCGGTCCGTCGAGTCGCCCGCGCCTGAATGGCGGAAACCGCTGGATCCGTGATCGCGTCCATTCAGCCTGTAAATGGGACCGAATAGGTCCGAAACATGGCTGAGCGGCCCCGTTTCGGGTTTACAATGAGGGATCAACCGATGTCCGGCAGGACGTTCCGCGTAAAGCGCCAGATCGCCGCCCTCCACCGCCGCCTGCGTGAGCTGCGGCTGCTCGCCTATGGCGCCGTCCACACGGACCATCCGGTGATGGCCCACATCATCCCCATCCGGCGCTGCAACCTGTCGTGCACCTACTGTAACGAGTACGACAACTTCTCGAAACCCGTGCCCACCTCGGTCATGGTGGACCGCATCAACCAGCTCGCCGACCTCGGCACGACTATCATCACGCTGAGCGGCGGCGAACCGCTGCTGCACCCCGACCTCGACGACATCATCGCCGCCATGCGCCGCCGCGGCGTGCTCGCCTGCCTGATCACCAACGGCTATCTGCTGATGCCCGACCGCATCGAGCGCCTGAACCGCGCCGGCCTCGACCACATGCAGATCTCCATCGACAACGTCATGCCCGACGACGTGTCGAAAAAGAGCCTCAAGGTGCTCGACAAGAAGCTGCAGATGCTGGCCGAACACGCCCTGTTCCACGTCAACATCAACTCCGTGGTGGGCGGCGGCATCAAGAACCCGGACGACGCCCTGATCGTGGGCCGCCGCGCCGTCGAGCTCGGCTTCAGCTCCACCATCGGCATCATTCACGACGGCGATGGCCAGCTCCGGCCCCTTGGGGACCACGAGCGCGAGATCTACGGCACCATGAAGCGCCTGGAAAAGCGCCACTTCACGCGGCTCAGCTTCTTCCAGGACTCCATCGCCGACGGCCGCCCCAGCGACTGGCGTTGCCGCGCCGGCGCCCGCTACATCTACGTGTGCGAGGACGGCTTGGTGCACTACTGCTCGCAGCAGCGCGGCTATCCGGCCAAGCCGCTCGCCGAATACACCGTCGACGACATCCGCCGCGAATACATCACCGAAAAGTCCTGCGCGCCGTACTGCACGGTGTCCTGCGTGCACTACGTCTCCTACTTCGACTTCTGGCGCGGCGAGCAGACCATCAAGGCCGCGCCCGCCGCCGAAACCCGCCCGGAACTCGTCCAGATCCAGAAGTAGCGTTACTCGCTGCGCAGCGCCGCCATCGGATCCACGCGGCTGGCGCGCCAGGCGGGCAGCCAGGACGCCGCGACGCCCACCGCCGCGGCCGCCACCGCGCTCGCCACGTAAGCCAGCGGATCGAGCGGCGTCACGCCGAACACCACCGTCCGCACGCACCACGCCGCCCCGCCCAGCGCCACGAGCCCGAACGGCACGCCCCACACCGACATCCGCAGCGACTCCTCGATCACCAGCCGGTGAATCTGCCCCGGCCGCGCGCCCAGCGACATCCGCAGTCCGATCTCGCGCGTCCGCCGGTTCACGGCATGCTGTATGACGCCGAACAGTCCCGCCGCCGTCAGCAGAAATCCCACCGCGCCCAACGACGTGCTGACCGTGGCCAGCAGTTGGTCGAACGTCAACGCCTGTTCGAGATGCCGCCGCAGCGTGGTGAACGACATCGCGTGGATCGCCGGATCGAAGCGCTTCAGCTCGACGCGGACCGCCTGTTCGAGCGCTTGCGGCTCTCCCGCGGTCTCCACCAGCACCGTGAAATCGCCCGACGGCATCTGCGCATACGGCAGGTACACGAACGGTTCGAAGGCCTCATGCAGGTCGTTGGACGGCGCGTCCTCGGCCACGCCCACCACCTGCCGCATGGCGCCTTCCACCCTCATCCACTCGCCCAGGGGATTCCGAGAGCCGAACGCCATGCGCGCCAGCGTCCGCGAGATCACCACCACCAGCGGACCGCCCTTGCGATCCCCCACATCGATGCCCCGCCCCGCCAGCACCCGCGTCCCCATCAGGCGGAAGTAGTTCGGCGCGACATTGTTCAGGCCGACGCCCAGCGGCGCCTGCCCGGGCAACTCCACGCGCACCGTCATGCCGCCGCCCGAACCGCTCAGCGGCAGGCGTCGCGCGAACGTGGCGCCGCGCACGCCGGGCAGCGTAACCAGCCGCTCGCACACTTCCCTGCACCAGCGTTCCGCCGGCCCGAAGCTGGGCGAAGCCTCCACCACCAGCAGACGCTTGGTCGGGTCGAGCCCGGGCCACACATTCGCCGCGTTCCGGAACGATTGAAGGAACAGCACGGCCAGCCCGAACAGCACGACGCTGACTCCCATCTGCGTGGCGATCAGCCCCCGCACCTGCCAGGACCGCCGTCCGCCCGCCGCCCCCTGTTCCGATTTGAGGAATTCCATGACGTTCAGCCGCACCGCGTGGCGCGCCGGCGCGAGGCCGGTCAGCAGGATGGCCGCCACCGACGCCGTCAACGCAAACGTGAGCGCCCGCCAATCCAGCCGGATGCCCGGGTCGATGTAGCTGTATCGCGCCGACAGGAACCCGGTGGTCGTCTCGATCAGGCCTTGCGCGAACAGGATGCCGAGCGCGGCCCCGACAACTCCGAACAGCGCCGTCTCCACCAGCAGTTGCCCGACCATGCGTCCGGAGCCGGCGCCCAGCGCCATGCGAATGCCGATCTCCTTGCGCCGGGCGTCGGCCTGCGCCAGCCGCAACTGCGCGACGTTCGCGCAGGCGGCGAACAGCACCAGTCCGAGCGTCAGCAACAATCCCCCGCCGCCGATCAGCGTCGCCTTCCAGCCCGGCGCGAACGGGCGGTCCAGCAGGGTGCCGCGCACGCCCTTCGGGGCCGGCTTGTACTTTCCAGGCCCGCGAATCGCCGCGTCCATGGCGTCGGCCGCCGCCGTGTCGCTCACCCCGGGTTTCAGCCGCGCCACCAGTTCGAAATCGCAATGTCCGTCGCGTTCGGTGCGTTCATTTCCCCGCCCCAGCACGTTGAACCAGTCGTCCACGCTGAAGTAGGCATCGTTCACCACCAGCCGCGCCAGTCCCGTGAAATCCGCCGGCATAACGCCCGCCACGCGAAACGCTTTCGAACTGAGCATCACCGTCTTGCCGACGATGTCCGGATCCCCGCCCAACCGGCTGCGCCACAACCGGTGTCCGATGACGACGGAAGGGCGGCCCTCCACCGGCGCGAGCGACGCGGCGCCCAGCAGCGGCCTCACGCCCAGGAAGTCGAAGAAGTTCGGGGAAACGGCGTAGGCGAGGATGAATTTGGTCTCGTCGCCGGTCTTGATGATGGAGCCCTTGCGTTCGTACGCCGCAACCTCGGCGGTTCCCGCCAGCGACCGCGACATGTCCTCGTAATCGGGCCAGCCGTAGCCCAGATAGCGGCCATCCTCGCCCACCGAACTCGCGCGGACCACCCGGTCGGCCTGCGGGATCGGAAACGGACGCAGCAGGATGCCGTCCACGACGCTGAACAACGCCGTGGTCAGCCCCAGGCCGAGCGCCACCGAAAGGATCGAGAGCGCCGTCGTAGCCGGACTGCGGCGCAAAGTGCGCAATGCGATGCGCACGTCCTGCCATAGCGTTTCCGGATAGTTCATACCCGCATATCAGCAATCGGCGCTCCACGGCGGGATATTTAGAGCGTCAGTCGGATGCAGGGATCCGAATATCCGGTTCCGGGACGGGATGACCGGATCTGGGACGGCTCAGACAGCCGTGGCTCGAGCCTCGGCGGGAGCGGCGCGCGGGGCCGTAGTCCCGGTCGCCGTCGCCATCCACCCCCACACCACGATCAGGCACAGCGTGGCGAGCCCCGTGAAGCACCACTCGTTCATCACCGGCTCCGGGATGCTCAACAGCGCGCACAACAGGCAGAATACGGCCAGCGCCCTCCACCCCTCCCGGCACGCTTCCCGGCCCAGCAGAAACACGGGCAGCAGCAACACCACCCAGTAATGTTGCCAGGAAATCGGAGACAGCAGCGGCATCAGGCACACCAGCGAGGCGTAAAACGCATCGGAGCCGCGGCTGCGCGCTCCCAGCGCCACCGTGGCCAGCACCATCGCCGCCGCCATGGCGATGAAAATCGGCCGCGCCAGGCTCTCCGGCGCGCCAACCGCCCCCAGGAACGCCACCACCGCGCCCAGCAGCGAGTAATTCGAGTCGTACCCCTGATAGGTGCGTGTAACAAACTCCACCGTCTTGGAATATTCGGCGAACACCTGCCAGCCGCCGATCCATCCAATCGCCGCCAGCGACGCCACCGCCGTCGCCGCCGCCACCAGCAGCGCCTTGCGAGCGCGGAACAGCAGGTAGACGAACAGCAGCCCCGGGTACAGCTTGAGCGCCGTCGCAAACCCGATGGCGAGCCCCGCCGCCGTCTCATTCCCCTTGCGCAGGAAATACCACCCCGCCACCATCAACACCGCCAGCAACAGTCCGCTTTGGCCCAGCCGCACCAGATACTGCACCGGATACCAGCACAGCGCGATGGCCACGATCGCCGCCGGCCGGATCCGCCCTTCGCCGGCGCCGTTCGCCAGCATCCAGGCAACCAGCCCCAGCGACGCGAGCGACACGGCGTTCATCAGCAGAATCGTGGGCCGCGCGCCAAACAGACGCTCCGGAATCGCCACAAAGAACGTCATCAGGGGAGGATGCGCCTGCACCCAGTGTTGCGACACAGCCAACTCGTAGGCCCGCACCTCCTGCGCCCGCAGCGCCGGAACCACGCTGCCCAGCGACCATCGCACCGGCTGCGCCTCGAGCATCTGCCGGATCTGATCGGTCATCGGGAACGGGTACATCGTGCGCCCCTGCCACAGTTGATCGGCCGAGACGATGTCCTGCATGATGTCGCGCGGCGCCGAGTAACTGATGTCCAGCGCGATGATCAGCGGAGCCGCTCCCGCCGCCGCCAGCAACACAATCGTCAACCAGTGGTTCAGCAGGCCTCGTAACGCCGGAATTGCGCCATCGCGCCGCCTTAGGACAACGACAAAGGCCGCGATCGCCGCCCACAGCGGGACAGCCGTGGCTAACTCGGCGAGTAATCGGATTTCATGCGCGTGGGTTGCTAACATATCACGCCGTGCAAAGAAAAGTACCACTTAGTCCGCGGGGAAATCAATCCAACCGCCGCCGCCCAAAACCTCTCCCGTTGAGACGTAATTCAAGCCGTTCCGGTAACTTACAACATTTGCGGCCTATTTGTACTGGTACTTTTTGGCGACCTTAGGCCTCGTAACATTACGATGCGCGCAGAACCGCGGAAACCGGCGGCCTATTCACCGGCGCGGTTACAATTGGTAGGCTATCCCCGATTTGAACTCGCCCAGACTCAGCGCCTTATGGACGGCCGCCGCCCTCGCCGGCGTGTGTCTTACGCTGGCCTTCGCCATCGACGGAGAAAGTCTATTCACCGATGAAGGTTATACGGCGTGGCTGGTGGCGCATCCCTCGCTTTCCGCCATGTGGCGCTCCCTCTACGACGGAGACAGCTCGGAACTGCAGATGATCGCCTACAACGTCTATCTGTGGCTCTGGACCCGCCTGTTCGGGCATAGCGAGTATGCGATGCGGCTGGCCAATCTCCCGTTCATCGCCCTGTTCGTAGCCTCCATCGCCGCCGTCTCCCGCATCGTGCTCCATCGAAGGTGGGCCTGGATGGCGGTGGCGCTATCGCCGTTCGCCGCGGTGTTCGTGAACCAGTGCCGCGCCTACACGGCGCTCGTTGCCTGCGCGGCGGCCAGCACGGGCGCGCTCCTCGCCTACATCGCGAGCGAACGCTTCAGGCGCGCCGGACCCTGGCTCTGCCTGGGCTTCCTGCTCGCGGGAACGTCGTTTCACATCATGACGTTGACGCTCGCCCCGGCCCTCGCCGTCATCGTCATCGTCGAAGCGCGCTCCGATTGGCGCCGCTGGCTCGCCGATTGGCGCCGCCCCCTGCTCGTCCTCGTGCCCTTCTACACCGTCGCCGGCGTCTACATCGCCTGGACCTTCGCGCACGCCTCCAGATACAAGTACGATGCGCCGCACCCGCTCGAGCCGCTGTACACCCTGTACAAATTCCTCGGCTTCTGGAGCCTCGGGCCCAGCAACTCGAGCGTCGCGGGCGCGGCGGAATGGGCGCCCGCCATCCGCTACGCGCTCCCGGTCGCCGCCGGAGGCCTGCTGCTCGCCGCGGCCCTGGCGCACCGCCTCTCGCGCCGCGCCCTTCTCTGGCTCTCGGCCTTCGGCGTCGCCTTCGCCATCTTCGTCGCGTTCTCGTTCATCTCCGGCAGCGGCCTGTCCGCGCGGCACTGTTCGGCCCTGCTGCCCCTGCTGCTGTTCATCCTGCTCGATCAGACCCGCGCGCGATGGCGCACGGCCCTGCTCGCATCAGTCTGGATCGTTTCGTTCGCGCGTCTGGCGACGCTTGAGGAGTACCGCAAGGATGACTACCGCGGCGCGGTCGAAAGCGCGATTTCCCTCGCGCGGTCGCAAGGCGGCGGCATTATCTGGGCCGCCGATCCGCTGACCGCCGGCTATTATGGCCTACGCCTGGCAAACCCCCAGCGACTGGTCGCCTACGGCATCGATTATGAGCAGGCGATCGCCCGCGTCCCCTGGCCCGTCAAGGCCCATGGTCTCCTCGGCATCGGCGCGGAGCCTCCCGAAGCCCGCATCCTGCTCGACCAGGCCCGCGCCGCCCACGGCTCGGCGATTCTAGGCATTCCCACTCGCCTGCCATTTGTCGGCCTGAGCGCCTTCTGGCGCCGGCTGCCCTCCACCGGAGACCAGCCCACCTGGACCCGCCTGATCGACGGCGCCCCGCCCGCCGCGAGCTTCCAGCTTCTCGGCGTCTACGTTCTCAAGTAGGAGACACAGCGTCCAGCACGCCGTATTCGTCATCCGGGCTCGCCACAATCAGCAACAGGCAACCCTCTTCGGAAGTGAGCACGTGATGCTCGCTGTCCTTTTTGGCCCAACTGAAATCGCCCGCGCGAAGCACGCTCGAGCCCATGCGGATGTCGCCCTCCACCACCAGGCACTGCTCATCGGCGGAGTGATAATGCGGAGGAATCCTCGCGCCCGGCGCCATGCGGATCAACTGGGTCACCTCGCCGGTCACCGGATGCCGGTACACCGGCTTGATGGTGACGCCCGGATACGGCGTATTCAGCCACTTGCCTTCATTGCCGCGCGTCGCCGAAACGCCTTCGGGCAGCGGCTGTATCTGCTCCATCAGGTTGCGTCGAAGCCGCGCCGGAGCGGGCTTCACGGCGGCGAAGGCCAACTCAGCCTGCGCCTCCCGCGCCTCCCGCGCCTCCGCCTCGCACACCGGGCATCCTTCGCTCAGGTGCTGCTCAAACTCCTTGGCCGCGGCGGGCTCCAGCAGTCCAAGCACGTACAGGGCGATCTGCTCGCGGATTTCGTCCGTAAGCGCCGAATGCCCCATCAGCGAGCCTCGCTCAACGACTGTCGCAATTTCATCATTCCTTGTCTGATGCGCGTCTTCACGGTCCCCAACGGAAGCCCCAGTTGTTCGGCCAACTCCCCATGCGAAAGCCCGCGAAAGAACGCCATCTCAATCACCCGCCGCTGCTCGGCCGGCAGGGTCCCGAGCGCCGCCAGTATGCGCCGCCGGTCCAGCGCGAGCAGACTCTGCTCCTCGAACCCTCCCGCCGAAGGCTCCAGCCCACTGTCCGGATCCCACGGCTGCTCCACACGCCCCCGGGCCGCCTTCGACCGCAACCGGTCGAGCGCCCGCGAACGCGTCATCGTCATCAGCCAGGCCGCCACGGACCCGCGCGTGCTGTCATAGCCCCGCGGTCCCCGCCAGATCTGCTTATACACATCGAGCGCGACTTCCTCCGCGTCTTCGTGGCTTTCGAGCATCCGCTGCGCGATGCCGAACACATACCCGCTGCTCTGGTCGTAGAACGCCGCCAGGGCGTCCTGGTCTCCCTCGCCGATCCGGCTGAGATAGTTCCGCCAGACGGCCTCCCGGTCCGCCCGGGCAGGAGACGAGCTTATACCTCCCAGTACGGGCCCCGCGGATGATTCGGATTCAGCCATGCAGAAAAAACCGCAGCATCCAGTTTACGACGATTTGATCTCGGTCCAAGCCCGATCGCGCAGCCGCTGCCCGGCCGCCGGAAGCGACCGGTACCACTCGCCCCTCGCGGCCACATCGGGCGGCGGATAGAGGATCGGATCCTCGCGCGCCTCCACCGGAAGCAGCCGCCGCGCCGCCGCGTTCGGAGTCGCCGTCGTCACCGCCTGCGCGATCTCGGCCGAAACATCCGGCCGCAGCAGGTAATCGAGAAAGCGGTGCGCCAGTTCCGGCTCGCGGCTCTCCCGCAGAATGACGACGTTGTCGCAGTAGAGCGCAAACCCCTCGGCCGGATAGGCGAAGCCCAGGTCGCGCCGCTCGTTCACGGCCAGCCGTCCCATCTGCGCCCAAATTTGAGCCATCAGGACGTCGCCCGCCACCACCTGGTCCCGGACATCGGCGCTGATGAAGGCGCGCAGCAGCGGCTTGGCGGCGATCAGGTCCCGCTTGGCTTCATCGATTTCCCCGGCGGCGTCCGAGTTCACCGAATGCCCCGCGCGCTTCAACGCCGCGGCGAAGACCTCCGAAGGGTCGTCCATCATGGTCACGCGCCGGCCATAGCGATCCTGCCAGAAATCGGCCCACCCGCGAGGCTCGGGCCGGACCGAACGGTTGTACAGAATGCCCGTCGCGCCATACATGTAGGGAATCGAATACCCCAGCCCGGGATCCCAAGCCGGATCGCGAAACCGGTCTTCCAGATTCCCCAGATTCGGCAGCCGCGCATGGTCAAGCGGCGCAAGCAGCCCCTGCTCCCGCATCGGCGCGACAAACGCATTCGACGGAATGACGATGTCCCAGCCCGAATTCCCCGCCGAGACCTTGGCCAGCATCTCCTCGGCGCTCTCAAACGTCCGGTAGCGCACCTCGACGCCCGTTTCGCGCTCAAACCGCGGGACCGTCTCCTTGGCGATGTAGAAGGACCAGTTGTACACATACAACCGCCGCTCCCTCGCGCGCGAGCATCCCGCCGCCCCCGCCACGCCCATCAGGAACAGCCGCCGTCTCATGCCTCGCGCAGCCTCTCGGAGGCGAGAATCAGCCCGCCCAGCCCCACCACGATCAGCGTCGAAATCGCATTCACCACCGGCGACACCCCACGCCGCGCCATCGCGTAAATGACCATCGGAAGCGTCTCGGAATCGACGCCCGCCACCAGGCTCGTAATGACGTAGTCATCGATCGACACCGTGAATGCAAGCAGCGCCGCGGCGGCCACGCCCGGCAGAATGGCCGGCAGCGTCACGCGCCAGAACGCCTCCAGTTCCGTGGCGCCCAGATCGAGCGCGGCCTCCTCCAGCGCCGGATCGAACGTCCGCAACCGCGCAAGCACCACCACCACCACGTAAGCGATCGAAAATGCGATATGCGCCAGGATCACCGTATGCATCCCCAGGTGGAAGTTCGCATACCGGAACAGCCACTGGTAGAACGCAAGCAGCGAAATCCCCGTGACGATCTCCGGCGTAATCAGCGACAGGTACATGGAGCCCGAAATCCACCGCGACCCGCGCTTCCACAGCCCATAAGCGCACCCCGTCCCAAGGGCCGTCGAAAACAGCATGGAAGCCAGCGCAATCACCAGGCTGTTCCAGGCCGCCTGCCCCAACTCCCCATCGCGGAACGTCGCCCGGTACCATTCGAGCGAAAACCCCGTCCACACCGAATAGCGCGATGCGTTGAAGCTGAACACCGCCAGCACCAGCATCGGCACATGCAGGAACGCGTACACCGCCGCCGCATAGACCGCCAGCATCGGACCATTCCGGTTCACAGCAGATCCTCGCTCCGCCGCCCCAGCGCGGCCAGCAGCGCGAGCATCACCAGCGCCATCAGCACCAGCGACAGCGCCGCCCCGAACGGCCAATCCCGAGCCGTCGTGAACTGGTTCTGCACCACATTGCCGATCATGATGGACTTCCCGCCGCCCAGCAGATCCGGCACAAGAAACGCCCCCAGGCAAGGAATGAAAACCAGCACCGCGCCCGCCCGTATTCCCGGAGCGCACAACGGCAGCGTGACCTTCCAGAACGCCGTGGCGGGCCGCGCGCCCAAGTCCGCCGCGGCCTCGATCAGAAACGGATCCAACCGTTCGAGCGTGGCGTACAACGGCAGCACCATGAACGGCAGATAGCCATACACCAGCCCGAGAATCACCGCCCCGTCGTTATACAGCATCGGAAGCGGATCGTGAATCACCCCCAGCTTCTGCAGGAAGGCGTTCACCAGCCCCGTATCCCGCAGCAGGAAGATCCAGGCGTAGATCCGCACCAGGAAACTGGTCCAGAACGGCAGCATCACCAGGTTCAGGTAGAGGTTCCGCCGCTTCCCCGACCGCGAAATGAACAACGCGAGCGGCAACCCCAAAGTCAGGCACAGCGCCGTCGACACCGCCGACAGCACAAAGGAGCGCCACAGCACCGCCCCATACAGCGGATCGAACACCCGTGCGTAGTTCGCAAGCGTCCAAGGCGGCCCCAGCCCGAAGTACGCCCCGCGCGTCATCGCGCTATAGCCGAGAATCACCGTCAGCGGAATCAGGAACAGCACGACGGTGACCGTCGCCGCCGGCGCCAGGAACCACGTCCGCAGCCGGTTCATCGCGCCTCGGCCGGAAACGCCAGCTCATCGCCCGGGCTCCACCACACGTGGACCGCCTCTCCAGGCCGGTACGAACTCTCCGCCAGCGCCACCTCCGCCACGGCCGTCTCACCCGTTTCGAGCCGCGCCGCCACATGGAAGCAGGCGCCCATGAAGGTGGCCGTCTCCACCCGGCCCGCCCGCCATCGCGAGCCATGATTTGGCGCCGTCCGCGACAGCCGCGTATTCTCCGGCCGCACGCCCGCCTCGCCAATCCAGTTCATGGCCCCCAGAAACTCCGCCACAAACCGCGTGCGCGGCCGCAGGTAGATATCCTCCGGCGTCCCCACCTGTTCCAGCCGCCCTCGATGCATCACCGCAATCCGGTCCGACATCGAAAGCGCCTCTTCCTGGTCATGCGTGACGATCAGGAACGTAATCCCCACCCGCCGCTGCAGCGCCTTCAACTCGGCCCGCACCTGCTTGCGAAGATTCGGATCGAGCGCCGAAAGCGGCTCATCGAGCAGCAGGATATCGGGCTCGAGCACCAGAGACCGAGCGAGCGCCACCCGCTGCCGCTCCCCACCCGACAGCGCCGCGGGCATCCGCGACTCCTTGCCCGCCAACTGCACCAGTTCGATCACCTTCCGCGCGCGCCCCGCGACATCGCGTTCGCCCTTACGCCGCCGCAGCCCGAACTCGACATTCCCCTGCACGGTCAAGTGCGGAAACAGCGCGTAATTCTGGAAAACGGTGGTGACATTGCGCTGATACGGCCGCAGATCGTTGATGCGGACGCCATTCAGGACGACATCGCCGGCAGTCGGCTGCTCGAACCCCGCCACCATGCGAAGCGTCGTGGTCTTGCCACAGCCCGAAGGTCCCAGCAGCGCAAACAGAGCCCCCTGCTCGACCTCAAGCGAAACATCGTCCACGGCGCGATGCGTCGGATAGTGCTTGGCGACGCCCCTCAGCTCGAGGATGTTCGGCATCACCTATTCGAACAGTTCACCCACCGGCAGCGAGATGGCCGGCTCAGCGACCTCGAAAGCCGCCACCCGGCGAATCGAGGTCTGGTCGCAAACGTACCCCTCGCGGCGCCGCGGATCAGCGATCCAGATGTTCGTCACGCCGAACGCCGCATAATCGGCGATGCGGTCCTGCATCGCCGTCAGGCTATCGTCCTTGGACAGAATCTCCAGCACAATCAGCGGAGGCGCGTAGAACACATCAGTGCCCGGATGACCCACCGTCACGCAGACGTCAGGAACCCGAAAGCGCTCCGCCGATACCTGAATCCGCTGCTCCGGCCAGACACGCAGCCCCTTGTACCGGCTACGGATCGCAAAAATGAAGTTGCTCTGCGTCAGACTGTGCGGACTTTCCCCCACGTTGCGCTCCATCACCTCCCCATCGACGAACTCGCAGTCCGGCGAATAGGAGGTCCGCAGATATTCCTCAACCGAAATCAGCGCCCCAACGCTCATGGGTATAAGATAGCGCGGACTCGCAGCCGCACATAGTCCGCAATCCAAACACCCTCCCGGAACAACGCCGGCCGCAGCCGCTCGACAATCCTCTCGACAGCCGCCGCCCGAGCCCCCGTCTCCATCCCCCGCAAAATCGGCTCGCCGAACATCGCCAGCCAATCCTGCATCCCGCGCTCGCCCTCCAGCCTCGACGGCCGATCGAAATGCCACATCTCGGTCACCCGGAACCCCTGCGACTCCAGCAACGTGGCATACTCCCCGGCGCTCGGGAAAAACCAGGGGATCACCGCCCCCGGAACCTCCGCGCGCACCGCCTCGACAATCGCCTGAATATTCCCCCGGCCGCCGAACTCCGCCACCAGCCGGCCGCCCGGCTTCAGCGCCCGCCGCATGCACCCCACGACGTCCGACGCCCGCGTCATCCAATGCAGCGCGGCGTTCGAAAACACGGCGTCCACCGGCTCCGGCAGCGCGAAATCCGCCCCATCGGCCAGCAGAAACCGGATCCCCGGATAATTCATCCGAGCCTGCGCCACCATCGCCGGCGACCCATCCAGGCCCATCACCGCGGCCCCGCTCTCGGCGATCTTGAAGGTCAACTGCCCGGTCCCGCACCCCAAATCGAGCACCGTCTCCCCAGCCCGCGCCGCCAACAGCTCCACCAAATTCGCCGCACTATTCCAGACGAACGAAAAACTCCCCTCGTAGCGTTCCGGGTCCCACTGCGAGGCCGCCCGCGTCATGCCCCCACCGGAGCGCCCTTGGCCGCCACCGCCATCGCCGCCCGGCAGAACGCCGGCAAATCGTCCGGCTTGCGCGACGTCACCAGGTTTCCATCGACCACCACCTCGGCATCTTCCCAATGCGCCCCGGCGTTCACCACATCATCCTTAATCGCAAAGAACGACGTCACCTTCCGGCCCTTCAGCATCCCGTGCGCCGAACACAGCACCCAAGGCCCATGGCAGATCGCCGCCACCAGCTTGCCCTGCGCATTCACATCCGCGACAAACTGATTCGCCTTGGGATGCCGCCGGATATGGTCGGGCGCGAATCCCCCCGGCACAATCACCCCGTCGAACTCATGGGCGTTTACCACGTCGTACGACCTCTCGCATACAACGGGATACCCCAGCTTGCTCGTATACGTCTTACCCGCCTCGGCGCCCACCGTCACCACTTCCGCCCCGGCTTCCCGGAACCGGTACAGCGGCACCCAGACTTCCATCTCCTGGTACAGGTTATCCACCAACAGTGCAATGCGTTTCCCTTTGAGATCCATGTTCTGATTGTAATTGGCCATGACCCGGAGAATCCTGCTTGAGCGCGCCGCCGTCGCCCTCGCGACCATGACCCTCACCTTCGTCTTCCTCATCAACCTCTGCGGTCTGCTCTACCACTGCGGCTGCCAATCCATCTGGAACGGCGCCGCCGACCGCTGTAACATCCACCAGCAGGGAGTACGCCATTGCCCCTGGTGTAGTCACGGCGACCTAGGCTATTACACCGTGTTAGCCTTAATACTGATTCCGCAGCTCGCCATCAGCGTTTCACCCGGCCGGTGGAGCTGGCGCGCGAGGCTCGTGGCCTCCCTGGCAGCCTTCCCGCTGCTAGGCGGAGTAATCGCCCTGGCGATGGGATGGATGGACGGGTACTGGTAGCGCCGGTTCTTGTCAGGCGGCCATCCGTTCCTCATAGTGAAAGCAGCTCCATGGATTTCAACGCTTCCGACATCCTGTTCCTCGTCGTGGTCCTCTGGCTCGCCATCGAAATCCTCAACAACGGCGACGGAGGCGGAGGCCGCCGCGCCAGGAGCTACGCCTCCCTGCCCGCTTAATGGCTGAAGTCACCGTCATCGGCGGCGGGTTGGCCGGACTCGCAGCCGCCGCGGCGCTCGGCGGCGCCGGTTATCAGGTCGATGTCTTTGAAACCCGCTGGTTCCTGGGCGGCCGAGCCACGTCCTACCCCGTCACCGCCGCCGCCGAAACCATCGACAACTGCCAGCACATCCTGCTGCGCTGCTGCGTGAATCTCCTCGACTTCTACCAGCGCCTCCAGGTCCGCGATCGCATCCGTTTCCACCGCG
The DNA here is from genome assembly GCA_018268715.1 of Acidobacteriota bacterium. Classification (GTDB taxonomy): domain Bacteria; phylum Acidobacteriota; class Terriglobia; order Bryobacterales; family Bryobacteraceae; genus TMP-7. The sequence goes on along the minus strand of JAFDVZ010000016.1, from coordinate 25,283 downwards.
AATTCTTCTTCATCGAACCCGGCGGCCGCACCTCCACCCTGAAATCCGGCATCTTCCCCGCCCCGGCGCACTTCACCGAATCGTTCGCCAAACTCCGCTTCCTGACCCTGGCCGACAAGCTGTCACTAGCCCGAGGCATCCTAGCGCTCCGCCGCGAGCACGGCCGCCGCGCCGACCTCGACCACATCACCATGGCCGACTGGCTCCGCGAAAAACGCCAAACCCCCCGCGCCATCGAACGTTTCTGGCGTCAGGTCCTGGTCAGCGCCATCAATGAGGAGCTCGACCGCATGGCCGCGGCCCACGGCTTCCAGGTCTTCCGCCTCGGCTTCCTGGCCTCGCCGCACAGCTCCGACATGGGCGTCCCGGCGGTCCCTCTGGGCGATCTCTACACCTCGGAAGCCTGGAGCCGCCTGCCCGGCGTCACCCTGCGCACCCGGGAGACCATCAAGGAAGTAATCATCGAGGACGCCGCCGTCACAGGCGTGCGCACGGACCTCGGCGTCGAACCCGCCACGCGCCTCATCAGCGCGGTCCCCTTCGAGCGCATCCCGGCCCTACTTCCCCAACTCGATCTCCCGCTCGAAGCCTTCGAACACTGCCCCATCACCGGCATCCACCTCTGGTTCGACCGCCCCATCACCCAACTCCCCCACGCCACCCTGCTCGACCGCACCATCCAGTGGATGTTCAACAAGGACCGCGGCCGCTACCTGCAACTGGTGGTCAGCGCCTCCCGCAGCCTGACGCCCATGTCCCGCGCCGACGTCATCGCGCTAGCCGTCCGCGAACTGGCCGAATTCTTCCCCACCGTCGCCGCCGCGAAACTCGAAAAGGCCCACGTAGTGAAGGAAGTGCGAGCCACCTTCTCCGCCAAACCCGGCCTCGAACGCCTGCGCCCCGAAAGCCGCACCGCGATTCGCGGCCTGTACCTCGCCGGCGATTGGACCCGTTCCGGTTGGCCCGCCACCATGGAAGGCGCGGTACGCAGCGGCTACCTGGCGGCCGAAGCCCTGGCCGAAGCCGACCGCCGCCCCCAGCGTTTCCTACTGCCCGACATCGCCTGACGCCCGCCCCAGCCCCCGCACCGCGAGCCCGGCCCCGCGCAGCGCCCCAGCCACCGCCGCGGCAATCGCCTCCGCCCCCGGAGTATCGCCATGAATGCACAACGTCGCCGCATCCACCCGGACCTCGGTTCCATCAACCGCCGTCACCACTCCATCCCGCGCCATCCGCACCGCCTGCGCCGCGGCCCGCTGCGGATCCCGGATCAACGCCCCGTCTAACCGCCGGGACCGCAGCGTCCCATCGGCCTCATAAGCCCGATCGCAAAACCCCTCGGCCGCGACCGCGAATCCAGCCTCGCGAAACACCTCGAGCATCCGCGAACCCGCCAACCCCACCAACACCAACCCGCGATCCACCCGCGCGACGCCGTCGACAATCGCCCGCGCCAACTCGCGATTCCCAGCCGCCTGGTTATACAACGCCCCATGCGGCTTCACATGAGTTAGCAGCCCTCCTAACTCACTCACAAGCGAAGCTAACTCGCCCACCTGCCAGGCAACGCTATCGGATAACTCCCCCGGCGCCATATCTAACTCGAAGCGACCGAAGTTAGCCCGATCCGGATAACCCGGATGCGCCCCGATGCTCAACCCGGCCTCCATCGCCTGCCGCGCCGTCGAGCGCATCGTATCCCGATCCCCGGCATGCCCGCCGCAAGCCACATTGACGGAGCTCACAAATCGCATCAGCGCCGTCTGCGAGCCATCCGCCACCGCCGCGGCGAACTCCCCCATGTCGCAGTTCAAATCGATGGCGGTCACGCCAACTCGCCCCCCTTGGTCTCCGGCAGCAGCATCACCAGCAACCCGCCCACGGCGAAAAACCCGCCCGTAATCACCAACCCGGCCCCAATTCCCCGTTGATCGGCCACCGCCCCGACCACAATCGGAGCCAGCGCGCTAACTCCCCGCCCGAAGTTATAACAAAGCCCCTGCGCCGTCCCCCGGATCGCCGACGGAAACAGCTCGGAAAGCATCGACCCGAAGGTGCTGAAATACCCATGCCCGAAGAATCCGATCAGCGGCCCCAGCACCAGCAGCACGCGCACATCCGCATGCGGCCGGGCGTAGAAAGGAATCAGCGCCGCCGCCGACAGCGTGAAGAACATGAAGGCGGGCCGCCGTCCCAACCGGTCCGACACCCACCCGCAGAACATATAGCCCAGGAAGGATCCCGCCTGCACCGCCAGCACCCAACCAAGCGACTTCACAATCCCCAACCCCGCCCCGCCCTTCTCCACCGGACTCGCCAGATAAGCGGGCGTCCACGTAAACAATCCCCAATAGGCAAACAGCACGAACGAGCAGATGGTGGTCACCGTCGCCACCCGCCGCACCAGCGGAGGCCGAACCAGCGTCCGCAACGCCTCCCCCAACCCCAGCGCCGGCGCCGTCTCCCGAGACCGCCGCCAAACCTCCGGCTCCTCCACATGCCGCTGCACCCAAATCGCCAGCAGCGCCGGCAGCGTGCCGATGGCGAACAGGTATCGCCACCCGTAGTGCGGAAGGATCGCGGCCGCCAGAGCGGCGGCCAGCGAATATCCGATGGCCCAGCCGCCCTGCACAAACCCGATCGCGCGCCCGCGATACTTCGCGGGCCACGTCTCCGACACCAGCACGGTCCCGGCGGACCACTCCGCGCCCAGCCCAATCCCCACCAGCCCCCGCCACAGCGCCAACTCCCACAGCGAGCCCGCCGTAGCCGTCAGCCCAGTGAACACGGAGTACGTCAAAATCGACCACACCAGCACGCGAGCCCGCCCATACCGGTCCGCGAAGTACCCGGCCAGCGCCCCGCCCACCGCCGAAGTAATCAACGCGTAGGAGGCCACCGACCCCGCCGCCGCCGAACTCAGGCCAAACTCCTTCTGCACCGTGGTCAGCGCGAACGCATACAGCATCACGTCCATGCCGTCCAGCATCCAGCCCAACTGCGCCGCAAACAGCGTCTTCCACTCCCGCCGTCCAACGCTCATTCGGCGAACAACTCCCCATGCGCCATCAGCGACTCCTGTTCCCGCAACAACGCCCGCGCCGTCTCAAATCCCACCCACTCAAACCGCACTTCATCGCCAGGCCGCAGTTGTCCCACACTGGGCAAATCGGCGGCAATCACATTGGCGATCTTCGGGTACCCGCCCGTAGTCTGCTGTTCGACGAACAGGATAATCGGCTGCCCGCCCGCGGGAACCTGCACGGTGCCCAACGCCGCGCCTTCGGTGATCATGTTCGATGCCCCAGGGCAAGCGAGCGGCGCCCCATCCAGCCGCAGCCCCAAGCGGTTCACCTCCTGCGTCACCCGGTACGCCGAGCTCACCAGCAGCGCCCGCTGCTCATCGGTGAACCACGCGGTCTGCGGCGCCGCCGTCACCCGCAGCGTCTTGCGCGCGCCCAACCGGGCCAGCGTCTCCCGCCGCAGCGCGCGCCACAACGCCGGACGCTCCGCAATCCCCAGCGCCAACCGGTCGCCCTTGCGCAGCGCTCGCCCGTCCAACCCGCCAATCCCCGCCGTCAGATGCGTCGAAGCGCTGCCCAACGCGAGCGGGACATCGATGCCGCCCGCCGCCGCCAGGTACATCCGAGCGCCCGCCGTCGCCACCGCGACCTCGATCATCCCGCCCGCCGGAACCTCGAAAGCGGCCCACTGCGGCGCCGGCGCCCCATTCAGCCTCACCGGACACTCAGCCCCCGTCACCGCCGCCACGGTCGCAATATCGAAGCGGTACCGCCCGCCGATCATCGTCATCTCGAGCGCCGCCGCCCCAGGCCGATTCCCCACCAGCGTATTGGCGATGCGCAGCGCCACCGGATCCCCCGCGCCGCAAGCCGAAACGCCCATCTCGCCATACCCCGGCCGCCCCAGGTCCTGCACGGTGGTCAGCAGCCCAGCCGACTCCACCAGGATCAACGGACCGCCTCCTCGAACTGCCGCCGGGTAATCGGCCGGAACCGCACCCGGTCGTCGAGCCCAATCAGATTCGCCGGCGCGCGGTCCGCCCGGAAAACCTCCAACGGCGTCCGCCCCAGAACACGCCACCCGCCCGGCGTTTCAAACGGATACACCCCCGCCTGTTTGCCCGCGATGGCCACGCTCCCCGCCGGAACCTTCGCCCGCGGAGTATCCAGCCGCGGCGTAGCCAACTCATCCGCCAACCCGCTCAGGTACGCGAACCCCGGCGCGAAGCCCAGAAACTGCGCCACGTAAATCGCCGAAGAGTGAATCTCCACCAGCCGCAGCGGCGTCATCTCATGGAGCGCCGCCACCGCCTCCAGGTCCGGCCCGAACTCGCCCCCATAGCACACCGGAATCTCCACCATCCGTGGCGCCGCCGGCGCTCCGCCCGCCGCCTCCAGCCGCTCCGCCACGCCCTCGGCCACCTGTTCGTGGTCGATGCGCAGCGGGTCGAAGACCAGCAGTACAGAACAATATGCAGGGTGAATGTTTGAAACGTGCGGGATCGGATCTGCCGCCAACCGCCGCGCGAGCGCCGCCACTCGAAGGTGCGCCTCCGGGGTGATGCGGTTCCCCAGCGACACCAGCAGCGCGCGGTCGCTTGCGGGGGCGAAGTCCGCCCCCGCCATGTTCCAGGCCATGTGTGCCAGAGTAGCGCGAAACTACAGGCGTTCGGAAACCGACTTGCCTTGCAGGAAGAGCGACACGTACTCGCGGCTGCCGGCCTTGGAGTCGGTGCCCGACATGTTGAACCCGCCAAAGGGTTGCACGTCCACCAACGCCCCGGTGCACTTGCGGTTGAAGTACAGGTTGCCCACGTGGAACTCGCGCCGGGCCCGCTCCAGCCGCGCGCGGTCGTTCGAAAACAGCGATCCCGTCAACCCGTACTCGGTCCCATTGGCGATCGCCAGCGCGTCGTCGAAATCGCGAGCCTTGATCGCCGCCACCACCGGCCCGAAGATCTCTTCCTGCGCCACGCGCGACGTCGGCGCCACATCCGCGATCACGGTCGGCTGTATAAACCAGCCCGCCTGATCCGCGCTCAGCACGCCGCCGCCCAACGCCACGCGACCCTCGCCCTTGCCGATCTCGATGTAGTTCAGGATAGTCTGGAAGGCGTTCTTGCTCACCACCGGCCCCATCCAGTTCGCGGGATCCTTCACCGGCCCGACCGTCAGCTTCGAAGCGCCTTCCACCACCCGCGCGACGATCTCATCGTAAACGGGAGCCGTCGCAATCATCCGCGAGCAGGCCGAACACTTCTGCCCCGAATAGCAGTACCCGGCGATCACCACATCCGCGGCCGCGGCCGCCAGATCCGCCGTCTCGTCGACGATCATGGCGTTCTTGCCGCCCATCTCCGCCACCAGCCGCTTCATCCAGATCTGTCCCGGCGACGTCTTTGCCGATAGCTCAAAAATCCGCAGCCCGACTTCGCGAGATCCCGTAAACGCGATGAACCGCGTCTTGGGATGCTCCACCATGTAGTCGCCGATCTTGGCGCCGCTGCCCGGCAGGAAGTTCACCACACCCGGCGGCAGCCCGGCCTCTTCCAGCAACTCGACGAACTTGGCCGCAATCACCGGGCTGTCGCTTGAAGGCTTCAGCACCACCGTGTTGCCGGCCACAATGGAAGCTACCGTCATGCCCACCGTAATCGCCAGCGGGAAGTTCCACGGCGGAATCACGATGCCCACGCCCAGCGGAATGTAGTAGAGTTCGTTCTGCTCGCCCACCCAGTGCGTCAGCGGCTGCGGCAGCGAATAGCGCACCATCTCGCGCGCGTAGAGTTCGGCGAAATCGATGGCTTCGGCGACGTCGATATCCGCCTCCACCCAACTCTTGCCGACCTCGTACACCAGCCAGGCGGCGAACTCCGCCTTACGCCGCCGCAGCATCGCGGCGAACTTCAGCAGATACCGCGCCCGCACTTCCGCCGGAGTCTTGCTCCACGATGCGAACGCCGTCGAAGCGGCCTCAATGGCCTCGCCCGCCATCTCGCGGGTCGCCAGGTGGACATGGCCCACCACCTCGCCGAAATTCGACGGGTTCACCGACCTCAGCAAATCGCCGGTAGGCTTCCGCGCCCCGGCCACGATCGGCGAGTACTCGCCGCCCAGGGCGGCCTGTACGCTATCGATCGCCGCGCGCATCGGCCCGGCGTTGGCTTCGTTCTGGAAATCTAGGAGGGGTTCGTTATGAAATGGCGGCAGCAAGGCGCAAATCCTTTCCGATGGATGGTTGTCCGATTCCAGGATCTCATTCCCCGCGATCCTTTCGCTACACGGACACCCTCCGGAATCTGCGCCTCGCCGCGCGTAAGGCAGTTAAGACTTCGAAGCGGTGAATGTTCCGCCGCCGCTCGGCCCCTTGTACTCGCCCTTGAATTCCGAGCCAGTCACCGTTCCCGTCACTTCGTAGGTGCCATCGCCCAACGGAATCTTGAAGGAAAACTGGCTGCCTTCCACCTTGCCGTCGGAAATCGGAGCCTCGCCCGCGTCGGTCGAAATCTCACCCGACACCTTCGAACCTTCCTGTTTCAACTCGAGCGTCGCCGGAATGTCGCCGCCGCCCGGCGCTTTCGCCACCAGCTTCCACTTGCCCGTCACGTTCACGGAGCCCGCGCCGCTCGCCGCCGCCGGCGCCGCGCCCTTGTCGCGCTTGCCGTCCACCGTCCCGCTGTCGCCCTGCGGCGTCGTGAACGAGCCCTTCAACGAATCGGCGTCAACCTTCAACTTGAAGTCGATCAGCCCAACTCCTCCGTAGGGCAGTTTGAAGGTCAGCGTGCCATCCTTAAACGCGACTTCCTGCATATCCAGACTGCCGCCCATCTCGTCGCTCTGGGCGCGGGCCGTATAGGAGCCGCCGGCTTCCTTCACGACCAGGTCGAACTTATGCACGCCATCCGGCGCATCGGCGGACATTTTCCATGTGCCGGCGACGTCGGCGCTGAATCCGAGCGCCATGGACGCGGCAAGAGCCAAGGTGAGGCGAAACACTTTTGACATGTGTGGGTTACTCCGGGAGGGTATCTGACCCGCCATAGCTTACACTACCCGGCGCGCCCGCGGAGTGTCAATTAGCGCTTCTCCATCTCTCCCAGCTTCTTCACCCGCCGCCGGAAGTCCTCGTCCGTGCTGAATCGCGCGTTCAGATAGGCCGCCAGAATTTCCTCGGCCACCTTCGGCCCGACGATCCAGGCGCCCATGCACAACAGATTGACATCGTCATGCTCCACGCACTGATGCGCCGAAAACGTGTCATGGCACAACGCCGCGCGGATGCCCCGAACCTTGTTGCCCGCGATGCACGCCCCGACTCCCGTCCCGCACACCAGCACGCCGCGCTCGGCCCGCCCCGCCAGCACCTCATCGCACACTTTCTTGGCAATGTCCGGAAAGTCCACCGGATCGGTGGAATGCGTTCCGCAATCGGTCACCGTATGCCCCCATTGCTTCAGCAGCGCGATCACCGTCCCCTTCAGCGGGAACCCCGCATGATCGCACCCCACCGCCAGTTTCATCCGGGAAACCGCGGCCGCCGCCATGGGCGCCGCCGCCGCGGACGTCAGAAACCCTCGCCGATTCATGTTTCCTCCTGCGGCGTCATCATATACCACGCGTCTAATACAATTGGTCTGCCGGCCCGAAACTCATGAACAACGTCCGCATCGCCATGCTCGGCTCCGGCTTCGTAGCCGAGTTCTATATGTTGGGTCTCGCCGACGTCAACGGCCAGCAGGTGGTCGCCAACTACTCGCGAGATCTGGACCGCGCCCAAGCCTTCGCGTCCCGGTGGAAGATCCCGGATTCGACCACCGATCTGGACGCCCTGATCGCGCGCCAGGACATCGACCTCTACATCATCGCCCTGCCGAACGAGGCCCATTTGCCGGTCTCGCTCGCGCTCTCCGAGGCCGGCCGGAATCAGGTCTGCACCAAGCCCCTGGCCCGCACCCGGAAGGAAGCCAAGGCGATGTACGAGGCCGCCCGCAAGTCCAAAGCGCTGCATGGATACGCCGAAACCGAGGTCTTCGCGCCCTGTGTGGTCAAAGCAAGGCAGGTTATTGAAAACGGCGGCGTGGGCCGCGTGCTTTGGGTTCGTTCCCGTGAATCCCACGGAGGCCCCCATAGCCCCCACTTCTGGGACGTCGAAAAGACCGGCGGCGGCGCCATGAACGACCTGGGCTGCCACTGCATCGAGGCCGCCCGCTACTTCTTCGGCAAACAGGACCCGATCGTCGAAGTGATGGCCTGGGGCGCCCGCCTGGTCCACACCGATAAGACCGCCGGCGAGGACAATGCCTTGCTGATGCTCAAGTTCGCATCGGGCGGCATCGGCCACTGCGAGTTATCCTGGACCACCAAGGGCGGCCTCGACCTTCGCAACGAAGTCCACGGCTCCGACGGCTCCATCTTCACCGATGTAACTCGCGGCACATCGATTTCGGCCTTCACCACCAAGGCCGCCGGTTACATCGTCGAAAAGGCCGACATCGACTTTGGTTGGACCCGCCCTCTTCCCGAGGAGGCCTTCTCCTACGGCTATCAGGCCGAGATGCGCCACTTCGTCGAATGCGTACGCGACGGCGTCGCGCCGCGCGAGACCTACCAGGACGGCTACATCGTCAACTGCGTGCTCGACGCGGGCTATCAGGCCATGCGCGCGGGCAAGTGGATTCGAGTCAAATACTAACATGGTTCTCTTGATCACCGGCTCCACCGGAATGGCCGAGGCCGCCGCTACGTTAGCGGCCAGCCGCGGCGACCACGTATTTATCGCCGGCCTCGATGAGTCGAGTTGCCGCGAGTTATCCGCCCGCCTGCCCGGCTCGGCTTACTCCTGGGGCGACCTGCGCGAGGAACGCACCGCCGAACACGCGCTGTACTGCTGTCTCAAGAGGTTCGGGCGCCTCGACGGCCTGTTCAACGTCGCCGGCATCAGCGGCCGCCGGTTCGGCGACGGCCCCTTGCACGAATGTTCGCTCGATGGCTGGGAAGTCACCATGGCCGCGAATACGCGCACAACCTTTCTGATGTGTCGCGCGGCTCTCAAGCACTGGCTCGACAACCGCCAGCCCGGCGCCATCGTGAACATGTCGAGCATCAGTTGCACGTCGCCCGAACCCCATCACTTCGCCACCCACGCCTACGCCGCCGCCAAGGGCGCCATCGTTTCTCTGACCCTCGCCATGGCCGCCTACTACGCGCCCCATAAGATCCGGGTCAATGCAATCTCGCCCGGCCTCATCCGCACGCCCATGAGCCGCCGCGCCCAGACCGACGCCGAGTTGCTGCGCTTCATGGAGTCCAAGCAACCCCTGAGCGGCGGCATGATGGAGCCCTCCGACCCCGCCGAGGCCGCGCTGTTCCTTCTGAGCGAGCGCGCCCGCCACATCACCGGGCAGGTCCTGGCCATCGACGGCGGTTGGGCGCTGAGCTAAGCAACTCCCCGGATAACTCCTAACTCAACGGGCCTTGCGCCCGGCGTGAATCTGTGAGAGTAATACAGATGTCACGATACGAAACTCCCAGTAGAGTTCGCCATGCACTCCGTCGTACTATTGGCCCTGATCGCCTACCGGTTCGACGCGCCCGTCTCGCGTCACGTTGTGGACGCCATGCAGGAGGAAACCACCCGGATCCTCGAGCGCGCCGGAATCGAATTCCAGTGGTGGGATCGTAACTCCCCCATTCCCATGCCCGAAGCGAGCCAGATCTACGTGCTCGGCTTCCACGGACACTGCGGACCTATCTCCTCGGCCGACTCCGTCCACGCGCCGCTCGCCGTCACTCACGTCGTCGACGGCGAAGTTCTGCCGTTCAGTGACGTCGATTGCGACCAGATTCGCGCGACGGCCCGCAACGCCTTCGGCTTTCCGCGCGACCTCGCTAAGCGCGAAGAAGCCTTCGGCCGGGCGCTCGCTCGCGTCGCGGCCCACGAGTTGGTCCACTCGATAACAAAGTCGGCGGCCCACGGCCGGCGAGGCGTGGCGCGAGCCGCCTTCACGCAGGATGACCTAACCGCGGACGAGTTCTCGCTCGCCCCGGAGGACGTGGACCGCGTTCGCGATTGCTTCCGCTAACTCCGAACCGCGGGCCGCGCCGCCTAAGTCGTAGGTCCGGACCTTGCCGTCCGCGATCACCCGGGCGATCGCCTGCTCAATGAGCGCGGCCCGTTCGCCGTCTCCGAGCCATTCGACCATCATCTTCGCGGCCAGGATCGTCGCGATCGGGTTCACCTTGTCGAGCCCGGCGTACTTGGGCGCCGAGCCGTGCGTGGGCTCGAACACGGCGTACTTCTCGCCGATGTTGCCCGAGTAGGCGAAGCCCATGCCGCCCACCAGTTGGGCGCACAGGTCCGACAGGATGTCGCCGAACAGGTTGGTCGTAACGATCACTTCGTAACTGCGCGGGTTCTTCAGCAGCCACATGCACATGGCGTCGACGTTGGCGGTGTCGAACTCGATTTGCGGGTAGTCGCGGGCCACTTCCTGGGCCGCCTCCAGGAACACGCCGCAGGTGGCGCGCAGGACGTTGGCCTTGTGGACCGCGGTCACCTTCTTCCGACCATTGCGTACAGCGTACTCAAACGCCGCCCGCACAATCCGGCGCGAACCCTCCTTCGTGATGCTGCGGATGGAGATGGCCGCGTCGCGGGGGATCCGCTTCATGGCGGGTTCCGCGTAGAACGACTCGGGGACTTTCGGGAACTCGACGCCGATGTACATGCCTTCGGTGTTCTCGCGGAACACCACGATGTCGATCGCCTCGCGATAGTTCAGCGGGCTGCCGGCGAAGGCCTTGCACGGGCGCAGGCAAACGTACAGGTCGAGCAGTTGGCGCATCCGCACGATCGGGCTGCGGTAGACCAGGCCCTTGCCGCGCAGTTCCGGCGCGAGTTCCTGGTCGGCGACGCTCGCCGGCTTCGACGTGATGGCGCCGAAGAAGGCGCAGTCGGTGGACTGCAACAGGTCCAGGGTGCGCTGGGGAAGGGCGTCGCCTTCCCTGCGCCAGAACTCCCAACCGATGTCGCCGTGGATGTATTCGGCCTCGAAACCCGAGGCGTCGAGCACGAGGCGGGCGGCGTCGCAGCACTCGGCGCCGATGCCGTCGCCGGGCAGCCAGGCAATCCGTTTACGCATGGGCCATCACCTTCCTCTTCAAATGGGGCACCAGCCCGCCGGCCTCGATCAACTCGATGGCGCGCGGGTCGAGCGGCGCGGCCGTGTAGGTTTCCTCGCGGCCATGATTGCGGATGACGCCGTGTTCGAGATCGAGTTCCAGCACGTCGCCTTCACGCACTCGTTCGACAGCCTCCGGCGAGACCACCAGGGGCAGACCGAGGTTGATGGCGTTGCGGAAGAAGATCCGCGCGAAGGACGCCGCGATGACGGCGCCAACGCCCGCGTACTTCACCGCCGCGGCGGCCTGTTCACGGCTCGAGCCGCAGCCGAAGTTCCTGGCGGCCACCAGCAGGTCGCCCGGCTGGATGGCGGCGCGCACCTCTGGATAGGCCAGCTCGAACAGGTGCTCGGCGGTCTTCTCGCGGTCCGTGATGTTGAGGTATCGGCCCGGATAGATGATGTCGGTGTCGATGTTGGCGGGCAGCACGGCGGCTACCCGGCCGGTCAGGATGCGGCTCACGCAAACACCTCCTCGCCGACCTCGGCCGGCAGCGCGATGTGGCCCGCCAGGGCGGACGCGGCGACCACGGCGGGCGACGCCAGATACACTCGCGAATCCTTGCTGCCCATGCGGCCGATGAAGTTGCGGTTCGTGCTCGAGATACAGTTCTCGCCGGCGGCCAGGATGCCCTGGTGGACGCCGACGCAAGGGCCGCAGCCCGATGGATTGATCATGGCGCCGGCTTCCAGCATGGTCTGGATGTAGCCGAGTTTTATCGCTTCGAGGTAGATCTCCTGCGAGGCCGGTATCACCAGCAGACGGACTCGCGGGTGGACGCGGTGGCCCGACAGCAGGCAGGCCGCGACTTCCAGATCCTCCAGGCGGCCGTTGGTGCAACTGCCGAGCACGGCCTGGTGGACTTCGATGTCGGTCAGGCTCGACACGGGACGGACGTTGTCGACCGAGTGCGGGCATGCGACGACGGGCTCAGCCAGTTCCTTGGAGGCGTCGATGCGGATGACTCGTTCGTAGGCGGCGTCGGGGTCGGGTTCGACCGGTTCGAAGAGGGCCGCGGGCGCGCGTTCGGCGAGGTAGTCGCGGAGTTTCTCGTCGGCCGGGGTGAAGGCGACTTTCGCGCCCATCTCCATGGACAGGTTGGCGAGGGTCATGCGCGAGGCCACCGACATGGTTCGGATCACGGCGCCGTCGAATTCCACCGCGCGGTAGTCGGCGCCGTCGGAGCCGAGTTGGCCGATGATGTAGAGGATCAGGTCCTTGGCCGAGACCCAGGGCCGGAGCTTGCCTTCGACTTCGATGCGGATGGTGGAGGGAACCTTGAACCAGAGTTCGCCTTCGGTCCAGACGCCGGCCATTTCGGTGGCGCCGATGCCGGTGGCGAAGGCTCCGAAAGCGCCGTGGGTGGTGGTGTGGGAGTCCGTGCCGACCACCACCATGCCTGGCAGCACGTGCCCGCGTTCGGTGAGCACCTGGTGGCAGATGCCGCCGCGTCCCACGTCGTAGAAGTTGCGGATGCCCTGGGCCGCGACGAATTCGCGGATCGCTTTGTGAGTGGTCGCGGTGCGTTCGGATTCGGCGGGGACGCGGTGATCGAGGATGATCACGATGCGCTCCGGGTCCCAGACGCGCTTGACGCCGATTTCCGCGAATGACTTGCGGACGAGGTCGGCGTTTTCGTGAGACATGGCGAGGTCGACGCGGGCGACCACGATCTCGTCGGGCTGGACAGAGGGCCGCCCGGAGGCTCGCGCGAGGATCTTTTCGGCGATGGTCATGGGCATGTCAGTTTACCCGTTCGGCGGCCATCGGCAGGTATTCGTCCTCGAGCTTGTGATACTCGCGGAGTCCGACGAAGGCGGTGTAGTCGGCGAAGCTCGACAGGCGGTGGGTTTCGCCGGCGAGCAAGCCGGTGGGCGAGGACTGGAGAGCGGTGAAGAACTCGCGCATCGCGTGGTGGCACACCATGATGGACGCCACCGGGATGCTGACTCGCGCGACGCCCATGCGGGCGAGTTCGGGAATGGGGATGAGCTGGGTTTTGACGCCGGTGACCGCATCCATGAGGTTGACCGAGAGCAGGCCGTCCACTTCGGCCAGGGCCCGCTCGATGTCGAGGCGGGAGCGGATGCCATCGATGAAGACCATGTCGGCGCCGGAGCGGAGATAGAGGCGGCAGCGGCGGATGGCTTCGGCGATGCCGTGGGGCGCGAAGGAGTCCGTGCGGGCGTTGATGACGAGGTCGGTGTGCAGGCGGCGACGAACGTCGGCCATGGCGCGGACCTTGCCGGCCATTTCCTGCGCGTCGATCACCTGTTTGCCTTCCATGTGGCCGCAGCGTTTGGGGAACACCTGATCCTCAATGTTGACTCCGGCGACGCCCATGCGGATGAGCTTTTCGGTGACGTGGGCGGCGTTGATGGCGTTGCCGCCGCCGGTGTCGATGTCGGCCATCACGGGGATCTTGACGGAGGAGACGATCCGTTCGGTCTGATCGAGAACCTCCTTCATATCGAGGAGGCCGACGTCGGGGGCGCCGAGCAGCGAACCGGCGACGCCGAAGCCGCTGACCTGGATCGCCTCGAATCCGCACGATTCGATGATCCGCGCCGAGAGTGCATCGTGAGCGCCGGGGACTACCAGGGCCGCGCGGCGTTCGAGTTTTTCGCGAAGTACGGAAGCAAGAGCTGCAGACATGGCGATTTCATTCTACCGCCGTTTCAGATCCTGAACTACCAATTACCCACCCGGCGGTGGTGTGGCTGGGCGCCGCCCGCCGCCGAACGGCGATGAATACCGGCCCCCGTTTCGCTACCATATATGTGGGCCGGAACTATACCGGCGGATCCGAAATTCAGGAGCTCGTGTGATTCGTTTTGGCGCCGATAACGGCAAGTTGTTCGAAGAAGCCTTTGCATTCGCAGAGGAACAGGTTCGCCGTTTTATCGAGAAGTATCCCGGTTTCTACCCCATGTACTCGAAAGATGGGAAGTGGAAACACGATGGCCCCGCCTGGACCCATTGGTGCGACGGCTTTCTGCCCGGCATGATGTGGATCTTCCACAGCCGTCAGGAGCCCGGCTCGGCGGACGCCAAATACTGGTTCGACCAGGCCAAGGCCTATACGACGCCGCTCGAGCCGCGTAAACATGACCGCGACGTCCACGACCTCGGGTTCATCTTCCTTTCAACCTACTATCGCTGGCTTCAGGTGACGCGCGAACCCGCGCTGAACGAGGTTCTGATTCAGGCCGGGCGCACGCTCGCCATGCGCTTCAACGAGAAGGGGCAGTACCTGCGCTCCTTCGTCGCCGAGAACTCGCTGTTCATCGACATCATGATGAACGTCGGCATCATCTTCTACGCGGCGCGCGAGACCGGAGACCGCAAGCTGCGCGAAGTGGCCCTGCGGCACTCCTATACCACGCGTCGCTACCTGGTTCGCGGCGATGGCTCCACTTCGCACGAAGGGCTGTTCGACCTGGAGACCGGAGCGTTCCTGCAACAGACCACGCACCAGGGCTATCGCGGCGATTCCTGCTGGGCGCGGGGCCTGGCCTGGGCGCTCTACGGGTTCAGCAGCTGCTACGAATACACGCGCGATCCCCGCTTCCTGGCCACCGCCCAGGCGTGCGCGGACTACTACATCTCGCACTCGCCGAACGATGGCGTACCGCCCTGGGACTTCAATGCTCCGGCCGACTCGAGGGCGCTGCTCGACACTTCGGCCGCGGCCATCACGGCGGCCGGCCTGTACCGGCTGTGCCGGCTGGTGTCCGATCCGATGAAGGGGCACTTGTACTGGTCCACCGCGCAGTTGGTGCTGCGCTCGCTGTGCGAGAAGCACCTGGCCAAGCGCGATCCCAAGTGGGAGGGCATCCTCAAGGGCGGCGTGTATCACCTACATAAGGAACTCGGCGTGGATGAGTCCGTGATGTGGGGCGAGTACTTCTTCGTCGAGGCGCTGGATCGCGCCATGCGACCCTTCTGAGGTTTCTCACGGAGATCACTGGGCGGGGCGGAGATCACAGAGGCTGATGGCTCTTGCTCTGGCTCCGGCGCTGGCTCGGCATCCGGCTCTGGCCGGCGGTTGGGGACTCTGGCTCCGAAGTCTGTTCCGTAGGGGACATTTGGGTTGGGGCCTCGGCGACGCGCCTGGTTAAACGCGCTCATCGCGCCGCGCCACATGCGCTCGGCTTGATTCAGGTCCCGGTTGAGTTGCTTGTAGCGATCGTATTGTTCGGTGTAGAGAGCGACCAGACCGCGGCCCTCGGTCACCACGTCGATTAGTTCCTCAATGTCCTGAAGGTGCATCCAGGCTCGCGCTACACGCGTGGCCAGGAGTTTCTCTTCCTGCGTGGCCGGCAGGAGTTGGCGCATGAAGTCGTCACGCGTCATGTAGAAGCGCAGGTGCGGGTCCTGCTCCGGCGCCGGATGATTGTGCGCAGTCGCTTCGGTCGGCATTTTTCTTCGAACCTCCCAAAAATGGATCGAGCGCGGCCGCCTGTCAGCGGAACCGCGCTCGTTATGGGGAAGAGTCTTCCCTTCCCACCCTCAACGTATCACGAGTTTTCGAAAACGCCAGTTTTTCGGATATTAAGTTGTTGAATTCTTGGGAAATATTGTTGGGGAACGGGGTTTCCGGAGAGTTGCGATAATGAGTCCTACGGTTTCGGCTATGAGATCACGCATCGTACTGGGTTTTGTGCTCGTCGCGATGGCGGCGTGCGCGCAACGCAAGGAATGGGAGCGGCCGGTGCGGCAGCCGGCGAGGGGCGGACGGGGCGCGGTGGCGGCGGGCAGCGAAACCGCGGCCGAGGCGGGTATGCGCGTGTTTCACACCGGCGGCAACGCCGTGGACGCGGGCGTCGCCACGATGTTCGCCGCGTCGGTCACCGAGTTTTCGCACTTTGGCTTTGGCGGCGAGGCTCCGATATTGATTCGGACGAAGGCGGGAAAAGTGGTCGCCATCGCGGGCGTGGGGACGATGCCCAAGGCGGCTACCGCCGAGTTGTTCCGTACGCGGCGGCTGCGGCCGTTTGAGGTGATGCAGCTCGATCCGGGCGGGTTGAGCGGGATCATCCCGGTGGCCGGGATCATGCCCGCCCTGGTTCCGAGCATGGTCGAGTCGGCGCTGGTGGCGCTGAGGGAGTTCGGCACGAAACCGCTCGCCGAAGTGATGGCGCCGGCGATTGAGCTAGCCGATGGATATCCGATTGACGAGCAGCGTTCGCAGAGCATCGCGCGGTCGCGGCAGTTCCTGGATGTGTGGCCCGATTCGAAGAAGCACTGGATGCCGGAAGGGAGGGCGCCGGCGCCGGGCGAGATCTTCCGGCAACCGGACCTGGCTCGCACGATGCGGGCCATGGTGGAGGCGGAGAAGAAAGCCCTGGCGGCGGGAAAGAGTCGCGCGGCGGCGATCGACGCGGTGCGGGATTACTTCTATCGCGGCGAGATCGCGCGTAAGATCGACGCTTTCAGCAAGGCCAATGGCGGGCTGCTTCGCTATGAAGACATGGCGGCGTTCCGGCTGGAGCCGGAGGAGCCGGTGTCGACGACGTATCGCGGCTACCGCGTGTTCAAGCCGGGGTTCTGGAGCCAGGGGCCGGCGATGATCGAGGCCTTGAACGTCCTGGAGGGCTTCGATATGCGGGCGGCGGGGATCAATTCCGCAGAGTATCTCCATCGCATGGTGGAGGCGTTGAAGCTGGCTTACGCGGACCGGGACACTTACTACGGCGATCCGAAGTTCAACCATATTCCGGCGGACACGTTGTTGTCGAAAGACTATGCGGCCCAGCGGCGGAAGCTGATCGGGCAGCGGGCTTCGCTCGATTTCCTGCCGGGCGAGGTGAATGGGAAGACGGGCAAGCATCCGTCGGAGGACGAGACGGCGCGGGTGAAGATTGACGATGCGCTGATGGCTCGGGATACGACCTGCGTGGATACGGTGGATCGGGATGGAGTGATGTTTTCGGCGACGCCTTCGGGGGCCTGGATGCCTTCGGTGATTGCCGGAGACACGGGGATTCCGCTGACGCAGCGGGCGCAGAGCTTCCTGCTGGTGAAGGGGCATCCGAATGAGCTGGCGGGGGAGAAGCGGCCTCGGGTGACGCTGAGTCCGACGCTGGTGACCAGGGCGGACGGCGCGCCGATGCTGGCGCTGTCGACGCCGGGGGGCGATAACCAGGATCAGAGCCTGCTGCAACTGATGCTGTATGCGCTGGAGTTCGGGCTGAATGCGGAGGCGGCGGTGGAGGCTCCGCGGTTCCAGACGCGGCACCTGGTGTCGAGCTTCGATAATCACGCCTGGAACAAGGGCGATCTGCTGCTGGATGAGCGGACGCCGGCGGCTACGACGTCGGAGCTGATCGACCGGGGACATCGCGTGCAGACGCATTCGCGGTGGACGAGCGGGGCGGCGCCGGTGATGATCCGGGTGCTGCCGGATGGGGTGATCGAGGCGGGTGCGGATCCTTATGGGTACCGGGTGGCCCATGCCTGGTGAGGTCGGGCGGGAGGCCTGAAGTCGTATAGACGCAGAGTGGGGAGATGATATCCTGACTGGATCTCAGGCCAGGAGGGCCGACTACACTTTGCGACCTGCACTGTTCTACGTTGACTTGACCGACACGACCACTGACGCGGAGTTTGTTATGCAAACCGTGTCTTCAACCGGCGGAGCCTTCGACTTCAAGCGGAATATCGGCAAGCACAATCGAGCCGGAACGATCGAGTTAACCACCAAACAGCTGGTGTTAGTTGGTGGACAGCGCTCGATCGCGGAGGCGCTGGGCCACATTCCGCAAGCCAACCTGAACTACGTGACTACCTCGGGGTTGTTGTATATGAAGTCGGTGAAGACGGCTCCGGCGCGAGGGAGGGTGGTGGACCTCATGATGACGGACGCGGGGAATTTCTTCCTGGGGCCGGTTACGCACTTGGTAACGGCGTTCGAGAAGGCGGATGAGCGTGCGCAGAGGCCTGCGACGAACTACTCTTCAAGCAGCGCGCGCACACAGCAGTATTATCAGTCGCAGGCGCCGCCTGCGCCGCCTGCGCCGCCAGCCGCGAATCCGGGCGTGCTGGGATACTACAAGAACCTGATGAAAGGGACGTATCACCCGGGCCTGATGGTGAAGAAGCTCGAGGTGTACGACGAGGGGTTGAAACGGAAGACGGTGCTGCGGATCTTCCCGTCGACGGCGAACTTCGGGGACATCGCGCTGGGGACAGCGAGTGCGAGCGGGGCGATGATTGCGCTGCGATTGCGGCAGGTGTGGGGGATCTAAGGCGCCTGGCCGAGGGCGGCTACGCTTGTTTTCGGGGTGCGCCGGACGCCGGCCGTGTTATCATCCTCTTGGAGCGTTCCTGCAAAACAGGTGCGCGGCTCCTACTATATTGATCCGATAGTCTCGTCATGGAATCCGGCTCGTCTTTATGCGCCGGTGTGCAGGCTCCGGTGGAGCGATCCGCCATGGAGAAGCCTGAAGGCGCTCGGAGGGTTCCCCCCTTGTGGTTTTCGGGGTCAATGACGGGGGTCGACACGGTCAAGTGGTGCGCTCCAGCTCTCTGAACCCGGCCGGGTCCTACCCGCCCGCGGCCGGGTCCCGATCCAAAATCCCACATGAATCTGCTTTTTATCGGCGATATTTTCGCGTCCCCAGGCAGGGGTATTGTTTCGCGGCACCTGCACCGCATCGTGGATGAGTTTTCGATCGAGCTGACGATCGCCAATGCGGAGAATTCGGCGGGAGGATTCGGGATTACGCCGCTGATCGCCGAGGAGTTGTTTTCTCTTGGCATCGATGTGATTACTTCGGGCAATCATATCTGGGACAAGAAGGAGATTTACGACTACTTCCCGCGGCAGGGGCGGCTGCTGCGGCCGGCGAATTATCCGGACGATCTGCCGGGCTCGGGCGTGACGGTGGTGGAGGCTCATAACGGGGTCCACTGCGCGGTGATTAATCTGCAGGGGCGTACGCATATGCCCGCCATCAACGATCCGTTCCGGAAAGCGGACCAGATCCTGGCGAATTTGAATGGCGCGGTGAAGGTGAAGTTTGTGGATTTCCACGCCGAGTTGACCAGCGAGAAGATGGCCATGGGGTGGTATCTGAATGGGCGCGTGAGCGCCGTGGTGGGGACCCATACGCATATTCCGACCGCCGATACTCGCGTGCTGCCGGGCGGGACCGCGTACCAGACTGACGCCGGGATGACTGGTCCCTATGATTCGGTGATCGGCGTCGAGAAGGATATCGTGCTGCGGAAGTTTTTGACAGCGCTGCCGGTGAGGATGGAGTCGGCGCGGACCGGGGCGGAGTTGCATGCCGTGATTGTCACGGTGGATCCGGCGACCGGGAAGGCGACGGCGGCCCAGCGGTATGAGGTGATGGAGTAGCGGTCGACTGGGTGGCTGGGCGATGAAGGTTCGCGACGCGATTCGACTCGTCGAGCAGGACGGATGGCGGCTGGTTGCCCAGCAGGGGAGCCATCGGCAGTACAAGCATCCCGTCAAGAAGGGCCGCGTGACGATTGCCGGACATCCATCGATGGATCTGGATCCGAAAACGCAGGGTAGTATCCTGAAGCAAGCGGGACTCAAATGAAGTACGCCGTGTTGATTGAACAGACCGAGACCGGCTACAGCGCGCACGTGCCGGATCTGCCCGGATGCGTGGCCGCTGGTTCGACGCTCGAGGAGACCACCGACCTGATGCGTGGGGCGATCCGCCTGCACCTGGCCGGCATGGCCGAAGACGGACTTCCTATCCCCGAACCGAAAACCATCGCGGAGTACATCGCCGCCTAGCCTGTCACTTGACCGCGGCGGGGCCCTTGTGAAATCGTTTGAATTCGCATGGGCAATCAACGCAGCCGGAATTGGTTTCAAGGGCCGGAATATTACGCCTTCGCGCGGCGCGCTTGGCTGAGGTCCGAGGGGTTCGACCGCTCCATCTTCGAGGGCAAGCCGGTGATCGGCATCGCCAACTCGTGGAGCGAACTCAATAACTGCAACGTCCACCTGAAACAGGTCGCCGAGGCCGTCAAACGCGGGGTTTGGGCCGCCGGGGGCGTGCCGCTCGAGTTTCCCACCATATCGTTGGGCGAGATGCTCATGAAGCCCACCGCCATGCTGTTCCGCAACCTCATGGCCATGGACGTCGAGGAGAGCATTCGCGCCAATCCGCTGGATGGCGTCGTGCTGCTGTGCGGGTGCGATAAGACGACTCCCGCCATGCTGATGGGCGCGGCCAGCGCCGATGTTCCCACCATCGTCGTGCCGGGCGGGCCGATGCTTGCGGGGACGTGGCGCGACCGGAAACTCGGGTCGGGGACCGATGGGCGGAAGCTGTTCGATCTCTTCCGCGCCGGGCGGCTGTCCGAGGAACAGTGGTGTGAAGTGGAGGGCGCTATCGCTCGCACCAGCGGGCATTGCACGGTGATGGGAACGGCTTCCACCATGACCAGCCTGGCCGAGGCCCTGGGGATGACGCTGCCGGGGTGTGCGAATATCCCGGCGCCCGATGCGCGACGGTTGGCCATCGCGGAGGCTAGCGGGCGGCGGATTGTCGCGATGGTCGAGGAAGAGCTGCGGCCTTCGAGGATTCTGACGCGCGCCGCCTTTGACAACGCCATCGCGGTGCTGATGGCGCTGGGCGGGTCGACGAACGCGGTGGTGCATCTGCCGGCGATGGCGGGGCGGGTGGGGATACGCATTGCGTTGGACGCCTTCGACCGGATTTCTCGGCGGACGCCCTGGATCGTCAATGTGAAGCCTTCGGGCGAACATTTGATGGAGGATTTGTTTGAAGCGGGGGGCGTGCCGGTGGTGATGCGGGAGATCCTGCCGCTGCTGGACGCTTCCTGCCTGACGGTGACCGGGCGGACGGTGGGGGAGAACGTCGGGGCGGCGGAATGCCTGCGGCGGGACGTGGTGACGCGGCTTTCCGAACCGCTGGCGGCCGAAGGCGGGATCGCCGTACTGGGCGGGAACGTTGCTCCGAACGGCGCGGTGATCAAGCAGACGGCGGCTTCGGCGGGGCTGATGCGGCATCGCGGGCCGGCCTATGTGTTCGAGAACCGCGACCAGATGTACGCCGAGATCGATCGCGAGGATCTGCCGGTGGATGAGAACACCGTGCTCGTGATGAAGAACTGCGGGCCGAAGGGCGGGCCGGGGTTCCCGGAATGGGGGCAGATCCCGCTGCCGGCCAAGCTGTTGAAGCGGGGCGTCGCCGATATGGTGCGTATTTCCGATGCTCGGATGAGCGGGACCTCGTTTGGGACCGTGGTGCTCCATGTGGCGCCCGAGTCCGCGGCGGGCGGTCCGCTGGCCGCGGTTCGGACCGGCGACCTGGTGGAACTGGACGTCGAGCGGCGGCGCATCGATTTGCTGGTGGAGGATGGCGAGATCGCGCGGCGGTTGGCGGAGTGGACTCCTCCCAAGCCCGCCTATGAGCGCGGCTACGGCAAGCTGTTTCTCGATCATGTGACGCAGGCTGACCAGGGCTGCGATTTCGACTTTCTGATGCCGGAGATGAAATGAAGATCCCTCGGATGTTGTGGGTGGTGACGGCGCTGCTGTTTCTGGCCACCGCGCTGAACTATGCCGATCGCATGGTGCTTTCCATCGTGTCGCTGGATATCCGCAAGGAGTTCAGCTTCTCGCCGCAGGATTATTCGCAGGTGGTGGCGTGGTTCTTTGTCGCCTACTCGATCATGTACGCGGGGTCGGGCTGGATCATCGACCGGCTGGGGACCAAGCGCGGGTTCGGGCTGTTCATCCTGTGCTGGTCGATCGCGCAGATGCTGCATGCGGCGACCGTCGGGAAGTGGAGCCTGGCGGGGTACCGGTTCCTGCTGGGGCTGTCGGAGCCGGGGAACTGGCCGGCGGCGGCCAAGGCGGTGGGCGAATGGTTTCCTCCGGCGCAACGGGCGCTGGGGGTGGGGTTGTTCAACGCCGGATCGTCGGTGGGCAGCGTGATCGCGCCGCCCATGGTGGCCTGGATCACGGTCCAGTATGGGTGGCGGTCGGCGTTTGTGGTCACCGGGTTGATGGGGTTCGCCTGGCTGGCGGCTTGGATGATCTTCTACGATCCGCCGCACCGGAACCGCTGGATGCGGAGGGAGGAGTATGAGGCTCTGGCGCCGCAACTGCCTCCGCCGGGGGAGGCCGCGCCTACCAAGGAGAAGATCGACGTCGTGCGGGTGTTTCTGACGCGCGGGTGCTGGGTGCTGCTGGTGGCCCGGTTCTTTAGCGATCCGGTGATCTACTTCATGACGTTCTGGCTGCCAGAATACCTGCGCGTGGAGCGGCACTTCGACCTGGCGCAGGTGGGCAAGTACGCGTGGGTGCCCTTCGTGTTTGGGGGAATTGGCTATGTCGTGGGCGGATGGCTGTCGGCGGCGCTGATCCGGCGGGGATGGCCGTTGGCTCGGGCGCGGAAGTTCGTGATGGCGCTGGGGGCGGCTTGCCTGCCGGTGGCGATTCTCGCGCCGTTTGTCCCGGAGGCGTGGATGGCGATTGGCGCCACCTGCTTTGTGACCTGGGGGCACGCCTTCTGGGTGTCGAACCTGCAGGCTCTGCCTACCGATTTGTTCCGCGGGCGCGAGGTGGCGACGGCTTCCGGGTTCACCGGGATGGGCGGGGCCATCGGCGGAGCGCTGGCGCAGCTTGGCACCGGGTATCTTGTTGCGAATTTCTCGTACGCGCCGGTGTTCATCATCGCCGGGCTGATGCACCCGCTTTCGGCAATACTGATCTACTCGTGGCTGCCGGACCGGGAGTTCGACAAGGCGGCGGCCCAGATGGGCTGAAAAAGCGGGGAAAAACCGGAGGGTTCGGAAAGGCCGTTCACAAGCAGTTTTCCACAGGCTGTTTACTGAATGGTTTCATGGGGTTAAGCCCGATTTTCCCATTTTCGGACAGAGGGGATATTTGACACCTGAATGCTACAGTGAGGGCGCAAGGGGAAACACCGACGAGGAAACAAGTTGGTGGGCGTGAGACGGAAAATCTCTCATGCGATTTCGTATTCCCCGCGGCACTATATCGCCAAGCAGAGGAGGTTACGATGCACAGAGATTCGTTGGCCATGGAACACTACCGGATGCACGTGATGGAGCAGTGGCCCGATAGTCCCACCAAAACGGCGAGCCTGGCCGCGGTGCGCGCCACCATCGAAAGCCTGGAACGAACCAAACCCGCTGGCGCGACGCCTTTCACCTGCGCCGAGTGCCTGAGCGCCCGCCCACGACCCAACCTGGTGGTGCTTCCGGCGCCGTCGCTTCGCCCCACCCAACGGCGCGCCGCCTGAGGCGGGCTACAGATCGACCGGCACGACGCGGAAGCGGTAGAAACGCGTCCGGCAACGACGGCATCGAAACGGCCGCAGGAAGATCAGGATCAGCAATCTCGAAACGAATGTCGGCGTGGATGGCCGCACGTCGTCGGAACCGCATTGCGGGCAATCCGGCGCCCTGGGGTACAGCTTGCCGCGCGGAGAAGCAGAGGGGCGGTCCATCGCTGTTAGTGTAGCCTTCGGACGGCGCCGCCGGAGAGAGAGTAAGATGATATGGAATTGAAACCTACTCTCTTGAACGCAATCCTGACGGACCTGCATTTCTGGATCCCGGCGACTGTACTGGTGATTGGTTTCGCCATTCTGATCGCGGTCCAATAAACACACAAATGAAAACGGAACAGACCTCGTTGTCGACACGTTCCCTGCATCAGTTGGGCGTGGCGTGCGGGCTGGGCGCGGGCGCCTGGCTGGGCGCGGCGGAAGCCCCTACCAAACTGGTGACGGTGGGATTTTCGCCGTTCCTGATCTCGCTGGGGATGGTGGCCGGCGTGTTCGTGGCCCGGTGGACGGTGCCCACCTTACTCAAGGGCACCGGCTATATCTGGCAGGACCTAAGGGAAAAGAAACACCTGATCCTGTGGGCGATCCTGGCCGGAATGCTGTGGGGCGTGGCGAATACGCTGACCGTGTTCGCGATTCGCAATGTCGGGCTGTCCATCGCGTTTCCCTTGTGGAACACCAACAGCCTGGTGGGCCTGTTCTGGGGCTGGCTGCTGTTCAACGAATTGCGGTCGGCCGGCGCGAGCCAGTGGGTTAAGGTGCTGGGCGGAACCGCGGCGATTGTGGTGGGCGCGTGCGTGCTGGCCTATGCGACGTCGCATCAGGCCTCGTCGGGGCCGCCGGGCGCGGCGACGCTGGGGATCCTGGCGGCGCTGGGAGCGGGGCTGCTGTGGGGCACCATGTACATCCCCTACCGCAAAGCCTATCTGAGCGGGATGAATCCGCTGTCGTTCGTCACCGTGTTCACGTTCGGCGAGTTGGGAACCACCTTCGCGCTGGCGCTGTCGTTCAACGGCGGCTGGAGCGGCGTCGCCACCGACCTGACGCGCGCCCGGCCCGCGCTGTTCTGGCTGTTTCTAGGCGGATTCTGCTGGGTGCTGGGCGATCTCTTCCAACAATACGCGGCCAAGTACATCGGCATCGGTCGCGGCATTCCGCTATCGAATACCAACCAGCTTTGGGGATTGGCCTGGGGCGCGCTGGTGTTCGGCGAGTTGAACGGACAGAGCGCGACGGCGCAGACGCTGGTGATCGCGGGTTCGCTGATCATGATCGCGGGTGCGGTGGCCATCAGTTTCGCGGAGACGCCGGAGACGGAGCAGGGCTCCTGGCGGTCCGCCATCGAGCGCGAGTGCAACCGCTATGGGATGAATTACGAGCGGACGGCGGCGATCATGCGCGGGGACGATCCGCTGGCGCGCACCCAGCCGAAGCGGGGATGGTGGGAAATCCTGATCGTCGCGGCGGCGGTGGCGATGTTCATCTGGTTGGGAATGGGGGCGGCGGCGCAGCCTATCGCCGTGAATGTGGCGTGGATGGGGGTGGTGGTGGCCGCTTCCCTGGTCCTGCTGGTTGTGTGCGGATGGCTGCTCTGGAAACGCACGAAGTTTTCCTGATAAAAGTGCGGAGCGGGTGTTGAGTCCGCTCCGCTCAGGCTGATGAGCGAGGCCCCCCGCACGGGGACCGCTCACGGCAATCAGGAAGCACGAGGCAAGGAGACTGGGCAGTTCATCGCGCGGCGACGCGC
>JAFDVZ010000015.1:164634-391237 GCA_018268715.1 Acidobacteriota bacterium | reverse complement strand
TGGATCTGTGCCCGGACCACACCCATACCATCCATAACTATCAAGTCTGGGCAGATAACCTCAAAAGAACCAATCATTTATGACCCAGTAGTACTAGTCAAACCCCACCGCCCAAGCAGCGAGTTAGGCGCGGGCTCGTAGTAACTCGTGGCATAATTGTGAGGATCTCACGGCGGACTCAATGCCCGATCCTCTCCAGGAGCTTCGCGACGCGGCGCCAGCTAACGGGGATTTCCTCGACGACCTTGAGCGCCGGCTGACTTCGGCGCATCCGATTCCTGTTGTGCCGTTTGTCGGGGCCGGGTTGTCAATCCCGATGGGCTTTCCTTCGTGGACCACGTTTCTGACGCGGCTCGCGGCCGAGTGCGGGGCTTCAGCCGCGGTCGCCGCGCTTCTATCCGCCAATCAGTATGAAGAGGCGGCCGAGGCTGTCGAGTCAGCCATGGGCCCGGCGATTTTCCACCGCCGAGTCAGCCAGACCTACGGCCAAGCGAAGTCATATGGGTGCGAATTGCGGGGCGCCGTCCGGGTCCTGCCCGAGCTTGCGCCGGGTCCGGTGGCCACCACGAATTTCGACCGGCTCATCGAGCGCGCTTTCGAGGAGGCCGGGACGGCGTTCGAGCATGTCGCCTGGGGCTCGCAGGTGGACCAGATGCGGCGCGCGACGATCGAGAATCGGCCGTTCCTACTGAAACTGCACGGCGACGGCGAGGAGCGGTCCGGGCGCGTGCTGACGAAATCGGAATACGACCGGCAGTATGGCGGGAACGATCCGGACGGGCTGCGGGCGCAACTGAAGCGGGCGTTTCAGGGGCGGACATTCCTGTTCGTGGGGTGCAGCCTGGGCGCGGACCGCACGCTGGAGGTGCTGCGCGACCTGGTGGGCGAGTCTTCGGGGCTCGAGCATCTCGCCCTTGTCGAGCGGCCCGCCGAGGATGCGGCGTTCTTCGCGAAGCAGCGGTTTCTGGGAGAGCGCGGGATTCTGCCGGTGTGGTACCCCACTGGGCGGCACGACCTGGTGGAGCCGTTTCTGCGGTGGATTGCGCGGCTGCAGCCTTCGACTCGTGTGGCTGAGGCGCAACTTGTGCTGGAGACTCCCGCGCAGCGCAAGCACGCGATCCGCGGCGAGTTGGACCTGTTGATCCCGTATCAGCGGATCACGGAATTGAAGGGTCGCGAACGGGACCTGGACGATCTGCGGCGGTGGGTGGACTCGGATCGGGCGGCGTCGGTTTGCGTGATCACGGGCGGGGGCGGATCGGGGAAGACTCGGCTCGCCATCGAACTGTTGGAGCAGGTGGAGACGGAGGCGCCGGGGCAGTGGCGGCTAGGCTTCCTGACCTCGGCGGAGATGGAGCGGTTTTCGAAGCTGCAGAACCTGGCGGAATGGCGGCGGCGGAAGCCGGTGCTGGCGGTGGTGGATTACGCGGCGGGCTCGGCCGGGTTGCTGCGGATGTGGCTGGATCAGCTTGTGGCGGCGGCTCCGGACGGGGAGAAGTTGCGGCTGCTGCTGCTCGAACGGGAGGCCAGCTTTGAGGCTGGCTGGCTGGCGTCGGCGGTTTCCATGGGGCATGCGGGAACGGCGGTGCGGGCATTGTTCGATCCGCCGGAGCCGGTGCGGTTGGCGACGATTGCGGATGCAATGGACCGGAGGTCCGTGTTGAGCGCGGCGCTGCGGAAGGCGGCGGAATGGAAGAAGGCCGCCGTACCAGGATTGCCCGCGGTGGGTGCGGACCCGGAGTTCGAGCGACGGCTGGCTGAGCCGGTGTGGGGCGATCCGCTGACGCTGATGATGGCCGGTTTGACGGCGGTGGAGACCGGCGTACCCGCGGCGCTGGCGATGAACCGGGTGGACCTGGCGTTGCGGCTGGCTGGGCGTGAGTGCGATCGAGTGGCTGGGTTTGCGCCGCATGCTCCGCGGCGGCTGATGGAGCACATGGCGGCGTATGTGACGCTTTCGGGAGGGCTCACGCGGGAGGCGTTGCGACGGGCCGCGAAGGCGGAGAGCGAGGCGATCGGGTTGGCGCATCCGGAAGGCTGGGGCCGGTTGGCGGACGTGGGGGAGGATGCATTTTGGGAAGATGGTGGGGCTCGGGCGGTGGAGCCGGACGTGGTGGGCGAGGCGTTGCTGCTTTGCGGGCGTGGGGCGGAGGGGAGGTCGCGCAAGGATGCCAGGCGGTGTTGCGGGCGGTGCGCTGGCGGCCTAGGCAAGTGGCGGCGTCGGCGATGCGTTGCGCACAGGACTTCTGCATTGGGGAGTCGCCGCGTGAGGAGCCGCTGCGGTGGGTGGACGCGCTGATTGAGGAGGGGAAGCGGAATCGGGGATTGCTGCTGGTGATTGAGGGTGCACTGCCCGACCAGACGTTGGCTTTGCGGGAGCGGGCGGTGGAGGTGGATTGGACGCTCACGAAGCAAACGGGCGAACCGGCAGGTTCTGGGTTGTCCGATTCCGAAGGTCGCTCGGGCGGCGCGGAGAGAGCCCGCATTTTGAATAATCTCGGGAATAGGCTGAGCGACGTTGGGCGGCGGGAGGAGGCCCTGTCGGCGGCCGACGAGGCCGTCCGCATCCGCCGCCAACTCGCCGCTCAAGGCCCCGACGCCTTCCTCCCCGACCTCGCTATGTCGCTCAACAACCTCGGCGCCATGCTGCGCGACTTAGGGAGGCGGGAGGACGCCCTGGCGGCGGCCGACGAGGCCGTCCGCATCTACCGCCAGCTCGCCGCGCAACGCCTCGACGCCTTCCTCCCCGACCTCGCTATGTCGCTCAACAACCTCGGCACCATGCTGAGCGACGTAGGGCGGCGGGAGGATGCCCTGGCGGCGACCGACGAGGCCGTCCGCATCTACCGCCAACTCGCCGCTCAACGCCCCGACGCCTTCCTCCCCGACCTCGCTATGTCGCTCAACAACCTCGGCAACCGGCTCAACAACGTAGGGCGGCGGGAGGAGGCCCTGGCGGCGGCCGACGAGGCTGTCCGCATCTACCGCCAACTCGCCGCTCAACGCCCCGACGCCTTCCTCCCCGACCTCGCTGGGTCGCTCAACAACCTCGGCAACCGGCTCAACAACGTAGGGCGGCGGGAGGAGGCCCTGGCGGCGGCCGACGAGGCTGTCCGCATCTACCGCCAACTCACCACGCAACGCCCCGACGCCTTCCTCCCCGACCTCGCCACCTCGCTCAACAACCTCGGCAACAGGCTGAGCGACCTCGGGCGAAGGGAGGAGGCCCTGGCAGCGGCCGACGAGGCCGTCCGCATACGCCGCAAACTCGCCGTAGAGCGCCCCGACGCCTTCCTCCCCGACCTCGCTATGTCGTTGGGCGCGCGCGGAGGGATTCTCCAATCGGGTGGGGATGCCGCTGGCGCGGCCGCATCCTTCCACGAGGGCATTCAGACGTTGAAGACGCCGTACCTGCGTTTGCCAAGCGCACACGCGCGGTTGATGGGCGCGCTGGCCAGTGATTACGTCCAAGCCTGCGAGGCGGCTGGGCTCTCGCCCGACCAAGCCCTGTTGAACGAAATCGTGGCGAAGTTGACCAATTCGGCTGGGGCCGGGGATTGACGGTTGTCGCAAAGCTGCGCCGGACGGTTCGGACCGGCAGATCCAGGGCGTGGTCCTGCGTCGAAAATGGCCAGTCGCAGGAAGGCCTGAACGTCCGGGAGCCGATCGACGCCCTGCCCGACCTTCCGCCTTCATGTACCATCTCCACCGCCCTGGGCGGCAGCGGACCGCGAACAGCGACCTCAGGCGCGGCGGATCCACACAACCGACGCGGGCGGAGGCGGTTCGCCATGGCGCTCCTCACCGGATGGCGGCGTCGGCTTCCGCGCCGTCGGACCCATGTAAAGCGAAGCATCGGCAGCCAGCGGGCCAGCCTCCACCGGAAGCTTGCGGTCGCGATTCGCCCTGGCGTAGTTAGGGATCGCCAGCATCGGCTTGCCATTGGCGAACTGCCCCTTGACGACCGCGACTCCGCCCAACAGATCGGCGCGCCATTCGGCGGCGAGCGGAGCGCCGGGCTTCAGCGACGCCGCCGCAATGTCCTGATCCACCGCCTCGACATTGTAGATCAGCGGACCGTAGCGCAGCGCCAGTTTCCCGCGAGTGGACGGGATGCGCTCGTCCGCCGAGATGATCTGCGGCTGGAGAGGCAACTCCAGGTCGATCCGATCGCCCTGCTTCCATTCCCTGGCGATGACCGCATAGCCCTTCACCAGGGCGGCGCGGACCGGCTTGCCGTTCACCGCGATGGAGACCATGCCGCTCACCGCGGGCCTGGGCGCATACAGCTTGCTGGTGGCGCGATTGGGAATCCGCAGACGCACGGCGAAACGCTTCGGAGTCTTCGGATTCACCGTCACTGAGATCTTGCCGCTCCACGGGTAGTCCGTCTTCTGAACCATCTCGACGTCGGTTCCGCCCGCGTTCTCCAACTCCACCGCGCCGCCGATGTACATATTCACGTACACGCCATCGTGCGCCTTCGCGTAGGCCCACGTCGGAACCATCAGCAGAGTTCGCGGGATGTTGCCCACACAGCACGGACACGTATGCCAGGAACTGCGCCGGTCGCGCGCGTCGAGCGGGTTCGTGTAATAGAAATTCTTCCCTTCGAGGTCCATTGAACCTAACAGCGCGTTGTACATCGTCTCTTCGTAGTTATCGACGTAGCGGGCGTCGTGATAGGCCAGGTTCATCTTCCAGTGGAAGAAGATCATGCCGCAGCTCGAGCAGGACTCACAGTAAGCATCGTTGCCCAGCGAGTAATTCGGCCCGAACCCTTCCGATGTCTCGCCGCTGCCGATGCCGCCGGTGAGATAGTACTTCTTGTTCACGATGTTATCCCACAGCGAGCGGACGGCGCTCTGGTAGTCAGGATCGTGCGTCTCCACCGAGACATCGGCCATGCCGGAGTAAGTGTAGGTCGCGCGCACGGCGTGGCCCACGGCCTCATATTGCTGAGTTACGGGAAGGTGACTCTGGTCATACTCGGCGCGGTCGCGCACCGGGTCGACGGCGGCGGTGTAGCGGCAATCGAGCAGGAACTTCGCCGTCTGGATGTAGCGGTCGCCTTTGCCGCCGCCTTCCATGTCGTTGACAAAGCGGCCGAAGCGCACAAGCGCCTGCTCCATCTCCTGATGGCCGTCGTACCAGGGTTTCTTCGGCTCGTGGCCCAGGTTGTTGGACCAGCAATCGGCTAACTTCTTCGCCGCGTTATAGAGGCGCGCGTCCTTCTTATCCGTCATCAGGTAGTGATTGATGGCGGATTCGAGGAAATAGCCGGAGACATAGCCTTCATGGTCGCCGCGGTGCTTGGGATCCCAATGGGCGAACTTACTGCTCTCCACCACGCCCCTTCGGTCCGCGCGATCGAGCGTGAAGGCGGTCTGCAGGTAGCCGTCCGGCTCCTGCGCGGCCAGGATCTTCGGGATCCAGTCCTCAAGCGTGGCGCGGAAGGTTTCGTGGGCTCGGAGGATCTCGGCATCGCCCTGGGGATCGATCATGAGGGCGATGCACATGGCCTCGACCGTCTGATGGACCCAGGCGTTCGAGAACACGTAGCCTTTGTGGCGGCCGGCGGGCTCGCCGCGCAGCTTCCTGCCGGCTTCGATGAAGTTGTCGATGCCGCCTTCGCCCAGCGTGACGTCGCTGTGGTTGATGACGTCGATGCAATGGGGGATCCAGTTCACCACCAGCGCTTTCACATGCGGCCCCCAGAACGGGCTGTCGACGCGGAAGCGGCGGGTGTAGACGGCGCCGAGTTGATCGGCGGGCGGCGGCGGCTCGACCGTGACGGCGAGCGTCGAGGACGGCTGCGTCTTTCCGGTCCCGGCCGCGAGTTTCAGCCGGTACTCGCCGGGCTTTGAGAACCGGGCGGTGGTGATCAGCTCATGCGGGTTCTCGAACGTCACCTCGCCCGGACCCGACAGCTTCGACCACTCAAAGCGCGTGCCGGGTTCGGCCGGCGGCGGCTGGGGTGGCTGCTTCCGCCACGGGTCGAGGGGGCGGGGGCGCTGGCCGTGTCCAGCCCAGCCGCGCAGGTAGGTCTTGCCGTTCGACATGACGATGCGGTCCGGACCGGCTTCGACCTGAAGGGGCGGGGCATCGGCGGCTTGGGCGGCGGCGCCGGCCGCGGCCAGCGAAGCGAGCAATTCGCGGCGTGTTGGTTGGGGTTTCATGGCAGGTTGGGTTTATCGTATCGAAACGGGCTGACGACCGTTGAGGGCCGCACGCCGCAACCAGCGGTGGAGCCGAGGACTGGTACTGTCACCGCGCTCCGACTCGGCGAGGCACGCTATCCTTTCCGTATAGAGAATAAATTCAGCGTAGCGCGCGTCTTTTTTCTGGGGACAGTGTTGTGGGCGCTGCATGCGCAAACGTCTCCCCGGATGGAGGTGCTGGTCCGCGATCCCCACGGCCAGCCGGTGAGCGGCGCCGTGCTCGAACTTGCCGGGGATGCTCCGCCGGCGCGGAAGGTCCAAACCGACGACGCCGGACGCGCGGTATTCACCGGCCTGAAGCCCTCGCATTACGTTCTTTCCGTCGCCAAGGAAGGCTTCGAGCCCGTTAGCAATCACGCAATCGAGTTGCCCGCCGGCGGACTGTTGCTCGAACTCGCACTCACCAACATCGCCACGCGCACCGACTCCGTAGAGGTGCGCGGCACCGTGATCGCGGTGGAGGATCCCACGTCCGAGCCGAATCGTCTGCCGCCGCAGAAGGCCAAGGAACTACCGAATCGTCCCGCCACAGTCGCCGATGCGTTGCCGTTGACGCCCGGCGTAGTGCGCGAACCAGGCGGCGGACTGATTCTGTCCTCCAGCCCGGAAAACCGCAGCGCCCTGATCGTGAATTCGGCCGACGTCACGGACCCCGCCACCGGGCAGTTCGGCTCCACCATCCCCATCGACAGCGTCGAGATCCTGAACGTGTATCAGACCGCCTATCTGGCGGAGTATGGACGCTTCACGGCGGGCCTGGTTTCGGTGGAGACCAAACGGGGCGGCGACAAGTGGAAGTGGGAGCTGAACGATCCCCTTCCCGAGTTCTTCATCCGGAGTTACCACCTGCGCGGACTGCGCACCGCCACTCCGCGTTTGAACTTCGACGGCCCGCTGATCAAGGATCGCCTGTTTCTATCGGAGGGCTTCGAGTACGCGGTGCGGAAGACGCCCATCTACACGCTTCCCTTCCCCTACAATCGCAAGAAGCAGGCGGGGCTGAACTCGTTCACTCAACTGGACTGGGTGGCGTCGGCAAAGCATCTTGTGACAGCCACGGTGCACGTGGCGCCGGAGCGACTAGGTTTTCTGAACCTCGACTTCTTCAATCCGGAGCCGGTGTCGCCGGACGCAAAGACGCACAACTACACCGGCACCGCCATCGACCGATACACCCTGCACGGGGGGTTACTGGAATCCCGCTTTTCCGTCACGAACTTCGACTCCGCCGTATGGGGACGTGGAACGGGTGCGATGATCATCGGCCCGGCAGGCAACAGCGGCAGCTACTTCGCCGAACAGCACCGCTTCGCCCAGCGCATCAGCGGCGCTTCCTCGTACTCATTCGCACCGCTCGATCGACTGGGCTCGCACCATTTCAAGGTAGGCGGCTATTCGGCCTGGAGCGACCACACCGGCGACCGATTCTCTCACACCATCGAGATCGTGAACGCCGAAGGCGCGGAGATGGTCAGGGTGTCGTTCCCGCGTCCCACGCACTCCTTCGAAGTGGACGACATCGAGAAGTCGTTCTTCGGGCAGGACCACTGGATCATCACTCCGCGTTTCGCCGTCGACATGGGTCTGCGGACGGAGGCGCAGCAGATTTCGGGCGCGTTTCGAGTAGCGCCTCGCATCGGCCTGGCGTGGACGCCCTTCAGCGGTCTGGGAACGGTCATACGGGGCGGCGCGGGATTGTTCTATGACCGCGTGCCGCTCAACGTTTACGGGTTCAACCGGTATCCCAACCGCGAAGTCACCTTCTACGACGGGCAGGGCAACGTCAGCCTGGGACCGTTCCTCTTCCTCAACACGCTCGGGCAGAACCGCGTGCGGTTCCCCTTCGTGTCGCAGCGCCCGGTGGACGGGAATTTCTCGCCGCGCAGCCAGGTTTGGAGCATCCAACTGGAGCACCCCGTCACGCGCTACCTCCGGCTGCGCGCGACGTTCCTCAGCAACATCTCCGACGGGTTGGTGACGCTGGTGCGCGTGCCGCCCGATCCGGAAACCAACCTGGGCGCGTATCTATTGCAGGGCACCGGACAGTCGCGATACCGCCAGTTCGACGTGATGGCGCAGTTGAAACTGCGCACGGATCGCGAGTTATTCGCCTCCTACACGCAGTCGCGCGCTCGCGGGGATCTGAACGATTTCGGCAAGTTCCTGGGAACCGTGCCCGTGCCGGTGATCCCCGAAAACGCCTACGGGACGTTGAGCGCCGACCTGCCGCACCGACTGTTGGCGTGGGGCGTATTCCGCCTGACCAAGACCATCCAGGCCGCACCGGTGATCGAGTATCGCAGCGGGTTTCCGTACAGCGAGTTGACCGCATCCCAGCAGTATTACGGCATTCCGAACAGCCACCGGTACCCGCACTTCCTCTCGATCGATTCGCGCATCTCAAAGGACATCAAGATCAACGCGAAGTACTCGGTGCGAGTGTCGCTGGCGTCGTTCAACCTCACCAACCACTTCAATCCGGAGGCAGTGCATCCGAACGTCGCCGATCCTGCCTTCGGCTACTTCTTCGGTCATCGCGGGCGGCGATTCACGGCCGATTTCGATTTCCTGTTCTGAGCGGCGGCGCCGAACGAGCGGCGATTGCCTGCGCCCGCTTCGTGTGCCATAATTCCGTCTACAGATTACACGGCCGACCTGTCAGGGCTCCTCCACGTTCGAGACATCGATCTCAACATGACTAAACTCTTATCTATCGCGACGCTCGTTGTCGCCGCCCCGCTCCTTGCGCAGACCGCTCCGCCCAATCCCACCTCCAGGGAAATCGCGCTAAAGGCCGACCTGGCCGGCGCGGTGGAGGGCATGCGCAAGCAGGCCCAGGTGATGGTGGACTCGGTGTTCAGCTTCGGCGAACTCGGCTTCCAGGAAGTTGAAACTTCGAAGTATCTCACTGGCATTCTCGAGTCGAACGGATTCAAGGTGGAGAAGGGCGTGGCGGGAATTCCCACCGCGTGGATGGCCACGTGGGGAAGCGGCAAACCGGTGATCGCGCTGGGCTCCGACATCGACTGCATTCCGCAGGCGTCGCAGAAACCGGGCGTCGCCTACCACGACCCGATGATCGAGGGGGCTCCCGGCCATGGCGAAGGCCACAACTCGGGTGTGCCGATGAACATTGTGGCGGCCCTTGCGGTGAAGAAGATCATGGAGCGGGAGCATCTGCAGGGCACGATCAAACTGTGGCCCGGCGTGGCGGAGGAACAACTCGGCACGAAGGCGTACTTCGTACGCGCGGGCCTGTTCAAGGAAGTCGACGTGGTGCTGTTCGCGCATGTGGCCAACAGCTTCGGCGTATCGTATGGACCGGGCGGCGGCAACGGCATGGTGTCGGTGGAGTATCACTTCAAGGGCGAGAGCGCGCACAGCGCGGGCGCTCCGTGGCGCGGACGCAGCGCGCTGGACGCCGTGGAGTTGATGGATGTGGGTTGGAACTTCCGGCGCGAACATCTGCGGTTGGCGCAACGTTCGCATTACGTCATCACCAACGGCGGAGACCAGCCGAACGTGGTGCCCCAGAACGCGACGGTTTGGTATTACTTCCGGGAGGCCGACTACCCGCACATCATGGACCTGTGGAAGATCGGCGACCGGATGGCGCAGGCGGCCACGATGATGACGGACACCACGATGGAATCAAGGGTGCTCGGCTCCGCCTGGCCCGGCTATTTCAGCAAGCCGGTCGCGGAGTTGATGTACGCCAACATCAAGGCGGTGGGACTGCCGCAATGGTCGGCGGAAGACCAGGCGCTGGCCAAGGCTCTCCAGAAGGAATTGAAGCAGCCCGAGAAGGGCCTGTCGGCGAAGATCGACGAGATGCGAGCGCCGCGAACGGAAAGCGAATCGGATGGATTCGGCTCGAACATGGGACCGATGGGCGGCGGATCCGACGATATTGGAGACATCTCGTGGAACGCGCCCACGGTGGTGTTGCGCTACCCGGCGAACATTTCGGGGACGCCGGGCCACAACTGGGCGAACGCGATCGCCATGGCGACGCCCATCGCGCACAAGGGCGTGGTGGCGGGGGCCAAGGTGCAGGCGATGACGATGCTCGACCTGCTGCTGCATCCGGAGGTGGTGACGCAAGCCTGGACGTACTTCAAGACGGTGCAGTCCAAGGAGACAAAGTATCAGCCGATCATCCGCCCGAACGACGTCCCGGCCATCTGGTTGAACAAGAAGATCATGGACGAATACCGGCCGAAGATGAAGAGCCTGTATTACGACCCTTCAAAGTACGACACCTATCTGGAGCAGTTGGGCATCAAGTATCCGACGGTGCGGCAGTAGGACCGCGAACTTGAATTGAGGCTCTGGTGCTGTCATTGTATTCGTTAGCATGCAGAGCCTTTCGCGACGAGATCTACTGGCGCTCCCACTCCTGACATCCCGGCCATTCGCCGCCTCGGCGTTCGGCGCCGCCACCGGCCGGACGCGTCCGAACATCGTGTTCATCATGACCGACGACCATGCGTCGCAGGCCATCAGTTGCTACGGGAGCAAGGTGAACCAGACGCCCAACCTGGACCGTCTTGCAAAAGAAGGCATGCGCATGGACCGCGTCTTCGCGACGAATTCCATCTGCACCCCGAGCCGCGCCACCATCCTGACGGGCAAGTACAGCCACCTGAACGGCGTTCCCGTGTTCAACCGCTTCGATGGCTCGCAACAGACGGCGCCGAAGTTGCTTCAGCAGGCCGGCTACCACACGGCGATGATCGGGAAGTGGCACCTGGGGAGCAACCCGACCGGTTTCGATTATTGGAACATCCTTCCGGGCCAGGGCGTGTACAACAATCCGGTTCTGTACGACAAGGACGGATCCACCACGTACCAGGGCTACGCCACCGACATCATCACCGACATCACCATCGATGCGATGAAGAACCGCCCCAAGGACAAACCGTTTTTCATCATGTCGCATCACAAAGCGCCGCACCGGGAGTGGACGCCCGATGAGAAACACCGCAAGATGTTCGAGAATCGGCATATTCCGGAGCCCGCGAACCTGCGGGACGACTACGCTGGCCGGACCGACGCAATTCGCGAGCAGAAACAGTCCGTGTTCCGAGACCTGACGCGGTTGGACCTGAAGATCCCACCTCCGTCCGGCTTATCCGCCGCCGAAACGCGCAAGTGGTTGTCAGTGAAGCCCACCGAGGTGGAGACGGTGGTGGACGGAGTTAAGAAGACGCTGACCGGCAAGGAACTCGAAAGCTGGAAATATCAGCGTTACATGCAGGACTACCTGGCGTGCGTTCAGAGCGTCGATGACAACGTGGGAAGGGTGCTCGACTGGGTCGACTCGAACGGACTGCGGGATAACACCGTCATCATCTACACAAGCGACCAGGGTTTTTTCCTGGGAGAGCATGGGCTGTTCGACAAGCGGTTCATGTACGAGGAGTCTCTGCGCATGCCGTTCCTGGTGCGGTGGCCGGGAGGAATCCGGCCTGGCAGCACATCGCAGGCGATCGGCATCAACTGCGACTTCGCGCCGACCTTCCTCGACCTGGCCGGGCAGCCGACGCCCACGGACATGCAGGGCGCGAGTTTCGTCCCGATCTGGAAAGGCAAGAAGCCGCGCGAATGGCGGCGGGCGATGTACTACCGCTACTACCACGATCCGGGAGATCACAACACCCGCGCGCACTACGGCGTCCGCACCGACACCCACAAGCTGATCTACTTCTGGAAGAAAGACCAGTGGGAGTGCTACGACCTGGTGAAGGACCCGGCCGAGATGAACAATATCTACAACGATCCCGCCGCCCAGAAGACCGTGGCGACGTTGAAACGTGAGTTATACCGACTCAAGAAGGAAATGAAGGACGACGACCAGTTCGCCGACGCCCAACCGACGGACTCATCGTACGTTCCGGCGCCGCCGCCCAAGAAATAGCGTCGAGGACCCGGGTGCAGGCCTACGCGAGCGCAATCACCATGTAGTGATACCGCCCGGTGGGCGAGGCAGGCGCGACGGTCCAGCCCGCCGCCTCAAGAACGCGGCGAACCTGTTCCGGGGCGATCCGGTGATGGACAGGCGGTCCGGGCGGGTGGTCCCGATCGGGACTCCAGTCGACAATCGCCAGGCGCCCTCCGGCGCGGAGAATGCGGCGCGCCTCGGTAAGCACCATGTCGAGGTCGTCGAGTTCATGCCAAACGTTCGCGAAGAACGCAAGATCGCAACTGGCGGCGGCCAAATTCGTCGCTACGGCGCTGCCGTGAACCAGTTCGATGTTGGCGGCCAGCCCCGTGCTGGCCAGTTTCCCGCGCAACAACCCGAGCATCTCCGTCTGAAGATCGACGGAAAAGACACGGTTCACCCGCGCGGCGATCGGGATCGAAAAGTAGCCCGTACCCGCTCCGATGTCCGCCACCACCATCCCCGGCGTGAGATCGAGTTTCCCGATGACGTCGGCTGGGGGCAGCCACTCAAGCCGCGCCGGATCCTCCAGCTTCTGTGCGTCGCTTGCTTTAAAGGTGCGTTCGTTCATACCAATCCGTACTCTTTTAACCGATACTGTAACGTCCGAAGACTGATGCCGAGTTGGCGCGCCGCCCTGGTGCGATTGCCGCCGTTGTCCGCAAGCGCGTCCTCAATGGCCTTTCGCTCGATATCGGTGAACCGCAACGGACGGCTTGGCGCGTCGTCTGCGATGGCGAGATCGTCCAGCGCCACTTCTCCATCGGCGAGAATCGCCGCTCTCTCCATCATGTTCTCCAATTCGCGGACATTGCCAGGCCACGCGTAGCTCATAAGGGCAGCCTCGGCCTCCGTTGACAGGCCGGGGGCCGGCTTTCCCATGTCACGGGCCGCGCGACCAAGAAAGAAGCGCGCTAGTTTGACGATATCACTCCCGCGTTCGCGCAACGGCGGGGCTTCAATCGGGAAGGCGCTGATGCGGTAATAGAGGTCCTGCCGGAACGCGCCGTCCTTGACCTGCGACTTCAGGTCCCGATTGGTCGCCGCCACCACCCGCACATCCACCGTGATCTGACGGGCGCCGCCCACGCGCTCAAAAGTGCGCTCCTGCAACACGCGGAGTAGCTTGGTTTGCAGATTCGCATCCAACTCTCCGATCTCATCCAGAAACAGCGTGCCGCCATGAGCGCGCTCGAACCGGCCGCTGTGCTGGCCGCCGGCGCCGGTGAACGCGCCCTTCTCATGGCCAAATAACTCGCTCTCGATCAGCGTCGGCGACAGCGCGGCGCAGTTCACCGCCACAAACACACGATCGGCTCGCGTGCTGTTGTCGTGAATGAGCCTCGCCAGGATTTCCTTGCCAGTTCCGCTCTCCCCCGTCACAAGCACAGTGGCGTTGGTGGCCGCCACCTTGCGCACAAGCGCCAGCGTGCGGACCATCGACGGGTGCTCCGCGATGATGTTTCCGGTGGAGAAGCGAGCCGCGTTCTCCTCCCTCAGCACGTCTCGCTCATTCGCCACGCGCTGTCCCGCCAGAGCCTTCTGCACCAGGATGCGCAACTCGTCGGGGCTGCTGAGCGGCTTGCCGAGATAGTCCACCGCGCCGAGTTTCATCGCTTCCACCGCCGAAGGAACGGTGCCGAAACCCGTGATGACGATGAACGGCGTCTGCCAACCGTTCTCCCGCCAGCGCCGCAGGATCGCAAGGCCGTCGCCGTCGGGCAACTTCAGATCCGTAAGCACAATGTGGAACTGCTGCTGCGCCCCCGCACGGATCGCCGCGGCGATGGACCCGGTCGTTTGAACGTCGTACCCTTCGCCTTTCAGAATTGTCTGCAGCAGCGCCCTGAAGCCGGGATCATCGTCGACGATCAGAATCTGTTCCATATTCATCTTTCCGCGGGCAACGTCACCGTGGCGACGGTTCCGCCGGCCTCGTCATTGTGAATATCGAAGACGCCGCCCAGGGCGTGAGTGAGGCGGATGCTGATGGGCAGCCCCAGTCCCGTTCCGGAGGCCTTGGTGGTGTAAAACGGTTCGCGGATCTTCGGGATCTCCGCATCCGGCACTCCAGGACCGTTGTCGCGTACGGCGACGGTCACGCCGCCATCGCGCAGCGCCGCGTCGATGAGCACGCATCCATCGGGCAGGCCATCCACGGCATCCAGGGCGTTTCGAGTCAGGTTCACCAGGATGTGCTCCAGCAAATCAGGATCCGTTTGGAGCTGAATGTCAGCGCCCGCGACGTTCAACCGTGCTACGCGCCCCTCGGTCAAACGACTGCCGTGGGCCGTCAGGCGAGCAGCGATCTCCGCCCAGGCTACCTTGCGTGGCGAGGGGGATGGCGGCCGTCCGTAGACCAACAGGTCGTTGACGAGCGTTTCCAGCCGCCGGGTCTGTTCGGTGATAGGCGTCAGCAGCGCCGTCAGACCGCCAGACGCCTGTTCGAGCGCCAGTTGCGCGAATCCCTTAATGGTCCCCAGCGGATTGCGAATC
This sequence comes from Acidobacteriota bacterium, assembly GCA_018268715.1. Classification (GTDB taxonomy): domain Bacteria; phylum Acidobacteriota; class Terriglobia; order Bryobacterales; family Bryobacteraceae; genus TMP-7. The sequence goes on along the minus strand of JAFDVZ010000015.1, from coordinate 376,576 downwards.
TCGTGGGCCAGCACGGCGGACATGGCGCCCAACCGGGCCAGGTGCTGCAGTTCCAACTGGCGGCGTTCCAGCGCCGCGGTCCGGCGCGCGGCGTAGATCGAATAGAGCGAGATCAACAGCAGCGCCACCCCGCCCACCACGGAGATGATCACGTTATGCCGCGCATGCACGACCAGGAAATCCGAGGCCGAGCGGTCCAGATCGATCTGCGCCACCCGCATCTCGCCATGCACATGGAAAGGCACGAAGGCGCGATAGACCCGCGCGCCGCCCTGCCAGACGAAATCCGTATGGAACAGTTCCCGTCCGTCCCACACGGCCTCGAGTTCGGGATTCCGGCCGTCGGCGCCTCTTGTCAGCACCTTCAGATCGCGAAGATGCGGTTCGCTTTCGGCAAGCGAGGCGATAGCAGCCTCGATGGGACCGTCTTGCGCCCCTGCGGCGTCGAGGCGGCCAGCAACCCCGGCGGCGCGATCTCGCAAATAGACCTCCCGTTGGGCGTCCATTTCACGGAACGTGCGCACGGAGGCGAACGCCAGGATAAGGGGCAGGGCGAACGTCGCCGCATACAGCAGATTCCAGGAGCGGCTCGTCTTCATCTTGCCCTCCCTAACCCAGGCGCCGCGCGACGTCCCCAGGGTCGCGGACTGGCAACCATCGTGCATGATGAGAAGGGGATCGACCTATGAAGACTCCGGCACTCGTGATTGCAGTTGCGGCCGCCACGACGATGATTTGGTCGCTTCGGGCGGCTCAGCCCCCCGTCGCCTCGAATCCAACGGTCACGGTGGAAGGCAAGATCCAGAAGGTGCAGATTACGCCTGGCCAGGGCATGCCGTTCATAGAACTTCAGTCGGGAGAATCGACGGTCAAGGTGTTCCTGGGTCCGGTGCGATTCCTGATGGAGCAGGACTTCAACCCCAAAGCGGGCATGACGGTGAGAGTCAAAGGCTATCGAATGAACCCCGATATCGTAGCCATCTCGGTGACCATTCCCTCCGAAAAGAGAACGTTGAAATTGCGGGATGAGAAGGGATGGCCGATGTGGCGCGGCGGCATGATGGGCCGCGGAGCAATGCGCGGCATGGGCCGACAATGATCCGCTCACCTCGCGACGTCCAACTCCACTTTCGTCATCACCACCGGATCGCCGTTTCGGCGGTATAACTCGCCAAAGCGCTTGGCGTCGGAGTTGTCCCCAGCGGACGGGCCCGCCGCGTGATCGGGCTTGATGCTCTGATAGAGCGCCTCCACCGCCACTCGGACTGCGGATGCCGGAATCTGATAGATAACCCGGTCCGATCCCGGCAGAAAGTCGGGATCGGCCCCAACTCCGACCGGCGCAATCGACGAGGCGGGCATGGCGTCCGGTAGGCGGGTTTCCGAAACGAAGCCACGCGGCAGGATCCGGTTATCCTTCCGGTATGCGGCGGCTCTCAGGAGCGAGTGCGTGGGACCGCCGGACAGGTCCGCGTGTTCCGCCTCGTAGACCATCGTCTGGCGCGCCGACGAAATCCGCCGATAGTGCGGTTGATCGACAATTGGCGTGCCCGGAGCGCCCGATTCGAAGACCGTGCGGCCTTGCGCGTCGAGCGCCGTCAGATGAAGCCAGATTCGTCGGCTCGGATAGGCCGTCGGCAATTTGTGACCCGTCAGATTGCGAACTTCCACGGCAACTTCCGCGCCGTCCTGTCCGCGCTTTGACGCGAGTTTCAGACTCACGGCTCTCGATAGCATGTCGGCTGCCCGCGCGCCGGCCAGCTGGAGCACGTCCGCCTGCCCCGGAAGCAACGCGGCGAGCATTGCCGCTCCGCGAACATTGGCGCCCGCGAAGGAGTGCCGTCCGAATGGAGAACGCGGCGAGGTTGGCGGAAACGGGCCTCCGGGAGGGCGGTGCGCAATGTAACTCGGTTCATCAAGCACCGGCATGTGGCACGATTGGCAGGCCCGTCCTTCACTCGCGTACGCGCTCGCCAGCCATTCAAGATAGGGCGCCTGTTCGACGAACTCACCAGCAATTCGTCCGTCGGCGTCGAGCGTCGGCGTAATCACCGTGTGGCAGGAACCGCAGAGCGAGGAGTCGAGCACGTGTTTCGATTGCGTGGGGATGTAGCCGGTGTGATGCATCATCGGCATCGCGAAGGGATCCGCGTGGGGTCCGAAGATCCTGTCATCCGAACCGATGACGAAACCTGCTGTGAAACTGGACTTGCGACCCAATCCGACAGACTGGATCTGGTGGCAAACCGTACACGTGACACCCTCTTCGCCGTTCGAGTCCAGATTCGCCAGCCGCATTCGAGTCCGGCGGCCCCGATACTCGTATTGCTGCATGGGGGCGTGGCAACTCAGGCAGGTATCCTCTATGATGGCGGCGGCGGATGGATTGAGGGCCGCCTCTTCGCGCACCTTGGCTTTCCAGTACGGGTCGCGCGCCGAGTTGGCCTTCATGCTGCCGCGCCAAAGCGCGTGGGGAGCGACATTCTGGCGGCCGGCGCCCGGGTCCGGAATGCGCGAGTGGCACAGCGAACACACACCCGCGGACTCAAATCGCGGCGCCGCCGACAGGACCAGCCCGCAGAGCGCGACCGCAAAACGCCACCTCACGCCGCCACACTCCAGAGTCGGCATTGAACCACGGCATCCGTCGCGGTCGGTAGCGAACGTAGCGCCCTGGACCTTGCGAACAGCCGAACGTTGAGCCCAGTGACGGTTCGCGAGTCGTGCGGCGAGCGTTCACGAAGGCCAGGGCCCGTGGGGTGAGATGTGAATTCGCGCTGCACGGCCATCCTCGCTCTCAAAGATGCAGCCGCGAGCGCCCCGTGACACCAGGCCGCGAGGCGCTCGCACTTGTGGGGGGACTACTTCCCGTCTGACTTTGGAGTTTCGTTCTGCAAATTCGACTGCTGCATTCGCGGGCAAGCCCGAGCGCCGCGTCCCATGCCGCCCCGCATGGCCTTCATCTGGCCCTGTCCGCGCCCTCTGCCCATGCCCATCATTCGGCCTTTCGCCTGTCCACGTTGTGCGCATTGGCCGCACTTGCAAGCTCCAGCCTGCCCACAGCAGCCAGGGGCGTCGGTGGAAGCGGGCGGAGTCGAAGGCGCCTGGCCGAACGTGGCTACGCCCAGCCAGCAACATCCAACAAACACCGCGATCATGAGTCTCTTCATCGGGTTCCTCCCTTGCCGGCCATCGTTGGGCTAATCTCCCCATCAGTGTAACTTACACTGACCCTGACGACCAGCATCTCGTCAACCTTCATTTCTAAGTCCCCGTCGTGGGGCCGCTCCGGTTGAACCTTCTACGGAGCATGTTGCGTTCCAAGTTCGACCGCGGCGTCTGCATCCGGCCCTGTTGAACGAAGTGCATGAGCGCGCGGCTGGTAAAGGATTCGAGCAATCGCCGTTCAGCGCTTGCCAAATACACGAACCGCGCAGCCCTTGCATGCCCGTCCTCGCGGCCCTGCAAATCCTGCGCGGTTCCTGACGCTGGCTCGTCTACTGCAGCGCCTGAGTGATCTCAAGAACGTGCTCGAAAGATTCGAGGTGACTCAGCGAACCGGTCATCAGGTTCGCGTATACGGCCTTAATATCGGTTCCAGCCGTTTCCTTGAGCGCCGACTCGAGATCCGAGACGTCCTGTTTCTCGATCGCGATTCCCACCGCCAGGGCTTCTTGAATCGAAGTCAGCCCCTGACCCATCAGCGTGGCGTACAGAGCATTCAGGCGGGCATCGGAATACACGCCTGCCGGAAGCCCACTGGCCGGATCCGCCACGGCGTACCGCGTCAGCAGAACGCCGACAGCCTCGTAATGCCTCTGCTCGGCGCGACTGATGTTGTCGAACAGCCGGAGTTTCCACTTGGAGAACAACTGCGCGTACACGTCGCGGGCGAATTTCTCCTCCTCCCGCATGAAGCTCAGCCACTTCGCCTCTTCGGCCGTGGCGGCCTGTGTCGACACAATGCAGCAAGCGGAGCCGCCGCCCGCCGGACCGCCCTGCGCCAGAAGTGGCCGCGACGCGGTGGAAGCCGCAAGCAGCGCCGCAACCCAGAGGAACCTGTTTGTGAAGTGTCTCATGACAGCACCCCGTTGCCCCGTCGACCGCGTCTACCGCCGGCCTCGCCGCTGACCCGCGCCCGTTCCGCCGCCCGTGCCAGGGGTGTGCTGCGGCCCCGAGCCATCTCGCGATCCCAGCTTCTTGCCCTTGCTCTGGCCATACTTCGGGCCCTTGCCGTTTCCGTTGGGAGCGGTCTGGCTCCATCCATAAGTCGCGCCCGCGATCAGCATGGCGCACGTTAACATAGCAATTTGCACTCTCTTCATTTGATTCGGTCTCCTTTTGACCTTGCGACTTGGAAGATGCATGTGCGCGCCCTTCAACTCTCCTCCAAGGAAATCAGCCACTTACAATCAAACGCTCCACCCCAGCCGCGCAGAGACTGCATGGGCCGACGCCCAGGCCGCGCAGCTTTGACACACTGCCCGTAGAGACGGCCCTCCAGATGCTGGCCTACCGCTAGATCAACAGGATGAAACGAATCGTTGAAATCGTTGGACACGCCCGCCGGCACACGTTCTCAGCGGGTTGGTGGACGCACCTGGGCGCCCCCGCGTTGTTGGCTCTGAATGCCTGGATAGCCTGGCGACTGTTCCGTCTGAGTTATCCAATACAGATGGGATCAGTCAGCGGCGCCTTTGTCTCACTTGCTCGCTACCTGCGTGACCATTGGCGGGAAGCCGACTGGTGGCCTATCTGGCATTGCGGCATGCCATTTGAAAACACCTACGCGCCGCTTCTACACGCCCTGGTCGCGACGGTGTCCGGGGTGTCGAGCCTAGAGATTGGCAGGGCCTATCATCTGACGCTGGCCCTGGTGTACGTCATCACGCCGGTCACAGTCTTTCTCCTGGCCTGGAGACTGACCGGCAAAAGAGCGGTCGCCCTGGCCGCCGGATTAACGTACTCGCTCATCTCCCCATCGGCGCTGATCTTCCCAGCGATTGGCCGGGACTTGGGTGGACCGTTCTTCGCCCGGCGCCTGCAGGCCTTGCTCGTCTACGGCGACAGCCCTCACGCGCTGGCCCTGTTGTTGATCCCCGTTGTCCTCTTGCTGGTCGATCGGGCCCGCGCGCGACGCACTATCGCCGCGTTCATCTTCGCCTCGGCCGCCACCGGCGCCCTGATGCTGTCGAACATTCCCGGCGCCATCGCCCTCGGGATGGCGCTCATCGCTTACTGCGCAGCGTACGGCGGCTTCGCGCTGGTCAGCGGAATTTGCGTCGGCGGCTATTTGCTAACGGCTCGGTGGAATCCGCCGTCGACACTGTTGAACACGTTCTCGAACACGCAATGGATGGAGCCGGCCAGCCGCTTTGACGAGAATCGCCTGGCGATGCTTGCGGCGTTGGGCGCCGCCGTCGCCATCACCGCTTGGGGTCTGCGAAGACTCTCCGTTCGCCGAAGCGTTGCGTGGGCCGTCCTGTTCACTCTCGTCACGGGAGCGGTGGTCTGCGGGAACGCCTGGTTCGGCGTCACGTTCATCGCTCAGCCCATGCGATTCCATCTGGTGTTCGAGATGGCGTTGACGTTGGCCGTGGCATTGGGGCTGGGCGAATATGTGCGACTGTCCCGGAAGGCGGCGATCGTCGCGATGCTCGCCATGGCGCCGCTAATCGCCCTTCAGATCCACAACTATCGTACGTCGGCCCGCCGGTTGATCCAACCGATCTCGATCCGGCAGACCAGTGAGTATCGAGTCGCCGCCTGGCTGGAAGCCCACGCCGGCGGACAACGGGTTCTTGCCCCAGGCTCGATCGCCTTCTGGCTGAATGCGTTCACCGATACCCCACAAGTCACCGGTTGTTGCGACCAGAGCATACTGGTGCGGCCGATCAAAATGGCGTACTACGTCATTGGCTCCGACGACGGAGCCGGCGACCGAGCAGCCGAAATATCAATCGCCTGGCTTCAGGCGCTCGGCGCTCGCTATGTCGTGATGACGGGCCCCGGCAGCACGGAGACGTTTCACGACATCGCCCATCCGGACAAGTTCCGAGGGAAACTTCGCGAGGCGTGGAGCGGCGGCGGAGACGCCATCTACGAAGTCCCGCAACGGACAGGTTCGCTGGTTCATGTGATACGCCTGGACGAAACAGTCCAGACGCCGCCCGAAAACGGCGTGAAGATCGAACCGTTGATGGCCTATATTCGCGCAACCCAGGATTCCAGCCGCGAGCTTGCCGAGGTGCGTTGGACCTCGCCCGGCCGCGCACACATCGCGGCGAACCTCACCAAGGGAGATGCGCTCAGCGTCCAGACAGCGTGGCATCCGCGTTGGCGCGCGACGGTGAACGGCGCCAATCGCCATGTAGACCATGACGGCCTGGGCTTCATCGTCATCCACCCGGACTGTGAGGGCCGATGTGAAGTCGAATTATCCTTCGACGGCGGCGTGGAGCGAACCACCACCAACACCGTCACCGCGGCGTCTTGGATCGTCGTTGCTCTTCTGCTGATGCGTCGCCTCAGACGCGGCCGCGGCACAAGACTCTGACCAGTTGATGAGCCCGGTGCAGCCGCGTCTTGGCGACATCGGCGGTGAGCCCAAGCCGCGCCGCGACCTCGGCATTGCTGAACTGGCTGAAATCGCGAAGATAGACGATTTCGCGATAATGCGGAGGCAACTTCCGCACCGCGTCCCTCACCGCAACCATGCGCATGCGGCATGTGGTCAACCGCTCCGGGTCCGGCCCGGCGGCCGCGGCGCCGCCGATCTCGTCCAGCGACACCATGGTCTGGGGCGCGAACAGGCTGGTCCGCCGCTGCTGGAGATAGACGTTTCTGGCGATGCTGCAGACCCATGCCACAATCGAGTCGGCGTCCCTCAGTTGGTGCAGTTTCAGCAGCGCGGAGGCCAGCGTCTCCTGGACGATGTCCTCCACATCGGCGGGGCGGCGGCAAAGGGCCGACGCGTAACGATGCAGCCGCCGCTGGAGCGCGGGATCCGTCAGAGCGTCGCGGCCGGAGAGACTGGCGCTCATAAGTGTAATGACCACCTAGAAGGACCATTCTACTCGACCCGCGCGCCGCCGCGGCGGCCGTTACGATTCCGACAACAACGCTTCGACGTCCCGCCGGAGAACCGTCTCGGGAATCATGCCAGTGTAGGTTCGCGCAACGCGGCCGTGCTTGTCGAGCAGCAGGCTGGTGGGCAGCGTGTCAATGTGATTGGCCAGCGGAAATCCCTCCGGCTTGAGGATCGGGTAGGAGATCTTGTACTTCTCCACGAAGCCGGGAACAGCCGAGGCCGGATCGTCGTCCATGCTCACGCCAACCACCGAGAAGCCTCGTCCGGAGAGTTCGTTGTGGACGTTCACCAGGGCCGGAGTCTCGGCGCGGCAAGGCGGGCACCAGGTGGCCCAGAAGTTCAGCAGGACCACCTGCCCCTGGTGCGCCCCCAGGCTCCATTCCGAACCATCCATGGCGGGCAGCGCGAATGCGTCGATGGAGCGGCGGTCGGCCGACTTTGACAGCTTCGCGAAAGGATTCACGGCGGACGGTCCAAACGTGAGGAAAAGGACGGCCAGTCCCGCGAACAGGATGGCCCCTTTGACAAACTTCAGCATTCTCGATTCACTCTCCTGGCCTGGCGGATCGCGCCCTGAATATTAGGATGCGGAATTCTATCAAAGGATACCGCCGGACCAGTCGCGCGCATTCTGGTCAGTGCAGGCTCGCCACCGCCTTGCCCGTGGGAGCCGGCGCCGTCGGAGACACAATGTGATCCAGATAATCGCCCAGAAGCCGGATTTCGTCGGGCGAACCGCTCAGCGGCGGCATGAACCGTCGATAGGGCGAATCCGGCTTGTAGTCGTGCAGCATAGTGAGGAAGTTGCCGATAGCGGCCCGATTTCTCCCCGCCAACAGCCGCCGCATCGAGCGGTAGCCGTCGATAGTGTGACAGGACATGCACTGCCCCGCGAACATCGCTTCCCCTTTCGCGTATTCCGGACTCACATCGGCCCTGATCCACCGCGCGTTCGGCAGAAAGCCCTGGGCATTCAATTGCGGCACGCTCTTGACGCGGACGCCGTTTGAATACATGTGCCGCCCGATCACGTATGGTTTGCGGAGCATCTCCCGGGAATACTCGCCTGACGCCGTGGCCATCACCGCCAGCGCAAGCACCGCCAGCGCGTGCGAGAACGAGAAGTCGACCGGACTCCTCCAGGCCAGGAAGTAGACGACGCCGAGGATGGTGGCCGAAGTCATCACGATCACCAGCGCGGCGCGAGTCACCTGGGAAAACGTCCCGGAGCCGATGGTGGAAATGCCCAGCGTCAGCAGAGCGCGTTGCGATTCGGGAACCGCCCAAAGATACCAGCCGAGCAACAACGGCATGGCCAGGAACGACGGAATCAGCCACTTCGCACTCCACCGGACCATATCGGTTTTGAGTTTCGGGAACGCCTCGCCATCGATGCGGCTCGTGGTCACCAACGCCCAAATGCCGGCCAGCGACACGCAGACGGCGATGCGCAGGAACAGGCCGGGCCAATAGGTGGGATTGAAAAACGCCTCCCAGAACTTCGAAGCCTCCTGCCCCGTGCCGGCCACCGACAGCCAGGTGTCGCCCGGCGTCAGCATGAATGTCAGGATTCCGTTGATGATGACCAGCGTCAGGAAGGACGCCGCCGCATAAACCCAGCCAACCTTCAGGTGGAGCTTCGAGTCGATACGGCCCCAGGTGTAGTAGTAGACGGCCGCCGTCGTCAGCTCAACCATGAAGAAGACCCATTCGATCGCCCATCCGAAGACGAAATTATGGATCAGCGTGCTGGTGGCTTCTGGATGAGCCAACCCGATTGAGAACCAAATGCCAACTCCCGAGACAGCGCCAAAAACCCCAGTCAGCACCAGGAAGAACTTGGCGTGGCCCCGCAGCGTCTCACACCATTGGCCGCGTCCTCCGCTCAGAGCCTTTCGCTCCGCCAGCGGCAGGTAGAACCCGCCGCCGACCGCGAAGTGCGAGATCATCACGTGGAAGATCGCGATCATGCCGATGACCCAACCGCTGCCGACGTTCGGAACATTCCAGAATGGATAATTCATCTTGTGGGTCCTCTCTTACCGAACGCTCCAATAGCCGGCAATGGTGGTGATGGCGACGGCCGTCACAACGATGAGGCCGAAGTAGTGCGCCCGGCGCCCTCGTTGCCCGCTCCGGGTTGAACCGTCGTAGAACGGAATCACAAGCCAAAGCAGGATGCCCACGTTGAACACTCCGATTCCAAGGAACTCACCGAGCGCGCCCGGAAACCAGGAGCCCAGCCACTTCAGCGTCTGGAATGCGCTCATGAAATACCACTCGGGGTGAATTCCGGGCGGCGCCGCCGCCAATGAATCGGCAGGCTTGCCAAGGTCCCAGGGAAACAGCGACGCGAGCACCGCCAGCGTGTTCAGCGCAATCAGCCACATCGCCAGATCCTTGGCGAAGAAATTCGGGAAGAACGGGATCGACTTGCGCTCGGCGACCGGCTTCGCCGCCTCGCTCTCCGGGACCGCGTTGCCGTGCCTCTGCACCAGCCATAAGTGCAAGCCCAGCAGCGGTAGGAACAGCGCCGGCAGCACCACCACGTGCAGCGCAAAGAACCGCTGCACCGTGAACTCGTTGACCTCGGGGCCGCCGCGCACCATATCGGCCAGCAGGGGACCGACCACCGGCGTCGAACCAGGGATCTGCAAACCGACCTTGGTGGCGAAGAACGCGAGTTCATCCATCGGGAGCAGGTATCCGCTGAAGCCGAACACCATGGCGAGCGAGAGCAACCCCATGCCGCTAAACCACCCGAACTCGCGCGGCTTCCGGTAGGCCTTCATGAAGAAGACCGAAAACATATGGACAAAAATGCTGAAGATGAAAAGGTTCGCCGACCACGAATGCGCGGAGCGGATGAGCCACCCGAAGTGCATCTGATAGGTAATCTGGCGGACCGATTCGAACGCGTCGGCGCCCGGCCGATAGTAGACCAGCAGCAGGATGCCCGTCAGCGCCTGAATGATGAAAAAGAACAGCGACAGCCCGCCCCAGTAATACCAGAAGCTGTGGGCGTGCAACGGAACGGTCTTCTTCTTGGCGAACGTCAGCGCCTCCGTCAGACCCAGACGTTCATCGATCCAGTTATAAACAGCGGTTCCCATTCTGAATCCCTCACGCACGCGACACTACAACCGCTTCGTCCGTCACTTTCACGACGTATTTCTTCAGCGGCCGCGGCGGTGGGCCGCCGATGTTCGCGCCGGTTTGCGGATCGTACTCGCCGCCATGGCAGTAGCAATGGATCCGATTCGGTCCCGGCTGATACTGGACCGTACAGCCAAGATGCGAGCAAACCGCCCCAAGGCCCACCCACTGCCCATCCTTGTGGTGAATCAGCATCGCCGGCTGGGTTCCGAATTTGAACATCAGAACGCTGCCGGGCGACAGCTTCTGGGCGTCCTTGAGCGCCACCTCCGTGACCGCCGACATCGCGGCGGACTGCTCGATCGGAGAAGCAAGATATCGGTAAACCGGATACGCCAGCGCCGCCGCGTAAGCCGCTCCCGCCGTGATGGCCGCCGCCAGGAAACCGCGTCTGCCGGCCTGTTCATCCGGTTCGGGAACGATCTTGTCTGTAACGGTGCTCATGCAGTCTTCTCCATCACTCGATTCGCGCGCGCCACCACGGAAACAAGCCATCCGGCGGCCGCCAGACCTCCGATGAACAGCGCAAGGAAGAGCCCGACGACGCCCCAATTGGTGGCCACGTTGCGCTGCCACACATCGAAGCCCTTCGTTAGAAGGGTCTGGTCCCGCAGCGCGTCTCGATACACGGCGATAGCGCCGGTCCTGACCACAGCCACCAGCAGCGCCGCCCAGGGCAGCCATCCCGACAGGACGCGCGTGAATCCAGCCAGCGACCCCGCCAACACAACCAGCGCGATGGCGGCCATCCAGGCGAACGCGGATCCTTGGGCGATCGCGTCACCGTCAAGGGCGCTCCGCACGGCCGCGGGTTGCGACGCCGCCAACTGCCGCACGACTCCGATCTCCACAACCGCCATCACCGCCGCCAGCCGGCCTCCCAGCGTACGCAGGAACCGCGCGTCTTCGGCCTCGAACGTCGACCGCCCCGCCAGCCAGATCATCCAGAGTCCCGCCGTCAGCAGCGCCCCGCAGAAAAAGGTGAGCAGGCGCCACGGCATGGTCGGATCGCCGGAAGGCAGGTGTACGCCGGCCGGAGAGGACTGGTACATCGCGGCCCACGCCTCCGGGCGGAGCATCAGCGTCATGTTGCTCGAGTAGATCTGGGCGATCAGCCCGGCCAGCACAAAAGCCGCGCCGCCAAACCACCAGCCGCTGCGTCCTTTGTCGAGCCGGCCGGAAAACTGGTACAGCGACCAATAGCACGCCATCAGCAGCGGGATCACGGCGATCCACCACGATCCAATCAGCACGCTGCTGGTGTAGAGCGCGCGCCCATAGAGCACCTGCGCGAACAGCAGCGGCGGGACGCCGAGATTGATCACGTAGGTCATGACGATTGGCAGCCTGCGGGCAAGGGCGGCCGCGGAGGTCCGCGACGAACCGCTCCTGCCGAACAAGTGCAGCAGAAGAGCGACCAGAAGTCCGCCCACAAGCATTTGAATGGCGACAAAGTGCAGCGCCATGGTGACGATGTGCAACAGTTTGATCAGCCAGATCGGAGCTGGCACGGGGATGGGATCAACGGCAGGAAATGGACTCATATATGAAAGCGGTCCAGGACACTACTTCTCAAGATGCATTCCCGGCGGGCTGGTGACGCCGGCCGGCGCGTCATGGTGACTATTTTATCTAGATGCTACTTACACACTCGATCGCCTAGCGGCGCTGGCTCCGGTGGCTCATCCGGATCATGCCCACCATCTTCAGGTTGATCGCGATGAAGCGCCAAAGTTGCCAGGGCAGGAAGGTCCGCAAAAACAGCGTGGCGCCGGTGGGCTTGGTGGCGTAGAACCAGGAGTTGTGGGCCTGTTCCACCGCGGTCTTCGACGTTGTGTTGGTGTTCATGGGTTTACTCCGGAATCAGCGACCAGCCGGGCCACAGGTGAGCCTTGTACAGGAACATGTGGTGGAGCAGGATCTTGATCCAATGGCCGGCGAGGCCGATTTCTCCGAACGTTCGGTCGACGTCGCGTCCGTACTCCGGATACCGTTCGTAGTCCGGCACAATCGGAAATACGGTGATCGAGGCGGCCGTGCCGGTGAACGGATTGGCGCCCGCCGAGGCCACGCAAGCAGCGCCCATTTCCGCCAGGGACGCCGAATGGCTCGGCCGGTCGCCGCCCTTGATCATGTTCACGATGCTATGCGCCACCGCCTTGCCGATCATCGCGGAAGGCATGCCCGTTCGCGGCGGAGCGGGCGAGATCACAACGCCGTCGGCGGTGGTCCGCACCGGCGAGATCGGGTGAGGAGGCGCGAACGCAATCCCGACTGCGAACAGATTCCGGTAGAGCGGGCTCTGGTAGAACCTCGGCCAGTCGCTCGCTTTCCAATCCTCGTACGGCTTCTTCCGATAGTCGGCGTCCACTTTCATGAACCCGTTGGGAGCGAACACGGCGTCGGTGATGTCCTTGCCGTCGGCGGCGTACGCCTTGAGCCCCACTCCGCTGAACGGCGGCAACAACATCGCCATGTCGAAGGGAGCCTCGCCCCTCAAACCGTCCAGCGTCTCGTAGTGCGCGACGCCCGGCTCGACGGCCCTCACGTGCGCCCTCGTCAGGGATTCGATGCCGCGCTCCGCGAACAGACTCTCGGTGAAGATCTTGCTCGGCGTGACATAGCCGCCACGGCGTATGTGGACCCCGTCAATGCCCAGGTCGCCGAGTTCGTACTCGTTGGTGATGAAGGTGATGTCGGCCTTGTCCCGTACGCCGTGGGAGCGCAGTTCGAATTCCAGATTCACGACATACTCGAAGGCCGCGCCCTCGCACGTGCAACTTCCGTGTCCAGTGCCGATCAGGAAACGCTTCCGCTCGCCGCGCTTCATCCGCGCCACCAGCTCCAGGAACACGCGAGCCGTCTCCTCCGCGTGGTCCGCGGTGCAGACCGACAGGCTGTTGCCGCCCGGCCCCAGCCCCTTGGTGGCCTGGAAGTTCAGTTTCGGACCAGTAGCGTTGATCAGGTAGTCGTAGGGCAGCCGTTCGCGCACGCCGGCGCGCCCGTCGGCGGTCCATTCGATCTCCACCATGGGCTGTGGACTGCCGTCGATCCCGTCCGGATAGAGAGCCGTGGCGCGCGCCTGCTTGAAGTCAATCTCGTTCTTCCGATAAACCGGCTCCAGCGGAAAGACGACCTTCTCTTTCCTGAGCAATCCGACTCCCACCCAGATGTTGGATGGGATCCAGTTGTAGTCCGGCTGCGGCGAAACCACCGTCACCTCGTGTTCCCAGCCCAGCCACTTTCGCAGGAAGGCCGCGGCCGTATGCCCCGACACGCCGGCGCCCAACACCACCACACGAGCCATGACTTCTCCTCTATTCGCCGAAGATTCATTTGCGTCAGGAAGGTGACACGAATTCCGCTCCGTCCCCGGCGATAGATGCAACTTGCATCTACCGGGTCGTCAATGCTAATCTCTCGCAAGGGGACATCGAATGCCTCGCAGGGTATGTCCGCGGCACGGCCGAAACCAGCCCTGTAGCTGTGCGATGGGGAATCTCTACCGGTTCGTCGAGCCGGTGGTCCTGTTCCTGCTGCAACGAAGAGGACTCTCCTACGGCTACGAACTCGCGACTGAACTTCGCGAGCATGCGCTCACCGACGCCGCCATCGAGGCGGCGGCTCTGTATCGCAGCCTGCGCCAACTGGAGCAGAACGGCTGCGTGGAATCGGAATGGGACGTCGAGCATGGCGGCCCGGCCCGACGACTGTACCGCCTGACGTCCAAAGGTCGTCAGCATCTGGACGAGTGGATCGCAGTGCTTGATCACATGTCGGCCTCAATGCGACGGCTCGTTACGGAGGCGCGCCGCGGCGAAACGGCGACGCGCACAAAACCAGCGGCAATGGCTGGGCGAGAGTCCGAGCCCCCAACGCCTTCAACACAAAACGAGAAACTATGAGAATCGCTGTACCTACAACCGATGGATTTTCTCTTTCCGCTCACTTCGGACAGAGCACCGGCTTCCTGATCTTCGAGGTCCAGGATGGCAAAGTGACCAGCTCGAGCGTCAGGGCGAACGGCGGATGCCACTCCCATGGCGCGCACGACCACTCCTGCCATAGCCAGGCATCGACCGGCCATGACCACCAACACTCCGGGATCGTCTCGACTCTGGAAGGTTGCGACATCGTCATCTGCTCCGGCATCGGAATGCGCGCGGCGGACGCTCTGGCGGCCGGCGGCATCCAGCCCGTGTTCGTCCGAGCCTCGGGCGCCGCGTCGGAAATCGTCGAGGCCTATGTATCGGGCAAGTTGACGCCCGCCTCCACCGGCGGCTGCCAGTGCAATCACTAGTGTGAGTTGTGAGGCGCGGCGGCCCGCGTCAAGGCGCCTCGACCAGATTGACAGCCCGGCGATTTTGACCGGCGGGGTCCCACTCAATGACGCCGGCCACGCCCTGGATCGGTGAAAGCGCGCGGATCTCGTCGCGGATTCGCGCGCGGTTCAGCCCGGCGCGCCGGACAGCGGCGACGACGATCTGGACCGCGTCATAGCCATAGGCGGCGGTGTAATCCGGCTCGCGGCCATATCGTGTTCTAAACCGGACCGTGAAGTCGCGTTTCAGGTCGCCGGGTGAAGGAAAAATCACTCCGTGCAACGGGGCGCTCACGCGGGCGATCGACATGCCGCCATAAACGCGCCCTGTGTAGCCGCTCTTTCGCAACGCCGTCACGATGCCGGCAGCGCCCCTTGCAGGCGCAATCACGACCACCGCCCGCACATCCGCTGATGCTATCCGTCGAACGAGGCCCGCGATGTCTTCGTCGCGCCCCTCCCACTCGACATGAAGCGCCGGCGACAGCCGCTGACGCGCGATCGCCAGATTCATCTGCTTCACGAAAGCGCGCGAATCGTGATCGGTGGCGGAGATGATCGCAAAGCTCTCGCCTTTCGCTTTCAATCGGTCCACAATCGCCGCCGCCTGCAAATGATCGCCGGGCGCGCAGGAGAACACCCAGGGCACACCGGCGGCGTGGACGCTGCGATCCCCAGCCACCGGATTCACCAGCGGCAGCAGCGCCTTCGGCAGCAGTTGCTCGGCAAGATGCGTCGTCGCGCCGTCGATGCCGCCGATAATCGCCCACACAGCGTCGTCATAGGTCAGCCGAGCCAGCTTCGCGACCCCGCCCCTCCAGGGATCGTCGGTCCACGCCGGATCCAGGCGAAACGGAACTCCCCGATAGCCGCCTCCGGCGTTGGCCTCATCGAGCGCCATCGACGCCCCGGCCCACATCTCGCCGCCCTCGGGATGCGAGACATCCGCGGGACCGAAGTACCCGATACGGACTTCGCGCACGTCGCGCGGCTCGGCCTCATCACGCCCCGGGCCGTTATACTCGAGCGTTCTGGCGCGCGGGTCGCGATACGGACCCGCGTTGTTGCTCTGCCCGGACCCGGCCGCCGCCGCGATCAGCAGGATCGCCACGCCGCAGGCCGATTCGAGCGTCCGGCGAAACATCAGCCTCAGTTCCGGTCTTCCGGCTTCATTGGATCGATGGCGCCGGTGGCGCGGTTCACCCGGTCACGCGCCGGAATATAGCCGCGCGGGATCTTCAAATCCTCGCGAGAATAATACCGCCAGGCGCCGCCTTCGTATTTGGCCAGATACACGTCGCCCAGATCGTCCAGCGCCGCGCTCAGCGGGATGTCGCCGGTGACGCCGGGCCACGGCTTGGTGCGATAGGCCAGCACATCTCGAATCTTGGCCCGGTTCAAGCCCGCCACCTGAATCGCCCAGATCAGCATGTTCATGCCGTCGTAGGCGTGGGCGGCGTAGGTGCCCGCATCGGAGTTGAAGCGCTTGCGGAACGCCGCATTGAACGCCGCGAGTTTGGCGTCCTTGCGCTGCGGATTCCAGGGAAACCCACAAATCACGCCCTCCGCGTTCGCGCCCGCGACATTGGTGAACTCCCGCGACACGGACCGATCACTCGCAAAGAACGGCTGCTTCATCCCCATCTTCCGCATCTGATTCAGAATCCGCGCGCTCTCGGCCGCATCGCCCCAGTGGATCACCGCGTCCAGGTTCGACGCCTTCATTCGCTCCAACTGGAGCGAGAAGTCCTCCGAGCCCACCTTATAGGCCATCTCAATGATCGTCGGATGCTGCATCCGCCGTCCGCTGTCATTGAGTTCGCGCACGCCGAACCGGCCATACCGGTTGCTCGCGCGAATGATGCCGACGCGCTTGTAATTCATCTTGCGCAGAACGTAGTCCATCAGCAGATAACCCATCTGCCGGTCATCGCCAATACAACGCATTACCCAAGGAATGTTGGTTTCGATGAAGGTCGGATCCGTGTCGCCGCTATTCAACATCACGATCTCGGCCTTCAGCGCGACTCGAATCGCAATATGACTGTTCGCGCCATCGATGGTCCCGATAATGGCCCAATCGTCGTTCTTATAGGCCATGTTGATAATCTCGTTGCCCGACGCCCCCCAAAGGCCGTTGTCGTTACGGGTGTCGAGTTCAAAGGGGATGTGTCGGCGGAAGTATCCGCCGCGGGCGTTCCACTCCTCAATCGCCAGCTTCGCGCCCTCCAGCATCTGTATGCCCAGCGTCTCCTCATGACTCTTGCCGCCCGTGGCCACCGAAACCGTCGACATAATCGGACCAATGAATCCGATCTTCACCGTCTTCAGTTCCGGCCCCGGCTCCGGAATCGCGCGGCCAGCGCCGGTGTATTCCATCTGCTTCAGGAAATGTTCTTTGTACGGCTTGATAGCTCCGAACGGCTCGTAATCGGACGGCGTATGGGCGTAGTTAGAGTCCTGTTTCAGCCGCAGATCGGGAACCTGATACGGAGAAAGCCCATTAATTCGACGCAGCACCTCCGCCGTGTCATCGTCGATCAGCGCCTTCAACTCCGGCGGCATCGGAGCCTCCTTCGCTGTCGGTTTAGGCGGTTCCGCCGCGAATCCAAGCGCGAAACACGCCAGTAGAGCGAACGCCGTCTTCATTCCGCGCCCCCTTTCGTCACCGCCGCGCCCTTCGCCTTGGCCACCATCTTGGGACGTTGCTTCAAACCCGGATAGTATCCTTCGCCCACACCCCATCCCAGCCCTTTGGCCGTGGCGACGAAAACATCGTTGCCGTCGATGTCGTAGTTGATGATGAAGTTATGCGGAATACCGACCGGCATTTCCACCGTCTCGAGAACATCGCGGTCGCGCATTACAACCGCCTTGCCGCCTTTGCCAGTCGCGTCGCGCGTGTAAGTCACCCACGTGTTCGTCTTGAAGTCCGTGATGGCGCTCGCGCCCTTGTCAGTAGCGAACCACGCTTCATCGGCGCTCCGGCCCTTCGTGTTATTGATGAAGTCATCGGCAAGCCCGGAATCCTGATTGTAATAGCCTCGCCAATGGCGTCCATCGTAGCGGCAGGCGCCGAAGTAACTCGACACCCACACCACATCGTCCGCCGGACTGGCGGCGGTGACAATGACATGCACGATACCGTCGTCCCGGTACAGATCGATCTCCATCTCACCGTCCGGATCGAGATAGTCCTTCCATCGATTCGACGCGATATCGTATTCGAGCATGCCGCTGCCCCACACAGCGATATACACTTTCCCCTTGCCAACGGCGACATTGTAATTCCAGATCTCCTCCATCGGAGCGTTCTTCTCCGTGAAGATGGTCCATTCGCCGGTGACGGTGTTGAAGCGACTGGCCCCCGCGGTGGTCGCGGCCCAGATGTTATCGTCCTGCACGGCGACGCCGTAGACGACGTCGTTCACCAGGCCGCTGTTCAACTGATGCCAGTGGTCGAAGCGGCCGCCGCTGAACCGAGCCAATCCCCCGCCGAACAGCCCCAGCCATACGTCGCCCGTCTTCTTATCGACGTCGATCGCCGTCACCACGCGCCAAGGCAACCCGTCCTTCTCGCCCCAACTCTTGATCTTGCCGGTGCGCTTATCGAGCATCGCCAACCCGTTTTCAGTCCCGATCCAGACTCGCGGACCATCCGACTTCACCGCGAAGATGTGGTCATTGGGCAAACCGTCGGCCGTCGTGATGTGTTTCCACTTGGTGTAGACATACGGCAATTTCGCGACCTCGGCCGCGCCCGCCAGACACGTGAGGGCGGCCATCAGACTGACATAGCGGAGATGCCTCATAACTCCTCCTCGCCGATTACAACGTCCTGAGAAACTCAACCAGATCATTGAGTTGGTCCTTGGTCATGTCATTGGTGACGCCGTGCCGGTCGTCCGGGTTATACACCGTCCAGATCTCTTCAAGAGTGGCGGCCATGCCGTTATGCAGATACGGCGCGGAGTCATAGATATTGTTCAGGTGCGGAACGTCGAAGTCACCCGTCCGGTCGAAAGATAGCTTAGTGCCCACATCATGCCGTCGCCGGTCGGTGTAGTAGGGCGGAAAATGGCAACTGACGCAGCGGTTATTCTCCGAAATCGTACGCCCGTCGTTGGTTGTCGTCCGTTCAAAGATCGCCTTACCGCGACGCTGCGCCGGCGACAGCGCCGCCCCCAGCGGCCGGTAGCGATTGGGAGGCCGCGGGATCGTAGTCACGTAGTAGTCCACCGCCGCCAGTTGCTCCGGCGTGAACGGGGCCAGGCGCGTGAAAAACACCGCCAGCCGCGCGCCGCACTGCCGCGACAGACTCGGGTTGGTGCCCTCCCACTTAAACGGAGCCGTGTCCAGAATGCCGCGCAACGTCCGGTTGTCAACCGGCGCGACGCCGATTCCGTCCGCTTCAATGTCATAGGTCATCCCGTCCACGTGACCGTCCGGGTGGCACGAGTTACAGGAATACTGCCGGTGAAACGTGACAAAAGCGTTATGGAACAGTTGCTCGCCCAGCCGTTGCCGGTTGATCGTCTTCGATCCCCCCAGCTCGATGCGACCGACCATCTCCATCTTGCCTAAGTCGAGAATTCCCAGCGAGTCATCCAGCGAGTTGGCGATCAGCGCCTGTTCCGCGGCCGGCAACACCAGGATGGCCCGGGGATTCCTGCCCGTGGCGACATGCTTCACGACGAACTCCGTCGGGTATCCCAGGTGATTCGGCAACACCGTGCGCCGCTCCTGTTCGGGAAGCCGCCGGATAACGCCGATCATCTTCGCCACATCCACAACCGCGACGCGATCCGTCCCGGCGCTCGCCACCAGGGCGTAGCGCCCGTCCGGCGTGAACGCCACGTCGGAGGCGTCGGCGAAGCCCATATCGGGCTCATCCAGCAGCACCTCGTCCACGCCGCCATCGCGCCACATCACCGCCAGGCCGTTGTTGATCGTCCAGCCCTGCAGGAGCCGGGTCATCGGAATCGCCGCCTTGGTCCGGTTCAACGTCGCCAGCGCGAACTCGCCGCGGGGATGCCACGCCAGCCCCATCATCAGGTTGGCGTCGCTAATGTTGACGCGGTCGTCCACCGCCGCGCGATCCGTGCCGATCACGGTCACTTCCGAGGAGAACCGCTCGCGGACAGGCGCGAACTTCGACTTCATGTTCGTCACCAGGATGCGCCGCGAATCCGGAGACAGCGCAAGCGACCAGGGGCCGTTACCCGCGCTCAGCGTCTTCGTCTTCTTAAGCGAGGCGACGTCATAAACCCAGATGTCATTGGACGACGTATTCAGGACGTACAGCAGCTTTCCATCGCGGTCGGTCAGCACGCCGTGCGGCTCATTGCCAGTCTTCAGCGTCGCGACAACCTTTCGCGAAGCGACGTCCACCACCGACACGGTGTCATCCAGGCGATTCGTCACAAACGCCAGCCGCCCATTGGGCGCGAACGTGACGCCTGTCGGGTCGCCGCCCACCCGAATCTCCGCAACCTTGGCCCGAGCCGCCGGATCCACCACGACGACGCTGCCTGAGGCCTCACAGGTGACGTACACCTCGCGTCCATCCGGCCGCAGAGCCATTCGGATCGGCGTCTTATAGCGTTCCCCTTCCGCCACCGGAGGCAGCTTGGTGGGGTGCGCAATCTTCTTCATCGCCGCGTCCACGTTGAAGTCCTTGGACTGGTGGCATCCGAGGCACGTCTCGCGGTCAGGCGTCTTCAACCCCGCCAATTTCGCCGACCGCCGATCACGCATCACGGCGTCGGACATGTAGTCGCTGCCCGGCCCGTGACAGGCCTCGCAGCTCACTCCTTCATCAGCCGTGAAACTCTCCAGCCGAGGCGCGGACGCCCCCGGCGAATGGCACTTCAAACACTCAGCGCTACGCTGCGGATCGGCGATGTTCTTCTTCGCCGCGATCTCCAACGCCTTAGGCGTCGCCAGAGTCGCCCAGGCGCCCGAATGCGCGCTCAACTTCCACCTGCTCCACTGGTTTCCGAGCATCGGGCCTCGATGGCACTTACCGCACTCCGCCACACCGGCGTACTTTGGACCCTTGACTCCCGTGAGGGCCGGCGCGCTCTCCACCGCGCCCGGAGCCGGGTTCGAAGCCAGCGGATGCAGCAGCTCCCGCCACCCCTGCTTCACATCGATCGGCGGACGATTTGTCACCGCCACATGCGAACCCTTCTCCACGTGGCAGTTCACGCAGAATTCCTGATCCGGCATCCGCAGGCCGGCCTTCATCGCCGCCTGCCGGTCCCGCATCACCTCAAGCGTCGCGTACTCGCTGCCCGGCCCATGGCACAACTCACACTGCACCCCGTCCTGAATACGGAACGTTTCGTCCTTTTCCCAATCCTCGGCATGCCAGGCGGTGGCATGACAACCCAGGCAAATCGTCGACTCCTGGGGCGGCGTTCGCAACCCGCTCAGTTTCGCCATCTCCAGCCCCGTGGGAAGCGCCAACTTCGCGTACGCCTGGCTATGTTTGGAATGCAGCCACTTGCTGTACTGGTCGCCGATCTTCCGCCCGGTATGGCACCCCGCGCAGACCCGGACTCCCACGTAGACCGGCTTCTTCGGAGCCGCTGTCAGCGCCGCCGCGGCCGCCATCGCGACAAACACCAACTCATTCCTCATCGCGAGCCTCCCGCCGTATGCGCGTCATGCGTGAGTTTCAGAAATTGGTTCACCTTGACGTGATCCAACTTATCGGTAACTCCGTCCGGCCAACGAATCTCCACGGAATCTGCGAACTCCGCCTTCCCCAATCCGAAGTGAAGCCGTGGATCGCCCTGCGACATATATCCGCGCGTGGGAATCAGGTCCTCCACCAGCCGGAGCGCGCCACTCACCATCACCACGCGCGCGCCCACCGCATCGCGCGACCCGGTTTTGAATTTCAGCTTCGCGTCCACGGTCAGCCAGTTATTGCGCGTATTCCCGCCGTCATTGCGCAGAAGAACCGGATGGTCATTCAGATTCGCGATCGCCAAGTCGATGTCTCCGTCATTGTCGATATCCGCCCACGCAGCGCCGCGCCCCACGTACTTTTCTTTGAAGTGCGCGCCGGATTGGTCGGAAACGTCCTCGAACTTCCCGTTGCCCTTGTTCCGCATCAGCGTGTTCTCCTGGACATATTCATGGTGCGCGTCTCCGTGCGCCGTGAACAGATCCAGCCAGCCGTCGTTGTCGTAATCGAACGAGACCGCCCCCCAGCCGGCGTATTGCCCCATCACGACCGACAGCCCGGTAACCGCCGTCTGATCGACGAAGTTGCGCATGCCGTTGCGCAGCGTCTGCGTGAACAACGTGCAATAGTTCAGATTCGGGATGAAAATATCCAGCAACCCATCGCGATTGAAATCGCCGACAACCGGCCCCATGGAGGACACGCCCTGCCCGTTCTCCCCGTACGCAATCCCATAGGTAAGAGCATTCTCCGCAAAACCGCCCTTGCCGTTGCTTTCGAAGAAGTAATTCTCCATCGCGTCATTGGTGACGAAAATATCCAGGCGTCCGCTGTTTCGAAAATCGGAGACCGTCGCGCTCATCGCCCGGCCCTCCTTATACACGCCCGCCTGCTTGGTTGTCTCCGTGAACGTTCCGTCGCCGTTGTTGTGATAGAGCGCGTTCGGCTGCGCGTTGTAACTCAGCGGACCCGGATAACCCGCGGCCGGATAGAAGTCACGAAACTTCCCATCGTCGTACAACAGATAGTTCGCGACAAATACATCCAGGTAGCCGTCGTTATCGTAATCAAACCAGGTGGCCGACAGGCTCCAGCGCGCATCGTCGATGCCGGACTTGGCCGAAACGTCCGTGAACGTCCCATTCCCGTTGTTGTGATACAGGATGTTCCGGCCGTAGTTGAGAACGTACAGGTCCACGCGCCCATCGTTGTCGTAATCAGCCGCGGAACAGCCGGAACTGTACACCCCCGCGCCCCCGACCCCGGCCACCTCCGTGACGTCGGTGAACTTGCCGTTGCCATCATTCCGATAGAGCCGGTTCGACAACTTGCCCCGCAGGTCGCGGCCTTCGTTATCCGAAACATTCTTGGTCCACGTGCCGGTGACGAAATACAGATCCATCAACCCGTCGCCGTTGTAATCGAAAAAACACACGCCGGCGCCGGTTCCTTCCACGATGTTATCCAGGTGATGATCGCCGTAGCTGTGTTTGAAGGTGATGCCGGCCTGCTTAGTGATGTCCGTGAACACAGGCAGGGACTGTTGTTGCCCGGCGCCGGTATAAGTCGCCATCATCGTCAACGCCAAAAGGGCCGGAAGCGCGATCCAACCTCTCATTTCTGTCCTCCCGATCCGCTCCCAGCCGGCCCCTTCGACGGCGCGGCGTCCAACTGCGCGCCCAAATCGATCCACTCGACAATCGTCCGCCGCTCGTCATCGCTGAGCTGCGGCGCCCCCGCCGGCGGCATCTTCTTCGGCGCCGCTGCGGCCCCCATTCGATCCCACGGCCGAGCCGTATTGCGCCCGTAAACAGCCCAAACCAGCCGGCTGGTTCGCGCCCGTCCAGGGTCGACGAAGCGGCCGCGATCCGGCCCGGGCGCTCGCGCCAGTAACTCGCTATAACTCGAGACAGGAAACGCCGCCTTCAGCGCCCCGCCGTGACACGCCCCGTTGGAGCACTTACTCGCCAACACCGGCCGCACATCGTGCAAATAATCGACGCTCCTCCGCCGCTCGGGCGCAAGCATCAGATCCGCCGCCGCATGCGCCAGCGCCTTGGGAAACACATTATCCGGCGTACGCTCGCCGTCCTCGTGACACCCAATGCACCCACGGTTTTCCTTATTCTTGGTCCAGATCCAGGCGCTCGTTCGCAGCGCCATTCCCTCGGCGTCTTCAATCTGAATCTGAATCGGCGTATTGGGTGGAACCAGCACATGAAACGACCCATCGTCATCCAGCTCCAAATCGCCCAACAGCCGCTTCCGCACGCTCGCCGAAGCCGTCTTTGCAGGAATCCCTTCAATCAACCGTATCCGACGCGCCGAGCCCGCCGGCAGCTTCACATCGGACTCATACACATTCAGCCCGTACAGTTTGGACCAGTTCTGGTCGTCCTCCACCACCGACGAGTGGCCGTCCGGTTCAGGCCGCGCCGCCAGCGCCACCGCCTGGATGGCGTGAACACCCGCCTTCCGATAAATCCGCGCCCGCCGCCCCGTCGCGAGGTCCATACGGTAGACCGCATAGCCGCCGGCCGCCGGACGTTGCGAAACGAGGATGGACCCATCGGGCAACGGCGACGGCGAATAGAACAGCCCATCCTGCGCGCCCGTGATCGGCCGATAAGAGTGCAGATTCCGTCGAAGGCTCAGCGTCGCCAGAGACCCCGCGCCATCCGCAAGCGCCGCATCGGATTCAACAAACACCACCATCCGTTTCGCCGTCACGCAGGCCATATGTTTGACCCGCCTGCCTTGCGAGCCGGAGAAAGCGGCATAGTCGGTTCCATCCAGGTGCGCGGCGAACAAATCAATCCGCCCCCTTGGCCCATAGGCCAAATGACTGCGCTGCCAGTTAGAGAAAAGGATCCGGCCATCATCCATCTGAAACGGGTCGTAGCTGGCCGAGACACCATAAGTCAGGCGGCGCAATCCCGACCCATCGAATCGCGCCGAGTAGAGATTCGTAGCGACGCCCTCGCCCGACTCGTTCATTTCCCCATCCACATCGGTGACGAACGTCAACTGATAGGAGGGCCTCGCATCGTTCAGATAGAACAGCGCCGATTGATGCATCGGCTTGCGGCAATTGCCCAACTCGCGCGTGATCTGACGCAAACCCGAACCATCCGCGGACATCTCGAAGATATTCCAGACGTCGCTCCGGTCCCTCTTCGCGGCAAACAAAATCCGCTTCCCGTCCATCGAAACCGAAGGATCCGCGGCGCTATCGAAGTCGGAAGTCAACACCCGCGTCGACCCGTCTTTGGAAAGCAGCACCAGCCTGCCGCCGTCGCCGTATTCCGAGCGCAAGCCCCGCCCCGTGGCCCTGCCCGGAACCGCCGCCGGAACCTCAGTCAGCACAACGCCGCCATACCCAGGCGCATAAGCGGACAGATCCGCCGAGCCCACCGGCTTCGCGGCCCCGGCCGGATGAGCATCCTCATACGCCGTGAGCGCGACTCCGGAAACCAGCGCAGCCGTCAACAGGATTCGAAAGTAGGACACAAGCGACATCCACAATCCGAGCCGCGCTAACCACGCCGGAACATCGCGATCGCCTCGATCTCCACCAGCAATTCCGGGCGGCACAACTTAGCCTGAATCCCGGTCGACGCCGGCAGCGGATCCAGCCCCTGTTCGGCGAAGAAAGCGGTTCGTTCCTCGTTGAACGCGGCATAGTCGCGATCGATATCACGCAGATAGCAACTGGTCCGTACGATGTCCTTCCACGTCGCGCCTTCCGACTCCAGAAGCCGGGTGATGTTGGAATAAGTGCGCCGGCATTGTGCGCGAAAATCGCCGATGTGCACGGAAGCGCCATTCTCATCCACGCTCGCCGTGCCGGAGATCAGCAGCACCACCAGCTCGCCCAACTGAATGCGCAGCCCTCGCGAAAACGAACTCGGCTTGTCGTAGCAATAGGCCTCATTCAGCACGTCCAGGGCGCTGATAGCCCGCTTATCGATAGCGGTCGCATTCGCCGCCGCTTCCAACACCTCAGGAATCGTCACAATCAGTCTCCTTTGTCTACCGGTGAGTGAGCGCGAGCCTTCGCCCCGCCCCACGCGCACCGCGTTTCATCTGCATTGAATTCAAACCTGGCCCCGGCCCCGCAGTCGACCACGCGTTCGCCCAACCGCTCGCGCAACAACGACGCCGCCCGCGCGCCGGTGCAATGACAAGGCGCCACCACGCCGACGCCCAGGCGGATCAACGCCTCGGCGGTCCGGTCCACTCGTTCCGCGGAAGCCTGCAACAGATGCATCCCGCCCACCACCGCGTGAATCTGCCTCCCGCCGGTCAATTCCGATACATACTCGAGGGTGTTCACCGCCCCGGAATGCGCGCATCCAAGCACCACCACCGTACCCCGGGGGGTGTCCAGATACAGCGCCTGATCGTCCTTCAGCCCATCGGGCTCAGCGCCCGCCGCATCCAGGAAAAACTCCCGTCCAGGATCCTCGAACGGGGTCCGCCTTGGAATCTCGCCGGTCAAGTGCGCGCCCGGGCCGATCGTCCGCGCGCCAGTCCCGCACCTCAACTCGTAATTCCGTTCAAGCAGATCCGACGCCACGCCCTCCGGCATCGATATGACTCGCGGAGCCCCACCGTCAGTGCGCCAGTACTTCGCCTCGAAGCCAAGCGGATGGATATAGACCCGCGCCCGGTTCGCCTTCCGGAGCGCCGCGGAGACCCCGCCCGTGTGATCGTAATGGCCGTGGCTCAGAACGATGGCGTTGGCCTGCTCCAGCGCAACGCCCAGCCGGGCGGCATTCGTCGCGAAGGCGGGCCCCTGCCCCGTATCGAACACAACGCGCAGGTCCGCCGACTCAATCCAGCAGGAAAACCCGTGCTCGGCCGTAAGCCCGTCGCCCGCCTGATTGTCGACAACAACGGTGACGCGCCACTCCGCCGAATTCATCACGGGCTCCTCGGCTCAGAAGTCTATCAAGGGACCCGTTGGTCTCAAATAGTAGAAAGCTACTAGATGCGTCTCACATCTAGCTGCGACTAGTCTCGTGATGTCCCAACTGCCGGTCGGGATCCACCGCGAGCCACGCCAGGGAGCCCGCCACGCACAACGCCGCCGCCGCCAGAAACGACGCCGCCCACCCGAAACGGGCCGCGATCACAGGCGTCAACGAAGCCGTCAACACGCCCCCGATCTGATTGCCCATATTCATCAACCCGGACACCGTGCCCGCCGATCCGCCAGCCAGGTCCGCCGTCACGGACCAGAACGAACTGGTCGAAAGATACAGCGCGCCCGCGCCGCCCGCCAACACCAGAGTCGCCACCCGGGCATCGGCCGCCTGCGTCCCGATCCCGATAAACACCGCCGCCAGCCCAATGCTCGCCGACGAGACAAAGCACCGCCCGACGCGCTTGCCGAAGCGCCGGCTCAACCGGTCGCTGAGCCATCCGCCAATCGGCGAGCACGTCGTCATCGCCAGAAACGGCAGCATCCCGTAATACGAACTCGACTTCAGATCCAGCCCACGCACAGTGTTGAGATAGATAAAAAACCAGGTGAAGAATATGTAGGAGACATAGCCGAACGTGAAGTAACTCAGCGTCAGCGCCAGCACGTCTTTACTGCCCAGAATCGTGCGCCAAGGCAGCACGGCCGCGCCCTGTGCGGCGCTCTGCGCGGGCAACCCCCGCCGGATCAGCTCGCGTTCCCCCGCCGTCACCAGCGGATGCTCGTCCGGACGATCGCGCGCCAGCAGAAACCACACTGCGCCCGCCCCCAGCCCGAGAATAGCGCTGATCCAGAAGGACCATCGCCAGCCATAATTCACCATCACATACGTGATCAGCGGAGGCGTGACGCCGGCCCCGGCGCCCACCCCCGCGAAGATCAACCCATTGGCCAGACCGCGTTCCTGCGAAGGAATCCACGCCGCCACCAGCCGGTTCGACGAAGGATAAACCACCGCCTCCCCCAACCCGAGCAGGAAGCGGACCGCCAGGAACAGCCACAGCACGCTCGCCACCGCCGGCGGCGCCATCGCCGTCAACGCCGTGAACACGCCCCACCACACCGTGCCCAGCGCCAGCGTCTTGCGCGGACCGAACCGGTCCGCCAACCGCCCGCCCGGCGCCTGAAACAGCGCGTATCCAGCCACAAACGCGCTGAACACCCATCCCAACTGGATGTTGTCGAAGTGCAATTCCTGTTGGATCGCGTGGCCCGCGATGGAGATGTTCACCCGATCCAGATACGCAATGGCGCTGATGGCGAACATCCACCCGATCAGCGCCCAGCGGAAGCGTCCGTTCAGCATGCCGCTACGCCTTTACAGCGAACCGTACTTGTCGTAGGCTTCTTTCACCGACACGCCGCGCCGCAACTCCTCGCGCATCTTGCCCTCCCGACGGAAGACATCCTCGGCGGCCTCCAGCACCTCGATGGTCAGCGCCTGCGGCACAATCACCACTCCATCGGTGTCGCCGAACACGAAGTCCCCCGGCCGGATCACCACCGCGCCGATCTTCACTGGAACCTGGTATTCGCGGATATCCCAACGCCCCACCGAACTCGCCGAGCATTTGAACCGCGCAAACACCGGATAATTCATCTCATTCACGAAATCCACGTCGCGAACGCCGCCGTCGATCACCGCCCCGTTGCATCCGCGTTGCCGCGCCGCCGTGGACATGATCTCGCCCCAATGCGCGCAGTCGATGCTGCCGCCGCAGGCCCACACCGACACCGTTCCCGGCGTGATGCTGTCCAGCATCTTCAGCCTGGTCTCGGTGTCGTTGTTGGCGGTGTCCGCGCAGGGGAAGCCCTGCCCGGTGAAGGCCGGCCCCGCCACTCGGTCCGCCTTGGTGAACGGCGTGATAAGGTGCGGAAGCACCTGGTTGCGATGCCCGTTCTTGTCGAGCATGTCCGCGATGGCGCCCGAATACAGGCGGCGATAGCGCTGCGCGATCTCCTCGATCTGCGCGACGGTCAATGTGGGTGTCATGTGTGTCCTGCCGGAGCGCCGCAAACCTGAAGCGGTTTGCGGCTGAATCCACGCGAAGTATATCATAGGTGCTAGTTACACATAACCGCCATATTGCTCTCCAGATCCTCCTGCGTCGTTTGCGACCCCCACCATCCCACCGGACTCCACGTCTCCTTCTCCACCACCCCCGATGGCGCGTCCATCGCCGCCTGGACCGCCTCCGCCGCCTGGCAGGGATTCGAAGGGATCGTGCACGGCGGCGTCATCGCCACGCTGCTCGACGAAGCGATGTCCAAGGCGGTGGCGGCATCCGGCGTCGCGGCCCTGACCGCCGAACTCCGCGTCCGCTACCGCCATCACGTCGCCGCGGGAGAGCGCCTCGTCATCAAGGGCCGCATCGTCGAACAGACCCGCCGCCTCATTCGCGCCGAAGCCGAACTCGCCACCGAAGACGGCGAATCGCGCGCCCAAGGCTGGGCCGTATTCCTGCCCCCATCGAAATCCTGAGCCCCGCCGCCTGCCCCATAATAAGGAGATGCGAGCCGCCCTAGCCTTCGCCGCATCCTGGACACTGGCCCTCGCGGCCCCTCCCTTATTCACCACCACCGAAACCGGCTGGAAGCAGTGGACCGCCCTCCGCGGCGCCGCCCACACCGACTCCGCCATCCAGCGCAACCGCCGCGACACCCTCCGCGTCGAACCCGCCTCCGCGCGCGACGCTGAAGTCCGCTCCGCGCCCGTCGCTCTTCGTCCTGGCAAAACCTACGAACTCACCGCCTGGGTCCGCACCGAAGGCCTCGAGGTTCGCGACACCGGCCGCAGCCCCATCGCCTCCGGAGCCGCGTTGTCCATGGCCTCCATGCCCTTCGACGTTCATTCGGAATCCCTCGCCGGCACGCGTGATTGGACCCGCCTCAAGCTCCGCTTCATCGCCACCCGCTCCCAGGACCGCGTCGTTCTCACCACCGGTCTCGGCGGCGCCGCCCGCGGCCGCGCCTGGTTCGACGATGTCAGCATCGAAGAGGTGTCCGCCTCCGCCAACTGGCCCCGCACCGCCGCCGTCAAGCGTCTCGGCCCCGCCTACCGCTACCCGCAAGGCGGCTGGATCTATCTCCACATTGAAGGCCAACCCTACGATCGCGGCTACCAGCACGGCTATCTGCTCGCCAAGGAAATTGAAGGCTACATCGACCGTTGCGCCGCCCAACTCGACGCTCGTTCCCGCCCCAGCGCCTGGCGCATCGGCCGCACCATGGCCGACGCCCTGTTTTCGCACGCCTTCGACGACGAGATGCTCCGTGAGATGAAAGGCATCGCCGACGGCGCCGCCGCCGCGGGCGCGACTTACAATCACCAGCCCGTTGACCTGCTCGACATCGTCGCCGCCAACACCATCACTGAACTCGGCCTGCTAACTCCCGCCCTGCGCGCCACGCCCAGCGGACTCGAAGGCCTCGGCCTGGTCCCTCCCGATTACGCCCGCGCCAAGCCCACCGCCGTCACCGACCGCTGCAGTTCCTTCGCCGCCACCGGCAAGGCCACGCGCGACGGCCACATGGTCATCGCCCACACCACCTTCTGGCCCGAAACTCTCGCCGAACAGACCAACATCATGCTCGACGTCCAACCCGCCGCGGGCCATCGCGTCCTCATGCAGGCCTACCCCGGCGGCATTCAGAGCGGCACCGACTGGTATCAGAATGATTCCGGCGTCGTCCTGACTGAAACCACCATCCGCCAGACCGCCTTCAACCGCGAAGGGACATCCGTGGGCTACCGGGCCCGCCGGGCCATCCAATACGGCGATAACATCGACAAAGTCGTCGCCTATCTCGGCGAAAAGAACAACGGCCTCTACACCAATGAGTGGTTAATCGGAGACGCGAAGAACGACGAGATCGCCATGTTCGAGTTAGGCACCCGCAAGACCCGTCTATGGCGTAGTTCGAAGAATCAGTGGTTCGGCGGAACCGACGGTTTCTATTGGGGCTGTAACAACACCAAGGACCTCGACGTTCGACTCGAGACCATTCCGGACCCCAATGGCCGCCCGGAAAACACGTCCTTCTCCCCGTCCCCGCGCGACATCAAGTGGCGCGAAATGTACCGCGACCACAAAGGCTCCATCGACGAAAGCTTCGCCGCGCTCGCCTTCCGCACCGCGCCGCTGGTCAGTTCGTCGGCCATGGACGCCAAGATCGCATCCGCCGAAATGGCGTCGAATCTGATGGTGTGGGCCACGTTCGGAAAGCCCAACCAGCGCGAATGGGTCCCCTCCCGCCACGGCTCGCAGTACGACGCCAACGACGGGCTGTATCCATCCGGCTACCGCCTGTTCACCGCCGCCCGCCCCGCCGCGCTCGATCAGCCCGAACCGAAACCCGCCCCCGCGGTCGCCAACAAGCGTCCCGAGCCCATCGACAAGAGCCGCCTTTGGGGAGGCTATGTCCTTCCCGCCGCCCCCTCCGATCGTTGGATCCCCGCCGGCGCGACGGCCTACTATCACGTGCTCACTTCCCGCCATTCCGGCGGCATGTTGGATGACCTGCGAGTCGAATATCGTGGCGCCGCCCTAACTGGCGATCAGCCCCTGTCTCAGCTCGCCGAAAGCCTGGATAACTCCACGCCATCGCGTCTCGCTTCTTCGAAAGGAGCACTCGTATTCGACGCCCTCCGAACCGAGATGGGAGACGAGGCGTTCTTCCCATTCATGAAGTCGTGGTTCGCCGAAAACACCGCCCGTAAGGTCGACTCCGCCGCCTTCCGCAACGCCGCCGCGAAGGCCGCCAACCGCAACCTGTCCAGTTTCTTCTCCAAGTGGCTCGACGAAACCGGACTGCCCGGCGACAAAGGTGGACCGTCTTACCTCGCCGCCGACATCCTGAGCCGTCTCGACGGCGCGCTCATCGTCTACGGCACCTTACAGGACGCAGGCGCGAACCGCTACGCCGCCGAGCAGTTCCAGACCGCCTCGCTCGAACGCTTTGAAAGCGAAGCCCCCATCCGCAAGGACTTTGAGCTGACTCCGGAAGACCTCCGCACCCACGACATCGTCTTCATCGGCAGGCCCGAATCCAACTCCGCGCTGGCCGCCCTCGCGCCTCAAATCGGCCTTGAATACGACGGCGCCGTGTTCCGCATCAACGGGACCGACCACGCCTCGGAATACGAAGCGCTGATCTACGCGGCGCGGAACCCCCAGGACGCCCACCGTATGGTGTTAGTCCTGGCGGGTAACTCGCCGCTCGAGACAGTCAAAATCGCCACCCGGCTCGGCGATTCGCAATACGCGATCTATAACAAGGGGAAAGAAACCGCCTCGGGAGTTATCTCCGGCAACTAATCTCTTGTAAGAATCACCACCTCCTCGGGCGCGGACAGGAGCAACACGCATCCTGTCTCCGTCCGCACGGAGTGTTTTCCTCCCACCGGCGTATACAAGTAATCCCCGGCCCGCAGACGGTCCTTGCCCAGCCGCACCTCGCCCTCCAGCACGAAGATCTCCTCCCCGCCCGGATGGTCATGCGCCGGATACGAAGCCCCGGCCTCGAACTTCAGCAGAATCGTCGGAGCCCGCCCGCTCGCCTCGTCACGCCGCAGCGCCTTCACCGAAATCCCCGTCACACCCGGCTCATCCAGCGCCTTCCAATCCGTCTCCGCCGTACGCACCAACTGCACTCGATCCACAGCCATCGTCCCTCCTGCCTCCATCCTACCGGCGAATCGGTACACTCGATGTAGCCACTTTCGTTCACATACGGTGGACCAATTGAAACCCCACGACATCGCCCTCCCAACCCGGCCCAAAGGTTCCACCATCACCCAATGGCTCTACGACGAACTCCGCCGAGCCATCCTCGAAGGCCGTCTCCGCCGCGGCGCCGCGCTCCCGCCCACGCGCCGCCTCGCCCAGGACTACGTCATCTCCCGCCGCATCGTGGTCAACGTCTTCAACCGACTCCGCGACGAAGGCTACCTCGAAACCCGCGCCGGCTCTGGCGCCCGCGTCAGCGCCAGCCTCCCGGAGGACTACACCCCGCCCCGCCCCCCGAAGCCCGCCGCCCGCCCGAGCCTCCCAACGCGCCCCGCCCGCATCCGCCCCTTCCGCCCGGTCGAGCCCGCCCTCGCCGAGTTCCCCATCGAGACCTGGGCCCGCCTCACCGCCCGCATCACGAAATCCCTGGGCCTCGCCCACCTCGCCGCCGGCTCCCCCGCCGGCGAACCCGCCCTCCGCGAAGCCATAGCCGCCCACCTCGGCGCCTCGCGAGGCGTCGCCTGCCACCCCGCCCAAATCGTCATCGTCTCCGGAGCCCAGCAAGGCCTCGACCTCCTCGCCCGAGCCCTCCTCCGCCCCGGCGACAAGGTCTGGATGGAGGACCCCGGTTACATCGAAGCCGCCGAAATCTTCCGCCGCGCCGGCGCCGCCATCGTCCCCGTCCCGGTCGACGCCGACGGGCTGGACTTCGCCGCGGGCCTCAAGGCCTGCCCCCGCCCCAGGGCCGTCTACCTGACGCCCGCCCACCAGTTCCCCACCGGCGTCACTCTCGCCCTCCCCCGTCGCCTCGAAATCCTCAACTGGGCCCGTCGCCACAACGTGGCCATCTTTGAGGACGATTACGACAGCGAATTCCGCTTCTCCGGCCGCCCTCTGCCGGCCATGAAAGGACTCCCCGGCGCGGACCAGGTCTGCCTGGTCGGGACATTCAACAAGGCGCTCTTCCCCGCCCTCCGCCTGGGCTACCTGGCGCTCCCGGACCAGTGGCTCGACCCGCTCCTCCGCCTCCGGTCACTAGTGGAGCGCCACCCCGCAGTCCTCCCCCAGCAGGTGCTCGCGGCGTTCATCGATCAGGGCCAGTTCGCCACCCACCTCCGCCGCATGCGCCGGCTCTACGCCGATCGCCTCCAGGCGCTCCGCCAGGAAATCGGGCATCATCTCGAAGGCGTCCTGGAACTACCCGAAATCGAAGCAGGCCTCAACATCCCGGCCCGTCTGTTGAACGGCATGAGTTCCACGGAGGCCGCCGAATCCGCCGCAAACCACGATGTGGAAGTCTGGCCTCTCGACCGTTTCTCCCTCTCCCGCCGCCGTCACCCCGCCCTGCTCTTAGGCTTCGCCGCCTTCGACCGTCGCGCCATCCGCCGCGGCGCGGCAGCCCTCGCCCAAGCCCTGCGCTGACGCCCGTTCACACGGATTTATCCACAGCCCAACCATCTGATTCAAAACCAACTCACTCCTAAAGCGCCCCCATAAAGCTTGCACCCGGCCGCTACAGTGAAGGTGGAGAACAGCCAGCATGAGTTCGACCCTGAAAATCCACGCCAATCGCGAGAACGCGAAAAGCTCCACCGGCCCGAAGACGCCGGAAGGCAAGGCCGCCTCTTCCCGAAACTCGACCACCCACGGTCTATCGCACGGATTCGTCGTCCTCCCCCACGAGGACGCCGCCGCCTTCGCCGACCTCACCGACGAACTCGCCCGCGAATTCGAGCCCCAATCCCCCCACGCCCAGTTCCTGTTGCGCCAAATGGCGGAGAGCCGCTGGCGCCTCGACCGTGTCCGTCGATACGAATCCATCGCCCTGGAACAACTGATCGCAGGGGTTGACGAATCGAACCCAGAATCGCTCCTGGTGGCGAACTTGTCCAATAAAGTCAACAACATATTCGAGCTCCTGCGCCGCTACGCAAACGACGCCGCCCGTGCCTACTTCAAGGCGCACGCCGAACTCCTGAAGGCGGCCGCCCAGCACAAGGCGAAATTGGAGGAGCAAGCCGCTCAACGCCGCCAGGAACGCCGGGAGCAGGAAGAGCAGGACCGTTACAACGCGATTTACCGCAACACCTTCGCCACGCCGGACTCCTGGAAGCGCGAAAACCAGCCTCGGCCGGACGCCCCCGACGCCGAAAACCGTGTCTAGCGCGGTCGGCGGCGCGGCGCCCAAGCCCGAAGTGTCAGCGATGGGCCGCCTTCCACTCCGCCCAATCGGCCCCGGTGGCTTTCACCATGGCCTTCACCGCCTTCAGCAACTCCGACGCCTTGCGCGACTCCAAATCGGCCAGCAGCCGCTTGGCCTTCCCGGTAGCCAGGTGGACATTCGCCGTCTCCCGGCCCATATTCTGCAGCAGCCGTTGCTCATCGCGCTGCTCGCCGAGCGACGCCAGCTCAATCCGCGAACAATCCGGCGCCAGCCGTCGGATCAGCCACTTCCGGCGCAGGCGGACAAACGGATCCGTCGACCGCACCGAGGTCTCGATCAGTTCCTGGTACCGTATGCTGGTCTGCTTCGCCCAACCGGCCCACACCGCGGCCGAAGGCGCCAGCTCCTTGGCCTCCCGCGCGATCAGCCCGCCGCGCCACGACGCGATGGCGACAAACCGCCGTCGCCCCAGGCTCCCCAGCCCGGCGGTCCGGTGCACCCATCGCAGCCCGGTCGCCTTCCGATCCGGCAGCAGCGCCCGAACGCCGCGCGCCGCCTCGGTCGGAACCCCGCCCCGCAGCGTCTCAAGGCCGTTCAGTTTGGTCCAGAACGCCGCCGGATTTTTCAACCGGGCCACCGCCATGGTCCGCAGCGCCGGGTGCTTCTCCATCAGCACAATCGGCTCGCCGCCCGATTCCAGATGCTCTCGATAGCCGCCCCGGAAGGCTTCCAGCGCATCCGCGGTCGCGATGTGGACGCGTTGCTCGCCCCGCGCGATCTCGACACTCGCCAGCAGCCGCACAATGTCGATCAGGTACGGGGCCGTGGCGGCCTCGTCGAAATCGTTGACGCCCCACACCAGGCGTCCTTCGATATCCCGCCAGGTCCCGAAGTTCTCAACGTGCAGGTCGCCCACCCCGAGCACGCGCGGCGCCGTGTGCTGCGCCTTGCAGATCTCGGGAAACAGTTGGGCCCAGCGATAGAAAGTCGCGCGCAGGAAAGGGAAACACCCTTCCGTCATGTGTTGATGTTTGAGGGTAAGGTCGGACCGGACGAGAGTAAGCTCCCGCCCCAGCCATCGTTCGTACTTGCGGGTGGCTTCAGTGAAATTCACAGTCCTGAAATTATAGCGCCGGAAGCGCCGAAATCAGGATAGGCTGCGGCCGCGGGACGCCAGCCGGGAACACAGGCAGGCTGCCACGGAAAGAGATCCGGAATACAAGCCGTCCGGACCGGCCCAACTCCGTAGAATTGTGGAAGTGACCTGAATGGCCTCCGGAGTCAGAAACTCGACAGCGTCGGAAAATTCATCCAGGGTAATTTCATGCTGTTCGAGAGCGGTTACGAGAGCGGAAACCCGAGTAGCGTCGTGCTGCACCCGTGCGAGCATATCCTATTGTACCGCGTCGTCAATAGGGCTTGGGGAGAATACCTATAAGAAAATGGGCCGATTTCCTTAGGAAACCGGCCCTCTACCTTACTCAGAACAGTGTTTAGAAACGGAACGTTGCTCCGAATTCTCCGGAGAACGACCGCGGCGCAATCACGCCGCTCGCCGACAGGAAGCCCGACGGCTGGCCGAACGAGGTGCTTCGGATGCTGCCGTAGTAGTTTCCGCCGTAGTTGGCCCGATTGGTCAGGTCGAACGCCTGGAAGAACAGGTCCAGCTTCCAGCGGTCCTTGAACAGGAATTCCCGGCTGAACCGGCTGTCCAGTTGGAAGAACGCCTGTCCGCGCAGGCTGTCGAACGGCGCCACCGTGCAATTGCCGGCCGCCACGCAGTCGCGCAACTGCGCCGAAGTGTAGCTCTTGGTCGCCGTGTAGTTGTTCGCGTCGCTCTTGAGCAGCACCGCGTGCGCCGTGCCCACGCCGCCGCCGTAACCGTACCAGCTCAGGCCCTCGGTGGCGGTGTAAGGACGCGCCGACGCCCACTGCATGATCGGCGAGACCTTGATGCCCCACTTCAGGTCGAAGATGCCGCTGAACACCCAGCGGTGCCGCTCGTCGCTCGGCACCGGGCCGAAGTCCTGCGGACCGAAGATGTTCAGGATGTCGCTCGGCCGGATGCTGTAGCTCGCCGCCGCGCCGTTGTACGACACGCCGCGCGACAGAACGTAGTTGGTGTTGATGCTGAAGTGCCGCGTCATGCGCCGCCGGTAGACGATGTTCAGTCCGTCGTACCGCGAACGGCTGATCGACTGGCTATCGGTGATCTGCGCGAGCACCGGCAGGCCCGCCGCCTTGAACGCGGCCGTGTACGGACGCGCGAAGCCCAGCGACGGAAGCTGCGGGTTGATGTTGACGTTCTTGTTCTCATGCAGGCCGAGAACGTGAACGTAATCGACTTCGATCACCTGGTTGTCGGTCAACGACCAGGCGTAGCCGGCGTTCCACTGCTGCGTGTACGGATTCCGGTAGTCTTTGTCGACGATATTGGTCGCGTCGCCAGGGTTGTGCACCGTGGAGGCCGCCGGAATCGGGGGCACCGAGTCCACGCCATAGCGCCACGCCGACAGCAGCTTGCCGCCCGGCAGCGCGCTGGCCGTCGGATCGCCGGGTCCGGCGCTCGTGTAAACGGTCTGCGAGAACAGGGTCGGGTTGGCCTGCTGCAGCATGAACAGCGGGATGTTCTGGAAGGTCTGGCCGAAGTACAGGCCATAGCCCATGCGGACGATGTGTTTGCCGTCGCCCTTGACGTCGTAAGCCAGGCCGAAGCGCGGGCTGATGTCCTTGCTGTCGTCGTGCGGAGTGCCGGCGTAGGGGCTGCCCACCGCCTTCAGCATCTGGTAGGTGCGATTGCGGAGCTGCTGGTCGTTGCCGAACAGGCCGAAGTCGCGGTCCCAGCGCACGCCCAGGTTCAAGGTCAGTTTGCGGTTCACCTTGAAGTCGTCCTGGAAGTAGACGCCGAACATCTTGCCCGAGATGAAGAAGTACGGGTTGCCGGAGGTGTAGCTGATGCTCGACACCGCGCCCGGCGTGGCGAAGCCCTGCGGGTAGTTCGCCTTGTCGGCGACGATCGTGGTCGGGTCGTCGATAAAGGTGATGGCGGGGGTCGCGTTATAAACGAAGAATCCACCCAGCTTCGGCTCATACAGGAAGTCGAAGCCGGTCTTGAACGTGTGCCTGCCGCGGATGATCGACAGGTCGTCCTTGAACTGCCACTTGGCCTGGTAGGATTGCTGCGGAACGTTGCCGTTGGTGCCCCACGTCACCGACGGCGTGTTGAACGTGTTGGCGTATTTGTCGGTGGCGATCAGGTTGTTCCAATACTGGTAGCCCACGGTCACCGAATTGACGATGCGCGGCGAAATCACGGAACTCAAAGTGGCGTTGGCCAGGATGAGCTGGTTGGTGGTGAAGTTGCCCGCGGTCAGGTCGTTGTTCGAACCGGACTGGTCGTTCAACCCCCGGTTGTTCTGGTTGTTGTAGCTGACAAACAGGTTGTGCTTCTCGCTCAGGCGGTGGTCCAGGCGGCCGCTGTAGCGCCAGTCGTAGTACGGCGTCGGAATCGACGTCGCCGGCTCCAGCGCGAAGCCCGCGGCCTTGGCCGCGGCCAGTTCCTTGTAGCCGGCCGGGTCCACGCTGATGGCCGTTTCCTCGCGCGCCCGCTCGAGCGCGAAGAACACGAAGGTCTTGTCCTTCTTGATGGGAGCGCCGATCGATCCGCCGAACTGCTGGCGGCTGAAGTCGCCCTTCTCGGTCTCAAACGCGTTCAGGGCGTTGAAGGCCTTTTCGCGATCGTAGAAGTAAGCCGATCCGTGGAGTTCGTTGCTTCCGGACTTGGTGATCACGTTGATCGCCGCGCCTTCGCTGCGTCCGTTGGCGGCTGAAAAGCGCTGCGTGCTGATGTTGAACTCCTGGATGGCCTCGAGCGGCATCTGCATGACGGGGCCGCCCACCGTGCCATCCTTGTTGTCGATGCCGTTCACCGTGACGTTCACGTTGCGGCCGCTCGAGCCGTTGGTGGCGAACACGCCGACGCGGTTCTTGGTCGGATCGTAGCTGTCCACCGGACGGGCGCCGGGCGCGAGAATCGCCAGGTTCACGAAGTCGCGTCCGTTCAACGGCAGCTCCTGCACCTGCTGCGTGTTGATCGGAGTGCTGATGTCGGTCTTGGTAACGTCCACCAGCGGCGCGCCGCCGGCTTCGACCGTCACGATTTCAGCCTGCTGGCTGGGCGACAGCGTGGAGTTGATGGTGGCCGTCTGGCCGACGATCAGTTCCAGGTTGCCGATCAGCTCGGTGGCGAAACCCTTGGCCGAAACCCGCAGTTCGTACTTGCCGGCGGGCATCTGGTCGAACCGGTAGCTGCCGGCGGAACTGGAATTCATCTGCCGCGTCAAACCGGTGGAGGGGCTGGTAACTTTCACTTCGGCGCCTGGAATTACGGCGCCGCTTTTGTCGAGAACCGTGCCCTGCAACGTGGAGGTCGAGGTTGCTTGAGCGAATGCGTGCGGAGCCAGGGCCAAGCCAAGGACTAACGCAAACACTCCCACTGTGAGAATGCGCTTCATTCGTCACTCTCCCTTTCTTTTTAACCTTCAGAACAGATTCGAGACTACCAACCGGCGCAAGTTGCTCCGGTTGTTGGGTTTAACAGGGAGCGTATTCCGTTTTTAGCCGATTGTCAAGTTCTTAACCCGATCGGCCAAACAGCGTTAAGACAATCGGTTGGGACCAAGCTGTTACTCTAGAAGGTAGACCCGCATGAAGACCTTCTACATCGAAACGTTCGGCTGTCAGATGAACGTTCACGATTCCGAGAAAGTGATCGGTACGTTGATGGCCGAAGGCTATTCACAGGTCGCTACGCCGGAGTCCGCCGACCTGGTGCTGTATAACACCTGCAGCATCCGGGACAAGGCCGAACAGAAGGTGTTCAGCCGGCTGCAGCAGTTCAAGAAGGATCATGGCGCGGGCAAGGTGTTCGGCGTGCTCGGCTGCGTGGCGCAACAGGAAGGACATCGCGTCTTTGAAAAGGCGCCCCACGTCGGATTGGTGTGCGGCTCGGCGAGTTATAACTCGCTGCCCCAGATGCTGGTGCAACTGGAGTCCGGCGCCCGCCGCGTCACCGGCCTCAGCCTGGAGACCGAGGACACGTTCGAGACGCCCTTCGCCCGCCGCGACAATCCGCACCGGGCCTATCTGACCATCATCGAAGGCTGCGACAAAGCCTGCGCCTATTGCGTGGTGCCGATGACTCGCGGGCCCGAGCGCAGCCGCACGAGCGACAGCGTCATCCGGGAGGCCCATTCGCTCGCCGAGGCCGGCTACACCGAGATCCAACTGCTCGGCCAGAACGTGAACAGCTACCGCGACCCCTCGCCCGCCGGCTGGGACTTCGCCGCGCTGCTCGGCGCCATGGGCAAGGTTCCCGGCATCCGGCGCGTCCGGTTCACCACGTCCCATCCGCGCGACTTCGGCAAGGAGATCATCGACGCGATGGACGAGAATCCGGTGCTGTGCAACCACGTGCACCTGCCGGTGCAATCCGGCTCGACGCGCGTGCTCGACCGGATGCAGCGGCTCTACACGCGCGACGAGTACATGCGCCGCATCGAGTGGATGAAGCGTTCGCCCCGCAACATCGCCATCACCACCGATATCATCGTCGGCTTCCCCGGCGAAACGGACGAGGACTTCGAGGCGACCATGAACCTGCTCGACGAGTGCGGCTACGACTCGGTGTTCAGCTTCAAGTACTCGCAGCGTCCGAACACGCCGGCCCTGCGCTATGAGGACCACGTGCCGGAGCCGGTGAAGAGCGCTCGCCTGACGGCGCTCCAGGAAAAGCAGCGGACCATTCAGATCAAACAGAACGCGGCGGCGGTGGGCACGGTGCAGGAGGCGCTGGTGGAGGGCTTCAACAAGGCCACCGGCCAGTGGATCGGCCGCACCTCGCAGAACAAGACGTTGAACTTCATCCGCCCGCGC
The DNA here is from genome assembly GCA_018268715.1 of Acidobacteriota bacterium. GTDB lineage: Bacteria > Acidobacteriota > Terriglobia > Bryobacterales > Bryobacteraceae > TMP-7. Next base: position 336,498 of record JAFDVZ010000015.1, on the reverse strand, counting down.
GAGGGCGGCGAATCGCTGATTGGGCGGTATCTCGACGTACAGGTGACGCGCTCCGGTCCCAACTCGCTGGTTGGCGAAAGCGTAAACTAGCGAGTGGGGCGTTTGTTCGAGGACGGGAGGGGTTGACATGGAAATCGAGATGAAGATCCGCGGGTTGATGATGGACCCGGTGACCAACATGCCGATCGTCGTCCTGAAGGACATCAACGGCAATTCCATCCTGCCCATCTGGGTGGGCATCTATGAGGCCAACGCCATCGCGCTCGAGATCGAAAAGGTCTCCACGCCGCGCCCCATGACGCACGACCTCATCAAGGTGCTGCTGCTCGGCATGAAGACGGGCATCCGCAAGGTGGTGGTCAGCGAGTTGAAGGACGACACTTTCTACGCGGTGATCTGGCTTGAGAAGGACGGCGAACTGATCAGCGTGGATTCGCGACCGAGCGACGCGCTCGCGCTGGCGCTGCGGCTGGATTGCCCGATCTATGTCGACGAGGGAGTGCTGAAGTCCTCGAAGTCGTCCACGTCGGTAACCGACAAGGTGAACAACGACGAGTTGCGGCGCTGGCTTGAGAACCTCAACGACGAGGATCTGGGCCGCTATAAGATGTAGGCCGCTTGATTCCGGATCTGATCGTGGTCCCCGGCGGCGGAGTACGCGCCGGCGGGCTGCTGCCTCCCTGGATGACCGCCCGTTTCGACCGCGCGCTGGAGCTGCGGGCCGGCCAACCGTTACTTTGCCTCAGCGCGGGGACTCCGCATAAGCCGGGCCCGGTGGACCGGGCGGGTTATCCGGTGTCGGAAGCCGGCGCCGGCGCGCGCTACCTGATGGAGCGGGGCGTCGAGCCGGGCGACATCCTGATCGAGGCCGCTTCCTTCGACACCATCGGCAACGCCTACTTCGCGCGCCTTATCCACACCGAGCCGAGGGGCTGGCGCCGGCTGCTGATCGTGACCTCCCAGTTCCATCGGGAGCGCACTGAGGCGGTGTTCCGCTGGGTGTTCTCGATCGCTCCGGAAGCGGGCTACGAACTGGCCTTCGAATCGACGCCGGACGTGGGCATGCCGGCGGCCGACCTGGAATTCCGGCGCGCCCGGGAGCGGGAGAGCCTGGCGGCGGCCCGCGGGCTGCTGGCCCGAATCCCGAGCCTCGCCGAACTGCACCGGTTCCTGTTCACCGGGCACGACGCCTACTCGGCCGCGGGGCTGCTGAAGGATCGGGAGCGTTCGGCCGCGCTCGACCGGGTTTACTGATCCTTGGGCGGGCGGCGCTTCATCACCGCGCCTATCGAGACGCTGCGGTCGCCGAACTTGTCGCGCATCCTGTCGGCGGCCGAGAGCGCCTTGCGCCAGCGTTCGGCGCGGCCTTCGTCGAGCAGGTTCAACTGGCCCTGGTCCTGCTTCAACGACCCGGCGTGAACGCCCAGCAGACGCACGGGACGCCCGTCCCAGGCCTTGCGGAACAGCCCGCGTATCTCCTCGAGCAGTTCGATGTCGAGTTGCGTGCCGTGGTCGATCGAGTGGGCGCGGGTGTAGGTGGAAAAGTCGCTGTAGCGCAGCTTCAACTGGATGGTGCGGGCGAACAGGGAGTGCTCCCGGAGGCGGCGGCCCACCATCTCCGACAGGCGCGCGAGCGTGGCTTCGAGCGTCTCTCGGTCGGCCGTGTCGACGTGGAACGTCATCTCGTGGCTGATGGATTTGGGCGAGTCGTGATCGCCGATTTCGCCGTCAAACCAGGCGCCCGAATCGAAGCCGTGGGACTTGCCCGCGAGCGCCAGGCCCCACTTGCCGAACTTCTGTTCGAGCAGCGCCGCGTCGAGCCTCGCCAGGTCGCCGACCTTGTGGATGCCGCACTCGTTGAGGCGCTGTTCGCCGGCCTTGCCGACGCCGGGGATCCGGCGGATGTCGAGCGGCGCGAGGAACGACGCCTCCTCGCCGGGGCAGATCCACAGCACCCCGTTCGGCTTGGCCTGATCGGAGGCGACCTTCGAGACCATGCGCGCCTGCGAGACGCCGATGGAGCAGTTGAGACCGGTGGCGGCCTTCACGGCCTGGTGGAGTTTGTGCGCGGCTTCGAGCGGCGGTCCGAACAGGCGGCGGGAGCCGGTGAGGTCGAGGTAGGCTTCGTCGATCGAAGCCATCTCGACTTTCGGCGAGAAGCGTCCGAGCACTTCGGCGACCCGATGCGAGTATTCAGTGTAGCGTTCGCGGTGGCCGTCGACAAAGATGGCGTGCGGGCAAAGCTGGTAGGCGGTGCGCAGCGGCATGGCGGAATGGATGCCGAACTTGCGCGCCGCGTAGGAGGCCGCCGACACGACGCCGCGCTGATTGGCGGCCCCTCCGACCACGACCGGCTGGCCTTTGAGCGAGGGATCGAACAGCTCCTCGACGGACACGAAGAAGGCGTCCATGTCGAGATGCATGATGGTGCGGTCCCCGGCCATTCGATGACAGGATAGCAACGCGGGGCGGCGGGGCGGGCAAGGCGGAACTGTCTTCCCGAGGGACAGACGATCCGCATGCGAGGACGGCTGGAGCGCGTCGACGAGCGTGGATACCACCAGTGGATTGCACTGCGGCCTCCCTCGCCCGTCTGCGCCGAGCCCGACCCTCGCGATCGCTCGGCGCGGTTCGATGGCCCGGTTGACCTGCTTCAGACGTTCGACGGCGACCGGCCGGGCATCCGTTCCCGCCTGCAACGCTTGGCCGGCCACCAGGCGATACTGACCGGCAAGATCGTGGAATGGCACACCGGGTATCAACGAGCGCCGCTGGTGTTCGAAGTGGAGTCGGTGGAGGCCGCCGGCTCCGCGGACGAAGCACCGCATGGTGAAGGAGGCCAGAGTGACCGGGACCGGGGAAGCCTGCTGCCGGTGGATGACTACGCGCCGCATTCGGTGGCGGGAGGCGACGGATCGGTGGCGCGAGCAGATGAGATGTGCGGATCCAGGGGGAATGCGCGCCTTTGGGTGCTGTGCGCCAGGCCGAGTAGAGCCTAACGAAGGCGGCCCGCGACGACCCGGGGGAGGCCGGCCAGGTCGGTCCGCATTTCGATGTCCGTGAAGTTGGCCGCGAGCAGCTCGCGGACGCGGGCGTCGGAGTTGTAGGCTACTTCCATCACGAGCCAGCCGCCGGGTTTGAGAACGCGGGCGGCGTCGGCGATCAGACGATTGTAGATCGCCATGCCGTCGGGACCGCCGAACAGCGCGATGTGCGGTTCGAAGTCCACCACCTCACGCTGCAAGGATGGGTGGTCGGTCAGCGGGACGTAGGGTGGGTTCGATGCGATTAACGCCGCAGTGCGGCTGGCCAAGGCGCCCGTCAGGTCGCAGGCCGCCAGTGACACCGGCGCCGCGAGCGCGTCGCGGTTGCGCGCGGCCACCGCCAGGGCGGGCGCCGAGATGTCCGTCGCGATGACCGGCCGGCCGCTCTCGAGCGCGAGCGTGATGGCGATGGCGCCGGATCCGCAACCTACGTCTACGATCGCTCCGGGGCCCGCGCCGGGCAGCTTTTCAAGGGCCGTTTCAATGACGTGCTCGGTCTCCGGCCGGGGGATCAGGACGGCGGGACTGACGATGAAGTCTCGGCCGTAAAACTCCTGGCGTCTGGTGATGTATTGGGTCGGTTTTCCGTCCAGACGCTCCTTCAAATAGCGGCCGTAGTGGATCCAGGCGACCTCGGTCAGCTCGTCGGTCGAATGGGCGTAGAGCCAGGCGCGATCATTGCGTACAGCGTACGCAAGAAGGACTTCGGCGGTGAGGCGGGGGACCGGGATGGACGCTTCCGACAGAATGCGGGCGCCCTGTTCGAGCGCCGTACGGACGGTCACTTCGAGGCTCCGGCCCCCACGGTTTCGGCCAAGGGGATACGCACGCGGAACAGCGCGCCGCCGCCGGCCGCGTCGCACACCTCGATGCCGCCGCCGCTGAGAGTCAGAAACGACCGGATGATGGCGAGGCCCATGCCGAGACCGTCGGGCTTGGTGGTGACGTGGGGCTCGAAGATGCGCTTCTTGTCCTGATCGGCGACGCCCGGTCCGTTATCCTCCACTTCCAGCAGGACGCTGGGGGAGGAGGCGTCGGGGCGGGTGCGCAGGGTGATGACGCGCTGGTCCTTGGGAACCTGGGCCATGGCGTCGGCCGCGTTCTGAATCAGGTTCCACACTACTTGCTGCATCTGGATCTCGTCGGTCCAGACGGGGGCCAGACCGCCGGCGAGTTCCATGCGAATGGCCACGCCCTTCAGTATGGCGAACTGGCTGGCGAAGCGCGCGGCATCCTCGGCGATGGCGTTGATGTCCTGCGGGGCGGGCTGGATCTTGGTGCGGCGCAGGCCTGCGCGCATGCGGTCGATGATCTTGGCGGCTCGAAGCTGGTCGTCGACGATGTCGGCCACGGCCTGACGGGCCTCTCCGATGTCGGGGGTGGGCCGGTCGAGCAGGATCACGGCGCTTGAGGCGTTGCTCGAAATGGCGGCCAGCGGCTGACAGATTTCGTGGGCGAGCGCGCTGGCCATCTCACTAATGGCGGCGACGCGGTTCATGTGCGAAAACGATTCGAGTTGCGCCTTGGCGGCGGCGACGATCGATTCGCGTTCCCGTTCGCGCCGCTGGGCTTCGATGCGGCGATGATAGGCGTGCACGCGCCAGGCGACGAGGCCGGCGACGGCGCAGCCGACCAGGATGGCTCCGATCGCGGTAGCCCACCAGGTGAGCCACCAGGGCGGCCGGATTTCGAATTCCAGTTGAGCGGGGCGCGGTCCCCAATTGCCCCAGCCGTCGCGGGCGACGATTTCCAAACGATAGCGGCCGGGCGGCAGACCGGGGAACTGGAGTTTCCGTTCGGTGGTTTCGCGCCATTCCGAGGAGGCCGGCTCCAGGCGGTAGCGGAACAGGATGGAACGCTCCCGCACGAACGAGAGGGCGGAGTATGTCACCGAGAGCGAATTCTCATTGGGCCCCACTGCGAGGCCAGGGGTGGGAGAGGGCGTCACGGACTTGTCGCCGAGCAGCACTTCCGAGAAAACGGCGCGGGGGCCGCCGATGGAGGGCGGCGGGGAGGCGGTCGGGTGGAAGCGCGAGAGCCCGCCGCTCGATCCGATCCAAACGTCGTCGTCGACGCCTTCGCTGAAGGCGTGGAGGTTGCAATCGTCCCAGATCAGGCCGTCGTCATGGGTGTAGCGGGTCCAGGCGCCGGATTGGTAGACGTCGACTCCCGCATCCGAGCCGGTCCACATCCGGCCCTTGGAATCGAATTCGAGAAAGTAAGTGATGGCGGCGGCGGCGCGGCGGCCCGGCCCGTGATTCAGGACGCGAAGGCGCCCGTTTTCCAGGCGCACCTGGCTGACGATGCCGCTCGAACGGTATCCGGCCCAGACGTCGCCGTTGGGCGCGGCGGCGATCGACATGAGATGCGCGTCGGGGAGTCCGTCGGCCGGGCCGAAGGTGCGGGCCTTGCCGTCCGCCAGCAGCGTCAGGCCGTTGGCGCTGGCGATCCACAGGCCGGCGTCGGTGTCCGCAACCTGCCAGACGCGTTCGCGCGGCGAGCCTTCGACGGGCTTCATCCGATCGGCGCCGGGTTCGATGACGAGCGCGCCGGAGTTGGCGCCCACCCACATGCGCCCCGCGCGGCCGCACCGCAGGTCCCAATAAATCGCGCCGGAGACGGCGTGCGGGAACCAACGGATGTCCCGGAAGGAGGAGTCGAGGCGGGCCACGCCGGCATGTTCGGCGGCCACCCAGATGGCTCCGTCGGCGGCGCGGCGAATGGCGCGGATCCGCATGTCCTTGAAGCGCGGATCGGGAGTCCAGCGCCAGCGTTCGGCTTCGCGGCGGCCGGAAAACAGGCCGGACTCGGTGCCCGCGAGCACCCAGTCGGAGCGCAAGGGCTGGACCGCGTAGACCACGTCGGGGTCGAGGCCATTCAGCGCGCCGAAACCTTCCCAACGACGGTAGCCCTGCCACTTGGCGAGGCCGCGGCCGGCCAGTCCGATCCAGAGAGAGCCTTCGCGATCCTGAAAGACGCAGTTCACCGCGCCGGCCAGGCCGGAATCGCGACCGACGATGCGCAAGCGTCCGCCTTCGGCGATGGCGAGGCCGCCGGTGGTCGGGATGAGGGCGCGACCGGACGAATCGACACGGATGGGATAGCCGGAAGCGGGCGGGAGGTCGGCGGTGAGGGGCTTGAAGATGGCACTGGAGGGCGGACGGGTGTGGACCTTGGAGCCAAAGGAGACGGTCCATTGGACGCCCTGCCCGTCGACGACGACGCCGGTCCAGCGGCGGGTAATGTCGGCGGTGGAGCCGTGAGCGTCGTAGGCTTGGACGCGGCCGCCGGCGAGACGGAAGACCTTCGCGCCGCTGACGAACCAGATGTCGCCGCCCTTGGAGGACAGACCGCGGACGCTGCTTCGGCCGTCGCCCGGCGAAACGGCGATCTGGCGCCATTGGGGCGAGTTTCCGGCGGTGAGGCTGGAGGAAACCCAAAGGCCGTTGGCGGCGCCGACGTAGGTGTCGCCGACAGGATCGGTGACAACGCCGCCGTAAGGAGACACTTTCGGATCGCCTGGGAGCGGGAGCCGCTCGAACCGCTGGCGGACGAGGCGGTACAGCCCGGACTCGGTGGCCAACAATAGCGTTCCGTCGGAGGCGACGCCAAAGGAGGCGAGCACGTTGAAGGGCAATCCGTCGACTGCGCCGAATGGGCGAAAACGGGTCCCGTCGAAGCGGAAGACGCCGCCTTCGGTGGACAACCAGAGATAGCCTTCGCGGTCCTGGAATATTTCCCGGACGCCGAGGCGAGTCAGCCCCTGCTCGGCGCCGTAGTACTGAAATGCATACTGCTGACCGGTTACTGAGCCGACAAACAAGAGGCCGAGTAACAACGGGCCCACAGCCTTCCGGCGATTGAACATCGTTGAGGTTTGAACGATTTTATCATCCGGCGGATAGCCGTGTCCGAATTCAGGCGGCGTTGGCGGCGTCGCCGCCCTGTTCCTTCAACTTCTGGGTCTGATAATGGGTGGTCAGGGCGTCGATGACGGGGCCGATCCGGCCTTCCACGATCTGATCGAGCTGGTGGAGGGTGAGCCCGATGCGGTGATCGGTCATGCGATTTTGCGGGAAGTTATAGGTGCGGATCTTCTCGCTGCGATCGCCCGAACCGACCATGCTGCGGCGTTCGGCGCCGATCTGTTCGCGCTGCTTTTCGAGCTCGATCTCATAGAGGCGGCTGCGGAGCACGCGGAGGCCCTTGGCGCGGTTCTTGATCTGCGATTTTTCGTCCTGGCAGGAGACCACGAGGCCGGTGGGCAGGTGGGTGATGCGCACGGCCGAATAGGTGGTGTTGACGGACTGGCCGCCGGGGCCGGAGGAGCAGAACGTGTCGATGCGGAGGTCCTTGGCGTCGATTTGCACGTCAACTTCCTCGGCTTCGGGGAGCACGGCGACGGTGATGGCGGAGGTGTGGACGCGGCCCTGCTGCTCAGTTTCCGGCACGCGCTGCACGCGGTGGACTCCGCTTTCATACTTGAGGCGGCTGTAGACCTTGGCGCCGCTGACTAGCGCGATGACTTCCTTGAGTCCGCCGACCGCGGACTCGCTGACGGCGGTGACTTCGACGCGCCAGCCCTGATCCTCGGCAAAGCGCGAGTACATGCGGAAGATCTCCGCGGCGAACAGCGTGGCTTCATCGCCGCCGGTGCCGGCGCGGATTTCGAGCACAACGTTCTTTTCGTCGTTGGGATCCTTGGGCAGCAGGAGGACGCGCAGCTCCTCCTGAAAACGGACGAGTTCGGGCTCGAGGCGGGCGACTTCGTCGACGGCCATCTGGCGCAGTTCGGGGTCGGGCTCCGCAAGCATCGTGCGGGCGTCGTCGAGGTTCTGGCTGGTCTGCTTCCACTCGCGGTATTTGGCGACGATCTCCGACAGATCGCTTTGGGCCTTGGTGATCTTGCGGTATTGATCGGGGTCGTTAATGACCGCCGGATCGGCCATCTGGCGGGTCAAGTCTTCGTATCGCGCCTCAATATCGGCGAGTCGTTGGGCGAATTCCATGTGATTTCGATCAGGCGATGACCAGTTCGCCGCCTTGCTGCTTTTCCAGCTCCATGGCGCCGTCGAGGGCGCGGATGGCGATCGCCGTCTGGTCGTCGGACGGCGGCTTGGTGGTGATGCGCTGCAACCAGAGGCCGGGTGAGGTGAGGGCCGCCATCAATCCGCCGCGGCGCTTGGCGGCGAACCGGATGAGTTCGTAGCTGACGCCGACGATGATGGGGATGAGGGCGATGCGCGTGGCGAGTTTCAGCAGGAAACCGTCCACCGGCACGAGCGCGTAGATCAACAACGAAATGACCATCAGCACCAGCAGGAAGCTGGTTCCGCAACGCGGATGGAAGGTGGTGAAGCCGCGGGCGTTTTCCACCGTGACGGGCTGGCCGGATTCGAAGTTGAACACCACCTTGTGTTCGGCGCCGTGGTATTCAAAGACGCGGCGGATATCCTTCATCTTCGAGATCAGCGTGAGGAAGGCGAGGAAGATGACGATCCGGATGAGGCCGTCCACCAGGTTGATGGCCACGCGGCCGCCGACGGCGTGATAGGCAGCGCCGATCTTGGTGGCGAGCCAGAGCGGAACGAACTTGTACAGGAAGATGAAGAACGAGGCCGAGAACAGGATGTTGAGGCCCATGGCCCAGCCGGTGATTTCCTGCTTGGCCTTGCCGGATTGGCCTTCGTCGAGCGCGGCGTTGGCGGAAAAGTGCAGCGCGCGTACGCCGAGCGACATGGCCTGTCCGAGCGTCCCGAGTCCCCGGAAAATGGGCAGTTTGAAGATCGGGTACTTTTCCGACAGCTTCGGCAGCGGATGTTGCTGGGTGATGACTTCGCCGTTCGGTTTCCGGACCGCGACGCAATAGCTGTGCGGGGCGCGCATCATCACGCCTTCCATCACGGCTTGTCCACCGACGAGGGTCTCCTCACCGCTTTCGAGGATTGGCAGCATCTGGACGTGCGCCGCCAGACGAAAGAATGAACGGATTTCCAAGGTAGAAGGGACTCCCATCCCATTATAACCGGCGGCGGGCCGGGACTCCGATTGAATCTTTCGCGGGCGCGGGGTGGCGTATGATCGTGGCTTGACGCTCGGGACCGATGCTTTGACGCGGGTGGCGGATGGGCGGACGATTGTCCGCGCAGCGACGCTCGAGGCGCGGGCGGGGTCGATGGTGGCGCTGGTGGGGCCGAGCGGGTCGGGCAAGTCGTCGCTGCTGCGGCTGATCAACCGGTTGGACGAGCCCACGGGCGGACGGGTGCTGCTGGATGGGAGGGATTACCGGGAGATCGCGCCCAGGGAGTTGCGGCGGCGGGTCGGGATGGTGATGCAGCGGCCGTACCTGTTTCCGGGAACCGTGGCCGATAATGTGCGGTTTGGACCGGCGCAGCGGGGGCTGACGGTCAGCGACGCGGAGGTGGACGGGTTGCTGGCGCGGGTGGACCTGGCGGGGTTCGGCGCGCGGGGCGTGGACCGGTTGTCGGGCGGCGAGGCGCAGCGGGTTTCGATTGCGCGGGCGCTGGCGAATGGTCCCGAGGCGCTGCTGCTCGATGAGCCGACCTCGGCTCTCGATGAGGGGCGCGTCGAGTTTGTCGAACGGCTGGTTGGCGAGATGGTCCGCGAGCGCGGGCTGGTTTGTTTGATGGTGACGCATGATCGGGAGCAGGCCCGGCGGATGGCGGACCGGGTGCTGCGGATGGCGGACGGGGAGTTGGTTGGTGAAGACTGACCTGTCGGGAGGGCTGATTCAGGCGGCGATTGTGTCGGCGCTGGCGCTGGCGGTGGCGCTGTATGCGCGGCGGTTGGGGATTCACCTGCTGCGGGACCTGGCGGCAGCGCTGGGGCGCGGGCTGAGTCAGATTTGCGCCGTGGGTTTGATCCTGATTGTCGTGCTGAAGGGGCCGTGGTGGATGTCGCCGCTGGTGCTGGCCGGGATGATCGGGGCGGCGGCGAAGACTTCGTCGCGACGGTCGCGGCGGTTTCCCCGGGCGGGGCGGATTTCTTTGTACGCGATACTGGCGGGGGCCGGGTCGGTGATCTTCCTGATGGCGATGGCGGGCGTGATCGACCGATCCGCCGGGGCGCTGGTCCCCGTGGGGAGCATGCTGATTGCGAACGCCATGAATGCCAATGCGCTGGCGATGGAGCGATTCGCGCGCGAAGTCCAGTCCCATGTGGGGGAGATTGAGACGGCGCTGGCGCTGGGGGCTGCGGCTGAGTCGACCGTTGGGGAGTACTCCACCGCGGCACTGCAGGCGAGTCTGATTCCCACGGTCGATAACCTGCGGAGCCTGGGGATTGTCTGGATTCCGGGAATTATGGCCGGAATGGTGCTGTCCGGCGCGGCTCCGCTGGCGGCGGCGGTGTATCAGTTTGTCGTGTTGGCGATGATTTTCTGCTCGTCGTCGGTGACTTGCATGGTGAGTACGCGGTTGATGCGGCGGCGGGCGTTTACCGAAGCTGAGCAGTTAATTAGGAGTTAGCTATGGCTACGCTGGGATTGATTGAATACGAGGAATCGACTGGGGTGGTGCGGGAGGTTTATGATGACATCCGCGCTACCCGGAATACCGATTATATTAATAACTTCTGGAAGGCGCTGGCGCATGATCCGGCCACGCTTCAGCGGACCTGGGCGGGGGTGAAGCAGATTATGACTCCCGGGGCGCTGGATGTGCTGACTAAGGAGTTACTGTATGTCGCTATCAGCGCTACGAATGGGTGCGGGTATTGCATCGCTTCGCATACTGTCTCGGCGCGGAAGGCTGGGATGACCGATGAGATGTTCGGGGAGCTGATGGCTGTCGTCGGGATGGCGAATGAGACCAATCGGCTGGCAGCAGGGTATCAGGTGGAGATCGATGAGAGGTTTCTGACGAAGTAGTTACTTCGCCGGGGCCGGCGGGGCGGGCAGCATGTTGCGGATGGCCGCGATGCGCCAGCCTGGGCCGGCCTTCACCGCTATGATGGTGGTCCACATGCTGCGGGTCTGGCCGCCGGTAAGCCCCTTCAACTCGTAACGGCCGTCGGCGATGGCGACTCCGGGGGCCGGGAAACGAACCGATTCCACTTCGATGGTGCGCGTGCCGCCGGTGCTTTTCGAACTGGCCATGGCGCCCTTGACGAGCGCTTCGCGGCCCCTGCGCCATTCACCGGAGGAGACGAGCTGATCGGCGTCGGCGGTGAAGAGGAGTTCGGTGGCCTTGGGGTCCTGATGCTCTCGGGCGTCGACGTACTTCGCCACCAGGGCGCGGACGGCTGCTTCGTCCTTCGATGGGCTCTGCGCGGCCAGGGGCAGGGCCAGGATGGCGATGGCGAGGATGAGACGCATTTCCCTATGATACGCGCGCGCGGCCGTACATGTGGCCGCCGACCCGGCGCATCCAGGCCATCTCCTCGGCTGACATCGGGCCTAACTCGATGGCGCGGGTCGCGTCGCGGACTTGATCCATGTTGGCTGGGCCGGTCATACATAAGTGGACGGCAGGGTTGGTTAATACGAAACGGTAACAGTCGGTAGCGGTGGGTGTGCGCTCGCCATTGGGAACCTTCTTCGAGTCGAGTAACTGGCGCCAACTGGTGGCGGTGAACGATACGATGCCGGGTGGGTTGGATGGGAGATTCGGGAATATCTCGCGCTCGGCGCCGGTGTGTTTGGCGTTGTAACGGACGTGGAATATGTCGTAAGCGGGGTCGGGGACGAGTTTCGGGACGAGTTTGCGCTGGTGGGTGGAGATGGCCATGTAACGAATGCGGCCGCGATCCTTGAGTTGATGGCATAAGTCGAGGATGCGGGGAGTTACCGGGCGGTTCCACAGGCCTAATAACAGGACGTCGGCGTAGTCGGCTTGGAGACGCTTCAGCGCGCGGTCGAGGCTGGAGGCGATCAGGGACGCAAGTGGGACGTAGGATTGGATGACCAGGGCGTAACGGTCGCGCCGCGGGGCCAGGTTGCGGAGACCTTGTTCGAAGGCGGCGGTGCGGCGGCTGCCCCAGTACATGTAATTAACGCCGCGCTCAAAGGCGAATTCGACGGATTCGGCGGGGGCTCCGTAACTGGCGCTGAGTCCAATGGGGCCGGTTAGAAACCCGGTCCGGCCGAGCAGTCGGGGTTCGAAGGGCATGGGGTGACCCGGTTCCCAGTATAACGGGCGGCTATCGTGACGCTGCGCCGCGGAGGGCGGCGATGGCGGCGCACAGGATGGTGAAACCGATCCAGCCGTAGTGCAGCCAGTGGCGGGTGTACCGCAGTACCAGGCGCGCATCGGATGCCGCCGCGGCGAGCGTCTTTCGATCCATGGGACATCCCCAATGTGGGGGATGGCGGCCGGGATCCGAATAGGAGAATGGTTACGGATGGGACTTTGGTAGTCCTGTTACGGGGCTGCGTGAATCCGCCGCACTAGTACCGGAACGCGCCGCCACGGGCAGGAGAATAGCCGATCCGTACTTGCCGCCGTGCCAGACGGTCTGGTTGGCCTTGCGGAGCTGCGTTTCGCCGGCGTTGGCGCGGCCGGTGTTGAGATTGCGGTCAAAGCGGGGGAAGTTGCTGCTGGCCACTTCCAGACGAATGCGATGGCCTTGGCGAAAGGCCCAGTTGGTGGGGCCGGCGTCGATGGTGATGGCGTAGATTTCGCCGGGTTTGGCGAGTTCGGGACGGTCGAGACCGTTGCGGTAACGCAGGCGGAGGATGCCGTCGGTGACGCCCAGGGCGGGACCTTGGGGATCGACGTCGATCAACTTGGCGGTGAAGTCGGTGTCCTTGGCGTCGGTGGACACGTGCAGGAGCACGTGCACCACGCCGGCCACATGGAGATCCTCATTGAGCGGCGGGCTGGTGAAGACGAGGATGTCGTGACGGCCCTCGATGGCGCGCTGATCAATGGGGCCGGGCGGCAGCAGGCGCACATTGCAGCAGATGGCGCCGCCGCGGGTGGGCACGGGCTTGCCGGGGTCGTACAGGTATGTGTCGGCGGTCTTGCGGCGCTGCGGCATCCATTGGAGCTGGCCGTCGCCGTAGACGGTGGCCGCCTTGCCCTTGCCGGCGAGGTACAGGGGGCGGATGCGGGAGTCGCGCGGGGGCCAGTCGTCTTCATCTTCCCAGCGGTTGTCGCCCATCAGGAAGAGTTGGGCGGGCGGGATGTGGTCGATGGAACCTTGCCCTTTCAGGTAGTAGTCGAACCACTGGAATTGGAAGCGGCGGACGGGATTGCGGGCGTTGGGGCCGAAGTCGACCGAGAGACGGTCGGAGAAGTTGTGGGGCCAGGGTCCGACCAGGATGCGGACCGAACGGCCGAGTTTGCGGAGGGCGGCGAAGGCTTCCAGGTCGCTTTCGGCGTAGTTGTCGAACCAGCCGCCGGCGATGAAGACGGGGACGTGGATGCGGTCGAGTTTGTCGCGGGTGGAGAAGGATCGCCAGAAGTCGTCGTAGTTGGGGTGGTTGAGAGAGGCCTGATACCAGTCGACGGTTTCGCCGCTGACGGCGCGGTCGGCGGTGCGCAGCGGCAGGTAGTACATGAACTGGTTGAGGCCGGGCCGCACGAAGCCGGGCGGGCTGAGGTTTTCCGAGATCCAAAGGAGACGGTGGCCGAGTTTCATGGCGCCTCCGCGGGAGTAGAAGCGGTCGAAGTAGTCGTCGTAGCCGGAAACGACGGGGAAGATCGCCTTCAGGTAGGGCGAGTTGCGGAGGGCGGCCTGCCATTGGGCGATGCCGAGATAGGATCCGCCGAACATCCCGATTTTGCCGTCGCACCAGCTTTGATGGCCGATCCAGTTGAGGGTGTCTTCGCCGTCGGGGCCTTCCTGATCGAGGGGGCGGAAGGAGCCTTCCGAGTCGTGACGGCCGCGGACGTCCTGAATGACGAGGGCGAAGCCGTGTTCGACGAAGGCGCGGTAGTTGGCGGTGAGTTCGAGACCCTTGCCGTAGGGCGTGCGGACGAGCAGGACGGGGAAACGGCCGTTGGAGGAGGGGCGGAAGAGGTTGGCCGCCAGACGCACGCCGTCGCGCATGGGGATGCGGAGGTTCCACTGGAGGTCCATCTGCGCGGAGGCCGACGCCACCGTTAGCAGGAGGGCGGCGAAGCGGGCTGCGCTACGCATGGCTTTCGGCCAGGATGCGCCAGAATTCGGCGGCGACGGTGGAGGCGGCGTGGCAGCGGGCGATGTGATGTTGGGCGCGCGCACCGATGGCGTGGCGGTCCGAGGGGAACCGAGAGAGCCAGCGCATGAGGTCGGACAGCATATCGATTTCCGCAAGGCCGGGATCGACGCGCACGGCGGCCGCTTCCGGAATGGCGGCGGTTTCGTCGCCCGCGGTGACGAGGACGGGCTTGCCGATGCCCATCAGGCGGACCGCGATTCCCGAGGTTTCGCCTGCCGTAGGGTATCGCAGATTCAGGCAGACGTCGACCGCGTGCGCGTACCGCCAAAATGCTCTTTCAGGAGTATAGCCGACGCGGTGGATATGTGGGCCGGTTAATTGTTGAGACATGGCGCGGGCCAGGTCGGAGGAGACGAATTCGCCGGCGATGAGGAGGGCGGCGCGGGGGTCGCGGAGACGGCGGAAGGCTTCGAGGATGGCGGCCAGGCGTTTCGATTCGCGGAGGTGGCCGAAGACGCCGAATAACGTGTCGGACGGACGGAGGCCCAGGCTCGCGCGCAGGCGGATGACTTCGTAGGCGGCGGGTTGGGGGCCTTCGATGAAAAGGTGCGGAATGACATGGATGCGGGCGGCGGGCGCGTGACGGGCGGCGATGCGGGCGGCGGCGGGGTTGTGAACAACAACGGCCCGGGATGTTTCGACGATGCGGCGCAGGAGAGGGTGGTCGAAGTAGATGGCGGCCGAGGCGGAGCGCGCGCGGTTGCGCCAGAGGCGTTCGGCGAGACCGGCGTTCCACGGGCCGTAGTTGTAGACGAACTCTTCGATGTAGGATCTTTCGTCGAGCGCGCCAAGCAGGAAGTGGTGCAGGACGGCGTCGTGCAGGACGACGACGCCGGGTTCGGCCAGGGCGCGGCGGTAGATGTCGCCGTGCAGGGCGTTGTTGCCGATGTGGTAGAGGCGCGCGGCGGCGGGCTGGTTCAGGCGGATGTCGCCCTGGGCGCGCATGGCGGCGTAGAGGGCGGCCGAGTAGTCCGCCACGCCGGTTCGCGCGGGCGGCATCGGCGAGAAGAAGCCGGCCGTCATTCCTTGCGGCGCGGGCCGAACAGGGCGGTCCCGATGCGGATGTGGGTGGCGCCTTCCTCAATGGCCGCTTCGAGGTCGTGGGACATGCCCATGGACAGTTGCGTGACGCCGAGCGAATCGGCGAGTTGCTTGAGGCGGCGGAAGTAGGGGCGCGTTTGTTCGGGATCGTCGGACCAGGGGGGCATGGTCATGAGTCCCTGGAGGCGGAGGAGCGGGGAGGCGCGCAGGTGCTCGATGATGGCGGGCACGTCGGCCGTCGCGGCGCCGCTTTTGGCGTCCTCCTCGGAGAGTTTCACTTCGATCATGACGTCGAGGGGGCGGCCCATCTGTTCGAGACGGGCGGCGAGTTTGACGGAGTCGATGGTTTGGATGGAGTGGAAGATTTCGACGGCCTTGCGGGCCTTGTTCGATTGCAGATGGCCGATCAGGTGGAAGACCGCGCCGGGCAGGGGGCCGAGTTGGGGCGCTTTCTGTTCGAACTCCTGGACGTAGTTTTCGCCGAACGAGCGCAGGCCGAGGGCGTAGGCGTCGAGGATGACGGCGGCCGGGAACTTCTTGGTGACCGCGATCAGGGTGATGTCTTCACGGCGTCGGCCGGCGCGTGAAGCGGCTTCGCGGATGCGCCGCTCCACTTCGTCGAGGCGTTGTTCGAGCACTCACACCAATATAGTGGTCAGCGCGCCTGCTTGTACATCTGAAGCAGCATGACGACGGGCGTCTTGGCGAAGATGCCGTGGGTGAGTTGCGGGGGCATGTGGACGAAGGCGCCGGCCTTGGCGTCCATGGAGTCGCCGCCGAGGGTGAGCGTCGCTTCGCCGCTGACGATGTAGATGCTGGCGCACATGGGCGCGGTGTGGGCTGAAAGCTCCTGGCCGGGGGCGAAGCCGAAGACGATGACTTTCACGTGATCGTCATTATGCAAGGTGCGGCTGAGGATGCCGTTCTGGGGGATCTGGGCCTCGGCGTTGAGGTCTGCGAAGTATTCGTAACTCATGAGTCCAGTGTCGGCGAGGTGGCAGGCGATGTGCAGTGACTTGAGTCACGTTGTACCATTGGAGCCTGTATGTCAGATCGAGTATCCATGCTAAAGGCCTTACTGGAAGAGGATCCAGCGAACAAGTTCGCGCGCTATGGGTTGGCGATGGAGTACGCCAAGGCGGGTCAACTGGACACGGCCGTGAGTGAATTCCGCGCACTCATCGCGGCCGATCCGAGTTATTGCGCCGCGTATTTTCATGGCGGGCAGGCGCTGGAGAAGGCGGGCGAGGTGGAGGAGGCTCGCACGATGTACGAACAGGGGATCGAGGCGGCCGAGCGCGCGGGCGACGCTCATACACGGAGCGAATTGCAGGGCGCGCTGGATCTGCTGCCGCTGTAAGCCCGTGACGTTGCGGGAGCGGGTTGCGGGTTGGCTGGGGCGGCGGCCACAGCCGGTGGAGGCGCCGCCGGTTCCGCCGCAACCGTACGACGTGCTGGTGTTTCCCATCGTGAGTTGGGATTACCTGTTTCAACGGCCGCAACATTTGAGCCTGGAGTTTGCGCGGCGTGGGCACCGGGTGTTCTACTTTTCGACCGATTTTGTTCCCGATACGTTCGGCGATCCGGCCGTTCGGGAGGCGGCGCCGAATGTATTCACGGCCATGCTGCCGGGCGGGGTGCGGCCTCCCGATATCTATCGCGACGTTCCGACCGAGTTGCAGGCGGCGGCGATGGAGAGCGGGGTGCGGCGGTTGCGCGAGCGGTTTGGAATGAGGGCGACGCTGTCCATTGTCGATTATCCCTTCTGGGGGCCGGTGGTGCGGCAACTGCGGAATAACGTGACGCTGTACGACTGCATGGACGATTACGCGAGTTTCGCGAATTCCGGGCGTCCGGCTCGCGAGATGGAGCGGGATGTCGTGCTGGGGGCGGATCTGGCGGTTTGCTCGTCCGCACATTTGCAGCAGAAGTTGTTTCGGGAGACGGGGCGCGAGCCGGCGCTGGTGCGCAATGGCGTGGAGGCGGAGCGGTATGCGGCGCGGCCTTCACGGCTGGCGTTGGAGCCGGATGGGAAGACCGTTGGATACTGGGGCGCCACGGCGGAGTGGACCGATATCGAGCTGATGATGCATGCGGCGCGGACGCTGCCCGATGTGCGGTTTGTGCTGATTGGCGATGTGTTGCGGATCGATGTGTCGGAGTTGAAGGCGCTGCCCAATGTGACGATGTTGGGGCGCGTCGAGTATGAGCGGCTGCCTGAGTATCTGCATGCTTTCGACGTTTGCCTGCTGCCGTATCGGGTGTGCGATTACGCGCTGGCTTCCGATCCCATGAAGGTTTGGGAGTACATGAGCGCGGGTAAGCCTGTAGTGGCGGTGCGGTTTCCCGAGATCGAACGGTTGGACGGGTTGATTACGCTGACGTCGACGCGCGAGGAGTTTGTGGAGGGGATCCGGCGCGGGTTGGCGGAGCGGGATCCGGAGAAGGCGGCGGCGCGGATGGAGTTCGCGCGGGCGAATACGTGGTCGCGGCGTTGCGATGAGATGCGGGCGGCCGTGGCGCCGTTGTTTCCCAAGGTCAGCGTGATTGTGCTGGCGCATAATCAGCGCTGGTTCACCGAGGCGACGCTGGCTAGCATCGACCGGTTCTCGAACTATCCGGAGCTCGAGGTGGTGGTGGTGGATAACGGGTCGGGCGACGATACGCCGCAGTTTCTGGAGCGCTGGGCGGCTGGACGGCCGTATGGGCGGGTGGTGCGTAGCGCGGCGAATGTTGGCTTTTCGGCTGGGAATAATCTGGGGGCGCGGGCGGCGTCGGGCGAGTACCTGGTGTTCCTGAATAATGACTGCTTCGTGACGGATGGGTGGGTCGGCGATCTGCTGGCGCACTTTCGCGCGAATCCTGGCCTGGGGTTGTTGGGGCCGGTGACGAACCGGTCCGGCAATGAGAGCGTGATCGATATTCAGTATGAGGACATGGAGGAGATGGGGGTGAAGGCGGCGTGGTATACGCGGGCGCATCGCGGCCAGACTACGCATCCGCACGTGCTGCATTGGTTCTGCGTGATGCTGCCGCGGCGGGTTTGGGACGAGGTGGGCGAGCTGGACGAACAATTCGGGCTAGGAATGTTTGAAGACGACGATTACACAATGCGCGTTCGGGCGGCGGGTTATGAAACGGCCTGCGCCGAGGATGTTTTCGTCCATCATCACCATTCCGCTTCGTTCGGCTTGCTGCCGCAGCATGAGTATGACGCTCTGTTTGCGCGCAACCGGCGGTATTACGAGTCGAAGTGGGGGCCTTGGATCGCCCCGTTTTTTCGAAAGGAGCTGCAAGAGAAATGCTCCCGTTGATTCAGTTCCCCGCCCCGGCCCGGATGGTCTCCGAGGACGTGGCGGACATCACATCGGGGATTCACGGCCTGGCCGAGCGGGTGGCGTACAAATACGCCGCCATCGAGCGCCAACATCGCTTTCGCTTCTTGTTCGAGCCGCTGCGGCTGTTGATGGAGCAGGGGTTCGTGGCGCGATATCTGGCGGGCGAGAATCCGTTTCCGCCCAGCGTGGAGATCGATCCGGCCAATACCTGCAATCACGATTGCGAGTTCTGCATTTATCATTCGCTGCACGGGCCGGGGCGGCGGGAACGGCTGCCGGATGAGCGGCTGTTTTCGCTGATCGACGAGTTGCGCGATTTGGGGACGAAGTCGCTGTTGTTTGTCGGCGGCGGCGAGCCGATGACGCATCCGCGCACGGTGGACGCCATCGAGCGGGCGGCGGGGTACGGGATGTCGTGCGGGCTGGTGACGAATGGGTCCCTGGTGGATGCCGCGCGCGGGGCGAGGTTGAAACAGGCGGCGACATACGTGCGGTTCAGCTTCGACGCGGCCAGCCGGGAGACGCACCGGGCGCTGCACCGGCACGACGATTTCGACCGGATTGTGTCGAATCTGGCTGCGCTGGCGGCTGCGGATGGGCCCTGCACGGTGGGGACCGGGTACTTCATCAACGAAGGGAATTGGCGCGAAATTGTGCCGAATGCGCGGATGGTGAAGGACGCCGGGGCGCACTATATACAGTTCAAGACGTATTCCGGGCTGGCGCTGGATCCGGCGCTGCATAAGCGGGTGCTGGAGCAGTTGGACGAGGCCCTGGATCTGGCTGAACCGCGCTTCGATGTGCATATCGCGGACCGGCTGTTTGAGAACCAGGCGTTCCAGGTGCGCGGCTATTCGCGGTGCCATTTTCAGGCGATGAAGACGGTGATTGGGGCCGATGGGTGGTTGTATCTGTGCGCGCAGAAGCGGACGAATCCGGCGGGGCGCGTGGGGAATGTGCATGAGCAGACGCTCGGGGAGATTTGGGATGGCGTGCGGCGGCGGGCGGTGGTGGATGGGCTCGACCTAGTGGGGTGTCCGTACTGCGTGCACGACCGGCAGAATAAGATGATCGAGTTTCTAGGACACTTCGGGGCGCCGCATCGCGGGTTTTATTGAGGCCAGATCGGCGGGCGTTTTGAGGGCGGTCCAGTGGGCGATGGGAACGGCTACCGCTCGCGCGCCTTCGGCGATGATCGTGTTGACGGCGCTTTCGTAGTCGATGCCTGCTTTTAGGAGTTGGGCCAGGCGCGATTGGCCGGCGGTCCAGCGGTGGATCATGATGTTGGCGGGCGATCCGGGGGGACAGCCGCCGGGCGGCTTTTCGACGATGCGCTTCACCAGGCTGGCTTCGAGTTCGAGGTAGCCGCCTTCGAAGACGCGCTCCAGACGGCGGGTGGGGATGACGATGCCGCCTTGGGCCTGGGCGATGGTCCGGTAGTCCTTGTCGGCGACGAGGTCGTTCACACAGATCAGCCAGATCGGGCCCGCCGTGGCTTCGAGACCGGTGAGAACGGCGCCTGACATTCCGGCGCCTTTTTGTTGTAGCGTCGGGGCGCTCGAGCGTTCGCGGATGGCGGGTTCGTTGTCCGGGTTGCAGATGATGAGGGCGTTGGCTGCTCCCGCGGCGCGCGATTGGCGGATGTGCCGCTCCACCAGCGTTTCGCCGTCGATTTCGATCAGAGGCTTGTCGCGGCCCATGCGGATGCTGCGGCCGGCGGCTAGCAGGATCGCTGTCATGCGGGGAACCCGTAACGTTCGGCGAAGGGGAGTTCGCAGCCGTTGGCGATGGCGAGCGCCGAGTTCCTGCGGCGTACGATCTCGTCGTAGCCTTCGGTTCCCGGGTTGCTGTAGCCGCCGAATTGACGGCGCCGCTCGATCATCGATTCGTGCGCGAGGATGGCGTGGCGCTTGGGGGCCATGAGCTCTTCTCCGAATGCGAAGAGGAACTGGCGGCCGGTGGGTTCGATGGTCGACAGGCATTCGTAGGTGATGAGTCGCGAGGCGTCGCAGGCTTGGACGACCAGGTCCGTTACGATGCGGTGCATCAGGAGACGGTCGTTCGGGTCGGGCGCGAAGCACAGCGCGTCGTCGCCGATGATCTCGCGGAATTCGGCGAGGGCTTCGCCGTCGACGGGGCCAGGGATGAACTTTGCGACGTCGCGGAGGCTGAGGTCTGGGTGCAGGTCGGCGGGCGCGGTGCGATGGTCGGCGGCCCAACGCTGACGGGTGAGCAGATGGACGGAGTCGCGCGGGAAGCCGAGGCGGGCGATCTCCTCACGCGCCTCTTCGACTCGGATGCGGCCTCGCAGGGCGCGCTGGTCGACGGGCGTCATGGTGGGCAGCCAGCCGTGCTTTTCGAGGACGTTCGAGGGGATGAGCGATTCCGAACCGTCGGTGGCGAGCACCACCGTTACGCCCTCCGCATCGCCGTGGGCGAGCATCGAGGCGAAGCCGCCCATCGCGATGGCGATGTCGTCGGGGTGAGGCGAGAACAGCAGCAGCCTCATCCGATGACGATGCCGAGCAGAAGCACCAGATCGAGGGCCTGGGCCGTGGTGACCGTGGCGCCGCGGATGTCCTCCGTGCGGAGCGTGACGCCTTCGATGTCGGCTCCACGAAGGTCGGCGCCGGCGAGTTTCGCGCGGGAGAAGTCGGCGCGGTTCAGGGC
Source organism: Acidobacteriota bacterium (assembly GCA_018268715.1). GTDB lineage: Bacteria > Acidobacteriota > Terriglobia > Bryobacterales > Bryobacteraceae > TMP-7. The sequence goes on along the minus strand of JAFDVZ010000015.1, from coordinate 315,241 downwards.
GGTGTGGGCGAACTTCGCGCCCTGGAGATCGGCCGAGCGGAAGTCGGCTTCGCGCAGTTGCGTGTCGCGGAATTCGCAGCCGGCGAGTTCGGATTCGTTGAACTGCGCGTAGCCGCCTTCGCAGCCTTCAAGCAGGACGTCCTTCCATTTGCACTCGATGGCTTTCATGCCGGTGAGGCGGCATTCGATGAACTCGACGCGGACGAGTTCGCTGCCGGTGAGGACGGCGTTCGACAGGTCGCAACGGATGAGACGCACGTCGCGCAGGCGCAGGGACGGCATGGAGCAGCCGGAGAAGCTTATGCGCTCAAAGACGGATCCTCCTGCGGCCAGAGCGCGAACGGTTTCACCGGACATGTCGAGGCCTTCGATGCGCGCGTCCTCGATTTTCGCCGACGTGTTCAGGCGCGATTGCGGCGTCAGGTCGTCGATGATGTCGGGCGGCGTGCGGCTGGCCGGCTTCTTGGCTACAGGTACGCTTTTAGCCAGGCGAGCACCTCCTCCATGTGCTTGCGGCTGTTTTCGCCGCGCAGGATCCAGTGGCCCTCTTCGGGGAAGACGACCAGGCGCGTGGGCACTTTGCGGCGCTGCAGGATCTTGAACGTGGTCATGCTTTCGTTGAGGGGGACGCGGAAATCCAGCTCGCCTTGCGTGATCAACATGGGGGTTTGGAAGGAGCCCGAGTAGCGGATGGGGCTCTGATCGTTCCACTGGCCGCCCTTCTCCCAGATGGGCCCGCCCATGCGGAGTTCGCGGCCCAGGCCGCCGTCGTTCGCGCCGTACTGCGACTCGTTATTGATGGCGCCCGCGTGGTTCACCAGACATTTGAACTGCGTGGCGTGGCCTTCGAACCAGTTCATGAGATAGCCGCCGTAGCTGGCGCCCGCGGCCGCCTGGCGGGATTTGTCGATGTAGGGGTAGCGCTTCGCCGCCTCGTCGATGGCTTCCAGGATCTCCTGGGCGGGGCCGCGCAGCACGTCGCGTTCGATGTCGTCGGCGAACTTTTCGCCAAAGCCGGTGGAGCCGGTGTAGTTGGTTTCGAGCACCACGTAGCCGGGCGAGGCGAGCAGGTGATTATTCCAGCGCTGCGAGAAGGCGTCGGTGGACATGGAGTTCGGCCCGCCGTGGGGGAAGATGACGAGCGGGTACTTCTTGTCCTTGTCGAAGTTCGGCGGCAGGACCATCACGTTGTGGATGCGCTTGCCGTTTTTGGCGGTGAACCAGAAGTGGATGGCGTCCGGCGCGTCGATGGCGGCCAGGCGCTCCCCGTTGAAGTTGGTGAGAAGCGTGTAGGGCGCGGCTCCGTTCTTCAGCAGGACGATTTCGGGCGGCTGGATGGAGGTTTGGAAGCGGGCGGCCAGGCCTCCCGCAACGGGCCGCACGTCGGAGTAGGCGCCGCGATCGACCGCGAACAGGCGCTTCACGGCGCCGCCTGCCGCGGGGACCTGGAACAGTTGGTCGAAGCCGTCGTCGCCGGCCGCGATGTAGAGGGTCGCACCGTCGGGCGAGATGGAGAACGAGGAGACGGAGCGGTCCCAGGAGTTGGTGATCAGGGCTGGTTGGCCGGCGGCGGGCCAGGCGAATCGCGCCAGGCGGCTGAGCGAGTAGAGACGGCCGCCGCGTTCAGGCAGCTTCTGGTGGAGCGCGAACAGGGCGTCGCCCTTCGGCGAGAATTTCGGATCGGAGAAGGACTGGCCGCGGGCGGTGATCTGCTTCGGCTCTCCGCCTTCGGCCGGGACGACGAACAGGTGCGATTCTGTTTCGGCCGACATCGTCTCGTCGCGATTGACGAAGGCCGTGAATACGACGGACCGGCCGTCGGGCGTCCACACGGCTTCGAGCGCCTGTCCTCCGGAGGTGCGGAAGACGCCGGCGAATCCTGGGGAATTCACGAGGTGCGATCCGGCGATCAGGTCGACGGCGGGCGCGCCGGGCGTGAGGGGTTGAACGAAGACGTGCGGCTTTTTCTCGTCAAGCCAGGCGTTCCAATAGCGGATGGGGAACGTGTCGTAGATGCGGGCGTTCCACTTGCGGGCCTTGCGTTCGGCGGCGATGGGGTCGTAATCGCTCTCAAAGAGAATCGCTTTGCCGTCCGGGCGCCATTGCGGGTTCGAGGCGCCTAGCGGCGCGCTGGTGACGCGCTCGGCTTCGCCGCCGGCGGTGAGGGGCAGGATGTAGATCTGCGGGGCTTCGTCGCCTTCGCGCTTGGCGGAGAACGCGAGACGCGAGCCGTCGGGCGACCAGGCGACGCCGTTTTCGGCGCCCCTGGTGTGCGTGATGCGGCGGGCGGGCGCGGAGCCGTCGGCGGGGACGAGCCAGAGATCGGTCCACTGTTTGGCGGCGTCGTAGTCGGGCTCAGTGAGTGTGAAGACGATGGACCGGCCGTCGGGGCTGACGACGGGTTCGCCGGTGCGCTTCATCAGCCAGATGTCTTCATGGGTGACGGGACGCTTGGGCGCCGCGAGGGCGGTGACGGCAAGGAGCATGGGGAGGAGTAGACGCATGGGGGCCTCTAGTCGAACAGGCTCGGTTGGAATTCGTCGAGAAGGCGGGCGGGTTTGACGGGCTTTTCGCGCGCCGGGCCGAACGCGCGCATCATTTCGACCAGGCGGAGGTGCTGCCGGTGGATTTCGAGCAGGGCCTGGCAGCGCGTGCAGCCTCCGCGAATGGCGCCTTCTCCTTCGGCTGGATCGTACATCGGGTGACGGCCGCAACGCCCCTTCCAGCGGAGAGTTCCGATCTTGAGCATGAACTACGATTATGACCGGTTGCCGGCTGGGTTCGGCGGGAATTCTGTTTGGGCGAGGATAGGAGGGTGGACTTGACTCCGGAACTGCTCGCACTGGGATTAATACGTTACGTGGTGTTTTTGTTTTCGACCACGTGCCATGAGGCGGCGCACGCGCTGGCGGCGAAGTTGGGCGGGGACATGACGGCCTTCGAAGCGGGACAGGTGTCGCTGAATCCGATTCCGCATATACGGCGGGAGCCGTTCGGCATGGTGATGGTTCCGCTGCTGGCTTTGTTGACGGGCGGGGCGATGATCGGGTGGGCGAGCGCTCCGTACGATCCGCGATGGCAGCAGCGGTTTCCTCGGAGGGCGGCGTGGATGTCGCTGGCCGGGCCGGCGGCTAACTTCGCGCTGGTAGTCGTGGCGGGCGTGCTGATTCATGTGGGGATCGCGGCGGGCGTGTTGCAGGCGCCGGAGCGGTTGAGTTCGTTGAATCTGGTGGAGCCGGTGCACGCGGGCATGGCGGACGTGCTGGCGCGGTTTCTGAGTGTGCTGTTTTCACTGAACCTGCTGTTGGGGGTGTTCAACCTGCTGCCCGTGCCGCCGCTTGACGGGTTCAGCGCCATCGCGCTGCTGATGCCCGCGTCGATGGCGTCGCGGTGGGACCGTTTCGCGCATGGGATACGGTCGTACGGGTTTGTGCTGCTGCTGGTGTGCTGGAAGCTGTTCGATTACATATACTGGCCGGTTTTCGCGGCTGGGGTGCATGGGCTGTACCCTTCGATGTACCGGTGAACGGGTGTTCGCGCGGGATACTGGATAATGTCGATAGACAATGGTACTATTGTCCAGGATCCTATGTATATTCGTCTTGCAGTCAGCGCGATGTTGGCGGCCGCCGCTGCGTCCGGCCAGCCGCTTACCGGACTTTGGGACGGCGTTTTGCACGCCAAGGGGGCCGATGTGCCGTTCCGCTTCGAGATCGAGGAGCGGGATGGGAACGTCCAGGGCTCCTTCTTCAATGGCGATGAACGGGTGACGTCGACCGGCGGCCGGCTGGCCGGAAATTCGCTGCTGCTCAACTTCAGCCACTACGCGACGCGGCTGGAGGCGACGGTGGAGGATGGCAGGATCAAGGGGACGTACGGCAATCCGGCTCGCACGGTGAACGGGTTTGAGGCGGTCCGGCACGCGGCTGCGGCGCGGATGGGCGAGGCGCCGGATATCGCTGGGGTTTGGGAGATTCCCACGGAGAGTCCGAAGGGCGAGCGCGCGTGGCGGCTGATTGTGCGGCAGTCCGGCGCGGAGGTGGCGGCGGCGATTCTGCGCGTGGATGGCGATACGGGGGCGCTGACGGGCTCCTATCAGGACGGGAAGTTCCTGTTGAGCCATTTTTCGGGCGCTAGGCCGCTGGTGTTGGAGGTCGCGCCGCGGGAGGGCGCGCTCGAACTGACGTTGCGGAATGCGCAGGGTGCGAAGACGCTGGGGGCCATCCGGCCCAGCGCGGCTCGGGCGCAACGGTTGGCGGAGCCGGCGGATCCTTCGCGGCACACTCGCATGAAGGATCCGGATGAGCCGTTCCGGTTCAGTTTCCCGGACCTTGAGGGGAGGCTGGTTTCGAACGGCGACGCTCGGTTCAAGGGCAAGGTGCTGCTGGTGAACGTCACGGGGAGTTGGTGCCCGAACTGTCACGATGAGGCGCCGTTTCTGGAGGCGCTGTACCGCAAGTACCGGGCGTTGGGGCTGGAGATTGTCGCGCTGGATTTCGAGGAGACGGAGCAGTTGAAGGATCCTTCGCGGCTGCGGGCGTTCCTGCGCAACTACGCGATCGACTATACGTATCTGCTGGCGGGCGAACCGGACCAGTTGGCGGAGAAAGTCCCGCAGGCGGAGAATCTGAACTCGTGGCCGACCACGTTTTTCGTTGGGCGGGATGGGAAGGTGAAGGCGATTCACGCCGGGTTTGCGGCGAAGGCGAGCGGGGAGTTCCACACGAAGCTGGAGCATGAGGTGACGGAGACGGTGGAGCGGTTGATTTCGGAGAACGTGCAGGCGTCACGGTAGGGCGGGAACATATGTGTTGACAATATTCGTTACAACGGATATTATCGACTCATGAAGGCGAAGACGGAGGCCGCCCCACGGCGCGCGGCGATCCTCGAGGAAACGGTGTACCTGGACCTGGTCCGCACGACCGAGATGCTGTCCCGGCCGTTGACCCAACTGCTGAAGAGCGACGACCTATCGCCCGCGCAGTACAACGTGCTTCGCATCCTGCGCGGCAGTCCGGATGGGCTGACGTGCGGGGAGATCGGCAACCGGATGATCTCGCGGGATCCGGACATCACGCGGCTGCTCGACCGGATGGAGCGCCGGAGTTTGATCGCACGTGGGCGGGACACGCAGGACCGCCGTGTGGTGCTGACTCGCATCAGCGAGGAGGGCCTGGATCTGTTGGAGAAGCTGGATGAACCGGTTCGGGCCATGCACCGGTCCTTGATGGGACATCTGGGGGCCGAACGGTTGCGGACGCTGCGGGAACTGCTGGCGGCGTGCCGGAAGGAGCCGGCGTGAGGGTTTTCGCCGGCCCCATTGTTGTTGCAACGAATATCGTTAAAACGCATCTAACCGAAGTGAAAGGACGAAGACAATGACCACTACCTGGAATCTGGATCCGGCCCACTCGACGGCCGAGTTCAAAGTGAAGCACATGATGATCACCAACGTGAAGGGCCAGTTCACCGGATTGACCGGCGCGCTGACGCTGGACGAAGGCGACATCGCCAATTCGAAGGTGGAGGCGGCGATCGACGCATCCACTGTGAATACGCGCGAGCCGCAACGTGACGCGCACCTGCGCAGCGCCGACTTCTTCGATGTCGAGAAATATCCGTCGCTCCAGTTCCGTTCGACGGGCGTGAAGCGCACGGGCGAGGACGAGGTGGCGGCGACCGGCGAGTTGACCATCCACGGCGTGACGCGTGAGGTCGTGTTCAAGGTGGAAGGTCCGACGCCGCCCGCCAAGGACCCGTGGGGCTCGACGCGCATCGGTCTTTCGGCGGTGACCAAGATCAACCGGAAGGACTTCGGACTCACCTGGAACGCCGCGCTCGAAACCGGCGGGATTCTGGTGGGCGAGGAAGTCACCATCACGCTTGACGTAGAGTTTGTGAAGGCCTGAACGCGGGGCGGCGGCCGCCCCTGAGGAAATTCGAGGAGGTTCTATGTCGCTCCGTCCGATACGAAAAACGCTGCACACGCAGAGCACGATGGAAGGCGCGGGCGTGAAGCTTGAACGCGCCTTCGGCTTCGGCAAGACTCGGGATTTCGACCCGTTCCTGCTGTTCGACGACTTCCGCAACGATAACCCGGCCGATTACCTGGCCGGGTTCCCGTGGCATCCGCACCGCGGCATCGAGACCATCACCTATGTGCTGGCCGGATCTGTGGAGCACGGCGACAGCTTGGGCAACAAGGGCACGATGGGGGCCGGCGACGTCCAGTGGATGACGGCGGGCAGCGGCATCCTGCACCAGGAGATGCCCAAGGGCGATCCGCAGGGACGCATGCACGGCTTCCAATTGTGGGCGAACCTGCCGTCGCGCCTGAAGATGACCGATCCGCGGTATCAGGACATTCCTTCGGCGGCGATTCCGGAGGTGACCGACGATGACGGCACGCAGATCCGCGTGATCTGCGGCGAGTTCTGGGGCAAGCGGGGTCCGGTGGAGGGCGTCGCGGCGGATCCCAACTATCTGGATGTTTCCGTGCCGCCGGGCAAGAGGAAACGCCTGAAAGTCGACATCGACCGGAATGCGTTCGCGTATGTGTTTGCGGGCTCCGGCGCGTTTCGCGATTCGTCGGATCCTCGCGCGGTGTTGACTGAGCAGGCGGCGGATCCGGCCGCCGAGCCGGTGTATGACGCGCGGAATCACTCGATGGTCCTGTTCGACCGCGGCGATGAAGTGGTGGTGGAGGCGGGGCCGGAAGGCATACGGTTCCTGCTGGTGTCCGGCAAGCCGCTGGAGGAACCGGTGGCCTGGTACGGCCCGATCGTCATGAATACGCAGGAGGAGTTGCGGCAGGCGATGCGCGAGTTGAACGAAGGGTCGTTCATCAAGCACCGCTGATGGCCGCTCACGCGCGATAATGTCTGCGGGCGGGGCGAGGGCCGCGCCCGCAGCGTTATGAAATGGGCCTGGACCGTTGTGGCGCCGGCGTTGGTTGGCGCGTTGGCCGCGGCTGGCGGACAGCCGGGCGGCGGGTCGGTGGACGCTCGGGCAGAGGTGGCAGCGGCGCTGTACGCGGCTTCGGCGACGCAGGCGGCCGCCGAACGGAGCGCCGATGCGAAGCTGCGCGCCCAGCGTGCGGAGATCGAGCGGCTGCGCGGCGAGACCGGCGCCGGACGGGCGGCGAATGCGGCTCTGCGGGCGGCGCTCACGGCGAGCGAGGAGAAGTACGTCGCGGAGTTGGCCGGACGCGATCGCGCTTATGCGCAGGAGATCGCCGTGTTCCGCGATGCGGTGCAGAACATTGCCTCGACGAGTGAGGGCGCGGCGGCATTGGCGCGCTTCAATTCGGGCGATGAGACGGGTGCGCTTTCGATTCTCGACGATCTGCGGCGCGGGCGGGATGCGGCGCGGCGGAAGCGGGCCGATATCGAGAGCGCGTCCGACGGGCGCCGGATCGCGCTGCTGGCGTTGCAGGCGCGGGCGCGAGGCAAGCTCAGCACTTCGCAGGCGATCGCGCGGTACGAAGAGGTTACGCGGCTCGATCCCGGAGTGCACGCGGACTGGGCGGAACTGGCGGCGCTATATCGCAACGCCAGCAGGCTGACGGACGCCCGGCGGGCGGCGGAGCGTGCGGCGCGGACGGCGTCGAACGATCGTGAGCGGGCGTCGGCTTCCCGCGAGTTGGGCGACGTGCTGGCCGCGCAAGGCGATGGGGGCGGAGCGGTGGACGCCTACCTGCGGTACTACCAACTGGCCCAGAATCTTTCGGAAAGCAATCCCGCCGATTCCGATCTGCAGTACGAGGTCGCGATGGCGCATTCGCGCATCGGCAATCTGTTCGCGGCCAAGCAGGATTGGGAAGGGGCGTCGACGGCGTACGGCAGCGCGCTGGTGATCCTGCAATCGCTGTTTGTCGCCGAGCCGCGGAGCGTGTTCCGTCAACGCAGCCTGGCGACGGGCATGGAGCGCGCGGGCGACGCGCTGATGGCGCTGGGCGACAATGACGAGGCGCTGAACCTGCATCGCGGCGCGCTGGGCATTCGGGGATTGCTGGCGGAGCACGATCCCGAAAGCGCGACGGCGCAACGGGACCTCGCGGTCAGCCACGAGAAGATGGGCAACATGCTGCTCGTCACTGGCAAGCTGGACGAGGGCGTCGCGGAGTATCGCGAGGAGTTGAAGATCCTGAAGACGCTGACGGCGCGCGACGGCTCCAACTGGGATCTGCAGCGCGGCGCTTCCGTGGCCTACGAGAAGATCGGCGACGGTCTGTCGGCGAAGAACGAGCGCGATGCGGCGGCTGCCGCGTACCGGGATGGGCTCGCCCTGCGAGAGGCCATGGTGAAGCACGACGGCGCTAATGCCGGGTGGAAGCGCGACCTGCTGGTGATGCTGGCGAAGATCGCGGGCGTGAGCGATGACCGGCGGTACGCCGAGCGTGGGCTGGAAGCGGCGAACGCGCTGGACAAGGCCGGCCTGCTTGAAGAGCGCGACCGCTGGATCATCGAGGCGTTGAAGAAGCGGCTGGCCCAATGAGCAGCGTCTTCGTGTCTTACAAGCGCGAAGACGAGGTCCGCGTGGCGCGCCTGGTGCGGGCGCTTGAGGACGAAGGGTTCAACGTCTGGTCCGATGCCGCGCTGGCGGGAGCGGAGAACTGGCGCGAGCAGATCCAACAGGCGTTGGACGCGGCCGGATGCGTGGTGGTGGTGTGGACCGCGGGCAGCGCCGGTCCGGGCGGCGATTTCGTTCGCGATGAGGCGTCGCGGGCGCGCGAACGCGGCGTGCTGGCGCCGGTGCGGTTCGACAACGTGCGTCCACCGCTGGGGTTCGGCGAGATCCAGACGGTGGACCTCATCCGGTGGAGAGGCGACCCGCGGGACCCGGCGTTCCAGGATCTGGTTGCCGTTGTGCGAGCGAAACTCGCAGGCCGGGCGGCTCCGCCCGCGCTCGGTCCGAGGACGCGCCTGATGCGTCGGCTACGGTATGCCGGTCTCTCGACGGCGCTGGCGTTCGGCGTCGCGGCGTTCGCCTTGAATGCGCTGCGCGTGCAGGATCGGGTGTGCGGGGCGGGGGTGGCGCAACCCGCGCTGTCGGATGCGTGCGGAACGCTCGGGCTGGGGAACCGGCCGGCGAAGCGCGAGCGGCTGGCCTGGGAGAATCGTGAGCCCGGCAGTTGCGACGCGCTCCGCTCGTATTTGGCCGCTTACGGCGCGGGCGTGTACCGGGATCGTGCGGCGGCCTTGCTGGCGGCGCGGCGGATGGTGCGGACGGAGGCGTGGACTCCGGCGGCCCGGCGGCTGCAACTGTACGTTTCGCAGGCGGGCGGTGCGCGGCCGGACGAGGACGCCGCTCGCACGGATGCGTTGGCCCGGGCGCGGGACCAGGCGGAGCGGCTTTGTAAGGGATTCGCGGCCGGCACGTTGTTCCGTCTGCGGTCGTCGAGCGTGGAGGCGCAGTCCTGGGAGTGCTCGCGGACTCCGGGCGGCGTGGTCTGCGGGTTCGGCGGAGAGGCGGTGTGCGCCGTCGACGAGCGGCAGACGCGCGAGATCGAGCAGTGTGAGACGCCGGGCCCCTAACTCAGCTCGAATAGTAGACGTGGACTCCCGGCCGGAACACCTGCGAGCCTTCCAGCGTGACGCCGGGCAGCCCGTCCAGGTGGACTTCGCGCAGCTTTGGCGACAGCGCCAGCGAATGCACGCCCGCGTCGGTCACCTTCAGGCATTCGTACAATTCCACCTGCTCGAGCGAGGGCATAGCGCCGAGGATTTCGAGGCTCCGGTCGGTGATCTGCGTCAGGCCGGCGTAGTAGTAGCGGATCGCGAGATCGCGGATGTGCGCGGTGGCGGCGTCGCCGGTGTCGCGGCAGTACATGCAGGTCAGCCGCTCCAGGGCGGCGCAGCGGCCGATGTGGCGGAAGCCGTCATCGGTGAAGCCGACCGGCGTCAACTCGCGCAGGGCCGGGAATTTGGGTAGGGCCGACAGCGCGGCGTCATCCACGTTCGCGCAACCGATGCCGAGGGTCCTGAGCGACGGCATCGTTGAGAATGCGAGGAATCCGCGGCTCCCGAAGTTCGGGCAGACGCGTCCCCATATGCCTTCGATCGATTGCGACCGGGCGAGGCTGACGAAGCCGTCGTCGCTCGCGACGGACTCCTGAATCCGCAGGCGCTTCAGTCGCAGCAGAGACGCGATGTGGCCGAGCGCGATGTCGTCGCTCAACTCGCCGTCGGCGCCGAGTACGGTGAGGTTTGGCAGTAGCGCGAGGCTCGCGAACCCGTCCGGCGTGATGCCGGTGACGTGCCAGAACAGGTCGAGATCGGCCACACCGTCGAGCCCGGCGAGCGCCGCGAGTCCGGCGTCCGTGAACGGGCCGTCGATGAGCAGCTTGGCCCCTTCGGCGCTGGCGTTCTTCATCCGCGGGAAGTTGCGCAGCATGGCGAGGCCGGCATCGGTGACCATGCGTCCGGTGCTGAAGACGCGCAGCTCCGGCTTGCCCTGCAACGCTTCGATGGCGCCGTCGCCGGTGGGCGACCCCATCAGGTCTACGTGCTCAAGACGCGGGCAGAAGCGGAGGTTCGCCACACCGCGGTCCGTTATGCCCGCTTGCCAGGTCATCTCGAAGCGGCGCAGGTTGGGGAGTTCGCGCAGGACCTGAAGGCCGCGATCGGTGAGTCGGCCGCCGGGGTATTCGCTCAGCTCGAGCCGTTCGAGTTGCGGCATGCGCGCGAGGTGTAGCAAACCGTCGTCGGTGAGTTCGCGCGATCCGCCGAGTTTCAGCGATGTGACGAAGTCGAGATCGGCGATGCGGGCGAGCGCGTCGTCGGTCATGAGGCCGCCCGCTTCGAGCGTGGGGATGCAGCGCTCCTTCATGACGCCGATCAACTCCTCCCAATCGGTGGACGACAGGCGACGGCGGGGCGAGATGCGGGGCTCCTTGGGGTCGATCGCGTAGGGCGCGCCTTGTGGGGAGGAGCCTTGGGCGACGGCGTCGAGCAGATGGCTCCAACTGCCGAAGCCAGCGTCCTGAGCGACGATGATGCGGGCCTCGTCGATGGGGAACCAGTTTTCCGGGACTCGCGACGAGCGTTGGCGGTAGGCGTAATCGCGCCGCCAGATTTCGGCCTTCAGGTCGGCGAAGGTGAACGGCCGGCCGTAGTAGCGGTTGAGGCGGTCGAGCGCGGCGCCGTCGCCTTTGTAGGCCTCGACCCAATCGGCGGCGGCCTGTTCGTGCGCGGCGAGCGTCAACGCGGCCCATGTGTCGAAGCCGTGTTCGTGGGCTAGGGTATGCTGAACATCGTGCAGGCCGGCCGCGCCCGTGTGGTCCGGTGAAGCGCGGCTGAAGCGTGCCTGCGCGTCAGGGTCACCCTCACGTAGACCCTCGAGCCAGCGTGCGGCTTCGCGCTTCAAATCGTCGAGGTTCACGGCGCCGGATGGTTGTCGCTGCATGTTCCTTCGTCCCATTGCCGGCCCTTGCGTGTCAAGGCGGCGCTTGCCGTGGGGGCTGGACTGTATTATTATTCATAGTGCTGAATAATAATTCAGCAGGAGAATGCCATGGCCGCATCCGTCCCGACCGAGTTCCCGGCTCGAATGAACGCCAACGACTTCACACAGGATCTGGATCTCTCGGTTGACGAACTCCACTCCCTGCTGGACCTTTCGGCGCAGGTGAAGCGCAATCCGACGCGGTTCGCGCGCGCGTTGACGGGCCGCTACGCCGCCCTGTTGTTCGAAAAGCCGAGCCTGCGTACTCGCATCACCTTCGAACTGGCGGTGAAGCAGTTGGGCGGCGACTCGATCCTCAGCACCGGACTGATCGGCGAGCGCGAACCCATCAAGGACGTCGCCCGCAACCTGGACCGCTGGACCAATCTGATTGTCGCTCGCACCTTCACGCAGCGCACGGTGCAGGACCTGGCGAAGTATTCGAGCGTCCCGGTGATCAACGCGCTCAGCGACCTGTACCATCCGTGCCAGGCGCTGGCCGACGTGCTTACCGTGAAGGAGAAGTTCGGCAAGTGGCGCGGGTTGAAGCTCACCTTCGTGGGCGACGGCAACAACGTGGCGCATTCGCTGATGCTAACTTGCACGCGGCTCGGCATGGATTTCGCGCTGGCCTGCCCGTCGGGATACGAGCCGAATCCCGAAGTGGTGGCGACGGCGCAGAAACTCGCCGCCGAGCACGGGACCACGATCCTGGTGACTAACGACGCCGCCGAGGGAGTCCAGGGCTCGCATGTTGTCTACACCGACGTATGGGCCAGTATGGGGCAGGAGTCCGAGGCCATCGAACGCCGCGCCCGATTCCAGCCCTACCAGGTGAATGAAGAACTGATGGAGAAGGCCGAATCCGACGCCATCTTCATGCATTGCCTGCCGGCCAAGCGCAATCAGGAGACCACGGATGGCGTCATCGAATCGGCGCAATCGGTGGTGTTCGACCAGGCGGAGAATCGACTGCACGCGCAGAAGGCGCTGATGCTGATGCTGCTCGGCTGATAAACGGAAACGATCGACATATGAAACTCTGGGGTGGCCGGTTCGAATCCGGCCCGTCCGAAATATTCCAGCGATTCTCGTGGTCGCTCCACTTTGATAAGCGCTTCCTGGAGGCCGACACGCGCGGCTCCCAGACCTTCGCGCGGGAGTTGGCGCGGGTCGGCATCCTGACCGCCGAGGAGCGCGACCACCTGCTCGCCGCCTTCGATGAGATTCGCGAGGACGCGAAGTCGCCGTCCTTCTACGAGGGTGCGGACGACGAAGACGTCCACACCGTGGTCATCCGGAAATTGCACGACAAGGTGGGCGCGCTGGCGGATAAGATCCACACCGGCCGCAGCCGGAATGAGCAGGTCTCGCTCGATGCGCGCTTGTGGCTGCGCGGGGAAATCGACCGTTCAGTGGGGCTGATCACGGATCTGGCGGCGTCGCTGGTCGCGATCGCGAAGCGGTATCCCGGCGCGGTGATCCCCGGTTACACGCACACTCGCCGGGCTCAGGCGGTCCTATGGCCCCACTACATCCTGGCGTACTTCGAGATGTTCGCGCGCGACCGCGAGCGGCTGCTTGAAACACGGAAGCGCGTGAACGTTTTCCCGCTGGGATCGGGCGCGCTGGCGGGCAGCGGCTTCCCGTTCGATCGCGACTCGATGGCTTGGGATCTTGGCTTTGAGGCGATCACGGCCAACAGCATGGACGTTTCCGCCGACCGGGACTACGCGATGGACTTCGTGTACGCGGCGTCCGTGGCCCTGTTGCACCTGAGCCGACTGGCGGAAGACTGGATCCTCTATTCGGGTGAAGAGTATAACTGGATGGAGTTAGGCGACGGAGTCACCAGCGGGTCGAGCCTGATGCCGCAGAAGAAGAATCCCGATTCGCTCGAACTCATTCGCGGCAAGGCGGGACGCGTGTTCGGCGACCTGAGTTCGCTGTTCATGACGATGAAGGGACTGCCGCTGACTTACAACCGCGACCAGCAGGAGTGTTGGGAGCCCCTGTTCGACGCCGTGGATCAGTTGCAGGGTTCGCTCGAGATGGCCCGGGTAGTAATCGACACGGCCGAATTGCGGCCCGAGGTTCCGCTGCGCGCGGCCGAAGAAAGTTGGGTCATCGCCACCGATCTCGCCGAGGCGCTGGCGCGGGCCGGTACGCCGTTCCACCAGGCTCATAAGATTGCGGGGCGACTGGTGCTGGCGGGAGTCACCCAGAACAAGAAGCCGTCGGAGTGGACAGCAGAAGACATCACGGGATTTTCACCGGAATTTCAACCTGATATGATCCGGCTGTTCCACCCGGCCGAGGGCATGAAGACCCGCGAGATCCCCGGCGGCACGGGGCCGGGAGCCGTCGCGGCGGCGCTGGCGGAAGCCGAAAGGAGAGTTTCGGAATGGCGCAGATGAGCAAGAGTTACCGCCATGGCCAGATTCTCAAGCTGATTCGCGGCCAGGCGATTTCGACTCAGGAAGAGTTAGCCGCCGAATTGAAGAAGACGGGCGTCGAGACCACACAGGTGACGCTCTCCCGAGACATCCGCGAGTTGGGCCTGGTGAAGACGCCAGACGGTTACCGGCAGATGTCCCGCAAGCACGGCGGACCCGACCTGGACACCATCCTGGCTGAGTTTCTCCAGGATGTGCGAGTGGCGCAGAACCTGCTGGTGTTGAAAACTTCGCCGGGACACGCCAGTTCGCTCGCCATCGCGCTGGACCAGGAGGAGTGGGACGAGGTGGTCGGCACCATCGCGGGTGACGACACGGTGCTGGTGATCGCGCCGGACGCCGGTACCGCGCAGACGTTGCACGGCCGCCTGCTGGGCAACCTCGGCGAGTAAATCAGGGCAACGTCTTATCCAGGTACACCAGCAGCGCTGACACTAGCCTATGGGTGTCGTAATAGTCCTTCCAGGAGACGGCTTTCCAGACGTCCCGATCGCCGTTGATGACTTTCCAGGTCTCCTGCGTGACTGAATGGAGCGTCAGCACAGGGATGTGAGCGTCTTTGAACGGTTCGGAGTCGGTTGTGCCAACGCCATCCACGTTCACTCCGCCAAAGTCCAGGCGTAATGCGTCCGCGACTCGAGCGGCGGCCGTCACCAACTCCTTGCTGGATCCGTTGGGCCAGCACTTGGTGGGTGTCAACCCGAGGGAGTCCAGGATAATCACCGCCGCGATGCCTTGGCGTTCGCCCTTCGGGATGGACTTCACAAAGGTCCTGGAACCCAGAAGTCCCAACTCTTCCGCGGCGAATCCCACAAACTCGAACGGATGCCGCCGCGGCTTGCGCTGCATGAAGTCCGCCAGAGCCGGCAGCATCACTGCTCCCGACCAATTGTCGATCACGCCGTCCCCGCCGATTGCGTCAAAGTGCGCGCCGATAATGATCTTGCGCGGACTCTCACCAGTTCCGGCGACATCGCAGATCATGTTGGGCTGACGCGACCGCGAGACGTGTTGTTCATGGTACGCATCGCCCTTGCAGCCGGACTTCTCGAAGAGGTCCTTCAGCCGGCGGTACCTCTCGTCGTTCTTCCGGTGCGCGAGCTGCAACCGCTCCCGAAGAATCCCCTCGTTCAGCAACAGGTAGTCAAACTGCTCGGCGGAAGCGACGACGGCGACCGCCAGCAACAACCAGCGCCACATACCGTCATCCTATCTTATCGGTCTTAGTCGAAGCGAGTCACCCACTCGGGACTTCTGTTACATTCGAATAACATGACGATCTGAGACGGCATCACGCGAGTCAGCGACAGCGGCGGCAAACTGTCCTCTTCGAAGAAGCCGACGTCCAGCGTCTCATAACTCGTTTTCGCCTCGCCGCCCGTCAGCTCGCACAGGAAGAACAGTTTGTAGGCGTGGAACGGAAAGGGAGGATGCCCGTGCAGGTTGCGGTCCAACACGGCAGCCAACCGCCGCGCCACCACCTCATAGCCCGACTCCTCACGAACCTCGCGCACCACCGCTACGCTCGGCGAATCGCCGACGTCTGCCCATCCACCCGGCAGAGTCCACAGGCCGTCTTCGCGTTCCTTCACCAGCAGGATTTTCCCGTCCTTGAAGACCGCCGCCCGCACATCCACCTTCGGCGTCGCGTAGCCGGCTTCGCGCTTGAAGCAGTCCACCAATGTCGCCGGGTCAATCGCCGCGCCGGCGCCGGCCGCCATCATCTGCGCCGCGATTTCACGGATCGCCTCATAGCGCTCAGTGTCGTAGGGCTCTTGTGAATAGGTGAGCCCGGTCTGCGCGATCGCCTGGAGGCGCTTGGCCCAGCTCAGCCATTGGGGATCCATTTGATTCGATCCTAGCACCCGGATCCGGCCCTCCAGCCGCGTCTGGATTTTGATCATTTTCGGACAACGGGGCCTGTTACCTCGGGGCGCCGTCCATCGTCGTATCATCAGACCGTGACAACCCGGCGAGGGCAGTGGTGTGCGCGGACAGACGTGTGTCCCCGCCGTGAAAGGAAACCATGCAGTTCACCAGAAGAGACCTCGGGAAACTGGCTCTAGCCTCCGCCCCACTGGCCAGAGCCCTTCATGCCAAAACGATTAATTCCAAATTCGGCGGCGTGCAGGTGGGGGCTATCACGTACAGTTTCAACCGCATCGCCATGCCGGATGCGCAAGCGATCATCAACGCCTACGTCGAGATCGGGTTGGGCGAGGCGGAGTTGATGTCGAACCATTGCGAATCGCTCGCCGGCGCGCCGCCCATGCCGGTGTTCGGCCGTTTCGGCGGCCCACGCCCCGCGGGTGGACCGGGCGGCCGCCCCCCTGGCGGCGCTCCTCCCGCCGGCCCGCCGCGTCCTCCGCAGCTCACGCCGGAGCAGATCGCGGAGCGCGACGCGGCGCGCGCCAAGCTCGCCGAATGGCGCAAGGGAACCAGCGCGTCCACCTGGAGAGCCGTCCGCAAGAAGTTCAACGACGCGGGCGTGGACGTGGCGCTGCTGTGCTACAACATGCAGGACAGCATGGCGGACAGCGACATTGAGTACGGCTTCGTGATGGCCGAAGGATTGGGCGTCAAGGGCATGACCACCAGCACCACGCTGACCATGGCCAAGCGCATCGCGCCGATCGCGGACAAGCACAAGCTGCTGGTCGGCTACCACGGCCACGATCAAACCAACGATCCCAACCAGACCGCGACGCTTGAAAGCTACGACACGCTGATGGCGTACGGCAAGTACAACGGCGTGAACCTCGACATCGGCCACTTTACCGCGTCCAACTACGACGCCGTGGAGTTTATCAAAAAGCATCACGCCAAGATCACCAACCTTCACGTGAAGGACCGCAGGAAGAACCACGGCCCGAACGTGGCCGTGTGGGGCACGGGTGACACTCCCATCAAGGACGTGATGCAGCTTCTCAAGAAGGAGAAGTACCCGATCCCGGCCAACCTGGAGCTCGAGTATCCGATACCCGAAGGCTCCGATATCATAGCGGAAGCGAAGAAGTGTCTCGCTTACGTCAAGAGCTGCCTGGCCTGATTCGCTAGTCAGAACAACGTCATTGTTGGAGGACTGAATGGATTTTTCAAGACGTCACTTTTTCTTCGGCAGCCTGCTGGCCGGAGCCGTTCCTGGCGCTGGCTACGGAAGCACTCCGTCGCTGAAGGCGATGGGCTACAAGTCGCCGAACGAGAAACTCAATTTCGCGGCGATCGGTTCGGGCGGACAGGGCGAGTCGAACATCGGCGCGGCCGCTCCCACTGAGAACATCGTGGCGCTGTGCGACGTGGACGACGCGCGCGCCAAGCGGACGTTCGAACGGTTCCCGAACGCTCCGAAATACAAAGATTTCCGCAAGATGCTCGACAAGGAAGAGAAGAACATCGACGCGGTGATCGTGGCCACGCCGGACCATATGCACGCCTCGGCGGCGATGTGGGCGATGGAGCGCCAGAAGCACGTTTACGTGCAGAAGCCGCTGGTCCGCACCATCTGGGAAGCGCGCCAGTTGCGGGCCGCGGCGGCGCAGTACAAGGTCGCCACGCAGATGGGCAACCAGGGCTATTCGAACGAAGGCACCCGCCAGTGCGCCGAAATCATCTGGAGCGGCGAAATCGGCGCGGTGACCGAAGTCCACGCCTGGAGCGACCGTCCGCTGTGGCCGCAGGGCATCACGGAGATCCCGAAGGAAGAGCCCGTGCCCGAGACGCTCGATTGGGACCTGTGGCTCGGCATCGCCGACAAGCGCCCGTTCACGCGGGGCGGCCAGACGGAGCCCGACAAGTGGGGCGGCTATTTCTATCAGCCGTTCAGTTGGCGCGGCTTCTACGATTTCGGCTGCGGCGCGCTGGGCGACATGGCCTGCCACATCCTCGGCGCGCCCAATATGGCGCTGCACCTGTCCAAGCGCAAGATCGTGGGCGTGGAGTGCATCAAAAAGGACGGAACCAGCCCGTTCCAGTTCCCGAAGACGTCCACCATCCGCTACGACTTCGCGCCCTACGGCGACATGCCGGCGCTCAAGATCTTCTGGTACGACGGCCTCAAGGAAAGCCCAAAGATTCCGGGCGTACCGGATGGCGAATGGATCGGCGATCCGCCGTACATGATGGCGGGGATGGCCGGTGGCGGTCGTGGACCAGGTGGCCGCATGGGCATGGGACCGGCCGGCTACGAGTTCCATTCGCCGGGCCGCGTGTTCAACGAAGCGCAGTTCGAAGCAATGAAGGCCGCGCCGAAGGAACAGCTACGCTTCCCGACGCCGGACGGCAGCCTGTTTATCGGCGATAAAGGCATGCTGACCACGGGCACCTACGGCGACGTCACGCGCCTGGTCCCGGTGGAGAAGATGAAGGACTTCAAGATGCCGGCGCCTCTGTTGACGCGTTCGCCCGGCCACATGCGCGACTTCATCCGCGCCTGCAAGGGCGGCGACCCGGCGTGCTCGAACTTCGACGTCGCGGCGCCGTTTGTCGAGTGGATGCTGCTGGGCGTGGCCGCGTTGCGCTTCGAAGGCAAGCTCGAATACGATCCCGACAAGATGCGGATCACCAACAATGCGGAGGCCAACAAGCTGTTGAAGCCATCCTTCCGCAAAGGCTGGGAATTCCACGCCGTGAAGGCGTAGTCCGTTCCGGGGCGGCTTCGACAGCCGCCCCTTCCTCTCTCACGCCCGCCAGATCGACGTCATCGGGTACATCTTCAGCGACACGACCTTCGCCTCGCCGCCCGTCGTGAGCAACTCCAGCCCCGCGCCATCCTCCGGAATGAAGCAGAACGGCATCGCAAGTTCGCCGTCATTGCCGAAGATTTCGATCGAGGAGCGGTCGAGCAGAATCCGCAACTTCACACGTCCGGCGTTCAGCGCGAGCGGCGCGCTCTTGCCGCCGGTTTCGAGCGTGTTGTTGCGGCCCTTCTCATTCGAACGATAGGTGACCGTTCGGCCCCGCAGCCTGAAGCCCACTTCACGCGCCGAGCCGGGGTCGATCTCCGCGACGATGTCCCAACCATCGCCGGCAATTCCGGCCAGCGGGTTCTCGCCGGGCTTCAGCGCGACATCGCTCCACGTTTTCGGAGTCCCGCGCAACGCCTCGACCTCCCGTATGGGCGTCGCGAAGATCTTGTAGGAGGCGTACCCGTGCTTGCGCAGCCGGAATTCGTAGGGAACGCTCATCTGCTGGCTGAACGGCATTCCGGGATACTGTCCGCCGCTCATCCACGACATCTGCACGCGGCGATTGCCGGGAAGGTCGCTGAACGTCTGGACGGCGTAGTAGTTGGCGCCTTCCTGGACGGCCTGCGTCATCACCTCGGGTTCGAAGCGGCGGCCGTCCACCGAGCCGACCAGGTAGTTGCCGTTCGCGCCCGTGAACACCCACTTGCTAACGCCGGGTTCGTTTTCGACCGGCATTTCGAAGAAGTCGGGGCACTCGCTCGTCTTCGGAATGCTGATCTTCTGAAACAGCGTCCACTTCTTGAGATCCGGCGAGGTGAGGAATCCATAGGTGTTGCCGTCCAGAAACAGCACCATCACCCAACGCCGCGTGGGCGCGTGCCAGACGACTTTCGGGTCGCGGTTCTCGCCCACGATGTTCGGGACAACGGGATTCCCGGCGTACTTGGTGAACGTCTTGCCGCCATCGGAGCTGTAGGCGATGCACTGCGTAAACGGCTGCCCTTTCGATTCGGGGCTGGTGCCGCCCGCCGCCGTATAAAACAGCACGATGGGCTTGTCCTCGCCGGTCTGAAAGCCCGATGAGTTCGTCCAGTCGACGACCGCAGAGCCTGAGAACATGGTCCCGAGCTTGTCCGGCAGCAGAACGTTGTCGCCCTGCTTCCAATGAACCATATCGGTGCTGACGGCATGTCCCCACGTCATGTTGCCCCACTTCACATCGAAGGGGTTGTGCTGGAAGAACAGGTGGTATTGGCCCTTGTAGAAAACCAGCCCGTTGGGGTCATTGGTCCATCCCGTCGCGGGAGAAAAATGGAACTGCGGCCGGAGCTTCTCGTCGTAGCGCGCCGGGGACTCGGCGGCGGCGAGGCCGGCCGCGGCGATGGGCAGATGCAGCAGGGTGCGGCGTGTCATCGCTACCAGCCTATTACGGCCGGACACGCCGCGCAGGCGCCCGCGTCAGAACAGCTTTTCCTGCCGCTTCAAGGTGCCGAACGACCCGAGGTTGGCGACCGAGAAAGCGATGCGGAACTGGTTCTCATTGCGTGAGGGTAAGGAGAACCGGCGGTACTGCACGCTGAAGCCGCAGCAATCCGTGTTATAGGTCACCTGCGTGCTCATGTACTGCAGCACTTGCTGCCGGTAGTCGTAGTAGAAGCTGGTGCCCGCGTTCCAGCCGCGGCGGTTGTCGTTGCCGACGCCGAGCGACGCGCGGAACTGGTTCTGGCTCGGCGCCAGCACGGGATCGTCGCGCACCATGGCGTGGCCCACCGAAACGAAGTACTTATCCTTGCGGTAATCCGCGGTGAACGAACTATTCACCACGCGATGGCGGAGCGGATCGTAATCGGCGCGCCATTCCATACCGAGCTTGTTCCAATACTTGAAGGAGCTCACCACCGGCGAATAGTGCCGGTATTGGTCCATGAAGGCAAAACCGGTGATCTCAAGCGCGCTGAGAGTGGTGTTGCGCTGCCCGGGCAGGATAGCGCCGCCGAAGGTCGGATCCAGGTAGATCGCCTGCCAAAGCTGCCAGGTCAGCACTTCATTGACGGCGCCGTCCTTCGTCTTCTGATACAGGCGGTTGGTGAGCGAAATGTCGATCTCACGGGTGTTCGCCACCAGGTCCGTCGGATCGATGCGGATGATCTTGTTGAAATCCGTCACGCCGCTGACGTCGCGATAGGTCGCCCGCGTTTCCACAACATGTTTCAGCTTGCCGCCGCCGAGCCACGTCGGCGCGTCATAGATCCGGGAAATCGACGGAAACACCAGGTCGGCGGTGAGCTCACGTGAGGTTTTCACTATGTTCGAGCCGACGGCGCGATTGTCGGTGAAGCTCTCGCCGTAATGGGTCGCCTTGGCCGAAAACGATGGAACGAGCGAGAAGCCCTTGAAGCTGAACGCGGTGGTGACTCGTGGTTCCACATCCAGGCGGTCCATGAACTGGCTACTGGAGAACAGGGGCTCCTCGCGGCGGTACAAGCCGGCGGAGGAGTCAAAGGAAACCCACAGCGGGAACCAGCGGCTCAGGATCTGGCGCTCTCGGCCGACGAATTCGAACTCCGGCAGCTTTCGCGTGATCACCTTAGCGGTGGAGTCTGGCGTCGTCTCCCCGGGATTGGCGAACTGGAAGACCTCGTCGCGGTCGAACACGACATTGACGCCGAAGCTCGACCAGTGCTTGGTGACAAAACCCGTCGATCGCGACTCGGCGAAGATCGCTTCGTGGAACGATTCGGTGAAGCTCTGCCGGAAGACGAACGAACTGAGGTAGTTGAACTCCCCGGCGGCCACCCAGCCGCGCCCCAGCACGCTTCGGCCTCCACCCGACACCAGGAATCCGCCCTGCTTGACCAACTTGTCGCCGACCTCGATGCCCTTGTCGTTGACGCCGTAGAGCGTCAGGCCGAACTCGGTCTTCTCATTCACTTTGCCGCGGAAATCGACGTGATGCGCCAGTCCGCGCAGTGTGAACCACTGGGCGCGGTACAGCAGGTCGTAGCTGCGATTGATCGCCCAGTAGTACCCGACTCCGATCATCTTGCCGCGCCGCGAACTGTTGCCGATGTTGGGAGTCAGGAACCCGCTCCGGCGGGGGTTCTTCGCCAGCGATTTGTAGAACGCCGGGGCGTACAAAAGGGGAACACGCAGCGTGCCGGGCAGTCCAAAGCGCCGGCCGCTCGGCAGGTTCAGCCAGAAGATCGTCTTGTACGCCAACGCCCGCTGGTGCGGGATGATGTCGAACTTCGGTCCCTTCAGGATCCACCAGGGATTGGGCACCTTGCAGTCGGTGACGTAGCCCTTGTAGAGGATGTACTTGTCTTTCTGCCGCTCGGCCCATTCGCCCTCGAAGTAGAACGGCGAACTGGTGGTGAGCATTCCCGGCCGGGCGTCGATCTTGGCGGGAGAACTGCCGGCGACGTCCCAGAACGTGCCGGTCTGCTCGTCGATGTTGTAATCGGCCCGCGAGGCCGTCATTTTCTCGCCGTTGGCGTAGTGGTTGAACCGGACATGCCCCCGGGCCTGCGCCTTGCCGCTGTCGGAATCGTAGTCGATCTCGTCGGCCTGAAGCAGCATGTCGGTGGTCTCCACTTCGGCGTTCCCGCGCAGGTGGTACACCGCCCCGTCGGCCTCCTTGAACACCGCCACCACCCGGACCTCGTGCGGACCCGGGGCATTGGGCCGAATCGGCTTCAGAACTTTCGCCGGGGCCAAAGAAAACCGGGAAAACGAACCCAGCGGGAGACCCGAAGCCGAGGCGATCCCGGGCATCAACGAAAACGTGAGAAAAAATCCCCAAACCGCTACATTTAAATAAAGTTCGTGACAAAGACGCCAGAGTGTGTTACCAACATTGGAAGGGGATAGAGCGCCGATCGGCAGAGTGTGACTCAAAGCCGAACCGTAACACGAACAAGAATCGGCCCGCAAGCATAAGAGGCCAATCGAAAGGCGAACCCTGAATGCAATGCCGATATTGTCGCGCATGGAATAGTGACGAGGAGCACCGCTGTACGCGTTGCGGCCGACGTTTGTGGATGGTGAGTTCGCACTCCATGCCCGAACCCCAACCGATTCAGACCGCCACCGCGCCGCAGTACCTGGAGTACGCGACCGTGGAGGAACCCGAGGTCGCCGAGCGGCCGGAAACCAGCCGCCCAGCGTACCAGCGGCCGCTGTTCCGCGAGATGCAGACGGTGCTGGAAATGCCGCCGCTGCGCGAGGACGCGCCACGCGCCCCACGGCAGCACCGGCACAAAGCCCGCCGCGTCCACGAGAGCCAGCAGGCGCTCGATTTCAACGCTCCGCGGCTGAACACGCCCGTCGACTCGACCATCTACTGCAACGCGCCGGTAGCGTCGCCTGTGCACCGCGTCATGGCCTCCCTGATGGATGCCAGCATGATCCTGGCGGCAACCACGCTGTTCGCGATCACCTTCCAGTACGGAGCGGGGGGCGTCGATATATCCGGCCGGTCTCTGGCGGTGCTTGGCGCCATCGGAGGCGTGATCGGCGTCTTTTATCACGTTTTGTTCGCCATGCTCGGCGACGGGCGGACGCCGGGAATGTCGTGGGTCCAGCTGGAACTGCTAACCTTCGACGGACGCCGACCGACTCGCGAGCAGCGGTTTCGCCGGTTGTTCGCCGGACTCCTGAGCGCGGCCGCAGCCGGCCTGGGATTGATGTGGGCGCTGGCGGACGAGGAAAAACTCGCCTGGCACGACCATATCGCCCGCGTGTTCCCGACGCCTCGCGAGCGCGAATGATCATGGCCCGTGGACGCAAGCCGCGCCCACGGTGAAACGGTTGCGTCCGACTCCTCACTAACCAGCCGGAGGAGTTATCAAAATGGACGCAGTCCTGAAACCGGCCGAAGCTCATAAGCTGGCGACCATCGAACTGAATCTGTTCAATCTGGCGCATACGGTGCACGGCGTGACGCTGGAGGGCGCCACCATCGACCCCGGAACGCCGATCTTTGACCCCAACGGCGAGGTCCTGTTTTACCGCATCGCGCTGAAACGCGGAGCCGCCGGGGCGGGATACGCCGACATCGCGGCGCACACGCTGTTCGGCGAACCGCTGCTCGCCACCGCGCCCGACGCCCCTTGGGACCCGACGGCGCTGCTCGCCCAGGCGCGGCTGGCGCTCAAGCGCACCCATCCCGCCGCGACGTACGATAACATCCGCTTCGTCGCGTTCAGCTACCCCAAGATCGCCGTGGAATTCCTGGCGAACGGCAAAGAAGTGGCCCTGCTCGAATTGAGCAGTTGGCGTCAGGTTCCCCCCGCCAGCCGTGACCGCAAGCCCCTGGAGCCCGGCAACTTCGATCGCTACTCACTCATCGACGAGTCCCCCGCCGAACAGAAACGCGAAGCTCACGCCCGATTCGAGGATCGCCTGAGCCGTCTGGCTCGCGTACAGATTCCCGTCGAAGCCTCCACCATCTCCAAGGCGACTCTGCTGCCGTCCATCGGCGTCGTTAGCCTGTACGACACAGAGGAACTGCACTACAACAAGCTCTCCGCCAGCCACCACCCCTGCTACGAGTTGCGGCCGCAGGAGACCAGCGTCTGGTGCGTGGCGGCGAGCGTCCAGATGGTGCTCGACTTCTACCGGTACAACTACACGCAGACACGCATCGCCCAGCAACTGGGGCTCGGCACGCCGTCGAATCCAAACGGGCTGCCGTACTCGCGCGACAACGATGTCGCGGTGGCGCTACACGCCATGTCCAACAACTCGCTTACCGCGACCATGTTGACCACGCCGCCGTTCTCCTCCTACGTGGCGGAGATCCAGGCGAACCGGCCCATGGTCAGCTTCATCCCAGGCCACGCGCGCAGCGTCGCGGGCTACACGCGATCGATTTTCGTGATTCTCGGCAACACCGGCTACCAGGGTTTGTTGGTCTATGACCCGTGGGCGCCGAACGTCGGTCGCATCACGAAATGGGAGAACTTCAACGCCCAAACCTACCGTCGCATGTTCACAGCGCACGTGACTACCATCTAGGTGAGGGGCAATTCGTGATGAGACAGATCGCCCGCCGCGTCAGGGAACTTGTGGACAGCGGATTCTTCGAACTGCCCCCCGGGATCTCCGCGACGGCGGGCGATCCGCTCGCGGTCGTCGATCCGGCGGGCGCGCTGGAATCATGGTTTGTGCCGTTCACGGCGTCGGGGAAGCTGGTGGCGTGGGCCCGGATGCTGCCGGACCTGACTCCCCTCGAGTTCTCCCTGTTGGCTGGCGGCAGGACCGATCTCGCGCCGGACGCCGCCGACTGGCTCGATCCGGCCCGAATCCGCGCGCGGATCTCCGCAGCGGCCGGCGACGCCGCTTCCCTGCCCGTGCTGACTTATGACGGCGCCCCCGCGCGGCTGGCCTGGAGGGCTTACTCACACGGAGGCTCGCGCCGATGGTGGGCGGCGGGGACAACGGTGTGGGAGGATCACGGAGATTGGGAAGTTACCGGCGGCGTTGAGTCGGGCTCACGAAAATGACGTAAAATAATCCAGAGCCAGCGCTACCGGCGGAATGAGATTGGATGACTCAGCAATGAGCTTCGAATCCGCCGAAGCGGCTTGACCTTTCAGGATGGCGAGAATCCCTGCTAAGCCGATCACCGCGATCGCCGTGTTGCTGATCCTCGTTCTGGCCGGGAGTCTGCGGCTCGCCCACCTCTCCACGGAGAGCGTGGACGGCGACGAACTGTTCTCCCGCCGAGCGGCGACGGCGGAGCCGGCCAAGGCGTGGGCGATGATTCAAAAGGACCTGGTCCATCCGCCCCTGTATTATTTCCTGCTACGGTCGACGATTCCCGGCGGCGACGAATCCACGGCCGTGGATCTGCGACGGCTGTCGCTTGCGGCCGGCGTGACTGCAATTCTGGCGGTGGTGCTGGTCGGGTACGCCACCCCGGAGCTGGCGGCGTCCGCGCTACTGGCGGCGCTATTGCTCGCCATCAACAGAACGCATATCTTCTACAGTCAGCAGGCTCGGTCATACGCGCTATACACGGCGCTTGTGGCGCTGCTCCTGCTGTGGCGAGTGTTCGCGGACCGGTACGGGCGCACTCTGTGGTACTGGATCGGCGGAACCGCGCTTATGGCCGCCATTGTCTGGACTCATTACGTCGGCGCGCTGTTCTGCGCCGCCTGCGTGCTCCCGATGGGGTTCATGGATTACGGCTCCGGTCGCGGCTGGCGGGCGCGGGCGCTTCCGTTCGGCTCATTGTTAGTCGCGGCGCTTCTTTTCCTGCCTTGGCTGGTTCCCGAGATCGCGGTCTACCGCCAGAAGGCCGGATTCGCCGAGAACCTCGACTGGCAGGGCCTTCCGACGCTTTACGACTTGAAGATGATCTTCGCGGATTACGTCGGAGTACCGAGGCTGCCTGGCGCCACTACGGCGGCGTTCGCGCTCATGGCGTTCCTGGTGGGCTGCGCATTCTGGCTGCGGCCGCTCCCGGCCCGGCAGAATTCCAGTCGGCTCGACGTCCGCGTCAGCATGGCCGCCATGGCGTTGGCGCCGCCCCTGCTGATCTGGCTGGCGACGCGCAGGCCGCTGCAACTTCCGATATTCGGCGAACGGCACCTGCTGCCAGCCGTCGCCCCTGCGTTGATGCTGATGTCCTACGGCCTGATGCGACTCGCATCATTGGCGGGACGTCCCGTCTATCGCACAGCGTTACTGGCTGGGAGCGCAATTATCCTATGCGCCTTTCAGATCGCCCCGGTGCGCCATGACTGGCCGGGCCCGGTTCGCAATCCATATTCCAAGATCGCTGAAGATTTGGCCAAGCAGCCGGATCTCCAGGCGCCGGTCTACGCTGTCTGGTCGTACGGGGTCGCGGACCCGGTCAACTTCTATCTCAAAGGCGCCAATCGCCAGGTGTACAGCATCCCGGATTCGCCCGTCGAGACGTGGCCCGGAAGGGTGATTGTGCTCTATCGGCCTGACGTTCTCAAAGAAGACGGCTTGGTGCGAGAGGCGCTACACCGGTACAGCGTTATAACCAGCAAGTATTACTCCGCCGTCGGTTCGACCTTCGGCACGCGCCTGGTCTTGCTCGAGAGGCGCCCGGAAGGCCAGAGCGCGACCGCTCATCGCACGGGCCCGTCTCCGGGCGAGTTGCCATAACGCCCTGAACCCGGTTCACCCGGCGGAGATTGTGGCGCCCGGCTCGCGCGCTCCAGCAGCGCGACCCGGACCCGCAGCCACACCGGCCCCAGAATCATCTTCGCGACTTTCTTGGTGTTCCAGAACATGTACTCCCGGGTTCGCACTGCCCCTTCGCCGGCGACCACCGCCGCCGACCATGCGGAGGGAGAGCCTCGCTTTGCGCCAAAACGCCCCAGCACCAGGCAGCCTTCGACCGTGTGCGAACGAGTCACCGGCTCCGAGTTAAACAACCACTTGATTCCCGCCCTGGCCGCCGACACTGCCACCTGGCGCGAGTAATATCCGCCCGGGACCGAGGCTGTCAGCGTCGGCTCACCCAGTATGTCGTCCAGGCAAGCGACGCTCCGCCGCCATTCGTCGTCGAGTTGCGCTGCCGGACAGCGAGCCATTTGCAGCGGATGGGTGTATGAATGACTCCCAATCACATGCCCGCGGGCGTGTAACTCCCTGACCTGGCGGCTGGTCAGGAATCCCGCCGAGTCAATCCTGCCGGCCGTTACAAAGAAGTGAGCTTTCCAGCCGAATTCATCCAGCATATCCGCGGTGTAGATGGCGCCGGCGCCGCCGTCGTCGAACGTCAACAGCACCGGGACATCCTCGCGGGCGGAGGCGCCGGACGACAACTCAGGCGCCAGGGTCAAAGGTCCGGCGAATCGGTCCTTGATGGCCTTCAGGTGCCGGCGGAAGTCCTCGCCATCCATCTTGTATTCATCGGCGTCGGCGCCCTGGAAGCCGCTGGAGGCCCAGTCACCCGACGGTACGACGTCATGATATAGGAGGGTGATGGCTCGCATAGCTAGCGGGCTCGACGGCGCGCCGCGAGTTTCCATTTCAGGTAACTGGTGAGCCAGGGCTGGCCCCAGGCCCGCGAGTCCCGGCCCGTGGTGTCGATCCGCCGCGCCGCGCCGCTCAGTATCTCCTCGAACTTCGCGCGCAACGCATCCAGGTTATCGAACACGACGCGATGCTGGATCACGATATGCGACTCATTCCGCTCGTCAAAATTGCACCCATAGTAGCCGTACACGGGGCCGGTGTCGACGCCGGCATCCACTCGCAGCAGCGTCATCCCCACACGGTCCAGGTCCCGGCGGGCGAGCGCCCAGAAACATCCATGCGCGTTCCTGTATTCGGGACATACGCCGGGATGCATGACAAACGTCCCGGAACTCGGAACCTCGAAGATCTGCTTACGAAGGATGTTCTTACACCGGGCAAGGGCAAAATCGGGCCGGGTTTCCTGCAGTAGACTCAGGGCTTCTGCGCTGTTCGGGCTCGGCGTTTCGACAACCCGGCATGACTCCGGGACAGGAGCGTAGCGGCGGCTGAGCGCCTCCAAAGTCGCCTGGATCCAGGCCCGATCGGCGGGCGCGAGCATGAGTCGGTAGTAGGTCTGAAACACCAGCACATCCAGGAAACGGATCGCGCCCACGCGCTCCACCTCCCGTCGAATCCGGCGCCTTAAACGAGCCTTGGGTTCGCGGATCACGATAATGCCGGACAGTTCGGTGAAGGACGCCATCCACCTGGCCAAACCAAACCGGTTCAGCGGATCGTCATGGTGACAGATCAGTACACTGCGTGGCCGCTCCATATCCCCCTTGGCGACTTCGCGCCGCCCATGGACGCGAGCTAAGTACAAGCGTATCAGCGGCGGCGCCGGCCGTGTGAGATGGAGCCGATGACAACCGGCGCGCCCGTTCGACTCTGATACAGTCGGTATTTCAGACCAGGAGGCAATTATGTCGGAAATCCGCAGGCGCGACATCCTCGGCGCCGCTGGAGCATTCTCCATCCTTGATTCGTCCACCGCGTTCGGCTCGCAGGCGAACTCCGCCGTTTCGTTCGGCATCATCGGCACGGGCGGCCGGGGCACGTACGTTGGCGGGCACATGGCCAAGGATCCAAACGCCCGCATCACGGCGATTTGCGACCTCTATCCGGATCGCATCGACCAGGCCAAGACCAAAATCCCCGGCGCCGACAAGGCCCGCACGTTCCGCAACTACCACGACCTGCTGAACCAACCCGACATCGACGCCGTGCTCATCACGACGCCGGTCTACCTCCACCCCGAGCACTTCGAAGCGGCCACCCTCGCCAAGAAGCACATCTATTGCGAGAAGCCCGCCGGCGCCGACGTCGCGGGCGTCAAGCGACTGGCCGCCGCCGGGCGGAAGGCGGACCCGTCCAAGACCATACAGTTCGGCTTCCAGCAGCGATTCAGCCCGGAATACCTGCGCGCGCTCGACATCCTGCGCACCGGCAAGATCGGAGAGATGAAGCTCATGATGAGCTATTGGGTCCTCGGCGGCACGCCCCCGCAGGGAGCGTTCAAATCGCCCTATCCCACCGAAGACCAGAAGATCCGCCATTGGGGTTCCTGGATGGAGACCTCCGGCGGCGTCATCGTCGAACAGGACTGTCACGGCGTCGACGTCCTCAACTTCTTCGTCAACGGCCATCCGATCAAGGCCGTCGGCACTGGCGGACTGCGCTACCCGATCGTCTACGGCGACCACGATTCCGATCACCACGACATCCAGTACACCTATCCGGGCAACGTCGAAGGGTGGCTGATCAGCATCAAGCACACGGCCGGGTACCGCGACGTCCGGGAGCAGTTCTACGGCTCGAAAGGGATCCTCGAAACGGCTCGCACCTACTACAAGTGGCACGGTCCGACGCAGACCTCGCCGCTGGTGAACGCCGACGATCTGCGCGACCGCAGCCTGATCGAGCGCGGAGACTCCAAGCGCGAGATCACCATCGACGCGGTAGCCGCATTCTTCCAGAGCATCGTCGACCACAAGCCCTACAATCTGTCGCAGGCCGCCGCCGACGCGACGTTCACGTCCCTGCTGGGCCGCATGGCTTATCAGACCAAACGCGAAGTGACCTGGGAGGAACTCCTCAGGACGGCGTAAGGGCGGACCATCGCGCTACGCTCGAAAGCAGATGCTCTACCTGACAGAAGAAGATGTCCGGAAACTGTTGCCGATGGCGAAATGCATCCGCCTGATGCGCGAGACCTTTGAGGCGCTGGCGTCGGGAACGGCCTTGAACCAGCCGCGCCGCCGCCTGTTCCTGCCAACCGGGTCCGTGTTGCATTCGATGGCTGGCGCCATCGGCCCCTATTTCGGGACCAAGTACTATGCGGTGAACGTTAAGCACGGCGCGCACTTTTTCTTTTCGCTGTTCGACGCCGCCACCGCTCGGCCGCTGGCGCTGATGGAGGCGAACTGGCTAGGACAAATCCGGACCGGCGCCGCGTCGGGTTATGTCACGGACCTGCTCGCACGGAAGGACGCTGCGAAGCTCGGCGTGATCGGGTCCGGCTTCCAGGCTCGCTCCCAGGTCGAGGCGGCGCTCGCGGTCCGAAAGATCGGCCAGGTGTCGGTGTACAGTCGCGGTGCGGCCCGGCGAGCCACGTTCGCCGAACAGTGCCGGCGGGCGTTTCGGGTGGAAGTCGAGGCCACCGAAACAGCGGCCGAGGCGATTGAGGGCGCTGACATCGTGATCACCGCCACATTCGCCAAGGACCCGGTAATCGAGGATGCCTGGATCCGACCCGGCGCGCACATCAACGCCATGGGCTCCAACAATCCGCAACGTCGCGAGATCCCGGCCAGCGTCATTGCCCGCGCCGACCTCATTGCGGTGGATTCGATCGAACAGGCCCGCATCGAGTCGGGCGACCTGCTGCTGGCATGGTCGGAGGAGGATTGGAAGACGCCCCGGCTGGTTGAGGTGCAGAACCTGGCTGCTTACGAGCGCAAGCCCGACGCAGTCACGCTATTCAAATCAAACGGCCTTGGCGTTCAGGATGTAGCCGCGGCGGGCTTCGTTTACGAGCGCGCCCTGGCGATGGGATTCGGGAAGCGGATCTATTCCTGAACCGGCATTTGCTGGTCGGAATCGCGCCACGCGCTGATCTTGAGCCGGCGGCACACCCAGCACAGTTGCTCTTCCGGATCAGCGGCGTTCGGGGAACAGGCGGAGCCGCACACCGTGCACTTCGCCTCGCGCTTCAGCGTATCCACCTGGACCGATTTCTTGGCAGCCTCCAAAAGGTCCGCCGAGATTACCGGTTCAGTGGCAGGCGCAGGCTTTCGTTTCAAAGTGTCTCCCCTTCCCACTACTATAGCCCATCGGCTCAAACAGTAACGGAAATTTTACGCTGCCCTGTCGAACCGGAGGATGTAGGCCGCGTCGAGCGGCGCGGCGCATCTCGGGCATTTCTGGCCCGGCTTCACGGACATCCGGCGGCCCTGCTGCAGGATCTCCGCGTTCACGTTGTGAGTGCACGACGGACAGTGGACAGCTCCCAGATAACTCATCGGCTGCGCGGCGACTGGCTTGGTAGAAGTCATCGTCTTACCCCTTCGCTTGCTTGAGACGCAAACACACGCCGGGGGGATTCGTAAAATAGCGTCAATCCGCGGTGCGCTGGGACGAGACGGTTACACTGGTAGTACGTGCGGAAGTTGTTCGTCCACAGTTTCGGGTGCCGCGCCTCCCAGGCCGACGGCGCAGCCATCGAATCGGCGCTTTCGGCGCGAGGGTGGGATTCCGCCCCCGCGGCCGCCAACGCCAACCTGGTGGTGCTGAACACCTGCACCGTCACCCAGGCCGCCGATCAGGACCTCCGCCAGACCGTCCACCGCATCCATCGCGAGAACCCGGAAGCCCGCATCGTCGTCACGGGTTGCTACGCCCAGCGGGCGCCCGACGAAATCGCCCGGATTCCCGGCGTCGCAATGGTGGTGGGGAACACCCACAAGGTCCAGATTCCCGACCTGATCGAAAGCGATGTGCCCTATCACGGACAGATCCACGTGGGCGACATCTTCGAACAACAGCAGTTTCTGGCCGCCCCGGTGGAGGACGCCCTCGGCGATCGCACGCGCCCCAACCTGAAGATTCAGGACGGCTGCAACAACCGCTGCTCGTTCTGCGTGATTCCCTTCGTGCGGGGCCGTAGCCGCAGCGCGCCGGCCGATCAGGTGATCGACCAGGTGCGAACGCTCGCCGCCAAGTATCGCGAGGTTGTGCTGAGCGGCGTGAACCTTGGCCGCTGGGGACGCGAGCACGGCTTCTCCGAACAGCCCGTGCGCCTGGTGAACCTGGTGCGCCGACTGCTCGACGAAACGCCGGTGGAACGGCTGCGTTTGAGCTCGGTGGAGCCCATGGACTTCAGCGACGAGCTTCTGGAGCTGATGGCGGGATCGCCCCGCATCGCCAGGCACGTCCACGCGCCTCTGCAATCGGGCGCCGACACGGTGCTGCGACGCATGTTCCGCAAGTATCGCCCAAGGCATTACGCCGACCGCATCCACAAGGCTCGCGCCCTGATGCCGGATTGCGCCGTGGGGGCCGACGTCATGGTGGGCTTTCCGGGCGAAACCGACGCCGAGTTTGAGGCCAGCCGAGCCTTTATCGACAGCCTGCCGTTCACCTACCTGCACGTGTTCACGTATTCGGCGCGCCCCGGCACGCCGGCCGCCGGCCACGATTCGCAGACCCCGCCGCCGGTCCGCAAGGAGCGCAACCGTATCCTCAGGGAACTTGCCGCGCGGAAGAATCTGGAGTTCCGGCGCTCGATGGTGGGCCGCACGCTTTCGGCTGTGACGCTCGACGATGGGCCCGTGGCGCTGTCGGATAACTACCTGCGCATCGAACTTGCGACGCCCCGTCCGCACAATCGGATCGCCAGCATCAGGATCGGCGGAGTGGGCGACGGCGTTCTCCGCGAGCATTCGCCGCTCGCCATCCTGTAGCGCGTCTGCGATACCCTGAAACTTCCGATACGGCTGCCCCTTCCCACGCCGCGGCGCAGCCGCCGAGACCTCCGTCGCTCTCCGTTCAATCCACCTGGAGGATCCATTGAAAGACGTCAGTAGAAAGTTCGCGATCGCCGGCGCATCGGCTGCCTGCCTGGCGCTGCTCGTTCACCTGGCCGCGGGCCCAAGCTCCGCGCAATCGAGCGACGCGGCCCTCATCGCCAAGGCCAAGGCGATCCACAGCAAGGTGATCAAGCTCGACACGCACGACGATATCGAGCCTTCGAACTTCACCCCCGATTGCAACTACAAGATGCGCCTCTCCACACAGGTGAACATCCCGAAAATGGTGGACGGCGGTATGGATGTGGCGTTCTTCATCGTGTACGTGGGACAGGGGCCGCTCACGCCGGAAGGTTACGACAGCGCCTACAAGCAGGCGATCGCCAAGTTCGAGGCGATCCACCGGTTCACGGAAAAGATCGCGCCCGACAATATGGGCCTGGCGCTCACCCCGGCCGACGTTCTGGCGCTGCACAAGAAGAACATGCGTATCGCCGTCATCGGCGTCGAAAACGGCTACCCGATCGGCGAGGACATCAAGCGGGTGCAGGAATTCTACAATCGCGGCGGCCGCTACATGTCGCTCGCCCACAACGGCAACAGCCAGCTGGCCGATTCCAACACCGGAGAGACGCAGGGCTTTTCGTATAAGGACGGGCTCTCGCCGCTGGGCCGGCAGGTGATCGCGGAGATGAACCGCGTGGGCATGATGGTCGACCTGTCGCATCCGTCCAAGGGCGCGAACCTGGAGGCGATCCGCCTGTCGAAGGCTCCGGTGATCGCCTCGCATTCGGCGGTCCGCGCGTTGGCCGACGTCAGCCGCAACATGGATGACGAGCAGTTGCTCGCCGTCAAGAAGAGCGGCGGCGTGGTGCAGATCGTAGGGTTCTCGTCGTACCTGAAGCCCGATTCGAAGGAGCGCGCCGCGGCCTTGGCCAAGTTGCGCGAGGAGTTCGGACTCGGCGGAGCCGGCGGAGGCCGGCGTCGCGGACGCGGAGCCGCCGGCGGAGCGGGACCGTTTGGCGAAGGCGCCGCGCGAGCCTGCCCGGTGGAGGACCCATCGAAGCCGTCTGTCGACATGAGCGCACGGATCCGCGGCTTCATCTCGCAGGCCCTGCCCCCGGAAAAGCGCGACGAGTACTTCCAGCGCGAGGCCGAAATCGACGCCAAATATCCGGCCGCCCCGCGCGCCACGGTGAAGGACCTGGTGAACCACATCGACTACGCGGTGAAATTGATCGGCATCGACCACGTCGGCATTTCGTCCGACTTTGATGGCGGCGGCGGAATCGAGGGCTGGAACAGCGCCGCCGAGGCGTTCAACGTCACGCTCGAGCTGGTCCGGCGCGGCTACACCGAAGAGCAGATCGGAAAGCTGTGGAGCGGCAACCTGTTGCGCGTTTGGGGCGAAGTCCAGAAAATCGGCGCGCAGTTGCAGAAAGCGAAGTAACGCCCGTAGGCTCGTTCTTCCTTACGCCAGCGTAAAGGGGCCTCGCGCCCCTTTACACTGAAATTTGGACCTCTCCACTCCTCTGATGTATGTGAAGGGCGTTGGGCCCGCGCGAGCCAGCATGCTCGAGGCGAAGGGACTCATCGTAGTGGAGGACATCCTCACCTACACGCCTTTCCGCTACGAAGACCGCCGCAACGTCAAGAGCATCGGCCAACTGGCGCCCGGGGAAATGGCCACCGTCATCGCGGAGGTCCGCGACAGCCGGGTCACCGGACTTCAGCGCCGCAACGTTGGGCTTTTCCAGGCGAACTTCAGCGATGGTTCGCGGGACATCCTCACCGGTAAGTGGTTCCACGGATCGTATCTGAAGGAGGTGCTGACGCCCGGCACGAAGGCCGCGCTGTACGGCAAGGTGGAGTTCGACTCCTACACCGCCGGCATGACCATGATGCACCCCGAGTACGAGATCCTCGGGGAGGACGACGAAGCCGACGCCGGCCTGCACACCGGCCGCATCGTCCCCATCTATGAAGCGGCCGGCAAGGTGAACACCAAGCTCTTCCGCACGCTGATCCATCGCATCCTGGGTGAGTTGCCCGCGCTCGCCGACGCCCTGCCCGAAATGCCCCGCATACGGCTTCGGCTTCCCGACCTCAACGTGGCCGTCCGCACGGTGCACTTCCCCGGCGAGCATGACGACGTCCGCCTGCTGAACGCCTTCCGCTCGCCTTCGCAGTTTCGTCTCATCTTCGAGGAGTTCTTCTGGCTGGAATGCGGCCTGTCGCTCAAGAAGTCCAAGGCCCGCGTTCGCGACGGCGTGGCGTTCGAATTGAACGACCGCGTGCGCGACCGGATCAAGGCGATGCTTCCTTTCAAGCCAACCGGCGCGCAGAAGCGCGTGCTGCTGGAAATCGCGAACGACATGGCGAAACCGAATCCCATGTACCGCCTGCTGCAAGGCGACGTGGGCAGCGGAAAGACTCTGGTTGCCGCCGAAGCAGCCATCATCGCCATCGAGAACGGCTATCAGGTGGCCGTGCTGGCGCCCACTGAGATTCTGGCCACGCAGCACTATTTCTATTTCCGTGAGTTATTCAAGAAACTGGATTACGTGGTGATCCTGTTAACGGGCTCGGGCACGAAAAAGGAAAAGGAAGGGCTTCGCAAGCTGCTCGCTTCCGGCCTCGCTCATGTCGTGGTCGGCACGCACGCCCTCATCGAACAGAGCGTCGGATTCGAGAGGCTGGGCCTCGCCATCATCGACGAACAGCACCGCTTCGGCGTCGAGCAGAGGTTGAAGCTGGTTGAAAAGGGCGCCAACCCGGATGTCCTGGTGATGACGGCGACGCCGATTCCGCGGACGCTCGCACTGACCATGTACGGCGATCTCGACGTGTCCGTGATCGACGAATTGCCCCCAGGCCGCAAACCCATCGTCACCCGGAGCGTTCCGGAGGACCGCATCGAGCAGGTGTACAGCTTCCTCAAACAACAGGTGGATCTGGGTCGTCAGGCCTACATCGTCTATCCCGTGATTGAGGAGTCGGAAACCCAGGCGCTGAAGGCCGCGCAGAAGATGTACGACCACCTTTCCGCCATCGTTCTGCCGGGCTACCGCATCGGCCTCCTGCACGGGCGTCTTTCTCAGGACGACAAGGACTCCGTGATGGCCCACTTCAAATCCGGCGAACTGCAGATCCTGGTGTCAACCACCGTGATCGAAGTCGGCGTGGACGTCCCGAACGCGACCGTAATGGTGATCGAACAGGCTGAGCGCTTCGGCCTCTCGCAATTGCACCAGCTCCGCGGACGCGTCGGCCGAGGCGGCGAGCAAAGCTACTGCGTCCTGGTCACCGGAAAACTGAACGAGGTCGCGCGCGAGCGCATACGAACCATGGTGGAATCGAACGACGGCTTCTACATCGCCGAGATGGACATGAAGTTGCGCGGTCCGGGCGAGTTCTTTGGAACAAAACAGTCCGGCCTTCCGGCCCTGCGCATTGGAAACATCGTTCGCGACGGTGAAATCCTGGAGGTCGCGCGCCGGGAGGCGGACGCCTTCGTCGAGCATCCTCCGTCGGAGGCTGAGTTGCGCCGGGCCGTCGCCTATATCAAGGACCATTGGCAGCGCCGCTACGGCCTTGTGGAGGTGGGCTGAGATGCGCATCATCGCCGGCAGCCTGCGAAGCCGACGTCTGAAGAGCGTTCCGGGAATGGACACGCGCCCGACGCCGGACCGCCTTCGCGAGTCGCTGTTCAACATTCTCCAGCCCCACATCGAAGGCGCCGTATTCGTGGACGCCTACGCCGGCACCGGCGCGGTGGGGATTGAAGCATTGAGCCGAGGCGCACGCAGAGCCGTCTTCATCGAGCGTAGCCGCGCGGCCCTGACGGTGCTGCGCGAAAATCTCGGCTCGCTCGGGTTGCTCAATTCGGCCAACATCATCTCGGGCAAGGTGGCGTCGGCTCTTCCGCAATATTGCGAAGGGATTGTGTTCCTCGACCCTCCGTACGAGCTCGAGCGCGAGTACGCCGCCGCGCTCGAGATTCTGGGCGCCGCCGCCCCCGCGCTTGTGGTTGTCCAGCACTCCGCCAAGTTCGACCCCGGCCCGGAGCACGGCCGTCTACTCCGCCAACGGACAGTCCGGCAGGGCGACAACGCCCTCAGCTTCTATGCCGCGGAGGCTCGATCAACTGAACATCGCGGTCCAACCGACCTTGCAGACGATCACTAGCGCCCATAGCGTCACGATGCCCGTCAGAGCCTTGCCGACGGTCATCTTGCGCGAGGTGGCCGCAAATCCGATGGCCATCAGCCCGATCATCCAGAAGGTGAACAGGTCGAATGAAGTGGCGAGAGCGGTCAGCCACTTCGGCGCTTCTGAGCCGACCAATGCCCCCGCGTTGAACGCCAGGGGGTTTCGTATGTCAAACTCGTCGGGACTCTTGATGAACATCACCACGATGGCCAATATCCCCGAGATCACCGACGGCAGCATGCTATACGAGACAACGGATAAACTCTGCTTGTAGCTCGACTGCCCCCCCATCACGCTATTCATCATCAGCATCAGAACTCCCGCCATCGCCAGGAAACTGAGCGGAGTGCCCACCAGCGGACCGACGTAGCTCACAATGCCCGTGAACTTCACCATCTGCGTCAGAGCGGCCTCCCGCTGCTCCGCCGACATCTGCTGGGTCCGGGAACTGGTCTCCAACTCGTGCCGCATCATCCGCTCCCACCCCACTCGCTGGGAATAGAGGTTAACGAAAACGAGGCTGGTCACAATCACGAGGACCATTGGAAGCCACCACCCCGTTGGGCGCGCGGCGATATCCGCAAAAGCCTTCCCCGGCTCCATCAACACGCCGGCAATTCGGGCAGGCAGGCTCATGGTCGATTCAGGTGCTGTCTGGGGTGTCATTTGGGGCAGTATGACATCGGGATTCATCACTCGCAAGCGATATTCCGGCGAAAGGCGTCCCGGCGCCGGCATGCGGCGAAACGGCCCCGTTCACCGGCGTCTGGCGAAAGAGTAATAGCCGCCGGCCAGCGGCCGATACGTTACCTCATGGGCATGTTTACCTGGCAAGAAATGTATTCGGTGCGAAATGCGGTCATCGACGAGCAGCACAAGGGGCTGTTCCACGCCGCCGATGAACTGCACGCCGCCATGTTGCGCGGTGCGGGACGGCAAGTGATCGGGACGACGTTGGACGCCCTGATCGACTACACCCAGACGCACTTCCGGGAAGAAGAGCAGTTGATGCAGAAGTACAAGTTTCCTCAATACGCCCAGCACAAGGCCGAACACGACAAGTTCATTCGCCAGGCCAAGGGGCTGAAGGATGGCCTGTCCGCCGGCCAGGCGGCGATCACGGTCTCCACCATGCAGTTCCTCAACGACTGGCTCAAGAACCACATTATCGGGCTGGACACCAAGATTGCCCAACACATCGAATCCGCCTCGGGACGGAAGGTCGCCTAGCCGCCGGTCGCTGACCTAGGCGTCGGACCGGTGCGTAAGGCGTAGAAACTCCTCGATGTCGTCGATCTTGTCGCCAAGCAAGTGGAGTTTCTTGCTCAACCCCTGAATCTCGCTCTCCGCGCGCCGGTTCACCGCATAGTCGAGATCGGCGCGCAGCCGATCCTTGGCGTCCTGACGGTTCT
Organism: Acidobacteriota bacterium; assembly: GCA_018268715.1. Classification (GTDB taxonomy): domain Bacteria; phylum Acidobacteriota; class Terriglobia; order Bryobacterales; family Bryobacteraceae; genus TMP-7. Next base: position 276,998 of record JAFDVZ010000015.1, on the reverse strand, counting down.
GGCTCATCATGATGATCGGCGCCTGCACAGCGGCCAGCATCGACAGGAACAGGTTCAACAGGATGAAGGGATAGGGATCCCACGCGCCCTTTCCCAGCACGACGTTGGTCCAGGTGTAGACCACCAGCACCACGGCGAACGCGATGATGAACCCCCACGACCCGCCAAAGTGCGCCACGCCGTCGGCCACCCGCTCACCCAGGGTCGACTCTTCCTGGATCACGTCGTTCGGATTCCGCATCGAACGGACGCGAACCAGTTGCTGGGAAGCGTGAAACTGCCTGCCCAACACGCTGAGCATGTCCATGCCCGCCATCGGCTTCCGTTGCAGCAGCACCGCGATGTCGTCGCGATCCACCTCAATGCAGACGGTTTCCTCGAGCGCCGTCGCCGTCGTCTGGTGATCCGCGCCGTCCAGCATCGAGGCGAAACCGAAAAATTCCCCCGGCGACGGCTCGTCCACCACCACCTCCTGCCCGTCCTCGTCCACTGTAGTGACGCGCACTCCGCCCGACACCAGCACATACGCCTGGCCGCCTGTATCGCCCATCTTGTAGATGCGCTGCCTGGCCGAATACTGTTTCAACTCGACCTGCGTCGCCAGTACGCCGGTCTCCTCCTCGTCGAGCAGCGCGAACAATGGAACTTTGGTCAATACATCAGGGCTGCAGGCCATGGTCATTCTCCCGGGAATCTGTGTGGTCCAACGATCAGGATTCCACAGCCGGCGCCGGGCCTACAATATCTTCCCGCGATAATGTGTGGCGCTCGGACGCGGCCCTCAATAAATTCACCATTCCGAAACGCCGCGCGAGTGTGCGGCCGCGTCCGCGCGAATCCCGAATCCGGACACCACCGCGCCGAAAGGCGCTCAAAAAAGCCCGTTGACGAGTGGTATCCGGCGTGCCCCTACGTTGGCATGAACCTGGCCGACGACGTTCGCTACGCCTTCCGTCTGATGCGGCGCAATCCCGGATTCGCGGCGGTGGCGATCTCCGCCCTCGCGCTCGGCATCGGCGCCAACTCGGCTATCTTCAGTGTCGTCAACGCGGTGTTGGTGCGGCCCATGCCCTACGCCGCCGCCGATCGGGTCGGCATCGTCTGGGAAAAGAGCGCCGCCCAAGGCTGGAGCCGAATCAACCCGTCCGGTCCGGACGTCATCGATTTCAAGGAGCAAGCCACAACGCTCGCGGCGGTCGCCGTCATCGAGACAGGCTCCGCCACCATCAATGGCTTCGGCGAACCGCAACAGATTCCCGGAATGCGCGTCTCCACGAATCTGTTTTCGATGCTCGGCATCAAACCGGCGCTCGGCCGGGACTTCGCTCAAGGCGAAGGATGGAAGGACCGCGTCGCCGTCATATCCAACACAGCCTGGCGAAAGTGGTTCGGCGCGGACCCGCGGGTCGTGGGACGCAGCGTTCAGGCCGATGGCATCGCCTACACCATCATCGGCGTCCTTCCGCCCGGCGCCTGGATGCCGATCCCCTCCGACTTCTATGCTCCCTGGTCCGACGCGGACCTGCGCGGCCGCAACCGCATGGAGAAGAACCTCGCCATGCTGGCGCGCCTGAATCCCGGAGTCACCTGGAAGCAGGCGTCCGCCGAGTTGGACGCCATCGAGCGCCGCATCGCCGAAAAGACGCCGCGGATGAAGGATTGGAGCGCCTATGTCCTTCCGTTCCAGGACTGGATCTCCGCCCGGACCCGTCCCGCATTATTACTGCTGCTCGCCGCGGTCGGCCTGGTCCTGTTGATCGCCTGCACCAACCTGGCGAACCTGATGCTGGCCCGCGCCGCCGGCCGTGAACGCGATGTCGCCGTCCGTGTCGCACTCGGCGCGGCTCCGGGAACCCTGGTGCGCCAATTCCTCACCGAATCGGTTGTCCTCGGCCTGCTGGGCGGCTTGGCGGGGCTGCTGCTCGCGGTGTGGGGCGTCGACATCCTCAATCGAATCGTCCCGCAGACGCTCCGCATGCCGGCCTCGAATGCCGACTATCTGCGCCCGCAAATCGTCATCGACGGAGCCGTGCTCTGTTTCACCGCGGCCGCCGCCGTGCTGTCCGGCGTTCTGTTTGGACTCGCGCCCGCCCTGGTCGCCGCCCGTTCAGGCCTCGGATCGATCCTCCGCGGCTCGCGCGGATCGGCGCCGGTGCGCACTCGCACCCTGCGCGACGGATTGGTGGTGGCCGAAGTGGCCGTCGCTCTCGTTCTCCTGGTCGCCGCTACACTCGTCATCCAGAGTTTCTGGAACCTGCGCCGCGTTCAGCCGGGCTTCGCCTCCGACCACCTGCTCGTCATGGAGACCGAACTGCCCACCGATTCCCGCTATCGCACCGATGCGGAGATGGCGCGTTTCCACTCCCAGGTTCTCGCCAACCTGGCCGCCATTCCAGGCGTCCGCTCGGCGGGCGTCACTTGCTCGCTGCCCATGGACGCGGAGGACCACAAGACCGACTTCACCATCGACGGAAAGCCGCTGCCCGACTCCGGCCAGCGTCCGTCCGCCCACTACCGGTCTGTCAGCGAAGACTATTTCGCCACCATGGGAATTCCCGTGCTGAGCGGTCGCGCCTTTACGCCGGCCGACACGTCGGAGCGCCCGCCCGTCGTCGTCGTCGACGCCGCCACGGTGCGACGCTACTGGGAGGACGGAACCAATCCCATCGGCCGCAAGATTCGACTGGGACGCGTCGCCTTCGAAGTGGTCGGCGTGGTCGGCGACATCCGCAATGACGGCCTCGACAAGCAGCCCGAGCCCATTATCTACACGGCCTTCCGCCAGCAACCGGAGCCGCAGGTCCGTTACGTCATCCGCCACCCCACACCGGAAGCCATCGTCAATTCCGCCAAAACCGCCGTGTACTCGGTCGACAAGGACCAACCGGTGTACAACATCCGAACCATGGACGAGGTCGTTTCCGGGTCACAGGCTGGAACGAAGCTCGCCATTTCGGTAGTGGGAGCCTTCGCCTTCACCGCCCTGGTGCTCGCATCCCTGGGAATCTACGGCGTCATCTCCTACGTGGTCACCGAACGGACCCGCGAGATCGGAATCCGCATGGCGCTGGGGGCGCGCTTTTCCGATGTCGTTCGAATGGTGCTCGCCGGCGGATTGCGCCTGGCTGGAATCGGCATCGCGGCGGGAGCGGCGGCGGGTCTGGTGGTGAACCGCCTGTTGTCCGCGACGCTGTACGGAGTCAGCGCCGTAAGCCCCGCGGCGGTCATCGCAATGGCCGCGCTGCTGGCGTCGGTGGCGCTTGTCGCCACGCTGGCGCCCGCCATTCGCGCGGCCCGCACCAGCCCGGTCGTCTCGCTTCGTTATGAGTAGCTTTTCCGAATCCTCCGTCCCCGGAAGCCGTCTAATGCCTCATGAAGCTTCATCGATTGAGGTATCTCCTGATTGCTTTGATCGCCTTTGCCCTGGCCGTTCCAGCCTTCCCCCAGGCCTCCGCCATTAACGGCCAGATTGAGGGGACGGTGGTGGACCCCAGCGGAGCCGTCGTTCCGAACGCGAAAATCGAGATCAAGAACCAGAACACCGGCTACGCCCGCTCCTCGGACTCGGACGCGAGCGGATTTTTTCGATTCACCGTGCTTCCGCTGGGACGATACACAGTAACGGCCAGCGCGCCCGGCTTTCGGCCGTTCGTCGCCAACGCCGTGGAACTGACCGCGGGCGCAACGGCGACCGTCAACGCCAATCTCTCCGTCAGCGGCGACGTCGTGCAGGTTGAAGTCGGCGCCACGGCCCCCGTCATCGAACCGGGCCGCACGGACCTCGGGTTCAATCTCAGCAACAACCAGATTGAGAACCTTCCGCTGGTTTCCCGCAATAACTACAATTTCATCCTGGTGCAGCCCAACGTCAGCGGCCACCCCAATGTCGAATTCGGCGTCCCGCGCAAGGTGAACGCCAACGGTTTCACCGATCGCATCAACTACCAGTTGGACGGCGGCAACAACACCCAGAGCGACCGTTCCGGCATCCGCCTGCTCCCCATCTCAAACACCTACATCGCTGAAGTGCAGCAGGTGAACAACGGCTTTGCGCCCGAATTCGGCAACACCGTGGGCACCGTTTTCAACGCCATCACCAAGTCCGGCTCCAACGCGTTTCACGGCGAGGCGGCCTATCTGTTCCGCCGCACCGACATGGTGGCCCGCAGCACGCTGCTCGCCCGCACCGCCGCGAAGCCTGAGCAGAACGTCAACGCGCCCTTTGTGGACGCCGGCGGCGCGATCATCAAGGACAAGCTGTTCTGGTTCGGCTCGTTCGAACACATTAAGCGCGACATGCCCTCGTTCGTCACCGTCACGCCGGCCAATCTCGCCGCCCTCGGCCTGCCCTCCAATTACGCCAACGCCATCCCGTTCGGACAGAACGTCTACTTTGTGCTCGGCAAGGGCGACTGGCAGATCACTCAGAACCACCGGCTGTCGGCGCGCTATAGTTACTTCCGCAACGAGTCGCCCTATAACAACGGCGGCGGACTCACCGTGGCCACTCAGACCTATCTATTCAAGGACCGCGCCCCCGCCTTCGCCACTCAGTTGATTTCGACCTTCGGTCCGTCCGTCGTCAACGAATTCCGCTTCCAGCTGCCCAAGCGTTACCAGCGCCAGGTGGCGGCGGACTTCACCGGCCCTCAACCCGTGATCAACATCTCCGGCGTCATCAACTTCGGCGGATCCGATCAGACCGGTTATGTTTTCACGGAACGGACCCCCGAATACTCCGAAAACCTGACTTATGTGCGCGGCACGCACAGCTATAAGTTCGGCGCGGACATCCGCCAGGTGTGGGACGAGAACACGTACCAGACGTTCGCCCGCTACACGTTCGGCTCCATCCAGGACTACCTGGACGCCAAAAGCGGCGCCCGTCCCAAGGCCTACACCACCTACGCTCAGAGCTTCGGCACGCCCCAGTTGAACTATAACTCGCTGTTTTCGAGCTTCTATGTGCAGGATAACTGGAAGCTGCGCCCGAATCTGACAGTCACCTATGGGGTTCGCTACGACGTGTACAAGGTTCCCGACGCCAACCCGAGTTCGCCGGTCGCGACATCCCAGAAGTTCGCCGTCGACAAGAACAACTTTGGCCCTCGCCTGGGCGTTTCCTACGCCCTCGGCCGCGATCAGAAGACCGTGGTCCGCGCCAACGGCGGCGTATTCTACGATCCTCCGCAGACCAACACCTACCAGCGCGCGTTGCTAAACAACGGCCAGCCTCAGTACTTCAACCTGAGCGTCGCCGGAAGCTCCGCATTCGCCCCGGCCTTCCCGAACATTCTCACCGCGCTGCCCACCGGCTACAACCTGCCGGTTCAGGACGTCACCACGGTCTCCCCGGATTTCCGCACGCTCTATTCCACCAACGCGAACTTCCAGGTCAGCCGGGAACTCACCTCCAACATGGGACTCACCGCGACCTACCTGTTCACCAAAGGCACGCACATCCCCATTTACCGAAACATCAACCTGATTCCGAACGGGACTTATCTGGCCGACGGCCGCCCGGCATTCGGATCGGGCCGCATCGACACGCGCTTCAACTCCATCATCATGAACGAGTCTGGCGCCAACTCGAACTACAGTGGCCTGAACATCTCGGTTCGCCGTCGCTTCGCCCAGGGCTACGAATGGTTCGCCACCTACACCTGGTCCCACGCCATCGACGACGCTCCGGAACAGAACATCATCGACTCGAGCACCACCAACTGGCTGTCCGATCCCACCAACCGCCGCCGCGACCGCTCCAACTCGTTCTCCGACCGGCGCCACGCCCTCTCAGCCACGGCCGTGTTGAATCCGACCTTCAAGTTCGACAACAAGGTGCTGAGTTACATCGCAAGCAACAACCAGTTGGCGCTGATGTTCGTCGCCTCCAGCGGCGACGTGTTCAACATCGGATCCAATCGCAACCTGAACGGCGATCCGCAGATTCCCACCTCGCAGCAGCGGCCGCTCTACATCGGTAGAAATACGGTTCGCGGCCAGCGGATCGGGCAGATGGACGCCCGCTACTCGCGGATCTTCCCCATCCGCGAGCGCTACAAGCCGGAGTTCTTCGCCGAAGCGTGGAATCTGTTCAACCACTCGAACGTGACCGGCTACAACACCACCGCCACCGTGGACACGACCGGCGCCATCCTCACCGCTCCGAGCCTCGCGCAAACGGCGGCGCTCGACCCGCGGCTGCTGCAAATCGGCCTGAAGTTCTCGTGGTGACAAGGGCAATAACCAAGCCAGGCGGGCCTCCGGGCCCGCCCTTCCGCTTCAGTCCCCGCGAGCCTTTAGCCCTGCTTCCACTTTCCTGGCCCTCGCCCTAAGCCGCGCCGCCTCCACCTTACGGTTCAACTTCTCGAGCGTCTCAGCGTACTCAACCAACACCGCCGCCTGCGCCTTCGACGGCTCGGACAGGGTGGCGAGCGCCCTCTTGAAGTAAGGCTCGGCATCCGCCCACTTCTCCTGCGCCGCCAGCACCAGCGCAAGGTTTCGCAGGCTGGCGGCGTTCTGCTCATCCCGAATCGACAGGGACTGCCGGTACGCCTCCTCCGCCTTTGCGAACTTGCCCTGGGCCGCCAACGCCACCGCCAGGTTGTCGAAGCTCGTGGCGATCATCGGATGCGACGGCCCAAGCGTCTTGACCCAGATTTGCAGCGACCGCGCGTACAGCGCCTCCGCCTCCGCGAACCGCTTCAGTGCGTACAGCAGATTGCCCGCCGAATCCAGCGTCTGCGCCAGGTCCGGGTGCGCCGGGCCCAGGCTCAACTGCCGGATCCCGATCGCCCGGTCCAGCGCGACCAGCGCCCGCTCCGACTCCTCGTTCTCCCGCGCCGCGCTCGCGATTCCGTCCAGCGCCGGCAACAGCCGCGGATCATCGGCGCCGTGGAGTTTCTCGAGCAGGTCGAGAGCCCACCCAAACACGCCCGTCGCCTGCGTGAACTTCTTCTGCGCCGAATACAGCCGGGCCAACAGCAGATAGTCGGCGGCGATGTCGGCCGACTGCGGACCGCTCGCCTGAATCCGCACCGCGATGGCCCGCAACAGCGCGCCTTCCGCCTCCCCGAACTCGCCCGCCATCTGCCGCATCTTCGCCGTCGAAATCAAAATCGGGATCAAGGCCGGCGCTGACTTGCCCTGCGCCGACTCAGTAATCGTCAGCGCCCTGGCGTATAACTCCCCAGCCCGGTCGAAGCGGCTTTCCGCGATGGCGACGCGCCCCAGTTGGTCGAGCAGCGGAACCAGCCGCTCGCTGTTCTCGCCGGCCCCCTCTTGCTCGATGGCGAGAAGCCGCTCCAGCAGCGGCGTGGTCTCGGAGATTCGCCCAGCCTTGCGCAACGCCTCGACCTGTTTCTCGATAGCCGCCGGATCGTCCTGAGCAACCACACACAGCGAGAGCGCAAGAATGGCCAGGCCGATGGGACAGCGCCCGAGGAACTTCCGGCAGAGCGAACTTGGCGGCGTTCGTCGCACCGTCCGCAGAGTAACACAATCGGGTCGAACCGATTCCCAACCAGCCGGATTACCTGTTATCGTAACTAGACGCCGCATGAGGAGGCGGCGCGACGTGGGTCTTGCCGAACGAAGAAAGGAACTGACTGAAGTTACCCTGCCCGAACGCGTGAAGGAGATCGAGGAGATCTGCGGAGCCCCGATCCCCTATGAAGTCGACTGGGACAGCTTCGCCGACGACGCTGAGGCGCTCAACTTCATGGATAACATCTCATGCCATCGCCTGAATATGGCCCTGCGCGTCATCTGCATGGATGAGATGGGCAAGGAGGCGATCCGCGAGACCGTCAGGAAAGTGAAGCTGAAGAACGTCAAGACGCCGGCCGAAATGACCATGGATTTCAGCGACGGCGTCCTCGAGATGCACTGCGCTTACGCCCTGCGCACCGAAGGCATGTTCAGCGACAACGCTATCCGCGAGTTCCTCATGAAGCGCCTTTAGCCGGCAAGCTGCCGCCGGATTGCGATGGCTTTAGCGATACCCGCATGCGTCTCCGATCCGAACGGCGCCATCCGCCTCTGTAGCTCGGCGGGCGCGCTGGCGCGATCGGCGTAGACGGCCCGCAGTCCGTTCACCACCTCGGGATTGCCGCCCGTAAATCCCTCCACCAGTTTCAGCCATCGTCCGGCCAGCTCCTGCATTCTCTCGCTGGCCGGATCCTCGCCGCGCGCGGCCTCCACATCGCTAAGCAGATCTTTCCAATCCTGTTCCGATTGCGCCTGCGCCTCGGGCGTCCACGTCCTGGCGTGTTCGGCGATATGCGCCTTCGCGTCTTCGCTGTAGTGGCTCATCAGCCACTCATGGTCGTTCTGCATGTCCATCACCTCGATGATTCGCTTTAATAGCGCGGCGTTGGACTGCCCGTTTCGCCCGATTGCGATCTCGGCCGACCGTATGGCGTCAATCGCGCCATCCAGCAACCTGCGCCTCTCTTCAAGCGCCTGTCGCTGCGCGCGCAACGCCAGCGGCAATTCGACGGTCGAACGGTCGAGTAACGTCCTGATCCGCTTCAAGGGAAGCCCGATGAACTTGAGCGCGACAATCTGCTCCAGCCGCTCAAGATCGCCGTCGACGTAGATCCGATATCCCGCCGGCGTCCGCCCTCCCGGCCTCAGCAACCCGATCCGGTCGTAGTGGTGCAGCGTCCGGACGGTCACGCCAGCCAGTTCGGCGAATTGTCGCGTGCGGTACAGCGGGCTTCCTTCCTCAACCATCGTCGGGTGTGACGCAACGTCAGGGTCAAGCGGAATTTCACCGGAATAACAGCGGCGCGAACTCAGTCAGATAGTCGCGCCAGTTGAGCCAGGTGTGCCCTCCGCCGCTTTCCTTGTAGACCGGGTCGAAGCCGTGCTTCTTCATCATCTCTACGGTGGCCTTGGTCGTCTGCAACAGAAAATCCTCTGACCCCGTGCTGAACCACAGCGTCTTCAGCCCTTTCTTCAGAGCGGCGTTGTCCAGCATCGGGTGCTGCTCTTCCCACTCGGCGGGCGGCGCGGCGCCCGGCGCGCCCCCAGCGGCGCCAGGCGCCCTGCGCCCGAACACGCCGGAACTGAAAACGCCGACGTAGGCGAACTTATCCAGGTGCGACATGGAGATGTTGAGCGTCTGCATGCCGCCCATCGACAAGCCCGCGATCGCCCGGTCGTTCCGCGCCGTTAACACGCGGTAGTTCTTCTCGACATACGGCATGATGTCGTTGACGAAGTCTTCGGAGAACTCGTCGCGCTGCTGCCCGCCTCCCGGCATCATCATGCGAGCCGACGTATGCCCCGCCGGCATCACGACAACCATGGGCTTCGCCTTCTTCGCCGCGATCAGGTTATCGAGGATGAACCCCGCCCGCCCCACCGACGTCCAGGACTCGTCGCAATCGCCGGCGCCGTGCAGCAGGTAAAACACTGGATACTTCGCCGATCCCGCTTCGTAGCCCGGCGGAGTATACACATGCATCCGCCGGTGCCGGCCCAGCGCGGTCGAATAATACGTCACCGCCGCCACCGCTCCGTGCGGGACCTGCTGCGTGTCGAACAACTCCGATCCCGGCACGACCACCAGGCTCCACACGTTCGTATTCGACTCGCTCACCGACGGGTTCCGAGGATCGATCACCGCGACGCCGTCGACGCCAAACGTGTAGCGATATGCGCCCGGGTCCAGGGGGCCAACCGTGGCCTCCCACACTCCGTTGTCGCCCTTGGCGAACTTCGGCGGCTCCTTCTGCAGCCCGGGGATGTCGCCCGCCCGCAGAGTGACGGCCTTGGCGTCCGGCGCCAGGATGCGGAAGGTGATCCGGCGGTCGGATGAAACCTCCGGCGAGATGACCACGGGACCCTGGGGACCACGTGGAGGAGTCGGCTGCGGCCGGGCGTCCTGGGCCCACAACGCCACCGGCAACATTGCCAATGCGAAGCAAAAATGTGTGCGCATACGCCGATTTTGGCGCACTTCCACGCCGGAATGTTACCGATGGGCGCCGGTTTCGGGCAGCGCGAACGCGTAATAAGCGCCGCCGGACGCCGCGCCGGACTTACCTCCGCCCGCGGCGATCACGACGAACTGGCGTCCGTTCGCCTCATAAACGGCGGGCGTCGCGTTGCCGCCCGCATCCAGCTCCGTCTCCCACAGCAGCTTGCCGGTGGCCTTATCGTAGGCGTGGAACTTCCGGTCCAGGTCCGTGGCGCCGATGAACAGCAGCCCGCCGGCGGTCACCACAGGCCCGCCATAATTCTCCGACCCGGTGTTCTTCATGCCCTTCGCCGCCAACTCCGGGACCTCGCCGAACGGGATCTTCCACGCATATTCCCCCGTATCCAGGCTGATCGCGTTCAGTGTGCCCCACGGCGGAGCGATGGCCGGGTACCCGTCGGGATCGAGGAACTTATTGTAGCCGTCCATCCCGTACTTCATTCCCGGCGCAACGGTGGCCACGGCCTGCGCGATATGCGGATCGTCGCCGCTTCGCAGGTACGACGTCACGGCCGCCACCGCCTCATCGCTCCACTTGGCGAACGCCGGCATGCGCCCCGCGCCTTTGCGGATCAGCGCGCCGATCTGCTGATCGCTCAGCCTGGAGCCCACTTTGACCAGCGACGGAAACTCCGGGGGCGTCCCCGTCAGGTCCGGCCGATGACACCCCGCGCAGTCCCTCAAGTACAGCGCGCGAGCCGTCGCCACACCCCGGCTCCGCGGCACAAGCCGCAGCACCCACGCCATTTCGTTTGCGTTGACGTACAGCAGGTGCGACGCAGGATCGAACGCCGTGCCGCCCCACTCGGCGCCCCCGTCAAAGCCCGGAAACACGAACGTCCCCTGCAGGCTCGGCGGAGTAAACTGGCCGCCCGTGCGAACCTGCCGGAACTTCTCGAGCGCCGCCGCGTGCGCCTCAGGAGTCCGCTTCGTCAGAAGATCTTCGGTCACCTGCTGACGGGCGTACGGAGCGGGCGCCAAGGGCAACGTCTGCTGCTTCGCCAGCACCTCTCCATCGACATCCGACGCCGGAACATCCATCGTCTGGACCGGAAACAGCGGCTTGCCCGTCTCGCGCTCAAAAACCCAAACGAAGCCAGTCTTCGTCGTCTGCGAGATGGCGTCTACCATCTTGCCGTCGCGCTTCACCCGCACCAGCGTGGGCGGCGCGGGCAGATCCCGGTCCCAAACGTCATGCTTGACGAACTGGAAATGCCAGACGCGCTCCCCGGTTCCCGCCCGCAGCGCGATCAGACAATTCGCGAACAAGTTGTCGCCCACGCGGTTCGCTCCGTAGAAGTCGAACGCCGCCGACCCGGTCGGAACAAACACCAACCCGCGCTCCGCATCCAGCGTCAGCCCGGCCCATGCGTTCACTCCGCCCGTGTACGTGTAGGCCTCCTTCGGCCACGTCTCATAGCCGAACTCGCCGGGCTGCGGGATCGTGTGGAACGTCCAGCGGACCGCTCCCGTGCGTACATCGTACGCGCGGATGTGGCCCGGTGCGGACGGCAGGTCTTCACTCACGATGGAACCCAGAATCAGCAGGTCCTTATATATGACGCCGGGCGTGGTGGCGCTCACTGACAACGTGGACGCGGGCCGTCCCAATCCCTCACGCAGGTCGATGCGGCCGCCGGAGCCGAACCCGGCCACCGGCTTGCCGGTCGCGGCGTCCAGCGCATACAGGTGCGGACCGGCGGCTACCAGAATCCGCTTGTCCGCCCCCGACGCCCAATAGGTGACGCCCCGGTTGCGCTGTTTGCCCACCGACTTCGAACCCTCGAACGGATTGAACGACCACTTCTCCTTCCCGGTCGCCGCATCGAGCGCGATCACCCGAAGCTTCGGCGTGGTCGCGTACAACACGCCATCGACAACGATCGGGTTGCACTGCATCTCGGAGCCCTTGAACGAGTCTCCCGTCTCGAACTTCCAGGCGAGCTTGAGCTGGCCGACGTTGCCGCGGTGGATCTGCTTCAACGCCGAATACCGCATGCCGTCGGGACCTCCGGCCACCACGGTCCAGCCGTGATTATCGTCGAAGGCGTGCGCGGCAAAGACGGCGGCGCACAGTGCCGCACCCAGGCGGATCGAAAGATGCATCCCTCGATTGTATCCGCCCAATCTCGCTACCATGAGATCGGGAAGCATGCGAGACACAGCTTTACTCGCTCTGGACGCCGCCCGGACGTTCGGAGCTGCGTACGCCGATGTGCGCGTAGGGCAGTCGCGAGACCGCGCCATCACCACCAAGAGCGGCAAGGTCGGCCAGATCGGCGCCGCCGAATCCACCGGCGCGGGCATCCGCGTCATCGCAGACGGATCGTGGGGCTTCGCCGCCACCGACGATCTGTCGAAGGAGGCTCTCGAACGGGCCGCGAAACTCGCCGTCGCCATCGCGCGATCCGGCGCGCTCGCAAAGAAGGCGGATGTCCAGCTCGCGCCCGAGCGCGGCTACCAGGCCGTCTGGACAAGCCCCTGCGAGATCGATCCCTTCTCGATTCCGGTCGATGAACAGGTCGCCCTGCTGCTCAAAGTGGACAACGAATTGAAGCGGAACCCGGACGTCACCCTCACCGAATCGTCGCTCGTGTTCAACCGCACCCGGCAGGTGTTCGTGTCCACCCTCGGCAGCGTCATCGACCAGACCCGCACCACCAGCGGCGCGGGATTCGCCGCCTACTGTTTCAAGGACGGCGAGATTCAGAAGCGATCCTACCCGAACTCATTCGGCGGCCAGTATCAATTGAAGGGTTACGAACTGGTGCGCGAACTCGACCTGATGGGCGCCGCTCCACGCATCGCCGAAGAGGCGGCGGCGCTGCATGCGGCCGATCAATGCCCGCAAGGCGAGTTTCCCCTGATCCTCGACGGCAGCCAGTTGGGACTGCAAATCCACGAATCAATCGGACATCCCATCGAACTCGACCGCGTGCTCGGCTCGGAGGCCAACTACGCGGGCATGAGTTTCCTGACGCTCGACCAGGTGGATGCGCTGCGCTACGGCTCCGACATCGTGAACGTGGTGTGCGACGCCACGCTCCAGCATGGACCGGGACTCGGGACGTTCGCCTTCGACGATGAAGGCGTGCCCGCGCAATCGGTTCCGATCATCACCCACGGCCAGTTTCGCGGTTATATGAGTTCGCGCGAGACGGCGGCCGCCATTGGCCTCCCGCACTCGAACGGAACGATGCGGGCCGACGGATGGTCGCACATCCCGCTCATCCGCATGACGAACGTCAGCCTGCTGCCTGGCGCGCAATCGCTCGACGAGGTTTTCGACGTCCCCCACGGCGTCTACATGGAGACCAACAAGAGCTGGTCGATCGACGACAAGCGCTACAACTTCCAGTTCGGTTGCGAGATCGCCTGGGAAATCCGCAACGGCAAGCGTGTGCGGATGCTCAAGAACCCCAGCTACTCGGGCATCAGCACGGAGTTTTGGAACTCCTGCGAGGCCATCGCCAACCGCGACCACTGGGTCCTGTGGGGCGTGCCGAACTGTGGCAAGGGACAGCCCGAACAGGTGATGGGCACTGGCCACGGCGCAAGCCCCTCGCGCTTCCGCAACATCAAAATCGGGAGCGCCTATGCCGGCTGAACGAATCTTCGAGGTCGCCCGCAAGGCCGCCCTGGCGCGTGGAGTCCGCGATGTGGAGTTGCTGGTGGGCGAAACCGAAGACGCACTGACCCGCTTCGCCAACAACGCGATTCATCAGAACGTGGCGGATCGCCAGACCCATGCATCGCTGCGGGTGGCGATCGACCGGCGCACGGCGCGCGTCACCACCAACCGCCTCGACGACGCCTCGATCGAGCGAGCCGTCGACCAGGCAGTCGAGATCGCACGCTGCCTGGAGCCCGATCCGGACCTGCCCGACCTGTTCGAACCGGAGCCCATCGAACCCGTGGAGCGCTATCACGCCCCTACCGCCGGCTGCACTCCCGAGCAACGCGCCCGCGTCGTCGCCGAGGCGATCCGGATTGTCGAATCCGCGGGGCAAACCGCGGCGGGGATCTTTTCGACGGGCTCCTCCGTCGAAACAATTCTCAACACCCGCGGCGTCGCCGCCACCCATCGCGAGTCCATGACCCGGTTCTCCATCACGGCCATGGCCGCCGACAGTTCCGGTTGGGCGAAGGCGTCGGCCACCAGCCTCGACGCGTTCGATCCGGCGGCGCTGGCGCGGCGCGCGTCGGTGAAGGCCGCTCGCTCGGCCGAACCGCGCGAACTCGAGCCCGGCAAGTACACCGTGATCCTGGAGCCGGCCGCCGTCTCCGACCTGGTGGGCCAGATGTTTGCTGATTTCAGCGGCACGGCGATCGAAGATCAGCGCAGCTTCCTCACCGGCCGGTTGGGCGAGAAACTCTTCGGCTCAAACATCCACGTCACCGACGACGTACGCCATCCCCTGCAAGCCGGGGCGCCGTTCGACGGCGAGGGTGTCCCCCGGCGCCTGCTCAAGCTGATCGATGCCGGCGTTCCAACCGAAGTTGCCTGGAGCCGGCAGACGGCCGGGCGCAATAAGACGCGGCCGACGGGGCACGGCTATCCGGTCCCGAATGAACTCGGCGAGGCGCCGCAGAACATCGTGATCCATGGCGGCGACTCGACGCTCGACCGGATGATCGCCTCCACCGGGCGCGGCATTCTGGTCACGCGGCTGTGGTACATCCGCGAAGTCGATCCGTTTGAGAAGATCATGACCGGCATGACCCGGGACGGCACGTTCCTGATCGAGGACGGTCGCGTCGTGTGCGGCGTGCGTAACTTCCGATTCAACCAAAGCCTCATCGAGATGCTGAACAACGTGGAGGCGATGAGCGCGACAGAGCGTGTATCGGCCGAGGAAGCCATCGACATGACGGCCCCGGCCATGAAGGCGCACGAGTTCAACTTCACGGAAGTCACCCGGTTCTGATGCGCTAACATCGTGGTGAGGCGGCGCATTTGGCTCATCACCATCACGGGCACGGCCATCACCATCACGATCACGGGGCGGGAACCGGAAAGGTGCTGGCTTGGTCCCTGCTGCTGACAGCGGGTTTCGTCGTATTCGAACTATTCGCGGGCATCCGTGCTCACAGTCTGGCTCTGATTTCCGACGCCGGACATAACTTCACCGACGCGCTGGCGCTGGCCCTCGCGGCTTTCGGCTTCTACCTGCAATCGAAGCCCGCCGACAGCGTCAAGACCTACGGCTACCAACGCGCGGGCGTGCTCGCCGCGTTCGTCAACGCGCTGACGCTCATCGTTCTTTCGGGCTACATCTTCTGGGAAAGTTACCAGCGGCTGCTCCACCCGGAGGAGGTTCACGAAACCACCATGATCGTGGTGGCGGCCGCGGGCCTGGCCGTGAACATCGCCATCATGCTCGGACTCCAGCGTGATAAGGACGATCTGAACATAAGGGCGGCGTGGATCCACATGCTGGGCGACGCGCTAGGGTCGGTGGCCATCATCATCGGGGCCGTGGTCATCCGTTTCACGGGCTGGCATCGCGTGGATCCGATCCTGTCGATCATCATCGGCGCGTTGGTCGTGTGGACGGCCTGGGACATCATCAAGGAGTCCCTGAACATCCTGCTCGAAGGCCTGCCGGCCGGTCTCGAACTGAAAGAAGTAACCGCGGCCATCCGTGGGGTCGCGGGAGTGATCGACGTTCACGACCTGCACATCTGGACACTGGGATCGAACGCCCACGCCCTCAGTTGCCATGTGCTGATTGATGATCAGCCGCCGTCGGAAAGCGACGCAATTCTGAAGAGCCTGAACTCGGTTCTTTGCCAGCGCTTCGACATCCACCACACCACCATCCAGTTCGAACACGCGCGCTGCGCCGTGGCCGAATCGGGCTGCTCCCTGATGGACGCCCACGGCTGCGAACCAGCCCCGCGCGGACGGTGGATCGACCCGATATAATCGGCCCGATCCATGTACTCCAAAGTCCTTCTGCTCTCCCTTCTGGCCGCCGCGGCGTCCGCGCAGAACGCCGCTCGCGCGGGCAAGTTTCTGGTCGAACATCCGACGCTGCTGAACCTGGGCTTCGAATGGTCCATTGAAGGCGACGCCAACCGCAACGCCACGGTGGCCGTCGAGTTCCGCCCGGTGGGCGAAACGTCGTGGCGCGAAGCCCTGCCCCTGGTCCGGATCGGAGGCGAAAAGGTGTACCGTCGTGCGGAGAACCTCGATTACACCGTCCCGGACGGGTTCGCCGGCAGCATCCTAAATCTCCAGCCCGGCGTCGAATACGAGTGCCGCTTCCGGATGAGCGACCCGGACGGCGTGACGGGCGAGGCCGAACGCACGGTCCGTGTCAGGACCCGTACGGAGCCGCAACCCTATCGCGGCGGTCGCACGCTGCACGTCTACCCGCCCGATTACCAGGGCCAGCGCGTCGAACCCAGTTTCACCGGCGTTCTCCAGGCCTACTACGGCGCGGGCCTCGGTGACTGGAACGTGGTCTGGGAGCGTCGCGCCCAACCCGGCGACACACTGCTGGTTCACGCCGGCTTGTACAAGCCGGAGCGGACCAACTACGTGGATCCGATGATGGCGCCGTTTGATGGCACGATGTGGCTGACCTTGAAGGGCGCGCCGGACAAGCCCATCACCATCAAGGCGGCGGGCGACGGCGAGGTGATCTTCGACGGGGCCGGCAACCACACGCTGTTCAACGTGATGGCGTCCGCGCACCACATTTTCGACGGGCTCACGTTTCGGAATACCGACGTGGCCATCTTCGCCGGCCAGAAGGGCGCCATGGGCGCCGTCGGCCTCACGGTGAAGAACTGCCGCTTCGAGGGCATCGGATTCGGCGTTTGGACGGAGTACGCCGGCTCGCGCGATTTCTACATCGCCGACAACCTGTTCCTCGGCCGTGACGACCGTTTCCGCATGATCGGATGGGGCGGCGGGCGCTGGGCGAGTCCCGGAGCCTACGGCTCGCACTTAGTGGTGAGTTACTACGCGATCAAGGTCTACGGGCCCGGGCATGTCATCGCCCATAACGCCATCGCCTACTTCCACGATGCCCTCGGCATATCGACGTACGGAACTCCCGAACCGGATCCGGAGCTACAGCCGTCCTCGATCGATATCTATAACAACGACTTTCACCTGTCCAACGACGACTTCTTAGAAACCGACGGCGGCGTCCATAACATTCGCGTCTTCAACAACCGTGGAGTGAACGCCGCCCAGGGCGGGTACAGTTCCCAGCCGGTTTTCGGCGGGCCGGTGTACTTCTATCGCAATATCCTGTACAACGTGCCGACCGGAGTGGCCTTCAAGTTCTCCGCCAAACCGGCCGGGCTCTTCGTCTATCACAACACCCTGATCGGCGAGCAGACAGTCCGCGATCCTTACTCGAACGCCCACTTCCGGAATAACTTATTCCTGGGCCGGGACACGCCGGGCCGGGGCGTCATGACATGGGCGAACGCGACCGCGACCTACAGCACCGATTACAACGGGTACCGTCCGAACCGTGGAGTCAGCGCCCAGTTCAACTGGCTGGCGCCGAAACCCGGGCTGACCATCTATGAGCCGAAGCCCGAGGATTGGGCGAGTTACCCAACGCTAGCGGCGTTCCGCGAGGCCACCGGCCAGGAGAAACACGGCCTGGAAGTAGATTTCGACATTTTCGAGCAATTAGCTCCCCCCGACCCATCGAAGCGCCACGCCGTCTATCACTCCATGGACCTGAATTTCCGCCTGAAGCCCCGAGGCAAGGCAGTGGACGCGGGAGTCCGCATCCCGACGGTGAACGACGACTTCACCGGGCGGGCGCCGGACCTGGGCGCCTTGGAAGTGGGCCGGCCGGATCCCAAATGGGGGCCACGGTGGCTTACCTGGTCACCGTTCTACCGGTGACCAGAGGACCCGGACAGCGATTGACAATCTATTCCAGATAGAATATTATTGCAACTACAAGCGGCGATCCGCCGTTCCCCGGCGATGCGCCAAAGGCGTTTCAACGCCGCTTCAAAGGAGTTCCATCAGCCATGTCAGCCGAAGAAAAGTGTCCCTTCCACACCCCCTCCGGCCACGGCGCGTCCAACCGCGATTGGTGGCCCAGACAACTGCCCCTGGAGATCCTGCGCCAGCACTCGGCGCTCTCCAACCCGTTGGGGGACGGCTTCAACTACGCCGAAGAATTCAAGGTTCTGGACCTCGCCGCCGTCAAGCAGGACCTGCTCGCCCTCATGACTCAATCGCAGGACTGGTGGCCGGCTGACTTCGGTCATTACGGCGGTCTGTTCGTTCGCATGGCCTGGCACAGCGCCGGCACCTACCGCGTCAACGACGGCCGGGGCGGCGCCGGCAGGGGCAACCAGCGGTTCCCCCCGGTCAACAGTTGGCCCGACAACGTCAGCCTGGATAAAGCCCGCCGCCTGCTGTGGCCCATCAAGCAGAAGTACGGACGCAAACTCTCCTGGGCCGACCTGATCATCCTCACCGGCAACGTCGCCCTGGAATCGATGGGCTTCAAGACTTTCGGTTTCGGCGGTGGCCGCGAGGACATCTGGGAGCCTGAACTGGACATCTACTGGGGCGCCGAGACCACCTGGCTCGGCGACAACAAGCGCTACTCCGGCGAACGCGACCTCGAAAACCCGCTCGCCGCCGTCCAGATGGGATTGATCTACGTCAATCCCGAAGGCCCCGGTGGCAACCCGGATCCCGTAGCAGCGGCCAAAGACATTCGTGAAACATTCGCCCGCATGGCGATGAACGACGAGGAAACCGTGGCGCTGATCGCCGGCGGCCACACCTTTGGTAAGACCCACGGCGCTGGCGACGCCGCGATGGTCGGACCCGAACCGGAAGCCGCTCCGCTCGAGCAGCAGGGTCTCGGCTGGAAGAGCCGTTTCGGCTCCGGCAAGGGCGGCGACGCCATCACCAGCGGCCTCGAGGTCATCTGGACCCGGACGCCCGTGAAATGGAGCAACGACTTCTTTGAGCACCTGTTCGGCTATGAGTGGGAACTGACCAGGAGCCCAGCCGGCGCGCACCAATGGCGGCCTAAGAACGGTGCGGGTGCGGGCACGGTCCCGGACGCCCACGATCCTTCAAAGAGCCACGCCCCGGCGATGCTCACCACCGATCTCGCCCTGCGCTTCGACCCCGCCTACGAGAAGATCTCCCGCCGCTTCCTGGAGCACCCGGACCAATTCGCCGACGCCTTCGCGCGGGCGTGGTTCAAACTCACCCACCGCGACATGGGCCCGCGCGCGCGCTACCTCGGCCCCGAAGTTCCCACCGAGGAATTGATCTGGCAGGACCCGGTTCCCCCGGCCGTCCACCCTCTCATCGATGAGAAGGACATCGCCGCGCTCAAGACCTCCATCCTGGCCTCGGGGCTGACGGTCGCTCAACTCGTCTCCACCGCGTGGGCGTCCGCGTCCACCTTCCGTGGCTCGGACCGTCGCGGCGGCGCCAACGGCGCCCGTATCCGCCTCGCTCCGCAGAAGGACTGGGAGGTGAACCAGCCGTCCCAACTCGCCCAGGTCCTCGCCGTCCTGGAGGGCGTCCAGAGTACGTTCAACAGCGCCCAGGCCAGCGGCAAGAAGGTCTCCCTGGCCGACGTCATCGTGCTGGCGGGATGCGCCGCCGTCGAACAGGCCGCGGCGAAAGCCGGCCACGTGATTACAGTTCCGTTCACCCCAGGACGCATGGACGCCTCCGCCGCCCAGACCGACGCGGAGTCCTTCGCCGTGCTCGAACCGCTTGCCGACGGCTTCCGAAACTACGCCAGACGCAAGTTCCCGGTGGAGCCGGAGCACCTGTTGATCGACCGCGCCCAACTCCTCACCTTGACCGCGCCGGAGATGACCGTCCTCATCGGCGGACTGCGCGTGTTGAACGCAAATTACGGCCAGTCGAAGCAGGGCGTCCTCACAACGCGGCCCGAGACATTGACCAACGACTTCTTCGTGAACCTGCTCGACATGAGTACGGAGTGGAAGCCCGTGGCCGATTCAGGGGCGTTCGAAGGACGCGACCGCGCCACCGGCGAACTCAAGTGGACCGCCTCGCGCGTCGACCTCGTCTTCGGCGCGAACTCCCAACTCCGGGCCGTGGCGGAAGTTTACGCCTGCGCGGACTCGCCGGAGAAGTTCCTCGCGGACTTTGTGTCGGCCTGGAGCAAGGTGATGAACCTCGATCGTTTCGACCTCGCCTGAGTTTGCTCTGAACAGGGCGCGGGGGTATTCTCGCGCCCTCTTCGATCGAGGAGCGCCGCCAGCCGTCACACCGCGTCGCGAGGGCGCAGATACCACTCGATGGCATCCGCATCCTCCATCGCGGGCGCCTGGGCCGCCTCCGGATGCGTAGTCCGGAACCGTCCCAGCATCGCCCGGCTCAATTCCCTGACCACCTCTGGATGCTCCGCCGCGACATTGTGAAACTCCCCTGGATCGGCCTCCAGGTCGTACAGCCGTACGATTCGCCCCGGCGTGGGATGGTCGGTTTTGTATCCATCGGTCCGCGCCCGTCGCCCGCTCGAATGGACGAACTTCCACTTTGCCGTGCGAACGCAGGCCTCCTCGTTCTCCAGATACTCCGCGAAGGTGCTGCTCCGCGGCCGCGCGGGGCGCGCCCCCTTCAAATAGGGGACCAGGCTTTGACCGTGATTCACGGCAAACCGCTCCGCTCCCAATAACTCAACGATCGTCGGCGGCACATCGATGGACTCGGTGAAATCTCTCACCACGCGGGGCCGCAGGCGCCCGGGCAGGCGGAAAATCAGCGGCACGCGCAACGCGGGATCGTAGCTACAGTGTTTCTCGAACCGGCCATGCTGCCCCAGACAGTAACCGTGGTCCGCCATGTACACCACCAGCGTGTCGTTCTCCAGGTCCAACCGTCGCAGCGCATCCAGCACCACTCCGATGTTACGGTCGAGATAGCGGACTGAGCTGTAATAAGCCGCGATAATCCCCTGCTTATCCGAGTTAGACAGCTCCCGGAAGATCAACGGAATCTGCCTCCCGTCCTCGGGCCCCACGGTGGGAGGCGTGAAACGCGCCGGATCGAAGTCGTTCCTGGCCTCCACCGGAAAGTCGAACGGTGAATGCGGCTCGGTGAAGCTCACCCACAGTGCAAACGGGTCGCTGCGATGTTCTGCCAGGAAGGCGGCGGCCTGCTGCGCCACCCATGTGCCCTTCATCTGGGCGTAAGCGCGCGGATAGGGCAGCTTGTCGGCGTTCAACCAGATGCGCGCTGGATCCCGAAACGGCCGCCAGGCGGGCTTTGTGCGAACCTCGCCCCAATCCGCATGGGGGCCCGCCCAGGCGCTCCATTCCTTCTGCACTACGTCCTCGGTCCGCGCCACGTCGAACCCATGGAGGCCGGCACGGCCCGGGGCGTTGAAGTGCATCTTGCCGATCACCGCGGTTCGATATCCGCTCGCCGACAGTTGCCTGGCCAGCGTCGGGCGGTCATCCCGCAGCGCCGTCCCCAGCACGGTGACGCCCGCCGCATGCGGCATCAGGCTGGTGAAGAAGGATTGCCGCGATGGCGTGCACACCGGCGAGTTGCAATAGTGGCCCGCGAACCGCACGCCCTCCCCCGCTAACCGGTCGAGGTTCGGCGTCTGCGCCATCCGGTTGCCGTCGGCGCCCAGCACATAACCGGCATGATCGTCGGCAAGCAGGTACAGCAGATTGGGTTTGCGTCGTCGAGCGGCCCGCGCCAGTCCGGGAGCGCAGGCCATGCTGACGAAATTTCTGCGAGTCAACATCGGGGCCTCATTGTGAGTAACCAGAATATCCCCTTCGCCCTCCCGCGCGAACGATCGGGCCTGGACGGCAATTCCCGGCTCAGCCACCGCACAGTAAGCGGCCTTACTTGACACGCATGGTAGCCTGAGGGTGGGAAGAGACATTCTCCCGAAACAGGCCGCCCCTCCGGGCGGCCTTTTCCATTTCAGGAGTCACTTTGAACATGCCGAACGACCTCGCGAGCCAGGTGCTTCCCGGCCTGCGCCCGGGCCTCAAGCTCATTCGGGAGCGGAACGCGCTCAAATCCACCGGCCCGCGCACCTCTGAAGGGAAGGCCGCATCCAGCCGAAACGCCATCAAACACGGTCTCACGGCCCGCCAGGTTGTAATTCCCGGCGAGAACCAGGCCGACTTCGACGCACTCCTTCAAGGCATGGCCGACGACCGCAAACCCGTGGGCGAACTCGAAATACAGATCCTCGGCGAGGTCGCCGCCTGCGTCTGGCGTCTCGCCAGAGCCCGCGCCAAGGAGGCGGAGATGCTCGAAAAGACAGCCCTCTTCGACGCCGCTCACGAACCCGGCTTTGAGCGCCTGCTCCGCTACATGTCAGCCATCGAGCGTCAGTACAACCGCGCCATCGTCCGCCTCGACCGCCTCCAGGCCGAACGTCGCGCCCAGGAGTCTCAGGCTGTTACCGAAGAAAAGCCGAAGGTGATGGCGGTCGGCGCCACCCTGTCAACAACTTCCACCTCGCCGGAGTTCGTTTCGCAAAACCCGAAAACCCCGGCCGCCGGAACCGCCGCCGTCGCCGCCCACGCCTTCAAGAGCTCCCCGCCGGACGTACAACGGGCGTCCTAAGCGGCCGCATTTCTGAGTCCGGAACGGCTTTCACCCTGACCGCCGCGCCCGGCGCCTGTTCTTTGACATCGTGAATACGTGAAATCGCGCGACGTACGCCACACGTGTGCCCGCTACTTCTTCCGGTACATCCCATCGAACAGGATCATTCTCGGCCGGGCCGTCTCGGGTCCGGCGTGCGAGTTGACGTTCAGGTACATCACCTGGAGCCCATCCTGCTCCGAGTAGGCGGGCCACTTGGGCAACCCCGCGCCGTTCGGATTCCCGGTCTTGATGAAGTTGGCGAAGTAGTTCTCCATCGTCTGCGATAACTTCTGGTCGCCGGCGTCCCAGGCGTAGTGTTTGTTCTGTGAGAGATTGCCGAGCGCGTACTCGATCTCCGCCGAATGCACGGCTCCGCGAGCCGGCGGCGGCGCAGCCGCGCCGGCATTGGTGACAATCCCACCCGCCGTCCCCGGCGTCTGGTTCGCCGCTCCCAGGAACTTCGGACGCGGACGCATGTACAAATACCGGTACACCGGCTTGCCGCTCGACTTCCGGTGGCTCTCGCCGAAACGCCACACGCCATAGGCCATGGCGCGCTCACTCGCCAGCGTCATCGCGGCGTCCAACACCTCGTCCGTGGTCTTCGCCGGATAGGCCGCGATAACTCCATCCGAGTTATCGGGAAACAATTTACGGATCCCGGCGGCGAGCCCTTCCGGAGTTGGCGGATTGTTACCCAACACCGTCCGATAACTCTGTTCCTCGGAGTTAGTACCCTGTAACAGCGGCACATGCGCCTGCTTGCCCGCGTCCATATAGGCCACCAGGTCGCCGTCCGGCAACAGATAATTGTCGGCGATCGGCCCGAAGCGCCCGGACTCCGGCTTGGCTGTCACCGCCAGCACCTGTTCGGCGGACATCGCCCGCAACTCCCGGAGCGAAGCGGCGCCGGCCAGCTTCATGAACTGCTCGCCCTGCTTTTCACCCTCGGCGAGCGTCGGCGGATTCGCGGCGCCCACCACGCTGCCGCTCTCCATGATGGCGCCGGCGAACAACCCGCGCGAAAGCGGAGAAAGCACCTGGACGCTGACTGAGCGCGACCCCGCCGATTCGCCCGCGATCGTGACGCGCCTGGGATCGCCGCCGAACGCCGCGATATTCGCCTGCACCCACTTGAGCGCCGCGTTCTGATCCAGGAAGCCGTAGTTGCCGGAGGCATGATACGGCGCCTCGGCGCTGAGTTCCGGATGCACCATGAATCCGAACGCCGTCAGACGGTAGTTGATCGTCACCGACACGATCCCCTTGCTGGCCATACTCTCGCCGTCATAGCGGCCCTCGGAACCGTCGCCCGCCATCAGCCCGCCGCCGAAGAAATACACCAGCACCGGCAGCTTCTCCGATGCGGACTTGGCCGGCGTCCAGACGTTCAGATACAGGCAATCCTCGCTCGTGCCATTGCCGCGGAACTCCATGTCGCCGAACACCGCCCGCTGCATGCAACTGGGGCTGAATTCGGCGGCCGCCCTCACCCCCGTCCAATCCTTGGGCGGCTGGGGAGCCTTCCAGCGCAGCGCTCCCACCGGCGGCTGAGCAAAGGGGATGGCTCGAAACGCCCGGACGCCGGAGTCCAGAACCACGCCTTCCACCATTCCGTTCGCCGTCTTCACACGGGCGGCGGGGGAGGCGTCCTTGGCCGCGCCGAAGCCGGCCAGACAAATCAACGCGCACGATAGCAATCGCATAAGATCCTCGATCGGATGACCTGTGCCTGGATCATATCAACATGACCGCCCGGGCGCCGCCCCCATACATCAAACCTTCACATAACTGCGTTACCTTGGTGGTCATCATGCGAATGCTGCTGCTTCTCGCGGCCCTGGTGTGCCCGTTGCCCGGACAAGCCCCACATCCCATCCCTGGCGGCTATGCGCTCCCCAACGGCTGGCGCATCACCCCCGTCGGCAAGGCCATCCCCACCGAGGACCTGCTGCTGAACCTCTCCGCCAGCAAGGACGGCCGCATCGTCGTGGCCCTGCACGGCGGATTCAACCCGCACGGCTTGGTCGTCATCGACACAGCCACTGAGACCGCTGTGCAGCGGATCCCCCTCAAATCGGCCTGGCTCGGCATGGCGTGGTCGAACGATGGCTCGAAGCTCTACGTGTCGGGCGGCAACTCGAGCGGCCCCAAGCATCCCGGCGAAATCGCCCCCATCTGGGTCTTCGACTACGCCAACGGCCGTCTGAGTGAGAAGCCCTCCGCCGAATGGCGCGACTCTCTCCAGGCGTCGGAGACCTACTGGGCCGGCCTCGCCATGCATCCCAAGCGCAACCTGCTGTACGCCGCCAACCGAGGCGCCGATCCGAAGCGCGGCCACATCACGATCTTCGACACAACCACCGGCAAGCCCGCCGGAACCATCCCGGTCGACATCAGCCCCTACGACCTCCAGTTCAGCCCCGACGGCGCGTGGCTGTATGTGAGCAACCAGGGCAGCGCCTCGGTCGGCGTCATCGATGTCCAAGCGGGCAAAGTCGTCGCGACCATCCCCACCGGCGAGAATCCGAACGATCTCGAACTGGGCGCTGACGGCCGCCTGTACGTCTCCAACGGCAACGCGAACACGGTCACTGTGATCGACACCAGGAAGCGCCAGGCCATCGAGACGGTGAACGTCGGGCCCACTTCCCGCGCGCCGCTGGGTACGACGCCGAACGCCCTGGCGCTCGACCGAAAGAGCAACATGCTGTTCGTCGCCAACGCCGACAACAACTGCATCGCGGTGGTCAACGTCCGGGAGGCGGGTGAGAGCCACGTGCTGGGCTTCATCCCCTCCGGCTGGTACCCGAGCGCCCTGCACCTGACGCCCGCCATGAAGCTCTACATCGGCAACACCAAGGGCCTGGAAGCGCACGCCAACCCGGACGGCCCCACCAGCCCGCTGCTGAACGGCAAGCCCTCGAAGAACAGCGTGCGCGACATCCAGCGCGGCACGGTGAACATCGTCCCGCTGGCCAATCTCAAGAACGAGTTGAAACCCTGGACCAAGCTGGTCTACGACAACATTCCCTACAAGGACGACTACCTGACCAAGGCCCGTCCGCCCGTCGAACCAAGCGTCGTTCCGCGCGAAGTCGGCGCCGGCTCGCCCATCAAGCACGTCATCTACGTCATCAAGGAGAACCGGACCTACGACCAGGTGCTGGGCGACGTCTCCAAAGGCAATGGCGACGCGCGCCTGGCCATCTTCGGCGAGAAGGTGACGCCGAACCATCACGCGATCGTGAACCAGTGGGTGTTGCTCGACAACCTGTACTGCGACGGAGAGGTCAGCGTCGACGGCCACTCCTGGTCCAACTCCGCCATCGCCACCGACTACAACGAGAAGATGTGGCCCCCGAATTACGGCGGACACAGCCGCGCCCAGCGATCGAACGCCTATGTTCCCGCGACCGGCCACTTATGGGACCTGGCCGCGCGCAAAGGGCTCACGTACCGCAGTTACGGCGAATACGCTACCCGCGCGAGCGATGGCACGACCATGGACGCCTCGCCCGGCGTCGGCGGACTGCTCGGCCACGTGTCGCCGAAGTTCAAGCTACCGGGCA
This sequence comes from Acidobacteriota bacterium, assembly GCA_018268715.1. GTDB lineage: Bacteria > Acidobacteriota > Terriglobia > Bryobacterales > Bryobacteraceae > TMP-7. The sequence goes on along the minus strand of JAFDVZ010000015.1, from coordinate 250,822 downwards.
TGCGGGACACCGATAACGTGAAGGTCTTCATCTCCGAGTTGGACGAGTACGACCGCAACTTCTCCTCCAAGGACCCGGACAAGCGCCTGCCCAACTTCATCGTCATGAGCCTGCCTGAGAACCACACCGCGGGAACCCGTCCCGGCGCCTACACGCCCAGCGCCATGGTGGCCAACGCGGACTGGGCGGTGGGCCAACTGCTCGAACGCGTCTCCAAGAGCCCCTACTGGCCCGAGACGGCCGTCTTCATGATCGAGGACGACGCCCAAAACGGTCCGGACCACGTCGACGCCCGCCGCACCGTCGGCATGATCGCAAGCCCTTACGCCAAGCGCGGATTCGTCGACTCGACGCTCTATTCGACCTCCGCCATGCTGCGCACCATCGAACTGCTGCTGGGCCTTGGGCCAATGACTCAGTACGACGCCGCCGCCATGCCGATGTACAACTCCTTCGGCGCCCAGCCGAACCTGGGCGGATATCAGGCCATCGCGCCGAAGGTCGACGTGAACGCGAAGAACACGGTGCTATCCTGGGGCGCCCGCGAGTCCATGGCCATGAACCTGGACGAAGTCGACCAGGCGCCGATGTTCGCCCTCAACGAGATCATCTGGAAGAGCGTCAAGGGACCGGACTCGGAGATGCCGTTGCCGGTGCACCGTTGCTGGTTCCAGCGCCGTTAACCCGATGCGCTCGCCCCTTGGGCGCGTTTCAATTCTGCGGGGCGAGGCGCCCTAAGTTCGCCAATCTTCAGGGAGGCTTTGAAGATCGCGCCGACGGGTATCAACCCGCCGAGTTTGTGTTCCGCCACCGCGGCCAACCCCATCGATGCGATGCAGCCACACGATTGGCAATCCGGAGTGCCGCCGAACTGGCATGGCGTGATCTCGGTCTTCAGATCGGCCGAGATGGTTTGCGTCGTTAGCGCAAAGACGCATTCGCTCGGGTTCGAGGGAGGCGAACTCATCTGGCGGATGAGCGCCTCGGGCATATCCAATTTCGGGTACTGGCGCCGCAACACCAGAAGATCCGCGATCAACTGCCGCCGTTCTTCCCGGCTGAGTATCTCCGGCGACGTGTCTCCCACCTGCGGAGTGAAAATGCTGAACCAGATCTTCTGAACCTCCGTCCGCGGAGTCCAGAAGTCCAGAAAATCCTTCAGGTAGCCGGGCCGCTTCATCATCTGCGCGGTGACCGTGCAATGGATGGTCACGCGCCGGCCGGCAATATTATCGAGGACCCGGACGTAGGTTGCCGGACTGCGCCGGACGTCGTGCTCCGGCTGCAATCCATCGACCGACACCACCACATTCATGTGCGGCAGCAGGTCCCAGCTCGCGGAGAGCGGGCGGAATGCGCTGGTGACAATCTGGACATGGATGCCCCGGGCCAGCAGAAGCGGCACCATGGTTTCCAGTTCCCGATAGCGGACCAGGGGATCTCCGCCGACTAATGAAAGGTGCAGGGGGCGAAAACGGTCGACGACTTCAAGCACGCCGTCAACCAGCGCCTGCCCTTTGCGGTCGTTCAGGACGCGTAGCGTCACGCCGCCGCCAAGATGTTGGTCTTCATACGCGTAGCAGCCGGGGCACCGGAGCGGGCACTCGCGCGTAATCTCAATCGACAGGGAGGGGCGTCCGCCCTGCAATATCCTGTTCCAGGCTTTCAGAATCTCCGAAGTCTGCACTTCTTCTCCATTTGGCAGCCAACAGCAATCAGGCCTACACGCGGTGCGTAGCACATACGGCCACCGTCCGGCGCTTCGGAATCACTGCGCTTTGGGATGTGTCTTGAGCAACGCGCAAGGGCTCAGCCTACCGGAGGAGAGGAATCCGCTGCCCTCCACAGCAGGGGCGCCGCGGAATCCGCGTGCATCACCACGGGATGTTGCTCGACGGCCGCCTGACTGTCAGAAACGGGAGGCAGAACACACCCGGGGAGCGGGTAAGCAACGTCGGTCTCCGCCACCAGGGGGCGAGCGGCGCTCACATTCATCGGAGCCTTGGCGCTCGACGGCAGCAACTCGGGGCAGTCGGGGATGTTGTCCAGATTTGAGTGAACGAGGAACATCCCGGCGGCAAGTGCGATCCATGTCGCGTATCGATGTGCCCGCGTTAACACTCCATTACATGATAACGCTTTCGACCATACGGTCCGCCCCCGGAGGCGGAGACGCGTTGTCAGGCGTCTCCCATGCCGGCCGGCTCAAGGTGTACGAGCACGTCCGCGATTTCGGGCAGCGCCGCCCGAATGTGCGTGCGGACGTTCGCCGCAATCTCATGCGAATCGGCGACCGTGATGCGCGGATCCACCTCCACGTGGAGATCCACGTGGTGCTGGAGCCCCGTCTTCCGCGCGTAACACTTCTCAACCCCTTGTACGCCATCGACCTGCAACGCCGCCGCCTTGATGCGGTCAATCAGTTCCTGAGCAGGCATCGTATCGATGAGATCGAGCGAGGTTTCCCTCAGGACGCGGCCCCCGGTGTAAATTACAAACAGCCCGACCGCGAATCCGCCATAGTGATCGGCGGAAAGGAACCGGCCCGGATCGTATAGCGTCAACCCCAGCGCGCACAGCGCCGCGGACGCGGAAAGGATGTCCACGGCGTCGTTCCAGGCGTCCGCGATCAGCGAAGCGCTGCCGATCCTCCGGCCGACGCGAAACTTCAGCGTGGACATCGCGGCGCGTATGACGATTGCCGCAAGCAGAGGCCAAACCGAATACAGGCCCGGCGGCGGATGTTGCTCCGTTATGTTCCGCAGCGACCGGGCGCAGATGCCGAGACCGCCCGCCGCGAGGATCACGCCGACGCCCAAGCCCGACAGAATTTCGATGCGTCCGTGCCCGTACGGGTGTTCCGCATCGGCGGGCCTGGCTGCGAGGGTCATGCCGGCCAGCACCAGAACAGACGCCAGTACATCGCCGAGGAATTCGAAGCCCGCCGCAACCACCGACGTGGACCCGGCCGCGTAACCAATCCAGACGTTGGAGAGCGAGAGAAGGCAACTAGCCCCTATACTCACCGCGGCCACTCGCCTGCCGAGACGGAGATTGCCTGCGGTCGAGTCCATCAGCACCTCTTCAGTACGGAGGAACGGCGCGCGGACCTGCCGGCGCACCCGTTTGCCGATTCGCTCGTCAATGTTCGAAATCCAGGTTCACCGGCCTCTGGGGAGCCGCCGCGAATTGCTGCTGTAACCCGGCGATCGCCGCTTCCCTGCCCGGCTTCCCTTTGTATCCCCGCCGTTCGATCGTGTTGGTGGGCACGGTGGCGGCCACGGTCTCCCACTTGAGATCGGAAGCCCAGATCCGGCCACGACCCTTCATGCGCAACCCGAAACTGATGCCGAGCGCGTCCGCCGGAACCGCCGCCACCGTCAGCGACCTGGTCCAGCCCGCCGCATCCCGCGTGCTCCTGTCGGCCGCAGAATAATCCAGGCTGCCATCCAATATGTAATCGCCGTTCGGCATGTCGATGCGGAACCAGATCGCGCCCCCATCCATCGACTCGTCGGCCTTCAGATAGCCGGTCATCCGAATCCGCTTCCCGCGGTACGCGTCGGCCTTGACGCTCTGCGTCACCGCATAGCCCGCCGGGCCGCCGCCGGCGGCCTCGATCAGCAGCGACGGATGCCCGCCATGGCGGACCTTCCGGTCCACCGACGCCCGATAATCGCCCGACTCCGGCGCGGTCCACCCGGCGGCCACGGTCCGCCCACTTTGGGCGAACGCAATCAGCGCCGTCAGCAACACCCACAAACGAGTCATCGGCTTTCAATCCTCATCGGCGCCGGTTGATTCCGCATACAGGCCAATTGTACCTATTCATGGCGCGTGCGCCCCGAGCAGAGCGTGCTGTACACCTGACCAAGTGGCGCCCGGGGGCCCTATGGGTTCGTTTCGTAATAGCCTCCCCGGCAGAAGCCATCCCAAGGGGGCGATCCTCTTTCGTTTCCACGATTTCCGCAGGTGTTCGATTTTGGGAAGGGCTTCGTCGGCATTTGAGCATGGCCACCTGGAGTAGGTGGGGACGGCACAGGGCAGTCTCATAGCCGACGGCGCGTGGCGGGTCCGCTGCGCCCGGTTAGAGGCGAGCCGCCGCCGATTGACCGTCTTTGCCGGCCACGTGGTTAGTGATGGAGTCTCTTACATAGCTTCTTCCCATCTTCAGCTTATCGCAGGAGTCAGGCGAGTCAGGGGAGTCGTTTCCCAGATATTGTTGACATGATGGGAGAAATAAATCTCGATTTTTTGTGAACGCCTTGTATAAGGGCGCCCAAAACTCCTCGAAAAGAAGGAAAGACAGGGTGTCTGGGAGCAGGGGCGGACGAGATTGGTGTGACGCTTGGGCGTGATTGTCGCCTATTCTGGAGAATTTGTTCTCACGGAGATCACAGGGGCCGGCCGGAGATCACAACGGCCTCGATGACGACGGTCAGCGGGTATTTCGACACCACCGGCTCGCGTTTTACCCGATGACTCCCTTTTCGCTGAACGTGACGGCGGCTCCGCAGGGGTCGCTTCCGTGGCTGACGGCGTGGCCGGCGGACCTGCCCTACCCGTACGTTTCGACGCTGAACGCCACGGACGGCAACATGACCGCCAACGCGGCCATCGTGCAGGCCAAGTCGAGCGGCAACCTGGCGCTGGCAGCGGGCAGCGCGACCGACGTGTTCGTGGACATCAACGGATACTTCGCGCCGCCGGCAACCGGCGGGTTGTACTTCTACCCGATTCCGCCGTGCCGGGTGGTAGCCGCCAAGAACGTCCAGAGCCAGCAGAACTACGCCGTGCTGAACGGGCAGTGTCCGATTCCCGCTACGGCCCAGGCCTACTCGTTCAACGCCACGGCCGCGCCCAAAAACGACGCTCTGTGGCAGCTGAGCATCTGGCCCGCCCTCCGCAGACATCGGCCAATGCCCGGTCAATGGACTACATGCGCTTTACGGGCGCGAGCGGCTACCGAACCAAAGAGACCGAAGCCCACTTCGCCATCGGCGGCGACGGAGTGGTGGCCGGGGACCCGGCGTTAGCGAAGCTCGTCGAATTCTGGAGCGGGTGGTGGAGTCAGCATCCGGAGTTACACGGAGTTATCAGCTCTCAATCCCCATCTGAGTCAACCGGTACCGCAACGCATTCCGGGTCAGCCCCAACAGCCGCGCCGCCTGGCTCTTATTCCCGCTCGCCCGCTTCAGCGCCTCGCGAATAATCGACTGCTCGTAGTCATCGAGCGTCATCCCATCCGGCAGGAAATGATCCGACGTCATCACCGGCTTCGCGCGAGGCGACATATCCAGCCGGATGTCATCCGGCGCCAGCACCTCGCCCGGCGCCAGCACCAGACTCCGTTCGATGACATTCTCTAACTCGCGCACGTTGCCCGGCCAATGATAGGCGATCAACTTCTCCATCGCCGGCGGACTGATCGCCTGTGCGCGGCTCCCCATCTCCGGCCCCAGCTTCTTCACAAAATGCTCGGCCAACGACGGAATATCTTCCTTGCGCTCCCGCAACGCCGGAATATTCAACGGCATGACATTCAGCCGGTAATACAGATCCTCGCGAAACGTCCCGTTCTCGAGCGCCTCCCGCAGATCCACATTCGTCGCCGCCAGCACGCGCACGTCGATGTGCCGCGTCTTATTACTCCCCAGCCGCTCGAACTCGCGCTCCTGCAGGATGCGCAGCAGTTTCACCTGAATCGACGCCGGCACGTCGCCGATCTCGTCCAGGAAGACGGTCCCGGTGTCGGCCTGCTCGAATTTGCCCGGCTTGGTGATGTTGGCGCCGGTGAACGCGCCCTTCTCATAGCCGAACAGTTCGCTTTCCATCAGGTTCTCCGGCAGCGCCGTGCAGTTGATCTTCACGAACGGCCGGTCGGCGCGAGGCGAATGCTGGTGGATGGCCCGCGCGATCATGTCCTTGCCGACGCCGCTTTCCCCGCACAGCAGCACGGTGGCCCGCGTCGCCGCCACCCGCGTCACGGTGGCGAAAATCTCCTGCATGGCGGGACTCCGCCCGATGATATTGCCGAACTCGTACCGCCGCCCCAGCGCCTCCTTCAACTCGCGATTCTCGGCCCTCAGCGACCGCATCTCGAGCGCCTTGTCCACCACCGCCATCAAATGATCGAGCGAAAACGGCTTGGTCAGGAAGTCCGCCGCCCCCGCCTTCATCGCCTCGACGGCCTTCTCGACGCTCGCATAGGCCGTCATCACAATCACCGGCGTGGTCGAATTCTGCCGCCGCAGCGACTCGAGCAACTCCAGCCCGTCCATGCCCGGCAGTTTTAAATCGGTCAGCACCAGGTCCGCGCCGTCCGCGAGTTTCAGCCCTTCCTCGGCCGTCGCCGCCTGCAGCACATTGAATCCGCCGGACTGAAGCTGCAATTGCAGCACGCGCCGCAGCTTATCCTCGTCTTCCACCACCAGAATCGTGTTGTTCATTGCGTTTGACGCGCCGGCAGGTACACCAGGAAGACGCTCCCCTCGCCCGGCCGGCTCTCCACCAGAATATGACCGCCGTGTTCATCGACGATTTTCGACACGATGGCGAGCCCCAGCCCCACGCCATCCGGCTTGGTTGTGAAGAACGGATTGAAGATGCTCTCCAGGTCCTTGGGTTCGATGCCCACGCCGCGATCGATCACCGATATCTCCACTTCGCCGTCCACCGGCCGCGTCTTCACCGTCACCGTCCCCTTCTTCTGCGACGCCTGCGCGGCGTTGATCACCAGGTTGTAAAAAACCCGCTCCATCAACTCCGCGTCGAAGGAAAACGGCCGCACGTCCGGCGAGTAGTTCCGGAAAAACGACACGCCCAACGGCGGACTGTGCCGCTCCGCCTGCGCCACCGCCCGCTCCAGGCACGCCGTGACGTCGGCGGCTTCCAGCCGCAATTTCAAGGGCCGGGCGAATTCAAGGAACCGCGTGATCAGCGAATTGGTGCGATCCACCTCGCTGCCGATATACCCCGCCAGTTCGCGAGCCATCTCGTTGGCGGCCGGCAGTTGCTTATTCAACATCTCCGCCGACGTCCGCATGGTGGTCAGCGGATTCCGCAGCTCGTGCGCCAACCCCGCCGTCAACTGCCCGAGCGCCGCCAGCCGGTCGGCTCGCCGCACCGCCGCTTCGGCCTCACGAAGGCTCGCATTCGCCGACGCCAACTGCTCGGCGACGGCCTGGTAGTTGCGCGCGCGGTTCCGGTTGGCCTCCGCCAGCTCGAGCGTCAGAAACGCCACCACCGGCAGCGACACCACCCGCAGCAACAATTCGTTGACCTCTTCGCGGGGAATGTACTGGACCGACCAGTCGACAAACAGGAGAAACGAAAGATACTCGGCGCAGGCCAGCAGCGTGACCACGATGGTCCCGATCAGGCCCAGCGTAGTGGCGGCCGACATCACCGGAAACAGAAGAATGATGTAGTAGCTCGAGTTGATGCCGTGCGTGTAGCCGATCAGCAGGTAGGTGAGGATCAGCTTGATGGCGGCCGAAATGACGCCTCCGCGCTCGGTGTCGAGCGCCGGGATCTTCGATTCCGCCACCTGGAACGCCGCCAGGCAGGCCAGCAGGGACAGCGCCACGGGCGTGTGTTCCGGCCCGAAAACCGCGAGCGCGGCGAACAGCAGCAGCCACACGAAATCCTGCGCCCGGACGTATCGGGTCCACGCCGCCCGGGGAGCTTGATCCGTCTCTGCCATCTTAATGATGATTGTGACAGAATAGTGCTAGACCCTCGCATCCCAATGAATCCGAACTCCCCTGCCAACCCGCCGGACGTTCCGGGCATCTCGCCGGACGCTGGCGCGCCGACGGACGCTTCCACGACGGAATCCTCCTTCGGCGACATCCTGCTCGAATTCGAGCAATCTCAGAAGCCCGATCTGCGCGGCGGCGAAACCGTTCAAGGCAAGGTGGTGGCCATCACCTCCGATTACGTGTACGTCGATGTCGGCCGCAAGATGGAGGGCCTGTTGAAACCCGATGCGGCGCGCGCCGCCGGGCTCGACAAACTCAAAACCGGCGATCCGATCACGGTCACTGTCACCGGCCGCAATGAGGAGGGCTACTACATGCTCTCCACGGTCAAGGTGGAAGTGCCCAAGGATTGGAGCGCCCTCGAAAAAGCCTTCAACGAAAAGCTGACCATCGCCGGCACGGTGACCGAAGTGGTGAAGGGCGGTTTGCGCGTCGATGTCGGATCGCGCGCCTTCATGCCCGCTTCCCGCAGCGGCGCCCGCGATCAGGTGGAGCTCGAGAAGTTGGTGGGCCAGGAAATTCAGTGCCGCATCACCAAGCTCGACACGGCGAAGGAGGACATCGTCGTCGACCGCCGCGTGGTGCTCGAAGAAGAGGTGAAGAAGGCCAAGGAGCAGCGCTTCCTTGAGCTGAAGGAGGGCGACGTCCTCGAGGGCGTGGTCCGCACCGTCACCGACTTCGGCGCTTTCATCGACCTGGGCGGATTCGACGGACTGCTGCACGTGGCCGACATGTCGTGGGGCCGCGTCGGCAAACCGGCCGACGTCGTCAAGGCCGGCGATTCCCTGCAGGTGAAGCTGCTCAAGATCAACCGGGAGACCCGGAAGATCTCGTTGGGCCTCAAGCAGTTGCAGCCGGATCCCTGGACCGTCGCCGCCGAGCAGTTCAAGGTGGGCGACCGGGTGAAGGGCACGGTCTCGCGCATCACCGACTTCGGGGCCTTCGTCGAGCTCGCGCCCGGCGTGGACGGCCTCATCCACATGTCGGAGATGTCGTGGTCGAAGAAAATCCGCAAGCCGGCCGACGTCGTGAAGGTGGGCGAACTGGTGGAAGCGATGGTTCTCACCGTTAACGCGGCCGACCATCGCATCGGTCTCGGCCTGAAGCAGGCGCTCGGCGATCCGTGGGAGGAAGCGCAGAAGAAGTACCCGGTGGACGCCGTCGTCGAGGGCGCGGTCACCAGCCTTCAGAAGTTCGGCGCCTTTGTCGACCTGGGCGACGGCATCGAGGGCATGATCCACATCGGCGACATCAGCCGCGAAAAGCGCCTCGAACATCCCAACGAAGTGCTGAAGGCCGGTCAGGTGGTGAAGGCGCAGGTTCTTGAAATCGACAAGGGCCGCCGCCGCATCCGCCTGGGCATGAAGCAGTTGGAGCCGACCCAGGCCGACGAGTACATCGTCGAACACAAGCTGGGAGAGGTGGTGAGCGGCCGCCTGATCGATGTCAGCGGCGGACGCGCTCGCGTCGAACTCGGCGAGGGCGTTTTCGCCACCTGCCGATTGAAGGAAACGGCGCAGGAAAGCAAGGAGACCAAGAGCGGCGACGCCAAGGCCGATCTTTCCGCCATGACCGCCATGCTGTCGGCCCGTTGGAAAGCGGGCGCGGGCAGCGGCGCCGGCGGGGGCGGCAAGGAGCAGGTGAAGGCCGGTCAGGTTCGCACCTTCCGCATCGCCTCGCTCGATCCGGCTCACAAGAAGATCGAAGTGGAGCTGGTCAGCTAGTTTCGAGGCAGGCAATGGCAAAAAGCCCCGGAGAGGCGATCCTCTCCGGGGCTTTTCTATTGGGCTCGGCGCTATCTAGTTTTCTCCCTTGATCGCGATCGTCACGCTCTCGCCCGACGGGTTGGAGCAGGCCCAGGGCGAACCGGTCCCCCAAACCACCGAGAATCCCTGCATGGTGGACGTGCCCCAGACGATGGTGGTCCCCCACACCAGGGTCGTGCCCTGTACGTTTGTGCCCCATACGATGGAGGTCGCATACGGGCCCGAAGTGCCCCACACGATGGTTGTGCCGGAAACCAGCGGGCTCATCGAGATGCTGACCGTTTTCGAGGTGGAGTTGTAGGTGGCCATCGGAGAAGTGGCCACGCCAGTGGGCGTCTCCGTGCTGGTGTAAGCGGCGTACACATCCAACAGGCCGGCGCCCACGGTGAAGGCGTCGTGGTAGGCGACGTAGGTCTTGTTGGTAGCGGAATCGAAGGTGGAGGTGGAGGTCGGGAATCCGCGCCAGGCCGTCTTCATCAGGATGGCTTTCACCTGGTCCGGCGTCAGGTTGGGATTCTTGTAGATCAACAGCGCCGCGGCGCCGCTCACCACCGGGGTGGCCATACTGGTGCCGGACAGCGTGAAGTAGTAGGGCGACGGCGCGGTGGATCCGCTCGAAAGATAGGTGTTGGTGGCCGGGATGTTCGCAGGATAGGTCGTCTCGAGCGTGGCTCCGGACGCCTGGTCGGACACCACGCGATTGCCGGGGGCAACCAGGTCGGGTTTCACGAAATGGTCGATCGGCGTCGGCCCCTTGGAGCTGTAGGTCGCGATGGTGTCGTCGGAGCGGTCGTAATTGCCCTTGGAGTTTACCGCGCCCACCGTGATCACGTACGGATCGTTGCCCGGGGCGGTGATGGTGCCATACCCGTTGTTGTTGTAGGTGTTGTCGCGGCCGTTGTTGCCCGCCGCCACCACCACTACGATTCCCGCCTTCCAGGCCGCTTCCACCGCCTGGCACAACGGGTCATTTTTGTAGGAGGCGGTCACCGGCCGGCCCAGCGACAGGTTGATGACACGGATGTTGTAAGTGGATTTCAGGGCGATCGCCTTGTTGATCGCGGCGATCACCGCGCTGTCGGTTCCCTTGCCATTGGCGTCCAGCACCTTGAGGCTGACGATGTTGGAGGCCGGGGCGATGCCCCAGAACGGCCGCGACGATGCGCTGTTGGCCGCGTCCATTCCGGCGCCGATTCCGATGACGTGCGTGCCGTGCCCGTACAGGTCGGCGGGATTCGAATCGATGAAGCTCTGCGAATAGACCACGCGCGAACTCGTCGAGCCGTATTGCAGAAAGTCCTGGTGCGAGGCCTGAATGCCGCTGTCGATGAATGCGATCGCGACGCCCGTGCCCTGCACATAGACCGTCGATCCCAGCGCGTTCGACAGCGTGTATCCGTTAATGGAGCCCACCGTATGGTCCAGCGTGCCGGTGACTTCATGATCCTGCGAGATCATGGCCACCTCGGGATCGTCGGCCAGTTCCGCCAGCTTCGAAACCGGCACGGTCGCAACCATGCCGTTCACCAGGCCCAGCGCCTGGCGCGCCCGGCCGCCGTGTTGGCGTAACCGGTCCGCGTGGCGCGTCTCCGGCGTTTTGGCGTACTGAATGATCACGTCCACCGTGCCGTTGGGATCGGCGCCCTCCAGGTCGCGGGCGATCTTCGGGTGTGGCCGACCCCAGCCGACAGAGGCCGCGACCAGTAGTAGAAGGAATCTGAGAGACATCGTAGTTTTCGTACCGCGCCTGTTACAGCAAACGTCTCGCCAGACGTATACGCCTATTTTTCAACGACTTGCGGAACCCACCCCGGCGCCAGGCAGCCATTTTGTCGCCTTGGAATAGGCTCTTGGACAGAGTGTCCCCGCTCCCCGCCCACGGAGTTATCCTGAAAAGGCCCGGCTCCATGACCCCCTCCATCGTCACCGGCAATGTAGTGGCGTTCCTCCAGCAGGCGCCGCCCTTCCAGTTCCTGCCGCAAGGCGAACTGGTCGCGCTCGCTTCCTCTATGTCGGTGGAATACTTCCCCAAGGACACGGTGATTCTACGCGCCGGACGCTCGGCCGCCCACGCCATGTACGTAGTCCAGAAGGGCGGCGTGAAGCTCGCCATCCACACCGGCGTCGGCAAGGAATTGATCCTCGACATGCGCAGTGAAGGGGAAAGCTTCGGTCTGCTATCCCTCATTGGCCGCGACATCGCGCGCCTGGATGTCACCGCGGTGGAGGACACGCTCTGCTACTCGATTCCCGCCGAGCGGATCCAGCAGTTGATGTCCCGCCATCCCGACTTCTCCGAATACGTCCTGCGCGCCTCGCTCACCCGCTACATCGATCGCAGCCTGGCCGAACTCCGTGACCAGACCCGCCTCATGGGCGACACCGAGCGTCTCCTTTATTCAGTGAACGCAGCCTCGGTCGCCAACCGTCCGCCGACGCTGTGCGCGCCGGGCGCCACCATTCGCCAGGCCGCCCAACTCATGGCCTCCTCCCGGTCCACCTGCCTGTTCATCGCCGGACCGGATAGCCGCGCCGAAGGCATCGTCACCGAAGCGGACTTCGCGTCGCGCGTGGTGGCCCCCGGCCTCGACATCTCGCTCCCCGTTTCGCGCATCATGACGTCGCCCGTGCAATCGGTGGACCGCGGGGCGCCCGTCTTTGAAGCGCTGGCGGCGATGCTGAGCCGGGACATCCATCACCTGCTGGTGACCCGCGACGGCGCCCCGGAGGCCGTCCTCACCCATCACGACCTGCTGCTGTTGCAGGGCAAATCGCCCCTCACCATCGTGCGCGACATCGAGGGCCAGTCCACCGTCGCCCAGCTCGCCTCCGTCCAGAAACGCGTCGGCGACCTGCTGCCGCTGTTGATGCGGGAAGGCGCCAAGGCGGCGCACATCACCAGCCTTCTCGCCCGCATCAACGACCGCGTCATCGCCAAGATCGTGCAACTCGCCGAAGCCGAACTCGGCCCCGCGCCCGCGCCCTACTGCTTCGTCGTCACCGGCAGCGAGGGCCGCCGCGAACAGACCTTCCGCACCGACCAGGACAACGCCATCATCTATTCGGACCAGGCGGACCCGTCCGCCGAAGCCTGGTTCGAACGCTTCTCCGCCTTCGTGCGCGATGCGCTCGAGCGCTGCGGCTATCCACTGTGCCCGGGCGGCTACATGGCCAGCAATCCACTATGGCGCCAGCCCTTGCGAGCATGGAAGGGCCTGTTTTCCGATTGGATCGCCGGCGCCCGGCGCCGCTCCGTGGAGGACGCCCTGATCTTCTTCGACATGCGCCCGGTCGCGGGCGCGTTCGAGTTATTCCATGAGTTAGACGCACACAACCGCGAGTTACTCCGTTCGGCCGGAGTATTCAAGTCCGTGTTGGCCCTGGTGTCCATCGAGAACCGCCCTCCGCTGGGCTTTTTCCGCTCATTCGTGCTCGAACGCGACGGCGATCATAAGGATGAGCTCGACATCAAGCTGCGCGGCGCCGGCCCCATCGTGAACGCCGCCCGGCTGTTCGCGCTCGACGCCGGCCTGGGCGTCACTAACACCGCGGCGCGCCTGGAGGAGTTGGAAAATCGCAACGAAGTGGAGGGCATGCCCTGGAAGGATCTCCAGGCGTCGTGGGAGTACCTCACCCTGCTCCGCCTGGAAAACCAGATCCGGCAAGCCCGCGCCGGAGAGGCGTTGGGCAACCACATCCGCCCCGATTCGCTGACTCACCTGCAACGGGAGTTGTTGCGCGAGGCCTTCAAGACCATCTCCAGCGCCCAGCATCGCATCGAGCAGCGCTTCCGGTCGGCGCTGTGGGCGCCGTTGGGACGCTGACCTCGTGATGTGGCCCTTCCGGCGACGCGGGCTGCCGGCCGCGCTCGAGTCGATGGAGATTGGCGCCGCTCGATATGTGGTGCTCGACACCGAGTTGACGTCGCTCGACGCGAAGTCCAACCGCCTGCTGTCGGCGGGCGCCATCGGCGTGCGCGGAGGCCGGATCGAGTTGTCCGAACAGTTCTATCGTGTCGTGAATCCGGGGGTGGAGACGCCGGCCGCCACCGTCGCTATTCATGGACTGCGGCCGGCCGACATCGCCAGCGCCGAACCCGTGGCGCGGGTCCTCGAGGAGTTGGCCGGTTTCGTCGGCGACGCGATCCTCGTCGGCCATTTTGTTCGAATCGATGTGGACGCGCTGCGCAAGGAGCGCCCGGGCGGGTTTCTCAACGCGTCCATCTGCACCGCCCGGACCTGGCGCTGGCTGCTGCGCACGGGTCCGTTGACCGATGAAGCCCTCCGCGGACTCGACCATCTCGATCTGGATTCAGTAGCTCGCGCGCACTCACTCGAACCCAAGGATTCGCACCACGCCCTCGGCGACGCCTATCTCACCGCACAGATCTGGCAACGCATGATGCCCCAATTAGTTACACGCGGCGTCACGACTCTCGGCCATCTACGGAAGTCAGGTATCCTGGAATTGAGTTAGGTTCGCAAGAGAATTCTGTTGCATTTTACCTACTTACGTGGTAAAAACCCTCAATATCAATTTTGGCGGAACGATTCTTCCGGGCTGTCTGATAGGACAACCATCGAAGACGATTGATCCACACTCGCCGCTGTCAACGCAGAGTGCGCCGATTCCGCGCGAATCTCGATGACTTTCGCCGCCTGAATGCGGAAAAAGGGAGCTTCCTCGCTATGTTGCGTCCGAAAACGGCGCCAGTCGCGGTGCTATGTCTGCTGTTCGCTATCGTTGCCGTGGCCCAATCGGGCGGCTCGAACTCCGATCCCCTGGTTCAACTGCTGGTCTCCAAGGGCGTGCTCACCGCCGCCGACGCCGCTTCGTTGAACGCGGCGACAAGCCCCGACGATCAACGACGGCTTTTGGTGTCCGTTTTGCGACAAAAAGGCCTGATTAGCCAGTCCGAGCAGGACATGATCCTCGGAGTGAAGGCCAAAAACGAGCCAATTCTGGTCGCAACAACGTCACCTAAAGCGATAACTGTACCGATTTCGCAGAGCGTTTCCGCGCGTGTTTCAACGCCGCCGGCCGGTCCGGGCGTCGTCGCGGCGGTGGCGCCGCTGCGCCTGCTGCCCGTGGATCCCGTTAAAAGAGAAGGACTTATCCCCGACATCAAGCTCGGAAGCGGCGCCCGCGTCAAACCCTACGGATTCGTCAAGGCGAGCGCCATTTACGACACCTCTTCGCCCTCCGGCACCGACATGCCGCTGCCCTATCTGAACGGCGACACCGGCCCCGGCTATTCCCCGGAATTCCACGTCCGGGCCCGCAACATGCGCATCGGAGCGCAGTTCGAATGGCTCGATTTTTCGCCAAAATGGGCCATTACGGGCCGTTTTGAGGCCGATTTCGAGGGCAGTTTCACACGCGCGCTGAACCGCAATATCTCGAGCGTCCGCTCGAGCCAGTTCTCGCTCCGCACCGCCTGGGGCCGGCTGGACCGCCTGGTGAACGACAAAAACTCCTGGTTCGTCCTGTTTGGCCAGGACTGGACGCCCTTCGGTTCCTCCACCATCCCGAACCTGGTCGAAACCACCGGACTCGGCCTCGGCTACGGCACGCTGTACGAGCGGCTCCCGCAAGTCCGCACCGGCTGGATCCACACCGTTGGAGGGTCCCGCCAGTTGAAGTTCCTGCCCGAATTCGCGATCACGATGCCGGCATTCGGCAACACGCCCACCAATATCTCCGACCAGCTCGGCTATGGCGAGCGCCAGGGCGCCGACTCCGGCCGGCCCGAGGTGCAGGGCCGCTTTGTGACGCAGTGGCAGTTCGACAAGGCCCCGGCCGTCGCTCCGGCGCAGTTCATCGTGAGCTTCGTGCAGGCGACGCGGTCGGCGCTGGTGAAGGCTTCCGATGTGCCCACGGCGTTCAAATCGGCCTTCCCCGGCGGCGGCGAGGTCCGCTCGAACCGCTACGGCTACACGATCGAGCTGCAACTGCCGACCCGGGCGCTGACCTTCCAGGCGAAGTATTTCAACGGGCAGGACCTGCGATTCTACTTCGTCGGCGGCCTGTATTCGAATTACAACGATACGGCGGGACTGACCGGCGTGACGACGGCGCCCTCGATCGACGGCGCCTCCACGGTCGCCTTCGGCCTGCTGAACGGAGCGCCGGTGATCGCCCCGCAACGACCGGTGCGCACCCAGGGCGTCAACACCGATATCGGCCTGCCCATTTCCCGATGGTTCGGAGTGAATCCGGCCAGCCGCGCGGCGGGCTGGTCCGCGAACCTTCACTACAGCGCCGATCACGTGCCGGCCCGGGAGGCGCGCCGTATGTCGGGCGTTCGAGCCATGTCCGACTTCACCGCCTTCACCCTGAACTATAAGGTCAACGCGCTGGTGACCTGGCAGTTCGAACAATCGCTCTACCGGACGCTGGCCGCCAACAAGGCAACCAACACACAAGGCGGCATGTTCACGCTGCGCGGCGTTCCCGCGCGCGAGTGGCACGATTTACGCACTGAACTCGGAATGCTCTTCACCTTCTGACCGAAGCGGAGGATAATTCGTTCATGCATCCGGTCTATGCCGCCTTCCATAAGCGGTCCATCGAGCGCCGCGACGAGTTTTGGGGCGCCGAATCGCGCCGCATCGATTGGCGCAAGCCCTTCGATTCCGTGCTGGATTATTCGAATCCTCCGTTTGCACGCTGGTTCCCTGGCGGTGAATTGAACCTGTGTCACAACGCGGTGGACCGTCATCTTGCCGACCGCGGCGACCAGCCGGCGTTGATCTACATCTCGACCGAGACCGGCGCGGAGCGTGTCTACACCTTCCGCGAGTTGCACGCCGAAGTGCGCCGGATGGCGGCTATCCTGCGCGGGCTCGGCGTCGCCAAGGGCGACCGCGTCCTGCTGTACATGCCGATGATCCCGGAGGCGATTTTCGCCATGCTGGCGACGGTGCGGCTGGGCGCGATCCATTCGGTGGTGTTCGGCGGCTTCGCGTCGAACTCGCTGGCCATCCGCATCGACGACGCGCGTCCCAAGGTGGTGGTGGCGGCCGACGCCGGCATGCGCGGCGGCAAGGTGATTCCCTACCGGACGCTGCTGCGCGAAGCGCTTCGGCTCGCTTCGAGCAAACCGGAGCACATCCTGATGGTGAACCGCGGGCTCGACGCCGGCGAGCCCGTGTCGGCGAACGACGCCGACTACGCAACGCTCCGCGACGCGCATCTCGACGACGATGTCTCCTGTGAATGGGTGGAGTCCACGCACCCGTCCTACATCCTTTATACGTCCGGCACCACCGGCAAACCGAAAGGCGTGCAGCGCGACACGGGCGGCTACGCGGTGGCGCTGGCGGCGTCGATGGAATACGTCTACGCGGCCAAGCCCGGCGAGACCTTCTTCGCAACCTCGGACATCGGCTGGGTAGTGGGGCATTCCTACATCGTGTATGGTCCGCTGATGCACGGCATGGCGACGGTGGTCTATGAAGGCACGCCGACCCGGCCCGATCCTGGAGTCTGGTGGAAGATCGTCGAGGATCACAAAGTGTCGGTGATGTTCTCCGCGCCCACCGCTATCCGCGTGTTGAAGAAGCAGGACCCGGCCTATCTGACGCAGTACGACATCTCGTCACTGCGGCATCTGTTTCTGGCGGGTGAACCCCTGGACGAACCCACCGCTCGATGGATTGCCGAAGGAATCGCGAAACCCGTCTACGATCACTTCTGGCAGACCGAAACCGGATGGGCTCTGCTAACCGGACTGCCCGGCGTCGGCGATTTCCCCACCAAACTGGGCAGTCCGTCATTTCCTTGTTACGGCTACGACGTCCGGCTGCTGGACGAGCGCACGGCCGAGGAGGTGGGTCCGAGCCAGAAGGGCGTGGTGTGCGTGATTCCGCCGCTTCCGCCGGGCTGCATGAGTACTGTGTGGGGGCAGGATCAGCGCTTCGTCCAAACCTATTTCACCAGCGTGCCCGATCGCCTGATCTACACCACTTTCGATTGGGGCGTGCGGGACTCCGACGGCTACTACTTCATCCTGGGCCGCACCGACGACGTCATCAACGTCGCCGGCCACCGTCTGGGCACACGCGAAATCGAGGAGGCGGTGGCGTCGCACCCATCCGTCGCGGAGGTGGCCGTGGTGGGCGTGGCGGACCAATTGAAAGGGCAGGCGCCGGTGGCGTTCGCCGTCATCAGGGACGCCTCGCAAACGGCGACGCCCGAAATGGCGGCGGCTCTCGAAAAGGAGATTCTCGGCGTGGTGGACAGCCTGCTGGGCGCCATCGGCCGCCCGGCGCGCGTCAACTTCGTGAAGCAACTACCCAAAACCCGATCGGGCAAGGTGCTGCGGCGGTCCATCCAGGCCATCGCGGAATCCCGCGATCCAGGAGACCTCACCAGCCTCGACGATCCAGCGGGCATAGAACAAATTCGCGCGGCGGTGGCGCACTCAAGCGGTCGCGGCGCGTGAGTTTCGTGGTATTCTTTCCAAACCGAGCAACGACATTTCAAAATTCACTGGGAGGGTAGCCCTGTATGACTGCGCCCCATAAGCAGAAGGATCCCAAGGGCATGAGCGATTGGGACATTGTCGCCCAGAACGCCGAGTTCAAGGATCTGCTGGCCGCCAAGGTGCGTTTCATCGTGCCCGCGACGATCTTTTTCGTCGTCTACTACTTCGCACTGCCGGTGCTGGTAGGCTACGCGCCCAAGTTCATGTCCACGCCCATCGCCGGGCCTGTGAACATCGCCTATGTGTTCGCGCTCTCGCAGTTCTTCGTGGCCTGGGCCATCGCGTTCGCCTACATGCGCGCCGCCGACCGCTTCGACAAGATGGGCAAGAACGTACTGGACCACCTGGCCCGCCGGCGCGCCGCCGAGGGCCAGAACAAGGAGGCGCGCTAATGTCGACCCCGCTGGTAATGTTCCTGATCTTCATCGCCATCACGCTGGTGATCACCTATTGGGCGGCGCGGCGGTCGTCGGGCGCAAGCGCCTACTTCGCCGCGGGACGGCGGATCACCGGGTGGCAGAACGGCATCGCCGTGGCTGGCGACTACATGAGCGCCGCCAGTTTCCTGGGCATCGCGGGCATCATCGCCTTTCAGGGCTACGACGGCTTCATGTATTCAGTGGGCTGGCTGGTGGCGTACCTCACGGTGCTGCTGGTGGTGGCCGAACCGCTGCGGAACGCGGGCAAGTACACCATGGCCGACGTGCTGGCGTACCGTTTGAGCCCGAAGCCCGTGCGCGCCATGGCGTCGCTCAGCACGCTCACCGTGAGCACGTTCTACATGATCGCCCAGATGGTGGGCGCGGGGACGCTGGTGGCGCTGCTGTTAAAGGACTCCGGCATCACGTTTAACTGGGCCGTGATCATCGTGGGCATCCTGATGGTGGCCTACGTGGTGTTCGGCGGAATGCTGGCGACCACGTGGGTGCAGATCGTCAAGGCGATCCTGCTGATGGGCGGCACCATCCTGCTCAGCATCCTGGTGATGGCTCACTTCAACTTCAGCTTCGTGCAGTTTTTCGACGCCATCGCCCATGTGAAGGACGGCGACAAGGTGGTCAACTTCCTGGAGCCGGGCCTGCGGTACAAGCCGCCATACGGCGCGCTCGACCTGATTTCGCTGGGCCTGGCGCTGATCTTCGGCACCGCCGGACTGCCGCATATCCTGGTGCGTTTCTACACGGTGCCCGACGCCAAGACGGCGCGCATCAGCGTGGTGTGGGCGATGGTCATCATCGGCAGCTTCTACATCATGACCACGTTCCTCGGCTTCGGCGCGGCGACCATCGTGGGCAAGGGCTTCATCTCGAAGAACGGCGGCACCAACATGAGCGCTCCGCTGCTGGCGCAGGCGCTGGCCGGCGACATATTCTTCGCCTTCATCTCAGCCATCGCCTTCGCCACCATTCTGGCGGTGGTGGCCGGGTTGACCATCAGCGCGTCGACTTCCTTCGCGCACGATCTCTACACCAACGTGCTGAAGCACGGCGAACTGGCCAATCCGCAGCAGGAAGTGAAGGTGGCGCGAATCACGGCGTTCGTGGTGGGCGCAATCTCCATCGCAATCGCCATCCTGCTGGGGCCCACCTTTAACGTGGCGTTCCTGGTGGCGCTGGCCTTCGCCGTGGCGGCCTCGGCCAACCTGCCGGTGATCCTGTTTTCGATCTTCTGGAAGCGCTTCACCACCGAGGGCGCGGTGTGGGGTCTGGCGAGCGGTCTGCTCAGTTCGATCATCCTCATCATCGTCAGCCCGAGCATCATGGGTACCGATGGCAAACACTTAATCCATGGGAGCCCGCTTTTCCCCTTGGAGAATCCGGGCATTCTCAGCATCCCGATCGGCTTCGCCGGCGCGTTCTTCGGCACCTTGCTGAGCCGGGTGGACGAAGCCGCGGAGGCGAAGTTCACGGAACTGGAAGTCCGGGCCAACACCGGCCTGGGCTCCGAACAGGCCACCGCCCATTAGCGCGCCCGAGGGGCGGCTTCTGTCCGCCCCTCACCCATCCAACTGCTGTAAGTCAATTCCTAACTGCGCGCACTTCTTGTATAAGTGCGACCGCTCGAGCCCCAGCGACTTAGCCGTCTCCGTCATATTCCGCCCGAGTCTTTTCAACTCAGCCACGATCGTCGCGCGCTCGAATGACTCGACCCGTTCCGCCAGCGGTCCCGACACGGACGGAGAGGCGTCCGCCACGCGCCGCGGCACGGCGATGCGAGCGGTTTCCGCGTCGACTTCCGAGTCAGCCAGCAATAACAGCCGCTCGACGCAATTTCGTAACTCACGCACGTTGCCCGGCCAATCCTGGGCGGACAGGATCCGCACCGCTTCCGCGCTCACCGGCTTCGGCTTCCACCCGTTCTGTTCGCTGACGGCCTTCACGAAGTGCTCGATCAGCGCGGGGATGTCGTCGCGCCGTTCCCGCAAGGGCGGAAGCAGGATGGGGAATACGAACACACGATGGTAGAGATCCTGCCGGAAGGCCCCAGCGCGCACCTGCGCGTCCAGGTCCCGATGCGTCGCGACGATGACGCGGACATCGACGCGAATCGGCTGCGCCCCGCCGACGCGTTCGATTTCCCCCTCCTCCAGCACGCGCAGCAGTTTCGCCTGCATCACCGCGGGCATGTCCCCGATCTCATCGAGAAACAGCGTGCCGCGATGGGCCTGCTCGAATTTGCCGGCGTGGCGGGAGGCGGCCCCCGTGAAGGCTCCTTTCTCATGTCCGAACAACTCGGATTCGATGAGTTCCTCCGGCACGGCGGCGCAATTCACCGCGATGAACGGGCCCTGCGCGCGAGGGCTTGTTTCGTGAATCGAGCGCGCGATCAGTTCCTTGCCGGTTCCGGTTTCGCCGAGAATGCAGACGCGCGACTCACCCGCCGCCACTCGGCGCACCATGTTCAACACGCGTTGCATGGCCGCGCCGACCCACACGATCTCATGCTTGCCGACGCGCTTGCGAAGTTCGGTGTTCTCGCGCTCCAGTCGCGCGAGTTTCAACGCGTTGTCCACCGTGAGCAGCAATTTCTCAGTGGACAGCGGTTTTTCGAGGAAATCCAAAGCCCCGAGCCGGGTGGCTCGCACGGCCATGTCGAGCGTGGCCTGTCCGGAGATCATAACCACCGGCGTCGTGACGCCCAGCCCGCGGATGTCTTCGAGCAGCGCAATGCCGTCGCGGCCGGGCATCACGACGTCGGAGAACACCAGGTCGAAGGTCTGCGCCCGCAGCAGTTCCAGCGCGCGAGCGGCAGAATCCGCCACCGTCGCCTCATGCCCGTTCAAGCGAAACGCGCGAGCGAGCGACGCCAAGGTGTTCGGATCGTCGTCGACAATCAGCAGATGACTCATGCGGCGCCTCCGACCGGCAGGTCGATGGTGAAAACAGCGCCGCGTCCCTGCTCGCCGCGGACGCTGATGCGGCCCCGATGATCGCTGACTACCGACTGCACGATGGCGAGCCCCAATCCCGTGCCGTGCTGTTTGGTGGTGTAGTACGGCGTGAACAGGCGCGCGCATTCCTCGTCGCTGAGCCCCTGGCCGGAATCCTCCACTTCGATGCGCGCCATGCCGTCCACTCGCGAGGTGCGGATCCGGAGGGTTCCCCCTTTGGGCATGGCGTCCATGGCGTTCAGTATCAGGTTCCGAAGGGCGCGCGTCAACTGCAGCGGATCGGCCTCGATGACGGCGCCGGAGGCCGCGAGTTCGAGCACCGGCTGGATGCTGGGGCCGCCCGGCGTGTGGAACTGCGCATCAAACAATTTCAAGACTTCCTGTATCAGGGCGTTCAGGTCCACGGATTCCATCTCCGGCTTCGGCATCTTGGCGAAGTCGCTGAACTGCCCGATGATCGTCTTGAGATTGCGCACCTCGGCGAGCAGAGCGCCGGTGCTTTCGCGAAAGACCTCGTCGAACTGGTCGGGATGCTGTTCGCGGGCGCGCTGCAGGTTCTCAATAGTGATCTGCAGCGGGAACAACGGGTTCTTCAGTTCATGCGCCAACCGCCGCGCCAACTCCCGCCAGGCGGCCACCCGCTCGGCCTGCACTGTGCGGTCACGCTGTTCGATGAGTTGCTCGGTCATCCGGTTAAAGGCCTCAGCGAGCGCGCCGATTTCGTCGTGCGACGATACGCGCACGCGAGCGCTCCAATCGCCGCCCGCCACCGCCTGAACGCCCGATACGAGTTCCGCAACGGGCCGCGTGACACGCGCCGTGGTCCACCACCCCAACAGGACGCCGAGCAGGATGCCGCCGGCCGCCACCGCGACGCCGGTCCACAGGATGGAGCGTTCCAGGCCGATCTGTTCGCGAAGGCTGGTGGCCACCAACAGCGCGCCCAGCAGGGAGCCTCCGCGTTCGAGCGGGAGAGCCACGATCGACTCCGCGCTGGCGGCGTCCGCCTGCCAACGGATCACCGCCGAGCACTCCTTTCCGGATCGCTTCAACTGGTCGATCAACGGCGAGAGTTTCCAGGCGTCGCCGACAGGGCCTTTGGCGTCGAGCACTTCGCCGGAGGGCAGCCACAACAACGGCCTGACTCCGGGCGCAAGGCCGAGGCCAGCCAGAAAGGCCGAGTCGATGCGTTTGCCTCCGCCGGCGTACACGCGATTCTCGCCGGCGCTAACGGCGCGTTCGGATGCGAGCGCCACGGCTGCGCCCTCGCGCAAGGCGACGCGAGTCAGGAACGACTTACTCATCGCGGGGTCGCCGGGAGAGAGCAACCAGTCATTCTTATAACCGAACTTAGCCGGATAGTGGGCGGACGAGATAATGACGCCGTCGGCCCGCAGGATGTCGAGGAAATCGAGCGCCTGGGCTTCCGCCAGCAAACGCGCGTCGTCGTTGAAGGGCGAGAAATCGGCGTCGCGCCGCTCGGCCTCGATGGCGATGCGCAGCAATTCGGGCGAGGCCGCCACCCGTTGGATCTTCGTGTCTAACTCGTGGCCCTGGGCTTCCAACTCGCGCTCGAACTGATCGAGCAGAACTCTGCGGCGCTCCTGGTCCACGCGCTCAAACGCGCGCCGGCTGGCGACGGAAACGACTCCGGTGACCAGGGCGATGGCGCCCGCCACGGTCAATGACGACACCACCAGGAGTTTGGTGCGGAACGTCATCGGGCGCGGTCCTCCACCCAGGCTTCATCCAGCGGCCAGCGGTCGATTCCCGCGTTTCGCGACGGCCATCCCCGTACGTTCGCGCCGATTTGCACCGCCGCCGGAAGGTGAAACAAAGGGATGATGCGGCGGGAGGCGATGACTCCGCTTTCGGCCGCGTATAACTGCGCCGGGTCAGCGGAGGACACTCGCGGGGCCTGGCCGTCGAAGGCCGCGGCGATTTCCACCAGAGCGGGGCCTGGTTCGGCGGTGGAGAGACGGGCATGGACCAGCCGCACGGCCGCGGGGCCGCCGGCCACCGGCCGCAACGTGACGCCGGCCTCGCCCGCATTCAAGGCGACGCGCTCGGCAATGGAGCGAATCATCGGGTCCTGCTGATCGTACTGGAAAGTGACCGCCTGTTTCCCGGCTAACTCCCGGGCGCGGGCGATGTCCATGTTAGCCGGAAAAACGAACGAGTAACCGGTGAGCCAGTTCGGCAGAAGGGCGCCGGAGATAACTCCCGTGCGCTGGAGCAGGACGTTGTAGATGGCCGCTCGATCGACCGCCAGCAGGAGGGCGCGCTCCAGCCCGGGCGGCGCGGCGTCGAGCACCAGAGCCAGCACCTCGACGGGCGCCGAGAGGACCACCCGCCCGCCACGCTGTTGCACGCGGCGCACCTCGGAAGCGGCCACTTCGACAACGTCCGCCCGACCGGCGTCGAGATCGATGGACTGATCGCGCTTGGCGCGGCCCATGCGGATCTCGACGGCGTCCAGGTACGGACGGCCGCCCCAGTAGGAGTCGTTCGCCTCGAGCCGGAGCGCCTGGCCGGGCCGCCATTCGGCAATGCGGAAAGGACCGGTTCCAAGCAGCACGCCGTCCGGGCCTCGAACGACGATGGCGTTCTGCGGGTTGGCCAGGCCGCGCAGAATGTCCTCGATGGGGCGCCGGTCGTCCACCGCCACGACGCCGCCCGGGGGATCCCACTTCGCGCCGTTGTGCAGGGTTACATCGGGCCGCGCCGCAAACAGCCAACGATGACGGGTGGGATCGTGAGTCCAGGACGCGGCCAGCCACGGTTGCGGCTCGCCCTTCTCATCCAAGCGCACCAATGTTTCAAACACGCTGCCCAGGATGCGGCGTTTTGTGGCGAGATCGAACGATCCGGGCTGGGCGACGGCCGGGTCGAGCGAGGTCACCACGGCGCTGGTTTCGATGCGCAGACGTCCGCCATAGCGCGGGCGACGGGCGGCCGCCGCCGGCGCGCAGGCGATGAACAGGCAACTACTGACTGCAACGAATTGTGATCTTGTAAGCCGCATATTTGCCTGTCGCTGAGTTACGAGTTATCGCCGTCGCACCGTTCGGGGCGGGCCACAGGGCGGTGATGGCGCCCGAGAATTGCAGAGGATCACTCACCGGGGCCGGGCGGCGGTCGACGATGTCGAGCATGGTGAGCGTGTCGTTCGCATCGCGATCGCCGCCCGCCGACGCGAGCACCGCGCCGCATTCGACGGGCGACTCCGCCACGTCGCTACCCCAGCCTTCGATCAGTCCGGCGGGGCGCTTGTCGAGTTCGTATAAGTGGATCCGGCCGTCGGTCTCGGCGATCCAGACGAGGTCGCGAGCGCGCGCCAGGGCAAAGAGCGGGGGCCTGCCGCCGGCCTGCAGGACATTGCTCTTTTCGACGAATTTGACGGTTTCGCCCGCCAGCGCGAACGGTTGGTCGACGCCGGGAGCCGAAACGCGGGGTTCGCCGCCGTCTAACTCGAGCCTGCCGCGAGGATCCCGGCCCTGCTTCGACGCGTAGGCCCGCTTGTCCACGCGTTGCCCACCTTTATAGATGACTACCGAGGATGGCTCGAGCACGAACATACGGTCTCCGTCCACGGCTACGTCGAGTATCGGCGCATCCTGCTCAATCAGTAACTGCCGGTCGAGTGAGGCGCGGCCTGACTCGGCCGCGGCGCTCGGCCGGTACTCGACCATCTCGACGGCCCGCTGTCCGTTGCGGTCGAAATCGGCCACGATGAGATAGCCGCGGACGCTTTGCGAGAGGGTCAGGGTGACATCGACGGTCTGCGGCTGTCTAGGCATCGGCCGGCGGATGGCCCGCTCGAAGATGGTGCGGGCGGCATTCACTTCGGCGTTACCCAGATTCGACAGACTGCGAGCGGTGACTCGCGGAACATCGGCCGGTCCGAGACGCGTCATGACTCGTCGGGCCAGGGTTCGGACCGTCTCATCCAACGTCTGCGCGTTGAGTCCCAGGGCAAACAACACGCAGAGTATGACTTTCGGGGCCACCGCTCGCATCATATCAGGACTCACTTCTCCTGCTGGACCATGGCCGGCGTGCTCTTCAACACGTCGTTGGCGAAGAAGAACTTACCGTCGCTCGGCACCATCATGATCTGCACCTTGTCGGACAGTTTCTCCGCGATGATCTTCTGGATCAGCAGCGGACTCTGCTTGAGAACGTCGGCCTCCAGTTTCAGGCGCTCGGCATCGGCCGCGGCCACCGTGCGGATGCGCTCGGCGTCGCCCTGCGACATCAGCTTACGGTTCTCGAGTTCGGCCTTGCTGCCGATGACTTTGGCCTGTGCGCGGGCTTCCGCTTCCAGGCGAGTCTGTTCGATCTGTTTCTGCTTCAAGGGGAGGGTGTGCTGCATGGCGTCGGCCTGCGCCTTGGCCTCCAGCACCGTCACCGCCGCCTGGGCCTCCGCCTCCTTCACCTGACGAGTTTTCTCCGCTTCGCCTTCGAGTTCGGCGGCTTTCACCATTTTCTGCTTCACGTCGAGTTCGACGTTGAGGCGTTCGTTCTCCTGCTCTTTCATCAGGAGGCCCTCCAACCCCTTGGCGTATTCGGCCGGCAATTGGACGTCGCGCAGCATGACTTCCTTCACCGTGACGCCTTCCGGGTTCAGGCGTCTTGCTAACTCGCCCGCGACGGAGCGGACTACGTCTTCGCGACGGTTGGCGAACATTTCGCGAACCAGATAGTTCGGCGCGGCCTGGCGAAAGGCGCTGGCGACGATGGCCGGCAGCATCTCCTGGTCGATGGGTTGGGGCAGGTTACCGAAAATGTAACTCAACCGGGCCGGCTCCAGTTTGTACCGTACGGCGACGGCCAGGGCGACGCTCAGCCCTTCACGCGTCTGGACACGGAGGACGTCCGCCTTCTTCTTCGACGCTTCTTCGCCGATCACGGTGGAATAGATGCGGTCCCGCGTTTCGAACAGTTCGACCCTCTGGACGAACGGCGTCACCCAATGGGCGCCCGGATACAGGGTCCCCGGAAGCGTTCCGGAGATCTGGCTGACGCAAACGCCCGCATAGCCTCCGGGCACCACCACCAGGCTGAAGCCGAGCAGCAAAGGGAGGACGCTTGCGAGGGCCAGGCGCGCACACTCCCTCCATCTCGGGTCTGGCGCCGGCTCCTCGCGTTTCCGGAAGAGCCGGTACAGGTCATAGGCAAGGATTCCCGCCGCGGTGAGCAGCAGTGCGAATCCGGTGACACAGAGCAGATACTTCGCGAATAACATGTTCTTTCTCCTTGGGGCGACTGACTCAGTCGGCGATCGCCAGCGTTCTGCGCAGCGATTCGTCCGGCGAACCGATGAACTCCACCGTCGTGCCGACGGTGACCAACTCAAACAACGCCTCGATGTCCCTATTCCGCATCCGGACGCAGCCGTGGGAGGCATGCTTGCCGATGGACGACGGGACGTTGGTTCCATGGATCCCGTAGCCGTCGATATTCAGCCCGAGCCAGCGCGTGCCGAGCGGGTTCGACTGGCCCGGCCCGACGATCTTTCCCGCGTAATACCAGGTCGGATTGGTGAGGCGGTTCACGACGTGGAACTCGCCTTCCGGAGTCGGGCTGGCGGGCCTGCCCACCGCCACATCGAACAACCTCAGCACGCGGTCGCCTTCCAGCAGCGCCAACTTGTGGTCGGGGATGCTGACCACGATGCGACGCGGCGCCCGCCGCTCCTCGGCATGGCCTCGGCGGCGACGATCAGAAGGGCGGCGACGTACTTGGCCGTCCGGTGGAGGGGAACTGAGTTGCGGTTCACGCCCTCCTATAAGGCAGGCCCATCGCCACGCCCTAACCGCATGATTCTATTACCCAAACAAAACCGCTATCGACCCGGCGCATGTCTCGGCGCACACGCCGCGTGTCACGCCGCACACACGACGGCGCGCGAGTTGACGTACCGTAGAATGGTGGCTGTCGAGAAACTGCTGGGCGGCGTCTCCCGATTCCAGAAAGACGTCTATCCCCAACATCAGGAACTGTTCGAACGGCTGGCGATGGGCCAGCGCCCGGATGCTCTGTTCATCACCTGCGCCGATTCGCGAATCGACCCGTGTCTGCTGACGCAAACCAAACCGGGCGACCTCTTCATCTGCCGGGTGATCGGCAATGTCGTGCCGCCGTACCCGGATGCGATCGGCGGCGTTTCGGCGACCATCGAATACGCCGTCGGCGTGCTGCGCGTGCCGACGGTGATCGTCTGCGGCCACACCGATTGCGGCGTGATGCGCGGCGCGCTGAATCCCGATGCGCTGGCGGCGTACCCAAACGTGACGGCGTGGCTCGGCTACACGAAACTCGGCGTGCGCGAGCCGAAGCCGTCGCCCGAACTGTTACTCGAATTGACCGAGCTGAACGTGACGCACCAGTTGGACAACCTGCGCACGCACCCGGCGGTGGCGGCCCGACTGGCCGAAGGCGACCTGACGCTGCAGGGCTGGGTCTATCACATCGGGCCCGGAGCGGTGACTGTCTATGACGAAGGCAGCGCCCGGTTCCAGGAACCTACTGCGTCCCTGCCGTAGGCGGCCGGGTGGGGCGCGGCGGCGCGACGTAGTCGATCAACTCGTCAACCGGGCGCTTGCCAACCCAGGCGATGGCGCGGAGCAGCGTCCGCTGGATCTGATAATTCGCGAAGTTCGCATAAGTGTGGCCTTGCATCCACACGAAGGCGCGAGCGGGCGGTCCGCCCTCCAGGGAGTGTTCGTAGGTCCACATCTGCGGCACTACTTCACCCTTATGCTCGCCGGCGAACCTGGTCGGCGCGATCTTGGCGGTGGCCAGAACATGGATGGCCGGGTTCTCGGCCCAGGTCATCTTATAGAAGGATTCGTCGAACAGGGTCAGCTCCGACATATCCTTCATAATCGGGCTCGTCTTATCCACCACTTCGTAATGGACCGGGGCGTCCAGCGTGAAGTTCACCTCGCCATGCTTCTTGCCGCCGCCGACGTAGGCCGCGAAGGCAGCGGGGTCGGGACCACAGAGCGAATCGTGGAAGCTGATGAGTCCGCCGCCGCGCTTCACGAAGGCGGCAAAGGCGGCCTTGCCCTCGTCGCTCAAATAGGCCGCATCACCTTTATAGATGACGACGACGTCGGTGTGTTCCAGGTCGGCGGCCGACGGCGCGTGCAGCGATCCGTCGACGATGGCGCCGCGGTCGGTCAACAGCTTGCTCCAATCGGCCAGGAACTGCGGATAGTCGTGCTGGCCGGGGCCGTGAGTCTTCAGGCCGGCCCACAGGAAGACGCGCACGCCGTTCGGATTCTGTCCCCACGGGCGGGGCGGCGGCTGGGCGGCGGCGGTCAACATCAGGGTCGAAGCTACGATAAGGCAGTCGATTCGCATGGAGTCTCCGGCGATCACTCGAAACGTTATCGAAGTGGCGTGTGGAAGTCAAACCGCCATCGCTTCAACTCCTGGCCAGCAGCGGAAGGTTGTCGCCCGCCACCACGAGGGCGAAATCCTGGGGCGGCTTTAACAGATTGCTGGCGACGACTTGAATGACATAATCGCCGGCGGGGGGATGATCGATGCTGACTTTCTCGACGTTGTTCGTCGCATCCAAGGGAGTCAGGGCGTCGGGCAGGCCCGAGTTGCCGGTCCACTTCCTGCCGGTGGGACGGTGCTGGACGATGAGGTCGAGGTTATTCTGGAGGGCGCGGCCGGGGACGTCGGTGTAGGCCAGGGTAACTCGTAACTCGGGCACGCCGGCGGACAGGGTGAACTGATAGCGGCGGCGCTCGCCGGTGCGGGTGAAGGAGGCGGCGGGCTGGCTCCAGTCGTCGGCGAAGCGCACTTGCAAGTTGGGATTGGCGCGGTTTGGAATGGCGCGGCTCAGATCGACGCGGCCGTGGCCCTGATGGTAGTTGGGCACGCCGACCTTGGGCGCGTTCGCGTCGGCGCCCTTCAGCCACACGGCGCCGTTCACCAACGTGGCCTTGAGCAGGGCGGCGCTCGGCTGGTGCTGGCACTTATCGACGAAGTACTGACGAACGAGGGTCGCGCAGCCGGCGACGATGGGGGTGGCCATGCTGGTGCCGCCGTCGTAGGCGTACTTCGGATTGGGCTCGCCAGAGGCCGGATAGGGGCCCCAGAAGTTGGCGATGGGAGCAAGCGACGACCGCGTGGAGGCGATATCGGTGCCGGGGGCGACGAGGTCCGGCTTGATGCGGAAGTCGTCGCAGGGACCACGTGAGCTGAAGGCGGCGAGGCTTTCGGGATCGCCGGCAACGATTTCGTTGGCGATGGGCGCATCGGGGAAGGCGTCGGAGTCCCACTCGCTCCACTTGCAGGCGGCGTCGGGCCCATCGGCGCGGTGGCTGCGGCTGGCGCCTACGGTGAGCGCATTCTTACAGGAGGACGGCGAACCGATGGAGAGCCAATCCACGAAGCCCTTGTCGGCGTGCCGCGCCTTGGCGGCCTTGCCTTCGTTGCCGGCGGCCATCACCACCAGCATGTCGGGGCGCTTGCGGACGTACTCGTCGGTTTCCTCGCTGCAGATCTGATAACTGGAGCCCGTCTCGGAACACCAGCTATCACTGTGGATGCGAGCGCCCGCCTGGTAGGCCTCCTCAAGCAGTTCGTCCATGGTGAGCGGGAGGCCGCCGAGACCATCGTTGTCGTCGAGCACGGATTGGAAGAAGAGTTTGGCGGCGGGGGCCATGCCGCGAACCTTGCCCTGGGACGCGGCTCCGTCGCCGAGGATGGAGCCGGCGCAATGGGTGCCGTGACCGTCCGGATCGTTGGTGAGGTCCTTGCGGCCACGGGCGATCCGGCCGACGATGCGACCCTGGAAATCGGGATGCTGGTCGTCGATGCCGGTGTCGGCGACGGCGACAATCTGGCCCGAGCCGTCCTCGTCGATGTACTGGGACGGATTGTTTCCGGCGGGCGCATCCACGCCAACGATAAGGCGGGCGATGTCGTTTTTGAGCTTCGGCGGGATGAACTCGGCGATCGTGTCGACCTCCGCGAGCGCGGCCAGATCGTCGAGTTCCGGTGATCCTGCAAACGCCTTGAAGCGAATCTTGCGGCCGGCGACGCCGACGAGGCCGAGATGGCGATCGCGGATCCATTGCTCGACCTTGGCGCGATCGTCGGGCGAGTGGAGCCGGAGGTCGAAGCTCAGCAGCGGAGTTTCCGGTTCGAGAGCGAAGGAGTCGCCGCGAACGGCCACCGTCTGAACGCGCGGCGACGATTCGGCCGGGGTGATCCAGTCGACGGCGGAGACGAAACCGAGCGCCGAGACCTTGAGGACATCGGCGAGGTGGAGCCGGGCCTTGAACGCGCCCGACGGGAGCGCTTCGAGCAGGCTGACGCCGAGGGAATCGAGTTGCGCGCGCCAGGGCTCCATGAGGGGGCCGTTGAGGCGGATGGCGTAGTAGTCCAGTTCGGCGGGCGCGGGGATGGAGTCGAATGAAAAAGACTCATCGCCGCGCGTGACCGGAGGCGTGGGCGCGAGGAGCGGCCGTGGGGGAGGCAGATCGTGCGGTTGCACGATCAGGCCGGCGGCTTCGAGTTGAGAGAGGCCGCTTTCGTCGGCCTCTCCGTACACAAACGCATCGGTGATGTGAGCTGACGGCCCCAGGACGCGGAGCGCGGCCTCTCTTGCTTCGGGGTCGAGGAAATACGCCGCAATCCGCCGTGTGGCCATGGCTCATTGTCCTTTCAGCGGACGCTCTTCTGAGCGATGCGGTTCCAGTCGTGCAGGAAGATCTGCTCGTAGTAGGCGGCCGCCTTTGGGTTGTCGATGATGACGGAAGCGTCGCGGTTGCGGAGCACGCCGTCACCCGACCAGTTCTGACTGCCAAGGGCGACGCGCTTGGAGTCGACGATGAAGCCCTTGTTGTGTACGCCGTTCTGGATCTTCACCGCGGCGAGGTCGACGCCCGCGTCCTGGAGACGTTCGAGCCAGCCGTTCAGCGACTGGAACTGGCCGACGATGATGCGGACGTCGATGCCGGCCGAGATCTTGGCGACGACGGCGTTGAGGAGGGCCATGTAGTCGTCGTCCTCCTCGTCATCGGAAGGGTGGATGTACTGCAACTGGATGTACAGCGACCGCTGAGCCGACTGGATGAGCTCCAGCATGGCGTTGCGATAGTTACCCGGATCGGGAGTCAGCAGCGGAGTTATCGTGGCCGGTTCGTTTTCCAGGCGCAATGGTTCAAAGAACTGAAACGCCTGTCCGCGGGCCTGCGGCCGGAATTCGGGGGGCATGGCGGGAGCGGGGGTGGCGGCCTTCACGCCCGGACCGGCGGCGGGAGCAACCTTTTCGGCCACTTCCAGGTCGTGCTTCAGGTAGGCCTCGTAGGTGGCGGCGAGATCGGCGTTTTCGACAATGACGTGCCAGTCACGATCCGACTTCTTGGCGAGTTTCTGGTCGTCAGGTCGGGGGTTATGGATGGGATCGAAGTCAGGCTGGTTCGAGTTATTCCAGTTGCCGCTGGAGAGCCAGAACGAGTTACCGTCGCGGACCGCGACTTTGATGTGGTAGGCGGTGGGGTAGATCCAGCGGGCGACATCCTTGTTGCCACGGACGAGCGCCCAGGCGGCCGCGAACGCGTCGCCGAGTTCCTGATCGAGAGCCTTGATGGTTTCGGGGTCGGTCTGATCGGCGGTCGGGTTGGTGGAAGGATGATCGAGGACGAGGTCGAGTTTCTGACCTACGGCGAGGGTCTGCTTCACCTGATCGAGGATGTGGGCGGCGGTCCAGTCGTACAGCCCGATGGTGAGCGACGACCGGGTAGCGGCCAGGAAGTTCTTGAGGGTGGGCCAGCCGGCGTCGGGACTGGCGTGACATGTGAAGGTGAGGCGACCGGTGACGGGGGCGAGGGGAACCGAGGCCGGCGCGTACGGCATGTGGGGTTTGGCCGCGGCGACGGCCGGAGCGGCGGCCCCTTCGTCGGCCACGTCGGGTCCGACCTCCGGCAGGGCCCCGTCACGCAGTTCGGGATGGCGCGCGGCAAGTTTGGCGTAGCGGACGGGATCGTCGTGCCGGAGTTGTTCGGCCGGGTCCGCGACGCGCACGTCCACGGGCACTCCCTCAATGGACGACGGCAACGGGATGTCGCCCGCCGAGGGCGACTTCACCACCACAATGGCCGGTTGCGTGGTCGGCCAATCGTTTTCGAGCCGATAGCCGGGACGAATGGAAAGAACTCCCGGCTGGGTTAATTCGGCGGCGTGCCGCTCGATGAGCGGGGCCAGATCCTTTAACTTGGCGCGGTCGTCGTGACCGGGCGCGACTCCAAGATTCGCCACTGGGTTGCTCCTCTGAATTATGTAGTGACGCCAATTCGCTCAGCGTGACAGGGTGAATGTTGATGTTTTTGCCCGACGGAGGCAAGTATTTCAAAGTATATGCCGCAAAAGCGGAAAATCAACCAGGATCCCGCCATGGAAAATCGAGGCGATTGGGCGCGATGGAGGGTCTCGGCGCGGGGGTGGATGGGACGGGGCGGGCGTCGGGCCCGGCGGACCGGGCGGGCTCGGGTTGGGCCGGGTTCGCCGGGACTCCCGAGGGGTCGGAAGGCGTTGACGGATCGGGGGTTACGACGTTCCCAGGTTCGTTTGGGAGTTCAGGGCCGGGAGCCGGCGGAGGGGGCTCCGGCGGAGCGTCGAAGGTTGGGACGGGGGGCAGGTCGATGGGAAAATCCGGCGTCAGGCGTTCGGCGCGGAGGCGCATCAAGGTGTTGAGGGAACGGTCGGCCAGGGTCGAGTACATGCGGAGATAGCGTTCGAATAACAGCAGGGACGGGTTATCGGCCAGAGAGGCCTGGACGGCCAGCGCCTGACGTTCGATCGGCTCGACGCCGGCCCAGTGGCGGTCCACCTCCTCGTAGTCGAGCGCCATCCGCATCTGGAGGGTGGCCGAGTGCATGCGCCAGGTCTGGCGGATTTGGAACTTATAGAAAGAGAATTCGGTGAGCGTGTCCTGTTCCAGCGTGTCGCGGGGAGTCAGGCGCGCGGCGTAGGCGGCGGTCATACGCTCAAGAAGACTCGCGTCGGCTTCGGAGATGGTGAGCACACGCGCGAGGAGACCATGCTTGAGAGCGTTGCGCGATGAAGTCTGTTTGCCCGCGGAGGAGGCGGGGCCTCGGGACCGGGCTCCGTTGGCGCGCGAGGCGGCTTTCTGGGCCTCGGTCATCCGCCGTTTGGGCTTGGTTTCGCTGATATCCGGCATAACTACCTTTCTATTTTCAGAGTAAGGGGCAGGCGGGCAAAGCCAACTGGGTCCAATTGGGGAAGTTATTGACTTAGCGGGGAGATATTTTCCCGAAAGATTTGTGAACGGCGATTTTCGGGGTATCTCGAACGGCCCATTTCGCAGGGTTGACCGCCCTGGGCATTCGCGGCGCGCCACCGGGGCCGGCGACTCGCCGAGTGTACGAATTGCGTGAAAGGGGGTCAATTCCCTACCTCGGTTTTCGCCGTTCACAAAAAATGAACGATTATTTCTGCTCCGTTTTGTTGAGGTTGGCGGAATCGGGTAGGGGGCCTCGGGCTAACGCCGTGGTAGGTATGGGGTAGGAGGCCAAGTAATCATCCATGACATTGAGTTATGCCCGACGCTCTTACGGAACGAGTGAAGACGAGGCGCTTACGTTGCGCCGGGCGGCCCCGCTGAGGGCGCTTCGACCGGGCGGGGCGGGCGAGGGCTCCCTGGTCGAGTGGCCCAAACTCTGGGCGGCGATTTCCGACGCGCTGGCGAACCATCCGGAGGCGCTTCGAGACGTTCAGGAGGCGCTGTCGAAGTGGGAGACTTAGTCAGTTACTCCGACCTTCTGGCGGTGCTGGATGGGGAAGCGTTCGCTCGCGGCCGGCTGGGATTTCAGCCGGATCCGGTGCAGGCGTCGCTATTGAGGCCCCGGCACAAACAGCTGATCCTGAACTGCACTCGACAGTGGGGCAAGAGCACGGTGGCGGCGGCCAAGGTGGTTCACCATGCGTGGTCGCATCCGGAGAGCCTGGCCCTGATTGTGTGTCCGAGCGAGCGACAAGGCGGAGAGTTTCTGAAGAAGGCTGCCGCGTTCCTGCGGCGGCTGGGGATTCCGCGGCGGGGCGACGGGTTGAACCGGGTGTCCCTGGCTCTGCCGAACGAATCGAGAATCGTGGCGGTTCCGGCCAAGGATGCGACGGTGCGCGGCTTTTCCGACGTCACGCTGATGATTGTCGACGAGGCCGCTCAGGTTCCCGATCAACACTACGAGGCGATGACTCCGATGTTAGGTCCACGGGACGGCGACCTGTGGCTGATCAGCACCCCTTGGGTGAAAGCGGGGTTCTTCTGGGAGGCGTGGTCGAACGAGGATCCGGAATGGACGCGGATCTCAGTGAAGGCGACGGAGTGTCCCAGGCTGAGCGCGGCGTTTCTGGCGAAGGAGCGCAAGAGAAAGGGCGAGGCCCAGTTCCGGCGAGAGTTTCTTTGCGAGTTTTTCGACGCGGAGGCGTCGTTGTTCGGCCGGGAGGAGTTATTTCGGTTGATGCACCCATCGGTGCGGGCGCTGTGGGCGCCGGAAGGATTCATGCGATGAACGACTATGTCATGGGACTCGACTTGGGAAAGCGAGTGGACCCCACGGCGATCGCGGTGTTGGAGCGGATCGTTCCGTCGAAGCAGTTCGAGTGGAGCCCGCATTCGGCGCCGCGACCGGCGGATTCCGAGGACCGATACGCGGTGCGCCACCTGGAGCGGATCCCGCTGGGGACCTCGTATCCGGACGTGGTGGAGCGGGTTCGCGACCTGACGCGGCGACCGGAGGTGGCGGGACGACTGACGCTGGTGGTGGATGCGACCGGCGGCGGGCAGGTGGTGATGGATATGCTGCGGCGGGCCGATCTGGATTGCCCGGTGGTGGAGGTGGTGGTCACGGACGGGTTGAAGGCGCACTTGAAGAACGGCGTGTGGTACGTGCCGAAGGTGAACCTGGTGACCGCGTTGCAGGTGATGGTGGCGAACGGTTTGATTTCATTTGGCGTGGATGTGCCCGAGACGCGCCGACTGGTGGACGAACTGGCGGGGTTGCGGATGACGAAAGGCGGGGGTTGGAAGGACGCCGGGCATGATGATCTGGCGGTGGCGGTTTGCCTGGCGAGTTGGCGGGCTTCGCGGTTCGGTTGAGTGGCGGCGGTGGGCGGGTGTGGGGGATGACGCTACGAAATCCGCCCCGTGAACGTCAAATGACTTCGAGGTCCCGTTTCCGACGGCGTTGCGGCGCCGAATTGTGTGAGATCGGGCCGGTGACGGGCGGAGCGACTTTGATGAACCTCTTCAGAGCACTGGCGGTGGGCGCGCTCTTCGCCCTTTCACACGCCTGCTTGTCCGCGCAGACCGCGAGGGCGCTGGTGGTGGATGGGAGCGGACCCTGGCGCGACGCCCGATGGATCTACGCCGCCGATCAGTTTCGCGCGCTGCTGGGCGAGGCGGGCTACAGCGTGAGCACGGTGGCCGCCGAGGACATCCCCTCGGCGACTGCTTCGAGCGACGTTCTGCTCGCGATTCCGTCGCTCGAGACCTTGCCCGCCGAGGCGATGTCGGCCGTTGTCGCATTCTCCGCGGCCGGCGGAGGTTTGATGGCAAGCGGCGGAGAGCCGTTCCGGAACCCGCTGTATCGAGCGCCTGACGGGACGTGGGTGGACGCCGCGGGATACCAGGCCGCCACCGGATCTCCCGCATGGCCGACGTTGCAGTACACCTACGTGCCGACCTTCGCACCTTCCCAATCGCAATACACCGCATCCTCCGGGCTACGGTTTCCCATCGTCACGCGGCGCGGCCTTTTCGGGGGGTTCTCGATGCGGACGCGGGTGATTGGCGATGTCCTCGCGCCAGCGGCGACTGTCTATTCGGACCTGTCGCCCGCGATTGCGCACTTCGCCGCAATGAAACGGCTTTCCATCTGGCTACCTTCGCCATCGCTCTCCGAACCCTACCGCACACAGTTGGTGGCGGCGCTTCGCAATGCGGTGGGCGGAGTACATCTGCAGGGGGCGGGACCGGCCACGCCGATGTGGTTGCCGGGTGAGACGATCACCGGACAGGCCCGGCTGATCAATATGTCGAAGACGGCGGTGGAGGCGACGCTCCAGTGGTCGATCGCGGGAGGGCCGGCGCCGTTGCCGCAGCCCCCCGTGACGGTGACGATTCCAGCGGAGGGCGCCGCCACGGTGACGCTGGGATTCCCTTCCCTTTCGACCGGCGA
Source organism: Acidobacteriota bacterium (assembly GCA_018268715.1). GTDB lineage: Bacteria > Acidobacteriota > Terriglobia > Bryobacterales > Bryobacteraceae > TMP-7. The sequence goes on along the minus strand of JAFDVZ010000015.1, from coordinate 214,184 downwards.
TTACAGGCTGCATTTCGACGTCGAGGCGCAAGGCGGCGTGGTGGATAGCCTGGAGACGCCGCTCCGCATCTTCAATCCGGCCAACACCCGCCAGCCCAGCCAGAAGATCCGGGCAATCGGCGGCGGCTTCTATGCGGGAGGCAGGCGCGTGTATCCGCACGGGGTCAACTACTGGCCACGCTACGCGGCGAACTCGGAGTGGCTGGCGCCTGAACTGTACGATCCCGCCCAGATTGAAGCGGACCTTGCGCTGATGGAGTCGTTGCACTTCAACCTGGTCAACATTCGATACATCGGCGCGTTCCTCGCCTTGGATCAGGTCTGGGCGCCGCAGGCGCGGTCGCTGATGGACTTCCTGGAGCGTTGCCGGAGTCACGGCATCTGGGCGCGCATCGATCTGCCGGTCATGCTGGGTAACAACGCATATGGTGGAACGCTGAATCCCTTTGTGGGCGCCTTCCTGAACGAGGCGTTTCTTCCAGGCAACGATCGAGTCTTCGCGTACGACCTGCTGTGGGAGCCGTTCGTCGGCATGCAGAAGAGCGGCGGATATGCGGGATACATCGACGGCAGACCCATCGTGGAGGGGAGCGGGCGGGTGGCCCTGGATGGGGTGTGGCGCGCATGGGTGGACGATCAGTACGGTTCCCTTTCAGCGGCAACCCAGGTCTGGGGCGTCACGCCGCCGCTTGATGCGAGCGGACGGCTGACGAATCCAACCGACCAGCAAATGACCGAGGATGGGCCTTGGCGGATCATGGTGGCGGCATACCGGCGGTTCGCCGATGATTACCTGGGGCGCAACCTGGGTCTGGCCGCGCGTGAAATTCGCCGCAGCGATCCCGATACGCTGGTGACCTATCGCAACTGGTCGGCGATGACGGCCGCCGGGAATGCCTCCATGGGTTACGACCTGGGGGCCGGAGCGGCGCATCTCGACTTCGTCTCGATGGAAAAGTACGAGCGTTCGATGTGGCCCGAGACGCGGAACTGGGGCTTCGCAACGGCGTACGGACGGTATCGGACCGGGGATAAACCGGTGCAATGGGTCGAGTTCGGCTACGACATCGGCGCGGGCGGCGTGACCAATGGAGCGAATCAGGGTTCCTTCTGCGATGGATTCATGCGGTTGGCGAACGAGGATGGATCGAGCGCCGATACGGTGTGGTGGTGGCCGGGCGGTATTTATGTGCTGACGGGGAGCGACTTCGGCGTCATCGATCCGGACGGAACGCCTCGGGGGTGCGCGCGTGCGCTGGCGGAGTGGGGGGCGAGGTTCGCAGCAACGCCGCCAACGCCCAGTCCCGATTTCCTGACCCAGCGTGTGGACCGCGACGCCGACGCTCGCGGCCAGTACGGGTTGTTTCTCCGCTGGTCGGACGAGTACGTCGCGGCGCGCGCAGGAGGACGGAGCCTGCGGTTGATCGACGACGGGACGGGCTCGGATACGGCTACGATGCCGATGGCGCAAGTCGGGAATGCGCCCTATGGCGGCAATGGTCCGTTGAAATTCGCCAATGCCGAGTTCGGCGGAATCCATGTCACCTGCCCCGGCGTGGACGTGGTGGTGGAGAATGGCGCACAGGTTCCGGCGCCATCGGGAGCGGCTTGTGAGGTGACCGCGAGGATGGTGAATACGGGGCAGGCGACGTGGCTGCCCACAGCCGCTCCGCGAGGCGGAACCCTGTTGCGCACGACGATGGGGAATGCCGCCCTGGCGTCCGCGCTCCCTTCGCTCACAAGCTCGGAACTGGAGACGCTGCGCATCCCGGTTGGCGCTAGCGACATCACCATCACCGGCCGGATGAGCGTGCAAGGAACCGGCGAGTTTGGCGAGACGTTGCGCCTGACGCTGGCCGTCGCCGGAACGGGCTGCGCGTCATCGATCGAGCCTCCCGATCGCATCATCGCCCTGGCCGATGGAACAACGGGGACGCTCGGCATCACGGCGCCGGAAAGCTGCAAGTGGACCGCGACATCGGTGGAGCCGTGGGTCGGGTTCACACCGTCGTCCGGGACAGGGAGCACGCGGGTCACCTACAGCGTCCGACAGAATGTGGGGCCGATGCGACAGGGCAGCGTGACGATTGCGGGACACCCGCTAACGGTGGTGCAAGCGGCCGCCAAGCCGGTGTTCGCTTCTCCGCCCGATGTGTCGCCGACGAGCCTGGATTTCGGATCGCTGGCGCTCGGGGTGGCCGGCCCGGAGCAAACCGTTACGGTAAGGAACTCGGGGACGTTGAGCCTGACGCTGAGCGGCATCGGAATCGGCGGGGCCAACGGCGGCGATTTCGAACAGTCGAACACCTGCGGTTCGACGCTCGCGGCGGGCGCTAGTTGCCGGATCGCGGTGCGCTTCGCTCCTTCCCGGGCAGGCTCGCGCGCGGGCCTGCTGTTCATCGCCGCGAACACCGGCGCGGGCGCCAGCGTGATCGGGCTGGGTGGGGTGGGTATGGGGGCAGGCGCCTCAAAGCCTGTGATTCAGGGCGTGGCGGACGTGTGGAATTACAGCGCCGGAGTCGCTCCCGGATTGTGGGTCGCCATCGCGGGATCGAATCTCTCGCCGTTCGCGCAGATTGCCGACTTCGGCGCTAGGGATACGCTGCCGACCGAGCTTGGCAGTGTGCGGGTGACGTTCAACGGGGCGCCCGCGGCGCTGTCCTATGCCGGGCCCACACAGATTAATGCGCTGGCTCCCAAGTCCATCGAGCCGGGTCCGGTGAATGTCGTTGTTCAGACGGACGGCGTGGCCAGCGACGCGTTCGCAGTCACGGCCAAGGCAACCCAACCGGCCATTTACGCGATTCCCGATGTTGATGGCGCGGTGTACTCCGTGACGGCGGCGCTGCCGGGGACCGGCTTTCTGGTGGGCAACCGCGCGGTGGATTCGCGAGTGAACCGCGGGGCCTTCCCAGGCGAGACGATCGACCTTTATATGGTGGGCATGGGCGCCACGCTGGACCCGGCCGGCTTTGTGACCGATCGCGTGTTTGCGGCGGCGTATCCGATCGCGGCTCCGGCGACGGCGCGGGTGGGCGGGCTGCCGGCTCGCGTGATCTTCGCGGGGCTGACGTCACCCGGCTTGTACCTGGTTCGCATGGAGGTCCCGCCGGACGTCTCGCCCGGGAATCAGCCCATTGAGGTTTCGGTGGGGGAAGCGCCCGCTAGCACGACAGCGCCCCGCCTGTCGCTTACCGTCGAGAGTCGGGCCGCGGGGTTGACGACGCGGCCTTAGGGTTGAGCGTTCAGTGGTGTTGCGCGGCCGGGCGCATGGCCCACACCGGCCGTCGCGGATCGAAGGCAGCCGGCGGCGGCAGGCCCTTCATGAGAAACCACGTCCGGTATGGGTTTCCATAGGCTCCCGCGGTGGCGAAGTCGCATAGGTGGATGGTTCCGCCCTGGGCCTCCACGCCAAATAGCACCCACGGTTTGAACTCGCCCGGCGCGCCGGCAGCGGCGTTCGTCAACTTCACCCGCGCGGCGTCTAACTCCGGAACGTTGTCCAGGTCGATGCTGTTGTAAGTCGGGTCAAACGCGAGCAGCAGCGGGCCGTAGTAGATCGAGCCTCGGCCGTCGAGTTCCCGTTCGCCCGCCCAGAAGTGGGGGCTCATGTCGAAGGCGATGTCGATCGCGTCACCGGTCTTCCATTCGCGTCGCATCGCCAGATAAGCGCCCGCCTTCGCGCTCTGCGCCGCCCCGTTCACGGACACCGAAGAACGTTCCGACCAGGCTGGAATTCGAAGCCTCAGCGTCATTGTCTCAGGCCGCTCCATCACGAGGCGGACTTGTACGACGCCGTCGGCGGGATACTTCGTGGTCTGCTCGATCCGGACCCTTTGTCCGGAGGCGACCGGGATGGTGACCGCGCCTGGACCATAGTAGTTGAGAACGATCCCATCGCTTGACCGCAGAACCGCCCATTCCGACAGCAGCGCCAGACCGCGCGGACCGTTCACCGAACAACAGTTCAGTTCCGGGCTCCCGGCCCTGGCCTGGAACACGATCTGGTGCGCCGAAGCGCGCCGTTCGCCGTCCATGGGGGTGTTGTACGTCCACCAGGAACCGGACGGGTGTTGTGCTCCGAGAACTCCGTTGAACAGCGAGAGTTCGAGTTCGTCGGCCACGCGGGAGTCGCCGGTCAGCGCGAGCATGTCCGTGCTCATGTCCACCCAGGCGACCGTGCAGCATGTTTCAATGGCCCCGCCGTCATAGGGATTCCCGGTGGTGCGTTCGCCCGAAGTGAAGCCGCCCGTGTTGTGACGATCGCCCTTCAGAATGCTCGTCCAGATCTGCGTGAAGGCTTGCTTTAGAGCGCTGTCTCCGGTGAGAAGGTACAGGTCGTACATGCCCTGGAAGTCGTGGATGCTCTCCCAGCGATTCCCGGGGAACTCGAACATCTCCTTGCCATCAAGCGCCAGGCGCAGATAGAGGCCCGCGCCGGGCTTGTCCCACTGCTTCGCGATCCAGCGCGCCATTTCGAGATATTCCGGTTTGCCCGTGACTCGGTACAGTTTGGTGAACGCGTGGATAGAGGCGTAGTTCATCTGGCCGAACGAGCCGTCGTTCGTCATGGGGATGTTCTTTTCGCGGAAGGTCCGGATGATGAGGTCGGCCGCGCGGGTGGCCGCCGCGAGCGCCTCCGGCGAGTTGAACTCCTGGTGATAGAGCAACAAGGCGCGGATTGCCCAGTAATGCCCCCAAACATCCCAGTTTCTGCCGGTCAGGCGCTGCGTGCGCTCGAACGGGCCGAGGTAGCCGTCCGGATCCTGGCTGCGGAGGAATTGACTTAGTAACTCGTCGATGAGAATTCTCTGTCTGGGGTCTCGTAGAAACCGGTAACTCAGGATGGCCGCGTTCAGGTGCTTGCCGATGAATTCGCCGCCCCATGGCTCCAGCCGGCGGCCGGGCTTGCGGTCGCGATCGTAGAACATGCGGACCAGGGCGGGGTTCGAACCGGGGGCGCGCAGTTCCCAGTTCTCCAGGTTGGCTTTCAAGCGCTTTCCGACGACGCCTTCGAGGCGATACTCAATGTGCGGCGGGCGCTCGAACGTCCCCGTGACCTGATCCCTTGGGCTTGCGGCGAATGCGGCGGCCGCGAGCAGCGCCGCCCCAACGGCGGCGGTTCGATTCCTGGAGCGACCCGTCGGTCGCGTTAGCGCAGACATAGCTTCTCCCTGGTTGGAAAGACGAGTGTACCCGATGGGGTTGGCCGGAGTCCACGCAGGCCCGGCTTTGAACATTTATTGGGGCGTGGGGCCGCGACAAGTGGTCGGCGGCGCTATTATTCTATGGGAATTGCGGCCGCGAATTGCACCTGGCGGGATCGCCGAGCCACTTTGCGGCATGCGCATACTCCGCACTCGCTGCACCAAGGAGGAACAAAATGGGCACGATCAATTACGGCCGCGTGATCCTCGGCGGTATCGCAGGTGGGATTATCGCGGGTTTTCTCGACTGGTTTCTGAACGGCGTCTTGATGGGAGGGATGTGGGAAGACGCCATGAAGTCACTCAACCGGCCGAACGCGTTTTCCGGAGCTTTCCTCTTCTGCTTGTTTCTAGCCTTCATCATCGGCGGGATCCTGCTGGTGTGGGTCTACGCCGCCATTCGACCGCGCTTCGGCGCCGGAGTGCGCACCGCCGTCTATGCCGGCCTGGTTACCTGGGCCATTGCGGGCGTGCTGCCGGGCCTGATGAATGCGGCGACCGGCCTCTTCGGCCCGCGTCTGATGTTCTACTCCACGCTGGCCGCCGCCGTCGAATTCTTGGCTGGCTCCATCGCCGGGGCCGCGCTCTACAAAGAGGCTGAAAGCCACTCCCGCGGCTGACCGGTAGTCGCCGGAGCACGCCGACCGAGGGCGGGATGGGCCCGTCGAGGATGGTCGATCGAGACGCGCGGGGGCGATACACTAGGTCGCATGTCGCACCTTATATACCGACGCTTCGCGGCGACCTTCCTCATCATGGCGGCCAGCGCATTGGGGGCGGCGCCGCCGGCTCCCGCACAGAATCCGAAGTGGGTCCAGTTGTTCAACGGCAAGAACCTGGATGGCTGGGTTCCGAAATTCAGCGGGTTTGACCTGGGCGTGAATTACAACAACACGTTCCGGGTGGAGAATGGCCTGCTGAAGGTGGCCTACGATCAGTGGACGGATTTCGGCAATCCGCCGCATTTCGGGCACCTGTTCTATAAGACCCGGAAGTTCTCGCATTACATCGTGGCGGTGGAGTATCGGTTCGCCGGCGAACAGGTGAAGGGCGGTCCAGGCTGGGCGCTGCGGAATAACGGCGTGATGCTGCACTGCCAGGCGCCGGAGACGATGGGCAAGGATCAGGATTTCCCGATTTCGGTGGAGGCGCAGCTGCTCGGGGGCGGGCCGACTGGAGAGCGGCCAACAGCGAACATGTGCTCGCCGGGGACCGAGGTGTATCGCAACGGCGTTAAGGTCCCGAGTCATTGCATCAATTCGACTGCGAAGACGTACCGTGATGGCGAGTGGGTGCGAGTGGAGATCGAAGTGGACGGCGCCGAGCGGATCGTGCACCGGATCGACGGGAAGGTCGTGCTGGAGTACGGGAAGGTGGAGATCGGCGGCGGCAGCGTCAGCCACTTCGACCCGGCAGTCAAGAAGGATGGAACGCCGTTGAGCGAGGGGTATCTGGCGATTCAGGCCGAGAGCGCTCCGGCGGAGTTCCGGAAGATCGAGATCCGGGAGTTGGGGAGGTAGGCTTGTTGGGCAGTGGGCAGTGGGCAGTGGTCGGTGGGCAGTGGGCAGTGGGCAGTGGCTAGTGCGAGTTCGTGATGGGCTGTGTTCGGCCCGCTATCATGGTGGGGACATGTCTCGCATTTTGATGGTTGGCAGCGAAGCGGTTCCCTTCGTCAAAACGGGCGGACTGGCGGATGTGCTGGGCGGATTGCCGCCGGCGCTCGCCCGCGCCGGGCACGACGTGGCGGTGGTGATCCCGAAGTACCGGAAGGTGGACCTGTTCGGGGCTGAACGCGTTTTCCACGAGTTGCCGGTGTGGCTCGGCGGGCACCTGCATACCGTGGCGGTGGATCGCGTGACCGACCGCGGCGTCCAGTTTCTCTTCGTCAACTGCCCGTGGGCGTTCGATCGAGAGGGCATCTATAACGTCGGCAACAACGATTACTACGACAACCATATACGGTTCGCGCTCTTTAGCCGGGCGGCGATTGAGGTCGCACGACGCGTGTTCCGCCCGAATGTCATCCATGCGCACGACTGGCAGGCGAGCCTCACTGCCCCCTACCTGAAGACGAGCCACAGCTCGGATCCGACCTTCTTCGGCGTCAAGACGGTGTTGACCATTCATAACCTCGGCTACCAGGGGCAGTTTGCATTGGGACTGGGCCATGAACTGGGGCTCGATCCGGCGATGCTGGGTCCGGGAGGCCCGCTGGAGTTCCACGGATCGCTGAACTTCCTGAAGAGCGGCATTGTGTTCGCCGACGCTATCAGCACGGTCAGCAAGGCGTACGCCGGGGAGATCCAGACGGCGGAGTTCGGCTTCGGGCTGGACGGGCTGTTGCGATCCCGGGCCGATGTGCTCAGCGGGATTCTGAATGGGGTTGATTATTCGGAATGGAACCCGGAGCACGACCGCTACATACCGCGGAACTACAGCGCCGACGCGCTGGAGGGCAAGAAGGAGTGCAAACGGTCGCTGCTGGGGGAATTCGGGCTGCCCGAGGAAAACATGGAACGGCCCCTGATCGGCATCGTGTCGCGGTTTGCTTCGCAGAAGGGCTTCGACCTGGTGGCGGAGGTGGCGCGAGGGTTGGTGGACCTGGGGGCCAGCCTGGCGGTGCTGGGGAGCGGCGATCCAGGTTACGAGAATATGTTCCGGGGCCTGGCGGCGTGGCGGCCTGACCGCGTGGGCCTGCGGATCGGCTATGACAACCCGCTGTCGCACCGCATCGAGGCGGGAGCGGACATGTTCCTGATGCCAAGCCGCTATGAGCCGTGCGGATTGAACCAGATCTACAGCCTGCGGTATGGCACGATCCCGATCGTACGCGCCACCGGAGGACTGGATGATACGATCAAGGAGGGCACGGGATTCAAGTTCTGGAGCTACGCCGGGCACGATCTGTATGAGTGCATTCGGGTGGCGGTTCAGGCTTACGAGGACCGCGAGGGGTGGACCGAGATGATGGTCCGCGCCATGCGAGAGGATTTTTCGTGGGATGTTTCGGCGCGCGAATACGGGGCGCTGTACGACAGCCTGGTGAAACCCGCCGCGGGCGGCGTGGCAGCCTGAATCCTCGGGGGGCGCCCAAACATCTAGTGTTAACGGAGATAGGCAATGGCGGGTCAAAATACCCTGACTTTCACTGACAGCGGATTCGATGCGGACGTCCTGAGTTCGGACGTCCCGGTTCTTGTGGACTTTTGGGCCGAATGGTGCGGCCCGTGCCGGGCGATTGGCCCGACGGTGGACGGAATCGCCACTGAGTATCAGGGCCGACTGAAGGTCGGCAAACTCAACGTGGATGAAAATGGCGCGACGGCAATGCGCTACCAGGTTCGTGGCATCCCGACGCTGCTCCTGTTCAAGGGCGGCCGGATTGTGGACCAGCGCATCGGCGGCGTAGGCAAAGCCGAATTGCAGAAGATGATCGAACCCCACGTTCAATCTGCTTGAGGGCGGCGGCCTGCCGCCCCCTTCCACCTCACTCAGCGTGAAGATAGCGACGTTTAACGTCAATTCGATCCGGAAGCGGCTGCCGGCGGTTCTCGACTGGCTGGCGCGGAACCGGCCGGACGTGCTGTGCCTGCAGGAAACCAAGGTGCAGGACGCCGACTTTCCGCTGGCGCCGCTGAAGGACGCCGGTTATTTCGTAACGTATCGCGGGATGAAGGCGTACAACGGAGTGGCCACGTTGACGCTGGCGGAGCCGACGCTGGTGGCTCATGGCTTCGATGAACGGCCAGACAATGAAGACGTCCGACTGCTGAGGGTGGAGGTGGGCGGCGTCACGATCGTCAATTCCTACGTCCCACAGGGCTACGCGATCGATTCCGACAAGTACCGCTACAAGCTGGATTTCTTCCGCCGGTTGCGTGAATACTTCGAGACCTACCTGGACCCGGGGCGCGCCGCGGTGTGGCTGGGCGACCTGAATGTCGCGCCGGAACCGATCGACGTCTATCACCCCGAGAAACGCGTCAACGATCCCGACTTCCATATCGACGCCCGGAACGCCTTCAAGGCGGCGGCCGCCTGGGGCTTCACCGACGTCTTCCGGCAACTCCATCCCGACCGCGTTCAGTACACCTACTGGGATTATTTCCGGCGGGCGTTCGAGCACAACTGGGGCTGGCGCATCGATCATATCCTGGCGACGCCTCCCATGGCGGTGCGGTGCCGGGCGGCGGATGTCGATGTGGAGCCGCGGAAGTCCAAGGACGCCTCGGACCACACGATCCTGTGGGCCGAATTCGGAGAGCCCGCATAGACCGGCTCCAATTCCTCGCTATTCTGAAATCAGATCCCGATGCGGCGGCCGGCCCCATCCGCGTGGCCGCGCATACGGCCGTATCCACCGATTAAGATGAAAGCTATCGTCGAGTTGACCGTGGTCCCGATCGGCGCCGGAATCTCCGTGTCGCCCTACGTGGCCGCGTGCGAGAGGGCGCCGCGGAAGGCCGGACTCAAGACCGCGCTGCACGCCTACGGGACCAATATCGAAGGCGAGTGGGACAGCATCTTCGACGCCATCAAAAAGTGCCACCAGGTTGTGCACGAAATGGGCGCGCCGCGCATCTTCACCACCCTGAAAGTGGGAACGCGCATCGATCGTGAACAATCCATGGAGGACAAGATCCGCAGTGTCGAATAGAAGCTCGGACAGTAACGAACTCATCCGCTACATCAATCTGAAGCTGACCGCTCTCGGGCAACCCGCGCACTACGACGCGGCGGACCGCGAGTTCCTGGAAATCACGAAGCCGCTGTTGCGCAACTATCAGCAGAAGGACCTGCTGCTGGCGGGACGGTTGTGTCCGGTGGATACGCGAATCCAGGCGTTTCTCGACGAGTACCTGGCGCCGTGGGGGGCGGCTCGGCTGCCCAACGGGACGTTTGTGCTGGACCGTCCGGGCATGGCTCGGGCACTGTCCATCGCGCCGGGAGCGGACAAGTTCGAATCGCCTTATGTGCATTCCTATCGGGTGGCGCAGGGCGTGCTGCACAACCCGCGGGCGGACCGCCGCACCACGGAGGGAATCTTCCACGTTGTCGAAGGCGGCATTCCCGTGCCGGCCGATAAATTCGAGGCTCCGAGACAGGTTTTCGCGAATTTGTTGCGGGAAGCGCTGCGGCCTCCGGAGGCGGTGCTGGCGCTGCCGTTCACGGCCGACCAGGATGAACACGTTCGCCTGTTCGTATCGCTGCTGCTGCGTCCGATCGTGTGTCCCGCCACGGGAACCGAGCCGGAGAAGCGAATGGAGATCCGTTTCTTCGCGCCGGGAAGCCTGGTGAGCAACCTGGACTTCGTCGAGGGCATTTTCGGCAACGGCGGCGATCCCTATCTGCCGGAGAACAACGCGGCGCTGGACGTCTTCCACTGGACCGGCCACACCGGATGCGTGATCCTGGCGCCGCACATCGTCGGATTGAACAAGAAGGCGCTGGGGCTGCCGCATTTCGACCAGGCCACCGAACGGCAACGGCGCGACGGGATGTGCTGGCGCGACGAGGGCGAGGCGTATAACGGCGGTCGGGCCTTCAAGATGACTGCCCGTAACTCATCGGGCGTGACAGTTACGATTATCGCCGATAACTACTACGGGTATTGCAAGAAGGAAGTCAAGACCCAGATCAGTTTCTCGGCTAACTTGTCGGGGCTGGCCGAGGAGGAGCACGCGGGCGGCGCCATCGCCTTCCCCTCCTATGTGCTGGGCCAGGAATTCTACGCCGGGCGGACCATCCTGCTCAAGAAGCAGCAGTGGGAACACTCCATGAAGCTGCTGGGCGAGCGGGTGGCGGTGAAGCCCGAGGGTTACGCGGTGGACCGCCGCTTTCCGGACATCTTCTACGTGCCGGGCGACGTGGAGTTGCACGTCAACGAAGGCGTGGTGCGGTGGCGGCGCGGCGGAGAGACGCACGAGTTGACGTTGCGGCTGAACGACACCTATGTGATGCCGTCAGGCTATCGGATACGGATCGAGAAGCAGATCGCGGGAACGGCGTGGCGGCTGATCGGCATCCGCCCGGACGGCACGCTCATCCATAAGCCTTGCACCGTGTCGGGCGGCGGCAAGTCGGAGATTTCGAAATCGATCGCGAACGCGATTCTCAAGGGACCCGTGTTCGTGCGCGACTACCACTCCGATATGGATCAGGTGGCTGCGGTTCTCAAGAGAGACTTTACGGACATCTTCAAGAAACCGAGGCTCGAGGCGCGCACCCAACGGCCGATCTTGAGCCTGGAGCGGTCTCTTGGATCGGTGATCAAGCTGCTGACCGCCTCGCCGGATTACACGGATGAGTACAACCAGTGGCTGCGCGGGCTGTCGCAGACCATCCGGCAGTTAGTGTTCACCGTGAAGCGGTATTATCTGCCGGAGTGGGGCGAGCATTGGCGCGAACACTTCACCGTGGATCGAATCAACGGGTACCTGGGCCATGAGTTGAAGTTCAACAACCAGAAGTTGCTGGGCAATTACCTGCGGGTCGGGTTCGATCCGGATGGTTCGTGGCGAATTTACAAACTACGGCCCGACTTCAATCCGGCGGCCAAGGTGCAGGTGGAAGACGACATCACCGCATCGGTGACGCTGCCGCGGGAAAGCGTGCCGGGAATCGACGCGGCCTATACGAACCCGAGCGTGAAACTGCTGATCAACTGCGAAGCGCTGCTGTTCCAGCGGCCGGACGAGGCGATCCACCGAGGCTTCGACCGGCAGGCGGAACAGGACATCGCTACTCCGGGCACGTTTCTTTCGAATTATCAGCCGCTGACGCCGGCGGAGGCTCGGAAGCTGGTGGATCATGTCGTTGAATTCGACGAGTACACCGATCCGATGAAAGACCTGCTGAAGAAGGCGGCGGCATCGGATCGCGGGTATGTGGTGTCGTCGGCGCATCCTCGGCTGGTGGACGGGAAGCCGTCGAAGAACCCGCGGTACTTGCAGAGGCGGCCGGATCTGGTGGACCCCAAGGACGCCTACCTGGCGGAGGTCGGCGCGCGGCTGTACCGGGAGATCCCGTCGGATAAGCCGGTGCACTTCGCGGTGAACGCGGTGATGGCGGGGCGGCGTGGGAATCCGCCGGATCCGAAGATCGGGTTGCCGCCGCTGGCCGTCTATAATCCGATTCACTACCAGGAACTGCCGGAGCTATTCATGGATTTCGTGAGCAGCCTGACCGGCAAGTCGCCGTCGACGACCGGATTCGGCAGCGAAGGGGCGCTGACCAAGGGACCGTTCAACTCACTGCCCCCAGTGGTGGACCTGAACAACGCGCTCGCTTCCTTCATACTGACCGGATACGCGGGATTCACTACCTCAGCGGGTTCGGTGGGCCCGAGCTATCGCGTGGATCACGACATCAGCCTGCTGGTTCCGGAGATCTGGTGCCGCATGCAGATCGCCGAGCGCGATCCGGCGTTTCTGATACAGAGCGGCTATCTGGAGAAGCTGGCGGATTTCGACTACGCGGGGCGAAGGGTGCTGGCAAGCCGGCTCGGATACCGGATTACGGGATTGTTCGCGGAGCGCTATCTCGGGCGCATTTTCGAGAATCCGGACCTAGTTTTCTCCGAGGAGATGCTGTGTCCGGAGAAACAGGACCTGGCCGCGTTCGTGGCGGGCGTCGATGCGATTGTCGAGACGCAGCGCCGGGTGGCGCAGAATTACTTCGAAGACGGCAGCATCGAGAACGCCTGCCCGCCGCTGAAGGCGATCCTGTATGTGATGGCGGAAGGGCAATACAACGGGATGACGCTGGAGTCGCCGACGCTTCGCGACCTGTTCCGCCGCGAGACCGTGGTGGCCAGCGACTGGTATCAGGCGCGACTGCGGAAACAACAGCAACGGGATGTGGCCCTGTGGACGCGGCACGTGAAGACGCTCGAGGCGAACGACTTCGAGGGACAACTGGCGGCGGCGCGGGAACGGTTGGCGCACGTGTCGAGCCCGGCGTACCTGGAGGAGTTGAACGGCACGATCGGCGCGGATCCCTGTCTGTAGTTTGAGACGGTAAGAGCAAGGTCGCGGGTTTCGAACATCCTGGTACACTGAAGCACGACGGGCCGCGTAATGCGGCCCGTGCGCATGTTGGGGCCAGTTTGCCGGACAGAGGGCCAGAATGCTCGAAAACATCAATCTGAAGAAGAAGCTGTCGCGCGAGGAATACAAGCAGTGCCTGCCCGACCTTCAGACGCGGCTGTACGATCTGGAGAAGGCCTGCTGGGACCAGAAGGTGTCCACCATCGTGGTTTTCGAGGGCTGGGACGCCGCCGGAAAAGGGACGACCATCGCCACGCTGACTCAGCGGCTCGATCCGCGGGGGTTCAAGTTATATCCGGTAACCGAACCGCGCACCTACGAGCAACAGCGCCCCTGGCTGTGGCGGTTCTGGCTGAAGGCCCCCAACCGCGGCGAGATGGTGATTTTCGATAACAGCTGGTACCGGCGCGTGCTTGTGGACCGCGTGGAGAACGCGATCGCGGAAGAGGCCTGGAAGCAGGCGTTCCGGGACATCGTGGATTTCGAACGCATGCTGGCCGACGATGGAACCGTTCTCATCAAGTTATTCCTGCACATCAGCAAGAAGGAGCAGAAGGAGCGGTTCACCGCCATTCAGGAGGATCCGCTGGAGGCGTGGCGGGTGACTGACGAGGACTGGGCCCGGCATAAGAAATACGACCAGTATCTGGCGGCGACGGAGGAGATGCTGGAGTTGACCGAGTCGGAGTACGGCCCTTGGACGATCGTGGAGGCGACGTCGAAGTGGTACGCGCGCAAGAAGGTGTTCGACACCATCATCGCGGCGATGGAGAAGCGCCTGGGCGCGGATGCTCCGCCGCGTCCGGAGGAGTCGAACGCTCCGCGCAGGGACGCCGACCTTCGAGCCGCCATGGAGACGCTCGGCGGAGGGGGACTCTGATGCTCGAGACGATCGACCTGTCGAAGACGATTAGCCGGGACGACTATGTCAGTGAGCTGACTCGGCGCCAGATTCAACTCCGCGAGCTAGGCTACCAGGTCTATCTTCAAAAGCGGCCGGTGATCATGGTGTTCGAGGGTTGGGACGCAGCCGGCAAGGGCGGCGCGATCAAGCGGATCACGGAGAAACTGGACCCGCGCGGATATGTGGTCTACCCGATCAGCGCGCCGCACGGCGAGGACAAGACCCGCCACTATCTGTACCGTTTCTGGCGGAGGCTGCCGGAACGGGGCCAGATCGCCATTTTCGACCGTTCCTGGTATGGGCGCGTGCTGGTGGAGCGAGTGGAGGGTTTCGCCAAAGAAGACGAGTGGAAGAGGGCATTCAAGGAGATCAACTCTTTCGAACGGCAACTGCGGGACTTCGGCACCATCATGGCCAAATTCTGGGTGCATATTTCGCGGGAGGAGCAACTCAGGCGGTTCGAGGAGCGGAAGAAGATCGGCTACAAGGAGTGGAAGCTCACCGACGAGGACTGGCGCAACCGCGGCAAGTGGGACAACTACGAGGAAGCCGTCGAGGAGATGTTGGTGAAGACCAGCACACGCACGGCGCCGTGGACCCTGGTGGAGGGCAACGATAAATACTGGGCCCGGGTGAAGGTGCTTTCCACGCTGGTGAAGGTGCTGGAGGACGAGTTAGGCTACCGGTCGAAGGACCCGCTGAAGAAGGGCCGCAAGAAGAAGTAGGGGGATTCGATCCCGAACTGCGCCGAGCTCATTCTGGCGCCGATCTCCGTCCAGCCGGCTGCGACTGCCCTGATTTTTCGGGGAACAACCTGCCCTCCGGTGGTGTCACTATGATGTATCCCTAACCTGCTTATGGGACTGGAGGTCGCATGCTCGAGGTTTGCGGTCTTACAAAGCGATTCAACGGCGTTGCGGCCGTCGAGGATGTCAGCTTCACTCTCCGACCGGGCGAGATTCTCGGGTACGTCGGCCCGAACGGGGCTGGGAAAAGCACCACGGTAAAGATGATCATCGGTCTGCTCGAACCGAGCGAAGGCCAGATTCTGTTCCGAGGCGAGAGCATCATTGACGACCTGCCGGGCTTTCAGTCCCGGATCGGTTACGTGGCTGAGGAGTCCCACTTGTACCCATACTTGTCCGGGTGGGAGTACCTGCAGCTTGTCGGCCGGCTCCGGGGCCTGCCCAAGGAAATCCTGGAACCTAAGATTGACGCATTCTTGAACCTGTTTTCGCTCCGGGAAGACGCGAACTGCCCTTTGTCGATCTACTCGAAAGGCATGCGCCAGAAGATTCTCCTTTCAGCGGCTCTCATGCACAATCCCGAGATTCTGATACTCGATGAGCCGCTTTCGGGGCTTGATGTCACAACGGCTCTGGTGCTCCGGGACCTGCTTGAAGGACTAGCCGCGCGAGGCCGCATGATTCTCTACAGCTCGCATGTCCTCGATGTCCTCGAAAAGGTCTGCTCCCGCGTCCTGATCCTCTGTAAAGGGAGAGTCGCCGCGCACGACACGATTGAGCGGCTGCGGGAATCGCTGAACGAGACATCGCTCGAAGGCATCTTCGGGCGGCTCACGCGGGAACAGAATCACCGGGCCATCGCTAACGGCATCCTGGAGGTAATGCAAGCATGAAGTGGCTTGCACAGACTCACGGGCGGCAGTTTGAGTTGGTGCGCCACTTCCTGCGGCGCATGTTCGATGGAGAGTGGTCCTCGTCGCCGGGCCAGTGGAGATCGGGCGCCATCGGGGCGGTCTCGCTCCTGCTTCCCTCGGGCCTCCTCCTGATTCGTGAAGGCGCATTGGATCCGAGGTACGCTCCTAAGCACCATCTTCTTGAAACAGCCGCCGGCCGAAATGGCATTCACTCAGCGGCGCTGGCCGACGAATTGGCGCTAATCACGTTGCTGCTGTGCGTCACGGGTCTGATTGCACTGCTGGTGTGGCAGTCGCTCTTTCCCAGCGCACGCGACTACCTGGCGCTGGCGTCGCTCCCGGTCCGGGCCGGCCAGGTGTTTACAGCCCGATTCACATCCGTGACCCTCTTTGCCGCCGCGATCGTCATCGCGATGAACATTCTTCCCAGCCTCATCGCCCCAGTGGAGTTCGGCGGCGAGTGGCGCCTCGACGCGTCCTACGTGCGCCATGCGGCTGCGCAGGCCGCGGCGTCCGGATTGGCTTGCCTCTTCGTCTTCTTCGCCATCGTGGCTCTGCAGGGGATTCTACTCAACCTCACGCCCGGCAGCCAGTTCACTCGAACGTCCGTCTACGCCCAAGGGGCTCTCGCGGCGATCTTTCTGCTGGGCGGGTTCTACAGCTGGTCGATCAAAGACTGGAACCCGGCGGTAGTCGCGAAGCTGCCGGCGTTCGGTGGCTGGCTGCCGCCGGTATGGTTCACGGGATTGCACGAAAGACTCATCGGCAAGGGCGATTCGTTCCAGGCTGAGATGTCGAACCGGGCGTTACTGGCCACTGCGATCGCGGTAGCCATGGCCGCGGTTACCTACTTCACCAGTTACCGCCGATACCGAAAGCTGCTGCTGGAGTCGCCGGCCCGGCAGGAGACACGCGGTTTGTGGCGCTGGAGCATACTGACCCTGCTGGCGCGTTCGCCGCGGCAGAGGGGAGTGATGGACTTCATGGCGAAGACCCTGGTTCGCAACCGGGCGCATCGCCTGCTCTGGCTGGTCTACCTTGGAGCGGCGGCGGCGGTGATGGCGAACAGTTCCCTGGTGGATGGCGCTCTGTTTGTCCGATCCCCTTCCACGGCGCTGCAGTTTGTGGTGCATTTCTGGCCTTTGGCGTGTTCCGTCGTAGCCCTTAACGGCTTTCGGCACGTTCTATCGATTCCCGCCGAATTGCGCGCCAATTGGATCTTCAAAATCACCGAAAGCCAGGGACGGGCGGAGTGGATGACGGCCGTGGAGCGATTTATCATCGCGTATGCGATCGCCCCAATTTATGTGGCGCTCTTTCCCATTGCCGCTGTGGTTTTGGGCGCGCCGATGGCGATCCGCCTGACGATTCTGCAATTGCTGGCGTCACTCGGACTGTTCGAGGCGCTGTTCAATAGCTGGCGGAAACTGCCCTTCACCTGCTCTCACATCCCTGGCGAACGACCGCTGGCAGGCGTCCTTGTGCGATACCTGGCCGTCCTGGGCGCGGTGGTTCCGATCCTCTCCGTGATGATTGCGGTAGCGGCCAAAGCTGTCTTTCTGTTCCCCGTCTACCTCGCCGTTCTGGGCGGCTTGTGGATATGGATGCGCCGGCTGCGGCTCGAGGGGTGGGGCAAAGGAAAGCTGCTCTATGAGGACATCCCCTCGGTGGTTGCCGACCTTGGGATCAGCGAGATCACCTTTGCGGGAAGCGCACGGCTCCGGCAAGTTGCCGCCGGGCAGGCGCCGGGTGACAGCGGCCTGGCGCAAACAGCTCGCGAGTCAGGCGAACCGGTGGACAAGACTGCAGGTCGCAGTCGGCAGCGACGTGGCGTCCCGTTTGCCGGCGCGCCGTTTGGCGAAGTCCTGAGCAACGCCTGGCTGCGGCTGCGGACGATGTTCCGCCGCCGGCAATTGGAACGAGACCTCGAAGAGGAGATCGCATTCCACCTGGCGATGCGAGAGGCGCGGTTGCGCGAGGACGGCGCCGCCGATGCCCAAGGCGCCGCCAGGCGCCGGTTCGGCAACGTGACGGCGGTGAAGGAGGCCTGCCGGAACCTGTGGACGCTCGGCTGGATGGAAGCTGTATGGCAGGACGTCCGCTACGCGCTCCGGCAGATGCGGCTCAATCGCGGCTTCACCGCGGTCGCCACCATCACGCTCGGTCTCGGCGTTGCCGCTACAACCGCTATGTACGCCGTCTGCGACGCGATGGTATGGAAGCCACCCTTTTTGCGGGATCCCCAAAGGCTGGTAGCCGTTCTCGAGTCTTCTCCGGCGAACCCCCATCTCTGGAACCTGTCTTCGCCGGCCGATGTTGAAGATATCCGGCAAAGCCAGACCGTCCTCGACGGATTGGCAAGTTGGGAATACGCCACCGCCGATATTTCCGACCCGAAGGGTTCGGCGTTTCGTGTCGACGCCACACGGGTGAGCCCGGACTTCTTCGACATAGTGGGCGTGGCGCCGGCGATGGGGCGGGCATTCACGCGCAGTGAGGGCGAAGCCGGCCAGGATCGGGTGGCGATCCTGAGCGACTCCCTGTGGCGCGGCCACTTTCAGGCGGCCCCGGACGTTGTGGGAAAGGTCGTCCGCGTGAATGACCGTGACTGCGCCATCGTAGGTGTGATGCCGCCGCAATTCGTGTTTCCCAGGGCGGGACGGGACCTGTGGACGCCGCTGACGTTTACGCCACAGGAGCGCTTCTCGCGCGCCGCACAGCGCCTGGACTCAGCCGGACGTCTCAAGCCTGGCCACTCGATTCAGGAACTCGAAAGGGAACTGGACGGACTGGCGATGCGGCTGGAGAAGTCGTACCCGGAGACCAATCGAAAGCGGCGATTCATGGCATGGCCCATCCAACGGTATGTGGTGGGGGACTACGCGGCGCAGTTCGGCGTCATGGTCTTCGGCGCAGCGCTGTTCGTTTTGTTAATCGCCTGTGTGAACGTCGCCAATCTTCACCTTGGGCGCAGTTCGGCGCGATGGCGTGAGATGGCGGTCCGCCAGGCCATCGGCGCGAGCCGGTGGAGAACCGTGGCGCAGTTGGTGGTGGAGAGCATCGTCCTGGCGTTAGCCGGCGCGGCTCTGGGTGTGACGCTGGCCTGGTGCGGGTTGGAGGCGATTCGCGCAGCCATGCCTTTCGAGCTTCGGCGATACTCACCCGGGTGGATGGCTTTGGGCGTGAGTCCGGGCGCGTTGCTGGTTGTGCTTGCGATCGCGGTGCTGAGCGGGGTAGTGGCCGGCTTCACGCCGGCGATGGAATCCTCCCGGCTGGATCTGAGCGAGTCGCTTAAGGAGGGTGGACAAGGAGCAACGGTGGGGGCTCGCCGCTACCGGTTGCGCTCTCTTCTGCTGGTTGGGGAAATCGCCTTGACGGCCGTGCTACTGGTAGGCGCCGGGCTCATGGTCCGCGGGTTTCGCGCTTTGTCAGGCGGACAGCCGGCCATGGATCCCGGGACTGTGCTGACTTTGAGACTGCAAATGAGAGAGGGCGGCCAGCGTAGGCCGGAACAGATGACGGAGCTCTATCGGTTGACGCTTCAAAGGATCGCCGCGCTGCCGGGAGTGCGAGCCGTGGCCGCCGCCACCTCAGCGCCGTTCGGCAAGCACGCACAATCGGGCCCGTTCGCGATTCGAGACCGGCCTGCGCAG
Source organism: Acidobacteriota bacterium (assembly GCA_018268715.1). Classification (GTDB taxonomy): domain Bacteria; phylum Acidobacteriota; class Terriglobia; order Bryobacterales; family Bryobacteraceae; genus TMP-7. Next base: position 194,712 of record JAFDVZ010000015.1, on the reverse strand, counting down.
CCCGGGGAGCAGCCAACCGCGCAGATTCAGGTTGTAAGTCCCGGCTACTTCGAGACGATGCGAATTCCGCTTCGCGCCGGCCGGTTGCTTGACGGTCGCGACGCGCCTCGGTCCACACGCTCGGCAGTCATCAGCGAGGAACTGGCGCGAAGGTGGTGGCCGGGACAGCAGTCCCCGATCGGCGCACAGATCCGGTTGGGAGCTAAACGCGAGGAGGCAATGTGGATCACGATCGTCGGGGTGGTGGGCGGAGTGCAGGCGAGCGCCCTCGACCGCGCGGCTCGGCCCACGTTGTACGTGCCCTACACCCAGGCGCCCAGTTCTGGAATGGACGTCGCCATCCGGAGTGTGGGCGACCCGATGGCGCTTGTGCCGTCAGTCAAGGCGGCGATCGCGGACGTGGACGCCCGGCAGCCCATAACGGACGTCATGCCTCTCGAAAGGATGAGAGAGAACGAAGTGATCGGAGTGAGTTACGCCGCGGCGCTGATGACTGTGTTCGGAGCGATAGCGCTCCTGCTCTCGTGCGTGGGAGTCTATGGGATGACTGCCTACCTGGTCTCGGCGCGCACGCAGGAAATCGGCATTCGGATGGCTCTCGGCGCGCGCCCAACAACCGTGATGGGAATGGTGTTCAGGCAAGCCGCGCGGGCTGCACTCGCAGGCATGGCCCTGGGCCTGCTGGTTGCGATTGGATTCGCCCGGCTGTTGGCGTCCATCATTTGGGGCGTCGACCCTACGGATCCGGCGGTATTTCTTGCCGTCCCGTTTGGTCTCGGTCTGGCTGTCTGCGCGGCAGTCTATCTCCCGGCGCGCAAGGCGGTCAGGATCGACCCAATTGCCGCATTAAGGAATGCCTGATTAAACGCGGCAGTTCGAACACCAATCGGGATAGGGGGAAGTCTAGCGACTTCTCCCCTCCCACACCACCGGACATGCGGGTCCGCATCCAGCGGTTCCGTGACTTGAGCCCGTGAAGGCCGGGGGGGCGCTCACGTGTCCCGCGTCGGTTTCGCCGCTCCCAAGTTCCTTTCGGGCTTCACCCTATCCGCCCTTGGCAAGCTCCGCCGAAACGGATTGGCTGGCGCATGACCACCGCGAGTTTCGCGGACTACTGCTCGCGATCACGGTTCGGGCTTTCATCCGTTGCGGGACTAATATGCCCTCTGTTGACCCCTGCTGCGAGATCAAAGCGCCTTGCAACACTTTCAGTCACGATTCCGCGACGCGCAGCAGATCTCCCGAGGTAAGTTCAACCGCCTTCCGCACGCAACCGTCGAATTTACAGCCAGCGCCTTGATGGATATGGGCTTCGCGGTCATTGGCCCGGTCGCCCGACGCCGTACGCCTCAGATCCGGTTCTTGTACATCGGCTGGCAGACTTGCTCCACGCTTCTTTCAGACCCCGCCTCACGACGACGCCCTTGCGGTTCGCTAGGACTTCACCTCCATCAGGTTGTCCAGGGGACTTTCACCCCCAAGCTGTCGAACATGCTCCGCACACGAAAAAAAAAGGGCGGGCCGGAGCCCGCCCCTGAGTGCAGAATCGAGTTAGAACTGAACGCGGAGTTGGAACTGAATGTGACGTTCCGAACCCGAGTTCGTGCTGGTGATCTGGCCGAATTTCGCATCCTGGAGGTTGTTGTCCGGGGTGGTGAACTGCGGCGTGTTGGCGAAGTTCGTCGCCTCCATGCGGAACTGCACGCGATAGCGCTCGGTGAACGCGAAGTCCTTAAAGATCGAGAAATCCAAGGTGCGCGCCGGAGGAGCGGTCATCGCCTGCAACGGGAAGTTGCCGCCCGTGAGAGCAGCGGCCTTCACGGCAACGGTGGTGTCGAACCACAGATCGGGGCTGCGTCCACTGGACGGGGCCTTATCCGCGGAGCCGCCGCTGAGGTCCGGACGGCAGGCGTTCCATACGCCCTGGCAGCCGTTCCACCGCAACGTGTACGGCGAGCCGGTGTGCAGGGTGAGGATACCGTTCAACTGCCAGTTGCCCGCCACGGCGTTGGCGACGGTGTTCATGTTTCCGCCGTACTTCTTGCCCTTGCCGAACGGGATTTCGTAGTTGAAGCTGGTGGTGAAGTTGTGCCGGACGTCCCAGGCGGCCTGCGAGTAGCCTGAAGCGTAGTCGCGCGGGTTCGGGATGCCGAAGCCCGTGGAGCCGCTGAGCGTGGTGCCGGTGTTGGCCTTGGCGTTGCCGTAAGTGTACGACGTCAGGATCTGGAGACCCTGCGAGTAGCGCTTTTCGAACTTCGTGGTCAGGCCTTGATAGTTGCCGTAGCCGAACGACGCCGTACCCGAGATGCCGCCGATTTTCGGGGTGGGGCGGAGGTCGTTACAGGAGATGGACGCCGTGGTGCCCAGGTTCGGGCAGGCGTTCCAGTCGGGCTGGAACAACTGGTGCGACTGGTGGTTGCCCACATAGGCGACTTCCAACGCGGACTGCCAGGGCAGTTCCTGCTGGACGGCGAAGTTCCACTTGTGAACCATGCCGTTGCGGAAGTTGACCGCGACGCCGCGGAAGGAAACGGGCGCGGGCAGCGAGAACACGTTCGACGGGAAGCCGGCGTGGAAGCCACCGGTGAAGTAGCTGTTCACGTCGAAGATGCTGTTTCCAGCCGGGCGCGCCAAGTCGGTGGACTGGTTGAACGGCACGGACTCGCCGCGGTTCGGGTTGCCGCCCTGATTCTCTTCGCCGCCGTAGAAGATGCCATAGCCGGCGCGAAGTACGGTCTTGGGCCTCAGGGCGTATGCGAAGCCGATGCGGGGAGCGATGTTGGTCTTATCCCACGGGATCATGTACTTGTCCACCTGGCCTCGCGAAACGGTGACGTTCGGGAAGGCGCTGGCGAAGTTCGGGGGCAGCGGAGCATCCTGGTCCTTGCCCTTGGGAATGTACAGCGTGAGATTGTCGTAGACGAAGTTGGACTGGCGGCCGAACTTTTCGCCGATGGGCGAGAACAGTTCGTAGCGGATGCCGATGTTGACGGTCAACTTGGAGTTGACCTTCCAGTCATCCTGAGCGTAGAACGCCCAAGCCAGCTTCTCCGACGAGATGAAGTTGTTGGTCGAGATGCGGCCGTTGTTGATGTTGCCCAACAGGAACGACGCCATGTCGTCGCCCGTCAGGGTGTTCAACGAATTGGCCACCGACGGATAGGCCGTCTCGTTACGGTTGAAGTTCATTTCACCGTGCGGATAGGGCACCTGGAAGAACGGGAACTTGATGATGCGGTACTCGGCGCCGAACTTCAAGGCGTGAGAACCGCGATTGATGGCGACGTTCTGGATGAAGTCCCAAACGTTGGAATATTCCTTCGAAGGCAGCCAGTCGTTGGCGCCGATCTGGGTATATCCCTGCGAGAACTGCATCTGGGGCAGACCGCCGTTGAGAACCGTCATCGGGTTGTAGCCGCCGATGCCGAACTGGGTGAACAGGTCGACGTTCGGGTTGGCGCCGACACGAGAGGTTACCAGGCGGCTATAGCCGGCGCGGGTCTCCGAAATGATGGAGGGATTCCACACGCGGGTATAGCTGATCTGGGCGTTGCGGCCGAGGTCCTCTTCGGTAACCGCGTTGAACGGAGTGCCGTCGAGGGCGCCGGGGAAGTACGGCTCGTTGCGCTTGTTCAGGTTCGACCAGCTCAAGCTGCCGAACAGGCTATCCTTGTCGCTCAACCGATAGTCGACGCGTCCATCGCCCTGGTCGGTGTTCTGGCTGCCGGCCGTGGCGGTGAAGAAGTCGTTCTGCGGGTACCTTCCAGCGGTGATCGTCTGGTTGGGCGCCGGATAGAGCTGCATGATTTTATAGGCCGACGAATCGAAGCGGCTCGCCGGGATGATGTTGCCCGGGAACGGCGTACGAACCAACTGTCCATTCACGGTGGCGTTGGACTTGGGATCGTAGACCTGGTTGGCCAGGATGTTGTTGCCATTGGCGTCGGTTCCGACCGAGGAGCCGAGCAGCTTCGAGAAGTCGCCGTTGATCATCGCGGGTGTGGGGATCGTGTAGAATCCGCCGTAACCCAGGTTCTGGATGGCGCCGCCGAAGCTCCGGATGCGGGTGCCCTGGTAGTCGCCAAAAATGAACAGCTTGTTCTTGATGATCGGACCGCCCATGGCCACGCCGTACTGGTTCTGCTTGAAGGCGCCGCGCTTGGTGCCGGCCTTGTTGTATTCCCAGCGGTTGGCGTTCAGTTTGTCGTTCTGGAGAATGTCGTACACCACACCGTGGATTTCGTTGGTGCCCGACTTCAGGTTGACGTTCACCACACCGCCCGCGCCACGACCATACTCGGCGTTGTAGCCGTTGGTGAGCACGCGCATTTCGCCGATCGCTTCGACCGACGGACCGACGACAAAAGCTGTCTGATTCAGGAAGTCGATGACGTTGACGTTGTTGTCCACGCCGTTCAACAGGAAGTTATTCTGGCCGTTGGAGCGGACGCCGTTAGCGGAGAATCCGCCGCCCACGGAGTCGCGGGCTCCGGGCTCGGCAGGCACAACGCCGGGCGAAAGACGGGCCAGGTACGTGAACACGCGCTGTCCGCCGAGCGGAAGCTGGGTGACGGCCTTCGTGTTGATATCGGCGCCCAGCGTGGTGCTTTCCGTTTGCAGGATGGGCGCCTGGGCGGAGACTTCGATGGACTCCGTGACGTTGCCGACTGGCAGCGTCAGCGGAACGCCCACGCGGTCGCCGCCAACCAGAACCACATTGGACTGTTGGACACGGCGGAAGCCGGTTGCTTCGGCCGTGACGGTATAGGTGCCGGGCTTCAACGCAACGCGGATGTAATCACCCGCGGCTGATGTCTGGACTTCATAGGCCAGACCGGTTGCCGTCTCGGTAATCGTGACCTTGGCATTCGCGATGGCGCCGCCTTGCGGGTCGGTTACAGTGCCAACGATAGTGCCGAGGTCGCGCTGGGCAAAGACGGAAAAACAGATCAAGAGCAGCAACACAGCTACCCTGATTCCGACTGTTTTCTTCATAGTCCCCCTTGCGAGTCGTGCAAGCATTCGACAGAAACATGCCCACACGGAGCGTCAGTATATCACCGGTCATGGTTCGAGACAATCGAAGTTGCAACGTTCTTGATAAATGCGCTAAGTGATTCTGCCACCGCTATTTCCGTTACTTTCGGATACCGCTGACAGCGCCGTTCGACGACCGAGGCGAGGCCGATTGAAAGCGCTACCACTCAACCGCCCAGTCAGACCACTTGCCGCGCTCGTCTGACCTTTCTCAAGTCAGACCAATAGTTATCGATTAAGAACTAGATTCCCGTCGAATCCGGATTCGATCGGGTGCGATCCGGACCGATCGGGAGGAAGATATGAACATGCGCCTCATCCTGATTTTGGCGGCCGCCGCCATCCTCTCAGCCCAGACGCCCGCTGTTCTGAGTCCCGACGCGGCCGGGGTCTTCCCCATCTGGCCGGCCGCGGCGCCGGGATCCGAAAACTGGACCTGGAAGGAGCAGCCTGGGGTCCGGAACGGGGCTCGGATGATTCGCAACGTGTCGATGCCGACGCTGACGATGTACAAACCGGAGGCCGGGAAGGCGAACGGAGCGTCGCTCATCATCGCGCCAGGAGGTGCTTTTCGCTTCCTGATGGTGGATTACGAGGGCGTCGATGTGGCCCGATGGGCCGTCAGAAGGGGGATCACGGCCTTCGTGCTGCGCTACCGGGTGATGCATACGCCCGAGGACGAGACCGAGATGACCGCCTATTTGCAGCAACTCACGCGAATGCTGACGAGGGTCAACGTGCGCGCCGAAACGCCCCCGCCCTACGACGCGGCGACGCTGGCGGCGATCGCCATGGGCGAGCAGGACGGGCGGCAGGCGATCCGGTATGTGCGGCGGCATGCGGCCGAGTGGTCGCTGGATCCGCATCGGATCGGCATCATCGGATTCTCGGCGGGCGGCGGAGTGGTGATGGGACCGGTGATGCAGCACGACGCCGAGAGCCGCCCGGACTTCGCCGCGCCCATCTATGCGGCGTATCGGACCGCGACGCCGGTTCCCGACGACGCGCCGCCGCTGTTCATCGCCATCGCCGACGACGACAGGATGATCCCGCCGAATTCGGCCGCGCGGTTGTACATGGCTTGGCATGCGGCGGGGAAGACGGCCGAATTCCACTCGTTCCGGACGGGCGATCACGGGTTCGGAATGAAGACGCTGGGACGCTCGTCGGACCAGTGGACGACGTTGTTTGAGGCGTGGCTCCAGTCGATCGGAGTGGTGAAGCCGCCCATCAGCCGGATGTTTGTGTTCGGCGACAGCTATTCGGATATGGGCGCGGGTTACGTGGATGGCGACGGTCCAACGGCAGTCGGTTATCTGGCGAATCGGCTTGGGTTCCAGTTGACGACGCCCTCGGCGCCGGGCGCCAACAGCGGCAGCATCAACTTCGCCGTGAGCGGAGCGCAGACGGGTCGTGGAGCGGGCCGCAAGGTGAAAGGCGCGCTGCTCGGTTATGGCATGGCGAACCAGGTGGACGATTTCGCGGCTCGGGTGGAGTCCAAGGCGATCGTGTTCGATCCGGCGCGCACGCTGTTCTACCTGGCCGGAGGGCTGAACGACCGGCGGCTTCCCAGCGCCGAAACGGTGGCGAACATGGAAGGCCACATTCGCAAGTTGTACGCGATGGGCGCGCGCAACTTCCGGATCGCCGTGTTGCCCGTGGCCATACCGGCCTTCCGCGAAGTTTCCGAGCGGCTTAATCCCGAATTAGCCCGAATTCCCTCTGAGTTGCGAGCCGTACTGCCGGAGGCGACCATCGAAACAAGCGGCTGGGGCCGTTTCTTCGATGAGGTAATGCGGAATCCGGCGGCCTACGGAATTGAGAATGTGAAGGACGCCTGCGCCGGGCGGGCGATCTTCGGCGAGAGCGACGCGCCGTGCGCGAAGCCGTCGGCGTATTATTACTACCACGCCGCCCATCCTTCCACGGCCGTGCATCGGATCGCGGGAGACAAGTTATACGACGAGATCGTCAAGCCCTGACGAGCCACACCGGGATAATAGGAACCGATTATTCTTTTCCGGACCAGTGAGATGGCACACTACGCCTTCGGACCATCTGATGCGGTTCCTATTGTTCGCCCTACTCGCCTGCGTCGCGCCCGCCTTGGCTCAGGATCCCACCGCCGCCGTTGAAGGCGACGTGGTCGACCAAACCGGCGCCCCCATTCCAGCAGCTTCGGTAACGCTCAAGAACGCGCGCACCGGCGCCGTCATGACTCGACTTACGCCCGACGGCGGCGGCTTCCAATTTCCCGTGCTGCCGATCGGGCAGTATGAAATCGTCGTTGAGAAGGCGTCGTTTCTTGCTTACCGGAATCCTTCGATCCAACTGGACGTGAACCAGACCGCGCGCCTGCACGTGGTGCTGAACCTGGAGGGCAATCGAGAGACGGTGACGGTGGAGGAGTCCGCGGCGCTGGTGCAAACGAGCGCGAACGTGCTGGGGAACGTGATCACGCGCCAGGAAGTGGCCGAACTGCCGTTGAACGGCCGGAACTTCTCGCAACTCGGGCAACTGCAACTGGGCGTGGTTCCGATGACGGCGGGACTGACGGAGCAGGGCGGGTCCCGGCGCAGCGGCCACGCCTACATCGTCAACGGGCAGCGGCCGGAATCGAACAACTTCCTGATCGACGGCGCGCGCGTGGTGAACCGCATCGACGGCGGATACGCGTTGAAGCCGCCCATCGACGCGATCGACGAGTTCAAGATTCTGACGCACACCGCGCCCGCCGAATATGGCGGCGCGAGCGGCGCGAACACGAGCGTGGTGACGCGCGCGGGCGGAAATGACCTTCACGGCGTGTTGTACGAATTCCTGCGGAACGACTGGCTGGACACCCGCAACTTCTTCGTCTCCCATACGGAACCGCTCAAGCAGAACCAATTTGGGGGAACGCTCGGCGGCCCCATTCGCCGCAACAAAGCCTTCTTCTTCGGCTACTACGAAGGGTTCCGCAACCGGCAGGGCATCACTCGCGGATCCACGGTGCCGACGCCCGCGCAACGCGCCGGCGATTTTTCGGCCTCGACGGTCCCGGTGACGGACGCCGCGGGCGCACCGTTTCCCGGCGGCCAGATCCCGAAATCGCTCCAGGATCCGCTGTCGGTCAGTCTGCTGCGATACTACCCATCCGGCAACGTTTCGCCGTCCTTCTACACCTCCACGCAGCCGCTTGCCAATGACACCGAGCAGGCGGGGATCAAGCTCGATTTCCAACTCGGGACCACCGACTCGCTCACCACGCGCTACACGTTCTCAAAGGGCTATACGAGCAATCCCTTCTCAATTCTGGGCGCCGACCTGCCGGGATTCCCGGTGGAGGATGACCTGCGCACGCAACTGTTCACCATCGCCGACACCCATGCGGCCGGATCCACCATCAATACGTTCCGCGCCTCGTTGTTCCGCCACTGGTTCGTGCTGGAAAAGCGGCTCAGCGGACTGTCGCCGCGCGCGCTCGGCTTCGGGTACGATTCGACGCTCGCCTTCGCCGAAGGCGCGCCGTTCGTCATCATCAACGGCTATTCGAACATGGGCGACCCTGCCATCGGACCGCGCGACACCACCCAGAACGACTTCGAATTCCAGGAGGCGCTGGCTCACGCGGTGGGCCGCCACAGCTACAAGTTCGGCGTCGGATACCGCCGGACGCAGGTGAATTCGAACCAGGGCCACTACGCCAACGGCGGCTTCATCTTCTCAAACTCGCCGGCCAGCGACGCTTTCGCGAACTTCCTGATGGGCCGTCCCAGCACGTTCACACAAGCGGGGGGCGACTTCTACCGCGGCCTGCGGAGCCGGGACATCAACGCCTATGCGCAGGACGAGTGGCGCGTCTCCGGCCGGCTGACGCTGAACTATGGGATGCGGTATGAGATCACGACGCCGTTCAGCGAGATCAACGGCAGATTGAACGCCTTCGCGCCGGGCCGCCAATCCACCGTGTTCCCGCAGGCGCCGGCTGGAGTGCTTGTGCCCGGCGATCCCGGGGTTCCCGACACCATCGCGCCGGTGTATTACATGGGATTCATGCCCCGGCTCGGCGTGGCGTGGGACCCCGACGGCAAGGCTCGCACAACGGTCCGGGCCGGCTACGCGATCTTCTACGATACGCTGGCCAACGGCGTGGGAGGCCCCCTGCGGGTGGCCACCCAAACATTACCGTGGGTGATTGTGCGGCAGGTGACGGGCAACACCGTGAACTTCGGACAGCCGTTCGGCGCCGTCACGCCGTCGTTCGCGCCGGGGATGTTCACGCAGCCGATGAATCTGTTCACGATTTCGAACGACCTGAAACCACCCTACGCGCAGGATTGGAACCTCGCCATCCAGCGCGCCTGGGGCGAGCAAACCGTCGAACTGCGCTACGTCGGCACGAAGGGCACACACCTGCCGCGGTTCATCGACGCAAACCCGGCAGCATACCAGCCCGGCGCCACAGCCGCTAACGCCGGGCGCCGCCGCATCTACGCGAACTGCCCCGACGCGACCAGCCCGTGCGCGCTCGGCTACGCGGCGCTGGTGGACGGATCCACGAATTCCACCTATCACGCGGCGCAGGCGTCGGTGAGCCGCCGCTTTCAGAAGGGCGCGGGATTCAACGTGTCCTACACGTATTCTAAGTCGCTCGATTATTCTTCGAGCCTGCACATCGCGGGTCCGGCGCCGATTCTCGTTTCGGGAGAGATGGACCTGGCGCAGAATCCGTTCGACCTGCGGGCCGAGCATGGCCGCTCGCTGTTCGACGCGCGTCACCGACTGGTGGCGAGCGGGATCTGGCAGCCCGCCTGGTTCCACGATTCGACGACCCTGGTGAAGCGAGTCTTCGACCAGTGGGAGTTGAGCGCGATCATCGTAGCCAACACGGGGACCCCGTTCACGGTCTACGATTCGCGCAACGTGTCGTTGCAGGCCGCGATTCCGCCAGTTGCGGGAACGTTCGCGAGCCGGCCGGACGCCGTCTCAGACCCGAACGGTTTCAGTGGCCGGTCCATCGAGCAGTGGATCTCGCCCGCCTCGTTCCGGCGCCTGAACGCAACGACGGAAGCGGGGCGCTTCGGCAACGAGGGGCGCAATATCGTGCAGGGGCCCGGAAAGGCGAATGTCGACCTGTCGCTGGCCCGGACCTTCCCGATGACCGAACGGCTGAACCTGCAGTTTCGCGCCGAGGCCTTCAACGCGATGAACCACGCCAACCTGGGGATTCCGGTGAACGATATGGTGTCACCCAATTTCGGGCGCGTCCTCGAGGCTGGTCCGCCGCGGTTGATCCAGTTCGCCCTCAAGCTGCTGTGGTAGCGGGTAGGGAGGCATGGCGAAGTTGAGCGCCGCGGCGGCGAGGGTGAAGACAGTGAGGTAGCCGAGCAGGGCGCCGTAGGATCCAGCAGCGTCGAACACCGCGCCCATCAGGATGGGTCCCAGCGCGCCCGCCACCGCGTAGGCCGACCACGTGAATCCGTACAGCGTGGAGAAAGATCGTAGCCCGAGATAGCGGCTGAGCAGGTAGGGCGTGACGTCGGCTTCTCCGCCCATGCCGACGCCAATCAGCGCGGCCGCCGCACAGCCCGCTTCAAACGTGGCGGTGACGGAGAGCACGTACGCTCCGATGGCGCACAGCGCGAGCAAGACAGCGGACACGAGCGGCGCGAACACGCGGTCGAGCAGGTAGCCCGCGGCGATGCGTCCGATCAGGGCGGCGACGCCCAGCGCCGAAAGCGCGAGTGCGGCTCGATCGGAGGGGACTCCGCGATCGGTCAACAGCGCCGGCAGATGCGTGATGGCGGCGTTCTGCGTGATGGAGGCGATGAACAGAATGGCGACGGTGAGCCAGAACGGGCGCGAGCGCAAACCCTGGCGCACCGTGGCGCCGGGCAGGTCGGTGACGCCGGCCGCGGAATTGGCGAAGGGCCGCTGCTTTACGAACGCCGCGGCGACCGGTACGCCAATGACGACCACGGCGGCGCCCATGGCGGCGAACGCTCCGCGCCAGCCGAGCGCATCAATGAGACGCTGGGCCACGGGAGGATGCACGATGGCCCCAATGGCGCCGCCCGCCATCATCACCGCGAGCGCCAGTCCACGACGCCGCACGAACCAAGTGGAGATGGCGCGCGCGTAGGCCATTTGCGCCGTGCCGTTGCCCACTACGCCCAACACACAGAAGGTCGCGTACAGGCGCCAGAGAGCGGGCGTCAACAGCGCGAGCGAGGCGAACGCCGAGCCGAACACGAAGATGGATGGAACCACCACGCGCCGCGGACCGCGGGCGTCGAGCAGGCGTCCGAGTCCCGGCGAACACACCGCGACCGTCATGGCGGCGATTCCAAAGGCCGCCGAAGCCGCCTGCCGCGACCAGCCGAACTCCGCGCTGACCGGCTTCAGGAAGACGCCAAAAGTATATACGAGCATCGACGCGAAGCCGAGGAACACGCCGACCGCGGCGGCCGCGGCGACGCGCCAGCCTTCGTAATCGGCTCGATACTCCTCGCGTGCGCTACTTACGTGCATAGCCCATGACGGCGGAGCGTTTCGCGCCCTGGCGGTGCGCCTCGTCCGATAGCGGATGCACACCGCTCGCGTCGATCCACCGGTTGTAGAAGTTGAACAGCGCGCAGACCGTGATGGCGTAGTAGATCGCTTCGTCGGTCCAGCCTGCCTCATACAGCGGCTGCATGTCCGCCGGCGAAATCGACGGCGAGTGATGATTCACTTTGTCCACGAAACGCAGCATCGCCTTCTCCTTTTCGTCAAGCGGCGAGGTCTCGATGTTCTCGAGCGCGGCCGTCACGATTTCTTCGCCATTGTCGACCGCCCTCTCCTCGCCCAGCAGCACCGCCGCGACCGCGGCGTGGGACTTCGTTCAAAACGGGCAGTGATTGCGCACCGACGTGTAGGCCGCGATCAACTCGCGGAATCCCGGCGTCAGCGGCCCCGGCTCGCGCAGCACGCACTGGGTGAATTGCGCCAGATGCTGAGTGGCGTTCGGCAGAAAGGCGAACATGTGCCAGATCTGCGGATACTCGGCGCCGGCCGACTTCATCATGTTGATCGCGTCCGCGTAGGGCGACGGCTTGGGGTTGTTCTCCACCCCCGGGAGGAACATTGGCTCCATGTCAGAACACCACCTTGAATCCGAATTGCATGAGCCGCGGCGGGGCGGCCGAAAGGATGCGCCCGAAGTTCGACGAGTTCATATCGGCGACGGGCAATCCGAAGTTCGCATGATTGGCGACGTTGAACACTTCGGCGCGGAATTGCAGCCGCACGGACTCGCGCAACGCGAACGCTCGCGTCAGCGAAAGATCGAGATTCGTAAATGCGGGGCCGCGCGCGATGTTGCGGCCGGCGTTGCCGAACTGGCCCGCCTGCGTGACGGGGTCGAGGCGCTGGAACGCGGCGGCGTTGATCCAGCGGTCCACCGTATGGGGGCCGGCGTTGGGATCGCCCACCAGGTTCGGCCGGCTGGCCGCGAATCCGGAGATGGGCGGACTGTTGGCCTGTAGCGAAACGTTGGCGGTGTCCGAAACGGTGAACGGCGAAGGCGAGTTGTGACTCATGATGCCGTTCAACTGCCAGCCGTTCGCCGCCGCCCGCAGCGCCGCGGGCCGGCTGGCGGCAAGCCGCAATTCATACGTCCCACTGGCGACAAAGCGATGGCGCGCATCGAACAGGGAGGGGCCATGCTCGGCGGCCAGGTTGAACGGATTCTGCGCCAGATCATTTTCGCCGGATAGTGGTTTGGCGGCGGAGCCCGAAAGGTTCATCGCCGACAGATAGTCGAGCGTCTTCGAATACCAGTAGGACACGTTCATGGCGAAGCCCGCCGCGAAGCGCCGCGACACGCTGGCCTGGGCGGCGTGATACGTCGAGTTTGTGATGTTCGAGAGCATCGCGATGGTGGAGAAGTCACAGGCCGCGCCGTTGGCCGGACAGTTGGCGTAGAGGCGGCGGCGATCGGCGTTCTGGGCATTCGCTCCAGGACCGAACACCGCCGGATTCGCCTCCAGATTGCGCGGCAGGCGCGTGCCCTTGGAACCCACGTAGCGCACCTCCACCAGGTAGCTGTCGAAGAGCGAGCGCTGGATGCCGAAGTTCCAGTTCTGCGCGTAGGGCGGGCGCGCCGTGGCGTCGATGGCGAACACCGTGGAAGGCCGCACGAACGTGCCGGGCGTGGGGTAGATCTGGTTCGAATACGGGTTCGCGAAGTTCAGGCCGGCGCCGCTGTACTGGTTGAATTGCGCCCACGGCAGCGAACTGACCGGCCCCTGCGAGGCGGTTCCCGAACCGTTCTGGAACGGCTCGTAGAAAATGCCGTAGCTCGAGCGGATGCTCCAGCGCCCCGCGCCGGTCGGATCCCAGGCGACGCCGATTCGCGGCATCCAGCCATTGTAGTCCTGAGCGATGCCCTTGCCGATGCCGGAATCGCCGGGAAACAGCAGTCCCGTCGGCGCGTCGGGGCGCACGGTGGACTGCACGCCGGGCACGAAGGCGTTCAGCCGGTCGCGCAGTTCGCGCAGCGGGTTCAACCGTTCGTAGCGTACGCCGTAGTTGACGGTGAGGCGGCGACCCACGCGCCATTCATCCTGCGCGTACAGGCCCGCATTCCAGTCTCGCATTCCGCGCCCGAAATCGCCGAGCCCCTGGTAGAACGTCACCGGAGCGCCGAGCAGCAGGTTGGCGATGGCGTCGTTGGTGGGGAAGGTGGACGCAAAGACGAAGAACGCGTTGGGCGCGATGGCCTGGAACATGTTCACCTGAGTGCGCAGGAACGAGCCGCCGACCTTCATGGAGTGCGCGCCGCGGAACCACGCAAGACCCTCGCTCGCCTCGTAGTTGTTCTGGTCGGAAAGCCGCGGTCCGGTGATGGCTCCGCCGATGGGGGAGTAGCCGCTGATGTTGAAAAACGGCGGGCCCTGCCCGATGTCGGACGCGGGCGCGTATCCGAAACCAAGCGCCGAGGGCGGCGTGCGGTTCAGCCGCTGATCGAACAGAAACTCATAGCGCAGGAACGCGAGCCGGAACTGGCTGCTCAACGCCGGCGTGAACAGGTGCGTTTCCGAGATCGACGCCGAGTGCGCGGCCGTATCGTCGCGCGTGGGAAAGCCGGGCGCGTCGGAGCCTCGCACGGAGACCGGATTGATGGCGTGGCCGCCGGAATAGGAGTAGCGGACAAAAAGCTGATCGCGCGCGGTGAGCGCGTAGTCGCCCCGGATTCCGGCCTGATTGTTGTCGTCGGTCGCCACCACGGTGGCCCGATAGATCGACGGCGCGACGTTCGCCGCCGGGTACATCGAGAGGACATTCAGAGCGACAGGGTTGATGGCGGAGGCGGGTATGCGATTGCCCGGAAACGCGGCGCCGCCGGCGGCCAGGTTCAACAGCGGAGCGGTGCGCTCGCTGAAGTCGCCCTGGCGCTGGAGCGCGGTGGGCACGGTGGAAGAGTACGTCGCACCCTGGCGGTTGCGATAGCCCTCGAAATATCCAAACAAAAATAGCCGATCGCGTTTGATGGGCCCGCCCAGCGTTCCGCCGAACTGATTCTGCTTGAGCGGCTCCACCTGGTTCGAAAAGAAGTTACGCGCGTCCAGTTTGTCGTTGCGAATGAACTCGTACACCGTGCCGTGGACCCGATTGCCGCCCGCGCGGGTGACCACGCTGGTGGTTGCGCCGCCGGTTCCGCCGTACTCCGGCGGCGCACTCTGCGTGAGGATGCGGAACTCGGCGATCGCGTCCACGGGAACCTTCAACGCGAAACCGCCGTCCATGCGGTTGCCGTTGCCGGACCCGTCCACCAGGTAGACGTTCGATTCCGGGCGCATGCCATTCACCGTATACGCCTGCCCCTGGCGCAGCGACCCGCCGGCCGTCCGCACGCCGGCCGTCAGCGGAGCGACGCCCGTCTGCAACAGCCCAAGCTGGGTGAAGTTGCGCCCATTCAGCGGCAGTTCCGTGATCTCATGACCAGTGACCACCTTGCCCAGGATGTTCGTCGCCGTGTCCACAATAGGCGCTTCCGCCGAGACTGTGACCGCGTCCTGGCGGCCCGCGATGGCGAGTACGATGGGAAGCCGCACAGTCTGCCCGACCTCAACGCGCACCGTCTGCGCGAACCCGGCAAACCGCTCCGCGCTGGTTTCGACCAGATATTCGCCGACGGGCAACGGCGGCAGACGAAACAGGCCGTCGGAGTTCGACATCGCGGTGCGTTTGAATCCGCTTTCGCGATTCGTCGCGGTGACGACGCCCGAGGCGACCGGAGCGCCGGAAGGGTCGCGGACCTCGCCCTCGATGGTGGCGGCCGGGTCTTGGGCCATAAGGACAGAACAAGCGGCGGCGCACATGGCGCCGATGATCAGCCATCTTGACATGCAGGTGATTCCCAGTTGGAGACTACGTGCAAGTGATGCTAACCGGCGGCGACGGAGCCCGACAATAGTGGAAAACCATTACTCGTTTCATAATGGGTGCATGCTCGCGGATCGCCCCGGAACCTCGCCGCTCAAAACATTCCTTACCGCCCTTGTCGCGACTCTCGCCGTCTCGGCGCAAACCGCCTTGCCGCAGTTCGCCCGCGCCCGCGAGAACGGGAAGCAGTTCGAGCAGGCTGTATCGGCCTGCCAGCGATTGCTGAAGGTCTGGATGTCCCACGCAGACCCGAAAACGCTGCTGCTGCCCGATAACCCGGGCGCCGAACACGCCAAATGGCTGTACACGCCGCATAACTCGGGAGCCGACTTATATCCTTATCTCATCTTGACCGCGGAGTTAACCGATCCCGACCTGTATCACGGCCGGATGATGGAGATGCTGCGCAATGAGGTGAGATACACCACCGTCGAGAAGGCGATCCCCGCCAATTTGCTGTTCGAATCCGAGAAACTCGGCCCGCCCAGTCTGTTCGGCGCGGGCGAGTACGCCAAGGACGGGTTGATCGCGGTCACCGAATACCTGGGCCGCACACCATACTTCTATCGCATGGTGGATATGACCGCCGACGCCATGAACCAAGCGCCGGTCGACTCGCATTTCGGGAAACTCCCGGCCAGCGACGCCGAGTTAAACGGGGATTATCTCCAAACGCTGGTCCGCCTGGCCCTCATGACTCATGACTCGCGCTTTCTCGCGTGGGCCCGCCGCATCGGCGACGCCTATGTGGACGAAGTTCTGCCGGGAACGTTCGGCGTGCCGGCCTACATCTGGGACTTCACCAAGCATACGGGCGACAGGAAGTTGAAACTGCGCGATCACGGCAATGAGATGGTGGTGGGGTTGTCCCTGTTGTACTCACTCGAGAATTACCTGAACACGCCCCGCGCCCGGCATTACCGCCCGGTGATCGCGAAGATGCTCGACCGCATCATCCAGTCAGCCAATCCGGACGGGCTGCTGTATAACGAAGTGGACGCCGAGTCGCTTCAGCCCACAAACAAGGGCCTTTCCGATAACTGGGGCTATGTCTACGGATCCGTGTACACGTTCTACATGTGCACGGGAGATACAAAATACCGCGACGCGGTCCGCCACGTGTTAGAAACTCTTCCTAAGTACCGGAAATATGACTGGGAGCCATCGAAGCGCGAGCAAGTACCCGGGCTGGGTTCATTCGACGGATACGCTGATTCGATCGAAAGCGCGACGTATCTTTACAACCGCGAACCGGTCCCGGAAGCGCTCGCCTGGATTGACTCCGAAATGCAGGTGATGCTATCCATGCAGCGGCCGAACGGCCACATCGAGGACTGGTATGGAGAAGGCAACTTCAACCGCACGGCGCTGCTGTACGCCTACATGAAGAGCCAGGGCGCCCGCCCGGACCATTGGCTGCCGGGCATGCGCGTGGGCGGCGTGCGCGAGGGCGATCGACTCTATCTGTCGATCGAATCGGCCGCTCCAACCACCATCCGATTCGATCTTGCACGCCATAAACGCTACCTCAACTTCGACCGCAATTATGTCCGGCTGAACGAGTTTCCGGAATGGTTCACGGTGGATGAGAACACCCTGTATCGCCTCCGTCCGGCCGCCGCGCCCGCCAAGGAGCAGGTGCTGCTCGGCTCCGAACTGATCTCCGGCGTCGCAATGGCGCCCGGCGACTGGATCGTCGAACCATTCGGCAAAGCCCCCTACGCGAAACAGAACGCAGAAAGAGTTCCATGACACGACGAACCTTGTTATTGGGCGGCGCGGCGCTGGCCCACGCGGAGAAGACGCCCGTGAAGACCGACTTGTGGAAGGACGGCGAAGGCGGCTACAAGCTGTATCGCATCCCCGGAGTGGTGTTCACGTCGAAGGGCGCGCTGCTGGCTTATTGCGAGGGACGCAAGAGCGGCGGTAGCGACTGGGGCCGCATCGACATCCTGCTCAACCGCAACGGCGAGACGATCCGCATGCCCCAGGTGGAGGGTCCGCTTTCCAAGAACCCGGTGGCGCTGGCCCGGAACCTGGCCCAACCGGACGCGATCACTTACAACAACCCGGTCGCCATCGCGGACCGCAACGGGCGCGTCCATTTCCTGTTCTGCCTGGAGTACATGCGCGCCTTCTACACATCGAGCGGCGATGACGGCCGCACCTGGTCGAAGCCGGTGGAGATCACCGCCTGCTTCGACGGCTTCCGGCCGGAGTATCCGTGGAGAGTGATCGCGACGGGTCCGGGCCACGGCATTCAACTGCGGAACGGACGCCTGATCGTCCCCATCTGGATGTCCACCGGGACAGGCGGCAACGGGCATCGGCCGTCGCTCGCGGCCACCATCTATAGCGACGACCACGGCCAGACCTGGAAGCGCGGCGCCATCGCGCTCCCAAACACCGAAGAGCAGGCGAATCCCAGTGAGACGGTAGCCGCGGAGCTCACCGACGGCCGCGTGATGCTGAACGCCCGCTCGGAGAGCAAGGCCCGCCGCCGACTGGTCACCATCAGCAAGGACGGCGCCTCCGGGTGGTCCGAGCCGCGATTCCAGCAGGAGTTGATCGAGCCGGTATGTTTCGGCTCCATCGTGCGGGCGGAGAAGGCGCTGGTTTTCGCGAACCCCGACGATCCGAAACTCCGGCGCAACCTGACCATCCGGCTTTCGAAGGACAACGGCCAGACGTGGCCGGTGAAGCGAGTGCTGGACGCCGGGTGGGCGGGGTACTCGGACCTGGCGGCGCGCGGCCGCGAGGTGGTGTGCCTGTACGAACGAGGCGCGGCCGGCGAGGACCACTTCAAGACCCACGCTCTGACGCTGGCGCGGTTCCCTTTGAGTTGGATCCGCTAAGCTAGCGGCCTACGGGCACTTGCCCTTGCACACGCTTTCGGCGACCTTCCGGGCTGGACCCAGCCGGTTCGGATCACCCAACGACGGCACGCGTAAGGAAACCGTTTCGGCGGCGCCGTCGGCCGTCACCTTGCGGTCGATGAGGCGTTGCTCCTTCAGCTTCGGCGCGCCGTCCTGGTTCGCCACGCCCGTGGTCTGCTGCGTGTACACGTCCTCCACGATGGACTGCGACCCGTCGGCCCGTTTCACGGAGGTGGTCACGGTCTGCGCCGCCAATTCCAGCCGGCCGGACGACCCCAACTGATACCGGGCGGCGTTGGCCACCGACTGGTCTCCATTTTTGGTGGTCTCCACCGTCTCCTTCAGAGACTCGACGAATCGCCCGCTGTCATCGCGCACGTAGACCACCGTGTTCTTGCGGTCACGCGCCGGCGACTCGTCGCTCACCACCTCACGACGCTCGGCCGTCTGGAACGATCCATCGATTGATGGCCGCTCGATGACCGTGGTCTCGGTGGTGGAGCCGCCGGACGTCCGCGCCTGGGTAGCCGCACGCTCGGCCAGCGTCATGTTGCCGCTGATGTCGCGCCGGTACGTGCTCGATTGAATCGAGACGGATCCGTCGGAGGCCTTGGCGATCCGCTCCACCACGCGCTCCAGGCCCAGCGGAGAACCGGTGGGGTCGTACCGCCGGATGACGCGCTCCACGGTCTTCACGCCGCCCTCGTTCGAGAGCACGCGTTCCTCCACCTGCTCGGCGGGCACGCTACGGCCGTTCATGGTCCGCACGAGTTCGGTGCGCGAGTCGCCGCGAACGTCGTACGTCGAGCCGCCCGTGCGATCGCCCAGCCCGTCGATCGTGTACGTCCGCGTCGTCTGGCCGCTCAGCGCCGCACAGGCCGCGATGCAAAGCCACACACATCTCATGCCCCCAACGTACGCGAAACACCGCACCGCGACAATCGGGCGAAGACCTGTGCCGGAGGGCGGATTACCGCTCGATGATCTCGTAATGGCGGAGGATGTCGTTCCACCGGCCCTGGGACTTCAGGATCAGTTCCACCACCTCGCGCACCGCGCCCTGTCCCCCGGGAGCTTCGGTGACGTACTGGGCGCACGCCTTCACCTCGGGCCGGGCGTTGGCCGTGGCGACGCCCAGCGCGACGCGGCGCATGGCGACGACATCGGTGAAATCGTCGCCGATGTAGGCGACCTCGTCCTTGGCGCAGCCCGATAGCTGGAGAATCTCCTCGAGGATCGGGATCTTCTCGGTGTGCCCCTGGTAGACGTAGGTGAACTTGCACTGCCGCGCGCGCTCGACGGTGGCCGGAGAGTCGCGGCCGCTGATGAGCCCGGTGCGGATGCCCACCCGCGCCAGCCACTGCAGGCCGATGCCGTCCTGCGAATCAAAGCCCTTGGTTTCGGCCATCACGCCGGTGGGGCCCGGGAAATTGTACAGTTTGCCGTCCGTCAAAACGCCGTCAACATCCATCAACAGGAGCTTGATGCGCGAGGCCAGCTCGATCACTTTCGGGTCAATTGCCATATGATTTTCGCGTGGACACACTCGCCGGACACGCCCAGCGGCGGTCCGTCGAGCCCAGGTAAGTCCCGTTATATCACGGCGCCCCGGCGCCGCTCCGGGCGGGCGATTTTACGCAACTGTTATCCTGGAAAGAGTGTCGTCACTGCCGATGAACTTCCGTCTGGAGCATTACGAAGGGCCGTTGGACCTCCTCCTCGACCTCATTCGTAAGCAACAGATCGACATCTACGACATCCCGATCGCGACCATCACGGCCCAGTATCTGGAGTACATGGAGCGGGCGGCGGAGCTGGACGTCGAGCCCAGCGCGGAATTCGTGTACATGGCGGCCACGCTGATCCACATCAAGTCGAAGATGCTGCTGCCCAAGGATCCGCATCTGGAGGAGATCGCGCCCGAGGAGGATCCTCGTAAGGAACTGGTGGAGCGGCTGCTCGAGCACGAGCGGTTCAAGTCGGCGGCGGAGATGTTGCAGCAGAAGCGGGTGATTGAGGAAGCGGTCTGGTCGAACCCGCAGATCGAGCAGTTCTTGTCCGACGACGAATCTCCGGGACTCGCGGTGTCGTTGTTCGACCTGGTGAAGACGTTTCAACAGGTGCTGGACCGCGTCAAGGATCGCCCGATCTACGAGGTCGGCAAGGAGGACGTCAGCGTTCCGGACATGATCCAGTTCGTGACGAAACTGTTGAAGCAGAAACGCAAGGGACCGGTGTCGGCCATCGAGCTGTTTGAGAAGCAACGCAGCCGCCGGGCCATGATTTGCCTGTTTCTGGCCCTGCTCGAACTGGTGAAGCGGCAGGCCGTCCAACTAACCCAAACCGACGCGTTCGGCGACATCGGACTCGAGGCCGGCCAGCAAATCGACCATGCCTTGAGTTCCGATTCGAACGAAATCGAACAGCAGTACAACTAGGCCGTAGCCTGAACCCGGACCTGGTCCGGGCGAGCGGAGGATTTTAAGACTGGTGAGCGAGGAATTGACAACCGCCGAGATCGTGCCGAACGAGCCGACCGGCGAAGCGCACCCGGACGTGCGAGAACCGAGCGAAGAGCAGCCGGAAGCCGCCCCCGAGTCCGAAGCCATCCCTGAAGAACCGGCGACCGCCGGAAGCGAAGCCGGCCCGGCCACCGAGCCGGCCGTAGAACCCGTGGTGGACGACGCGCCAGCCCTGGCGCCGGAGCCCCCGGTCGATGAGGAGGCTGTCGCGGTCGAAGCCGAAGGCGCCCCGGTCGAAGCCGAAGCCGCCCCGGTCGATGCCGAAGCCGCTCCGGTCGAAGCCGAAGGCGCCCCAGTCGACGCAGAAGGCGCTCCGGTCGACACCGAAGCCGCCCCGGTAGGCGCCGAAGCTGCCCTGGGAGACCCCGAAGCCGCCCCGGTGGCCCCCGAAACCACCCCGGAAGACGCCGAAACCACCCCGGAAGACGCCACCGAACCCGTAGACGCCGAAGACCTGGTCGTGACGCTCGAATCGGTGGACCCGGACCGCGTGCGGATGAAGGCCATCATCGAAGCGGTCATTTATATTACCGACGAACCCCTATCGTTGCAGCAGATCGCCATGGCGCTGGGTCGCCCCACCGACCACGTCAAGCCGATCCTCGACGAACTCGCCAACGACTACGCCGAGCCGGAGCGCGGGCTCAGCATCCGCGAGGTCGCGGGCGGCTACAAGATGGCGACCAAACCGGAGCACCACGAAGAAATCCGGACCTTCGTCAAGAACCTGAAGCCGCCATTGAAGCTGTCGCTCGCGGCGCTCGAAACTCTGGCGGTCATCGCCTACAAACAGCCCATCACCGCGCCGGAGATCATGGAAATCCGTGGCGTGCAAGGCGCTGGCGTCCTCAAGACGCTGCTCGACCGTAAGGTGATCGCCACCGCCGGCCGCAAGAACGTCATCGGCAAACCGATCCTCTACAAGACCACCAAGGAGTTCCTGGTCCAGTTCGGGCTCAAGGACCTGAGCGAGCTTCCGACGCTCAAGGAGTTCGAGGAACTTGGACGGCTGGCGTTGACCGACGCCGAGACGGAAACCGCCCCGCCGCCCCCCACCCCGACAGCCGCGTCATCCGCCCCCCCGCCGGAGCCCGAAGCAGAGGCCGAGTCGGACGCCCCTGAACTCGAACCCGAGCCGGAGCCGGAGGCGACCGAACCGCCCATGCCGCCAAGCGAGCCCGCCGCCGCGGAAGCCGAGCCGCAACCGGAACCGGAATCGCCCCAGGACCCAGAAGCGCCGGAGGCCCATGGCTGAGGAGCGTCTCCAGAAAATCCTCTCGCGGGCCGGCGTCGCCAGCCGCCGCCACGCTGAGCAGTACATCCTCGAAGGGCGCGTCACCGTCAACGGCAAGGTGATCACCGAACTCGGCACAAGGGCCGAACTCGGGCGCGATCACATCAAAGTGGACGGCAAACTGCTCCATCCGCCCAAGCGACTGGTGTACCTGGCCGTGAACAAGCCCAAGGGCGTCATGACCACCATGGAGGATCCGGAAGGCCGTCCCACGGTCACCGAACTGCTCCGCGGCATCCGCGAACGCGTGTACCCGGTGGGCCGGCTCGATTACGCGAGCGAAGGCCTGCTGCTGTTGACCAACGACGGCGACTTCGCCAACGCCATCACCTCAGCCCGCAATCACGTGGAAAAAACCTATGTGGTGAAGGTGAAGGGCAACCTAACCGAGGAGCAGGAGGAACAGTTCCGCACAGGCATTCCGCTCGCGGGCCGCAGGACCGCGCCCGCCGGCCTGAAGCGGATCAAGGAAGGCGAGAACCCCTGGTACGAGGTGAAGCTCATCGAGGGCCGCACCAACCAGATCCGCAACATGTTCAGCCACCTGGGTCTGCTGGTGGAAAAGCTCCGCCGGGTGAAGATCGGCTTCCTCGCGCTGGACCTTCCGCCCGGCGAATTCCGCCATCTCAGCAATGACGAAATGGCGAAGTTCCGCCGCGTGCTGAAGCTCGACCGCGCCCGCGACTGAGGGGGCGGCTCAACGCCCCAGGAACTTCTCCAGCCGTTCGACGCCGCGTTCCGCCATCTGGATATTCTGCTGGGCGGTCTTTAGCTGACCGGCCCGCAGGGACGCCTGCGCCTCGTTCATCAGATAATCCACGCGGGTCGCCGTCTCGCGAATGTCGGCCCGCAGGTTCATCCCGCCCATCTGGCTCTGCAACCCCTGCAGACCGCTCTTGGCCGTAGCGGCCCGAATCGACAGGTTGTTGTAGGACTCGCGGACGGCGTTCATCGAAGCCCGAAACGCGGCCTTGCGAGCCGGTGAGGCGTTAGCGGGAGGCGGAGAATCCTCGTCATTGCCCGCATCGGCTTCCGGCGCGGCGGCCTGCTGTTGGGGCGGCGGACTCGACGGAGTCGGCGCCGTCACGGGCGGCGACTGCGCCGGCGGTTGCTGTTGGAAGGGCGCCTGCCCACCGATCGGCGGCCGTTGCGCCGTCGTCACCGGTTTAGGCGGAGCAGGGGAGGTAGCATGCTGCGCGGCCGTGCTCGAAGGAATAGAAGCTGCGCCGGCGGCAGGCGGCTGAGTGACAGCGGCCGGTGGCGAGCCGGAGTCCGCCGCGGGCTGTGACGTCGGCGGAGAAACCACCGTCGTCTGCGCGGGCGGATTCGCCACCTGGGTCGGGATGCTTCCCCCGCCGCCCGCGGCCCCCGTATGCAGGAACTTCGGGATCACCAGCAGCGCCGCCACCAGCACGCCAACCGTGGCGAGCGACCCCACCGCGATGTACAACCCCCGGCGGCTCTTCTGCTCCACCACCGCGGGAGGAGCCTGCACCGGCCGGGGCGGCGGCGGAGGCGCCATCGCCTGCAACGGCTTTGTGGGACTCGGCGGCGGCGGAGGCGTGGAGATCGCCGCGGCGGCCCCCGAAGCGGCGGCGTCAGTCACCTCGAAGCCCATCTCCTTGCGCACCGAATTCAAAGCCGCAAGCATCGCCGCGGCCGACTGAAACCGCTGCGCGGGATCCTTCGCGATCGCCATCAGGATGATCTGATTCAGCGCGTCCGGAATGGTGGGATCCAGTTGAATGGGCGGCCTCGGCGACTCATTCAAATGCTTCGACATCAGCGAGTATTCGCTACCCGCGTCGAACGGCCGCTGTCCCGTCGCGACCTCATACAGGCAGATGCCCAGCGAGTACAGATCGCTGCGGGCGTCCACCGAATCGGCCCCCTGGATCTGCTCCGGCGACATGTAATACAACGACCCGAGCGTGCTGCCCGTCGCCGTCAGCTTCCGGTCCGCGCTCAGCTTGGCGATGCCGAAATCCATCAGCTTCACCTGGCCCGTCGCGGTCACCATCATGTTCGACGGCTTGATGTCGCGATGCACGATGCCGCGCTTGTGCGCGTATTCGAGCGCTCCCAGCACCTGCGCGATGAAGCTCAGCCCGTACTCCCGCCGCATCGCCCCGCGATGGAGCAGATCGTCGAGCGGACGGCCCTCGATGTACTCCATGATCATCACCACCTGGTTATCCACGCGCTGCGCCGTGCGGAGCGCCGCGATGGCGGGATGATCCAGGCTGCCGAGCACCTTGATCTCGCGGAGGAAGCGATCCATCACATCCGCGTTCTCGGTAAGGCTGGGCAGCAGCACCTTCATGGCTTCCACGCGATCGGAGAGGGTGTTCTTGACCTTGTACACCTTCCCCATCCCGCCAGCGCCCAGAACGCTGACGATCTCGTAGTCGCCGACGCGATCGCCGACCTCGTACGCCATAATGCCCTCGCTGTTATTGTTTGACGCGGTCGCCGACCTTCACCGGTCCGCGGCCGGAAAACGTGCCGCCCGCCGATTGCTCGTCGACATCGGTGATCACCAGTTCGCCCAGCGTCTCCTCGGCGCGCCGCAGCACGCGGCCCGTCGCCGGGTCCTTGATCTCGCGGCCCACGCGCATCACCTTCAGCCGGTCGCCCACCTTCACGCCCCCGCGCGAACCCACGTTGATCACGATGGAGCCGCCCGACACATCGGCCACCAGCCCGTCGATCACCACCACGCGATCCGGCAGCCGCGCCGCCTGCTGGTCCATCTGCGCCGCCACGTTGTCCACGGCCTTGGCCACCGCCTCGCCCAGAATCGTGTCGCCGAAGTTCTTGCTCGACATATCCAGGCCCGCGCCGGCCGCCGCCGAGCTCGCCCCGCCGGAGCCCAGCAGCGTCGCGCCGGACCGGTTCGATTCGCCCTTGCCCTCGGCCGCCGCCAGAATCTCCGCCGTGTCCGTGTTGATCAGCCGGGCGTTGATCGCCACCACCGCCTTGGCGTTGCGCTTGCCGACTCCGCCCAACCCGTAGCGTCCCGCCAGCCCGCCGATGGCGCCGCCGGTCACCCCGACGTTCTTATCGTCGCGCCCGAACTGCGTGATGCTGCCGATGATGATGCCATCGACGCCCAGGATTTTGCCGATCTTGGCCGCCGACGAGGGATCCACACGGTCGCTGTTCGAGAAGTTCTGCTCGGCCAGAACCTTATCCAGAGCCTTGCGCTCGATCACGCTATACACTCCGCTATTCACCAGGCGCGTCACCAGAATGTCGGCGATGCCCTTGCCGATATCCTGATTCGTTCCGAAAATGGACTGGATGCTGTTCTGGACCGTCGCGTAATCGAAATTGAGCACCGCCACCCGCTTCTTCGCCTGCGCCTCGGCCGGCGCGAGAAGAGCGGCGGAAATCAGTACAGCGATCAGTGTTCGCATAGTGTTAGCCCCACAGTGGTTCCCTAATTATAGTGAATCGATCCGTCGCGTCGTAGCACGATTCCCGCCTTGGAAGCCGTACTAGTATCCGCGTGGAATCGCCTCGTTTCTGCTCAGAAGTTTGACTTATTCCGCCGAAACTTGTTGCTATACTCTTCGCTTGACCAACACAGCCTCGCCCACCCGACTGGTCGCGCTCGACGCGTTCCGAGGCGCCACCATGGCGCTCATGATCCTCGTCAACACGCCCGGTAACGACCGGACCACCTATTGGCCCCTTCAGCACGCGCAGTGGGATGGCTGGACCCCCACCGACGTCGTCTTCCCATCCTTCCTGTGGATCGTGGGCGTCGCCATGACGCTGTCGCTGGGGCGCAGGCTGGCGGCGGGCGCAAGCCGCATGTCCCTGTTCCTGCAGGCGTTACGCCGCGCGGCCATCATCTTCACCCTGGGCCTGATCGTCTACGCCTACCCGAACTTCAACCTCTCCACCCAGCGCCTGCTCGGCGTGCTGCAGCGCATCGCCATCTGCTACCTGATCGCCGTCGCCATCTTCCTGACCACTGGATTGCGCGGCCAGATCCTCTGGATCGGCGGCCTGATGACGGCGTATTGGATGTTGATGACGCTCGCGCCCGTTCCCGGCTACGGTCCCGGCAATCTCAGCGTGGAAGGCAACTTCTCCCACTACATCGACCGTCTGGTGCTCGGCGCCCACAACTACGCGTCCACCAGGACGTGGGATCCGGAGGGAGTCGTCAGCACCCTGCCGGCCATCGCCACGGCCCTGTTCGGCGTGCTGGCCGGCCGCCTCCTCGCCACGGCCAAGTCGCTCGCCGAGAAGACGACCTGGATGTTCTTCTACGGCAACCTGCTGATTTTCGGCGGCATCGTGGTCAGCGCCTGGCTGCCCATCAACAAGAAGCTGTGGAGCGACTCCTTCTCGCTGTTCATGGCGGGCCTCGACTTCGTCCTGCTGGCCATGTTCCTGTGGCTGGTGGACGGGCTCGGCTACAAGCGCATCGTGCGCCCGTTCGTGATCCTGGGGATGAACGCGATCGTCGTCTACATGGCCTCGGAGCTGATCGAGGAGGTGTTCGACGCCGTCAAGATGACCTCCGGCGGCAAGCTGGTGAACCTGCACGAATGGCTCTATGTGACGGTGTTCCAGCCGCTCGCCTCGCCGATGAATGCGTCGCTGATGTACGCCGTCGCCTATGTGCTCTCGATGTTCCTGATCGCCTGGGTGATGTACCGCCGTGGCTGGTTCGTACGAATCTAGCGCGGCCCCTTATCCATCCACAGGGACCACGTGACGGGTCCGATCGCGTCGTCGGCAAGCGGGCGTCCCGCCAGCTTCAGCGCGAGTTTGATCTGGCCGTGATGATAGCCCTCGTGCCAGATCATGTGCTGCAGCAACAGGATCGGGTGGTCGTAGTGCATCCGCGTCCCGGCGTCCGTCTCCAGGGAGTGCGCCACCGCTTCGCGCACCGTGCGCGCGCTCTCCCTCAGCATCGCCGCCATGCGCGCCGGCGCCAGCCCCGCCACCCATTCCTCGCGAGGCTCCTCGGCCACGAATCCCGGAATGTCCTCGTAGACGAAGGCCAGCCGGACATAGCTCATGTGGACGAACAGCTCGCCGATGGTGGGGCCGCCCTCCATCGCTCGCAGGTCCATGGCGTCGGCCGGGATGGCGCCCAGCAGGTTCACCAGAATCGCGTTGTTCCGGTCCCAGGAATCGAGAATCGCTTCGGCCAGGCGCATTTCGTCAGCATACCCCGCCCGAAGCAGGCCCTTTACCGGACCGCCAGCGCCGGATCCGTCCGCGCCGCCCGCATGGCCGGCAGATAGATCGCGAGCGCGGTAACCGCCAGCAGCAGCAGCGGCACTCCCAGGAACGTCGCCGGATCCGCCGTCCCCACCCCATACAGCAGCCGCGACAGCCCCCGAGCCACGACAAAGGCCAACCCGAGCCCCAACAGCACGCCCGCGACCGCCAGCCGCATCCCTTCGCCGAGCACCAGCCGCAGCAGGTCGCCCCGGTCCGCCCCCAGCGCCATGCGCACGGCCATCTCGGAGGAACGCTGATTCACCGAAAACGAAATCACCCCATACAGCCCCACCAGCGAAAGCGCCAGCGCCAGGGCCGCGAACGCCCCCAGCAGGTAGGACTGGAACTTCGGCTGCGACATCGACGCGTCCAGCAGATCCTCCATCGTCCGCACGTGGAACACCGGCTGGTCCGGATCGATCGCCCGCACCTGCCGGCGAATCGTGTCGGCCATCCCCGCCGGATCGGTGTTCGTGGCCACCGCCAGCGTCATGGAGCCCGCCACGAAATTCATCAGCGGAGGCGGAACCTGCACGAAGGGGTAGTACATCTCGGGACTGGCGTCCTTGTCGAGCCCGGCGTGTTTCACATTGCCCGCCACGCCCACGATCGTGCACCAGGAATCGTCCATGAAGCCGGGCCGCATGCGCTTGCCCACCGGATCCTCGCCGGGGAAGAAGCGGCGCGCCAGCGCCTCGTTGATGATCGCCACGCCCGGCGCATGTTCCGAATCGGCGGCGCTGAAGTATCGCCCGCGCAACATCGGGATGCCCATGGTGGAAAAGTAGGCCGCGCTCACGGCGCGATACTTGGCGCGAGGCTGCTCGGCGCTCGAAACCGCGGGGCGGTGTTCAATGACGAAGTTCAGGCTGGGGTCGCCGCCGCTCAGCGGCACGTTGCGCGCCACCGCCACGGACCGGACGCCCGGCGCGCTGCCGGTTTCCGCCAGCAGACGCTCGAAAAACCGCGCCACCGCCATGCCGTGATACCGCGCCGCGGGCAGCGCGATCTCCGCCGTCAGCACGCGTGTCGGCCGGAACCCCGGATCGACGCCGCGAAGCTCCAGCAGGCTGCGCAACATCAGGCCGGCGCCCACCAGCAGCACCACCGACAGCGCCAGTTCGGCGGTCACCAGGATGGCCCGCGATCGTCGCGAATGCAGCGCCGACTGCGAAGTGCGCCCACCGTCGCGCAGGGTTTCGTTCAGCCGCGTCCGGGCCGCCGTCAGCGCCGGGAACAGTCCGAACAGGATGCCCGTCGCCAGGCAAACCGCCAGCGTATAGGCCGCCACGCGCCAGTCCACGGTCACGTCCTCGATGCGCGGAATGTTGCCCGGCCGCGGCGCCCGCAACACACTCACCGCGCCCCAGGCCAGCAGCAGCCCTAGCCCTCCGCCCGCCACCGACAGCAGGACGCTCTCGGTCAGCAGTTGCCGGACGATCCGCCCCCGCGTCGCCCCCAGAGCCGCACGAATGGCGATCTCCTTATTGCGGCCGCTCGCCCGCGTCAGCAAGAGGATGGCGACGTTCGAACAGGCGATCAGCAATACAAAGGACACCGCGCCCGCCAGCGCCATCAGCGTCGGCCGGATCGCGCCCGCCAGTTGCTCGCCCAGGCGCACCGGCTCCACCGTCCAGCCGGCGTTCGTGTCCGGGTGCAGCCGCGCCAGGTTCCGCGCGACGCCCTGCATCTCATCGCGCGCCTGGTCGAGCGTCCGCCCCGGCGCCAGCCGTCCAATCACCTTCAGCGTGTGATACCCGCGCTCTTTCAGCTCCGCCGGGTCCAGCGCGTACGGCAGCCACAACTCCGAGGCGGTGTCGGGAAGGCGGAACCGCGCGTCGGCGACTCCTACGACCGAGCACGGTCCGCCATCCAGCGAAATCGTTGAGCCCACCACGGCGCGGTCGCCGCCGAATCGGCGCAGCCACAGTCCATGGCTGAGCACGGCCACGCACGGCCGTCCCGGCTGGTCCTCGCCGGGTTGGAAAACGCGGCCGGCCGCCGCGCGCGCGCCCAACAGTTCGAACATCCGGGCCGAGACGGCGGCCGCCTCCAGGCGTTCGGGAAGTGCGCCGCCGGTTAGCACCGCGGGCCGCGCGCGATAAGCCGCCAGCGCGTCGAAGGAGCGCGCCTGCTCGAGCCAGTCCCGGTAGTCGGGCGGAGCGACGTGAAACTGATGGATGCCCTTGCCCGGGTTCGCTTCCCACAGAATGGCCAGGCGGTCGGGCGAAGGGTAGTTAAGCGGCTTCAATAGGACGCCGTTCACCACGCTGAAAATCGCGCTGTTCGCGCCGATGCCGAGCATCAAGGCGAAAACCGCCGCCAGCGTCGGACCCGGATTCTTGAAAAGGGTCCTGACCGCGAATCGCACATCCTTGAAAGCCGAATCCATACCCACGTTCCGCTCCTTTCGACCGCCGCTTCCTATACGAAAACCGCGGGGCCTCCCCGGCCTCCGCGGTTGTCATTCAAATTCGCTCAATTTCCACCGGATCCAGGCGTTGCTGGCTCAGTCGCCCCAAACGGAGCCGCCGGCGCGCACTTTGCTCGTGACTTTCATGATTCCTCCAGTCCCTCAGTCCTTCAGTTCGCTTCGTTGCCCTGGCAACCGCTCAGTCGCCCCAAACGGAGCCGCCGGCTCGCACTTTGCTCGTGACTTTCATGGTTCCTCCCGGTTCTCAAATCCTCA
>JAFDVZ010000015.1:0-164537 GCA_018268715.1 Acidobacteriota bacterium | reverse complement strand
GCTCAGTCGCCCCAAACGGAGCCTCCGGCCCGCACTTTGCTCGTAACCTTCATGGCATTTCTCCTTTCCTCAGTTCGCTCGTTCGCATTCCCGTTGGCCGCCGTTTCGGAGGACTTCCTAGGTGCCCCAAACCGCGCTGCCGGATTTCACTTTCGTCGTGACCTTCATCGCTTTCCCCTTTCCTCGTTCCGCTCGCGCTTCCCTTGTGGCCGCCGCTCCGGAGGGCTTACTAGGTGCCCCAAACCGCGCTGCCGGATTTCACTTTCGTCGTGACCTTCATCGCTTTCTCCTTTCTGCTTTTCGCTTACGCCTTACTTAAGGCAATCGCCTTACCATTCCCGCGGATAAGCTGACAGCCTTAGCTCAAAAGTACGGAAGTGATTGAATCAACTAGGGAAAAACACCAGAGGGCCACTAGGGGAGACAACTCGGGCTCGGGGCGACGGCGCGCCCCGCGACTATCCGATCAGATAGTCGTCTATCCGTTTCGATAGAACGGGCGCCGGCGTTCGCTATACTCGCTCTAAGAGTAATGCCTGACAACCGCCGCGCCGCCGCGACTCTCGACGTGATCTCGGGTGCACGGCGGGGAGAGTCGTTCCGGCTCGACGCGGACCGCATCTCGTTCGGCCGCGACCCGGGCAACGACTTCGCCATCCTCGAAACGCCGGTTTCCCGGCGCCACTGCATCATCGAACAGAGCAACGGACGCTTCGTTCTGCGCGACCTCAACAGCCGCAACCACACCTTCGTGAACGGCGTCCCGGTCGCCGAACGCTTCCTGGAGGCCGGCGACGAAATCCGCGTCGGCGCAACCATCCTGCGTTTCCTGCCCGACGACGATCTGGCCGACACCGAAGCCGGCGGCGCCACGGTCCGCCTCGGCGCCACCCAACTCGGCGATTCCACCATCGTGCTGCGCAAGGACCAGGCCCGCTACCTGAACCCGTCCACCCCGCCGCCGGAAGACGCCGGCGCGCGCGCCATCCGCCATCTGGACGCCCTGGTGAAGATCGGAACCGCTCTCAATTCGCTGAAGGAGACCGCCGCCATCGTCCAGCGAGTGCTGGCCGCCGCCCTCGACGTCGCGCCCGTCGATCGCGCCGCCCTCCTGTTGTGGGACGACTCACCCTCGGAACTCACCACCGCCGTCGCCATCGATCAGCGCACCCGCCACGAGTGCCCCGTGCAGGCCAGCCGCACCGTCGTCGAGCGGGTCGCCGCCGAAGGCGTGGCGCTGCTGTCCAACGACGTCGCGGAAGGCGACGACTTCGAGACGGCCGAAAGCCTGGTGTTGCGCCGCGTGCGCAGCCTGATGGCGATCCCCGTCGAAATCGGCGGCCACGTGCTCGGCGCGCTCTATCTGGACAGCTCCGACCCTTCGGCCAACTTCGACGAGGATCTGCTCCAGTTGCTGGTGGCGGTGGGCGGCATCGCGGGCGTCGCGCTCGAAAACGCCCGACTGGTGGAAGGGCTGAAGAGCGAAAACCAGCGCCTTGAAGCCGAAATCGCCGTTCATCACGACATGGTGGGCCAGAGCCCCCGGATGCGGGAGGTCTACAAGTTCATCTCGCGCGTGGCCCCCAGCGACTCCACCGTGCTCGTGTGGGGCGAAAGCGGCACCGGCAAGGAACTGGTGGCCCGAGCCATCCATAAGAACAGCCCGCGCGACGGCAAACCGTTCGTCGCCATCAACTGCGCCGCCATCGCCGAAACGCTGCTCGAAAGCGAGTTGTTCGGCCACGAAAAAGGCGCCTTCACGGGCGCCGTCTCCCAGCGCAAGGGCAAGTTCGAAGCAGCCGAGGGCGGCACCGTCTTCCTCGACGAAATCGGAGAACTCGCCCCAGCCCTCCAGGCCAAGCTGCTGCGCGTGCTCCAGGAGCGCGAGTTCGAGCGCCTGGGCAGCAACCGTCCCATCAAGCTGAACGTCCGGCTGATCGCCGCCACCAATCGGGACCTGCTCCAGGCGTCGAAGTCCGGCGCCTTCCGCCAGGACCTGTACTACCGGCTGAACGTGGTCTCCGTCCGCATGCCGGCCCTGCGGGAGCGCCGGGAGGATATCCCCCCGCTCGCCTCCTATTTCGCCAGGAAGTTCGCCGAGCGGTCCAAGCGCCAGTTGGAAGGGCTCTCGAACGCGGCGCGCAACTGCGTGGTGAATTACGATTGGCCGGGCAACGTGCGCGAACTCGAAAACGCCATCGAGCGCGCCGTGGTCATGGGGTCCACCCCCGTCATCCTGCCGGAGGATCTGCCGGAAGCGCTGCTCGAACGGCCCTCCGCGCAGGCCGACGAGATCCCCCGCTTCCACGAAGGCGTGACGGAAGCGAAGAAGACGATCATCCTGCGCGCGGTGGAGCAGGCCGGCGGGCAGTACGTCGAGGCGGCGCGCCTGCTGGGGCTGCACCCCAACTACCTGCACCGCCTCATGAAGAATCTGAATCTGAAGGGCGGCGACGCCTGACCGGCTACTTCACGCCCTCGAGCAGATACAGGTTGGCCAGGTCGCGCTGATAGGAAAAGGCGTAGGATTCCCCGTCCGGCGTCACGGTCGCAATCGCCACCGTCACTCCGGTGTCATCCACCAGCGACAGCGTCTTCCACACCCGCTTGGCCCCCGTCGCGGCGTCCATCCGGACCAGTTCGAGCACTCGCCCGCCGCTCGCCGGCCGCCGCAGGAACAGCGATGCGCCGTCGGCCGCCCAGCGCACCAGCCGTTCGCCGGGCTCCACCGTCCCGATCGGGCGCGCTTCCCCGCCCCCCAGCCCGACCGCCATGTACCGGTTCCCGTCCACCGCCACCGCCACCTTGCCGTCCGGCCGCACCAGCGTCGCCCGAGCCCCCTCCGGAGTCATTGGCGAAACCTGCCCGGATTCGACGTCCCATACAAAGCTCCGCGGCGGCCGGCCCGCCTCGCTGCCGGCAAAGAACACCCGGCGTCCATCGGGCATCCACTCCACCGAGTCGTACTTCATGCCCGGCGTCGCCAGCGTTTTCGGCTCGCCCGCCCCGGTGGAAAACACCACCACCTGCGACTTCCCCGCTTCGTCGTGGAGCGCCGCCACCTGTTTGCCGTCCGGCGACAGCGAGGGCCGGTTGCCGAAGCCCAACAGCACCGCGGGCGTTCCGTCGGTCCCCCGGACGTAAATGGCCTGATTCCGCCCCTCGCCGTAGGAAAGTTCAACAAACAAAACCTGTTTGGCATCGCGCGAGATGTCGAAGACATAGGATGTGTCGAGCCACGACAGATCCTTTTCCCGGCTGTCCCGAGCCCCGCGGAACGCGATGGCGGTCCGGCTGTTGATGGTCTGCACCAGGATCCGTCCATTGCGGTCGATATCGCGCAGCGCCAACCACCCCGGAACCTGCGCCCGTTGCCGGATCTTCCCCTTCAAGGACACCGACCAGATCCAGGGGTCGGCCGCCACATGCGCCGCCGTGAACCACACCTCGTCCCCCGATGGCGCCCACGCGATGCCCGTCACCCCGCGCCACCCCGTACACAGATTCCGCTTCGGGACGCCCGGCCCGGCCACCGCGACCGCGAAGTCGCCGACGGCCGGGTCGTAGTCGAAAAAGGCCGCCAAATCGCCCTTTGGAGACACTCGTAACAGGTACGGAGGGCGTCCAGTGGTCTCATAAAGCACCGTTCCAGGGGGATATTCGACGCGATTTCGACCATTTATTGACCGAATAACGGCTAGTTTTGAGCCATCTGGAGACCAATCCGCGGCCGAAACGTCCTCGATCACCGCTCTCGGAACCCCGCCAGCCAGCGGAACCCGCGCCAAAGTGCCCTCCGCCCCGCCGCTCAGCAGCATCGCGATCTCACCCTGGGCCGACAGCGCCATCAGCCGCCCGGGCGGCAACCCCAGCGTCCGCGACTCCCGGTTTCCCGGCGCCAGGGAGAAAATCTCGCTGGGCGCGCCGTCCCATTCCGAGCTGTAGATCACGGTCTTGCCGTCCGGCGCGAAGCGGCTGTCGCTGATGTCGCCACGACGGAAAGTCAGGCGCCGGAAGGTGGGCGGCGAGTCCGGCTTCAACCGGGCGATGAACCAGCCACCGGCCGCGCAGACCGTCACCGCCGCCAGAGCCGCCGCCCACCACCACGGGAACTTCCGGCGGCGGCGCGGCGGAGCGGGCTCCCGAGGCTCCACCGGACGGGGCAGGTCGAGCGATTCGAGCGCCTGGATGAGGGCGAACCGCAGATCGGACATGCTCTGCCAACGCTCGCGCACGTCCTTGGCGAGGCAGCGCAGCACGATCCGCTCCACCTCCGGCGGCAGGTCCGCCACCAGTTCATGGGGCGCGGTTGGTTCGTTTTCGAGAATTTTCGCCAGGATGGAGAGCTTCGAATCGCCGGCGAAGGGCTGGCGTCCGGTCAGCATCTCATATAACACGGCGCCGAAGGAGAAGACGTCGCTCCGGTGGTCGATCCGCTTACCTTCGGCCTGTTCGGGCGACATGTAGGCGATGGTGCCGGCGGTCACGCCGCCCTCGGGCCCAAGGGCGGCCAGGTGGACGGTCTCGGTCAAGGCGAAAGCGTCGGCGGGCGCCTCGGGCTCCAGTTGCGCCAGTCCGAAATCGAGCACTTTGACATCGCCCTGATCGGTCACCATGAAGTTGGCGGGCTTCAGGTCCCGATGGATGATGCCGACCGAGTGCGCCGCGGCCACCGCGCTCGCCACCTGAATAGCGTACTTGAGGGCCGTGCGGGGCTTCAGCGGCTTGCCGGCGATGATGCGGTCCATCGGCTTGCCGGAGACATACTCCATGGCCATGAAGTCGACGTGTTCGCCGTCCACCGCCGCCTCGCCGATGTCGTAGATGGCGACGATGTTCGGGTGATTCAGGGCGGAAGCCGCGCGAGCCTCGTGGGTCAGGCGCTCGCGGCGCGTCGAATCGAACCCCGCTTTCGCGGTTAGCAGTTTGAGGGCGATGGGGCGGTTGAGACGAAGGTCCCTCGCGCGGTATACGACTCCCATGCCCCCAGAGCCAAGCTTCGACTCGATCCGGTAATGCAACAGTGTCTGGCCGACCATAGGGACCAACTGTTCAGAGCTCTTGAATTCAGGACTACGTGGAGAGTAACGCCAACCCCATCACGATTTTACGGATCGCGAGGGATCCGGGGCAAACCACCCGAACGGCGTCGCGTGGCCTTCTGTCGTGACGAGATCTAGCGAAGCTAGCAAGTCGATTATAGTCGAGGATTCTCAAACCAAACCCCGGCTCCTGTACTAGGAGTATGTCAGGTACCGGCGTGAGATTCCTCGGCGGGCGTCGCCACCTTACAAAGCGTGAGTCCCGCCATCGAGTCCAAGCATCAGATCCTATCAGCTGAAGACGAATTGCACTGGCTGGCGCTCCGGCTGATCCCCGGTTTGGGGACACGCCGGTCGGTCCAGTTGATCGAGCGCCTGAAGACGCCCGTGGCGGCGTTCCGGGCCAGCCGCTCCGAACTCGAGGGTCTGGGCTTGGCGGGCTCGGTGGCGCAGAGCATCGCCAGCGGCTGCACGTTCGACGAGGCCGTGCTGCAACAGGAACAGTTGCGGGAGGCCGGCGCGACCCTGATCCCGTACACGTCCCCGATTTACCCGGAGAACCTGCGCACCATCTATGACCCGCCCCTGACCCTGTTCGCCCTGGGCCGCGTGGAATTGCTGGCCACGGCGATGCTGGCCGTGGTCGGGACGCGGCGGCCCACCGCCTACGGAAAAGCCGTGGCGGAACGGCTGTCCGCCGATCTGGCGCAGGCCGGATTGACCATCATCAGCGGCATGGCGCGGGGCATCGACACGGCGGCCCACTCCGCCACCTTGAAGGCCGGCGGCAACACCGTGGCCGTGTTCGGCTGCGGCGTGGACCTGGTCTATCCGGCCGAAAACCGGAAACTGGCGGGCGAAATCGCCGAGAAAGGGCTGGTGTTATCGGAGTTCCCCATGCGTACGCCGGCCTATCCTCAGAATTTTCCGGTGCGAAACCGGGTCGTCAGCGGTCTGAGCGTCGGCGTTCTGGTGGTGGAAGGCGCGCAGTACAGCGGCTCGAGCATCACGGCGAGGCTCGCGCTCGAGCAGGGGCGGGAGGTCTTCGCTGTCCCCGGCAACGTCACCTCCAAGATGAGCTGGGGCCCGAACCTGCTGATCAAACAGGGCGCGAAGCTAGTTCAGGAGTGGAACGACGTGGTGGGCGAACTGGACGCCGGAGTGCGCCGCCGGCTGGCCTCCGAAGGCATGGATGTCCTTGATTTGACGGATGATGACAGCGTTCCGGCGGAGCCCGAACTGCCCACCGGCCCGATGGGCCAGGTGTGCCGGGCGGCGCTCGCCCTGCTCAAAACCGACGAGCCCACGCAACTGGACACGTTGCTCGAATCCTCCGACATCTATTCGTCATCAGAAATGATCGCAGCCCTGTTCGAACTGGAGATGTTGGGGCTGGTCCGCCAGCTTCCCGGAAAGAATTTTGTGAAAGTCTGGTCAGGCGCTTAGCCGCCCCCGTTTGCATTTG
Source organism: Acidobacteriota bacterium (assembly GCA_018268715.1). Classification (GTDB taxonomy): domain Bacteria; phylum Acidobacteriota; class Terriglobia; order Bryobacterales; family Bryobacteraceae; genus TMP-7. Next base: position 158,030 of record JAFDVZ010000015.1, on the reverse strand, counting down.
CCCCGAAACCTCGTGGTAAGATTCCGGTGTCCTCATACGCACCAGAATTGTAAGCAAGATTACAGTAATTTACGATATGGCGAAGAATCTCGTGATCGTCGAGTCGCCTGCAAAGGCTAAAACGATCGGTAAGTACCTCGGCAAGCAGTTCGTCGTGAAGGCCTCGCTCGGCCACGTGAAGGATCTCCCTAAAAAGGATCTGGCCGTCGACGTGACCCGCGGGTTCGAACCGAAATACGAAGTCATCGAAGGAAAGAAGAAGCTGATCCAGGAGCTTCGGACCGCCGCAAAGGGCGTCGAAGCCGTATACCTGGCGGCTGACCCGGATCGCGAAGGAGAAGCGATCTGTTACCACCTGCAGGAAGAACTGCAGGACAAAAAGAACAACGCCCGGGTGTTCCGGGTGATGTTCAACGAAATCACCAAGAACGCCATTCAGAAGGCGTTCGAGAAGCCTCTGGAGGTGAACGTTCACCTGGTGGAGGCGCAACAGGCGCGGCGCGTGCTGGACCGCCTGGTGGGCTACAAGATCTCCCCGCTGCTGTGGGACAAGGTCCGCCGCGGGCTCTCGGCCGGGCGCGTCCAAACGGTGGCGCTGCGGCTGATCGTCGATCGCGAGCGCGAAATCCGCGCCTTCCAGAAGCGCGAATACTGGACCATCGACGCGAACCTGAACGCCAAGAAGCCGCCTGTGCTTTCGGCTCGCCTGCAGAAGCGCAACGACGAGCCGCTCGAGATCGCCGACGAAGCGGCGGCGAAGAACATACTCGAACAGGTGGAAGGCGCGGCGTTCCTGGTGCAGTCAGTAACGCACCGCGAAAAGCGCCGGAACCCGGCGCCGCCGTTCATCACCTCCACCCTGCAGCAGGAGTCGGCGCGCAAGCTGCGATTCAGCGTGAAGCGCACGATGATGCTGGCGCAACGGCTGTATGAAGGCGTGGAGTTGGGCGAGGAAGGTTCGGTCGGTCTGATCACCTACATGCGTACCGACTCGACGCGCGTTTCCAACGACGCGCTCGACGAGGTGCGCGGCTGGCTGAACGAGCGTTACGGCAAGGAGTACGTGCCGGAGCAGCCCAACATCTACCGCAGTAAAAAGGATGCGCAGGACGCGCACGAAGCGGTGCGCCCCACCAGCGTGCTGCGGACGCCGGAATCGCTCGCCAAGCACCTGGCCGAAGACGAGATGAAGCTCTACCGGCTGGTCTGGATGCGCTTCATCGCCAGCCAGATGTCGCCGGCCATCTTCGACCAGACCACCATCGACGTGAACGCACCGGGCCAGGACGGGGCCAGCTACCTGTTCCGGGCCACCGGCAGCGTTCAGAAGTTCGATGGTTTCCTGAAGGTCTACGAGGAAGGCAAGGACCAGAAGGACGAGGAAGACGAGGAGCTGAAGCACAAGCTGCCCGCGGTGGTGGAAGGCGAGACGCTGAAGCTCAAATCGCTCGAGCCCGAGCAGCACTTCACCGAGCCGCCGCCGCGCTACACCGAAGCGACGCTCGTCAAGGAGCTCGAGGCCGATGGAGTGGGCCGGCCGTCGACCTATGCGTCGATCCTGTCCACCATCCAGGAGCGCGAGTACGTCAAGAAGGAAGGCGGCAAGTTCGTGCCGACCGAGCTCGGCATGGTGGTGACCGACCTTCTGCTCGAATCGTTCAACGACCTGTTCGATGTGAACTACACGGCTCGCATGGAGCACGAGCTGGACGAGATCGAGGACGGCAAGGTGGATTGGCGCCAGTCGATGGCGGAGTTCTACGAGCGTTTCGAGAAGGACCTCGAAAACGCCGAACGGAACATGACCGACATCAAGCGCATGGAGCGGCCCACCGATCTGGTCTGCGACAAGTGCGGCAAGCCGATGGTCATCAAGTGGGGCCGGCACGGCAGCTTCATCGCCTGCACGGGTTACCCCGACTGCACCAACACTCGCGAGCTGACCGTGGACCTGCCGGACGTCGACAAAGGCGTCGATTTCGGCGAGCAGGACGCGCAGGAGTACTGCGAAAACTGCGGCCGCCCGATGGTGCTGAAGAAGGGCCGTTTCGGACAGTTCTACGCCTGCTCGGGCTACCCCGACTGCAAGACCACCAAGCAGATTGGCGGCGAGCAGAAAAAGCAGGACGTTCCGCTCGAAGAGAAGTGCCCGCAGTGCGGCAGCAACCTGGTGCTGAAGAGCGGCCGTTTCGGCGAGTTCACCGCCTGCAGCAACTACCCCACCTGCAAGTTCGTCAAGCAGAAGACCATCGGCGTCGCCTGCCCGAACTGCTCGGAGGGCGAGATCGTGGAGCGGCGCTCCAAGCGCGGCAAGACGTTCTACGGCTGCAACCGCTATCCGGAGTGCGACTTCGTGGCCTGGGGCAAACCCATCCCGGAGAAGTGCCCCGAGTGCGGCTCCGCCTACATGATCGAGAAGTACCTGAAGGCCGGGCCGGTGGCGCAGTGTCCCAACGCCGAGTGCAAGTACAAGCGCCCGCTCGAGGCGGAAAAGAGCAGCGCGTAACATGGCCGCCAAAACAGAAGTGCTGGCGCAGGCCGATTACGGAATCGACGCCCCGTTTCAAATGAAGCGGCTGTTCTGGCGCGGAGGGATGACCTTCGCGCTAGGGCTGGGCCTGTACGTCATGAACCGCGTGGAGGCGCCGGGCCCCGGCATGGCGCTGTTCGTCGTGCTGGGCCTGATCGGCATCGCACTGGCCGCCGGCGGCTATGTCATGTACTGGTCGAGCAAGGTGGCCAAGGCGCAGTATCGCGACAAGATCCTGGACGCGCTGCCCTGGCGCGGCGATGAAAAGGTGCTGGACGTCGGCTGCGGGCGGGGCTTGATGGCAATCGGCGCGGCCAAGCGGCTGGCGAAGGGCGGCCGGGTGATTGGCGTCGACATCTGGAGCGCCGAGGATCTGAGCGGCAACAGCGGCGAATCGGCCATGGCCAACGCCAAGGCGGAAGGCGTCGCCGACAAGGTGCGCGTCGAAAACGGCGACATGCGCCGCCTGCCGTATCAACCGAATTCCTACGACACGGTGGTGTCCAGCCTGGCCCTGCACAATCTGGCCGATTCCGGCGAGCGCGACAAGGCGCTGGCCGAGATGTGGCGCGTGCTGAAGCCCGGCGGCCATCTGGCGATCTTCGACGTTTCCTACGCCGGCGAATACATGGCCGCGCTCGAAAAGACCGGCGCCGAGATCGTCGCCAAGTCCGGTACGCTGTTGTTGTGGTGCACGCCGACGCGCTGGTTCGTGGCTCGCAAGGGACAGTAGCGGTGAGCCGAGCGGCGGTCGCCATCGCCTGCGCCGTACTGGCGGGCTGCGGCGTTCCCAACCTGGAATACCCTCCTCCGTTGCAGCGCGTCATGCCGCCCGGGCCCGAGCCGCTGCCGGCCGCCAACCTGCTCGAAATGGGCGATCCGTCGGCGCAAAGCGGCATTCTCGGCGACGTGCTGGGACCGCAAAGCGGCGTCACATGGCGCTGGACCAACCAGCACCCGCGGTTCCGCGTCTGGTTCGACCCCACTCGCCGCTGGGACTTCGTGGCGCGCTTCACCGTGCCCGGCGCGGTGCTGAACGCCGTCGGCCCGCTGACCCTGCGCTTTCTGGTGAACGGCCGGGAGCTCGAAGTCCGCAAGTTCGATAAGGACCAGGACTACGCCGTCTCGAAACCCGTTCCGGCGGAGATGCTGGCCGGCGCGGAGACCGCCACGCTCGGCTTTGACGTCGATCCGGTGCTGGTGTCGAAAGGGGACGGCGTGAAGCTCGGGGTGTTGATTCAGGAAATTGGCCTCGCGCCGTCGCCGCAGCCATGAAGGCGGTGCTCTACATCCTGCTGGGGACCGGGCTGACGTTCGGCGCTTCCTATTCGCTGGGGGCGCTGCTGCTCGCCCGGTTGCGGTTGCGGCTTCATCGCGAGGAGCAGCGGTTCTTCGCCTTCATCGCGGGCAGCGCCTGCCTGAGCTCGATCATCTTTTTTTTGAACGTGGCGGGCCTGGCTCGGAAGTGGGTGTTTGTTACACTGAGCGCCGCCGCCATTGCCGCCGGCGTGTGGAAGCGCGTCTGGCGCTCCGGCGCGCAGCCATTGCCGGCCCTGCCGAAGTTCTGGCGATGGAGCTTCTGGGCGATCTTCACCGTGTTCACGTGGCTGTACCTGAGCCAGGCCATGGCGCCGGAATCGAGCGCCGACGGTGTGTCATACCACGTGGCGCTGGCGGCGCGATACCTGCGCGAACACCGCTTTCCCGGCATCACCACCAACATCTACGCGAATCTGTCGGAAGGCGTGGAGATGCTGTTCGAGTTCGCCTTCGCTTTCGGAAGGAACTCGGCGGCGGCCATGGTGGAGTTCCTGTTCCTGCTGTCGCTGCCGTTCGGCATCCTGAGCTTCGCGCGGCGCGCCGGGCGACCCGTGGCGGGCGTGGTGGCGGCGCTGCTCGCATACCTGTCGCCGGTGGTGGCGCGGTCGGGCACGGTGGCTTACAACGACGCGGCGGGTGCGGTGGTGGTGTTCGCCATGTTCTACGCCATCCAGCTTTGGCGCGAGCAGCAGGACGACCGCTGGCTGGCCGTGGCCGGCATGCTGGCGGGGTTCGGCTACGGCGTCAAGTACACGTTGGGCATCGGCTGCGTCTACGCTTTCGGGGTAGTGGCGTGGACCTGCTGGCGCCGACGCAAGCCGATGTTGCGGCCCGCCGCGGTGTTGACGCTGTGCGCCACGGCGTGGGTTGCGCCCTGGATGGTGAAGAACGCCGTCACGGTGGGGAATCCGGTGTCGCCCTTCGCCAACCGGCTGTTTCCGAACCCCTATGTGAGCGTCGCGTTTGAGGACGATTACACCAGCTACCTGCGCAAGTACGACAACGTGACGCCGCGCCAGATTCCGTGGGAAGTCGCGGTGCATGGGGAGCGACTGGCGGGCCTGTTGGGGCCGGTGTTCCTGCTTGCGCCGCTCGCGTTGGTCGCGCTGCGATGGCCGCTCGGGCGGGAGTTGTTGCTGGCGGCGGCGGTGTTCCTGCTGCCCTATCCGAACAACATCGGCTGCCGGTTCCTGATGCCGGCGCTGCCGTTTGTCGCGCTGGCCATGGCGATGGCGGCGGAAGTGTGGGCGCCGGTGGCCGCCTTGCTGCTGGCCGCGCACGCAGTGTTGTCATGGCCGCCGGTGACGGCGCGCTACACGGGACAGTATGCCTGGCGCATCACCCAGCCGGCATGGGAGGCGGCGCTGCGCAAGGTCCCCGAGGATCAATACCTGCGCGGAGCGTTGCAGGATTACGACATCGGCGTGGCCATCGAGCAGAACGTGCCGCCCGGCGAGCGGATTCTGTCGGCGTCGCTCGCCAACCAGAGCTACCAGCGGCGCGAGGTTCTGGCGCCGTATCAATCCACGTTCGCGGCGATGATGTACGACACGCTGCTGCGGGCCACGCAGGATGACATGAAGGCGGAGGCTCGGAACACGTTCCGGTTCCCGGCGGCGACGGTGCGGCGGCTGCGGATCGCCCTGTCGGCGCAGACGGTGCTGGCCTGGACCATCGGCGAGATCCGCGTGTACGAGGGGGAGCGAGAGGTCGCGCGCGATGCGCTGTGGCGGCTGCGGGCGTCGGCGAATCCGTGGTATGTGCAGAAGGCGTTCGACAACAGCCTGGTGACGATGTGGTCGAGCGATGTGCGGGGCGCCGCGGGGATGTTCATCGACATCGACTTCGGCCGGCCGGTGAAGGTGGACCGGGTGGCGGTGTATGAGCCGCGCACGCTGACCGACGCGATGATGCGGATTGAGGGCGACGGCAGGCTGTTGTCGAAGGACTGGGATCAGGAGATGGTCCCGCTGCCGCCGCGCATGCGCCGCGCGGCGACGGAGGAGTTGAAGGTGAACGGAGTGGGGTGGCTGGTGTTCCGGGACGGCGAGTTCAAGGCCGACGATCTGTTGACGCGCTACGCGCAGTGGGGCGTCAAACAGGTGGCCGAACGGAATGGGTACCGGTTGTGGAGGATTGAGTAGAGGGAGCAGCGCACTCGCGAGCCGCGTCGGGTTCAGCAGTCAGTCTGCCGGGTGTTCAAGGATGGAACCAATCGACATACCCGTGGGAGAGACTTAAGGGACAAAAAGGATTGGTCGAGCGCGTTCTCGTAAACGCGCAACCTCGGCCTCATTATGTCGCAGGAGGGCATGCCCCCAAGTCCGAGCCGTTCCTTCGCGACAATCCTGCGCCAATGCGCGCCCGATTTTCTCGTATGAGCCCAAGTCCTTCTTCAGAGCCTCCGGCTCCGTCCAGACTCCCAGAATAAAAATCCTGTCGCTAAGGTCAGCCGGGATCTTCTTCCGGGCCTCATCGAATCTGGCTTCCTCTCCATCACCATCAATCATTACTACAAGAAAGCTGTTTGGGTATTTCCTCAATGACGTGAGATGACTATCACGAGGGTTGTTGAAGCGGCCCAGGGCCTTCAGCCACCCGCCAGCTTCCGGAAGCGCCTGTATCTGCCTAACATTTCGAGTGAGTTCCAAGACGAAACCATTCACCAATTGACGGTTGGCATCGTCTTCGGGAAGTACGAAAATGTGGGGTAGATTCCTGTTGACGCTCATGTCCTAAACTCTCCGCGGATCAGTGCGCCCACGAAATCTCCGTCGCTCGGCAGTTCGCTGCGAACACGCACTACCGTGGGTTCAAGATGGCTCCTGCGATAAAGCACGAGCGTGTTCTCCTCCGAAAAGGTGCGAATCGCTTCCGGATTGTGGGAGGTTGCTATGAACTGGCCGCCGGACTGAAAGGCTCTGCGGAGCGCCATGACGAAATGGCCGACCTCGGAGGGCGCCAGGTGGTTGTCCGGCTCATCCCAGAAACAGACTAGCGGACCGTATCGCCTTGCCGCCGCGAGCACAAGGCCGCAGATCATAAAACACTTCTCGCCGTCCGACAGATCTTTAAACGGGACACTCATGCTTCCTGTCTCATTCGAGAACGCAACTACCAAGCTGCGTGAGTCCTTTCCGATCAGCGGATTCTTGATATCCTTCAGGTCCGGCATCAACTGCCTGAGATACTCTTCGATGTCGGTGTAAGCGGCCGGAGTATTCGCCAATATCCCAGAGAACCACGCTCCAAAGTCGGTGACCTGTGTGTTAGGCTGTAGCGTTTCCTTTGAAGACTCCCCGGCAATAAGGCTGGGGACAGGCCGGAGGATCAGCATCCGAGCTAGCCAATCTTTGAAAACGGCCAATGGGTCGTTGGCCGAGCGCGCCTGGACAATGGGCAGCGCAACCAGATGCCAATCGATTCTGAACTGCGCCTCGCTTTCCTCAGGCGACGCCGGACCCCGGCCAGCGCGGGGAACCTCACGTCCCGCGAGACGCACTTCCGCCGCGGCTCGTGTATACACGGAATCGCCACCCACGGTCAACTTCTCCTCGCGTACACGCAGCTCTTTGAAATGCTCTGGTAACTCGAGCGCGAGCACGTACTCATAGACCGCGCCGTCCAACTCGGCCTCCACCTCAAACCTCATGGGAACACGCGAGCGGCCCCACGCGAGGTCCTCGGGCGCGACTAATTGCCCAACGCGGTTAACGCCGCGAGCAATCTTCTGCAGGATCTCAAGAGCAAAGCCGACCGTGGTTTTGCCCGCGCCGTTGTCGCCCAGCAGCAGAAGAGACGACTGCCGCGAAACCGGCAACTCGAAGTTCTCCAAGCAGCGGTAATTATGGACGTAGAACCGACGTATCACATCAGAAATGATATCGTGCTTGCGGCAACCTGAGTCGCTTCCGGACGGCGGAACGGAGGGGGACCCGCCGGATACCCCGGAGACGGAAAACTACATGGGTTCATCGCCCGAGGGGCCGTAAATCGACGGAATCGGAATCCCGTTCAGGCGCATGTACACGGTGAGCTGGCCGCGGTGGTGGACGATGTGGTTCATGATCATGCTGCGGATGCAGGCCCCGCGCGGCATGGTGAAGGCCACCTGGCCGCCGCTCAGCAGGCTCCACGGCGCCATGAAGTCGGCGTCGCTTGCGCCCTGAATCGCGGCTCGGAACGCGGCCAGGTTCTTTTCGAACATCGCCAGCAGTTCCGCCTGGCTGTCGGCCTTGGGGGGTTGATAGGCCGGACCACCCGGCGGATTGATGTCGAACGATTCGGTCTTCATCGTCACCGCGCCCCATTCGAGCATCTGCGCGATGTGCGCCGCCGTCCAGCCCAGCGTGCCGGATTTTTCGGTTGGCTTATAGGTGAAAAGGTTGTCGGGCAGGCGTTCGAACACCTTGCGCGTCGTCGCCGCCTCGTGGTCGAGCTCAGCCAGCAGGATCGGGGCGATCATGCCGCTTGCCTGCGGTTGTGGAGTACTCATTAGGCCATTATGCACCCGGTCGTGTTTCCGCGCGATTACGCCGCCCTGCCGCGCTCCGGCGGATCGTCGCCTTCCCCGGGGGCCAGGAACAGGTTCGCCTCCAGGCCGTGCTGGCGCGTGTACAGGTCCCAGTAACGCCCCTTCGCCGCGTACAGAGAATCGTGGTCGCCGCGCTCGATGATCCGGCCGTCCTCCACCACCAGGATCTGATCGGCGCGACGGATGGTGGACAGCCGGTGCGCGATGACGAAGGTGGTGCGGTTCCGCATCAGGTATTTCAGGCCTTCCTGGATCAGCGCCTCGGACTCCGAATCGAGGCTCGACGTCGCTTCGTCGAGGATCAGGATGCGCGGGTTGGCCAGGATGGCGCGGGCGATGGACACACGCTGGCGCTGGCCGCCGGAGAGCTTCACGCCGCGCTCGCCGACGATGGTGTCGTATTTGGCCTCGAAACGCTCGGCGAACTCGTCGACGCGGGCGATGCGGCAGGCTTCGAGGATCTCCTCCTCGCGCGCGCCCGGCCTCGCGAAGGCGATGTTCTCGCGGATCGAGCCGTCGAACAGGAACGTGTCCTGCAGCACCACGCCGATCTGCGTGCGGAAGGTATCCAGCCGCGCGGTGGCGAGGTCGACGCCGTCCACGCTCACCATGCCGCCTCCGGGTTTGTAGAACGCCGCCGCCAGGCCGATGATGGTCGACTTTCCGGAGCCCGAGGGACCGACCAGGGCAGTCACGGTGTCGGGCTTCGATTCGAAGCTGATCTGCTTGAGCACCGGCTTGCCCGGCTCGTATTCGAAGCTCACGTTGTCGAATACGATGTGGCCCTCGATGGGCGGCAGGGCGGCGGTGCGCGTGGGGTCCTCGTCCTCCCGGACTTCGTGCAGGATCTCGCGCGTGCGCTCGAGGCCTGCGATGGCCTCGGTGAGTTGCGTGCCGATGGCCACAATCTGCGCCACCGGCGCGATCAGGAACGCCATGAAGGCGGTGAAAGTGACAAAGTCGCCGAGCGTGATCTGCTTGGCCCAGATCTGCCGCGTTCCGATGGCCATCACCGTGGCGCCCACGATGCCGAGCAGCACGTTTGCCGACAGGCCCATGGCGGAGGTGGCGGTCAGCGACTTCAGCACGTTGTTGAGCAGGCGCGTGGCGCCGGCGGCGAAAACGTCCTCCTCCCGCGATTCGGCGTGGTAGCCCTTCACCACGCGCACGCCGCCCAGGGTTTCCGTCAACCGCCCCGTCACCTCGGCGTTGATTTTGCCGCGCTCGCGGAAAATCGGCCGGATGGAGGAGAACGCCTTCTGGAGCGCCGCGCCGAACAGCAGGATGAACACCAGCGTCACGCCCGTCATCAGCGGGCTGATGCGCAATAGCACCGCGAGCGACAGCACCGCCGTCAACAGACCGCCGGCGAACTCCACCAGCCCCGTGCCGATCAGGTTGCGGATGCCCTCGACGTCGGTCATGATGCGGGCCACCAGCGTGCCGGTCTTGTTCGAATCGTAGAAACGCAGGGAAAGCCGTCCGATGTGCGCCTGCACCTTACAGCGCAGTTCGGCGATCAGGCGTTGGGCGGCCTTCGAAAGCAGTTGGGTCAGGGCGAAGGAGGTTCCGCCCTGTAAGAGCGTGGCCGACACCACGGCGATCAGCAGAGGCGTCAGGTACTCGCCTCGGCCCTTGCCGATAATGTCGTCGATCAGGAACTTCGTCGAAGCCGGCAGCACCAGGCCCGCCACGCGATTCACCAGCATCAGCGCAAATCCCGCCGCCAGCAGGCCGCGGCGCGGGATAATCAACTCGCGAATATCGGGCCAGAGCGCGCGTAGTCGCTCCGGAGACGGCATTTTGGGCTTGGGGGTTGGGGCCACGTTCAATTGTAGCGGGTGGAGCAGCACGGACCCGCTCCACCGCTGGTTGGACAGCCGGCTATTTCTGCTGGCTGAGGGTCTGGATCAGGGCGCTCTTGAACAGCGAGAGCAGATTCTGCTCGAGGCGCGCCAGGAAGTCGGAGGTGGCGCTCGATTCGGTCGAAGCGGGGGCCGTCGTGGTGGACGTCCCGGTGGTAGTGGTGGTGGTCGCGGCGCTGGGCGTCGTGGAGCCGGTGGAGAGGGTAACCGCCGGTGCCGCCGTCGACGACTGCGTGTACACCGAAGCGCGGTCTTTTCGATAGATCATGAATCCAAAGGGGTTAACCGAAATCGCCTCGACGTCTTGGAGGGGACGGCAGGGAGTTCCCCAAGCCGGATTCTGGGGCGGCAGGGAACTGGGCAGGTCGCTGATCCAGTTCGGTTCGCCGCCGTCCAGGTTCCAGTGCCCGGGGGCTCCGGCGCCGTTCTGGTTCATCTCGAACAACAGGGTGCCGGCCGTCAACTGGAAGCCCTTGTACTGGATGAGCCAGAGCCGGCGGAGTTCGCCCGCCGGATAAACGATGGAGAGCGGGCTCTCGCTGACCGCCGAAGCGTCCAGGCCGAAGCTCTTGGCCAGGGCGATCGCGTCGGACTGCAGGCAGAGATTGACGGGATTGATCAGGGCGCCGATGCCCTCCGTCGTCGCTTTTGTGGGCGCGATCTGGTATTGCGAGTAGCTGTGAATGCCGTAGAGATTCACCGTGGCCGCCTCGCGCGCCGTCATGGTGATCGACTTCGGCGTCACGTTGCCGGCGAGGTCGCGCTCGATGACCGTGTATTGCACCATGGCGTCCGGAGAGCCGGCGTTCTGGATGGCCGTCGAGTCGAACCAGGTCTTGGTCTTGCGGGCGCCGTCGTAGGTCGGAGCGTCCTCGCCGAACGTGGACCGGTACGTGTTGCGGTCGAACGTGGGCACGAGATAGAGCCGGGCGACCGGGTAGTAGGCCTCGTCCGGCAGCGCCGGAACGACAGGGATGCAATTAGGCATTGCGGAACCTCCCGGATCCCGTCGCGCAGCGGCGACAGGGCCCGGCCATGGCCGGCGCTCGTAACTGGTTGATCATAGTAAACTCCTTGTTGGACGTCTCCGGCGGACTGGGCCGGGTCCATTCCCGCCCCGAGCCTACCAGGGAGAGCCCGGAACCGCTCATTTTCGGGCTACCGGATTCCTATTGTTTTGTTATAGATAGGATATAAATCGAGGCGTGTGAACGGCGATTTTCGGGGTATGCGAACCGAGGCGGTTTACAGCCCGTCCCAGACAAACGCCGCGAAGGAGCGCGACGGCGCAAACCCCACCTGTCGGTAGAGCCGGATGGCGGTTTCGTTCGCAGTAGTCACCGTAAGCGTCGCTTTTCGGCATCCTTGACGCCGTAATTCGACCAAACTGCGTCGTAAAAGCTCATATCCGACGTGTTTTCCGCGCACTTCCGGGCCCACGCAGATCTGCGTGATGTGGCCGACGTCGTGGCGGACCAGGCTCGCCAGGCTGATGCCGCACAGCCGGTGTCCGGGCGTCATGGCCACCTGGGAGGCCGTCGAATAGAAGGCCCCGCAGCCCGGATATTGAACAATATTCAGGAGAAAACGGCGCGCGCCGGACGGGGAACGATACTGGTCGTTGATTTCGCTGTCGATGTGGCCCCGGTAGGCGGCGGAGATCAGATGTGCCGCCTCTTCCTGGAAGCGGTCGTGCCACGTCTGATAGGTAATGCCAATGTCCCGGCCCCCGTGCGGCAACCTCTCGACGGAGTCGAGAGGAACCGTCATAAACGTGCGCGGATAGGCCGAAACATGCTCGGAAAACGGCAAAATTCGATCAAAACTGCGCGTTAACATCATCAATTGCGACTCAACGCGGCGCACCCAGGGAGCCTCGGCAAGGCGGTCGAGAACCGGCCTAAGTAGTTGATTTTCCATCTCTTCGCTGCGATATCGGGGCAAAACATACAGATCCCCGATCAATCCCTTGCGTTCCTCGCAGACGTAGTAGGTGTAGCCGACGATGCGGTTGGCCGCGACCAGGCCGTAGCCCATCAGGGCGTGCATGGCGACGAAGCGCTCGACCAGGTCGGCCGAGCCCTTGAAATCCCAATCGAGGTTCTGGCGCCACTCCTCGATCTCTTCGGTCAGAAGCGGCTGCAGGTCGTCCGGACGCAATTGCCGGAGGTCCACCAGGCGTGGAAATACAGCGTCTGACAAAGCCGCCATTATGGAGATTATATGACGGGGGCCGAGGAGACGACCGTGGACGAGCCGGCGGCGGCGCTCGCGCCGAGCGACAGGCGGAAGGAGAACAGCGCGACGCCCAACACCAGGGCCATCAGGGCCAGGCCGGGCGGCGCGTACCAGGCGGTCCAGTCGGCGCCCACCGTAATCGCGTTGATGGTGTTGATGAAAAAGACCTCCGCGACGGCCACCACCAGTCCCAGGCGAAGCAGGGCGAAGATGAGCCCGCCGTACAGCACGACGTAGAGGCCGAAGGCCAGCGCCTGGTTGGAGGAGTAGGCGATGTCGCTCTGGGTGAAGGTCATGGCGAGGGCGCCGACGATGGTGGCGATCCAATCCCGGCGCAACAGGTACCGGAGGCCGGACAGCATAAAGAAGACCAGCAGGCCCACCTGAAGCCCTTCCCCAACGCGGCCGATGGCTACGCCTACCCAGGGGCGCGTCCCCTGAAGACCGTAGATGCCGCCGACCGTGCCCAAAATGCCGGACTGAAAAAGGCCGATGCCCTCCGCCAGCCAGAGCAGGGCCGAACCGGTCGCCGCGCCGACCAGCACGTGGCCGCCGACGGTCGGGTCGAGCCAGCGTCCCGACAGGACCCGGGTCCAGGCCACCAGCGTGTGCGGCCAACGACGTCGCAGTTCGGGTTCGAGCGCAAGGTAGACGAGCCACAAGCCGGCCGAGGGAACGGCTGCGTCGCCCAGGGCGTTGACGAAGTTGAACAGCAAGCCGAGGCTGGGCGTGGCGTGGACGCGGCCAAACCAGGCGGCCATTTGTATGAGGAACTGGCCGACGCCGATCCACATGGCCCCGCGACGATCCACGCGACCCGCCTTCCAGTTGCGGCGCGCCAGCAGGACGCCGAAAAACACCAGCGCGACGAGCGCGGAGATGCCGACGATGGTCCGCATCTTCGCCAGCCAGGGCTCGGACCGGGCGCTGGCGTTGGGATCCGGCGACCACGGCCAAATGATGTGGAAGTGGGTAATGCGCCCCTTCCACGAGCCAACTTCGACCGTAATGGGAACGTCGGGGATCACCGGATGTGTCCCCTTCCAAGCGTGCAGTTCATCGGCGGGCGCGCGCGGCACAGTGCGCGGGGCGGTTTCCACAAAGCGGGATTTGTCGAAGCCGGCCAGACGGAAGACGTCGTCGACCGAGACCGGCGCGGGAAGTTCCTGGCCGGGCGGGTATGGCATGGCGGAGAAGGCGCGCAAGCGGCCGTGGGCCTCCAACTGGACTTCGAGCATTCCGGGCGTGAGCGGAGGAGGCTGCTCGGAATCCACATAGCCGTTGGGAGCGGCGTTGAGGAAAGCGGGGCTCTCGCGAACCTGGGCGAGCAACGGCGCTTCGAACTCGAGCCAGGAGCGGGCTTGGCTGGCGGCGTTGCGCCGGGTTAGCGCGTCGAGCAACAACCCTCGCTGAGTCAACCAGAGCGCCGTGTCGGCCGGCCTTTTGGGATACCCGAGCGCCGCGGCGATGTTGCGGGCCTTGTGCTTGAGAACGTCCGGCGGATCTTCAAGTGCGGCGTTGAATAACGCCCCCGAACGTTGCCGGAACATCGGCATCGCGATGAGCGTGGCGATGATGAACAGCAGGCAGGGGATGGAGTACTTGCGCGGCAGGCCTTCGTTCGCGCCGGCGGCAGCCACCAACTCCGGCGAGGGGGTTTCGCCGGCGGCCAGAGCGGCCGACAGAGGGTCGCCGCCGGGGAGCGCGGCGGAGACGGCGAGCGCGGTGGCCGGACGGCGGGCAGGGTCCGTTTCCAGACAGCGGCGCACCACCTTCTCGACGGCCGGGTCGATTTCGGCGGCGATGGAGGTCATGCTGGCCAGTTGAGCCGATTCCTGCAGGTCGAGCAGTTGCGGCACGCTCTTGGCCTCAAAGGCGCGTTTGCCGGTGAACAGTTCGTAGAGCACCAGGCCGAGGGCGTAGATGTCGCTTTTGGCGGTGACTTCGGCGCCTTTCAGCTGCTCCGGCGACATGTAGGCGGGCGTGCCGTGACGCGCCTCGGCGCCGCTGATCTGGTCGGCGACGGCGGCGAGGCCGAAGTCCATGATCACGGTCTCGCCGCGCTTGTTCATCATGATGTTCTGCGGCTTGAGGTCGCGGTGAATGACGCCTTTGCCATGGGCGGCGGCGAGACCGGCGCAGATCTGGCGGGCGGCCTGGAGCGCCTTGTCGGCGGGCAGGCGACCGATGCGCTGCAACAGGGACGCGAGGTCCTCGCCGTCGACGTACTCCATCGAGATGAACGGCACGCCGTCGGCTTCTCCGATATCGTAGACGCGGCAGACGTTGGGGTGCGAGACTTGGCGGGCGACGCGGACTTCGCCGTGGAAGCGTTCGAGCAGGAACTCGTTGGAAGCGGCGGAATCGGGCAGGAATTTCAGCGCGACGGCCTGGCCGAGCATGAGGTCGGTGGCGCGGTAGACCTCTCCCATGCCGCCGCGGCCCAGAAGGCCGATGATGCGGTAGCGGCCTCCGATGACGGCGCCGGGCAGGAAGCGGCCCTCGTCCTCGACCGCGGTGTGGGTGAGCCGGGGGAGGCTGGGCCGGGAACTCGACGGGATGGCCGCGGTCTGCGCGATGGTCTCGGAGGACTCCGGATCAGGCGTCGGGGGCATTAGATCGATTGTAGTGTCAGCGGCGGCCCTGCGGTTTGCGGCGCAGCCAATCGAAGGGCGAACGCTTGGGAGGAGGCTCCGGCGCGGCGGGGGCCTGACCGTCGATGACGGCGATGGCGGCGGAGGCGGAGGCGAACCGGAGCGCCGGATCTCGCGACAGGCAACCCGCGACGGCGGCGTCCCATTCGGGGGGGACGGAAGGGTTGAAGGCGCTGGGGGGCGGCGCATCCTCCGACAGCGCTCGGACGGCCGATAGCAGCGGCGACCGCCAGTCGATTTCAAAAGGCTTGCGGCCGGCGATCAGTTCGTACATTACGACGCCGAAGGCGTAAACGTCGGAGGCGAAGGTGGCGTCCTCTCCGCGAAGCAGTTCCGGAGCCATGTAGGAGACCGTACCGATGACGTCGCCGCTGGCGGTGAGCGAACTTACGACGCTGGCGGTGGGGTTGGCCTGCCGGGATAGGCCGAAATCGGTGAGCACGACGCGGAGGTCACCGCCTGGAGCGGGGCACAGGTGGATGTTCCCCGGCTTCAGATCGCGATGGATGACGCCGGCGCGGTGGGCCGCTTCCAACCCCTGGGCCGCCTGGCGAAGAATGGACAGCGCGCGGACCGGAGGAGCGGCGCCGTGGGCGGCCATCCAGTCGGCGAGCGTCTGCCCCTGGAGCAATTCCATGATGAGGAAGACGGGGCGCCGCTGATCGGGCGGGTGCGGCCAGCAGATGTCGAGGGTACGGCAGACGTTGGGCGAGACGACGCGGGCCGAGAGCTGGAACTCCTTGCGGAAGCGGGCCCGCGCGGTGGGGTCGGCGGAAATGGTGGGGCGGATGGTCTTGAGGGCCACGCGGCGGCCGGCGACCAGGTCGAGCGCGGCGTAGACTTCGCCCATTCCGCCGGAACCGAGGAAGCTTTCAACGCGGTACTGCTCTTCGAGCGTGTCGCCGGCGGCGAGGGAGCCTCCACGGATGCGCAGGACCGGATCGGCCAGGAAATCGGCGGGAGGCTCGCGCCAGGCGAGCAGGCGCACGAGACGTTCGGCCCGGGCGGGATCGGTGGAACGAAGCTCTTCGACAAAGGCTTCGCGCTGGTCCGAATCCATGTCGACGGCGGCGTCGGCCAGGCGGTCGAGCGTCGTCAGTTCTTCGCCCGACAGGGTGGAGAGTTCAGGCGGAATGTGCGGACGATCCGGCGTCATCGGCGTTCTATGAGTGTACAGCGGCGGAGCGAGAGAACATGGCTCGGCGGAGGCCACTACCGTCGCGTGCGGGTAGGATGGAATTGTGTCCACTCAGCAACGACGCCGGTTCCGCCTGGCATGAACGCGTACTGTGACGTCAGCCTTCCGGTTCCGCTCGATCAGGCGTTCACCTATGAGCTGCCGGAGACGCTGCGGCATCGGGTGCAGCGCGGGGCTCGGATCACGGCGCCGTTCGGGTCGCGCAAGCTGACCGGGGTGGTGCTGCGCGTGCATGACGAGCCGCCCGAGGCGCCGGCGCGGCCGGTGCTGCAACTGCTTGATGAGACGCCGGCGCTGGACGAGGGAATGCTCGCGCTGGGCGAGTGGATCGCATCCTATTACTGCGCGCCGCTCGGCGAGGTGCTGCGGGGGATGATGCCGCTGGCGGGCGAGATCCGGCGGGGCAAGATGTATTCGCTGACCGATTCGGGCCGCGACGCCGCCAAGCAACTGCTACTGGGGGCGTCGGACGAGAATCCGACGGTGGCCGTGATGCGCATGCTGGAGGCGCGGCCGTTGAGCGCCTCCTATCTCAAGAAGAAGCTGCCGGAGGCGGCGAACGTGCTGCGTTCGCTGATCAAGAAGGGCTTTGTCGAGGTGGAGGACGTGGAGGCGGAGCGCGATCCGATGCGCGCGTCGGCGGCCCGGCTGCGGGTGGAACTGGAGCGGCGGCCCCAGGAGGGTAAGTTCTCGAAGGCCGAGCGGGAGCTGCTGGCCTATCTCGAGCTACATCCGGGCAGCCATAACCTGGGTGAGTTAGACGGACTCATATCGAAAGCCAGTGAGTCGGCGCGGGCGTTGGCGCGGCGCGGGACGCTGACGCTGCGCACCGAGAGCCTGCTGAGTTCCGATGGACAGATCCGGCCGCACCTGACGCTGAATTCGCACCAGTTGACGGCGTTTCAGGAGATACGATCGGCGATCGAGGCCCGGGAGTTCCGGCCGTATCTATTGCAGGGCGTCACCGGATCGGGCAAGACGGAGATTTATCTGCGGGCGATCGACGCGGCGCTGGCGCTGGGCCGCGGAGCGATGCTGCTGGTGCCGGAAATCGGGCTGACTCCGGCCGTGGCGGGCCAGTTTTTCGATCGTTTCGGCGATCGGGTGGCGATTCTGCATTCGGCCTTCAACGACGCCGAGCGCGCCGATCAGTGGCGGCGGATACGGACCGGGGCGGCGGCGGTGGTGGTGGGGACGCGCTCCGGGGTGTTCGCGCCGGTGCGCAACCTGGGCCTGATCATCGTCGACGAGGAGCATGATTCGAGTTACAAGCAGGCCGAGACGCCGCGCTACAACGGCCGGGATGTAGCGGTGGTGCGGGCGCAGCAGGCGGGGGCGTGCGTGGTGCTGGGGTCGGCGACTCCGAGCCTGGAGACCCGCTTCAACGCCGAGCGCGGCAAGTACCGGTTGCTCGAGTTGCCCGAACGCATCGAGAAGCGCCCCATGCCGCAGGTGGAGCTGATCGACATGCGGCAGGAGTTTCTGGAGACCCGCAAGCAGTCGACGTTTTCGCGCAAACTGATCGACGCGGTGGAGCATCGCATCGCCAACGGCGAACAGACCATGCTGTTGCTGAACCGGCGCGGATATTCGAGCTTTGTCGCCTGCCGGAGTTGCGGCGAGCGGATGGAGTGCGTCAACTGCTCCGTGACGCTGACTTATCACCGGCGCGACCGGCGCATGTTATGCCATTACTGTAACTACGCCGAGCGCGTGCCGAGCGTGTGTCCCAAGTGCGGCAGCGAGTATATACAGTTTC
Source organism: Acidobacteriota bacterium (assembly GCA_018268715.1). GTDB lineage: Bacteria > Acidobacteriota > Terriglobia > Bryobacterales > Bryobacteraceae > TMP-7. The sequence continues at coordinate 139,932 of JAFDVZ010000015.1, read as the reverse complement.
TCGGCACGGGCAGCGAGCGCGTGGAGGACGAGTTACACAAGACGTTCCCGACGGCCCGGATCGCGCGCATGGACCGCGACACGGTGGCCGGGAAACGGCACTTCGAGAGCATCCTACAAGGGTTTCGCGAGGGCGCCTACGACATCCTGGTGGGCACGCAGATGATCGCCAAGGGGCACGACATCCCCAATGTCACGCTGGTGGGGATCATTTCGGCCGACACCGGACTGGGGCTGCCCGACTTCCGCGCGGCGGAGCGCACGTTTCAACTGCTGACCCAGGCGGCCGGGCGCGCCGGACGCGGCGCGCTGCCGGGAATCGTCATGATTCAGACCATCAATCCGGATCATTACGCGGTGCGGCTGGCATCGCAGCAGAATTACCCGGGTTTCTATGAAAAGGAGCTGCAATTCCGGCGGCTGATGAGATATCCTCCGTTCGCCGCGCTGGCGAACGTGCTGGTGCGGAGCGCGAGCCAGGAGGACGCGATGCGGATGAGCGCCGAGTTAGGACGGCTGATGACTCCGCCTCCGGAGGACACCAAGGTGCTGGGCCCGGCCGAGGCCCCGGTGGAGCGACTGAAGGCGGAATACCGCTACCAGATGCTGATCAAGTCGTCGAGCCGCAAGCGCCTGAACGAGTTATTGAGGGATCTGCGGCGGTTCGCCGCAAATCGGAAATGGAACGCGACATCCCTTGTCATTGACGTGGACCCGATTACTTTGCTCTAATCGCGGCGTGGCGGCTGAAGCTGACTATTGCGTGGTCGAGGGCAATCTTCGCGCGGCGATGCCGTTCTTCGGATTGGCAAGCGGGCACGGCTCCGTGAGTGAGCAGGACGGCATGCTGCTGATCGATTCCGGCGTGAACTACGGCGTGTTCAACATCGCCATGTTCGCGGGCGCGGTGGGGGACGAGGACGCGCTGCGGCGGCGACTGGCGACGGCGGGGCAGTTCTACGAACAGCAGAAGACGCGATGGTCGCTGTGGGTGTGCGACGACCTGATTACGCCCCTGCGCAACCGGGCCGGGGCGATATTCGCGGAGAAGGGATTGCGGCGGCTGACCGAGGCTCCGGGAATGCTGGCGGAACGGCTGAGGCCGCCTGACCGGCTGTTGCCCGAGGTGGAGTGCCGCGCGGTGGCCGACGCCGCCACGCGCGCCGATTTCGCGCACGCGACGTCGCTCAATTTCGACATTCCGTTCGGAACCTGCAAGCTGGTGTACGGCGGCGAGGAGGCCTGGCGTCACGCCTACCACGGCTTTGTCGGCTACTGGCGCGGGATCCCTGTGACTACGACGGCGGCGGTGGTGGCGGCGGGCGCCATCGGCATTTACTCAGTCGGCACGCTGCAGCACCACCGGCGCAAGGGCTACGCGGAGGCGCTGGTGCGGCAGGTGATCGCGCACTACCGTCGGGAAACGGGCATCGAGCGCACGGTGTTACAGGCCACTCGCGCGGGCTATGACATGTACCGGAAGATGGGCTATCGGGACGTTGGCCACTTCAGCGTATATATGACGTAGCGCCCGCCCCCACTTGGGATGGAGACGGGCGCCGAAATGGTCACTGATAGATGTGGCGGGCGCCGCGTCTGAGCACGGCGGGCACATCCAAATCGTCAAATGGGAGCACGGGATCCTCGCGCACGGCGGGCTGCGGCGGCGGAGGCGGCTCCGGCGCATAGCTGGTGGAAGCGCCGGCCGCGGCGGCCATCGCCATGGGCGCGGGCTCTTCATAGTGCGCGTAGGCGGGCGGCGCGACCACGGGCTCGACGTATACGGGCACGGGCGGCGGTTCGGGCGCGGCGGGAGGCGGCGCAACGACCGGCGCGGGCGCGGAGTAGGCCGGCTCGACGATGCGCGGCTCCGGCGCGGGTGCGGTCTTGCCCGTCTCGATCACTGGGAGGTCGCGATGGAAGCCGGTGGCGATGACGGTGATGCGCACCTCGTCTTCGAGCGATTCGTTCACGACCACGCCGAAGTTGATCTGGACGTCCTCATTGTCCGTTGCGGCGCGGATGAGTTCGCACGCCTCATTGACTTCGTGGATGCCGAGTTGGCTCGAAGCGGTGATGTTGATCAGCACGCCGCGGGCGCCCTTCACGCCGCCCGCCTCCATCAGGGGCGAGTTGATGGCGCGTTCGGCCGCCTGCACCGCCGCGTTCTCGCCGCGCGCCGAAGCCGTGCCCATGATGGCGTGGCCCATGCCGAGCATGATGGAGCGGATGTCGGAGAAGTCGCGGTTGATCAGGCCCGGCGTGGTGATGATGTCGCTGATGCCCTGCACGGCCTGTCGCAGAACGTCGTCGGCCATCTTGAAGGCCTGCGCGAAGCTGGTGCCGCGCGGGGCCAGTTCCAGCATGCGGTTGTTCGGGATGGTGATGATGGTGTCCACCGTGGCGGCAAGTTCCGCCAGCCCGCGTTCGGCCGACTTCATGCGTCGCGAGCCTTCAAAGGAGAATGGCTTGGTGACGACGGCTACGGTCAGGGCGTTCAGTTCCTTGGCGAGCGACGCCACAACCGGCGCCGCGCCCGTGCCCGTGCCGCCGCCGAGTCCGGCGGTGACGAACACCATGTCGGCCCCTTCGAGCGATTCGATGATCCGCTCGGTGTCTTCCAGCGCGGCCTGGCGGCCAACGCTGGGGTCCGACCCGGCGCCCAGGCCGTTGGTCAGCTTCGAACCAATGGCGAGCTTGTTGGGAACCGGCGACGCGTTCAACGCCTGAACGTCGGTGTTCATGGCGTAGAAGTCCACGCCGCTCACTCCCTCGCTGATCATGCGGGCGACTGCGTTGGACCCGCCGCCGCCGACGCCGACCACCTTGATCCGGGTCCCCGCGATCGACTCTTCCTGCATCATGAACTTCAAGTCAGCCATCTGCCGCTCCCTTTTTGGTCTGTTTCGTAACTCTTTGAGCTAGCCCCGCACCATGCCCACCAGTCCAGGCGCCCGCCGCTTCGTCTGGACGCGGAACTTCAACCGGGCGGAATACATCGCCAAGCCCGCCGCCGTGGTCCATACAGGATTGTCCAACTCCTCTGGCCAATCCTTGATTCCCACGGCCAAACCGTTGCGCGACGAGCAGCCGATGATGTCCTCGGCCACGTCGCAGATTCCGTTCAACATCGAACCGCCGCCGCACAGCACAACGCCTTCGAGCAGCGACTGGTCCATGCCCGCCTTCGAGATTTCCGCCTTCGCATAGCGGAACATTTCAACGGCGCGCGCTTCAATGATTTCGTTCAGTTCCTTGCGCGACACCTCGCGCGGGGCGCGGCCCTCGGCGGGTGGCAACTGCACATAGCTGTTTTCCGCAGTCGCGGCGGCGTTGGCCGATCCGTATTCCTTCTTCATGCCCTCGGCGTCTTCGTAGGGGCACTTCAACACCCAGGCGACGTCTCGAGTCATGTGATCGGACCACACCGGCAGCGGCGCAGCCAGCATCAAAGCGTCGCCGTCGAAGATGACGATGTCGGTGGAGTGCATCCCCAGGTCGATCACCGCCACGCCGCGGGCGCGGTCCTGCGGGATGATCGCAGCGTAGGCGGCGGCGATCGGCTCAAACACCGTTTCTTCGACGGCCAGATGCGCCTGATGGATGGCGTCCACCAGCGAATCGTGTTCGTGGGAGGATGCCGTCACCGCGAGGACGTTCGCCTCCAGGCGCGCGCACGTGGAGCGGCGCGGGTTGCGATAGCCGGCGCGCCCGTCCAGCACGAAGTCGCGCGGGAACACGTGCAGCAGCATGCGGTCGGCTTCCAGGCGCACGCGGGCCGCCTGATCGATGACGTAGGTGACGTCATCCTGCTGGATCTCCCGCGCGTGTCCGAACTCGTAGACGGCGCGCGCGTAACCGCTCTGCACGGTGGTCCCGCCCATGCCCGCCACGCAGGAGTCGACCAGTTGCTGCGCGGACCGTTCGGCTTCGCGGATGGCCACGCGCATGGATTCCGACAACGCCACGGTGTCCGAAATGCGGCCCTTGATCCACCCCGCCGAGGCGGTTTCACCATAGCCGAGGAAGCGCAGACGGCCGTCCTCGATCGCGCAGATCACGCACCGTGTCCGCGAACATCCCGCGTCGAGACCGACCGCCAGTTGAGTCTTGTTCCTAACGCCCAATGCTGCCTCCACCGCCCGTCATTGTTCCTGCTCCGCGGCCGTGATTCGATCCTCCAGACGGAGATCGAGCACCGTCGCGCCCGGCAGTCGGCGCTGAATATCCGGGTAATGATCGAGAAACGTCTGGAAACGCCGCCCGAAGTTCTGGTCGCCCAGCAACAGGGTCACCACGCGGTTCTCGGCCTTCGCGGTGACTCGGATGTTACTGCGGTCGGCTACGTCGACCTCGGAAACACGTTCGCCGACGTCGCCGATATCCTTCATGACAAGCGCCAGCCGGCGCGCTTTCAAGCGGCGGGTTTCCGGCGTTTCGCCCGGACGCACGCCCATCAGCACCGGCAGGCGGAACTTGCCCTGCGCCGGTTGACGCAGGATCACGCCGTCGCCGTCGATCAAAGCGATCCGCGCCGCCTCGTCCATCGGATACTGCACGTAGGCCACTGGCTCGCGTTCGTGAATCCGCACATAGACGCGATTCGGCCAGACGCGCGCCACGGAGGCGTCCTTCACCCAGTCGAGTTGGATCAACTGCTCGCGCCGCTTGGCGAGCGGCAGCAGGTAGACGCTGCGGCCGAAGTCCTGGCGAAAGACGTTCAGGATTTCGATTCGCGAAGCGTAGCGAACGCCCTCAAGTTCGAGGCCCGGACTCTCCAGTCCGAAATCGGGCGACGCCAGCAAGAAGCGCGAATCCCGCACGATGAAGTGCTCGGCGCGATTCCAACCGTACAGGCCGCCCACCAACACCGCGCCAGCCGCCGCAACGCGTAGCGAGTAGCCCAGCACCGTAACCCAGGACCGACCCTTGGACTTCGATTCCGATTTACGAGCCATCGCGCTGCCCCCTCAATCGGTCGAGGATGCGGTCGCCCGCCTGCCAAACGCTTCCCGCCCCCAGCGTCATCACCAGATCGCCGGGTTCGGCGTCGCGCAGTACAGCCTCCACCGCCTGGTCCAGGCTGCCCACGTAGTTGACGCCGCGGTGGCCGAAGGCGCGCAGGCGGTCGGCCAGGGCGAACGCGCTGACGCCCTCGATAGGCTTTTCCGACGCCGCGTAGATGTCCAGCAGATAGAGCTGGTCGGCCTGGTTGAACGATCGCGCGAACTCATCCATCAGCGCCCGTGTGCGCGTGTAGCGGTGCGGCTGGAAGATCGCCAGAATGCGGCGGAATTCGCACAATCGGGCCGCCGCCAGCGTCGCGCGGATTTCGGTCGGGTGGTGGCCGTAGTCGTCGATCACTGTGACGCCGCGCGCTTCGCCGCGCTTCTGAAAGCGCCGGTCGACGCCCGCGAAAGTGGCCAGCGCCTCGCTGATTCGCGCGGCCGGGACTTCCAACTCAAGCGCGACCGCGACGGCCGCCGCCGCGTTCAGGACGTTGTGGTAACCCGGGATACTCAGGTGGAACCGGCCCAGGTTCTCGCCGCGCAGCCGCAGGCCGAAGTCGCTCGAGAAGTGCCCGCAGGCGACGTCGGTGACCAGCAGGTCCACCTGGGCGCTCGCGCCGTAGGTGATCGTTCGCCGGTTGATCGACGGCAGAATCTGCTGGACATTTTCGTCGTCCAGGCACAGGATCGCCGCGCCATAGAACGGCACTTTGTTCACGAAATCGCGGAAGGCGGAGCGAATCTCCTCGATGTCGGCGTAGTGGTCCAGGTGCTCGCGGTCGATATTGGTGACCACGGCGAGGATCGGGCTGAGTTTCAGGAAGGAGCCGTCGCTTTCGTCCGATTCGACCACCAGGAAGTCGCTATGTCCGACGCGCGCGTTCGATCCGCCCATCGTGCCCACGCGTCCGCCGACGACCACCGTCGGATCCAGGCCGCATTCGCTCAGGATGGTGGCCACCATGGATGTGGTGGTCGTCTTGCCGTGGCTGCCAGCGATGGCGACGCCGAACTTGAGCCTCATTAACTCAGCCAGCAGTTCGCCGCGCGGGATGATCGGAATATTCAGACGCCGCGCTTCTTCTAACTCGGGATTACGCGGATCCACGGCGGAACTCACCACCACGGCGTTGGCGGAGTCGACGTTCTTCGCGCCGTGTCCTTCAAAAATCACCGCGCCCATGGAGGCCAGCCTCTGCGTGATGGGAGTCAGCCGAAGATCGGAGCCGCTGATCTTGTAACCGAGATTTAGCAACACCTCGGCGATGCCGCTCATGCCGATGCCGCCGATGCCCGTGAAATGGAAGTGCTGCTGCTTAAAAAACACTTTTACCTCGTATTGTTTCGGACTTCTTTGGTCCTGTCAATGCTTTCCGCGCGATCGAGCGAATAAAGTCGCAAAGGGGGGGATTCGCCGGCGAACCGCACGCGCCATTCGGTGGTATGAGTCCGGAAATCGGGCCCCAGCGGCTCCTGATCGTGAATCAAAACGTGAGTTACGCCATTTCGCCGGAGTTCGGCAATGGCTTCTGGCCGGGGATCCGGAACGCTCAGTCCTGTCTCGATAGCCGGCGCCGAACTCAGCGTGCTCCACTCGCCCGAGGCTGACTCGCCATCCAGCCGGAGCGGCGGCAGAGGGCCGCCGGAACGCGTCCGGAAGGCGATAACTCCCGTCTCGCGACTGGGCGGCAGGGCTATCTCGAAATACATGCCGGGGCGGACCGGCTCCCACGCGCGCCAGGAAGTCGCGAGCAGACCGTCGCCGGCAAGTCGGGCGTCCCAAGAATTTGGTTGCGCGAACAGGCGAATCGTCTCGCCTTCAATTTCATGAATCGCCCAATCGGCCGCTTCGCCCGACGCGACGATGCGAACTCTGGCGAGGCTCCGCGCCGGGTAACGGAACACAACGCGTCGGGCAGCCAGGCGATCCGGTTTCACCGCCGCGGCCAGTGTATCTTCCAGGCGGCTGTTCAACGCGGAGGTGTAGTTCAGCAGCACGGTCCGGTCCGTATAGGACGTCATCACCGGCTGCGCCGTGTAAATCACGCTTCCCGGCGGAGTCGCCGACTGGAGAAGACGGGCGTAGCGAATCTCCGGCGCATAGGTTTCGAGGAACTCTTCTTCGGGAGTGATGCGCAACGCCGCCGCCACCGGGAATCGAGTCAGCCGCCAGTTAGCAGGCGAGCAATACCGGTCCAACACCCACGGCCAACACGCCACGGCGTTCGCCAGCGCCAACGCCGCCGCCATCTTGGGGTAGCGAGCGATCGCGATCCCCATGGCCAGCGCGACGAACGGCAGCGCCGGGATCAGAAAGCGCGTCCCAATGTTGGTGAACCAGGGCAGGGCGAAGAGAGCGGCGGCGGCCAGGATGCGCCGTCCATTAGGAGTCCGAACCGCGCCCAGCGCGATCGGCGCCAGCAGGAACGCCGGCCCCAGCGTCCCTTGCAGAAGGCCGCCGCCGATGGTCAATTCCGCCGGAGTCCGCCATCCAATGCTCGCGCCGTTCAAGTGCCGCATCGCGTCGCGCAGTTCGTTTTCAAACGAAACGTGAACGTACGGGTTCGGGAACCATCGGTTGAAGAATGGAGAAACGGGGTTCGCCACCGTGACCCAGTTCTTCACAAGCCACGGAATCATGACGAATAGCGCAGGCGCCCCCAACGCCGCCAGAGGCTTCACCAGCCCCAACCGCAGCGAACGGCCCCGCCACGCGACACAGATCACCGCGAAGCACAACGCCGCGGCGCCCGTATACTTGATGGCGAAGCAGAACCCCGCCATGAGCCCGGCCCAGGCTAGCACGGGCCAGGAGGCCGCCTCGCCGTCCCATAACTCGACGAGATAGAAGCAGGCGAAGCCCGAAAAGGCGAGCGCGACATCGACATAGGCGCTCGAGCCGTCGATTCCCACCACCGGCGCGGCAAACACCAGCAACGCGCCCACAATCCCGGCCAACCCAAATCCAAACCGTCGGCTGTAGGCGATCATCGCCGCGGGCAGCGCGAATAGAAACGCCAGGTGAGTCAGCGCCGCCGCCGAGTGCTTGCCCATCGAGTAAGCCACCAGAAACAACATCTCGGCGCCTTGCGGGAAACTGGCGAACAGGTCCGTGGTGATCGCGTAGAACCCGCCGTGGTTCAGATAGCGGCGAACCAGTCCCAGGTGGTAGTAACTCCCATCGGGACTGATCTCAGGAGCGGCGGCGTTCACCAGGTACAGCACCGCGAACGGCGCTATGACCGCCCAGAGCAGAAAGCGTTGCCGCACGCCAAGACGGGGAGACTCCAGCCGCGGCCCGCCGATCGGGAACCGTATCATGACGCCCGTCGTCGCCAAGGCGGCGCACACCAGCCAGGGCGTCCGAGCCAGTCCGGCCGCGCATAAGCCGAATACCAGCACGCTGAGAATCACCGCGCCGGTTCCGAAGGACAGCACCAGGCGTTCGGTCATGCGTACGCCTCCAGGATCTCAGCCGCCCTGGCCGCGGCGTTCGGTTTGGCGAACTGGCGGACCGTTTCGGCCAACTTCGCCAGATCGCCAGGCAATTCCCAAAGACGACGAACTTCGGAAAACAGGCGTTCTCCGGATAACTCGGCGTCCAGCACCATGCGCGCGGCGCCCGCATTCACTAACGCCTGGGCGTTCTTCAATTGGTGCTGGTCGGCGGCGAAAGGATAGGGCACAAGGATCGAAGGCTTGCCGGCGGCGGCGATTTCCGACACTGTCCCCGCGCCGGAGCGGCTGACGATCAGGTCCGCGGCGCCAAACGCGGCAGGCATGTCGGAGATGAAGGGAACCACTTCGCCGTCGAGCCCGGTCTTCTTGAAGGCTCGCGAAATCTCGGCGTGCTGCGACGGTCCAGTCTGGTGCACGATCCGGATCGGAATGCGCGCGCGTTCGAAGTAACGCCAACTGTCCTCGGCCGCCAAGTTCAACGAACGGGCGCCCTGACTGCCGCCGGTGATCAGCAGGTTCAACCGGTCGCCCGCGGGCCTGGGCGGCAGGGCGAAAAACTCCGCGCGAACCGGCATGCCGGATAACTCGGAGCGCCCTTGCGGGAAATAGCTCTGGGCCTGCGGAAAACTCAGCAACGCGCGTGCGACAAACCGCCCGACATAGCGGTTCGCCGCGCCCGGCATCGCGTTGGGCTCCATCACCACCAGCGGCACGCGCTTCAGGATGGCCGCCACCACCACAGGCGCGGCGACAAAGCCCCCCATGCTGAAGATCGCCCGGGGCCGGTAACGGTTGAGATAGGCAAGCGACAGCCGGATGGCCACAGGCAGTTGCTTCAGGCTGTTGAAGCGCTTGGCGAGTCCCGCCCCTTTCACGCCTCCGACTTCGATCCACTCGATCGGGAACCCGGCCCCCGGCACTAACTTCGACTCCAAGCCCCGCTGAGTGCCGATGAAAACCGGCTGATGACCATGCTCACGAAGCACACGCGCCACGGCAAGCGCGGGAGTTATGTGTCCTCCCGTGTGCCCGCCCGCCATGACAAAGTGCACAGGCTCCGTCATCCCGCATGTTCACCCACGCTCAGCAGGATGCCGAGCGACGTCAAAGTGCTGAACAACGAACTGCCGCCGGAGCTGATCATCGGCAGCGGAATCCCCTTGGTGGGAGCAATGCCCAACACGACGCTCATATTGATGAACGCCTGTATCACGATCGTGGCCGTAACTCCAATCGCCAGGTAGCGGCCGAAATCGTCGGGCGCGGTCCACACCAGTCGCAAACCCCGCCACAGGACGACGAGAAATCCCGCCAGGATGGCCGTACTTCCAAACAAACCCAACTCCTCCCCCACCACCGCATAGATGAAGTCGGTATGCGCCTCCGGCAGGTAGAAGACCTTCTGTTTGCCTTCCATCAGGCCCAGCCCGGTCAACCCGCCGCTTCCGACGGCGATTTTCGATTGCTTCACCTGGTAGCCGGGATCATGAGCCGTGGCCGCGCGGTGCATGTAGTTCTTGATCCTGCCCTGCGGATCCAGGTCGTCCAGCAACTCGCCGGTGGGATCCACAAAAGCGATGATGCGACCCGCGCGGTACGGTTTCGACACCACCGCCGCCGACGCCAGAATCAGGCCGAGAGCCGCCGCGGCGATGAAGAAGCGGCGGTCCAGTCCGGCCACGTGAAAGATCACGGCGGCGGTCAGCACCAGCACCACCGCGGTTCCCAGGTCAGCGGCCACGACGCACGCCGCTAGTATCGAGATGGAGAGCGCGGCCGGCCACAGCGTGTAGCGGTTGTTCACCACCTTCTGCCGCCGGGTGATGAAGTAGGCAAGAAAGATCACCAGCGCCGGCTTGGCGAATTCCGATGGCTGTAGCGACAGCCCCGCCACGCGGAACCACCTATGGTTCTTCGGGTCGAGAAAGTACACCAACACCAGCATCAACAGCACGAATCCCAATGAGCCGAAGGCCCAGTTGGGACTGCACAGCGTCCGATAGTCCAATCGCCGGAAGTACATCAACGCGCAGAATGAGATCACCGCCCATCCCAGTTGGCGCACCACAAAGTGGCTGCTGGCACCGTACTTCAGTTCCGCGACCACCGAAGACGCGCTATAGACCATGACAAGGCCGATGCAGACCATCACGACAATGACGGACAACAGAATCCAATCGGTCTTGAGTCGCATGTTACTCCTTCAGCCCCCGGACAAGTTCCTTGAAGGTTTCTCCGCGATGCTCGAAGCTGCGGAATTGGTCGAAGCTGGCGCAGGCGGGGGCTAGCAGCACCGTGTCGCCCGCCGCCGCCCGGCGATGTCCCACCTCCACCGCCCGAGCGATGTCTCCGCACTGGACCAACTCAATCGCGCCCGCCAGATGTTTTTCGATCTTTGGAGCGGCGGCGCCAATCAGCAGCGCGGCCTTCGCCTTGGCCCGCAGCGGCTCGCGCATCACCGTATAGTCGCTGCCCTTGTCCTTGCCGCCCAGGATGATCCACAGCCCGCCCGGGAACGCGTCGATAGCCTTCAGCGCCGCGTCGACGCTGGTCGCTTTGGAATCGTTGTAATAGTCAACGCCGGTCAGAGTTCGCACGAATTCGATGCGGTGCTCAACGCCCTGGAAAGTCATTACGGCCGCGCGAATCTGCTCGTGGGTCGCGCCGGCAATCTGGCAGGCGGCCGCGGCGGCCATGACGTTCTCTACGTTGTGCAGCCCGCGAAGGCGAATTTCTCCGATACTCATGAGTGGCCCGGAGTCGCTCCGGATCTCATCCCCATGACGCCAGAATCCCCGTTCGACCGGCGTTTTCATGCTGAACCAGACCACCTGGCCCCGCGTGCGTCCCGCCATCGACGCCGTGATCGAGTTATCCCGATTCAGCACCGCGAAACACGACTCATCCTGAGTCTCGAGTAACCGCGCCTTGGCGTTGGCGTAATTCTCAATCGTCCGGTGCCGGTCGAGGTGATTCTGCGTGACGTTCAGCACCAACCCGACCTTGGCGCGAAACTCATGAATCGTCTCCAACTGAAAGCTCGACAATTCGAGTACGTTCCATTGATCCGGCCGCGACGCGCCGATCATCGCCGCCGGCGCGGTGCCGATATTGCCGCCCACCTGACAGGCGATGCCGCTGTTGTCTAGGATATGGCCGATCAGCGCCGTGGTGGTGGTCTTCCCGTTCGACCCGGTAATGCCGATCACCGGCCCCTGCAAGTCGTAGCCGGCCAGTTCGACCTCGCCGATCACCGGAGCGGCGCCCTGCGGAACCGCCTCCACCGGCACGCCCGGAGAAAGCACGATCAGGTCCGCCCCGAGAAACGCCTCGGGTGACTGCGCCTCCAGTTCCACGCCGCGCTCCGCCAACCGGGCGCGCATGGACTCATCGGGCTTGCTGTCCATCGCCCGGACCTTGGCGCCATGCTTCAACAGCACGTCCACGGCGGCGAAGCCGGACTTCGCCATCCCCGCCACCAACACCCGCTTTCCCGCCAGTTCGTACCTCACGGTCCAGTTACCTCAACTTCAGCGTGGTGAGCGCGAACAGCGCCATCACCAGGCCCGCGATCCAGAATCGAGTTATGATCTTCGCTTCCTGCCAGCCGAGCGCTTCAAAATGGTGGTGCAGCGGCGCCATCTTGAAGATCCGCTTGCCGCGCAGCTTATAACTACCCACCTGCAGGATCACCGACACCGCCTCCAGCACGAACACTCCGCCGATGAAGATCAGCAGGATTTCCTGCTTCAGCAGCACCGCCACCGTGCCCAGGCTTCCGCCGAGCGCCAGCGACCCCACGTCGCCCATGAAGATCTGCGCCGGATGCGCGTTGTACCAAAGAAAGCCGATGGAGGCGCCGGTCAGCGCCCCGCAGAATATCGTCAACTCCGATGCGCCGGGCAATCGGGCCAGGTCCAGATAATCGGCGAACTTGGCGTGTCCCGACACATACGCGAGCACCGTGATCGCGCCGGAAGCGATAATCATCAGCCCGATCGCCAGTCCGTCCAACCCGTCCGTCAGATTCACCGCATTCGACGATCCCACCAGGATAAAAGCGATAAAGACATAGAAACCGACAAACGCTAGCGGATAAGTCCACGGATTCTGCAGCCAGCTCGTGACTAACAAATCCGGCTGAAACTGTTTGAAGAACGGGACGTTCATATTCGTCGAGTAAGCGTTCTTCGCGTGCAGCCCCAGCAGGATGAACCCGATGATCAGCGACACGACAATCTGGCAGATCAGCTTCATCCGCGCGGTCAGTCCGAGATTCCGCATCCGCCGGACCTTAGTCACATCGTCATAAAATCCCACCGCGCCGAACCCGATCAGTCCGACAATCGCCACCCACACATACGGATTGCGCAGGTTGGCCCACAGCAAGGTCGAAACGGTCACCGTCCCCACGATCAGCAGCCCGCCCATCGTCGGCGTGCCGGCCTTCTTCATGTGACTCTTGGGACCGTCCTCACGAATATGCTGTCCAATCTGAAACTCACGCAGTTTGCGGATCAGCCAGGGGCCCAGGATGATCGACAGAAACAACGCCGTCAAGCTCGCAAACGCCGTCCGGAACGTGTTGTACTGCACCACGCGAAACGGCGTGAAGTGGTGGAAGAGCTTTTCCCAAAGCAGCCAGTACAGCATGCGCCCTACCCCAGGTACCTTTCCAGGGCCCGCTCGACGTGCGTGCCGCGGGAGCCCTTGAACAGAATCGCGTCGCCCGAACGGGCCATCGTTTTCAAATGTGCGCCCGCATCGCCCGGTTCAGCGAAGAAAAGCGCGGCGTTTGTCGGAAGTCCGCCCTCAATGGCTGCGTCCACCAATGAGCGGGCCACGCCGCGTATCCCTACGAGCACATCAATCCCCTGCGACGCGACGTATTTGCCAACCTCGCGGTGCAGAGGCTCGGCCCATCGGCCAAGCTCCAACATCTCGCCGAGAACCGCGATCCGCCGTTCCGCGCGAGCATCCCGCAGCACGTCCACCATGGCGCGCATTGCATCGGGATTTGCGTTGTAACAGTCGTCGAAAATCAAAACTCCATCGCGAACGAACCGAGCCCCGCGCATCTTCCCAGGCTCGAATCCGCGCGCCGCCTCCACCAACTCCTCAGCCGCGATGCCGTACACCCCCGCCACAACGATCCCCGCCAGCAGGTTCGACACCCCAATCCGTCCGGCCACCGGACTCTCAAACCGCGCCGCGCCGACGCGAAACCGCACGCCGTCGGCCAGTAACTCGACATCCTCGCCGCGAACATCGGCCTCCGCGCCCAACCCATAAGTCACCACGCGCCCCGAGTGCGCCCCGCGAAACCCCACCACCCGAGCATCATCGGCGTTCAACACCGCGACGCCGTCCGCAGTCAGCGACTCCACTAACTCCCGCTTCGCCGCCGCCACGCCCTCAATCGAGTCGAAATTCTCAATATGCGCGCTGCCGACATTGGTCACCACCGCGACATCCGGCCTGGCAATCGCCGCCAAATTCCGAATCTCGCCCGCGTGATTCATCCCGATTTCGATAACTCCCAACTTCGCGTCATCGGGCAACCGCAGCAGCGACAGCGGCACGCCGACATGGTTATTGAAGTTACCCGTCGTCTTACCCACCGTCCCCCGCACGCTCAACATCCGCGCCACGGCTTCCTTAGTGGTCGTCTTCCCCGCGCTGCCAGTAATCGCCACCACGCCGCCGCCCCACCGCGCGCGAGCCCATCCCGCCGCCATCTGCAACGCCGCCAGCGTATCGGCGACCCTTATCGTAGGACCGCCCCCCGTCTCCCGCTCCACCACCGCCGCGCAGGCGCCCTTCTCGAAGGCGGCCGCGACATGCTCATGCCCATCGTGATTCGGCCCGCGCAGCGCGAAATACACATCGCCCGGCTCCATCGTCCGAGTATCGACGCTCCACCCCGTCGCCACCACCGGCGAATCCACCGTCGCGCCCAACCCCGCCGCCAACTCCTTCAGCGGGATCTTCATCGCGACCTCTTCCCGTACCCGAGCCCTTCCAGCACCTGCCGCGCCACCTTGCGATCGTCGAAATCGATCGTGCCCGTCCGCAGCACCTGATACGGCTCATGCCCCTTGCCCGCAATCAGCACGATATCGCCCGCCTCGGCCGCGCCGATCGCCCCGCGAATCGCCGTCTCGCGATCCGGCTCAATCAGCCGCGGCGTATCGTAGCGGCTCAACCCCACCAACGCGTCATTGATGATCGTCAGCGGATCCTCCGAGCGAGGATTATCCGAAGTCAGCACCACGTAGTCGCTATTAGCGCCCGCCGCCGCGCCCATCATCGGACGCTTGGCCCGATCCCGATCGCCGCCGCATCCAAACAGCGTGATCACACGCCGCGGCTTCAACGCCCGAGCCACCGCGATCAGGTTCTTCAACGCGTCATCGGTATGCGCGTAGTCCACCACCACCAGGAACGGCTGCCCCATGTCGATGCGTTCGAAGCGCCCAGGCACCGCCCGGCAAGCCTCCACGCCGCGAGCAATCAGCGGCATGTCGAACCCATAACTCAGCCCCGCGCCAATCGCCGACAGGATGTTATACACGTTATGCTGCCCGGCGAGCGGCGAGACAATATCATAACCATTCACCCGAAATCGAGTCCCGTCGAAGCCATAGGCGATGTCCTCGGCCCGATACTCGGCGCCCTCGCCGAGCCCGTACCAGTAGGTCCGCGTCCCCGCCGGCGGCTCAATCCGATGAGCCCACGGATCGTCGTAATTCAGCACCGCATGTTTCGGAGCATCGCCGTACTCCGGCGCAAACAGCATCCGCTTGGCGGCGAAGTACGACTCCATGTCCCCATGGAAATCCAGGTGATCCCGAGTCAGATTCGAAAAGACAGCGGTGTGAAAGTGGAGCCCCCACGTGCGGCCCAGCGCCAGCGCATGAGAAGAAGCCTCCATGGTGGCGGCCCGTCCGCCCTCGCGCTCGAGTTCGGCCAGGATGCGAAACAGATCGAGCGATTCGGGCGTAGTATTCGCCGCCTTCATCACACGACCCGCCAGGTGATACTCGATCGTGCCCACCAGCGCGGTCGTATGGCCGGCCGTCCGCAGGATCGAATCGATCAGGTAGGAAGTAGTGGTCTTGCCGTTGGTCCCCGTGATCCCGGTCAGCAGAATCCGTTCATCGGGCGAGCCGTAAAAATTCTTCGCGGCCGTCGCCAACGCGCGCCGTCCGTGCTCGACGCGGATCCATTGACCCACGAAATCCGCCGGCGCGTCCAACTCGCTGACCACCGCCACGGCGCCCCGATCCAACGCCTGGCGAGCGAACGCGCGACCGTCCGCCTTCGCTCCCGGAAAGGCGAAGAACAGGAACCCCGCACCCGTCTTGCGCGAGTCGTATTCGAGCCCCGCCACCTCAACGCCAGGCGGCAATGGAGTTGTAGTATGCACTCCCTCGAGCACCTTCCCGAGGGGCATGGGCGATGTTGCCATGGAATCCGTCAGCGGTCGAATTGGACCCTGACCCTTTCTCCGGCCGGGAGAATCGCCCCCGCTTCCGGCGCTTGCGCACGCGCAATCCCGCGCCCGACAACCTCCACTACGATTCCCGATTCCGTCGCCTTCTCAAGCACATCCCTCATCGTTCGTCCCCGGAAATTCGGCACCCGCACTCCGGTCGGCGCATTCGGATCCCGCGGCGCCGTGGGACTGAAAAAAGGGGCCTGGGTGGGCGTGTTCGAAGCTGCACCCAGACCCGGAGGGATAGAGGACACTGGTTCGGAGTCTGGCTCAGGCTCCAAGCCGTCGACGGACAATTCGTTTACTGGCTGAACTTTTTCTTCCGGCAGATTCTCCGGCAGATTCTCCGGCAGATCCTTCGGGACATCCAGGATCCGCAGCGCGTCGTTGGCCACCACGCGAAACACCGGGCCGGCCACCTGACCGCCGTATCCCGCGCCGCCCGTGGTGCGATTCAACGTCACCACCACCACGATCTCCGGATTCTTCACCGGCGCAAATCCCATGAACGAGCCGTTGTAATACCTCGAATAGGAGTGCGTCACGTTGTCGAAAATCTTCGCCGTCCCGGTCTTGCCGCCGGAGGTGTAGCCATTCAGCTTGGCGTTCCGGCCGGTGCCATGCAGCACCACGCCTTCCATCATGGCCCGCATCGTGATCGCCGTCTCCGGACGGATCACCTGACGGGACGCCTGCCTCGGCTCCTCCCGCTCCGCCTCGCCTCCGCGATGGCGCTTCAGCACGATCACCGGACGGATCAACTGACCGCCGCTCGCCACCACCTCGCAAGCCTGCGCCAACTGCACGGCCGTCACGCTCACCTCGTGACCCATCGAAATGGAGGGCAGCGTCATCGAACCCCACCGCTTCACCGGCTTCAACTGTCCGGATGATTCGGCCGGCATCGGCAACCCCGTCGGCCGCCCGAATCCGAACCGCGTGACATACTCGTACAGGTTCGCCTGACCCACCACCTTGCCGATCTCGATCGCGCCGATGTTGCTCGACTTCGCCAGCACATCGGCCAGCGAGAGGATGCCGTAGCCGCCATGCGCCTCGTGCACCGTGTGGTTGCCCACCCGCAGCGCGCCGCGATGGCAGTCAATCGGCGACTCCGGCCGCAGTTGCGTCGTCTCGAGCGCCGCGCTCAGCGTGATCACCTTGAACACCGAGCCCGGTTCGTAGGGAACCGTCACCGCCAGGTTGTTGCGGCCCGTGATCGCGTGCGGATCCTCCAGCTTTCCATTCGGATCGAAGGTGGGCCAATTCGCCAGCGCCAGCACTTCGCCCGTCCGCACCCGCATCACCACCACGCTGCCGCTCTTGGCGCCGCTGTTGATGGCCGCCTTCGCCAGTTCCGTTTCGGCCGTGTACTGGATCCGGCTGTCGATGGTGAGCGTCAGGTCCTCGCCCGGCAGCGCGGCGGACTCGGTGGTCGATTCGTAAGCGCGCTGCTTCACGTCGGTCACCAGCTTCACCGCTCCCGCCTGGCCCTGCAGGTCGTCGTCCAGCGCCAGTTCGATGCCCGAACTGCCGCGCTCCTGGAAGTCCACGCTGCCAATCACGTGCGCGGCCAGTTGTCCGCTCGGATATTCGCGCCGCGTCTCCTGGCGCAATTCGATCCAGTCGAGATTGAAGTTGCGGAGCCGCTCCGATTGCTCGCGCGTGATGCGCCGCTGCACCCACAGGAATCCGCGCTTGGCCGCCGCGGCCTTTTCGATCTTGGCCTGCAGCTCGCCGGTGTCCTGTCCCAGCACGGCGCCCAGGATGCGCGCGGCCACTTCAGCGTCCGGAATGCGCCGCGGATTCACGCACACTGAATCGAGCGTGAGACTCTTGGCCAGCACCTTGCCGTTGCGGTCGTAGATGGTTCCGCGCGGAACCGGAACCTCGACTTCGCGTTCCTGCTGCTGCAGGGCCGCGTCTTTCCACTCTTCGTGAGAAACCACCTGAAGATGCACCAACCGGGCTGCGATGATGGCGGCCCAGACTAGCGCGATCCGGAAAAGCAGCCGAACTCGTTTCGTCTCCCCTGACTCTTGCATGGCGCGATCCGTCCCCGTCCCACCGTCTCCCCCGGCGGTTCGCTTACTTCACCATCGCCACCGCCCCGTTGGCCTTGGCAGGCAGAAACACAATGGCCTGCTTATCGCCCGGGTCGATGAAGTTTTGCTTGGCGGCGAATTCGTTGATGCGCTGCGGGCTCAAAAGCCGCGCCTCCTCCACTTCCAGCGCGGCGCGGTCGGCCAGCAGCTTTTGCTGCTCGGCTCGTAGACCCTCGATCTGGTATCCGGCGATGCGTCCCAGCGCGCCCGGCAACAGGATCCCGATCAGCAACAGAACGGCCATGCCGCCCGTCAGGATCAATCGCCAGCAGGCGCCGCGGGCAGCCGGATCGGCCTGCCGCTCCACTCGGCTGTTGTCGTGATCCTTCACGAACAGGTAGAGTTCCTCATTCGGGATCGGGCGTAGCGCGTACTGGTTGTCCGCCACTGCGGCCGCCCTTTCGCCCGTGGCGGCTTCCGCCATCGGCCGGAGAAATCGGTTATACACGGTTGCGATCGTTGCCATGTCGGTCGTGCCTCACGCTCTGCTAAGTACCCGAATATTTGTTGAGAGACTCAGGTACAATCCGAAATCGAACCGCGCCGTCGGATCTTCGGCGCGGTCAAACGAGTTGCACTGCACGAAGCTTGGCGCTTCGTGAGGGGGGATTGTCAGCGACTTCATCGCGCCCGGGCTTGATCACATGCTTCGTCAGCGCCACCGCGCGCTGCGAGCGGACCAGCTCCTGGAACGCCTGCTTCACTTTCCGGTCTTCGAGCGAGTGGAACGTGATCGCCACGATGCGGCCGCCCGGCGCGACCAGCCTCGGCGCCAGCTCCATCAACGCGTCCACTTGCTCCAGTTCCTGATTGACGGCGAGCCTCAGGGCCATGAACGTCTGCGTGGCCGGATGCAACCGGCCCGTTCGCGGCGCGGCCAGCTCCACGACACTGGCTAAGTGAGTGGTGCTTCTGATTGGCCGCGCTCGAACGATTGCTCTGGCTATCCTTCGGCTCCTCCTTTCTTCCGCTAAGTCGAACAGTAAGTCCGCAAGTTGCTCCTCGCCGTAATGATTCACAATATCGGCGGCCGTCAACTCCTGACTCCGGTCCATCCGGAAGTCCAGCGGCCCGTCCGACATCATCGAGAAGCCCCGCTCCGCCGTCGTTAACTGATAGCGGCTCACGCCCAGGTCCGCGAGCAATCCATTCACCCGCTCCACTCCGGCGTCCGCCAAAACCCTGTCCAGCGACGAGAACGCCGCGTGCGCGAAACGCATCCGGTCCGAGTAACTCGCCGTATTCGCCCGCGCTAACTCGAGCGAGTCCGCATCCCGGTCGCATGCAATCACCAACCCGGATGTCAGCCCGCGAGCTATTGCTCCAGCGTGCCCGCCCATTCCGCACGTGGCGTCCAGATACACGCCGTCCGGCCGCGGGGCGAGCATCTCCAACGCCTCCGCCAACATCACCGGCTTGTGCATAACTCATCACTTCACTAAACTCTTCTTCTTCAACTCGCGGAAGGCCGTCGGCAGCGAGGCCTTCATGGCGGCCAGCTTCTGCTGGTACATCTGCTCGCCGTAGACCGTGATGACGCCCTTCTCGTTCACCAGCCATACCGGCTGGTTTTCAATCCCCAGATCCCGCCGCAACTCCTGCGGCACCAGCACGCGGCCTTGGCCGTCGATGCTCGAATCGGCGCCGTAGTGGTTGGCGCAGAACTGCACCGCGTCCGCCCATTCCGCCGCTTCCTCGCCGGGGCTCGCGAAAAACGCTTCGTTTGCCGCCCAGTCCGCTTTGGTGTACAATTTCGTCGTGCTTCGGTCCATCGTGGTGATGAACAACGAATCGACGCCTGACTTCGCCAGGTACTCCTGGAACACCGCCGGGAGTTTCAACCGCCCCTTCTCATCGACGCGGCCCTGGTGGAATCCCCGTGGGGGATCTACGGGCGCCGTTTTGGGGGTCGTTTCATCCACTTTCTTCTAATTCGGACCACTCTCGACCACTCACAGTGTGCCACGCGTTTTACGGCGAATGCAATAGGTTTTTTGTTCTCAACAAGTTGTACGCCATTTCTTCGCCTTTCTCTGTGGAAATTCTGTGGATCTCCCTACGGATTTTCGCCGTTTATTCCAGTACTGTGTACGTGCGGATACAGTGCTTTACGGAAAAATCTTAAACGAGGGGATGAACTTTCCCAGCCCGTCCGGGTCCTCTTCTTCCACTTCGAGCCACCTTCGGAGGTGGTCAGAAGTGGAGGAAAGGGTCTACGGCGCCGGGGTTTGAGGTCAGCGGACGCTCGAAACGATGCGGAACACCTGCTCGCCGTATTTTTCGATGAATTTCCGCCCCACGCCGGAGATCTCGAGCAGCTCGCCTTCGGACCGCGGCTGGCCCTGCGCGATCGCCTGAAGCACTTTGTCGTTCATGATGACAAACGGCGGCGCGCCCATCCGTTTGGCCTCGGCCGTTCGCCAGCTTTTCAGTAAGGTGGCGATGGCGGCCGCGTTGGCCGGCTGCGGAGCGACGCGTTTGGCGGCCGGTTCCGCGCCGTCCGTCTTCTTCTTTGACTTCGATTTCGCGGCCTTGGCTTTCTTCTTGGTCGCCTTCTTGCGGGCCGGACGCCGCTCTGCGTCCCCGCCCTCGGTCGCGATCGCTTCGGGAACCAGCACCATCTCGGCCGCCTCCGGCTCCCGCCCCCTGCGCGTCAGCCGAACGCGGTGAAAATCGATCCGCTTGCCGTCTTTTTCAAAGGAGGCGTCGGCGATCTCCACCAGGCCGCTGCGAGCCATCGCCCGCAGCAGCTCCTCAAACCGCCGCCGGTCGAGCGACCCATCGCCGAAGCACTGCTGAAACACACGTCCGGTGCCGACGCCGTCCGTCTCCGCCAGCGCCTCCAGGATCCGCGTGATGTGCCCCTGTTCTTCTTCGTTGGGCGCCCGCCAGGTGAGCGCGACGCCCGCCGAAGGATCGCAGAAATCGCACACGCCGCACCGGTCCCGCGTATTCGCGAAGTCGCCGAAGTAGCGCACCAGCGACGTCATCCGGCAGGCGCTCGTCTCGCAATAGGCGAGCATCTTCTCAAACTGCGCCACCTTATGCTCGCGCTGCTGCAGATAGGAGTCGCGCCAGTCATCCCCGCCCGCCGTGATGTTATCGGCGTAATCCACCATCGCCCCGCCATGCGTCCACAGCTTCTCGAGGGCGGTGTCGAAGGTGTCCGGCGCCAGCTTGCTGACCGCCAGGACGTCTTCTTTTGACTGCGGCTCCGGCGTCAGCAGGCGACGAATGTGCTCAAGCACCTTCGGATCCGGATAGTCGCGCTCGAAAAAGTAGTCGTGCGTGTACCGGTCGCCATAGGAGTGCATCAGGATCGCCCGCGAAGGCGCGCCATCGCGTCCTGCGCGGCCGATCTCCTGGTAATAACCCTCCACGCTCCCCGGCAGCGCCGTATGGATCACCGTCCGTACATCGGGTTTATCGATCCCCATGCCGAAGGCGATGGTGGCGACAATGACATCCAGCTTCCCGTCGAGAAACGCCGTCTGCACCTCATCGCGCCGCCGTCCGTCGAGCCCCGCGTGGTACGCCGCCGCGGGCAAGCTCTCCTGCAGACGCCGAGCCAGCTTCTCGGCGTCCCTCCGCCGGGGCGTATAGACGATAGCGGGCCGTCGCCCCTCCGGCGTCAAAATCTCCTCGGCCAACTCGAAGCGGGCGTTCTGATCCACCTCCACGACTTCGATCGCGATATTGTCGCGACGGAAGCCGTGGATCATGCGCTGCGCGTGCTCAAGCCCAAGCTGTTCCGCGATGTCGTGCTGCACCAGCGGCGTGGCGGTCGCCGTCAGCGCGATCACGGGCGCGGGCCGCAGCCCCGGCAGATGCTGTCCGATATGCCGGTAATCGGGCCGGAAATCGTGCCCCCATTGCGAAATGCAGTGCGCCTCGTCGATGGCGATCAGCGCCGGCGGCCGTTTGGCCAGC
The DNA here is from genome assembly GCA_018268715.1 of Acidobacteriota bacterium. Lineage (GTDB taxonomy): Bacteria > Acidobacteriota > Terriglobia > Bryobacterales > Bryobacteraceae > TMP-7. The sequence goes on along the minus strand of JAFDVZ010000015.1, from coordinate 117,932 downwards.
ATCTCCGGAAAGCCGCGCACGCGCAGCCGCTCGGGAGCAATGAACAGGAAGTCCAGCCGGCCTTCGAGGTACGCGAAACTCGCCTCCCGGGAAGCGCCGCGATCGCGATTCGAGTGTATGCGCTCCGCCGCGAAGCCCATGGCGTTCAATTTGGCGGCCTGGTCTTCCATTAGCGCGATCAGCGGACTGATCACCAGCGTCGTGCCGCCCAGCATGACGCCCGGTAACTGGTAGCACAGCGATTTCCCGGACCCGGTAGGCATCACCAGCAGCACATCCCGCCCGCTCACCACCGCCCGGCAGACCTCTTCCTGGTTCGGACGGAACTTCTCGAACCCGAAACATTTCCGCAGCACTTCGTCGAGCGTGCCGGTGCGGCTCTCCGCCGGAATGCGCGATTTCGCGGGCGCCGTGGCCACCGCCGTCCCCGCGCCCGCTGACCGGGCCCGCGACGGCTCCCGCACCGCCGGAATATCAGCCAGCCATGCCTTGCCGACGACATCCCGGACATATTCCTCGATGCCCTGTATGAACGGCGGCAGATCGGCCTTGCCCTTCTCGATCCGTTTGAGGAACGCCTCCCACTGCCCCGTCATCGCCGGGCTCTTCACCTCGGGATGGACGATCTCGATCAGTCGTATGCCCTTCTCGGTGGCCTCCAGGCTTTTGCCGCGCCGCTCGATAAATCCCCGTTTGAGCAGGACTTCGATGATCTGCGCCCGCGTAGCCGGGGTGCCCAGCCCGCTCTCCTTCATAGCGTCGGACAGCTCTTTGTCATCGAGAGTCTTGCCCGCCGTCTCCATCGCCGTCAGCAACGTGGCGTCGGTCATCCGCTTGGGAGGACGCGTCTTTTTTGCGACGGCCTCGACCTCCAGCACCCGCTGCGTCTGCCCCTCGGCGAGATCCGGAGGCAGCGTCTGCCCGTCCTCTCCGGCCCCATCCTCGCCGCGGTCTTTCTTCCCTCCACCGATATCCAGGACCTTCCAGCCGGTCTGGACCACCGCCGTTCCGCTCGAATGAAACCGATCGTCGAACCCGCCGCCGCGGATCAAGGTAATCACGGTCGTCACCGACCAGATGTAATCCTCGTGCCAGGCCGACAGCAACCGCCGGCAGATCAGGTCGAAGATCCTCCGTTCATCGGCGTCCATCGACGAATTCGCCGGCGAAACCCCGGTCGGAATAATCGCGTGGTGGTCCGAGACCTTCGCGTCGTCGACAAACCGCCGCCCGAGCGGCCGTTCGCCGGTCCCCGGCGCCAGCATGGCGCGATACTCGCCCGCCACCGCCCCGACGACCTTGGGCAAAGTCCGTGCGACATCCTGCGAAAGGTGCCGGCTGTCGGTGCGCGGATAGCTGATCAGCTTATGCTTTTCATACAGCGCCTGTGCGATTTCGAGCGTCCGTTGCGCGCTGAACCCGTACAAGCGATTGCCATGCCGCTGCAATTCAGTGAGGTCGTAGAGCAACGGCGGCGACATCCGCTTGATCTGGGACTCCATCCGCTCGATGGAGGCGGCCCCCGTCCGGGCCCGTTCGACCACCGCCTTGGCCTCCTCGCCGCTGGCAGGCAGTTTCATGGCGGCGTCCATCGGCTCGACGCCCGGCTTGAACCAGGTCCCGTCGTATTGATCGCCCTCGCGCGGGGAAAACGTCGCGACGACGTTGATGTAGTCCTCCGGGACGAAGTTCCGGATGGCCAGTTCCCGGTCCACCAGCATGGCGAGCGTCGGCGTCTGCACCCTCCCCACCGACAGCTCCTCGTTGCAGGCGAGCGAATAGGCACGGGAAAGGTTCATCCCCACCAGCCAATCGGCCCGGCTGCGGCCCTTGGCGGCGTTGCCCAGCGGGTCGTAGTCGTGCCCGTCGCGCAGCTTGGCGAATCCGTCCCGGATCGCCTCCGGCGTCAGGGACGAAATCCACAGCCTCTGCACCGGCTTATCGCACCCGGCCGCTTCATAAATGTAGCGAAAGATCAGCTCGCCCTCGCGCCCGGCGTCTGTGGCGCAGATCACGGCCCCCACCTTCGGCGAGGTCAGAATTTTCCGAACCACCTCGAACTGGCCCTTGGTCTGGTCCAGCACCACCAGCGGCCAATCCCCCGGAATCATCGGCAAGGTTTCCCGCCGCCAGAACTTCCATTCCGCCCGAATCTCGGCCGGCTGCGCCAGCGCCACCAAATGCCCGATCGCCCACGTCACGACGTAGCCGTCGCCGTGGAGGAAGCCGTCGCCCTTCTTTTGGGCGTTTAAAACGCGGGCGATGTCGCGGGCCACGGACGGCTTTTCGGCTACCACCGCGATGGTCTGGCTACTCATGGAGGACGGCCAGCCACTCTTCGGCTCGCTCTCGTAACACCTTGCGGTTCAATGGGTTAGGATACAGGTCGCCGATCACGGCGAGGGAGTCGGCCCCGGCCGCGAGCACCTGGCGGGCGTTGCCGCGGGTGATTCCGCCGATCGCGATGAGTGGGCGATGGTCTCTAAGTGATTGAATCTGTTGGAGTTCGGCGAGGCCGGTGACCGGATCCGGGTTTTGCTTGGAAGCTGTTGAAAATACGGGGCCAAAGGCCAAATAGTCGACTGGTTCGGCCAGCGCGGCCTGAAATTGCACCGAATTGTGCGTCGAAAATCCGATTAACCCCTTGTCGCCCAATAACTTACGGACCGCGCCAGGCGGCAGGTCGTCCTGGCCGACGTGGACGCCCGCGTTGAAAAGAAAGGAGATATCGGCGCGATCGTTGACGATGAAACGCGCGCCGGCCTCGCCGCAGAGCCTCGAAACCGTGTCAAAAACGTCAAAAATCGCGCGCGAAAAGGCCGTTTTATGTCGCATTTGGAGCACTTTTGCGCCGGTTTCGAGCAGTGTTTCAGCCGCCTCGACCACGGAGAAGCCCCGCGCATCGAGTACAGCCGTGTCGAGCAACGGGTAGAACCTGGGGAATTCCAACCCTCATTTTAGCGTGCGCCGCGCTAACTGGCCCGGCGCACGAACAGGCGCTGCGCGCCGGAGTCGTAGGCCCGCAGCAGGTGGTAGGTCAGCAATAACTGGGTCAGCGCCAGCGGATCGCTGTGCCGGGTGACGCCGCGGTCCTGATAGAGCCCGAACTGGTCGGCCGGGATCGGGGTGGAGCCGGGCAGGTGGTTCCAGATCGTTTCCTCCAGGTGGGCGGCCTGCTCGGGGGTGACGCTGCCGTCGATTTCGAGAATATCCACGGGCTTTCCGGAGTCGCGGCCGAGAAGCATGCGGATGCCCTCACTATCCTCACCGTTGTGGCACAGATAGGTCATATCCGGGTGCGGGATGGTGGGGCGCAAAATCAGCCGCACGTTCAGATGCCCGCTGGCCGATTCCGGCGAGACACCGGCCGGAGGGTAGAACTGGACGATGATGTCGGCGTGCTCGCGCTGGGGGCGGATGAAGGCCTGCGAATCGCACTCGCGCTTGTCGAGCTCGCGCAGCACCTCCTGCTCCTGGTAGCCGCGCTTGGTGGTGTCCCGGCGGATCTTCCAGACGCGGCGGAGGGGCTCGGGCGGCTCAAGGAAGACCTTCACGTCGTAGAACTGGCGCATGACCGGGCTGTGGAAGCCCAGCAGGCCCTCGACGACGACGAACTCGGAGGGCTGGAGATACTCGGGGCGCACCAGTTCGCCGGTAGCGTGGTCGTAGACGGGCTTCAGGATGGGCTGCCCGTAGTGGAGGCGCTCCAACTGGAGCTCCATGATGTCGAGGTAGTTGCACTCCGGGTGCAGAGCCGTGATGCCGAGCTTGGCGCGCTCCTTACGGTCGTAGCGGTGGTAGTCGTCGGTGCACACGTGGGTGACCGGACGGGGGTGCAGGAGCTTCATGAGCCCCTGGGTGAGCGTCGATTTTCCGGCGGCGCTATCGCCGATGATGCCGAGCATCACGGGACGGCGGCCGGTCATCGGGGCTCTCCGTTCATGAAGACGCGGCTCGAGCGGACGTCCGCCTCGTCGATGCGGGCCAGTTCCTGGCGCGGCACTTCCCCGCCCTGGTCGACGATGCGCACGGCCTGACGGAGGCGGATGCGGTCGATGGCGTTGCGCACGCTGCGCGCGTTCGAAAAATGGGCCTGCCGGGCGCGCAGCTCCAGATACTCGCGGAAGGCGCGGCGGGAGCCGTCGTCAAAGGTGTACATGCGCTCGTGGACCATCAGTTCGGCGATCTGCATCAGTTCGTCGAGCGAATAGTCGGGAAAGTCGAGGTGGTGGGCGATGCGGGAGTGGAGGCCGGGGTTCGACTGGAAGAAGCGCTCCATGCGGTCCCGATAACCGGCCAGGATCACCACCAGGTCCTTGCGGCGCTCCTCCATGAACTGCAACAACACCTCGATCGCTTCGGCGCCGTAGTCGCGCTCGTTTTCAGGGCGGTGCAGATAGTAGGCTTCGTCGATGAACAGGACGCCGCCCAGGGCCTTCTGCAACAGCTCCTTGGTCTTGGGCGCGGTGTGGCCGACGTACTGGCCCACCAGGTCGTCACGGGTGGCGACGATAACCGAGGGGCGGCGGATATAGCCCAATCCATGCAGGATTTCGGCCATGCGCAGGGCCACGGTGGTCTTGCCCGTACCTGGATTTCCGGTGAAGGACATGTGCAGGCCGGGCGCTTCGGCAGACATGCCCGCCTGCTCGCGGAGACGCTCCACGAGCAGGAGCGAGGCGATCTGCCGCACGCGCGCCTTCACCGACTCAAGGCCGATCAGCTCGCGTTCGAGCCTGCCGATGGGCTCCGCCAGCAGCGTCTGGCGCGCGGCGGCGCCCACGTCAATGGCGGCGGAGCTAGAGGCCGGCGCTGTCATAACGGGAACCCTCGGGCCGCGTGACGGCGTAGCTCCGGATGGTGTAACTGATGGCGCGGCCGGCGCCTTCCTGACGTTCGAGCCAGAAGCCGGGCTCGAGGGCGGGACGGGTGACGATGAACGACAGGGCCACGGTTTCGCGGCCTCGCGAGGCGTCGTTGGCGACGATCTTGATGTAGGAGTTCGGGCACTCCACACGGCATTCGGCCAGGCGTTTCATGACCGGCGCGGGATCCGCGAGGTCGAACATGGGCGCGCCGAACATCTCCCACAAAGCGTTGCGCGGGTGGGGATCCTGGGTGTATTCGACGCCAATCGACCAGCCGCGGCTGAGGCAATAGGCGAGCTGTTTCACGATCTGATCGTCAGTCAGCTCGGGCAGGAAGGAAAATGCTCCTTGAGTAATTTTCATTGGCTAACTCCTCAGTAACTGGCGGTGGCCACGGCGGCGTAGTCGACAGTGTCGGTGGACTCGTAGTTGAACGTCACGTCCTTCCACGTTTCGAGCGCGGCCTTCAACGGCGAGCACCAGCGGGCCGCCGTCGCCAGAATCTCCGGGCCTTCGGCCAGGAAGTCCCGGCCCTCATTGCGGGCCTGAATCATGGCCTCCACGGCGACGCGATTCGCTGTCGCGCCGGCGGCGATGCCGTCGGGATGCCCGATGGTGCCGCCGCCGAACTGCAACACCACGTCCTCTCCCAAATAGTGCAGCAACTGGTGGGTCTGGCCGGCGTGAATGCCGCCCGAGGCGACCGGCATGACCGGGCGCATGGAGCCCCAGTGTTGTTCAAAGAAGAGACCGTTTTCGAGACGCATCGGGCTGTGCGGCTCGCGCAGCGTGTCGTAGAAGCCGCGCACGGCGAAGGGGTCGCCTTCGAGTTTGCCCACCACCGTGCCGGCGTGCAGGTGGTCGACGCCCGCCATGCGCATCCACTTGCAGATTACGCGGAAATTGATGCCGTGATTTTTCTGTCTCGCATACGCCGAGTTACCGGCGCGGTGCAGGTGCAGGATCATGTCATTGCGGCGGGCCCACTTGGCCATGGACTGAATTGCCGAGTAACCGGCCACCAGGTCGATCATGACGATGATGGAGCCTAACTCACGGGCGAATTCGGCGCGCTCATACATGTCCTCCATGGTTCCGGCGGTGACGTTCAAGTAATGCCCCTTGACTTCGCCGGTGGCGGCGGAGGCTCGGTTGACGGCCTCCATCGAACAGAGGAAGCGCTCGCGCCAGCGCATGAAGGGCTGGGAGTTGATGTTTTCGTCGTCCTTGGTGAAATCGAGGCCGCCTTTGAGCGCCTCATAGACGACGCGTCCGTAGTTTCGGCCGGAGAGACCTAACTTCGGTTTGATGGTGGCGCCGAGCAGGGGGCGGCCGTACTTATCCAGACGCTCGCGCTCCACCACAACTCCGGTGGCGGGGCCTTGAAACGTTTTGAGGTAAGCCACCGGGATCCGCATGTCTTCAAGACGGAGGGCTCGCACTGCCTTGAAGCCGAACACGTTGCCGATGATGGAGGCGGTGAGGTTGGCGATGGATCCTTCCTCAAACAGATCGAGATCGTAGGCGATGTAGGCGAAATACTGGCCGGGCGCGGAGGGCACGGGATCAACGCGGTAGGCTTTGGCGCGGTAGACTTCGCAGGCGGTGAGACGATCGGTCCAGACCACCGTCCAGGTGGCTGTCGACGACTCGCCGGCGACGGCCGCGGCCGCTTCGACAGGGTCCACGCCGGACTGCGGAGTAATACGGAACATGGCGAGCACGTCGGTGTCCGCCGGAACATAACTGGGGTCCCAGTAACCCATTTTGGCGTACGGAATGACGCCGGCGCGGTAACGGGCTTCGTTAGTCGGAGTTGGTTGCCTCACCGCTTCATGGTGGGGCAAGTGGGGAATTTTGGAAAGTGAGGCGGGTCAAATCGGACGAGTGGTCCGAATTGAATAGCGGGACGGGCCGGATCGTTCGCGGCCGTTGCGCCGGGAGAGGGCTGCCCGGATGGCTGGTGCGTGTAGAGGTCCAGGCATCAGGACGCCAACAGCCACTGGGTGACGCCAATGGATGATAGGCCGAATTTCGGGGAGTGATCCGCGCGCGCGTTTCGCCGAGTACCGACGGTCCGGACTGGATGGGGACACTTTCCGATAACGGGGATCTGGGGGGACATTCCAGGACCTTCAGAACAGTACTTCAGCGGCGGATCCTTGGCGCTTCCGTACGGACTTTCGATACACTGAATGCGATGAGCCTTGACGACCCAAAGTGGTGCTCTATCGGAATGAGCCCATCGGTTGGGTCGCAGAAGTCCCGTCGATACCCGGGCGCCATGCTCTGATGCCTACCCGAGAGGCTGCGCTCACAGAGCTTGCAGCGGTGTTTCAGATGATTTCGGAAGAGTACGCGGAGCGGAATCAAGTTTTACCGGCCGATACGACCGAAATCCTCCATGCCTAGGCTAGCGCCGGAGCAGACGAGTTTCGCCGTGTGGCAACGAAGCTCGGATTTCGCAAAACGCGGCAGACCGGTGGTCACGAACGCTGGCAGCATCCGGACGGACGCGCGACAACAATACCCGTTCACGGCGGGCAACAGATAGGTCCACCACTCTTCCATCGCATCATCGGCCAATTGGGCATCGACACGGAAACGCTCGCTCGCCTTCGGTAGCCATTTCCGAGTAGGCGACGACACGGACGGAGCCGAGATTGGCGGATATAGCAGCGTTTGTCGTTACTGATCGGAGCCGCCCACCAACGGGTGTCGTGTCGCCTCTTTCCGAGTAGCGCGTAATCCACCATCTAGAGAGGAACACGCCGTTATCCAACGGGCGTAAAATGACGGGTTTGAACATCACTGAGTATTGATCGCGAGCGTCGCTGCGGCACGGTCTACACCTTGATGGACTCGCGGCGATTGCCACAGAATGTGCATCAATCAAGACTCTCTCGCTCTGGAGGAAGACATGCGTCCAAGACTGAAGCTCATCTGCAGGTTCTGTGTACTTGCCCTCTTCGGCGCCTTCGTGTGCTTTCTCTATGTCAAAGTTGTTAGAGGCGGACTCTACCCAGTCTACCCAGCCGCCGATTTCGCCAGCCTATCCGCACCCGGCGGGCGTAGCCATGTCGAAGGCGATCTAATCGCGCAGACTGAAACAGGAAAATTGAAGGGGACATCCGTGGAATCTGCGGTCGCATTCATGGGGATTCCTTTCGCACGTCCTCCCGTTGGGCAATCTCGCTGGGAAGCGCCGCAATCAGCTATGCCATGGACCGGCGTGAGAGATGCAGCGCGCCCGGGTCCCGCCTGCACACAGCCATCCGCTGGATTAGGCGTGTTTTTGGGCCCCATGGCAAACGTCTACGGTTCGAGGTATGCAGAACCACCCGTCCAATCCTCGGAGGACTGCCTTTACTTGAATGTATGGACGCCGGAGTGGCCTCCAAAACACAGTCTTCCAGTCATGGTCTGGCTACACGGCGGAAACAATGAAGTCGGAAGCGGATCGCAATCAATGTTTAGCGGCGTTTCGCTCACCGCGCGCGGGGTGGTGCTGGTAACCACCAATTACAGGCTTGGCGCGCTTGGCTTCTTCTCTCATCCCGAACTTTCTGCTAAGTCCCCGCACCACAGCTCAGGCAATTATGGATTACTGGACCAGATCGCCGCGCTCAGGTGGGTACGTGACAACATCGCGCAGTTTGGCGGTGATCCCCAGAATGTCACGCTATTCGGTGAGTCGGCGGGCGCAATCGACTCTGCCTTGTTGATGACCTCACCCCTCGCAGAAGGCCTCTTTCGCCGCGTCATCTCCGAGAGCGGGCCGGTCTTTGCCCCCCACAAAACGCTGCCGCAGGCTGAAGCGGTCGGAAAGTCCGTCGGCGAGTTGGCGCCTGGAGAAGCGCATCGGACGTCTCTGGAGCGATTGCGCGCGCTGCCCGCAGCCGAGGTCGAAAAACTAGTCGAACCGCTCAAAATCCAATTTGCCCAGTCTTTTACTGTGGACGGCTGGGTGTTACCCCAACCGCCGCAAAACGTCTTCCTGAACGGATCGATTCAGAAGGTTGATCTGCTCATCGGCCACAATGGACGCGAATTTAGCGGCCTCCGCGTGATGGATGCAGCAAAGGCAAAGTCGCCAGGAAAGCAAAAAGACGATTCCCCCACTATGCAAGATTTCGTGGATTTCGCCCGTCCCTGTTTTGGAAATTGGGCCAAGCCAGTCATCGCGCTTTACCTCGGGGACATGCTGGTGCGTCGTACCACGGGCGTGGACAAGGCTCTCAGTGACCTCGGCTTCGTTTGCCCGATCGGCGCCACGGCAGCCCTAACCAGCGACGCCGGTCAGCGCGTTTATGTGTACCGATTTGAGCGTTCAATCCCCGGTAAGGGAGAAGAAGAGCTGGGTGCATTTCACAGTCTTGAAGTTCCTTTTGTGTTCGGCGCGTTGCACGACCCGATTTGGAATTGGCTGCCATTCACTCCGGAAGATGCTGCGCTTTCGAATCTGATTCAGACGTACTGGACGAACTTCGCAAAGTCCGGAAACCCGAACGCTCAAGGCCTGCCCATCTGGCCGGCATGGACCGGCAGTAAGAAGGAATTCCTCGAAATCAGAAAGGACGCGACGATCTCGGCACAACGCAATTTCCAACCGCTCTTCAGCAGCCTTTCCGCCGACGATCTCAGAGGTAGGACTTCGCGTGATTGAAGCATTGAATCGGACACCTGGTCGGCCAGTCGGACAGAGGCGCCGTCGTCGCCGGATAGGTCCGCTGAAGCCGCCTTCTGATACTCCAGGAGGCAATGGCCGCCTCGAGCGAAGGCCGTCATGGCCGAATCGGCAGGCGGCGAACTCGGAAACCTTCGTCCTCAATGATCACAAGCGCTCCGCGGGCGAGTGTCGCCGCACAGTCGAGGATGACGCGAAAGAGCCGAGGATTAACGGCCGCGGGAGTTTGGTTTCGCAATCGGAAGATGATCACGCTTGGCGCCTCGCTCCGGGCGATTGCGAGGATGTCTCCGAAATCGAGATCGAATGTGAGGACGATTCGACTTTCCGCCACAGCCTTGGCCACAATCTCTGGATCGGGAAGGCGGATCAGTCCTTCGTCACGCAGATGGATAGCGTCATGACCGGCCGCGCGCAACGCTGCCACTGTGGTCAGCGACACGCCCATGTCGGCCAGGAATCTCACGCCGCAGGGCTCTTGAAAAACCCGATTTCCTCGTTGGCGAGCGCGGAAGCGTACTGGAGAGACTGCCGTACATCTTCGCCTTCGAGTTCAGGATACTCGCGGATGATGTCGTCCGTTGACATTCCGTTCGCCACGAGGTTTACGATGAGCGAGACGGTCATTCGCATGCCGCGAATGCAGGCGCGTCCGCGCATCACGGCGGGATCGAACGTGATCCGGTCGAACATACCGCCATTTTAGCAGCCGCGGCAGTTCCGAGCGCCGCCCAACTCCCTATGCAGCTGCGACGGAAGGTGCGGCCGCAGCTTGGCGCGCCCGGGCCCAGATAGATCCCGAGAAGTCGCCTTGTAGCCACCGGTCCGCGGCCTCCGGCGTATCACGCGCAACTCGGACAATCGCATCTTCGGAGCCTCGGGCCGGACTACTCCCTACAAACGCCGTTGGCGCCGGATTCAGCCGTGGATGCGCGCGTCAGTTCGCAGGTCAATCAGAATGAGGATCCAATGCCACGCCAGTTTGATGTCGTGAGCGAACGCGACGCTGAAGGCTAGTACGTAGCCTCATACCGGTTTGCCATACGCAAGCGCGGTCTCTTGACGAGGTGACCGAGCGCATTCGCGAGGCGATCGAACTCTGTCTTGGATCGAAGGGGCCGCGGAACCGGAGTTGGAGTTCGTCAGGATTCAGCGCGTCGCCATCGCCCCATGAGCCGGACTCCGCGCGTCACCGGCGAGCACTGTTGTTCCGACACGCTCGGGCGGGTCTGTCGGGCCAAGCCTCCTGTATAAGACCCTGCGTGATTGCGCAATCACGGTCGAACCGCTTACCGCGCTCCCGCAGAGGCGACAGATCCTCATAAAACGCCCTTGCGTTCGGGAATTGCTCCACCGGGATCCGCACGACTCGCTGATTCGCCAGATGCGCTGTGCTCGAACAGTCCGAGAGCCCGCCGCAGCCGGAGCGTCTGCTCTGCTTGCTGGTGCGGGCTCCTGGAGACGCGGCTAAGTCCGCCCTATCTCAGGCCTGGCGGCCGGCTAACTCACCACAGTTTGCCTTCGTGATCGTCGACATAGACGTCGAAGATGGCGAAGACGGGGTTCGACACCAGGCTCGCGTGGTTGGTGACCAGCAGGCGCTTGCCGCTGTTGTCGATGGCGATGTTGGCGGGATTCTGCCAGGTCAGGGGCTGGTTCGGGTCCGATGTGGCGGCGGGTCCGCTGAAGCGGGCGATTTCCTGGCCGCTCGGCGAGAGGACGGAGATCTGACTGGTTCCGGCGAGGGCGACATACAGGTTTCCCGACTTGCCGAAGGCGACGCCGTCGGGACCGGCCGAGCCGTAGAGTCCGCCTGATTCGGTCGGGTAGGCGTGAAAGAGTTGCAGATCGCTGTCGGTGGGGCTGTCAATCAACGGCAGCGTGTAGACGGCGCCGGTGGAATTGATCGGACCGTTCTGATCGAAGCCGCCCGGCACAAGGGTGACGTCGAAGTACAACTTCTCGCTTTTGGCGTCCACGCGCACGCCGTTCGGTCCGAAGACGCCATCGACCAGGGAGCTGTGATACCACAACACGGGCGCGCCTCCGCCCGGCGGAACGCGCCAGATGGCGGCCTGGAAGCTGTCGGTGACGTAGAGATAGCCGCGCTTGTCGAAGGCCAGATCGTTCAGCAGCATGGCCGGGCCGGACTGATATTGCGACCCGCCCACGAATTGGAAGCCCCCCGCATACAGCCGCTGGGCGCGGGTGGCGACGTTGACTTCAACGATGCCGACGCCTTCGGCAGCGACGTAGAGCTTCTCGCCGTCTCCAAATGCGATGCAGGAGACGCCGAAGACGGGCGAGCCGAAGCCCTGCACCTCGATGGTTTCGACGAGCGCGTTCGTGTTCTTGTCGTAGACCCAGATGCTGGGGGCGCCGGGGACGTTGAAGGCGGCCGGGCCGGACACGTAGACGCGGTTGCCGTGGATGGCGATGCCTTCCGGGTAGCCCGGGGCGGGCACGGAGGCGAGAAAGCGGGAATCGCCGATGGGACGGGGCGGGGCCGCGAACGCGGCGGTGGCGGCCGACAGCGCGGCCAGAGACACGAAGAACATTCGTCGGGTCATGTGATGGTTTCCTCCACTCCAACGGGCCCGTTTGTCAGGCAAAGATACGGGTCCCTGTGGTAAGTGCGCAGAAGCGGGGTCGAAATTGTCACGGACGCGCGCATTTTTCGAACTGATATCCTGGGGGCGAATCCATCGAAATGACAACGATCACCCATTTGGAATGCAGCCTGTGCGGCAAGACGCGCCCGGCGGGACAGCCGCATAACCTGTGCGAGTGCGGAGGGCCCCTGCTGGTGCGCTATGACCTGGAGAAGGCGCGCCAGAGCTGGAGCCGCGAGTGGATTGAGAGCGGTCCGCCGCATATGTGGCGGTACGCGCCGGTGCTGCCGGTGAGCAAGCCGTCGTCGATTGTGACGCTGGGCGAGGGCTTGTCGCCGATGACTCGCACGGAGCGGCTGGGCAAGCGGCTGGGCGGCTCCGACGTATGGGTGAAGGACGAGGGGATACAGCCGACGGGGTCGTTCAAGGCTCGCGGGCTGTCGTGCGCGCTGTCGATGTGCAAGGAGTTCGGCATCCAGAAGATCGCCATTCCCTCGGCCGGCAACGCGGCGAGCGCGGCGGCCGCTTACGCGGCGGCGGCGGGCATCGAGGCGCATATCTTCATGCCCAAGGACGTGCCGAATTCGAACTATGTCGAATGCAAGGCCTTCGGCGCGCACGTGACGCTAGTGGACGGGCTGATCAGCGATTGCGGGCGCATGGTGGCCGAACGCAAGGACAAAGAGGGCTGGTTCGACGTGTCGACGCTGAAGGAGCCGTACCGCATCGAAGGCAAGAAGACGATGGGGTATGAGATCGCCGAGGATTTCCGCTGGCAGTTGCCCGACGCCATCTTCTATCCGGCGGGCGGCGGCGTGGGACTGATCGGCATGTGGAAGGCGTTCGAGGAGATGGAGGCGCTGGGGTGGATTTCGTCGAAGCGGCCCAAGATGGTGGTGGTGCAGGCGGCCGGGTGCGCGCCCGTAGTGCGGGCCTTTGAGCGCGGCGAGACGCGCAGCGAGTTCTGGAATGACGCGCATACGGCGGCCAGCGGGCTGCGGGTGCCGAAGCCGTTGGGCGATTTCCTGATGCTGGATGCGGTGCGCAAGAGCGGTGGCACTGCGATTGCTGTGGACGATGAGGAGATGTTGGACGCCGGGGCCGAGTTGGGGTCGACCGAAGGCATCTTCGCGGCGCCCGAGGGAGCGGCCACGGTGGCGGCGGCCCGGCGGCTGTTTGCGAGCGGGTTCCTGAAGCCGGCCGAGCGCGTGGTGTTGTTTAACACCGGCGCGGGGCTGAAGTATCTGGAGGCCTATTCGACGCGGTTTCCGAGGTCCACGATGTCGGAGCAGGACAAGCTGGGCGGGCTGATTACCCCGCGGTAGGCGGCGGTGGGGCGCATGCTACCATCGTGACGAATGTCCACCAAAGTCACTGTTTTCAATAACGGCCCGCTGCGGCTGGAGGGCGACTTCGAGATTTGCGACGCCGCCGGGAATGCGTTTGGGCTGGCCGGGCGCACGGCTATCGGGCTGTGCCGCTGCGGACAGTCGGCGAATAAGCCGTTCTGCGATGGCGCGCACAATCGGGCTGGGTTTCAGTCGGTGTGTGAGGCTCGGGAACTGCCTCCGCCGAAGCCGAAGGTGTAGGGCTTACGGCTTCAGGTAGCGGCGGATTCCGAAGTCCCAGATGGCGGCTCCCAGGACTCCGCCCGCCAGGGGCCCCACGATGGGAACCCACCAGACGGGCAGGCCGTCGGTGAGTCCGTTGTTCTTGAATCCGGCGAGCACGGTGAACAGGCGCGGGCCGAAGTCGCGCGCCGGGTTGATGGCGTAGCCGTGCATGCCGCCGAAGGCCATGCCGATGACGACGACGACCAGTCCCACGAGGATGGGCGCAAGGCCGGGGGCCAGGGGCTGGTTCCACTCGTCGCCGATGGCGAAGATCAGAAGCAGGAGCAGCGCCGTGCCGATGGTCTGATCGAGGAGTCCGGCGGAGAGCACGTCGGGGAAGGCGGGGAAAGTGGTGAAGATGCCGGCGGTATGGTCGAGGCCGGGGTCCGCTTTGAGGAAGGCCGGATGGTAGTTCCAGTAGACGAGGGCGGCTGCGCAGAAGGCGCCGGCGGTTTGGGCGAGGGCGTAGGGGACCACCTTTTTCCACGGGAATCCGCGGAATAGGGCGAGGGCCAGGGTTACGGCGGGGTTGAGGTGCGCGCCGCTGACCTTGCCGGCGACGAAGATGCCCATGGTGACGGCCAGGCCCCAGGCGAGAGTGATGTTGGTGAAGCCTCCGTTCACCACTTCTCCCGGCACGTTGTGACCGAACAGGAGGACCATGGCCACGACGCCATTGCCGAATGCGATGAGGACGAGCGTTCCGAGGAACTCGGCGATCAACTCGGCGCCAAGACGGTCTTTACCCATAGGAACCTGGAATTGTATCATTGCGAGCGGCCGGTGGACGTTTTTGGGCGCTTTTTGGGGCCGCGAAGGCCCGTGTGGCTGGTGGTAAACTCAAGAGTTAAGCTATGCCGTTCCTCGAAAACCAGTTTGAGCGTAATTTTCTTACGACCTCCGTCGACTACGTGTTCAACTGGGCGCGTAAGTCGTCGGTGTGGCCGCTCACCTTCGGGCTGGCGTGTTGCGCGATCGAGATGATCGCGGCGAGCGCGGCGCGGTTCGACATCGCGCGATTTGGAGCCGAGGTGTTCCGGCCGAGTCCGAGGCAATCGGACCTGATGATCGTGGCGGGGACGGTGACGCTGAAAATGGCTCCGGTGCTGAAGCGGATCTACGATCAGATGCCGGATCCGAAGTGGGTGATTTCAATGGGCGCGTGCGCCAACGTGGGCGGGCCGTTCAACACCTACTCGACGCTGCAGGGCGTGGATAAGATCGTGCCGGTGGATGTGTACATCGTGGGTTGCCCGCCGCGGCCGGAGAACCTGTTCTACGGGTTGATGAAGCTGCAGGACAAGATCGACACGATGACGTCGCTGGTGCGGCGGCCGACCGAGGTCCGGCTGGATCCGTCGATGCTCGAGGATTTCAAGAAGCGCGTCATGGTGGCGCAGACGCAGAACCCGGCGCCCGATGTCGAGCAGATGAAGCAGATCTACACTCCAGTATCCTAGGGGGAGTGCAGGTCGCCTACCTGAAAGATTCCCAAACGGACGTCTATCGCGTCCCCGCTTTCGAACAATTCGAGTGGCTGGAGCATGGCTTCGGGACGGCTCGGTCCGGCGCGTGGCCGGACCCAGCGCGCCTGTCGATGGTCAAACAGGTGCATTCGGCGATTGTCGTCGCCGCCGATGCGGCGGGAGCGGGCTGGATCGGCGAGGGCGACGCGCTGGTGGCGTCGAAGCCGGGCGCGCTGGTGGGGGTCCGGACGGCGGACTGCGTGCCGGTGCTGCTGGTTGACGCCTGTCGGCGGGCGGTGGCGGCGGTCCACGCGGGGTGGAAGGGGACCTCGGCGGAGATCGTGAAGTGTACCATTTCGGAGATGATGGTGCGTTTTGGGACAGTCCCGGGCGACGTATGGGCGGCGATCGGGCCAGCGATCGGGGTGTGCTGTTACGAGGTGGGACCAGAGGTGGCGGGCCGGTTCGGGCGGTGGTTTCCGGAGTTGGACGGCATCGATCGACATGTGAAGATCGATCTCACTGAGGTGAATCGGCGCCAGTTGGTGGAAGCGGGGGTTCCGGCGACGCAGGCTTTCACCGGGGCGCCCTGCACCGCCTGTACGCCGACGCTCGATTCGTTCCGGCGGGATCGCGAGGCGGCCGGGCGGATGATCGCGGCCATCGGAGTTCGGGCCGGCGGAGTTCGGGCCGGGGTCTGAAAACACGAAAGGCGCGAGCATAGCCCGCGCCCTCCGATACTGCCTGCGAAAACCCGAACCGTGTTGGATTACGCCGCGTTTACGAGCAGGTCGTCAAGCGAGTCGTTCAGCTCTTCGCGATTGCGGTCGGCCTGTTCCTGACACTGGATGCAATAGGGCGTCCAGGGCACGGCGTTCAAACGCTTCGGGCTGATGTCCTCTTCGCAATGTAAGCAGACTCCGTAGGAGCCATCGTCCATGCGGCGGAGCGCGGCGCGGACGTTGCGAAGGAGATTGGATTCGCGGTCGAGATTGCGGATCGCGAGTTCGCGCTCGGCCGCATGCTGCACTTCATCCAGGGCATCCGGGCTCTTCTCGATGGTGATGGCTTCGCGGTTACGGATCACTTGTTCGAGCTCGGCCTGCTTTTCCTCCAGGATGCTTCGGTACTTGTTGAGTTCGGTCTTCGTCATGGCTTACCTCTTATTGTTCTTGTTCTTCTCTAACAGTCAGTTCAACTCGATTAGACGTCGGAATCCTCGAAAAGGTTCAATTCCGTCAGAACGTCTGGCGCGGCTTCAAAGCCGCCCTTTCGAACGATACGGTTCGTCGTCGAAATCGGATCTTGCGCGCGTTCGGGCCGTCTCGCTACAGAATACCTGCGCGAGAATTGCCAAGCGCGGGGATTTCAGGTGAGCCGCCGGCGCCCGCGGGGGGCGAACGTTCGTCCCCGGTTGAGCCGCTGCGTAAAATCCAGCACCCGAAATCATACCACACTCGGCTAGCAATTTCGTGACCACGCGAGAGGAGTTCCGTTCAGCAGGACTTCCTCTCACCCCTTCGCGATCCGGCGCCGCTTTGACGCCTGCCAGGACTCATCGGACGCTTCGCCGGTTTGTTTACTGGCAATCTGTACTGACGAATTCGCCGGAATCAGGTTACAGCAGCCTGCAACTGTATAATGTAGAGTTACTGTAAAGAATTCTCATTGCATTACACTTTTCCCGCAATGCGAGGTCGCGGCGGCGCACTGAACCCGCCGGATCCGCGCTCCACAAACCCGGTGCGCGCGTGAGCCCAGAGACTCCCAACGCAGCTTTTCAACCATCAGGCAAAGAAGATCATACACTGCTTGTCAAGCGGTGTGTGAGCGGGGTCACGCCGGTGGTGGGCTTCCTGGCCGCCGCCTGCGCGCTCGCACCCTATGCGGGCATCCAGTACGATGAGGCGCTGTTCGCCTCGCCGCTGTACGCAGAGGTGGCGAGAGAGATGAAAATACGGGCTTTTCATCACGATGTGCCGCTGATGCTGATGAGCTACCTAGGCGCGGCGAAGACCTGGCTGTTCGGGCTGATCTTTTGGCTATGGAGCCCAAACGTTTGGTCACTGCGGTTGCCGGCGATCCTGATCGGCGCGGCGACGGTGGCGGGGGTGTACGCGCTGGTGCGCCGGACGGCGGGAAATCGGGTCGCTTTCGCCGCGGCGATGCTGCTTGCGACCGATGCCTCCTATATATTGACCACGACGTTCGACTGGGGACCCGTGGCGATCCAACACATGGGGTGGGCGCTGGGCGTCCTGCTGGCGGTGGAAGGGCAGCGGAGGGAGAGCCCGTGGCGGATCGGGGCGGGGTTCCTGATGTTCGGGCTCGCGATGTGGGACAAGGCCATCTTCGTCTGGATGCTAAGCGGGACGGGGATTGGGGCGCTCGCGCTGTTTCGCCGGGAGATCCGGCGGGCGCTCCGGATTCGTAACGTCGCGGCGGCGGTGGTGGGGTTCGGCGTCGGCGCGGCGCCGCTGATCGTGTATAACGTCCGGAACCCGATGCAGACGTTTCAAGGCAACGCTGTTTTTTCGACCGAGGACGCAGCGCAGAAGGTGGTCACCGCGCGGCGGACGCTCTCGGGCGGGGCGCTGTTCGGCTATATCGTGAACGATGAGACGCGGGAAGCGGCGAGGGCTCCTCGAACGGCGTTGGAGGCGGCGGCGGTGGGCGTTCGGGACGTGGCGGGGGATTGGAGCGACGACTGGCTGGATTATGCCTTCGCCGCTTCAGTGTTGGCTGCGCCGCTGTGGTGGAGGCGCCGGAGATGGGTGCTGTTCGCGCTGATCACGATGGGCGTCGCCTGGGCGCAGATGCTGTTCACGAAGAACGCCGGGGGCGGGTCGCATCATATCGTGCTGCTGTGGCCGCTGCCGCATGTCGTGATCGCGGCGGCGCTGGCGGGAGGCGCGGACCGTCTGAAGCGCTGGGCGACGCCCGCCTACGCGGTGGCGCTGGCGATGTTGTGCGGGGCGAACCTGCTGACGGTGAATCAGTATCTGGCGCAGTTTGTCCGCAATGGTCCGGCGGTGATCTGGTCCGACGCGGTGTTTCCGCTATCGGACCTGCTGACCGGGTATGAGAAGCGGCCCGTGTTCCTGGTGGAGTGGGGGACCGAGACGACGCTTCGCATGCTGCACCAGGGGCGCATCGAGCGGCTGTGGAGCGTCGACGACTCGTCGCTCGATAAGGCGCTGCTGATTCCCGGGTCGGTGTTTGTGAGCTATACACCTTCCTACGACATCGTGCCGGGGACCACCAAACACTTCCTGGAGGGGACCGCGCGGCTGGGGTATCGGCGGAATGTGCTCGCCACCGTCCGCGATTCGAATGGCCGGCCGATTTTCGAGCTGTCGGAGTTCGGGAAGCCTACTGCGACGCGGTGAATCGCGCGTCGGCGAGCACCACCGAGGTCTCGACCTGGCGGTCCGGGATCGACCAGTAGCGCTTGAGCAGGCGCACCTTCTCCTCGGGCGTGGTGAGGCGGAAGCCGTGCTTTTCGTAGAAGCGGACGGCCCAGACGGCGTCGGCCCAGGTCCCGATCAGAACCGGCGTGGCGGCGCCCTGGATGAGGCTTTCAAGGAGCCGGCCGCCGACGCCTGCGCGGCGACTCACCGTGCGGACGTAGGCGTGGCGGATCAGGGTGACGTCGTCGACCGGCTGAATCCCCATGACGCCCAGCAGTTCGCCCTCCTCTTCATAACCGCTAAAGGCGACGCCGCTTGCTATCTCGTGGCGGAGTTCGTCGCGCGACATGTAAGGCTCATGCCAGCGGTCGGCGGGAATCACGCCGCGGTAGGCCTGGGCGCCGTCGTTAATGATGGAATGGATCGCGTCGAAATCGGCTTCGGTGCAGGGGCGGATCATGACCCGAGTCTGCCATCAGGAGCGGGGCGCGGTCTTGAACGAAATTGCGGCGCGGTAGCGGGCGGGGGTGATGCCCAACTGGCGAACGAAGGCTCGCGTCAGGTGGCTCTGGTCGGCGAAACCGGAGCGCAGGGCGGCGTCGACCGGATCCGCGCCCGAGGCCAGCAGACGTTGGGCGAGCAGGACGCGCTTCTGGATCAGATAGGCGTGCGGCGTGATGCCGAGTTCCCGAACGAAGCCACGCAGCAGTTGGAAGCGGCTGAGGCCGGCTAGCGCGGCAAGTTCGGCGAGCGTGACGGGCTGTTCCGGGGCCGCGTCCAGCCGGGCGACGGCGCGCGAGACCGGCGCCGGGGGAGCGTGGCGCGGCTTCGCGATGGAGTGGGATCGCAGGGTCCAGGCGAGGGTGCGGAGCAGGGCTTCCTCGGCCGGCATGGCGTCGGCGGGATGGGTCGCGATCGAGTCGAACAGTCCGCCGAGCAGCCGCCGCAGATGATCGTCGCTTGCGACCGGGCGCACCATTTCGATTGCGCCGGCGAACTCCTGCTCCATGGCGCGTTCGAGCGCCGGCGGATCGATGTAGAGCATGCGCCAGGCGCGGACGCCGTCGCCCGCGGGGGCTCCGTCGTGGATTTCGCCGGGGTTCACCATGATGGCGTCGCCGGCCGAGGCCGTGACTGCGCCGACGGCGCTCCAGGAACGGTGCGCGCCCGCCTCCATCAGACCGATGCCGAACTCGTCGTGGGAGTGGCGGGGGAAGCTGTGGTTCGATACGAGCGAGATCGCCTGGACGCCCGCCAGGGCAGCAGGGTGCGACGTCACCCGGTGCACGCGGTCTGGCATGATTCCCAGCATGGCACGGCTGAGCCTCCCAGGCGGCGCGCAGCACGGGTGCAAGGCGCGCCGCGTTAGAATTGAAGCCAGGAGCCGGGTATGGACCTGAACACTCTGAATGCGCGGGTGTGGGAAGAAATGGTGTACGCCTATATGCGAACCCACTACTTTGCGGCTCTGGTGGCGAAGTATCAGCAATACGATAAGTGGTTCCGGGTTGCAGGCTTCGTCTTATCGTCCGGGTCCATTGCATCGGCGCTGTTCGCGGCGGATCCCATGGTTCGAGCCAGTGTCCCAATCGTCGCGACGGCCGTCAGCGCTTGGCTGCTGTTCAGCCAATACTCGACGGTATCTCGAGACGCATCCGAGTTGATGACGCAGTGGCAGGATATCGCGACGAAGTACGAGAAGCTCTGGAACCATCTCGACGATGACGATGCGGAGACTCAGTTCGATGCGATTTACCAGTCGGCGAATCTCTTGTCAAAACCGGGAAGCAAGTTCCCTGAGGACAAGAAACTGCTGAACGAGTGGATGGATCGCCAGAGCGAGATCCTGACTTCGCGATATAGTCCTGTGACGCACGCCGGTTCGTGAATATGTCCGAAGGCACCCGTGAAGAAATAAGGACTCAGGTTCCGGCGCCGCCACGGCCAGCCCCGCCGCCGCCTCGCCCACCGCCGCCTCCGAAGAAAGGCCAGTGAGCGGCCCGGCCCCTGGTTCGCCGCGCCAAAACCGGATCGGTTACTCTTAAAGTTTGGACTCCGTCGTTCGACGGTAATCATTCATTCACACTGCACATAACCGCCAAATAAGGATCATTATGGAAATCGTCAAAGTAGTTGGAAGAGAAATTCTCGATTCTCGCGGCAACCCCACCGTTGAAGCGGATGTCACTCTCGCCGACGGCAGCGTCGGCCGCGCGGCCGTTCCGTCCGGCGCATCCACCGGTGAACACGAAGCCGTTGAGCTCCGCGATGGCGACAAGGGCCG
This sequence comes from Acidobacteriota bacterium, assembly GCA_018268715.1. GTDB lineage: Bacteria > Acidobacteriota > Terriglobia > Bryobacterales > Bryobacteraceae > TMP-7. Next base: position 96,992 of record JAFDVZ010000015.1, on the reverse strand, counting down.
CTACCTGGGCAAGGGCACGCAAACCGCCGTCCAGAACATTCTCGGCGAGATCGCTCCGGCCGTGGCCGGCATGGACGCCGCCGAGCAGTCCGCCGTCGACGCGAAGATGATCGAGCTCGACGGGACGCCGAATAAGGGCCGCCTGGGCGCGAACGCGATCCTGGCCGTTTCGATGGCGACCGCTCGCGCCGAAGCCAACTCCCAGGGTACGCCGCTGTACCGCTATCTGGGCGGAGTGCAGGCGAACCTGCTGCCGGTGCCGATGATGAACATCCTGAACGGCGGCGCGCACGCGGACAATTCCGTCGACCCGCAGGAGTTCATGATCGCTCCGCACGGCGCGCCGAAGTTCTCCGAGGCGCTGCGCATGGGCGCGGAGATCTTCCACACGCTGAAGGGCGTGCTGAAGAAGCGCGGCTATTCGACGGCGGTGGGCGATGAGGGCGGGTTCGCGCCGAACCTGAAGTCGAACGAAGAGGCGCTTGAAGTGGTGCTCGAGGCCATCACCAAGGCCGGCTACACGCCGGGCGAGCAGGTGTCGATCGCGCTCGATCCGGCCGCCAGCGAGTTCTACGATGTGGCGAAGAAGAAGTACGTCTTCAAGAAGTCCGACAAGAGCGAACGCACCAGCGAGCAGATGGTGGAGTTCTGGGCCAACTGGGTGAGCCAGTATCCGATTATCTCGATTGAAGACGGCATGGCCGAGGACGATTGGGATGGTTGGAAGGCGATGACCGACGCGCTCGGCAAGAAGATCCAGTTGGTGGGCGACGATCTGTTCGTCACCAATGTGGACCGCCTGAAGATGGGCATCGAGCGCGGCATCGCGAACTCGATCCTGATCAAGGTGAACCAGATCGGCTCGCTCACCGAGACGCTGGCTTCGATGCGCATGGCCGCCAACGCCTACTACACCTCGATGGTGTCGCACCGCTCCGGCGAAACCGAGGACGCCTTCATCGCCGACCTGGCCGTCGCCACCGCCGCGGGCCAGATCAAGACCGGTTCGGCCAGCCGCACCGACCGCATCGCCAAGTACAACCAGCTTCTCCGCATCGAAGAGGAACTGGGCGCGGCGGCCGCCTACGCCGGACGCAAGGCGTTCCACCAGTAGCCCGGAGACGCCATGTACAAACTGGTTTTGATTCGCCACGGCGAAAGCGATTGGAACAAGCAGAACCGTTTCACCGGCTGGACCGACGTCGATTTGTCGGAGAAGGGCCTGGGAGAGGCCAAGGAAGGCGGCCAGGTTCTGAAGCGGGAAGGCTTCACGTTCGACATCGCCTACACGTCGGTGTTGAAGCGCGCCATCCGCACCCTGTGGAACGTGCTGGACGAGATGGACCTGATGTGGATCCCGGTGATTCGCGACTGGCGCCTGAATGAGCGCCACTACGGCGCGCTGCAGGGTCTGAACAAGTCCGAAACGGCGGAGAAATTCGGGGAGGCGCAGGTGAAGATCTGGCGCCGCAGCTATGACATCCCGCCGCCTCCGCTCGCCGAGGACGATGAGCGGTATCCGGGCAAGGACGCCCGCTACGCTTCATTGACCAAGGAAGAACTGCCGCTCACCGAGTGCCTGAAAGACACCGTGGCGCGGTTCCTGCCCTTGTGGCATGAGACGATCGCGCCGGCGGTGAAGTCCGGCAAGAAGGTGCTGATCGCGGCGCATGGCAACAGCCTGCGCGCGTTGATCAAGTATCTGGACAACGTCTCGGAAGAGGCCATTGTCGAGTTGAACGTGCCGACCGGCATGCCGCTTGTCTATGAACTCGATGAGAACCTGAAGCCGATCAAGAGCTACTATCTCGGCGATCCGGCGAAGGTGAAGGCGGCCATGGACGCGGTGGCCGCGCAGGGCAAGAAGAAGTAAGAGCTCCGGCGGGGCGGCGTCGCGCGGCGCCGCCCCGAATGGAGGAGCCATTCGTGTTAATCCTCGCGCGGCAAAGCCAGTCCAGTCCCCAGCCTCCGGTATAATCAAAAACAGGTTTCAGAATGCGGTCCCTGCTCCTTACTACTCTGTGCGCTACCTTTGCGTTCGCCCAGCAGCCTCCGGCGGATCAGCCCCCGCCGACCGGGCAGCCCTTCCGCATTCAGGTGAACGAGGTCATCGTCCCGGTGACCGTGACCGATGAGAAGGGCAAGTTCGTCAACGATCTGGAGAAGAAGGACTTCAAGATCTACGACGAGGGCAAGGAACAGACCATCCGCTTCTTCACGCGCGAGCGCAGCCAGCCCGTGGTGGTGGGATTCCTGGTGGACCAGAGCAACGCCAGCCGCATGCACTGGTCCAAATATCAGGACGCCATCAGCGAGTTGGTGCTGACGCTGCTGCCCAACGACAAGCGCTTCAGCGGATACCTGGTTGGATTCTCGCAGGACGCCGAGTTGCTGGTGAACACCACTTCGGATCCCGAAAAGCTGCTCGACAAGATCCGCAAGATGAAGCCCGGCGGCGGCGCGGCGCTGTTCGACTCCATCTACATGGCGTGTACCCGCCGCGACCTGGTGAAGGGCGAACCGATCGAGCCCCGCCGCGTCATCGTGATCCTGGCCGACGGGCACGACAACGCGAGCAAGCACACCATGGAGCAGGTGATCGAACTGGCGCAGCGCCAACTGGTCACCATTTATTGCGTCAGCACGGTGGGCTTCGGCTTCTCGACCGAGAACGACAAGAACCTGGAGCGGCTGGCCCAGGAGACCGGCGGGCGCGTGGTCTACCCGCTGCAGGGCAATTACAACGACATCTCCGGTTACCTGTCGCGGCCCTCCGACGAGGGCAACTACGCGATCCAGGTAGGCACCGGTGGATACGCGGCCGCCATCGCCACCGGCATTTTCAAGGCGGTGACCGACGTGGCCGGCGAGGTGACCACGCAGTACCTGATCCGCTACATTCCGAGCGTGGAATCCGACGCCAAACCGCGCGATTTCCGGCGCATCGAAGTGAAGGTTGCGCTGGCCAACGTGAAAGTCCGTGCGCGTAAGGGCTATTATCCGGCCACGCCGTAGCCGATAAGAGATCTAAAATGCCCGCAGTCGTGTCCACCAGCGAGGGCCGCTATTCGGTACTGGAAGCCGATCTGCCCATGCTCGGGACCGTGCCTGCCGGCGTCCTGCTCGAAGACCCCGCCAATAACGCCGTCTACCTGCGCATGCGGCGGGATTGGGAATCGATCGCCGACGATGAGGCGGACGTCTACGAACTGCTCGAGGACGACCTGAACGCCAAGGCGTCCGAGATGGGCGCGGAACGTTTCTTTGCCTGGCTGGAGGCGAATCTGTCCAATTCGCTGCGGGTGACCGATCGCCAACCGGTGCTGGTGCGCAACTTCGACCAGACGTTGAACCGCCTGTACTCCCAGCATGTGCAGTCCACTTTCAGCGCGCGCACGCACGTGCCGCTGTGGTCGCTGCGGGTCGCCGCCGGGCGCTTCCTGGACAACGCCGAGGTGGAGCCCGAAGGCTATGAGGAACTGCCGGCGACGGTGCGCAACGCCTCCGGCCTGTTCGCCGCGCGGATCGTCGGGACCTCCATGGAGCCGCTGATTCCCGACGGCAGCGTGTGCCTGTTCCGGCCCTTCGGCGCGGGGACTCGCAACGGCAAGCTGGTGCTGGTGGAGGAGTTGGGGCGCGGACTGAATGACCGCTATACGGTGAAGCGCTACGTCAGCAAGAAGCGCCAACGTGCGGATGGGAGTTGGGATCACGACTCGATCCGCCTGGAGCCGCTGAATCCCGAACACACCGCCTGGGAACTCGACCCCGAGCAGGAACGCTACCGGGTGGTGGCCGAGTTCATCGACGTGCTGTACTAGCCGGTGGCGACTTCCCCTTTCGACGCCCTTATCGCCGGCGCGGGTCCCGCCGGATGCGCCGCCGCGATTACGCTCGCGCGCCTGGGACGCCGCGTCGCGCTGCTCAATCGGGCGCCGTCGCACGCGGGCTGGCGGATCGGCGAGACCTTCGGGGGCGAGATTCGCCCGCTCATCGAAAGGCTGGGCGCGGCGGCCGAATTCGCAAGTGTTCCGCGCCTGGCGTTCCGGGCCGTGCGATCGGCTTGGGGATCGGCGGAGGCGTTCGAACGGCCCACCATGTTGCATCCCTACGGCGAGGGCTGGCACGTGGATCGCGCCGCCTTCGACGACGCCCTGAAGCGCGTGGCTGGGGCGGCGGGCGTTGTGCTGAGCCCGGGCGATGGGACGCGGCCGGTTCGCGATGCCGGGTCAGGTTGGACGGCGGGCGGCGTCGTGGCGCGCTATCTCATCGATGCGAGCGGTCGCGGAGGGCCGGCTCTCCCCGGCCGACGCTGGATCCAGAACGACCGCATGATCGCGCTGGCGCACCGTCTGCCGGCTCGCGCGGCGGGCGGCGAGTTGTTGATCGAGGCGGTGGAGACGGGCTGGTGGTATTCGGCGCCGCAGCCCGATGGAGGGCTGGTGGCGGCTTGGATGACCGACCCTGAACTGGCGCGCGCACCCGCCTACGAGCGCTGGCGCGACGCGCTGGCGCTGGCGCCGCATACGTCGGCGCGGGTGGGATCTCCGCCCGACGATCCGCCTTGCGCGTTTCGCGCGGAGACCGGACGGCTGGAACCATCGAGTTCGAACGAGGATCGCTGGGTCGCATGCGGCGACGCGGCGTGGGCGGGCGATCCGCTTTCGGGCGACGGCGTGGCGCGGGCGCTGCGGTCGGGCGTCGCGGCGGCCGAGGCGGTCCACCGGGCGCTCGACGGCGGCGTCCTGGAGATGGACGCGGAGCCGGCCTACCGCACGTTCCTCGAGCGCCAGGCGCGCTTCTACGCCATGGAGACGCGCTGGCCGGAGAGCGTGTTCTGGTCGCGCCGGCGATGAGCGCGGTCAGCTCATGTACCAGCCGCCGTTGACGTTGATGGTCTGTCCCGTGATGTAGCCGTTGCGGGCAAGCATCAGGGCGACCTCCGCCACTTCGTCCGGGGCGCCGTAGCGGCCTACGGGGATCCGGGTCGGGCTGGCGTTCGGGTTCGAGGTCACCATCTCCGTCTCCACCAGCGCCGGCGCGATGGCGTTCACCGTAATACCTTCCTTGGCGAGCCAATGCGCGTAGTAGTGCGTCATGCCGTTCATGCCGGCCTTCGACGCCGCGTAGTGCGGCCCCACCACGCCGCCCACCTGCGCCGCCACCGACGAGAGATTCACAATCCGGCCCCAGCGCCGTTCGCGCATGCCCGGCAGGACGGCCTGCGTCGCCAGGAAGCACGATTTCAGGTTGATGGCGATCACTTCGTCCCAGTCCCGTTCGGTGATGTCTTCGATGCGCTGCGGCCGGGAGACGCCCGCGTTGTTGATCAGGATGTCTATGGGGCCGAGCGCGGCCTGGGTCGCTCCCACGAGACGCGCCACCTCGGCGGCCAGCGACACATCGGCCTGGATCGCGACCGAGCGTCCGCCACGCTCGCGGATCTCGCGCTCCACCGCCGCGGCCTCGTCGGCGCGGCGCACGTAGTTCAACGCCACGGCGGCGCCCGCGCCGGCCAAGCTGACGGCGATCGCCCTACCGAGGCCACGGCTCGCGCCGGTCACCAACGCGACCCTGCCCTGCAATTCGTCCATATGACGAGCATACGCGGGCGCGTCACCGCATGTTGTATTGGCTGCGGATGGAGGCTACGGTCTGTTCGGCGATCGGGCGGTAGCGGCCCTTCATGGCGGCGCATTGGCGGTTGAACTTCAGGGCGTCGAAGATGCGCTCGCGCTCGCCCATCTCGGCCAGCCAGTAGTTGGCGAATCCCAGGTGATAGAGCGCGGTTTCGAGCGCCTCGGGCGTGTTGCGCAGGTAGGGCAACGCCTGACGCAGTTGGTAGTCGGCGAGCGCGTACCGGCCCAGATAGCTTGCGGCGACGCCGGCCAGCCAGCGGGCCGCCGCGCGATACTGGTCCGCGGCCGGATCGCTTCCCAGCCGTTCCGCGGCGCGCTGCGACTCGGCGAGCACGCCCTCCAGGTTGCGCCCGGCCCACAGGTCCTTTTCGGCTTCCTTGAGCTGCGTTTCGAGGTTGAGCGGCTCCGCCACGCGATCGGCTCCGCCTTCGTCGGGCTGCCGCTCATAGGCCGGATTCAAACGCGCCAACGATCGCCGGGCGGATTCGCTGGTCTGCGGATCGGGGTCCCGCGCCAGGGTCGCCAACGCGAATTCGGCGTTCGATTGCACCTGGCGGGCGTATTCCGCTTCCGGCGCCCGAGTCGCCGCGATCACCGCCGCGCGACGCCACGTTTCCACCGCGTACTGCCGGATGAGTTCCGCCAGTTTCAGCTCCCGGGCGGCCCGGAGGCAATTGGCCGCCGCGTCCACATCGGCGGGGTACAACTCCATCATCCGTTGGCCGGTGTCGAGCAATTGGGTGAAATCGGACCGGTCCAGATACGCCGACTGGAGATTCTCCCAAGCCCAGTGCGCCGAGGGACTTTGTGCGAATCGTTCGGTGAATTCCACCAGCAGGGGGATACGCTCGGCGGGGTCCGAAATGGCCTGAATGCGGTCGATCAACAGGCTTTCCGGCGAATTCGGAGGCGGAGTGGGCGCCGGCTGAGCCGCGAAGACGCAGGCCGAGAGCGCCGCCAGGCTGGTGAGCCAAATCCCGAGTTTACCCCTTAGTACCACGCTTACCACCTATGGTACTAAGTACCCAGCTCGCCCCGAATCTCTCCCACCGATTCGCGCCTCCGGTTCGGCGTATGCTGTTAGACGCATGAGGTCTTGTTCCACCCTCTCCCGCAGGCGATTCCTGACGGCTGGCGCGATCGCGGCGCTGCCCCTGTCGGCCCGCAACCCGAACGACGTCCGCATCCGTTCGATCGACATCGCCTATGAAGATTTCCTTTACCGCGCGCCGATCAAGTTCGGCGGACGGGCGCTTGATCGCGTCACACTGTTGAACGTCACCTGCGAAGTGGAAGGGCGCGACGGCAAGCACGCGCGGGGCTTCGGCTCCATGCCGATGGGTAACGTGTGGTCATGGCCGGCGCGGTCCATGGGCTACGATGAGACGCTGGCCGCGATGAAGGCTCTGGCCGCGCGCATCGGCGGTCTCTATCGGGGAAATGGCGAATTCGGCCATCCCATCGACCTGACGATGGCGCTGGAGCCGGCTTGCCTGAAGGCGGCCGCGGAACTCTCCCAGGGCCTGCCGGAGCCGATCCCCATGTTGTGCTCCCTGGTGGTGGCGAGTCCTTTCGATTGCGCGCTGCACGACGCCTACGGCAAGCTGCACGGGCGCAACGCGTACCAATTGGTGGGGCCGGAGCATCTGTCGCGGGACCTGGGCGCCTTCCTCGGCCCGGAGTTCAAGGGCGAACGGCTGACGCGCTACCTGCACGCCGCCGCGGTGGAGAAGTTGCCGCTGTACCACCTGGTGGGAGCGCTCGACCCGATCACGGCGTCCGACGTCTCGAAACGGCTGAACGACGGCCTGCCAGAGACGCTGCCCGAATGGATCCGCTATAACGGCCTGCGCCGCATCAAGATCAAACTCGCGGGCAACGACATGAATTGGGACGTGCGGCGGGTGGCGGCCGTTCATCGGGCGTCGATGGAGACGCAACGCGAGCTGGGCGTCAAGGACTGGCGCTATTCGCTCGACTTCAACGAGAAGTGCCACGACGTCGAGTATGTGCTCGAGTTTATCCGCAAGATCGACGAGACGGCGCCGGGCGCGTTCGCGTTGATCCAGTACATCGAGCAGCCCACGGCGCGCGACCTGGCGGCGCACCCGGACTTCGACATGCACAAGGCCGCCAGCCGCAAGCCGGTGGTGATCGATGAATCGCTAACCGGTCCCGAGGCGCTGTTGATGGCCCAAAAGCTCGGCTATTCGGGCGCGGCCATGAAAGCCTGCAAGGGCGTCAGCCAATCCATGTTGATCGCCGCGCTCGCCCAGAAGCGCAAACTGTTCCTGTGCGTGCAGGACCTGACCTGCCCGGGCGCCTCGCTCATCGAATCCGTGGGCCTGGCGGCGCATGTGCCGGGTGTGGCGGCCATCGAGGCGAACGCGCGGCAGTATGTGCCGGCCGCCAACAAGGGCTGGGAGAAGCGCCATCCCGGCGTGTTCGAAGTGAAGGACGGCTATGTCCACTGCGCGTCGCTGAACGGCCCGGGCTTGAGCTTCGGCTGAGCGGAATCAGCGGGCCGACAGCACGATCTGGTTGCCTTCGGAGTCCTTCAGGATGGCGAAGGTCCCCCAGGGCTGCTTCTGCGGCGGGCCGGCGAACTCGACGCCCTTGGCCGTCAGTTCCTGGTAGGTCTTGTCCATGTTGTCCACCTCCCAGGACGTGTTGACGAACGTCCCCACGCGATCCTCGTGGCCGTCGGGGGTGAACAGGCTGACGCCCGTCTCCGCGCCCGGTATCGACAGCTCGATCCAGCGCTGTTTTTCGGAGAACTGCTGATCGGTGAGGATACGGAACCCGAGCTTCTCGGTGTAGAAGCGCAGGGCCCGGTCCTGATCCTTCACGGGGATGCCGAGGAACTTGATTCGCTTGATCATACTGGCCCAAGCTTGCCACGCCGACGGGTCCGGATCAACGAGCCGCGCGGCGAATCGGGGCAACCCATGCTATAGAATTATTCGCTATAGCGATGAAAGTCGATCCCTACATCGTGGACACCCTGATGCGCGATCTGGTGGCGCACAGCCGCTCATCCTCGGCGTTCCTGGTGTACCTCCAGTTGTACCGGCACACGCATGGCGCGGGCCGCGAGACCGTGGTGATGAGTCACGCCGTGCTGGCGGAGCTGACCGGAATCTCGAAGCGATCGGTGCAGATGGCGCTGACGCATCTGGTCGACCGTCGTCTGATCCGCCGCCGCAAGCCGCGCCCGACCGCGGCCCCGGTCTACACGGTGCTCACGCCGTGGATTCGCCGGCAGGAGGCAGGCTGATCAACGCTTGCCGGACGCCTTCAACTCCGCCTCGATGATCGGCGCCACCACGTCCATCTGCATGGCCCCGTTGTACCGCTTCCCGTTGAAGTAAAACGTCGGCGTCCCCATCACTCCCGCGTTCACTCCCTCCTGGGTCTCCTGATCGACGCGGGCCGCGTACTTCCGCGAGTCGAGATCCGCCGCCAGTTTGGCGCGATCGATGCCCGCCTCGCCCGCCCACTTCAGGATGTTCTCCCGCGACAGCTGGCGGAAGTTGGCGAACATCCGGTCATGCAACGGCCAGAACTTGCCTTGCGCATGCGCGGCGAGCGACGCCTCCGCCGCCAGGTGAGCCGCCCGGTGCATGTCGAGCGGGAATTGCTTGAACACCACCTTCACCTGCCCTGGGAAGCGGTCGACCAGCGCCAGCACCTGCGGCGCCGCCAGTGAACAGTATGGGCACTGGAAGTCGGAGAACTCCACGATGGTCACCCGCGCGTTCGCCGGCCCACGAAACGGCGCGCCCTGGATCCGTAGCGGCACGGGGTCTTCCAACGCCTTGCGTTCGGCCGGCGCTTTCCTGGCAAGCTCCACCACGATGGCCCGCACCTGGTCGAGCGTCTTTCCCGCCTTCAGGTCCTTCACCACCTCGAGCGCCAACGCACGGCTGTAGCTGCATTGCGGATCCTTGAATCGGCATTCGGCGATCTTCATCGAACAGCCGCAGTTGCAGCTCTCCTCCCGCAGCACCTTCAGCGCCGCCACGCGCTGATCCGCGCTCAGCCCCGTCATGTCGATGCCGGGCAACTCCCTCGCGCTCTCCCAAGGTTGCGCGATCATCGCGCCAGCCGCCGCCAATGCCGCCAACAGTAGTCTGATGTTCACGTCCGGATTTCTCAAATCCACCCCGCCATCGCGCACCAAGCCGCGCGTCCGGGGACTGTTACAATTCTAGCTTCATGGCACTGAGAGTCTCGCTATTCGTCACGTGCGTCGTGGACCAGTTGTTCCCCAAGGCTGGCATCGCCATGGCGGACGTTCTCGAACGCGCCGGCTGCATCGTCGACTTCCCCGAAGCGCAGACCTGCTGCGGCCAGCCCGCCTTCAACAGCGGCTATCGCGACGAAGCCCGCGAGGTCGCCGGCCACTTCCTGGATGTCTTCGCCGACGCCGAATACATCGTCTCGCCCTCGGGGTCCTGCACGTCGATGGTCAGTCATCACTATCTCGAACTCTTCCACGGCGACTCGAAACGGCTCGACCAGGCCCGCTCCATCGCCTCGCGGACTTACGAGTTCTCGACGTTCCTTACCGATGTCGCTCACGTGGAGGATGTGGGCGCCGCCTTCCCGCATCATGTCACCTATCACGATAGTTGCCACGCCTTGCGAGAGCTGAAGATCAAGGACGCCCCGCGCAGGCTGCTCAGCCATGTGCGCGAGTTGACGCTCACCGAAATGGACTTCGCCGAAGAGTGTTGCGGCTTCGGCGGCACGTTCTCCGTGAAGTTCCCGTCCGTATCGGGCGGCATGGCGCGCTCGAAAATCGAGAGCATCCTGCGAACCGGCGCCGACACCGTGGTTTCGCTCGACTCAAGCTGCCTGATGCAGTTGCGGGGCGCGCTCTCACGCGCCGGAAGCTCCGTGCAGACCATCCATCTCGCTGAAGTGCTCGCCAGCCGGTGACCGCCATGCCCACCGCCTACACCGAAAAGATCAACCGCACCATCGCCGACGCGGACCTGCAACTGGCCGTCTACACCGCCACCGGCCGCTTGCAGCAGAACCGGCGCAACGTCGTCGCGCCCGACGTCCTGCCCGAATACCAGGATCTGCGCACTCAGGCCAACGCGCTCAAGAAGCACACCATCGAAAACCTCGACTACTATCTGGAGCGCGTCGAGGCGGCCGTCGCCCATAACGGCGGAAAGACGGTCTTCTGCCGCGACGGCGACGAAGTGGCCGACTTCATCCTGAATCTCGCCAAGGAGCGCGGCGCGCACCTCATCGTGAAGTCGAAGTCGATGACCACCGAGGAGGTTCACCTCAACGACCGTCTCGAACAGCACCACCTCGAGGCCGTCGAAACCGACCTTGGCGAGTACATCATCCAACTCGCCCACGAACGCCCTTACCACATCGTCGCGCCGGCCCTGCACATGACGCGCTACCAGGTGGCCGACCTGTTTGAAAAGAAGCTCGGCGTGGGGCACGAAGTGGTCGTCGAAAAGCAGACCATGATCGCCCGCGCCACCCTGCGCGAGAAGTTCCTGGCGGCCGGCATCGGCATCACGGGAGCGAACTTCGTTGTCGCCGAATCGGGCGCGGTGGTGGTGGTGGAAAACGAAGGCAACGCGCGGCTCAGCTCCTCCGCGCCGAAAATCCACATCGCCATCGCCGGCATCGAGAAGCTGATCCCCCGCGCACAGGACCTGGCGGTGTTCCTGAAACTGTTGGGCCGCAGCGCCACCGGCCAGCCGATGACGGTCTATACTTCGTTCCTGTCAGGCCCTCGCCGCGAAGGCGAAATCGACGGCCCGGAGGAGTTCTACCTCATCCTGCTCGACAACGGCCGCACCAAGCTTCTGGCCGATCGGGACAAGCGCGAATCGCTCTACTGCATCCGTTGCGGAGCGTGCCTGAACACCTGCCCGGTCTATCGCAAGATCGGCGGCCATAACTACCCGTGGGTGTACTCCGGACCCATCGGCGCCATCATCACGCCGCAGTTCGTCGGCGTCCAGCAGGACCCGTGGTTGCCCTTCACCTCCAGCCTGTGCGGCGCCTGCGCCGAAGTCTGCCCGGTGAAGATCGATATCCCGCGCATCCTGCTCGAACTGCGTTCGGAAGCCGTCGAAATGAAGACGCGCGAGGGTTCGAACAAGTGGGAGAAGCTGGCCTTCCGCCTGTGGTCGTGGGTGATGAAGCGACCACGCCTGTACGAGGCGGCGTCGCTGTTCGCCTCGGGCGTGGCCCCCGCCGTCGAAGCGGGCAAGTGGGTGAGGAGCCTGCCGGGCTTCATGAACGTCGGCCCGGTGAAGGCGTGGACCAGCGTGCGCGACCTCCCGCCGCAGCCGGAACAGAGCTTCCGGGCGCTATGGCGCGCGCGCCAGGGAGGATCCCGCTGATGCCGCGCGATCAGATGCTCCACAAGGTGCAAACCGCGCTGGGCCGCTCCGCCGGTCAGCCTCCGGCATCGGCGCCGCCGGTGTGGCTGCGCATCCCCGAAATCCCCGTGGAGCGGCGCATCGCGACCTTCCGCGAGAAACTGGAAGCCCTGGCCGCGAAAACCGCGCACGTCCGCACGCCGCGCGAAGCTGCGAATTACGTGGAAAGCGTGATCGCGGGGCGTGACGCGGTGGCCTCCAACGCGCCCTATCTGGCCGAGTGCGGCGTCACGGCGCTCGCTGGAGTGCGCACCGGATTCACCGAAAGCTCCGCCCTGCGCGCCGCCTGCTCCACCACCGCAGTGGGCGTCACCAGCGCCGACTACGCTCTGTCGGAAACCGGCACCCTGGTGATGATCGCAAGCCCATCGGAGGCCCGGCTGATCTCGCTACTGCCGCCCGTGCACATCGCGGTGGTCCCGCTGGAGCGCCTCTTGACGGGTCTGGACGAGCTCTTCACCCGCGTCCCGGATCCGGCGGCCATCACCAGTTCGATGGTGATGATCACCGGCCCCAGCCGCACCGCCGATATCGAACAGATCCTGGTCCGCGGCGTTCACGGCCCCGGCGAGTTACATGTCGTGTTAGTGGGCGAGGGATAACTCCTCGACTCAGTAAATGCCGGTGACCGTAAACGTCGTCGTGGCGGCCGCCGTCGAGCCCGGCGCCGCCGTGAACCGGATGGCCGCGGGCCCCGGAGCGAGGCTAAGAGTCAGATTCGCCTGGACGTATCCTTGCTCGTCGCTGTATCGGGATGCGCTGTGCAGGGTGGCCCCTTTCGGCGGAGTCTGCCACTCAATGGGAACCCCCGCGACGGGAAGGCCATTCTCGTCCCGCACTTGTCCCCGTAAAGTCAGGGCGCGTCCCAGGTGGGCCACCTGATTGTCGCCCTGCAGCGCCTGGATGGCCAGCGGCTTGCCGGGAATCACGACGATGCCCATCAGCGGAGTCTCCGTCACATCTCCGATATTCACGTTCAGGAAGGCCGTCCCGGTGACCGGTCCCAGCACCAGGTCGCAGGTGGCCACGCCGGTTGCGTCGGTCAGAACCGCCCCGCCCACGCAAACGCCGGAAGGCTGCGAACTGACGTCATCCGGAGCGACAACATTCAGCGCCACGTGGGGAATCGGCTGTCCGGCCTGCGGACCGTCGGCGGGCGTCACCTGAATCTGAATCGCTCGTCGAACGACATGCCCGGAGGCGCCGTTGACGATTCGAACTCCCACCAGCCCAGGCTCCGACGAAGCCAAGGGAGCGAAGATATCCGCCACCGGCAGGGAGGCAAGGCTCCCATTGGACCGGGCCAGCAGCACCGTCGTCACCGTGAAGTCGACGCTCGCGAAAAGCGACGTCGCGCGCACCAGCGTTTGAGCGAAGGACTGCCCTAACACGGAACTGGACATGAACGTCACGGCCGCCCGGCCCGTTCCATCCGTCATCACCCAAAGGCTGTCCATGCTGAGTACGCTGCATCGCCCCGTCGGCACGTACCAGAAAGGAGCGCTGACTCCGGGGCAGGCGATGGTGCCGATGCCATTCACAATCGAAAAGCGAACGGGATGGTTCGGCATGGGATTCCCATCGGTATCCTGAACGCTGACCATCAGCGGTTGCAGGGCCATGGCCTGTTCGGGGACCAGTTGCCCGTCCCCACGCACAATGGAAATCCGAGGACTGTCCACCAGCGGCTTGCATCCGCCGCTAAGTCCGGAATCTCCGACAACGTCAACGGTGTAAGTAGCGCCACCGCCCACTCCGCCCGGAATCGCGGCCTGCACCAGATAACTCCCCGAGTCGTCTCCGGCGGCCGCGAACGCCATGGCGTATCCCGAGGCATTGGTTTCGACAACGGTCTTATCGAGCGAGAGGCCTCCGCATAATGGAGAGAATGACACCTTGGAGCGGTAGACAGGCCGGCCGGCGCTATCCAGCAACCGAGCCACCAGCGGACGGCTGGTCGCCCGCGCCGCGACGGTCTGATAGCTATTGACGGCCTGGACGACCATGTTGCCGTCCGCCGTGGGAAACGGCGTTGAAGCGAGCAGGTTGCCGGCCTGTGGGGGAAGGCTGGTTTTCGACGCGATTCCATTGGTCGCCAGATCGACGCGATACAGCGTCGAACCGCCGTTGGCCCCCGCGATCAGGTACAGGTACCGCGCCGGGGCTTCGCTTGAAACCAACATCGACGCCACCGTCGAACCCGGCGCCAATGCGGAAGCCGCCCCGCTGTCTCGAAAGCTCCCCCACAAATAGGCTTCGTACAGCCTGCCATTTTGCGAGCGCGCGATGATCCGGCTGTCGGACGCCAGCGCTAACTGATCGAGAGGGCTGTCGAGCCCGGCGCTGGATATCGTCGTCGCGGTCCTGGCGGTCAGATCGAACAGGACCGCGGCCACGGCGAGAGGCGTCCGGCTCAGCGCCACGGCATAGTGCGAATCGCTGGTGAACCACAGCGTCTCCGGCGCCGCTCTCACCGGTATCGTTGCTCCGGTCGTTGAGTTAGCTCCGGCGTTCAAGCGCATCAGATCCGGGTCTATCTCAAAGAGTCCGTTCAGCGCGCTGACATATAGAAGCCCCGACGGCGCCATGGCCATGCTGTTCACCCCGCCGGCGGAAAACGACACAGCGTCCCCGGGCGTTCGCGTCGTAAGGTCAATGGCGGTTACAGTCGCCGAAGGATCTTCATGACTCAGCAAATATGCGGTGCGGCTATCGAACCGGAAAGCCATGTCATCGAAGGCGCCGCTGAAGGAGAACGGCCCCCCCGCGATCACATCGGAAGCTGCGTCGACCAGATAGGCGGAGTTACCGACAATCGCGACCATCAGCCGCCCGTCCGGACTCAGGCCGGCCCGGGTGGGACGCCCCAGCGATGTCAACACCTGGACTGGATTTCCCAGGGACCGGTCCAGCACGGTGAAGCCGGCGCTGGCGGACAGGAGATACGACTTCGACCCATCGGGCGCGGACAGTAGCTGGAATGCCCCCTCCGGTACTCCATTGGCGACCGCCACTGTCCCCAGAAGGCTATCGGAGAAGACGGGCGCCGAAGCGCCGCTGGCCTGGCGACCCGGCAGGATCGCGATGGATTGCGCGTGCGCCAGACTGGCCACGACGGACCACACGGCGATCTGGATGCACATCCTCAGCCGTGTGTTTTTCGATGCGCGTTGTCGGGCCGCAACCGACGGATGAACCACCCAGGATCGGCAACTCATAACAAGTCATAACTCCGCTAAACAGGTTCGGGGTGAATCTGTTCCGATCCTACAGGGCCCGCTTGCGGCAGTCCCCAGTACGAAGAGCTACGTACTTGTGGGTTTTGGTACTTGCGTATCACCAACTTCCGGTTGGGATTACGCGTCTGCGAACAGGCAGGTGGACCAGGGCGACCCTTTGCTACAACTCCACGACGTAAACCTGAGCCACGCCGGTCCGATCGCTGGTGAACACCGCCAGCGATTCATCCGGAGAGAACGACGGGTGCGGGTGCGTCGACTGCGGACCGTACACCGTATCGCCGCCCGCCTCCATCCAGCTCAGATTCGACCCGGCCGCGCTGCGAGCGGCCTCGAAATCCTCGCGCACCGCGTACCGGCTCTTGCGCCACTGGCTCCCGCGATTGGAGGCCTCCGACAGACAAACTCGCCGAGGCTTCCCCGTCGCGACATCGATCAGGTGCAGCCCTTCATCCGGATGATTCGTATCGCACAGGATCGCCGTGCCCGCCCGATTCGGCGTAATGTGCCAGGCGTTGAACCGCGCGATCTCGCTGATCTCCCGCGTCGCCCAGTTCATTCGCTGCACCGAAAACGGCCACACGGTGAACACCAGGTCGCCGGTCGACCCCAGAAACGTCTCATGCACGACAAACTCATCGTCGCCGTGCTGGTGCAGGCACTCCATGCCGGACCCATCCCGCCGCACGCGAAACATCCGCGGCGCGGGATCGCCCGCGAACTCGATCCACTCCGGCTCGAGCGGGTGAAACTGCGGGTGAATCACGGTGCGTTCGAACGGAATCGTCCGCCACTGGGCCCCATCCAACCGCCCGGTGAACAACCCCGTCTCAGTCCCCCGCTTGTACGCGACCACGGCCCACTCGCCATCGGCGGAAAAGGAGGGCTCGCCGAACTGCGCACCCTCAAACCGCGCCACCATCCGCTCCTCCAGCGTCTTCCGGTCGATGGTCCAGATCGATCCGCCGCGAACGAACAGCAGCAGTCCGTTCGGCAGAATCGCGGGCGAAAACGGATGGATCGCCTCGCCCGAACTGATCTGCCGGATCGGACCCTCCGGAAACCCGGCCTCGAAGATCTGGGCCGACCCGGCGCGATACGACGTGAAAATCAGCAGCCGGTTATCCGGCGTGAACGCGCGTTGCAGGAAGTAGGTGGAGTGGCTGACCGAGGGGTGCGCGGTCATCTGGTGGACGCGCGCGCCCGTCGCGGGATCGAAATAGGAGGAGTGTTCCGACGCGCCCACTCAGGACGGCTTCTTGGTCGACGGCGTCTGCTTGCTGGTGGTCTTCGCGCCGCCCAACAGTTCCAGGATCTGCTGCCGCAGGCTGTTCTCTTCCTGCAGCTTCTCATCGCCCAGCGGAGGCGTCTGCTTCTGGATCACGCCCTTCTTGTCGATGAGCACCACCTGCGGCACCACCCACCGCTCCACCGCGTTGATGCCGAGATATTGCAGCGCCGGATCGCGCTCGCTCGCGCCCACGGGGAAGTTCACTTTGTTGTCGCGGATGAAATCGGAAACCAGCATCTGCGCCATGGGGTTCACCGCCACGGCCAACGGCTGGAAGCCCTTGGACCCCAATTCGGTGTACAGCCTCGACATCGCCTGGCAAGTGGCCTGGCAGTGCGGACAAGTGGTGAAGATGAACATCAGCGCGATCACCTTGCCCTTGTACATGCTGAGCAGCGTCTGTTTGCCGCCCGGGTGGTTGATCACGAACTCCGGCGTCGGCCGGGGAACCGTTGCCGCCACCAATGAAATCGAAAGGCCCAGGAAAAGCGCCAGCGCCGCGAGTCTCCGCATATAGTTAGTGTAGCGTGCCGGGGGCTTCTATTGGATCCCCTCGACGCTCGATGCCCGGGTCCCGGAAAGCGTCACCTCGAAGCCCCCGCGATCCCCCACGCCGGCCACTCGTCCGGCAGTCCGTTCGCGCGTTTCCAGGCGTTTCCACTTCTTCGCCAACACTG
Source organism: Acidobacteriota bacterium (assembly GCA_018268715.1). Taxonomy (GTDB): domain Bacteria; phylum Acidobacteriota; class Terriglobia; order Bryobacterales; family Bryobacteraceae; genus TMP-7. The sequence continues at coordinate 79,721 of JAFDVZ010000015.1, read as the reverse complement.
CGCAATAGGCCTCGAAGAAGTCCCGCGCCGCCTCCGGCGAATCCCATTCGGTCGCAAAGCTCATCAGCGGGCGCCGGTCCCGTCTCGATTCATACAACCGGAACGCCCCTCCGCGCCAGTGCGGAGGCACCCTTTCGGCGACATCCTTACCCGCATACTGCGCGAACAGAATCCGGAAATCCAACTCGCCCACGGACCCTTCGGCCAATTTCCTCCGCCGAACGCCATCCCTGGGAGTCGGAGCCTCCAACCGCACCGGGTCCTTCTTCGCCAGATACAGCTCCGGGTGCAGAATCTGCTGCGTGCTCACCGGCGCCCGCCGGAACACTTCGCTGAAGCCGTCCTTGCCGAGCTTTGCAAACACAGCATCGGCGAACGACAACCCGTCGCTGTAGGGAAAGATCAGCGACTCCCGCAGATACAGCGGCGCCTTCTCAAACACCGGGTACTGCGCCGAAACCGACGACGTCGCCGCCCCCTTCATCGATTCGAGCACCGTCTCGGGAACCCGCGCCTCCCCGCCCCCCAGCTTCGTCACATACGCCCACATCAGCCACGTCGCCTGCCCCTCCACCACCGCCTCCCGAGCCGTCGCCGCGTCGTCGCTCTTCGCTCCCGCATGCATGAACTTGCCCAGCGGAAAGCTCTGGTCCGCCAGCGCGTGCGCCAGTTCATGCACCAGCGCCGCGCGCTTCTCCAGAAACGAGGTGTCCGATTCCGTGATAAACAGTTTCTTGCGTTCATAGTCATAGAACGCCGCCGCCTGTTCGGTCATCAGTTCCACAATCGCCTGCTTCAGGTCATAATCGTCCGGGATGAAGCCGAACATCCGCAGCGCCAGCGACTCCACGCGGATCTCCTCCGGTTTCACCGCGTCCCTGATGCGCTGCCGGATGAACTGCTCCAGCTTCGCTTTCGAAATGTAGTCGGCCGGGACCTTGTGCTTCGCCTTCAATCCGGTGATCTCGCTCAGCCCCTGGAGCACCGGGTCGATCTGCGAGAACAGTTCCCGCGAATTCTCCACCTGCCCGCGAACGGGCGCGATCGACAGCAGCAACAGCAAAACGGGAAGGGGTAGTTTTCTCATACGGCGCAGGTACGCTAAACTTATAGTTTCCATTTTCTTTACTGGAGAAACGAAACTTGGCGGAAGAAAAAGACGCAAAACTGTACAGCGCTGCCTACCTGGGAAGCGGCACCTTCATCATCAGCAAGCCGAAGCGCAAGAGCGCGAAGCGGCGCCAGAGCAAGCTGAAGAGCCCGCAACGCGGCGCCCGCAAGTAACGGCGGCGCGGGTATGCTGCCCGATCGCTGCAATTACTACCTGAACCGGGTCTCCCGGACACCGCTCGTTCCCGTACAACTTTCCGCCAGTCTGCCGCTGATCTGGTGCAAGCTCGAGTTCCTGAACCCGAGCGGATCCACCAAGGATCGCATCGCGCAGCACATTCTGACGAAGGCCTGGCGGGAGGGACGCGTGTGTCCGGGGGGAACCGTCATCGAAGCCTCCAGCGGCTCCACCAGCATCGCCATGGCGCTGGCCAGCGCACAGCTCGGCCTGCGTTTCATCGCCGTGATGCCGGAGGGCGTCAGCAATGAGCGTGTCTACATGATCCGCGCCTTCGGAGGCGAGATCCGTCTGACGAAGAAGGAGGACGGCATTCTCGGAGCCATCGCCGAAACCGAGCGTCTGGCCCGCGAATGCGACGGCTTCCTGCCCCGCCAGTTCTCCAACCCGGAGAACGCGCAGGCGCATCGTCTGGCGACGGCCCGCGAAATCCTGGACCAGATTCCCGGCGAATCGGTGGAAGCCGTAGCCGCGGGCGTCGGAACGGGAGGCACGCTGGTCGGCCTGTATCAGGGCTTCCGCGACCACGGCTGCAACACCATCCCCGTGCATGCCCGGCCCGTAAACCACGAAGGCAGCACCCCGGAAGTGGAATGCTGTAGCTTCAGCGCCCGCATCCCCGGCGTGATCGACTGCGTTTCCACCATCTTCCGCCCCCACGAACTCGAAGGCCTGCGAATGATTGAGGTGGAGGACGACCGTGCGCTCGACGCAACGCGCCAGTTGTTGAACCTCGGCTTCCCCGTCGGCCCCAGTTCCGGACTGAACCTGTGCGCCGCCATGGACGTCGCCCGCGAGTGCGCGGGCAACGTCGTGACGATCTTCCCGGACCGCATGGAGCGCTACTTCACCACGGAACTCTTCCGTCCGTTTCGATAAACAGCGCCGGCCTACAGCTTCCAGGGCTTCCGGTAACGCCGCATCAGGTACTGACTCGCCTTGGAATGTCCCGTCACCTGCTCCTTTGAATCATCCCAATAGATCCGCTCGCCGGTCCGAAACGCGACATTCGCCAGCAACCCGGCCTTATTCAACTTATGTCCGTACTCGATGTCGCAGGTAGTCCGTTTCCGCGACTTGATCGCGTCCAGAAACTCCCGTATATGTCCGGGCGAATCCGGAATGCTCTGCCCAGGCCGTTGAAACTCCGCCTGCAACTTGCCCTTGACGTATAACTCATGCTTGCCGTAATTAGTGACCAGCGTCGCCTCGGAGCCCTCGAAAATCACACAACTTCCCATGTGGTCGTAGCCCGGCCGGCCCTGCGGATGCATGGTCCAGGTCAGCACCATTCCGGGATACTCGTAAGTCGCCTCGAATATATCCGGAGTCTCGGCGTTGTCATCCACGGCCCAACGCCCGCCCATCGCCGACACGCTCTTCGGCGCCTGCAAATCCAGCGCCCAGTAAGCAATGTCCGCGTAATGGCACCAGAAGTCGATAAAATACCCGCCTGAGTAATCCCAGAAATATCGATAAGTGAAGTGCGACCGGTTCGGGTTATACGCCCGCTTCGGCGCCGGCCCCAGCCAGAAGTCATAGTCGAGCGAAGCGGGCGGAGTCGTGTCGGCCGGCTTGCCCAACCCCTTGCTGGCGCTCGACAGCGCGCAGAAGACCCGCTGGATCTTCCCCAGCATCCCGGACCGCACAATCTCCACCACGCGCCGGTAATTCGGCAGGTCGTTGTGGATGTGGTTCCCCATCTGCGTGATGCGCTGATGGGCCAGGGCCGCCTTCACCATCGCCCGTCCTTCGCCCACCGAAAAGGAAAGCGGCTTCTCGACGAACACGTCCTTGCCCGCGCGGCAGGCCATCACGGTCGGCAGCGCATGCCAGTGGTCCGGCGTACCCACCATCACGGCGTCGATATCTTTCCGCTCCAGCACCTTCCGGAAATCGCGGGAGGACTCCGGCTTGCGCCCCTGCGTCTTCTCCACCAGCCCCACGGCCCGTTCCAGATGCTCCGTGTCCAGATCGCAGACCACGGCGGCCTCCACATCCGGATGCTTCATGAACTCCCTCAGCCGTCCGGTTCCCTGCCCCCCGAGCCCGATGAAACCCATGCGGATTCGGTCGCTAGGCGGCGTCGCGCCCCACACCGCCGCGCTCGCCCCGACGCCGGCCGCGGCCATCTGAACAAAAGTCCGTCGCGTTGTTTCCATGATGATGTTCCGTCAGCAGCCAGCCTAAGCCACTCGCGCACGCCGCCGCAACCATCAAACAGGCAACAATGGAAAGTTGACCGCCACAAGCATCCTGGTCACCGACTTCGACGGAACCATCACCCGGCAGGACTTCTACCAACTGGTCGCCAGCCAGTACATGCCCTCCACCGCCCCCGACTACTGGGCCCAATACGCCCACGGCGAACTCAGTCACTTTGAAGCGATGCGCGCCTTCTTCGCCCACACGCCGACCGACGCCGCCGCTCTCGAACGCCTGCTCGACCAAACCGAGCCCGATCCCCAACTCGGCTCTTCCATCGCGAGCCTGCGCGCCAACGGCTGGGAAATCGTCATCGCCTCGGCCGGATCGTCCTGGTACATCGATCGGCTCCTCGCTCGCGCCGGCGTTCACGACGTCGCGGTCCACGCGAACCCGGGCGAAATCGAAACCGGCCGGGGCCTCTGGATCCGCCGCCCCGAAGCCTCGCCATTCTATTCGAAGGAAGTGGGCGTCGACAAAACCGCCATCGTCCGCGACGCCCTGAACCACGCCGCCACGGTGGCCTTCGCGGGCGACGGCCCGCCGGACCTCGCCCCGGCGCTATTGGTCCCGCCCGAACGCCGTTACGCGCGTGGTTGGCTCGCCGGCGAACTGCGCCGCGGGGGACACTCTTTCCGTCCGTTCCGTCAATGGAGTGAAATCGCCAGGGACCTTCTCCAGCCCCGCTAACGGCCTCCCGGACACAGGTTCTCCATCGGCGTCCCTTCCCGAAACAGCACGAAGGCGTCGACGGTCATATTCGAGATATCCTGGCTCGCCAGCCGCGGCCGCACACTCGCATCGACAAAGAAGTACCGGGCCGTCCCACTGTCGCCCAGCACATCCAGGAAGTTCCGTCCGGACGTCAGCCGGCTATCCTCCGGCCCCCAGGGCATCTCCGTAACGCGTCCGCGCCATCGCACGGAAGCTTTCAAGGGAAACGTGATCACCCCGTGCACCCGCAGGCCCGCCTCGGCCAGCCGCAGCGCCATCGGTTTGAAGTCGTGATCGCGCCCCGGCCCCCCGTCGCGCCGCGTCTTGCGGGACACATGGTCGCTGCCATACAGCACCAGCACCGCGCCCCGGCTCCGCGCCACATCGGCGATATTCGCCGCCACCGCGGCCTCCCGGGCCTCCAGATACGGGCTCCCCTTCGACGGTCCGGCGCCCGCCTCGAGCCCCTGCCGGTAAGCCTCGATGGAGTATTCCACCGTCCGCAACGCCGCGCGATCGGCGTCGTCCACCGCCAGCGCCTTCAACCGGGCCACCGCCGCCGCCCCGCGCTCCTTCAACTCCGCCGGCGCCGGAATCGCCACGCCACCGGCCCGCAGCCTCGCCCCGAGCATCCGCAGATGCTCGCAAATCGCCTCGGCTGGCGAATCGACATCGGTCAGGTGCACGCGAATCCGCCGCCCCGGCGCGAGCCTCACATTCAGCGCTCGAATCTCCCGCAACAGCCCCAGGCGCAGGCATAGCTCGACCGGAGCCTCCGCCCGGTCCCCATCGACAAAGGCCTGCGCCGCCGCCTCGTAGACGGCGTCTTCCTCAATTGCGACATCCCGCAGCCCGCTCGCCGCCAGCCTCTCCAGATAAGCGACCTGAAAGGGAGCATTCTCGCCCACCCCGTGCAACTCGCCGACCATGTACACCTGATACCCACGGACCGGCAACGGCAGATCCTCGACGCGCGACGCCGCCACAAACGCAGGCTGCGCCGACGCCAGCGCCATTCCGGCGATCGCACAAATCACGGCCTTCCGTCGCAACATAACCTACACTGATAGACGACGCCTTTGATGATCCCGTTCGTCCTTCCGTTGTTATTACTGTGGTTTCAGGCGGACGCGCCCGCTCCCGCACGAATCCAGGCCCTGGCCGTCCAGCTCGCCACCGCGAAATCCGACGCCGAGCGTGACGCCCTCGTCGCCGCCAACCGCCCGCTCATCACTCCAGAACTCGATCGCGCCCTGGAAGCCCAAGGCGACTCGCTGAAGAACCGGGGATCCTACTCCGCCGCCCTGTCCGCCTACGCCTATCTGAAGAAACTCGCCGAATCGATCAACGATGGTTCCGGCGTGGCGGGCGGCCTTCGCGGGGGCGGCGCCGCCAACTTTTACCTCGGCAACTACGATATCGCCACTCGCTCCATCGAGCAGGCGCTCGCCCTCCGCCGCCAGTTGAACGACCAGGCCGGCATCGGACAAGCGCTCGGCGCCCTGGGAGCCATCCACTTCACCCTGGCCAACTACCAGTCCGCTCTCCAGTACTCGCTCGAGAGCATGGACCTGCGCTCCACGCTCGGAGACCGCCACGGCGTGTCGGAGATCCTCAACAATCTCGGCCTCATCTACGCCAACCTCGGCGAATACGACCGCGCCCTCGACGCCTATCGCCAATCCATCGCCATCAAGACCGAGCTCAAGGATCTGGATGGCACGCTGTCCACCTACAGCAACATGGCGAACCTGTACTTCGACACCGGCAACTACCGTCTCGCCCTGGAATACTACGAACACGTGCTGGACGGCTGGCGCAAAAGCGTGGAGCCCGATCGCGACGGCATCGCCAAGGCCCTCCACAACATCGCGGGCGTGCACCTGGCGCAGCGCAACCCCGAACTCGCCCTCGATTACCTCCAGAAATCGCTGAAGATCCATCAGGAACTCGAAGACAAGGCCGGCCTCGCCGAATCCTACATCTATCTGGCCGACGCCGCCGACCAGATGGGCAATCACGCCTCGGCCCTCCGCTATGAGTTCCAGGCCCTGGACATCCGCAAGCAGCTCAAACTTCCGGCCGGGATCGGCATTTGCTACGACGACATCGGAACCACCTACCAGGCGATGGGCGACCTGGCCAAAGCCCTGGAGTATTACCGCGCCGCCGTCGACCAGTTCCACGCCGTCGGCAACAAAGCCTGGGAGTCCATGGCGCTCGCCCATATCGCCTCGGTCACGCTCGCCCGCAACGATCCTCGCCAGGCGCTCTCCATCGCCGCCCAGGCGCTCGCCACCGCGCCCGACGGCTACGGCGACACCGTCCGCGTCGCCCATCACACCGCCGGCCAGGCCGAAAGCGCGCTCGGACACTTCGACGAGGCGGCCGCCCACTTCCGCCAGTCCATCGACAGCATCGAGGCGGTGCGCGACGCCCTCGCCGGCGGCGAAGAGGAACGCGCCCGCTACTTCGAGGACAAGGTGGAGACCTACGCCTCCATGGTCGGTCTCCAGGTCGACCGGGGCCGTCTGGAATCCGCCCTCGCCTTCGCCGAGCGCGCCCGCGGCCGCGTCCTGCTCGACATTCTCAGCAGCGCCCACCAGCCCGTCACCAAATCCCTCACGCCCGCCGAACGCGACCAGGAGCGCCGCTTGAACGTCGAGCTCGCCTCGTGGAACTCCCAACTGGCGCGCGAGCGGGAACGCCCCCGCCCCGACCGGCTCCGCATCGCAGCCTTCGAAGCCTCGCGGGAAACCGTGCGCCACGGCATCGAGGCCTTCCAGACTCGCGTTGACGCCATCCATCCCGAACTCGCCGTCCAGCGCGGACGCCTCCCGTCCTTCGATCTCGATAAGGCGGGCGCCCTGCTGGCCACGCCGCGCTCGGCCTTCCTCGAATACGTAGTCGGCGAAAAGCGCACCCTATTGTTCGTCCTCCGCCGCCAGGACCGACTACGCCTCACCGCCCATGTCATCCCCATCGGAGAGGAGGCCCTGCGCCGTCGCGTCGCCGCCTTCCGGCGCAAAATCGACGCCCGCGCACTCGACTTCCGCGACGACGCACGCCAACTCTACGACGCCATTATCGCCCCCGCCCGCGCCGATCTCACCGGCGTTGACAACCTGACCCTGATGCCCGACGCGGGCCTCTGGGACCTCCCCTTCCAGGCCCTGCTCGACCCGTCGCGCCGCTATCTGCTCGAGCAGGTGTCGATCTCTTATGCGCCGTCCATCACCGTGCTCGGCCAGATGATGCAATCGGCGCGCAACGCCGCCCCCGCCGATTACGCGGGAACGCTGCTCGCGCTCGGCAACCCTCGGATGTCGAACCAGCCCGCCCCCCGCCCCGCCACCCGAGGCGCCAGCCCAGCGCCTCTCCCGGAAGCCGAACGCGAAGTCCGCATGCTGGGCCAGTTGTACGGCCCGCGGGAAAGCCGCGTCTACACCGGCCCGGAGGCTCGCGAAACCCGCATCAAGCAGGAGGCCGGCCGCTTTCGCATCATCCACATCGCCACCCACGGCTATCTCGACAACTCGAGCCCGATGTACTCGTACGTCCGCCTCGCCGAACCCCGCGAAGCCGGCGAAGACGGCTTCCTCGAAGCCCGAGAGATCTCCAACCTCGACCTCCGCGCCAGCCTCACCGTGCTGTCGGCCTGTGAAACCGGCCGGGGCCGCGTCGGCGCCGGTGAAGGTGTCATTGGCCTGGCCTGGGCACTGTTCGTCGCCGGATCTCCCTCGAGTGTGGTGAGCCAATGGAAGGTGGATTCGGCCAGCACCGCCAACCTGATGCTCGAATTCCACAAAGGCTATCGCGAGAAACTCCGCGCCCCCTCCTCGCCCCTCACCACCGCCGGCGTTCTCCGTCAGGCCTCGCTCACGCTGATGCGCGACGCGCAGTACGCCCACCCGTTCTACTGGGCCGGGTTCGTCCTGCTGGGCGACGGCCGATAGCGCCCCGGGTTGAACACGGCCGTCCAAAAGCGCTACACTGACCGGCGACCCCTCAATCACGCCCCGTCCGCGGATCCACTTTCGCGAATCTGGAGATTTTCATGGACCGTCGGCTTCGCGCCGTGTTGTTGTGCCTCTCCCTCTCCCTCACCCTGACCGCCGCCGAGCGTCAGCCCACCCGGCGCGGCGAAATCCTGTGGGACAAGTTCGGCGTACCCCACATCTTCGCTGCCAGCACAACCAGCATGTTCTACCTGTTCGGTTACGCCGAAGTGGAGGCCCATGGCGATCTCCTGCTCCACACCCTCGGCCAGTCGCGGGGCCGCGGCGCCGAATACTTCGGACCCGGCCACCAGGACGCCCATCTCAAGACGGACCGTTGGATCTGGCTCAACGAAATCCCCGCCCGCGCCGCCGGTTGGCTCGCCCGGCAGACGCCTGAATTTCGCGGCTACCTGGACGCCTTCGCCGCCGGCATCAACGCCGCGGCGTCCAAACCCGGCGCGGTCTCCGACGAAGTCCGCCAGGTCCTTCCCATCACCGCCCTCGACCTGATCGAACACGAACAGCATTTCTATAACTTCGAGTTCGTCGCCAACCGTTCGTTGATGGCGCCGCCCGCCCCCCGCGGCGAATCCGCCACGGCTCAACTCCGTCCCGCCGCCTTCGAACCGTCCCCCGAGGACATTGCCGACGGCTCCAACGGCTGGGCCATCGGTCCCGCCCACTCCTCCAGCGGCAAATCCATGCTGCTCATGAACCCTCACCTGGCCTGGGGCGGCGAATCGACATACTTCGAAATCCACCTCACCGCGCCCGGCGTCGACCTCTACGGCGCCACCCAGATCGGCGTCCCCTCGCTCCGCTTTGTCATGAGCGACCATCACGCCATCACCAACACGGTGAACACCAACAACGGCCGTCTGCTATACCGCATCGTCGAAGCCCCCGGCGGTTACAAATTCGACGGCAAGGTGATCCCCTACGGGAAGGCGTCGTACCCGATCCGGATCAAGCAGCCCGACGGCTCGTTCAAAACCGAAACGCTCGAAGTGCTCAAGACGGTCCACGGCCCGGTGATTCGCCGCGACACCGACGGCTCGCCCATCGCGCTATGGGTCGCGGGCCTCGACCGCCCCTTCCTGCTCGACCAGGTCTATCGCATGAGCGTGGCGCGCACCTTCGCCGAATACCAGACTCAGTTGAAGCGCCAGCAGATCCCGATGTACAACATCCTCTACGCCGACCGCGAAGGCCACATCGAGTATCTGTTCAACGCCGCCGTGCCCCGACGCTCCGAAGGCGACTGGGCGTTCTGGAGCCGTCCCGTCCCCGGCGACACATCCCGCCTGCTGCCCAAGGGAACGCTGAGTTACGATGAGTTACCGAAACTCATAGATCCGCCCAGCGGCTACGTCCAAAACTCCAACGAGCCGCCCTGGGACGCCGGCTGGCCCACCATGCTGAAGCCGTCCGACTACCCGCCCTACGTCGCCCCCACCGGCGCGTCGTTCCGTTCGGACCGTTCCCTGCGCATGCTCAGCGAGGATCCCAAAATCAGCTTCGAGATGCTGTTGACCAAGAAACTCTCCACTCGCGCGGAAGCGGCCGACCGCCTGCTGCCGGACCTCCTGTCAGCGGTGGAAACCTACGGTTCCGCGCGTGCGAAGCGGGCGGCCGAAGTCCTGAAGGCGTGGGATCGCCAGGCCGAAGCGGACTCCCGTGGGACACTCCTGTTCTGGACCTGGGCCACTCGTTTCGGCATGCCCGGCCCCGCGCCCGCCTCCGCCCACAACTTCGCCCAGCCCATCGAGGTCGACAAACCACTCACCACTCCGTCCGGTCTCCGAGACCCGAAGGCCGCCGTCGACCTGCTCGACGCCGCGGCCGAGGCGCTGGAGAAGAAGTACGGCGCGCTCGACAAGCCCTGGGGCGAATTCCTCCGCCTCCAACTCAACCAGCAAAGCGCCGGCCCGGCGGCGGCTGCCAAACGCGGCGCGCCGCTCAACGGAATCGATCTGCCCGGCAACGGCGGCCCGGGAGCCATCGGCATCTTCCGCGTGGTCACGCCCGGCCCGGAGCAGGGCGGCACGGCCACTCCGGTGCACGGCGACGGCTTCACGCTGGCCGTCGAATACTCACAGCCGATGAAAGTCAAGGCGCTGGTCAGCTACGGCGACTGCTCCCAGCCCGAGTGCAAACACCACACCGACCAACTCCAGTTATTCGAAAACAAGCAATGGCGCGACGTCTGGCGCACGCGCAAGGCCGTGGAAGCGAACCTGGAGCGCGCCGAGTCATTCTAACTCGCGGCCGGCGGGCGAGGCGGCGCCACCCTCTCCGCCCGCACGATAAACCGTTCCGGCGCCGCGCCGAACCAGTCGAACGGATAACACGTGATCAGCGTCAACCGGTCGCGCGAGGCCGGATACAACACCTCGACATCCTCGGGCCGGACCACCTTGGTCGAGACCACCCGGTACCGGTAACTGCGGCGCGGCGTGCGCAGGATCACCACGTCGTCGCGGCGCACGAATCGCAGCGGTCGGAAGAACGTGTCGCGATGGGCGGCGATCGCCACATTCCCCGGCGCGTCCGGCAGCGCGGTGCCCGGAACATGGCCCGCCGCACGTCTCAGGTCGCCGTCGGTCACGCCCTCCACCACCATCACGGACACTCCGATCCGCGGTATCTCGAGCCGTCCGATCACGCCGTCGGAATATTCACTCTTACGATCCCCACCAGTTCCCGGCGTGTCCCACTTCTCCGGCGCGGCCGGCGAAGGCAGGCTCAGCCGCATCCTCTCGTCAAACGCCTGCGCCGCGCGGCCTTCGAAGATCCTGCCGCTCACCTGGAACCACACGCTGTAACTCAACGCGCCCACGCCCAACGCGGCCAGCGCGATCCACGCCCGGCGCAGCCATCGTCGGCTCATCGCGCTCCGCCTTCCGGTCTCACCCGTTCGGGAGAAGCGAGGTACCCGGCCCGGGCGCGCACCGCCAACGGGCCCCCGCGCGATCCCCGCGCCGTCACCACGATCGACCGGTAGGAGCCGTCCAGCCTCCGGTCAACCGGCGAATAGCCGATCGTGTACTGGCTGCGAATGTCATGCGCGATCCGCCGGCAGATCCGCACCACCGCGTCGGTTCTTTCCGGCATGAACGCCTCGCCTCCAGTGGCGCGGGCGATCTTCCTCAGAACGCCCGGATTCCGGTCGTTGCCGAACTCATCGAACAGGCCGATCGTGTAAACCATGACATTCGACAGCCCGGCCCGCCGCAACACATCGTCCAGCCCGGCGCGACTCGCATTGTCGGCCCCATCGCTGACCACGATCAGCGCCTTCTTCTCCAGCTTCGACCGAGCCAGTCCATCAAACCCCGCCAGAATCGCATCGTACAACGCCGTGCGCCCCCGCGCGGGAACGCCCTTCAACGCGAGCGTCAGGTCGTCGGCGCTCGCCGAAAACAGCTGCCGGGCGGGCAGCCCGAGCGACGTCTTCTCATTGAAATTCACCACGAAGACTTCATCGTTCGGATTACTGGAGCGGGCGAACACCAGCGCCGCCGCGACCACATCGTCCCGCTTCCGCCGCATGCTGCCGCTGTTGTCCACCACCAGCCCTACGGCCACCGGTTGGTCCCCATAATCGAGAAACCCTATCGTTTGCGGACGCCCGTCCTCCAGCACGCGAAAGTCGCTCTTGCCCAGTCCCGGGACGAAGCTGCCCCGGTTGTCGGTCACCGTGGCGTGCAGCACCACCAGGTCGACGTCCACTGAGATGCGTCCAGCCTCCTGCCCGCTGGACGGAAGCGTCAGCAGGAGGGCGGCCAGCATCCCGGCGCGCCCCCCCGTCGGAACCACGAGATTCATCGATGTAAGTCGCCGGCGCCGGGCCGGTCTAACTCGTCGCCTTGGCGCTAGCGCGGCGCAGTAACACGGCGGCGCCAAGAGAAGTGATCCCGAACAGAGTCATCCACGGCGCCAGGCTCGCTGTCTTGGGCAACTCGGACGGCAAAGTCGCGGCCGGTTGCGTCGCCGCCGGCCTGCGCGGAAAGGCCTGCGCCACGGCCACTTCCTGGCGGCTGGGTTGCTGGGCCGTCAGGGGCGCCTGTCTGAGCGCCATGACATGCGGCTCATTCACGTTCCGGGTCGGCTTGGTGGTGTGCGCCGCCATCTCGTCGGGCATGGACGCCACGGGTTGCTGGTTCGCCTGGGCTAACTCGACGGCCTTGGTCCGCGGATACACGAAGTCGTGCCCGTAGTTTTCTCCCGGATAGAACCACGCCTTCACCGCTTCCGGCGCTCCGGAGACTCGCTCCTCGAATGTCACCACGGCTTTATCGGCCGGCCGCAGCCGGTAGTCGGGAATCGCCAGAAATATCCCGAAAAGATGATTCTCTTCCTTGTTGAAGACCTCCACGATGTTACGATCGGCCATCGAATCCGCCAACTTGAACACGTACGTTCCAGGAGGCAACACCCGGCCGGGAATCTCCACCGGTCCGCTGAAGGTCACTTTCGTCTTTTGATCCCAGGCATCCGCCCTGGCCCGCGGCGCCAGTGCGAGGAAAAGCCCGGCTCCGGCCAACGCCATTATCTGCAAGCTAGTCATTCACTTTCTCCTGTTATGGACTGACTCAGCGCCTGTCAGCCTGAGTCGCGCTCCCGCGGCCTCGCTCTCGATCCGCGTCCCGCCCTGCCGGCCGGGCGGGCGTCGGATCGCATTCGGCCGTTGTCTCCGTCCATTCCGATAGACGTCCTCCCCGGTTTTTCCGATCATCCTGTCGGGCCAGTATTTGTCCCGCGCCGCTCGGGCTACTGCCCTTTCGGAGCGCCAATACAGCCAGCCTTGTATGCCATCTCCGGCGCCCGGCGCCTACGCTGGAATTGGAGGTGGGAAATGGCGGACTTCTATCAGACCGGAGTGGTGACGACGCTCCATCGGCTGACGCCGAACAACGTCGAAAGGCTCGACGCGGATCTCGAAAGGTTCGCGCGCAACAAGCCCATCGGCCTGGTGCTCCCGGCGCTCTATTCGGAATTCGAAACGCTGGCCATGCAGCGCATTGTCCCGGAACTGCGCAAGGTCCGCTATCTGCAACGAATCGTCGTGGCGTTAGGCCGCGCGGACCGGGCGCAGTTTGAAAAGGCGCGCGCCTACTTCAAGGACTTCTACACGCCGGTCACCATGTTGTGGGTGGACAATCCCCGCATCCAGGGCCTGCTCGGCGTGCTCGAAGAGCGCGGCCTCTCGGCCGGCCCCGACGGCAAGGGCCGCTCCTGCTGGCTCGCCTACGGCTACATGCTCGCCAAGCACGACTGCCAGATGCTCGCGCTGCACGATTGCGACATCGTGAACTACGACCGCCAGATGCTCGGCCGCCTGTGCTACGCCATCGCGCATCCCCACCTGCCGTTCGATTTCTGCAAGGGATACTACGCCCGCGTCACCGACCGCATGCACGGCCGCGTCACCCGCCTGTTCGTGACGCCGCTGGTTCGCGCGCTCGAAGGGATGGCGCCCGGCAATCCGTACCTGCGCTTCCTCGACAGCTTCCGCTATCCGCTGGCGGGCGAGTTCGCCATGGACATCGATCTCGCGCGGGTGAATCGCATCCCCGCCGACTGGGGTCTGGAGGTGGGCGTGTTGGCCGAGGTGTTCCGCAACTGCACCGTCGCCAGAACCTGCCAAGTGGACCTGATGGACAACTACGAACACAAGCATCAGACCCTATCCACCGACGATCCCGCCAAGGGTCTGGCCCGCATGGCCACCGACATTTCCAAGTCCCTGTTCGCCACGCTTGCGGCCGAAGGCCTCGTCTTCACCGCCGACCACTTCCGCAGTCTCGAAGTCCGCTACGTCCGCATGGCGCAGGACACCATCGCGCGCTACTACGCCGACGCCATGTTGAACGGCCTGAAGTTCGACCGCCATGCCGAGGAGCTGGCCGTCACCGTCTTCGCCCGCAGCCTCAGCGCGGCCGCCGCCGAGTTTGTTCGCGATCCCCGCGGACTGCCCCTGATCCCCAACTGGAATCGCGTCCTGGCCGCCGTGCCGGAGTTCTTCGACCTGCTGCAGGACGCCGTCGAGCGCGAACCGCGCCTGGCCACGTCGGTGGCCTGAGGGAACATTCATGGCGCAACTGTCCATGCCGGAGGAAGCGCGTCGCGCGGCGGAGGTGATCCGCCGCGCCGACATCGTGATCGGCATCCCGAGTTACAACAACGCGCGCACCATCGGACACGTGGTGCGCGCCGCCTCGGCCGGCCTCGCCAAGTACTTCCCGCAACTCACCGCCGTCATCATCAATTCCGATGGCGGCTCCACCGACGGCACGCGGGAAGCGGTGCTGTCGGCGCGCGTCGACGACGGCCACCTGATGCTGCTGTCGACCCCGATGCTCGCCGCTCACCGGTTGTCTTTCCCGTACCATGGCGTGCCGGGCAAGGGCAGCGCGTTCCGGCTGGTGTTTCAGATGGCCGAACAACTCGACGCCAAGGCCTGCGCCGTCGTCGATTCCGATCTCCGCTCGATCACGCCCGAGTGGATCGATCTGTTGATCCGTCCGGTGCTGTTTGCCGGCTTCGACTTCGTCGCGCCCTATTACCACCGTCACAAGTACGACGGCACCATCACCAACAGCATCGTCTATCCGCTCACCCGGATGTTGTACGGCGTCGCGGTCCGCCAGCCCATCGGCGGCGAGTTCGGCGTCTCGGCGCGCCTCGTCAAGCGGTATCTCGAACGGAAGGATTGGGAGACCGATGTCGCCCGCTTCGGCATCGACATCTGGCTCACCACCATCGCCATCGCCGAAGGCTTCCGCGTCTGCCAAAGCTTCCTCGGCGCAAAGCTCCACGACGCCAAGGATCCGGGCTCCGACCTGTCGGCCATGCTCACCCAGGTAACCGGCAGCGTCTTCGCCCTGATGCAGGAGTACGCGCCGATCTGGCGGCGATGGAAGGGCAGCGTCCCGGCCGAACTGTTCGGTTTCCGTTTCGACGTCGGGCTGGACCCGATTCAGGTCAACGTCGAACGCATGCTCGACGCCTTCCGGCGCGGCTGCCACGAACTGGGCGACGTGTGGAAGCTGGCGCTCGATCCGCCGACCCTGTCCGCGGTCCGCGCGCTGGCCGCGGGCCTGCCGGAAGACGGCGCGCGCTTCCACCTGAACGACGAGCTTTGGACCGACGCCGTGCTCCAGTTCGCCTACGCCTACCGCACCCATCCGCTCGCCCGCGGGACCATCCTGCGGTCATTGACGCCGCTGTATCTGGCGCGAGTCGCCTCGTTTGTCCGCGAGACGGAGAACCTGGTGGCGGCGGAGGTGGAGGAGAAGATCGAGAGTCTGTGCCTCACATTCGAGGAACGCAAGCCCGAACTCATCGCACGCTGGAACGGCGAATCCGTCCCGGAGGGCGCCGGCCGGCCCCACCGGAACGGGCAGGATCAGCACCCGGCCGGCAAAGCGAAGTTGGAGGTGACCAATGATTGAAGTGTTGAGGAAAGTGCTGGAGGGCGCCGTCGATCGGCTCCATCACCAGATCACGACCTATCTTCCGCCGTTGCTGGCCGCGCTGGCGTTGATCGCCGTCGCCTGGGCCATCGCCCTGCTGGCGCGTTGGATCGTCTATCGGATCTTCAAGGGGCTGGCGATCGACAAGTTCCTTCGCCAGAGCGGCGTCGCGTTCCTGGTGGATCCCTCGGGCCGCCTGCGCGCCACCAGGATCGTCGGCGAAACCGTGTATTGGGGCATCGTGCTGACCGGCTTTCTGCTGGGCGTGAACGTGTTCGATACGGACCTGACCAGCCAGATGGTGCAGAGCTTTGTGTTCCTGTTGCCCAAGCTGATGGTCGCCGGACTCATCCTGCTCGGCGGCGCATGGCTCGGCTACTATCTGGGACGCAGCATGCTGGTGTGGGCGGTGAATGAGAATCTCCCGTCGCCCCGCAGGCTGGCCGTGGTCGTGCGTGTGTTGATCATCTTCGTCGCCGTGGTGGCGGCGGCCGATCAGTTGAACTTCGCGCGAACGGTCTTCCTGGCGGCTTTCATCATCCTGGTGGGGGGCGTGGTGCTGGCGGGCAGCCTCGCCGTCGGACTCAGCGCCAGCGGCGTGCGGCAGTTGCTGGAGGCGCGCCCGCGCGCTTCTGGCGAATCCGAGGAGCGGTCTCTCTGGAGCCACCTCTGAGGCGGCGTCGGGCGTCAATCCCCGATCAGCCTCAGAACCGCTTCATTCCAACCGGCCGGACCCGGCTGACTCGCTGTCTCGCCGCCCGGCACGAGCCTCCGCAGTTCGGTGATCGACGGCGATGGGATCAGCACCGGCGCCTGCATCCGCTTCAGGAACTCGGCGTCGTTCAGCCCATCGCCCAGCCCGATCGTGCGAATCGGACCACCGCCGCTCGCATAAAGACCCGCCAGCGCGTCCACCGCCAGGGCTTTGTCATTGCTGCCCAGGATGTGCCAGAAGCGCCCTCCCCGCGTCAGCCGGCAGCCCTGCTGGCGGACCGCCTCCTCAAGCGCGTCGGCCCGGCCTGCGTCCAGCGTCTCAAACGCCTCGTCGTACTCCCGTTGCTTGGCGAGCAACGCCTGCTCCATCGGCAGGTCGCACAGCGCGGCCACCTCCGCCGCGGTCATATCGTTGAAGCCTCGCACCGCGCAGCCGCTCGCCCGCGCAGCCTCGCGCAACCGCCGGACCAGTTCTTCATAGGGCGCGCCCCACTCCATCACATCGTAGGGGCCCCGCCTGGATGCGCCTCTCGCCGGCGTCCCGAAATAGCCCACGGGGATGAAGGCGGCGCCGCCGTTCTCGGCGATGAACGGATGCCGGTTGTCCAGCCGCTCGCGCCAGACCTCGATTTCGGCGCGCGTCTTGCTGCTGACCAGCACCACCGGGACGCCCTTCTCTCGGGTCCTTTCAAGCGCGCCGCGGGCGGCTTCCCACGAATAAGTGTCCCGGTCGAGCAGGGTTCCATCCAGGTCGGTGAAAATGATATCCATATCGCGCCGATACCACCGTACCGCGCGGACGCCCGCCGAAGGATCGCGTAAAGCGGCGATTGACGGGCCAAAATGACGGTAGGGGGGAATATGCGATCGCGCGGTTGGGTGGTTCTTTCGATCGGATTCGGAACGCTGATCCTGCTGATCGGCCTGCTCGGATTCGGCGCCATGAGGCGGGCGCAGTCGCTGCACGATCAGACCATCGCCGCCCACGACGCCTACCTGCGAACCGACACGGCGCTGCGCGAGATACCGGAGGATCTGTACTACGGCGGCGTGCTGATTCGCGACTATCTGCTCGATCCTTCCGGCAAGATGGCGCCCTATTACCGCGAGCAGTTGCTGATGCGGCGCGCCGCCATCCAGCAAAGGGTCGACCTGCTTGCCGAAGTGCTCGGCCCGGACGCGCCCGCGCGGCTCGACCAACTCCGAAAAGAGCTGAACGCCTATTGGGATTCGATGGATCCGATCCTCGGCTGGTCTCCCGAGGAGAAGGCCGTCTACAGCCGGTCCTTCCTGCGCCAGCAGGTGCTTCCCCGTCGTGAAGCCGTGGTGACGCTGGCGCGGGAAATCGGCGAGATCAACGCCTCCAACCTGCGCGCGGAACAGGCCCGTCTCAAGGGCAGCCAGCAGTTGCTGCAAAGCTTCCTGCGCCGGACGCTCGCGCTCGCGCTGGCGCTGGGAGCGGTGGTGGCGCTCATCAGCATCCTGCGCGTGGCCTCGCTCGAACGCCGCAGCCAGTCGCAGCGCAGCCGCGCCGAACTCGCGGAGGAGGAGTTGCGCCGGCTGTCGCGCCGCCTCGTCCGCGCCCAGGAGGAGGAGCGCAAGTCCCTGTCGCGCGAACTGCACGACGCGGTGGGACAGATGCTGTCGGCCATGACCATGGAGCTTGGCGCCCTGGAATCGAGCATCGGCTCGCCGGAGCGGCTGCGGGCGCGGCTCGAGGAGGCCCGCGGTCTGAACGCCGACACCATCCGCGGCGTACGGGACCTGGCCATGGGACTGCGGCCGGCCATGCTGGACGAACTCGGGCTCGGGCCGGCGCTGCGCTGGCAGGGCCGCGAGTTCTCGCGGCGCGGCGGCGTCCCGGTGACGGTGCAGCTCGACGGCGAGTTGGACGGGTTGCCCGACGCCCACCGCACCTGCATCTACCGCGTCGTGCAGGAGGCGTTGAACAACTGTGCGCGCCACGCCCGCGCCCGCAACATCCGCATCTCCGTCTACGGCCACGCCGATCGGGTGCAGGTGTCGGTTCAGGACGATGGCGTGGGCTTCGACACCAAGGCGGCGTCGCGCGGACTGGGGCTGATCGGCATTCAGGAGCGGGTCCGCGAACTGGACGGCAAGGTGGCCATCACGTCCCACCCCGAGAAAGGAACTATCTTGGAAGTGGAGGTCCCGGTAAGCGGCAAGGTGACGACGGAATGATCCGGATACTGATCGCGGACGACCATGGCGTGATGCGCAAGGGTCTGCGCCTGCAACTGGAGCAGCACGCCGGCCTGGAGGTGGTGGGCGAGGCGTGCGACGGCCGGGAGGCGGTGCGGCTCGCCGACGAGTTGCGCCCGGATCTGGTGATCATGGACATCGGCATGCCGAACCTGAACGGGATCGACGCCACGGCCCAGATCGTCAAGCGCCTCCCCGACGCGGGAGTGATCATCCTGAGCGTCTATTCCGACGAGGAGTTCCTGCTGCGGGCCTTGACGGCCGGCGCCCGGGGCTACCTGCTGAAGGAGAGCGCCGACGTCGACCTGCTGCGCGCCGTGCACGCGGTGGCTCAGCGCAAGTCGTTCTTCAGCCCCACCATCGCGAAGCTCCTGCTCGACGACTTCGTGCTGCAGCTCAAACAGCGCGGCCTGCAGGACAGCTACGACCTGCTGACCGACCGCGAAAAGGAAGTGCTGCAACTGCTGGCCGAAGGCAAGACGGCGAAGGACATCGCCGGCATCCTGAACCTGAGCCCCTACACCGTCGAAACGCACCGGACTCACGTCATGCAGAAGCTCGACCTGCACAGCGCCGTGGACCTGGTGCTGTACGCCGTGCGCAAGAAGATCATTTCGTTCTGAGCGGCGCCGGGATACACCCGGTTTGGCGCGAATTTCACCTTTCCGCTGTATTGGTCACGCGGCGAATTCCAGTTACTTTCGATTAGGACCCGCGTGAATTACGAACCATTTCATTTCCACACCGAACGCCGTCTGGTCGAGTTGACCGGCCGGACCGCGCGCACGCTCGCGGAACTGCGGGCGGCGGTGGGCGAGATTTCGGGAGCGTGCATCTTCTATCACACGCATCACCTGTTTCTGTCGCATCACTTCGAAACGCCGCTGGTCTATAACGACTTCGCCGACTGGACCGGAGAGGCGTTGCAGGAAGGCGCGCTGTCAGAGAAGCTGGCCGCCATCGACCTGATGTCGTTCACCTCCATCCGCGACCTGCGCGAGGCCATCATGGCCACCATCGATGAGCATTTGGCCTCGTCGCGCGGCCGGCCTCGCGAGTGCCCGCCGGGCGATGAGTTCTATTTCTGTAAGTCGAAGAGCTTCATCATGGCCACCGGCGTCGTCGCCTTGGACGTCGCGGACTTCTTTCGCAAGCTCGCCGGCGTCACCAACCTGTCGCTGTACTTCCACTTTCTCGAGGCCCGGCTGAGGCTCGAGCGGCGGACCAACGACTTCTCCCACTGGATGCGCGGACGGGGCGAGACGGCCCTGGCCGACGACATCGACAGCCTGGATCCCTACATTGTCACTCTTGATGAACTTAAGCAACAGATCCTTGAATCAGGACGGGCCCATGGATTCGCCTGAGCGGGGCATCCGGCTGGCGGACTACGAGGCCGTGGTGGGCTCCGCCGTCCTCGATGAGTTGCGCGTGGTGGCGAGCCGCGTCGAGGGGCTGCGGCTGCAGAACATCAACTCGACGGCGGTGGGCGGCGGCGTGGCGGAGATCCTGACGCGGATGGTTCCGCTGTTGAAGGAGCTCGGCGTCCAGGCCAGTTGGGACGTCATCAAGGGCGACCAGCGGTTCTTCGACGTCACCAAGGCGCTGCACAACGCCATGCATGGCAAGGCCGAGACCATCACGCCGCAGATGATCGAATGCTATCGCGACACCACCGCGGCGAACCTGCGGAACATGACGTTTGGCGGAGACGTGGTCTGGATTCACGATCCGCAGCCGGCCGGCCTGATCGAGGCCAAGAAGAACGGAGGCAAGTGGGTGTGGCGCTGCCACATCGACGTGTCGAGTCCGGACGCCCGCGCCTGGCAGTTCATCGCGCCCTTCGTCGACCGCTACGACGCGTCGATCTTCTCCATGCCGGACTTCGCGCAGCGCCTGTCGATCCCGCAGTTCATGGTGGCGCCGTCCATCGACCCGTTGAGCGACAAGAACCGGGAGTTGGATCAGGGTTTCATCGACAGCGTGCTCGAGAAGTACGGATTGGATCCGGAGCGTCCCGTGATGACGCAGATCTCCCGCTTCGACCGGCTGAAGGATCCGTTGGGGGTGATCGCCGCCTACCGTATGGTGCGCAAACGGCACGATTGCCAACTGGTGCTGGCGGGAGGCGACGCTCCGGACGATCCGGAGGGCGCGGAGGTTTTGAAGGAGGTTCGGGAGGCCGCCGGCGACGATCCGGACATCCATGTCCTGCCGCTGCCGCCGTACAGCGATCTTGAAATCAACGCCCTGGTGCGCGGGTCCACCGTGGTGTTCCAGAAATCGGTGAAGGAAGGCTTCGGGTTGACGGTCAGTGAGGCGTTGTGGAAACGCAAGCCCGTAATCGGAGGCGCCGTCGGCGGGATCAGGTTGCAGATCATTCATGGAGTGACCGGCTATCTGGTCCATTCGCCGGCGGGCGCGGCGCAGCGGGCGATGCAGTTGCTCGGAGACCCGGCGCTGAGGAAACGGATGGGAGACAGCGGGTACATGCACGTGAAGCAGAATTTCCTTCTGACGCGGCACGTGAAGGATTACATGCTGGTGCTGCTGGCGCTCGACCATCCGGGTGAGGATATAGTCCACCTTTGTTAGAACCTATTGCAAAACGTGTGTTCGCTCGCCTGCCGCGGCTGCGGCTGGTTCAGTTTGTCGTGGTGTTGACGATCGGACTGGCGCTGCTCGCCTGGATGGTGGCGGGGATGGTCCAGGAGACGGCGCGCCGGTGGTTTGAGCGCGACCTTAACCTGCGCGCCAAATTGGTGGAAGCCAGCTCCCGAGCGTCGCTTGCCGCCAACTGGAGCCCGGATCGGGCGCGGGCGCTCGAACAGTTGCTGGTGAACATCGCCCACGACGAGCGCGTGATGGCGGCGGCGGCCTGCGACTCCAGTCTGTCGACGCTGGCCAGCACGCCGGGCTATCCGATGGAGTTCGGTTGCCACGAGGTTGGACTGCGGGCGGCGACCGAGCCATTGGGCGACTGGAATTCGGTCAGCCGTCTGCCGGGCGGCAGCGTACACGTCAGCGCCATTCCGCTGAAGGACGCCGCCGGAGCTCGCGCCGGCCTGCTGCTGCTGGTCCAGGACATGAGCTACGCCGAGCGGCGGGAGTCGCTGACGCGGGTGTTCCTATTCGGCTCGTTCGGAGTGCTGGCGGTGCTCGCGTCGATGCTGACGATCTTCGTGGCGCGGTTCAGCCGCCGGAGCTGGAGCGCGGAACTGCGGGGCGTGCTGCACGGCGAAACGTCGCGGACGGCGGAGTTCCAACCGATCCTGCGGGACGTGAGGGACCTGATCGAGAGGGTAATGGAGGACAGCGAGGAGGCGCCGGGCGTGTGGACCGCCGAGCGTCTGAAGCAGACGCTGAGCCGGCATCTGCACGGGGAGCGCATCCTGATCGTCTCCAACCGCGAACCCTACATCCACGAACATGGCCCGGGCGGAGAGGTGCGGGTGGTGCATCCGGCAAGCGGCCTGGTGACGGCGCTCGAGCCGGTGATGCTGGCCTGCTCCGGAGTCTGGATCGCGCACGGCAGCGGATCGGCGGACCGCGAGACGGTGGACCGGCGCAACCACGTGCGTGTCCCGCCGGGAGAGGAGTCCTACGACATCCGGAGGGTGTGGCTGACGCCCGAGGAGGAGGCCGGCTATTACTACGGCTTCTCCAACGAGGGGTTGTGGCCGCTGTGCCACCTGGCGCACGCGCGTCCGGTGTTCCGCACCGAGGACTGGGCCCACTATCGCCGGGTGAACGAGCGTTTCGCCGACGCGGTGTGCGCCGAGGTGGATTCGGACGATCCGATCGTGCTGGTGCAGGACTATCACTTCGCCCTGGCGCCGGCGCTGATCCGCAAGCGGCTGCCGGCGGCCACCGTGATTATGTTCTGGCACATCCCATGGCCGAACTCGGAGCGCGCCGGCATCTGCCCGTGGCGCGAGAAGATCCTGGAAGGGCTGCTCGGAAGCAGCATCCTCGGCTTCCACACGCAGTTTCACTGCAACAACTTCCTCGAAACCGTGGACTGTTACCTGGAGGCTCGCATCGACCGGGAACAGCACGGGGTGGTGATGCGCGGGCACCGGACGCTGGTGCGGCCGTATCCGATCTCGCTCGAGTGGCCGGTGCGATGGGTGGCGACGTCGCCGAGCCCGGCCGATTGCAGGGAGCGGGTGTGGCGGGAGCTCGGCCTGAAGCCCGATACGCTGCTGGGCGTCGGAGTCGACCGGTTGGACTACACCAAGGGGCTGGAGGAACGGCTGCTGGCGGTCGAACGCCTGCTCGAACGGTTCCCGGAGTATGTAGGACGGTTTACGTTCGTCCAACTGGCGGCGCCGAGCCGGACCAAGATCGAAAGATACCGGCAACTGAACGAGACGGTGGAGTCGCTGGCGCGGCGCATCAACGAGCGGTTCGGCCATGAAGGGTACCATCCGGTGATCCTGTTCCGGGCCCACCATGAGCCGCCCGATGTGTTCCGGTTCTACCGCGCGGCCGACGTCTGCTACGTCAGCAGCCTGCACGATGGAATGAACCTGGTGGCCAAGGAGTTCGTGGCGGCGCGCGACGACCAGCGGGGCGTGCTGGTGCTGAGCCAGTTCACCGGCGCGGCTCGGGAGCTGACCGAGGCCCTGATCGTGAATCCCTACGACATCGAGGAGGCCGGTTCGGCCCTGGCGACGGCGCTACGTATGCCGGCGTCGGAGCAGGAGGTCCGGATGCGGTCGATGCGGTCGATTGTGTCGCACTTCAACGTGTACCGGTGGGCCGGGGAGATGCTGGTGGACGCGGCGCGGCTACGCAGCCGGGAACGGCTGGCGGGACGGCTGGGAGACGCCGCAGCACCGATCATAACCCTGTAAACTGTTGATTTTAAATGATTTAACTGGGGCGGCATGTGGGATTCGAACCCACGACATCCAGAACCACAATCTGGCGCTCTACCACCTGAGCTAATGCCGCCGTGTGGAGAGACTTTCCTAGTCTAGCACGGGCAGACCCCACCACCGGCTCCAGACCGCGCCGGAGCCACCCTGCGCTGAACTGTTGGAAGTTTCATTATCTCACAATATTTAACGTTGCCGTAATGATGAGCGAGTTGGTGAAGTCGATCAGGAAGGCGCCGACGACGGGGACAACGATAAAGGCTCGGGGGGACGGGCCGTAGCGGCGTGTGAGTTCGCCCATTGTGGCCAACGCGTTGGCCGTGATTCCGAGCATGAAGCCGCAGTGGCCGGTGGCGGTGACGGCGGCGTCAAAATCGCGGCCGAGGGCGGCGAAGGCGGCGATCGAGAGTAGCCATGCGACCGCCACCTGGACCGCCAGGATGACCAGCATCGGGGCGGCCAGGGCGGCGAGCTCCCACAGGCGCAGGGTCAGCATCGCCATGACGATGAAAAGCGGCAGGCCGGCATCGAACAACGCGCTCAAGGTCGACTGCGAGAGTTGCGGGCCCGAGCGGGTCCAATCCGACAGGTTGCGGATGAGGGCCGCCGCGATCATGGCGCCGATGTAGCCGGGTAGAACGAAGCCCAGCCGCTCGATGCCCTGGCTGATCAGGTTGCCCAGGCCCATGGCGAGGGCGATTACGGCGATGTGGAGGGCGAGATCACCCGCCGGCGCGGCCGATGGGACGGGGATTGGGTTTGTTTCGTTCGCGGTTGGGCGCAGGCCTCGGCGGCGGATCAGCCAGGCGCCGACGGTCCCCGCCAGCAGGCCCGACACCGTGATGCCAAAAGTCGCCGAGGCCAGGGCGATGGTGGCGGCGTTGCGGACGCCCGCCTGTTCAAACGTGGCGCCGAAGGCGATGGAGGTGGCCGGGCCTCCCGCGAGCGAGACCGCTCCGGCCAGCATGCCGATCAGGGGATTCAGGCCGAACAGCTTCGCCAGGCTCATGCCGACCGCGTTCTGAACCACCGCTCCGATGGAGGCGACGAGCAGCAGGAGGGCCACCTGGAGGCCTCCGACACGGATGACGCGGAGGCTCGCGTTCAGGCCGATGATGGTGAAAACGCCCAGCAGGAATACGTCGCGCAGCGTGGCGTCCACCTGCACGTCGACGACGCGGCCGTGCAGGCCGAGGATCACGACCGCGAACAGCAATCCACCGATGATGGAGGCGGGGATGCTGAGGCGTTCGAGCGCCGGCACGCGTTTGCGAATCCACTCGCCGATGGCTACGCCCGCCGCCGCCAGGGCGAGCACATGCACGGGGCCGAGTTTGGCGAGCGCTACCTGAGTCCCGCCCGTTTCCACAGTTCGTCGACTCGATTCTTGACGTTGGCGGGCATCTTCAGGACCTCGGGCCAGGGGCGCGTGAACCCCTCGCCGGGCCACTTCCGGGTGGCGTCGACGCCCATCTTGGAGCCGACGTTGGGCAGGCGGCTGGCGTGGTCGAGGGAGTCGACGGGGCCCATGACGAACTCGATGTCGCGCTGCGGATCGATGTTATTGAGGACGCGCCAGACGACCTCGCTGTAGTTCTGAACGTCGACGTCCTCATCCACCACGACGATGCACTTGGAGAACATGGCCTGGCCGAGTCCCCAGATGGCGTGCATGACTTTGCGGGCGTGCATGGGGTAGGACTTGCGGATGGAGACGAGCATCAGATTGTGCACGACGCCTTCGGCGGGCATGCACATATCCACCACTTCGGGCAGCTGCATGCGCATGAGCGGAAGGAAGATGCGCTCAATGGCCTTGGCCATGTAGAAGTCCTCCATCGGCGGGGGGCCGACGATGGTGGCGGCGTAGACGGGTTCCTTGCGATGGGTGACGCACTCGATGTGGAAGACCGGGTAATCGTCTTCGAGCGAATAGTAGCCGGTATGGTCGCCGAAGGGGCCTTCGCGGCGCATTTCGCCAAGCGTTACGTAGCCTTCGAGCACGATCTCGGCGTTGGCGGGCACCTCAATGTCGTTGGTTTCGCACTTCACCATTTCGACCGGCTTCGCGCGCAGGAAGCCCGAGATCATCATTTCGTCGAGGTCGGGCGGCAGCGGGAGAATCGCCGAGTACATGGTGGCCGGGTCGGCGCCGATGGCCACGGCGACGTCCATGCGGGTCTGTTTGCCTTCGGCCTGGAGGCGGCGGTAGTGTTCGGCGCCCTGTTTATGGGTCTGCCAGTGCATGCCGGTGGTGCGGTCGTCATACACCTGCATGCGGTACATGCCGCAGTTGCGCTTGCCCGTGATGGGATTCTTCGAAAAGACCATGGGCAGGGTGATGAACCGGCCGCCGTCGTCGGGCCAGCAGTGCAGGATGGGGAACTCGGAGAGCGAGAAGCCATCCTTGCGAATCACCTCCTTACACGGGCCATCCTTGACGATTTTGGGGAAGAATGCGCCCATTTCTGCGAGTTTCGGCAGCATTTTGATCTTGCCGAGCAGGCCTTGCGGCATCTGCATGGTGAGATATTCGCTGATGCGGTCGGCGACCTGCTGGACCGAGCCGACTTCGAGCGCGATTTCCATGCGGCGCATGCTGGCGAAAGCGTTGATGAGCAGGGGCACGCTGGTCCCCTTGGGCTTTTCAAACAGCAGCGCGGGGCCGTTGGTCTTGACGGAACGGTCGGCGAATTCGGTGATTTCGAGGTAGGGGTCGACCTCGAAGGGAATCCGCTTCAGTTCGTTGTTCTTCTCCAGGGCGCGGATGAATTCCCCCAAGTCGGAATAGGGCATTGGCTCGTTTGATTTTCTCACGGAGACCACGGAGGGCTGCCGAGGCTCAGCGAAGACGGCTTCAGAGGCGCAGGGCCGGGTGGGCGATTTCCTCGGGGGTGAGATTGGGGCGCTGGGGAACGGCCGGGGCGGACTGGGCGGGCTGCCGACTGGTCCGGGGGCCCAGGATGTACTTGTCGATGCAGGCTTTCATGGCTTTGTCGTCGGCTTTTCCGTTGCGGGCGCGGGAGGATTGGAGTTCGCGGAGCGCCTTGAAATACGAACGTTCGGCGGCGGCCTGGTAGCGGGCCAGTTTGTCGAGGATGGAGCTGTTTTTCGCCATTGCGGCGAGGATGGCGCTGTCGGGGTCGGGCGAGGAGGCCGGATCGGTGAGGATCTGCTCCATGGCCGGGGCTTCCAGGCGTTCCAGGCGCAGGAGTTTCCAACGGGCCTGGATCATCTGATTGACCAGGAACGCCTCGTTGTCGCCTTCGGGTTGGTGTTCGGCGGCGATGGTGTCGGCGAGGGCGTCGTATTCTTCGCGCGATTCGTGCGGGAGGACGGAGAATTGGCCGGTGAGACCGTGACGGGTCGCGTTGCGGCTGGATGCGGCTTTGCCTTCCGGCGACTTCGGGCCGGTGGAGCGGGCGGCGTTGGACTGATTCGCCAGAATTTGCGCTGCGGTGCTCATATCCACCTTCACCTTAGCAGGCGGACGTCAAATTTCCGGAGTTTGACGAAACGATTGGTATTTTTATAAACAATTGATTGGGAATGAGTTGTTCTCCGGAAAAGGCTGTGGAAAAACCGTTGTGAATGGGATATTAGGAAAATCTATTTCCACCCGGTTGCGCATCCCCATAGAATGGTAGTACTGGACGTTAAAGTCCGAAAGATCCCAGAGACAGGCGTATTCGCATCAAACGAGCTCTATGAGTTCAGCGGCAGCACGGCAGACGGATAGCACTGTTCGGTTGGCGACGCTACTATCGAACCTTCCCGGGGCGGCGTATCGATGTAGGAACGACCCCGAGTGGACCATGGAGTTTCTCAGCGAGGGTTGCCAGCAATTGACCGGCTACCCCGCCTCCGCGTTTCTCGGCCCGAATGGGCGCTCGTTCAACTCCGTGATCCATCCCGACGACCGGGAGCCGATCTGGGCCGGCGTGCAGGCGGCCCTGAAGAACCACAGCCACTTCCACCTGGAATACCGGATCCGCACGGCTTCCGGCGAGGAGAAGCGGGTCTCCGAACGCGGCTGTGGCGTGTATTCGGAAGACGGCCAACTGGAGGCGCTCGAGGGGTTCATCGAAGACGTCACGGACCGCTGGAATATGACCAACGCCCTGCGGCTCAGCGAGCAGCGGTACCGGGACCTGGTCAATAGCGTGCCGGTCGGCTTGTATCAGAGCACGGCGGATGGACGCATGCTGTTTGCGAACCCCGCCCTGGTCCAGATGCTGGGTTTCGAATCGGCCAAGGAACTGGAGACGGCGGATATCGGGGACGACTTCTACGCGGATCCGAGAGTGCGGCAAGGCTTCACCGAGGAGTTGGAGCGGAACGGGCGCCTGACAGGGGCCGAGTATCAACTGAAACGGCGCGACGGGAGCCTGATCACCGTGCTCGAGAATTGCCGCGTCGTGGAAGACCCGAGCGGAGAGCGATGCTACGAGGGGATGTTGCTCGACATCACGGATCGCAAGAACTCCGAGATGGCGTTGAAGCGGGAACGGGAGTTCGTGGAACGGGTGATCGACACAGTGCCGGGGATCTTCTTCGTGATCGACGAGAACCGGCGCTATATCCGATGGAACCGCAATCATCAGACGCTGTTCGGGCAGGCGCGCGAGGCGATCCTCGGGCTGGACGCGCTCGATCGGATCCACCCGGAGGACCAGCCGATAGTGGCGAAGGCCGTCGAGAGGATCTTCGCGGAGGGGTCGGGCGACGTGGAGGCTCGCGGACTGGTGGGGGCAGGGCCGGAGACCCGCCATTTCTGGATGACGGGCCGGCGGCTGGACGTGGATGGGGCATCCTATCTGGTGGGCTGCGGGATCGACGTTACGGACCGGAAGAAGGCCGAGGCCGAGCGGGCGGTGCTGGAGGCGGAACTGGTTCAGTCGCAGAAACTGGAGAGCGTCGGGCGGCTGGCGGGCGGCATCGCTCATGACTTCAACAACCTGCTGACGGTGATCAACGGGTATGGCGCGGTGGTGATGGACGAGGTGACGTCGCGGACCACCAAGGATAAAGTCGCGCAGATTCTGGAGGCCGGAGGCAGGGCGGCGGCGCTGACGCAACAGTTGCTGGCGTTCGCAAGACGAGACGTCGTGCGGCCACAGTTATTGACGTTGAACAGCGTGATCACCGATGCGCTGCGGCTTGTCCGGCGGCTGATCGGCGAGGACGTGCGGCTGGAGTGTTCGCTGGCGCCGGACCTGCGCAGCGTGGTGGCCGACAGCGGACAGATCGGGCAGATCCTGATCAACCTGGCGGCGAATGCGCGCGATGCGATCGCCGCGCGGGGCGCGATCCGGATTGAAACGAGGAACGTGAGGTTCGACGATCGCTATGCCGCCACTCACGCCACGGCGAGCGCCGGGGACTATGTCCTTCTTTCGATGACCGACACGGGCGCCGGCATGGACGCGGAGACGCAGGCGCATATCTTCGAGCCGTTCTTCACCACCAAGGCCGCCGGCAAGGGCACCGGCCTGGGGTTGGCCACGGTGCACGGGATCGTGACGCGAAGCGGGGGGCATATCTCGGTGGAGAGCGCTCCCGGGCGTGGGTCGACGTTCCGCATTTACTTTCCGGCGTCGAATGGGCGGCAGGAGGAGCCGTCGTCCGCGCCGGCCGGCGACATGGGTCTACGGGCGGGGGTGGAGACGGTCCTGGTGGCGGAGGACCAGCCGGATGTGCGGCAACTGATCGGGGAGTTGCTGAGTGGTTGCGGCTATACGGTGGTGGCGGGCTCGAGCGCCGATCATGTGATCGAACAGGCTCGCCGGCTTTCGAAGGCCGACCTGCTGGTGACCGATGTGGTGATGCCGGGCGCGAGCGGGCTGGAACTGGCCGAGGCGGTGCGGGAGCTGTTTCCGCGGATGAAGGTGCTGTTCATTTCCGGCTATACGAGCGAGGTGGTGGTGCGGCGCGGGATGTTGAGGCCGGGAATGCGGTTTCTGGCGAAGCCTTTCTCGCCGACGATGCTGGCCGATGAGGTGCGACGGATTCTGGATGATCGGGATGAGGGGTAGGGGGAGACGGGGGTTAGGGGGCTCGAGTCGGGCTGGTCGCGGAGATGGCGGTTCGGGGGAGCAGGTAGGTGCGCTTCGGAAACCTGGCGGGTGCCGGCGGCCACGGACTGGTGCTTTCAATCGCCTCGGGGATCACGATGCCGTTTCTTCCAACATGGAACCGTTGACTCGGTTGACCGCCCGATAGCTGGAAACTCCGATGTTCGATAATAATGTCCCATCTCATTGAACACGATCAGTAATGCCCAGGGAGCGACATTACTGGCGACAACGTGTCGCTACTTCTTGCCTACGGTCAACCGAATTGACGCCCCGACGTTCCTTCCACCAAAAGTGTATGGGGGCATGGTTGTCGGCGGCGTCGGAAGCGTGGCCAGCGGTCCCGACACCTCCATGCCGACTGACTTCAGCGCGGCCGCAAGACCATTCGCCCTTTTTACGGCTGCCGGATCCTTGGGATCGACTTCGATTGACATCCCACTGACTCTCCCGCCAGAGAGTGGCTGGAACCAGGCGAAGGTCCAGCCCGCGAGATATAAGGCACCTGCAACGTGCTCAGCGAGCGATGTAATCTCCGGGTCGTTTGGATACAGAAAGATGTCTACATCTTGCCGCCCCAGCGTCTTCAGCACAGCAACCAGTCGGGCATGTTCGGCGGCTGTCAGCGTTCGTGGAGCAAGTCGCCGTTCTATCTTGACTCGAGCCAAGCGTTCCTCTTCCGCTTGTATGCGTAGCTCTTCAGATCGCTCAACGGCCTTGGCGGCAGATAACCTCGCGAGTTCCGCTTCCCGATTGAGCAGCGCTATGTACTCGCCATTCAGTCGCCGAAGATCGGCCGCAACCGACTCGGAGAGGTTGCCGACAGCAAATTCTCCCCCAACTCCGACAGTCACCAGAATGGCGCACGACAGTGGCAACAACAGGTCGTGCCCGAGGTGCGGCCTAGCCGGCGAGCGAATCGTCCCACGCTCGTGTGCTCGGTGCTTTTCCGCATATTCGAGGATAACCAAGAGCACCTCCGCCGCCACACCTATTACAGCCAAGAACACGAAGATATGGAGCCAAGTAGACAGCGCGTCCAAGCGCGTCTCAAGGGATTGAATCGAGGCCTGTAGGCTCGCCATCGCGCGATCGGCAGAAGAAGGTTGCATCGAAGCCCGCTACATGAATTGGTCCGGGAAGATGTTGCGTGAATATCGCGCACGGTCCGATCGCTCCGAGACAACGACTACAGCGCTGATGGCGTGAACCAGAGGGTTCGGACAGCTTCGGACCAACGTAACTCCTAGTTAGAGTATGAATCAGAATTCTTACTGAGTCACGGGGCCCATTGCGTTGACTGGATCTTTGCGTCGTCTCGTAGACGGGCGGCTTGGGTGAGCAGGTAGGTGCGCTCCGGAAGGCTGGCGGCGCCGGCGGCCGCGGACTGGTAGCTTTCAATCGCTTCGGGGATGCGGCCGTCACGCTCGAGCAGGTGGGCGCGGACGGCGTGCAGGCGGTGATGGTTGCGGAACTTTGGATCCGCGTCGAGAGCTTCCAGGAGGCGAAGGCCGTGGGCCGGTCCCTTCACCATGGCTGCCGCTACCGCGTGGTTCAACCGTACTACCGGGTTGTCCGAGATTCGGAGCAGCACCTCATAAAGAGCCAGGATCTGGGGCCAGTCCGTGCGGTCGAAACTCGACGCTTCGTCGTGCACCGCCGCGATCGCGGCCTGCAACTGATACTGTCCAACCGAGCCTTGGCGGAGCGCCGAGGCGATGAGGGCGACGCCTTCGGCGATCTGCTCGCGATTCCATAGCGCGCGGTCCTGATGATCGAGCGGGATCACTTCGCCCGAGGGCCCGAGGCGGGCGGCTCGACGCGCGTCGGTGAGCAGCATCAGAGCGAGAAGACCGGCGATGTCCGGGTCGCCTGGCGTTCGTGCGTGCACCAGGCGCGCCATGCGGATCGCTTCGGCGGCGAGGTCCGGTCGAAACAGGTCGGGGCCTTCGCTGGCGGCGTAACCTTCGTTGAAGATGAGATAGAGAACGTGGAGGACGCTGCGGAGGTTGCGGGCGCGGTCGGCGGGGCTTTCGGGCATGCGGAAGGGAATGCGGGAGTCTCGGATGGTCTGCTTGGCGCGGCTGATGCGCTGGGCGATAGTGGGCTCCGGGACCAGGAAGGCGCGGGCGATTTCGGCGGTGGTGAGGCCGCCCACCGCTCGCAGGGTCAGGGCGATGGCGGAGGCGGTGGTGAGCGCCGGGTGACAGCACAGGTGGATGAGGACGAGAGCGTCGTCTTCATCATGAGCGGGCTGGGGCTCGGCGGGCATGACGTAGCCGGATTGGATGGCGCTGTCGGCTTCGCGGCGGCGACGGGCCTGGTCGGCTCGAATGGCGTCGGTGAGGCGCCGGGCGCCGACCTGGATGAGCCAGGCTCGCGGGCTGTCGGGCAAGCCGTCGACCGGCCATTGGATCGACGCGGCGAGGAGCGCTTCCTGGAGCGCATCCTCGGCGGCGGCGAAGTCGCGGCAACGGCGCACCAGGACGCCGAGCGCGATGGGGGCGTGTTCGCGAAGCAGGCGCTCGATGGCGCCCGTCACAGGTATTCTTCGGGCGGTCCGCCGAGGATCTGACGAACCTCAATGGGCGCGCTGCCGCCTTGCGGGGATGGCTGGGAGGAGAGTCGCGCGGCGATGCGGTAGGCTTCGGCGGCGCTTTCCACGTCGACGATCCAGAGGCCGGCCAGGAACTCCTTCGATTCGGGGAAGACGCCGTCGGTGACGGGCGACCCGTCGGGAGCGGCTCGCACGAGCTTCGCTTCGGTGGGCCAGCCGAGGCCCAGCGTGGAGACGAAGCTGCCTTCCCCGGCCAGTTCCTTGCTGAGCTTGCGCATGAAAGCGGCGTGGGTGGCGTGCGCCTCGCGCGGCCACTGGGCGTAGGCGTTGAATTCGGGTTTCGTTCCAGACATGAGAAGCATGTATTTCATAGATGGCTCCTTACATTTCCGGCGGGCCGGACATGATCTGACGGACTTCGATGGCGAGATAGAGCGGCTGCGCGGCCTTGCCGGGGGCCAGGGAGATTTGGGCGGCGATGGCGCAGGCTCGGTCGAGCGAGGCGACTTCGAGGATCCAGTAGCCGATCAGGAATTCCTTCGATTCGGGGAATACGCCGTCGGTGTCCGGGGCGCCGTCCTGGGCCGCGCGGACGAGCTTCGCTTCGCTCGGCCAGGCGAGACCCTCGGCGGCGATGAACTCGCCGGCCTGCCTCAGTTCCTTGTTGAGATTCGTCATGAACTGAATGTGGCGCTTGATGTCATCGTTGGGCCACGTCATGATGCCGTCCGCCTGACTGGCGGCGTCGGTCTTCATGTTCATCATGAGCATGAATTTCATGGTTTCGACTCCTTTCGATTGTCGCACCCGGGTTGGGTTTGCATAGGGGAGTCGGAGTGGAGGGGGCGGTTTCGACGTGGGGCGCTCTTTTTTTTAGTGGTCAGTGAATGGTGGCTCGTGAATGGTCGCTCGACCGGCGGCTGGGAAGCAAGCCAGCCGCCGGGTCCAGGTGGTTAATTTTGCGGGCCTATGAAGCGAACCTCTGTCAGGGCGGCTAGTTGGTTCAGCTTCCCTGGTTCGATGGTCCCGATTACTATGCGGCTCGATTGCGGGGCTGCGGTGATCGTCAGGCCCGCTTGCTTCAGTTTGTTGAGTGTCGCTGGGGTTAGGTCGGTGACGTAGACTTGCACCTGGATTTTGCCGGTTCCGCTGGCGCTTCTCAATGCCGGGCTGATCTTCCAGGTTGAGTTGCCTGGCTGCGGTTCCGCTTGCGCCGGCGGGGGCGGCGGCGGGGCGGTCGCTAACCTTGGACCGCCGATGATTCCTCCGATTACGCCGCCTACTACGCCTCCGGCGAAGGCTCGGTATGACGAAGGGGCCGCTACCTTGACTGCCGCTGAGTCGGCTCCGTAGACGCCTTCGTAGGCTACGCCTTCCGGCATTTCCACCGGCACTTCGATGCGGCGCGGGGCTTTGCCGGGCTCGGTTACCGTCGTCTCCTCCACGGCTACGAATGACGTGTATTGGGTCATGATCGAGTGGTCCAGGCCGATCCTGGTGATGGCTTCGCGGATCTCCGGCTTCTGGTTGTTGGACTGGGCGCCGATCAGGTCGCCGCTCATCAGATCCTCCACCTTTGCTCGCGCCCACATCGTGGCGGCTACGTCGTGGGCGGGCTGGACGGCTGGCAGATCCATCGCGATGGCCCGGTCGAAGGGGCGGCCCGCAACCTTGCCTCGCAGATGGATGGAGCCGCGGACTGCTCCGGTGTAGCGGCCGAATACTACTACGGGCTTCGCGCTGAACAGATCCGGGATGCGCTTCGGGTACACTTCCGTGATCGGCAGGCCGCCCCAGTCGACTTGCACGTCCGTCAGGACTGGCGTGCGGACACGCTCGTGGAAACGGCGGGCGGCGGCGGAGCCGTCGTCGTTCAGGCCGACGTATTCCACTTCTCCCCTTCCGTAACGCGCCATGTTGTCCAGCAGGAGACGGTTCGTCGAGCTGCCGATGCCGAAGGAGAAGACGCGGGCGTTGACGTGCTTCTGCACCTCGTGGATGATTTCGAAATCGTTGCCGACTTCGCCGTCCGTCATGAAACAGGCGATGCGGATGTGGTCCTGGGCGTCAGAGGGGTCGAGGGCCGTGCGGATCGCTTTCATCATCTCCGTGCCTCCGTGGCCTTGACGCGTGGCCAGGAAGGCCTGGGCTTCCCGCAGATTCTCGGGCGTCGCCGGGACGGGCTTCGGGAACAGGATGTGCTCGTCGCCGGAGAACGTGATCAGGTTGAAGGTGTCGCGCGGGTGCAGGCCGTCCAGGGCGAGCTTCATCGCCTCCTTCGCCTTTTCAATGGGGAAGCCCATCATGGAGCCGGAGGTGTCGATGACGAAGACGATTTCCTTGGGCGTGATCTCGGACGGGGCGACTCGGGCGGGCGGCTGGAGCACGAGCATGAAGTAGCCGCCGCGACGGTCGGCGTGGGCGAGGGTCGCGTCCTGGATGCCCGCGCCCGAGAGGGCGTAGCGCAGGATGAAGTCCTTGTTCGGGATGGTGTTGAGGTCCTTGAGCTTCAGGGTGGCGTGGCGGGGGTCGGGACGGGCGATGTCCACCATGTGGGTGGGCGATTCCAGCGCCGCGATGGGCATGCCGGGGTCCAGGGTGACCTGAAGGCTCAGGTCGTGGCCGGCGCGAACGCCTTCCTGGGTTCGTTTGGGAACGACTGCGCCTGAGTTGGGGAGACCGGCCGGAATATAGCGCGGGCCCACCACCATCGGGAAGCTGAATTCGTAGTTGGCGTCCTCATACTTCAGCGTTTCGACGTAGCTGATTTGGATCTTCACCGTTGCTCCGGGGGCGATGTTGGCCACCGATTGGGTGAAGAGGTTGGGGCGCTCCTGGTCGAGGAGGCTGGCGAGTTGACCGCGGCGGCGAGCGTCGTCGTAGATGCGGCGGGCTTCCTCGCGCTTTTTGATTTTGCCGATGACGGTGCGGTCGCCGATCTCCATGGTCATGGAGTCGACGGCGGAGTTGGGCGGGAGGGGGAACTTGTAGATGGCCTCGATTTTCTCGCCCGACGGGTTCGAGAATTCCTGGGTGACGTGGACGCGCGCGACGAAGCCGCTGATTTCGGCCTGGACGGCGGTGTGCTTAAGCGGGCAGGGTTCGGCGTAGTCGCCCTTGGGCCCGACTCGGACGAGCGTGCCTTCGGTGGGGGCGTCGGGGTTAGCCAGTCGCGCGGGGCGGCCGGCGTTGGCGGGCAAGGGCGCGAGGGCCAGGACGGACGCCAGGGCTACGACGGCCAGGGCGGCGGAGGTCGTTAGCAGGGTCGGCTTCATGACAAGTTCTCCTCGAACGGGGAATGCCGCGGGAGGGAGGAGCCTTTCAGGCCGGCGGGAAATTTCGCGATGCTTGATCGAACGGAGGGTGGAAATGCGCCCTTTTTGGACGTGGCTTTCCTTCGTGAGGGTCGCGGCGCGGCGCCGCGGCCCCTTTTTTGGCTATTGGGGGTCGATGACGGACGGCGGGATCAGTCGCCGCGATTGTACAGGGGGCGCTGTTCGACGGGGGATTCGCCGTAGCGCTGGGTCTGTGGCGGACGGCGGCGGCCCGGCCAGTCGAGGCGCATGTCGGCGCTCACTTCGTCGAGCATCTCCATAGTGCACTCGCGGGTTTCGAGGGCGAAGGCGGTGAGCAGCAGGTTGTCGCAGATGCCGTTAATCAGGCGCGGAATGCCTTGCGACCGCAGGTGGATGCCGGCCAGGAGTTCCGGCGTGAAGACGGTCTGCTTCGGCATGCCGACCTTGGCCAGGCGGGCCTGGATGTATTCGGCCGTGTCGGCTTCGGTGAACGGATCGAGAGCGCAACGGAGCACGATGCGCTGCTTCAACTGGCGGAGGTTGGGCGCTTCCAGCTTGCGGTCGAGTTCGGGCTGGCCGGCCAGGATCACCTGGATCAGCTTGCCGCGGCGATTCTCGAGGTTGCCGAGCATGCGGATCTCCTCGAGCACTTCCCATTCCAGGTTGTGCGCTTCGTCGACGATCAGGACGGTGGTCCGGCCCTGGTTGGCCTGCTGGATCAGCGTTTCGTTGAGCTGGAACAGGACCTCGGTCTTGGATGTGCGCTGGCAGCGGAGATCCAGATCGTAGGCGATCATCTCGAAGAACTGGTCGGTGTTGATGCGGGAGTTGAAGATGAACGCGAATTCGATGCGCTGGGCTTCGAGGAAGTCGCGCAGACACTCGAGCATGGTGGTCTTGCCGGTGCCGACCTCCCCGGTGAGAACGATGAAGCCCTTGCGGCTCTGCACGCCGTAGATCAGGTTCGCCAGCGCCTCTTCGTGCTGCGCGCTCCTATAAAGGAAACTCGGATCGGGGCTCAGGTTGAAGGGGCTTTCGGAAAATCCGAAGAAGGCATTGTACATGGTTCTCAGAGACCTACCCTATGAGTGCCAGACTCAAGGGCAACTTCTCTGAAATGGTAGCATGCGTACTTCCAAGGAAGATAGGTAACATTCTGGTTAGATTGGACTTCCAATGGCCCGGGAGGGTACCGGGACGGATGGGCCAGGGGATTACGGGCAGAACGGCGGCGCGCCTGAGCGACTGAACGTCAGGCACGGTTTATCAACAACTTACGTACGGTCGACCGCGGATTGTTGTACGATCGAACTTCAGGCACACGGTCCATGTCGAAAACCGCTGTTCTCCTATTCATACTGCTTTCGGCCACCGCCGTCACCGTTCCAGCCGCCGAGAGCGAGGCAACTGTGAAGGCCAGGGTGGACAAACTGCTCTCCCAGATGACGCTCGATGAGAAGATCGGGCAGTTGGCGCAGGTGGGAGGGCTGGCGTTCCTGCCGGACGCCCCGAAGCCGGAGGAGGCGATCCGGAAGGGGCAGGCGGGCTCGATCCTGTGGGTGTCCGACGCGGCGCGGATCAACAAACTCCAGAAGATGGCGATGGAGGAGACCCGGCTGAAGATCCCGTTGATCTTCGGGCTGGACGTGATCCACGGGTACCGGACGATTTTCCCGATGCCGTTGGCCATGGCGGCGTCGTGGGACATGGGGATGATCGAACGGGTGCAGGCGGTGGCGGCGCGGGAGGCTCGGGCGTCGGGCATCAGTTGGACGTTCGCCCCGATGGTGGACATCGCGCGCGACCCGCGGTGGGGACGGCTGGTGGAGGGCGCGGGCGAGGATCCTTATTTAGGGGCGGCGGTGGCGCGGGCGCAGGTGCGAGGTTTCCAGGGGACCGACGTGTCGAGCCCGGACCGGATGCTGGCCTGCGCCAAGCACTTCGCCGGGTATGGGGCGGCGGACGGCGGTCGGGATTACGACTCGGCCTACATCCCGGAGGAACAAATGTGGAACGTGTATCTGCCGCCGTTCCAGGCCGCTCGCGAGGCGGGCGTGGCCACCTTCATGGCCGCCTATATGGACCTGAACGACGTGCCGGCCACGGGGAACCGGTTCCTGCTCCAGGATGTGCTCCGCAAGGCGTGGAAGTTCGACGGTTTTGTGGTCAGCGACGCGTTTTCGGTGCGGGATCTGACGACGCACGGGTTCGCGCGCGACGCCAAGGACGCGGCGTTTCGGGCGTTCACGGCGGGCGTCAACATGGATATGGCGAGCGGCGTGTATCAGGCGCACCTGGCCGCGCTGGTGAAGGAGGGCAAGGTCCCGACGGCGACGATCGACGCGGCGGTGCGGCCGATTCTGGCGGCGAAGTTCCGGCTGGGGCTGTTCGAGCACCCGTATGTCGACGAGGCGCGGGCGCAACGGATGGTGGGCGCGGCGGAGCATCGGAAGGCGGCCCGGGAGGCGGCGCAACGCTCGGCGGTGCTGCTGCGGAACGAAGGCGGGGCGCTGCCGCTGGCGAAGGATCCGGCGAAGACGATCGCGGTGATCGGGCCGCTGGGCGACGCCAAACGCGACTTGCTGACGATGTGGAGCGGGTTCGACTTGGATCCGTCGAAGACGGTGACGATCGTCGAGGGGATCCGCGGGAAGGGCGCCCGCGTGGAGTTTGCGCAGGGCGTGCAGATCGCCAAGACCTACAGTTCGATGTTCGACCAGATGGTGGGCGGGCCGCAGCCCAAGGCCTGGACCCCGGAACAGGCGGACGCGGAGTTCCGGAAAGCCGTGGAGTTGGCCAACCGGGCCGATGTCGTGGTGCTGGCGATGGGCGAGTTGGCGCTGATGAGCGCCGAACTGGCGTCGCAATCGTCGCTCGAGTTTCCCGGGCGGCAGCGGGAGTTGATGGAAGCCGTGGCGGCGACCGGCAAGCCCGTGGTGCTGGTGATGGTGAACGGACGTCCTCTGAATCTGGTTTGGGCGTCCCGGCATATTCCGGCGATTCTCGAGGTGTGGCATCCGGGGACCGAGGGCGGTAACGCGGTGGCCGATTTGCTGTTCGGCGACGCGAATCCGGGGGGGAAACTGCCGGTGAGCTGGCCTCGCGACGCAGGGCAGATTCCGATTTATTACGCGCACAACCTGACCCATCAACCGGAGACCGCGGCGGGGTTTCAATCGCGCTATTGGGATCAGCCGAGCAAGCCGCTGTATCCGTTCGGCCATGGGCTGAGCTATTCGAAATTCGCGGTGTCGAACTTGAGGTTGGCGGCGGAGGCCGTGAAGCTGGGCGGAACGCTGGAGGTGATGGCGGACGTCGAGAATACAAGCTCGCGGGACGGCGATGAAGTGGTGCAGTTGTACATCCATCAGAAGGCGGGCAAGGCGTCGCGTCCGGTGCGCCAGTTGAAGGGCTTTGAGCGGGTGGCGCTGAAGGCCAGTGAGAAGAAGACGGTCCGGTTCACATTGGGCAAGGCCGAACTGAGTTACTGGAGCGGCCAGGACCGCGCGTGGATCGAGGAGACCGAATCGTTCGACCTGTGGGTGGGAACCGACTCCGACGCCCGGCTACATGCGGGCTTCCGGGTGGTTCCCTGAGCGGTACGCGCGGCGCGGCCGGGCTAGTGCAGGTCGCCCACGCGGTGCAGTTTGAGCAGGTTCGTGGTGCCGGCGCGACCGATCGGCTGGCCCGCCACGAACACCACGGTGTCGCCCTTCTTGAGCGTCCCGTTCTGCAGCATGAGTAGGTCCAACTGGTCGAGCATTTCGTCGGTTGACGAATTGTCCGCCGCGATGACGGCGTTCACGCCGAAAATCACCTGCAATTGCCGGGCGGTCTCCACGTTGCCGGTGAAGGCGTAGATCGGCACCGGCGGTCGGAAGCGCGACACCAGGCGCGCCGTGAAACCGGTGGCGGTGAAGACGACGATGCCCTGGGCGTTCACGGCCTGCGCGGCGCGGTAGGCGGCGTCGGCCACGATGTCGGCATGGGTGGGATTTTCGCGGGGCGGCAGGTCCCGGAAGTGGACCGAGGTTTCGGCCTCCGTGGCGATGCGCTCCATCATGCGGGCGGCTTCGAAAGGATACTTGCCGGCCGCCGTTTCGCCGGACAGCATGACGGCGTCGGTGCCGTCGTAAATGGCGTTGGCGACGTCGCTTACTTCGGCGCGGGTGGGCGTGGCGCGGTCCATCATCGAATCGAGCATCTGGGTGGCGGTGATGACGAACTTCCCTGCCCGGCGGGCGCGCCGGATGATGGCCTTCTGGATGGACGGCACTTTTTCGGCCGCCATCTCGACGCCTAGGTCGCCGCGAGCCACCATGACGCCGTCGGATTCTTCGAGGATGGAGTCGAGGTTGGTCCACGCCTCGGGCTTTTCGATCTTGGAGATGATCGGGATTTTAGCGTCGTTGTCCTCCAGGTGGAGGCGCAGGCGCAGGACGTCGTCGCGCTTGCGGACAAAGGACAGGGCCACCATGTCGATGCCGTGCTCGATGCCGAAGCGGAGGTCGGCGACATCCTTCTTGGTGAGCGAGGGGCTGCTGACCTGGACGCCCGGCAGGTTGATGCCCTTGCGGTCGGAGATGGGTCCGCCGCGCACCACTTCGCAGGCCGCCGCCACGCCATCGGAGGAGAGCACGCGCAACTCCACCGTGCCGTCGGCGAGCAGGACGCGGTCGCCTTCGCGGAGATCCTTGGCGAGGTCGGCGTAACTGCACGAGGCTCGTTCGCTGTTTCCCTCCACCGGAGTGGTGGTGATGGTGAATCGCGCGCCGTCCTCGAGCACGCAACCGCCGTCCTGAAACGTTCCCAGGCGGATTTTCGGCCCTTGCAGGTCGATCAGGATCGCCGTGTGAGCGTCGAATTCCCGGGCGGCCTGACGCACCCATTGAATGCGTTCAGCGTGGTCCTGCTGGGACCCGTGGGACAT
The DNA here is from genome assembly GCA_018268715.1 of Acidobacteriota bacterium. Classification (GTDB taxonomy): domain Bacteria; phylum Acidobacteriota; class Terriglobia; order Bryobacterales; family Bryobacteraceae; genus TMP-7. The sequence goes on along the minus strand of JAFDVZ010000015.1, from coordinate 39,298 downwards.
GTTCAGCCGAATCACGTCCACGCCTCCGCGAATCAGTCGCCGGACGGCGTCCAGCGAATCGCTGGCCGGACCCAGAGTAGCTACGATCTTTGTCTTCGCCATGTAGAGATTTGCAGCGCCCCCAGTAGACCTATGACCCTATCCTAGCAGCCTGTGATGACGGAGCCATGACGCGGCCCGGCGCAACGCGAGGCTATGCTACTCTTACAAGACATCTGACATGTTTACACGACGCTCTATCGGGGTACTGTTTTTCCTGATCCTGGCGACCTCGGCGGACCTGTTGGGGCAAGCGGGACGGGCGGAGCTGTTTGGGACCATCTACGATCCGTCGGGCCTGGGAATTCCGAACGCGCGGGTGGACGCCGAGGATCGCGGCACGCACGCGCGCTATTCGGCGATGACCGACGAGCGCGGCGAGTATCACGTGTTGGGGTTGCCGGCCGGCGAATACGTGTTCTCGGTGGAGGCGCGCGGCTTCCGGACGTACCGGCGGTCGGGCGTGACGTTACGGCTGGGAACGAGGATCCCGATGGACGCCCGGCTCGAGGTGGGCCAACCGGCCGATTCCGTAGATGTGACGGCGGCCGCCACGATGGCGCAGACGGCGAGCGGCGAGGTGAGCCAGAACGTCGATAAAAAGAAGATCGCGACGCTGCCGCTCGACGGGCGGAACTTCATTCCGCTGGTGACGCTATCGCCGGGCGTGGCTCTGCCGAACGGCCAGTTTCTGCCGCGCATCAACGGCAGCCGCCCGCGCACCAACGAGTACATCTACGACGGCATCAGCGTGCTGCAGCCCGAGCCTGGACAGGTGGTCTACTATCCGATCGTCGACGGCATGGAGGAGTTCAAGCTGAACGTCAATTCCTACTCGCCGGAGTATGGGCGGTCCAACGGCGGGACGGTGATGGTGATCGGCAAGTCCGGGACGAACGAATTGCACGGGAATCTGTTCGAGTTCTTCCGCAATGAGGCCTTGAACGCGCGGAACCTGTTCGCGCAACCGGGGCCGACGCCGGAGTTCCGCCGGAACCAGTATGGCGCCACCATTGGCGGTCCGATTCAGCACAACAAGACGTTCTTTTTCGCCGACTGGCAGGGGACTCGGCTGCGGACGGGGCTGACGCGGTTCAGCGTCGTGCCGACGACGCCGCAGCGGCAGGGCGTCTTCACGCAGGCGATCTACGATCCGCTGACTTCGCCCCGGACGCAGTTTCCTTCCAATACGATTCCGCTCAGCCGGTTCGATTCGATCGCCGCGCAGGTGCTGGCGCACTATCCGTCGCCGAATGTTTCGGGATCCAGCAACTATGTCCGCACGGCGACCGAGCCCGACAATCAGGACCAGGCCGATTTCCGCCTGGATCGCTACTTCGGCGAGAAACACCGGATCTTCGGGCGGTACACGATTTTCCGCGACGATGACTCGCCGGTGACTCCGCTGGCCGATGGCAGCGGCAGCCTGACCTCCGGCGTGATTGGCCATGCGCTGACGCGGGGCGACGCGATCGTCGCCGACTATAACTGGGCTATCTCGCCGACGGCGCTGAATCAGGCGCGCTTCGGTTACTCGCGGCGCGATCTGAATCAGACTTCGCTGCAAAACGGCGGCATCACGGTTCCTGGCTTGCCTTCGAACTCATTCGCTTCCGTGCTGCCCATCTTCACCGTGTCGGGCTATCAGCAGATCGGACCGACGACGGCCTCCAACTCGCGGTTCACCACGTCAATCACCGAGTATCTGGACACGTTCACGATGGTGCGCGGACGGCACACGCTGAAAGCCGGGTTCGACTTTCGGAGGGAGGCGCTGGACGTCCTGAATCCGCCGAATCCGACCGGGTCGTTCGCCTTCACCACCACGGGCACGAACGCGAGCGGCGTCACCGGCAGCGGCAATGCGCTGGCGTCGCTGCTGCTGGGCCAGGTGAATGCGTTCACCATCGATATCCAGAAAAACGTCATCGAGCCGCGGGCCCACATCGCGGAGTTCTTCGTGGGCGACGACTGGCGCGTAACGACTCGGCTGACGCTGAACCTAGGGACGCGCTATACGCTGAATTTTCCGTCGACGGAACGTAACGACCAGGGAGCGATCTTCAACCTGAACAGCCAGGTGCTGGAGTTTCCGCACACGGCGCGCGAACTCGAGTTGGGCAACTTCGGGCCGCGGGTGGGGATGGCCTATCGCATCGGAGACAGTTGGGTGGCGCGGGCGGGCTATGGGTTGATCTTCTTCGAACAATCGGGAATCACCACGCCGTTCACTATTCCCCAGTTTCCTTTCATACAGACGGTGGGGCAGCAATCGCAGGACAACCTGAACCCGGCGTTCACGCTGTCAAACGGGCCGACCGTGCAGCCCTCCTCGCCGAACGCCAACTCAGGACTGGGACAGGGCGTGTTCGGCGTGGATCGAAATAACGGCTCGGGTTATTCACAGCAATGGAATTTCACGATTCAGAAGACCTTCGGCAACGACTGGAACGTGGAGTTAGGCTATCTCGGGTCGAAGAACACGCGGCTGGGGATCCCGGACGCTAACATCAACCAGTTATCGCCGCAGTACCTCGCGATGGGCGCGGCGCTGCTCACCAAGCTCTCCAATCCCTATTTCGGCCAGATTCCGGCGTCCTCCTCGCTGGGGGCGGCGACGATCGCCCAGCAGCAGTTACTGCGGCCGTACCCGCGCTTCACCAACGTCGTGCTGTTTCGCGATAACGTCGGGAACTCGAGTTATCACGCGGCCACCGCGAAATTGGAGAGGCGCCTGTCGCGCGGGTTGACGGTGAATGCGGCCTATACGTTCTCCAAACTCATCGACGACGCCTCCAGCGTGTTTTCGCAGACCATCTTCACCGGGCCGGTGCTGAACAGCACGGGTGCGGCGGACGCCTACAACCGGCATCTGGAGAAGGACGTTTCGAGCGGCGATATTCCGCGCGTGTTCGCCCTGGGTTGGGTGTACGACATTCCGCGATGGTGGAAGATTTCGGGCTGGCAGATCGGCGGGCTGGTGCGCGTGCAGTCGGGCGACGCCGTGGCCGTGACGCAGGCGACCAACAATAACTCGAGCCTGGGATTCGCGGTGCAGCGGCCGAGCCGCATCGCCAATCCGAACGAATATGCGGGCCGCACGGTGGCGCGCTATTTCGATACGTCGGCGTTCGTCGCCTCGCCGCAGTTCGTAATCGGCGCGAGTTCGCGCAATCCGGTGCGCGGGCCGGGCTTGCAGAACGCCGATCTGATGATCGGAAAAACGTTCCGGCTGACCGAGCGGCTGAACCTGGAGTTTCGGGCGGAGGCGTTCAACGTGTCGAACACGCCGCCGCTGAACGATCCGAATGGAAGCTTCGGCAGCGCGGCCTTCGGATCCATCACCAGCGCGGGGAATCCGCGCGATTTCGAGTTTGTCGCGAAGATGCGTTTCTAGGCGCGGCACTACAATGTGAGGGAGGTCATGTATACGCGACGCTGGTGCGTATGGGCGATCATCGGGGCGGCCCAACTGCTGGCACAGGGGCCGGCGGTGGAGGTGACGGGCGACGTCAGGCAGAAGCTGACGCTGACGGCGGCGGAGTTGGCGACGATGCCGCGCGCCTCGGTCCGGATGAAGAACAAGGACGTCGAAACCGAGTATTCGGGCGTGTGGCTGGATGAGGTGCTGAAGCGGGCGGGAGTTCCACGCGGGCGCGAGCTGCGCGGCAAGGCGCTGGCGGGTTATGTGCTCGCGGCGGGGCAGGACGGCTACCAGGTGGTGTTTTCCGTGGCGGAGCTGGATCCGACGTTTGTCGACAGCCAGGCGCTGGTGGCGGACACCGCCGATGGTAAGCCGCTGGCCGGCGCGCAGGGACGGTTCCGGTTGATCGCGCCGAAGGACAAGCCCGGCGCCCGTAGCGTGCGGATGTTGACCCGGATTGAAGTGGTGCAACTCAGGAAGTGACGCTTGCAGCAGGATGCGATTGCGAACCGGCTTGGCGAGGTGCGTAAACACCGCGGCGTGGGCGCGACGGAGCTGGCGCGCAGGGTGGGGGTAAGCCGGCAGACGATCCACGCCATCGAAAGCGGCGCCTACGTGCCGAATACGGCGGTGGCGCTGCGGCTGGCGCGCGAGTTGGACGTGCCGGTGCACGAGCTGTTCGCTTTGCGCGAGACCGCGGCGGAGCCGGAAACCGTGACGGCGGACGTGCTGAGCGCCGACCCTCCGGGGGCCGGTCAGCCGGTGCGGGTGTGCCAGATCGGATCGCGGTGGGTGAGCGTTCCGGTCAGCGCATCGCCGTACTACCTGCCGGAGGCCGACGGCGTGGTCCGCGAGGCGCGGCGAGGCCGGGCGGACCTGGCAATGATTTCTAGCGAAGCGGCTGTGGGGAGGCGGCTGGTGCTGGCGGGCTGCGATCCGGCCACAGGGCTGCTGGCGCACACGGTGGAGCGGTCGAGCGGGGTGGAATTAGTCTGCGCCGGAGCGTCGAGCCGGCTCGCGTTGCGGTGGCTCAAGGAGGGCAAGGTCCACATCGCCGGCAGCCACCTGGAGGATCCCGCCACGGGCGAGTTTAACCTGCCTTTCCTGCGCACGGAATTCCCGCACGATGAGTTCACCGTGGTCACCTTCGCGCGCTGGGAGGAGGGACTGGTGATCGCGCCGGGCAATCCGAAGGGGATCCGCGGCGTGGAGGACATCGCCCGCGCGGACGTGCGCTTCGTCAATCGGGAGGTGGGATCGGGAAGCCGCGCGCTGCTCGACAAGCTGCTGGAGCAGTGCGGCGCGCGGAGCGAGAGCGTGCGTGGCTACGACCGTGTGGCGCATGGCCACCTGGAGGCCGCCTACGCGGTGCTTTCGCGCGACGTGGATGCGTGCCTGGCGACGAGGTCCGCGGCCAAGACGTTCGGCCTGGATTTCGTGCCGCTGCGGGCGGAACGCTATGATCTGGTGATGCGAAAGGGCGCGGCGGATCTGCCGGTGGTGCAGTCCTTCCTCGACGCGTTACAGCGCGCCAGCCTGCGGCGGAAGCTCGAGGTGCTGGCGGGTTACGACACATCGGAGATGGGGGCCGTGATTGCCTGAGCGCTTCCTGCCAGTGGCGCTTCTGTGCGCGGCTTTGCTGGCCGGTTGCGGGCGGTCGCACCCGGGCGCGGCGACGCTGACGGTCTCCGTGGCGGCGAGCCTGCAGAACGCCATCGAGGAGATTTCGCCCGATTTCGCGCGGAGCGGCGTGACGGCAACGTTCAACTTCGGGGGCTCCGGCGCGTTGGCGCGGCAGATTGAGGACGGCGCTCCGGCGGACGTGTTTGTGTCGGCGGCGTCAAAACCGATGGATGAACTGGCGTCGAAAGGGCTGATCCTGGACGGCACCCGGCGCGACCTGCTGCGCAACCGCATCGTATTGATTGTTCCTGCCGCGAAGCAGGGACCAAAGTCGTTCCGCGAGTTGGCCGGCGCGAGCGTGCAACTGGTCGCGCTGGGCAATCCCGACAGCGTACCGGCGGGCGATTACGGCCGTCAGACGTTGCGCGCGTTGGGGATCTGGGACGCTGTCGCGCCGAAGCTGGCGCTTGCGAAGGATGTCCGCCAGGTGTTGACCTACGTCGAGACGGGTGAGGCCGACTGCGGCGTCGTGTACGCCACCGACGCCGCCGTGTCCGGCAAGGTGCGAGTGGCCGAGGTCGCCCCCGAAGGCTCCCACCAGCCGGTGGTCTATCCCGCGGCCGTGCTGCGGGATTCGCGGAACACGGCGGCCGCCCGTGCGTTTGTCCAGTACCTGACGGGAGAACGGGCGCGGGCTGTTTTTGCGCGACACGGCTTCACGACGGTTGCGCCATGACGCCGGGCGAATGGTCCCCACTGTGGATCTCGATCGGGACGTCGGCGACGGCCACCGCGCTCACGTTCGTACTGGGGACGGCCGCGGCGGCGTTGGTCGAACGCTACCGGGGGCGCGCCAGGGGCTGGATCGACGGGATTCTGACGCTGCCGTTGGTGCTGCCGCCGACCGTCGCGGGCTACTTTCTGCTGCTCGTGTTCGGACGGCGGAGCCCCATCGGACAGGCGCTGGAACAGCTTGGACTGAGAGTGGCGTTTTCGTGGCCTGCCACGGTAATCGCGGCTACCGTGGTGGCTTTTCCGCTGATGTATCGCGCGGCGTTGGGAGCATTCGAGCAGGTGAATCCGAACCTGACCGCGGCGGCGCGAACGTTGGGCGCCGGCGAGTGGCGGACGTTCCTGCGCGTGACGCTGCCGCTGGCTCGGCCGGGCGTCGCGGCGGGCGTGATCCTGGCGTTTGCGCGAGCGTTGGGCGAGTTCGGCGCGACGCTGATGCTGGCGGGCAACATCCCTGGACGCACCCAAACGATGCCCGTCGCCATCTTCTTCGCGGCGGATGGCGGTGACATGGGCCGGGCGCTGGTGTGGGTGCTGACCATCGTCGCGTTGTCGCTCGCTTCGATCGCGGCGCTGAATTACTGGCTTCCTCGGGCGCGGGCGGGGGAGGAACGAGCGACGACGACGGTGGCGGAGCGTCCGGCCGGGCGTTCGGCAATTCTGCATGCGGATTCCGGGAACGCGCTGCCGGCGGCCGGATTCTCGGTGGAGATACGGAAGCGGCTGGCGGGCTTTGAGCTGGATGTTCGGGTATCGACGCAGGGGCGCGTGCTCGGATTGTTGGGCGCTTCGGGCTCGGGGAAGAGCCTGACGCTGCGGACGATCGCAGGGCTTGAGCGGCCCGATTCCGGGCGCGTGGAGGTGAATGGGCGGGTCCTGTTCGACTCGGCGCGGAGGATCGACCTAACTCCTTCGGAGCGGCGCGTCGGGTTCGTTTTCCAGGATTACGCCCTGTTTCCTCATATGAGCGTGGCCCGGAACATCGGGTTCGGGCTGCGAGGGCTCGACGCCGTGGAGCGTGACCGGCGGGTGCGGGAGTGGGCCGCCGCCTTGCATATCGAATCCCTGCTAGCGAGCTATCCGGGAGCGCTGTCGGGCGGGCAGAAGCAGCGCGTGGCGCTGGCGCGCGCGTTGGCGATGAATCCGGAGACGCTGCTGCTCGACGAACCGCTGTCTGCGCTCGACCCGCACTTGCGGCGTCGCACGGAGGAGCAACTGCGGGAGACGCTGCTGCATTTTCGGGGCGCCACCGTGTTTGTCACACATGACCGGAATGAGGCGTACCGGCTGGCGGATGCCCTGGCGGTGCTGGCCGATGGGCGGCTGTCGGCCGCGGGCACGAAACGAGAGATCTTCGAGAATCCGCGTCGCGTGGCGGCGGCCCAGTTGACCGGATGCAAGAACATCGGACGCATTGCGCGGCGCGAGGGGGCGTTCGTGGAAGTCGAGGACTGGGGTTGCCGGCTGCGCGTGCTGGGCGCGGCATCGGCGTCTCATGCGGGTATCCGCGCCCATGACGTCCGCGTGAGCCCTTCGGCGGACGAGCGTGAGAATACGTTTCCGTGCTGGCTGGTGGAATCGACCGAATCTCCGTTCGAGACGACGTTGTACCTGCGGCTGAACCAGGCGCCGGGACCGGGCGATTGCGCGCACCTGGAGGCCGAGATTTCGCGCGATGCCTGGACCCGGCTGCGAACGGCGCCCCAACCGTGGACGGCGACGCTTTCGCCCGGGCGAGTCCTGCTGCTCGAGCAGTGATGCTAGAGCGCCGGCTTGCTCGCCGCCAGGCGGTCCCGGGAGGCGCCGAGCGACTCGATTACGCTCACAAATGAGCCCGTTTCCAGCGCTTTACGGGCCTCGGCGATCACGTCTCGGGCGGCGTTGTGCGCCACCATGGCCGCCGAGGCGCGGTTTTGGCGCGTCGGCGACGGGATCGAATTTTCCCAGGCTTCGAGATCGGCCAGTAGAGCCGCCTTGTCCATGGCCCCGGATTGGGCTTTTTCGATCCGATCGATCAACTGGCGAGTCGTTTCGAGCACGCGGCGGCGGCGTTCGACGAATTGCCCGACCTTGTCTGGAACTCCGGCCGAGGTTCCATCTCCGTAAATGGCGGCCTGCATCCTGACGTACTCCGGGGCGGCGCCGATGGTCATGTTTGCCACTTGAATGCGCCTTTCAGCGCCCGGCGGCAGAGGATCGGCGAAGTCGTCCCGCCAGAGGGCGTAGGAGCTGCCGGGATAGTTCACCAGTTCGATCAGATAGGCGGTGAGGGGTTGGCTCGCGCCATTGCGGACGTAGAAGACGGATCCCCCGTCGATGGCCTCGATCCGCAGTTCCGGGAGCGGCTGCTGGGCGAACGCAAGAAGAGCGGCAAACGCCGCGGCCATCAGGAGACGTGGCATGGAGGAATCTTTTTGCCCGCCGGGGCGGAGCGGGGTGGGCTCCAGCCCCGGTGGATATTCCGTTTATGCGATCGGGTCGGGCGGGACTACTCGATCACCACCGTTACCGGTTGTTCGAGATATTGCGGCTCGGCGCCCGCTGTAAGCACCATGAACCGCAGGCGACCCGGTTTGGCGGCGTCCGGCACCTTCACTTTGACGGTGGTTTCGTTTTGCTCGACGACGGAGAGTTTGATCTCCGACTTGCCGTCGGTGAAGTAGACGGCGGCCACGCGCGCTTTGTCGAGGTTTTCGCCAGTGACGGTGACGACATCGCCGACTTTGGCGGTATCGGGCGCGACGCTCCGCATGAGGGGGGTCGGCTTCCAACCCGGGTCCTTCGGATCTTTCTCAACGCCAAACACCAGGACACTCGCGAACAGGAGGCCAACAATTACGGACTTTATCATCTGAACCTCCTCCTTTCCGGCTTCAGTGTATGCAATCGCGATTCCAACCGCAATAGTGCTTCTTGCCTAAACTTCGCCGCGGAGGGATCGCGTGAGGGTGGGTGGCTTCGCGCAGTCCGTGCGTGAAGGCTCAGGAGCCATGCTCGGAAGGGGGCGGATCGAGAGTGGCGTTGGTGGCCCCCCAACCTCCGGCCTCGAGGGGGGCGTCGGAGAATTCGCGGACGAACGGCGTGCGGGCGAGGATTGAGCGTACGATTTCGCGCTGAACGCCGATGCCGCGTCCATGGATGATCCGGATGGCGGAAAAGCCGCGGGATCTAGCTTCGAGCAAGTACTCCTCGACGATCGCACGGACGTCGCGCGGTGGGACGGTGTGAAGGTCGAAGACGTCTGAAATCGGTATTTCCACCACGTCGTCGACGCGGTCCAGGTCGTCAGGCTCGGTGGGGTCGGAGCGCATCGTCCTCATGGTAGCCTGTTCGAGGTATTCCACTGGAAGTGACGGTCATACTAAAAAAATCCGGCCTAACGGTCGAATAATACAGTAGCCGCCGGAGCGTCGCGCAGGGCGGTGAGGCGGCGGTGGATTGGAAAAATCGATAGTCTCGGAAATGCCGGGGAAGACGAACGTTCGGCAAAGTCCGGCGCGCCGGCGCAGGTCCGCTCAGACCAATACGATCCGGCCCATTATCGCGTTCTTGAGCCTTGTTCTGGTGGTCGGAACAGGGCTTGTGTGGCTCGTCTACTCGGCGATCGCCAACCTGTCGGCGGGATCGGATCCGGCCGGAAGGTCCGCTGCGAAGGAGAACTGGGTGCACGGAGCGGCCGGGGCCGCCATGACCGCAATCCGAGGACGTCCGCACCCAACCATGAGCGATTACTTCGCCAATCTCGAGGACTGGATATCGGCCACGGTGGTGTCCACCTCCGGAGAGAGGGATGCCTACGGCGGGGGGGACTGGACTTGCACAGCCACCGGCGCCGAGCCGGGCGCGATGCGCATTTGGAGAAACTCGCTAGACCTCGGCGACTACGATTTCGCGTTTCGCGGCCGCGTGACGGTCGGCGGGTTGGGATGTGCGTTCCGGGCGTCGGATTCGCGCAATTTCTGCGGTATCCGCCTCGTTCCAAGCGGATTTGGGGGAGTCGCGCAGGCTCGTATCGAGCACTTTGTTCGGGCCGGGGGCCGGTTATCGGAGCGGGCCAGAACGCCATTACCGTTTAATGTCCTCGAGCGGGTGGAATACAACCTCTCGGTGAAAGTGCGAGGCGATCGATTCACCGTCGCCATCGATGGGCAGTTCGCCGACTCCTGGACAGACAGCGCGCTGAAAAACGGAGGGATCGGGTTCTTCAGCGAGAGCGGAGACGGATCGGTGATCCGCTGGGTGGAGGTTACGGAGCGGGACAGCACGTTGGGCAGGATGCTGGGGTACTTCGCGTTCGCCACCCCTTGGATCGGACCGCGGGATCCGGGGCCATAAACGCAGGAAAAGCCCGGATCCCCACTGGGAACCCGGGCCCACTTACGCAAGAGCGATCAGTTTCAAGCTCTACAGAGCCGAGGGGACCGGCCGTAAAGTGACTGCGGCGTCCCGCATGGCGTCCACCAGTTCAAGCAGCGGACGAACGTCGACGGAGCCAATGCCAAAGCTGTACAGCGCGAGACGGAACTCGACGCGACTCATCGCCCAGTAGAACACCAACCTCTGCTGAATGACGTCTTGCAGCATAGGGGACTGCTGCAGGTCGCTCAACAGCACGGACTGCCTGGCGGCGAGGTACAGCAGCGCGAAATCGCGCCGCATCGATTGCAGGTAGGCTCTGAATATCCTCAGCCGCTCCCGGCGAAGGGTCTTGAGCATGCTGGGGTTAAAACCTGCTTGAGCACGCAGGAAGTCCGCGTCATCCCGCGACAACAGCCGCTCCATCGGACGGTACTTATCGATCGAAAAAGAGAGGGCGTCCCGCCACTCCCGCGCACCGAACTCCGGCCGAGTACGGGTACGCATCAAGACCAGGCCCGCGAACGCAAGCCCAACGGTTACGGATGTCGCAATGAGTAGCAACCAGGGAGACACGCCTTGTGAACCTCCGAACGGTATCGGAGACAGAATACAGGATAATTCCTTAAATTGCAAACCGCTTTTGAATGAAAATAGCCGGTGTTAGTCAGTTCACTTGCGAGCGGTGCGCAGAAGGACGGTGTTGATCGACTGAAGTTGCTGAATCAGCACAGCGCCGTCGTCCGGCTGCCAGCGGTGCCCGACCGTCACATCCACAGACTCCCCGCGACGCGTCAGGTAGACACTCCAGAAGGTCAGGCACATGACCACGATCAGCTCGGAAATGCAACTAAATAAAGGCCACAACTCCGATCCGAGGAGATTTCCGGCCAGACGCATCAGAGGGCGTGAACCAAAGTACACGGAAAAGCCGATGGTGTAGGCGACCACGTTTCGGCTGAGGGGAATCGGGAACCAGAACAGAAAGACCAGCAGAAGACCGAAGAAGAACAGGATGGTGAAGGAAATAACGCGTGAAATCAGGAGATAGCGCTCCATTAGGGGGTATTGTCCGGTTCCGGACTGGGGGTTTAGGAGCGCGAAACCCACCGATGCGGCGATGGCGATGAGGAAAGCGACGATCATGAACTTGCGCCAGTATCGCGATATCCCCGGAAACCGGTGGAAAATCAGCGCAAACATCTCAATGATCATCAGAATCTGGACGACCCACAGAACCGACTCCACCCCAATGAAGTAGCGGAGATAACGGTTGCTGCCCTGACGCACGGCCAGAACGACGGCCAGTTCGGCGGCCAGACAGAACAGGTAGAGGGCAAAAAACCGGTAACGCTCGATCAGTCCTTCGGCCCATAGACGAAACAGCAGAACAGCAGCCAACATTGGTCCTATATAGGAGAGGATCTGCTGGACCTTTATGAGTGTGAGCGCCATTACGGCCAAACCGATTCTACCATTGCCACACAAAAAGTCTAGTACTGCCACATCAGATGACCCGGTACGTTACACGTGAGCGTCCCGAAATTCGGCGGCCAATGAGAATCTGGACAGCTTAGTGTCACAGAATCAATTAGATTCAACCCGTGACAGTCGGTTACTCAACGGGGCAAGGCCCGCAAACCGTGCTCTGCGGATCGGCACAAAAGGCGCCGCAGTGGAAGCTGGTTTGGAACGCCAATATGGCTAAATCCGAGCATCGGCAACTCGCGATGCGACGGATCCCCACACGGGCTGCTCACTTCGCTACTTTCTCGATCGGGCAGGGACCGCAGGTCGGCCAGGGCAGGTCGGCGGACGCCACGCTGCAAACCGCGGCGAACTGCAGAGCCATGAAGGCCACGAGCACGAGTTTCTTCAGCATTTCCGGTTTCTCCTCTAACGTCCTGGATTCCAACTACTTAGCAACCTTCTCGATCGGGCACGGACCGCACGTCGGCCACGGCAGGTCGGCGGATGCCACACTGCACACCGCGGCAAATTGCAGGGCCATGAAGGCGATGAGGGCGAGTTTCTTCAGCATTCCTGGTTTTCTCCTCTAACGTCCTGGAGTCCAACTACTTAGCAACTTTCTCGATCGGGCAAGGGCCGCACGTCGGCCACGGCAGGTCGGCGGACGCCACACTGCACACTGCTGCAAATTGCAGGGCCATGAAGGCGATGAGGGCGAGTTTCTTCAGCATGATCGATAGCTCCTTGTCTCAATGGGGTTACTTGGCGACCTTTTCGATTGGGCACGGACCGCACGTCGGCCATGGCAGGTCGGCGGAGGCAACGCCGCACACCGCAGCCAGTTGTAGCGCCAGGAAAGCGACGAGAACGAGTTTCTTGAGCATCGCGTCTACCTTTGTACGTTTGTATTACTTCGCGACCTTCTCGATGGGGCACGGGCCGCAGGTGGGCCACGGCAGGTCAGCCGACGCAATACCGCTGACAACGGCGAACTGCAATGCCAGGAAAGCGACTAAGGCGATCTTCTTCATCATGACTAGGGCTCCTTTGGGTGCGGGATACGTGGACAGAATACCCGGCAATAGGGGTTAGATCCGCAACGCGTCCGACATTTTCGGAATTCAGAACAGAGCGACCCTAGACTTTGGATTGTGAAGTTCGACCCGGGAAATTACTTCGCGGAATTTCGATCAAGCGGGCTGTTTTTCCTACACGCTTTCAAATCAGGACTACGGACGTCAACTCATTGCGGCGTGTCGCCCGGACTGGCAGGGTGGGGGTTTTCATAGTACTCCTAATGCCGTCCTACACAAACCGTCTCAGATGTGTTCTACTTGCTGTAAGGAAAATGGCACAATGAAAGGGACACGAGCGCGAAGCATGTTGGAGCGCGATCCCGTCTCCGATTTGTGGCGAAACACTCTCTCGCAGATCCCGTCTGTCTTCGGGCGGCTGGTCTACCTGGCAGCGGTGCGGAACCCCAATTCCGGGCGGTATGAGCATCACGGCTTGGCCCTGGTATTCGGGGAGAGCGAGGCGGACCGGGCGTTGCGCCGCAGTCATATTCAGACATTCTCCGAGTGGCTTTGCTTCAACCTGGAACAGCAGAAGGCCGATCTGATGCTGTACTTATCGGCGCTAATGGATGAACGGCGCCGCGTGATCGAAACCTGGCTGCGCATCGAGCCTTTCCGCACCATGATCCCCAGTTCCGCGACCAAGGCCGAAACCGATCTCTACCAATCGGACTTTCGGATTCTTCTGGGACTGCTCAAGAACGAGTACGGCGCCGCCGAGTCGGATCAAGACGCATAGCGACTCCCGAAACCTGGCCGATTACATCAATGTCTGACGGATACGAATACACCACGGGCGCACATTGAGAGGCCGGGTGTGGCTGGAGAACCAACTGCTCCTCATTCAGGCTGCACCAGGCGCAAGCATAGCCTTGCCGATGCTCGAAAAAGTAGATGGGACGGTCGAATTCGTTGGTCCAGCCGGAATTCACGATCTTGCGGCGGCTTTCGTCTATCAACACGAGCGAGCCGGGCTGCAGGATCGGGTACATCGTCCAATCCTCGGTTCCGATGAAGCCGTAGCGCTGGCCTCGAAGGTCGAAACCGCCCAGCAGCAGCAGCGGGACCTTCCCCCAGCGTTGTATCATGCGGCTCAGGAAGGTGGTGCGACGAATGTCGAGGCCGGGATCGAGCGAGAGGGGCACGTAAACATCGGCATGGGGAGTCTCGGTGAAACTGACCGGATGGGTGCGATCGATCTCGATGGTGACCGCGTCGGCGCCGATCGAGGAGAGCTGAATGCCGTACCAATCCAGTACTTCCGTGAGGTCCAGCCGATAGATGGCGCACAGCGAGTACAGGCGGTAAATGGACGGGACCGTACCCTTGTTCTCGATATCGGCCAAGCGGCTCAGGGCGATGGCGAATTCGTCGTTTTTGTGCCGGGCGGCGATCTTCAGACTCGCTTCCTCGACATCCCGGTAGCGCAGACTCAGCCGCTCGCGAGCCCTTTTCAGCCGCTGGCCGGCGTCGTCCATCGTCACCTCTCTCACCGGCGTTGTCGGACGGCTGGTCATCCGCGGTATTTTCGACCCTTGTTCGGATTACATAGGCCCGGCGAGAGTCAGGCAATAGGCCCGAAGTCGGTCTGTTCTGAATTCGGAACGGATTCCGGAAGGGAGGCTTGATTGCGCGTCATAGTAGGAATTTCGGGCGCAAGCGGGTCCATATACGGATTTCGATTATTACAAAAACTCGGCGCCGAGCCGGGCGTGGAGACACACCTCATCCTCAGTCGCGCCGCGGAGAAGACGGCGTTTTTGGAGATGGGAAAAATCGCGGCTGATTTCAAACTTCTAGCGAACTTTTCGTATCCGGAGGAAGATATCGGGGCGCGTGTCGCCAGTGGTTCGGCGCAGATCGACGCCATGGTGGTGGCCCCTTGCTCGATTCACACGATGTCGTCCATCGCCACCGGCATCACCTCCAACCTGCTGACTCGGGCGGCCGACGTCACGCTCAAGGAACGCCGCCGCCTCATCTTAATGGTGCGGGAAACGCCGTTTCATCTCGGACATTTACGCAATATGGCGGCGCTGGCCGAGATGGGGGCCATCATCGCTCCCCCCATCCCCGCTTTCTATACAAAACCCGCGACGGTGGACGACATTGTCGACCATTCGGTGGATCGGGTGATGGATCTGATGGGGCTCCCCCCTCACGACGCCGCACGGTGGGAGGGGAGCCGCACCGTTTGCGAGAGGAAAATACCCACCAATGAGGGGAAATAACAAGAAATCCTCGACGAAAAACACGGCTCCGGTAGCTTTTCAGGGCGATCCCGGCGCCTTCAGCCAGCAGGCGATCCGGCAGTTTCTCGGCGACGCAGCACAAATCCTGCCGTGTCAACGGTTTGAGCAGGTCTTCCGGGCCCTCGAAGCGGATCAGGCGAGCGCCGCCGCCATCCCCATCGAGAACACCTTGCACGGATCCGTGCACGAGAACTTCGACCATCTGCTGAACTTCGATTTCGCCATCGCCGCCGAGACCAATGTCCGTATCGTACACAATCTAATCGCCATTCCGGGCACGACCTTCGGCAAGGTGAAGCGCGTGTACTCGCATCCGGTGGCGCTCAACCAGTGTCTGGACTTCTTTGCCGCGAACCCGCAGGTGGAACGCGAACCTTTCTACGACACGGCCGGATCCGTGAAGATGATCGTGGAGCAGGGACTCAAGGATGCCGGGGCCATCGCTTCAGCTCTTGCCGCCGAGATTTACGGGGCCCGAATTCTTAAACGTTCCATTGAGGATGATCGGAGAAATTACACGCGGTTTTTCCTCCTCCACAAACGTGGGACCCCGGCGCCTCCGTTGGCGTCGCCGCCCTCCCGCGAACACAAGACCACCATTGTGTTTACGACTCGGAATATTCCTGGGGCATTGTTCCGGGCGCTGAGCGCGTTCGCCCTGCGCGACCTGAATCTGGCCAAGATCGAATCCCGACCACTGCGCGGAAAACCCTGGGAGTACTTGTTTTACCTGGACCTGATCGGCGACGTCAGCGAGGTTCGCCTTCAAAAAGCTATCGGCCACCTTGAGGAACTGGCGGACTTCATGCGGGTTCTGGGTTCGTATCCAGCCGTGGGAGGCTAGCCGCCACCACACATAGCCAGCCGTTCCGCTCCAAAATCTCCAGGGCTCCTGGCACAGGCTCGATGGAGGCGAAACCGGAGAGTATCAGTGTGCGATGGCTTACTCTTCGAAGTTCGGGTAGCAGGGCCAATACAACCGGCTCGCTGATGTTGGCGATGACGACATCGGCCCAGCCGGTGCGGACCGCCCCGACTGTGCCGGCGAAGACGCGAGGACCGAGCCGCTGGCGAGCGATGGCAACAGCATCGAAGTCAACATCGCATCCGACGACCGATGCGGTGCCCAGCAGCAAGGCGGCGGCGCTCAGGATTCCGGAGCCGACTCCCACGTCCAACACGCGATCGCCCGAACGCACATAGCGCTCCATCGCCGCCAGGCACATTTGGGTGCATTCGTGCCAACCCGTTCCGCAGGCGGCCCCCGGGTTGATCTCCAGGCGGAGGCGTCCGGGCGGCGCGGGCTCCTGATTCCAGGGCGGCGCCAGCCAGAACCGCTCACCGATTTCGAGCGGGGGGAAGGACTCCTGGGTGCGGCGGACCCAATCCTCATCCCCCTCATCCTCCGCCAACACGTGACCGTCGAAGCGGACGATCAGATCCTCCAGCCCGGCGCTGTCCTCAAACCAGGCGCGCACGCCGACCCCGGTTTCGAGAACCCCCAGGGTTCCCCTTTCGTTCAATTCAGCTATCAATTCGTCCTGCTGTTCGGGCTGACAGTCGAGGTAGACCGAGATCATCAGCCTTGCACCCGGCGGGCCTTGCCGCCCCAGAACTGCTCCCGAAGGATCAGCTTACGAACCTTGCCGGTGCCGGTCTTGGGCAGAGGCTCCTCTGTGATCTCCACCACGCGAGGCATCTTGTATCGCCCCAGGCGCTCTGAGAGAAACGCCAGCAGGCCGTCGCTATCGAGCAGGGTCCCGGGCTTACGCACGACGATAGCGGCGGGAACCTCTCCCCATTTTTCATCCGGCGCGGCGACGACAGCGCATTCGACGACATCCGGATGTTCATAGATGGACTTCTCGACCTCGATAGACGAGATGTTTTCGCCCCCGCTGATGATGATCTCCTTCTTCCGATCAACGATGTGGATGTACCCTTCCTCGTCCCACACGGCCATGTCGCCGGTGTGGAACCAAGGGCCGGTCATCACGGTGCGAGTGGCCTCCGGCTCGTGGAAATAGCCTTCCATGACGTGATCGCCCATGGCGACCACCTCCCCGATGGTCGTCATATCCCTGGGCACGTCCTTCATCTCGAAGTCGACGACGCGTATGACGACGTTCGGCGCCGGCCAGCCGGCCATCGCCTGGCGGCGATAAGACTCCTCGGTGGATCTTTGCAGTTCCGGATCCTTGACACGCGCCGCCGTGAGCACGGGCGCGGTCTCGGTAAGTCCGTAGCCGGCGAAGCACTGCGCTCCCGGAAACACGCGAGCCATCCGCTTCATCAGTTCCGGCGACGCCGCGGCTCCTCCGATCATGATGTTGCGCATGCTGGTCAGATCGAAGGCGGAGGCGTTCGGCGCAAGGATCAGAGCGTTGGCCATGGTGGGAACCAGGCTCATGTCCGTCGCCCGATGTTCCTGAATCAGACCGAAGACCAGCCCGGGCTCGAACCGGCGAACCATGATCTGCCTTGTGCCCAGCATCGTGGACGATTGGGGACGGCCCCATCCGTTGGCGTGAAACAGCGGGATGGTGTGCAGGTCCACCATGGTCTCGATGCCGCGACAAATCGTGGCCACCGATAGAGCGTGCAAGTATAAGGTCCGATGGCTGTGTGCGACGCCCTTGGGTGTTCCGGTGCTGCCGCTGGTGTAGAACAATTCGGCGATCGACATTTCATCGATGGTCATGATGTCGACCCGCTCGGGGTGTCCCTTGTCGAGCAGTTCCTCATAGGTCATGTCGGCGGCCGGACACGGCCCATCGATGGCGACGTAGCGTTCAAGGGTGCGGCACAGGGGGCGGAGTTTCTCCACCAGCGGCGCGAAGTCGATTTCGAAAATGAGCATCCGCGCGCCCGAGTGATTGAGGATCGCCACCAACTCCTGCGGGGAGAGGCGGACATTCAACGGCATGACAATGGCGCCCGCCTGCACCACGCCATAGTAGCCTTCCAGCAACTGGTGATTGTTGAAACTGAGATAGGCGACGCGATCCCCCGGTCGGACGCCCTCCGTGCGGAGCGCGACGGCGAGGCGCTCGCAGCGGGCGCCGAACTCGGCGTAAGTGAACGCGTGTTGGCCGGACACGATTCCGACCTTCTTACCGAACAGATCCACGGCGCGGTGGAGGCAACGGAGCGGAGTCAGTGGGACAAACACGCAATATAAGCTACCACTACGGCGACTGCGGTGCATCAGGGTCACGGTATTTGCGAATCTAAGAGGTACCCGGCTTGGGTCGGGATGGGGGGATTTTGGCGATCACGATGCGAGCGGGGGAGGCGCGGGACATTCCCGCGATCGCCGCCATCTATGGGTATCACGTGCTGCATGGGACGGCGTCGTTTGAAATCGAGGCTCCGGGCGAGGCCGAGATGGAGCGTCGATGGCGCGACATCGTCTCCAAGGACCTGCCGTACCTGGTGGCCGAGGAAGACGGCAAAGTGGTTGGTTACGCATACGCCAGCATGTACCGGCCGAGGCTCGCCTACCGCTTCACCGTCGAGGATTCGGTGTACATCCGGCCGGATCGCATGGGCAACGGGATCGGAAGCCTGCTGATGCCGGCCCTGATCGGCGCCTGCGAGCGGCGCGGGTACCGGCAGATGATCGCGGTGATCGGCGATAGCGCCAATGAGGGATCCGTCCGATTGCACCGGCGCTTCGGCTTCCGCGACGTCGGCGTGTTGAGGGATGTTGGGTTTAAGTTCGACCGTTGGCTCGACACCGTATTCATGCAGCGCGCGCTGCAGCCTGCCGAAGACGGGACCGTCTGAAATGCGCGCGGTTGCGGTGGTTCCCACGTACAACGAGCGAGAGAACCTGCCGTTGACGGTGGAACTGATCCTCAAGCACGCTCCGGGCGTGGACGTTCTGGTGGTGGACGACAACTCGCCGGACGGCACCGGCGCGGTGGCGGATCACCTGGCGGAGCAGTCGCCAGGAGCCGTGCTCACGTTGCATCGCGGGGCGAAGGCGGGGCTCGGCGCGGCGTACCGCGAGGCGTTCCGGCATGTGCTTGAACTGGGCTATGAAGCGATCGTGCAGTTGGACGCTGATCTGTCGCACGATCCGGCCGTCATTCCCGCGTTTCTTGAGCGGCTTCAGGAGGCCGACCTGGTGTTGGGCACGCGCTATCTGGGAGGCGTGCGTGTGCTCGATTGGGACTTCAAGCGGCTGTTACTGAGTAAGTCCGCGACGCAGGTGGCTCGAATCGCGACCGGCTTGCGGTACAGCGACTTGACGGGCGGATATAAGGCCTGGCGGCGAGCGGCGCTCGAGGCGATCGATCTGGACGCTATCCCGGCGCGCGGGTACCTGTTTCAGATCGAGACCACCGTTCAGGCCCACCTCCGAGGCCTGCGCATCGTCGAACTTCCGATCGTGTTTCAGGAGCGGCGACGGGGAATGTCCAAAATCGACTCCGGGGTGATTCTCGAGGCGACCGCCGGAGTGATCCGACTCGGGTTCGCGGCGCGATTCGGCTCGCGACGACGTTAGTCAACGCGGACGGCCCCCATCGGGACGTCGAAGTTCAGGTACAGGCAGTCCTCAATGCCGTTGCGCCAGTAGACGCCATCCCTGGCGAGTGGCGTTCCGTGGACTACGACGGGCGCCCCTTCTCGCTTTGCGCGTTCGGCCAGCGCGCGGCAAAATTCGTAACGCTGGCGGGAGACGCTCGACCAGACGCCGAGGTTATGAGTCAACGCGGCCAAATGGAACACCGCCAGCAACCCAAGTGCGGCGACGCCGCCTCGTCGAAGGCTTGCCGCGGCCAGGCCGAGCAGCAGCACGAACGCCGGCGTCGCCAAATCCAAATAGCGCGACCGTTCGAGCGATGCGTCGATCAATAGCATGTGGTGCGTGGGCAGGCAGGCTACCAGAATCGCCGCCGCGCACAGCGCCACGCGAGCCGTCGCCATCCGCGCTCGAAGCAGCAGGAGGCTGCCGGCGAGTCCAGCCACGACGGCGATCGCGAGCCACCATTCCAATGGCCTGGACCAATTCAAGGGGAACCAGAGAATGCCCCAGATCCGCCCGCCAAATGTCTTCGCGAACACCAGCGGGTTAAATTGCAGAGGATCGGCGGTGGTTGCATCATGCGCATGGTAGCCTCCGACTCCTTTCAGGACGATCCACCGCCATATGAAAATCGTGGCGGCGACGCCCGAGTTGGCGATCGCGAAGACTCGCCCCGTTCCGCCGAGTGCCTTGCGGCCGATCAGCAGGATCAACAGAATTGGCAGAACGAAGGCGGATTCCTTGCACGTGCACGCGGCGGCGACCGCGAGCGTCGAGCCTACTAGACCGCCGCGCCCTCCCCGCAACACGCACAAGGCCGCAACCAGCGAGAACAGCACCACCAATGTGTCGAAGCGGGCAGCGGGCCAGGCAACGGCCTCCGGCCGCATGGCGTTCCAGGCGAAGATCAGGCCCGCCAGCCAATCATACGGGGACCCGAGACCCAAACGCCGCACCACGAGCAGGAACAGAAGGCTCGAAATGGCGTGAAGGAGCAGATCGAGCGCGTGACGCGGAGCGGCGGCCAGGCCCCACAGTTCCCATTCCGCCCAATAGGTGGCGAACCCTAACGGACGGAAGAATCGCGGACCGCCGCATGAGTGCGTGAGACAACCGAGCGGCGTGGGGGCCTCGCCATCGACGATCTGGCGCAGGTGTATGTAATCGTCCGTCACCAGAGGCATTGACAGAATGGGGGAGAAAGCGATCGCGGCGGCAACTGGGATGAGCAGAAGCGGCCAGCGGCCGGACTTGGCGGCGGATCCACGGATGTCTTGGGCTTGCGAACGAAGCAGCCACACGCATAGGACCGAGAGGGCAAAGCCGATTTCCGCGGTTAGCGGGTTGTGAACGATCCAAAATGGGCCGATCACTGCGCGAATCAGCAGCACCGCCGCGCTGACTGCAGCCACCCCCTGGCAAAACCGCTCGAGTAACCTCACGAATGCCTTATTGTAGTATCCGCCACGCTAACGCAGCCGGACGCTACCAGGCAGCAAAAGGGGCCGGGACGCTGGAGGCACGTCCCGGCCTTCTATCCGGAGCCGCCGGATAAAGCTAGAAGACGATCTTGGCGCCCAACTGGACGTGCCTCCGGTCGAACGTGGAGCCAGTGCATCCATAGCAGGCCGTCACGAAGTTCCCGTTGGCGAGATCGGCGCCGTTGCCGACCGCGTACAGGTTCGCGTGGTTGAAGAGGTTGAAAGCCTCAGCGCGAATCTGGAGGTTGATCCGCTCCGTGATGCGGGTGTCCTTGTAGACGCCCAGGTCAAGATTCCACCAGCCGGGCGCACGGAAAGCGTCGCGCCCCGACATGTTCGAGGGCCAGCCGCTGCCCGGAACAAACGACATCGGCACGTGCGCCACCTGCGCGTTCGTGAAGGTGATGTACTGATACGTATTCGGCGTGCCGGTGGCGATCAACCCGTTCGAAGTGGCCGGCGCGGAGCCGTTGAAAGACGCACGCGGCGTGTTATACGGCAGCCACTGGTACGTGGAATCGAAGATGCTGAAGGGCTGCCCGGTGCGTGCGACGAACATGGGATTCAGGCTCCAACCTTGCAGCAGCATCCGCGCCGCAGTCTGCTTCGCGGCGAACGGGATGCGCCAGGAGCCGGCGATGGTCACCCGCTGGCGGATGTCAAACTCGGCGTCGCCCCGATCGAGCCCCGGATGGAACGGGTCCATCAAGCCTCGAACGAAGTTGCCGTTGTTGATAGTGATGTTCGAGTTACCGTATTGGCTTTGAACGCCGGTTTCAAAGAAGGTCGAACTCAGGTTGTCGATGGCGTGAGACCAAGTGTAGTTCAGGCTCACGTCGGCATGACTGTTAAACAGGTTCGATACGCGAAGGCGATTATTCAATCCGTGATATATCGAAAAGCCCTGATTGCCGCGATAACCGATCGAGTTACCCCAGCCCGGATTCACCTGCGCCACGCAGTCGTTGTCCGACAAGTCGGCCGTCCAACCGGTACAGGGCGTACCGCCCGCAAGGTTGCCGAATCCAACCTGGTTCGGGTAGGCGATGCTGTATAGATTGACGCCCTTAGAGCCGCTGTATTCGGCGCTCCAGAAGACGCCGCCCTTGAACTGATGTTCGATAGAGCCGTTCCACATGTGGGCGTGGGCGGTCTTAATGTCGGGATCCACAATGCGCGCGCCGACCCGCGGCAACGACAAGGATCCGCTCGAACCGGCCAACGGTCCGAAATTGTCGGTGGTGATTGGGCCGGAGACGGCCAGCACCGCATAGTTCGGCGGGTTCTGGATGATGTTGAACGTCACATTCCCGAAGTTGCGTTCATAGCCGATGCCGTAACCGCCGCGGACGCTGGTCTTCCCATCGCCGAACACGTCCCACGCCACGCCGACGCGCGGCCCGAAGTTGCCGTACTGCGGATTCCACAGACGGCCGATCGGGCTCTTCGGACTGAGCGAGATCCCGCCCTTCGCCAGGTAACTCACCAGGTTGTCGTCCGCGAATCCTACGCCAGGGGCGTACCAATTCGCGTCGAATTCCTGCCGGGCGTTATGTTGAACGCCGAAGTATTCCCAACGCAACCCCAGATTCACGGTCAGGCGTGGGTTGTACTTCCAGGAATCCTGCGCATAGAGCGCGAACTCATGGTAACGGTTGCTGCGAGTGAAATTCGGACCACTGACTGGCAGTTTCACCTGACAGTCGGACGGGGTGACCGCACAGGAGAACTTACCTTGAGGATCCACCGCTACGTTGATGTCGTGGTAGGTTCCGGCGAGCAACGCGGACAGGGTGGGCCCGATACCGGCCGAACCGGCGAGTCCGTTCGCCGCGGTCTGGTAGGCGGCGAAGGTCCGGTTATCGCGCTGATGGACGTAGGTTCCGCCAAACCGGAAGGCGTGCCCGGCCCGGATGTAGTTCATATCCTCATATAGCTGCAGCAAATTCTGAGGACCTCCCGCTGCGCCTCCGTTGCCCGGAGTGAACGGGTTGTAACCGGGGAACCCGATGTTGTCCTGACCGATGGCCACCGTGCCGGAGGTGTAGGCGTACATTGTCGGAACGATGCCCCGGCTGGTGGTTCCCGGTTGTACGTTGGTCAAGCGGTTGAACACCACTTTGCTTTGCGACACCCAGGCGGGAGAGAACGTGTGGATGACCGACGCCAGACCGTTGTGGTTGTAGAACGTCTGCCCGAGATCGTAGTTGTCGTAGGGGCTGAAGGACAGTCCGCCGGTGGCGTCGACTTCGCTGTACAGTGCGTAGCGCCCGTAGATCTGGGTGCGGTCCGACAGGTTATAGTCGATGCGATTCACCGTCATCCATGTGTTTTGCGGGTTTCCGCCGCCGGCGTCGGTCGGCACGCTGAAGGCCACATGATTGAACAACGGCAACGACGGGCTCAGACTCGCGCAGGGGAGGCCCACGCACGGATCGGTGGGCAACTGCGAGCGCGACACCGTCCCGAGAATGCTCGCCGACGGCCGCAACTGTCCGTACGCCTTAAAGAAGGACTGGACGTTCGAGGGTGTCTGCGCGATCAGGTCGGGAGTCGGCACCCAGGCGAAGGTGATCGCGTTGCTGCGAATGCGGATCCACTCGGTGCTTGAGAAGAAGAACAGCTTATTCTTGATCGCGGGTCCTCCGGCCGAGTAACCGAACTGATTCCTGGCGAACACCGACTTGGGCTGGCCGGTCGCGTTGTTCTGGAAACTGTTCGACGACAACGCCGACACACGGTTGAATTCGTAGGCGGTGCCGTGGAAGTCGTTGGAGCCGGACTTGGTCACGACGTTCACAATCCCGCCCGAAGCGCGGCCGTATTCCGCCGTGAAGTTGCTCGTGAGGACGGAGAATTCCTGAACGGCGTCAAGCGGCACCTGCTGGCCGATGTTGCCGTTATATTCGTCGTTGTTGCTGCCTCCGTCGAGCAGGATGTTCGTCGACGATTCCCGCTGTCCGTTGATCGAGAACCCCGCACCGCGCGTACCGAGCCCGGCGTCGGAGACGTTTCCGGCCAGCGCCACGAACTGGTACGGATTTCGTGTCAGGTTGGGTAACTCGCGGATCTGCTCCTGGTTTACTACCTGACCGACGGTCTGCGTTTCAGTATTCACCTGGGTGCTCGACTCCGTAACATCCACGGTGGCGGAGGCGGACGCCACTTCAAGGCGGAAGTCCTGCCCCGCGCGACTGCCGACGGTCAGCGTCAACTTGTGTTCTGCGGTAGCGAAGCCCGTCATGGTTACGGTGACGGTGTATTCGCCGGGCAACAGATTCGTGATTGTGTACGTCCCGTCAGCGGACGTGTTTGCGTTGCGCACGCTGCCGGTTCCCACCGAACGTACCGCGACGTGGGCGGCCGGTATGGCGGCGCCGGAGGCGTCGGTGACTGCTCCAGTGATCTGCCCGGTTTCGGTCTGCGCCGACAGTCCGCCGGCAAGTAGGCCCAACAATAAAGGGACGGCGATCGCACTGCTAAGTAGTCTCATAGTCTCTCCTTGTGACTTATTGATCCAGCGAATGGCCTTCGGAAAGCGTCTTCACCATCGCCTCGAGATTCTTGCGGTTGACCTCGTCGGGCGCCTGGGTAAGCGCCTTTCGCGCGTGCTCGAGCGCCTCGGAGTTCTTGCCCGCCGCGGCGTATCCTCGCGCCAGACCGACGTGGACCGGCCACGCATCGCCATTACGCTCGGCGTTGTATTGGAAGACCTTCATCGCCTCGGCGGATTTCTTCTCGCTCATCAGGCGCCGGCCAAACATGTGAATCTCGAGAGCCGTGGTTGTCGGCAGCCGCAAGGCCTGCTGGACCAACTTGTCGGACTCTTCGTTACGGCCGAGCTTTTCGAGGATCTGCGCCTTCAACGTGAGCGTCTCGAAGTTCGCGACGCCGATAAAGGGCATTCCCGCGGCCGCGTCGGCCCACTCGAGCGCCTGCGGGAGATTCTCCACCGTGACGGCGAATTGAGCGGCGGCCGAGAAAGCCTGCCAATGGAAACCCGGCGTGGTTGTCAGGTCCTGCTTCAGCCGGGTTATGTACAGGTCGTTCACGCGCTCCACCCGTATCGCCACCGGGATGGCTAACTCCTCCCACTGCAACTCAAGAGTCGCCTCGCCGGGCTTGCGGTTGCTGAAGTCGTAAGTCAGCCACTCGCGATAGGGATTGCCGTGCGGCTTCACCTTCACGCGCAAGGCGTCGTGCGCGGGGTCGTAATAGAAACTCCCCCAGGCGGCCGAATCCCTGGAGAACACGATGGTCCATTCGTCCTGCCCAGGAATCATGTGAAGACCGTACTGCCCCGCCTTCAAGCTCTGCCCTTCAATCAGGACGTCGTCACTTATCGCGAAAACGGTGTTTTCATTGGCGCCGGCCCTCCAGGGAGACTCCTTCGCGGTGCCGAAGCCAAGGTTCACCAGTCCGTACGGAACCAGCTTTCCCCAGATTTGTCCCCGGCGGTCCTTGCCATCGGGCCCGTGAACGGCGGGACTCGAGTAACTCACCGAGACCCGCACCGGCCCTATATACTGGATTACTTCCGCCTTCTGGTTGTTACCACTCGGGGGAAGAGTCAGCCCTGGGAATCGCGCTTGTGCGGAAAGCGTTAAGAATGTGCAAATGGGTAGGGTAACCCGAAGCAAAACAGACATACCCGAAGATACGAGCCTCCCCACCGGAAGTTTGATGATTTGGGTGAGACGGTATCGGGTTTGGGCGAGACGGTAACGAAGTGGGGCGAGGCGGCTAACCATCCGGCGACAAAAACCGAGAAGATAAAGTGATGCCCCAATCCCGGGTGGCGGAACTGGCGAAAGGCGCGGCGATTGTACTAGGGTTGTGGACGCTCTACGCCCTTAATGAAACGCTGCATACCTATTTCCAGTTCAAGATCTGGCAGCGCCCGATGAGTCTGGCGAGCGCCGCCTATGCGGAGTTCGCATTCGCCTACTTGTGCGCCGCCGCCACGCCGGCGGTCCTCTGGGTGGGCCGGCGCTACCGGTTATCGAACCGCCGCCCCGTCAGGAGTGTGCTCGCACACCTGCTGGCGGGGGCGACCTTCGCGGTGGTGGTGCGCCTGGCCTGGGACCTTGTGGGTGGAGCGCCGAAACCCTTCTATCTCGGCGGGGCGACCTGGTGGAAAGCCCTCACCGCCGTCAGCAGCACCTATGAGGTCACGTTCACGGCCTACGTCATGATTCTGCTGGCGGGTTATGCGTTCGAGTACCAGGCGCGCTACCGCAAGGAGGCCGCCGACGCGGAGACGCTGCGCGCCGGCATGTTGCAGGCCCAGTTGCAGTCCCTTCGCATGCAGTTGCAGCCCCACTTCCTTTTCAATACCCTGCACTCGATCTCGGCGCTGGTTCGCGAATGCCCACCCGCCGCCGAGCGCACCATCTCCCTGTTGAGCGACCTCCTACGCCACACTCTGGATCACGGTTCGGCGACGTTCATGCCGTTGCGGGAAGAACTTCACGCCGTCGAACTGTTCCTCGAAATCGAGCGCACGCGCTATGAGGAACGGCTCGAAGTTCGCTGGGCGTTGGATGATTCGACTCTGGACGCCCAGGTTCCCGGTTTCATTCTTCAACCGCTTGTCGAGAACGCGATCCGCCACGGCGTCGCACGGCGGAGCGCGCCAGGCTACATCGCCATCGCCTCGGCCCACCGCGCCGACAAACTGGTGCTGACGGTGACCAATTCCGGGCCGCTGCTGCGCGAACCGCTTCGCGAAGGCATCGGAATTGGATCCACTAAATCCCGATTGCAAACTCTTTACGCCGATTCGGCCCGATTCGAGATTATTAACCTAACGCAGGACGAGGTTCAAGCGTCTATTACCCTACCCTTCGCCACGAAGGATCGCGAGGGCCAATATGGGTATTCGTACGCTGATAGTCGACGATGAGAGACTGGGGCGCGAACGCCTCCGTCAGATGTTGGCCACGGAGCCCGACATCATTCTGCAAGGGGAATGCCGGAACGGAACCGAGGCGCTCGAACAACTGCGGGCGCGGTCGGCGGATCTGGTCTTCCTCGATGTGCAGATGCCGGAACTGGACGGATTCCGGCTGATGGAGGTGGCGCCGCCGGAATGCCTGCCACTGGTGGTGTTCGTCACGGCCTACGACGAATACGCCCTGCGCGCCTTTGAGGTTGGGGCGGTGGATTACCTGCTGAAGCCGTTCGACCAGGCGCGGTTTACTAAGACGTTGGAGCGCGTCCGCACACGAATTGGAGCGGCTGACCGGCCTGACCTGAGCGCCGCATTCGAAACAGTCCGCCGGTCCCGGACCTCGCGCCTCGCCGTGCGCGAAGGATCGAGGCTCACGGTGGTGAAGACCGAGGCGATTGACTGGGTGGAAGCGGCGGACAACTACGTCTGCCTGCACTGCGGGCCGTCCACCCATGTTCTGCGCGAGACCCTGCATTCGATCGAGGCGCTGCTCGACGGCAACACATTCGTTCGCATTCACCGCTCGATCATCGTGAACCTGGATCGGGTGAAAGAGTTGCAGCCGTGGTTCCGCGGCGACTATCGCGTCATCCTGCACGATGGCACCAAACTCAGCATGAGCCGCACGTTCCGGGAGCGCGTGCAGAAACAACTCCTGCGTTGGAGTTGACCGGGCCATGGCATATTGACCCTCCGAGCGCGGACGTGCTAAGACGGGTCATGACTCGAAGTTTCACGGCTATCGCATTGATGGCCTGCGCCTCGGCCCTTCAGGCCCAGACCGCTGACGAATTAGTGTCTAAGAACATCGCGGCGCGCGGCGGCATGGACCGGCTGCTCGCGGTCAAATCGTTGCGCTCCAGCGGCATCCTGCAGCAGGGCAGTTTCAGTATGCGGATCGGAACCGACGCGGCGCCGCCCAACCTCTTGCGCAGCACCTACACGATCCAGGGCATGACGGCTGTCTCCGCCTACGACGGCGCGGTCGGATGGAAGATCTCCCCCTTTGAGGGAAGGCGCGACCCGGAGCTGCTCGGCGAGGACGACTTGCGCGGCATGATCGAAGACGCGGACTTCTACGGTCCGCTGGTCAATGCGAAGGAGAAGGGCAACAAGATCGAGTATCTGGGTCATGACACAGTCGACGGCGACGACGCGTTGCGCCTTCGAGTCACGCTGAAGAATGGAGATATCCTCACCTACTATCTCGACCCGGACACGTATCTCGAAATCAGAATCGAAAAGACGCAGTACATTCGCGGCTCGGTCCGCGAGACGTTCACCGACTTAGGATCCTACAAGCGGGTCGCCGGCGTCTATTATCCGTTCTCGATGGAGACCGGGAGCCGCTCCAACCCAAGCGATCGCGCCAAGATCACCATTTCGAACATGGAAGCCAACGTTTCCTTCCCCCGTTCGACGTTTCGCATGCCCGAAGCCCGGCAAACCCCTTCCGCCTCCCAAAGCAGCGCCAGGCCGAACGCGGAAAGGAAGCTATAACTCATGAAACAGGCTCTCATCGGCTTCTGCCTCGCCGCGCTTGCGTCCGCCGCCGCTCCGGCGCGGTTTGACTCGGGCGCAATTTCAGGGCTCCCCGCCCGAAACATAGGATCGGCCGCCATGAGCGGACGCATTTCCGCGTTGGACGCCATCGACAGCAACGGCCAACTCACGCTTTTTGTCGGATCGGCAAGCGGAGGAGTCTGGAAATCAGTCAACGGCGGAACCACGTTCAAGCCGGTCTTCGACAACACGAATGTTCAGTCGGTCGGCGCGGTGGCGGTCGACCCCACAAATCCCAGCACGGTGTGGACAGGCACGGGCGAAAGCTGGGTGCGCAACAGCGTCTCGATCGGCGCCGGCGTATTCAAATCGACGGACGGCGGCGAGAACTGGGTCAACATGGGACTCAAGGACTCCGAACACATCGCAAGGATCCTGATCGATCCGAAGGACGGCGACACGGTCTACGTCTGCGCGACCGGCCATCTCTGGGACGACAATGACGAGCGGGGAGTGTTCAAGTCCAGCGACGCCGGCAAGAGCTGGCGCAAAGTCCTGGCTGGCGCCAACGGTTCCACCGGTTGCGGCATGATCGCGATGAGCGCGCAGAACCCGAAGACTCTGTACGCATCCCTGTGGGATTTTCGCCGCCAGGCGTGGACCTTCCGCTCGGGTGGCCCGGGCAGCGGCCTCTTCCAATCCACCGACGGCGGCGAGCACTGGACGGAACTGACGGACGCGAACTCGAAAGGGCTGCCCGAGAAACCGTACGGCCGCATCGCGCTGACCGTGGCGCCGTCCAGGCCAAACGTTGTCTACGCAATGATCGAATCGAAGAGCAGCGCCCTGTTCCGCTCCGATGACAACGGCCGCAATTGGGCCCGACTCGACGCAAGCCAGATGATGGTCTGGCGTCCGTTCTACTTCGCCAACCTGATCGTCGACCCCAAGGACGAGAACAAAGTCTTCAAGGTGGACGGATCCTTGCTGCTCAGCGTCAATGGCGGCAAGAGTTTCAGCAGCGTGGCCAACGCCCACGGCGATTTCCACGATGTGTGGATCGATCCGTCGAATCCGAACCTGATGTTCACCGGCGACGACGGCGGCCTGTGGCGCAGCGGCGACGGCGGCACGCGATGGGAGCACCTGCTGAACCTGCCGGTGTCGCAGTTCTATCATGTCAGCGTCGATAATGCCGACCCATACCGCGTCTACGGAGGCTTGCAGGACAACAGTTCGTGGGTGGGCGACTCGTCTTATCCCGGCGGCGTGACTAACTCGCGGTGGGAGAACATGTACGGCGGCGACGGATTCTGGATGTGGGAGGATCCCGCGGACTCCAACTACATCTACGTCGAGGCCCAGGGCGGCGAGTTATCCCGCGTTCACCGCGTCACGCACGAGTCGCGATCCATCAAGCCCTACGCGCGCTACGGAGAGAAGAAGTTACGCTTCAACTGGAACACACCGGTCCAGATCAGTCCCAATGAGAAGGGGACCATCTACATCGGCGCGCAATTTCTATTCCGGTCGCGCGATCATGGCCAGTCGTGGGAGAGGATTTCCCCCGACCTCACCACCAACGACCCCGACAAACAGAAGCAGGAGGAATCGGGCGGAGTCACCGTGGATAACTCGGCGGCGGAGATGAATACGACGATCTACTCGATCGCCGAGTCGCCGCGAAACCGCCAACTGATCTGGGTGGGAACCGACGACGGCAACATCCAGATCACTCGAGACTCCGGAGCGCATTGGACCAATGTCGCCCCGAACGTCCCAGGCGTGGGTAAAGCGCCATGGGTGTCGTGGGTGGAAGCCAGCCGGTACGCTGAAGGCGCCGCCTACGTCGCCTTCGACCGTCACATGTACGGCGACATGAAGCCATACGTCTACCGAACCGCCGACTTCGGCAAGACGTGGACCGCTTTGCCTGTCCAACAAGCCGGCGTGCGCGGCTACGCCCATGTGATCCGGGAAGATCCCTTGAATCCCTCGCTGTTGTTTCTGGGCACCGAGTTCGGCCTGTGGGTGAGCGTCGACGGGGGCGGACGTTGGGCCCAGTACAAGGGCAGCGGGTTCCCCGATGTTGCCGTCCGCGACATAGTGATTCACCCGCGCACCTCGGACCTGGTGATCGCCACGCACGGGCGCGGCATCTGGGTGCTGGACGATATCTCGCCGCTACGTTCACTAACTCCCGCGCTGATGGAGGAGGAAGCGGCCTTCCTGCCTGTGCCTGACGCGGTGCAGGTCATGGAGACCTCCGGCGGATGGAGCGAAGGCGACGCCACGTTCAACGGTCCGGCGCGGCCGGCCGAGGCCGGCGTTCCCTATTACCAGAAGACCCGCCACATCTTCGGCGACCTCAAGATTGAAGTGTTCGACGCACAGGGCAATCTGGTGGATACGATCGCAAGCAGCAAACATCGCGGCGTGAACCGCGCCGCCTGGACGATGCACCTGAAGCCGCCCAAGGTGCCGCCCGCCGCCACGGCGGCCTTCGGAGCGGCTGTCGGCCCGAGAATCCTCCCCGGCGCGTACACACTGAAGATGACCAAGAACGACAAGACCTACACCGCGAAACTGAACGTTGTGCTGGATCCTCGGGCGGCCTTCACCGTGGCGGACCGCAAGGCCCAGTTTGACCTGGTGACACGGCTGGCGGGCCTTCTGAACCACATGAGCTGGGCCGTCGACGCAATGATCGGGGTTCGTGACGACGCCGCGGACCGCACCGCGAAACTCGCCGCCGGCGACCCGTTTCGCGCGAAGCTGGCGGATCTGGCGGCCGCCGCGGACGCCCTTCGCACCCAGGTGGTGGCCACCAAGGAGGGCGGGGCGATCACGGGCGAAGAGCGGCTGCGGGAATTTCTGGCCGGCCTGTACGGAGACGTCTCGGCGTATGAAGGCAAGCCGACGGCTTCACAACTCGAGCGGGCCGATGCGCTCGGCCGGGAGTTGGACGACGTAATCCGCAAGTTCACCGAACTCACCGGAGCGCGGCTTTCCGCGGTGAATCAGGAGCTTCAGGCGAAGAAGTTGGCGGCCATCCGCCCGGTAGTCGAGGACGAGTGGCGCAAGTCGCACGCTGACGAGTTGCCGTCGTACCAGCCGAGGCCCGGCATTCCGCTGTATTGAGTCAGAAGGGGGACTGCCCAGACGGCAGTCCCTTAACCCGCGTCCTGGCCGATTCGAACCACCATCTTGCCGAAGTTCTTTCCAGCAAAGACGCGGTCGAGACATTCGGGCAACACGTCGAATCCCTCCACCACTTCCTCCTGAGCCTTAAGCAGGCCCTGTTCGCGCCAGCCCAGCAGCTCATCCAGCGCCTCACGGAATCCGGACGCGTACTCGAAGGCGATGAAACCCTCCATGCGCCCGTGCACCAGCGCGAGCCTCAGATGCGCCCGGACAGCCTCGCCGTTCGCGCCCGCCTGCGACATAGTCCCGCACACCACCACCCGGCCAAGGCGGTTCAAGCGCATCAACGCCGCGTCCAGCGTGCCGCCGCCGACATTATCGAAGAAGACGTCCACGCCGCCGGGACAGGCGTCGGCGATCGCCTCCCCCACGTTCCCGTCGCGATAGTCGATCGCCTCCGCGAAGCCAAAAACCTCCCGCACCAGGCGCCCCTTCTGCGGTCCGCCCGCGATCCCAACCGCCCGACACCCCTTGATCCGCGCGATCTGCCCAGCCACCGAGCCGGTTGCGCCCGCCGCGCTCGACACCAGCACAGTTTCGCCCGCCTTCGGCCTGCCGATCTCGAGCAGCCCGAAATACGCCGTGAACCCGTTCAGCCCAAGACCACCGGCGTAGGATGGCAGGGGAGCACGCAGGGGATCGACCTTCAGCAGCTCACTGCCGTCGCTCAGGCCGAAGTCCTGGAAGCCGAGGCCGCCCGCGACGTCCGAGACATGGTCGCCTTCCGCGAAGTCCGCGCGCCGGCTGGCCACCACGCGCCCCACTGTCCCCGCGCGCATGACGCCGCCCAGCGGAACCGGTTCGATGTAGGTGGGCGCCGGACGAATCCAACCGCGCATGGCGGGATCCACCGAAACATATAGGTTCCGCACCAGAACCTGTCCTTGCGCCGGCTCCGGAACGTCCGCTTCCACGATCTCCCAGGTATCGGGCCCGGGCATGGCGACGCCCGCGGGTCGCGCCTTCAGGCGCAGTTGCCGATTCAAATTCATCTCGCGATCGTTGGCGGCGCTTTACAGGGAGCGCGCAATCAGTTCCTTCATGATCTCGTTCGTGCCGGCGTAGATTCGCTGCACTCGGCTGTCAGTCCACATGCGCGCGATCGGGTATTCCATCATGTAGCCGTAACCGCCGTGCAACTGCACGCACTCATCGACGATGGCGCACTGGCGGTCCGACAGCCAGTACTTGGCCATGGCCGCCGTGGCCGTGTCCAGTTTGCCCGCCATCAACCGCTCGATGCAGCTATCCAGAAAGACCCGCGCGATATGCGCTTCCGACTTGCATTCGGCAAGCTTGAATCGCGTGTTCTGAAATTCGATCAGGCTCTTGCCGAACGCGCGGCGCTCCTTGGCGTACCTGGTGGTAATCGCCACCGCCTGTTCGATCACCGCCACGGCGGACACCGCCACCGTCAGCCGCTCGTAGGGCAGTTGCTCCATCATTTGATAGAACCCGCGGCCTTCTTCCCCACCCAGCAGGTTCGACGCCGGGACCCGCACGTCGTCAAAGAAGAGCTCGCAGGTGTCCTGGGCATGCATCCCGACTTTCTCGAGCGAGCGCCCCACCCGGTAGCCGGGCAGGTCCTTGGTCTCGACGATGACCAGCGAAATCCCCTTGGCGCCGCTCAGCTGCGCGTCGGTCTTCACCGCCAGCGAGATGATGCCCGCGTGCCAGCCGTTGGTGATGAACGTCTTCGAACCGTTGATCACGTAGCAGTCGCCATCGCGCCGCGCCGTGGTCTTTATTGATTGCAGATCCGACCCCGCCACCGGTTCGGTCATGCCAATCGCGCCCACCAGTTCGCCCCGCGCCATCCGCGGCAGCCACTGTTTCTTCTGCTGCTCGGATCCATAGGCCAGAACGTAGTGCGCAACGATGCTGTTCACGCCCGATCCAAAGTTCACTCCGGCGTAGGCCAACTCCTCCATCACGACGGCTTCGTGGGCGAACGCGCCGCCGCCCCCGCCGTACTCCTCCGGGATGTCGGTGCACAGGATGCCGGTCTCACCGGCCTTGGTCCACGCCGAGGCGTCGCACCGGTGCTGCTCGCGCCAGCGCGGCTCCTGCGGGACAAACTCCTCCTGCACAAAGCGCCGCACCTGCTTCCGGAACATCTGCAGCTCATCGTTCATCCACGGGGATTGGTAAACAGCAGGTTTCGACGGAGTCATATGGTCAGAATTCTACACCGGATCCCCCGCGGGCTCACCCCAGTTCAATCGCCGAAGCGCCCTTTTGCAGGTCGAAGCAGATCACCGCCGATTCCCCGTCGCGGGTCCAGGTTCCGGATTCGAGCCGCGGCAGGCCCTGGACCTCACGGAACCGTCGGACCGCGCCGGCGCGCTGCAAGCGGACAGTGAACCGGGGGCACGCAAACGGAGCATCGAACGCAATGCGGCCGGGTTCCACGCGGATGGCCGTCAACTCTCGCGCCGCCCAGTAGCGCGCAATTTCGCTGAGCTTCATCCAAAGCAGGTTGTCATAGCGCGCGTGGAGCCGGCGCACCACTTCCTGAAACGCCCGGAAGCCGCGCTCCGTGCCGTTGTGGTGGATACCGGTCCAGTGCGCCAGCATGCAGGCGGGCTCTCCGCGCCCGATGACGTCGACCATGCGTCCACGGCTCAGGTCGGCGGAGATGAAGCGGTCGGGGTCGGGATCGCGGGTTGCGTCCCAATTGCCGGTCCAGTCGCCGGTGCAGGCCACAATGGATACCACGCACTTGGGATCCGGACCATCGATCCCGCTGGCGTACTCGACGCGAGGAGCCACGCTCGCCTCGCCCGAGTGGATTCCGTCGCGGAAGTAGTGCGGAATCTCGGCACGGTACACGTCGCGGCAGGCTTCGAGCACCGCGCGCGAGAACTGGGCCAGCGCGCCGTTGCCGAATCCGCCTGGCGATGTGATCCCCTCGCACGGCAGTTCAATCTCGCGCAGAATGCTTAGGGCGTAGGCGATGTAGGCGGCGATCTCGTCGGCGCCGCGGCCGGCCGTCCACTGCCAGTTCTCCATCCATTCCAGGCCGCGCGCCGGATAGGGGTGTCCAGTCTTGAGGTCGAGCACGCGGGTGTGCGTGATCATCTCCGGATGGATGTCCCAGTTCGGCGTCATGCGCGTTCGCACCAGCGCGATGCTGGCCTTCAGTTCCTCCGGCGTCCAGCCCGGAAGCTCACGATCGAGCCGCCCCACACAGGCCGGGTACGGAACGATGCTGTACTTCCCCTTGACGCCCTGTTCGCCGCACCAATCGCCGAACTTGCGGACGAAATCGTCGGGGATCTCGACGGGCATGCTTCGCCAATCCTGGTCGTAGTCCTTGCCCCAGGCGGCGCGGAACTGCGGGATCGAGAAGTGGTTGAGATTCACCAAACAGGTGGAGTCGTCGATGATCATCGAGACTGGGACCCGGCCTCTCGGATTCAGGACCTTCACGCCGGGCGCGGCCGGGGGCCTCACGCCGGCAACCTGCGCCATAGCCGGCAATCCGGCGGCCTGAAGAAGGAACTCGCGCCGTCCGGGACGATTGGTTGGCATGAATCCATTACTGCGGAAAAGAACTCAATCCGCAAGCGCCGGGGCCGATAAGGACCTCAGGTTCGCTTCGAGCCAGCCACGAACATGCTCCGACAGAACACAGTGCCGGATACGACTCCGCCGCCCGCCGTGACGGTGAGGGATTTGCCGCAAGACAGCGCAAACCCGTTGCGCGCGGCTTTCGACGCCAGTCCGTTCCCAATGTGGATCTATGATCGCGCCACCACCCGGGTGATCGCCGCCAACGACGCAGCGGTCGCGGCGTCGGGAATGAGCCGCGAAGAGTTGCTCAGCGCCCCCGCCTCACCCGCGCAGTTGCCCGAGGAGAATTCCGGCTGGGACCTGGACCTTGCGGGAAGACCCTGCCACGCGGCCATGACGCTTCCCGGCGCGACCGCCACATGCGAAGCCTGCGGAGCGAACAGGAACGCCGGATTCTACCGAACGCTGGTGGAAAGCTCGCTCGACATCACCACGGTGGTGGACGACTCGGGGTCGGTGATCTATGAGAGCCCGGCGATTCACACCCTGTTGGGATATTGGCCTGGCGAGCGCGTCGGAAAAAGCGTATTTGGCCACGTCCACCCGGAAGACGCCCCGGAGGTGGTGGCGGCCTTCGAGAACGTGGTTCGAACCGGGGCTCCGGCTGAGGCGGTGCAGGTGCGATTGCGCGACGCTCGCTCGGAGTGGCGAACCATCGAAGCCCACGCACGAAACCTGATGGGGGACCCCAGCGTGCGGGGCGTCGCCATCTGTAGCCGCGACATCACGGATAAGCGCCGCGCGGAGGACAACGCGCGCGCCACGCGCGAACGGCTGCGCATCGCGCAACGAGCGGGCCGGATCGAGAGTTGGGAGTACGACCTGAATGCCCGCCGCCTGCTCGGCACGCCGGAAGACGATGCTCCCGGCGAGTTGCGGCTCGAACAATGGCTCGCCCGGATCCATCCCGAGGATCGCCAGCGAGTGGTCGACAAGTTCGCCCAGTGCGTGCGCGAACGCGTCGCCTATGAGGACGAATTCCGCTCCATCCGGCCCGGTGGGGGGCTGCGCTGGGTTTCGGTCAAGAGCGAGGTCATCGCCGGACACGCCGGATCGGCGGAGCGACTGGTGGGCGTAAACATCGACGTCAGCGAGACCAAGGAGATCGAGCAGCAACTGGCGGCGGCCCGCGACGAGGCCATCCAGGGCTCGCAAATGAAGTCGCGCTTCCTGGCTACGGTCAGTCATGAAATCCGCACGCCGATGAACGCGATCATGGGGCTTGCCGGGCTGTTGATGGACACTCCGTTGACCCCGGAACAGCACGCGGACATGGAGATCATCCGCAGCTCCGCGTCGCACCTGCTCGACCTGATCAACGGCATCCTCGACCTTTCGAAAGCCGAGGCCGGCAAGATCGTTTGCGAAAACGGTCCGTTCGACCTGCGAACCGCGATCGTTTCGGCGCTCGAACTAGTGGAGCCCGCCGCGGTGGGAAAGGGACTGCGGCTGGCGCTCGAATACCCCGCCGAAATCCGCAAGATGGTGAACGGCGACGCGGGGCGCGTCCGGCAGATCGTTCTGAATTTCGCGGCCAACGCGGTCAAGTTCACCGCGGAAGGGTCCGTCACCGTGCGCGTCTCGGAAGCGGGCGAGGACCGGCTGCGCATCTCCGTCGCCGACACCGGCGAAGGCGTTCCGGACCACTTGCGAACCCGGCTATTCGATCCTTTTGTCCAGGCGGACAATAACAGCAATCGGCGCTATGGAGGCACCGGCCTCGGGCTTGCCATCTCTCGGTGGATGGCCGAGGTGATGAACGGCTCCGTGGGATGCAGCCAGACCGCGGGCGACGGGGCGGAGTTCTGGCTCGAAGCGCCGCTTCCGGCGGCGCCTGGCGAAGAATCCGTCGTTTCCGAAACGAAGCCAACGGTCCCGTTGTTGCGCCGCGGCTACCGCGCGCTGGTGGTGGAGGACAACGGCGTCAATCAGAAGGTGCTGGCGCGGCTGCTCGAAAAGCGCGGCCTGCGCGCGGATGTCGCCGCCAACGGCATTGAGGCGGTGCGCATGTGGCGGGACTTCCCCTATGACGTGGTCTTCATGGACTGCCGCATGCCGGAAATGGACGGATACGAAGCCACGCGCCACATCCGGGCGCTCGAACACAGCCGCAAGAGGGTTCCGATTGTGGCGGTGACGGCCCATGTCGGAGGCGCCGAACGGCAGCGCTGCTTCGCCTGTGGAATGGACGGTTATCTGCAGAAACCCTTCCACCCGAGCGAGTTGGACGAAATGCTGGTGCGCTTTCTGTCGCCCGAATCGACGCTGGCGCTGCTGACCGAGTCCGTTCAGGAACCCTACGATCGCCACGCGGCGTCACTAATCCGCTGAGCCCGGGTAACCGCTGGCCCGCGCATCGGCATCCTCTCCTGTGGCAGCTCCAGATGAGAGGATGCTGGATATGGGTGACAATCGCCTTGAGCTCATCCAGGGAACACTGGACCTGATGGTGCTTCGGACGCTGGCAGCCATGGGCCCGATGCACGGCTATGGCGTCGCCAGACGCATTGAACAGGCGAGCGGCGACGAAATTCTGTTGAACCAGGGCACCATCTACGCCTGCCTGGTCCGGTTGCTACAACGCGGCTGGATCTCGGCCGAATGGGGCGCCTCGGACAACAACCGGAAGGCGCGCTTCTACTCGATCACCAAACAAGGCCGCAGGCAACTCGCGGAGGGCGCCGAATATTGGCGGCGTCTGAGCGGGTTGATGCAGCGGATGCTCGCGCCCGAACAGGAAGGGAGTTCATCGTGATGGACTCTCTTCTCCGTTTCTGGAACCGGTTGACAGGCGCCCTTCGCCGGCGGCCGCTCGACGACGACCTGCAGGCCGAAATCGACTCGCACATCGAATCGGCCACCGAAGACAACCTGAAGCGAGGCATCCGCCGAGGAGGCCCTGCGTCAGGCATTGATTCGATTCGGCGGCGTCGCGGCGGCCATGGAGTTGCAACGAGACGAGCGCGGACTTCCGTGGTTGGGCGTTCTCCTACAGGACCTGCGATATACGCTCCGGGGAATCCGCCGAGAGCCGGCCTTCGCCGTATTGGTAATGCTGATGCTGGGCCTCGGCATCGGAGCCAACACCGTCGTCTTCAGTGCATGTATTGCTCCAGCCAAACGCCCTGCTCAATAGTTGGCCGGGGCCCGCTGGTGGACGAACTCCAGTCGGAATGTGGATTGCTGTAAGGCAAACGAGGAAGTCCTATTCCGACTTGTGCTGGCGTGCGGTAACTGAGGTGGACTACGACCACGAAGACACCAACGTTCTTGACAGGCACACTCGCTTGCATCGCTCTTTGCTCGGCGCTCGCCGGGGCGCCCGCCCATGCGCCGTCGGTCAGGGTCGATAGCCCGGCTGGCGGAATCGAAGGTCGAATCAGCGGCGGCCTGCGCGTGTCCAAGGACATTCCCTATGCGCTGCCGCCCGTTGGAGTGGCCCGCTGGAGGCCGCCCAGGCCGGCGCCTCGGTGGGCAGGGGTGCGGAAAGCGATCGAGTTCGGGCCGGCGTGCCCTCAGCCGGCGGTCAGGGTCGAGACCGTTTATCGCGCGACCCGTTACCGATGAGCGAGAACTGCCTGACGCTGAATGTCTGGGCGCCGGCCAGGGCCCGCAATGCGCCGGTCCTCTTCTGGATTTATGGCGTGGCGCTGACTTCCGGCGCGAGCCGCGAACCTATGTACGACGGCGCACGACTGGCGTCGCGCGGCGTTGTCGTGGTTTCGATCAACTACCGGTTGGGTGTGCTCGGGTGGCTCGCGCACCCGGAACTTAGCGCCGAGTCGGCCGAGGGAGTGTCGGGAAATTATGGGCTGCTGGATCAGATCGAAGCGCTGCGATGGGTCCACCGGAATATTGGATCCTTTGGCGGTGATGCTTCCAACGTGACGATTGCGGGCGAGTCCGCCGGTGCGCTGAGTGTGATGTATCTGATGGCGGCGCCCGCCGCGCGGGGACTGTTCGTGAAGGCAATCGCTCAGAGCGCGTATATTGCTTAGTTGCGTAAGTTAACTAT
>JAFDVZ010000014.1 GCA_018268715.1 Acidobacteriota bacterium | reverse complement strand
TCGAACCGCCCGTAGCGCCCGGCGCCGTAAACGCAACCGACACCGACCCCTTCCCCGGAGTCACCGTTCCGATTGGCGGAGCACCCGAGGGCGTGTTATAACTCAGCGCCGAGGGGTTGGAAAGCGAACCGCTATTGGTCGGAGCCAGCGTGACCGGCCCAACGCTAGCGGGCGTAATGGTGAACGTCTGCGCCACCGACGAATTGCTGAACGTCAGCACCACCGGCGTCGACAGCCCTCCACCAGACGGAGTAATCGTGATCGTCCCGTTGTAGACGGCATTCGGAGTCACAGTAAACGCCGTCGACGCGGAACCGACAGCCCCGCCCGATGGACCCGTCAACGTATAACTGCTTGCCGGAGCCACCGGCGTCACCGACCCCGAAGCGGCGGAAGGTCCGCTCACGCCCACCGCATTGGTCGCCGTCACCGTACACGTGTAAGCAGTGCCGTTGGTCAACCCGCTGACCGTAATCGGGCTCGTCGCACCTGTGCCCGTATGCCCACCCGGATCGCAAGTGGCCGTATAGCCCAATATGGTAGAGCCCCCATCCGTCAGTGGCGCCGTAAAGGCAACGGAAACGGACCCGTTGCCAGCCGTCACAGCGCCAATCACCGGCGCGGCCGACGTCGTCGCATACATAAGCGCCGACGGATTGCTTAGCGATCCGCTATTCGATGGCGTCAACGTAACAGGGCCGGGGAGCACAGGCGTGATCGTAAACGTCTGGGCCGCCGAGGATCCGCTGAACGTCAACACTACGGGCGTCGACAACCCACCACCCGAAGGCGTCACGGTGATGGTCCCCGTATAGACCGCGTTCGGAGTCACAGTGAAGGCCGTGGAGGCGGCGCCGATCCCCCCTCCCGACGGCCCCGTAAGCGTGAAACTCGAGGCCGGCGCCACCGGCGTTGCGGCCGTCGAAGCCCCCGACGATCCTCCGGTTCCGATCGCGTTCGTCGCCGCCACCGAGCAGGTGTACGCCGTCCCGTTAGTCAGGCCGGAAACGCTGATCGGGCTCGCCGATCCAGTGGCGGTGATGCCCCCCGGATCGCACGTCACCGTATAGCCGGTAATGGCGGATCCCCCGTTGCTCGCCGGCGCTGTGAACGCCACCGAGGCCGACCCGTTCCCAGGCGTCACGGTCCCGATCGTGGGCGCTCCCGGAGGCGTGTTGTACGTCAGCGCCGCCGGATCGGAAAGCGACCCGCTATTAGATGGCGCGAGCGTCACCGGCCCCAACGACGCCGGTGTAATCGTGAAGGTCTGCGCCGCCGAGGATCCGCTGTAAGTCAGCACCACCGGCGTGGACAGTCCCCCGCCCGACGGAGTAATCGTGATCGTACCCGTAAAGATGGAGTTCGGCGTGACCGTAAACGACCCCGACGCCGCTCCGACGGCGCCGCCCGGCGGCCCCGTGAGCGTGTAGCTGTTCGCGGGCGTGTACGGCGTTGCTCCGCCCGTGCCCGATGCGCTGCTGTTACCCGCGGCATTCGTGGCAATGACGCTGCAGGTGTAGTCGGTCCCGTTCGTCAGTCCGGACACCGTAAGCGGACTCACGGTCCCGCCCCCCGTGACGCCGCCGGGATCGCAGGTGGCCGTATAGCCGGTGATCGCCGCACCGCCCGTGCTCGCAGGCGCGGAAAATGCCACGGAAACCGATCCGTTCCCCGCCGTCACCGCCCCGATCGTAGGAGCGGACGGGTTCGTCGCATAGCTCAACACGGAGGGGTTGGAGAGAGAGCCGTCGTTCGACGGGGTCAGTGTGACGGGTCCCGGCGCGGTGGGCGTCACCGTGAACGTCTGCGCCGACGACGATCCGGAGAAGGTCAATACGACCGGAACGGACAGCCCGCCACCAGACGGAGTAATCGTGATCGTGCCCGTGTAGGAGGCGTTCGGCGTGACGGAGAACACGGTGGACTGAGCCCCGATCAGGCCCGTAGACGGTCCGGTGAAGCTGAAACTGTTAGCCGGAGCGAAGGGAGTCGCGCTGCCGCCGCTCGACGCCGGGCTGGTTCCGGCGCCGTTCGTGGCCGTCACGCTGCAGGTGTACGAGGTCCCGTTCGTCAGGCCCGAAACCGTGATCGGGCTCGTGGCCGAGGTCCCCGTGAATCCGCCCGGGTCGCAGGTGGCCGTATAGCCGGTGATGCTCGAACCACCGTTGTTCGAAGGCGCCACGAACGCCACGGTTACCGAGCCATTGCCCGCCGTCACCGTCCCGATGGTGGGCGCGTCCGAAGGCGTTTTGTACACCAACGCGGACGGATCGGAAAGCGATCCGCTGTTGGAAGCGGTCAGTGTGACAGGACCGGTAGCGGTGGGCGTGATGGTGAAAGTCTGCGCCGAGGACGAGTTGGTGAACGTAAGTACGATGGGGGTCGAGAGTCCGCCGCCCGAAGGCGTGATGGTGATGGCGCCTGTGTATACAGAGTTCGGCGTCACCGAGAAGGCCGTGGACGCCGCCCCGACCACGCCGCTCTGTGGGCCCGTGAACGTATAGCTGCTGGCGGGCGCCACCGGCGTCGCAGCCGTTGTCACCGAAGAAGCCGGGCCCGCGCCGACGGAGTTTGACGCCGTCACACTGCAGGTGTAGCTCACGCCATTCGTGAGGCCGGAGACGGTGGCCGGGCTCGCGGTGGAAGAGCCAGTGAACGCGCCTGGGTTGCACGTCACCGTGTAGCCGCTGATGACGGCTCCGCCATCTCCCGAGGGAGCCGTGAACGATACGGACAGCGATCCGTTGCCGGGCGTTGCGGCGCCGATGGTGGGCGCTCCAGGAGGCGTGTTGTAGCTCAGCGCCGCCGGATCCGCCAGCGAACCGCTGTTCGTCGGCGTCAGAGTTACCGGGCCGAGGGAAGCCGGCGTGATCGTAAACGTCTGTGCCGCGGAGGAGTTCGTGAACGTCAGTACGATGGGCGTCGAGAGGCCACCGCCCGAAGGCGTCAGCGTGATCGTCCCTGTGTAGATCGCGTCAGGCGTCACAGTGAAGACGCTCGACGCCACGCC
The DNA here is from genome assembly GCA_018268715.1 of Acidobacteriota bacterium. Classification (GTDB taxonomy): domain Bacteria; phylum Acidobacteriota; class Terriglobia; order Bryobacterales; family Bryobacteraceae; genus TMP-7. Next base: position 179,203 of record JAFDVZ010000014.1, on the reverse strand, counting down.
CACCGCCCCGCCCGACGGACCGGTCAAGCCGTAGCTGGTGGCCGGGGCAAAGGGGGTAACCGAGCTCGAATCGGATGAGGGGGCGCTGGTTCCTGCTGCGTTTGTCGCTGTCACCGAACAGGTGTAGGCGGCGCCGTTGGTCAGTCCGGACACCGTTATTGGGCTCGAAGCGCCCGTTCCTGTGTGGCCTCCGGGGTTGCAGGTGGCGGTGTAGCCGGTGATCGACGAGCCACCTGTCGCGCCTGGCGCTGTGAAAGCCACGGAAACTGATCCGTTGCCTGCCGTCACCGTTCCGATGGTCGGAGCCGCTGGTGGCGTGGCGTAATTCAGTGCGGAAGCGTCTGTTAATGAGCCATTATTGGTCGGAGTTAACGTTACAGGACCCACCGAAACGGGCGTTATGGTGAACGTTTGCGCCGCCGACGAGCTGAACGTCAGCACCACCGGCGTCGACAGACCTCCGCCGGATGGGGTGATCGTGATCGTCCCGTTATAGGTGGAGTTGGGAGTCACCGTGAAGGCCGTCGACGCGGAGCCGATGGCTCCGCCGGTCGGGCCGGTGAACGTATAACTGGTGGCTGGCGCAACAGGAGTCACCGAACTGGAGGCGCTCGATGCGGCGCTGGTTCCTGCTGCGTTTGTGGCCGTCACCGAACAGGTGTAGGCTGTGCCGTTGGTGAGGCCGGACACTGTAATCGGGCTGCTTGTACCGGTTCCTGTGTGGCCTCCGGGGTTGCAGGTGGCGGTGTAGCCGGTGATCGACGAGCCGCCTGTCGCGCCGGGCGCGGTGAACGCCACGGAAACTGATCCGTTGCCTGCCGTCACCGTTCCGATGGTCGGAGCCGCTGGTGGCGTGGCGTAATTCAGCGCGGAAGCGTCCGTTAATGAGCCATTATTGGTCGGAGTTAACGTTACAGGACCCACCGAAACGGGCGTTATGGTGAACGTTTGCGCCGCCGACGAGCTGAACGTCAGCACCACAGGTGTCGACAGACCTCCGCCGGACGGGGTGATCGTGATCGTCCCGTTGTAGACGGAGTTGGGCGTCACCGTGAATGCCGTCGACGCGGAGCCGATGGCTCCGCCGGTGGGGCCGGTGAACGTATAACTGGTGGCTGGCGCGGCTAGAATCGTGGTGGACGCCGACGTCTGGTCGTTCAAAGAATTCGTGTCACCCGTCGTGGAGACCGTCGCGGTCACGCTGCTCGAGGAGGCGGATGCGCCGGTGACGCCCGTGAGCGTCAGCGCCGTGAGGCTCGACCCGGCCGACAGAGTGCTCGAGTTGCTGCACGACGCGGTTCCGCCGGCGCTCACCCCGCTGCACGACCACCCGGCGGAGCTGCTCGCTCCCGCGAGCACGGGGCTCGTCATATAGGAGGGAATCGTCACCGTGGACGTCACCGCAGCCGTGGTAGCCGAGGTTCCAACGTTCGAGACCGTGACGGACAGGCTCGCGGCGCCGCCGATGGTCCAGGATCCGGTGGAGAGGGCGACGGTCAGGTCGGGGCCGGTCACGGAGACGGTGCTGAACGCCGAGTTGTTGAGCGAATTGACGTCCGAGGAGTTCGAAACCGACGCCTGAACGATGGCGGAGGAGCCGTTGGTCAACACCGGAGAGCCGCTGATCACGATCTGCGGGAAGCTCGATGCGGTGGACAGGGCGTCCGAGCGGGTACACGTGACGCTCGATCCGGCCGAGGGCGTTCCACAGGTCCATCCCGTGTGGCTTGTGACCGAGGGTGAACCGAGGCTGCTCGGCACCGCGATGGCGACCGAGGTCGTCACGGCGCTCGACGCCGCCGACCCGGCATTGCTGACGGTGACGGTGATCGTCCCGGTTGAACCCGTTGACCACGAAGTGGCCGCGATGGCGACGCTCAGATCCGCCCCATTCACGATCTGGATGGTGGCGGTGGCGGCGTTATCGAATGCGTTCACATCGCTCGCATTCGTGACCGAGGCCTGCACGTCGGCCACGGTAGCGACTGGAGAGGCCGGAACGGTCCCGTTGATCACGATGTTGGCGAAGCTTTGCGAAGTGGCCAGCGAAGAGGACTGCGTACACGTGAGCACGGCCCCCGCCGTGACCGTTCCACAGGACCATCCACCCGAGGTGGTGGACGCCGCGATCGACGGACTGCCCAGATCGGCGGGGACATTGACGGTGACCGTGGTGGAGCCGGAAACGGTGGACGTGCCCGAGTTGCTGACGCCGATGGTCATGCTCGCCGCGTTGCCGGCGACCCAAACCGTGGGAGAGTTCGAGAGCACGATGCTCAGATTGGCGCCGTTGACGACCACCACGTTCGTGCCGGCCGAGTCGTTGTCCGAATTCGGATCTCCGGCGTTGCTGACGGTGGCGATAAACGGAGCGTCCTGGCTGGAGCCGGAACTGGCCGACCCTGTGAACGAAATCGTGATCGCCGGGTAACTGGCGCCAGCGGCCAGACTATCGGAACGGGAGCAAGTGAAACTCGAACCGGCGGTGGGGGTCCCGCAGGTCCACCCGATGTGGCTGGCTACCGAGGGACTGGAGATGGTGGACGGCAGGGAGATGCTGACCGAAGTGGTCCCGCTGCTTGAGCCGACGCCGGCGTTGCTGACCGCGATGCTCACCGTGGACGAGGTTCCGTTGGTCACCGACCCGGCCGCCGCCGTGAGGGCGACGGTGAGGTCCGGACCAGCGACCGCCGTCGCCAGGGCAGTCGCCGAGTTGTTGGCGGAGTTGGTGTCGCCGCCTCCCGAGACGGTTGAAGTTTCACTGACGCTCGAGGCGGAGATCGATGGATTCACCGTGCCGCTGACCACCAGGCTCGGGTACGCGGAGCCTCCCGTCAGGGCGTCGGAGCGAGTACACGTGAGAGTTGCGCCCGCGCTGGGGGCGCCGCAACTCCAGCCGCTGGCCGACACGCCCGGGCTCGTCAGATCGGAAGGGATGGTGATGGTTCCCGTCACGGTCCCCGACGTCGAGGCGTTGCCCTGGTTGACCACCGACGAGGTGATGGTGGCCGCCAGTCCCGCCTTCCATACTCCTGGAGAGACCGAGGTGTACACGGCCGGATCCGTTCCAACGATCGTGGAATACGCCGCGGCGTCGTCATTGGCGGTGCTGCCGTTATCGCCCGCAAACGACAGATGCGCGGAGCAACGCAGGATGCCGCTCACCGGGCTGGCGGCCACGTTGCCAGACACGGCGATCGATCCGTAACTCGCGCTGGGATTCACGGAACTGCTGTTGGTGCAACTCATCGTTCCGCCGGCCGATGGAAGAGAAGGCGCGCAACTCCACCCGGTGGCGGTCACGCTGGTGGGAGTGAGATCGGCGGGAATCGTTATGGTGGCGGTGAGGGTCTGGCCGTTGGTCGTCTTGGTGGCGCCCGCGTTGGTGATGTTCGCCGTGAAGGACGCGGTTCCGCCCCGGGCTACGGTGGTTGGCGGAGTGGTGAACGACACCGCGGGGTCCGAGGCGCCGCCCTTGGTGAATGTGACATCCAGGGACGCCGAGTTGTTCGCCGCATTGCCATCGCCGCTGTTGGCCACGCTCGAGGTGAAGGTGACCGTCGAAACACCCGCCGGCATGCCGTTTCCCAGCGTCACGCCGAGCGTAATGGTGGGAAACGTCGCGCTGGGAGCGAGATTATCGCTCCGGGTGCAGGTGAAACTCGAACCAATGACCGGCGTGCCGCAGGACCAACCCGATGCGCTCGATACGGTCGGGCTCGAATAGTAGCTCGAGTTCGGCATGGGGAGGGTGACGGTGGTGGCGCCGGTCAGCGTGCCGGCGCCGATGTTGGCGACGGTATACACCAGAGTTCCGGATCCACCGTTGGCCCATGTGGCGGGCTGGGCCATCGATATGGACAGGTCGGGAGGGGCGGCTGAGACAGTGGTCTGACTGGGAGGCAAGGTGGCCGTGTTGGAAACGCCGTAGGCCGCGCCATCGTTATGTTTGAGGCCGTTGCCGGAGAGGTTATAGGCCGCGGGCCAGATGGGTCCCGACCCGCTGTTGGAGGAGACAGGCCGTATGGTGAAGGTCATCGTGTACGTGTCGGAATAGGTGGTTCCGCCAGTGGACACGTCGCTTTTGAGGATCGCCAGGCGGTTGTTCACCGTTGTCGCCTGGTTTGTGAACTTGAAGGTCGAGGCCTCCAGCCGGAGCGATCCGGCAGGCCAACTGGTGAGCACGTTGGGAGTGATATCGAGAATCCGGCCCGGGTTGGAGAGACTCAGATTCGCGGCGGTTCCGGTAACTGTGACGGTGACGAGTCCACCCGAGGAACTGGTGGTAACCGTGTTGATCATCTGGTTGCCCGCCTTGATTGTGTTCAAGGGCACCAAGCTGCCGGAGTACGCCACGGTGGCCGTGCCGTCGTTCGCGGTGACGCTATAGGAGGTAGTGGTGGGACTGCTGCTGGCGGAGCAGAAGTAGTAGAAGACGGACAGGGGACTGGTGGGATTGGCCCATACTTTGGTGGACGTCTCGCCGGGACCCAAGGTGATGGTGGGCGACGCTGAGGTTACCGACGCGGTGGTGGTGATCGAGGCAGGAGATCCCGTGAAGCTGATCGAGAATGTCTTGTACTGACACGCGAAACTGTTATTGATCACGGACCCGCCGTAATCGTAATGGAAGACGGCGTCGTCAACGGGCGTGACGGTAGTTACGACTCCATAAACAGGTAGGATGAGTCCGAACAGGATGATCGCCCGGGATAGAAACCGATGTGACCTAGCACGTGGCATAGTAACCTTCAAGCGTCTCGGCAGACAAATATTAGGCCGACAAAGGCGCGGGTTACCCCTATGCTGGGTCTGTGCCACAGTGGGTCGGCACAGCTATCGCGGTTACTGCTCGATTCTCCCCAAGAGTACGGCGTTAGCCTCTTAGCGCCCTACCGCAAGTGAGGGGGTGCATCACCCGCAAGAGTAAGGCAGGAGATCCTGGCACTGAAGGTTCCCGGTCAAGACAATAGTGGCGTGAGGGCTCCGAGTTCTCATTCGCCTCGCTGAATCGGTAACTGGAGTGGGGGGGGGATCGAGCGATTCTGGGTCGTTTCGGCGGGAGCTCTGTACTGGTGAATACAGATCGACTGGGGTCATAACGGCGGACGAGGGGCGGTGGAGCGAGGCGCACCTGGACTCGAAGGACAGTTCGACTACGCGAAAGGGCCTCGGAAGGGGGGATTGGTGATTACGGCCGGGGGGTGGTACGCCCGAGAGGATTCGAACCTCTGACCTTCTGCTCCGGAGGCAGACGCTCTATCCAGACTGAGCTACGGGCGCGCGTTCGCTACAGTTCAAACCAACTCCGGATACCCTCCAATATACCACGCACGGTGGCCGGTAATTTCTTTACTTCAAAATCATCACCGACGTCGATTTCATGAACGCCGTCACCTCGTCACCCTTCTTCAGGTCCAGCGCCTCTGCGCTGCGGCGGGTGATGACGCTTTCAATCAGGTTCTTGCCGACACGAATGGTGACGTGCGCCATGATCTCGCCCGTTTCGATGCTCACAATCCGGCCCTTGAGCTGATTTCTTGCGGAAATCGCCATTGAATATCCTCCTTTTAGAGGTACCGCTTCGCCAGCGCGGCCACCTCATCCATCTCCAGATTTCGTTTCTTCTCCCGCGCCTCGCGCCGGACCGCGCTCATCAACTCCGCCGGCAGCACCGGAGGCGCCGTCATTCCCAGCGACGCCAGGACGGCGCGAACGCCGGCCGAACCCGAGTGCTTCCCCACTACGAAGGGCTCCGCCGCGCGACCCGTCTCCCGGGCGTCGAACGGCTGGTAGGCCGACGGATTCTCCAGCAGCGCCCTGGTGTGGATCCCCGACTCATGGCGGAACACCGCACTTCCGGTGACCGGCTTGGCCGCGGGAATCGGCCGGCCGGACGCGCGCGCCACCGTTTCGCAGATCGCCGGCAGGCGCGTTGCGTCAACGCCGGAATCCCGACGGCAGGCGTGGCGCAACGCCAGCACCACCTCCTCGAGCGCCGCGTTGCCGGCCCGTTCGCCCAACCCGTTGACGGTGACGCTGGCGGCGTCGGCGCCACCCTCCAGCGCCGCGATGGTGTTCGCCGTCGCCATCCCCAGATCGTTGTGTCCGTGGAATTCCAGCGAAAACGAATCCCCAACCGCGGCCCTCAACTGGCGGAAGCACCGCCAGACATCGATGGGATTCCAGATTCCCACCGTATCGGCAATACGCACCCGGCAGGCTCCAGCACACTTGGCCAGAAGAACGAACCTCGTCACGAGTTCGAGCTCGCAACGGGAAGCGTCCTGCGCGCCTACGGATACGAGCCGAAACTGCGCGCGCGCCTGCCCGGTGGCTGCCGGCAGACCGTTCATTAGCCACCCCTCGTTTTTTCCCATCGTCTGCAACAGCAGGGCGGATACGGGAAAAGACACATGCACCGAATCCACGCCGCAGGAGGCCGCCAGACGAACGTCGGCCTCCGTCGCCCTGCACCATGCCGTGATGCGCGCCCCCAACCGCAAACCTGCGATGGCGCGCAGATCCTCCCGCTCCTCCTCGTCGATGGCCGGGGCGCCGGCCTCGAGCTCCGGCACTCCGGCGGCGACCAGGGCGGCCGCGATCTCGAGCTTTTCGGCGCGGGAGAACACAACGCCGGGCGCCTGCTCGCCGTCGCGGAGCGTGCTGTCGATCAGATGCGGGCGGGAGGGCATGCGGACCTATTTGATCAACAGCTCCGTGGCGGGTTCGCCGTCCTCGAGAGCGTCGAGCACGCGGTCGATCTTGTCCTCGTCGACGGCCGCGTACCAGTGGCCCGCCGGATACACCACCATCACGGGACCCTGTTCGCACATCTTGAGGCAGCCCGCGGCGGACACGGTGACCCCGTCCAGGCCACGGTCGGAAACCTCGGCTTCGAGGTATTGCACCAAACCGGCGGAATCCTTCTTATGGCAGACGCCTTTCGGCTCTCCGCCGGCGCGAAAGCTCCCGCAAACAAATACGTGATGTTGTGGTTTTTCCATGACCCTTCTCCTTTGGGTATCTGAAGCTATCGACCCCTACGCGCAGCCGCCGCCCGGTCCCGAGCAGCCCCGGCCGCAACCCTGGAACAAACGTTGCATTCCACGCGGCAACTCGCCCGTGCGCCCCCAGGCGTCCACCGCTTCGTTCGCCAATCCGACCGCCTCCACCACGCGGACTCCGGAACGTTCCAGGATCCGGCGGGGCGTCTGTCCCACGCCGCTGGCGAAGACCACGGCGCAGTCGCCCAACATCTCCGCCAGATCGTACCAGCGGGTGGCGCCCGTGCCGGCTTCCGGCGCCTCGCGGGACTCCACCAGATTCGGAGGGCCGTCCGGACGCGGTTCGAAGATCCAGAACCGGGACGCCTCGCCGACGTGCTGGTTGATCAGCATCCCTTCCTGGCTGGCCACCGCGGCGTAGGGCCGGCGCTCGCCCGGGTTCATCGGTCCGGCCGCGGTGGTGCGCAGCAACTCGACCAGTTCCGGCGATTGCGCCTCTCCCAGCATTCCGGCGGCGTCGGCCCGGCAGCGCGTGCAGTGCAGCATCTGGGGCAGGTGTTTGCCGGTTTCGCGGCGCAATTCCGCCATTTTGCCGGGCGGCATCTCGCCCAGGCTCTCAAAAGGCGTGCCCGCCACCGGGTACATGGGAATGCAGTTCATGATGTCGGCGCCGAGGGAGGCCATTTCACGCGCGACGTCGGCCACGTGATGGTCGTTGACGCCGGGCATGGCGATGGTGTTCACTTTCACCGTCACGCCGCGGCGGGACAGTTCCGAGACCGCTTCGCGTTGCCGCTCGAGCAGCGCCCGCGCGCCGTCCACGCCGCGCAACAGGCGCGGGCCGAATCGAATCCAGGAGTAGATTTTCGCCCCGATTTCAGGGTCCACCGCGTTCACCGTGATGGTGACGTGGCTCACCTGAATTTCGGCGAGTTCCCTGGCCCAGAGCGCGGTTTCCAGGCCGTTGCTCGCGACGCACAGCAACATCTCCGGGTAGCGCTCGCGGACCAGGCGCATGGTTTCGATGGTTTCCTCGGCGCTGGCGAACGGGTCGCCCGGCCCGGCGATGCCCACCACTTTGATCGCTTCCACTTTCTCCATGGCGCGGTCGAGATAATGGAGCGCCTGCCGGGGCGTGAGCACCGCGCTGGTCACGCCCGGGCGGCTTTCATTAATGCAGTCGTACTGCCGGTCGCAGAAGTTGCACTGCACGTTGCAGCGAGGCGCGACGGGCAGGTGGATACGAGCCGCGCTGTGGCGCGCTTCGGCGTTGAAACAGGGGTGTTGTGTGAGGTCCAGTTGCACGGTCGTCCCTTTCAGCTAGAGATAGCTGTAGCCCACCGGCGAGCGGTCCTGCGCTCGGGCCAGCAGGGTGTTCGTCACCGCGTCGAACAACTGTTGCGCGCCGCGGTAGCCGAGATGGAGTATGCGTTGGCCCCCGATGCGATCGTGGATCGGAAATCCTACACGAATTAACGGAATGTCGAGTTCACGGGCTATCGAGTAGCCCTTGCTGCCTCCGATCATGAAATCCGGCTTCATTTCGAGGGCGAGTTCGCGGACCGCCGCGAAGTCCAGGTTCCCGCGAGCCAGGACGGGGCCGACGGAACTGGCGGTGACGGCGGCGACGGCAGCCTCGAGCCTCCCGCTTTGCCCACCGGAGGCGCACAGGACGGGCTGAATCCCGATCTCGGAGAGGAAGGCGGCGAGCCCCACCACCAAGTCCTCTTCGCCATAGACGATGGCTCGCTTGCCGAAGACGTACTTGTGGGCGTCCACATAGGAATCGACCAGACGGCCGCGCTCGCGGACGAAGATCTGCGGCACGGGGCGTCCGGAGATTGCCGACAGCTCGGAGAAGAAGCGGTCGCTTTCGACGACGCCGACCGGCCAACCGAGCGTTTTTCGCGCGATGCCGAACTTACGTTCCAGCTCCGCCGCGCCGGTGGCCGAGCCTTCGAGCGTCCTGCCGAATTCGATGCTGACCGCCGCCCGGCCCATCGCGCGAATCGAAGCCAGCGGCGTGCCGCCTTCCGGGATCTTGCGGTATTCCTCCAACTGCGCGCCGTCGAGCGTGTCGGAATAGTCGGGCAGGATGGCGACGTCCAGCGAGAACGCGGAGGCGATCTCCTTCAGGTGACGGAGGTCGGCCGGAGAGACAGCGCCCGGGAACAGATTGACAGACGAGGTCGGTTCGCCGGCTTCGGCCAGCTGGCCCACCACGGCTCGGACGGCGGCGTGGAAACCGTCGACATGGGTTCCGCGATAGCTGGGCGTGGAGACGTGCACCAGGTCCGGCGCGGGCTCGGCCGCCGGATGGTAGTCGTTGAGCAGCATCTTCACGTCTTCGCCGATGGTCTCCACCAGACACGTCGTAGCGATGCCGATCATCCGCGGCTGGTATTGGCGCGATACGTTGTCGAGGCCGCGCCGCAGCTTGTCGCCGCCGCCGAATACGGTGGACGATTCGCTGAAGCTCGACGCCGCCACGTCCATGGGCTCCCGGAAGTGGGAGATCAGGTAGCGGCGGATGTAGGTGGCGCAGCCCTGGGAACCGTGCAGGAACGGCACCGCGCCTTCGATGCCGCGAAACGCCAGACACGCGCCCAGCGGCGAGCAGGCCTTGCAGGGGTTGCGGGTGGAAACGAAGGGTTCGGCTACCGGCATGGGGCCGCCTCCCTGGCGCTGCCGCGGGGCGTCAGCCGCCATACCGGGCTCGCCACTGTGCCGTAGACTTCACGGGCGAAGTTCAGCATCCCTTCGAATCCGGCCAGGGCCAGCTTGCGCTCATGGTTGTGATCGCAGAAGCCGATCCCCAGCTTGTAGGCGATGGGACGCTCCTTCACGCCGCCGATGAACAGGTCCACCTGGCGCTCGCTGAGGAAGGACGAGAGTTCGAGAGGATTCGAGTCGTCGACGATGATGGCGCCTTCGTCGCAGAGCTCCCGCAGCTCTTCGTAATCTTCCTTGAGGCCGGTCTGCGAACCCACCATGACGGTGTCCATTCCGAGATGCCGCAGCGCCCGCACCAGGGAGAACGCCTTGAACGCCCCGCCCACGTAGATGGCCGCCTTTTTGCCGGCGAGCCGCTTCCGGTACTCGGCGATCTCCGGCAGGATGTACTGCAGTTCGCCACGCACCAGTTCGACGGTCCGCTCCTGAATGCCCGGGACGACGCCCGCGAAATGCGCCGCCGTGTCGTAGAGCGCCTGCGACATGTCCTCGATTCCGAAGTAGGAAACCTTGCGGAATGGGATGCCGTAGCGATCCTTCATGACCTTGGCCAGGTGCATCATCGAGCCGGAGCACTGCACCAGATTCAGCGCCGCTCCGTGCGCCCGACGGATGTCGTCGACGCGGCCGTCTCCGGTGATGGTGGCGGTCACTTCGAGACCCATCCGTTCGTAATACTTGCGGATCATCCAGACTTCGCCGGCCAGGTTGAAGTCGCCCAGGATGTTGATGCTGGCCTTGGAGACGCCGGACGGATCGCCCGTCCCCACCAGCTTCAGCAGCGCCTCGCAGGCGGCGCGGTAGCCGTCGCGCTTGGTGCCCTTGAAGCCTTCCGAATGCACCGGCAGCACCGGAATCCCCTGTTCGGCGCTGATCTGCCTGCACACGGCCTCCACGTCGTCGCCGATGACGCCGACAATACAGGTGGAATACACGAAGGCGGCCTTGGGCTGATGCTCGACGATGAGTTGAGTCAACGCCTTGTGCAGCTTCTTTTCGCCGCCTTGAATGACGTCCAGCTCCTTGAGGTCCGTGCAGAAGCTGTTGCGGTGCAGTTGCGGCCCGGAAGACAGCGCGCCCCGAATGTCCCAGGTGTAGGACGCGCAGCCGATGGGCCCGTGCACCAGATGTAACGCGTCGGCGATCGGATAGAGCACCACGCGCGATCCGCAGAATACGCAGGCGCGCTGGCTCACCGAACCAGCGGCGCTCTGCTTGTTACAGTCCAGATCGAAAGGCTCTGAGCCCTTACGATGCACCTGTCGTTGACGTTCTTCGAGTATGTGCATACGCCCCCCTGATGGCTCTCACGGCCTTACATCGTCAATTCGAACGCTTCCTCCTTGGCCTCCCGATCCTGACGGTCCATGAAGGCGTTCAGGATCTTTTCGGCCAGCCGCATCGCGCCCGCATAGCCGACGTTCGGGAAATAGGAGTGGCCGACACGGTCGAGGATCGGGAATCCGAAACGGACGAACGGGATGTTTTCGTCGCGAGCGATGTACTTGCCGTAGGAGTTGCCGATCAGCAGATCGACGCCTTCGCGCTTGATCCACTGGTGCAGCAGGAACATGTCCGCCTGCGCGCCCTGGCGAACCTGCACTTCGGGCACGGCGTCCGCCACCAGGTCCCGGATGCGCGTTTCGAAGCGCTTGCCTGGCGTGCCGGTGACGATGTAGACGGGACGCATGTCCATGGTGACCAGAAATTCGGCGAGCGGCGCCAGTTGGTCGGGGTCTCCGAACAGCGCCACGCGTTTCCGGTAAAAATACTGGTGCATGTCGGAGATGAGGTCCACCAGGCGGCCGCGATCGTCGGTGATGGGCGCGGGAACGCGCACTCCGGCGCGGTGGCGCAGACCGTCGATGAAACGGTCGGTGGCCAGCAGCCCGATGGGCAGGTCCAGCACCTCGGCCGGAACCTCGCACTTTTCCTCCAGCGCGCGGGCGGCCGGTTCGGAGGCGAACGGTCCTAGCGCGAGCGTCGACATGGCGTCGCCCGAATGCCGGATCTCGGCCACCGTGGAGCCGCCACGGGGGAAGAACTCGTGTTCCCCGGTGTGGGGCGCGTCGAGCACGTCCGAAGTGTCCGGATACATGTTGACGTGAACGCCCATCACCCGGGCAAGCCGCCGCAATTCCCGCATGTCGCTGGGCTCCACCCAGCCGGGCAGGATGTTCACCTGGCGGTTCCGGTGGCCGGAGGTCTCCGCGAAGTACTTCACCAGGGCCTTGGTCATGTTGGCGAAGCCGGTCACGTGCGATCCCACGTAGCTGGGCGTGTTGGCGTGGATAACGTGCTTGCCTTCCGGGACCTTGCCTTCCGATTTGGCCTTGGCGATCACCTGCACCATGTCGTCGCCGATGGTCTCCGACAGGCAGGTGGTGTGGATGGCGATCACGTCCGGGTTATACAGGGCGAAGATGTTCGAGATGGCCGCCAGCAGGTTGGCCTGTCCGCCGAACACCGCCGCGCCTTCGGTGAAGGAACTGGTGGCGGCCATGACAGGCTCCTTGTAATGACGCGTAAGGGTGCTGCGGTGATAGGAGCAGCAGCCCTGCGATCCGTGGCTGTGCGGCAAACAGTTGTGGACTCCAAGGGCGGCATACATGGCCCCGATTGGCTGGCACGTTTTGGCCGGATTGATGGTCAATGCGGAGCGTTCCATGACGTCCGCGCTGGTATGCCGTAGCAACATGGTGATTCTCCTGGTTCGGACACCAGGCTGGCGGGCGAGGATACACTTCGGGCGCGGCGTTCGCGCCGGAGCGCGCCGGGTTCCTTCCGCCAACCTTTGCGGACGCGGTCTAGACCGCCACGGCCTCGGCTTCCGCCGAAGCGCTGCTTTCCTGCCACGGGGCGCGCGCGTACTTGAGAACGCGCGTGTTCACCATGCGGTCGATTTCCTTGTAGAAGTTGACGGCTCCCTGGAAACCGGCGTACGGCCCGCCGTAATCGTAGCTATGCAGCTGCTTGCACGGGATGCCCGCCTTCTGTACGGCGAACTTCTCCTTGATGCCGGCGCAGAAGATGTCGGGCTTGAGCTCCTGAATCAGGCGCTCGGTCTCGTAGTGGTAGATGTCGTCCACCACCAGCGCGCCCTCCTCCATCTCCGACATCATGCCGACGTAGTCCTTGAACTCGATGTTGGCGGCCTCCAACTGGACCAGTTCCCCCGGACCCTTGCGGGGGCGGTAGCGGGTTGCGTCGACCTCCACTTCGAGCTCTTCGATGTTACGGCTGTCGGCGTCCACTTTAATGGTGGGGAGCACGCGCCGCCCTTCGTAGTCGTCGCGGTGGGCGAACTCGTAGCCGGCGGCCACGGTCTTGATGCCGATTTCGGAAAACAGCATCTGGTAGTGGTGCGCGCGGGACCCGCCGACAAACAGCATGGCCGTCTTGCCTTCGCAGCGCGCCCGGACTTCGAACTGCGTGCGCAGCACTTCGGTCATCTCCTCGGAGATCACCTCTTCGACGCGCGCGGTCAGTTCCGCGTCGCCGAAGTATTCCGCGATCCGGCGCAGCGATTTGGCCGTGCCTTCCGCGCCGATGAAATTGACCTTCATCCACGGAATGCCGAACTTCTTTTCCATCATCTCCGCCACGTAATTGATGGAGCGATGGCACATGACGCAGTTCAAGTCCGCCATGTGCGAGTTAGCGAACGCGTCATAAGTGGAATTGCCGCTGAAGGTGGAGACCAGCGTGACGCCGCAACGTTCAAACAGCTCTTCGAGCACGAAGGCGTCGCCGCCGATGTTGTATTCGCCGAGCAGGTTGATCTTGAACTTCTCCGGACGCGGCGTTTCGTTGGTTCCCACCACGTGACGAAACAGCTGATTGTTGGCGATGTGGTGTCCGGCCGACTGGCTGACGCCCTTGTAGCCTTCGCAACTGAATCCGAAGACATTGATGCCCAGCTTCTCCTTCATGTCCTTGGCCACGGCGTGCACATCGTCGCCGATCAGACCCACCGGACAAGTGGAGAAGATGGCGATGGCCTTGGGTTTGAACAACGCGTAGGCTTCCTCGATGGCCGCGCGCAGCTTCTTCTCGCCGCCGAACACGATCTGCTCGTCCTGCATGTCGGTGCTCAGGCAATAGGTGATGTAGTTGGCGTCGTCATCGGTGGCCGGGCGCGTCTGGTTGCGGCGTGTGAGCCAGCTATAAAAGCCGCACCCGATCGGACCGTGCGTGATGCTGAGGATGTCGCGGGTGGGTCCGATGACTACGCCCTTGCAGCCGGCGTAGGTGCATCCGCGCTGAGTGATGGCGCCGGGCGTCGTGCGCACGTTCGCCTTGATCTCCGGAGTGGACCCGTCTTCGGACGGTTTGTTCACCACGATCTGCTCAGCCCGCTTGCGCGCCAGTTTCTTGGGCGCCGCGCCTAACAACTCGTCGCGAACTTTGTTGATGTCGAGTTCCATGGTTTGAAGACCCCTTTCGTCCGCTGTGCCGCGCCTGTGTTACGCCGCCATGCCGAAGTCGATCAGCAGATGTTCCAGGCTGTCGATGGTCAGGGGCTTGGGAATGACGAACCGGTCATTGGCGTCGATGGCCCGCGCCAGTTGGCGATACTCGTCTGCCTGGGCGGCCTCCGGCTTCCAGTCGATAACGGTCTTACGGTTGATTTCGGCCCGCTGTACGTCGTTGTCGCGAGGGACGAAATGGATCATTCGCGTGCCGAGCTGGCGCGCCAGTTCCTCGATCATTTCGCGTTCGTTGTCCACCTTGCGGCTGTTGCAGATGAGGCCGCCCAGCCGAACTCCGCCGGCCTGCGCGAACTTAACGATGCCTTTACAGATGTTGTTGGCCGCGTACATCGCCATCATCTCGCCGGAGCAGACGATATAGATCTCCTGCGCCTTGCCTTCGCGGATCGGCATGGCGAAACCGCCGCAGACCACGTCGCCGAGGACATCATAGAAGACGTAATCGAGATTCTGATCGTCGTGATAGGCGCCCAGTTGCTCGAGCAGGTTGATGGAGGTGATGATGCCGCGTCCGGCGCAGCCGACGCCGGGTTCCGGACCGCCGGATTCCGTACAGTGCGTATTGCCGAAGCCGGTGCGGCGGATGTCGTCGAGCTCCACGTCCTCGCCTTCCTCGCGAAGCGTGTCGAGCACCGTCTTCTGCGCCAGTCCGCCTAACAGCAGGCGCGTTGAATCAGCCTTCGGATCGCAGCCCACCACCATGACTTTCTTTCCCATCTCGGCGAGAGCTGCCACTGTGTTCTGCGTCGTGGTGGATTTCCCGATTCCACCCTTCCCATAGATAGCGATCTTTCTCATTTTGAAATCTCCCGAAACGGCGTTTGCCGGTGGACACACCACGGGCGTCAGCCTTATATGCGGCCCTGAGGGCCCTGCGGCAGGGCCGCAGACACTGGTTAAGTGGGGGCGTTTACGCTCGGTAAACGTTTATGAAGGGGAAAGTCCAAACCAAGACATCGCGGTGCATGACCCAGGGGGACGACGCTGTCACCGATGTGTATAACCGGCGCCTATTGGATGGCCGGCGGTCCAGCTTTCGGAGTCAAATATAGCACGGAAAGCGGAATGCGCAATCATTGAACTTATTTATTGAACGCATCAGCAAACAGCCAGTTTCGGCTCCTGATATCTGAATTCGTGAGTGAGCCCGGACGGCTCTGCCTTATTCCAGCACGATGAGGTCATAATCGCCGAGCCGGGGGATCGTGAAACCGGTGGAGCCGGACTCCGAACGAACGCGCAGGTCCCCGTGAATCAACGACTTCGCCGTCCTGAAGACGCCGTCCACGCGGACGCTAATATCGCTCATGGGGATCGCTTCGAAGTAGGCCGTCTGGGAGTGCCCGCTCAGGTTGATGACGTGCAGGAGCGTCCGGCCATCCTGCTTCATCAGAGTCATTTCGACCAGCGGATGGGCGGAGGCGGTCAGTTGCCGGCGGGGCATCAGGCGATCCACCGAGTCGCGAAACAGGGCGGCGTGAGCGGGAAGGCTGTGCCGGTAGTAGAGCGCGCCGAGATTCCACGGGATCCAGGTCACCGCTCCTTTCCCTACGGAGCGCCGGGCGATCGCCGGAGTGTCGGTGTCCCGCATGTCGATGTGGACGAACTCCGGCGGTCCGATCATCGACGGCGGAACCAGCGTCAGCGCCGCGTCGGGGTCGGGCGGGAGTTGCGCGACCGGCCCGTCGAGCATCAACAGGTCGGTGTTGCGGAGCGAGGGGAAATCGGCGTGGCGGCGCACCCGCACATAGCCCTTCCAGGAGCCCTGGCCGGCGGAGCCTGCTACGACGCTGAACTCGGGAGGCGTCGCGCTCGCGATCAGCACACGGCCGCCCTTGGCGGCGTATTGCTCCAGGGCGGCTGGGGCCCAGCCGCACGCCACCACAAGGTCGAAGTCGCGGCGTCCGAGCCAGTCCATGTTGTCGGAGACAGCGAAGGGAATATGCTCCTCGCTAAGAAGGCGGAAAAGGCCGCGGTAGGATTCCTGGTCGAAGGGGCGGCCGCTCGAGAGAGGAGCGCCCAGCAACAGCACGCGCGCCGCGCTGGTCTGCCGCGCGTAGTAGCGCTCGTGTTCAGCGGCCCAGCGGAAGATGGGCGTCACCGTATCAAGGGCCTGCCGGTCCTGCTGGTCGAGCGTCCCGTTCACCTCGAACGTCAACGCCCCGCCATGGGCCAGATTCTGCCAGCACCGCAACGCGATCTCGCCCGCCGGAACCGTGGCGAAGCGCCACCAGTAGTCGACAAACTGCATGTTGAGGTTCACCGCCATCTTCGCGGGCTGGCTGTTGCGGGCGCGGTTCACGTTGTCGCTCGCCGAGTAGGGCCACAGCGGCAAGGGCCTCGCAACCGCCGTATTCGACTCCGACATGACGCCGTCGGTGTACTCCTGTATGTAGTTGAAATAGCCGGCCTGGGGACGTCGGGCGTGGATCAGATCGCCAATCGCGGCGGCGACTTCACGCGATGATGCGAACATGAACCGCCGGTAATCGTCGTCGGGTTTCGCCGGAATTTCCTTGCCGAATCGTTCGCGATACAAGCGGCGGCAGGCGTCGCAATGGCACAGGCCCACCTCTCGCCCGCCATAGTCGCGCGACTGGTTGCCGAACATGTTGAAGAACAGACCGTCCACTTCATAGCGCTCCAGCGCCTCGGCCAGGATCTTCATCGCCTGCGCGCGATAGTAGCCGCCGTTGATGCAGGTTGAGTAGAGGCCGTTGTAAATCACCGGCTCGCCGTTCGCCTGGCGGAAGAACCACTCGGGATGGGCGTCGAACACCGCCTTACGGGTCTTGCTGAAATCGAACCGTCCCACCACGCGAATCCTGTGTGCGTGCGCTTCGCTGAGGATTTCGCCAAACAGATCGCGCCCCGGCGGAAGGTCCGGACTCGGGTAGTGGAATTCAACCCGCGTTGGATAATAGGCCACGATGCCGCCCATCCCTTCGAGCAGCACGTTCGCTCGCATGTCGGCAAGCTGGGCGACCAGGCGCCGCGCATCGAGTGTCGCGTCGGTCTGGCGAAGGTTGGTCTGAACCCAACGGATGGGCTCAGTCATCCACCAGCCGGGCTGCGCCCCGAAGGCGGCGAGTGACAGAAGAAGCAGGGTGATGAGTCGGCGCATGGTGGGCCCGATGGCTACTGTATCAGGCCCATCGCCGCAAGCGGCCGCCGATGCTCGATCAGAAGACGAATCCGACCGCCGCCTGGTACGCCCGCGGCGTCACGAAATGAGTGCCGCTGAAGGTGGACAGGAAGTTGTAGAGCGCCACCTTGTCGCCGAGATTCGTTATGGCGAACTTCAGCGTGACGCGATAGTTTTCCCGCTTCAGGAGATTCTCGGTTCCGACGGCGATGTCGAAGACATGCCTCGGCGCGACGCGGGGAGGATTCGTGTCGTCGTTCTCAGCGCCCTCCTTCGGAATCCGAATCAGCGTGGCGCCGTAGTTCGACGGCGTGCACTGAGCGGATGTGAGGGGAGCGCCCACGCCAGGCCGGAAACCGCCGCAGTAGAAACCGATGGCGGCCTGCTGAGCGCCGGTCAGGCCCAGCGCGTCGTCCAGGCCACCCACCGCGCCCGCAACCAGGCCGCTGTCATAACGCCAGGTGAAGGACACCCAGGGTCCATAGGAACCCTTCTGATAGCGGATGTTGGTGGTCTGCTGGAACGCCTGGTCGTGATCGATGCGGAAGACGGCGTCTCCGCCAACATCGTTATTGAAGACGAGACCGCCGGTTTCGGGGCCGAAAAAGCGCGCCCTGGTGTGTCCCATGGTGGTGTACCACTGGAAGCCGCGGATGTTCGGCGTGCCGATGCGGGCGGATACGCCGTCGAGCTTCGATTTCCGCCACGAGATGGGGAAGGCGATCGGCGTGTCGAACAGCGTGCCGAAGTCGTAGGCGTTGTCGGTGTACTTCCAGAAGTAGTCGGCGCTGGCGAAGAAGAATTTGCCAAAGGACTGTTCGAGTCCGGCGTTGTATTGATTGCGGTTGCCGGGCTTGAGCGGGACACTGGCCGCGCCGAAGGCGTTGGCGGCGAGTCCTCCGACGCCGGTGGCGCTCGATAGCACCAGGTTCTCGTTATAGGGCGTCTCAAAGGACCGTGAGTAGGCGCCGCGGAACACCGTCCCCGTCGTCTTGAGCAGGTAGGAGAGGCCGATGCGGGGCTGGATGGAGGAGTCCTCCACCAGACCACGGTAGACGTCGTAGCGAAGTCCCGCCTGGACGGACAGGTTACCAAACTTGATCGAATCCTGGACGTAGAAGGCGTACTGATTGACGTTCGACGCGCCCTGGAACTGGAACGGCTTTCCGCCGCGAGAGAGGTCGAAGGGGATCAGTCCGGGGATCAGCGAGGGGTTTTCGGCGAGCCCCGAGACGGCGCACGCCGCCGGGTCGATGACGCCGGGCGCGGCTTGCGGATCACCGTTATCGTCGACGCACACGGAGTTGTAGAGCGGGTCCGTGACGCCGAAGGAGAAGTTCTCGTTAAGACGGGTCTGCATCAGCTGGAGACCCACCTTGAGATTGTGCCGGCCGCTCGCGTAGGCGACATCGCTCTTGACGCCCCAGTTGGTGAGCGTGCGGCGCTGGCCGATGGTAGCGGGCGCATCGGCGGTCCAATCGCTGCTCGGATAGTAGTTGACCCAGTCGCGGCGGACGAACGGATTGACCGTGAGGACCGTCTTTGAACCGAAGGTGTGCTGATAGCCGGGCGCGATGTTAAAGGTCAAAGACTTCTGGCGCTGGTCCTGCACCGGCTGATCGTAGGTGTTCGGAACCTGGAACCAGTTGCGCGCCCAGAAGAGGTTCAGGTGGAGAGCGTCGCGGGCGCTGGGCTGGTAGTCGAAGCGGTCGAACACCGTGCCGTTGTTGCCGATGGCGTGGAGCGGAACGCGCTCGGGCGTGTCCAGGAAGCGGCCCGAGCGGATCGCGTTGGCGGCGATGAAATTGCCCACCTTGGGCGTGCCGAAAGCGAACGTCGATTCCTCGGAGTAGGTCCCGAAGGATCCCCATTGGCCCTCAAAGCTGCCCATGGCCCGTGGCAAGCCGAGGCCGGACTTGGTGACGGCGTTCACCACCAGGCTGGTCTTGTCGCCGAACTCGGCGGGCGGCGCGCCTGTGATCAGTTCGAGCGATTGGAGCGCGTTCAGCGGGATCTGGGTGGAGAAGGTCTTGCTCTGTTGGTCGCCTACCGGCTGTCCGTCGATCGAGAAGCTGGTTTGGGCGTGGTCGCCGAGAGGATGGAAGAAGCCGTTCGAATCCGCCGCTACGGCGCCGGTGTTCAGCATGACCGCGTCGCTCAAGGCGGAGCCCGGCGAGGTGGTGGGAAGCAGCGCAAGCATGCGGGTGTCGACGTCGGTGTGCGCGTAGGGCACGTTTTCGACAAGTTCGTCGCCGTGATCCTCCACGTTCACGGTGGTGGCGGAGCCGGCCAGCTCCATCCGGACGTTCAGTTCCACGGGCACGGTCCCGCGCACGTCGGCGTCCTGATCGGAGTGTGCAAAGCCCGGAGCCTCCACTTCGATGTGATAGGAGTTCGGCGGCAGATTCGAGACCCGATAGGCGCCCGAGGAATCGCTGAGGACGGAACGGCGGTAGTTGCTGACGCGGTTGATGACGGTGACCGTGGCTTGCGGCACAACGCCGCCGGACGGGTCCTTGATGACTCCCTGAAGAGTGCCGCCGCCGAGCGATTGGGCGTCGAGCATCCCTAACGGAAACAGCACGCAGAGAGCCGCTTTTTGGATGAACCTCATGATGACTCAGCGTACGGCCGATGCGCGAGTTGGACCAGCAATGACCGACAGCCGGACTACTTGCGCCGCCAAGCGGACTGGAGATTGCCGTGAGCGGCCGCGGCCGCGCGTCACCAACTCAGCAACTCACGCACGCTGTGCGCCATCCGTTTGCTCACGATGAACTCGGCCCCGTTTCCCAACGTCAGCAGCCAGCGTTGACTGGTGAGCGTGCTCATCTTCCGCACGTGATCGACGTTCACCAGCGCGCCGCGGTGCACGCGGCGGAAGTGCGTGTCCTTCAGGCGCTCCTGAATGGCGCGCAGGGGCTGGGACGCCAGGTAACGCTTCTTCGCCGTGAGGATCCATACCAGGTCGCCTTCGGCCTGGAACGCGAAGATCTCGGACGCGTTCAACAGGACGTACTCAGAGCCGTCACGCCCGACGATCTTGCGGAGCCTGGGGGCGGTGGGCTCGAGAACCGTTTCCTGCACGCGCGCGAGTTGGTCGGCGACGTCGGCGGGATGGCCCACCAGACGCCTGGCGCGGGCCACCGCTTCGGATAGTCGCTCCTGACTCACCGGTTTCAGAAGGTAGTCGACGGCCCCGGCGTCCAGGGCCTGGATGGCGAACTGGTCGAAGGCGGTCACCACCACGATGACCGGCAGACGGCCTCCGCGCGGCATACGACGGGCTACTTCCAATCCTCCGAGTTCCGGCATCTGGAGGTCGAGGAAGACCACGTCCGGCGAAAGGGCGGCGATACGCTCGAGCGCCTCGCACCCGTCCGCGGCTTCACCCGCGATCTCCACATCGTCCAACAACTCCAGTTCTTCCCGCAGTATCTTGCGGGCGACCGGCTCGTCATCGACGATCAGCACGTTCAAAGGCATTGGAATCTCTCATATCTAGCAGCGCGCAGCCGGTTCACAAACCGGCTAGCCGTCAACGGACCGGTCCAGCCGGTGAGCGGACTGACCTCCGCCGCCAGCGGAGACGGCGTTCGCCGCCGGGATCTCGAAGGAGACGCGCGTGCGCCCGTCGCCCGTTTCAACTCGCACTTCCGAGTTCGAGCCGTACCAAAGCTCCAGCCGGCGGCGAACGTTCGCCAGTCCCACGCCCTCCGATTCGCCCGCGCCGCGGTGGAATTCGCCGGAGTTCGTCACCTCCACCCGCAGCCGGTTCTCCACCGCGCGCACCGCCAGCCGGACCGTCCCGCCATCGCCCCGCCGCGCCGCGCCATGCTTGACCGCGTTTTCCACCAATGGCTGAATGCACAGCGAAGGGATGGTGAATCCGTCCAGATGGCCATCGACATCGATATCGACGACGAGCTTCGGGCCCAGCCGCGCCTGTTCGATTTCCAGGTAAGCGCGCACGATCCGCAGTTCCTCTTCCACCGGGATCAGCATTCGCTCCGGCCGGAAGAAGGACCGGAACAGCTCCGACAGGTGCAGCACCAACTTTCGAGCGACGGCGTTTTCGCGGGAGATCAGTCCGTAGATGGTGTTGAGCGCATTGAACAGGAAATGGGGGTTGATCTGCGCCTGCAACGCCCGTAACTCGGCCTGCGACATAAGCCGTCGTGCTTCGACGTCGCGCATGCGGGCCATCTCGTCGTGAACGACGCCGGCCAGCACGTCGAGAGTCTCGTAATCCTCGCTGAAATAGCGGCGGCGGCTGGACCTCGGCCCCAGCAACAGCATGCATGGCGCTCCGGAAGGGAGACGGATGGGCGCCACGGCTTCCGCCCAGTCCGGCGCGCCACGGGCCGGGCGAGGTTTGCCGCCGCCGGAGTCCGCGGGCGTACTCGCCGCAAAGCTCCACTGTGTGGACTCGAAGGCGCGCGCGATTTCGGCGCCGGCGGCCTTGAGGAAATCATCCTCCGAGGCGGAATCGCGGCACGCGGCGCGAAGACGCTCGCTGACGGCGTCGACATCCGGCTGCACGAACAGCCAGTGGGTGACCGCGAGTCTGGCTCGTTCGCGCAGTTGCACGAACAATCCGAGCATCAACGATCCGGCGATCAGGGCCAGCACGCTGAGTCCCGGATTGGCCGTGTTCGAGAGAGGATCCACCAGCCGCGCCAGTTCGAACACGCCGAAGGCCGCGGCGAGCGCGAGCGCGCCGTCCACCGCTAACCGCAGGAACGCGTCGAACAGGAGGAAACGGTAGTCCCGCAGCAGGATGATCATGGCCAGGGGAATCCCCGCGTGATGCAGCGCAATCTCGCTCGACCAGGCCTGTCGAGCGTGCCCCGGGCCGAAGTGCACAAAAGACACGGCGAGCAGGAACAGGCACATCGCGCTGGCCAGACGCCCCGCCGAGTGTTTCGTCGCTGGAGCGCGCCACTGGCCCGCCACGGAAGCGAGCGTGAGAAACCCGAATCCTCCAGTGATGAGAGCCAGCGCCAAGGAATGGAATCGCATGTCGGGCTGCGCCAGTTCCATGGCGTGTAGCGCCGCCGCGACGATGCTGATCAGGTACCCCGCACGCCAGAACAGGGGCCGCTCGGGGACCGCGACGTGGAGCAGGACGGCAGGCAGGAAGCTGAGCGCGGAGAAACTAACCAGGATGGTGAGGTCCACGGCGCGGCTCGGCCAGTCGGCCAGCGTGATGGATAGCAGGGAGCCCGCGTTCCAGATGAAGGCCAGACTGGCGGCGGCCGTCACCAGTTTGTCAGCTCGGTAGGTGCTCCGGCGGCTTCTCAGCACCAGGTACAACAGCAGCCCGAAGGCAAGCGCGCCCGCACAATGTCCGACCGCATTGATTACGAGCGAGATGGAGTTGGTCTGCGTCATCTGGTGCGTCGCGCTTGCCTCCATTTTCGCGAAACGAGGGCCCGGACGCCGGAAGCCGATCAGCAGCGAACTAGTCTCTCCGCTTCGAGTGTTGCGGCAACGGCCGGCGGGAATGGAAGTACTTCTGGTAGGCGGCGACCCAGTTTACGGCAATTTCACGCTGCGCCGTGGCCAGGTCGAGTTGGCCGCTGCACACCATGTCGCGCAAGCGCTCTTCCAGCGCGTCCTTGACATAGGCGTTCCAGGGCGATCCGGCGTACGGCTGCGGCCAGAGGTTGCGAATGTCATCGGACCCGCCCAAAGCCGGCGTGATCAGGTAATCGACCTCGAACGCGCGCCTTTCGGCGTTCGGCATGCCGTACTCGTCAAACACCTGGCGCTCCACCGCCGGCCGCACGTCGGCGTTGCCTCCCAGGTTGCCCGCGCACACGTCGGTGGCGGCCACGGCGCGAACGGCGCCCGGAGTCAGGTCGAACCGTGGGACGGCGGAACGCTCGGTCAGACCGGAATCCACCCACAGAGCGATCAACAATCCCGCGACGGCCGTGAACACGCCGCACGCCAGCAGCCGTCGGCTGACGGTGAACGGAGCGGACCGCCGGGAACCGCCGGCCGCTGCTTCCCGCAGCCGCGCTTTCAACAGCGCCCGCGCGCCTTCAGGCGCAGGAAGCTCCGCTGGGCCGCTCGCCTGGCGCCATCGCGCCGCGACGGCGATCGCCTCGTCCAATTCGCGCATGCGCAACCGGCAGGACCAGCACGCCGCCAGATGCTCACGCGCCTGCTGCTCCCGCCGTCCGCGGAATTCTCCATCGGCGAACAGCAGCAGAGTTTCGTCGGAGAGATGAGTCTTGTCTTCCCGCATCACCTCACCCTCTCATCGGCCGCGGCCAGTCGTGACAGCGACCTGGCCAGGGAATTCGCAACGCTGCCCAACGAAATCCCCATGACGCCCGCGATCTCGCGATACCGAAATCCTTCGGCGCGCAGATAGAGGCACTCGCGGTCCATTTGCGGCAGGGCGTCCACCACGGATCGCAAACGATCCCGCCGTTGGCGGAACGCGTACTGATCCTCGGGATTGGGCCCCGGGTCGGCGATCGAGATGGATGCCCCCCCGGCGTCCGACGTCATGGTTTGACCGCTGGCGCGCGATACGGCGGCCCGACGCTTCAACGACAGGTTGTGCGTCACCCGGAAGAGCCAGTTGCGGATCCCCTCCCGGGACTTTGAGCGCGCCAGATGTTGATAGAGGGCGAGGAATACGTCCTGCACTACCTCCTCGGCATCGGCGGCGGACAGGCCGAAGGTCAACGAATACCGCAGGATTCGATCGCGCATTTGATCGAACAGTCCGACGATCTCCAGTTCCAGACCCGTGGAATCGGATGCGTCGGTCGCCCGCGGGGACCACTGGTCCAGGATCTGTATTGCGTCCGTTCGAATGCGCGCCGTCATATTCCGGATAACCGATTGTAATCACCCGATGCTCGAATATTCCCGCGCAGCCCTCCGTGTTCAGCCAAAATTCGCCGGCTGGCCAAAATAGTCTGAACAGCGCGATCGGAAACGGAATACCCAGGTATATGACCGGTTTCCGAGGCCTCGCCTCCTGGGTTCCCATCTTGGTGTTGTGCTTATGCGCCGCCGTGACGCACCAGCCCGCCCTCGCACAACGGCCGCTGGGTCAGGTTCGGATCGAGGTCAAGGATCCGTCGGGCGCCGCCGTCGCCGCGTTTGGCCGGCTCGATGATCTGTCGTCCGGAACCGTTCGCCGTTTCGAAACCAGCGCCGAAGGAACTTGCACTTTTGGAGGACTGCTCCTGGGCCGCTATCGTCTCGAGGTAAACGCTGCTGGATTCGCCACGCGGGTGATGACAGTCGACATCCAGTCCACCGCACCGATCACGCGCATCGTCAGCCTTAGCCTGAGCGCCCAAACCACTCAGGTTGATGTCGTCAGCGCCACGCCCCTCGCCGGCGGCAGCCTTTCCGCCGTCGAAACGCCCCTTCCCGTGCAGGGCGGAAACGACCGGGACATCGAAAACAGCGGCGCCCTCGACCTGTCCGACTTCCTCAACCGTCGCCTCACCGGCGTCTACGTGAACGAGATCCAGGGCAACCCATATCAGGCGGACTTGAACTATCGCGGCTACACCGCCTCCCCGCTGCTCGGCACGCCACAGGGCGTCTCTATCTACCTGGACGGAGTCCGCCTCAATCAACCGCTCGGCGACGTCGTCAGTTGGGATCTCATCCCCAAATTCGCGATCTCGGAGACGATGCTGATTCCCGGCTCGAACCCGCTGTTCGGCCTGAACACGCTGGGCGGGGCGCTATCCATGACGTCCAAGGATGGCCGCGAACCGAGCCACACGCGGGCCTCTTTCACCGGCGGCAGTTACGGCCGCAAGTCGGGCGAGTTCGAGAGCGGCGGCTCTAACTCAAAGGGCCTGAGCTGGTATGGCGCGGCCAATCTCTTTTTCGAGGATGGATGGCGGGAGCACTCGCCGTCCGACGTCCGCCAGTTCTTCGCGCGCCTGGGCTGGCAGGACGCCGCCACCAGCCTCGGCCTGACCGCTTTCTACGCCAACAATTCCCTGATCGGCAACGGTCTTCAGGAACAACGGTTGTTAGCGGCCGACTACCGTTCCGTCTACACGACCCCCGACAAAACCGCCAATCTTTCCCCTTCGTTCAACTTCATCGCGCGCCACCGCGTGGGTGGGGTTCAGTTGTCGGGAAACGTCTATCAGCGCTACATCCGCACCCGCGTCCTGAATGGCGACCTGAACGACGACGCGCTGGACCAGTCGCTCTACCAGCCCAACGCCAGCGAAAGGGCCGCCCTCTCCGGGGCCGGATACTCGGGCTTCCCGACCTCCGGAGAAAACGCCGCCAACACGCCTTTCCCCAAATGGCGCTGCATCGCCCAGGCCATCGAGCGCGACGAGCCCGGTGAGAAGTGCAACGGCCTGCTGAACCGCTCCAACGCCGGACAGCACAGCGCCGGATTCTCGTTTCAGAGCGTCTGGTCGAGGACCTTCGGCTCCTGGCGCAACCAGTTCACCACCGGCGTTGCCTACGACCACGGCTCCATCGATTTCGAACAACTCACTGAACTGGGATACCTCAACCCTGACCGTAGCGTTACGGGTGTCCACGCCTTCGCCGACGGAGTCACCGGCGGTGATGTGGACGGCGAACCGCTCGACACGCGCGTCGCCCTCGACGGCCGGGTGAACGCCGCCAGCGTCTATCTGACCGACACGGTGACGTCCGGCGCCTGGAACGTCACGCTGTCCGGCCGCTATAACCACACCGCCGTCGACAACCACGACCGTATCCGGACCTCCGGAATCGATTCGCTGACCGCCGCTCACACGTTCGACCGCTTCAACCCGGCTGCCGGAGTCACCTACAGTCCCATCGGCGCGTTGAACACGTATTTCAGCTACAGCGAGGGCAGCCGGGCGCCGACCAGCGTCGAGCTTGGCTGCGCCAACCCGGACGAACCCTGCAAGCTGCCGAACGCCATGGCCGGAGACCCTCCCCTGCGCCAGGTGGTGGCCCGAACCTTCGAAGCCGGCGTGCGCAGTGGTCCGGAATCGAGGCTCGCCTGGAGCGCCGGGTGGTTCCGTGGGCAGAATTCCGACGACATCCTGTTTGTCGCCTCCACGGCCACGGGCTTCGGCTATTTCAAGAACTTCGGCAAGACCCGGCGCCAAGGCGTCGAGGCGGGCATCCACGGCCGCATCGACCGGTTCACGCTCGGCGGCGGCTACACCTTCCTGGACGCTACCTACCAGAGCCCGGAGACCGTAAGCGGCGCCGGCAACAGTACGAACAACGCCGCTCTCTCGGGCGTCCGCGGCGTCGACGGGGATATTCAGATCACGCCCGGCGATCGCATTGCACTGACGCCGCGCCACCTGTTGAAAGCCTACGCCGACGTCGCAGCCACGAAGAGACTCACCGTCGATCTCAGCTTGATCGCGATTTCGAGCTCGCTGGCGCGCGGCAACGAGAACAATCGCCATCAGGCGGACGGCGTCTACTACGTCGGTCCGGGCAGCAGCGGAGGCTATAGCGTCATCAACCTAGGCGCGCGTTACTCGCTGCGGACACACGCAGAATTGTTCGCCCAGATCAACAATCTGCTGAATCATCGTTACTACACCGCCGCCCAACTCGGCGCCGCTGGCATCACGCCGCGGGGAGATTTCCTCGCCCGGCCTTTCGGCGCCGTGGATGGCGCCTACCCGTTGATCCACTCAACGTTTCTGGCCCCAGGGGCTCCTATCGGCGCCTGGGGCGGCATACGCGTCGATTTCTAACGCGCCGAACGGTGGCTGGCGGAAGCCAGTGGGAGTCGAACCCACCAGGATGCCTGAGGCGCCCCACGCTGGTTTTGAAGACCAGGCCCAGCACCGGCCAAGATTGGCTTCCTCGGATATTCTAGCGAAGAGCCAGCGCGGCCACCGCCTCCAGATGGTACGTCTGGGGAAACAGATCCACCATCGTCAGCCGGTCGATCCCATAGCCCCCCGCCGTCAGCACCCCCAAATCCCGCGCGAGCGTAGCCGGATCGCACGCCACAATCGTCACCCGCGGCGGCCGCAAGCGCAGCAACTCCGCCGTCACCGCCTTTCCCAAGCCCGCGCGCGGCGGATCCGCCAGCACGAAATCCGGCGTCGATTTCACCGAAGGCAGGAACGCTTCGACGTTGGTGCGCACCGTCTCCACGCGGACGCCCGCCTGCTCGGCGTTCGCCTTCAGATCGCGCACCGCGCTGTTGCCGGACTCCACCGCCGTCACGCGCTCAAACCGCGAGGCGAGCACCAGCGAGAACAACCCCACGCCCGCGTACAGATCGAGCGCGGAACCGCCCGCGGCGCCCTCGGTCGCTGTCTCCACCAGACGGTCCACCAAAAAGCGGTTCACCTGAAAAAACGAATTGTGGCTCACCTGGAACGAACGCCCCACGGCGGGATACGATAGCCACCCGCGTTGCGCCCCCGGTATCCGCTCGGCCGCCCAATCGAAGAACGACCGCGCCACCGGCTGCTCGCTCTCGACGACATTCAACAGCACGTCCGTTTCGTTAGTGAACAGCTCGAGTTCACGCAGAAACCCGGGCCATCGCCGGTCTCGCACCATCTCGAGCAGCGCCTGCAGTGCTTCGTTGATCCGGGGCGACGAAATCGGGCACTCGCCGATCGCGACCAATTCGCGAGAGCCCTCGCCGAAATAGCCGATCGCGCCGCGCTCGATGTGAAACTGGCTGCGGTTACGGTAGCCGAACGGCTCGCCGGCCACCGTGGCGATGGGACCGTCCCAGGACACGCGCCCCACCCGCCGCAACTGCTCGCGCAGGATCTCCGCCTTCTGCGCCACCTGAAATTCATAGGCGGCGTGCTGATAGTGGCAGCCGCCGCAGCGATAGAAGTACGGACACGCCGGATCGATGCGTTCGGCGGCCCGCTCCAGGGTCTCGCGGACGGCGCCGCGCGTCACCCCGCGGCGGTCCTCGACAATCTCAATGCGCGCCTTTTCGCCCGGCAGCACATACGGGGTCAGCACGACGCGGCCGTCCACTCGCGCGAGTCCATCGCCGCCGTAGACCCACTTTTCCACACTCACTTCGTTTAGGATGAAATTTGTTCCTCTCATTAGCATGAAAGCACGAGTCTTCTCCGGCATCCAACCCACCGGCAATCCGCACATCGGAAATTACCTGGGAGCGCTCAAGAGTTGGGCGAAGGTCCAGTACGATTACGAGAGCATCTACGGCATCGTCGACCTGCACGCGATCACGCTCTACCAGAACCCCACCGAGCTCCGCGCCAAGATCGAGGAACTCGCCGGCGTGCTGCTCGCCATCGGCATCGATCCAAAGCATTCCGCGCTGATTGTGCAGTCGGCGGTGCCGGCGCACACCGAACTGTCCTGGATGCTGACCTGCGTTACGCCCGTCGGCTGGCTCGAACGCATGACGCAGTACAAGGCGAAGTCGGCCACCCAGGAAACCGTCGGCGACGGCCTGCTGCAGTATCCGGTGCTGATGGCCGCCGATATCCTGCTCTACCAGGCGGCCATCGTGCCGGTGGGCGACGACCAGTCCCAACATCTCGAGCTTACGCGCGACATCGCCCAGCGTTTCAATTCTCTCTACGGCGAGACGTTCCGCGTTCCCGCGACGCACCTGCCCACCGTGGGAGCGCGCGTGATGGGACTCGACGAGCCCGACAAGAAAATGAGCAAATCGGCCAAGGGCGCGGGCCACGCCGTCGGAATTCTCGAACCTCCCGATCAGATCCGGAAAAAGATCATGCGGGCGACCACGGATTCCCAGCCGGCCGTGAACATCGAGGCGCCCGGTGCGGGAGTCGAAAACCTGCTCGGCATCTTCCAGGCGTTCACCGAATGGAGCAATGAGCAGATGAAGTCCCACTTCGCGGGGATGCGCTACGGCGACCTCAAGAAGCAGGTGGCCGAAGCTGTGATCTCGCACCTGGAGCCCATTCAGAAGCGGTATCGCGAGATCACCGCGGAGCCTGGCTACATCGCTGGCGTGCTGCGGGAGGGCGCCGAGCGCGTCTCGCCGTGGGCTAACGACACCGTGAACAAGGTGAAGCGCGCGATGGGCATCTACACCTAACGCGCCATGGCCGGCTCCGGAGTCAGCGTCGCCGACTACGGACGGCTCATTCGCGGCAATCGCAACTTTCGATTGCTGTGGATCGCTCAGATCGTCAGCGAACTGGGCGATTGGTTCTATTCGGTCGCCATTTTCGGATTCCTGTTGCAGGTTGCGGGCACGGCGCAATCCATCGCGTTTGTGCTGGTGCTGCAGGTGCTCCCGCAGTTCTTCGCCGCGCCCACCGCGGGCGTCGTCAGCGACCGCATGCGCCGTAAGGGTGTGATGATCTTCGCCGATTGCATGCGCGCGGCGATCGTGCTGGCCATGGTGCTCGTGCGGGCGCGCGACGGCGTCTGGCTGCTGTACTGCCTGCTTTTTCTCGAAACCGTGATGCTCGCGTTGTTTGAGCCCGCGCGCTCGGCGGTCGTTCCGAATATCGCCAAGGGGCCGGACGTCCTGGTGGCGAACGCGCTGTCATCAAGCACCTGGTCGTTTAACTTCGCCGTGGGAGCGGGGCTGGGAGGATTTGTCGCCGCCGTCTTCGGGCGCGATTCGGTCTTCGTCATCGACTCGGTCTCCTTCGTGCTGTCGGCTCTGCTGATCAGCCGCATGAAGTTCGACGAGCCGCACGCCGAAGGCCTGCCGCCCATGCGGTTCCGCGATCTGGCCGATTTCACCCCGATCCTGGACGGCGTGCGTTACGTGCTGCGCGACATCCGGCTGGCCGTGACGATGTTCGTAAAGACGGGGCTCAGCTTTGTCGGAACCAACTGGGTGATCCTGCCCATCATGGGCGAGCGTCTGTTCCCGGTCCACTTCCCCGGCTTCACCGCGCAGCAGGCCTCCACCATGGGCATGAGCATTCTGCTCTCCTCGCGCGGCGCGGGGGCGCTCGCCGGCGCGCTGGCCACCAGTTCCTTCGCGGGTGGCTCCAAGCCGCGCCTGCGTTTTGCGATCCTCGCGGGCTTCGTCCTCGAAGGGCTGGGCTACCTGTCGCTCGGCGCCGCGCCGAACATCTGGATGGCCTGCGCGTCGCTGATCGTCGCGCACGCCGGCGGATCCATCATATGGACCGCCTCCACCACCTTGCTCATGGACATGACCGACGACCGGTTCCGCGGCCGTGTCTTCTCCGCCGAGTTCGCCTTCAGCATGGCGACGCTCGCGGCCGTTAGCTACGCGGGCGGCATCCTGGTGGACCACGGTTGGACCGTGCGCGAGCTCGCATTCGCCACCGGCCTGTTCGTAATGCTGCCGGGCCTGGCGTGGGCCGCCGCAATGCGATTATGGAGAACATCGTGAACCGCCGGATCCAAGCCGTAGACGCACTGCGGGGCCTTGTGATGATCGTCATGGCGCTCGATCATGTGCGCGACTTCGTCCACAACGACGTGAAGCTGTTTCGGCCGGACGACCTGGCGCGCGCCTCGACAGCGTTGTTCTTCACACGCTGGGTGACGCACTTCTGCGCGCCGGTGTTCTTCTTCACCGCGGGCGTCGGCGCGTGGTTCTACCTGCGCAACGGGCGCACGCCCGGTGAATTGTCGCGATTCCTGTGGACGCGCGGCGCGTGGCTGATTCTGCTGGAAGTTACCGTGCTCCGTTTCGGATATGGCTTTTCGATGACCGAAGGCGTGCTGCTGCTGACGGTGCTGTGGGGACTCGGCTGGTCGATGATCGCATTAGGCTTTCTGTCGCGAATGCCCGTCCGGGCGCTCGCCATCCTCAGCCTCGCGGCGATTGCGCTGCACAACCTCGCCGATCCCATAACAGCGCGCTCGCTCGGCCCGGCGGCGTGGCTGTGGACCATCTTGCATCAGCCCGGCGCCATCGTACTCGGCCCGGTGGTAGCGGCCGTGGGCTATTCGTTTGTGCCCTGGATGTTCGTCATGTCGGCCGGGTTCTGTTTCGGCTCGATCCTCGAACGGGAACCGGCCGTACGCCAGCGTTGGATGCTGTGGATCGGATCGTCGCTCACGGCGGCTTTCGTCGTAATCCGGGCGCTGAACATCTACGGCGACCCGTCGCCTTGGACCGGCGGCCTGCTCTCGTTTCTGCGGTGCACCAAGTACCCTCCATCGCTCGACTTTTTGCTGATGACGCTCGGGCCGGCACTACTGTTTCTGACGTGGCTCGACCAAATCAAAATCGCCAAAACGAACCCAGCGATCGTGTTCGGCCGGACGCCTTTGTTCTACTTCATCGGGCATTTCTACGTGGCGCATCTGGTCGCCGTCGCCCTGGCCGCGTCGCGGTATAGCGACATCGGCTTCATGTTTCACCCGCTGCCGTGGATCGGAGGAGTGAACGCCACGGTCCCGGCCGACTACGGCTATCCGTTGCCGATCGTCTACGTCTGCTGGATCGCGGTGGTCGCCCTGATGTACCCCGCCTGCCTGTGGTTTGCGCGGGTGAAGGAACGCAACCGCTCCTGGTGGCTCAGCTATCTGTAATCCGGTCGCCCGGAGGGTGATAATAGACACCGGGAGGACACGTGCGGACAGTGTTGTGCCTGGCCTTCGTTTTAGGCCAGTTCGCCGCCGGCGCGGCCGATTTCAACGCCGGGATTGCCGCCTACGAAAAGGGCGATTTCGTCAAAGCGCGCGCCGAGTGGGAGCCTCTTGCCGAGGCCGGCGATCCCCCGGCGCAGTTCAACCTCGCCCTGCTGTTCTACGATGGACGCGGCGCGCCCCAGGACTACGAAGCGGCCTTCCACTGGTTCTCACGGGCCGCCAATCAAGGCTATGTGAAGGCGGAGCGCAACCTGGGCGCCATGTACGCCGAAGGCCGCGGCGCGGTGCGCGACTACATCAAGGCCTACAAGTGGTTTGCGCTCTGTTCCGCCGCCGGAAACGACGCCTGCACGGCGCAGCGGGACCTGGCGGCCAAGCGCCTGAACTCCGGCAAGCTGTCCGAGGCCCGGCGCCTGGCGCGCGAGTTCAAGCCGACCATGGAGAAAAAGGATCAGGAGTCACAGCCCTAACTCACGATCGAGTTCCTCGGTGATCCGCCCGAGCAGCGATGGGTTGGCGAGAATGTTGCGGATCCCCATGTCGCCGTGTTTTTCAAACAGCAGGTTGGCCGCCAGCAACGCGAGCCCGTAGATGTTGCGCGCCTGATCCGCCGCGGCGCCCCGTGGATCGAGCGCCTCGAGCTTCGGCATCTGTTTGGCTGCAATCGCCGCCACGATTCGCTGGCGGGTATCCGGCGACACCTGGTCGCCCGACAGCCGTTGCGCTACGCCCTCATGCAGCCAGGCCGGGAACCGCCCGATGTTGGCGAGACACGCGTGCGCCAGTTCGTGCGCGAAGGACCGCCGTGTCTTGGCCCCGACGCCGCTTTCGTCGATGAGGGCGACCCGGATCCGCCCGTCGTACTGCCCGGCGCTCCACTCCGCCGCGCCGCTCGAGGCAAGATACGCCTCGCGCTTCTGTACGATGGCCACCAGCCGCTCCGGAATCGAGCAGCCCAATTGCGTTGAGATGCGGCTCAGTTCCGTATCGAGCGTCAGCAGCATGGCGCGCGCCGTATCGGCGTCCACCACGTCCGGCTCATACCGCAGAAGCACTCGCATGCCGAGCAGCCGGCCCGAACTGCGGTCGGAGGCCGTTTCGCGCTCCACCTTGGAATACAGGAACTGAAGGTCGGGATCCTGTCGCAACGCCAGCGCCCGTTTCCAGTAGCCGAGCGCGACCGCCGGATCGTCGCTGCGCCAGGCCGCGACGCCCGCGATGGTGAGCACGTTGATGTCGCGGCTGTTCCTGGCCGCCGGTTCGAGCATCGCCAGGGCGCGGCCCGGCTCATTCGCGTTGATTGCTTCGATGGCCGCCCGCAGGTCCGAATTCGCACCGGCGGCGCTCACCGCCTTGTGCTCCACCGCCCGCACGTTCGACGCGATCATCTCGCGGGCAGTCACCGCGCCTCCGCTCTGCCGGGCGCGATCGAACTCGGCGACGTTAGCAAGATCCGCCTGGCGTACATAGCCGGACATCGTCCGCCCACCCACCTGAACGGCGACTTTGAAGCAATCCTCCCCGGCGAGAGAGAACTTCACGTCGGCTGGCTGCCCGGCGGCGAGCACCGCAACCGGATCCGAGCCCGCGTCGCAGCCCGAACGTAGCGGCGTTCCGTCGGAGCGGATCGTGACCGCGGCCAATATCAGATGCAGAACCAGCACAATTCAGCGTAACCGGAGGATGCGGCCACCACACTCGGCAAGACCCCTGAATGCGCCCGCCGGATGCAACCTAAACGAACCACGGACACCGCGCCGCCGGTGATAAACTCGTTCTCTTCCCATGTCTGACACCGTTAAGTTCGTCCTCCCCGAAGAGCGCATTCCGCGATCCTGGTACAACCTGCTCGCCGACCTGCCGTCGCCTCCGCCGCCGGTGCTGCATCCGGGCACAATGCAGCCGATCGGCCCCGGCGACCTTGCGCCGCTCTTCCCGATGTCGCTGATCCTGCAGGAGGTCAGCACGGAGCGCGAGATCGAGATCCCCGAACCCGTGCGCGACGTGTACCGCCAGTGGCGTCCCTCACCGCTTTTTCGCGCGCGACGGCTCGAGAAGGCGCTCGACACCCCGGCCCGCATCTACTACAAGTACGAAGGCGTCAGCCCGGCGGGCAGCCACAAGCCGAACACCGCGGTGGCGCAGGCGTTCTACAACAAGGAAGCCGGCATCACGAGAATCACGACGGAGACCGGCGCCGGACAGTGGGGAAGCTCGCTCGCCTTCGCGGGCGCGCTGTTTGGCATCAGTATCGACGTGTACATGGTGCGCGTGTCCTACGATCAGAAGCCCTACCGGCGGGCGCTGATGGAAGCCTATGGCGCCCGCTGCGTGCCGTCGCCGTCGATGGAGACCAACTCCGGTCGCGCGATCCTGGCCAAGCGCCACGATCATCCGGGCAGCCTTGGCATCGCCATCTCCGAGGCGGTCGAAATGGCCGCCCAGCGCGATGACACCAAATACGCCCTGGGATCCGTGCTGAACCACGTGCTGCTGCATCAAACCGTGATCGGGCAGGAGGCCATGGCGCAGTTTGAGATGGCCAACGACTACCCGGACGTCATCCTCGGCTGCACCGGCGGCGGCTCCAACTTCGCCGGCATCGCGTTCCCCTTCATCGGGGCCCAACTGCGCGGCGGCCGCAAGCATAAGATCGTCGCCGTCGAGCCCTCGGCCTGCCCCAGCCTCACGCGCGGACCCTACGCCTACGACTTCGGCGACACCGCCAAGCTGACGCCGCTCACCAAGATGAACACGCTGGGCAGCTCGTTCACGCCTCCCGGCTTCCACGCCGGCGGCCTGCGCTATCACGGCATGGCGCCGCTGGTGAGCTTTGTCAAGGAACTCGGGCTCATCGACGCCGTGGCCTACCACCAGAACGCGTGCTTCGCCGCGGGCGTCGAGTTCGCGCGCGCCGAAGGCATCGTGCCGGCGCCGGAAGCGAACCACGCCGTGAAGGGCGCCATCGACGAAGCGTTGAAGTGCAAGCAGGAAGGCGTCAGCCGGGCGATTCTGTTCAACCTGTCCGGTCACGGCCACTTCGATATGCAGGCCTACATCGACTATCACGCCGGCAAACTGCTCGACCAGGACTACGACGAGGCCGAACTGGCGATGGCGCTCGCGGGCCTGCCTTCGGTGCCCGCCTAGCCTGCCTCATAAGGGTGGGCCGCCGAGCCCACCCTCACCCAATCGGGTACTTCGGCCAGTCCTTGTAATCGAAGTGCCACCACTCGAACTCGAACACCGCGAACCCCTCGCGCTCCATGGCGCGGCGCAACAGTTCGCGATGCCAGCGCTGGCGCGACGTGCCGCCGGGGAAGCCGGGATAGGAGCGGTCCGACATCTCGTCGTACCCGCCCGTCATCTCGATGGGAGCCCCGGTCTTCAGGTCGTACAGCGTCAGGTCCACCGCGCAGCCTCGGTTGTGCCGCGAGCCCTTGGACGGATCGGCGACGAAGATCCGTTTGTCCTCCGGCGTGGCGTCCCAGAAGATCTTGGTGACCATCCACGGCCGGTACGCATCGTGAATCAGCAAGCCGTAGCCCTGGGACTTCAGCCACCGGTGCGCGCGCACCAGCGCCTCCGCGGCCGGCCGCTGTAGCGACGCCCGCGGACGCTCATATACGGGCGTGCCGAGGAAGTTGTTCGACGTCGCGTAGCGGATATCGAGGTGAATCGTCGGGTCGAGCGACGTCAGCTCCACCCGATCCGCCGTTCGAAAATCGCCTTCCTCGCGCGGAGGCGCAGCGCGACGGGCCTGCTCGCGCAGTTCATCGATCGGCCGCAGAGGCGTGATGCGAAACGTCGCGCCCGGCGCGGAGGGATCCGGCAGCCGGCGGAACAGCGTTCCGCCCACACGCAGGCCTTCCGGCGCAAACTCGACTTCCGCCCCCGGGTACATGCCCTTCGCCGGAAACCGGAAGCGCCGCGGCCCCAGCTCCGTCAGCGGATATTCGAACATACGGTCGACCATGATGGTCAACCGGCCGTCCTTCTCATACACGTGGAAGATCCCGTAATCCCGATGGTATTCGCCGATCAACGGCGTCCATCGAGCGGGCGGCGCAGCGGGCTGCGCCCACGCCAACCCAGCGCACACAATCGCCGAAAGCAGCTTCATTTCTTCCCCGGACCGTACAACGCCTTTCCGGGCTTTGCGCCCGTCACTTTGCCGTCGCTCACCACGGCGACCCCGTTCACCAGCACGTCGCGGATGCCCACCGACAACTGGTGCGGTTCTTCGAATGTCGCACGATCGGCCACCGTCTGGGGATCGAACACCACCAGATCCGCCCAGGCGCCCTCACGCACGACTCCGCGATCGCGCAACGACAGCCGGTTGGCCACCGCCGACGTCATCTTGCGGACGGCTTCCTCAAGCGGCAGCACTTTCTCCTCACGCACGTACTTGCCCAACACGCGCGTGTAGTTGCCGTAAGTGCGCGGATGCGTCAACCCCTTGGACGAGGCGGGATCGACGCCGTCCGCGTCGGTTCCGAATTTCATCCAGGGCTGCTTGAGCTGGAGCCGGAGATTCTCTTCGCTGGCCATGAAGAAGATCGTCTCCACGCGCGTGTGTTCGGAGTCGATGAGATCCATCGCCGTGTCGATCCAGTCCTTCCGCCTGCCCGCGGCGATCTCGTCGAGCCTTTTGCCAGACCACGCGTGGAGCCATGGGCTGGTCAACTCCGTGATGAGAACGCCGGCGGGCGTCGCCAGTTCGCAGAGGTTCTCCCAGGCGCGGTCCGGCGCGGTGATCGCTTCACGAATCCGGCGGCGCGCGGCCTCGCGAGAAACGTTGTCAAACAACTTGCCATCGGAGGCGCTCCAGGGCGGCAGGCAGGCCGCCAGTCCGGACTCGCCGGCCGTGTAGGCGTACATGTTGGCCGAAATGTCGAGCCCGGAGGCCCGCGCCGACTCGATCCTCGCGATGGCGTCCGCCATCTTCGGCCAGTTGCGGACGCCCGCGGCCTTGAGATGGAAGATCTCCACCGGCACGCCGGCCTCGCGCCCGATGCGGATGGCCTCATCGATCGCCTCGAGCAGCCGGTCGCCTTCCGACCGCAGGTGGGTGATGTAGACGCCGCGGGACGGCGCCATGGCCCTGGAGATTTCGATCAATTCCTCGGCGCTGGCGTACTCTCCCGGAGGATAGATGAGCGCCGATGCGATCCCGAAAGCGCCATCCTGCATTGCTTCGCGAACGGCCGCTTTCATCACCGCCAGTTCCGCCGGCGTTGCGTCGCCTTGCGCCATGCCCTTGGCGAGCATGCGGACCGTCGCGCCCCCGATGAAGGACCCGAAGTTGACTGAGGCGCGATGCTGCTCCATCGCCGCCAGCCATCGCGCAAAGCCGTGCGGGCCGATGAAGCGGCGCGCCTGCCGCCGGTCCCCGTCATGCGACACCGCCTGGAGCGTTTTCTGATTGCCCGGCGCCATCGACCAGCCCTCACCCAGTATCTCGGTGGTGACTCCCTGCGTGATCTTGCTGACCAGCCGGCTATCTCCAGTTAGCAACTGCTCCTGAGATTGGCCCTGAATGTCGATAAATCCCGGCGCCACCACCATCCCGGTCGCGTCGATGCGGCGGTCGGCGCGCGAGAGCGCTAGCCCGCCCAACCGGGAAACGGCTGCTATCCTGCCGGCGCGAACACCCACATCGCCGTAGAACCACGCGTTTCCGGTTCCATCAACCACCCGCCCGCCGCCGATAACTGTGTCGAAACGCGCCCCGCCGCACCCGGAGAGCACGGCGAGCGCCAGGGCAGCAGCGACCTTACTGGTCCATGTCATCTCCCGACGACGGCTGAGCCGCTCCCCGGGACGCTGGAGCGGTCCGTCCCACGCCGAGATGATCGAAATTCAACATGGCGTTGAACAGCAGGAAGTAACTCCCCTGCGTCTCATTTCGCCACATCGGGTTGTTCGCAAACAGCAGAACGTGCCCCTTGCCGCGCGGAGCGTCCACCACCGCCGGCCTCCCCGTCAGTTCCCTTCCCCCGGACAGCATGCCCGACACCAGCAACTCCTTCTCATCCGCCGCGAAGCGCACCACCACTCGCGGGCGCAACTCCGGCGGCGGCAGATAGGCGCGCATCTGCTCCCGCATTTCATCGGAAATCGGCGGTTCCTCGCCCGGACGTGTTTGCGGTCGAGGCGCCGGAGCGGCGTACTGCCGGCCCTGCGGGATATCGGGATCGCTCACCGATCCACGGCCCGTGGGGCGGCCCTCCTGCGCGGCGCCGAATCCGGCCCCGCCGCCACCGCCCATGCCGCCGGTGACGCCCGTTGCACTCACCTGCAGCACCGGCGCCTGATTGAAGTAGATGGCCAACCGATCGCCGTAACCGTACGCAATCGGACTGTGCTTGTCGGAGATCGCCGCATTGAGCACGCTGCCACGGACACGCAGGTCGCGCGTCGGAGTGATCGCAACGCCATCGATCAGACCGTAGTCGATGGGAATCGAATCGTTGGCGGCGATAGTCACAAACAACCCGCCCGCATCGACGAACTGGGCCACATGCAGTAGCCCGTCGAGCCCCATTCCACCGCGCATGTCATCGGTGGTGTCGGGCGACGCCGCAAGATTCGGCGTCAGGTCCGAGCCCTTCCACGGGATCGGATCGCCGCGCTTCGGGATGCCGTTGACGATGCGCTGCGAAGCGCCAGGCGTGGGTCCGAAGATGATGACGTCGTATCTGGCTCGGAGGTCGGTAATCTCGCGCAGCTTCTGATCGGAGATGTACTCATAGGGGATCTTCAGACGATCGAAGGCGATGCGATACCATCCTTCGGTCTGGGTGTTCAGCCAGGAATGGACGAGTGCGATTCTGGGGGCGGCTAACTCATGCGAGGCCACCGTTGGAGCATCCCCCGCGGCGAACACAGTCACGCCTAACTCGGAAGCCGCGGCTTCAATCCGCGCCCGAAGGTCGGCTCCGTTTCTGTCGGCCTTGATGATGAACGACCCGGCGTTGAACGTCCGCCCGTCGGCCTGGAAGGAGTCCTCGGCCGCCAGCATCTTGACATTCGCCAGCCTGAAGCGGAACGTCGCGAGCGTATTGTCGGCGTTGTGGTTGACGATGTATGCCGCCGACGCCGCCCCCCTCACGCCGCCTGGCGCCTTCGCATCGGACCGCAGCAACGTCATTTGAGCCTTGAGAGCCGCCGGATCGGTGAGTCGAACGGTTTTCACGTTGCGCAACGCCCCCACCGTCCAGCCGGTGTCATCGTATGGGCTGGGATCCGAGATATTGTAGTACTGCGTGTCGAGCAGCATGTCCGCCATGCGGCTGTAAGGTTGGTCCATGCGAACGACATAACTGCCGGCCGGATATTTCACCTTGGCGATCTCCGTCTCCTGGTCGAGGCGGTGCACTTCCACGGCCTGCGCTCGCAGCAGGTTCACTAACTCGGCGACCTCGCCGGGCCGCGGGTCGTCGCCAGGTATCACCCACGCCGTTGGACCTTCCTTGGCGGCCTTCTCCACGCTGCGTTGGCTCTTGAGATAGAAGTTCGATAGAAACTCGGCCTTCTTCGAGGCGACGTTATTCATCGAGAACAGGATCGCGCTCTGCTGCAGGTTGATGTTGTTCCGAATGGACCACTTCACCTTCGGCAAGGGCGGATTGGGCCGGAACCACGTCCGGGTCGTCTGCCCCGCCGGAACCGTGCGCTCTCGCGTGTCCGCGCCGCTGCCGCCGTAGGTCTCATAGAAGCGGCCAATCGAGTTATGCCCGTTGGCGACATAGAACATGTAATTCGGCGCCCAGCCATCGTAATAGCCATGTGTCCAAACGCCCGGCACGCCGCGCTTGGTCATTTCTTCAATCTCGAGATAGGCCATCTTCTGCCACTCGCCGACGACGATCGGATCCAACCAGGCGTTGTATGGCCCCATTCCCGTCGACGTGTACAGGAACGGCACGGACTCATGCAGATCGTGCAGCACCGTCGCGTGAAACTGCAGGAATCCGTTCATCATGTTGCGGGTCAGCGCCAACCCCATGCCCATTGAGTCGCGATTGTTATCGTGCGCGACGTACTTGCCCCAATAGACCAGGTTCGGCGCCGGCTTCGTCGGATTCGCCTTGCGGTAACGGTAGACGTCCACCTGACGGTCGCGCCCGTCCACCTCCGACACCGGCGTGATCAGGACAATGGAGTTCTTGCGAATGTTCTGGATCACGGGGCTGTCTTCCACCGCCAGACGGTACGCCAGCTCCATCAGCATCTCCGGCGAGCCGGTTTCGGGCGAATGGATCGCGCCGGTGGCCCAATAGAACGGCAGCCCTTCATCGATCAACTTCGCCGCCTCGGCCTTCGGCGTTACGCGCGGGTCGGCCAACTTCGCCGTGATTTCGCGGTAATGGTCGAGCCTGGCGATGTTGGCCTCGTCGGAGATAGCCACAATCAGGGTGTCGCGGCCCTCCTCCGACTTGCCGATCGAGAAGATCTTCACTCGTTTCGACGCCTTCTCGAGCTCACGCAGATATCGGTAGATGTCCTTGGTGTAGGTCAACTTGTCCGGCGTCCCGACGACATAGCCGATCACCTTATCGGGCGACGGCACGGTATCGGACGCGGGCAAGTGGTCCACCAACTCCGTCAGAAAGAACGGCTCAGTCGTATATTCGCGGATCTTTGCGCCATAGACTTCGTCCATCTTCTGGACAGCCGGCGCTGACGCCGCCGATTTCGCGACTTTCTTATCGGCCCCGGCCACGAGCGCCGCGGCGGCAAGGCAAAACAGAACGGTGCGCATACAGGTTTTGTCCATGGTATCGGAAAGCCCGGCCTTGCGCTGACGCCTGCATCGTATACTGCAAGTTCCGATGAACCCTCTTGTCGAATTCGCCGTACATGCCGCCGTCGCGGCGGGGGAGAACGCGGCCCGCATCCGCCAGGGCGGCGTCGTGGCGGAGACCAAGCCCGACGCAAGTCCGGTGACAATCGCGGACCGTTCCAACGAACTGCTGATTCGGGAGATGATCGAGCGCGAGTACCCGGAAGACGGGCTCTTCGGCGAGGAGGGCGCCCGCAAGACCGGCGCGAGCGGCCGAACGTGGGTGATCGATCCCATCGACGGCACGCGCGACTTCGTGCGCGGCAACCGTTTCT
This sequence comes from Acidobacteriota bacterium, assembly GCA_018268715.1. Classification (GTDB taxonomy): domain Bacteria; phylum Acidobacteriota; class Terriglobia; order Bryobacterales; family Bryobacteraceae; genus TMP-7. Next base: position 138,152 of record JAFDVZ010000014.1, on the reverse strand, counting down.
GGTGCGTCCTCGTCGCGCTCGTCGACGCGAGCCTCGACCCGATCGCCGGCGTCGCGCACTTCCCGATGTTGGGCGAAACCTATGCGGCCGCGCGCGGAGAGGGCGCGTTCCGCAACGGCGAGCGGCTGTCGGCGTCGAACATCGCGTCGCTCGACAAGGCGGTGTTCAGCCCCAATGGAATGCACCAGATGGCGCCCGAACCCTATGCGCCGGCGCTGCTCAACTATCTGTCGAAGACGTGGTCGGTGCGCAGTTTCGGCGGCGCCCTTGACGCCTGCATGCTCGCCGCCGGGCAGGTGGACATCTGGCTGGAGCGGAAAGCCGAGCCGTGGGACCTGGCCCCGCTCCGCCTGATCATCGAAGAGGCGGGCGGACGGTACTTCGCGCTGAACGGCACTCGGCGCATCGACGCGGGCAACGCCGTAGCCTGTACCCCCGCGTTGGAGGCCGAAGTCCGCGCGTTCTTTGGGATTCCAACGAGCGCCGGACTGCTATAATTGAGGTGATTCGGAACGTCCTTCCTCGCGACATGGAAGAGCTCAAAAAGAAACTGCAGACTGAAATCGCCGCCCTCGAGACGGAATTGCGCATCGAGTTGCCCAAGGAGATCCTGAAGGCGCGCGCGCACGGCGATCTGAGTGAAAACGCGGAGTATCACGCGGCGAAGGAACGTCAGGCCTACGTCAACGCCCGCCTGGGACAGTTGCAGGCGCGCCTGCGGTTGCTGTCGATGGTGGACATGACGAAGATCCCTCACAACAAGGTGGGTTTGGGGTCGACGGTGACGGTCCTCGACACAAAGAAGGAGGACGAGGTCACCTACAAGCTGGTCACCAGCGAGGAGGCCGACGTGGCCAAAGGTCTGATCTCCACCACCTCGCCGATCGGTCGCGGCCTGTTGAACAAGGAAGTGGGCGATACCGTCAGGATCCAAAGCCCCGGCGGCGTCAAGGAATTTGAAATCCTGAAGCTGACGACAATCCACGACGAAGCGTCATAGAATCGAAGGTTTGGAGGGTAGCATGACCATTACGCGCGTGATCGGCGATTCCTGTAACAAGGTAATTGTCCTGATCGTCCGCGGCCTTGCGCTCTCAAAGATACATCCAAACGTCCTCACGTTCATCGGCCTGGTGATCAATATCGTCGCCGCCGCGCTGCTGGCTCTCGGCCGGTTCCGCGCGGCCGGATTCGTGATCCTGGGGGCCGGCATCTTCGACATGGTGGACGGCCGGGTGGCGCGTGAAACCAACCAGGTGACGCGATTCGGCGGATTCTTCGATTCGGTGGTCGACCGTTACTCCGACCTGGGCCTGCTGGTCGGGCTGCTGGTGTGGTACGGGTCGATCAACCGGCCTTGGTACGTGGTGCTGACGGCCATCGCCATGACCGGATCGGTGATGGTGAGCTACGCGCGCGCCCGCGCCGAGAACGCGATTCCCACCTGCAAGGTCGGCTTCATGGAGCGGCCCGAACGCGTGGTGCTGGTGATCATCGGCGCGCTGTTTGACCGCATGGCGCCGGTGCTGTGGGTGATTGCGGTGCTTGCGAACATCACCGTCATCCATCGAATGATCTTCACCTGGCAGGAATCGAAGCGCCTGGAAGACGCCCAGCTTCGCGCCGTCCCCACTCGCGCTGGAAAGTCCTGAACCCGCACATCCGGCACAAGCAGGTACGCCGTGCGCCGTCTTCGACGCACGGCTGAAGCGTCAGTGTCCCGCCGACTCCAGATACCGTTCCGCCTCGATGGCGGCCATGCACCCGGCCCCTGACGCGGTGATGGCCTGGCGGTACACACGATCCTGAACGTCCCCCGCGTGGAAGACGCCCTCGACGCTGGTGCGCGCGCCACCCTTCGACACGATGTAGCCGTCGGGATCGAGGTCGATGTGCCCCGCGAACGGAGCGGTGTTGGGCACATGGCCGATGGCGACGAAGAAACCATCGACTTCGCGCTCGGTCGTCTCTCCGGTCGCCAGATTTCGCAGCCGGACACCCGTCACCAGGTTCTGCTCGACGTCGTAGACATCCTCCACCACCGAGTTGAGGATCGGCTTGATCTTCTCATTCTGCCGGACGCGATCGACCATGATCTTCGAAGCGCGGAACTGATCGCGGCGGTGCACCAGCGCCACCTCGGAACCGAAGCGCGTAAGAAACATGGCTTCCTCAAGAGCCGAGTCGCCGCCGCCCACCACCATGATCTTCTTGCCGCGATAGAAAAAGCCGTCGCAGGTGGCGCAGGAACTGACTCCGTGGCCGATCAGCCGCTTTTCGTTGGGCAGGCCCAGCCACCGCGCCGACGCTCCGGACGCGATGATCACCGTCCGGGCTTCATGCCACTCGTCTTCGATCAGCAGCCGGAATGGGCGCTTCGAAAAATCCACCTCGATGACCGACCCGTGGATGTACTCGGCGCCGAAATGCTCGGCCTGCTGTTTCATGTTCTCGACGAGTTCGGGGCCCAGGATCCCCTGTGGAAATCCCGGAAAATTCTCCACCAGGCTGGTGAGCGAAAGCTGTCCGCCCGCCTCATGTCCGCCGACGACCAGCGGTTTCAGATTCGCCCGCGCGGTGTAGATGGCGGCTGTGTTTCCGGCGCAGCCTGAGCCGATAATGATTACGTTTCGCATGTTGGACCGGACAATTCTATGCTACCAATCCAGGCGGCTTGGAACCCTCGCGGCGGCGTCTTACTTGAAGTATGGCGTCCAGACCAGCATCCCAGTCGGCTCGCGATTCATGAACGCGTAGTACGGAATGAAGGTGAGATCCACGGCTTTGCCGGGCCTCGGATCGGCGGCGTCGATGGGCGAATAGAGCGGCAGCGAGGCCGCCACCGGCGTCTCGACGACGCCCCGGTGCTTCAGCACCACAACTCCACCCAGCAGTTCCTTTCGCAATTCCGCCGTGAAGTCCTTGTCCGGGTGCGCGGTCAGTTTCAACGCTATCTGCTCGAGCGGCGCGTCCTGGGGCTGATCGAGTTGCTCCATGCAATAGACCAGCGGTCCGCGCTCGACCGCGGCTCTCCGATAATTCTCCTGAACACGCGGATTGGCGACCACGGCGCGCGCTGACATGTCAAACACGACCCTGACCACGTCGCCCGCCGTCCACTGACGTTGAATGGCGAGATACGAACCCGGCGCGGGCTTCTCGCCGGCGGGCTTGCCGTTGATCGACACGGAGGTAACCCTCGACCAGGCCGGAATGCGGAGATACAGGTTGAACTTCACGGGCTCCGCCGGCGACACCGCGATCTCCACGGCGCCGTCCCACGGATAACCGGTCTTCTGAGCCACCTTCACCGGCGTTCCGCTCTCCAATTTCCAGTCGAGCGTGTTGTTATCGAACAGGTGGACGTACAGGCCGTCTCGGCTCGTGCTGTAAAAATAGCCGGGCAACTGCGCGAGCAGCCGTTCGAGATTCGGAGGGCAACAGGTGGTGGTATACCAGGGATTGCGGATCTTGCCGGCCGTCTCCGCGGATAACTCGAGCGGATTCCGGTAACAATAGAGAGTCCCCGTCAGGGACATGCCGGAGTTAGCCGAGTTATATAGCGCCCGCTCGAGGACGTCGGTGTATTTGGACTCGCCCGTGGCGTGTAACATGCGCCAGTTCCACATGAGGTTGGCGATCGCAGCGCAGCTTTCGGTGTAAGCCTTCGCGTTCGGTAACTCGTACGGATCGCCGAACGCCTCTCCCGCCGAGCGGGATCCAATGCCGCCAGTCAGGTACATCTTGGTTCCGGTCAGGTCATCCCACAGCGTATCCAGCGTCTTCTTGAAAGCGGGATCACCGGTTTCAAGATAGTAGTCGGTGGCGCCGGAACTCGCATAGCCGAAGCGAACGGCATGGCCTTCGACAATAGTCCGGCTGGTAAACGGACGTCCGCTGAACATGTAACTCATCTGCTGTGGCCGCAACTTCAGCCGTTCTCCGTCGCCGCGCAGAATGTAGCCAGCCAAGTCGATGTAGCGGCGATCGCCGGTTGTGCGAGCCAGCTCGATGAGAGCCATTTCGATCTCGGGATGCCCGGCGAGCAGTGGCCGTTTGTCCGGCCCGAAGTCTCGGATCAGATAGTCGGCGAAACGGATGCCCGCGTCCATCAACTCGCGCTTTCCGGTAGCGCGATAGTAGGCTACGCCGGCCTGGATCATGTGCCCCAGGCAGTAGAGTTCGTGGCCGCCGTCCATCTCGGTAAACCGCTTGACCTTGCGCTCGCCCTGCCAGTAGGTGTTTAGATAGCCGCTCGGCTCCTGCGCGGCCACGATGTCCCGCGTCAGCCCGTCGAAGGTCGCCTCCAGCCGCGCGTCGCGCCGGGTCTCGAGTACGAACGCCAGCGCCTCCATCCATTTGTACAAATCGGAGTCGGTGTAGAGCGGCCCCTGGCGCGCAACCTGCCTCGCGCCTGACAGGCGCCGGAAGTTGTCCACGATGCCATGCTCCTCAAGCAACTGAAGCATGGTGGGGATGCTCTTCTCGACGTTTGTCTTTCGACGTTCCGACCAGAATCCGTTGGTGATGGTCACCGCCGAAACCGGCACGTTATGCAGCTTCGCGTACGGAGATCGCTCCAGATTCAGAATGACCTTGGACGGCGCGGCGGTCTGAGCACACGCCGCGGCGTATACAAGAAGGAGAAGAATGGCGGGTTTCATGATCGCGCCCGCAGCCTGCCAGGCGGGCCGCGGAGTGCTCTCATTATACCGGCGCGACATCCACGATCCGCTCGCCGGCGTCGTCCCAGTACAGTTTCTTGCCTTCCCTCTGCGCGCGCGCCGCCATAATCGCCGCCACCGAATGCGCGAAACCGTCGTCCACGCTGGCATTCGGGTCCTTACGACTGCGCAGGCACTCCATCCAATTGCGCATGTGGCTCGGATTGCTGTCGGAAATGAACGGCAACGGACCGTACGTCTTCTCGAGCGCCCCATGGAAGAACTGCCCGTAGGCGGGCATCCTGCGGCGCTCCTCGTCCCGCAGCCGTATTGTGCGCTGGGAACGTTTCAGGAACGGATTCGATTCGTGGTTGCCGGACTCCTCGACAAGCTTCCAGCGTTGACTGCCCTCACCGCCCGAATTGATGAGCGTGGCCCGATCGCCCATGATGCGCGTAAAACTGTCGGAATCGTTGCCGAAGCTGGTGGAGTAACTCACCAGGTAACCCGGCTTGTATTCGAGCAAGGCCTGAAACGTATCGGGGTTCTCACGTCCGTCGCGCCAGCGGTACACGCCCCCATGCGACACCACCGACCGTGGAATGCCAGCGTCCAGCAGGTATCGCACCATGTCCATGGCGTGCACCATCCACTGATCGGGGATGCCGCTCGAAAAGTCGCGGTACAGGCGGAATTCGAAGTACATGCGCGGATCGAACGGGCGGAACGGCTTCGACATCAGCCAACGCCGCCAGTCGGTGTCCTCCTCGCGAATCTGCTTCACTTCCGGCCGGCCGCGCCATCGGGGCCCGTGGTAGTTCCAGACTATTTCCACCTTGCTGATCTGGCCGAGCACGCCCCGGTCCACTTCCTGCTGCACGGCGCGTTGGTACGGTTCGCTGCGGTGTTGCGTGCCGATCTGCACCACCAACTTGCGCGCACGCACCGAGTCGCGGGCGGCCCTGGCTTCCTCAAGCTGGTTCGCCATGGGCTTTTCGCAGTAAGCGTCCTTGCCTGCCTCCGCAACCATTCGGAGCATCGGAGCGTGCTGGAAATCGGCGGTGGAGATGATGACGGCGTCGATATCGGCCGCCTCCAGCACCTGTTCGAGGTGCTGAAACGACCGTGGCGCTCGCCCGTATGCGGAGGCAGCGGCGTGGGCCGCGCGCTCCCGGTGCACTTTCCAAAGATCGCACACAGCCGTCATTTCGACGTTCTGCGCGTCCTTTAATCCCCCAACGACGGAGGCGAGTTCACGGCCGCGCGAACCGACGCCGATCTGAGCCAGCGAGATGCGCTCGTTGGCGCCGCGAACCCGCGCGTATGATAGCGCGCTGAGCGACGCGGCAGTCAGCAGGGTTCGGCGCGAAACTGGGCGTGACCCTTCCCCGCCACACGTTCCGTGGCTGATCCCGCTCATACTTTCACCCTTGTTGGTCCATTCTAGCCGCAGCCGCCCTGGACGCAATGGGATCTTTTGGACAACCCTGGCCAGCGAACTAGACCGGAGGCTTCCTGGGATCAGTACGACGGACGACCCTGGTATCTCATCTCTTTGAGCGGGAACTCTGCGTTCCGGAACGGTGCGCCGGTCCCGGGCACGTATAGTTCAAAGCGGAGCGACTTGTCTCCGTCGCGCACTTCGCGCGGAAACACGAGGCGCACGAAGGGGTCCGAACTGGAGGGCGGGAAGTGGCCTTTCACGCCATATTTTCGCCGTCCAATGAACAGGTAGCTCTCATTCTCCATGCGCGTGGTTTCGACGTTGTCGAGCAGCGCGTTCTTTTTGGTCACCAGGATCGCCAGAACGATGCACTTACCAGCGTTCTCCGCCAGATAGTCGCGGTAATCGGTCCAGCCCGGATCCTCGCCCTTCGACTTGCTGGCGGCGCGAACCCGATCCTCCGCATGCATGACGGGTTCGGCGGTGGCGATGTAAACCGGCACGGGAATTTCCGCCCCATTGCGGCCGACCTCGGACAGTTGCGCCCAAGGCGATTCCCGCAGCAAACCGCGAGCCTCGCCCGCGGTCCATTCAGCGGGCGGCTTCGCCTCCCAGAAAGGGGCCGCCAGGTACAACAGCAATCCGGCTAGCTTCGCCACCATCGTCAACCCTCCGCCAGAACTTCCGCCAGCAGGGCGGCGTCCACATTTCCTCCCGACAGCACGACGCCGATGCGCTTCACCTCGCCGGGCAGTTTCCGATTCAGAACGGCCGCCGCCGACACAGCCCCACTCGGCTCCACCACGATCTTCATCCGCATGGCGAGAAACCGCATGGCGTCCTTGATCTCGTCCTCGCTCACCAGCAGAACCGAATCGAGGATCCGCTGCATGATCGGGAAGGTGATGGCGCCCGGCTTGGGCGAGCGCAATCCGTCGGCGATGGTGGCGGACGGCGGGATTTCCACGCGTTCGCCCTTCTGCAAGGACTGGAACGTGTCGCTGGCCAGTTCAGGCTCGACGCCGAACACCCGCACCGATGGCCGCATCGCCTTGGCGATCGTGCCGCAACCGGAAACCAATCCGCCGCCGCCGACGCAGGTGACCAATGCGTCCAGGTCAGGGACCTCCTGGAGAAGTTCGAGCGCCGCCGTGCCCTGGCCGGCGATGGTCCATGGATGGTCATAGGGGGGAATCAGCGTCGCCCCGGTTTCGAGCGCGATGCGCGCTCCGATGGCTTCCCGGTCTTCCTTGAACCGGTCGTAGACGACAATGGCGGCGCCCTGGGCACGAGTGCCGGCGACCTTGGCCGATGGCGCATCGGTGGGCATTACGATGGTCGCCTGAACGCCCATCTGCCGGCAGGCCATCGCCACCGCCTGGGCGTGATTTCCGGAGGAGAAAGCGACCACGCCGCGCGACAGATCGGCCTTCGGTATGCATCGGACGAAGTTCGAAGCGCCCCGCAGCTTGAACGATCCGCTGCCTTGGAAGTTCTCGCACTTGAAAAACACCTGGGCCCCCGCACGCACGTCGACGCCGCGGGACGTCATCACGGGGGTATGCCGCACCACGGAGCGGATCCGTTCGGAGGCTTGCAGGATATCGGTTGCAGTGATCATATTAATAGCCCGCCTGTTTGTCGACCAGGTATTCGAGCGGCTGACCGCTTACGAATCGGCGGAAGTTCTCGACAAAGCGGTTCATGGCCAGTTCGAGCCACCCCACCGTGTGGTCGGCGCAATGGGGAGAGATCAGCACGTTGGGCATGCCCCAAAAAGGATGCCCCGGAGGAAGCGGTTCCTGGTCGAAGACATCGAGCGCCGCGCCACGGATCCGATGATCGCTGAGCGCTGCGATCAGCGCCGATTCGACCACCACCGGACCTCGGCCCACATTGATCAACACGGCGTTTGGCTTCATTATGGCGAACTCGGCCGCGCCGATCATGCCCCGCGTCTCTGGTGTGTGCGGAGCCGCGATGGCGATGTAGTCGCTTTCCCGCAACAGTTCGCGAAGTCCCTCCGGAGGGTAAACGCGATCGAGCAAGGGATCGGCCTCAGAAAGGGAGGTCCGCCGGCGAACGGCAATCACACGCATGCCGAAAGGTTTGGCCAACTCCGCCGCCGAACGCCCAATCTCTCCGTATCCCACGATCCCCAGGGTGCGGCCGTACAGTTCGTCGATATCGAACTGCCGCCACAGCGAGCCCTCCTGCTGTGCGATGGCGCGCCGGAACTCCTTGGCGAAATACAGCGCCGCCGCGATCGTCCATTCGCCGAGCGACCGCCGGAACACGCCCCTTCCGTTGGTGAGAGGAACCTGGCTGTGGATGAGTTCCGGAAAAAGGATGGGCTCCACACCTGCCGACAGCGAGTGCACCCACTTCACGGCGCCCGCCAGCGGAAACGCGATGCGAAGCAGGTCGCCGGTAAACACCGCATTCAGGATGACGTCGGCGCGTGGCGCGGCTTCCGCCAGCAGGTCGGGATCCTTGCCGATAGTGAAATTCGCCGAATCCCTGAGCGCATCCAGCGCGCGCACATGCGGAGCAGCGGGATTCGAAAGAACCAGAACTTCCAACGGCGCCATCGTTCATCCAGGATAGCCGCCCGGTGGATCGATTCGCTTGTACGAACGGACGTGGGATACTGACAGAGCGACCCAATATTTCGAATTGGGTAGAGGGGAAAAGCCCGGCTAAGTTGTTCAATCAGGAGAATCGGATGATGAAAACAGTTGCGAAGTACACGCTCCCGGCCGCACTGCTCGCAGGTGGCTTGTATGTGAGCCAGATGAATTCGTTCGCCACGCCCGCCTACGCGAAGAAGGAAGGCGGCGCCAAGTGCACGGTGTGCCACACCGCCATGGGCAAAAAGGACCTCAACGATGTCGGCAAGTGTTACAAGGGAAAGAACCACACCGACCTGAAGTCCTGCGAAACGAAGTAGCGCCGCGGGGGCGGCCTGGTGCGCGCCGGGCCTGCCCCTTCCCGCTTTCGCGGTAGGATGGCGGGAGTCGATGAAATTCCTCACGTTGCTGCTCGCGGCCTTCCCGCTGTATTCCGCCGTTCTCGATCTCACCCATGCCGTGATCGTCGCTCCGCCAGGGAGTATTGCGTCCACGGTTCTCGCCGAAGAAGTGCAGCGCCGCCGCGGCGTCCGTTGGAAGGTGACTGATCATGCGCCGGCGGGCGGTCCGACCGTCACGCTGGCCGTAGATCGAACGGCCGCGAGTGGACGAGCGGAAGGCTATCGAATTACGACCGGCGCCACAACCGTGCGCATCGTCGGCGCGGACCAGCGAGGTGTGCTGTTCGGCGTTGGCCGGCTGCTTCGCATGCTGGACGCCGCGCCGGGACGGGTGACGCTGACAGGCCCGGTCGACATGGTGACCGCGCCCGCCTACCCGATCCGTGGGCACCAGTTGGGCTATCGTGCGCAGGCCAACTCCTACGACGCCTGGACTGTCGCCCAGTTTGAGCAGTACATCCGCGAGTTGGCCTTCTTCGGCGTGAACAGCATCGAGTCCATCCCGCTGGAGGACAAGCGCCCAACGCCGGTGATGAAGGTCCCAAGGCGCGAAATGAATCGCGCCGTCAGCGAGATCTGCAAGCGTTACGGTCTGGATTACTGGGCATGGGTTCCAGCCGACTTCGACTTGAAGGACGCCGCCAAGCGGGCCGCCATGCTCGGCCGGATCGAAGAGTTTCTGCGCGATTCGCCGGAATTCACCGGCTTCTTCTTCCCGGGTGGCGATCCGGGCGACAACCCGCCGGAGTCGGTGTTGCCCTTTCTGGAAGACGTGGCGGCGCGCATGGCGCCGCTGCATCCAAAGGCAAAGATCTGGCTGTCCCTGCAAGGCTACAAGGCTGCCGCCATTGACGCGGTCTACGACTACATCGACAAGCGCCGCCCCGCGTGGCTAGGCGGGCTGGTGGCCGGGCCGTCGAGCCCGCCCATCCAGCCGGCGCGGCTGCGGTTGCCGAAACAATACGGCCTGCGGTTGTATCCGGACCTGACGCACAACAAGATCTGCCAGTATCAGGTCCCGTCCTGGGATCAGGCCTACGCGTTGACACTGGGGCGTGAGGCCGTGAACCCGCGACCGTCCGAGTTCGCGCTGATCCACAATTGGTTTGCGCCCTACAGCGACGGCTTCATCTCCTACTCCGACGGCATCCACGACGACGTGAATAAGATTGTCTGGAGCGCGCTCGCCTGGGATCCATCAACGCCTGTGCGCGACATTCTGGCCGACTACTCGCGCGTGTACTTCAACGGCGCCGTGGCCGAGCAGGCGGCGGATGGTTTGCTGGCGCTCGAGCGGAACTGGCGTGGCCCGCTGAAGGACAACGGCGCGGTGGAATCGACGCTGCTGTTTTGGCGCGAACTGGAGCGCAAGGCGCCGGAACTTGGGGCAAACTGGCGGTGGCAGATGTGTCTGTTGCGGGCCAATTACGACGCCATGGTCCGGCGGCGGCTGTTGTATGAGACGCGGCTCGAAGAGGAGGCGAACGCGGCCATGGCGACGGCTCCGCGGATCGGCTCGGCGAAGGCGATGGAGTTGGCTGAGGCGGCGCTGAATCGTGCGGTGCGGGAACCGGCAGCCGCCGACTTGAAGGCGCGGGTTGAAGAGCTGTGCGAGAAGCTGTTCCGGTCCATCGGGCTGCAGTCGAGCGTGCCGACGTACTTCGCGAGCGGCGAGGAACGCGGCGCGGTGCTCGATTTCGTCGACTATCCGTTGAATAACCGCTGGTGGCTGGAGGACGAATTCAAGAAGGTTAGCGCGATGGCGTCGGAGACGGAGCGGACCGCCCGGCTTGTGGCGCTAGAGGCCTGGGAACATCCGGGGCCCGGCAGTTTCTATGACAACGTGGGCAACGCTTCGAAATCGCCGCACGTGATGCATGGCGATACCGACTACGTGGAGCCCGAGGAAGATCGGCGGTTGGATCCAACCTTCTGGTGGTGGGACAACGGCAAGAGCCGCGCCCGCCTTTCATGGCAGGCGACACTATGGCCGCACAGCATCGTGTATGAGGGGCTCGATCCCGACGCCGCGTACGTCATACGCACCAGCGGCTATGGACAGTGCTGGCTGCGCATCGACGGAGAGCGGGTAGAGCCATACCTCAACGGGAGTCAGATGGGAGAGTTCAAGGAGTTTCGTGTGGAAGCGCGGTTCTTGAAGGATCGCAAACTGGTGCTGACGTTCGACCACGTGACTGGTGAGGAGGATCTCAACTGGCGGCGGCAATCGCGACTCTCAGAAGTCTGGCTGCTCAGGCGCTAGGTCACTTTGGGCCGCGGCCCTGTACCTCCCAGTGAGACTGAAGCGCTGACAGCATCCCGAGGAAACGTTGACGGCGGCTCGCCTCGCGTTGCGCCCGCAGGTCGTCGACCTGACGACCCACAACGCGCGCCTCCGTGGCGCGACCCTGGGCCGTCAGCACGCGCTGCAGGCAGTCGAGAGGATCCAGGTATTCCCGGCCCGATTCACGCAGCCCGGCCACCACCCGCCGGTAACACTGCTCGGCGATGTCCAGCGACCGGCGCCCGCACAGTGCGCTCCAGCCGAGCCGCTGCAGATCGGTCAGGATGGGACCGTCCGGTGGATCCTGCCGGGCGAGCCCGCTTCCCGCCAGCGCGTCGGCCTTCGCGGGGGATCGGACGTCGTAGAAGATTCGCGCCAGCCGCAGCCGAAACCGGACGGTTTTTTCTCCCTCGGGCAGAGTCGGTTCGGCGCGCAGCAGCACATCGGCGCAGGATTCCACGCGCGCGCGTTGGAGCGCAGTGTAGGAATCGAAGTCCTCCCATTCTGGGTCCACGTAGATTTCGAGAAGATCCAGCCGGAGCAACGAAGTCCGCGGATGCGAAGGGCCATGCTGGTGGATGGCGCTTCTGAGTGCGCGGCCGATCTCCCGCGCTTGTTCGACAAAACGCTCGCGATAGGGCGTCTCGACCGTCAGGTCCTCGTCGATGCCACGGCCGAATTCGGGCGGCGCCAGCGGGATTTCAAACAGGCTCGAACACTCGGCCGCGCACGTCCGAGGGTGACCGCAGGCGGCGCAAGACGTTCGCTCGGCGTCGCCGAAGTACTCGATGCAATGCGGGCAGCAGGGCATCCTTGGGGAGGCTACTCCTATGCAGTTCGTATCGGCGCTGTGGTCCGGAGTGTGAACTGACTAACGCTCCTGGATCAGGGTGTTACGGTCAAAGCGCCAGATGCTGTCCGGGTCGGTCCGGAACTCGCCGTGCGGCGTCTCACCGGGCGACTTGACCCAGGCCACTTTCAGAGAGCGGTCATTGATGTAGGGTCCAGCGATGAAGTAAAGATCCCACTCGCCATCGAGCGGCGTGCCGATGATGAGCAGTCGTCCACCCGGTTTGGCCTTGGGATGAACGCGGGCGAACTCCTGGAGCACCTTCCAATGGGCCTGCTGGGCGAGAGCGGTCTCGCCGATCCGCTGTTGCGCGCGGGCGGAGTGGATTGCAGCGCAAGCGGTCAGGCCCGCGACAAACACGATAGCCTTGGCTTCAACCGCGTAGGTAGGCGGGGTGCGGAAGCGGGCGGCGGCCAGGTCCACGACAGCGCCGATCAGTTCGCCCAAGTAGATACCGAATCCCACCATCGGGATGTACAGCACGAATGCGAGGCGCGGCGGCACGAAGCTCAGCGGAAGAAAGGCGAGGAAGGCGAACGCCAATCCGAACCACATCGCCTTGCGCCGGAAGACGGCCGCCAGCGCGACGAGGATACCCCAAAGCGAGATTGCCGCCGCCGCGGCCGGCGGTTCGTCGCGCATCAGCAGTTGCCCAGCGTAGGTTCGGAGCGTCAACAGGAACCGATCCAGCGTGTATGCGGGCTCGTAGGTCGGAATGTGCGCCAGCGAATCGGCGCCGCTCATCTTGCCGAGCGTGTAAGCCGCGGAGATGGCGAACGCCAAGGCGAGCGGAATCAGGTCGCTGGGACGGCGCCGCCAGCCGTGATAATAGAGGAGTTCGTAAACCGCCAGGATGGCCGGCGTCACCACCGCCATCTCCTTCGCATTCAGGGCGCAGACGAACAGGATCGTGAAGATCGCCAATTGGCGCCGGTTGAGCGGACGGCCGTCCCGACGAACGCCGATATAGTAGGCCGTCGCGCCCACCATGAAGAGGAAGCAGAGCACCTCGTAGATCATAGAGTTGCTCATATAGACCCCCACCGCCTCGGCATGAAACCCGCCGACCAGCACCGCGAGCCCGACGGCGAGGCCGCCGCGGTTCACATGTCTGGCGAGCCGGTAGAGCAGAAAGAGGTTCAGCCAGATTAGTGCGTGATAGACAATCCGATAGGGCAGAGGATCGAATCGGAACATGTGAAAGAGGGGCAGGTAGAACAGGGCGCCCAGCGGTCGGTAGTAGTTGGTGACGAGCAACAGGTTGGCTTCGACGGCCGCCACCGGGCCCGAATGCCAGTAACGCCAAAGGTTCTGGAAATCGTCGGGCGCGAACTGCATTCCGAAGCCAGGTCCCGTGAGAGCGGCAAAGTAGATGGCGATGACCGCGGCGGCCACCAGCGGGAAGTCGCGGGCCCGGAGCAAGGTTAGGAGGCGGCCTCCGGCCGGTATTCGAGAACGACCAGCGTCACATCGTCGCTGAGCACGGCGCCGTCGGCGTACTTGTCGACGGCGTCCATGATCCGGCCGTGCAGGGCGGCGCAGTCGTCGCCCGCGTTGTCGCGCAGGACGGCGCGCAGGCGCTCGATGCCAAAGAACTTGTTCTCGGCGTCCTCGGCCTCCGTGACGCCGTCGCTGTAGATGACCAGTTTGTCGCCGGGCTCGAGTTGGAGGGTCTCGATGGAGTACTGGGCGATCTCGAGCATGCCAAGCGGAAGGCCCGTGGTGCGAAGCGAGCGCATGCGTCCGTCGAGGTGCAGCAGCAACGGGGTGCAATGACCGGCGTTGGCCCATTGCAGCCGGCCATCGGCAGCGATGGTTCCGTAAAAGACGGTGGCGTACTTTTCGCCGCGCGTGCGCTCAAGCAGGTGACGGTTCACGCTGGTCAAAGCGGCATCGATGCGAGACGGGTCATCGGAGGCGAGCAGGAACGCGCCCTGTAGCAGCGATGCGAGCAGGGCCGAACTGACCCCCTTGCCGGACACGTCGGCGACGATGGTCAGCCAGGCGTTCGAGTGGAGTTGGCGGATGTCGAAACAGTCGCCGCCCACTTGCGCGGAGGGCACGCTGGAGCCGGCGGCGCGGAACCAACCTTCGCGGGGCAACGCCGGCGGCAGAAGGCCTTCCTGGATGCGGCGGGCGATGTTCAGCTCTTCCTCGAGCCGGTTCTTCTCTCGCTCCTCTTCGAGCAGGCGCGCGTTTTCGAGCACCGTCGAGGCTTCGAGGGCGAGCGTCTGGAGCAACTCCCGATTGCCGTGCGACAGATCGGCCGGAGCGCCGCGCGAATCCATGTACAGCACGCCGACGGTTTCGCTCGCGGCCGACAGGATGGAGGTTTCCTGGGCGTTGACGGTCCGCACGCGGACCAGCGGAACGCAGACGACGCTGCGCAACTCCAGGTTCGCGATGGTGGATTCGGGCCGGACGCCCTGTTCCTCAAGCGGGTCGAAGGACATCGACAGCAGCTCGCGGCGGTTGCTCAAGGCGCGGTTGATCACCGACATCGGCACCTTGAGGTCGTCGGTGGCGAGCGGGGCGCCGGCGCAATCGCGGGCCACCTTCATGTCGAGGTCCTTGCCGCGTTTCAGCAGCAGGAACCCGCGCTCCGTGCCGGTGACGGCGAGGGCCGCGTCGACCACGGCGGTCAGCACGTCGTCGATCGACAGGGCGCTTTGCAGCGTGCGGGCGACTTCGACCAGGGCTCGGAGCTTGCCAAGATTCGAGGTTTGTCCCGAGGCGGCGGGAACGATCTGGTCGAGGATCCGGTTCAGTTCTCGATCCTCGAAGCTGAAGGTGAGTTTGTAGGAATCGGCGAAGCCGAACTCGATGTGGTCGGAGTCGGCAAGCACGTGGCGTTCGATCCGGACGCCATTGACGAAGACTCCGTGACGGCTCTTGAGGTCTTCGATGACGTATTCGCCGTTTTCAAACCAGATGCGGGCGTGGGTGCGCGAGATGCGGTTATCGCGCAACACCAGCTGGTTATCTGCGTTGCGG
This sequence comes from Acidobacteriota bacterium, assembly GCA_018268715.1. Lineage (GTDB taxonomy): Bacteria > Acidobacteriota > Terriglobia > Bryobacterales > Bryobacteraceae > TMP-7. Next base: position 122,885 of record JAFDVZ010000014.1, on the reverse strand, counting down.
CCGATGGTGAAGGGGACGGGTTCGACGGGCATCCGGCTGCGGTTGCCGGAAGGATTTACGACGATCAACAACGCCGGACGCATCAGCGGCTCCGGGCGCCGCGATGCTTGGGCTTTCCGAGCGGCTCGGCCGGTTCGGTGTCCTCGGCGAGCCGTTGCAGTTCCTCGGCGCGCAGCCGCTGGCAGTGGGAGCAGTAGCCGCCAATTTCGGTGCGCGCGACCACGATCTGAAATCCGAAGTGGGATTCGACCTGGCGGCGGAGCTTCTGGAGAGGCTCGCCGAAGAACTCCTCGACCTTGCCGCAGCGCAAACACACGACGTGAGCGTGTTCCTGCTTCAGCCGCGTCTCGTAGTAGTGCTGGTCGCCACTGTGGTGCATGAGGTCGAGCTCATCCACCAACCCACCTTCCTTGAGAAGTTTCAAGGTGCGGTAAACCGTGACGCGGTTAAGTTTCGGGTCCTTCTGATGCGCGAGCAGGTAGAGGCTCTCGGCGTCGAGGTGCTCGCCCGACTGGTCGATCAGCTCCAGCAGAATCTGGCGCTGCCTTGTGAGCCGCACGCCCCGCTTTTTGAGAGAGTCTTTGATGCCGGCGCCAGCCATCGATAACCTCGAGTCCGTCCTCTCTGACTGTAGCAAAAGCGGGGCGCGCCTCCCTGCCGTGCGCCTACTTCATCTTGATAATGGTGGTTTTGTCGGCTTCGACCTTGACCTTCTCGTCCTTACTGGGGCCACCTTCCACGCCGACCACCTTCACAGCATATTCGCCCGGGGGAATCTTCAGCCCCTGGACGAAATTGTCGAATTCGGCGGCCTGTCCGTAGTACTTCTCGTTGATGTAGACGGGCGAATACTTGTGGGCGCCTTCGATCTTCAGCAAGCCGTAAGGCGGCTTGGCCAAGGGCAGCGCCTTGAGGCTCTGGTTCAGGACCGTGGTCTTGCCGGCGGTGATGGTGACCTTGGTGGTCATATCCTCGTAGCGCGGCTCGACGAGTTTCACCTCGTGTTCGCCGGCGGGCAAGGAGTACTTGCGGGCGACGCCGAAATTCTTCGCCGGTCCGAGGTACTTGCCGTCGACGAAGACTCCGGCATGGCCCGGCTCAACACGAGTCCGAAGTGTGCCTTGCTGTTGCGCCGAGGCCGGCACAGCCGCGGCCACGAGCGCTAGAAATCCAAGCCCGGCGATCCGGCTGACGGAGGCGGGGCGAATCGCGAAAATCCGGTTGAGGGACAGCATAGTTTTAATCGGCTATTTATAGCGTAACGGGTTGGTTGGGCGGACACAAATGCCCCAAATGCTCATAGAGAGTCCCCATGTTTGAGGCGGACGAGCGCGGCGCTATTCGTCCTGCTGCTGCTGGACGAAGCTGAGGATGTCGAAGTGCTTGATCTCGCGGTTCGGGAAAAAGCTGTTCACCGCGTCCTGCTCGTCGTTGTAGAGGGCGAAGACCGTGCTGAGCTTGGTGAGAACCAGCAGTTCCAGATTGCGCCGGTTCAGGTTGCATAGTCGGAGATTGCCCTTGGCCTTTTCGAGGCTTGTGAAGCAGATGACCAGGGTCCCGAGACCGGTGCTGTCGATGTAGTCGACTTCGGCGAGGTTGAGGACGATCCGGATGAAACCGGCCGCCTGGAGCGCGGTGATCTTCTCACGCAATTGGCCAGCGGGCGGACCGACCGTGAGACGGCCGTGCAGATCCAGGATCTTGACGCCTTCTCGTTCGCGCTCGTCGATGGACAGACTCATTGCAACTCTCATTGTAACCATGAAACTCTGAGCGACGGATCGATTGCCCGCTTCGTTTCTCACGGAGATCACTGAGCGGGACGACGCTCACTACGGTGCTGAGAGTTGTTTTGGCGGGCCCGGCGGCTGGCGGATGGCGTCGAACATGGAAGGGCCCGAAATCAGAACGTGAAGGAAAACAGCAACTCCAACTGATTGCGTGCAGTGCTTGCGGACGTCAAAGTCCCGGCCGGATCTTTCGCCCACCTGGTGTAGCGCAGCACTGGACTGATCTTCATCGCCTTGTTGTCTGTCTCGATTCCGCCTCCTGCTGTAAAACCGTAGCGCGAAGGATTATAGCCGTTCAGATTTCCCGCTGCACGGAACGACGGTCCCGCCTCGATCACCGGGCGGATCTTTGACCCAGGGCACAAGCGGTACTTAGCGAGCGCCGGGAACTGCCACGTCACAACAGTGAAATCGGTCCCCGACTCATCCGCGGGGGCACCAGCCGGGATTTCGAGGGAATACGTGCGGGCGCGCAGAGGCCGATACAGGCCGTTCACTTCGAACGACGCACGGCGACTCAGTTCCCATTCCACGGCGATCCCGCCGAGGTAGCCCTGTTGTTCGTTCAAGCGTTTGAATGGGTCCCGCTCCTTGAGTCCGCCGGTGAATGGGATGCCGCCAACCGCTCCAAGACGGAGTTTCCTGTTCGCCAGGCGCCACGACCCGACCGACGTGGCGTAACTGACTCCGGTGACAAATTCGATCTGGTCACGCTTTGTGGCCGCTCGTGGATAGTCACCGTCGTAACGCCAACGCGTGTAACGCAACGCCGGCGAGACCCTGAACCGGCCAAAGCGAAATTCGACACCCGTTCCAACCGTGGCCCCGATTTGCGATGGCTCCGCCGGCGCCTGGTTATGACGGGTTCTGAACGACGGTCCCACCTCGACGAACGGCCGTATCGTCTCGCCCAAAGGAACCCCGTATTTTGCCAGGATTGGCCACTCCCAGGTGGTCGGCGTGTTTTCGCCGTCCGGCTGGACCGTTCCGCTCTGGAGAATGAGCCGCCGTTGCAGATGGAGGGTGCGGTGCAGGGCGTTCGCCTCGATCGAGAGTCCTCCACCGAGGTCAATTTCAACAGACAGGCCCTCGAGAAAGACCCGCGTATCGGAGAACCAGTCAAAGGTCGTCTGCCCCGGCCCGAAGTTCGGGTCTGTGAAGGTCGTCCGGGAGAGCGGAAAATCCCGAGTCAGCGGCGTGCCTCCAACGAACCCGAACGATACGCGCGGTGAGTACGACGACGCCTGAGCCACCACAGCGGGCGGAAACAGCAACATCAGTAATGGGCCGAATTGTCCGATTTTCATGTTGTTCCAGCGTCTGAACGCGAGCTACGGGCTGCGCTAATGCGCGCCGGGCGCCGTGAATCTTCGAGCGGCTGTTGTTGAAGGCTGCTTCGACAAAGGTTGGGCGTTCGGAACACGAACAAGAGGTCGAATTTGCGCGACTCTGACCGGTGTTGCATTCGTTCACGAAAGCGGCAGAGGCGCACAAACCGCACCTCATGAATTGCTAGGCTGGAGGGTTATCGCATGGGCTCCGACTCTCTGGTTGCCGGCCTGACGCCGCATGGACGTTTGGTGCTTGTTGAAGAAGCGGCCGCCGGCCTTGACGACAAGGTCGCTGGACGGCTGCGGCGGGCGTTTGCGCGTGGGGCGGGCCACGGGCTTCTTCAGTTGGGCATCGAGGAGACCGCCGCAGTCCTGCCTCCCGCTCTCGCTTACTGGCGCGAGTTCGGCGCCCGGTATGTAACTGCGCTGTGCACCGGGCCGGAGATCGACGCTGCGTCGGGCCGGCCGCGCGCCCAGCCACTGCCGGATAACGAGTTGGACCGGATGGTGCTTAGTGCGCCTCCCATGCTGGGCGGGGAGTACCTGACCCAAGAGGTGCTCCAGGCTCTGTGGCGCGCGATCGACGCCGCCTTCGCCGCTGAACTCGCCGAGGACGGTCGCGGCGTCCAGGAGTTCCTGAACCGTCGCAACCCGGCTTGGAACCTGGTGGGGCGAGTCCACTTCAACCTGGCGGAGAACCGGAAGGATCCGGATGCGCCGTTCGCCTTCCTCGCCACCTACACCACGCGGTTGTCGGCCCAGGCCAGGGCGCAGCATCTTCCGCTTGGCGAAGCCCTTCGCGAATACGCCGGGGCCGCCAACAGGGAACGGTTGCTTTCCCTACTGCTGCCTGTGCAGCGGGCCTCGGAAAACTGCCCGTGGTTGAAGGAAATGGTGGACCGGAGCGAGATCTTCCATCCGCTGCGGTGGACGCCGGGCGAGGCCTTGCGCATGTTGCAGGATGCGCCGCAACTCGAACGGGCGGGCGTCGTGCTCAGAATGCCCGCAGCCTGGCGGGGCAACCGTCCGCCGCGCCCGCGCGTGACCGGGACGGTGGGAGGCAAGGCGCCGAACGGGCTCGGGCAGAATGCGTTGCTGGATTTCCGGATGGAAGTCACGCTCGACGGCGAGAGCTTGTCGAGGGCCGAAATCCGCGAGCTTCTGGCGCAGCAGGATGGGCTGGCGCTAGTGCGGGGACGTTGGGTGGAGGTCGATGGCGAGCAACTGGGCCGGCTGATCGAACGCTTCAAGAGAGTGGAGCGGCTGGCGGCCGAGAACGGGCTCGAATTCTCCGAGGCCATGCGCATGGCGGCGGGCGCCGGCATGGGCGCAGGGGACGCCGATCTGGCGGACGCCGCGGATTGGGCGCAGGTGACGGCGGGCAAGTGGCTGGCGGAGACGCTCAAGGGATTACGCAGTCCAGAGGGGTTGGCGCGCGTGGAGCCAGGGCCAGGGTTGAAAGGGACGCTGCGGCCTTACCAGCAGACCGGCGTACGCTGGTTGTACTTTTTGGCGCAGTTGGGGTTGGGGGCGTGTCTGGCCGATGATATGGGGCTGGGGAAGACGATCCAGGTGTTGTCCCTACTGCTGGTGCTACGGCGCGAGGAGAAACGACGCCCTACGAGCTTGCTGGTGGCGCCGGCGTCCCTGTTGGCCAACTGGGCCGCCGAAATCGAACGCTTCGCGCCGGAGTTGCGGGTGCTGATCGCGCATCCTTCGGCCGTGCCCACCGCCGAACTGAAGACGCCGGAGCGGCTGGATGGGATGGATCTGGCGATCACGAGCTATGGGGCTCTGACGCGAATCCCCTGGATGCGGGAGCGCGAGTGGAGATTAGTCGTGCTCGACGAAGCGCAGGCCATCAAGAATCCTGACGCCAAGCAGACTCGGATGGCCAAACAACTGCGGGCTCGGGCGCGGGTGGCGCTGACGGGCACGCCGGTGGAGAACCGGCTGGGGGACTTGTGGTCAATCTTCGACTTTATCAATCCGGGGTTGCTCGGGTCGGCCAAGCAGTTTACGACCTTCGCTAAGCGGCTGGAGGAAAAAGGCCATGGCTCCTACGGGCCGCTGCGCGAACTCATCCGGCCGTACATTCTGCGGCGGCTGAAGACGGACAAGTCCGTGATCGCGGACTTGCCGGATAAGACGGAAGTGAAGGCGTTCTGCCAGTTGAGCAAGAGGCAGGCCGTACTGTATCAACAGGCGGTGAAGGAGTTGGCGGAACAACTGGAGACGGCGACCGGGATCGCGCGTAAGGGGCTGGTGCTCGCGTTCCTGATGCGGTTCAAGCAAATCTGCAACCACCCGTCGCACTGGCTGGGGGACGGGGGTTGGGGCGAGGCCGACAGCGGGAAGTGGCGACGGCTGCGGGAGATCGCCGAGGCGGCCGGGGCGCGGCAGGAGAAGATGCTGATCTTCACGCAGTTTCGCGAGATGACGGGGCCGCTGGCGGCGTTCCTGGGGACGCTGCTGGGCGGACCGGGGCTGACGCTCGATGGCGGGACTCCGGTGAAACAGCGGCAGGAACTGGTGCGCCGTTTCCAACAGGACGAAGCCGAGCGGTTCTTCGTGCTGTCGCTGAAGGCCGGTGGATCGGGGCTGAACCTGACCGCGGCGTCACATGTCGTCCACTTCGACCGATGGTGGAATCCGGCGGTTGAGAACCAGGCGACCGACCGCGCCTTTCGCATCGGGCAAACCCGAAACGTGTTGGTGCACAAGTTCGTGTGCCGGGGTACGGTGGAAGAGAAGATCGACGGGCTGTTGGAGTCGAAACGCGCGCTGGCGAGCGGCCTGCTCGAGGGCGGCGGCGAGGCGCTGTTGACGGAGATGAACGATGAGGAGTTGTTGAAACTGGTGGCGCTCGATGTCACGAAGGCGAGCGAGGAGATCTGACCGATGGTGGATTCCTGGAACTGGCGGTCCTATGTTTCGGTGGGCGAACGTCGCCGGCAGGCGGCGCGGGAAGTGGAGGCTCGCCGGAAGAAGGGGCAGGCCGTTTCTCCCGTACTCATCGATGGACGAACCATCGTGAGGACGTTCTGGGGCAAGGCCTGGTGCGAGAACCTGGAACGGTACAGCGACTTTGCGAACCGGCTGCCGCGCGGGCGAACGTACGTGCGGCACGGATCGGTGGTGGATCTACAGATCGCCGCGGGCGAGATTCACGCGTTGGTGAGCGGGTCGAGCCTGTACGAAGTTCAGGTGAAGGTGGAGGCGGTTTCGAAGGCTCGCTGGCGGTCCATCTGCGAGGATTGTGCGGGTGGGATCGACTCGCTGGTGGAACTGCTGCAAGGGCGCCTGTCCAAGGCCGTGATGGAGCGGATCTGCCGGCAAGGCGTTGGGTTGTTCCCGGCGCCCAGGGAGATCGCGATGTCGTGCGGTTGTCCGGATTGGGCAACCATGTGTAAGCACGTGGCGGCGGTGCTGTACGGGATCGGCGCCCGGTTCGACAAGCATCCGGAGTTGCTGTTCCGGTTGCGCGAGGTGGATGAGAAGGATCTGATCGCATCGGCGGGGAAGGGATTGCCCACACCGGCGGCCGGGGCGCCGGGCAAGGGAAAGGTGCTGGGAGGAGAGGACCTGGCGGATCTGTTCGGATTGGACATGGCGACAGGGTCGGGCGCCGCGCCGGCGGGGCGCCGAAAGGCCGTAAAGAAAGCGGCGGGGAAGAAGACGGTGGGCAAGAAGACAGGAGTCACGAAGACAGCAGCTAAGAAGGCGGCCGCCGCGAGGAAGACGGCGCGGAAGCGAGCCATCTAGGCGGCGGCCACGGGGGCTGGCGTCGTAAGCAACTTGGCGCTCTCGGCGGCCGGCAGGAGCACCTTGAACGTCGAGCCTTGCCCTTCGACGCTTTCCACACTGATCCTGCCGTTGTGGGCTTGCACGATCCAGGAGACGAAGCTTAGGCCAAGGCCCAGGCCGTGCACCTTATTGGTCTCCGTGGAGCGCACGCGGTAGAAGCGGTCGAAGATGTGGGGCAGTTTCTCCGCCGGTATCCCGATGCCGGTGTCGCGCACCGACAGGCGCACCCAGCCCGGCGATTCCGCGTCGTGGGCGAGTCCGAGGATGACTTTGCCGCCCTCGGGCGTGTACTTGATGGCGTTCGACAGCAGGTTCGACACCAGCCGCTCCATCTGGGTCTTGTCGGCGCGCACCAGGCATCCGGGCGAGACCTCCGCCGACAGCGTGACGCCGGCGGCCTCGGCGGGAATGTCGTATTGCTCCACCATGTCCGTCAATACATCGCTCAGGTCCACGGGCGTCATCTGTAGAGCCAGTTGGCCGGATTCGGCCTGGGAGAGCAGCAGCAACGCTCGGACGATGTTGGAGAGCTGCTCGACGTCCTGAAGCGCGTTGACCATGGCGTCCTGATACTGGTCCGGAGTGCGCGCGGTGAACAACGCCACTTCGAGCTGGCCGCGAATGGCGGTCAAGGGCGTGCGTAGCTCGTGCGAGACATCGGTGGAAAACTGGCGAATCCGCTCGAAGGAGAGGTTCAGACTGCTCATCATGCGGTTGAACGCCTCAACGAGTTCGTCGAGTTCGTCGTCGGTGCCGCGCAGCGGGATCTTCACCGTCAGGTCGGAGCTCGTGATCTTGTGGGCCTTGTCCGCCAGGTCCTTGACCGGCTGCAGGGCGCGGCCGGCGAGCGCCCACCCGAGCGCGCCGGCCAGAATGACCAACAGCGGCATGATGGCGAAGTATCGCCAGGTGAACGTGGCGACGATTCGGTCCGCGTCGGCGAGCGAACGGCCGATGGCGACAAAATACTGATGACGGCGCTCGTCGGGCACGGCGCCCTGGCGAATGAGATAGGGCGTTCCGTGTTCATCCTTGCGGATGACCACCACGGGCGAGGCGGACTGCAACACGCGCTGTATGTGATCGAGGCTGTCGGGCCCGATGCCGCGGTAGACGGGCGACATTTCAAGCAACGTCCCGTCGGAATCGGTGGAAAGGTAAACGCGTTGGATGCGGCTGACGATCAGGGATTCCTCGGGGTCGAAGTGGTCGAAGAACCAGATCGGGCGGCGGTGTTCGAATCGCAGGTAGCCTTTGCTCGCGCCCCACTCTTCTTCGAGGGCGGCGGTGACCTGCGCGTACAGGATAGAGCTGAGGCTTTCGCGAAACAGCGCGCCAATGACCGTCAGCATGAGCGTGAAGATCAGCAGGTAGCCGAGAGCGAGCCGAAAACGCAGGCTTCGCACGAACTTCAGGCGCTTCCAATACTCGCGGATCGCCGTGATGGGACGCCTCCTGGGGTTTAATCCTGCATATGGCCGCCGGCGGCCTCGTAACGCGATTCCGAACGCTCCGGAAGGTCGAGCATGTAGCCGATGCCGCGGACGGTCTGGATCATTTTGGCCGGGTAACGGTCGTCGATCTTGCTGCGCAGGTGACGGATGTACACGTCGACGATATTGGTGAGTCCGTCGTAGTCCATGTCCCAGACATGTTCCACGATCATGGTGCGGCTGAGGGGACGGCCCCGGTTTCGCATCAGGTATTCAAGGATGCTGAATTCCTTGGGCGCGAGTTCGATGTTCTCGCCGCCGCGTGTGACTTTGCGGCGGATGCAATCGAGGGAAAGATCGCCCACCTGGAGGCGTTCCGGGGTAGGTTGGCCGCGCCGAAGCAGGGCGCGAACGCGGGCGAGCAATTCGACGAACGCGAACGGCTTAACAAGATAGTCGTCGGCCCCCACCTCGAGGCCTTTGACGCGGTCATCGACGGCGTCGCGGGCGCTGAGGATCAGCACCGGCGGGCTGGTCTTGCGGTTCCGGATCTTCTGGAGGACCTGCAGGCCGTCCATGTCGGGCAGGCCGAGGTCGAGGATGATGAGGTCGTATTCGGTGGCGTGGGCCAGATCGAGGGCCGTCGAACCGTTACTGGCCATGTCGACGGCGTAACCAGCGCTTTCGAGCCCTCGGGACAAGAAATCGGCGATTCGCTTTTCGTCTTCGACGACCAGAATTCGCATAATTTATTACAACATAGCAGACCGGCGCCGACAGAATTAGGAGGTTCAGACCGCCAGCCGCCGGCGAACGGTTTCGAGCTGCGGAGCCGCCGTTGAGCCACGGTTGGCGTCCATGTGGGCGACCGCGGCGGCCACGCCCTTCGACAGCGGCTCGCCGTCGGCCTCGAAGCCTCCGCAGTGGAACAACTGAGCGCCGGCGAAGGCACGGCGGAGTTGGAAGTTCCAAAGCTGCCCGAGCACCGCGTCAAAACGGCGCTGAGCGGCGGCGTCCCGATCCGGCGTGAGGATGACGAAGCGGCCGCGGCCGGTGGGGGAGCAGAACTCGTGGGCCTCAAGAAGATCGCGCAGGAGGTCCTCGACGGCGTCGAGCAGCGTATCGTCCGGAGCGGCGTCGGCCGTCAGGTCCGGAACCCCGTTCACTCCGACGGCCATCACCATTCCGCGGAACGGCGACCGGGAGTCCAGAAAGTGGGCGAGCGCGGCGTAGGGGTGAAATCCACCGGGAAGACCGAACGATTCCGGGCTGGGTTGCAGGGACTCAAACGGAATCAGCTCGCCTTTGTGACGCGCTTGGGGCGGCGCAAGCTCGAGCGGAACGCGGCGTCGCGAGGAGTTTCGCAGCAGTTGCTCCCAGTCCCGGCGGTGGGACATCGTCGGCGCCCCGGTCTTGGATGCCAGGGGGCCGGCGATCGACGCCGGGGCAACCTGGGGAGTGGCGAGCGCGATGGCCCGGACAATGGGACACGGAGGTTCAGCGAGGGATACGGACTCGGGAGCAAGCGCGGGCGCGGGAGCGGCGGCCGAACCGTTCGGAGCAAAGCCCGCGGCCGGGGCGGGGGGCGTCGAGTCAGTGGGCGGGGGCAGGCATTCCGACGCGGAGGCCGCGGCGATCGGCGCGGAAGGCGCCTCCGGGAGAGCTTTGCCAGGACCCGCCTGGAGACGGTGCAGTTGCTCCAGGGCCAGCGCGGTCCGGCGCTTTTCTTCGTCGCGGCGGACGCGGAGCTCCAGGTTGATCCGCCGGAGACGTTCGTTACTGGTCTTCAGGATGTCGCAGACAAGCGCGACGGCCGCGACGCCAATCAGGACCACGACCGTGATGATGATCTGCAGAATCTGCCCCGTATCCATACAGGCAAGTCAATTGTAGGATGAACCTTGGAGACGACGAATAGGAGAACGGTCTCAGCTCCTCCGGCCCCGTCGTACTGATTCCGCCGCCAAACTTCCGTACTACTTTCCCGGGTGTTGACCCGACTTAAGCTCAGGGATTCTCCCGAACCGGCGCCCCTAGGGATCCGCTGTCGTAAAGGAAGGACTGCCTGGCGCCGATACGGAAAGTAGCGCATGTTGTCCATACGGGCGCGAGCATATATCGGCGCGATCATTGCCGGAGCGACGGCTCTGATCGCGTATTCCGCCACCATTTCGCGCATCGCGGATCCCTCGCGACTCGGAGCCTATATGCTGGCCGCGCTGTTTGCGGCGGGGTTGAAGGTGAGTCTGCCCGGCATCACGGGAACGATGTCGGTGAGCTATGTCTTCATCCTGATCGGCATCGCGGAACTGAGTTTGGGGGAGGCGGTGGCGATCGCGGCGCTGTCGACGGTGTTGCAGAGCGTGTGGCACGCCAAGAAGCGTCCCAAGGCCATCCATTTGATCTTCAATGCGGCGAGCATTTCACTGGCTTCTGCCGGCTCGTACTTCGTCTATCACGACGTACACATGTTCGGCTCCGATAAGACGTTTCGCCTAGCGCTCGCCTCGTGCACCTACTTCCTGCTGAATACGATGTCGATTGCGGGGGTGGTGTCGCTGACCGAAGGCAAGAATGTCATTGCGATCTGGCGCGACTGCTATTTCTGGTCGTTTCCCTACTATCTGATCGGGGCGTCGATCACGGCGTTGATCCGCTATCTTTTCAACTATTTCGACTGGCGCCTGACGCTATTCATCCTACCGGTGGTGTATGTCATCTTCCGCTCCTACCGGTTGTATCTGGGGCAACTCGAGCGGGAGAAGGAGTACGCAGAGCAGATGGCGGCGCTGCACTTGCGCACCATCGAGGCGCTGGCGCTCGCCATCGAAACCAAGGACCACACCACCGGCACGCACCTGCGCCGCGTGCAGGTCTACGCGCGGGAGCTCGCCAAGGACCTGGCGCTCGACGAGAACGAGACGAAGGCGCTGCAGGCGGCCTCGATCCTGCACGATATCGGGAAGCTGGCGGTTCCCGACTACATTATCTCGAAGCCCGGCCGGCTGACGCCGGAGGAGTTTGAGAAGATGAAAATCCATCCGGTGGTGGGGGCCGAGATCCTGGCCACGATCAACTTCCCGTACCCGGTGGTTCCGGTGGTTCGGGCGCACCATGAGAAATGGGATGGATCCGGCTATCCGGATGGGCTGAAGGGGGAGGAGATCCCGCTCGGGGCGCGCATTCTGTCCTGCGTCGACTGCTTTGACGCGTTGGCCTCGGACCGGCAGTACCGCAAGGCGCTGACCCTCGAGGAGGCGCTCAAAGTGGTGAAGAGCGAATCGGGCAAGAGCTTCGATCCGGCGGTGGTGGACCTGCTCGAGAAGCGGTATCAGGAACTTGAACAGAAGGCGTGGGCGGAACCGGTGGAAGAGAGCAAGAAGCTGTCGGTGGACGTGAAGATCACGCGTGGGGAATCGCCGGACAGCGGCTTCCAGAGCGATTCCGGCCCCGCGGCGACCGAACAAGGCCAGGGCGCGTTTGTGAACTCCATCGCGGCGGCGCGGCAGGAAGTCCAGTCGCTCTACGAGTTGACCCAGAGCATCGGAACGACGTTGAGCCTGGGCGACACGCTTTCGGTGGTGGCGGCTCGAATCAAGACGCTCGCGCCCTACGACGCTATCGCTATCTATATCCTCGAGAACGACCTGCTGATCCCGCACTACGTCAACGGTGAAAACCAGAAACTGTTCTCCGCCCTGAAGATTCCCTTGGGAGAGGGTCTGTCGGGATGGGTGGCGGAGAACCGGAAGCCGATCCTGAACGGGAACCCTTCGGTGGAGCCGGGCTACCTGCACGATTCGACGAAATTCAGCACGCTGCGCTCGGCGCTCGGGGTGCCGCTTGAGACCGCGAGCGGAGTCATCGGAGTTGTGGGATTGTACAAGGCCGAGAAGGACGCCTTCTCGCGGGACCACCTGAGGGTGCTGCTGGCCATCAACTCGAAGGTTTCTCTGGCGATCGAGAACGCGCTGCGCTATCAGCAGGCGAAGATCGAGGCCACCACCGACGCGCTGACGCTGCTGCCGAACGCGAGTTCGCTGTTCATGCATCTGGAGGCCGAACTGTCGTTCGCCGCTCGCGAGCAGACGCGGGTGGCGGTGCTGGTGTGCGATCTGGACGGTTTCAAGCAGGTGAACGACAGGTTCGGACACTTGGTGGGGAACCGGGTGTTGCAGGTGGTGAGCCGGCACCTGAGGGAGGACTGCCACGGCGGCGAGTACGCGGCCCGCATGGGTGGCGACGAGTTCGTGGTCACGATCCCGAACGCCGATGAGAAGCGGGTGCAATCGAAGATCAACCGACTGGCGCAGATGGTGCGTCAGGTTGGCGAAGAGATCTGCAACGAGCCCGTGCTCGGCGTGAGCATCGGAGCGGCGTTCTATCCGGACCACGGATCGGACACCGAAACGCTGCTCGGCGAGTCCGACCGGCGCATGTACTCACAGAAGGCGCAGCATAAACGGGAGGCGGGCGCGCCCCCGCTCGGAAGCGAGCTCGCGAGATTGGGCCAATCGCTCGAGGCGAGCGAAACGGCGACCAAACCGTAGCCATGGGCTACTTCCTAAGCTTCGCGTACACCGCCTTGATGGATGCCTGATTGCGGGCGACGTCTTCGCCGTTCGGGTGGATGCCCGTCAAGTCGAGCGATTGGGCGATGTGGTCAGCGGACTCGCCGCGCGCGATCCCAGCCCGGATCCCATCGATCATGGTGCTGAACAGCAGGCGCTGCGGAGCGATCGCATTGTGGCCTCCGATGGGCCCGTGGCCGGGGACCAGGGTGGCGATGTCAAATCGGCTCAACCGGTCGAGGCTCCGCACCCAGTTCTCGGGATCGGCGTCGGGATCGGCCATGTTATTGCCGGCCCGGGTGCCGCACAGGTCGCCGGTAAACGCGATGCGCTCCTTGGGCAGGTAGGCGATGGCGTCACCCCTGGTGTGCGCCGGCCCCATGGGGATGAGTTCCACACGATGTGCGCCATCGTCGAAGACCATGCGGTTGGTGAACCCAAGTTGGGGGTGTTCCAGCCGCCACTGCTTCAGGTCGAACTCTGCTTCGCCCTTGTCTCCCTTCCAGGCGGGAGTGTTCTTGCGGCGTGACTCCTCCATGCAGTCCTCCGTGCACACCACCGCCGCGCCGGAATCCACGAACAGGCTGTTTCCGAAGGCGTGGTCGGCGTGGTAGTGAGTGTCAAACACGAATCGAATGGGCTTGGACGTCGTGCGACGGATGTCGGCGAGAATTAGGCGTGCGCCCCAAGGGTAGTTCGCGTCGATGGCGAGCACATAGTCCCGGAAGACGACCCAGCCGGCGTTGGCGATGATCTTCTTGTCGGGCTCGGCGAGGCGAACGAAAACGCCCGGCGCGATCTCGCGGACGAGGTTCGACTGGCTGGAAGCGTCCCGATAGAAGGCGACGACGAGCAGGACGAGGAAGGCGAGCAAGGAAGCGGCCCGTTTCATGCGAGCCCATTGTAACGGAGTGGACCGGTCCGAACGGCGACGTCCGGACCGGCTTGCGAAGCGGGCTTACGAGAAACGATACTTCTGCGTCTTGTCGTCCCAGTAGACCTTCTTGTTATTGCGGTAAGAGAGCGTCGCCATGTGCCCGCCGACAGCGGCCTGCTGGCCGATGATGGGATCGGCGATCACTTTGGTCTTGCCCTGCACGGCTTCGACGAAGTTACGGATGTGCGCCTCGACGGCCTTGTGATCGTTGCCCGGCAGTTCGATGTGCACCTCCTGGCGAGCCTTGATTTTCTCGGGGGCCTTGCCGCGGAACGTCTCGGGATAGAAGTTGAGCACCTGGCGGTTCAGGACCTCGATGGTCCCTTCGTTGCCCATGAAGTTCTCGCCGTAGCCGTAGTGATCGTTGCCGAAGTAGGAGCTGTAGTTGATGTGGAACTTGTCCGGGTACTCGTACAGCGCGCTGAACGTGTCGGGCACGTCGCGGTCGTCCTGCGTCCAGCGATAGATGCCGCCGGACGCCGCGCAGCTGAGCGGAACCGTCTTGCCACAGACGTAGTTGGTGATATCGGTCTGGTGGACCAGCAGGTCGGTCGAGATGCCGCCGGAGTAATCCCAATAGAGCCGCCACTGGTAGAAGCGCTGCTTGTCGAAGGCGCGCTTGTTCTTGACGCCTTCCTGAAAGCGGTCCCAGGCGGTATTGTCGGTGCTCGCGTCGGGGGGAATCACATAGCGCCAGGCGGGGTCGGTGTCGAGCGAGTTGCGATACCAGTAAGCGCGCACGTAGTGGATGTCGCCAATCATGCCCTGGGCGATCATCTCCTTGGCCTTCTGGTACAACGTGTTGCTTCGGTTCTGCGTGCCCACCTGGACTACTTTGCCGGACTTCTGCCAGGCCTTGACCATCTCGGCACCTTCCTCGATGGTGTGCGCGAGCGGTTTCTCGACGTATACATTCTTACCCGCCTTGATCGCGGCCATGAACATCGGATAGTGCAAGTGTTCGGGCGTGGCGATCACAACTGCGTCTATGCTCGGATCGGCGAGGAGTTGACGGTAGTCCTCGTAGGTTTTGGGCGGCTTGCCGCCGTTCGATTGGATGAGGTCCCGGGAGCGTGCGATGTAGCCCTTGTAGGCGTCGCACACGGCCACCACATCCACCTCTTCCTTGTTCGCTGGGACGGCGAAGAACCGCTGCATGAGGTAGTTGCCGCGGGTGCCTGTCCCGATCCAGGCGATATTCAGTTTCTTGTCGGCGCCGAGGGCGGGCACCACGGCCGGAGCAGCGGTCAGGGCCACGCCAGCGGACTTGAGAAAATTGCGGCGGGAAGTGTCGTCGAGCATAAACCTTAAGGATATCAGTGTCCTTAAGGCGCAGACTCGCCGGGCGGCGGCGTCAGCCTCGAGCAGCGGCGAGATGCCGCAAAAGGCGCAGGGACACTACGGCGGCGGGCGCGCGATCGTCGGAGTTCCGCAGGCGGGCTTTGATGCCCATCAGCAATTCGCGGCGTTCCTCCTCATCGGCCGTTGAGGCGCGGGGACCTGAGTCGGCTATGGGTTGATCCAAGAGCATTCCTACACGCTCCCGATCCCCCTTGGTCCAGGCTGACAAGATCGTCTTCGCATGTTCGCGGCAGCGCATTCGTCCTCCGAGATGCTTATCGTCCCGGATCACCACTTTCGCACGGGAATTCAGCGAATACTTCGCTCAGTCATGGCTGCGGTGATGAACCGGGTACGGGCTAGGGGGCTGGGGGTAAGGTCCGGATCGAAAGGAGGGATAAAGAGGGCGGACCCCATCATAGAGGTCCGCCCCAGGCACGGCTAGAAGAGGAAGCGAATGCTCAACTGCAAGCGCCGCGCGTAGTTGCTCTGAGTGGACGCGCTGATCTGGCCGAATCCAGTGTCCTTGACGGTCTGCGCCACCGTCTGGCTCATGCTCGGATTGGGGAACAGCGGATGGTTCGCCGCATTCAGCGCCTCGGCGCGGAACTCGATGTTTTTGCCTTCGCCGATCCGTGTCTGCTTCAGGAGAGCGAGATCGACGTTGTTCTGGCGCGGTCCGCGGAGGGTGGAAAAGCGGAACGGCCAGGTGCGGAGCTGGGTGGAAAGCAACTGCTTGGCGGACGCCATTTCAAAGTTCGTGATGTTGAACCAATGGTCCACCGAGCGCTGGCCGACCGGCAGCAGGATATCCTTGGGATCGCCGTAGTAGATCACGTTGCCCCAGGGCAGAGGGAATCCGCTCTGGATGCTCCAGATGCCGGAGACTTCCCAACCGCCGACCAGACGGTCCATCACGCCGCCCGCGCCGCCGAGTAGTTTGTGCCCCTTGCCAAACGGCAACGACCACACGCCGCTGATGTTGATGCGGTGCGGAGCGTCGGAATCGGAGATTTCGCGCAATGGCGCGGGATCGGAGGCGTTCAGCAGGTTCACCGCCTGCATCCACTTCGCGTAGGTGTAGCTGGTGGACACGGTATAGCCCTTGGAAAAGCGGCGCTGCGCCGTCAACTGGAGGCCGTGATACCAGGAAAAACCGGTATTCTCGGTGCCGTTGATGGCGTTGGAGCCGAAGGCCGGGAAGGGCGACAGCAGCGTCTGGCGCGAAATAGTAGTGCTCGTGTAGGTTCCCTGCGTGTTTCCGGGCACGAGGCCGTACATCGGGTTCGAGATGGAGGCCGAAAGGTAGTTGTTCCACGTGTCGTCGCGCGTGCGCATCGTGCTGAGGTACTGCCCCGGCAGCGCATTGATGTTGCGGGTCACTTCGATGTGGTTGGTTTTGCTTCCGACATAGGCGCCTTCAAACACGAATCCGTGCAACTGGCGCTGGAGGCTGACTTCCCAACGATTAGTGACGGGCAGCTTCGGGTTCTGATTGAAGTAGGTGAAGCCCTGCCCCAGGTACGTCTGGTAGCCATCGGCGGCGCCGCGCGCTTCGGAAACGCCGTCCGGGAAGGGGTTGGCGAGCGTCGTAAGCCAGTGCAAGCCGCTATCCTTCGTCAACACCATACTGGTGTTCTGGCTGAAGCCGTTCTGCTGCACGTCGCCGCGGCGCTGTCCGAGGAAGCCCGCGAAGATGCCGTAGCCGCCCCGGAACACGGTGCGATCATTCAACTGATACGCAAAACCGACGCGCGGCATGAAGTTGTTTTTCGGCGTGTTATACAGGTTGCCGTTGTTGCCGTTCAGTCCGGCGAAGGTCATCCCGCCGTTCAACGCGAAGGCGCTCACGGGCAGTTGAGCGAAGCCGCCGTTGATCTTCGGGTAAATGGCCGCGTACGCCGTCTGCGCCGCGGCGGAGATGGGCTGAGTATAGGTGGTGTCGAAACCAAGCGCGCTGCGGTTGAAGCGCTCATGCAGCGGCGTTTCAAACTCGTAGCGGACGCCGAGGTTCAGGGTCAGCTTCGTCGTCAGTTTCCAGTCGTCCTGGACAAAGAAGCCCCAAGAGCCGGACTGCTCGACGTAGTCAGCCGAACGAGCAATGCTGCCGGAGCCGGGCAGGCCGAGCAGCAGCGCGGCCACGGACTGTCCGATGCTGCCGGGGGAGGTGGAGGAGTTGTCGAGCGGTCCCCTGGTCCAGGTGGAGTCGAAGGTGAACTGACCGGTCTGCGCGTTGCTGAAGAAACCGTCCGCCTGCTGATAGATACGGAATTCAAAGCCGGTGCGGATGGACTGCTTGCCCATCGCCTTGGTCAAGGTGGACGAAACCGTGTGGTTATTGGTGGGGCGATTCTCGCCGGTGAACCCGTTGCTGATATAGCCGGTCAAGTTGATGCGCGGGAACCGGGCGATGGACTTCAGGATCTGCGAGGAGTAGGTGGAGGAGAAGCCGAGTTTGGTCACGTCATAGCCTTCGCCGGCCGCAGGCCCATCGGATCCGCGAATGAACCGGTTGTAGCTGTAGCGGGTGTCGAGAACCATCGTCGGGCTGAGCGTGGCGACGTGGTCGACAACGCCGGTCTTCGAGTAGAACCAGAACTGCGTGCCTACAAACGGGCTGTCGTCGCCAAAGTAGTTGTTGTAGGTGCTATTGCGTGTGTAGGTGCTATAGCGGACGTAGAACCGCTGCCGGTCCGAGATGTTCTGGTCGACACGAGCTGTCCAGTTGTGGTACTTCGCCTTTTCGGCGACGGCGGCGTCGAGGTAGTTGTTCAGGCCAGTGACGTCGCCCTGGCTCTTTTCCGTGCTCGGGTACATATCAAGCAGCTTGACGCCGACCGGATCAAAGCGGGAGGCCGGAATGATGTTGCCGGGGAAGGCGGTCTGCGTATAGCGGCCGTTCACCGGACCCGTGCGGGTGGCGGGGTCATAGATCTGATACGACGAACCGGCGGCGAGCAACGCCGAGAAATCGCCCTTGTGCATCGCGGGAGTTGGAACGGTGTTGGTGGTGTCGTCGTGACGCGGACGGGAATCCCGCAGGCCTTCGAAGCCGAACAGGAAGAAGGTCTTGTTCTTGCCGTTGTACAGTTTCGGAATGTTCAGCGGTCCGCCGATGGAGCCGCCCCATCGATTGAAACTGAAGTCCGGGCGCGGAGTGCCGTTCTTGTTCAAGAAGAAGTCGTTGGCCCAGAAACTGGGGCGCTGGAAGCCGTAGTTCAGGGAGCCATGGAAGTTGTTGGTGCCGCTCTTGATGCTGATGTTGGTAACGCCGCCCTGGGTCTGGCCGAACTGGGCGTCGAAGGTGTTGGTCTGGACCTTAAACTCCTGAACGATGTCGGTGGGCGGCACGTAGGAGGCGGTCACCTGGTTGGCGTTGGCGCGCGAAGTGGTCGGAGCGCCGTCGATGGTGATGTCGTTGAGCAGGCCGCTGGTGCCGCCCATGGAGAAGTTGACGATGTGAGTGGGTTCAAACGGCCGATCCAGACGGGTGCTGCCGTTGTAGGTGACTCCGGCGGTCAACCCAATGAGCAGGAAGGGGTTGCCGTAGGAAACCGGCAGGGCGGCGACGCGCTTGGCGTCGACGACGGTGCCGAGCGACGCCGATTCCGTGTTCATCTGGGGCGCTTCGGCGGTGATTGTGACGCTTTGTTCTGCGGCGCCGATCTCGAGCGTGAGATTGATTTCGAGCCGGTCCGCAACGCGGACTTCGATCTTGTCGCGCACAACCTTCTTGAACCCGGGGGCTACCGCCTCGACGGTGTACAGGCCCGGTGGCAGGAGGCTGGCCTGGTAATAGCCGTCGCCGCTGGCGGTCAGAGCCGTTCGTAGACCGATGGCGGAGTTCGTAACTGTAACGGATGCGCCAGGCACAACCGCGCCGGTCTGGTCGGTGATTCTGCCGTTGATGGTTCCACGGCTGTCCTGTGCGTTTAGGATGCACAGGCCCAGGAGTAGGAATAGTAGAGAGAAAGCGAGCTTCGTCTTCATGACTTGCACCTCATTTTGGCGCCGGCGGAACGTTCCGCCGCGCGCGCAGACAGGTCCTCAGGGAGGTCTCTGGAGTGGATGTTACAATAAGGTCTTCGAGTCCGAGATTCGTGAGTGGTTAACTTTTCGACACGGCTGCGGATGCTAACACGGTGAGTAACCAAGTTAACGTGTTGCAAACAAATGATGTTGATCCGTCGGCAGCAAGAGCCCAGATCGACCGGCTGGTGACCAGCAAGACGTTTGAAACCTCGGATGTGCACCGTCGGCTGCTGCTCTATCTGGCCGAAAAATCGCTGGCCGGAGAGGGCGATCGCCTCAAGGAATACACCATCGGGCTGGAGGCGTTCGGCAAACCCGACAGCTATGACCCGAAACAGGACTCGATCGTCCGGCTGCAGGTTGGACGGCTCCGGCAGAAACTGACCACCTATTACCAGAGCGAAGCGGCGACCGATCCGGTGCTGGTTACGGTTCCCAAGGGAGCCTTCAAACTCCATTTCGAACCGAACGCCAGCGAGCCGGCGGCGCGACCGGAATGGCGGCGATGGCGCTCTCCATGGTTGTGGCGGGGAATTTCTTGCGCGGTGCTCTTGTGGGCTCTGGTCGCGACAGTGCTGCTGATCCGTTCGCACCGGCAGGCGCCGCGCGCTAGTGAAACCTGGACGCCAGAACTGGAACGTCTGTGGCAGCCGTTTCTCGAAGACAACCGCTCCGTGCTGGTTTGCCTGGGAACTCCCTTGTTCGTCCGATTCCCGAACTTCGGCTTCTTTCGCGACCCCCGATCCAACGAATGGCAGGAGATCGAAAAATCCGAAAGGGTCATGGCGGCGCGGAAGCTCTCCGGCGACCGTCCGCCGATTCCGTCGTACGGATTCACCGGCGCCGGCGAGGCGACGGCGGCGTTCCTGGTGGGCAAACTCCTGTCGAGCCGCCGGGAGATTCAACTGACGCGGAGCAGCATCCTGTCGTGGCAGCAGATCACCGATAGCGACGTAATCTTCCTGGGCCCGCCCAAGTTCAACCTGCAGTTGCAATCCACTGCGCTGACCCACGACATCGTCATGGAGGCCGACGGGGTGCGAAACCTGAAGCCGAGGCCGGGCGAGCCGGAGTTCCTGGAAGATCACCTGGCGCCAGGCCGCACCTCGGAAGGGGAAACACACGCCCTGATTTCGAGGACCGCTGGGCCGTCGGGCGCGGGCGAACTGCTGATTCTGGCTGGGAATGGCTCGGCCGACACGATGGCGGCGGCCGAATGGCTGACGCAACCCTGGCACGCCCGGGAACTCGAGAGCCGCTTGCGTACGCCGTCCGGAGCGATGCCTCGGCATTTTCAGGTGGTACTGAAAGTGGCGTTCAAACAGGGCATTCCGGTGCAAAGCTCCTACGTTTTCCATCACGTTCTGCGCTGAAGCCTCAAAGCGTACACTGGAATTAGTGCGATACTGGGCCCTCCTTCTCACGCTTCTCGCCGCTGCCCCGTCGTTCGCCGAGGACGGCGGAACCGATATCGTTCGCGGAAAGCTGCGGCAGACCGCGGGCCAGGCGCCCGCCATCGAGACCGCCGCCGGCAAGCGTGTCGCCCTGAGCGGCGACGAACCCACCATGAAAGTGGCGAACGATCCCCGGCTGAAGGACGCCGACTTCGAAGTCAAGGGGCGACTTGAGCCTGACGGACACCTCGAAATCAACCACATTCACATCCCATCGCTGTTCGTATATCGCGATGGCAAGAGGCTCCAAGTCAGCTACTGGTGCGATGTATGCTATATCCGTACATCTTCTCCAGGGAAATGCTGGTGCTGCCAAAAACAAACCGACCTCGACCCCATCGAGCCAGAACCCTAGGGCTCGCTGCGATTCTATTCCCGATCCTCATCATGGCTGAACCCAACTACACAGCTCGGGCGCTTACCGTCGACGGCGTCGATATCGTCCGGTTGACCGACGCCGCGCACAAGGCTGAAGTCACCATCGCCACCAAGGTGGGCAACAACGCCTTCGACATGAAGGTGAACGGCAAACCCGTCTTCTGGTCGCCGTACGCCGGTCCCGGCGACGTGGCGAAACGGCCGGCGATGGCCGGCAACCCTTTTCTCGCTCCGTGGGCGAATCGCCTCGACCACGAAGGGTTTTTCGCCAACGGCAAAAGCTACATATTGAACCCGGCGCTCAAGAATTACCGTCCGGACGGCAATCACAAACCGATTCACGGCCTGCTTCTGAACTCCAAGGAATGGCAGGTCACCAATACGGGCGCCGACGACCGCTCGGCCTGGGTGACCAGCCGCATTGAGTTCTGGCGCTATCCCGATTACATGGCGCAGTTTCCATTCGCGCACAACCTGGAAATGACATATCGGCTGCGCGACGGCGCTCTCGAGGTGGAAACCGCGATCGAGAATCTGTCGGAGTCGCCCATGCCGGTGGGCATCGGCTACCATCCGTACTTTCGCCTGCCGGACACGCACCGGGCGGATTGGAAAGTGCACATCGCGGCGCGCGAGCACGTCGTTTTGTCGAACGTGCTGATTCCGACCGGGGAGCGAAAGCCGGTGGAATTCCCCGAGCCCGTTTCGCTAGCGACGACGCAGCTCGACGACGTGTTTACCAACCTGGTGCGAGGCGACAACGGGCTGGCGGAGTTCTGGGTGGACGACGGAAAGCAGCGGATTTCGGTGGTGTACGGACCGAAGTACCAGGTCGCGGTGATCTACGCGCCGCCGGGCCGGGACTTCATCTGCTTCGAGCCGATGACCGGCGTCACGAACGCCTTCAACCTGGCGCACGAGGGCAAGTACAACGAACTGGAGTCGATTCCGCCGCGCTCGACTTGGAAGGAGAGCTATTGGATCCGGACCAGCGGATATTGAGTGGAAAGGATAGAGGGCCGGCTTCGACCGGCCCCCATCCGATAGCAGCTACTTCTTCACGCCGGCGGGAGCGGGCGCGCCCTTGGGCGCTGCGGCCGGGGGCCGAACCGCCGAGGGAGCCGAACTCCCGGCGACCGGGGCGTTCTTATCGTACAGCTCGATGATGTCCTTGGTGATGTCGATGGCGGTTGAGGCGAACAGCACCGGGGTCTGTGGGCTGCTGACATCGACAATCAGCGCGTAGGCGTTGTCCTTGGCGTACTTCTCAATCACCACGTAGATCTTCTGACCGAGTTCCTGCAGCACCTTCTGCTGATCCTGGTCCCACTCCGCCTGCGCGTCCTCGAGGTCGCGGTTGAACGCCTTGGTCTTGGCGTCGATGTCCCGCATCAGATTTTGTTTGGCGGCGTCGGCCATGGCGTTGCCGCCGCGGTTCAACGAATCCTGAAGCTGGCGGATGTCGGCCTGGCGCTTTTCGAATTCCTTAGCCTTGGGAGCGCGCTTGGCGTCCAATTCCTGCGCGGCCTTTTGACCATCCTTGGTCCCGATAATCGCGCTCTGAATATTGATGACGCCCACCTTGGTAGGCGCGGACTGGCCGAATGCGACGGCGCTGGCGGCGGCTGCGGCCAACATCAGTAGCTGTTTACTCACGATTCACTCCTAATCAACTTTCCTATGACTTGACGCCGGCATCGCCTGAAACCGACACGACGCAAGCGACGCCCGCCTCGGAGGCGGAGCGCCGCACAGTTAGGCGCCCTCAGAATGTGCGCCCGATGGAGAAGCGGAACGTCGAAGCCCTCTCGTAGAACCGGGTCGCCGTGCCGAATTGCGCGACGGCGGCGTTGAATGTAGCGGCGTTCGGGAAGTAGGACCGGTCCGCCACGATGGGCGGCTGCAGGGTCGTCCGCACTCTATTCGGATTGTAAGCCCAGTATAACCGGAACGGCGCGTTCACCACCGGCATCATCACCTGCAACTCGAGACCGGTGGAGGACCGGAGCGCCTGCGTGCCTGGCGCTACCACGGCCTTTCCATTGAAGCTCGCTTCCGGGAAGATCCCGTTCAATTGCAGGATGCGTTCGGGGTTCAGTTTCAATTGGGAGGTCTGGGTCAGACGGTTGATGCCGGCGTCGATGAAGGGCGCGAGCGTAACCGGCCCGACGATCGGAATACGGTATTCGAAGTTCGCCACCAGCGACGTGTCGCCGCCGGGCGCCACGAACTGGTACACCGGAATCTTCTGCGTGACTCCGGCCAGCGAGACGCTGCCGTCCGCGTTCACAACCTTCTGCGAACGGATGGATCCGTCGTTGTTGTAGACGTTGACGGTGGCCTGGCTCGGAATATAGGCGAACGGGCTGACGCCCCAGATCTCGAATCCGCGGATGTCGTTTTCACCGCCCATGTAGAAGCGGCTGAACGGAGGCGCCACCTTCCCGCCGTATCCGCTGATGAAACGTCCGCTGAAGTGCATGCCGATGACGTGCCCCTTCTTCAGGCCCGAGCGGAAGTAGGCGGCGTCCACCACGGGCTCGATCGTGTTGACGTTGCCGCCGAGCACGCTACCCGCGAACATCACGGTCACCGACAGGCGCTTGCCGGCGGTAGGCGTGATGGGGTGGTTGACCGTGTTGTAGTTGTACGACGGAATGACCTGGCTGGTGCGAATGCCGTTCAGCGCGTTGGGGCCGCCGACGTTCTGATAGTAGAGGTAGTCGAAATACGTCTTGGCGGCGTCGGTGAGCGTGCGGATGTCCTGCACGTTGAAGCCGTAAGTGAGCCCCACGCGGGCGAAGCTGCGCTTGAGCGGGTAGCTCGAAAACACAGTGAAGCCGCGCGTGTTGGACACGTAGTTGAGCAGGTTGTTGGAGCCCAACTGGTTGTACAACGGGATCAGGTTGCGGCCGGACAGCAGCGATACTTCGCGCCCCTGATCGTAGTTGAACCGCGTGGTGAACACGGTGAAGCCGACCTGCATCGGCTTGTCGAGGAAGTACGGTTCCGTGAATCCGAATTCAATCTGCCGGATGCGGTCGCCCAACTGGGTGGACAGGCTGAGCGTTTCGCCGAGTCCCAGGAAGTTATTGGTGGCGTACGAGAAGCCGATGAAGCTGCCCGCGATGCCCGACACGCCGCCGTTCAACTGAACCGAGTTCTTGCCGCGCTCCTTCACCTTCAACGTGATGTCGACGGTGTTGGTCTTGGTGTCGCGTTTGATGTCGGCGGCTTCCTTCTCCTTCAGCACTTCGAAGTAGCCGAGCTGGTTCAGCCGCAGGATGCTCAGCTCCCATAGGCGATTGTTGAACATGTCGCCCTCGTCGATCAGCAACTCGCGGCGGATGACCTTGTCGCGCGTGGTGGTGTTGCCGGCGAAATCGATACGGCGGACGAAAAACTGCTTGCCTTCATCGAACGACAGCGTCAGGTCGATCTTGTCGGTGTTGGGCAGCGGGTCGAACGACGGTTCCGCCACGAAGTCGATATAGCCGAACTCGCCGTACAGCTTGCCCAGACCCTCAATGCCCTTGCGCAGTTTCGCGGTCGAGAAGACATCGCCTTCCTTCATGCCGAACAGCGGCCCCATCAACGTTTCGGGAGTGCGGAACAGCTTAACGCCCTGGAAGTTGATCTTGTTGAGGTGATACAGGCGGCCTTCGTCGACAACCAAACCGATATCCGCCTTCTTGCCGACCTTATTGGTCTTGATCAGGGGGATGCGGAAGCCGGACCCACCGACGTCGTGAACCTTCACGGAGTGGTCCACCACCTTGGCCATGAAGTAGCCGCGCTCCATGTAGGCCTGACGGATGCGCTCCTGGTCCTCATCGAGCTTGGTGGAATCGTAGGTGCGGCCGAACAGATCTTCGAAGAAAATCGAGTGCGGAATGCCGACGGGCTTCAGGTTCTTCATCGCGCGAACCACGTCGCGGCGTTTGAAACCGTGATTGCCGGAAATATTGATCTGGCCGACTTTGACCTTCGGGCCTTCATCGATCCGGAAGACGATTTCCAGAGAGGAAGGCGGCAACTGGCGAATTACCGGGTCGACCGTGGCGAATTGACGCCCGCGCTCGGACAGGTATTCCTGGAGCACGTTGCGGGCGCGCTGAACCTTGTTCGGGTCGTACTGAGTTTCGACCGAGAGGCCGACCTTGCGTTCCTTGAAGCGGTCGAGGATTTCGGAAACCGTGATGGACTTATTGCCCTCGTACTTGATGGTGCGGACTACGCGGCGCTCCACCAGCATGAAGCGGATGACCCAGCCCGTCTTTCCCACCTCGCGCTCCAGACGAATGTCGTCGAAGCGGCCGGTGTTCCACAGCGCCATGAAGTCCCGGCGAAGCGTTTCCTCGTCGTACTTGTCGCCCTTCTTGGTGAGCATCAGGGCCTTGAGCGTGTCCTGCGGGACGCGGCGCGCGCCGCGGAACTCAACGGCCTCGATGACGTCCTCGGGCGGCGCTTCGCCGGCGGGGGCCGCGACTGCCGGCGCGACCGGCGCCTGCGGTTTGGCGGCCTGCGGCTTCGGCGCCTGGGGCTTCGGCGGTTCCGGCTTGGCGGGCTCGCCCCCGGCCTCGGGCACCGACTCAAAGGGATTGGCGGGCTTCGGAGCCTGGGTCTTCGGAGCTTCGGGCTTGGGCTGCTGCGCGGCGGGTTGCTGCGCGTTGGCCGTGGTAGAAATCAGAGCGGCGCCACCGGTGCAGAGCAGACATACCGATAAGGCATGCAGGCGTAACCGCCTGTGAAACTTCATTCTAGAGCTGGTTCCTTTCTACTCTGCGCCTTGAACAATCCTGACGACGTATAGCCGAGATGCACGGTTCCAAGATGAGACCCGACGCAGTGCTTGAAGCTAATATTCTAGCGAATCCGGACGCTACGTAAGGACTCGGTCCCACCATTCGCTCGCCTTCATCCCTTCGCCCCATCCACGGATTCCTGTTCGGGCGCGATCGCTACATCGTCCGCCGGAGTCGTTCCAGGCGCAATTCCGGTACTCTCCTCAACCGCGACGCCGGGACCCGGCACGGCCACAGGCGGATTTCCCGTCGGTAGGGGTGCAAGTTCCTGTCCAAATTCCTGCTGGGCGCCGGATATCGAGTCGTGAGCCGCCATCGGCAGGCAGACCCCGTAGACCAGATGCGCCACCAGGGCTTCCGTTCCCGGCAGGTAAACGAATACCACCGGCTTGAAAACACGAAAGAACTGGCCGGACACGAAATACAGCACCACGCCCCACATCAATCCGAACGCGAGCCCCCGGCGGCCCAGCGCGAACCCACCCAACAATAGCCCGAACACCACGCCCGCCGCACCGGCAATCAACAATTGAAGGGCCATGCCGGACACAGTGTGCCAGCCGAACCCCGCTCCAATGGAGCGATGTCCGTAGAACGCCGCCGCCAGCACATTGGGGTACGACCACCAGTGCCGCCGGTCCAGCACCGAAACCGACGCCATCACCACAAGCAGTACGATGCCCCCCAGCATCCCGGCTTGCAGACCGGCGAGACCTCGCTCTAGCTTGGACTGGATCATTCGCGAAACGGAAGGACTTGCAGCGTCCGGACGAACCAAACGGGACTTACGCCGCTATCCTACCACAGGCGCCGCGGGCAAGCCCCATAATGGGGGTATCCCATGCCGAGTCCGCCCATTGAAACCGTCGACGACTATCTGGCCGCGCAGCCGGAAGCCGCGCGCCTGGTGCTCGAGCATGTACGCGCCTCCATCCGCAAGGCGCTGCCGGACGCCGAGGAGGTCATCTCCTACAAGATGCCCGCCTACCGGCTGAACGGACGCGTCGTCATCTACTTCGCCGGGTGGAAGAGGCACTACTCAATCTACCCCGCCGGCGACCGCGTCCTGACCGAACTCAAGAACGAACTCGCGCCCTATGAGATCGATAAGGGCACAATCCGGTTCCCGCTTGCCGCGCCCGCTCCACCGACCCTGATTGAGCGCATCGCGAAACTTCGGATCGAAGAATCGGGCGTGGTTGAACCCGCTCAGCGCGCCAAGCGCTCCAGGTCCGGCCCGAAAACGTAGGCTCCTCCGGCCTGCGCCCGCACCGAAACCTCCTTGCCCGCGTAACGGACTTTCATCGGTTTCGACAGACGGGCGCGGATCACGGCGCGAACGAGCTTCCGGTCCTTCCAGACGATGTCGACCGTGGCCCCGCCCCGGGCGCGGAGCCCGGTCACCGAACCATCGGCGAAAGCATCGGGCAGCGCGGGCAGCAGGTGAATCAACGCGGCTCGTCCCGCTTGAACGTCAGTCAGGTCGAGCGGTTTCGCGTAGGCGTCGTGGCTCTGCAGCAGCATCTCCACAATGCCCGAGGTGACGCCGAAGTTGCCGTCGATCTGAAAGGGCGGGTGGGCGTCGAACAGATTGGGATACAGTCCCCCCTGCCCTCTCGCGGCGCCGACGGGTTGGATGAGGTTGGTCAGAATCCGGAACGAGTGGTTGCCGTCGAGCAGGCGCGCCCACAGGTTCACTTTCCACCCCATGGACCACCCCGTGGCGGCGTCGCCGCGGAACTCGAGCGACTTCTGCGCCGCCGCGAACAGGTCCGGCGAGCCGTAGGCCGTGATGTCGCCGCCGGGGAAAACGCCCCACAAGTGCGACACGTGCCGGTGCTGATTCTTCGGATCGTCGGTGTCCTCCTGCCATTCCTGCAATTGCCCCAGGCGTCCAATCTGGTTGGGAGCGATTTTGGCGCGCAGATCGGTGAGCACGGTGCGGAACGCCGGGTCCACGTTGAGGATACGGGAAGCGGCGATGACCGCGCCAAAGAGGCTGCGCACGATCTGGTGGTCCATGGTCGGCCCCATCACCAACCCGCCCTGCTCGGGCGAATTGCTGGGCCCGGAAATCAGCCAACCCTTGGAGGGCGACTTCACCAGGTAGTCCGCGAAGAACTCCGCCGAGCCTTTCATCAGCGGATAGGCGGTCTCACGCAGGAACTTCTCGTCGCCGGAATAGAGGTAGTGATCCCACAACTGGTGCGACAGCCAGGCGCCGCCGGTGACCCAGATACCGTGGTCGGAGCCGTTGATCGGAGCCGTCCCACGCCACAAATCGAAGTTGTGGTGCAACACCCAGCCGCGCGCCGCGTATTGCTCGCGGGCAGTCTTGGCGCCGGATTCCGCCACCTCTTTCAGGGCCGCAAACAACGGAGCCTCGCATTCAGCGAGGTTGGACGGCTCGGCGGGCCAGTAGTTCATCTCGGTGTTGATATTCACCGTGTATTTACTGCCCCATGGGGGCCGGTTCGAATCGTTCCAGACGCCTTGCAGGTTTGCCGGCTGTCCGCCCTGCCGGCTCGATCCGATGAGCAGATAACGGCCGTATTGGAACAGCAGCGCCACCAGTTGCGGATCGCGGCTGGTGGCAAATTGACGGATCCGCTCGTCGGTGGGCAGGTTGGCCGTGGAAGCGCCACCCAGGTTCAACGTCACGCGGCGGAACAGCGCGCGGTGGTCGGCCTGATGCGCGGCGAGCAGCGCAGCGTAGGGCCTGCCGCGAACTCCGGCGAATGTCCGATCGTTGCGCTGGGCGGGATCGCCCGATACGTCGCGGTAGTTGACGAAGTTCGTGGCGCCGGCGAGAGTCAGCGTGGCGGAATCGGCCTGGGAGACGACGACACGATCGCCCTGCTCCTCGCGCTTTCCTCGCGCGGAGGCCACCGTCAGGCGGGCTTCATATCGGATAGCGGATTTCTCCACCTGGCCCGTCATCGACAGCACGCCGCCGGGAAGGGCCTTCGTGACGGCTCCCTCGTGAGCGCTCTGCAAGCGAACGGAGAAATTGAGCGCGCCTGGCTTGGACGCCGTCAGACGGACGACGACGACCTGCGCCGGATAGCTCGCGAAGACTTCGCGACGGTAGACGACGCCCCCCGACTCAAACGATGTGACCGCCACCGCCGAGTCCAGGTTCAGTTCGCGGCGGTAGCGCGACACGGAGTCATCGCTCACGCCGTCCTGCTCGATGAACAGGTCGCCGAAGGCCTGATACTCCTTTTGCGTGAGCGGAATGCTCATGAATTCGGCCGACGCGATCTTCTGCGCCTCAACCTGTTTGCCGTGGAACAGCAGATCGCGCAAGGTAGGCAGGTGCTGCCAGGCCCCGGGATGCTGATATTCGTGGGGCTCGCCGTTCCAGAGGGTATGCTCGTTAAACTGGATGCGCTCTTTGGAAACTCCGCCAAACACCATCGCGCCAAGCCGGCCGTTGCCAACCGGCAACGCCTCCACCCAGCGGCTGGCGGGCTCGCGGTACCACAGGACGAGGTCCGGCGGAGCGGCCAGGTCCGCGGCGGACGCGGCGAGAGCGAGCAGGGCATACAAGGCAGGTTTCCCGAAGCGAGTCATTTTTCGCATGTTATCAGAGCCCGCCGCTCCGCTTTCCCGCCGGCGGTACGCCTTTCAGTCCTTGATGAATCCCTCGTACCTGCCCATGTAATAAGGCAGAAGGAAGGCTGCTCCGTCCGCCAGGTGGCGACCATCGCCGCCCACATCCAACCGCCACGGATCGTGGTTCCACTGGTTGACGTAGCGTTCGTCGATCGGCAAAACCTGGCCGTTGCGTCTGTGCCCACGCACGCGGTCGCCCGAGTCGGAGGCGAAGCCGGGCAGCACCACCAGATCCTTACGATGGCTGTTCTTCAGCGCCCAATTGAAACGGTCGAGCGGAAAGCGTTCCAGCGTGTCGAGCGACTCGCCGAGCCAATCCCCGGCCGACTGCTTCAGCCCGTTGGCTCCGACATAGTTGAACAGCGGACATAGTTCCGGCAGTTCGACATCCCAACGCTGTCGCAGGGACTGCTGATACATTGCGAGCAGTTTGGGATCCGTCTCATACTTCGTGAGGTTGTACAGGCACATGAACGCCATCTCGTCATCGGACTGGTTGCCCGATCCGGGGCCGAAAGGGGTCTTCGCAATCAGCGTGTTCATGGCGTAGCTGTGCTCGGCGATGAGTTTGCGGGCCGCCTCCGCGAAGCGCGGCTCTCCGGTGATGTGCTCGGCGACCTTCAGATAGGACAGGATGCTGATCGAGTTGAGGCTACGCTCCTCCCACCACTCCGGGTCGTGATTCAGGCTGGCCGGGTCGAACGTGCCCCAGCGCGTGACCTTGCCGTCGTGATCCACCAGGCGGAAGCCGTGATCGATCAGGTGGTCTGTAAGCGCCGCCACGTGCTCGCGGACACGCCGTTTTTGCTCTTCTGTGCGGGCGGCAAGGTCGAAGTATAGGCCGTAGAAGAAGTAGTGGCCGTCCAACTCATCGGAACTGGTGTCGGTCTTCCAATACCACTTGCCGTCGGCGCTCACCGGCCAGCGCGGATCGATCACCTTCCACAAGGGATCACGCGAGGCGCGAGTGCGGCGGTCGCGCGCGGGGTTGTCATGCTGGTTCGGATTCGGTCCGCTGACCGGCATAATGGCGCGTGCGACGAATCCGCGTGGGGCGGGGTGCTCGCCGCCCTGCGTCACCACCCCGAGAAAACGCAGCGCTTCAAAAGCCGCGGTCGCTCGTTCACAGGCTTTGACATCGGAGCCCTTGTTGCAGGCAAAGCACTCCCCTGCCCCGTACATGGACGTCCACAGCCCGTCGTTGTCGCTGGCTTCCTGCCGGTACTCGGACTTGTCGCCCGGCTTGGCGACGTTCACGCCCAGCACGTAGCCGTACTCGGTCCGGCGATGGCGGCGATCGATTTCGTCTTCGAAAAATCGCGCCTTCTCGGCGAGCGTCATCGGCTTCGCTTCGATCATGCCCACTCCCAAGGCGGTGGCGAACCACGTCCTGTCGCCCGCCGTGGCAACGCTGCGAACAGCGTCATTGGGCAGCCAGCGCAGTCCCTGGCGGTACTCCCAGACGCCGCCAACGAAGTGGACCGCTCCGAACCGTGTTCCAAGCCATATCGATCCGTCCGGCGCCGCGGCGATCGAGGTGAGATCGTCGTACGGCAGTCCATCCCGCACATCGTACAGCCGCCATTCGCCGCCGCGAACGCCAAAGCCTTCAGCGCTGGCAAACGCCAGGCGGCCGTCGGAGCCGTACGCGACAGCGCGGCAATCCTCCACGGCCCAACTCCGCGAACCCTGTCGAGGCAGGATGCGCCGCCACTCGCCCTTGATGTCGCGTTCGAACAGCCCGGCGTTCGCGGCCACCGCCAGCGCGCCGCCGGACGCCGCAATCTGGCGGATCCCCGGCGACGCGCCGGCTACTCGAGCGAAGGAGGCGTCCGGCTTGCCGCGTTCGACGACGCTAGCGGCGGTGGCGAATACAGGTTCCCCGGCCAGGATCGCCACGGCGATGGCCCCTTCCGGAGCGGGCGCGGGAGAACGCCGGCCCCGCCGCAACTGCCCTCCGGCGATGTAGGCGACGCCGTCTCCATCGGGCGTCATCGCGGTGACGGCAAGACCCGGATCGCCCGGAGCGGGAGTCCATTCCCCGCCTCCCGAAAAAACATAGAGCCCTTTTGACGTAGCAGCGTAGGCCGCCCCCGCGGATCCCATGACGACGGCCTCGGCCTGAACCTGCTTGAACTGGGTGGCTACCTGCTGGCGGAACCCTCCGGCATGGACGCTGGCGAGCATCAACAGTATGAGAAGAGTCGAACGCATCGTAGGGGATGATAGCGGATTCCAGCCGCGCGCCGCACATTTTCGCCGGCACACCCGCCAACCGTGTATGCTGTTTTCGGAACCTTCGACATGCCCGAAACCACTTACCGCAACCGGCGCGCCGTATCGATCGAGAACGACCGCCTTCGCGTCACCGTGACTGTGGAAGGCGGACACATCGCCGAGATCCTGGACAAAGCGTCCGGAGTGAACCCGCTGTGGACCCCGCCGTGGCCTTCCATTGAGCCGTCATCCTACTCGCGCGAAAAGCACCCGGGGTACGGATCTGACTCCGAGAGCAAACTGCTTGCCGGAATCATGGGCCACAACCTGTGCCTGGATATCTTCGGGCCGCCCTCGGCGGAGGAGTTCGCAGCCGGCGTGTGCGTCCACGGCGAGGGGTCGCTGGCGTCCTATTCCATCGAGGGCGAGGAGTCGAAACTGGTCATGCGCGCGCACCTGCCGCTTGCGCAACTCGACTTCGAACGCCGGATCGAACTGGCCTCCGGAGGCTTCGTTCAGATTCACGAAACGGCGACGAACCTGACCGCCCTGGACCGGCCCATCGCCTGGACTCAACATGTCACGCTGGGCCCGCCCTTCATCCGGCCAGGCGTCACTAAGCTTGTGATTCCGGCCCGTCGGTCCAAGGTCTACCCAACGTCGCTCGGCCCCGATCAGCACTACGTGCCCGATGCCGAATTTGAATGGCCGCACGCGCCCAACATCGACGGCGGCGTCACCGACATCGATACGTTCCCGGCCTTTGAGCGGTCGACGGGCGTGACGGGCCACGCCGTGGACGCCGATCGGGACCAGGCCTTCTTCATCGCCTGGGAACCGTCGAGCCGGCTGGCGTTCGGCTACGCCTGGAAGCGCACCGACTTCCCATGGATTTCCTTGTGGGAGGAGAACTGCGCACGCACCATTCCGCCGTGGAACGGACAGACGATCACACGCGGCGTCGAGTTCGGAGCCTCGCCCTTCGCCGAAGGTCGCCGCGGCATGGTGGATCGCGGGTCGCTGTTCGGCGTGCCGACCTATCGCTGGCTACCGGCCAAGTCGAGCGTCACCGTCGACTATGTCGCCTTCGCGTTCCAGAGCGGCGAGACGCCGGACCTGCTGGTGTCAGCGCTGCAGAGCCGCGGCATGATATCGGCCGGGGCGCTGTAGCCGGACTTATTCGACCATCATCTTTACGCCGGCCGGCTCCAGGATCAGCGACTGAAAGTACATCAGGTCATGATCGGAGTCGGCCACAGGCCGGATGGAGACTTCGTATTCACCGGCCTTCGCGATGTCGATCGAGCCGACGTCGAAGGTCTTGTAGGCGTACCATTCGCCGGTGGCCGCGACTCGGGCGGTCAGTAATTGGCCGCCTACCTTGACCCGGTATTCTGAACCCGCCCACGTTGGGCGCGCGGCGTACCGCACGCGGACTCTGTAAGGGCCGGCTTGGCTCACCCGGATCCTCCAGGCCGCGGAGTCCGCCGGCCCCGTCCACTTCGAGATGTGGAACTTACCGTCGCGATTGAACCGCTTGGCCGCCTTGCCGGTGGTCTGAGCGCGCATGTAGTCGAGTTCGATGGGCACGTCGCTGCCTTGTGTCACCAGCGACGGGCGTACGCTCAGCCTGCCTTCGATCTCGAGCGCCACCACGGTGTCGATCTCGTCGCGGCCCGTCACCGGGGCAGCGATCGTGATTACGTCGTTGTCGCGACCCACTTGTAGCTTGCGCGACGGGTTGTTGACTGCGTACGCCGCACGCGTTCGATTATTGAACCCCGAGACTCGAAGGATGCCATCGGCCGGCCAGTTGAACACGTGCAGGTACACTTTCTCACCTTTCACCGTGCAACGCCCCCAGGTGAATTCGGCCGGGCACGCGGACGTTCCGTAGATGCTCTCGCCGTTGGTTTCGATCCAGGCGCCCACCTTCTTTAGAACCGCCACGCTGGGCGGCGGGATCACGCCGTCCGCCATGGGCCCGATGTTCAGCAGGTAATTGCCTCCCTTGCTGACGATCTCCACCAACCGGTGAATCACGCCCGCGGGCGTCTTCCATTCCTGGTCGAACTTCGAATAGCCCCAGGTGGTGTTCAAAGTCTGGGGCGTCTCCCAATATTCATCCAGGCCGCCGGTGGGCATACCGTTGTCGCCCATGTTCTGGTAATCGCCCATCAGTTCGTGGCCATAATTGCCGACACGTCCGTTCACCAGGCATGCGGGCTGCAACGTCCGGACAATCTGGACGAATTCGGAGGCCTGCTGGTCGGTTTCCATTCCGCGGTCGAACCAGACCAGTCCCAGCGGGCCGTAATTCGTCAACAGCTCGCGCAACTGGGGCTTGGACTTATTTTCCAGGTAACGGGCGAAGTTCTTGCCGGCGCGGTCATAGTCCCAGTTGTTGCCGTATCCGTCCGGATCGTCCCAGTCCTCGCGGTGCGAATAGTAGACGCAGAAGCGAATGCCCGCCTTGCGGCACTCCTTTGATAGCTCATCCACGGGATCGCGCCCCCATCCGGTCCAATCGGCGATGTTATAGGAGCTCACCTTCGACCGGTACATTGCGAACCCGTCGTGGTGTTTGGCGGTGATGACGATGTACTTCATACCGGCGGCCTTGGCCAGGCGAACATACTCGGCCGCGTCGAACTTGAGGGGTCTCAACCCGCGCGCCATCTCGCGGTATTCCTTCACAGGGATGTTAAAGCGCTGCATGATCCACTCGGCTTCGTC
The DNA here is from genome assembly GCA_018268715.1 of Acidobacteriota bacterium. GTDB lineage: Bacteria > Acidobacteriota > Terriglobia > Bryobacterales > Bryobacteraceae > TMP-7. Next base: position 88,435 of record JAFDVZ010000014.1, on the reverse strand, counting down.
GCCGATGGGTGTGCGCTGGCCCTTGTACTCTCCGGCGAGCAACGAGTACGGCCCCCAGTGGATGAACATGCCGAACTTATCATGGCTGTACCACGCCAGCCGCGGGTCGGCGGGTTGCGCGGCGCACGCGGCCGCGAGTAAGAGGAAAGCTGCGATTCGACGACCCATGTCAGTGCTCGTATACGACCTTTCCGCCCATGATGGTGTAATCCACGTTCACATCGCGGATGCGAGGCGGGGCGATGGTGAGTATATCGTCGGATAGCACCACCAAGTCGGCCAGCTTGCCAGCCTCAATGGAGCCTTTCACTTTCTCGTCGAAGCTCGCGTAGGCCGATCCCATGGTGTAGGCTCGGATGGCCTCTTCGACGGTGATTTTCTGTTCGGGGACCCAGCCATCGGGATGGCGGCCATCCAGCGTTCGACGAGTCACGGCGGCGTAGATGCCCCAGATCGGGTCCATCGGCGCGACGAACCAGTCCGATCCGAACGCCAGCGTCACGCCCGCGTCGAGCAGCGAGCGGAAAGCGTAGGTTCCCTTGGCGCGCTCGGCGCCGATCCGCTTTTCGGCCCAACGTCCGTCGTCGATGGCGTGGTACGGCTGCATGGAGGCGATGACGCGCTGCGCGCCGAAGCGTCGGATGTCGTCGGGACGTAGATGCTGGGCGTGCTCGATGCGGAAACGGCGGTCGCGCGCGCCATTTCGTTGCGCCGCCTGGGCGTACATCTCGAGTACCGTGTGGTTGGCGCGGTCGCCGATAGCGTGGATGGCGATTTGGAGACCGGCCTTGTCGGCGCCCACGATCCGATCGAGCATCTTGCTTTCCGGGATCATGTCGTCGCTCGCCAGCCCCGCCGAGGAAGGCGCGTCGAGGTACTGATCGAAAAACAGCGCCGTGGTGGAGCCCAGCGAGCCGTCGGCGAATCCCTTCAGTCCGCCGATCCGCAGCATCTCGCCGCCGAAACGGGCCTCGACGCCGACCGCGGCCAACCGTTGCCAGGCGGATAGCGACTGGTGCGCGGAGATGCGAACGGTGAGTTCACCGCGCCGCAGCAGGTCCTGGTAAACGCGTAGGATATCGGGCGCGGCGGACATGTCCTCGACGCTGGTGACGCCCCTCTCGGCGGCGTAGCGCATGGCGGATTTTACGGCCGCCTCGATCTCGTCCGGCTGAGCGGGCGGGATGACGCGATCCACGGCGTCCATGGCGGCGTCTTTCAGCACGCCGGTCGGCTCACCACTCGGGTCGCGCACGATGGTTCCGCCGGGCGGATCGGGGGTCGCGCGAGTAATGCCCGCCATCCGTAGCGCCAGGCTGTTGACGACCACCATGTGGCCGTCCAGTCGGCTGACGGAGACCGGATGGTCGCCGGCGGCCTCGTCGATCAACTGGCGCGTGGGCAGAGAGGCCGGCGACCAGTTCTCATGATCCCAGTTGCCGCCGGTGATCCAACGGCCCGCAGGTGTGCGTCGGGCGAACTCGCGAATCCGCTCGCGGAATTCCGCCTGCGACTTCGCGTCTCGCAGTTGGACGCTCGACAAATCGTGGCCGCCGCTGAAAAAGTGCACGTGCGAGTCATTAAATCCGGCGAGCACCAGCCGTCCCGTTACGTCGATGACTCGGGTCTCCGGGCCGGCGAGCTTGCGCATCTCAGCGCTCGACCCCACCGCGACGATACGCCCGTCGCGACAGGCGACGGCCTCGGCGCGCGCCTGCCGGGGATTGCCCGTCCACACCTTTCCATTCACGAGAATCAGGGTTGCCGGCAACTGTGCGACGGCGAGCCCGGCGGCGAGCAACCCAAGGATCATTGGTCTCATTACTCGCCGAGTTTAGCGCAACGTATAATTTGAACGAGGGCCCGCACTGGGCAGTATGCTCCCCCTCGACGAACTAAAGCTTCTCGATTCCAAAATCGACGATGCCGCCGACTTATCGGACCTGAAGCCGATCTACGACCGTTTGGCTGAGATCGGCCGTCACAACCCCTCCGATTTCGAGGTCCAAGTGGCGGTGGCGGACACACGCCAAAGGGTTATCGATCGCGGTGTGCAATTACGCCGGGGCCGGGGTCCGATGGCGCTGGATGAGCCGCCTCCACGACCGACCCGGGTAGTCTCGCTGAAAGGCGACGAACCGCCCGCGCCGCCTCCGGTGAAAAAGAAGAAGGACGCGGACGCGCGGGGATGGTTGGGCATCATCGCCCTGGTCAGCATCGCCTGGCTCGCCGTGTTCGTCGCGCTGGTGCAGGTGGCCCGGAACCGGAATATGCCCGCGCCGGGGCCCACGCCGCCCCAGGCGAGTAAGGCCGAGCCCGGCACAATTCCCGTCGACATCACCACGATCCCGCCCGGCGCGGCCATTCAACTGAACGGCGAAACCCGCTGCAAGTCCGACTGCCGGTTGAATCTGCAGCCGGGCAACTACCAGGTGACGGCGACGCTCGACGGATTCGATCCGGGAGCGACGGGTGTCACGGTGGCGGCGGGAAATCCCATCGTTGTCCGAATGACGCTGACGTCGCAGACGCAGACCGTGCGGTTGTTCACCGATCTGGAGGGGGGCAACGTCGTGCTCGACGGCAAGGGCGTGGGCGAGTTGCAGGAGGGCCAACTGGTGCTGGACCGCGTCGCCAACGGCAAGCACGCCGTGCGCGTCTCCGGAAAGAACGGCGACGCGGCGTTCGCGTTCGAAGGCGACAGCGGGAAGATGCCCGTGATCTCGGGACCGGTGGCCGTGACGAACGTGATGGCCGTGGTGGTGACGAGCCTGGGCACACGGGCGCGCGTCGTGAGCAGCTCCGCGGCGCCGGTGAAGGTCGCGTTGAACGGGCAGCCGAAGGGCGAGGCGGCCGGCGAGGGACTCGACATCAAGGACGTCCCGCCGGGCGCGCAAACTCTGACGGTGGGCGAAGGCAAGGACGAACGGAAGCTGGTGGTGACGTTCGGCCCCATGCCGACCGTGACCGCGTTTCTCAAGTCCGACGTCAGCACCGGCACGCTGGTCGTATCGACCGGCGAAGACGACGTAACCGTGTGGGTGAACGGCCGCGAATACCGCCGCAAGACGCGCCGCGGCGAACTGAGAGTGCAAACAGTGGGACCAGCGGCGGTGCACGTCGCAAAGCCGGGATTTCAGACGGAGCCGGAACAGCGTGTGGAGGTGAAGAAGGGCGAGGAAGTGAAGGTAGCGTTCCGGCTGAAGCCGTTGCCGAAACTGGCGTCGTTACAGATCCGCAATGGAGTGCCGGGGACGCAGATCTTCATTGAGGATCGGGCGGCGGGCCGCATCGGGCCGGACGGCACGTTGTCGGCGGCGAGCCTGACGCCCGGCGAACATGCTATCGAGGCGCGGCGCGATGGATTCATCACACGGCGCATTCTGCGGACGTTGCGAGAAGGAGAAACGCTGGTGCTTCACGGCGCCGACATCGCCCTGCAGAGCGCCACCGGGTCAATCCATTTCGTGGTGTGGCCCCCGGACGCCGCGATCACCTATCGCCGGGCCGACGAAACCCAAACACATACGGCGCGTGAGGCAACCATTCGGCTCGAACCCGGCAGCTACATCTTCACGGCCAAGGCGCAGAACTACCTGGAACGGAGCGAACGCGCCACCGTCGTCGCCGGCGAATCGCGCAACGTCGAACTCGCGCTTGATCGCGAAAGCCGCCTGCCGCCGCCGGAGCGGCCCACCCGGGCTGCGTCAGCGGTGGATTGGTCCGGTTGGACCAAGCAAGGCAACGCCTATGTACGACGCGGCGGCAATCGCGTCACGGTGCGATCCGGGCCGTTGAACGGAACGATCACGTTCACCGCGAACCTGAGGAAGGGAGGCGGCCTGTTCCGCGGCGGCAAGCTGCGTTGGTTTGTGGAACAGGGTGACGGCGTGTCGGTGTTCGAACTCGACAAGAAGAAGTTCGTGTCCCGCGGCCCGGACGGGACGCGCTCCAAGCAGCACGCCGCCGAAGAGGAGGATCGCTCCTACACGATTCAGGTGGAGGTCACGCCGGAGCGCATCGTCCATCGAATGAGGGTGGGCGATAGCTGGGTCACACTGGATAGTCAGGCGAACCATGCCGTCCCCGACGCCAAATTCGGATTCGTGATCCCCAGCAGTGACGAGATCGCCGTTTCAGACCTGCACTACGCTCCGCGTTAGCGCAGCGGCGGTTTTGCGTCGGTCGCGATCGGAGTTTTCCATGTCCGCCCGGCGCGCCGCTTGTCGAAGGACTCCCTGGCCGCGTCAACCTCCGCGGGGTGCTCAAGAAGATCGACAGCCGACAGAGCCAGCGTGCGCGCCGCCACCAGCATCCCCTTCTGGCCGATGGTCGTCCCGGCGCAGGCGGCCGATTGCCAGGAATGAGCGGGCGTGCCGGGGACGTAGGTGGCCGCGCCAAATGACAAGGTAGGCAAGTTCCAACTGACGTCGCCGACATCGGTGGAGGCGGCATATGCGCCCTCGGTCTTCTCGACGACGACAGTCTCCGGCCCAGGTTCCTGAACCGGCGCCGAGAATGACTTCCTTATCTCATCGGCGAACTGCCGCTCATCGGGCGTGTATGTGTAGCCGCCGGCCTTGCGCAGGTTGCGCCCCACCAGCGCCGCCAGAGCGTCATTGGGCAGAGTGTTGGCGTAACCCGACACCGCGCCCAATTCGAACCGGGTCTCCGTGGCGAGCGCCCCGGCCTCGGCGCACTTCACGATGCGAGCCCAGATGCCGGCGAGCGTGTTGGCGTCCGGATGACGGGCGGTAAGGCTGATTTCGGCGAACGCGGGCACAATGTTCGACGCCGATCCTCCGTTGGTGATGATGTAGTGGATGCGCGTCTCCTGCGGGACGTGCTCCCGCATCAACTCCACCGCGTGCGTCATCACCATAACGGCGTCCAGCGCGGAGCGGCCCTTGTCGGGATTCATCGCCGCGTGCGCCGCGGTTCCGTAAAAACGGAAACGGGCGGAAGCGTTCGCCAGGCTCGACCGCAGATCCACGCCGTTTGTGCCCCCGGGGTGCCAGGTGAGGGCCACGTCCACGTCGCGGAAAAGGCCCGCATGGACCATGTAGATCTTGCCGCCGCCGCCTTCCTCGGCCGGCGTGCCATAGAAGCGGATGGTTCCCGGCAACTTGCGCGCATCCATCTCCTCCTTGATCGCGACGGCGGCCAACGCGGCGGCGCTGCCCAGCAGGTTGTGCCCGCAGCCGTGTCCGGGAGCACCTTCGACGGCGGGCTCGCGCCGGGGCACGGCCTTCTGCGAAAGTCCCGGAAGCGCGTCGAACTCTCCGAGAATGGCTATGATGGGCTTCCCGTGCCCGAATGTAGCGGTGAAGGCGGTGGGCATTCCGGCCACTCCGGACTCGATCGTGAACCCGTTTTGCGCCAGTTCGTCCCGCAGAAGCGCGGAACTCTTGCGTTCACGGAAGGCCAGTTCCGGGCTTTTCCAGATTTCGCGAGCGATGGCGCCGAAGCGATCCGCGTGTGCGGCCACCCTGTCGAGCACCGGATCTTCGGCCCCAAGTACGAGCAACGCCGCAAATAGCCCTACAGCGAGACGAACCATGCGCCGATTATAGTCCGAGCATGCTTCCCGCCGCGCAAGGGAGTTGTTACGCTGAAACTATTTGGCGGTGGCTGGAGACCGGCGCATAGTCGAAGGGTGAATTCATATGAGCATACAGATTGATCGCAAGATCGGCAAAGACGACCTGATTGTAATCGCGGGCGCGGGGGGATTCATCGGCGGATCCCTGGCGCGCTATTTCCACAATCTCGGCTACACGCGAATCCGGGCGGTCGACCGGAAACCGCTGCCCGAATGGTACCAGCGCGTGCCGGGCGTCGAGTCGATCTCCGCGGACCTGAGCGAGAAGGAAAACGCCGTCCGAGCCGTTGAAGGCGCGGCGGAGGTCTACAACCTTGCGGCCGACATGGGCGGGATGGGCTTCATCGAGCGTTTCCGCGTCGAGTGCCTCCGCAGCATCCTGGTGAACACTCACCTGATCGAGGCGGCTTACCGCGCCGGCGTGCAACGGTACTTTTTCTCGTCGTCGGCGTGCGCCTATAACACCGACCTGCAGAAGGATCCGAATGTCCGCGCGTTGAAGGAATCCGACGCCTATCCCGCCATGGCTGAACGCGGCTATGGCTGGGAGAAACTGGTGTCTGAGATGTTCTGCCAGGAGTACTGGCACGAGCGCGGCCTGGAAACGCACATCGCGCGGTTTCACAACATCTACGGTCCGAATGGCACCTGGTTCGGCGGCCGCGAGAAGGCGCCGGCGGCGATCTGCCGCAAGGTGATCGAGGCCAAAGACACAGGCAATCTCAAGATCGAGATATGGGGCGACGGCGCCCAGACGCGCAGCTTCTGCTTCATCGACGACTGCGTGCTTGGCGTCGACATGATCATGCATACCGACGCGCTGATCGCCACGCCGATCAACCTCGGCACCAGCGAACTGATTTCGATCACGGACCTGGTGACCATGGTGGAGGAGATCGGCGGCGTGAAACTGGAGCGCAGCCACAACCTGGACGCTCCGAAGGGAGTGGCCGGCCGCAACAGCGACAACACATTCATCAAGCAGGTGCTGGGCTGGGAGCCGAGCACGCCTTTGCGCGACGGCATGGCGAAGACGTACGCCTGGATCGAGCAGCAATACGCCGATCGCAAGGCCGGCAAGCGCGTCGTTCAGGACTGACCTGCCGATGGAGATCGCGTCCGTCATTGGCAGGATCCCGTACCGGATGGCTTTCGCCGGCGGCTGGATCGACCAGCCGTTCGTCTCCCGACTGAATCCCAATCCTCCGGGTTCGATGGTGGTGGTCGCCATCGAACCGGAGGTTCGGTTCATGGACCGTTGCGGGATGGCGACCGGCACTCGGAAAGTCGCGATGAAGTTGTGGAAAGGGCGAATCCCCGACGGCGATCCCGCCGAGTTAACTCGCGAGTTGTACCGCGCCGAGAACGGCGGCGCCCCGGAGCCTTCGGGGTCACAGGATATGATCGGGCTAATCTATCCGGGAGTCAGCCGGCTCGACTATCAGGTCGATTGCGAGGGTGGTTACTTCCCGGTGAAGGTTGCGTCGGAGCGTGATCCCGGCGTCGCGCGCTGGATCGAGCGCGTGGTTCGAATGATCCCGGTGTGTCAGCGCCCGGAGGGCTACAATCCGCTGGGCGTCAAGAACCTGGATCCCGAGTGGATCGGGCGGCTCGGGCAAAGCGGTAAGGATTGCTATGACGCGATTCTCGCGAAGAGCGTACTGCGGCTCGGCGCCTCAATGAATGAATGCATGCGTTGCTGGGAGGCGATCCTGCCCCAGACAGTGCGCCATCCGTCGCTCACCGTGGACCTGACAGCGCTGCTGAGTTACTACCAGGCAAGATATCCGGGAGCGATGTATTCGGGCTGCGGCGGCGGCTACCTTTATGTAGTCAGCGAAGAGCCGGTCCCCGGATCATTCGGAGTCACGGTCCGCACGGAGTAGCGGACCGCACGTTTACTCCTGGTTGGCGCGCGCCTTCTGGGCCGCCGCGATGCGGGCTTCGGCGCGCAATGCCGCCGCCAGCGCCACCGCCGGATCGACCGACTCGCCAAGGTTTTCCAGTTGCTCGGTGGACCGCTTCAGCGCTCGTTCGGCGCGCTCCACGTCAATTTCGACACCCGGCTCCGCCACGTCCGCCAGCACGCGCACGTGATTGTCGAGCACTTCCACGAATCCGCCGTGCACGGCCACCACGTAGGTTCCGCCTGGTTCGGTCGCGTAGGTCAGCGTCCCGATGCCCAACTGGCTTACCATCGCCGCGTGGTCCGGCAGGATGCCGAAATAGCCATCCTTGCCGGGGATCTGCGCCCGGACGGCCTGCTCCTTCACGATCGACCGTTCGGGCGTTGCGATTTCGAGTTCGAACGTTTCGGCCATGGCCTTAGGCCTTCTTCAACTGCTCGGCGCGCTCCAGCACGTCTTCGATGGCGCCCTGCATGTAGAACGCCTGCTCGGGGATGTCGTCGTGCTTGCCGTCCACCACTTCCTTGAAGCTGCGAATGGTGTCGGCCAGCTTAACGTACTTGCCCTTGAAGCCGGTGAACTGCTCGGCGACGTGGAACGGCTGAGAGAGGAAGCGCTGGATCTTGCGCGCACGCGCCACCACCAGTTTGTCCTCTTCCGGCAGTTCGTCGATGCCGAGGATGGCGATGATGTCCTGCAGGTCCTTGTAGCGCTGCAACACCTGCTTCACCGACTGCGCCACTCCGTAGTGCTCGGCTCCGACGATGCGCGGGTCGAGAATACGCGAGGTGGAGGCCAGCGGATCCACGGCCGGGTAGATGCCGATGGCTGCGATGTCACGCGACAGGTTGGTGGTCGCATCCAGGTGAGCGAACGCCGTGGCGGGGGCCGGATCGGTGTAGTCGTCGGCCGGCACGTAGATGGCCTGCACCGACGTGATCGATCCCTTCTTGGTCGAAGTGATGCGTTCCTGCAACTCGCCCATTTCCGTCGCCAGGTTCGGCTGATAGCCGACCGCCGAGGGCATGCGGCCCAGCAGCGCCGACACTTCCGAGCCGGCCTGGGTGAACCGGAAAATATTATCGATGAAGAGCAGAACGTCCTGCCCTTCCTGATCGCGGAAGTACTCGGCCACGGTCAGCCCGGTGAGGCCGACGCGCAGACGGGCCCCGGGAGGCTCCGTCATCTGGCCGTAGATCAACGCGGCCTTGGACTTCTTCCAGTCGTTCGGATCGATGACGCCCGTCTCCTGGAACTCGAGCCACAGATCGTTGCCCTCGCGCGTGCGCTCGCCGACGCCGGCAAACACCGACACGCCGCCGTGATGCATGGCCAGGTTGTTGATCAGTTCCATGATGACGACGGTCTTGCCGACGCCAGCGCCGCCGAACAACCCAATCTTTCCGCCCTGCAGGTACGGCTCGAGCAGATCGATGACCTTGATGCCCGTCTCGAACATCTTCAGTTCGGTGGACTGCTCTTCGAACGTCGGCGCCGGACGATGGATGGGCCAGGTTTGAGTAGCGGCCAGCGGACCTTTCTGGTCCACCGGCTGGCCGATCACGTTCATCACGCGGCCCAACGTCTCCTTACCCACCGGCACGGACACCGGTCCGCCCAGCGCGATCGCCTTCATCCCGCGCACCAGGCCCTCGGTGGGTTGGAGCGCGATCGTCCGCACCCGGCCTTCGCCGATGTGCTGCGCCACTTCGGTGATGATGTCGATCGGCGCGGGAGTATTGAACCCTTCGCTGGTGATGCGAACGGCCGTGAAGATCACCGGGATCTGGCCTTCGGGGAACTGAATGTCGACGGCGGGACCCGCCACCTGGATGACTTTGCCTTCAACGACGGCAGAGGTTGCCATATCTGTTTACTCCAAAGCGGCAGCGCCGCTGACAATTTCGATGATCTCGCGCGTGATGCTCGCCTGGCGCACGCGGTTCAGGTTCAACGTGTACTTGTCGATCATTTCGGCCGCGTTCGACGTCGCGGCCTCCATCGCGGTCATGCGCGCGGCGTGTTCGGCGGCCGCGGATTCGAGCATGGTGCGATAGACCTCAAGCTCCACGTAGCGGGGCAGCAGCGTCTGCAGCAACTCCTCCGGCCGCTGCTCGAAGATGTAGTCGGCGGCCGCTCCTCCCGAGGGCAAATCGATGGGCAGGATCTTGCGTTGCACCAACTCGGAGGCCACCACACTCTTGAAGTAATTCGCGATCACATAGACGGCGTCGTAATCGGAATTGGTGAAGCGCTCGGCGACGTCGCGCGAAATATCGAGCGCCTTCTGATACTCCACGGTCCGCAGGAAAATGCCCGGGTATTCGTTGGCGATGTGTGGATGACGGCGCCGGAAAAAGTCGCGCCCTTTCCGTCCCAGCAACTCGAGCGTCACCTCGGCGTCCGGATGGTCGCTGATGAATCGCTGCGCCGAGCGGATCACGTTCGCGTTGAAGGCGCCCGCCAGGCCGCGATCGCCCGTCGTCACCAGCAGCAGGATGCGCTTCTCGTCGCGGCGCGCCAGCAGCGGATGGTTTGCGATCGCCTCGCTTTCACCCGACGCGGCGGCGGCCACGTTCCGCAGCACCCGCTCCAGCATGCCCGCATACGGGCGCGCCGCAATGACGCGATCCTGCGCCCTGCGCAACCTTGCCGCCGAGACCATTTTCATGGCCTTGGTGATCTGCTGCGTGTTCTTGACGGACCGTATGCGGCGCCGTAAGTCGATTAGGCTCGGCATGGCGGCTTAGGCCTTGGCTGCCGCCGGCTGCTGCTCGGCGACAAATCGCGCCTTGAACTCTTTCAGCATCTCGTTGATGCTGGCTTTCAACTGATCGTCGATGGCCTTCTTCTCGCGCAACGTATTCAGGATGCCGGGATAACCGTTGTCGACAAAGCGGTACAGTTCCTGTTCGAATTTCTTGAGCGTCTCCACGGGCAGGTCGTCCACATAGCCGTTGGTGCCGGCGAAGATGAGAATGATCTGCTTTTCCACCGGCAGCGGCGAATACTGCCCCTGCTTCAGGAGTTCAGTCAGGCGCGCGCCGCGGGACAACTGCTGCTGGCTGGCGCGGTCGAGGTCGGAGCCGAACTGCGCGAACGCGGCCAGCGCGCGATACTGGGCAAGTTCGATACGGAGCGAACCGGCCACCTGTCGCATCGCCTTGATCTGGGCGTTGCCGCCCACGCGGCTGACCGAGATGCCGACATTGACGGCGGGGCGCACGTTGGAGTTGAACAGATCGGCTTCAAGGAAGATCTGCCCGTCCGTGATCGAAATCACGTTGGTCGGAATGTAGGCGGACACGTCGCCCGCCTGCGTTTCGATGAACGGCAGAGCGGTGAGCGATCCGCCGCCCTTTTCCTTGCTGAGCTTGGCGGCGCGCTCGAGCAGGCGGCTGTGCAGGTAGAACACGTCGCCGGGGAACGCTTCGCGCCCTGGCGGACGGCGCAGCAGCAGCGAGATTTCGCGGTAGGCCGCGGCATGCTTCGAAAGGTCGTCGTACACGCACAGCACGTGGCCGCCGCGATCGCGGAAGTACTCGCCCATCGCGACGCCGGAGTACGGCGCGATGTACTGCATCGGAGCGGGATCGGAGGCGGTGGCGGCCACCACGATGGTGTAATCCATGGCGCCGTAATCTTCAAGCGTCTTCACCACCTGCGCCACCGTGGAGCGCTTCTGGCCGATGGCGACGTAGACGCAAACCATGTCGCCGCCCTTTTGGTTGATGATGGTGTCGAGCGCGATGGCCGTCTTGCCGGTCTGACGGTCGCCGATGATGAGTTCGCGCTGGCCGCGGCCGATCGGGATCATCGAATCGATGGCCTTCAGACCGGTCTGTACGGGCTCCTTGACAGGGCTGCGGTCGACCACGCCAGGCGCCAGACGCTCGATGGGATTGAAACCGTCGTTGTGGATCGGCCCCTTTCCGTCGATCGGGTTGCCGAGCGCGTCGACGACTCGGCCGATGAGGCCCTTGCCCACGGGCACCGACATGATGCGGCCGGTGCGGCGGACTTCGTCGCCTTCCTTGAGTTCTTGGTACTCGCCGAGCAACACCGCGCCGACCTGCTCTTCCTCGAGGTTCATGGCGATTCCCGCCACGCCGTGCGGAAACTCAATCAGTTCGCCGGCCATGACACGCTCGAGGCCGTAGATGCGGGCGATGCCGTCACCGATCGAGATGATCGATCCGGTTTCGGCGACGTTGACCGCCTGCTCGTAATTGTCGATTTCGCTGCGGAGTACCCGCGTGATCTCGTCTGCTCGGATCTGAGCCATTCTGTTCCTTCTCCGGGGCTCGGCCCCACCTAGCCTGAATGTGAGCCGGAGGCTCACGCTCGATTTACGCTTCTGTCGCCAGACGCCGCTTGAGCGCGTCCAACTGCCCGCGCACGGAACCGTCGTACACGGTGGATCCGATACGGGCCGTCACGCCGCCGATCAACGACTCATCAACGGCGAACTGCATGCGCACGCGTTTGCCCGTAACCTTCATCAGTTCGGATTCCAAAGCTGCGCGCTGCCGCCCGTCCAAGGCTTGCGCCGACGTCACATCCGCCTTCACGAAACCCAACGCCTCGTCCACGGCCAATTCAAAGGCCTGGCGAATCGACGGCAGCTGGTGCATCCGGCGATGGTCAATCACCACGTAAACGAAATTTCGGACCTTCGGCGCCAACCCCAGCGGCCCGGCGAACTGCGCCACCACGGCCCGCTTCTTCGCGCTCGGAACCGCCGGCGAGTACATCACGTGCCGTAGTTCGGACGACGCCGACAACAGATCCTCGAGTTTGTCCAATTGCGTTTCGACGTCGCGCGCATCCAGCCCGGAGGCCGGATCGAGCACGACTTCAGCCAGCGCCCTGGCGTATCGGGAAGCCGCCACTGAACCGATCATTGACGCGCTCCCGTCTGGCCCGCCTGGCGGTCCAACTGTCGCAGGAAGCCGTCAAACAACGAGTTCTGCGCGTCGCCCGACATGCGTCCGCGAATTCGCTGTTCCGCCAATTCGACTGCGAGCGCGGCCGCCTGCGCCTTCAGGTCCTTCTCGGCGTGGGCGGCAAGGGCGGTGATTTCCTGCTCGCCGTGGGCCTGGAAGCGAGCCAGTTGCTGCTCCGTCTCCTGGGCGATGCGGGCGGCCTCCTTGGCCATCTCCGCCTTGGCTTCGTTTCGTAAATTGTCGATTTCGGACTTGAGCGACGCCATTTTCATTTCCATCCTGGCGGCGCGGGCGTCGGCTTCTTCCTTCATGCGGGAGGCTTCGGCGATGCCCTTCTGGATCTCCTCGGTGCGGGTGCGGAAGAACGCGGGCGCGTTCTTTGCGATCATCCAGCCCAGAAGTCCGGCCAGGATGGCGAAGTTGGCCCACTTCCAGATCTCGAGATTCCCTTCCCCTTCACCTTCCGAATGCTCGGACTTTTCGGCGGCGGGCTGGGCGCCGTGTTCGGGCGTGGCCGACGGGGCATGCTCCTGCGCGACCGCCACCCAGGCGAACAGAAGGGCGAACAGCGCCAGCACTGCGATGCGCCTCATGACGCCCTCCGGTTCAGCACCGCGTCGGAGATCTGGTCGGCAAGCACGCCGGCCGACGCGGCCAGCGACTGTTTCGCCGATTCCGCCTCGGCCTGGATGCGCGTCTTCGCTTCCTGGATCATGGCGTCCACGCGGGATTTGGCGTCCTTCAGCCGGGCGTCCTGTTCGGCGAGCAGTTGCTTGCGGGCCTGCTCGTGCTCCTTGTAGACGTCGGCGCGCGCCTCACGGATGGCGGCTTCGTACTCGGCTGCACGCTGTTCGGCCTTGGCGAAGCTCTGTTCGGCGGCTTTGCGCGCGCCCGCGGTGGCCTCGTCACGCTGTTTAAGAACGCGGTCCAGCGGACCAAACAGCATCTTTTTCAGATATATGTGCAGAATGAGTACAAGAACGATGGTGGGGATCGCTTTCAGGAGGATCCCACCGAGCGCTTGTAGAGTTTGTTCCATTGGGTAGTAGCGATGGAGTTCGGGCTGCTATTTAGAACTGTCCCAAACCCCTTACGCTAGCACAATGTAATTTTTGCGGTCAACCGTGAACCGGATGCGGACATCCGATTCAAAGGAGGCGAATTGGGGGGCTGGAACCGTATTGCGGAGAACAAGATCCTGGAGGCGATGGAAAACGGGGCTTTCGACAACCTGCCGGGCCGCGGCCAACCGCTGGATCTGTCGGTGGGCCCCTTTGAGGATCCGCTGGCGCCGACCTTCCGGCGCATCCTGCGCGACAACGGCGCCACCCATCCGTTGATCGAGGCGCGGCGCGCGCTCGAGGAGGAAATGGCGGCGTGCCGGCGGAGGCTCGAGTTCGCCGCCGAAACACGCCGCAGGCGGGGCAATCAGGCGGTCTGGAAGCATGAGGTGGACCGCTTCCGAAACGAAGCCACGGCGCTGAACCGCGAGATCAAACTGTACAATCTGCGAACGCCGGTTGTGAATTTTTCGTTACGAACCCTGGACATCGACGCAACGATAGAGGAACTCTCCCAATGACCATTTCCGCGGATATCCTTCGATTTCACCTTGATTATTCGGCCTGGGCCAGCCTGCGTTTGCTGGAGGCCGCGCGCCAGTTATCGGCGGAAGATCTGACCCGCGACTTTGGCGCGAGCGAAAAGAGCGTGCTCGGCACGTTGGTCCATATCTTCGCGGCGGACCGCGCCTGGCTGGGGCGCCTGGCCGGCAAACCACCCACCGCGTTCGTGAGTCCGGAGGATTACCGGATGAAGGTGCTGGAATCCGACTGGCCGAAAGTGCTGGACGGCTGGCGAGCGTTCGCCGCCGGCCTCACCGACGAAAGCGGCGCTGCAGTCCAGGTCTACAAGGACCTGGGCGGCCGCGAGTGGCGCATGCCCCTTTGGCAACCGCTGATGCACGTGGTGAATCACGGGACCCACCACCGTGGACAGGTGGCCGGCTTCCTGCGCGCCCTGGGGCACAAGCCGCCACGCACCGACCTGGTGATCTACTATCGCGAGATCGGCTGATTACTCGCTGCGCAGCGCAATGACGGGCTCGATCGCCGAGGCTCGCCGAGCCGGAATCCAGACGGCAAGCAGAGCGGCCCCAATCAGGGTCAGCGAGGCAAGAGCGAAGGTCAGCGGATCGGCGGGGCCGACCTCATACAGCATCCCCGAAAGCAGCCTCGCGAGCAGCAGCGCCCCGGCCAGGCCCACCGTGATCCCGAACGCGGCTTCCGCAATCCCTTGCCGCGTCACCATCCACAACACGTCGCGGGCGCTCGCGCCGAGTGACATCCGGATGCCGATCTCGTGGGTGCGGCGCGAGACCGAGTAGCTCACCACGCCGTAAACCCCGGCCGCCGCCAGAACCAACGCCACTGCGGCGAAGGCGCCGAACAACGCCATCTCAAAACGAGGCTGCGCTGTCGCCCTCGACACCGCCTCCTCCAGGGTCAGGATCTGTGAGATCGGCAGGTTGCGGTCCATTGACCAGACTGTCTGCTTGAGCGCTTCCGCCAGGGCGGTCGGCTTTCCGTCCGTGCGCGCCACCAGGGTGATGTAGGCGTAGTGTGGCTGGGGTCTTTCGAGGTAATCGTGATTCTGAAGCAAAGCGAGATACACCTCCGGGTACGGCGTAGCCGCCCAGTCCAACTGCCTCGCGTTGCGGCAAATCCCGACGATGGTGAGCCATGTAGGTGCGGCGCCCGCCGCCGTTTCGAATGTCACACGACGGCCGATCGGGTCCTGTCCGGGCCAGAACAAGTCCGCCGCCCGCTCATTGATGACCACAACCCCGGGCGATCGCTTATCGTCGGAAATCCCAACGCCCCGCCCACGGACCAGTGGGATCCGCATGGTTTCGAAGTATCCCGGCATCACCGCCCGGTACACAGCGCTGGGTAACTCTCCAGGACGCGGCCTTGGACCGCCTTCGATCAGGAAGGGCAATCCCCACATGTCTCCGGCGAGCGGCAGATGGTTGATCGCGGAAACCGAACGCACCCCGGGCAGCGCTTGCGCTTTCGCCAGCAGTTCCCGGTAGAACCCTTCTCGCCGGCCCGGTTCGGCTTCCGAGGTACCCGCCACCGAAACCACCATCGACAAAACGGAGCGAGGATCGAAACCGGGATCGATGCGTTCAATGGCGATGAAACTGCGAAGCACCAGGCCGGCGCCGGTCAACAGGACGAACGCCATCGCGAACTCGGAAGCGATCAGGAAGGCGCGCAGACGGCCGCGGCGGACACCGTCGTCGCTCGCGCCGCGGCCTCCCTCCTTGAGCGCCTCCGCCACCCGATCCACCCCGACGTGCATGGCTGGCGCGAGACCGAACAACATCGCGGTGATCACGGTGATGCCGGCTAGAAACAGGGCGACGCTCGCATCGATCCGGACGGTCTCGACCCTTGGGAGGTTCGCCGGACTGAGCGCGATGAGCGCCCTGACTCCCCACCAGGCGGCCAGGAGCCCGACCGTCCCGCCGAGCGTGGCAAGCAGGAGATTTTCCGTGAGAAACTGGCCCACCAGCCGCGTGCGCCCGGCGCCGAGCGCCATTCGGACCGCGATCTCCTTCTGGCGACTGGACGTCCTTGCCAGCAGCATGTGCGAGACATTGGCGCAGGCGATTAACAAGACGAACCCAACAGCGCCCGAGAGGATCCGCAACGGCGCCTCGACATTCCCCACCACCTGTTTAGCAAGCGGCGTAATCTGGACGTCCCGGTTCGAGCCGGGGAACTGCCGTTCCAGGCGGGCGGTCACCGCGGTCATCTCGGACCGAGCTTCGTCGATAGTGACTCCCCGCCGGAGCCGGGCGAATACTCGCAGGCTGTTGCCGCCCCGGCTGAGCGCGCGCTCGCCAAGAGCCAAAGGCGCCCACAGCTCCCCTCTCGGGGCCCAGAACGGCGAGAACGCGAAATCCCGCGGCATGACGCCGACGATCGTGTAGGGATCTCCGTCGAGCACGATCTTTCGCCCCAGGACGCCCGGGTCGGCTCCGAAACGGCGCAGCCAGAGTCCGTGACTCAGAATCACCTCATTCGAGACGACGCCGCGGTCGTCGCCAGGCAAGAAGGCCCGACCGATCAGCGGCTGAACGCCGAGCGCGGACAGGAGATTCCGCGTCATGCGGTGGCCGCGGATGTGCTCGGGCGGGTAGCTGCCCGTGAGATTGGGGCTCCAGAACTCGGCCGCCGCCATCAACTCAAACGACCGGGACTGGCCTCGCCAATCCAGAAAGTTCGCCGGGGCGACCGGATCGGACCCGCCGTGGAGGATCGTGACTAAACGATCGGGGTCGCGATAGGCGAGCGGCCGGAGCAACACCGCGTTGACGACGCTGAATAACGCGGTGTTCGCTCCGATGCCGAGAGCGAGCGTCAACACGGCGATCGCCGTGAAACCGGGCGTGCGAAGCAGACTGCGCGCGCCGAAGCGCACGTCCTTCAGCGACTGTTCGAGCCAGGGGAATCCGCGTGCGTCGCGATGCAGATCCTTGGCGTACTCGACGCTGCCATACTCTCGAAGGGCGGCGAATCTCGCCTCTTCCGGGGTGAGGCCGCGGCGCCCGAACTCTTCTTCGAGCAATCCCAGGTGCGAATCCACTTCGCGAGCGAGTTCCCGCTCGGCGGGCCGGCGACGAAAGAGGTTCAGCAATCGGACGGCGAATCGACGCATGCTCAGGCCTCCCCGGAAAGCAGCTTTTCCACCAGACCCGACATGCGGCGCCACCGCTCCGTCTCCGCCGCCAGGGCCTTTTCGCCAAGCTTTGTGAGCGAATAGAACTTCGCTTCGCGATTGCTCTCGGTCTTCCCCCAGACCGCCTTGATGCGGCCCTGCTGCTCCAAGCGGACCAGCGCGGGGTACAGCGTCCCCTGGTTGAGTTGCAGAAGATCGCCGGAAATCTGCTGCAGCCGGGCCGCGATCCCGTAGGCATGTTGCGGCCCCATGGCGCTGAGCGTTCGCAGGACGATCAGGTCGAGGGTCCCCTGAAGGACCGGCATGCGGCCCACATCTTCACTTGGCATTCTAGTGAACTCCCGCCACCAGAGTGGGGCATGCTTCACTAGTTTGTCAAGTGGAAGATGAATCTCAGGCGCGCCCGAGGATGGCAAGGGCTCGGTCCGCCGCACGCACTCCGCGGTGCTGCGCCTCTTCGAAGATCGACAGGCCGCTGAGGTCAGAGTTGGCGTAGAGGACGCGGCCGCTCAGGGAAGCCCATCGGCGACGGGATTCCGATGTCAGGAAACCCGGAATCGGGCGCGCCATGGCATGACCGATGCGCAACACATCGATGCGCGAAACGCACTCCCGGATGTCCGGATGCGCGCGCTCCAGGTCGCGCAGGATGTACTCCGCGAAGTGACGCCAGTCGGCCCCGAGCATCATGCGGCGGTTCTGAGCGGGGTCCCCGTCCGCCAGAGCCTGATACCACGTCCAAACCGTGCGATCGACCCGCGTTCGCAGAGTCATATGCGTCGCGACTACGTAGCCCAAGGACGGCGAATCATAGACAACGTTATCCCAGGCAGGCTCGGAGCCGCGTTCACGGGGAGGCCGGTCGAGCGTGAGGTTCGCGGTCACCCACGGCGAGTAGACGAAGTCGTGGGCTGACGGCGCGCCTTCGACAATATGCGGCGCGAGAAACGTCGGCGCGGCGAAGATCACCAGTTCCGCTTCGTAATCCGCGTTGCCTGCAAGAACGCGGAGCCGCGAGCCGTTCGGCGAGATCGCGTGGACCGTCGCGCCAGTCCGCACGTGCTCGCCGACGCGCTTCATTAGTTCGCGCACCAGCCAACCGTTGCCCTCCGGCCAGGTGACCGGTCCCTTGTCCTCGTGCTCGCGGCCAGCAAAGTAGTGGATTCCGGCCCATGCCGATGCATCCCACGCCCGCGCGCCGTAATCGTCACGGCACGCGTAGTCGACATACCAGCGAAGGTAGGGCGAATCGAACTTCTCTCGGTCGAGCCAGGCCGCCATCGTGAGTCGATCCAGTTCCGACGCCCGTGCGCCGGCGTCGATCGGGATGGTGAACTGGCGCGTGGCTCGGAACTCGCGAATTCGGTCGTCGAATCGCCGATATTGCTCGCGATCGCGGGCGGAAACGGCGATTTCCGGCTCCAACCCCTCCTGCCAGCGTCCGTGCAGGAACAACCGCTCCTGGGGTGCGAAGCACAGGTAGCGCTCGTCCACCTTTCCGTCCCGCATGACGCCAAACTCATCGAATAACTCGCGCACCAGGGTCGACTCCCGATTCGGGACGGGCACATAGTGCGCGGCCAATGGGTAGCCGCTAACTTCGTTTTCGGCGCTGCGGGAATTGCCGCCAGCCTCGGCGTGCATTTCCAGAACGACGAAATCCCGAAAGCCTCTCTTTCGCAAGCGCCAGGCGGCGCACAGGCCGGCCACGCCCGCGCCCACGATCACGACCGGCACGCGAGTTATAGGACGGCCGGAGCGCCCCCGATCCGTCAGACGGTGTCCCGTGGGCAGGCCGTCGTCGAGAAACGAGCCCTCCACGCGCCGCCCACCCTTCGCCGTCAGGCCAACCAGCGCCGCTGACAGGAAGACCCGGCGCCCATGCATCAGCGGGCAATCTCCTTCCATTCGCGCTCATAGTAGCGGACCAAGACCTGGTCGTTCAGCCGATTCGCCTCCGCGGGGATGCGCTGCATGTCGGCCGGAAAATGGAACAACTCGGGGACGTTCGCCACCGTCAGGAAACGGAGCGCGGAGGGCAATTGCCGGGGCGGGTCGTAGGCGTCCCGCCCCGCCAGCACGAAGCCCCACTCGCCGAAACTGGGCACGTAAACGTGATAAGGAAACGTCTTGAGCCCCGCCGCTTCAATCGTGTTCGCTATGCACCAATAGCTTTGGCGGGCGAACAAGGGCGAGGTGCTTTGCACGACAAACGTCCCGGAGCGGCTGAGATGCTTCGCGAGCAGGCGATAGAAGGCCGTTGTATAGAGCTTGCCCAACGAGTAATTGGTGGGATCCGGAAAGTCGACAACGACGAAGTCGAAAAACTCCTGATTCGTATCGAGCCAAGCGAAGGCGTCCCAATTGATCACGTGGACGCGCGGCGCGCTGAACGATCCTCCGTTGAGCCGCGACAGCAGAGGATGAGTCTTGAAGAGCTGCGTCATCTCGGGATCGAGATCGACCAGGGTGATGCTTTCAACCGTCAGGTATTTCAGAATTTCGCGCAGTGCGAGGCCATCTCCGCCGCCCAGAACCAGCACTCGGCGAGCGCCGGGCAAGGCCGCCAGACCGGGGTGGACGAGCGCCTCATGATAGCGGTATTCATCCCGCGAACTGAATTGGAGGTGGGAACTTAGGAAAAGTCGAAGGTCGTCCTTCCACCTCGTCAGAACGATGCGTTGGTAACGCGTGTTGCGGGCGAAGATGACCTCGTCGGCGTATAGGCTGTTATCGGCCGCCGAAGAGATGTAGTCGGCAAACGCCATGCCCGCCCCGAGCAGGACCAGCACCGCCGCGCATCCGCCTCGCAGCAGGGTACGGCCGCGAAGTTGGTCCTTGAAGATCCACGTTGACCAGAGCGCAACCCCAGCGTTGACGATTCCGAAGAGGATCGCCGAGCGGACCATCCCTAACTTGGGCACCAGGATGATCGGAAACAGGAGCGAGGCGCCCAGCGCGCCGAGATAGTCGAACGTCAGAACGTGCGCCACCAACTCGCTGAACTCAAGACGGGACTGCAGGATCCGCATGAGCAGCGGGATCTCCAGGCCCACCAGAATACCAACGGCGATCACAACGACGTACAACAGGAGCCGAAATCCCTGCGTGTAGGCGAAGGCAAGAAACAAAGCCGACGAGGAGAAGCCGCCGACAACGCCCACCATCAGCTCGATGTAGACAAATTGAGTGACCAGACCCGTTCGTATGTATCGAGACAGGTAACTGCCGACTCCCATCGCAAAGAGATAGGATCCGATGACGGTGGAAAACTGGAGAACGCTATCTCCAAGCAGATAACTCGCCAGCGTGCCAGCGATCAGCTCATAGATCAGGCCGCACGCCGCGATCAGGAAGACGGAAATGAACAGGACTACCGGCACTATGTTGGTTGGCGGAAGTCGGGAGCGGGCTGAACGCCCGCCGCTGGCCACGACATTACCCGCAAGAGCTTAGTGAACGGCGGCGGCGATGATGATGCACATTCCAATACTCATCGCGCCGACCAGCACGGCGAGCGCCAGGTTCTTCTCCTCGACAATCTCCTTCCACAGCTGGTACGGTGTGATCCAATCGACCACGGCGAAGGACACGATGAAGATCAGGATGCCCAACGCTGCGAACACCGCTGCGTTCAACAGGTATCCGGGGTGAAACTCAGTCATTACTTGCCTCCCATGTATCGAGGATAGTAGCCATAGTGCGAGCGGTAAGCTCCAGGATTGTCGCGCACCGTTTTGGGAACGTCATTCACTTCGTTGATCCGGTGCAGGCTCCAGCCGCGGTATTCGGCGGCGCCGAACGCGCCCAGAATCGCGACGCCATATAGAAGATAGAGTGGGTGTCGTAGCATCAGTCGTCGCCTCCTCCCGAGGCGTAATCGCTTTCCTGCCAGCGGCTGTATTCGTACTTGTATCGGCGCCACCACACGATGATGGCCGGAACGGGCAGCAGAAGCGCGGCCAGAACAAAGAACGTTCCGTTCGGGATATCGCGCCGCAGGGTCACGGTATAGGTCACGGGCGGAGTGCCGGGATCGCCCTCGGGCTCGACTCGCAGGTAGTAACGCCCCGATGGCACGGATGGAATCGTGACCGTGTCGTTCCTGCCGCCCTCGCTCCAACTACCGTCGCTGTCGCGGCCGTAGTAATAGCTCACTTCGCGGCCGAAGTCATAAGCGTGGCCGTTGTCGCTGTTAATCAACGCGTAGTTGAAGTAAACCCAATGGTTGTCGACATCCGTTTCGGTGCGCACCTGGACGTTAGACGTGCGGCCCTTGAGTTCAAAAGGCGGTGTGACGTAACTGGCTTCTCCCGTACTGGACTGGACAAACTGCCGCGTCTCCTTGAGGACCGTCTCATGGCGATCCGTCACATAGAAGAACAGCGCCATCACAATCAGCGCCAATTCGAGGATGGCGCACAACCGCAGGACCTCCCTCGAACTTTCCGTGGGAGCGGGCTGGTTGACATATATGCCGCGGGCAGACGGCGGCGCCCCTTGCAGCCCAAACGCCTGCCAGATGCGGCATCCGTCGTAATATTCGCCTTCGGACCAAGTGGTTTCGCTGCCGGTATGCTCGGCGGAAAGCACATACGGCGGGCAGGTGTAATCGTCCACCCGAACCTTTTCACCCACCGCCACGCGCCACGGGAACTCTCCAAGCACGAACAGCGTCTTGGCGACGGCGCTCTGGAAATGCCTGTGGGTTCGGCCCTGCCAGATTACGGCGGGCCTCGCTCCCGAACTCGCACTAGCGGGTATGGCGCGAACAGGCCGCACCAGGTTCCAATGGCCGTTGTATTCGGTTAGGTAGAGAAAGCCCTTAAAGGGATTGAAAAGAACGTATTCCGCCCACTCCCACTCTTCGTGCTCATCCGAACGGACCTGAAATCCGATAATTTCGTAAGTCGTGTTATCGAATTTCCCTCGCGCCCCGAGTTCGATGATCGGCTTTCGGATCTGCGCCGTCTGAAACTGGCCGATGATCCGGACAGTGGGCGTGCCGGTGTCCAGGATCGACGCGCAGTGCCGGCAGACCACGGTCAACGTATTCGCAAACCCGCGCAACTCCACGCCTCCGCCGCAGTTCGGGCAGTACAGCGACTGCATCTTGACCTGTGGCGCGGAGGGCGGGGTCATCAACTCCACCCTTCAAACGACCGCAAGTTCGTGAGGCGAAGCGAATCGAAGTCCACCACCTGCCCAAGAAACAGCAGTGGCGGATGCTCACTGTAATCGAGGGTTCCAAAATCTCCGGCGCCGGTCCGAAGATCGGCGAACGGCGTAACCGTCTTGTCCCAATATTGAAAGGGCAACTCTCCCTCGACGCCGCGGTACCGCGCCCGCGTGATGGAAGTCACTTCATACTGCTTGCCATGGAAGCTCAGGGTCTGGCCCGGTTCGATCTCGGCCGGCCCTGGCAGCGGCAGGGTGCCTCCCACCTGGAAGGAGATGTCGTACTCGAGTTGTGCGTCCGATAGCCACCCGTTGACGCCATCGTTGAACACCAGGCGCCATTCGTTCCAGTTGCCCTGCACGTACTCATAAATGATGCGGCCCGCGACGACGAACGGCTTGTCATTGAAGACGCCCTCTGTCCCGATCTGGATAGGCGAACTGTTGGCCGGGAGATCCGCGACCTTGCCGACCTGCTGAATATCCACGTCCGTCCGCACCACGATCGAGCGGCAATACTCGCACGTGGTCTGTACAGAACTCGAGAAGCGAAACTGCACCGGCGCGCCGCAGCTAGGGCAGTTCCCGGAGGGCTTGCTCATCGGCTTTCCGTCGGGCTATTGGGCCCCTCCGCATTCGGGGCAGAACTTGGCGCGCCGGGGGATTGGTTTGCCGCATTCGACGCAGAACTTTGTTTCGGCGCCAGCGGCCGGCGGCGCACCCGACGCGGCGGGAGGCTGTGGCGCGGCCGGCGGAGCATCCGGCGGGGAGGGCGGCCGCATCGCGTTCATCATCGCGTTCGCCATGCCCATCCCGACGCCGAGTCCAGCGCCCAGGCCGGCGCCGCCAGAGCCCTCGTTTGCGGCTGCGATCGGCATGGACTGCGCCACCTGAAACTGCGTGTAGCGGTTCATGTCGCCGATCATGTTCATGCTGATGCGCTGATCGAGAATCTTCTGCAGTTCGTCGGGAAGCGACAGATTCTCCACCACGAACGTATCGAGTTGCAGCCCGAGCGCCGCGAACGAGGGCTTCATGAACTCGCCGATCCGGGCTCCGAGTTCGATCTGATTGGCGGCCATGTCCAGAAACGGAATCTGGCTCTGCGCGAACAGTCCGCTCATGCCCCCGGTGATCGTATTGCGAAGTTGCCCCTCAATGTCCGCCGTCCGGTACTCTTCGCGCGTTCCGCTCACCTTTGTATAGAAGGCGCGGGGGTCGGACAGATGCCAGGAGTAAATTCCGAACGCGCGCAGGCGGACCGCGCCGAATTCACGGTCGCGGATGGTGATCGGCATCGGCGTGCCCCACTTCTGGTTCACCTGCATGCGCGTGGAAAAAAAGTACACGTCGCTTTTGAAGGGCGACTGGAACGCTTTGTCCCAGTTCATGAGGTTGGTGAGCAACGGCAAGGTTCGCGTGTTCAGGGTATAGAGTCCGGGCCCGAACACATCGGCCACCTGGCCTTCGTTGACGAACGCCGCCATCTGCGATTCGCGCACCGTCAGTTGGCCGCCGTTCTGGATTTCCATATCCTGCATGGGGAACCGGTAGGCAAGGATGCCGTCCTCCGGCTCGGTCCAGTGGATGACGTCGATGAACTGTTTCTTGAGGAAGTCTTTCAAGCTCACGGTCTCAGTCCCTCCGTTACGTACTCACGAGTATAGCGGGCTTCCCTGCGGGCGGGAAGTCGCGCCCGGACTGCTCGAACGCCCGAAAAGAAATAGGGCGGGGCGTCGTTTCGCGGCGCCTGGCGGCCGCTTTCCGACGCCCCGCCCCATCGGCGGGACAGCGGTCCCTGCTACTGGTTATTCACTACGACGCTCATCACCGGCGAGCCCACTCCCGGTATCAGGAAGACGCCCGCCGGCGTCACAGCGCCGATCGACAACGTGTGCGGACCGTTGTCCAAACGCCGGGTATCGAAAGAATAGGTAAACCCGATATTTGGACAAGCAGCGACGCCCGTCAGACTGGCGCATACATCCGGCGCGGGTTGCCCATAAGCGACCGTCCCGTAGTTGTACATCTGGTCAACATACAGCACGGCGCGGCTGACCGTGGTCCCGACGCCATAGACGTAGCCCGTAAGATCGACCGTGCCGCTGATTTTAGCTCCCGGCTTGATCGAGGTAAACGCGCCGGAGACGGTTGGCGCGGCGCCGTTGTTGACCTTGAAGTTAACCGGCGTGTCGGGGATGAGCGTGTAACGGCCCAACTCATCGCGAACGCGGATCTGAATCGTGTGGGAGCCATCGGTGATCGGGGGCAGTTCATTGGCCGTGTCGAGCGTGAACTGGAAGCCGATCGACGGACAGTTCGGCGGCGTCGGCGTCAGCGTGCCGCAGATGTCGGTGCGACGGATCCCATAGCTCGTGGGGCCGTAGCTGATGCCGTCAATCAACGTGTCCACCGAGGAGACGCGGAGCGTCGCCGACGAAGCATAGCCCTTCACCGTGACGGCGCCCTTGACCACCTGGCCCTCCGTGGGGCTTTCGATCGCGCCAGTCGGCAGGCTGGCCTGCCCTGCCTGCGTGGTGAAGGCGACGGGCTGATCGGGATAGACCGCCGAGCCTCCGCGCGTGTTGGTGACGCGCACTTGCACGCCGTGGCTGCCCGGCGCCAACGTCGACACGTTGACGTTCAGGTTGAAGCCGACCGTCGGGCAACCGTTGACCTTCTGCTGACCGCAGAAATCCGTGCGCGAAACCGACGGCCGCGTCTTCGCCATCTTGACGCCATCGATCAGAATGTCCACGCTGTAGACCGTGGCCTGGGCGTCATAGGCGATGCCGGAAACATTCAGCGAGTCCTTCACAGTGTCGTTCGCCTTGGGAGTCTCCAACACGCCCTGCGGAATTGTATTCGTTCCGAAGGGGGGATCGAAACGGACTGCGAGGTTGTTATATGTGGGGAGTTCCGTTTCGAACGTGTACAGGTCGTGCCCTGGCGAGATGCCGGCCGTCAGACCCGGACCGCAATAGTAAGGATTGTACGCCGAACCGAGTTCAGCGTTGCCCTTTCCATATTGGAAGCTGATCTTGCCGTCGTAGGAGATGGTGGCGGCGAAATTCACCGGGTTCCCATCCAGCCCGAACGGAGATACCGTCTCACCGGCCCAGCGCACGGTAACCGAGTCCACGATATTGCGAGTTACATACACGCCCTCGCCTGGCTGAGCCGCACCCTGGGTGGTCATGCCGAACCACAGCGGAGCGATGCCGGCCACCTGGCTCAATGCGTTCGAATCGGTGCAGCCGAAGGTGAGATCGTCGAGGACGGTGGTGGCGCCGAACGAGATCAGGCCGTTGTCGTGGACGAACATGGTGCGGTACTTACGGCCAAAGAACGGGAAGTCCCATGGGAGGTCGACTTTGGCGGCGAAGGAAGCCGTGCTCAACAGCCGCTCGTTCGACGAGTCGAAACTGTACGTCGGCGCGGAGGCCGCGACGGCATAGTAAGGGTTCTGCGTGGGAGCGAATGCGTACACCTGGACGGCTCCACCAGGCGAGTCGTAATCGGTGTAGAAGGCGCCGATTGCGTCGCCAGGGGTGACGTTCAACGTTCCGTTTTCCCGATTAACGATGTTGCTGCTAGTCGGCAGATTCCCGACGAATACGGAACCCTGCCGCCGGAGCGAAAGCGACTCCACATCGCCTGCCGTGGAGGTCAATTGCACCGGCAGCGTCGAACCTGCGTAATTCAGATCGGACACCAC
Organism: Acidobacteriota bacterium; assembly: GCA_018268715.1. Taxonomy (GTDB): domain Bacteria; phylum Acidobacteriota; class Terriglobia; order Bryobacterales; family Bryobacteraceae; genus TMP-7. The sequence continues at coordinate 62,335 of JAFDVZ010000014.1, read as the reverse complement.
CACCTTCACATAGTCGCCAAAAGAAACCGGGCTATCGAAAATAGCGATCTGTCCCTTGTTAGTGGGCGTCACAAAGGAAGCCAGTACGTGCGTCGTGTTGGGGTTGTCGGCCCAAGCCAACGCACCCAGACCTCGCTTGGCGAAGGCGGCCCAGAGTTGATCCTGACTCGCGCCTTTGTAATCGGTGCGGTCGGCGAGCAGGATGGCGTCGCGCATGTCGACCATGGAGGAATTCAGCGGCGCGAGTTTCATGCCGTCCAGTACAAGCGTGCGAATCCGGCGACGGCCTTCCTTCTCGCCAAGCTGTTTGATCAGCGCGGCGCGCGCTTCCCACAGCACCTCAAACCAAACTTCGCCATCAGCGTGCACTTCCTGAAAGGGAATCACCTTGCCGAGGTCCGCGAAGGTGAGCGGGTTCACATCCATGTTGGTCGAGTAGGGACGCGTCCGCACCGAGTCCTGGCCCCACGATTGGAAGAAATACTGGGACACGGGATAGACGCCGTCGGTCGGAGCGCCCTCCGGGGCCAGAAACTCCAGCGCGTAGAAATCGCTCCACGCCTCGCCCATCGCGGCGACCTGGAAGGTATCGTAGCCGCGCGGCATCAACCGGCTGCTCACGCCATGAGTGTACTCATGAATGATCACGGCCGAGTCCAGCGAGCCGTCGGTCATGATGCCGCCCACTCCGGAGTCGCTCACGAACATCGCGAGAATCGACTGTGAGCCGTCCGTGTCGTCAACTGACGTGTAGAAGGAATTCTCAGCCTCAGCGTATCCCGCCTGCGCCGCGCCGAAGTGGCTGAACGCATACAACGCGTCGCCCTGAACGCCGCCCTTGCCCAGGTTGTCCGCCTGGAAATTGCCAGCGGCCTCGGTGAATCCCGCGGCGTAGTGCAAGTCGTGGGCGCGATTGGTCCAGTAGAAGAGGTTCGTGTTGATGGCGTCGGCGTAAGTCAACAAGCCCGGGACGCCCGGCCCGAGTTGCAGCGGGAAGCTGAAGTCGCCGCCAGGCGCCTTGGTGGTCACCACGGGCGGAAAAGGCGTCGTGTAGCCAAACGGGAAGGCGCCCAGACGATTTTCGCCCACGATCACGTTATTGCCGGCGGTTTCGTTATTCGCAACCCAGCCTTTCGGCGAGGCGGAGGGGTCCCCGGCAAAGGACTGAAGGGTCCGGTCCGCAAGGGCCGGGGCGGCCATCAGGAGCGTGCCAGGATTCGGATTGGGCTGGGGACTCTCGCGTTCAAACACGAGGCCTCGAGGGGTGGTTGGCGCCGACTGGAAGTAGGTCATCTTGCGGCGGGCCAGGACGTGTTGATTGACGTCGGCGATCACCGAATAGCGAGTAACGCCGTCCTCGGCCGTGACGAACACCTGCCAGGCCGGGACCAGGACTCCGCGAGCGCCGAACCAGATGGCGCGGCCTTCCGGATCCTCGGGCAGTTCGCCGGCTGTGAACCGGATTGCCCCGGCGCGGCGGGGCGCGGCCTGACTCTGGAAAGGAACATACCGTGCTGCGGCCTTCGGGTTGACCGATTTCACCGCCGCGCGAACCGCGGCCAGCGAGGAGATCCGTTCCGGAGCGGCGGTTTGCGGCGCGGGGTAGAGGTCGCCCCCGGCGTTCAGCACTCGCCCATCCGCGTCGAGGTTAACGACGAAACCCGAGTTATAGACATCCAATCCCTGAAACTGCTGGCGGTACAGGATGTGAGTCACACCGTTGTGAGCATCCGTGTACTGCCTGACCACGTAAGCGCTGGAAAGATCCGCGCCAGAGACGCCCAACGCCGCGGCTTGAGCATGCAGGAAGTTGTCCGCAATGTCCCGAGGCGCCCCGGCGCTGGGCGGAGTTAGAGGCTTGCTGACTCCCAGCAGATGGTGATTTCGCGTTCGATCCTGCGCGGCGGCGAGGATCGAAAACGTGATTGTCAACAAAATGATTTTGCGCATAAGCACACTTTTCGAGACAAAAAGGCAGAATATCACTATATTGGGCGATATCGCTGGGGGATGTCGGAAAGTCGGGGCCGAGTCAGGCTTCGATTTCGGATCCGATAGGCTCCGCGCGCCCGGGAGCCGCGGGCGTTGTCACCAGGTAGCCGGCCGCCGCGACCACCGCGGAAGCGAGAGCCCAAGCCTCGAGTTTCCCGTGTTGGATGAGGAAACCCGCGATAACCGGACCCGTGATCATGGCGATGGAGGTGAGAGACTGCGTCAGGCCTAGCACGGCGCCCTGCTCCCGGCGGCCCGCAACCTGAGTGATCAGACTGGTGACCACCGGCCGGGCGATTCCCCCAAACGAGGAGATCGCCGAAGCCAGCAACAATAGGGGAATCGTGTAGGCGTAACCGAGAACGACATAACCGACCGCGCACGCCAACAGGCTGGAGGCGAGCAGCGCGCGCTCGCCGAAGCGGCGCACCAGGGAGCCCAGGGCGCCGCCCTGCAACGTGCCGCCAATCAGCCCCGAAAACGCGAAGATGTAGCCGACTTCCTTCGGGCCGAATGGACGACCCTGCCACAGGTATCGCCGCTCGGCGAAAAGGGCGAATCCTCCGGTGAAGATGGCGAAGGAAAATACGTAGGCGAAGAACTTCGCAAGCAGTGGGGCCAACGACGGGCGGCGGAAGTATTCGACGTAACGTCCCCATTGGAGCACGGAGAGCCGCTGGCCGCCTGGTCCCGTGTCACCGTGAGACCCATCGCGTCGCGGCGGGTTTGCAGGCAACAGGAACGTCGTCGCAAGGATGCTCAGCGCCGAGAGGCTCGCCGCCGCGAAAATCGGATAGTGGTAACCGAACTGTGACAGGAAGCCGCTGATGGCGGGACCGAGCAGGAATCCGAGTCCGAATGCGATGCCGATCACTCCGAACGATTTCGCGCGCTTCTCCGGCGCGGTGACATCGGAGATGTAGGCCTGCGCGAGCGAGAGATTGCCGGCCGTCGCACCGTCGATGATCCGGGACAGGAACACCATCCACAGTTGGTTGGAAAACGCCAGCACCAGGAAGCCGATGAGCGTCCCGATCTGGCTGACGGTCAACAGAGGCTTCCGTCCGAAGGTGTCGGACATGCGCCCCAGCAGCGGTCCGGCGAACAACTGGCACACCGCGTACACGCCGACGAGCATTCCGACAACGCCCGGCGTTGCCCCCATGTGCTCGGCGTAGAACGGCAACAAGGGCAATATGATCGTGTAGCCGAGGATGTCGACGGCCACGATCAGGAAGATCGGAAGGAGGGGAGATGACCGCAAACTATCTATCATCCCAAATACGCCGCGGCTTTGCCCGTTAGAATAAAGAGCAATGCCAGTAGATTCCGACCAGTTCTATCGAATATCGAAACTGCCCCCCTATGTGTTCGCCGTCATCAACGAGCTGAAGGCAAAGGCACGCGCCGCACAGCTTGACGTCGTCGACATGGGGATGGGCAACCCGGACGGGCCGTCGCCTCGCCCCGTCGTCAACAAGGTCATTGAGGCAATCAGGAATCCTCGCAACCACCGGTACTCCATGTCGAAGGGCATTCCGAATCTCCGCCAGGAGATCGTGAACCGCTACCGGAAGAACTACGGCGTGGAACTGGATCCGGAAGTCGAGGCAATCGCAACCATCGGCGCAAAAGACGCCCTCGCTCACCTGTTATTCGCCATTGTCGGCCCGGGAGACGTCGTCGTATCGCCGAATCCCGCCTACCCGATCCATCAGTACGGCGTGCTGATGGCCGAAGGCAAGGCCTGGCTGTTGCCCATGGATTCGCCGGAGGGTTTCCTGGGCGCGCTCGAGGACCTGTATAAGTCTCCGAACGTGACGCCCCGGGTTCTGCTGATTTCCTTCCCGCACAACCCGACCACCACGTGCGTGGATCTCGAATTCATGAAGCGCATCGTGGCGCTGGCCAAGCAGCACAATACGCTGGTCATCCACGATTTCGCCTACGCCGACCTTGGCTTCGACGGCTACAAGCCCCCGAGCATCCTTGAAGTGGAAGGAGCCAAGGACATCGCGGTGGAAATCTACTCGATGTCGAAGAGCTTCAACATGGCGGGCTGGCGCATCGGCTTCTGCCTGGGCAATCGTAAGATGATTGCCGCGTTGGCGCGCATCAAGAGCTATCTCGATTACGGTATCTTCCAACCGCTGCAAATCGGCGCGATCATCGCGTTGCGCGAGTGCGCGGACGAGACCGAGAAGATCCGCTCGACCTACGAGCGGCGTCGCGACGTTCTCATCACCGGACTGCATCACGCAGGCTGGGATGTGCCGAAACCGAAGGGGTCCATGTTCGTGTGGGCGAGGATCCCGGAGCCGTTCGACAAGATGGGGTCGCTCGAATTCGCGAAGCTCATGATTTCGAAATCGCTGTGCGCGGTTTCGCCGGGAATCGGGTTCGGCCCGCTGGGCGAGGGCTACGTCCGGTTCAGCCTGATCGAGAACGAACACCGTACTCGACAGGCAACGCGCATGATCAAGCAGATGCTCAAGGACGGCCCACCCAAGGCGTGATGTTCCCGCCGCCCTCGGATTATCTCCGAGGGCGGCTACTTTCCCCGAAGGAGAAGTCTCGATGGATGGAGTACGGCAAGTCGTTTGGCCGTTGGCGATCGTATGTTGCTTGTCCCCCCTTTGCGCGGAACAGCCGGCAGCAAAGGCGGAAACGACGCCAACTGTTCAGGCGGATTCAATCACGGAAGGCAGCGTCAATGTGCGGGGCCGGGCGATTGCGTACCGCGCCGTGGCCGGAGCATTGACGGTCGGGGCCACCGACTTGCAGGACGCCAACATCGGCGTGGACGGAAAGCCGCTGCCGGAGACCGGCGAAAAAGCGCCGGATCCAGCCAAACCCGAAGAGGCGCCGGCGACCGCGCGGATGTTCTATGCGGCGTATTTCAAGAAAGACGCCATCGCAGAATCGCGTCCCATCACATTTCTGTACAACGGAGGCCCGGGATCGTCCACCATGTGGCTGCACATGGGCGCGTTCGGACCCCGGCGCGTCGTCACCACGGATACGCAACACGACGCCGGCGCGCCGTACAAGATCGTCGACAACGACCACTGCCTGCTTGACTCGAGCGATATCGTCTTCATCGACGCACCGGCGACAGGCTTCAGCCGGATCATGGGTAAGGACAAGGAAAAGGCCTTTCTCGGAACGGACCAGGACGCACACGCATTCGAGCGCTTCATCCGCCGCTTTCTCACGAAGTTCAGCCGCTGGAATTCGCCGAAGTACCTGCTGGGCGAAAGCTACGGAACGCCCCGTAGCGCGGCGCTCAGCGCGATGCTGCGCGGCGTGGACCTGAATGGCATTGTGTTGCTGTCGACGACGCTCGCATTCGACAACTGGGCCGACGCGCCGCGCTGGAATCCCGGCGTCGACCAACCCTACGCCGTCACGCTGCCCACCTTCGCCGCGACCGCGTACTATCATCGCCGGCTGCCGAAACAGCCGCCCGCGCTCGAGCCGTTCCTCAAGGAGGTGGAGAAGTTCGCCATCGATGAGTACCTGCCGGCGTTGCTCGAAGGCTCCGAACTCAGCGACGCACGGCGTCGCGCGGTCGCGGACAAACTGCGCCAGTACACCGGTCTGCCCGTGGCGTATCTCCTGAAAGCCAACCTGCGCGTTAGCGGCGGCGGATTCTCCAAGATGCTGCGGGATGAGGAAGGAATCACAACCGGCCGTCTGGACACACGCTACCTGGGACCCGACTTCAACCGACTCAGCGAGGAGGCCGAGTACGATCCGCAATCGGCGGCTGTTTCCGCGGCATACACCACGGCGATCAACCAATACTTGCGCTCGCAACTCGGTTATGGCGCCGGCATGACCTACCTGCCGATGGCGCAGGAACCGGGTTTCGCGCAGTGGGACCAGCGGCACCAGGCGCCGGGTGGACCGCCGGCCGCGGCGGCTGGCAGCGGAACGAACCTTCTGCCCGACCTGGCAACGGCAATGAAAGCGAACCCGAAGATGAAGGTCCTGGTCACCGGCGGCTATTACGATTGGGCGACGCCGTTTTTTGAAGGCATCTTCGAAATGCGTCACCTGCCGATCCCCGCCAATCTCCGGTCGAACATCAGCTACCGCTACTACGAAGCTGGTCACATGGTGTACGTGAACGAAAACGCCTTGCGCCAGTTCCACGACGACGTCTCGGCGTTCATTCGGGGCTCGGCCGGACAATAGCGCCGACCTATCCGGCGTGGAAACGGCTGTCCGGATCGGACGGATCGAGCGACGGCGAGTGTGTTGGCGCCTTGCCCTGGAAAATCGCGTAGACCGCCGGCAGCACTGTCAGCGTTGCAAACGTCGCCACCACCAGTCCGCCAATCACCGCCCGGCCTAGCGGCGCGGTCTGCTCCGCGCCGGCGGCGATGGGGACCATGCCCGCGGTCATGGCCGTCGCGGTCATAACGATCGCGCGCAAGCGCCCTCGCCCGCCTTCCACCGCGGCCCGGTGCGCGCCGGTGCCCCCGCGGCGTTCGGCCTCGGCGAAGGTCACCATCAGGATGGCGTTCGCCACCGCGATGCCCACCGCCATGATCGCCCCCATGAAGGACTGCACGTTCAGCGTTGTGCCCGTCACAAGCAGCATCAGCGCGACGCCGCACAGCACCGCCGGAATCGTCGACATCACCGCTAGCGCCAGCCGCAGCGATTGGAAGTTCGCAGCCAGCAGGATGAAAATCACGCCGATCGACAGCGCCAGGCCGATCCGCAGGCCTGAAAGGGTCTCATCCAGTGGCGGAATCTGTCCGCGTACGGCGAGCGTGGACCCTCGCGGCGGCTCCCCCGCATTCTTCAGCGCGCGACGCAACTCGGCGGCGACGACGCCCAGCGGCATACCGTGGATGTTCGCCGTCATGCTCACCACGCGCTGCATGTTGTAGCGCTCCACCTCGCCGAAGGCGGTCCCATACTTCACCGTCGCCACATCGCCCAACAGCGGTTGCGGCGCGCCGTTCTTCATCACCGGGATGTTCTGCACATCCTCGATGGTCCGCATGCGGTTCTGCGGAATCTCCACCTGGATCTGGAAGCCGTTCCCGCTGGCCGGATCGCGCCAGTAATTCGGATCCGTGAAGCGGCTGGACGACGTCGCCGCCACCATCGATCTCGCAACGCCCGCAGCGGTAAGACCGAACTGCCCGGCGCGCTGGCGGTCCACCGCAACGTCGACGGTCGGGTAGTCGAGCGGCTGCGCGTACTGCAGGTCCCGCAACTCGGACATCTTCGAAAGCCGATTAAAGACCTTGGCGGCGAAGGCCCGGTTGTTGGCCATGTTCGGCCCCTGGACCGCCACTTCGATCGGCGTTGGAGAACCAAAGCTCATCACCTGGCTGATGATGTCGCCCGCTTCGAAAGAGATCTGGACGTCGGGCATCTCACGATGGAACCGCGCCCGCAGCCGCTCGCGCAGCTCTTCGCCCCGCGCCCGCGCCGACGGCTTCAGAGCCGCGAGTATCACCGCCTCGTGCGGTCCGCTGGTCCACAGGTAGATGGTGTTGATCGGATAGCTGGCCGGTTGCACGCCGATGAAGGCGGTGCTGATGTCGACGTTGTCGGGTCCAACCTCCTGGCGGATCAGATCGAGCGCCTTGAGTTCGATCAACTCCGTACGTTCGATACGGGTGCCCGTCGGCGCCCGCAGACGCAACTGGAACTGTCCGGCGTCGGCCTGCGGGAAGATCTCCGTACCGAGCCTCGGGACAGCGGCCCACAGGATCAGCCCCGCGCCAAGCCCGTACAGCGCAACCAGCGGCCACCGCAGTCTCACCACCAGGTCCAGGTAGCGGCCGTACAATTCGCGCAGCCCTGCGCCCAGGGTCGCCTCATGGCCCTCCCGCATGATCCACACCGACAACACCGGAACCAGCGTGCTGGAAAGCAGGTACGACGAAATCATCGCGAGCCCTACCGCCATCGACAGCGGCACAAACAACTGGCGTCCCACACCGGCCATGAAAAACGACGGCACAAATACGCTGAGGATGCAGAGCATCGACAGCAGGCGCGGCGTGGCGGTTTTGCGCGTCGCGTCCACCACCGACTGCGCCCGCGCCATCCCGCCCGCCAGGTGCGAGTGGATATTCTCGATCTCCACCGTCGCTTCGTCCACCAGCACGCCGACCGCCAGCGCCAGCCCGCCCAGCGTCATGATGTTGATCGTCTGGCCCGCCGCCCACAGCCACACCACGGCGGCCAGCAACGCGAACGGGATGGTGAGGATCACAATCAGCGCGCTGCGCCAGTCGCGCAGGAAAACAAGCACCATCAGTCCGGTGAGCACGGCGCCCAGCAGCCCTTCGTTGATCAGGCCTCGTATGGCCGAGACCACGTACTTTGACTGGTCGAATACCAGGCTGATCGAGACGTCCGGCGGGCAGACGGCCTGCATCTTCGGCATCGCCTCCTTCACCCGCTGGATCACGGCGAGCGTCGACGCTTCGGAGCGCTTTGTGACTTCGATATACACTGTGCGGCGGCCGTTGACGTGGGCGTAGCCGGTGACGATGTCGGCGCCCACCTCGGCCGTTGCGATATCGCGCAGATACACCGATGGACCGGCCTGCCCTCGCACGGGCGCGTCCAACAACTCCGCCACGTTGGCGCCGACGGTGGCGTTGGTCGACGCGATGCGCGTCAGATCGCCGGTGCGGACATTCCCGGATGGCATCACCGCCGTCGACTGATTCACTGCGGCGATCGCGTCCTCCGGGGAGACTCGGTAGCTCCGCATCTTATCCGAATCGAGCCGGATCACCACGGTGCGCTGATTTCCGCCGAACGGCGGCGGCGCGGACACGCCGGGCAGCGTGGCGAACAGCGGACGCACCTGGTTCAGGGCGATGTTCTGCATCTCCGACGGGCTGCGTGTGGGACTCGAAAACACCAACTGCCCGACCGGCACGCTGCCCGCGTCGTATCGCACGATGAACGGCCCCACGGCGCCGGGAGGCATGAAGGCGCGCGCCCGGTTCACATAACCAACCACCTGCGACATCGCCTGGCTCATGTCCGTCCCGGGGTGGAACGATAGCTTCATCAGGGAAGCGCCCTGGATGCTCTTCGACTCGACATGTTCGATGCCGGTGATGTAGAGGAAGTGATACTCGTAGTAGTACGTGATGAAGCCTTCCATCTGGGAAGGATCCATGCCTCCGAACGGTTGCGCGACGTAGATGGTGGGCGCGCCCAGATCCGGGAAGATGTCAACGGGCATGCGCAAGGCCGCCAGCGCGGCGATCAGGGCGATCGCCACCACGGCGGTCACAATCGTCACGGGCCTGCGCAGGGCCAGGAACACTAGGCGCATCCGGCAACCTCACCGCTGAGCATCATTGGGTCCGATCGAGAAAATCGTCGAGATTGCCCGACGCGACAGCCGCCGACAACATCGCTCGCCATACGTTGAGCTTCGCCAACGCGTCGTCGATCTCCGATTGCGTCAGAAGGCGCTGGGCGTCGGCGACTTCCACCGCGGCGCCCAGGCCGGCCTTGTACCGAGCCGTCGCCTGCTGCTCGGCGTCGCGCGCCGCCTGTAGCTGTACGGGGACGTTCCGGGCGATCTGCCGCGCGCCTTCGAGTTGCGCGGCCGCGCGGTCGCGCTGCCCGCCGAGTTCGCGGATCACCAGATCCAGCCTCGCCGCCTCCGCTCTCTCATTGTGTGATTCCACGTCCCGCTTCACGCGCAGGCTGGCGAAGTCGAACAGCGGGAAGAAAACGCTGAAGCCGATCGCCCAATTCCCGGTGTTCGGTCCCAGCCCGCTATACTCCGCACCCGAAGCGCCGTCGGTGTGCGCCCCCGTGCCTCGCCCGAAGGCGGCTCCCTGTAGACTGAACCGCGGCCGCCACGACCGATCGAGCGCCCGCTCGCGGGCCTTCACCTCGTCGATCGCCGCCTGTTGTTCGACCGCCCGCGGGTGCTGCGCGACGTCGCCGCCGGGGGTCGCGGCGGCGGGCGTCTCCAGCATCTTCCCGGGAACAATCGCGATATCCGAAGCCGGCACACCGACCAACTGGGACAGCGACGCACGCGCCATCGCCACGGCCTGCCGCGCCTGCGCGACTTGCGTTTCGGCTAGCGCAAGCTCGGCGCGTGTGCGAGACAGGTCGGCGCCCGGCCGCAGTCCGGCGTTCACCACCGCGGCGACCACTTTCTCGAGCACCACCGCGCGGTCGACTCCCGCCTGCGCCGCGCGCTCCATCTCGTCGGCGGCGGCGAGCGTCAGATATGCGTCCGCGGCTAACGCGGCGACCTCGAAACGGGTGCGGCGCGAGGCGGCCTCCGCCCGTTTCACGCCCGCATCGCCCACCGCGACGTTAGCCTGGCGCAGGCCGAAATCGAACGGCTCCCAGGTGATCAGGGCGCCCACCGCGCTGCCCCACACGTTGTTCAGGCTGGCTGGCGTAACAGGACCCGAGATCGCCGGAATCGTGGTTTGAGGCGTCAGCATTCCGAACACGTTATTGTGAGTCGCGCGGTTCAACTGCGCATAGCCGTCCAGACGGGGCAGGTATGCTGTCCGCGCCAGGCTGATTGCGCCGCGCGCCGCCGCCAGTTGCTCCTCGGAGACGCGCACCGAAGGATACCGCTCGACGGCCAACGCCACGGATCGCGAGATGGTGAGGGGCCCTGGAACCTGTTGCCCGTCCACCGTTTGCAGCGCCAGCAGCAGGGCTAAGATCGCGATGCGCATGTTCGGAGAATCCGTCAGCGAAACAGCTATGATAGCTTGCCTGCGCTATCGGGCGGTGACGGCCGCCGCGCGGGCGTAAATCTCCGCGGCTTCTTCGCGCACTTTCCTGTTGGCGGGATCCGCGGCGGCCGCGGCGTCGATCAGTTTTACCGCCTCGCGCACCGCCAGCCGGGCCTCGGCGCGCTTGCCCATCGAGTCCAAGGCATGGGCGAGCACGCCCAAAGCCACCGCCGTGGACCGCCGGTTGCCAGCGCTCCACGACGTCTGCTCTTCAATATTCCGGAATATCGCAACGGACTCTTTCGCGGCCTCCAGGGCCTCGGTATTGCGCCCCGTCGCCAACAGAATTCGACTCACCTGTTCGCGGTTCTTCGCGCGCATCGACTTGATGACGCTGCTTCCCCGCGACTCCGGCAGCGCGTCTAACGCGCGTTCAGAGCGCCGGTACGCATCCAGCGCCTCGGCCTGGTGGCCAAAGCTACGCAAGCCGAATCCCAGCGTGGCCAGCGTTCCGGCATAAGCGATGTCCACCGCCTCATTTCCCTTCCCCGCTAGCTTTTGACGGATCTCGACAGCACGACGTCTCAACTCCAGGCATCTCTTTTCGTCGTTGTCGTGCAGGGCCAGGCGCGACAGGTTCGCCAACGCCTCGGCGTAGTCGTTCAGCCGGTTTTCCCTCGGCGCCCACTCCGCGATCCGCTCGAAATACGGCTGGGCTTCGGCGTAACGGTTCTCCTCGATCAACACCGTGCCCAGCGAGAAGCTCGCGGAAACGTACCGCTCCGTCGTCGCTATGTCGCGCGGATGCCGCTCGTGCAGGAGCGCCGCCATGCTCCAGGCCTGTTCCAGAATACGCAATGCGCTGTCGGTTGCGCCGACGTTCTGGACGCTCGGGTGCGCCTCCTCGTCAGCCAGCATCAGCAGGCTGTTCGCCAGTTCCCCAAGCATGCGGTCGCTTCCGTGAAACGAGGTGGCCACCGCGTGCAAATCCTGTCCGGTTTGCACGATCGCCTGAGTCATCGCCTCATGATCGTGGACGCGCTCATGCCTCACCAGGGTCAACAGACGGTCCGTTGTGGCGATCAACTGCATCAGCCGGGCATCCGACTCCCGGGCGTAGGACCAGCTCAGGAGCGAGCCCGCGGCGATCGCCATCACTACCAACATCGCGGCCGTCACGCCCGCCCAACGCCGTCGCACGAACTTGGCCATGACATACCAGAACGCACCCTCGCGCGCCGCCACCGGCTTGTCGTCCAGGTAGTTCGCCACGTCCGCGCGAAGTTCGTCGACGGTGCTATAGCGATCCTCGGGATTCTTCCGCAGCGCCTTCATCAGGATGTGCTGAAGGTCGCGATCCAATTTCGGAACAATGGACCGCGGATCGATCGGGTCCCGGTTCAGAACCGCGTCGAGCAACGGCGCCGGATCGGTTTTCGGGCCGTAGGGGCTCTGTCCGGTGAGCAGTTCGTACAGGATCACGCCCAGCGAATACACATCGCTCGCGGTGGACAGCGCGGCGTCCGGCTGAATCTGCTCGGGACTGGCGTAGCGCACCGTCGCGCGCCATCCGGCCGCCGTTGTCAGCGACTCGCAGCCGGACTCATTCAAGACCTTGGCGACGCCGAAATCCAACAGCTTCGGGGAGCCGTCGCCGGTCACCAGGATGTTGGCCGGCTTCAGGTCGCGATGCACCACCAGGGAGCGGTGCGCGTGCGCGACGGCGGAGCAGATGCGCATGAACAGGCTCAGCCGCCGTCTCGGGCTCAACTTCTCTTCGCGGCAGTAGACGTCAAGAGGCCGTCCCTCGACGTACTCCATCACCAGGTAGATCGCGTTGTGCGAAAGGCCCGCGTCGACGAACGAGACGATGTAGGGGTGATGGAGCGAAGCGAGGATGCGCATCTCACGGCGCAGCCGGCTGAGCAATTCGGCGCGGTCGGCGCCCGCCTGCAAGCACTTGATGGCGACCAGCCGGTCGTGGAGGTCGTCGGCTCGCCGGGCCAGGTACACCACCCCCATGCCGCCGCGCCCCAGTTCGCGTTCAGTGACGTAGTCGCCGAACCGCCGGCCTGAACCGTCCCCGGAAATCTCGGTGAATAGCGAATTCAGCGTGGAGGGAGGGGCGACGGAATCGTCCAGGAAGTCGTCGCGGTACCACTCCAGCAGGCGGGCCACTTCCGCCCGATCCTCGGGGCGTGCGATGGCCTTCTCGAGAAACGCCGCGCGTTCGTCAGGCGGCAGTTTCAAGGCCTGCACGAAAGCGGTCTTCGACTCCTCGGTCAACCGGCCTGAATCTGGAGTGACGGAGGTCATGAAAATGCCGCAGAAGGGGCGGACCACTCCGCAATCCGCCTGTAGCTGTTATTTACGGACTTTATCATATCATCAGCCGCTCGCTACCCCTCCCGGCCGGATCCGTCGTATACTTCCATACCGACGGCTTCCACCGTCATAACTGGGAAAACTATGTCGACCTACGCCGCTCGTCCTGGGCCGGGCGCGTCGGGCGAAGCTACTTCGCACGATCATCCCGCCCGTACTTCCCGCATCGTTAACGACTTCTCCATCCAAGTCGCAACCGTCAACGGATCCGGCAGCCAAACCGCGAACAACGTTCTCATGCGCTCGATCTTCCAGATGGGCGTTCCCGTATCGGGCAAGAACATGTTCCCCTCGAACATCGCCGGGCTGCCCACCTGGTTCACCATCCGGGCGAATGAGAAAGGCTACATCGGCCGCAAGAAAGAAGTCGATTTTCTCGTCGCCATGAATCCCGAAACCGCGCGGGAGGACGTCGTCAACCTCGAGCCCGGCGCCGCCGTGTTGTTCGACGCCCCACTGAAACTCGAGGAGCTTCGTTCCGACCTCCACTGGTACGCTGTCCCGTTCGACAAGCTGGTGGCCCCGGTCTGCCCCGAGGCCAAATTGCGGAAACTGGTCCGGAACATGATCTACCCGGGCATTCTCGCGCACCTGCTCGGCATCGACTTCGAACAGATGCGGAAAGCCTTGTTCAAGCAGTTCGGCCCGCGCAAGGCCAAGGCCGCGCAGCTCAACTGGGGCGCGGTGCTGGCGGGCAAGGAGTTCGCCGAGCGCAACCTGCCCAAGACGGATCCGCTCTGCATCGAACAACGCGACCGGAATCAGGGCAAAATCATCGTGGATGGCAACTCCGCCGCCGCCCTGGGCTGCGTATTCGCAGGCGCGACAGTGCTGACCTGGTACCCCATCACCCCGTCCTCCTCTCTGGCCGAGGCGATGATCGGATACCTGAATCGTCTCCGCATCGACCCCGAAACCGGCAAAGCGACTTACGCCGTCGTGCAGGCCGAAGACGAACTCGCCGCCGTCGGCATGGCCATCGGCGCTGGCTGGGCGGGCGCGCGCGCCATGACCTGCACGTCCGGACCCGGCATCTCCCTGATGTCGGAGTTCGTCGGCCTGGCCTACTACGTGGAGGTTCCGGTGGTGATCATCGACATCCAGCGCGTCGGCCCGTCTACCGGCCTGCCCACCCGCACGGCGCAGGGCGACATCCTGAAGAACGCGGTGCTCTCGCACGGCGACACCTGCCACCCCGTGCTCTTCCCCTCGTCCCCCGAAGAATGCTTCGAATTCGCCGGCCTGGCGTTCGATCTCGCCGAACAGTTCCAGACTCCGGTCTTCGTCAACTCGGATCTCGATCTGGGGATGAACAACTGGATGTCCGATCCGTTCCCGTATCCGGATGGACCGATGCGGCGAGGCAAGGTGCTGAGCGCCGCCGATCTGGATCGGCTGGGCGGGTTCGCCCGCTACAAGGACGTTGACGGCGACGGCGTCGGCTACCGGACGCTGCCCGGCACGAAGCATCCCTCCGCGGCGTGGTTCGCGCGCGGCAGCGGCCACAACGAACGGGCGCAGTACAGCGAGCGGCAAGACGACTATGTCCACAATGTGGATCGCCTGGCGCGGAAGTTCCAGACCATGCGTTCATACGTTCCGAAACCCGAACTGAGAACGACGCCGGGAGCCAGCATCGGCATCATCAACTGCGGAAGCTCCCGCTACGCGTGCGAGGAATCGAGCGATCAACTGTTGACCGAACGCGGCCTCCCGGTGGACGTTCTCCGGCTCCGGGCCTATCCCTTCGGTCCGGAAATAGAGGCGTTCGTCGACTCCCACGAGCGCGTCTACGTCGTCGAACAGAACCGGGACGGGCAGTTGCAGTTGCTGATGCGCATGGAGTTCACGCCGGAGCGCATCGCGAAGTTGCGCGGCGTCCGGCACTATTCCGGGCTCCCGATCGACGCCCGCAGCGTCACCGACGCCATCGTGAAGCAGGAGGGCCTATGAGCACGCCAGGGGGCACGGCGAAGAAGACGAATCGCATTGGCCTCGAAGTGATGCAGTATCGGGGCGGCAAGACCACGCTGTGCGCGGGCTGCGGCCACAACGCGATCACCGAACGACTGGTGGAGACGTTCTGGGAGATGGGAGTTCAACCGTGGGACGTGGCGAAGGTGTCGGGCATCGGATGCTCGTCGAAGACGCCGGCGTACTTCCTCGGTTTGTCCCACGGCTTCAACGGAGTGCACGGACGGGCGCCCGCCATCGCCACCGGCGCGCTGCTGGCCAACCACAATCTGATCGGCGTGGTGGTCACCGGCGACGGCGACACGGTGTCCATCGGGCTGGGCCAGTTCATGCACATGTTGCGGCGCAACGTCCCGCTCATCTACATCATTGAGAATAACGGCGTATACGGATTGACCAAGGGACAATTCTCGGCCACCGCGGACGTCGGCTCCAAACTGAAGACGGGAGTGGTGAACGATATGCCGCCCATCGATGTATGCCTGGCCGGCGTCGAATTGGGAGCCACGTTCGTGGCGCGGTCCTTTTCGGGCGACAAGCGGCAGTTGCAGGCGATCCTGAAGGCGGCGCTGTCGCACAAAGGGCTGTCCGTCATCGACGTGATCTCGCCGTGCACCACCTTTAACGACCACGAAGGCTCCACCAAAAGCTACGGCTACATGCGGGACCACGAGGAAGCGCTCCACGACATCGACTTCGTGCCCGCCTACGACGACATCAGCGTCGAATACGAAGAGGGAACCACGCGGGAAGTCGAGATGCACGATGGCTCCCGGTTGCTGCTCAGGAAACTGGCCCGCGACTACGACCCGACGGTCCGCTTCGCCGCCATTGAACTGCTGAACCGGCCCCAGAAACCGGGCGAGGTGCTGACGGGAATTCTCTACATCGACAACGACGCACCCACACTGATCGACCGGCTGCAACTTGGCGACGCGCCGCTCGGCACGCTTCCCGTCGACAAGGTGCGGCCCTCCCGCGAGGCGCTCGAGAGGGTGATGGAAGAGCTGCGCTGAGCCCGCGTGATCGGGGCGAAACCGGCGCGCCTTGTTACACTCAAAATCAGGTGTCCTCGCCGGCGAAAGCGCTCACGGCGCGACAGTTTTTCTCCAAGGGCGGATTGCTGTCGCGCTGGCATCCAAATTACGAGTTCCGATCCGGACAACTGCAGATGGCCGAGGCGGTTGAGTCGGCGCTCGCCGACGGCCGCCACCTGATCGTCGAGGCCGGCACCGGCACGGGCAAGACGCTCGCCTACCTGATCCCCGCCATCCTCCACGGCAAGCGCGTCGTCATCTCCACCGGCACCAAGAACCTGCAGGAGCAACTCTTCTTCAAGGACATCCCGTTCCTTCAGAAGCATTTCCCCCGCCCGTTCAGCGCATGCTACATGAAGGGCCGCTCGAACTATCTGTGCCGCCAGAAGCTGTATGACGCCGAACGCGAACCGATCCTCAGCGGTCTTGAGGAGGTCGCCGATTATCAGGTCATCCGCAACTGGGAACAGTCCACGGAAACCGGCGATCGCGCCGAGATCAGGAAGCTGCCGGAAGGTAGCACCGCCTGGGCCAAGCTCGACGCCCGGGCCGACCTGTGCACGGGCCAGAAGTGCAAGCAGTTTGAGCGCTGCTTTCTCACGCTGATGCATCAGCGCGCTTTTGAAAGCGACATCGTCATCGTCAACCACCACCTGTTCTTCGCCGACCTGGCCGTCAAGGGCCGCGCCGACGAGGCCGAGGGCATCATCCCGGAGTACAGCGCCGTCATTTTCGACGAAGCCCACGAAATCGAGGACGTAGCGGGCCAATACTTCGGCGTCGGCGCGAGCAGTTACCAATTCGAGGAACTCGTCCGCGACGTGAACTCCGTCGCGCGGCGCAAGGAGGCCTCGAGCCTGGAACTGGACCGGGTCCTGATGTCGGTCGGCGACCACTCGGCGCGCTTCTTCGACATCTTCGGCGACGCGGACGGGCGTCGGGGCTTCGCCGCCCAGGAAGCCTACCGCGGGAAGTTCGCCGACGAGTACAGCGGATTGCTGCTGGCCATCGAATTGTTGGTGACTCACCTGAAACTCGCAAAGGGCGCCCCGGAAGAACTCATCCCGCTGGTGAATCGGGCGGAGACGCTGGCCATGGCGATCAAGCTGTTCATGGACGGCTCCGACCCATCCTTCGTCTACTGGATCGAACGGCGAGGACGAGGCACGTTCCTCCAGGCGACGCCCATCGACGTGGCCACGCTGCTGGCCGAGCGCCTGTTTGATGTCACCGGCGCCACGGTGCTGACCTCGGCCACGCTCGCCGTGGCGGGCGGATTCTCCTTCGCCGAAAAGCGTCTCGGCGTCCGTTACGCCCGGGAACTGCTGGTCCCGAGCCACTTCGACTACGAACACCAGGCGCTGCTATACGCGCCACAGCACCTGCCCGATCCACGGTCACCCGCTTTCACCGCCGCCGCATCGAAGGAGATCACTGAGATCCTCCGCCACAGCCGCGGCCGGGCGTTCGTTTTGTTCACCAGCTATCAGCAGATGCGCCAGGTCTACGACCGCGTGTCGCTCGAAATCGAATACGACACGCTGATGCAGGGAACCGGTCCCCGCTCGGCGCTGCTCGAGGAGTTCAAATCCACGCCGAACTGCGTCCTGTTCGCCACCAGTTCGTTCTGGCAGGGCGTCGACGTTCCGGGCGAGCAACTCAGCTGCGTTATCATAGATAAGTTACCCTTCGCTGTTCCGAGCGACCCCATTGTCGAAGCGCGCGTGCGCCGGATTCGCGACGATGGAGGCGAGCCGTTCTACGAGTACCAGATCCCTCAAGCCGCGATCGCGCTGAAACAGGGCTTCGGACGCTTGATCCGGAGCCGGTCGGACCGTGGCGTGCTTGCCATTCTCGACCATCGCATTACGAAGCAGCGCTATGGTCAGGTGTTTTTCGACAGCCTGCCCGATTATGGGTTTACCACTCGACTGAGTGACGTGGAGAGCTTTTTCAATGTTTGAAGTTTCAGTGGAGCTGACTTTTGCGGCGGGGCACTCGCTGCGGGAATACAAAGGCAAGTGCGAAAACGTGCACGGCCACAACTACCGCGTCCGGGTGACGGCGGCGGGACCGCGGCTCAATAAAACCGGACTCATCGTGGATTTCGTCGAGTTGAAGAAACAGGTGCGCGCCATCGTCGACCGTCTGGACCACCAGTTCATCAACGACCTGGAGCCGTTCACCATCATCAACCCGTCGGCCGAGAATATGGCTAAGTACTTCTACGACGAGCTGATGAAGACCTTCGTCCCGGACAACGGAAACGGCCCGGTGCGGATCGCCGAAGTGAAAATCTGGGAAACCGACACCAGCACCGCCCGCTACTACGCGGACTGAGGGCGGCCGGTCACCCGACCGCCCCGCTGGAGTCTAGCGGTTGAAATACTTCGCGTTGATTTCGGCGAAGTGCGCCCACTTCTCCGGAAGGTCGTCCAGGGCGAAGATCGCCGACACCGGGCACACCGGCACGCATGCCCCGCAGTCGATGCATTCCACCGGGTCGATATAGAGCAGTTCCGAGGTCTCGTAGGCCGCTTCATCCTTTTTGGGGTGGATGCAATCCACCGGGCAAGCGTCCACGCACGCGGTGTCTTTAGTGCCGATACAGGGTTCAGCGATTACGTAAGCCATCTATTCTTCCTTGATTTCGTCCCAGTGATTGCGGGCCTTTCACAGTATTATCACATCGGGATCCCGGCCTGGTAAGACGGTGCAGCAAAATGCGTCCATCCGCCCTTCGCCTGTCCCCTGGCGCACTGAACGGTTCAACGAAACCCGAGAGGACTCCGCCGCCAGCCCTACTAACACTTTGTGGAGCCGCTGCTGGAGAGCATACATGCCGAGTGGGCCCGATTGCGCCTCCGGGCGGGCCTCGGCGCTCTGTCGCCGCCACGAAGGATCCAGGTGAGAGTCCAGTTTCGCCCGCCGGAGGTTCGGATCACGCGCGAGTTCGCCGTCTATGCGGCGGCCGGCGCAATCTACCTGCTGGGCTGGATGGTGATTGCGCTCACCCAGCGCTGACCGCTCAGAACTCCTCGAGCAGGTGCCCCATCTTCTCTTTCTTGGTGCGCAGGTACTGTTCGCGCGATTCGAGCGGCGGCACGATGCACGGAATGCGCTCCACCACCCGCACTCCCACCCGTTCGATGGCGGCGATCTTCTCCGGATTGTTCGACAGCAGCCGGACCTCGGTCACGCCGAAGTGCCTCAGGATCTCCGCCGGCAAACCGTAGTCCCGCAGATCGGCGTCGAACCCCAATTGGACGTTCGCCTCTACGGTGTCCGCCCCGGCGTCCTGCAACTCGTAGGCGCGCAGCTTGTTCAGCAATCCGATGCCGCGCCCCTCCTGGTGCTCGTAGATCAGCAGTCCGCGTCCCTCGCTGGCGATCCGGTCCAGCGCCAGTTCCAGTTGGCCGCGGCAATCGCACCTTAGGCTATGCAGTACGTCCCCCGTGAGACACTGAGAGTGGATTCGAACCAGCACCGGGTCGCCGCCGGCGACGTCGCCCATGCGCAGGACCACTGCCTCCTCGGGCGCGCGCCCGTTGTTCGGCGTCGAGCGAAACCCGTAGATCCGGAAGTGGCCGAATTCACTGGGAAAGTCGGCCTCGGCGACCTTTTCACAACGGGTTGCGGGGGTGATTGCCATCATTGCGGTCTGAAAACGGAGGACTACTCTAATTATAATGGTCAGCGGTTCCGGCATGCTGGAGCAGGTCCTCGCCACGTTGTTGCTGCGGATCGCCGTCGCGGCGTCTCTGGCCAGCATCCTGATCCGCTCCGGCCGTTTCCAGCGCGCTCTGATGCGCGAGGAACGCACCCTCCGGGAGCGCGTGGCCATCGCCTTGGGCTGCGGCGCCTTCTTCGCGGCGGGAGCGGCCATCCGCGTCCTGACACAGGACACCTACCAGGCGGTGGATCTCGGCCTGGAGGGCAGTTTTGTCCTCGGAATCGTGGGCGGGTACATCACCGGGATGCTCTCGGGCATCTTCATCTCGGCTCCCGCCATGCTGAACGGCGAGTTCCTGACGATGCTGCTGCTGGCCGGAGCCGGCGTGCTCGGCGGCCTGCTGCGCGACGTCGCGCCCGACCCCGAGGACATCTGGCGATTCTCCCCGTTCTTCGACCTGCAGTTGTACCGTCTCGTGCGCCGCGACAAGACCACCTACGACCTGCGCGGGACGGCCTTCAGCCTGGTCTGCGGACTGGCGGTGCTGGGCCTCGAGGTCGTGCGCATCGGAATCGCCACGCTGGTCCCCAAGAGCGTGTTTTCGCTGTATCGCCCCCATCAGCATCAGCACCCTCTGGCGGTGGCCGGTCTGTTCGCCACCACCCTGTTCGCCACCGCCATGCCGCTCAAGGTATGGTCGGCGCGGCGCAACGAGAAGAAGCTCGAAACCCAGCAGATGCTGCTCAATGAGGCGCGGCTGTCTGCGCTCCAGCGCCAGATCAACCCCCATTTCCTGTTCAATACGTTGAATTCCGTCGCCTCCCTGATCCGAACCAACCCCGACCAGGCCCGCAAAGTCGTCTATCAGCTCTCCAACATCCTCCGGCGGCTGCTGCGAAAACAGGAAAACCTGTGCCCGTTGCGAGAGGAACTGTCCTTCATTGACGACTACCTGGCCATCGAGATGGTCCGATTTGGCGATAAGCTGAAGTTCGTCAAGGAGATCGAGCCGGACAGCCTGGACAGTCCGGTGCCCAGCATGCTGCTGCAGCCGATTATCGAAAACAGCATCCGCCACGGTTTGAGCAGCAAGGTCGACGGCGGTATGATTCGAGTACGCAGCCGTGTGACGGATGGACGGCTCTACGTGACAGTGGAGGATGATGGCGTCGGAATTCCCGAGACAAAACTGGCGACCCTGTTCGAGCAGGGCATCGGCGTGAGCAACGTGAATGAGCGCCTGAAAGTCCTGTTTGGCGAAGAATATCGGATGTGGATTGACAGCCGGCTTGGGGAAGGCACCACCACCGGCATCGAGATTCCTTGTGCGCCGGCGCATCTTGCCGCCGTTTCCTGATCCTTGTGAGTTGGTCCGGCCCAACGTCTTGGCGCCGGACGCCTGGAGCAATGCTTGAGCGAATTTAACTGGACTCTGGCGTACCGCCAGGCGGACTCGCTACCGAACACGATCGCGGAACGGACGCGATGGATCTACGATCGCGTCTCGGCGGTTTATCCTTTGAGCACCATGTTCTTCCATTCGCGTGCGCACCGCACGCTGTTGGCTGAAACAGGCGCCATCGATGGAATGCAGGTGCTGGAGGTCGCCACGGGTTCCGGCGAGATGTTCCGCCGCCTGATCGGCGCAAACTCCCGCGGCGCCACGTTCGGCCTGGACCTTTCGCCCAACATGGCGGCCCGCACCCAGCGCGAGGCGCGCAAGAAGCACCCGCAATCGCGGGCCCATTGCCAGGCGGTGGATGTCCGGAATCTGCCGTTCCGCAACCGCAGCTTCGATTTACTGGTTTGCTGCTATCTGCTGGAACTGCTGGGCGCCGACGACATTCGCCTGACGCTCCGCGAGTTCACGCGCGTTCTCAGGGACGACGGAACCGTCTCCATGGTGCTGATCGGGCAGAACAGCCCGTTTTTCAACCGGCTCTACAAGATCTGTGGTGGGGCCGTGCCGGCGTTCTGGGGCCGCCAGGTGGATCGCGACGTGCCCGACTTGCTCCGTTCCGTAGGCCTGGAAGTCGTCCGCGAACGAGTCGTCCGCCAGACCGGCTACCCCTCCCGCGTGCTGATCGCGCGCAAGGTCCGGGACGAGGGCGGCCTTGGGTCGAGAAACGGCCGCCATCCAGCCATCGCTCTCGCGCCGGGCAGCTGACCGCTCCGGCGCTACCGTTTCTCCGATTCGAGCATCTGCTTCAGATTCTCGACCTGGCGTTTCAGCGTGTTTTCACGGCTCACCATGGAGATCACGTAGATCACCAGCACCAGCCACGCGGCCACGAACCCGTAGAACATGTAGCGAAAGTTACGGTTGTCGGACTGGGCCGACATCCCGAAGTTCACCGTCTGGTTCTGGCCTGCCGCCAGTTGGACGTCGCGGATCGCAAACACGCCGCGGCCCGGTTTCTCGATCGCCAGCGCATAGGTTCCCGGCTCGGCCTGAATCGTGTAGACGCCTTCGGGCGTGGTGCGGATTTCCTTCTCCACCTGCGTCGACTGGTTGGTCAGCGTCACTTTCAGGTCCGGAATGCCGGCCCCGGTGTCGTCGGTCACCTTCCCCGACACGCTCACCTGGGCGGCCAGCGGCGCCGCAATGGCGATGAGGATGAGTGCTGCCCTTGCTTTCGAGTTCATTGGGTTCGTTTCGTATCCTATATCGTGTGCGCCAGCCGGCGCAGCGCGTCCAATTCCCTGCGCGTGTCTTCCTGCCGCATCCGCATCGCCACGAACATCACCGTCAGCAGGCCGATGGCGAGCACGTTCCACCACGCCGCCGATTCCATCGCCGGATTCATGCGGCCGCCGCCGCCCGAGCGGATGCTGAGCACCGGCCCCGGATGCAGCGTCGCCCACCACTCAATCGACTTCCAGACGATCACGATATTGGTGAAGCCGAAGATGCTCAGCACCGACGACAGTCGCCCCCGCGTTGTCGGCTCGTCGATCACGCGCCGCAGCATCAGATATCCGGAATAGATCAGCAGGCAGATGAAGTAGGAGGTCAGGCGCGGGTCCCAGGCCCACCAGACGCCCCAGATGATGCGCGCCCAGATGCTGCCGGTCACCAGCGTCACAATGGCCAACGCGAAGGACACCTCGGTGGCCGAGGCGGCCAGCGCGTCCCACTTCAGATTCCGCTTGGCCAGGTAGATCAGGCTGAACACCAGTGCGACGAAGAAGCCGGTGAAGGAGACGATGGCCGCCGGCAGGTGAAAGCAGAAGATGCGCCAGATGGCGTCCTGCTTGGCCTCGTCCGGCAACTGCAGCAGGATCACGTAAAGGTTGCGGACGAGCAGCGCGCCCGTCACGATTCCGATCGCGTAGAGGATCTTTTCACGCATGAAATCACCCAATCAGAACAGTGTCCACCAAGGCCACGGCCAGCGCCGTGTAGATCACATCGAAGCCCACCAGCAGGCGGAGCCATAGCATATTATCCGCGCTCAGCGGCCGTCCCGCCAGCAGGTCGGTAGTCAGTTGGATGGCCCCGAGCAGCGCCGGAATCATCATCGGATACACCAGGATCGGCAGCATCAGCTCGCGCAGCCGCAGATTCACCGTCAACGCGCTGAACATGGTCCCGATCACCGTCAACGCCCAGGTGGCCAGGCCGATCACCAGCAACAGCCCGTCGAACCGCACCGTCCAATCGATGCTGTAGAAGATGCCGAACACCGGCAGACAGGCCAGTTCGAGCGCCATCAGCAACAGCCAGTTGCTGATGCACTTTCCCACGTAGAGCGCCCAGGACGGCAAGGGGGAGGCGAGCAGCGCGTCCAGGCAATCGTTGCCCAACTCGCGCGCGAAGCTGCGGTTCAGGATCAGCGTTCCCGCGAACGCGAACACCAGCCACAGCAGCCCGCCCGAGAATTCCCGCGCCTGTTCGCTCGAAGGGTCGAAGGCGAAGCTGAGCAGCAACAGCACCACCATGGCGAACGACAGGGACGCGTTGATGGCCTCCTTACTGCGGAATTCGCTGCGCAGGTCCTTGAGCGCAATGGTGGCGACGGCGCGGAGGTAGTGCATCACGCCTCTCCGTAGTTGCGGTACAGCCACGAAGGATCGTCGAGCATCTCCTGCGTGCGGACCCCATGGAAGCCCAGATGGCCGCGGTTGATCAGCACGACGTGCGAGGCCAGTTCCAGGGCCTCGCGCAGCTGGTGCGTGGACATGATGATCGTCCGCCCCGCCTGCCGCGCCTGTTTGAGCAACCCCTGCAGCACCGCGATGGCGCGGTCGTCGAGCGCCGTGAACGGCTCGTCGAGCAACAGCACCGTTGGATCGTGCAGGAACGCTCGCGCCACCGCCAGCCGCTGCCGCATGCCGCGTGAAAACTCGCGCACCAGGCCGTCCTTCACGCGATCGAGTCCGGTCCGTTCCAGCCACTCCATCGCTGTGCGGGAGGGATCGGCGGCGCCGTACAGGGACGCGAAGATCTTCAGGTTCTCAAGCGCCGACAGTTCATCGTAAACGGCGATGCCGTGCCCCAGGATGCCGACCCGCCGCCGCGTTGAAAGCTCGCGCAGGTCCCGTCCCGCGATCCGGACTTCCCCCTTGGCCGGCCGGCTCAGCCCCGCGATGATGCGCAGCAGCGTGGTCTTGCCCGCGCCGTTGCGCCCCAGCAGCGCCACGCAGTCCCCGTCCGCCACCTTGAAGTCGATGTCCTTCAGGGCCGGATAGTCGCCATAGTATTTCCAGACGCGATCGACTTCGACCGCGCTCATTTCTGCGATTTGCCTTTCGCGCCGCCGGACCGGTACAGGACGATGAATCCCAGCAGCAGGATCCCGCTCGCCAGCGCGATCACCACCGGAAGCTGCTCGTACACGCGCGGCCGGACTTCCTGGATCTGCGGCTGTCCGGTGTCTTCCTCCCCGCCGCTCGCCCCTTGCGTGGAGGTCGTTTCGGCCGCCCCGCCGATGGTCACCTTGTAGGATGCCGCCGTGGTGGTGTAGATATTCACCTTGCCGCTCGGATCCGCGCCCATGGCCTTCACGTCGTCGCCCGTCAGGGTGACGCCGCGCGGCACGACGATGCGGGTGTCGGCCACTTTCTGGATGTTCTTCGTGGCGAAGGAATCGCCCGCCGGCATGCTGTAGGCGACATTGAATTCCGTCTCGCCGGGCTTCACCGGGAAGTTCACCTTGAACACGCCGGCCTGCTTGGTGGCCTCGGCCGGACGCTGCACCGGCATGCCTCCCGGCGCGCTGATGGTCACCCGGACGCTCGACGCCTCGGCTCGCGCCGCCGGAACGAAGAACTGGAGGGCGCCATTCGCCGCGTCGCTGTAGGTCTGCTTCGAATCGTTCTTCAGGAAGTAGACCTCGTTGATCGAAAGCTGATCGCTCGCCGGCTGGATGAACACGATGTGCTGGCTGATCGAGGTCGAAGCGGGACTCGCCGTCGCGCTGAAAACCTCGATCTGGACCCCGGTGGTGGGAGCCCCGGGTTGCAGCACCTTCGTGTACGGCACGCCCTGGAAGGTGGTCTGTAACAGCAGCATGCCCTCGGTCGCCTTGTCGATCCGGAACTTGCCCGCGGCGTCCGTCGCCGCGTTGGCGAGCGACTGCATCCCGCTCTGACTCGGCTGCACCAGGCTCACCACCACGCCGGCCTGCGGTTTGCCCGTGGTCGAATTGATGACGACTCCATCGACGGCGGCCTGCGCCGGAAGCATCAGCAGCAACAGCGCCAGCGCCTTCATGCCATTTCCTTTCCGCAAGCGCCGCAGAACTTCATCGCCGACGGGAACTTCGTTCCGCAATGAGGACATACGTTCGCGGGCTTCGGCGCCGGAGGTGGCGGCGGGGCCGTCCCCTGCCGCTTGTCGAGTTCCTGCATCACGGCCGCCAGTTCGGTTTGCAGATTCGTCTTGGTGGTCTGGTAATCGGCGTCCGACAGCTTGCCCACGCGATATTCGAACTGCAAGTCGCGGAGCTGTTCGTAAATGCGGACCTTTCGCTGTTCCAGATGCTCCCAGCCGGTGGCGTTCTCCGGCTGCGGGAGATCTTTGTCGCGAACGAATAGAGTATAGGCGATCGCTCCGACAGTGAGCAGTACGGCGGCGGCAAAGAGCATCAGTCGAGTTTTTCGAGATCCTTATCGATATTCGCGCGGTACCGCGCCAGCGTCTCCGAGTCTATCTCAGGAGCGCCGGCCGTGGCGCGCTTGGGGTGGAACTTCTGAATGAACAGGTAAATCGCGCACAAGCCCAGTCCGATGGCCACCCACGGCATGATCCAGGCCAGTCCGCTGAAGCCCGTGGTCGGCGGCGCCGACAGAGCCTGCAAACCCTGCTGCTGCACAAACGACTTCACGATCTCGTCGTCCGGCGTGCCGAGCGCCTGTAGCTTGGCGATCTTCTCCCGCGCTGGCTTCGTGTAATGGCACTCGAGCATCGGGCAATCGCCCACGGTGTTCTTACAGGTCCCGCACAGGCAGGCTAACCGGCCGCCCACCCGCTTGATGTCGGGCGTCAGGAGTTGGGAGGAACTCTGGGCCAGGCAGATCATCGCCAGGCCCAGAACGAGTGCGCTACTTTTCCACTGTCGCATGCTTCCCCGCGATGCCGACCACTTCAGTGCGCGCATACTGCAGCCGCACCTTGGGCGGAACCAGGCAAACCAGGGTGCCCGCCAGCAGCACCCAGTATCCGATCCAGATCCAGCTCACCAGCGGGAACACGTAGGATTGGATCACCGCCTTCGTGTTGTCCGCCGACATGCCCGCGAAGTTCAGGTACAGGTCTTCGTTCAGCCGTCGCCGGATGGCCACCTCGGAGGTGGGCTGCTTGCTCGCCTTGTACAGGCGGCGCTCCGGCTCCATCGTGCCGATCACCTGGCCGTTCTTCGAAACCGTGACCAGCGCCTTGTCCCAGGCGAAGTTGTCGTTCTCGCCGTCCTGAATATCGGCGATCTTCAAATGGTAGCCGCCGATGTCGGTTTCGGTGCCGCGCGCAACTTCCACGGTCGCGTCGCGATTGAACGCCGCGCCCGTGAAGCCGACGAACATGATCACGATGCCCATGTGAACGACATAGCCGCCGTAACGCCGCGTGTTGCGGTGGGTCAGCTCGATGGCGCCCAGGAGCAGGTTCTTGCCCTGCTTGGCCGAGATCGCCCGCGAGCCCTTGTAGAACTCCATCAGCACCGTGGTGGCGACAAACAGGCACAGCCCGAACGACACCAGCGCGTAGGGATGCCGGACGCCGCCAGCCGCCAGCCCGATCATCAGCGACGCACCCAGCACGGTCGGCCACAGGAACGCTCGCTTCAGGCTTTCGAACGAACTCTTGCGCCAGGCGATCAGCGGCCCCACCCCGGTCAGGAACAGCAGGAACAGCCCGATCGGGATGTTGATGCGGTCGTAAAACGGTTTGTCGACGCTGATCTTGTCACCGGTGACGGCCTCGGAAAGCACGGGGAACAGGGTGCCCCACAGAACCGCGAAGCAGCTCGCCAGCAGGATCAGGTTATTGAACAGGAAGCTCGACTCGCGCGACAGGACGCTTTCCAGGTGCGACTCGCTTTTCAGGTATTGCAGGCGGTCGAGAATCAGGTAAATCGTGCCCGCGATGCCGATGGCCAGGAAAGCGACGAAGTACTTGCCGATGGACGACTGCGCGAAGGCGTGGACGGAACTCACCACGCCGGACCGGGTCAGGAAGGTGCCAAAGATGCAGAGGAAGAACGTGCCCGAAATCAGCACCATGTTCCACACCTTCATCATGCCCTTCTTTTCCTGCATCATCACCGAGTGCAGGAACGCCGTGGCCGTGATCCAGGGCAGCAGGGAGGCGTTTTCCACCGGATCCCAGGCCCAGTAACCGCCCCAGCCGAGCACCGCGTACGCCCAGCCCGCCCCGAGAATGATCCCGGTGGTCTGGAACAGCCACGTGATGATGGTCCAGCGGCGCGTGGTGGCGATCCAGGCGTCTCCGGGCTGCTTGGTCACCAGCGACGCAAACGCGAAGGCGAACGGTACGGTGAAGCCCACATAGCCCAGGTACAACATAGGCGGGTGGATCACCATCGTCCAGTATTGGAGCAGCGGGTTCAGCCCCTGCCCGTCGCCCAGGTTCACGATGTTGCCGCGCCCGGCCTCAAACACCTGGAACGGGCTGAGCACGAACGTGTCCAGCATCAGGAAGAACGCCTCGGTGAGCATCAGCACCGAAATCACCCACGGCATCATGTCGCGGAACTTGCGGCGATTGGTGAAGACCACCACCGCCGAGTACGCCGACAGCAGGAACGCCCACAACAGCAGCGACCCTTCCTGCCCGCCCCACCAGGCGGCGAACTTATAGTGGATCGCCATCGCCTTGTTGGTGTGCGACGCCACGTAGGACAACCGGTAGTCGCCCGCGATCAAGGCGTACAGCAGGATTCCGGACGCCGCCGAAACCAGCGCGAAAACGGTGTAGACGGCGCGCTGGCCGCTCACCGTCAGGAACGGTTTATCGCGCCATTTCCCGATCAGGGAGGCGAGCACGGAGTAAACAGCGAAACAGAACGCGAGTATAAGCGCGACAGAGCCCAGGTTTTCCATATGCCCCCGTTGAGTTGTGACCGCCGGCTACATCGAGGCGGAACCGGAGGGGACCATCCGTCCACGCTCGCCCGGCTTCGCTTCGTACTTCGACGCGCACTTGGCCTGAATCTTGTTCGCATGGAACACGCCATCGGGGCCCAGTTTCCCGTCGGCGAGCGCCTGCGCGCCATCCCGGAAGGTGTCCGGCAGCGGATCGATGCCGCTATAGACCACCTTCAGGGTTGTCTTGTCCTGCGCGAGCGTGAAGCTGACTTCACGGCCGGCGCGTTCGATGGAGCCTGGAGAAACGTCGCCGCCGACGCGGATCTTCTGGCCTTTGGCGCGCTCGCCCATCTGCTGGAGTTCAGAGATGGTCTTGTAATAGGTTTTGGTTTCGTTGATGCCGCCAGCGGCAAGCCAGACCAGGATCCCGACGATGGCGGCGATGAGGATCCCGAACTTCGCCCAGGGTTTCATGCGTGGTGCTGCTCCTAAGATTTCAGTATAACGCCCCGGGTTGTAACCACAGGGACATTTTGGGATAGCTGATCGCTATGGCCGGCGCAGACGAATGTTCCGAAACCAGACCTCGTCGCCATGATCCTGCAGTTCAAGGTAGCCCGCGGATTTCCGCGCAAACGAGGAATCCCCGGCGAACTTGCTCCTCGCCAGGGCCTGTCGTAACGCGGGGCTGTCGAAGTCATACTCGACTACCTTGGCGCCGTTTAACCAATGTTCGACGTGTCGGCCGTCCACCAGGATCCGCGACGTATTGAACTCCCCGGCCGGGCGAAGGCGGGCTCCAGTGGGCGGAATCAGGTCGTAAAGGGCGCCGCTGCGGTGCGAGGGTTTCGACAGGGCGTCATGATTGGCCGCGTCGTCCGTCATCTGGTATTCCAGCCCCGTGGGGAGTTTGCCGGCCCGGTGAAAGGCCCACCCAAGGCCAACCGCGCACCCCAGCGTCCACAGGCCGAGGATCGCGGAAACGGCCAGCCCCACGCGACGCCAGCGGCGGCGCAACCACACCGCCGCGATCAAGAGCAGCGCAAGCGACGTCATGATGACGATGGCGGCCGGGCGCACGATAAAGCGGAAGAAATCGGGATGCAGACGGCCCGCGACGCCCATGTACTTCACGCCCGAGTTGCCACGCGGCGCCACGCGCCACTCAAACGTCAGGTCGAAGTTGTCATACGGTTCGGCGGAAAACAGCGAACCCGCGAAGCCGGGCCGAGCCAGGTGCAGCGTGTCGCCCTCCCAGCGCCAGGAGTCCGATGGCGGGAGGCCGAGACCGCCCGTCCAACGGATGGTTTCCACCTGCGCGGGAACTCCCAGGCCAGCCAGCAGGAGGGCAAGCATCGCGCGTCGCATTCATCGACGGTACCGCATCGCGGCCACTGGCATGAGACCGATGGTTGACGGCCACTGGGCTGAAGGCGGTTGTGGCGATTGTGTTTGGTTCATCGGACGGCGTTTGACCGCGTGGCGGTGACGATCCTTGGCCGGGTCCTCGACCGACGCTCGGTCGACCCAACGGTGACCCACTCCCTGCGCTCCGGGTTGGCGTTCGCGGTGTTGGGACTCTTCAACATCGCGCCGACCACAGTGGCGGCGCTAATGGCGGGCGTGGGCCTGGCGATCGGCGCGGCCAGGAGCGGCCAGTTATCGAACCTCGCCTCCCGCTTGTTCATGGTGGTGCTGCGGCCATTGAACGTGGGCGACCATGGCCGGCGTCACCGGCCGCGTCTTAAGGATATCGGCGTATTCACCACCACCATTGACACGCCGTAAAATGTGCAGACCATCATCGCCAACGGCAGCATTTGCTCGGAGAACATCCAGAATTACACGGCCAACGGGGTCCGGCGCGTCGAAGTGGAGGTGCGGATCGACTATTCCTCCGACGCCGGCGACGCCATCGAGGCGGTTTACCGTGCGCTGGGTTCGATTTGTAATGTTCTGAGCACGCCGGGGCCCTGCGTGGCGGTGAAATCGTTCACGCTGGCCGGGCCGCTGTTCACCATTCGCGTGTTCACCGAGGTCGAACACCACGAGCGAAGTTCGCCATTCCGGGCGAACCCTACTACGACGCGCCGGGCAGAGAACTGGCGGCGTACGCCTGACCGGCCGCGGACCGCTAATCGTTGAGCGAACAGGCGCGACACTTTTCCGGCCGCAGGATCTGCTCCTGCGCGGGATCAAGTTGACGGATGATGATTTTGCCCGACTGGAGCATATCCGCCCAACCGGCGTCGTCCATGTAGTCGCCAACCAGTTCCAGGGCGCGGTACTTTGTGGGCGCCAGGATGTAGAAGCACTCGGAATGGACGCTGACTTCGAAAAGGTTCATGGGATCGTTCGCTCCGGTTCCAGTATAGCGGGACGATCGTTTTCCGGCGCCGGCGCGGCTGGAACTTCTTGTCGAAAGCCCTTCGGGCGCTGTCAGTTCGCGCTCGTCAAACGGCTGCGTTGGTCGTCTTCCTTCCAACACGTCGAACCGCAATCAAGGCACTTGCATTCGACGATCCAGAAGCGCGGATGAATCTCGGTCCGGCGGACCTCTTCGAGTCTGCCGTAGTTGCAGCGTCGGCACTGCTGCGCGCTGATTCGCTCTTGCGGTTCACAAACCGTAATGGACATGCTTGCCTCCTGTTGCCGAACCTAGTCCGGAGTTGCGCCTGTCTACATTCATCATCGCATTGGAGTGTGACAGCCGCATTACCAGGACGGCGCGCATGGGCGCCGGTGGCGTCGATGTCAGGAATTATAAAAAGGTGGCGTCCCCAGGGGGATTCGAACCCCCGTTCTCACCGTGAAAGGGTGGTGTCCTAGGCCGGGCTAGACGATGGGGACCTTTTGGACAAAACGCGGAAAAAGACGTTCTTTCTTCAGGATACCGCGTGGCGCGCCGGACGGCAACTTCCGGCCGGCGCGGCGCGCTCAAAATTCCCGGTAAGCTACAGGGTCTTCAGGTAGGCGACGACGTCGTCCTTTTCCTTCGGGCTCAAAGTATCGGCGTACGGCGGCATCCCGTTGCCACCGGCGTTGATGATGGCTTTCACGTTCGCCTCCGTCACGGGCTTGCCGTTCTTCAACTTGGCCCTCTTGAACAGGCCCTTGAGCGACGGCCCCATCTTCTTCTCGTCAGTGTCGACGTTGTGGCACATGCCGCACTGCTCGAAGACCTCCTTGCCTTTGGTGGCGTCGCCGGCGGCTCGCGCCACGCCATTCAACACCAGCAACGCCCCGGCGGCAGTCAACATCAGTTTCATCTTCATGTAAGTTTCGGCAACTCCTGTAAGTCCCAGCGCCCGCTTCCGGTTCGAAGCGGCTTTCCTTTCAGTTTACAATCGGGCCATGCGGCCCGTCATGATCGTGTTCGCCAAAGCTCCGGTCCCTGGGCGCGTCAAGACACGGCTGCGACTGGCGCCAGAGGCCGCCGCGGCGCTGCATTCCGCCTTCGTCCTCGACACGCTCGAAACAGTGCAGACGCTCGGTTTCGACGTCGAACTGCACAACGACATTTCGACCTCCGCATGGCCAGGCTGGGGTTTTCCGCGCCGTGTGCAACATGAAGGAGACTTAGGATTAAAAATGCTCAAAGCGCTGACCGAAGCGCTCGTTCGGGGCCACCCGCGGGCGGCCATTGTGGGCAGCGATTCCCCCGACCTCCCGCCGGAGTATCTGACGCGGCTGATGGCGCCTGGAACCGACGTCGCGCTCGGTCCCACCGAGGACGGCGGCTACTACGCCATCGCCGCGTCCCGGGTGGGTGAGAGGATGTTCAGCGCAGTCCGCTGGTCCACCGCGCACGCTCTCGACGACACGGTCGAGGCCTGCCGCCGCGCGGGCCTGTCGACGCGCCTTGGGGATCGCTGGTACGACGTCGACGACGCGGAAGCGCTCGAACGGCTGGCGCGGTCGCCGCGACTCGGTCAGCGGAGCCGCGCGGCGCTCGAATCGCTGGCCGCGGTACGATTCGGGCCGACGGCCGTCAAACCCGCATAGAATGTACTCGTGGGCACTGAAGAAACATTGAAGCGCGCGGTCGGCCAACTCGACGCCGTTCGCGCGGAGATTTCGAAAGTCATCGTCGGGCAGCAGGACGTCGTCGACGGCGTGCTGATCTGCCTGCTGGCCGGCGGCCATGTGCTGCTCGAAGGCGTGCCGGGGCTCGGTAAAACCACGCTGCTCAGAACCCTGGCCCGCGTGCTCCACCTCAAGTATTCGCGCATACAGTTCACCCCGGACCTCATGCCCGCCGACATCGTCGGCAGCATGATCATGGAGACCGACGATCGGGGCGCGAAGGCGTTGAGCTTCCAGCCCGGTCCGATCTTCTCAAACCTGGTGCTGGCGGACGAAATCAACCGCGCCACGCCGAAAACGCAGTCGGCGCTGCTCGAAGCGATGCAGGAGCGCACCGTCACCAGCGGCAACACCACCCACGAACTCGACCTGCCGTTCCTGGTGATGGCCACCCAAAACCCGATCGAGATGGAGGGCACCTACCCGCTGCCCGAAGCCCAGCTCGACCGCTTCCTGATGAAAATCCTGGTGGAGTACCCGTCGCGCGACGACCTGAACCGCATCGTGGAGCGCACCATCCAGAAGGAAGTGGTCCACCTGGACCAGATCGTCGACCGCGACGCCATCCTGGGGCTCCGCGCCGTGTGCCGCGAGGTGCTGGTGGCGCCGCACGTTCAGGAGTACGCCATCGACCTGGTGATGGCCACGCAGCCCGGCACGCCCTACGCGCACGATATTGCGAACAAGTACATCCGCTACGGCAGTTCGCCCCGCGGCGCCCAGGCTCTGGTGGAGTGCGGGCGCGTACTCGCGCTGATGCGCGGGCGCATGCATCTGAGCACCGACGACGTCCGCTTCGTGGCGCCGGGCGTACTGCGGCATCGCATTATCCTGAACTTCGACGCGCACGCCGACGGTCACACGGCGGAAACCATCCTGAAACGCGTGCTGGAAGGCGTGGCGGCCAAGGCGGG
The DNA here is from genome assembly GCA_018268715.1 of Acidobacteriota bacterium. GTDB lineage: Bacteria > Acidobacteriota > Terriglobia > Bryobacterales > Bryobacteraceae > TMP-7. The sequence continues at coordinate 29,013 of JAFDVZ010000014.1, read as the reverse complement.
GGCGTAGTGGGCCAGGTTCAGCAATCGCTGATCGACGGCAAGCTGCTCGAAAAGCTCGAACGCCTGACCATACGCTGGCGGAAGTCGTTTCCGGGCCTGGTGGGCGGGCACAACCTCTCGCGATTTCCGGGGCCCGGCATCGAGTTCCTGGATCACCGCAACTTCCACCACGGCGACGATCTGCGGGCGGTGAACTGGCGCGCCTACATGCGCCTGGAAAAGCTCTTCCTGAAGATGTTCCAGGTGGAGCCGCGCGTCCCCGTGCGGATGCTGGTGGACGTCAGCCCCTCCATGCAGACCGGCGAGCCGGCCAAATTCCTGTACGCCAAGCAACTGGCCGCGGCGCTCGCCTATGTCGGCCTGGTGCGGTTGGACACCATCTGTTTGCAGCCGTTCAGCGATCGTCTGTACGACGCGTTCCTCGCGGGCGGCGGACGCCATCGCTTCATGCCCGCCGTCGATTTCCTGGAGCAGTTACAGCCCGGCGCGCCGACCAATTTTCTGGCCGCCGCCCGGCAGTTCATCGCCACCTACCCGCAGCGCGGCCTGCTCATCGTCGTGTCGGACTTCCTGGACGACGCCGATTGCGTGAAACCCTTGCAGTACCTGGCCGAATTCGGGCACGAACTGCTGCTGCTACAGTTGTGGGCCGACGAGGACCGTACGCCCCCCTGGGACGGCGAACTCGACCTGGAGGACGCCGAAACAGGCTCCAAACTGACCCTCAACTTCGACGAAGGCTCCCGGGCCGACTACGTCGTGGAGTTCGACCGCTACTGCGCGCGGCTTGAGGACGTTGCCGTCCGCAACGGCGGCCGCTATTGCGGATTCTCGACGTCGCTGCCGCTGGAGGAAGCCATCTTCGGACCGATCATCCAAACCCGCACGGTCATGTAAGCCGGCCGGCGCGAAAATTTCAGACACTTTCGTCCGCATCCTTCGTATTGATCTGTAGAGGCATCATGTCCAGCTTTCTACAGGACCTGCGGTATTCCCTGCGCTCGCTCGCGAAGTCGAAGGGCCTGACCGCGATCGCGGCGCTCACGCTGGCGCTCGGCGTCGGCGCCAACACCGCCATCTTCAGCATCATCGACGCCGCCCTGCTCCGTTCCCTTCCCTACCAGGACCCCGACCAGTTGGTCCGGCTGTATGAGACCGAATCGGCGCCGGGGCAGTATCCGTTCGCCGGGCCGGACTTCATCGATTGGCGGGCGCAGAACAAGACCTTCGAATCGATGTCGTTGCTGGGATGGCCGCACAGCCTGAACCTCAACTCCGGCGGCGAGCCGGACACCGTGATGGGCGTCGCCACCGACGCCGCCTTCTTCAACCTGCTCGGCGTTAAGCCGATGCTCGGGCGGACGTGGATCGCCGGAGAGGACAGCGAGGGTAAGGACCATGTCACCGTACTCAGCTACGGCCTGTGGAAGAGCCGGTTCGGCGGCGATCCCGGCGTCATCGGCCGGACCGTGGAAGTCGACTCCGCCAAATGCGTCATTGTCGGCGTGATGCCAGAGGAGTTCCGCTACCCGGAACGGACGCAGCTCTGGGTTCCCCTGCCCATGAGCACGAAACGGCTGGGAACCCGCGGCAGCCACTGGGCGTCCGCCATCGGCCGTTTGAAACCGGGCGTCAGCATCCGGCAGGGCAAGGCCGATCTGACGGTGATCGCGGCGAACCTCGAGAAGACCTATCCCGACTCGAACTACAAAGTGGGCGCCGACGTGGCGTCGCTGCACGACGACCTGGTGGGAGATATGCGGGAGTCTTTCTACCTGATGCTGGGCGCGGTGGGCCTGGTGCTCGCCATCGCCTGCGCGAATGTGGCGAACCTGCTGCTCGCCCGCGGCTTCTCGCGGCAGAAAGAGATGGCGCTGCGGTCGGCGCTGGGCGCGTCGCGATGGCGGATTGTGAGCCAACTGTTGACCGAGAGCGCGCTGCTGGGCGTGACGGGCGGCGTGGCGGGGCTCGTTCTCGGATGGGGCATCATCCGGATCTTCGCCCAAAGCAAGAGCGCCATGCTGCCGCACTTCAACTCGATCGAGTTGAACGGGCCGGTGTTGCTGTTCACGATGGGGCTCGCGCTGGCCTCGGGGCTGATCTTCGGGCTCGCGCCGGCGCTTGAAGCGTCGCGCCCGGACCTGATTGAGGAACTGAAGGGAGGCGCGGGAAGCTCGGTCAGCCCCAGCCGGAGGCGGCGCGTGGCGGCCAACGTCCTGGTGGTGTCCGAGATCGCGTTGTCGCTGCTGCTGCTCGCGGGAGCGGGCCTGTTGCTCGAGGACTTCGCGCGGCTCAGGCGGCTGGATATCGGCGCGCGCACCGTGGGCGTCTGGACCGGCGGCGTGTCGCTCACCGGCCCGGAGTATGAGAACGACGAGAAGCGGTACGCCTTCTTCCAGGCGCTGCTTGACCGCGCCCGGCGGATTCCCGGCGTGGACGCGGTGGCCATATCGAACCGCATTCCGCCGGAAGGCGGCGGCAACTACTACATCCGCGTTCGCGGCCAACAGGAGCGCGAAGCCAGCAATCAACTGGTGGAGTATCACGTGGTGACGCCGGATTACTTCCGCGCCATGGGAATCGCGCTGAAGAGCGGCCGTTTGTTCAACGACGCCGATGTGTCGGCGGTGATGCGGCTCGCGCCCACGTATGCGAAGTATCGTAAGGACGGGACGCGGCCTCCGCCGGAGGTCACCAATGCGATGGTGACGCCGGCGGTCATCAATGAAGCGATGGCCCGGCACTTCTGGCCGGGGCGCGATCCGCTCGGGGCCATGTTCGGCAACCAGGGCGGCAACGGTCCCTGGCGGCAGGTGATCGGCGTGGTGAACGATGTCCGCGACCGGGGCCTGCTGCATCCCACGTCGCCGGAATCGTACGACCTGTTCACCGGCGACAACTGGGGTTTCCTGGTGGCCCACACGTCGATGGAGGCGTCCTCGCTCAGCGCGCCGATGCGCCGGGCGCTCGCGGAGGTCCAGCCCGGCTTGCCGTTCTTCCTGGTTCGCACCATGGATGAGGTGATCGCGGGCAACACCGGCCGGCAGCAGTTTCTCAGCGGGCTGGTGGGCGGGTTCGCGGCGCTGGCGCTGTTGCTGGCGGCGGTGGGGATCTACGGCGTGATCTCCTACGCCGTGACGCAGCGCACGCGCGAGATCGGCGTGCGGATGTCGCTGGGGGCCACTTACTCGCGCGTATTGGGAGAGGTGCTGGCGCACGGTCTGACGCTAGCCGGTTGCGGATTGGCGATCGGCCTGGCGGGCGCATACGCGTCCGGCCGTCTGATGACCAGCCTGCTGCATGAGATCAAACCTGGCGACCCATGGGTGCTCGGCGGCGCGACGCTGTTTCTCGGCGTGGTGGCGCTGGCTGCGTGTCTGATTCCGGCGCGGCGCGCGGCCCGGCTCGACCCACCGATCGCGCTGCGGTATGAGTAAGGCGGGCGCAGGGAGTTAGCCCGGTATTCGCCGACGGCCGGATCGGATTGGACGGGCGGACCGTTTCGATCGATCAGGTGAAACAGCGTCTATGCAGGCAGACCGGAGTTATCCCGGCCCACGGATGCCGTTGCCGGCGACGGACACGCCCGGACAGCGGCGTACGCCTCGAGTCGGGCAACTGACCGTGAATCAAACGCCGCGACGGCGTTCGTAGCTTTCCACCAGGCGAAACACTAACGCGACGGCGATCGCGAGCGCCACCCAGATCAACCAGACCGGTACGCCCGTCAGTTGGGGGACAGTCACCGGTCCAAGATCCGCCCAGGACAGAATCGTCCGCCCGAAATACGCGAACTGTTCCGCAAACAGCAGCGCTCCCACCATCATCCCAAGCACTCCGAAGATCGCGTCCATCTTCCCCTCGGCCGCGGCCGCCACACCGGTCCCCGGACAGTACCCAAGCACCGTCATACCTACCCCGAAGATCAGTCCCCCCACCGCCACCGCAGCCAATTGAGCCGGCTTGACGTGCAGCGACGCGAGGCCGAAAGCCTTCAGCAGGTACACGCCGACGCCCCCCACCACAACGGCCGTCAGCATCGTCTTGAGCACCGTGAAATCGCGCAGCAGAAACTGCCCCACAATCACCGGGTACTTCGTCACCTGCCCTTTCTGAAGCAGGAATCCAAACAGAAAACCAGTGATCAGCCCCAGAACCAGCTTGCCGATAGGATCAGCCACGAGCCTTCTCCTTGCGGAACAGTAAGGACGCCGTCAGCAATCCCGACGCGAACACGCAGGCGAAGAACAGCCATCCCGAAACGGCCAGTTGCAGGGACCCGCTGATGCCATGACCGCTCGTGCACCCCCCGGCCAGCCGCGCGCCGAACATCAGCACGACGCCGCCCAGAAAGGCGACGGCGTGGCGCACGCGAGTGGACGCGCCAAAACGCGCCCGCCACGGGCCCTCCACCGCTTCGGCGCGGCGGTCGCCCGACAACCGCGAACTGACGAACGCGCCGAGCGCCAATCCGACCACCAGCATCCACTCCCAATCCACCGACGGGCGGAACTTCGTGAAGTAGGCGTTATGCGAGACGTGATCGCCCGCCACCGTGGACTCCACCATCCCGGCCGTCTTCGAGATGGCGGTGGACACCCCGATCGGACGGTCCACGCTCCCGAAGGCGAACCAGGAAAGCACGCCGATGAGCGCGCCGGTTACATACGGCGACCATTTCTTCATTCGCAGATAACGCATCGAAGTTATCGATGCAGTTCGAGGCCTGAGGTGACGGGCCCCCGGGCGTCAATCCGACCCGCGCAAACGCCCGAAACAGTAATCCAGCTTACTATTGACAACGCCTGCTACCATGAAGGTGGGAAGAGACATTCTCCCCAATAAGGCCGCCCCCGTCCGGGCGGCCTTTTCCATTTCCAAGGAGGCTCTCCCAATGCCCAACGTGTCCCCGGAGCTCGCCCTGCTCGAGGCGAAACTCGAAAAAACCGTGCGTCAGTCCATGCCCGCCGAGTTCGCCGACCGATTCTTCCCGAAACCCTTCACACCCCCTCGCGAGGTGAACGCCCTCAAAGCCACGGGTCCCCGCACCGCCGAAGGCAAAGCCGCCTCCAGCCGAAACGCCGTCAAGCACGGCCTCACTGCTCGCCAGGCGCTCATCACCGGCGAAAGCCAGGCCGATTTCGACGCCCTGCTCGAATCCGTCGCCGCCGATCGCAAGCCCGTCGGCGAGCTCGAAATCCAATTCACCGGCGAAATCGCCGCTTGCCTCTGGCGTTTGGCCCGCGCCCGTAAGCGCGAATCCGACCTCCTGGAGCGCTTCGATTTCTTCACCACTCCCGGCGGCCGCGAGATCGACCGGCTGATTCGCTACACCTCATCGATCGAGCGCCAATTGAATCGCGCTTCCGTCCGCCTGTACCAACTCCAGGCCGAACGCCGTAAGCTCGAATCCGCCGCGCCCGCGCCCGCCCCCGAACCCGCCGCGGCGCCAGAGAAGGCGATGGCCGCCGCCGCGGGATCCCCGGCGCCCCCATCGGCGGGCGAGTTCGTTTCGCAAACCGTCCCCCGAGCCGCAACGCAGTCCGCCACGGTCGCCCCCAGGGCGGCGAACAGCAGGGGAAACTAACTCTCGCCACACTCCCGTTCGGCCCCGCAAGGGCCGCGATCTTTGACAACTCAAGTCAGGCGCCCCGCATCGAACACTCGCGGTGTGCCCGGCCGATCACCGCCGCCCGGTCACCGCGGCGATGTTGTACTCCGCCGTCACCCGGGCAACCTCTTCGGCCGGCAACCGCTCCCTCTCCGCCGTCTCGAGCCACGTGTACAAGGATTCGAACACCGCGCCCACCATGCACCGCGCCGCCACTTCCGGATAGGCTGCCGGAAACGTCGCCGGGTCGGACCGCAACGTCTCCACCACCCGTTCGGCATGCCGCGCCAGCACACTCCGCCGCACCTGTTCGAGCCGGGGACTCAGCCCCGACGACTCCACGATCATGATGCGCGCCTCCCGCGGGTTCCTCGCCAGAAACAGGAACAACGACTCCACCGCCGCCCGCATCGCGCTCACCGGGTCCGCGTTTTCCGCCCGCGCCTGGTCCATCGTCGCCGTGATCTGCTCGCCCAGAGCCTCCAGCGCCGCCACAAAGACGTCCTCTTTGTTCCGGAAATACATGTAGAAGCTTCCCGTGGAGCCGCCCGCCTCCGCCACGATCATCGGCACGGTGGCGGCATGGTAGCCGCGTTCGCCGAACAATCGCGTGGCCGTCTCCAGCCACAGCTTCCGGCGCGCGTCTTTTCGGGCTTCCGTCTTAGGGGTACTACGGTAAGGCACAGGCGGTTTCTCCCTTGCAAAGAAAAGAATGACATGTCATTCTATATTTGTCAATGCGTGAACCACGTAGATCCGATATGACTTTCCCAAACCGTTTCATCGCAGTCCTGGCCGCCGCGGCAGCCTTGTCCGCTTGCAGGCCCGCCGTCCATCCCGCGTCCCCGGAGGCGGCGGCAGTACCGGTACGAGTGCGAAGAGCGACCCACGTCGAGCGCCCCGATTACGTGACGGCCAGCGGCTCCGTAGAGGCCGCCCAGACCGTCGAAGTCGCCTTCCAGATCGCCGGCAAGGTGGCGCGGGTGCTGGTTGAGGAAGGGCAGGCGGTCCGGCGCGGCCAACTGCTCGCCGAATTGGATGGAACCGACTACAGCCACGCCGTCGACGCCGCGTCGGCGCAGGCCCAGGCGGCCGAAGCGGTAGCCCGGAAGGCGGCCAACGGCGCCCGCCCGCAGGAACTCGAACAGGCTCGCATCGACTTCGATCGCTGGGCCGACGAATACAAGCGCATGAAGTTTCTGTACGACCGCAAGAGCCTGCCGCCGAACGATTTTAAGAAGGTGGAAGCGGCCTACAACGCGGCCCGCGAACGCTACGAAATGGCCAAAGAAGGCACGCGGGTGGAAGATAAGGCGGCGGCCGAGGCCCAGCGCCGGGCCGCGGAAGCGCAGGCGGCCGAGGCGCGCAAACGGCTGTCGGATACCCAGTTGAGGGCGCCTGCCAGCGGATACATCGGCATGCGCCGCATCGAAGCCGGCCAGACCGTCGGCGCCGGACAGCCCGTGCTCGCCATCCTCGATCTGAATCCGGTCAAGGTCCGCGTCGGCATCCCGGAAGCGGAAATCGGCAAAGTCCGGCCCGGCGCCCGCGCCGAAATCACCATTCCGTCGCTAGCGGACCGCAAGTTCCCCGGCGCGGTGGAACTGATCGGCGTCGCGGCCGACCCGGCGGCCCGCACGTTCGCCGTGAAGGTCACCGTCCCGAATCCGAAGCGCGAACTGCTGGCCGGCATGGTGAGCGAGGCGCGGATCATCGGCACAGCCACGGTGAAGGCGCTCAGCCTGCCCGGTGAGGCGATCGTCCACGACGCGCAAGGGGCCACCCAGGTGTTCGTCTACTACCCCGACCGCGGGCGCGTCTACGCCAAGCGCGTCGAAGTCGGCGGACCGCTCACGAACGAGCTGGAGATTCGCGGCGGCCTGAGCGGCGGCGAACTGGTGGTGATCGCGGGCCAACAGAACGTCCGTGAAGGGTCGGCGGTCCGCGTGGAGCGTGAGCAATGAACCCCGTGCGTTCGTCCCTGCGGCATCCGCAAGTGACGCTGATTCTCACCCTGGCGTTGTTCGTGGCGGGCATTTACGCGCTGCTGCGCATGCCGCGCCGCGAGGACCCGAAGATCACCATCCACACCGGCATCGTCGCGGCCGTCTACCCGGGCGCGAGCGCCGAAGATGTGGAATCGCAGGTGACCCGCAAGATCGAAGAGCGCCTGTTCCGGATGGCCGGCGTGCGCAAGGACAAGACCTTCTCCACCAGCCGCCCCGGACTGGCGTTCGTCAACGTCGAACTGGAGCCGTCGGTGAAGGACACCGACGTGTTCTGGTCGAAGCTGCGGCTCGAGCTGGCGCAGTTGAAGGCCACGGATCTGCCCGAAGGAGTGCGCGGACCAATCGTGGATTCGGACTTCGGCGACACCGTGGCGGCGTTGATCGCGGTCCACGGCGGCCACTACGGCTATCGCGAGTTGAAGGACTACGCCCAGCGTCTGGAGGGCGAAATCCGCACCATCCGCGCGGTCTCCAAGGTGCGGCGGGTGGGCGAGCAGAAGGAGCGCATCGAGATCACCAGTTCGCTCGAGCGGCTGTCTCAATACGGAGCGAATCCGGTGAAGGTGATCCAGGCGCTGAAGGGCCGCAATACGGTGCTGTTTGCCGGCGCGGCGCCCACCGCGTCGGGCAAGACGCCCATCGACGCGGCCGGCGAGTTCGAGATGGAAGACCAGATCCGCCGCGTGATGATCGACGTGTCGCCGCGCGGCCAGCCCGTCTACATCGGCGACCTGGCCGATGTGCGGCGCGTGTATCAGGACCCGACCCAGTTCTCCCGCGTCGATGGCGAGCCCGCGCTGCTGCTCGCCGTCGAGATGCAGGAAGGCAACAACATCGTCGATTTCGGAAACGACCTGCGCCGCACGCTCGACCGCGCACGCCTGTTGCTGCCACCCGATCTCAAGGTGGAGATGGTGGCCGACCAGCCGAAGGTGGTCTCCGAGCGCATCCGCGATTTCATCCGCGAATTCGGCATCGCCATCGGCGCGGTGATCCTGGTCACCATGGTGCTGCTGCCGCTACGCGTGGCGCTGGTGTCGGCGGTGGCGATCCCGGTCACCGTGGCCGTCACATTCGCCATGCTGAACGCCTTCGGCATCGAACTGCACCAGGTTTCGATCTCGGCGTTGATCGTGGTGCTGGGCATGGTGGTGGACGACGCCATTGTGATCGTTGACAACTACGTGGAGCTGCTCGACCGCGGCGTGGCGCTCGAAGAGGCCGCCTGGCGCAGCGCGAGCGAACTCGCCGTGCCGGTGCTGACGGCCACGCTCACTATCATCGGGTCGTTCCTGCCGTTGCTGATGTTGTCGGGCGCGGTGGGCGAATTCATCCGCGCGCTGCCCCTGGCGGTGGCCTTCGCATTAGCGAGTTCCTACGTGGTGGCCATGCTGGTGACGCCGCTGTTGGGACGCATGTTCATCCGCAAGGGCATCCGCCCCCATGGCGAGGCGGCGGCCCCCCGGCGCCGGTCGCCGCTCGACCTCATGCAGGACGCCTACAACGCGTCCATCGTGCGCGCCATGCGTTGGAAGAAGACCGTCGCATTGGCCGGAGTGGTCGCCTTCGGCTGCGGCGTCGCGATGATTAAGCTCGTGCCGGGGCAGTTCTTCCCGCTGGCCGAGCGCAACCAGTTCGTCATCGACGTGTGGCTCGCCGAAGGGTCGAAGGTGGAGGCTGCCGACGCCGCCGTGCGCCGCATCGAGGCGGTCCTCCATGGCGAGCGCGGCGTCACCCAGTGGGCGTCCTTTCTCGGCGGCAGCGCCCCGCGGTTCTACTACAACGTGAACCCGCAGTTGCCGGCGGCCAACTACGGCCAGATCCTGGTGAACACAAAGGATGCCGACATCACGCCCGAACTGGTGGAGCGCCTGCGGGAGCGGTTGCCCGGCGTCGCACCCGAGGCGAAGGTGCAGGTGAAGGAGCTCCAGCAGGGCCAGGTGATGGAGGCGCCCGTTGAAATCCGCATCTCGGGCGACGACGCCGCCACGCTGCGAACCCTGGGCGCGAAGGTGGAAGACGTTTTCCGCCGGATGGCCGGCGCCACCTACATCCACACCGATTGGCGCGAGGATTCCTATCGCATGAAGGTGAACGTCCGGGAAGAGGTAGCCAATCGGCTGGGACTCACCAACGCCAACATCGCCACGCAACTGGCGGGCGGCTTCGAAGGCGCTCCGGTCACCACCTTCTGGGAAGGCGACCGTGACGTCGACGTCGCGCTCCGTCTGGACCCGCGGAACCGCGCCAGTTTCGACAGCATCGGCGACGCCTACGTCATCTCGCAGGTGACCGGCGCCAAGGTTCCCCTACGCGCGGTGGCCGACTTCCGTCCCGAATGGGAGCAGGGCCGCATCGTGCGTCGCAACGGCGTGCGGACGCTCACCGTGCGCGCGTTTCCGGCGCACGGCTATTACGCGAGCGACCTGTTGAAGGCCGCCGATCCCGCCATCCGCGCGATCGGCCTGCCCGAAAGCTACCGCATCGCCTACGGCGGCGAGGATCAGAACCAGAAGGAGACCTCCGGCGAGATGACCCGCGCGCTGGCCATCAGCCTGGCCGCGATCTACCTGATCCTGCTGTTCGAGTTCCGCTCCGCCATCGACCCGGTCATCATCATGGCGTCGATTCCGCTGGCGCTGCCGGGCGCGGCGTTCGGACTCCTGGTGACGCGGAACACCTTCGGCTTCACGGCCTTCATGGGCATCGTGAGCCTGGGCGGCGTAGTGGTGAGGAACGCGATCATCCTGGTGGACTACATCCGCGAGCGCGCGGCCGAAGGCGTCCCGCTGGAGCAAGCCGCGGTGGAGGCCGGCGAACGGCGGCTGCGGCCGATCTTCCTGACGACGATGGCGGCGGCGGTCGGCGTAACGCCGATGATCGTGTCGGGCTCGAGCCTGTGGTCGCCGCTCGCAAGCGCGATCGCCTTCGGGCTGATCGGCTCGATGTTCTTCACGCTGGTGCTGATCCCGATCCTGTACGTGATGGCGCACGGCGGCAGTCGTCCGTCGAAGCCGGCGCTCGCCGCGGTGCTCGCCCTGATGGTAGCGGCCGGAACGTGTTCAGCCGAGTCGCGCAAGCTGACGCTTGACGAAGCCGTTTCGCTCGCCATGAAGCAGAACATCACGCTGAAACTGGCCGACCTGAAAGCAAAAGAGGCCGGATATCGCGTCAAGGGCGCAAAGTCGCTGTACCTGCCGTCGGTCTCAAACGAGACCAACGTAGTTCATCTGGGAAGCCTCCAGGAACTGGTGATCCCGATGGGCGCCATGGGCGTGTATTCGGCCACCGGGCCGGTGCCGGCCAAGGACATCCCGATCCAATTAGGCAACCAGAACTTCGCCCTCAGCCAGACCACGGTGGCGCAACCGCTGACGCAGATGTTCAAAATCCGCGCCGGCGTGGACGCCGCCAGGGCCGAAGCGGCGGGCGCGCTCGAGGATGCGCAAGGCGCTCGCGACAAGGTGGCGGAGAAGGTGAAGGAGCTCTACTACGGCATCCTCGCGACAGAACGCCGCGCCCAGGCGGTCCGCCTGCAAATCAAGGCGGGCGAACTGCGTTTGGACGAAGCGCGCAACGCCGTCGAATCAGGCGCCGCGCTCGAACTGAAGGCCGCCGAAGGGAAAGCGCGATTAGCGCAGGCGCGCGACGGACTGGGGCAGCTCGAGGATGGCATCGCGGACCTGCGCATCGAACTCAACGACCTGGTCGGGCTCCCGCTCGACACGGTCATCGACCTGGCGCCGCCACCGGACGCCGCTCCCCTGCCCGAGGGTCTGGCGGAACGCGTAGTGAAGCAGAGCCCCGAAGTACGAGCCGCCGAACTGCAAGTCGAGCGGGCGCGCGCGGGAGTAAAGGCGGCGCGCGCCGAATACATCCCGGAAGTCGGGGCATTCGTCCAGTACGTCTATCAGAACGGCGTGCCGCTGCTAGCCGAAAACAACGCGGCGGTGGGCCTGCAGATGAAGTGGACGCTATTCGAATTCGGCAAACGCCGGGCCCACGTGCAGGAGCGTGAAACGCAGTTGGCCGAAGCGGAACAGAACCTGGACCGCGTGAAGCGCCGCGTGCAAGTGGACCTCGACAAGAGCATCCGCAAAGTGCGGCGCTCCGAGTCAACGACAGCCGCGGCCCGCGACCTGGTGGCCGCCCGCTCCGAAGCGCGCCGAGTAGCCGCGGACGAAGCCGTTGCCGGCACGACGAATCCGTCGGCGGTGGCGGAAGCCGAAGGCGCGCTGGCGTCGGCCGAGGCGGATCTGTTGCAGGCCGAGTACAACCGCGGCGTCCGCACCGCGGAAGCGTTGCGGCTGGCCGGCTTGCGGTGACCTGCAAAGGGGCGCGAATACGAGACCAAGCGACTGTCGGATTCGCTGACTTCCGGTCAATCGACGCCCTAATTCGGCCAAGACGGGACCGCCCGGCGCCCGCCTCCAGCGCAATTTGCGATCCTGGTCGCATATGGCGCCGGCGTTCTGGTTTTCGGCATCGGCTGACACGGCGGGCTTCACGCTCTCCATGCTGCTGGTCTTCGGATCGGCGAAGTTGCTCGGCGAAGTCTTCGAACGCCTGAAACAACCCGCCATCGTCGGCGAGATCATCGCGGGCGTTCTCATCGGACCTCCCGTGCTCGGCTGGATCGCGCCCAACGCGGTGCTGACGGCCCTCTCCGAGCTGGGCGTCATGTTCCTGTTATTCCGTGTCGGGCTGGAGGTGAAGTCCTCGGAACTGATGAAGGTGGGCGGCGTCGCCCTACTCGTCGCCATGCTCGGCGTGATGGTCCCGTTCATCGCCGGCGCGGGCATCATGCTCGCCTTCCACACCGGACTCATCGAATCGGTGTTCGTGGGAGCCGCCATGGTGGCCACCAGCGTCGGCATCACGGCCCAGGTGCTATCGGCGAAGGGTCTCATGCAGCATCCGGCCAGCCGCATCATCATCGCCGCCGCGGTCATTGACGACGTGCTCGGCCTGATCGTGCTGGCCGTCGTAAGCAGCCTCGCCGAAGGACAGGTGAATCTGGCGAAGCTCGCCACCACGGCGGTGGCGGCCCTGGCGTTCACCTGGGTGGTGGCGCGATTCGGCACCCCCGCCATGCGGCGAATCGTTCCCACTGTGGAAGCCCGGCTACAGGCCGGCGAAACGCAGTTCAACATCGCCCTGCTGCTGTTGTTCGGACTGGCGTTGCTCGCCATCTATGTCGGCGTCGCCGCCATCATCGGCGCGTTCCTGGCCGGCATGGCCCTGGCCGAATCCACCACCGAACGCGTCCACGACCTGGTGCAAGGCGTATCCGAACTCCTGCTGCCGTTCTTCCTGGTGGGCATCGGCATGCACATGGATCTGGGACCGTTCCGCGAAGCCTCCACGCTCGGCCTCGCCGCGCTCATCGTTGTGGCCGCCGTGGCGTCGAAGCTGATCGGGTGCGGGCTCGGCGCCTTATCGATGGGACGGGCGAACGCGCTGCGCGTGGGCGCCGGCATGGTCCCGAGAGGTGAGGTCGGCATGGTGGTGGCGCAGATCGGCATGGGCCTGGGAGTGATCCCCGCGGGCGTTTACGGAGTGGTGGTGTTCATGGCCGTGGCCACCACGCTGATCGCGCCGCCCCTGCTCGCCCTGAGTTATCGCAACGTACGGCCCGCCGGCGCCGTCGAAGGATTCAGACTCGGATGAAGCCGGCGATCCTGATCTGCGCGTTCCTGCTCGCCCTCCCCGCGGCGGCGGACGACGCGGCGCGGGACATCGTCCGCAAGGCGCTCGACCGCGACAACCTCGACTTCCAGCGCGCCCGCGATTACACCTACCGCCAACAGCAGATCACTCGCGAAACCGACGCCAAGGGCGCCGTCACATCCACCAAGTCGCGCACCCATGAAGTGGTGATCCTCTACGGCCGTCCCTTCAGCCGCCTCGTCGAAAAGGACGGCAAGCCTCTCTCCGACGCGGACCGCCGCAAGGAGCAGGAGCGTGAAGACAAGGAGATCGCCGCCCGCAAACGCGAGCAGGAGGACGCCGCCAGCAAGGAGCATCGCAACTTCGAGAAGCGCCGCGCCGAAAGCCGCAAGTTCGTCGGCGAGATCCTGGACGCCTTCGACTTCCGACTGGTGGGCGAGGAAGCCCCCGCGGGCCGTCCGGCGTGGATCATCGAGGGCGTCCCCAGGCCCGGCTACAAGCCCAGGGATGCCTCCAGCCGCATCCTCACGAAACTCCGCGGCCGCCTGTGGATCGACAAGGAAGCCTACGAGTGGATCAGGATCGAAAGCGAAGTCACCGGCGACATCTCGATCGGCCTGGTGCTCGCGAAGGTGTCGAAGGGATCGTGGATCCACGCCGAGAAGCGCCGGGTGAACGGCGAAGTCTGGCTGCCCTCGCGGGTGAACCTAGCGCTCGACGGTCGGCTGGCGGTCTTCAAGAAGCTGCGCACAACGGTCGAAATCACCTACTCGGATTACAGGAAGTTCCAGGCCGACTCGAAGGTGGTGGCCACCCAGGCGATCCCCTGAACTACACTGGATCGATAAGGGGGCCCATCCACCGTGATTTCGAAACAACTGGAGAACGACTTACTCACCCGCGGCTTCACCCGCCGTGGTTTCGGACGCCTGGCGACGCTGCTATCGGCCGGCGCCGCGCTTCCGTTCACCCACGAATTCGCGCTCGCGCAGATGTCGCGCCCGCACGGAGGCATCCCCGCCGACGCCGTGCGGATCAACTCCAACGAGAACCCGCTGGGACCGTGTCCCGAAGCGTTGAACGTGCTCTTCGCCGCGGCCCGCAACGGCGGCCGCTACATGTTCGAGGAAGAGGACGTGCTGCGCCGCGCCCTGGCCGACTCGGAAGGTTTGAAGCCGAACTACGTCTCCTGCTTCCCCGGCTCGGGACTCGCCCTGCACACCTCCGTGATCGCCTTCGCCTCGCCCAAGCGCAGCGTGGTGATCGCCGATCCGACCTACGAAGTGGCGGAGATGGTGGCGAAGTTCATCGGCGCGAAGGTGGTCAAGACGGCGCTCACTGGCGCCTACGCCGCCGACGTCCGCGCGATGGTGAAAGCCGCCCCCGACGCCGGCCTGTTCTATCTCTGCAGCCCCAACAACCCGAGCGGCACGCTGACGCCGAAGGCCGACATCGAATGGCTGCTGGCCAACAAGCCGGCCGGATCCGTGGTGCTGCTGGATGAGGCCTATCTGCACTTCGCGGGCGCGCCGGCATGCACGGACCTGGTGGCCAGGGACAAGGATCTGATCGTGCTGCGGACGTTCTCGAAGCTCTACGGCATGGCGGGCATCCGCGCCGGCGCGGCGATGGCTCGTCCCGACCTGCTGGCCCGTCTGGCGGGATTCAGTTCCGGCGCGTTGCCCTCCACTGGACTGGTGGCGGCCGCCGCGAGCCTGCGAGTCGCGACGCTAGTCCCCGAGCGGCGCAAGATCAACGCGGACATTCGCTCGGAGACCTTCGCCTTCCTCGACAAGCACAACTTCAAGTATGTGCCGAGCGTCAGCAACAAGTTCATGCTGGACGTCCGCCGGCCCGGCCACGAGTTCGTCGACGCCATGCAGCGCGAAAACATCTGGGTAGGCCGGGTATGGCCCGCCTGGCCGACTCACGTCCGCATCACCGTGGGCACGCGCGAGGAGATGGCGAAATTCCAGAAGGCTCTGCTGAAAGTGATGGCCTAGTTGATGCGGTGAACCGGCACTACCCTGAGTGTGTTGGGGAGGGCTCGTGAGCAGGGATCTGTATCGGGCTACGACGGAGTCGGTCAACAATCCTTCGTCCCAGGATGTTGCAATGGTTAAGCGTATGTCGGTGGAGATCCGCCTAATCGGCCTAGATTATGCCGTCAATCGGTATTACTCGGTGCGTTGGGGCGGTTTATGACGCCGGATCCGTATCGGGCGAGTTCGGAGATCGGCAATCCCGGGTCGTGGAACCGCTACGTTTACTCAGCCGCGGACCCTACGAACTTAAATGATCCCTCGGGCCTGATGGCGAGCGCCTGTGAATCCGACGTCTACAACGACGAAGCATGCCGCAGTCAACACGATACCCTTGGAGACTGTTATCTGAATGGTATCAATGTCGGGTGTAGCGCGGTCTCTCAGGCGTTGGCGTCGGGTGCCGCTTTGACGCCTGAGCAGTATGTCGCTTGGTGGCAGTGGATGACCCGCAACAGCTACAATGTTGCGTCCAATATCGTCATTTCGACGCCGACGGGGACGACCTATGAGGAGGCCGTTAAGGCGTATCTAACAGGCCTGGGGGTGATGGAGTTCATCGACCCGGCGAGCCTAGTGTTTGTCGCAAAGGACGGCCAAACGTTCGGGTTCGAAGTTCGATTCTACGACCTGACGGCAGCAGTTCAGTTCTTGTCGTCGAATCCCAATTTCACCAGCGGCTTTTTGGGTCTGCTGCACGTTGGAGATGTGGGATTTCCGAACCTCGATTACCGCTCATGGACTGATTCCGGCTTGCCCTTCAGCCTTCAGATCACGATTGGCCCCGGAGGGACAGTGTGGGCGGACATCGATCGCTTCAATCCCTACACTCCTGCTGGCTGGTTACTTCACACAGTTCTGGAGGTTTTTCCCTGGTGGAAAAAGGATTGGGAGAACTGGCCAAGGCCATGACATCAATGCATTGGTTTCCGGTGTTTCTGTCGTTCTTCCTGGCCACCGCCAGATCCGGAAGTTGCCCATCGCAGGACGCTGTCTTAGAGGCGGAATCGGTATGGGAGAGGGCCATTTCTGCGAAGGGAGGACGAGGGCGTGTTCTCCGGATGGAGAACATTCTCATCTCTAGTTCGTTCACTTTCGGTCCCCTGTGGACGAGGAATCACAGAGCGCGTTTCGAGACTCTTCTTGCTCTTCCGGATCGCGCTTGGTTCTACAGTGATGAGCGACCGTACAGGTTTGGGCCTGAGTTGAGGGTCGTCGATCTTCGCAACAACTACGCACTAGACTCCGAGGACTATTCGAACAGTCGATTGACGCCGACTGACGACGACCGCTTCGAATTGTTTAAGCCAGTCCTTTGGTTGTTGCTGGAGACTCGTTGGCAGAAGCCACGCCTGTCGTCTATCTCGATGCGAGGTGGTCTTGACCGAACGTCGTTGAGGGTGTTCGGAGATTTGAATGGTCGCCACCTTGAGTACTGGTTTGACTGCCGGACGTACCTCGCAGAGCGACTGTTCATTAGAAGATCAACGGCGCACGGAGTGCACGTCGATGAGTTCAGACTCGGCGAATATTCGGACGCAGATGGGCTGCGACTCCCGACTGTTGTCACGCAGCGTCGATCAGGTCTGCCTACCGTCAGGTATTCAGTGTCGTACCAAATTGACGTTGATTACGATCCGGCGATCTTCTCTGGAGGCGCATCGCTCCGAAGAGGACCCGCTGGTTGGAAGAGGCCGCGCTGAGTCTACGAGTCCGCAGGATTGCTTGGCGACGGAAGGCAGGCCTAGATTATGCCGTCAATCGATATTACTCGAGCGCATACGGGCGGCTCATGTCGCCGGATCCGTATCACGCAAGTGGCGGCGCGAGGGCTCCCGGCAGTTGGCGACGAGATCGTAGACAACACGAGTAATCCCATATACCCACTCTCCCCGGGCACGCCCTCGGCGAGAACACGCGTTGGCGGAGATTCGCCAGCAGCGTCGCCGGCTAGCATATCGCCACGCGATGGGACGCCTACAGATGGTCAGCCCAGACGCCGCTGCGTCGGATCCGAACGGACTTCGGGGCGATCCTTCACGTCATCCCAAGAAGAGACGGCCCAACCACCTCAATCGCCTGAGCCGCATCCAGCCGGCCTACCCTACGCCGTCAAATCCCGCCGCACCGCGTCCAACACGCCGTTGATGAACGACACCGACTCTTCGCCCGAAAACTGCCGCGCCAACTCGAGCGCTTCGTCGATCACCACCGCCGGCGGCGCGCCCGCGCTGGTCATCTCATGAATCGCCAGCCGCAACACATTGCGATCCACCACCGGCATGCGCTCAATCCGCCAGTTGGCCGACTTCTCCACAATGCGGCGGTCGATCGAGGCCACCTCCGCCGCGGTCCCGCGCACCAGCGCCTCCATGAAGGCGTCCCGCGGCAGCCTCGGCTCGGGCGTCTCGCCGGGATCCGAGTTATCGAACAGCGTCTCGTAAAACGCATCGATGGCCGTATCCACGGACTCGCCGCGCATGTCCCATTGATACAGGATCTGCAGCGCACGCTGTCGCGAGGTATGACGTGCCGGCATAGCCCTACCGGCCGGCTCGAAGCGTCTTCAGCAGGTTCGCCATCTCGATGGCGGTCATGGCGGCGTCGGACCCCTTGTTGCCGCTCTTAAGACCCGCCCGATCCATGGCCTGCTCGACGGTGTTGGTGGTGAGGATGCCGAACGCGATGGGGACGCCGCTCGCAAGCGATACCTGCGCGACGCCCGAAGCAGCCTGCCCCGCCACATAATCGAAGTGCGGCGTATCGCCGCGAATCACGGCGCTCAGTGCGATGATGGCGTCGTGCCGGCGAGCCTCGGCCAGCGTCTGAAGGACGATCGGGATCTCCCACGAGCCCGGAACGCGCACCACCTCGATCGCCGCCGGATCGCATCCGCTACGCGCGAGCGCATCGATCGCGCCGGCCAGCAAACGGTCGGTCACAACGCTATTGAACCGCCCCACAACGATGGCGAACTTCAGCCCCTGGGCGTTCAAACTGCCTTCTATCGTCCTGATTTCCATTCCTTTAGCGTTGTTTTCCGAGGCCGCGCGGCCCGGCTATGGGATAATTCGATTACAGGCTTCATCATACCGCATGGATCCCGCTTTCATCCGCAACTTCTCGATCATCGCCCACATCGACCACGGCAAGTCGACGCTCGCCGACCGTCTGCTCGAAGTCACCGGCGCGTTGTCGGCCCGGGAAATGATGGAGCAGGTCCTCGATTCGATGGACCTCGAACGCGAACGCGGCATCACCATCAAGGCCCACGCCGTGCGGCTGAACTACAAGGCCCAGAACGGCTCGACGTATCAGTTGAACCTCATCGACACGCCCGGCCACGTCGATTTCACCTACGAGGTTTCCCGCAGCCTGCAGGCCTGCGAAGGCGCGCTGCTGGTGGTCGATGCAAGCCAGGGCGTCGAGGCGCAGACGCTGGCCAACACCTATCTCGCGCTGCACCATAACCTCGAAATCGTCCCGGTCATCAACAAGATCGATCTGCCCTCGGCCGAACCGGACCGCATTCGCGAGCAGATCGAGCACGTCATCGGACTGCCGGCCGACGACGCGGTGCTCGCCAGCGCTAAAAGCGGCCTCGGCGTCACCGACATCCTGGAGGCGATCGTCCAGCGCATCCCGCCGCCCAAGGGATCCCCGGACGCGCCGCTCCGCGCCCTGATCTTCGATTCGTGGTTCGACCCCTATCGCGGCGTCATCATCCTGGCGCGCGTCATCGACGGCCGCCTGAAGATGCGGCAGAAGATCCGGCTGTGGGCCAACGGGCGTTCCTTCGAAGTCGAAGGGTTGGGCTATCAGTCGCCCAAGGCGATCCCGTGCGATGAACTGGCGGCCGGCGAAGTGGGCTTCCTGTTCGCCAACATCAAGACGATTTCGGACGCCCAGATCGGCGACACCATCACCGACGACCAGAACCCGGCCTCCGAACCGCTGCCCGGCTTTGAAGCCATCAAGCCCATGGTGTTCGCGGGCCTCTACCCGGTCGAATCGCACGAACACGGCCTGCTGCGCGACGCGCTCGAAAAGCTCCGCCTCAACGACAGCGCCTTCAACTTCGAGCCCGAGAACTCGGCCGCGCTCGGCTTCGGCTTCCGCTGCGGTTTCCTCGGCCTGCTGCATCTGGAGATCGTCCAGGAGCGGCTGGAGCGCGAATTCGACATCGATCTGATCACCACCGCGCCCGGCGTCCGTTATCGCGTCACCCGGACGAACGGCGACGTGGTGGAGGTGGACAACCCCACCAAGTGGCCCGATCCCTCCGACATCCGGCAGATCGAGGAGCCCATCATCGACGCCACCGTGATCACGCGCGAAGAGTACCTGGGCGAGATCCTGAAGCTGCTCGAAGAGAAGCGCGGCAATCAGAAGAAGTTCGAGTACATCGGCGGCGGACGGGTCCTTTTGTTGTATGAGCTGCCGCTGAACGAAATCGTGCTCGACTTCTACGACCGCCTGAAATCGGCCTCGCGCGGCTACGCGTCGCTCGACTATCATCTGGCCGGCCACCGCGTCTCGCCGATGGTGAAGCTGGACGTGCTGGTGGCGGGCGACCCGATCGACGCCCTCTCGATCATCGTGCACAAGGAGTTCGCCCACGATCGAGGCAAGGCCCTGATCGAGCGGCTGCGCAAGCTGATTCCGCGTCAGATGTTCGAGGTCGCGTTGCAGGCGGCCATCGGGAACAAGATCGTGGCGCGGGAAAACATACCCGCCATGCGCAAGAACGTGCTGGCCAAGTGCTACGGCGGCGACATCAGCCGCAAGCGCAAGCTGCTCGAAAAGCAGAAGGAAGGCAAGAAGCGGATGAAGCGCGTCGGTCGCGTCGAAATCCCGCAGGAAGCGTTCCTGGCCGTTCTGAAGGTCACCAGCGGCGACGAAAACTGATCGGCGGAGCGCCTGGCCTCATCAAAACCCCGTGACCTGCCGATATGTGAATCCGAGAGTTGCGACCGACCTCACCGTTGCCGCCGCAGTCTCGGATTTACCAAATCTCATTGGCGGGGAACATCATGCGTCGGATGACATTAGGTCAACGCGCCGGAGCGGTAGGCTGTCTCGTCCTGGTGACCGTTGCCGTTTCACTTTTCTATTTCATTTCGAAGGGGTTCTCGAAGGATATCGCCTTCGCCGAACAGGAACTGGCGGGTAACAAGTACCAGCGCCCGTTGGAGGAGCTGCTCGAAAACATCGCCGGGCACGGTCTGATCGCCCGCCGCTACCTCGCCGGGCAGAGCGATCTCAAAGGCGACCTCAACAGCATCGAAGCTCGCGTGGACCAGGGGCTCCGGTCGCTCCAGGCGGTGGACGCCGAACTGGGCGAAGCGTTGCAGTTCACGCCGGAGGGCCTGGCCAAACGCAAGCGCGAGCACTGCAAGTGGGATACGCTGCGCCAGGAATGGGAGTCCTTGCGAAGCGGTCTGGCCAGCCAGCCGGCCGACGCCACCGACAAGGCCCATTCGCACCTGGTCGCGGATATCCGCACCATGATCGCCCACGCGGGCGATACTTCGAACCTGATCCTGGACCCCGATCTCGACAGTTATTACCTTATGGATGCGACGCTCGTGACGCTCCCGCAAACCGAGGACCGGCTGGCCGCCATTGCGAGAATGGGCCAGGACATCCTCGCCGGGGGCAAAGCGTCCGAGGGCCAGCGGCGCGAAATCGCCATCGCCGCGGCGCTGTTGAAGGAAGCCGACGTGGACCGCGTCACCGGCGATGTGCAGACCTCGGTCAACGAGGATGAGGGCTTCCACGGCAAGAGCCCGACTCTGCGGAAGAACCTGATGCCGGCGTTCCAGGAGTACGCCAAGGCGAACGAAGCCTTGCTGGCCCTGATGCAGCTGATGGCGGATCCCGCGGCCAGCCCGGTCGCCCCCGCGGAGTTCGCCGCGGCCGCCGGCGCCGCGCGCGAGGCCAGCCTCCGCTTCTGGCGAAGCGGCGTTCTGGAGCTGGACCGCCTGCTGGATGCGCGCATCGGCGATCTCCGCACCCAGCGGGGTTGGGCGCTGGCGTGGACCGCGCTGGCGTTGGCGGCTTCGTTCGGACTCGCGGCGCGGATCCACCGCGGGTCGATGCGGGCGCTGGCCGGCATTTCGCTCGATCTGGTGAAGCAGAGCTCCACCATCACCGCGGCCTCGCAACAGATCGCCGAGGAGTCCCAGGCGCTCGCCGCGGGAGCGTGCGAGCAGGCGGCGTCGCTTGAAGAAACGTCCGCCTCGAGCGAACAGATCCGCACCATGGCGGCCCGCAACAGCCACGCCGCGCGGGACGCCGCCGAACTCGTGGACGCCTCCCACCAGGAGTTCACGGCCGCCAACCACTCTCTCGAACAGATGGTGACCGCGATCGGCGAGATCGCCGCCGAGGGCGGCAAGATCGCCGGGATCATCCGCGTCATCGACGAAATCGCCTTCCAGACCAACATCCTGGCGCTGAACGCCGCGGTGGAGGCCGCGCGGGCCGGGGAAGCCGGCCTCGGATTCGCGGTGGTCGCCGATGAGGTCCGCACGCTGGCCGGGCGCTGCGCGCAGGCGGCCCGCGAGACCTCGTCGCTGGTGGAAGAGTCGATCGCCAAATCGAACGGCGGAAGGGTGAAGGTGGGCGAGGCCGCCACCGCCATCGAGATCATCACCCGGGACGCCGCCAGGATCAAGGATCTGGTGGATCAACTGAACCTCACCAGCCGCGAACAGACCCTGGGGGTCCAGCAGATCGCCCAGGCGCTGCTGCAGATGAACACGGTGACCCAGCGGAACGCGTCCAGCGCGGAAAAGAGCGCCGCTTCCGCCCAGCAGTTGCGGTCGCAATCGGAATCGTTGCAGGACATCGCCCGCCAGATGACCGTGGTGGTGGGCGCGGCGACGGCCTGAACGTCCATCGCCGGCGGCGCCGGATTCTCCTATCATGTAGTTCAGGCCGCAATGGAGAATCCGACCTCCACCTTCGCGTTGCTTGAGCATGCCCGCGCCGGCGATCCGCAGGCTCTCTCGGCGGCGTTTGAAAAGCACCGCCGCCGGCTCGCGGTGCTGATTCATTACAAGCTCAGCCCCCAGGCCCGGCACGGCGCCGAGGTGGAGGACCTGGTGCAGGAGACGCTGCTGCGAGGCTTCCGCGACATCGGCCGATTCCACTACCAGTCGCCCGGCAGCCTCCTGCGATGGCTGTCCTCCATCGCCGACCACGTCATCGTCGACCGCCTTCGTTACCAGGGCCGCGACCGCCGCGCCGGCCAGCAGGTCCCCTTCCGATCGGCGAGCAACCCCAACGGCCCCGAACCTACCGACAGCGCCACCCCCAGCCGTCTGTTCGCCCAGCAGGAGGCCGTCGAGCGGCTGCTTGCGAGACTCGACCGCCTGCCGGAAGACTACCGCCAGGCCATCCTCATGACGAAAATCGAGGGCCTTTCCACCGCCGAAATGGCCCAACGCACCGGCCGTTCGCGCGAGGCCGCCGCGCTGCTGGTGTACCGCGCCGTCAAGCGCTTCCGCGCCATCTCCGATGCGAGCGAGCCCTAGATGGAAGACGAGCAGGAGCAGCGCCTGGCCGAGCGGTTCGCCGACATCCTGGACGGCCAGGCGACCGCCGGATTGAGCGCCGGCGACATCCGCGAGCATTACCCGGACCTTGCGGGGGAGCTCGAAGCGCTGTCCGACATCGACCGCGCCGTCGATCCCGAGGCCCTCCCCGAACGCCTGTCCGGCCATCGCATCCTGTCCGTCATCGGCCGTGGCGGCATGGGCCGCGTGCTGCTCGCCGAGGATGAGGCGTTGCGCCGCCGGGTCGCCATCAAGATGCTCGCGCCCCAGTACGCCGATCGCCCGGCGCTCCGCACCCGGTTCATGGCGGAGGCGCGGGCCATGGCACGACTGAACCACCCGAACGTCGTCCGGATCTACAGTCTGGGCCCCGCCTCCGAGCCGCCGCACTTCGTCATGGAGCACCTCGACGGGGTCCCGCTGACCCGGGCGGGGGCGGCCCTGACGTTCGAACAACGCGCCGAAATGGTGCTAAAAGTGGTCGAAACGGTGCATTTTCTGCACGGAAAAGGGGTGATTCATCGCGATTTGAAGCCCCAAAACGTGCTCGTAGGGCCCGATTTAGAGCCAAAACTGCTCGATTTCGGCCTGATTCTCGACCTCGGCGACCAAAAACGGCTCTCCCGGCCCGGCGAAATCGCCGGCACCCCCGAATATCTGTCGCCGGAGCAGGCCGCCGGCGGCGAGGCGCTCGACGCCCGCAGCGACGTTTTCTCGCTGGGGGCCGTGCTGTACGAACTGCTGACCGGGCAGCCCCCGTTCCGGGCCGCCGCCATCGCCGACCTGCTGCGGATCATCCGCGAGGAGGACCCGGTCCTGCCTCGCCGACACGTGCCGGAGATCCCACGGGCGCTGCAAAATGTCTGTCTGAAGGCGCTCGAAAAGGACCCGGCGCGCCGGTATGCGTCGGCCGCCGACATGGCCGGCGATCTCCGCCGCTACCTGGCGGGAGAGGCGGTATACGCCGAACCGGCCGCGTACTCGCGCCTGATCGCCGGGAAAGTGGGCGAACATCTGCGCGAACTGGAGGGCTGGCGGCGGGATCAGATCGTTTCTGAGGCCGAATACGACGGCCTGCGGCGGCGTTACGACCGGCTGCTCGAGCGCGACGATGCGTGGATCATGGAGGCCCGGCGGCTCACGCTTCCGCAGGTGACGCTGTATCTGGGGGCCTGGGTGCTCGCCGTGGGGGCGGCGCTGCTGACCTTCTTCCGGTACCCGGCGCTGGCGGGCTCTCCCGCCGTTCTGACGGCGTGGGCGGCGGCGCTGCCGGCCGGTTGGATCGGATTCGACAGTTGGCGGCGCGAGCGCCATCGCGTGGCGGTGGCCTGGCTGCTGGCGTTCTGCCTGCTCGCGCCCATTGCGACGCTGGTGACGCTGGAGGAGTTCCATCTGTTCACCGGGCTGACGATGGGGCAGGCGCGGCTGGAGTTGTTCCACCGTTTGCACGTGGCGAAACAGGCGACCAACGCCCAACTGTGGTGGTCGATTCTCGCGGGCATTCCGGTGTGCTGGTGGATCCGGCGGTTCACCGGCGCCTCCGTCTTCACGCTGCTTTCCGCCGTGTTCGGAGCGCTGCTGGCGCTTGCGACGCTCGTCCGCATGGGGATGCTCGACTGGCTGGAAAACGACCCCGGCCGCATCTACTTCCGCCTGATCCCGTGCGCGGCGATCTTCATGACGGCGGGTCTTCTGCTCGAGCGGAGGGGACGGACGGACGATTCGCGGTACTTCTATCCGTTCGCGGTCGCGTTCACGTGGGCGGCCCTCAGCGGGCTCGCCGCGTTTCACGAACCCTACGCGCGTTGGCTGAAGGGCGTGGCGCCGTGGACGCGCGGGCAGTTGGAATACTTGTTCATCCTGAACGCCGGTGTGTATTTCCTGCTCGACCGGGCTTGCGACAGGATGGGCTCCGGACAGGTTCGGATGGTGGGCAAATCCTTCCGGTTTGTCATTCCCGGGCATGTCATGACGTCTTTGCTGCTGCTCGGCGTCGACGCGCAGACGCCCGCGGAAACCAAGCTGCTTGCCTGGCTGTTGCCGGCGGCGGCCTGCGTGTTCGTGTTCGCCAGCATTCCGCGACAGATGAAGAACTTCTTCGCGACGGGGCTGTTGTTCTTCGCCATCGGCGTGGCGAGGCTGCAACACGAGGTGTTTCACGACCGCGCGGTGTGGCCGGTGCTGCTGCTCGCCGCGGGACTGTCGCTGATGGCGGCCGCCGCCAACTACGCCGCGCTGCGCGTGAATCTGACGCGTGCGGTGAAGGCGCTATGGCGCTAGTCTGGCCGCGCGCCAGGCTGAACAATCGACCGGCGCGGCTCGTCTATCACAGCATATGAGGCGGGCCCAGATTGTTCGCGCCGCCGCCTTGAGCGCCGCAGTCGCCTGCGGACTGGCGCTCATGCGCAGTTTCGGCGCTTTTTATCCTCCATCGGTGTTGGTCTACTCAGGAATCGTCGCCTTTCTTGGCGGACTGCTCTCCGTTCTCGCGCCACCCCGCTGGCTCGGCTTTTCGAGACGCTATCAGGGGCCGCTGACGGGGGTCCTGGCCGGCGTCGCGCTGTTCGGGGCGGGCTGGTTGTGGCCGGTCCCCACGTTCACAACGCCCGCGCCCGCCACGCGGCTGGACGCGTTCATGCCGGTCTACCACTTTGAGGAACGGCACGAAATCCTGATCGACGCGCCTGTCGAACGCGTGCGTGCGGCGCTGGACCAGGTTTCGTTCGCCGACATCGGCGTGATGAAGACGCTGGGACGCATCCGCAATGCGTTCGTGGGCGGCGGGCGCGCCGTCGCGGCGCCCGTCAAGCCGATCGTCGCGACCGTCCAGGACTCGCGTTCCGGCTTCTTCCTGCTGGACGACACACCCCGGGAGTTCGTCTTCGGCCTGGCCGGCCAGCCGTGGAACAATGCCGCCGTACGCCTGGCCCCGGCGGAGTTCCGCACCTGGAGCCAGGCGGAGCAAATCAAGGTGGCGGCCAGTTTCCGCATTGAGGACGCGGGAACGGGCCGCACCCGCGTGATCACCGAAACGCGCATCGCGGCATCCGATCCGCGGGCTTCCAGCAAGATGGCGAAGTATTGGGCGCTGGTCTACCCCGGCAGCGGGCTGGTGCGCCGAAGTTTGCTGAAGGCGGTCCGCGCCCGCGCCATAATGTAGAGGCCTGGATGCTCACGCCAACGAAATCGCGACGCGAGGCGATCGCCACGGTCCTGAAGGCCGCCATCGCGTCGCACCTGTTGCCGCCCGGCATGGCGGCGCCGCCCTCGAACGCCGCCTTGCGCGCCGTCAACATCATGAACTTCATTCGCGCCGAAGAGCCGCGCGAAAAGATGGACCTGATCGAGCCGGTTCGCGAACAGATGGCTCTGATTCGGGCGCATCGCTTCCCCGCTACGTGGTTGTTGCAGTACGACGCGCTGGTGGAGGGGCCTTTCGTCGAGTTCCTTCGTTCGCAGGCGCCGCCGGAGCATGAGATGGGCGTCTGGTTTGAGATGAACCGACGCATCTGCGACGACGCCGGCATCGCCTGGCGGGGACGGCCCGATTGGGAGTGGGATTATCACGTCCCGGTGGCCTACCCGATCGGCTACACGCCGGATGAACGACGCAGGTTGGCGGATACGGCGATGGCGACGTTCCAACGAGTCTTCGGACGGCCCGCGAAGTCCGTCGCGTCCTGGAACCTGGACGCGATCA
Source organism: Acidobacteriota bacterium (assembly GCA_018268715.1). Lineage (GTDB taxonomy): Bacteria > Acidobacteriota > Terriglobia > Bryobacterales > Bryobacteraceae > TMP-7. The sequence continues at coordinate 2,419 of JAFDVZ010000014.1, read as the reverse complement.
CCTGCGCGCATCTGGCCGACCACCACCATGTCGACGCTTTCGCCAACTGCCGGGACCAGTTGGCCACGGACGGATTCACCATTTGGGGTTCGCCGATCGCGGCCTATTACCCGAGTCGCCGAAATGCGTGGAGTCCCGCGGTCGATGCGAAAAACCAGATTCCTACGCCGATGTTTCGACTGCTGGGCCAGGATCCGGTCTACTACTACGACAAGACGCTCTCCTATCCGGACACGATGGAGCCGGTGTGGGCCACCGGCCAGTCGGAAACCTTCGTCCGGCGCTTCTTCGAGATGATCGCGAAGTCGCCGACCCAGCGCGTCGCCTACGCGCAACTCGGGCAGGAGAACAGCTTTGGCTGGGCCGCCATGCGGAAGGCGTACCCGATGCAGATGGAACGGCTGGAGGGGGCTCGGCGGGGCACGGACCTGATCGTTGAAACGATGGGCGAAACGGGACGCCGCTTCCAGCGCGCTTTCCGTCTGACGCCGCCGCAGGCGCAGGTGATGCTCGAGAACCCGTTCGGCGACCGCCAACCGCCGCAGCGCACGGTCTGGTATCAGAGCCGCTATTACCGCGCCAACCTTCATTTCCGCGGCGGCGAGTTCTATTTACGCGACCTTCACGTGTACGCCGATGGATACCCGCAGCCGTATCTGACCGAGACGGTGCGCCAGCATGGCATCGAGCAGCGATTGCTCGCCGCGATGGACGGCTATCACTGGAGCGATGGCGCGGTCCGCGCGGGCGGGCGATTCGAACGGGTGGACGCGGATGGCCGAGCGACGCCGCTCGCCGCGTCGGGGCCGGTGTCGGCGACCGAATCGGCGGCTGGATTGCGAACCACGGTTCCGCTCGCGACCGGCGGGCGATTTGTCGTCACGTTCAGGGAGCGCGAGATCGAGCTTGCGCTGATTGACGTCCAACCGAAGTCCCGGCTGTCGCTCGAGTTCGTGTGGGCGGCTGGGCGATCGGCTTTCGAAAGTGTCTCCGCGAATCGGTTGAGTTACCGTTTCAGGGACTTCGCCTACTCGATTGGCGTCGCCAACGGAGTGGTTTCCGCAAGCCGCGATGGCGTCCGGATGGTGGCGAAGGCGGGCGCCGCGCTGCGGCTTGAGGCGGCGCAATCGGCCTGAAGGGGAAGCATGCGTATCGTTCTGTTACTGCTGCTGGGGCTTGCAGCCGCGGATGCGTCCGAGGCGCAGCGGAGGGTCCGGCAGGTGACTCGCATTCCCGGCTTCGTCGCCCTGTGGGACTTCGTGGCGCGGGATCCGTCCGACGGACGATTCATGGCCCACACCGCGCGCGGCGAGAACCACGACCTCCGCCTGGACGCCATCAACTACGTTCGTGAATATTGGGGCGAAGGGAGGCCCGCCACCTACGCGGACTTTCCGCTGTTGGGCCGCGGGCCCTTTGGCGAGGCGGTGCTGTTCCGCAACGAAACGGACCCAACCTTTCGTCCCGTTCTGCTGGTTCCCCGGGCGCGGCTGCACAATTCGGGCGTGGATGTGAAGGGCCCTGGGCGTTCGGTCACCCTGGTGGTGTGGCTGATACGGCAGGGCGGCAATCACGCCCTGGCGGGCATCTGGCATGAAGGGACCGATCTGCGGGAGGCCAATGGCGGCGCGGCGCGCGTGGAACCGGGCATGCGACAGTACGCGCTGTTTGCGGGACTCGCCGCCAACAACGGCGCTTCGGCCGCGCATGTCTCCGAGAATGGTCGCAGTTCGTTTGGGGATAAGTATGCCCGGAATCTGTCGGTGACTCCGGAGTTCATTCCGACGGTGAGTCCCGCCGCCTCGGCGAAGGAGTTAGGTGAGTCGTGGAGCGTCGCCGGGTTAGTTTATGACAACCGGAGGGGTACGGTCACCTCCTATCTGAACGGAGTGGCTTCGAGTTATTGGATCGAGAATCCCCAGGCCCACCCTTTCTACCAGTGGGCGGCCAAGGCCTGGGCGCAGGCGCGCAACGGCAGGGACCCGGCGTTTCCGGCCGATCAGTTGTACTCGCCGCCCGAGAAGAAGGCTCTGCGGCGGCGGGTGCTGGTGGATAACTCGAATGAGCGCGTCGAGTTAGTCGAGTACGAATTCACCAAGGTGAGAGTCCGTTATGTCAAACGCGGCGGGCGGATCGACCCCGCCGCGCCCGTGGAGAAACGACTGGAGGCGTTGCGCGCGAATCCCTTCTGGTTCGGACATGACCTGTATACGCCTGGCACGGAGGCCGAAGGCGGTCCGTTCACGATCGGCCGCGTGATTCACTCTTCGCGAAGTTCCGGGTTTGCCGGCTACATCGGCGGAGTGGCGGTGTTTTCGCGGCCGCTGGCTGGCAGGGAGATGAGGAGGCTTGCTCGGGTGGCGGGGGGGACAAAGGAGGCAGGAGACAGGAGTCGGAAGTCAGCTCGGCCTCCGGTGGA
>JAFDVZ010000013.1 GCA_018268715.1 Acidobacteriota bacterium | reverse complement strand
GTCCAACCTTTGGGGTCCACCTCAACGCCGGCTCCAGGAACATCCGGCTCGCAGCCATCAAATCCTTCATGCACTACATGGAGTACCGTGTGCCTTCGGCGCTCGAGCAGATCCAACGCGTTCTGGCCATCCCGCGAAGAAGACGGACACGCGACTTGTCAGGCACCTCACTGCCCAAGAAATGCAATCGATTCTGGATAGCCCTGACCCAACTCTCCGGGACGGCATCCGTGATCGGGCAATGCTTCATCTTTGCTTCGCTGGCGGGCTTCGTGTTTCAGAATTGGTGGGCCTCCGAATCGAAGACGTGGTGCTTCAGCCACAGGCCAGCGTTCTGATCCACGGCAAAGGCCGAAAAGAACGTTGCCTGCCGCTATGGAAAGAAACGGCATCTGCGGTTCGAGCATGGCTGTCTGTCCGGGGTGAGGCCCGGAGCCCAGAGCTATTCCTGAATGCGCGTAGAGAAGCGATGACCCGCGCCGGTTTCGAATACATCCTGCGCAAGCATGTCAATGCCGCTCGAACCCGCTGTCCCACGCTCTCAGACAAGAGGGTCTCACCACATGTGCTCAGGCACACCTGCGCGGTGACCATCCTTCAGGCCACCAAGGATCTCCGAAAGGTGTCGCTTTGGTTGGGGCATTCCAGTATGCAGACTACGGAGATCTACACTCGTGCCGACCCGAGCGTAAAGTTGGAAGCGCTGGAATCCGTGATCGCTCCGAAACTGCGCACCGGCCGCTTCAAGGCAACCGACAAATTGCTCGACCTGCTGAAGACCACCACGATTATGCGGACTGAAAAGGCCGCGAAATAGCACCGTCCCAGTCCATCGGCATGCGGAGTTCGCATAAAAATGGACTCCGCATTAAACACAGCCTTTTCCGACTGGGGCAACATCCTGTACAACACCACTATCGCCACGGCTATTGTGGACCGGCTCGCGGAGAACTCCGAAATCTTCCTGCTGGGCGGCGAGAGTCTTCGCAAGCCCAAGTCGGGCTCGTCCTCGCCGGCTCAGTAGGCCGGCTCCGATCAGGCGCCGCGCTGTGCCTATACTCCGTCCGGAGGAGTCCGGCGGATAACCCCTCAACGGCGTTGCCGACGGGGCGCCCCGCTTTCCCCTCTCATGTTCAACTTCGGCGCCAACCGCTTGCTTCTGCTCTCCCAAACCGAATACCTCAACTGCGCCGTCTTGCTCATTCGCGACGACTCGACTCGCCGCGTCTACCGGCTGCACGACTTCACCAAATTGCACATCCCCGAACCGGACCACCACAACTGCGTCTCAGGGAAGGTCAACAGCGCCGACACTATCTGGTGATCGAATCGCTCAAGGCGGACGCCAAGCACGGCCGGTGTTCCAAAGTCGATGCTGACACGGGAGGGTCCTTCTTGGCGTCACGGGATCGGCGGGAAAGAGCTCGGCCCGGAGCCGCCGGCGCCACTCCGGCGACTGGTGCCAACGTGTGCCCGACCGCCCTCGCCGGTTCTGGCAGCACCGATTTCGGCGAAAACGGTACCGTTTTACATTGGCGCTAACCGGCTAGAGTCTTGTCTCGGACGATGGCTTCGAAAGAGAGATTGAAGTCGGCTGTGAATGTAGGCTTATGTTCGAGGAAACGGCGGAATCGGGCGGCACGGTATTCACGGCTATATGGATCTGCGGCTGAAGACACTGTAAGTCCTTGTCGTCGCGGCCAAAAGTCTGTACTATTAGGTGATCGCTGGGGTTCCGCGACTCCCTGGCGGTCAGCTCCTGGCGCTTTTTGAGGTTTGCTGCTTCAGCGGGCGTCTTGGCGGACAAAGACCGCTGGTTTAGCGGGTTAGAAGTGCCGGGAGTGGCGGAGAGCGCGTCGAGGGGCCCCGAAAATCAAAGTCTAAGGAGCTCTATTGTCCCTCGAAGATGAATTGATGCGGCAGCGTGTGCTGCGGGCCGGAGAGATCGAAGCGCTCGGGTTCAAACCCTACGGCCACCGCTTCGACTTCACCCACACGATTCCACGGATCCTGAGCGAGTACGCCGCCAAGACCGCCGAGGAGCTCGGTGAGGGCGTCCGCGTGCGCATCGCCGGCCGCGTCCAGACGCTGCGCCGCATGGGCAAGGCGGGATTCGCACACCTGGCGCAAAGCGGCGACCGGCTGCAGATCTACGTCCGCAAAGACGCCGTTTCCGAGACCGACTACAAACTGTATCAGGCGCTCGATATCGGGGACATCGTCGGCTGCGACGGCTACCTGTTCCGCACGCGGACGGGCGAGCTGAGCGTCCACGTCGAGAAGCTGTACTTCCTGTCGAAGAACCTGCTTTCGATGCCGGAGAAGTGGCACGGGCTCGAGGATGTCGAGACGCGCTACCGGCAACGTTACCTCGACATGATCGCCAACGGCGACGTGCAGAAGACCTTCGTCACCCGGGCGCGGATCATCGCCTCCATCCGGCGGCAACTTGAATCGCGCGGTTTCGTCGAGGTCGAAACTCCGATGATGCAGCCGCTGTACGGCGGGGCGGCAGCGCGGCCGTTCGTCACGCATCACAATACGCTCGACATGGACCTGTACCTGCGCATCGCACCGGAGCTGTACCTGAAACGGCTGATCGTCGGCGGAATGGAGAGGGTCTACGAGATCAATCGGAACTTCCGCAACGAGGGCGTCTCGACGCACCACAATCCGGAGTTCACGATGCTCGAGTTCTACCAGGCGTACACGGACTATCGGGGCCTGATGGACTTGACGGTCGAACTGCTGCAACAGACCGCGATGGATGCGATCGGATCCACCAAGGCCAGCTACGACGGCGTTGAGATCGACTTCGGCTCGATCCGCCGGCTGTCGATGCGCGAGGCGGTGATCGAGTTCTGGAAGGGCGACGGCAAGCCGACGCTCGACAACGTGAAGGACCCCGAGTGGCTGTTGCGGAACTCGGCCAAGCGGACGGCCGGCGAGGCGCTTTCCGACATCTTCGAACGGGTGGCGGAGGAGGAGTTGATCCAGCCGGCCATCATCTACGACTACCCGGTGGAGATATCGCCGCTGTCGAAGAACAAGCCGGAAGAGCCGGCGTTCGTCGAGCGGTTCGAGATCTTCGCGGCGGGCATGGAAATCGGCAACGCCTACACCGAGTTGAACGATCCGCAGGAGCAGCGGCGCCGGTTTGAGATGCAACTGGGCATGCGCGAACGGGGCGACGAAGAGGCGCACCAGATGGACGAGGACTATCTGCGCGCCATGTCCTATGGCATGCCTCCCACTGGCGGCGAGGGCATTGGCATTGACCGGTTGACCATGATCCTGACCGGTTCAAAATCGATACGCGATGTCATCCTGTTCCCGTTACTGCGACCGGAGGACGACATCGGCATGGCGGCGCGGCTCCGCGCAGCTGAACAGGACTGACCGGTGCCGGACCGGTTTGAGTTATTCGTCGCGCGACGGTACCTGAGGGCCAAGCGCAAGCAGGCCGTCATTTCGGTGATCACGTTCATCTCGGTCGGCGGGGTGGCCGCGGGCGTGATGGCGCTGGTGATCTCGCTCGCCATCAACACGGGGTTCCGAAACACGTTGCAGCGCAACCTGCTGGGCGCGACGGCGCATGTCACGATTCTCGAGAAGGAGCCGGGATCAGGGATCGAGCACTGGGAGCAGATCGCGGCGAAGTTGCGGACTGTTCCCCACGTCGCCATGGCGAGCCCGGGGCTTTACGGGCAGGTGTTCTTCGCGGGGCCTATACAGGGCGCCGGCGGAACGCTGAAGGGCATTCCGGCGGGGGCCGAGCAGGCGGCAGCGGATGTGCTCAAGAAGCTGAAGCAGGGCTCGCTCGCCAACCTCGCGAACCCGGGACGACTTCCAGGCATCATCATGGGCTCGCGGCTGGCGCAGAACACCGGGATGATGCTGGACAGCGTCATTACGGTGATCAGTCCGCAGGGCGAGTTGACTCCGATGGGTCCTCGGCCCGCTTACTACAAGTTCAAGGTTGTCGGAATTTTCGAGTCGGGGTTCTTTGACCTCGATAACTTGTGGGCGTTCACTGATTTGAAGTCATCGCAACGGGTGTTGTCGTTGGGCGATGTAGTGAATAGCATCGAACTGAAGCTTGACGATCCGAACGAGGCCGAGAAAGTGGCCCAGGCGTGCGACCGGATCGTCGGGCCGAAGTTGGCCGCCACCACGTGGATGGAACAGAACCGGCAGCTGCGGAATGCCCTTCGCATGGAGCGGGTGGTGACGGTGGTTACCATCGGGCTGATTGAGTTGGTGGCGGCGCTGAATATCTTGATCACGCTGGTGATGATGGTGATGGAGAAGTACCGCGAAATCGCGGTGCTGATGTCGATGGGGGCGCGGCGCGAGCAGATTCAACGGATCTTCATGTTCCAGGGACTGCTGATCGGGTGCGTGGGCGCCGCGATCGGATTGGTATTGGGTTATGGACTGAGTTTCCTGGCGGGGCACTATCACTGGTTGCGTCTGGATGAGGAGATTTACTCGCTGAGTTTCGTTCCGTTCGAGCCGCAGTGGTACGACGGGCTGTGGATCGCGGCGGCGGCGATCTTCGTGAGTTGGGTGGCGACGCTGTATCCGGCGCGTAGCGCCACTCGCATCGCGCCGGCGGAGGCGTTGCGTTACGAATGAGTCATCGGGTGGCTATTGAGGAGTATGTCCGGCGCGTGGCGCTGCCGGTGGAGAAGTACGGACACCAGCCGAGGCTCTACGCGCTGACGCTCGCCATTGGAGAAGGGCTGGCGTATGACGACGACATTGTGCATGCGGCGGTGTGGCTGCATGATCTGGGCGTGTTTGTCGGACAGCGTCCCGAGGATCCCGAGCAACTGGCTCGGTGGGACAACGTCGCCTATGCGATGGAGAAGGCTCCTGAAGCGCTTGCCGCGGCGGGGTTTCCACGGGAGAAGATCGACGCCGTGGTGGAAGCGATCCGGACGCATCAGCCTGCGGCCCGGCCCGCGACGATGGAGGGGACCATCGTGCGGGACGCCGATATCCTGGAGCAACTGGGGGCCATCGGCATCCTGCGGCAGGCGTGCAAAGTGGGGCGCGACACGCGCTTTACGACGTTCACGCCGGCCGTGAACTCGTTGCGGAAGGCGCTTGAGACGCTGCCTGCGTTGATCGCGCTCGACTCCACGCGGCGGTTGGCGCAGCCGAGGATTTCGGCGTTGCGGACGTTCCTCGAAGCCGTGGATCGGGAAAGCGGTTCGGCGTTGTATTAATATCGGTCGTGTGAACCGGCGACAATTCCTTCAGAGCACGGGCGCCGCGGCCCTTTACCACGGTTACGCGGCCGCCTTCGCGGACGATAAGCCATTGCGGGTTGGACTGATTGGAAGCGGATGGTACGGGAAGAGCGATATCTTCCGCCTGAACCAGATTGCTCCCATCGAGATCGTGTCGCTGTGCGACGTCGATCAACGGAACCTGGACCTGGCGGCGCAGTGGGCCGAGCAGAAGCAGCCTTCGAAGAAGCGGCCACGGCTCTATAAGGACTATCGCGAGATGCTGAAGGAGAAGGATCTCGACATTGTCGAGGTGGCGACTCCTGATCACTGGCACGCGTTGCCGATGATCGCGGCTTGCCAATCCGGCGTGGACCTTTACATTCAGAAGCCGATCAGCGTGGACGTGGCGGAGGGGCAGGCTATGCTTGCCGCCGCGCGAAAGCACGGCCGTGTGGTGCAGGTGGGCACGCAACGGAGGAGTACGCCGCATTTGATCGAGGCCCGGAATGACATTGTGAAATCGGGCAAATTGGGCAAGGTCGGGCTGGTGGAGATCTGGTCCTATTCGCGAGGGCGTGGGGGAATGAAGCCGCCGCCCGATGAGCCGGTTCCGGCCGCGCTCGACTACGAGTTCTGGACCGGGCCGGCGCCGATGGCTCCCTATAACCGCATGAGGACGGCGGCATGGCGGGCCTTCATGGAGTATGGGAACGGGACGATTGGGGATATGGGAATCCACATGCTCGATATGGTCCGTTGGTTCCTGGACCTGGGCTGGCCAAAGCGGATTTCGTCGAGCGGGGGCATCCGGATCAACACGGCCTTCGGGAATATTCCGGACACACAAACGGCGGTCTTCGAATTCGACGACCTGACGATGGTGTGGCAGCACCGCAACTGGGGACTTCCGCCGGATCCGAAGTATCCGTGGGCCGCCACGCTATACGGAGACGGCGGAACCTTGAAGGCCGGCGTATTCGCCTACGACTTCACTCCGGCCGGCGCCGGGAGTCAGCCGGTTCACAAGGACGTTGAGTACGAGTTAGAGAAATATCCCGAAGACAAGACCGAACCTCGGCTGGAGAAGCACGTCGCGCCGGCGATTCGTGGACATTGGGCGAACCTGCTGGAGGCTCGCAAGAACCGCAGCAAGCCCGTCGCGGACATCGAGCAGGGTTTCATCTCCACTTCCTGCTGCATTCTGGCCAATATGTCGCTGAAGTTAGGGCGGACGTTGACTTGGGACGCAGCGGCAGGGAAGTGCGTTGGCGACGACGAGGCCAACCGATTGCTCCGGAGGAGTTACCGCGGGCCCTGGGTGCATCCCGAAGCGGGACGGGTTTAGCCCGTCCCCTTCTAATCGGCTCTGAGCGCCCGGTTCGGGTCCAGACGGAGCGCCCGGTGTGTCGGGGCCCACGCGGCCACGGCGGCCACGGTGAGTAACAGGCCAGTTACCGCCACATAGGTTGGAACGTCCAGGGATTGGATTTCATAAAGCTGTGTTTGTAGTAGCCGAGTTAAGGCAATGGCGCCGGCTAAGCCGATCGCGGCGCCTGTCGCAACCAGCGTCAATGCCTGGCCCATCGTGCTCTGGATAATGGTCCAGTTGGTGGCGCCCAACGCTCTTCGGATACCGATCTCCTTGGTTCGCTGGTTCACGGAGCAGGAGAGGACTCCGTAGAGACCGACCGCCGCGAGCGCCAGCGCGATGGCTGCGAAGGCCCCTAATAACAGGGTGTAGAAGCGTGGCTGGGCGACATTGTTCGCCAGGATCGACGGCATGTCCAACAGGTCGGCGACCGGCTGGTCCGGATTCGCCGAACGGATGGCGAGTTCGAGCGCCGCCGCGGCTCGGGCCGTGTCCTCCGATTGGAAGCGAGCGACAATCGTGGTGGTGAAGGGCGCGAACGGGTACTGGCGGAAGTCGCGATATAGCTCGGGTTCGGCTTTGTCCGCCAGATTTAACGCCTTCACGTCGTTGACGACGCCAATGATCTCCAGCCAGATGCCCTTTTCCGGCGCGGCGATGGTGACTCGTCTTCCAATCGGATCCTCATTCGGGAAGTAGCGGCGCGCAAGGGACTCACTGATGACTGCAACCTGTTTCGCCGTGTCCACGTCGGTTTCATCAAAAACGCGCCCGCGTCGCAGGGTGACTCCCAGGGCTCGGAAATATCCCGAGCTGACGGACCGCAGTTTCACAATCTGACGCTCTCCCGCGGGGACGGTGCGGCCTTCCACGGTGAGCGAGGCGCGGGCGTCCACGCCGGCCAGGGGCAACGGCGCGACGATGCCCACCGAATTGAACGCCGGAGTGGCGGCAATTTTGTCGAGCAGACGGCTGTAGTAGACGGGCTGTTGCCGGCGCTCGGTAATCGCGGCCGGCAAGGGGACTCGCACCGTGACGACGTGCTCGGGCTTGAACCCCGGGTCAACCGATGTCAGGCGAAGGAACGAACGCAGCATGAGTCCGGCGCCGACCAGAAGAATGATGGACAGAGCCGTTTCAGCGACTACCAGCGCATGCCGCGCCCATCCGGACTGTCTTGACGACCCGCGGGACCCTTGCTTCAGCGATTCCTGAGTGTCGATCCGCAGGGCCTGAAGCGCCGGGAAGAGACCGAACGCGAGTCCGGTGATGACGGACAGGCCGAGGGTGAAGGCGAGCACCGCCCAGTCCATGTGCGCCTGGTCGAGTCGTGGAATTCCAAAACGGTCCGGGTAACTCCGCACCAGAGCAGTGGCTGACACGGCGCCAATCAGTGAGCCGGCGACGCCGCCTAACAGCGCGAGCAAGGCGCTTTCAGTGAGTAACTGGCGGAGCACCCGGGCGCGGCCGGCACCCAGCGCTGTCCGGATGGCGATCTCTCGGGAACGGCCGGCCCCGCGCGCGATCAACAGGCTGGCGATGTTGAAGCACGCGATGAGGAGTACGAACGCGACGGCTCCGAGGATGACCAGGAGGGCCGGGCGGCTTCGCGACGTGACCTGATCGTGGACAGGCGTCAGACGAATGGTCCAGCCGTTGCGAAGGTCCGACGGCGCGGAGTTAGAGAATACTCCTTCTAGAGCCGTGCGGGCAAGCACGGGAGTGACGCCCGCCTTCAGTCGCACCAGGCAGGGCGCGCGTTCGTCACGATTCGATAACTCAGAGGCAGTCATGCGCCAGGGCGCGTAGTATTCGTAGCGCTGACTCAGAAAGAAGTCGGCGGGCAGGACGCCGGCGATGACATGGGCCTGTCCGTTCAACATCAACTGCCTTCCCAGGACGTCCGGATTCCGGCCGAAGCGGCGTTTCCACAAGCGGTCAGTGAGTAGAACCGCGGGCGACGCGCCGGAGTTGTACTCATCCGGGCGAAACAGGCGGCCCAGCGCGAGCTTTACGCCCAGCATGGGCAGCATGGCGGGCGCCACCAGCGCTCCGTACACGTTTTCCGCTCCTTCAGGACCGGTTATGGTCGCGTTGTGCCAGTGCGAGAGCGCTCCCGCCGAGAAGGCGCCGGTGTGATCGAGGAACGCCTGGAGGTCGGAGGCAGGGACGCCCGATGCGGCGCCGCGCGGGCTAACTTCGTCCAGTTGGTACAGACTGGACGGGTCAGCAAATGGGAGCGGCTTCAGCAGCACCGCGTTTACGATGCTGAACACCGCGCTGTTGGCGCCGACGCCGAGCGCGAGGATGGCCAACACGAGCGTTGTGAAGCCGGGCGCCCGCAGCAGGACGCGAACTCCGAAACGAAGGTCCTGTAGGAATGTCATGTTGTTGCTCCAGCGATGGCGAGTTAGCGATCAAAGACGCAGGGCGGGGTTGTTGACGTAGCTCGGCGGGAGATTGTCGTAACAAGACGGCGGCGCCTGGGGCATCGCGCAGACCGCGTCCGCTGTCACTGCTTCGGCCGGTTCGTCGTGCGGATCGGTTTGCTCGGCCTGCGCTGCGACTTCGGGTTGCGGCTTGACGGCCGCCTTGCGCGCGGCCCGTAACTCGCGGTGGGCGCGATCGTAATCCATCGCTGTTTCGCGGAGGCGACGCTCGAGTTTGTCGATGATGTTGGAGCGCTGGAGCAAGGTATTGAGAATCTTGAAGTCAGGGTTCGGGTCGGTGTCGGGCTCGGCGAGGACGGCTTCAAACGCCTGTGAGAGAAGGCGCTCATAGCGCGAGTGACTCCAGCGGGCGTGAATCATGCGGTCGACCAGAAAGGACTGGTGCTCATCTTCCGGAGCTAACTCGACGCGCAGGCGGGCGGCGAGTTGCGCATAGGATTCCTGGCTTTCGTGAGCCAGTACGGCCGGGGGCCGCTCGGTGATGGCGTTCTCAGCGGAGTTCATTTCCGCCCCCAATGTAGCAGCCGGGTGTCAAGCGCCAGGGGGTGAGAGCTTGCCGAGGTTCGCGCTTATCTGATTGATGGCGGGAGGGTTGCGCGGATTTGAGGGCTGTGGAAAACTGCTTGTGAACGGGAGTTTGCGATGGCTTTGATTTTGAGGCGAAAATTCGGAGAAGGAGGCGCGTTTCAGATGACCGCGAACGCCATGGAGACGAGTCTGAATTACATCGGGGGCGAGTGGGTGGATGCGACGGAGCATGACGTGGTCCGCCTGCCGTACGACGATACGCCGGTGGGGCGGGTTCCGCGGGCCGGGACCGGAGCGGTGGACCAGGCGGTGGCCGCGGCGCGCAGGGCGTCGGCGGCAATGCGCGAGTTAGCTAATTGCGAGCGCGCCGATTTGTTGATGCGGGTTCACGATCTGATGCAGCGCGACCTGGCTGAATTCGGTCGCCTGATTTGCGCCGAGACGGGTAAGCCGGTGAAGGAGGCTGGGATCGAGGCGGAACGATGCCTTTCAACGTTGTTCGCCGCGGCGCACGAGGCCCGTCAGGTGCGCGGGGAGGTGGTGCCGATGGACTTCGCGGCGATGGGCAAGGGGCGAATGGCGGTGACGGTTCGCGAGCCGGTGGGAGTCATCGGCTGCATCACCCCCTTCAATTTTCCGCTGAACCTGGGCCTGCATAAGATCGGACCGGCGCTGGCGGCCGGCAACACCGTAGTTCATAAGCCCGCCAGTAAGACTCCGCTGAGCGCTTCGCGGTTGGCGCGCACGATGGAAGAAGCGGGCGTTCCCAAGGGCGCCTATAACCTGATCACGGGCGGCGGGTCGACGATTGGCGCGGCGTTGGCGGCGCACGCGGATGTCGCGATGCTGACGTTTACGGGGAGCGCCGAGGTGGGGCGGACGATCAAGGCGCGGTCGGGGCTCAAGAAAGTCACGCTGGAGTTAGGAAATAACTCGGCGGTGATTGTCGAGCCGGACGCGGATCTGGCCACGGCGGCTGTCAGAACGGTGCAGGGAGCGTTCGCCAATAGCGGGCAGGTTTGCATCTCAGTGCAGCGGGTGTTTGTGCAGGAGCGGGTGGCGGATGAGTTCATCGACCGGGTGAAGGCGGCTACCGAAGCCCTGCGCATCGGACACCCGTATGAGGATTCCACCGATATCTCATCGCTGATCGACGAGACCGAGGCGGTGCGGGTGGAGAATTGGATCGCGGAGGCGGTGTCGCGGGGTGGGGTGGTGGTGACTGGCGGCCGGCGGAGTTTCGCCACGATTGCGCCCTGCGTGTTGACTGGCGTACCGGATTCCTGTGACATATCGTGCCGGGAGGCCTTCGGACCGGTGGTGGCGATTTACCGCTACCGCGAGTTAGACGAAGCGATTCAGCGAGCCAATGCGACTCCGTACGGGCTGCAGGCGGGAATCTTCACGAACGACCTGGGGCGGGCGTTTCGGGCGGCGCGTCGCATCGAGGTGGGCGGCGTGATGATCAATGACGTTCCCGCCTGGCGCGCCGATCATATGCCGTACGGCGGCGTGAAGGAAAGCGGGATGGGCAGGGAAGGGCCGAAGTTCGCGATCGAGGAGATGACGGAGTTGAAGCTGATTTGTTGGAAGGTGTGAGTCAGCCGACCAGTTGCGCGAAAAGCCGATCCAGCGTGGCGGCAGGGGCGTCCGTGATTCCGGCGTGCGCCGGGGAAACCTGGATGATCGTGCTGCGAGGGGCGACCAGCCAATGGAAACGCTCGCGCGGGCTGAGGGCGGCGATGGGACCCGCTTCCGCGTCGCCCGCGCAGATGCGGGGAATCGCTTCCAAATGGGCCCGGACCGGGTCGCAATCGATGGCGGGCCAGAGGGCACGGAGGCGGTTCTCATCCACTTGAACGCGTGCTTCGAGATAGCCGTGCTCCAGACAGAAGACGATAACTCCCGCGTTGATGAACTCTTCGCGGTCGACCCGGGGAGTTACCCGAATCACGGCGTACTCAAACGAACTTCGCGGCGCGGGCACGGATGGCTTCCTCCACGAAAATGGACGCTGAGTCGAGACGGTCGGACAGGAATTGGACGTAGGCCGCTCGGCGTTCGGATGGGTCGGCGCCGTCGTGGGCGAGCCAAGCATCGGGGACCCCAGCGAGGATGTCGGCGAAGAGTTCCGGCGAAAGACGCGGGCGAAGGGCGGCGTCGGCTTCGGCGATCCGGGACGCCGCGCCGAGCAGCACGTGATCGCGGATGAGTGGGAACGCACCACGAGCCGCGGTTTTTGCGTTGGCCCAGTCGTGATGAAAATAGAGCGCCGCGCCGTGATCGATCAGATAGAGCGTCTTATGCCACAGGAGGAGATTGGGATTGCGCGGCGTGCGGTCGACGTTGGTTACAAAGGCGTCGAACCAGACGACGGCGGAGGCGAGCGAGGCGTCGGCGCGGTCTCCGGCGGCGGGGTCGAACATGATGGAGCCGGGGAGATAGTCGAGCGCCATGTTGAGTCCCGTGCTGGCGCGGAGGAGTTGGCGGACTTCGTAGTCGCGTTCGTTGCGGCCGAGCGCTTCGTCTAACTCGACCAATACTAATTCGGGGACCTTCAGGCCGAGTTGGCGGCCAATCTCGCCGGCGACGATTTCCGCCACCAGGGCCAGCGGGCCCTGACCCGCGCCGCGGAACTTGACGACGTAGAGGCCGAGGTCATCGGCTTCCACGATGGCCGGCAGCGATCCGCCTTCTCGTAGCGGCGTGACGTAGCGGGTGGCGATTACGGTGCGCAGCATCAGCCGATCAGGATCCGTTTCAAGAGAGCGTGCATGCCGCCGTAGGGCGGGCGCGTCATGCGGCCCAGCCCGGGAAGCGGACGGGTGAAGACGGGTTTGAGTTTGCTGAACGTGTCGAAACCTTCCTGGCCGTGATAATGGCCGAAGCCGCTTGCGCCGGCGCCGCCGAAGGGGAGGTCCTCAGCGGCGATGTAAATGAGCGTGTCGTTGACGCAAGCGGCTCCGGAAACGGTGCGCTTCAGGACGTTGTCACGCGTGGCGGCGGACTTAGTGAACAAGTAGAGGGCCAAGGGACGGTCGCGATCGTTGACGTAATCGATGGCCTCATCGAGCGTGACATAGGTCTTGACGGGGAAGACAGGGCCGAAGATTTCGTCCCGCATGACGGCGAGATCCGCCGGGGGATCGATGATGAGCGTCGGGGCCATGCGGCGCGAGGAGCCCTGCTCCGGACCGATGAGGACGACGCGCAGGCCGCGTTCGCGGGCTTCGCGGACGTATCCGGCCAGGCGCTCCTGGTGGCGGCTGTTGATCAACGACGTGTATTCGGAGTTCTGGGCGGGGGACGGCCAGTAGCGCTCGATGGAGCGACGCATCGCGTCGATGAAGGGCTCCAGGCGTGAGCGCTCCACTAGCGCGTAGTCGGGAGCGATGCAGGTTTGACCCGCGTTCAGGAACTTACCGTAGGCGATGTCCCGGGACGCGGATTCGATGTTCGCGTCCGGGGCGAGAATGGCGGGCGACTTACCGCCTAACTCGAGCGTCACGGGAGTCAGGTTTTCGGCCGCGGCCCGCATGACTTGACGGCCGACGGCGGTGGATCCGGTGAACAGCAGGTGGTCGAACGGCAGGGATGCGAAGGCTCGGCCGACTTCGGCGGGGCCGGTGACTACCGCCACGAGGTCCGGCGGAAATGTTTCGGCGATCAGGCGGGCCGTGCGGTCCGATGTGGCGGGAGTGAACTCGGACAGTTTCAGCATCACGCGGTTGCCGGCGGCGAGGGCTCCGGCGAGCGGGGCCATGGTGAGGAAGATCGGGTAGTTCCAGGGGACGATGATGCCGACGACGCCGACTGGCTGCGGCATGACCCAGGCGCGGGCGGGTTGGAGCGGCCATTCGACATGGCGCGGACGCCTCTTCATCCATCCGGCGACCTGCTTGCGGGAATGGCGGATGGCGTTCAGGGCTACGAATAACTCGGAAAACTCGACTTCGCGACGGCAACGGCCGCCGAAATCGCGGTCGAGCGCATCGGCGACCTCGGGTTGGGCGGCGAACAGAACATCCTGAAGACGTTTCAGGTTCGCGCGGCGCTGTTTGACGGTTGGATAGGGGTTTTGGCGGAACGCGGCGCGTTGCGACGCCAAGAGGGATTCAAGCGAAACCGCGGGAACTGTGGCAGTGCTCATCCGGCGCCTCCGTGGGCTAGCCTCACCGCAAATTCTAGCGCGCTTATCAGACTGGCGGTGGACGCCGTTCCCTTCCAGGCGATGTCGAACGCGGTGCCGTGATCGACGGAGGTGCGGATGATGGGCAACCCGAGGGCGACGTTGACGCCCGCCTCGAAATCGAGGAGCTTGAGCGGGATGTGGCCCTGGTCATGATACATGCAGACGATCGCGTCGTAACGCTTCTTGCGGACGGCGAGATAGAACACCGTGTCGGGAGGGATGGGGCCTTCAACGGGCAGGCCCTGTGCGCGAGCCCATTCAACGGCGGGTTGGATCTCTTCGATTTCCTCCCGGCCGAACAGGCCGTTTTCACCGGCGTGCGGGTTGAGTCCGGCGACCGCGATGCGCGCGTTTGGGTTCAGGCGCAGCACAGCGTCGGCGGTCATCTGCACGATCTTGCGGATGCGGGGCTGTTTGGTGCGGGCTATGGCCTCCTGGAGGGAGACATGCGTGGTGACGTGGGTGACGATTAACTGATCGGACGCCAGCATGATGGTGACGTCCGAGGCGCCGCATACGGCTCCGATTAACTCGGTGTGTCCGACGAAGTTGGGGTCGGAGAGTTGGGTGGCTTCCTTGTTCATCGGAAGCGTCACCATGGCGGCGATCTCCTTGCGGAGCGCGGCCTGGGCGGCGGCGACGACATAGGCTCGCGCGGCGGCTCCGGACCGTTTGTTGATGACGCCGGGGGTGACGTCACGCGCTTCCATGAGACCGAAGTCGAAGACGTTGAGGGCCCCATCGCGCCAATCGGCGGGGTTCGCGGCGATGCGGAGCGGGACCTGGCAGGCCAGACGCTCGTTGCAAAGCGCGAGGACGGCGGCGTCTCCGAACACGACCGCGCGGTGTCGGATTTCGCCCTTGCGGAAGGCGTTGAGGACGATTTCGGGGCCGACGCCGCTCGAATCGCCCATGGTGATGCCGAATGTCATTGCAGCTTCTCTATTATGTGCAGTAATGTTTGCGGGTTGCCGAATCCCCCGGCCTTGGTGACGAGTGTGAAGGATCGGCCCAGAGCTTCGATCCGCGAGACCGGGACTCCTGGGAGGAGTTCGCCGATGGGACGGGCGGTCCGGCACCCGAGTTCTTTCAGGATCGCCGCGGCGGTGTCGCCTCCCACTACGATGAGCGCGGAGTCGGGCGTTGCTTCGAGCCGTTGGCGAACCTGGGCCGCGGCGGCGGCCGCCACCTCGAGCGGATCGGGCAGGATGGCGGACGGGAGTTGGAATAACGGCCACGCCGGCGCGCCCGCGGCCGCCTTCGCCTGAGCGATGGCGACTGGGTGCCGGGAGCCTACGACAATTAGACCAGAGCTAGCTTTGGGAGTTATGGGGCGAGTTAGACGAGTCAGCCCCAGAGACCGGACCCAATGGCCGACGAATCCGGCGGTTCCCGCTATGATCGCGGCGGACGGCGCAAGGGCTGAGGCGGAGGCGACCAGGTCCTGTTCGTTTTCTCCGTCATGTACTACGGCGATGCCCGCGGCGAGGTCCACCACGGAACTGGAGCGGATGGGATTCAGGGGATCGCGCGCAAAGGCGGTCTCGGCGAGCGGGACGCCGTCGACGTAGAGCACGCCGTGTCGAACCGTGCGACCCATGGCGGGATAGGCGGGAATGTAGGCGATGGCGCGGCCGGGGAACTCGTCTTTAAGGGCGCGCAGGGACTCCGCGATGGAGCCGCGAAGAGTCGAGTCCGTCTTGAGATAGATGCGGGCGTTGCGGCGAAGGGCGACTGCTTCGCGGACGCGCTGTTCGGCCGCGCTGGCGCTCAGGTGGCGGGTTTCCAGGTTGAGAACAACGGCTTCGGCCGAGGCGTCAAAGGGCGGGCGGGCGCATACCAGCGCTTCCAGCCCTTCGGCGGCTAACTGGGCGCCGGTTTCCAGCGCGCCGGTGAGATCGTCCGCCAGAGCCAGGATTTGGGGGGACCGCGCGTGGTTGTCCGTCATCGGTTGCGCTGTGTTGTCGCGTGGACCAGGTGTCCGCCCTGTTCCGGAAGAGCGTCCATCCGGCTTGGGAAGTAGCGCGCCGCGATGTCGCGAGGATTCAGATCCTCGATTTCCGTGAAGCCCAGCTCAGTGAGATGGCTGAAAAGGAGCGGCGGCGTGAAGTAGGTCAGCCAGGGCTCCCCTAATTCCGCCACGCGCCGGGCGCGTAACTCGTGCCGCTCGCGGGCCGCGTCCGGCAGGGAGGCCGGAGGATCGCCGTAGTCAAATACGATGTGAGCGCCGGCGGGGTGATGCGCGACGTAACGAAGTGTCGAAAATATAGCTTCCTGAGTCAAATAAGGGATAACTCCCAGCCAGACGAAGAACGCCGGCTCACCGGGGGCGAATCCGGCGGCGCCCAATTCCTGCGACAGAGTCTGGCGTTCGAAGTCCACCGGCGCGAACGTGAGCGCCTCCGGGATTGCGATGGCCGACTCCTCCAGTCGCTGACGCTTCCATGCCTGGGTGGCGGGGTGGTCGACTTCGAAGATCCGCACGCGGTGGCGCAAACGGCCGCGATAGGCGTAGGTGTCAAGCCCTGCGCCGAGGATTACCGCCTGTGTGACGCCGCCTTCGATGGCCGTCTCCAGGGCGTCTTCGGCAAAGCGCGACCGTGCGGCGATGAACATGCGCATCCGGCGCGAAGCGGGGTGTTCACGCGCGTTCGCGATGGCGAGGTCCGCGTCCGGACCGAGCATCGCGACGGCCAGCGGGTCCTCAAAAAGCCGTCCCTGCTCCAGCACCTGATGAGCCGCCCGATGGACGGCGGCGGCCCACGCCGTCCGACTGGGCTTACCCGAGTCCACGCGTCAATCTTACCAATCGGGCCATGCTATAGTGGCGCGATGCTGTTGCTCGATCGAATCGCCAATGGACGCACGGACCTGGTTTTCGAGTATCTCTCGGCGGGACATCCCATCACCGCGACCGATAGCGACGGCGTGTCTCTGCTGCAATGGGCCGTGTACTACGGCGACGTGAGCGCGATCCGGCATCTGCTGGCGCACGGCGCGCGGCTGGAGGATTTGGGAGATAACTTCGATCTGAATGGCGCCGTGTTTCATGGCCATTGGCGGTTGTGCGAATTTCTGATCGAACAGGGCGCCGATCCGAACGTGACGCTGCCTGACACGCGCGAATCGCCGCTGCACGCGGCCCTGTGCACGACGGAGCGGGTGCGACACAACCGGGTGATGGAAGTCCTGCTGGCGCACGGCGCGGATCCCAACGTCGCGACGTTGGCGGGCGCGGAGACGGGCGGCTTCATGCGGGATTGCCGCACGCGCGGCGAAACGCCGTTGCACCGCGCGGCGGCTTTCGGAGACGAAGAGGCGATCCGGATGCTGGTGGCGGCCGGCGCGAGGCTCGACGCCCGCGATGCGAACGGCGACTCACCGCTGGGGTGGGCGAGTTGGCACTTGCGGCCTGCCTCCATTTTGAGGCTGTTATGTTTCGGCGAATTTCGCGTTCGCGCCGGCTATTCAGGCATGGATGCGAACTTGTGCGGGTGGCCGAAAAGGAGCTAGAAGCAGGCGAGCGCGGCTTGGCCCAGGCTGACGCCTCCGTCATTCGGCGGCGCGGCGGAGTTGGTCCAGACGCGCAGGCTGGGCGGCATCGCACGCTGGATCAATTCGAGCAGGAGCGTGTTCTGGAAGACTCCGCCGGACAGAACCACAGTGGGGATCGAGTGCGCCTCGCACAACTGGCAGGCGGCGCGCACAACGGCTTCGGCGACGGCCTGGTGGAACGAGCGGGCTATCCGGGCGGGGTCGCCACGATCGGCGGCGATGGCGGCCAGCAGGGGACGGAAATCCAACTCGGCGCCATCGATCGGGAATGGGTACGGCGTACGCGTTGGCGAGGCTCCGGCGGCGTGTTCGAGCCACATGGCCGCTTGGCCTTCGAAGGTGACTTCGCGCGTGAAACCGGCCATCGCGGCGACTGTGTCGAACAGGCGTCCCATTGAGGTTGTCCGGAACGTGCGAACGCCGGACTGCGCTAGCCGCAGCGCCTGGTGGAAGCGCGGATGATCCAGCGTGGCGCCATCCACCTGCATCAGGAAGCCGGCCGCGCATTGCGCCGGATGACGCGCCGCGGCGTCGCCTCCCGGGAGCAGCGCCTCACGCAAGTGCATCGCGCGCGCGAACCCTTCGCGCATCGAGCCGACGAAGAACTCGCCGCCCCAAATGGCGCCGTCGTCGCCATAGCCCGTTCCGTCGAAACTGACGCCGACAACACGTTCGTCCCAGGCTTCACGCTCGGCTATCACGGAGGCGATGTGCGCGCGATGATGCTGGACTCCGCGACGCCGCGCGGCGGGAATCCGGAGCGCCTTCAATGTGGATGCGTACTGCGGATGCAGATCGTGCGCCACCAGCAACGAGTCGCGATCGATCTCGTACATGGTGAGCAGATCGGCGATCGTTTCGTCGAACGCCTGGAGCGATTCGTAGTGTTCCAGATCGCCGATGTGCTGACTGACAAACGCCAGTCCGCCGGCCGCCAGCGTGATGGAGTTCTTGAGGTCGGGCCCGACGGCGAGGATCGGTCCTTCGTGAGGGAGGCGGCAAACCGCGGCCGGTGCATATCCACGCGATCGCCTCAGGATGACGGGGCCGAAAGGCCCGGCGCGCGCCACCGAATCGTCCACGCGCCGCGCGATGGGACGCTCTCCAATGAGAAACGCGTCCGCGATGCCGGATAAGCGGAGTTGCGCGTCGTCATCCTGGTAGGCGATGGGCTCGCTCGAACGATTGGCGCTGGTCATCACGAGCACGCTGGGGGCGCCGGAGTCGAACAGCAGATGATGCAGCGGGGCGTAGGGGAGCATGACGCCTAACTCACGGTTGTCCGGCGCGACGTCCGCCAGTTCGACACGCTTGGGCGCAAGCACGATGGGCCGCGCGGGCGAGGTGAGAAGCGCCTCGACCTCCGCCGATACGTCGATCAGGGTGCGCGCCGCGGCCAGGTCGCGCGCCATCACCGCGAAGGGTTTCTCCTTGCGGAATTTGCGCTCTCTCAGCGCGTTGACGGCGGCGGCGTTGGTCGCATCGCACGCCAGGTGGTATCCGCCCACGCCCTTCATGGCCAGGATCTGTCCCACGTTCAGCAGCGCCGCCGCTTCGGCGATCGACGGAGCATAACGCGGACCGCATGCCGGACACGCGATGGGTTGTGCGTGAAAGCGCCGGTCGGCGGAATCGTGATACTGGCGGCTGCACAACTCATCCATCGGCCATGCTCGCATGGTGGTGAAGGGTCGGTCATACGGAAGCCGCTCGATCACGGTGTAACGAGGGCCGCAGTTGGTGCAGTTGATGTAGGGATAACCGTGGCGCGGATCGCCAGGGTCGCGCATTTCGGCCAGGCAGGCGTCGCAGACCGGGAGATCGGGGGAGATGCGGGCGGTCGGGGCGCCTCCGCGGCGGCTCTCGCGGATCGAAAATCCGGAAAGCCCGGCGGGCTGCGCTTCGGCGACCTCCACGGCGGCGATGCGGGCGGCGGGCGGAGGCGTGTTGGCTAGCTCTTCGAGAAACCGTTGGATGGCCCGGACGTCGCCTTCGACGTGAATCTCGACGCCCGCCTCCTGATTCAAGACCCAGCCCGAAAGGCCGTGCAATCGAGCCAGGCGGTACACGAACGGCCGGAAGCCGACGCCTTGCACGACGCCGCTAACCCGGACCGATCGGGCGGGCATCAGACGTAGTCGCCGACAGTGGTCATGCGGACGCCCCGCTTTGCGAACTCGTTCAACAGCGCGTCCGCCGCGGCGGAATTCAGCTCCTTCACCGCGTCAGTGACAAGCTCCACTCGATGCCCGCGGGCGAGCAGGCCTTCCACCGCGAACTTAACGCAGACCTCCGTGACGACGCCATAAACCACATAACGATCGGCGTTGAAGGCGAGCAGAAGACCGTCGATGTTCGGGTTGGTAAAGCAATCGGTGGAACGCTTTTCAAGCAACAACTGCGGGACTCCGTCGATGCGCTCGGCCGCGTCCACGAGCGGAATCACCAGGCGGCGATCGAGCAGCGTGGCGCCCGCTTTCTGCTGTCCCACCGTGCCGGCCACGCAGTGCGGCGGCCACCGACGGAACTCCGGGTCGTTTTCCAGGTGCGCGTCCATCGTCGAAACCAGCGGCGCTCCCGCGGCCGCGGCGTGTCGATTCAACCGCGCCACGGCGTCCACGATGCTTTCGGCTCGAGGCGCATAGAGCGCGCCAGCGGGCAGCATGAAGTCGATCTGCGTGTCGATGTCGAAATAGACGGTTTTCATTGCTTGCGCTCCACCGCGGCTGATTGGCGAACCTGCGCCGCCAGTGTTTCGAGTTTCTCGCTACGTTCGACGGGCCATGCGTCCTCGCGGGTAAACAGCGTGCGCACCAGCGACGGGAATGGAGCTAGTGAACGTTCGCGATGCTCGCGGGCCTGGTGGACCGTCGGCGGCGGCGCGACTAACTCTCCCTTGAGGATGACGGGACGCAGGAGGGCTTGCGGTTCGCCGGCGCCGTGCGGCGAGGGCATGCACTCGCTCTGACATCCGACCACGTCGCGGTCGGCGTATCGGAAAATCTGCTTGGCGCCGGGGAGCGTGTGTTTCTCCGGGCTGTACTTGGCGGTGAAACGGCGCGTCCCGTTCGACTGCATCTCCACCAGCTTGTAGACGGCGCCAAGACTGGGAGCGTCGGCGGACGTGGCGAGTTCGGTGCCGACGCCGAACGAGTCGATGGGAGCGTCGGCGGCGATGAGTTCCAGGATCTTGTACTCGTTCAGGTCGCCAGTGGCCATGATTTTTGCGTCGCGGAGACCCGCGCCGTCCAGAATGGCGCGGACGGCGGGCGCGAGTTCCCGCAGATTGCCGCTGTCCAGCCGCACACCCCACACCGGCTGGCCAAGCGAGGCCGCCGTGGCCGCGCCGCGCAACGTGTCGTAGGTGTCGATCAGATAGACCGTCGCGTTGCCCATCAGTTGCTGAAGCTGCTCGAAGGCTTCGCGCTCCGTGCCGAACGACTGCACCCAGGAATGGGCGGCGGTTCCGAACACGGGGATGCCGAAACGGAATCCCGTTTCCGTGTTGCTGGTGCCGATGCAACCGCCGATGTAGGCCGCGCGCCCGGCGATCATTCCGGCATGGGCGGAGTGGGCGCGTCGCGTGCCGAATTCGACAACCGCGCGACCTTTGGCGGCATCCACGATGCGGGCCGCCTTGGTGGCGATCATCGACTGGAATCCGACAGTGGCCAGCAGGAATGTTTCGGGGATCTGGGCTTCGATGATGGGCGCGCGGACCGTCAGGAAGGGCTCGCCGGGGAAGACCGGCGTGCCTTCCGGGACGGCGAAAAGGTCGCCCGAGAATCGGAACTGCTCCAGCGCCGCGAAGAACTCGGGCGGAGCGTTGCGGAACTGCGGCAGGCCTCGAAGATAGTCCGCCTCCTCGCGAGTGAAGCGCAGGTTGAGGAGATAGTCGACCACCTGTTGCAGTCCCGCCGCGATGAGATAGTTCCGATTCGTGGGAAAGCGGCGGACGAATAACTCAAACGTAGCGATCTCATGGGTCTTGCCGGCCTGAAAATAGCCGGCCGCCATGGTGAGTTGGTATAAGTCGGTCTGCAGGCCGTACATGGCCGCTTACTTCTTCTTTTCCGGCGCCGCTTCCTTGATGTCGGCGAAGGCCTTCACCAGGTCTTCCGCGGCCTTGGCTTCGGGTTGGCTGACCACCGTCTCATTCTCCCGGCGGGCCAGCCAGTCGGCGCCCTGTTTGGCGATCAGCACTTTGTCCACAAGCTTGCCGTCCTTAGCCGTAACGGTCACCTGCATCATCGGCGAGGCTGGGAACGGCGTTTCGACGAACCGGGCGGCCTGAAGGTCGCGCAGCTTGTCGATGAAGCTTTGCAGGGTGGCCGGGTCGATCTGCTTGGGGCCGGAGAACCACTTGTCGGCGGACTTGGCGTAACTGACGGTCTTGCCGTCCTTGGTGACATCGACCTTGGTCGGATCGCTGAAACCAAAATCGAAGAGCTTCTTATTCCGGAAGTCGTCCAGGCCCTTGTCGAGCCCCTGGCCCATGTCGCTGGCCACTTTGAACACGCCCTCGACCGCGCTCGACTTAGCGTAATAGTCGTCCTTCGACTTTCGGACCTCGATCGTCTGCGTCCCGTTGTTATCGGTGACCTTGGCGACGCCCACCACCGCGCCGGAGCCGAACGCGGCGGCCGCCTTCTTCGAATCCTCGTCGGTCGGAGAGGCGTCCATCTTGGCTTCGCGCAAGCGTCGGATCAACTCCTCCACCTGCCAGCCGTCGGCCCGGTACGGCTTCGGCTTCAGGATCTGCCACTCGTTCTGATTGTTCTTGCCGAACTCGAGTTGCTGCTTCTTGGCGTCCAGTTCGACGCGAGTCAGCTTCTCGGAATCGAAGGTCAGCAGACGCTTGTCCCGCAGATCCTGCGCGGTCTTGTCGAGACCGGTCTTGCCGAAACTGGCGATGGTGAACACGCGCGGATCGCTTTCGAGCTTCGCGTACACGTCGCCGCCCGCCGGGGCGTCATCGCCGATCAGCAGCTTCTCGGACTTGCCGTCCTTCTTCGTCACAGTCAGTTCGAAGGACGGCGCATCCAGGCCGAACTGCGCCAGGTTCGATGGCTTTTCGTCCACCACCTGCGTGCTGGCCAGCGGATTGATGGCGGCGGTGATTCCGCTCACCGTATCGGGGTCGACGCGGTAAGGCTTCGGCTGGGCCATCTCCCATTTGTTCTGGGCGTTCTTCTTCAGAACCACCGCGTCGGAGTCTTTACGCTTCAGCGTCAGTTGCGCGATCTGGTCGTCCGGAATGGCGAGGATTTTCGGCGCGGCCGGGTCGTCCTTCTGCGGCTTGGCTTCTTCGGCGGCCTGGTGTTTGTTGGACCACCAGACCCCTCCGCCCAACACCGCGAGCAGACCCAGCGCGATCAGGAGATTGCGGACCGGCATCGGTTACCTCCGGCGCCACCAGACCGACAGTCCCGACGCCAGAATCAGCAGCGGCAGGAACAGAATGGTCGAGTAGAACAACATCCGCATCTGGCGTACCGTCATGGCCAGGGGCCGATTCTCGGGCTCCTTCGGCCGGATGGAGATCAGGTCTTCGTCCGACGACAGCCAGTTCATCATGTTCAGGAACAGGTCGCGATTGGCCAGTGAGCGCGACGGCAGGATGTTATTGGCGATCCAGTAAGACGATCCCGCCACCACGAAGCGGCCGTTGTTATTCGGCTGGCCCGTGTTATAGGTTCCAGCGGCGGCGAGCACCAGCGGTCCCTTCTTGTTCTTGGGATCGCTCGGGTTCACTCGCGGAGACGTGAGGTTGGTCGCGCCGAAAGCGTCCGAGGAACTCGAGAACAGCTTGTCGACGGTGGTCTTATCGCCCGCTTTCACTTCCATGGAGCGGATCAGCGGGAACGCCGACGCCCCGCGCATGTCGCGCACGATCTGGTGCGACTCGTACTCGTTCACCAGCACGACGGAGGCGTCGAATCCGAACAGACGGTTCACCGGGTTCGGGTCGATCACCAGGTCGTCGTCGAGCGTGACGCCCCAGCCCGCCAGGACTCCGGCGAGAGCCTTGTTCGGCGCGATCTCCTGCCCCTGGAACTGCAGCGGAGCGTCGAGAGCGAGCAGCACGCGGCCGCCGCCTTCGACATATTTCTTGATCGCGTCGGCGGCGGCCGGAACATAGTCCAGGCGCGGCCCGCCCACAAACACGATGTTGCACTCCTTGGGGATTTCCTGCTTCTGGAGAAGATTGATCGTCTGCGTCTTGTAGTTATTCTTCTCCAGCATCTCCTTGGCCGAGGAGTAACCGTCTTCGTTCGCCGCGTCGAGCCCATGCTCGCCGCTGCCCGTGACGGCGCAGACCAGGCGTTCACCGCCCTTCAGCGCCCGGATCAACGCGCCCGTGATCTCTTCCTCGCTGACGCTCTTGGCTTCCTGGCGTCGGCCGGCGGCCTGTATGTAAGTCGTGCCGAAGGCCCGCACGCCGGCCGCCTTGGCGATCTCCGGCTTCTTGGTCGGATCGACGTAGTTGACGTGGACTTTCGAGGAAAGGTTCGCGTAGCGATCCAACAGATCGCGGGCGTTGCCCCGGGGATCGGACAGGTTGCTGGTCTTGTCGAAGTAGTCGATGGTGACGTCCTGCGTGAGTCCCTTCACCACCTTGATGGTCTGGTCCGAGAGGCTGAATTGCTTGTTGGTCGTCGAGTCCCAGGACTTGTTATAGCGCTGCGCGAGGAAATTGGCGAGCGCGAGAACGGCTACGATCACCACCACATAGACGACGACATAGCCGGTGTACTTGGTCTGGCGGGCTTTCATCCACTGGGTGTTCATGTTATGCCCTCCAGCGCTGCGATTCCATGGCGCGCGCGGTCAGAAACAGTCCAAGAAAGATCATCGAGACGTAGAAGATAACATCCTTGGTGTCGATCACTCCCTTTGAGAAAGGTTCGAAGTGAGTCAGCACCGAAAGATAGGAGACGACCTTGGCCCACGCCGCGGTCTCAAAGGCGCTCACCCAATCGAGCACCCACAACAGCAGGCAGATGGCGAACGTGCCGACGCCCGCGACAATCTGGCTGCGCGTGGTGTTCGAAATGAACGTCCCCACCGCCAGCAGACAGCCGCCCTGCAACAGCAGTCCCAGGTATCCCACCAACATCGGCTTCCAGTCCGGCTTGCCGTAGGCGAACAGCACCAGGATGTCGAGTAGCGACACGGCCAGGATGCAGGCGTACATGATGAGCGCCGCCACCCACTTGCCGACGATAATCTCGTAATCGCGGATGGGCGAGGTAGCCAGCAGCTCGTAAGTGCCGGTGCGCTTCTCCTCGGCGAACAGGCGCATGGTGATCATCGGGATCAGAAACAGCCCGATGACGCTGACATTCGACAGCACGGGCCGGATGACCCATTCGTTCACGCTCATCGGGAACCCGCGGCCCATCATCTGCGACTCCATGGATCGCTGGACGAAGATCGCGGTGGCGGAGTAGAAGAAAAACCCGGCGACCAGCGCGAAAAACGCCATCAGCCCATAGGCGATGGGCGAAACGAAGTAACTGTTGAGCTCCTTCTTGCAGATAACCCAGATATTGTTCATTTGGACTCTCCAGTGGAGGCGGCCGACTCGCCGCCGGTCAGTTGGAGGAAGATCTCTTCAAGACTCAATCCCACGGTGTGCAACTCATGCAGGTTCCAGCCGGATTCCACCACCATGCGGGCCAGTTCGGCGCGCACGGAACGCTCCTTCACGCTCTCGATTTCAAACCGCGCGTGACCCTCTCGCGGATCGCGCGCCGTGACGCGGCTGACGCCCGCCACCTGCTCGAGCTTTCCGAATACGTGCGCGGCGTCCAGCGAGCCCTCCCGCGCGCCCACTTCCACCATCACCGTCTCGGCGCCGCGCAGGCGGCTGGTCAGATTGGCCACCGTATCGGTCGCCACCAGCTTGCCCTTGCTGATGATCACCACGTGCTCGCAGGTGGACTCCACCTCGGGCAGGATGTGCGTGCTGAGAATGATGGTGTGATCGCCCGCCAGCTTCTTGATCAGCTCGCGGGTTTCGATAATCTGCTTGGGATCGAGGCCGGAAGTCGGCTCGTCCAGCACCAGGACGTCGGGGTTGTGAATGATGGCCTGGGCCAGCCCGACGCGCTGGCGGTAGCCCTTGGACAGCTTGCCGATCAGCTTGTTGCGGACGTCGGCGACGGAGCATTTCTCCATCACCTCGTCGACGCGGCGCTTACGGTCGCCGGAGGGCAACCCCTTCAGGCTGCCGACGAAATCGAGATACTCCACAACCTCCATTTCCGGGTACAGCGGCGGTGTTTCGGGCAGGTAGCCGATGCGTTTCTTCACCTCGAGCGGGGACTCGAGGACATCGAAGCCCGCCACTTGCGCCGTGCCCGCCGTGGGAGGCAAAAAGCAAGTCAGAACGCGCATCGTGGTCGTCTTGCCCGCGCCGTTCGGGCCTAGAAAGCCAACGATCTGGCCCTTCTCGACTTCGAACGAGATGTTATCGACCGCGACATTGCGTGCGTAACGCTTCGTCAGTCCTTCGACTTTGATCATATGTTGAACCGGGTAGTGTGCGGTGAACTGCTGGCGATTGATGCTTGGAATCTACATGATACGGTTTACGATCCACGGCAATCAAGCCAGCCCGCGGCGGACCCGGAGGTGCGCCGCCATATAGGTGACGCCCGAATCGGCGTTTGGTTACGGGATGGGCGAATTTCAAACCGTTGCGGCGGGCCTGCTCAAGCGGCGGCCGTGGCGGACCTGGCGTTCTCCGGCGCGGCGATCTCGCGGACCTTTTTCACCAGCGCCGCCAGCGTGAACGGCTTCTGCAAAAAAGGCGCCGAGCCGACCGCGCGCGTGGTGGCCTCGGGATCGTCGGCGTAGCCGGAGATGTACAGCACGCGCAGGTCCGGGTAGCGGCCGGACAATCGATCGGCGATCGCGCGGCCGTCGCGGCCGGAGACGTTCAGATCGGCGATCACCAGGCGAATCGGGTGCGGACTGGCCGCGGCCGCCTCGTCGGCCTCGTCGCTATTGGAGGCCACCAGCACTTGGTACCCCTCCCGCTTCAGGATCTTCTGGATCAGCCCGCGAATGCCCTTCTCGTCCTCCACCACCATGATGGTGACGGGGGCCGGTTCGACGGGCTCCGGCGCGGCGGTCGCCACCGGCTCCGCGACCTTTGCGGCCGGTTTGGGAGACCTCGGCTCGGCGGGTTCGGCCACGACGGCGGGCAGCAGCAGGTGGACTTCCGAGGTGTGGTCGGTGCGCAAGGCGTACATCGTGCCGCCCCATTCGCGAGCCACCGTATAGGCGCGCGTGATGTCGGAAGAGTGCGGATCCTTGCCGGAGATCAGCGTCTCAAAGGCCGCCCGTGGAACCTCCGAAGCGAAGGGTCCGCGCAACGCGATTTCGACATAGCGGCCAGGGTGCAACGCGTGCGCCAGGTTCGATTGCTCGTCTACGCCGACCTCGCCCGCCGCCACGATCATGTGCGGATCGTCCTTGTCGCGCAGACTGCGGGCGATGGCGATCAGCATCGCCTCCAGTTGGATCGGGTCGGCGTAGGCCTCCAGCCGGTGCTGCGGCTGGCGCAGGACCAGCGTCGCGCCCAGCTCGGAGCGAATGCGGGAGGCGGCCGCCGTCAGTACGCCCGACAGGTCCGTGGCCACGGCCGGCGACGATTGCCTCCGGCTGAATCCGCCCAACTCGCCCGCGACGCCCGCCATCGACTCGGCGGCCGAAACAATCGACTGCACGTCGGCGCGTCGCGCGTCGCTTTCCGGCAGATGCGCCAGCAACTCCTCGGCGTATCCCGTAACCACCATCAGCGAGTTGTTGAAATCATGCGAAAGGCGGCGGGACAGCGCGGTCAGCGCTTCGAAACGGTTGAACTGCAGATTGTCGGCTTCCGCCCGGCGGCGCGCCCCGGCGTCGATGGTGACGCCGCTCACCCGCACCGGCGCCCCCTCGTGATCCAGCGTGACGCGGAAGACGTCGCGCCGCCACACGGGCTTGCCGCTGGCGGTCATGGCGCGATATTCGCAGCCGAACTCGCCGCCCTGCCGCAAGGCGGTGCGGTAGAACTGCGAGATCGCCGCCCGGTCGTCGCCGTGGACGTGCTCCCGCCAGAAGTCGGGCGTGCTCGTCCAGTGTTCGGCGGAATAGCCGAGCAGATGCTCCCGCGCCCCGTCGATCGTCAAATACTGTTGTGTCTCCGGATGCATGGTCCACAGCAGGGCGGGCCAATCGCTTGAATCGGCCGGCGGCGCGAGCGCCGACAACGTTCCGGCGCCTTCGAGCGCGATCAGCGCCTCCGATTCCGGGTCGTCCTCCCAGCCATGCAGCGGGATCACCGACGCCTGAAACTCATAACCCGCTAACTCGATCGGGATGTTAGGGTGGGGCGTGGAGGTCCGCAGCGTCTCCTCGACCGCGGCGCCCAGCCGTGGCGATGCGATCACCTGGTCCAGCGTCTTCGACTGCAACTCGCCGGGCCGCACGCCGGCCAGGCGGCGGAACGCCCGGTTGGCGAACACCACCGCGCCGCTGCGGGCGACAATCACGGCGCCGATGGGGAAGGAGGCGACGATCTCCTGATAGTAGCGGCGCTCGGTCTCAACCAGCGCCAGCAAACGCGCGACCTCCCGACCCTTCCACTGGTCCAATTCCACGCGATCCATATCTGGTCCAATAACCCATGAATATTGTCAAGCGTGGGGCCCCCGGCCGTGAAGGTACCTGGTGGCTAAGTGGTTCCGGTACCTTTTCGCGAAACCGGTCTTGACGTGTACGGCTCCTTTCGCTAGCGCCGAAGGTCCCGGCAGGCCCGAGTTAGGCGGCCTTCCCGAGCCCCCGGCCGGGTTCGTCATTGACTATTTCGAATTAATCTCATCGAATTAACCAATTTCTGAAGGCCGCAAGATAACTCGCGCGTCCTGGGATTCTTAGAACGGCTAAGTACCTGATGTGTCATTTACTAGCTGTAAATTGCCTGTAGAATCAGGTAGGCGGGATACCTACGATGCTTTGTGTGGTTGAAGGCGCGCTGAGGCGTCTGGTGTCCTCCAAGGGCTACCATGTCAACTCCTCATGGTGTTACCGGTCATGGTGTTACCGGCAGCTCGGACGAGTTAGGCAGCGTTCTCGACCGGGTGCGGCTGTCACGTCTGTTCGATTCCGACGTGACGCTGGCGCTCGTCGACGGGCAGGATGGACGCATACTGGCGGCAAGCCGTGGTCTCACTGAACTGGCCGGCCGGACTCTGACCGGAGCGGGCCCGTTCTGGGATGTCGTCGCTTCGGATCCACGGGAGCGTGAACAACTGCGCGCGGCGGCCGTCGCCGGCTCTCCCGCCGCCCCCTGCTGGATCGATGCTCCCAACCACCGGAGGCTGATTGCGTGGTCCTGGGCCCCCGTCGAACCCGAGGCTTCGGCCCGCCTGGCCATCGGCTCCGACATCACGGCGTTCGCCGCGTCGCAACCGGACAACGCCCGGCGCCTGAAACACGTGATCGAGGCGTCCACCGATGGAATCTGGGACTACGACTTCGCCACCGCGAAATGCGACTTCCGCAGCGACCGCTGCCACGAGATTCTGGGCCTCGAAGCGGGCGAATTCGACCTGTCGGCCGAATCGTTCCGCGCCGTGATCCACCCGGCGGACTGGCCCGAAGTGGACCGCGAGTTGCGGGCCCACCTGGCCGGACACACCTGGCGATTTGAGACCGAGTGCCGTATCCGTCGACAGGACGGCAGTTGGGCGTGGGTGTTGGTTCGCGCGTTGGTGATCGCGCGCGACGAGCAGGGCAAGCCTCTGCGCATGGTCGGCTCGATCGCCGACATCGGCAGGCGCAAACAGGCGGAGGACGCCTCCCGCGCGGCCCTCATGGAGCGGCGCCTCATCGTGGAGGCCTCACCGCTCGCCGTGGTGCACGTCGACAGCCAGGCGACGGTGCTGAGCTGGAATCCGGCCGCCGAGCGCTTCTTTGGATGGAAGGAAGAGGAGGTGGTGGGCCGCCGGATTCCGATCATCCCAGACGAGGAGTATGAGGAACTGATCGAGGCCGTACGGAACCGGCGGGTGCCGCCCGGCGCGGAGCGCAAGCGCC
Source organism: Acidobacteriota bacterium (assembly GCA_018268715.1). GTDB lineage: Bacteria > Acidobacteriota > Terriglobia > Bryobacterales > Bryobacteraceae > TMP-7. The sequence goes on along the minus strand of JAFDVZ010000013.1, from coordinate 54,607 downwards.
TGCGTAAGGACGGCTCGCTGATCGAGGTGGCGATGTGGATGGCCTACGTCGATCAGCCGGACGGAACGCCGTCGGGCGTAATCGTCGAATACGCCGATCTGACCGAACGAAAGCGGCTGGAAGAGCACATCCGGCAGACCCAGAAGATGCAGGCGCTCGGCAAACTGGCGGGCGGCGTTGCGCACGACTTCAACAACCTGCTCACCACTATCGTCGGTTACGCCAGCCTGATGGTGAACTCGCGGGAGGTCGGCGACCGGCAGCGCGCCCAGTTGCGGTTGGTGCTGGACGCCGGCGAGCGCGCCACCGCCCTGGCCCGGCAGTTGCTCACCTTCGGCCGCCGGACGCAGTTCCAACTGACCACCTCCGACTTGAACGAGACCGTGGGCGGCGCCTTGGGCATGCTGTCGCGCTTCATCGGCGAGGACATCGAGGTGTCCTTCGAACCCCAGGAGGGGTTGCCCCCCATCCGGGTGGATCGCGAACAGGTGTCGCACACGATCATGAACCTGGCGATCAACGCCAGGGAGGCGATGCCCGACGGCGGGAAGCTGGTTCTCAAGACTTGGCTGGATGAGCCGGACGCGGCGCGGGCTGAACGCCTGGGCGTGAGGCCCGGCAAGTACGCCGTGCTGACGGTGAGCGACGACGGGGTCGGGATTCCGGAGGACTTGCAGGACCGGATCTTCGAGCCGTTCTTCACCACCAAGCGCGGAGGCGAAGGATCGGGCCTCGGTCTGTCTACGGCCTACAGCATCGTGCAGCAGTTGGGTGGGGCAATTAGCGTCGAAAGTTACCCCGGACAGGGCAGCAGTTTCAGCGTTCACCTGCCGGCGTGGGAGGAAACGGTGGAAGGGTCCTCGGATATCAGCGAACCGATGGCGGCGATTCAGGCGAAGCGCGTGGCGGTGGTGGAGGACGATCCCGGCGTACGCTCCTATGTTCGCGAACTGCTCGAAAGCCAGGGCTACACGGTGGTGGCGTTTTCCAACCCGACGGAGGCGCTCGAACTGCCCCCCGACTCCTACGACCTGTTGGTGACCGACGTCGTCATGCAGGGAATGAACGGCGTCGAAATGCTCGAACGCCTGCGCATGCAGCGCCCCGAACTGAAGGTGATCTTCATGTCGGGCTATCCGGACCGTTTGCAGCAGTTGTCGCAGCGGATTCCGGCCGGATCGCTCATCGCCAAGCCGTTCGCCCCCGGCGTCCTTCTGGCGGCCGTACAGCGTACGCTGGCCAGCTAGCCCGGCGCAGGTCGATGCGCGGGCGGCACGTTACAATACAGCTTTGCCGGCTCTTTCCAACCACACTCGGACCTGGTTGATCCTATGCCTGGTGCTGCTCGCGCGGGCGCCGTTTCTCCACCAGGCCATCCAAGGCGACGATTTTTACTATCTGAAGGGCGCCGAACACGCTCTCATCGATCCGCTGCATCCGGGACACGCCCGCTATGTGTTTCAGGGCCAATTGGTGGACATGCGCGGACACCCCCATCCGCCGTTGAATGCGGCCTGGTTGGGGGCGCTTGTCTGGGCCTTTGGGGGAGAGCCGGAAATCGGTCTGCACGCGGCCTACATCCTGTTCTCGCTGGTCGCGGCCGCCGCGGCCCTGGCCATCGCGCGCCGGTTCACGGAGCGGGCCTACTGGGCGACGGCGCTGTTTCTGTTGACGCCGGCGTTCGTCGTGAATGGCAATTCGCTCGAAGCCGACCTGCCGTTTGCCGCCTGCTGGCTCGCCTCGATCGCGTTCTTTGTCTACGGCCGTTGGTGGCTGGCGGCGGCCGTCGGAGCCCTGGCCGGGCTGGCGGCGTATCAGGCGGTGATTCTGACGCCCGTGCTCGGGTGGCTGGTCTGGCGGAAGCACCGCAACCAGCCGGGAGCCTGGGCGGCGATGCTCGCGGCGCCGGCGGCGATCGGCGTCTGGTCGTTGTTTGAACGGCTCTCGAGCGGAGCACTGCCCGCCACGGTTCTGGCGGGCTACATGCAGACGTACAATCTGCAGGCGGCGGCGAAGAAACTCCAGAACGCCGGCGCCTTGACCGGCCATCTGGCCTGGCTGGCGGGACCGGCCCTGGCCGCGGCGGCGTTCTGGCGCGGCCCGCGTTGGGCGCGCTTCGCCGCTGTCGCGGTTGCACTCGCCGCGGCGGTCGCCGATCGTAACCCGCTGTTCTGGATCTCCTGCGGAATCGGCGTGCTGGTGTTGATCGCCAGCCTGCGGGCGCTTGACGATTTCCTGGGCTGGTGGATCGCCGTGTTCTTCGCCGGGGCCCTGGTCATCTTCTTTGCCGGTTCGCAGCGCTATCTTCTTCCGATCGTGCTTCCAGTGGCGATCCTGGTTTCGCGCCGGCTCGACGGACGATGGCTCGGCTGGGGCGCGGCCGCCCAGGCGCTGGTGTCGTTCGGGTTGGCTCTGGTGAACTACCAGCACTGGGACGGCTATCGGCAATTCGCCCGCTCCCTTGCTCCGGAAATCGCCCGCCATCGCACCTGGACCAACGCCGAGTGGGGTTTCCGGCACTATCTGGAAGCGGAGGGCGCGGCGCCGCTGGTCGACGGGCGCGGTATGTGGTCGGGGGACCTGCTCATCACCAGCGCCTATGCCGCCCCGCCGCAGGCCGGACCTTCGGCGGTCATCGCCAGCCGCGCCATCACCTCGCCCATCCCGTTGCGCATCGCCGCGCCGGGCGTGGACTCCGCGTATTCCTCCATATCCTTCGGGCTCGCGCCCTTTGGCGTCTCCACCGCGCCCATGGATCGCGTCAACGCGGTGTTGATCTCGGCCGTCAAGGCGGAACTCGCCACCCTCACCATCGGGACCCCGGAGGCCGCCTCCCAGATTATCGCCGGCGTATTTAATAATGATCGCTGGATGTCGGAGCGCGCCACCGTGGTGCTGAAGCGTCCCCCGACAGCGACGCGTCTGGAGGCTCGCATCTTCATCCCGGCGGCGGCGCCGGCGCGCACGGTAAAGCTGTACGCCGGGGACCGTCTGGTCGCCGAACAGACCTATCCGGGCCCCGGCGCCTACACCATCGAGGGTCCGGCGCCGGAGGGCGATCCGCTCACCGCCGCCGTCGTGGTGGACCGCACCTTCTCCGTTCCGCCCGACACCCGCCAGTTGGGAGTGCTCCTACTATCCGTCGGCGTCCGGTGACGGACGTCCTCAGGTACCTCCGCGACACCGGACCGGGGGCGCAACGGCATGCGCCGTCCGTTGCGCTCGACGCCGGCCTGTCGAGTGTGCTGCTGTCCGTCGGGCGTCTCGCCAGGTTCCTCCTCCGGGTCCCGGACCGGTGTGAGCGCCGGCAGCCACCGTCTCCGTTGCGCCCGACACCGGCCAGTTGGGGTGTTGCCGTTGTCCGGCGACAGACGTCGCCTTGTTCCTCCTCCGCCCCGGACCGGGTCAGCGCCAGCATCCACCGTCTCCGTTGCGCCCGACACCGGCCAGTTGGGGTGTTGCTGTTGTCCGGCGACAGGCGTCGCCTTGTTCCTCCTCCGCCCCGGACCGGGTCAGCGCCAGCATCCACCGTCTCCCACCGGCCACTCGGGGCGTTGCGGCTGTTGGTCGGGCGTCCGGTGACGGACGTTCTCAGGTTCCTTCGCAACACCGGACCGGTGTGAGCGCCGGCATCCACCGTCGCAGTTGCGCCCGACACCGGCCACTCGGGAGTCCTGCTGCTGTCGGTCGGCGTCCGGTGATGGTCTAGCGGAACAACAGCGGGGCGAACGTCGCCAAGTTCCTTCGCCACACCGGCCAGGTGTGAGCGCCGGGCGTTTCGACGTCTTCGTGCTTTACACCCTTCGACTTCAGCCACTCGCGAAAGTCCCGGTTGATCTTGATCAGACCGTCCTCGGTTCCGCAGGCCACCCACAACAGTTTCAGTTGGTCATTGGCCTTGGCGTCGAGCTTCGGCCACTGCTTGTCGAACTCGTTGGTCATGCCGCCGGAACTGAACGCGCCGATCCAGGCGAATTTGTCCATATGGTTGAGACCGGTGAGCAGTGTTTCGGCGCCGCCCATCGACAGGCCGGCCATCGCGCGCGAGCGGCGGTCGGCGATGGCGCGGTACTTCTTCTCCACCTGCGGGATCACTTCCTGGAGCAACGCGTCGGTGAACCGGCCGAAGTTGCGCGACCGCACGTCGGCGTCACGGAAGGATACGTTCGGTTGCAGGATCTCCGGGGCGCCATAACCCAGCGACATCACCACCAGCATCGGCTTCGCCTTGCCCTGCGAGATCAGGTTGTCGAGGATTACGTTGGCGCGCCCCACCGCAGTCCAGCCGCTCGCGTCGTCGCTATATCCATGTTGTAGATATAGAACGGGATACTTCTGTTTTGGGTTCGTCTCGTAACCGGCCGGAGTGTAGACGTAGAAGTCCCGGTCGTCGCCAACCACGGCCGAGTGATAGAAGTGCCGATGCACGACGCCGCGTGGGGCGTCGGATAGTTCCCAGGGTAGCCCGGGGCCGGCGACGTGGAACTCGCTGGTCTGGTAAATGTAATTTGGCTTACGGAGCGGGTTGGACGGATCGGTGAACGGAGTGCCATCCACGATGAACGAGTAGCCGTAGTAATCCGGGTCGAGCGGCCCGGCGGTATAGGTCCAAACGCCGTCCTCCCCCTTGGTCATGGCGGAGGGTTTGGAAAGGGTCTCCACCTGCACGAAGACCTGTTGTGCCGACGGCGCACGAAGCCGGAACGTGACGGTTCGGTCCGGCTTCACTTCCGGGGACTGTATCCGCTGCGGCGTCTGGGCCGCGAGCGGGAGCGTGGCGAGCAGAATCACGAATGACTTCATACCGCCCGCAAGTATATCTCGCTATTCGTACCGCAGCGCGAGGATCGGGTCGATCCGGCTGGCGCGGTGTGCGGGAATGAAGCCCGCGAGCGCGGCCACCACCGACAGCACCAACACGCTGAGCACGGCCACCGACGGGTCGCCGGCCTTGACGCCGTACAGTTGTGTCGCGACGAACCGGCCCAGTCCGAACGCCGCCGGGATGGCCACCGCCAGCCCGATGGCGAGCAGAATGAGCACCTCTCGCATCACCAGCCACAACACGGAACTGCGTCCCGCGCCCAGCGCCATCCGGAGTCCCATTTCCTTGGTGCGCCGCGCCACGACAAAAGCCATCACGCCGTACAGTCCGATAGCCGCCAGAAGCGTCGCCAGCATGCCGAATCCGGCCGAAAGCAGCGCGATCAGGCGCTCTGTCAGCAGCGTTTCGTCCAACTGCGCCGACAGCGTCTTCATGTCGAACACCGGCATCCCGGCGTCCAACGCCTTCACCGCGCCGCGCAACTGCGAGTACATCGCCGACACCGGCAGCGCCGACCGCACGTAGAGCGCCGAGCCGCTGGCGCCGGATTGCCGCACGAAAACCTGCCGGCGGACGCCTTCCCGGGGCCCTTCGTAGAGGCTATCGGCCACAACCCCGATAATCTCGATGTCCAATTTGGTTTTTGGCCCCATGCCGTTGCCGATCCGTCGCCCGATCGCGCTCCGGTCCCCGAAGAAGTGCCGGGCGAACTTCTGGTTTACCAGCGCTACCTTCCAATCGCCGGGCTTGTCGGCGTCGCGCCGGTCGAAATCGCGGCCCTCGAGCAGCGGAACGCCCATGGTGGCGAAGTAGCCGGGGGAGACGGCGTTCATGAACGCCTGCATGTCCTCGCCATCCTTGGCTTTATAGCCCTCCACCGACATCGTGTTGTCCCATTCGTCGCCGTGAAGCACCGGAACCGCCGCGATTCCCGCCGATTTTACGCCCGGAATGGCGCGAATTCGATCAACTAAATCGTTAAAGAAGTGCGTTCCGCGCACCTCTGTGTACCCGTTTAGCGCCGGATTCACCTGAAAAGTGACCAAATTGCCGGCTTCCCGGAACCCGGTGTCGGTGCCTTTCAGGTTCTGGAGGCTGCGCACGAACAGGCCTGCGCCGAACAGTAGGAGAAAACTGAGGGCCACCTGCGCCGAAACGAGGCTCTTACGAAGGAACAGCGACCCGCCGGACCCGGCGATGGACCCGACCGCGTCCTTCAACGTGGTCCACAGGTCGGGCCGGCTGGCCCGCAGCGCCGGGACCAGTCCGAAAACGATGCCGGTGAGGAAGGTCAGGGCCATGGTGAAGCCGAGGATCCGGGCGTCGGGCATCGGTTGGATCAGCAGCGGGTTGCCCTCGCTCGGGACCAGCGCCACCAGTCCACGGGTCATGGCGATGGCCAGCGCGATGCCGGCGGCGCCGCCCGCAATGGACAGCACCATGCTTTCCACCAGCAACTGGCGGATGAGCTGGCCTCGCGAGGCGCCGATGGACAGCCGCACCGCGATCTCTTTCTGACGGGCGAAGGCGCGTGCAATCAGCAGGTTGGCGACGTTCGCGCAGGCGATCAGCAGGACCAGACCCACCATGCACATTAAAACGATCAAGGCAGTAGAGAAACTGTTGCGGAGGTTGGAATAGCCGGTGGCGGCCTTTTCAAGGTGGATGGTCCCTTCAAGGAAACGTCGCCGTCCGTAGGCCGACCAATCCTTGGCTTCGGGGAGGGACGCTTCGTATTCGCGGTTCTGGCGGTACAGGACCTGGAGTTGCGCGCGGGCGGATTCGAGAGTGTAGCCCGGCTTCAGGCGCGCAAACACCTGCACCCAACGGCTGCGCCGGCTGGCGGCGTTGAACCAGCTCCACTCCGGCATCAGCTTCGCCTTCATGAGGACCGGCACCCGGATCTGCGGGCCTTGCGCCGGGTCGAGTCCTTCGAAACCGGCGGCCGAGACGCCGACGATCGTCATCGGGTAGTTGTTGACCAGGATCTTCTTACCGATTACGGCGGGGTCGCGATTGAAACGGCTCACCCAGTAGCCGTAGCTGAGCGTCGCGACGGGATGGCCGTCGACGATGCGGTCGTCCTCCTCGGGGCTGAAGAGGCGTCCGATGGCCGGCTTGACGCCCAACATGGTGAAGTAGTTGCCCGAGACCATCTCCGCCGCGACCCGCTCGGTCTGATTGTCGACGCTGACGGACGTCTCGATCAGGCGGCGGCACAGGACTTCGGACAAGGGCGCGGCCTTCTGCTGGAAGTCCCGGTAGATCGGGTAGGACTGCATCCGGTTGCCCATGTTGCTGCCGTTGTGGGGACCACGCTGATACAGCATCACGATCTGGTCCGGATTCCTGATGGGCAGTTCCCGCAACATGAGCTGGTCCATCAGGGTGAAGATGGCGGTGTTGGCGCCGATTCCCAGGGCGAGCGAGAGGATGGCGACGGACGCAAAGAGAGGACTCCGCCGCATGCCTCGAAGGGCGTACCGCAGATCCGGCGCAAGGCTGGTCATAGCCTTTATACGGACGATTCGGCCGGCGGTTACCCGATTGCCCGGGGCAGTTTCTGTCATCGAGTATTGACACGAACGAAATGACGCCGCAGTGTCACGTTGCTAGCCTTCTGGACAAGAGGTTATCTTGCAACGCCACAATCTTCGGTTGTTGTTCATTTTATTGACTTTTATCGCTCTTCCCGCGTTCGCGCAGTTTGAGACGGCGGACGTTTTGGGGACGGTTCGAGACTCCTCCGGCCTGGCCGTTTCGAGGGCTGCCGTCACTCTATCGAATCTCGGGACCGGCCTTTCGGTGAAGACGACGACTGACGAATCGGGCAATTATACGTTTCCGAACGTCAAGGTAGGCACGTACAGCGTGTCGGCGGAAGCGGCGGGATTTTCGAAAGCGGTCGCCAGCAATATTTCAGTTGTGGTCAGCGCCCGGCAGCGCGTCGACTTCTCGCTCCAGGTGGGGCAGGTCAGCGAGTCGGTGCAGGTGAACGACGCCGCCACGGCGCTGGAGACGGATTCGAGCGAGCACGGGCAGGTGATCCGCACGCAGCAGGTGGCGGAACTACCGCTGAACGGGCGCAACTACTCGGACCTGGCGCTGCTTTCCACCAACACGGTCCGGTCGCCGATTTCGGCGGCGTTCGCGGCGAACGCGACGCCGCGCGAAGGCGCCATCAACGTGAACGGCATGCGCAGCACGTACAACAACTACATGATGGACGGGCTGGACAACAACGCCTACTCGCCGAGCAACCAGGGCTTCTCAAACCAGGTGGCGCAACCGTCGCCCGACGCCATCGCCGAGTTCAAGGTGGTGACCAGCAACTTCAGCGCCGAGTACGGCCGGGTGGGCGGGGGAGTGATCAACGCCGCCCTGCGCGCCGGCACGAACCAGTTCCATGGGACGGCCTACGAGTTCCTGCGCAACACGGACCTGAACGCCACCGGGTGGGTGTTCCCCTCGGCGCTTCCGTTCCAGAAGCCGAGCCTGCAGCGCAACCAGTTCGGCGGGACGGTGGGCGGTCCGATCATCAAGAACAAGATGTTCTTCTTCGTCGACTACGAGGGCTACCGGCAGCTTCAGCACTATCTCAACTTCGATTCGATTCCGACGTCGAACGATCGGTCGGGCGTGCTGCCGACGACGGTGGTGAATCCGCTGACCGGCACGGTGTACCAGGCCGGGACGCAGATCCCGATTTCGCAGTTGAACCCGTTCGCCTACAAGGTGCTGAGCCAGTTGCCCTCGCCCAACGGGTCCGGCCGTTCGAACAACTATGCGAATCTGCTGCTGATCAGGGACTACGCCGACAAGTACGACGCGAAACTGGACTATTCGATCAACGACAAGATGTCGGCGTTCATTCGCTTCAGCCAGCACAAGGACGTCACCTACCAGGCGCCGGATATCGCGGGACCGTCGGGCGGGGCCAACAACGGCTACATCCACGCGATGCAGCAACAGGGCGCGGCGGGGTACACGTGGACGCTGAGTCCGACGTCGCTGGTCGAGGCGCGGCTGGGCGTCAACCTGATTCAGGCGGGCAAGAATCCGCCGTACCTGGGCGGCTCCAACATGCAGGACCTGTACGGCATTCCGGGGTTGCCGACGGCTTCGAACATCGCGGGCGGGTTGAACACGCAATCGGTGAGCGGCTTCAACCAGTTCGGGCGGCAGGCGACAAATCCGCAGTATCAGGATCCGACGTCGATCAATCCGAAGTTCAACTACTCGCTGGTGCGCGGCCGGCATTCGATCAAGACCGGCTATGAGTTCGTCAATATCTGGACCGAGGTGCTGGACATCAATCCGCTGTATGGGTCGGCCGCTTATGCGGGCCAGTTCTCCAAGCCGACCTGCTCGCAACTGGGGCAGGCGGCGGGCTGCGCGGTGACGAGCGATTCCACCACCTACAACCTGGCTGACTTTATTTTCGGGTTGCCGAGCAGCATCGGGTTCGGCAACTACTTTGTGACTCATCAGCGCCAGTATGTGCATTCCATGTACGCGCAGGACGACTTCCGGCTGAATTCGAAGCTGACCGTGAACGTCGGGCTGAGGTATGAGTTCTCAACGCCGTTGTGGGAAGAGGGCAATAACTGGACTAACTTCGACCCCGGGACGGCCTCCCTGATCAAAGCCAAGAGCGGCAGCCTGTATGACCGGGCCCTGGTGCACCCGGATTTCAAGGACTTCGGGCCGCGGATCGGGCTGGCTTACAGCCTGAATCCGAAGACGGTCATCCGGTCGGGTTATGGAGTCAGTTACTCGTTCTTCAACCGGGTGGGCAGCGCGCTCGAGAATATCAACGCTCCGCAGGCCATCTTCGGGGTGCTGAGCCAGTCGTTCCCCGGCGGCGGGCCGGTTCCTTCCACTTTCCTCACCATTAACAAGGCGTATACGGCGGGCATCGGCGATCCGAGCACCTATAACGCCGCGACGCAGATTAACTCGAACGTGGACTTCGTGGATCCTAACACGCGCTGGCCGATGATCCAATCGTGGCTCGTTTCGGTGCAACGGCAGATTACGCGGAACTGGCTGCTGGAGGTCGCCTATAACGGCAATCACTCCACGCACCTGCCGATCATCGCCGACTATAACCAGGCCAACGCCAACGCGGTGGGCGGAACGCTGGGCGTGCAGGCGCGGCGGCCGATTCCAACCTTCGGCCCCATTACGTGGGTGGATCCGGCGGGTTCGAACAACTACAACGGGCTTTCGGCGCGCGTGGAACACCGAGTGTCGAACGGGCTATACTTCCTGAATTCGTTCACCTGGTCGAAGGCGCTGGGCGATTCCGAACAGGCGCTGGAAACCTATCCCGGCTACACGGTGGCGAACGTGCAGAACATCCATAACCTGGCCGCCGAGCGGGGTCCCACGAGCTTCGACGTGAAGTTCAACAACGTGACCAGCATCGTGTACCAGTTGCCGTTCGGAAAGGGCCGCAAGTGGGCCGCGAACATGAACCCCGTGCTGGAGGCGGCGCTGGGCGGGTGGGAGCTGAACACCATCATGACGCTGCATACCGGTACGCCGGTGAACGTGAACTACGCGCCTTCAACGGCGAACGACGTCACCGGTTCCATCGCCGATTATCGCGGCGTGGCGGTGATGCGGCCGAATGTCTCGGGCGCGGGCGTTTCGCAGAGTAAGGGCGCGATGATCAACACTTACTTCGCCGGCTACACGTTCACCACGCCTCCGGCCTACGCGCCGTGGGGCAACCTGAGCCGCAATGCGTTCCGGACGCCGGGGCTGGGTCAGGCGGACGTGGCGGTGAATAAGACGTTCTCGATTCTCGAACAATTGCGCCTGCAATTCCGCGGCGAGTTCTTCAATATCACCAACCATACGAACTTCGGGCCGCCTTCGGCCACCACCACGAGTTCGGCCTTCGGGACCATCCGGACGACGTTCCCGGCCCGGCAGGTGCAGTTCGGGTTGAAGCTGATCTTCTAGGACTTAGCGTGGAGGAGCTTGCTACGGCTGACTCGCCCACAGGCTACGCAGGGCTTCCGGCAACGTCTCATGACGGAACCGGAAGCCCTCTTTTATTGCCCGCTCGGGGATGACTCGCTGGCTTGCTAACAGCACCTGGGACATTTCTCCGAACATCAGCCTCAACGCGAACTCCGGGACAGGAAATAGCGCCGGGCGGCTGAGGGACCGGGCTAACTCACGGGTGAATTCCGCGTTGACGGCCGGGCCGGGCGAAACCGCGTTGATGGGGCCCGCCAGGGGGCGGTCCAATGCGTGGATAAAGAGCCCGATCAGGTCGTCGATGTGGACCCAGGACATCCATTGGCGGCCGGCTCCGATCCGCCCTCCGAGTCCCGCGCGGAAGGCGGGCAGCATCTTCGCCAGCGCTCCGCCATCGGCGCCCAGCACGATGCCGATGCGCATCGTCGCGACCTGGATTCCTAACTCTTCGGCTTTGCGGGCTTCCGCCTCCCATGCGGTGGTGACTCCCGCCAGGAAGCCGGCGCCGGGCGGGGAGGATTCGGTAAGCCGCTCGTCGCCACGATCGCCGTAGATGCCGATGGCGGAGGCCGAGATCAGAACCGAGGGCTTGCGCGGCGCGGCGGCGAGTGCGGCTACGATCGATCGCGTGCCTTCCACCCGGCTGGCCAGGATTCGCTGCTTCGCGTCGGCTGTCCAACGTTGCGCGACGGGTTCGCCGGCCAGGTGGATGACGGCGTCGGCGTCGATGGCGGGCGGGGTGCGGCCGTCCCACTGGATGTAGCGGGGACTCGCGCCCGGGCGGGGCGTTCTGGTGAGAACGGCGACGCGGTGGCCGCGCCCGGCGAGCGCCGCGACGAGCCTTCGGCCGATGAATCCGGTCGCTCCGGTGAGAGTGATGTCCATGGCTGCCGCTATTCTACTCGGAACGGATCCACGCCGGTCCGCTCCAGGCTCTCGATCTCGCGGAGATAGGCTTGCGTGTTGGTTTTCCGCTTCATTCCGTCGTGGGACATGTAGCGGAGCTGGCCGAACACCGGGCGCTCCACCCAGGGCCGGTCATGCAGGCCGAAGCACCAGAGGATGTTGGTGTAGGTGTTGGGATCGCGGCCGTCGAGTGAGTAACGGTCATGGAGGTAGATCATGTCGTCGAGCGCATCCTGATAACTTGTCGACCACTCGATGATCTTCTTCCCCCAGTACATGCGGTAGTAGCCGTGGATGGTTCCGCGTAACAGCAGCTCCTTCTGGGCGGCGTTCCATAACTCGTCATGAGTGGCGGCGGATTCGAACTGTTCGCGGTTGTATCGATACGGGCGCGGGTCGCCGGCGTGGCGGCGCATGGTTTCGAGCGCCCAGGCCGGCGCGGATTCGAGCGATGTGGGATCTTCGCTGAAGCGTGCGTGATTGAATGCGAGTTCGCGGCGCACGATCAACTCTTCCAGGAACTCGTCGGCGATCAGGCCGTGTTGGGCCGCGTGGTCGCGCGCGGCGAGGGCGACTTCCAGCGCCGAAATACAGCCGAAGTGAAGATAAGGGCTGAGTCCCGAGGTTGCGTGCGCGGAGGGCTCGTTGCGTTCGCGGGCGTAGCGGCGCAGATTCCGGGTGATGAAGCGGGTGAGCGCGCGGTGGGCCGCCCGGGCGCCGCCGCGGTGCGTGATGGAGGGCTTCACGGTGTGGTCGATTTCGCACTCGGCGGCGAGCCGCGGCGGGTCGGGCGATTCGATGTGGTAGGGCGGAGGAGGGTCTTCGTAGCGACGGCTGACACGGGGCGTTTCGAAGGGCCGCAGGTGTTGCGAGAGCGCCTTGTGGATCTTCGGCCGGATGGTGTAGGCGGCGTACTCGCGCCTGGTCATGTGGTTCATCGGCACGATGCAGCTGGAGTCCACGACAAAGTAGGGGATGTCCAGGCGGGCGGGAACGCGCTGGTTATGTTGGCGGGCGATGAAGGTGGGATAGTCGTCGGTGACTACGGCCGCCGCCTCCCGGGCCAGGCGATAGAGGATGTCGTCGGGGTCCGAGCGCTTCCTGCGGGGATAAAACACGTAGCCGACGCCCTGTTTTTTCAGCGCGGCGGCGGTGTCGGCCACGCCTTCGAGGATGAAGACGTGAAGACGGTCGCTGGCGTACGGGTAGGCGCAGGTCAGGCCTTCGTAAAACAGAACGGGCAGGCTGTGTTCGTTGGCGAGTTCGATGGCGTGGGCCAGGGCGTGGTTGTATTCGGTCCGACGGTTCATCTGCGCCCAGTACAGGACGTAGCGGGCCTGGGGCCGGAATGGAGCGTCGTTCAGTTTGCGTACACGATCCCGCATGACTTATCGATGCCATGCTTCCAGGGCCCGGTACAATTAATAGAACGATGCGCTGGTGGAATCGTGCGAAGTTGCTGTGGGGCTACCTGGGCCGGAAGGCGCGGCTTGGCGGACTGCCCGTCGAGTACATCGTGGAAACCACCGCGAAGTGCAACCTGTACTGCCCGATGTGTCCGCGGGAGACGCATGCGCAGCCCAAGGAAGACATGACCGATGGGGTCTTTGACCGGCTGGTGCGCGAATCGGGCCGGTCAGCCGAGCACATGATGCTCATCGGGCTGGGGGAGCCGCTGCTCGACCGCAAGATCTTCGACCGGATCGAGTACTGCGAGCGGCACCGAATTTCGACGCTGCTGTCGACCAACGGCACGCTGCTCGATGAGAAGGCGTCGGCGCGGCTGCTGGATACGCCGCTCGAGCATGTCACGCTGAGCTTCGATGGGTCCACCAAGGAGAGCTTCGAGTATTACCGCAAGGGGGCGCGGTTTGAAAAGGTCCGCGATAACTTCGTGCGTTTTGCCCGGATGAAGCACGAGCGCGGTTCGAAGCTGCAGATTGTCGTGCAGATGGTGCGGCTGGAGCGGAACTCGGGCGAGGTGGACGATTTCGTGAAGTTCTGGTCGGCCGTGCCGGGCGTCGACCAGGTGCGCGTCAAGGAAGACGAGACGAACCTGCTGCAGCCGGAGGGCGGCCATCGTCCCGAGGACTGGACGCACCCCTGCCACTATTTGTGGCGCGGTCCGGTGTATGTGAAACACAACGGCGACGTGTACCCGTGCTGTCAGAGTTACATGCTGGACGGGGCTCCGCTGGGCAATGTGGAGAAGACGCCGCTCGAGCAGATCTGGAATTCCGATGAGATGCAGCGAATGCGCCGGCTGCATGCGGACGGGCGCGGCGGGGAGATCGGGATCTGTTCGCGATGCCTGACCACGATCCCGCATCCGGTGCTGGTGGCGGGCAGCCTGCTACTGCATGGGAAATGGGTGCGGAGGGCGCTGCCGGTGATCGAGAGATGGACCTATCGGGCGAAGCTTCCAGTGGGGTTGTTGAAGCCTCCGAAGAAGGAGGCCCGCCCTGCCGAGTTGGTCCAGATTGAACCCAAACGGTAGGGCGGGCGGTGGCCGGAGTTAGTTCCAGCCGGTGGTCTTCATCGAACCGATTGAGTAGGTGAAGTAGCCGTGATCGAGCGTTCCGCCGCCCACCAGCGGAGCGGTGAACGAACCCTGGCTGGGATCGGGGACCGCGACCACCAGCAAGGCTCCCGAGGTGGTGGCGCTGGTGACGTCGGAGCTGGCCTGGGGAAGTTGGGTCAGGACGCTGGACGGGACCGTGAAGCTGCCCGCCGATGCCGGCGCGATGCAGACGAACACGGTGGCGTCGTAGGTCGGGTTAGTGGCTGTGCCGCCGGTGGCCGTGCCGGACATGCCGGTGATGGCCACCAGTCCGGACGTTCCGCCGGTCCAGGTGACGTTCAACGGAGCATTGCGCGGGACCGGGTTGGCGATCGAGGACTGGTTGGACCAGGTGAATGTTCCCGGAACGGTGAGGTTGGCCGAGAATGCGCCGATGTTGGCGCCGCCCGTGCCCGCGATCGTGTACGAGCCCTGGGCGATAGTGGGCGTGCCGGACGCGCCGATTCCGCTGAATCCGCTGTTGTAGAGCGTGGCGCCGTAGACGCCCGCCGTCCCGGGCAACGCGATATTGCTGGCGTTGGGCCCGTTCAGCGTCAACTTCGTTCCCGCGTCGAGCGCCGTCGGCAGAGCGCCGGAGACGATGTCGCCGGTGGTTCCCACACGCTTGCTGACGAAGCAGGAACCGGTCTGCGTGAAGGCGAAGTTGGAGGTGGCGACGTCGGAAATGCTGTATCGGGCGAAGGATCCCGAGGCGGATTCCGAGGTTTGATCAATCGTGCCGAGAACGGGGACGGTGACCTTCAGCCCCAATTTGCTCAGGCTGAGCGTGCCGATGGTCAGCGTTGCGCCCTGGTCGAGTTGGGTGAGTTGCGCGGAAGTCAGCGAACTGCTGGGGCAGGCGCTTTGTCCGGCGGCGGCGATGGCGAGCGAGCCGAAGTTGGAAATGCGGCCTCCCGCCTTGACGTACAGGGTGGCGAAGCAGTTCGGACTGACGCCCGAGGGCACCGTGAAGTTGATCTGATCGAGGCCGGGCGATCCGTTGGAACGTCCTGCGTAGGCGGGCGTGACTTCGACGTTGTCGACCATGACTTTGACCTGCGCCGCCGAGGTCTGATCGCCCGATGTGCCGCCGGTGGTGTCGGAGGCTGAGTCCGCGCCAAGGCCGGTGCCCCACAGTACGATGACGTCGCCGACTTTGGCCGGGCGAGTGGCCCACTTGTCGATCTGTCCGGTGGTGAAGCGGTTGAGGTCGAGCCCTCCGTAGGTGGCCTGCGCCGGGCCGAGGCCGTTCTGGGCCTGGGTGGCGAAGCCGAAATTGCGCTCGACGACGGCGACGCGTTGCGCGGCGCTGGTCTGACCGTTATATGTCACTTTCACGTCGTAGGCGCCGGCGGGCGTGCTGGAAGGCAGCATCGCCGCAACCTGCGTCGACAGGGTGTACCAGAGCAGGGCGCTGACCTGCGCTCCGCCCGCGGCCGGGGTGAACGTGACCTGCGTGCTCGACAGCTGGCTGGGATACGGCGCTCCGGAAGCGACCACGATGCTGGCCGGTCCCAACCCGGTTCCGTAAACAACGAACCACGATCCACGGGCAACGTCGCTTGTGTTGGAACTGGCGTTCACAACTCCCAACGAGCTTCGAATCGCCGGCTGAGCAGCCGCCGATATCGCGAACAGTGCGCCCGCGGCGCACGCGATAAACAATCCTCTCAAATTGATGAACCTCCTTCACTGCATTGGCCTGGAATCCCAGGCGAATTTACGAGCCTTAAAAGAGGGTAGCGCGAAAAGTCCAGCCGTGGTGATGAAAAGGGGCGCGGCGAGGTAAGCGTCTCACGGTTAGGGGCGGAGTGGGAGCGACGCGCGGTACCCTGGAAATAGCCGCGGTCCGCATGTCCCTTTTTCCCAAACCTGAAGTAATGAGTCCGGCCGGATATTGGCCGCAGTTGCAGGCCGCTATCGAGGCGGGCGCCGATTCGGTCTACTTCGGCCTGCGGCATTTCAGCGCGCGGGCCAAGGTGGGGTTCGCGCTCAGCGACCTGGAAGAGGTCTTCCGGACGCTGCACGGGCGCGGCGTCCGCGGATTCGTCACGTTCAATACGCTGGTGTTCGATCACGAATTGCGGGAGGCGGCGAGGGCGATCGAGGCGATTGCGCGCGCCGGCGCGGACGCGATCATCGTGCAGGACGCGGGCGTGGCGAGGCTGGCTCGCGAGATTGCGCCGGCGCTGGAAATTCACGGCAGCACGCAGATGAGCGTCACCAGCGCCGAGGGCGTGGAGGTGGCGCGGCGGTTCGGCGCGAGCCGCGTGACGCTGGCGCGCGAGTTGTCGCTCGACGAGGTGCGCGCGATACGGGGACAGACCAGCTGCGAGCTGGAGATTTTCGTGCACGGCGCGTTGTGCGTGGCTTACTCCGGCCAGTGCTTCTCGTCGGAGGCTTGGGGCGGGCGTAGCGCCAATCGCGGGCAGTGCGCGCAGGCGTGCCGGATGCCGTACGACCTGATCGTCGACGGCGAGACGCGGCCGCTGGGCGATGCGCGGTATCTGCTGTCGCCCGGCGATCTGTACGCCCTGCGTCATGTGCCGGAGATCGTGAAGATCGGCGTTTCGGCGCTGAAGATCGAGGGGCGCTACAAAGATGCGGACTATGTGGCGCTGGCGACGAACGCCTATCGGAAGGCCGTTGACGAGGCTTGGGCGGGGCTCGAGCTTTCGCTGACGCCCGAAGAGGAGATCCGGCTCGAGCAGGTGTATTCGCGGGGTCTTGGGCCCTACTTCATCACGGGCGTGAATCATCAGGCGGTGGTGCGGGGACGCGCGCCGAGGCATCGCGGAGTGCTGATGGGCCGGGTGGCGCGGGTGTCTTCCACCGGCGTGTCGATGGAGCCGGGCGGGGCGCATCGGCATGCTCCGCTGAAGCCGGGCGACGGCGTCGTGTTCGATGCGGCGGATTGGCGAAGTCCGCAGGAGCCGGAAGAGGGCGGCAATGTGTTTGGCGTCGCCGAGGCGCCGGGAGGGCTGCTCGAGTTGCGATTTGGCCGCGGCGGGGTGGACGCGGCGCGCATCCGGCCTGGCGATCTGGTGTGGCGAACGAACGATCCGGATCTGGCGAAGGCGATTCGTCCGTTCATCGAACCGGGGCAGCCGTTGGCGCGCCAGCCGGTGCGGGTTCTCGCGACGGCCCGGGAAGGGGCGCCGCTCCACACCGAGTGGCGGCTGGCGCGGCGGCCGGAATTGGCCGTTGAGGCGAGTTCGGCGGAGGCGCTTGGAACGGCGGCGAAACGGGAGATTTCCGAAGAGTTGGCGCGAGAGCAGTTCAGCCGGCTGGGAGGCACGCCGTACGAACTGGAGAGCCTTGAACTGCGCGTCGAGGGGCGGCCGTTCGCGCCGGCGTCGCTGTTGAACCAGGTTCGCCGGGACGCCGTGGAGCGGCTGGCGGCGCTGCAGCGGAAGCCTGTGGAGGCGGAGATTCGCGACGGCGCGGCGATGTTCGAGGCGGCCCTGGCGGCGATCGCGCCTCGCACGGAAACGCCCGGCGGGCCATTCCTGCACCTTCTGGTGCGAACTCCCGAGCAGTTGGAGGCCGCCATCGAGGCTCGGCCGGCGAGCGTGACGCTCGATTATCTGGACTTGTACGGGCTCAAACCTTCGGTGGATCGCCTGCGGGAGGCCGGACTGGCGGTGCGCGTCGCGAGCCCTCGGATCCTTAAGCCCGGTGAGGAACGGATCGTGCAGTTCCTGCTGAGGCTGGGCTGCCCCATCCTGGCGCGGTCGGCCGGGTTGCTGGCGGCGCTCGAGGGCGTCGAACATCCGCCGGTGACGGCCGACTTCAGCCTGAACGCCGCCAACGTCCTGACCGCCGCCGCGTTCCTGCATTCGGGCGTCGAGCGCATCACGCCCGGCTACGATCTGAACGCGGACCAGGTGGCCACGCTGGCGCGGCGCGTGGGGGCGGGCGCCATCGAGGCCGTGGTCTATCAGCACTTGCCCGTTTTCCATACCGAGCACTGCGTGTTCTGCCGCTTCCTGTCCAACGGCACAACCTACAAGGATTGTGGCCGGCCGTGCGAGACGCATCGGGTGGCGGTGCGCGATGTGAACCGGCGCGCCCACCCGGTGATGGCCGATGTCGGTTGCCGTAATACGGTGTTCGGCGCGGAGGCTCAGGAAGCCAGCCTCCATCTGGAGAAATGGCTAGAGGCCGGCATCCGCCATTTCCGGCTCGAGTTCGCCCACGAAACGGCGGCGCAGGCGCGGGCGGCGACCCGGGCCTTTGAGGACGCCCTGGCGGGACGCGCGTCCGCCGAACAACTGAACCGCGAGTTGCGCCGCATCGCTCCCCAGGGCGCGACCGAGGGCAGCTATTTCACGCCGCAAGGCTACCTGGAACTCCCCGTTTTGGGTTGATCCGGTCGATCTTCCTCGATCCCCCTGGAACGCGGAGCCGTTTTGTGGCATCTATTAAGTATCTGGTGGGGAGGCGACCTAAGAGCCGAAAAGGCCGGGTCGCCTTTTTGCTTTCTTGCAGGCCGCGACTGTCAGCGGCCGCTCCCGTAAAAAATCTTAAACGTTGGAACCCGTCTTTCGCCGCCGACATCCGACAGATTGAACGGAGGGAGAAGACGATGAAACGGACTATCCAACAACTGACAATCACCCTGGCGGCCGCCGCGATCCTGGCGTTTCCCGCGTTCTCGAAGCAACAGAGCAATCCATCCAACTTAGCCGACAAGGTCCGGCATGAGTTGGTGATGCTCCCCTATTACAATGTTTTCGATAACTTGACTTACCGCGTGGACGGCGACGTTGTTACGCTGTCCGGCCAGGTCACCCGCCCGTACCTCAAGTCGGACGCCCAAAACGTGGTGAAGCGGATTGAGGGCGTTGGCCGCGTGGACAACCAGATTGAGGTGCTGCCGCTGTCGCCGAGCGACGACCGCATCCGGATCGCCGCCGCCCGCGCCATCTACGGGTATTCGGCCCTGCAACGCTATGGCGCCGGGGCCCAGCCGTCGATTCGCATTATCGTGAAGAACGGCGACATCACGCTGGAAGGCGTGGTGGCGAACCAGACCGACAAGATCCTGGCCGGAATCCGCGCCAACGGCGTATTCGGCGCATTCTCCGTGAAGAATTCACTTCGCGTCGAGAACGGCCGCGGCTGAGTGCCCTTGCCTTTCCTGTTCGTACCGCGGCGGTCCGTCGCCTCCTGCACGGGCCGCCGCTTTTTTTGCTCTTCGCGCCGCAGGGCTATAGCTCGGGAGGCTTAGCCCGGTCCCGCCAGAAGGGCGTGTCGTACAGATCGAGCATGGCGGCATAGGTCCGCGCGGCGCTTTCCGCATGCTCGCGCCAGACGCGTGCTTCGCGGGCGTTCATCGACCGAATCGCCTCACCGGCTTCCGCGGGCCGGTCCAGACAACGCCCGATCGCTTCGGCCGTGAACTGAGCCGACAGGAGCGCTTTCTCAACGCCCGATGAGCTGAGCGGATCAGCGAATGAGGCGGCGTCGCCCATTAGCATCCAGTTCGTTCCCGCATAACGTTCCGAATAATAGAGACTCGAATCGCGCACCCAGGGGGGCGACTCCAACTCGGCGTCTCCGAACAGCCGTTGAAACTCCACGGTCCGCGCTAACTCAGCCCGAAACTGAGTCTCGCCATCGCGCGCGATGCTAGCATCCACATAGAAGCAAACGTAACGGCAGCGCGGCGAGAGCGGCACGGACCAGGCCCAACCGCGGTCGTAGGCTTCCATCAGGTTGTAATGAGGGTCGGCGTCGAACGTCTCACTTGCGCGCAGCAAGCCGCACAGCCCCACGGTGCGGTACCGCGGATCCCAGAACCGCCGGATCTGTCTCGCGATGAGACCGGCGCGGCCCGTCGCATCCAACACAAAACGCGCTTCCGTAACGCCGCCGTCGTGCTCCACGATGCCGCGATCGAGTTCCACCCTGGGCGCGCGGCTGTTGCGCTGGACCTCTACTCCGGCGCTTTCTGCGAGAGTCAGCAGCAGTTCGTCAAGGGCGTGGCGCTGGACGTGATAACCTCGCGATCCCTCGACATAGGACTCCACCTCGGCTTCGGCGTCGAGCCACCAGCGCACTACGCCGAGGTCCGGATAAAAGTTCGCCTGTTCGATGGCGTCGAGGACGCCGATTGAGCGAAAGACTTCGGCGATCGTGGGCGGAAGACTTCCGGCGTGCGGGTTGCGTGACGCCGGCCCGCGCAGCAACAGAACCGAACGGCCCTGCAGCGCCAGCAGTCGCGCGGCGGTGGCCCCGGCCGGGCCCGCTCCCAGAATGAGGATGTCGACCTTCGGAGTCATCAATCGAGAGGACGGATCCAGATGTTGCGGAAGCGCATGACGGTCACCGGCGCGCCGGGGAATCCGCTGTGGTCCTGCAACCGGATTGGGCCGGCCTCGCAGACGCCGCCGCCCCCGTCGCCCGGCGTGGCGTGTTGGATCTCCACGTGGTCCTGGGCCAGAACGCCATTGTGCAGGATGGTGAGAGTGCCCTTGCGAATCACCGCGCCGCTTGCGTCGCAGGCGGGCGGGTGGAAGACAATGTCATAGCTCTGCCACTGGCCGGGCGAGCGCGATGCGTTCACCAGCGGCGCATATTGACCATAGAGCGCCGCGCAGGACCCGTTGGCGTAGGTGGGATTCCGGAACGAATCGAGCACCTGAACCTCATAGCGCCCTTGCAGGAACACGCCGCTGTTGCCGCGCAACTGGCCGTGCTGGTCGGGCATGTCCGGTATCGAAAACTCGATGTGGATCTGCGCCGCCTTGAACTTCTCCTTACTAACGATATCGCCCGATCCGGTTTTGCAGGCCATCGCTCCGGCTTCCACCGTGCACCTGGCGGGACCGCCGTTCGTCGTGGTCCAGTGCGACAGGTCGCGCCCATCAAACAGCGCCACGGCGTCCGAAGGCGCCGTCGACGCGCCGCCCGGATCCACCACGCGCGGTTGGGGACCATCCTTGCCCTGCGCCCAGGCGCAGCACGACGCCAATGAAAATACGAAAATGCGGAGGAGCATCAGATCACATTATCGCTTGCTCCAGCCCGCCGCGCGCCGGTCAGGATTCGAGTCGCCGCAACGCTTCCCCGAGCACTGGCGCGAAAGCGGCCATCATCTCCATGTTGTCGCCCGTCGAGTCGTCCGAAATCAGGTACGCCAGGTGGCCGCGCGTTTCAAACGCCGCGATGTGGAAACGGTCGACGCCGGCCCCGTAGATCGCGATGCCCGACCGCATCATCACCGGCGCGATGCCCGCGAACGATTCGTCGGCGCCCTTTCGCGTGATGATCAACGACGCGATGTGAACGCCGTCGCGCGCCGCCAGATGAACGTACTGCCGTCCACCCACGGTGCAGCGATGCGCGGTCATCACTTGGTATGCCGGCGGGATGCGATCCTTGATGAGCGGCAACAGGTCCTTGTACTGGTCGCCCATCTCCTGCACCATTTGGCTAACCGGCTGCGGCTTCCGGGGCACGCTGCCGAACACCGCGCAATGCAGGTGGTCGCTAAGGCCGACCCGCACGATCGCGCTGACCTGCCTCGACCAGCGGGCAATGTAGCCTTCGGGCGATGTCTGCTGCCGGTAGTATCGGTACATCGCCCCGACTCCAACCAGCACAATCGCCGTCGCCGCGATGGCCATCAGGCCGCGGGTCCACGATGCGGCGGGCGGACGCCGCGATTGGGCGCGGATCCGTTCGGCCAGCCGCGGGTCGAGCTTCACGGCCCGCGTCGCCGACCGCAACGCGTCACGCAGCCGGGCCTTCGCGGCGAACTCCGCCGCGCACGCCGGGCATGATCCCAGGTGGGCCTCCACCGCCGCGGCGCGTTCCGGCGCAAGTTCGCCGTCCAGATGAAAATCGAGTTCAGCCAGGATCGCGCCGCAGGACTCGGTTGTCATCGCGCCTGTCCTTTCTCCGCCCGAAGCCCATAGGAACGGGCGACGTCCGCCAGTTGCTCGCGCAGCATCTTGCGTCCGCGGCTCAAACGCGACATTACGGTGCCGATGGGGATGGCGAGAATCTCGGCGACCTCTTTATAGGCGAACTCCTCCACGTCCACCAGCAGGACCACGGAGCGGTAATCCACTGGAACCCGGTCGAGCGCGGCGAGTATGTCGGAGTCGGTCAGGCGCTCCGGCATGAGCGGAGGCGCCGGCAGGTTTTCCTGCAGGTGTTCCTCATGCTCCTTGAGTTGAGCGAACCGGAACCACTTGCGGCGATAGTGATTGACGCAGTGGAACAGGATCTGGAACATCCAGGCGCGACAATTCGTGCCCGGCTGGAAGCGATGGAACGACTTCCAGCCTTGCAGATAGGCCTCCTGCACCACATCCTCGGCGCGGGCGGCGTCGCCGAGCAGACGTAGCGCCGTGCGGTGCAGATCGCCCAGGTGAGGCATCGCCTCGGCGTCGAACCGTTCACGGGCCGTGGAATTGCTGTCGGATAGCGGCAACCACACGAGTGTACCGCGCATTCTTCCGCCCCAAGTAGTCGCCGCCGCCATGCATCATTAGAATGCCGCGGCGCGACGCGATTATTCCCGATGTGCGATCAGCCGAACAATCCGATATCGGTCTTGCCGAAGTTGCCGATGTTCGGGAATACGGCGGCGAGGTCCGTCGCGCCCAAGCCGAACCACTGCGCGAGCGTTGCGCCGTATTGGTCAACCGATGTGGTGGGGATCCAGCGGCCTTCGCCTCCCGCGTCATCGGGCCCATTCAGTTGGAGCGACGGAAACGCGCCGTACATCGCGCCGCCCTTGACCGATCCGCCCATCACAATATGATGGCCGCCCCAGCCGTGATCCGATCCGCCGTTGGAGTTCGGCTGCAGCGTCCGGCTGAAATCCGACTCCGTGAACGTGGCCACCTGGCTTGCGACTCCCAGTTCCTCGGTCGCTTTGTAGAACGCGGCCAGAGCGGGACTGAGTTGAGCGAATAGACGGTCCTGATCGTTGAGTTGCGCCGTGTGTGTGTCAAAGCCGCCTAGCGAGCAGAAGAAGATCTGGCGGTTCATGCCCAACGGGTCGCGCACCTGAATGAGCTTCGCCACTTCCAGCAACTGCTGGCCGATCGAGGTGGCGGGAAACTCCGTGGCGATGGGCTGTGCGCCGTTGAGCGCGGCGGCCAGGGCGGCGTCATCGGCAAGGGCGTTCCGCATCGTGCCGGCCGCTTGCGTCAACAGGATCGCGCCGGCGCCGGTCTGCATGGTGTCCTGCTGAACCAGGTCCTGTAACGCCGCGAGCCGCGCCTGGGAGGCGGCGTCCGAGCCGAATCCCCGCAATCCGACCGCTACGTTCGGCGTCACCGAAGCGGGGTGAGTGGTTGCGCCCGTGCCCATCAGCGCGTTTCCGGCCACTGAAACGAACGCTGGATACGAACCGGGATTCAGCTGGCTCATGCGATCGGCGAGCCGTCCGGCCCATCCGGTGTTGGCTTGCCCCTGCGCCACCGAGGTCTGCCATTCGGCCTGCTGGTCGGCGTGGGAGAACAGGTTGCCGGGCAGCGGGACGGACGCCTTCAAATACTGGTCGCGGCTGGTCGGCTGCACGATGTTCCCCACGTTGGCGACCAGCGCCACCTGGTTCTGAATCGCGGCGAGATCGGCAAATTTCGGATGCAGGCCGTAGGCCTTGCCGGCGTAGGGAACCAGCGCGGCGCTGTCCAGGGCGAGTCCGCCACGGATGCTCTTGTAGCTGCTGTAACCGGCCGTGTCGAGCGGGACCACCAGGTTGTTGCTGTCGTTGCCGCCGTAGAGAAACACGCAGACCAGCGCGCGATACGATCCGGAAGGTTGGGTCATCGCGTTCAACAGCCCGAGCCGGCTGAATCCGCCGGTTGCGGTCGCCGTGCCGAGCGACAATGCGGCGCGAAGGAAGTTGCGTCGTGATGTCATGGATGAGTTCCTCATTTCAGGCTGGGAGTTAGCGCGCCACCTGGAAATTCCACGATGAGCCGATCAGATAGACGGCCCCTTGGGCCATGCCTTTGGGCGTTGTGGCCTTGCCCGCGGCCGCGGTGACGATGTCGTGCATGTAGGCCGGCATTCGGCCGCCGAGCAAGGCCACATTGAGCGCATCCACCATCTTTCCGACCTCCGACGGGCCGGGCTTGGCGCCCAGCATGGTGATGTAGGGAGTCAGGTCGACCGTCACGCCGGCGGGCTTCCCGTACACCAACGAGAACACCAGATCCGCCGCCGCCGTGGCCGACGCTTCGCCGAGCAGTTGGAACTCCGGCGCATTGTAGGCGTCGGCGGGCGGAATGTTGATCGCATAACCGGGCAGGAAGTAATTGAAGACGCTGGGTGAGTAGTAGATTGTCTGTCCCAGCCCGGCCGCCGCGGCGGTCAGCGCGTTGGACGGAGCCATCTGCGCATCCAGGCCGCGCAGCAGGGATGGAATCCAGAGCGCCGGCTCGCGCAGCTTCGTCGCGATGTTCTCTGAGCCATCGTCGCCCGTTCGCGCCTCCGAATCGAGAAGGATGGCCTTGACCACCGCCTTCATGTCGCCCCGCGGACTGGCGTTGAAGACCCCGACCACGCGCCGCACATACGATTCCGAAGGATTGCTGGTCACCAGCCTCTGAATCAGTTGGCGGCACACAAAGGGAGCCACGTTGGGATGGCGAAACACGTTGTTCAGAGCGTCCTTCAAGTCAGCTTCCGCGGTCTGGTTGGCGGGCAGGACATACCCGTTGAGCAGCGTCTTCCCGCTGGTCCGGTCATGATTCGCCTCAAAGGCCACCATCGGCGCGTCCCAATTCACCGGATTTGGGAACTTCGAGTTAGCGCCCGCTTTCGGCGCATAGGTCCACCCGGTGAGCGCTCGGGCGAATCCCTCGATGGTGTCCTGATCGTAGGTCGGGACGGGCTGGCCCGTGGAGTCCGTCACAGGCCGGCCCCAGTCGTCGAGTTTCACCAATCCGACTGTGAATAGCTGAAGCAGTTCGCGAGCGTAGTTCTCGTCCGCGGCCCGGCCCATCGTCGGCTTGTTGTTGTTGACCATGTCGAGGTAATGGCCCATGGCGGGACTCAGCGTCACGTCGTACATGATCTTGTCGTAGGTTTCGAACGCATCGGCCTGCATCAGTCGAAGGAAGGGCGTCACCGCCTCCGGCTTCAACTTGACGCCCGACACCACCCAGATTTGTTCGAGCGCGAACGCCACCCTCTGACGCAGTTGATCGGGTCCGCCGACGGCGTTGGAGAAGAACGCGTCCTGCGCCGGACGCAAGGACGTGTTCCCCTTCGCATCCACGGCCGGATCGGGAATTGTCGACCACTTCGATTCAGGGAGAGCGATCTGGCTATCGATCCAGGCGCTGAACCCAGCCTTTCGAACCTCGGCCACGGTCGCGGCGTTGGGCCCGAACGCGGCCTGCTCCAGAAACCGCCGCGCCGCCATCGTCGTGGGGCCTTGCGCCATCGCGGTCGTCGCCGCCAGCATCATCCCCGCCACCCATCTTGCTGTTACGTGCATCATTCCGCCTTCACCACCTGTTTGGCTTGACGGGGCTCTGGGAATCCGGTTTACTCTCTCAGGTCGGGAGTACGGAGTCTTTCTTGACGGGGAGGGGCCTTGACTCAGCGGGCCCGCGCACTACAATTTAGCTGGAGGCCTACCGGTATGTCGGCCAGAATCATGCATGTCAAGGAGACGGAAGAGCGGTTCAGAGGCTCGCTCGCCGCGGTGATGACGTCCACTCTGACAGTGGGGGTGGTGTTGATCGCGATCGTGATCTTCGGCGTCATTTGCGCGGGCAGGTGAAGACGCCTCCCAGAAATTGAAAAGGGGCGGCTTAAAGCCGCCCCCCCAAGAGAATCTATCTGCGCCCGCCGCGGCCGCCACCGCCGCCGCCCGAGGCATGTCCGCCGCCACCGCCAAAGGAGCGTCCGCCTCCTCCGCTGCTGAAGCTTCCGCCCCCGGAAGATCGTCCGCCTCCGCTGCTGAAGCCACCGCCGCCGAACGATCGTCCACCGCCGCTGCTGTAACCGCCGCTCGAGTAGGAACGCCCGCCGCTGTAGGACCCGGCGCTAGGGCCGCTCGAGTAAGAGCGTCCGCCGCCGTAGGATCCGGCGCTGGGACCGCTCGAGTAGGAACGCCCGCCGCCGTAGGATCCGGCGCTGGGACCGCTCGAGTAAGAGCGTCCACCGCTGTAGGATCCGGCGCTGGGGCCGCTCGAGTAGGAGCGTCCACCGCCGTAGGATCCGGCGCTGGGACCGCTCGAGTAGGAGCGTCCACCGCCGTAGCTGCGAGGCGACGAGTAACTCCGCGACGCCTCGCCATTACCGCCCGAGTTACCGCGATAGCCCTGAGTCGAGTAATTCCTGCTATAACCGGGCTGGGAGTAACTCCGGCCGCCGTTCTGCCCGGAGGAATAGGAGCGCGAACCCTGATTGGCGCCGTAGAATCCCCGACCGCC
Organism: Acidobacteriota bacterium; assembly: GCA_018268715.1. Lineage (GTDB taxonomy): Bacteria > Acidobacteriota > Terriglobia > Bryobacterales > Bryobacteraceae > TMP-7. The sequence goes on along the minus strand of JAFDVZ010000013.1, from coordinate 27,906 downwards.
GCCATTGGCGTAGGACGATCCGCCCTGATACCCGCGGCCGCTCGAAAATCCACCCGCGCCGCGCATGCCGGCGTTCATCCTGCCTTCGGAAAACCGCGCGTTCTGGTAGTTCGCCGCCACTCGCGCATTGCCATACGACACGCCGGCGCGATGATACGAATCGTGCGCCCAGACGCCGCGGCCGCCGCCGACAAACCGTCCGCCCGCATAGAAACGGCTGCCTCCGTAGTAGCCATGGTAGCCGTAGTGGCTAAAGAACACGGGATTCACGAACAGCCCGCGCCCGAACCAGCCGCATCCCCAGCCCCAACCGAATCCCCAGCCGCTCCAGCCCACGGCCCATCCTGGGAAGAATCCACCCAGATAGATGCCCGGTCCGAATCCGAATCCATAGCCGACCGTCGGATACCACAGCGGAGGGTAGTAGCCCCATGACGGCGGCCCCCAAACGTACTCAGGGTTGTACACCGGCACGTAGATGACCTGCGGGGTGGCGGGTTCGATGACCACCGCCGTCTGTCCGCCGTCATTTTCCATCCGCACCGTCTGCTGCGGCGTCGACGCGAGCCGTCCGTTCTGCTGGGCGCGAACCCGCATGCGTTGCACCGCCGCCATCACATCCTGCTGTTGCCCAAGGAACGCGTTACCCAAGTCGGTGGTCCAGCGGATGTCGCGATTCAGCAGGGCCAGAACATCGGGGAACGCCACCAGCGCCGATACGCTGGCGTCCCAGTTCTGCTGCCGCGCGGCGTCCATCAGTTGTTCGCCCCGCAATCCGTTGTTCTGTTGCAGCCACTGCTGCGCCTCCACCACCTCCAGAGGATACGTGGAAGCCGCCAGCACCTGGCTGAGCAGCGGGTCAGGATACAGCGCCACTGGAGCCACCAGATTCTCCAGTTGAGCCGGCGCCAGCAGCTGCGAGCCTGCCGCCATCTGATCCGGGTCAGTTTGCGCCGACGCGGGCGCGACAATGGCGATCAGAACCGCGCACGCGATGCCGAAGCCGTTGCCGACGAATCTGGATGCTCTCATGGTCCACCTTCCTCTCGACGCCAATCCCACAGCGCCGCCAAACAATCTGGCACGTCACTCGCCAAAGTGGAACGCGTTGACAGGGCAGGGGTTGCTCCAAATGCCCGCTCGACTCGACCGGTTGAAAACCACCACCCCGCTCGATTGCGGCCATGGGCGGCCGCGCAGCATTAACGCCGGTTCACGAACGCAGACCCCGTTTGCGTGCGTCAATCCTTGTACACGACGCCGGCTTTCATCACGAACTTGACGCGCCGCAGGGCGTGAATATCGGTTGCCGGATTCCCCTCCACGGCGACAAGATCGGCGAACATTCCCGGTTTCACGCGCCCGATGTCCATGTGGAGTACGCGCCCCGCCACCGATGTCGCGGACTCGAGAGCGGCGAGCGGCGTCATGCCGTAATCCACCATCATCTCGATCTCCCGCGCGTTGTCGCCGTGCGCGAATACGCCGATGTCGCTGCCGCTGAGAATCGTAACCCCGGATTCGAGCGCCAGCTTGAAACTGGCCCGCTTCCGCGTCACCGAAGGCGGCTCCGGCTGCTGCCCTTTCTTCCAACCCGCATACTGCGCGGTCGCGTCGCCCGCGGCCACGGTCGGACACAGCGCGACGTTCCGCGCCTTCATCAGGCGAAAGACCTCCAGCGTTCCGTCGTCGCCGTGCTCGATCGTCTCCGCGCCGGCCAGCGTGGCGCGCCGAATTCCTTCGGGCGTTGACGCGTGCACCGCCACCGGCACACCCGCTGCGCGCGCCGTCGCCACAGCGAGCGTCATTTCCTCCTGCGAAAACGTCGGATACGCGCCGCGATGCGGCCCCCAGCGATAGTCGCCGTACAGCTTGATCCATTCGGCGCCGTGGCCGATCTGATCGCGAACAGTCCGGATCAGGCTGTCGGTTCCGTCGGCCTCCTCGGCGCCCTGCGGCACGCGGAACTCGAGCGCGTACCCCTTGGGCGCGTAGGCGCCGGTCGCGACAATCGCACGAGTGGCCACCAGCGTCCGCGGGCCGATCGCAATGCCCTCGCGCAGCGCCTGCTGCAACTCGACGTCCGCGTATCCCGCGCCCTCGGTCCCCAGATCGCGCATGGTGGTGAATCCAGCCATCAGAGTGGAGCGAAGGTGATTCACCGCGCGCGCCGCCCGTAACGCCACTCCCTCCTTGAGCACCTGGTCGTTCCAGGGCGTTTCATTGTAGGGATGCAGCAGGATGTGGGAGTGCCCCTCCACCAAACCGGGCATCAGCGTGACGCCGCCCAGGTCGATAATGCGAGCCTGGGCCGTGGAGACGGAGGCCGACGGGCCCGCGGCCGTGATTCGGTCTCCCTCAATGCGCACTGCCCAACCCTCGCGCATCGACTCGCCGTCGAATACCCGCGCCGCCCGAATGACAGTCTGGGCCTGACTGGCGACAGCCAGGAGTAGCAACAGCATCAATCTCATATCAATGTCTTCAGATAACTCAGATTCTTTCGGGTGTCGGCTTCCGGGTCGCCCGAAGGGCTCGAGGTCTCCAGGTTCGCGAATCCGGAAAACCCGATCTCGCGAATCGCATCGAGAATCGGCGGATAACTCACCTTCCCCTGACCCAGATAACTCCGCCCGTCCTTGAAGTGGAACTGGCAGATCCGGTCCCTGCCCAACTGCCGGATCTCATTGGGGACATCGTAGCCCCGCGTCGTGGAGTTGCCCACGTCGTAGTAGATCTTGAAGGCGCGCGAGGCGACACGATCGTAGACGCGCAGGTTGTCCTCCGCGTCGAGCATGTTCTCGAAGCCGAGAATGACGCCCGCCGCCTCCGCCTCCGGCGCGAGTTCGCGAAACGCCCCGGCGACGGCGTCCGCCTCCGCACGGTTCTGAATGGCGCACTCGCCGAAGAAGACGGTCATCAGGATGGGCGCGTTCAGCTTTCGAGTAATCTCGATCCCCTTGCGCACCCGGTCCCGCGCCTGCGCGTTGTCCTTCAGGCACTCGTCGTGCAACACGTCGATGTAGGTTGCGTCGAGGCGAATTCCAGCCGCCTTCGAGGCTGCGACCCAACGCGCCTGCAATTCGGGATCCTCCAGCGCCAACCGCCCGTCTTTCGGACGCCCCAGGGTCACCTGGACGCCCTCCAGTCCGATGCGACGGGCGATGGCGCAAGCGTCCGGATCCGACGTCTTCTTCAGCACGCCGTCCATCACGCCGAACCGCAAACCAGGCGTCTTGGCCGACACCAGCGGGAGCGCGGCGGCGCAGCTCAACAATGTGCGGCGGCTTAGCATCGGATCACCATTGCAGCTTCAGGTCGGCGTGCCAGCGCTCGTTTGAGGCCAGCAGTTCCTCCCAACTCACCGTGGTCTGCTTGTAAGCCGCCGTCCGGCCCAGAATCGCGGTGAGGTTGCTCCGCACGGATTCCTCGACATTGTTCAGCGGCCTGCCCGTCCGTATGCTCTCTACAAACGCCTTGACGTTGTTGATCGCGCCCTGGCGGAACGTATCGTCCTTCTCTGAGCCCATCCAGGCGTTCTTGCCGGTGATGCGAATCAGCCCGCCGTAGTGGGTATCGGCGCACCCATCGACGCCAAAAACGCGTACGCAGAGATCCGAAAACGAGTTGGTCAGCTGGTTCGAGCTGAAACTGCACTGCACCTCGTTCGGATACCAATACGTGATGACAAAATGATCGTAAGCGTCGCCGGCGTCGAATTTCGTGCCGCACCAGTCGGTCCGCCCGCCCGTCCCGTGCGCCTTCAGCGGATGTCCCTTCAACAGCCAGTTCGTCACATCGATCACATGGATGTTCTGTTCGACGATGATGTCGCCGCCCAGCACGCGGTCCATGTAGAAGTTCATGATCCGCCCCTGGCCGGGATCCATGCCTGGCTTCGACTTATCGGCCGCCGGCCGCCCCGCATAATACAGCGTCTGCGCCATGGCGGGCTTGCCGATATCGCCCCGATGCACGCGAGCGACGGCCTCCTGGTACACCGGTTGCGAGCGAGTCTGGAAATCCACCAGCAGCGTCTTGCCGTTGGCCGCCGCCTTCCGCCCCGATTCGAGGATGCTCTTGCAGCCGGGCACATCCACCGCCACGGGTTTAGCGCAGTAAACGTGCTTGCCCGCGTCCACCCCCGCCTTCACCTGCTCGGGATGGAAGTAGGTGGGCGTCTCCACGATCACTCCATCCAGCTTCGACGCCGCAAGTTCCCGGTACGCGTCCGGGCCGTAGTAGGCGCGCGACGCCCCCACTTTGAACTTCGGCGCGGTGGCGTCCAGGTGCTCGCGGATCACGTCGGCCACGGCGACGATTCTGGCCCCCGTGAATTCGGGGAAGAACGGGCCGATCCAGTTGCCGCGTCCGCCGCAGCCAACCAGCCCGAGTTCCACGGTGGAATTGGCCTGGTAGCTGAAGACAGTTCGCGGCTTGACGAGGAGCAGTCCGGAGCCGGCCGCGGCGGTCTTGAAGAAATCGCGCCGGCCGGAGGCTGGGGTTGATTCGGACATAAGCGTACTAATTCTACACCTCGCCGCGTTGCTATAGGCTGAATGGAGATTATGCTCCGTCTTCGTACACTACTCCCGCTCGCAACGGCGCTCGCCGCCTCCGCCTTCTCCCAACGCTGGACCGAAGCGCAGGCGAACGCCTGGTATTCGCGACAGCCCTGGCTGGTCGGCGCCAACTACATTCCGGCGACGGCCATCAACGAATTGGAGATGTGGCAGGCCGCCACCTTCGACCCGGCCCGCATCGACAAGGAACTCGGCTGGGCCGAGTCCATCGGCATGAACACCATGCGCGTCTTCCTCCACGACCTTCCGTGGCGCGACGATCCGGCCGGCTTCAAGCGCCGCATCGACCGCTTTCTCCAAATCGCCGCCAAACATCACATCCGGCCGTTGTTTGTGCTATTCGACTCCTGTTGGGATCCCAACCCGAAGCCGGGTAAGCAGCATGCCCCGACGCCGGGCGTTCATAACTCCGGTTGGGTCCAGGCGCCCGGGGCCCAGGCTCTGGCGAATCCCGCCGAGCACGCGCGCCTGGAAGCATACGTGAAGGGGGTTGTGGCCGCCTTCGCGAAGGATGCCCGGGTGCTCGGCTGGGATATCTGGAACGAACCCGATAACACGAACGACTCGAGTTATAAGTCAAAGGAGCCTCCCGCAAAGAAGGAACTCGTCCTTGCGTTGCTGCCGAAGGCGTTCGCCTGGGCACGGTCGGCGCATCCGTCGCAGCCTCTCACCAGCGGCGTGTGGCAAAGCGACTGGTCGTCCGACGACAAACTCACCGCCATGGCTCGTATCCAACTTGCCGAATCGGACGTTCTATCGTTTCATAACTACGACCCGGCGCCTGAGTTCGAGAAACGGATTGAGTGGCTTCAACGCTATAACCGCCCGATTCTGTGCACCGAGTACATGGCCCGTGGCAACGGCAGCACCTTCGAAGGCAGCCTGCCGGTGGCGAAAAAGCACAAGGTGGCCGCGATGAACTGGGGGCTCGTGGCCGGCAAGACTCAGACCTACCTGCCGTGGGACTCATGGAAGAGCCCCTACACGGATCGCGAGCCCTCCATCTGGTTCCACGAAGTCTTCCGGACCGACGGCTCGCCCTACTGGTCCGAAGAAGTGAAATTCATCCGCGAAATCACGGGGGCGGGCAAATGATCGCCATCGGCCCGGCGCGCGAGAATGACGCCGACTGGTGCGCTCGGCTCATGGAGTCGACTGACCCGTGGATCACGCTGGGCCGTCGCTACGAGGAGTGCCTCGCGCGCCTCACTCATCCCGAATACACGCTGCTGGTGGCCCGCCGCGAATCCGGAGAACCCGTTGGGTTCATGCTCCTGCACCCGCGGGGATTGGCGGGATCGCCCTATCTCGCATCGATCGCCGTTGCGCCGGACGCCCGCGGCCAGGGGCTCGGACACTTGCTGCTCGAACGAGCCGAAGCCGAATTCCCGTCCGCCCGATCGATCTTCCTGCTGGTTTCCTCGTTCAATCAACGCGCCTTCGCCCTGTACCAGCGTCTCGGCTACCAGCGCGTAGGAGAGATTCCCGGATACTCCCTCGAAACCGCGTCGGAAATTATCATGTACAAAAGGCTCAGCCGGTGAGGCGGCCCTGGCTGCTGGTGGCGTTGCTGTCATTCACCGCCGCCGCCAGTTATCTGTGTCGCGTAAACGTATCGGTAACCGGCGCGCTGATGATGCGTGAATTCGGCTGGTCTCAGGCGCAGTTAGGACGTGTCTTCAGCGCCTTCCTGCTGGGATACGCGATCTGTCAGATCCCCGCGGGGATGCTCGCGGACCGTTTCGGCGCCCGCCGGGTGCTTGCGGCCTCGGCCTTTCTCTGGGTGCTGGGGACGTCATTGCTTGCGATAACTGGCTGGATTGCCGCGATACTCGCCATCCGCTTCTTCATTGGCGTCTTCGAATCCCCGACGTTTCCCGCATCCGCCCAGTCCATCTCTCGTTGGATTGCGCCGGAGCGACGCGCCCGCGCCAACGGCTTCGTCATCGCCTCCATCGGAATCGGTTCGGCGGCGGCGCCTCCCCTGGTGTCGGCGCTCATGGTCCGGTTCGGATGGCGCACCGCGATATTGACCACCGCTATCCCCGCCTTGGTTGCCGGCTGCCTCTGGCTCTTGAACCAGGAGCCAGCGCCAGAGCGCCGTCCGCTCAACGCGCCGCCTGACTCCCCCGCTCCCCACCGCACAGGCAATTTCCTGTTGCTGACGGCGAGTTACACGCTTCAGGGCTATGTCGGCTACATTTTCGTATTCTGGTTCTATCTCTATCTCGTGGAAGTCCGGCATTTCAGTCTCTTGCGGGGCGCCCTGCTGGGCAGCCTTCCCTGGCTCCTTTCGATCGTTTCCATCCCGCTGGGCGGATGGCTGTCAGACCACCTCGTCTCGCGCTACGGCGAGAAATGGGGCCGCCGGCTGGTGCCGCTCATCGCGATGCCGGCCGCCGGGGTCCTGCTCAGCCTCGGCGCTCGCACGTCGATCGACGTCGTCGCCGCGGTCGCAATGGCCATCTCGACCGCGCTGATCCTGTGCGTCGAAGGCCCGTTCTGGGCCACCATGACCCGGCTCGCCGGTTCTCGATCCGGTTCAGCGGGCGGCGCCATGAACATGGGAAGTAACATCGGCGGTCTCATCTCTCCCGCCCTCACTCCGTTGCTGGCCGAGTGGGTCGGATGGGAAGCGGCGCTGCATGTTGCGGCCCTTCTCGCCATCGTTGGGGGGCTGCTCTGGCTCCGTATCGCCGAGGACCTCTGACCAGCCGTCCTATAATTAGGTGAGCCCTATGCGCCTGACAAAGGTTGTATTATTCCTGGCTGCGGCGCTGGCCCTGTTCGGTCAGGAATCCCGTGAGTCATATGTCCTCGCCGGCCGCGTGGTTAACTCGGTTACAGGCGAACCGGTGAAGCGAGCCTTGGTCGTGCTCCTGCAAGTCGGACTTGCTCTCCGGACCGGACAACCGCACAGCCAGCAACGCGCGCTGACCGACGCAGCCGGCCTGTTCCGCTTCGCAGCGCTTCCTGAGGGACGGTACCAAATCGCCGCCTCCAAACCGCAGTTTGCCGATTCCATCACCGTGAACGGCCAGTTACTCGCGCTCGGCCCCTCAAAGGAAGACGTCACCGTCCGGCTGGCGCCTTTGTGCGTTATTGAAGGAACAGTGCGCGATCAGAACGGCGCACCCATGCAAGGAGTCAGCGTTATCGCGGTTCAGTCGCGCGTCGACGCGGGACGCCGCGTACGATCCGAGGCCCGCAGCTCGGCCACCGACGACCGCGGCCGCTATCGACTCTGGAATCTCGACCCGGGAACCTACTTTGTCCGCGCCGGAGGCCGTAGCGGCGGCGCCCGGCGGTTTGTGGGCGGACAGGCCCCAACCACTGAGTGGAATGAAGCCGCGGCGACCGTCTACTACGGCGGGGCGCACGTCATGGCGGGCGCGTCGCCCTTGGTCCTATCCTCCGGCCAACACCTGGAGGCCGACTTCAATCTCTCCAGCGAGACCTCCTACCGCCTTCACGGCGTAGTGACTCGCTTCGCGGAAGGGCAGTCGGTCTCGCTGGCGCTTACCGACTCTGCCGGCGAAAGGTCCGCCAATCGCGCCTCATTCAACTCCGCCACAGGCGCTTTCGTGGTCAACGATATCCTCCCGGGGGCCTATCGCCTTCGTGCGACTCAGGTCGGCGCCGGCGGCGAAATCCAAACGGCGGAGGCGGACGTTCGCATCACGAACGCCAATGTCTTCGACGTCGGGCTGGAGTTGGAGCCGGCCGCGGACGTGGTGGTGCACACCAACTGCGGAAGCGCCGGAGAGACGCGCGATAACTGCTTCGCCATGGTGTCACTCATCGCCGATGATGGCCGCCCTTACATAGCTCGGCCGATGAAGGGCGGACTCACGATCCATGGCGCTCCTCCGGGCGACTACCACCTCGCCGTTCAGTCATTCGGCCGGTATGTTGCCCGTGCGTCGATAGGAAGTCTGGATCTCACCAGCGATTCCTTGATTACGATCCGCCGCGGTGCGACTCCTGACACGATCGAGTTATCGTTCGCCGCCGATGGCGGAAGCGTCGACGGAACATTGGCGGGCGATACTCCGCTCACTGGCGTGCAGGTTCTGTTAATCGCCAATTCTCGCTCTGTCTCGGGGCCGCAAGTCACGCCCTTGACTCCCGACGGCAGATTCTCCTTTGAGAACGTGGCTCCTGGTGACTACAAGTTGTACGCGATTAGCGACATGAAATCGTTCGAATACATGGATCCCGAGGCGCTACACGGACTGACCGCGGGAGCGGATGTGTCGGTTCGCTCTGGGGCGCGCGAAAAGGTCACCTTGAAGGGGCTGGCTCGATGAGACTCGCCACGGTCCTGCTGCTGGCCCTTGCGGCCTCCGCCGAGACTCCGGTGTTTCGAATCGCGGGCGTGGTTGTCGACAGCGTCAGCGGAAAGCCGGCGCCTCGCGTGCGGGTGGTCGTCAGAACCTCGGGGCAAGGCGCGTCGGAGATTTCGTCATGGATGACCGGCGACGACGGCCGGTTCTATTTCGATGTGCTAAAGGGGAAGTACTCGCTGGTGGCCGAACGCAGCGGGCAGGCGCCTCAACCCTACGGTGCGGTGGGCGTGGTTGGCTCCGCGGTTGCGATCGTCACTGGGCCGGATCAGCAAACCTCCAATGTCCGTTTCGAGTTATTCCCGCCCTCCGCGATTGGCGGGAAGGTTGTGGACGACGCTGGCGACCCGGTTGAGAATGCGCTGGTGCAGTTAATGCGCGGCGACGTTATTGCCGGCCGCCGGAGAATCGGAAACGCCGGGTACGCCTACACTAACGACGTCGGCGAGTACCGCTTTGGCAACCTCCAACCCGGCAGTTACTACCTTGGTGTCACAGGCAAGCCGTGGTACGCCTCGGGACCTTTCGCCGCCGGGCGGCCTGTTGCGTTTACGCCCGTTTACTATCCGAACACCGCCGATTCCCGCGCCGCGGCTGCATTGGTCCTGAAGGCGGGCCAGGAGACTCGCGCCGACTTCGCGCTGGTCGCAAAGCCCGGCGTGGATATCTCTGTGTTGCTCGACGGAAAGAGCGTTAAGGACTTCAGTCGGATGGTTGTCGATCTGATTGGCGACAACATCGGAATCTCGAATGTGTTCCAGTCAGTATCCAGTACGGTTGGGTCCTCTTTCAGAATCCCCGCCGTGCCGCCGGGGAGTTATAAGATTCGCGTCCGACCAGACGGCGACAGTCAGTTCGCCTGGACACAGGAGATCATTGCGGGAGCGGAGAACGTTGCCGTCCGAATGGAACTCGCTCCACCGCCGGCTGTGAGTGGCGTGCTGGAACTGCCGGCGGGCGCAAGCGACTCGGCGGGAGGCTTCTATGTTCTGTTGAGCGACGTCGTTGATCGTGTCGCCTACACCGCCGCCGTCTCGGATAAGGGCTCTTTCAAGTACCCCAGAATCAACCCCGGAAAGTATCATGTGTTGATCGGCGGCTCTCGATCTGCCTATGTGAAGTCGGTTGTCGAAGGTGAAACGACGCTCGAAGGTAGCCAGATCGAGATTAAGAGCGGCGACGCGCGGACTCTTCGCATCGTCGCGGCGTCGGATGGCGGCCGGGTGGATGGCTTCGTCCGGCGGGCGGGGCAGCCCGTGCCCGGCGTCCTGGTGGCGTTGATCCCCGCTGACAGTTCGGACGAACCCAGCCGCTACCGCGGATATTGGACCGACAGTGACGGGAGCTACGAATTTCTCGGCGTCCAGCCAGGCGACTACCGGCTGATCGTTTCCTCGGATCGTGACCTGGAGTGGGCTAACCCGGCCGTGATTCGTCCTCGGCTTGCCGACGGCAAACCGATCCACGTCGAACCCAACGGAAAGCAGGAGGTGGACGCCGAGGCGCGCTAACTCAGAGCGTGCGGAGATAGGCGGCCAGCGCCTGGCGTTCCTCGTACGATAGCTTCATCCCGAAGGCGTGTCCCTTCACCGGCCTCGGCGAGTAGTCGTCGCGAAATCGGACCGGGTCGAACCAGTCCTCAATCGTGGTCAACATCCCGTTATGTTCGAGCGGCTCCCGATACCAGATGTTCCTGAGCGACGGTATGCGAAACAAACCGGTCCCGCGTCGCGTGCGAACCGTCAGCCTGGGGTCGTCGCCGTCCGGTGGTATTGCCTTGCCCGTGGTGTAGCGTGGGCCCGGATGACAACTCGCACAGCCTTCGCGTTCGAAGATCGCTTGCCCCTTCTTGGCGAACTTGTCCAAGCGATTAGGGTTCTTAGGCGCCTTCAGGCTGTACAGGAACAACGCCAGCGCGTACGCCTGCGCGTCGCTCAATCGCTCGGCCGGCGGCGGAGCTCCCTCGTCGAAGCCGGACTCGAGGACGGCGAATCGGATCAGATCCGCCAGACTCTCGTGACGAAACCAGCCGGTTGCGCCAAGCAGGGTCCGTTCCTGGACGCCGATGAGATCTGGAATGATCGGCGGAAACAGCAGGCTTGCGCCCGGCCGCACTGCTGTTCCGACGCGAACCGCGTCATAGGCGCTCCATAACTCCCCAATGGCTAGTTGAGCCATCCACGCCGCCGGCTCGGGCGATTGCCAGGGGACTGAGAACAATCCGAACTGTCGATCGAGTTCACGCCGTTCGGCCGCCTCCCGATCGCGAATCGAATTCAAACGCCGCCGAAGGTCAGTCGCGTATAGGGCGGAAGCGCGCCATTTGCCGGGGACTCCGGCGTAGGTGACCCCGTTCGCAACGCCTTCGTGACAACTGCCGCACAGCGTTGGCGCCAATTCGATCTTGGCGCGCTTGCGAATCACGTAACGCCACCCCGGCAACGCTCCCTCCTCGTCCACCTGAAGGTGGAAGCGCTTCCAGACTTCCGGATTCCGCAGGTCATCGGGAGTTAGCGACGTCGCATCGGCGGCGCTGTTGAACACCGCCTCTCCGGCCTGGAGCCAGTCGAACTCCGACTTGATCGCGTCAGGGTTGAAGACGATCTCGGGATTTTGGGAACTGAGAAACGGGATGTAATTCTGGGGCTCTTTGTCGGGTCGGTAGACGGGATAGGTCTTGTAGATCACCCGTTCAGGGATCTTGTAGTAATCGTCCGCTGAGATGAATTTCGGCGACGGTCGCTCCATCGTCAGCCGGCCTGCGACAGCGTGCGGATCCCACGCCTTGGGGATATCCTGCGCCGAAAGCCCAGCGGCGAGCACAGCGAGCAGCCATCCCCGCATAACTCACCTCTTCCCGGCGATCTTGGCGGCGGCGTCACGGCCGGTGCGCACGCAGTCCGGAATCCCGATGCCATAGTAGGCGTTGCCCGCCAGGTGCAATCCGGGTAACTGACTCACCATTTGTTCGATTTGCCGGAGCCTCTGGGCATGGCCCACCGTGTATTGCGCCATGGAACGCGGCCATCGCGCGATGGTGTGAAACACCGGTTCCGCCGTAATTCCCACCAGCGTCCGTAACTCATCCTTGGCCGCCTGGATGATCGCTTCATCCGGCTCGTTCAATACGGACTCATCCGAAGCGCCGCCGAAGAAACACCGCAGCACAGCCTTATCTTCAGCCACCCGATGGGAGAACTTGTTCTGCACCACGGTGCACGCCACCATCCGCCGGCGTTCCTTCTTTGGAACCAGAAACCCGAAACCCGGCAGCGCTCCTAAGTCGGCTCGACGATAACCCAGCGACAACGTGAGCGACGAACTGTATTCCACCTGGTTGAGAACGCCGGCCAAGTCGGCGTCCACTCCGCGCAACACCGCCGCGGCCTGATATCCGGGGCAAGCCAGGACGACATGCTTCGCGCTGAACCATGCCCCGCCAACCCGCACGCGGTAGCCATCCTGGTCTCGCTCGACGGTTTCGGCCGAGTCATGCACGACGGTCAGGCGTTCAGCCGCAAGCGAAGCCACACGTTCGATCAAGTCGGATAGCCCGGTCTTCAGCGTGCGAAACAACGCGCCGCCTTCTGGGCCGCGAGCGCGGCCGTTTTTCGCCGCCTTCGCCCGTTCCGCCAGCACCCCGCGAGTCAAACTTCCGTACTTCTGCTCCAACTCGACAAAGCGCGTCAGCACGCTGGCAGCGCTCAGGCGCCCGGGATCGCCGCCATAGACGCCGGACAATAGCGGTTCCGCCAGATAATCCAGCGACTCAGCCCCATAATGCTGGTTGATGAACTCGGAGACGGAGCGATCCGCCTCGGCGGTCGTCCCCGGCCTCTTCAGGTATTCGAGGCCCATGCGGATCTTTGTGCCCCATCCGAGCAGTGGCGTTGTCACCAACGGAGCGATCTTCGTCGGCACCATCATCATCAACCCATCGGGCAGTGGCACAAGCCGGCCACGCCGAACCACATAGGTGACGCGTTGTTGGTCGTTCGATCCGATGATCTGGTCGCCCAGGCCGACCTCGCGGATCAACTCCGTCGCGGCGGGCTTAACGCCCAGGTAACTATCCGGGCCCGACTCGATGGTGCAACCCTGGATACGCTCAGTTTGTATGACGCCGCCCAATCGCGGCCTCTTCTCAATGAGCGTGGATGGGATGCCGGCCTTGGCCAGATAGTAAGCGGCGGACAATCCGGAGATGCCGCCGCCCACAATGACTACGTCGGTCACAGCGTTACGGCTTGAAATTGCGCACGATGTCGACCACGGCCTTCACATGGTCCACCGGCGTCTCGGGCAGAATGCCATGCCCGAGGTTGAAGATGTGGCCTGGGCGCGACCCGGTGCGCTTCAGCAACTCCTGAACGCGCGCCTTCAGTTCCGGAAGCGGCGCGAACAACACCGCCGGGTCCAGATTGCCTTGAATCGCCGAACGGTAGCTGATGTCCATCCAGGCCTGGTCGATGTTGATGCGCCAGTCGACGCCCAGCACATCGCCTCCCGCGGCGTGAAGCTCGCGGAAAAACCCGCCGGCGCCAGTGCCGAAGTGGATCACCGGCACGCCGCCGGACCGGATGCGTTCGATCAACGCGCGCGAGTACGGCGCCACGTAGCGAACGTAATCGTCCGGCCCCAGCGTCCCGACCCAGCTATCGAAAACCTGGATCGCGCGGGCTCCGGAGGCGATCTGCATCAGCCCGAAGGGCCCCAGCACGTCCACCAGCTTGCCCATCAGCCGCCGCCACAGCGTCTCGTCGCGGTACATCATCTGCTTGGTGCGCAGGAAATTGCGCGACGGGCCGCCTTCGATCATGTAGCTGGCGAGAGTAAACGGCGCTCCCACGAATCCAACCACCGGAACGCGGCCGGCCAGGGCGCGAACCACGTTCTGGATCGCCTCGCCCACATAGCCGAGATCGTCGGTGTTGGAGATGGACAGCGTGTCGACATCGCCGGAAGTGCGGACGGGGTTGTCGATGGACGGCCCCTCGCCCGAAATGAATTGCAGCTTCAAGCCCATCGGCTCGACGGGCAGCAGCAGGTCGGCAAAGATGATGGCCGCGTCCACGTCGAGAATTTCGACCGGTTGCAGCGTCACGGCCGCGGCCAGGTCGGGCCGCCGGCAGATATCCAGAATGCCGTGTTTGGAGCGGATCTCTCGGTATTCCTTGAGATAGCGTCCGGCCTGCCGCATAAACCACACTGGCCGAACATCGGTCGGCCGGCGGCGGCAAGCGTCCAGAAATCGGCTGGTCATGGGAGCCACGCGCATGACGTCTCCTTCTTGTCTTCGCAAACAAACACGCGAAAGCCCTGCGGTTTATGAGTCGCCGCCCATTGGCGGCCATTAATATAGAACGGTTTGGCCCACACTTCGGAATCGAGCGTGTGCGGCGCGACGACGGAGACCGAAATCACGCCTTCAGCCGGAAATCCGGTGCGCGGATCCATGATGTGACTCCACATGCGGCCCTCGGCGAAGAAGAACTTCTCGTAGTTGCCGGATGTGGACATCGACATGTCCTTGAGCACGACGTCTTCGATGGTTTTCGAAGGGCTCTTGGGATTCTTGATGCTGATCTTCCAACCCCGCGGATCCGACGGCGGCGCGCCCATCGCATAGATGCTCGAACCGGACGCCGACACAAGTGCGATCGTGATCCCGTTGCGCCTCAAAACATCCGCCGCCCGGTCCACCGCGTATCCCTTGCCGATCCCGCCCGGATCGATATTGACGCCGGAGCGGGCAAAACGCACCGTCCGGCTGGCCGCATCGAGCTGGATGTTCCGATACCCGACATCGGCGAGCGCGCCCCGGACCTCCGCCCGATGGGGCAGCCGGCCCGTACCCTTATAGAATCCCCAGACCTTCATCAGCGGTCCAACGCTGATGTCGAAGGCTCCGTCGCTCGCCTTGCTGTAGTTCACGCAGGCGGTCAACAGGTCGAACAGCTCCGGAGAGATCTTCACCGGACGGCTGCCGGCGTCCCGGTTCACCGCGCTCCACTCGCTGGTCGGCTGGTAGTTCGACATCAGATGATCCAGGCGGCGGATCTCCTCGGCGGCCTCTTCGGCGGCCACCTCCAGGCGGCTCTGGTCGGGGCCATACAGCACCATCGTGTACGTGCTGCCCATGCTGTCGACGCTCGACTCCAGGCGGAGAAGATCCTTCTGGGCAGACGCCGCCGGCTTCGCGCACCACGACGCGAAGACGCCGCCAAGCGTCAACACACAAGCTGCAACCAGAATTCTCATCAGCCTACGTTTGAGTCGCGGCCGGGCTCAAACTGCCGCGTTTCAGCAGTTTGCGGCCTCTATGGCCGGACGAATCGAATCGCCCGGCGCTTGCCTTAACCTCAGGATAGCCCTGCGACAGCCTGTAACGGAACGGTTTTTGACGAAATTCTTCATTCCAACGGCCCAGAACCGCGAAGGGACATAATCAGGTCTCTAAAACTAGCCCATCGGTTGGCGGCGTGGTAGACTCCCGATTAATGACAATCCGAAATCTCGCAGTTATCGTGCTGGCCGGGGGGCTGCTCGCCTCCGGGCAGAGCGCCGTTCAGAAGGCCGTCGAGAAGACGGAAGCCGGCGCCAAGGCGGTCGGCAAGACTGTCAAGAAGGCTGGCGAAACATCCGCCGAAAAGACCTCGGACGCGGCCGGCGTCACCGCCAAAGAGACTAAGAAGGCGGTGAAGACCACCAAGGGCGCGACCGAAACCGCCGCCGAGAAAACCACCGACGCGGCCGGCGCAACCGCCAAGGAAACCAAGAAGGTGGCCGGAACCACCGCCAAGGGCGCCAAGTCGGCCGCTGGCGTCACCAAGGAGAAGACCTCCGACGCGGCTGACGCCACGGCGAAGGGCGCCAAGAAGGCCGTCTCCGCCACCGGCAAGGGACTTGAAAAGGCCGGCAAGGCCCTCCAGGGCGGCGAGAAAAAGTAGCCTCGTCCCACTTCCCGATTCCAGCCAACCGCCCGGGGGACCGATCCCTCCGGGCGGTTCGTCGTTTCGGGCTATATTGAATTGGCCGTCCAGCCGGCCAAGGAGCAATCATCCATGAGCGATCTGGTGAAGTACACACGCGATGGTGAGATCCTGATCGTCACCATCGATAATCCGCCGGTCAACGCGTTGAGCCCCGGGGTTCCGCAAGGCATCGCGGCGGGCATCGACCAGGCGGATTCCGACGACTCCGTGAAAGCGGTCGTCGTCATCGGCGCGGGCCGCACCTTCATCGCCGGCGCTGACATCAACGAATTCGGCAAAATCACGGCCGGCGAGAAGAGCCATGACATTGGTCTCAACCCGGTGCTCGAAAAGATAGAAAAGTGCTCAAAGCCGGTCGTCATGGCCATCCACGGGACGGCCTTCGGCGGCGGGCTCGAAACCGCCATGTCCGGTCATTACCGGGTGGCGGCGGCTTCCGCGCAAATCGGACAGCCGGAAGTGAAACTGGGCCTGATCCCGGGCGCCGGCGGAACGCAGCGCCTGCCGCGCCTGGCGGGTCTCGCCAAAGCGCTCGAGATGTGCGTCGACGGCGCCCCGATCAAGGCGGCCGAAGCGCTGGAGACCGGCGTCGTCGACGAGATCATCATGGGCGACCTGCTCGAGGGCGCGATCGCCTGGGCGCGCGACATCGCCGGCGTCGACTTCCGCAGGACCCGCGACCGCAACGAGAAACTGCCGTCCCCCGCCGACGCCGCTCCGTTGATTGCCGCCGCCCGTGACAACGCCCGCAAGAAGTACCGCAATATGATGGCGCCACTGGCCGCCATCGACGCCATCGAGGGCGCCGTGACTCTGCCGTTCGAGGACGGGCTGGCCGCCGAGCAAAAGCTGTTTGTCGATTGCCTGTTCTCGGCGCAATCGAAGTCCATGATTCACGTCTTTTTCGGCGAGCGCGAAGTGGCGAAGGTCCCCGGCGTCGGCAAGGACACCCCGTCGCTGCCAGTGCGCAGCGTGGGCGTCGTGGGCGCCGGGACCATGGGCGGCGGCATCGCCATAAGCTTCCTCAACGCCCGGGTCCCCGTATTGCTCAAGGAGGTGGACCGTGCGGCGCTCGACCGCGGCGTGGCCGCGATCCGAAAGAACTACGCGAATTCGGTGAAGCGCGGCCGGCTCACCGAGGCGCAGGTGGACGAGCGGATGTCGCTGCTTTCGCCGACGCTCGACTATAACCGGTTCAACGAAGTCGATCTGGCGATCGAGGCTGTCTTCGAGGGCATGGACCTCAAGAAGAAGGTGTTCGGACAACTTGACCGGGTCTGCCGTCCGGGCGCGATTCTCGCCACCAACACTTCGACGTTGAGCATTGATGAGATCGCCTCGGCGACCTCGCGGCCGGAGTCGGTCATCGGCGCCCACTTCTTCAGCCCGGCGAATGTGATGAAACTGCTCGAGGTGGTGCGCGGCGCCGCCACGTCGAAGGAAGTCATCAACACCTGCATGCAACTGGCGAAGAAGATCGGCAAGGTAGCCGTGCTGGCCGGCAACTGCCGCGGGTTCATCGGCAACCGGATGTTCGGTCCCTACCGCCGGGAGGCCCAGTTCCTGGTGGAGGAGGGCGCGAGCGTCGAAGCCGTCGACCAGGCGTTGTACCGCTGGGGCATGGCGATGGGGCCGCTGGCTACCGGCGACCTGGCCGGACTCGACGTCGGCTGGCGAATCCGGAAGGAGTTCGCCCATCTCGACAAGCCCGGCGTGCGGCAGCCGATCGCCGAGGACCGGCTGTGCGAAATGGGCCGCTTCGGCCAGAAGACCGGCAGCGGCTGGTACCGTTACGACGAAGCCCGCAACGCGACGCCGGACGAGACGGCGGCCGCGCTCGTCAGGGAGTGGGCAATCGATGCCGGCATTCCGCAACGGGAGATCGCCGAGGACGAAATCGTCGACCGCTGCGTCTACGCCCTGGTGAACGAAGGGGCCCGGATTCTCGAAGAGGGCTTCGCGCTGAGGGCCGTCGACATCGACATCGCCTATGTCCTCGGCTACGGTTTCCCGGCCTATCGCGGCGGCCCGATGTGGTTCGCCGACACAGTCGGGCTCAAACACGTATACGAGAGGGTGCTTGAATTCGAACAGCGGCACGGCGAGCTGTGGGCTCCCGCGCCGCTGTTGGCCGAGCTGGCCGCGGAGGGCAAGACATTTGCCGGATTCGCCCGAGGGAAAACGAAGACCGCTTAGTCCGCTCCATTGGATCAAGCTCGCCCACACGGTGGTGCGGGCGTTCTTTGCCGGATGCATCGTCGCCATCCCCGCGGCGACGGCGATGGGACGCCTGGGCTGGGCGATGGCGCTGAGCGCCGCTGTGTTGGTGGAGTGCGGGATACTCGCCTGCAATCGGGGACGCTGCCCACTGACCGACGTGGCGGGTCGATACACGAAGGAGCGGCAGGATAACTTCGACATCTACCTGCCGCTCCGGCTTGCCCGTTATAACAAAGTCATCTTCGGCGCCCTGTTCGCAGCCTCCCTGATCTATCTCGCGGGGGCTTGGATTACTCGTCCCGGCGGAAGGTGAGGACGTGCTTGGGAGCGCCCTCGATGACCGTGTAATCGGCCGGCACATCAAACAGCGTCGACGAAGGCTCGGAGCGCTGGATGTTCTCGAGTTGATACGTCATCTCGCCCATGCGGGGGTCGACACGCTTGCTCAGCACCACCGCCTTCAGGTCCTGCGCCCTCCAGACTTCGTTGGTGATGACGATTTCGCGGTTGTTGCCGATGGAGCCAGCGGGAATGGTCTCAGTGGAGCGCGTGCCTTCGGCCACCACGCCTTCGATCACGCGAGTGCCGAGCGACTCCGTTTTGGCCGCGCCAGTGGTGCGCCGGGTTCCGACCACGACGCCCTGGCCGCCGTCGGGTATGGTGAATGTTCGGAGTTCGGAATCGTGCTCCGCCTTCAGTTTCGCGGCCATCGCCGGGCTGGAGGCATGGGTGGGAACCGCGATCTTGCGCGCCGTCTTGTTGGTGGCGTCCAGGGTGTACGTGAAGCCGGCGTTGGGGTCGTGGATCATCACGATCTTGACCGGCGCATCGCCCGCCAATTGCGCCTTCAGCACCTGGACCGGCGTCTCGTTGCGCGTCCGGCCCTGCGAATCGCGGGCGACGAAGCTCTTCGACTTGTTCGTGATGCGAGTTCCGTCGCCGAGCACCTGGACGGTTTCCGTCACGACGTCGGCTGAATAGGGCTGGCCCTTGATGGCGCCTCCCACCATGGCTTCGAGGCCGACCGGGCCGGAGGCGGTGAACGACATCACCTTGTCCTGAGCGAAGAGCGAAGCGGCCGCGGCCGCCCACACGAGTAGCGTCAACTTCATTGGGTTCTCCTTATTGCCAAAAACTGAGTCTATTGAACGCGGAAGCTGGAAGGCTGTCCAGTCGCGTCGAAATCCATGTAACCGACCAGCATCGCGCCCGGCGGCGCGGCCCCGACCGGCAAAACCTCGTCCAACGGAACCGCGACCAGCACACCCGGATGAGCGGGCCGCGTTTCGGAAACCGCCGGTTCGCGTTCCGGCCGAATCCACATCAATCCAACCGACAGCACGACGACCGCGGCGGCGGCGAGCCACTTATAGCTCGCCGGTCGCGGGCGGGCCGTCACTGCGCGGGCATACTCGCCGATGTCGCGCGATAGCGACCGGATGGCGCGCGCCTCGCCCTGACACGTGGGGCACGACTCCACATGCGCCGAAACAGCGAGCGCCTCGGCGCCTTCCAACTCTCCATCAATCCAGGCGATCAGTCGCGAACGGGCCAACTCACACATTGCACTTCTCTCCTAACTTGCGCAGCGCCCGGTCCAGGTGATCGGCGATGGTGGACATCGGGATCTCCAGCGCTTCGGCGATCTCGCGGTAGCGAAGTCCCTCCGAACGGAGCAGGACGCAAGCCCGCTCGGCGGACGTCAATTCCTTCATGGCCGCGTGGAGCCGCCGGAACCGCTCCTTATGAAACAGCAACCGTTCCGGGTCGGCGGCCACGGCGGTCCGCGACGCCTCGGCGAGCGGCGACGTAAGCCGCCAGGCGCCGCTTTTCCGGCGGTTCAGCGCCGCGTTGTGGGCGACGCGGAAGGCCCACGCGCGCAGGTTGGCGCGATCGCCGCCGGCCAGCAGATGCTGGTGCAGGCGCAGGAACGTGTCCTGAACGATGTCCAGGGCTTCGTCCCGCGCCATGCCGGAACAAACAAGATAGCGCTCCAGCGGAGAACGCCACTCGCGAAAGAGGCTCTCCACTTCGGTGGTTTGTGCGAAGGGTACGGGTTGTATGTTGCTCGCCACCGCGCTGTCCTGACAATAAAACAACCAGGACGGCGATTTTTACGGCCGGCGCCGAAGATAATTTCAGGCGATGGAATCGAGCCGGCTGATCCGGTCTCCGGAGCGAATCAAGCCGTCGCGGACCACCCGGGCGTAGAATCCGCCGAGACCCCAATAGGGGGACGACGGATCGCCGGCCTTCACGCGCTTATCGAAAACGACTTCCTGAATCGGCGGCCGGCCTTCGCCGTTGAACACGTTCAGGGTGGCGCAGGGAACGCGCATCTTACTAATCTCGATGACCGCCTGACCGGCCCGGAAGCGGTCGCCCAGACGGATTTCGCGGCGATCCAAACCGGCGGTGGTGAAATTTTCGCCCAGGGCGCCCGGATAAAGCGGGTAGCCCTGGGCGATCAACTCCTCGACGCCTTCGAGCGTGATGAGCAGGATCGCCTTCTCCGGCCCTCCGTGAAATTGCGGATGGGCCCAGGAATCGCCCGCCAGACCGCCCGGCGCGAGGTAAGCCTCCTCGACGGGACGCTTGGGAATCCCGCCGGGCGAAACGTTCAGATGGAGGATGGTCCCGGTAATGAGAACTACCCCTTGAAGCCGAGCCCGGCGAGGACGCCGCGCATGTAGGCGAAGCTCTTCATCATGCCGGGCACCGGGTTGTCGCCTTCGATCTCGTATTCCAGCATGACGCCTCCCTGATAGTTCATCTTCTTCAGTTCGGCGAAGATGCCGGGGATGGGGAGGACACCGTCGCCGACCGGGACCTGGCTGTCGCGGTTGGTCGTATCCTTAAGATCCTTGACGTGCATGTCGAGCAGGCGGGCGCCGGCCTTGCGGACCGAGGCGACCAGATCGGCGCCGGTGCGGGCGGAGTGGCCGATGTCCATGCACAGGCCGCAGCGGGGATCCATGTTCTTCACGGCGTCCAGCACGCTATCCGGCGTGGGGAAGTGTTTGTCCTCCGGGCCGTGGTTGTGGACGGCGATCTTGATGTCGAACTCCTTCACGTACTTCTCCATTTTGGGGAGAGTCTCGTGAGTGGGCGCGCAGACGATCACGGGCATGCCGGCGGCCTTGGCGTATTCGAACTTATGCCGGATGTCGGCTTCGTCGTTCACCTGGAAGGAGACGTTGCCGCCGCCCAGGATGGTGAGCCCCGCCTTTTCGAACTCGGCGCGCGCCTTGCGGATCTCCTCCGGCGTGCTGTTGAGCGGGAGGTGGAACTCCTTGATATTGATGTAGGCGATGTCCAGCTTCTTCGCGTATTGGATGGCGAGGCGACGCTGGAATTCGCGGAACGAATAGCTGGCGATGCCCAGCTTGAAACCGGCGGAATCGTCCGCCCTAGCGGCGGCGCCGGCGATGCCCGTCGCCGACGCGGCGGCTGCCATGGTTCCGAGGAATCCTCTGCGGCTGGTCATATCGATGTTCTCCGTGGAAACTCCAATTTCAGTTCAACGCTCGTGGGCGCGGAAGGCGAGCACGGCGTTCAGGCCGCCGAAGGCGAACGAGTTCGAGACAGCCGCGCCCACCTGCAACTGACGCGGGGTGTTGGGAACAACGTCGAGGTCGCAGGCGGGATCGGGGGTCGTATAGTTGGCGGTCGGCGGAATCGTGCCGCAGCGCATGGCGAGGATGGTGGCCACGGCCTCGATGGCGCCGGCGGCGCCGAGGGTATGACCGTGCATCGACTTTGTCGAGCTGACAGCCAATTTATCGGCGTGAGGGCCGAAGACGGAGCGGATGGCGGCGGTTTCGGTGCGGTCGTTGGCGTCGGTTCCGGTTCCGTGAGCGTTGATGTAACTCACCTCCTCGGGGGCCATGCCAGCGTCTTCCAAGGCGCCGCGCAAGGCCCGGGCCGCGCCTTCGCTGGACGGCTGGGTGATGTGGTGGGCGTCCGAGGACATGCCGAAACCGACGATTTCGGCGTAGATCCTGGCGCCGCGCGCCCGCGCCGTCTCAAGGGGTTCGAGGATCAGGATGCCGGCCCCGTCGCCGAGCACGAGTCCCTTGCGGTCCTTGGAAAAGGGGCGGCAGGTGTCGGGCGAAACGACGCGCATGGCGTTCCAGGCGTAGAGCAGTCCGAGCGAGAAGACGGCCTCGCTGCCGCCGGTGACGGCGAGGTCGGCGCCACCGTTTCGGACCATCCAGAAGGCCTGGCCAATGGCGTGATTGGCCGAGGAGCAGGCGGTGCTGATGGTGTAGGTGGGGCCGACCAGGCCGTGCTCGAACGAGATGCGGCTGGCGGCGCCGTTGGCCATCGCCTTCGGAATCGTCAGCGGATTGCAGCGAGTGGTGTTGCAGCGATAGAGCTGAACGTAGCCCTCATCCTCCGAGGCTTTGCCGCCGAGGCAGGAGCCGGTAACAATGGCGGTGCGCTCCTTGAGTTCGCCGGAGAACTCGACGCCCGAGTCCTTAATCGCCTCGCGCGCGGCGACCGCTCCGTAGTGGGCGAAACGGTCGAGGTAAGCAGCTTCCTTGGGATCGAAATAATTGTTCGGGTCGAAGTCCGGTATGTCGCAGGCGTTGGTGAACCGGAGTTGATTGGGCGGGAGGGTCGTGATGGGGTGGATGCCGGAACGTCCCTGCCGCATGGAATCCCAAAAGGCGTTGACGTTGAGACCACAGGCCGAAACGACGCCGAGTCCGGTGACTACTACACGGCGCTGCATCTAAGCGCTCGCCGTGGAGCCATCCGACTTGGCCTCCACCAACATCCGAACGCCATCCACCATTTCGCGCACGGAACGGATTTCCTTCGCCTTGTCGTCCGGGATGCTGATGTCGAAGGCGCTTTCGAGAGCGAACAGGATGTTGATCCCGTCCAGCGAGTCAATCCCCAGTTCCTGGAAGGTGCTATCGATGGTGATCTTATCCTCACTGATGTGCTGCGTGGCCGCCATCGTCGAGATCACTTTTTTGGTCAGTTCGTCTTGCATAGGATTTGACTCACTGTTTCGAATTGATATCCCCAATCCGCCCACACGGGCAGAACCCTTTGTATTGTATCGATCGTGGCGGAGATGTCCGGGTCCTTCCGGGTCCCCCTGCCATCGTGAAGGCAGACGATGGCGCCCGGACACGAGCCGCGCAAAATTCTCCGGGCGGCCGCCTCCGCCGTCAACTTCCAATCGAGCGCGATCACGGTCCACATCACGCCCAGCAGATTCAGGCGGCGCTGGGCCTCGCGCAATCCGAACCATCGCACCCCGTATGGCGCCCGGAACAGGACCGGCGCAACTCCCGCGGTTTGCTCGATGACGGACTGCGCCCGGCGCATTTCGGAGTAAATGAACTCGGAAGACTTGAATTGTATCATCGGGTGCGAGTACGTGTGGTTGCCGAGTTCATGGCCCGCGGCGGCGACCTGGCGGGCGACGGCGGGCACGCGCTCCACGTTGGCGCCGCAGTGGAAGAACGTTGCTCGGGCGCCATGGCGGGCGAGCGCTTCGAGCAGACGGGGAGTGGACTCGCTGGGCCCGTCGTCGAAGGTGATGGCGATCGATTTGCGGTTCGGATCGCCGCGATGGACGGAGGGCGCAAGCACCGACGAACGCGGCGAGCGCACGGCCCAGGCCATGCTTCCGGCGGCCGCAGCCGCCCCGCCGATCGCAGCCATCCACATCGTGCTTCCCACGTTACATCTCAATGATACAGTCATGGGCCGACCCCCTCCGGGGGGAATTCCGTCGTAGGAGGGCCAGGACGGCCGGCGGGTTCGGGTTGGGGCCGCGGGAGGGGGCCTGTGGAGTGGAGGGGACCGGTGGGTGAGGCCTGCGGCTCGCCGGTTGCCGGAGGAGCAGGATGGCTGGGGGGCACGGGCTCGGGCGCCGCGACGGGGTCGGAGCAGAAGGCGGCGGGCGGCTCCGGTGGGGCCGTGTTTGCCGGGAGTCCTGACGGCTCGGAAGCCGTTGAATGCGGGGGAGTTGTTTCGGTCTCAGGTTCGTTTGGGAGTTCGGGGCCGGAGGCGGGGGGAAGGGGGAGGGGAGCGGCGCCGAAGGCGGGGACGGGGGGAAGATCGATAGGGAAGTCCGGGGGGAGCGTCTCACCGCGGAGCCGCATATAGGTGTTGAGGGCGCGATCGGCCAGATTGGAGTACATGCGGAGGTAGCGTTCGAGCAGCAGCAGGGCGGGGGTGTGTGCAAGCGAGGCCTGGATGGCGAGGGCCTGGCGCTCGACCGGCTCGATGCCGCTCCATTGCTTGTCGACCTCCTCGAGATCGCGGGCCATCTGCATTTGAAGCGTTGCGGTGTGCATGCGCCAGGTTTGGCGGACCTGGAACTTGTAGACGGTGAATTCGCCGAGGACGTCCCATTCCAGAGTGTCGCGCGGGGTGAGTCGCGCGGCGTAGGCGGACTTCATGCCTTCGAGCATTTGGGCTTCGGCGTCCGAGATGGGGAGCACGCGCGCAAGGAGACCGTGCTTGAGTGAGTTGGTCGAGGATTTCTCCTTGCCGTGGGCGGTGACGGGGCCACGAGACCTGGCACCGTTGGCGCGTGAGGCCGCTCTCTGCGCCTCAGTGGCCCGCCGTTTTGGTTTTTCTTCGCTGTTCACCTGAATGACTACCTTTCCACCTTCAGAGTAAGGGGTGAGATAGCCAAGTGGACGGGGTCGGTTTTGGGAAGTTGTTGAATTAGCGGGGAATATTTTCTTGGAAAGTTTGTGAATGGCGATTTTCGGGGTATGTCGCCGGCCCCTGAATCAGGCGGGGCGCGGCGGGAGTGGTGGAATGTCGGATACCCCGAATTTCGGCGTTCATGGAAACGACAGGACTGTTTCTCGACCACTTTCCTGGTCTTGGAGAAAGTGGCTCGGGGGGCATTGGCTGAAGGCATAGTGCGTGTTAGATAGGAGCATATGAGTTAGACACGACATTACCAGCAAGGCCGAGGAGCCGCGCGAGGAGCGTGTCGGATTCGGCCGCCGGGAGGAACTGAAGGCGAGGACTTTCGAGTTCGGCGAGCGGCAAGCGCTGGTGGAGTGGCCGCGATTGTGGGCGGCGAACTGCGATGCGTTGGCGAACCATCCGGAGGCGCTGCGCGAGGCGCAGGAGGCGTTGGTGGGATGGCGGAGTTAGTCCTCCTGACTGGTTCCGGACGGATGTGACGCTGTCGCCGCCGTTCAAGGCGGACGGCGATCGCTCCTGAATGGGCGTTGCAGTGGGCGAGAGCATGGGACGGCGGCAAGGGTGGCGACAGCGCTTCCGGCTTGGCGAGTAATCTACGTCGCATTCAAAATGGCCGGTGATTTCCAGCACTTCCGGGATCGGCAGAATTCAACTGATCGGGGGCGCGACATTCTGGTACGGGCTGCCGGGCGTCCGAGGATCCAGCCTGGTGCGACCCGCAAAGAAGGCGACGTGCAGGTATCCAACGGCTCCTCTGTCTCGGATACCAGAACTTCATTGGCAAGTCACGGGATTGACTTCCTCTCGGCTAGCAACGTCCGCGCGAGAATATATTGCCTCAAGAGATGTCCCATGACGGGCAGATCCGAATCGCCAAATGCCAGAGCTTCTCGTACATGCTCGGATTGAAGTCGCATCTTCTCGCTTGCCAATGCCAGCAAGAAACTCCTGCGCCGCTTCGCCGGCGTCTGTCGTACGGTTGGCAAAGACGAATGCCGGTATGTCCCGCATTGCCTGGCTTGACTGAACATCAGAGGAATAGTCTAGCTCTCCAGGCTGAGCCGCCCGAAGGATTGCGGCCTGAATTACGCCGTCGTTGAATCTGTCGAAGCACCGAGGAGCAATGACTATCCTGCTGTGCTCGTGCTGTATCCACCGCTCGCGAGCCTCCGCGCCCTTGCCTTGTCGTTTCGAATGCAAGACGGCGGCAGGAGTCAGGTAGACGTCAGCCTGCGAAACTTCTGCAAGTCGGGTAACATACGGGAACCTCCAAAAAGCAAAGGTTGGCCGGAGTGCGAGCCTTGTTGACCTGTGCTCCTTGACTAAGAGCTCTCAGGAGACTTCAGCGCCACGGACAAGAACATTACCGGTGCGGATGAACCTGTCGCAGAGGGAGCCCGAGGGTTTGACGTAGTGATACGCACCAGATCTGCCGGACGATCAATTCCTAGCAGCCCGAGGTGGAAGTGACTGATTTTTACCGGCGGCAACAGCGTGCGGGCAAAATAAGAGGCGATGAGAAGACGTTTCCACATCGGCTCAAGTTACCGGTCCGGCCCATGTCCGAGTAGTTTCGTCGATTCATCTCCCAAAACACGCACAAGAGCCGCAAATAGGCCATTTGGAAGTCAAGGCCGGTCATCTTTGCCCGGCCCTGTAGCCCTCTCGGCGTGCCGACTCCACACACCGCTCGCAACAGCAGCCCGAGATTCAGCCCGCACACATGGATGAGTAACCGCTTGAGGATGTTCGGATGACCGCGTAAGTGCGTCCGCCGCATTCTCCCTGTCTCGTATAAGTGCGCGTTCACCCGCTCCAACACTTCACTCCGGCACCTCTGCAACGCTTTCCCCCGCTCGCCACGGTTGCGCCGCCGGTTGCCGTACACCGCCATCTGCTCGGCTTTCTGACCAGGCCACTTCTGTCCGCCCCGTTCCGGTTCCGAAACGTACGTCCTCACCCCGGCATCGCTCAGATCCCGCACCACCGCTTTGCTGTGATACCCCTTGTCGGTAACCAACTCGACTGGCCCGTCCGGTTGCACTCCCTCCGTCCCAGACGCGGGTTCCAGCGCCTCGGCGACCGTCTCCACGTTCTCCAAGGCTTCCACCAGCGTTGCGTGGACCGTCGAGGTGTCCCCGGCGTTGGCCGGCTGCAGGGTGACCGCCACCACCGCGCCCGTCTCCATGTCCACCGCATGCTCCGCTTTGTGGGCCAGGTGCGTGCTCCCGTCCTTCATCTTCGTGATCCGTCCATCCGCTTCGTGCGGATTCACCCACTCCTGGTTGGATCCCTTCTTGCGCCGCTTCCGGTCCAACTTCGCCAGTTGCGCCCGCGTCGGCGTCGCGATTCCCGATTCCTGCGCCAACCGCTTCAGAAAGTCCTCGTACGCTTCCCCGCTGTCCCGCCGCACAATACTGCGCAACGCCGCGTTCGCTTCCAATGTGGTCGCATCGATGCCCAGCGTCTTGCCCCGCAACAGACCGTGCCCGGCCAGCACCGCCAGGACCCACGCGAACACGGTCTTGTGCGTCTCCAGGTCGATCAACCGCCGCGTCCGCGAGAGGGTGGAGTGATCCGGCGCCGCCTCATCCAGCGCAATCCGCAGGAACGCCCGGATCCCCAGCGAATCCGCCGCTCTCCACCCGATGCCGCGCTCGCTGTCGATGCCCTCGAAGTATCCCACCAGCAGCGCGCGGAAGTAGATTCCGGGAGCCAAGCCCGGACGCCCCATGACCTTGGCGTAGAACGGCTGGCACAACGGCTCCACAAATTCGTCAAATCCCGATTCATCCAGCAGACGGTTCAGGCGCTCGTAGAACGGATGGCTGGCAGGCCGCGCCAGCGTCGCCGTGGCCACCCACAACTGTTCCTGCCGCTCCCGCTTCCGCCGCGTTCCCATCGCCATAAAACAATTCTATGGCCGATTGTTCTCGATGCAAAGTACTTTTCGCTACTTGCACCACGGGCTGCTAGTACTACTGGGTCATAAATGATTGGTTCTTTTGAGGTTATCTGCCCAGACTTGATAGTTATGGATGGTACGGGTGTGGTCCGGGCACAGATCCA
>JAFDVZ010000012.1 GCA_018268715.1 Acidobacteriota bacterium | reverse complement strand
TTAACTTACGCAACTAAGCACTAGTTGGCGATGTCGTAACCGGTGACAAACGCGTCCGAGTTGCCGGCGTCGCTGGTGCGCGGCGGACCGCCCAGGGTCTCAAGCAGCGGACCACTGGTGAACCCAGCCACCCAGATGACGCCCTTCGCGTCGATATCCAGGCCGTAAACCACCTGATTGCCCGTGCTGGTGACCAGCGACGAGTAATCGGCCGTCGACTTGGCGATGTTCAGCTTGGTGACGAAGCCCGACGGACCGGCGAGCAGCGCTTTCTGCAACGCGTTCGAGGTCACCGGGAAGTCGGCCGACTTGGTGAGCCCCGCCACATAGACGTTGCCCGCCGCGTCGCCGGCGATGGCGTATCCTTCGTCGCCGCCCGTTCCGCCCAGATAACTCGAATACAGCATCTGCTGGCCGGACCACACGGCCGTGCTCGACAGCTTCATCACAAAGACGAACGCGTTGGCGTTGGGGAACTCCTGATCGGCCGTGGCCAGCGCTTTCTGGACAGCCGTCGCGGTGACCGGGAAGTCGGCCGACAAGGTGTAGCCGGTGACCATAACACGGCCGGTGGAATCCACGGCGATGGCGTTGGCGCCTTCGTTGTCGCTGCCGCCGAGATATGAGCCGTAAAGCAACGAACTGGAGCCCGCCTGATTCGGATCGATCTGCGCCACAAAGGCGTCGCCGCCGTAGCCGTAATAGGGCTGGATGGCGTTGCCGGCCAGCGGGAAGTCGCCCGAGATCGTCGAGCCGGTGACCCACAACGTGCCGTCGGCCGCCGCGGCGATGCCGCCTCCAAAATCGAGGTTGGTGCCGCCGAGATAGCTGGAGTACACCAGCGTGCCGGACGAACTCTGCTTCGGATCGAACAAGGCGACGAAGGCGTCCTTGTTGCCGAGCAATCCGGTTCCCCAGCCATTGGAGGCCACCATGTCGGTGGAGTTCGTGGTGCCGACCACCGCGATGCGGCCCTGATTGTCGAGCGCGATGCCGTTACCCGTTTCGAGCAGCGTTCCGCCGAAGTAGGTTCCGTAATAGATGCCGTCGGCGCCGGACTGCGACGGATTCAACCACAGCACGAAGGCGTCGCTGGTTCCGCTGATGGTGGACTGGGCGGCGTTGCCCAGCGGGAAGTCATCGGAGGAGGTCTGGCCGGTCATGTACACCGTGCCGGCGCCGTCCACCGCCATGGCGGTCATCACATCGTCGCTCGAGCCGCCGGCATAAGTGGAGTACACCACCTGCGCGCCGGAAGGCTGAGTCGGATCCAACTGGACCACGAACAGGTCGGACGTTCCTTTGTTATCGGACTGGAAGGCTGAATCGGTGATCGAGAAATCGGTGGAGTAGGTGGTGCCGCCGACATAGATGAAGCCCGCGGCGTCGTGCCCGACGGCGACGGCGATGTCCTGATTCGCGCCGGACAGATAGTCGGCCATGGCGATCTGCGGGTCGACCACCAGTTCCCGACGGCGATCATAGGAAGCGACTTCGAATCCGAAGCTGCCATCGGAGTTACGCCGAAACTTGCTGGCGACCCGGGTGCGGCCGCCGTCGGCGGTGGCCTGGTAGGTGATCGGGCTGCGATGCACGGCCCCGGCGACCAGATTGCCTTCGGAATCGAGGCGGGCCTCGGCGCCGGTGATGCGGAAGCGGACGCGGGTCAGGTCGGCGCCGGGATGCAGCACCAGGTCGTATTCAAGCTCGCCGTGAGAACCGTAATAAATGATGTCGATGCCGGGATAAAGCCCGCGCGCCATCACGCGGCCATAGTTGGGGATGCCGGTGCGCCACTTGGAACGGTCGTTGCCGCGCATCACATTGGTGACGGCGCGGAGAGGCGAGGCGCCTTCCAGGGCGACGTTACGGGCGCCTTCGAACTTCAGCGAGACGGCCTTGCCGCCCGCGATGACCCGGCTTTCATTGGCGGTGAGCGACGCACGGTAGTGCACGCCGCGAGCGACAAAGCGCTGATGGTCCGCGCCGACCGGTTCGAAACGGACGGGGAGATTCGCGAGATACGACATCGCCTCACGATTTGCCCCACCTGCGAACACCATCGTGCAGGTTGAACAAAATAAAAGGACACGGAGAGATTTACGCATTTCTATCAGAACCGGTTTAGACGTGGATTCAATCACTTACGTTAACAAGAAACGACCCTTCGGAGCAATTTCCCGTACCGAACCGAGAGATTAGCAATTGAGGCGCCGAGGTACAATTCAGGTAGGGATCAACGAAGGAGATGGGGGCCAGCGCGGACCGGTCACGGGGCATTCCGCGGCGTGAGTGCTTCACGATCGTGGGAGGCACGATGGAAGGGAGTTCGGTGGCTGACCCCAGTTCCGAAAACCCGCGCCACGCATGTCGCGCAACGCCGGTGGATTTCGATCGATCCGCAGGTGACGACCCTGACGTCCACCTCCCCCGAGATTCTTCGCCCGGATCGCACCTGCAGAGGATCTTGAACAGTTTTACCAATCGCGGCCGCTTTGCGCCAGAGCGAAATTGGGGCCGCCAAACGGATTTCAACAGGTCTTTCGCATTGCGGATCAGGCGTTTGCGGACAAGGAGCTGTGAGTAACATGTGTATAAAACGGTGCCTCGATGAAATGTAGTGGGATCGATGTCTTTACAGGCGCCGCCGTCGAGGTGACGGGCGGCGCGGCGATCGATGGAGTGGATCATCTGATCACGACTCCGCCGGGAATGCCGTATGTCGCGCCGGGATTCATCGATATGCAGGTGAATGGATTCGGCGGCGTCGATTACTGTTCGCCGGATGCTCCGGCGGAGCAGATCGGGCGGACGATTCGCGAGATGTTCGCCACCGGAGTGACGCGTTTCTTTCCCACTGTGATTACGGGGACCGCCGCGAACATGGCGGCGGCGCTGCGGAATCTGGCGGAGGCGAAGGAGTCGATTCCCGAGGGTCCGGCGATGGAAGGGTTCCATGTCGAGGGACCGCACATTTCGCCGGAGGACGGTCCGCGGGGCGCGCATCCAAAGCACTGTGTCCGGCCGCCGGACTTCGAGGAGTTCAAGCGGTGGCAGGAGGCGGCGCGGGGCAACGTGAAACTGGTGACCGTTTCACCGGAGTGGCCCGGGACGCCATCCTATATTGAACAGGTGGTTCGCGAGGGCGTTGTGGCGTCGATCGGCCACACCAAGGCGACCGCCGAACAGATACAGGCCGCCGTGAGCGCGGGCGCCACCATGTCGACGCACCTGGGCAACGGCGCCCATGCCGTGATGGCCCGGCATCCTAATTACATCTGGGAGCAGATGGCCGAGGATCGGCTGGCGGCCGGATTCATCGTGGATGGGATTCACCTGGGCGGCGCGTTCCTGACCGTGGCGATGCGGGCCAAGGGCGTGGAGCGGGCGGTGCTGGTGACCGATGCGGCGATGCCGACCGGCTGCGAGCCGGGTCCTTATATGTTGGGCGAGGTGGAGGTGACGCTGCATCCCGATGGCAGCGTGCGGTTGCGCGAAGGCGACCGGCTGGCCGGGTCCGCGCTGATGATGAATCGGGCGGTGGGCAACGTGATGCGGCTGGCGGGCGTGAGCCTGCGGGACGCGGTGACGATGGCGACGGTGAATCCGGCGCGCGTGGGAAGGGTGGCGTCGCGACATCGTGGACTGGCCACCGGGCAGAGGGCCGACGTGGTGGTGTTCGACCTGGTTGAGGGCGCCGTGAAGGTCCGCGAGACGTGGATGAGCGGCGAGTGCGTGTACCGGGCCTAGACTAGGGGCGGCAGAGCCAGCCTAACGCGGACCATGCGTTAAACCACGCGGCCAGGGATTGCGGGATTTCGCCGATGGGCATGGGGCTGGATTCGAAGGCCCGGTCGATGGCTTCGGCGAGCGTCGCGCCGTCGCGGAGCGCCGCGAGGAGACAGAGTTCTTCGCGGGCCAGGCGTCGATAGTAGACGGTCAGATCCCAACGATGAACCGCGATGTGAACGTCCTTCGGCTTTCGGCGGCCGGCGTTGCGCAGGGCGGTTCGATGCTCCCGGCCGGTGCTCGCGTTGCTCGCGTCGCCGTGTTCGTCGAGGGTCGCGTTCACCTTGATGCGGATTTCGTCGACCGGGTAATGGCAGTCCAGAAGACTGATGTAGGGCTGGAGGCCGAGCCGCATTTCGGGGTTGGGCTCCAGCAGATCCTCCGGACCGAGAGCGTCCTTTGATGGACCATCGAAGGCGACGACGTGCGCCCATTCGAGGCGCACCATGTCGAGGGCGAACTCAGGGCGCCGGCCGGCGTAGTGCGGGTTGCCGCGGAGCCACGCTTCCAGGCGCGAGCCGAGGTCGCGCATGGTGAACGACTGCGAGGGGTGTTCGGCGAGATACGCCTCGATCAAGCGATCGAAGGCGCGCTGTCCGATCACCGCGCAGAGGCCGGGAAAGTCCTCATACATCGAGTCGATCACGCGGTACCAATACTGGCGGTGATAGATGTCGAGGCGTTCGGCCGAACTCAGACGGTCGTTGGGCTTCACGTAGCCCGCGTCGGGGATGACCGACATCGGCGCCATGAGGTCGGCGGCCATGCGACGCTGGAATTCGGCGAGGCTCATCGCGCGGCTCCCACGGGCGCGGGGAGGTAGCGCTCGGCCTTGCGGGCTTCGGCGTGCACTTCGTCGAACGACGGGATGCGGTCGTCCCATTCAAGCAGCGTGGCGGTGGGGCCGGCGCGGCGGATGGCCGCTTGGTAGAGGCTCCAGACCGGATCGATGACGGGATGGTCGTGGGTGTCGAGGATGTACTTTTCGAACTTCGAGTGGCCCGCGATGTGGATCTGCGCGATGCGTTCGGCCGGGACGCTATTCACATACACGTCGGGGTCGAAGGAGTGGTTCCTTGACGACACATAGATGTTATTTACGTCGAGCAGGACTCCGCAATCGGCGCGTTCGACGACTTCGTTGAGGAACTGCCACTCCGTCATCTCGGAGACGTGGAACTCGGCGTAGCTCGAGACGTTTTCAACGGCGATGGGGACCTCGAGAAAGTCGCGGGCTTCGCGGATCTTGCGGGCGGTGAGGGCGGCGGCCTCGAAGGTGTAGGGCATGGGGAGCAGGTCGTGCGAGTAGCGGCCATCGACGCTGCCCCAGCAGAGATGGTCCGTGATCCACGGCGATTTGGTGCGGCGGACGAGGGCCTTCAGACGGCGCAGATGCTCGCGGTTGAGCGGCTCCGCGGATCCGAAGTACATCGACACGCCGTGCTGGACGACGCGGTAACGTTCGAGAATGCGGTCGAGCGTCGCAAGCGGCCGGCCGCCTTCCACCATGAAGTTCTCCGAGATGATTTCGAACCAGTCGACGACGGGGGTGCGCTCGAAGATGTGGGCGTAGTGCGGGATGCGAAGGCCGATGCCGACGCCGTAATCCGTAAATCCGTTGAAGCGATTGGCTGGCATGGGAGGTTGGGGGCTGGAACGCGGTCCGGCCCCTTGGGAGATGACTTACTACTTCTTGGAGCCGTCGGTAGCGCAGCCGCCCTTGCCCTTGCAGGTGTTCTTGCCCTTGCAGCCGGCGTCTCCGCTCGAACAGCCGCCCTTGCCCTTGCAGGAGTTCATCCCCTTGCAGGCGTGCTTGTCCTTCTTCGC
The DNA here is from genome assembly GCA_018268715.1 of Acidobacteriota bacterium. GTDB lineage: Bacteria > Acidobacteriota > Terriglobia > Bryobacterales > Bryobacteraceae > TMP-7. The sequence goes on along the minus strand of JAFDVZ010000012.1, from coordinate 62,434 downwards.
TTCGACGACGTCGCCGGCGAGCTGGCCGGCCATGATGCTGGAGCCCTGGCCGGAAGCGGCCGGAGCAGCGTTGACGCGCGCCATCGTGCCGCCCAGCAGGCCGGTGAACGCGGCGGTGAGAACCAGAGAACTCTTGGAAACCTTCATGATTTTCGCCTCTCTATTGAAATTCGATCCCAGTTTGTCGACGGCCGGGTGACCGGCGCGTCCTTTCAATATACGCGACCACGGGCCTGGCCGGATGTCGCGCTCGGGGATGAAATGAAGAGAGACTGCAAGTTTATTCCCGGATTTCGAATTGTCAAAGATCGATATCAAGGCGACGGGGAAAGGGCCGATGGAGGGGCGTTCACTCGCGGCGCGGCGCAGTGGCGGCCTGAGAGACGGCAGGGGACGCGGACGCCGCCATGGCGAGTTCGGCGGGAGGCGCGGATGGGCGCGCGGCGGGCTTAGCCGCGGTCTGAGATGGAGCGGACTTGGCGCGTTCGCGGATGGCTCGGCGAAGTTCTTCGAGGGCCCGGCGGCAGGCGCGTTCGCAATCGGCCACGTAGCGGGTGAGCGCCTTGAAGGCTTCCGGATGCTTGAGCAGCACGATGATGGGGTCTTCGGTGTGGAAGGCGCGGTGTTCGTGCAGGAGAGCCTCGCGGTAACGAACGGAGGCGAGGGCGTAGTTGGAGACGAGCGAACGCTCATAGGCGGTGGCCGGGCGGAAGTGCTCCGCGATGTCATCGCGAAGTTGGTTCGCCGAGTCGAGGGCGAGCGGCTCGCCGGCGGGTTGAGTCGAAGAAGACATATCTATTCCCGACTTCAGAGTAACCGCGATGGCAAGCGACACCCTTCTGAGTGAATCAGCGATCTCTTTTGTTTTGTAGAGAGAAAGCTATTTTTCGAGTGTTGTGAACGGCGATTTTCGGGGTATGTGATTTTGGGATCAGCGCCAGCGGAGGCCGGCGTTCATCTCCTTCTTCGCGTATTCGAGGCTGCGTTCGAGATCGATGCGCTGCTGTTGCTTGAGCGCCGCGGCGTATTCGGGGATCTGCGGTTTCAGGCCGTCCTCGATCACCATGAACTTGTCGAAGGCGTGGCCGCGCTGGACGAGCGAGACGAAGCGGGCGAAGTCAGCGGCGCTCTTGCCGGGGAACGCTTTCCAGAATGCCGGTTCGAGATAGGGGATGACGACGGGAGGACGGCCGGTGATGATTTCGAGTTGCATCGGCGCGTTAGGACATAACTCGGCGTAGCGCGCGATGAATTGCTTGAGATCGAAGGAGCCGTCGCCGAGGGCGGTCCACTGAAACGCGCAGCCGCGGGGATGTGGGTAGACGGCGGTGTCGCGCACGTGCGTGGTGACGACGTAGGGCGCGAGTGTTTCCAGCGTGACGAGAGGGTCTTCGGCGAGCCAGAAGGGATTGCCGATGTCGAGGCAGGAGCCGACGAAGTCCTTGCCGGCGGTTTCGAGGATGGCGCGGACGTCGCGCGCTTCGAGATCGCCGTTGTGGTTTTCGAGGGCTAGCTTGACGTCGAGGTCGAGGGCCTGCTGGCGCACGGCGCGGAACACCTTCACGATGGCTTCCATGTGCGCTTCGATGGGCAGCGGACCGAGACGGTCCGGGCGGCTGCCGAGGAAGCAACGCATGGCCTTCGCGCCGACGGCGTGCGCGACGCGGAGTCCTTCGAGGGTGTAGGCGACGGGGTCCTTCTCCTTGGGGCCGTAACTCGAGGAGGTCGGGCAGACGCAGCCCGTGCCGGCGTCGATCAACAGGCCGAGGCTTTCGGCGCGCTTGCGCACCTGCTCCAGATGGGCGGGGTCGGTGGTTTCGTAGTCGCCGACGCTCGAGATCTGAATGGAGTCGAGTTTGAGCGCGGCGGCGTAGTCGAGCAACTGCATGGCCTTCCAGCGGAAGGCGCGCACCGAGTACGAATCGAAGCCGAGTCGAATCATGCGAGACAATCATATCAACGTGCCTGCGGAAGAGAGCCGGATACTCGAGGAGCGGATTCGCGCGGAGATCGACCAACAGGGGCCGATCCGGTTCGAGCGGTTCATGGAGATGGCGCTGTATGCGCCGGGGCTGGGATATTACGTGCGGCGGCGTGATCCGTTCGGGCGCGGCGGAGATTTCTACACGGCGGAGCAACTGCAGCCGGTTTTCGGCGTACTCATCGCGCAGGCTATCGCGTCGTTACGCAAGAGGGCTGGATCGCCGGCCGGGTTCCGCGTAGTGGAGTTGGGCGCGGGGCGCGGCGAGATGGCGGCGGCGTTGGACGAGTTTGGATATACGGCGATCGAGGCGCTGGACGATGGGTGGCCCGATCACATGACGGGCGTCGTGTTCGCCAATGAGTTCTTCGACGCCCTGCCGGTGCGCGTGGCGGTGCGGCGCGGACGCAGGTTCATCGAACAGATGGTGAACTGGCGGGATGGGCGCTTCGTGTTTGTCGATGGCGGGCGCGCGACGGGCGAACTCGGGGAGTATCTGGCGCGCTATTACGCCAACGTCGAAGATGGAGCGACCGTGGAAGCGCACCTGGGCGGGTTGAAGGCGATCGATCGCATCGCGGCGGCGCTGGATGGTTACCTGGTGGCCATCGACTATGGGTACACGACGAGGGAGTTCGTGCGACATACGGCGGGCACGTTGATGAGTTATCGCCGGCATGTGGCGACGCCCGACGTGCTGGCGGATCCGGGCGATCGCGACATCACGTCGCATGTTCCTTTCAGCGTGCTCGAGGACCGGTTGAAGCAACGGGGGGCGACGATGGAGCGGTTCTCCACGCTCGCGTCGTTTCTTCTGGATGCGGGAGAGGCGGATGAATTCGCGGCGGCGATCGAGTGCGCCGATGAGAAGGAAGCGCTGAGGCGGAGAATGCAGTTGAAGACGTTGATGTTTGGGATGGGGGAGACGTTCCGAGTGATGATGGCGCGGTGCGTGGGGAGAGTCGGATGACGGGTCTCTCGGGTCTTCTAAAAAGAAACGGCCCCGATCACTCGGGGCTCCTAAAAAGAAACGGCCCCGATCACTCGGGGCCTGGTTTGAAATCCCTAACTTACGAAAGCCCCACTCCCGGGGCTGCCCTCTTACTTCTTCTTCTTCGGGGCGGCTTTCTTCTTCGCGGGGGCCTTCGCGGCTTTCTTCGTAGCGTTCTTCATCGACTGATTCTCCCTAACATCAAATTTGCGACCTCTGTGCGAGATCGCAGTGTGATTCATATATAAAGTCGTTTCGAGCGAATGTCAAGAAAAAAGTGATCTTCGGCGAGGCTTCCGTTAGGATGGAAACTGAAAAAACGAAGATGCGACGTTTTGTTTTATTTCTCGTAGGCCCGTCGAGGCTTTGCACTGCTCGCGATGCGCGTCGCGCGGCGTTGATCCTCATGATGATCGCGACGGTTGTCGCGTTGACCGGATGCCATAAGAAGGCGAAACATCGGACCGCGGCGGCGCCGCATCCGACCATCGCTCCACGCATCGGCGCGACCGAAGCGGGCATCGCGAGCTGGTACGGTTATCCATATCACGGACGGCGATCGGCGAACGGCGAGATCTACGATATGGAGAAGATGACGGCGGCGCATCGCACGCTTCCTTTCGATACCTGGGTGGAGGTGAAGAACCTCACCAACGAGAAAGCCGTGACGGTGAGGATCACCGATCGCGGTCCGTTCATCGACGGACGCATCATCGACGTGTCGAAGGCGGCGGCGCGCGCGATCGACTTGTTGGGGCCCGGCATCACACGCGTGTTGTTGACCGTCGTCGAGCCGCCACCGCCGGCCGAACTTCCACCCGCGAATGTGTTCACCGTGCAGATCGGGGCGTTTCGTGAACAGGAACGAGCCGAGCAGTTGCGGACCGAGTATGAACGCGAGTATGGATTCGCCAAGATCGCCTATCGCGCGGGAGCGCCTCCGTTGTGGCGCGTGCTGGTGGGACGCGCATCGACGCTCGAGGAAGCCAATGGGCTGCTCGCGCGGATACAGGCGGCGCATCCGGGCCCGGCGTTCGTCGTTCGATTGGACGATGGAGCGACGGACGCTCCCGTGATCCCGCAGGAGTGAGCCCGGCGCTCGCTCAGGGATTTGACTGAGAGTACCTTGAGGCGGCTCGCACTACTTTGACGGAAGGCGTTGGTGGGGCGGGCCCTAGCAGGTCGCGCTTCCCGCGGAAGTGGAGTGCTCGGCCGGGACCCGGACCTGCGCTCTCTGGGGATAGGAAATAGCCTTAGACCGGGTGAAGCGACGCCTTACCCGGTGTTTAAAAATCAGCGGTGTTGAAAAGGGGATGGAAGTGTCTGACACGCAAGGGAGGATGATGCCGGAACTCGAGGGCGGCGCCCCCTTGCTGGTGGGCCAGTCGTCACGAATCCAGAGCATCGTACAGTTGATCCAGAAGATGGCGCGCGGCCGCTGGCCCGTGCTGGTGATGGGTGAGACGGGAACCGGCAAGGAAGTGGTGGCGCGATCGATTCATCACGCCAACCCCGTGGGACCGTTCGTCACGATCGATTGCTCGTCGGTGGTGGGCTCGCTGATGGAGAGCGAACTGTTCGGGCATGTGAAGGGATCGTTCACCGGCGCGGTGTCGACCAAGACGGGATTGCTCGAACTGGCCAACGGGGGCACGGCGTTTCTGGATGAGATCGGCGAGTTGCCGCTCGACCTGCAGGCTAAGCTGCTGCGCGTGTTGCAGGAGAAGGAATTCCGGCCGGTGGGATCGAACCAGACACGGCACTCCGATTTCCGGATCATCGCGGCGACCAATCGCGATCTGGCCAAGGAAGTGGAGAAGGGGACGTTTCGCCGCGACCTCTACTATCGGCTGAACGTGGTGAACGTGCGCATCGCTCCGCTGCGGGAACGGCGCGAGGACATCGGTCCGCTGATCGCGCACTTTCTGCGCGGCATCGGCAACGGGCATTCGCTGACGCACGAGGCGACCTCGGCGATGATGAACTACGACTGGCCGGGCAATGTGCGCGAACTCGAGAACGCGGTGCAACATATGGTCGCGCTGAATTCCGGACCGCTGCTGCATTTGCACGATCTTCCCTCGAGCATTCAGAATCACCACATGCGTATGAGCATGGAGGCGCTGGCGGCGGCGGCATCCGCATCGGCGATGGGCGCCACGGTACCCGCGGCGTTGGAGGAAGAGCCTGAGCCCGAACCCGAACTTCCCAAGGCGCGCGCCGCGACGGCCGTCGCGGAACGACCCTGCGCCATCCTGCCGTTGACCGAGATCGAGCGGCGGGCGATTGTCGAGGCGCTTGAATACACGCGCGGCGACCGCGCCGTGGCGGCGCACCTGCTGGGCATCGGCCGCACCACCCTGTATCGCAAACTCAAGGAATACAAGCTCGAGGCCTGAGCGCGGAGAGGAATGCCCAGGTGACGCCACTACAAAGGTTGTCCCGATGAACGAGCTCCGTGTTCTGTTAGTCGAAAGCGAACCGGGCGACGCCTCGTTCATCCGAGAGGCTCTCATCGAAGTCGAGGAGATGACTCACGGCGGGGCGTGGATTCATTGCCGCGTGGACCACGTGGAGCGCGCCGATGAAGCCGTGATGGTGCTTGAAGCGGGACCGCCCGATGTGGTCCTGTTCAATCCCATGCTTCCCGATAGCCGTGGCCTGGCCACCTTCACCACTCTTCATGACGCGGCGGCCGAGATCGCGTTGATCGCCCTGCTCGATGCGGGCGATGAGGGGTTGGGACGGCGGATGCTGCGACAGGGCGCGCAAGACTACCTTATTAAGAACGAGATCGACTGCCGGCCGCTGGCGCGGATGTTGTTGAACGCGATCGAGCGGCAACGCTACGGGCGGACGCTGGCGCGCTCGACGCTAACCGACGAAGAGACCGGCTTCTACAATGCGGAAGGGTTCCGCACGGCGGCGGCTCGCGACATCGCCTTGGCTAGACAATGCGGACATCCGCTGGCGCTGCTGCTGGCCGAGATCGACAGCCTGGTGGAGATGGACGCCGCCTATGGCCGGGAGGCGGTGCATCAACTGGTGGCGGAAGCGGCGAATGTGGTGCGCGCGGCGGCGGGCGCGACGGCGCTGCTTGCCCGGCACGGGACCGGACGCTTCGCGGTGCTGGCGTGGGCCGACGATCCGGGCTCAGTGATCGGCGCGATTCAGAACCAGGTGCAGGCGGGGTTTCACACTTTCGCGTTCCTGTTCGGACAGGCGTTCGCGGATCCGGCGGAATCCCACAGCGTGGAGAGCCTGTTGAAGACCGCCGAAGCGGCGCTGTACGAAAATAGACAGGCGTACCCGAGTTTCCCTTGACCATTGCCCTAGACGCGACATACAGCCTCGGCCGCGGATTGACCGGGGTCGGCGTGTACTCGCGCGAACTGCTGTTCGGACTGTGCGCGACGCATCCGGAGGAACACTTCCTGTTCAGCTATCGCGCGCATCGGCTGCTCGCATCCGCGCGGGACCGGCTGCCGGTGAATGCGACGCGGGCGTGGCTGCGCGGCGATGGGTTCTGGCCGCATTCGGCGGATCTGTTCCACGGGCTCAATCAAAGGGTGGATCGAGTGCGGGCGCGGCGCATTGTGTCGACCTTCCACGATCTTTTCGTCATTACAGGCGATTACTCGACGGCGGAGTTTCGGGTGCGGTTCACGGCGCAGGCCCGGCAGGCGGCGGAACGGTCGGACCTGATCGTCGCGGTGTCGGAGTTCACGGCCGGTCAGATCGAGAACGCGCTGGGCGTGGAGCGGAGTCGCATACGGGTGGTCCACCATGGCGTGACGGCGCCGGATTACCGTCCTCCGATCGACGCCGAACGAGAGAATATCATCCTGCATGTGGGCGCGGTGCAACGGCGGAAGAATGTCCTGCGGCTGGTGGAGGCGTTCGAACGTACTCCGCCGGAATGGCGACTGGTGCTGGCGGGCGGGGCGGGATACGGATCCGAGCAGGTGGCGGCGCGGATTGCGGAGAGTCCCAGGCGAGAGTCGATCGAGATCACCGGGTATGTGCCCGATGTGCGACTGGAGGAGCTGTACCGGCGGGCGCGCATCTTCGCGTTTCCCTCGCTCGATGAGGGCTTCGGGATGCCGATTCTGGACGCAATGGCGCGAGGAGTTCCGGTACTGACATCGAATCGGTCGGCGACGAGGGAAGTGGCGGGAAACGCCGCGCTGTTGATCGATCCCACGGATACCGAGTCGGTCGCCAGCGGACTGGTGAGGATTGCGAATAACCCGGCGTTGCGGCGTCAGTTGCGCGAGGCCGGTTTGGCGCACGCGGCGGGCTTCAGTTGGAAGAAGGCCGTCGATTCCACCTGGCGGGTGTACGGGGAGTTGCTGTAGCTTCCGCGTTCTCAAGGCTGCACGGCGACTGGATGGGCCGGCCTTGGCACTGCTACAGAACGCTCAGCGGAACGGTTAGCGCTGCTCTTCGTCGATGGCGATCTTCAGGGCCTTCAAGAACTTGTGGTCCTGCGAGGTCAGCTTGATTTTGCCCGTCGACTCAAAGCGGGGCTTGGCGGCCGGTTGCTCGGTTTCGACTTCGCCTTCTGAATCCTCTTCAGCAGATTCGTCGCGCTTGTTGAAGCCGATCGTCGCTTCAAGAACTAGGAAGACGTCGTATCCGGCACGCTTGATCTCGCCGATAGCAGCGGCGATGCGATCCGAGTCGGAGAGCGATTCGTTAATCGCGTTCCCCAGTTCCTGCATCAACTCCTTCAGTCGGTCTTCCAAGTCATGCCCCTTTCTTTCGGGCCACCTTCAGCATACCATCAGGGATGTTTCAACGCCGCGAGCGGTTACATCCACCACTCCCAGCAGCGTCTTCGAAGATATTATCGACCGCAAACCGAACAAGTAATAGTGATTCCGGCGCCACCTTCCCGCGGTGGCGCCCGACGGGCCCCGGGAGCAGCCGTTCGACGGCGAAGACTGGCGAAACGATACGGGACCGGGATTGATAGCATGAATCAGTAGGCCGATGCAGCTAATCGCGAAGTTCCTGAAGCACGTTGTTCCCGGTGTGGTGAAACCCCTCATGGTCTTGTGGAACGAGATCATCGGGTTTCTGTTCGTGTGCCTGGCGGTGTTTGTGGGCATGTCCACGTGGCGGAGGATCGACCGGATGAATACCGACACGGGGGGATTCCTGATCATCGTGGGCTCGTTTGCCTTCGCGCTGATGCTGGCTGTCTACGGCATTACGTCTTTTCGCAAGGCGCGGAGAATCTCGCGAAGTTGAAGGGGCGGCGAACCGCCCCGCCATGGCGCGCGGCTTAGCCGTGCACCTTCTTGAAAGCCTCCAGGCACTTGGCGCAGGTTTCGAACGGGGGCAGGCTGTAGCCTTCCTGCTCCACCAGATAGAACTCGACGCCGCCGGACTTTTCGGCCGCCTGGAAGATCTCCTTCCACGGCGCCTTGCCGTCGCCGAACAGCACCTTGTATCCCTTGTCGGGCGACCACTCCTTGCAGTGCACGGAGTTGATGCGGCCGGGGTTCGCGTTGATCCAGGCGACCGGGTCGGAACCCACTTCGACGCACGTGCCGATGTCGAGTTGCAGCATCACGCTCTTGGGCGTGTTGGCGGCGATCACTTCGATGGGGCGCTTGCCTTCGATCGGTTTGAATTCGAGCTGATGGTTGTGATAGCCGGCCTTCAGCTTCGCCTTGCCGAGTTTCTCAGAAGCCTTGGACAGCGTGTCGGCGACGCCCTTCCATCCGTCGAGGCCGTTGATGCGGCCGGCGCTGGCGAGCACCACGTACTTGGCGCCGAGGATGCTGTTGAGGTCGATCGCCTTCTGAATGCCTTCGTCGCTGAATGACTTCGGGCCGTTGTGGGTGGACAGGCAGCGGATCTTGAGATCGTCGAGGAGCTTGCGGACTTCCTTGGCCTTGTCGACGGTCCAATCGTAGTAGGGCGAGAAGAATTCGACGTCCTCATAGCCCATCTTTGCGACCGCGCGGACCGTGCCTTCGAGATCCTTCGAGAGTTCGTCGCGGACCGAGAACAGTTCCAGGCCAACCGGGATGCGCTTCTTCGCGGCCGTCGCGAGCGGCGCGGCGGCGGCGAGAGATAGAAAAGAGCGGCGGGATAAATCGTAGGTTGACATCATCCGCACGATATCACGGTTGCGGAGCAGTGGTCGGTGGGCAGTGGTCGGTGCTTTGTTGGGTCTGATAAGCTGGCGCTACCGTTATGACCCAAGCCTGGTCCCAGAGCTACGATCCGCTCGGCAACGTGTACCTTTCAACGCTCGCCGCCGCGGCGCCCGCCATAGTCCTGTTCTACTTTCTGGCCGTGCAGCGCATCGCCGCCTGGAAGGCCGCCGTGTTCGGATTCGCGGCCGCTGTCGCGCTGGCGCTCGCGGTGTTCCACATGCCCGCGCCGATGGTGGCCGGCGCGGTGGCGCACGGGCTGGTGTACGGATGGTTCCGCATTGCGTGGGTGGTGATCGCGGCGGTGTTTGTGTACGAGATCACCGTGGAGTCTGGACAGTTCGAGGTGATCAAGCAATCGATCGGCGCGATTGCGGACGACCGGCGGCTGCAGGCGTTGCTGATCGCGTTTGCCTTCGGCGCGCTGCTTGAGGGCGCGGGAGGCGGCGGGGCTCCGGTGGCGGTCAGCGCGGCGATGATGATCGGGCTCGGGTTTCCACCGTTCCAGACGGCGCTGCTGTGTCTGCTGGCGAACTCGGCGCCGGTGGCTTATGGAGGCTTGGGGAATCCGATTCGCACGTTGAACGCGGTGACGGGGTTGCCCGAGGCGGACTTCAGCGCAATGGTGGGGCGCATCCTGCCGTGGACGACGTTGATCCTGCCGTTCTGGCTGGTGCGGATGATCGCGCCCACTCGCGATGCGCTGGCGGTGTGGCCGGGCTTGCTGGTGTGCGGGTTGACGTTCGGCGGGATTCAGTTCTTCTGGTCGAACTTCATGGACGCGGCGCTGGTGGATATTCTGGGCGGCATCGGCACGCTGCTGCTGCTGGCGTTCTTCTTCGCCAAGGTGTGGCAGCCGAAGACGCTGTGGAACTTTCCCGGCGCGGCGCCGCTGACGGGCGCGCGGAAGGCCTCGGGATTGAGCGCGAAGAAGGTGCTGATCGCGTGGTCGCCGTTCATCCTGCTCAGTGTGTTTGTCGTGATTTGGGGGATGCCGGCGGTGACGAAGGTGCTCGATTCGTTCTCGATCAAGGGGCCGGTGCCGGGGCTGCATAAGCTGGTGCTGCGGCAGCCTCCCGCGGTGAGCGCGCCCTATGCGGAGCCCGCGATTTTCGATGTCGCATGGCTGGGCAGCGTGGGCACCGGCACGTTCATCTCAGGCTGGATCGTGGGGCCGATGTTGGGGTTGTCGTTCGGGCAGTTGGCGCGCCTGTTCCTGCGGACGCTATCGCGGCTGAAGTTCAGCGTGGCGGCGATCATGGCGATGTTGAGCCTGGGGTACCTGACGCGCTACTGCGGGATGGATGCGACGCTGGGGCTCGCGCTGGCGCATACGGGCGTGCTGTTTCCGCTGTTCGGGACGTTGATCGGATGGGTCGGCGTGGCGCTGAGCGGCACCGATGCGGGGTCGAATGCGCTGTTCGGGAGTTTGCAGACCATCACGGCGCAGAAGCTGGGGCTGAGTCCTATATTGATGGGCGCGGCCAACAGCGCTGGCGGCGTGATGGGCAAGATGATCGCTGCGCAATCGCTGGTGATCGCTTGCGCGGCTACCGGGCAGGAGGGGAAAGAAGGGCTGCTGTTCCGCAAGATCGCCGTGCATAGCCTGGTGCTGGCGCTGCTGGTGGGGATGATCGTGCTTGTGTATGCGTACGTGTTTCCCGGCGCGATTCCGAGCGGCCATCATTATTGGTAGAGCTTACTCGAAGCGCAGGGCGGTGGCGGGGTCGATGGATGTCGCGCGGCGGGCCGGGATGATGCAGGCGAGGGCGGCGACGGCGGCGAGCAGCAGGGCTCCGGCGGCGAGGATGGTGGGATCGGCCGCGGCGCCGGCGATCCAGTGCGAGAGCGCGCGGTGCGTGGCGACGGTCAACGCGAGCCCCGCGGCGAGGCCCACGCCTACGGCGGCCATCGCCGATGTGCAGACGAGCCACAGAAGGCGCGATCGCGGCGCGCCGAGCGCCATGCGGATGCCGAGTTCATTGGTGCGCTGGGCGACGGTCCAGGAGACGACGCTATAGAGGCCGACGGCGGCCAGCACCAGCGCCAGCGCGGCGAACAGGCCGAAGATCCACGCCACCAGATGTTGCTGCTGCCACTCGCCGAGATCGGAGATCCAGCTTTCGAGATCGCCCGGGCCGCCGGTGGTTTGCTGGTCTGGGTCGACGCGCGCCAGTTGCTTGCGGACCGCGTTTAGCAATGCCGCCGGGGCTTCGGACGATCGCACCAGGATCTGCGTGCCTTGCGCCATGCTGAGCGTCCACGGTATGTAGATGGCGGGCTCCACGGGATCGCGCAGGCCGTTGTTGCGGGCGTCCGCAACGACGCCGACGATTGTCAGCCAGGATTCGGCCAGATCGGGCACGGTGAGGCGAGCGGGCGGACGGTTTTCAATGCCCGGCATACGGACCGCGTGTCCGATGGCGCCGCCGTTCGGGAAGTAGCGCTGGGCGAAGGTGCGGTTCACCACGGCTACGCGTGAGAAGGTGTGGTTTTCCGGCTCGGTCCACAGGCGGCCCTCGATGAGGGGGATGCGCAGGGTGGAGAAGTAGGCGGGGCTGATGAGATTGACTGATGCGTTCTGCGATTCGGGCGCCGGGCGGCCTTCGATCTCGAAGCGCGTGAACCAACCGTTCAGCGGCGGCGTGGCGTTGCTTGAGATGGCGGCCGACGTCACGCCGGGCGTTGCTGCGGCGTTCGTGAGCAGGCGCTGGAAGTAAACGGCGCGGGCGGCGGGCGTGGTGTAGGCGTTGTCGCGCAACGGCATCTGCACGGAGATGACGTTCTTCGGATCGTAGCCGAGCGGCGTGTGGAGCAGGCGTTCGAAACCCGCGATGGCTGCGCCGGCGGCGGCCAACAGCAGCAGCGTCAACGCCACCTGTCCCGCGATCAAGGCGCCGTGGGTGCGGCGGTGATGCAGGCCGCCGATGACGCGGCGGGCGCTGGCGGCGGCTTGTCGCGTTTGCGACAGACGCAAGGCGGGCAACAGCCCGAAGAGGACTCCAGTGGCGGTGGCCACCGCGACGCTGAACAGCAACACGGGGAGATTGATGCGGACGACCACTTCGGGCGCGAAGGCTCGCGGCGGCAGGACCAGGCGGATGCCCGCGAGGATGCCGTACGCGGCGGCGACGCCGGCTGCCGCTCCCACTAGCGCGAGCGTCAACGATTCGGTAAGCAGTTGGCGGATGAGACGGGCGCGGCGTGCTCCGAGCGCGGTCCGGATGGCGAGTTCCTGCCGTCTGGCGGCGCCTCGGGCGAGCAGCAGGATCGAAACGTTCCCGCATCCGATGGCGAGCAGCAGCGCCACGGCCGCGAACAGGAGATAGAGCGTTCCGCTCATCTCGCGGATGACCCATGCGTTCAGCTTCTCCACGTGAAGGCGAAAATGTTCAGGGAATTGCTTCGCGGCGTCCTTGGCGAGCCGGTGCAGTAGCGGGTCGAGCGCGGCGTCGACGGTTTCGGCGGAGACGCCGGGCTTGATGAGGAGATTCGTGATGAAGAGCGGGCCGGGGTCGGCGGTGGTGCGTTGCGGGATGTAGACGTCGCCCACGTACCAGGTGAACCGCGGGGCGGCGACGCCGATGATCTGGTATCGCTTGCGGTCGAGTTCGACGAATTTGCCGACGGCGGTGGGGCCGGCGAAGTAGTGCTTCAGCCAGAACTTGTAGGAGATGAGCGCGACGGGCGCCGGGTCGCTGCCGCCGGCCGCGTCGGAGGGCTCGAGGCCGCGGCCCAGTAGCGGCGCCACGCCGAGGTCGCGGTAAGCGGCGCCGACGAGTCCCATGACGTTCACGTTCTCAGGGAACTCCCCGCCCGTGAGCGTCATGGGATGGTAGTCCATCGCGATGATGCTTTCGATAACAGGCGATTGGCGGACCTGGTCGAGTTGCGGGCCGTTGAGGTTCAGCCATACGCGATTGCCGGACTTCGTGTCGGCGGTGAGGCGCACGATGCGGCCCGCGGTGGGGTACGGGTAGGGGTCGATCAGCGCCGCATAGATGACGCTGAAGACGGCGGTGGCCGCGCCGATGCCGAGGGCGAGCGAGATCACCGCGGTGAGCGACGACGCGGGGTCGCGGCCGAGTTGGCGTAGGGCGTAACGGAGGTCCTGGAACAGCGTGCTCATTTCGCGGGCGGAGTCTCGATGATAGCAACGCCCCATGGCGCTAGCGTGAGCTTGCCGCTGTTGGCGGCGGCCGCGCCGGTCAGCAGGTCCTTGCCGTCCGCGTAGGGCCAGGCTATGTCGTGCTCGGCCGCCGAGTAGTTCAGCAGGTAATGGAGCGTTTTGCCGCGCTGGTTGACGCCGCTTCTCACGACGATGGGGTAGCGCAGGTCGGGGTGTGCAACGCCGGCGCGGGCCACTGCTCCGCCGAGCAGCTTGTCGATTAACCCGTCGCCCGGCATGAAGCCGATGTAGGTGACTTCGCCCTTGCCGTACCGGTTGCGGGTCGCTGCGGCGTACTCGCCCCACACCGGGTGATCGTACATCGCGAGCGTCTCCGCCGTGGTGGGACGCAGCAGTTCCATCCACCAGCGGACGTCGCCCTTCGCGCCGCCTTTGATCGTGACGTTTTCAGGAATGACGAATTGGCTGTAGGCGACGCCGGCCGCTTCGGCGAATCCGCCGGGCTGCGTCGTGGACCGCACCTTCACGTTCTCGTCGGAGAAGCCGCTCTTGAAGGTGACGACGAGATGGCCGCCGTTGTGGGCGTAGGCGGTGAGCGCCGCGATTTCCGCGTCGGAGGCGGCGTAGAGCGCGGGCACGACGATCAACTTGTAGCGCGAAAGGTCCTTCACCGATGGGTCGACGAAATCGACTTCCACGTTGGCTCGGTAGAGCGCGTCGTAGAACGGGCGCAGGACGTCGTTGTATGTCGTGCGTGAGGTCCAGCCGAAGTGGAAGGCGTTGAACGCGGTGAGCGCGCGGTTGCTGAAGTAGATGGCCGCCTGGTTCGTCTTGCGCAGGCCGGCGAGTTCGGGCCCGAGCCGCTTCAGTTCGGCGCCGATGCGCGATGCTTCGCGGAACGTGGGGTTGGGCGCGTAATCCTGGCTGAGCAGTCCTCGCCAGTAGGTTTCGACGCTGTTGTGCGTGGTGGCCCAATGCCAGTAGGACACCATCTCCGCGCCGCTGGCCAGGTGGCTGTAGGCCTGGAGGCGAAGCTGTCCGGGATAGGGCGTCCATTCGGGGAAGCCCTGCGCCTGGGTTTCGATGAGCAGGTAGTTCTGGCCGCCCCGCATGGAGCGCGCCAGGTCGCCGCCGAAGGCGATTTCGATGCCGGTGAGATGGTCCTGGCCGGGGTGATAGATGTCGATGCCCGCGATGTCGAGCGCTTTGGCGGCGGCGAAGTGGTCCACGTCGGGCTGAATGCCGTAGGAGTAGCCGCGCCAGTCGAGGTCGAAGTTCTGCGTGATGAACTGATCGGGGCGCTTGAGTTGGCGCACGATGGCGGCCTGCCAGGCCAGGTAATCGGTGACGAGTTGGCGCTGGTATTCGGCGAAGGCGGAGGTGAGGCTGGCGTTCACGGCGCCGTCGATGGATGGGAAGTCGTCCCAGTCATTGACGCGGCTGCTCCAGTAGTCGAGGCCGTAGGCGAGGTTGAGCGCGTCGAGCGATGGGAAGCGCTTCTTCAGCGATTCGACGAAGCCGCGCTGCACTCCGGGGCTCGATACGTGGTAGGACTTCGTTTCATTGTCGACCTGATAGCCGATGACTGAGGGCTGATCCTTCACGTGCGCGATCAACTGGCGGATGACCCGTTCGGCGTGCGCGCGGAAGTGCGGGTTGGCGATGTCCATGTTCTGGCGTGGACCGTAGCGGCTGGGGCCGTTCGGGGTCTGGGCGAGCACGTCCGGGTACTTGCGCGCGAGCCATGTGGGGATGGCGTAGGTCGGCGTGCCCACGATCACGGAGATGCCCGCTTTATTCATGGCATGGATCACGCGGTCGATGTGGGAGAAGTCGAAGACGCCGTCGCGGGGTTCGAGCGTGCTCCAGGTGGACTCGGCGATGCGGACCACGTTGACGCCAGCGGCCTTCATCATTTCGACGTCGGCGGCCAAGCGGTCGTGCGGTTCGTACTCTTCGTAGTAGGCGGCGCCGTAGAGGATGGGTGGGCGGTTAGCGGAGGCCGCCGTGAGGGCGAAGACGAGGGCGGCGCACGCGGCCGCGACAGGGCGGGTCTTGGACATGGTTATCCTCATCTTATCGTCGCGGGCCGTTGCGGCCGGCCGGCGCGGCGGGCGTTGTTACACTGGCACGTATGAGGCTTTTCGCCGCTGTCGCGGCGCTGGCGGCAGTTGCGCTGTTCGCCCAGGCGCCGGGCACGATCCGGTTCGAGGAGATCGCCGAAAAGGCCGGCGTGCGCTTCACGGCCGACAGTTCGCCGACGCCGAATAAGAACCAGCCCGAGACCATGGTGGCCGGGATCGGCCTGATCGACTACGACAACGACGGCTATCTTGACCTCTACTTCGTGAATGGCGCCGCGATTCCATCGCTCGAGAAGGAAACGCCCAAGTATTGGAACCGGCTGTTTCACAACAACCGGGACGGCACGTTCACCGATGTTACGGAGAAGGCCGGTGTAAAGGGCGCGGGTTACGGGATGGGCGTCGCGGTGGGCGATTACGATGGCGATGGCTGGGCCGACCTGTTCGTCGTCAATGTGACGAAGAACCAGCTATACCGCAACAACCACGACGGCACGTTCACCGATGTCACCGCTAAGGCGGGCGTGGCGGGCGGCTCGCGCTTCGGCATGAAGATGTGGTCGGTGTCGGCGGCGTGGCTCGACTATAACAATGACGGGAAGCTGGACCTGTTCGTCTCGAATTACTGTAAGTGGGAAGTGAATAAGGATAAGTGGTGCGGCCCGAGTCCGCAACTGCGCGCCTACTGCCATCCCAAGAATTACGAGCCGCTGCCGAACCAGTTATACCGCAACAACGGCGACGGAACGTTCACCGATGTGTCGCAGGAGACGGGAATCGCGGCGTTTCCCGGCAAGGGCATGGGCGCGACCATCGCGGACTACGACGGCGACGGGTTCATCGACGTGTTTGTCGCCAACGACAATCACCCGAATTTCCTGTTTCATAACCTGGGCGGCAAGAAATTCGAGGAAGTGGCGTTTCAGACCGGTGTGGCGTACGCGTCGGCGGCGAATGCGATTTCGGGCATGGGCGCGGACTTCCGCGATGTGGACAACGACGGGCGGCCCGATATCTGGCACACGGCGATCGAGAACGAGACGTTCCCGTTGTACCTCAACCGCGGCGGCACGGAGTTCGCCGATGTGACGGCCAAGAGCGGATTGTGGAGCACGCGCGGCATGTCAGGCTGGTCGAACGGTGTTTTCGACTTCGACAACGACGGCTGGAAGGACCTGTTCGTCGCGCGTGGCAACGTGCTGGACAACATCGCGAAGTTCTCCATCCGCAAGTATGAGGAGCCGAACGCGGTGTTCCGGAACCTGGGCAATGGCAAGTTCCAGGACGTCAGCGCCCAGGCTGGCGAGGATTTCCAGAAGGCGGCGCCGCACCGGGGCGCGGCGTTCGGTGACCTGGATAACGACGGGCGCATCGACGCGGTGGTGACCGTGCTGAACGGCCAGGCGAAGATTTTTCATAACGTGTCGAAGAATGCGAATCATTGGATCCTGCTGAAGCTGGTGGGCTCGATGAGCAACCGGCAGGGACTGGGCGCGGTGGTCCGCGTCACCGGCGAGGATGGGCTGAAGCAGTGGAACGAGGCGACCACGGCCACCGGCTACGCCGGTTCGAGCGATTCGCGCGTGCACTTCGGACTGGGGGCGTCGAAGACGATCCGCGAGATCGAAGTGCGCTGGCCGAGCCGGATCGTGCAGACGCTGAAGGATGTCGCGGCGGACCGGGTGTTGACGATCGAGGAGCCTACAACGCAAGGTCCAGCACGGTGACCTCTGGACGGCAGCGAAAGCGCACACTGCCCAGGTTGCCTACGCCGCGCGTAACGTAGATCCAGCGGCCGGCCCATTCGTGAAGACCCGCCACGAACCGCTTATCGGCGACCGGCGCAAAGGCCGGGCCGTAGAATGGCGCGATGATCTGTCCACCGTGCGTGTGGCCGCTCAGCATCAGGTCCCAGGGCGCGTTCGACAGCATGTCCTTGCTGTCAGGATTATGCGACAGAAGGATGCACGGCATGGCCGCCCCGGCGTTCAGAAACGCCTTCCGGGCGTCGATCTCTTCCGCCCACAAGTCGCCGGTTCCAGCGATGATCAACTCGCGGTCGCGGACAACGCCTCGCCGAGCAGAGCCTCGACGGCTGTCAGCCGCCGGAGAGACGTCAAATACGCGTCGAGGGGAACGTCCCGGCCGTGAGTTATGAAGTCGCCCGTGAGACAGATCAGGTCCGGAGACTCAGCCAATCCCAATCCGATGGCCTTGTTGATCGACGACTGCGGAACCGCCCAGGAAGCGTGGAAATCGCTGAGGTGTAGCAGGCGGATCCGGTCACGGCCGCCCGGCCTCAGACCACTCGCGTGCGCGTGATCTCGAACCAGCGGGGCTCCACCAGCACCGGATACGCGGCGCCAAGGGCGGCCATCCCGGTTCCGCTCAGCAGGAGCTTGCGCCGCGAGATCACCGTGGTTCGACGACCTTCACGACAGCGTCCGCCTTCACGTTCTCAAGCCGTTGCATCTGACCCGAGGGCCAGCGGATTTCCACCGTCGCAGCCACGTCGGCCCCCAATCCAAAATGCGCCGGGCCAGCGCTTGACGACGCGTAGCCGCAGGCCGTCGTCACGTGCCCGTACTGCGCGCCCGCCTTCGTCGTCACTTTGATCCGCGCCCCGATGGCGTCGCGATTCGAACGCGTGCCCTCCAGCCGCAGTTCCAGCCAATGGCCCGCCGCCGGGCTATCGTTCATCCAGATCTCGGCCGGACCGCTGATGGAAACGGTTACAACATCCAGGCGGCCATCGCCGTTGAAATCGCCGAAGGCGGACCCACGGTGCCGACGCGGCGGTTGCGCCGTGAGTCCGGCCTCCTCAGTGAGCGCCTCAAAGCGGCCCCCGCCCGTGTTGCGGAAGATCGTGTTGGGCTGCTCCGCCGTCAACGCCCGGGCCGCGTGCACCGGCTGTACATGGCCCCGCGTCACGAAAACATCCTTCCAGCCGTCGTTGTCGAAATCGGCGATCGCCGGCGAATAACCCGCCATGGTGCGGCTCAGCGGCCCCATCCGGCTGCGCATGGTGTTGTCGAAAAAGTCGCCGCGGCCTGAATTGCGGAACAGCGGGAACGTCTCGCTGTCGAGCGCAACCAGCACGATGTCGGGATAGCCGTCATTGTCGACATCGCGGAAGTCCGTGCCCATGCCCGACATGTACGTGCCGCTCTCCACCAGCGCGACCCCGGCGTTCAGCGCAACTTGTTCGAACCGCCCGTTGCCCAGGTTGTGGAACAGCGAATTCTCCAGGCTGTCGTTGGTGACGAAGATGTCCAACCGCCCGTCTAGATCGTAATCGGCCGCCGCCGCGCCCATCCCCTTCCCCGGATATCGGGCAATTCCCGATGAAACGGAAGCGTCGATGAATGTTCCATCGCCCTTGTTCAGGAAGAGTTGGTTCGCCGTGGGCTTGTAGTATTTCGGATGGCAGTATTCGCGCACGCCGCGGTATTCGCACGGCGGCTCCGTCGCCAGGTCCCAGGCCAGGTAGTTGACGACGAACAGGTCCAGACGCCCGTCGTTATTGAAGTCGCCCCACACGGCGCCCACCGACCACAGCTTCGGCCCGCCCGGCGCGAGGCCCGCCTTCGCGGTGACATCGGTGAAGGCGCCATCGCCGTTATTGTGGTAGAGCGTGTTCCGGTGCACGCCACCGACGAAGATATCCGGATGGCCGTCGTTGTCGTAATCGCCGATGGCGACCGCGTTGTCAAAACCCGTCCCCGCCAGACCCGCCTTCTCCGTGACGTCGGTGAAATGCCCGCGCCCGTCGTTGGCGAACAGCCGGTTCGACTGCTTCGCGCCCGTCTTCCGCAGCGTCCGCAGATCCGCCCCGTTGGCGAAGAAGATATCCAGCGCCCCGTCGTTGTTATAGTCGAACACCGCCACGCCGCCCGCCATCGTCTCCGGCACGTGGCGACTGGCGGACTCATCGCTATCGAGCGCGAACGGAATCGGCTGATAGGCGAAATGGACGGGCGCGGCCGGCTTCTGGGCCAAGCCGGCCGCAGTCAGGAAAATCAGCGTTAGGAACGGCCAGCGCACCGGCGTTACTGCTTCGCCAGCACCTGGACCTTCAGGCGATCCTCCGCCTTCGTATCGCCCTGCGTCGCGATCACGTGAAGCTCGTACGTAGCGGCGGGCATCTTCTCGGCCGGTATCGACATGACGTACGGGATGCGGCCCAACGCGTCGGGCTTGGGCAGCGGCAGATCGAGCGACGCCACGACGTTTCCCTCCACCAGCACCTCCACCTTGGCGGCCACCGGCGCCTTGATCGACGCATCGGGGTGCACGATGAAGAACGTCGCCATCTGGACGCCGGGCCCCGCGATGATCTGGCCGCTGAGGGTCGGCGTGATGCGCCCGCCCTGGAACTGGAAGGGCTCGGCGGGATCAAGGTCCTTCGCCCCCGGTTGGTAGTTACGCACCAGCGTCAGGTTCGACAGCCCAACGCCGGAGGCGAGCGACGCCACCGTGAAAGGAGCCTTATGGACGCCGATCTTGCCGCTCTCATGATCGATCACCGCGGTCTCCACCGTGTAGTCGCCGGGCGGCAGGTCCATCTGGTCCTTGTAGTTGAAGTTGCCCGCCTTGGCCTGGGCGAGCACGGTAAGCGGCCCGGTGCGCGGCAGATCGTTCGAGAACTTCTTCACCACGTTGCCCTTGGCGTCCTTAATCAGCGACACCAGCGACACGCGCATTTTGAACGTCCCGGCCGCCTTATCCTCAGTGAACGTAATGCCGCTCATCGGCACTTCCACCAGAAGTTGCGCGCGCGTGTAATCCTTGCCCGGCTGCAGGCGGATGGCTCCGGCGCGGAAGCTGACGGCCTCGGGCGCCGGGGCCGTATCGAGCGCCTTCAACAGCGCGAACTCGTAGGGCAGCACGGCCGGACCACGGATGTTCAACGGCAGCGCGAAGTACCCGTTGCGGGTTTGCACCACCAGGTCCTTGCGCTCCGTGTCCACCCGCGTCTTGCGGAACTTGCCATCGTAGGTCTCGATGCCCGGGTTGTAGAAGAGCTCGTAGTACGTGTTCACCTCTTCGTTGATCTTCTTGAGCGCCGGCCGCAGATCGTTCGAATTCGACACCAGGAAGCCGCCGGTGGACTCGGCCAGATCGCGGATCGGGCCCGAAACATTATTGCGGCCCGATGTCTCCGCGGTGTCGAACGCCCGCATCTGGTCCTTGCTGACGTTGCCGTCGGTGGACGTCGTGTCTTCGCGGATGTTCTTGGTCGCGCGGTTCAGAGCCTCGCGCGCTTCGGTCGTATCGTCGACGCCGACGCCGCGCGTGTCCACCGAATAGAACGAGATGTTGCCGCGATTGGCCGCGCTCAGCACGTTGCGGAACGGCTCATCCAGGTTGGTCGGCACCGCCATCCCGGCGGTGAAGTAGATGACGCTCTTGCGCCCCGGCATCGAATACTGACCGCGCACCAGCGACAGAAGCGAGAAGATGCTGATTCGCGTGCTCTCGTCGCGGCTGTAGGTGGCGTCGAACTGGAGCATTTCGAGCATGATCGCGGCGGTCTTCTGCTCCAGGTACGCAGCACCGGCCGCCTGCCCAGCCGCGGCCCCGGCGGCCGGCGAAGTCGTTGACGGCGTCGAACTGGCCACCTGTCCGGTGAGCGCCGCCTGCGGATTGGACGCGTTCGCGACCACATCCCGCAGTCCGGTCTTGATCCGGTTCGACTCGCCAGGGAACGTCAGGTACTTGCCGCTGGTGGCCTTCTCAATGGCGTCCTTCAACTTCGCCTTGTCCATCGTGAAGGGCTGCAGCGCGTTCAACTGGCTGGTGATCGCCATCACGGAATAGAAGACGTTCTGCGCCTGGTCGCCCTTGATCAGATCGAGCGCGGCCTTCCTGGCGATCAGCCGCTGCTCGTTGCTGAGCTCCTCAAACACCAGCGTCACAAGGCGGACCTGACGCAACGCGTCGAGCGGGACCTTGGCGCCCTTCTCGATCGCCTCGGCGCCCGACACGACGCGCGTTCCCAGCACCTTCTGCTCGACGCCGTTATCGATCACCTTGAAATCGGCGCCGGTCAAATCGTTTACCGCCTTGCCCTTCTTATCGCGGACGACGACATCGATCATGACTTCATTGGCGGTCGCCTCAAAGGTGGACGTAGGCTGTTGAGCGGAGGGTTGCTGTTGCTGCGCGGGCAGCAGCGCGGATGTGAGGGCAAGTAGAGCGAGTGTACGTTTCATGGTGCCTCGGTATGAATTCATTTGGCCTCCGTGGGATCGCTGGCGGCCATCAGTTTCTTGAGTCGCGCGAACTCGGCGCGCTCGCGGAGTGCGTCGGCGGTGCGGCCGGCTTTCGAGTAGGCCGACGCAAGCGACACATGAATTTGCGGACTGTCGGGAGCGAGTTTCACCGCCGCTTCCAGCTCCCGAATGGCGGAAGCGGGCGGCTCGCCGTCGGTTTCAAGCAACACGCGGCCCAGACAGGCGCGCGTCACAAAGCTCGACGGCGCGGCCTTCACGGCGCGTTCGGCGAACGGGCGCGCCGACGCCGGATCGCCGCGCTTCAGGTATTCGAAGGCGATCGACACCAGCGCCGGCACGTGCTCGGGACTGATCTCGAGTTCCTTCTTCAGCTCCGCCAACGCCCGGTCCGGCTCATTGGCCAACAGAACCGTCGAGAACGTGTAATGAACGTTCGGCGTCCGCGGATACTGCGCGATGATCTCCTCAAATTGCCGGCGGGTCTCTTCCGGCGGCCGGCCCGCCCCGCCCAGCAGCGCCGCGCCCAACCTGGCGGCGATCTCCTGATCGGCGGGCGGCAACTCATGCGGAAACACGGCGCGCCGCAGAGCCGCGGTCCCAGCCACGGCGATCACCTTGTCCTCCACTTTCCGCCGGGCCAGCGCGCTGCAGAACTGGAGCGCCCGTTCGAAATTCCCGCCGCGCGTGTGCAGCAGCGCCAGATGGTACAGCGTGACATCGGTCAACTGCTCGCCGTTCGGCAACCCCAGCGCCACGGCGTTTTCCAGGTGCTTCACGGCGGGGGCGAACTCGCGCGTCTGAAACTCGCACAGGCCGAGAAAGGCGAACCCCGCGCTCAGCTTCGCATTCAACGCCGTGAACCGGCGGAACGCGTCGCGGCATTGCGGATAGTGGTCACGGCCGTACTCGATGCCGCCGATCTGCCACCAGCCTTCCTGCCATGCGGGAGCCTTCGTCACCGCCTGACGGTATAACGCCGCGGCCTCGTCGAGTTTCCCCGCGTCCTGCGCGGCGGCCGCGCGCTTGGCCAAGTCCGCCGCGACGGCGGGCGGAGGCGGAGGCCCGGCGGCCTGCGCGACTAACAAAGCCAGCGCCATCCACGTCATTGCTTTGCAGGCTCCGTCGACTTCTGCGACGCCTCGTTCAACTTCGCCACGATGGCCCGTTCGCGGTCGCCGTCCTCCTTGCGCTTCAGGCGGTAGTAGATGGTGGCCAGCGTCACGTGCGCCTCAGTGAACTGCGGAGCCTCCTTCACGATCCCCTCGAACATCTTGCGCGAGTCTTCGATTTTCCCCTGCGCCAGCCAGATCGCCCCCTGCTGGAAGCGCACGCCGATGTCGCCCGGACGCAGCCGCAACGCGCGCGCCAGCAGCGACAGCGCCTCGTCATACTGCTGCTCCTGCTTGAGCAGCACGGCCAGGTTCAGGTTCGACACGAAGTGATTCGGATTCAGCGCCAGTTCCTTGCGGAACGCCGCCGTCGCGCCCGCAAAATCGCCCGTCTCCATCAGCGCCTTGCCGTGGAAGGCGTTCACCGAAGGCAGCGTCGGATTCAGCGCGACCGCCTTCGAAAAGTCTTCCAGCGCGCCGGTGAAATCGGCGTTGTTCATCTTGGCCGATCCGGTCAACAGCCGGGCCTCCGCCGAATCGCCGCGTCGGAAAATGGGATCGAGCACCCGCTGCCCTTCCTCATCGCGCTTTTCGGCGAGCAAGGCCGTACCCAGCATATAGCACACGCCCAAGTCGGCCGGATTACTCTTCTGCATGGGACTCAGCAGCTCGATGACCCTCTTCGACTCGCCGAGTTGGAGCCAGGTATCGGCAAGCAGCATGTTGGCCTGCTGATTCGCGGGCTGGAGTTTCCTCACTCCCTCCAACTCACGCGCGGCGTCGGCCAGGTCGCCCATCTTATAGTGGGCGAGCGCCAGATTAATGGACAGCGCGACGTTGTCGGGAGACCGCTTGAGTCCCGCCTTGTAAGCAACGATCGCCTCGGCGAAACGTCCCTGTTTGGAGAGCGCCGCGCCGAGGTTGGTTAGCGCCGCCAGGTTCGCGGGATCGGTCTTCAGCACCTCGCGATAACCCGCGATCGCTTCGTCGAGGCGGCCCGCCTGGTGCGCCGCGATCGCCTTGGCCAACGGGTTGCTCGCGGCCTGGCCGAACAACGCCAGACACGCGAAAATCGCCGACAAAACCACGCGTGACATCGGAAGGATTATTCTATCAACACACAAGAAAAACGGGGTGGCCGAAGCCACCCCGCCTTTACCACTGACTGATCGCGGCTCGTTCCTAGAAGTAGTACTTGATCGCGATCATCACAATGCGGCGGCCCTGTTTCTCGGTGGCGATGCCGAAATTCGGGTTCGCAATCTTGCCCGTGTTCGGATCGAAAACCAGCTTCATGTTGTTCGATCCGCTCACGAACGTGTACAGCGGGTGGTTCAGGAAGTTGTAACCCGTGAAGCGGATTTGCACCTTCTTGTGCTCGCTGATCTGGAAGTTTTTGAACATCCCCAGATCGAAGTTCATGAACGCGGGGCCATACACGCCGGGCGAAATGGTCGGGCCATTCACTCCCGGAGTGGTGGGCAGCGCAAGACACGAAGCATTCACATACTGGTGGTTGCTCAGGTTCGAACCCGGGTTGCAACTCACCAGCGGCCGCAAAGCGATCGACTTCGTGCCGTTGATCGAAATGTCGGCCACCGTGTACCCGTTGGCCATCTTGTAGCCGCCCGGATCGATGTTGTAGTTATAGGAGCTGTTCGCCACCAGGTTGACGCCGCTCTGCACCTGCGCGATGCCGGACAACTGCCACCCGTTGGCGAAGCCCTTCAGGATCTTGCTGCCGCCCTTCACCGGATCTCCCAACTCCACCGAATAGGCGGCGTTGAACAGATGGCGGCGGTCGTTCGGCATCAGACCGTAGTCGTTGTTGAGGTTGAAGCTGTCGTAGGTCGGATTGACGATACCCAGCGACTTGCCCCAGGTGTAGTTCAGGTTCAGGTTGTAACGGCCCTTGGTGCGGATCCAGGTAACCTGCATCGAATTGTAATTCTGATACATGTTATGGGTGATGATGTTGATGTCCTGGAAGCCCTTCAACGGCCGGAACGAGTCGTAGTTGGCAGCGGCCGGGTCGCCCACGCCCGCCTTCAACAGCGCGCCCGCCGGAACCATGTTGATGTTGCTGCCGAAGCCGCCCGTGGTGTTCAGGATGTCGGAGCTCTTATTGCCGACATAGGCGAGTTCCAACAGTCCTGAGAACGGAGTCCGCTGCGCCACCGTGAAGCTATAGCTGTCGGAGTGCAGGGTCCGGTCGTCCTTGGAGTCCACGGCCGCCGGGCTGCCCGCGTCGCCGGTGCCCGGCGAATAGGCTTCGATGGCCGACAGCGTCGTGCCGTTCTGGAACGTGTAGGTTCTCACGCCGGCCGACACATCCAGGCCGTTGGTGAACTGCGCGGCGTGATAGTAGTACCGGCCCCAACCACCGCGGAGCACGGTCTTGCCGTTGCCGAACAGGTCATACGCCATGCCGAAGCGCGGTGCCCAGAAGAACGCGCGGCTCGGGAAGCCGGACAGCGGCACCGATTTATCGCGGGCATGCCACAGGAATCCCGTGTAGTCGGTGGCCGGCGCGGCCGGGTTGTACTTGGTGTAGTCGAAGATCGAGAAGCCGTAGCCAGCGTTATCCGACCACGGTCCGAAGTGCGAAACACGCAAGCCGTAGTCGACGGTCAACCGGCGGCTGATCTTCCAGCTATCCATCGCGTAGAACTCGTACGTGTTGTACGTTTCGTCGTTCAGGCGGTTGAAACTCTGCTCGTTGTATTGCGTGACGCGGCCGAGCGCCATGTCCGCATAAGCCGAACCGGAGGTGTTGCTGCCCCAGTTGGAGAAGATCGCCTGGCCGTTGGTGTTGCCGTTGGCCGGCTGGGCGTTGCGGATCCATTCGTAGAAGAAGCCGAACTTCGAGGTGTGCGTGCCCCAGACCTTCGAAAGGTCGTCGGACACCGTCGGCATGTACTTGTCGGCATAGAGGCCGCGGCTGCCGCCGACTTCGAATCCGCCCGGGTTCAGCAGGGTGGCCATTTCGCCGCCCCAACCGGTGAAGGACGGAATCTGCGTGACGCCGTTCTTCCACAGGCCCTTGTACGGATAGCCGGCCGTCGAGCGCTGCACCTTGCTCGGATCCTCGAACACGTTCGGGAACAGGATCTGCGTGTAGGCCACCACGAGTTCGTTGGTCATCGTCGGGCTGAACACGTGGGTCAACGAGGACGAGATCGAGTCCGAGCTGTTCTTGCCGACCACCGGCGTCGGATACGGAACCTGGTTGCCATTGCGCCACCACAGGCCCACCGGGAACTTCTGCTGTTCCCACTGGCGGTTGTAGCGCACAAACAGCTTCGTGGACTCGCTGATGCTATAGTCCACGCGAGTCATGAACTGGTTGCTGTTCTGGTTGAAGACAACCTGGTTGACGTAGTTGTATCCGCCGTTGGAGTTCGGGTCCGCGTTGGGGCTCGGCAGCAGTTTCATCAGCGCGACGCCGCCAGGATCCAGTTGGCTGCTGGGAACGATGCCGCCCGGGAACTGATCCAGGTTGATCTGCTGGGGAGCTCCGCCGGAAGCCGTGATCTTACCGAGCTTGGACGTTTCAGCCGCGCTGAAGTTGCCCGTGCGCATGCCGGCGGTGGGAACCGTGGCGCGCAACAGGCCCGTGTCCAGCGTCTGATAGTAGAACTCGTAGCCGGCGAAGAAGAACAGCTTGTCGCGGTTCTTGTTGAAGTTCGTGCCGGGAATCAGCACAGGACCGCCGATGTTGCCGCCCGGGAAGAAGTACTTGTTCTCCGGACGCGGCGCCTGCATGCCGCCCTGGGTGTTCATACCCTGGGAGTTGTTCAGCGCGTCGTTGGCGTTCAGCGCGTAGTGGCGGGCGTACAGGTATGCGCCGCCGTGGAAATCGCGGCCGCCCGACTTGGCCACACTGGTCACCACCGCCGGACCCTTTTGGCTGTCCGCGCCGAAGTTCGAGGTCATGACCTTGAACTCCTGGATCATATCGGTGTTGGGATTCACCGGCGTCGCGCAGTTGCAACCCGGATCCGACACGTGCGCGCCGTCCGACGTGATGTCGAGCGACCCGGTCGGAAGACCGTTCACCGAATAAGCGCTGTTAAATGCGCTCTGGCTGCCGCCGTCGCCGTTGCCGTTGATGCCGATCGTCTCGCCTGTGAAATTCTGGCGGTTCTCGGTGCCCGTTCCGGCGATGGCGAATCCGGGCATGATCTTAATGAACTCGGCCGCGCTGCGTCCGACCACGGAGAAGTCCTGCAACTGCTTCACGTTCAGCTGGGCCGATTTCTCGCCCGAGTTGACCGGAATGACTTCTTCCGCGACGCTCTTCACTTCGACCGTCTCTGATGTCTGGCCGATCTTCAGCGTCATGTTCAGACTGCGGCGCTCAGCGCCCGAAAACGCAAGACCCGATACTTTGTTCGATTGGAATCCGGTTGCTTCGACCGTGAAGTCGTAGCTGCCCACCGGAATCGACGCGAAGTTGTAGAAACCTTCGCTATTGGTGACAGTGGTGCGGACGTCTCCCGACGCGGTGTTGGTCAATGTGATCTTGGCGTTGGGAATCACCGATTGGGCTGGATCGGTAACGGTGCCGCTCAGCGCGGCGGAGATGGCTTGACCCGCAACAGTGCCGGACAGAAGTACTACAAGGACGAGGAGCGCTGCGAAACGCGTCGTCATGTACTGACCCCCTTCTCTATTGGCGCCACGGGAGTCCCGTGGACACTCTACAACCCTATTCAGCGACATGGCTGCTCAACTAGTAGATTTATACTACTTGCTCGGTTGCTCGTCAATACGCTCCTAGAGGTCTGAAATGCCACTTTGGCCAAGAGATCGACCTAAATTGAAGCGATACAATAAAGTCATCGATAACTGATTTACTTTGAGGGTCTCAGCGGAATTGACGTCGCGGGCGAGGGGTTGTCAGACAACCTGTTGTGACGGTGTGCGGACCACCGGGGGCCAGGCAGTCCCCGTTCCAGCTAGCGCGAACCGCCGCTAGACGCCCGGTAACGAGCCAGCTTGCCCCGCAGTTGCTCGGCCAGACCGGCGTTATGGAGCTGTTCGGCCAACGTCACCGCCCGCTCGACAAACAGGGCCGCGTCGGAATACCGGCCGACCTCGGCATACATCGCCGCCAGCATGTCCAGGCTGAAGGGCTCCTGGCCGTTGGTCAGCCGCACCGCCCGTTCGAAATGCGGTATCGCCTGCGCGAAACTCCGCTTGGCCGCCAACACCCGGCCCAGGTTGTACTGATATTCGGGCGAATCGGGCTTCAGCTCCACGGCCTTCTCGAACTCGGTCACCGCTTCGTCCAGGCGCCCCCGCCGAGCCAGCGCCCAACCCAGCGTGTTCACCGCGTCGCTCGCCTTCTCGTCCACCGCCAGCGCCCGGCGCGCATGGTCGATGGCCTCGTCCAGCCGCCCCTTCTCCATCAGGGCCGACGCAAGGTTGGTCTCCGCCTTGGCGTTGTTCGGATTCAGCGAAATCGCCTTCAGGAACAGCTCCATCGCCTCGTCGATGCGCCCGGCCGCCACCATGGTCACCCCAAGGTTCGTGTAGGCGCCGTCGTTATCCGGCTCGATTTCGAGGCTCCTCCGGTACTCCCGGATCGCCTCCTCGCCCTTCCCTTGCTGATCGAGCGTGATCGCCAGGTTGAAATGCGCCTTCGGATCCTCGGGATCGAGCGTCACCGCCTGCCGCCACTCGCCCAGGGCGTCGGCGTAGTTGCCCTTCGCCGTCAGATCGGAGGCATGATCCACCAGTTTGTAGAAATCGGTGGCGGGCGCGGCCATCTTCACCAGTTGGCCGTCCGGAATGTTGGCGAACTCCGGGATGTTCACCGCCCGGTTGGCCGCCGTGGCGTGTTCAATAAGGATGGGCGGAGTATCGTCGCCGTTCTCGTCGATATGCGTCAGATACATCTGCGTATACAGGTTCGGATACTTGGACGAGAACACCAACCACTTCCCGTTCGGCGAAAAGCTGTGCCAGGAGTTCATCCGCGGCGTGTTGCACTTCATCAGGCGCGGCGTTCCGCCCTCGGCCGGGATGATGTAGAGCTTGCTGTCGGGCCGCATCAGCAAGCCGTTCTTGTTCTGGACGAAGACGATCCAGCGTCCGTCGGGCGAGACCTTGGGGAAGTTGTTGCTCATCCCGTTCTCGCCGGCCACCAGTTGAGGCGCGCCGCCTTTGCCGTCATTAAAAGGGATGCGGTACAGGTCGTATTGGATCTGCGTCTCGTTGGGATCGTTGGCGTACATGGCCTGCTGCTGGCCTTCGTAGTAGGGATCCTTCGCCGCGGCGCGCGAGTACACCAGGTATTTCCCGTCCGGGCTCCAGAAAGCGGCCGCCTGCACGTAACGCGGATCGTCGGCGCCGGGTAACGGTTTCAAGGTCCCGGTGGCCTTGCTGTACCAGGCCAGAACGCCCCGCGTCGGGTAGAAAACCTGCCCGAATCCGTAGTCCTTATAGAAGCCGTTAAAGAATCGGCTGTCCAGACCCTTCACGTGGGTGCCGGGATTCTCGATGCACGTGATCACGTGCTGCCCGTCCGGAGAGATCCTCGACATGAAGCCGAACCGCTTCACGCCCTTGGCCTCGGAGAACTTCGCCCACCGCACCACGTAATCGTTGCGGATCTCGGTGACCGGCTTCACCGGCACGATCCCATACAGCCCTTTGTCGTTCTGCGGACCGTCGACGTCCAGCCCCAGCGTCTTGCCGTCGCGTGAGAACGAGTGGCAGTTGGCGCACGTCGGCAACCCCTGCATCATCAGCCGGCTCTTCTCGTCGCCGACATACCGCAATCGCCAGGCGATCAGCGGAATGGCCTCTGTCGGCAGGGGCATGATGACGCCCTTTTCGCCCACCGGGACGGAGATCAGCGGCACATCGCGGAAGAAGATCGGAGCGCCCACCGGGTCCACGGACGTCCGCAGGGTCACCTCACCGTGGGAAACGGGCTTCTTATCGGAATCGGCGGCGAACCCCGAAATCGACACCACCGCCGCCTGCTTCACGGAATGCTGCGTGATCGCCGCCCAGGTCTCACGATCGGGCTTCCAGGAGTGCCGGTCGGCGTCCTCGGGCCCCAGTTTGGGCGTAACCGCACCCGCTTTCTCGCAATTCGGGTCGATCTCCCCGATCGGAGGCGGCTCGCCCTGCGATTTCACCAGGACCTTGGGAGCGCGGTCGCCAAACTTGACCTCGATCCGCCAATGTTTCGCGGCCGCGTCGCGCCAGATGAAGGTGGGCGGCGCGATGTCCGGCGGAAACAGGCTGCCCTCGGCCGGGTACACCACCTGGATCGAGCCGGGCGTTTCCGCCGCGTATAACGCCGGAACCCAGGCCGTCGCCGCAAGACCGGCCAGCAATACCGCGTTGGCTGCCACGTATCTCAGTATAGGCGAGGCCACCCTCCAGGGAGTCCCGCTTGCGAGGCGCCGAGGCGGCGGACAGTCGACACCGGTTGTAGTATGCTGCTTCTGACAACGGCGTCACAGGAGGCCAAGGTATGAGGCGAGTCGCAATGTTTGCGAGCAGTCTGGCTTGGGTGGTTGCATCGACCAGCGGCGCGGCGCTGGGGCAGACGACGGGTGCGAAGCCGCCGCTCTACAACACCGTGAAGCAGAAACTGCTGGAACACAGACAGGTCTTCAGCTTCACGGTGAATAAGTTCGACGTGGCGGACTACTGCGAGAGGGCCAAGCACTATGATTGGGTCTTCTTCGACATGCAGCACTCCACCCTGTGGTTCTCCGATGTCGAGAAGATGATCGCGGCCTGCCCGAAAAACGGCGCGATTCCGTTCGTCCGTTTGCCCGACGCGCAGGAGTGGCACATCCAACAGGCGACCGACATCGGCGCGCTGGGCGTCATCATCCCAACGGTGGACGACGTGGAGCGGGCGCGTGAAGCGGCCAAATGGGTGCGTTATCCGCCCGTGGCCCGGCGAAGCCTGGGCAACAACCAGGCGCAGCGCATCTGGGGTCCCGACTATCGCAATACATACAACGACAATGTTCTGCTGGTCCTCATGATCGAGACCCCCACCGGCGTAGCGAATGCCTACGATATCGCCTCCGTTCCAGGCGTGGACGTAATCCTGGTGGGCAACAACGACCTGAGTTCGTTCTCCGGCCTGGCGCTCGACAGCCCGGAATATCAGCGTCTGCTGACGCAGATTCACGCCGCCACGGTGAAAGCCGGCAAGATCTTCGGAATGGCGAATCCGACCTTCGCCAAGGGCAATCCGCTGAGCAGCGAAACGTTCCTGTTCCAGAACGGTCCATCGAAGGACGGCTGGACGCCGCCCACGCCGGCCATTCGTTAGCGGCTAGGCTAAGGCGCCACCCCGCCCACCACGGCGGATCCGGTCCCGCTGCAGCCGTCGCCGCCATAACGCACGAACTTCTGGATCCGCTTACCCGTGTCGACTTCGCCGGTGTACAGGTTGCCCTGGCTATCCGCGCTCACCTGGTGGATCCAGTGAAACTCGCCCGCCATGCGGCCGTCGCGTCCCAGTCGTCCTAACTCCTGCAAGTTAGTCCGATTCAGGACATAAATCAGCATGTTCGAGTTATCGCCGACAAACAGACAACTCTGCGCTTTGTCAGCGGAGAATGTCATGGATACGGCGGTGCCGGGTATCGACGTATTGGTGCGTTCGCTAATGAACTGCTCGGCGACATAGCCGCACTTGCCGGGTTCGCCGCCGGGATTGGCGCATGGTTTGCCGAGCGCCGGGTCGCGGCGGTCGAAGACCTGGATGCGGTCATTGCCGCGGTCGCATACGTAGACCTTGCCGTCGGAGGCAAGTTTCACGCAGTGCACCGGAGTGCGGAAGAACGGCGGCTTGCGGTCGCCGGCCTCGTAGTCCACAATCCACGGATGCGAGGCGGCGGCCGGGTGGTCGTCCACAGGGTTCGCGCCGTACGCGCCGAAGTGGCCAATGTACTTGCCGGTGGCGGCGTCGACAATCAACACGCGGCGGTTGCCGTACCCATCGGATACGAACAGCCGGTTCGTAACGGGGTCGACGGCCATGTCGGCTGGTTGATATAGCAGGGGCGTGCCGTTGATTCCGCCGTGTGTGTCGTTGCTGTCGGGGCCCGAGGGCGTGCCGCCGATACGCATCTTGAAGTTTCCGTCGCGGTCGAACTTCAGGACGAAGCCGTCGCCGCCCTGGTCATTGGTGACCATCGTGGACTTGGCGCGCGGCGTTTTCGACGCGGCGGAACTGCCCGCGAGCCATACGTTGTCGTTGTGATCGACGTAGATGCCATGCTCGCCATTAGGCCAGATGCAGCCATCCTCCGGCTTGCAGCGGCCGCCGAGGAATCCGGGATCCGATGGTCCGCCCCACGCTCGAAGCAGTTTGCCCGCGGCGTCGAACTCGAGCACCGAGGGCGCGGCTTTGCAGCAATCGGCGATGGGCCCATGCGCCCGCGCCTGGCCCCACGCGTTCACGGGTTGACCGCTGGCGTCCTTCACGCCGGCAAGCGGCCCGTCCAAACCGGCCTCCTCATTCGTCAGACTGCGCGGACGATTGTAAACCCAGACATGATCGTGACGGTCCACGTAAAGTCCGCCGATCTGGCCCAGGATCCAGTGGTTCGGCAACGGTTGCGGCCACGCTGGATCGACGACATAGCCGGGCGTCTTTCCCGTCTTCGAAACGTTGTAGACACCCGACTGTTTGAGCAGGCGTTCAAGCGCCCCCGACTTGCTGAGCGCGTCCGCGCCCGTGTCGGCGCCCCAGGCGGCAATGGCGAGGAGCAAATGTGCGGCAATCCATCTTGGCGTTGGCATGTTGGTTGGACCCGATCCTGGGCACTATATCGCCGCTACGTCCGCTCGTGCAATCGCGCCAGCGCCTATAATGGCCGAATGGTGGGCTGGGACGATGTCCGGAAGCTGGCCCTGTCGCTCGCGGGAGCGGAGGAAGGGACTTCCTACGGAGCGCCGGCGTTCAAAGCCGGCGGCCGGACGTTCGCGTGCCAGCCGACGCACAAGTCCGCCGAATCCGGGTCGCTAGCCGTGCGGATTCCACTCGAGCGTCGCGCGGACCTGCTGGCCGAAGATCCCGCCACCTACTATGTCACCGAGCACTACCTCGACTATCCGACCGTTCTCGTGCGCCTGTCGCTCGTGCGAGCCGATGCGTTGCGCGACCTCCTGGGCGGCGCGCTGCGGATGGTTCAGGCCGAAGGCGCCGGGCGCGCTCAGCGGGCGCAACGGAAACCGTAGTTAATGTTCTTCTGCCCGGGCTGCAGTTTCAGACGGGCGGAGGCGCGCACCTCGCGCGGATGGCTCCACCACGATCCGCCGCGCAACACGCGGAAGTCGCCGGCCGTGGGCGCGCCGCCGTAGTCGGCGAAACGGTCCGCGGTCCACTCCCAAACATTGCCGAGCATGTCGTACAAGCGGAACGCGTTCGGCTCCTTGAGCGCCACCGGCTTGGGACCGTTGGCGTTCGCTGAAATGCGCTGCCCGAACGACTTCGCTTCGGCGCGAAGGATGGCGGCGCTATCGATGCGATCCTTGCCGCTATTGTCCGCATACCAGGCGATCGCGTCCAGCGCGCCGTACCGGGCGCCCGCCGTCTTGCCGCGCGCCGCGAATTCGTACTCCGCCTCGGTCGGCAGACGAGCTCCAGCCCATGCGCAGAACGCGTTCGCGTTGTCCCAGGTGACGTTCACCACCGGTTGCTGTTCGTTCGCCCAGCCGGCATTCAACTCGCGCCCGTTGAAGGCGGCAGGCGGAGGCATCGTGGCGCCGGCAGCCTGCGCGAAGCGCTTCCAAGCCGCGACCGTCACCGGCGTTTCCGCCATCCAATACCCTTGCGACATCGTCATGGGATGAGCCGGCTTCTCGGTCGCGTAACAGGCCGGGTCGCCCGCGGAACATCCCATGGAGAACTGTCCTGGCGGGATCCACCAATAGCGTTGGCCGTCCTTAGGGTTCAGCCACGACTTACCGTCGGGTAACTCGGCAATCTTGGCGCCGCTGTCGGCCAATCGTCCGGACCGCGTCACCCCATTCAACTCCTCCACCTTGGCCCGCGCGATCTCCGCGAACTGTCCGTTGGGATAGCGCGCCAGATAACTCTCGAATAACTTGAGGTTCCGGCTGCCTTTGATGGAGTCCCAATACACAAGATCGACCTCGGCCGCCGACGCAGTGGACCCGGCCGCGGCTTGACCGGCGCCCGAGGCGGGCGTGAAGTAGAAACGCCCGACGACGTTCTCATACGTGTACGGATTCTGTTTCTTGCCGGAGGCGAAATAGACGTCCGCCTTCACTTTCCGGAACACTTCGTCATGACTCAGGCCGGGAGTCGTCATCTCCTGCATGAGATATTTCGTGAACAGTCCGTTCTTACCCGCCGCGTTATCGTCGGCGACGTTGTTATCGCCGGTGGCGAAGGCGATCAGCGTCCCTTCGGCGTCGCCGCTCATCTTCGCCAACCCCCCGCCGTTGTCCCGTTTGGCGCGGAATGGATTATTGCGGCAGGCGTCCAGGATCAGCACGCGCAGCCGCGCCCCGCTTTCCTCCATTCGCTCGCGGATCCGGTTGGCCGGATAGGACGTGTACCGCAGATCCGTCTCCGACGCCCCGTGATAATCCACCGGAACCAGGTAATTCTCCAACTGAATCTGCGCGCCATGCCCCGCGTAGTAAAACAGCGCCAGATCGCCCGCATTCAGCCGGGCGATGAACTGGTCCACTAACTCCTCAAACCGGCGCAATGTCACGTCGCGGCCGTCAATTACCTCAAAGCCGAGTTGGCGCAACGTCAACGTCATGGACGCCGCGTCATTGGTCGGATTCTTCAACGGCGATTGCGGATACGCGGCGTTGCCGATCACCAGCGCAACCCGCTTCTGCACAATGATCGGAACCACGCTGAGATCGCGTTGCTGCGACGCTGCGATTTGGCATAACAGCCCCAGAACGGCCAGAAGTCGCATATGGGCGTTTATTGTAACGTCCCGGCGCGGCGGCGGCCAAACTGAATATGATGTTGGGGACTTCATTCGAGGAGCCTCGATGCCCCGCCTTCTACTCACCGCCCTGCTGGCGGCCTCCATCCTCCGCGCAGCCGAACCTGGCCTGCTGTTCCACCTGTCCGGAGACAAGGGATTCACGGCCGATTTCGCCGCCGGCGATCCCGAACCGAACTTCCTGAAGGACGTCAAAATCGTGCGCGACGGCGCCAAGGGGGCGGCTTTCGAATGCGCGGGGACGCAGTTGATGGCCTATCGCGCGCCCGGCAACATCCACGCCCAACGCGGCACGCTGGCCTTCTATTGGCGCTCGCGCGAGCCCGTCGGACCCACCGCCTTCCCCATCTTCCGCGTCGGTTACGCCGACCATTCCAGTTGGGACATGGTGTGGCTCCGCATCGACTACAACGGCGAAAGCGGCTTCGACGCCTTCGTCACCGACGCGAGCCTTTCCCGCATCCGCGTGCGCTACCGCATGCCCCGCTTCCCCGCCCCGAACCAGTGGACGCACTTCGCCCTGGCCTGGGATGAAACGCGCGGCGTCCAATTCTACGTGAACGGCGCGCTGGCCGCCGCCAAGGACACGCCCGCCCTGCTCGACGCCGCGCTCGACCAGTTCGGCCCGCACTCCCGCATCATCAGCCCGATGAACGTGCAGAGCGCCTACAACTTCATCCGCGGCGGCGACATCGACGAAATCCGCATCTACGACCGCATGCTGGCCCCCGCCAACATCGTCGCGCTGAGCCGGGGCGAAGCGGCCGGCGACGTCCCCGCGCTAGCCCGCACGCTCGAAGATAAGACCTGGCGGCGCGAATGGCTCTGGCGCTACGGCTGGAACCGCCCGGACGACCCGCCGCCCTATCTGGACGCGAAATCGACACGCGTCCGCAAGGTGGAGATCCACGACGTCTACGACCTGAAGCGTTGGTGGTGGAAGGCCACCGACGGCATCCGCGAGACCACCTGGCCCGGCGTCTACAACCGCTCCCGCCTGCCCGGCCGCAACGACTATTTCCAACTCCCCGATTGGGATTGCTACACTCTCTCCGGTAAGTCCGTCACATTCCATATGCCGGATGAGCCCTGGAATCACCTGGAAATTTCCGGCGCCGCCTGGGGCAAGTGGACCCTAGAGCCGGCCAAGCCCCTGTTCGAAACGCCGCAAGGGCAGGAGCGCACGTATCACCGTCTCTCCCCCATTCGCGGCCAGAAGCTGCGATTCGATAACATCGAGCAGGAAACCCCCATCGGCGAGTTATCCGCCTACCAGGTGGAGCCAGGCGCCGAACCCGCCGGAGTCACCCGTCTGACTTACACCCTCACCGCGGGCGCCGAGCCGAGTTACCACGCCCTCGCGGAACTCAACGCCTGGATCCGCGGCCGCTATCCCATCGACGAGCGCTCCACGGTGATCGCGCTGCCCGCCGGCGCCCCGCGCAAACGCTCCGAACCCGTCCACGGACTGCCCATCGTCCACGTCCTGATCCCCTCCGACTTCCGCGACGACGGCGACTTCAGCTACACCTGGCGCGGCATGAACGCCGGCCTCGACGGCATCGCCATCGACCTTCCGGCGCTCCGCGTAAAACCCACCCACGGCCCCTACTTCGCCATGAACATCCAGGTGAAGGACCCCATCTGGCCGCTGCGCAACATGCTCGACTTCAGCTTCTCCGTGAAGCCCGGCGAAGCCCGCACGTTATGGCTCGACCTGCGCGATCGCGTCCTGCCCGACGACCGCGGCCTGTATCTCACCATCGCCGGCGCCGGCCCCGATTTCGGCCCGCAATCGCTCGAAGGCGCCCGGATCCGCCTCATCTTCAAACCCCGCGCCGAGGCCGCCAGGGAGCACCTTCTCGACCGCTTCACTCAACTCCGCGACGCCTACGCCCAGTTAGTCGAGGAGCACGCCAACCAGCGCCGCCTGGACCTCTACAAACGCTTCGAAGGCGACGTCCTCGACGCCCTCCGCGTCGACCCGGACCACTTCCTCACCCGCGCCTACTGGTACGACATGAACAAGAACCAGCCGAAGCCGCCCGTGCGTTTGCCCCAACCCCCGCCCGGCGTCCCGCTCTGGGCCTTCCGCCAGGTGGAGGCTCTCCGCTACGCCGGCCGCCTGGCCGATTGGTACATCGATCAGCGCCAGATCGACAACGGCGAACTCGGCGGCGGCCTGTCGGATGACGGCGACCTCACCAACTACTGGCCCCCGATCGCCTTCATGGGCTGGAAGCCCGCCAAACTCAAGCAATCCCTCCTCCGCGAGTTAGACGCCTTCTATAACAACGGCATGTTCACCAACGGCCTGTCCACCATCCAGGCCGACGAGTTACACAGTTATGAGGAAGGCATTCAGGCGCTCGGCCAATCCCTGTTACTCGACGACGGCAGCCCCCGCCAACTCGAGCGAGCCATGGAAACCTCGCGCCGACTCATCTGGCTGACCGGCGTGAACGCAGCCGGCCACCGCCACATCCGCTCGAGTTAC
This sequence comes from Acidobacteriota bacterium, assembly GCA_018268715.1. Taxonomy (GTDB): domain Bacteria; phylum Acidobacteriota; class Terriglobia; order Bryobacterales; family Bryobacteraceae; genus TMP-7. The sequence continues at coordinate 25,250 of JAFDVZ010000012.1, read as the reverse complement.
TTCAACGGCGAAAAGATGGCCGAGGAAGAGCCCTGGGGCTGGTCGAAGGCCAGCTCCTATCTCGTCTTCCAACCCGCGCTGCTGCTGGTCCGCTACAACGGCAATCCCACCATGCGAAAGCTGATCGTCGAACTCGCCGACGGCCTAGCCGCGCATCGCCGCAGGAACGCGCAGGGCCGCTTCACGACAAACACGTCCATCCGTTTCAAGGACGACGCCGACTTACCCGAACCGCCCACCCGCGCGCAAGCCATCCTATGGGCCGCCTTCCGCTGGACCGGCGACGCGAAATACCTGGAACCCCTGCGCGACGACGGCTACCGCATGGCCGACAGCCTCACCGCCAACATCGTCGACCTCATGGGCCTGCGCAACGAATGGTCGGCCAGCATCCCGCGCGTCGCCAGGCCCGACTCACCCGGCGCGTCCATCCGCCACCTGGCCTGGCAAGTCACCGGCGACAAGCGCTATCTCGAATCCCTCTATCTCGACCAGATGGAAGCCGCCGCCCTGCGCGAGTACATCAACACGGAGGGCAGCCTATGGATCGACCGGCCGCAGTTCATCTCCAGCGAACTGCAGCGTGCCCGCCTGGGAGGCATCGCCCTCATCCGTAACTCCGTGTATCCCGGCCACGCCGTCAGTTGGAGCTTCGAAGCGCCCGCCAGCGCCTCCAGCGTCGCAATCCTGATCCCCGACGCCATGCCCGAAGCCGCGTCCATCGAAGCCTACAACCTCGACCAACGCCCCGTGAAAGCGTGGATGACGCCCTGGGATCTGGCCCCCGGCAAGTGGGAAATCGCGCAGGACGGCGCCGTCCGCACTCTCGACATCGATCGCGGCGAGCCCATCGCATTCACCTTCGCCCCGCACACGACATCCAAAATCCGTTTGAAACAAATCGCCAAGGGCGTGTCCACATGGGACCGGCCCGACCTCGGCGTCGATCACGAAGACATCGTCGTGAACGGCGCCGTAGTCACCGTGCGCGTTCACAGCCTCGGCTCAGTCGACGCGCCCGCCACACCCATCGCCATCGTCGCCGCCAACGGCAGGACCATCGCAACGGCCATGACGCCGCCGCTCAAAGCGCCGCTCGACCTGACGCCCAAGACCGCGGACGTCCGCCTCACCGTCGCGGACCCGTCCCAACTCCGCGGCGCCGCCGTCGTCATCGACCCCGCGCGCAAGCTCCACGAAATCTCGCGCGCCAACAATCGAGCGGGCCTCTGACGCTATTTCAGAAAATCCTCGCGGATCGGATTAAACGTATCCACCAGCCGCGCGGACTCTGACAGCAGTTGAATCGAATGCGGCACGCCGGACGGCACGGCGAACAGGTCGCCCGCCTTCATGCGCACCGGCGCCTGCCCTTCGGCCAGAAACAGCAACTCGCCCGCGGCCACATAAGTCGTCTGTTCATGCGGATGCGAATGCAGCGGATCCGGCTGCTCCCAGGGCCCTCCGCTGAAATCGATGACCACGGTCATCAAATCGTTCGTGCGGATGATGCGGCGGTCCAGGCCGGGCTTCACCCGCTCCACCGGAGTAGCGTCCTGCCGCAGGACCGAGGGCCGTTGCTGAGCGTTCACCATGTTGTCCACGATATCAGGCCGGCGCCCGCAGAAACTCGCTCGGCCTCAGCGCGCGCCGCGTAAATCGAGCCAGTCGTATGGCGCCCTTGAAGTGGTCGCGCAGGTCGATGCGCACGCCAATCGACGCATGCCCGGCGCGTTGCGGCGCGAACGCGACCGCCGCCTCGCCCTCTAACTCGCCGTTCACCCAGTTACGAAAATGCGTCCCATCGTACGCCATGGCGGCATGCTGCCAGCGGTCCGCCTCGTGCCGCCGCTCGCGGTTCAGCAGCGCGCGCGAACCGGTCGTCGAGTAGACGAAGCTATCCAGCGTCCAGCGCCGCTCAACGATCCGCGTCTCCATCAGCATGCGGACCTGCGTATTCGCGCCCGTCCGCGGGTCCTTCTCCTGCAGATGAAAGAACCGCTGCTCGGCGGGACCATCGCCATCCGGCCGAAAAACAACTTCCCAAGTAAATGTTTCAGCCCCAGCCAGCGGATGCCGGTCTAAAAATATCGCATCGTCGACGCCATTGAACTCCGTCGCCCCGCCTCCCGGCCCATCCACAACCTTCGGCCGGCCCAACACGCGCGCCGGCAGCCCGCCGATCTCGTCCAGCCGGTCAAAGGTCCACACCTCGGATTCACCGCCCATCGCCAGGGCGGGCATCAGGCCCAGCAGCGTGCGTCGCGTCATCGTTGGCAGCCGATTCTATCACCCGCGCGCGGCGGTTATGATACTGCTGATGCGCCGCTCCTTCGCCACACTCCTCGTCTGCGGGGCCCTCTCCGCGCAAACCGCGCCCGACCCTCTTCTGCGCTGGATGGACGGCATCGCGCAAGGCCAACTGCAGGCCCGCGAAGCGAAAATCGCCGCCGTCCGCACGAAAGCGGACGCCGAATCCCGCAAACAATTCGTCCGCAAAACGTTCCTGTCGATTCTGGGAGGCCTGCCCGATTACAGCGGCCCGCTGAACCCGCGCGTCACCGGCCGCATCCAGGCCAAAGGCTACGCCATCGAAAAGATCGTCTTCGAAAGCCTGCCGCATTTCTACGTAACGGCGAACCTCTACCGCCCGGACTCCGCCGGCCGTCACCCGGGCATCCTGCTCCAGGCGGGACACACGCAGGAAGGCAAGCCCGAAGGGCAGCGCCTGGCCGCGAATCTCGCGCTCAAGGGATTCGTGGTCCTCGCCTTCGACCCCATTGGACAGGGCGAACGCGAGCAAACCTGGGACGCCCGCGTCGACCGTGCGCTCGCCGGCTGGTCCGTCCCCGAACACATCCAGGCGGGCGCGCAGGCCATCCTCGCCGGCGAAAGCTCGATGCGCTACTTCATCCACGACGCCCGCCGCGCGCTCGACTACCTGGCCAGCCGGCCCGAAGTGGACGCCGAGCGTCTGGGCGCGGTGGGCTGCTCCGGCGGAGGCGCGCTGACGACGTTCATCGGCGCCCTCGACCCGCGCCTCAAAGCAGTGGCCCCCGGCTGTTTCGTCAACTCCTACCGTCTGCTCTACGCGGGCGCCAATCCCGACACGGAGATGACTCCCCCGCGGTTATTGGCAAGCGGCCTCGACATGGCCGATTACATCGAGTTATCCGCGCCCACGCCCTGGCTCATCCTCGCCACCGAAGGCGATTACTTCACGCCGCCCGGCGCGAAACTCGTCTATGAAGAAGCCCGGCGGTGGTTCGCCCTTTATGGCGCCGCGGACAGCGTGCGCATGTTCGTCGGCCCCGGCCCGCACGGCACGCCGCTCGAAACCCGCCAGGCCATCTATGCGTGGATGATCCAACACCTGAAAAGCGGCCAGGGCGACGCAACGGAGAAGCCAGTCCATCTCTACCCCAACCACGAGTTATTAGTAACTCCCAGCGGCCACGTGGACGAGTTATCCGGCAGCCGCAAACTGTACGAACTCATCCGGGACGACCTGCGCGCCCGCCACCAGCCCAAGGGAGCGCCCGAACTGCTCGCCGAGCTCCGCCAACTGGGCGTTCCCACAAACGGCGACCCTCCCGCCGTCAAGCCCGCCGGTCCGCGCATCCGCTTCGAAAGCGAACCCGGCGTGGAAATCTCCGGCGCCCTCTATGAGCGGCCGCCCTCGCCGGGCCGGAAACCGGCGGTGCTGGTCGTCGCCGACAAGACATCCAGTTATTGGATCCCATCCACGCGCGAGTTATCCCAGCGTTTCGCCAAGTCAGGCGCGGTGACGCTCGAGTTAGAAGTTCGCGACGCGCCCGGCGAAGGCGAGCGCCCCTTCATAGGTAACTGGCAGACCAACTCAAGAGCCAACCAGATCGGCCGCAACCTGCCCGCCATGCGCGCCCACGACATCCTGCGCGGCGTCGACCTGCTGGCCGCCCGCCCGGACGTCGACCCGTCCCAAATCCGCGTCACGGCCCGAGGCGTCAAAGGCGTCTGGGCGCTCCTTGCGGCCGCCGCCGACCCTCGCATCAAAAAGGTGTGGCTCGACCGCACGCCTCACAGTCTGCGCGCCGCCCTCGATCACCCCATGAACACCGATCTGTTTGAAGCCGTCATCCCCGGCTTCGCCCTCCACTGGGACCTCGCCGATCTCGTGAAATTCATGTCTCCCCGCACCGTCCTGTGGACCGATCCCACCAACTGGATGACGCGTCCCACGCCCGCCGGCCCGTCGTTCCGCTACCGCTTCCTGCTCGGCGACGACACCGATCATCACGACGAACAGGACGACGCCTTCATCCGGGAGCTGCTCCAATGAACGGCCGCCAACGCACTCTCGCGGCCCTCCGCGGCGAACAACCGAATCGCGTCCCCGTCATGCTGCACAACTTCATGATGGCGGCGCGCCAGGCCGGCTACACCATGGGCGAATACCGCCGCAACCCGGAAGCGATCGCCCGCAGCTTCATCCAGGCCGTCGAAACATATGAGTACGACTCTGTTGTGGTGGACATCGACACCGCCACGCTCGCCGGCGCGTTAGGCGTCCCCGTCGAGCTGCCCGAAGACGGCCCCGCCGCCTGCCGCGCCCCCGCCATCGCGACGCTCGACCAGGTGCGCGACCTCCCGCCGCCCGACCTCGCGCGCAACGAACGCGTGCGGATCTGGCTCGAAGCCACTCGCCGCCTGCAGCGATACTTCGGGGACGAAATCCTGGTGCGCGGCAACTGCGACCAGTCAGCGTTTTCGCTCGCGGCGCTGGTCCGCTCCATCCCCGAATTCCTGGTCGACATCATGGAGCCGGATCGCGCCGAGTTGGTCCACCTTCTGCTCGAACACACCCTCGCCGCCGCAACGCAGTTCATCGCGCTCATGGCGGAGACCGGCGCGCCGCTGGTCTCAAACGGCAACAGCACGGCGGGACCCGACATGGTGTCGCCCTCCGTCTACCGCCGCATCGCCCAGCCCTACGATCGTCGCGTAGCCGAATTCGCCCACCGTCTGGGCCTGCCCTGGATCCTGCACATCTGCGGCAAGACCGACCGTATTCTCGAAGACATGCTCGCCACCGGCGCCGACGGTCTGGATCTCGACTATAAGACGGATATGACCCTCGCCCGCCACACGCTCGCCGGTCGCGCGGCCTTCATCGGCAACCTCGACCCCAGCGCCGTCCTGGCCCGCGGAACGCCGGAACTCGTCGCTCGAAAGACCCGCGAGTTGCTTCAAACATTCGACGGCGAACCGCGCTTCATATTAAATGCGGGCTGCGCCATGCCGGCCTCCACGCCGCCCGAAAACCTGCGCGCCATGATCCGGGCGTCGCGCGAAGCCTGATGCGTGGTAGTTTGAATAAAGGACTCGAATTTTGGGATTTCCTGAAATCTTCATGGGCGCGCTGGTCATCATATTGATCGTGGCCGTGACCTTCATCGCCCAACCACCCAACCGCTGGGTAAAATACTTCAGCAAGGAGAAAGACGCCGATTCTTCGCACTAGCGCCGCCCCACATCGTCAAATGATGATGGACAAGCGCTCGTTCTGCGATTACACTGTTCCTATGTTTGCAGGCTCCACGCCCTCGCCTCGCCCGGGTAACACAACCCGCGCCGTTACCCCTCGATGATTCCACCCAGAGGATTTCCCCCACGCCGGCCCCGCATTCGTGAAAACGTCAACGAGGCCATCCGTGCCCGCGAAGTTCGGGCTGTTTTTCCGGACGGTACCGTGGAGGTCATGCCGACCCCGGCAGCGGTCCGCCGCGCTCAAGAGATAGGGCTCGATCTGATTCTGATCGCACCCACGGCCGAACCTCCCGTCGCCAAGGCGATGGATTACGGCCAGTGGCAGTACGAGCAGAAGAAGAAACAGCATGAGGCCAAGAAGAAGCAACACGTCATCCAGGTGAAGGAGCTGAAGTTCCGCCCGAACACCGACGATCACGACTACAGCTTCAAGAAGAACCACGCCATCCGCTTCCTTCAGGAAGGCAACCGCGTGAAAGCCGTGGTCCAGTTTCGCGGACGCGAGATCGCCCACACCGACCTCGGGAAGAAACTGCTCATCCGGTTCGCTCAGGACCTCACGCAGTACGGCAGCATCGAAGGTCAGCCGAAGTTGGAAGGGCGCAACGCGCACGTCCTCATCAGCCCGGTGAAGCCGGAAACGCAGAAGAAGGAAAAGGAAAAGGAGCCGCGCAAGCCCGAAGGGCAGGCTCCCGCGGCGGCGCCGCCCGCCCCGAACAGGCCGCAATAACACGAAGACTCCGGCGGAACCCGCCGGAGTCTCTCTCACCCTCGAAATATCGTGCCGCTCAGCGATGCCAGCGGCGGCCGCCCCAGTATCCGCGACCGTAGTAGAAGCCGACGCTAGGTCCCCAGTAATATCCGGATCCCCAATAATACGGATAGTAGCCGCCGTAATAATAGGGCGAATAGTAAGGAGCCGGTGCCACAACACGTTGCTGTGTCTGCGCGCGCTGTTGCAGCGAATCCGCCCGCTGATAGTCGCGCGGATCGACGAACCGGAACGCCTGCGGAGCGTGCATCGTCGAAATCGTAACCGGCGCCTCCACGCGGAACGTGACCACCGATTCCGGATAGATCACTGAAGCATGGCCGCGCGTGGTCAGCACGCCGATCAAGCCCACCACCGCGCCCGAAGCCGCGCCGATGCCCGCGCCGAACCCGCCGCCCGCCGCCGCGCCCACCGCCGCGCCCAGCGCCGTCGTGCCTCCCACAGCCGCCGTGTCACGACCCAGCGACGTGTCGCCGCGCTGGCTCACAAACTGCGTCTTCAGCGGAATCTGCTGCCCGTCCACCAGCGGCAGGTCGATCAATTCCACCGCCAGCCGCGAAACGCCTTCCACGCGGCCGGCCTTCTGAGCCTCCACAACGCGTCCGCCGAGCGTTTGTCCCCGTTCAGCCACCACAACGCCGTCCACCACCAGCGGCTTCACCAGGGTCGCGGAGAACGCGTCGCCCGCATGATTGCGATCGGAAGAAAGCGCCTGGTCCAGCCGGACTGTCACATACGAGCCAGGCCGCAACGTCAACTCCGGAGGCACGGAGTAGCGGTATTGCGGCAGCGGCGCGGGACCTTGGTTAGCCTGCGGAGGCGCGGTTTGCTCCGGAGCGGGTCCCCGGCTCTGCCCGTAGGCGTCCAGTGGACGATACCCCGGATCGGCGGCCGGCGCCGACGCCTGATCCTCGCTCAAAGGCAGGCTTTGGGCGGTGGTTTGCGGCGCATCAGCCACCCGGCGCCATCCGCCGGCGGTTGACGACTGCGGTTCCTGGGCGAATCCCAGCGCGCCGAGCGCCGCGAAAGCCACCAGGGCCGGGAATCGAAGAGAAGTTGAAGCGTTGCTCATGGGTCAAACCTTCCACCCGACCAGTTGCAATCCGGGCGCCATGCCGTCCATCGCCGTATCTGATTGGTTTGCCACGCCGCCCGCCCCGGTTTCCGGCCGGATTCAACCGCCGCTGGTGGTTTACGGCCAACGCCCTCGTAACTGCCGGAATTCGGCCGGCGTCGATCATGCAGATGAACACGCGGGCGGTTGTACCCTCTCTTTTGCTCTTACTCGCCGGCTCTTCGATTGCGCAGACTCCCTCCGGACGGGCGGCCCGTCCGCTCGCTGAGTTCAGCGCGGCCATCGTCGAACTCGCCCACGGCGCCAGCGCGTCGGTCGTCCAGTTGACCGTTCAGCGCCGCGCTCCCGTCTCCGACGATAACTCCCAACATATTGGATACGTCGCCTCGCAGCAGGCCACGGGCTCGGGCGTGGTGGTGGATCGCGACGGCTACATCGTCACCAACGCCCATGTGGTCGACGGCGCCCGCCATATCGACGTCAGCGTGTTGAACGCCGCCGTCGGCGACGACGTCGACAACCATGAACACCGCGAGGGAAAGCTGGTCGGGATCGACCGCGAAACAGACCTGGCTCTCATCAAGGTCGAAGGCGCCCCGCTGCCTCCTCTCGCCTTCCGGGACTCCAACACCGTGAAGCAAGGACAGGTGGTCATCGCCATCGGCAGCCCCCTGGGCCTTGAAAACTCGTTGACGGTGGGCTTCATCAGCGCCCCCGAACGGCATCTGCGGCCCGATCGGCCGATGTTCTACATCCAGACCGACGCCCCCATCAATCCCGGCAACAGCGGCGGCCCGCTGCTCGACGTCGACGGCCGGATCGTAGGCATCAACACCATGATCATGTCCCAATCGGGCGGCAGCGAGGGCATCGGCTTCGCCATTCCGAGCAACCTCGTGCAGGACGTTTACGAACACCTGCGCAAGGAAGGGCGCGTCCGGCGCGGCGCCATCGGCATCCTGCCCGACGATATCACCCCCACCCTCGCCAGCGCCCTGGGATTGAAGCGCCACGGCGGCGTCATCATTTCCGACGTCAAACCCCACGGCGCCGCCGAAGCGGCCGGCGTCGAAGCTGGCGACATCATATTGGCCGCCAACGGCCAGCGCGTCCGCGACGCCCGTGCGCTGTACGCGGCCATCTTTCAGCGCGCCATCGGCGACGAAGTGACGCTCGAGGTGGAGCGCAACGGCGAGCGGATCACTAAAACCGTCACCATCATGGAGCGCCCCTCCGCCCCCAACGATCTGACCCAGCTCGCCAATGAAGAAGGCCAGTTGATCCGCCGCCTGGGCGTCATCACGCTGAACCTCGGCCCGAAGACCACGGCGGCGCTCGGCGAGCTGCGGAGGCTCGCGGGGGTGGTGGTGGCGGCGATTCCGGCCGAATATGCGGCGTTGAACCCCGGGTTGCTGTCGGGGGACGTCATTTATGAGCTTAACGGCAATAGAATCAACACGATAGACGAGCTGCGCAACGCGTTGGCCGCCAAATCGGCGGGCGACGCGGTAGCACTGCTGGTAGAGCGTGCCGGACAGCTACAATATGTAGCGTTCGAAATCGAATAAAACTACTGTATCGACGCCGTTGCGGGCGCTGAACTGCCCACGGAATTGGCCAAAACCACTCGAATTGACGCAATATCCGATACATTTCCGGTCACCGAAAACGGTACAGTTAACGAGAACTGTGACCCGGTTTTGTACGAATCCGAGCTCTGGAACCAGGTTGCGAAGACGCCGCTGACGTCGGACGACAGGCTGGTGGTCCCGATGGTGGCGCCGTTGGCGGCCACAAACTGGTAGGTCGCCGTCCGCATGTCGCGGGTGGTGGAGACGCCTGTGATCACCAGTTGGAAGCCGCCGGAAACGGCCTTGGCGGTCACCGTCGAGATGACAGGCGGGCCGGCGGACATCTGGGTGGACGCCGAGAGGCCGGCGGCGGGCGTCAAGTCGACGCCGGCGGCGCGGAACACGAAGGCCAACTGGATGGTCCCGGGCAGGGTTCCGGCCTGGAACTGGAGCGTGGAGCGGGTGGTGTTGGCCGGGATGGTCACCTGGATGGTGCGCGAGCCGTTGGTGAACATCAAGTCCGTCGTGTCGGCCAGGTTCGGCGCGATGCGCAGGGTGGCGGTGACCGTCAACGCCTGCGGATAGCCGGAGGCGAGGTCGATTTGAACCGTCGGCTGATCGCCCGGGTTCACCGTAGCGGGCAGGCCGCTGATGGTGACGGCCGGCAACGGCAGGGGGCCGGCGACGGTCAGCGTGAAGTTCTGCGTGGCGATGGCGCCGCTGGCGTCGGCGGCGCGGACGGTGAAGGTGTAGCTGCCGGCCTGGGTGGGCGCGCCGGTGAGGCGGCCGGCCGAGGATAGCGTGAGGCCCGGCGGCAGACTGCCGCCCGAGATCGACCAAGTGACCGCGCCCTGGGCGCCCTGCACCGTAAAGGTCTGGTCATAGCCGATGGCGGCGGTTCCGGCCGGCAGCGTCACGCCAACGATAGTCAGCGGCGTGCGCGTGACGATGAAGGTGACGGCGACCTGGGCCTGGGCTCCGGTGGAATCAGTCACCTGAACCGAGAACGAATACGAACCGGCGGCGGTGGCGGCGCCGGTGAGCGAGCCGCCCGCATCGAGTGTGACGCCCGGGGGCAGAGAACCCCCTCCGATGGAAAACGTATAGGGCGCCGAACCCTGCGAGGCCGAGAACTGGGCCGAGACCGGCGCGCCCACAACCGACGTCAGCGACGACGGACCGGAGATGACCGGCAGGGCGCGGACGACGGTGAGCGTGTAGTTCGCCTCACCGTATTCAAAGGCGCCGTCGGTGACGGCGACGGTGAACTGGAAGGCGCCGGTCTGGGTGGCCACGCCGTGGATGAGCCCGGTATCGCCGTCGATCGAGAATCCGGCCGACAACTGGCCGGCGCTCAACGAGAACGAGTAGGGCGGAGTCCCATCGGAGACGCCGATTTCGTAGGAGTAGGCGACGCCGACGGCGGCGTTGGGAAGCTTGCCGCCGGTCAACTTCAGCACCGGCTTGAGAACGGCCATGCTGAAGGTGCGCGAGGCGCTGGTGGATTTGGCGTCGGTGACCTGCGCGCTGACCGTGAAGAGGCCGGCGGCGGTGGGTGTTCCAGAGACCGCGCCGGTGGCGGCATCGTAGGAGACGCCGGCCGGGAGCCCGCTGATGGACCAGCGGTAAGGCTGCACGCCGCCGGCGGCCGAGACGGTGGCCCCGTACACGCGGCCGAGGTAGCCGTTGGGCAGACTGGAGGTCCGGATGAGAGGCGGCCCAGAGCCGCCGATGGACAGGGTGAAGCCGGCGGTGGCGACGGCGTTGGCGCTGTCGGTGGCCTGAATCACGAAGGGATACGTGCCGGCCTGCGTGGGATTGCCGGCGAGGACGCCGCCGGGGTCCAGAGCAAGACCCGAGGGCAGGGCGCCCCGCAGGATCCGCCACCGGTAGGGCGCGACACCGCCGACGACGCTGAAGCTGGCGGAGTAGTTGACGCCGATGGCGCCATCGGGGATGGACTCCGTGGAGACGTGGAAATCGCTGGCGCTGGCCACATGGATGGTGTAGTCGCGGGTGGCCGTGGCGCGCGGCGCGACCGCGTCCGGAGAGCCCTGCTGCGCGGCGGATGAGGCGGCGCCGCTATCGACGACCGTCATGGTGAACTGATAGTCCGCCTTGCGGGTGGGCGTTCCGTGGAACGTGCCGTTGGTGCTGTCGAAGGTGACGCCGTCGGGGATGGAGCCCTGGGCGATGGTCCAGACATAGGGCGGGGTTCCACCGCTGACGCCGACGCCGGCGTCGTAGACACGGCCGACCACGCCATCGGGCAGGGGCGATGTGGTCAACAGCGACACCAGGGCCGGATCGTTGATGGTCAGCAGGAAGGGCGCGGTGGCGGAAGCGCCCGAAGAATCGGTGACGGTGGCGGTGAAGCTCGCGGTCCGCGCGGAGGTCGGCACGCCGCTGATCAGGCCGCTGACATCGGCGGTCAAGCCCGCCGGCAGCGATCCGGTGATGGACCAACGATAGCCGCCCGTGCCGCCGGCGGCCGTCAGCACAAACGAATAGGTCGAGTTCAGCGTCCCGTCGGGCAGTTGCAGCGGGCTGGTGACGGCCAGCGAAGACGGAGGCGCGATGGTGATCGAATAGGCCGTGGGAACGCTGGTGAGCCCGGCGCTCGAGGCGGTGAGCGAGAAGTTGTAGACGCCGGCGACGGTGGGCGTGCCGGTGATGGAGCCCGAGGGGCTCATCTGCAAGCCCGGCGGGAGGGCGCCGGAGGCGAGGCTCCAGGAATAGGTCCCGTTGCCGCCGCTGGCGATGAGCGCCGCCGAGTAGGAGGTTCCGACGAAGCCGGGCGGGAGTCCGCCGCCGGCGGCGGGAGTGATGCCGCCCGCGACGACGATGGTGAAGCTGCGGCTCGCCGAGCCGCCGGCCGAATCGGTGACCACGGCGGTGACCGAGAAGGAGCCGGCGCTGGTGGGCGTTCCCGAAATCGCTCCGGTGCTATCGACGGTGAAGGGTCCGGGCCCGGAAGTGAGCGCCAGGGAGAAGGTGTAGGGCGGCGTGCCGCCGGTGGCCGAGAGCAGACCGGTGCAAGGCTGATTCACCACGCAGTTGGAAACGCCGGCCGAGGAGATGGCCAGCGGCGTGGTGGAGCCCACCGCGGTGAGGCTGAACTGGCGGCTGGCCGAGACGCCGTAGGAATCGGTGACCGTGGCGGTGAACGGATACTGGCCGGCGGAGGGCGCAACGCCCGAGAGCACGCCGCTCGAGGCGAGGCCCAGCCAGGAGGGCAGACCGCTGGCCGACCAGGTGAACTGGCCGTTGCCGCCGGAAGCGCCCAGCGTATACGTGAAGCCGAAGCTCACCTGCGCGTTGGGCAGCGCGGTGGTGGTGATGACCACGGGCTGATCGACGCTCAGCGTGAACTGGCGGGTGGAGGTGTTGCCCGAGCCATCCGACGCGGTGACTCCAAAGGTGAAGACGGCGGCGGTGGTGGGGGTTCCGGTGAGCGCGCCGGAGGCGGCGAGGTGGAGCCAGGAAGGCAGGTTCGTCCCGCTCCAGCTATACGTCCCCGATCCGCCGATGGCGGCGAATTGCGCCGAGTAGGCGGTGTTCACCAAGGCGACCGGCAGGGGGCTCGCGGTGGTGATGGCCATCGCCGGGTACACGGTGAGGGAGAACTGCCGCGTGGCGGTGTGGCTGGCCGTGTCGGTGACGGTGACGCTGAAGCTGACCGAACCCGACGTGATGGGGGTTCCCGACAGCGCGCCGGCCGTCGAAAGCGCGAGCCACGAGGGCAGACCGGTGGCGGTCCAACTGTAGGAGCCCGATCCGCCGGCGGCGGCGAACTGCGTCGAATAGGCGCCGTTGACGATGGCCGGAGTGAGCGGAGTGGCGGTGGAGATGGACAGCGCCGAGTACACGGCGACGGAGAACTGCGCGGTGGCCGTGTGGCTGGCCGTGTCGGCTACCGTGACGGTGAAGTTGGCCGAGCCGGTGGCGGTGGGGGTTCCCGAGAGCACGCCGGCCGTCGATAGAGTCAGCCAGGAGGGCAGACCCGTGGCGGTCCAACTATAGGAGCCCGATCCGCCGGCGGCCGCGAACTGGGCCGAGTAGGCGCTGCCCACGGTGGCGGAAGCAAGCGGGCTGGCGGTGGAGATGGACAGCGCCGAGTACACGACCAGGGAGTATTGGCGGGTGGCGGTGTAATCGGCCTTGTCGGTAACCGTGACGGAGAAGTTGACCGTGCCCGAGGCAGTGGGGGTCCCGGTCAGCACGCCGCCAGTCGATAGCGAGAGCCAGGAGGGCAGACCGGTGGCCGACCAACTGTAAGTGCCGGTTCCGCCGGTGGCCGCGAACTGCGCCGAGTAGGCGCTGGCCACCGTGGCGGGCGTCAGCGGGCTGGCGGTGGTAATCGACAGCGGCGCGTACAGCACCAGCGCGAACTGCCCGGTGGCGGTGTGGCTGGCCGTGTCGGTGACCGTGACCGAGAAGCTGACCGAGCCCGAGGAGGTGGGGGTTCCGGAAAGGACGCCCGCCGTCGAGAGGGTCAGCCAGGAGGGCAGCCCCGTGGCCGTCCAGGTATAGGCGCCGGATCCGCCGGCGGCGGCGAACTGCGTCGAGTAGGCGCTGCCGACCGTGGCGGTGGGCAGCGGGCTGGTGGTGGAGATGGACAGGGCGCTGTACACCACGAGCGAGTATTGCTGCGTCGCCGAGTGGCTGGCTGTGTCGCTGACGGTGACATAGAAGTTCACCGTACCCGCGCTGGGCGGCGTTCCGGTAAGGACGCCCGCGGTGGACAGGGTCAACCAGGAGGGCAGACCGATGCCGGCCCAACTGTAGGAGCCGGAGCCGCCGGCGGCCGCGAATTGCGTCGAGTAAGCCGTGTTGATGGCGCCGGCCGGAAGCGGGCTTGGAGTGGAGAACGACAGCGTCGAGTACACGACGACGGAGAATTGCTTCGTAGCCGTGTGGCTGGCGGTGTCGGTGACGGTGACGGCGAAGTTCACCGTGCCCGCGCTGGGCGGGGTTCCGGCAAGCACGCCCGCCGTCGAGAGAGTCAGCCAGGCGGGCAGACCCGTGGCCGTCCAACTGTAAGCGCCGGATCCGCCGGCGGCCGCGAACTGGGCCGTGTAGGCGCTTGCCACCGTGGCCGGGGAGAGCGGGGTGGGCGTGGAGATCGACAGGGCTCCGTTCACCACCAGGGAGAACTGCGCGGTGGCCGTGTGGCTGGCCGTGTCGGTGACGGTGACGGCGAAGTTCACCGTGCCCGCGCTGGGCGGGGTTCCGGCGAGCACGCCCGCCGTCGAGAGGGACAGCCAGGCAGGCAGACCCGAAGCGCTCCAACTATAGGAACCCGATCCGCCGGCGGCGGCGAATTGGGCCGAGTACGCGCTGCCCACGGTGGCGGGGACAAGCGGGCTGGCAGTGGAAATCGACAGGGTCGAGTAGACCACCAGGGAGAACTGTTGGGTAACGGTGTGGCTGGCCGTGTCGGAGACCGTGACGGAGAAGTTCACCGTGCCCGTGGAGGGCGGGGTTCCGGCGAGCGCGCCGGCCGTCGACAGCGACAGCCAGGCAGGCAGACCCGAGGCGGTCCAGGTGTAGGCGCCCGATCCGCCGGCGGCGGCGAACTGGGCCGAGTAGGCGGTGTTCACCGTGGCGGGCGGCAACGGGCTGGTGGTCAGGATGGAGATGGCGCCGTAGACCGCCAGCGAGAACTGCTGCGTGGCCGAGTGACTGGCCGTGTCGATGACCGTGGCGGTGAAGTTCACCGTGCCCTGCGAGGGCGGCACGCCCGACAGCGTTCCGTTGGAGGCGAGCGCGAGCCAGGTGGGCAGACCCGTGGCGCTCCAGGAGTAGACGCCCGAACCTCCGGTGGCCGCAAGCAACTGGGAGTACGCCGTTCCGACGGAAGCGGGCGGAAGCGCCGGGGCCGTCGTGATGGCGAGCGTGGCCAGGGCGGTGAACACGAACTGGCGATTGGCCGTATTCGAGCCGTCCGACACGGTGGCGGTGAACTGGAACGAGGTCGGCGCCGGGGCGATGCCCGACAGCACGCCGGCCGTCGAGAGGGACAGCCAGGAGGGCAGACCGGTGGCGGTCCAGGAGTAGTCGCCGGATCCGCCGGCAGCGGCCAGGGGGAGCGAGTAGGCGACGCCCACCGTGGCGGCGGGCAGCGTAGCCGGAGTCGTGATGGAGAGCGCCGGGTTCACGGGCAGCGTGAACGGCAGCGTTACCGTGTTATTCGCCGTGTCGGTGACGGTGACCGGGAACGTGACGGGGCCGGAAGCGGGCGGAGTTCCGCTCAGGTATCCGGCGGCCGATAGCGACAGCCAGGCCGGCAATCCGTTGGATCCCCAGATGTATCCGCCGCTGCCGCCGGAGGCCGTGAAGTTGGCCGAGTAGGGCACGCCGACGGTGGCCGTGGGCAACGGGGACGTGGTGGAGATGGTGAGCGAGGCGTTCACCGTGAAGCTGAAGGGACGGGTGACGGAGGCGCCCACCGAATCGCCGACGGTGACATTAAAAGAGATAACGCCAGAGGTGGCGCTGGAGCCCGCCAGCAGACCGCCGCTGCTCATGGAGAAGCCCGAGGGCAGACCGGAGGCGGACCAAATGTAGGATCCGCTGCCGCCGGTGGCGGCGAAGTTGACCGAGTACGGCGCTCCCACGGTGCCCGCCGGCAGCGGCGAGGTGGTGAGGATGCCTAACACCGCGTTCACCGTGAGGGAGAACGAGGCCTGGATGGAGGCGGCCGAAACCGGATCCGTCAACGTTACGGTGAACGGAATGGAGCCGGCCGAGGGCGGCGTTCCGCTGAGCACGCCGGCGGCGGACAGCGACAGCCACGACGGCAGACCGGCAGCGGACCACGAGTAGGTCCCGCTGCCGCCGGACGCCGCGAAGGTGAACGAATAGGCCGCGTTCACGGTGGCCGGGCCGGGCGAGTTTCCGATGGTCAGCGCCGAGTTCACCGGCAGGGTGTAGAGCTTCGTCACCGAACCGCTGGCGGAATCGGCGACGGCCAGGGTGAAGGTGACCGGGCCGGCCGAGGGCGGGGTTCCGGTGAGGGTTCCGTCAGAGGCGATGGACAGCCAGGCGGGGAGTCCCGTACCGCTGAAGGTGTAGGGCGCGACGCCTCCGGCAGCCTGCACGGTGGTGGTGTAGGCGGCGTTCGCGGTGGCCGCCGGCAAGGGCGATGACGTGGAGAACGCGAGCGCCGGGACGTTGATCGGCAAGGTCAGCGAGGCGGTGGCGAACAGGCCCTGCTGGTCGGTGACCTTGGCGGTGAAGGCTACTTCCGCGGGGGCGCCGACGGGCGGCGTGCCCGAAAGGACGCCGGCGCTCGAGAGCGTGAGCCAGGAGGGCAACGTGGTGGTGGTGGTCCAGGCGTAGGGCGTCTGGCCGCCGGTGGCGGCGAGGGTGTTCGAGTAAGGCTGTCCGACGATGGCCGCGGTGAGCGGAGAGGTGGTGGTGATGCTCGGCGGATTCACCCAGATGGTGAAGGTCCTGGAGGCGCTGTTGGCGGTGGGCGTCTGCGCGTCCGTGACGGCGAGCGAGAAGGTGTAGGCGCCGCCGGCGGGGGGCGTTCCGGTCAACTGTCCCGAGTTGTTCACGGCGAGCCAGGCGGGCAGGCCGGCGGGGGTGACGGTGAACGGCGCGACGCCGCCGGTCCACTGGACGGTGTAGGCGTAGACCTGTCCGATGGCGCCGTTGGGCAGCGATTGCGGAGAGGTGATGACGATGGGCGCGCCGGCGGCGATGACGATCGGGATCTGGCGATTGACGCTTTGCGCGGTCTGGTCGGTGACGGTGAAGGTGGGGTTGAAGGAACCGGTCTGGGTGGGCGTGCCGGTGAGGGCGCCGGTGGTCGGGTTAACGACGAGTCCGGTGGGCAGGCCGGTGGCGCTGAAGTTGTAGGCCGGGGTTCCTCCGGTGGCGGCGATGGCGACGCCGGATGGGTAGGCGACGCCGGCGGTTCCCGAGGGCAGACTGCTGGTGCTGATGGCGAGCGTCGAGATGAAGGAGACCTGGAAGGCCTTGGTGGTTGTGGCGCCCCAACGATCGGTGAAGGTGATGGAGAAGTTGGACGAACCGGCGGCGGTGGGCGTGCCGGTGAGCAGTCCGGTAGCGCTCAGGCCGAAGCCGGAGGGCAGGGTGTTGGGCGTGACCAGGGTCCAGGTGAAGGGAGCGGCGCCGGGGGCGTCGTAGATGGCGTTGGTCAGGAACTGGACGCTATAGGCGACGTTCGGGGTCCCGTTGGGCAGAACGGTGGGGTTGGTGATCTGCGGAGCGGGGTTGCAATGCAGGGCCAGCGGGCCGAAGGTGGCCGTGTTGGGCGGCGTGGCGCTGTCGGTGACCGTGAAGCTGACGCCGGTGGCGGATTGGCCGGTGCAGGATCCGGTGATGAAGTTGCCCGAGTTGAACGACATGCCGGGCGGGAGGCCGGACACCAGGACCAGGTGCGTGGCGCCGACGCCTCCGGAGGGGATCATCTGCACGCTGTAGCTGGCGCCCATGGTGGCGTCGGGCAGCGTGGCGGGCGCGAGGGCGAGGGCCGAGCCGATGGTGAGCGAGAAAGTGGGGTCGATGCCCAGGTTGTTGTGGTCGACGATCGAGATTCCGACGTTGAAGACGCCGGCGGCGGCGGGCGTTCCGGTGATGGCGCCGGTGGTGGGATTCAGCGTGAGGCCGTTGGGCAGGCTCTGCGGCGTTCCATCCTGAGTGAAGCTGAAGGGGCTGGTTCCGCCGGTGACCGAGATGGATGCCGAGTAGGGGACGCCGATCAGGCCGGTGGGCAGCGTGGTGGTGGAAACCCAGGGTCCGCCGAAGACCCAGGTGTCGCTGTGCAGGTCGTAGCTGGAGCCGAGACCGCCGAACAGAACCGTCTGGCGGCGGACGGAGTCGAACACCATCTGCATGTAGGAGCGCGCGGAGGGGGTGTGGGAGGTGGTGACGGAGGTCCAGTTGGAGCCGTCCCAGACCCAGGTGTCGTTGACCGGGTTGTAGTAGTCGGTCCCGCCGAACAGGACCACCTGATTGCGCACGCTGTCAAACGACATGGCGTAACCGGAGCGGCCGGAGGGCGAGTTGGCGGGCGATTTCTGCGTCCAGTTGGAGCCGTCCCAGACCCAGGTGTCGGCGAGGAGGGAGCCGCCGTCGCCGCCGAACAGGACGATCTGTCCGCGGGCCGAGTCGTAGACCATGCGCGCGCCGGCACGGGCCGCGGGCGAGGTGGAGGGCGATTTCTGGGTCCAGTTGGCGCCGTCCCAAACCCAGGTGTCGCCGAGGAAGCTTTCGCCCCTGAAGCCGCCGAACAGGACCACCTGTTGGTGGGCGGCGTCGTAGGCGATGGCCGCCGAATGACGGGCGGAGGGCGAGGCGGCGGGGAATTTCTGGGTCCAGTTGGAACCGTCCCAGACCCAGGTGTCGGCCTCGCCGGTGGAGCTGAAAACGCCGCCGCTGAACAGGACCACCTGCGAGCGGGCGGCGTCGTAGGTCATGGCCGTGTCGTTGCGGCCGGACGGGGAGTTGACGGGCGACTGGTGGGTCCAGGTGGCGCCGTTCCAGGTCCAGGTGTCGCCGCTGTCGCCGTCGCCGAAGTAGTTGCCGCCGAACAGGACGACCTGGGCGCGGGCTGCGTCGAAGGCGTAGCCGTAGTCGACGACGCCATAGGGAGAGGTCGCGGGGTTGAGCAGGGTCCAGTCGGCGTAGAGCGGAGAGGCGGTGACGTTGATGCCGAGGGTTACGTTGACCGTGGCCTGGGTGCTGTCGATGACGGTGAACGACGGGGTGTAGGCGCCGGCCGTGGTGGGCGTCCCGGCGATGGCCCCGGTGGAGGGGTTGACCGAGAGGCCGGGCGGCAGTCCGGTGGCGCTGTAGCCGTACGGCGCGAATCCGCCGTTGGCGACGATGGAGACGCCGGACGGGTAGACCTTGTTCACCAGGCCCGCCGGGAGTTGGGTGGTGGTGATGGACAGCGGATAGGCGAAGGTGACGGAGAAGCTCTTGGTGGTGGTGGCGCCCCAGCGATCGGTGAAGCGGACGCTGAAGGAGTAGCTGCCGGTGGAAGTGGCGGTCCCGGTGAGTTGGCCGGAGCCGTTGAGCGTGAAGCCGGAGGGCAGCGTGCCGGGCGTCAGGGTCCAGGTGTAGGGCGCCGCGCCGGGGGGATTCGCCGTCGCGTTGGTGCTGAATTGATACGAGTAGGGCGTGTTCGGGACGCCGCCGGGCAGGGGCGACCCGTCGATGATGACGGGCGCGGGGTTGCAGTTGATGGTCCCGGCCAGGGTGGTGGTCCCGGCGATGGGGGTCTGCGCGTCGGTGACCGTGATGGAGACGGGTCCGGAGGCGGTGCAGAGGCCGGTGATCTGGTTGCCCGAGTTAATCGTGAGGCCGGGCGGCAGGGAACCGACGCTGAAGGCGTAGGGTCCGACGCCTCCGCTGGCGCTCAATTGGACCGAGTAGGGCGCGGCGGCGTTGGCGTCCGGAAGGGTGGCGGGCGAAACCACCACGGGGCCGCTGACGATCGGGAGGGTGAAGGTGATGTCGCTTTGCAGGCCCTGGGCGTCGGAGATGGTGATGCCGATGGGGATGGCCTGGCCCGAGGTGGCGTAGTTCGTGCCGGTGATCTGACCGGTGGTGGGGTTCAGCGAAAGGCCGAAGGAGGTGAGCGTGTACGGGCTGCCGTCCTGGAAGAACAGGTACGGTCCGACGCCTCCGGTGACCGGGATCGTGTAGGAGTACGGCTGGCCGGGGTAGGCCTGTCCCAGCATCGGGGTGGCGACGGTCGGGGCGGCGATCAGCCAGGTTCCGAGCCGGGTGGTGGAGCCGTTCGGGACAGCCATGGCGAGCGTGGTTCCATTGACGCTGCCGATGGGGTTTACCGTCTGGGCGGTCTGAGTGACCTGCGAGCCGAGGTTGGTCCAGGTGGTTCCGTCCCAATACCAGGTGGCGGAGTTGGCGCCGTTATTGGAGCCGAGCAGGATCACGCGGCCGTGGCGGGAGTCGTAGGCGAGACTCACGTGGCTGAAGGCCGGGGGGCTGGCGGGTGGCGACTTCTGCGTCCACGTCGTGCCGTTCCAGACCCAGGTCTGGTTGGTGGATCCGCCGCCGAACAACACTACTTCCCGACGGGCGGCGTCGTAGGCCATGCCCGCGCCGCTTCTGGCCGAGGGCGAGGCGGACGGGGAACGGAGGGTCCAGGCGGAACCGCTCCAGGTCCAGGTTTCGGCCGAGTCGCCGGAGGCCGTGTTGCCGCCGAACAGGACGGTGACGCCGTTCTGGGCGTCGAAAGCCATGGCCGGGCTGGTGCGGGCGGAGGGGGCGGACGAGGTGGTCTGCTGAGCCCAGCCGTAGCCGCTCCAAAGCCAGGTGTCGCCGAGACGGGTGGTTCCGGTAGCGCTCGAATTGCCGCCAAACAGGACCGTGCGGTCGTGGGCGGTGTCGAGGGCCATGGCGGCGTTCCTGCGCGCCGGCGGAGAGGTGGACAGATTGAAGAAAGACCACTGGTTGTCGATCCACATCCAGGTGTCGTTCAGCACCGTGTTCGTTGAGTCGACGCCGCCGAACAGCATGACGCGGCCGCCGGGGTCGTTGCCGACCGCCGCGCCGGTTCGAATGGACGGTCCGCCGAGACCGGGAGAGTAGAGGGACAGGGCGGTTTCGGTGAATTCGAGGCTTTCGGTCCAGGTGTCGCCGAGGATGTGGGCGGTGGAGTCGACGCCTCCGAACAGCACCTGCTGGCTGTGGGCGGCGTCGTAGGCCATGGCGGCGGTGTAGCGGGTGGTGGGAGCGCTGGAGGTGACGGCCTGCTTCCAGTCGACGCCGTTCCACAGCCAGGTGTAGTTGTTCGGGTCGATCGAGGGGTAGAGTCCGAACAGGACGCCCATGCCGCGCTGGTCATCGTAGGCGAAGGAGTGTCCCCAGGAGGCGGGCGGCGAGTGGGCGGTGCCCAGTTGCGTCCAGTTGGAGCCGTCCCACAGCCAGGTGGCCTGCGTCATGCTGAGCGTGTCGCCGCGGAAGCCGCCCCACAGGATGACACCCTGCCGGTAGGGGTCCCAGATGGCGGCCGATTGCCAGAGAACCGGCGGGCTGGTGGAGGGGCTCGCCTGCGCCCAGTTGAAGCCGTCCCAGAGCCAGGTGTCGCCCAGAGACGGCGCTCCACCGTACACCACCACCTTGTCGTGGAGCGGATCGTACGCCATCGTGTGGTAGGTTCGCCCGGGAGGCGCGGTGTAGGGCGACTGCTGGGTCCAGTTGGTCCCGTCCCAGACCCACGTGTCATTGAGATAGGCGGAGTTGGACTGGCCGCCGAACAACACAATCTTTCCGAGCCCGGAATGCCACACCATCTTCGCGCCGGCGCGGGCCGAGGGCGAGGAGGAGGGCGACCGCTGGGTCCAGGTGGACCCGTTCCACACCCAGGTGTCGCCGTACTTGGTGGTCCCCGAACCCGCGCCGCCAAACAGCACCACCTGCCGGCGGATGGGGTCGTAGGCGACCGCCGCCAACTGGCGCACCGCCGGAGCGGACGCGGGGCTCCGTTGGGTCCAGGTTTCAGCCGATGAAGGAAGGGCGGCCAGAATTGCAGCCGCGAGCAGGATCAGTGACTTACGAGCGGACACGAATCGCCCCCGCGTTCCCAGCGCCGGAGTGAGGGACCCGGCTCGATCGGTTCTGACAAGTCGGCAAGTTGACGGAGGCTCGTTTCATTGTGTGTTTTGGGGACTCACCGGAGTGAGCCGGCGACGGTTAATGGGTGTCCTCGACCGGGCGATTGGAGGCGCCTCGGAGTTGGATGATCTGGCGGAGCGGTGAGGACAAAAAGAGCTTGGCCATGGGACGCCGCCGCCGGGGCAATGATCCATTATGCCCGCTCGAAATGGATTGTCAACCGGGATAGTTGGCGCAACGAGTACTGACGGAGTGGCCAGTACCCGGCGGACGAGCCCGAAGTGTAAGTTGCGGAATGGCGTTGGCGTGATGAGCTCGGCCACTTGCGATACATTGAAGATTCGGAGAGAAGATTCGGAGAATCGATGCTGCCTTTTCAACTCGTCTACTCCGACGAGTATGACCTCAACCTCGGGGAGCATGTGTTTCAGGCCGAGAAGTTCCGGCTGATCCATGACCGGCTGTTGAGGGAGCGGTTTGCCCAGCCGTCCGATTTCGTCGCTCCGCGGACGGCGAGCGACGAGGACCTGCACCTGGCGCACGACCCCGAATGGATCGCGAAGCTCGAGACGGGCACGCTGACCTATCACGAGATCATCACGCTCGAGATCCCGTATTCTCGCAAAATGGTGAACGCTATGCGCCTGATGACCGGCGGCACCATCCTGGCGGCGCGGAATGCGC
Source organism: Acidobacteriota bacterium (assembly GCA_018268715.1). Classification (GTDB taxonomy): domain Bacteria; phylum Acidobacteriota; class Terriglobia; order Bryobacterales; family Bryobacteraceae; genus TMP-7. The sequence goes on along the minus strand of JAFDVZ010000012.1, from coordinate 2,998 downwards.
TGCGCGACGGCGTGGGGTTCAACATCGGAGGCGGCTACCATCACGGATTCGCGGCGCATGGCGAAGGCTTCTGCCCGATCAACGACGTGGCGGTGGCGGCGCGGCGGCTGCAAAAGGACGGCGCGGTGGAGCGGATCATGGTGGTGGACACCGACGTCCATCAGGGCAATGGCACCGCCTCCATTTTCGCCAACGATCCGACGGTGTTCACGCTGTCGATCCACCACCTGAACAACTACCCCTACGAGAAGCCGCCCTCCGATGTCGATGTGAACCTGGACGACGGCGTATCGGACGCCGAGTACCTGTCGCGGCTGGGCGACGCGCTGATTCCGGCGATGGACAAGTTCAAGCCGCAGTTCATCATGCACGTGTCGGGCGCGGACCCCTACATGGAAGACCAGTTGGGGGGCCTGCTGTTGACCTTTGACGGGCTGGCGCGGCGGGACCGGTTGATCTACGAGGCGGCGCGGAGCCGGAAGCTGCCGGTGTGCATCACGCTCGCCGGCGGATACGCCTTCAACCCGCACGACACGGTGGTGATCCACGCGAACACGGCGAAGGTGGCGGCCGAGGTGCTGGCGGTCCCGGCGGCCTGACCGCTTATTTGGCCTGGCGTTCGGGGATCCGCCAGAGGAAGAGGCGGTGGCTCAGGTAGGAGTCCTCGTCGTCGCCCGGCAACGTGATCTCCTTCTCCGGTTTCCAATCGCCCATATCGAAGGTGTTCGAGACGACGCGCGTGCCGGGCTTCAGGTCGGCGAGCAGTTTCGGACGCAGTTTCAGGTTCACGCTGGAAAGCAGGAACAGCGTGACGACGGTGGCTTCGCGGATGTCGGCGTCAAATAGGTCCTGCTCCTCAAAGCGAACCTGCTGGTCGACGCCGGCCTTGACGGCGTTTTCCCGGGCTTCCTTGATGCGCTCCGGATTGATGTCGATGCCCACGCCGCGCGCGCCCAGGGATTTGGCGGCGGCGATGACGATGCGGCCGTCGCCGCAACCGAGATCGTAGACGACATCGGACTTGCCGACGCCGGCCAGTTTCAGCATCGCCTCGACCGCGGCCGTCGTGGTGGGCACATAGGGGACGTCGGGCTGTTTCTTCGGCTTGGCCTCCTGCGCGGCCGCAAGCGCGCCGGCCAGCAGGAATAGAACGACACAGGATGCGGGTTTGCTGAGGGACATCGATCGCCTCCGGATTCCGAGCGTATCGCAACCGGCGGGATGAGCGCATCCGTCAGCGCGCGCTGGCTTCGTGGAAGGCGGCCAGGTTTTCGTCGAGATGGGCGGTGTCGGCGGTGCCGGTGAGGATGACGCCGTTCAGGCCGAGACCGAGCATGTAGGCGAAGGCGTCGGCGCGAGTGACGGGCGCATCGCCGTAGAGCATGGCGCCCATGGCGAAGGGCCGGTTCGCCACCACCGACATGCCGCGCGCCGAGGCTTCGCGCGCCGGTGCTTCAAAGCGACGGTTGGCGAGGTTCAGCGGGAGTTGTATGACGGAGAAACTCCCGTCGGCGACGGCGAGGGCGGCGGAATCCAGATCGCTGACGCTGGGGCCGAGGCGGGCGATTCCCACCGAACGGGCGTATTCCCAGGCACGGGCGAGGTCGTCCGAGCGCAGGACGTCGGACGTGGTCTTGTGCAGTTGGAGCACGTCGACGCGGCCCAGCCGGGCGAGGCTCTGATCGATGGAGCGGCGGAGCGCGTCGAAGGAATGATCGACGAAGGGCTGGCGGAGGGCCGCGTCCCAATGCTCGCCGAACTTGGTGGCGACGGTGATGCGTCCACGCTCGGCGGGGGTCAGCGTGCGAAGGAACTCGCCGGTGCGCGATTCGCTCGAGCCGTAGCTTGGGGCCGTGTCGTAGAACGTTACGCCGCGGGCGAAGGCGTGTTCGAGAAACGCCGCCGCCTCGCCTTCAGCGGGCACGCCCTGGGCGACATGGCCCCACTCTCTTCCGATGCGGATCAGGCCGACGCCGAGTTCCATCATGACGGATCCATTGGATCACAACGCGGCGGACCGGCGCGGTGTCTCAGGCGGCCCGCCGCAGGCTAACTCGTCTCATCATCCGATAAGTCGAGTTACTGAATTTTGAGTTGGTATCCGCCGCCCTTCTGCACGAAAGTCAGGTTGACGGAACCGTCGGCGGAGGCGGCCTCGGAACGCAGCATCTGCACGCTGCGCCGCGTCCGGACGTTGACGACGCGCGCGACTTCCGAGCCCGTGTCGCGCTCCAGGCGATACTCGCCGGCGGGCAGAGTCACGTTGTGAACCTGAAAGGCGAACGGGATGTTGACGGTCTCCGTCCGGCGGGGAGCGGCGGCAAGTTGCGATCCTGAGTACAGGGCAGCCGATCCCAAAACGAGTGCGAACGCACGAATAGCGCAATTATTGAACATTTCCAACTCCTATTTGCTCCTCGGGACCGAGGTTCGATGAGGCGTTGTCTTTTCTGACCGCCTCACTTCGAGTTACGTTCGGTTCACCCGGATTGTTTCGGCAATTCGCGGGGACGCGGAGGGCGGCGCCCACCTTTAGCGCCATTGTGAAGAACTTGAATATAATGAGCTTCGTCATCCCCTCGCGAATATGTCCCAGACACTCGATCAATACCGGGAAGCGAAGACGAATTATCTGAAGCTGCGTGCGCAGGCGAAGAAGGAGCTGATCGCGCGGTTCCACGAAGTGGCGGCGGAGCTCGCCCAGTTACAAAGGGAATTGCTGGAGGATTTCGGCGAAAAGGTGGCGCTGCCATCCAAGCCGAAGAAGACCAAGGGCGCAAAGCCCGCTCAGGCCAAGGCGGCCGAACCCGCGCCCGCCGCTCCGGCGGCGCCGTCGCCCAAACAGGCCGCGCTCGAAAAGCAAGTGGCCGCGCAGAAGAAGAAGCTGGCGGACGCCCAGGCGGCGGGAAAGAATACGAAGGCGATCGAGGATCGGATCTACGAGTTGGAAGATGCGCTGCGGCTGCTGAAGGAAGGCTAGCAGCCCGTGGCGCAAGTC
>JAFDVZ010000011.1:326456-327501 GCA_018268715.1 Acidobacteriota bacterium | reverse complement strand
GATCAGCCTGCAAAGCATCGCCGTGGCCGCCGCCGCCACCGGCATGGACGTGAAGCAGGAATCCCTGTTGTTCCGCTTCACGCTGAAGCATAGCGTCGCGCTCGCCACCGTCATCGGGCTCATCGTGCTGATGTACGCATACGTGTTTCCGGGATGGGTGCTCTGATTTTGGCCCGCCGGACGATCGCCGTCCTCTTGCTGCTGGGCGCTCCCACCATCGGCCAGATGCGCCAGCAATCCTCGCCGATGGTGGAGCATATCCGCCCTCACACCCGGCTGAAACAGCACAGCCCGCCGGGAACCCGTCACGAACTGGAGCTCGGAACGCTGTACGTTCCGCCCCGTCACGCCAAGCAACCGCCGCTGTTGTTCTTCTTCCACGGGGGAACCTGGCTGCCGGAGGTCGCCGCCTATCAAACCCGTATGGCGGTGGTGTCCATTCAAATCGGCGAAGGGTCGGGCGCCTATCAGCAGGCGTTTTCCGATCCCGACCGTTTCCATCGCCTGCTGAAGCAGGCCTCCGCCAAGTCCCGCTTGCGCTTCGGCCCGGTGACGCTGGCCGGTTGGAGCGCTGGTTGCGGCGCGCTCCGCCAGTTGCTGCGAACGCCGTCCATTTACCAGCGCACCGCCTCGGTCATCTGCATCGACGGCGTCCACACCGACTATGTGAACGGAACGCCCGGTCCGCTCGAATCCGAGATTGGAAAGGACAAACTCGGGGTATGGGTGAAGTTCGCCCGCGACGCCGTCGCCCGCCGCAAGCGCATGCTGATCACTCACTCGGAAATCTTCCCCGGCACGTTCGCGAGCACCACCGAGACAGCGGATTTCATCCTGAACCAGTTAGGACTCAAGCGCCGCCCCGTGGTCCGCAACGGACCCATGGGCACCCAGATCGTCAATTACACCCGCGCGGGCCGCTTCACTCTGATCGGTTTCGCGGGTAACTCGGCGCCCGACCACGTGGACCAGTTGCACTCCCTGCCCCAGCTCTTACGCACGCTTCGTTGAGTTGCGCCAACTCACCCACCCTAGCAGCCCGTGG
>JAFDVZ010000011.1:0-326281 GCA_018268715.1 Acidobacteriota bacterium | reverse complement strand
GACTTGCGCCACGGGCTGCTAGGCGCCGCCTTACGGAATCTTGGGTATGCCGCCTGAGTGAGAGAAATTCTGGCCGCGCTCCACTAAAGGGCAGGACGCAAGCTGTGAACGTCTGCACTCAAAACCCGGACACTCTCGCACTTTACGCCCTCAGCGCTCTTGCCGAGGATGAGCGCCGGGCCTTCGAACGGCACCTGACCGGATGCACCGCCTGCCGCAAGCGCCTTCATAGTAAGGCGGCTCTCCGCAGCGTCATGCTGGCCTACATCCGGCCGCGAATCGCCTCAGTCTGTCCCGCTGGGAGCCACTGGTCGTTCCGTCATGGGCGTCGAACGCTCACCGCTGGAACAGGGTTATCCCAGCCACACCCGCGGCGCCGGCAGCGATGCAGGCCTCCGTGTTCTCGGGCGTAATTCCGCCTAACGCCAGCACGGGCATCCGCACCGCGCTGGCCGCTTCGCGCAGGCCCTTGAGGCCCACCGGCGCGCTGTAGCTAGCCTTCGACAGCGGCGAGAACACCGGCCCGTACACCGCGAAATCCGCGCCTTCCACCTCCCCCCCTCGGAGTTCCCCCACGCTGTGGCAGGACACTCCGATCACCATTCCCGGCGGCAGCAGCCGCCGCAACGTCACGGGCGGAATCGCGTTCGACGGCAGGTGGACTCCCCCCGCCCCTGCCGCCACGGCGATATCCGCCCGCTCGTTCACCAGGATCCGTGTCCCGGTCGCGGCGGCGAGCGCCACCGCCCGCCGGACGAGTTCGTATAACTCGCGGCCGCTCAAGTCTTTCTCCCGAATCTGCACCATCTCGACGCCCCGCGCGATGTTGCTCCGGATGAGCTCGAGCAGCGCCTCCAGCCCGCCCGCCTGCCGGCGGTCCGTAATGTGATAGCGGATCACGTCAGAACCGCACCAGCAACTTGCCCAAGTTCTCGCCCCCCAGCAATCCCTGAAACGCCGCGACGGCGTTCTCGATGCCCTCGACGACGTGCTCCCGGTGCTTCACGCATCCGTGTCCCGGTCGTCCGCCGGACGAGTTCGCATAACTCGCGGCCCCTCAAGTCTTTCTCCCGAATCCGCACCATCTCGACGCCCCGCGCGCTGTTGCGCCGGATGAGCTCTCAGAACCGCACCAGCAACTTGCCCTGGTTCTCGCCCTTCAGCAAACCCTGAAACGCCGCGACGGCGTTCTCGATGCCCTCGACGATGTGCTCCCGGTGCTTCACGCGGCCCTGTCGGAACCAGGCCGACATGTCGCGGTGGAAGTCGCCGCTCTGGCTCGCGTAGTCGGTCACGATGAAGCCGCGCAGGGTCAGCCGGCGGGTCAGCGTCAGCGTCATCAGCGCCGGGCTCCAGTCCGGCCCTTCCGGAAGCGACGCCAGGTTATATTGCGAAATCAACCCACACACCGGAATCCGGGCAAAATCGTTCAGCAGCGGCGCCACCGCCTTCAGCACCGCCCCGCCGACGTTCTCGAAATAGACGTCGATCCCCGCCGGACAGGCCGCCTTTAACTCGGCCGCGAAGTGCGGACTCCGGTGGTCCACCGCCGCGTCGAAGCCCAGCTCATCCCGCACATAGGAGCACTTTGCCTCGCCCCCCGCGATTCCCACCGCGCGGCATCCCTTGATCTTCGCGATCTGGCCCACCGCCGAGCCCACCGCCCCCGCCGCCGCGGCCACCACCACCGTTTCGCCTTCCTTCGGCTGGCCGATGTTGAGCAGTCCCGTATAGGCGGTCATCCCCGGCATCCCGAGCACGCCCAAGGCGGTGGAAACCGGCGCCGCCGTGGGATCGAGCTTCATCAACGCCGCCCCCGGCGCCACCGCGTACTCCTGCCAGCCCGCATAACTCAGCACGATGTCGCCCGCCGAAAGCCGGGGCGTCCGCGACTCCACCACTTCGCTCACCGTGGCCCCTGGCATCACCTCGTTCAACTCGGCGGGTTTCGCATAGGAGCGGGCCGCGTTCATCCTCCCGCGCATGTACGGATCGAGCGAAAGATACAGCGTTCGGAGCACTACCTGGCCATCCTCCGGAACAGGAACGTCCAGCTCTTCCAGTCGGAAATCGGCGTCTTTCGGCTCTCCTTTTGGCCGCGCGGCCAAAACGATGCGGCGGTTCTTCAGGGCGGACATGCCTCAATTCTCCTCCAGTCGACGCGCCGCCGCTTTGTTGCAAAACGCAACAGACTTAACGCTTTCGTCCGCTGCGCCGATACGACAGTTAGGCGGGGCTGACTCCGCTGCACTGAGATGGCTGAACGTGTTCTGGATTACAAAGGGCTCCGCTGTCCGATGCCGATCGTAAAGCTGAGCCAGGTCGCCAAGGGGATGCTCTCGGGCGAGACGGCGCGGATCGAATCCACTGATGCGGCGTTCCGGTCGGACCTGGAGGCGTGGGCTCGTCGCATGGGTTTTGTCGTGCGCGAATTCACCGAGGGTGCGACAAAAATCGCCGTGATCGAAAAGGGGTGAGCGATGGTCGTCGAAACGGACCTGGAAGCACGGATCGCGAGTCTTGAATCGTCGCTGAAAACGCTTGAGGAGAACGAAGCCAAGCGGGCGAACTCTCTTTCGATCCTTGTGTTTAGCGGCACGTTCGATCGCCTGATGGCGTCTTTCACGATAGCGCTTGGCGCAGCCGCGATGGGCGTTCAGGTCACCATGTTCTTCGCCTTCTGGGGGGTGGGCGCCTTGCGCACCCGCCGGGGATTTTCGGGCAAGTCCCCCTGTGAGCAGGCGATCTCGGCCATGCTGCCGGCCTGCGCCTCCCAGGCGAATCCCTCGCGGTGGAGTTTTGCCGGCCTGGGGCGCCGGATGTTCCGATTCCTGCTCCGTCGTAGGAACATGCCGCAGTTGGAGGAGATGATCAGCCTGGCCCGCGAATCGGGCGTGCGGTTCATCTGCTGTGAGACTTCGACGGCGATGCTCGGCATTCGTGACTACGAACTGATGAGTGGAGTCCCCTCCGGAGGCGTCGCCACGTTTCTGGAAGCGGCCTACGGCGGCCAGGTGACGTTGGTTATGTAAGGGGGAATGCGCCAATGGATAATCTACAAATTCTGATCACGGCCGGTCCGGAGGCGCAGGCGCGCGCGACCCTCGGCTTCGCGGCGGCGGCCGCGGCGGCCGCAGCGGGGACGAACGTCTCCGTTTTCATGGTGTTGAACGGCATCTGGTGGTCGCGCCCGTCCAAGCAGCGGGATACGGCGGTGGCGGGTTTCCCCCCGATCACGGAACTCATCGACGCGTTTGTCTGTGCAGGCGGAGTGCTCGAAGGTTGCACGGCGTGTTTTGAGAACGCCTGTTGGCTCCACGGCCCTGACAGCGACGTGAAGGTGGAGCCCGCCGGCCTCACCACCATCGCCGTGCGGATGACGCAGCAGGCAACGGTCGTGTTTTGATGCCCGAAGAGCCGCTCAGCCCGTCGCCGAGCCCGCCGTTGTGCATGGGTGAGGACTGCAACCTGCGGAGGACGCTGTCCACCCGCCTGGAGTCAGCCATTGGAGAAACACTGCGGCTCCGCATGGAGAACGCCGCCGTGGCCGACGCCAACGTGCTCGCCTCGCTGTTGATGGCGGAGCTTGAGCAAACCCGGCTCCAGTTGCTTGAAAAGAACAACGCGCTCGAGGCGCAGACCCGTAAGCTCGCCACGGCGATTGAGAAGGGGCAGGCCGCCGATCGCGCCAAGGACCTGTTTCTGGCCAACATCAGCCACGAGATCCGGACGCCGTTGCAGGGCATTATCGGCATGACCGAACTCGCGCTCGAAAGCGGGCTGACGCCCGAACAGCACGATTACCTGGCCTCCATCCGAAGTTGTTCGGACTTCCTGCTCGAACTGATCAACGACGTTCTGGACTTTTCCAAGCTCCAGGCCGGCAAGCTCGAACTGAGCCCGGTGCTGTTTGACCTGCGCGACACCCTGTTCAGCGCCCTGCGCGCCGTGGCCGTTCAGGCCCATAAAAAGGGACTCGAACTGATTTGCGACGTCGACCCCGCGGCGCCGCGCGCCGTGCTCGGCGATCCGGCGCGGCTGCACCAGGTGGTGATGAATCTGCTGTCGAACGCGGTCAAGTTCACCGCCAGCGGGGAGGTGGTGCTGAAGGTGGTGGTGAGCGATCCTCCGGAGGCCGGCGGGACGCTGGGGCTGACGATCTCGGTCCGCGACACCGGCGTGGGGATTGCGCCTGAGAACCATCGGCTGGTGTTTGAAGCCTTTACGCAGGCCGATTCCTCCGTCTCTCGTACGCACGGCGGCACGGGTCTGGGCCTGACCATTTGCGAGCGTTTGGTGAAGCTGATGAAGGGGAAAATCTGGCTCTCGAGCCAGCCGGGCGTCGGCAGCGAGTTCTTCTTCACCTGCCGCTTTGGGGTGTCGGCCAACGCCGCTCCCCCGGCGTCATCGCCGGCGATTCTCCAGGGGATGAAGGTGCTGGTGGCGGGCCAGTCCTCCACAGGACTGGGGGTGCTCGAACGGATGCTCGAACGGGGTGGGCTGGTGGTCCACACGCGCGGGGACGCCGTGGAGCGGTTCGATTTCGTGGTCCTCGATTGCCACCCGGCGATCGACGCCGTCACGGAAGTCGCCCGCCTGCGCGCGCTGCCCGGCTGCCGGGATAGTCACGTGGTGACGCTGACGTCGACCACTTCCGGGTGCCGTTGCGACGCCGACGCCCGGCTGATGAAGCCGGTCAAGCCGTCGGATCTGCTGGCGGCCCTGGCGCGGCTCGAGGCTGTCGAATCCGAGCCGTCGGCGCCGCCGGTGGAGCCAGAGCCGATGCGTCCGCTGCGGATTCTGCTTGCCGAGGACAATCCGGTCAACCAGGTGATCGCCTCGCGGATGCTCGCCAAGCGGGGGCATTCGGTGCAGGTGGCCAAGGACGGTCAGCAGGCCGTCGAACTGCACGCCGCCGCCGCTTTCGACCTGATCCTGATGGACCTGCGCATGCCGCGCATGGACGGCGTCGACGCCGGCCGGGCCATCCGCTCCCGGGAGGAGGCGGCGGGCCGCCATACCCCGATGCTCGCGCTGACCGCTTCGGGAACCGACGAATGCCGCCAGGCGTGCGTGGAGGCCGGCATGGACGGTTACCTGCTCAAGCCGATCCGCGAGTCCCAGTTGCTGGAAACGTTGGCCGCCATCGGCCACAACTAATCAGACGTGCCGGTTGCGGGGCATGCTCAGCGTCTTCCATTGGGCCGACCGGAAGTGCTTGGCAAGCAGCACAATCTGTCCAGAATGATACGAATAATGCGCAATTTGGCGCTGAATCGCCTGCAAAACGGAGTGTTTTTCGCCCCGAATATAGACTTCTCGGCTCATATCTGATTGATTTAAAAGCTCTAAAGCCCCAAAAACCCGCCTCCAACCCTCCTCCCACACCCCCATCAGCGCCTCCCGGGTGGTGGGCGGGGCGACGAATTCGCTGTCGCGGTCGCGGTCCGGCTTTTCGCCGTCGGTGGTGAGGAAGTCCGTCCAGCGGGAGCGCATGTTGCCCGCCATGTGTTTCACGGTAATGGCGATCGAGTTCATCTCCTCGTCAAGGGCGATGAATAGTTCCTCGTCGGTCACCTGCTCCATGGCGCGTTCGGTGAGCAGTTTGTACTGCCGGAACAGGGCGAGCGCGTCTTCGAGATAGGACGTGGTGAATTTTACGGGCATTTTAGAGGGTCCGCAGGTGGAATCCGCCGTCGACGTTCAAGACCTGGCCGGCGCTGTAGTCGAGCAGTCCGTTGGCGATGGCTCGGACGGCCTTGGCGATGTCGCTGGTTTCGCCCATCCGGCGCTGGGGCAGCAGGCCGCCGGCGATCTTCTCCTCGTACACGCTTTCGACCGCCGAAATCATGTCGGTACGGATGATTCCAGGGCGGATTTCGAACACTTTGACGCCGAATTCGGCCAGTCGGGCAGCATATAGGGCGACGCTCATGCTGAGGCCCGCCTTCGAGATGCAGTACTCGCCGCGATTCACCGACGCCGTGTAGGAGGAAATCGATGTCACGAAGACGATGCGGCCCTGGATCTTCTGGTCCAACATCATTCGGGCGAACTGTTGTGTCAGAAAGTGCGGGCCCTTCAGATTTGTGCCGATCAGTTCGTCGAAGCTCTCCTCGGTGGCCTCGAGCAGGTCGCGACGGACGCGGGGGGCCATGCCGGCGTTGTTCACCAGCAGGTCGATGCGGCCGAATTCGGAACGCACGTACTCGACCAGCGCCGCGCGATCGGCCGCCGAGCCGATGTCGCAGGCGTGAATCGCGCACCCGGTGGCGGCGGCGAGCGATTCGGCCGCGTCGCGCCGTCCGCGATAGGTGGCGATGACACGGTGCGTCGAGGCGAGTTCTTCGGCGACGCCGCGCCCGATGCCGCGGCTTGCGCCGGTGATGAGGGCGACCGGTTTGCTATTTTCCACTGATGGCCTTTTCAAGCCCCCGGGCGATCTCTTCGAATGTGAATGTTTCGATGAACGGCTCGTCGTTCACGAGCACCGTGGGAGTGTGGGCGATGCCTCGCGCGATCGCGTCCTGGTAGTCGTCCTCGACCAGGGCCGCCAGGGCCTTGTCGTCGAGCGCCGCCGCCGCCTTTGCCGGATCGGCGCCGTGCGCCTTCGCCCAATCGGCCAGCTTCGCGTTGAAGTTGTCGGCGTCGATCTCCTTCAGGTGGCCGAAACAGTAGCGGCGCCACTCGATGGCGGTCTTCGCGTTCACGGTCTCGAAATAGCGCGCCGCGATGGCCGCCCGCCGCGCCCATTTATGCTTGGGAAGCGGAAAATCGCGGTGTTCGAAGGCGGCCTTGGAGGCGTATTTGGGCAGGATCTGCGTGTCCAGCATCGTCCTAAAGACGGCGCAATCGGGACACTGCAGATCCTCGTAAATCACCACTCGAACGGTGCTTGACGGGGCGCCTTCCACTAGTCTTTCCGCTCCTAGCGAAGCCGCGGCGAAGGCGACGATCGCAACCAGGGTTTTCATATCTTGAGGGGCTGCTGCAGAGTGAAGGTCAGCCGCGTTTCCGACGGGATCTTCACCTGCTCGCCCTTCATTAGAACAGACCCGGCGGCGCCCGCGCCAGCGCCCGTCACCGCGCCGATGGCCGCGCCCTTACCGCCGCCGGCGATGCCGCCGATGATGGCGCCGAGGGCTCCCAGACCACCCGCCGCGAGGCCGGTCTTCTTGGTCCGCGAGCCGCTGGCGCGGGTGATCTCTTCGGTTGCGAGCGGGATCAGGCGGCCGTCGATGGTGATCGATTCGAGATCGAGCGTCAACACGGTGGTCCCGGTGGCGCGTCCGGATTGCTTGTCATCCACGAGCTTCGCGATTACGTCCATACCGCGTGGAACCACCACGTCGCCGTTGATCATGATCGGCTCGTCGAGGCTGGCCTTGTAGGTCTGGCCGAGGTGATCGTAACGCGAGTCGACGGGATCGATCATGCGGATGGTGAGCGTGGTTCCAGCCGGAATCTCGGCGCCGCGATAGGCGTTGTTGGAGGCCGGGGGCGTGCGGTCCGTGCGCAGCTCACGACGGTCCGGCGCCGAGGGTGGAGGATAGTTGGGCGTCGGAGCCGGGGGCGGAGGCATCGGCTCGGCGGTCGAGGAGGGCAGGCCCGCGTTGTTCGAGGAAAGTGATGCAAATTCCAGGCGCGCCACGTCGGCCACCGAGAAGTTCTCGATGCGGTCTCCCACCGCCATCTTAATTTGGCGCGAATCCCCGCCTAAATACGATCCGTTTACAACCCTGCCGCTTCGCAAGGTCAGCGTGTCGGCCTGGCACAGGCCTACAGTCAGCATCATGGCGGTCGCCAGCAGTCGGTTCATCGTTTTCTCCGTTTTCGCATTCTACTATGAGGTTTATGTCGCTTCCGCAAAACTATAAGACGGCCGGCAGCCGCCGCGAGTTTCTAGCTTCCTGGCTGGGCGCAGCCGTGTTCTGGAAGCCCCGCAATCGCCGCAAGCTGGCGGGTGTGGATTTCGAGAGAATCCGGGCGGGCGCCGGCTCCCGGCGGTATCTGCTGATTCATGGCAACGAGGAGACGGCCCGCCAGGTGTTGACCGAGCACATGAAGAAGGCTTCGGGAACGGCGTGGCTCGCGGCGGGACATGCGCGCAACGCGCCGTTTCTTGCGGGAGAGCTTGATCCCAATCGCATGTTCTCGCGCGATGGGGCCGAGAGAAATTTGCGAGCGCTGAATCCGGCGTGGTCGGAGGCGCACCTGCTGAACGGGTTGCTGATTCTGGACCGGACGCGGCGACAGTTGACCTCCGCGCTGCGTCCCGGCGCGGGCGATGTTCTTATCGCCGTCCATAACAACCGCGACTATTCGGTGAACGATGAGTTGGCCGCGAGCAACGCCACGGCGCTGAACGATCGCGACAATCCGCACGAGTTTTGTTTGTGCACCGATGAGGGGGATTTTCAACTGCTGTCGAAGGGTCCTTATAACGTCGTGTTGCAGAATCGGCCGGGAGGGGCGGAGGACGGGTCGATGTCGCGGTATGCGGTGCGGGCCGGGTTCCGCTACGCGAACCTGGAGGTCGCGATGGGCAAGGCGGAGAAACAGCGGGCCATGCTCGAGTGGCTTGACCGGACGTTGCCGGCGCCGCGCCGGTAGTGCCGGGCGACGGAAATTGATAGCATACAGGGCCATGCTCCCTGATTACATATCCAAAGCGGTTCCGAACCCCACGTCGAACCGGGCGCCCTGGTACGTCAATACGGCTCCCACGTACGCGGGCGTGTTCCTGTGGGTGGCCTTCTACCAGTCGCTGGCGGGCGGGGCGATTGACCGGGCCGGGCTCGGCACGTGCATGCTGGCGCTGGCGGTGGCGGGCGCGTTGAGCTATGCGCTGTATTACTATGCTCCGGCGGTGATGGGCATGAAAACAGGACTGCCCCTTTATGTTATTGGCAGTTCGACGTTCGGAACGCTGGGCGGGTATGTGATGCCGGGGCTGTTGATGGGGTTGTTGCAGATCGGGTGGTTCGCGGTGGGCACGTTCTTCGCCACGCGGTTCATCCTGGGCGGGTTGGGGTTGAGCACGCAGACCGGGACCGCGTTGTTCACGGTGGTGGCCGTGATCTGGGGCTACTCGATGACGTGGATCGGGGCCAAGGGCATACAGTACGTCGCGAAGGTGGCGCTGTATCTGAACGGCGTCGCGTTCCTGATGGTGCTGGTGGTGTTCGCGAAGACGGCGGGAGGGTTGGGGCAGCACGCCGTGGATCCGGCCAAGGCCGATCCGTTCGCGGCGTTCACGTTCCTGGTGCAGGCGGTGATCGGGTTCTTCGCCACCGCGGGCGCGGCGGGCGCGGACTTCGGCATGAACAGCCGGGACGAGCGCGATGTGCGGTGGGGCGGGCTGGTGGGCGTGGCGCTGGCGATTCTCTATGCGGGCGGGCTGCCGATTCTTTCGGTGGCGGGCGCGCGGGCGATGAATCCGCAGATGACGGGATTTTCCTATGACGGCGCGCTGGCGTCGTTGGGCGGGTTCCTGGCTTCTTCGACGCTGCTGCTGTTTGCGATCACGTCGATTCCATCGGCCTGCTTCTGCGCCTTTATCGCGGGGAACAGCTTTTCGACGATGATTCCGGGCGTGAAACGGATCTCTTCGATGATGATTGGGATGACGCTGGCGATTGCGCTGGCGGTGACCGGCGTGGCCGAGAACCTGATCGGATTCTTCACCATCGTGGGCGCTTCGTTCGGCCCGATTTGCGGGGCGATGGCGGCCGATTATCTGCTTTCGGGACGCAAGTGGGCCGGGCCTCGCAAGGGCGTGAGCATCGCGGGATACGGCGCTTGGGCGATTGGCTTTGTGGTTGGCATTCTGCCGTTCCTGCCGGTCTCTGAATCGGTGAAGAGCATGGCGCAACCGGCTGTGGTGTATAGCTTCATTACGGGTTTTGCGGTGTACGCCATCCTTGCGAAGATGGGTCTGGAGCCGGCGCCGGCCGAGGAAGCGGCGCGCGGTGCGGCGTCCTGATGCGATGATTCCGATTTCGATACTGCTGAGCGCGCTCTACTACCTGACGACGCCGTGGCGGCCGTTTGCGGGGAGTTGGGCGGTGAAGGCCGCTTCCGTTGCGCTGCTGGCGGTGGTTGCGCATCGGAAGGGGGCGCGGGGGTTGGCTTGGGCGCTTGCGTTTTCGGCGCTGGGCGACGCCGTGCTCGAATATTCGCCGAATTGGTTTATCGGCGGGCTGGCCGCGTTTCTGATCGCGCATATCATCTACACCGTGGTGTTTGTGCGGCGGTGGCGCGGCGTGCGGGTGTCGGCCGGCGCCGTCGCGGTGGTGATCTATAGTTGCGTGTTCGCGGCGTGGCTGCTGCCTGAGGTGGGGACCATCGTGCTGCCGGTGGCGATCTATGTCGCCGCGATCACGGCGATGGTGGCTAGCGCGTTTATGGCGCGGTTCTCCAACCGCTGGGTGGAGATTGGCGCGGTGCTGTTCCTGATTTCCGACACCGTGCTGGCGGTGGATCGTTTCCGGATGCCTGTGCCGCTGCCCGATTGGATTATCTGGCCGAGTTACTATGTCGGGCAATACCTGATTACGAAGGGGTTCCTGAAGGCTACGGAGCGGGCTGAGTGAGGCTATGCGGAGACGATCGTTTCTTGGGTTGATGACGGCCGCGGCGGGCGTGAGCGCTACGCGGGAATCGGCGATGAACCGGCCGAAGGTTCCGGGAACGCTGAGTCTGCGCACTCGCAGCCGCAAGAATGGGCTGCAAGAGGGCGTGGCGCGCTGGGAGACGGCGCAGACCGCGATCATCATCTGCGATATGTGGGATACGCACACTTGCGCGATGTCGGCGCAGAGGGTGGCGGCGATGGCTCCACGGATGAATCAGGTGGTGAGCGCGGCGCGGAGCCTGGGTGTGATGATTGTGCATTCGCCGAGCGACACGATGAAGTATTACGAAGGCACGCCCTGGCGCGAACGGATGAAGAACGCGCCGGCGGCGCCGTCGCCGTTTCCACTCCTGGGTCGCTGCGCGCGCGAGCCCGAGGAGGAGCGGAAGTTTCCCATTGACGATTCCGCGGGCGGCTGCGATGATCCGATTCCGAGGAAGGAGACGGGTCCGCCGTATCCGTGGACTCGGGAGAATTCGGCGATTGATGTGGCGGGGTTCGACGGAGTTAGCGAGAGCGGTCAGGAGATTTATAACTACTTCCGGCAGGAAGGCATTACGAATGTCGCGCTGATGGGCGTGCATACGAACATTTGCATCCTGAACCGTTCTTTCGGCGCGCGGCAGATGACTCGGTTGGGATTCCAGGTGGTGCTGGTGCGGGATCTGACGGATTCGATGTACGACCCGCGCACGCGGCCCTTCGTGAGCCATGCGCGCGGGACGGAGTTGATCATCGAACACATCGAGACGCGCTGGTGTCCGTCGGTTTTGAGCGAAGACCTGACGCGCGTCGTTCCGGGCAGCGATTTTGCGCGCCCCAAAGGATAGCTTTCTTGATTCGATCCACGTTGTTGTGTTGGGCGCTGGCCTCGGCGGCGAGCGTCGCGGGCGAGATATCGGCGGGTTGGTTGATGCAGGATGCGGCTCGCGTGACGGCGACCGGCGAGGCGATTTCCAAGGTCGGGTTTGCGACGGGCGTATATAAGGTCAAACCGTATGTGGCTCCGGCTACCGCTTCGGCGAATCCGGCGCCGACGACGCGAGTTCCCGATGAGGTCCGCTATTTTCCCGCGCCTCGGGTGGAGGGGCGGACGCAGTGGCGCGTCGATCCGATGCCGGGGCGGCCGAGTTATTCGTCCAAGTGGGTCCAGGCGCCGGGTCCGCAGTCCGATGACTGGTATCGCGCGACTGTGCCGGGCACCGTGTTGACTACGCTGGTGAATAATAACGTCTATCCGGAGCCTTCCTATGGGGAGAATAACCGGCCTAACCTGATTCCCGAGAGTTTGTGCCGCACTTCCTACTGGTATCGGACGGAATTTGACGTCCCGGGGAGTTATGCGGGACGGCAGATCTGGCTGAATTTTGAGGGGATCAATTACATTGCCGATGTTTGGGTGAATGGGGCCAAGGTGGGCGTCATCAAGGGCGCCTTTATCAGCGGGATCTTCAATGTCACGGCGCTGGTGAAGCCCGGGACGAAGGCCGCGGTGGCGGTGTTGATTGCGCCTCCGCCGCATCCGGGCGACCCGTGGGAGAAGACCATGGCCAACCAGCGCGGGCCGAATGGCGGGGGCGTGGATGGGCCGCTGGGACAGGACGGGCCGACGTTTGTCGCCGCCATTGGGTGGGATTGGGTTCCTGGGGTTCGCGACCGGCAGATCGGCATCTGGCGCCGGGTGACGTTGACGGCGACTGGGCCGGTGGTGATGGAGAATCCGTTTGTCACTACCGATGTTCCGTTGCCGCGGACGGATTCGGCGGATGTTTCGGTGGAGGTGACGGTTCGGAATACCGGTTCGGTGGGTCAGGCGGGTGTGGTTAGGGGAACGTTGGGGGCGATGAGTTTTCGGCCGACGGCGGTCACGCTGGGGCCCGACGCTTCGCAGGTGGTTCGCCTGAAGTTGACGGTGAAGAATCCGCGGCTGTGGTGGCCGAATGGGTTCGGCGAGCCGAATTTGTACCCGTTACATCTGGCGTTTGAGTTGGGTGGGAAGGTTTCGGACTTCGCCGATTTGAATGTCGGGATTCGCAAAGTGACTTATTTCGTCGAGGGGTCGAAGAATTTGACCTTGTCGGTGAATGGCGTGCCGGTGTTCGCCAAGGGTGGTAACTGGGGGATGGATGAGGTGCTGAAACGGATCCCCCGGAGCCGCCTGGAGGCGCAGATCCGGCTGCATAAGCTGGCTAACTACACGATTCTTCGGAATTGGGTGGGGCAGAGCACCACGGAAGATCTCTACGACTTATGCGACCGTTACGGGATTATGGTTTGGGATGAGTTCTTCCAGGCGAATCCGGCGAATGGGCTGGATCCTTTGGACGCCCAGTTGTATCTTGCGAATGTTCGCGATAAGGTGCTGCGGTTCCGGAGTCATCCTGCAATTGTCATCTGGTGCGGACGGAATGAGGGCGCGCCGCCTGCCGAGATCGACCGCGGGATTGCCCGGATTGTGAAGGAACTCGATCCCGGGCGGTATTATCAGTCGAGTTCGACGGCGGGGAATGGAGTTATCTCGGGCGGGGCCGGTTATCACTGGCGTGAGCCTCGGCTGTTCTATGGGGATTATCCGGCGTTCAATACCGAGATTGGGAGCGCTTCGATTCCTACGCTTGAGGCGATACAGGCCTGGATGCCGGCCAAGGACCTTTTCGACGTGAATTTCCCGAATGACGCCTGGGCGCTGAGGTGCCTGGTGGGCGGTAACGGGAATCCCGTGGATCGGCCGCTGGAGCGGGTGCTGGCGAAGAGGTTTGGGCCGTATGCGACGCTCGCGGACTTTGTGCGGAAGGCTCAGTTGGCCGATTACGAGGCGTTTCGGGCGATGTATGAGGCGCGGATGTCGCGGCTGTTTCATCCGACGACCGCCATTATCACCTGGATGAGCAATCCGGCGCTGCCGAGCCTGGTGTGGCAGATTTACGATTACTCGCTGGAGCCGTTCGGGTCGTTTTTCGGCGTTCAGAAGGCCAGTGAGACGGTCCACATCATGATGACTCAGGATGACTTTCGAGTCATGTTGGTGAATCATCGGCCGGCGGCGCTCGAAGGCTACAAGTATCGCGTCCGGTTGGTGAATCTGGATGGGGCGGTGCAGTTCGATGAGACGGCCGCGGTGGGGACGGCTGGGGTGTCGCGGGCGACGGAGTTGCGCACACTGCCGAGTCCCGATGGGTTGTCGGCGGTGCATTTCGTGAAGCTCGAGTTAATGGACCGGACCGGCAGGGTGGTTTCGGATAACTTCTATTGGAAGGAAGCCAAACAGGATGATTTGACCGCCATGGATACGCTGCCGGACGTCGAGTTAGTGGGGAGCGTTGTGCGGCGGGATGGGGCGGGGAAGTGCGTCCTGGATGTCACGCTTCGGAATCCGGGCCGGGTGGCTGCGGTGATGGCTCACTTGCAGTTGCGGAATGCGAAGACGAATCAGAGGGTGCTGCCGGTTTATTACTCCGATAATTACGTCTCGCTGCTGGCTGGTGAGAAGCGGACGATTACGGTGGAGGCCTCGGCGGACGCGCTGGCTGGCGGTAGGCCGCTGGTGGTGGTGGATGGGTGGAACGTGACGGTGAAGGCCGCGGAGTTCGCGGGCGGGGCGCGGATCGCCACCAACGGCGCCGCGCACGTCGCGCGCCAGTGAACGCGGCGGCGGTATGATCCTGTGACGGAGGGTCGCATGGACGAAAGCCGCCGTTCCTTCTTGAAGTCGGCCGGAATCAGCGCCGCGGCAGCCCAGGCTGCGCCGCAACCGGCTGCTCATACGACGCATTTCGCGCCCGCGGGTGCGCCGCGTAAGCTGTCGGATAACCTGTTCCTGTTTGAGGACACCTGCAACGTCTATATTGTGCGCGACGGCGGCGCTTGCATCCTGATCGACTTCGGGTCGGGCAAGGTGCTGGACCACCTGGCGGCGCTGGGGATTTCGAAGGTCGACTGGATTCTGCACACGCACCACCATCGCGACCAGTGCCAGGGCGATGTGCGGGCCGTTGAGCGCAAGATTCCGATCGCGGCGCCGCAGCATGAACGGCATCTGTTCGAGGACGCCGAGAATTTCTGGCGGAACCGGCGGGTGTTCCATCTTTACTATGTCCGCAACGACTTCAACACCGTGACGGTGAATATTCCGGTGGCTCGCGGGCTGACTGACTATTCGACGTTTCGCTGGGGGAAGACCGATATTTTCGTGCTGCCGACGCCGGGGCATACGCTGGGGTCGATTACGCTGATTGCGACGGTGGACGGGAAACGGGTCGCGTTTTCCGGCGATTTGATGATGGCGCCGGGCAAGGTTCTGAACCTGTACGACATGCAGGTGAATTACGGCGGCTTCGAGGGCGTGGACCTGGGCGTCTACGCGATGAAGTATCTGCTGGAGCAGAAGGCGGAGCTGCTGTGTCCTTCGCATGGCGAGCCGATCGCTGATCCGGCGGCGGCGATCGTGGAGACGCAACGGCGGTTGGCCGATTTCTACCGCTTTGAGACGGGGCGGCCGGACCTGGAGAATATGCCGTTCGCTGTCAGCCGTCACCTGGTGGCGAGTTTTCAGACCACGTCGTCGTTCTATGCGCTGATCAGCGATAGCGGCAAGGCGATGTTCATCGATTACGGCGCGGCGTCCGGCGTGCACTTCAATAACTTCGAGCGCGCCACGCCGGTGGATGGGCGCATCCGCTTTGTCGAGCATACGATCGATGAGTTGCGCAAGAGTTATGGGCTGAAGTCGATTGACGTCGCCATGCCGAGCCATATGCATGACGACCACATGAATGGTTTTCCGTACCTGATGGAGTATCAGGGGACCAGGGTGTGGTGCCTGGACAATATGGTCGAGGTTTTCGAGAATCCGCGCGGTTATAACCTGGGCTGTACGCTGGGCGAGCCGTTCAAGGTGGCTCGTAGCTTCCGGCCTGGCGAGCGGTTCAAGTGGGAGGAGTTCGATTTCGAGATCGCGCATTCGCCGGGACATACCGAGTACCAGATGGCGCTGTATGTCACCGTCGACGGGCAGAAGGTGGCCTTTACCGGCGATGCGCTGTTTCCCTACGCCGACCGCACGAACATCCTGCGGCATAACATCATCTTCCGGAATCATGTGGAGAATGACAGCCACTTGAAGTCGATTCGGAACATGATCGATCATGAGCCGACGCTGCTTTGTCCGGGGCATGGGAAGCCGTTCGCGGTGACGCGCGAGTTGCTGCTTGCGACGGAACAGCATTTCCGCCGGCAGCAGCAGTTCTTCTTCGATTTGCTGCCGGAGGGAGAGGCGGATTTCGGCCTCGATCCGAGTTGGCTGAAGATCTATCCGTACCAGGCGGTGCTGCGGCGGGGGCGGGTGGAGACGCTGAAGATCATGGCGCAGAATTACTATGCCGCGCCCATGAAGCTGGAGGTGGCGCTGGCGGCTCCGGGCGAGTGGCGCATTGAGCCGGAGGTGCTGAAGTTCGAAGTCGCGGCGCGGTCGAAGGCGTCGCACGAGCTGCGGGTGACGATTCCGCGGGGGTGGACGCCTCGGGCGTCGCGCTTTGCGATTGCGGCGGATGTGGTGCGGGACGGCAGGTATCTGGGGCAGATTACGGAAGCCGTCGTTGAGCTCGCCTGAGCGGGCGGCCGGGCATAGGATTAGATACATGCCAATTCGGGTATCCTGCGTTATTCTTGCCGCGGCCCTGGCAGCTTCCGGCCAGTCCTTGCGGGATCTTGCGAAGTCGAAGGGCGTTTATTTCGGCGCGGCGGGCGCCGTGCTGTTTTTGAACGAGGGGGACTACCCCACGGTCCTCGCTCGCGAATTCAATCAACTCGAGCCGGAGAATGACACGAAGTTCGGCCCGATCCATCCGGCGCCGGAAACCTACGCCTGGCAGCGCGCCGATGCGCTGGTGGAGTTTGGCGCCAAGCACGGCATGCGGATGCGGGGACATACGCTGGTCTGGCATAACCAGAATCCGGCGTGGCTGACCAAGGGGTCGTTTACGCCGGTGCAGTTGAACGGGATCCTCGAGTCGCATATCGCGGCGGTGATGCGCCATTTCCGCGGCAAGATGATCGGCTGGGACGTGGTGAACGAGGCTTTCAACGACGACGGGACGATGCGCAGCACGATCTGGTACGACAAGCCGGGCATCGGGCTCCAGGGGACGGGCTACATCGAGCAGGCGTTCAAGTGGGCTCGCGCGGCCGATCCGGACGCCAAGCTGTTCTATAACGACTACAACAACGAGGCGATTTGCGCGAAGTCGGACGCGATGTACGCGATGGTGAAGGACTTCAAGGCTCGGGGCGTGCCGATTGACGGCGTCGGGCTTCAGATGCACCTGACGCTGAAGCCGAACCTGGACACCTATGAGGCGAATATCGAGCGATTCGAGAAGCTGGGGATGATCGTCGAGATCACGGAGTTGGACGTGCGCGTGCCTGTCGACGCCAGCGGCAAGGCGGATCCGGCCGATTTGGTGAAGCAGGCCGAGATCTATGAGCGCGTGGTGCGCGGGTGCCTGAAGTTTTCCGCCTGCAAGGCGATCCAGGTGTGGGGCGTCACGGACAAGCACTCCTGGATTCCCGGCGTGTTCAAGGGGACCGGCGAGGCGTTGATCTTCGATAAGGCCTATCAGCCGAAGCCGGCTTACACGGCCGTGCGGAAGGCTTTCGAGGCGGCTAAGTAAGCCGCGGCGGCGATTTCTTCGTCTTTCTTTGGAACCCAGGTGGTTTCGCGACAGTCTGCTACATTTGAGACGTGCGCGTGACCGTTCTATTCTTTGGACAGTTAAAAGACATCGCGGGACGGGCCCAGGACACCCTGGAATTGGGTGAGACGGCCACGGCCGGCGACGTCTTCGACCACTACGCGCAACGGTTTCCCAAGCTCGGCGGGCTGGCCGGATCGATTGTCATCGCGCGCAATCAGATGTTCACGGGGCGTTCGGCGGCGGTGGGCGACGGCGATGAGATCGCGCTGCTGCCGCCGGTGAGCGGCGGGTCGGGTCCGGCGTATACGCACGTGGTTCGCGATGAGGAGGGCGGGCATTTTTTCGCCCTGACTCGCGATCCCATCGACGCGCGCGCGCTGGCCGTCCTGATGCTTCGCGGCGAGGACGGGGCGGTGGTGGATTTCGAAGGGGTCGTCCGCAATAACACGAAGGGCAGGGCGACGCGCTACCTCGATTACGAGTGCTACGAGGCGATGGCGATCCGGGTGATGGCCGAGCTCGGTCGCGAGATCGCGCGGGGCCACGCGATTGGACGCATCGCCATGGTGCACCGGCTGGGCCGGATGGAAATCGGGGAGACGAGCGTGGCCATCGTGGTGACGGCGCCGCATCGCAGGCCCGCTTTCGAGGCTGCGCTCGAGGCGATCAACCGGTTGAAGCGCACGGTCCCCATCTGGAAAAAGGAGCACTTCGCCGACGGCGAGGTGTGGGTTGAAGGCGAGTGGGACGAATCCTTGCAGCGATAGCCGCCGCGGGTCTGGCTGTCGCGATGGCCGCCGCGCAGGAGCCCGTGTTTCGCGCCAATGTGGAGCTGGTGCGTCTGCTGGTGACCGTGAAGGATCGCGAAGGCGCGCCGGCGCTCGGGCTGGGCAAGCAGAACTTCCGCATCTTCGACAACGGCGTGGAGCAGCAGATCTCGGTCTTTGAGCGGCACACCGAGCAGCCGCTGTCGGTGGCGATCCTGATCGACAACAGCGGGTCGACGGGCAAGGAGCTGAAGTACGAGATCGATTCGGTGACGCGATTCACCAAGGCGCTGTTTGCCGAGGGGAATCCGGACGACCGCGCCACGTTGTACAGCTTCAACTGGGAAGTGGTGCAGCGCACACGGTGGATCCGCAGTCCGCAGCAGATCGACAGGAGTCTGCGGGGGCTGAAGGGAGAGGCGGGCACCTGCCTTTACGACGCGTTGTGGTTCGCCTCGCGGGAGATCGAAACGCGCGAGGGCCGGCATGTGATTATCGTGATCACCGACGGCGGCGATACGACGAGTTCGCGGACCTTTCACCAGGCGCTCGAGGCCGTGCAGATGGCCGATGCGGTGATCTATCCGATTCTGGTGATGCCCATCACCAACGACGCGGGGCGGAATATCGGGGGCGAGAACGCGCTCGAATCGTTCGCCGCGGGGACCGGCGGCCACGTGTTCGCCCCGAGCATCGGGTTGCAGTTGGACGACGCATTTTCGACCATCCTGCGGGACCTGCGGACGCAGTATCTGATCGGGTATTACCCGCGAAATCTGGCCCGGACGAAGGAGCGCTTCCACAAACTCCGGGTGACGCTCGACCGGCCCGGTTTGCGGGTCCAAACGAGAAGCGGCTATTATGGTGATTCTGAGCGCTGAACGGCGCCCGAAGTCCTCGAAAGGCCATGAACCTCAAGCCCCCGCTCGCCCGCGCCACCGCTCCCGCAGAGAGCAAGAAGGTCAAGCCGCAGGAACAGACCTTCGAGGAGCCCAAATACCTGAAGAAGTTGATCGAATGCGGGACGCCGGTGCGCGTCAAGCTGGTCAACAACGAAATCGTAGCGGGCCGCGTGGAATTCTACGATTCCGATTTCATCCGCATCACGCGCGAGGACGGCCCCAACCTGTTCATCTTCAAGCATGACATCAAGTACCTGTTTGAAGACGAGAGCGCCCAGTCTCCGCGAAAGGACATCAAGTAACGCTTGTCTTCGTTTCTTGAGACCGGCATGGAGATTGCGCGCGAAGCCGGCGCGCTGGCCAAGGGATATTTCGATCGCCGCGTGCCCTTCGAACTGAAGGGCGAATTCGACCTGGTGACGGAAGCCGATCGCAACTCTGAAAAGCTGATCGTCAGCCGGCTGCGGGAGCGGCTGCCTTCGCACGACATCGTGGGCGAGGAGGGGGGCGGTCACCTGACCGGCTCGGAGTACCGCTGGTACGTGGATCCTGTCGACGGCACCACGAACTTTGCCCACGGCTTCCCGGTTTGGGCGGTTTCCATGGGGCTGGAACGGGCCGGCGAGATGGTGGCGGGCGTGATCTACGATCCGACCCGCGACGAGATATTCGCCGCCGAACGAGGCGGTGGGGCTACGCTGAACGGATCGCCGATTCGCGTATCTCGCGCGGCGCGGCTGGACGATGCGCTGGTGGCGACGGGCTTCCCAAGCCGCAAGCGCCACGCCAACGTCAACATCCATTTCTATTACGAACTGGCCATGCGCACCCACGGCGTACGGCGGGCCGGCGCGGCCGCCATCGATCTGGCCTACGTGGCCAGCGGGCGGTTGGACGCGTTCTGGGAATTCGGTTTGAACTCGTGGGACATGGCCGCCGGGCTCCTGATTGTTGAGGAGGCGGGCGGCGCAATTTCGGACATGAGGGGCGGTCGGGCGACACTCGACGGACCGCACCTTTTGACGGATAATGGTGTTGTTCACGAAGAGATCCTGGCTTTGTTTGCCGAGATTTTCTCCGGCAAGTTCGTTCATTCTCTTCCCCAGTTGAGCCGCTGAACGATTCACGCGGGGCGATTGGGACAGGCCGATCACGCAGCGCTCGAACGCCGGGCAGCGCCGCAATCGAATACCGCCCGCCGATAGCAACTCCGCTGTTCCTTTGCTTTCAGTCAGATAAGGTGCTACCCTGGGTTCTTAATGCGGACTGTCGACCTGATTCATAGAAAGCGGGATGGCGAGGAGCTATCACCCGAGGAAGTTGTTCATCTGATTGAGGGTTATACCCGCGGTGATATTCCCGACTATCAGATGTCCGCGTTCCTGATGGCCGTCTTTTTTACGCACATGTCGGACCGGGAAGTGTCGGCGCTGACCGATTCGATGGTGAAATCGGGCGTCACGCTGGATCTTTCCGGCATTCCCGGCGTGAAAGTCGACAAGCATTCGACGGGCGGCGTCGGAGACAAGACCAGCCTCATTGCGGCCCCACTGGCGGCGGCCGCGGGCGTCGTGGTGCCGATGATTTCGGGCCGCGCGCTGGGGCATACGGGCGGCACGCTGGATAAGCTCGAGGCGATTCCCGGCTTCCGCACGAATCTGACCATCGACGAGTTCCGCGAGCACCTGGCCAAGCACAAGCTGGCTTTCATCGGGCAATCGGACGAGATCACGCCGGCCGATCGCAAATTGTATGCGCTGCGGGACGCCACGGCCACGGTGGAGTCGATTCCGCTGATCGCTTCCTCGATCATGTCGAAGAAGCTGGCGGTGGGGTTGGACGCGCTGGTGCTGGATGTGAAGGTCGGCTCCGGCGCCTTCATGAAGCGTCAGGTCGACGCACGCCGGTTGGCGCAGTTGATGGTCGGCATCGGGCGACGGGTGGACAAGCGCGTCCAGGCGCTGATCACCGACATGAACCAGCCGCTCGGCTACGCGGTGGGCAACGCGCTCGAGATCATGGAAGTGTCGCAGACGCTGCAGAACGCCGGGCCTACGGACCTGACGCGGATCTCGTTGGAACTGGCGGCGCGGATGATCTTCCTCGGCAAGATCGTGGGCACGCTCGATGAGGCGCGCGAGTTGGCGCAGCGGAAGCTGCTCGACGGTTCGGGATACAAGAAGTTCAAGGAAGTGATCCAGGCGCAGGGCGGCAATCCGCAGGTGCTCGATCGGTTCGAGTTGCTGCCGAACGCGACGGGCGTACTGGAGATCACGTCGCCGCGCGCTGGCTTTGTCACGGCGATCGACGCCGAGTACATCGGCCTTGCGTCGGCGATGATCGGAGCGGGCCGCGACGCCAAGGACGACGCCATCGACCCGGCGGTCGGCGTGATTCTGGAAGTGAAGGTGGGCAACAAGGTGGACGCGGGCGGCGTGCTGTGCCGCTTGTATTACACCAATGAAGCGCATCTTGAAGACGCCTCCCAATTGGTGGAAGACGCCTTCCGCATCTCCGGGCAACCGGCCGAGGATCGCGAGCTGATCCTGGAAGTGGTAGGCTGAGTTCTTCCAGCCTGTCGTTTCCGGAATGACCGTGTGAGCGCCGCGCGGGCGCCGGCGGCCGGGAATTGCGCGCTGGCGGGGTCAGTCACCACAACATGTCGCGCTTCACCGGTGTCATCGGGCTAATTGTCATTGTCGGCGTCGCGGTGCTTTTTTCCGCGAATCGCCGCGCCATTCAGAAGAGAGTGCTCCTGTGGGGGCTGGGGCTGCAGTTCGCCTTCGCTTTCCTGGTGCTGAAGACGCCGTTTGCGTGGGCCTTCCAGTCCATCAGCGACGGGGTGAATCATATGCTCTCCTACGCCGACGAGGGCAGCCAGTTCGTCTTCGGCAAGCTGGGATTCAACCAGCCGCCGGTGGGACTGGTGTTCGCCTTCCAGGTGCTGCCCATCGTCATCTTTATCGCCTCGTTTTTCGCCATCCTGTATTACTTCGGCATCATGCAATTTCTGGTGCGTTGGATGGCGATCCTGATGCTGCGCGTGTTCGGCACCAGCGGGGCGGAGTCCACCAACGTGGCGGCCAGCATCTTCATGGGGCAGACCGAAGCGCCGCTGACCATTCGGCCGTTCCTGGCCGGACTCACTGAATCCGAGCTGTTCACCATCATGGCCTGCGGCATGGCGCACGTGTCGGGCGCCGTGATGGCGGCCTATGTGCGGGTTGCGGGCGTCAGCATCGTACACCTGTTGACCGCCGTGATCCTGACCGCTCCGGCCACCATCATGATCGCGAAATTACTGGTTCCGGAGACGGAAAAGCCGGCCACCACCGGGAACGTTCATATCGAAGTGGAGAAGCCGGGCGTCAACGTGATCGACGCCGCGGCGCGGGGCGCGGGCGACGGTCTGCAATTGGCGTTGAATATCGGCGCCATGCTGATCGCCTTCATCGCGCTGATCGCGATGGTGAACGGCATCTTCGGCTGGGTTCACAGCTATATCGGCTGGTTTCCTACGTCCATGCAGACCGTGCTGGGCTGGCTGTTCGCGCCGGTGGCGTGGCTGATCGGCGTGAGTTGGAACGATTGCGCGAGCGTGGGCAACCTGCTGGGGACTCGGCTGATCCTGAACGAATTCGTGGCGTTCATCGATTTGGGGAAGCTGAAGGGGACGCTTGATCCGAAGTCGTTCACCATCGCCACTTACGCGTTGTGCGGCTTTGCGAATCTGAGCTCGATCGCCATTCAGATCGGCGGCATCGGCGCGCTGGCTCCGAACCGGAAGAGCGACCTTGCGCGTATGGGGCTGAAGGCCGTGGCGGCCGGAACGATGGCGAACTTCATGTCCGCCTGTATCGCTGGCGTGCTGCTGTAGCGTAAGGCTGCCTGGCGATGAGGCTCCAGCGCCAGGATCGGCCGGGATCCCGACTCACGCCAACCTGTACGCCCTGCATCCGCGCGGTCGAACAGGAGATTTCCGAAGTACAACTCGCCGTCGGGGCCACGGCCAGTGCGACGTCTGAGTTTCCGGTCGCTCCGTCCTGCGCCGAGCCCAGGGCCACGCGGCCCCAGTTGCCCCGTCATCCAGGCTGCGCCAGCGCGTCGGGGCGCGGCGGCTGGCCCTAAGCCGTGACGAATAGGGCGCCGTCGGGGGGTGGACCGTCATGGGTTCGCGGGCGGCCGCATCCTCGTAATCGACGCGACCGGTCAGCCTCAGGCTTTGAGAAGTCGCCGCCGTGGAAACGACCGGGAGAACGGCGCAATGTCGCTAGAATCGCATTCGGCGAGTATATGGAATCGCGACGCAGAATATCCACAGGCTGGAACCGGTCATAATTGAGAATTGGCCCTATGATTCCCGCCGCTGTCGAACTCATCCGCACCCGGACTTCCGCCGCGCCGAAGGTCGCAATCGTTCTGGGCAGCGGGCTCGGGGCGTTCGCCGATACGCTGGCCGAGCGCGTCGAGATTCCGTATGGCGACATTCCCGGTTGGCCTCACTCGACCGCGGTCGGCCATGCCGGCAAGCTGGTGACGGGCAAGGCGGGCGGGACGGAAATCGCGGTCATGTCGGGCCGGGCCCACTTCTATGAGGGCTATGCGCCCGCTCAGGTGGTGTTCGGCGTCCGCGTGCTGGCGGGGCTTGGGGTGCGGACGATCGTCTTTACGAATGCGGCCGGCGGCATCAACCTGGGCTACAGTCAGGGTGGTCTGGTCCTGATTTCGGACCATATTAATCTGCAGGGGTTCAATCCGCTCATCGGCCCGAACGACGATTCGCTGGGACCGCGTTTCCCCGATATGTCGGACGCCTATTCGGCGGAACTCCGCGCCGTTGCCCGCGCCACCGCCAGTGAGTTGGGCGTCGCGCTGAATGAGGGCGTGTACGCCGCGATGTCCGGGCCGAGCTATGAAACGCCGGCCGAAATTCGCTTCTTGCGTGCGATCGGGGCGGATCTGGTGGGCATGTCGACCGTGCCCGAGGTGATCGCCGCCAACCACATGGGCGTGCGGTGCCTGGCGATTTCCTGCGTCACGAACATGGCCGCCGGAGTTCTTCCGCAAAAGATCAATCATGAAGAGGTGCTCGAGACCGGGCGCCAGGTGCGCGATGCGTTCATCCGCTTGTTGACGGCGCTGGTTCCGAGGCTGTGATGAGAGATCCTCTGATTGAAGCCGCGCTGGAGGTTCGGCGTAATGCGCATGCTCCGTTTTCGCACTTTCAGGTGGGTGCGGCGATTGAGGACGCTGACGGGCGCATCCATACCGGCTGCAATGTCGAGAATTCGACCTATGGGCTGACGCTGTGCGCCGAGCGGTTGGCGGTCTTCAAGGCGATCTCGGAGGGTGCGCGCCAGTTCCGGCGGATCGTGGTGGCCGCGGACACCGAGACGCTGACTCCGCCGTGCGGCGCCTGCCGGCAGATATTGTGGGAGTTCGCCGCCGACATCGAAGTCGTGCTGGTGAACCTCACGGGCAAGACTGAAACACACCGAATCAAAGACCTGCTTCCGAGAGCCTTCGATGCATCGTTCCTGTAGCGCTTTTCTGCTGATCGCCGCCAGCCTGTTCGCGGCTCCCGCCGACAAGATCTGGACTGCCCGCTATGTGATCACCATGGACGCGCAGCGGCGCGTCATCGAGAACGGCGCCGTGGCGGTGCAGGGCGCGCGTATCGTCGCCGTGGGGCCGCGCGCCGAGGTGGAGCGCGCCTGGCAGGCGAAGACTCGCATCGACCGTCCGCAGGCGATCCTGGCGCCGGGCTTCATCGATACGCACACCCACGCGCCGATGTCGCTGTTCCGCGGCATCGCCGACGACATGCGGCTGCAGGACTGGCTGGAGAAGTTCATCTTTCCCGCCGAAGCGCGCAACGTCGACGCCGAGTTCGTGCGCTGGGGCACGCGCCTGGCCTGTCTCGAAATGGCGAGCTATGGCACCACCACGTTCACCGACATGTACTACTTCGAGGACGTGCTGGCCGAGACCACCAAGGAGGCGGGTCTGCGGGGCGTGCTGGGACAAACGATCATCGGTTTTCCCGCGCCGGATTACAAGACGACCGACGCCGCCCTTGCCGGAACCGAACGATACTTGCAGCGGTTCCACAACGATCCGCTGATTGTGCCGGCCGTTGCGCCGCACTCGGTGTACACCGTTTCCGAGGATGTGCTGAAGGCTACTCGCACGCTGGCGAATCGGTATCGGGCGCCGTTGCTGATCCATTTGTCGGAGACGAAGAAGGAAAATGACGACATGTTGGCCAAGCGCGGCATGACGCCGACCCGGTTGCTGGATTCGCTGGGCGTGCTGAATGGTCGAACGCTGGGCGCCCATGGCGTGTGGCTGGATGACGCCGACCAGGAGATCCTGCGGCGGACGAGCACCGGGCTTGCGCATTGCCCGACCAGTAACACCAAGTTGGCGAGCGGCGTCGCGCGAGTGGTGGAGATTCTGGATCGCGGCATCAACATGGGGCTCGGCACCGACGGATTTGCGGGGAGCAACGACGGGGCGGACCTGATGCAGGAGATGGCCCTGGCGGCGAAGTTGCAGAAGGTGACTCGGATGAATCCGGTAGCGCTGCCCGCCCGGCAGGCGCTCGAGATGGCCACCATCATTGGCGCACGCGCGCTGGGGATGGACAAGGAGATCGGTTCACTGGAGACGGGAAAGCTGGCCGATGTGATCGCGATTTCGATCGCTGGACCGGACGCGGCTCCGATGTACGATCCTTACTCCACGCTGGTGTACTCCTTGAAGGCTACGGACGTTTCCGATGTGATGGTCAACGGCCGTCAGATTATCCTGAACCACCAGATACTGACAATGGATAGAACTAAAGTGATATCCAAAGCCGCTGAGTATAGGGTTAAGATCTCGGATTCTCTCTCGAAGCCGAAGTAATTACGAGACTTTCTGTTTTTGCTGCGGACTTACTGGCGTAGTTCCTGTAAGGACAGCAAAAAACAGATGGCATCACTCGTTCACCGCAACTCACTCACTCTGGCATTTGGCGTTGTTACTATGCTAGTGCCTATCTCCAAAGCGTCTATTGTGACGTATACCGATGGCGCGCAGTTCGCGCAGGCGTCACAGAACATGAGCGCGATCGACTACTCCTACTTCAACGCGATGGTCTCCGGTCCGGGAGGCTGGAACCTGAACTACACCAGCAGCGGCTTCACGCTGGGTACGACAGGCAACACGGTCCAGTTTCTGGGCATGACCAACGCGAACACCTATTACACCAACATCAGTTGGGGGCAGAACAACCAGAGGGATTGGGGGCCGATGTCGCACGCGATCATCGAGTCGGGCCAGTACAACTCCGATCCGAATCGCGGCCTGCTGATTACGCTGCCTGGGGCGGGCGCGACGGCGATCGGGCTCGACCTGATGACCTGGCTCGAAACTTCGCCATATAACGGGACCAGCTACAAGTCGGGCGACTCGGTGACGATCACCTTGTCCACCGGCGAGGTGTTGGGGCCGATCCTGACGACGGCCTGGGTTTCGTCGTTAACGTCTTCTTCGCCAAGATCGGCCGGCTTGAATCCGACGTTCTTCGGCGTCACGTCGGATATTCCGATCACGTGGATCAAAATCAACTCGACCAACAGTGTGGTGGCCACCGACTATTTCACGTTCGGGAACAAAGTCGACTCCACGACATTGGCGGCGGCGCCCACGGGCGATACTCCCGAAGTGTCGACCATGCTGTTGCTCGGAACCGGCCTGTTGGCGATTCGGGCGGCGAAGAAGTACCGCCGTCTGGAAGCCTGAAACCCCATGCGAGGCTTGCGGTGGGCCCCGGCGCCCACCGCCCTTTTTAACGTTCCGCTGCCAACGCCGGAGCGCTGAATCTCTCACGAAGTTGTCGACAGGCGTTCATATCATTGACATGTCCGGGTGAGATAGTCGGGGTGATCATTAGCCCCAGCTATGAATGCCTCTGTTGGCTCCCACCGCCCCACTGCCAGACTCAATCTTCTCGCTTCCGCTGAACAGGAGTTGAACCGTTCACTCGGATTCGAAGTTCCACGGCCGTTGCTCAAATGGATCACCGGTCTCGATGAGGCGGAGGACCTTTGGCGAAGGATGAGCGACACGCCCGGTCCATCGGTGTTCGACCGCGCGCTCGCCGCCATCCCGGCGGAGTATCGATGTCTCGAGCAGGATCTCGAGAGAGTCCCTAAAGAAGGTCCGGTGGTGGTTGTGTCCAATCATCCGTTCGGACTGCTCGACGGACTGATTCTCGGATCGCTCATGCGCCGGCGGCGGGCGGACTTCCGCATTCTGGCCAACTCGATTCTTGCATCGGTGCCCGAGATCAACCAGCATGTCATCGCGGTGAGCGTCATCGCGCGCGACGCGCACGTCAACGGTCCGGCCCTGCGTTCGGCCTTGCGTTTTCTCCAGGCCGGCGGCGCTCTGGTCATCTTTCCGGCGGGAGAGGTTTCGGCTCCGCACGGAATGCCGCCGGCGATCTCCGATCCCGAATGGAACAATCGCGCGCTCCGATTGGCGCTCGCGGCCAAGGCGCCGATCGTTCCCGTGTACGTGTCGGGCCGGAACAGCGCCGCGTTCCAAATCTCGGGGCTTGTTCATCCGATGCTCCGCACGGCCCTGCTGAGCCGCGAGTTGATGAACAAGCGAGGCCAGCGTGTGGACGTCGCCGTGGGGCATCGCATCCCGGTGGACAAGCTGGCGGAGGCGGGACCGGATCGTCTGGCGGCCTACGTTCGCGAGCGCACGTATCTGTTGGGTGAGCGGCGCGTGCAGTCGAGGCCCCCGCTCTTTCGTCGCCCGGTGGCGCCGCAACCGGTTGCGCCGGCGCAGGACTCCGAGACGCTCGGCGCCGAAATCGCCGCGCTCGCGCCGGGAGCTTTGCTGGTTCGAGGCGGAGGGTATGCGGTCTATGTGGCCGGCGCCCGGGAGATCCCCGCGACGCTTGCCGAACTCGGGCGGCTGCGGGAGAAGACGTTTCGGGCGGTCGGCGAAGGAACGGGCCGCGCGCGGGACCTCGACTCCTTCGATGGCGCCTACGAGCACCTGTTCGTATGGAGCGAGAAGAAACGCGAGATCGCCGGGGCTTACCGCATTGGACGCGTCGACCGGATCCTGGACACCTCCGGTGCGGCGGGCCTATACACGAACCGCCTGTTCCAACTGACTCCGGACTTCCTGCGCCGGATGCGTCAGGGGCTGGAACTCGGCCGGTCGTTCGTTCGGCAGGAGCACCAGCGCAGCATTTACCCGCTCTATTACCTCTGGAAGGGCATTGGGACGTTCCTTGCGCGAAACCCCCGGTACCGCTACCTGTTCGGTCCGGTCAGCATCAGCAATGACTACTCCCGTGCGGCTCGCGAACTGATCGTCCGCTACTTTCGGGAGCATCGCAACGGTGGCGCGAACACTGTCCGCCCGCGACGTCCGTTCCATACGCGACCGTTCGGCGCCCGGCTGATGGCCGCGATGGCGGCGCGCGTCAACAGCGTCGACGAATTGTCGGCGCTGATCGCTGACCTCGAGACGGACGGTAAGGGAGTGCCGGTGTTGTTGCGGCACTACCTGGGCCTGGGCGCTGAAGTGCTCGAGTTCAACGTGGACCCGGCCTTCGCCGACGCGCTTGACGCGCTGATTGTCGTCGACTTGACCAGGTCGAACAACACGGCGATCGAACGCTACATGGGCGCCGACGGATTCGCGAAATACATGGCTCACCACCAAGCGATGGTCTGAGCAGCGCCGGCCGCGGCTTCCGGTAGAATTGTATTGACCGATGAAGCTTGCCGTTTGCTTGTGCCTGTGCGCGTGTTTGGCGCCGGCGGCCGATTCCGCGAAAGCGGTTTTCGAGCACGCCGTTCAGGCGCTCGTATCCGGTGATTTTGCGTCGGCCGAGCGCGGGCTCCAGTCCGTATTGCGCGATGAGCCCCGGAATGTGGGGGCTCTGGGCAACCTCGGCGTACTGTATTCGCGCACTGACCGTCCAGACCAGGCAATCGCGGTGTACGAACGGGCCCTGCGGGTCAGCCCGAAAGACAAGGCGATCCTGCTGAATCTCGGGCTGGTCTACCTGAAGCAGGAAGCCCACCGCAAGGCGTTGCCGCTATTCGCCACGGTGGTCGATCTCGATCCGCGGAATGCCCAAGCCCGCCAGTTGTCGGCGGTCTGCCGCATCTATACAGGCGAAGTCCCGCAGGCGATTCGCGATCTCGAATTGCTGCGCGAGGCGAATCCACGCGATGAGCAGATCCTGTTCCTGTTGGGATTTGCCTATCTGAAAAGCCGCAATCCAGAAACCGCGAAAACGATTTTCGAGAAGATGCTGGATGTGGCGGGGCCGGCGCGCGCCCAGTTCCTGTTGGGGAAGGCTTGTTACGAAGCGGCCGTCTTCGATCGCGCCGAAGAGAGCTTTCTCGATGTGATCAAGCTCGAGCCCGCGTTTCCCGGCGTTCGGCTGGAACTGGGGAAGACGTACATCAGCGAGCGCCGCGCCGCCGACGCGTTGCGCGAACTCGGGCTCGCGCTGAAACAGAACCCGGATGACGAGGAGGCGAATTACTACCTGGGCAGCCTTCTGGTCCAGGAGAACCGGAACGAAGAGGGAATCCGCTATCTGGAGACGGCGCGGAAGCTCAGGCCGGGATCGTGGTCCGTCTACCTGCATCTTGGAAAGGCGCGTCTTCAGCAGGGTCGTCCGAAAGACGCCGTTCCGCTGCTCGAACGGGCGGCGGCGTTGAACCCGGACGAAGGCTCGACCTACTACCAGTTGGCGAGGGCGCTGCAGGCTTCAGGACGCCAGCCGGAAGCCAAACGCGCGTTTCAGAAAGCGCGGGATCTGGCTCATTGACCGGCGACTCGCGAGGCCACGACCCGGGTCTGGCTCGGAGCGCCGGCCAGCGCCTTGGTCTCCAGCAGGATCTCGAACCCCACGCGCTGTGATCCGCGCTCCGGCACGCCGGCCTTGGCGAGCAGGGCGTGGGCCGACTGTGGATCCAGGATCATGCTGCCCGCCGCCTCCGTGCCTTCCATGTTCGTGCCCTCTATGATGAGCGCGTTGCCGCTCGACCCGTCCGACGGACAGAAGGCGATCAGCCCGTAAGTCGCGCCAGGAACGCCGTCCTCGCCCAACATTAAATATGTTGGCCGCTCGTCGCGGCGGGGATTCTTGTTAACGATGCGACCCTGCATGGACGCCGAATCCACCTGGATGCGGAAGTTCCTCTTCCGGTCGAACAGGCTCACCCAAGGGTTCGAAAACGAACTTCCCAGAAGAATGAAGTTCCCGGCGTTGAGATCACGAGGGTTGATGTCTCGCGCGAACCGGATCGCGACTCGTGTGCGCGGATCTACCATGTGAAGAATGCGGGCCGTTAGCAGGATGTCGGCGTAACTGGTCAATTCGCGGGAGCGGAGGCGCCGCATCAACCGCTCGTCGCCCGGCGTGCGCGTGGACGGCTTCACGGATTGCCAGAATTCCGGATCCACATATTCGTCAAGCGTCGCCGGCCGTCCCGCCAGGTCCTGAATCAGGCCGAAGGAGCTGTCCGCCACGGCGAGAAAGGTGGTTCGTTCCGAATCGAAGACCCAGGCCAACGGCGCGGGCAGGGGCGTGGTGGCCGGCGCCGTCGCGATCTGCCGTCGCAAACCGCCGTTTTGCACGGCCAGCAGGACACACAGTGCGATCGCCAGGGCGGCGATCGCCGTGGTGCTCCACAGCGCGGGCACGGGGCCACGGACGAATGCCCGAGGCAAAGCCGGCCCCTCCGCCGGGACGGGCGCCACGGCGGGCTTCTCGCTGAAGACGGGCACATAACTGCCCTTCGGGATCTCCAGGATCACTGGCTCGTCCTTGCCCGCCGCGGCGAAGTACCCGCCGAGCTTGACGCGGAGCTGGCGCGCATGGGCGCGCACCACATTGTCCTCACTGGGGCTGTAGTCGGCCGCGCGGTTGAAGACCGCCCTTCCGATCTGCTGTTCGGTGAGCGTGTCGCCCTGACCCTGGACGGTCTGATCGACGACGTAAAGGAGGAAATCTCGAAGCTTTGCGGTTCGCCGGAATTGGGGGCTTGCGGAGATTCGCGCCGCCAACTGCATCCGCTCGTCCTGAACTGCGTTGTCTTCCGCGGCCGACAGGCCGGATACTTCTGTGCTTCTCGTGTGTCTCACCTGTGGTTCAACATCGTTTCCACGGTTAAGTCACTTGAATTATATCACTCGGGGCTTTACCAAGAGAGTAAGGTATTCTGTCCCGACGTTTGGCTGACCCATGAAATGGTCATCCAAATAAATGAGGTAATGATGATTCCACGAAGAAACCTCAGGTGGGCGAAAAACGTCACAACTTTTTTAGCCCTATTCCTGCTAGTCTTGCTTGCGCAACCGTTGATGGCGCAGTCTCAGAACGTCAGCGGCACTGTTGTTGATTCCTCGGGCGCCGTCATCCCGGCCGCCACTGTCACCGTCACCGATCTTGCGAAGGCCAGCATCGCCCGTCAGCTTGAAACCGACGCCGCGGGCCGCTTCCAGGCGATCGGGGTCCAGCCCGGCCGCTACTCGATCTCGGTTGAAAAGACCGGCTTCAAGAAGGCCGAAATCACCCTCACCCTCGACGTCAACGCCAAGGTCGACGTCGGCCAGATCAAGCTGGACGTCGGCCAACTCGCCGAGGTCCTGTCGGTCAACGCCGAAATCGTCCCGATGATCCAGACCAACACCATGGAGAAGGCCTACCTGGTGGATCAGGTCCAGATGTCGCAATTGCCCATGAACGGGCGCAACTTCACCTCGCTGATGAGCACCATGCCCGGCATGAGCAGTTCCGCGCAGAGCGACTTCGGCGTTAACTTCAACGACGTTTCCCAGTTCCACGGCCTCGGCGGCCGCGGTTCGCAGAACAACTTCTACCTGGACGGCTCGCCGAACCTTGACGTTGGCGACAATCAGTCGCAGTACACCCAGCCGTCGATCGACACCATTGCGGAGTTTCGGGTCCTGCAGAGCGCCTTCAACGCCGAATACGGCCGGAACGAGGGCATGGCGGTGGCGGTCCAGACCAAGTCCGGATCAGCCAAGTTCCACGGCACATTATATGAGTACCTGCGCAACAATGCCTTCGACGCGAAGTGCGTGTTGTGTAACACCCTGCAGCCGCAGCTGCGGTACAACCAGTTTGGCGGCAACTTCAGCGGCTGGGTCCCGATCCCCAAGGTCTCCACGGCGAAGGACAAGAAGATGTTCTTCTTCTACAACCGCGAGATGACGCGCCGCAACCTGCCTTCCAGCAGCTATGCCGACGTTCCCAGCGCCCAGGTGCTCGGCGGGGATTTCTCACCCTGGTTGACCAGCACCAACATGCAATACGCTCCGCAGTTCAAGAGCGGAACGATCTTCCAGCCGGGAACCGTCACTCGCGACGGCGCCGGCAACATCACGGGCGGCACACCCTTCCCTGGCAACGTGGTCCCGACATCGCAGTTGCAGCCGCTCAGCTATGCGTTGTTGAAGGTGTACCAGAACATTCCCGGCTACGCCAGCCTTCCGGCCGCTCCGAACCCGGGCTACGTCCGCTACTACTACAACAACCCCGACCAACTGGTGAAGAACCAGGACCTGCTGCGCATCGATTATGCGATCAACAGCAAGATGAACAGCTTCTTCCGCTGGGTGAACGATTACCAGAAGGAAACCATCCAAACCGGCATCTGGACCGGCGAACCGTTTCCGATCCAGCCGCAGGTCCGTCCGAAGCCGGGCAGTTCCTGGTCCTGGAACCTGGTGAGCACGTTCACTCCGACGCTCGCCTCCGAAACGATCCTGTCCTACAACCACCAGTCGCAGTCACTGTCCACGGTCGGCGAAAACCCGGTGTCGCGTACGAAGCTCGGCGCCACCTTCGCCCAGTTGTA
Organism: Acidobacteriota bacterium; assembly: GCA_018268715.1. Taxonomy (GTDB): domain Bacteria; phylum Acidobacteriota; class Terriglobia; order Bryobacterales; family Bryobacteraceae; genus TMP-7. The sequence continues at coordinate 293,368 of JAFDVZ010000011.1, read as the reverse complement.
CCCGGCGGCCAACATCACCGATACGATTCCGAACGTCAACGCCTCGCCGATCACCTTCAGCTTCGGCGATCCGGGTTGGCACAACGACGGCAAGGACTACGCGATTACCGAGAACCTCTCGTGGGTGAAAGGCTCGCATACGTTCAAGTTCGGCTACTACTACAATCGCGACAACAAGAAGCAGACCGCGACGTGGCCGATGAACCCCACCATCACCTTCGATTCCTCCTCCGCCATGCCGCTCGACTCCGGCAGCGGCCTCGCCAACCTCATGCTGGGCAATTTCCAGAGCTACACGCAGGCGAGCGCCGCCGTCTTCCCCTACTTCCGGTTCCTCGCGCATGAAGCCTACGCGCAGGATAGCTGGAAGGTCACCAGGCGCCTGACTGTTGAATACGGCATCCGCTTTGAGCACATGGTGCCCACCTTCACCTACACCCGTTCGGGAACCGCCGGCGGCGAAGGCACCTGGACCCTCTATAGCGTTGACCTGTCGAAGTACAACGCCTCTAACCGTCCCACCATCGACCTGGGCAGCGGCAAGATTGTCGGCGACCCGATGAAGGCCCTTTCCGGGCTCGGCCTGGTGTGCGACCCCTGCGCCGGCACTCCCCGCGGATTCTCTCCGGCGAAGAACCTGTTTGCGCCCCGCCTGGGCATCGCTTACGACGTGTTCGGAGACGGCAAGACCGCCCTCCGCACCGGTTTTGGCGTCTTCCACGAACGGCTGCGGCAGAACAACTTCTACTTTGGCGCCGGCGGCAACTGGCCGAACCTGACCTCCGCCTCAGCGCTCTACGGCAATGTCGCCAGCATCGACACGAGCGTGACTTCGGGAACCCCGCAGATCACGCCTCCCGGGCTGCCCGTGTGGGCATCCGACAACACGGTTCCGACCGTCTACTCCTGGTACGCGGGCATCCAGCACCAGTTGCCCAAGGGCTTCACTCTCGATGTCTCCTACTCGGGCAACCACACCGTGCATCTGATGGACCAGCGTCTGGTCAACGGGCTGCCGGCGGGGACCTTCGTCACCAATCCCGGACTCAGCGCATCGGTCAACTACAAGAACGACGCGTTGCGTCCCTACTACGGTTGGGGCAGTCTGAACGCCATCGAAACCCTGGCCTATTCGCGGTACAACGCGATGATGTTCCGCGTCAGCCGCCGTTTCGCCAACTCGCTGTCCGCCAACTTCAACTACACCTGGTCGAAGGCGATGGACCTGTTGGACAACGACAGCGACACGATCATCAATCCCTATAACATGCGCCAGAACTGGGCGGCGGCCGGTTACGACCAGCCCAACGTCGTGACTCTTGACTTCGTGTACGAGTTACCCAAGGTCCGCGGTTCACTCGCCAACGGATTCACCAAGACTGCGTTGAATGGGTGGGAACTGACCGGCATGATACGGTCCCAGTCCGGCATGCCGATCTCGATTAGCTCCAATGGTTCCACCATGGGAGTGGATTCGGGCAGCCAGTATCCGAACCTGATTGGCGACGCCTACGCTGGTCAGAGCAAGTACCAGTGGTTGAATCCCGCCGCCTTCGCGCGTCCCGCCGACGGCTCGTACGGTAATCTCCACCGCAATGCGCTTCGCCTCCCCGGAGTGCGGAACGTCGACGCCAGCATCATGAAGAACTTCGCCATCGGAGAGGCCATCAAGGTGACCTTCCGCGCCGAGGCCTTCAATCTCTTCAACCATCCCCAGATTTGGGGTCTTAACACAAGTTTCACGGGCGACAACCCGGGCAGCTTGATCTCCACCACCAACCGGAACTTCGGCACGCCGAGTTCCTGGCGCGATGCGCGCGTTCTGCAGTTAGCGTTACGCTTCGCGTTCTAGTTAGAAGACACAGGGCGGGATCTCGGTCCCGCCCTGTAACTCGAGTTACCAGCGCAACACAGCGGTAGCAGAGCGGACGAACACTCCACCCACCCCGCCGGGCGACGAACTGCAGCATCCAGCCACCTTGATCCGCATCGTGTGCGTCCCGGGCGTCACCATCGCGAAAAATGTGTACGACACGAACCGCGAATTCGAATGGTTCGGATAGATGTAGGGACTGACCGGCAGGTAGGTCCCCTGATTCACGGCGTCGAACACGATCGGCGTCGTGTATCCATACTCGGCGGCCAGCGAGCCGTGCCCCAGCATGGGCGTGTCATCGATCGACGCCTGGTATACCCCATAGTTGTCCGTGAAATCGCTCTGGGCGCTGAACGTCAGCGCCACGCACACCGCACGTTGGGTGGACGCGCCGACCGTGAAGGTGGTCTCCAGCAGCGGCGTCGGGTCCAGATTCCCGCCGGACCCGCTGAAGTTCACTAGCGAGCCGGATCGCGGCGTCGTCAAACCCACCGCCTTCATCTGAACCGCGACGCTTTCGCATCCCACTTGTGTGGTGGTCTGGGCCGTGCATGGGATCACCGCGGCGGCAGCGGCGATTGAAATCAGAATTTGATTGAGCTTCATTTGTTCTTTCCTCCGAGACATACCCGGAGCGGATCGTTGGCCGTTCCGGTCTCAGTTTGTGGTTGGCAGCGACCTGTTTGCGCGGCGACAACGCGCCGCGGTCGCTCTTGTTACGATGTCGGGCCAGGATCACTGTCCCAAAGACTCATGCGTAACATCGCGGAGGATGCTGTCACGGCGACAGCGGATTTTTGAAACTGACAGACGGCTATTTCGCCGAGTAATCGGCTGTGATCCGCAAGCGCTCGCCGGGTTGGAGCGTGCGCTTCTTCGACCAGACCCCCAACGTCACCCGGGAGCCGCCTTTCGCCGTCCAACTGAACGTAGCGCGCTCGGCCAGGGTGCGGTCGAAGCGGTTGGTCACCTCCGCCATGCCGGCTCGACGCAACGACCATTCGCCCGCCGGAACATCCGCGTCCTTCAATGTCTCATTGCCCACCGGTTGTTCACCGGGGCGGATCAGGACCCGTTCCTTCGGCCACGCCACTCGCGCCTGGTCGATATCGCCCGGCTCCAGGTCCGCGCGCGTTTGAAGCACCACATCGAGCGGCCCGGCCGATCCGTTTTCCGCCACGGTCTCGGTGCGCACCCATGCCCCGTCCAACCGTATCCGCCGTTCGATCTTCAGACCGTTCGGGCACTCTCCGGACAGGACGGCTTCCGTCGCCGAGGTGGACGATCCCGTCCAGGCAGTCTCCCAGGCGCGCAGCGGAAAGTCGGGATAGGCCTGCGCCACCTGCCCGCCTACATTCGGATATTCGCGCTCGCCTGGCTTGGCGATGCGAAGTAACTCGCCCGCGCTCTTGCTGGTCATGCGCAGAATGCGGCCCCCTAGCCCGGGCGCCACGCTCACCCGCCACGATGCGTTTTCCAGCGAAATCACCGGCCAAGCCCGCATGGCCTCGACGTTCTTCTCGTCGACCTCGAGGTCGTGGCCCTCTGAGATCGCGCCAATGCCGAAGCTGCGCAGTTTCGCCGCAAACTGCCGGAACTGCGCCTGCACCGTCGCAAGGCTAACGGGCGCGAAGGTATCTCCCTGGACCTGATACTCACGAGCCGCGATCATCCGCATGTACTCAACGGGCAGCATCGCCTGCAACACCCGTGCCTGAACGGCGTCGTTGTCGGCCGCCGCCAGCGCCTCGGAGAGCAACTTCTCTGCCTGTTCGTAGAAGCCCGGCGAAAACGAAGGAAGGTTGAAGATCCACAGATGCAGGCCCAGTCCGGCGGGAGGCAGTCGAACCTCGTGGTGAAGCAGATCGTAGTATGCGCGCAGCGGCTTCGACGCCCTTCCGTAGACGGCCTCCAGGAATCCATCCACCTCGCGATTCACGTCCGTGCGCGGATCCCACAGCAGGCGCGCCATGATATAGGATCGGAGTTCCGCGTTCTCGCCGCCCCCGCCCTTCCCATAGGCGCCCTCCAGGAAGATTCCCACCACTCCGTTGCGCTGGTATAGCGTGATATCGGCGGCCAATTCGTCGAAATCGGGCATCGGCGCCATGTAATGCGTGAAGTTCGTGTTGTAGTGCCAGATGTACAGCTGATTGGTGATCGCGCTCCAGGCCTTCAGGTTCTTCACGAAGTAGGCGCTGCGGGGACACTGCTCGTACGGGTGGGAGATGCACACGCCGATCGGGCACAGCCGGATCCGGACATTGGGCCGGGGGCGGACCTTCGCCGGCGGATTCTCGGTATACCAATAGGCCAGTGTATCGATCAGCTTGTCTGGGTTCGTTTTGTAAATCTCATCCGCGACGGCGTTGACGAACCGCAGAATCGGCCCCGAGTGCTCGCCGCCCTCCTCCTGCTCGACGCGGCGGCATCGGTCACACTCGCACCAGCCCTCCCAATCGTTCTGCGAGACCGAAATGATGCCGACAGTGGGGTGCTCGCGGATCCAATCCCGCACCTGCCGCACCACCACCCGAAGGACATCCGGGTTCGTCAGGCACAACTGCCCGCGCTCCACGCGACGGGCGCCATCGATCAAGGAGAAGTACTCAGGGTGCGCCTTGAAATACCGGTCTGGCGGAACCAGGCTATAGAAGCTGTGGACGAAGGGAAAGTACTCCACCTTGCCGCCCACCGACGCGTCCAGTTGGGAGAACGCGCCATTCGTGCGGTTGCGCGCCGCCCAGGTCTTGTCGAAGGCTTCGGTGAAGTAAGGCTCGCGATACTCGAAAGCGGGCTTGCCGCCTTCGTCGAGGTTCCCGAGTTCCACGGTCTGGCGCTTCGGAATCCGGCTGACATCGCGCGTGTACCACCGGCAGCCCAGCCGATCGAGCAGCGTGTAGACGCCGTACAGCGTGCCGCGAGGCGGCCCGCCCGCCACCAGGACCTGTGGACCTTTGGTCTTCAGCACGAATTCCTCCGCGCCGAGTTTCGCCGCGTCGACGCCCTCGAACACGCGTTGTGAGGCGGCGCTCTGGCCCACGAATATATAAGGATGTCGGGACGGCTCGCACGCATGCACCACCGGCAGGCGCGCGCCGGACATCTGCTCGATGAACCCGGCAAGTTCATTGGCGGCGTGCTGTTCGGAGGCGATGGCGTGTTCGGCAAGGCAGATCGAGTAGTCCGATTTGCCGTTGTGAACCAGCGTCACGGCGGCCAGCGGAACGGCGAGCAACAGCGGGATCAGCGTCTTCACATCGCCTATTGTTTCCGAGGCGGGAGTTTCGAAGCAAGGGTAACCTGGAAGGGATGCAGAACCCCTATCGCCTGATCGAGTCGCGGGAAGCCTATTGCGCCCGCAACTTCCGCATCAGGGAGGATGCCGTCCAAAGGCCGAACGGAGTCGTGGCGCCGTTCGCCGTCATCGAAATGAAGCACGGTTCGACCACGCTCCCGCTCGACAGCGACGGCTCCGTCTATCTGGTGCGCGAATACAAGTATGGGGTGGGACGCGCCACGCTGGAAGCCGCAAGCGGCGGCATCGAACCGAATGAGACGCCGCTTGAGGCGGCAAAGCGCGAGTTGCGGGAAGAGGTGGGACTCATCGCCAGCGAGTGGGTCGATTTCGGGCACGTCGATCCCTTCACCACGCAACTCGTCTCGCCGAACCACATCTTCCTGGCGCGTGGACTCGAGCATGTCGATAGCGACCCGGATGAAGGGGAAGTCATCGAAGTCGCCCGCATGCCGCTCGACGAAGCGGTGGCGATGGCGATGCGCGGTGAGATCACCCACGCCGCCACTTGCGTGATTCTGCTGAAGGTCCGGCTTTGGATAGGAAGCTAACTATGTGCCGAAGCATCCGCAACCTTTTTAACTTCGAACCGCCGGTAACTGACGAGGAAATTCACGCCGCGTCTGTTCAATTTGTTCGCAAGATCAGCGGTTTCAGCAAACCGTCGAAGGCCAATGAGGCGGCCTTTCTGGCGGCCGTCGACCAGGTGACCGCGGTCTCCACGCGCCTGCTGGATGCGCTGAAAACCGAAGCGCCGCCGAAGAATCGTGAGATTGAGGCCGCCAAGGCGCGCGCCCGGCGCATGCGCGGCTGAACGGGTGGGCAAGCCCGTGTGATATTCTGACACGTGACTCGATTACACATATCCACGTCCGATACTCCGCGTGTAATCCTCAGCCGCAATTTCAGGGAGGCTTAATGAGTCCAAAAGAAGTATTGGAATTCGCCAAGCAAAAAGAGGCCCGCCAGTTCGATCTTCGTTTCACCGATTTGCCGGGCTTGCAGCAGCACGTTTCCTACCCCATCTCCGAACTCGAGGAGGACTCCTTCGAAGACGGTTTCGGCATCGACGGCTCCAGCATTCGCGGCTGGGCCGCCATCAATGAGAGCGACATGCTTCTCATTCCGGATCCCACCACCGCCTTCATGGATCCGTTCACGGAAACGCGCACGCTGGTGATGACCTGCGACGTGCAGGATCCCATCACGCGCCAGCGCTACGATCGCGACCCTCGTTGGATCGCCAAGAAAGCCGAGTTGTACCTCAAGACCACCGGCCTTGCGGACGCGGCGTTCTTCGGCGCCGAAGCGGAATTCTTCATCTTCGATAACATCCGCTTCGATCAGAATCACCACTGCGGTTTCTACTTCATCGACGCCGAGGAAGGCCGCTGGAATTCCGGCCGCCAGGACAACAACCTTGGCTACCGTCCGCGATATAAGGAAGGCTACTTCCCCGTTCCGCCCACCGACCACTACCAGGATCTCCGCGCCGAAATGGTGAACACCATGATCGACTGCGGCCTGAACATCGAGTGCCATCATCACGAAGTGGCCACCGGCGGGCAGTGCGAAATCGACCAGCGCTTCGACACTCTGGTTAAGTCGGCGGACAACATGATGACGTACAAGTACTGTGTGCGCAACGTCGCCAACCAGTACGGCAAAACCGTCACCTTCATGCCCAAGCCGCTGTTCGGCGACAACGGCAGCGGAATGCACTGCCACCAGAGCCTGTGGAAGAACGGCGAGCCTCTGTTTGCCGGCGACATGTACGCCGGGCTCAGCCAGATGGCGCTGTGGTACATCGGCGGCCTGCTGCGCCACGCGCGCGCGCTGTCGGCCATCATCGCCCCCACCACCAATAGCTACAAGCGACTGGTGCCGGGCTACGAAGCGCCGGTTAACCTGGCCTACTCGCGCCGGAACCGTTCGGCCGCCGTGCGCATCCCGATGTACTCGGCGAGCCCCAAGGCGAAGCGCCTCGAATTCCGTCCGCCCGACCCTTCGGCCAATCCGTATCTCGCCTTCGCCTCGATGCTGATGGCCGGTCTCGACGGCGTGCTGAACAAGGTGGATCCCGGCGAATCGCTCGACAAGGACATCTACGATCTCTCGCCGGAAGAGATGAAGAACGTTCCGTCCATGCCCGGCTCGCTTGAGGAGGCGCTCGGTTGCCTGGAGGAGGACCACTCGTTCCTGCTCAAGGGCGACGTCTTCACCGAAGAGTTGCTTGAAACCTACCTCTCCTATAAGCGTAAGAACGAAGCGGACGCCGTGCGTCTTCGCCCGCATCCGTACGAATTCGCGCTCTACTACGACATCTAACCGCAAATCGGGGCCGGTTCCGCGCCGGCCCCACCTTCGTGATAGTCTCTTCGGCGGAGGCGCAACCGTGCACCGTCGTGAATTCCTGGCTGCCGCAGTCACCCTCTCCGCAGTTACTCCGCTCACCGCCGCTCGCCGTGAACTGGCCGTCACCGGCATCCAGGGCAATGTCCAAAAAGAGACGGGTGACGCCGCCGTCTGGTACACGGCGTCATCGGAAGGCGACGGTCTTGTGTGCGTGTTCCCCGCGGGCACGCTGGCGGACGCGCGCTACATCACCGCGGACATGCTGATTGAGGGGGACCTGCTCGCCGTCTTCGATATCCTTCTGCGCGAAGGCGTCCAGGGACGGCAGTTCCGCTGCACGTTCGCTGGTCTGAATCAATGCTCGTTCCGCATTCGCCTGAACCTGGAGATGGTGAACCAGAATCGCTGGATGGCCGATCGGGAGGGCGCCTTTCTCAAGCCGATGGCTGGCGGCGACCGGGTCGATCTCGACAAGGTCGATCGTCTCATCTTTGTCCTGAAGCGCAAGGGGCCGGATCCGGTCCGATGGAGCCTGACGCCATTCGCCGCCTCGTCGGCAGACGTCCCCAAACTCGACAAGCCCTCATTGCCGAAAGGACCGCTGCTCGACGCCTTTGGACAGTACACGCTCCGCGACTGGCCGTCCAAGACGCGTTCGGAAGTTGAACTGACCGGCCGCATCCAGCGACAAGCCGCCGCGGCGCGTTCCATAGAATGGCCGGAGACGTTTTCCCGTTGGGGCGGCTGGAAGTCGTTGCGCTTCGGCGATGGCTCCGGCTTCTTCCGCACGCGCCACGACGGGAAGCGCTGGTGGCTGGTGGATCCCGATGGATACGCCTTCTGGTCGGCCGGGCTCGATTGCGTGCGCGTGGACACCGACGCCCGCTACGACGGCATCGCCGCGGCGCTAGCCTGGAAGCCCGATCCGAAGGGCCAATACGCCGCCGCTTATCGCGATGTCCGAGGCGAGGGCCGGACCATCAACTATCTGGCCGCGAACCTGATCCGTTCCTTCGGTCGTGATGAATGGCGCGCCAGGTGGGCCGCCATCGCGTTGGCCGAAATGAAGCGACTCCGGTTCAACACCGTCGGCAACTGGTCGGATTGGGAGATCGCCCGAGCCGCGCGATTCCCCTACGTCCGGCCGATGGCCTTCACGGGACGCCGCTGCGGCCTGATCTATCGCGATTTCCCGGACGTGTTTCATCCCGAGTTTTCGCGCGACGCCGCCGAGTACGCCGCCCAGTTGAAAAGCACCGCCGACGATCCCGCCTTCATCGGCTATTTTCTGATGAACGAGCCCACCTGGGGCTTCTCGTCGGAAACGCCGGCCGCCGGAATGCTCTACACCACCGAAGCCTGCGCCTCGCGCAATGAATTGGTCCGCCGCCTGAAGACGAAGTACGCCGATGACGCGGCCCTGTCGTCGGCATGGGGCCAACCGGCGACGTTCGAACGACTCGCGCGCGGCAAGTGGGACGGCGCGCTTGGCACAACCGCCAAAGCCGACCTGGCCGAGTTCAGCTCGCGCATGGTGGAGACGTACTTCAACGGCCTTTCCACGGCGTGCCGCGCCGTGGATCCGAAGCACCTGAATCTCGGAATGCGCTGGGCGGGCGTTCCGCCGGACTGGGCCGTGGCCGGCATGAAGTCGTTCGACGTCTTCAGCCTGAACTGCTATCAGGAGAACCTGCCGCGCGACACGACCGAGAAGATCCAGGCCAAGTTGAACATGCCCGTCATGGTGGGTGAGTGGCACTTCGGAGCGCTCGACGTCGGCTTGCCGGCCTCAGGCATCGGACGTTTGAAGAATCAGGCCGACCGGGCGGCGGCCTACCGTAACTACCTGGAGGACGCCGCGGCGAATCCGCACTGCGTGGGCGTGCACTGGTTCACCATGTACGATGAATCGGCGCTGGGGCGCTTCGACGGCGAAAACTACAACATCGGCTTCTTCGACGTATGCAACCGGCCGTATGAGGAGATGGGCCGCGCCGCCGTCGCCAGTCATGAACGCATGTACAGCGTGGCGGCCGGACAGTCGGAGCCCTTTGCACAACATCTGCAATACCTCCCCAAACTGTTCCTGTAGTGGTTCTGTGCTCCCGCCCAGCGGTCGACGTTCCCGACGGGATACAATATTGGTATCAATCAGTAATCTGTTTCCACATCGTGTTCCTTGGGTCTTTTAGGGACGCGAGCTACCTCCCCCGCCGTGTAGCAGCAGTGTGCAACAAGTTTGGAAGCGTGAAGCAACGGAAATGAAACGTGTGCGTGATATCGTGGCTCATCCGGCCGCGCGTCGCGGGCTGTTCGCCGTTGCTGTGGCGTTCCGCGATGCCGGGTCCGAAAACGGCGGATCGGGCGGGTCGAAACATTCATGAACAGTACAGGGAGTTACTTCAGGCTATGCGAAACCGGATATTAATCGGTTTAGTTCTCGTCCTTACTTTGGGCGCGACAGCGTTTGGCCAGTCCGTTGCCGGACTCGGGGCCATTTCAGGAACGGTGCGCGATGCTTCAGGCGCGGCTGTTCCAAACGCTCAGGTTGTCGTCGCTAATGACTCGAAAGGCATCCGCCGAACGCTGAACACCACGGATGCCGGCGTGTTCGCCGCACCTTCGCTGGTGCCGGCCACGGGCTACTCGGTGACGGTCACCGCCTCGGGTTTTTCCACATATGAACTGAAAGAAGTGCAGGTGACGGTCGGACAGAACATCGCGCTCGAGGTCGAACTCGCGGTGGCCGGGACGTCCACGCAGGTCCAGGTCGAAGCGGTGGCGCCGATTGTCGACGCCACGAAGACCGACGTCTCGCAGGTGGTCGGAACGGCGCAGATCCAGGATCTACCCATCAATGGGCGCCGCGTCGACTCGTTCGTGTTGCTCGCGCCGGCCGTGGTGGCCGACGGCACCTTCGGGCTGATCTCATTCCGCGGAGTGGCGGGCGGAAACGCCTTCCTCACGGACGGCAACGACACCACCGAGCAGTATTACAACGAGAACGCGGGCCGCACCCGCATCCAGTCCCAGATCGGACAGGACGCCGTGCAGGAATTCCAGGTCGTCTCCAACAACTACTCCGCCGAGTTCGGCCACGCCATGGGCGGTGTGGTGAACACGGTGACGCGTAGCGGCAGCAACGACTTCCACGGAACCAGCTATTGGTTCTTCCGCAACCAGGATTTCAACGCCACCGACATTTTCGCCTCTGTGGACCCATCCACCGGAAAGCGCTACAATCCGGCCGAAAAGCGCAACCAGTTCGGCCTGTCCGCTGGCGGAAAGATCATCAAGGACAAGCTGTTTTATTTCGCGAACTATGAAGGCCTGTGGCGCGACTTCCCGCTGATCGCTTCCATCACCGCGTCCGGCAACCCGCTGTTCAATTCGAGCGGCACGTTCATCGGAACCTGCGGCGCTCCCGCCACCCAGGCGCAGTGCGACACCGCGCGCGCCTTCCTGAATCGCCAGTTCCAGACCGTGCCCCGCACCGCCAACCAGAACCTCGGATTCGGCAAGCTCGACTGGCGCCCGACGGATCGAAACTCCTTCTCCGTCAGCCTGAACCTGCTGCGCTGGGTGTCCCCCAACGGTTTGCAGACCCAGGCCGTGCTGAACAACGGCAACGGCGTCGGCAACAACGTGAACTCCTCCGTGCGCGCCAAATACGGCCGCATTGCGTGGACCTCGATTCCGACCCCCGCGATGGTGAATGAGTTCCGCTTCGGCTGGTTCAACGACAAGCAGTTCGACTATCCCAACGATGCGCTGGCGATCCCGGGCATCGGTTTCCTGGGCATCAGCATCACCGGCCAGAGCAACCTTGGCACCGCCGTCGATTACCCCCGTAAGAACCCGCTCGAGAATCGTTACAGCTACGCCGACACGTTGACCTGGACTCGCGGCAAGCACACCCTGAAGTTCGGCGTGGACATGATGTTCACCAACGATCTGACGGACCTGTTGTTCAACCGCACCGGCACCTACACCTTCCCGAGTTGGAGCGCGCTGGCCGCCGATTTCAGCAGCAACGGCGGATCGAAGAACTGGTCGTCCTTCAGCCAGACCATCGGCAACCCGGTGGTGCAGTTCACCATTCCGGACTACGCGTTCTTCGTGCAGGACCAGTACAAACTCACCCCCCGTCTCACGGTGAACCTTGGCCTGCGCTACGACTACTCGAGTCTGCCGCAACCCACCGTCACGAATCCCGACTATGCCGCGACGGGACGAATCCCCACCTTCGGCGGCGACATCGCCCCGCGTATCGGATTCGCCTATGCGTTGGATAGCCAGAGCAAGACGGTGGTTCGCGCCGGCTACGGCATCTTCTATGGACGCTATCCGGGCGGTCTGATCAACACTCTGATGCTCGGCAACGGCGTCTACCAGAAATCGATCTCGTTGAATGGCAGCGCCGCCGCCGACAAGGCCGCCGGTCCGGTGTTCCCCTTCGTGCTGCCCACCAACAGCACTTCCTACAATCCCCCGGCGGGCTCGGTCAGCCTGAACATGGCGTCGAAGGACTTCCGCTCGCCGTACACTCAGCAGGCCGACATCGCCGTGGAGCGCCAACTGACCAACTCCATGGCGCTGACCGTGTCCGGCATCTGGAGCCGCGGTCTGCACTTGACCTCGGTCAACGACATCAACATCGGCGCGCCCGGACCGACGGTCACCTACAACGTGATCGGAAAGCCTGGCGATCCGAACTCGACCTTCACCTATTCGACGCCCGTCTACGTTCGTCAGAATCGCGTCGACACCCGCTACAATCGGCTGAACGTGGTCGACTCCGGTCTGAATAGCTGGTACAACGGCCTGACGGCGCAGTTGAACAAGCGGTACGCTTACGGCATCACGGGCAGCGCGTCCTACACGTGGGCCCACGCCATCGACCTGGGCCAGGGCGGCGCCGGCACTCCGAACATCTTCGCCAGCGGCGGCCCGCAGAGCTATGTCCCTGGCGACTACCGCGCTGAAAAGGGATCCTCCAGTCTCGACGTCCGGCATCGTCTGGTGCTGAACGCCATGTGGACCCCCACCGTGACCAAGTCCACCGGCATGCTGAAGCACCTGGCGAACGGCTGGGGGCTCGCGATTCTGGGAACGCTCCAGTCCTCGCCAGCCTCCACTCCGGTGGTCTCGCTCTCGTCCGCTTACGTCCCGACGGGCTACACCGTCGCGCAGAGCGGCAGCACGCTCAACGGTTACGGCGGCAACACCCGCGCTCCGTTCCTGCCGTTGGCCAGCGTGCCGATCGCCCCGATCACCCGCTTCGACGTCCGCCTGAACAAGGGCGTGACGATTCACGAACGCTACAAGGCGATGTTCACCTTCGACGCGTTCAACGTGTTCAACCACACCTACTTCACGTCGGTGAACACGCGCGCCTACACCTACTCGCTGGTGAGCGGCGTCCCCACGCTGACTTATCAGACCGCTCTCGGAACGGGAACCGCCGCCCAGGGCTTCCCGGACGGCACCAACTCCCGCAGGCTGCAATTGGGTCTGCGTTTCCTCTGGTAGTCGGGCGCGGTTGAGCGAAAATGAAGAGGCCGGGTGAACTCACCCGGCCTCTTCGCATTTGGGGCCTGCTTACTTCAACTCCGCCTGCCTTCTGGCGGCGGCCGCCTCGGCCTGCGCCGCGATCATCTCCCCGTTCACCAGGTCTAGCACCTGCTTCCAGGCCGCTCGCACCTCCCGCGGAAACCCTCCCGACAGCGCCTGTCCGAACGCCCACAGCAGCGCCTCCGTCAGCGTCTGGTAGTGATGCGGCTCGACGCCATAGGTGTGGTGCGTGCGGCCCAACTCGCGCAGCCGCGGTCGCAGCGCGTCCAGTCCGTCCAGGCTCGCCACCAGCACATCCAGCGTCTGCGCCAGTTTCTTAGCCTGCACCCGGATGTCGACATGGAATAACGACCGGATCGACGGATCCAGTTGGAACATGCGGCCATAGAACAGAACGAAAACCGCTTCCTGATACGTGCGGATGACTTCGTAACTATCCCGCACCATCTGCTTCTCGATTCCCGTCATCGAGCGGCCCTCCCGCCGAGCCGTTCCAAGGCCCGCTCGGCCATCTTCTTCTCATCCCGATACCGATCGGTGAATCCGGGCATGGCGCTGGCCCTGCCCCACGCTACGACCGCGCGTTCGTACCACTGGCGCGCCGACGCGGCGTCCCCCAACTTCTCCATCGCTTCCCCGCGAAGCTGATACGCCTTGGGTACCGACACGAATCGCAGCAGCGGCGAACTCGGCGAGGCCACAATCCGTTCGGCGACGCGCAACGCCCGATCGGAGTAATCCCGCGCCTCCTCCCCGAGACCCTGCCGCAGCGCGAGTAGCGCGGCGGAACGGTACAACTCGACGCCCACCCGTTCGGCGGCGGGCTCGGACCATTCCATCGCCTCCACCACCCGCACGCCACGCTGATACGCGGCCCGGGCCCCCGCGGGATCCGATCCCACGATGACGTCCCCCAGCCGCCTCTCCACCGACGCCAGGTTGAGCCTCGCCAGGCGATTACGCGGATCGCCGCGCACCACCTCGGTCAAGGCCCGCGACGCTTCGCTGAACAGTTTCGCCTTCCTCCCCGCCTCGTCCTCCGTATCGGCCACGCGCATGGTGGCGATCCCGTAGTCCACCGCGGACCGATGGTCATGCGGATCGGCCCGATGCAGGCTGAGCGCCGTATCCATCATCACGCGGTAGGCGTCCCGCGCCCCGGCGCGATCGTTCAACCCCGAATAGCTCGGGTTGCCCAGCACATCGCCGACGTGCGAATACGCGAGCATCCTCTGGCGCTGGAACTCGACATTCGCCGGCGCCTGCCCGCACAAGCCGTCCCACGCCGTCGCCGCCTTGCGGAAATTGTCGAGCGCCTCCTTGGGCTGCCCGAGCATCATCTGCCCGGTGCCCATCGCCGCGAAGCTCTCCGCCACCAGCGCGCGAACCTCGGGATCCGTGGGAGTCCCGCCGCCCGCCATCAGCACCTGCTGTGCGCGCCGGGCTGTGTCGATGGTGCCCTGCCGGTCCTCCATCATGCGCTTGACGCGTCCCGCCGTCAGGTGCAGTCCCGCCACCGCCGACCGCGACTCCGCCGATTGCGGATCGATGCGCAACAGCCGATCGCCCGCCGCCACCCCGCGCTCCAACACCGCCAGCGCGTCCATCGGCCTCTTCGTATAGATCTCGATATCGGCGATCTTGCGGTACAGCCGCGCCTCACTGAGCAGCGACGCGCGCGAAGCAGGCAGCGGCTCCACCAGCGCGAGCGCCTTGCGATAACTCGCCATGGCCCCGGCCGTGTTGCCCAGGTTCGCCGCCATCACGTTGCCCTGCACTTCGCCGATCCGTCGATACGCCTCGGCCAGCTCCAATTGCAGTCCCGCGTCGCCCGACGCCCCGGCCGACAGCGTGTCGAGATACTTCAACCCGATGCGGACGATATTCTCGCGAACCTTGGTGGGACTCACCACGCCGATCGAATCGTGCACCTCGAAGACGAACGAACTGGCCAGGCTCCGCGCGATGGCGAAGTTGCGTTCGTTGCGGCGAGCCTCGCGCGTGGTGGCCAGCAATCCGGCCGACAGCGTAAAGGTCAGCGCGACGGCCGCGGCCACGGCTCCCCGGTTGCGCCGGGCGAACTTCGCCGCGCGATAGCCGATGGTGTCCGGCCGCGCCAGGATGGGCCGATGCTCCAGGAAGTTGCGGATATCGGCGACGAACTCCTCCACCGATGCGTACCGCCGCGCGGCGTCCTTCTGCATCGCCTTCAGCACGATGGTGTCGAGGTCGCCCGCCAGCCGCCGGCTATCCTCGCGGCGCAGCGCCACCGCGCTCGGCCGCGGCGGGTCCTCCCCGCAGATGGCCCGCTCGATAGCCTGCGGCGTCATCTTCTCGATGCGATGCGGACGGCAGCCGCTCAGCAGTTCGTACAGCACCGCGCCCAGCGAGTAGGTGTCGCTCGCCACCGTGATCGGATCGCCGAGTATCTGTTCCGGGCTCGCATAATCCGGCGTCAGCATGGTGGCGCCGGTGGTCATGGTGAGGTCCGGCGCCGCCTCCGTCGCCAGGATCTTGCAGATGCCGAAATCGAGCAGCTTGGGCGTCCCCGCCGTATCCACCAGGATGTTGCTCGGCTTGATGTCCCGATGCACCACGAAGCGCTGATGCGCATGCGCCACGGCCGCGCACACCGGCAGGAACAGGCTCAACCGCTGCTCGATGTTCAGCCTCTCGCGCGCGCAGTAGTCGGTGATGCTCTGCCCTTCGATGTACTCCATCACGATGTAGGGCATCCCGTCGTCTGAAGTGCCGCTGTCCAGCAGCCGCGCGATGTTGGGGTGTTGCAGTTGGGCGAGCGTCTGCCGTTCGCGCCGGAATCGGGCCAGGAAGAAGTCGGTGTCGAAGCCCGTCCGCAGCAGCTTCACCGCCACCTGCGCGTGATACTGTTCATCGGCCCGTTCGCCGAGAAACACCGTCCCCATCCCGCCGCGCCCGATCTCCCGCACCAGCCGGTACGGCCCCGCGCGACGTTCTGGCGCTGGCGCCGGCGCCGCGTCGAACTCCTTGAGCGCCGCTCCCACATGCCCCTCGACGAAGCCGCCGCCCGCTTCATCGTCGCTCGCCAGCAGCTCGAGCACCTGCCGCTCCAGGTCCTTATCGCCCTCGCAGGCGCCGTCGAGCCACGCCGCGCGCGACTCCGCCGCCATCTCCGAGGCCTGATGAAACAGCTCTTCGATGCGCCTCCAGCGTTCGGGCGTCATGGCCGGCTCATGCGGTCATGTGGCGGTGCAGCCACGCCTCCGCGAAGCGCTGTTCCCGTCCCACGGTGGCCACCGAAATCCCCAGAACCTGCCCGCATTCCTCGACGCTCAACCCGCCGAAAAACCGCAGCTCGATCACACGAGCCTTCCGCGCGTCCTGCCGCGCCAGCTCCGACAGCGCGTCGTCCAGCGCCACAATGTCGGCGCTGCGCTCCGGCGCAAACGACAGCGCCTCGTTCAGCGAGGCCGGCGCCAGGCCCGAGCCCCTCTTGGCCGCCCGGTGGCGTCGCGCATGATCCACCAGAATCTGCCGCATCAGTTGCGCCGCGACTCCGAAGAAGTGGCTGCGGCTTTCAAAATCGGGGAGTTCCTGCGCTGCCAGCCGCAAATACGCTTCGTGAATCAGGGCCGTCGGCGCAAGCGTGGCGGCGTTGCGTTCATTGCGTAAGTAGTGAGCAGCCAGCCGCCGCAATTCGTCGTAAACCAGGGGAGTGAGCAGATCCAGGGCTTCCTTGCTGCCGGTTCGCCAATCCGCCAGCAGCTGCGTCACCCGCTCCCTTCCCACGGGATCCGGGAATGAAGACATCAGGCGATATTGTAGCGGAAGCGTGGGATGAATCGCGAGGAATTCGTAGAAGAGTCGGAGGTTCACAAAGGCCCGTCGGAAAATGAATATGAGGGGCGCGGTCAGCGCCCCCCTCGATGCGTCGTTAATTGATCTGGTAGTTCAATCGCAGCAGCTTGTCGATGTCGTCGCTCCAGGCCGGGGCGATCATCCGCAGCACGTAGGCGTAGGTCCACAGGCTGCTCTGCTTGTACTTCAGGTACAGTGAGACCACGCCGGCCTCGTTCGACAGATACCAGGTGTCGATGGCGTTGGCGTTGCGCGAATCGCTCTTCACGTCGTACATGTCCCAGAAGCTGGCCGCCACCCGCAGCTCGTTGCCGGTTCCCTGGCACGGTTCGTCGCCCACCGATTCCAGGTCCGTGTCCAGGTAGCCCAGGTAGGCCGACGTGCTCTGCCGGTTGTACTTGATCCACGCCGGGATGAAGTCCGCGAACCCTTCGGTCAACGCCAGGCCCACCGTGTAGCAACCCGTCGAGGAGTGCGCGCCGCCCGCGTCATCGGGGAACGAGCCCCAGAACAGCAGGTTCACGCTGTGCGCCATCTCATGCTGCACCACGAAGGAGTCGGCGTGCTGCGGCAGGATCCAGATGTCGCCCAGCCCCATCGTGCACGTCCAGCCGAACGTGACGCCCGTCTCTTCGTCCTTGATCCGGCACTTGCCCGTGGCGTACGAGTTCGGATAGCTGATTCGGATCGGATTGTCGTGAACCGGGTTGATGCCGGCGCTCACGAAGCGCTGCCACAGGTCCATCGCGCTGCGGAAGATCGCGTGGACGCCGGGAAGATTGCCGGTCTGCGACAGGTCGACGGCGTGATTGCCGGTGGCGCCGCCGTTGGCCAGGCTCCACATCTTGGACCATGTGTAGGTCGCGCCCGACGGATCCTGCACCCGGACGAAGCGGTTCGACGGCTGGAACTGGATCTGCACGGACTCGCTCGCATCGACGCCGGTCAGCGTCATCACCCAGGCGCCGGAACCGTTCACCTGCGCCGCGTTGCGATACTTCCAGACGCCGCTCTTCAGTTGATACACCCGCGCCGTCCAGCCCCACGCCGGCTCCCACGCGCCGCTCGGCAGCTTGGCGTACAACCGGCCCGTCAGCACGACGGGAGGATTATCGTCGGAACCGCCGCCGCCCGTGGTCGGCGTGGCTTCGGCCACCGCCTCGTCCACCGCGGCGCGGCCATACAGGGTTCCCACCGTGGGCGCGCCGACATCGGACAGCGCGCGCGCCTCCATGCGGGTCAACTCCTCGGGTGACGAAACCGCCAGCGGCCCCGGCGCGAGCTCGGCGTTCAAGCTTCCCGCCGGATACACCAGCGCCGCCGCTCCATCCCGGTCCACATAACCCGCGCCGAGCGGGAACTCGCCCGGCTCCGGAGCCCCTTCCATGCGGATCCGATTGTTCAGGAAGGCTTCTTCATAGGAGATTTTGGCGAGCGAACCGCGCGTCATGCGCACCGGCTCGAGCAGCGCCGGGCCCTGGCCTCCGCGGCCCGACGGGCTGACGACATTGGTCACGATATGCAGGACGTTGACCCCTTCGATGAACCGCAGCGGGCCCAGGTCCACGGTCTGCTGACGCCCCGGCGGCAACACCGCGCGGCGCGGGCTGAACTCCAGCGTCGACAGCGATCCGGCGCTGAACTGAACCGTCTGTGCGCGGCCCGTGTTGTTAGTCACCATCAGGCGGCTGTTGGTCAACGCGAACAGCTCGGTGGATAGCGTCAGGCTGATCGGCTTGGGCTGGCTCGCCCAGCAGCAGGACGCTGCGGCGAGCGCGGCGATCGAAAGCAGTGTTTGTCTCATTTTCTTGTTCGTTGCTCCTCGATTCCACAGGCGCGCGTCCCCCCTGAAATCGATCACGCGCCGCGCGAGATTTTTTCGCCGCCACGACGTTTCCACGCCCCTCTGGTTCGCAACCAAGCTGTAATCAAAACCTGCTAACGTTGGAAGTTCAGGCGTCTCCGTCGGACCCACCACCCTCCCCCTTTTTGATTACGGAGTCTCTCTATGCGCACACTCACAACGAAAAAACCCTTCGGCCCCTTTGGGCGGCCCCCTTCCAACCGGATCGTGGCCGCCCTGTTCGGACTTCTGTTGCCCACGCTCGCTTTCGGACAGACCGCCGGCTCCGGCACGATCACCGGGACCATTTCCGATCCGTCGGGCGCCATGGTTCCGGCCACCGCCATCATCCTGCGGAACGCCGACACCAACACCGAGCGCCGCACCGAAACCAATGAGAGCGGACTGTACGTCGCCAACTTCCTACAGCCGGGCCACTACGAAGTTCGAGCGCAGAAACAAGGCTTCGCCTCCATCCTTCGTAAGGACCTGACCCTCCAGGTCGGCCAGACCCTCACCGTCGACCTGAAGATGAGCGTCGAGCGGACTTCGGAAACCGTCACCGTTACCGGCGCCGCCTCCGTGGTCGACACTGAAAAGACCGAACATTCGCAGGTGGTCAGCGAGGGGCTGGTGCAGAACCTTCCCATCGCCGGACGGCGCTGGGACAACTTCGTCCTGCTCACCCCGAACGTCACCACCGACGGCGGCAGCGGTCTGGTCAGCTACCGCGGCATCTCCGGTCTCTACAACACCAACAACGTCGACGGGGCGAACAACAACCAGGCGTTCTTCTCCGAAGCGCGCGGCCGCGCCGTCAGCGGCGCTTACGTGTACAGCCTCGATTCGATCAAGGAATACCAGGTCAGCTCGGCCAACTACAGCGCGGAACTCGGCCAGGCCGCCGGCGGCGTCGTGAACGCCGTCACCAAGTCGGGCGCCAACGCCACCCACGGCGACCTGTTCTACTATCTCCGCTATCCCACCTTCAACGCCCTCGATTCTTTCCCCAAGTCCCAGGGCATCTACTCGCAGCCCATTCACCAATGGCAGCAGTTCGGCGGCAGCATCGGCGGCGCCATCAAGCGCGACAAGCTGTTCTACTTCTTCACCTACGATGGATCCCGCAAGATCAACCCCGTCACCTACACGAGCAGCGCGAAGTTCCCGCAGACCTGCCCCAGCCAGGTGAGCGCCGCGCAGTGCGCCACGGCGAACTCCTACCTCTCCGGCCTGCTCGGCACGTTCGCCCGCTACACCTATCAGGATGTCGGGTTCGGAAAGCTCGACTACCAGCTCAACGCCCGCAACCACGTCAGCGCGGCCTTCGATTTAATGGACTATCACGCGCCTAACTCCTACAGCACGGCGCCGACTTACAATAACTCCTCGGTAACCACCAACGGCACCAACCGGACTCAGGAACGCATCTTCGTCGCCAACTGGGACTCCACCATCACCAACACCCTGGTGAACAACCTGCGCTTTCAGTGGGGCCGCGACCTGGAAGTCACCGGCGCCAACGCCTCCGCCCCCAGCGTCAGCATCTCCAACGTGATGAGCTACGGCATGCCCAACGCCCTGCCGCGCCCGGCGTTTCCCGACGAGCATCGCTATCAGATCAACGATGTGGTGTCCAACGTCCGCGGCCGCCACGTGCTGAAGGCTGGCGTCGACCTCAACTTCATCCACGAACTGCTGATCAACCTCTACCAGGGCGGCGGCCTGTACGGCTACACCGGCTCCACGGCCTTCTCCAACTGGGCGGCCGACATGTATGGCGTCAATCTCGGCGACGGCAAGACCGGCCGGCATTGGGCCACCTTCGCGCAGGTCACCGATCCGGTGACCGGAGTCGGCAAGGACGATTTCTATAACAACGACATCGCCGGGTTTGTCGAAGATAGCTGGAAGGTGAACCCCAAGCTGACCCTGAACCTCGGCGTCCGCTACGACCTGCAACTGGTTCCCCAGCCCCCGCAGGCCAACACCGCCACGCCGCTGACCAAGTATTATTCGGAAAAGATCTTCATCAGCAAGAACCAGTTCGCGCCGCGCCTGGGCGCCGCCTGGGAAATCGCGAAGAACACGGTGATCCGCGGCGGTTACGGCCTGTTCTACGCCAAGACGCAGAACAGCACCTACTACGCCATCCGCGTGGAAAACGGCGTCTATCAGCAGACCTTCAACTGCACGCCCACCAGTTGTCCCACGCTGGCCTTCCCGAACGTGATCTTCCCGGCCCCCGGCCCGGCCCTCACCGCGCCGTTCTCCGGCTCGCTGACTCCCACCGTCACCTCCTTCGCGCCCCCGGCCGCCACGCAGTTGACCCACGGCCTGGTGCAGGACTTCCGCAACCCGCGCGTCCACGAAGGCGAGGTCACCTTCGAGCGGCAGATGCCGGGCGGCATCGGCGTATCGGCGGCCTATGTCTTCAGCCGCGGCCTGCGCCTGCCGATGTTCATCGACGCCAACGTCGCGCCCTCCACCGCCACCGCCAGCTACGACGTGCTGAATTCGAGCGGCGCCACCGCCCAGACGGTGAGTTATCCGTTCTATAACAAGCGCATCGATCCCACCGGAGTCATCCTGATTGGAACCAGCGACGTCAACTCCTGGTATAACTCCATGGTGATCACCGTGCGCCGGCCCATGAGTCACGGACTCGAGTTCGTGGCTAACTACACGCTGAGCAAGTCCTACGACGGCGGCCAGGTCGCCGGTCAGTATGGAACCTTCTATGGCACCGACTCCCCGATCGATCCTTATAACAAGAAGGCGGAGTACGCGGCCTCGGATCTCGATCAGCGCCACCGTCTGACGGCCAGCGCCATCTGGATCCCGACCTTCCACGCGGGCAACGCCGTCGCCAACCAGGTCGTGAACGGCTTCGCTTTCTCCACCATCGTGACGGCCACCAGCGGACAGCCCATCACCGGCTCCATCAGCGGCTATC
Source organism: Acidobacteriota bacterium (assembly GCA_018268715.1). Taxonomy (GTDB): domain Bacteria; phylum Acidobacteriota; class Terriglobia; order Bryobacterales; family Bryobacteraceae; genus TMP-7. Next base: position 271,629 of record JAFDVZ010000011.1, on the reverse strand, counting down.
CGAGCGGCGGCGTGGACGGCGGACTCACCGGCGGCGTCGTCAGCAACTCCGGCGGCAACATCGGCGGCCGTCCGAACTGGATCGAGCGCAACTCCTACTACCTGCCGAATCTCTACAGCGTCGACTTCCGCATCGCCCGCAGCTTCAGCTTCCATGAGAAGGTTCGCCTACAGTTGCTCGGCGAGGCGTTCAACCTCTTTAATCACACCAACATCCTCGGCGTGAACACGACGCAGTACAACTACACGGCGGCCGGCAGCGGCGCCTGCGCCGGCCACACCGTCGGTTGCCTGGTCCCCTCGGCCAGCTTCCTCGCTCCCACTACGACCTCCAACGGTTTGTACGGAGCCCGTCAGTTGCAGATCTCCGGCAAGATCGTTTTCTAGCGTTTGTCGGCCCGGGCCGCGGCGGCGAACTTACCCGCCGCGGCCTCTCTCGAAATCCCCCGAGAATTCCCCTCGCGTTCGCTCACCACCCATTCCGGAAAGACATCGTGACATCATTGACGTTTCTTGACGTAACCCAACTTTCAAACGGGCCGTCAGCAAAGTTTATGCTCGGATCGCATTTTGGCGGACCGCTGGGCCGCCGGGCCGCCCTGCTAGGGGCAGTGGTCCTGTTTGCATCGCAACTCGGAGCGCAGACGTCGTTTCAGCGTTACGCTCTCATCCTCGATGACCCCGCGCCCGTCACTCGGGCGACCTCTCGGGACGCCCTCCAGTCGGTGGAGGAACAAAGCTACCGGACTCGGATTCTGTCTCGCCAGACCGCGCTCCGCACGGAACTCGGCAGCCGCAAGTTCCAGGTCACCGGATCGGTCAGCACGCTGGCGAACGCGGTTTTCGTCGCCGCCCCGAAACAGCGTCTCGAGGAGTTGAAGAGCCTGCCGGGCGTGAAGGGCGTCGTGTTGCTGCGCCGCCGTACCATGAGCCTGAACACGGCCACCCAACTGGTGAACGCGCCGGCCGCCTGGAATACGCTGGGCGGAGTTCAGAACGGCGGCAAGGGCGTGCGCATCGCGATCCTCGATTCGGGCGTCGACAACACGCACCCGGCGTTCCAGGACAGCTCGTTGACGCCGCCGGCCGGCTTCCCGGTGTGCGATTCCTACAACGCGGCGAAGTGCTCGAGCTACACCAACAACAAGATCATCGTCGCCCGCAGTTACGTCAAGCAGATGGCCGCCGGCAGCGATCCCTCCAATCCCGCCGCCGACTCCCGTCCGGACGATTATTCGCCGCGCGACCACCTGGGCCACGGCACCGCCACCGCCTCGTGCGCCGCCGCCGCGTCCAACACGGGGTCGGTCACCTTCTCCGGCATGGCGCCCAAGGCCTTCATCGGCAACTACCGGATTCTGGGCTCGCCCATGGTGAACGACCTGGGTGCGACCGACGACATTTTGATGCAGGCCGCCGAGGACGCCTTCAACGACGGGATGAACGTCATCTCGTTTTCGTTGGGCGCGCCCGCCTTCACCGCCGCGCTCGACGCCGGACCCACCTGTGGGAACCCCGCGGGCGTGGCCTGTGATCCGCTCGCCAAGATGTTCAACGACCTGACGGGGCTCGGCGTGACCATCGTCGCCGCCCAGGGCAACGACGGCGAAGGCTCGCTGAACTACCCTAACCTGAACTCCTCGGAGAGCCCGGCGAACGCTCCCGGCGTGATCGCCGCCGGCGCCACCACGAATTCACACTTTTTCAACCCGACGGTCAGCCTGTCGGGCTCCAACCCGCCGTCGAATCTGCTGAACATCACCGCCCAGGCGTCGGATTCGGGCGCCATCGCGGCGGTCACCGCGCCCCTGGTGGACACCACCGCGCTCGGCGACGCCTACGCCTGTTCGCAGTTCGCCTCGGGGTCGCTTTCGGGCTCGATCGCGCTGATTTCGCGCGGTCCAACGTCGAATCCGTGTACTTTTTCCACCAAGGCCGCCGCGGCCGCCGACGCCGGCGCCGTGGGCATCTTGTTCTATATGGCGGATTCGTCCGCTCCCATCGGTCCCGGGGGCGTCGGATCGGTGACCTATATCCCGGCGGTGATGATTTCCAACGCCAGCGCCCTGGCGCTACGCGACTGGGTGGCCTCGCACACCGGTTATCAGGTGACCATCGATCCCAACGGGGCGGAAGCCTCGGCCACGCCGAACCTGCTCGCCTACTTCTCCTCCCGGGGCCCCTCCACCGGCGACTTGCTGGTCAAGCCCGACGTTCTCGCGCCCGGCGAGGGCATCTATATGGCGACGCAGGTCCTCGATCAGAACGGCGAAATGTACAGTTCGACGCGCTATATCGCCGCCGATGGCACCAGTTTCTCGACCCCCATCACCTCCGGCGCGGCGGCCCTGGTCAAACAGGCGCACCCGTCCTACACCCCGGCGCAGATCAAGTCCGCGCTCGTCTCGACGGCTACTCAGGAAGTCACAACGGATGACAGCGGCTACGGCATCGACGTGCTGTCCACCGGCGCCGGCAAGATCGACGCCAACGCGGCGATCCTCGCGCCGGCTACTTTCAGCCCCTCCACGGTGACGTTCGGCGCCTTGGCCGCCGGCGCGGTCCAGAAGTCACAGCAGATCCAGGTGACAAATACGTCGTCGTCTTCATTGACCCTCAACGTCGCCATCTCCACCGGCGTGGCGAGCACGGGCGCCACCCTCAGCCTCGATAAGACGACCCTGACGGTTGCCGCCGGCGCTTCCGGTACGGTCACCCTGACCCTCGCCGGCTCCGCCCCGGCCCCTGGCGTCTATTACGGCGCGGTGACGTTCACCACCGGTTCGACCACCCTGCGAGTGCCCTATCAGTACCTGATGGGCGACGGCGTCCCCGCGAACCTGTACCCGATGTCGGGCTCCGGCGACTACGGCACCGTCGGCCAGCAGATTCCCGAGGGGATCATCTCGCTCAAGGTGACCGACAGATACGGCGTTCCGGTGGCGAACACGGCGGTTACGTGGACGGCGCGCAACGGCGGCTCCATCAAGAACGCCGACGCCGCCACCGACTCGAACGGAATCGCCGCCGCGGAGGCCTATCTGGGCTCGGCGGCCGGCCAATACAGCTTCCGAGCCGTCGTAACCAGTCGTTTAGCGTACACCTTTAGCGATTACGCTGATGCAATTCCGGCCATTTTTGCATCGGGAGGAGTGGTGAATGGGGCCAGTTTTGACGCTTCCGCGGTCGCTCCGGGCTCGTATATCTCGATTTTTGGCTCAAATTTGGCCGATTCGACGGGTGTAAACACGTTTTCGACGCTCCCCATGGCCCTAAACTACATCACCGTGAGCTTCGACGCGCCCTCGGCGGGCATCAGCGTCCCGGCCCGGCTGGTGTATGTCAGCCCGTCGCAGGTGAACGTGCAGGTTCCCTGGGAGCTGAAGGGGCAGAAAACGGCGCTGATGAAGGTCAGCATCGACTACACGCCCAGTAACGTGGTGACGGTGAACCTGTCCGACTATTCGCCCGCGTTCTTTGAGATTTCGAGCGGCGTGGCGGCGGCGCTCGACACGAATTATAAAGTTGTGACGGCGAGCAACCCGGTCGCGCGCGGGCAGACGGTGCAGTTGTACGCCAACGGTCTGGGGCCGGTCAGCAATACGCCGGAAAGCGGCGCTCCCGCCCCGTCCGCGCCGCTCGCTTACACCACCGCCACGCCGACGGTCACCATCGGCGGCGTGAACGCTCCGGTCGCCTTCAGCGGCCTGGCGCCGGGTTTTGCCGGATTGTATCAGTTGAACGTGACGGTTCCCTCGAACATCAGCGCCGGCAGCCAGCCGCTGGTGGTCACCATCGGCGGAACCACTTCGAAGACCTCCGGAATTTCGGTCCAGTAGCCCGCCTTTCGGAAAGTGCGGCGACCGGGTTGCGGTCGCCGCCCTCCCCCTCTGTTTTCCTCTTTACTCGCCGGTCCGGTTTGAGATAATGGAATTGCTCTGGCTACCTTCCGCTTTCCGGCGGAATGAAAATATTGGGTCCTACGCGATTTCCACGTCTCAACGAGGCGGCCGCATTAGTGTTTTTGCTCGCCGCGTTCTTCATTCTGATCAGTCTGGCGTCGTACCACAGCCAGGATCCGTCCTGGAATACGGCCAGCGGCCTGAAGGCGCGAAATCTCACCGGCCCCATCGGGGCGGCGATTGCGGACGTTGCGCTGCAACTATTCGGATTTGGCGCCTACGCGATTCCGGTGCTCCTGTTGTGCCTGGCCTGGAAGTGGATCCTCAGCAGTCCGATCGAAGTTCCGCTGATTAAGATCGCGGGCGGCTCGGGCGTCCTGCTCAGTGTGTGCGCCGCCTTCGGGCTCGCCCCGGAGTGGCGCGCCATCGGCGGCGTGATCCCGGCCAGCGGCTTTTTCGGCGGGGTCCTGGCCGAGTATCTGATTGAGCGCCTGAACATTACCGGCGCCTGCATGGCGGTGGCCGGGGTGGCGATTCTCTCCGTCTACCTGGTTTCCTCCTTCTCCATGTCGACTCTGGCGGGCTGGTTCGCGCGCCCCATCGCCTGGTGGCGGCGCCAGGTGGAGGCCTTCCGCGCCTGGCGCGAGGAACGCGCCCGGATTCGGGTGGCCAAGGCCGCCGAACGCGCCGAGGTCAAAGCCCGGAAACGGGCCGCCGCCGAGGAGGCTGCCGCCGCCCGCGAGGCCGAACGCACCCAGCGCACCAAACGAACCCAGTCCGCCCCGGCCCCGGCCGCGGTGGAAGACGACGCGCCGCCGTTCGATATCCCGAACGCGCCGGCGGCCGCCGCGCCTCCCCCCGAGGAAGACGAAATCCCCATCCGGGAACTCGAACTGCCGGCCCCCGTGCCGCCTCCGCCGGCCCCGGCCCCGGCGCCCGCGCCGGTGCTTACCCGCTACCACGAGACCGAGCCCGAGCCGAAGCCCCAGCGCCACGAATGGCGTCGGCCGCCCACCACCCTGCTCACCGAGCCTCCCGGCCGTAGCCCCTACGACAGCCAGGAGTTAAAGGACACGGCCGGCCGCATCAAATCGAAGTTCGAGGAGTTCGCCGTCCACGGCAACGTGGTGCAGATCAATCCCGGACCCGTGGTGACCACCTTCGAATTCAAACCCGAGGCCGGCATCAAGTACAGCCGGATCACCACCCTCACCGAGGACCTGTGCCTCGGCCTGCAGGCTGAATCGATCCTGATCGAACGCATCCCGGGCAAGCCCACCGTGGGCATCGAAGTGCCGAATAAACGCCGTGAAGTCATCAGTTTACGGCAGATTCTGGAATCCGAGGAGTTCACCGGGGCGGGGTCGCCGCTCACCATCCCGCTCGGCAAGGACATCAGCGGGCGGATCCGCGTGGCGACGCTCGAAACCATGCCTCACCTGCTGATTGCCGGCTCCACCGGGTCGGGCAAGAGCGTGATGCTGAACTCGATGATCATGTCGATTCTGTTCAAGTCGACGCCGGACGAAGTTCGCATGATCATGGTGGACCCAAAACGGCTCGAATTGGGGCTTTATGAGGGCATTCCGCACCTTCTAACGCCCGTTATCACCGATCCGAAGAAAGCCACGAACGCCCTGCGCAACGCCGTGCTCGAGATGGAGCGCCGCCTGAAACTGCTTGCCGCTCAAGGAGTTCGCAACATCGACCAGTACAACCGCAAGGTGAAGCAACTGGCGACGAAACCGCGCAGCCTGTTTGACGAAGGGGCGCCCGAGGAGGAGCTGCAGCCGCTGCCCTACATCCTGATCCTGATCGACGAGCTGGCCGATCTCATGATGCTCGAGCGGGCCAACGTCGAGGAGTCGGTGGCGCGGCTGGCCCAGATGGCGCGCGCCGTCGGCATGCACCTGGTGCTCGCCACGCAACGGCCCAGCGTCGACGTCATCACCGGTTTGATCAAGGCCAACTTCCCGTCGCGCATCAGCTTCCGCGTGGCGACGCGAGTGGACTCCCGCACCGTGCTGGATGTGATGGGCGCGGAGCACCTGCTGGGCAAGGGCGACATGCTGTTTCTGCCGCCGGGCTCCTCCCGGCTGACCCGCGTGCATGGGGCCTACCTGACCGAGTCCGAGATCAACGACGTGGTGGAGTTCTGGAAGGAACAGGCCACTCCGGACTACGACAAGAGCTTCCTGCTGGCGCCTCCGGAAGAGAGTGAAGACGGGGACGGCGAGGAGTTCGACGGCGAGCAGGATCCCGCCTACCAGGACGCCGTGCGGGTGGTGCTCGAGATGGGCAAGGCCTCCACGTCGACCCTGCAACGCCGCCTGCGGCTGGGCTACGGGCGCGCCGCCCGCATTCTCGACATGATGCAGAGGGAAGGCATCATCGGACCGCCCGACGGTCCGCGGCCGCGCGAGGTGCTGAAGCGGCCGGATTGGCTCGAGGAAGTGGAGAGTTCGCTGCGCTAGTTCAGCCGACGTTTCGGCCCGAGGCTTTCATCCAGGCGATGAAGGCTTCGGGAACCGCCATGGTGGACAGCCGTCCCTGGCGCACCAGCGCCCACTCCCCGAATTCGCCCGACGCTTTCACCTCCGAAAGGGGGAGGGGCGGGGCGACGCGGCCGGAGTACTCGAGATCCACGACGGCGGATTTTGGGTTCTTAGGGTCGTCGCGGGGCTCCGACAGCACCCGGGCCACGCCCACGATCCGCGATTCCTTGCCGCTGTGGTAAATCAACACACTATCGCCGGGACGCATGGAACGGATGACTTTGACGGCCTGGGGATTGGTGACGCCGTCCCAAGCGGTGCGCACGTCCCTTTGCAGGTCGTCGATCGAGTAAGTATCGGGCTCGGACTTCGCCAGGAACCAGTTCATATTCAAAATCCTCTCATTGGGGGCGGTAAATCAGCGATGTAGGCGATGGTCGAGTGAGAATCCCGACCGATTTCCGGGACTTCAGATTCAGCGGTTCAGTCCGGGTTCTGGTACGTCGGAGTAGTGGACGTCCGGGGTCCGGAAATGGTTAAACAATCATAGTTGACTTACGCCACGATTGTCACCAGCGCCCCAAGGTCCTGTACTTGCTGGGGGTGGTGGTAGTCGCCCCGGCGGGTAGGACTTCAGGCCATGTGTATGTCCAACCGCGGCGGGGTGGTTGTAAAATAATAAGAGCTTTCTTTGTCTCTGGTCCTGATCCACATCGAGGTTAATCGTGAAAATGTACCGCTACAGCCTTTTCGTGCTCTGTCTCTCGGTCTGTCTTGGGACGCTCGCCAACGCACAACAATCGTCCACGCCGGCGCCGGCGGCAGAAAAGCCCGTTGAAGGGACTGCCCCCGCCAAACTGGGCGATGACCTGAAAAACAGCGTCGCGGGCGTGGATCCGAAGAGTTTCCAGATCGGCGCCGAGGACATTCTCGGAATTCAAGTGTGGCGCGAGCCGGATTTTTCCCGGCAAGTGATGGTGCGTCCCGACGGCAAGATCACGCTGCCGCTGATCAATGAAGTGCAGGCGGCGGGTCTGACGCCCGACCAATTGACCGCGTCGCTGACGCAGAACCTGTCGAAGTTTCTTAACAATCCGCAGGTGATCGTGTCGGTGATGCAGGTGAACAGCAAGAAGTATTACATCACGGGCGGAGTTCTGAAGCCCGGATCTTTCCCCCTGGTTGTGCCGACGCGGGTGCTCGAAGCGCTGAGCGCCTCCGGCGGGTTCCGCGACTTCGCCAACACGAAGAAGATCGTAATCCTGCGGAAAGGCCAGCGTCTGAAGTTCAACTGGAAGGAAGTCACCAAGGGAAAGAACACGGAGCAGAACATTTACCTCGAGAACGGCGATTACATCATCGTCCCCGAGTAGTTTTCAGCCGATTAGAGGATCAAGACAGGCATGCAGGTTCAAGACGCATTTTCCGTTCCGCGCCGCGCCCTTGACGTCGAGGACTACATCGACATCGCGCGCCGCCATAAGGGTTGGATTTTCGGTCCACTGTTCGCCGCCGTGGTGATTTCGGTGGTGGGAGCGTTTCTCTGGCCCGACACCTACGTGTCGACGGCCACCATCAAAGTCATCCCCCAGGTGGTGCCGGAAGCCTACGTGCAGTCGAACGTCAACCAAGCGATGTCGGACCGCATCAGCGCCATCGCGCAGACCGTGCTCAGCCGGCCGGTGCTCACCTCCATCATCACCACCTATGAGCTGTACCCGCGCGAACGCCTCCGCATGCCGATGGAAGACATCGTCGAGGAGATGCGCCGGGACATCAAGATCGGCAACGTGCTGAACGTCGCCAGCACGAAGGACCGCGTGCCCGCGTTCCAGATTCAGTATTCCTACACCGACCGCTATAAGGCGCAGAAAGTGGTGATGGACCTGTTGAGCAAGTTCATCGACACCAACCAGCGCGAACGGTCGAGCTCCAGCCTGAGCACCACGCAGTTGTTGAAGGACCAGGTGGACATCGCCAAAAAGCGCCTGGACGAGGTGGAAAGTAAACTGGCGGACTTCCGTTCCCGTCACCAGGGGCAGTTGCCCGACGAGATGGCTCAGAACATGCAGCAGGCGGCCGCGCTACAGGGCCGTTCGACGGCGTTGAACGCCGCGCTGAGCCGCGTCAACCAGGAAAAGATCATGATGGAGTCCGAGTTGCGGATCTACCGCGACCGGCTGGCCGCGCTGAATAAGGACATCTCCCAGGAGACCAGCGGCTCCACCTACGCCAAGAGCGACCGGATGGCGGAAGCCGAGCGGGAAGTCCGGCAACTGGAGGACCAGTTGGCGGTGCTGCGGCAGCACTACAAAGAGACCCACCCGGACGTCCAGAGGACGGAGAACCTGCTCTCGGTGGCCCGCAAGAAGAAGGAACAGATCGGCAAGGAAGAGGACGCCGCCCGCAAGTCCGCGCCGGAGCGGGCCGCCAGTCCGCAGACGGTTCGCGAAATGCGCGACCTTGAAGGCTCCATCCGCCGGGTGCAGAGCCAGATCGAGGCCAAGGGCATGGAATCGGACGAGTATCGTCGCGAACTGGGCAAGACCGACTCGGCCGTGAAGGCGTACCAGTCGCGGCTGGAGGGGGTCCCCGCCAGCCAGAAAGAGTACGGAGACCTGCTGCGCGACAGCGAACTCGCCAAGGCGCAGCACGCCGAGCTCGAGCAGAAGATGAACCGCGCGCTGCTGGCGCAGGACATGGAAAATCGCAAGGCGGGCGAGAACCTGGAACCGCTCGATCCTCCGTCGTTGCCGCAGACGCCCACCCAGCCGAAGCGTCCCGTGGTGGTGGCCATGGGGTCGCTGGCGGGACTGGTGCTCGGGGTGATGTTCGCCGCCGTTCGGGAAGTAAAGGACACCTCGCTCAAGAACCTGAAGGACGTCCGGGCGTACACGAAGCTCCCGATTCTGGGCAGCGTGCCCTTGCTCGAGAACGACCTCGTCGTGAAACGCCGCCGGCGGTTCGCGTGGTTTGCGTGGTCGCTGGCCTGCTTAACCGGCATCGTGGTGATGTCGGGATCGATTATCTACTACTACGTCACGAAGGTCTGAGGAGCGATCATGAGCCGAGTTCACGATGCATTACGAAAGGCCGCGCAGTCTCCTGGCGGCGCCGCGCCGGAGCGGGCGGAAGTCGAGCTGTCCGGAGGGCCCGCCGCGCCGATAGTGACCGGCGGCGTGGTGGCGACCGAGGACCGTTTCTCGCTGGCCGAAGCGTTGGAGCACGCCGAGGAAGTCCGCTACGATCCGTCTCCGGACGGACTTCTGATCGATCCGAACCGGCCGCAGGACGCTCCCACCGAGGAGTTCCGCAGCCTCCGCACGCGCCTGAACCACATGCAGACGCTGCAGCCGATCCGGACCGTGGTGATCACCAGCGCCTCGCCGGCCGAGGGCAAGAGCTTCGCCGCCATGAACCTGGCGCTGACGCAGGCTCAGCTCTCCGGTAAGCGCGTGTTGATCGCCGACTTCGATTTCCGGCGGCCCATCATCCACAACCTGATGCAGATCGACCGGAGTCCCGGCATCACGGACTTCCTGCTGGGGAAGGTCACCCTGGACAAGATCGTCCGGCGCATGGCGGGCACCAACCTGTGGGTCATGCCGGCGGGCGAGGCGGTCATGAATCCGCTCGAACTGCTGAACCTGAAGGACGTTCGCAGCCTGCTCGACCAGCTTCCGTCGTTCTTCGACTGGGTGATTCTCGATACGCCGCCGCTGCTGTTCGCCGCCGACGCGAACCTGCTGGCCACCATGTGCCACGGCACCATCCTGGTGGTGCGCATCGGGACCACCACCATCGACGCGATTACGCGCGCCATGCAGTCGTTGTGCGAAAACAACGTGCTGGGGATTGTTGTGAACGGCGCCCGTCGCGGGGAGCTGTACAGCAAGTACACTTACTACCACTCCTACTACACGCCGCGCGAGGAGCGCACGGGCGAGGGAGACGGGGACGCTCCGGCCGAGGGCTCCAAGGAATAGACTTACCCCGATATTGTCGAAGCCGGCCGCGCGAACGGCCGGCTTTTTCTTTGGTGTGCCGACGGGCCAGGACCGGTACCCAACGGGTTGTCCGGGAGCGCGCCCGCATGCTACCGTGTCTGAACCGAACGAATGATGAAACGTCTTGTACTTGCCGCTATTGTTGTGTCTTCCGCCTGGGCCCAGGATTCCGAAGGGATGCTTCGCCGATTCTTCGAGGGGAAACAGGTCGTTGTCAAAATCGACATGCCCGCCACCAAGAACGGCGTCGATGTTCAGGTGGGCGATCCGCAACCGATGAATTTCAAGGAGTATTCCAATCGGCTGAAGAACGCCGGAGTCGCGTTGCGCAGCGGAGACCGGGTGATGGTGACCACCGTCAAGCTGAAGGACAACAGCATCGAGTTTCAGCTGGGCGGCGGGGGGTGGGGAACGCTCTCCGACAATAACCAGGCGATGGTGACTCCGAAGACCGTGGCGAAGTCGCGCCGGGAGCAGGACCTGGAACGGGATATCAAGAACGAGAATGATTCCTACGAGCGCCGGCAGTTGCAGCGGGAACTCGACCGCCTGCGCGACCGCCGCGAACGCGAGGATCGCGACGAGAAAATGCGCGCCGAGGAGATCAACGCGCAGCGCCGCGCCGAGAATCGGGCCAAGGCGCTGGCCGCCGGATCCCGTTTCAACCTGCGATTCCAGAAGGGCTATCTGAAGGAGCGTCCTGCGACGCCGGATCTGGTTATGCAGGCGCTGGGCGAGTGGGTCGACTTCGGTCCGATGGCGCCGCGATAGCCGATCGACGCCGCCGGTCGCGCTGGCAACCCCCGCAGGGGCAAAACCCCCATCTGGGAACCTTCACACACTCCCGGACGGAGAATCCCGGGTCCTCCGAGGGCTGTAACCGCCGGAAGTCATTACATAAAAATATATTATTGGCCCATAAGGGCTGATGGGCGGATTCGGTTTCAAATGGAAACCCACGTGCAGGTGGTGCTTTCGTATGAACTGGGTCGAGCAATATCAGAACCGGCTGACAACCGCCGAAGATGCGGTGGAATTGGTGCGCCCTGGGGACCGGGTGTACATTCACGAGGGCTGCGGCACCCCCTTACCGATCATCGAAGCGCTGCTGCGGCGCGCGCCGAAGCTGTGGAACGTGGAACTGGTCCACATGCTGACGTTCGGCTCGGCCGATTACACGCGGCCCGAGTACGAGGGGCATTTCCGGCATAACGGGCTGTTTCTGGGCGGGAACACGCGCGGGGCAGTGCAGGATGGACGGGCGGACTACACCCCCATATTCCTCAGCGAAATCGAGGGATTATTCACCTCCGGGCAGATGCCGCTGGATGTCGCGATCGTGCAGACCAGCCCGCCGGACAGCCACGGTTTCCTGAGCCTGGGGACCAGCGTGGACTGCGGACTGTCGGCCGCCCGGACCGCGAAAACGGTGATCGCGGAAGTGAATCACCAGATGCCGCGCACCTTTGGGGACACGTTCATCCACGTGAGCCGGGTTTCGGCGGTGGTGGAGACGTCCCGGCCGCTGCTCGAACTGGAGAGCGAACCGTCGACTCCGGTGCAGGAGCGGATCGCCGAGCGGGTGGCGTCGCTGATTCCGGACGGGGCCACGCTGCAGACCGGCATTGGCGGAATTCCGGATGCGGTCCTCCGATTCCTGCGCTCCCGGCGGGACCTGGGAATCCATAGCGAAATGGTCTCGGACGGGATCATCGACCTGGTGGAGTGCGGCGCGGTGACCGGGGATCGCAAGCGGATCCACCGGGGCAAGATTGTGGCCGGATTCGTGCTGGGAACTCAGCGTTTGTTCGAGTTTATCCACGACAACCCGGTTTTCGAGTTCCACCCCACCTCGTACGTGAATGATCCGTTCGTCATCGCGCAGAACGACAACGTCGTCGCGATCAATTCGGCGATCCAGGTGGACCTCACGGGACAGGTCTGCGCCGATTCGATCGGGACGCGGGCGTATAGCGGAGTCGGCGGCCAGGTGGACTTTGTCCGCGGGGCGGCCCGGTCCAAGGGCGGAAAGCCGATTATCGCGCTGCTTTCCACCGCCAAGGAAGGCTCGATATCGAGAATCGTTCCCACGCTGAATCCGGGGGCCGGCGTCGTTACTTCGCGCGCCGATGCGCACTACGTCGTCACCGAGCATGGGATCGCGTATCTTCACGGGAAGACGTTGCGCGAACGCGCCGATGCGTTGATCGCCATCGCCGATCCCAAGTTTCGCGGGGAGTTGTACGAGTTCGCGGCGCGGGCGCATTATCTGGAGAATCGCCGGTGCACGGCGGAGTCGAGGGCGCTCCCGCTCAGTTAAGGAAACCCATATGCCAGAAATGAAGCCGGACAAAGGTACTGTCAAAACCAACACGGAAGAATGCAAGGGATGCGGGCTGTGCGTGGAGGCCTGCACGCCGGGGGTGTTGAAACTCTCCGATCACCTGAACCACCACGGGTATCATCCGGCCATCTATCTGGGACATGGCTGCACCGCCTGCGGCTTGTGCTTCTATGTGTGTCCGGAGCCGGGCGGCATTCGCGTGTACCGCCGCAGGGTGGTCCCGGCGGCGACGAAACCCACGCCGGTTACGACCTAGGAGAACGCCATGGCGAAACAACTGATCAAGGGCAATGAGGCGATCGTGAAAGCCGCGGTGCTGGCCGGCTGCCGCGCTTACTACGGGTATCCGATCACGCCGGCCAGCGAAATCGCCGAGGCCGCCGCGCACTACCTGCCGCTGGCCGGGGGGACGTTCCTGCAAGCGGAGAGCGAAGTGGCGGCCATCAATATGATTTACGGCGCCGCCGGAGCGGGCTTGCGGGCCATGACGGCGTCGAGCGGGCCGGGCATCAGCCTGATGCAGGAAGGGTTGAGCTTCCTGGCCGGGGCGGAGTTGCCGTGCGTCATCGCCGATATCATGCGCGCGGGTCCGGGGCTCGGCAACATCGGGCCGGAACAGGGCGATTACTTCCAGGTGGTGAAGGGCGGCGGGCATGGGAATTACCGCGCCCTGGTGCTTGCGCCCGACTCGGTGCAGGAGATGGCCGACCTGACGGCGCTCGCTTTCGAGTTGGCCGACAAGTACCGCAATCCGGTGTACGTGCTGGCGGACGGCTACATCGGGCAGATGATGGAGCCGGTGGAGTTCGCCAATCAGGCCATTGAGCCGCCGCCGCCGGATTGGGCCGTGCTGGGGACGGCGGAGTCCCGCAAGAACCTGATCTCCTCGATCTTCATCGAGCCCGAATCGCAGGAGCATCATGTGCGGCACATGATGACGAAGTACCATCGGGCCGAGCGCGAGGACGTCCGCTTTGAGAGCGTGCAGACCGAGGACGCCGATATCGTGCTGGTGGGCTACGGGATTATCGCGCGGATTCTCAAGTCGGTGGTGGAGATGGCGCGGGAGCGCGGCGTCAAGGCCGGGCTGCTGCGGCCGATTACGCTGTATCCGTTCCCGACCCGCGCCATCCGCGCGCTGTGCGGCCACGCCGCTACGTTCGGCGTGGTGGAAATGAGCACGGGACAGATGGTGGAGGACGTCCGCCTGGCCGTCGAAGGGCGCTGCCCGGTGGAGTTCTACGGACGCTCGGGCGGAGTGGTGCCGACCGCCGAGGAGATCCTGGCGTTCGTTCTGGAAATCGCGAAACCGGCGTGGCCGGCTTCCATTCTCGAGGAGGTGGCCATCCATGATTAACGAACACGACCTGGCGGCGTTGAACGGAACCTGTCCGGAACACTACGAACCGTTCCAGGATCGCGCCGGGGCCTTCTACGAGACCTTCGAACGCAAGCCCGAAAACCAGGAACAGACGCACTACTGTCCGGGTTGCGGCCACGGCATCACGCACAAGATGGTGGCGCGGGCGATTGACGAATTGGGCATTCAGGATCGCACGATTCTGTGCACGCCGGTGGGCTGTTCGGTGTTCGGCTACTACTACTTCGACGTCGGCAATATCCAGGCCGCGCACGGCCGCGCGTCGGCGGTGGCGGTGGGAGCCAAGCGCGCGCGTCCGGACAGCGTGGTGCTGTGCTACCAGGGCGACGGCGATCTGGCGGCGATCGGGACGGCGGAGATCGTGCACGCGGCCAATCGCGGGGAGCCGATCACGGTGTTCTTCCTGAATAACGCGATCTATGGGATGACCGGCGGGCAGATGGCGCCCACTACGCTGATCGGGATGAAGAGCACCACAACGCCGAACGGTCGCGATCCGTGGAACGAGGGCTATCCGCTGCATATCTGCGAGCTGTTCGCGCAGTTGGACGCGCCGGTGTACCTGGAACGGGTGGCGCTCGGCAATAGCAAGCAGTTGATCGGCGCGGCCCGGGCGATCAAGAAGGGCATCGAGAACCAGGTGAAGGGTTTGGGATTCTCGCTGATCGAGATTCTGTCGCCGTGTCCCACCATCTGGAAGATGAATCCGGTGGATGCGCAACACTGGGTGCGGGACGAGCTGACTAAGGTGTTTCCTCCCGGCGTGTACCGGGATCGCACCAAGGACGCTCCGGTTCGCCCGGCGCCGAAGCCGAAGCCGGCGTTGGCCGATCTGCCTAAGATGCTGGTGGGTAAGGGCGGCGTCGCGCCCGTGGAGCCGGCGGGGACGGCCCCCGCGGCGGTGCACGATCTTTCCATTCGAATCGCCGGGTTCGGCGGGCAGGGCGTGCTGATGCTGGGTCAGGTGCTGGCCGAAGCCGGGCTGTCGGCCGACATGCGGGTGTCGTGGCTGCCGTCCTATGGGCCAGAGATGCGCTCCGGCACGTCGAATTGCCACGTGCGGATTTCTCACAAGGAGATCGCCTCGCCCGTGGTGACCAAGCCGAATGTGCTGCTGGCGCTGAACGAGCCGTCGTTGCGGAAGTTCCTGGCCACGGTGGAGCCGGGCGGGTGGGTGCTGTACAACGGGACCTCGCTGCCCGAGGGCATGGAGCGCGATGACGTCCACTTTGTCATAAAGCCGTTCACCGAACTGGCCGATCAGGTGGGTGACGCCCGTGCGGGCAACATCGTGATGCTGGGGACTTTGCTCGAGGCCACCGGCATGCTCAGCGGAGAGTCGATCGACGCGGCGTTGAAACGCCTGGTGAAGACCGAGCGTTGGCTCGAACTCGACCGCAAAGCCCTGGCTAAGGGCCGCGAGACGTTCCACCTGGAACCCGTGAGCGCCTGAACCCGGCGAATCCACGCCATAATGAGGGGATGCCAGGAGATGTTCGCCCTAATGGGAGCTGACGCCATCGCGCCGAAAGTGGAGCGCTTCGAGATGGCGCGCGGTCTATCCGAAGCCGCGCGCCGCGAGTTGTTCGACCGGATCCAGCAGATGGAGGCGGAAGGGTACGACTTCGAAGCCGCCGATGGAACGCTCGAGTTGCTGGTGCGCGAAGCGGCGCATCCGGATGCCCGGCCGTTTGAGATCACGGGGTTTGAGGTGACGACGCGGATGACCGGCCCGGACCAGACGCAGAGCGCCGCTTCGGTTTCGGTGCGCATCCAGGAGGCGATTTTCGCCGCCTCGGCGACGCGGACGGGGCCGATTAACGCTCTCGATACGGTGCTGCGGCAGTGCCTGTCGCACCTGTATCCCGCGGTGGCGCGCGTTCAGTTGACCAACTACCGCATGAGCGTGCTCGAGCAGGACAAAGGGCCCGCCGCGAAGGCGACGGTAATCATCGACTGGCGCGACGGGGCCCGAACGTGGTCGACCATGGGTGTTTCCTACAACATCATCGAGTCGGGGTGGCTCGCGCTGGTGGGCGGCATCCGGCTCGAATTGATGCGGATGGGAGAGACCGACGCCGACGTCCTGTGCCTGGAGGATAACTCCTGGGCGGTGTGATCCGGACGTCGGCGCCTGGGTCAGTCGAGGTCGAATAGCAGCACTTCGCCGGGCTCGGCGGCGGTGACGTCGATGCGCGATTCGCCGCTGGCGGAGATCGCGTCGCCCGCCCCGAGTTGGACGCCGTTCGCCGTCACCGATCCTCGGATGACGTGCAGCCAGGCGTGACGGCCGGGCGATAGCTCATACGAAATCGCCTCACCCGGGCCGAGTTCAGCCACCGAAACCGACGCGTCCTGGTTGATGGTGGCGGCGTCCTTTCCGCCATCCGGACCGGCTAGCAGCTTCCACTTTCCCCGCTTGTCGGCCGGGTCGAAGCGGATCTGTTCGTAACTGGAAGGGCCGCCCGGAGTGGCGGGCTCGATCCAGATCTGCAGGAAGTGGACCGGTTCGCCGTTTCCGCCGTTGAACTCGCTGTGTCTCACTCCGCTGCCGGCCGACATGCGCTGGATCTCGTTGGGACCCAGCAGTTCGACGTGGCCCATGCTGTCGCGATGCGCGAGTTTCCCCTCGAGCACGTAGCTGAGGATCTCCATATCGCGGTGGCCGTGCGTACCAAAGCCCTTCCCAGGCGCCACACGGTCCTCGTTAATCACGCGCAGGCTGCGGAACCCCATGTGACGGGGATCGTAGTAGTCGGCGAACGAAAACGTGTGATGGGTGTCGAGCCAGCCGTGGTTGGCGTGCCCGCGTTCATTGCTCCTGCGAACGGTAATCATTCTCTCTCCTCTTTCTCGCCCGCGGCCGAGGCCGCGAACAGTCCCAGTTTCCTGACCAATCCGTACAGTGTCTCCGTCTCCAGGTCCGACAGGACCGCCGCCGCCGCCTCAAGATCACGGGTGTGCCTGCGATAGGCCGAGCGGATCTCGGCCGAGCCCTTCGAGGTCAGGTGGATGACGCGCGCGCGGCGGTCGGTTTCCGATGAACCGCGCCGGACCAGGCCGAGGTTCTCGAGCCGGTCGATGGCGGCGGTCATGGAGCCGCTGGCCAGCAGCACCTTGGCGCGAATCTCGCCGATGGTGAGCGGGCCTTTGTGGAGCAGGGCCTCGAGCGCCATGAAGTCGCTCAGGCACAGTCCGGTGCCGGCGATGCTCCGTTCGGCATGGGCCGACATCGCCCGCTGGCAGCGCGAGAGCACCAGCCAGAGGCGAGGCGCCGGGATTCTTTTCGGATCGGTCACGCCTATTCGATGCAGTGTCTCGACAAAAAGATTCTCGATATCGAGATATTGGGCGCGGCGCCGCCGACTGGGACGGAGTAAGATCGGTTGGATACGTCATGATACGGCCGAATGTCGCGTTCATGCTCGCCTGCGCGTGCGCCCTGTCGCTTGCGCAGGGACCGGCGCCTGTGAACCTCGACTTCAAGGCGTCGGCGCTGGGAGCGTCTCCGGCTGGATGGATGGTTCCGGCTGCCTCCAAGGGGTTTCCCGCCCAGGTCACCGACCTTTGTTCGAAGCCGGGCAACCGCCGGTGCGCCGTTCTGTACTCCCAGAAGGCCGAGTCGTCCGCCGGATTCGGCAACCTGATGCAGGTCGTCAAGGCCGCGGACTACCGCGGGCGCCAGGTGACCTACAAGGCCTCTGTCCGAGTCGAAGCGGGGTCAAGCGGACGGGCCGCGCTATGGCTCCGCGTCGATCGCCCCAACCAGCAGATGGGGTTCTTCGACAATATGGGCGACCGCCCCATTGTCTCCGCGAATTGGGCGACGTACGAGATCAAGGGTGAGGTAGCGCCCGACGCCGAGGGCATCGCCTTCGGCGTCATGCTGATCGGCGGCGAGGGGAAGGTCTATGTCGATGATGTGTCGTTTGAGGCGACCGGCGCAGTCGAGTATGCGCCCGTGGTCGAGCGTTCCCGGCCGCTTGACTCGCGGGGGCTCGAAAACGTCGTGGCGTTCGCGCGGCTGTACGGCTACGTCCGGCACTTCTACCCGGGTGACGGAGCCGCCGCCGCCGATTGGGAGGCCATCGCCGTCCAGGGCGTCCGGGAGGCGGAAAAGGCCGCCACGCCCGCCGGGTTGGCCCGCCTGCTCGAAGAGCGCTTTCGCGACGTCGCTCCACTGGTGCGCGTGCTGCCAGCCGCCGAGCCTGCTCCGAAGATCGACTACGGGACCGGCGCGGAGACGATCCACTGGGTCCACCATGGGTACGGGACTGGTCAGCCGAACAACCGGTATCAGAGCGAGCGCGTCCGGGAGAAGGCCCCCGCGACGATGCCCGAACCGTTTTCCGCGGACATTGGGGCGGGTTTGCGCGCGTACGTGCCGCTCGTCGTCCGGACCGATTTGAAAAGCATCTGGCCCCGTGGCCAGGCGCCCGCGCGGGAGAGCGCCGTGCGGTATCGCGCCGAGGACCGCGCGGTGCGCCTGGCGGGCGTCATTATCGCCTGGAACATCTTCGAGCACTTCTATCCGTACTTCGACGTTGTTCAAACCGACTGGCCGGGCGAATTGACGGCCGCGCTGAAGCGGGCCGCCGCGGGCGATGAACAGGACTACACGGTGACGCTGCGGCTGCTAGTCGCCGCACTGAAGGACGGCCACGGGGGAGTGTCGCCGGGACCCGGCGGCGCTCCGGCCCCGGTCGCCTGGGATTGGATCGAGGACCGCCTGGTGGTTACCTACGTCCCGGACGCGCAAGGGCAGGCGATCGCCGCCGGCGACGCGGTGCTGGCGATCGATGGAAAACCGGTAGCTCAGGCGCTCGCCGAAGCCGAGGCGCTGCGGTCCGGCGCGACGCCGCAGTGGATACGGTATCGCGCGATTTACGATCTCGGCGCCGGGCCGGCGGGTAAGCCGTTGACCCTCGAAATCGAACCCCTCGGGGCCAAGGCGGTTCGCCGGACGGTGTCGCTGAAACGAGCCGGCTCGCCGCCTGTCGAGCCTCGGCCGGAGAAGATCCAGGAGCTCGAGCCCGGCATTTTCTACGTGGACTTGACCCGCATCACGGACGCCGACTGGAAGGCCTCGGTAGAGACGCTCGCCAAGGCAAAGGGAATCGTGTTCGACCTTCGCGGCTACCCGTCGCTCGGGCCGCGGTGGCTGACGCACCTCAGCCCTCTTCCCCTGACGAGCGCGCAGTGGCATGTGCCGCTGGTGACTGAGCCGGACCGTCGGAACATGAAGTTTACGCGGAGCGGGGAATGGCGCCTTGTGCCTTCCCCACCGTACCTTGCGGCGAAGAAAGCCGTGCTGACCAATGCGAGCGCGATCAGCTACGCCGAGTCCACGATGGGCATCATCGAGAACTACAAGCTGGCGGAGATTGTGGGCGGCGCGACGGCGGGGACGAATGGGAATATCAACCCGATCCGGATTCCCGGCGGCTATACGATCATCTGGACCGGGATGAAGGTGCTGAAACACGATGGGTCCCAACACCACGGGGTCGGCATCCGGCCGACGATCCCGGCGGCGCGGACGCGGGCGGGCGTGGCGGCGGGCGTCGACGAGGTTCTGGAACGCGGCATCCGGGCGGTGGAGTGAAGGCCGCCGCTAGCCGATTTCCCGCTTCTCCGCCTGCAGGCGCTGGCCGTCGAAGGCGAACTCGAGGGCGCGGGCGGGATCGCTGTCCTCGACGATGAACTGGTCGATGGGGCCGAACACCGCGCGGAGTTCCTCCTTATTGCAGGTGGGAAGATAGATGCGCAGCACCCGAGGGTCGTAATAGCGGAACAGCAGACGGCGGCCCGCCTCATCGCGCACGCGCAGGAACCCGCGCAGGTGATGGCGCAGGTTCTTCATGCTGGTTTCGCTGCGGAAAAACACGCCCCAACTGTCGCCCCAGCCGTGATCGATGAAGTAGCGGGTGAAGCGGTCGTCCTTGTCGAGTTGGACCAGATAAGGAGCGGCCATCTGCAACTGCCAGGGGAGGTCGCCGGCGTACAGGCAGCACTTGTCCTGATACGAACGGTCCACCGCGCCGAAGATCTTGTCGTTGCGCGCGCCGTCGAGAATCATCCACACGTTCACTCGCGTGGACAGGCCGTCGGGCCATAGTGTGCTGATGATGCGGTCGCGGTTGGGATTCGGCATGTTCAGCTACCTTCCGAGCCGCTGCCGTCGGAGGACGACTGCGCCTGTTGCTGCTTCTTGGCTTTTTCGCACTCTTCGCAGAACGGCGTGCCGTCCTTGGCGGCGTCCTTGAGCGCCTGGGCCTGGGCTTCTCCGTCGCTGTCCTTGCCGAAGGTGGCCGGTTCCGCCTGCGACGACATGCCACCGCCGCCGGAGGGCGCGGGCGCGGCGCGATCGGGCTCGTCCTGCTCGGTTTCCTTGGTTCCCGGTGAAACGTTCTGAAGATTCAGAGTGACAACGCTTGCCGTCTTGGGCGATGGGGGCGAATCCACGGAGCCCGGCTGGGCGTCGTCGGAGTCGGTGGGGTCGGTGGGCGATTCCGAAGTGACCGGCGATCCCGGAGAACCCGACAACGCCGCGCCGGCGCTGTTGATCTGCACCATCGGCGTGCCGCTGATGGCGATGCCGCTGGGGTCGAGGGTGATGAAGTTCGCTCCCACCTTGATGGTGAGACCCGTCATGGCCTCGATCACCACCTGCATACCCTTGATGTAGAGGTTCTGCGTAACTTCGTGGCTTTCGTTCCCGGTGGTCTTGCCGGTGACGTTTCCGGTGACTTCCAGCGAGTGATTGCCGGTGATCTTGATGCCCTGGTCGCCGCCGATGGAGACAATGTGGTTGCCGTCCACCTTCTCCACACGCTTGCCGGCGGTGTGGTTATGCTCGTCGGCGTCGATCTTCTCGTACTTGTTGGCCTTGACGTGCAGGGACCGGTCGTTTCCGATGGTCTCCATCCGGTCGTTCTTAATCTGGATGTCCAGGTTCTTTTCGCCGTGGACGAAAATCTGCTCGCTGCCCTTCTTGTCCTCGAAGCGGAGTTCGTTGAATCCGCCGCCGCCCTTGGAGCTGAGGGACTTCAGCGTGCTCTTGGTCTGCTCGTCCGGCAGCGTGTAGGGCGGCATTTCCAGCGCGTTGTACACGCGGCCCACGATGATGGGCTGGTCCGGATCGCCTTCGAGGAAGGCGACGATCACTTCCTGGCCGATGCGCGGCAGGTAGAAACTGCCCCAGTTGTTGCCGGCCCAGGCGTGCGACACGCGCACCCATCCGGTGCTGTTTTCATCGCACTGGCCGTCGCGGTCCCAGAAAAACTGAATTCGAACGCGCCCGTACTTGTCGGTCCAGATCTCCTCGCCCGACTTGCCGACCACCACCGCGGTCTGGACGCCGCGCATGAACGGCTTCTTCGCGTTCTTGGGGGGGCGGAAATTGACGCTCGCCGGGATCGCCTCGAAGGAGTTCGCGAACGAGTAGTCCTCGAGGTTCGCATTGGAGCGGTAACTCGCGTTCTTGCCCGAGTAGGTGATCGCCGTCAGCAGGTACTCCAGGTTCACGGAGGCCCGGAAGTGCTCCTCGAGCGTGAACTTGAAGCCGGTTTCAAGAGCGGCGCAGTTGGCCTCGCCCTTCACCGTCACCATCCGCACTTCCTGCTCCTCAATGCGGAGCCGGGAGTATCGCGAGGCGTCGTCCTTGGTCAGGTAGCGATCGCTGTAGCTGTAAAATTCGCCTTCGGTCTGGGAATCCTGGCTGGATTCGCCGCCGTTCAGATCTGTGGAAGGTTTTTCGAAATCGTAATCCCAGGTGGAGTACTTGCCGGTGTGAACCTCCACGTCGTGATGCAGCGACCGGATCGTGTTTTCGATTTCGGCTTCGCCCGAGGCCGCCATGTACTTTACTTCCGAGACATGCGGGCAGGTTTGCAGAGTGGAGTTGCTGTCGGCCAACACCATCGTGACCTTGTCGGCGCCCTGTTCGAAGTAATAGAAGATGCCTTCCTGTTCGAGCAGGCGCGAGACAAAGTTGAAGTCCGACTCGCCGTACTGAATGCAGAATTCCAGTTGCGGAAAGCTCCCTGTGCTGTCGTCGCGAAAGTCCGTGAACCCGCGGTTCTGGAACACCTTCTTGACGACGTCGAGCGCCGACATATTCTGGAAGATCTTGCAGTCGTGAAACAGGTTGAGAAACCAGGTCCACGGCCCCATTTCGATCTCGTAGGCGTACAGGCCGTCCTCGCCGGTGTCGCGCAGGCGCATCCGCATGATGTTGCCGTGGATGTGACGCTCCTTGCCGTCGGCGAGCGTGATGGTCAACACCACGGGCTTCTTCAACAACGAGATCGTGTCGACCTCGGTCTCCGACAGGACCCTGAGAACGTAGCGATACGGCGTTGAGACACGCTCGGTTCCCTGGAAGCTCTCAAGCAACAGGGCGTCTTCGCCGAGCTGGGTCTTCAGCCGGAATGGACGTTCTTTTTGAGTCCGGGCCACCTCTCGCTCCTCCGTTAGTACAACGCGCCCCCAAGGGGGCAGTTTGCGCAACAAAAACCCCGGCGCGACGCTGTCAGCCGCCGGGATTCGGGAAGCGGCCCCGGATTGAGTCCGGGGCCGCCCGCGGGATTGTTGCGCCTCCGCTTACTCCTAAGAATACGTGAACGAGCCGTCCTCGCCAATGCCGACGTGGATCGTTTCGGGCTTCACGCCCTCCACCATCTGGCCGAGCAAATTGCGGGAAATGTCGGGCAGCAACGTATTGGTGAGGATGTTGTCGACGTTGCGGGCGCCGCTCTCCACCTCCGTGCAACGCTTGGCCACTTCGTCCACCAACGCCGGATCGTAGGTCAGGGCGATCCGGTGGGTTTCCTGAATGCGCTTCTGGATCTTGCGCAGCTTCAGGACCACGATCTTCTTCAGGTTCTCGTCGCGAATGGGGAAGTAGGGGATGACCACCATGCGGCCCAGGAAGGCCGGCTTGAAGATCTTGTTCAACTCGGGCTTCAGGGCGTTCACCAGACCAAGGGAGCCGGGCATCGTTTCCGGATCGGCGCACAGCTTCATGAGCGTGTCCGTGCCGGCGTTCGACGTCAGGATGATGATGGTGTTCTTGAAGTCGATCTGGCGGCCTTCGCCGTCTTCCATCTGCCCCTTGTCGAAGACCTGGAAGAACAGTTCGAGTACGTCCGGATGCGCCTTCTCCACTTCGTCGAGCAACACCACCGAGTACGGCCTGCGGCGGACCGCTTCGGTCAGCACGCCGCCCTCGCCGTAGCCGACGTATCCGGGGGGCGAGCCCTTCAGGGTCGACACGGTGTGCGCTTCCTGGAACTCCGACATGTTGATGGTGATCAGGTTGTGCTCGCCGCCGTACAGCAGGTCGGCGAGGGCCAGCGCCGTCTCGGTTTTGCCGACGCCGGAGGGTCCCACCAGCATGAAGACGCCGATGGGCTTCACCGGATCGTCCATGCCCGCCTTCGCGGTGCGGATGCGCATGCTGATGCCTTCGAGCGAGTGATCCTGGCCGATGACGCGCGCGCCCAAGTGCTTTTCGAGCGCCAACACCGTGGAGATTTCGTCCTTCAGCATCTTGCCGACCGGGATGCCGGTCCATGCCGAGATGACCTCGCCCACCAGTTGAGCGTCGACGCACACACGCATGAGCGGCGTCTCGCCCTGCAGGGTTTCGAGTTCCGTATTCAGCTTGTCGAGGTCCTCGCGCAGGGCGGCTGGGTCGGGCGGCGCCGCGGGGGCGGCGGGCGCTTCGGCGACGGCTGCGCTGGCGGTGGCGGCGGCCACCTGGGGCGCGGCGGCCGGAACTACCCCACCGGAGGCGTGCGCGGCCTCCAGTTGCTCGCGGATCTCGCGGATGCGGCCCACCAGACCCTTCTCCTGCTCCCAGCGGACCATCATCGCGTCCAGCGTTCCCTTCGTTTCGGCGCGCTTTCTGGCGATTTCGGCAAGACGCTCGGAGTGATCGATGCCGGTGGCGGCTTCGCGCTCGAGAATGCGGGTCTGCACGTCGAGATCGTCGATCAGACGGTTGGCGTCTTCGATGGGACCCGGAGTGGCGTTCTGGCCGAGCGACAGGCGCGCGCAGGTGGTGTCGAGCACGCTGACCGCCTTGTCCGGCAACTGGCGATCCGGCAGATAGCGGTGCGACAGCTTCACCGCGGCGGCCAGACCCTCATCCAGAATGCGGACATTGTGGTGCTTCTCAAGCGCCGGCACGACGCCGCGGAGCATGAGCTGACAGGCGTCCTCGGTGGGCTCCTCCACCTTCACCAACTGGAAGCGGCGGGCGAGCGCCGGGTCCTTTTCGAAGTATTTCTTGTATTCGGACCAGGTGGTGGCAGCCAGCGTGCGCAGTTCGCCGCGGGCCAGGGCGGGTTTCAACAGGTTGGCCGCGTCGTTCTGGCCGGCCTGTCCGCCCGCGCCGATCATGGTGTGGGCTTCGTCGATGAACAGGATGATCGGGATCGGCGAGTTCTTCACCTCGGCGATCAGGGCCTTCAGCCGGTTTTCGAATTCGCCCTTTACGCCCGCGCCCGCCTGCAACAGCGCCAGGTCGAGCGACCGGACCTGCACGTTCTTGAGCACCGGCGGAACGTCGCCCTGGGAGACGCGCAGCGCGAAGCCTTCAACGACCGCCGTCTTGCCGACGCCGGCCTCGCCGACCAGGATCGGGTTGTTCTGGCGGCGCCGGGTGAGGATGTCCACCACCTGGCGGATTTCGAAATCGCGCGCGAGAACGGGGTCGATCTTGCCGTTCTTGGCGTTTTCGGTGAGGTTGACCGTGTACTGATCGAGGTTCGGCGTCTTGCCGCCGCCCGGCTTGGGCGGACCGCCCGCGGCGGAGGGTTCCTCGGCCGCGGCCGCCTGCGCCTCCTCGCTCGAACGAGCGACGATCGACGGGAAGTCCTTGCGCAGGGCGTCGCCGTTGATCTTCTGGAATTCGCGGCTGGACTCGCGCATGAGCCGCGCGAGATCCTCATCCACGGCCAGCGCCAGGATGGTGTGTCCGGACCGGATCTTCTGGGCGCCAAAATCGATGGAGCCGAGCGTCCAGGCCTCGGTCAGCATGTTGCGCAGCGTCGGGCTGAGCGACGGGTTCCGCGCGTTGCCGGATTTGAGCCGGTCGAGGGCGCGCGTCAACTCCGCCGCAAGCCTCGATTTGTCGACCTCGAAGTGCTTGAGGATGATCGGAAAGTCGCTATCCGTCGAATCCAGCAACTTCATCAAGTAGTGTTCAATCTCGACGTCGTAATGCGTGCGCGACAGGCACAGGCCGGCCGCCGCTTCCACCGCGTTACGCGTGGTGTCGTTTAACTTGCCAATCAGCGATCTGAGATTTACGCCCATTTTTTCTCCGCTCCCCGCTATTGCTCAACTTCATGGCGGGATTGACATCCCGCGGACCCAGGAGTCCGCCCCACAAAACCCTCAATTCAACAACAACACCGTGTCTCCCGGATCTCTTCCGAAACCCGGCGACGACTTCATCCACGTCGTCCAACCCAGAAACGAGACGCCGCCCTCGAGTCCCATCTCGCAGAACGGCACGTCTTCCCGCTTCAGCACCAGTTGGACTTCGAACTCCAACTCGTTGCCCGAATAGAATCGCAGCAGCCGCTGGAGCGGCTCAAAGGCCCGGCCCGCCGGCAGGAAGTCGAGGTATCGATCCATCGGCATCGGCCCCAGCTTCACCCGCGCGCGCGATTGATGATCCCAGATCTCGTCGCCGGCGATGGCGCCGAAGCCCAATTGTTCGGAAAACTCCACGCCGCTGTCCAGGCTGCACTGGTTGTCCGGCGGCACGCTGTGCCATGCTCCCACAAACTGCTCGATCTCCGCGTCCACGCCGAAATAGTCGGCCAGAATCTGCTCGAGCGCGGACGCCGACCGCGGTTGCAGCGACAGCAGCCCAGAGTAGTACAGAAACGACTCATCCCGCACCGGCGCCTGGCGCATCTCGAGACCCTTGGTCCCGAGCCCGACAAAGCTCATCAGGAAACGCGAAAAACGGTCCTTGCGGTCGCGCTCATAGGCGACGAAAAACCGGTACTTCTCCCAGGCCTGGTAGAACAGCGAGATGGCGCGATGGTTGAACAGATCGAAGAAATCGCGCATCGTCGGGTCCTTGGCGCGGGCCCGGTCGCGCACCAGTTCCGTATAGGAAAACGGCAGCACGCCCATGGGGCCGGTGAGCCCCATGAAGTTCACGATCATCTTCGGAGCGCCCTGCTCTGGCAACCCCAGCGCGTGCACCTGGCTGGGCGGGAACGCCAGCGAGTTGTTCACGCCGAAGCGGACCGCTTCGCGGCTGGGAGGTCCCCACAGCCCGATCGGTTCGCGACCGGAGCTGAGGCGGATCAGCAGCCGAACCAGTTGGAAGAAATCGAACTGGCCAGGGTGCTCGCGCATCGCGCGTCCCAGGAAGGAGCGGCTTACATCAAGACCTTGCGGCCGGCTCGGGGAGCCCATTGATGCAGCACCTCCTTTCTCTGACGCGTGGTGGCGGTCAGCTGGCTGAAACTGTTCAGCGACGTGTACAGGCCAAGGAAGCGCTCGAGGACGGCGGCGAACAGGTAGGCGCCGCCGCCGACGAACTGGTCCTCGTCGAGTTCGAGTTCGACCTTGGTGCCGCGCGCGAAGGCGATGCCGTTTTCCGAGACGACGCGCGCAAAGTGCGGGGCGCTCTTCACGTCGGTGACGCCCGCGATGACCTTGGAGGCGAAGGCGGAATCGGTGAAGTTGTAGAGCTTCAGGATCTCCTGCAGCGCCTCTTTACCACCCTCCACCAGCGACAGGTAGTTCAATGTGAGATGCGAGATCAGCCGCCACTGGATCGCCTTGCCGATGGGCGGGCGCGTCGGAACGGTGGGCTTCACCAGCGCCACGATGGACCGCACCGGAGCGCCGCTCTCGAGTTCAAAATCGCCGCTTTCGTTGCCGAACGGCAACCGCGCCGGCAGGTCGCGATTCGTACACGTGGTGCGGACGGTGACGGTGTCGGCGTCCGGTTGCACCGGGTGGAGGTTCAGGTCCACCAGCGCGATGTCGATCTCCGTGCCGTCGTCGTGGATGCGGCTGGACGGACGGCGTGTGGAGATCCACAGCGTCTCGTGCTTCTTGGGCTGGATCGAGTGGCGGAACGAGTAGAACGGCTCATACCGCACGACGTCCTTCTCGTTCGAACGCAGGCTGAGCACGTCGTCGACCGAAAAGACCTCGGTCGCGAGCGGGCGCCGCACGTCGGGGATGACGCGGTATTCGAACTTCTGCTCGTTCAGCAGGATGGGCTCGGCGGTCTGCTGGAACAGGTTCACCACGGGCGTGCAGTTGGGCCGGAAGGTCTTGGCGGAGACGCCCGATTCCAGGCGCTGGCGACGCTGTTCGCCCTCGAACTTGGAGAACAGGAAGATCAGCTCGATGTTGTTCTTGAAGTCGCGCGAGGCCAGGTCTCCGAGCCCGGTGACGTCAATGAAGAAGAACTTCTCGGGGAACGTGAAGTACTCCTGCATCAGCCGGTATCCGATGAAGGAGCGCTTGTCGTAGGGCATCATGCCCTGGTCGGCCTCGAAACCGACCGGCTTCACGATCGACGCCGGCAGGATCAACGGCTGAACGCGAGTCTTCGGCGTAAGGTCGCGGATCATCACGCTCGACAGGTTGATCGAGAGCAGTTCGTACAGCGTGTTGACCACCGCGCTCTCGCCGGTCAGATAGAACCGCAGCCCGTCGATTTCCGCCTTGGCGAATTCGACGTCGGACGGCGTTCGCAGTTCCAGGCGGATGACCGCCACGGCGTCTCCGGAGCGGATGGCGGGCGTCAGGCGATCCGGCGTCTTCCACTCGGCGTTCACCACCGTGATCGGGTACAGCGTGGTGTCGAAGCAGGTGCGGAACTTGCACGGTACGCCGTCCACGGGGCGCGAATAGAGCACCGAATTACGGTCGATCTTGAGCCCGGTGGTCATCTTGCCCTTCTCCGGGTCGAGATTGAACTGCACGATGGACATCGACGGGATGGGCCGGATGAAGTGCGGATAGACGATGCTGAGCAGGGACTCCGTGATCTCCGGGAATTCGTCGTCGATCTTCAGATGGACGCGCGCCGCCAGGAACGCAAAGGCCTCAAGCAGCCGCTCGACGTGCGGATCCTCGCACTTGTCCTGCTCCAACTGCAGGCGAGAGGCGATCTTCGGGTACTTTTCGGCGAACAACGCGCCGGTCTGGCGCAGGTAGGTCAACTCGCGTTCGTAATAGAGGAGCAGATCATCGCGCATCAGCATCCCCCTTGACGTTGTATTCGCCGCGGGTGATTTCGAGCACCGTGTCGAAGGAGACGTGCTCGGGCGCCGGATCCATGATCAGGAGCCCCTCGACGCGAAACGACAGCATCTGGCGGGAGGGGTTCTGTTCGTCCAGCGGCGCGACTCGCACCTGCGCCAGCCGCGGTTCGAACAGCCGGACGGCGTTCTGCAACGTGCGCAGCAGGCGCGCCCGGTCCTTCGGATTCGCGATGGCGTAGCTCATCAGGTCGGGCAGGCCGAACATGTACAACGAGCGGTTCAACTCCTTCAGACCGTCGGGCGGCTCCACGGCAATGCGCCGCGTGTTCATCAGCCACTCAAGGTACCGCCGCACGTCGCTTTTGACGATGCGCACGGATTCTGCCCGGCTGAGCGGGACTTCGTACGGGTTTCCCGGTTCGGAGTCCATCAGCCGGTCGAGGACCGACACCGTCGCGGCGGATTCGACAACGTTGCGAGCCATCCGGTTCTATCCTAAATCTGCAGCGCCTGCACGGGATCCAGCCGGCAGATCCGGTCGAACCACTTCTGCTTTTCCTTGGCGTCCCCCTGAATCTTCTTGCTGGCCTTCAGGATGGTCAGCAGCGCGCCAGCCAGCTTCTCCTTGTCTTCCCATTCCTCGAGCTTGTGCGTGTCGACGGCCGCCACCAGGTCGTCGATGATCGGCTGCATGATCGTATCCTTGCTGGTGGCCTGGCACAGTTGCAGGAACTGTAGACGCTTTTCGAAGCGCCCGCGGCCGCTGCGCTGCCGCATGATCTCCGATTGCAGCATCTCGAACGCCCGCGTTTCCTGTCCGGAGCGCACCATCTGAACGGCCAACTGGAAGCTGTCGACGAACTTCTGCTGCCAGCCCGCCGTGGGCTCGCCGTCAAGCGACAGGGGCTTTGCGGGCAGCGGCTTGGGAGTCGCCGCCTCGGGCTCCTCCTTCAGCTTGTTCAGCCACGTCTTGGTGTCGGCGTTGGCGGCCGGGGTGTCGTCCATCAGGGTCATGTCGACGACCTCCGGGAATTCCCGGACCAGCGCGCGCAGCTCCGATTGGATGGCCACCGCGATCATCTGGTGATCCGTGCCGAGCGCGACGCAGGCGTCGACGACAAAGCGCTGCAGGTCGAGCCAGGCGCGGCTGCACGGCATGCCCATCACCGTTTCGGCCACCTCGATCAGGTCTTTCCACTTTTCGCCGAGCGCGAGTTGCTTCACCTGGCGGCGGATCTCGGTCGGCGGCGCTTCGAGCTGAGTGGCGTCCTTGGCGGCGAGCGCCACGCGAAGTTCGCCCCAGCGCAGTCCGCGCAGCATCAGGTACGGCGCCGGGCTCGACGGCTCGCGTTTCCGCAGGAAGGCGGCGGCGGCCAGCACGTTGGCGATGGCGTCGCGGCGGTCGGCGGGTTCGGCGGCGGCCTGCACGGCGATGTTGATGGAACCGGTCGCGGCCAGGGCTGGCGCCGCTCCCCCCTCGACGGCGGCGCCTTCGGCTGGCGCCTCTCCCTCGGCGGGCGCGGCTTCGGCGGCGGGCGCTTCTTCCACCGGATCCGGATCCGTTTCGCGCTTCTTCTGCAGGAACTGGTGAATGGTGTGCCGAACTTCGTCGAGCGCCGTCTTCAGTTTTCCGAACGCTGGCGCGGCGTCGCCGAACTTCTCCTGGCACAACTCGTCGAGCGCCTTCAGCGACGCAATACAACTGTCCAGCACCTTCTCGCGCTGCGCGTAGAAGGCTTTGGGCGTTTCGTTGAGGGATTTGTCGAACAGCTCCGGCGTCAGCTTGCCGGCCTTGATGGCGGCGTCGCGGGCAGTCTTCTTATCCTTTTCCTTGGCCTGATCCTCGTAGCCGACCGTCCGCGATTCCTTGTAACGGTAGAAATCGTAGCCGGCCTGGCAGACGGCCACGTTCTTGACCGGAAACTCGAACTTGCCCCCGACCCACTCAAGCGGGGCGGCGCGGAATTCGGCGTCGTCTTCGTCGAGCTCCGGGTACAGGTGCTCCCAGAATGTCTCGATCATGCCGCGGCACAGATCGAGACCCTCGAGCAGTCCTTCAAAACCGTGCTTCTTAAGGAGGGATTCGGTGAGCCAGGCGGCCAATTGCAGGTCCTTGCTCTGCTTGGCGATGGCTTCCTGAATCAACTTAATAGCCAGGATGTGGTCGGCAACCTTGCGTTCGCTTTGCCACACACCCTGGCTGAGGTCGTCGTCTTCCTTGCGGGCTTCCTTGATCTTGTCGTAGACCGGCGCGTACCGCAGGTCCTGTCCCCCGGGGTTATCGCCCGGAATCGGCGCTAGGATGTCGTCACGTAGTAGGGGCATCGGATGCGAATTCGATCGTTTGGATGTCCAGCAACGGAATTTCCTGGCCATCCACCACGAACGTCTTGTGGCCTACCGGAAACTCGTTTCCGTCGTCGTCGGACACCCATTCGGTGGCGCGTCCGAGCCAGACGTTCTCGTCCGCCGAATTCCACGAGAATGGGTACACGGCGGGAATAATGACATTTCCGATATCCGTGCCTTGGAACGTGGGTCCGGTGACGACGAAGGCTGAAGTCCACAAAGCGTCGCGCAGCCGTTTGGGGCGCTCAACAGTGATGGAGGAGATGTGCTGGAACGGAATCCACAGGTAAGCGCCGGCGGCGTAGACCTCTAGCCGGGCGCCGATCTGGGGATCCGCGTCGCTGATGGATTCAAACGGCTTGCCGTTGAGGGTTCCCTTCGGCGAGGGGGCCGCTTCCGCTTTCGGATATTCCTGCTTCTTGAAGAGTTCGTGGCGGGCGCGCTCGGCATGAAGCGCGGAGTAGTACAGCACCGCGCCCATCTCCTTTTCCTTGTTGCCCCCGGCGAGCAAGGCAAGCTGCTTTTCGGCGCGATCGTACTGCCCCGAAAAGCACAGCAATTCGAACAGGAAGGTACGGCTTTGCACGTCGGTCGGGTTATTGCGAAGGTGGGCGGCGAGCGCGCTCGCCGCCTCCTTCACTTTCCCGGCTTCGAAAAGCTGTTTCGGGGTCATTAGTCAGTGGGCAACGCGTCGTCGGCGGCGAAGTCAGGCTTCAGGGTTTCGAGGTTGTAGCCCTTGCGGATCGCCGCGTCGAGCGTACCGTCGTCCTTTTCGGGAGCGTAGGCCACTTCGACGCCCTGGAAGGCGAAGCTAACCGATTCCGCCGGGTTCTCGCTCGATCCCGACAGTTGGACGCTGGTGATGAGCGCGTCCTTCAGCCAGATGCGGAAGTACGGTTGCTGGTGGTCGGCCACCGGCTTGTCGTACAGGATGTACACCTTCTTCAGGATGTCGCCCGTGGCGCAGTGATCGCACAGCAGCGGCGTGGTCTTGTCCAGCACCTTCATGACCGTCAGGTTGCTGAAGTCGGCGCGGCCGGCCTTGGCTTCCTTGCCTGAGGCGCCTGCGCCGTACACGGCGGTCTGCGACACGCCCCAACTGAACGACAGGATGTCGATGTGACCGGCCCGGCTGGTGCTGGGCCCTTCGACTCCATCAATGAGCAGATACGCATTTACAGCCATTGAGACTCTCCTTGTCTAGTCCTGTTGTCGCTTTGCTTAGTCGGTGGGCAGCGCGTCGTCGGCGGCGAAGTCGGGCTTCAGGGTTTCGAGGTTGTAGCCCTTGCGGATCGCCGCATCCAGGCTGCCGTCGTCCTTCTCGGGAGCGTAGGCCACTTCGACGCCCTGGAAGGCGAAGCTGACCGACTCGGCCGGATTCTCGCTCGATCCCGACAGCTGAACGCTGGTGATGAGCGCGTCCTTCAGCCAGATGCGGAAGTACGGCTGCTGGTGGTCGGCCACCGGCTTGTCGTACAGGATGTACACCTTCTTCAGGATGTCGCCGGTGGCGCAATGATCGCACAGCAGCGGCGTGGTCTTGTCCAGAACCTTCATGATGCTGAGGTTCGAGAAGTCGGCGCGGCCGGCCTTAGCTTCCTTGCCCGAAGCCCCGGCGCCGTACACGGCGGTTTGCGACACACCCCAGCTGAACGACAGGATGTCGATATGTCCCGCCCGGCTTGTGCTGGGCCCTTCGACGCCGTCAATAAACAGGTACGCATTTACAGCCATTGAGAAGAGTCTCCTTTACTCGTGCTCGAAATTGCTTGTAGTTGTAATGATTTGGATCGGTGAGGGCGCCGCCAGCGGGGCGCCCCATGTCGTGTTGTTCTACTTCGCGGGCGCCGGAAGATCGGCGACCAGGCGGAGCGATACGGTCAGTTCGTCCAACTGGAAGTGCGGGCGGAGGAAGGCGACGGCGCGGTACACGCCAGGCTTTCCAGGCACCTCGGCCACATCCACGCGGGCTTCGCGGAGCGGGCAGCGGGCCTTCATTTCCGGAGACGCGGTGTCGTCGGGGATGACGTACCGCATGATCCAGCGATTCAGGAACGTTTCCGCGTCCTGGCGGGACATGAAACTGCCGATCTTGTCGCGCATCATGGCCTTCAGGTAGTGCGCGAATCGCGACACGGCCATGATGTAGGGAAGCTGGGTCGACAAACGGGCGTTGGCGTTGGCGGAGTCCGTGTCGTACAGCTTGGATTTCTGAGCCGATTGCACGCTGAAGAAGGCGGCGTAGTCGGTGCCCTTGCAGTGGACCAGCGGCACAAAGCCGAGGTCGGCCAGTTCCTTCTCACGGCGGTCCGTGATGGGAACTTCGGTCGGGCACTTCATCGCGATGTCGCCTTCGTCGGTGTAGAAGTTGTGCACCGGGAGACCTTCCACCAGTCCGCCGCCCTCGACGCCGCGCATGGCGACGCACATGCCGTACTTGGCGAACGAATTGGTCATGCGGGTGGCGAGCGCGTAGGCCGCGTTCATCCACAGATACTTGGAGTGATCGGTGCCGTCCACATGCTCTTCATAGTTGAACGCCTCCACCGGCTTGGTGTCCTTGCCGTAGGGCAGGCGGCCGAGCGTGCGGGGCAGCGTGAGCGCCACGTAACGGGAATCTTCCTGGGCGCGGAAGCTCTTCCACTTGGCGTACTCGGTGGTGTCGAAAATCTTGGCCAGGTCGCGCGGGGCGTCCAGGCTCGTGTAGCTGGGCAGATTGAACAGCTCGGGGGACGCGGCGCTCAGGAACGGCGCGTGGGCCGAAGAGGCCACGTTCGAAATCTTCTCGAGCAGTTCAATGTCCTCGGGGTGCTTGCCGAATTCGTAATCGCCCACCAGGGCGCCGAACGGAGCTCCGCCGAACACGCCGTACTCTTCTTCGTACACTTTCTTGAACAGGGCGCTCTGGTCGAACTCGGGCGCGCGCTGCAGATCCTTGAGCAGCTCCTTTTTGGAGGCGTTCATGACCTTGATCTTCAGCATCGTGCCGGTTTCGCTCTGGTCCATGAGGTACTTCACCCCACGCCAGGTGCCCTCGAGCTTCTGGAACGAGGGATGGTGCATGATCTCGTTCAACTGGAGCGAAATCAGATGATCGATCTGCGCGATGCGCGCGTTAATCATCATCTCGGCGTCGCGCGCGATGGTCATCGAACCGTCGAGGAACTGGGCGACGAATTCCTTGATCAGGTTCTTGCCGCGCTCGAGCGACGCGGGCTCTTTGCCAAACCGGCCTTCCTCGACGATCTGATCGAGTAGGTTGCCCTCGAGTACCTGCTCCGTTGCGGCCGCCTGGGCCTGTGCTTGTGGATCCGGCATTGATTACTCCCTACCCATTTCCTTCTTCAGTTTGTCGAGCTTGCTCGAATCGCCCACCGCGTCGAGCAGCATCTCCTCGAGCTTGTCGTTGCCTTGCAGGCTGCCGCGCAAATCCGCCAGACGCGTGCGGAGGTCGAGCAGTTCCTTCAACGGCTTCACCTGCTTGGCGACATTCTCGGGAGCGAAGTCATCCATGCTCTTGAAGTGCAGGTCCACTTTCAGGTTTGGAGCATCCGGCTCATCGCTCAGTTTGTTCTCGACGGCGAAGTTCAAGTGCGGCTTCATTCCCTCGAGCACGGTATCGAAGTTGTCAGGGTTCACCTCGACGAATTTCCGGTCCTTCAGTTTCGGTAGCGGCTGCTCCGGCTGGCCCGTGAAATCTCCCAGTACGCCGACAACAAACGGCAATTCTTTCAATTCGATAGCGCCCCCGACCTCGACGTCGTACGTGATCTGGACGCGCGGTGACCGAACACGGTCAAGTTTGTGCTGTGTGCTTTCTCTGCCCATGGATATACCCTCCGTACGTTGTTCAACTATAGTCGGCCCGGCGTCCGCGGTCAAGCGGAATTCGTCAGTATTCCCCGTAGCCTCAAACTCAATCCAGCCGCCGTTATCGCGACCGCTTTCATTATGGACAAGCGATATTTCCCCATTGAAGTGATCAAGTATTTTTCCAAGGTTGGGCAGTCTAGTACCGGCGGCCGGCGGGGCGGACATTCTGTCATTGCGGTATAAGATAGTGTCCTGATGCTCCAGCCGCTCTCACCCGCCAGTGCCTCCGCAATTCGCACCTTCCTGACGGAATCGGGGTTCACCGAACAGGAATTCCGCTCCCGTCCGAACCTTCGCGAACTGAGCCCAACCACGCGGGCGTTTCTGCTCGACTACACGAGGGAGCCCAGCCGATTCAACGTCCTGCTCCGGCTTCTTTTGTTCACCGTGGAAGTGGACAAAACGCTCGTGGAGGAGCTTATTCCAGCGGAAATTCTGGCCCCTTTGCGGGAATCCGGCGTTCTTTCGGTGAACGGTGATCAGATCCGGCCGGAGGTGATGCTGACGCCGCTCGCGAACTTCTGGTTCGCGGCGGATCCGATGACCTGCATCCACGAGCCGGAGGTGGTGTTGTGGGCCAATCAGACGACGCGCATTGTCGACTTGTTTTCCATCCGCGCTCAGGTGGGCGCGACGCTGGATCTCGGGTCGGGCTGCGGGGTGCTGTCGGTGATGGCGGCTGGCCACAGCGGGACGGTCGTCGCCACGGACCTGAATCCTCGGGCGGAGGCGTTCACCCGATTCAACGCGAGTCTCAACGGCGTATCGAACATTGAGTGCTTCACCGGCGACACCTATGAAACCGTGAAAGGCCGCGCGTTCGACCTGATTCTGGCCAATCCGCCGTTCTTTGTGACGCCCACCTCCAGCCAGTTGTTCTGCGAGAATTCGATGGCGCTCGACGGCTACTGCCGGCGCGTGGTGCGCGAGGGCGCGCCGATGCTCGCCGAGGGCGGTTACATGATGATGACCCTCGAGTGGGTGCAGCAGAAGGGACAGCCGTGGCAGGAGCGGCTGGCCGAATGGCTGGACGGCGCCGGCTGCGACGCCTGGATCCTGCGGGCCTACACCCGGGACCCGGGCGCCTATGCGCAGGAGCGCCTCAAGAACGAGATGCTCGAGGACGCCGCCAGCACGCGGCGGAAGTTCGAGAATTGGGCCGCCTACTATCGAGAACAAAACGTCGAGCAGATCTGCGGCGGGATGATGATCCTGCGGCGAAGGTCCGGCGAAAGCTGGCTGCGCGTCGAGGATCTCACCATCGACGTCTCCGAACCCGTGGGCGACCTGGTGGAGCGGGTGTTCGCCAATCAGACCGTTCTTTCCGCCCATCCGTCCGACGAGGAGCTCATCGCCCTGAGGCCCCGCCTGGGGCCCGAATGCCGGCTCGATCAGAAGCTCCGGCAGGCGGGTGGGAAATGGGAGCCGGCCTCGCTCGATTTGACCATGACTCGGGGCCTGCCCGGGCTGCTTTCCGTCGAATGGCCGGTGGCGCAGTTTCTGGCCTCCTGCGATGGGTCCCGAACGCTCGGCGAACTGATCGCCGGCATCGTCGCCACCGTCCGCGCGCCGGAAGCGGCGGTTCGGAGCCAGTGTTGCGCGGTGGTTCGGAAACTGGCCGAGCGGCGGTTCCTGGCGTTGTAACGAATCGAGCGCGCTCCAGTTTGTCGAGTCGCGGCAATTCTGCTACTTTAATGCCGATGCCCCTTTTAGAGCCGGTCATCTGGGCCAAAGGCACGTTTCTCAATCCTCAGCACCTGCAAATCCAGGATCGTTACCTGGAGCAGAGCATGCATTTTCACCTGCATGCGCTGAACTTCCGGCCGTGGGGGTTCGAGAGCTTGCGAATCGACCAGGAAGCGTTGGCCGCCGGCATCTTCTCTATTTCGGAGGCCTCGGGCATCCTGCCGGACGGGCTGCTGTTCGACATCCCGGTTTCCGATCCCGCCCCGCCGCAGCGGCCCTTGGCCGACCAGTTCGGGCCCGACCAGGACAGCCTGGACGTGTACCTGACGGTGCCGCATTACAGGGAGCGGGGGTTGAATGTGGCGAGCGCCCGTCGCGACGGCGACGCCCGCTATCGCGCGGAAGTCGAGATGATCCGCGACGATAACACCGGTCAGTCGGAGAAGCCGATTCTCGTCGCCAAGAAGAACTTCCGCCTGCTGGTGGAGGGCGAGAACCTGGACGGCAGTTCCTACCTGCGTGTGGCCAAGGTGCGGAAGTCCCCGGCCGGGCTGTATCAACTGGATCCCCGCTTCGTCGCCCCGCTGCTCGACCTGAATTCGAGCGATTATCTGGTGTCGATCGCCCGCCGCCTGGTGGAAATTCTGGCGGCCAAGAGCAGCACGCTGGCCGGCACGCGCAGGCAGAAGAACCAGAGCCTGGCCGATTTCACCGCGGCCGACATCGCCAGTTTCTGGCTGCTCTACACCATCAATTCCTTCTTCCCGATGTTCCGTCACATCTTCGAAACGCGCGGCGGGCATCCCGAGGTGCTGTACAACGCGATGCTGTCGCTTGCCGGCACGCTGACCACGTTCTCACTCAAGGTGCATCCGCGCGACCTGCCGGTGTACGATCACGACAACCTGGGCGCCTGCTTCACCGACCTCGACGAGAAGCTGCGGTTCCTGCTCGAAACGGTGGTGCCCAGCAATTTCGTGTCGCTGCCGCTCAAGCTGGTGCAACCCTCGATCTACGCCACCCCGATCGACCGCGACGATTATCTGAAGAACACGAAGATGTACCTGGCGATCAGCGCCGAAACCACGGCGGCGGACCTGATCGCCCGTGTCCCCCATCTGGTGAAGATCTGCTCGGCCGATTACATCGAGCACCTGGTGCAGCGCGCGCTGCCCGGCGTGCTGATGACGCACGTGACGACGCCGCCCGCCGCCATCCCCATCAAGCTGAACTATCAGTACTTCAGCCTGAACCAGAGCGGCGGCCCATGGGAAGCCGTCGTGCGCGCCAGGAACATGGCGGTCTACGCTCCCGCCGACTTCCCGAATCCGCAGATGGAGCTGATTATCCTGCTGCCGCAGGCGATCTGAAGCGGTTCAGAACGTCGAGCGCGCGGGCGATGTCCCGGCCCGAGGTGTGCAAATGCGGCGCGACGCGCAGGGCGCCTCCACGCAAGGCGACGTCCACGCCCGCTTCCGCAAGCGCGGCTTGCACCGCCGGATTCAGCGCACGATCCCGGTGCGAGAGGAACACCAGCGTCGAACGGCGTGGGGAACGTTCGCGGGGGCTCAGGACTTCGAACCGTCGCGGGTCGAGCCCGTCGACGAACTGGTCCACCAGCCCATCGTCGTGGTCGCGAATCCGCTCGATGCCGTGCGCCAGCAGGAACTCGATGGAAGCGGCCCACGGCTTGAAGTTGAAGAAATTGGCCGGCGCGAAGACATCGAAGGAATGCGCGTCCGGCCGATCGGGGAGAACCGGATCCCGGAGCTCGCCCGACAGATCCTCGGCCGTCAGCATCGACAGCCAGTACGCCTTGACGCGCCGCAGCAGCTCCCTCAGCTCCGGCGACATCCAGCAGAAACCGCAGCCGTACGGCCCGCAGAGCCATTTCCAGCCCGCGCCAACCACGGCGTCCACCGGCTCCCGTCCGACATCCAGCGGCCTTGCGCCGAGCCCCTGCGAAACGTTGAGCACGAATCGCACGCCGCGCCGCCGGCAGATCTCCCCCAGCGCGGCCGGGTCAGTGGCGTAGCCCGAAAACGAGTGCACCCAGGTGGTGCAAAACAGGCGGGTCCGAGGCGTAATGGCGGCTTCCAGTTCCTCCGGGGAGATGACGCGCTCCCGGGGCTGCAGCCGGATCAACCGAGCCTCGCCGCGCGCTTCCACCATCTGCCAGGGCAGCAGGTCGGAGGGGAAGTCGCCCGTCATCGCCAGGATTTCATCGCCGGGCCTCCAGGGGAACCCGTTGGCGATGACGTTCAATCCGTACGAGGCGCTGTTGGCCAGGATGATCTCATCGTCGGGGGCGTTGATGAGTCGCCCCAGCGCCGCGCGAAGCCGCCGGGGGACGGCGTCGAACCTCGCGCCCGTGAGTTCCCTCGGCGAGGTTTTCCATTCCACCGCCTCGCGCGCCTCCACGGCGGCGGCCAGCGGCAGCGGTCCCTGATGGGCGGTGTTCAGCCAGACCCGTCCTCCGAAATCGCCGAATCCCTGGAATGCGCCCGTCGAAGCCTCCACCAAGGACTAAGTCTAGCACTCTTGACAGAGATTTAAACAATCGTATAATTAAAACGAACGTATGACCGACACCAAGACCCGGATCCTCGACGCGGCGGAATCCCTCATCGCCCAGCACGGATTCGATGTCTCCCTCCGCGCCATCACCGCCAAAGCCGGCGTCAACCTGGCGGCCGTCAACTACCACTTCCAGTCCAAGGACGCCCTGATCGACGCCCTGGTCGCCCGCCGCATCGCGCCCATCAACCGCCTGCGTATCGAGGTGCTCGACGCCGTCGAACGCGAGCACCCGGAGGGCCCGCTCCCGCTCGAGGCCGTCATCCACGCCTTCGTCGACCCGCCGCTTCGCATGCCCGGGCGCGAGGACATCCGCATCCTGTTCGGCCGCCTCTACGGGACGCCCGGCGAGTTCCTCCACCGCCTGTTCGAACCGCATCTGAAACCCCTCGCCGCCCGCTTTCGCGTCGCCTTCGCCCGGGCCTGTCCCGAACTCCCGCCCGCCGACCTCATGTGGCGCATGCACTTCACCATCGGCGTCATGGTCCACACCATGAGCTGGTCGCGCATCATCTCCGAAATCACCGGCGGCGAGGTGAACTCCAGCGACACCGAAGCTCTCATCGAACGCATCGTGCGATTCACCGCCGCTGGCTTCCGGGCCGCGGTCCAAGACGCCCAATCTCAACAAGGAGCCAGACATGCCTAGATTCTGGATATTCCTGATCGGGGCCGCCGTATGGGCCCAAACGGCCGGGCCCGCGCAGAACCCCGCGGTCCTGCCGCTCAGCCTGAAGCGCGCCGTCGAAATCGCCCTGTCGCCCGAAGGCAGCGCCCGCGTGCAACTGGCCGAGGAGTTCATCCACCAGGCCGAAACACGGTCCGCGCAGGCCAAATCAGCGCTGTTGCCGAACTTCGACGCCTCCGTCAGCGAGCGCAGCTCGGTCCAGAACCTGAGGGCGATGGGCCTCGACTTCTCGAAGTTCGCCTCGATCCCCGGCTTCCAGTTCCCCTCCATCGTCGGACCGTTCAATGTCTTCGACGTGCGCGTCAGCGGTAGCCAGACCATCTTTGATTGGAGCGCGATCCGCCGCCTCCAGGCCGCCAGAGTCGCGGTGACGGCGGTGAAAGCCGACGCCCAGGGCACGCGCAATCAGGTGGCGGACCAGGTCGCCCGAGCCTACCTGGCCGCGTTACGAAACGAAGCCACGCTCGCCACCGCCAAGGCGAACCTCGAGCTGTCGGAAGCGCTGCTCAAACTGGCGAATTCCCAAAAGCGAGCCGGCACGGGCACCGGCATCGAGGTCACCCGCGCCGAGGTGCAACTCGCCAACGACCGCCAGCGCCTGGTGGTCGCCCAGAACGAGCGCGAACGCGCCCGCCTGCAACTGATGCGGACCGTCGGCCTGAGGCTCGAAGGCTCGGTCGAACTCACCGACAAGCTCGACTACAAGCCGTCGGAAGCGCCATCGGCCGCCGACGCCGTCAAGGCGGCCCTGGGGGACCGCCCCGAGCTGAAGGCCCAGCAGGACCGCGTCCGCAACGCCGACCTCTCCTACGGCGCCACTAAGTGGGAGCGCCTGCCCTCGGTCGGATTCTTCGGCGATTACGGCTCCATCGGGCCCGGCATCGACTCCGCTTTCCCCACCCGCAACTTCGGCGTTTCGCTGAAAGTGCCGCTATTTGACGGTGGCCGCCGCGACGCCCGCCGCGCCGAATCGCTGTCGCAGCTCCGGCAGGAGCGCATCCGCGCCACGGACCTGAAGGAGCAGATCGAGCTCGACGTGCGCCTGGCGCTCGAATCCCTGCGTTCTGCCGACGCGCAGGTGACCGCCGCGCGCGAAGGCGTGGAGCTGGCCGAAAAGGAAGTGACGCAGGCGCGCCGCCGATACGAGGCGGGCGTCGCCAACAGCGTCGAAGTCACCGATGCGCAGACCCGCCTGCAGCGCGCCCGCGACAACCAGATCTCGGCGCTGTTCAACCACAACCTGGCGCGCATCGATCTCAACACCGCCATGGGAACCATCCAGCAGTTCGTCAGCTCATTCTGAGGACGCCATGAAGAAACGAATCGTACCGATTGCTCTGATCCTCCTGGTCGCAGTCGCCGGAGGCATTCTGTGGTCGCACCGCCGCGACGGTGAGGACGCCAACCGCATACGCCTGTCCGGCAACATCGAGCTGACGCAGGTGGACATCTCCTTTAAGGTCCCCGGCCGCCTGGTGGAAAGGACCGTCGACGAAGGAGACTCCGTCAAGAAGGGCCAACTCGTCGCCCGCATCGACGACGCGCAGACGCAGCGCGTCAAGGCCGCGCAGGCCGCCGGCGTCGACACCGCGCGCATGCAGCTCGAGCAGGCCGCGACCTCCGTGAAGTGGCAGAAGGCGACGCTCGAAGGCGATATCGCGCTACGCAAGGCCGACGTCGCGCAGGCCACGGCCGTGCTCGATCAGATGCTCGCTGGCTCCCGCCCGCAGGAGATCCAACAGGCCGAGGCCGCAGTCGCCGATGCACGCACGCAGCATGAGCAGGCCCAGCTCGATTGGGAGCGCGCTCAGCGGCTCTACAAGAACGACGACATCTCCACCGCCCAGCGCGACCAGGCCCAGGCGCGTTTCAACAGCACCGCTGCGATCCTCAAGCAGGCGCGCGAGC
Source organism: Acidobacteriota bacterium (assembly GCA_018268715.1). Classification (GTDB taxonomy): domain Bacteria; phylum Acidobacteriota; class Terriglobia; order Bryobacterales; family Bryobacteraceae; genus TMP-7. The sequence continues at coordinate 230,162 of JAFDVZ010000011.1, read as the reverse complement.
GTCTGGCCATCGTCCGCGAAGGCCCCCGCAAGGAGGAAATCGCCGCGGCCCGCGCGCAAGTGGCCCGCGCCAAGGCGGGCTTGCAGATCAGCGAAGCGAACCGCCTGGAAATCCAGCGCCGGGAGCAGGACCTGGGCGCGCGCAAGGCCGAGGTGGAGCGTCAGCGCCAGCAACTGGGCGTCACCGAAACCCAGTTGGCCGACACGCTGGTGAACTCGCCCGTCGAAGGCGTTGTGCTCGTGAAATCGGCCGAACTCGGCGAGGTGCTCGCCGCCGGCACGACGGTGGTCACCATCGGCGACCTCGATCACCCCTGGGTGCGAGGCTACATTCGGGAAGCGGACCTGGGCCGCGTCAAGCTCGGCCAGAAGGTGAACATCACCACGGATTCCTACAAGGGCAAGACCTACTCCGGCCGCATCACTTTCATCGCCTCGCAGGCCGAATTCACGCCCAAGCAGATCCAGACCCAGGAAGAGCGCGTGAAGCTGATGTACCGCATCAAAATCGAAGTGGACAACCAGAATCACGAGCTGAAGTCCAACATGCCGGTGGACGCCGTCATCGAGCTATAACGCCATGGAGCCGCGGGCGCCCATCATCACCATCCAATCGCTCACGCGCCGTTTCGGCGAGCTGAAAGCGGTGGACAACCTGAACCTCGAGATCGCGCCGGGCGAGATTTTCGGCCTGGTGGGTCCCGACGGCGCGGGCAAGACCACCACGCTGCGCCTGCTGTGCGGCCTGCTCGACCCGACCGAAGGCCAGGTCCACGTCGCCGGCCACGACGTCGCCAAGGATGTCGACTCCGTCAAGGACGCCATCGGCTACATGGCGCAGCGCTTCGGCCTCTACGCCGACCTGACCGTCGAAGAGAACATGGACTTCTACGCCGACCTGTTCGGCGTCATGGGCCGCGACCGCGACGACCTCAAAAGCCGCCTCCTCCGCATGACCCGTATGGAGCCGTTCCGCGCCCGCCAGGCGGGCAAGCTATCGGGCGGCATGAAACAGAAACTCGCGCTGATGTGCACCCTGCTCCATCACCCGCGCATCCTGTTTCTCGACGAGCCCACCAACGGCGTCGACCCGGTGTCGCGCCGCGACTTCTGGGCCATCCTCTACCAGCTCGTGAAGAACGGCCTCACCGTCTTCGTCACCACCGCGTATCTGGACGAAGCCGAGCGCTGCAATCGAGTGGGCCTGATGCACCGTGGACGTCTGGTCGAATGCGACGCGCCGGCCAGGCTCAAGTCCTCGATCCCGGAGGCCTGCTATGAGGTGGACGCGCCGGACCGCCGCGCCGCGCGCGAACTCCTCGATCATCAGCCGGGCGTGCTCAGCGTGGAATCCTCCGGCCCGGTGCTGCATCTGTTCCTGCGTCCCCAGGAAACCTCGGCGGACCAACTGCGCGCCGCCATCGCCGCCGCCGGACTGGGCGACGCGCGTTTCGACCGGATCACGCCGTCGCTTGAAGACGTCTTCATCGCGCTCGTTCGCAAGCAGGAGATGGCCCATGCCTGAAACCAATCCAGCGGCCGTCGAAACCCGCAATCTGGTGAAGCGCTTCGGCGACTTCGTGGCGGTGGATCACGTCACGCTGAGCGTGAAGCGCGGCGAAATCTTCGGCTTCCTGGGCCCGAACGGGGCGGGGAAGTCCACCACCATCCGCATCCTCTGCGGCCTGCTCGAACCCACCGAAGGCGAAGGCGTGGTGGCCGGCTTCGACGTCAGCACCCAGTCCGAGCAGATCAAAAAAAGCATCGGCTACATGTCCCAGAAGTTCTCCTTGTACGACGACCTCACCGTCGAAGAGAACATCGATTTCTTCAGTGGCATCTACGGCGTCCCACGCGACCGCCGCGCCGCCCGCAAGGACTACGTGCTGCGCATGTCCGGACTCGCCGAAAAGCGCTCCAGCATGACCACCCTGCTCGCCGGCGGCTGGAAACAGCGTCTGGCGCTCGGCTGCGCCATCCTACACGAACCGCCGATTCTGTTTTTGGACGAACCGACCTCCGGCGTCGACCCCATCGCCCGCCGCGGCTTCTGGGAGCTCATCTACCAGCTATCCGCCGCCGGTCACACCATCTTCGTCAGCACCCACTACATGGACGAGGCCGAATACTGCCACCGCGTCGCGCTCATGTATCGCGGCAAGGTGGTCGCCCTCGGGACGCCCGACGAACTCAAGGATTCGTTGTCCTCGCACCATATCCTTGCGCTCGAAACCACGGACGTGCTGGCCGCCATGACCGCCCTTGAGACGGTCCCGGGCGTCATCGAATCGGCCGTCTTCGGCGCCGGACTGCACATCAACGTTCAAAGCGCGGAAGCGGGCATTCCCGCCATCCGCCAGCGCCTGGCGGCCGACGGCATCGACGCCGGCCGTCTCGAACTGATTCGTCCTTCGATGGAGGACGTCTTCGTCGCCATGATCGAAGAGGAAGACCGGAGGACCAAGGCATGAACTGGCGCCGCACCAAGGCCATCGCCCGCAAGGAACTGCTGCACATCGTGCGCGACATCCGCAGCCTGATCCTCGCCCTGCTGCTGCCCTTCGTCATGCTGGTGTTGTTCGGCTACGCGCTCAGCCTCGACGTCGACAAGATCCCGACCATCGTCTACGATCGCGATCACACCGCCGAAAGCCGCGAACTGATCCGCCAGTTCAGCGGCACGCCCTACTTCAACATCATCGGTTACGCCGAGAGTCCGGCCGACATCGACCGATCGGTGGACCGCAGCCAGGTCCTGCTCGGCCTCGTCATCAACCAGGACTTCGGCAAGGATCTGCGCGCCGGCCGCGAAGCGCCCGTGCAACTCCTGTTTGACGGCAGCGACTCCAACACCGCCAGCATCGCTCTCGGTTACGCCGACGCCCTGGTGCAGAACTACGCGTTCACGCTGAAATCCGATGCTCAAATCAAGAAAGGCGGCGGCGAACTCAAGAACATCGTCGAACCGCGCATCCGCGTCTGGTACAACTCCGACCTGAAGTCGCGCAACTACATCGTCCCCGGCCTGATCGCCGTGATTCTCATGATCATCGCGTCGCTGCTCACCTCGCTCACCATCGCCCGCGAGTGGGAGACCGGGACCATGGAACAGCTCCTGTCCACCCCCGTGCGTCCCAGCGAACTGGTGCTCGGCAAGCTGTCCGCCTTCTTCGTGCTCGGCCTCACGGATCTGCTGGTTTGCCTGATCGCCGGCGTCTTCGTCTTCGACGTCCCACTCCGCGGCTCCGTGCTGCTGCTGCTCGCATCGAGCGGCCTGTTCCTGTTCGGCGCGCTGTGCTGGGGCGTATTCATCTCCGCCTCCACGCGTTCGCAACTGATCGCCTATCAGATGGGCACGCTCACCTCGTTCCTGCCGGCGTTTCTGCTGTCGGGCTTCATCTACTCGATCGAGAACATGCCGGTGGTGATCCAGGTGGTGAGCCACGTGGTCCCGGCGCGCTACTTCGTCTCTCTGTTGAAAGCCATCTTCCTGAAGGGCGTGGGATGGCAGGCGCTGTGGAGCGAACTCCTGTTCCTGTTGGCCTACGCCGTTATCGTATTCGTGCTCGCAAGCCGCAAGATGAGGCAGAAAATCGCATGATCGAACGTCTCAAAGTCATCATCCGCAAGGAACTGGTTCAGGCGTTGCGCAACCCGCGCATGCGCGTGATGATCATCGTCCCGCCCATCGTCCAACTCATCATCTTCGGCTACGCCGCCAACATGGACGTCGAAACGGCCCGCATCGCCTGGATGGATGGCGACCGCACGCCCTCCAGCCGCGACCTGCTCGCCGAATTCCAGGGCTCCGGCCGTTTCGAAGTCGTCGCCACTCCCTCGAGCGCCGCCGAAATGCAGATCCTGCTCGATCGCGGCGAAACCGACGCGGTCATCCGCGTGCTGCCCGGCTTTGCTCGCGACATCGACCGCGGCCGCACCGCTTCGGTGCAGGTGCTGGTCGACGGCACGAACTCCAACACCGCCTCCATCGTTTCAAGCTACGCCCAACAGGTGATCGCCCGCCTGTCCCGCGCCAAGCTCGAAGCGATCCAACGCGACAAACTGGTGGGCCGCACCATGGCCACGGGAGCGCCGCTCCGCATCGCCGTGCCCAACCTCATCTCCCAGACCCGCGTCTGGTTCAACCCCGACCTCCACAGCCGCAACTACTTCGTTCCCGGCGTCGTCGTGAATCTCATTACCCTGATCACGCTGATGCTGACCGCCATGGCCATCGTGCGCGAAAAGGAAATCGGCACCATGGAGCAACTCATGGTCACCCCCATCCGCCCCATCGAGTTGATGCTCGGCAAGACCCTGCCCTTCGCCGCCATCGGACTATTCGACGTCGCCCTCGCGGTCACCGTGGCGCGTCTCGTTTTCCACGTCCCCTTCCGCGGCAGCATTCTATTCCTGGGATTCAGCTCCCTGACCTTCCTGCTCACCACCCTGGGCGCGGGACTCTTCATCTCCACGGTCTCCCGCACCCAGCAGCAGGCCATGATGTCGACGTTCCTCTTCTTCCAGCCGTTCTTCCTGCTCAGCGGTTTCGCCTTTCCCGTCCGCAACATGCCGCTGCCGGTGCAGTACCTCACTTATCTCAACCCAGTGCGCTACTTCCTTGAGGTGGTGCGAGGCATCTTTCTCAAGGGCGCGGGTCCAGACGTGTTGTGGCCTCAGTTACTAGCAATGCTGGTATTCGGATTGACCATCCTGCTGCTCAGCGCGGCCCGTTTCCACAAGAAACTCGACTAAAAGCAGTGAATCCCCGGGGCCCTCTGTTCTATGATGGTGTGCTGAACAAGCGGTTTAGGGAAAGGGCCCTTGCTTTCGCATCCTGCACTATTCGAGATACTGCCTCGGATGTCACTCCAGGCGATGAGTCCCCGGCGTCTCGCCGTGCTATTCATGTTCGGACTCATGATCGGTTCGCTGTCGGTGTGGGCTATCTCGGCGTACCTGGTTCTGCCGTCCATGCGCACCTACGGCCGCTGCCCCTTCTGCCAGAGCACGCGGATCCGCTCCGCCTGGCCGCGCTTCTCCGATCGCCTTCTGTTATGGCTGCGCGCCTTCCGTTGCGAAGCCTGCCTGCGCCGCTACTATGTGCTGAAGCGCGAGCCGAAGCGCCGCCATCAACGCGCCGCCAGTCACTCGTGACGTAGCGCCGCCAGCGGCTCAATCCGCGACGCCCGCAACGCCGGCAGCGCGGCCGCGAGAATCGCCACCGTCGCAATCGCCACAGGCGCCCCGATCAACGCCGCCGGATCCATCGCCCGCATCCCGTAGAGCTGCGATTCAAGCGCCCGTCCGCAAGCAATCGACCCCGCCACGCCCGCTGCCGCCCCGGCCGCTACAACGATCGCGATCTCCCGCACAATCAGCCGCACCACATCCGCCCGCGTCGCGCCCAACGCCATCCGCACGCCGATCTCCGTGGTCCGCCGCGTCACCAGGTACGCGATCACGCCGTACAACCCCACCGCCGTCAGAATCAGCGCCATCAGCCCGAACGCCGTCGACAGCGCCGCCATCAGCCGGTCCGCGAAAATCGAATCCCGCACGCGCTCATCCATCGTGTGCATCGCATACGGCAGCCCGCTATCGGCCCGCGCCGCCACCGCCCGCACCGCCGCCGGCAACGTCTCGAACCCGCCCGCACCCCGCAGGAAGTACGTCGCCACCCGAGCCCGATTCTTCGGGCCGTCCACCTGCTCATACGGCACATAGAACGTGGGCGCCGCCGGCTGATGCAGGCTCGCGTTCTGGACATCGGCGACCACTCCCGCGATCGTGATGTCCAACGGCCCGCCGGACCCGATCGACATATGCAGCCCCACCGGCCGCCGCCCGCCCAGGAACCGCTTCACGAAAGCCTGATTCACCACCGCCGTCTTCGCTCCACCCTTCCGGTCCCGCTCATCGAACTCCCGCCCCTCGATCAACGGCGTCCCAAGCGTGCGAAAGTATCCAGCCCCGACGGCCATGATCCGCGAGTCCATATCCTCGCCGTCCTTCGCCGCATACCCTTCAAGCGCGACGTTCGTCGTGCTCGTCGACCCCGACAGCGGACCGTGCTCCGCCAACGACACCGACGTCACGCCCGGCAGCGCCGCCAGCTTCGCCGCCAACGTCCGGTGAAACTCCAGCCCCCGGTCCGCGTCATACCCCGCCGGACCCGGATCGAGCGTCAGCGTCAACAGCCGCTCCGGCCGCAGCCCGAACTCGTGCCGCATGATATTGGCCAGGCTCCGCGCAAACAGCGCCGCCGAAGTCAGCAACACCAGCGACAGCGCCACCTGCCCGGCCACCAGCAGCTTGCGCGTCGCCGCCGACCCCCGGTTCGCCGCCGCGCCTCGCTCGCCCAGCGCCGGCAACCCCGTCCGGATCGCCTGTATCGCGGGAGCAATCCCGCACAACACCGTCACCACCACCATCAACGCCGCCGAAAACCCGAGAATCGGCAGGTTCAGCCGCTCCGTCACCCAACCGCCGGCCGCATCGTTCGGCAATGACGCGAGCAGCGCCCGGTTCAACAGCGGCGCAAGCCCCACCCCCACCGCCGTCCCCGCCATCGCCAGCACGCCGCTTTCGGCCAACAGCAGCCGCAGAATGTGCGACCGAGCCGCTCCCAACGCCAGCCGCATCCCAATCTCGCGCGACCGGTTCGTCGCCCGCGCCGCCAGCAGATTCGCCAGATTCGCGCAAGCGATCAGCAACAGCAGCGACGCCATCCCCAGCAGCACCACCAACGGCGACTTCCACTGCCGTTCGAGCTCGTTCAGCCCCTGCGCCGCCGGCCGCAACTCCGCGCGCTTAGCGAACAGCCGCGACCGCATTACCTCGCTCTTCACATTCAACTGCGCCACATGATCGCGGATCACGCCGGCAAACAGCGGCTGCAACTCCGCCTGCGCCCGTTCTCTGGTCACGCCCGGCCCCAGCCGCCCCAGGATCGTCAGGAACTGCGACCCCGCCTTCTCGTAGTTATTCCAACTCGGCGTCAGCAGGATCTTCGCCGAAAGCGGCAGGAACACATCAAAGGAATCCCCGGCCAGCACGCTGCGGAAGTCCGGCGGCGCCACGCCCACCACCGTGAACGCCTGCTTATTCAGCAGCACCGTCCGGTTCAGCGCCGACGATTGCCCGCCGAACCGCTTCATCCAGTAATCGTAGGAGAGCACCACCACCGTATTCGACCCCGGCGCCCCGTCGTCGGAAGGCCCCAGCAATCGCCCCAGGTGCGGCCTCACGCCCAGCGTCTCGAAGAAGTTGCCGGTCACCAGTTCCGCCCCGCCGCGATCCGCCGCCCCATCGACGCCGATCTGCACCGATCCGCCGCTGCGCGCCGCGATCCCCTGGAAGCCGTTCAGCCCATCCCGCAACCGCCGGTACATCGGGTAGGAAAACACCGTCTCCGAGTTATCCGACGACATCCCGCCCGGCAATCCCGGCGCATCGGAATGAAACACCACCAGTTGTTCGGGATTGGGAACGGGCAGGTTCCGCAGCAGCACCTGGTAAAACAGCGAGAACATCGCCGTATTGGCGGCGATGCCCAGCCCCAGGGTCAGCGTGGCGACCAGAAAGAAGCCCGGACTGCGCCGGAGAATACGTAGGACGAACCGAATATCGTTCATGAGCGGCTTAATTATTAGGACGAACAAACCCGCTCAATCGTTCGCCCGCCGCGCTACTGTTTCGGCGGATCCTTCACTTCGCCCGGCCGCCGCAGCGTCGGAACCTTGCGTTTGGTCTGCTCGGTCTTCTTCTCCGCGGCCTTCTTTTCCTTCACCTCGCCCTCCGACATCATCGCCTCGCGCTCGGCCTTCTCTTTCTTTTCCTTGGCCTCCACCTGGCCCGCGCGCGTATTCAGGTTCTCGTTCGACAGGTCCAGGCTGTCCTGGGTAGTCTCCATGGCCTGCTGCATGGCGAACTCATACCGGGCGAAGTCCTTACCCGGATTCTCGTTCATCTTATTCAGCGTCTCGGCCATCTGCTTCTCACCCTCGGCCACCGCCTTCATCCCAACGGCGATATCGGCCTTGCGTTTCAGCGCGTCATCGGCCACCGTGTCGATAGCCTCGATGATGTGCGTATAATCCTCCAGCGTGTCGTGAATCAGCAGCGTCCGCCCCGGCTTCGTGCTCGTCATCAACTGCTTCAGCAGCTCCAACCGTTCCTGTGCGAACTTCACGTACAGTTGCAGCCGCGCGTTCGGCTCCTGCGCCTCCCGCACCTGATCGGCCTCATCCGCCGTGAGGAAGTCGCGATCCTGCGCCGGCGCCGCCAGCGCCAACGCCATCAATGCCAGCACGAAACGCATCCGGACCTCCCGCTACTTCTTCTTCTTGGTCATGATCTGCTGGATCAGGTCGTCGTGAACTTCCTGCAGATGCTGCTCGGCCTCCACCACCGCCGGCCGGTCATCCACGCTGAAATCGTTCTCGAGCGTCTTCAACCGCCGCAGCAACTCGCGAATCTCCATCTCCGCCCGCTTGAAGGGCCGGGGGCTCTTCCGCGCATCCTTGCCCGTGGCCTCGAGCGACGCCTTGCACAAATCCACCGATTCCACGATCTCCCGCACCGCCGCCATCGCCGCCCTGGCGTCCCCGTTCGAATAGGCCTTGCCCGCCGCGTTCACTTCCTCGTTCGCGTGGTCGATCGCCAGTTTCGCCCGCCTTTCGGGATTCGGCTCCGCCTTCACGGCGGCCAGATCGGCGCCCGCCGCCATCGCCATCGAGAACGCGAAAACGGCCATCGCCTTCATCGTTTGCTTAACTCCCTTTGGATAATCCGAGCGCGTTGCCGGGCCTTGAACTCCTCGTCCGGAAACTTGTCATGACTCGCCGCCAGGAATCGATTATAGTAATCGAGCGCCTCCGGCAGCAGCTTCATCTTGTCCAGAATAATCGCCCGCAGGTATAAGTGCGACGGCGACTCAGCCCCCAGCGTCTTCAATTTATCGAGCGCCGCGATCGCCGGCTCATAATTATCGCCCAACACCAGCGAAGCGGCTAACTCATTCCAGGCCTCCACCGAATCGGGCTTCAGATTGGCGGCCGTCATGAACTGTTTCGCGGCGTTCGGATACTGCTTCAAATCCCGCAACGCGCGCCCCGCCAGCATGCGCAGGTCGAAGTTCCGAGCATCCGCCGCCAGCGCCTCATTCAACGTCTTGACGCCCTTGTCCAGCTCCTTGGTTCCAAAATAGGCAGTGGCCAGCGCCAGCCGGTTCGCCGAACTGGGCGACATCTTGACCGCCGCCTCCAGGTGGGGAACGGCCCCGGCTTTGTCGCCCGCCGCCAGCAGCAATTGCCCGGCGCGCTCCTGCGCGGCGGCGTTGTCGGGAAACTTCGCATACAGCGCCACGGCCTCGGCCGTACGCTTATCTTTCTCGTACAAGTCTCCCAACTCAAGCAATCCATCGCTGAAAGCCGCATCGAGCCGCGCGGCATTCTCCAGATGCGGAGCCGCTGCATCCAACTGCCCCTTGTGCGCCAGCGCCCGCCCCAACCCGGACTCTGCGGCGGCCGAATCAGTTTTCAATTTCAGGACATTCTGAAACGCATCCACCGCCGCATCGAACCGTCCAGCAGCCAGCAGAGCATCGGCGTAGTACAAGGAGGGCCTCAGCTCAGCGGGTTTCGCCGCCCGAGCCGCCTCAAGCGGCAAGACCGCGGCCTCGGCCTGCCGATTCCGAAGCAGCAGGATCCCCAGATTCAGGTTCGCCTGATACAGCCCCGGCTTCAGTTCGAGCGTCTTGCGATAATCCTCGATGGCCTCGCGATCACGCCCGGCGAGCGACTCCGCAAGCGCCAGATTAAACCGTATCGAGTAATCCTTAGGATCCGCGGCGGCAGCTTTTGTCAAAGCCTCCACCGCGGCCGGGTAATTATTCTGCTCCAGTGCGCGTAGTCCCGCGGCGAGCGGATCCGGGGCCGGAGACGGAGCCTGCAAGCAAAGCAAAACGGCAGTCCAAACACCCACCAACATGCTGTGATCTCAGTCTCCCGTCGCGCCCTCTGTGAGAAACTCCGTCAGTCCAGGATGACGGCGCCCGACCCCTGGATCTGGTAGCTGACGCTAGGCCCCTTCACCTTGGCCGCATCGAATTTCCGGCCCTGTTCCTCGGCCTCGTGCTTAGCCTGCGCGATCACCTGTTCCTTGGTCATCGTGATCTTCACCAACTTGCCCTCGGCGATCGCCATCTTGCCCGCCGCGTCTTTCGGAAACACGATGTCGCCGTCCTTTACCTTGATCCGGATCGTCTGGTTCGAATCGGTGTCGGCCAGCGCCATCCAGCAGCCCATCATCTGGCAAACCTCGGTGACCTTGCCCTTCACCTGCACGGTCTTATCCACGAAAGCCGCTGGTTTCGCCGTCACCGCGGCCACCGTCATGGGTTCCTTCAATTCAAGCGGCTTGCCAAGCTTAACCTCGGCGCTCACGACGCCGGAAGCGAAAATAAGGAAGGCTGGTATCAGGACTCGCATAACCGGAATTATCCCACGCCGTGCAGATCCGGGCCGAACCCGCCGATTGAACCTCTGTGGGACGCCTTGCGCCATGGCTGCTGATCGCGATGCTCGCCATCGCCTACACCGCCGCATCCCTGACGTCGCACACCGCCCTGTTTCACGACGACGGCCTGTATCTGGCCACGGCGGAATCGCTCGTCGCCGGCGATGGCTACCGCATCGCGAGCCTCCCCGGCCAACCGCCCCAAACCAAATACCCGTTCCTTTACCCGGCCATGTTGGCGGCCCTATGGCGTTGGCCAGCGGTATTCAAGCCGTTGTCGGCCATCTGCACGGCCCTCTGGGTATGGGCCGTGTGGACTCTCGCCCGCCGCAACGGCCTGGACGCCCAGCGCGCCGCCTGGGTCAGCCTCGCCGCGGTAGCCGGCCGTTGGGCGCTGTTCATCTTCACCGCCGTCCTGCCCGACGCCCTGTTCTGCGCCCTCTCGACCGTCGCGCTCCTGCATCTGATGAACATTGAGGATCGCTCGCCCCCGTCCCGCTGGTGGTTCTGGCCCGCTCTCGCCGCCATCGAATGCGGAGCGGCGTTCCTCACGCGCACGGTAGGCGCGGCGCTGATCCTGGCCGGCCTGGTCGCGCTAGGATCCCGCCGTCGGATCCGCGAAGCGCTCCTGTTCGGCGCGCTAGCGGGCGCCGTCTGCCTGCCCTGGATCGCCTGGCAGCGCAGCCAACCCGCCCCACAGGACCCGGTGCTGGCGTATTACTCAAAAGCGTCCTACCAGCAGGGCAGTCTGCTCACCCAGCCCGGCCTCGACCGGAAAGCCGCCGTCTTGGGCGTAAACGCGGCGATGCTAGGGTCATCGTTCCACGTCCTGGTGAACACGCCGTTCGGCTGGGTCGGCGCGGCCCTCGGCCTGGTCCTGCTCATTCCCCTGGCCATCGAAACCACCGCCCGTCTCCGAGCGATGTCGGCGGCCGCGCTCTGGCTGGTCATCTCGATGCTCGTACTGGCGGGCTGGCTCGGACCGCCCTTCCGCTACGTGCTCCCGGTGCTGCCCATAGCGGCGATCTTCGTGGCCCTGCGCCTGCGTGAGTGGCCCCGAGCCAGCCTGGCGCTAGCTACGCTGGTCGCCATAGCCTCATTGACGACGCTCGTAGGAGCCGCGAAGTCCCTGCACGCCGGCCGCCCGGTCTCCTGGATGCCCGCCGAACTCGACGACCCAGCGGCCACCGCCCGTCTCTACGATTGGATCCGCCGCAACACGCCGTCGGACGCGGTCCTGGCCGCGAACAACGACCCGCAGATCCACCTCGAAACCCACCGCCCGGCGATCCGCCTGTTCGCCTCGGACAATTTCGAGCTCTTATACTCGAACCACGGCGGAGGCGTCGGAACAGCGGACGATCTCATCGAAAACCTCGATCGCCATCATGTCCGGTACCTGTTGCTGACGCCCATGAACGGTTTCGCCGAAGGCGCGGCCTTCCGCCGCATCCTGCCCCAGGTCGCCAGCCGCTGTCCGGGCCGTTTCGCTCTCCGCTATCAGGACCGGGAACCAGGCTACGCCATCATCGAAGTCGCGCCCGTCTGCGAGCCTAGCTCCTCACCCCAAACTCCGCCAGGTATTCCCGCATCGTTTTCGCGTAGTGTGGAAACGCGACCTCCGGCTCATCGATATCGGGGTGCCACCGCTTCTCCCATTCAAAGCAGTAGTAGCCCTTATAGCCGCCCTTCGCCAACACCCGCACCGTCTCTTTGACCGGGATTTCGCCCTTCCCCGTCAGCACGTAATGGCGGTCTTCCTTGCTCTTGCCGGGAACCGGCACGGAGTCCTTCAGGTGCGTATGCCGTATGTACTTGCCCAGGTCGCGGAACGTGTCGGCGGGCTTCTCGCCCTCGACGCACGTATGGTGCGCGTCCCACAGGAACGCGACATTCTTCGACTTCGCCCCGTCGATAATCGGAACGATATCCTCGGCCCGCCGGAACTCCCCATGGGACTCGACGATGACGGTCACCGCGCCCGGCCGCGCGTATTCCCCTAACTGATGCAGCCCTTCGGCAATCCGCGCGAACGTGACCTTGTGGTCCTCGCCCGGAATGAACTGGTTCGGAAACACCCGCACATAAGGAACATGCATGGCGTGAGCCAGGTCGATGAACCGCCGGGCCTCGTCCATGTACTTGGCGCGCTTGGCCGGATCCGCCTCATGCATCTGCGCCGAAGCGCCCAGGTCCGAGACCTTCAGTCCCACCGCGGCCAGGTCCGCCAGCGTCCCCGCCAGCCGCGTGCCGTTGAATTCCGCGCACTTTGGCAGGTCCATCTGGTCCTGTATGCCGCGCAATTCGAGCGCCGCGAACCCCCACCCGGAGGTGTTCTTGACGATCGTATTCCAGTCCCACTTGGGGCAGCCCAACGTGGAGACCGCGATAGGAATCCTGGGGGCGGGCCGGGCGGATCCAACCGCGGGCGCCGCCGCGGCCGTGGCGGCAAGCTTGAGCAAATTGCGGCGTGTCATACCAACGATAGTAATGGAGCCGCAACCGCTCCGCTCAACGCCCGTACTTCCGCATCGTCTCCCGCAACCGGTCATGCGGCAGCGCGATCACCCGATGTCCCTGAACGCCGGTCATCGTTTCGGCCCCCGCCATCGCGTTGACGATGGCTTCCTCGGTCGCCTGCACCACGCCCTCGAAGAGCGGATTCATCTCCTCATTCGGCAGCATCGTCACCGTAACCAGCCCCTTCGCCTGCCCGGCGTTCGGATTCGCTGTTGAAAACGCGATGAAGATATCCCCCGACCCATTCCCCGAAACCGACCCCGTCCGCGCCAGCCCCAGCGAAGCCCGCCGCGCCAGCCGCTTCAGTTGATGCGCCGCCAGCGGCGCATCCGTAGCCACCGTGATGATGATGGAGCCGACGTCATCGCGCGGCTGGCCATTGCTCGCATACGGGATCGCGTCCATAATTTCGCGCCCCACCGGCGCTCCCGCAATCTGCAACTGCGCCCGCCGCCCGCAATTGCACTGCACCAGCACGCCCACCGTGTACTCGCCCACGCGCCGCGACGAAGTCCCCGTCCCGCCCTTGAACCCGTAGCAGACCATCCCGGTCCCGCCGCCCACATTGCCTTCCCGCACCGGCCCGCTCCGGGCGCTCTCGAGCGCCGCCGCCGTATCCGCCTCCGTCACATGAAATCCATTGACGTCATTCAGGTAGCCGTCCCAGGTCTCGGCCACCACCGGCAGCGACCATTCGTCCGGCTCCGCGCCCGGCTTGGCCCGCCGCACCTGCCACTTGATGAAGGCGTCCCGCACCGTCCCGACGCTGTGCGTATTCGTGATCAGAACCGGTCCGCTCAGCAGGCCGCCCTCGTCCACCCAGGCCGTGCCCGTCATCTCGCCGTTGCCGTTCAAGGAGAACCACCCGGCGAACACCGGCTCGACGGACTCCTTGCCGCGAGGCCAGACCGCGGTGACGCCGGTCCGCACCGCCCGCGGCCCGGCGCCCTCGATCAGCGTGCGATAGCCGACCTCCACGCCCTTCACGTCCGTGATGGCGTTCCACTCGCCCGGTTTGCCGTCAAAGGGAACGCCGAGATCCCGCGCGCGCTCCGCCCCGAAGGCAAGCACCGGCAGCAGCACCCACCCCAGCCGTTTCATGGCGATCAGGCCAACGCCTTGCCGTACAGCGCCAGCAGCCGTCCCCAGGCTTTCTCGGCCAACTCCTGGTTGTAGACCCGGGAATCCGGCGGGCACCACCCATGGGCCGCGCCATAGACCTCGATTTCGGCCTCGACGCTGGCCTTGGTGAACGTCTCCCGCATGACGTCCTTATCCTTCGGCGACCGTTTGTCATCGTTCTCGGCCACCGCCACCAGGAACTTCGCGTGCGTCTTCGAGGCCTGCAGATGCGGACTATTCGGCGCCTCGGTCACCAGTCCGCCGCCGTGGAACGACGCCACCGCGCCCACCCGGTCCGGCACGGCCGCCGCGGTCCTGAAGGCCATCGGACCGCCCATGCAATACCCCTGCGTCCCGATCTTGCGGCCCTTCGCCACGGACTTCTGCTCATCGAGCCACGCCACAAACGCCTTGGCGTCCGTGAAGTGGGTCGTCTCATTGAGCCCCATGGCCAGCGGCCGTACATCCTGGATCGGCGTGCTAGCCCCATCCGGCGCCGTCGGAGCCTTCTTGGCGCGATAGAACGGATTCACCACCAGCACCGAGTACCCGGATTCGGCCAACCGCTTACCCATCTGCCGGAAAGCCGGCCGCAGCCCGAAGATATCCGGCCACACCAGCACGCCCGCCCCAGTCCCCGCCGCTGGATGAACAAAATAGCAGTCCGCCGACCCATCCGGAGTCTTCACCGTCACATCGGATTCAGTCACGGCCACCGCATGAGCCGTCTGCGGCAGCATCATCGCCACGCCAGCCCCCAGCATCAGTCCGAACTGCTTCCGCGTCACCAACCCGCGAGCCTCAAACTCCCGCCGGTCGTCTTCAAAATGATCCTGATCGCACATAATCCCTCCTAAGGAAACATCCCAGTACCGGGCATTATACCCTCCGCAGCCGATATGTCGGCAGGCGCCGAAATACCGGCGCCGACGACTTTCGGCGCCAATTGAAAACAAAGCACTTATTCCGGCGCCCATCGTGCACCCAAAATGGCGTGCTCAAGATTTCGATTCACGACACCCCGGAACAACTGAAATTCAAACTGGAAGGCCGCCTCATAGGCCCGTGGGTCCGTGAGGTCGAGCAATCCTGGGACACCGCCCAGTCCGTCCGCAACGGCCGAAAAGCCGTTTTTGATCTCTCGGATGTGACGTTTATTGACGATAACGGGCGCGATTTGCTCGAAAATCTGCACAAAACAGGCGTTTCGTTCATCGTTGCGGACCCCATGACCTGCGCCATTGTGGAAGAAGTCACCGGAGCCCCCGCCCAGCGTGCGGCCGCCACCCCTAAGTGCAAGCATTTGCTACGGTTTACGGCGATTCTCGCCCTCCTCGCCGCCGCCCAAGCCTCCGCCGCCCCCCTCAAACTCACGCTAAAAGACGCCGTCCAAACCGCCCTGAAGCAGAATCCGGGGGTGGTGACGGCGAACCTGAATATTGCTCAAGCGCAAGAAAATAATAGACTTAGCCGTTCGGCGCTGCTGCCGCAGGTGGGCATTTCGGCCTCGGATGCGGTGCGAAGAGTGAACATAGAAGCGCAAATTGGCGTCAAATTTGCAGGTTTTCCGCAACATATTGGCCCATTTTGGGTCGGTCAAGCGGGGGTTGGAGCGGAGGCGCCGCTGCTCGACCTGGCCGTGTACCGCCGCTACAAGGCGTCGAAGGAAGGCGTCCGGGCGGCGGAGGCGGACCGGACCTCGGTGCGGGAGGAAAACGTCTTCCTGGTGGTCTCCCAATACCTGGGGGGGCTGCGGGCGGCGGCCGACGTCAAGGCGGCGCGCAGCCGGGCGGAGTTGGCCAAGGCGCTGCTCGACCAGGCCACCGACCTCCAAAAGAACGGCGTCAGCGCCAAAATCGACACGCTGCGCGCCGATGTCGAATACCAGAACGAGCGCCAGCGGCTGATCGAGTCGGAGACACAACTGAAGACGTCCCTGTTCGGCCTGGCGCGGCTGCTGAATCTCGATCCGGCCCAGGACATCGAATTAGTAGACCAGGTCAGCTTCTTCGAGACGCCCGAGTTCAACGCCGAACAGGGTCTCGAGGCCGCCTACCGCGCCCGCCCCGAGTTGCAGGCGCTTGAAGCCCGTGTCCGAGCCCTGGAGCTCGAGCGGCGGGCCGCTTCGGACCAGCGCCTGCCCAAGTTGAGCGTCACCGGCGCCTGGGCCCAGCAGGGACTCACGGTGAGCTCGATGATCCCGACCTATAACTACCAAGCGAATCTCGACATCCCTCTGTACACCGGCGGACGCATTCGCGCCCAGATGGCCGAGGCCGATATCGAGCTGAAGAAGATTGCGCAGAATCGCCAGGAGCTACGCAATCGGATCGCCCTCGAAGTGAAGACGGCGGCCGCTCAGCTCGATTCGGCCCGCAGCCAGGTGGAAGTGGCGAATCGGGCCGTGAAGCTCGCCGATGAAGAGGTGACCCAGGCCCGGGACCGTTTCTCGGCCGGCGTGGCGAGCAACATCGAAGTAATCACCGCCCAGGACGGCCTGGCGCGGGCCAATGACAACCAGATCGTCGCCCTGTACCGGTATAACCAGGCGCGCGCGGACCTGTCGCGCGCCACCGGACAGATCGAATCTCTCTACGGACGTTAGAACGGCAGCCCTCGAAGGAACAACGAACATGGCAAACGTGCAATTTGAAGAAGAAATCGAACGGATCGAGACCAAAGTGTCGGCGAAGGCCGAGGCTCCGCGCAGGAACACCCGGCTGTTGGGCGGCTTGCTGGCGGGAGCGCTCATCACCGCCGCGGTCGCGATCGCCGCGTGGCTCCATTTCCAGGGACGCATCTCCACCGATAACGCCCAGGTGGACGGCCACATCGTGCCGGTGGCGTCGAAGATCTACGGGACGGTGGAGCAGGTGATGGTGAACGACAACCAGATGGTGAAGAAGGGGCAGGTGCTGGTCCGCATCGACAACCGCGACAACCAGGCGCGCCTGAACCAGGCGCAGGCCGCCGTGGAACTGGCCCGCAGCCAGGCCCAGGGCGCGACCGCCGGCGTTCCGCTGGTGCGCGACACCACGCGGGGCACGACGTCGGAAGCCGAGGCGGCGCTGGCCGTCGCCCAGGCCGAACTGGCCCGGGCGCAGGTGGAATACCAGCGCGCCTCCACCGCCGACGTGGCCGCCGCGCAGGCCGGGGTGGCCACGGCGCAGGCGCAGTCCGACCGGGCCCAGGCCGATTTGAGCCGCATGCGGCCTCTGGTGGACAAGGAAGAAATCTCGAAGCTGCAGTTTGACGCCTACACGGCCGCCGCCCGCGTGGCGGAGAGCCAGTTGCAGGCCGCCCGCGAACAACTGGCCGCCGCACGGCAGGCCGCCGACACCAAGAAGGCCGCCGTCGCCTCCGCCCAGGCCCGCGTGTTGCAGACGCAGGCGGGCATCGCCACCTCCCGGGCCGCACAGCGCCAGGTGACGGTGCGCGCCGCCGAGGCGTCCTCGGCCGCGGCCGGCATCGAGCAGGCCAGGGCCAACCTCGAAACCGCCGAATTGCAGTTGGGCTACACCGTGATCGTCGCGCCGGTGGACGGCATGGTGACGCGCAAGAACGTCGAACCCGGGCAGATCGTGCAGGCCGGCCAGCCGCTGCTGAGCGTGGTTCCGCTCAACGACCTGTGGGTGACGGCGAACTTCAAGGAAACGCAACTGGCGGGCGTGAAGCTGGGCCAGAAGGCCGAGGTGAAGATCGACCTGGACGGCCGCAAGTACGAGGGCCATCTGGATTCGATCGCCGCCGCCACGGGCGCGCGGTTGAGCCTGCTGCCGCCGGAAAACGCCACGGGCAACTTCGTCAAAGTGGTCCAGCGCGTTCCGGTCAAGATCCTGTTCGACAACCTGCCCGCCGATGCGCTGCTGAGGCCCGGGCTGAACGTCGACGCGACGATCATCACGCGGTAAAACGCCATGGCAACCGTTTCGAATGCGTTACCCCTGCCGTCCCGGGCGGCGGCAGGGGAGGTGAACCCGTGGCTGATCGCGGTGACGGTGATGCTCGCCACCTTCATGGAAGTGCTGGATACGAGCGTCGCCAACGTCGCGCTGCCGCACATCGCCGGGAATCTGTCCTCCACCACGGAGGAGGCCACCTGGGTGCTGACCGCTTACCTGGTGTCGAACGCGATCGTGCTGCCGATGAGCGGGTGGTTTTCGAGCCTGTTCGGACGCAAGCGCTACTACATGACCTGCGTGCTGCTGTTCACGCTGAGCTCCGCGTTGTGCGGACTGGCGCCGAGCCTCGGCTGGCTGATCTTCTTCCGCATCATGCAGGGTTTGGGTGGCGGCGCGCTGCAGCCCATCTCGCAGGCCATCATGCGCGAGAGTTTCCCGCCCGAAAAACAGGGCATGGCCATGGCGATGTACGGCATGGGCGTGGTGGTGGCCCCGATTGTCGGCCCCACGCTGGGCGGCTGGATCACCGACAACTACAGCTGGAACTGGATCTTCCTGATCAACATTCCGGTGGGCATTCTGTCGCTGTTCCTGACCTCGATGCTGGTCCACGATCCGCCGTACCTGAGGCGCACCAGCCTGAAGGACGGCGCGCGGATCGACTTCATCGGCCTGGGCCTGCTGACCACCGGCCTGGGATTCCTCGAGATCGCGCTTGACGAGGGCCAGCGCAACGACTGGTTTGCGTCGAACCTGATTCTGGCGTCGGCCGTCATCGCGGTGGTCGCGCTGGTTTCCGTGGTGCTGTGGGAGCTGAATCACAAGGACCCGGTGGTGGATTTCCGCCTGTTGAAGGACCGGAACTTCGCCGTCTCCACGTTGAACATGTTCGCGCTTGGGTTCGTTCTGTACGGCAGCACGACCGCCCTTCCGCTGTTTCTGCAATCGCTGCTGGGCTACACGGCCATGCAGAGCGGCATGGCGCTGTCGCCGGGCGGCGTGGTGATCATGCTGCTGATGCCGGTGGTGGGAATGCTGCTGGCCAAGATCGAGGCGCGCTGGCTGATTATCTTCGGCCTGCTGATCTCGTCGGGCGGACTGTTCCTGATGACCAGCTTCGACCTGCAAATCGCCTTCAGCGACGCGGTGTGGGCGCGCATCGTGCAGAGCCTGGGCCTCGCGTTCCTGTTCGTGCCCATCAACACGATCGCCTTCGCGGTGATCGCCAAGGAGAAGACCAGCTACGCGACGGGCCTGATCAACCTGGCCCGCAACGTGGGCGGAAGCACCGGGATCGCCATCATTACTACAATGCTTTCCCGCCGCAGCCAGTACCATCAGCAGGTGCTGGTGGGGCACCTGACGCCCTACGATTCCACCTATCAGGGAGCGTTGCAGGGGATCGCCACGCGGTTGACCCAACAGGGGGTGAACGCGGTGGAGGCGGCCTCCAAGGCGCAGGGGATGATCTACGGCATGGTGCAGCGGCAAGCGGCCATGCTGGCCTTCATCGATATCTTTTGGGTGCTGGGGGTGACTTTTGTATCGCTAATCCCCCTGATTTTACTGTTAAGGCGTGTCAAACCGAGCCACGGACCGGTCATAGCAGAGTAGGGGCCGCCCGTTATGGGCGGCGACCCGCTATAATCGGCAACATCGCGGGGGGATTATGACACGTCCGCTCTCTACCTCTATTGCCAGCGCTGCTTGTCTTGCGATGCTGGCGACGGCCTCGCTGTACGGGCAACGGCAAGCAACACCGGCTCCCACGCCATCTCCGCCCACCAACTCGCCTGGAACGGGCTCCCGGACGGGGAGCACGACCCAGACGCCGACCACATCGTCGGGTCAGAACCTGCCGAACCCGGACGTGACGCGCCCGGTCTTCCTAAGCGGGAAGGTGATGCTGAGCGACGGGACGCCGCCATCGGAATCCGTCATGATCGAGCGGGTGTGCGGCTCGCGCGTGTACCACGAGGCCTACACGGACCGCAAGGGCCGCTTCAGCTTCCAACTGGGGCAGAACAACGGGCTGTTCATGGACGCCTCGTCCTCCGACGTGGGCGGGCGGATGCCGGGGATGACGAGCAGTTCCGGAACGGGGTCGATGGGCAGCAGCCGGTCGGCTGAGATGAGCATGATGAACTGCGAGCTGCGGGCGAACCTGGCGGGCTTCCGGTCCGAGACGGTGAGCCTGGCGCTGCGGCGGTCCATGGACAATCCGGACGTGGGCACGATCGTGCTGCGGCGGATGGGCAACGTGGAAGGGTTGACCATCAGCGGCACCACCCTGAACGCGCCCAAGGACGCCAGGAAAGCTTTCGACAAAGGGCACGAGGCGCTGGGCAAGGGCAAGCTGGACGACGCCCGGAAGAACTACGAGAAGGCCGTCGATGAGTATCCGAAGTACGCGGTGGCGTGGTACGAACTGGGCACGGTGCGCGACCGGCAGAAGGATGCCGAGGGCGCGCGGAAGGCGTTTGAGGCCTCCATCGCCGCCGACGCCAAGTACGTAAATCCCTACGACGGGCTGGCGCAGATGGCGGCGCGGGACCAGAAATGGGACGACGTCGCCGACATTACGGATCGCATCCTGAAGCTGAACCGGTTCGACTTTCCCCGGGCGTTTTTCCTGAACGCGTGGGCCAAGCTGAATCAGAAGAAGCTGGATGAGGCGGAAAAGAGCGCCGCGGAGTTGATCGAGCTGGACACGCGCCACCAGTTGCCGAGGGTGGAGCAGTTGATGGGCGTGATCCTGGCGCAGAAGCGCGACTTCCAGAACGCGGCGGTCCACATGCGGCGGTTCATCGAGCTGGCGCCGGATGCTCCGGAGACCGAGACGGCGCGCAAGCAACTGGCCCAGCTGGAGAAGACGCTGGCCGCCAACGGATCGCAGACGCCGGAGCAGTAACGCCAGGGCGCGGCCGGGAGATCATTCGCGGCGGAACCGCCAGACGCCTCCCTTGATCCCGATGCCCAGGGCCACGATGCGGCTGTCGCGGGTCCAGCCGGCGAAGAAGAGATCGCCCGCGTAATCGGTGGCGATCCGGCGCGCCTCGCCCCTGGCGGGGTCGAGGATGGCGGCGCTCCAATACCACGAATCGGCTGACGCGGTCTGAATCAGGATGCGTCCGTCGGCGGCGACGGCGTTGGGGCCGATGGCTGCGGCGGTGAGTCGCAGGCCGCCGTTCAGGGCCACATCCATCGGCGGGCCTGGGCCCAAGGGGATGCGGACCAGGCGCGAGCCGCCCGTTTCATTCAACTGGGCGATCAGCTCGCGGCCGTTGGGCGAGGCCGTCACTACGTCGCCGGGGGCGATCCGGCGAGGTTCTCCGCCATCGATGGGGAGGGCCCAGATGGTCCGCTCCGCGGTGTAGTACAGGGTGCGGCCGTCGGGCGAGGCGGAGAGGCTCATGATCTCGGCGGCGGGGCCGCGCAACCGGCGAAGGACGCGTCCGCCGGGCACGGACACGACGGCCGGCGCGCGGTTGGGCCGTTTTCCGAGCATCACCACGGCGGCGTCGGGCCCGAGCGGGGTCATGGGCGGGCCGGTGTCGTCGCCCGAGTCCACCAGGAGTTTCGGATCCTGGCCGGGTTCGGCGAACAGGACGCGCGGGCGTCCGGCCAACTCCGCGGGAACCAGGGCCGCGGAATCGAAGCCGGCGATGGCGCCGAAGCGGAAGGCGGGCGAGGCGGCCATACGCTCCAGCCCCCCGCCGTCGGCCTTCAGACGGAGAATCTCGCAGGGCTGGTCGATTTGCTCCAGATACAGCGTCTCGTCAGAGCCCACGTCCAGATACCAGGGGATCAGCGTGAGGGTGAACATCGGCTCCACCGGGACGCCCGAGCCGTGGCGCGGAATGCGCACGATGCGGTGCAGGTTTCCGGAGGGCAGGTTGATGAGGACGAAGTCGTTGTCCGGGGTGGCGGCCAGGGGGAAGAGATTGTTCACGACGGGAATGCTGAGTCCGGGCGCGATGGGACGGACTTTGCCGGTTTCGACGTCCAGGGCGCAGAGCCGGTCCTCGCCCGCCGCCCCCAGGCTCTTGCCGAGGAACACCACCTCCTTGCCGTTGGGAAACACGCGCATGGGAGTCCCCGAGATGTTGGCGCGCAACTCCGCGTCATAGGGGCGCAGGCGGCCGTTGTCGGGCCAGAAGCGATGAATCTGGAGCTGGCGGCCGGAGTTGATGCGGGCGACGATGAGGCTGCCGTCGGGGAGGGCTTCGGGGAAGCCGGCTTCCTCGATGACCGAGCGCTCGTCGCCGCCGAGGACGCCGATGCTGAAGACGCCGCGGGGGGAATCGGTGTGACGGTCGTAGAACAGGCGCGAGCCGTCGCGGGACCAGGAGATCTCCATCACCTGCCCCCGCGTGGTTTCGCGGGTCAGCACCATCCAATTGCCGGTCTCCGGGCGCATGACGGCCACCTGGGTGAGGCCGTCCACCATGGCCTGCACGGCGAGCATCGAGCCGTCGGGGGATACGCGCGGCCCCAGGGCGATGCGGGGGCCGCCGAGCATTGCGCCGGTCCATAGCGCCGGAGGACGGGCGCCGCGGCGCCAGAGCCACAGGCCCAGCGCGGCGGTCGCCAGGAGCGCGACCAGGAGCACGGCGGCGGGCAGGATCCTTGGGGCCCGGGAGGGCGGGGTGGGGGGCCGATGCAACTCCGATTGAGAGCCGGAGGTGGACATCCAGCGGAGCTCGTCGGCCAGGTCGCGGGCGGTTTGCCAGCGGTCTTCAGGGTCCTTGGCGAGGCAGCGGCGGACGACGCGGTCGATCTGCGGGGGCAGGTCCGGGATCGGATCGGGGTCGCGCTTGAGGACGGCCACCATGATGGCGGCGCGGCTGTTGGCGTCGAAGGCGCGGCGTCCGGAGGCCATCTCATAAAGCACCGCGCCGAAGGAGAAGATGTCGGCGCGGCAATCGACGGGGCGGCCCTCCAGGACCTCCGGGGCGATGTAGTGGGGGGTGCCGACGAAGGCGCCTTCGCGGGTGAGCGGGAGCTCCGCGGCGCCGTCCGGTTCGGTGTCCGGCTCGAGGATCTTGGCGATGCCGAAGTCGAGGACCTTGACGCCGTCGCGGGCGAGCATGATGTTGCCGGGCTTGAGGTCGCGGTGGATGATGCCGCGGCGGTGGGCGGCGTCCAGGGCTTCGGCGATCTGGGCGCCGAAGCGCAGCAACTGGTCGCGGGGAAGGGGGCCGCGGCCGAGGCGCTGGCCGAGCGATTCTCCGTCGATGAACTCCATCAGCAGGTAGGGCGAGCCTTCGTGGTGGCCGACGTCGAAGAGTTGGCAGACGCGCGGATGATTCAACGAGGCGACGATGCGGGCTTCGCGCTCGAAACGGAGACAGGCGTTGCGGTCCGAGGCGATGTCGTCGGCCAGGACCTTGATGGCGACGGTGCGGTTGAGACGCGTGTCACGGGCCCGATAAACCAGCCCCATGCCGCCGCCGCCGACTTCCGCGGCGATCTCGTACGGCCCGAGCCTCTTGCCGGGTTGGAGTCGCATACCGGTGGTTATGCGATTCTACCGCGCCCCGCAAGCGCGGACGGTTACTTGACGCTGCACACCTCAAGCAGGGCCGTGCGCAGGGCCGCTTCCCGTTCGCCGTCCACCTTGGCGCCGCTCATGGTGACGTAGAAGACGTCGAGCGCCTTGTTGACCTCCGTGTCGATCAGCACGACGACGATGTCGCAGCCGGCCTTGGACATGGTGCTGGCCAGGTCGTACAGCAGGCCGGGGCGGTCCTCGGCGACGATTTCGATCAGCGTGGCGGTGGTGGAGGAGCGGTTGTTGAAGGCGACGCGGGGCTCGATGACCTGCGGATGGCGGGCGAGCGGACGGCGGCCGGCGAGCAGCTTCTTCACCTCGACCTTGCCCAGGATGACGCGCAGCAGGGTGTCGTTCAGGCGGTCGATTTCGGAGGGGTTCAGGTCCAGGTTGCGGAGCGGATCGGAGAAGACGAACGAATCGAGGATGATGCCGCTCGAGTTGGCGAAGGCTTCCGCCTTCAGGATGTTCAGGCCGAAGGAGGCGAGCGCTCCGGCGATGGAGGCGAACAGGCCGGGGCGATCGATGGTGGCGACCACCGCCTGCCAGTAGCCGTTGCTGCGCACCAGTTCGACCGCCGCGCCTTCGCGAGCCGCGCGGGCGGCCATGGCCACGTGGGCCTCCACCTGCTCCATGGTGTGGGTGCGGAGGTAGCGGGCGGGCAAACCTTCGAGAAAGGCGGAGGTGGCGGGATCGGCGCCGAAGGAGCGGATGCGGGCGGTTTCGAGCTCGCTGGTGAGCTCCTGATAGCTGATCAGGTAAGTGCGCCAGAGCTGGTCGGCGCGCCAGGGCGACATGGCGGTGGGATTCACGGCGCTGATGTCGGCGTAGGTGACCAGCGTGAGCATCTTCAACTGCTCGACGGTGCCGAGCTGATCGGCCAGTTGCAGGCCGGTGTGTTCGTCGTCGAGATCGCGGGAGGTGGTGGCCACCGACAACAGCAGGTGCCCTTCGATCAGCTTCAGGACGGCCTGCAGGTCGGCGCCGGCGAGGCCGATGCGGGGCGCCACTTCCTGCTGGACGATGCGGACGGATTCGGCGGAATGCTCGCGGCCGGTGCCCTTGCCGGAGTCGTGGAACAGCAGCGCCATGCGGATGAGGGCGATGTGCTCCACTTCGCCGAGCAGTTCCTTGTAGCGCGGGTCGGCCAGGTTCTCGAGCGTTTCGAGGGTGACGATGGTGTGCTCGTCGACGGTGTAGCGATGATAGAAGTCGCGCACCACCAGGCAATCGATGTGGGCCCACTCGGGAAACAGGGCGGCCATCAGGCCGGTGTGCTGCATGATGCGCAGTGCGTAGGAGGCCTTGGGCAGCGAGAGCACGGCGCGCAGCTTCGGCCAGACGGGCGTCCTGGCGATGTGGGCGGTGAGTTCGGGCAGCGCGGCGGCGAGCTTCTGTTCCAGCTCCTTGGCGGCCGGGACGCCGTGCCGGGCGGTGAACTCGAGCAGGCGCCAGACGGCGTCGGGATCGGCCTGCAGGAGTCCGGAGGAGCGCAGGTAGACGCGGTCGCGGGAGACGGTGAATTCGGAGTTGGACAGGCGCGAGCGCCAGTCGCGGAACTGGCGGATCAGGGAGGGCTGGGACTCCTCGACGGCGTCCAGGAACTCGGAGGCGGCGGCGAAGGCGGCGCGGGCCTGGCGGAAATAGTCGCGCATCATGGCGCCGGGGTTGGCGCTCATGGCGTCCTGCATGTCGAAGGAGAGCAGGTTGTTGTCGCGCCGGGAAGCCTCGTGCAGGAACAGGCGGATGGGGGCGAGGAATTTCCAGACGGGATCGAGGTCGGGGATCTGGCGGCCGGGCACGAGCTTGGCGAGCCAGCGGCACACCTGGACGTCGCGGAGTCCGCCGGGGGTCTCCTTGATGTTGGGCTCCAGGTGATAGATGGTGTTGCTGAACTTGGAATGGCGGGAGCGCGAGATGCGCGCCAGGTGGCGGGAGATGGTGGCGCCGTGGGCCTTGTAGAAGCGCGGCATGGCGATGCCGAGATCGGTGATCAGGTCGCTGTCGCCGGCAAGCGGGCGGCGGTCGAGCAGGCTGATGGTGAGCTCGACGTTCTGGTCGTTGAACTGGCAGCACTCGTCCACGTTGTGGACCGAGTGGCTCATGCGCAGGCCGGCGTCCCACAGGTCCTTGAGGAAGCGCCCGACCGGTTCGCGCAGACCCTTGCCGTCGAACTGCTTGCCGGCCAGGATCATGACGTCCACGTCGGAGTGGGGAAACAGCTCGCGGCGGCCGTAGCCGCCGACGGCGATCGCCGCCACTCCCTGTGGAAACTGCGATCCGAGATGGAGGGAGAAGGAAGCTCGAACGATGGCGTCCACCTGGGTCGAGCGATCCGTGATCAACTGCTCAGCGCTCGCGGCGGAGGCGAGACGCACTTCAACAGCTTCCTTCACTGCCATGTATTTATAGAGCCGTTTCCCCCCGGTCGTTGTTACGTATGCGAATGGCTTCGGCGACGTCGTAGGTGAAAATTTTACCGTCGCCGATTTTCCCAGTGCGCGCGGCGCTGACCAAGGTGTTGATGATTTGTTCGCAGCGGTCCGTGGGGACCACCATTTCCAGCTTCACTTTTGGCAGCAGATCGACGTGGTACTCCTGCCCGCGGTAGACTTCCTTGTGCCCCTTCTGGCGGCCGTGGCCCCGCACCTCGGTGATGGTCATGCCATCGACGCCGATGCCCTTCAGGGCCTCCTTCACATCCTCGAGTTTGTGAGGTTGGATAATCGCTTCAATTTTCTTCATGGTTGAGCGCCTATGCTTCGAAATTGTACCCTTCTTCGCCGTGCATGCTCAGGTCGAGTCCCTGGACCTCCTGCTCGGCGTCCACACGGACTCCCATGAAGATATCGCAGATTTTGAGGATGATGAGCGTCCCCGCCACGGCCAGCACGACGGAGACGGCCACTCCGCCGATCTGGCGCGCGATCTGCATTACGTTGCCGTCCACCGCGCCGAGCGGCAGCGGATTGCCGGCGCTGTCCTTGAGCGCGTCGTTCACCAGGTTGGTGGCGAACACGCCGGTGAGGATGGCGCCGAAGGTCCCGCCCACGCCGTGCACGCCAAAAGCGTCGAGCGCGTCGTCATAGCCCAGCTTACCCTTGACGTAGGCCACCATGAAGTAACACAGGATGCCGGCGGCGAAGCCGATGATCATGGCCGGGAAGGGCTTCACGAAGCCGGAGGCCGGGGTGATGGCCACCAGTCCGGCGACGCATCCGGAAATTCCGCCCAGCACGCTGGGATGTCCGCTCCTCCACCATTCGGCGATCAGCCATCCGATGGTGGCGGCGGCCGCTCCGAAATGAGTGGCGACGAAGGCGCTGGTGGCCAGTCCGCTCGCGCCGAGCGCGCTGCCCGCGTTGAAGCCGAACCAGCCCACCCACAGCAGACACGCGCCGATGAAGCTGATCACCAGGTTGTGCGGCTTCATGGGCTCGGACGGGTAGCCGAGGCGTTTTCCGAGATAGATGGCGCATACCAGGGCCGACACGCCGGAGGTGATGTGCACCACCGTGCCGCCGGCGAAGTCGAAGCAAGGCAGGGCGCCGCCCGAGAAGGCGTTCAATAATCCGCCCTTGCCCCACACCATGTGCGCCATCGGCAGGTAGACGATGATCAGCCACAGGGTGCTGAACAGCAGCATCGCGCTGAACTTCATGCGTTCGGCGAACGCGCCCGAAATCAGCGCCGGCGTAATAATGGCGAACATCAACTGATAGACCATGAAGGTCTGCTGCGGGATGGTGCCCGCGTAGTCGGCGTTCGGCGCCGAACCGACATTATTCAGGAACAAATATTGGAAGCCGCCGACGAAGGAGTTGCCTTCCCCGAAAGCCAGGCTGTATCCGAATACGGCCCATAGCACCGTCACCAGAGCCATGAGAATGAAGCTGTGCATCATGGTGCCCAGGACGTTCTTCCGGCGGACCAGTCCACCGTAGAAAAGCGCGAGGCCGGGGCCGGTCATCATAAGAACCAGCGCGGCGCTCACCAGCATCCAGGCGTTATCGCCGGCGGACTGGGCCGCTTTGGCGGCTTTGTCGAGATCGGCGATTTTCTGTTCGACTCCAGGGGCGGCTGTTTGGGCGCTGACGAGGGCCGGCAACAGGCACACCAGTGGCGCGAATCGTTTGTACATCGGCACTTAACTCCTCAACATGGATTGGAGGGAAAGACCGATTATACGTATGTCACGTCCGCAGGGCGAACAGCGTTTTTTGATTCATTCGATTTAAGATTTCTATGAAGAAGGCCCCTGTTCGCCTCTCCAGGCGGCCTCCAGTTGGGCGATGTCGAGCTTTTTCATGGGCATGAAGGCCCTGGTGACACGGGCGGCCTTCTCCGGGTCGGGATCGGCGAGCAATCGGAACAGAGCTCGGGGGACCACCTGCCGGGTGACGCCGAACCTGTCTTTCAGCCAGCCGCATTGGATCGGCTGTCCGCCCTCGCTGAGCCGCTCCCAGTAATGGTCCACTTCGGCCTGATTGTCGCAGTGCACCAGGAAGGACACCGCTTCATTGATTTTGTAGAGGGGGCCGCCGTTCAGCGCGACAAACTGCTGTCCTTCGAGTTGGAACGCCACCGTCATGACGCCGCCTTTCGGCCCGGGTCCGCCCTCGCCGAAACGGGTGATGGGGCCGATGGAGGAGTTCGGGAAGATCGAAACGTAGTAGTGGGCGGCCTCC
Organism: Acidobacteriota bacterium; assembly: GCA_018268715.1. GTDB lineage: Bacteria > Acidobacteriota > Terriglobia > Bryobacterales > Bryobacteraceae > TMP-7. Next base: position 201,856 of record JAFDVZ010000011.1, on the reverse strand, counting down.
TCGGCTTGCGTATCGAACCACAAAAACGGGTGGATCTTCTGGGAGATTTTGTCCATAAAGGCTAGGCTAAATCGAAATAGGCCAGCTTGCACGGATCGTAAGCAGTCAGGGCAATGCGATCGTCGAAGCCGTTGTGACGAAGGATAATCTGGCGGAATTTGCGCAAGCGTCGCGCTTGTGGTGCCGGAGGGTCGCATGGAGAACATCGGGGCGAGGATCGGGCTGGCGTTGGGCGGAGGCTTCGCGCGCGGCGTCGCGCATGCCGGGGTGTTGCGGGTGCTCGAACGCCACGGTGTTCCCCTGCACTGCATCGCGGGCGTCAGCGCCGGCTCCATCGTGGCGGCGGCGTTCGCCAGTGGAGCGGCGGCCGACGATATCGCGAGCGCCGGCGCCGCCATGCGGTTCAGCGACGTCGCGCGGTGGACCGTCAGCCGCATGGGCTTTGCCGGCAGCGATCGAATGGCGCGATTCCTTGGGAAGCTGCTGCGGCAATCCGCGTTCGAGTCGATGCGCATTCCGCTGGGCGTGGTGGCGACCGATCTCGAAAGCGGCGAGCCGGCCCACTTCCGCGAGCGCGGAGACGTGGTCACCGCGGTTCGGGCCAGTTGCTCCTACCCCGGGCTGTTTCAACCGGTGCGGCACGCCGGCCGGCTGCTGGTGGACGGCGGCATGAGCGTCGACGTTCCGGCCCGCCTTTGCCGCGAAATGGGCGCCACGCACGTGATCGCGGTGCACCTGCCCGCGCCCGAACGGCGCTCGGCGCCGGCCAATGTCTTTGAGGTGGTGAACCGCTGCTTCCAGATTGTCTCTCGCAGGACCGAGGATAACTGGCGCCGGTTCTCCGACCTGATACTCACGCCGGAAGCGCGCGACGCGAACTGGAACTCCTTTTCGAGCGCCCAGGCCCTGATCGAGGCCGGCGAACGGGCCGCCCTCGACGCGATGCCGGCGATCCTCAAGTGGCTGCGCGGCACCCGTTGAATCGTCCCAAACGAAGGGAGAATCGCATAGAATCGAAAAGGTTCAAACGGCGATGACGCTCCGACTTTCCCTTCTACTGATCAGCGCGGTGGCGCTGGCGCAGCCGTCCGGAGACGCGCTGTACCGGGACCCCGCTCAGCCCGTCGACAAGCGCGTCGACGATCTGCTGTCGCGCATGACCCTCGAAGAGAAGGTCTCGCAGATGATGAACGATTCCGCGCCCATCGACCGGCTGGGCGTCCCCGCCTACAACTGGTGGAACGAGTGCCTGCACGGCGTGGCGCGCGCGGGCGTGGCGACGGTCTTTCCGCAGGCCATCGGCATGGCGGCGTCGTGGAACGCTCCGCTGCTGTTTGAGACGGCGACGGCGATCTCCGACGAGGCGCGCGCCAAGCACCACGAGTTCCTCCGTCAGGGCAAGCGCGGTATCTATCAGGGGCTGACGTTTTGGACGCCCAACATCAACATCTTTCGCGACCCGCGCTGGGGCCGCGGTCAGGAGACCTACGGCGAGGATCCCTATCTGGCCGGCCAACTCGCCATCCAGTTCGTGCGCGGCCTGCAGGGCGACGATCCGAAATATTTGAAGACCATCGCCACGGCCAAGCACTACGCAGTGCACAGCGGGCCGGAGTCAACGCGCCACTCCTTCGATGCGCGGGTGAGCGACGTCGACCTGCTGACCACCTACCTGCCGCAGTTTGAAGCCGCCGTGCGGCAGGGCGGCGCGATGTCGGTGATGTGCGCCTACAACCGCTTCCGCGGCGACCCGGCCTGCGCCAGCCCGCTGCTCGAACAGTTGAAGCTGCGCCGGGACTGGCGCTTCCCCGGCTACATCGTGTCGGACTGCGGGGCCATCTGGGACATCTACCAGTTCCACAAGGTGCAGCCGACGGCGGAGGCGGCCTCCGCGGCGGCCGTCAAGGCGGGCACGGACCTCACCTGCGGGACCGAGTACAACGCCCTGATTCCGGCCGTGAAGCAGGGGCTGATTACCGAGAAGGAAATCGACGTGTCCGTGCGGCGGCTGTTGACGGCGCGCTTCCGGCTGGGTATGTTCGATCCGCCGGAGATGGTCCCCTACGCGCAAATCCCGTACAGCGTGAACGACAGCCTGGCGCATGGCGAACTGGCCGCCCGCATGGCGCGCGAGTCCGTCGTCTTGCTGAAGAACGAGGGGAATCTGCTGCCGCTGTCGAAGTCGCTCAAGTCCATCGCCGTCATCGGGCCGAACGCCGACTCGATCGACACGCTGCTCGGCAACTACAACGGCGAACCGTCGCAGCCCATTACGCCGCTGGAGGGCATCCGGCGCAAGGTGGGCTCGACCATGAAGGTGCTGTACGCGCAGGGGTCGGATCTGGCGGCCGGCGCGCCGGTGTTTCAGACCGTTCCGGCCAGCGCCCTGTTCACGTCGAACGGTCCCGACCGCAAGCCGGGCCTGAGCGCCGAATACTTCTCGAGCGCCAACTTCAACGGGCGCCAGTACCGTCGCAAGTCGGCCAGTCGGCCCGCCGCGGAGATTCCTTCGAAGCCCGCGCCGCTGTTCACGCGCGTCGATTCCACCGTGGATTTTCACTGGAAGTCGGGCGCGCCGCGCGACGACATGGACGGCGATAACTTCGGCGTCCGCTGGACCGGCTATCTGGCCCCCACGGTGACGGGAAAATACTATCTCGGCGCCAACGGCATGAACGCCTACGAGGTCTATCTCGACGGCAAGCAGGTGGCCCGCCGCAATGACATCCACGAGCGCGCCTACGATTACTCGGCCGTCGAGTTAGAGGCCGGACGGCTGTACGAGTTACGTGTGGAGTTCCACGAGTACCACAACGACGCGGACATCCGGCTGGTGTGGTCGCCGCCCCGGCCGAGTTATGAATCGGAGGCGGTCGGCGTCGCCCAGCAGGCCGACGCGGTGGTGATGATGCTCGGGCTTTCGCCGCGCCTGGAAGGCGAGCAGATGAAGGTGGAAGTGCCAGGATTTTCCGGCGGCGACCGCATTACGCTGGGCATCCCGCAGGTGCAGGAGGATCTGCTGAAACGGATTCTCGAAACCGGAAAGCCCGTTGTGCTGGTGCTGTTGAACGGCAGCGCGGTGGCCGTGAATAACGCCAGGCGCGACGTGCCGGCCATCCTGGAGCTGTGGTATCCGGGACAGGCCGGCGGAACGGCCATCGCCGACGTCCTGTTTGGCGATTATAATCCAGCCGGCCGCCTGCCGGTGACTTTCTATCAGTCCGAACAGCAGCTTCCGGCCTTCGACAACTACGACATGAAGGGCCGGACTTATCGTTATTTCGAAGGTCAGCCGTTATGGGCGTTCGGCTATGGTATGAGTTACACGAAATTCGCCTACAGCGACCTTCGCCTGCCCGCGGAAGTAAGGGCGGGAAACAGCGTGACGGTGTCGGCCGAGGTGCGGAACGTGGGCGATCGAGCGGGCGACGAGGTGGCGCAGTTATACCTGAAACACAAGGATGCTCGCGCGGCAGCGCCGATCCGCTCGCTGCAGGGCTTCGCGCGAGTGTCGCTGAAGCCGGGCGAACGCCGGCGCGTGGAGTTCACGCTGTCGCCGGACCAGCTTGCGCTGATCGGCGAAGGCGGCCGGCCGGTCATCGAGCCGGGCGAGATCGAGATTGCAGTGGGTGGAGGCCAGCCCGGACAGGCCGCCTCGACGACGGAAGTTCTAACCGGCGCTTGCCGGATTGTCCGATAAGGAGGACCTGACATGACTGGGACGAATCGCCGGGAGTTTCTGGGCGCAATCGGCGCGCCGCTGGTATATGGCGCCGCGGCCGATCAGAAGCTGAAGATCGGCGTGATCGGCTGCGGATGGTATGGCGGCGTCGACGCGAACGCCGCGTTGAAGGCGGGCGGCGCGGAGATCGTCGCGGTCTGCGACATCGACACGGAGCACCTGGAAACCTTCGCCAAGGAGATGGAGCAGAAGCAGGGCTCGAAGCCGAAGAGTTTCAAGGATTATCGGGAGTTGCTCGACATGCCGGGCCTGGAGGCGGTGATCATCGCCACTCCCCCGCACTGGCACGCCATGCCCTTCATCGCGGCGTGCAAGAAGGGGCTGCACATCTACGAAGAGAAGCCCATCGCCTACGACATCCGCGAAGGCCGCGCCATGGTGGAGGCGGCGAAGAAGAACGCGGGTATTGTGCAGATCGGCTTCCAGCGCCGCCAGAGCCAGGCCTATCAGCAGGTGGCCGAGTTCATCCGCGAAGGCAATGCGGGCCGTATCGTGCAAGTGGATGTGCAGATCCACTACACGGCCGCGACGCCCGACCCAACGCCCCAGGCGCCGCCCCCGTCGCTCGATTGGGAGACGTGGTGCGGACCTGCGCCGAAGCTGCCCTACAGCCCCGCCATCGGCCACAAGAGCTGGCGCCTGGCTGAGCCGTACGGCAACGGCCATCTGGTGGATTGGGGCATCCACCTGATCGACGGGACCCGCATGATACTCGGCGAATCGACGCCCAAGTGGGTGGAGGCGGCCGGCGGCCTGTATCAGTACAAGGGCAAGATCACGACGCCCGACACGCTAACTGCGCACTTCGAATTCGAGCGCTGCCCGGTGGTGTGGAAGCACCGTCTGTGGGGCGCCGTCGAATATTCGCCCGAAACCAGCAATGGCATTTTCTTCTACGGCGACAAGGCGACGGTCTTCGTGACGGACTCGCGCTGGGTGGTGATCCCGAGCGGGCGCGGCGCCGAGCGCAAGACCTACACCGTCACGGGCGACACGGGCTTGGCGCACGTACAGAACTGGCTCGAGTCCGTGCGAGCCCGCAAGCAGCCGACGGTGACTCCGGAAGACGGCTTCTTCTCGACGGCGACGGTGCAACTCGCGATGATCTCGTATAAGACGACTTCCCGCGTGGTGTGGGACCGCCAGAAGGAGCAGATTGTCGGCAACCCGGCGGCCTCGAAGCTGCTGAAGCGCGACTATCGCGCGCCGTACAAGCATCCCTACGCCGGCTGATCATGCCGCCTTCGGACATTCCCGGCCCCGGAGAGATCGACTACCGGGCTCTCTTCGACGCGAGCGCGGAGCGCTCTGGCGAAGATCGCATGGAGTGGCTGAAGGAGGAGTTGATCTACGCCGCATGCGACGCCTACCTGGCGATGACGGGGCGTCCCACTGCGATAGCGTGCATCGCGCAAGGGACGTTTGACTACATCTACGACGATTACGCGTCGCTCGAAGCGCAGGGGCTGGTTCCTCCGAATCCAACGATGGAGGCCCGCCTTGTGCTGGCTGTCGGCCGGTCGGCGCCGCGCCTGCCGAAGCGCGATGACGCACGCTTGCGTGGTTGGGCGGGTCCGACCCTCCGGGAGGCATACGGCCCCGGTTGGGATCGCGGGCATTTCATCGCCTACGCCATGGGCGGCGTCGTCGACGGCTTCGAACTCAACGTATTCGTGCAGCGGCGCGCCCTGAATCGCGGTTGGAAAGCGCATCCGAAGGGGCCTCTGTACCGCCGGATGGAAGACTACTGTGCGCACAACCGTGGGACGTTCTGTTTCAGTCGTCCGGTCTATGTGGACGAATCCGCAAAGCCAGCCTCCATCGACTTCGGAGTCCTGAAGTCGGACCGCGAACTCTGGGTGGAGCAATTCGACAATCGGTAGCAGTCACCGCAGCGGTACGGCGTCGGTCAGCCGAGCCCACTTCGAGCGGGCGCAGGCGCGGAACTCCGCGATGGGGACGCCGCGCCGCTGCCGCCACAGCCAGTAATCGTTGCGCATGTCGGCCCAGAAGTTGCCGGAAGCGCTCGGCGGGCGTTGCGTGTCGAGCGTGAAGTGGTGCGAGTATTCGTGCGCGAGCGTCGCCTCGCTCGCGTCGCCAAGCCCCAGGAACGTCTTGAAATACGGGTCCGCCGCGAACGGAGGCCGCCGCCCGCGAGGCCCGCTCGACGAGCCGCCCGTCCGCTCGCGGTCGATGTCATAGCCGAGCGCCGCCGTGACAAACAGATTGATCGCATTCGCCGCCAGGAACTTTTCCGGGATCTCGGAGTAGCCCTGCGTGCGCAGATAAGCGCCCTCGGTCAACTGCAATTGAAAGAAGATCCCGCTGACGGCGAACTCGCGGCGCGCCCGGTCCTGCGAGCGGTCGAACTTCGCCAGCTCATCCGCGCGAAGTCCCTTGCCCGAATGCGCCCCCTGGTCGAACAGTATGTTGATGCTGACCACGATCGGCTGGAGCCCGGCGGACGACCCGGCGGCGGCGAACAGGGCCACGGGTAAGTCGCGCCGGGTCAGCCTCTCCATAACTACCGCATCTTCCGGGCGAAGAAATCGACCGTGGCCTGGTATGACTCCACCCAGTGCCGATAACTCAGGAAGTCATGAATCTCATCCGGGAAAATCAGCTCCTCGAAGTCGACCTTCTGAGCCCGCAAGGCAGTCACCAGCCGCAGCGTCTCGGTAAACGGAACATTCCGGTCGTCATCCCCATGAATCAGCAGCACGGGCGACCGCCACGTCTTCACCGCCGCCATCGGCGACGACTCGAACGCTGTTCGCTCCTCCGCGACATTCGTCCCGAAATCTCGCAATTTCGACCAGTCGTGGACTCCATGAAAATCCACTCCGGCCGCGAACAAATCGGATCCGCGAGCGAGCCCCAACGCCGTCAGGTACCCGCCATAGGAGCCGCCCCACAGCCCGATGCGCTTCGGGTCCACGTCCGCCCGCCCGCGCACATACAACCCCGCCCCGATGACATCGTTATACTCACTCGCGCCGGTAAGTCCGTAGTTAATCGCCTCCCGGAAATTCAGCCCATATCCCACTCCGCTCCGGTAATTCACACTCAGCACGAGATAACCCTGCGAAGCCAGATACTGATTCAGCGCATAGGCGTTGTTGTAGTAATACATGTAATGCCAACCCAGCAGCATCTGCCGGCGCGACCCGCCATGGAAAAAGATCAGCGCGGGTTTCTTCGCGGCGCCCCCGCGCGGCAGAAACAACTGTCCATGAATCGGCATGCCGTCGGCGGCGGGAAAGATCACCGGCTGCGGCTCGACCATGGCCGATGCGGGAAAGTCCGCCGCTAGCAGCCCTTCCGCGAGATCGCGCCCCGCCCCGCCCGCCGTCTGAATCGCCGCCCGCGCCGGCTGACGAGCGTCCGAGCGCAGGAACGCCACCGCCCCGCCATCGAGCGCCGCCGGCGACCACTCAATCCCCGCCCCGCTCGTCAAAGCAGCGGCCTTCGCGCCCGCCGTCACGCCGACGCGCCATATATGCCGCCGGTCGATGTCGCCCTGATTCGACGAAAACACCACCCTTCGCCGATCCGGAGCCAGCGCCGCATGCTCCACCTCGAACTCGCCCGGCGTCAGCAGCGCGGCCTCGCCCCCGCCCTCCGCCACCGAGTACAAATGCGACCACCCATCGCGCTCCCAGGGAAACACCAGCCGCCCATCGCCCCACAGCAGCGTGCCGGATGCAAGCGGATGAAACGCGCTGCCAACCCCCGCCCGCGCCTTCCAAACCTCCCGCCCACGGCCCGTCGCGGCATCGGCCACGCGAATCGACCACGGCTCCGCATCCTCCCTGTGCGCCCCGCCCTGCCGCCGCGAACCCGCCGCCACCCGCACAAACGCCACCGACTTCGAATCGGGCGACCATGCCGGCGACTGGTCCGTATCCACGCTCGCGTCCAGATACCGCAGGCTCTTATCCGCGAACCGGTACACGCCGACAAACCCATGCATGCGCCGCTCGCTCGTGAACGCCACCGCGCTCCCATCGGGCGCCACCGTCAAATCCTCCACCGCGCCGCGCGGCTGCGCCACCATCGCCGGTTTCGCATCGTCGGCCAGCCCCACCGACCAGATCTGATTCCCCTTCGTGTACAAAACGCGCGTCGCATCCAACGGCGCGACGCTTCCGCCCTCGGCCAGCTTGCGCGTCTTCCCGTCGACCGTCGCGATCCACACGCCCTGCTCCACACCCTCGGCGCGACTCAGCGGATTCGGATGTTCAGTGCGCGGAAACTCCAGATCCCCGCCGCGAATGAACGCCACCGCCTTGCCATCCGGCATCCAGCGCAGCTTGCCGACGTCCTGTCCATCGTCCTCGGCGAAGCGAGTCACCGCCCGCCCGCGGTACTCCGGCTGTTCGGCGACATAGACATTCCGCACGCCGCGGACGTTCACCAGCCAGGCCACGCGCCCGCCCGGCCCCGCCGTCAACTCCGAAACGAACGGCCGCGACATGATCTGTTCCAGCGTGAAAGAGCCATCGGCGCCCCAGGCGGCCGCGGCGGCAACCAGCAATAAGATAGGTCGCATAACTATTTAGTCAACGGAGTCAGCGTAATATTGCGAAACTCAACCGGCCCATGATCGCCCTGCAGGATCAGCGGCCCTGGCTTGCCCTCATCGCCGTTATTGGCGATGGCGGTCAGTCCCTCCACCTCGGCGTGGTCGATGACCTTCTGATCGTTCAACACCACCGTCAGCGTGCGTCCCACCAGGCGGATATCGAACTGTTGCCACTCGCCCGGCGCGCGGCTGGCCTCCTTGGACGGCACAACGCGGCTATACAGCGCGCCGTTGCTATGCACATCGATGGGCCGTCCGCCGTCGTCGAGGATCTGGATCTCGTACCGCCCGCGCAGCCCCACGCCGCTATTAGACCCCTTGCCAATGCGATACTCCACATGCAATTGGAAATTCCAGAACGTAGCATCGCTCACCAGGTCGGGCACCCCCGCGGCGCCATTATTCAGCAACCCATCGGTGACCCGCCAGCCGATCTCATGACCAGCCAGCCGCGTATGCCAACCGCTAAGATCGCGCCCGTTGAACACGGCAATCCGCTTGCCCGTCTTCCACGAACCATCGTCTTTGTCCTTGATTTCGGCGGCGCGCACGCCCGTCCAGGCCAGCCGTGACGAGTCATCGCCCTCCACCTGAAACGAGCCCTGCAACTTACCGCCCTCCAGCTTCGCCTTATATACGCCCTTCTGCATCGGACCGTTGCGCGGGCCCTTATAGATGCGGTCGAACTCGAACTCCAGTTGCCCGCCCTTCACCGAAATACGAGGAATCACATCCATCCCGCCGCCCGGCGCGCCGACGAACTTGCCGGCTACCTGCGGCGTCCCCGCGCCCGTCACCTCCAGCCACCACACGCGAGCGCGCGGCTCATTCACGACGTTGATGTCCCAGCGGCCGTTGAACTGGGCGTCCTTGCTCGCCGCCGCGCAGCAGATCGCGGCCGTAAGAAACAGTAGAATCCGCATGAAAGCAGTATAGCCGCGTCCCGCGCCGCCCATGCTTCCGGCGCCGGTTCCATGTAAGATGCAGATAACATGCGCCAGGCGATCGCCGCTCTACTGCTCTCGGCCGGATTGCTGCCGGCCGCTCCGCCCCAGGTCACCAAAGTCGAGCCGCCCAACTGGTGGGCCGCGCACTCCATCAATCCCATCCGCCTGTTGATCCGCGGCGCGAACCTCCGCGACGCCCGCGTCGTCGCTTCAGCCAAAGGTTTCCGAGCCTCGAACGTCCGCGTCAATAGCGCCGGGACCTACCTGTTCGTCGACCTCGCCATCCCGCGTTCCGCCCGGCCGGGCCCGGTGGAGATCGCCGCTGTTACCGGCGAAGGAAAGGCGGCGATCCCCTTCCGCATCGACGCGCCGCTCCCGCGCCAGGGACGTTTCCAGGGCTTCTCCCCCGACGACCTGATCTATCTCCTCATGCCGGACCGTTTCGCCGACGGCGACACGACGAATGACGACCCGCCCGTCTCCAAAGGCCTGCTCGACCGTTCCAAGGGCCGTTACTACCACGGCGGCGACCTCCAGGGAGTCATCGACAAACTGCCCTATCTCAAGGACCTGGGAGTTACCGCCATCTGGGTCAACCCCGTCTACGACAACGTGAACCATCTCAACCGCAAGGAGACCTACGACGGACAGCCCATCACCGACTATCACGGCTACGGCGCGGTGGATTTCTACGGCGTCGAAGAACACATCGGAACGCTCGACAAATTCCGCGAGTTAGTCGAGAAGGCCCACGCGGCAGGCCTCAAGATCATCCAGGATCAGGTGGCGAATCACACCGGTCCCTATCACCCCTGGGTCGCCGACTCGCCAACCCCCACCTGGTACAACGGAACCCTCGCCAATCACCTGGCGAACACCTGGCAAACCTGGACGCTGATGGATCCGCACTCGCCCGCCGCCATGCGCAAGGCGACCCTCGAAGGCTGGTTCATCGACATTCTTCCCGACCTGAATCAGAACGATCCCGAGGTGGCGCGCTATCTCATCCAGAACACTCTCTGGTGGATCGGAGTTAGCGGAATGGACGGCATAAGACAGGACACCTGGCCCTACGTTCCGCGCGCCTTCTGGCGCGACTGGATGGCCGCCATCAAGCGGGAATACCCGAACTTCCGCGTGGTGGGCGAGATGTTCGACGGCGACCCGGCGTTAGTCTCCTTCTTCCAGGGCGGCGCGGCCCGTTTCGACGGCGTCGACACGGGCGTCGATTCGCTGTTCGACTTTCCCTCTCACTTCGTCCTCCGCCGGGCCTTCGCTAACGGAAAAAGCATCCGTGAGTTAGCGAACATGGTCGGGCACGACTATCTCTATCCAAATGCCGCCACGCTGGTGACCTTCCTCGGCCTGCACGACGTCCCGCGTTTCATGAATGAGCCCGGCGCCACGGTGGACGGCCTGAAACTGGCGTTCACGTTCCTGCTCACCGCGCGCGGCGTCCCGATGATTTACTACGGCGACGAAATCGGACTCCCGGGCGGCGCCGACCCGGACAACCGTCGCGACTTTCCAGGCGGCTTCCCCGGCGACGCCCGCGACGCCTTCACCCCCGCCGGCCGCGATGCGAACCAGCAGGCCGTGTTCGAACACGTCCGCAAACTGGCCGGACTGCGCGCCGCGAACGTCTGCCTGCGCAGCGGCGCATTCACCCAACTCAGCGCCACGGACCAATCCTGGGTCTATCAACGTTCATCGCCGGGATGCGTCGCCATCATTGCGTTCAATAACGATGCGAAGGCGGCCAAAGTGACGGCGCCCGCGCCCGCGATCGCCGACGGCCGCCTCGCCAACGCTCTGGGATCCGGCGAAGCGGTCCTGCATGACGGCCAACTCACCGCCGAGTTAGCCGCGCGGACCGCCGCCGTCTATCTCGTCGCGAAATAGCCGCGCGTCAGTGCGTCGCCTCGGAGTGAAGCGCGTTCCATGCGTCTGAGTATTTCTTCGCCTTGGCGTCGGTCGTGTTCCACCTCGGCGGCGCGTCTGAGTCAGCCATCATGAGTACGCCCAGCGCCACCATCCGGTCCACCTTGGCCATATTGTCATAATCGATCTTCTGCCACTCATCGCCCAGGCCATGATAGTCCGGAAATTCGAAGGCGACGCACAGCGTGTGGGACGGCACGCCTAAGTCGGCCAACGCCTGGTTATCGCTGCGCGAAAAGAACGGATCGCTGCGCTTGGCGTCTTTATAGACCTTGACGCCGACCTGCGCCCCGGCCCTCTCAAACAGCGCCGGCATGTCGGAGTAATCAAAACCCGTGAAACTCCCCATGGCGATCTGCGGACCGTCGGATGAGTCGGTGCGCCCCACCTGCTCCAGGTTCACATTGGCGATCGTTTTCACCAGCGGCGCCAGCGGATGGCGCCCGTAATATTGGCTCCCCAACAGACCTAACTCCTCGCCAAACAGCGCGACGAACACAATGGAGCGTTTCGGTTTCGGCGACATCCCGGCCAGCGCGGCCGCGATCTCCATCACCGACACCGTTCCACTCGCGTCGTCATTCGCGCCGTTGAAGATGCGATCGCCGTCGCCGGTCGGCCGTATGCCCATGTGATCGTAGTGGCCGGTCACCAGGATGTAGCTGTCCTTCAGAACGGGATCGGATCCACGCAGCAGGCCCGCGACGTTGCGCAGCGTCACCGCGGTCTCCTTGGGCGCCGGAATTGTCACGGAAATCTTCAGCCCGTCGGTCTCCTCCAGCAACTTGGCGGCGTCTCCCTCGCCCAGCGTGATCACGGGCGTTTCGGATTCCCGCGCATCTTGCGCGACCAACTGCGTCCGGCGCCCGCGCGCGGCGCTTCCCGTCAGAATCAGCAGGGCGGGGCGCAGGCGCCGCACGGTCGAATACAGCCGGAATCCCTCGCGATCGAAGTTGCTTCGGAAATGGATCGCGATGGCCTTGTCTTTCACGTCATCGTGCTTCCACTGCGCCGCCTTCTCCGCGTCCGCCGCGGTGAGTCTCAACACCGGTGTTGCGGAAAGCGACACCGCCGAGGTCGTCGCCGTCGTCACCTGGTCGGCCGGCGGGGCCGCCTGTTTCCCGTCCCCTTCCAGTTCGAACTTCAGGCCCTCCTTCTGCGGCTCGAACGTGGAAAACCGGGCCGTCTGGAAGTACCCGTCGTCCCCCATCGGCTCCAGCCCCGCGCGCCGATACTGCGCCGCGATGTACTCGGCAGCGATATCCAGGCCGCGCGACGGCGTCCCCCGTCCCTCCAGCAGATCGGAGGCGAGAAACGAGAGATGTCCCCGCATACTGGCTGCCGAGATGCGGTCAAGCGCCGCCCGTACGTTGGGATCGGCGGCGAGCTCCGCCGCCGGCGCCGCGACCAGCGCGACAAGCAGGCCCGCAAGCGGGCGCAAGGGTGACATATTCCTAGTTTGACGGATTGCGAAGTGCTTCCGTTATCACTATTTTGTCTTCCTCCCGCCGGGCGATGGTCTGATTGTCGGCCTCGTGCTGAGTTGGCATACTGAATCAAAGCAGTAGCAATGATCATCGCAATGAAACGAATTCGATTAGCGGTTTTGTGCGCCGTGTGCGCGTGCTTCAGCCTGTGGGCCGACCAGGTGGTGCTCAAAAACGGAGATCGCATCTCCGGGAGCATCGTGAAATACGATGGCAAGAACCTGGTCCTCAAATCGGAGTTGGCCGGCGACATCACCATCCCGTGGAGCGCCGTCACCGACATCAAGTCCACCGAACCGCTGAATGTCGGCCTCAAGGGCGGCCAGCAACTGGTCGGCTCGGTGCAAACCGGCGACGGCAAGATCAACGTCGAGACCAAGGACGCCGGCGTCGTCACCGCGCCCCGCGAAAGCGTCGAATACATCCGTTCGAAGTCCGAAGAGGCCGCTTACCAGGCCCAGTTGGAGCGCTTCCGCAACCCGCGCCTCACCGACCTGTGGACCGGATTCCTCGACCTCGGCTACGCGCAGAGCCGCGGCAACGCCGTCACCAACACGTTCAACCTGACCGCCAACGCCTCCCGCGCCACCACGCGGGACAAGATGTCGGCCTACTTCACGTCCATTTACTCGTCCGGCACGGTCGGCGACAAGAGCGGCGTTGTTACGGCGAACGCCAAGCGCGGCGGTCTCTCCTACAACATCAACCTGTCTAAGAAGCTGTTCGGCTTCGGATCCGTCGACCTGGAAAATGACGAGTTCCAGTCCCTCGATCTGCGCTTCGTGCCCGCTGGCGGCCTCGGCTATCACGTCATCGCGAAGGACACGACCACGCTCGACTTCCAGGCTGGCGGCGCGGTGAATCGCGAGTTCTTCAGCACCGGCCTCAACCGCACTCATGGCGAGGCCTTGGTCGGCCAGGTGTTCATGCACAAGTTCTCGAAGATCACGACGCTCCAGGAGAAGTTCTTTTTCTACCCCGGCTTCTCCGACTCGGCCAATCGCATCAACTTCGACGTCTCCTTCGTGACTTCGATCCGTAAGTGGTTCGGATGGCAGTTGAGTTTTAGCGACCGTTATCTGAGCGACCCCGTCGCCGGCCGGAAAAAGAACGACACTCTGTTTACCACCGGCGTTCGACTGACCTTCGCGAAGTAGAATAGGCGATACAGCTTCAGGTTCACCAGTCAGGAGACACGAATGCACATCGATTTCAACGCGATTTCGCAAACCGCTCTTTCGCTGCTGACCACCGTGGGGTTCAAGGTGGTCGGCGCGATTATTCTTTGGATCATCGGCCGCGGACTGATCCGCTTCGCGGTCAGCCTGGTGGCCAAGGCGCTCGATCGCCAGCACCTGGATTCGACCATCGTCAGCTACATCCGTTCGAGCCTCGGCGTGCTGTTGACGCTCGCCCTGGTCATCGCGCTGCTCGGCTTCTTCGGCGTCGAGACGACCACCTTCGCCGCCCTGCTCGCCGGCGCGGGTCTGGCCATCGGCGCGGCCTGGAGCGGTTTGCTCTCGAACTTCGCCGCCGGACTGTTCCTGGTGATCCTGCGTCCCTTTAAGGTCGGCGATTTCGTCACCGCCGGCGGCGTCACCGGCACGGTCACCAACATCGGCATCTTCGGCACCACCATCGACACGCCGGATAATGTCCAGACCATCATCGGCAACGGCAAGATCTTCTCCGACACCATCCAGAATTTCTCGGCGAACGCCTACCGCCGCGTCGACCTGCTGGCGCAGTTGAGCGGTTCGGCCGATCACGCCCAGGCCATCGAACTGCTGACGGCGGCGCTCAAGAAGATTCCCAACGTGTGCCAGACGCCGGCGCCGGAAGTGAGCATCCTGACGTTCACCATGGCCGGCCCCGTGCTCGCGGTTCGTCCGTACACGGCGAACGCCAACTACTGGCAGGTCTACTTCGACGCCAACCGCGCCATCAAGGAAACGCTAGGCGCGGCGGGCTTCCCGGCCCCCGGCGAACTCCATTACGAAGTTCAGCTCAGCCGTACGGCGGCTGCCTGACCGCATGGACCCGGTCCGTTGCCAGTGGGCCAAGGGCGATCTGAACGTCCCCTATCACGACCGTGAGTGGGGCGTTCCGGTTCACGACGATCGCCTTTGGTTCGAGTTCCTGATTCTCGAAGGCGCGCAGGCGGGGTTGAGTTGGACCACCATCCTCGCCAAGCGCGACCGTTATCGCGCGGTCTACGACGGCTTCGACCCCGCCGTGGTCGCGCGATACAACGCCGCCAGGGTGAAGAAGCTGCTCGAGGATCCGGGCATCGTGCGGAACCGTCTCAAGGTGGAAAGCTCCATCTCCAATGCAAAGGCGTTTCTCGAAGTGCGGAAGGAGTTCGGATCGTTTGACGCCTTCATCTGGAGCTTCGTCGGCGGCGGTCCGAAACAGAATGCTCCGCGCGCGTTGAAGGAGGTCCCCACCCGGACTCCCGAATCCGACGCCCTCAGCAAGGAGCTCAAGCGCCGCGGATTCCGCTTTGTCGGAACCACCATCTGCTACGCCTTCATGCAAGCCACCGGGCTGGTGAACGACCACACGGTGGATTGTTTCCGTTTCACTGAACTCGGCGGCGCTCTCCGTTAGCGCCGCCGGATCATCAGGCCCAGCCCCGCAAGCGAAATCACCGTCAACCAGCCGAACCAGTCGCCGTAGGATGCGTACAGTGTGCGCGTGTAAGCCACGGGTGCTGCGGCCAGCAGCGTCGCGAAATCCCCGGTGATCTGTTCGCCCAGAACTCGTCCCCTGTTGTCGCTGACGGTCAACCGGCCCTGTTTGGCCGCGCGCGCCACCGTGAATCCGCTCTCGACCCCGCGCAGGATCGCCATGCGGCTGTGCAGCCAACCGTCGTCGACAAAATCCCACGCGGGGACAATCAGCAGCCCGGCCCCGTCCCGGCCATACTCGCGGCTGAGCGCGGGAAAGTCCATGTCCTTGCAGATGGTCATGCCCCACTCACCCGATGGCCGCATCAGCAGCACGCGTTCGGTTCCCACCAGCAGGTGCGATTCAAACGCCGGCAGCATGTGATGTTTTTCGTACAGCGCCTCCACCCGCCCATTCTTGCTGTAGAGCCGGATCTCATTGCGCTTGGCCGCAGGCGTCCAGCGTTCGACTCCGGCCGCCACCTCCACCCCCGCCCCCGCCATCGGCTCGTCGAAAGCGTCCATCTGATCGTCGGTGAGCCGTGCGATCTTCTCGGGCAGGATCACCAGCGCCGCGCCCCGTTGGGCGAGTTCGCGAGCCGCGGCCGCATAGCGTTGGGCCAACGCTCGCGCCGCCGCGGGCTGGGACGGAAACAGGTACTCTTGTCGGTCGCAGGCGGCAAGCCCGACCGTCACCCGTGGCGCCCGGTCGTCCTGCCGCAGTCGCAGCCAGCCGCCACCGGTCGCCGCCAGTATCACTGCGAAGGCCGCCAGCATCGGCCCTCGTCTCAACGTAGCCACGGCCGACGCGCCCAACAGAGCCAGGAACGTGACGCCCGCGATCCCGGTCACCGACGCGAGCTGGATCACCGGCAGCGCATCCGCCTGCGAGTAAGCGAGGCTCCCGAACGTCCCGTGGACTGAGGTAACCGCCTGTACGAATTCGAACGCGGTGTCGAGCGTAGGCAGCGCCGCCGCCGCGAGCCAATACCGGCCCGAGGTCTGGAACCTCCGCCACAAAGCGACTCCGGCGCCGAAGATCAACGCCGGGCCGAGCGTCGCCAGGATCCGGACCGGCACGGGGACGCCGACCTTCGCCCAGTAGGCCCACATGTTCATGGCTCCGGCCGCCCACCCCAGCGCCGCCGTCGCGAAGGCGATCCACCCGCGAGTTCGCGCGGCCGCGAGCAACACCGGCAGCGGCGCGAGCCACAACGTAAACCAGACCGGGTGTAGGCCGGTCCCGAACCAGAAGAGCGCGGCCGACACAGCCGCGGCGAGCGCTGAGGCCATACAGGTATAGTAGCGGCAGTTCCGGTGAGAATTACGGCCTCGACCCGCCACCTATAACGGCATGGAAAGCAGTTCGCTCGTCCTTGCCTCGGTGGGAATCGTGGTCCTGCCGGTTACCGCGCGCCTCTCCCGTTGGGTGCGTAACCTATTGAAACGCCAGTGATTTAGCCGATCAGCGAAACCAGCGCGCCCGCGGCCGATGTAGGATCCGTCTGGTAGCCGTGGGCGCGGCGTTCCTGGTTTGTCACCGCATCCCCCTGCATTTGATTGAGTTCCTGGCGCGCCTGGATTTCCATCTGGGTGGCCTGCGCCGCCACCATCCGGTCCTGCGTCGACGGATCCGACGGCGCTTCGGCGGCCGCCTTGATCGTTTCCGCCTTTCGGATGGTTGCTTCCGGATCCCCTTGAACCGGTGTCGTGTCGATGTTCACTTCGCCCGCGGTGGCGTATAGCTGTCCGTCCGGTCCCCGCGTGTAAGTGAATGATGGGCCGCCCTTTGCGTACCCGCCAGAGGCCGCCAGGTGGGCCTGTTCGTGCGCGCGAACGTGTTGATCGGTCTGGGCGAGTTTGGACACAACAGCTTGTTGCTGTTGGGACAGCTTGGCGGCCGCCATCGAGCCCATTTGCCCAAAACTGGACGATTCTACACGCACGCAGGGGACTTATCGGCTGTTTTTGGCGATTTTTAGGCCAAAAATCGCGGTAATGGGCCGGTTGAGTCGGCAAAACGGTCGACGGGGGCCCCGAAAGCGTCGAGCATCGAGACGTAGAGGTTGGCGGCGGGAGTGTCGACGGGGTACGCCAGGTGCTGGCCGGCGGCGATCCGGCCCCCGCCGCGACCCCCGAGGATCAGCGGTAACTTGTGTGGATTGTGTGAGTTACCGTCGCTCAAGGCGGAGCCGAAGAGGATCATGCTGTGGTCCAGAACCGTCGAATCGCCCTCTTTCATGCCCTTCAGTTTGCCGAGCAGATAGGCGAACTGGGCGACGTGCCAGCGGTTGATCAGGGTGTACTGGCGCAATTTGTCGGGCGCTTTCATGTGATGGGAAATCTCGTGATGGGTGTTCGAAACCCCCTCCAAGAAGCGAAAATTGATGCTCGAAACCGCATTTCCGAACATAAATGTCGCGATTCGCGTCGTGTCGCTTTGGAATGCAAGCGCTATCATGTCGAGCATCAGCCGGACTCGGTCGGCGTGGGTTTCGGGCGCCTCCTGGGGGCAGGGAACCGCGTCGACGCGGGCACGAGGTTTCCAGTTGTTCCGGCGGGGATCGCGGGCGCGTTCGAGACGGGTTTCGAGCGACCGGACGATGGACAGGTACTCGTCGACGCGGGCGCGGTCGGAGGCGCCGACTTCGGCGCGCAGGCGGTTGGCCTGGCCGAGGACGCGGTCGAGCAGGAGGGCGTCCTCGTTCGCGCCGGAGGCGTGCGGGGAGGCGGCCCGGAACAGGCGCTCGTAGACCGACCTCGGGTTGATTTCGCGGGCGAGCGGAGTGGTGGGCGAGCTCCAGGCGATGTGGCAGCCGTAGACGCGCGTGTAGCCGACGTTGCCGTCGACGCCGGTGGATTCGGGCTCAATGCCGAGTTCGAGCGATGGCAGGGGCGTCTGGTGGCCCCGGCGCTGGGCCGCTACCTGATCCATCGAAACGCCGTGCATGTTGATGTCGACGCCCAGCGTTTTGCTGATGGTGGTGCAGGTGAGGATGCTCGATTCCTTGACGTAGTGGCCGTCGCCGGTATTGGCGGCCGCGTTCCATAAATTGCTGATGACGGTGGAATATTCTTCCAGGCCGGCCAGGGGTTCGAGGGCTGGCGATAACGGATAGCCGCGGCCTTCGCCGGCGGGCGTCCAGGTGTCCGTGTTCACGCCGTTCGGCATGTAGAGCATCGCCATGCGGACGGGCGGCGCGGCCGGGGCCGCGAAGGCCTCAAGCCAGGGAAGGCCGAGGGCGACACCGGCTCCTCGCAGTACGGAACGCCGGGAAAGCTGCTTCATGGGCGCGCTCCCTGGATGCGGAATTGGGGACTCATCACGATCTCCGTAATCAATGATTGCGCGCTGTAGCCGGCGTTGGCGGCGTTGGCGGCGATGGTTTCCACCGCGCAGGCATCCTCGATGGCGAGGCCCCGGCCCAGCGCGTAGCCGAGCAGGCGGCGGGTCAGGTTGCGGACGAACAACTCCTTGCGGGCCATGAGGGCGGACTTCAGTTCGGCCGGGCCGTTGAAGCGGGTTCCGTCGGGTAGCTGGCCGGAGGCGTCGATGGGTTGGCCGGCGTCCTCGGTGCGCCAGCGGCCGATGGCGTCGTAGTTTTCAAGCGCAAAGCCGAGCGGGTCGATGCGGTCGTGACAACTGGCGCAGGCGGCGTTGGCGCGGTGGGCGGCCAGACGGTCGCGCAGGGTGCGAGCGCTGGCGGCCGCGCCTTCATCGAGCGGTGGGACTCCGGGCGGCGGCGGCGGAGGGGGTGTGCCGAGCATGGCGTCGAGCAGCCACTTTCCTCGCAACACGGGACTGGTGCGGTGCGGGTGGGAGGATACGGCGAGTACGGCCGCCATGCCGAGCAGTCCGCCGCGGCCGCTCGCTTCGGGGAGTTCGATGCGCTGGGGCTGCTGGGCGGTGTCCGGCTTGGGCGGCTTCACGTTCAGGCCGTACAGCTTCTGCAGTTTGCGGGTGGCGATGGTCCACTTCGAATCGATCAGGTCGAGCAACGGGAGGTTGTTGACGATGATCTCGCGGAAGAACAGAACCGGCTGGTAGCGGATGTCGCCCTGGAGTTCGGCGTCCTTCCAGGGCGGGAACAGGCCGGGGTCAGGGTGGGTGGTTTGGGCGAGTTCCCGCGTGCGCAGCCATTGTTCGACGAAACTTTGGGCGAAATCGAATGACCTGGCGTCGCGGAGCATGCGCGCGACCTGGGCCTTCAGCACCGCTGGGTCGTGGAGTTGACCGGACGCGGCGAGCTCGAACAACGGCGCGTCGGGCATGGAGTTCCACAGGAAGTAAGACAGGCGCGAGGCCAGGGCGTAGTCGTCGAGGGGGCCGTTCGGCTCCACTCGGAACAGGAAGCGGGGGGAGATCAGGGCGCCGCGCAGCGCGTACAGGATCGCGTCGTCGAACGATCCGCCACGCTTGCGCTCGGCCTCGTATAGGGACAGGTGAAAGGCGATGTCGGACTCGTCGACGGGGCGGCGGAAGGCGCGTGGGAGGAACGCGGCGAGGATGGCCCGGGCGGCCTGGTCCGGCGTGGTTGAGGCGGACGGTTGCGCGGTGAGGAAGCGGGCTCGCGCCGGGGGATCCTTCGCGGCGGCGTTGAGCGCGGCTTTGGCGGCGTCCAGGTACTTTTCGGCGTGGATGGGGGAGAGGAACAACGTCTCTTCGGCGTTGTCGAAACCTTCTCCTCCGGCGCCGTCGGCGGGCAACTGGGCGCCGGCGTCGGTGTGGAGATTCAGCAGGTCCCGGATGGTGGCCGAATACTGGCCGCGGTTGAGGCGGCGGATGCGCGCGGGCGGGGGCGCGGTTTGCGTTGAACAGGACTCCTGGCGGAGGGTTTGCTGCACGGTGGAGACGAAGCGCTCGCGCAGGTCGGCGGATGGGGCGGGGGCGCCGCGGGGCGGCATTTCGAAGTTGCGGACGCGCGTGGCGGCGCGGTTCCACAGGTCCTGGGCGTCGCGGAAGGAGTCCGGCCGTTCGAGGGTGGAGAGGCTGAAGCCGCCCGCCCTGGCTTTGGGCGAGTGGCAGGCGCCGCACCAGGCGCCGAGGAATGCGGTGGGGGCGGACGGCTGCGCGGCCGCCGTGAGGAGCCCTCCTATCGCTATTACCCAGTGCTTGCCCAACATGGATCGAGGCGCCGTTGTGACTCAATGTAGCATGCGTGGGTGTTATGATCCCTGATCATGGTGGATCGGCGGGACTTTTTGAAATTCGCGGCGGCGGGGCCGGCGGCGCTTGGGGCGCAGACGTCGCGGGGGCCGATACGGGCCGCGGTGTTTGGCCTGGAGCACAGTCATACGACCGGCAAGTTTAAGGCGATGAAGGACTCGCCGGATTACCAGGTGGCGGCGGTGTGGGATCCGGATCCGGCGGTGCGCGCGCGGGCCCAGAAGGAGCCTTTGTTTCAGGGCGTGCCGTTTGTGGACGACGCCGCGATGCTGGCCGATGGTTCGATTGAGTTGGTGGTTGTCGAGTGTCATGTGTGGGAGGCGCTGGATCGCGGGGAGCGCGTGATCGCGGCGGGGAAGCATCTGCACCTGGAGAAGCCGCCTGGCAATGACTTGGGCCGGTTTCAGGCGCTGGCAGCCGAGGCTCGGCGTAAGAAGCTGCTGCTGCAGACGGGGTATGTCTGGCGCTGGCATGAGGGCGTGAACGCCGCGATCGAGGCGGCTCGCAAGGGGTGGCTGGGGCGTGTCCACATGGTGCGCGGCAATATGAGCGCCGACCGGGACGCGGTCCAGCGCGCGGTGGAGGCCCGGTACAAGGGCGGCGGATTTTTCGAGTTGGCGGGGCACGCGATTGACCCGACGGTGCGGTTGCTGGGGCGTCCCAGCAAGGTGCAGGGCTGGTTCCGGCATCATACGGGCGTCGACGACCGGCTGGCCGATAATAGCGTCGCGGTTTTCGAATTCGAGCAGGCGCTGGCGGTGATTACGCAGTCGGCCCGGATGGCTGGGGCCACCGATTACCGGTGCTTTGAGGTGATCGGCACGGACGGCAGTTTTCTGGTGCATCCGGAGTCGAATCCGCCCCGCATGCGGGTGTATCTGCGTGAGGCGCGGGGGAGTTACAAGGCCGGCTGGCAGGATGTCGCGCTGCCGCCCCAGCCTCGCTTTGTCGGCGACTTCAGGGAGTTGGCTCGCGCGATTCGGAGTGGGACGGCGCTCGAGTTATCTTATGAGCACGAGTTATTACTGCAGGAGACTTTGCTGCGGGCGGCTGGGGAGATTAAGGGATGAATCGGCGGAATTTTGTGATTGCCGGCGCGGCGGCCGCGGTGGGTTCGAGCGCGGCTAACTCGGCGATTACGGTGGGGTTGATCGGCGCCGGCCCTCGCGGGTTGCTGGTTACCGATCTGATGGCGAAGAATACGCCCGCGCGGGTTGTCGCGCTGTGCGATGTGGTGGATGCGCGGATTGAGAAGGCGAAGGCGGCGCTGGGGCTTGAGAATCCGCGGGTGTATCGGGATTTAGAGCAATTGCTGGCCAGCGATGTGGATGCGGTGGTGATCGCTACTCCGGTGTTTCTGCACGCCGATCATTTCGAGGCCGCGATTCGCTCCGGCAAGCATATCTACATCGAAAAGCCGGCGGCGCCGGATGTGGAGGGTTGTAAGCGGATTATTAAGGCCGCCGATTCGGCTGACCGTAAGTTGAATATCGTTTTCGGATTCCAGCGGCGGTTTGCTCAGGTGTATTTGAAGGCGAAGCAGGCGGTGGATGCGGGGGCGATTGGCAGGATCTATCTTGGGCATGCCCGGTTTATTAAGTCAGGGGCCGCGGCGACGCCAGTTGGTTCGGCGCCGGCGCCCCGGACCGAGGCTGAAAAGAACGCCGCCTGGCATGAGTGGAGGGATTTGTCGGGGGATTTGATTGTCGAGAATAACGTCCATGTTATCGATATTCTGAATTGGTTTCTGGGCGGGCATCCTAAGTCGGCGATTGGGGCTGGCGGGACTACGTTGTTGCGGCGGGGCGATTCCCGGGATCATAACTTCGTCGCTTATGAGTATGACGGCGGGGTGCAGGGGCAGATGGCGGGGACGACGCTTGCGCCCGAGGGGTATCGCGACGTGGTGGAGCAGTTTTTCGGCGAGCGGGGGATGGTGGAGACTTCGGAGAATCACTGGCGGCATTTTCGGGGGGCTGGGCAGGAGACGGTGGAGCGGTCGCCGCGGAATATTTCGATCGATGCGGTGGCGGATTTTGTGGCTCGGGTGCGGGAGGGGCGTCCGCAGAATACGGCGATTACCGGGGCGGAGAGCACGCTGACGGCGATTTTGGGGCGGATGGCGATGGACCGGCGGCGGGAGATTGGTTGGGATGAGATGATGCGGGGGTGATGGGGGGACACAGCATGCCGATGAAGAATCCGCCGCATCCGGGTCGAATTGTCCGGCAGGATTGCGTGGAACCGCTCGGATTGACTGTCACGGAGGCGGCCAGGGCTCTGGGAGTTACGAGGCAGACGCTGAATAACCTAGTTAATGGGAACGCCGGGATTTCCGCCGAGATGGCGGTCCGCCTTGCAAAGGCGTTTGGCGGCAGCGCCGATATGTGGCTGCGCCTCCAGGCGAATTACGATCTTGCTCAGATCGAACAGGACCAAATCCACGTCGAGCGATATCGCCCCGCCGGCTGACCGCTGCTCGAATCTCCGCGGGCATGCCAGCAAGGCGCCTTGCATCGCGCAGGGGCTCTTTCGATTCGCGAATGGGAGCCTGTCTCGCTATTGGCGCCGGGCTTCGCGTTGCAATCCCTCGTGCACGAGCATCTTCAGCAGCGTCTGGTAGCCGATCCCCTTACGCGCTGCGATTTCACGCGCGCGCTCCAGGTCCGGACCGGGCAATCGGAGTGCGATCTGCACGCTGGTGGTTCCGCCTAGTTTGGCCACGAGAGGCGAACCCTTGCGCTTTTTCGAGGGCTGCTGCTTGAGGAATGCTCGGCCTTCGTCACTTGCCCACCAGTCCGCTTCGGCGCTTTCGCTCTGGAATTTTGGCGGTTTCGAACTCTCCACTCCTTTTGGCATCATTCTCCCTGTAACCGGCGCTGTACGTACTCTTTCTTCTGGCCAGCGTCCAGATCATATGCGGTGATCACCCTGATCCTGTCGCCGCGCTCCGTCAGCACCACAGCGATCATCCGGCTCCGGCCGGTTTCACTGTAATATACGTAACGAGCCTCGCCTTCGGCTTCCTGCTCGTAAATGAGGATGGGATCGCGGGAAAGGCCATCCTCGACCTCCGCGCGGGTCAGTCCGTGCGCCCGCACCTTTCGCAGATTGTGCCGATCCCATTCGAACACGACCGCTTCCTATTGTATATGCAATGCATGTGCTGGCGCCGGAGAGTGGCTCGTGCTCCTGTTCGTACCCTGGCCTGAGGCGCGAACCGGCCCTGACGGTGGTTGACAAGGGAACATCGGGACGCTGAAACTCGTACGGTGAGTATCGGCCTATGCTATCCACACTCAAGAGGCTTCTGCCGGCCCTGTGCCTGACTTCCGCGGTCTTTGCGCAATTGCCGCCGCTGATCGACCGCCAACTGCTGTTCGATAACCCCGAAATTGCGAGCGCGCAGATTTCTCCCGATGGGAAGTTTATCGCGTTCATGAAGCCTTGGAATTCGACCCGGAATATCTGGGTCAAGAAGACGAGTGAGCCGTTTAGCGCCGCCCACCTGGTGAGCGCCGAAACCAAACGGCCGATCGCCGGCTATCTTTGGAGCCGCGATGGGAAGTTCATCATCTTCGTCAAAGACTCCGGCGGCGATGAAAACTTCAATGCCTACGCCGTGAATCCCAATGACAAGCCCGCACCTGGCTCCGAGGCTCCCGCGGCGCGCAATATCACCGAAGCCAAGGGCGTGCGCGCCATACTCTACGCCGTGCCGCGCAGCGCTCCCGATGTCGTCTATGTCGGGCTGAATGATCGCGATAAGGCCTGGCATGATCTGTATGAAGTCCATATCTCTTCCGGCGAGCGGAAGCTGGTGCGGAAGAATACGGATCGCGTCACTGGCTGGATTTTCGATCACAAGGACCGGCTGCGGCTGGCTTCCCGCTCGGCGGAAAGTGGCGACACCGAGATCCTGCGGGTGGATGAGGACGGATTCAAGAAGATCTATTCCTGCGGCGTGTTCGAGTCTTGCGATCCCATCGCCTTCGATAAGACCGATCAATTGATCTACCTGGCTACGAACAAGGGCGATGGCGTCGACTTAATCTCGCTGGCCACGCTCGATCCGGCGAGCGGGAAGACGGCGGTGGTGGAGAGCGATCCGCTGAAGCGCGTGGATCTGCAGCAGGCGGTGATCTCCGAGAAGACGCATGAGATTGTGGCTACGGTCTATGACGATGAGAAGGTCCGCTTTAACTGGAAGAACAAGGCCTGGGAGACCGATTATAAGTTTCTGCAGGGCAAGTTTCCGGGGCGGCAGATCGGGCTCGGGTCGCGCACCGATGACGAGCGGCTGATGCTGGTGTCGGCCAATAGCGATGTGGAGCCGGGCGAGACGTACCTGTTCGATAGGCAGAGCCGGAAGCTGACGCTCGAGTATAAGATCCGCGAGAAGATCGACCGCGGGGCGCTGGCGACAATGAAGCCGGTGCGCTACAAGTCGAGCGACGGGATGGAGATTCCCGCCTACCTGACGCTGCCCAAGGGGATTCCGGCGAAGAACCTGCCGGCGATTCTGTTCCCGCATGGTGGGCCGTGGGCGCGCGATGAGTGGGGCTTCAATGGCTATGCGCAGTTTCTGGCCAATCGCGGGTATGCGGTGCTGGCGCCGAATTTCCGCGGTTCGACGGGGTTTGGCAAGAAGTTCCTCAATGCGGGCAACCAGCAGTGGGGAGAGAAGATGCAGGACGATGTCACCTGGGGCGCGAAGTGGCTGGTGGAGCAGGGCATCGCGGATCCCAAGAAAGTGGCGATCATGGGCGGGTCCTATGGCGGGTATGCGACGCTCGCCGGGGTGGCGTTTACGCCCGATCAGTACGCGGCGGCGGCGGCGATTGTCGCGCCTTCGAACCTGATTACGCTGCTCGAATCGATTCCGCCGTATTGGGAGCCGATTCGGGTGATGTTCTATAAGCGGATGGGCGATCCCCGGACGGCGGAGGGCAAGGCGCAGTTGGAACGGCAGTCGCCGCTGAATTCGGCGTCGAAGATCAAGACGCCGCTGATTGTGGTGCAGGGGGCGAATGATCCGCGGGTGAATAAGCGGGAGGCCGATCAGATTGTGATCGCGCTGCGGGACCGGCATTTCCCGGTGGAGTACCTGGTGGCGCCGGACGAGGGTCACGGGTTCGCACGGCCGGTGAATAATATGGCCATGCTGGCGGCGATCGAGAAGTTTTTCGCCAAACACCTGGGCGGGCGGTATCAGGAAGATATGACGCCGGAGGTGGCGGCTCGGCTGAAGGAGATCACCGTGGATCCGGCTACGGTGACGCTGGCCAAGACCGTGGAGGCAACGGCGGTGGGGCTGCCGAAGGTGGCCGTGAAGCCCGCGGTGGGCGTGTGCAAGTACGCGGCCAAGGTGCAGATGGGGCAGCAGACCATGCCGCTGACTGTTTCGACCGAGGTCAAGAAGGTCGAGGGCGGATGGGAGATCACCGATACCATGGCTACGCCCATGGGCAACGCCGTGGACACTGTCTTGCTGGACGCGGAGACGCTGGTGCTGGTGAAGCGCAGTGTGAAGCAGGGGCCGGTGTCGGTGCAGGTGGCGATGGCTGGGAATAAGGCCACCGGGTCGATGAATATGAATGGGCAGGAGAAGACGATCGATGTCGACATGGGCGGTCCGCTGTTTGCGGAGGGGGCGGGGGCGCCGAATGTGATCGGGCTGCTGCCGCTGGCCGATGGGTATACGGCGACGTTCCGCAACCTGGACATGCAGAAGTTGAAGACGAAGCTGCTGCAGTTGAAGGTGGAGGGCAGCGAGAGCGTGATGACTCCGGCGGGGTCGTTTGAGACCTATAAGGTGCATGTCACGGCGGCCGATGGGGGCAATGACAACATGACCTATTGGATTGCGAAGGATTCGCGGAAGCCGGTGAAGATGATGGCGGTGATGGCCCAGATGGGAGGCGCCACTTTGACCGCCGAATTGCAGCAGTAGCGCGGTCGGGCGGCGGCGGGTGGCTCCGACGTTTCCCGCCGCCATTGAGCCCGGCGCGGGCGTCCTGCTATCGTAAACCAAGAAAGAGCATGCCCACGTATCGTTCCCGCACCACCACCCATGGCCGGAATATGGCCGGCGCGCGCAGCCTCTGGCGCGCTACTGGAATGAAGGACGGCGACTTCGATAAGCCGATTATCGCCATCGCCAATTCGTTCACGCAGTTTGTTCCGGGTCACGTGCATTTGAAGGACCTGGGCCAGATGGTGGCTCGCGAGGTGGAGCGCGCCGGGGGCGTGGCGAAGGAGTTCAACACCATCGCCGTCGACGACGGCATCGCCATGGGACACGATGGCATGCTGTACAGCCTGCCGTCGCGGGAGTTGATCGCCGATAGCGTCGAGTACATGTGCAATGCGCACTGCGCCGATGCGATGGTGTGCATTTCCAACTGTGACAAGATCACGCCGGGGATGCTGATGGCCGCGCTGCGGCTGAATATTCCCGCGATCTTCGTTTCGGGCGGGCCGATGGAGGCGGGCAAGGTGCAGCATTCGGGCATCGTGCGCGCGATCGACCTGATCGACGCCATGATCGCGGCGGCCGATCCGAAGGTGACCGACGATCAGACCGCGGATATGGAGCGTTCGGCGTGCCCGACGTGCGGGTCCTGCTCCGGGATGTTCACGGCGAATTCGATGAACTGCCTGACCGAGGCGCTGGGATTGTCGCTGCCCGGCAACGGGACCATCGTCGCGACGCATGGCGATCGCAAGGAGCTGTTTCTCGAGGCGGGGCGGCGGATTGTGGAGCTGGCGCGGCGGTATTACGAACAGGACGATGTTTCCGCGACGCCGCGGGGCATCGCGACGTTCGAGGCGTTTGAGAACGCCATGACGCTGGATATCGCGATGGGCGGGTCGACGAATACGGTGCTGCACCTGCTGGCCGCGGCGCAGGAGGGGGATGTCCCGTTCACGATGAAGGATATCGACCGGCTGTCGCGGGTGGTTCCGAATATCTGCAAGGTGGCGCCTTCGTCGGCTACGGTCCACGTGGAGGACGTGCATCGGGCGGGCGGCGTGATGGCGATCCTGGGCGAGTTGGACCGGGTGGGGCTGATCCACCGGACGTCGTATACGGTGCATGCGGCGACGATCGGCGACGCCATCGAGAAGCATGACGTGCGGCGGACGTCGGACGCAGGGGTGGCCGAGTTCTACCGGGCGGCGCCGGGCGGGGTTCGCACGACCGAGCCGTTCAGCCAGAGCGCGCGCTATGCCGCGCTCGACGTCGATCGGGAGAAGGGCGCCATTCGCGATGTCGCGCATGCGTTCAGCCCGGATGGCGGGTTGGCCGTTTTGTACGGAAATATCGCCGAGGACGGCTCCATTGTGAAGACGGCCGGTGTGGACGCCTCGATTTTGAAGTTTTCGGGGCCGGCGCGGGTGTTTGAGAGCCAGGACGACGCGGTGGCCGGCATTCTCGGCGACCAGGTGCAGGCGGGCGAGGTGGTGATCATTCGCTACGAAGGGCCCAAGGGCGGTCCGGGGATGCAGGAGATGCTGTATCCGACGAGCTACCTGAAGTCGAAGGGTTTGGGCAAGGCCTGCGCGTTGGTGACCGACGGGCGGTTTTCGGGCGGCACTTCCGGGTTGTCGATCGGGCACGTTTCGCCGGAGTCGGCTGAGGGCGGAGCGCTGGCGCTGGTCCAGACCGGCGATACGGTGGAGATCGACATTCCGAAGCGGGTTCTGCGGCTGGCGGTGAGCGACGAGACGCTGGCGGAGCGGCGCAGCGCCATGGAGGCCAAGGGCGATGCGGCCTGGCGTCCGGGGTCGCGCCAACGCAATGTTTCGGGCGCGCTGCGGGCTTATGCGGCGCTCGCCACCAGCGCGGCCAAGGGCGCCGTGCGCGACCTGTCCGGATTGCGCCGCCGGTAAGATCCACCTTTGAGGGCGGTCGCCGGGCCGCCCTTCTTCCCACCGTCCTCCCCTCGATTCAACCTTGGAATGCCGCCTGCATAGGTCCATGCGGGATCAACGGTATTTGTGCCAAACCGGAACAGATGTGACGATCGCGGCGCGCGCTTGCGTACCGGAACGAACCACGTGTTCCGAATTGACACTTCCGTTTTCCCGTGACAAACGACCATACAAATGAATACTCGAACTTTCCTCCGGCTCCTGGTTGTGTCCACACTATTGGTGCTATGCGCTTCCGTCGCGAAGTCCGCAACTATTACGTTCGTTTCGGTAAACGGGGTTGACGATGGGCGCGATTACGTCGGTCCGTACACGATCCAGATCGACGGGACGACTTATGCGGCGATGTGCTATGACGTGTTGGGCACGGTGAGCTTCGGGCAGACCTGGGAGGCTAATCTCGTCCGATTCGCCGACCTGAGCGGATCTTATTATGCTGGCTATCCTGATTACGAGCAGGGTTACGCGGAGGTGGCGTGGCTGTTTTCGCAGCTATTGCTGACCCACAGTCCGAGCACGCAGATCGACATACAGCACGCTGCGTGGTCGCTGTTCAATCCGGCGGGTTTTGAGGGCGATCCGGGAGCGGCCGCGTGGCGGTCGCTGGCGCAAACGGCGTACTATGCCGGGTTGCCGGATGTGAATCTCGACACGTTCCGGCTGGTGGAGGCGGTTCCCGATGGTCCCAGGGTGCAGGGATTGGTGGTGAACGGCTTCTATTCGGTGTTTCAGATTGAGGCGGGCGGCTCCGGGTCGACGGCTCCGGAGCCGGCCGGTTGCCTGCTGATGGGCTGCGGACTGACTCTGTTCGGGGCCATGGCCCGGCGTCGAACGCCGAGCCGCTAAGGGAGATCGGGGCGGGGCTGGAGGGAACCGGCCCACGCCCCTACTCTTCGAGCATTTTCATCGCTTTCGCCAGGCTTCTGTGCATTCGGTTGAAGGCGTCGGCGAGGATGGAAATTTCGTCGCGCCCCTGAACGGGCAGTTCCGGCACGCCCAGGTTGCCTTTGCTGATTTCGTCCGCGGCGGACGACATGCGTCCGACCGGGCGGATCACGGCCACCAGCAACGTCAGGTTCAACAGCACCAGGCTCAGGGCCGCCACGCCGCCGAGCCACAGCATCAGGTTCCAGAACGCGCGGCTGGCCACGCCGTTGGGGATGGACATGGGGACGCTGACGATCTGCGCCGCCACGATCTCGTTCAGTTTCCAGCCGAAGCCGTTGGTGGGGCCGTAGATCTTCACCATCGCCGGCGGGGCCACCTGCGGGGTGCTGTGGCACACCATACAGGACGCCACGGCGGGCATGGGCTTGGCCAGGAACAGCGACCGGCCGCTGGGGGTGTCGCGTTCGGAGACGTATTCCTTGAGCGAAGTCTCGTTGCGGAACAGATTGATGACGTCGGCTTCCCAGTCGAGCGCGCGGTCGGCGGGATTGGTGGGGTTCAAGGCGGGCTCACGGTACATGTAGTCCGGGTAGGCCTGATGCAGGTAGCTGAGGGAACGGATGGCGGAGAACGCCGGCACCGATTCCGGAAAGAACGCATCCTTCTCCCGCTGATAGCGATCGAGCACGGGTCGAATGCGCTCGGCCGTATAGGTCCTGGTGGCGCGGCCCGCTTCGAGGATCAGGCGGGCCTGCTGGATGGTCTGATCGCGTGCGTTCTGGAACAGGAACCGGCGGGCGATCAGGCCGGTGGCGAGCAGCCCGAGGCCGAAGATCGCGATGAAGATCAGGTTGAATTTGACAGTGAGTTTCAATGATTTGCGCTCCCAGATCGAACAACAGCCCAGATGCACACCAACGGCGGCTCGGCGACGCGGATTGACGGGGGCGTCAATCCGGGCGCTGGCCGCCAGCCTTCAAGAAACGGTCCCGGTCCGCCGGGGACGATATTTCACTGCTTAGCATGGCGTAGAGCTCGTCGAGCGATGTGGCCGTCTTCGACGCCCGATTCACCAGGATCTTCGCCATCGGTCCAATGTGTTCGGCCAGCAACTGGCGGCAACGTTCGGTGGCCGCCGGATCGAGCGCCCGCGGGGGGCTCGGCGACGGGGCGGAAGGCGGCGGAGCGGCGGGCGGAGCCGTTCCGGCCCCTAGCTGGCTTCCGATCCGGTCCAGGAAGGCCTTTCGCGCGCTCTCGGACCCGATTTCGGAGGCGAGCGAGGCGCAGAGTTCATGGATGGAGGCGGCCGTCCGGCTGTACTTCTTGACGAGCGGTCCGGCGATGGGCCCGACGGATTCGGCCAGGGTGTTTCGGAGAGTGTTGAGCGTCGGCGCGTCGAAGCCGGCGGTGGACGGGATGGGGGTTGGGGACACCGGCTCCGTCGCCGGTTGGAACATGGTCACCGTCGCTTCGTACGATAACTGGGGCACGACTCGCCGTCCCACGAAAGGCGCGAGAGCGGCGCGGAATTCGTTGGCGGACTGGAAACGACGCTCGGGCGCCTTTTCGAGCGCGCGCAGCACGACGTCGGACAGCGCCATGGGGATTGCCTTGTTCCAGTGGTAGAGCGGCAGGGGCAGGTCCTGGATTTGGGCGCGCATGACCGCGAACTCGCTGTCGCCGTCGATGGGACGCCGTCCGGTCAGCACGCGATAGAGCGTGATTCCGGCCGAGTAGATGTCGGATCGGTTATCGGCCTGCTTGCCCGAGACCTGTTCCGGCGACATATAGTACAGGGACCCCAGCACCATTCCCTGCCGGGTCAGGTGACGGTTGGCGGCGTCGCGGGCGAGACCGAAATCGATGAGCTTCACCGACCCCTGGCTGTTGATGGCGATGTTGGCGGGCTTGATGTCCCGATGCACGACGCCGCGCGAGTGCGCATAACTCAGGGCGGACAGGACTTCGCTGATGTAGCGGATCCCTTCGGCGGGGGAGACGCCGCCGGATTCCAGGCGGGTTTCAAGGTTGGTCCCGTCGACGAATTCCATGATCATGATGAGTTGGTTGTCGACGCGGAGAGCGGTGTGGAGGGCGGCGATGTGGGGGTGCGTGAGGCTGGCGAGAACGCGGATCTCGTTGACGAAGCGCTCGGCCAGATCGTGAGAGGCGCGCAGGTCCGGCAGCAGGATTTTCAGGGCGTCCACGCGATCGGAGATCAGATTGCGGGCCTTGAAGACGCTCCCCATGCCACCGGCGCCCAGGGCTCCGATCACTTCATAGTCGCCGATGATCTGTCCGGGCTGGAGACTCATTCCCGCGTGGTTAGGGCCGGCTCAACAGGTCGTCGAAGTTCTTCAGCATCTTTCGGACATCGCCTGCCTCGGCTACGTCGGCGTTCAAGGCGAGCATGGCGCGAAAGTGCTTGGATGCGGCGGGCAGAGGTTCGAGGCTTTGCGAGGTCTGCGCCTTGTAGGCGAAGATCAATCCCAGCGCGTAGTGGATGTAGGGGTCGCTCGGATCGTAGGTGAGCGCCTTGGAGCAGTTTGCGATCGCCGAGTCGTACGCCTTTCTTCGCTTGTCGCAGTCGCACATGCCGAAATAGGCCAGGCTGCGCAGGTCGCGCCAGATGTCGGCCTGCGAGGCGCGCTTCTTCTTGCCGAGTCCGACCAGCGATCCCACGATGTAGTAGTTCAGCTTGCCCGCCAGGCCGCTGTCGAAGTTGCTCAATTGCAGATAGCGCTCGTACTGGGGTTTGGCGTCGTCCCACTGGCCGTTCATACGCAGGCCCTCGGCCAGCCAGAAGTGCGCCTCCGGGTGGCCGGGCGCCACGGCGATGGCTCGCCGGGCGCTGTCGATCGCCTGCGGGTATGCGCCCTTCAAACGATACGCCTGGGCGAGCAGGCTCAGCGTCTGTGCGTTCTTCGAGTCGTGCTGGGTCACATAGTTGAACTCGCGGACCGAGCCGTCCACGTCGCCCGTGCTCAGCAGCACCGCTCCCAGGCTGAAACGGGCGTCGATGTAATCGGGGTCGATCTCGATGGCCTTTCTCATGGCGGCCACGGCCTTTTCCGGATCGTACAGCGCATCCTGGGTCCGGCCGAGATAGAGATAGGCCTGACTGTACTTGGGATCCAACTCCACCGCGTGTTGGAATAACTCGGCGGCCTTCTGGTAGTTATCCTTGAACCCCTTGGTGTAATACTGGAGGCCTTTGTCAAAGGCGTCCACGGCGGCTTTGTTCTTCCGGCGAAGGATCAGGATGTTGATCTTGACGGTCGACTCCTGGCCGGGATACACCATCTCCTCGCGCGGGCCGTCGGGCTCGTAACCCTGCTTGACGCCCTTGATGATGTGCGGCCGCGCCTGGAGGCCGGGCAAGCGGAACGGCTCGCCCTTCTTGAGAGTCGACACCGGCTTGTCATCCACCCATAACTCGACGCCGTCCATATTCGTCTCAAACACCAGCGTTCCGTCCTTGGCTTCCGGCGGAGCGCCCGGCTTGACGCCCGTCGGATTGTAGGCGAGCAACATGTCGGCGTCGAAACTGCCGCGATCCGAGGTGGGATTCTGCTCGCTCTTGGTGGCCTGGCGGACGTTGCGGCGGACATATTCGGCTAACTCGTCGGCGTTCACGATGCCGTCGCCGTTTTCGTCGGCTTCGCCTTCCATGCCACGCATGACGTAGTAGGTGAATACGCCGTGGCCGCCGCCGAAATCGGGGCTTTCAAAGGACCGCTCGCGGTCGCGGCTGGCTGTCAACGAGAACAGCGACGTGTTCAACGACAGCAGCTTCTGGTTCACCTTCTCGTTGCTCGTTTCGGGAGTGATCGCGCCGCTGTGGCAGGAGTCGGTGAGCAGCACCTTCCACTTCGCCTTGATCTTTCCGCCGATGACCTTGCCGAGCGAGTCCATGGGATAGCCGGTGGTTTCCGCGGCCTTCATGTCGAAGTCATACGGGGCCAGATAGCCGGCGCCGCCGTAGATGAAGCCGTGGCCGGCGAAGTAAATCAGCACGCGGTCGTCTTCCTTGGACACGGAGGGCAACCACTCCTCGAGAGCCTGGCGGATGTTTTCGCGCGTTGCCCGCGTTCCAATCAGCTTTCGAACGTTCTCGGCCCGGAAATTGCCGCCCTCGGGGCTGATCAGGATCGAATAGATGCCCTCGGCGTCGCGTTCGGAGTAGTTCAACTGCAGGTTCTGAGGGAGGTTCCTGTAGGCCGAGATGCCCACCACCAGAGCGTAACTTCTGGGAATGGCGGCGCGAGTTGGGGCCGACGGCGCGGTTTTGGCGGGCGGCGGCTTGGGCGGCGCGGGCTTCACGATATCGAGATCGCGCTGCCGCTGGTCCTGCTGCTGTCCGGCGGTCGCGCCGGCGGCGATGGTCAGGATCGCGATGAGGATCTTGCGGGACACGGACGCCTCCTACTTGTGGGCCAGACGGAACTCATACAGGATCGGGGCCGCGCCCGGACCCGCGGGCGAGACCACGGACTGGTTCTCCTGCTGAACGATGGTCAATTCGCGAGACTTGCTCTTCACTTTCTCAAGGCTCTCCGGCACGGCGTCATTCTGGCCGATGGCGCGGGGGCCGGCCAGCGTGTCGAGGCACAGTCCGCGGGCGCGCATCGCCGTGTCGTCGCACCGCGGCTGGAGCCGGGGAGGCCGGTAGTTGGACGGCCGCTGCGGAGTCAGATCCATCGGATTGCCGAGCGCCACTGGCGACACCAGCCAGTAGACCGACTCGTATCCGGCGGGGCCCGAGATGCGGAAGTGGGCCTCCGTGGAGGGCACCAGGTATTCTTTCGACGCCTTCACCAGATTCTGGCGGCCGGTTTCCTCGCGCGGGAACAGTAACAGGTACTGGCCGGAGGTGCCGTAGTCGGTGACGTACAGGTATCCGTCGAAGCTCGACTTGAACCGGAAGCGAATCACGTCGCCCGATTCGAGGACCAGGTTCGGATCCACCGCCTTCCAGCCCTTGGCGTCTTTGCGTTCGAGCGTCACCTCGATCTGGGGCCGGCGCGATTGCGCAAAGCCGGCCGGAATCGCCGTGGCCAGACACGCCGCCACGGCCGCGATCGAGGAAAATCGGGAGATGCGCGCAAAACGACGGCGCGCCTGGTGTAAATGCTTCACCATCTGGGACCTCTTGCAGGAGCTTGTCCGGGCCGGTTACTCGTGCCGCAGATCGATGTCGGCAACCACCCAGGCCTTTTCGCCGGCCCGGGCGTTCACCACGTAGACCGCGCGTTCGGGGGCCTGGACGGCTTCGGCCGGGGGCGCCTTCCTGGCGGGAGTCTTGGTGTCGTCCACTTTCTCGATGACGAGGTCGCGCGCGTAGCTGGAGCGCAGGCGCTGGATCACCGAATCCTGGATGCCGATGTTGGCGGCGAGCAGCGTGTCGCTGGGGGCGGCGTTCTGGCGTTGCCGATCCTCCAGCTTGTACATCATCGAGCGGATATCGCCTTCGGGCTGCCGGGATAGAACGATGAACAGTTTCTCCGTGCCGGGAGCGCCGCTGAAGCTGAACACGGAGTCGTTGGGGATGTTGTAGCGCTTGCCGCGCTCCACCTTGTTGTCGCCGCCCGAGATCTCCGGGGACGGGAACAGCGGCTTCCACATCTTACTGGTGCCCTGGGCCACCACGTAGAGATAGCCGGTGTCGTTGGTTTCAATGATCAGGCGGATCTGGTCGCCGTTGACGAATGAAGCGTCGGGTTCGGCCTGGACGTACTCACCCGCGTCGGTGCGCTTCATGATGACGTACTTCAGCCCGAGCGGACGGATGGTTTCGGCCACCGCCACGGCCTTGACGCGTTGCGCTTCGTTGGCGCGCGGCGTCGAATCGTGGGACGGCTGCGAGACGGGGGGATTGGTCGAAGCGGTCTCCTCCGGCTTCGGCTTGGTGGGGACGGGGGGCTTGGAGGCGTCGGCGGTCCTCCTGGGTTTCGGCGCGTCCGTCCTGGCGGCAGCGGCGGCAGCCGGGCGGCCCTGGCCATAGAAGATTTCCCGCGGACTGAGTTCCTGGGCTGACGCCGCCGCTGCCGCCAGTCCGATTGCCAACATGCACATTCTACGCATAGAGTGCTCCAGTTAAATATATAGTAGCGCCAACAGGCAACAAGATCGCTCAAAATGGGCCTTCGGGCGCGGGTTCGGCGCCGATTTGCTATCATGGCGCTGCACTGATTCTGTATAAGGGGGGGAATCCCGTTCTGCAGCCGCAACGCATCGGCAAGTACGAGCTGACGAAGTTCCTCGGCGGCGGTATGTCGCACGTTTATAAGGCTCGGGATCTGATGATCGGGCGGACGGTGGCGGTCAAGATCCTGACCGAATCCGGCGCCGCCGACGAGACCACCAAGGCGCGCTTCATCCGCGAGGCGCAGATTGCCGGCAACGTGCTTCACGACAACATCATCCGCGTCTACGATTTCGGCGAGGAGTCGGGGCGGCTGTTCATGGTGATGGAGTTTCTGGAGGGCAAGGACCTCAACGACGCCATCAAGGACGGCACGGCGGGGTCGATCGAGGCGCGCATCGGGATCGCCGCGATGGTGGCACGGGCCATGGAGCATGTCCACTCGCTGCAGATCGTGCATCGCGACCTGAAGCCGCACAACGTCTACCTGACCAAGGAAGGCGTCGCCAAGCTGATGGACTTCGGCATCGCCAAGACCGACCAGACGTCGATGACGAAGACCGGCTTCACGGTCGGGACGCCGAACTACATGCCTCCCGAACAGGTGCTGGGCAAGCAGGTGAACCACCTGTCGGACATCTACGCCTTCGGCATCCTGCTGTTTGAACTGATGACCGGCGCACGGCCCTACAACGCCGATACGCTGGACCGGCTGTTTTACCAGGTGCTGCATGAACCGGTGGACGTGGCGCCGCTGCGCGCCTCCGGCATGCAGGAATCGCTGGTGCGCCTGATTGAGGCGTGTACGCAGAAGGATCCCGCCGCGCGTCCGCAGAGCTTTACGGAAGTGCGCGAGCAGTTGGACCTGATCCAGCGCGGGTCGCAGGCTCCGGCCGCCGCGCGCGTGGAGACGGCTCCCCAGGCGCAGCGTCCCGCGGCGGCTGAGCGTGCGCCGGAGCGGGCTCCGGAACCGGCGGGCGGCAAGAAGTGGCTGCTTCCGGCGATTGCGGCGGCCGTGGTGGTGGTCGGCCTGGGAGGATACTTCGCGCTCCGCCCGGGCAAGACCGACGACGGCGCCAAGAAAGACGACGCCAAGACCGTTGAGACGCCGAAGCCGCCGTCGGCGACGCTGGTGGCGCCTTCGGGCGATATGGTGCTGGTGGCGGCGGGCGCTTTCCAGTTCGGCGAAAAGAAGGAGTCGCGGACCACGCCGGCCTATTACATCGATCAGACCGAGGTCACCAACACGGCTTATCAGGCGTTTCTTGACGCCACCAAGTATCCCGCTCCGCCCGGATTCGCCGAGGCCAAGCCCAATTTCCCGGTGGTGAATGTCACCATGAAGGACGCGCGCGAGTTCGCCCGATGGGCGGGCAAGCGTCTGCCGACGGCGGCGGAGTGGGAGAAGGCGGCTCGAGGCGTCGATGGACGAGCGTATCCGTGGGGCGATGCTCCGCAGCCGTTGTTGGCCGCGGTGGTGGGCGGGTCCGCGCTGCGGGCCGCGCTGAATGAGGCGGGCAAGAGTCCGTACGGCGCCATGCAGATGGCCGGCAATGTCTGGGAGTTTGTCGATGAAGCGGGCAAGCCGAGTCCGGAGGCGATCACCTTCTACGGACAGAGCATCAAGCCGAAACCCACCGCTGACGAGCCCTGGTGCACCATCCGGGGCGGCGGGTATCAGGACAAGCTGCTGCCGGCTTATGAGTTCGCCACGGTGCCCGAGCGGCTCTATAAGCCCGACATCGGCTTCCGTTGCGTGCGCGATGTGAAGTGACGCGCCGGGCGGGTCATTTGTTCGCCGGCGCGGCCGCCATCGCTTTCCAGGATTCTTCGTCCCTGCCGATCGACAGGCGGTTTGCGCCGCGCACCAGCGGCAGCCGCAGCAGGCCGGGGTCGCGCTCGATCCGCCCCAACAGTTCCGCCTCCGAGAGCTTCATGTACTGGAGGCCGCCGTCGATGTAGGGCTTGCTCGACGGATCGAGCAGGCCGTTCAACCCGAAGCGGTCGATGAACCGCTTGATCTCGCCCGGCGCCATCGGCTTCTGCTTCAGATCGACGTACTGGATCGGCGTGCGACGCTCCTTGAAGAACCGTTCGGCGGCGCGCGTCGCCTGGGAGCTCTTCAGGCCGAAGATCTGAACATTCTGCATCTGCCTTGATTTTGCCACGGAAGGTTGCCCGGTCCGCGCAATACAATCGAAACATGCGCTCTCTTCGCCTGAGTCTCGCGCTCTGCGCAGGCCTGCTCGCCCTTCGCGCCGCCGATCCCCCAACCGCATCCGGCGTCGACGTCAAGGCCATGGATCCCTCCGCCAATCCATGCCAGAACTTCTATCAGTACGCCTGCGGGAGCTGGCGGCAAAGTAATCCGATTCCCGCCGATCAGTCGCGCTGGAGCCGTTTCAGCGAACTGCTGGAGCGGAATCAGCAGATCGCCCGCGGGATTCTCGAAAACGTCGCAACGCCGGCGAACCAGCACTCGGTGATCGATCAGAAGATTGGAGATTTCTACGCTTCCTGCATGGACGAGGCGGCGATGGACGCGCGCGGGGTGAAGCCCATCGAGCCGGATCTGGCGCGCATCGCCGCACTGGCTTCGAAGAGCGGTCTGACGGCACTGATCGCGCAGTCTCAGAAGGAGGGCTCGCGCCCGTTTTTCAACTTCATGGTTCGGGCCGATTCGAAGAATAGCCAGGATCAGATCGCCAATGTGGGGCAGGGCGGCCTGACGCTGCCGGATCGGGATTACTATCTGAAGGACGATCCGCGCTCGGTGGAGCTGCGCTCCAAGTATCGGGACGCGGTACGCACGTTGTTCGAACTGCTCGCCAAGGGGCAAGGTAAGGACGCGACCGGGGCCGCCGCGCGCGCCGAGGTCGTGTTGAACATCGAGACCGCGCTGGCCAAGGCCGCGTTGGACCGGGTGTCGATGCGCAACCCCAATAACACGTATCACAAGATGACGGTGGCTGAACTGGCGGCGCTCGCGCCCGCTATCGACTGGCCGGCTTTCTTCAAGGCCGCGGGATTGCCGCACGTGCAGACGCTGAATGTTGGCATGCCCGACTTCATGAAGGCGCTGAATGGGCTGATCGAGTCCACCAGCGTCGCCGATCTGCAGACGTACCTGACCTGGCAACTGCTGGCCTCAAAGGCCAATCTGCTGCCGAAGGCGTTCCGTGACGCCGATTTCGACTTTTTCAGCCATACGCTGGCCGGAGTCCGCGAGGCGCCGCCGCGCTGGAAGCAGTGCGTGCAGGCCACCGACCGCGCGCTCGGCGAGGCGCTGGGCCAGAAGTATGTCGAGGCAGCGTTTGCGGGCAACAGCAAGGCGAAGGTGCTTCAGTTGGTGGGCGAGATCGAGAAGCAGATGGAGGTCGACATCAAGACCGCCGATTGGATGAGTCCCGCCACCAAGGACCAGGCCCTGACCAAGCTGTCGCAGGTGAGCAACAAGATCGGCTATCCGGACAAGTGGCGCGACTATTCGAGCCTGAAGGTGGAACGCGGCGATCACTTCGGCAATGCCCTGCGGGCTACGGAATTCGCACGGCGGCGCAATATCGAGAAGTTCGGCAAGCCGGTGGACAAGAACGAATGGGGCATGACTCCGCCCACCGTGAACGCCTACTACAATCCGCCGGAGAACAACATCAACTTCCCGGCCGGGATCCTGCAGCCGCCCTTCTATAACGCGAAGGCGGACGACGCGGTGAATTATGGCGGCATCGGCGTGGTGATCGGCCATGAGTTGACGCATGGGTTCGACGATCAGGGACGGCGCTACGACGGGTCCGGCAACCTGCGCGACTGGTGGTCCGCGGTCGATGCGAAGAACTTCGAAACGCGCGCCGATTGTGTGGTGAAAGAGTACGGCGGGTTCAGCCCGGTTCCCAATGTGAAGCTGAACGGGAAGCTGACGCTGGGCGAGAATGCGGCCGATAACGGGGGCATCCACCTGGCCTACGCGGCGCTGATGCAGAGCCTGGCTGGAAAGGTGCTGCCGAAGAAGGACGGGTTCACCCAGCAGCAATTGTTCTTCCTCGGCTATGCGCAGGTGTGGTGCGAGAATAGCACGGAGCAGTCCTCGCGGATGCGCGCCATGACCGATCCGCATTCGCCCGGCGAGTTCCGCGTGAACGGCGTTGTGCAGAATATGAAGGAGTTCGGCGAAGCCTTCTCCTGCAAGGCGGGCGATCCGATGGTGTCGGCCAACGCCTGCCGCGTCTGGTAAGCGAAACATGGTGAAAACAACGATTTTGATTCTGGCCGCCGCGCTCTGCGCCGCCGGCCAGGACAATACCCTGACGCCCCAGGAGAAGAAACAAGGCTGGGTGCTTCTGTTTGATGGAAAGTCGCTGGCTCATTGGGTGGATCCTCGGGAGAAGACTCCGGCGGGCGACGCCTGGACCATTGACGGCGACGCGATCAAGACCATCCGGCAGCCGCGCATAACGGAGGATCTGTTCTCGAAGGAGACCTATCGCGATTTCGAGCTGATGTTCGACTGGCGCATTTCCGAGGGCGGCAACAGCGGCGTGAAGTACCGCATCCAGGATCACTTCTGGGTCAAGGAGATCAAGGGCCTGCGCTTCGAGATGCAGGTGGAGCGGGCGCTGGAGAATCCCGTGAAGGAGCGCCCGGCGGAGGGCCAGGACTACGTGGTCGGCTTCGAGTATCAGATGACCGATGACGTGAAGAACCGCGATGCGTTGAGCAATCCGAAGCACGTCGCGGGCGCGCTGTACGACATGGTTCCGCCGTCTTCGCATCCGCTGAAGCCGGTGGGCGAGTACAACCAATCGCGGATCGTAGTGAAGGGCAACCACGTTGAGCACTGGCTGAATGGCGTGAAGGTGGTGGATGCGATGCTCGATTCCGAAGCCGCGATGGCGGGGATCAACAAGCGCTGGACCGTGGCTCCGAAGGTGCTCGAGATGCTGTCGAAGCAGCCTCGGAAGGATTGCCATTTCTCGCTGCAGAACCACGGCAACGACGCATGGTTCAAGAACATCAAGATCCGCAAGCTGTAATGACGGGTCGCGCCAACCCCGGATGCTAAACTGAGGGGGAAGGCGCAAAGCGGGCGCGTAGCTCAGGTGGATAGAGCATCAGCCTTCTAAGCTGAGGGTCGCTGGTTCGAGTCCAGCCGCGCCTACCATACTCCCTCCTATCGTCCACAGAGATTCAGAATCAGTTGCGCGTAGAAACGGACCGCGGTTTTGGCGTCCTCGACCGAGATGTGTTCGGCGGGGCCGTGCATCTGCTTCAGCGTTTCGGGTGTGACGTGGATGGGCGAGAAGCGATACACGTTCGGCGTCAGTGCGGCGAAGTAACGGCCGTCGGTGGCCCCGATGGCGAGGCTCGGGACGTAGATCGCTTCCGGGTAGATCTGCCGTAGAGCGGTCTTCAACGCCCTTCCCGCGACGGATTCCGGGGGCGCTTCGGGCGAGGCGTTGTCGGCGGTCAGGATGTTCACCTTCACTCGCGGGTCGCCGATGACGCGGGCAAAGTGAGCGGCCACCTTCTCAGCCGTATCGCCTGGGATCAGACGGCAGTTCACCACGGCGCGCGCCGATTGCGGAAGCTGGTTGGACTTGACGCCTCCTTCGATCACATTCGCTGAGCAGACCGTCCGCACCGTTGCGTTTGAGGCGGGCTTGCTCTGCATGACTCGCATGATGATGGGATCGGCGAGCCACCGGTTGGCGAGCAGCACTCGGAACGCGGGCTTCGCTTCGGGCGCGATGTAATCGAGCGTCTGTCCGGCCGCGGTGTCGAGCGTGGCCGGCATGGGATGATCCTCGACCGCCTGGATGGCGCGGGCCAGAATGCCGATGGCGGTGCTGCGCGGCGGACTGCTTGAATGGCCCGGCTCGCCGGTCGCCTTAAGCTCGAAGTCGGCGTAGCCTTTCTCGGCGATGGCGACGACGGCCGCTGGACGGTCGACACCGGGCACCAGGCCGGTGGTGATCGCGCCGCCTTCGTCGAACACCGCTTCCGGCTTCACGCCGCGCGCCTGAAGCAACGCGACGATGCTCTTCGCGCCCTGTTCTCCCAGGGTCTCCTCGTCCTGACCGAAGGCGAGGTACACCGTACGCCGCGGACGGTAGCCCTGTTCGAGCAGCCGTTCCACCGCCTCGAAAATTCCCACCAGCCCGATCTTGTCGTCGGTCGCGCCGCGTCCCCAAACCGAGCCGTCGGCGATGACGCCGCCAAACGGCGGGTGCGGCCACTGCGCCTCGGAGCCCTTCTCCACCGGCACGACATCCTGATGCGCCATCAGCACCACCGGAGCGAGCGCAGCATCGCTGCCGGTCCAGCGATACAGGCGGCCCAGTTCGTTCACCTTCTCGACAGGCAGAGCCTCGCGCACCCGTGGCCACGCTTCGTTGAGGAAAGGCTGCATCCGCGCGACCTCTTCCCGGCTTGTGGTCGGGAACCGGATCGCGCGCGCCAGCAGTTCCGGAGCGCGTCCGCCGTCAATCGTGACGGTCGCGCTTTGTGGCGGCGCCTGTCGCGAAGGAACCGACACCGTGCGGACTCCGAGGATGACCAGCAGCGCCGTTAGCGCCAAGAGGAGAGTTTTCCACAGCATGAGGAAGCCATCGTCATTATCCCAGCAAACCCGCCTTAAGGGCCGCCGCGATTTCCACGATTCTTCCACTGGATTTCGACAGTTCATGCACAGGGCCATACAGACCGAATCGGCCTACAATGACATAATTGCCACGCAGAAAGGATCCAAGCGAGATGGTTGATCACAGCGTGCTGACTTTGTCGGACGACAAGAAGATCGACACAGTGGTGAAGCTGCTGGAGTCGTCAAGGTCCCAAATTATGGTCTGGCACAATCAGGCCTACATTGCTGCAGCCGCATCCCTCGGCGTGTTGTTGGGCATCACTAAGGTATGGCTCGGCACCCAACAGAAGACCGTGACGGGCCTGGCTGCCTTCGAAGTGGGCATCCTGGGATTCACTACGCTGGCCTACCTGTACCTTGCCGCCGCACATCGCAACTACAAAGGGAATGAGGAGGTGAAGGTGAAATGCGAACGAGCGCTCCGGTTGAAGGACGAAGGCTCCTATTTTGAAACCGGCCGGTTTTTCTGGGCTTCCGAGGGCAACGATGACGGAATGCCGGCTCGCGACATTCCGATTTTGAAGTACGGGACCCCAGTCGCCGGCCTCGCGCTGGGCGTTGCGTGTCTGGTCAGCTATTGGGCGCCGTTTCTCCCGATCTGAATAGAGAGGCCCTGCCTCAGCGCCGCCGCGCCGCTTTGTCATTTTTATGTAATTTCAACGGGATAGCCATCTCCTGTCGCCTCGACGGCCCGATAATCAAGATGAAAGGACCGCATTGTCTTCCACTTGGGAAGGGCGAAAGCCCCGAATTCTACTCTCTTCCGTCTTTGGACCGTATGCTCAGGACGATGAGTTTGGCAGCCGCTCCATCAACCCGATGGAGCTCTACCACAACCAGGTGACGCGCTCGCAGGGGCCGTTCTCCATCCGGATGTTCCACCGTTCCTGGGGCATCATGATGATACAGGCGAACATCACCGCACCCTGCGCGGTGTTGGATTTCCCGACGCGCGACGCCTTCGCCAAGGAGCTGAAAGCCCATCACTACGACATCGTGGGCATCTCCTCGATCATCGTCAACGTCGGCAAGGTCAAGGAAATGTGCCGGATGGTTCGTGAACTCTCTCCCGGCACGGAGATCATCGTCGGCGGACACGTCGCCGCCATCCCCGGCATCGAACAGATGGTCGACGCCGACCACGTCGTCAAGGGCGAGGGCATCGCCTGGATGCGACGGCATCTCGGCGAGGATGAATCCGCTCCGCTGAAGCATCCACTCATCAAGTCCGCCTTCGGCCGTCGATTCCTGGGTCTGCCGATTCCGGATTGGGGCTCCACCACCGCCGCCACCATCATTCCCTCGGTGGGATGCCCGATGGGTTGCAACTTCTGCACCACGTCGTCGTTTTTCGGCGGCAAGGGCAAGCACGTCGACTTC
The DNA here is from genome assembly GCA_018268715.1 of Acidobacteriota bacterium. GTDB lineage: Bacteria > Acidobacteriota > Terriglobia > Bryobacterales > Bryobacteraceae > TMP-7. The sequence continues at coordinate 158,324 of JAFDVZ010000011.1, read as the reverse complement.
TTCAAGGAGGGCGACGATCTGTTCGAGGTCATGCGCGAGGCTGAAGCCGGCATCGGCACGCGCCAGTTCTTCGTCATGGACGAGAACTTCCTGCTGAATCGCAAGCGCGCCATGCAGCTGCTCTCGCGCATGAAGCAGGAACGCAAGAGTTGGGAGTTCAGCGTATTCTCCTCGGCGAACGCCATCCGCCGTTACACGATGGAGGAGTTGGTCGAACTCGGCATCTCGTGGATCTGGATGGGTCTTGAGAGCCCCAATTCCACCTACGCCAAACTGAACGACGCCGACACCATCGCCATTACGAGCGAACTGCGCCGTCATGGCATCCGCGTGCTGGGCTCCACGATCATCGGACTCGAGCACCACACGCCCGAAAACATCAAGGACGAGATCGAGTTCGCCGTCCGGCACAATACCGATTTCCACCAGTTCATGCTGTACACCCCCGTGCCCGGCACTCCCTTACATAAGGAAGTGAAGGGACAGGGGCGGCTGATTGATGTGGATCTTGCCGATATTCACGGCCAGTACAAGTTCAACTTCAAACACCCGGCGATTTCGCGCGACCAGTCCAAGCATTTCCTCGACTACGCCTTCAATCGCGATTTCGAGCGCAACGGGCCGAGCATCTACCGCATCTGCCGAACGACCTACGAAGGTTGGAAGCGTTACGGCCAGTGCGCCGACGCGCGCATTCGGGCTCGCTTTGAAGGCGATCGCAAGGCGCTCAAGCTGATGTACGCGAGCGGCCTGTGGGCCATGGAGCGGACGCTGCGCCAGACCAACCAGGCGGTCAGCTCGAAGATCCAGACGTTCCGCGAAGAGTTCGAGCATAGCCTGGGACCGCAGTCGTCGCTTGCCGCGCGCCTGCTGGGCCCGGTGGTGTTGTGGACCACGCGCCGCGAGGAGCGGCGTATGGCCGAAGGCCGAACCTACGAGCCGGCCACTTTCCTGGAACGTATGAACTGGGCGCCCGACGGCGCATAGCAAGCGGCGGTTCGCCCCAGTTCGATCCGGCGACAACGACCCGCCAAGGACCCCTTGCGCGCGGCGGCGGTGGTGTGCATAATCAGACCGACATATCTGAATTGGACTGGAGGACAGCAGCCCGATGGGCAGAGACTCCCGTTCCCACGACGCCGCGGCGCTTCTCGAAGCCCAGGGCCTCGACGAGCTGATCCGTTCGCTCGAACGCCGCGACTATGAGGTGCTCGGACCCACCGTTCACGATTCCGCGATCGATTGGGGTCCAATTCACGCCGCCGCAGACCTCCCGGCGGGTTGGACCGCAACGCAGGCGCCGGGCTCATACCGCATCGAGCGGCGGGATGACGCCCGGCGTTTCGCATTCGCGGCCGGGCCGTCGACGCTGAAGCGCTACTTCCACGAAGCCGAGCGTAGCGTGTTTTCAGTGGAGTCGAACGGCAGTCCGTTCCATGTCGTCGAGAAGCAGGATGCTCCGCGCCGGCTGGCTTTCATTGGCGTGCGGCCGTGCGATGTCGCGGCGCTTGCGATTCTCGACCGCGTGCTGATTCACGACCGTTTTCCCGATCCGGCGTATCGGGCCCGGCGGGAATCCAGTTTCATCGTCGCGGCTAATTGTACGGAGCCGGGCGGGGCGTGCTTCTGCGACTCGATGGGGGCGGGGCCGCACGCCGCCTCGGGCTTCGATCTGGCGCTGACCGAACTCGACGATTCGACCATGCTGGTGGAGTGCGGCAGCGCGCGTGGCGAGGAGGTGCTGCGGGAGATCCCGCATGCGCCGGCGGGCAAGGACGTCCGCGAGCGGGCGCGGGCGGCGATGGCGGCGGCTCGCAAACGCATGGGCCGCAAGCTGAATACGGAGGGCCTTGCGCAGGCGCTCTACGACAACTTCGAGCATCCCGAATGGGAGAAAGTCGCGGCGCGGTGCCTGGGGTGCGGCAACTGCACGCAAGCCTGCCCCACCTGTTTCTGCATCACGTTTGAAGATGCGAGCGACATCGACGGAAGCCGTGCGGAACGGCGCCGGCGGTGGGATTCGTGCTTCACGCTGAGCCATTCCTACATCCACGGCGGCAGCGTCCGGCAATCGCCGAAGTCGCGGCACCGGCAGTGGGTGACGCACAAGTTATCCGCCTGGGAGAGCCAGTTCGGAACGCCCGGCTGCGTGGGTTGCGGCCGGTGCATCGTCTGGTGCCCGGTGGGAATCGACATCACGGAGACGGCGGCGGCCGTCGCCAGGCAGACAGCGCCCGTGGAGGCCAGATCATGATCCGGACCGCGACGTTGACTGGATCCTACAAACAGATTCCCTTCTTCAAGGGGCTGGACGACTCGCACCTTTCGAAGCTGGAGGCGCTTGGCCACGAACTGACGTTCGATCGCGACCAAATCATATTCCGGGAAGGGGACGAGTCGAGTTTCTTCTACATCATCCTCAGCGGGCGGGTGTCGCTTGAGGTGACGGCGCTCGGGCGGACGCTACGGGTGCAGACGATCGGCGAGAACGAGGAGTTCGGGTGGTCGTCGATGTTGCCGAGCCATGGCAAACAGTTCCAGGCGCGGGCGCTCGATTCGCTGCACGTGCTGGCGTTCGACGGTCCGCGGCTGCGCGAAGCCTGTGAGGAGGACAACACGTTCGGCTACGCGTTGATGAAGCGGCTGCTTTCGGTGGTGTCGCACCGGTTGCTGGCGATGCGGGTACAGGTGCTGGACATGTACTCGCCGGGAGTGAAGGGATGAGCGCGGTTTTGTGTCCTCCGTCGGCCGATGTCAGCGTGATGAGGCCGGCGGCGGGGCGTGTGGCGCGCGTCGAGAAGGAGACCCACGACACGTTCACCCTGCGCGTGGAGTCGCCCGATGAAGCGAGCCCGCTCGCCGGATTCGAGCCGGGGCAGTTCAGCATGCTCTACGTCTACGGCGTCGGGGAGTTGCCGATTTCGATCAGCGGCGATCCCGAGGAGCGCGGCTCGCTGGTGTACACGATCCGATCGGTGGGCGCCGCCACGCACGCGCTGGTGACTTCGAAGGAAGGCTCCACCATCGGCGTGCGCGGACCGTTCGGCACAAGTTGGCCGCTGCGCGAGACGCGGGGGCGGGACCTGCTGGTGGTGGCGGGCGGCATCGGGCTTGCGCCGTTGCGGCCGGCGATCTTCCACGTGCTGCGGCATCGTGGCGATTACGGCCGGCTGGTGGTGCTGTATGGCGCGCGCAGTCCCAAGGATCTGCTGTTTCGCAAGCAACTGGCCGCGTGGAACTACGTCCCCGACACGCAAGTGCTGACGACGGTGGATTACGGCGGGCTGAGCTGGCGCGGATATGTGGGGGTGGTGACGACGCTGTTCCGCTACATACGCATTCGGCCGGATCGCACCACGGCGATGATCTGCGGTCCGGAAGTGATGATGCGGTTCGTGGTGACGGAGTTGAAGAGCCGCGGATTCCCGGCTGAACAGATCTACCTGTCCGCGGAACGGAACATGAAGTGCGCGATTGGACATTGCGGCCATTGCCAGATGGGTCCGCTGTTTGTGTGCAAGGACGGCCCGGTGTTCCCGTGTCACAGGATCGGGCCGTGGATGGATCGTTATGAGCTCTGAACGCAAGCAGCGGATCGCGATCTTCAAGTTCGCCTCCTGCGATGGCTGCCAGTTGAGCCTGTTGGACGCCGAGGACGAACTGCTGAAGGTGGCCGAGGCGGTGGAGATCGCCTATTTCCCGGAGGCGTCGCGGGCGATGATGAAGGGGCCCTATGACGTCGGGCTGGTGGAAGGATCGATCATCACGCATCACGACGCCGACAAGATCCAGCAAGTGCGGCGGCAGTGCCGGCTGTTGGTGACCATCGGGGCGTGCGCGACTTCCGGCGGCATTCAGGCGCTGCGTAACTGGAAGGACGCCGCCGAATTTGTGCGTACGGTGTACCCGTCGCCCGACTTTGTGCAGACGCTGAAGATGTCGACGCCCATCGCCGAACACGTCCCGGTGGATTTCGAACTGCGCGGCTGTCCCATCAACAAGCTGCAGTTGGTGGAGCTGCTGTCAGCGCTGATCGCCGGGCGGAAGCCGAACATCCCGACCTACAGCGTCTGCATGGAGTGCAAGCGCCGCGCCACCGTCTGCCTCGCGGTGAGTCGCGGCGAGCCGTGCCTGGGGCCGGTGACCATGGCCGGTTGCGGCGCGCTTTGTCCGGCCTACGGGCGGCCCTGTTTCGGATGCTTCGGCCCGATGGATTCGCCCAACACCGTGGCGTTGGCGGCGGATTTCGCGGCCAAGGGCCACAGCCATGCCGAAATCGAGCGGCTGTTCCGGTCCTACAGCGCGTGGGCCTGGCAGTTCCGTCGCGCCACCGAGGAAAGGAGGCAGGCGTGACCACGGCGTCGCAGGAAGGCCGTCCGGCCACCACCATTCGCGTGGAGACGCTGGCGCGCGTCGAAGGCGAGGGCGCGCTCTCCATACGGCTGCGCGGGGCGCGCGTTGCCGATGTGAAGCTGAAGATCCCGGAGCCGCCGCGGCTGTTTGAGGCGTTCCTGCGCGGACGCCATCTGACCGAGGCGCCGGACATCACCTCGCGCATTTGCGGCATCTGCCCGATCGCCTATCAGACGGCGGCGGTGGGGGCCTTGGAATCGGCGTTGGGGATCGCCGTGGATCCGATGGTGAAGCTGCTGCGCCGCATCTTCTACTGCGGCGAGTGGATCGAGAGCCACGCGCTGCACATCTTCTTCCTGCACGCGCCGGATTTTCTCGGCGCGCAGGACGCCATCGAACTGGCGGCCACGCATCGGCCGGTGGTGGAGGAGGCGCTACGGCTCAAGAAGCTGGGCAATGAGATCGTGCGCGTCATCGGCGGGCGTGAGATTCATCCGGTTTCGGCGGCGGTGGGCGGGTTCCACCGGGCGCCCACGCGAGCGGAACTCGCGGCGCTGACCGAGGAGCTGAAGTGGGCCGTCGATGCGTCGGTGCGGGCGGCGAAGCTGGTGGCCGGGTTCGAGTTTCCCCCGCTCGAGCGCGATTACGAATTTGTCGCGCTGCAGCACCCCGACGAATACGCGATCCTTGAAGGGCGCCTGGTTTCAAGCCACGGCCTCGACATCGCCGTCGCCGATTACGAAGATCATTTCGTCGAGCATCAGGTGAAGCATTCGCACGCGCTGCATTCGCGGCGCAAGGCTCGTGGGGCGTATCTGGTGGGCCCGCTCGCGCGGTTCAACCTGAACTTCGCGCAGCTTTCGAAGCTGTCGCGCGAGGTGGCGCGCGAATGCGCCTGCGAGCCGCCCTGCCGCAACCAGTTCCGCAGCATCGTGGTGCGGGCGATCGAGATGCTGTTCGCCTGTGAAGAGGCGCTGCGCCTGATCGAAGCATACGAGCCGCCGGCGGTTGTGAAGGCCCGTTGGGAGCCGCGCCGGGCGCGCGGTTCGGCGATTACGGAGGCGCCGCGGGGCAGCCTGTACCACCGCTATGAGGTCGACGAGAACGGGTTGATCCTGTCGGCGCGAATCGTGCCGCCGACGGCTCAGAACCAGAAGACGATCGAGGATGACCTATGGGAGCTGACGCCCACCTTGCTGGACCGCCCGCTCGAGGAGTTGACCTGGAAGTGCGAGCAGGCGATTCGCAATTACGATCCCTGCATCAGTTGCGCGACGCATTTCTTGAAAGTGCGGGTGGAGCGCGGCTGATCCTCGGATACGGCGCCGCGGAGCGCGGCGACGATGGCGCCGGGCCAATGGCGGCCCGGGGACTGCGGCAGGCGGGGGTCGAAGCGGAGGAGTTCGCCGGCGACGGATTCGCGCTGCTCGAACGATGGAGAGGGTTCGAGCGAGTGCTGATCTTCGACGCCGCGGTGACGGGCGCGCCGCCGGGGACGATCACGGTGTGGGATAGCGCCGCGATCCGACCGCCGGCGGCCGCTCTGTCGTCGACCCACGGGTTCGGGTTGGGCGAGGCCATCCGCATGGCGCAGGCGCTGGGCCGGATCCCGCCGCGGCTGGTTGTGTGCGGCATCGAGGCGCGCTCGTTCGACGCCGGGGCGCCTCTATCGTCCGATGTCGCGGCCGCAGTCGAGTCTATCGTCTGTGAACTGGCTACGGCCGCGGGTGCTTGGGCTGATAAAGGCCGAGCTTGCCGCCTCCGGGAAGCGTGATGGTGGTGATGGACCCCCAGCGCTGTTCGCTGAGGTCGGAGCATTCCACCCCAAGCGAGGCGAGCTGGCTCATGGCCGCCGCGACGTCCTCGCACATCAGGTAGATTTCGTGCTGTCCGCCGCGCTCGGCCGGATGGACGGCGAGTTCGCTGGGAGGCAGCGCGAAGATCAGCCAGCCGTGCCCGGCGTCCACCGACGGGAACTTAAGGACATCGCGAAAGAACGCGCGGTCGGCCTCGGCATCCGCGCTGTACAGGATCATGTGAGCCCCGGTGACCATTCCCTGAGGATAGAACGCCGTTGACGGAATGCGCCCGAGCCTGCTATTCCTGAACTCATTTGTTGAACGACCTTCGCTGGGGCTTCCGGTCGCTGCGGCAGACTCCCGCGGTCGCCACCGTCATCGTGGCGACGCTCGCGCTCGGTATCGGGGCGAACGCGGCCATCTTCAGCCTGTTGGACGCGGTGTTGCTGCGTGGATTCCCGTACGCGAACGCGTCGCGACTGGCGCTGGTCTGGATGACGAACCCGCAGGGCGGACTCCAGCAGGACGCGCTCTCCTCGCCGGACCTGCGCGATCTGCTGGCGCGGAATCACTCCTTCCAGACGCTGCTGCACTACGGCTTCGGATATGTGAACCTGACGGGCGCGCGTCAGCCGGAGGCCCTGCTGTGCGCGTGGGTGGCGCCGGAGCTGCTGCGCGTGTTGGGAGCGCGGACCGTGGCGGGCCGCCTGTTTCTGGATGACGAGACGCAGGCCGACCGCGAAAACGCCGTGGTGCTGAGCCACGCGCTGTGGCGGAGCCGCTTCGGCGGGGATCCGGCGGTGGTAGGGACCTCCATCACGCTGAACCAGCGCGCCTACACGGTGGTGGGCGTGGCCGCGCCCGAGTTCAGCGGCCCGCCGGGCTTCGACATGGACGGGTCGGTGGCCAATCAGAAGGCCGAGCTGTGGATGCCGTTCAACTTGGCGCGGCGATCGCTGGCGACCATCGATCTCACCGGTCGAGCCACGCGTTGGGCGCAGGTGATCGCGCTACTGCGCCCTGGAGTTTCTGTTGAAGCCGCCGGGCGCGACGCGGAGGAAATCGCGAGTACGCTGGCGGCGGAGCACCCGGAATCGAACAAGGGCTGGGGGATGCGCGTTCGTTCACTGGAAGAGCAGACGACGGCGGGCGTGCGGACGGCGGTGTGGCTATTGCTGGCGGCCGTGGGCGGAGTGCTGCTGCTTGCCTGCGCCAATGTTGCAATCATCCTGCTGGCGCGCGCTTCGGCGCGGACCGCGGAGATGGCGATACGGTCGGCGCTTGGAGCGGGCCGCGGCGCGCTGATCCGGCAGTTGCTGGCCGAAGGGCTGGCGTACGCGGTGGTGGGCGGGGTGGCGTCCATCGGCGTGGCGTACGCGGGGGTGCGCGTGCTAAAAGCCATGGCGCCCGGCAACGCGCCTCGCATGGCGGAGGCGTCGGTGAATCCGGCGGTGCTGCTGTTCACCTTGGCCCTCGTAGTCGGGACGGCGATTCTCTTCGGGCTTGTCCCGGCGCTGCGGGCCTCGCGCACGAATGCCGCGGACGCCTTGCGCGCCTCGGGCAGGGGTTCGACGAGCGTGGGGCGGCGATGGCTCGAAGCGTTCGTGGCGCTCGAGTTCGCCCTGACGTGTGCTCTGCTGGCGGGGTCCGGGTTGTTGCTTCGCAGCTATGTTGAGCTGAATCGGGTGCGGCCGGGCTTCGATGCCAACAACCTGGTGTCGGGCGACTACTACCTTCCTTACTTCAGTTACGGGAAGCCGGAGCAGCGGGTGGTGTTCCAGAAGAAGCTGATGGACGGGTTGCAGGGGTTGGCGGCGGTGGAGTCGGTGGGGTTGATTGACTGGCTGCCGTTCGGCGGTTACGAATCCCGTCAAAGCTTCGAGGTGGAGGGCCAGGCGCCGGCCTCCGGGGCTGATCGTCCCAGCGCGAACCTGCGCGCCGTGTCGCCGGGCTATTTCGCGACGCTCCGGATCCCCTTGCGAGCCGGCCGCCTCTTCACCGACCGCGACCAGACGGACGCCAAGCTGGTGGCGATCATTAATGAGACCCTGGCCCGGCGGCGCTTCGGCAGCCTGGATCCGATCGGGCGGCGCTTGAACTTGGCGGAGCCGCCCGCGCCGGCCGTCTGGCGGGAGGTGGTGGGCGTTGTGGGGAACGTGAAGCACATACGGCTGCATGAATCCGACTTCCCCGATATCTACGTCCCGGCCTACCAACAGTCGCCTGATCTGTTCACGGTGGTGGTGCGGACGCCGCTTGAGTCGAAGACGTTCGGTCCCATGCTACGGCGCGCCACGGCGGGCGTCGACCCGGATCAGCCTGTGAACGAGATCCACTCGATGGACTCGCTGATTGCGGCTTCCATGGCTTCGGAACGTCTGCGAACGGCGCTGCTGGCGGCCTTTGCCTTGGGCGCGCTGCTGTTGGCGCTGGCGGGGGCGGGCGGAGTGACGTGGTTCGCCGTCATCAGCCAGACGCGCGAAATGGGGTTGCGGATGGCCCTGGGCGCGACTCCGGCGGAGACGGCTCGGCTGGTGCTGCGGCGGGCCCTGGCGGTGGCGAGCGTGGGGGTGGCGGCCGGCTTATGCGCGAGCTTCGCCGCGGCGCGCGCGATCGGATCCTTGCTCTACGCGGTCAGCCCGTTCGATCCGGCGACGTTCGCCATCGCTCCGTTGGCGTTGCTGGCCGCGGCTGTCGCCGTCAGCGCTATCCCGGCGTGGCGCGCCATGCGCATTGAGCCGATGGAGGCGCTGCGTTCCGAGTGACTTTCGCGCCAATTCGGACCGATCCGGGGTAGAATTGGGAAATTCCCGCTGAGGACCTGTGCCGCGCCCGATCATCGAGTGGCACACTATATCAAGCGACCCCCGTGGGCGCGACCCCGCCGGTTCGCCTTGCGGTCGAGAGAGAAAGGAGCTTCATGTCCGCCCCTACGAGCATCGAGTCCGTACTTCAGGAAAGCCGCGTCTTCGAACCTTCGGCCGAATTTCGCGCCCAAGCTCATGTCAAGAGCATGGAGGAATACGAGCGTCTCTACCAGGAGGCCCAGGAAGATCCGGAAGGCTTCTGGGGGAAGATCGCCGGCGAGCTGCACTGGTTCAAGCCCTGGGACAAGGTGCTGGAATGGGATGCTCCGTGGGCCAAGTGGTTTTCCGGCGGCGAACTGAACCTCTCCTACAACTGCCTGGACCGCCACGTGGCCAGCGCCCGCCGCAACAAGGCCGCCATTATCTGGGAAGGCGAACCGGGCGAAGTGCAGACGCTCACTTATCAGCAACTGCTGATCGAAGTGTCGAAGTTCGCAAACGTCCTGAAGGGGCTGGGCCTCAAGAAGGGCGACCGGGTGGCGATCTACATGGGCATGTGCCCGGCGCTGCCCATCGCGATGCTGGCCTGCGCGCGCATCGGAGCGCCGCACACCATCGTATTCGGCGGATTCTCGGCCAACGCGCTGGTGGACCGAATCACGGATTCGCAGGCCTCGATGGTGATCACGCAGGACGGCTCCTACCGTCGCGGCAACGAAGTGACGCTGAAGCCCGCCGTCGACGAGGCGCTGAAGTCCTGCCCGTCGGTGAAGAGCGTGGTGGTGTTCAAGCGGACGGGGTCGGCAGTGCAGTGGGTGGAAGGCCGCGACCACTGGTGGCACGAGCTGATGGCGACGGCGAGCGACGAGTGCCCCGCCGAGCCCGTTGAGGCCGAGCACCCGTTGTACCTGCTCTACACGTCGGGCACGACGGGCAAGCCCAAAGGCATCCTGCACACCACCGGCGGCTACTCGGTGGGCACGTATCTCACCACCAAGTGGGTCTTCGACCTGAAGGAAGACGACGTCTACTGGTGCACGGCCGACATCGGCTGGGTGACCGGGCACAGCTACATCGTCTACGGCCCGTTACAAAACGGAGCCACCACGCTGATGTACGAAGGCGCGCCGAACTTCCCGGAGCCGGACCGTTTCTGGCGCATCATCGACAAGCACAAGGTCAACATCTTTTACACGGCGCCGACCGCCATCCGCGCCTTCATGCGCTTTGGCGACCAATGGCCGGCCAAGCACTCGATGAAGTCGCTCCGGCTGCTCGGCAGCGTCGGCGAGCCGATCAATCCCGAAGCCTGGATGTGGTACCGCGAGCACATTGGGCATAACAATTGCCCGATCGTCGACACATGGTGGCAGACCGAAACGGGCATGATCATGATTTCGCCGCTGCCGGGCGCGACGCCCGCCAAGCCGGGTTCGGCCACCCGTCCGCTGCCGGGCGTCATTGCCGATGTGGTCACCCGCGAAGGCGAATCCGTGCCTCCGGGGGGCGGCGGCTACCTGGTGCTGAAGCAGCCGTGGCCTTCGATGTTGCGCACCATTTACGGCGATCCGGAACGCTACGCGTCGCAATACTGGTCGCAGTTGCCGGGCTGGTATTTCACCGGCGACGGCGCGCGCAAGGACGAGCAGGGCTACTTCTGGATCATGGGCCGCATCGACGACGTGATCAACGTGTCGGGCCACCGGCTGAGCACCATGGAAGTGGAATCGGCGCTGGTGGCGCATCCCAAAGTTGCGGAAGCGGCCGTCGTCGGCCGTTTGGACGATCTGAAGGGCCAGGCGATCGCCGCGTTCGTGACGTTGCAGGCCGGCTATCCTCCGTCGCAGGAGTTGAAGGACGAACTACGGCAATGGGTGGCCAAGGAGATCGGCTCGCTGGCCAAGCCCGACGACATCCGGTTCAGTGAGGCGCTGCCCAAAACCCGCAGCGGCAAGATCATGCGCCGCCTGCTGCGCGAGATCGCCGCGGGCGGCGAAGTGAAGGGCGACGTCACCACGCTCGAGGACCTTTCCGTGATCGCGCGGCTGAGCCAGAACGAAGACTGACGAAGTCCGGGGAGCAGTTGAGCTCTCCGGCGCTGCTAGAATACCCGATAGATGCGGTTCGGAGTCGACTTCGGAACGACGCGTATAGTTGTCTCGGTCGCCGATCGCGGCAATTACCCTTTGGTGGGCTTCGAAGAGCCCGAAGGACTGGTGCGCGAGTGGTACCCCCCGTTGGTGGCCTTCCGCGGCGCTGAGCGCTTGTTCGGATGGGACACGTGGCGCGTGCAGTCGGATCCCGACTGGACCGTGGTGCGGTCGTTCAAGCGCATGCTTAAGCACGCCGGGCCGAACACCACCATCGAGTTCGGAGGCGGACGGGCGTCTCTGCGCGATGTGCTGGTGGAGTTGGTCACCGCGCTACGCGACGAGTTGTACGCCAACTCCACGTTGAATCTCGAAGCCGGCGAGCCGCTCGAGATCATGCTCGGCGTCCCGGCCAACGCGAATTCGAATCAGCGATTCCTCACGGCGGAAGCGTTCCGCGCGGCGGGATTCACGGTGCTCGGCATTCTGAACGAACCGTCGGCGGCGAGCATCGAGTACGCGCACCTGGCGCGCGCTTCCCGGCGTGCGGGGCTCGGATCGCTGCTGGTGTACGACCTGGGAGGCGGCACCTTCGACGCCTCGCTCGTTGAGATGACCGAGCAGGGCAACACGGTCATCGCCGCCACTGGCATCGAGGATTTCGGCGGCGACGATTTCGACGAGATCCTGGCGGCCCTGGTGATTGAATCCGCGCGTGGCGACCTGCCGGGCGGCGAGCCCCTGACCCCCGGCGAGCGTTTCCGCCTGCTCGAGGAATGCCGCGAAAAGAAGGAGATGCTGAACCCGAACACGCGCAAGATCACCGTCGATCTGGATCGCGTGCGCACGGGCTGGGGCGACGCCTCCATTCCCGTGGGCGATTTCTACGAACGCTGCCGGACGCTGATCGAAGAGTCGCGCGACCTGCTCGAACGAGTGCTCGAGCGGCATCCCGAGCACGCCGTCGAAACCCTGTATGTGACCGGGGGCGGCGCGGAACTTCCGCCGGTGGCGCGTATTCTCAAGGAGACGTTCGGCCGGCGCGTGCGGCGCTCCGCCTACATGCGATCGGCCACCGCCATCGGATTGGCCATCGCGGCCGACACCATGGAGGTCTTCCACCTGCGCGACCGCTTGACGCGCAACTTCGGCGTCTGGCGCGAGGCGCGGCGCGGCGCGGACGTCACCTTCGACCTGCTGCTGCCCGCCGGCGCGGGTCTGCCGGCGCCCGGTGAGGCGCCGCTTCGGACGGAGCGCGCCTATCATCCGGTCCACAATGTCGGCTATTTTCGCTACGCCGAATGCACGCGGCTCGGGCCGGACGCGCAGCCGCTCGGCGACATCACGGCGTGGGACGAAATCCGCTTCCCGTTCGAGCCGTCGCTGTCGAACGCCGATCTGACGGATGTGCCCGTCACGCCGCATGCGAGCGGCCAGTGGATCGAGGAAGAGTACACCTGCGACGCGAGCGGCCACATCCGCGTCACGATTTCGAACCGCACGGCGGGCTACCGGCGCGAATACAACCTGGGCCGGTGGTCGGACGGGGCCGCGGTTGGGGCTACAATAGGGTCGTGAGCGAACCACTGGGAACGGTTGCTGCTCCCGTTTCCGTCACAACCACCGCGACTCTGAGCGGGATTGCGCTCGAGCCTGTTTACGGCCCGAATCCGCCGGGCGAGTTCCCCTATACGCGCGGCATTCACCCGACGATGTATCGCGGCCGGTTGTGGACCATGCGCCAGTTTTCGGGCTTCGCCACCGCCCAGGACACCAACCGGCGTTACCGCTACCTGCTCGACCGCGGACAAACCGGGCTGTCGGTGGCCTTCGACCTGCCGACGCTGATGGGCTACGATTCCGACCATCCGAACTCGCTCGGCGAGGTGGGCAAGTGCGGCGTGGCGATCTCGTCGCTCGAGGACATGGAGACGTTGTTCGACGGCATTCCGCTCGGCGACGTCAGCGTCTCGATGACCATCAACTCGCCCGCGCCGGTGATCTGGGCGATGTACCTGGCGGTGGCCGAAAAGCAGGGCGTCGCCTGGGACCGGCTGAACGGCACGCTGCAAAACGACATCCTGAAGGAGTACATCGCCCAGAAGGAGTACATCTATCCGCCGCGTCCGTCCATGCGGCTGGTGACCGACGTCATCGAGTACTCCACCGGGCGCGTCCCGAAGTTCAACCCGATTTCGATCAGCGGCTATCACATCCGCGAGGCCGGCTCCACGGCCGTTCAGGAACTCGCGTTCACGCTGCGCGACGGCATGGAATACGTGGACTGGGCGCTCGAGCGCGGCCTTCCGGTGGACAGTTTCGCCCCGCGGCTCAGCTTCTTTTTCAACGCCCATAGCGACTTTTTCGAGGAGATCGCCAAGTACCGCGCGGCGCGCCGCATCTGGGCGCACGCCATGCGCGAACGCTACGGCGCAAAGGACGAGCGCAGCCTGAAGTTGCGATTCCACACGCAGACGGCGGGTTGTTCGCTCACCTGGCAGCAGCCCTATAACAACGTGGTGCGGACGGCCATCCAGGCGCTGGCGGCCGTGATGGGCGGTACGCAGTCGCTGCACACGAATTCGCTCGATGAGGCCTACGCGCTGCCGAGCGAGAACGCCGTGAAGCTGGCGCTTCGAACCCAGCAGATCATCGCGCATGAAAGCGGCGCGGCGGCGGTGGCTGATCCGTTGGGGGGCAGCTATCTGGTGGAGGAGTTGACCGATCGCCTGGAGGCGGCGGCCAACGACTACATCCGCCGGATCGACGCCATGGGCGGCATGATTCCGGCCATTGAGCGGTCCTACCCGCAGGGCGAGATCGCCGAGGCGAGCTACCAGCAGCAGAAAGCGATTGAACGGAATGAACGCCTGGTGGTGGGGGTGAACGCCTTCGAGGAGCCCGGCGCGGAGCAGATCGACCTGCTCCAGATTGACGAGGCGGCGCAGTTTCGGCAGTGTGAACGGCTGGCCAGGCTGCGGGCGCGGCGCGACGCCGACCGCGTCCAAAGAGCGCTCGATGGGTTGCGCGATGCGGCCCGCGGAAAGGCCAACACCATGCCCTTCATCCTGGACGCGGTGCGGGCTTACGCCACCGTGGGCGAGATTTGCGATGCGTTCCGCGATGTTCTGGGAACATATGAGGAGAATAGCGTTCTATAATTAGCTCAGCCGCATTCGTGCGAAAAGCGGCGGTGGCGGATGTCAGCCGCCAGACCGATTCAGATGGATAACCGAATCCGTGTGCTCGTCGCCAAACCTGGCCTCGACGGGCACGACCGTGGCGCGAAGGTCATCGCCCGGGCGCTGCGTGACGCCGGAATGGAAGTCGTGTACACCGGCCTGCGTCAGACGCCTGAGATGATTGTGAACGCCGCTTTGCAGGAAGACGTCCAGGTCATCGGTTTGTCCATTCTTTCCGGAGCCCATAACGCCATTGTTCCGCGCGTGCTGGATCTGCTTCGGGAAAAGAACATGACGGACGTGCTGGTTGTTGCCGGCGGCACGATTCCGGACGAAGACGCGGAGAATCTCAAGCGCGCGGGCGTGGCGGCGGTGTTTCAGCCGGGCGCTTCGCTCGACGAAATCGCCGGATTCATTCGCGCCTCCGTCAAACAGCCGGCTTGATCCGCCTCACGCGGTTGTTACGCGCGTAAGGCATGCGGAGGCCGCGTTTTGCGGACTCCGGTAAAGATGGGCCCGGCGGGCGGCGCCGCGATGCGGCGGCCGGATGACAGCCTGGTCCCGGAGAGCAATGATGCAGGAAAAATTGAACATCGCCGTGTTTGTCGACTACGACAATATTGAAATCGGCGTGAAATCGACACTGCGGCGCGAATTCGACGTTTCGCTCGCGCTCGACGCGTTGAAGGAACGCGGCGATATTGTCGCCAAGTTCGCCTACGCCAACTGGGGCCGTCAAGAGGGAGCGACGCGCCAGATGGCGGAAAACGCGGTGCAAATGGTCCAACGAATTCCGTCGCCGAGGGGGGATAAGAACGGCGCGGACATCAACCTGGCGCTCGATGCGCTCGAAATGGCGTTCACGCACTCGCATGTCAACGCCTTTGCGATCATCAGCGGCGACAGCGACTTCATTCCGCTGGTGAACAAGCTGAAGGAGTACGGCAAGACGGTGTTTGTTGTGGGCGGCCGAGCCTTCACCAGCACCATCCTGCAGCAGAACTGCCACGAGTTCGTCAGCTATGAAAGCCTGCTGATGATCGATTCGCCGCCGGCCGAAAAGGCCAGCGCCGCGCCGTCCTCCTCCGGGCCGTCCATCACGCTGCCGGGCGAACAGCGCGCCATCGACCATGCCCGCCCGGCGAGCGGCGGAGGAGGCGGCGGTGGCGGGGACCGGCCGCGCAAGGAGTTCCGCGAACGGGACCGCGACCGGGATCGGGACCGTGGAGAGCGTCGGGGGCGTCCCGCGCCGCTCGAACTCGAACAGGCCATGCCGCTGGTGGAGCGCGCCTTGCAGGTGCTCGAGCGCCGGGGCGTTCAGCCTCAATTGGGCCTGCTGAAGTCCACCATGCTCCAACTCGATTCCACCTTCAGTGAGCGGGCGTATGGCGCGAGCAGCTTCTCGGAGTTTGTGGAGCGCCTGAAGAAGGGCGAGTTCGTGAACGTCACGGGCCAGGGCGGCCGGCTGCTGATCGAGCGAAAGGCCTCGTCGCAGACGGAGCGTCCGGTGCTCAAGCCCGAGGACGCGCTGCCGTCGCTTCGTGACGTGCTCGAAACGCACCGCCTCGATCTCGAAAACGGCGCCACGGCCGACGAACTGTCCGGCTGGGTGGCCGAGGAGCAGCCGTCGCTCGACTGGAAGGCGTACGGCTACCAGGAGTTCACCGAGTTCCTCAACTACGCGCAGGATAAGCTTCTGGTGCGGCTTGAACCCGAGGAGGAGCGCGGCATCATCGTGCACCTGGGCGCGGAATTCTATCCGCCCGCGCCGCCGCCGAAGGTCGAGCCCGAGCCGGCCGAGGTTGAGGAGGAAGACGATGGACCTCAGCCGATTGTCGAAGGACAGCCGACCATCTTCGAGCCGAATCCTCCCCCGCCGCCTCCGAAGCCGGTGAAGGCCACGCGCAAGCGCGCTTCTAAGAAGGCTGCTTCGGGCGAAGGGACGACGGTTCGCAGGCCGAGAAAGAAGAAGACGGAATGATCGAACGATTGACGCCTCCCGGGGTCGTGGCCCCGCGCGGCCCTTATTCGCCGGCGGTCCGCGCCGGGGATTTCATCTACGTGGCCGGACAGGGTCCGGTGGATCCCGACACCAACCAGATGTCGCTTGGCGACATCGCCCATGAAACGCGGCTGGTGTTGAATAACATCAAGCGGATCCTGGAAGGCTGCGGCTCGTCGATGGCGGATGTCCTGAAGTGCTCGGTATTTCTGAAGCACGGTGAGGACTTCAAGGGGATGAACGCCGTCTACGCGGAGTTCTTTGGCGAGAACAAGCCCGCTCGGACCACCGTGGTGGTTTCGTTCGTCGAGCCGGGAATGCTGGTGGAAATCGACGCGGTCGCCTACCGGCCGCGATAAACCCTCCGTTGGCAAGGCGCCCGGCCCAACCAGCCGGGCGCTTCCTCAGTCTCCCAGGTATCACATGAACATCAGTGAATTGGCCCACCTCGACCCGTGGGAATGGCCCGAAGACGCCAAGGCGACGATTGCGGCCGCGCTGGCCGACCGAGAGGCGTCCGTGGAGCGCCGCACCCTGGCCGCGGAGTTGGCCGGCGACCTGGTTGTGATGGACGATAGCCTGGCCGCCACGCTGATTGCCGCGCTGACCGATGCGGGTGAGCCGGAACAGGTCCGAGCCCAGGCCGCGATCTCGCTTGGCCCGGTGCTCGAACAATGCGACGCCGACGGGTTTGACGAGTTCGAAGCGGAGGATCCGTCCTTCGCGCCCCCAATCAGCCAGAAGCGGTTTGTCGAGGCTCAGAGAGCTCTTCGCGCGGTGCTCGACGACGAAAGCGCGCCCAAACTGGCGCGGCGCAGGGCGCTGGAAGCGGTGGTTCGCGCTCCCGAGGACTGGCATCCCGCGGCCATCCGGAAGGCCTACCAAACCGCCGACGCGGACTGGAAGTTGAGCGCCGTTTTCGCCATGGGATACGCGCCCGGATTCGACCGTCAGATTGTTGAGAACCTGGCGAACCCGGACGCGGATGTTCGTTTTGAAGCGGTGCGGGCGGCCGGCCAACGCGAGGTCGCCGCCGCCTGGCCCGCCATCGCCAGGATCCTCAGGGACCGTAAAGCGGACAAAGACCTGTTGCTGGCGTCGATCGAGGCCGCTCCCGGCGTCAATGCGGAGCAGGCCGTCGATCTGCTGGAGCCGCTCGCCGATTCGCCGGACGAGGAGATCGCCGAGGCCGCCGACGAAGCGATCGCCGCCTGCAGCGACAGGTCCGGCGGCGAGGACGATTTCTAGTTACGCAGGCGAGCCGCCGTCCCACTCGTGGGCCGCGTCCGGCACAAACGTCACCGCCGAGCCATCGAGCGTCACCAGCCATCCGCCGGGGACCTTTGCGCGTAGGGGCGCGAAGCGGTTCGACGCCATCGCCCGCCACTGCAAAGTCGGACCCGCCGGCTGCTCGATCGCGGCTGGCGCAGGGGCGGCGACGGGAGAGGCGGCGGCCGGCGCCGAACCGCGCGTCGCCGAATCCCACAGATCCTCTGAGCAGCGGTAGGGCTCGCCGAGATAGCTGAACTTCACGGTATCGCGGTCGACGCCCAACTGCTCGACCAGCGCTCCGAATGGGATGTTCACTTCAGGACCGGACTCCGGGAATCCGGTCCGCTTATTCAACTTGACTGCGTCGATCGTCTTCGTCAGTGAGATTTTCGCCACGCGTGTTTATGCCTTCAGTGTTTCTAACACTGCGCCGGTGGCGTTTTCAACATCGGCGTGCAGGCTATTGCCGTGGGAGTCCATGGTGACGATTGCGGCGAAGTTATCCACCCGCAGGCGCCACATCGCTTCGGGGATCCCGAACTGTTCCAGCAGGTGGACGTCGAGCACCTGGGGAATCGAGCGGGCGTAGAACTGCGCCGCGCCGCCGATGCCGTTCAGATACACCGCGCCGAAGTCCTTCAATGCGGCGAGCGTCTTGGGGCCCATCCCGCCCTTGCCGATCACGGCGCGCACGCCGTAGCGGCGGATCACGTCGGCCTGGTAAGGCTCCTCGCGGATACTGGTGGTTGGGCCGGCGGCCTTCACGGTCCAGCCTTCGCCCTGCTTCAGCATGACCGGTCCGCAGTGGTAGAGCGCCGCGCCGTTCAGGTCCACCGGCGGGGGATTCTTCATCAGGTAGGCGTGCACGTTGTCGCGGCCGGTATACATCTCGCCGTTGATCAGAACCACGTCGCCCACCTTCAGCGCGCGCGCCTGCGCTTCGGTGATAGGCGGCGTCAGCACGATCTCGCGGCCGGTGAGCGGGAATCCCGCCGTGCGCGCCATCTTGTCCACGGGCCGCGCCGGATCCCGGTACAGCCAACCGGTGATCGCGCCCGTGCTCGCATCCAGCCGCACCCCCAGCCTCCGGAACGCCCAGCAGTCATACGCCACTGAAACGAAGAAGCTGGCCGGCAGCCGGTTCGCCGCGGTGATCTTGCATCCGATGAGCGAGACCTTACCGCCGAATCCCATCGCGCCCACGCCGAGCGTGTTCGCCTCCTCCATGATGCGCGCCTCAAGCGCGGCCAGTTCCGGCGCTGGGTTCACATCATCCAGGGTCCGGAACAACTGCCCCTTGGCGAGCGAGTAACCGTGAGCCCGGTCGCTGCCGATGCAGACGCCGATCGCGCCGGGTGAACACCCCTGCCCCTGCGCCTGCCACACCGCGTGCAGGATGCACTTACGGACGCCCTCCAGGTCGCGGCCCGCGCGCCCCAGATGCTCGATCTCGGCCGGCAGCGAATACTGGATGTTCTTGTTCTCGCAGCCGCCGCCCTTCAGCACCAGCTTGATCTCGATCTCATCCTGTTCCCACTGCTCGAAGTGAATCACCGGAGTCTCGGGGCCCAGGTTATTGCCGCTATTCTTGCCGGTCAGCGAGTCCACGGAATTCGGACGCAGTTTCCCGCGCCGGGTGGCCTCCGCCACCGCCTCGCGAATCGCCTTGGCGAGCACGAGCTGGTTCACGCCCACCGGCGTGTGCACGATGAACGTCGGCATGCCGGTGTCCTGGCAGATCGGCGCCTGGTCCTCGGCGGCCATGTCGATATTGCAGGCGATGATGTCGAGCGCCTGCGCCGACTGCGTGCCGGGCGTTTCGATGTTGATCGCCCCGGCCATGGCGGCGCGGACGTCGGGAGGAAGATTGCTCGAGGTTTGTGTGACGAGTTCCAGAAGACTGTTTGCGAGGAATTCCATAATGCGTCCTAAATTAGGATCCGAAACCCCTATGGTATCGTTTCCCGGCTACCGGTCGTGACCGTCGTCCCTTTCGCTGACCCCCAGCGTCCGTTCGATCCGCCGGTCCGGGATCAGCCAGATCGCCGCCACCGCGCCGTACAATCCCAGGGCGATCCACGCGTTGACATAGGCCAGCGGGATGGCGGCCAGATAGAAGATCGGCGAGGCCTTGCCCTTCCAGTCCTTGCCCAGCGCCTCCGCCAGCAGGACGTTTGAGCGATCGGCCAGAATCGCGCACTGCAGCAGGTAGTAGGCGATGGCCGCCATCAGCAACACCGCGCCATAGGCGGCGATGGGCGCGGGCGCCAGGTGGCTCTCGCCGATCCAGGCCGTCGCGAACGGGAACAGCGAAAGCCAGAACAGCAGGTGCAGATTCGCCCACAGCACGTTTCCGTTGACGCATTTGACGGCGTGAAACATATGATGGTGGTTGTTCCAGTAGATGCCGACGTAGATGAAGCTCATCACGTAGCTGAGCAATACCGGAAGCATCCCCGCCAACGCGCTGAACGCCGGATGCTCGGGCCGTTTCAGCTCCAGCACCATGATGGTGATGATGATGGCCAGGACGCCGTCGCTGAACGCCTCCAGCCTGTTCTTACTCATCTGGCGATGATAGCGGCGCGCCGGCCGCCGCCGCAATTGTCTCTTCTACCGCCGAACCAGCACTTCACGCAGGTTGTCGCGGCTGAGGAAAAACTTGACGGAGTTGAAGCGGTTGAAGATCTTCTCGAGCGCCCGGTTGTTGAAGTGCTGCGCCGGCCGATTGTAGCCTCGGGGCGCGATCTGGACCGTTTTGCGATCGACGATGCGATAGGAGCACACCGGCGTGAGCGCGCTACGCTCGTCCGAATTAAAGTAGGCAAGCAACGACGAGCCGGGTTCGATGATATGGAACAACTGATCCAACGTTTCGGTCAGCAACGGCGGCGACAGATACTGCAGCGTGTCCCACAGCAGCGCCCCGCCGAGCGCATTCACGCCGAAGTCGAGCGTCGCCGACTTGAACTGCTCCACGCGCGCCGGATCGTTCTGGTTGGCGAAGGATTCCGGCCCCTCGCCAAACGCGTTTTCGAGCGCGCGCGCAATGTCGTCGGAGAAGATGCGGTGCCCCAGCCCGGTGATGAACTCGATATTGGCCTGATTGGCGCCCGCCAGATCAAGAATGGCCGTGGGCGTTCCAGGCAGCGATGCGAAGAACTGGTCAAGCCCCGGGCTGTGGCGCGTCACGATCTCGGATTGGACGGGTTGACTTCTCAAAGTAAATTGGGGGGCCCGGCCCGCCTGCGCGGCGGCCCCAGACATCCTCTACGGGCGTTTGACTTCGGAGGATCCCGCGGCCGCGGCGGCCGCTTGCAGCGGAGCCGCCGGAGGAGGCGCGACCACCGGCGCCGGTTGCGGCTTCGGCTTCGGCGGATCGGGCTTCACGATGTCGATGCTGCCCTTGAAGTACGCGCCGTCTTCGATCACTACGCGGGCGCTGCGGATGTCGCCGACCAGGCGAGCCTCCTTGCGGATGTCGATCTTGTCAGCGACTTCCATGTTGCCGTTCACCGTGCCGAGAACGACAATCTCCCGCGCCTTGATGTTCGCGTTCACCTTCCCGTTCGGTCCGATCGTCAGGCGGTGTTCCGGCAGTTCGATGGCGCCCTCGACTTCGCCGTCGATAGTCAGGTCCTCACGGCTGAAGATCTGACCCTTCACCACCACCGATTTCCCGAGCGAGGCTGCCGAGCCTCGAACTGGGTCTGCGTACGGTTCGGGCACGCGTCCGGGCGTCGTGGCCATGGGGATAGTCTCCTTCCTCGGTTCCAACGGCGCAGGAGGCGCCGAAAACGGCTTTGGCGGTGCGAATTCCTCGTCTTTTCTGCGATTCCACATGGGAAACAGGTGCTCCTTCCGGCGCTGGAGGCCGTGAAGACCATCGTACTACTTCGGGCTAGTCCGGCATTCCTGCGGACGGGCTCCCCGGGTCCCCACGGTTCGTTTCGCAGTATACCGCGTTCCCGAGTGTGTTCCCCCGGCGCGCCTGATAGAATCCGATTGAATTCATAGCTAGGAGTACCAAATGAGCGATATTACTCGCCGTCTCGCGATGACCGCGGCCCTGGGCGCGCCCGCGCTGCTCGGCCAGTCGCCGAATGACACGGTTCGCGTGGCTGTGATTGGCCTGGGGACGCGCGGCAGCCACCTTCTGCGCCAACTGGCGGACATGCCCGGTGTGAAGGTGGTGGCCCTGTGCGATCTGGACGAATCCCGCCTGGCCGCCGCGAAGCAGACCGCCCCCGGCGCCGAGACCGGGACCGACTTTCGCCGCCTGATCGACCGTTCCCAGGACATCGACGCCTTCGTCATCGCCACCCCCGTCGACACCCACAAGATGATCGCCATCGCCGCGCTCGAGTCCGGCAAGCACGTCTACTGCGAGAAGCCGATGTCGAACACGCCGGAAGACGTCCGCGTCATGGTGCTCGCGGCCCGCTCCGCCAAGGGGATCTTCCAGTCGGGATTCCAATTGCGCCACGACCCCAACCGCCGCGCCGCCATGGACTTCGTCCACTCGGGCGCCATGGGACGCGTGTTGTTCCTCCAGGGCTACCGCCACACAGGCGACCTGCCTCGCGAAACGGCCTGGTATTTCGACCGCGCGCGCTCCGGCGACAACATCGTCGAGCAGGCCTGCCACATCATCGACCTGATGGTGTGGGCCGTCGACCAGCCGCCGCTGCGCGCGTTCGGCTCCGGCGGAATCAACCTTTACAAGGATGAGCCGCCCGGCCGCACCACCATGGACAATTACGCCGTCATCTACGAGTTCCCGGGCGACGTCCGCTTCGAATTCAGCCATATCTACTTCGATCCCCCCGGCTTCTCCGGAATCAAGGAGCGCGTCTACTGCGCCAACGGCGCAATCGACCTGCAAACCGCTACCTGGATGGAGCGCGGCAAGAAGGGCGCGATCAAGCTCGACGTTCCCGACCCTGGCAAGAGCGCCGACTACCGCTCGCTCGCCGTGTTCATCGACAACGCCCGCGCCCGCCGGACGCCGCTGAACAACGCCGAGTCGGCGGCCCGGTCGACGCTGGTCGCTATGATGGGAAGGAAGGCCATTTACGAGAAACGCATCGTAACCTGGCGGGAGATGCAAGGTTGATCACTTATCGCGACGACAAGCAACTGGATTTGGACGAAGTCATTGCCGTCTACCGGGCCTGCAGCCTGGGCCCCCGGCGTCCCGTCGACGACCGGGCCCGCATGGGCGAGATGTTGGCCAACGCCGACATCGTCATCACCGCCTGGGACGGCCCGCTCATGGTCGGCGTATCTCGCTCGGTCTCCGATTTCTCCTACGCCACCTACCTGTCCGACCTCGCCGTCCGCGAATCGCACCAGAAACTCGGCATCGGTAAGGAGCTGATCCGCAGAACCCAGACGGCGGGCGGCGCCGCGACGCTGATCCTGCTGGCCGCGCCGGCCGCGGTGGAATACTATCCCCACGTCGGCTTCACCCAGCACCACTCCTGCTGGATGCTGCGTCCCGGCGAACAGGTGAAGTGACCGGGCCGGACTCTCCGGGAGCCACGACCGTGGCCGGCCAGGAGTGGCTGAATATCGCCG
Organism: Acidobacteriota bacterium; assembly: GCA_018268715.1. GTDB lineage: Bacteria > Acidobacteriota > Terriglobia > Bryobacterales > Bryobacteraceae > TMP-7. Next base: position 135,239 of record JAFDVZ010000011.1, on the reverse strand, counting down.
CATACTCCGGCATGTTCGGCTACGGCGTCGCCATGGCGTTGCTGGGCGCGATCCTGCCGATCCTGTCCGCCCGCCTCCGCCTTGACCTGGCCGATGCGGGAAACCTGTTTCTCGCCATGAACGGCGCGATGTTGGCCGCCACGTTGGCGCTAGGCCCGTTGCTCGACCGTTTCGGCGCGCGTCCGGCGCTGGTTGTCGCCCCGCTCCTGGTGGCCGCGTCCCTGGCGTTGATCGCGCTCGCGCCCGGCGGCTACACGGGCCTCGCCGTCGCCGCCATGCTGCTCGGCGCCGGGGGTGGAGCGCTGAACCAGTCCGCGAACACCCTGGTGGCCGGTCTCCATCGCGACCTTTCGCGAAAGAGCGCGGCGCTGAACCTGCTCGGCGTGTTCTACGGCGTGGGAGCCCTGTTCATCCCGCTCAGCATCGGCGCCCTGTTGGATGTTCTCGGGCTCGGGCGGATCCTCGGCTGCGCCATCGTGCTGATTCTGGTCCCCGCCGTTCTCGGCGCCGCCCTGCGATTCCCGCCGCCCGCCGGCCCGGAGGATGCGCCGTCCGCGCGGATGTCCTTCCTGGCGACTCAGCCATTGGTTATTATCCTGGCGCTTTTGCTGTTATTCCAGTCGGGAAACGAATTTATTCTCGGCGGATTTATCACAACTCGCCTAACTCGCGAACTGCACGCCTCCATTGAACAATCGTCCTATCTGCTGGCCGGTTACTGGGGCGCGATCATGATCATGCGCGTGATCCTGAGCCGCATCCTGCTGAAAGTAAGCGGGCACGCGTTGGTGACGGCCAGCGGACTGGGAGTCGCCGCCTTCGCCGCCGCCCTGATACTCGCTCCCTCGCTCGCCGTCGCCGGCGCCGCGGTGATCGGCGTCGGGGCCAGCATATCCGCGGTTTTTCCCACCACGCTCGCGCTCGCCGGGTCGCGTTATCCGCGGAATTCCGGCACGGTATTTGGCATTCTGATCGCTATCTCGCTGGTGGGAGGAATGACCATGCCCTGGATCGCCGGCCGGCTCTCCGCCGCCCACGGCGCGGGTGCTGGACTCGCCCTTGTGGTGGTCGGCGCGCTGGCGATTAGCGGCCTTCAGTTAGCCGTGCGGCGACAGATGCGCGGCCGGACGCTCGATAACTGACGCCCGGCGATGTAAGACGCCTGACTCTCGTTCGCCCAACCGAAAGTGTTAGCTGGATTGCATAACTCGCGACTTTCGAGTTATTCCTGGATCCTGACTGGAAACCGTGTTAGACTCGCCCGCAGGAGGCAGTTTTCCATGCAACCAGCGCCCAAGAAGGACACGGATCCCGGCGTCGAAACGACTCCCACGCCGATTCAGGCCGACGAACCGAACACCCCATTTGACGGCGATCCGCCGCCGCCGCCGCCGGACCCCGATCCCGGCCACTAACTAAGTCCGCCTACTGCTAGCGGGGATGACGCTTGCAGAACGCGGCGTACTCGTCGTCGATGCCGATGCTCTGGCGGCGTTGCGGGTCCAGGGTTTTCGCAATCGCCAGCGCTTTCTCGAAATCGGCGCGGGCTTCGTTCAAACGATCGGTGGCTTCATGAAATTCGGCGCGGATGATCAGCGCCACGATCGTGATCACCGCGGTGGGAGCGGCGCGGAGCAACTCGTCCGTGCCGCTCTGCACCAGCCACTCCCCTTCCGCCAGCCGCTTTAAGTGGAAGTACATGTTCGCGGCCCGCACCTTCGACGTGGCGGTGTCCACGTGGTGCTCGCCCAGTTTCGACATCCGCGTGTTGAACGCCTTCAGATAATAGCCCAGCGCCTCGGCGTAGTCGCCGTTCCTTCGGGCGACGTCGCCCAGTTCCTGGTGGGTGGCCGCCACCGCCAGTTCGGCGTTTGGCAGGTGCGACTGGATCGCCAGCGCCCTCAGCAGCGCGGCCTTGTTTTCCTTTTGCCGCTTCAGCCGGCCCAGCACCTGTGCATAGGTCACCAGGTCCTGCGCCACCCGCGCTGACTCCTTCCCCACCGCCTTTGCGTCGATGTCGATCTTGCGCTGGTACAGTTCCAATGCCGTCTCGAACTGACCTCGCTCGGTCAACACCGAGCCCAGCATCATGATGGATGTGCCGGTTTCGGGGCTGTCGGAGCCGAACAGCGTTTCCCGCATTTTCATCGACTCCCGCGCGAACTGCTCGGCTTGTGCCAACTCGCGCCGGCGCAACGCAATATAGGTCATGCGATCCAGCGAGTAGGCCAGCAGGCGATGACCATTCGGGAAGGCCTTCTTGCGGATCTCGAGCGCCCGCCGGGCCATCTGTTCCGCCCCATCCAGGTCGTTCATGCTGATCTTGAGTTGCGCGTAGTCGCTCAACAACGGCGCGACGTCGACGCTCATCGCGCCGAAGCGCCGTTCCGCCACGGGCAGCGCCTCGCCGTACAGCCGGTCCGACTCCGGATAGTCGCCGAGATAGCTCAGGTTCAACGCCAACTGGTGCTTGGACTCGGCGGTCCGGTAGTCGTCGTTGCCCAGCCGTTTCACTCGGATCGCGACGGCCTCCCGCGACGCCGCCACCCCCTGCGCGTAGGACCGCAGCTTCTCGCACACCGACGCGATCTCGTCCTGCACGTCCGCCGCCTCCAGGCTGTCCGCGCCGTGGATGCGTTTGCGAGTCTTCAGGCTCGCCTCGTATTGAGCCTGGGCCGATTTGAAATCGCCCAGGTTCTGGAACGCCTTGCCGATCGCCAGTTGCAGCCTGGATTGGATCTCCGCGTCGTTGGCCAGTTCCGACTCCACTCGCTTGGAGCCGGTTTGCAAGGCCTCGGCCACCGTCAGGTCCCGGCCGTGCACCACGCCCGGATCGCCGCTCAGAAACAGGTCCATCATGAACTGCGAAACACGCCGGCTGGTGTCCGCCTCGATACGGACGCGCCGCGCTTGCAGCGCCAGCAGAATTCCCGCCGCCAGGATCACCACCGCCAGCGCCGACGAGAAGATCGCGATGGCCTTGTGGCGGGCGATCATCTTCTGGAGCTGATAGATCGTGCTCGGCGCGCGCGCGACGATCGGCTCATTGGCCAGGTAGCGGCGCAGGTCCTCGGCCAGCGCCGACACGCTCTCGTAGCGCTGCGCCGGATCTTTCTCGAGCGCTCGCGAGATGATCGTGACCAGGTCCTGCCCGACCTTGTTGGAGCGCGTCAGCGACGTCGTCACCGGCTTGATCGGCTCCTGGCAGATGATGCGCGTCGCCTCGTGCAGCGGCAGCCGCCCGACGTCGTACGGCAGTCGCCCGCACACCAGCAGATACAGCAATAGGCCCAGCGAATAGACGTCCGTGCGAACGTCCACTTCTTCGGAGTTGCCGCTCGCCTGCTCCGGGCTCATGTAGGCCAGCGTGCCCTCGATGCGCGGCGAAGCCGTCATCATCGTCTCTTCGCCGGCCTCCGGTTCGAGCACCCGCGCCAGCCCGAAATCGAGCAGCTTCACCTCCACCGGGCTTTCGATTCCGGAAAACGTGCCGCTGTTCTCCGTCCGGTCGGCCACCAGGATATTCGAAGGCTTCAGATCCCGATGGATCACCCCGCGCTGGTGCGCGTAGTTGACGGCCGAAGCGATCCGCTGGAACAATTCGAGCCGCGCCCGCAGCGGGTCGCTGTCGGTGGCGATCAGCGTGTCCGGCTTGCGCAGGTAGGCGTCCAGCGTCCTGCCGTTGGCCAACTCCATGGAGTAGAACAGCTGCCCCGCCGAGGTCTTGCCCGACTCGTAAATCGCCGCGATGGCCGAATGCCGCAACCGCGCCAGCACCTTGATCTCGCGTTGGAACAGTCTCTCCGCGCGCGCCCCCGCGAACGGCCCGCCGCGCACGATCTTCAACGCCACGCGCCGCCGCGGACTTAGCTGTTCGGCCTCGAAGACGATCCCCATTCCGCCCTCGCCGATCGTGCGGATGATCCGGTAGTTCTCCAGGCGAACGCCATAGTAGTCGTCGCCGAAGAAGGATTCCGTGGTGTCGTCGGATGATGGCATGGACTGCGGCGGCTCCTTATCGCGGCCCGGCCCGTCGACATCAGGGCTATGGCGCAAGGATGTTTGATCCGTTGAATTATCTTACGACATCCAGTGCGATCCGGCCGCCGTTTACCCGAACCTCCCTGGAGAAATATCATGGTGGTCACTCATGATTCGCGCCGCGCTCGTTGTGTTCGCCCTCTGGTCCGCCTTGCCCGCCCAGGAGCGCATCCCTCCCGGATCGCTCAACAAGGCGGAGCGCCTCGAATGGTTCCGCGATCTCGGCTTCGGAATGTTCATCCACTGGTCGGTGGATTCGCAGACCGGCGTCGTGATCTCGCATTCGCTCGCCGGCGCCGACGAAGCCTACGCCAACCGCTTCTTCAACGAACTGCCGAAGACCTTCAACCCCCGCAAATTCTATCCCCAGGATTGGGCGGCGCTGGCGAAACTCGCCGGGGTCCGTTACGTCGTGTTCACCACCAAGCACCACTCCGGATTCACCATGTGGGACACCCGGACAAACGACTTCGGCGTCATGCACACCCCCTTCAAGCGCGACATCACGCGCGAGATTCTCACGGCGTTCTCCGAGCAGGGCATCCGTCCGGGCGTCTACTTTTCTCCCGACGACTTCTGGTGGCTGTGGAAGAACGGCATTGACATCCAGCGCAACATCCCCGCCGTCCAGCCGCGCAACAATCCCGGACTGATGAAGCTCGATCTCGCGCAGGTCGAGGAGCTGATGACCGGATACGGGCCCATCGACTTCGTCTTCTTCGACGGCGAACCGCAGCAATTGCGCGACCTCGCCTGGAAACTCCAGCCCGATACCATCGTCACCCGCGGCGCGATCCAGACGCCCGAACTCTACGTGCCCGGCGTCCCCCTCGAAGGTCCGTGGGAGGCTAACTTCACCATGGGGACCGCCTGGCAATACCAGCCGCAAAATGAGAACTACAAAACCGGCGGCAAGGTGATCGACATCCTGGTCGAGACCCGCGCCAAGGGCGGCAACCTGCTGCTGAACATCGGGCCCAAGCCGGACGGCGAACTGCCCATCGAGCAGGAGGAGCGTCTGCGCGAAGTCGCGCTCTGGATGCAGGTGAACCAGGAGTGCATCTACGGCGTTCGCCCCTGGGTCATCACCAACGAACAGAACATCTGGTTCACCAAGGCGAAGAATGAGGATACGCTGTACGCCATCGTGAAGCAGGAGCCGCGCTGGGTGCGTGGCGAGTGGCGCGAATTCGTGTTGAAAAGCGTCACCGCCACCCCCGGCAGCAAGGTGAGCGTGCTCGGCCAGAACGGTCGTGTGCTCGAATACCGGCCGGAGGTCAATCCGGCCCCCAGCCTCCGCCAGCAGGCCGACGGACTGCACGTGCGCGCCATGTTCACCCACCGTTTGCAGGACAACAGCCGCTGGCCGAACCCCATCGTGCTGAAGCTGACCAACGTGAAGGCGGCGCTCGTTCCGCCGAAGATCGAAACCTCCGGCGCGAAGTTCGATCCCGCCACCCGCGCCGCCACGCTCTCGGGCAACCTGCTGGACATGGGCAGGACGGCGAAGCTCGAAGTCGGATTCGAATATCGATCCATCGTCGGCCTTGACGCGAGCGATCGTTCGATCCCCTGGCAGTCGGGCCCTTCCACCACCGTCAGCGCCACCGGCGCGTTCTCGCTCGCGCTGCCCGATCTGAATCCCGGCGGAGTCTACGAATACCGCGCCTGGGTGAAGCACCCGTTGCTGACCATCTACGGCGCCGAAAAGCGCCTTCCCATGAGATAGCCCGGCGATAAGTGCTTTCGAGTATGCCGCTCCGGCCCCCGCGGTGGCACAATGGAGCAAGTCAGTCAGAGGCGACGTAGTTCAGAAGCTGGACCTCACGCAGTATGGATGACGCTCTCTTTATCCACCGCATTCACTTCGCTTTCACCGTCACGTATCACTACATCTTTCCGCAGTTGACCATGGGGCTTGCGCCGCTGATCGTCGTGCTCAAGACCCTGGGCCTGCGCACCAATCAACCCGTGTACGATGACGCCGCGCGTTTCTGGACGCGCATCTTCGGCATCAATTTCGTGGTCGGCGTGGTCACCGGCATTCCCATGGAGTTCCAGTTCGGAACCAATTGGGCGCGATTCTCTCAAATCACCGGCGGCGTCATCGCGCAGCCGCTCGCCATGGAGGGCGTGTTCTCGTTCTTCCTCGAATCGGCGTTCCTCGGCCTGTTCCTGTTCGGCGAAAAGCGTCTGGGACGAAAGGGCCACTGGTGGGCGGCGTTCATGGTGTTCGTCGGGTCGTGGCTGTCGGGCTTCTTCATCGTGGCGGCCGACGCCTGGATGCAGCATCCGGTGGCCTATAACCGCCTTGCCGACGGCTCGTTCGAAGTCACCAGTTTCTGGGGCGTTCTCATGAACCCCTGGGCGCTGATTCAGTACGCGCACACCATGTGCGGCGCGTTGATCACCGGCGCGTTCGCCATGGCCGCCCTGGGCGCGTTCTATCTGCTCAACAATCGCGACGTGGAGTACGCCCGCGTATTCGTGCGCATCGGCGTCATCGCCGGCGTCGTCGCGTCGGCGATGCAGATCTTCCCCACCGGAGACCTGCACGGCAAATTGATGGCGAAGCACCAGCCCGCCACCACCGCCGGCATGGAGGCGCTGTTCCACACCCAGCAGGGCGCGCCGATGGTGATCCTCGGCCAGCCCGACGTCGAAAAGCAGCGCATCGACAATCCCCTGGTCGTCAACAGCCTGCTCAGTTTCCTGATCTATGGAACCACGCGGGCTGAAGTGGAAGGGCTCGACAAAGTGCCCAAGGAGAACTGGCCCACCAACATCCCGTTGCTGTATTTTGCCTATCACGTGATGGCGGGTCTCGGGACGTTGTTCGTGGGAGTGATGGCGATCTCGGCGTTCCTGCTGTGGCGAGGCTCCCTGTTCCGGACCCGATGGCTGCTGTGGGCGCTGATGCTGAGCGCGCCGTTCCCCTTCATCGCGAACATGGCGGGATGGATCACCGCCGAAGTCGGGCGTCAGCCCTGGCTGGTGTACGGGTTGCTCAGGACCACGGAAGGTTTTTCGGCCAACGTTTCGGCGGCGAACGGCCTGTTCACGCTGCTGGGATTCATGGGCCTGTACGGGATGCTGACGCTGTTCTACCTGTTCCTGTTGCAGCGTGAGATCGGCCACGGCCCGGGCGCCTCGGCGCAGGTCGGCGCCGCGCCGCTGACCGTTTCGGGAGGGCGGGGCTGAGCCATGGAGACCATCTGGTTCGCGCTCGTCGCGCTGATGTTGACGGCCTACGTCGTGCTCGATGGCTTCGATTTGGGAGCGGGAGCGCTGCACCTGATCGCCGCCCGCACCGACGAGGAGCGGCGTAAGCTGTTGCAGTCGATCGGTCCCGTGTGGGACGGCAATGAGGTCTGGCTGCTCGCCGCCGGCGGCACGTTGTTCTACGCCTTCCCGCTGCTCTACGCCTCCAGTTTCAGCGGCTTCTACCTGCCCTTGTGCATCGTCCTGTGGCTGCTCGTCTTCCGCGCCATCGGCATCGAATTCCGCGCCCACCTGGACAACCCGGTGTGGCGGGACTTCTTTGACGTACTGTTCTCGCTCGCCAGCCTCCTGCTGCTGGTTCTGTTCGGAGCGGCGCTCGGCAACGTGATCCGCGGCGTGCCCCTCGGCCAGGACCACTACTTCTTCGTCCCTCTGTGGACCGACTTCCTGCCTGGCGCCCAGCCCGGCGCGCTCGACTGGTACACCGTCCTCTGCGCCGTGATGACCGTCGCCGCCGTCTCCCTGCACGGCGCGCTCTACATCATCCTCAAGACCGCGGGCGCCCTGAACGCCCGCATGCGGACCGTGGTGAAGGTGTTGTGGCCCGCCGTGGGCGTGGGCACTGTGGCCAGCCTGGTCGCGACGGTGGCTGTCCGGCCGCGCGTGCTCGACAATTACTTCACGGCGCCCGCCGGATGGATCATCCCGGCGCTGGTGGCGGCCGGCCTCCTGGGCGTGTTTCACTTCACCCGCAAGGGCCAGGAGCGGAACGCCTTTCTGTCGAGTTGCCTGTACCTCACCGCGATGCTCGGCGGCGCGGCCTTCGGGCTGTATCCGGTTTTGCTGCCGGCCTCCGGCGATCCCGCGCTCAGCCTCACCATTCACAACGCGGCGGCCGGCGTCTCCTCGCTTCGCATCGGGCTCATCTGGTGGAGCATCGGGATGGCCATCGCCATCGGCTACTTCGTGCTGGTGTACTCGATGTTCCGCGGCAAGGTGGAGCAGCACGACGGCGGCCACGGGTGACGGTGGGTCCGTTTGTTACAATGGAGGTCAAATTATGGCCGTCAGTAAGGACCTGTTGGACATTCTCGTGTGCCCGCTGTGCAAGGCCCCGGTTCATTTGGTTCACTACGAATCCGGTCTCAAATGCGACCAGTGTAAGCGGGTCTATCCCATTCGTGACGACATCCCGGTGATGCTCATCGGGGAAGCGTCGATCGAAGAGTAGCGCCAAGTTCTCATGGAGCCCGTACTGGAGCGGCTGCCCACAGGCGGGCGCGTCGCGGTTGTTCGTCTGCGGTCGTTGGGCGATTGTGTCCTGACGACGCCGGCCCTCCGGATCCTGAAACAGCATCGTCCCGACCTCCGCGTCGCCGTGGTGGTGGAGCCTCGCTTTGCCGCCATCTTCGAAGGCAATCCTGATGTGGACCGCATCCTGCCCCCCACCGTGTCGGCCGTTGGGGCCTGGTCGCCGGACCTGACCATCAACTTCCACGGCGGGACCCGGTCGGTTGTCCTGACGCTCGCCTCCAGGGCCCGGATCCGGGCCGGTTTCGGTCACTATCGGGCGCGCTGGGCGTATAACGTCGTGCTCCCCCGGGCACAGCAGGTCCTCGGCGCCGAGCGGACGGTCCACACGGCCCAGCACCTCGCCTCCGCGATCTTCCACCTGGGCGCGCCAGTCTGCGACATCCCGCGGGCCTGTCTGTTCGCGGCTCCCTGGCCGCATTCCCGGTCCTACGCCGTCCTCCACCCCTTCGCCTCGGCGGAGGAAAAGGCCTGGCCGGCCGAACGCTTCGCGGCGCTCGCCCGCCAATTGCCGATGGAGCCGGTGATCCTGGCCGGTCCCACCGATGATACCACTGTTTTCAACGGTTTACGGGTAGTTCGTGCGTCGCTCTCCGACGTGAAATCCCTGCTCGCCTCGGCCTCCCTGTTCATCGGCAACGACAGCGGACCCGCCCATATGGCGGCGGCCCTGGGAGTTCCGGTCACGGTGTTGTACGGCCCATCGAATCCTGTTGTGTGGGCTCCGTGGAAGCCGGTGGCCGCCGAGGTGCTGATCCGGCCGGCAATGGCCGATATCTCTATCGATGAAGTTCAGGCGGCGGTGGAGCGGCTAAAGGCACCCGTATGAAGGAACTGTTCCGAATCCTGCGCCTGGTGCGCCCCTACACGTTGGCGTTGCTCGCCGCCGTCGTCCTGATGGCGATCGCCGGCGCGGCCCACGGCGCCATGCCACTACTGATCGGCCCGGTCTTCGACTTCGTGCTGCGCCCCGAAGCCCCGGACTCGCCGGTCAAGCTGGTGACCATCCCCGGATTCAACAAGACCCTGTACCTGGACGAGTTCATCCCTTCGGGCATCCACAACGTGTGGACAATGGTGGCGTTTTCGCTGCTTTTTGTGTTCTTAATGAAGGGTTTTTGCGACTATTTGGGCAATTATTTGGTCAATTATGTAGGGTTTTCGGCCATCACAGATCTGCGCCAGAAGGTGTTTGACCGCGTTTTACGCCAGGATGCGACGTTTTTTGAGGCAAATTCGACCGGCCGCCTGATGTCCTCGGTGATGAACGACATCGAAAAAATCCAGTTGGCGACCTCGCAAATGCTGGCCGACTGGCTCCGCCAGTCCTTTAGCGTCATGGGGTTACTGGTGGTGGTGCTGAGGACCGACTGGAAACTGGCCGCCGTCAGCCTGAGCGTGCTGCCGTTTGTGGTGGCGCCGACCGTCCGGATCGGCCGCCGAATCCGCCGAACGACGCGCAAAACGCAGGATTACACCGCTGAATTGAACGAAATCCTGCAGGAAACCATCAGCGGGCACCAGGTGGTCCGATCCTTCGGGGCCGAGGAGATCGAGTCGAACCGGTTCCGCGCCGCCGCCATGCGGTTGAAGAAGAGCAACCTCAAGTACACGCTGCAACAGGCGCTGGCGTCGCCGCTGATCGAGTTTTTCGGCGCGGCGACCATCGTTGGGCTGCTCACCTACGCCCGCACCCAGATCAAGGCCGGCTCGATGACCACGGGAGACTTTGTAGGATTTGTTGTGGCGCTGCTGATGCTTTACGAGCCCGTGAAACGGCTGACCGGCATCCACAATATATTCCAGCAGGCGCTCGGGGCGTCCCAAAAAGTGTTCGAGTACATCGACCAGGAACAGGCGGTCCGCGACCGGCCGGGGGCGGTGAAACTGGTCCGGTTCGAGAAGGGCATCGAAATCGACAACGTCCAGTTCCGCTATCCGCAGTCGAGCGGCGGGCTGGTGCTGGACAGCGTCAAGATCTCCGTGCCGGCGGGCAAGGTTCTGGCGCTGGTGGGGCCGAGCGGGGCGGGGAAATCGACGCTCGCGAACCTGGTGCCACGGTTTTACGATGTGACGGGCGGCGCCATCCGCGTGGACGGCCGCGACATCCGGGATGTGAAGCTCGACTCGTTGCGGGACAAGGTCGGCATCGTGGCCCAGGAAACCTTCCTGTTCAACGATACGGTGGCCAATAATATCGGCTATGGACGCCCCAAGGCGACGCGCCAGGACGTTCAGGCGGCGGCGCGCAACGCCATGGCGGAAGAATTTATCCTGAAACTGCCGGAAGGATACGATACGATTATCGGCGAGCGGGGCACGAAGTTATCCGGCGGCCAGCGGCAGCGTATCGCCATCGCCAGGGCCTTGCTGAAGGACGCGCCGATTCTGATTCTGGACGAGGCGACGTCTCATCTGGATTCCGAGTCGGAGGCGCTGGTGCAGGGGGCGCTGGCCAACCTGATCGCCAACCGCACCGTGATCGTGATCGCGCACCGGTTGTCCACGATCCGGCGCGCGGACCGGATCGTTGTATTGGATCGGGGTTCGGTGGTGGAATCCGGAACCCATGATGAGCTAGTGGTGAGCGGAGGGCTGTACCAGCGGCTGCACGAGTTGCAGTTCATGGAAGCTCCGGACTCCTTGGTGAACTGATGAATTCTCGGCGTTTGGAAAATTCGAGCCCCCGGATGGAGGCGCTTCGATGAGCGGGTCGCCCAGGCCCGCCGTCCGCAGCATGACCGGCTACGCCCGCGTGCGGACCGCTTCGGGCGACACCGAGATCGTGCTTAGCGTGAAGAGCGTCAACCATCGGGCGCTCGATCTCCATTTCCACTGTCCCTCCGAGCTGGATCCGCTGGAGAACGACATGCGGGCGGTGGTCCGGCGGAAACTGACGCGCGGACACGTCGAGGTGCGGGTGACGCTGTCCCGGATTTCGGCCGCCGGCGGAATGGAGTTGAACCGGCCGCTGCTAGAGGCCTACCTGAAGGCCATCGCCGAGGCGGCGTCAGCGCACGGGCTCGAGAACCGGCCCGATCTCAACGCCGCCATGCGGGTGCCGGGAATGCTCGGCGAGGCGGGTGAGCGGGAGTTGCAGAGTGAAGCCCAGCAGGCCGTGCTCGCGGCTCTGGGAGAAGCGCTCGATACGCTGAATCAGGTGCGGGAGCGCGAGGCCGGAGAGATCGTGGCCCACCTGCTGCGACACAACGACGCGATTCTGAGGGCCGCCAAGGAGTTGGCCGCCATCCGGACGCGGGCCGTTCCGCTGTTTGAAGCCCGGCTGTCGGAGCGCCTGCGCGACCTGTTGCGCGGGCAGACCATCGACCCGCAACGGCTGGCCCAGGAAGTTGCCATGCTGGTGGACCGCAGCGACATCAGCGAGGAAATACAGCGGCTGGAGATCCACGCCGGACAGTTGAGGGCGCTGTTTGCCGGCGGCGGCGAGATTGGCAAGAAGCTCGATTTCCTCTTGCAGGAAATGAACCGCGAGACCAACACGATTCTTTCGAAGACCACCGGAATCGGGGAAACCGGGCTCCGGATCACGGAACTGGCGCTGGCTGCGAAGGCGGATATCGAGAAGATCCGCGAGCAGTCGCTGAACCTCGAATAGAATGACACCCTCGGTTTTCATCATTTCCGCGCCGTCGGGTTCGGGCAAGAGCACGCTGAAGAACGGGCTGTTCGACCGCGTTTCGAACCTTCGGTTCTCCGTCTCCTACACCACCCGCAAGCGGCGAGGCGCCGAACGCGAGGGGGAGAGCTACTACTACACGGATCGGGCCCATTTCGAGTCCATGATCGATGGAGATGAGTTTCTCGAGTGGGCGCAGGTGTTCGGCAACTACTACGGCACTCATCGGAGCGAACTGGACAAGGCGGAGGCCGTGGGGGCGGACCTGGTGCTCGACATCGACGTTCAGGGTGCGGCACAATTAAAGAAGAAGATACCGGACGCGGTGTCGATCTTTATCCTCCCGCCATCCCGGACGGAGCTGGAACAAAGGCTTCGGGCCCGGGGTGAAGATTCCGAGGAGGTCATCGCCGAGCGCCTGCGAGGGGCGGCCGATGAAATCCGCAACTACGGCAAGTACGACTACGTACTGATCAACCGGGAGGTAACCGCTTCCATCGAAGCGCTGGTTTCCATCGTCTGCGGCCAGAGAATGCGCCGCACGCGGATGGAGGACCAGATCCGGCCGATTCTCGAGACGTTCGAGACTGAGCCGGCTGAAAAAGGAGTATTGAGCGAGTGATCGAGAAAAGAAACGCCAATTTTGCGATTCCCGACGATCCGGAGTCGAGCACCTACCGCTTTATCATCGTGGCGGCCAAGCGCGCCCGACAGTTGCAGAACGGCGCCCGCTCGTTCCTGCCCACGACGTCGAAAAAGCCCACGGTCGCCTCGATGGAGGAAGTCCGGCGGGGCTTGGTGAAGTACGACGATCCGCACCGCGATCAGCCCCCACCTCCCGAAGAGTAACCGACGCGCATGCGAGTCGTTCTCGGCATAACCGGCGGCATCGCCGCTTATAAGGCCGCTGAAGTGGCGCGCTCCCTGATGGAGCGCGGCGTCGCCGTTCAGGCCGTGATGACCGCCGGGGCGCAGGAGTTCGTGCGCCCGCTGACGTTCGCCGCCCTCACCGGGCGGAAGGTGATCACCGACATGTTTGGCTCCGGCGGCGCTGACGAAACCTTGGCCAGTTCGGTGGAGCACATCCGCGTGGCCCAGGAAAACGACCTGTTGCTGGTGGCGCCCGCCACCGCCGACGTCCTGGCCAAGTTCGCGCACGGGTTGGCGGACGATTTCCTTTCGACGCTCTACCTGGCGTTCACGGGTCCGGTGGCCATCGCGCCCGCCATGAACACCAATATGTGGCGCCACCCGGCGACGCAGGCGAACCTGGAGATTTTGCGCAAACGGGGGCACGTGATCGTCGATCCGGGCGATGGGTTGCTCGCTTGCGGCACGAGCGGTCCGGGACGGCTGGCTGAGCCCGAGGCGATTGTCGCGGTGGTGGACCAAATGCTCCATCCTCGGCGCGATCTGGAAGGCGAGACGATCCTGATCACCGCCGGTCCGACGCAGGAACCGCTCGATCCGGTGCGCTATGTCTCTAATCGCTCGAGCGGCAAGATGGGGTTCTCGCTGGCCGAAGCCGCGGCGGCGCGAGGCGCGCAAGTGGTCCTGGTGTCGGGGCCGGTGCACCTGGAGGATCCTGTCGGGGTGAGCGTGGAGCGGGTCCGCACGGCGCGTGAGATGTATGACGCGGTGATGGCGCATCTGCCGGAATCCACCATCATCGTCAAAAGCGCGGCCGTCGCCGATTACTATCGGGCCGATCTGCCGAAACAGAAGGTTAAGAAGACCGCCACACTGCTTTCGCTCGAATTGCAGCCGACGCCGGACATCCTGGCCGAGGCGGGCCGGCGTAAGGGAGACCGTCTGCTGGTGGGCTTTGCGGCCGAAACCGAGAATCTGCTCGAAGAGGCGCGCCGCAAGATGACCACCAAGAACTGCGACATGGTGGTGGCGAACCTGGTTTCGCAGGCTGGCATCGGGTTTGAGACCGACGAGAACGAAGTGACGCTGGTGCTGCGCAGTGGCGAGGCCATTCCGCTGAAGCGCGCGAGCAAACGCCACATCGCCGACCAGATCTTCGACCAGATCGCCAAACTGCGCCTGGCGGCGCATGCGTCCCGATGAGCGACGATCTCCGCGGACTGCTCGAGTATTACCGCGACCTCGGAATCAAGACGCTGTACCGCCGCGCCGCGCCCGCCGCCGCCGTTACGCCCGCCATCGCCGTTGAACCCGGTCCGCCGCCCGCGCCGGAGCCTGCCGCCTTCGAACCGCCCATGCCCAAACCGATCGAACTGCCGTCGCTTCAGCCTTCCGACGATACGATGCTCAAGATCCTGGCCGATATCGGCGATTGCCGCCGCTGCCGGCTGCATCAGGGGCGCAACAAGATTGTGTTCGGATCGGGGAATGAGCAATCGCCGCTGGTGTTTGTGGGCGAGGGGCCTGGCGCCGACGAAGACGTCCAGGGATTGCCGTTCGTGGGCCGCGCGGGCCAACTGTTGACGCAGATGATCGACAACACCGCCTCCAAGGAGGGCATCCGCATCACGCGCGCGAGCGTTTACATCTGCAATGTGGTGAAGTGCCGTCCTCCGGAGAACCGGACGCCTGAGCCCGATGAGATGGAGATCTGCGGGCAGTTTCTGTTCCGCCAGTTGATGGTGATGAAGCCCAAGGCGATCGTCGCGCTGGGCGGGACCGCGGCCAAGGCGCTGCTGGGCGCTCGCGAGGGCGTCACGAAGATGCGCGGCAAGTGGCATAGCTGGCGCGATATCCAGGTGATGGTGACCTACCATCCCTCCTACCTGCTGCGGCCCTACAATCAGAACGCTAAGCGGGAGGCTTGGGAGGATCTGAAGAAAGCATTGCATTATGTCTACGACTAGCCGGGGCGTCTTCATCACGTTTGAGGGGCTGGACGGCACCGGGAAGACGACCCAGATGCGGCGGCTGGCCGAGCGCCTGCGCGCGGTGGGGCGCGACGTGTTCGAATCGGCCGAGCCCGGGGGGACGCCCATCGGGCAACAGATCCGGCGCATTCTGCTCGACCATCGCAATCATGAACTTTGCGCGACGGCCGAGATGCTGCTGATGTTCGCGGCTCGGGCGCAGAATGTCGACCAGTGGATCCTGCCGGCGCTGGCGGCGGGCAAGATCGTGCTGTCGGACCGGTTTACGGATTCGACGCTGGCCTATCAGGGCGTCGCCCGGGGGCTGGGCGCGGACGTGGTGCTGGATGTCGACCGGATCGCCTGCCGGGGATTGGTTCCGGATCTGACGGTGTGCCTGGACATCGATCCGGTGGCGGGCCTGGCGCGGGCGCATAGCCGGAATCGGGAGCAGTCGGGCGTGGAGACTCGGCTGGACGAGCAGGATCTGGAGTTCTACCGGCGAGTGCGTGAGGGGTATCGGCAGATTGCTTCGGATGAGCCGGGGAGGGTGAAACTGGTGGATGGGTCGGGGACGGTCGAAGAGATTGAAGGGGCGGTTTGGGAGTGTGTGCGGGGCGCGGTGGGGCTTGAGTGAGTGACGAGATTTTGGCGCTAACTGGCGGGGATTTGCCCTTTTGAGGCGCTAACTCGATGTGCGGGTGGGCCGGACGATGTGGCGCTTCACGTGCAACGGTTGTGGTTGTATGGTTGCGACATTGAGGCGTCCGGGATCGCGAGTTCGGTTGAAGGGTTTGGAGGAATGGGCGATAAGAAGTATTATGAGGGTGGAGAGAGGAATGAACTCGATCGGGCCCGCGCCTGCGCTACAGGGAGATGCCGGCAAATTGCGGCAACGCGCGAACGAAGTTTTCGTTAGCGAGCAGCGGGCGGCCCGATGGCTGGAAACTCCGAACCCTAAGTTAGGCGGCTCCACACCGATGCAAGTCTTCGAACGGTCTGGCGCCAAGCGGGTGGAGGAGTTACTGAACGCCATCGAGTATGGCTTTGTAGCCTGACCGCTCCTACTGCATGGCGGACTTGGTCGAGATCGTCGCATACCGGCTGACCAAGCAGGTTCATGCGGGCAAGCTCGACGGCGTCGGAGCCGCCAGAGACTCTGCGCGGCGATGGAACGCACAGGGCCAGTTTGTTACCTACACGTCCTCCAGTCGCGCCTTGGCGGTGCTCGAAGTGCGTGCTGGCCTTCCGGATGGGCCTCCTGAGGACTATGTATTCTCAGTGATTCGCGTGTTGGTTCAGCGTGACAGAGTCCGGCGGATTCGGGCGGCTGAGTTGCCCGACGGCTGGCGCGACCCCGGCGATGTCTCGCACTGCCAGCTTCGGGGAGCTTCCTGGTACAGCGACTATCCCGAGGAAGAGGTCCTCGAGGTTCCTTCCGTGGTCGTGCCCAGGGAGAGCAACTTCGTGATCCGCGCGGGCGCGGCCGGGGCGCAGGTGGCGGTCGTCGAGCCCTTCGACTTCGATCCCCGCCTGTGGGGCGGCCCCGTGACTCCCGAGCCTGCCTCCTGCACCGCCTGAACGGCGTTTGCCCCTGGTCCATCCGCTTTCGGACAATCAAAACAGATGACCACAATTCTGTTGATTCGCCACGGCATGACCGACGCCGTGGGGCGGCGCATCGCGGGTTGGGACCCAGGCGTGCTTCTGAATGAGCGGGGGCTCGAGCAGGTGGAGCGTCTGGGGCGGGAGTTGGCGGTGGTGAAGTTCGACGCCATCATCAGCAGTCCGCTGGAGCGCGCCGTTATGACGGCCGCAGCCATCGCCAAACACCACAGCCTTACGGTGAGCTATCGCGAGGGGCTCGGCGAAGTCCGTTTTGGAGAATGGACCGGGCTGACGCTCGATCAGCTCGAGCGCGATGGACGGTGGAAGCTCTGGTGCACGATGCGCGCCTCGGAACGCGCGCCAGGCGGCGAAACGATGCTCGAAACCCAAAGCCGCATGTTCGATGAACTGAAAGCCGCATGCCAGACTTGGCCGGACGGCGTGGTGGCGCTGGTGAGCCACGCCGACGCCATACGCGCCCTGCTGCATCATCTGTTGGGCATCTCGCTGGACCTCTTCCCGCGGCTGCGCGTGGATCCGGCTTCGGTCAGCATCGTGCGCATGGGACCGGGCGTGCTGGAGGTGGCGGGCGTCAACCTGAACGCCGAGGGCATTGCCGCCTCGCTCGCGCGGGGGCGAACGTGAATGTGGTAAGTTCGACCTGATCGGACGGAGGTGATCGATGCAGTCCGCATTGGAGACTCCCGCACGCGAGGGGACGGCGGCCGCGCCGAAGCTCACGCCAGCGGTCCGCAACATGGCGCTCGACGCCTACCGCGGATTCGTGATGTTGCTCATGATGGCGGAGGTGCTCGAGCTTTCGCACGTTTACCGCAACTTCCCGGGCAACTGGTTCTGGGGGATCCTGGCGTTCAACCAGACGCACGTGGAGTGGGCGGGTTGCTCGCTGCACGACCTGATCCAGCCCTCCTTCTCGTTCCTGGTGGGGGCTGCGCTGCCGTTCTCGATCGCGAGCCGCATGGCCAAGGGCGGCGCGTTCGGCAATATGCTGGCGCACGCGCTGCGACGGTCGCTGATTCTCGTGGCGCTGGGCATCTTCCTGCGGTCGATGCATCATTCCCAGACCAACTTCACCTTCGAAGACACGCTGACGCAGATCGGGTTGGGCTATCCGTTCCTGTTCCTGCTCGGGTTCAAGCCGCCCAAGTGGCAGTGGACGGCGCTGGCCGTGATTCTGGTGGGCTATTGGCTGGCCTGGGCCATCTACCCGGCGCCGGGGCCGAATTTCGACTACCAGGCCGTCGGCGTGCCGGCAGGCTGGACGCACAACTTCACCGGGTTTGCCTCCCATTGGAACAAGAACTCGAACCTGGGGCAGGCCTTCGATGTCTGGTTTCTGAATCTGCTGCCGCGTTCGAAGCCGTTCCTGTTCAATGGCGGCGGGTATCTGACGCTCAGCTTCATCCCGACGCTGGGTACGATGATCCTGGGCCTGGCAGCCGGCCGTTGGGTGCGCGAATCAGCGCCTGGCGTGCCGATGAAGCGTTATCTGATGGCGGGCGCGATCGGGCTGGCGGCGGGCGCCGTGCTGCACTTCACCGGAATTTGTCCAGTGGTGAAGCGCATCTGGACGCCTGGGTGGACGCTGTTCAGCGGGGGCGCCTGCTTCCTGCTGCTGGCGGCGTTCAGTTGGATTCTCGACGTCAAGCAGTATCGCAAGTGGGCCTTCCCGTTGACGGTGATCGGCATGAACTCGATCGCCGCGTATCTGATCGCGCATATCGGCGAGGAGTTCGTGGCTAACTCCTTCCGCATCCACTTGGGACAGGGCGTTTTCCAGATCTTTGGAGCGGGGCTGGAGCCGCTGGTGCGGGGCCTGGTGGTGCTGACCGTCTACTGGGTCGTGCTGTTCTGGATGTATCGCAAGAAGCTGTTCATCCGCATCTGAGCGGGTCGGCCGGCGCGCTATAATCGGCCGATGTTTCGCCATCTTCCGCTCCTGCTGATGCTGACGCTGGGCTTGGCCGGCCAGGATCCCGGCGATTGGCATCAGGCGTTTCCGCCGTTCCGCATCGCGGGCAATTTGTACTATGTGGGAACTGACGGGCTCGCCTCCTACCTGATTACGACGGCGGAAGGGCACATCCTGATCAACGCGAGCTATGAGCGGGACGTCCCGCTGATCCGGGCGGCGGTGGAGAAGCTGGGCTTCCAGTTTCGCGATGTGAAGATCCTGCTGACCAGCCACGCGCACGCCGATCATGCGGCGGGCACGCGCCTGGTGAAGGATCTGACCGCGGCCAAGGTAATGGTGATGGCGGGCGACGACGTCGTGGTCCGCAAAGGGGAGCCGGGGTGGAAGCCCTGCCCCGTCGACCGCGTGCTGAAGGATGGGGACGTGGTGAAGTTGGGCGGCGCGACCTTGACGGCGCACCTGACGCCGGGGCACACCAAAGGCGCCACCACCTGGACCTTCCCGGTGACCGAGGGCGCGAACAGCTACTCCGTGCTGATCGTCAGCAGCCTGACCATCAACCATCCGCAGGGCCTGGCGCACAACCGCGCGTATCCGGAGATCGTGCAGGATTACGAGCGCGCCTATCGCACGCTGCACGGGTTGCGCTGCGACATCTTCCTTGCGCCGCATGGGGAGCAGTTCGGCATGCGTGCCAAGGTGGCGCGGATGAAGGACGGCGCGAATCCTTTCGTGAATCCGGCGGAGTTCGGGCGGTATTTGGGCGATCAGGAGAAGATCTTCCGGGCCCGGCTGGCGGCGGGGAATTAGGCCGAGGTCTTGCGCAATAGCAGGAACGTGATGTCGTCGTGCTGGCGGGTGTGTCCGGCGAAGGCTTCCACCGACAGGAGCATGCGGCGGAGCGCTTCGGCGGCGCTCGCTCCGCCCATTCCGGCGATGAGCGACAGCATGCGGGGCTCGCCGTACTCGTCCTTGCGTTCGTTTTCGGCTTCCACCAGACCGTCGGTGAACACGATCAGCAGATCGCCGGCGCCGAGCGTGGCCTCGCCGATTTCATAGCTTGTCTGCTGGAGGATTCCGAGCGGGATGCCGCCCACCTCCAGGCGCTCCACGGCCCCCGAGGCCCGGCGCAGCACCGGGAAGTTGTGGCCGGCGTTGACGTAGGTGATGCGTCCCAGGGCGGGCTCGTACTCGGCCAGAAACGCGGTGGTGAACCGGCGTCCGCTGGGATTTTGCGCGCAGGCGTAGCGGTTCAGCCGTTCGGCGACTTCCAGTAGGGGGCCGGGCATGGCGGCGAGCGTCCGCAGGCTGGCCTGCATGGTGGCCATCAGCATGGCGGCCGGGATGCTTTTGCCGGCGACGTCGGCCACCACCAGAAGCAGCCGTTGGCCGTCCTCGGTGTTGCGGAAGAAGGCGTCGTAGTAATCGCCGGCCACGGTGTTGGCGGGCCGGGTGGCGAAGGCGATTTCTGCGCCGGGCAACGACGGCGGAGCGCTCGGCATCAGCCAACTCTGGATCTCGCGGGCGATTTCGAGGTCGCGCTTCATGACGACGCGATCCGCCAGTTCGAGGGCGAGCAGGGCGACCAGCGCCGCTCCGCCCAGGATGGACAGGTTCGGCGTTTCGAAGACCCAGTTGGCGCTTTGAATCCGGAAGCCGGGCGCGGCGAGCAGCACCATGCCGAGCAGGAACAGCAGTCGGCGTCCCGGCGAAAGCTTCATGAGCATGGCCCAGAACAGGCTGCTCGCCACGCGCAGGAAGCGACGCCCGCGGGATTCCCCGGTCTGGCGCGTCCAGTCGACCTCGTTCGAGTAGAGCTCGTAGCTCGAACGGGCTTCGGCGCGGAACTGGCCCCACAGGTCGTTGAGCGCGACGCCGTCGGTGACGCGCGCCCAGAACAGCTTCAGGCCGCCTGGCGCGGGATGTGGCGATGCTGGGTTCACGATGCGCTATGCCCATCGTACAGCACGCGTTCACGGGTCCTGGCTGGCGGGGATGCGAAGCGCCGCGCTAGCGCGTCCGGCTCCCGCCGGGTCAGTCGCCCGGGCGAGATCGGTAAGTTATCCCTGTTCTCTATGTTTACGTCGTTACCGACCAGACGCGCCCGGATAACTCCGTCAAAGCTATCTCAAGCCGAAGTTAGCGTTAAATTCAGGCTAACTCACACACGCGACCAATCGGCCAGGATCTTACTGGCCGGAAGAATTATCGGACGCGGGTCGATTCGTTCCAAAACATCTCGGAAAACGCTAGCGCCACGGCGATGAATCGATTTAACATCGATCCAATGCGTCCACGAGGACCGCAGGAACGGGGGCATTCAATGTTGAAGAAGCAACTACGCTGTTTACTGTTACTCGCGCTTATTACGCCGGTCATGGCCCAGACCTTCGGCGCCTTCACTGGACAAGTCACTGACTCAACCGGCGCCGCTATCTCTGGCGCCAGCATCACCGTCACCAACACCGCCACCAACGCCGTGCGCAACGCAGTCAGCAATGACGCGGGACTGTACGATTTTCCTTCCCTCGCGCCCGGAGTTTATCACGTTAAAGTCGAGAAACCAGGCTTCAAGAGCGCCACAAGTAATAACGTGCAGGTTCAGGTGCAACAGACCGTCCGACTCGACTTCAGCCTCACCGTCGGACAGGTCAGTGAATCCATCGAAGTGCTCGCCTCGGCCGCCCAACTGCAGACCGAGAACTCCACTGTCGGCACCGTCATCGAGAACAAGCGCATCGTTGAACTCCCACTAAACGGCCGCAACTACCTGCAGTTGGTCTCGCTGTCGCCCAACGTCACCACCGCATCGCCCTCGGCCGGACAGGCCGGATCGCGACAGGGCGGCGACCGCGCCAGCCAGTCCATCGCCGTCGCCGGACAGCGCACCATGTTCAACCACTTCACGCTCGACGGCGTGGAGAACACCGACCCGAACTTCAACACCTACGTCATCCTGCCGTCCATCGACGCCATCCAGGAATACAAGATCCAGACCGGCGTGTATCCGGCTGAGTTCGGTCGCGAAGCCACCCAGATCAACGTGCTCACCCGCTCCGGCGGCAATCAGTTCCACGGCACGGCCTTCGAGTTCCTGCGCAACGACAAACTGGACGCCAAGAACTACGCCTTCACCACCGCCCGCCCACCCAAGGATCCCTTCAAGTGGAACCAGTACGGGTTCACCTTCGGCGGACCGGTGTGGATCCCGAAGGTGTTCAACGGCCACGACAAGCTCTTCTTCATGGGCAACTACGAGTCCTTCCGCCAACGCCGTTCGGTGCAGTCGGTCTACACCGTGCCGACCCTGGCCATGCAAGGCGGCGACTTCACCGCCGTCGCGAACACCATCTACGACCCCGCGACGCGCGCCAAGGCCAACGGCGTCGTCACGGCCAGCGCGTTCCCCGGACAGATCATCCCCAAGGCCCGCTTCGACCCGATTTCGCTCAAGCTGCTCGAGTTCTACCCGGCGTCGAACCTTACCACTTCCAGGCTCTCCAACAACTTCCAGGAATCGCAGGGACGCCCCATTAACAAAGACCAGTTCGTCCTGCGCATGGACTTCGTCGAATCGGACAAATCGTCCTGGTTCGGCCGCTACAGTTGGGGCGACGAGAACCAGTTGAGTGAAGGCCTCCATCTGGACGGCACGAAGATTCTCACCAACGTGGAACAGTACGTCGGCTCGAACACGCGCGTCCTGTCTCCGGCCGTTGTTACGGAGACCCGCTTCGGCTACACGCGTTTCTACAACTCCATCGGCCGCAATCTGGCCTTCACCCGCAACGTCGTGAAGGAGTTGGGCATCCCCGGCCTGAACCCGGGCGACCCGGTGGTGTGGGGCATTCCGAACGTCACGCTGATCAACTACTCAAGCATCGGCGACGACACCGAAGGCCCGTACGAAAACAAGAATAACTCGCTGCAATTTCTGAACAACACGTCCTGGACCCACGGCAAGCACACCTTCCGCTTTGGCGGCGAGATCCGGCGTGAGCAGTTCAACCAGGTGGGCAATCAGTTCGCCCGCGGCCAGTGGACCTTCGACCTCTCCGCCACCCAAAACCCGCAGACCAAGACCGGCGGCGACTCCTTCGCGGGCTTCCTGCTGGGCCAGTTGTATCAGGCCGAAGCGGCGGTCTCCATCGCCAGCGCGCAGTTCCGCTCCACCAGCTTCTCGCTCTATTTCGACGACACCTGGAAGGTCACCCCGAAGTTGACGCTGTCGCTCGGCCTGCGCTATGAGAACACGCCGCCGTGGGAGGATCAGACCGGGAAACTGTTCTCCGTCTACATCCCCTACATGGACAGCACGCCGCAGGTGGCCGACAAGAGCCGCTATCCCTCCTTCATCCGTCAGGGCTCGGGAACCGATCCCTATAGCGGCGTCTCCATCCGCTGGCCCAACATCAACGTGCTGTGGGACGGCCGTCTGGGGAACCGCCTGGTGGCGCGCGACAACAACGACTTCGCCCCGCGCCTGGGCATCGCCTACACGCCCAACAACAAGTGGGTGGTCCGCACCGGCTACGGCATCCTCTACAACCAGGACACCGGCAACCCGCGTTTCGACATGTCGCGCAACCTATCGGGACGCGTGCGCTTCAATCCCACCGATCCGGACTTCCCGAACCTGACGTGGAGCAGCGCCCTTGCCGGCTTCGCGGGCGCCAACGCTCAGGTCGCCACGCCGTACGCTTTCGCCAACAAGTACGAGCGGCGTACGCCGTACGCCATGATGTATCTGTTCAACGTCCAGCGCGAGCTGACGGACTCGGTGGTGGTGGAGGCGGGCTACCTCGGCTCGGTCAGCCATCATCTGGAATCGCTGCGCGCGGTGAACGAATCGTTGCCCGGCACGGTGGGTTCGGTGAACAGCCGCGCTCCCTACCCGAACTTCGGCCGCATCCAGTTGGTGGATAACGGCGCCAACGCCAACTACAACTCCATGAGCTTGAAGGTCACCAAGCGGTACACCAAGGGCCTGACGCTGCTCGCCTCCTACACCTGGGCGAAGTCCATCGACGACGCTAGCGGCATCCGCGTGCAGGACGGCGACACGCTGTTCCCGCAGAACAGCTATTGCGTGGAGTGCGAGCGCGGCGTTTCCGCCTTCGACACCCGTCATCGCTTCATCACGTCGGGCCTGTGGGACATCCCGGTCGGGCGCGGGCGTGCGATGGACGTGAAGAACCCGGTGCTGAACGCCATCATCGGCGGATGGCAGATCGGGTCCATTCTGATGGTGCAAAGCGGATTCCCGCTCACGCCCACCATCGGCGGCACAGACCGTTCCGGTACGGGCAGCGCCTTTGACCGTCCCAACGCCACCGGCCTCAGCCCCTACGTCTCCAACCCCTCGCCTGCTCAGTGGTTCAACATCGCGGCTTTCGCCTTGCAGCCGGCCGGCACTCTTGGCAACGCAGGACGGGAGTCCATCGTGGGTCCCGGTATGTTCACCTGGGACTTCTCCACGCACAAGGACTTCCAGATTCACGAAGGTCACCGGATCGAGTTCCGATGGGAGGCCTTCAACGCCGCGAACCACCCGGTGTGGGGCACTCCGAACTCCAACGCGAATAGTTCCGCCTCGTTCGGCACCATCACCGGCACCCGCATCAACATGCGGCAGATGCAGTGCGCCTTGAAGTACGTCTTCTAGCAATTGATGACGGGCGGCGGTCAAACGGCCGCCGCCCCTATTTCCCTCCGCCCGCCGCTTTCCCGAGATAGGATATTCCACATGCCATTCGTGTGCGCGCTGACCATGGTGATCTCGATGTGCGCTTACGCCGCGGCGCAACAGCAGCCAGCGGCGCCGCCGGCCGAGGTGGCCGGCATCCCGGTGAACTACGACGAAGCAAAGGTAGGCGCCTACACGCTTCCCGATCCGTTGATTCTTCTCAACGGAAAGCGTGTGCGCGACGCCCGCGCCTGGGCAAAGCAACGGAGGCCGGAAATCGTACGCCTGTTTGAGGAGAACCAGTTCGGACGCAGCCCGCAACGCCCGTCCAGCTTCGGTTTCGATGTGTTCGATAAAGGCTCGCCCGCTTTTGGCGGCAAGGCGTTGCGCAAGCAGGTGACGCTCCGGCTGGCCGGCTCCATAAAGGCGGATCTGCTCATCTACACGCCGCGCGGCGCAAAGCCGGCTCCGTTGCTGCTGAACCTCAGCTTCACGGCCAACTGCAACGTGGCCGACGACCCCGAGGTGAAATGCGGCGAGGTGTGGGGCCCTGGCAAGAAGAAGATCCCCGCCGTGCAAGGACGCCGCTTTGGCCGTATCGACGTGGCGCGCCTTCTCGACGCGGGCTTCGGCTTCGCGACCATGTACTACGGCGACGTCGATCCCGACTTCGAGGGTGGGTTGCCGCTCGGCGTTCGCGCCGCGTTCCTGAGGCCCGGCCAAACCGCGCCGGCCGCCGATGAATGGGGCGCCATCGCCGCCTGGGCCTGGGGGCTCAGCCGCGCAATGGATTACCTGGAGACCGATAAGGATGTGGACGCCCGGCGAGTCGCCCTCCACGGCGTCTCGCGCCTGGGCAAGACGGTGATGTGGGCCGGCGCTCGCGATACGCGCTTCGCCCTGGTCGTCGCCAGTTGTTCCGGCGAAGGCGGCGCGGCGCTCAGCCGGCGCAACTATGGAGAGACCGTGGCCCACCTCACCGCCCCGTCGCGCTTTACCTACCAGTTCTGCGCCAACTACGGAAAGTATGGCGAACGCGTCGAGCGCCTTCCGGTGGACGCCAACCTCCTGGTGGCGCTGATCGCGCCCCGCCCGCTGCTGTTGCAGACCGGCGACAAGGACTTCTGGTCGGATCCCAAGGGAGAGTTTCTGGCAGCGGTCGCCGCCGGTCCCGTTTACCGGCTATTGGGCCGCCAGGGCCTTGAAACAGACCAGATGCCAGCGCCGGGAACGGGGGTCTATCACACCCTCGGATACTTCGAACACGAGGGCGGACACGGTGCGCTCCCCTCGGATTGGGACGAGTACCTGCGGTTCCTCAAGATGCATCTGGCGCGCTAGATTTTCAAGTTGGCGACCGCGGTTCTCGTGTGCGAAAACAGCGGTTCCCCGACCCTGCCGGCGACGTTCTGACGGGTGTATCATCCGTCTGAATGCGCATTCTATCGCTGGTTCTGCTGACGGCCTCCTTATCGATGGCCGATGTCCGGCTTCCCGCCGTGCTGGGAGATCATATGGTTCTTCAGCGGGGGCTTCCCATCCACATTTGGGGACACGCCGCGCCGGGAGAGAACGTCACGGTCGCGTTCCGGCAAGCGACCGCTTCCACCACCGCGGATGACATCGGGAGATGGAGCCTCTACCTGGGCCCCTCGGAGGCCGGCGGCCCGTACGAGCTGGAGGTGAAGGGCGCCAATACGGTCCGGCTGCGGGATGTGCTGGTGGGCGACGTGTGGGTGGCCTCGGGACAGTCGAACATGGAGTTCGCGGTGAAGGAGGCGGTGAACGGCGGAGCCGAAATCGCGGCGGCGAACTTCCCGAAGATCCGGCTGATGCACGTACGGAATTCCGTAGCCGACCACCCCATCGACGACGCCGACCTGAAGCATCCGTGGCGCGCCTGTTCGCCCGAAACGGTGTCGGATTTCTCGGCGGTGGCCTACTTTTTCGGCCGCGACCTGCATCAGCGCAACGGCGTCCCGGTGGGACTGATCGATACGTCCTGGGGTGGGACTCCGGCCGACTCCTGGACCAGTCTGAAGGCGCTATCGGCCGACGCGGCGCTGATGCCGGTGTTCGCCGAATGGTCGAAGATGACCGAGGTCCTGACGGCGGTGCGGACCCGCAGAGAGGCGCAACTGGCGAAATGGGAGCAGGCCGTGGCGGCGGCCAAGGCCGAGGGACGCACGCCGCCCGGACGGCCCTGGCAGGCCAACGATGGCGGCGAGTGGGCTCCGTCGTCGCTGTTCAACGCCATGATCGCGCCGCTTACGCCGTATCCGATCCGCGGCGCCATCTGGTATCAGGGCGAAAGCAACGCCTCTCGCGAGCGGTCGCCGCTCTATGCGCGGCTGTTCGGCGCGATGATCGAGGACTGGCGGCGGGCCTGGGGCGTCGGCGATTTCCCGTTCCTGTTCGTGCAACTAGCCAACTTCAAGACCGGCCCCACGTCGAAATGGCCCGAACTCCGGGAAGCCCAGCTACAGACCCTCGCGTTGAGGAACACCGGCATGGCGGTGACCATCGACATCGGCAATCCGACCGACATACATCCCAAGAACAAGCAGGATGTGGGCAAGCGCCTGGCCTTGGCCGCCCGGGCCCTGGCGGGTGAGAAGCTCGAATGGTCCGGGCCGCTGTTCCGGCAGGCGACGCCGGAGGGTGGCGCGATGCGGGTGTGGTTCAATCACGTCGGGGGAGGGTTGACCGTTCACGGGGATTCGCTCAAGGGATTTGAAGTGGCCGGCGCGGACGGGAAGTTCGTGGAGGCTTCGGCGCGGATCGACGGAGCTACGGTGGTGACGTCGAACCCGGCCGTCGCGACGCCCGTGTATGTGCGATATGCGTGGGCCGACAATCCCGACGCCACGCTGTACAACGCCGACGGGTTGCCGGCGTCGCCCTTCCGTTCCGGCGCCTGGTGATGAACGACGCCGAGCGGGAGGAGCTGGCGGGCGACGCGCTGTTCTTCGCCAACCAACCGGGCGCGGGCGCGCACTATCATAAGGCGCGGGCCGCGCTGTTTCCACCCGGCGAACTGCTCGATTCGGCCGAGGAGAACGAACGGCGCATGACCGCGCACCGGCGGCTGACCGAGAAGCTGTACGCCCTGGATAACTACGACCTGCCGCGGCCGGGCCACCCTGTGGAGGCGCATCCCGATTTCGTCCCCGTTCCGGAGCGATTTGACGTCCCGGTCCGGCATTCGGCGCTGGCGGCGCGCTTCGTCGGGCAGGGGCATTTCGCCGATCGCGACCTGGGCGCGGAGTGGAGGGAGGTGGGGGAGGCGCTGGCGGCGGCGCATCCTCGCGCGGCGCGACGGGCTTTTGAGTGGAGCCTCCACTTTCTCGAACTCTACAACCGGGCCTGGACCGCGCACCTGCCGGCGTCGCGATGGGATTCCGATGGAGGCTTCGAAATGGATGAGATCACTCAGTTGGCGGAGTCGCTCGGCCGGGGTGCGGACGCGGACCTGCCCGGGTGGGTGGAGGAATTGCTCGAGGGCGATTGGGAGAGCGCCGGTCGGACGGCGGGAAACGAGCCGGTTCCGACCGGGCTGGAGGGCTTGCGCAGGATCCTGGACCGCGCGCTGGGGGACGCCTGAGGCCGGCTACTTGTGGAGCTTCTGGACGATTTCGAGCGCCTTGTGCACGTGCTGGTCGGGCGAGATCTTGTCTTCGGCCGATGACAGCGTAGCCACGATCTTGTGGTTCTTGCCAATGACGTAGGTGACCCGCTCGATGAAGCCGTGGTCGATGTCGGCGCCGCGGACGTCCTTGGCGCCGGCGCGCGCCGCGCCCACCTTCAACTGATAGGATTCCGCGATTTTGCCGTCGGGGTCGGAGGCCACCGGGAACTTCCCGGCGCAGTATTCGGGATCGGCGGAGAAGACGTTCAGGCGGGCGACGCTATCGGCCGACACGCCGATGATGGTCGCGCCGGCGGCGTCGAACTTATCCTTCTCGACGGCGAACGTGTGGGCTTCCAGGTCGCAGCCCTTGGTGTAGGCCGACGGGTAGAAATAGACGACCACCGGACCTTTCTTGAGCGCGGCCTTCAGGGAAAAGCGAAACTCCTTGCCGGCGAGCGACGCGGGCGTAGCGAAATCCGGGGCGGCGTCAGCGGGCTTGAGAGCGGCCGCGGCGGGCAGTGCCGCCAACACGGCGCACACGATTGGCGCGGTAAAAATCTTCATCAGTTTGCCTCCTCTAAATGGCGTGTTCGCAGCATATCATATGACCAGCGGACAATACTCACGGGAACATGCGGGGCCCGACGCCCGTACTCCATGGTGGCCTCCCAGCAGGCCGATCCAGGCATGATTCGACCCTTGATTTCCTTTTCACTCGCCGCCCTGGCGCTGGGCGGAGCTGCGGCCCACGCCCAAACGAAGCCACCAACCGATGCTCTATTGCAGACGGTGGAGGCGCTGGACAAGAAGCTGTTTGACGCCTACAACCGCTGTGATTTGAAGACGTTGGGCGCGATGACGGCGGACGACCTCGAGTTCTATCACGACCAGACCGGGTTGTCGGCCGGCAAGGCTCCGTTCCTTGCCGCCATCCAGCAGAACATCTGCGGAAAGGTGGAGCGGAGCCTTGTGCCGGGGACGCTCGAAGCCCATCCGCTGAAGGGCTACGGCGCGGTGGAGATCGGCGTCCACCGATTCCACCATCCCGGGCATCCCGAGGACGGGGTGGGCGAGGGCAAGTTCATCACGTTGTGGCGTAATGACGGCGGGGTCTGGAAGATGACCCGCGCCATCAGTTACGATCACGCTCCGGCGCCTCCAGGCGTGAAGTAGGACGGTTAGCGGTCCGCCGTCACCCCGCGGCGTCCATCTTTTCGAACTGGGCGAGGTGGTTGAGGTCGTGGCCGGCCATGATTTCCACCAGCGTGCGGAACGTCATTTCGCCCATTTCGGGGTGTCGGACGGGCCGGGCGTTGTCTTCCGGCGTGGCGCTGTCGATCAGACGCCGGTTCCAGTTGCGGAAGGCGCTGAAGGCGACCATGGCGGAGTGCAGATCGTAGACGGCGTAGCGGGCGCCCCAAAGATCCTGGTCAAACGGCTGGACGGTGAAGTGAGGTTCGGCAAGGGCCTGGCGCAACCGGAAGCCGAAGGCCAGATCGCAGTCGGCGAGGTGCGAGATGATCTCGCGGACGGTCCATTTGCCGGGGCCGAGGGAACGTTCGCCGGCGCCGGGACCCCACTTCGACACAAGTTCGGCGATGCGCGCGGGAGTATGGGCGATCACCACGAGGGGGTCGGCGTCTCCGAGGCAGGCAGCATATCGGTTCATCGCAAGAGAGTAGCACGCCGGAAGGGAGCAGGCTACTGGGCGCGCGGGCGCTTGCCGGGCGACTTCCGGGCGGGTTTCGGAGTCGGGCGGGAGCGCAGTTCGGCCTCGAGTTCGGCCACGCGCCGGCGGAGTTGCTCCACCTCGCCGGAGGGCTGGCCTTCCTGGGGCGCGAGCGCGCTGGCGATCATGCCGCCGATTCTCTGCAAGGGCGCGAAGGCGGCCGAACCGACGTCGGTGAGGCGGCTTTGGAACGATTCCTGCACCTTGTGATACGTCTCGAAGGTGGTCCGCAGATACCAGGCGAGGAACTCCTGGCGGGCGTGGTCGGAGGCGAGGATGATCTGTTTGAGCAGTTCGAGCGGGAGGCCGGAGGGCTGGCCCTTCACATCCTCGGTGATGATCTGGGTGAGCACCACGCGTGTCAGATCCTCGCCGCTGCGGGCGTCCACCACCTTGACGTCGGCACCCTTGCGGATGAGTCCGGCGATGTCCTCCAGGTTGACGTAGCGGCTGGAGGAGGTGTCGTACAGGCGGCGGTTGCCGTACTTGCGGATGGTCACCGTTTCGGTCTTCATCGGCCGGCCCTCATGCTGCAATGCACAATTCATATTGACACATTCTCCACGCAGGCCTATACTCAGGCTGGATGCTGCATTGCAGCAAAACGAAGGAGAGACTATGCCAGTAGCAGGCCGAACCGCGACGAAGACGCAGGCGTCGTCCGCGCTCGAAATGGTGTCCGGGCTGGTGCAGCAGGGCACTGAGAGCTTTTTCGCCACCCAGCGCATCCTGCTGGACCTGGTTATGAGGCAAAATTCGCTCACCATCAATGCGGTGCGCGACGTGTTGTCGTGGAAGGTCCCCGAGTCGGAATTCTCGCTGACGGAACTCGCCGGCGAGGCCACCTCGAACTTCATCGAAGCCCAGCGGATCGTGCTGAATCTGGCGCAATCGCAGACCGAACTGCTGGTGGGCGGAGTGAAGGACCGGGTGGGATTCTCGAAGACGGCGACCGCGATCGCCGATGTATTCGGCAAGAGCGTGGATACGCTGATCGAGATGCAGCAACACTTCCTGGCCACGGCGTCGCGCCAGGCCAAGGCGGTGGTGGAAGCCGCCAAGTCGGGCGAGGAGTTCGCCGGCAAGTCGGGCGGGGAAGTGGCTCGCGAGGCCATCGACACGTTCGTGCGGGCGCAGAAGAAGTTCCTCGACATGGTGGCCAACGAAGTGACCCGCGTGGCCGAGGGCGAGGAAGGCGAACCGAGGGACGCCACGGCGCTGACCGAGATCGCCCGCCAGGCTTCCGACGCCTTCATTGAAGCGCAGAAGAAACTGCTCGACGTGGCCGGCAGCCAGTCGGAAATCAACATCAAGGCCGCCCGCCGGGCGGTGGAGGTGCTGACGCCCACGCCGAAGTTCAACGCAGCCGGCTTCACCCGCGACACGGTGGACAGCTTCGTCACGGCCCAGAAGGCTCTTCTGGATGTCGTGATGCGGCCGCGCCGCGCGCAGGCCCGCGAAGCCGCCGAGGAAGAGGCGCCGCGCGCCAAGCGTCCGGTGCGTCCACGCCTGACCAAGCAGGTTCAGCCGGCGTAAGCCGTCGGCGGGCGCAAGCCTGAATTGGAAAAATCGCTCCTGGAGGGTTTACTTCGCGGCCATTTTGGGTTAAAAAGGTCCGTTAGTCCGCGAAGCTTGCGGCGGTGCGCCCGCCCTCCGGGAGCGTCCCTCCCTGCCCGTCACCGAGCGGCGCACTCGCCTGGGCCGTATGATCAAATCGTAGAGGAGCCCAGCCATGTCGAACTCGGCCGGCGACCACCTGTCGCCCCTTGACGCTCTGTTCGTTTACCTCGAAAAGAAGGAAATGCCGATGCACATTGGAAGCGTCGGCGTTTTCGACGGTCCCATCGCGATGGACCGCCTGAAGGCCCTGGTGGAGGCGAAGCTGCCCCTCATCCCCCGGTATCGCCAGCGGCTGGTGTTTCCTCCTCTGCACATCGGATTGCCGACCTGGGAATGGGATCCGGATTTCCAGATCGACCGCCATTTCAGCCACGCGCGGTTGAAGCACGGCACGGATCATGAGTTAGAGACGCTGGCGGGCGAGCATTTCGCCAAGATCATGGACCGGAACCGTCCGCTGTGGGACGTCTTGCTGGTGGACGGGCTGAAGGGCCATCGAAGCGCCATTATGATCCGCGTGCACCACTGCCTGGTGGACGGAATCGCGGGCGTGGCGCTGATGAACATCCTGTTCGACCAGACACGGAATCCCCCTAAACTGCCCAAGGCGCCGCCGTTCGACGCGCCGCCGCTGCCGGATACGGGCAAGCGGTTTGTCGACGCGCTGGTGAACGCCTATGAGGAGTTCACGACGCGAATTCTATCGGCGCAGTCGGAGGCCTTGAACGTCGCGCAGGCGATGCTGGGCCAGCCGCCGATCGATTCGCTCGACCAGTTTCCCGGGGCCGTGCCGTTCACCGCGGTGGAGCGGTTGCCGTTCAACAAGCCGGTGCTCGGGCCGCGGCAGTTCGCCTGGGCGGAACTTCCCCTGCCCGAGGTGAAGGCTCTGAAGGACGCACTGGGCGGCACGTTGAACGACGTGGTGCTGACGATTGTGACGCTGGCGGTGCGCCGGTACTGCGAGTTCCACGGTCATTCGATGCAGGACCGCGTGCTGCGGCTGATGGCGCCCGTGAACCTGCGACGCGATGTGATCAATCCCGGCATGGGCAACTCCATCTCCTTCCTGCCTATCAATATTCCGCTTGATATCGCCGACCCGGCGCGGCTACTGCACGAAGTCCACCGCATCACCGAAAGCCTGAAGAGGGGACACGTGGCGGACGTCATCACGCTGACGGCGAAGTGGTTGGGGACCGCGCCCGCGCCTTTCCAGGTCGCTTTCGGGATGCTGGGCAACAACCTGCCGCTGCCGCCGTGGAACATGGTGTGCACGAATGTCCCGGGGCCGCAGTTTCCTTTGTACATGCTGGGCCGCGAATTGTTGACCGCATACCCCTACGTCCCGATCGGCAATGAGATGGGCATGAACTGCGCCGTCGAAAGCTATAACGGGAAGCTGTTTGTGAACTTCGCGGGCGATGCGGTCGCGATACCCGACATCAGCCGCGTCAGGGACCTGCTGGTGGATTCCTTCCACCTGCTGAGAGCCCGGGCGACGGCCGCCACGGCGGAAGCCAGCGAGCCGGCGCCGGAGGCCGAGGAAAAGCCGAAGAAGCCGGTGCGACCGAAGACCGCCGCGAAGAAGGCGGCGAAGCAGGTGGACGCCGGCTCCAAGACCAAGCCCGTCCGGACGCGCGTGGCCAAGAAGGCGGTTGTCGCGGAAAGCAACAACGGGAAGGCGGTGCCGGAGGTCGTCGAAGCCGCCGTGGCGGAGCCGGTCGTGGAAGCCGCCGCGACCGTGGAAGTTGTTGAGGAAACAGGCTCGGAGACGGCTCAGGCGGTATCGACGGGTTCGTGAGTGCGGGCCGGGATGGCGCTGGAAAGCGGAGTGGAAACTGGGAGGATGTAGAAAGAATCAGCAGCTAAACGCCGTTCTCTTATGTCAGAATCGGATTACTGACACCGGCCTGAAACGTGTCGCCACGTGAGTCAAGTGGCCGGCGAGTCCCTGTGAGGCGCACTGGAAGCGATGGCTGGGAAAGCGTTGCCGGTATTGCCGAGTCAGTCCCTGGTGGATCACACGGCATCGCCAGATGTTCAAATCTGGCAAGAGGCGCTGGTTGGCGTAGAGATCCTGTTGCTGCGCGCAAGCCCGGTTTTCTATGGGTGGGGCGCGCCGCGCGGCGATGGCTCCGCAGTGATTCTGATACCCGGATTTCTGGGCACGGATGTGTTCCTCACCGAGATGCATGCGTGGCTGAAGCGCATGGGCTACACGCCGTACTTCTCCGGGATCGGCCTGAACGCCGATTGTCCGAACCTCCTCATCCGCAAGACACTCACCGAAACGTTGAATAAGGCCAAGCGCGACACCGGGCGGCGGGTCCACCTGATCGGCCACAGCCTGGGCGGGATCATCGCACGGTCGTTGGCGGGCAAGCGGGCGAAGGACATCGGGTCGGTGATCACGATGGGATCTCCGTTCCGCGGCACGGTGGTTCACCCGAGCGTGCTGAAGGCCGCCAACATGGTGCGGGCCAAGATCCTGGAACAGCACGGACGGGGCGTGCTGCCGGAATGCTACACGGGCCGTTGCACCTGCGACTTCCTGCAACGGCTGAAGTCGCCGTTTCCAGCGTCGGTGATGGAGACCGCCATCTATACGCGCAGCGACGGGGTGGTGGACTGGCGCTACTGCATGACGGGTGATCCCGAAACCGACTTCGAGGTGCCCGGCACGCACATCGGCCTGGCGTTTAATCCCACCGTCTACGGCTTGATCGCGGACCGGCTGGCGATGGCGCACGATCGCGTCGCCGCCGCCAGCTCCCGCAGGTAGCGCCACACGCCGGCATCAGGTGCGGAATAGCACGGACTCGGTCTCAAACCGGTTCTTGGCGATGGCCAGGGCGATGGTCGCGTAGACCAGGTTCGCCGCCATGGTCACCAGGAAAGCGGCGCGGGTGAAGTCCCCGAGAATGATGCCCCGGATCAACTGGCTGGCGTTGAAAATCGGGATCAGGGCCAGCGCCGGCGTCAACTCCAGGTTCGGCATGCCGCCCAGCATCGCTGGGAACAGGACGAACAGCATTACGGGCGTCAGGTAGCTGGTGCCTTCCTTGAAGCCGCGGGCGAACATGGCGATGGCGATCATCACGGCCGCCGCCAGAACGCACAACGGCAGCAGCGTCACGAGAATCAGGCCGATGTTGCCGGCGTCGAGCGGGATGGTGCTGAACATCTGGCGGACTTCGGCGGAATTGCCGCCGATCCGGTTGGAGCGGATGGAGACGACGATGCTGGTCAGCGTGAGCAGGGCCGTCATCAGGATGGCGGTCATGGCGGCGAGCATCTTGCCCACGACGATCTCATTGCGGCCGGCCGGCGTGGCGAGGAACGATTCGAGGGTGTGGCGCTCCTTCTCCCCCGCCGTCATGTCGATCACCGGGTACATGCCGCCCGAGAACATCAGCAGGATCATCAGATAGCCGAGCATGCTGCCCCACATGGTGGCGGCCATCTTCTTCGGCGGCGCCACGTTCACCTTGGCCACGGAAAACGGCGTGAGCACCGCTTCCGGAACGCCGGAGGCGCGCAGGCTGGAGCGCACGATCGCCTCCTTCAACCCCGCCAGGGCGGCGCGGACCTTCTCGCTGGCCGCGGCGGAGGTAGGATTCGAGTTGTCCGAGTAGACGCGAAACTCGGGAGCCTGGCCGGCCGCGGCGACTTCCTCCACGCCGGCGACGATGGCCTTCTGTTCGATCAGGGCCCGCAGGTTGTCCTTGTCGGCCACCACCAGGCCGGCCTTGGAGAGCGTCTCCCGGACGGCGGGATTAGCCACCTTCAGGCCGATGGTCTGGGTTTTCGATTCGCGCTCGGCCTTGTCCTCCATGGCGCCGATGACGAAGCCCATCAGGGACATGATGATGGGGAACACGAAGACCGGCACGACCACCATGCTGATGAGCGTGCGCCGGTCACGGATGAGATCCAGCATTTCCTTGCGGTAGATGGCGGCCAGGAATGGGAATCGCATGTAGGTCTCCTATATGCCGAGCAGGTCGACGAAGATCTCGCGCAGACGCTGCTTGCCGGTGGCGCGGCGCAGGTCTTCCATCGTTCCGGTGATCTTCACCACGCCGTCGCTGATGACGGCGATGCGGTCGCACAGGAACTCGGCCTCCTCCATGAAGTGCGTCGAGTAGATGATGCTCTTGCCCGCCTGCTTGGCCTCTTTCACCGCTTGCTCGATATTGCGGGCGGAGGGCACGTCGAGGCCGGCGGTGGGTTCGTCGAGAATCAGCACCGGCGGGTCGTGCAGCATGGTCCGGGCGATGGCCACCCTCTGCTTCATGCCGGTGGATAGCTTGTCGGTGCGTGTGTCGGCAAACTTTTCGATGCCGAAGCGGGCGATCATCTGCTGGACGCGGCCGGCGAGCGGGGCGCCCTTCATGCCGTGCATTTCGCCGAAGAACTTCAGGATCTCGCGGGGCGTTAGGCGCGGGTACAGGCCGGTTTCCCCGGCGAGAAAACCAATCCGCTCGCGGACCTTGGCAGGTTCGGCGACAATGTCGCAACCGCCGACTAAGGCGGTTCCCGAGGTCGGCTTGAGGAGCGTGGAGATCAGGCGCAGGGTGGTGGTCTTGCCGGCGCCGTTGGGGCCGAGCAGGCCGAAGATTTCGCCGCGCGCAACCTGGAAGCTGACGCGATCGACGGCGCGGACTTCTCCGCGCTTGGGGTCGTTGAAACTCTTGCTCAGGTTTTCGACGCGAACCGCGGCTGGTTCGGCGGAAGGTGGGAAAGCCGGTGCGGAAGACATGGCTAAACAGTGCGAGTCGGGATCATTCTATCCCGAATTCCGATTACCGGCGGCTGATATTGGGGTTCAGGGTTCGACCATGCCGTTACGGACGGCGTACCGCACCAACTCGCCGATGGACCGGAGGCCGAGTTTCGCCATGATTCGCGCGCGGTGGGTTTCCGCCGTCTTCACGCTGATGTTGAGCGAGCTGGCGACCTCCTTATTCGACTTTCCCTCGGCGAGCAACTGCACGATTTCGCGCTCGCGGCCGGTCAGGCGGAGGCGCGGGGCGTCCTCGGGTTCCTCGCGGGACGGCACGCCGCGCAGGTAGCCGGTCAGCACCATCTCCGACACCTTGGTGGTGAAGTAGGGCTTATGCCGGCGCAACGCGTCTACGGCGGCCACCAGATCGCGCCCCGCGTCGGACTTGAGCACGTATCCGCGGGCGCCGGTGTCGAGCACTTCGCGGATCAACTGCTCGGACTCGTGCATGGTGAGGATAAGGACCTCGATGCCCGGAAATTCCTTGAGGATCTGCCGCGTGGCTTCCAGGCCGTTGAGGTCGGGCATCCCGATATCCATGATCACGATGTCGGGTTTCCGTTCGCGTGTCTGTTCGACCGCCTCACGGCCGGTCAGCGCCTCTCCGACCACCTCCCAATCGCCTTGAGCGGAGAGGATCGCCTTCAATCCACGCCGTACGATCTCATGATCATCGGCTATTAGTATTCGAAACGCCACCTTAGTCAATCCGTCGGAAAAATTGCCCGCACCAGGGTGCCAGGCTCGGCGGGTTGAATCTCGAGTTGTCCACCGAGCAGACGGACGCGCTCGCGCATTCCCGCGATTCCAAGACCGTCTCCCCGGGCAGCCTCACCAGTGATCCCGACCCCCCAATCTCTCACTTCCACTTCAAACGCCGCGTTCAGGCGGCTCAATCGGACTTCGGCTCGCACGCTGCCGGAATGGCGCTGCACGTTGAACAGGCTTTCCTGCGCGATGCGGAACGCTCCCAGTTCGACCTCCGGATCGAGACGTCCCAGGGGAGCATTCAAATCGAGCGTCACGGCGACGCCCGTGCGCCGTTCGTACAAAGTGATGAAGGTCCGCAGCGCGCTTTCGAGCCCCAACTCGTCGAGCAGGGGCGGGTGCAACATGTAAGAAAGCGAGCGAACCTCCTTCAGGCATTCCTCGGTGAGCGAGGAGCATTCCGCGATGATTTCGGCGTCCCTGCCGGGCGATGTCCGGGCCGGCGCGAGCATGGCCAGATTCATCGACAACGCGGCCAGATTTTGGGCCGTCGTATCGTGGAGTTCGCGTGCGATTCTGCGGCGCTCCTCGTCGTAAAGTTTCAGCAATTTTCCCGCAAGATTGCGCAATTCCTGTTCGGATTCTTCAAATTCAGATGCATCGAACACCAGGAAAAGGAACCGCCCCGCGAGCCCTTCCCGCCGCTCGCCGAGGCGCGTGGCGCGGACCAGCACGGGCACGGAGGCGCCGTCGCAGTTCCGCAACTGGGTGCGCCAGGGCCCCACCTGTCCAGCCTCGCACAGTCTCCGTAGATGGAGGCTGTCCTGGGCCTGGCAGTCCGGATCGGCCAAACCTACCCAGGTCTGGCCCGCAACTTCCGGCGGACGGTAATTGATCATCTCGCAAAAGGCTATATTGGCATCCAGTATAAAACCTTTTTCGTCAAGAATGAGCGCCGGGGCAAGAACTTCGTCGTTGATTAACGACAAAATTGCCGCATCACCATCGAAATTCGACTCCCTTTTGGGAACGCTCGACATTGGATTGTTGATCAGCGCCGGTTCCCGGAGACTCCGGCTTCGGGATATGGCGCAAGCCTCACTATCTGGAGTTTACCTCGCAACCGACGGGAGCGAATGCTGTGTCCGTTACACTAGTCGGTTCATGTGTATTCACACCGGGCCCGAAGTGCGGGACATGGCGCAACAGGCTGACCGTTTCCAGGCTGTCATGGAGGAGGCGCGAGCCCGGGTGGGAGCACGGGATTGGCCGTGGTACGCCTACGATTCGCTGGGGCTGTTTTCCATCCTCGACGGAGTACTGACGGGCGAGCGGCGGTATCTTACCGAGTTGATCGGAGACCGGCCCGTGCTCGACGCCGGCTGCGGAGACGGGGCGCTGTCGTTCTTCTTTGAAAGCCTGGGATTTCATGTGACGGCAATCGATAATCCGGCCACTAATTGCAACCGGATGGAAGGGGTCCGCGCGATCCGTGACGTGCTGGGCTCCAGCGTCGACGTGGTGGAGGCGGATCTGGACCGCGGAGGGTTCGAGGCTCCGCGTCCGGAGTACGGCCTGGCGCTCATGTTGGGCCTGCTCTACCATCTTCGGAACCCGTTCCACGTGCTCGAGCAGATCGGCCGGCATGCGCGCTACTGCCTGTTGTCGACCCGGGTGGCGCGCCTGACCCCGGACCGGGCGGTGCGGATGGAGCGGCTGCCTGTGGCGTATCTGGTGGATTCCGACGAGTTGAACGCGGACGTCACCAATTACTGGATCTTCTCCCAGGCGGGGCTCGAGCGGTTGATCCGTCGCGCGGGTTGGACCATCGTCGATATCGGAAACGTGGGGAATACGTCGGATTCCGATCCGGTGCGGGCGGACGCCGATGAGCGATGCTACTGCCTGCTGCGGCGGGCCGATGTTGGCCCGGAATCCGGCGGCGACGAGATCGAAGCCGCGCTGGCGCACGGTTGGTACGGTCGAGGAACGGGCGAGGGGCAGTGGCGTTGGACGGCTCGCGCCTTTGGGCTGAATGTGCGTGGTTCGGCTTCAAGGGACCGGGGCCGGCTGCGACTCGGGTTGTATGTCCCGCCGGTGCTGGTCGAAACGGCGGGCGCGGTTACGCTGACTCTCTCGGCGGCTGGCGAGGTGCTGAGCCGGCGGACTTTTTCGAAGCCCGGCCAGCATGTGTTCGAAGCGCGCCTGCCAGCGGCGCTGACAGCCGGCGGCGGGCTGCTCGAATTCGAGTTGGACCGCTGGCTGCCGCCGTCGGAACGGGACGCCCGCGAGCTCGGCGTGGTGGTCTCCGAAATTCTGGTGGACTAGCGGCGTGTCACGTTGATGCTGCGCCAGGCGGAGTTGCCGGCCGCATCATAAGCTCGTATTTCTATCGAGTTGAACCCCACGATGAGTGGGATGGGCGTTGTGGTCCAGGCCGTCGAACCCGTGGCGGAGCCGCTGGAGCCCGCTGATGTCGACCACACCACAGACGTTACGCCGACATTGTCGCTCGCCTTTCCGCGCACCACGATCGAGTCCGAACTGCTGGTGGACGTCGCCGTAGCCGGGGAAGTGATGGTAATGGACGGCGCCGTCGTGTCGGCCGTCGCGACCGAGTAGTTGATGGCCACCGACTGCGAGCCGGAACTGCCGTCATTGGCCTTGGCCGTCACCGTGATGTTGTTAACGCCCGCCTGCAGCGGGACTTGACCGGCGTCCCAGGCGGATGTCCCGGAGACCGTCCCATAGCCGCCGCGGTCGCTCGACCAGTTGAGGGAGCTGATGCCGGAGGCGTGGGACGCCGAACCGCGCACCGCGCAGGAAGACGATGACGTGCGGAACACGCCGCCCGACGCCGAGGGCGCCGTGATCTGGATCACCACCGGAGCGGAAGGCGAAGCGGCTGGCGTCTGCCGCAGAACCATTGCCGATTTCGCCGCCGTCTGCGACTGGGCGTCGCGAGCGGTTACTGTAATCGAGTTGGCGCCGGTGGACAACGGCACGTGGGCCGACCAGGTCGAGGACCCCTGCGCGCCTCCGGACCGCCCGTGGTCGGTGGACCACAAGACGGAGATCGCGCCCGTCCCACCCGATGCGCTCCCGGTCAGGTTGACCGAATCGGAGGTGGTGGTGAGCGGCGTGGCGTCGATGTTGAGGGTCAAGGCGGCCGGCGTGGGAGTCGGCGTGGGAGTCGGAGTCGGCGTCGGTTGCCCGCCCGACGACGTTGGCGCCGGATAGAGGGTCTGGATGGCGGCGATGTCCTCCGCCGTCAGCCCGGTGACTCGCGTGTAGTAGGGATACATGACCGCGCCGGGCCGGTCGGAATGTCCCAGGCCCAGGGCGTGGCCGGCCTCGTGCAACGCCACGCTGAACAGGTCCGTGTCCGCTCCGATGCGCCAGGGTTCGGAGTCGTCGAAATGCATGTCGCCGGCGAGCGGTTCCTGGTTTGGAGGCGCCGGGTAGAAGGTGTGCGCCAACACGCCCCGGGGGCCGTCGAACGGGTACCCGTCGCCGTGATCGCCCGAGGCGAACAGGATGTTGATCGACCGCGCCGCGTCGGCCGAGCCGGCCGGATTGAAGGTGACCTGAGCGTATTTCGCCCATTCCGCGAAGGCTCGCAGAACCTCCGACTGGACGGCGTCCGGCGGCAGTTGCGCGGTCAGTTTCGAGAAGTAGTAGCCGAGAGACGCGGCTTGATGCGAGGCGCCGCCCCAGCCGTCGCCGACCGTGGGAATGTACTGGCCAGTGGCTCCAGCGGCGGTCAGCGCCCCCGAGCAGGCCACCACCGGGGCTCCGGAGACCAGATCCGCCGAGGCCGGGAAGACGTAGGCGACCTCGTCGCGCAACGATAGCCCCACTGCCTGGGCCGCGTCGGCCACCGCCAGCAGCCGGTGCGGACCAATGTTGGGATTGTTCAGATAGACGACTCCGAGATCGCTCAATACGTTGCGAGCCGCATCGGGCGTGACGTCGAAGAAGAACTCGACCAGCACCGGGTGCGGATCGCCGTCTTCGGCCAGCATGGGGCTCAGTTTGTCGAAAAGATCGAGCTTTCCGATCCATACCGCGCCGTCATAGGCCAGTTGTTTCACATCGGCGATGGCGACCACCAGCCCGTTCTCGTGAACGTAGCCGGCTATCGTCGCGCCCGAGTCGGTGAGCGCCTGCAAATCGTTCGGGGTGGGCGGATGATCGTATTGGATCAGGTAGTGCGCCGGCCCGACGATGTCGGATGGCGCGGCGCTTTGCAACGTAATATCCGGCGGGGTCGCCGCCGTGTCGATGACCCGGTTCTTCAAGTATAACTTCGCGCCCATCAGGACCCCCGCCATGAGGAAGAGAGCAGCGAAACGTCCGAGTCTCATAAATGATCTCATCGGAGCACCGGAGAGAAATTAGACAGTACGGACACTCTGTATTTGCTAAGGGTTTCCGCTATGCCACGCGTCGGTCAAGGTCTATTTGCCCTCCTCGCCGCGGCCTTCGCCGCTTCCGCGCAATCGGCTACCTATAACCTTCAGACGATCGCGGGCGGCAACTACGCCGGCGACGGCGGCCCCGCACTGTCAGCGGTTCTGAAGCACCTGGAAGGCGTCGCCACCGACTCCTGGGGCAACGTGTACATCGCCGACGCCGACGACCACCGCGTCCGGAAAATCGCTGTCACCGGGATCATCTCCACGGTGGCGGGCAATGGCCATCCCGGATTTTCCGGAGACGGCGGCCCCGCGGCGGCGGCGCAGTTGCGAACCCCATACGGTGTCGCGGCGGACCGTTACGGCAATCTATACGTCGCCGATCTCGGAAACGCGCGGATCCGCCGCATCGGCGCCGATGGCAAGATCACCACCTATGCCGGGGGCGGCTCCCAGGAACTTGTCAACAACGCGAGCGCCACGACGGTAGCCCTGACGAGTCCCCGAAACGTGGCGGTGGACGGCTCCGGAACGCTCTTTTTCTCCGATTTCGGCGGTAATCGGGTGCTCCAGGTGTCGACTTCTGGTGTTCTGACGATCGTGGCGGGAACCGGGCTCGCGGGATTCTCGGGCGATGGAGGAGCGGCCCGGTTGGCTCAACTGTCGGGGCCCGCGGGACTGGCGGTGGACCCGCTGGGCGCGCTTTACATCGCCGACAGCGGTAACGCGAGGATCCGGAAGGTGGATCGCGGAACGATCTCGACGCTCGGCGACGGCGGGAAGGCGGGCGCGGCGTCCACGGTTCCGGTGTCGCTTCCGGTCGGTGTGGCGCTCGACACCGACGGCAGCCTCTACATTGCCGACGTCGGGGGCAATCAGATTCTGCGCGTCACCACCGGGATGACGTTCCAGCCGATCGCGCAGCCCGCCCGCGACGTGGCGGTGGACGCAGCCGGCACGCTGTACGCCTGCACCGAAGGCAAGCTGTACCGGCGGAACCGGCTGGGAGGCGGCGTCCTGGTGGCGGGCGGCGCGTCGACGGCCATGATCGGCGACGGCGGGCCCGCGCTCGAGGCGCGGTTCAATCACCCGAACGGCGTGGCTCGCGACGCCATCGGCAACGTGTATATCGCCGACACCGGCAACCACCGCATCCGCAAAGTGTCGCTGGACGGAACCGTGAGCACGATCGCAGGCACTGGCGTACAGGGTTATTCGGGCGACGGGGGCCTGGCGACGCAGGCGAAGCTGGATACCCCCATCGGCCTTGCGCTGGACGGCAAGGGCAACCTCTACTTCGCCGACTCGGGCAACCAGCGGATTCGAATGATCGATCCGGCCGGCGTCCTCTGGACCGCGGTGGGCACGGGCGTGAAGTCGCACTCGCAGGACGGGACGCTCGCCCGGTACGCCCAGCTCGACACGCCTGCCTGGGTGGCCTTCGGCGGCGACGGGACGCTGTACTTCTCTGAGATCGGCAATCACGCGGTGCGCCGGGTGGACGCTCTCGGCGAGGTGCGGACGGTGGCCGGAAGCGGCGTTCGTGGATATTCGGGCGACGGCGGACCCGCCGCTCTGGCGGCGCTCGATTCTCCGCAGGGAATCGCGGTGGACGCCGCCGGAAACGTGTACATCGCCGATGCCGGCAACCAACGGATTCGGATGGTGTCGCCCGGCGGATCGAACGGCGTGTCCACGATCACCACCATCCCGGATGTCGGAACGTCGAACTGGGGAAGCGTTCGCGGACTCGCCGTCGATGCCCGCGGCAACCTCTACGTCACCGACGCCCTGGCCGCGCAAGCGTTCCGCATGGACCCTCCCGGCGCCATC
This sequence comes from Acidobacteriota bacterium, assembly GCA_018268715.1. Taxonomy (GTDB): domain Bacteria; phylum Acidobacteriota; class Terriglobia; order Bryobacterales; family Bryobacteraceae; genus TMP-7. The sequence continues at coordinate 92,233 of JAFDVZ010000011.1, read as the reverse complement.
TACGCGATTGCCGGAACCTCGACCGCGGCCTTCACGGGCGAATCGGGGCCGGCGCTTCAACAGGCTTTGGACACGCCCGCCGGCATTACGCTCGACAGCGCCGGCAATGTGTACCTGACGGATTCGGGCAATGGCCGGATCCGGATGCTGCAACTGGCGTCGAGCGTCACGCCGGTGAATCCGGCCGGCTCTGGCCAACCGGCGCTTACTGTTGTGAACGCCGCCAGCCTGCAGCCGGGCGCGGTGGCCCAAGGCGAGTTGGTGACGCTGTTCGGCGCCTCCCTCGGGCCGGCCGACGGCGTAACCGCCTCCGCGCCGACCGTGGATTTGGGCGGCGTTCAGGTGACCTTCAACGGAAGATTGGCGCCCATGACCTACGCGGGAGGGAGCCAGATCAACGCCCAGGTCCCCTACTCGCTCGGCGACGCGCGGCCGTGCGAAGTGCAGGTATTGTCGAATGGCGTGGTGAAGGCGCGCGCCCAGCTCAACGTGACGGACGCGGCCCCGGGGATCTTCACCACGGCGAACGGCGCGGGTCAGGCGGCGGCGCTCAACGAGAACGGAAGCCTGAACACAGCGGATAATCCGGCCGCTCGCGGATCGATCATCGTCCTGTTCGCCACCGGCGAGGGACAAACTACGCCGGCGGGCGTCGAAGGACGCCCGGCCGGATCGCCCGCGCCGCTTCCAGTGCTCCCCGTGTTGGTGAGCATCGGCGACTATGCGGCCGAGGTGACCTACGCGGGCGCCGCGCCGGGATTCGCCGGGCTGCTACAGGTGAACGCTCGTGTCCCCGGCGGATTCGCGCCGCCCGGCGTGCTGCCGGTGACGATCGTGGTGGGGACGGCTGCGAGTCAGGCCGGAGTGACCGTCGCGGTCCGGTGACCGGCGCGAAGCCGCGCCACTTCGTCCACAATCTGCTGGCGGATCGCATCGCGGAATTCGGCGCTCTGCTTGACGTTGAACCCCGTGGAAGGCGCCGGCGGCAGCACCGACAGATAGATGTCCTGCGTGCCGCCGAACGTCCAGCCGTCGCGCGGGAGCGCCGCTCCCGACCCCTCGACCACGATGGGCAGAACCGGCGTCTGCTCGCGGATGGCGAGTTGGAACGGACCGTCGTTGAACGGCAGAACCTCGCCGGTTCTGGATCGCGTGCCTTCCGGGAAGAACACCACCGATACGCGATCGCGGAGGCAGCGCGCGCATTGCAGCAGCGCTTGCGCCGCTTTCCGGCGGTCGCCTCGCTCCACCGGGATGTCGCCGGCCATGCTCATCATCCAGCCGATGATGGGAATGCGGAACAGTTCCGCCTTGCCGAGCCACTTCGTATCCATCCGGACGTGTGCGATCAGGGGAATGTCGGCGAGCGACTGGTGATTGCTGACGACCACGTAGACCTCGCCGGGCTGTATGTTCGAAACCCCTGAAACGTGAATCCGCCAGGGGTTCACCTTGGCGAGAACCGGCCCCAGGCGGCGGAACCAGCGCGCCGTGGCGACCTTGCGCGGGTCGCGTTCGAGCAGCCTGACGATGCAGAGTAGAGGGAGCCAGATCAGGATCAGCGCGGACGTGGCGAACCAGATCCAGACGGAACGAATCACGGTCATGGGATGACTCCAGGATAACGCCCTGTGGTCCGGGAATGGCCCGGAATTGTGCGTCGGGCCGCGATTGTGTCCGCCGGACGGCGGCTCTCGTGTATACTTTGAAACCGAAGCAGGCTGCCGGGTGCTCCACGCCTCTCGGGTTGACTGACACAATTTCACGGTGTTCAGCGGGGACGAGGCCGTCGCGCGCCAACTTCGAAGTTCAGCCGGATAGCAGATCGGAAAACGACATTGCGGAAGTCAGAAGCAAAGGCGAAACGGAAAGCGCCAACCGACGGGGCGGCGCAGGTCGAACAGGACGAGGATCGCTATTTCTCGCGCGCGGTGAGCAAGGCGCTGGAGGTTCTCGAGATCCTGAAGCGAAGTCCCAAGCCACAGGCGCTCCACCAGTTGGCGCCCCAGGTGGCGCTCACCAAGAGTTCGCTGTTCCGGATCCTGCATACGCTCGAGACATCGGGCTACGTGGAGAAATCGGCGGAGGGCCGCTACGTCATGTCGGTCGATCGTCAGGCGCTGATTCCCACCAGCATGCTGTCGAGGCTATTGCGGGTGGCGACGCCCCACCTGCGGGAACTCACTCGCGAATTCGGCGAGAGCACCGCGCTGGGGGTGCTGTTTGAGAATCACATCGAGACCATGGCGGTGGTGGAGAGTCCCCAGGTCATCCGCATGGGCAACACCGTGGGCCGAATCCTGCAGCCGCACGCCAGTTCGATCGGGAAGAGCATCACCGCGTTTCAAACCGAGGAACGCCGCGAACACCTGCTGCGCAGCTACGGAATTCTGCGCATGACTCCCCAGACGATCATCGACGAGCAGGCGCTGGTGGAGGAGTTCCGCAGCATTCGGGAGCGCGGCTATTCGGTGGACGACGAGGAAACCACGGCGGGCGGGTTGTGCTTCGGTTGTGCGGTTTCGATCAGCGAAGACGAGGTGCTGGCCGCCATCAGCATGTCCATGCCGAAAGCACGGGCCGGCGCCGCCGAAACCCATCAGCGTCTGATCGAGGGCGTGGTGCGTACGGCCCGCGCGATTTCGGCGGAGTGGAGCGGCTAGCGTCTCCTTAGATGCTGAAGCGCGACATGGCCAGGTGAAGTTGCTCGGCGACGCGCGACAACTCGGCCGCGCTCGCGCGGACTTCGTCGCTGCCTCCGGTCAGTTCGCTGGCCGTCTGATCCACCACCTGGATCGCCTTGGCGATGTCCTGAGTGGCCACCGACATTTCCGAAACGTGGACGTTCGCGTCCTTCACGCCGGTGGAAGCCTCCGCGATGTTCTGGGAGATGCCGGTGGTGACCGAGGCCTGCTCCTCAATCGCCGCGGCGATGGACGACACGATGCCGCTCACCTCGCCGATCACGCGGGAGATGCGTTGGATCTCGGAAATGCCTGTTGACGCCGACGATTGGACGCCCGCGATGCGGCTCTTAATGTCCTCGGTGGCCGACGCGGTCTCCTGCGCCAGTTCCTTGATTTCGTTGGCGACGACGGCGAAGCCCTTACCGGCTGCTCCGGCCCTGGCGGCCTCGATGGTGGCGTTTAAGGCGAGCAGGTTCGTCTGGGACGAAATCTCGTTGATGGTCTCGGTGACCTTGCCGATCTCGCGGGCGGCCTCGCCCAGTTGGCCCATCTGGTCGGTGATCCGGGCCGCCTGAGTCATGGCGTCCTCGGTGATCCGCCGCGCTTTTTCAGAGTTCGACGCGATCTCGCCGATGGTGGACGTCATCTGCTCAGTGTGGGAGGAGACACTGGCCAGATTCGTGGTGGTCTGCTCCATGCCCGCCGCCACCGAGGTCACGTTCGTGCTCACCTGCTCGGCGGCCGCGGCCACCGAGTGCGCCTTATCCGAGGTCCGGCGGGCCCCATCCGACATCGCGCCGGAGTTGGCCACCAGTTCCGTGGACGATGCCGCCACCGCCTTGACGCTGTCGCTGATTTCGTTCAGCACCAGGCGCAACGAATCCTGCATGGTCCGCATCGCCGTACCCATGTCGCCGATCTCGTTATTGCCGTGCAGGTCGACCTCATGCGTCAGATCGCCCTTGGCGATGGTCTGCAACACCTCCACCGCATGGCCAAGCGCCCCCCGGATCGGACGTGAGGCGAGGAACGCCCCGAACCCGATCAGCCCCGCCAACGGCAACAACCACATGGCCGCGGTGGTCATGCCCGCGCTGACCGCCGCGTCCACCTTTGTCATCTTGGCCCGCAGGACGAAGGCCCCGTGCATTTCGCCGGCCCGCCACCCTTCCATCTTGAATCCGACAACGTCCTTGCCGTCGCGATTATCCGCGGGGGGCGATCCATGGCAACTCATGCACTCCGGCCCCAAGCGGATCGGGCGGGCAAACACCATCTCGTTCTTTTCCTTGTCCAATTCGAAGTACTCGGACTGCTTTCCGTCGGCCAGCGCGGCCAGGATCTTCTCCTCGGCGGGGGTTGGAGCGTTGTCCGGATTGCGGGGATTCTGTGACGGAACGCGGAACTGGTAACCCTCCTTGTCCGCCACATGCTGAATCGCCTTCCAGGCCGCCACCACAGGAATGGTGGAGTACAAACGGGTATTTCTATAATCGGAACTCTTTCGGACTTCGGCGACCAGGCCCGCGCGATCAAATGCGTTGCTCGAGTTGAGCTTGGCCACGCTTTCGCGGGTGCTCTCGGCAGAAAGCACGATGCCGCGCATAGCGTCCCTTTCCAAGGCGAGCCCTTGATTCCGAATCACGGAACGCTGCACCAGCAGGCTGGCGACAGCGGCTACGATGACCGCAACCCACGCGATCGCCACTGTCCTGAATGAAATCGTCCAACGAATCCCGCCCACGCCGATTCCCCCTTACCCGAAAAGCAGACCTTCGAGCGCACTGCCCACACTTATGGTGCGCATCGCGATCTTTTTTCTCATCGGAGCTGGCCATCGGTTCGTGAGGCCTTTGGCGCGGGGCGGACACGACAGGATCAGCCTGTCACGACCGGCTGGCGATCGAGCTCTTGAGCCGCAGGATGTACTCGGTTCGGGCGCGAGCCGGAGCGTTCGGGTCGGCGTCGGGCAGCGCCGCCACGCGCTCCTTCAGCGACAGCGCCTTCTCGCCCAGCGCGTCGATGGCGTTCAATGCCTGCACCGACACATAGGCGCCGTTCACCACCGGGTGGGCCAGTGCGATCAGCGTCTCCAGGCAAGGTTGAAGGTCCGCTTCGTCGCCGTGGCGCGCCAGGGCTTCCGCCGCGACGATGCGGACGCTGGGCGCTTGATCCTCAAGCGCCCGCCGCAACGGCTGGCGGGAGGCGCGCACCGCTTCGGCGCCGCGCATCAGAAGGCCCATGGCGCCCCAGTAGCGCACGCCGCTGTCGGAATCGGACATCAGCTTTTCCAGTTGCGCCCCCACGCCGGGCCGGAGCGAGCTCGCCAGTTCGGCGGCGTTCAGCACGCGTTCGGCTGGATAGATTTTCTCGTCGTGGCCCGCGTCATAGGGTGCGCCGCCCTTGGCCCGGCTATGGATTTCGGCCTCCGGAAGCAGTCCGATGTCGCGGATTTTCAACTCGTGCTCGCGGTGCTCCTTTCGCAACTCGGCCAGCACGCCGGCGAATTCAGGCGAAGTCGCCAGGTTGTTCACTTCGTCGCGATCCGTCGTCAGGTCGTACAGCTCCTCGGGCGGCTTCGGCTCCCAGAATTTGCGCTGGGCCGCGTTCAGTTTCCCTTCCTTGTACAGACGCTCCCAAACCCGTGTGGTGGGCGTCTCCCACATGTAGGCCAGATATTGGCCGTAGATCTTGTGGGGCATGTAATTGCGGACGTAGACGTAGCGCTGGTCGCGGACGCTGCGCACGCAATCGTAGCGCTCATCCATGCGTCCGCGAAAGCCGAAGCTATAGCGCGCCGGAGGGGCGGCGTAGGGGCCCAGAAACGCCTGTCCCTGATGGAACGGGCGGGGCTTCAGGCCCGCCAGGCTGAGCATGGTCGGGGCCAGGTCGACGAACCCGATCAGCCGGTTGCTCTTGCCGCCCGCGACGTATCCGGACGCGGCCAGACGACGGTGCTTCTCCGGGATCGCCGCCACGATCGACACGTTCAACCCCGAGTTGTACGGCCAGCGTTTGCTGCGCGGCATGCCGGAACCGTGGTCGCCGTAGAAGAATACGATGGTGTCGTCGGCCAGGCCGTCCTTTTCCAGATCGGCGAGGATCGCTCCCGCCTGTCCGTCCATGGTCGTGATGTTGTCGTAGTATTGGGCCCAGTCCTGGCGGACCTCGATCGTATCGGGATGGTAGGCCGGAACGCGAGCCTTGGCGGGGTCGTGGATCCACTTGTGGGGGCGTTTGCGGATCTGGCTTTCGTGCGTGATCTCCAGATTGAAGACCGAAAAGAACGGCTGCCCGGCCGCCCGGTTGCGCCAATGCCCGTTCTTGGAGGAGTCGTCCCACGTGCCGGGCGGTTTCTCCAGGTTATAGTCTTCCTTGACGTTGTTGGAGCAGTAGTAGCCCGCCTCGCGCAGATAACCGGGGAACATCTTCCAGCCTTCGGGCATGCGCGTCATGGAGCGCATATGCTCGGCGCCGGTGGACGGCGGATACACGCCGCTGATGATGGTGGTGCGAGCCGGCGCGCACACCGGCGCGTTCGACCACGCGTTCATATAGATCGACCCGCGCGCGCACAGGCGGTCCAGTTGCGGCGTCACCGAATAATCGTCGCCGCAGGCGTGCAGGTGTGGGCCAATGTCCTCACAGGTGATCCATAGAATGTTGGGCCGCGGCGCGGCGGCCGCCTGAACGAATGGCGCCGCTACCGAGGCGGCGAATTCACGGCGTGTAATGGGCATGTTCGTCTTCCTAGCTGTGGCCTTCGAGCCACGATTGCGCGCGGCGATGCAGGGGACCGGTGACGGCGCCGCTCAGGATTGGATCGCGTGTGGCCCGCAGGTGCGCCATGAGCTTTGCGCGCAACTGGGCCGCGATGGACGCGTAGGCGGGGTCCCGGGCGACGTCGTTCTGCTCCCAGGGATCATGGCTCAGGTCGTACAGTTCGTAGGGGGGATGGTAGGCCATGGCGTGATTGGGCGGCGTGACGGTGTCCGAACGCGGCCGCCAGGATTGCGAAGGATCCATGAAGGCGGGCGCGCTCGAGAAGTTCACGATCAGTTTGTGCGTTTGGGTGCGGACGCTGCGGCGCGGATCATAGTAGTCGTGATACGTCATCTCGCCGAAGATGAGCTCGCGCGGCGCATAGGCTTTGCCGTCGAGCAGCGGCGCGAGCGACCGGCCCTCCACCGCCGATGGAATGGCGACGCCCGCCAGGTCGAGCACCGTCGGCAGCAGGTCGATATTCGAGATCATCTCGCGCCTCCGCCCGCCGCCGCGCCAGCCCTCGCGCGCCGGATAGCGCAGGATGAACGAGGTCAGCAGTCCCGGCTCATACACCGAACATTTGGCGCGCGGCATGGCGATGCCGTGGTCCGTCGTGAAGATGGTGAGCGTGTCGCCTTCAAGGCCCAACTCGCGCACGGCGGCCAGCACGCGGCCCATCTGCTCGTCCATGTGGCGGATGGCGCCCTGCAATTCGGCGAGCTCCGTGCGTGTGCCGGGCGTGTCGCGCAGATACGGCGGGATGCGGACGCCGCGCTCGGCGTCGGGTTTCAGGCGACCGTCGAGAAAGCCCTGGTCGACGTCGCGATTCGGACCGCCCAGCCGATGCGGCTCAATGCAGCCCGCCTGCAGGTAGAACGGCCGCCCGCGCCCGGCGAGCGACCGCAGCTTCGCGATCGCCGCGTCCGCCATGGCGACGGCCTGGGATTGGTTCGTGTAATCGTCGAAGCCGCAGCGCGCCGGGCCGGAGCGCGTCTCATGAATGACGCCCACGCCGTGCGTCGAATAGCCCGAGGCTTTCAGAATCTGTCCCAGGTGCTGCTCGCCGCTGTTCAGGTCCCAGGCGAAGTCAGCGTGCGTCAACCCCATCACTCCGTTCGAGTGCGGATAGCGGCCTGTGAAGATGGACGCTCGGGAGGGGCTGCACTGGGGTGCGGTGCAGAAGTTCCGCTCAAACAGCACGCCCTCGGACGCCAGCCGGTCCAGATTCGGCGATTGGACGGAATCGACGCCATAGCAACCCAGGTGCTGGCCCAGGTCGTGGCAATGCAGCAGCAGCACATTGGGCCGGGCCGCGGCGGCTCGCATCGTGTTCATTAGCGGCGTCGAAAGGGCGGCGGCGACCGCGCGGCGTGTGATCGGGTTCATAAACTGACACGCCAATCGTACACCCGCCCGCGCCCCCTTCGTGTTGTCGTCGTTCGCCGCGCCTGACACAATGGGTGCTTCATGACAACCCGGCGCGATTTTCTGGCATCGGCGGGCGCCGCAGCCGCCTCGAATCTGCTGGCCGCGACGCCCAAGCGGCCGAACGTGATCATGATCTACTGCGACGATCTGGGCTACGGCGATCTGGGCTGCTACGGATCGAAGATTCGCACGACGAACATCGACCGCATGGCCTCCGAAGGAGTTCGCTTCACCAACTTCAACTCGGCCGATCCGGTCTGTTCGCCCTCGCGCGCGGCGCTGCTGACCGGGCGCTATCCCACCCGCGTCGGCGTGCCGCGAGTCCTGTTTCCGCAGGACAAGGAGGGCTTGAATCTCGACGAGACCACCATGGCCCAGATGCTGAAGGCGCGGGGTTACAGCACCATGTGCATCGGCAAGTGGCACCTCGGCCGGCCGGACGCCTACCTGCCCACCAGTCGCGGCTTTGACGGATATTTTGGCATCCCGTACAGCAACGACATGACTCCGCGCGTGCTGCTGCACAATACGGAGGTAGTGGAGCAACCCGCCACGCTCGAGACGCTGACGCCCCGCTACACGGAGCAGGCGCTGCAGTTCATCGGCGCGAACAAAACAAAGCCGTTCTTTCTGTACTTGCCGCACACCTATCCGCACATTCCGCTGGGCGCCTCGGCGCGCTTCCGCGGCAAGTCGCCCGAAGGGATCTACGGCGACGTGGTGGAGGAGGTGGACTGGAGCGTCGGCCAGATCCTCGGAGCGTTGAAGCAGAACGGCCTGGAAAGCAACACGCTGGTGATGTTTTCAAGCGATAACGGGCCCTGGTATCAGGGCAGCCCAGGCAAACTGCGCGGCCGCAAGAACACCACCTATGAAGGCGGCGTGCGGGAGCCGTTCATCGCCCGCTGGCCGGGCCAGATCCCTAGGGGCCGTGTGTGCGGGGGACTCGGCTCCATGCTCGACGTCTTCCCGACGGTGGCCCGATTGTGCGGCGGCGAGCCGACATCGAAACCGCTCGACGGCATCGACATATGGCCCATGCTGAGCGGTCAGAAGGAAACGATGGACCGCGACGTGCTCCTCTACTTCGACAATTGGGATCTGCAGTGCGCGCGTTCGATGAACTGGAAGCTGCACATCGCGCGGCACAACACCGCGGCCTACGCGCCCGCGCCCCCGGGCGGGCGGCACAGCTTCACGCTGCCGCGTCCGGAGCTCTACGACCTGGCCAACGATCCGGACGAAAGCTACGACGTCGCGGCCGAGAATCCGCAGGTGGTGGCCAGGATCCAGTCGCGCATCGAGGAGTTGCTGAAGACCTTCCCGGAGCCAGTTCGCGCGGCCTGGGACGAGGCACAGGAGCGGAAGGCGAATCCCGCCATGCCCGCCGGCGCCTACCCGTCCGCGCCGCCAAAGCGTTGAAGTCGGCGGCTATCCTTTCAGATAGGCGAAAATTTGGCGAAGAAACCTCTCGCGGCGGACGCGGGGCCGGGATATAATCAAGACTACCCATGGACGAAAAAGAGCGTGCGCGAGTACTGACGGCGGCCCTTGGCCAGATCGAAAAGCAGTTCGGCAAGGGCTCCATCCTCCGCCTTGGCGCGAAGGAAGCCGTGATGCAGGTGGCGGCGATTTCGACGGGATCCATCTCAGTGGACTACGCGCTGGGCGTCGGCGGATTCCCGCGCGGACGCATCAACGAGATCTTCGGTCCCGAATCTTCGGGCAAGACCACCATCGCGTTGCAGGTGGTGGCGGAGGCGCAGCGCGCTGGGGGCATGGCGGCGTTCATCGACGTGGAGCATGCGCTCGATCCGGTGTACGCGCGGAAGCTGGGCGTCGACGTCGATAACCTGCTGGTGTCGCAGCCGGACTACGCCGAGCAGGCGCTCGAGATCACCAACGCGCTGATTTCGTCGGGCTCGATCGACGTGCTGGTGGTGGACTCCGTAGCGGCGCTCGTCCCCAAGGCCGAACTCGACGGCGAGATGGGCGATGCGTTTGTCGGCGTGCAGGCGCGGCTGATGTCGCAGGCGATGCGCAAGCTGACCGGCACGGTGTCGAAGTCGAACACGTGCCTGATCTTCATCAACCAGATCCGCGAGAAGATCGGCGTGATGTTCGGCAGTCCCGAAACCACCTCGGGAGGCCGCGCGCTGAAGTTCTACTCGTCGGTGCGGTGCGACATCCGGCGCATCGCGGCCATCAAGGACGGCGAGAGCGTGATCGGCAACCGCACCAAGGTGAAGATCGTGAAGAACAAGGTCGCGCCGCCTTTCCGCGAGGCCGAGTTCGACATCCTGTACGGCGAGGGGATCTCCAAGGAAGGCGATTTGCTGGATCTCGGCGTGGCCAACAACGTTGTCGAAAAGAGCGGCTCGTGGTTCAGCTACAAGGGCGATCGCATCGGGCAGGGGCGCGAGACCGCGCGGCAGTTCCTCAAGGACAATGCGGATATCAAGCAGCGCGTGGATGCGGAGCTGCGCGTGACGCTCGGGCTGAACAAGGCGGCCGCGGATGCGCCGCCCGCGAAGGAATCCGCTGCCTCCGCCGCGGCGCCGTCTCGCGGCAAGTAGCTACTTTTTGAAGGCCGGGGGCGCGGCGGCGTTAGCGACCTCGGCCGTCACTCGATAGGCCAGCTTCGTCACCTTCTCGAGCTTCGGGAAGTTCAGCTTTTCCACCGTGTCCGACGGCTCGTGATAGCCGGGATGGAAGCCTCCGAACAGCCACACGGCCGGGACTCCTTCCACCAGGAACGGTAGATGATCGCACCGGAATAGCGCGTGCAGCGTGTGGTCGCGATCGAACTTCGTATCGAGCTGCAGCCCGACGTCGGCGTTCATGCGCTCGATGATTTTCGCCAGGTCCGGGCTGTAGGACGTCCCCACCAGGTTCAGCTCGTTCGACGTGTCGGCCGGGATGTCGAGCACCCCTTCGCTTTGCGGGATGTGGGCTTCATCGCGGGCCACCATGTCCAGGTTGATGACGGCTCGCGTGGTGGCCAGCGGCCGCAGCGGATGCGCCGCATAGTAGAACGAGCCGAGCATCGCCTGCTCCTCCGATCCGAACACGACGAACAGGATGCTGCGCTTGGGGCGGACGGGCGCGGCGGCGAACAGACGGGCCAGCTCCATGACGGCGACGGTTCCGGAGGCGTTGTCGTTCGCTCCGGCGTAGACGTGGCCGTTTTGCAGGCCCAGGTGATCGTAGTGGCCGGTCACCAGAACGGTCTCGGATCGGAGCGCCGGGTCGCTGCCTTCGAGCAACCCCACGACGTTCGACGATACGCCGCGGTGCGTTTCGAGATTCGTGCTGCGGAGGGTGACAACGGTGTCCGCGAGCGCGGCCGACCGCGGCTTCAACGATGCGTCGATGGCGCGCTGCAGGTTGGCCGGCGGTTGGGCCAGGAGTTCGGCCAGGACGTCGTCGCCGATGCTGAAGGCCGGGATCTGGCCGTCGTCGTCGAGCGCCTGGGGCGGCGCGGCGGCGCGCATCGGCTGGCCTTGATTGGCGGGACGGTCGAGCAGGCCGGGATGAGTGCGCAGCGGTTCGCTCGCGATGAGGATGGCCACGGCGCCGTGCCGGCGGGCGTTGGCGATCTTGATGGCGCGGCCGGCGTGAAGGGTGTGTCCGGCGCCGTTGAAGATGGAGCGCGAGTCGTTTTCCTGCGGCTCGTGGTCGAACATGACGACGACCTTACCGGCTGCGTCGACGCCCGCGTAGTCGTCGTAGTGGAACTCGGGCGCGGTGATGCCGTAGCCCACAAACACCGCCGGGGCGCGCACGTGGACGTCGCGCGCGAAGCCGCCTGAGAAGGCGCGAAACGGTTTGTCGACGCCCGCGCGGGTCATGGTGAGGGAACGGCCGGCGGGGTTGCCGCGGTATCCGATGAGCGGGAACTCCTGCAGGTAGGACCCGTTGGCGGCGGCCGGCTTCAGGCCCGATCGCGCGAAGTCCGCGGCGATGTAGAGGGCCGAAATGTCGGCGGCGCGGCTCAACGAGGCTCGGCCTTCGAGCGCGTCGGAGGTGAGGAAGTCGAGATCGGCGCGAAGGCGGGCGCCGTTCGGAGTCTGCGCCGCGGCGGCGAGCGCCGCCAGGGCGATTGCGATACGCATCAGGAGCCCTTGATCTCGCCCACCAGACGGCTCGCCAGGGGCTTGGTCTGGCCCGCGTACTTGTTGGACGGTTTCTTGTAGTAGGGCACGGAGACGGGCGTCGACACCTGCTCGAAGGTGAACGAGCAGATGCGCATCCCGGGGTACAACGCCACCGGCATACGGCCGAGGTTGCTGAGTTCGAGCGTCGCCTTGCCGCGCCAACCGGGGTCGAACAGGCCGGCCGTGCCGTGGACGATGATGCCGATGCGGCCGAGGCTCGAACGGCCTTCGAGGCGCCCCAGGATGTCGTCGTCGAGCTCCAGGTGCTCTTCGGTGATGGCGAGCACGAACTCGTGCGGTTGAAGGACGAAGGGCTCGCCGGCGGGGACGGTTACAGGGCGCATGATGTCCTGGATGCCGCCGCGGTCGCGCAGGTCGATGTAGGCGTGGCGCGAGTATTCGAAGATGTTGAACTCGGCTCCGAGCCGGAAGTCGACCGAACAGCTTCCGAACTGCTCCGGGGGCAAATCCGGGCTGATGCGGATCTTGCCCTTCTCGATGTACCGCTTGATGTCGACGTCGGATAGAACCATGGCTTGATGCGATTATGGTACGTGGCCAAGGGTTCCGAACGCAAAGGGTTCGACCAGAACAAGGGCGTGCGCAAGCTGGCGCGCGAACGCGTGGGCACGGTTCCGCCCGCGCATCCCATCGAGCCCAAGGACAAACGCAAGAAGCCCAAACACAAGAAGCCCGCCGGCGACGAAGAGCCCGCCTGAGCCTGGCCGGAGCTATACTGAGGCTGCCATGAGCCAACCGCAGAGCCCCGCCGGCGCCGCGCCGCTGTGCTTCGTCCTGATGCCGTTTGGCCGGAAGCCGGCGCCCGATGGAACGCTCATCGATTTCGATCGCGTGTACGCCGATGTGATTGCGCCCGCCATCGAGGCAGCCGGGCTGGAGCCGTTCCGCGCCGACCACGAAAACGCCGGCGGCATCATTCACAAGCCGATGTTCGAGCGGCTGATTCTGTGCCCGTTCGCCGTGGCCGACCTGACGCTGGCCAACGCCAACGTGTTCTACGAACTCGGTGTGCGGCACGCGTTCCGGCCCTATTCGACAGTGCAGATGATCGCCGAAGGCAGCCGCCTGCCGTTCGATGTCCAGATGCTGCGCACCATTCCGTATGGCCTGGGCAAGGACGGTTTGCCGGATCCCGCGAAGCTGGAAGGTGTACGGAAGGCCGTGGCGCGGTGTCTCGACCAGGCGCGGGACGGCGCCAAGGACAGTCCAATCTATCAGTTGTTGGATGGGCTGAAGCCCGCCGATATCGCGCACCTGAAGACCGATGTGTTTCGCGATCAGGTGGCGTATTCGAACCAGGTCCGCAACGATTTGACGGCGGCCCGCAAGGCCGGCGCCGATGCGGTCCGCGCGGTCGATACGAAGCTGGGCGACGTGGCCGATTGCGATGCGGGCGTCGTCGTCGACCTGTACCTTTCCTATCGGGCCACGAAGGCGTGGGGCGACATGGTGGCCTTGTACCAGCGCATGCCGCCGCCCTTGCAGCAGACGGTGATGGTGCGCGAGCAATTGGCCTTCGCGTTGAACCGGCTGGGACAAACCGAAGAGGCGGAGAAGGTGCTGCTGGCGCTGATCGCCGAGCGCGGGCCGAGCAGCGAGACGAACGGTCTGCTGGGGCGCGTGTATAAGGACCGGTGGGAGGCGGCGGTGAAAGCGGGCGAGTCGTTTTCCGCAAAATCCTACCTGAAACAGGCCGTGGACGCGTATCTAAAGGGCTTCGAAACGGACTGGCGCGACGCCTATCCGGGAGTGAACGCCGTTACGCTGATGGAGTTGTCGAACCCGCCCGACATCCGGCGGCTGAAGCTGATTCATGTGGTGCGCTACGCGGTGGAGCGCAAGATCGAGAACGGCCGGCCCGATTACTGGGACTACGCGACGCTCATCGAACTCGCCGTCATCGAGTCGAATGAGGTGGAGGCGGAGATGTGGCTCGGCGATGCGCTGAACGCGATCCGGGAGAAGTGGGAGCCGGAGACGACCGTGCGCAACCTGCGCCTGATCCGCGAGCGTCGTGAAGCGGCCGGGACGCAGCCCGCCTGGGCCAACGCCATCGAGAAGGAACTAGCGAAGCGGGCGAGTTAGCCAGGGGCGCTACGCTTTGAGCTGATTCCGCAGAAACCGCGCGACAGCCAGCGTCAGCGCCCGCGGATGTTCCGTTTTCGGCGTCGCCAGAGCCTGCCGTCGCAGAAGCCGGCGGCCCGGAACGCGGAACATCCGGTAAAAGCGCGGCTGCTGTCGCAGGGCGAATTCGGGCAGCACGGAATAGCCGAAGCCCGACTCCACCAGGCGCTTGATCGCCTCCGTGTCGTCCGCTTCCATGATCACCGGTGGAGCGATGCCGATTTCTCGGAAGAACCCTTCGATGATGGCGCGCATGTTGCTGTGGCGCGGGTAGAGCATGAACCGCGCGGCGCCGAGTTCGGCCGGTTCGATCGAGCCCACGTGCCAGCCGCGCAGGCGCTCTGTCGAGGGGCTGACGATGAGCAGTTCCTCGTCGTAGAGCGGTGTCATCTCGACACCCTCCGCGTCGAAGGGCAGCGAGATCAGGGCGAGGTCGATCTGACGGCTCAGCAGCCCGTCCACCATCTGCTCCGAGGGCGCCACCTGGATCGACATCGCCATGCGCGGGAACTGCTTGCGGAGCGCTCGCAGCGGACGGCCCAGTTTGTGGATCAACGTTGTGGCGCCGGTGGCGAACACGAACGGGCGCTCATCGGTGGCGGGGTCGTTCTCGAAGTCGAGCTCGATTTCGCGGGCCAGCGCGAGCAGGCGCTTGGAGTGCTCGAACAGGCGCAGGGCGGCGGGCGTGGGCGCCAGGCGCTTGCCGGAACGAACGAACAGATCCGTGCGAAGACCGGCGGCCAGATTGTGCAACTGGAGGCTGACGGCGCCGGGCGACAGGTTCAAGCGGGCGGCGGCCTTGGTGACGCTCGCCTCCTCGATCACCGCCAGGAAGACTTCGAGTTGCCTCAGCTCCAATCACGCCCTCACTTCGATTTCGCCGCCGCGCCGAAGTACGGGTCGGGCTCCGGGATCGCGGCGCCATCCTTGCGCGGCGACGAGCCGCCGTAGTTCACGCGGTTCTTCGAATCGCGCATGACGGCCTGGCCTCCACCCACCAGCCCCGAATACTCGCCGCCCACCGACAGCCGGTGCCCGCGCCGGGTCAATTCCTCCTGCGCCGCCTGCGTTGCGCGTCCTTCGATGAACACCTCGCAGCCGCCGAGCGTCGCGCGCGTGAATCGCGGCGCCTCCAGCGCAGCCTGTATGTTCATGCGATGATCCACCACGTTCGACACGAACTGCGCCTGCGCCTGCGGCTGGTTCGAACCGCGCATGATGCCGAAGCCGATGTGCAGATCGCCCTTCTCCATGAAGCCCGGGATGATGGTGTGGAACGGCCGCTTATGCGGCGCAAGCGCGTTCGGCTGCGACGGATCCACGGAGAACCCGCCGCCGCGATCGTGCAGCGAAAATCCGTAGCGGTCCACCACCACGCCCGAGCCCCAGATGTCGGAGATGCTCTGGATCCACGAAGCGATGTTGCCGTCCGCGTCGATCGCGCTCAGGTATACGGTGTGGCCGACGCCCGGCGGAGTCCCCGGCGAGGCATCGCAACGCGCCTGTTTGGGATCCACCAGTTTGGCCCGCTCCCTGGCGTACTCCTTCGACAGCATCCCCTCCACCGGCACCTTCACCTTACGAGGATCGCCCACATACCGGCGCAGGTCCTGATACGCCAACTTCTGCGATTCGATCTTGTAATGGAACGCTTCCGCCGTGTTCTGGCCGTACTCGGGCAGCGGGAACTGCTCCATCAGATTCAGCATCTCGAGCGTTCCGATGCCCTGTCCATTGGGCGGCAACTGGAACACCTTCCATCCTCGATAATCGGTGGAAATCGGCGTCACCCACTCGCTCTGAAAGTCCGCGAAATCGGCCGCCGTCAGCGTGCCGCCCAGCCGCTTCGACGTCTCGAGAATGGCCTGCGTGATCGCCCCACGATAGTAGGCCGACGGTCCCTGCGCCGCGATCAGTTCATAAGCCGCGGCGAGCCCCGGATTGCGAAAGATCTCGCCAGCCGCCGGAGCGCGACCGTCCTTCAGGAACACCGCGGAGGCGTTGGCGTCGCGCGCCAGCTTGGCGGTGGTCTCATCCCAGTCGTATTGGATGATCTCGGTCACCGGGAACCCGTGGCGCGCGTAATAAATGGCCGGTTGGAACAAATCCCGCCACGGCAGTTTGCCGAAGCGTTGATGCATACGGAACCAGCCGTCCACCGCGCCCGGCACGGTGACCGTATGAATCCCAGTGGAGGGCATCGACCAGTGATCGTGCGCCTTCAGGTATTCGATGGTCAGATGTTCGGGCGACCAGCCGCTCGCGTTGATGCCGGTCAGCTTGCCCGTCTTCGCGTCCCAATACATGGCGAACAGATCGCCGCCGATGCCGCACATCATCGGCTCCACCAGGCCCAGCACCGCGTTCGCCGCGATGGCCGCGTCGACGGCCGAACCGCCGCGCGCCAATATCTGCGCGCCCGCCTGCGAAGCGAGCGTCTGGCTGGCGGCGACGATGCCGCGCTGGGTCATCACCATCGATCGCGCCTGCCAGCGCTCCTGCGCGAAAGCCGCCGTCGAAAGCAGAGTCAATACAACCAGTGTTTTCACGAAGCCATCATTCTAACAGCCCATCGGCGGGCCGCCGATGGTATCCTCCTTGGAAAGGGCGGGCGATGAGCATTCGTGTCGCGTATCGTTCCGTGGGCTGTCTTCTGCTGGCGGGCGTGCTCTGCGCCCAGCGGCCGTTCCACCAATACAAGGGCGTCGAATACTACTCCTTCGAAACGCCGCCCGACGCCAATGAGCCCACCGAATGGGCCTTCGCGCGCCTGATGTTCCCGCCCGGCGAAAACGACGGCTATCGCGGACGCTTCGACGGCGACTGGCGCCTGGGCCTGTCCCTGTGGACTCAGGATTACCCGCGCGCCGACCGCCACTTCTCGCTCGCCGTGCGCCGGCTGACGCGCATCCACGTGCGTTCGGCCGAACAGCCCATCAACCTCGACGAAGGCGAACAGTTCGACTGGCCGTGGGTCTACGCCGTGCAGGTGGGCGAATGGGGCATCACCGACGAGCAGGCGAAAGCGCTGCGGGAATACTGCCTGCGCGGCGGCTTCTTCATGGCCGACGACTTCCACGGCGCCTTCGAATGGCAGGTGTTTGAAAAGGCCATCCGCAAAGCGTTCCCGGACCGGCCCATCGTCGAAATCGACGACGCCGACCCCATCTTCCACACCGTCTACGACCTGACCGACCGCTATCAGATCCCGGGCGAAGCGCACCTCCGCCTCGGCTACAAGAACGACGGCATCGACGCGCACTGGCGGGCCATCCTGGACGACAAGGGCCGCATCATGGTGGCGATCTCGTTCAACTCCGACATCGGCGACGCGTGGGAGTGGGCCGACTCGCCGCACTATCCGGAAAAGTTCGCCGACCTGGCCATCCGCATCGGCGTCAACTACGTCGTTTACGCGATGACGCATTGAGCGCCCGCGCGTCCGGTGCGCGCTACAATCAACAGTTTAATGCCCAATATCCTGCAATCCCTGCCCGTAGGCGAGAAGGTCGGCATCGCCTTCTCCGGTGGACTCGACACCAGCGCCGCCATCCATTGGATGCGCACCAAGGGCGCCATCCCGTACTGCTACACCGCCAACCTCGGGCAGCCTGACGAGACCGATTACGACGACATTCCGCGCCGCGCCCTGATCTACGGCGCCGAAAAGGCCCGCCTCATCGATTGCCGGGAGCAACTGGTCCGCGAAGGCCTGGCGGCGCTGCAATGCGGCGCGTTCCACATCGCCACGGCCGGCCTTGCCTACTTCAACACGACGCCCATCGGCCGCGCCGTCACGGGCACCATGCTGGTCGGCGCCATGAAGGAGGACGACGTCCATATCTGGGGCGACGGCAGCACCTTCAAGGGCAACGACATCGAGCGTTTCTACCGCTACGGCCTGATGGCGAACCCGAGCCTGCGCATCTACAAGCCGTGGCTCGACCAGACCTTCATCGAAGAACTGGGTGGCCGCAAGGAGATGTCGGAGCTGCTGCAGAAGGCCAACCTGCCCTACCGCATGAGCCTCGAGAAGGCCTACTCGACGGACTCGAACATCTGGGGCGCGACGCACGAAGCAAAGGACCTCGAGTTCCTCAATAAGGGCATCAAGATCGTGGAGCCCATCATGGGCGTGGCCTTCTGGCGCGACGACGTCGCCATCAAGCCGGAAACCGTCACGGTGCAGTTTGAGGAAGGCCTGCCGGTGGCGCTGAACGGCGTCACGTTCTCCGACCAGGTGAAGCTGGTGCTCGAAGCCAACACGATCGGCGGGCGGCACGGCCTGGGCATGTCGGACCAGATCGAAAACCGCATCATCGAAGCGAAGAGCCGAGGCATCTACGAGGCGCCGGCCATGGCGCTGCTCTACATCGCCTACGAGCGGCTGGTGTCCGGCATCCACAACGAAGGCACCATCGAGCAGTACCGCGACATGGGCCGCCGCCTGGGCCGCCTGCTCTACGAAGGCCGCTGGTTCGATCCGCAATCGCTGATGATCCGCGAGACGCTGCAGCGTTGGGTGGCCCGCGCCGTCACGGGCGAAGTGACCATCGAACTGCGCCGCGGCAACGACTATTCGATCCTCGACACCAAGAGCCCGAACCTCACCTACAAGCCGGAGCGCCTCACCATGGAGAAGGGCGAAGGGTTCTTCAGCCCGCTCGATCGCATCGGACAACTGACGATGCGGAACCTGGACATCACCGACAGTCGCGACAAGCTGCTGGTTTACGCCAAGAGCGGCCTGCTGGGTCCGTCGAGCTTCGGCGGCCTCTCGCTGCTTCCGGCCAAGGACGACAAGGACGAGTAGCCAACGGGGACGCTCGACGATTTCATCCGCCAATTCGAGCCGGTGACCGGGGAGGAGCAGTTCCTCCTCACCCACGCGTGGCGTGCGCGCAAATTCCTCGACGAGATGACGTCGCTGCTCGCCGCCGTCACCGTCGGATTGGAGCCGGCCGCGCAACTCACCGGCCGGCTCGCTCTGTTGCATCGCGACGTCGAGCATGCCGAGCGCGCCTGGGCCCACGCCATGACGGCCTTCTGGACCGCGCGTAATCAGTCGGGATGGCGTTAGCCGACCGTTGCCGTCCAGTTGGGATAAGCTGGATCGACAGAGGGTCGCGCCATGTTGATCACCCGTCGTAAGCTTCTCGAACTGGCGCCGTTGGCCGCGGCCGAGCGGCTGGCGCGGGCCGGCAACCCCAAATCCGCCGCCATCGCGAAGCGCGTGGTGCTGGTCACCATCGGCGGCATCCGCCGGCAGGAAAGCTTTTCGAAGGAAGGCGCGATCTACATCCCGCACTTCGTCAACGACCTGGCGCCGCAGGGCCTGTTCTACCCGCTCACCATCAACGAAGGCGTCACCTCGCACTTCAACACCATCTCCAGCATCCTCACCGGCGTTTGGCAGCACGTGGACGATTGGGGTTCGCAGAAGCCCGCCAATCCGACGCTGTTCCATTACTTTCAGAAGCAACATCACGTCGACGCCGGCCAAACCTGGGTGGTCACCAGCAACAAGCAGTTGACGGCGAACATCAGCCCGGGCGTCAACGTGGTGCTGTCCAAGCAGCTCATGATCGAGGCGGTGGAGCGCATCATCAACGGCCAGACGGAACGCCGCCGCCTGGAGCGCGATCAGATCCTGCAGGAGATGACCGCCGTCCTTGAAACCGACTACGAGCGCATCGGTTGGGGCGTGCCCTCCACCTCCACGTTCCAGGACCCCGAAGTGAAGCAGACGTTCCTGGCCGCGTTGGCCAACTTCATCCACGGGCCCGACGCCCCGACCAGCGGCGACGACCTGACGTTCCTGATCGCCCGCGAAGTGCTGGACCGCATCGCGCCCGCCCTGCTGATGGTGAACTTCTCCGACATGGAGGTGGCGCATTCGGGCTCCTACTCGTTGCACCTCGGCGGCATCCGTCGCGCCGACGCGTTGTGCCACCGCCTCTGGCAATTCATCGACAGCAAGCCCGAGCTGAAGGCCACCACCACGCTCGTTATCATGAACGAATTCGGCCGCGACCCGGACGGCTCCAGCACGAACGGCTTCTTCAATCACCGCACCGACACCGAATGCTGCCGCATGGCCTGGAGCGTGGTGTTGGGCGCCGCGGTGAAGCAGCCCGACATCATCGAGCGAGTCATCCGTCAGGTGGACATGGCGCCGTCCATCGCCAGTTGGATGGGCCTCGAAACCGGGAAGCTGGCGGGCGCCGTCCTGCCCGAGTTCCATGGCTGAGCCGTCCGCGGGCGATCTGATCGCGCGCCTGCCGCGGACCTTCGGCCCTTCCTTCAACGACCAACTCGCCCAATGGAACTTGCTGTTCCCCGCCGAACAGCGCCGCCTGCGCGCGCAGGTGGACTGGCTCGCCCAACTTCCGCCCGCCGCCTTCAAGCATCTCTTTGAACCCATCGTGGCGCTCGAATCGAAGATGGATCTACCCCGTTGGGACCCGTCCGCCAAGGGCATGTCCGTCACCGACGTCGGCATCCTCGCCCGATCGCCGCTGTACCCGCAGTGGCGCACCGAAGTGGCGAAAGTGTTCGCGACGATCGATGAAGGCGTCGGATCCGCCGGCGCCCTGCCGCCCATGCGACGCCTGCTGATGTGCGTGCTGCCCGCCGGGCTCCCTCCATCGAAGGAGCCCTGGTGGCCATCGCTCGCAAAAGGCGGCGCCTGGGTGGATCTCGACCGTCCCTTCGGCCGCGCGTTCCCCGCTCTCGTCGCGTCGGTGGTGAAACGCAAACGTCCCGCCGGAGTCGAGGACATCGAAAGCACGTGGATCTTCGAATCCGACGCCCGCTTCACCGACGCGCCCAAGCCGCCGGGCGAGACCGTGGTGTCCTGGAAAGCGCTCGAGCAGGTGCGCCGCGAATTCCTGAACCGCCTGAACGCGGTCCGGCGCGATCTGCATAGCGTCGATCAGACCAACGTCGACCTGAAACGGCTCGACATCGGCAAGTGGATGCCGGAGGCGCTCGCCGCCCAGCCCCGCGTGCGCGAGTTCATCCGCGGCGTGATGCTGAGCGGCAACGGATCGCTCGTGTTCCCCAGTTCCTTCGTGCAATGGGGCGCCTCGGAGGCGATGCGTCGAGCCGAACCCCAGGCCATGATCGCCTGCTTCGGCATCCGCCAGCGCCTGAAACCGTTCTCGAGCTCCGTGCTGTTTGAGGATCAGCGCCGTTCAAACCCCACCGCCGACGCCGACGATCCCGCCGGGTCCCTGGTGGACGCGCTGATGCTCGCCGAATACGTCCGGCTGACGGCGTCGCGCATCGCCGCCTATGGCGCCCGCACGCTGACGATCATGACCGGCGAGGACCTGTCGCGCATGCTCGTGCTGGGCGTCCCGGCGCCCAAGTCGAAGCTCGACGAAGCGGCGCTCCGGGCCTTCGTCATGGGACACATCGAATCTGAGGGATAATCGAACTACGCCCTCTCCATGCTTAACCCTGACGTCCTGACCGAATTGGCCAAAGCCGCCAGCATCGACAAGAAGAAGATCACCAATCTAGGCGTGCTGAACGAAGCGTACGATTACGCCAAGCCCAGTTCGTTCTCCCGCGGCCTGCGCCTGGAGTTCGGCCGCGTGGTGGTGCTTCTGATTTCCGGAACAGCCAGCATCGACGAGCACGGCGCCACGGTGCACGTGGGCGATTTCCGCGCGCAGTTGCGCCGGACGTACTCCAACATCACGGGTCTGCTGGAAAGCTCCGGCGCCAGTTGGAAGGACATCGTCCGCACCACCTGCTACTTGCGCGACATCGACCGCGATTACGAAGCCTTCAACCAGGAGCGCACGAAGTTCTTCGCCGAACAGGGGCTCGATCCGTTGCCGGCGTCGACGGGCATCCAGGCCATCCTGTGCCGTCCCGACCTGCTCATCGAGATCGAAGCAATCGCGATTTTCCTGAAGTAGCTAGCGCGCGCCAAGATCGCCGACCCACCGCACCGGCCGCATCACCTCGTCCGGAATCAACGTCGTATCGTCGCCGATCGCCTCGTTCAACTGCTCGTGCGTCAGGTCCTCGGCCGTGCGCATGTCCGCGCCGCGCAGGTCAGCCCCTTCCAGGTCCGCGCCGATCAGCCGCGCGCCCACCAGATTGGCGCCGCGCAGATCCGCCCATCGCAGATCCGCCGCCTTCAGACTCGCCAGCGTCAAATTCGCGTGCTGCAGCATCGCGTGCCGCAGATCGGCCAGCACCAGATTCGCGCCGCGCAGATCGGCGCCGTTCAGGTCAGGCAGCTCGGGGCTCTCGTCGCGCCATCGATTCCATTCGTCCAGATCCGCACACAACGCGGCCACATGTTCGGGATTCGCCACTGCTTTCAAGCTTAGCATCGCCATTTCACGCTGCTATATACTTCAGGCCGAAAGGAGCATCATGCTGCGTCGTCGGGATCTGCTGGCTGGATTCGCCGTGGGGGCCGCGGGCGCCGCCGCGCCACAGGGGGCCGCGGTGCGATTTCCCTTCACCGCCGCCGCCGTGGGCCAGTGGACTGCCATCGCCGCCAACGGCTTTGCGGATCCCGTCCCAGGCTTTATCTACGATGGCGGCGAACTGCGCTCCGGCCTGCCGCTCGGCGGACTCGGCACGGGCTATTTCACCATCGAAGGCAACGGCCAAATCGGCGTCAGTTCCATCTTCGGAGACCTCGTCCCGCCCAAGCCCGTCCACGCGGATTGGCTCACCATCGAAAGCGGGACCCGCGCCATTCCCCTGTCGGCCGCGCGCATCCAATTCTGGGGCCACTACCCGATCGCCGACCTCCACGCCGAACTGCCCGAAATCCCGCTGACCCTGGGCATCCGAGCCGTCGCGCCCTTCATCCCCGGCGACGCGGCCGTATCGAACACCCCCGCCGCCATCTTCGAAATCGACGCGACAAACCACGGCGTCGACCCTCTGCGCATCAGCTTGCGCCTCCGGTTCCCCGCGCCGCCCAAAGGCGGATCGTTCGCCCTGCGCGCCCAGTCCGCGAAGGAAAGCAACGGCGCCCACACCGTTGAACTCGACCTCGCCCCCGGCGCCGGCCGTCGCGTCACCGTCGCCGTGGGATGGTCCTTCCCGTCCTGGCGCGATTCGAGCAGCGAACTCCACGTGAACCGTTACTCGCAGCGCTTCGCGAGCGCCGACCAAGCCGCCGCCTTCGCCCTCGACAACGCGCCGAATCTGATCCGCCGCGTATGCGCGTGGCAGGCGGCCATCTATCGCGCGAGCCTCCCGCCCTGGCTGCGCGACGCCCTCGTTCAAGGCCTCTACAGCCTGGCGAAGAACTCCGTCTGGATCGCCCGCACGCGCGCCGACGAGTGGTGGGGCGACAACGGCTGGTTCACCCACAGCGAAAGCCACACCGGCTGTCCCATCGTCGAAACCATGGTGTGCCGCATCCACGGGCACTTCCCGCTGCTGTGGTTCTTCCCCGAACTCGAACAGACAACGCTCGCAGCCTTCCGCCACTTTCAGATCTCGGACGGCGAAATCCCCTTCAGCTTCGGCCAGCCCACCAGCATGCGCGACCCCCGCTACCACTGCCAGCACCCGCTGAACTCCGGCCAATTCGCGCAGATGGTCCATCGCCTCTTCCTGCGCACAGGCGACGCGGGCGTCCTGAAACATTTCTACGAATCCGCGAAGCGGGCCATCCGCTATCAATACACGCTCGACGACGATGGCTGCGGCCTGGTCCACGAGCAGCCCCACGTGCGTCCCGGCGAGGCGTGGCCCGCTAACCAGTTCTACGACGTGTGGCCGTGGGAAGGCGTGTCGAGTTACGTCGCCGGAACCTGGCTCGCCACGCTCGCCTCCGGCCGCGCCATGGCGGAAGCGGCGGGCGACCGCGACTTCGCCGCCGAATGCGCCCAGCGGCTCGACAAAGCCCGCAAGGCCTTCGACGAGCGCCTGTGGACCGGCCGCTACTATCGCCTGTGGAGCAACGCCACGGCCAATCGCTCGAGCGACGTCGTTCTCGCCAACCAGCTCATGGGCGAATGGTGCGCCCGCCTGCTGGGCCTGCGCGACGTCTTCCCGAAGGACCGCGTCGCAAGCGCGCTCGCGACCATCGAAAAGCTGAACATGAAGGCCACCGCCTACGGTCTTACCAACGGCGTGACGCCCGAAGGCGAGCCCTTCGACACGCGCGTCCACCCATCGGGCGATTTCGGCATGAACATCTTCGTCGGCGAAAATCTGTGCGCCGCGATGACGTTCCTCTATCACGGCCGCCGCGAAACAGGCGTCGAAATCGCGCGCCGCCTGTACGAAACATTGGCCGTCAAAACCCGTGCGCCGTGGAACCAGCGCTGCCTGCTCTACGGCTCAACGGGCCTGCCCTTATGGGGCGACGACTACTACTCCAATTTGGCCGTTTGGGCCGTGCCCGCCGCGCTCGAGGGCGCATCGGCCGGCGAGTTCGGCCGCGGTTCGCTGGTCTCTTCGATCGTATCCGCGGGCCGAGCCTGATCCGCTTGGGCGGCCTTCGGCCCGGCTCCATCGCGCGCGTCCTCGAACGTTCTCTTCACATCGCGCCAGAAGCCCTTCGACCATAGTTCCTTCATGGATCACCGCCTGTCCCTCATGGTATCGCCGTACGCGATTAGAATGAGTAGACAACTGGGCCATACATGCACTCTGGGTACGTTCGCCTCTCGTTCCTCGCCACCGCCTTCGCCGCCGCCGCGCTCGCGCAATCCCGCGTCGACTTCGCCCGCGACATCCAGCCCGTCTTCGCCAAGTCCTGCTACGCCTGCCACAGCGAAAAGCGGCAGATGGCGGGACTCCGCCTCGACTCGCGCGCAAGCGTGCTCGCCAAATCCGTCCAACCCGGCAAATCCGCCGCCAGCGAACTGTACCGCCGCGTGGCGGGTATCGGCGATCAGGCGCGCATGCCCATGGGCGGCAAACTCGACCCGGCCGACATCGAGCGCGTTCGCCAATGGATCGACCAGGGCGCCGAGTGGCCCGAATCGCTGGCCGGCGCCCGCGCCACGCACTGGGGCTTCACGCCGCCCGTCCGCGCCGCGATTCCGAAGGGCGCCGCCAGCCCCATCGACGCCTTCATCCTGGCGCGCCTGGCCAAGGAAGGGCTGAAGCCCGCGCCCGAAGCCTCCCGCCCCACCCTGCTCCGCCGCCTCAGCCTGGACCTCACCGGTCTGCCGCCCACTCCCGCCGAAATCGACGCCTTCCTCCGCGACACCCAACCCGGCGCCTACGAGCGCCAGGTGGACCGCTTGCTCGCCTCTCCGCATTACGGCGAGCGCCAGGCCCGCACCTGGCTCGACGGCGCACGCTACGCCGATTCCGACGGTTTCGAAAAGGACAAACAGCGTCAGGTATGGTTTTACCGCGACTGGGTGATCAACGCCTTCAACCGCAACATGCCCTACGACCGCTTCATCATCGAGCAGATTGCGGGCGACCTGCTGCCCAACGCCACGCAGGATCAAATCGTCGCCACCGGCTTCCTGCGCAACGCGATGACGAACGAGGAAGGCGGCATCGATCCCGAACAGTTCCGCATGGAGGCCATGTTCGACCGCATGGACGCCATCGGCAAAGGAATCCTGGGCGTCACCATCCAGTGCGCGCAGTGCCACAACCACAAGTTCGACCCGCTCAAGCAGGAAGAGTATTACCGCATGTTCGCCTTCCTCAACGATTCGCATGAGGCGAACATCGCCGTCTACACGCCGCCCGAGCAGATGAAGCGCGCCGACATCCTGCGCGAAACGCGAGAGCTAGAGGGCGGCCTCGAGCACCGCACGCCGGACTGGGCCGACCGCATGGCGCAATGGGAGTACACCGTACGCAATCCGGCCGCCCACTGGACCATCGTGCGGCCCGAAGTGGACGACATCTCCACCGGCGGCCAGAAATACCTGCCAATGGAGGACGGCTCGTTTCTCGCGCAAGGCTACGCGCCCACCAAGCACACCGTGAAACTCACGGTGAAGACCGATCTCAAAAACATCGCGGCCTTCCGCCTCGAACTGCTGAAGGACGCGAACCTGCCGCGCGGAGGCCCCGGCCGTTCGGTGGACGGCACGCTGGCCCTTACCGAATTCCGAGTCGAAGCCGCACCCGCCTCCGACCCAACCAAGCCCGTGGCGGTGACAATCGCCCGGGCCACCGCCGACGTGAACCCCGCCGAAACGCCGCTCGACCCGCTCTACTCCGACAAAAGCGACCGTCGCCGCGTCACCGGCCCCGTCACCTTCGCCATCGACGGCAAGGAAGAAACCGCCTGGGGCATCGACAGCGGACCCGGCGACCGCAACCAGCCGCGCAAGGCCGTCTTCAACGCCGCCGCTCCCATCGCCAACGAAGGCGGCGTCATCCTGACGTTCTATCTGAAGCAGAACCACGGCGGCTGGAACAGCGACGACAATCAAAACAACAATCTGGGCCGTTTCCGTTTGTCGATCACCTCCGACCCGGACGCCGTAGCCGACCCCCTGCCCGCCAACGTCCGCTCGATCATCGCCAAGCCGCGCGCCGAACGCACGCCCGCCGAACAGCAGGCCGTATTCCACTACTGGCGCACCACCGTCCCCGAATGGAAGCCCGTCAACGACCGCATCGCCGCCCTGTGGCGCGACTATCCGGAAGGCTCCACGCAGTTGGTCTACGCGCGCCGCGACACGCCCCGCGAAACGCACATCCTCGCCCGCGGCGACTTCCTGAAGCCCGCCGCCCTGGTGACTCCCGGCGTCCCGGCGTTCCTCAATCCGTTGCCCGCCGGCGACCCGCCCACGCGCCTGACCTTCGCAAAGTGGATGGTGGACCGCCGCTCGCCCACCACCGCGCGCTCGTTCGTCAACCGCCTGTGGCAGGCCTACTTCGGCATCGGCATCGTCGCCACGGCGGAGAACTTCGGCACGCAGGCCGAAGCGCCGTCGCATCCCGAACTGCTCGACTGGCTCGCCGTCGAGTTCATGGAAAGCGGCTGGGACGTGAAGCACATGGCCCGCCTCATCGTGACGTCGGACGCCTACAAGCGCTCCTCCGCCGCCACGCCGGAGCTGACCGCGCAGGACCCCTACAACCGCCTGCTCGCCCGTGGCCCGCGCTTCCGCGTGGACGCCGAAGTGGTGCGCGACATCGCGCTAGCGGCCAGCGGACTGTTGAACGGCAAAGTCGGCGGACCCAGCGTCTTCCCACCCGCCCCGGCGTTCCTGTTCGTGGCCCCAGCCAGCTACAGCCCGAAGGTGTGGATCGAATCGAAGGGCGACGAAAAGTACCGCCGCGCGCTGTACACGTTCCGTTACCGTTCGGTCCCCTATCCCGCGCTGCAAACCTTCGACGCGCCCAACGGCGAGACCTCCTGCGTGCGCCGGGGCCGCTCCAACACGCCGCTCCAGGCCCTCACGCTGCTGAACGAACCGGTGTTCCTCGACGCGGCCCGAGCCCTGGCCACTCTCACCCTGCGCGAAGGCGGCGCGACGGACCAGCAGCGCTTCGCCTACGCCTTCCGCCGCTGCACCGGCCGCCAGCCCGACGCCTCCGACGGGCGCGTTATATTGCCGTTCCTCGAAAAACAGAAGCAGCGGCTGCGCGACGGCTGGCTGAGCGCGCTCGATCTGGCGGGCCTCGACGACGCGGCCAAGTCCGCGCTGCCCAAGGGCGCGACGCCGGTGGACGCCGCCGCCTGGACCGCCGTGTCCCGCGTCCTGTTGAACCTCGACGAAACGATCACCAAGGAGTAACCGATGAGCCCGAAACAAATCACGCGCAGATGGTTTATGGAACAGTGCGGTGTCGGGCTCGGCTCGATGGCGCTGGCGAACCTGCTCGTCGAGTCGGGATACGCCTCCGGCGCTGACCCGCTCGCGCCGAAGCAGCCGCAATTCCCCGCCAAGGCGAAGAACGTCATCTTCCTGTTCATGGCCGGCGGCCCCAGCCAGATCGAGCTGTTCGACTACAAACCGCAACTGGCGAAGTTCGACGGCACGCTGCCGCCGGCGGACCTGCTGAAGGGCTACCGCGCCGCCTTCATCAACCCGAACTCGAAGCTGCTCGGCCCCAAGTTCAAATTCGCGCGCTATGGCCAAAGCGGCGCGCAGATTTCGGAACTACTCCCTCACACGGCGAAAATCGTCGACGACATCGCCATCGTGAAGTCGATGGTGACCGACGCCTTCAACCACGCGCCCGGCCAGTTGCTGATGAACACCGGCACGATGCAGTTCGGCCGCCCCAGCATGGGCGCCTGGACCGTCTACGGCCTGGGCAGCGAATCGCGCGACCTGCCCGCTTTCGTCGTCTTCAGTTCCGGCGCCAAGGGCCCCAGCGGCGGCGATTCCTGCTGGGGCAGCGGCTTCCTGCCCACCGTCTACCAGGGCGTGCAATTCCGCAGCGCCGGCGACCCCATCCTGTACCTGTCGAACCCCAAGGGCGTCGACCGTGAACTCCAGCGCGACTCCCTCGACGCCATTGGCGCGCTGAACCGCGGCCGCCTGAAAACCGAGGGCGACCCCGAAATCGAAACCCGCATCAGTGCCTACGAAATGGCGTTCCGCATGCAATCGAGCGCCCCCGGCATGATGGACCTCTCCACGGAACCCAAGCACGTGCTCGAAGCCTACGGCGCGGAACCCGGCAAGCCGTCCTTCGCCAACAACTGCCTGCTGGCGCGCCGTCTGGTGGAGCGCGGCGTACGCTTCGTCCAGCTCTATCACGAAGCCTGGGACCAGCACGGCGCCCTGGTCCGCGACCTCACCAAGAACTGCCACGACACCGACAAAGCCTGCGCCGCGCTGGTCCAGGACCTGAAGCAGCGCGGTCTGCTCGACCACACGCTGGTGGTCTGGGGCGGCGAATTCGGCCGCACGCCCATGGTGCAGGGCGGCAGCGACGGCCGCGACCATCACCCGAACGCCTTCACCATGTGGATGGCGGGCGGTGGCGTGAAGCCAGGCATCGTGATGGGCGAAAGCGACGAACTGGGCTTCAACGTGGTGAAGGACAAGGTCCACGTGCACGACCTGCACGGCACCATCCTCCACCTGTTGGGCTTCGACCACACCAAACTGACCTTCCGTTTTCAGGGCCGCGACTTCCGCCTCACCGACGTCCACGGCAGCGTGGTGAACTCGCTGTTAGCTTGAAGCGCGTCGCCCCTTGATAAAATCGTCCTTTCAGCCATGCGTAAACTGCTGTTCATCCCCCTGCTGCTCGCCGCGGCGCTCCCCGCGCTCGCCCAGAAACAGTACAAGATCGCTGTCGTCGGCCTGGTCCACTCCCACGTCTGGGGACACCTCCGCGACATGGTCAAGAACGATCCTGCGGAACTGGTAGGCGTCGCCGAGCCGGTCCAGGAACTCACCGACGAAGCCAAAAAACTCGGCGTCGCCGACAAACTCATCTTCACCGACTACAAGAAGATGCTCGACGAAACCAAGCCCGACATCGTGTGGGCCTTCGTCGAAAACAACCGGCATCTGGAAATCGTGCAGGCCTGCGCCCCGCGCAAGATCAACGTGATCTTTGAAAAGCCGCTGGCCTCCACCTACAAGGACGCCCTGGTCATCCGCGACCTCGCCCGCAAGAACGGCATCCTGGTGATGACGAACTATCAGATGGCGTGGTGGGCGGCCAACTACACCGCCTACGATCAGGCGAAATCCGGCGCGCTCGGCCAGGTGTACCGTCTGCGCGGCATCGTCGGACACGGCGGCCCCGGCTCCGAAGGCGCCCGCAACAAGTACTTCTTCGCATGGCTCACCGACCCCGAAAAGAACGGCGCCGGCGCGCTGATGGACTTCGGCTGCTACAACGCCCTATGGAGCCTCTGGTATCTCGGCCGTCCCGAATCCGTCTTCGCCCAGGTGCAGCACCTCCGTCCGGAGCGCTTCCCCAAGGTGGAGGACAACGCCACCATCCTGCTGCACTACAAGAACGCGGAGGGAATCTTCGAAGGCAGTTGGGATCTCCCGCGCGGCTTCCAGGACCTGGAGGTCTTCGGCCGCGACGCGAGCGTCTACATGCAGAACGGAAAAGTGGAGGTCCGCAAGGGCCGCGAAACGCAGAACGTCGCCATCGAACCGCTGCCGGCGGAGCGTTCGAAGCCCATCGTCTACATGGTGGACCGTCTGCGCTCCGGCAAGCCCATCGAAGGCATGACCGCGATCGACATCAACGTCCAGGTCATCGAGATCATCGACGCCGCCAAGGCCTCGATCAAATCCGGCAAGCCCGTAGCGCTGCCTCCCGCGAAATAACGTCAATGGGGGCGGATCGTCGCCGGTCCGCCCCTTCTCGCCTTAGCTCTCCGCGATCGTCACCGAATTCAGCGTATCGCCCTGCTTCACCGAATCGACGATGTCCTGCCCGCTCGTCACTTGTCCGAACACCGTATGCTTGCCGTCCAGCCAATCGGTCACGATATGCGTGATGAAAAACTGGCTGCCGTTGGTGTTGGGGCCGGCGTTCGCCATCGACAGGCTACCCACCTTGTGCCGGTTCGGATTACCGCGAGTCTCGTCCTCGAAGCGGTAGCCCGGCCCGCCGCGTCCTGTCCCGGTCGGATCTCCGCCCTGGATCATGAAGTCGGCGATGACGCGATGAAACACCGTTCCGTCGTAGAATCCCTCACGCGCCAAAAATACGAAATTGTTCACCGTGATAGGAGCATCCTTGGCGAACAACTCGCATACGATCTGACCACGGCTTGTGTCGAACGTCGCGACGTAGCTTTTCGCCGCATCGATAGCCATCGCTGGCGGCTTGGAGTATTGCTTCGGCATCCCTACAGTGTATCGGGTATCTTAAGAAATCGCGCCCGGGGCCCCAGGACACGTTGCCATTGGGCTATGATGATGATAACCATGGAGCAAGCGCATGGCCAAAATAACTGAAGGATCGCGTGTTGAAAATCCGCGCGGCGATGAGCCGCGTATGCCCGGCCCTGCCGGTGCGCCTGTTCCAGGCGTAGCGAGAATAGCGCGCGAGACAAAGGAACAGCCGATGGAAAAACTAGCTCAAAACATACAAGAGGCTTTCCTGAACAATGCCCGTAAGGAAAAAACCTTCCTCACGATCTACCTCATGAGCGGTGTGAAGCTTTCGGGCCGAATTAAGAGTTTCGATAAGTACTCGGTCATACTCGAAACCAACAATCAGGAACAATTGATCTTCAAGCACGCCATCTCCACTGTGGTGGTGTCGAAGCCGTTCCATTCCTCCGGGCCGCACCCCGGTGGACCGCCTGTATCTCCCGGGACTCACCCTGTCCCCGGAGCGCCTATCGTCGAAACTGAGTAAGGTCTGTCTTTGCCCGATAACCGCCGGGAACGCGTAATCCTCGTCGGCCTTGACCTAAGCGCCTCGGGAGCCCGTCCGCGAGTCCCGGCGGACCCGCTGGTTCCCGAGGCCGCCGAATCCCTCGACGAACTCGCCACTCTCGCCCGCAGCGCCGGCGCCGACGTGGTCGACCGCCTGCTCCAACGTCGCGACCGCCCCAACGCCGCCACCCTCATCGGTTCGGGGAAGGTGGAGGAGCTCGACGCCCTCATCCGATCGAACGACGCCGACACGGTCGTCTTCGACAACGAACTCACCCCCACCCAGCAGCGCAACCTGGAACGCGCCCTCGACGCCAAGGTGCTCGACCGCACCCAGCTCATCCTCGACATCTTCGCCGCCCGCGCCCGCACCCGCGAAGGCCAGTTGCAGGTGGAGCTCGCCCAGTTAACCTACCTGTTGCCGCGCCTCACCGGCCGCGGCGCCGCGATGTCCCGTCTCGGGGGCGGCATCGGCACGCGCGGCCCCGGCGAAACGCAGCTCGAAACCGATCGCCGGAAGATTCAGCGCAAGCTCAAGAACATTCAGGACGAGCTCTCCCGCGTCCGCGCCGGACGCTCCATTCAGCGCCGCCAGCGGCAATCGGTCCCGCTCGCCACGGTTGCCCTGGTGGGCTACACGAACGCGGGCAAATCGACGCTGTTCAACCGCCTCACCGGCGCCGGAGTGGTCGCCGACGCGCGCATGTTCGCCACCCTCGACCCCACCGTTCGCCACATCGCGCTGCCCTCCAACCGCCGCGTCCTGCTCAGCGACACCGTGGGCTTCATCCGCAACCTCCCAACCACGCTCGTGCAGGCCTTCCGCGCCACGCTGGAGGAAGTGGTGGAAGCGGCCCTGCTGTTGCACGTGGTCGACGTCTCCGCCCTCTCGGCGGCCGAAGACACCGCCCATGTGTTCAAGGTCCTCGGCGAAATCGGCGCCGACCGCACGCCCCAGATCCTGGTCCTCAACAAGGTCGACCGTCTCCCGGACCCGTCCATCGACGTCTCCGCCGCCGCCCTCCGCATCGCCGGAGAAACCGCCGCGCCCGCCGCCTCCGTGGCCGCCTCGGCCCGCACCGGCGATGGCGTCGACGCCCTGCTCGACTCGATCGACCGTTGTCTCGCTCTCGATCCCGTAACCCGAGCCGCCTTCCGCATCCCCGTCGCCGAAGGCGCCCCGCTGCACCTGTTGCATGAGAAGGCCCGAGTGTTGTCCACTAACTACTCAGGCGAGTTTGTCGACGTCGAAGCCGACGCCCCGGAATCGGTCCTCCGGCGGCTTGCGCAGTTTTTGCAACATGACTGATATCATTTGAAGTGCGCGGATGAATCTGCCGAATTCCCTGACGCTTCTGCGAATCTTCTTCGTGCCGCTGCTGGTGGCGGTGCTGGTTCAACAGGACTTCCGGGTCGACGTCCCGATGCTCGACGCCTGGCGCGATTTCTGGGCGCTCGCCATCTTCCTCGTCGCCGCCGCCACGGACCTGTTGGACGGCTACCTCGCCCGCCGCTGGCGTCAGATCACCACCGTCGGCACGCTGCTCGACCCTATCGCCGACAAGCTCCTGATCTCGGCCGCCCTGATCTCGCTCGTGCAGATCCGACGCGTCCCCGCCTGGATGGTGGTGATCATTGTAGGCCGCGAATTCGCCGTTTCCGGCCTCCGCAGCATCGCCGCCGCCGAAGGCTACACCGTCAAGGCCAGCGAACTCGGCAAGACGAAAATGGTGCTCCAGGTGGCCGCCATCTCGCTCGTCATGCTGACCGTGCACTGGCCCGTCCTGCGCACGTCCGCAAGCCTCGCTCTATGGGGTGTGGTGGTGTTCGGACTGTGGTCCGCGGTGGATTACTTCAACAAGTTCTGGCGCAAGGTGGACGATAGCATCAAGAACCGCCGCCGCCGCGAACTCCTCATCATGGAGCGCCAGAAGCAGCGCGAAATGCTGCGCAAGCAGCGCGAGTTCCTCCGCAGCGCGACCTCTACAGGGAGCCGTCCGGCCCAGTAATGCGGTAACTTTCCGGCGTCAGCAGGACGTTGCGGACCTGCCCGCGCGCCCCCACCGGCCCGATCGCCTTCCCATTCCACGAAACCGCCAGCCCGCCCGCGTTGCCCACGCGGATAAACGCGCGTTCCTTGCCGCCCAGCACGATCTCCTGCGTCGGTTGCAGCAGCCCGGAAAAGATCGTCTTGCCGTCGGCCGTGATGGCCAGCCACGTCTCCTCGGTGGCCGCGATCTTGATGACCACCTTATCGTCGGGCGACACCTGCGGCAGCCTGGGCGAACTCACTTCGGTCAGCGTGACGCTTCCCCCGGCCGGAGCCTGCGCGTCCTGCGCCGGCTTCACCGCGGAGGACTCGGTCT
Organism: Acidobacteriota bacterium; assembly: GCA_018268715.1. GTDB lineage: Bacteria > Acidobacteriota > Terriglobia > Bryobacterales > Bryobacteraceae > TMP-7. Next base: position 58,391 of record JAFDVZ010000011.1, on the reverse strand, counting down.
GCTCCCGCGGCTTCTGACGCGACGCCTCCGACGGCTCCTCGGCATGCGTCTCCGCCTGCCGCGCGATCGTCGGCATTTCCAGCCGCCTCCACCAGGAATAGAACGCGGAGCATCCCACCAGCACCGCCACCAGCAGCGCGACGTATCCCCCGATGCGTCCCTTGCCTCGCTGGTTGCCTTCCGCCACGATGGGATCGGCCAGCTTCGGCGCGTAGCTGGTCTGCTCGAGCGCGGCGTCCAAGGTCGGCGCTTCCGCCTCGCGGGCCCTCTCCAACTCGCCCTCGATCTCCGCCACGTCTAAACCCATCGCGCTGGCGTATTGTCTTACAAAACTGCGATGGAAGAAGCCGCTTGGCAGATCCTCGGTCTTCCCCGACTCGATGGCTTCCAGATAACGCTGGTTAATTCGAGTGAGCCGCGCAACCGCCGCGATGTCCAATCCCCGCTGGAGACGTTCGCGACGTAGCTTCTCTCCCACGGACTTCATAGGGTTTTGGCCGCCTTCTCCAATCTCGTGTAAATGTATTTTACAATACTTGCCCGACCGCAAGTCCTTGTAGGACTAACGTCCGATCCCTCCACCGTACCAGTTTAGATCGCCATGTTGACAAAACGATAACGCCCCTCCCCTCCGTTAGAAGCGGAATAGGTAGCTGAGTTTCACGAACACCTGCCGTCCCGTGTTCAGGTCCGGGAAGCCCGTCAGCGTCAGGTACGGCGGCTTGGCGGGATTCAACATCCAGTTCTGGTAGATGTCGGTATACCCCGCGTAGAACGCCGTCCCCGGATGCAACAGGTAGGTGAACAGAAAATCGTACCCGATTCGTTTCGTCCTGTCCAGGCTCACCAGCGCCGCGTTCGGCAGCACCCCGTTGTAGTCCACAATCGCCCGGAAGGAAACCGCCGGCGTCAACTGGAAGTTCGCCTTCGACCGCGCGATGTGGTTGTTGTAGATGGCCGTCGCGCCCCCGCCCGCCCGCCATCCCGGCTCCGTCCGCAAGTGGCTGTAAATATAGGTTTCATCCAGCCGCAGCCGCTTGTTTGGCCGCAGCGTGACGCCCAGGCGCCCGTCCTGCCCCCGCCCGAGAAACGGCGCGTACCCGGCCGCCGGGTAGTAATTCACCGACGAGCCGTGATTGAACGTGGCGTCCACGGCCAGCCACTTGAACCACTCGGAGCTGAACACGTAACTGTTCTGCCGCTTACGGAACCCGGCGCCCTTGTACAGCTCGAAGATCTCCCCATGCGACACCGTCGCCGTTGTCAGACGTTTGAACGTCATGTCCCACTCGACATCGGCCTCCCAATCCTGGTTCTGGCCCAGCCGGTTCCAGTTGCCGGACACGATGAAGGCCGGCCCGAAGCTGACCAGCGTCCGCTTCTCCGGCCACCACAGCCGTCCGACGCGGCTTTTGAACTCCCGGATATCAGTGCGTGGGATATATCCCAAGTCCGCCCGGAAGTTCGGACTACGGTCCGTGTACTGAGAGTAATATTGGAACTTTCGCGTACTTCGGTTCAGCTTCAGGTAGTACGAGTTCCCCGAAATCCCGCCCATCCCCAGCGCCCGGCTCTGGGTGGTCACCGCCTGCGCGGCCAGGAAGAAGTCGCCCTTCAGGTGCAGCCGGGCATCCATGGACATCAGCCGGTTATAGCTCGACGAGAACTCGCGATCGGTGGCGAACAGCCGCACATGGGAGTCCTTGCCGAAATCCCGCTGTATGCTCAGCACCCCATCGGCCGCCCGCCGCCCATACAGAGGATCTCCCTCCGCGACGGTCTTCCCCGGCGCGCGATCGTCCGCCGCCAGCACCCCGATCGCCCACCGCCCGATCTTCCCGGTCAGCCGCACGCCGTACTCCGGATCGACAATCCGCCGCGAAAAGAACAACTGCTGCGGCGTCGTGAAGTACGAAGCATTCTCCATGAAGAAAGGACGCCGCTCCGGGTACACCACCTCATACCGCTGATTCACCGTCACCTGCGGATCGTCCGACTCCACCTGGCTGAAATCCGGATTCAGCGTCAAATCGAGCGTCAGCGCGTCCTTGATCACCACCTTCGCATCCAGCCCCGCCCGCGGACTGTTATCCACCGCCATCGCCGGCGCCGCGCCAGCCGGCTGATCCAGAAACCGGGCGCGCGAAAACAGCCCATAAGGAATGAACTGCAGATTCCGCCCCGGCGAAATATTCTCGAGCCCCTCCATATGCCCAAACTGCGCGACGAACTGCGGCAACTTCCGCCGTGTGATATACGGCCACATAGCGAACTCGTTATTGCGTTGGATGAAGCGCCCCAGCATGATCCCCCAGGTCTGTTTCGGCGCATCGGAAAACCGCAGCGTCTTGAACGGTATCGTGATCAGCACGACATACCCGTCCTCGACGATCTTCGATTCCGTGTACCACAGCCCTTCCCAACTGAAATCGTCCCCATAGCCATCGGTGGTGATGCCGTCGAGCTGTATGGCGTACGGATTCACGTCGAACCAGTAGGCGTGCCGATGGTCGTGGAAGGTGTCGATGTTGATGGTGATGCGATCGTCGGTCAGGATCTGTTTCCGCTTGGCCACCCGCGCGCGAATCAGCTTCGGATCGTCCTTGGCGACGAACGCCGCGTACAGGTGCTTATCGTCGTAGGAAAGGTACGCGGTGGTGGGCTTGGAAACCGGCGTGCCGTCCTCGGGATCGAACTGCCGGAAGTCGGTGACCGTCGTCTCGGCCTCCCGCGGCGTCCCGTTCAGGAAATCAGCCAGCTTCGGCGCCCGCGCCACCCGCGGAATCGTGATCGACGGCGTCCCGGCGGACTGCCCGAAGGCGCCCGCCGCAAACAGGAGAATGAGAGCCGGAATGCCGCGCAAGGGGCATCATATCGCAGCGCGTCTTCCAGCCAGCCACTGCCACAGTTCGACCTGACCTTTCCTGATTTCCTCAAAACGCCCGAATCGCTCGTTGATGCGCGGCAGGCTCTCCAGCGCGAGCCGGGCGGCGCGCTTGCCCAACTCCGTGCGGCCCGTGTCGTGAGCCACGCCGCGCAGGACAAGATAGGCCTGCCACAGCTCCTCCTGGCCGTCCTTCAGCTTCCGTTCGCCAGCCACAGTCTTCTCCCGTTCGGCCCGCGTCAGCCGCGCGTCGTTCGACCCGAACAGCGCGTACCGCTGCAGCCCATGCCACAACCGGTCGTTGAAGTAAATCCGCTCCGGATTCGCCGCCAGGTACTCGCCAACCTTGTACCGCCCCTCGGCCGACCCATCCTTCGACAACTCCGCCAGCCGCCGCATTCGCGCCACCCGCTTCGGGACCTGCAAGGATTCGTAGATCCGCCCGGCTTCCTCATACTGGCCGTCCCGGGCCAACCGGACCGCCAGGCTATACCGCACCAGGTTCGACTCCGGCGCGCCGCCATACTTCTCGAGAAACGCCCGCAGCGTCTCCACCGGCTCCAACTCGAGCAGCATGTTCAAGTCCCAACCCGACAGCGCCCAATACACCGTCTTGGCCTCGATCCCTCCGCTCCGCAGCAGATAGCGGTGTTCTTTGACGTTGGACGCCCGCAGCCACAACGCGTAGCGGATCTGCTCCGCCGGTTGCGCGATCTTCTGATACACCCCGCACAGTCCGTACGCGGCGGCCAACCGTTCGTGCGTGGGCGTCCCGGAGGCCCGGAACATCTGCAACAACGGCGCCTCGGCCCCGGCGAAGTCATGCGACAGAAAGTGCGCCGACGCGAGCATCCACAGGAAGTCCGGATCCGTGCGGACGGCCGCCGCCGCGGGCGTCTGACCCGCGATGCGCAACGCCGCCGCCGGATCGCCAGCGCTCATCGCCACCCGCATGCCCAGCAACGCCAGCAGGTTCGCGCCCTTCTCCGTCCGGAACAGCTCCGCATGCTGTTCGAGCAGGTTCTTCAGCCGCTCATACGGCGGATTCGCCGTCGCCACCGGCTCCTGGCCGGGCGCCAGCAGCGCGCTTTCGTTGGCGCGGTCCCAATGCGGATTCGTGGCCAGGTGGATCGCGAACGCGGCATGCTCCGGCGTATCGAAGTACTCACCCAGGTGCTCGATCAGCGCCGGCCCGCCGTCATACCCGTAAGTCATCTGCAGCGAGGTGACCAGCGTGTCATAGCTCAGGTTCGACCCCGGCCGGTTCAACTCATCGAGATAGATCTTCCCCGCCTCCGTCTGATCGCCTAACTCGTAATGAATATGCGCCACCCACCCGCGAGCCTCGCTGAGATACTCGGGCGTCCGGGCCGTCTTCAGAAAGACAGCCAGTTTCTCGAGCGCCTGCCGGTACCCCGCCGGATCTTCGGCCGAGCCCCTCCGCATATCGATCTTGGCGTCGATCAGCTCCACTTCCTCGCGCTCCCGCCGAGCGAGCGCCGTGCTGGCCCGGGCCTCCCCAAGCGCCTTCTGGATCGCCTCCGCGCGATACTCCGGTTCCGGCTGGCGGCAGATCGCCGCATACGCCTCCCGCATCCGCGCCACGGGCGAATCGCCGTCCATCGCTCCCATCCCCGCAAACGGCGCATTCGTCCGCTTCACTCCCTTCGCCGCGAAGTGGCGGGCGCTCTTTGAAAGCGGCAGCCAGAAGCGCGCGCTCAGATACTCGCGCAACGTATCGTCGAAACCGCACGCCAGCAGGCATCCGCACGCCGCCGCCGAAGCAACCGCCAATTTCGTTTTCCGCGTCATGGCGCCACCCTGTACCGGGCGGGTTTCAGCGTCACCGCCCTGCCGAGATACATCCGGTTGATTCCGCTATAGGCGGGCAGCGCCACTTCGATCTCCGAAGGGCCGGACATCCGCACCGGCGCCCGCTCGCGCGGCACAATGTACTCGAGCTCTTCGGAGACCGCGATCCGGTACCGCAGCGGCCGGGGCGAAAGCGAGTCCGCGTGCAGCAGGTACAGATCCACGCAGTGGACCGCCGCGCATTCGCCGTCGATAGCCCGCACCGCCGGCGGCTCCGGCCGGACGCCCGCGCCGGCCGCCTGCAGCGCATCCTTGGGCATCGCCGCCGTCGCTTCGTTGAACGCTGGCCAGCGGAAAAACAGGACGCCCCGGCAATACTCGCCCATCCGCCGCGCCTGCTCCACGGCGTTGTGGAGATGTTCACGGCTCGGAATCACATACTCCACCCGGTCTCCCGCGTGGATCGACTCCCAGACGATCGTCACATCCATCCGGGCTTCGAATGTAAGCACCGCCTCGCCGGCATCGTTGCGCGCCGCCGTCCGTGTGAAGGCCCGGTTCGACGCCAGATCCATCGGCGTGACGCCGGACAGGCCGTAGGGGCGCCGGGTATCCCTCCTCCAGTAAGAAGCCCGTCCAAAGCTCGAAATCCCCACCCGGAACCGCTTCCTGTACCGGTTGAAGACCGGCCCCCAGCGCCCCGCATCCACACGCGCCGCAATCGCCGGCCGCTCCTCGTTCCACCGCGCCTCCCCCAGGTCGTAGAACTGCGGAACAAACTCGTCCACCTGCTCCACCACCTCGCCCACCGCCGTCCCGGACCGGAACCAGTCGAGCAGCCCGGTAATGGAAACCTGCATCCCGGCCGGCAGCCCTTTACGAAACTCCGCGAGAAACGCCGCATATTGCGCCAGCGACCCGGTCGGACAATCGATGTCCAACTGAACGCCCGCCAACCCCAGCGCATTCCTCCGCCGTTCCACCGTCAGCCCGGCAACCGCGCCAGCCACTTGCTTCGCCAGATCCAGCGGAGGCGCCGTCCGGGTCTCCGCCCGCAGCACGGCCCAATACTCGCGCGCAGGCGGCAACGCCTCATCCGGCCACTTCGCCCAGACGATCCACCGTCCGCTCGGCCCGTCGTCGTGCCGGATGGTCCCCGCCTGGACATACAGCACGTCCACCGGCCCCATCCCGGCCCCCATCGCCGCCGAACTCCCCTGCCAGAACCAGAACCCGGTGGTCCACCCGCCCGTTGGCGCTTGAACCAGTGCGGGCGCCAGCAGGCACAGCAACCCACCGAAACGTAGCAATCCTCGGATCACGGCAATCCCCAGCCAGCATAGCTCGCGGAACGGCTTGTCACCCGAGCCCCAGCGCCGCATCCTGGCAAGTAGGCATGCCCATCTACGAATACCGCTGCCAAAGCTGCGGCAAAGTCTACGAACAAATCCGTCGCATCAGCGAAGCCGACCGCGACCTCGAATGTCCCGAGTGCCGCTCCAAGCGCGTCGAGCGCCTGATCTCGTCCTTCGCCGCGGGCGGTTGTACCCGCACCCCCGGCGGCGGCTTCAGTTGAGCCCGTTAACGCCGGCCCGTGCGGCCGGATAAGATTGGCTTCATGCAGGATGCATGGGTCGCCGTCGACCTCGGCGGCACCAAGATAGCGTGCGCCCTGGCCTCCCTCGAAGGCCAGTGGATCGCCTCTGAATCAGCCCCCACCCTCTCCCACGAAGGTCCGGAAGCGGTCCTGGGCCGCATCGCCGCGCTCATCGGCGACCTCGCCGCCCGTCACGCCGTCCGCCCCCGGGCCATCGGTATGGGCGTCCCCGGCCTTGCCGACCTCCACCGCGGCGTCACCCGTTTCCTCCCCAACCTCCCCGGCCAATGGCGCGACGTCCCCGCCGGCCCCATCCTCGCGGCCCACTGCGGCTGCCCGGTCTTCTTATTGAATGACGCCCGCATGGCCGCCCTCGGCGAACTCCGCCACGGCCACGGCGTCGGCGCCCGGGGCATGATCTTCTTCACCATCGGCACCGGCATCGGCGGAGGCGTCGTCGTCGACGGCCAGCTCCAGCTCGGCCCCCTGGGCGCGGCCGGAGAAATCGGCCATCAGACGATCATCCCGGAAGGTCCCCGCTGCGGCTGCGGCAACCACGGCTGCCTGGAAGCGTTGGCCAGCGGACCCGCCATCGCCGCCGAAGGCGTCCGGCTCCTCGCCGCCGGACTCGCCCCCCATCTCCACGAGCTCACCGCCGGCAACCCCGCCGCCGTCAACCCCCGCCAGATGGCCCTGGCCGCCGAAGCCGGCGACGAGCTGGTCCGCGAGGCCATCCTCCGCGCCGCCCGCTACATCGCCATCGGCGCCGCTAACATGGTCACCGCCTTCCACCCTGATCTGGTCGTGCTGGGCGGCGGCGTCCCCGCCATGGGCCCCATTCTCATCGACGAAGTCCGCGCCCACCTCCGCGAGCGCGTCCGCATGTTCCCCGCCGATACGGTCCGCGTGGAGCGCTCCCTGCTCGACGACAAGGCCGGCCTCTGGGGCGGCGTCGCCCTCGCCCGGATGCGCACCCAGTCGGCGTGATACCGTGAGGCTTTGAGGCCCCCCATGGACTACACCTACCTCGACGTCGCCAAGATGATCGACCACTCCCTGTTGAACCCCACCCTCACCGTGGAAGATCTCGAAAAAGGCCTGTCGATCGCGCTCGCCTATGACGTCGCGAGCGCCTGCATCATGCCCTTCTACCTGCCCCGTTGCGCCGAGCGTCTGGCCGGCAGCACCGTGAAAGCCAGCGCCACCATCGGCTTCCCCCACGGCGGCCAAACCACGGCGACCAAGGTGGCTGAAGCCCGCCAGGCCCTCGCCGACGGCGGCCAGGAGCTCGACATGGTGGTCAACATCAGCAAGGTGCTCTCCGCCGACTGGGCCTACGTCCGCGACGACATCCGCGCCGTGGCCGACCTCACCCACGCCGCTGGCCAAAGGATCAAGGTGATCTTCGAAAACTGCTATCTGAAGGACGATCAAAAGATCCGTCTGTGCGAAATCTGCACCGACGTCGCCGTCGACTGGGTGAAGACCTCCACCGGCTACGGCATCGGCGGCGCCACCCACGACGATCTCCGCCTGATGCGCGCCCACACGCCTCCCAGCGTGCAGGTGAAGGCCGCTGGCGGCGTCCGCGACCTCGACGCCCTGCTCGCCGTCCGTGCTCTCGGCGTCAGCCGTTGCGGCGCCACCCGCACCGCCGAGATGATGAACGAAGCCCGCCGTCGCCTCGGATTACCGGCCATTCAGGCCGAAGTCGCCGCCCCGGCCGGTTATTGAGGTAACCTCGGCGGTGTTTCGTAGCGCCTTTTTATCGATACGGCCGTCTAGTAATCTTGAAGTGAGCACCCATGTCCGCGATTCCCGCCGCCCCGCCCGTCCCGCCAATGGACCATCCCGGCCCTAAGCCGGTTGCCGCGCCGCCACGAAAGTCCCGCGCCTGGATCGGCGTGTTGGTGCTGCTGGCGATCATCGCCGGCGCCGTCTGGGGCTGGCGAGTCATGACGAAGCCCGCGCAACCCGCCGTCGCGACAGCCGCCATCCGCACCGTCAAGGCTACGGTGGCGCCGCTTGACGTCACCCTACGCGTCGCCGGACAGACCACCGCCCGCAACTTCGCCAACGTCACCGCCCCCTTGCTGCGCGGCCCGGAAAGCCGCGGCTCGCTGATTCTGCTCGAAGTGGCCAAGCCCGGCTCCTTCGTCCGTAAAGGCCAGGTCATCGTCCGCATCGACGCCCAATCCGCCCAGGACCACATCGACGACCTGAAGGACACCCTCGCCGCCGCCGAAAACGACATCAAGAAGCGCATCGCCGAGCAGAAGGTCGAATGGGAGACCATGCAGCAGACCCTGCGCGTCGCCAAGTCGAGCTATGAGAAGGCTAAATTGGACTTCTCGGCCGCCGAAGTGAAGGTCGACCTGGAACGCGAACTGCTCAAGCTCACCATGGACGAGGCCGAAAAGCGCTACGCCGAACAGCAGCGCGACGTCGCCACCCGCAAGGCCTCCCAGGACGCCGAAATCCGCATCCTCCAGTTGACCCTGGCCCGCCATCAGCGCCACATGGGACGCCACACCCACGATCTGGAACGCTACACAGTGAAGGCCCCCATGGACGGCCTGATCGTCATGGCCACCGTGTTCCGCGGCGGCGACATGGCCCAGATCCAGCAGGGCGACCAGGTGTACCCCGGCCAGCAGATCCTGAAAGTGGTGGACACCCGCAGCATGCAGGTGGAAGGCTCCGTCAGCCAGACCGATAGCGGCGACCTCCGCGTTTCCCAAGCCGCCCGCATCGGCTTCGACGCCTTCCCGGAGATGCACTTCACCGGCAAGGTCTACAGCATCGGCGCTCTCGCCGTCAGCGGCTCCCGGCAGAACTTCTTCATCCGCGCCATTCCGGTGCGCGTCCAGATCGAAGGGGCCGACCCCAAGCTGATCCCCGATCTGTCGGCCCACGCCAACGTCTTGCTCGAAACCGTGCAGGACCAGTTGCAGGTCCCCGTCGGCGCCGTGCACGAGCAGAACGGCAAGGCCTGGGTCGAATTGAAGCGCGGCGTGCAGTTCGAACGGCGCGAGGTGACGCTCGGCAAGCGCAACAACATGGCCGTGGCCGTCACGTCCGGTCTCACGGCCGGCGACGAAGTCCGTGTGATGTAAAGTAGTCCCGAATCACTCCGATCCGGCATGAAGACCAGCATCTTTGACCTGTTCCGGATCGGCATCGGCCCATCCAGCTCCCACACCGTAGGCCCCATGCGGGCCGCCCGCCGTTTCGCAGCGTCGCTTCGGGACGCGCCGGCCGCCGCCGTCACGGTCGATCTGTACGGATCGCTCGCCCTCACCGGCCGCGGCCACCGCACCGATGTCGCCGTGCTGCTCGGCCTGTCGGGCGAAGAGCCTGAAGGCGTCGATCCCGCCCGGGTCCCGGCCATCCTTGCCGGCATCCGCTCCACGGGCCGCTTGCGCCTGGCCGGGGGCCTCTCGGTCCCCTTTGACGAGACCCGTCACCTGCGTTGGAACGGCTCCACCACGCTCCCCCGCCATCCCAACGCCCTGCGTTTCACCGCGCTCGACGCGGCCGGCGGGACTATTCTGGAAGAAATCTACTACTCGGTGGGCGGCGGATCGGTGGTGAAGGAGGGCGACTCCCAGCCCCTGGCCGAGTCCATGCCCCCGGTCCCCTACCCGTTTTCGAACGCCGCCGGCCTGCTCGAACAAGGCCGCGAATCGGGCCTCGCCGTGTGGGCCATGATGCTCGCGAACGAAAGCGCCCTTCGCCCTGAATCGGAAGTCCGCGCCCGCCTGGAGCTCATCTGGCGGACCATGCGGGAATGCACCGCCCGCGGTCTGGCGGCCCAGGGCCATCTGCCCGGCGGTCTCGACGTCGTCCGCCGGGCCCCCCGCATGCGCGCCCGCCTGGACGCCCGCCAAACCCCCGGCGACCCTCTCGAATTCGTCGATCGCCTGAACATGTTCGCCCTCGCCGTGAACGAGGAGAACGCCGCCGGCGGACGCGTCGTCACCGCCCCCACCAACGGCGCCGCGGGCATCGTCCCGGCCGTCGCGCACTATTACCGGGAGTTCATCCCCGGCGCGGACGACGAAGGCGTTCTGCGCTACTTCCTCACCGCCGGCGCCATCGGCGTACTGTACAAGGAGAACGCCTCCATCTCGGGCGCCGAAGTCGGTTGCCAGGGGGAAGTCGGCGTGGCCTGCTCCATGGCGGCGGGCGGCCTGGTGGGCGCTCTCGGCGGATCGAACGAACAGGTGGAGCACGCCGCCGAAATCGGCATGGAGCACCACCTCGGCATGACCTGCGACCCCATTGCCGGCCTCGTCCAGATCCCCTGCATCGAGCGCAACGCCATGGGCGCGGTGAAGGCCGTGAACGCCGCCCGCCTCGCCATGCAGGAGGACGGCCAGCACAAAGTCTCCCTCGACCAGGTGATGCGTACGATGTACGCCACCGGCCTCGACATGCAGTCGCGTTATAAGGAGACCTCGCTCGCCGGTCTCGCCGTCAACGCGGTGGAGTGCTGACCCGCGCGCTCAGCGTTTTCGTCTCCATCGCCGTCCACTCGCACAGCGTCGTCACGTCGGCGGCGGTCAGCCGAGCCTCCCGGTGGATCAGCGTATACGCCTTGGGCGGCATCAGGCCGGCCTGCGCCACCGCGCACGCCGCCATCAGCTCCCCCATGGTCCGGCGCCGGTTGTTGGCGCTCCAGGCGTCGATGCTCATGGCCTTGCGCCCGGCTTGAACATCGCGCGTCACCATCCAGGACACCGGCGCCACGCGCGAATACCAGGGCCAGCGCGTATCGGTCGAATGGCAGTCATTGCACGCCCGGTTGAGAACCTGCTGCACCGGTCCGGGAACCGCCAGCCGCTCATGTACGGCCATCAGCTTCAGCGGCGCGGGCGCCGGCTCCAGCCGAACGGCCTGGGCCGCCGCGAACGCCACCGCGAGCGCAGTGAAGAACAGGATTGCGAGGGTCGATTTCGATCGCTTCACGCGGATCCTGGCGCAGTCTCCATGCCATCCCGTATGCTATTGATTCAAAACAGATTTCAGGGCTCTCCTGCCCTCCCATGGCGGCAATCCGCCGCCGCTTTGCCGTGCGCCAGGCGGCAGATCGGCCGGGAGCCCTTCACGCCCATTTATCCACAGCCTAATCGTTTGATTCCAAACAAAACCGTCGCAAATCACCCCGCCTGAAATTTGGAGCCACCCGCTACCGTGGGGGTGAGAACCCTCATGAGCTCCCGCAAGCAAACCCGCGCCAATCGCCAGAACGCGAAGCGCTCCACCGGCCCGAAAACGCCGGAGGGCAAAGCCGCCTCCTCCGCCAATTCCACCGTCCATGGCCTCAGCTCCGCCTTCCGCGTCCTCCCCCATGAGGATGCCGAGGCCTACGCCCGCTCCATCGACGAACTCGCGGCCGAATTTCAGCCCGCCACCAGCCACCAGAGATTCCTCGTGGAGCAAATGGCGCAGAGCCGCTGGCGTCTGGACCGCACCCGCCGCTACGAAACCCTCGCCCTCGAGCAGTTGATCGGCTCCTCTGACGAAGCGAACCCAGAAGCCCGCATCGTCGAAGCTATGTCCAACAGGGTCAACAACATATTTGACCTGCTCCGCCGCTACGCCAACGACGCCGAACGGTCATATTACAAGGCGCACGCCGCTCTGGCCAAGGAAATCGCCCTCCGGAACGAAGCGACCTACGACGCCATGTCCAATAAGTGGATGGGACGGCTTCAGGACGCCCAACGGCCCTTCGATCCCGGCATGATGAGCGACGAATTCGTCACCCACGGCGTCCGGATGTCCTCCCCCACCCCCGAAAACCGTCGCTGAACGCGTCAAAAACGTTCAAAAACGCGTCCGAAACGCGCTATTTTCGACGCAAAATGAGCCACTTGTGAGCGCCCCCATCCGATTTCCCTTGACCCGAATTGCAAATCGCAATAAGCTTATTACGAATTGCGATACAAGCCGCGGCCCTCACCAGCCAAAGCCACCGCAACCCAATGCAAATGACACTCGGAGAAAAGCTGCGCTACCTGAGGGAGGTCGAAGGCACGCTCCGCGGTCTCGGTCGCGAAATGACACAACAGGAAGTTGTGCGCGCCATGAAAACCGAGATGCGCGAATCGATCAGCCAGTCCTATCTGTCGCAGATCGAGAGCGGCGCCCGGCCCCACCTCACCAACGATACGCGCTTGTTGCTTTCGAAGTTTTTCAAGGTCCACCCGGGCTACCTGGTGACCGATCCCGACGGGTTCCACACCGAACTGATGTCGGATGTGCGATCCAACGAGGATAATCTCGACCTGTGGCTGATCGAAGGCGCCGAGCGTTTCCGGCGCGATCCCCAGGTCAGCGCCGCGCTGCTCGCCCTGGCGCGGCATCCGGACTCCCGCCGCTGTCTGATGCTGCTTGAAGGCGTCATCGACACGCCGGGCCTGGTCGATCGTCTGATGAGCGTCCTGAAGCCGGAGGCGGATCTTCCCAAGCCGCTGAACGGCGCCGGGAGGAAACCGTCATGACGTGGGAAAGCTTCTATCTGGTCTGTTTTCTGGTCGGATTCCTGTTGAGCCTGGTGTCGTTCCTGGCTCAGGCCGGCCACATACACATGCCCGGCGGCCACGCCGATTTCGGGCACGCCCACGTCCATCACGCCGGCCACGCGCATCACGCCCATGCCGCGGCGGCGGCCAACGTCGAGGAGTCCTGGCTCAGCGGCCTGATGGGCAAGCTGAACTTCAGCACCGTCACGGCGTTCCTCGCCTGGTTCGGCGGCACGGGCTACCTGTTACAGCGCTACACGTCGCTGTGGACGCTGGCCGGCCTCGCGGTGGCCGCGATGATGGGCATCGCCGGCGCCTCCATCGTGTTCTGGTTCCTGGCCAAGCTGGTGGCGCGGGACCGCACGCTGGACCCGGCCGACTACGACATGATCGGCGTGCTCGGCAAGGTCAGCAGCACGGTCTACCAGACCGGCGTCGGAGAAATGATCTTCACCCAGGACGGCGTCCGCAAAAGCGCGCCCATCCGCAGCGAAGAGGGCATCGAGATTCAGAAAGGCGAAGAAGTAGTCATCACGCGGTACGAAAAGGGAGTCGGGTACGTCCGCCGTTGGGCGGACCTGGCCGGCATCGCCGCCGGTCAGTAACCGCTCCAGGAGACATCCATGTTGCAGAATCTATCGAGTGAAGTATTCGTGATCGCCGGTTTGATGGTCCTGACCATCCTCTTCCTGATGATGATCATGGCCCGTCTGTACCGGAAAGCGGGACCGCACGAAGCCCTGGTGGTATACGGCTTCCGCGGCACCCGCATCGTCAAAGGGGGAGGCACGGTCATCTTCCCGCTGGTGGAAAACTGCCGCGAACTGTCGCTGCAGTTGATGTCGTTCGACGTCGCCCCCCAGCAGGATCTGTATACGAAACAGGGCGTGGCGGTGACGGTGGAGGCCGTCGCCCAGATCAAGGTGAAGTCGGATCCCGAGTCCATCAAGACCGCCTCGGAGCAGTTCCTCACCAAGACCGACCAGGCTCGCGAAGGCCTGATCCGGCTGGTGATGGAGGGCCACCTGCGCGGCATCATCGGCCAATTGTCGGTGGAGCAGATCGTGAAGGAGCCCGAAATGGTGGGCGACCGCATGCGCTCCACCTGCGCCGAGGACATGAACAAGATGGGCCTCGAGGTGATTTCGTTCACCATCAAGGAAGTCCGCGATAAGAACGAATACATCGCCAACATGGGCCGCCCCGATGTGGCCCGCATCAAGCGCGACGCCGATGTGGCCGCCGCCGAAGCCGAGCGCGACACCGCCATCAAGCGGGCCGAGGCCATGCGGTCGGCCTCCATCGCCAAGGCCCAGGCCGACCAGGAACGGGTGCTCGCCGAGACCCTGTCGCTGACCAAGCAGGCCGAGGCCCAGCGCGACCTGGAGATCAAGAAGGCCGAGTATCAGGAATCGACCAAGCGCCAGCAGGCGCAGGCCGATAAAGCCTACGACATCCAGGCCAACATCATGCAGCAGCAGGTGATCGCGGAGGCCGTGAAGGTCCGGCAGGTGGAAAAGGAGCAGGAGATCAAGGTGCAGGAGGCCGAGATCGTCCGCCACGAGAAGGAGTTGATCGCCACCACGTTGAAGCAGGCCGAAATCGACCGCAAGCGCATCGAGACGCTGGCCGCGGCCGAGAAAGCCCGCGTGATCGCCGAAGCCGAGGGCCGGGCGTCGCAGAAGCGGCTGGATGGTGAGGCCGAAGCCGACATCATCCGCAAGAAGGGCGGCGCGGAGGCCGACATCATCCTGGCCAAGGGCGAAGCCGAGGCGAAAGCCATGAACGTGAAGGCCGAAGCCTACCAGGAATGGAACCAGGCGGCGGTGGTCGACAAACTGATCACCGGCATGCCGGAAGTGGTGAGGGCGCTGGCTTCGCCGCTCGCCAACGTGGACAAGATCACCGTGGTCAGCACGGGCGACGGCCACTCGGCGGGCATGAGCAAGATCACCGGAGACATGGCGGCCATGGCCGCGCAGATTCCGGCGCTGTTTGAGACTCTGTCGGGCATGAAGATGGAGGAGTTACTCGGCAAGGTGAAACAGATCGGCGACAAGCCGCCCCGTCCCGATGACAAGGGAAAGGGAGCAACCAGTTAGCCGGTTGGAGTTAGAGGCCGGCCGCGCGGGATACCCTCGCGCGGCCGGCATAAAGCGTTTTTGAGGAGAACGAAAATGGCGTTATTGGAAAGAGTCGGGGCTTTACTAAGGGCCAATCTGAACGACCTTGTGGATAAGGCCGAAGATCCCGAAATTATGTTGAAGCAGGTGATTCTCGACATGCAGAATCAGTTGCTCCAGGTGAAGACACAGGTGGCGATGGCTATCGCCGACCATCACCTGCTCCTCAAAAAGAAGCAGGAACACGAACAGAGCGCGGCCGAGTGGATGCGCAAGGCGGAGCTGGCGGTTAGCAAGAAGCAGGACGAGCTGGCGCGGGCGGCCATCGAACGGTCGGTGGGTTATCGCAAGATGGCCGAGAATTACGACCAGCAGATCGCCGATCAGAACGTGCAGGTGGAGAACCTGAAGGGGGCCTTGCAGAAGCTCGAAATGAAGCTCGCCGAGGCGCAGAACAAGGTGGACCTGCTGATCGCCCAGAACCGGCGGGCCAAGGCCATGGAGCGGGCCGGCGCGGCGCGGATGAAGCTCGACGACGGCAATTCGGACCTGGCGTTCGACCGCATGAAGCGCAAGGTGGACTTCACCGAGGCGGTGGGGCAGGCCACCAACGAGCTGATTCGCGACAGCGTCGACGATCAGTTCGCCAAGCTCGAAAAGGAGGACGAGATCGACCGCCTGCTGGCCGAGTTGAAGGCGAAGTCGTAGGCTCCGCCCCCGCATCTCACCGGGCCGATTCGACGCCCTTGGTGGTGATGTAGTACTTCAGCAGCATGTTCGACTTTTCCCAGGCCGGCAGGTCCTTGGGCGTCTTCATGTATTTGAAGAATTGGTTGGCCACCTGGGCGAAGTGGGCTTCGTGACCGACGCGGTAGTTAGCCGGGATCAGCACCCTGGCCTCCCCGCCGTGCTTTTCGAGCGAGAGGCCGGGCCAGGTTCGGGCTAACTCCGCGATGCGGGCGTCGAGCGCCGCGCCGGTTTCTCCGACCACGTATAACTCGGGCTGCCAGTGCTCGGCCGCGCCCTGTCGGATTTCGACCCTCGACTTAGTGCCGGCAAACGACGCCTCATAAACGTCGCCCGCTCCGGCCGGGGCCTCCCAGTTCCACAGGATGTCCAACTCGCAGCGGACGCCGCCGAGCATATAGGTCACCGAGTTATTGCCGGGGAAGGGAAGCGGGTCCTGTCGGGATTCGCCGGTCACCTGGCGGAACTGGTCGGGCGATAGCGTGGTGGGCCAGCGGCGGGCGCCCAGGATCTGGACGTCCTTCCGGTAGTCCAACTGGCGATCGGAAAACAGGGTCCACTGCACCAGGTCCACTACGTGCGTGCCGACGTCGGCCAGCGCCTCGCCGTATTCGGCGCCGTCGAAAAACCAGGCAGGGCGGCGGATGGGCGAGCCCGCCACCATCTTCATGACATGGTGGATGCTGCGCGCCTTCACCGACTGGGGTTTGCCGAAGACGGCGGGCGTGTTGACCAGCTCGCGCTGCAGGATGGAGGTGATCTCGAAGCGCTCGGTCATGATGTCGTAAGCGGCCAGGCCCTTCTTCTCCGCCGTGTCGAGCGCGGCGGCGAGCTTCGGCAACCCGTCGGAGGTGATGATCCAGGGCTTGTCGGCGAAGACGTTGTAGCCGGCCTCGATGGAGGCCAGGATGCGGTCGATCTTGCCGCGGTTGCGGCCGGTGAAAACGACGGCGTTGCCCGCGCGTTCGGCGAGCATGCGCTCGAAAAAGCCGGGGCCGGTGTGGACGTCCAGTTCCCAATGGGTGGGGCTTTCGGCCCGCGCGTTGAAGGCCTGGATGCGGGTGAGGTAATCGATGAGTTCAGGCGAGAGCCGCGCGTAGACCGACACCCTCGGCGACAGGAACGGGTACATCTCCTTCTGGATGAGGGTGGCGTGGAAGTGGCCGGGATCGACGATGATGAGCCGGGCGTCGTCGGCCGCCGAAGAAAGGGTAGTCATGGTGAGCGCCAGCAACAATACTCGGAGCGGCATCAGTTACAGCTTATCCGAGCCGAGGCCGGCGCCTGGCGGCGCTACTTGCCCTTGATCTCTTTACGGAGCCGGTCGACGATCTGGCCGGCGCGCTTCTGGGTGTCGTCCGGGCGGCTGCTCTTCACCGGCCAATAGATGGACCAGACGACGTTGCGGGACTGGCGGTCGACAATGTACACCGTGCCGCGGCCCTTGGAGACCGAGCCGAAGCGCTGGTAGGGCTTGCCCCAGGGGTCCTTATCTTTGTCCTTGTCCTTGTCTTCCTCGTCCTTGTCCTTGGCGGCGGCGGGGTCTTCGGGCGGCGGGTACAGGGCGGTCATCTTCTGTTCGAAGACTTCGCCGATCTTGTCGGTGAAGATGGCGTCGGCCTTCTGCGGGTCGGTGACCACCTGGAACAGGCCCGACTGGGTGAGACGCGTGGCCAGGTATTGGTCGAGGCTCGAGCTCATCGGCAGCAGGTAGATGTTGTGCACCGCGTCGAGCTGAGGATTCTTCTCCGCGAACGCGGTCCCGAGAGCGAACGCCGCCAGGGTCAAGAAACGCATCTTTCCCATCATAAATCTGCCCCTCATAAATCTGCCCCTCATAAATCTGTAAGACGCTTGGGACGGCCGGAAAGACGGACGGTCAATTGAGGCTGGTCCAGCGATGGACGCCCTCCGGCGAGACCTGGTAGCCGACCTGGTTGCGGCGGTGCATGTATTCAAGGTGGGCCAGGACCTCGAACAGGGCGAAGTAGAAGTGGAAGGAGGAGAAGTCGCGGTCCCACAGCACGGGCGCCAGTTCCGCGGCGGTGCGGGGCTCCGCGGTGAGGTGGCGAAGGATTTCGTCGCAGCGCTCGGCGTGGTGCTGGCGGGCTTCCGCGATCCAGCCGCGATGGTTGCCAAAGGGCTTGCCGTGCGAGGATACGACGGTTTCGATGTCCAGGCCGCCGACGCGGTCGAGCGATTCGAGATACTCGCCGAGCATGTCGCGGCCGGGCATCCAGGCGATGTTCGGCGTGATCATCTCGATCAGGTGGTCGCCCGAGTACAGGATGCGGGCCTGGGGCCAGTAGAGGCAGATGTGGCCCGCCGAGTGGCCGGGCGTGGGGATTACCTGGGCCGGGCCGAGGGCCGTCGGGACGGTCTCGCCGCCCTCCAGGAGACGGCGCGGTTCCACCGGGCTCAGCGCGCCGCGCAGACCGGCGAGCGAATCGCGGATGGCGGGCCAGGATTCGCGGGGGACTCCGGCTTCGGTGAGCGCGGCCAGCACCCAGGGGGTCTCGCCGGCGAGGATCGTGTTCAGGTAGTCGAACTCGGCGCGGTCGATCCACAGATCCGCATTGGAGGCGGCCAGCACCTTGCGGGCGGCGCCGATGTGGTCGGGGTGGATGTGGGTGGCCACCACCGTGGCGATCTCGGGCCAGCGGACGCCCATCCGGGCAAGCGCCGCTTCGAGCGCTTCAAACGAGGCGCGGCCCGACATGCCGGTGTCGATCAGCAGATAGCCGCCGCCTTCGAGCCGCACCAGGCCGACGTTGACGTGCTGGAGTTCGAAGGGCAGAGGGAGACGGATGGTCCAGAACCCGGGGGCGACCTCGGTCACCGGGTTCATGGGGTGACGGCTTCGGCGGCGTGATAGGAGCTGCGCACCAGCGGTCCGGACTCGACGTGCCGGAAGCCGAGTTCATAGCCGTAGCGTTTCAGATCGTCGAACTCGGGCTGGGTGACGTAGCGGAGGATGGGCAGGTGCTTGGGCGAAGGCCGCAGGTACTGCCCGATGGTGAGCACGTCCACCGAATGGGCGCGGAGGTCGCGCATCACCTGGCGGACTTCGTCGAGGGTTTCGCCAAGGCCGAGCATGACGCCGGACTTGGCAGGGATGTCGGGGCGCATGCGCTTGGCGTAGGCCAGGATGTCGAGCGAGCGTTCGTAGCGGGCCCCGAGGCGCACCATGCGGTAGAGGCGCGGCACGGTTTCGGTGTTGTGGTTGAGCACGTCGGGCGCGGCTTCGAGCACGATGTCCATGGCGGCGTGCGAGCCCTGGAAGTCGGGGATCAGGACCTCCACGCCGCAGCCGGGAAGGCGCTCCCGGATGGCGCGGATGGTGAGGGCGAACAGTTCGGCGCCGCCGTCCTTACGGTCGTCCCGGTTGACGCTGGTGACGACGGCGAACTTGAGGCCCATGATGGCGCAGGCTTCGGCCACGCGCCGGGGTTCGTCGTAGTCGACCGGCAGCGGGCCGCCCTTCTGGACGGCGCAGAATCCGCAGCGGCGGGTGCACACGTTGCCGAGGATCATGAACGTGGCGGTGCGCTTGTTCCAGCATTCACCGACGTTGGGGCAGGCGGCGCTTTCGCAGACGGTGTGGAGCTTCAGGTCCGTGATGAGGGTCTTCAGCTCGCGGTAGTTCTCGCCGACCGGCGCGGGGGCGCGCAGCCATTGCGGGCGGGAGGGCTTCGGGTCCAGGGATACCAGCACTGCCTTTAGTTTATCGCCGCCGTCAACGGTTTATCGCCCCCGCGGGCGGCGCGGCGGTACGTTCGGCGGGGCGGCGCGTCCGATAGACTAGTAGTTTCCAAGCCTATATCGAAGATGAAGCACCTGATCCTGACATTCTCATTGTGCGCCGCCGCGGGGATGGCGCAGACCCAGAGCGCCGGGCAGCAGCAGCCGGCGGCGCAGCCGAAGGCGATTCCTCCCGATACCGTGGTGATGAAGGTGGGCGGTCAGCCGATGACGGCGGCGGAGGTGAACCGGCTGGTGACGTCGTTCGCGCAGGACGTCCAGAGGCAGGCGGTGCGGGATCCCAAGACGGTGTTCCAGTCCTACTTCATGATGCGCACGCTGGCGGAACAGGCGATCAAGGAAAAGCTGGACGAGAACGATCTGGTGAAGCGGCAGATCGAGCTGATGAAGTCGCAGGTGCTGGCGAGCGCGGTGATCAACCGGTATGGCGCGTCGATTCAGGTGAGCGACGAAGAGGCCAGGGCGCGCTATGAAGCCGAGAAGAGCGAGAAGTTCCAGCAGGCCAAGATCCGCTCGATCCTGCTGAAGTGCCAGGGGCCGGGGACGGTGGCCAACGCGTTGAACATGGCCGATCCGACGGCGCCCAAGGCGGACAAGGCTCCGGCGCTCCCGACCGAGTCCGAGGCGCGCGTGAAGGCCGACGACATCGTCAAGAAAGCCCGGGGCGGGGCGGACTTCGCCGCGCTGGCCAAACAGTTCTCCGACGACAAAACCACGGCGGCGGGCGGAGGGTTGTACCCGGCGGTGCGGCAGGCCGACCGGATTCCCGAGGAAATCAAGAAGATCGTGTTCTCGCTGAAGGATGGCGAGGTGTCCGAGCCGGTGATGCAGCCGCTGGGGCTGTACGTGATCAGGATGGAAGAGCGCGGGTTCATGCCCTTTGAGGACGCCAAGCCGCACGTGACCGCCGAGATCACGCAGGAGCGCTTCAGCCAATGGATGGACGAGACGCGCAAGCCCTTTGAGGTGACTATCGAGAATCCCGAGTTCTTCGGGATGTCGACGACGCCCGGGCAGCCGCCCTCCAAGCAGACGCCCGCGCCGTCCGCCAAGTAGGCGCGATGCCCGGCGGGAGGGCCCGGGAACTGCTTGCGATCCTGCGGCGCGTGTCGCCGGAGTTGCGGGCGCTGCCGTTCCGGGTGCGGTTTGTGACGGACCTGGAGGGGAAGCTGGGCAAGCCGGTCCACGCCGGGGCGAACATCCGCACACGGGAGGTTCTGCTGGACGCGGAACTGGCCGGAGACGGGCGGGAGCTGGCGCGCATCTTTCTACACGAGGCGTTTCATTTCGCCTGGGTGCGGCTGGGCAATCCGCGGCGGCGGGAATACGAAACGCTTCTGCAGGCCGAGTTCCGGGCGCGGGCGCGCGGGGAGATGGGGTGGTCGGCGGAGGTCCGGAAGCGGGGGCTGGCGGCGAGGGATCTGGCGGAGCGGACGCGGAAGTGGCGCGAGTATGTGTGCGAGAGCTTCTGCGACACGGGGGCCTGGGTGTACGGGCGCTACCTGCGGCACGGGGAGTGGACGCTGGCGGGAGGGCGCCGGAAACGGCGGGCTGAGTGGCTGGTCCGTATAATCGAGGAGGGGGGATTTCTTGTCTAATCGCGCAATTCAGGGGTTGGGGTTCGCCACGCTGGCGGCGGCGATTGCGTTCACGGCGTGTTCGAGTTCGAACTCCTCGGTGCGGGCGGCGGTGAAGCCGGAAAGTGAGCGGAAGAAGGCTCCGGATTTCGCGCTGAAGGACGCCGACGGCAAGCCGGTGAAGCTGTCGGATTACCGCGGCAAGGTGGTGCTGCTGAACTTCTGGGCCACCTGGTGCGGGCCGTGCAAGATCGAAATCCCGTGGTTCATGGAGTTCGAGCAGACCTACAAGGACAAGGGGTTCGCGGTGCTGGGGGTATCCATGGACGAGGAAGGCTGGGAGGCGGTGAAGCCGTACATCACCTCGCGCAAGGTGAACTACCGGGTGCTGTTGGGCGATGAAGTGGTGGGGAATCTGTATGGCGGCATCGAGTCGCTGCCGACCACGTTTCTGGTGGACCGGACGGGCAAGGTGGCGAGCGTGCATATCGGGCTGGTGGGCAAGCACGACTATTCGACGGAGATCGAACATCTGCTCGGCGGGCCGCCGGCCGGCATTGTTCAGGAGGCGAAGTAGGATGAAACTGGGATTGATGCTATTGGCCGCCGGGGCGCTCTGGGGGCAGACGAACGTGTTGACGGTGGGGGCCGTGCCGAAGCTGAAGGTGAAGCGCGGCGCCGAGGCGGCGGTGACGGTGCATGCGCAACTGGAGCCGGGCTACCACGTGAACAGCAACAAGCCGAACGAGGAGTACCTGATCCCGTTGAAGCTGAGCTGGAAGGCGGAGCCCCTGGAACCGGGCGCGGTGACCTATCCCAAGGCCGAGACCGAGAAGGCGGGTTTTTCCGATAAGCCGCTGAGCGTGTTCTCCGGCGCTTTCGAGCTGGTGACCAAGTTCAAGGCTCCGGCGACGGCGCCGGGCGGGATGGCGATTGTCACGGGGAAATTGCGGTATCAGGCCTGCAACGACAGGATGTGCCTTCCGCCGAAGACGATCGACGTGCCGGTGACGGTCGACATCCAGTAAACTCACAGCTAATGACAACCCGCCTTGGCTGGGCAGCAAGCTTGCTGGCGCCGGTGCTGATGGTTTCCTGCGCCCCTCCTCCTTCGCAGTACACTCCGAGGCAACAGGTGGATCCGCAGGTGATGGCCGAGGTGGATTCGATCCAGGCGATCGATAATCACGCGCATCCGGTGCGGGTGGTGGGCGAGGGCGAGAAGGACGCCGACTACGACGCGCTGCCGGTGGCGTTGATGGAGGCCTACGACAGCGGTCCCTTGCGGGAACGCGCCGATAATCCGGAGTTGACCGGGGCGTGGCGGGCGCTGTTCGGGTTCCGGCATGAGGATATGAGCGCGGAGTCCGTGCGGCAGGCGCTCGAATTGAAAAAACAGGCCAAGAAAGACAAGGGCGACCGGTATCCGGCGTGGGTGCTGGATGAGATGAAGATCGGCGTCATGCTGGCCAACCGCGTGTCCATGGGGCGGGGGTTGGACCCGGCGCGGTTTAAGTGGGTTCCGTATGGGGATGCGCTGATGTATCCCTTGAATAACGACGGGTTGGGACGGCGGGACCCGGATCGCAAGGCGTTTTTCGGGGCCGAGACGCGGTTGCTGAAGCGGCTGCTGGGCGAGGCGGGCGCGAGCGGGGTCCCGGCTACGCTCGAGGAATACCTGAAGTTCGTGACGGCGACGCTGGAGCGTTGGAAGGGGCAGGGCGCGGTAGCCGTGAAGCTCGAGATGGCGTACCTGCGGTCCTTCGATGTGGGGAATCCAGGGCGGGCGGAGGTGGAGAAGACCTACGCGGCGTTCGTACAGTCGGGGTCGCCCGGCGATGGGGAGTACAAGGCGCTGCAGGATTTCCTGTTCCGGCATATCGCGCGGGAGGCCGGACGGCTGGGGATGCCCTTGCACCTGCATTCCTCGGCCGGGGCGGGGCGCTATTTCGATATTCCGGGGGCCAATCCGACACTGTTGACCGCCGTGATCGAGGATCCGGCGATGAAGGGCGTGACGTTCGTGCTGGTGCACGGAGGGTGGCCCTTTGTGAAGGAAACAACCGCGATGCTGGCGATTCCCAATGTGTACGCGGACTTTTCCGGGCAGAACCTGCTGCTGTATCCGCGGGCGCTGGCCGAGACGATTCGCGGATGGCTCGAGTACGCGCCGGAGAAGGTGCTATATGCGAGCGATTCCAGTCCCTGGGATGAGCGGATCGATTGGGAGGAGTCGGGATGGCTCGCCGATCGGACTTCGCGGGAGGCGCTGGGGCTCGCGCTGACCGGGATGCTGCGGGATCGGGAGATTACGCGGGAACGGGCGGCGGACTTGGCTCGGATGGTGCTGCGGGGGAATGCGGGGAGGGTGTACGGCAGTGGTCGGTGGGCAGTCGCCGGTGGGCAGTGAAGTGGCTTGTGGCGAGTGAAGAGTGTTCGTGACTCGGCTCTTGGTTCGGCCTGGGGCGGTTGGGGATTCCTTGCTGGGGTTTCCTGCCCTTGAGTGGTTGAGGGCGGGGTTTACTGAAGTTTGGGTGCGGACGGAGATCGTTCCCCTGGTTGGGTTTGCGGATTCTGTTCGGTCGATTGCTGGCGCGGGGATCGATTTGCTGGGCGTCGATGGCGTCGAGCCGCCGGATGCGCTGGTGCGGGCGCTGGGGGCCTTCGATCAGGTTTTCTCCTGGTATGGCGCCAATCGGCCGGAGTTTCGTGCTGCGTTAACTGCTATTTGCCCGGATTCCACGTTTTTTCCTGCTTTGCCACGGCCGGCGGCGGGATTGCATGCCGCGGACTTCTTTATGACCCAGGTCGGTGGGCCGCTGCCGGCTGTGCCTCGCGTTTCTGTTGGGCCTGTCGAACGGCGCGGGGGAGTCGTCGTGCATCCCTATTCGGGGAGTCCGGGTAAGAATTGGCCGCTCGAACGGTTTCAGGAGTTGGAACGGGGGTTTCCGGTGGAATGGGCGGCTGGGCCCGATGGTTATCGCTTCGATGACTTGATGGACCTGGCCCGGTGGATCGCCGGGGCGGATTTGTTTGTTGGGAATGATTCCGGGATTACCCATCTGGCCGCCGCCGTGGGCACGCCTGTCGTCGCGTTGTTCGGTCCTACCGATCCCGATGTCTGGGGACCGCGCGGGGAGCGGGTTTCGGTGGTCCGCGCGCGGTCCATGGGGGAGATTAGTAGCTCGACGGTTCGGCTTGCGATGGATCGTCTGCTTGGTCGGACGGGGCCGGGATAGGCTCGGGTTCGACGTCCGGCGCGGGGGACGCGGTCACCGTCGTGGAGACCGCCGAGGGGCCTTCCATCACCTTCCATAACGCGTTGGTCGCCTCCATCATGATCGCGATGGCGAGGTAGGAGAGATCCTGCTCGCGGAAGATGCGGCGCAGACGCACCGATAGGCCGTAGGCGTACTCGGCCGCCATGTTGGAGACCGTGAAGGCGTCCGTCGCGCCGCGGAGTTCCACGCCGAATTGGAGCAGGTGGTTCACCACCACCCCTTCCGAACCCAGCATGTGCCATAGGGTGCGGGGCTGCGTGCGGGCGCGCTCGACGATGGTCTTCGACCGCTCCGGCTGGAAGCGCAGGGCCAGCTTGGTGTCGCCCTTGGCGCGCAGGGCCTGGAAGATGGCCGAGAGGGCCTGGCGCAGGGGGCGTCGCGTGGCGTGGAAGGCCTTGAGCGTCCAGTCGTCCGTCATGATGTCGTAGGTGATGTCGGTGCGGCCGCGGCCGGCAAACGGGCGGCTGACCATGTAGGCGAGCACGGCGTAGGCGTCGTTCAGGTTGTCGAAGCGGGTGAGGCTCGAGAACCAGTGCCAGCCGAACCAGCGGCGCACCACCGATTGAACGGCCATGGAGGCGCGGGAGTGGGCGTCGTAGTAGCCGATGGTGGTTTCGGCGGGGGCCGTGTTCCAGGCCCGGCAGGCGGTGGCGGACATGGTCTGACGGATGTGGACGGCGGCGCGCGGGGAGGCCGGGGGGCGCACTTCGGCGTCGACCGGGAGCATGGAGCGGATGAGCGCCGAGGGCAGGGTGTGGGTGTGGGAGAACAGGATTTCGACGCTGGTGGAGGGGTCGACGGAAGCGACCGCGATCCAGCGGGCGTAGTATTCGGCCATGGCGCCGGGCTCGAGCAGGTAGTGGGGGATGATGCGGCCCTGGTAGTGGACGAAGCGGGCGCCGGAGAGGATCTCCATGCGGTCGGCCCAGCGGCGGCGGTCGACGTAGGGGAGGTGGACCTCGATGTCGTTGGCGGCGCCGATGGCGTCGGTGAGGCGCGCGGCGATGTCCATGAGGATGGAGACGTTGGCGGCCGCTTCGGCGCGCTGTTCGGCGGAGTGGAGCGGGCCGAGAATGGCGGCCAGGCGACGGCGGGCCCAGGTAGGGATCTCGTCAATGTCCGTGACGCCGGAAATGGCGTCGAGGGCGGCCTCCGGAGTGACGGAGGGACCGGGCGAGGTGCGCTGTTGGACAGGATGAATGCCGAGCAGGGCGGCCAGCAAGTCCTTCTTCGCGATGCGGACGGCGCCATCGTGTTCGAGATGTCCCGGGGCCGTTTCGCGCAGCCAGCAGAAACGGATGCAATCGCCGGAAAGCTGGGTGTTCGGATGTCCTTCAGTCATTTAGTTCCTCTTGCGCCCTCAAGATAGCAGACGGGTGTCAAGTTCCCGGTTTCGGCGAGTGCGGGGAGTTTGGCTGGATGTTGTTGATTATGTGATGGTTGTACGCCGGAAAGGGCTGTGGAAAACTCACTGTGAACGGGGTTTCGGGGGGTGTGCGATGCGGGGGAGAAGAGACGGGGAAGGCGGCCGGCGGGCTTACGATGGTTGCATGACACACACTCGTCGTTCGTTTCTCGGCGCGGCGGCGTTGACTGCGATGCGGCCGGCCTCGGGGGCTGGCTACGAGTCGAAGCGTCCCGCGCCGGCGCAGCGCAAGTTCGTGAGCGAGGCTGTCGAGGCTACGATCCGTCGGATGAAGCGCGCGATCGGGGATCCGGAACTGGCCTGGATGTTCGAGAACTGTTTCCCGAACACGCTGGATACGACCGTGCGGACGGGGACGCTGGGCGGAAAGCCCGACACCTTCGTGATCACCGGCGATATTGACGCCATGTGGCTGCGCGATTCGACGGCGCAGGTGTGGCCGTACCTGCCGCTCGCCAAGGACGACCGCAAGCTGAAGACAATGATCGCGGGGCTGGTGAACCGGCAGGCCCGGTGCGTGCTGATCGATCCGTACGCCAATGCGTTCAACTTCGGGCCGACGGGGAGTCCCTGGGCCAAGGATCGCACGAAGATGAAGCCGGAACTGCACGAGCGCAAGTGGGAGATTGACTCGCTGTGCTATGCCGTGCGGCTGGCGCATGGGTACTGGAAGGCCACGGGCGACGCCTCGTGCTTTGACGCCGAGTGGCAGGCGGCGGCTCGGCTGATTGTGAAGACGTTCCGCGAGCAGCAGCGGCTAAAGGACCGGGGGCCCTACACGTTCCAGAGGGTGACGGCGGTGGCGTCGGATTCATTAAACCATGAGGGCTATGGGAACCCGACGCGGCCTTGCGGGTTGATCCATTCCGGGTTCCGGCCTTCCGACGACGCCTGCGAGTTTCCGTTCCTGATTCCGGCGAATCTGTTTGCGGTGAAGTCGCTCGAACAGTTGCGGGATATCTGGCTGGCGGAGATGCCGGATAAGACGTTCGCGCGGGATTGCCAGTCGCTGGCGGCGGAGGTGAGCGAGGCGGCGCATGCCTACGGGCGGGCGAAGAAGGCGAAGTTCGGCGAAGTCTGGGCGTATGAGGCTGATGGGTTTGGCAACCAGCTCTTCATGGACGACGCGGGGGTTCCGAGCCTGATCGCGCTGCCGTATCTGGGGTGCGCGGAGTTGGACGATCCGGTGTACCGGGCGACGCGGGCGATGGTGCTGAGCGATGCGAATCCGTACTTCTACAGCGGGAAGGCGGGGGAGGGGCTGGGGTCGCCGCACGCGGGTCTGGATATGATCTGGCCGATGGGGATTATCACGCGGGCGCTGACGAGCGCGGATCCCAGGGAGATCGGGACCGCGCTGGCGACGCTGAAGGCGACGCACGCGGGGACGGGGTTCATCCACGAGTCGTTCCACAAGGACGATGCGGCGAAGTTTACGCGGACGTGGTTTGCGTGGGCCAATACGCTGTTCGGGGAGCTGATGCTGATGGTGGAGAGCCGGCATCCGCAACTGCTGAAGGGGTGAGTCAGTAGAGGGTCTCGGAGACGCTGGAGGCGGGCGGCAGGCGGCGGGGTTTGCGGCGTTCGGCCACGAGGAAGGCGTTCACCTGTCCGATGGAGGCGAAGTAGCCGACGAAGGCGGCGGAGCGGGTGTGGGGACGGCGGCGCGAGGGGCGGAAGTCGGAGGGGTGGAACAGGTCGGTGCGGGCGATGGCGGCGACGCCCATGGGGCGGTATTCGTGCGTGCCGGCGGCCCAGGCGACTTCCCGGCCGATCCAGAGGATGAATCCCACTCACCGATTATCGCAGGGAGCGAGCGTATGGCGGATATCGAGAAGGCCGGGTTGCTGGCGGTCAGGGAGGGGCGCGTGCTGCTGTGCCGGAAGAGGCGCGGGACGCGGCTGTGGATCCTGCCGGGCGGCAAGTATGAGCCGGGCGAGGACGGGGAGGCGTGCCTGCGGCGGGAGTTGGCCGAGGAGATCGGCGGGGCTCGCGCGCGGGTGGGCGAGTTTGTGGCCGCCTATACGAGCGTCGCGGCGGGCGAGGGCGACAGGACGCTGCGGGTGGACCTGTTTCTGGGCGACATCGAGGGGGCGCCGGAGCCGCGGGCCGAAATCGGGGAATTGCGGTGGTTCGGCGAGTCCGACGAGTGGGCGGAACTGGCGCCGAGCCTGCGGGAGACGATCTTTCCCGACCTGATCAGGCGGGGCGTTCTGCGGTGGGCGGGGCGGGGGTGACGGCTTCGTCCCGGGCCTCGGACGGGTCCGGGAACCAGTGCCCCAGGCCACGCACGCCGCGGGAGATGGCGTCGAGTTTGGCGGCGAGGTCGCACATGTCGAAGGGCTTGGCGATGTAGTCGTCCATGCCGGCGGCCAGGCACCGTTCGCGGTCGCCTTTGAGGGCGTGGGCGGTGAGGGCGATGATGGGGATCTCGCGGAGTTCGGCCGAGGCGGACCGGCGCAGGCGGCGGGTGGCCTCGAAGCCGTCGAGGCCGGGCATCTGGCAGTCCATCAGCACGGCGTCGAAGCGTTCGCGGGAGGCGGTCTGGACGGCCTCCTCTCCATTGGCGACGCTCACCACCTGGTGGCCCATCTTCTCGAGAATGCGGGTGACCAGGCGCTGGTTCACCGGGTTGTCCTCGGCCACCAGGACGCGGAGCACGCGCTCGGTCTCCGGCAGCAGCGGTTCGTGCGGCGCGGGGGCCTGGCGTTCGGCGACGGCGGCGAGCGAGATTTCGCGGAACTCCTCCAGGCTGACCGGCTTGGTGACGCGCCAGCGAATGTTCAGGGCGTTGCACCGGGCGGCGAGATCGGTGTGGTCGACCGAGGTCAACAGGAGCACGGGCGTCGCCGACAGCGCGCCGCACTGGCGGATGGCGTGGACCAGGTCGAGGCCGTCCATTTCCGGCATGGCGTAGTCGCTGAAGATGAGGGCGAACGGACGGCCTTCGCCGCTCGCCTCCCAGGCCAGGCGCAGGGCCTCGGCGGCGCTCGACGCCGTGGTGGGACGCATGCCGAGTTTGTTGGCGTAGCCGGTGATGATGCGGGCGTTCACCGGGTGGTCGTCGACGATGAGCACGGCGAGACCTTCCAGGCAGTCCCGCGCCGGGACCGCCGCGTCCTGGGTCTCGGGCGCCCCCGCGCCCAGCGGGATTTCGAAGCGGAACGTGCTGCCCCGGCCCGGCTCGCTTTCCACCGTCAGGGTCCCGCCCATGGCGCGCACCAGGTTCGACGAGATGGCCAGACCCAGGCCGGTTCCCCCGTACTTGCGCGTGGTGGAGCCGTCGGCCTGGGTGAAGGCCTCGAAGATGTCGGCCTGCTTGTCCCGGGCGATGCCGATGCCTGTGTCGCGGACCGCAAACGAGATCCGCGCCCGGCCGTCACTCGCCTCGACGCATCGCGCCGTCACCGTGACCTCGCCCTTTTCGGTGAACTTGATGGCGTTGCCCACCAGATTGGTGAGCACCTGTTGGAGACGCACCGCGTCGCCGATGAGCGTGGGGGGAATGGACGGGTCGAGATCGCACAGCAGGTGGAGCCGCTTTTCGTGGGCGCGCGGCGCGAGCATTTTCGCCAGGCGGTTGAGGGTGCGCGGGAAATCGAAGGGGACCGATTCGAGCACCAGCCGGCCTGCTTCGATCTTCGAGAAGTCGAGGATGTCGTTGATGACGGCGAGCAGGGTGTGGGAGGATTCCTTCACCAGTTCGAGATACTCGCGGGCTTCCGGCGGCAGTTCGGTGTCGAGGGCGAGCGCGGTGAGGCCCATCACGCCGTTCATGGGCGTGCGGATTTCGTGGCTCATGTTGGCGAGGAACTCGCTTTTGAGGCGCGACACTTCCTCGGCGCGCTGGCGGGCCACTTCGAGTTCGCTGGTGCGCGTGCGGACCAGGTCCTCCAGGTGCTCCCGATGCATGTCGATCTCTTTGTCGCGAGCGCGGATGCCGCTCAGCATGTTGCTGAAACACTCGGTGAGCTCGCCCACTTCGTCGTTGGAGTCCTTTTCGAGCCGGAGTCCTTCCTTGGGGTTCCGCGAGAAGGAGCGCGCCGCTTCCGTGAGGGCCTGAATCGGGCGCACGACGCGGATCGACAGGCGTTGGGACACCGCGAAGCCGACGGCGAAGGAGAAGATCATCACGGCGCCCGCCAGCAGGGCGTAGTTGAGGAAATGGCTGCGGAGCTGGCGCAGGTCCGCGCGGACGCGAATCCGGCCGAGGGACTGGCCGTTCCAGCGGATCTCCCGGGTGATGATCAGGGCGTTCGATTCGAACGTCACGCCGGGGGTGAGCGAATCCTCGAGGATCGGGTTGCGCGCGTCGGGGCGGAATTCGGCGATGGGGAAACCGTTGGCGTCGTAGAGGGCGGCCGACAGGACGCGGGAGTCGGCGCGCAACGCCTCCAGGCTCTCCTGGCAGGTGCGCTGGTCGCCGAAAGCGAGCGCCGCGGTGGTGTTGAAGGCGATCGAATCAGCCACCGTGGTGAGTTCGCCCGCCAGATTGCGGCGTTCCCGGTACTGCTCGAACGAGAAGATGGCGGAGCTTGCCAGCACGAGCGTTAATACGTTGGTGAGCACCACCACGCCCGTCACCTTGGCCCGCATCTTCCAGTTTTTGATCCGCTTCATCGCGCGCCTCTCGTTTGCGCGCCCACCAGGTGGGCGAAGCGGAGCAGTTGCGAACGGAACTCGATGCGCGCGCGGCCGGCCGCTTCGAGGTTGATTTCAAACGACACCCGCCCGGAACGGATGATCAGGTTCACCATCCCGCCCGCTTCGGAAAATCCGGCCGCCTCGCCCACCAGCAGGATGGGCGGGTAGGACCAGCGGGCCAGCGCGTCCCGCAGTTGGGAGACGCGCTTCCATCCGATGAAGGCGAGGTGGCAGCCTTGCAGTCCGCCCAGGTCCCTGACGCGAGCGATGACGATGGCGCGGCCCTGGATGGTTTTGCCGGAGACGATCCCTTCGAGGTTATCCACCAGTTCGTCCTGGCCGACTACGCAGAACCGCAGCGGCGACGCCTCCGAGGGGTAGGCGTCGGCGGGCCACGATGCGTATTGGGCGAGTTGGAACAGGAATCCGGCGCGCACCTGATCCTCGGTGGCCGTCCGCACCTCGGCCCGCGCGCCGAGGACGGCGGCGCAAGCCAGACATGCGGCGATCCGGGTGAGGCAGCGCATAGACCGCCTTCAGAAGCTCCAGCGCACGGCGGCCTGGATCGAGCGGCGCACTTCACCGGCCGGATAGAGCTGGGAGCCGACGAACTCAAACTGCCGGGGGCGCAGGAGGTTCTGTCCGCTGACGCTGAATTCGGCGGATTCGCCGAGCCGGCGTGCGATTCGAAAGTCCACGCTGGAGTGCGCCGGCAACGCGCCGCAGGTCAACTCGCCCACCCGGCGCCAGGTGACGTCCGAGCTCCAACGGCGGGCGAAATCCCACGAAGAGCGGATCTGGCCCTGGTGGGCGGGCGAGTAACTGCCGAACGAGACGATCGAGATGGGGTTGATGCCCGGCTTCAAGCGGCGGGCCTCGATCAGGTTGCTGTAGGAGCCGCTCACCTGCCAGTTCGGGCGGAACTGGTACATGGCGACGGCCTCGTAGCCGGTGTTCCACCCCGTGCGAGAGTTGGTGGCCCAGGCCGAAATGGTCGGCATCAGGCCCGCCGCGGCGGCCGCCAGATCGGCCGCCGTGATGGAGCGGATCTGATAGGAATCGATGTCGGTGTAGCGGTGGCGGAACCCGGCGAGGTCGATGGCCCAGGCGCGTCCCAGGTGCAGCCGCACGCCGGTCTCCATGGCCTTGAGGACCTCCGGCTTCAGATCCGGACTGCCGCTCATCTCGATGGTGAAGGGCGCTCCCGGATAGACCACCGGGAAGCGGACCGCGTAGTCGGTGTGGGCCGGGGTTCGCACGGCGCGGGACGCCGAAATCCAATAGCCGAAGCGGGGGCAGGGGGTCCACATCAGGCGCGCCTCCGGCTGGAGCGCCACGCCCGCCTTCTGGTAGCGCTCGATCTTGCCGCCGAGCGTGAGCATCCATTTGCCCGGGGACAGTTCCCATTCATCCTGGGCGAAGGCGTTGAGGATGCCGTAGTCGCCGCCGGCCGGATCGAAACCGAACGCGCCGGTTCCCCGTGTGTCGATCATGTTGGCCCGCGCTCCGGCACCGAAACGGAGCAGGTGGCGGCGGCCGAGCGCGTGGGTCTGGTTCCAGTCGACATCGAGGGTGCGCACCCGGGAGGAAAAGATAGCCGCGTCGATTGCTTCGTCGTTATAGAACACCTGCACGTTCGACTCATCGCCACGGCGGGTGACGTGGCGCCAGCGGCCCATCAGATAGCCGGTGCTGGATTTGTTCTCAAGCAGCGCCGTGGAGTTGGCTCCCGCCGTCGCCGCGTATACGAACGGGGCCTTCGGCGTGCTGCGCGCGAATTCGCCTTCGATCAACAAGGAGTCGCGGTCTCCCAGGTCCTGCTCGAGGCGCAGTCCGCCGCGGACCGACGGCCAGGGCGGTAGCGGGGCGAGTCCGGGCACGACCGGCTGGCCGCTTTCGGTGTACTGGGCCCAGCCGCGCCACGCGCCCGCCGTTCCCATGGATCCGCCGTAACGGAAAGCCGTGCGCAGGCGGTTGTAGCCGCCCCCGGAAATCGATACGAGGCCGCCCTGGGTGGCCTTGGCGCCGCGGGTGATGATGTTGATAACGCCGCTGACGGCGTTGGCGCCCCACATGGCGGCGCCGGGGCCGCGGATTACCTCGATGCGCTCGATGTCCTCGAGCATCACCAGTTCCTCGCCCCAGATGGTTCCGGACAGCAGCGCGCTGTAGATGGTGCGGCCGTCCACCATCACCAGCAGCTTGTTGCTGTACAGGTTGCTGAAGCCGCGGATGCTGATGGCCCAGGCGCCGCCCGATATCTGCGCGACGGTGACGCCGGGGGCCATGCGCAGGACCTCCGGCAGGTTGGCCGCGCCGCTGCGCCGGATGTCGTCCTGCGTAATGACGAAGACCGCCGCCGGAGTGCGGGAGAGCTTCCGGGGACCCTTGTCGACCGAGGTGACCTCAACGTTCAGGAAATCCTCCAGCGTCAGCGACGCCAGATCTTTCTGTTGGGCTTCCGACGCCAGGGTCAGCGCCAGCGGCAGCAGCCACCGGACGCACGTTCCGCTCATACTGCGGCTTATCGGACAATCAATAGAATGTCTGAAAATTCCACAACTGGAGTGCCCCGGTGAATCGGACGTCGATCATTGGGTTATTGATGCTGGCGGCGCTGCTCGAAGCGGGCGGGGACGCCGTCATACGGACGTCGCTCAAGGCGAGCGGGGTGCAGCGGGCGGCGCTATTGGCGCTGGGGACGCTGGTGCTGGGCGCTTACGGTTATGCGGTGAACTCGCCGCCCTGGGACTTCGGCCGGCTGTTGGGGTTGTATGTGGTGTTTTTCTTCATCGCCGCGCAGGCGATTTCCTGGATCGGGTTCCGGCAGCCGCCCTCGATGGCGGTGCTGGCGGGGGGAGCGCTGATTGTTTTGGGAGGGGTCATCATCGCCTACGGGGAGTCCTGAGGGGCCGCTTTGGGTTGCGCGCGGGTACCCGCTGTGATACGAATGACGCGGGAGGCGACCCTCTATGCGCCCTACGAAAATACTACTGACTCTAACCCTATCCCTTATTTCCCTACTTACGATTTCCTGCTCTTCGAGCGGTCCGAAAGGCCCGGAGCCCGGCACGCCGGCTTTCTATTGGCAGGGCGCGAAGGAGACATTCGCGGCGAAAGACTACATGAAGACGCTCGACAATCTGGACCGGGCGGCGAAGGACGCCGAACTCGGGCCGAAGGCCGCTGCGTGGGCCCTGATCGTGGACGCCGGGTTGATCCGCGGCTACAACGACATGGCCGACGAGTTCGAGATGGGCGCGCGGGCCAACCGCAACAACCCCGGCTCGTTCCGGAAACAGACGTCGGATTACCGCCGGCTGGCGCGTCCGCTCTCGCTACAGATGGCCGAGCGGTATATGGCGTTCCAGAAGACTAAGGACGAGCAGATCGCGCTGGCGTTCCCGTTCCCGGCGGGAACGGCGAGCGAATCGCCGCTACAGGAGAAGATCGCCAAGGGGCTGATGCCGCAGGCTTCCGAGTTGGAGGATACGCTGCGGGCGGCGCTGTCGCGCGGGCTGGTGCTGACCGCTTCCGATGCGGCGGGACTGGGCGAAGACGCGGCAAAGGCGGCCGAATCCTTCAAGGCCGGCGACGTGAAGGTTCCGCGGGCGACGTTCGCGCAGGCCATGGGCCGGGCGTTCGTCAACGCGGCGGAGTTGTTCGGGCCCAAGAAGTTGGATGAGCCGGACCGGGCGAGGTTTTTCGCGGAGAACGCCAAGGAGGCTCTGAAGGGCGCGCCGGACAGCAAGGCGATGAAGACGTTGAACGAGAAGATCGAGAAGATCCTGAAGGATACGAAGAAGTAAGAAGGCGGCTTACCGGGTCCGCGCCGGCTCTTAATCGCGATAGCCCCCGGCGTCCTCGGGAAGTTTGAAGTATTCGAGTATGGAGAGGCGGCGCACCACCACGCCGCCTCTCCGCACGTTTAGTTCACCTCCAGCAGGTCCTTCGACGGCAGCTTCGGGAACGGGGCGTGCGGGTCGGTCTGGTACCAGAACGCGACCGACGAGATGTCGTCCATCAGCGGCAGATAGCGGCCGCCGGCGCGCCAGCCGAGCGCCTGGATGGTGATCTTCAGATCCGTCTCGAAACGGACCGGGTCCGCGATGTGCCAGCGGTAGAGGCCGAAGCGCTGCTGTGAACGGTAGAGTCCGTCTGGCTTGATCACCTGGATCAGGCCCGTGTAGGGCGTCGTGAATTCCTGGTACTCCTTCTTCTCCTGGTTCTCGAAGTTGTAGGAGCCGCAGAAATAGTCTTCCGTGCCGGTGCCCGCGATGGTGGGGAATTCCTTGTCGCCGTCGATGTAGAACTTGATCTCGCCTTCGCCCCACCAGCCGTTGTTGCGAACGCCCCAGGCTAGGTACGTTCCGACGAATTGGCCCTTGCCCTTGACGCCGTCGACGATGGTGTACACGTCCTTGTAGGGCAGCGGGTTCACGCGTCGGAACTGGGCGTGGAAATAGGCGGCGTCGGCGGCCACGCGGGTCTGCGTGTAGTCGATCTGGAAGTACACCGTCATGGGCTTTTCGTCGATGTTCTCCATGGTGATTTTGGCGTGCTTGCGGAAGGGCATCGGCCAGTAGGAGTTGAAGGCGCTGCCGGGGTTCACGCACACGGCAAGCGAGGTGATGGGCGCGAATTTGCCCCAGCCCATGGCGAAGAAGTCGCCCACGGGGACTTCCACCGAGGGGTCCTTTTCCTCATCCCAGTACATGCGCAGGATGGACCAGCGCCAGTTGCCGGTGGGGGTCATCCAGATGTGCTGGATGGCGCCCTGGGCGCTGATGTCGGCGAGCGTGGCCGTGCTGTGCGGCGGAATGATGATGTAGGGGTTCACCTTCCAGCCCTGGCCCAAGTCGCGGGCGGCGTTCGATGCGTTGCCTTTCACGGCCATCGCGCCCTTGCCCTTTTCGCCGGTGGGATTTTCCGGGCTGATGGAGAACGTCTTCGCGTTCGAAAGACGGTAAATCGTCGACATGGTGCTGGCGACGCCGTCGAAGTCCTGCGCCGCCAGAAGCATGGGCGCACAGATCGCTATGGGGATCCAGTGGAGTTTCATTGATTTCCTCAAACTATGTTATAGGGCGACGGATAACTTGTCGCCTTCCGCTAACTCGATGGCCTCGGCCAGGGTGATGGTCGCGCGCCTGTTTTGATAACTCACCTGGTGAGTTACCGGCTTTCCCGCGGCGGTGACGCTCGATTTCGCGGGGCGGGCTTCGGCGGCGAGCTCGAACGCGAGGCACGGCAGCTTTCCGGCGAGCACGGTCAGGGCGAGGCGTCCGCCCGAAACCGTAAAGGTTCCCCAGCCGGTTGCGGTGGACCAGAACGACGCGCAATTGCCGCCGCGCGTGCGCGGGACGGCGATCACCTTGCGGTCCGCGCCCTGGTAGCGGAAGCCGCTCAAGGCGACTACGCCGGACCACGCCGACATGGCGCGGGCGTAGTGGTGGCCGCATTCCACCTCGTCCCAAGGGTTGCGGCGTTCGCCGTCGTAACGCTTGCGGACGTTCTCGTAGGCGCCGACGCCTTCCTTCAGCATTCCGGCGAACAGGAGTTGGGTGGCGAACAGGTATTCGATGCCGGTCCAGGCTTCCGATGAATAGGGGAACGGGATGCGCGGGCGCTTGCCTTCGGCGTAGTCGCAGATGAGCACGGCCGCTTCGTCGTTCAGGGCGTAGATGCGCTCCACCGAGTCATGGTGGACCAGGCTGGAGCGGTTGTTGTACTTATAGATGGTCGCGATGGTCTTACGGATATTTTCGGGCTTGAGTAAGGGCCCGAGTCCGGCCACGTCGGCGAGATATTGGCCGATTAACTGGTCGGTGAGACAGCCTTCGCCGAGCTGGAAGTCGGGGTGTTCGGGATCCTCGGCGCCTCCGCGCGAACGCAGCGGCTTGGCGATCTTGTCGACCGGAAGGCCGTGGATGTGCTGGACGTAATGCTCGCCGTTGAAGAGATTGGCGTCGATCCACTGGCTGCCGCTCGAGAACAGCTTGCGGCACTGGGCGGCGAAGGCGGCGTCGCCCACGGCGCGGGCCATCTCCTCGGCGGCCCGGAGCGCGCCCAGGTAGTAGACGCCGCACATGGGATTCGGCCCGTAGAATTCGACGTCGTAGGTGTTGTGCTGGACGCCTTCCATGACGCCGTCACGGTCGCCGTCCCAGCCGCCTTCCACCCAGCAGAATTCCATGGCGTGCTTCACCTTGGGCCAAATCTTGCCGAGCCAATCGGAGTCGCCCGATAGCTCGAAGTCAATGTAGGCTTTGATGACTTGGCCCATGGTTCCGTCGGCGGCGGTGGTGCCGGAGTTCTGGTCGCTTTCCGGGAGATTCAGGCGGATGGGCAGCACGCCGTCCATCTGCTGGGCAAGGTCGAAGGCCGCTTCGCGCATGGAGCGGGCGAGGGTGGGGAAGACGTGCTGCGTGGTGGTTTCGTAGTTCCACACGTGCGTGCAGTTGCCGTGGCAGCAGCCGCTACCGTCGCTGATTCCTTCGAAACCGCGGAACTTGCCGTCGGCGGTGCGGAATACCACCGGCGTGGCGAGCGTGGACAGGTTCGCCATCGCGGCGTCCTTCATGGCGGCGGGCAGGGTGGATTCGCGCATGGCTCGCAGGAAGGTCCGCATGCGTTTTTCCAGCGACGGCAGGTTGCTGGCGGCGTGCGAGGCGGCGGCCCAGGCGTCGGCGAAGCGCGTCGAGTAGTGATTGCCGATGACGGTGTTGCGTTCGGCTTCGTGAGTGCTCGACCAGCCGCACCAGGCGGGCGTGCGGTTGGGGAAATGCCAGGCCAGGACGAACGTGTATTCGGCCTTGGCGCCGGGGGCGATCTCGCGGCCCAGGCAGACGGAGCCGACTGGGCCGAGTTCGGCGGGCTCGGGGCCGAGTTGGCCGTCGGCCGTGAAGTCGTCCCAGAACAGCAGGGGGCTCGCCCACCACTTTGCTTTCGGCCATCCACGCAGGTGCGTGATGTGGCCGCCTTCTCCGCCAATGACGCCGACGACGAAGGAGCCGGCCAGCGGGTCGTCCTTCGGTGTGCCGGGGTTGGTCATGAGCAGGCCTGCGAGATCCCCTTCGGCGCGATATTCCGAGGTTCGCTGGTTCAGGATCGGCTGGCGCGCGCCGGAGTTGCGGATGTCGAGGCCCGCCGGATTCTCCATGGAGAACGCGATGGAGACTTTGGCGGTCTCCTTGCCGGGGTTGGCGACGGTGTAGCGCAGGATGGCGATGGGCAGGCCCGATTCTTCGGCGTCGAGCGGGATGATCGGCGTGAAGGCTTCGAGCGACACTTTCACCGGGAGGTCGCGGTCGCGGAAGTCGATGCGGGCGAGCGGGTATTCGCCGGTGAAGGACGCGTCTTCGAGGCGGGTCAGGCCGGAGACCTGGTTGGGGCTGAGTCCGAAGCCGTTCTGGTAGGGGACCATCATGCGCGATTCGAGCACCCGCGCCACGGGTTTGGCGGCGCCGGACTGGACCCAGATGCTGGGGAACGCGTAGCTGACCGAGTGGCCTTTGTCGGGGCGGTTGAAGATCTCCCAATCGCGGAGTTGGCCGCGTCCGCCCAACGAGACCGTACCCGCGGCGACTCCGCCGAGGGGGAAGGCGATCATCGAAAGGCGATGGCCGGAGAAGGTGCGCGGATATTGGATGGCGGCGGGCGCTTGGGGCGCCGGGGCTGCGGGCGGCGGTTCGGCGGAGGCGGGTTTCGCGGGCGCGGAGGGGGCCTGCGCTTCGGCGGTTCCCGCGCCGGCCGCCAGGGCGACGGTCTTCAGAAAGTCGCGGCGTTTGGCTACCAGTCGATTCTTCATCGACCATACATGTTATCGCTGACGGTGACCGAGGGTGAGCTATAGTAGCCCAAAGAGGTGCAGCAAGGATGTCTGGGAAGAAGATCATCGCCGTCGCCGGCGCCACGGGTTCGCAGGGCGGCGGACTGGTGCGCGCGATTCTGAACGACCCCGCCGGCGAATTCGCCGCGCGGGCGTTGACTCGCGACGTGAATTCGGAGGCCGCCCAAAAGCTGGCCGCGCTGGGCGCGGAGGTGGTGGCGGCGGATGTCGACGATGAGGCGAGCCTGGCGCGGGCCTTCGACGGGGTCCACGGGGCCTTCTGCGTCACCTTCTACTGGAACCACATGTCGCCGGACCGCGAGCGCGCGCAGGCGACGGCGTCGGCTCGCGCCGCCAAAGCCGCTGGAGTGCGGCACGCCATCTGGTCGACGCTCGAGGATACGCGGAAGTTCATGTCGCTCGACGATCCTCGCATGCCCACGCTGATGGGCAAGTACAAGGTCCCGCACTTTGACGTGAAGGGCGAGGCGGATCAGTTGTTCGCGGACTCGGGCGTGCCGGCGACCTTCCTGCTCACCTCGTTCTACTACGACAACTTCATCACCTTCGGCATGGGCCCGCAGCGTGGGCCGGATGGGCGGTTGGCGATCACGTTTCCGCTGGGCGACGTCAGGATGCCGGTGATCGCGGCGGAGGATATCGGCGCCTGTGCGTACGGCGTATTCCGGCGCGGCGATGCGTTGGCCGGCCAGCGGGTCGGCATCGCGGGCGATCACCTGTCGGGCGCGGAGATGGCGGCGGCGTTTACGCGGCTGGTGGGCGAGGAAGTCGCCTACAACGCCATTCCGCCGGAGGTCTACCGGAGCTTCGGATTTCCGGGCGCCGACGATCTGGGCAATATGTTCCAGTTCAAGCGCGATTTCAACGGCGCCTACCGCGCCGTGCGAGACATCGAATTCGCGCGCGGGCTGAATGCGGGGCTGCTGTCGTTTGAGACGTGGCTCGAGCGGAATATCGCGCGGATTCCGATCCCCGCGAAAGCCGCCGGCGTCTGATCGCGGCGTCCTCCGGCGCGCCGGTCCGCGATGGCGCTTGCCTCCCGCCTCCGCGAGGTACATACTCTCTGCGGAACGGGTGGGCGAGCCATGGTTGATGTCTTCATCAGCTATTCGGGCGATGACCGCGGCAAAGCGGAAGTCCTTGCCCGGGCGCTCGCCGGGCAGGGCTGGCAGGTCTGGTGGGACCGCTCGATCCCCACGGGCGAAGAGTACCGGACGGTGATTGAGACCGCCCTTCGGGACGCGCGCTGCGTGCTGGTGCTTTGGTCGCCTCGTTCCGTTCGCTCGCGCTGGGTTTGCGCGGAGGCCGAGGACGCGTGGTCCCGTCAAGCGCTGGTTCCTGTGCAGATCGAAGCCTGCCGCCCGCCTTTGCCGTTCGGCACGCTGCAAACGGCGGATCTGACGCGCTGGGGCGGCGACGCCTCCGACCCCGCTTTCGCCCGGCTCGCCGCCGATATCGAGCGATTTGCTCCGCGAACGGCTTCCGCTGGCGCCGGGCGGCCGGTGGTCACGAGCGTCGGCGGAGGACGTCGCAAACGGCGCCTGGCGGTGGTTGGAGTGGCAGGCGCGCTGGCCGCGGCTGTGGCCTTTTACGCTTTTCGCGCTTACTACGCTACATGGTCCTTGCCGCCGGAAATCGTGCGCTTCGACGCCGCGCGGGCGAGCGTGGAACGCGGGGAGTCGGTTAGGCTGACCTGGTCGGTGCGGCGGGCTGATTCGGTCGAAATCGTGAAGACGGCGGGCCGGCGCAGCCAGAATCTGGGGCGCTTCCAGAAGCTCGACGGCGAGTTGGAGGATGTCGTTCAATCCGACGCCGGCTACACGTTGTCCGCGCACGCCGCCAACGGCAAGTCGGCGGTCAGCGTCCCGGTCTCCGTCAAAGTGATCCGCCGCGCGCAGCCCGTGTCGCCCGAACCTCCGCCGGTCGACCGCAAGGGCGAGGCGTTGGAACTGGCGCGCGCCTGGTTCGCGGCGTGGCTGCGAGGCGATGGCGACACGGTGGTCCGGCTTGCCGCCATGCCTTTTTCGCTGTCCGGGAAACGCTATGCGTCGAGCGACGAACTTCGGCGGGCGAACGCCCTGGCCCACAGCCAGAAGGCCGCCCGTGAGAATTGGGAGACGATGCAGATCGAGGCCGGCGAGGTTCGCAGGGTTAAGGATCCCGCGGAGGTAGCGGTTGACCAGCCGACCTCGCTGCCGCCCGATCTCGCGCCGGAGGACTACGTTGTGACGCTCTGGTTCCGCAGACCTCACGCCGACGCGATCCGCTTCTCCGTGTTTGTGGGCCTTCGGCACGGGCGGCTGCAGGTGCTGGGCGGCGCCGGGTGAAGACGGCTCCATTGGGCGATCCGCTCCTCATGAATCGCGATAGCATATAGGCCATGCGTAGAAGAGACTTTCTTCCCGCGATGGCGGGGGCGACGGCCGCCATCTCCGTCGCGCAGACCGTCCAGCGTAAGGGACGAATCAAGCAATGCGTCACCCGCGGCGTCTTCGGACGCGGCATGGAGTTCGAGGACATGTGCAAACATGCCGCGCACTTCGGATGCAAAGGCTTCGACCTGATCGGGCCCAAGGACTGGCCCACGCTCAAGAAGTACGGGCTGTTGCCCACCATGTTTCCCGGGCCGAACGGCGGCACCATCCCCGATGGGCTGAACCGCAAGGAGAATCACGCGCGGATCATCAAGGGGCTGCACGAAGGCATCGACATCGCCGCCGCCAACGGATGTCCGAACATCATCACGTTCTCCGGCAATCGCAACGGAATGGGCGACGCCGAGGGCGCCGACAACTGCGTCGTGGCGCTGAACCAGATCAAGGCGCACGCCGAGGACAAGGGCGTCACCGTCTGCATGGAGCTGCTCAACAGCAAGGTGAACCACAAGGACTACATGTGCGATCACGCCAGTTGGGGCGTGGGCGTGTGCAAGCGCGTGAATTCGCCGCGCGTCAAGTTGCTGTACGACATCTACCACATGCAGATCATGGACGGCGATATCGTCCGCACCATCCGCGAGGATATCCAGTGGTTCGGCCATTTCCACACCGGCGGCAATCCGGGACGGCATGAGATCGACGATTCGCAGGAGCTGAATTACCGCTTTGTGGCGCAGGCGATCTTCGATACCGGATACACCGGCTACGTGGCGCACGAATACTCCCCGGCGCCGGGCAAGGACGCGTTGAAGTCGCTCGAAACGGCGATGCAGATCATGGATGTCTAAGACCAACGCCGTCCGGTATCTCGAAACGCTGGGAATCCGGTACGAGTTGCGCGAGTACGCGGTGGATCCCGACGATCTGTCGGCCGAGACCGTCGCCGCCAAGGTCGGGCTTCCCCCGGAACAGGTGTTCAAAACATTGTTGATGCGCGGCGACCGCAACGGGCTGGCGTTCGCCGTCGTGCCGGGCAACGCGGAGGTGGACGCCAAGGCGCTCGCCCGGCTGACCGGGGACCGTCGCATCGAAATGGTCACGCTCAAGGAAGTCCAGCCGCTGACGGGACAGGTCCGCGGCGGCGTGACGGCCATCGGTCAGACGCGCGGGTATCCGGTCTTCGTCGACGAGACTGTAGAAATTTTCGATATCATCTCAGTTTCCGCCGGAGTCCGGGGGACGCAGGTTCTGCTCGACCCCCAGGGGTACCTGCGCGCCGTCGCAGGGACCGTCGGACCAATCGCTCGCGACAAACAGCCGTAGTGGTAGAATTCGACAGTTTTGATGAATCTCGCCATATCGGAGCGGGTCCCGGATTTGATTTAGGACACTCGGGTGCGATATTTTGGGTCTTCGGCCCCATATCAGGTCTTCAAACCCGAAACGGAGGAAACTCTGGAATGCTACGGCACTCCGAACCGTCACGAAGCTCGATGCGCCCGGCGGAGTTTCCCGTGCGCGCGGTCACATCCCCACCACATATGAAATCGACAATCACTCGAATCGTTGTTGGACTCCTCATTCTTTTCTGCCTGTCCGGCGCGGTCTACGCTCAGCCGGCCGGCGCCGCTGAACATCACGGCGGCGGCGAGGCAAACCTTGTCCTGCCCGATCTGGGTCAGGCGACCTTCCAGGGAATCAATGGACGGACCCTGCTGATGGGCGGCATCCTCGTCGCTCTCTGCGGTTTGCTGTTCGGTCTCGTCACGTACATGCAACTCCGGAACCTGCCGGTTCACTCCGCCATGCGCGAGATCTCGGAGCTGATCTACGAGACCTGCAAAACCTACCTTGCCACGCAGGGCAGGTTCCTGATGATTCTCGAAATCTTCATCGGCGTGATCATCGTCGTGTACTTCGGCTTCCTGCAGCAGTTGGACGCCCTTCGCGTGGTCGTCATCCTGCTGTTCAGCCTGGTCGGCATCGCCGGCAGCTACGGCGTGGCCTGGTACGGAATCCGCGTGAACACGTTCGCCAACAGCCGGACGTCGTTCGCCAGCCTCCGCGGCACGCCCTTCCCCTGCTACGCGATTCCGCTGCAGGCCGGCATGAGCATCGGCATGGTGCTGATCAGCGTGGAACTGCTGATCATGCTGTTCATCCTCCTGTTTGTCCCCGGCGACTTCGCGGGCAACTGCTTCATCGGCTTCGCCATCGGTGAATCCCTCGGCGCGGCGGCCTTGCGCGTGGCGGGCGGCATCTTCACCAAGATCGCCGACATCGGCAGCGACCTGATGAAGATCGTGTTCAAGATCAAGGAAGACGACGCTCGCAACCCCGGCGTCATCGCCGATTGCACGGGCGACAACGCGGGCGACTCGGTTGGACCCAGCGCCGACGGTTTCGAAACCTACGGCGTCACCGGCGTGGCTCTCATCTCCTTCATCCTGCTGGCTGTGAAGTCCGACCCGGTCAAGGTTCAGCTCCTGGTCTGGATCTTCACCATGCGCGTCATGATGATCATCGCCAGCGGCCTGTCCTACTTCATCAACGAAGCGGTGGCCAAGGCCAAGTACGGCAACGCCAAGAAGTTCGACTACGAAAAGCCGCTCACCACGCTGGTGTGGCTCACCTCCTGCGTGTCGGTGGTGCTCACCTACATCGTGTCCTACCTGATGATCCCGGATCTGGCCGGCGACACATCGCTGTGGTGGAAGCTTTCCACCGTCATCACCTGCGGCACCCTGGCT
The DNA here is from genome assembly GCA_018268715.1 of Acidobacteriota bacterium. Lineage (GTDB taxonomy): Bacteria > Acidobacteriota > Terriglobia > Bryobacterales > Bryobacteraceae > TMP-7. Next base: position 15,028 of record JAFDVZ010000011.1, on the reverse strand, counting down.
GGCGCCATCATCCCCGAATTCGTGAAGGTGTTCACGTCGGTCAATTCGCGGCACGTCCGTGAAGTCGTGACGTCCGCCAAAGAGGGCGGTCCGTCGCTCAACATCCTGTCCGGACTCGTGGCCGGCAACTTCTCCGCTTACTGGCTGGGCCTCGCCATCCTGTTGCTGATGGGCATCGGATATGGCGTCAGCGGCATGGGTCTCAGCGCCCTGATGATGGCTCCGGCCGTGTTCGCCTTCGGTCTGGTGGCCTTCGGCTTCCTCGGCATGGGGCCTGTCACCATCGCGGTGGACTCCTACGGACCGGTCACCGACAACGCCCAGTCCGTCTACGAACTGTCGGTGATCGAGACCATTCCGAACATCAAGCAGGAAATCAAGCGCGACTTCGGCTTCGACGTCGATTTCGACGTGGCGAAGGAAAATCTCGAAGAGAACGACGGTGCGGGCAACACCTTCAAGGCGACCGCCAAGCCGGTGCTGATCGGCACCGCCGTGGTGGGCGCGACGACGATGATTTTCTCGATCATCGTGGCCTTGACCCACGGTCTGCAGGCCGAAGCGCTGCAGAAGCTGTCCATCCTGCACCCGCCGTTCCTGCTCGGCCTGATCACGGGCGGCGCGGTGATCTACTGGTTCAGCGGCGCCTCGATGCAGGCGGTGAGCACGGGCGCGTATCGCGCCGTCGAGTTCATCAAGGCCAACATCAAGCTGGAAGGCGTTGAAAAGGCTTCGGTGTCCGACTCGAAGAAGGTGGTCGAGATCTGCACCAAGTACGCCCAGAAGGGCATGTTCAACATCTTCCTGACGGTGTTCTTCTCCACGCTGGCGTTTGCCTTCGCCGAGCCCTACTTCTTCATCGGCTACCTGATCTCGATCGCGCTGTTCGGGCTGTTCCAGGCCATCTTCATGGCCAATGCGGGCGGCGCGTGGGACAACGCGAAGAAGATCGTGGAAACCGAACTGAAGGCGAAGGGCACGGATCTGCACGCGGCGTGCGTGGTCGGCGACACGGTGGGCGATCCCTTCAAGGACACGTCCTCGGTGGCCATGAACCCGATCATCAAGTTCACCACGCTGTTCGGACTGCTGGCCGTCGAACTGGCGGTTTCGCTGGATCCGTCGGTGAGCAGCATCCTGTCGGGCGTCTGCCTGCTGATCTCGATGGTGTTCGTGTATCGTTCGTTCTACGGCATGCGCATTGAGAGCGAGGGCGGCGAGAAGTAAGGATCGCCCCGAGCGCGGGAGAGTGAGAAGGGCGCGGGCCTTCGGGTCCGCGCCCTTTTTCTATGTGCGCCGGGCATGTTCGGCCGCCCGCGCCATGTCCCGGCCGCTCGCTTCCGCTCAATTTCGCATACCCCGAAAATCGTCATTCACACAACTCGGAAATTTTCCGAAATCCAGCCTAACTGCGGATAAGTCAGTATCTTACCGGTAACTCCGGCGCCGTCGATCTCACACCGAAAGCCCGGCTCACCCATTATCATGAAGGCGGAGAATGATGAGTCATGTCGGGAAGACAGGAAATCCGGAGCCAGGTTGAGTCCGGTAACTCGCGGATAGGTCGGAACCCTCTGTCGCCCCTGCCGGAAGCCATTTCGCGAAATGCGATGAGCGAAGCCATTTTCAGCGCCCGCCTCCAACGGGGACAAGTAGCCGCAAAGACAATGCCTTACGTCGCTCAGTCAGGACCGCGGCCAGGCGCAGACCGAACCCATTACGAACCCAGATCCCATAACCGAGCTGTCCAACCCGATAGAATTGACCGCGTGGAGCATCCGATTCGCAATCGCCGCCGCCAATTCCTGAAGACCGCTCTGGCCGTGACCCTGCCCTCCCTGGCCGCCCAACCGCCGCGAGAAAAGCCCGTCGCCGGCGCCCGTAATCGGTTCCGGCTCCGCATCGCGGCGAACCTGAAGCCGTTCGACGCCTACGCCCCGATCCTCGACATCCCCGGCGTACTCACCGTCCGCCTCCGCCGCCACGATCCCTCCGACCGCGCGCGCCAGAACTACCCCGCCTTCCCCATGCCGGACGGTTCCGTCCCCGTGCTTGAGGCCGAACTGAAGCTCCACTCCGACGAACACCCCGACTGGCGCTCGATGACCGTCGGCGTCCCCCTCGCCATGCTCAAAAAGCCCTGGGGCGCCCACGACATCGTCCTCGACTTTTCCGCCGTCCGCTGGACCCTCTACGTCGACGGCGAACTGGTCGACAACGACTTCCCCTTCGGCTACCCGGACCCTTTCCAGCCCGGCGCCTGGACCGCCAACGCGGCCCTCGTCACCCGAGCCGCCCTCGAAGCGAGCCAACCGCCCCCCACCCACGCCGACCGCCCCCTCGCCGCGCCCGTCCAATACTGGACCCCGCCCGGTCACAACAGTTGGGTCGGCGACGTCGTAACCCTCGTCCACCGAGGCCGCTACCACGTCTTCTACCTCTACGACCGCCGCCACCACCAAAGCAAATTCGGCAAAGGCGCCCACTACTTCGAGCACCTCTCCACCACCGACCTCATCCACTGGACCGAGCACTCCGCCGCCACCCCGCTCGACGAGCAGTGGGAATGCATCGGCACCGGCACGCCCTTCGTCTTTCGCGACAAGCTGTATCTCAGCTACGGCCTCCACACCGGCCGCATCTGCCCCGACGCGAAGACCTCCTGGCCGGCCCAGTGGGCCTACCTCAAGGCGCACGGCCGCACCGGTTCCTTCGGCCCGGATGCTCCCGGCGCCCCCGCCGGCGCCACCTACTCGATCAGCGCCGACGGAGTCTCGAACTTCAAGAAGTCCGGCATCGTCTTCCACCCCTGCCAGAACCCGAGCGTCTACATCGCCCCCGGCGGTCAACTCCGCATGCTCGCCAACGCCGGCTCCAACGGCATATGGGAAGCTGAATCGCCCGAAGGCGGATGGCGCCAGACGCTCCCCGGCTTCCCTCCCGGCGGCGACTGCACGTTCTTCTTCCGCTGGGGCCAGCACGACTACATCATCGGAGGCTTCCGCGGCCTCTGGTCCAAGCCCGCCGACGCCCCCGACACGGCCTACCAGGACCAGGTCGCCAAAGGCCTCGACTTCTACGACGGCTCGAACGTCCCCGCCGTCTCCCGGCTCGACAACGGCCGCTACGCCATGGCCGCCTGGATCCCCATCCGCGGCTGGGGCGGACCGCTCGTCATCCGCGAACTCCTCCAGCAGCCCGACGGCCGCATCGGCTCCCGCTGGATGCCCGAAGTCACGCCCCAGTTCGACGCCCCCAAGCCGATCCCGTCCAACCGGCCGGTCCCCGCGCCCGCCCGGTCGTTTCTCCTGGAAATGACCGTCGACCCCGCCCGCTCCGGCCGTTTCGCCATCGACTTCCTGCCCGCCGAGGGCTCCGCCGGCGCCTGCCAGTGGAGCATCGATCCCCACTCCGCCCGCGCCCAGTTCGGTCCCGCCTCCCCCACCGCCTTCGGCCCCGCCGAGAAGTCCCTCCGCGAAGGCGGAGCTCCCGAAAAGGTCCTCGACTACGCCATCGAAAACCTTCTCGACGTCGGCCGTCCCTTCCCGGTTCGCGTCATCGTCGTCAGTAGTGATAAACTCGGCGGTTCGCTGATCGATGCCGAGATTGCCGGAAAACGAACGATGATCTCCTACCGCCCCGACCTCGCCGTCGGCCGTCTGGCGTTCCGCTCCGAGGGCGCGCCCCTCGCCCAACTCCGCATCGCCACGCTGAAACGGAACCCCCGCATATGAACGCTCGCATCGTCTATTGGTCCATCGCCTCGGCGCTGGCCGGCTTTCTCTTTGGCTTCGACACCATCGTCATCTCCGGCGCCGAACAGGCCATTCAACGGCTCTGGGGACTCACCCCCGGACAGCACGGCCTGGTCATGGGCTCGGCCCTCTATGGCACCGTGCTCGGCTCGCTGATCGGCGGATGGCCCACTGACCGCTTCGGGCGCAAGAAGACGCTGCTATTCATCGGCATCCTGTACGTGCTCTCCGCGCTCGGCTGCGGCTTCGCCACCGGCGTCGGCATGTTCGTCGCCGCGCGCGTTCTGGGCGGCATCGGCATCGGCGTCTCCACGGTCGCCGCGCCTCTCTACATCTCCGAAATCGCCCCGCCCGCCTATCGCGGCCGCTTGTCCGGCATGTTCCAGTTCAACATCGTATTCGGCGTGCTGGTGGCGTTCATCTCTAACGTAGTGATCGCCCAGATCGGCGGCCCCGGCGCCTGGCGTTGGATGCTCGGCGTCGCGGCGTTCCCGTCGGTCGCCTACGCGCTCATGTGCGTCGGACTCCCCGAAAGCCCCCGCTGGCTGATCGCCCGTAAAGGCGACCGCGCCGCCGGCCTCGCCGTCCTCCGCCTCATCGAACCGGAGCTGTCCCAGGCCCAACTGGAAGCTCACGCCGCGGAGATGGCGCCCTCGGCCGCCTCCGCCGGCGCTCCCGCCCCCGCCTTCTGGACGCGCAACCTGCGCATCCCCATCGGCCTCGCCATCCTGGTGTCGTTCTTCAACCAGTTGTCCGGCATCAACGCCGTCAATTATTTCGCCCCGCGTATCTTCGAACTGGCCGGCCTCGGCGAAAAGGCCGCTCTTCTTCAATCGGTAGGCATCGGATTCGTGAACATCGTTTTCACCGGCCTCGGCCTCGCCCTGATCGACAAGTTAGGCCGCCGGACCCTCCTGTTCATCGGCTCATTCGGCTACATCGCCTCTCTCGGGCTGACCTCCTGGGCGTTCCTGACCCTGCACCACTCCATCGTCCCGGCCTGCCTGTTCTTCTTCATCGCGGCCCACGCCATGGGGCAGGGCACGGTCATCTGGGTCCTGATCGCCGAAGTCTTCCCCAACCGCCACCGGGCCGAAGGCCAGGCCCTCGGCAGCTTCACCCACTGGTTCTTCGCGGCGCTGCTCACCACCTTCTTCCCGCTGTTGGTGACATCCTTCGATCCCGGCTACGTGTTCCTGTTCTTCTGCTTCATGATGATGCTGCAGTTGGTCTGGGTCCGCTTCATGGTGCCCGAAACCAAGGGCGTCAGCCTGGAGGCGATGCAGCACATGCTCGGCGTCGAATCCGAATCGCGGCCCTAGGCTAGCGTGCCCCGGTCGGAAGAATCCTAAGACGGAAGTTCTACACTCTTCGGCCACCCAGCCGATTAATAGACGAGAACATGATCACGGGCCCCGGCCCGCTCGATCTCGCGGGAAGGGTGGACGTATGAACCTCCGAATGACCATCGGCAAGCAGCTGAGTTTCGCGCTCGGGACGCTGTCAGTCTTGCTTTTAACCCTGGCCTACTTCTCCTTGTCCGCCGTGGGCGACCTCGAAGGCGCCTATAAGGACGCGGCGGACCGGACCTTCCGCCGAACGCTGAACGCCTCCGATATCGCCGCCTCCAAGTCCGACATGCTGGCCGGACAGCGCGGCTATATCCTCTATACGTTGTTGAAGAACCAGGAGACGGCCGTCGCCGCCCGCAATCTCTTCCGGACCAGCGCGGACAAGCTGTTGAACGCAGTCAATGCGACGCGCCAGCTTTCGCCGGACCCGGATACGCTCCAGGTGTTGAACGGCATCGATAACTCCGTCGGTCAGTGGCGCGGCATATTCCAGGAGGTCGAGCGGAACGTACAATCCGGGCATCTGGATCTGGCGGCGCAGGTCGGCTGGCAGCGCGGAGCGCCGATCTATCGGGAGTTGGAAAGTCTGACCCACCGGTTGGCCGAAATCGAAACCGCCAAGCTCTCCGCGGGCCGGGAGGAAGCCACCGGACTGGCCGGCCGAAGCCGCTGGATCGCGCTGGTGCTGCTCGTGCTGAGCGCCTGCGTCGGAGGGGGCGTCGGCCTGGTGATCATGCGTTTGAACACCTCGCTTCGGGGGGTGGTGGGTGAACTCAGCGAAGGCGCCTCGCAGTTGACCGCCTCGGCTTCGCAGGTGTCGACCGCCAGCCAGTCGCTCGCGCAAGGGGCGTCCGAGCAGGCGGCGTCGCTCGAGGAGACCTCCGCGTCGAGCGAGGAAATCAGCTCGATGACCATGCGCAACGCCGAGAATTCCACCGTCGCCGCCCGCAACATGGACCAGGCCTTCAGCCGCATCGAAGGCGCCAATCAGAGCCTCACTCAGATGATCCAGTCGATGAACGAGATCAACGCCTCGAGCGACAAGATCTCCCGGATCATTCAGGTGATCGACGGAATCGCCTTTCAGACCAACATTCTGGCCCTCAACGCGGCCGTCGAGGCAGCCCGCGCCGGCGACGCGGGGGCGGGATTCGCCGTGGTGGCCGATGAAGTCCGCAACCTCGCCCAACGCTGCGCCCAGGCCGCCCGCGACACCTCCGCCCTCATCGCCGAGTCGATCGAGAAGTCGAGCGAGGGCAAGAACCGGCTCGCCCAGGTGACCACGGATGTCCAGGCGATCACCGAAAGCGCGACCCAGGCCCGCGCGCTGGTCGACGAAGTGAATCAGGCCAGCCGCGAGCAGGCCCAGGGCATCGCGGAGGTCGCCAGGGCCATCACGCAGATGCAGCAGGTCACCCAGAACTCCGCCGCCAGCGCCGAGGAAAGCGCCTCGGCCGGTGAGGAGATGCGCATCCAATCCGACAAGCTGCGCAACGTGGTGGACCGCCTCACGGAAATGGTCGGCGCCGGCTGAGGCCCGGCGCCCTTCACCGGACCTCGGTCACGGTGATCACGCGATTCGCCTCCTGGTCGGCCAACTCCTGCTTGCGGCCGTTGGGCCATTCGATCTCGAGGCGGTCGATCTTCTTCGCCGCGCCCAGTCCGAAGTGTTGCCGCAGGTCGTTCTGCGAGATGTAGCCGCCCCCGCTGCGCACCTCGGCGTACTGCGTCATGCCCCCGGCGGTCAGCCGGATCTTGGCCCCGATGGCGCTCCGGTTCGACACGGTTCCCACCAGCCGCACCAGCGCCCAATTCCCGGCGGGCTTCGAGGTCTGCCGCCACAGCGAAGGCCGTTCGCCCTGGTTGTTGATCAGAACCTCCACCACGCCGTCGTTGTCGATGTCGGCCACCGCCACCCCGCGCGAAGAGTGTACGTCGAGCACCGCCGGGCCCCCCCGCTCGGAAACATCCTCGAATTTGCCGTTGCCGAGGTTCCGGTACAAAATCCGGCGGTCCTTGAAGTGGATGTCCAGCTTCTTGCGCTCCACCTCCGGGAACACATGCCCGTTCACCAGCAACAGGTCCGGCCAGCCGTCGTTGTCGAAGTCGAGGAACGTGCATCCCCACCCCACAAACCGCGTATTGTGCGCCATGCCGAGCCCCAGCGTCGCATCCTGAAACTCGCCCTTCCCGCGATTGATGTAGAAGGTCTCCCGTTCATCGGAAAAGTTCGTGCGAAAGATGCTCAGCGCCCCGGAATGATTGAAATCGGCGGTGGTGGCCCCCATGCCGGACATCGCCTTGCCGTCGTCGTTCAGCGCCACGCCGCGCAACAGCGCCTCTTCGGAAAACGTCCCGTCATGCTGATTCATGAACAGCAGCGAAGGCGTCTGGTCGCAGGCCACGAAGATATCGGGCCACCCATCGCCGTCGAAATCGCCGGCCAACGCCCCCAGGCAGTAATTCTGATTCGGCTCGGCCACGCCGCTCTTCACCGAGACATCTTCGAAGGTCCCCTTCGCCGTGGCGTGGTACAGGATGTTCCGGTCAAACGGCAACCCGCGAGGCCCGCAGTTCACCGGCATCTGCAGATACCAGCAATAAGGGTTCGCCCCCGGCTTGGGCGTCTCCTCGTAGCTGAACTTCAGGTAGTTGGCGACAAACAGGTCCAGCCGCCCATCGCGGTCGTAGTCGAAAAACGCGCAGCCCGTGTTATACCGCACCCGGTCCTGCGCCAGGCCCACTTCCTTGGTCACATCGCGGAACCGCTTGCCGCCCTCATTACGGTATAAGACATTCTGCCCCCAGTACGTTACAAACAAATCGGTGAACCCATCGTTGTCGTAATCGCCCGCGCAGGCGCCCTGTCCCCATCCGCCGCGCGTCACCCCCATGGCCTCGCTGACATCGCGGAACTTACCGCCCTCGTTGTGATACAACCGGCTCGGCGCGCCGTCCCCGCTGATCACAAAGGCGTCCGCCAGCCCGTCGTTGTCGTAGTCGATGAAGGCCACGCCGCTGCCGGTGGTCTCGATGATGTACTCCTTGGTGACCATGCCCCCATTCGGGAACACGTGCGTCAACCCGGCGGACTCGGCGATGTCGTGAAACTCCGCCACTCCGCCGCCCGCGGCCGCCAGCAGCAGCAATCCCCCCAGAAGCTTCATTTCTCGGGCTGTTTCTCGCCGAGTTTCTTCAGGAACTCCGTAAACTCGCCTTCGGGGACTTTCTGCAGCCGATCGATCTCCGCCTTCTCCCGCCGCGCATCCCCCATGCGGCCCGCATTCCGGTAGGCGATCATGAGGTTGTAGTGCGCCGACTCGCTGCGAGGCATCAATTTCACGGCCTTGCTAAGCAGCGCAATCGCCTCATCGTTGCGCTTGGCGTCCACCCGCAGCTTACCCAGCGCAATCAGCGCCTCGGGAAAGTCAGGATTCAGTTCGAGCGCCCGTTCCAACTCCGCCGTAGCCTCCTTGGCCTGATCCTTGGCCAGCAGCACCTGGGCCACCTGGTAATGCGCCACCGCATCGCGAGGATTGCGCCCCAACTCAATTTCAAACTCCTTGAGCGCCGCATCCAGCGTCTCCGGCGCATGCGAACTCATCAGCAGCGCCCGCCCCAGCCGGAAGTGCAGATTCAAAGCATCGGGATTCTTCTCGATGGCCTTGCGATACTCCGCCGCCGCGGCGGCGAACTGCCCCTGGGTCTCCAGAATCTCGCCGGAGATCTGGTTCACGCGGAACGAAGCAGCGTTCGTCTTATAGAGCTGGTAAATAACATCATTCCAAGCCCGCATATGCAGGCGAGCGGAAAGATACAGCACATCGGCGTCGGCCGGATAAGCCGCGGTCATCTTCGCCAGGGTTGCCCCAGCCTCGTCCCACTTACTGGCAGTCATCTGGCACTGGGCAAGCGCCAAACCAGCCAGCCGCCCGGTATTATTCTTGGGACCGCCAAAAGCAGCAGCCAGATCGCGCTCCGCCTCCGAACACCGGTTCGTGGCTGCGAGCGTAAGCGCAAGAAAGGCTCTCGCCCTCGGATCCCGAGAAGCTCTCAACCGATGCTCCGCCTGAGGATAATCGCCTTTGTTAAAGGCTTCCAACCCAGCGACAAACGAATCGGACTGAGCGAAGGCCACCGCCATCGTCAAAAAAGCAAGCCGTAGTGAGCGCAGTCCCCCGCCGTGACCTCTGTGAGAAATCATATTAGTGCCCCGCATCGTCCAGCATCAGGTCCAGCTTGCCGAACCGGTGCCGGTCGGCCCCGGCGAAGTATCGAAAGCTCAACAGCGGCGGCGAACCCGGAGCAATCCGTGTTCGCGGATCCGCCGTGCGCTCCCGCGCGTCATTGACGTCGATCACGCGCCCCGACCGTCCAATCTCGCCAATCAACCGGTCCGCCGGATTCTCAGCCGCCGTGGCCGGTCCAGCCTGCATCAGCATCAACAAAAGGAATCCAGGCATCATCGCGGTTTCGCCCTCTCCTCTTCGCTCAACTTCTCGTGCAACTCACGTTCGCGGACGGCGTCGTCTTTCCGTCCTAGACGATCGTATACCCGCGCCAGCCGGAAGTGGACGGCCGAATCTTTCGGATTCAACTGGACGCTTCGCTCCAACTGCGCCGCGGCGTCGCCGTACCTCTGCTGGCGGTCCAACAGAACGCCCATCAGGTAATGCGCCTCGGCGTCCTTATCCTCAAGCGCCAGCGCCTTTTGCGTCAATTCGAACGCCGCGGCCGCTTCCGGCGGATAACCGTTAGCCGGCAGCGACTGTACGATGGCTTTGGCATGCAGCAGGTACCCGATCGGACTCTTGGGATTCCGCGTCTGGAACCGCGTGAAGCGGTCGATCATCTCCGGCAACCGGTCCGTCAGGTGGTCCATCATGCGTCCCAGAAACAGGTACGGCTGCGGCACATCGGGCGCCAGGTCCATCGTCCGAAGAAACTGCGCGATGGCCTCCGGGAATTTGCGTTGGCCATAGTAGGCGACGCCCAGCGCGAGTTCGATCTGCGGACTTTTGTCGAACGTCCTGCGCGCGTTCAGCAGCACCTCCACCGCCCCCGCGAAATCCTGCGCCATCAGGTGCGCCTGCGACAGCCGGAAGTGCGCACCCTCGTCATAGGGGTTCGCTTTCAAGGCGAGGGCCAACTCCGCCACGCCACGCGAAAAGTCCTTGCGCGCGAGATATGCGGAGCCCAGCACCGTATGCGTCGCCGCGGAGTTATCCACCGCCAGCGCCCGAGTCCCGGCGGCCACCGCCTGATCCACCAGCCCGGCATTCAGGCAGAACTCCGCCAGCCGCCGCCAGGCGGTTACATCGCGAGGCGACAACTCGGCATAGCGCTGTCCCATGGCCGCCGCTTTCGGGAGGTCCGGAACCAGGGTGGCGTAGAAATTGGCCAGCCCCTGCAGGATCTGCGGATTCTTGGCGCCCAGCGTCTCCGCCTTCCGGGCCGCCGCCAGAGCGTCCGCGTTCGCCTTCTGTCTGGCGCAAGTCTGGGCCAGCATCAGCCACCCGCCGGCCTCGTTGGGCGCGATGCGCGTAGCCTGTTCAAACGCCGCGCGCGCCCTGGCCAGGTCGTTCTTATCGAGCGCGGCCGCACCCTCCTGCACCTTCGCCTGAAACTGCGGCGGCAGGGCGGCGGCGATGACGAGAAGCACGGTAGCGACAAGCATGGTCGGCGAGTATACAACATTGTCCCACGCGCTCCGTCTTCCCCATGCGATCATGGAGAAGAAAGAGTCCCGAGCGGCACGCGGATGTGGCGAAATTGGCAGACGCGCCAGATTTAGGTTCTGGTTCCCCAAAGGAGTGAGAGTTCAAGTCTCTCCATCCGCACCACCCCAACCGGACTCCCCGCCCGCGAAACCCCATGGACGAACAGGAATTCAGACGGCAAGCCGATCAGGCGCTCGACCAACTCTTCCGCAAACTCACCAGCGCCGGCGACCAGTACGGCTTTGAAGCCGACTTCAACGCCGGGGCGCTCACCATCGAATTCGACGAGCCGCCCGGCAAGTTCGTGGTCAGCCCGAACACGCCGGTCCGCCAGATCTGGGTCTCCGCCCACTCCCGCAGCTTCAAGCTCGATTGGGACGCCGTTCGGGCCGCCTTCGTCTACCCGGAAACGGGCGATACCCTGCTCGACATGATCGCCTCCGCCATCTCCAAACAACTGGGAGAAGAAGTCCGGCTGTAATCGAATGCCCGGGGTCTACATCTCGTTCCCGTTCTGCGCCCAAAAGTGCACCTTCTGTAACTTCGCTTCGGGCGTGGCGCCCAGGGAACTGGAGGCGCGCTACCTCCGCGCTCTGGAACAGGAGATCGCCGGGCATCCCTGGCCATGGACCCCGGACACCGTGTACATCGGCGGCGGCACGCCCAGCCGAATGCCCCTCGATGCGCTCTCGCGGATCCTCGGCGCCATCCCCGGCCGACCCTGGCGGGAAGCGACGCTCGAAGCCGCGCCCGGCTCCATCACCCCCGAGGCCGCCCGAGCCTGGCATGACGCCGGCATCGACCGCGTCAGCCTGGGCGTCCAATCTTTCGTCACCCGCGAGGCCGCGCGCACAGGCCGCAAGCACACCGCCGCCACCGTGGCCGCCGACGTGGCCACCCTGCGCGCCGCCGGAATCGCGAATCACAACATCGACCTGATCGCCGGCCTGCCCGGCCAGACCCCGGCCTCCTGGAGCGAGTCCCTGGACTGGGTCGAACGCCTCGCCCCGGCGCACGTCTCCGTCTACATGCTGGAGGTCGACCAGGACAGCCGCCTCGGCCTCGAGATTCTGAACAACGGAGCGCGCTACGGCGCCGCCGACGCCCCCTCCGACGAGCTGACGGCGGATCTTTACGAGACGGCCGTCGACCGCCTGGCCGCTCTGGGCATCCCGCGCTACGAGATTTCGAACTTCGCCCGGCCCGGCCTCGAATCGGTTCACAATCTGAAGTACTGGCGGCTCGAACCCTACACCGGCTTCGGCGCCGACGCCCACTCCTTCGACGGTGTTCTCCGTTCAGAGAACGTCGAAACGGCGGAGGAATACGTCCGCCGGGTCGAATCCGGCCAGCCGGCGCGCCAGAGCGAGGCGCCCGCCAACCGGGACGAGGAGCGTTTCTTCGTCGGCCTCCGCCTGATGCGCGGCGTCACCCCCGAACCGGCTGACTGGGCGCGTTTCGGCGCCCCCATTAACCGCTTCATCGACAACGGTTTACTGGAATCCGACGGCGCCACGATAAAGCTGACGCGCGCCGGCGTCCTGCTGTCCAACGAAGTCTTCAGCGAATTCATACTGACATGAGCCAATTCATCGATCTACGCAGCGATACGGTCACCCGCCCGACCCCGGAAATGCGGCGGGCCATGGCCGAGGCCGAAGTCGGCGACGACGTCTACCGTGAGGACCCTACCGTCAACCGTCTGGAACAGCGCGCCGCCGAAATCATCGGCAAAGAGGCGGCGCTCTTCGTCCCCACCGGAAGCATGGGAAACACCATCGGGATTAAGGTGAATACCGAGCACGGGCAGGAGGTCATCTGCGACGCCCGCGCCCACATCCTCGATTGGGAACTGTCCATGACCGCCTGGTTCTCCGGCTGCCTGGTCCGGACTGTTGAAACTTCCGACGGTATCCTCGACTGGGACCGTATCCAGCGCAAGATCCGCGCCTTCGGTCCCCACAACGCCCCGACCTCGCTGATCGAAGTCGAGAACTCCCACAACATGGCCGGAGGGACGATTTATACTGTTCAAAATCTGCACGAAATCTACACAAGAGCGCACGAAAACGGCATAAAAGTGCACATGGATGGGGCCAGAATCTTCAATGCTGCTACGGCCGCGGGCCTTCCAGCGCGTGATTTCGCGGCCTGCGCCGATACAGTTATGTTCTGTCTTTCCAAGGGTTTAGGTGCCCCCGCCGGCTCCATCCTGGCCGGCCCCCCCGACGCGATCGCGCGGGCGCGACTGTACCGAAAACGGCTCGGCGGCGGGATGCGGCAGGTCGGGATCCTGGCGGCGGCGGGGCTTATCGCGTTGGAAACAATGACTTTACGGCTCGGGGAGGACCACGCGAATGCGCGCTTTCTGGCCGAATCGCTGGGAAAACTGCCCGGAGTGACGGTTTCTGACGCTATCACTAACATTTTAATGGTAGATATCGCCAAAACGGGGCTTTTGGCGCCGGAAGTGAGCGCGCGGTTGAAGGCGGCCGGCGTGCTGATGAATTCGAACGGGCCGACGGTGCTGCGGGCGGTGACGCATTTTGATGTGTCACGGGCGGATTGCGAGCGGGCGGTCAAGGTTTTCGGGACTGTGATCCGGTGAGCGTGAGCGCCGGGGTGGTTTCCGTCATCGTCGTGAACTGGAACCGGCGGGAGCTGCTCCGGGCTTGCCTGGAATCGCTGGCGGCGCAGACGTATGCGCCGCTCGAGGTGGTGCTGGTGGATAACGGGTCGACGGATGGGTCGGCGGAGATGGCGGAGGCCGAGTTCGGCGGCCGGCTGGCGCTGACGGTGTTCCGAAGTCCTGTAAATCTGGGGTTTTGCGCGGGGAATAACCGGGGGATCGAACGGGCTCGGGGCGAGCTGATCGCGCTGCTGAATAATGACGCCGAGGCGGGGCCGGAGTGGGCGGCGGAGCTGGCGGCGGTGTTTGAAGGGCGGCCGGAGGTCGGGATGGCGGCGTCGAAGATCCTGGTGCACGAGGACCCGAAGCGGATCGACAAGGTCGGGCACCTGATCTACCTGGATGGGCAGAATCGGGGGCGGGGCACCGGGCAGATCGATCGGGGGCAGTTCGATCGCGCCGAGGAGGTGCTGTGGCCGGACGGTTGCGCCGCCATGTACCGGCGCGCGATGCTGGATGAGATCGGCCTGTTCGACGAAGATTTCTTCGCCTATGCCGATGACGCGGAACTTGGACTGAGAGCGCGCATCGCGGGGTGGCGCTGCATGTATGTTCCGGGCGCGGTGGTGCGGCATCACCGCGGTTCGAGTCTGGGGTTGTTGTCGTCCCGCAGACTGCAGTTGATCGAACGGAACAGGATTCTGCTTGCGGTCAAGTTGTTTCCGTTGAGCCTGTTGTGGCTGAATGGCGTCTACTGGCTGGCGAGAATGGGAGCGGGCGTATGGGCAGGAGCAACCGGAAGGGGCGAAGCGGCCCGGTTTCCGGGACTCGGAGGCAAGGTAAAGATCGCGGCGGCGCTGGTTCGCGGAAACCTGTCGGCGATGCCGTTGCTGCCTCGAATGCTCTCCAAACGCCGTCAGTTGCGCCGGTTCCGAAAGCTGACGCCAAGTCAGGTGCGTCGACTCCTTCTACAGTACAGAATCAGCCTGGGCGAACTGTCGAAACAGGCCGTTTGAACGGGGCTCGCGCCGCGAGACCAGGGGTGAACGGGTCCGGCGGGGCGCCGTCGTCGGCGGTCGGCGGACAGGCCGTGAGTCCTTTGGTCGCGCTGGCGAAGAGGGCGATTTCCGCGGTGAGGTCGGCGCTGTCCGGCGAACGGGCGAAGGGGGCCCCGCCGGGCGCGGGGGCGGGACCGGGTAGCGCTTCGGCGGTGGCTGGGCCGAAGGCGGCGGTTGAGGCTCGGCCGAGTGTCGGGGGCACTCCGGCAGTTGAGGCTCGGCCGGTGGTTGGGCCGAAGCCGATGGTTGGGGCCAAGCGGGTGGCTGAGGCGAGGCCTGGTGTCGGGGCGAAGCCTGGTGTCGAGGCTAGGCCTGGTGTCGAGGCGAAGCCCGGTGTTGAGGCTGGGTCTGGTGTCGAGGCGAAGCCGGTTGTCGGGGCTAGGCCTGGTGTCGAGGCTGGGTCTGGTGTCGAGGCTAGGTCTGGTGTCGAGGCGAAGCCGGTTGTCGAGGCGAGGCCCGGTGTCGAGGCGAAGCCGGTTGGCGGGGTGAAGCCTGGTGTCGGGGTGAAGCCTGA
>JAFDVZ010000010.1:100713-278793 GCA_018268715.1 Acidobacteriota bacterium | reverse complement strand
CGCGGATGGTTCCAAGTGCGACAAAGGATACGAGACCGCCAACGGCTGCCTGGCGCACGGCATGAAGCGGTACTACGGCGGCATCAGCGCCGAGCCGCAGAGCGTGCGCATCAAGGACAACTCTACCGGCGTGTTCGGATTCGGGCGCTCAACAATCACGAGCACTTCGCTGGTTGCCGATTCCATCTACGACCAGGGCGTGCCCGAGATTTACACCGACAGTGAGATGCCGGTGAACTGCAAGATCGCGGCGGGCCGCGATGAGAGCGACTTCTACGAAGCGTTGGGGATCGTCGGCGAGGGTCCGATCATCGCCTACACGCCGGCGCATTACGAAGATCTTGACCACGACGGTACGGCCGAAACGTTCGTCGGTAGCACGCTGGACGGTCAGGCGCACCACGGCTATCCCACGAACAATTACGGGTTGCGACAGTGTCTCGGCACGGATCCCGCCGGCGCCCAGGATTGGTTTTCGTGCGACGAAACCGGCAACAGCGTGGGCGGCGATTGGCGCAAGGTGTGTTCCGGCAACTCCACGTTCAAGGACAACTTCGCGGCCGGGACCGCGTTCATCGTAATTCGCCGGTCGGACGCCAAGGGCCTGCAACTGTCGAAGCCCGGCGATCACGCCATGATCGCCAACGTTCAGATGGGCATGAGCGGGTGGGTGTGGACGTCCCTTGGCGCACGCGCCTACGGGCCGGCGCTCACCAACCCAGTGTGGATTGCGGTGAACATGCTGCTGCGTGCACGCGGCCTGCGGCTGGGCGCTAATGCCACCACCCAGCAACTGGACCTGGCCGAGACGCTGTTCGATGTTCAGGCGGCGCTGGACGCGGCGGCGATCTGCAACGACCAGGTTACCAAGCTCGTCGGCTCCGGCAGCGAAACGCAGTTCAAGTTCCGCGGCGTGCTCCAGGAAGAGAAGCCGCTCCGCGACTGGCTCCAGGAAGTGCTGATGAACTGCCTGGGCTATTACACGTTCGCCTTCGGCAAGCTCAAGATTGGCGTCCGCGAGAACTCCTCCGCGGTGGAGGCCTTCACCGCAGGCAATATCCTGTTCCAGTCCCTACAACTCGCGCCGCTGAAGCCGTCCTTCAACCACCTCACCGCAAACTTCGCGGACGAGGATTATCAGTTCGTCAACAACTCGGTCACCGTCTACGACATCGACTACGCCACGCACGTCGGCGCGGGTGCCGTACCGCTGTTCCTGAAGTCGAATGTCAATTTGTGCGGGACGTTCTCGAAGTCGCAGGCGTCGCGGATTATCAGCACACGGCTGCGCGAAGAACTGGGTGGAATCAACGAAGCGGAGTGGAAAGCGGCGCGGATGGTTTCGTTCCGGACGACCGTGCTCGCGCTGAATACCGAGCCGGGCATGGTCTGTTCGATGGCTTATCCGGACATGCCCAACGGCTCAGGCGAGTTTCGGGTTACCAGTTGGAAGCTGAACAAGGACTACTCGATTGACATCCAGGGCCGCACCACCACGGACTCGATGTACGACCTTGTGGATGGTCCCAAGCCGGCCGACGTCGTGGCATCGCCGGTGCCAGAGGAGATCTTCCACGATACTGGCGTCCCCGGCATCGTTCACGGCAGGCCGAAGCTCGGGGACTACGGCTCGTTCGCGGTGGATGAAATCGATATCGAGCCGGATGCCGCGGGCAACCAGAACATCACAGGCGCGACCGAGATCGCCATGGGCCTGTACTACGTGGACGAACTCGCCACGGACCTGTGGGCCAGCCTGGACGCCGACCTGGACAAGGACACCGATCCGGTAACGGTCAACTGCACCGTGAATCCGGACACTGCGCACGCGTTCAGTGCGGGCGATTTCATCGTATTCAATGATGAAGCCGCGGACGCCGCCAATCCTGGCCGGCGCTCCTACGAGTGTGCGCAGATCACCGATATCACGGGTTCGAGCTTCACCTTTCAGCGCGCCTATCCGGGCGTCGATCCCGGTTTTGCTACTTTCGGCACGCTTCGCTGCGCGCATATGAAGGGCGTCCGCTTCTACAAGCTCGACATGAAGCTCTTCAGCATGGCGGTGAAGAAGGGCTTCTTCCGCACGCCGGGACTGCCAGCGCGTGTCGAAGCAAAGCTCCCTTCAGCGTGCGTCGTGGCCGCACTGGTCGGAGTCGCGAATCACTTCGGCTACGGACCGTTCACCGTGTTCCCGCTCTCGCATCACAACGAGCCTTTCATGCCCGGCGACCGGACGTGCTCTGGCGGCGCCTACACGTTCCAGATTGCCGGTGCGCTCGCGGCGCAGGACAACGTCGCCATTCCGATGAAGATTCACGACGCGGCGTCAGTGCGCTGCGTATTCGCTTACGTGCAACAGCCGACCACGGACGGCCAGTCCGCTTACGTGGTGAAGTACTCGACCGATGGCGGCGTGACTTGGAACATTCTCGAAAAGATGGGCATCGCGCAGATCCTTCCCGGCGGCGCGAAGACCACCTACGATTTTCTGGTCTCGCAGGGCTACGGCAAGCCGGAAACGCGGCGCCTGCCGTATGCAGATTACGGACTTGTGAGCCTCAACGCCATCGCCGGCGGCGGGTCGGTGCAGACGATCGCGACCGCTTCTTACGACGCATCGACCACGGGCCTCGAGGTGGGCCGCTTCGTGTTCATCGACCCAGGCGGCGCGACCGAAGAGACCGTGCAGGTCCTGGCGATCGACCCTGAGAACCAGACGTTCGACGCGGTCGTGACGAAAGACCACCCGGCGTGCACGATCCGGCCGTGCATCTGGCCGACTCCGGTGCTGAACGAAGGAAACGATCTCGCGTTCGATATCAAGGCCGTGGCAGCGCCAAATCCCGGCTCCGACTTGACCGTAGTGATCCAGACGTAATGGGCGAGCCGCTGCACATCTTCGATCCGCGCCGGAACTTCCAGACGCAGGGCTTCACCGGCCGCGGCGCGACCACCACAATCCACGATGCGACCGAGACCGGCATCTCGATTTCGGGCATCTTCCAGGCCGCCGATGACTTCGCTGTCCTGGGCTGGTGGAATGCGTACGACTACTACAATCACCTGCGTCTGAGGCACCTGCCGCGCACTGACCTCAGTGGCCTGAAGCTGGAGTTCGACATCGAGTACGATCACACGCTCGATGGCGCGATGCGCCTCGATGCCGCGAAATATCCGTCCGTGTCCTGGGACGCGATGACGTTCGTTACCGGCACGGGCGATATCCACGAGGTGCGGTTACTCGATCATGCGAGTGTGATCTCCGGCAGCGAGACGCCCGGCAGCGCGTCTGTCCGGATCTCGGGAACAGCGCCAACCTGGGGGATCGACACGCTCCATCTCCACTTCCGCGACACCCGCTACACCGTCGCGACTACGGACGTGGCCTTCGAAACGCAGCTCGCCCAGGACGTCCAGTCAAGCAGCGAATCACAGTGGGTGACCGTTGCCGACGCTTCGGGAATCCAGATGGGCGATTGGATTGGGCTGGAACGCCTGGGCACAAATGAAGAGCGGTGTTGGGTACTGGATTCCGATCCCGTTCTGAACCGGATCTGGATCAACGCCACGATCAGCCACCCGTCCGGGTCTTACGTCACGCGCGTGCCCACCTGGCGCCACCTGTGCCTGAAGTTCGTCGATCAGATCAACACGCCCGGCGACACGGTGGCGGGGCGCTTCGGCCCCGACCAGACTGCCGTCATCCAAGCGGCCGCAGGCGCGGATGCGGACGAAATTCAGATTGTGTTCCGGACGCAAGAGCCGCCCGCCGCGAACTACGGCAAACTCGGCAACATCGACGTGCTCCTGGCGACCGCCGGCCATCAGAAGCTGACAGCACCGTTCCCGGACGGGTACAGCGACGCCGAGGATGCGCAGGGCTTCACTTGGAATGCGAACAACGCCCGCTTCACCGGCGGCGATTGCGACAAGAAGTATCACGTCACGCTCGACTTCACCGCGGAACTCCGCGACAAGAACATCGCCGTCGTGCCCATGAACGATTGCCGAAAGATGTACATGGTCTTCGCACCCCGCTTCGAAAACGCGGAGCAGGATCTTGAAGACGGGTGCTTCCTCACCGCCGGAGTCGAGGCGGACGAGACGGCCTGGGCCGTGGACGACACGAGTAGGCTCACGGGCGGCAGGTATCTGATCGGCACGCCGACGAGCGAAGAAGTCGTGCACCTGCTCGCTGTAGATTCGCGTACCGAGATCCGGGTGGAGCGGGGATTTGAGAACTCGACCGCGGCCGCCTGGCCTGCGGGCGCCCGGGTGAAGAAGCTCTCGCCGATTTCCGGATTCCCCGGAAACGTCGAGTGGGGATGCACGATCTCGAACATTCGGGTGACCGGCGACGCCAGCCTGAAGGTGGGCGGCGGCTCGCCCCGCATTGAGGAGGCCGATGCGCGATGCAAGTATACGGGCTATTGGGAGTCTTACAGGTACGGCGCCGACCCGGCTTGGCCGTCGCAGTGGTGGAGCTCTGGCCACGCCAGGCGTACGGCGCCCAATAAAGCGGGCGATGTTCGCAAAGTGTCGCTCCGATATTCGCAGACAGAGCAGCACGCCCTGTACCTCGGCACGTTCCTGAGCGTCGACTGCGGCAAGGTGGCGGTCACGCTCGACGGTGATGTGGCGACCATTCACGACTTGTATCTGAACGAGTACGGTGGCACGACCGCGAACGTGCAGGTGCGCAGCAACGTGCCAGCCGGAACTCACGTCGTCGAGATCACCGCGCTTTTCGAAAAGAACGACGCCAGCGCTAGCTACTATTTCTACTTCGATTACCTCTGGCCACTCATGCCGCAGGATGTCCCGGACGCGCCGCGGGAGTATTCAGACGTATCGCTGGCCATCGATTTCGATACGGATCATGGATACAAGAAGCCACCCGCCTGGCATCTTTGGCAGCTCCAGAAGCTCGGCTTCAAGGGCCATGCCGACGTGTACATGGGCGTCTTCTGGAACAACAAGCGCAGGCGTATCGGCGCCACATACCCGTACGCCACGATCGAGTTCTCGGGCGACCCGGCGCCCGGGGATGTGGTCTCCTTTTCGATCGGCGGCACCACGATCAATCACGCCATCGGCTACAGCGAGAGCCTCCAGCAGATCGTGAGCCACATGCGTGCCACCATCAACGGAATGTTCTCGGGCGTGTGGGCCGACGACAACTTCGGCACGAGCGGCACTCTGCGTATCCAGTCGAAAGCCCCGTCCTGGACATTCACTGACCTCGCAGCGAGCGCGCCGAATTCAGTTACGCTGGCGCTCACCGACCACATGGCGACGCCTGGTACAGATGGCGATTGGGAGATGATCGACGCCGTGTCGCCGGTCATGACTGAGGGTGCGCGGCGATGGATTCGCGATCTCGCCGGCCAGTTCCAGGCGGCGGGCATCAAGGCGTCGTTCGCGTTCTCGATGGAATGCTACCGGCCACCAGCGGAGATGGCCGCGTGCTACTGGGACGGCGCGCCGGTCGATCTGCCGGTGCCGTCAACCCAGATGCATTTTGGCGCAAGAGTGCGCGCGTACTTGAGGCAGATGTACAAGGAATGTGCCGACGAGATCGCTGCGGCGGGCCTGCCGGTGATCCTGCAGTTCGGCGAGACACAGTGGTGGTATTTCCCGAACGAATCCGGCATGCCGTACTACGACTCCGAAACGAAGGCCGATTTCGAGGCGGCGCATCTCCGCGCCATGCATCGGTTTCTGGCGAATACCGACTCGCCCGATGACGACATCGTGACCGCCGATTTCCTGCGCGATCGGATCTGGGCTTACTGCCAGGACGTGATCAGTTACGTGCGGCAGTATCATCCCACGGCGGTGTTCGAGTGCCTCTGGCCGCTCGACGCCAATCAGGGCCAGCCGAAGCCGAGTTCCGGCTATCGTGCTCTGAACATGCACGCGAACCTGCCCAACCAGTGGAAGAACTCCTCTTACGGGATCAAGTACTTCCGCTCGGAGGGATTCGATTATGACGTGTGGCAGAAGAACAGCAGGCTTGTCCGGCAGGTGATTGCGTTTGCGAAGAACGTCCTGGGCCGACCCGCTGAGGAGTGCATGTTCTTGGCGGGCATCTATGGTCCTCCGGATCCACCGATGGCGCAGGCCTACGGCATGTGGTTGCCGCTGAAGCTGTACTCGTTCTGCTTCTGGGCGTTCGATCAGTTCTGCCTCAACTCGCGACCCGTGCCGCTGCCGATCGGCTCGGTACAGGTGAGCAACGCGCAGTACTTCAAGCCCAACGCGGCTCGCGCCATCGAGAGCGTAGTGGCGCAACCGGTCCAACCTGTGGCCAGCGGCGCATTAAACCAGTTCCGCGGGAACACGAGAGGCTTCAACTCTGATGAGTAACTTTCCGGGTTTGCTGGACGGGCCGTCGACGCTCTACTCGCCAGTCGATGCGTTCTCGACCAGGCCGCTCGAAACCACGGCGACCGTCGCGATCGGAGCCGGCGACTCAACGATCAGCGTGCAGTCCACAGCGGGCTTCGCCGACACCTACGGCATCCTCTCCATCGATGACGAGCTCATCGTGTACACATCGAAGACGGCCTCTCAGTTCACCGGCTGCCAGCGCGGCTCGTTCGGCACGCAAGCCGCCGGCCACGCGAGTGGCGCGACCGTCCGCGCCAACATAGTCGCCGGCTTCATCACCGCGCTGCAATCCGCCGTGCTCGCGATCGAGAACGAACTCGGCACCGCCGCCGCGCGCAACTACGTCCTCAAGGACGGCGCAGTCACGATCACTGGCGTGAAGACGTTCCAGGATGGCGCGGAATTTGGCTCCGGCGCCAAGGCGGGAACGGGCCTGGTCCGCCTGCCGAACAACGGCGCGGTGAAGTGGCGTAAGGCAGACAACTCCGGCGACCTCGGGATGGCCCTGAACGCGAACGATCACATCGCCATGGACGCGATCATCGATTTCGCGGCGGGCCAGACCTTCGGCGCGTTCTCGTATCCCGATGCGACCACGACCAGCAAGGGCATCGTCCAGATTGATCCGGTCGGCGGGCTGTCGGTGAATGACGGCGTTGTGGGATTGGCGGCGACGGCGGTTACGCCCGGCACTTACACGAAGCTAACCGTGGACGCGAAAGGCCGCGCCACAGCAGGCGTTTTGCTCACGGCCTCCGATCTGCCCGCCCACACGCATGTCGCGGGCGACATCGTGTCGGGCTCGCTGCCGTTCACGATCCAGAACAACGGCACGGCGGTCGGCACAC
Organism: Acidobacteriota bacterium; assembly: GCA_018268715.1. Classification (GTDB taxonomy): domain Bacteria; phylum Acidobacteriota; class Terriglobia; order Bryobacterales; family Bryobacteraceae; genus TMP-7. The sequence continues at coordinate 271,552 of JAFDVZ010000010.1, read as the reverse complement.
GCCGCGCGCTGAATCTGATCCAAGGCGCAAACATGGCGCTCTCGTTCGCCGACGATGCCGGCAACGATCGCGTGACCGTAACGGTGGCGCTCGGTTCAGTGCCGTCGCACATCCATCCAGAATCGGACATCATCAACCTCGTCACGGACCTCGCCGCCAAGGCGCCGTTGTCCCACACTCACGCGGCCGCAGATGTCGCCTCTGGCACATTGGCGCTGCCTCGCGGCGGAACGGCAGCCGATCTTTCGGCCACCGGACCCGGCTTTTTGAAGCAGGCCTCGGCGGGCGCTGCCGTGACCGTGGCGGCGCTCGCGACGGGCGATCTGCCGCCGCACACCCATACCTCCGCTCAGATCAGCGACGCGACGGCCGCTGCAACCGCGAGCACGGTAGTTCTTCGCGATGCATCCGCTGGCGCGAACTTCGGCTACATCGCCGCGAACAATCTCTGGGCCTATGCCGACTCGCATCTGCAGTCCGTCGAGTGCGGCGCGTACCAGACCGTGGGCGGCGCGTTCGAGAACATGTTGAAGTTCTCCGAAGACTTCAGCGCCGCCACATGGGACAAGAACGGCGGCACGTGCACGGTGACTGCGGATGCCGTGCTCGCGCCGGACGGCAACCAGACCGCGGACACCGTCACCGCAAACGGCAGCGCCGGACTCATCCGCCAGAATATCGCCGGACTGGCCGCCAACGGTCAGTACACGTTCTACATTTGGCTGAAAGTTCCGTCCGGCACGATGACCGTTTCGATCGGCATCCTCGACAACGGCTGGACCACCTGGCTCGCCGGGCCTATCGCCGTGACGCTCACTACGTCTTGGCAGCGGTTCAAAGTTAGTGGCACGTTGACCGGCGGCGCGACGTCTCTGTGGGTAGCCGTTGGGCATTATTCTGATGGCTGGACGTCAGGGCTTTCGTTCCACGCTTGGGGCGCGTGCCTCCAGCAGGGCGACGATCCGAAGAAAGCCTACGCGCGAACGTGGGGCTACCAAGCCTCGCCGGTAGCTGCGGGCATAGCGTGTGGCCCGGTACTGGTGTCGGCCATCAACTCCACGGACTCGCCGTTCATAGTGCGCGGGCCAGGTTCGAACCTGGCGGACCACACGCTGTTGCAGGTGACCGCTGCCGGTGAGTTGATTGTCGCAGGCGGCGCGGGCACCGGTTATCGCCTCGCCGAGTTGATGGGCGCCAGCAATCCCTCCGGCTGGTCCGGCGTGATCAAGGTCAAGAATCCCGCTGGCGTCACCGCCGGCTTCATCCTGCTCTACTCCAACCCGTAATCAAAGAGGACAAGTCAATGAAACTGACGCTGGACCACACCCAGCGTCTGAACCTGCACGCCCTTCTCGGAGCGCAGCGGGCAGACGTGGGGTCTATTCGCGCGATCTGGGCCATTCAGGATCGCATTGCGCTGGATGCCGATGAAGAGAAGGCGGTCGAACTCAAGCGGGAGATGGTCGCCGGCCAGGAGCGCACCGTTTGGAATCCGGCGCTCTCCATTCCGCTACGCGAGTTCGAGTTCAGCGACGCCGAGATCGCCCGCATCAAAGCGGCGCTTGAAACCTGGTCCGCCTACAGCGCCAGCGCCGATCGCCGCTGGCTCGAACCGCTACTCAACGGCATCACTGAATGAACCCTCTCGTGCCATACCGGCCTCTTCGGCCGCCCTCTGATCTCGACGCCGCCTTCGCCGACTTCTTGCGTGTTGACGTGGCGAGCGGCGATGCTTCCGACGACACCATCCGCAGCTACCGCAGCGAGGTGGAGATGTGGGTAACCTGGTGCATCGAGCGGGGCTTGGATCCGGCAAAGGTGACCGTCGCAGACATCAAGCTCTACCGGCAGGCTCTGATCGAGAACAACTACTCCCCCGTCACCGTCAAGTGGAAGCTCTCCATCCTGCGCCGCTTCTACGATGCGGCCTGCAACGCCGGACTACGCCCCGACAATCCGGCCGCCGGCGTGAAGGCCCCTCGTCAACGCCAAGCGACGGAGGATTTCAAATACCTGTGCGATGAGGAACTGGCAAAGCTGTTCGCCGCGATTCCCAGTCCAGATGATGCAATCGGCATCGAGAAGGTCCGCCGCCTCCGTAATCTCCTCATGGTCTCCATGATGGCGCTGCAGGCCTTGCGTACGGTCGAAGTTCACCGCGCCAACATCGAAGATCTCATGGAGAAAGGCGAGCATCTTGCGCTGCTCGTGCGCGGCAAAACGCGTGATCGAATGGTGTACCTCCGCCCGGACACGACCAAGCGGATGCGGGAGTATGTAGCGCTCCGCAGCGCCGGATCGAGCGACAAGCTGGGCACGCCGCTGTTCGCGACCATCGGCTACCACGCGGGCGAAGCCCGCCTCAGCCGTCGCACAATCCGCATCTACACGGACAGGTTCCTCGAGGTGGCCGGCTTGAAACGCCCTGGCATTTCGAATCACGCGCTGCGCCACACGGCGGCCACCCTGGGCTACCTGCACACCGGCGACCTGCGCGCCGTCCAGGAGTTCCTCGGCCACGCCGATCCCCGCATGACCTCGCGCTACGCCCACGTCGTGGACATGGCCAAACGTAATCCCGCTCTCTTCATCCCCGTGAAACTCGGCTCAGCCGCCACTTGATACTTCGCCCCGAAGAAGGGTTCATGGAGGTCGACATGACCGACGTTCCCCCAACCACGATTCCACAACTGACCCCGCTGGTGGCTCACCGGCCTCCGCGCACACGCACCGAGATGGACGCTGCCTTCGCCGATTTCCTGCGCGTCGACGTAGCCAACGGCGATGCCTCGAAGGACACCCTGCGCAACTACCGGAATGAAGTCGCGCTGTGGGCCGCCTGGTGCGACGAACAGGGCCTCGATCCGGCCACCGCCACGGCGAAGCACATTAAACAGTACCGCGCGGCGCTCCTGGAGCACAACTACGCTCCGATCAGCATCCGCTGGAAACTCTCCATCATCCGGCGGTTCTATGAGGCCGCTCGCAACGCCGGGCTGCGCCCCGACAATCCGGCGGCTGGTGTGAGATCCCCGCGCATCCGCCAGGCGGCCGAGGATTTCAAATACCTGTCCGACGAGGAGCTCGCGCGATTCTTTGCGGTGATCCCCAATCCGGACGAGACCAGCGGTCCCGAGAAGGTCCGCCGTCTGCGCAGCCTGCTCATCATCAGCATGATGGCGCTCCAGGGATTGCGCACCATCGAAGTGCATCGCGTTAACGTCGACGATCTGACCGAGAGAGGAGAGCATCTCGCGCTGCTCGTCCGCGGCAAAACGCGCGACCGCCTCGCGTACCTTCGCCCCGACACGGCCAAGCGGCTCCGCGAGTACCTGTCGTTGCGCGGCGGGGTCCCGCACGACGCGGCGGGAACGCCATTGTTCACCGCCCTCGATCACACCCACCGCGGCGAGCGGCTGAGTCGTCGCCACATCCGCAAGCAGACCGACAAGTATCTGAATCTCGCCGGCTTGAAGCGCCCAGGCATTTCCAACCACGCCCTGCGCCACACCGCTGCCACCCTGGGCTACCTCCACACCGGCGACCTGCGCGCCGTGCAGGAGTTCCTGGGCCACGTCGATCCGCGCCAGACCTCGCGCTACGCGCACGTCGTCGACATGGCCAAAAAGAATCCCGCTCGATTCATCCAAGCGAAACTCGGAGCCACCGCATGAGAAATTCTGAACTGACTTCGATCGTCCCTTGCCGCCGCGCACCGTTGCCCGCCGAAATGGAGGCCGCCTTCGCCGAGTTCCTGCGCGTCGATGTAGCCAGCGGCGACGCGTCGCCGGACACCACCGAACACTACCTCAACGAGGTCGAATACTGGGTGGCCTGGTGCGCCGAACAGGGTTTCGATCCCGCCAAGATCACCACCGCGCACATCAAGCGTTACCGGCAGGCGCTCATTGAGGCCAACTACAACCCGGTCACTACTGGCTGGAAGCTGATGGTGGTGAGGCGTTTCTACGAAGCCGCGCGCAGCGCCGGTCTCCGGCAAGACAACCCGGCCGCCGGCGTGAAGGGCCCGCGCGTGCGTCACGCCGCCGAGGATTTCAAATACCTCTCCGAGGAACAACTCGCCGCATTGCTCGCCGCGATCCCCGATCCCGATGCGGTCACCGGTTGGGACAAGCTGCGCCGCATGCGCAACCAACTCATGGTGGGCATGATGGCGCTCCAGGCGCTGCGCACCATCGAAGTCCAGCGCGCGAACGTCGAGGACCTGACCGACAAAGGCGAGCACCTGGTGATGCTCGTGCGCGGCAAGACCAAAGATCGCATCGCTTACATGCGGCCGGACGTGGCCGCGCGCGTGCGCGAGTACTTGGCGTTGCGTGGCCCGGTGCCGCGCGACGCCGACGGCACGCCGCTATTCAGCACCATCGGTTACCACCCGCATCGTCTCGGCCGCCCTCACGTCCGCTTGTGCACGGCCCAGTGTCTGCGCCTGGCGGGCCTCAAGCGACCGGGTATTTCGAACCACGCCCTGCGCCACACCGCCGCGACCTTGGGCTACCTGCACACCGGCGACCTGCGCGCCGTGCAGGACTTCCTCGGCCACGCCGATCCGCGCATGACCTCGCGCTACGCGCATGTGGTGGACATGGCCAAGCGTAACCCGGCGTTGTTCATTCCGGTGAAGACAGCGTGACCGCATGACTGCCTTGGTGTCCCTCAAACCCTCGCCCACGCTCTCCGAGTTGGAAGCCGCTTTCACGGATTTCATCCGTGTGGAGGTGGCGAATGGCGATGCGTCCGAAGACACGGTGCGCAACTACTGCACGCAAATCCGCTCGTGGATGGGCTGGTGCGGCCTGATGCGCGTCGATCCGGCCGCCGCCACGATCACCGATGTGAAACGATTTCGCCAGACCCTGGTGGAGGCGGGCTACAAGCCGAGTGGCATCCGTGGCAGGCTGTCCATCGTCCGGCGCTTCTACGAAGCCCTGCGCAGTGCTGGCCTGCGCGCGGACAATCCCGCCGCCGGCGTGCGTTCGCCGCGGATTCGCAACGCGGTCGATGATTTCAAATATCTGAGCGACGAGGAACTCACGCGGCTGCTTTCCGCCCTCCCCGACGCTGAGCAGGCCGAAGGCGAAGAACGCATTCGGCGGCTGCGCAACCGGCTCCTGGTCGAGCTGATGGCGCTGCATGGACTGCGGACCATCGAAGTGTACCGCGCCAGTGTCGAGGATCTAACCGACAAGGGCGTCAATCTCTCGTTGCTGTTGCGCGGCAAGACTCGCGACCGAATTGTGTACCTGCGGCCGGACACTGCCATGAAGGTGAAGCAATACTTGACACTGCGCGGCGAGGTGCCGCGTGACGGCACCGGCACGCCGTTGTTCACCACGCTCGGCTTCTGGGGATACGGACGCAAGAACGGCAAAGATGGACAGCGCCTGACCCGCGGCTCGATACGCGAGACGATCGACAAGCATCTGCGGATCGCAGGCCTGAAGCGCGCGGGTATTTCCAACCATGCCCTACGGCACACCGCCGCGACGTTGGGCTACTTGCACACCGGCGACCTGCGCGCTGTCCAGGAATTGCTGGGCCACAGCGACCCGCGCACGACCTCGCGCTACGCGCATGTCGTGGACATGGGGACGAAGAACCCGGCCATGTTCATTCCGGGGAAGCTGAAATGAGCAGAGACACCTCCGGCCTGTCGGTCACACCAAAGGAGAGCAGAGCCGGCTGCGCGGGAGGGGCGAAGCGCAGCCTTATGCGGGCAGGGAGTCCGGAGCGCTCGGCATGGTCAGAGGATGGCGATCGCGGCGCGGATGGGAAGGCCCAACAACGTGCCGCAACTCACGCCGGCGCCGTTGGCGAGAACATCCCCGACTTCCACCGCACGGCCGGGGGCGAAGTGCTGGGCGCCTTCGAGAAACAGGCCCAGAAGGAACATCGAGAGTCCCGCAACGACGCCGCCGCGACGGTCTCGGAAGCCGATCACCGGCAGCAAAGAGAGCGCCAAGTAGGCGGCGAAGTGCAGCACCTTGTCGCTGACGTGCATGCGGCCCACCACCGCCATCACCGGCGACGTTGCGGGCAGCAGGGAGCCGACCACGACGCAGCAGACGAATACGGCCCAGGCGAGCAGGATGGCGGTGTTGCCTTTCAATCGCGATAGCTCACTACTTCCGGTTGCGGGAAATTTCCACAATTGGCGATTGGGAGAGAATGGAGGCCCTCGGGACCGTCAGGCTATGGTGGCAACCTCTGCTGTCCGCGCCGCCCTGACTTGTTCCGAGATCCAGGCGTAGGTTTTGGTAAGCCCTTCACGCAGGGGCCGTGACGGCTTCCACCCGAGCCTTTCCGCGATCAGGCGGTTATCGGAATTTCTGCCACGGACACCGAGCGGACCGGGGATGTGCCTGATTTCCAACCTCTTGCCGGCGATATCCATGATCATCCAGGCGAGTTGGTTGATGGTTACCATCTCTTCGGAGCCGATGTTCAGCGGCTCCGCGCACTCGGAATCCATGAGGCGGCGGACTCCATCGGTGCACTCATCGATATACAGAAAAGAGCGCGTTTGTTCTCCGTCACCCCAAATCTCAATCTCACCGCCGTCCTCCGCCTCGGCGACCTTGCGGCATAGTGCTGCCGGCGCCTTCTCGCGACCGCCGCACCAAGTGCCCTCGGGGCCGAAGATGTTGTGAAAGCGTGCGATCCGAACCTGGACGTCGCAGTTGCGCATGTGCGCCAAGTAAAGGCGTTCGCTGAAGAGCTTCTCCCATCCGTACTCGCTGTCAGGTGCCGCGGGGTAAGCTGAGTCCTCGGAACACTTGGGATTGCTCGGGTCGAGTTGGTTGTACTCGGGGTACATGCACGCCGATGATGAGTAGAAGAACTTCTTCACACCGGCCTTGACACCATAATGGAGCGTGTTGAGGTTGATGGTGGCGGAATTGTGCATGACTTGGGCGTCGTGCTCGCCCGTGAAGATATAACCGGCACCGCCCATGTCGGCGGCGAATTGGTAAACCTCGTCGATGCCCTCAACTATGTCGCCAACGAGCTGCTGGTCGCGCAAGTCACCAAGGATGAACTCGTCGGCGGGCGGCTTTGCGAACTCGTGCGGCTTCAGGTCCACTGCACGGACCCAATGCCCTTCGGCTTTCAGTCGCTTGACCATGTGACCCGCGATGAAGCCACCGGCCCCGTTCACTAGTACTCGCTTGGTTTCCATTGCAAATTCCCCTTTCTGACATTTCGGACCCATACTTTCGTCCTTGGCACGGCGCGCCATTTCTGTTTCGAACGGAGTCCTGAATTGATCAGGCGGTAGTGACAACGGCACGCTCAGTCCGCGCTTTCACCAGACGCTTCAGGAGATGAACGCTCGGGCTGTAGTCGAGTACGATCTCCTTGAGGGCTACGACCAGGCGACCGGTATCGCGCGTCTCACAGATCTCTCGCAGGCAATCGAGCCAAGTCTCGATGTCGCCTTCCGGCATACCGTTGCCTGTGAAGATGCGGATCTTCTCGTGGGCAGTGGGAGCCGTGTCCTCGAGCATGGTGTTCAGCTCTTCGTAGAGTTTCTCGCCGGGGCGCATACCCGTGAACTCGATCTTGATGTCGTCGTCCGGCCTCAGTCCCGACAGCAGGATCAGGTTCCGAGCGAGATCGACGATCTTGACTGGTTCGCCCATGTCCAGGACGCAGATCTGGCCGCCCTCGCCGACGACGGCCGCTTGCAGCACGAGCTGACAGGCTTCAGGAATGGTCATGAAGAAGCGGCGCATCTCTGGGTGCGTCACTGTCACCGGCCCGCCCGCCGCGATCTGTTTCTTGAAGATTGGAATGACGCTGCCATTCGAGCCGAGCACGTTACCGAAGCGCACGGCCACGTACTTCGTGCGCCCGTTTTGCAGGGCGAGGAGCAGCAATTCGGCGATGCGCTTGGTGGCACCCATCACGTTGGTGGGCCGGACGGCTTTGTCGGAGGAGATCATGACGAAGTCGTCGACTCCGTGCTCCGCTGCCGCCATAGCCACGTTGTATGTCCCGAAGACGTTGTTCTCGATGGCCTCGAAGACGTGGGCCTCCATGAGCGGGACGTGTTTGTAGGCTGCTGCGTGATAAACCACGGACGGCGAGTACTGGCACATGACTTCGTCCAGGCGAATGCGATTCTGGATGCTTCCGATCTCGGGGTGGAAGGGGACCACGGGGAAGGCTAGACGCATTTCGCGGTCGATTTCGAAGAGGGGGGACTCGGCGATTTCGAATCCGACGATTCCGGCGGGGTGGAAGCGGGCGATCTGACGGCAGAGTTCGGAGCCGATGGAGCCCGCCGCGCCAGTGACCATAACTACTTTGCCTTCGAGGCTGGCGCGAATCTGGTTCTCTTCCAGGCGGACGGGCCTGCGGCCAAGAAGATCCTCCACCGCCACCGCACGGATATGCCCCACCAACCCGCCATCCTCAATCACTTCCCCCAACCCCGGAATGGTCTTGCAGTCTGCCCCAGCCGCGTGGCAGAGTTCCAGAATCCGAGTCATTTCCGTGCCTGTTGCCGAGGGGATGGCGATCAGAATGGTCTCGATGTTATGTCTCGACACCAAAGCCTGAACCTGGTCACCTCCTCCGAGCACCGGCTCACCTAGGATGTGTACGCCCTTCTTGTCTGGCCGGTCGTCCAGAAATCCCCGGACCCGATACAGCAGCTTCGGATTCCTCTGGATCTCCCTGAGCAGCGTGATACCCGCCTCGCCAGCACCGTAGATCAGCGTATTCCTTTCCAAAGCGCCCTTACCACCCTGGGATGTGGCTTCGGCCGTCAAGCGCACGACTATCCGAACCCCGGCTGTACCGAGGAAACAGATCATCAGGTCGAGCAGATAAATCGATCGCGGAAATCCGGTCGGCGCGACAAGGAGGATCGCAAAGCAACTTAGCACAGAGCCGACCAAGTTACCGGCCACTATCCGTAGGAGGTCCGTTACTGACACATACCGCCACCATCCCCGGTCCAGCCCCGCCACGCGGAACACGAGGATCTTCACAACGATCCAGATCGGAAGGGCATATGCCAGATGGCGCAGGTAGGCCGCAGGCAGGCCGAAGTCGAATCGCAGCAGAAACGCTAGCACTGCCGACAGAGCAAACACCCCGAGTTGCACCGACCAGACTACCACGCGGTGAATCCTGGTTAGCCTATTGACGAATTCCTGTGCCGTTCGCATCACTTGCTCCTATACCGCTTGCACCACAATGCCTGGCACCTCATGCACTTTGACTATTCGCCATATCCGCGGGCACGCCGATTTCAGCTTTGGGACGTGCGCCTTTAGTGATGGGAGCACCGCGTCCGGCGCCGTAGTGGAGTGCCGTGCAGACGAGTGGTGCCAGTGCCACCACAGCCAACAGAGGACCTGCCGCTGGCCAAACACACGCTCCCAGTGCAAACGGGAACAACCAGATCGTGTTGACTGTCGCAATCGTCAACGTTATCGTCGAGTGGCTGCTCCAACAGCGGGCGGCGTGCTGATAGGCGTGGCTGCGGTGCGCCTCGTACCAGCGCGCTCCGGTGATCAATCGCCGCAACAGCGTCAATGTGGAATCGACGATGAAAACCGAGAGCAATATCAGCCATGGCCAGAGCAACAAAGGCCGTTCCCTGGCGCTCGCAATGACTAGAACTCCGAACACAAACCCCAAGAAACCACTGCCCACGTCGCCCATGAAAATCTTGGCCGGTTGCCAGTTCCACACTAGAAAGCCTGCACTTGCACCCGTTAGCACCAGTGTGCCCGTTGCGAGACCGCCTAGGCCAACCCACGTTAGTAGCAGGGCCCCTAGGCCGCTCGCGCAGATACTTTCGACGCCGGCAATGCCGTCGATGCCATCCATAAAGTTGTAAAGGTTGGTCATCCAGACCAAGCCGACGAGCGCGACAACTTGGCCGCCCCAGCCCCAATCCCACGTGATCCAGCCCAAGTGCAGCGGTCCCACCCCATCGAGTTGCCACAAGGCCCATGCTGCCGCCGCGAAGTGAATCAGTAATCGCAACCGGGCGGATAAGCCGAAATAGTCGTCGAACATTCCCACAGTCGCGATCAATAGCCCACCACCGACCAGTGCAGCGCCTACGCCCCCGGACATAATGCCTCTTTGTGCCAACCACAGCACGGCCAGGAGAAATACCACGACGATGCTTGCGCCACCTCCGCGGGGGACTGCCACGGAATGAGAACTGCGCCCATTCGGCATATCCAGAACCTTTCGCCCGAGAAGGTAACGCCGGACCCGCGCGGTCAACAGCGCTGAAGCAAGAAAGGCAGTGACGATGATAGCCACGGTACTACCTTTGGTCACACCAGCCTCGATGATTCCAGGTACCAGCGGGCGGTGGTCGCCAGCCCACTATCCAGCGTGACTGGCGGATCCCATCCGAGCGTGTGCCGTGCCTTATGAGCGTTAATTACGAGCGACCCCAGCAGCCTGTTTGCGGCAGCCTCTTTCCCGACCAGGCCCGCGGCGAGCCGTACCGCGAATTCGGGGACGGGCAGGAATCGGGCTGAGCACCCGAGAGCCCGGGCCAGCCGGGCACTCAGTTCTCGCGTCGATACATCCTCGCCGTCACTGACCATAAACGTCTGGTTGGCAGCTCCATCATTGCCGACGCACTGTACCAGGAAATCCGCGAGATTCTCGACTCCGATCAGACTCCGGCGGTTGGCGGCATCGGGCAGCGGTAGCGGGACACCCAGCGCCACCAGTCGCAGCAAATGCAGGAAATTTGCACGTACTCCGGGACCATACACCAGGGGTGGCCGGACAATCACGATTTCGAGTCCGGACTTCACGGCTATGGATCGAAGGGCTTCTTCAGCCTCCCACTTCGAGACGGCGTAGGGGTCCTGCGGATCGGGCGGATCCTCCTCTGTAAAGGGCGTCGCGGAAGTTGAATCGCCATTCACCTTCGCCGTGCTCACAAACACGAAGCGGCGCACACCCTGCGCCGCAGCCGCTTGGGCAAGGGCCGCAGTACCGGCTAGATTCACCCGCCGGAACTCCTGCAGTGGGTCGAAGGCCTTGTCGTGCATGACGTGAACACGGGCGGCCAGATGTACCACCGCGAATACACCTGCGAGGGCGGCGCTGAGATCCGGGTTTGCGCCCAGATCCCCTATAATGGAGAACTCATTCGTGCCGGGCACCGCTGCCTGGAGCGCCGGCCACAGGCCGCCGTCCCAGAGGCCCGCGCGCGGCGTGTAGCCAGACTCGATCAACCTGTGGCAGACGATCTTGCCGACAAAACCATCCGCTCCGGTCACCAATACTCGTCCCGGCATCTTTGCTTTACAGTTGGCCGTCGATCGGCTGGACTGGAGTGACCCTTTCAGATTCCTGACTCCATGCACGCCAGAGTGAATAGGATCCGTCGCCGAGCGTACCTATGCTCCGCGTGGATTTACGCATGGACTGGCCGGCTAGTCGTGCGCTTTGCGGGCTGTAAGGTGCCGGATCAGCATGTCATAGCGTTCGGCGACCGTTTTCAGGGAGAATCTCCGCTCTACGTATTCGCGCCCACGGAGCCCCATCTCATGTAGAGTGTCCCGCTGCCCCATTGCGGTGAGTATGGCATTCGTGTATGCATCGGAATCGCCGACGGGAACGGTCCAGCCGCACTTGGAGTCGCGAACTATGGCACACAGTTCGCAGTCCTGTTCCGCGCTGATTATGCTCGGCTTAGCGCACGCGAGCGTGGTGTAGATCTTCGACGGAAAGCCGTCTCTACCGCCGGACTGGCTCATTACGATTGTGGTTACGTCGGAAGCGGCGTTCATTTGGGGCATGGTTTCGCGGGCTAGGTAGGGCAGCAGCAGAACATTGCGCAAATCTAGTTGCCGAATCTGGTCGCGAAGCCACGTACTTCGGGTGCCCTCACCTGCGATGACGAACTGGATGGGGCGATCCGCTAGCTGCCGGGCTGCAGCCAATAGTGGCCCCCAGTCTTGAGCAATCCCGATGTTGCCCGCATAGGAGACGACGAATCTGTCGAGAAGGCCATGGGCACGGGAAAAAGCGTTATCGCGGGGCAGCGGCCGGTAGAATTCCGTGTCGACGAAATTGGGAATGGTCGTGATCCGTTCACTGGACCCAGCGCGATCGGAAATCGCCGCGGTGAATCGCTCTCCAATGGTCACGATCGCATCGGATCTACGGTACACGAACCGTTCGAGCGCACGAAATACCGTGATCAACCTGGCGTTCTTGATCACCCCGTGGTTGATGGCAATATCCGGGTAAAGCTCTTGGACGTTGTAGACGCAACGGCTGCCGTAACGCCGGGACAAGAGCCATGCGATGACTCCAATGGATAGCGGAGGAGACGGCGCCAGAACGACATCGTAATGCGCGTGGTGGAACAACGACCAGAGCAGCGACAGCAGATGGAAACGAAGATAGTCGAGCGTGCGCGCCCGAGCGTCTGACGTTCTCTTGCCAAGCGAAACGTGCCATACGCTGATTCCGGAGCATGAGCTCTTGTAGAAACCGGGGGCGATTTTAGACAGCGGCTGTCTGCGAAGCTCCTCTTCAACTTGGTTATAGTGGGGCGTCGTAGTCAGGACCTCAACGGAGTGGCCCAGCTTTCTCAGCTCTTTGGCGAGATCGGTATAGAGATAGGCTGTGGAGACTCCGTCCGGCGCAAAGATGAGCGAATGGATGAGGATACTGGCCATATCACTGCACGCCGGCCCCGGTAAGGGTCAGGTCTTGTGCCATACCACCCGGTTCACGTAATCCGTGTAGCTCTGGATCACGCGCACAACCTTCTCGGAAACGTTTGGTGCGGTATAGTCTTCAACGATCCTCAAGGTCCGCTGGTCTCCGCGGCTTTGGTGTTCCAGAATATGGAGACCTTCCGACACGCAATCCCACTCCAGCCCGGTCATCATCACGGTGGCCTCTTCCATCCCCTCCGGGCGCTCGTGCGCATCGCGGATGTTGAGCGCCGGGAAATTCAGGATTGACGATTCCTCGGTAATGGTTCCGCTGTCGGACAGCGCCGCCTTGGCGTTCATCTGTAGATGCACGTAGTCGCAGAACCCGAGTGGCTTCACCAACTCTACTTCGGGCGGCAGTTCGGCGCCCATGGATTCCAGTCTCTTGCGCGTGCGGGGATGCGCGGAGAAGATGATCCGCAGGGCGTATCGGGTCGCTAGTTCACATAAGACGCCCACCAGTTTGCGCGCCTGGTCCGGGGAGTCTATGTTCTCCTCGCGGTGCGCGCTAATGACGAAGTACTGACCGGGGGTGAGCCCGAGTTGCACGAGCACAGTGGATGCCTGGATCTTTGGCAGGTAATGATGCAGCACCTCAAACATCGGGCTACCCGTCTTGATGATGCGATCCGGCGGGATACCCTCTCGCAGCAGGTACTCCCGCGAGATATCGCTGTACGGCATGTTGATGTCGCTGATATGATCGACGATCTTCCGGTTGATTTCCTCCGGCACCCTTTCGTCGAAGCAGCGGTTTCCGGCTTCCATGTGGAAGACGGGGGTTTTGCGGCGCTTCGCCGCGATCGCGGCCAGACAACTGTTCGTGTCGCCCAGCACGAGCATGGCGTCCGGCTGAACCTTGCCCAGCACTTCATCGCTCTTTGCGATGATGTTGCCGATGGTCTCGGCGGCGGATTTGCCGACCGCTTCGAGGAAGTAATCCGGCTTGCGTATTTCGAGGTCTTCGAAGAAGATCCCGTTCAACTCGTAGTCGTAGTTCTGGCCGGTGTGGATGAGGACGTGATCCATGTAGCGGTCCAGCGCCGCGATGACACGGGAGAGGCGGATGATCTCCGGGCGTGTGCCTACAACCGTAGCGACTTTCATGCGGCGACCGGACTTTCAGTGGGCGCTAGCACCGGCAGGAAGCAGGTGTCTGGCCTGTCCGGGTTGAAGATCTCGCTGGCCCAGAAGAGCGTGACCATTTCCCCCGCCCCGACGTTCTCGATGGAATGCGTGTATCCGGGCGGAATGTCGATTACCTGGAACGCCTCGCCGCGCACCCGGTATGCCACCACGTCCGAGCTCTCAATGTGACGCATCCGGATGATACCCTCGCCTTCCACAACGAAGAACTTCTCCGCCTTCGTATGGTGATAGTGGTTTCCTCGGGTGATGCCAGGCTTGGTTCGCGAAATGAAGATCTGGCCGAAGTGGTTCGACTTGATGAACTCGGCCAGTCCGCCACGCTGGTCCGACTTGATTGCAAGCTGCTGCCGGCGCGCCTCGTCCGGCACGTAGGAGAGGTATGTTGCGTAAAGTTGTTGGTTAAATCGGACTGCGAAATCGGGAGTGAGCAGATTCGTCCGCATGTCGTGGAACGACTGTATGCGTCCCGCCAGGTCGCCGAGGGTCAGGCTGGAGGACGGAATGTCGCGACCGCCGATTGGCCCACGCAATTCGGCGAGAAAGGCATCCACCACGTCATCCACGGAGACCAACTCCATTTCGCGTTTCGGATCGGAGATCTGGATAGGCAGATCGTTCGCAATGTTGTGGCAGAACGTCGCCACCACCGAGTTGTAGTTCGGCCGACACCATTTCCCGAACACATTTTTCAGCCGATAGATGCAAACCTGTGCCCCGGTCTGAGCGGCGAACACGCGCAACACATCCTCCGCGTGCCGCTTGCTGACTCCGTAAGGATTTTCCAGTGCGGCCTGGACGGAGGAAGACATCACAATCACGGGTGTGCGGCCAAGTTCGCGCAGGATGCCGCAAATGTCGCGTGTCAGGCCCGCATTGCCGATCTCGAACTCGTCTGCCGTATCGGGACGGTTGACCCCCGCCAGATGGTAGACGGTATCCGCCGCCTCAAGGCCGACGCGCAGATCGTCCAGTGAGTTATCGAGGTCGAACGGGATCACCGCACAGCCCTCTCGCGCCTGCAGGCGCGCGGTCAGGTTCCGCCCAATGAAGCCCCGGGCCCCGGTTACGAGTACGTTCATACGGCAACTGTCCCGGTCTTCAAGGCGTCCTGCACGCAATCGAGCTTTAGGAGGAGTTCGACCATCTCGGCCTGGTTCAACCGATGTGTGTTGTGCGATGTATACTCCTCGGCGAACGAGACATCCGCCTGGCCTTCGGTGAAGTAGAGGGAGTAGTTCAAATCCCGAATGTCCGCGGGAATGCGATAGTAGCCGCCCCGATCTTCCGCCTTGACCATCTCTTCCCGGTTGAGCAGCGTCTCGTACAGCTTCTCACCGTGGCGCGTGCCGAGGATCTGGATGTCGTTATCGGCCTGTAGGATCTCCTTCAGTGCCTCCGCCAGCATGAGAATCGTGGCAGCCGGAGCCTTCTGCACAAAGATATCGCCGGGGCTGCCGTTCTGGAACGCATACACGACCAGGTCCACCGCGTCTTCGATCGTCATCATGAAGCGGGTCATGTTCGGATCGGTGACGGTCAGCGGCTTACCGGCGAGGATCTGGCTTATGAACAGCGGGATAACTGAGCCTCGCGATGCCATGACGTTGCCATACCGCGTGCCGCAGAAAATCGTGCCGTTATCGCCATACATGCGGGCCTTGGCGACCATGAGCTTTTCCATCAGCGCCTTGGACATTCCCATGGCGTTGATGGGATAGACGGCCTTGTCCGTACTGAGCACGATGACGTTCTTGACGCTGCAGGCCAGAGCGGCGCTGAGGACGTTCTCCGCGCCCAGGGTATTGGTTCGAACAGCCTCAAGTGGAAAAAACTCGCACGATGGAACCTGCTTCAGAGCGGCGGCGTGAAACACGTAGTCGACGCCACGCATCGGAGCCAGAAGGCTGCTCGGCTCGCGAACGTCGCCAAGAAAGAACTTCAGCCGCTCATTGCGAAGGGCGTTCCGCATATCGTCCTGCTTCTTCTCGTCCCGGCTAAAGATGCGGATCTCCGCAATGTCGGTTTCGAGGTACCGGCGAACCACGGCATTGCCGAAGGTGCCAGTTCCGCCGGTTATGAGGAGCGTCTTGTGCTTGAACATTTCTTCCGCGGCATTCTCTCAACGCGAGGGCAAAGCGGGAACCGGGCTGGCTTTGACCGCAGCCTCCTGTAACAGCCCCGCAATGCTCTCGCAGACATAACGATAGTGAAATCGCCCGGCACGCAGAGGACCCTGCCTGGCAAGCTCCGCGCGCAGGCCCTCATCTTCCAGAACTCGAATCACGGCGTCGGCCAACAACTCTGGATCTGACACGGGAAAGTACACAGCGGACTCGCCAGCGACCTCACGGGCATACGGGAGATCGGCCGCCACCAGCGGACAGCCAACCACCATAGCCTCCAACAGCGGAAGGCCAAACGACTCGGCAAACGACGGAAACACCTGCACATCAGCTTGCGAAAGCACTAGCTGGACCTGCTCATGTGGTATCGTGCCCAAGAATGTCACACGCTGTTCGATACCCAGCTGCACAATCAGCCGTCCGAGGATGTCACCGCTGCCGGCGCGGCCATTCCTCCCCTGGGGCGAATCAATTGTCAGAAATAGACGCACACACGGGAAGGCCTCCGCAATCTTGGGCAAGGCGCGCAACAGGGTCTCGTGATTTTTGTATCCAAAGTGCTGAGACACAAATACCAACCGCGGCGCACACCCGGCCGCGGCTGTTTCCCACCCATCCGGCGCGATTGGGCTCACGCCCTCCGCCTCGCTCCACCCGGCGGGAATCACGCGGATCCGATCCGCCAAACCCGAGTCCAGCCGAAGCAATTCCTGCCGCATCGACTCCGTCTGCACAATGACAGCCTGACTGCTATTGCAGCCCCGCAGGATCAGCCTGCGAAGGAGCGCCATCTTCAGCCGCATCCACTTCCCCAGATATTGCTGCGTACCGGAGTAGATTGCCAGGCTTTGTTGGCAGTACACGACCTTCGGAATCGGACAGAACGCCACGCCGACGTTCGCGAAAGAAAACAACACATCAGCTCGCAGACTGGACAATTTCCGCGGCAGGCCGGCCGTCAGCCAGCCCAGCCGGCTGGCCGTCGAATCGGATCCGACAAATTCGACCGAGACTGCATCGGTGGCTGCGGGGTCTTCAAATTCTCGCGCTTGACGCGGCAGCAGGAACACGTGGAACCGCCAACCGGGGCGCACGATCGGCAGCCAGCGAAGCAACTGCCGCAGCAGCACAGCCCCGCCCCCCGAACGAATGCCCACGCCATCCACGCACACCAACAGCGGCTCCGCACCCTGACTCCGGACCGCGCGTTCACTCATTTGGCAGCATCCCCGCGTCGCGTTCCATATCGGACAGGTTCCTGCGGTATTGGTGCTTCGCCCCCCAGGCTGTGTACTCAAGACAAAACGCATTGGCAACGCGACGGGGAAACGAAGTGGGAGCCACTGGCCGGCAGGCCAACATGTACGTTGTAGATACAACGATGAACACCGCCAGCAACGCCGTGGCGCGTCGTGGGTCCCATCGGTGGCAGCAGAGTCCAGCCAGTAGCAGCCATCCCCCTGCCATGAACGTAATGTAGACCGCGTCCGACATATATATCAGCATCAAGAAGAGAGAACCAGGCAGGATCCACATCAAAGACAGCCTGGTCACCCTGTCACCCCAACTGCGCAGGCACTGCCAGCCCGCCAGCGGCAGCAGCACGTTCATGGAGACGCCCACGGCTGTGACAAATCGCAACACGTTGGCGAGTGAGCGAGGCGTCACTCCAACCCGTACGATGGACACGTTGCCACTCACGGAAGCAGCTTGACCGGCCGCGGCACTAATGGGCCCCAATATGTTTCCATAGTGCACTGCCGTGGGGATCCACCACGAGGATGCCACGACGGCCGCGATGCTCGCCCCATAGAACCGCTCGGACCAGGATCGTTCGACGGAAGCCAGACAGAGCAGCGGTAGCAGAAAAAACCCGTCACTCGGGCGAAAGCCCGCCCCCAGAGCCCACGTGGCACAACCCACCAGGAACCACTTCCGTTCACTACGCAACACGCAATAGAAAACGGCTGGGCCAAAGAACGTCATGGGTGCGTAGGTCGAATGGATGAGGGAGGCAAACCAAACCACGTTCATCGCCGCATAGCACGCACTCATGATGTGCATCAGGGGCGGCCCAAACACGCGTTCGCAGATCTTGGCGAATACGTATACGCCCAGCACGCCGAAGCACACGTTGAGAAACGTGACAGACAACGCAGGCGACAAGGTAATCCGCGTCAGTAACCAGCCGGACAAGTTGAAAACGAAGTATCCGGGCGGCTGCATGATGAACTTCCCTAGCCCGATGTTCCTGACGTGCGCCGGCCCGTCCGCGAAATACGGTTGCGACACCAGCGCCACTCGTGAAACAAATGTCGCCGCAAGCAGACAGGCTATGAACATGGGCCCGAGCGACTTGGCCCGCGCCTTACGGACCTTCATCTGGACGCCCCCTCTCTAACCTGCGAAACGGCGGACCAGGAAGCATCCAGCAACTCCTGATAGATTTCCTCGTACTGCCGGGTAACGCGCTCAGCCGAAAAATGTCTGCAATTCTCAAGTCCCTTCGTCACCAACTCCAGCCTGTACTCGTCATCTTCCAAGACCCGCAGGATACCTCGACGAATGGATGAAACATCGTAGGGATCAACCAGACAGGCGCCTTCTCCCGCCACCTCGTTCATGGGCGGCAGATCGCTGGTCACCACCGGACGCCCACTGGCTTGGGCCTCAAGGATAGGTAGACCGAAGCCCTCGGCAAGCGAGGCAAAGACGACTACGTCTGCGCTCCCGTATGCCGCTCGCACCGCAGCGTCGGTCACATGGGAGGCGGCCTCAAAGCGGATCTGATGCTCGGACAGAAGTCGGCGTTGGCCGCAATCCAACTCACCAATGATCTGCAATCTGCACGGGATCCCGGCCAACGCCGGGATGACGCGCTCTAGGTTTTTGTTGGGACTGGTACCGACTTGCAGCACACACAGATCGCCTCGGTCGAGTGCTTTGACAGAAACGTCATACTCACTGGGAACGCAATCCGGCACCAATCGGATCTTCGATTCCACCCACGGGAACTCCCTCACCAGGCATGCCTTGGTGTGCTCTGAAATCACGGTGACGATACGGCTTCTCCTCAGAGGCATGGTGAAATAGAGCCACCGGTAGAGCATCCTTCGCACACCGCGGAGATCCCCCAGATGGTTCAGATCGTGGACAGTCAGAATGGTTCGCCGCCGGGGAAGCACCAACGCAACATAGTGGACGTCGCCCGTAATGTGGCAAACGGGCCCCTGGGTACTCCATGCCGTCCAGAGCCCGATGGGCAACCAGAACGGCTGGTTCGACATTGGGCACAGGGAGGTGGACGCCCCGAACCGTGGCCCCAAACATCCGCGAATGCTATCAAACAGCCGCTCCATGCTATGTCCTGGTGGAAGACGCTGAAAGTAGACCACCTGCGTGCGGCCATCTGCTCCTCCCCTGCTTGCCATTTTCCGCGCGGACGGCAATGGTTGCCGCGCCGCTCTCAGGACATCCGACTGCTGCAATCCACCAGGCTTCACTTCCGGGCGACCGCCAGCAAATTCTGTGACAGTATGAACTTTCGCTCGCCCGTTTCCGCCATCAGCAGGACGCGGTGCAGGCTGGTGCCCAGCATCCACAGCATTCTCCTGAACAGGCTGACGAACCCGTGTACGTGGGGCCGCTCCTCATACGAAGCGACACCCCGGAAACCAATCACCGTGAAGACCTGATGCAGCGACTTCGCGGTGAAGGCCTGTTCATGCGTCAGGTCACCGTAGCGAATCCGCATACCGTACAAACCTTCCCCGTTCGGCACGTGGACAATGCACCGGCCGTCGGGCTTTAGAACGCCATGAACGCGGGTCAGGATCTCAAACAGTTCGTCGCGCTGGAAGTGCTCCAGCACATCGAGCAGAAGGATCACGTCCACCGATCCGGGAAGTGATGTCCGCAGAAACTGATCGAGTTCCCCCTGCTGTGCCTCGACGATACCCAGACGGCGGGCCTGGTCGACTTGTTCCGAAGAGACGTCCACACCGGCGACATTTCGGTAGCCCGCTCTCTTGAGAAAGTACAAACAGCCGCCAGAACCACACCCCAGATCTATAATCCGAATCTCTCGATCCGGCGGAATATGCCGCCGAATGAGTCGGATCAGGTAGGGAGCGTTGGGAAGAAAGAACGCCTCTGGGGTGGTAGTCGCAGCCTGCGCCTGGCCGCTTGACACATATGCCTGATATAACAGTCCTTTCCAATAATCCTTGTCGTTCATGTGATTCTGCTAGTTGGCATAGCGACTGCCGAGCACCCGACGCCGAAATACGCGATCGCTGCATCGATCAATCCGTCGGGCGCCGCCAGAAAGCTTGATTGGCGGTCGCAGGTCTCTGGCACGTGCGTCCGACGCTTTCCTGGGATGCGCTCGCGAAGCTTAGTTGTCCGGTTGTCCGGCACCAACAAGATCCTGGAGCTACCGGAGGCACGTGAGAATGCAAATTGGCGGGGATCACCCGGCGGATTGCTTCACTGTGGTCACGGATGCTGGGCATGCAGTCGTGTAGTCGAGCGCTTGCAGGATGCCGCGAACTGTCTCATTGATCCCCCAGTGCTCAATAATGGCGCGTGACTGGGTGCCCATTCGTCGACGGATGCCTTCGACCAAGAGAACCCTTCGAAGGCAGTCGGTCAGGAGTTCCACATTGCCCGCTGGGAACACGAAGCCATTCACTCCATCGTGAACGAGGTCAGGGACTGCGCCGACCTTGTCAGATGCGATCACAGGCAGAGCAAAACACATTGCCTCGTTCACAACCAGGCCCCACGGTTCAAACCCTGACGGCAGAACAAAGACATCGGCGAGGGCGTAGCAGGCTGGCAATTCGGTTTGATTGCGAAATCCCAAAAAGTGCACCCGCCTCAATCCGTGCTCCACAACGTACCGCTGCATCTCACCCCTGAGCCGGCCATCCCCCACGAACACCAGCGACGCCATCGGATCATCGCCAAGATATTGGAACGCCTCCAGGAGATCCAGTGGCCTCTTAACGTCGGAGAACTTGCCACAGTATAAAATGACTGGCAGATCTGGTGAGATGCCCTCTCGCTCGCGCAGCGAGATTCTATCGTTGGCTAGGCTGCCCGAACGCGTAAAGAAAAAGTCATTGTCAACTGCATACGGGGCCAGGAAAACTTTCTCACTAAGCGTACCGTAAGCCGCATAGAAGTCCGCATTACGACCTCCGACCGCCAGAAAAGCCGAGACATGGCCGAACAGGCGCTCCAGCAGAAAGTGCCTCGCGCCACCCTTGAGGCCACCGCGCTCGCTGAGCACGTTTGTCTCACCCCGTAGGAGCAGTGGAATGCCGTAGCGGTGTGCTGCGATAAATCCTAGCCAACAACTGGCCAACCCCCAACCATTTACCCACACCGCATCGTAGCGATCTGCCGCCAACGCTCGGAAGATTTGGGGATTAACGCAGCCGAAGAAGCGGCTTGGATTCGGCCTAGGGCTGACGTTCTTCAGAAACGAATGGCGATACCCTGCAAGCAGGGGAACGTCCCAGGCGAACTCCACACCGAATCCCTCGTCCACATGGAGCCCGACGCTACCCTGCGAACAAAACAGGACATCGAGATCCACCTCACTAGTCTGCGCGAGGGCCCGAAATAGCGGAGCCTGGTATTGGATCGGGTGTGAGGTGAGCACCGCTAAGCGGTACGGACGATGTTTCATCCCTTGATCAAACCACTGCCTCGCGAATTTTGATTGGCGTCTCAAGGCCCCATTCTCCCGCGTAGCACATGTACTCGGCGATCGACGCGTCTCCACTTTCGATGCGCGCCCGCTCAGAACCCGCCTTCTACGTAACTAATCAATTCCGCCATCCGCGCATCGTAAGAATATGCAGGAACGCACCGCTTGAATCCCGCGGCCGCAATCGCCTCTCGCTCATTCTCATGTTTGAGATAGTGACAAATCTTGCTGCTAAGCTCTTCAGGCGTATCAAAACATGCGACTTCCTTGCCTTCGTCGAAATACCTGGCCAGTTCCGCCGTTCTCTCATGCAACATAAAAGCGCCACAAGCAGGAATTTGGAACGACCGAGTTGTCATCTCATCTCCTTGGCTAGAACCCGGCACCCGCCCCGACATAATGCCGAGACAAATCGCGCTTGCCTGAAGTGCTCGTGAATACGCTGTAGCGTTCAAGGCGTAGCCCTTCAGGCACCGCTTCAACAACGAGGAGCCGCACTTTTCCCAGCCATTTCCCCAAATGGCGAGATCTAGATCTGGCTGAATCTCCAGGAGACCGTGAATCACCATTTCCTTATGGGGTATGTAGCTACCAACAAATACCGCTTCATGCCGAAAGTCGGCAACATCCCGCTCTTGCAGACTCATTGGGAAATGCACGTCAGGATCGTAGCCGTGGGGAATGTATTGGCAGTGCGCTAACTTCAGCCGTGAAGACACGTCTCGTTCCCAAAACGGTTTCGTGGTAAATACGCAATCGTACAGCGGCAAGGTCTGAGCGAGCCACGGCCCATGTGCAAACGCCGAAGTGTCCGGATAATAGTTGTATAATCGGATGCCCGCATGGCGAAGTCGATCAAGGATTTGCGGCAGTACATATTGACCCTTGAATGCGAGCATGAAGTCAGGCTTCCACGCGTGAACCTGTCTTAGGATTTCGTCATTGTATTCCTGCACCATTCGGGCGATGGCCAACCGCCTTCCGACCTTCATTAGTAGATGGCGCCATTGAGGGATAAACACCTGATCGTCAATTTCCCACACGTCATGACCGAGACGGCGGAGTGCCGCGCAGGATGCGCGGGCAGAACTGCCATACCAGTTTTGCCCGAGGAACAGAATCCGGCGACGTGAGTTGGCTGCCATTAAGTTATCGGTTCCTCCGGGCACACTTGGGAGTGCAAACAGAGCGAACCATCAGATACTTTACGACGCCGACTTGGAGTATGTTGCCAACCAGGCCCGCGAAGTTATTCTCAATTGTCATGAACGGAATTACGACGAGGGTATACAGAACCACGTTGCCGAAAAGAACCTGATCGGCTCGTAGCACCGCGTCTATAGTGCCATAAATCGCGCCAATAACCAGCATGATTACAACAACGCCAAGCGCGCCAAAATTGACATATGCCTCGTCGAGTTGCGGCATGCCAGTCATCGTTGTTCCTATAGAGGTCGGCGCGAGAAAGCCATATCTAATCGCGAAGTCATTATTTGCTTGTTGCGCAATGGGTTTGTCGGGCCACACCACCCTCGGTACAAGTGCTACCACAAGGTATCCATACGTCCGGCCATTCGAGTATGGGATCGCGTCCGGTGTGACCGTCCCAACATACGCAAACATGTTAAGATAGCCTATTCGTTCCATTGATGCCCGGACGTTATCAATTACACCGCCACTGGTGCTGTGGCTGAGACCTGCTATAGTGCCACGGACCGCTTCGGATGCGCTTTGCCCCTCCTTCCAGAGTAGACGCCGATACTCAGACTTGATCGGCTGCAGCAGAACTATAAGTATTACGACAGGTAGCACGAACCGCCACGGTACACGTGCACTGCGCTGAAGGCTGAGCATACCAAGAAGAAGTAGCGGTTGGACCATCTCGGACATCATTCCGCCCATTGCCCCGAATAGTGCCCGCGTCCCTATGAGCATCAACACATACCACCACCAGCCCTTCCCGACTTGCTTTGTGATCAGAAGAAGATAGGCAACGCAGAGGGAAAAGGCGTACGCGATGTCGGTAATGTTTAAAAGGATAGTCGTTTGGCTGTCGAAGATAATAAGGCGATTGGCTTTCAGTCCGAGGACGATAAGCGATGTGATTCCCGTGAACAATAAAGCTGGAAGAGCACGCGTCTTAACGAGGTCAAGCGAAACATGATACACCAGTCGTCGCGCATGCGTTGACGCGGCCATTCGAAACCCGGCAACCATCGACAGAACTCCCAAGATCACCAGAACGAGTGCGCGGGCAACTGCTTCGTCGGGAATGGTCACATATCCGCCAGTCGCTAACGACACGGACGTGGTTTCACAAATGAACACTGGAAGCGCATAAGCAATCGCATACATCGCCAATAGAAATTCGAGCAATGGCACCCGGTTCGGACGCTGCCATACATACAGAGCGATCGGGGCTGTGCATGTGATAAGCGCAGCAATTGCCAAGAGCTTCGTAAGAACGGGAACTGATTCGGGTGCAGCAAAACACAGTACAATGAACGTCGGTACGACCGTGAGCACATACGCAGGCCAGGGAAAACGCGGGCGTTCTCGAAGTGCATGCAACCGGGGCGCTGTAATCTGGCCGGCAGGTGGCATGGTCACAAAGTTGGCCTCATATCGGCATGGCCGTTCTGGTCGATCCTTAAAGTGAACTCGTTCGCCCAATAGACCGCAAGAACGTCCAAGTACCCGCGTAAGCACGATTGGTCCGGCAGAGTCTATGGAGACGAGTCAGTGGTACACTCAACCAGCGTTTGCGCACTCGAAGGCCTTCCAGCACATACGGGGCATCGTCGATCCGGATCGGCCATCGCCGATCGCCGAACAAGTGTTTGTTTGCCCTGTACTCGTCGCTGTCGTGGATTCCCTTCAAGCCACCGCGATACTGATGATACTCGTGGTTCTGGTGAATGGCCGTGATGTTTGCGGTGCAGTCCACAACAGCAGCTCCTTGGGCCACGGCATGCCAGATGAGGTAGTTGTCCCAAAAGAAACGGCCCAGGCAAAAGTGGGGGATCTCGCGGTAAAGGCCACGCTTGAAGACGAAATAATCGAGAGCGCCTGGCCCCCCGGGACGCCCACTGGTCTTGGCCCGCACCTCGAGAGCATGTACCGCTGTTTCGTCGTCGAACTCAATCAGATCTCTAACGTCGAGATTCGTCCGTTGGCCCACCAGGAGGAAACTCCTATATCGGTCAGCGATCGTTCTTACCGATGTCACGAAATCGCCAAGGAAGACGATATCTGCATTGACGTAGCAGCATATGTCTGAACTCGCGGCAGCTTGCCCAGCCCGGAAGATCTCGTCGACGTAGGGAGGTCCAGCCTTAGTCGCGCCCACTTCAGGAATGTGCTTGAGTCCAAGCGACCGGCATACTTCGGCCGTCCCGTCCTCATCACCACATAAAATGACTTCAGGCCGAGGCCTCAGTCGGAGCCAGCTGGAAATGGCGTTCTCTTGAAGTGTACCCGAATGAATATCGAAGGGCTTGGGACAGCAGAAGATTGTGATCATCAAAGACTCCTAATCGATCGCGGTGAAGCGAAGCGTTGTTGCCGCCACCGCTCCCACTAGAGACCTAGGATGTGGACCCGCTCAACCGGCACGGCCAACAGGTTATAACATTCCTTCCGGTCCAGCGAAACAGGGGCGCCGTCCGCCCGCAGACCGAACCATTCGTAACGACGTTCCTTGAGATACTCCAGGATACGTTTTGACGGGTAGCCCCAGGGTTGCGTACGATGGTCATCGACCTCGCAAAGAAATAAAGGCCGTTGCGGCCCGGCCAAAATATCGGTCATACCCTCCAAGATTTCGAGCTCCGCCCCTTCAGCGTCAAGCTTGATGAAATCGACGGTTCCAATGAGGTTGGCCCTGCAATACTCATCCAAAGAAGTTACTCTAACCGGCAATAGGGTCGTCGTCCCGGCGTTCACAGGGGGGCGCCGGCTGTTGCAGCCTGTCTCACGGCCTCGCACGACGTACAAATGATCGAGACCGGGCGCCTTCCCAAGCGCGAACTCCTCGATCCGAACATTGGCGCACCGGTTGATCCAGACATGCTTGCGCAGCCGGCGACGTTCCCGCGGCGACGGCTCAAACGCAACGACCCTTCCGGTCTCTTTTACCATCCGTGAGGCCAGGAGCGTGTACAGGCCGTGGTGTGCGCCGATGTCAATGAACGTCATTCCCGGTCGAAGATAGGTGCCGACACAGGCTCGTTCCGCAAGGTCGTATGTTCCGGATATTATCGCGCTACTACAGACGTCGGTGCACGCAAGCCACCACTGTCCCCCCGGCAATTTGATCGGGATTACTGCAAAAGGGAAAATGCGATAGAGGAAGTTCCTAATGCGGGGCCAAACGACAAGAAACTTGTCGTGGAGCGGCTTTTGGAGGAATCGGCTCAATCGATGTGCCGTCGATTCGGCGATAGCAGGACCTGCTTCGTTCGTCTCTGTCGGCAAAAACGCCGGATCTAGTCGTGGCATAATAGGCAAAGCTCAGACCCTCGTACTCGGATATTCCTAGACCACATGAATCTCGCAGCCGATATTCAGGATTCCTTGCCACTGATCCATCGGATGCGTTACCGGAATGGTTCCAATCGTTAGGTTTGGAACACAATAGTATGAATCGGCAAGGCCTGCTTCAGTGTACAGTGATACCTTCCAAGTGTACGGACCCGGCTTGAGGGGCATGCTGGGAAAAGTCACCTTCAAGCGTCTGGCACCCCGGTCGAGCGCCAGTCCATTGAACGCGTTCCCCCACATAAGGAGATTATCGGAATTGTACAGTGCAACACCAAAATGGGCGTTGCGGACATCGTCGGCCACTCGTATGCTGAATTCGACGGAAAACGTAGCCGATGTCCGTAATGTGTGGGAGGCCTCGCCTTGGCCTGTACCTAGCAACCTCCAACCAACAAAATGCGTCGCCGTCTCCGTACCGTCATGACCGGCCGCCTCACCTAGAGAAGAAGCGTTAGCCATGGCTTCCTCGTACTGGCCCACGATCTCGACGGTAGGACCAACTGCCGCGATTCTGCCGGCATCCAGCCAGATACAGCGATCGCAAAGGCGTCTTATCTGATTCATCTGGTGACTGACAAACAGGATCGTTCGGCCAGTTCTTGCGACCGTGCCCATTTTGCCCAGACACTTCTTCTGGAATTCCAGGTCCCCCACAGCGAGAACCTCGTCGATCAAGAGAATGTCGGGCTCGAGATGGGCGGCTACAGCAAATGCCAAGCGTGTGTACATGCCGCTGGAATAGTGCTTTACCGGAGTGTCGAGGAACTTGTGAACACCTGCAAAGCCGACGATTTCATCGAATTTCGCACGTACCTCAGCAGCTGCCATACCGAGATATGCACCGCTCAAATAGATGTTCTCCCGGCCCGTCAGTTCATAGTGGAAGCCAGTCCCCACCTCAAGAAGAGAACCCATGCGGCCTGATATTCTCGCTCTTCCTTCAGTAGGGTCTGTCACCCGCGCTAGGAGTTTCAAGAGCGTGCTTTTCCCTGCGCCGTTACGGCCGATGAGGCCCACAACTTCGCCCTTTTTGATGTCGATCGATACTTCTTTCAGTGCCCAGAAGAACTTCGGCTCCGATCTTGTTGCTCGACGCCTGCGTAGCGTGAGGAAGGGACGAACGAAGGCCTGAGTGAGGACGTCGCGCAGAGCGAAGTATTTCTCGCGCTCGCCCACGAGATACATCTTCCCGAGGCGTTCGATCATAATAGCTGTCTGGCTCATGACTTTAGAGGATGTCAGCGAAGGTCCGCTCAACACTGCGGAAATAATAAAGGCCGCCAAGCAAAAGCAGCAACACTACTGCGGCAGAAACCAGTATCAGAGGACCGGGCGAAGGCGTACCGAGGAGCGCCCACCTAAACCCTTCGATGACCCCTGCCATCGGATTCAGCCCATAGAGCGCTTTCCACTTCGACGGGATCATGTTACTCGGATATGCCACAGGTGAAGCAAGCATCCAGAATTGAACGAGAAAGGGTACAACATAACGGACATCCTGGTAGAGCGCATTCAGAGCAGAGAGCCACACGCTGACAGCGAAGGACGTCACCATGGCGAGGAGTACAAATACCGGCAGCAGCAGCACGGGCCAGTGTGGTACGACTCCGTAATAGGCCATGAGTAGTAGAAGTACTCCAGACGAGATAGCGAAGTCGATTAGGCCGCCAACGACGATGGACAAAGGCAGCAGTAAGCGGGGAAAGTAGACCTTTGTGATAACTCGGGAGTTTTCAACCATACTATTAGTTGCTCCGGTTAATGCATTGGCGAAGTACATCCATGGCACAAGGCCTGTGTATGCGAAGAGCGGGTAGGGGCTGCCATCAGAGGGGACGTGAGCCAATCGTCCGAAGAAGATGCTAAAGATCAGCATGGTGAAGAGCGGCTGAATGATTGCCCACGCAGCCCCGATGGCAGTGCGCTTGTAACGCACCTTAATATCGCGTGCAGCGAAGATGCGCAGCAGTTCTCTTCTGTCCCAGAGTTCTCTAACATCGACGAAGGAGAAACGGCCCCTGGGCTGGATCAGCAGATCAGTCTGGGTCCGTGGCAGCACTCTCGCCGTTGGTGGCGTGGGTTTTTCGGACGAAGCCTTAGCACGTGGAGTACTGAGCATGGTTGAGGATTTCTAGGTCGAGGGCGGATGGAGTCTGCAGGTGTGTACGGTGCTAACGAGGCAGCGCTTTGATCGACCCAGTGCCTTGCAGAGCGCGAAAGTGGATCATACTATGGGGCGCGAAGACTGCGAGGGATGAAAGTCCCGATAAGTCGGGACGCGCGTTATGGGCAAGTTTCCGAAGGTGCGAACCGGCGCGTTGCTAATGAGCCTCACGAGACGCACGCCTCAATCTCCCACCGGCTGGGCAAGGGCCGATAGCAGCGGTCGTCCGGATTGAGGGCCGGCTCCCTGCCCAAGAGTCAGGTATTGGAAACCGATTTGAAATTGCGGCGCGTTGAGGAGCCTCCAGCAATCCAATATCACGGGAACGCGGGACGAGTGGTTCCAATCTTCGCGCCGGAGCGCGCGGAATTCCTCCCACGGAGTCGTGATCGCCAGGATGTCCGCCTGACGTATGCAATCAGTGGCACTGACGGCAAAGGTCACAGGCCCAGCCAAGACAGCCCGCGCGTTTTCCATCGCCGCCGGATCGTACACTACGACTCTTGTTCCGAGCGAGAGCAGATGCCTCGCTAGCGCGACGCCCTGGGATTCGTCAATCACCTCGGTGTTCGGCTTGTACGCCAGCCCGAGGAGACCTACAATCCCACCATCCGGCAGCCTGGACAGGATCAATTCCGCGAGGCGCGGCACCTGCCTCCGGTTTAACTGATCGGTGGCTTCCGCAAGGAGCGCTGGTACGCCGTTCGCCTGGGCCAGCGCTGAGAACGCCACGTTGTCGCGCGGAAAACAGGGGCCGCCGTAGCCCAGCGCGCCCTTAAGGTACTTCGGCCCGATGCGCGTATCGCAACCTAACGCCGCCGTGACTACGTCCGCGTCCGCTCCGGGAAGCGTTTCGCACACTTCCGCCAACATGTTGGCGTACGAGATCTTGGTGGTAACGAATGTGTTCACGGATATCTTTGTCATCTCGGCGTTGACGTAATTCATCCGCTGGATGCGAGGATCGCTCTCGCATACACCGCCATAGAGTCTCTCCAGAAGTTCGCCCGAGCGCTGGTCTGATTCTCCAATCAGGATCATATCCGGGTTCAACATATCGTGGAGTACGCTGCCTAGCGCAATGAATTCCGGGTTGTAGCACAGGCCAAAGTCTGAACCGCACTTCTTGCAGGAAGATGCCTCCAGAGCCGGCGCCAGCACACCGCCAGTTGAACCAGGCATCACCGTGCTCGACAGTACGACCAAGTGCCACCCCTGCTTCCTGCGGAGCGCGGCACCAATTTTTTCGGCGGCGCGCAGCACGTGGCGCATGGAGAATGTACCATCCGGACCGGACGGGGTGGGAACGATGATAAAGGTGACATCGCTTGCCAGAACCGCCTCTTCATAATCCATAGTCGCCGACAAGCGGTCGCGGTTGGCCTGGATCATCTCCGTTAACCCAGGCTCGTTGACGGGCGCACGGCCTTCCTGGATCGCACGCACGAAAGCTGGATTGAGGTCCAAGCCGGTGACCAGATGTCCCTTGTGCGCCATAACGGCAGCCATGGGAGCACCCAACTTACCCAAGCCGACAATTGATAGTTTCATAAGTTTAGTCCCCCTGCCTTACGATGGGCATTCTCCAGCCTGTACCAAACGCCCGGGAAGTGACCTTCAATCCGGGCGCAGCCTGCTTTCGTTTGAACTCAGCCTTCTTAACTAGGTGGAGAACGCGGCACACGATGGTGTCGTCATAACCCAGTGCAATAATTTCTTCGGCGGATTGGCACTGTTCGATGTGCCGCTCTAGAATCTCGTCCAGTAGTTCATACGGCGGCAGACTGTCCTGGTCCGTCTGGTCGGGCCGCAGTTCGGCGGAAGGCGCCTTTGCCAGGATAGCGTCGGGTATGTCCGGGCTGCGCCTGTTTCGCCACCGCGCGACCCGGTAGACCATCATCTTTGGAAGATCGGCAATCACCGCCAAACCGCCGTTCATGTCTCCGTAGAGCGTGCAGTAGCCGACGGATAATTCGGATTTGTTCCCCGTCGTCAACAGTAGGGATCCATACTTATTGGAAAGCGCCATGAGCAGGTTGCCGCGGATTCTCGATTGGATGTTCTCTTCCGTAACATCCGGTTTATGGTTCCGGAACGCCTCCGCCAGTGCGCCCTCATAGGCCCCCATCAAGTCCGTAATGGGCAGCATAAGCGTCGGGATGCCAAGGTTTCGGGCAAGCCCCCGCGCGTCCTCGACGCTGCCGTGGCTCGAATAGCAGGAGGGCATTAGCACCCCGAGAACCTTCTCCTTACCCACCGCATCCGCTGCAATGGCCGCGGTCAGTGCCGAGTCGATGCCCCCGGATAAACCGAGCAGGACACTTGAGAAGCCTGTCTTTCGGGCATAGTCTCGAACGCCAAGCACCAGGGCGTTCCATAATTCCGCCTCCATCGCCAAGCCGTCGTCGGCAACCGGGCCTGCGCCCCTCGCGAGGTCTACCACCACCTCGTCCTCTTCAAACGCGGCGGCGCGCGCTATCAGGCGTCCATGTGCGTCGAACGCACAACTGCGGCCGTCGAAGATCAGATCGTCGTTTCCGCCGACCTGATTGACATAGACCACTGGAACCCCGTGCTTCTGCGCAGCGTGGCCGAGCATCTTCTCACGGAGCGCTTGCTTGCCAATCGTGAATGGGGATGCCGACAAGTTCAGGATGGCATGGGCACCATCGGCCGCCAGATCTCCGATGGGGTCGCGATGATAGCGGCGGCGCTCCCAGAAATCCGTGTCGTTCCACACGTCCTCGCAGATGCTGATTCCGAGCCGATGACCGTTCATACTCAGGATCTGTGGGCCGCGGGCGGGCTCGAAATAGCGGTCTTCGTCGAAGACGTCATATGTTGGCAGCAAAGTCTTGTGGAATACTGATGCGACAGCACCCCCTTCAAGCAGCGCGGCACTGTTGAACAGGGTGCGGCCGTTGGGCGCCTCATTGACGGTCGCCAGTCCCACCAAAGTAGGCATGCCCGCCAGCTCTTTGGCGGTACGTTCCAGCGCTTCGTAGCTCCGGCGAACGAAGCCTTTGCTCATCAGCAGATCGCGGGGTAGATAACCCATCAGGGCCAGCTCCGGCGTAAGAGCCAAGTCGGCGCCGAGCCCTTGGGCGCGTCGCGCGGCGCGGATGATCAGGGAGGAATTTCCTTCGATGTCGCCGGGCGTTGGATTGACCTGGAGTATCGCGATGCGCATAGTCCTTCGAATTGCTGGAGTCTCTCTAGGAGTTGCTGTCGCAACGGCTGCGACTTCGCGGGCGGGGAGCTGCTAGCTTACTCGACTGTGAGTACTTCGATTGCCCACCGTAGCGGAGCGGAGGGAGACCAGCCCAACGGACACCCGAATCTGGCGATCATCTGAGTTGCTGCCTCTCACACGCTGATCCCGATTCCGAAATCCGCGCAATTTCTCGCGCAACCGACGGCAGAAGTCTGTCTACGCGGTCGGACGGAGAGACTGGTGTGATTTTCAGATGCGCTTCGGTGTTTGCTTCCAACTGACGGACGCTGCGGTGGGCCTTGCTTCGGAGAGGACCTTGTCAGGATGGGCACCTCGCACGGGAGCTCCGGAGGATACCCTATGCGCGTCTCGCCTCCACGTAGATACTCTCGTCCTCCCTCTCCCGCAGGTTCAGCGGGCCGGGATCGGGAATCATGGTCTCGCCCGGAGAGAGATCGCTGACCGAACTGAACCCGTGGCGTTCGAGGAGACGGATCAACGAGGCAGCGTCATACATCCACCGGTGGTTCCGGAAGCCAACGATTAGTTGCCGAGTCACTCCAATGACTCCACGTGGCGTGCTATCTACGATGTACAGGGAGCGCAGGAATTCATCGGCGTCATGAGATTCTTCCAGGTAGCCTCGCACCCGCCTAAAGAGGTCAGGCACGATCAAGCGGAGGATGCCGCCCGGAACCAACACACGACGCACTTCCTCCAGGAACCGTGGCACCTCGTGGTTCGAGTCCAGGTGCTCGAACATGTGGGAACTGTACACCACTCCCACCGATTCACCAGGAAGCGGGATGCGCCTGGCGGCGTTGGCCCACCGGATCCCGTTCGCCCGCGCTACCCTCGCAAAGTGCAGTTGGTCACGCGTCACCGCCCCAACCCCGCACAGTGCCCGCATGATGCCTGGCCAACTCGCGAGCCGCACGGTCAGGGAGTTATCGTAGTTCAACCACCCTGCAGTCGGCGTAGCACCACAGCCGACGTTGATACGGAGTCCTTGAAGGTCACTACCAAGTACCATGTGCCTTGGTCCCATTTCTCCAGCGCTGGCGGTACAATCTACCGCCTTGCTGAGCGAGCCCAAAGTACACTGCCCTTTGGGCGTTGGGGAAGCGTGATCTGCTCGCTACGGTGTTCAGTCCGGACGATAGTCTCGTGCTCACGGCTGCGAGCCGGTTCATGCCGCAACCTCGCTTGACGCGACCGCCACAACCTCATCCGTCCCCTCAGGCGGGCCGCCGTCCAGCGCATGGACCTTATAACGGTAGACCGCGAGCAGTTCGAGGCATGCTCGGTGCGCGCGCGCGCTGTGTGTGGCCAGGAACAGCACCGGACGCCTTTCCATCGCGCCGCACGCGCCCCGCAACACATTCTCCTCGGCACCCTCGACGTCGATCTTGATCAGGTCAGGGGCTTCGACCTCACCTGCGGCGAGCAGGGTGTCCGCCCTCGAGCACGACACCCTCAGCGGCCCTCCGGCCGCCATGTGTCCGGTCTCGGAGTTCAGCCCGGGGTCGAACCCGGTCTCACCGTCGAAGTCGCCCAAAGCGCAGGGGAAAACCCGAACGTTCTGGTACTTATTCATTTCTACATGCCGCCGCAACAGTTCAAGGTTGCGACGAACAGGTTCGAATGCGAGGACCCGGCCGCACCAACCAACTCGGCAAGCAGCAGCGTATAGAAGCCCACGTTCGCACCCACATCCCAGCAGACCATTCCCGGGCGGACGAGCTCCGATATCTTTCTCTGCTTCTCAGCCTCAAAAGATCCCAGCCAACAGCCATGGTTGGATGAGCCAGCAATCCAGCGTCGGCCACACAGCGGCCCCTGCAGTATCCGCACTCCGGCCTGTTTCGGGATTAGCCGCAGCGGCAGGCGGACCGCCCGGCCTAGCAAGCCTCGGCCGGAAAGACCGGAGAAGTTAATCACGGCTTGCACTCACTCTTACAATTCCGTCTCGATCTTGATACTTGCCCGTACTGAGCCAAAGCCATTTGGGGGACTTCCAGGAACAATCCGAGGAGATCCGCCAACCGCCAGCAGTCGTAATACTCAACATTTCAGTGCCGATTTTGATTCGTACATAACTTACGCAATATCATGGACTTACCGGTACGGGGCTAAAACGATTGGGGGAACTCCCCGGAAAACGCCGGGATCAACCACCTACCGCCAAATGTGAAGTTACTCGACATTTCCGTTCCGATTCAAAATCGTACATAACTTACGGAATATCATAGACTTGCACGGGATAGTCTAAAACGGTTGGGGGAACTCCCCGGTCATGTCCGGGAGTACTCCTCCGTCGGGAACGGACGATCCGCCAATCGCCATATGTGAAGTTACTCAACATTTCCGTGGATTTCTTGAATCGCACCATAAGTGCAATGTTTTAAGTGGTTTACGTACTTCCTCAAAAAAGCGGGTTGTAGCACCCTCCCCCAACTGGCTACTGTGAAGTGACTCCACCCTTCCGTTTGTCGGACCCCACGAGTCTCGATCGCCATTAGTCTGGTGCAGGCGTCGCCGAAATCGGGGCGAGCGAATCACGCTACGATCAGGTAAGCGCCAATCATGTTCGAGGAGCGAAGGCGAACGATGTCCAAGGCTTAATTCTTGACATCCCCATAATGGCTTCTATATCGATCGTAGTAGTGCCCTTTGTAGTACCCATAATAGCCATTCGGCGACGTCTTCGGATTCCAGTCATTGAGAATCGTCCCCAGTATTCGACTTTCGTCCTCAACCAAGCGTTGCTGCGCCGCCAGCGCCGCATCCCGCGTCGTGTGTCCGGCGCGGTTCACCAGCACCACCGCGTCCGCCATGCGCCCGAGAACCCGAGCGTCCGGCATCTGCAGCATCGGAGGCGTGTCGATGAGGACCATATCGAAGTCCTTCTTGAAGCGTGACAGTAACTCCGGCATATGTGTCGCGAACAGGAGATTGGCGGCAGCGGACGTTGGCGCACCGCTTGTCAGTGCAAACAAACCCGACAGGCACGTCTCACGCACGAGGTCGGCCAGCATGCCCTCATCGACCGATCGCGACTTCAAAACGTCGACCAGACCGCGGTCGTTGTCCAAGCCGAAAACCGCGTGAACCCGCGGCTTCCTGAGGTCCGCGTCAACGAGCAGAACCCGGCGGCCGATTTCCGCCATCGCAATCGCCAAATTGCAGCAGACCGTTGTTTTGCCCTCGGACGGCCCCGAACTAGTCACAACGAGTACACGAGGACGACTGCCATTTTCCCCAGAGAAGAGAACAGAAGTGAGTACAGTACGGAATGCCTCGGCCACCATTGAGGGCTTGCGCTGCAGTGTGATCAGTTCGAGCCTCGGCGGAAGCTTTTCGCCGGCCGTGGTGATAGCCGGCGTCGCCGCTTCCGTCGCCTCGGGGAGGGCCTTTGGCCGCCCGTAGTAGTACAGCCGCCGGCTGGCCGCCTTTTCGTTCGGTATTACACCGAGTTCCGGAAGGTCCATCCAGAAAGGCGCGTCGCCGGGCGCCTGGAAGGTGCGGTCAGCCCGCTCCAGCATGATGACGAACGCTACACCCAGAAACGCTCCGGCCAACAAACCGAGGCCGGCATTCATTGGCACATTGGGCTTGTAAGGCGACTTTGGAGGAGCGGCCGCATCGACGACCCTGACGTTCGAGGCCTTCAGCGCCGCCGCGATGCCGGACTCCTTGACGTGCTGGAGCATGGCCTCGTACAACTGGCGGTTACTGTCGACTTCGCGCTTGAGGATGTTGTACTGGATGGACCGCTCGGCCTCCTGAGTGACAACTTGCGATTGCCGGGCGTAGTCGTCGGCGAGCAGTTTCTCACGCCGAACCGCCTCGTCATAAATCGTTCTTGATCCTCTTCAGAATCGCCGCCCGTTCAATCCCGAGCGCCGCCTCGATGGTCTGCGCCTCGGCCTGGAAGCGCTTCACTTTGGAGTATTCGGGAGTGTAGGTCGCCGAGAGCTCCGCGATTTGCCGCCTGATGTCGGTGAGCTTGCTCTGGTAGTCGCGCAGGATGCTGTCATTCAGAACATCCGGCAGGGTCTCGGCCGGGCTCGTCGTCGCCATCTCGTATCGGGACTGCTTCGAGACACGGTCCGCGGAGGCGCTGGAAAGCGATTGCTGGATTTGGCTGAGCTTCGCCTCCGAGATGTTCTGTTTGCCCTCCTTATCGCCCCCGGAACCGCCGGTGAACAGCAACCCCGCGCGCCGCGCATACGCCTGCAGCGCATCCTCTGAGCGCTCCAGTTTGATGCGCATGTCGTCGATCTGGCGGCCCAGCCAATCGCCGGTGCGTTGGCTCATCTTCCAGCGGGCTTCCATGTTCTGGTCGATGTACTCGTTGGCCAATGTGTTGGCGAAGCTGGCGGCAAGGGCGGGATCCGTGGAATCCACCAGTAGTTCAATGATCCGGGTCTGCCCGGCGGCCCGGACCTTCAGGCTTCTGTCGGCAGCCTTCCTCTGGCTCTCCCGTGCATCCAGCCCTTCCGGTTCAGGTAGGTTGAAAGCCCGGCGCCAGACTGCAAGGCGCGATGCTTGCGGCTTCAGGTCCTGGGCGTCGGTGATCTTCAGCTTGGCCATCGTACGGGCGCGAAGAGTTTCACTTTGCAGGATCTTGATCTGCGTCTGAATGTCGGTGAGGGCGGTATAGCTCTGCGATTCCGGCGTGACTTGCCTCATGTTCAGGAAGTCCTGATTCATGTCCTGAACTTCGAGCGAAGCTCGAGCCTGGTAAACCGGAGTCTGTGGCAGGCTGATGAGAAATCCGAGAGCGAGACCAATAAAGCCGATCAGTATGACAGTGCCTTTACGGCGGCGGAGAATGCGCCAGTATTCAATCAGACCACCCGTCGTCTCCCCGGCGTCCATCTCATAGGGGGCCGCGGCCCGGGCGCCTTGCCTGGCGCGAACCGGCGAAACGCTGTCGAGGTGGGTGTTGGCAGGGACCGGTAGTTGAGGTAGCTCTTCCACAGTTAGCAGCTTTCGCCGAAGGAATTACTCAGAGTGAAGTACGTCGTAGATTCTACAGGCGGCCGTAGATGGCCATGCCCGTGCCCACTTGAATCGCGGCCTCGATACTGCGTAGGGCGGCGACCTTACCGGCGCTGGTCGGTATGAAGAGGATGTCGTCGGCCTTCAAAGGCAAGTCCTGTCCCCGTCCCGCCATCACCTTCTTCAGGTCAACGGGTATCTCCTGGCGTTCGCTGGAGTTGGGGACGGCTCGCATGATGCGCGCCCGGCCCGGGGCCGAGGCCCGATCGAGCCCTTCGGCGAGCGACAGAGCCTGAAGAGCGCTGATCTGTTCGTGTTCGCCGAGAATATAGCCGCCGGCCTTCTTCACGGCGCCGACGACATACACCAACTCGGCGCGCGGAACGGAGATTACGTCATTGGGTTTGATTTCGATGTTCTCGTCGGGACGGCTGGCGTCCATGACGCTTCGGACGCTGACGCTGGCGACGCTGAAGCGTCCGGTGGCGTCATCCTGGGCGTCGCGGAGCGGTATGCGGCCCCACTCCAGGCGGCGCGTGATCTTCACCTGGTGCCCCGCGTCCTGCCGAAGTCCACCGGCGATTGAGATTACCTCAAACAGCGTCTTGCGTCCCATCAGTTGATGAACCCCAGGCTGTTGGACCGCCCCCAGCACCGAAATCGGCTGGCTGCGCATCTCCAGCAGAGACACGGTGACGTCGGGCTCGTGCAGGAACTTCTTGAAGCGTGTGGCGAGTTGCAGGGCGAATTGATCAGTTGTCAGACCTTCGGCGGGGACGCGCCCGACCAGCGGCAGCGTAATATCGCCGCGAGCATCGATACGGATTGCGCCGGTCCGGTCGGGCGACAGTTCGTCGAGATCCAGAACCTTTACGATGATTTGGTCTCCCGGGCCCAAGGTGTAAGTACTCGGTCCGGTGGGAGAGGACGGTGTAACAACGATCGCTTGCGCCGTCGCCGACGCGGCGAGCGCGAGCAGCGCAGAGAAGCGGAGGATGGCTGGCGTCATGCAGAGGCCTCCATGGCCACGATACGGTCGACCCTCTCTTCGAGGCGGTCGAGCCGTTGCTGGAGCGCCGCCATCTTCAACTCAATCATCGACGTCGCGGACTGGTTGTTCCGCGATGACATTACCTGGGCCATTGCGGCGCGTGCGAATTCAGAGATGTTCACTTCGCCCAGATCGACGCAGTGAGTTTTGATCTCACGATACTCCTCGTCGGAGAGGCGGACGCTGATGACTTTGGACTTATACGACACAGCTTTCGTGGCCCGGTGTGACCTAACGTGACGCCGCGGACGGCTTATCCTTTTCTCCCAAGGACCTGGCGATGCATCGTTCCAGTGCGTTCAAGCGGCTTTCAATCTCGTAAACCCGGCTGGCGAGGTCCGCGGTTGGGCTCGAGCTATGTGTCAGGCGCTGGATGGCGAGGCGTGCGAGATCGGAAACGGTGGCCGCTCCGCATTGCTGACACTGCGCCTTCAACGTCTCATATTCCGACTCAGACAGTCGCAGACTAATGCTTCTGGTTAGACCACCTGATCCGCGCATGGCGACAGGGAACCCTCGGTAGAATCGTACTTCAACCGTCGGCCGACCACCAGTCAGACGATCCGCGATCTCTGATCGGGCCGTACGGGCTTTGCGAGTGGGCGGATCCACGCCCGGTCGACCTCAACTGAGACCGAGCGTTGTAGCAGCGTTATCGAGACGACGATTCGGTACTGCCTGTCGGCCGTCACCACAAATCCCTCGACCCCGGCAAATGGGCCGTTCTCCAGGTAGACGCGATCTCCTGTATTGAGGAAGGGATGCGGACGGGCGGCAACGCCAGACTGGAGCAGTGCGCGTACTGACTCGATCTCCTCGTCCGGCACCGGAACAGGGATTCGACCGACGCCAACTATCAGAACGACGCCCGGCGTCGTCAGTATCGGGAGGAGACGGTCTTCAGGATGGAAGCGGCAAAACAGGTAGCCCGGAAATAGGGGACTGTCGAGTTCCTTGGAACGGTCGGACCAGGAACGCCTGGCGCGGTAGAGGGGCAGGAACTCTTCGTAACCCTTGCCACGCAGGGAGGCGGAAACCAATCCTTCGAACTTGGAGCGTGTTCGAATTGCGTACCATGCTTTGGGTTTGGATAGCGGCGGAACGACATCGCCCGAGGCGTCCGGGGTTTCGCGAAAGAGGTAAGACACGCTCCCTCCGAATTCCTCGGGAACCTGGGTATGCTGCCGCCCCTAAAGTCCCCTCGGAGAACTTTCAAATTGTCGATTGTGAGTTTGAATTCAGCCGAACGCCAGATCTACCGTATGTCTGTCAAAACGACATACAGAGCGATAGAGGTGTTCGGACCGTCTGATGGTAAGGTATTCCTCCGATGGGAGTCAAGGGAAAAGTCGCCGATCCATCCCCGACTCAGGAGTGGAGTTGGCTGTTTCTTCTTGCATTACAGTGACATACAGAGCTGAAACTTTTTTACTCGGCGGGACTGGCTTGTGAATTGTGGGAGTGAGATAGTAACGTCCTTGCGCTTGTAGCGATACCCTAACGGACTCATCGAGTTGGATGGCTCCCGCGGGAAGCGTGTCGAGGCCCGTCGGGATAGATGTTATTGAGAGAGTGAATTCCAATAGGCTAGAGAGTAGTCTGTAATACGGTTCGACGTTGCCTGGCAATGGCTCTGATGCGACGAGTCAGCGCTTATCGGAACATACGATAGACTCAGACCTGTCACCTACCACCTACCGAGGTGTGCCGCGATTACTTTAGTTGGGACCGAGAAAGATGTCATACAGGTAACAGTGCCAGCGCTGTGTCTCCGGCGTTGGAGGGAGAGAATGTCTGCGCCCTCCCCAATCATGCCGGGGCCCACCAGACGGCGTGAAGTTTCTACGTCATACCAATGTGTATGGAATCTTACATTCATCAAAGCTCAGCGGAGTTCCACGAGGTGATATCGATGTGACTCCGCGGCGGAGACTACTTCTGCGCGAAGGCGACTGCCGGACGCCCGGAGACGGTCCGCATCGCAACTGCCGCATGAACAAGCCCTTGTTGGTCAATAGGGTGCAGACTGCCAGCGGCCTAGCGGCGCTGCTGCCCCGAGAGAGTTCGCGCAAGGCCATCGTTGGCCCGGTGGACCGCGGTGGTTGCCGCGTCATTGCTCAGCCGCCTTCAGGACCGAACGCGGGTGCGGGCGTGTCATCGGATACGTCATACGCAGGGGGCTGGCGGCGCTTATTTCTCATTGACTTGCGGAGGATTTCGCAATTAGAATTCAGCTGTTGGATTTCGTTGAGTGGAGTGCGTGTGTGACCGAACAAAGAGAGGGAAACCAATGGGAAGATCCCAAGTGATTCTGGTTGTGGCGCTAGGAATGTTATTGCTCGGGGGAAGTCAGCTTTGTGCGCAGCCAGTGGTCTCCATTGCAGTCAACACGGTTGATTCCTCCAGTGACATTGCCCCGGGTGCGTTGATTAGCATCTTCGGCTCTGGGTTTTCCACCATCAACTATCCCGCGCTCAGCCTGCCGCTTCCCGCGACTCTCGGAGGGGTGTCCGTTCAGATTACGAGTGGCGCCATCACTACGTCCGCGCCGCTCTATTTCGTCTCGCCGTCGTTGATCAACGCCCAACTTCCATACGGCGTTCAAGGCTCCGTGGGCTTGACCGTTACGAACGCCGCGGGTGTCAGCAATGCGATCTCGGTGCAGGTTGCTCCTAGCGCTCCCAAGTTCTTCACCCTCTCCGGGACGGGCGAGGGTTACGTCTCCGCCACTCACGGCGACGGTTCATCGGTAGCCAGGGGATCGGCCGCGACGCCGGGGGAGGCGATCACGTTGTATCTGAACAGCCTCGGAGCGGTAACGCCGACCATCGACGCGGGCGTCTCTCCTGGCGATGGTAGCGCGAGCCGGCCGTTCAACCGCCTGGTGACGACTCCTACGGTTCTACTGGATACGCTAACCTGCCCGGTGACGTTCGCCGGCCTGGTCCCCGGGTTCCCCGGCTTGTACCAGGTGAACGTCACGACGCCTTACGACGACAAACTGGGTGACGCGTCGATTTCGGTAGCGTCCGGCGCAGGAGTATCGCAGGCTGGCGTCACGATTCCTGTGGTGGCGAACGGGCTCTACTGGGTGGTGACGGGCGGGAAGTTTGCAAACGGCCAAACGTTCAATGGCGTGCCCGGGACCAATAGCTCGCTGGCATTCCGCCACAACTCGCCGACAACGTTCGGTAGCGCTGGCTTCAACGCCTGGACGAAGAATACGGGTTTGGCGACCTCTTCCTCGACAATCGCTGGCATCGCCCTGACGCTCACCAACTCGAACGCGATTGTATTCGACAACAGCGGCATCGAGACCGGCGCCGTGGGAGCTTACTATTCCGGGGCGCCGGGATACAACGTCTTCTTCGCCATGTCGAACCTCTCGTCGCCGACGTCGGCAAGCAACACGGTCCAAGCCGCATACGCCGGGTATTTCCGCGTGAACGGGGCTGTGACGTTCGACCAGTTGACGGGCTACTTCGAAGGTCCGGTCAACGTCAGCCCACCGTTCAACCCGGCCAACATATACAACACATTCCACATGAACGTGTTTTCCAACGTTTCAGGGACGCCCAGGGAGACCGGGAGTTTCAAGGGGGATGTGTTCTCGTCGGACTCCATCGCGGGAACCTTCTCGTTCAGCGCGACAGGCGCCAACCGCGTGACGGCGGGAGGGGCTCAGATCCCGATCTACCGTCTTGTCTACACTCTCAAGACGCCGATGACGCTGCCCGCCGGCGAGTATTGGTTCGAGCATGACATTTCCACACCAGTTACAGCCGGCGCCGCGGTGGCCAGCGCGGGCCAGGACGATCCGCTGCCGAAAGCGAAACGCCTGCGTCCCACGGGCCTCGTGAAGGAATGGGGTCGGATCTACGAATGACACAGTCGATGAGGTTCGGGAGGCCAACTATGAACTTACGTCTGATCACAATCGCCGTGGGGGTCGCCGGCGTCAGTTTCGCCCAAGGAACCAGTCCCGTCGCGACGGTCGCCAGCAGGGCGCCGATCACGATTCAGGGTGTCTCCGCGCCGGTGGTTGGAAGCACGGCCTGGCCGGTGGCCGCGGGCGACGTGATCCAAACCACCTCCGCTCCCGCCGAACTCAGATTGAAGAACGGAACTCGGATTTTCGTGCCACCCTCGTCGCGGTTTGTAGTTGGTGCGCCGGTCGCGGAGTCGGGTGGCGGCGTGGGGGCGCGGGCCGACCTCGGCGTGCGCGCAGCCTCGGGCGCGCCGATGGTCGCACTCCCGTCCCACAGGGGAGCGGGAAGCGCTGTGGTGAACGTACTTAGCGGAGGCGCCATCCTTGTGGGTGAGTCAGCGGCAAGGCAGGAACTGTTGTGGGCGCCTCGAGCCAACGCGGTGGCGGGTACGGCGCCGGCAACATTGTCGCTCGCGGCGCTCATCGCCAGTTACGGACCGAACAGCACCATCTCTACGTTGATAGCCCAGGCGATGACGCTGAAGAACACGGTGATTCAACAGGGCGCGAACGGGAGCTACTATATCACCGGAATTGAGATTAGCAACAACGGCGCGATCACGGCGGGGACGATCGTGATCAATCCGCCGTCGGCGACCAATCCTACAGGGAGCGTCACGATATATAACACCACTGTGACGCCGACCACCACGAATCCGCCGGCTCCCATTTCCACGGTGACTCCTCCTCCCGCCGGCAGCGGTTCTCCCACCGGATGCAAGGGGACCTCCTTCTCACCGGTGGACGTGAGCAATGGCGTTATCAGCACTGTGTCACTAGGGAGTTGTTAGCCACCGGCGATCCGTGTTCCTCACGATCTTAGCCTTTGCCGTCCTGCTCGGCTATGGCGCCTTCCAGCAAGGCGCCATGCCTGTTTTGGACGGCATGGTTGTTTCGGCTGGCGTGGCCGTCCTGGCGGTTGTCTACTTTCTCCT
This sequence comes from Acidobacteriota bacterium, assembly GCA_018268715.1. GTDB lineage: Bacteria > Acidobacteriota > Terriglobia > Bryobacterales > Bryobacteraceae > TMP-7. Next base: position 228,914 of record JAFDVZ010000010.1, on the reverse strand, counting down.
GAAGGCTCGTGAAGCAGCGCCTCCCGCCAGCAACTGGATTCTTGGGGTGGCGTTGTGGATTGCAGCCCTGCTGTGCTTCCAGTTGGCGCCCCTGCCGCCCTGGATGTTGCGAACGTTGTCGCCCTACAGTGGGCAAGTAGCGGCGGCGCTGGATCCGGGGGGCTGGTTCCCGATCACACTGACGCCAGCGCACTCCAGGATCTGGCTGTTTCGGCTTTCGGCGAGCCTGCTGGCCATGTTGGTGGCGCGCGACCTAGCATGGAGATCCGGACGCGTCTGGCCGTCCATCTTTCCGGTGTTGTTCGTGGCTGGCGGCGAGTCAGTGTTAGGGCTGGTCCAAGCATTCAGCGGCGGCCCGGAGGCGTCCGCGCGTGGCACTTACACCAACCGGGACCATTTCTCGGGCCTGATGGAGATGGGGATTCCTCTTGCCGTGATGGCGGGAGTAGCTTGGTACCAGGGCGGGCGCAGGCGGTTTGAGACCTCGGCGGCGGGCGCTCTGGGCGCGTGCGGATTCTTCGCGCTGGCGGTGTCGATGTTGGTTGCCGTTTTGTTGTCCCTGTCGCGCATGGGATTTCTGACGGCGCTGGCGAGTCTGCTGTTTGTGGGAGCGATCAGTTCGTCGGTCGCTTTGTCAGACAGAATCGGGCCGCGATTACGGTGGCTTCCAGTCGCGGTGGTTGGCGCCGTCGTATTCCTGGCGTTCATCTATCTGCCGACGGACCAGTTGATCGATCGTTTCGCCGGCCTTGGCCGACAGGAACTCAGCGCTGACACGCGGACTCAAATCTGGAAAGACTCCCTCGGAATCGCGGCTAAGGCGCCGTTATTCGGCTGTGGCGTCGGAAGCTACATGTCGGCCTTCCTGGCGTTCAAGCATGTGGCCCCGATGAATAGCGTGGCGTACTCGCACAACGACTACATCCAGGTGATGGCCGAATTCGGCGTATTGGGTGCGGTTCCGATAGCGCTCCTGATCGGGCTTGCGATGAAGGGAGGACTGGATTCGGCGTCGCTATCCCGGGACAACCCGCGCCACTATCTGGGAATCGGCTGCGCCGGATCCCTGTTTGCCCTGCTGTTGCACGGCCTGGTGGACTTCAACCTCTATATTCCGGCGAACAATCTGGCGTTCTTCTGGATCGCCGGGGTCGCACTCGGTGTCGGAGCCTTCCGGTACGAGCGCCTGCCCGCTCATCGAGTCGCGCCAGTGCGGGAGTTCGCCCGCCGATGACATCCAGCGCCATGGTGGTGGCGGCGGGCGCGTGCGCGGTGCTCGCCGGGTCGCTGGCGATACTCGCGGGCGATGGCGCCTTTCCCACGAGTGACCGTCTCCGGACAACGCTGATGAACAGGGGCTACTCGAGCGACGGAACGCTGGAGTTCATCGCGCAGACCGAATCGGAATCCTCCAATCCGGAGCGATTGGCCCAGGCGGTGCAGGTCTACCGCACTCTGCTGTATCGCGACCCGGCCAACCCATACCGTTGGTGTGATCTGGCTGAAGCCTGGCAGTTGACAGGCAATATGGAGCAGGCCCGCGCCGCCTTCGCGCGCGCCACAGCGCTAGCTCCCGCCATCCCGCCGGTCCAGGCGCGCGCCGGCAACTTCTACTTCGTCACCGGAGATGCGGATGCCGCGATCGCCTCCTATCGCGTTGTCCTCTCGCTTGTCCATGACTACGACTGGATCGTATTCCTGAACCTGAAGCGCCTCGGCTTGTCTCCGCGGGAGACGACCACCCGAGCGTTGCCCGCGGACCGCGAGACCGCATCGAACTACCTCCGGTTCGTCTTCTCCTCAGGCAGCGTGGGCGACGCGGATCTCGTATGGTCCTGGATCTGCGGGAGCAAACTGGCGGACGATTCCACGGCGGCGCTCTTTGTCGACTATCTTCTCAGCAAGAGCGCAGCCCCTCACGCCGCAGAGATTTGGGCCAATTACGTGGGAAGCCGTCGCGGGGATTTCCTGAAACCCAATCTCGTCTACAACGGGGACTTCAGTCAGACGCTCGCACCCTGCCGCCTGGACTGGCGAATTCAGACGATGGACGGCGTAGAGGCTCGTATCGAGTCCCCAGGCGCAGCGACCCGCAATCTGCACATCCAGTTCAACGGGCGCGCCAACGTCGACTACCACCACGTCTCGCAGGTCGTCTGTCTTTCGCCTGGCCGCTATCGTTTTCGAGCCCGAATCCGCTCCGACGGTCTCACCACCAATAGCGGCGTCCAGTTCCACGTCGCCGATCCGACTGGGCGTCTTCAATGGTCAACCGATGCGATTCTCGGCTCCCATCCGTGGATGTGGATCGAGGAGGAGTTATCCGTTCCTCCGTCGCAGTTCCAGACGATAGAAATCGTCCGACGACCGTCTGAGAAATTCGACAGTAAGATTGAGGGCTCAATCTGGATCGACAATGTCAGCATTGAACGAGCGGCGCGACCGCACCGGCAGGTTACAGCGAAGGTAGGCCGCTAACCGCCTGCATCCGTTGATTCCCGTCCACGGCTGGTCGCATCGGCGTACTTAGAAGTCCCAGATAGTCATACGGGGCCCTGCTATTGCCGAGAAAGTACTGGGGAGTGACGAAGTTCGACACCGTGACGCCGTCGATCTGATAGAAGGTGCGCTCCACCGGATCGCAAACCTCCATGCTGTAGAGGATCCCGCTGCCTTTTCCAAGGTTCTGCAAAACGGCCGCATTCACCCAGGGATTACCCGTCGTTTCAAGGATTTCGTGACTCAGCACGGCGCTGAACTCCTGGCCGTAGTCGGACGCGGTTCGCGCGAATACCCGCAAGCCCGGAGCGCCGTTGGCGGCGCAGAAATGGTACCCGAGCAGGCCCGGATAATCTGTATGGTCGAGGAGTTGAGCGCAGGCCTCGTTAGGGCGAAGCTGGTTGGCGTCATCAATGAGCCGAAGAGTGGCGGTCCGATTCCAGACCGGGCTGAAGTGCTCATCCAATTGACGCTGGATGGCGTCGATCACGTAGGGCTGAATCGTTGTGGAGCTTTGGTTGACCACCGCGATCCGCAGGCCCCCGTCCGGTTTGCGCACCGCCATCGGTTGGCGGGGAGCAGCTACCAGTTGGGAACTGGCCCCGCTGGCCAAAATCGTCAGAAGGGATCGCCGAGTCACAAGAATCACCTCTCGGGATCCTTTTCGGCAAATTGACGCAAATTTTGAACGAAGCGTTGGTGGCCAAGCCAACAAGCGAGGCTCTATTGGCCGGGGTCGCGATACATGAAATGGACCAGCACGAAGATCGTCGCAGCCAGCGTGATCAACAGAAAGAACCAGGGAGCAATCGTCTTCAGAGTACTCCGAAGCCGATCCGGCTGCTTCCCATGCTGGGCTGATCTCCGCTGGAGCGCCTCAAACCCTGCCGACACGAACGCCGCCTGCCATTGCTCCAGCCGGCCGATCGACACACCGACGTCATGGGCGACGGCGACTGCGTCTTCACCACCGAGAACTCGGAGCACGGCCTTCGATTTATCGGCGGCGTCAATGGATCTACGGCGCCTCCCTGACGACTCCGCAGCGTTGTGCTCGTCCGATGTCATGGCGGCTATATGTCTATGGGCAGTCTATCATTCGCAGCCTGAAACACAGCGGAACCGCCACGAAAAAGTACGAACGGAATACAGTGAACTCGGCAAGCGGTCTAGTACTGAATGGTGGGCCCGTGCAGACTCGAACTGCAGACCTCTACCGTGTCAAGGTAGCGCTCTAACCAACTGAGCTACGGGCCCTTTCGGGCGGGCGAATCCCCATAATAGCACGCCTGCCCGTGATGACAACTGCGTTTCGCCCCTCTGCACAAATTCTCCGTTAGCATGTTCCTATGCGCATTGATTTCAGCGGGAAGACCGCGGTGGTAACCGGCGGGGCCAGCGGTATTGGAGAGGCGATCGCGAACGCCCTCCGCGACGCCGGCGCGCGGGTTCATGTCTTCGATCTCCGCTCGGATCCGCCGGTCAACGTCGCCGATCCGGCCTCCCTCGAAGCCGCGTTCGACGGCATCGCCCCGCCCGATATCCTTGTAGCGAACGCCGGAACCGCCATCCCCGCCAGCTTTTTCGAAACCACCGGCGACGTCTGGCGGCGCACCATCGAAACCAATCTCTCCGGCGCATTCTTCACCCTCCAGGCGGCCGCCAGACGCATGCGCGGCCGCGGCGGGGCCATCGTCCTCACCGCTTCCACCAACTCCTACGACGGCGAGCCCGGCCTCACCGCCTACAATGCAAGCAAGGCCGGCCTGCTCGGCCTTCTCCACACCGCGGCCAACGAACTGGGCCCCTACGGAATCCGCGTGAACGCCGTGTGCCCGGGACTCATCCACACCCCGCTCACCGAATCGCACTTCGCAAACCCCGGCATCCTCAAGGACTACTTCCGCCACATTCCGATGGGTCGGGGCGGGGAAGCGCCGGAGGTCGCCAACGCCGTTCTGTTTCTCGCCTCCGATCTCGCCAGCTACGTCACTGGCGCGACGCTGTTCGTAGACGGCGGCCAGATGTCGGGCAAATTCGGGACCTGGGGCGAACTGCCGGCGGAATTTTCGGGCGACCGCTGGAGACTGATACGCTGATTGCAATGCCTCAATCTCACGCAACTCCCCAGGCGCCGAAACGATACCTGTATGGACCCGGCCCCACGCAGGTGGAGGACAGCGTCTACCAGGCGATGGCCAACAATGTGGTCGGCCACCTGGACCCGTACTTCTTCGAAGTCGCCGGCGACGTCCGCGCCCGTCTGCGCACCGTCTTCGGCACGTCCAACGAACTGACCCTCGCCATCTCCGGCACCGGCAGTTCCGGCATGGAGACGGCCGTCGCGAACTTCGTCGAACCCGGCGTCAAGTTCGGCGTTCTCTCGGCGGGCTTTTTCGCCGAACGCATTGCGGAGATGGCTCGCCGCCACGGCGCGACAGTAGTGAAGGCGGATAAGCCGTGGGGCGAGACCTTCTCGGACGCCGAAGCCCGCGAGTTCATCCTGCGTGAGCGGCCGCAACTGGTGGCCTTCGTACACGCCGAAACTTCCACCGGCGCGTTGCAGTCGCCGGCCGCCATCTGCCAGGCCGCGCATGAGGTGGGAGCGCTGGTGATCGCAGACACCGTCACCTCTCTCGGCGCAGTGCCGGTCGAAGTGGACCTCCATGGCATCGACATCGCCTACAGCTGCTCCCAGAAGGGCCTCAGTTGCCCGCCGGGACTATCGCCCGTGACGGTCTCGCCGCGCGCTGTCGAACGCCTGGACGCCCGCAAGACGCCGTGCGATGTCTGGTATCTCGATCTGAAGTTGCTGCGTGATTACTATGACGGGAAGAAGTATCACCACACGGCCTCGGCGACGCTCATGTACGCGTTGCGCGAAGCGCTGCGGCTGGTGGATGTCGAAGGCGCGAAGATTCGCTGGAATCGGCACCGCGAATCGCACGAGTACTTCGTTCGCAAGATTGAGGCGATGGGCTTGGGCATGCACGTGGCGCCGGGCCACCGCATCCCGAACCTGAATACGGTGCGGACCCCGGAAGGCGTGGATGACGCCAAGGTGCGCTCCAGGCTTCTGACCGAGCATGGCATTGAAGTAGCGGGCGGATTCGGGCCGCTCGCCGGCAAGATCTTCCGTATCGGCCTGATGGGGCCACTCGCAACGCGAGACGGAGTCGATTTCTTCCTGAACGCCTTCCAGCAGTGCCTCAAATAGCCGCGGCCATGGCGGAGCCCTGGTCCTTGAACCGGGGCTCCAACTCCACGCCCACCGGCTGAAACTCGATCGCCACCAGCGTCAGGTCGTCCTGCAACTTCTCGGATCCCACGAACTCGCGGACCGAGCGCACGATCTCATCCCGCAGCGTTTCGACGCCAGCGTGCGCCCACCGCTCGACGACGTCGGTCAAACGGCTCTCGCCAAACTCCTCGCCCATGGCGTTCGCGGCTTCCACCACGCCGTCGGAGTAGAGCACCAGCGCATCGCCCGGGTTGACCGCCTCCACGGCCTGCTCATAGCGGGCCCGCGCCAGCAGCCCGAGCACCGGGCCGCCGTCCTCCAGCCGCCGGACGCCGTCGCGGCCAACGAGCAACGGCGCGCAGTGGCCGGCGTTGATGTAACTCAGGACGCCCGCCTTGGGATCATAATGGCCCCAGAACATGCTCGCGAAGCGCGATCCGGAGGAACGGTCGCACAGCAGCCGATTGATCCGCCGCGTCGACTCTTCATGCCGCCAGGACGATTCCATCCAACTGCTCGATCGCACCGCTCCATGGATCACGCCCATCAACAGGGCCGCCGGCATGCCCTTTCCGGAGACATCGCCGACCAGCAGGGCCGTCCCGCCCTGGTCGGTGGCGAAGACGTCGTAGAAGTCGCCGCTGACGCCCCAGGCCGGCACGCACTCGGCCGCCACGTTGACGTCAGGCAGCGACAGGCTCGGCGCGGGCTGCAGATCCCGCTGGACCGTGCGAGCCATCTCGAGTTGCTGTTCGAGTTGTTTGCCCTGGACATATGCGCCGAACCGCAAGGCGATGAGACCGAGAGCGACCAGCAGCGCCAAGGCGGCCGACAGGTTGATGATGAGGTTCCGCCGCAGAGGCCAGAAGGCGGCGCTCACGCCGTCGAGCGGCATGGCGATTTCGGTCTCGCCGACGCGGGAGCGGAAGACCTCGACCACCACCTTGCCGGCCGGCGAATCGCGCACCGTGAACAGCGGCTCGTGATTCATGAAGGAATCCCGAATCCTGGCGTCCGTGAACGTGCGGGCCATGTCCGGACCGGAATGGGCCAGCACCCGTTCGCCACGGTCGCGGACGGTGATCCAGGCGGCTTTCCGCTCTTTCGCCAGTTCGTCGACCAACGCCCGCAGGTCGGCCTTGTCGGGGCCGCCGGCGTCGCGCACTTCGCGCTCCAGCAGGACCGTCTGCCGGCTCATGTCGCGACGCAGGGAATCCACCACCATGCCCCGCGAAATAAACACGTAGTTGATCACGGAGTTGGCCAGTAGCAGGACGGCGAGCAGCGCGCCCAGCCCCAGCCAAACCCGGAACCAACGGAAGCGCTTCACCAGCACGGTCTTTTCTTCAATCCACTGCCTCATACCCGAAACGACGGTTCAAATCGCGGGGAGTTACTGCCGAGAAGGCCATCTTTAGCCTTCTTAACGAAGTAAGACAAACCTTTACGATCCGCGCTGCACCTTTACACGCAGACCGGCGGGCTGGTTGTGCTGCCAGGTGTGGGAGCCGGCCTTCAATCCGGTCTTCATGGTCAGGGGCGCCCGGACCGCCTGGTTGTGCTGCCAGGAACGGCCGCCGGCTTTCAACCCGGTCTTCATGGTCAGGGGCGCCCGGACCGCCTGGTTGTGCTGCCAGGAACGGCCGCCGGCTTTCAAATTGGTCTTGATCGTCATGGATGTTATCTCCTCTAAGGTATTGGGCGGTTCGTCCGAATCGCCTTCACTCCTGTATTCGCGATAACCGGAGCAAACGGCTAACGTGTTCGGGTAACATTCTCGCGGCGCATGGCGTTATACTCTTCACACGCGCTTATACGCGCTTGAGGAGAGAACATTTGAAACTGGGCATAGCCATGTTGTTGCTTTCTTTCGCCGCCTTCGCACAGGAGCCGCCGAAGCCGGAAGGCGCCAAGCATCCGCCTGAACCCAAGAACCTGAAACTGCTGAAGCCGGCCGATATTCGCCCGGCGATGGGCGCGTTCCGCACCGCGCTCGGCGTGCAGTGCAGTTTCTGTCACGTGCAGGGCAATTTCGCGAGCGACGAGAACCCGAAAAAGGAAGTCGCGCGCAACATGATCGTGATGATGCGCGAAATCAACGGCAAGTTTCCCGACGGCAAAATGCACGTCACCTGTTTCACCTGCCACCGCGGCGCCACCGAGCCGCTCACCGCGCCTGCCCAGCAGTAACGCGACCTCTTGGCCGGCGCGTGAACGAGCAGCCTCACGCGCCGCGGCGCCAACCGCTCTAGCCGCCGGCGCCGGCGCGCGATGAGCGGACGTCTTTCAATTCCAGAGACCAGGGCGGATAGCCGCGGGCGGCGGAGTAGGGGTCGTCCACCACGGTGACGGCCGCGTCCAGCACGGAACCGGGCTCGAACTCGAAGGCCCGTTCGGCGAAGTTCCAGGCGGTGATGCGGAAGCCGCGGCCGCTTTGGCGCATGCGGACTTTCAGGTGCTTCTCGCTGAACACGTCGGCGGGGCTGGTGACTTCGGCGCCGCGCACGGCGAAGACCGGCGTGGGGTTGCCGAAGCCGAACGGGGCGAGGCTTAGCACCTCGGCGGCCGATTCGTCGTTCAGTTCGGCGAAGCGGACGACGCCATCGACGTCGAGCGTGGGGATCAGGTCCTCGGGCGTCAGGCGCTCGGCGGCGTAGCGGTTGAAGCGCTCGCGGAACTCCTGGATCCGCTCGATGGGTAGTCCGAGGCCGACCGCCTGCCGGTGCCCGCCGAAGCGAGTGAACAGGTCCGGCATGGACTCCAGCGCGTCGAGCAGGTGGAACGGGCGGATGCTGCGGCCGGAACCCTGTGCCTCGCCGTCTTCTTCGCTGAGCACGATGGTCGGCCGATGGAACCGCTCGACGATGCGGCTGGCCACGATGCCCACGACGCCGCGATGCCAGCCGGCGCCGCTGAAGACCAGGGCGTACTGATCGGCGGTGACGGGCGATTCCTCGCACAGCTTGAGGATGGCGCGGGTGATCTCGGCCTCGGCTTCCTGGCGCTCCTGATTCAGACGGTGCAATTCGGCGGCGAGGGTCTTGGCGCGCTGGGGATCGTCGGTAGTGAACAGGTCGATGACGTCGGTGGCGGTGGCCATGCGTCCGGCGGCGTTGATGCGGGGGGCGATCCGGAAGGCCACCTGTCCGGCCGAGGGCGTGGATCCGGGAGTCAGGCCGGCGACTTCGAGCAGCGCGCGAAGGCCGGCGTTGCGGACCGTGTGGAGGCCCGCCAAGCCGCGCTTCACGATGATGCGGTTCTCTCCGGTGAGCGGGACCACGTCGGCGACGGTGGCGATGGCGGCCATCTTCAGAAACGACTCAAGCAAGGCCCGGACACGCTCGGGGGGATACTCCAGGCGGATCAGAAGGGCGTGGATCAGTTTCAGGGCCACGCCGGCGCCGCAGAGGGACTTTTCGGGATAGGTGCAGTCCGGGCGGTTCGGATTGAGGACGGCGGTGGCAGGCGGCAGGACGCCTTCGGGCAGGTGATGGTCCGTGATGATGACGTCGATGCCGACGCTGACGGCGTGCTTGACCACTTCGGCGGCGCGGATTCCGGTGTCGACGCTGACGATCAGCTTGACGCCCCGGGCGGCGGCTTCCTCGACGACGTCGGAACGCATGCCGTAGCCTTCGAGCAGGCGGTGGGGGACATGGAAGGACGCGACGCCGCCGGCGATCTCGATGGCCTTCTTAAGTATGACCACCGAAGATGTGCCGTCGACGTCGTAGTCGCCGTAGAGCAGGATCGGCTGCTTGGCGCGGATGGCGGCGAGGAGGCGCTCGACCGCCTTATCCATATCCTTCAGCAACCAGGGGTCATGCATCCCCTCGATCGGGGCTTCAAGGAAGGTGCGGGCGGCGGCGGGGTCGCGATAGCCGCGATTCCACAGGACCTGGGCGGCGGGGGCGCCCACCTTGAGTTCAGCGCCGAGGGCGTGGATCTCCTCCGCCGCGGGGTGCGGAAGGTTCCAACGCATGCGGCGATCGAAGGAGGAGGCGTCAGTTCTTGGAGAAATAGCCACCGATGGGCCCTTCGTCGGACGCGTCTTCCGGATGGGGCATGGCGGAGTCGATCTCGTCGAGCAGGTCGGAGAACTCCTCGTACCAGTCCGTGCGGAGTTCGAACATATAGGTCCGGCCGTTCTGGTCGAAGGAGAGTTCGATGGCGCAGGTGAAACCGTCGTAGGGGCGCAGGTCGCGGAGGCGGCGTTCAATGGCGCGGCGGTCTTCCGGGGCGAAGTCGGCGTCCTCGAGTTGTTCGATGGCGTTGTCGACCAGCAGGGCGGAGAACTCGCGGGCGTGGAGGATCATGAGTCTGGCGCCGGCGGCGTCCGCGGTGTCGAGGAACTGGTGGTAGTCCGGATACCGGTGGGTGTCCCAGTAGACGGCGGGCAGGGATTCCATGGCGCGAGAGTAGCCGGGAAAGACGGCGAACTTGCGGTCCACGAGAGTCTCCCGAATTTCGGTTTTGAGCACGTCCAGGTTCAGCTTCATTGAATGCCAGTCGACAATTGCGATTGTACGCTACTCTAGCCGGTCGGCATGGCGCAACGGGGGCGCGGCGGGGCGGAGATCAGTCGTGCGCGATGGTGGCGGACTCGGGCCAGGGGGTGGGGGCGGGGCCGCGGACGACGGATTCGGCCTCTTTCTCGCGCTTGAACTCCTTGAGCAGGTCGCGGATCTCGCCGAGGTCCCTGGAGATGGTGAACAGGCGCTGAAGCGCGGCGATCAGGACGAAGTAGGTGAACAGCGTGCTCACCGTGCCGATGATGGCTCCGAGATAGGTCAAGTGGGCCCTCCGGGGGGATAGATCGGCGGACTCGGGCATTTGCTTTAGGACCGCGGAGATTCGGACTCTGATATGCTGCTTCACGAGGGTTGACCGGATGATGCGCCCGGCCTTGCTGCTGCTTGTGAGCGTCGCGATGTGCGCCGAGGCGCCCGATGTCACTCGGACGGTGAAGGCGATCGGCGAGCGGTGTTCGAACGCCGCGGGATACTCCTTTGAAGGCGACCTGCTGCTGGTCTCGCAGCGGGAAGGGGCGCCGGCGCGGACGCTGTCCCACGCCAGGGTGAAGCTGGCGGCGGCCGGCGGCAAATCCTACCTGCGGGTGGAGGCGGAGGGCAAGGACGCCTACCTGCTGATTTCCAACGGCAAGAAGAACTGGGCCTATGTCCCGAAGCTGAAGCAGTACACCGAAGACGAAGCGTCGAGCGTCGAGGACGACCACGCGGGGGACAATCCGTCCGACAGCGAGCGGGACCCGGCGGAGCAGTTCTCGCGGATGGTGATGCGGGTATTGACGCGGTTGCCGGCGACGACCTTGGGCGGGGACTTCAACGGCGAGGCGCAGGTGAAGTTCGAGAACCACAAGCAGAAGTGGCCGGTGTTGCGGGTGATCTCGAAGCCCGACGCGGAGAAGCGGCAAACCCTGGTGCAACTGGCGGTTGAACCGGAGCGGCTGTCGATCGGACGGATGGTGTATGCGACGGCGTGGCGCGACGGCGGCGTCAAGACGGTGCTCGAGATGACGATCGACTTTTCGCGATTCGACATCGGACGGGCGCCGGAAGAGGCCTTCGAGTTCGAGCCGCCCAAGGGGGCGAAGCTGGTGGACGCGGTGCCGATTCCGGGGCAGAGCGGGTCGTTCCTATTGAACCAGCCGGCGCCGGACCTGGAGCTGAAGACGCTGGAGGGGGACAAAGTCCGGCTGTCGGAGTTGCGGGGGCATCCGGTGCTGCTGAATTTCTGGGCGAGCTGGTGCCCGCCTTGCCGGAGCGAGCTGCCCTACCTGTCGGAGCTGAACCGGGAGTATAAGGACAAGGGCCTGGTGATCCTGGGGGTGAACGACGAGGACCGGGCGACGGCGCGCCGGTTCGCCGAGAAGGCGGGGCTGACGTTTCCCACACTCGACGATTCCGGGCTGAAGGCGCACCGGCTGTTCCGGGTGTACAACATTCCGGCCGTATTTCTCATCGACAGGACCGGCAAAGTGGTGGTCTTCATGAAGGGCGCCAAGGCGCCAGCGAAGTTGAAGGCCTCGCTGGCGGCCGTGGGACTGTAGAGGCATACACCTGCGTCCGGTGGCTCCGGACTGGCGTATGGCTTCGTTTCGTAATCCGGGGGCGCCGGGCCCCATTCAGTCAGCGACATCATCCTTTTTTTCTTCGACTTGACCTTTCTGCTCGGATGGGGCTATGGGTTCGTCGGATTTTGCATAGGGCCACTCGGGGTAGGGGGTAGGGGCTCCGCACAGGGCTTCCGGAGCGGCGTTGGGAAACGGCGTGCGCTGCGCCTTCACGTAATGCTCCCACACGCGAATGGCGCGGTTGGACAGGGAGACCCCGTAACGGACCAGATTCGGCGCCGCGTGCGAGTTTTCGAGAAACAGGCGATAGGTGACGGCGGCCACGACGGTTTCATGGGCGTCGGGATAGGTCGCCCGGGCCTCGGCCTGATACTTGCCGTAGGCCTCGGTCAGCAGGGCGTTTTCATATCGAATTCCGCGCTCGACCATCCAGCGAACCGCGCAGAGTTCGTCCATGAGCTGGCTCGCGAAGGCGTTATTCGGGGTGAATAACCTGGAGTAATCGTGACGCTGGATGTCGTACCGTTCGCGACTTTCGCCCGGCAGGACGACGCTGGTGGCGGTGAGGCCGTGGGTCAGGGAGTTGTAGCGCGACCTGCTTTTTCCTTCCTCGGTCCTGGGACCGGTGCTCTTCTTTGCGTTAGCTCGGTTGGCAGCGAGCTGGGCCTCGGTGACGGTCTTCTTCCGTCGTCGAGGCTGCTGATCAGGGATTGAGTTCATCATGTCAGTTCCCAGTTTCAGCGTAACTGGCGAGCCGGGAAAGTCAGGGGAGTCACTTTTCGGATGTTGTTGCATCGATTGGAAATATAGTCGGCGATATTTTGTGAACGGCGAAAATCGGGGTATCGAATCCGGCGCAAAAACGAGTGAACGGGGAGGATTCGCCGGATAGCGGGCGAGGCCCGTTTTCGATACCCCGATTTTCGCCGTTCACACGGTTCGATAATTATTGCGAAACGTATCCAAGTGCGGCGTTGACAGAGAGTTAGAAGCGAAAGCGGCGACTTCGGATGGGGGTGAGTGGAGCGGGGACCGTTGTATAAGTCGGGTGAGGAGTCATGCAAGGTGCTTCCTGTCGATTTAGACGACCTGTGGAGGAGTCCCCTACGCTGCACGCCGAGCGGCACGCCGATGCCGCATGATTGCGTGGGGCGGCGTAAAGGGGGAGTTTCGGGGCAACCGATGCCGGCGGCGGCGCCGGACGCGGTGGAGTTCGCGCGCACTCAGTTAGGTTTCGAGCCCGATGGGAACCAGGCTTGGATGCTCGCCGGGGAGCATCACCGGTTGTTGGTGAATTGCACGCGGCAGTGGGGGAAGTCGACGACTTCCGCGATCAAGGCGCTGCATGTGCTGATGCGGACGCCGGGGGCCGAGGTGGTGGTGCTGAGTCCCATCGCGCGACAAAGCGGGGAGTTTCTGCGCAAGGTGGCTACCTTTGTCGATCAGTTGGGAATGAAGATCCGGGGCGATGGACATAATCCGATGTCGCTCGAGTTGCCGAACCGGTCGCGAGTGGTGGGGCTGCCGGGGTCGTCCGGGGACCGGGTGCGCGGGTTCTCGAACCTGAAACTGCTGGTGCTGGACGAGGCGGCGCGGTTGAAGGATGAAACGTACCGGGCGGCGCGGCCCATGCTCGCCGCCAGCCGGGGCGACTTGTGGGCGGTGTCGACGCCGCTGGGCAAGCGCGGATTCTTCTACGAGAACTGGTCGCGTGCGGACGGGGAATGGGAACGGCTCACGGTGAAGGCCACCGACTGCGCGCGGATTCCCGCCGAGTTCCTGGAAGAGGAGCGCAGGGAGTTGGGCGACGAATGGGTGCGGCAGGAGTATCTGTGCGAGTTCGTGGACGTGGATGGGGCGGTGTTTCGACGGGAGATCGTGGATCGGGCATTTGACGATGGGCTGGAGGTGTTGGTGGTGGGGAGCTAGGAGAGAGAAGACAGGAGTCAGAAGACAGGAGTCAGAAGACGGAAGACGGAAGACTTGTTGGAGGTTGTTTTGGTTTTGCCTGTGCCTGAGTTTTATGTGGGTGTTGATTTGGGGAAGAAGGTGGACTATACGGCGATTGCTATCGTCGAGTGTCGTCCCGGGGGGACGCCGCATTTTCTTACTCCCTGGGAGGAGCCTCGGGATTTCTATGGCCTGCGGCACCTTGAACGTATCCCGCTGGGGACCAGTTATCCGCGCGTGGTTGACCGCGTGGTCCGGGTTACTCGCGATCCCGCTCTCCAGCGGCGCTGCACGCTGGTGGTGGACGCGAGCTGCGTCGGCGAGCCCATCGTGGACGCACTGCGCCGGAGGGATCTCGATTGCCACATGATTGCGGTCACGATTACCGGCGGCTTGCATGAAACCGGCTCGGGCGATGACCGGACGATTCCCCGACAAAGTCTGATCCATGGGCTCGAGGTGATGCTCGAGGAGGAGGAATTGAAGATCGCTGGACGGCTACCGAATCGCGGAAGGCTGGTGGAGGAGTTGATGAACCTGCGGGTGGAACGCACCCGGGGCGGGGCCACGAAGTATGGCGCCGCCGCCGCGCGCGTCCATGACGATACGGTGATTGCGGTGGCGCTGGCTTGCTGGGCGGCGCGGCGGGGTAAGGTGGGGCCGGTGGGCAAGGGCCGGATTGTCTGATTTCTCACAGCTTCGAGTGACTTGTAAATCCACTTATATCGGCGTATTATCCAAATTTGGCCAAGTAGTTCTATGTTCACTTGTTGTGAGAAGTAGATTACATTGGAAGAACTTGAGTCGTATTTTCTGACTGAGTTCGAGCGGCTGACTGGTTTTTCGCCTTATCCGTGGCAGAGACGGCTGTTTGCCGAGTTGGCCGCGGGCCGCTGGCCGGAAGTCGTCGATCTTCCTACCGGCGCGGGGAAGACCAGCATCCTGTGGATCTGGATCCTGCTCCGCTTGTGCGCCGAACGGTTTCGCTGCGCGCCCGCGCCTACCCGACTGGTCTGGGTGGTGAACCGGCGGGCCGTTGTCGATCAGGTGACGGGCGAGGCGGAACGGTTGCGGGAGAGGCTCGGCGAAGAGTGCGATCTCGCCATCAGCACCCTTCGCGGGCAGTTCGCCGATAACGAAGAGTGGCTGAGGGATCCTCGCCGGCCCGCGGTGGTCGCCGGCACCGTCGATATGATCGGCAGCCGGTTGCTGTTTCGCGGATATCGCTCCGGACGGTATCACCGGCCGCTGCATGCGGGGCTGGTGGGCGTCGACAGCTGGATCGTCAATGACGAAGCGCACCTGAGTCCCGCCTTCGCCCGGCTGCTGGGAGCCGTTCGCGCCATGCGGCCGGCGGACAAGGTGACCGGGAAGAGCTTCCGGATTCTGAAACTCTCCGCAACGCCCGCCGATGGCGCCGGTGACGGCCGGTTTGTTCACGACCCCGAACTGGACGCCGCCGAGAGCCCGCACTTCCGGAAGATCTTCACCGCTCCCAAGACGCTCTCGATGCATGCCTGCGAGAGCAAGAACTTCGAGAGCCTGGCGCGGCGACTGGCCACCGAGAAGCCCGCGCCCCGCACCATCGTGTTCATCGAACAGCCGGAAAAAGCGCTCGAGTTCGCCATCCGACTGCGAAAAGACGGCTGCAAGACGGCCCTGCTGACCGGAACCCTGCGGGGGCTGGAACGAGACCGGTTGACCGGCTCGGCGGATGGCGGCGGGGAGGAGGCCGCGGCGTTCCGGCGGTTTCAATCCAAAGAGAGCGGCGAGGAACCGGTGTGGCTGGTGGCGACTTCGGCGGCCGAAGTGGGCGTGGACCTTTCCTGCGAACGGATGATCACCGGGCTGGCGGAGGCGGACCGGCTGCTGCAGCGCTTCGGCCGCCTGAATCGGCATGGCGAGGCGTCCTCGGCGGAAGTCCACGTGGCGGCGGTGGAGCCGGTGAAGAGCGAACGGCTGCGGGCAGCGGCCGATTATCTGCGGTTGCTGGATGGCGACGCCAGTTGCCGGGCGGTGTGGCTTCGGCGGCCGGGGGCGGAAGCGAAGACTGAACTTCCCCTGATGGCCCGGCTGGAGGCGTGGCGCGTGGAGAACTGGGCGCAGACGACGTATCGGGATTCCGCGATGGCGCCGGTGGAGCCCTGGCTGCACGGAAAGCGGGAAGACGAGGAACCGGAGACGGAACTGGCCTGGCGCGACGATGTGGGCCTGTTGAGCGACGCCGAGGTGGATCCGGAGGATGTGACGGAGGCGCTGGAGGCATGCCCGGTGCGGGCTCACGAACGGCTGCGCGAGCCGGCGGGACGGGTCCACCGCAAATTCCAGGAACTGGCCGGGGCGATGCGGGCGGCGGGGCGAGATCCGGACGGCGTGCGCCTGATTCTGGCGGCGCCGGACCTGACGGTGGAGTTGGCGACGCTGGCCGAGATCGCCCGGGGTGAGGCGGAGCGGTTGGGCGGAAAGCTGGCGCTGCTGCCGAGCGACCTGGGGTGGCTGCGATTCGGGATGTTCACGCCGGAGATTTCGCCAGACGGCGGTTCCCTTGATGTCGCCGACTGGTGGGAGGGCGAGGAGCGGGGGCGGCGGCTGGCCTATGAAAACGGCGAGTGGAGGCGGCTGGGCGGCCGCGGCGCCGGGGAGGCGGAGGCGCTTCCGGACGGGCAGGGACTGGCGCGGTATGCCGAACAGGAGGGGCTGCGGCTGCGGAAAACGGTCCGGCTGCCGGATTCCGAGAGGGCGATTGCGTACTTCGGTCCGGCAGCGGCGCGGAGGAGGGGAACGAACGTCCCGCTTCCGGATCACGTGGGGGCGGTGGCGCGGAGGGCGCGGACGTTTGCGGGGGCGCTGCTGGAGGACGGGCTGGAGCGCACCTTCGAACTGGCGGGGGAGCGGCACGATGCGGGCAAGGGCTGCGAACTGTGGCAGAGGGCGATGGGCGGACAGATGGACGCGCCGGTTGCGAAGAGCGCGGCGCCGGCGAATCCAGGGCTGTTGAACGGGTACCGGCACGAATTCGGGTCGCTGTTGAGAGCGCAGGCCGAGGTGGATGACGAACTGGCGCTGCACCTGATCGCGTCGCATCACTCGGCGGCTCGCCCGTATTTCGAGCGGCGGCAGTACGACCGCGAGCGGCTGCGGGCGTCGGAAGGGGCGGCCGAGGAGGCGGCGCGGAGGTTTTCTCGACTGCAACGGCGTTACGGGGTGTGGGGGCTGGCGTACCTGGAGGCGATTTTCAAGTGCGCGGACGCGAGCGTTTCGGCCGAGGAAGGGCAGAGCAGTGCCTGAGCGGCTGGAGATCCGGATGGATCCGCGGAATCCGGGGCACTTCTTCGCCTGCGCGGGACTGTTGGAACTGGCGGGGCTGGGGGAGGCCGAGGATCGGGTGGGGCGGTTTGTGGTGGACGACGGGCGCCCCAGGGAGGCGCGATTCGAGCTCGAAGCGGACGAGGGAGAGTTGAGGGGCCGGCTGAGGGCGCTGCGGGAGTGCGAACCGGAGTTCGAAGAGCACGAGAACGCGACGGTGCGGCCGGCTCGCCTTCGGCTGGCGGGGTATGGGGAACTGGGGCTCGACTGGTGGCTGGATGAGTTTCGCGAAAAGGCGGTGAGTTTGAAGTGCTGGGCGGGACAGGTGACTACCGGGAATCTGTTCGGGGAGCTGTTGCCGCTGGTGGACGCCGAGGTGAATTGGGGGGAGCTGTTTTACCGGCCGAGCCTGACGAAGGCGAAGTTCGGGGTGGATCCGCGGTCGGCGTGGAATGCGCTGGATCTGGGATTTTCGCCGAATGAGCACGGGCGGGACGCGGCTACGTTCGCGGCGGTGGAGGCGTTGGCCGCCATCGGGTTGCAGACGTTCCGGCCGGACGTGCGAAGCCGGAGGGGGGTGGGATACAGCCTATGGCTGACCGGGTTGAGCGCGACGCTGGCGCGGGCGGCGTTTCGCGAGCCCTGGGACGGGCTGAGGGCCCGGCGATACGCCTTTGAAATCGACAAGCGGGGCCAGAGCTACAAGTATTTCACTTTCGCGCGGGTGGAGAACTGACCTTAGGAGAGACCGATGATGGCGACCGATTTGGATGAATGGCTGACGGAAACGAACGTGGTGGCGTTGACGGTGAAGGAAGAGCTGGAGCCGGTGATGGGGAAGGGCACGGTGTTCTTTCCGCCGACGTTCGCGCCGCCGGAGGGCAGCGACGATAAACCGAGCTACCTGGTGGATGAGCTTTCGGACAAGACGAAGGCGGCGCTGGTGGACACGGTAGGCAGCCAGGCCAATCGTATGGAGCCACTGTTCATGAGGCCGCCGTATTCGGAACTGGTTCCCCAGGCGACGGTGCGAATCGGCGAGCGGGAGATCAACCTACTCGAGACCGGGCACCGGGCGGCGGACGCGGTGGTGCGGTTTTCCGATCGATGGGAGACGCTGCGGACGGCGTTCACCGATATTCGGGACAGGCGGGATGCGACGGGGCTGGCGAAACTGGCGCCCACGTCGCTGGTGTTCGGGGTGTGGGATTCGCGCGACACCCAGGTGAAGCTGCCTCGGCTGGTGGGGGCGACGGTGCGGGCGTACGACGTTTCTCCGCTGAGCCGGGCGGCGCAGTATTTCTCGTCGACCGAGAAGGAGGAAGTGGAAGAGCTGGCGGAGTCGAAGTTTCTGTCGGAAATCGGGCTGAATGACGCTCCGGCGGGGCGGACGGCGGGTGGGCTGATCGCGCGGGGCGGGATTCGGCGGGAGGCGGTGCTGAACCTGGTTGCGTTGCGTGCGCTGGGCGGCGGCAAGGACGACGGGACGAAGTTGCTGCGGCGCTACATTCTAGGGCTGGCGCTGACCGCGCTACTGACGCGTACCGAGAAGTTCCTGCGGGAGGGGTGCCTGCTGGTTTCGAGCGCGCCGGCGGCAGCGCAGGTGGTGTATCGGACGGGCGAGCGGCAGGCGCTCGAGTTGGATGAAGGGGAGGCGTTTCGGTACGCGAAGGCGGCGGCTGGGGAGTTCGGCGTGGGAGCGGGATGGATGGCCACATTCAGCAAGGAGGCCGTGAGCAAGGCGGCCAACGAGAAGAGTGAGAAAGCCGCGGCGAAGAAGGCGAAGAAGGCCAAATGAGCGAGAACGTGTTCTGCGTTGCGGTGACGTTTCTGAACGGGCGTTATCACGGCGAGGAGTGGCCGCCGTCGCCGGCGCGACTGTACCAGGCGCTGGTGGCTGGGGCGATGGGTTGCGGACATGGGGCGACAGACGCGGGGGCGGCGCTACGGTGGCTGGAGACGCTGGGGGCTCCACGGATTGTGTCGAGTTGGGCGGCGCGGGAGAGCGCGCACCGGCTGGCGGTTCCGAACAACGACATGGACGCGATCGCGCGGGAGTGGATTCGGGGCAAGGCGGCGAATCCGAGCGCGATTCGCACGATGAAGACGGTGCAGGCGTGGAGGACGGAGGGGGATGGTCCACACGTCCGCTATTACTGGACGGTTCCGGAGGGGAATGCCGCCGGGGAGTTGTTGGAGAAGCTGCGGGCGGCGACCGAGCGTCTGCACACGTTGGGTTGGGGCGTGGACATGGCGTTCGCGGATTTGCGGGCGGATGGCGGGGCGGCGCCGGACGGGCGTGTGACGCATGAGCCGGTGGAGCAGGGCGGGGAGGTTCGTCTGGAGGTCCCGATGGAGGGGACGCTGGAGGACCTGGAGGCGGTTTATGAGCGGTTCCAGGCTCGGACGACGGGGAGGGGCGTGGATGCGTTCACCCGGCCGTCGATGTTGCGGTTGCAGAGATACCAGCGGCCGGGCGCGGTGGGGCGGGCGTTCGCGGCGTTCCGGATCGTTCCGGAGGGCGGGCGCTATCCGGGCTGGGGTAGCGCGATGATGGTGGCGGCGTGGCTGCGGCATGGGGCGTCGGTGGCGCTGGCGGGCGAGATTGAGCATGAGCGGATCGTTTCCGTGGTGCTGGGGCACGGGGAGGAGCGAGGGGAGCAGCTATCGTATGTGCCGATTCCGAGCATTGGGCCTCCGCATGGGGATGGGTCCATCCGGCGGTGCGTGATCGTGGAGCCGCCGGGCGGGGCGGGCGAGATGGCGTGGCTGGTGGGGCAGAAGCTGGCGGGGGCGGCGTTGACGGATTCTTCCGGGCGGCGGGTTTGCACGCTGGAGGCGGCGCGGGTGGACGGCGTCTTCGAACGTTTCACGCCCCGGCGGGAGGCGGCGCGGTGGCGTTCGGTGACTCCGGTGGTTCTGCATGGGCACAACGCGACGCGGGGGGAGATTTCGGTGGCGAAGACGGAGCGGATGCTGCTGCGTGCGTTTCAGATGGCGGGTTACGAGGAGCGGGGGATCGAGGCGCTGGCGTTTCAGCGGGCGCCGTTTTGGGCGGGGTCGCAGGGGGCTTCGGCGATGCGGGCTCCGGCGCACCTGGACGGGTTGCCTCGGGTGCATGTGGAGGTGCGGTTTCGGGAGGCGGTGCGGGGGCCGGTGTTGGCCGGGTTGGGGCGGCATTATGGGATTGGGGTGTTTGCGGCTGTGCGGGAGGGATGAGGCTGGGGGTGGCGAGCGGATGGGCGTGCGAGCGGCGGGGCGGCGCGCGGTTGGCGGGGGGTGCTCGCGGAGGTTTGTTTTGTTGGGTTTGCGGCGATTTTGACGAGCGCTGGAGGGTGGTGGTAGGGTGGTTTTTGTGGGGTGCTCGCAAACGGGCCGGCAGGTGTTTGATAATTGAAGAGTTGTGGTGGGCGCTCTTTCCACGGCTAACTGGCCGTGGCCTCATTGAAGCCTCGTCGAAAACGATGAGGTGGCGCTCGGTCCCCGCCTTTCCACGGCTAACTGGCCGTGGCCTCATTGAAGCCGATGCCCTCTGGAGAGCCTCCGCAGCGGTTCGCGACTTTCCACGGCTAACTGGCCGTGGCCTCATTGAAGCCCGACGTTGGCTGATGCTATAGTGACGCCGATTGACTTTCCACGGCTAACTGGCCGTGGCCTCATTGAAGCACGATGGTGGTGGAATTGATCGAGGGGCCACGGCCACTTTCCACGGCTAACTGGCCGTGGCCTCATTGAAGCGACTTGTTCCAGGAGATGGAGGAACGAGGTGAGGTCTTTCCACGGCTAACTGGCCGTGGCCTCATTGAAGCGCGTATGCCGGCCTCGACTGTCTGCGACGTGTGACCGCTTTCCACGGCTAACTGGCCGTGGCCTCATTGAAGCATGCCGATGGCGATCGGCGCGGGCGGGGCGAAGTCCCTTTCCACGGCTAACTGGCCGTGGCCTCATTGAAGCCCGGCCTCGGGTTCCTCTTTGGGCCACGCGACGACGTCCTTTCCACGGCTAACTGGCCGTGGCCTCATTGAAGCGTCTGATGCAATGCACGGGATACCGGGGGATCGTCGCTTTCCACGGCTAACTGGCCGTGGCCTCATTGAAGCACAAACAAGATCGTCGGGCGGCTGCTCAGTTCGCCGCTTTCCACGGCTAACTGGCCGTGGCCTCATTGAAGCTTGGTTTTCCTTTTTTAAGCCTCTTCTACCAATTTGTCTTTCCACGGCTAACTGGCCGTGGCCTCATTGAAGCGGCCAGCTCGTTCCCAAGGTCAGCACCACGACCTTCCTTTCCACGGCTAACTGGCCGTGGCCTCATTGAAGCGATTGTCCGCGCGATCTCCGACTGCGGTGACGGGGCTTTCCACGGCTAACTGGCCGTGGCCTCATTGAAGCGAGAACCTCGATACCCGTATTGAACGCCGGCGCTTCACTTTCCACGGCTAACTGGCCGTGGCCTCATTGAAGCCCTGCTCGTACTTCATCTCCTCCTCGTGGCCGCTCCCAAGTCTTTCCACGGCTAACTGGCCGTGGCCTCATTGAAGCGGCTCCCACGTCGTCGGCGATATTGCCACCGGGGCGCCTTTCCACGGCTAACTGGCCGTGGCCTCATTGAAGCTAGCGATGGCGTCGGAACTCCAACTGCGTCTCAACGCCTTTCCACGGCTAACTGGCCGTGGCCTCATTGAAGCCAGTAGATAGGGCAGTCCAGGACCCACTGATTAAGGCCATCTTTCCACGGCTAACTGGCCGTGGCCTCATTGAAGCGAATCGTAGGCTCTGACGGTGGAGCAAACCTTACCTTTCCACGGCTAACTGGCCGTGGCCTCATTGAAGCATTCCCGATAACAATGCCCCTGAGGAGGAAGTGAAACTTTCCACGGCTAACTGGCCGTGGCCTCATTGAAGCCGGGGACGCCGTCCCGATGCCGACCTTTCCGTTTGTCTTTCCACGGCTAACTGGCCGTGGCCTCATTGAAGCGATGCGCCCCCTGGCGGCGTGGTCGGGTATGTATACTTTCCACGGCTAACTGGCCGTGGCCTCATTGAAGCTTAACGTCCTCCACCGTGGCTGCATATTGAACCTTACTTTCCACGGCTAACTGGCCGTGGCCTCATTGAAGCCAGGACAGCCGTTGTCTTGGATGGCAAACCGGATCTCTCTTTCCACGGCTAACTGGCCGTGGCCTCATTGAAGCGCGCATCGCTGGCATCGCGCGCAGCAAGGATGATTCGCTTTCCACGGCTAACTGGCCGTGGCCTCATTGAAGCAATACGGCAGTTCATCGCAGCCTCCGCGCCTGCTCGACTTTCCACGGCTAACTGGCCGTGGCCTCATTGAAGCTCTTGACTCTCCGGTAATGTTCGCACATACTGTGAACTTTCCACGGCTAACTGGCCGTGGCCTCATTGAAGCCCGTTCACCAGGCGCTTCTTCGTCGGTACTCGTTCGCTTTCCACGGCTAACTGGCCGTGGCCTCATTGAAGCGATTCCCAGGTGCAGAGGTTTATTCGCCAGGTCGACCCCACTTTCCACGGCTAACTGGCCGTGGCCTCATTGAAGCAACACAAACAAATCGTCTTCCTTCATCTTTTTCGGCACCTTTCCACGGCTAACTGGCCGTGGCCTCATTGAAGCGTATTGAGCCTCATGGGTGTAGATCGCATTCGACGCTTTCCACGGCTAACTGGCCGTGGCCTCATTGAAGCTTTGCGGCCTGTAGAGTTGCCACGACGTGGGCGTTATCTTTCCACGGCTAACTGGCCGTGGCCTCATTGAAGCAGAATGCCGGCATTGGGAGACTGTATCGGGTGGTTCTTTCCACGGCTAACTGGCCGTGGCCTCATTGAAGCCGAGAACGCTGGCGAACGACCCAATGACGCCCATCTTTCCACGGCTAACTGGCCGTGGCCTCATTGAAGCGGCCGGCCGCCGGCGTGGGTCTTGCGTAGGCCGGACCTCTTTCCACGGCTAACTGGCCGTGGCCTCATTGAAGCACGTCTTTCCCCATACTCTGCACGTCCTCCAGCACCCTTTCCACGGCTAACTGGCCGTGGCCTCATTGAAGCAATGCAGACGGACGAGCTGGAGCCATCGCATTTCACCTTTCCACGGCTAACTGGCCGTGGCCTCATTGAAGCAGAGAAGTACCCTACAACCGAAGCCTTGCCTAGACCCTTTCCACGGCTAACTGGCCGTGGCCTCATTGAAGCGCGACGGTGAACCTTCCGGTTGAGATACACGCGGAACTTTCCACGGCTAACTGGCCGTGGCCTCATTGAAGCAGGGCCGTGCGCTTTACCAGGCCGTTCGATCCCGACTTTCCACGGCTAACTGGCCGTGGCCTCATTGAAGCACGTTCACGGCGGCATCGCTCCTGAGTCTCTCGACCTTTCCACGGCTAACTGGCCGTGGCCTCATTGAAGCCGACGATGCGCAGTGTGACGCCAGTACCGGCCGACTTTCCACGGCTAACTGGCCGTGGCCTCATTGAAGCGTCACGTAGAGCCGCCGATTGCGGCTGTAGACGGAATCTTTCCACGGCTAACTGGCCGTGGCCTCATTGAAGCCGGACGCGGACCTTACGGAAGCGGTCCTCACGGGGCTTTCCACGGCTAACTGGCCGTGGCCTCATTGAAGCAGCCTGTCGAGGCTCGGCGAAAAGGCCGGGTTAGATCTTTCCACGGCTAACTGGCCGTGGCCTCATTGAAGCCGGTCAATGCGGATGGGGTGGCGAACACGGACCCGGCCTTTCCACGGCTAACTGGCCGTGGCCTCATTGAAGCCTGTCGCGCTCGGCGTAACACTGGTCGGGGCGCTCGCTTTCCACGGCTAACTGGCCGTGGCCTCATTGAAGCAAGATCGACGTGAACGGAGCCCAATACACGACGGTCTTTCCACGGCTAACTGGCCGTGGCCTCATTGAAGCGGGTTGCGCCGAAGCATCTCGATCAGGTCCTCCGACTTTCCACGGCTAACTGGCCGTGGCCTCATTGCCGGAGTCCCCATCCAGAATCAGAGGCGCTCAGAGTCGTGGAACGAGCGCGATTCGCCAGCTTGGGAGATTCGACTGCGAATGGTGGGACTTGCGGGTGAGCCGCGCCGATCGGCGGGCTTCAATAGTGGTATCGAGCCAGGAGGAAGTCTATTCTCTCAGGGGCGACACGATAGACCAACCGATGCTCCTGTGTGATGCGGCGCGACCAGCACCCCGCAAGAGCGAATTTCAGGGGTTCCGGTTCCCCGGAACCGTCAAAGGGATCGCGGATGACGGCCTCAACCAGATCGAGGATCCTGACGGCGACGTTACGCTCGTTCTTGACCCGGAAACGCAGGTCCTGAATGAACTCCGGTTGGAATGCGGCGGCCCGTTCAGGTTTGCTCTTCGCCGAGCATCTCTTCCCGCAAGGCCTTCGTGGGGCTGGGTTTCACCTTGCCCCCTTCCGCGCGGCGAAGCGCAGTCATCAGGCGGCCCGCGTTGCGAGGCGACCGCAGCAAGTGTGCCGTTTCGAGGAGGCCGGCGAGTTCGGATGCCGGAATCAAGGCCACATCGCGGGCGCCTTTCCGTCGAACGATTACGGTTTCCTGCTGATCGACCACCCGGTCGAGGGCGGTGGCGAGGTTCGCCCGAAGACTGGAATACGTTGTTTCCCTCGGCATGGGTTCGGTCGCTTCAGTGTACAGGGATCCTGTACCGCTGAGTGGCGCGGACTGGTCCAGCCGACATTCGCGCCCTGGTGAATAACGGCGCCATGGGGACTGAATTCGGGGGCTTTCCGCATGC
Source organism: Acidobacteriota bacterium (assembly GCA_018268715.1). GTDB lineage: Bacteria > Acidobacteriota > Terriglobia > Bryobacterales > Bryobacteraceae > TMP-7. The sequence goes on along the minus strand of JAFDVZ010000010.1, from coordinate 204,047 downwards.
CGGCCCAACCGGCTCGGAAGTGGCTGTGCTCTGCACCCACGCTCGACGGAGGACATTCCGGCAGGCGATTCGGTTGAGTTGGCACGCACGGACCGATCGGTCCCATGCCTGACTTCGACGCCGGCCTCTACGGCGCCGGGCGACTTGGCCGCGCGGGCTGCAGCGGGCGTGTGGGTGGAACCGCGTGGCAGGCGCCTGGAGGGCAGGCGCCTTGCCCTTGACGACCTTCGGGGCCGGCGCCTGCCCGAGACCGGACTCAGTACTTTCATCGCGCCGGGGAATTCGCTGGAAGGGCCCGAACCTTTGTACGGTTCAGAATCGGTGCTCGGGCAGATTCACCAACGGTGGCGTCGGCGCGGAGAGCTTTCCAGGGTGAACTGGCCGTGGCCTTGTTGAAGCGGATCTGTCTGACCGCCTTGTTCGGACAAGGAGTTCGCTCCACGGCCCCCCGGGGTCGTGGCCTCGTTCATGGCGCCGGTGAGACGCCGAATGTGACGACTCGCGGGAACGCCGGGAGTTATCCTTTCCATCGTGGGCGGCCCGTGGCCAAGGCCCGCGAGGAGGAGGGACGACGATGACTCGGGTGGAGGAAGAAGTGCTCGCCTGTGAGGCGCAATTGCGCCGGGCGCAGGTGGCGGCCGATGTGGAGGCCCTGGACGGGATGCTCGACGATGAACTGCTGTTCAGCGGGCTGGATGGCGCGCTGGCGAGTAAGGCCGACGACCTGGCCATGCATCGCTCCGGGCGGCTGCGGATTACGCGGATGGAACCGCTGGAGATACGGCTGCTGACGCTGGGCGAGGGCGTGGTGGCGGCCAGCGCGAAGATGGACGCCGCCGCCGTGATGGAGGGCGCCACCGTGGAAGCGCTGTTGCGCTATACGCGCGTATGGCGCAAACGCGATGGGCGGTGGCGGGTGGCCGCCGGGCATATGAGCGCGGTGACGGCCCCAACTCCCTCCGCCAGTTGAGATTCGGAGTCCCGCCCCCGGGATTTCCCGCCGCGCCCGGGAGGGATGGGTAGAATCAGGTATCTATGAATGCCTGGTTGTGTGTTTGCGCCGCCGGATTGATGCTGGCGCCGGCGGCCGCGGCGGCTTCCGCTCCGGTGCTTTCCGATGTCGACCGGTCGCAGAGTGAGATGCGGCCGCTGATCCAACGCTATTCCGCCGATCGCGGAAACCTGCTGCGGTTCTATACCATCAAGGGCTCGCCCGGACGGCGCGCGCGGCTGGGGAGTTATTACCGGCAGGTGAAGACGGAGATCGAGGCGCTGAACTTCGATGGGCTGAGCCAGGATGCGAAGGTGGATTACATCGTGTTCCGCAATGAGCTGGAACACGAACTTCGCGAGTTGGACCGCGAGGAACGGGAGGAGGCCGAGAATGCGCCGTATGTCCCGTTTGCGGCGGCGATCGTGGGGCTCGAGGAGTCGCGGCGGGCCATGAATCCGGTGGACGCGGCGCAGGCGGCGAGGGCGTTGACCGCGCTCGGCGGCCAAATCGAGGCGGCGCGGAAGGCCGTGGAAGCCAAGCTCAAGGCCGATAGCGGGGCCGACGCGGCGCGCGGGCGCAAGATTGTCGGCGCGCGGGCGGCGGCGGAGGCCGCGACGCTGCGGGAGACGCTGCGGCGGTGGTTCACCTTCTACAACGCCTACGATCCGGCGTTCACATGGTGGGCGGAGGTGGCGTACAAGTCCACCGATGCGGCGCTGGAGGCGCACATCAAGCTGCTGCGGGAACGGGTGGCGGGCCTGCCGGCGGCGCGGGGCGGAGCGCGGCGGCCGGGGCGCGAGGAAGAGGACGAGTTGGGCGATTCGGTGGCGGACGCGCGGGCCGGGTCGATGGAGGACATCGCGGGGAACCCGCTGGGGCGGGATGGGCTGATGAGCGAGCTCGCCTACGAGATGATTCCGTATACGCCGGAGCAGTTGATCGCCATCGCCAACAAGGAGTACGCGTGGTGCGAGGCGGAAATGAAGAAGGCCTCGCGGGAGATGGGTTTTGGCGATGACTGGAAGCGGGCGGTGGAGAAGATCAAGACCCTGTACGTGGAGCCGGGCAAGCAGCCGCAGATGATTCGCGACCTGGCGCGGGAGGCGGAGGCGTTTCTCGATGCGCACGACCTGGTGACGGTTCCGGCGATTGCGCGCGAGACCTGGCGCATGGAAATGATGACGCCAGAGCGGCAACTGGTGGCGCCGTTCTTCCTGGGCGGGGAGGTGATCAGCGTTTCCTACCCGACCAACGGCATGAGCTTTGACCAGAAGATGACCACGATGCGGGGCAATAACGTTCCGATGTCGCGCGCCACGGTGTTTCACGAACTGATTCCGGGACATCATCTGCAGGGCTATTACGGGGCTCGGTTCCGGCCGTACCGGTCGCTGGTGAGCGGGACGCCGTTTGTGACCGAGGGGTGGTCGCTGTACTGGGAGCTGTTGATGTGGGAGTTGAAGTTCCAGAGGACGCCGGAGGACCGGGTGGGGGCGCTGGTGTGGCGGATGCACCGGTGCGCGCGGATCATCTTCTCGCTGAAGTTCCACCTGGGACAGATGACGCCGGCCGAGTGTGTGGATTTTCTGGTGGATAAGGTCGGCTTTGAGAGGCCGAACGCGGTGGGTGAGGTGAGACGGTCGTTTAGCGGGGCGTATAGTCCGCTGTACCAGGCGGCGTACCTGGTGGGCGGGATCCAGCTCAAGTCGCTGCACGACAGCCTGACGGGGGCGGGGAAGATGACGAACCGGGAGTTCAACGACGCGGTGTTGAAACAGAACCGGATTCCGATTGAGATGATTCGGGCGGGGCTGACGGGGCAGAAACTGACGCGAAATTACACGGCGGCGTGGAAGTTTTACGGTGACATCCCGGCCGGAAACCCGTAAGACGGGCAAGGTGGCGGGCGCCGCACGCTAATCTGAAGAATAGACCATGGGCATAAGCAGTAGACGCTGGACCAACCTGAAGACCTGGTTCAGCAGCCTGGGCGAACGCGAAAGCCAAGTCACGCTGATTCTGAGCCTGGTGATCGGCGCGGTGGTTGGGCTGGTGGTGGTCGCCTTCATTCTTCTGACAGGACGCCTGGCGGCGCGGATGTACCCGCCGGGAGGCGCGGCCTGGAGACGGGTGCTAGTCCCGACGGCCGGAGCGCTGTTTACCGGGTATCTGTTGGCGAAGTACTTCTCCGACGCCCGGGGCAGTGGAATTCCGCAGACCAAGGCGGCGCTGTTCATCCGCGATGGGTACATTTCCCTGCGGACGGTGCTGGGGAAGTTCTTCTGCTGTTCCACGTCGCTTGCGAGCGGCATCGCGCTGGGGCGCGAGGGGCCGTCGGTGCAGATCGGGGCGGGGATCGCGTCGGTGCTGGCGCGGGCGTTCGGGCTGCGGCGGGAACAGGTGCGGGCGCTGATTCCGGCGGGGTGCGCGGCGGCGCTGGCGGCCGCCTTCAATACGCCGATCGCGGCGGTGCTGTTTTCGCTCGAGGAAATCCTGGGGGACATGCACGCGCCGGTGCTGGGATCGGTGGTGCTGAGTTCGGCGACGTCGTGGATGGTGCTGCACCTGATATTGGGCGATGAGCCGCTGTTCCACGTGCCCGCCTATCAACTGCTGCATCCGGCGGAGTTTGGGACGTACGCGGTGTTGGGGATCGCGGGGGGGCTGGGTTCGGTGGCGTTTGTGAAGCTGCTGCTGAAGATCCGGCTGTGGTTCCGGCGATTTCCCAAATGGTCGGTGTGGGCGCAGCCGGCGGCGGGCGGGCTGTTCGTGGGGCTGATGGGGTGGAAGATCCCGGAGGTGCTGGGCGTAGGTTACGACTACGTGGAGCGCGTGCTGGGCGGGGATATGGCGGTGCAGACGGTGGCGTTGCTGGCGGGGCTGAAGATCGTGGCCACGGCGGCTTGCTATTCGTCGGGCAACGCGGGCGGCATTTTCGGGCCGAGCCTGTTTATCGGGGCGATGATCGGCGGGGGGGTGGGCAGCGTGGCGCACTCCCTGTTTCCGGCGTACGCGGCCAATCCCGGGGCGTACGCGCTGGTGGGGATGGGGACGGCGTTCGCGGGGATTGTGCGGACGCCGCTGACCTCCGTAATCATGATCTTCGAGATGACGCGGGATTACTCGATTATCGTGCCGCTGATGATTTCGAACCTGATTTCGTTCTTCGTGTCGTACCGGCTGCAGCGGGAGCCCATTTACGAGGCGCTGGCGCACCAGGAAGGGGTGCACCTGCCGGCCGGCGAGGACCGGGAGCACCTGGCTCGCATGAGGGCCGAGGACGTGATGCAGACGGGGCTGTTTGTGCCGGCGCGGATGAACGCGGCGGCGGCGCGGGAGCGGATGAGCCATTCTCCGCTGAACGCGTGGCCGGTGGTGGAAGGCGGGCGGTGCGTGGGCATGCTGCGCAATGGCGGCGCCGCGGCGGGGGAGGGCCAAACGGCGGGGGAGGCCGCGGAGGCGGAGTTCGCCTTCATCTATCCGGACCAGCCGCTGAGCCTGGCGCTCGAGAAGATGGGGCAGAACCACGTGAACGCGTTGCCGGTGGTGAGCCGGGCCGATAGCGCGCAGTTGCTGGGGACGGTGAGCCTGCCATCGGTGCTGGAGGCGTACGGAGTGGGCGTGGCGACTCCGGATTCGAGCGAGGCGCTGTGAATACGCCGGTGATCCTGACGATCGGGGCCGTCATCGTGGGGTTGTACACGGTGGATCGAGGCCTGGCGGCCCTGGAGCGGGCCGAGCTGGAGGCCGAGGCTACGCACCATTACCAGGAGGGCGAGCGGAAGCTGGCGGCGGGCGATGGGGCGGGGGCGGCGACGGAGTTCGCGCGGGCGCATACGCTGGCGCGGACGGACCGGCGGTACCGGCTGTCGCTGGCGAGGGCGTTGACTGCGGCGGGCCGGCTGGATGGGGCGGAAGCGGCGTTGGACGAGATGCTGGACCAGGATTCCAACGACGGGCCGACGAACCTGGCGATGGCTCGGCTGAAGGTGAAGCAGGACCATGCGCGGGAGGCGGACTCCTTTTATCACCGGGCGCTGTATGGGGCGTGGAAGGGGAAGGCTCCGACGGACGCGGTGCGGGTGGAGTTGGCGGAGTATCTGGCGTCGAAGGGGCTGCAACAGGAGCTGCTGGCGGAACTGCTGCTGCTGGACGACCACGATGCGAGCGCGGCGGGACGCATTCAGGTGGCGCGTCTGTTGCTGGCGGCGGGGTCGCCGGGACGGGCGGCGGAGACGTATCGACGGATTCTGAAAGAAGACGCGGGCAATTTGGAGGCCGAGACCGGGCTGGGGGAGGCGGCGCTGGCGCAGGGGGATTTCCATGCGGCTTCGCGGGCCTTCGTGGAGGCGCTGCGGCGGAGGCCCGGGGAGACGTCGATCATCAGCCGGCTGAAGTTCGCGGCGATGTTGAGCGGAATGGATCCGACGCCGCGGCGGCTGGCTTCGCGGGAGAAGTTCGAGCGGAGTGGGAAGGTGCTGGGGCTGGCCCGGGATTCGCTCGCGCGGTGCCTGGAGGGACGGGAGGCGAGCGATGAGGACCAGGAGAGGTTGAAGCAGGCCGAGAAGGCGCTGGCGGAGGGGACGCGGGCGACGCCGACCAACGAGCGGTCGGAGGACCGATTGACACTGGCCGAACAGCTTTGGCGGGCGAGGGTGGCGGCGTGCGGGGCGTCGACGGGCGACGCGGCCGATCCGTTGCCTCCGCTGATGTACAAATTGACGCAGTAAGTACTATCCGGGGCGGCGCTTGCGAGGGGCGAACAAGCGGCGTAAGCGGTTGGATTACAAGCGGTTGGGGCGTGGCTTGAACGGCGAGCGGGTCATCGGTACCGGTGGGGGTCAGGGGCTTACCAGAACCTAAGTAGCTTAACAATTCACTGTCGCGATGTGATCCTCGGTCAAGGAAACATCGTGAGAAACCTTTTGTTGAGCTTACTGTTAGCGGCGGCAGCGGCGAAAGCCACGAGTCTCGGCCTGACTCCGGTGAATGACGGACGGGGAACGATCGGGAACCCGGCGGTGTTTTCGGTGATCGACGGCTCATTCAACCTGGACATGAATGGGATGGTGGACATCGTGCTGCACTTCGACTATGCGCAGCCCGGTTGGGGCGGCCCGAGCTCGGATCTAAAGGGTTATAACTACGCGGGGGTGAACCTGAATGTCGGGGACCTGCTGTTTCAGGTGGGCGGCGATTTGTATGGGATCCCGCTGACGAGTCATTCGGGGGCGCCGAACGGGGGCAACACCAGCCTGTTCGCGAGCGTGCTGAAGGGGCACATCTACGAGACGACGAATTACCTGACCACCAACCAGGTGTTGAACAACCCGAGCGCCGACTATCGGAAGAATACGCCGGTGTGGTTGGGGGCGACGGTGACGGATTTGGGAACCTTGACCGAGAAGGTGACGCACACGGGCAATACCTATACGGTGGAGTTTACGGGAAAGCTGTCAGACTCCCTGGCGGCGGCTATTCAAACGCACGGGCTGAAGGTGGAATTCGGGTCGGCCACGTGCGCCAACGGTTATCTGGTGGGTGAATTGGGATCTCCTGTTCCGGAGCCTGCTTCCATGGCGTTGATGGGTTCGGGGCTGCTGGCCCTGGGTCTGGCGGCGCGACGGAAGCGTCGGTAAACCGGCACTCCTCCTACCGGCCCCATCCGCTTCGTGCGGGTGGGGCCTTTTGTATTTGGGGGGGAGGGGAGGAGGACGCTGCTATATCCGGAAACGGGAGGCGGTGGATTCGAGTTGGGTGGCGAGATCGCGGAGTTCGGCGACGCTGGAGCGAACCTGACCCGCGCCGGCCGCCATCTCCCGGGCGACGCCGTCGACGGCCGAGATCTCCTGGGCGATCTCCATGACGCCGCGGGAGGCTCCGGAGACCTGATCGTTGGCCTGGCCGACGCCCTGGGAGGCGTGGGCGACGTTGCGAGCGATGTCCTTGGTGACGGCCACCTGTTCCTCAATGGCGGCGGCGATGGTGGTGACGATTTCACTCACTTCGACGATGATGGAGGAGATCTTGGCGATTTCCTCGACGCTGGCGGTGGTGGAGGTCTGCACGCCGGTGATGCGGGAGCGGATGTCGTCGGTAGCCTCGGCGGTCTTCTGGGCGAGGGCCTTGACTTCTCCGGCGACGACGGCGAATCCCTTTCCCGCGGCGCCGGCGCGAGCGGCTTCGATGGTGGCGTTGAGGGCGAGCAGGTTGGTTTGGGCGGAGATGTGGGTGATGGTCTCCGTCACCTTGCCGATCTCGCTGGCGGCGGCGCCGAGGGTCGAGATCTGGTCGGTGATGCGGCCGGCCTCGCGACGCGCGTCGGCGGTGATCTGACGGGCCTTTTCGGCGTTGCGGGCGATTTCGTCGATGGTGTCCGACATCTGGTCCATGGAGTGGGAGACGCTGGACAGGTTGGCGGCGGCCTCCTCGACGTTGGCGGACACGGATAGGATGTTGGAGGACATGACCTCGGTGGCGCCGGCGGCGGTATGGACCTTCTCCGAGGCGGCGTCGGATCCGGCGGACATTCGCTCGGAGTTCGAGGAGAGTTCCGAGGAGGCGTCGGCGAGCACTCGGGCGCCAGTGACGATCTGTCCCACCACGCCGCGGAGATTTTCCGACATGGAGTGAACCGCGCGGGCCATTTCGCCGAATTCATCGAGGCGCGCGAGGTATTCGGGTTCGACGTCCCGGGAGACGTCGCCTTCGCCGACGGCGACGATTTGAGAGAGGGAATTGGCCAGGGGTTTGGAGATGTTCCAACTGAGGACGGCTCCGCCGGCGGTGGCGGCGGCGAGGGCCATGATGAGGATGACCCAGACAAGCATCGGCGCGGTGTGGGCCAGGGAGTTGGACTTTTCGGTGGCGGCGGCGAGGCGGGGGCGCTGCCAGGCTTCGTACGCCTTCAGGGCGGATTCGACGGGTTCCCAGGCGGTGATGCTCTGCTCGCGGTAGAGAGTGGCGGCGCGGTCCCGATCGCCGGCGCGGATGAAGTCGAGAACGCGGTCGTTGGTGGAGCGCCAGTCCTTTCCGTCGCGGTCGAGTTCGTTGGCCGCCTTGCCTCCTTCGCCCTCCGGCTCGAGGGATTTCAGCCGGGTGAGGAGTTCGAGGTATTCCTTGCGGATGCCGGCGATGCGTCCATCGGCGCGGATCGTGTCTCCGGCGGCGGATTCGTGACAGCGGGCGCAACCGGAACTGAGGGCGATGTGGCCGACGAGAGTGGTCTCGCGCATCATGCCGGAGGCGATACGGTTGGCCATGGCGGTCTTTTCCGATTCGAGGCGTTCGACCGAAGCGGCGCCGTCGAGGGCTCGCAGGGCCCAGAGGGCCAGACCACCGATGGCGCAGATTTGGAGGATGGCTCCACCTAACAGGAGCGCGAGTTTGTGGCGGATCTTGAGGTTTGCCAACAGGGCGATCATACGGGCTGAGTCCGGAGCTCCGGCGTTGGCGATGTCCCACTGATGTGGGCTCCACACAAAGGCGCGAGCAGGGAATCAATGGGCTCCGCCGGGCGCCATGATGGCGTTGCCGGCGGGCTGTCGGCCGGACTCGTTCGTTCAGGTAGTGGGAGAGTTTATCGAGAACTCTCGCGGAATCTCCAGAGGTGGCGCCGCATGCTCAGTTGAGCCGGAACGTGACGGCCACGGTGGTGACGACTTCGACAGGGACTCCGTTCAACAGGACAGGCTGGTAGAGCCAGCGGCTGACGGCGTCCTGGGCGGCGGCGACCAGTTCGGAGTCGGCCGATTTGCTGAGGACGGTGAGGGAGCGGGGCACGCCGTCGGTTCCGATGACAGCGTTCAGCAGGACGGTCCCTTCGACGCCGGCCGCGGCGGCGTGGGCGGGATAAGCGGGATTGACGCGCTGGAGCAACCGGGTGGCCTGGACGTTGCCGCCGACTCGGATGCGGAGGGGCGTGCGCGGCGGGAGTGGAGACGAGCGGGGAGCGGTGACCTGCACCTGTTCAAAGACTCCTCCTAACTGGAGCGTGGCGGCGAGGGAGGCTTCACCGGCCCCGACCGTGATGGGGCTGCTGTGGAATGGCTTGAAGCCACGGGCCTGGATGGTGATCCGGTAACGTCCGGCGGGGAGGCCGGCGAAGCGGAAATGGCCGGCGTCGTCGGAGACCGCGGCCTCCTGGTTGTCGCCGTCGAGGTTCTCGGCGCCGACGCTGGCTCCGGGGACCATCGCGCCGCTGGCGTCCTGAACGGTTCCGGCGAGGCGGCCTGGGCCGGGCTGGGCGGCCAGGCGGATCGCCGCGAGGGGCGCGAGGCAGAGGACAGCGGCGAGGCTGGCCAAGGCGAGGGCTAGGCGGCCGGGGGAGCGTCGAGCCCGATGGTCGTCGAGCAGGGAGCAGACGCGGGCTTCGAGGTCGTGGGCGGACATGGCGAGGGCCGCCGCGGAGGACGTGCGGGCGTCGCGGGCGATTTCGACGAGGTCGGCGGCGTAGTCGGCGGGGGTGGTCCCGGAGAGCAGGACGCGGTCGTCGCAGGCGTGTTCGGCATGGGAACTCAGGCGGCGCGCGGCGAGCCAGGCCAGGGGGTGGAACCAATAGACGGAACAGACGGCGAGGGCGAACATCTGGACGAGCCAGTCGCGCCGTTCGATGTGGGCGACTTCGTGAGCGATAGCGCTGCGGAGACGGCTGTCCGGCCATTCCGAAGCGCCGGTTGGGAGCAGGATGACGGGGCGTCGAACTCCCCAGGTCATGGGGACCGGGATGGCCGAGGACAGGACGATGGGGACTGGCGCCGTGGGCGTGGGCAGAGGGCTGGCGGCGCGGGTGATCCGCCAGATCTGGAACAGACCGAAGGCGGCGCGCAGGGCGACGAGAACGGCGCCGGCGGTCCAACAGGCGAACAAGATGCCGGGGAGGGTCGCGAGAGGGATGGACGCCGGGGCCTGGGAGATGGGCGCGGCTTCGAGAGGGGCGGCGGCGAGCACATAGATGGTGTTGGCCTCGGCGCGCTGGGGGAGGTGGACGAAGGGGAGGATCAGGGCGCAGATAATGGCGCCGGTCCAGAGACGATGCAATAGCGCCGCCGGAGAGCGCCGGAACAGGGCGTCCGCGATCAGGGCGAGCAGGAGCACGGCGGTGAGTTTGGCGAGAATGTCGATCATCGGGATTTCTCCATCCTTTTCTCTTCGATCATGCGGCCGAGACGGTCCAGGTCCTCGGCGGTGAGTTGGGCGACGGTGGGGTCAAGCAGGGCGGTGACGGCGCTGGCGCCGGACCCGGCGAAGAAGGTGTCAATGAGGTGGCGGAGGGCGGACTTGCGGGCGCGATCCGGGGGGACGGCCGGGACGTAGAGGTAGCGGGGGCCGTCCTGTTCGTGGCGGAGGTGGCCTTTACGCTCGAGCACGGCAAGTTTGGCCCGGACGGCGGAATAGGTGGGCGCGTCGGGCAGGGCGGCGTGGATTTCGGCGGCGGTGGGCCGCTTGAGGCGGTAGACAATGTCCATGATTTGACGCTCCCGGCGGCTGAGGGGCGGGCTCGTCTGCTGCTTTTGTAGCATCGTGCTGCAAAAGTAGCATGATTAGAGGAAGGCGTCAAGCGGGATTTTGGTTGTGGCGGCCGCCAGTTGCATCCACGGGGGAACTACCCGCGGGCCTACCTGTCCTGGTGGCGGCGATCAGGGCGTACACTTGCCGGCGTGGTCCCAACCCTCAACGCCGCAGGACCATCGGGTGGGGGGCCAACACATCGATTCGCTCCCGATAGCTCTTTCCATCCCAAGAGCAGCCTGGCGGCAGGGGTACGGCCTTCTGCGCGAGGACACGGACGAGCCGATTCGTGGCGCCGTAGGGAATCCCCCATTCCTGACGGTCCTGAACGTCCTCATACACCAGCATCCGGTAATCCTTGAGGACCTGGAGTAGTTCGTTATTGTGATACCCGCCGCCGAGCGGCCTGACGCGAGCGGTGTCGATATGAAATCCCTCAACGAGTATGAGCCCTCCGGGCTTCAGCGCTTCCCACACTTTGGGCAGGACCGACTGTGGGAAGAAATAGGAGAACACGATGAGATCCCATTGCTGCTTACCCCAGTCGAACTCTTCGTACGGCGCAACGATTGCGTCGATCCGTAAGTGCTGTTTCGTTGCTTCCTTGCGGGCCTCATCGATGGCGACCGGAGAAATATCGAAGCCGGTAACCACCCATCCCCGCGCTGCCAGCCAGAGGGCATTACGGCCCTGTCCCATCGCGACGTCCAGCGCCCGGCCAGGTTCGCGCCCCGAGATCATCCGCACCATAAAGGCGTTGGGGCTGCTGTTGAAGGTGTCTCGCTTGCTGGAATAGATGTCGTTGTAGGCCTTGCGCTCGCCATCGTGAGCGTCTGGCGGTTTCGGCGCCTGCTGAGCCGCCGCACACAACAGCGCGGCTAACAGCGGGAGTCCTTGCAGCAATCGCATTCGTTCAGTCTCCTAACTGGCGTTGCGCAAGGTCAACCCCCGCGTGGACCCCGGGTTTGCCGGGTACGATACGGCGCCGGAGCGGGCCCCTGTGGGATGGGGCCTTGTGCATGGGCGCGGCTACTTCGTCCCTTTGCTGAGCTTGCGGAAGTAGTCGGCCACCTTGTCGCTGTAGCCAGCCGGGATGCGGTCGGCGGTGGGGTTTCGGATAGTCCCGGCGTCCCCTTCCACGCGGCGGCGTAGCTGCATTTCCAGTTGCTCGAGAGCGGGCAGGACCTCCTTGTCGATGCGCTCGCTCAGGGTGGGGCTCGCGAGGGCGAAGGGGGAGCGCTCGCGTTCGATGTCGCGGATGGCGTCGCCTACTTCGCGGCCGATGTCGCTGTTTCCACCGACTTGCTGGCGGAGTTGCTGGAGGTCGTGGAGGGCGTCGCGGATGGCGCCTTCGCCGCCGCCTCGGTTGTCGGGGACGCCGGCCGGGAGCGGTCCACGGTTGATGGAGCCGCCGCCCCAGTTTTCGCCGCCGCGTTGGGCTCCGTCACGGGCGCGTTCACCGCCTTGCTGCTGGCCGCCTTGCTGCTGGCCGCCTTGCTGTTGGCCGCCTTGCTGTTGGCCGCCTTGCTGTTGGCCGCCTTGCTGTTGGCCGCCTTGCTGTTGGCCGCCCTGCTGCTGGCCGCCTTGCTGTTGGCCGCCTTGCTGCTGGCCGCCCTGCTGCTGGCCGCCTTGCTGTTGGCCGCCTTGCTGCTGACCGCCTTGTTGATTCCCGCTTTGACCTTGTTGACCTTGCCGGGAGGCTTGTTGGGACAGGCGCTCGCGCAAACGCTCGACGCGGGCGAGCGCCTTTTCGGCTTCATTGTCACCCGCCTGCTTGTCGCCGCCCTTGCCTACGGCCGATTTGGCCTGCTTGATCGATTCGGCGAGCTTGTCGAGCGCCATCGACGCCACCGATTCGCCCGTCACCAGGTTCGCGCCGAGTCCCCGGCGGATCCAGGTGGAGGAGAATTTCATTCGCATGCGGACTTCGTCCTGCTGGAGTTCGCCGAGCCCCTCACGGAGCTTGGAGGAAGCCGCTGGTTGCGTGCCGGCGAGGTCGCGCGCCGCTTTCTGAGTGTCGCGTTCCAGGTTCTCTAGCTCCTGCGCCATCTTCTCCTTCTGCCCAGCCAGTTGCTGGATTTCGGAGAAGCCGGGACGCTCGCGGCTCGCGTCGCCCGCGCCGAAGGTCTTGCGCATACGGCTGGCGAATTCGCGCTGTTCGGAGGCGAGTGAGTCGGCTCGCTGCGATAACTCGTCCAACTGTCCGGCCGACTGTTCGTGGCGCATGCCGCGGAGGATGTCCTTGGCCTCCTGGAGGCGCTCGGCCGCGCGGCGGGCGCCGGCGCTCGACGGGTCGCGGGAGTCGGCGGATTGGCGCATGTCGTCGGTGGCCTGGGTCAGGCGGTCGAAGGCCTGGCGTAGACGCTGATCGGAGGCCGACTGTTGGCCACCGCGGTTGCGCTGCTGCGACTGCCGGCCCTGCTGGCCGCTTTGCGAGGAACTGCTACTTGACGACGACGAACTGGAGCTCGAACTGCTGCTCGACGACGCGCTCTGCTGCTGGCTCGATTGGCTGGATTGCTCGCCGCGGGTGAGTTGCTCCATCTTGCGGCGCAGTTCCTCGGCTTCCCGGCGGAGTTGCTCCTGCTCCCAGCGCTGCTGGAAGCTCTGCTGCTGCTTATTCTGCTCGCGGGCGAGTTCCTGCTGGCGGCGGGCGAGTTCTTCGAGCTTCTGGAGCGATTCGTCCACCTCCTTCTGGCGCTGATCGCTCGAGGCGGATTGCTGGCCGGTCTCGTACTGGTTCTTTTCAGTGTCGAGTTCGAGGTCGAAGAGGTTGTCGAGGTCGCGCGCGGCGCCGCCGCCTCCCCCGCCGCCACCGCCGTTGCGGCCCATGGCGACCTGGATCTGGCGGAATACCGATTCGGCGCGGAGCAGGTGCTGGAGGGCGCGCTGTTCGGGAGCGAGGGCGTCCTTCCAGGCTACCGACTTCAATTTGTCGGCCGCGGTGGACATCTCCTTGACGGCTTCATCCATGCTCTTGACGAAGCTTTGAAACTCCTGATTGGTGCCGGCCAGGGCGCGGCTCTTGGTGCGCTGCGACATGGACTGGGCCTGGTCGCGCAGCTTGGTCTGAACGTCGGTGAGGAAGCGGGCGTTTTCACTCGATTCCGACGGGCTCTGCGACGCCCGCCCCTTCAACTCGTTCCAGGTGGCGGCGATGATTTCCTTCTGGCGGGCAGAGATGCGGCTCTCCTGGTCCTGGTCGCCGCCGCCTCCCCCGCCGCCGCCGGCCTGCTGGGACTGCGAGTACTCGCGCTCGAAGGGCTGCGCTTCAATGAAAAAGATGTCGGTGCGCGTCGTGGAGCGGGCGTCCTTGGCGGTGGCGTAGACGGAGACGATGTCGCCAGGAGTGAGTTTGTAGTCCTCGAGCGCCAACAACGAGGCGCCCTCGATATGTTTCAAACCGTTCGCGGCGCCGACGTTTACCGTCTTCTCGTCGCCGCCGTTCACCGAGTAATGCAGTTGGACGGAGGTGAGGCCGAAATCGTCCTCGGCTTCGACCGCCAGGGGCACTTCTTCGATCGGGTTGACCTTGGCGTCGCGGCCGGGGCGGGTGAGTTTCACCACGGGCGGGCCGTCCTTGCGGGCTTCGATGAAGTAATCCTCGCTGAGGCGGACGGGCTGGTCTCGGTCAATGGCCGCGAAGTGGTACATGCCGTCCTTGGCGATGGGGACACTGGCGCGCAGGGTGACGCCGGAGCCTTCGAGTTTGATTCTCGCGCCATCGTCGAGCGCGATCACCGCGGTGGAGATGGGGGCGTCGGTGGTGACGTTGATTTCGGCGGTGGTCCCTTCGACGGCGCGGAGGTCGCCGCCGGGATCCTCCGTGTGGTCCTTCATGCCGGACCAGGCCGGGTAATGATAAGTGACCCGGAAGTTCTTGACTCCCGGAAGGTCCACGACGGTTAACTGATGGGACTTAGAACGGACTCCGCGAGATTCGACGTAATATTCCACCGAGTCAGGAAGGGCCGCGAACAGAAACTCATAGACGCCGGAGCCGGTTTGGGGCTGCATGGCGACCTCTTCCCAACGCGCGCCGGTCCCGAACCGGGCCTTGAGACGAACCTGCTTGTTATCGAATCCGACAAGGCGGGCGGTGATGAGTTGATCGGACCGACGGCGGACGGTTTGATCGCCGGGGGTTACCACGATGTCGTAGAGCGGGGCTGAGCCGGGCCTGGGCGGACCCGCCCACAGGAGATTGGCGCCGTAGCCCAGATAGCCGGGACCGGCGACGATGAGCCAGGCCAGCACGCCGACCGCGCCGGCGGCGGAGGCGATCCAGGCAAACAGCGAGCGGGGCGGAGCGATCTGAACCGGTTCGGCGCGGCGCGCTACTTCCGCCGTCTCCGAAGCGAGCAGGGCGAGGAACGGGTTCTCCCCGGCGTCCTTGCGTTCGGCGAAGGTGAGAAGGCGCTGCTGGAACTCCGGGTACTTCTGCTCGACCCGCCGGGCGGCGTTCCGGCGGTTCGTGCGCAGGTACGGTATGACCGCGGCAAAGGCGATGGCGGAGGCGAGCGCGAAAAACAGCAGTAAACGCGAGGCGAGGACGACGCCCGAGGAGAAGGCGAACTGGTTGGCGATGACAGCCAGGACCACGGTCAGCGCCAAGGCGACCAGCGAGGTTACGGCGGCCCCTCGCGAAAGTG
Source organism: Acidobacteriota bacterium (assembly GCA_018268715.1). Taxonomy (GTDB): domain Bacteria; phylum Acidobacteriota; class Terriglobia; order Bryobacterales; family Bryobacteraceae; genus TMP-7. The sequence continues at coordinate 188,891 of JAFDVZ010000010.1, read as the reverse complement.
CAAACACCCTGAGCCGCCGCTCAGCGGCCCGTAAATAGTGGTTCAGGACATCGACGGTGTTCATGCAACCTGCCTTCTCACTCGTAATGACTTCTGGCGGCGACCTGGCCCGTGCTCATGCGGCCTGCTTCCTGATTTCCGGTTTCTCATCGCGGGCGGCCGGCGTGAAGCGGTCCGCCAGCCACGATTCGACAAGGGAGACGATCAATAGGGCGACCAACACCCACAGCGCCAGTGACTCCGGCGTTTGCTCGGGCGCCGAACCTTGGGCCGCCACCGGCGTCGCGCCCCCGGCTCCCCGCCACAGTGCGAGCGTTTCTTCGGGAACGGGGGTGAGGTCGGATTCCCGCCGGTCCGGGTTGACCGCCACCAACTCTCGCCTTCCGCCGGCGGTGCGAACGTCGTAGAAGCCCGAATCGCGGGCTGTTACGCTCAACGCGGTGGACGCTTCCTTGAGAGAGAGCATGCGGGCGCCGTCCGGTCCGACAACGTCGGCGGCGGCGCCGCGGTCCTTGCTCGCGCGGAGTTCGATGGCGGCGCCGGTGACGATGTTCGTTCTCATCGCCTCCCCGCCTTCCAGATATTCGGACACGCGCTCCACAAACGGAACGAACAGGGCGTGTAGGGGCAGGTCGTTGGATACGTTGTCGAAGCTCGAGGTAAGCGCCAGGACGCGGCCCTCTCCGATGCGCCGTTCGAGCAACAGAGGCGTCCCATCGCCGAGGCGGGCGAGGACTCGATCCTGTCCCGCTTCGACGCGCGCCGCCCAGTAGAACTTAACTCCGTCGAAGCCCGAGGCGCGATCGAGCGCGGGGTGCGAGTTATCGACGGAGGACGCGGTCTGGAAACGGGCGCCTTCACGGGGAGAGTAGCTTCGGTCGGTGACCCGGCTGTCGAGAACCGGCACCCGTCCCGACGACGCCGATAGCGGGCTGAGCACGATGAGCAGGCCGCCCCCGCCGGCGACGTAGTTCTTAAGACTCGCTTCCAGGGCGCCGCTGACCGAGCCGCCAGCGAGAGCTACATAGGCGTATTTGGAGAGATTCTGCGCGCCGGCCTGCTCCGGAGTCAGAGCGTCGACCTCAAAGGCTGACTCGGAGCCGGACTCGATGGCCGCGCGGAAGTAGGCCGGCGACTGACGCGAATCGTAGATATACAAGATACGGGCGGCGTCGGCGCGTTCGATTGCGAATAAGTAGGAGTTATCTTCCTTGAACGAGTCAGCCGGTTCGACTCGGATTTCGCCGCGGTTGGGACCGTGGGGCATGTCGACGTCCTGGAACTCGACCGCCGCACGACCCGTTACGTCGACGGACTTCGTCGCCACCGGCTTGCCGTTCATGAGCAGGGTGACCTTCGCCGCACGCGGGACCGGCTTTGGCTCGGCGGGACCGTTCCAGGCAACGGTGGCCTGGATGCGCGCCTTGTGCGTCCCGAAGATGCGGGCCGGGGCGGTGACGGCCTCGGCGACCCAGTTCGACGCTCCGGCGGTGATGATCGGGTGAATCTGGAGCGTGACGCGGTCGGCCAGCGCGAGATCGCCGAAACTGGGCGGCATGGCCGACTTCTGAACGTCGCTGATGAAGTGGGCCTCAACCGGCAGGTTGACGCTCTTGGGCAGAGTCCTCAGGTAGCGGGCGAATTCGGCGTAGGCGCTGGCGGCGTCGCTCGCCTTGATGGCGCGGACGGCGGCTTCGAGCGAAGGTCGATCGCCGACCGGCTGAGTGAGCAATTCGACGTGGTCGCTGATGGCGGCCACTTGTGCGACGTCGCCGCCGCCGAGCTTGGCGAGGACCGAGAGCGCTTCGGCCCTGGCGCGATCGAGATGGTCGCCGTACCGCATGCTGAAGGAGTTATCCACCGCGACAAAGACGAGCTTGCGGCCGGTCCCGATGGGCACGCTTCGGCGGATGAACGGGTCGGCGAACAGCAGCACCAACAAGAGGATCATCGCCAGGCGCAACATCAGCAGCGCGTAGTGTTTCAGGCGGCGGTGCTTGATGGAGCTTTGCGTGCGCCGCTCAAAGAACATGAGCGATGCGAAGGGGCGCGGTACGCTCTTGTGTTGGCGCAGAAGGTGGATCCAGAGCGGCAACCCGACGGCCAGGATTCCGGCGAAGAACCAGGGTGAGAAAAAGCCCACCTAGAGCCTCCCCTGACGCACGACGAGGTATTCGCGGAGAGCCTCGTCCAAAGGCCGGTTGGTGACGGTCAGGAAATAGTCGACGCCGGCCTTCTGCGCTTCGCCGCGAAGGCGCGCGATGTGGGCGTCGATCTTGGCCCGGTATTCGTTCTGGGTGTAGTCGGGCGAGACCTCCATGGCGTCGTCGGTCTCCATGTCGACCAGCAGCGCCGGGCCCTTCAGCTTCGGTTGAAGTTCTTCCGGGTCGAGGATGTGAAACAGGATGACTTCGTTGCCGCGGTAACGGAGCGGCAGCATGGTCTTGATCACCAGGTCGGGATCCTCATAGAAGTCCGAGATGACCACCACCAGGCCTCGCCGGAACAGGAACTGCTGAAAATGTATGAAGGGTTTGGCGTAGTCAGTGCGGGCCCGCGGCTCGGCCTTATCGATGCCGTGCAACAGGCGCTGCATTTGACCCTGACGGCTGGACGGCGCGATGTAGTTGCGGATTTCGTCGTCGAAGACGATGAGACCGCCGGCGTCGCGCTGCTGGTGGGCGAGATAGGCGAGCGAGGCGGCAAGGAAGCGGGCGTAGTCGATCTTGGACGTGGTTTGGGAGGAAAACGCCATGGACGCGCTGGCGTCGAGCAGCACGGTGACGAGCGTATTGGTTTCGCCGAGATAGCGCTTGAGGTAGCAACGGTCCGTGCGGGCGTAGACGTTCCAATCGACGTGACGCAGGTCGTCGCCAGGCGTGTACATGCGGTATTCGGCGAACTCCTGGCTGAAGCCGAAGTCCGGCGAACGGTGCAGGCCGGAGATGAAGCCGTCGACAACGGTCTTAGCCACCAGTTCTAGGTGGGCGATGCCGGCCAACACCGAGGGATCGAGAAATCGCTGCAGGGCGCCCATGAGTTAGGCCTTGGGAGCGGGCTTGGCCTCCAACAGCTTCTTCAAAATGTCGTCGGAAGACAGCCGTTCGCTTTCGGCGTGGAAGTTCACCAGTACACGGTGGCGCAGGACGGCGCGGGCGAGGGCGGCGATGTCTTCGTAGGTGACGTGGTAGCGATGACGCATGAGGGCGCGGGCCTTGGCGGACAACACGAGAAACTGCGCCGCCCGGACCGAGGCGCCGAAGCTGACGTATTTCTTGACGAAGTCGGGCGAGGTCGCGTCGGGAGGACGCGTGGCGCGCACCAGCTCAACAGCGTACTGGGCGACGCTGTCGGCGATGGGCACCATGCGGACCAGTTTCTGGAAATCGATGATCTCGGCCGCGTTGGTGACCGGCTCCGGCACGTTGACGCTGGTGGTGGTGGTCATGGAGACCACCTGTAGCTCGTCGGCGGCGGGCAGGTAATCGAGGAGCGTGTTGAACAGGAAGCGATCCAACTGGGCTTCAGGGAGCGGATAAGTGCCCTCTAACTCAATCGGGTTCTGGGTGGCCAGCACGAAGAACGGTTTCTCGATGGTGTAGATATGCCCGCGCACCGTGCAACTGAACTCCTGCATGGCTTCAAGCAGGGCGGACTGCGTCTTGGGCGGCGTGCGGTTGATTTCGTCGGCCAACAGGACGTTGGCGAAGATGGGGCCTTTGACGAAGGTCCAGGTCTTGCGGCCCGTGGCGGGGTCCTCTTCGATGATGTCGGTGCCCGTAATGTCGGAGGGCATCAGGTCGGGCGTGAATTGGATGCGCCGGAACTCGAGGCCGAGGGTCTGCGCCATGGTGCGGACCAGCAGGGTCTTTGCGGTTCCGGGCATGCCGGTGATCAAACAATGCCCGCCGACAAAGAGCGCGATCATGACCTGCTCGAGCACTTCATCCTGCCCGACGATCACTTTGCGGACCTGCTTCACGATGTCCTGATTAACCTGCTGGAATCGCGACAGGCGGCTGCTCAGTTCAGCGGAATCGAGTGACGGAATCGTCGATGTAGACAAGTAATTAGTCCTTCCCGTCCAGTTCTAACAACAATCTTTGCGCGGCCTTGTACCCCGGGGCTGCTTCGAGCGCGTTGATGACCGCGTCACGCGCGTCGTCCTTCCGGCCGGCGGCCTTGAAGGCCAACGCCAGACGGTAGTTGGAGTCGGCCTGATCGAGCGGCTTGCCCGCGACCAGCACCTGATACTCGCGGACCGCCGCGGCCGGATTTCCATTTTCGAGATAGAGGGCGCCGAGGCGCCGGTGCAACTCTTCATCCTGCGGATATATGTAATTGATGCGGGCCAAGGTGGCGGCGGCTCCATTCTTGTCGCCAGCCTCCTCCTGAAGCCCGGCCAGCTTCTTGAGCGTGGCGGGAGTGCGGCCGCCCTGTTTCGCGTAGGCCTGAAGCTGGACGATGGCGGAGCGCTTGTCGCCCTTGCCGAGGGAGGCGTCGGCCATCATCTCGTAAACGCTGTGCGACTCCACGTAGTCCGGGTAGAGGTCACGGATGGCCGCGCCTTGCTTCAGCGCGCCGTCCCAATCCTTGGCTTCGAGCGCCTTGGCGACGTCGCGGACGCGCTTATGCCATTCGTCGTAACTCTTCACCGTGGTTCCGACCTTCGTGTCGAGCCAGGCGAAGAACTGCTTGTCGAACTCCTCCGTCTTCATGCCGAGGACCTGCTCAAACACCTCGGGGGTGGCCTTTTTCGCGCCGAAGGCGTGCATCATGGCCAGGAGCTTGTCATAGCCCCACTTGTCGTTGATGAAGTCGCAGATCTTGCCGCCCTGGAAGTAGGAGATGATGACCTGGCTTGGGAACGACGGGTGGATGAAGCCCCGGTCGAGCGTGGCCACGGGCAGGAGTTTCTTGTCGGCAATGGCCTTGATGATGTCGGGCGTGAGCCGGTCGCCCCAATCGGGAGACGTAGCGGTCTCCTCATGGACGGCCATGCCTTCGGTAAACCAGCGCGGCACGCGGTGTTTGGTGGCGGTCAGCACGTACACGTGGCTGAGTTCGTGCCACATGGTGCTGGCCCAGTGGTTCGTGCCGGGCGGCCGGGCCGATGGACTGTCCATGGCGACTACCGTGCCGAAAGTGACTCCCAGGGCGCCGAGTCCGGGCATTCCCATGGTGCGGACGGCAAAGTCCTCATGATTCGGGTATAACTCGATTTGAATCGGCCTTGAGACGTGAGTCCTGTACTTCTTTTCGTATGTCGCGATGGCGCGCAGGAGTTCCGCTTCGACGTACGGCCGGAGCACGGCGGACTCCTTCTTGTGAATGCGGACGATGGTGGTGGGCGTCTTGAAGGTGTCGTACTTCGGGTACTGGTCGAGAAGGTTCAACGTGTTGCGCACGGCCGGGGACGTGTCGCCCGCGTTGTAGCACTCCACCAGGATCTTGCGGGACTCGACGTCCTCTCCCATGCGCATGAGGTTGACGCCGAGTTCACCACGAGCGTCCCATAAGTCGGGGTCGATGGCGATGGCTTTGCGATAGGCGGCGATGCCTTCGTCGTAGCGACGGTTGATGACGAAGAAGTGGCCGGCGGTGGCCCAGGCGTCGCCGTAGGCGGGATTCACCTTGGCGATGCGGTCGAACCACGGGGATTTCTCAACGTCGTTCAGCAGGTCGATGGAGGCCTTGATGGACATCGCGTCGATGGCCTCGGGAGACATCGCGATGGCTTTGTCGGCTTCCCTGGCGGCTAACTCCTCGTTGTTATCTTCCAGGGCGACGCGGGCCAGCAGTTCCTGCGCTTCGACCAGGTTCGGGTCCGACTTGAGGGCCTGATGGGCTAATTCGGCGGCCTTCTGCTCCCAGTTCCCGGCGGCGATCAGAGCAAGTCCCAACAGCGCAGGGGCGAAATCCTTTTTGATTCCGAGAGCTTCCTGAAACAGGGCGCCGGCGTCCTGAGCCTGATAGTGGTCCAGGTACATGCGGCCCCAGCGAACGCGGTAATCGGCGTTTTGCGGCTGCGCCTGGACAGCGGCCCGGAAGGCGTCGTTCGCGGCTTTGAAGGCGCGTTCAGCCCAGAGACCTTCAGCGCGCAGGTAGGGGTCGCTCGAGGCGGCGAGACGCGCGTAGCAGGCTTTTGCTTCCGCTTTGCGGCCGTAGTGCCGGGCTGCTTGACAGGTAGTTAGGGTCTGGGCGGACGCCAGCACCGATACGAACGCCGCCGCGAGGAAGAGGCGGGCGTTCATTTGTCGAGCTCCGCCTGCACTTTGGCCAGCTCAGTTAGCAGCGCGGTGAGCTTCTGGCGATATTCGCTGACTGGAATCGCCGCCTTCTGATACTTCAGACTATCGATCTGCTCCTCTAACTCCTGCTTGCGCTTAACAAGCGCGGGATGGCGGCCGACGACCGCCTGGGATGCCCCCAGACGGATGAGCGTGATGCGGGAAGCAAGCAGCCCTTCACCGTTTTGCGGGGAGGGCGCGCGGGTAGGCTCACCCTTTCCGGTGTCCTCAAGCACGGCGTGCTCGGTGGCCAGACGGTTCTGCGATTCGAAGAATTTGGCGGTCTTCTGTTCGGCGTACCGGAAGGCCTCGAGCGCGCTGATCGACTCGTTCTTGTCGATGTCGGCGGAGGGATCGCGCAAGGCCTCCACCCAATAGCGGGCAAACAGGGTGGCGTTCTTTTCCGTGCCCGACTTGGTGGCTGCGATAATGGCGCGATTCTCTTTCTTGAGGACGGCGAAGCTGGCGCCGCTGGCGCTGGTCGTGTTAACCACCAACTGGCGGGCGGCGATACGGTCGAGTAGGGCGCCGATCTCGGCGGCGGAGATGTCGGGCCCCGGCAGGTTCACCTTGTAGTCCTGCCCATCGAAACTGCCGTGTCCGATGATCATGAGGACCAAGGCGTCGTCCTTGGAAGCGTCTCTCGCGATCTGCTGAAGAGTCGACTGAAACTGCGCACGGGTGGCCTGGGCGCCGGTGAGGGTGGTCACTTTCGCATCCGGCGAAGCCTTCAGGAGCTTGTCGAGGTCGTGAGCCCAGCCCTGGAAGCGCTGGTCGTACTCCGGTTCGCCGCCCAGTCCGGCTACCGTCACGTAATAGGTCGCGGCCTGGGCCGACAGGGCTGTCAGGGCCAGCAGGAGAGCTCTCATATGACACCCCATCGCCGGCGCAGGACCCATTCGGAGGCTCGCAGGGCGAGGGCCAGCAGGAAAACGACCGGCATGTTCCACAGGTCGCGCGTTTCACGGACGGTGATGCCGGATTCGGAATACTCGATCTCATTGGCGAGCTGTTTCACCTCGCCCGGCCGGTAGTAGCGTCCGCCGGTTTGGGAGGATAACTTCTCGAGCAACTCGCGGTTCTGTTCGGTATGGAAGTTTTCGGCCACGCCGTCTTCTCGCCGGAAGGTGAGCACGTCGCGTCCCAGTTCCTCGTCGCCGCGCCGGGCGATGGCTTCGGTCAGATAGGAGCCGGGTTTGGGGGCGTCCCAATCGGCCGTGTAGACGCCTCGCTCGCGAGGATCAGGCCGGAGAGCGACGCGCTCGCTGAGTCCGTCCGGACCCAGGATGTGCGCTTCGACCTGGGCGTCGGAGGCGGTTTCGTAGAGCTTGTCGCGGACCTCGGCCCGCAGGTGGACTCGCTGCTGATCGGCGAGCAGAGACTTCGAGGTAGTCAGAACCAGGCGGCCGGGTGAGCCGGATACGAGCCAACGCAGCATCTGCTGCCAGAAGATCTCGTGCGTCTGGTCGGCCAGGGGCTGGAGCATCTGCCAGCGCCAACTGCCGGAGGTGGCGAAGACGGCGGTGCGGCCGTGCCCGTAGTTCTCCGTGATGAGGGCGGGGAGTTTGCGGGTGCTGCCGCCGGGACTCATTTCAACCAGTGTAAGGGCGCCCTTTTTCGGCGAGCCGGGGTCCTGCCAATTCATCAGATAGGGCAGCTTCTTCCAGCGCTCGACGTTTGCGTCCGGATTGTCGATCAGGCGGGTGAGCAGGCTGTCTCGGCCGGCCTGAGTCAGCTCCACGGTCGCCGCGCTCTGGGGATGGTAGGTGTTCTTTCCCGAGGGAAGGTCGACGGGCAGCATTTCCGTGAACGGAGGCTGGTTGTAACCGCCGTCGCTGAGGCCGAAACGGCCGCCAAGGAAGAGCACGCCGCCGCCGCGGCGATCGGCGAATTCCTTGATGAGTTCCTGCTGCGAGTTGGTGAACCAGTTGGCCTCCACGCTGCCGATGATGAGTCCTTGAAATGCGAATAACTCCTCGGGTTTGGTGGGGAAACCCTGGGCTAACTCGTTTTCTGACTCGACGCCCTGGCGGTAGATCTTGTTTTGGGTCGTGCGCAGGATGCTGGCAAGCTTCAGCGACTTGTCCTCATCGATGGCGCGCCGGATGAATTTGAACTCCCAGCGAGGCTCGCCTTCGATGTATAGCACGCGCGGTTTCGCGCCGTCGACGTCCATGACGCGCGTCAGCCGATTGTTGGAAGCGTTCGCTTCGCCTTGCAGGGGCTCGATGGAGGCTTCCAGGTTCCTTACGCCGGCGGGACCGGCGTTGAACAGGACCGATACGATCTGTTCGGCGCCGTCCGAGCCCAGGACAACGCTCTGGCTGGCCAGCGCCTTGCCGCTGTCGCGAAGGGTGAGACGGACGGACTGGCCGGCGAAGCCGCTTTGACGGATAGCGACCTGCGCGAGGACGCGAGAATCGGCCAGCGTCCTGGGTGGGAGTTGGAGGTCGGACAGTTCGACGTCGTGAGAGAGCGCCTCAAAGCCGAAGCCGACGGTGTGGACCGGAATGCGGTGCTGGCGGAGCGTGGCGATGGTCTCCGGATCGACGCCGCCGGAGTTGTCAGCGCCATCGGTGAGGAGCACGAACGCGCCCACCGGAAGGTTGGACGATTCGGCCGCCACCTGGCGGAGTGCGTCGGAGAGGCGCGTGACGGGAGCCGCCGCGTTCAACTGTTCGGTCTTTTCCATGCGCGCGGCGCCGTCGCCCACACGATAGAGGCGGACCTGGAAACGGTCCTTCAAGGACTGGAGAAGACCCGAATCGAGGGCCTTCGCCGCCTGATCGCGACGGGTGGCGCCGTTCTCGGCGATGGCCATGCTCTTGGAGTCGTCAATCAGTACTCCCACGATGTTCTGTTGCGGCTTTAGCGTCGCGATGCTGAGAGCGGGACGCCACAACATCAACAGCAGCAATGCGAGGAAGGCGGCCTGAAGCACCCAGAGAGACGCGGCGCGACCGAGGGGGCCGAGCACCAGGCGGCGGCGCCAGACCAGCCAACCGAGCGCGGCGGCGCCGGCGGCGATGGCCAGCACCAGCGTCCATACGGGCCAAGCCCCGAGCAGGACCAGTTGGCCCTTGGAGAATGCCGACGCCGGATATTTGAAGAGAAGCTCGAACATTTTCGTTGAGTCCCGTGCGATTCGATCACTGGTCCCCGCGGCGGCGGGGCGGTCAGTGCGTCATGGCATAGATCGTATAATTCACGGCGATCCGGTAAGCGAGCGAGGCGAATTTCTCCGGATATCGCGGGTCGTCGGACCACTCCCACGCGTCGCCCAGGTCCATGTTATGGCAGATGGCGACCATAAGGCGGCCGTTGTCATCGTAGATGCCGCGCCATTTGGCTTCGTAGCCGTCCTGCTCATAAGTGCGTCCCCGGTAGAGATACTGCGCGCCAGGAACCTGGAAGCGTTCGTCGAGATCGTAGAGGACGTGAAAGATCGGGTCCTGGTTACTGAGATCGACGACGGGGCGCTCCGGGAATATGCGGCTCATGCCGGACATGAAGATCTCCCACTCGCGCGTGCCGTGGAAGTCGTCGACCATCAGGAATCCGCCGTGCAGAAGGTAGTCGCGCAGGCGTTTGGCCTGTTCGTCGGACAGTTCCCAGTGGCCGACCTCGACGGCATAGAGGAAGGGCCAGTTGTAGATCTCGGCGGGGTCGTCGATTTCCACCACCTGTTCGACGGAGCGGGTATGAATGCGGGTGAGCCGCCGGATGCCGGCCAGCAGGTGGCGGTCCGAGCGGGGGTAGTCGATGGTCCAGTTGTAGCCGCGTGGGCCCCAGCGCGTGCCGATGTCCATGCACTTCAGGCGGGCGCGGGTGAATTCGGTGCTCTCGCGCCAGTCCGGGGGGAGTGGAAAGTTCTCATATTCCACCGCCGGATATTCGCGAAAAGGCTTCTGCGCGTACAGCGCGCCCAGGATCGTCAGAATCGCGGAGACCAGAAGAACGACTTTAGGCAGGCGCACGAATTCGCCTCGGTTGCTATAGAGGATACCACGCCCGCATCGGCGCGAACCCTCGGACTGTAAGGAAGATAGACGCGGTGGGAGGCATTGCGTTTGGCCCCGGGCACAAGGTTGTTCAGGCGGTGGCGGGTTGCCTTCGGGACGGCATTTGATCTACAGTGTAGAACTAATGAGTGGCGAACTACATCTTGGGGAATTCGAGCAGATCGTGCTCTTGGCGGTAGTGCGGCTGGGGGATGGAGCGTACGGCGTTCCGATCCGGCGCGAGATCGAGGAGCGGACGGGGAGGAAGGTGACGGTGGGGGCGTTGTATGCGACGCTCGACCGACTCGAGGCGAAGGGATTCGTGAGTTCGTGGTTCGCCGATCCGACGGCGGAGCGTGGGGGACGGTCGCGCCGGTACTTCCGGGTGGAGCCGGCGGGGATTGAGTCGCTGGCGAGGGCACGCGACATGTTCGAGCGGATGTGGAAGGGGGTGCGCCTTGCCTAACCAACCTCCTCGAATTGCTGAATCGGTGTTGAAGCGGCTGGTGGGCGGGCGCGAGGCCGACGTCATCGTGGGCGATCTGCGTGAGGAGTTCGAGGCGCGAGGCGGCGGCCGTCTGTGGTACTGGCGCCAGGTGTTGAGCTGCTTCGCGGTGCGGTTGTCACCTTACCGGCTGAGCGCTCCGGACCTGTTTCAGGACTTCCACCTGGCGGCGCGGATCATGCGGCGGAACCCCGGTTACGCGCTGACGGCGATGGTCTGCCTGGGGTTGGGAATCGGGGTGAACGCGACCGTGTTCACCATGGTCCACGAGCTGTTTTGGCGGAATCTGCCTGTGCCGGAATCCGATCGCGTGGTGGCGGTGACGCGGGAGCGCGAGCAGATGACGTGCTCCTGGCGCGATTACCTGGAGTTCGAACGGCGGAGCGGCGCGATGTTTGCCGGACTCACGGCGTACGACGATGTTCCCACGTCGCTCGACGCCGAAGGGTCGAGCCAGATTGTGATGGGCGAGGCCGTTACGGCGAATTTCGCCAATGTGCTGCGAATTCCAGCCCAGGCTGGGCGCTGGTTCACGCCGGAGGACGATCGCATCGGGGCCGAGCCGGTGGCTGTGATCAGCGACGGGGTGTGGACGGAACGGTTCGGGCGGAGTCCGGAAGCGATCGGGAAGCGGATCCGGATCGAGGCGCAGCGGTATCGCGTGGTGGGCGTGGCGCCGCCGGGATTTGTGGGCGTTTCGCCTCCGCATACGGCCAAGGTGTGGACTCCGTTTCTTTCGCAGCCTTACGTGCGGGAGCTGTTGGCGAATGGCGGCGGGTGGGAGCGGCCGCGCGTGCGGCTGTTCGGGCGGCTTGCGCCGGGTGTCCGCGTAGGAGAGGCGCAGGCGGGGATGCGGGTTCTGGACGAACAACTTCAGCGCGAGTTTCCGCGTGAGCGGGCGTCGAATGGAGCGCTGTTGGCGGCCGTTGCGGCGGGCGCTTCGATGGCGGGAGTCCGGGAAGTGGCGGCGCCGATCGCCACGTTGCTGTTTTCCGTGACCGGCGTGGTGCTGCTGATCGCCTGCGTGAACGTGGCGAATCTGCTGCTTTCGCGTTCGGCGGTGCGGCGGCATGAGATGGCGGTGCGGCGCGCGCTGGGCGCGAGTTGGCTTCGTTTGGTGCGGCAGACTTTCTGCGAGGGGTTGACCTTGGCTTCGGGCGGCGCGGTGGTGGGCGTCGTCCTGGCGTATTGGACCAACCGGCTGCTGGCGAGTTCGCTGCCGGCCCTGCCCCACATTGGGACGGCTACCTTACAGATGAACGTGGACTGGCGGGTGGCGGGTTTCGCGCTGTGCGTGGCCGCTTTGAGCGCCGTCGCGTTCAGCATCGCGCCGGCGCTCGAACAGGCTCGACCGGATCCGGGCGTGGGGGTCCAGGGAGGTAGCGGAGGTTCGCGGCCCAGACGGCAGCGCGACTTCTATGTGATCGCGCAGGTGGCGTTGTCACTGACGCTGCTGATTGCCGCGACGCTGCTGGTGCGGGCGTTGGGAAGGGCCCGGGATATCGACCCGGGATTCCAGATGGACCGCCGGCTGGCGGCGCGCATCTACATCTCCGAGCCCGAGTACACGCCGGACTCCGGGCGGCTGTTCTTCGATCGCGTGATGGAGCGCGTTCAGGCCGTGCCGGGCGTTGGGTCGGCCACCTTGAGTTATACGGTTCCGTTGAACTTCTCCGACAGCCTGTGCGTGGCGGCGGAGCCGAATGCTCGGCCGAGGCGGACCGGCTCGGATACGGTGGTTCCGGGGTACTTCGGGACGCTGGGAATTCCGCTGGTCCGCGGCCGCCAGTTTGAGGCTGGGGATCGGGAGGGAGCGCCGAAGGTCGCCGTTGTGAACGAGACGCTCGCGCAGCGGTTCTGGCCCGGCGCAGATCCGATCGGGAAGACGTTTCTGGCGGGATGCGATGTGAAAAAGCCCCGCGAGTTGACCCAGGTGGTGGGCGTGGCCAAGGACGCCAAGTACGAATCCCTGGACGAGTCGGCGCGCCCGTTCGTCTATCGGCCGCTAGCGCAAAACTGGGTGGGATTCATGGCGGTGATTGTCGAAACCCAGGGGAATGCGGGAGATTTCGTGACGCCGTTGCGCGCGGCGCTGCGGGAACTCGATCCGAACCTGAGGATCTATGAGGTGCAGACGCTGAGGGAGTACGCGTCGGAGTCGCTGTGGAAGGTGCGATGGGAGGCGACGTTGCTCGGCAGTTTCGGAGCGTTGGGGATGCTGCTGGCGGCGGTTGGGCTGTACGGCGTGGTGGCCTACACGGTGGCGCAGCGAACCCGCGAGATCGGGATCCGGATCGCGGTGGGCGCCCAGCCCGACGATGTCATGTGGATGGTGCTGGGGCGCGGGTTGGCGTTGACCGGAATCGGCGTGGGCGTCGGTGTCCTGCTGAGCGCGGGGCTCGCCCGGTTGATGGCGGGGTTGCTGTATGGGATGAGCCCCTTCGATCCGACGTCGTTCGGGCTGGCGGCGACGGCATGGACGGCGATGGCCATGCTCGCGAGTTGGGTCCCCGCGCGGCGCGCGATGCGGGTGGACCCGGTGGTGGCGTTGAGGTGGGAGTGAGTTCAGCGGGCGGCCGGCTTCTGTAGTTCCAGGAAGAAGTGGAGTCCGGCGGCCTGGCGGCGGAGGGCGACGAATCCCGCACGCTCCGCCCGGCGAGTGAAGTAGCGCGCATCGTGCGGTTCGGCGCCCATCGGCACGCCGTAGCCGGTCCTGACCTGCTTGCCCGGCAGGTTTACGGTGAGGGGGAAGACGGCCCACTTCCTTTCGCCTTCCTGGCGCGGCGTGGCGGCTTCCCAGATGAGCATCCGGCCGCCGGGAGCGAGGACGCGGTAGGCCTCCGAAAAGACCTGCGCGTGGTCCGGTTCGGCGACGTACATCAAACAATAGAAGGCCGTGACAGTGGGGATCGAGTTATCCAGGAACTTCAGGTCCCGGGCGTCCATGACGATCTTCAGCGGGCCGGGAGGGGCCTGTTCCAGTTCGCGCTTGATGAGATCGACGGCGATCGTCTCGTTCGGCTTGAGTTGGCCGATAACGCCCTCTCCGCCTCCGCCAATGTCGAGAATGTAGCCTTTGGCCGGGAAGTCCGGGACGGTAATCTCCTGGCGCTCGTATCGAATGACTTCCTTTTCGTCGAGCTTGCGGTGTTGCGCGATGGCCGACGACGCCAGGGCGCTGAAAAGGGCGAGCGCGCCGCGCCGGGTCCGAATCTCGTGACTCATGAAATGAGATACGAGGGTCTGATTGACCTGGTTCCGGCGCCCTCCCCTCTCATTTCGGCTAAGCCGCGGCGAGACCGCGAAGGTTCCAGCCGCAGATGGTCGAGCCGGCCAGTTTGTCGCCGTTCGGGCCGGGCCAGTGAGTTTCGAGGCTGAGCCAGCCGGTGTAGCCATCGCTCATGAGAGCTGCGATTTGTCCCTTCCAATCGACGGTGCTCGTGCCAAGAGGCCCCCAGATGGGTTTGTGGCCCTCCATGTGGCAGTCCTTCGTGTGCACGTGGGCGATGCGGTCCTTCGGCAGAAGGCTGTAGCCGTGGGGGAAGGGATCTTCGCCCGCCACCAGCGCGTTGGCGGGGTCCCAGACGAGTTGCAGGTTCGGATGACAGACGGCGCGCAGGACGCGGCCCGCTTCAAGCCCCGTGGCGATGTTGCAGGCGTGTTCGTTTTCGAGGCCGATGATGAGGTCCTGGCCGGCGGCGTCGGCCGAGAGCTTTTCGAGCGCGCGCACGATGGGGTCGAAGCAACGGTCGGGTTCGACGGTGCGCCAGTAGGAGAAGACGCGGATGATGCGGGCCCCGAAGAACTTCGCGATTTTGAAGGCATGCTCGGCCAGGCGCGGTTGATCGTCAAAAGTGAGCTTGGCGGCGAAGACGTCCTGTTGGAAGCGCGTGTCGATGTCGGGAGCGCCAGGCAGTACGCACTTGAGCAGGGGCGAGGCGATGGAGATCACTTCGAGGCCGGCGGCGTCGACCAGGTCCTTGGCGCGGCGGAGTTCGTCGTCGGTCAGGTCCATGATGTTCTTTCCGCCGATGACGCGGAGTTCGGCGCCGGTCATGCCGATGGGCTTCATGGCGTTCAGGGCGACGGCGAGGTCGGGGGAGAATTCGTCGGTGATGGCGGCGATGCGGAGTTTCGGTGTCATTCTTCTGGGACTATTATGACCCGCCGGGACGGCGCCGGAGCGGGGTTTGTGTATAGTCAAGGTGGACATGAATCGAAGCAGGGGATTGGGGCGGCGAGAGTTCCTGATGAGCGCGGGCGGAGGACTCGCCGGGGCCGGGCGGCTGTGGGCGGTGCGGGAGCGGCCCAACATCGTGTATATCCTGGCGGACGATCTGGGGTGGGGCGATCTGGGCTGCTACAACCGGGAATCGGCGGCGCCGACGCCCAACGCGGACCGACTGGCGAGCCAGGGGGTGCGATTCACCGATATGCACTCCCCGTCGGCCGTATGCACTCCGACCCGCTATGGCGTCATGACCGGACGTTATTGCTGGCGGTCACGGCTGAAGAAGGGCGTGCTGAACGGGTATTCGCCGAATCTGATCGAGCCGGACCGGTTGACCGTGCCCGGGTTATTGAAGTCCCAGGGTTACTACACGGCCGGTGTTGGGAAATGGCATCTGGGGCTGGGGACGAAGGAGCAGACCGACTATTCGAGTCCTCTGACGCCGGGGCCCCGCAATCACGGGTTCGACTACTACTACGGCATTCCGGCGTCGCTCGACATGGACCCGTATGTGTACTTCGAAAACGAGCGCGTGGAGGCCCCGCCTACCGGCCGCACCGACGGGCAAAACAGTCCGCGCGGAGTGTTCTGGCGGGCCGGTGCGGCGGCGCCGGGATTCCGTGTCGAAGACACGCTTCCGAAGCTGACGGCGAAGGCTCTCGACGTGCTGCGGGAGCGGGCGAACACGCCGAGGCAACCCTTCTTCTTCTACTTCGCGCTGACGGCGCCCCATACGCCCTGGGTTCCCGTGCAGGGGTTCCGCGGTCGGTCGAAGGCGGGCGACTACGGGGACTTCGTGACGCAGGTGGACGATGTGGTTGGGCAGGTGACGCGGCTTCTCGATGAGTCGAACCTCGGCCGGAATACACTGCTCGTGTTCACCTCCGACAACGGGGCGCATTGGACGCCGGAGGATAAAGCGAAATATGCGCATCGCGCCAACGCCAACTGGCGCGGGATGAAGGCGGACATCTGGGACGCCGGACACCGGATTCCGTTCATGGCCCGGTGGCCGGGGCGGATTCGTCCTAACTCGGTTAGCCGGGAGTTAGGGTGCCTGGTGGACCTGGCGGCGACGGTCGCGGACGTCACCGGCGCGCGGCTGCCGCGGGATGCGGCCGAGGATAGCTTCAGCCTGCTGCCCGCGCTGCGGGGAGGGCGGGGAATTCGCAAGGCCGTCGTGCATCATTCCAATGACGGGATGTTTTCCATCCGGCAGGATAACTGGAAGCTGAGTTTGGGACGCGGATCGGGGGGATTCAGCCAGCCGGTGCGGTTGGAGGTGAAGGCGGGCGAGCCGGAGGGCGAGTTATACGATATCGCCGCCGATCCCGGCGAGACGCGGGATTTGTACTCGGCGCGCCCCGATGTGGTGAAGCGGCTGACCGAGCTACTCGAGAAATGGAAGTCGGACGGGCGGAGCCGACCGAGTTAGCTCACGCCCGTCGCCGATTTGCGCCTTGCAGTCAGGGCGTGACCTGTATATTGCCGATCCAGAATTCGTCGCCGCTGACATAGACGGTGGCGGTGATCTTCTTGCCGGGCGCCAGTTTCTCGAATTCCTTGGCGTCGTGGACGGGAAATTCCATGGTCATCGCCTCCATCCAGCCTTCGATCTTTTCGTGTTTGATGGTGGCGCTTCGAACCTGCGCGTCTATACGCATCACCTCGCCGGTCAGATGATACTCTTTCGCCGGAGCGGCCGGCTTGCTCGATGCGCAGGCGGCGGTGAGCAGCAACACCAGAGGGCTGAGAACGAGCAACAGTTTTTGCATTAGAGAATTCCTCCGCCCATCACCAGGCGTTTCGCGCCGAGCAGAATCGCAATGGCGCACAGGATGATGCCGGTGGCCGCGGCGGAACGTCGTCCGGGCAGTTCTTTATTGTAAGCGATGATGCTGAGGATCAGGCCCGCGATCGAAAAGGGAATGTTCAGCCAATTCAGCGCACCGAGACAAGGGATGAACCCGACAAACAAACCCAGCAGGGCGAATATGCCCCAGGCAAGGCTTAGGATCTGCATATGACCTCCATCATAACGGCTGTTTCGCTGATCTACGGCGCGCCTTCCCAGAGAGATACGCAAGCGCGGCGACGGCGTTCCCCGAAAACGCGGCAAATAGCGGGATGGCCAGCCGATTAGCGCTTCGGGCGGAGGCGAAATCTCCGCGGCCGATAGCGAGAAAGCCGGTGGTGGACCCGCATAGGAAACAGGGGCGGCCATACAGTCGCATGGACTCGCAGCGGGGAGCGATGCGCGCGATGGCGGCGTCCGGCAGCAGGAACGGAGCGGCCGCGGCGGAGGCGGTCACCGCCGTGACGGCCAGCCACACAAGGACTAGCGCCGCTTTGAGCTGCTGTAAAATAGGGAATTCACCATGTTGTCGATCGTCGTTCCGATCCATAACGAAGAGCCCGCTATTCTTCCGCTCTACGACCGCCTGACTTCGGTGCTCGAAGGGTTGGAGAAGCCCTACGAGATTATTTTCGTCGATGACGCGTCCACCGATCGCAGCTTCGACCTGTTGGCCAACCTTGTGGAGACGGACCGGCGCCTGAAGGTCATCCGTCTGCGGCGCAATTTCGGCCAGACGGCCGCGCTGTCGGCGGGATTCGACGAAGCGCAGGGACAGGTGGTCATTTCGCTCGACGGCGACCTGCAGCACGATCCCGAAGACATCCCGGCCCTGCTCAAGAAGATCGACGAAGGGTACGACATCGCCAGCGGCTGGCGCAAGGACCGGCTGGACAACGCCATGACGCGCAAGATCCCGTCGCGCATCGCCAACTGGCTGATGGCGAAGGCGTCGGGCGTCAACCTGCGCGATTTCGGCACCACGTTCAAGGCGTATCGCGCCGAGGTTCTGAAGGACATCAACCTGTACGGCGAACTGCACCGCTTCATTCCAGCTCTGGCCAGCTTCTACGGCGCCCGGGTGGCGGAGGTGCCGATTCGGAACTCGCCGAGGGCCTCCGGAGCGTCGCACTACGGTTTGAGCCGCACCTTCCGCGTGTTGTTCGACATCATCACGATCCGCTTCCTGCTGAAGTACTTCACGCGGCCGATGCACTTTTTCGGCGCCCTGGGGTTGGGATCGGTGGCGATTGGCGGGGCGATTGAAACGTACCTCATCATCTACAAGGTTTTCTGGGGCCGCGACATTGTGATCGAGCACGGTCCGCTGATGGTGGCGGGCGCGCTGCTGCTGTTGGCCGGGATCATGATGTTCTGCACGGGGCTGCTCGGGGAAGTGCTGATTCGAACCTACTTCGAGAGCCAGGGCCGGCGAATCTACGCGGTGCGCGAAGTGCGCACCCGGCGCGAGCCGCAGGTGGCCGACGGGGCCCGCTAACTTCCTGAATGCAACTGAACGCGGTGATTTTCGATTACGGGGGCGTACTGTGTACGCTTCCTCCAGACGAGCAGGTGCGCGAGCTGGCGGCGATGTGCCGGCTCGACTACGACGTGTTCCTGCGGGGTTTTTGGGCGGCTCGGCATGCCTACGATCGCGGCGACGTGACGGCCCGCGAGTATTGGACCGGGATCGGGGCGCCGGGGGGACAATCGTACACCGACGAGGAGGTGGCGCGCTTCGCCCGGGCGGACACGATGTTCTGGCTGCACGGCGAACCTCGGATGACGGATTGGGCTCGACGGGTTCGCGCGGCCGGCTTCGCGACCGGGCTGTTGTCCAACTTGCCGCGCGAGATCGGCGAGTACTTCCGGCATGAGATCGACCTGTTGTCGAACTTCGACCATCACACGTTTTCTTATGACCTGAGGCGGGCCAAGCCCGAGCCGGAGATCTACCAGCATGCCTGCGAGGGCCTTGGAGTCGAGCCAGGCAAGGCGTTGTTCATCGACGACCGGGCGGAGAACGTGGACGGAGCGCGCGCGTTCGGCCTCAATGCCGTGCAGTTCGTTTCGCTGGAGCAGTTGGCGGAGGATCTCCGACGGATGTCGGCGCCGCTGCCGCCGATCTTCGCTTAGCCGGGGAGATTACCGAAGACGCTGGCGCAGCGCCCCGGCGAGTTCGGCGGCTTCGCGCAGGCGCAGAACGTCGAATCCCGCAGCCATCCCGCTTTGAGCGCCCGCCTCGGAATCCTCCACCACCAACGGGCGCAGGGCGCCCAGCATGTCCGCGGCCTTCAGATACGGGTCCGGCGCGGGCTTCAGGCGGGCGGCTTCATGGCCGCACACCATGGCGCCGAACAGTGTGCGGACGCCGGCGCGGACCAGCACGGGCTCAATCTCCATGCGGGCGCTCGAACTGACCACGGCGATCTTGTGGCTGGCGGCCACTTCCCGCAGCACGGCGAGCGTTTCCGGCAGAAATTGCACCTCGGCTTCGTTGCGGGCCGCGAAGAGTTCCTTCTTGCGCGGGTACTGCGCCCACAGCTCGTCGAAGTTCACTCCCAGGTTCGTCGCGAAGCCCTGGATCATCTCGCGATCGGCCACGCCGATGCAGCTGGAGGCGTAGACGTCCCACGGCAGGTCCACGCCGAAGTGGAGAAGGACTTCCTTCCAACAGGCGTAGTGGACCGGTTCACTGTCCACCAGCACGCCGTCGAAGTCGAACAGGATGGCGTCGTAACGGTCAGTCATCTTCCAGGATAGCTTCGATGGTGCTCGGCGCGTTACCCTCCAGGCGGTTGTTGACGAAGATATAGGCGCGGCGGCGCTGCTCGCGGGCCGTGCGGATCATGTCCCGGATGGCGCCGCGAGCGCCAGGGTTCACGTCCTGAACGTGGTCATACGGGGAGAACGTGTCCACCGCCTCTTCATAAACCCGGCCGCGGCGCAGCAGAGCCCGGGACACGATGAAGTCGGCGGTCCAGGCGTCGCGAAGGCTGACCTGACGCTCGAGTTCAGGCATGCGGGACCAGGCGTTGAAGACGTGCGCCACGCCGTGCCGTCGCAGGCATGCGAAATAGTCCGCGGCCAGGTAATCCGGATTGCGCGTTTCCACGGCGTAGCGGAAGCCGGCCGGGAGGTGGTCCAGGAATGGATCCAGGTCGGCGATGAAGCCGGAGACGTCATCGTAGATGCGCTTGGAGAACGCGCCGAACTCAAAGATGAGGACCGGGACGCGGGGGCGATAGGGTGCGAGCAGGTCCGCGAAGGCGGTGCGGAACAGATCCGCGTTCAGGAAAGAAGGATTCGCCGCGCCGGCGCGCGGGCCGTAGCGAGGGTGGGTGGGAAACTCCCGCACGGTGATCTCCTCCGGGACCTTGAAGGCGAACTGAAGTCGCGGGCCGGCGGAGGCGAACAGACGGCTCCAATATTGCGGGCTCGGGAACTGGTAGAAGCTGAAGTCGCCGCAAACCACGGGGAATGTTTCGGCGTACTCGGCCAGGCACTCGGCCTCGAAACGCTTCTGCGCGAATTTGCCGCGCGTGACGTAGCGCTCCCGCGTGTAGATCTGGCCGAGCCAGCCTTCGTACTTCCAGGAACTCGTGCCTATGAAGACGTCGTCGCTCGCCAGCAACTGGAGCCGGGAGGCGAGGCGATCGCGACGGAAGGTGGGGGGCTCGTCGAAAAGGGGCAGCATTACGGGATATCCAGTGGGACGACCAGCGGTCCGCTTCCGGTGGAGACCGCGTAGATGGATCCTTCGCTCGATCCGGCGAGAGGCGGCGCGGTGGAGCGGCGCAGTTGTTCGATGGCCTCGGTGAGGTCGGGGCCCGATTGGGCGAGCGCGGTGGAGGGCGACCGGTAGAGTATAGCGATGGCCTTGGGCGGCGGGGCGGCGGTGTCCGCCTCGGAGAACGGAGGCGTCACGGGAGTGCGGGCTTTCAGCGAGAGGCCGCCTGGCGTCAGGGGCGCCCAGTCGCCCGACGCGAGCCGGCGGAACAGGTACAGCGTCGAATCGGCGTTCGATTCGACGGTCAGGCGATGGGTCTCGGCGACGTATCGGAACCCGAGCGGCGCAACCGCTGCAGGGGAGATCGCTCGGAAACCGGGCATGGCGCGCTTCGCCCTGGTAGCGCCGGCGGCTGGCTGATCGTACAATTCGCGGGCGCGCGGCGATCCCGTGGATGCGGCAAGCACGGGCGCCCGGAACTGGGTCGAATCGGCGGCGGTCGCGGCGGGCGCAACCACCGGCTCGCGGGTTGCGGCCTGTTTGGCGGGCTGGGCGCTCTCCCGTTGTTCATTGGCTCGCGGAGGAGGCGGCGGAGGTGGTGGAGCGCCCCCGATCACGCCGCCGATGATTCCGCCAATTACGCCCCCGGACGGTCCGCCGGCAGCCGAGACCGGTTGCGGCGCGGGCTCAGCGGCGCGAGGCGTTTCGACGGCCGCCACCGACTGCGCAGCCTTCGTTGAAGGAGCGGGCGGCGGGACTCGGGCGGGTGCGCGAGCCTCAAACTTAGGAGCCGGGACGGTAGCGGCGGGCTTCGGAGATTCATCGCGCGCGATGGAGACCACCGGTGTCTGGGGCGGCGTCTGGCGCACGATCACCACCACGGTGATGGCGGCCGCGGCCAACGCCGCGACGCCCGCCACTGGATACGGCCAGCGCACGCCGGCGGTCAGGCAACGCCACCAGGACGGCTTCGAATCGAGCGCCGCGATCAGTTCACGGCGTACGGCCGGGGTCTCCAGAGCCTCCTTGAGGGCCTGCTCGCGCATCAACGAATCGAACAGATCCTGGTCCGCCAGAGCGGCTTCAAACAGCAGTTGCTGCTCCTCGGGCGTGAGCGTTCCGGTGGCGTATCCGCCGAGCAGATGCCTGATTTCGTCCGGTTTCACTCCTGCCCCCAAGCGTCGCCCAGCAGTTGCTGGAGGTTCTTACGGCAACGAAAGTCCCAGGTGTAGACGGTGTTGATGGACGCCGCGCCCATCAGGGTCTGGATCTCCGGGAAGGTTCGGCCCTCCAGTTTCAGCTTCATCAGTTGGCGGCAGCGTTCACCCAGCCGGGGCAGCGCCTGCCGCAACCGCTCCACCAGAAGGCGCCCGGAGGTCTCGCGTTCTGTATCGTCCGGCCCGGCCAGCGGCAGGTCCTCCACTGAAACCTGCGAATACTCGCCGTGCCGGACCATTTTCCGGCGCGCGCCGAGAATCTTGAAACGAACGATCTGCAGCGACAGCGGGAGCAGGTCTTCGATACGGTCCACGTTCGGGTATTTTTCGTGCAGCACGATCAACACCTCCTGCGCGAGATCCTCCGCGGCGTCCCTCGATAATCTGGATGCCGCGAATGCCACAATCCTTTCGCGCAGCGCGGCGAGTATCCGATCCCGTTCCAAGTGAAGGCGTTCCGGGAACCATTATCGCCCAGGAGGCGGCGCGCCTGGCTCGAGCGGAGCCGCAAAGCGCATCGGCCGAGCCAACCGTCCGGCCATGTCATCGAATCCGAAGGATATGGCTTGATTCGCGATTGCATGCGCCTCTCCTTGCGGCTGATTTCGCGTCTCCAATCAGGGGCAGCTCGGCTCCGTCGCGGATTGACGAACTTCGGAGCCGGTCACATCGTTGAGGAGTGTTGGAGCAATTAGCAGATTATGCGTAAATTACTGATATTCACTTTTGCGGCGTGCGCTTTTGGCGCGGGTCCAGCCGATTATCTTCCCTTGCAGGCAGACAATCAGTGGATCTACCGTCCATCGGGAGGTGGTTCGACGGTGACTTCCACGGTCGGCCGCACGGCCCAGTTTGGCGGACAGACTTATATCGCGTATTCGGGATTTGACGGAGCGTTGTGGCTTCGAACCGACGCGAGCGGCGCCATTCTGATGTACGATCCGGACACCAAATCGGAGCGGTCGTTTATGACGGCCGACGGAGTGGTGTCGCCGACGAACTCGTGCCGGCAGACCGGGCGGGTCACGTCAACCGCGGCCGACTATTCCGGTCCCATCGGAACATTCACGGGCTCCGTGGTGCTGGTGCGTTACGATGCGGGTGCTTGCGCCGACGCGGGGATCGCCGAGGAGCGTTACCTACCCTATGTAGGGCTGCTGCAACGGACGGTGACGACCATCGCCGGACCACGCACCTACGATCTGGTGTATGCGAGGGTTGGCGGGGTTTTGGTCGCCACCGCGCCCGAAACCAGCTTCACGCTGGCGCTCGACGCCGCCAGTTACACGGCCGGCAGTGAGCCGCTGGCTCGCATCGCGCTGCGGCATACCGGGCCGACCCCACTGGTCTACGAGCAGGCGTCGGGGCAGGAGTTCGACGTGACGGTGTTCGATTCCCAAGGGAATCTGGTGTACCGGTGGTCCGACGGGAAGGCGTTTCCGCAGATGGTCGTCACCGTACAATTGAACGGAGAGAAGAACTGGTCCGTGGCCTTGCCCTTGGCGAAACTGGGAGCGGGGAATTATACGGCTGAAGCGACGCTGGCAACCACGCCGGCAGGCGTCTTCAAGGCGTCCCTGCCGTTTACGGTCATGGCGAAATGAGGGGCGCCAACAAGCGCCCCTGATGGAGACTTTTCGCTGAAGCAGGATCCTAGAAGGGCACGTCGTCGTCGCCAATGCCGCCACCGAGCGGCGCCGACGGCCCGGACGGGGCGGAGGACTGAGGGGCTCGAGCGCGCTGCGCGCTACGGGGCATGGACGCCATCTGGCTGAAGTCGTCCTCGCCGGGCATGGGCGGACCCGAGTCGCCGCGACCGCCGCCACTCAGCAGGATCACGTCGTCGGCCACCACTTCGGTGGCGTAGACTTTCTTACCGTCCTTGTCGTCGTAGCTCCGTGTCTGAAGCCGGCCCTCGACGTAGACCTGTTTGCCGCGAGTCAGATATTGGGCGAGGTTTTCAGCCCGCCAGAGCACGACGTTAGCCCAATCGGTCTCTTCCTTCCACTCCCCGGTTTGCTGGTCCTTCCAACGGCGGTTGGTAGCCACCGAGAACCTGGTCATCGACGCGCCCGACGGCGTGAATTTCGTTTCGGCGTCACGGCCCAGGTGTCCGACCAGGATTACTTTATTAACGCTGCGCGATGCCATGATTCTGCACGATACCACAGCGGACGTTCCAGGCGTGGCGAACGTCCGCTCAAAGTTATGCTATTAAGACGCGCGGCCTAGCGCAAACCGTATCGACGAAGCTTGTTATAGAGCGTCGTGCGGTCGATGTGGAGAATGCGGGCCGCCTGCGATAGATTGCCCGAGGTTTCCCGCACCACGCCTTCGATATGGCCTCGCTCCACTTCCTCGAGCGAGCGTCCCGAGGCCTTGGGCGGCTGCGCGAGTTGGAACGGGAAGTCCGTGGCTTCGATCTTCTGACCCCGGCGGATGACCAGCGCCCGCTCGATGGCGTTCTCGAGTTCGCGGACGTTGCCTGGCCAGTCGTAGTTCAGCAGCAGGGCCAGCGCTTCGGGCGCGAGTTCCGGCACGGGACGATTCATCGACTGCGAGAACTTCTGCAGGAAATGGTTGATCAGCAGCGGGATGTCATCCTTGCGCTGCCGGAGCGCCGGCAGTTCAATGGATACGACGTTCAGCCGGTAGTACAGGTCCGGCCGGAACGTGCCTGCCTCCACCATCGCCGGCAGATCTTTGTTCGTGGCGGCGATGCAGCGGAAGTCCACCTTCATCATCTCGTTGCCGCCTACGCGCACGATTTCGCGCTCCTGGAGCACGCGCAGCAGGTCGGTTTGCGTCTTCAGGCTGATGTCGGCGATCTCGTCGAGAAACACCGTGCCGCCCTCGGCGAGTTCAAATTTGCCCTTTTTGCGGTTCTGAGCGCCGGTAAAAGCGCCTTTTTCGTGTCCAAATAGCTCACTTTCGAGCAGCGTTTCGGTCAGCGCGCCGCAATGAATCACCACCATCGGCATGTGCCGCCGGGGGCTGGCGGCGTGAATGGCCCGCGCCACGATCTCTTTGCCGGTGCCACTTTCGCCCGTAATCAGCACCGTCGCCGGCGTCGGCGCCACCATTTCAACGAGTTCGACGACCCGCTGCATGGCCAGGCTCTTGCCGATCATGTGCGTGGCCGGGAAGATCTCCTCGAGACATTCCTTCAACTGCACGTTTTCCTGGCGCGCCCGGCGGTGCTCCATGGCCTTTTCGACCGTGTGCGACAGCTCGTCGGGATCCACCGGCTTGGTGAGGTAATCGTAGGCGCCCTGCTTGAGCGCCTTCACGGCGGTGTCGACCGTGCCGAAACCGGTCATGATGATGACGGTGAGTTCGGGATCCTTGTCGCTCAGCCTTCTCTGGAGTTCGACGCCGTCCATGCCGGGCATCTTGAGATCCACCAGCGCAACGTCGAAATCGTGTTTGTCGACAATGTCGAGCGCCTCACGGCCGTTGGAGACGCCCCTGGTGTAGTAGCCCTCGGTGGCGAACCACTCCGTCAGGGAACTGCGGACCACACCCTCGTCGTCGACAATGAGGACTTTACCCTTGCTCACACACCACCTCCGGTTTCTTTTCTCCCGCCCGCGGATTCGCAAGCGGCAGCGCGACCGTGAATTGCGCGCCCTTTCCGGGCTCTGACTGCACCGAAATTGTGCCTCCATGCTGCGCGACGATGCCGTGCGCGATAGCCAGGCCAAGCCCTGATCCGTTCGTCTCCGCCTTGGTGGTGAAGAACGGTTCGAAAATGTGCGGCATCACGTCCGGCGCGATGCCCGATCCGGTGTCCTTAACGCTGATGGCGACCTCCGTGCCGTCGTTCACAGCCTGGCTCTGAACGGTCAACGAACCCTTCTCGGGCATCGCCTCGATGGCGTTCACCAGCAGGACCAGCAGCACCTGCTGGAGTTGCCCCTCGTCGCAGCAGACCTTGGGCAGGTTGGGATCGAGTTTGGACTCCAGGGTGACCTGCTGCAACTCCACCCGGTGCCGGATCACGGCGATGGCCCGCTCGAGCAACTGGTTCAGGTCGTGCTCGCCGACCTTGCGGGGGGCCTGCCGGGCGAACGTCAACAGATTCTTGACGATTTCACCGGAACGCTTGCTTTCCCGCTCGATGAGAGTGAGCTTATCGGCCAGGCGCTCGCGTTCCTCGAGCGTCAGTTCCTCGCGCTTCACCTGCTTGAGCGCCAGCCGCGCGTAGGTGAGGATGCCGAACAGCGGGTTGTTCAGCTCGTGCGCCACGGTGGCGGCCAACTTGCCGAGCGACGCCATCTTCTCGCTCTGTATCAACGAATTCTGGGTCCGTTCGATCAACTCCGTGCGGGCTTTGTCGAGTTCGGCGGTCATCTTGTTGAACGACTGCGCCAGTTCGCTCAACTCGTCGTTCGAGCGCACTTCCAGCCGATGCTTCAGGTCGCCGTCGGCCACCTGCTTGATGCCGTAACTGAGGTCGTGGATCGGCTTGTGGAGGACCAGATAGACGAAGGCGATGCTGGCGAGCGCCGTGAAGAACAGGCCAAGCAGCGTGAAACGCCAGAGTTGGGTCTGCTGGACGGCGATTTCGCGGTCGACTTCGGCCAGCGACAAGTGGGTGTCGATGGTGCCCAGCACCCGTTGCGAAACGGGATGTTCATGACAGGCCGCGCTCGAGCAACTCGGTTCGTTCCAGATGGGACGAATGGAGTCGACGAACCGCTCGCCCTTCGCGTTGCTAATGATGCGGACGACGGCGCGGTCGACTTTTCCGAGATCGGGGCGATCTCCGTCGAACTGGGTGTCCTTGTCGTTGTTGGAGTCGGCGTAACTGACGCGACCTTGGCGGTTATAGACGCGAACGCGGCGGATGCCCGGTTCGCTTCCGATGTCGGCGATAATCTGGCCGAGTGCTTCGCGGTCGTTACGCAGCATGTGGTACCGCGTGCTGCGTTGGATCACCTCGTCGATGCCGGCGGCGTGCTGTTTGACGAGCGCCTCGGCGTGGGCGCGATGCACCCGGATGTTCCACAGCGCGAACATCAGGAAGATCGCGCCCGTGCCGAGCACGAGGGCAACCGCTAACTTGGCCGCGATGCCGACTTTGAAAGACCGGCCCGCGTTGTCCATCCAAACCTCCCCGCCCGCGTCTAACGCGTCAAGACAAGCCGTTCGAGTTCCTGGGGCTCGACGTCGGCCTCGACTTCCTCCTCATGAGGTTCGTCAAACACGGGCAAATACTGGGCCGCGAACCGGAAGATGGCGAAACCCGCCGCGACGACGCTCAGGGTTACCGCGATCTCGGTCCACTTCGGGATGTAATGGGTGCCCGAAGCGGCCTCCATACCGGTGAGGCTGATGTTCAACCGGTTGGTCAGGAAACCGAAGATCACGAACAGAGCGCAGACGTACAGCAGGTCGGCATTGGCGCGAATTCGCCGGAAGTACAGGCAGAACGCGCCGACGGCCATCAAGCCGATCTCAAGCCAGAACAGATAGGTCTCCATGCGCGGAACAAACAAGAGGTCGAGCACCTCGCGGTGCCGCAGATCATGGAAACGCAAAACCAGGTAGAAGGAGAGCAGCACCGCCAGAATCCGCGCGATGTTGTTCATCAGGTCCATGTGCATCTCGCGATGGAAGGCCTTCGCCGAATGGCGGGCTTCGAATATACACATCGCGAGTCCGACGCAGATGGCCGAGATGTAGAAGAACACCGGCAGGAACGGCGTGTACCAGAGCGCGTACAGTTTGCTGGGGACGCTCAGGTAGAGGCTTCCAAGCGAGGATTGGTGCAATGTCGAGAGCACAACGCCCAGAATCACGAGCGGCACCGAAATTGCCTTGATCCACTTATTCGTCGTGTGCCAGCCGAAGCGCTCGCAGACGGCCGGAGCGAATTCGAGGGCCAGCACCGTGTTGTACAGCATCACGCACCAGGCGACTTCGAACATCACCGAATGCGGGTTCCACATCACCATGGGGTGCCAGATGCGGTCCGGACGGCCGAGGTCGAACATCAGGGCGACCACCACCAGCACGTAGCCGAGGAAGGCCGTCAGGATGGTCGGGCGCAGAATGGGCTTGTACCTCTCGATATTGAAGATGTGAACGATGGCGACAATGGTGAAACCGCCGGCGGCGAGGCCGACGCCACACAGGATGTCGAAACCGATCCAGATTCCCCATGGGAACTGGTCGTTCAGGTTCGTGGAGGCGCCAAGGCCGTAAAAGACCCGGAGATAGGTGGCGTAGAGTCCGCTCAACATGATGAGCGCAAAGACGACGCGCCAGAAGGTGATGTTCTTGCGGAGAGCGCTCACTTGCGACCCCCTTTCCGGCCCTCGGCCTTGGCCACGGCTTCGCGGCGGTGGGTGATCCAATAGACGCCGCCGAGCAGCGTGGCGCCGGCGGATACGACGTCAGGAACGAACGAAAGGGCGCGCCACGTCAGGGCGGGAACGGGTTCGTTCGGAACTTTTGTATTCAGGCCGATCTGTTCGAACGGCACGGCTGAAAGATACAGCACGCTGGTGCCGCCGACTTCTTTCAGACCGTAGATCTTTTGATAGTACTCACCCGGCTTGGCGGCCAACCGCTTTTGGGCCTCTCGGATGAGCTCGTCGCGCTCGCCGCAAATGGTGGCGCCGGTGGGGCACGCTTCCGTGCACGCCGTCGGACGGCCTTCCTTCTGCCGTTCGTAGCACATGTTGCACTTCTTCACCCTGGGAGTCCGGCTCGACCACTCGTAAGAGGGAACCTGGTAGGGGCAGGCCTGCATACAGTAACGGCAGCCGATGCAGCGGGTTTCGTCGTAGATAACGGGGCCGAACTCCGTCTTCTGCAGGGCTTTCACGGGGCACACGCTGGCGCAGGTGGGTTCGACGCAGTGGTTGCACAGCTTCCGGCTGAATTTGTCGCCGTAGGTGCGAATCGTCGTCAATTTGTGCGCGGAAAGCTTCTCTTCCGCGGCAATCTGGTCGTTGTACGGCATTCCCCAGCGTTTGGTGCAGGCTTCTTCACATTGCCTGCATCCCACGCACAAGGTGCTGTCGTAAAGGATCGCTCGAGCCATATTGAGGTCCCTTTGTCCTAAATTCTACACTGAATCTGCTGAAAACCGCATCATGTTCTTTTCTCTCTAGTTGAGAAAAACATCATGCGTCATGCCGCGCCAGGACGCGCCGCGAGCCGGAACGCCCGCCGCTCCGCCCATAACGGCCACTTGGGCCAGGGCTGGGGCGGCCGCGCGAACCCGCCGGATCTCTTCCTTCATCCAGGTGCGGACCAGGGATTGGGGCAGCAGATTCCGTTCCACGGTGTCGTGCTCGGGAACGCTGACCTTCACGAGCCAGCCGTTGCCGTAGGGATCCTTGGCGGCCAGCGAGGGGTCCTTGATGACGGCGCGGTTGATTTCGGCGACTTCGCCTTCCACCGGCGACACAAGTTCCACCTTTTCTCCGCCGGTGTAGAACGTGAAGGCCTTCTGGCCCTGACGGATCCAGCGCCCGACCTTGGGAGTTTCAATCTTTTCGGCGGCGCCGATGACTCGCGAAGCCAGGGCGTCGACGCCGACACGGGCCGTCTTTTCGCCTTCTTCGAGCAACCAGGTGTGACCAGGGTGAAAACGGAGCTGATCGGGGACTAAAATGCCCTCAATCGAAGCGGAACTGAGCATGGGAACGACCGCTGTACGAGGTTGGGAGGTGCTGTGGGCCCCGGCAACCTGCTTATTGCGGCTCATGAAGAAGTCGATGACGACGAAAACCAGGAAAGTGGAGAGTACGAGGAGGACTGCCATAAACGGTTCCTTTCGGCTACCTATAGAGCAGTTGGGGCGCCATAACGCGACGTTATTGAAACTACAAGGAATGTTAGGAACGTTAGGACCCCATGTGTTGTTGTAAAATACCACGGCCTGCTGGAACCGACGATAGCTGCCGGGGAGAAGCTCCTCTGGATGAAGCACTTGCGAGAAATGTGGCAAAACACTACGGTCTGTCGGGAGAAGCAGCACTTCACGACGCCGAAACCACGTTTAACCCGCTTGCCTAGAACAATATCATCGTAGACCCCTTGACGATCGACAGTCATTGTAGATAATCGAGGCATGGGCAAGCCTTCCGATCTCATCCAAGGGACGCTCGATCTTCTGATCCTACGTTCCATCGCTACCCGGCCGCTCCACGGATGGGCGATCGCGAAGCGGATCCAGACGGTCTCGCGGGAGGTTTTGCAGGTGCAGCAGGGCTCCCTATATCCCGCGCTACACCGGTTGGAGCAGCAGGGATACATCGAAGGGGTCACCCGGGAGACAGAAGGCGGACGAACTTCCCGAGTCTATTCGTTGACCAGTTTCGGGCAGGAACAGCTCGCCAAAGAGACCGGGCAATGGGAACGGCTGTCGGCCGCGGTCCGCCTGGTTCTCGAGGAGGCCTGACCCGTGCGGTGTTGGATTTGGTTTCGCCGCCGGCTGAACTCCATCTTTCGCCGCGACGCCCTGGACACCGCCCTCGCGGATGAGATTGCCTATCATCTCGATCAGCTTTCGGCAGAATTTCAACACGAGGGGATGTCGGAGGCCGACGCCATCGCTGCCGCTCGGCGCGCGTTTGGGCCGGCAGGGTCCATACGGGAAGCCTGCCGCGACGAACGCAAGGTCCGATGGTTGGAGGAACTCGTCCAGGATTCGCGCTTCGCGTTGAGGAGCTTCGCCTTGACGCCGACATTCACTTTTGCCGTCGTGGTGACGCTCGCCTTGGGAGTCGGGGCCAATACGGCTTTCTTTTCCACGGCCTACTCCATCCTCTTTAAGGCGCTTCCTTACCGCGATCCAGACCGGCTGGTTTCGTTGGAGGGAGGATTGGCGGGCGTCGGCCCGGTGACATCGTTGAGGACGATCTCACAGGCAGCCGACTATGCGGGTTACCTTGCCGGGGTAGGCGTCGATCTGCGAAACGGCGGCGAGCCGGTGCGAGTCCCGGCGGCGAGCGCCACCTGGAACCTGTTGCGCGTGCTGGGTGGACGACCCCTGATGGGACGGTGGTTCGTTGAAGGGGATGAGCGGCCGGGGCACGTCGGCGCCGTCGTGTTGAGCTACCCGGCTTGGCGGGACCGCTTCGGATCCGATCCAGGCGTGATCGGCCGGCGCATCTCCTTGAACGAACGACCGTTCGAGATCGTGGGTGTGATGGCGCCAGGGTTCGCCTTCCCGACCGCGGAGGCCGAGCTTTGGCTCCCGGTGCGGATCGATTCTCGCGCTGTCGGGGACATGTGGGGCGGCGCGAACCTGTTCGCGATCGGCCGGCTGCACGATGGCGTTTCGGCGGAACAGGCTCAGGCGGAACTCGCGCCCGTAGTGAACCGGATTCGGCGGATGTTTCCCTGGCGGATGCCGGACGCGTGGGGCGCGGACGCGCACGTCCTGCCCCTCAACCTTGCTGCAACACGCTCCGTCCGGCCGAAATTGTTCGCCCTGGCTGGCGGAGCGCTGCTTCTGCTGTTGATCGCCTGCGGCAATGTCGCGAATCTTCTGCTGGCGCGGACGGTGCGGCGCGAGCGGGAATTCAGGACCAGGGAGGCCTTGGGGGCGGGACGGGCTCGCCTGGCGCGTCAACTCATGACGGAAAATCTGCTGGTGGCGGTGGCCGGTTGCGCCGCCGGAGGGTGCGCCGCCTGGCTGGTGCTGAGAATGCTGCCTTGGCTGCTTCCGCCGGGCACGCCTCGACTCGACGAAGCGGTCCTGCCGGGGCCGGCGCTCTATGCGTTCGCCGCCCTTGCGCTGCTGTTGACGATGGCGGTGTTTGGTTTGGCGCCTCTACTATGGATGGCTCGGCAACCAAGGGGATCAGGCCCGGGCAGGGGAGCGTCGCACACCCGGAACGGTTCGCGAATGGCGTTGGTGCTCGTCGGTGGACAATTGGCTCTGGCGACGACCCTGATGATTGGGGCGGGACTGATGGGGAGGACGATGCTGAGGCTGGGCAGCGTCGAGACCGGTATCCGGACAGCAGGGATGGTTACGGCGCGTGTTTCGGCAGGCCCCAGTGTGTGCCGCGGGTTTACCCAGTGCCTGCGTTTCTTCGAGTCGATGGCCGAGGAGCTGTCCGCGCATGCAGGAGTGAGGAGCGTCAACTGGGCGAACCTCGCGCCACTCGAGAGGGAGATTTCGGCCGTTTCCGTCGCCATCGAGGATCACCCGACGGCTCCGAACGCGCCTGCCTATGTACTGTGGAACGTCGCGGCCACGCCCGGGTACTTCCGGGCTCTGGGTGTTCCGTTGCTGCAAGGCCGCCTGTTCACGGACGCGGACCGATCGGCAACAGAGCCAGTGGCGGTAATTGGAGCGCGGATGGCAAGACGATTCTGGCCGGGGCAAAGCGCCATCGGGAAGCGCCTCCGGCCGATGTCGGATCGAGAGTGGCGCACCGTGGTGGGCGTCGTGGGCGACGTCGAACAATATGCCCTGACGGGTTATCCGAGCTGGATCGATGGGGTCGAGTACGTTCCGCTGGCTCAGGCGCTACCGCGAACCAACGCCGGCGTCCAACTCATCGCCCTGATCGAATCGAGCGATCCGAGCGCCGCCGCCGCATCGCTGCCGCAGTGGGTGCGATCAAGCCACGATGGGGTTGTCGCGTCACGAGTGCAGACGCTCGATGCGATTCGGGCGGATTCGGTGACGGATCAGCGTTCCACGGCGTGGCTGCTGGCGCTGTTTGCCGCGATCGGGTTGCTGCTCGGCATCTCGGGAGTGCACGGTGTGGTTTCGCATCGCATTGGACAACAAACGCGTGAAATCGGCATCCGCATCGCATTGGGCGCCAGGGTGGGACGGATCGTATGGACGGTCATCCAACAGACCGGCCTCGCTTCCGCGGCTGGGCTAGCCATTGGAATTGCGGCCGCATTCGGCCTCAGCCGCTTCCTGCGATCGTTGATGTTCGGGGTGACCGAGCACGACGCGTTGATCTTTGCTGGGTGTCCGATTGTACTGCTTCTCACAGCGGTGGCGGCGGCGACGTGGCCTGCCATGCGCGCGGCACGCGTGGATCCAGCGGTCACCCTGCGCGAGCAATGATGGCGAGTTGTCAGGCCCAGGGACCCTGCAAGGCCGCCACGGGATCCGCGATGGACTGGAAACGAACCAGCAGGGCGGCGTCCTGTTCCTTCAGCGAAGCCAACGGCATGATGCCCTGTTCCATCAGGAACTCGGCATCCTTTTCCTTAAGCAGGATTTCGGCGCAGGGCTTGATGGCGGGCTCGCCGCCATCCTGGTAGACGTGCAGGGGCAGGCCTCGAACCTCCCGGTGAGTTCCCGGACGCATGTCCCAGCCGTCGGCCAGAAACGACTGCCCCAACAGCAGCGCGGCGCAGATGGCCGGATTTCCCCACAGGTAGTCGTCGTGCGCGCTGGCCGGCATCTCCTCGAAGGCGAACGTCTCGATGGGCGAGGTCTTCTTGCCGTAGGGCAATCGCAGAAGGAACCGGGGCAGGGACAGCCCGATCCAACGGGCTTGCGGGGATCGGCGAAGTGCCTGCCAATCCGGGGATGGCTCAGGCGGCGGCAGCGATTCGGCGATGAAGGGAGCGCCGGCCGCTTGGGCGATGCGGCCCAATTGTCCCAGCACCTTCGCCTCCACATCGGACTGCCCGAACTGGTAGGCACCCACGATGACGGACCATGCCTTTTCACGGGAGGTGAGCAGCGCCACGGCGCCGGCCAGGTTCCCGATCAGCTCCGGCAGGGTCGCATCGTATATATATAGTTTCAGATCGCCGTCGGTGTCGAGTTCGCGCACCAGCAGGTCGACGCCGCGCCAGATGGCTTCAAGCGCCTGAAAGTCGGGGTGGTGAAGAATGCCTCGCAGCGCGGCGCCCGCGGCTTCGTCGGCCCGAGCCGATTGCTCTCGCATGCGGGGATCGTCGGGTTGGACCAAGTGCGGCGCCACGATCTTGCGGATGAACTCGGCGAGGTCGCCGCCACCCTGATCGGGAGGAATGACGGGCGCCTCACCGCTCTCCTCCACCATGTCGTCGAGCAGGCTGCCTCCGCCCATCCGCGCCGGACGCGCGGCCGGCGTCGGAACCGGCAGGGGCCGCACTTTCTGCTCCGCCAGGTCCTGAAAGATGTCCGACCGGCGGTAGATGTTGTCGGGATGGAAATCGTCGAGTTCAGAAAACTCAAGCGCGAGTCCTGGTAGGCGCAGCTCCGGTTTCATGGCCGCGATGGCGTCGTCGATGTTATCACGATCGACCAACAGCGGACGGCGGCCGGCCAAGGGCGCCTTGAGTCCGCGATTGCCGCGGCCGCTGAAGTCGCCGAGCAGCAGGATCCGGAACGGGGCGTCCTTGTCGATTTCACGAGCGGCGGTCCGCCCGCCCGCCGCCACGTCGAGGTTCACGGAGCTACGCGATTGCTGGGACATGCGTCCGATGATCGCCCGCTCCGGGGCCGGTGTCAAGTTTCGGGTCAGCCGCCGGCGCTGGCGTCGCGCGTAAACAACTGCTCGACGCGGTCGATCTCGCTCGCCGGCGTGTGAGTGGGCATTCCGGACAAGATACCCGAAACCTCGCGGAACATCTTGCCGATGTGCATGCCCGTGGCGTCAATCCGAAACTCGCGGATGCTCTTATCGTGCATCGAACCACGCATCTTAAGCACTGTGATGCCGCGGCGCATTTCGCCGAACATCTCGACATAACGCAACAGGATGATGGAGTCGGTGATGGTGGAGATGTGCGCCTCCGTAACGGACGTGCCACCCATCAGGGTCGGCGTGGTGGAGGTGAACAGTCCGGCCAATTCATGGTCCTTAATAAAGGACGTCAGCGCGATGACGAATTCGCGGAAACCCCTGGTGGTGGTTCCTCGTTCAAGGGCCGACAGGCTGTCGACGGCGACCCGGTTCGGCCGGAAATCGTTGATTTGGGCCTTGATGCGGATCAGGTGATCCTCGAGATTGGAGATCTCGGGGTATTGGCAGACGACGCGCAGCAGGCCGTCCCTTTCCAGGCGCTCGAAGTCGACGCCCCAGCCGGTGGCGTTGCGGAATAGCTGCTCCCGGCTCTCTTCAAAGGCGAGCAACAGGCACCGTTCACCGCTCGCGGCGCCGCCTCCCATGAACTTCGTGGTGAGCAGCGTCTTGCCCGTGCCGGTGGCGCCGGAGACCAGGATCACGGAGTCGCGGTAGAAGCCGCCGCCGCACATTGCATCCAGTTCGCGACTGCCCGAGCTGATTCGGACGTTGGTCGAACGCTGGTCGAGCTTGATGACCGCCAGCGGAATCACTTCGATGCCCCGGTTGGGAACGATCGTGAAGGCGTATTCGCCGTTGTAGTGCTGGGTGCCGCGGAATTTAAGGATCTCGATGGTGCGCCGCCGTTTCTCCTCTTCGAGCACGTGACGCAGGATGATGACGTTGTCGGCGACGAACTCCTCGACGCCAAAGCGCCCGATCTCGCCGTACTCGGCGGTGCGCTCGGCGGTGATGATGGAGGTGACGCGAAGTTTCCGCAGGACGGCCGCTACGCGGAATAGCTCGGTCCGGACCACCCGGCGATTGGCGAACTGCGTGAAAACGGCGCTCAGGGAGTCGAGCGAGACGCGGGTGGCGTTCACCTTTCGGACGGCGTGCTCGATGCGCGCGATGAGGGCGCCGAAGTCGTAGTCGCCTGTGATGACAGGATCCTGTTCGGGAACGACCGTTCCGTCCACGAAGACCCATTTGCCTTCGCGCTCCCATTGGGCGATGTCCCACCCGAAGGTGGCCACGTTCTTCCGGATGTCGTCCGGGCTCTCCTCCAGCGTGATGAAAACGCCGCCTCCGTCGCCGCGGAGGATGCCCTCGGCCAGGAACTGGATGGCGAAGACCGTTTTGGCGCTGCCGGCGGTGCCCGAAATCAAAGTTGTTCGGCCCTCCGGCAGTCCGCCATGAGCAATGTGATCAAATCCGGGGATACCGGTGGGAATTTTATTGATTAATGGGCGCCTTTCCTTCATGTTCGATTCTTCGCATTCTCCGGGTCTTGATTTTCTGGAAACAGGGCGACTAAATCGAGGCCGATAAGGACCTTGTCGCACTCGGACAGATCGCCGATCACGCGCCGGACCGGCGGCGGTAACTCTCGGATGACCATCGGGGTCACCATCACCTTGGCGTCCTCGGCGCGTTGCGGATTTTCGAGGACGTCGATGATCTCCAACTCATAGCGGCCAGCAAGTTCCTTCTCGCACATCTGGCGAAGGTTGTACAACGCCTTCACTGAACGTGAAGTGTGTCCTGCGATATAGAGCTTGAGCAAGTACTTGTTCATTGCGAATTCCTCAGGCCAAAGGCCATCTGGCGATAGTAGTTAACCAGATGCCCCATGACCTCCAGCAACGTCAGCCTTCCTTCCTCAAGCCAGACCTGCTGTTTGGCCAGCGGGACGCCTTTCATCGCGGCTCGCAAAATCCGGCTGTGCACCTCCACGACATCGCGCGGACTGGCCCGGAGAAATCCAAATCTCCGGGCGAGGGTCTTGAGGTTGTCGTCAAGCAGTTCCTTGGGTTCGCTGTATCCTCTCCTCTCAAGAGCGGTCTCCAATAGCGAGCGGTATGCGGAACACAGCGTCTGGTGTTCCTCGGGCATCCGCTCGGCGAGTCCCTGAGGGCCATACAGCGAAGCCGTCACCGCCACGCGCTCCGAGCCGAAGGAGCCTTCCACCGAAGCGACTTCTCCGGTGACACGCGATCTGTGTTCGGCGCGCTCTCGTTCGAGGGTGGCTTCCACCTGGGAGCGCCGGCTCAGGTCGCGCAGCGTCAGAGCGAAGGCGTATCGCCCCGAGCGCTCCAGGGCGCCGACGCTGAACTCGACCGGAAAACGATCGCCGTTTTTGCGTTTTCCGGTGGCTTCGAGCACCAGGCCATGGCCCGGTTTGACGGCGCGAATCATCGATTCGACGGGACCGACGAATTCGGGCGCGCACAGGTCATGCAAGGTGAGTTCGGCGCGCGCCTCGGCCGGCCATCCGAGCGCTAGCAAGGCGTTGGCGTTGACCACCAGGATCGACAACTCTTCGTCGAGCAGGAAGACGCCGTGGCTCGCGGACTCGATGACGTTCCGCAACAGCTGTTCCGATTCTTCCAAAGCCTGTTCGGCGGCTTTTAGGCGCAACAGTGGGCGGAGGCTCAAAAGTAACCGCCCGTTCCGGGCCGACGGGCTAATGTAGGCGTCCGGAGCGGAGTCCGACGTCTGGTCGGAATCGCAGTGGGAGCTGTCATCGCCGCTGACAACGGCGACGGCTGGCGATGGACCTGTCGCGGCCGCCTTGATACGGGCGGAGAGTCCGGCGCCGGCGCCGATCGAGGCGCCGATGAGCACTAGATGGTACGACGCATCCGTAACACGGGCGATCGCGTCTTCCGAAGCGGAGGTCGCATCCACTTCGTATCCAGCATCGTTCAGCTGACAAACCATGGTGTGGCGCGACGCATCATCGCGGTCCAGCACCAGGATTCGCTGCTTCAATCCCATCCTCCATTGCCGCATCCAGGCTCTGATGTATTCCCTGAAGGCCGCTAGGTTTACTGTAATGGAACTCCCAGTAACTCGGAAATACCCTAACTATGTTTATCGTTGCAGGGTAAATATTCGGCGTCAACCGCAAGAGGTTGAAACCGCTCATTTTAGGGGAATTCAGGAGACTTTCGGTGTAAAGGCGCGCCATAGATCCTTCTTTGCGCGTGGGAGCCACCCCCATTGTGGGGTGATGTAACGATCCAAAGAAGGCGCCGAGGCCTCCCTTGCCACGCCGCTCCTTGCAGCCCGTTGCGGTAGGGGCGCGGGACCGCGCAGCCAGGATTCGGTCCGAAAGCGGGGCGCGAGGAGGACAGCGACGCGGGCCGTCTCCGACGACTAGAGACGAAGCTAGCCCGCTAAACCCTGGCTGCCCAAAGGGTTGCGGCGGCGCCGGGCGCCGGCTTTGTCGCCGCTCCTGTCCGATGTCCGGCGTCGCCTGCGTCGCTGCTCCTCGCCCTCGCTCCGGCGACGCTCGCAACGCGGCCCACGGGACTTGCGCCACGGGCTGCTAGCGCGTGGACGCGGACGTTTATCATAAGGAGTACCGCTGGAGCCGCCATGAATCCCCTTCCATTTCAAGCCGAGCCCCCAATGCTTCGAGTCGCCGTCGAGATCAACCCCGGAGACGTTCGGCGGCAGGAGTTTCAAACGCCCTTCCGCATTGGCCGCGTGGAGGAGTGCGGTCTGTGCGTGAAGAGCGAGTACGTCAGCCGGAACCACGCCGAGGCCCGCTTTGAGAATGGGGTCTGGGTAATTCGCGACTCCAACAGCGCCAACGGACTGTTTGTCGACGGGTTGCGCGTGTCGGAGGCGCGCGTGGATGGCTCCGTGGTGGTGCGGTTGGGCGTCGCGGGACCGGTGTTGACTTTCGAGGCGGCGGCGCCCGCGCCACCGATGGCCTCCGCGCCCCCCGTGACGAAGCCGGCCGAGCCTGCACCCGGGCCACAAAGCGTGGAACAGTACATGGATAAGTACTTCGGCAAGGCGGCCGCGGGGCAGCCGGTGGGTGAGCACACGATGCTGGTCCGCCGCGCGTTCAGTGAAGTCCAGAAAAAGCAGAAGCGGAAGTATGGCTGGGTGATCGGCGGCCTGGCGGTCCTGGTGGTCGCGGTGGGGGCCTATTCACTCTATCTCCAGCAGCAGGCGAGCAAGCGGAAGGCCATGGCCGAGGCCTTGTTCTATTCTATGAAATCGCTGGACGTCGACATCGCGAACGTCCAGAGGCTGGTGACCGACGCGAATAACTCGCAAGGGCAGCAGGAGATCCGCAAATATCAGGATCGCCGGAAGGAAATGGAGAAGAGTTACGACCAGTTTCTGACAGCGCTCCATATCTACGAACGAAAAATGACGCCCGAGGAGCGCCTGTTGTTGCGAGTGACGAGGATCTTTGGCGAGTGCGAGTTGGACATGCCGAAGGAGTTCGCCACCGAGGTGAATAACTACATCGCCAAGTGGAAATCCTCGGCCCGGCTCGCGAACGCCCTGCGCACGGCGCGCGAGAACAACTACGTCAATCCCATTGCGCAGGAGTTATTGGCCAATGGACTGCCGCCGCAGTTTTTCTACCTCGCTTTGCAGGAAAGCAACTTCGACGCCTATATCAGCGGTCCTCCGACGCGCAAGGGAATCGCCAAGGGCATGTGGCAGTTCATTCCGGAGACGGGCGTCAAGTACGGATTGAAGATCGGGCCCTTGGCTGAGTTTCGGCGGCCCGACCCCGGCGACGACCGTCACCACTGGGATCGCGCCACCAAGGCTGCGGCGCACTATATGCGGGATCTTTATGGGAGCGACGCCCAGGCGTCCGGCCTGCTGGTGATGGCCTGTTATAACTGGGGCGAAGATTACGTGTTGCCGCTGGTGAGGAAGTTGCCCGCCAATCCTCGGGAGCGGAATTTCTGGAAACTACTGTCCACCTATCGCGAGAAGATCCCGCAGGAGACCTACGACTATGTGTTCTACATTGTCTCAGCGGCGGTGATCGGCGAGAATCCGCGTCTTTTTGGTTTTGATTTCGACAATCCGCTGGCCGGCATCGAGGGCAAATAGAGTCGAGGTTAAGCAAGCAGGACGGGATTTCGGCGCCCTTCACCCTAGGTTTGTTTGAGGATTCCCCTAGTATCTGAAGTCGCCGCCCCGCCCTGACGATAGCTCTCACGGAGCCCATCGATGGGCCCAGAGAAAGAGGGAACCATGAAAAACATTTCGGCTCACCTGAGACGGCTGGTCGGCGTTTGGAAGAACAAGGACGGCCAGGATCTCATCGAGTACGCACTCATGGCGGGATTCGTGGCGGTGGCCGCGGGCGCGATCATGCCCGGCGTCGCCGACAGCATCAGCACGATCTTCAGCAAAGTTTCCACCACGCTTTCATCGGCCGCCACGCAGGGCAGTTAGCGGCTGGCGCGTTACAGGTTCAAGAGTTTTAGGGCGTTCCCTCGCAACAGCTTCGGCAGGGCGTCGGCCGGCGCCAGGCGTCGAATGGCCGCCAACTGCTGCGATCCGGAACACTTCTCGCCGCGACCTTCGCGGTCGTTGCAATCACTCGCCCACACGAGGCGGTCCTGGCGCCGGGCCAGGAATGCCCGTGCGTGGTCCTCATCGCGCAGCATGGCGTTAAGTCCCGAACCCGCTGAAAGGTCGCCCCACATGTTCGGGTAGTCCGCGAGAAGGCGGTCCGAAATTCCGCCGGGGGTCACGGGGCCCTTGGGGTACATGACCGGTTGCTGATGATTCCGGTCGATGTTGCCCCAGAACGTCTGCGCGTGTCCGATGAAGTTCACGGCCGGGTACTTTTCGAGCACCTTGTGAAAACGTTCAATGCCCATGTTGTAGTGCTCGTGCTCGAAGTGGATCAACACCGGCACACGGTAGTCGCGAGCAACATCAAACACCCTCCGCATCGGGGCTGAATCGCAATCGACGGGGAACTTCTGCTCGCCGATTCCTTTGGCCCCGAGTTTCAAGTACTTTTCCAGCACGGCGGTGGTTTCAGGCAGATCGGGCAGTTCATTCGCAAAGAACACGAACTGCTTCGGGTAACGCCGCGCGAGCGCCACCACTGAATCATTTCCCCAGGCGTCGGCGGCCAGCCCGTATCTTGATCCGGCCGGCAGCAGAACGGTCAACGAGACTCCCATTGTGCGCTGGTGGGCCACCAGTTCGTCATCGGTCCGTCCGGAGTAGTGGGTGTGCTGGTGGAAGTCGATGACCGGGGTGTCGGCGGCCGACAGGGGAGCGCAGGCGGCTGCGGCGAGAAAAGAGCGTCGGGAGATCAGCGTTTGCACTAGAATACAGTAACAAGTCTCCTGGGCCTCACCAACATGCGATTGTGGTTTCTTGCGGTATTCGTCGCCGGCGCGCTGACGGGCGCCACCATCGGCAGCTACACCGCGGCTGAACGACGTCACTGGTCTTTCCGGCCGCGCTCGACGCCCGCTGCGCCGGCGGGCGCCTCTCAACCGGTGGATGCGTTCATCCTCGCGAAACTGCGCGAGAAGGGGCTGCGCCCGGCCCTTCCGGCCGACCCGCGCACATTGGTCCGCCGCCTATACCTGGATGTCACGGGCCTGCCTCCGACCCCCGAACAAGTCGAGCGCTTCGTGCGCGATCCATCGCGAAAGGCCTATGAGGCGCTGGTCGACCGCCTGCTCGCCTCGCCCGAATACGCCGAACGGGCCGCGCAGCACTGGTTCGACGTCGTGCGTTACGCCGAAAGCGACGGTTTCGAATACGACACGCACCGCCCGGCGATGTGGAAGTACCGCGATTACGTCATCCGCTCCTTCGACCGCGACAAGCCGTACGACCAGTTTCTCCGCGAACAACTGGCCGGCGATGAGATGGACCCGTCGAGCGAAGAGATGCGTATCGCGAGCGGTTTTCATCGATTGGGGGCCTTCCGCAAGAACGCGGGCAACCAGGACGCCGCCTACAACCGCAACGAAGTTCTGATTGAGATGAGCAACGTGGTCGGCTCCGCCATGATGGGCCTCACCATGGGCTGCGCGCGGTGTCACGACCACAAGTTCGACCCGATTCGCCAGAAGGACTACTATCGGCTGCAGGCGTTCTTCGCGGCCACCCAGCACAAGGACGTTCCGCTGTACACGCCGGAGGAGGAAGCGGCCTGGAAGAAGCGCAACGGGGCAGTGGAGGCGGAACTCGCCCAGTTGCGCAAGATGCTGCCCGCCATGGAAGGGGCGGAGCGGGATTCGGTCGCCAGGAGAATCGCGGATAAGGAGTTGCAGCAGCCGGCGCCGCTCCCTGTGCTGAACACCGTGGAGGACGATCCCGCGAAGTTCGTCGCGGTGCACGTGCTCGCTCGCGGCAATTCGGCGGCGCCGCGGGATGAGGTGGCGCCTCTGCCGCCGGGGGTGCTGCTGGCGCCGGGCGTCGAGGAGTGGCCGGAGCGGATGGAGAAGCCCCGCCTGGCGCTCGCCAATTGGATCGTCGACCCATCGAATCCGTTGACGGCGCGGGTGATGGTGAACCGCATCTGGCAGTCGCACTTCGGCAGGGGCATCGTGGCGACGCCGAACGATTTCGGCCGCATGGGCAGCCGCCCCTCCCATCCCGAGCTACTGGATTGGCTGGCCAATCGCTTTGTCGAAGGCGGCTATCGCATCAAGCCGATCCACCGCCTGATCCTGCTGTCGGAGACCTACCGGCAGGCGTATGTTGCCTCGGCTCCGGACGTTGCGCGAGAAGAGGACCCCGACGACAGCCTGCTGTGGCGATTCCCGCGTCAGCGCCTGGATGCCGAGCAGATTCGCGATTCGATCCTGCAAGTGAGCGGCAAATTGAATCCGCAGCGGGGCGGCCCGAGCGTGATCGCGCCGATTGAGCCGGAACTGGTCAGCCTCATCTACAAGCCCTCGCAGTGGGCCGTGAATCCGGATCCCGAGCAGCAGCGCCGCCGCAGCGTCTACCTGTTTGAGAAACGCAACCTGCGTTTGCCGATGATGGAGGTGTTCGATTCTCCGGACCGGCTGCTGAGCTGCGCGCGACGGGAACAGAGCACGCACGCCCCTCAGGCGCTGGAGCTGATGAACGGAAAGTTCACCGAGGAGATGTCGGTCGCCTTTGCGGCCCGGCTTCGGATGGAGGCCGGCGAGTCTCCGGCGCGGCAGGTGGACCGGGCCTACCGGCTGGCCGCGGGACGGCCGCCCGTGGAAGCGGAGCGTCGCGCGGCGATCGGCTTTCTCAAGCGGAACCAGTTGCGCGAGTTCGCGCTCGCCATGTTCCTGATCAACGATTTCCTGTACGTGGAGTAGGCCAATGAGTGAACACGTAAAGTGCACCCGCAACCGGCGCGAGTTCCTGACCGACGCGTTTGCCGGCTTTGGCGCGCTGGCCGTGGCGGCCATGGACGCGCGGGCCGCCACTCGCAACCCGCTGGCCGCCAAGCCGCCGGAACTGGAAGCCAAGGCGAAGTCCGTCATCGTGCTGTTCATGGCGGGCGGCCCCAGCCATTTGGAAACGTTCGACCCGAAGCCGCTGCTCAACAAGCTGAACGGGCAGCCCATGCCCGCCTCATTCGGGTCGCCGAAACGGCAGTTCATCAAGGGGACGGCCCGTCTGCTCGGCACGAAGCGGACCTTCAGTCAGCACGGGAAGAGCGGCCTGTGGGTGTCCGACCTACTGCCGCACACGGCCGAATGCGTGGACGATCTGGCCGTGATCCGGTCCTGCCAGGCGGATGCGGTGGTGCATTCGGCGGCGCAGTATCAGTTCTTCACGGGACGGATCCTGCCGGGGTTTCCGAGCATGGGGTCCTGGGTGTTGTACGGGCTCGGGTCGGAGAGCGATTCGCTGCCCGGGTACGTGGTCATCCCTGAGCCTGGAGGCACCATCGAGGCGGGCCAGCCGGTGTATGCCAACGCGTTCCTGCCGTCCGTTTATCAGCCCACGATCTTCCGGCCCGGCAGGAAACCCGTGCTGAACCTGGAGATGCCGGCGGGCGTTACGGCCGTCGAGCGGCGCCGCACCATCGATCTGGTGCGGCAGTTGGACCAGGCTCGGATGGCGGCGAATGACGAGGAGTTCGAGGCTCGCATGAACACCTACGACCTCGCCTTCAAGATGCAGACGGAGGCGCCGGCGATCTTCGATATCTCGCAGGAGCCCGAACATGTGCAGCGGATGTACGGCGTAGGGGATCGCATCACCGACGATTTCGGACGGCGATGTCTGTTGGCGCGCCGTCTTGTGGAGAAGGGCGTCCGGTTCGTCGTGCTGGTGTCGGGCGGCCCGGCCATTTCGCAGTGGGACGCGCACGAGGACATCGAGGAGAACCATCTTCGGATGGCGGCGAAGACCGACAAACCGGTGGCGGGGCTGCTCAAGGATCTGAAGCAGCGCGGTCTGCTGAATTCGACGCTGGTGGTGTGGGGCGGGGAATTCGGCCGCACGCCGGAGGCCGAGGGCGGTAAGGGTCGCGACCACAACCCTACTGGATTCACGACATGGATGGCGGGCGGCGGCGTCAAGGGAGGCGTCGCGGTGGGTGAGACGGACGACATCGGACTCAACGCCGTACGCGAGCCGCACCACCTGCGCGACATCCACACCACTGTGCTCAACCAGTTGGGGCTCGAGCAGAATTCGTTGAGCTACCTGCATCAGGGGCGCAAGGAGCGGCTTACGGAAGTGGTGGGCGAAGTCATCCGCGGTATCGTCTGAGACGTTGGCGCGCGTCCCGCTGGCGATGCTGATACATTGATAGATCGCCATGCCGAAGATACGGGGACTTCGGTGGTGGATGATCGGCCTGATCATGACGGGCTCGATCATCAACTACCTGACGCGCAGCACGCTGTCAGTCGCGGCGCCGACCATTCTCGAACAGCTGCACATCAGCACTAAGCAGTACTCGTGGATTGTCGGAGCCTTCCAGGGCACGATCATGCTGCAGCCGGTGTGCGGCTACGTGCTCGACACGCTGGGGCTGAAAATCGGGTTCGCGCTGTTTGCGGTCGCCTGGGCGGTGGTTAACATGGCGCACGGGCTGGCCGGCTCCTGGCACTCGCTCGCCTTCCTGCGCGGACTACTCGGGTTCTGCGAAGGGTCGGCGAATCCGGCGGGGATGAAGGCGACCG
This sequence comes from Acidobacteriota bacterium, assembly GCA_018268715.1. Taxonomy (GTDB): domain Bacteria; phylum Acidobacteriota; class Terriglobia; order Bryobacterales; family Bryobacteraceae; genus TMP-7. Next base: position 144,417 of record JAFDVZ010000010.1, on the reverse strand, counting down.
CGGAGTGGTTCCCCGCCAAGGAACGGGGCGTCGCGGGCGGAGTGTTCCAGGTGGGCGCTTCGGTCGGATCCATGTTGGCGCCGCCGCTGGTAGCTTGGGCGATTCTCAACAATAGCTGGCAGTCGGCTTTCTACATCACCGGCGCGATTGGGTTGGTTTGGGTCGGGCTGTGGCTCGCCTTTTATCATCCGCCGGGCCGGCATCCTTCCTTGACCGAAGATGAGCGCTCCATGATCGCCGCCGGGCAGGAGAGCCATCTGGCTGGGCAGGGCAAACCGTCCATTTTGAAGATCGTCACTCAGCGTAACTTCTGGGGCATCGCGCTTCCGCGCTTTCTGGCCGACCCGACGTGGGGCACGCTGACGTTCTGGATTCCGCTGTATCTCACCACGGAACGCCACATGAACCTGAAGGAGATCGCGTTGTTTGCGTGGATGCCGTTTCTGGCCGCGGATCTCGGCTGCATCTTCGGCGGCATGGTGAGCATGAGGCTCCAGAAGCGGTTCAACGTGGGCTTGATTAATGCGCGGAGGGGCGCCTTCACGGTGGGCGCCATTCTGATGCTCGGCGTCGGCTTCACCGGCATGGTGCTGAATCCGTACTTCGCCATCGCGCTCCTCAGCCTTGCCGGTTTCGCGCACCAGACGTTGTCGGTCACCGTGATCACCATGTCCTCCGACCTGTTCCCGCGAAACGAAGTGGCCACCGTGGCGGGCCTGTGCGGCACGTTCGGAAACGCGGGCCTGTTGCTGTTCTCGCTGTTGATCGGCGGCCTGGTGGCGAGTATCGGCTACACCCCGTTTTTCGTTTGCCTGGGCGTATTCGACCTGATCGGAGCGGCGATTCTGTGGACCGTCGTACGGGAGCAGCGGCATGCCTGAAACGATTCGAAATCCGATCCTGCCGGGATTCAATCCCGATCCTTCCATCGTGCGGGTGGGCGGCGATTACTACATCGCCACCTCGACGTTTGAGTGGTTTCCAGGCGTACAGATCCACCATTCGCGGGATCTGGCGCACTGGCGCCTGCTGACTCGTCCGCTGCGCCGTGCAAGCCAGCTCAACATGCTGGGCGATCCGGACTCGTGTGGAGTCTGGGCGCCCTGTCTCAGCTACGACGCCGGATTGTTCTACCTCGTCTACACCGACGTGAAGCGCTACGGCCGTCCCAGCATGGGCGTCGCCGCGGGAGCCTCGCTCCGCGATTTCCACAACTATGTCGTGACGAGTGAGACGATCGATGGGGAGTGGTCCGATCCGGTCTACCTCAATTCGAGCGGATTCGATCCGTCGCTGTTCCACGATGAGGACGGCCGCAAGCACCTGGTGAACATGCTGTGGGACCACCGTCCCGGGCGCAACCGTTTCGCGGGAATCGTCCTTCAGGAGTACTCGCCCCAGGGTCGCTGCCTGATTGGGGAACGCCGGCTGATCTTCGAGGGTACGTCGCTCGGCCTCACCGAAGGGCCCCATCTGTACAAGCGCGGGGGCTTCTACTACCTGCTGACGGCCGAAGGGGGAACGGGCTTCGGTCATGCCGTCACGCTAGCGCGGTCCCGTCATATCGAGGGGCCGTATGAACTCGCGCCGAACTCCCCGATTCTTACGGCCCGCGATCGGCCGGACGCCGTGTTGCAGCGTGCCGGCCATGCGGACCTGGTCGACACAGAGCGTGGCGACACGTACATGGTGCACTTGTGCGGACGTCCCCTGCCGAACCGTGGACGGTGCACGCTGGGCCGGGAAACGTCCATCCAGAAGATGACCTGGACCGAGGACGGCTGGCTTACGACCGCCGACGGAACCGGCGCCCCATCGCTGGACGTGGCGGCTCCCCATCTGGAGCAACATCCTTTCGCCCCGCCGCCTGTCCGTAGCGAATTCGATTCACCGGAACTGCCGATCGAGTTCCAGTGGCTGCGCTCACCATGGCCCGATGAGCTGTTCAGCCTGACCGCGCGTCCAGGATACCTGCGATTGTTCGGAAAGGAGACGCCGGGCAGTCCGTTCCGGCAATCCCTGGTCGCGCGCCGGCAACAGGCTCACTGCTTTAGCGCCAGCGCCGCCCTGGAGTTCGAACCTTCCCATTTCCAGCACGCGGCCGGGCTGATCTACTACTACAACAGTTCAAAGTTCCACTACCTTTTCGTTTCGCGCGATGAGGCCCAGGGGAAGTACGTCGCGGTGATGTCGTCGAACCCGGACATGGCTCTGCCCGACGTCGTGTCGACGCTATATCCGGTTCCGACAGGAGCAAAGCTGACGCTCCGCGTGGAGATCGATCATGAACGCCTGTACTTCGCGTTCCAGGCGGGCGAGGGCCGTTGGCTTCGCATCCCGAATCTGCTGGATGCGAGCATGGTGTCGGACGAAGCCGGACCTCCCGGTCCGAACTTCACCGGGGCGTTTATCGGCGTCTGCTGCCAGGATTTGGCCGGCGGCGCCCACCCTGCCGACGTCGACTGGTTCGAATATCGCGAGCGGCCCTACCTCGTCGATCCCTTCGCCGCGAGTCCGGAGAACTAAGGAGCCTGTCGCATGAGTTCGATTCCCCGATTTGCAACATTCTGCCTGCTGTCCGCCGCCGGGGTTTGCCTGCTGGCGGCTCCTCCCGCCAAAAAACCGAGGACTTTCGCCAACCCCATCAACATCGACTACCGCTTCATGCCCGACCCGCCAAGCAGGCGTGAAGCGGCGGATCCCGTCATGCTGCTTTTCCGAGACGAATACTACCTGTTTGCGTCGAAATCGGGAGGCTATTGGCGCTCCAGCGACATGGTGGACTGGAAGTTCGTGAAGCCGACCGGACTGCCTATCGAAGCCTACGCGCCGGCCGTGATGGAGTATCGGGGCGCGCTCTACTACACGGCCTGTAACATCGGCCTGTACAAGACCTCGGACCCCGCGAACGGGCGGTGGGAGTACATCGGCAAGCCCTTCGACGTTGGCGATCCGGACCTGTTTGCCGATGAGGACGGGCGCGTGTACCTCTACTATGGCCTGTCTTATAACGGCGCCATTTCCGGGATGGAACTCGATCCGAACAATGGCTTCCGGCGCATCGGAGACCCGTGGGCGTGCTTCCGGTCGAACTATGCCCAACACGGCTGGGAGCGGCGCGGCGACGATAACCTGGGAGCGATGACGGGTCCCATCTTCCAGGAAGGGCCTTGGATTGAAGGCGCCTGGATGACCAAGCACGACGGCGTCTATTATCTGCAGTACGCCTCCCCCGGCACGGAAGTGCGCACGTACGCCGATGGCGTCTACGTGGGCAAGAGTCCGCGAGGGCCGTTCAGCTACGTGCAGTCCAGTCCGTTCTCCCACAAGCCAACGGGCTTCATCCCCGCCGCAGGGCACAGCGCCACTTTCGTGGACAAGCATGGCCGCTACTGGCACATCGCCACGATGCGGATCTCCGTCAAGCACATGTTTGAGCGCCGTTTGGGCATCTTTCCGGCCGAATTTGACAAGGACGGAGAGCTACGCGTGAATACCCTGTTCGGCGATTATCCGCAGCTGATCCCATCGGAACGTAAGGACGGAGTGAATAACCTGGCGGGGTGGATGCTTCTCAGCTACGGGAAGGCGGCCAGCGCGTCCACGAGTCTTGACGGGCACGCTCCGCGCGACAGCGTCGATGAGGACGTTCGGACGTACTGGAGCGCTCGCACGGTGGACGCAGGCGAGTGGCTCGCGGTGGATTTGGGCAAGCCCAGCCGGATTGAAGCCGTGCAGGTGAACTTCGCCGAGCACGAATCGACGGCGCTGGGGCGAGCGCCCGGCCTGTTCCATCAATACCGGCTCGAATCGTCGACGGACGGCAAGACCTGGACGATGTTGGCGGACAGGAGCGCCAACCGCGCCGACACCCCGCACGATTACCTTCAGTTGACCGAATCGGTGCTTGCCCGCCACGTGCGGATTACGAACGTCCACATGCCCGGCGGCGGTCCGTTTTCAATCCGAGATCTGCGCGTTTTTGGGAGCGTAACAGGAAAATCGCCGGGCGCTCCGCCGAAGTTCGAGGCGCATCGTGATTCGAGCGACAGACGTAACGCCGTGGTGCGGTGGGAGATGCTAAGGGACGCCGATGGGTATGTGGTCCGTTACGGCGTCTCGCCGGAGAAGTTGTATCACAACCTCGAGATCCGAGGCGCGAAGGAAGTGGCCCTTCACGACCTGAACATCGGAACTCCCTACTACTTCACGGTGGACGCTTTCAACGAATCCGGGGTGACGACGGGGCGGATCCCGACTCGCGTGGAGCCGTGATCCGCCCGGTCGAGCCTAACCTGCGTTCTTGCCGAAGAACTGGTGGTATAGAAACAGCAACAACATCGCGCCAAGTACGGACATGATGAAGCCCGCATTGGAGCCCTCGCCATAGAAGCCCGCCATCCGTCCGATGAACGTGGCCACGATCGAGCCCGCGATGCCGAGGGCCATGGTGATGAAGAAACCCGAGGGGTTCCGTCCGGGCATCAGCAGCTTCGCGACGAAACCGACGATGAGCCCGATGATCAGCGTCCACAGCATACGAATCTAACCTCCGTAACAGGGGTCCATCTGCTAGCGGCTAGCGAACTTCGCCAAGCCGACCGAGAGAATCGCGCCTCCAAGCGTTTTCACAAGCGTCGGGTGCTCGGAGTAGAAACTACTGATTGTATCCACAATCGAGCCGTCGTGTTTCTCGGCATGCGCCGCCAGTTGATGGACAACATCGGGCGAAACCTGCGCGGCTTCGTCGGGAGTAAGCGGACGCTGACCGCCGCCGGCAAGCTGGCTCAACAGTCCTCCGGCCGCTCCGCCGGCGAGCATGGGACCCGCTGCCTGTAACAGCGTATTCAGCAAACCGGCCTTCTGATCGGGCGACGAGTTGTTAAACAACTGTCCCGCCAGTTGTCCGAACGCCGGAGTCTCGCTGGAGTTGAAAGCCGCCGAAAGGACCTGAGACAGTCCTCCCGCCGGGAGCATCGACGTTATCTGGTCGAAACTGTTTTCGACGTGTTCGGCGCTGGGCTGCTGGCCGCCCTCGAAGGCGTTGACCAGACCACCCAGCATATTCATGAAACCCATCGTGTGCTCCTGTTACTCCGCCGGAATGGTGAGTTCCTGGCCAACCTGAATCAGATTCGGGTTATCCAACTGATCGCGATTGGCCTCGAAGATCTTCATGTAGAGATTCGCGTTGCCGTAAAATTGCTTGGCGATCTTCGAGAGCGAGTCACCCGGTTGAACCGTGTAGGTCTGGGCGGCGGGCGCTTCCACGGGAGCGGGTAGGCTCGAGTCGACGCCGATGTCGCAGGTGAGATCGGAAAAGCTCGCGTCACAAACCTTGATCTGATCCCAGACTTTGTTCTTGAGGGCGTCGTTGGGAGCGGCGCCGGACATGAACAACTTGTCGTCCTGCACATGCAGGTGGTCCAGGCGTACGTTCAGTTTCGGGATGAGTTCCAATACGCTTGCGTACTTCTGTTTCAGTTCTTCAAATCGATCCATGATTCCTCCTGATCGTTAAGACAACCGGATGGGTCCGGCGGTCACTTCGCCAGACTGATTTTTGTGGGGCTGCGGTGATCCTCGATTAGTCTCGCACAACCGGGAGCAGGTGGATATGAGGGTAGGGCTAAATGCCTACCGGGAGCAGGGCGGCGCGATGGCCGCCCCCCTGTCAGGACTGATGCAACTCTTGCAGACTCCACACGCGGATGGGATCGCGACGCCGGGCGGCCACGGCCTCCACTGCGGCGCGGGCGCCGCTCATGGTGGTGATGATGGGGACACGCCATGTTACGGCGGTCTTACGAATCGCCCTCTCGTCGCTGAACGAAGTGGCGCCGCTCGTTGGGGTGTAAATCACCAGTTGGACCGATCCGGCTTTCATCAAATCCACCGCGTTCGGCCGGCCTTCGTTCACCTTGAAAACCGTCTTGCACTTGACTCCGGCGGCTTGAATGAGCGCGGCCGTGCCTCGCGTCGCGGTGAGCTTGAATCCCATCTCGGCGAATCGCTTGGCCACCTCGACCGCGGCGGCCTTGTCGCCGTCGCTCACGCTGATGAAGATGCTTCCGCTGTCCGGCAGCGGCGTTCCGGCGCTCAACTGCGCCTTGCCGAAAGCCTCGCCGAAGTTCTCCCCGACGCCCATTACCTCGCCGGTGGACCGCATCTCCGGCCCTAGCGCGGGATCCACCCCAGGGAACTTGTTGAACGGGAAGACCGGCGATTTCACGAAGTACTGCGAAACGTTCAACACCCCGTCGTGACGCCCGCCGGTGAGTTCGGGGATCTCGCGAAGCTTGCGTCCCAGCATGAGCGCCACCGCCACCTTCGGCAGCGGCACGCCGGTCGCCTTGCTGACATACGGTACCGTTCTCGAGGCGCGCGGATTCACTTCCAGCACGAACACGACGCCGTCCTTGATCGCATACTGTACGTTCATCAGTCCGATGACCTTCAGCGCTCGCGCCAGCCGCGTGGTGTAGTCCACGATGGTCTCGCGGACCTCCTTGGACAGCGTGATGGCGGGCAGCACGCACGAACTGTCGCCGGAATGGATGCCCGCCTCTTCGACGTGCTCCATGATGCCGGCGATCAGCACATCCTCGGTGTCGGAGAGCGCGTCCACATCCACTTCGACGGCGTCCTCCAGGAAGCGATCGATCAGCACCGGACGCTTCTGCGAGAAGACCACCGCTTCCTGCATGTAGCGGCGCACCGTCTCTTCGTCGTAGGCAATCACCATGGCGCGCCCGCCCAGCACATAACTGGGCCGCACCAGAACCGGGTAGCCGAGCCCGGCGGCCACGGCGCACGCTTCTTCGACGTTGGTCGCCGTACCGTTCGGGGGCGAGGGAATCTTCAATTCGTCGAGCAGTCGCCCAAACAGCTTGCGGTCTTCGGCAAGATCGATATTCTCAGGATCGGTGCCGATGATCGGCACCCCCGCCGCCTTCAACGGCAGCGCCAGGTTCAGCGGCGTCTGCCCCCCGAATTGGACAATCACGCCGTCCGGCTTCTCGGTGTCGTGGATGTTCAGCACTTCCTCGAGCGTGAGCGGCTCGAAGTACAGGCGATCGCTCGTATCATAGTCGGTCGAGACGGTCTCGGGATTGCAGTTGACCATGATCGACTCGATACCGAAGTCCTGAAGAGCGAAGGATGCGTGACAGCAGCAGTAGTCGAACTCGATGCCCTGACCAATCCGGTTCGGTCCGCTGCCAAGGATCATCACCTTCTTGCGGTCCGACGGAGCAGCCTCGCACTCGCTCTCGTAGCTTGAATACAGATACGGCGTGAAGCTTTCAAACTCAGCCGCGCACGTGTCCACACGGTTAAACACGGCCTTCACGCCGAGTTGCTTGCGTTTTGCGCGCACCTCCAGCGGCGCGACTCCCCACTTGCGGGCCAAAGCCGAGTCGGAGACGCCGTCCCGCTTGGCCTTCGTTAGGGTCGCCGGGGGGACGGTCTCCAGGCTGCTTCCCGCCAGGTCCGCCTCCAGGTCGATGATCTCCTTGATCTGCGTGAGGAACCATGGATCGACGGCGGTGGCCGCGTGGACCTCCTCCACCGAATAGCCCTGCTCCATGGCGAACCGGATATAGGCGAGCCGCTCTGGGTTCGGCGTGATCAGGCGCCGTTTGATGAGCGCCGGATCGAACGTCACCGCGCTTTCGCTCTTGCCGGTTTCGAGACTCCGAAGCCCCTTGCCGAGCGCCTGCTTGAACGTTCGTCCGATCGACATGACCTCGCCGACCGACTTCATTTGCGTGCCCAGAACCGGCTCCGCGCCAGGGAACTTTTCAAATTGCCAGCGAGGGATCTTCACCACCACGTAGTCGATGGTGGGCTCGAAGCAGGCGGGCGTCTTCCGCGTGATGTCGTTCTTGATCTCGTCCAGCCGATAACCCACGGCGAGTTTCGCCGCGATCTTCGCGATGGGGAAGCCGGTCGCCTTCGACGCGAGCGCCGAACTACGCGACACGCGCGGATTCATCTCCACAATCACCATGCGGCCGTCGGTCGGGTTGATGGCGAACTGCACGTTCGACCCGCCGGTGTCGACGCCAATCTCGCGCAAACAGGCAAGCGAAGCGTCTCGCATCATCTGGTATTCGCGGTCGGTCAGCGTCTGCGCCGGCGCGATGGTGATGGAATCGCCCGTGTGAACGCCCATCGGGTCGAAGTTCTCAATCGAGCAGATGATGATGGCGTTGTCGGCAAGGTCGCGCATCACCTCCAGTTCGTACTCTTTCCAGCCGAGCACGCTCTCTTCGATCAGCACCTCGTGAACCGGCGACAGTTCCAGGCCGCGCTCCAGGATTTCGTACAGGTCCTCGAGGTTGTAGGCGATGCCGCCGCCCGTGCCGCCCAGCGTGAAACTGGGGCGCAGGATGACGGGGAATCCGATGCGGCTGGCGAATTCGACGCCCTTGTCGACGTTACTCACCAGCAGGGATTCGGGCAGGTCAAGGCCGATCTTGCGCATCGCATCCTTGAACAGGAGGCGATCCTCGGCCTTCTTAATGGAGCCGATCTTTGCGCCGATCAGTTCGACGTTGTACTTGTCGAGAACGCCGGCTTCAGAAAGCGCGACCGACAGGTTCAGGCCCGTCTGTCCGCCGACGGTCGACAGCAATGCGTCCGGGCGCTCCTTGCGGATGACCTCAGTGGCGAATTCGACGGTGAGCGGCTCGACGTAGGTCTTGTCGGCCAGGTTCGGATCCGTCATGATCGTCGCCGGATTCGAGTTGATGAGGATGACTTCGTAACCGTCCGAACGCAGCGCTTTGCAGGCCTGTGCGCCGGAGTAATCGAACTCGCAGGCCTGGCCGATGACGATGGGGCCGGAGCCGACGATCAGGATACGCTTCAGGTCGTTGCGGCGCGGCACTTACTTGGCCTCCTTCATCAGGCGGACGAACTCGTCGAACAGATAGTGGGAATCATGCGGTCCGGGCGCGGCCTCCGGATGGTACTGCACGCAGAAGACCGGATAGTTGCGGTGTCGGAAGCCTTCCAGCGTCTGGTCGTTCAGATTCACGTGAGTCAATTCGATTTCGTTTTGGTTCAACGAATCGGGATCGACGGCGAAGCCGTGATTGTGCGACGTAATCTCGACGCGATTGGTGACCTTGTTCAGCACGGGGTGGTTCGCGCCGCGATGTCCGAATTTCAGCTTGTAGGTCTTGCCCCCCAGCGCGAGGCCGAGAACCTGGTGGCCGAGACAGATGCCGAACACCGGTTTCTTGCCGATGATCTTGCGGACCTGGGCGGCCTGGTATTCGAGCGGTTCCGGATCGCCTGGGCCGTTCGACAGGAACACGCCGTCGGGATTGAGCGCCAGAACATCTTCGGCCGACGTTGTCGCTGGCGCCACGGTAACCCGGCAGCCGGTATGCACCAGACGACGGAGAATATTGTGCTTGATGCCGTAGTCGTAGGCGACCACGTGGCGCGTAATCGGCGCCGGCGCGCCGTTCAGTTCGGAAGGCGATCCGCCTTCGATGCCGCGCGCCCACTCATAGGACGAAGCGGTGGAGACCCGAGTGGCCAGTTCGAGACCCGCCATGGAGGGGATCTCGCGAGCGCGCCGCACAAGCGCCTCGGCCTCGCCGCCCGCGCCGGCCAGAACGCCGCGCATGACGCCGCGAGAACGCAGGTGGCGCACCAGGGCTCGCGTATCGATCTCGGCGATGATGGGAACGCCGGCCTCCGCCAGGAAGCGGTTGGCGGCCTCCTCGCTACGCCAATTGCTGGCGATGGGCGAGAACTCGCGGACCACCAGCCCTTCAATATAGGGCTTCAGGGATTCGCTATCGAAATGGTTGGCGCCGTAGTTGCCGATTTGGGGATTGGTGAGAACGACGATCTGTCCGGAATAGGAAGGGTCGGTGAAGACTTCCTGGTATCCGGTAATGGCCGTGTTGAAAACAACTTCGCCGTAGCTCTCTATCTGCGCACCAAAGCTTCTGCCCTCGAAGACGGTTCCGTCCTCCAGGGCGAGGACTGCTTTGTTCAATTCTTCAGGTCCTCCGGGAGGGGTATCTTTCCTATTTCAACATGCCCGGGCGGTTCCGTGGGGGTCTAGATGTCCAGATGATGACGTTCGGCGAGGCCCCGCAAACGCTCGGCGGCCGATTCCGGGGTGATGTCGCGTTGCGGCGTGGCGAGCATCTCATATCCCACCATGAACTTCCGCACCGTCGCTGAGCGCAGCAGCGGCGGATAGTAGTGCGCGTGGAAGTGCCACTCGGGATGCTCCGCCCCGTCCGTGGGCTTCTGATGGAAGCCCATCGTGTATGGGAATGAGGTCTCGAAAAGATTGTCATAACGGGTGGCGACGCGCCGCAGAATGTCGGCCAGGGCGGGCTGTTCGCGTTCTTCGAGCCCATCCATTCCGGCGAAGTGCCGACGTGACAGGAGCAGGACCTCGAATGGCCAGACGGCCCAAAACGGGACCAGCGCAAGGAACGACTCGTTCGCGCACACCACTCGCTCGCCCAGGCGCTCTTCGAGGGCGGCGTAGTCGCACAACAGGCACCGGCCGGAGCCGGTCCGATAGGCTGTTTGCGAGGCGAGTTCCTTGGTGGGTTCGTTGGGTATCGATTCGGACGCCCAGATCTGGCAGTGCGGGTGAGGGTTGCTCGCCCCCATCATTTCGCCGCGATTTTCGAAGATTTGAACGTAGTTGAGGCGCGGATCGGCCCCCAATTCGGCAAATTGGCCGACCCAGGTCTTCACCACCGGCACAATCTGATCGACGCCCATCCGGGCTAGCGTGAGATCGTGGCGCGGATTGAAGCACACCACGCGGCACCGGCCGTATTCGGACTCCGCCTTCAGCAGCCCGCCGCTTTCGAATCCGCCTGGAGGCGTGTCCGGGCGCAAAGCCGCGAAGTCATTGTCGAAAACGAAGGTGGCCTCATAGGAGGGATTCAGGACTCCGCCGGCGCGGGGATTTCCCGGACAAAGATAGCACTTGGGATCGAATTCCGGGCGGGTGTCAGGCGGGAGTTTCTCCACCTGTCCCTGCCATGGGCGTTGGGTCCGGTGGGGCGACACAAGGACCCATTCGCCGGTCAGCGCGTTGAAACGCCGGTGAGGATGCTGCTTCAGATCGAACAATTCGGCTCCTGTTCCGCTTTGGACGTGGAAAGCGAGGGCCGTCATCGTGTGACAGCCTCATCTACAATTAATAATTGAAATCGCGAACATGCCGCTGGCTAGCCGGAGTTTCGCAATCCTGATCCCGCTCGCTTGGACTGTCCTTCCCGGGTTCGCTCAACGTCTGTCCGATTTCACGATCCCACAACCAGCGCCCGCGGGCAGCGTTCTGGTGGTCGGATTTCTCGGCGGGTTCGAACGCTGGGACGACGAACATCGCAGCGTCCGGAAACTCGCGCTCGATTTGCGATCGCGCGGGTTACTGGCGGACACGGCGAGCAACCACCGTCGCAAGGCGGCGTTGAAGAGGATCCGGCGGGCGCTTGATGCGAACCGCGACGGTCGCATCGACGCCGATGAGGCAGCCCGGGCGCGAGTGATCCTGTATGGCCAGAGTTGGGGCGGCGCCGCCGTGATCCAGACGGCTCGCGATCTCGAGCGCCTGGGCGTTCCCGTGCTGCTGACGGTCCAGGTGGACAGCGTCGGACTGCGCGACGCCGTGGTGCCGCCCAACGTGCGCGCCGCGGCCAATTTCTTTCAGCACGATCTGGCCACCATTCGCGGCCGCGGCGAGATCCGGGCCGCCGATCCCGCGCGCACACGGATCATCGGCAACTACCGGTACAGCTATTATTTCCGACCCGTCGACGAGAAGGACGCTTCGTGGGCGCGCCGCACCTTCGGCGGCTCGCACGCGAAGATGGAACTCGACCCGGCCATCTGGATTCAAGTGGAGCGGCTCATCCTCGACGCCAGCTCAAGATAGGAAACTCAATGCTCTTGACACGCATCTCCGCCCTGCTGTTCGCCGCCGCCATGGCGCTCTCCGCGCAGACGTCCAAGCAACTCGACATCTCAGGGGCCAATATCTGGACCGACACCGGGGTTGACCTCAAACCCGGCGACACGGTGAAGATCACCGCGACGGGCCAGCTTCAGTACATGGGCGCCAAACCGTGCGGGCCCGAGGGCCTGTCGCGCGGATGGGCCGATCTGATTCGCCAGTTGCCGGTGAACGAGGCGGGCCGCGGCACGCTGGTGGGGCGGATCAGCGACAATCCCGCGGCGCGCGCGTTTCTGGTGGGTCCGAAGGCCGAGCGCAGGGCGCCGGTGGCTGGACGGTTGTTTCTTGGCGTGAACCAGGGCGCGAACGATCAACCCTCGGGAACCTACCACGTCACCGTGGAAGTGACGGCCGGGACGGTTACATCCACCCCAGCGAATGTGAAGGTTCCCCAAATGACGCAAGCCCTGCTTGACGGCGTTCCGGTGCGTGTCGAGGATGCGCAGGGCAATCCTGGCGACCGCGTGAACTTCATCATCGTCGGCTCGCAGAGCAAGGTGGAAGCCGCCTTCCGCGCGGCCGGCTGGGTGACGGTGGACAAGTCGAAGAAGGACGCGGTGCTCCGAGGCCTTCTGTCGAGCGTCTCAAAAGAAGCCTACGTCACCATGCCCATGAGCGAGTTGATGCTGTTCGGCCGGATCCAGGATTACGGCTATGCGCAGGGCGACCCGATCCGCGTGGTGGCGTCGCGGCATCACTTTCGGATTTGGAAAGCGCCCTTCACCGTGGAGGGCCAGACCGTCTGGGCCGGGGCGGGCACGCACGACATCGGCTTCGACAAGGATCAACGCAACGGAAAGCTGACCCACAAGATCGATCCCGACACCGACGGCGAGCGGGACTACATCGGCCAATCGCTGCAGCAAACCGGAATGGTGGTGAAGCTCGACTACATGCGGGCCGCCAAGACGTTCGAAAGCGCCAAGACCGCGCACGGCGAAGAGTTCCGTACGGATGGCCGCACGTTGATCGTGTACTTGCAGCCGGACCAGACCTCGACTTCGGGCATCGCCTTCCCTGACCTGTTTTGTTCCGTCTTGACCCAGAAGAACCCCGATGGCGGCGCGTGGGGCGCCTGCGATCAGTTCTTCGAAGGCGCATCGAAATCGGACATGAAGCTCGATGCGGTTTCGACGAAATATCGGGTGCTGATCGTGCCGGGGTTCATGAGTTCCTGCTTCTCCGACTCGCCGGCGTTTCAGGAAGGGCAGAAGTCGCTCAAGGAGCAATATGGGGTGAATGTGGCCCTGCTCCAGGTGCCTAACGACGGGAGCGAATCCAACGCCAAGATGATCGCGAGTTATCTCGCCGAGCAGTCGAAATCGGACGCTGGCAAGTGGATCGTGGTGGGCTATAGCAAAGGCGCGCCCGACGTGATGACGGCGCTGGCGCAGGAAAACGCGGCGCAGTATGTCGCGGCGTTCGTCAGCGTGGCGGGGGCTGTGGGCGGATCGCCCATCGCGGACGCGCTGCCCGCGGCCGCCGATCAGTGGATCCGCCAGTACAACATGAAAGGCTGCCAGGGCGACACGGCGGCGGGATTCAAGAGCCTGCAACGCAGCGTCCGGGCCGCGTTCCTGGCGGCGAATCCCAGAATGCCCGTGCCCTCCTATTCGATCGTCACCAAGAGCCAGAAAACGAATACCTCGAAGGCGCTGATGCAAACCTGGCAACTGCTCTCCGCCTACGGCCCCGTGCAGGACGGACAACTGCTGCAACAGGATGCGGTGGCGCCGGACTCCACCGTGCTGGGCATTGCCCTTGCCGACCATTTCGCCGTCGCGCTGCCATTCGACAAATCGTCCGATTCGGCCATCCGCGGCGGCATGGACAAGACGCGCTATCCGCGCGCCGCGCTGCTCGAGGCCATCGTCCGTTACGTGTCGACGGATCTGGGCGGCAAGTAGATCAACCGGCGGCCGCCAACACCTTGGCGGGTTCGGGTTTGCCGCGCTCGGCGTAGCGGATGACGCCGTCGGGCCCGATCAGGTAGACGGTCCGGCGCACCATCAGACCGCTGGCGGAGTACATGCGCGCAACCTGCTGACCTTCGTCGACCAGGAGCGGGAAAGGAAGGGAGCGATTGTCGCGAAACCGGGCGTGATTGTCGGCGCTGCCCGGATTCACGCCGAACACCAGCGCGTTCTTCGCCTTCACCTCGGCCCATTCGTCGCGAAATTCGCAGAGTTGCGCGCGACAGGTGGGTGTTTCGTCGGCGGGATAGAACACTAGCACGACGTTCTTGCCCCGCAGCTTCGAGAGTGTGTGCTTCTTTCCGTCCTGATCGGCCAGCGTGAAATCGGGCGCCTTCGCGCCGGCCTCAAGGGGTTTGCCGAACAGCCAATCGATCATCGAATCCATGATGCTGGATAATGCGGGAAAGGACAACCGTGGACCCTACTTCGTTGTTGGCCGAGCTTGTAGCAATCGACTCCGTGAATCCGGACCTTGTTCCGGGGGCGCGGGGCGAAGGTGAAATCGCCGGGTTCGTTCAGGCGTGGATGGCCCGCGCGGGCATGGAGACGCATATCGACGAAGCCGCGCCGGGACGGCCGTCGGTGGTCGGAATCGTGCGCGGAACAGGCGGGGGCCGTTCGTTGATGCTCAACGCCCATCTGGACACCGTTGGGGTGGAGGGCATGGAGCATCCGCACTCGCCCCGGGTGGAGGGGAATCGGCTGTACGGACGCGGCGCCTATGACATGAAGGGAAGCCTGGCGGCCATGCTGGAGGCCGGCCGAAGACTCACCGAGCGGCCGCCGCGCGGCGACGTCATCCTGACGGCGGTTTGCGATGAGGAGTACGCCAGCATCGGCACTGCGTCCATACTCAAGCGCTGGCGGGCCGACGCCGCCATCGTCACGGAACCGACGGGCCTCGACATCTGCGTCGGGCACAAGGGCTTCATCTGGTTCGAGGTCGAGTCGCAGGGCGTTGCCGCGCACGGCTCCAAGCCCGAACTGGGGGTGGACGCCATCGCGAAAATGGGGCGGGTTCTGACGGCGATCGAAGGACTGAACGCCAAGATACGGTCCGTGCAACGCCATCCGCTGTTGGGTTCCGGCTCCATCCACGCGTCCCTGATTTCGGGAGGTCGCGAGCTTTCGACGTATCCCGAGCGTTGCCTGCTATCGATCGAGCGCAGGACGGTTCCCGGCGAAACGCTGGAGGAGGCTTCGTCGCAGATTCAGGCGATTCTCTCCGACGCTAGGAGGCAGGACCTCCGGGCCCGCTACGAATTCCGTTCAACGCTGGTGCGCGAGCCGTTCGAAGTGGATCCGGCGGAAGGGATCGTCCAGATTCTGCGGGCCCGGGTGGCCGCGGAGCGGGGCGTCGAGCCCCGTTTCTACGGCGATACTCCGTGGATGGACTCGGCGCTGACATCGGCGGCGGGGATACCGACGGTGGTGTTCGGGCCCGGCGGAGGCGGCGCGCACGCGGCGGTAGAATGGTCGAACCTGGACGAAGTCGCCGTTGCGGCTCGGGTGTTTGAAACCGTCGCCATCGAATTCTGCGCCTGAACCCCATGCCTGAGCTGCCGGATGTCGAGATCTATGTCGAAGCGCTGTCGCGGCGCCTGCTGGGGTCCGCGCTCAAGTCCGCGCGAATCCGCGGGCCGTTCCTGCTGAGATCGGTGAAGCCGCCGGTACAGGCCGCCTGTGGAAAACGGGTCCTCGAGATCCGGCGTGTAGGAAAACGCATCGCCATAGGGTTCGAGGACGAACTATGGTTTGTCCTGCACCTGATGATCGCGGGGCGCCTGCATTGGAAGGACGTCGAACCGAAGGCGCTGGGGAAGAACATATTGGCGGCTTTTGCGTTCGAATCGGGCGTTTTAACGTTAACGGAGGCGGGATCGCAACGGCGCGCCTCGCTGTACGTGCTGCAGGGACCTGACGCCCCAAGCGTGCTTAACGCCGGCGGAATCGACGTATTTTCTGTCAATTTTGATACATTTTGGGCCGTTTTGAGGTCAGAAAATCACACTTTGAAGCGCTCTTTAACCGATCCGAGACTGTTCAGCGGCATCGGAAACGCCTATTCCGACGAGATTTTGCACCGGGCCGGGCTGTCGCCGGTCGCGCTGACCGAGCGGCTCGACAGGGACCAGGCCTCCAGGCTGCACGAGGCGGCCAAAGACGTGTTGCGCGAGTGGACCGAACGGCTGCGCCGTGAGACCGGCGATCGATTTCCGGAAAAGGTGACCGCGTTTCGCCAGGGGATGGCGGCGCACGGCCGCTTCGGCGAACCCTGTCCGCGATGCGGGACGAAGATCCAGCGAATCCGGTACGCCTCAAACGAGACCAACTACTGCCCGGAATGCCAGACAGGCGGAAGGCTGCTGGCCGATCGCTCGCTGTCACGTCTGCTTCACGATGACTGGCCCAGCAGCCTGGACGAACTCGAAGCCCTCAAGAAACGCTAGCCGTGCTTGGCCTTGCCCTTCGGTGACGGCTTTTCCTGTTTCGCGGCGGGAGGTTTGCTTTCTTTGGCAGGCTTCTCCTCCTTGGCCGGTTTGCTTTCGTGCTCCGCCGGCTTTTCAGCCTTTGCCTCGCCATGCTCGGGCTTCTTGGCTTCAGCGTGTTCCGCTTTCTTCTCGCCTTCGCCGTGCCCGGTCTTCTCCCCTTCGGCGCCCTCTCCTTCTTTCTCCTCGCTGTCCGGCGCCACCTGATGTTGAACAATCAGGGAAATGCGGCGGTTGGAGGCGTCGAGCGGGGCCTCCGGCTTGCGCAGCATCTGGTCGGCGAAGCCTCTGACCTGGCTGACCTGTTGTGCCCCGAGCCCGCTCTCCTGCATCAGGCGGCGAACCGAATTGGCGCGATCGGCCGACAGCTCCCAGTTACTGTACCCACCGTCCTTGGCGAAGGGCTTGGAGTCGGTGTGCCCCTCGATGAAGATCTTGTTCGGCAGTTTCCCCAATTCGCCGGCGAGTTTCACCAGAATCTCCTTGCCGCCGTCGCTTGGGATGCTCTTGCCGCTCTGAAAGAAGGTGCCGACCTCGGACTCCAGCAGCTCAATGCGAAGTCCCTCGCTGGTGACGGTCATCTGGACCTGGTCCTTCAGGTCGTCCACGCTGGTCATCTTGTGGATCGACCGCTGCAACTCGTCCTTGAGCGCGTCCATGTTGTCTTTCGACAGCATGAAGTTGTCGCCCGAACCGTTCTGCCCATTGCCGACCTTCTTCGACTTACCGGTGGGATCTTTGAAGTAGCCGCCCACGGCTTCGCGAACCTGCTTGCTGCTATTCAGCAGCCACAGCACGATGAACAACGCCATCATGGCCGTGACGAAGTCGGCGTAGGCCACCTTCCAGGCCCCGCCGTGGTGGCCGGCGTGGCCACCCTTCTTTTTGATGACGATAATCGGACGGGTCTCAGCCATATGCCCGCCCGCTACTTCTTACCGCGGACCGCTGCTTCGGATTCCTTGAATCCGGGACGCACATGGCCAGGAATGGCGCGACGCCCCATTTCCACCGCCAGCACCGGGGACACGCCCTTCACAAAGGCGTTGATGCAAACCCTCAGCACCTGGTAGTAGGCGTGCTCGTCGCCCGCGGCCTTCTGCATGTTGGCCGCGATCGGTCCCAGCAGGCCGTAACACAACAGAATGCCCAGGAATGTTCCAACCAACGCCGCCGCGACCTTGTGTCCAATCTCCTCGGGAGGACCGCCCAACGCGCCCATCGTGATGACGACGCCCAAAACGGCCGCCACGATTCCCAGACCCGGCAACGAGTCCGCCATGGTGTTCAGCGCGCCGCAGGGGGCTTCTTCGCCGTGATGATGGACGTCCATGTCGGTCTCCATCATCGTGTCCAGGTCAAAGGGGTCCACGCCGCCGCTGGCGGCCGTGCGCACCGTATCGCAGATGAAGTCACGCACGTGGTGGTCCTTGATGATATTGGGATAGGCGGACAGGACTTTGCTCTGTTCGGGATTCTCGACATCGGCTTCCACCGCCGCCAGTCCGTCCTTTCGGGCGCGGCTGAACAGTTCGTACATCATCTTCAACGTCTCGAGATACCGGGCTTGGCTGTACTTTGAGCCGCCAAATACACCGGTGATGCCTTTGATGATCTTGCTGAGAATGTACGGCGGATTCCCAATCAGGACGGTGCCGATCGCGGCGCCTCCGATAATCACCAGTTCGGCTGGCTGGATCAGCACCTTGAGGTTACCGTGCTCCATCAGGTAACCGCCGATGACTGCGCCAAATACTACCAGAATTCCGATAATTGCAAACATGATTGATCCTTGGGCCAAAGCAACCTAGAGTACGGTCACCCGGTTGCCTCCTTCGGACAGACTCCTTAGAACGCCTTCCTCTGCTCTTTGCATCAAATCCTCGGCGGTGTCCGCGTCACGAACCTCAGTGGCTCCGACTGACACGGTCGGCGCAATGCGATCCCCCCACCACGGAATCGCCGCCAGTCCCACGATCTTTCTCAACTTCTCGGCCGTTTTTCCCAGATCTGCAGTGGGACATCGCGAAACGATCACGCTGAGACGGTTCAGATTCCACCTCCCCACCAGGTCGCCATGGTGGACGTTGCGGGCCAGGGTGTGCGCCACCACCGCGACAATGGTTTCCGCAGCCCGCGCTCCATGCGACTCGCGGAAAGCATCCAACTTGTCCGCGGCGAAGTGCAATACTCCTGTCGGGACGTGGTACTGATTGAAATCGAGCAGCGCGGCCGCCAAATGCGATTGCAGCGAGTGACGGTCGAGCACGCCGGTGTTGCGGTCCAACTGATCGTGAACGGCGTGACAGTTTGGCTGGAGTTCGCCTTCCGGCAGCAGGATCCTCTCTTCAAAGCTCTCCGCCGCTCCGACAATTTGCCCTCTCGAGTCCCGAATCGGAATGGACCTCACCCGTACGGGCACCCGCTGGCCATCCTTGTGTCTCAGCAGGACGTCCGCCTGTCGCGGCGTCCCATCGAATATGGAGCCGAGCAGGGGACAACTGGTTCCGCAGAGCAGGTTCAACTCGGAGTCGCAGTGCATCAGCAGGTCGTCGAAACACGAACGTCCGAGAACCTCATGACGGAGATAGCCGGTGATCTTCTCGGCTCCGTCGTTCCAGAATGCGATGCGTTGCTCGCGATCGACGATGTAAACCCCTGTGAAGAGGCTTTCGAGCACGCTGCGATAGGTATCCAGGTCCAGGGCCAGAGACACGATGACGCTCCCAGCGTTCTTATCGTCCAGCTGGTGTGGGGTATTAGAGGAGGTTAGATAGACCCGAGCATAGCCTCGAGCATCAGCACGATGTTACCCGAGGCGCGGAAGGACGCGAGCAGGCGAGCCGCCTGTTCCGGATGTCCGGGCCGAATGCGGGCCACCGTTGCACGCGCGGGCGCGAACCATTCCACCGTGTTCTGCTGGGCGAGGGGCGAATTCTTCAGAAAGTCGACGTAGCTTTGCATGACGCGGTCCGCCAGGTCGCCCGGCGGCGCGAGTTCCAGCAGGGCCTGGTACACCGTGGATTTCTCGTTATGAAAGTCGGCGTCCGAGGATTCGTCGCGGGCGTCCCAGTTGGCCAACATGGAGAGAAAGTCGGTCAATTGGCGCGACCATTCCGAAGAGCGCCGATCCGCCTCGCTGAACGCGATTCCCGAGGGGCCGCGCCGCAACAGGAGACAGGCGTCGAAGATCCGCTTGGATGAACCCGATTGCCAGTAGCGGACCAGCTCCATTTTGCCGCCGGCGCTCTCGGGGGTGCGCTCCGCCGGAGAGAGGGGCGCCAGGTCTCCACGGATCGCATCGCCAAACAGGGGGACCTCCGGGGAGCCGACCAGGAAGTCGACCATGGGGTCGGCGCCGCCGCAGCGGGGCGCCTGGAGTTGGGTGACCAGGAATTTCCGGTAGTTCTCGGCGAGGGCGCTACGATCCGCCTTCAATTGCGCAACCCGTCCCGCCAGCGCCTCCACCGCCCGTTCGATATCGCTCGAATAGAACTGAAAGGCCCGGTTATCCCGAGGGACGCTTTCAAATTTCGCGGTGAGAACCCCGAGGATAATCTCGAAGTACTCGCGGGGAAAATCGAATGAGGCTACCGCGTTTGCGGCGGGCGCGAGTTCGGCGACCGACGAAACTCCGCCTAAAACGCCCTGCGCGAAAGCGTAATGCTCGCCCTTGGACCGCTCGGTTGGCGTGAACCCTGAATGGACCACCGCGGCGAACGCCTCAAAGTAGGAGCCTTGATCCGGAACCAGGCTGTCGCCGCACGACAGCACCCCGATCCCCGGCCGGACAATCCGAGTGAACATCTCCCTGGCCCGGACCGGATCAACCGCAAGCATTTCCCGAACCGCCGCGGTCTGCAACGAGAGGACATCCAAGCGTAGCCGCAGGGCGTTCGACAGGGAGCCCGATCGGGTGTCCACTTCGGCGCCGGGAACAGCAACCAGCCGCACCGGATTCTGTCCTTTCGCGGCCAGATTGAAAGCCATCTCAATCAGGTCGCGCCGAAGCAGTTTGTCGGGAACCCGGGCGTTCAGGCGAAGCAGAGCGCTGGCGGCGAACTCCGGCGGCGCGGCGAGGGCGATGCCGAATACCGGCTCGAGATCGGCGGGAAGGCGCGGGGCCTCCTTCTTCGGCTGTTCAGCGGCGACGGCGATAAACGCCGCCGCCGCAAGAAGAATGACGCGCCAGAGACCGCCGGGCCGCATTTAGAGGAAATTGACGATATTGGAGAAACCCTTCGGATCGAGGCTGGCGCCGCCAACCAGGACTCCGTCGATATCCGGCTTGGCCATCAGCGACTTGACGTTGTCGGGCTTCACGCTGCCGCCGTAGAGGATGCGCACGGCGTCGGCCGCCGCGTCGCCGAACTTCTCACGAACCGCGCCGCGCAGCACGATGTGGGCGTCCGCGGCGATTTCGGGAGTGGCGGTTTTGCCGGTGCCGATGGCCCACACGGGCTCATAGGCGATGACGACCTTGGCGAACTGCTCGGGGGTCAGGGGAGCGAGGCCGCCCGTGAATTGACCCTTCAGGACCTCGGCCGTGGCGCCGGATTCGCGCTGGGACAGGAGTTCGCCGACGCAGACGATCGGCTTCAGCCCGGCCTCGAGAGCGGCGACGGTCTTCTTGTACACCGATTCGTCGGTCTCGCCGAAATACTGGCGGCGTTCGCTATGGCCGATGATGACCCACTGCGCGCCGGTCGCCTGAATCATCGGGGCGGAGACTTCTCCCGTGAATGCGCCTTCCTTGACCCAATACAGGTTCTGGGCGCCAATTTCGACGTTCGACCCCTTGGTGGCGTCCACGGCGGTGGGAACATTCACAAAAGGAGGGCAAATGACGATTTCGCAGTGACTGGCCTGCGCGACAAGAGCATTAAATGAACTGAAGAATGCGGCGGTTTCGCTGGGATTCTTGTACATCTTCCAGTTACCCGCCATGACCGGCTTTCTCATTATGCTTCCAGGATAACCTTTGAGCGGCCCCGCTTTCTCGCCCGCTTTCCGTTACAGCCGGTTAATCAGGCTGGCCACGTAGCCGCCGCCGAAGCCGTTGTCGATATTCACCACCGTCACGTTGCTCGCGCAGCTGTTCAACATGCCCAGCAAGGCCGCCAGACCCTGAAAGCTCGCGCCATAGCCGACGCTGGTGGGCACGGCGATGACCGGGCAGGACACCAGGCCGCCCACCGCGCTCGGCAGCGCTCCCTCCATGCCCGCGCACACCACGATGACGCGCGCCTGCGTCAGGCGCTCGCGGTTGTTCATCAGGCGGTGGATGCCGGCCACGCCCACGTCGTGAATCACCTCCACGGTGTTGCCCATCACCTCGGCGGTGACTTGGGCCTCCTCGGCCACCGGGATGTCGCTGGTTCCGGCGCACACCACGGCGAGCGTTCCCTTGCCGTGGATGGTGCGGTCGCGCCAGACGCGGATGGCGCCCGATAACGGAAAGTACTCGGCGTCCGGGGCGGAGGCTTTAATACGCGCCACCGCTTCGGCCGGGGCGCGGGTCACCAGCACGTTGCTCGCCCGCGCCAACAGGTGCGCGGCGATCTGTTCAATCTGCTCCGGGGTTTTGCCCTTGCCGAAGATCACCTCCGGCATGCCGTGGCGCAAGGCGCGATGGTGGTCGACCTTGGCGAAACCCAGGTCTTCGAAGGGAAGGTGACGCAAGCGGTCGAGCGCGGCGTCCACATCCACCGCCCCGTGCCGCACCTGCTCAAGCAAGGAGCGTAGTTGGTTCTGATCCATTTTCTGAAACGCCTTAGAAGCTGAGGTAACTCCCAACCTGGACGCCGTGTTTGGCGGCGTGCCCGCCGTTGATTTCCAGCACGTACTGCGCCGGTTCGTGGCCACCGTAATTGGGGCAGGCGGTCGCGGATTTCGATTCGCAGGGCGGCGTGTTGGCCGAGATCTCCACCACGCGCCGGTTCGGGTCCATCCAGATCATGTCGAGCGGAATCTTAACCTGATACATCCAGTATGGGTAGCGATTCGCCGAACCATGGATGAACAGCATCCCGCGGTTGGGAGCGAGCGAATCCCGGAACATCATGCCACGGCTCATGTCGGTGGGGTGTGTCATCACCTCCACCGTGATCACCGCGCCGTCGGGCAGCGTGACTTCCCTCGCGTTGAAGTCGCGCACGGGATCGGAGGAGCTGGAACAGGCGGCGAGCGCGAGACAGAGCGCCGCAATGAACAGGACACGCATCCCTACCAGCGTACGTTATCCCGAGACCTCATTGCCCGCTTCAGACTTTGTTGAGCCGGTCGCGAACGGCGATGGCCGCGAGGAACACGAGCGCCGCGCCGATGCCCCAACTCAACCACGCCACCGACCACGGAATATCGATCACCGAGGCGAGACTGGCAAACAGCAGGCCGCTCGCGCCCGCCGCGAGCCACAATCCGCCGGTGACCACCGCCCCCAGCCGGAACCAGAGATTCAGCCGGGGCCAGAAGAAGAACACGCCCGATTCAAGGAACATCACCAGGAAGGCGAGTCCCCACTTGGGCAGGGAATACCGCCGGATGTGCAGAAGTTGCGCGGTGCTTGAAATGCCACGGAGAATGGTCAGGTTTTCGAGGATGTCGAACACTCCGGCCGCCACCGCGGCGCCAATGGCGAGCCAGGCCACCCAGCGGGCGGCGGGCACGTCGTAGGCGCGCATCGCATAGGCCAGAAGTGCGAATAGCGCCACGTAGCAGACGATGAACGGGAAGTCGAGGTATTGCTGGAGCTTCAGCGACTCGGCGTAGCGGCGGTCGACGCCGATCACGGCGCCAAACTCCTCCGGCGTCTCGGAAAATTCGGCGGCCAGGATGGTGGAAGTGGTGTCAAAGGGCAGGTCAATGCGCTCGGGGAAGAGCGCGCGCATTCCGACCCCCAGTCCGGCCAGTACGACAAGCAAGCAGACGCAGAGCAGGATGTGAGTGCGGTTGGTCATATCGGATTCGGGTGTCTTGAACGGATGTTACAACATTCGCCCGGTACAATGGAGTTGTGCCCAAGGTAACTTTCGTCAACTACGGGAAGACCGTCGAGTTCGAATCCGGCCAACTGCCCTACAGCGAACACGGCAAGCCCGAATCCCTGCTCGATATCGCGCTGAATTTCGGTTTGCATCTCGAACACGCCTGCGGGGGCAACTGCGCCTGCACCACCTGCCACGTTCACGTGAAGGACGGGGCCGCGAACCTTTCGCCCATCGACGACGATGAAGCGGACCGGCTGGACATGGCCGCCGACCTGACGCTGAACTCGCGGCTGGGATGCCAGTGCGTGGTGACGGGCGACGTCACCGTGGAGATCCCCTCCTGGAATCGCAACTACGTGAGCGAGGGCGGCGGATCGATGAACCTCGGCGACGCCATTCCGGCGGGGAAGCGCTAGGGGCCGATGCGCCGGCGTTCGTTCCTGGCAGGCGGCGCTGGCGTTGCGGCGCGCGCCGCCGCTCCGTCGCCCTTCGAGCTGGACGAGATCGGGCTCGACCAGCTTCAGAGTGGCCTCAAATCGGGGCGCTTCACGGCGCATTCACTTGCGCAACTGTACCTCGACCGCATCCACGCCATCGACAAGCAGGGGCCAGCCATCAACGCCGTCATTGAGTTGAATCCCGACGCGTTGTCTATCGCCTCGGCGCTTGACGCGGAGTTCAAGGCGAAGGGCGCCCGGGGGCCGCTGCACGGCGTGCCGGTCCTCATCAAGGACAATATCGACACGCACGATCGCATGCGCACCAGCGCCGGCTCCCTGGCGCTGGCCGGCTCCGTTGCGCGTCGCGATGCGCACGTGGCGGAGCGATTGCGCGCGGCCGGCGCGGTGATTCTGGGCAAGACCAACCTCAGCGAGTGGGCCAACTTCCGGTCCCGCCGTTCGGTGAGCGGCTGGAGCGGGCGGGGAGGGCAAACCCGCCTTCCCTATGCGCTCGACCGCAATCCATCCGGTTCCAGCTCCGGATCGGGCGCGGCGGTGGCCGCGAATCTGTGCGCGGTGGCGGTGGGCACGGAGACCGACGGCTCGATCATCTCGCCCTCGGCGATGAGCGGGCTGGTTGGGGTGAAGCCGACGGTCGGCCTGGTTAGCCGTTCCGGCATCATACCGATCTCCCACACTCAGGATACGGCGGGCCCGATGGCGCGCAGCGTTCGGGATGCGGCCACGCTGCTGACGGCGCTCGCCGGCAGCGATTCGAACGACTCCGCCACGGGCGAGGCGGATGGGCGACGCCGCGACTATACGCGATTCCTCGACCCCAAGGGTCTGCGCGGCGCCCGGCTCGGCGTCGCACGCAAGTTCATGGGGGCGCACCCCCGCGTCGACAGTCTGTTTGAGCAGGCGCTCGCCGAAATGAAGCGGCAGGGCGCCGAACTGATCGATCCCGCCGATCTTCCCACGCACGGCCAATACTCGGAGGCCGAATTCCAGGTGCTGGTCTATGAGTTCAAGGCCGGTCTGAATGCCTACCTGGCGGGGCTGGGCCCGTCGGCGCCGGTCCGGTCGATTCGCGATCTCATCGAGTTCAACGAGAAGCATCGCGATCAGGAGTTGCCCTATTTCGGTCAGGACATCCTGGTCACGGCGGAGTCGAAGGGACCGCTGACCGACAAGACCTATCTGGACGCACGCGCCCTTAACCTGCGTCGAACGCGCGAGGAGGGCATCGACGCCGTCCTTACGAAACACCGTGTTGACGCGATCGTCGCGCCGACCTCCGGCCCGGCCTGGCTTACCGATTGGGTGAACACCGATTCGGGCGGGGCGGACGCGACGGGACCCGCCGCAATCGCCGGCTATCCCCACATCACCGTGCCCATGGGCCTTGTCCATGGCCTGCCGGTGGGGCTGTCCTTCTTCGCCGGACAATGGTCCGAACCGGTCCTGTTCCGGTTGGCCTACGCCTTCGAACAGGCGACCAAGGCTCGGCGCGCGCCGAAGTTCCTGCCCACCGTGCAATTCAGCTAGCGGCCATCAGCCTTCGGCGAGGTCATCCCGTAGCAGATCTTCGATCGGAATCCGGCGATCGTCGTCAGGGTCCTTGAGCCGGACCTCCGGCCGCTCCGCCTCGTCGGCGATGCGTTCGAGCAAGGGCGCCGGCTTCTGAGCCGCCCGCGTGATGACCCTCGCCTTCAGGACCCTGACGCGCTTCATCGCGTACTACTTCGTCGTCGCCATGTCGGCCCACTGCACGCCGTGCATGGAGCCGGTCTTGAGGAAATGCTCGTGCATGCGGAAGGCGGCGGTCAGCGTCTGCGGCGTGTGTCCGCCCTCCACCATCTCCAGGTATCCCTTCAGATCATCCCGGAAATCCGGATGGGCGCAGTTTTCGATGATCAGCAGGGCGCGCTCGAGCGGCGAGCGGCCCCGCAGATCGGCGATTCCATGCTCGGTGGCGACCACCTGCACGGAGTGCTCGGAGTGGTCCATGTGGCTGACCAGCGGAACGATGGTGCTGATCTTGCCGCCCTTGGCGGTCGACGGACAGGTGAACACCGACAGGTAGGCGTTGCGGGTGAAATCGCCCGATCCGCCGATGCCGTTCATCATCTGCCGGCCCATGACGTGAGTCGAGTTGACGTTGCCGAAGATGTCGATCTCGATGGCGGTGTTGATCGAGATCAGCCCCAGGCGGCGGATCACCTCGGGATGGTTGGTGATTTCCTGAGGGCGCATCAGGATGCGCGGCCGGAACCACTCCAGGTTTTCGTAGATCGATCGGATGGCGGCCTGGCTCAGGGTCAGCGAGCAGGTGGAGGCGAACCGCACCCGTTCACTCTTCAACAGCTTCACCACGGAGTCCTGGAGGACCTCCGTGTACATCTCGAACGCCGGGATCTCGGGATGCGCGCCCAGCGCTCCCAGCACCGCGTTGGCGATGTTGCCGACGCCGGACTGTATGGGCAGGAACTGCTTCGGGATGCGGCCGGCCTTGATCTCGCTGGCCAGGAACTCGGCTACCGTGTTGCCGATCTTCTCGGTTTCGGGCGTTGGTTCGTCGAATCCGCTGGTCTCATCGGCGAGGTTCGTCACCACCACGCCGGCGATGCGGTTGGGATCCACCTTCACCACCGGCGAACCGATGCGATCGCTCGCGGCGAAGATCGGCACCTCGCGGCGATGCGGCGGATCGGCCGGCTCGTAAATGTCGTGGAAGCCGAGCAGCGTCGGAGGGTGGTGATGATTCAGCTCGATCAGAATCTTGTCCGCCTTGGCGCAGAAGGTCGGCACGGCGCCCACCGACGAGGTGAGCACGATGCCGCCGCCCGAGGTCACGTCGCTCGCTTCGACGACGGCCCAATGGACCGGCCCGAGGAACCCGTAGCGGACCGCCTGCGGCATCAACGACAGGTGCATGTCGAAAAAGCGCGTCTGGCCCGCGTTGATCCTCTTGCGGAGCTCGGAGTTGGATTGGTAGGGCGTGCGGAAGCTGATGGCGTCGGCCTTGGCCAGGGCGCCGTCCAGGCTGGGCCCGGTGGAGGCGCCCGTCAACACTCCGATCTGGAACTCGCGGCCGGCCTTATGTTCGGCCTCGGCCTTGGCGGCGATGGCGGTGGCCACCACCTTCGGCGCGCCCGCGGGCGTAAATCCGCCGAAACCGACGGTCTGGCCGTGATCGATCATAGCGGCCGCTTCGTCGGCGGTAAGAACAGGGAAGGGAAATAGCATCACTTACTCTCCGTATATAAATCCAGCAGCCTCTGCGCGGCGCGGAACGAGCTCACACGGCCCTCCACGACATCGCGCTCGAAATCCGGCAGACTCCGGCGGACCGCCGCGTTGGCCCGGAAGCTCTCCTGCAGGCCGTAGGCGATGGTCTCGTACATCCAACTCTTGACTTGAGAACGCCGGCTCTTTTCGAAGGAGCCGTTTTCCTTCATGTGGCGGTCATGCTCGAGGACCACGTCCCACAGCGGGGCGATGCCGTCGCGAGTTAACGCGGAACAGGTGACCACACGCGGGATCCAACCCGTCTCGGACGCCGGGAACAGGCGTAGCGCGCCTTCGTACTCTTGCCTGGCGGACTCGGCCCGGCGCTTGTTGGAGCCATCGGCCTTATTGATGGCGATCAGGTCCGTCATCTCCATAATGCCTCGTTTCATGCCCTGAAGTTCGTCGCCGGCGCCGGCCAGCATCAGCAGCAGGAAAAAGTCCACCATGGAGCGGACCGTCGTTTCCGACTGCCCGACGCCCACCGTTTCGACAATGATGTTGCGATAGCCCGCCGCTTCGCACAGCAGCATGGTTTCGCGAGTCCGGCGGCTGACTCCTCCGAGCGAACCACCCGAGGGCGACGGACGAATAAAAGCGCGCTCGTCGTTGGCAAGCGCCTCCATGCGCGTCTTGTCCCCCAGAATGCTGCCGTGCGAGACCTGACTGCTCGGGTCGATGGCCAGCACGGCCACCCTGCATCCGAGATCACGCGTCAGGTGTACCCCAAGGGATTCGATGACGGTGCTCTTTCCAACGCCTGGAACGCCGGTGACGCCAAGGCGGATCGAGTTGCCGGAATGAGGTAGACAGGCTTCGAGGATGTCCTGGGCGAGTTCGGCGTCCTCGGGCCGCGACGATTCGATCAGCGTAATCGCCTGGGCCAGGACGGTCCGCTTGCCGGCCAGCAGCCCGTCGATGTACTCCCGCTTCGACAGCCGTTGCCGCCGCCGCGCCCGCGCTCGGGCCAGCAACTCCGCCGGAGGCTCCGGCGCCACGACTCCCGGCTGAACGGATAGCGCGGACTCCTTGGCGCTATCCACGCCCGCCCCCGGTTGCAGCAGTGCCAGTGACGAGTGTGGGGCAGGCCTCCGCCTGCCCCAGGTATTCTGACGGCCTCGACACTCCGATCGTCATTATTTGACGTCGGCGACCAGGCTGCCGGTGAGGATCTCCAGGATCTGTTTGGCCGCGGTCGGAATCACCGTCCCCGGACCGAAGACTCCCACCGCGCCCGCCTTGTAGAGGAAATCGTAATCCTGCGGCGGAATCACGCCGCCCACGATCACGAGAATATCCTCGCGGCCGACCTTCTTCAGTTCCTCGATCAGTTCCGGCACCAGCGTTTTGTGACCCGCAGCCAGCGACGAGGCGCCTACCACGTGAACGTCGTTTTCGGCGGCGTGCCGCGCCACTTCCTTCGGAGTCTGGAACAGCGGCCCGATGTCGACATCGAACCCCAGGTCGGCAAACGCCGTGGCGATCACCTTGGAGCCGCGATCGTGCCCGTCCTGCCCCATCTTGGCGATCAGGATACGCGGCCGCCGGCCCTCCGCCTGCGCGAAATCGTCGGCCAGCTTGCGCGCCTGCTTGAACTGCTCGTCGTACTTGCTTTCCGCCATGTACACCCCGGAAATCGACCGAATCGTCGCCTGATACCGGCCCCACACCTTTTCGAGCGCGCCCGATATCTCGCCGAGCGTAGCACGTTTCCGCGCCGCGTCGACAGCCAGATCCAGCAGATTCCCCGCGCCCGACCGCGCGCATTCGGTCAACGCCAGGAGCGCCGACTCCACCGCCGCGCCGTCCCGCGTCGCCTTCAACTCAGCCAGCCGCCGGATCTGCGCGTTGCGCACCGCCGCGTTGTCGACTTCAAGAACATCGATGCGCGGCTCTTCCTGCACGCGGAACGCGTTGATGCCGACGATCACGTCCTTGCCCGCGTCGATGCGAGCTTGCTTGCGCGCGGCCGCCTCCTCGATGCGCATCTTCGGAAGTCCGGTGTCGATGGCCTTGGCCATTCCGCCCAACTGTTCCACTTCCTCGATCAGCATCCAGGCGCGATGCGCCAGCTCATGGGTCAGCTTCTCGACATAGTAGGAGCCGCCCCACGGGTCCACCACCCGCGTGATGTCGGTCTCCTCCTGAATGTAAATCTGGGTGTTGCGCGCGATGCGGGCCGAAAAGTCGGTCGGCAGCGCCAGCGCCTCGTCGAGCGCGTTGGTGTGCAGCGATTGCGTGTGTCCCATCGCCGCCGCCATCGCCTCCACGCAGGTGCGGATGACGTTGTTGAACGGATCCTGCGCCGTCAGGCTCCACCCGGAAGTCTGCGAGTGCGTGCGCAAGGCCATTGACTTCGGGTTCTTCGGATTGAACTTCTTCACGATCTTCGCCCACAGCAGGCGCGCGGCCCGCATCTTGGCGATCTCCATGAAGTGGTTCATCCCGATGTCCCAGAAGAAGGAGATGCGCGGCGCGAAGTCGTCGATATTCAACCCCGACTTGACGCCCGTCCGCAGGTACTCGAGCCCGTCGGCCAGCGTGTAGGCGAGCTCGATATCGGCCGTCGCGCCGGCTTCCTGCATGTGGTAGCCGCTGACGCTGATCGAGTTGAACTTCGGCATCTTCTCCGCCGTGTAGCGGAAGATGTCGCCGATGATCCGCATGGAAGGCTCCGGCGGATAGATGTAGGTGTTGCGGACCATGAACTCCTTCAGAATGTCGTTCTGAATGGTTCCGGTCAGTTTCACCGGCGGAACGCCCTGTTCCTCGGCCGCGACGATGTAGAAGGCCAACACCGGCAGCACCGCGCCGTTCATCGTCATCGACACCGACATCTGGTCGAGCGGAATCTGATCGAACAGGATCTTCATGTCGAGGATCGAGTCGATCGCCACGCCCGCCTTGCCGACGTCGCCGGTCACGCGTTCGTGGTCGGAATCGTAGCCGCGGTGCGTCGCCAGGTCGAACGCCACCGAAAGGCCCTTCTGACCGGCGGCCAAGTTGCGGCGGTAGAACGCGTTCGATTCCTCCGCCGTGGAGAATCCCGCGTACTGGCGGACGGTCCACGGCTGCATGACGTACATGGTCGAATAAGGCCCACGCAGGTAAGGCGGCAATCCGGCGGCGTAGTCCAGATGCTCCATGCCCTCGAGCGCCTCACGCGAATAGAAGCTCTTCACCGCGATGTGCTCGGGCACGAACCATTCCTGCGGCTCGGCCCCGGCGCGCTCGGGCTCCGGTCTGTAATCGATCTTCGTGAAATCAGGCATGGCGCTTAACCTCTCACCCCCAGCCGGTCCTGCCAGGCTTTGAGCGTATCCACCGCGTTCGACTTGATGTTGATGAAATCGGCGACGCCCGCCGCCTTCAACTCATCGGCGTTCTTCGGAGCGCCGGCGACAATGACGGGCAGTCCCTTCAGGGCCGCCACCGCCGGCGCCGCCAGCGCGGCGTACTCATCGTCGGAACTGCACAGCACCACCGCCGAGGCGCCCATCTTGGCCGCGCCCTCCGCCAGGGCTTCCACCGTGGCGAAGTGCGAGATCTTGACGCCGAAACCGCCGCAGCCGAGGAAGTTCAGGATGAACCCGCTGCGCGCCTTGCGCATCTTGAGGTCGCCCATTTCGGCCAGCAGGAACAGCGGCGCCTTCCCGCCGGCCGCCGCGAACCGTTCCGTTCGCAGCCGGATGTCCTCAAACACCTCCGCGCCGCGGCCATAGACGATCTCGACGTCCTTCTGCTCCATCTTGTCGAGCATCCGCTCGCCGAGATTCGGGTAGTTGTTCGTGCCGACGATCACGCGCCGCCGTTGGGCCAGCGCATCCTCGGCCTTCTTGCGCGCCTGGCGCACCTCGTTCGGGATCATCCCGGAATCGCGGGCCTTCAGATAGCCGCCGATGGACTCGACTTCCTGCATCAGCTTCCAGGCTGCCTTGGCGAGCGCATCGGTCAGGGTCTCCACGTAGTAGGAGCCGGCGCCCGGGTCCACCGCGCGGTCAAGCCACGCCTCCTGCTTCAGGATCACCTGCGTGTTGCGCGCCAGCCGGCGGCTTGCGTCGTCGGCGTTCTTGTAGACCTCATCGAAGCTGCCGACCGAAAGCGAATCCACGCCCCCGATCACCGCCGACATGGCCTCGGTGGTTCCCCGCAGCACGTTGTTGTACGGATCGTACAGGCTGTGGTTCCAACTCGCGGTGCGAGCCATGATGTAGGCCTTGGCGGCCTCCCTGGACCCGCCGAAGGCGTCCACCACCCTCGCCCATAGCATGCGGAAGGCGCGGAACTTCGCAATCTGGAGGAAATAGCTGGTGCCGACGAACATCCCGAAGGAGACGCCCTGCGCCGCCTGGTCCACCGTCACGCCGCGCGCCGTCATCCAGCGGATGTAGTCGATGCCGGCGGCCAGCAGAAACGCGACTTCCTGCACCGAAGTGGCGCCCGCCTCGAGAAAACTCGCGCGACGGATGGCCACCGGCCGGAACGCCGGGCCGGGCGAGGACTTCAGACAGGCGGCGGCCAAGTCGGCCTCCGCGAAGGGGTGCAACTTCAGCGACCCCCGCAGCGCCAGTCCGGACTCCCGAATCAGGGCCGCCAGGGCGTCCGAGGGGCCATCGCCCCACAGATGCACCGCTGCGTCCCCGAGCCCATCGAGCAGCGTCCGCAGATCCGCCAGCGTCTTCGGATAGGCGCGGCGGAACAGGATGGAGTCGGCGCCGGAGGCGACGGCGGCCTTGGCCGACGCATTCGCTTCAACCATCCCGGCCTCGTCCACCTCTTCCCGAACCGACCAGTCGTTGGCCGCCCGCGTTCCCCGCACGTAGGGGAATTGGCCGGGCGCGGCGTTCAACAGATAATCCAACCCTTCGAGATTCTCGCGCCGGTAGTAAGGCCGGACAGCGAGCCCGGTGCGGGATTTCCACACCAGGCGCTTATCGTAATCGGCGCCCTTCAGATCCTTCTGGATCACCGCTTCCCACTCGGCCGTCGTGACCGGGGGGAACTCGGAGAAAAGCGCCGTCGCATTCTGTTCAGACATTTCTACCTCATTCGGTCGCCGGGTCTTCCACCACCTCGATCAGAAAGCCGAACGGATTCTCGGCCCTCGACTTCGGATGGACAAAAAAGACCGTGGTCCCGCGCGATCCCTTGCGCGGGGCTTTGTCGATCAATTGGAATCCAGCGTCCTTCATATAATCGTAAGCGGTTTGAGCGCTCCGGACCCGAAACGCAACATGCGCCAGGCCGCCGCGCCCGCCGTTCTTATCGATCATCTTCTGCACCGGCGAAGCAGGACTCAACGGTTCGAGCAGCTGGATCAGGTTGGGACCCGCCCCGACGCGCAACAGACTTTCGCGCACCTGGTCGCCTCCCAACACCTCCTCGCGGTGGACCTCCTTGAAACCGAGCAACTCGTACGCCTTCACCTGCGCGTCGAGCTCGCCCTGCTTCACCGCCACCGCCACGTGGTCCACGAACAGGAAGCCGGGGACCTGGGTCATTTCCTGCTGTATGTTCTCGCTCATTCGAATTCCACCAGAATCTGTCCGTTCTGGACTGCCTCTCCGACGGCGGCCTTCATGGCTTTGATCTTGCCAGAGACCGGCGACGTAATGTTGGTTTCCATCTTCATCGCCTCCAGCACCACCAGCGGATCGTTCACCTGGATCTGCTGGCCGGCCTGGGCGTTGATCTTCACCACAACACCGGCGATCGGACTGCGGCACACCTTCGCCTCGTCCACCGCGCCGCCCGCGGCCGGACCAGCCGCCAGGGGAGGCGGAGCAGCCGACGGCAGCGACACCGGATTCGACGGCGGCACGTAGTAATACGGACCGGAACTCGGGCGTTCCTCTTCGGCGACTTCCACCTCGACGTCGTACTTCTTTCCATCAATCGTGATATTGAGCTTCAAAGTGAACTCCTTGGTTTACCGGTGCGGCAGGTTGTGGGACGCCTGCACGAACGCGCGGCCCTGTTGCGCCCACGCGCTCGGCACGTAATTGGGGCCCGCCACGCGCGCACGCTTGATCTTGGCTTTCGCGCCGCAGAAGGCGGCCACGGCCGCCGACAGCACCATCAGGATCTCCGGGCTGATTTCGGCGGAAACTTCGGGTTGCGGAGCCGGAGTCGGGGCGGGCGCGGGCGTCGGCGCCGCGACCGGTACGGGCTCTGGCGCAGGAGCGGGCGGAGCAGGCGCGGGCTTGGCGGCCCGCTCCTCTATCATCCGCCGCATCGCGTCGATCTCGCGGCGGGCGATCTGCCGGGCCGTCAAGGCTCCGGCCGCCGCCCCCGCGATCAAAGTGAATAGAAAGGCTCCCATGGTGTAGGACTCCTCGCCGCTCTAGAGCGGAATCAACCCGTGCTTCTTCGGGGGCCTCAGTTCGCGCTTGGTGTGCAACGACTCGAGCGCCGCCGCCAGGCACTTACGGGTCTCCGCCGGCTCGATGATGTCGTCCACCAGACGCCGCGCGCCCGCCACGTAGGGATTCGAGAAGGTGTTCCGGTACAGGTCGATCATCTCCTGGCGCTTCGCCTTCTTGTCGTCGGCCTTGGCGATCTCATTGCGGAAGACCACCTCCACCGCTCCCTCGGCGCCCATCACGGCGATTTCGGCGGTCGGCCAGGCGAATACACGGTCGGCGCCCAAGTCCTTGCTGCACATGGCGATATAGGCGCCGCCGTAGGCCTTGCGCACCACCACGGTCAGTTTCGGAACGGTGGCCGCCGAATAGGCGAACAGCATCTTCGCGCCGTGCCGGATGATGCCGCCGTATTCCTGTTGGACGCCCGGCATGAAGCCCGGCACGTCGGCCAGCGTCACCAGCGGAATGCTGAATGCGTTGCAGAAGCGGATGAAGCGCGACGCCTTGTCGGACGCGTTGATGTCCAGCGCGCCGGCGAGCACCGTCGGCTGGTTGGCGATGATGCCGACCGGCCGGCCCGCCAGCCGCCCGAACCCGACAATGATGTTCTGCGCGTAGCTCGGCTGCACTTCAAGGAAATCGGCGTGATCCACCAGCCGGTAGATGACGCTGTGCATGTCGTAGCCCTGCTTGCCTTCATCCGGAACGATCTTGTTCATCTCCGGATCCGAGTCGAGCGAGCCGTCAAACGGCGCGCGCGGCGGATCCTCCAGGTTATTGGAGGGCAGGAAGCTGAGCAGCCGGCGGCACGTGAACATCGCTTCTTCGTCGTTTTCGGCCACAAAGTGAACCACGCCGGAGTAGCCCATCTGAGCCGCGGGGCCACCCAACTGGTCGGGCGTCACCACCTCGCCGGTCACCTGCTTGATCACCGACGGGCCCGTGATGAACATCTGCGCGCCCTTGGTCTGGATGATGAAGTCGGTGAGCGCCGGGCTGTAGGCCGCGCCGCCCGCGCAAGGTCCGCAGATCAGCGAAATTTGCGGCACCGCGCCCGACAGCATCACATTGGTGTAGAACACGCGTCCGTAGCCGGCCAGCGCGTCGATGCCTTCCTGAACGCGCGCCCCGCCCGAATCGTTGATGAATACGAAGGGCGAGCCGGTCTTGAGCGAAAATCGCATCATTTCGGCGATCTTGTCGCTGTGGGTTTCCCCCGCCGCGCCGCCCGCCACGGTGAAGTCCTGGCTGGCCAGATGGATCAACCGGCCATCCACGGTGGCCGCGCCGGTCAGCACCCCGTCGGCCGGAAGGTCCTTGCCCGCCATCCCGAACAGCGTTGCGCGATGCTTGGCGAACAATCCGACTTCCTGGAAGCTGCTCGGATCCACCAGCCGTTCGACGCGTTCGCGCGCCGTCAACTTGCCGGTCTGGTGTTGTTTATCGACGCGGTCCTTACCGCCCGCCTCGAACAGTTTCGCTTTCTTCTCTTTGAGTTGCTGGATCTTTTCTTCGATTGCCATCGAGTTTGTTTCCTTCGGGCCCGGGCCGGGCTAGCCGGCCGGGACCCACCCGCCGAAGCCTGGGGCAACGGCGGGCCTACGGAATTCGTTGTGTCAGGATCGGGCCGGCCAACCGCCGCCGGCATGTGTTTGCCTATTCAGCCGGCGCAACGGTCACGTTGTGGGACTTGCCTGCATAGGTCACCACGTACTTGACCGGCTCGGTCAACTGGCCCTTGGCGGCGCCATTCGTTTTCGGCGCTCCAGCCGGAGCGGCGGCCGCGGCGGGCTTCGCCTTCACGGGATCCTTGCTCACGTTCTTGGGGCCTTCGTGACGGGTCTTGAAGAACTTCGGCGCCACCTGCGGGAACATCGCGTAGGTGAGCACATCCTCATCGCTGCCGTTGCAGCCTTCGAGCGCGATCGCCGACGCCCGCAACTGATCCCATTCCGGATTCAGCAGGTCGGCCGGACGCTGTGTAATCGGCTTCTTCTTCGACTGGGCGACGGCCTTGGCCACCACCTCGGGGTTCTTCATTCCGATGGTGGCGCCGTAGTAGCCGAGCATCAAATCGGCGAATTCGCCGGTGATGACCTTGTAGCGTCCCATCAGGACGTTCAGCACCGCCTGGGTGCCGACAATCTGGCTCGACGGAGTGACCAGCGGAGGATAGCCGGCGTCCTTGCGGACCAGCGGAACCTCGGCCAACACTTCCTTTACGCGGTCGCCCGCGCCCTGCTGTTTGAGCTGGCTCTCCATGTTGGAGATCATGCCGCCCGGAATCTGGCTCTTGAAAATCTCCGTCTCGACGCCGGTGAAATTCGTCAAAAATTCACCGTACCGTGGCCGGATTTTGTCAAAATGCGCCTTCACCCGCAACACGCGCTCCATGTCGACCTGCGTGTTGTATCCGGTGTTCTCGAGCATCTCCATGAGCGCCTCGGTCGGATTGTGGCCCGGCCCCAGGCTCATGCTGCTGATGGCCGTGTCCACCGCGTCCGCGCCCGCTTCAATGGCCTTCATGAGGCTCACCAGCGTGACGCCCGTGGTGGCGTGGGTGTGGACGTGGATGCGTATGTCCTGGCCGCAGGTCTCCTTGATCGCCTTCACCAGCGCGTAGGCCGGGGCTGGTTTCAGCAATCCCGCCATGTCCTTGATGCAGATCGAATCGCAGCCCAATTCGAGCAGTTGTTCGGCCTGCTCGACAAAAACCGTGATTTGATGTTCGGGACTAATGGTGTAACAAATGGTGCCCTGTGCGTGTTTTCCGGTCTTCCGGACGGCCTTCAGTGCGGTTCGCAGGTTGCGGATATCGTTCAGAGCGTCGAAAACGCGGAACACATCCATCCCATTCTCCGCCGCCTTTTCGACAAATCTCTCCACTACGCCATCTTCGTAATGCCGGTACCCAAGCAGGTTCTGGCCCCTCAGCAGCATCTGAAGGCGCGACTTCGGCATCAACTTCCGGAACGTCCGCAGTCGTTCCCACGGGTCTTCGTTCAAGAAGCGGATGCAGGAGTCAAAGGTAGCCCCGCCCCAGCATTCGAGCGACCAAAATCCCGCGTTATCGAGGTCCTCGCAAGCCGGAATCAGGTCTTCCATGGCCATGCGCGTAGCCATCAGGCTCTGGTGCGCATCCCGCAAAATCAGTTCCGTTATCTGAATGGTCTTGTCTGGCATCTTTGAATTCTTCCCCGGGTCGATTCGGACAGCCGGGTATGAAATCCTCTAAGTCCAGTGTAGCCTACAATCGCGAATGTCAACACGAGGATTGTAGCGGAATTCCACATCTTATGGGCCTTACTTCCGTCCAACCCGTGGACTTTAGCCTCGCGCCATGGCAGACTCAATCATCTGAGGTCTGTCAGGACACTCTATGAAGATCAAGAAAGCCATACGCAGGCTCGAGGAGGCCAGAGCACTCATCGGCGACGTCATCGAACGCTGCCCGGAGACCGAGGAGGAGGAACGCCACGCCCTGCAGGCGGTTCACAGCGAACTGGCGCGCGTGCGCGAGGCGTTTCAGCGGATTGCCGACCGGAAGGCCAAACCCCTCCCGCCGCAGTCGGCCGCCCGGGCGGTTCGCGGCGGACCGAAATCCGCTCCACGCAACGCCAAGGCCGCGGTCGCCTAGTCTCCGTCCGTTGCCCGGACGGCGCCGCCGGATCCGTGTGCGAACTCAGCCGGCGAGCCCAGCCGCCATATCCAGCGCGTCCAACACCACCGGCAGGGCCCGCCGATGCGCCGCATACCGTCGGCGGCACTCGGCGATCTCCTCCGCGTTGAGCCCGGATTGCCGCACGCCGCGTCGATCGATCAACCGGGCCACCACCAGCGCCGCCGTCGGACCCTCTTCCGCCAGCAGTCCACAGTCGGCCAACTCCCCCAGGCAGGCCACGATCTCCGCGCAGCTCATCGACGCGAGCAGCGCCTCCCACAACGCCGGCGAGGAGCGCCAACTGGCCGGCGCCATCTCGTGCGTCAACGAATACCGCTCCACCAGATCCGCCGCCTCCCGCTCGTCCGCCGTACGCTTCAAGCGCTCGTAGGCGTGCACCTGCCGCAACTCCCCGGTCAGCAGGTCCGCCGTCGCCAGATGCCCCAACTCCCCGTCGGCGGCCCACTGAAACAGCGCGTTGTGAGCGGGTGTTGGGGGCGTGGGGTGCGCCAACCGCAGCAGGTCGCGATGCGTCCAGCCGCCGTAGGCCGGGCGTTTCAGGATCTCCGCCGCCACGTCGAAGGCCGGCCGCCTGGTGTACCAGTCCGCCACCGTCCGGCGCAGGCTCCGCCCCCAGCCGCGCTCTTCGCGGGCATTGGCGACAAGTCGAAATAGGTCGAGCGCGTTCATGGCGTCCTCCTCGGGCGGTTCAAGTCCTCAGAATGCGGATAAATGGGCGCCGGCGCTGACTCGGCGGTGCGACCCGCATTACACGGTCTTTATTTATGGATGCGTCTTCAACAAAACTGCAGACTTCTCGGACGGATTCAGATGAGGGAATTAACGGTCGGTGGGAGCCTCGGCAAGCAGGCAGCCCATTACGCCGATGCGGTCGGAACGGTCGATGGTCACCGGATAGCTGCCTCCTTTCCATACATATTTACCACAGCCGGGTGGTGCAAAGCAACGAAGGGCCCCGGACGCCCAATGCGTCGCGAGGCCCTGTGTGTGGGGGATCAGCCCGAAACAGCCGCTACTTCGTCCGGAAGATCGCCGATCGCATCAGGCCGTCCCGATGGGCGCTCTCCACCAGCAGCGTAGCCTCCAGGTTTTCGAAAATGGAACGTTCCGCCGGCGTCATAGCCTGCATCCGCGCCTCGAACGCCTGGTCGAGCTTATCGATCGCGCCCATGTCCGGCATCTGCACCAGCAGCCACACATCCCCCGGATCCTTGGTGTGCATCCCCTGCACCAGCGCCTGGTAGCTGTAGATTGCGCCGTCATCCACCAGCTTGTCGTAGATCGGCTTGAAGTACTTCTCCGACGCCTGCCGCCATTCCTTCATCTTGCCCGGCTTAATCCGCATTTGCGACAGCGTGCTGACCGGCTTCGCGCCCGCTGGAATCCGGCCGAACTTGCTCATCACCGCCTCCAGCAGATAATCCTCGTGAGCGTTCATGTCAGCGCTCTCCAGCAGCACCTTCGCCTCGGCCGGATGCGCGCCGATCGCCGCCAGCACCGCATCGTCGGCCTTCTGCAGATTCCCGTAGGTCGACGCGCTGAACCACGCCGCGACATTCGGCTGGCCCGCGGAGTGCAGCGCATCCAGGTCCACTCCATAGGCCTGAATCACGCCGTCCTCGAGCAACCGGTCGAGCGCGGGCGTAGCGGCCTTATTGATCGCCTCCACATACGCATCCAGCTTCCCGAAATCGACTTTATACACCGCGACCATGATCTTCTGTTCCGCCGCGCAGCCGCCCGCCAGGGCCAGCAGCGCGCCGATGAGGGGCGCCAACGTTCGCATGGGATCTTCCTCCAGTGGGATCGGGCGGCCGGTTCGCGGGGCGACGCCTCGCCGATCCTGGAAACCTATACGCGCCGCCGCCCCCGTTTGGATTGCGCGCCGCCGCCGCCGATTGCGATATCGTCAGAAGCGATGCACGTCGACACGTTCCGGATCACCCGCCGCGGCCTCCTGGCCGGCGCCTTCGCCACCTCCCTGCGCGCCCTCCCGCTCGCCCAGATCAAGCTGGGCGTCACCAGCGACGAAATCGACGAGGATCCCAAGGTAGCGGCCGACTTCCTGGCTAAGCGTCAACTGCACTGGGTCGAAGTGCGGTCGGTTTGGGGCAAGTACAACACCGAACAGCCGCTCGACCGCGTGCGAGAAGCCCGCGCCGCTTTCGACGCCGCCCAGGTGCGCACCTCCATCGTCGACACGGCCTTCTTCCGAGGCTCCATCCCCGCCACTCCCACCGCGCTCGACAAGGAATGGCGCCTGCTCGACGCCGCCATGGACCGCGGCGACATCCTGGGCGCGAAACTCCTGCGCATCTTCGCGTTCCTGCCCGCCGACGGCGCCGTCGGCGACGCATCGGCCTATCCGCGCACCTACGAACTGCTCGAGCAGGCGGGCCGCCGGGCTCACCAGCGCGGCTTCAAACTCGCCATTGAGAATCTGAAGGGCGGCTACGTCCAGACCGGCGCCGACGCCGCGCGCCTGCTGAGCGCCGTCAAGCACGACGCGGTTGGCCTCGCCTGGGACCCCAACAACGCCGCCGCCTCCGGCGAAGTCCCATTCCCGGACGGCTTCCGTAAGCTCGATCCGGCCCGCATCCTGCACGTGCACCTGCGCGACTACAAACACAAGCCCGACGGCGTGGTGGAGTGGGCTCCGGTCGGCGCCGGAGAATTCGACAACACCGCGCAGATCCGCGCCCTGCTCAAGGCCGGCTACCGGGGATCGTTCACCCTCGAAACGCACTGGCGCTCTCCCGAAGGCAAAGCCCGCGCGACGGAGATCTCGCTCGCCGGATTGTTGAAAGCCATCGACAAGGTCTAGCGCCCGGATTCACGCCGTTGTAACAGCACGTTAACAGAGCTTTCGTTTTCTTCCGCTATCCTCGTGGATCGACCCGGCAAGCTCCGGGTCAATTCGCCAAAGGAGAATGAATGCAGCGGAAGTTCATGCGGATCCTGCTAGTAGCGGCCGCCGCGCCCGCCTTATGGGCGCAATCCACCTTCGGGACCTTTCTCGGTCGAGTCACCGACCCTAGCGGTCAGGCCATCAACGGCGCCAGGGTTTCCCTCACCCTCCAGGAGGAGAACCTCACCCGAGCCGTACTCACCGGCTCGGACGGCGGTTACGAAGCCGCCAATTTGAAGCCTGGCGCCTACACCCTGTCCATCAGTTATCCCGGATTTGAGGCCTTCCAGGCCCGAGGCGCCGTCCTGGCCGCCCGACAGACCGTTCGCATCGACGCGCAGCTCAAAGTCGGAACCCAATCGGAGACCGTCGACGTCACCGCCCAGGCCGGCGTGATTCAAACCGACACCGGCGCGGTAACCTCCGCCCTCGGCAACGAGCGAGTCATCAACCTGCCGGTCAACCACCGCGCCGCCGTCGATAACTCCTCGTTCCAACTCATCGCCACCATGCCCGGCGTGCAGAGCAACAACAGCGCCGCGGGACAAGCCAGTTTCTCGATCAACGGCGCCCTCCCGGGACAGGCCAGCTATTCCGTCGACGGCGTTAGCGTCCAGCATCCCCGTGGCGGCGGCGCCATGGCCGACACCTTCCCGAGCGCCGAAGCGATCGCCGAACTCAAGGTGCAAGGCGCCGGCAACACCGCCGAATTCGCCGGCGTGGGCGACGTCACCGCGGTCACCCGCAGCGGCGGAAACGCCTTCCACGGCGCCGGCTTCTGGTACTTCCAGAACGACGCGCTCGACTCCCAGCGTTTCGGAACCGCCACCAAGGAGCAGAAGCAGGTGAACCTGGCCGGCTTCAACTTCAGCGGCCCCGTCTGGATTCCCAAGCTCTACAACGGCCGCAACCGGACGTTCTTCTACGCCGATTTCGAGGGGCGCAACTACCCGCGCACCAGCCTGGTGCAGAACGACGTCCCCACCTCGTCCATGCGCGGCGGCGACTTCAGCAAGGAAACGGGCGTCACCCTGCTCGACCCCACCACGGGCAAGCCGTTTGCGGGCAACAAGATCCCCACCTCGCGGATCAGCTCCATCTCGCAGGCTTTCCTCCAGCAGTTCTACCCGACTCCGAACACCGGCTCGGCCGACGTGTTTCACACCACCAACTACGTCACCAACAAACAGTCCGACATCCCGGGCAACCTGTGGGACCTCCGCCTGGACCAGGTGATCAACAGCAAGCAGACCATCTTCGGCCGTTACACCCGCCGCAACGTAAACACCATCAGCGCCGCCGATCTGCTGATCCCCGGCATCGCCAACAGCCCCCAGAACACCTCCTTCGTCGCCTCTCACAATTACTCCATCAAGCCGAACCTGCTAAACGAATTCCGCTTCGGCTGGTCCGACAACGTGAACGCGAGTAACTTCGTCGACGGCTTCGACGGCCGCAAGTTCACCCAGGGCCTAGGCTTCAACGGCCTGCCCGTGCTGCCCTTCAACGGCCTGCCGGAGATCAATATCGATAACATCACCGGCATCGGCGTCGACCGCGTACAGGGCGCCGACACCTATCGCACCCTGACCGCCAACGAAAATCTCACCTGGGTCATCGGACGCCACTCCATCAAGGGCGGCCTGTCTCTGTTCTACAACCGTTCGAAGACCGCGCTCGGCTTCTACGGCGCCGATAACTTCGGGACTTACTCGTTCACCGACGGCGTGTTCACCGGCAACGGTTTCGCCAACTTCCTGCTTGGCCTGCCCAGCGGTTCGGCCGTCGCCACCGTGCTCGAGGACAACGACGGCCGCTCGTCGGAATATCACGCCTATCTGCAGGACAGTTTCCGGGTCAGCCGCAAGTTGACGCTCGAGTACGGAATCCGCTGGCAGTATCTGCCGCCGTTCCAGGATGAGTCCGGCAACATCGGCAACTTCGACCGTTCCATTCCGAAGACGGGCGCTATCCTCTACCCGTCCAGCCAGAAGGCCGCGACGCTGCTCGCCCCCGGTCTGCTGCTCGCCGTCAACGCGTGCGCCGGAACGCCCAACCTGCCGGCCAACAACCTGGGCGGCATCCCCGGCGTCGGATGCACTCCCTTCAAGACGGCGAAGGAAGCGGGCCTGCCGGAAGGGCTCCGCAAGGACTACAAGTATAACTTCTATCCGCGCTTCGGCTTCGCCTATCGCCCCTTCGACGACGCCAACACCGTTGTCCGCGGCGGCTTCGGGCTCTACAACATGCCCATCCGCGGCGCGGTCTTCTACTCGTTGACAGGCACCGCCCAAACCGACGTCCGCAGCTACATCAATGTGGATGGACAGGGCAATCCGATCTTCTCCTGGCCCAACATCAAGACCAGCGGATCGGGCGTGTCCGTCAGCGCCGCCGACTACGGAACCAACTATTTCGGCACCGCCAACGTGGTGGACTTCAAGAACCCCTACGTCACCCAGTGGTCGCTCACCGTCGAACGCAACATCGGCTACAACACCGGCGTCCGCGTGAGTTACATCGGCTTAAAGGGGACTCACCTTCCGTTCGCCCCGAACGTGAACCAGTCGTATTACTCCACCACGCCCTACAGTCAGCAGCCTCTCACCAGCCGGCCGTTCCCCTATTGGTACCGGATCGAGAGCCGCGACCAGGGTGGCAACTCCGCTTATAACTCGGCGCAGATCGAAGTCAACCGCCGCTTCTCCCACGGCTTGAGCTTCACCGCCGCCTACACACTCGCCCATAACGTGAATGACATCGGCGGCCCTAACCCGACCGACTTCGGATCGGAGACCGGCAACGGCCGCATCATGGATTCGCTGAATCGCGCCGGCAGCCGCGGCAACGACTACGCCACCCGCCGCCACCGCTTCGTCAGCACCGCCGTCTACGAGATCCCCTTCGGCCGCGGCAAGCGCTTCGGCTCGAAGCTCAGCCGCACCGCCGACATGTTCGCCGGCGGATGGCAGTTGAGCGGAATCTTCATCGGGCAGTCGGGTCCGTTCATGACGCCTTC
This sequence comes from Acidobacteriota bacterium, assembly GCA_018268715.1. Lineage (GTDB taxonomy): Bacteria > Acidobacteriota > Terriglobia > Bryobacterales > Bryobacteraceae > TMP-7. Next base: position 101,248 of record JAFDVZ010000010.1, on the reverse strand, counting down.
CCAGGGCGGCACGTCGGATCCCTCGGGCACCGGCTCGGGCTACTACCGCACCCAGCGTCCGGACCGTCTCGCCTCCGGCGTCCCCTCCAACCAGACCATCGCCGCGTGGGTCGACCGCAACGCCTTCGTCTGCGCCGGCCAGGAAAGCATGTCGAGCAAATTCAGCTGCTCCATCGGCTCCGGCGGATCGTCCCCGGCCCCCATCGGCCGCTTCGGCAATTCGGGAGTCGGCATCCTCGAAGGACCTGGCGGAGCTACCCTGTCCATGGGCTTCGGCAAGTACTTCCAGGCCACCGAGAAGTTCCGCGTCGGCGTCCAGGGCACGTTCACCAACATCCTGGACCGCACCAACTACGACATCCCGAACCTGAGCATCTCGAGCAGCGGCTTCGGAGCCATCACCAAGGCCACCGTCGCTGACTTCGGCGGCAATCGCACCGGACAGATCGCCGTTCGTCTGGAGTTCTGAAGCGTAGCGCCAAGGGACCGGGCCCCGTCGCCTGGTCCCCAGTCTAGCAGCCCGTGGCGCAAGTCC
>JAFDVZ010000010.1:0-100569 GCA_018268715.1 Acidobacteriota bacterium | reverse complement strand
CGACTGGCGCCACGGGCTGCTAGCTAGGTCCTCATCCTTGCCAGAAAATACAGTCCGGTAAGAGTAAAGATCGCGTCCGGCGACCATGCCGCCAGCTCCGGTGGCAACTGACTCAGATTCCCCACCTGTTCAAACAGCATGTTGATGCTGAAGTACGCAATGGCGATCGCGAAACTGACGCCCACCCCCGCCATCGTGCCTCGATTCCCGGCCAGGAAGGAAAACGGAATGGAGATCAGCGCCATGATCAGCGCAAACAGCGGAACCGCGAACTTCTTGTGATACTGCACCTGTAGCGCGATCGTGTTGAATCCGCTCTGCTGCAGATCGCGGATGTAATCGCGCAGGTCGTTCGTGTTCATCTGGAAGTACTGCTTCACTTCCTTGGTGAAGTGGCTCGGAGGTTCACTCAGCTCCGGAAAGGTCATCGTCCCGCCGCGAAAGTCCGCCACATAGGTCTCGCGAATGCCCGCTATGTCGCGCGCCCACCCGTTCTCGAACACCCACTTATTCAGGGAGCGTTCCCAGTGCGCCCGCTCGGCCTGTATGTGCTTGGTCAGGCGGAACGTCCTGGGATCCAGTTCGAACACGCTGACCCCGGCCATCGACAGCTCCGCCGTGTCGAAGTACTTGTAGTAGAAGATCCGGTCCCCGCGCCCGTAGATCCATTTGCGATCCGGCCGCAGGTACGTCTGCGGAGGCCGGCCCTTGATGATGTTGCGAAGCGCGTCCTGCCGCCGGTTCGCCTCCGGGATCCAGTATTGGTCGAAGGCGAACAGGCTCCCGCTCACCGCCGCGCTCGCCAGCAGCACCGGCACCGCCAGCCGGTACAGGCTCACGCCGCACGCCTTGAAGGCTGTGATTTCGTTGTTTTTCGTGAAGACGCCAAAGGTGAACAGCACGGCCACCAGCACGCTCATGGGCATGGTCTGGTAAATCAACATCGGCGTCAGGAAGAACAGGTACTCGAACACCTGCGACATCGGGATCCGGTTCTTCACCACATCGCTCAGCAGTTCGAAGAACGTGAACACGTGGATCATCACCACGAAGCCGATCAGCCACACGCCCAGGTAGAACAGGAAACTGTTCAGCACGTAGGCGTCGATCAACTGCGGTAGCAGCGGGAAGCGCGATCGCGACGTCGAGCCCGACGGTCCCTTCGGCGCCATGGCGATCCGCCCGCGCAGCCGGTCGAACGTTCGCTGGGCCCGGCCGCGCACCGCGCCGATCCAGTCGCGATCGCCCGGCGACTCCAGCCGCAGCATCAATACAATGCCGATCAGCGCGAAGATCGCGTTGGGCGTCCACACCGCCGCCGCCGCCGGAACCGTCCCCTGCCGCGACAGCCCGATCAGGCTGATCAGCCCCATGTAGTAGAGGAACGCAAGCCCCACCGTGACCACGAACGCACCCGACTTTCCGCCCTTGCGCGACGATACGCCCAGCGGAATTCCCACCAGCGGCAGCAACAGGCAGGCCAGCGGGAGCGCCAGCCGCTGGTGCAGCTCGATCATTCCCTCCAGCCTTCGAGCCTTGTCGACGGTCCGGTCGTTGTACACCATCCGGTACAGCGGAATCGTGTCCAGTTCGCTCGATGGCCTCGAGGCGCGGATCTCGTTCGGCTTCTGCGCCTCGATCACCTGGTCGCCCCGAGGGAACGAACTGATGGTGTATTTATCGTCCTTTTCGATCTCGTAATTGCTGCCGTTCAGCAGCGTGAGCTGGATGCGGTTATGCGCGACGTCGGGCGTCGCCACCGCCTCCGACGCCACCGTGATCCGAGGACCGTCGGCCAGCTCCCGCGACCTCTTCGGCCGTTCCTCGGGCGGCGTGACATCGGCCAGCAGCATGTTGCGCCATCGCGTCACCGGCCCGGGAATGACGTCGCCCACATAAAGGATCCGCTTGGGAAACTGCTCGTCGAAAACGCGGGCCTCGATATTGGCGGTCACCTGCGCGGCCGCCACCTCGTTCAGAACCCGATACCGTTCGCGGATCGCCCACGGCGTCAGCCATAGCGAGCAGGCCGCCGCGACCAAGGTCGCCATCGCGGCGAACGTCAGCACCGGAGCCGTCACCCGTCGTCCGGGAACGCCCGCCGCCCGCATCGCCGTGATCTCCCCGTCGCCGGACATCCGGCTCAACCCGAGCAGCACGCCCACCAGCACCGCCAGCGGCACCGTGAAGATCAGAGCGTCCGGAAAGGTCAGCGAAAACAGGTACCCCACGGTCCGTGGGGGCGCGGAGCTGCGCACCAGGATGGCGAACAACTGGCTCGCGCTACGCAGAAACAGGACGAAGGTGAACAGCACCCCGCCCAATAGGGCGCCAACGGTGATCTCTTTGAAGACGGACCGGCTGAGAATGCTCATGCTGACAAGCCAACGCCGGTCTGGCGGCGGCTACCGTACCGCGATGTCCAGGGCCGGCGGCGGAACAATGGGCGGCTTCGATGCTTCATCTTGCGCCTGCTCGAGTTCCACCTCGTCAAACAGGAGCGCCGGCGCCACCACTGTGGCGGGCGCCAGGTATCCGCCTGCTCCTATCATCGCAAACGGAGCCCCGTTGTTGACGAAGTCGAAGGCGTAAGTCTCCTCGGAGGCCGTCACGATGTCCCGCAACGAGCGCGCATTCAGCCCGCGGAAGCGCATTCCGCGCACCAGTTGCTCCCGCCCGTCCGGATACACGCGGTACACCAGCACGGGCGGGCTCACGGGCCGGCTCCCGCCGCCCGCGCCCGACATCCCGGTCAGCATGCCGCGCAATTCCCGCACCGAGGCGGAGCTCGGATAGTCCAGCTTGCGCACCAGCAGTCCGTAAGGCTTACCCCGCTGCTTGATCAAATCGATCAGCTGGGCCTTCATTTTCGAGGCCGGAGCGCCCTGCGACGATTTCACAAACAGGTTGCTGATGGCTGCGGCGCGAGCGCCTGCGCCGCCTTGCAGCCGGGCGTGTCCGGTCGATCCATTGGCGCCCTTCACCGGCTGGCGTGTGGTGAGAAAACTCTTCAGCACGCCCTTCTCAACCACCACGATCGGTTTCGGGGCCACTCCCTCCATATCGAACGGATAGGAGCCCGCCAGCGGATGTCCCCGGTACTCTTTCTGAGTGGCGTCGTCCACCACATCCATCCACTCCGGCAGGATCTTCGAACCCAGCTTGGTCTCGAAATCGCTCGGCAGGAAGGGAATCGGCCGGCCCGGGTCGGAGATGGGCCGCCGCGGAATGCGCAGGTTGTCTCCCACCAGTTGCGCCAGCAATTGCGCACCCGCAATGCCCTCAAACAGCACCGGCCCGGAGTAGGACTCGCCCACCGGCGCCTTCAGCAGGTTGCGGACGTTGTCGGCGACCTCGGAAAACGCCCGGCGCGCCTCGGCCTCCGGCGGCAGGGCGCCCAGGTCGAGCGTCGCAAAGCCCGTCGCGTCATGGATCAGCATTCCGTCCGCCGCCTGCGCGTCGGCCCGCGTCCGCAATTCGAACAGGGTGTCGGCGTTGCGCTGCAACGCCCCCTCGGAGCTGGCAAACCAGGATGTGCCCCGGAAAAACTGCAGGCTCACCGACGAGGTGTAGATTTCCGGGTACGAGTTGAACAGCCCGGACAGTTTGACCACCGCCTTGGTCCAGGCGTCCTCGTCGTAATTCGGCAGCTTCACCGGCTGGATGCTCTTCACCACATCGATTTTGTAGAAATCGGGAAGCAGGTCCCCCGCCGCGGCGTTCTTGAGCGAGGCCCGCTTCCGCGCCAGGGCTTCGAGCGAGCCCTTGTAGGCGCGGTCGGTGGCGAGCCACAGGCACTGCTGAAGAATGGCGTAGTTGTTGTCGAGCGGCCACCGTTCCGGATCGTAACGGGCCGCATTGTACATGCCCGAAGTGATGTGATTGGTGTTGTCGAAGCTGTAATCGCCGGTCCGGACCTCTACCTGCGGGATCCGGCTGCGATTCCGGTTGGCGCCGAGCAGCCCGCCCAGCACTCCCGTGGCGAGAAACGTATCGGCGTCCTCGATCGCGTATCCGATGTAGTAGGGCTTGTCGAGGTCGAGCACGCGCAGCCCCCGGGACCGCGCGAGTTCATCGGTCATGGCGCGCAGCACCGGGTCCTGCTCCGCTGTCTGTGCCAGGGCCAGGGCGCTGAAGGCGAGGGCGGCCATTAGGAAACGCATGTTAGTTGCCCTCCCCAAGCGGCCGCGACAACAGCGGTGGACGGTCCTGCGAGTGTTCCTTCTTCTGAATCTCGATCTCCGAGATCAGGATTGCCGGCGCCGACGCCGAAACCGGCACGCTTCCGGATTCGGCTCCACAGACGCCGTTGAAAACTTCCAGCTTATCGGAGGTCGCCACGATCTTGGCGAAACTCGCCAGCGGCGTGCCCACGATGTCGACCCCCCGCACCAGTTCGTCCGGCCGGCCATCGACGAAAACCCGATAAACCACCAGGGGGATTACGGTGAATGCCTGCAGTCCACGTCGCTGTGTGGTCGTATAGCCGCCCGTGACACGACTGAAATAGAGGCCCCAGGGCTTGTTCTGGCGCTTCAACTCCTCGCGCAACATCTCTTTAAGGCGCTCATCCGACACCGTTTTCGACGATTCCACGATCAAATTCGACTGTCTGGACACCACATCTGCGCCAATTTGGCGTCTTCCGTGCCCATTTGAGTGCGAAAAACCCTTGATTGGAGACCGTGAAAGCAGAAAGGTCTTCAGCACCCCATGGTCCACCGCCGTCACCGGTCGAGCCTTAACCCCTTCATCGTCATACACATACGCGCCATTCAAAAACGTCCCGCTCAAATTCGTCCGCGTCGGATCGAAAATAACCGACAAAAATTCCGGCAAAACCGGCTGCCCAACACTTTTTGTAAAGGTTTGGCCTTCGGCTTCATCCTTCTGGCGGTGGCCTTCGATGCGGTGGCCGAAGATTTCGTGGAAGAAAACGCCGGCCGCCCGGCCGGATAGAATGGCAGGCCCGATGTAGGGTTCCACCACAGGGGCGTGCAGCAGTCCTTCCAGGTCACGGCCGGCCTTGTCGATGGCGGCCAGGATCACCTCGTCCTTGGGTAGCCGGGACGGGTCGTCGGCCTGAAAGCTCTCATGGACGCCGAGGTCCATGCCGTCGGCGGCCTTACCCTGGGCGGTAATGACGATCTCGGCGGTGGTGCGCCCGGTCTGAATGCGAGACCCTTCGGTGTTCACCAGGTATTTCGTCTCCCGCTGAGCGGCGACGGCCACGGTGGAGTTGAGCACGCCGGGATAATTGCTGAACCGGGCCGACAACTTGCGCAACCGGTTGGTCCATTCCGCCGCCGGGAAGCTCAGCTTCGGCGTGGCGCCGGTGTACTGGGCCGGATCCTCCTTGGAGAAGTCCGCAGAATCATCGTCGCGCGAGACCTGCACCTGCTGATTCGTCTTGATCTGGATCAGCCGCTGGGAAGCGGCCCGATAAATCCGGTCCGTCTCGAGCCAGCAGGCCCGGCGAATGGCCGCCTCGCCGTCCTCGACGGGAATGGCGACCAGCGAAGAAAACTGCGGCCGATCGTTGGCCGTGCGGTGATAGTTGTCGAGGGCGGGGCTGCCGACGCGGACGGTGACGTCGAGCAGGCGTGAATTGGAGTGATTCTGGCCGGTGACCGCGCCCATGGTGGCCGCGATTACGTTGCCTTCTGATTCAACCACCGTATAGGACAGGAAGTAGGGCGGGGGATCGGCCTTTTCCTTCAGGACGCCGAAATTCCGGCCAATCTCCTGTTCGAGAATCCTGAGCAGCGGAGAGGGTTGCTGGGCGCGGAGACCTCCTGCGGCCAGCGTGAAGATCACACAACAGACAGCGGTACGCACGCAACGTAAGGATAGCAAACCCGTCCCTCCGTCACGGGTTTGCCATCCTCTACGCGCTCGTAGCAGGCAAGCGGCTACGCGGTTAACGACAGTGCTCCGCGGTCTCGAAGCCCGTTCAGGGCGAGCCCGTAGCGGCCGCGGACGCCGGTCTTCTCGAAGATGTGCTTCAGATGGATTTTGACCGTTCCCGGACGGATGCCCAACTCGGTGGCGATATCTTTGTTTTTAAATCCCTGTTCCACCAACTCGAGCACTTGCTGTTCCCGCGGGGTCAGTTCAGAGCGCGGGTACCGGTCCGAACGAAGAACATCTTTGAAGACCGAGTCCTCCATCCAATTCCGCCCCGCCGCGACGGCGCGGAGACAGGCGAGCACCTGGGCGACCGGCGATGTCTTGCGGATGATGCCGCGCGCTCCCGATTGCAGAAAGCGCAGCGCCTCCGATTCGGTCATGGATACGCCCCAAACCACAAGGGCGGTATCCGGATGCTGGCTGCGGGTCTCGCCGACCCATTCGAGCACAGCCTGAATTCCGAACGCTTTATCGACAAGAACGATATCGGGCGACAGCCGGCTGATCAGATCGGCCGCCGCGGACAGCGAATCGGTGTAATCGGCGAATTTCAGGTCCGCGCAGGAGCCCAGGACGGTCTTGACGCCTTCCGCCGTCACGGGTTGTGTGTCGCAGACCGCGACGTGTTTCAGTTGAGCCAAGGTCATGGAAGTCCCACTTCGTGTGAGGATTGTCCCCCCGACTGGCGCGGGCGACTCAGGCAGCCGCGTGTTCGTATCCAAGGAAAGATTCGAGTTCATATCAGAGGGCATACCACCCTTATCGCCATATACCTCGAATGTTTAGTCCTTGTTTACGAATTTCTGTCTCACAGTTTTGTCACGCTTGGTCGATGCGGATAGTTTGATAGATGACGGCCAGAAGGAGCGTCGTGGGGCGGGTCTTTTGCTTTAGTCCGAACCGAGCGATTCTGGAAGAGCTGGCTTCCGTTCTCTCGCGGTGTCTGCCGGAAGCGACGGCTTGCGACGTGCATGGATATCCATCGCGGGACGAGTTGCCGAGAGAGCTGGGAGCCGGGGCGCCGGAGCTGTGCCTGGTGGACGTCGTGTCGGACCGCCCACGTTCGCTGGCCCTGATCGAAGCGCTGCGTGCCTACGATCCGGAGGGCGGAATCATCGCGCTGCTGGCGGCCGACGACCCGGACCTGATCCTCAAGTGCCTGAGAGTGGGCGCAAGCGAGTTCCTGCTGCACCCATTCGAGGCCGAGCACCTGAAGAGAGCCCTTGAAAAGCTGAAGATCCAACCCGGGGACCGGACCGGCCCCTCGAAGCTCGCCAAGGTCATCTGCGTCATGCCGGCCAAGGGCGCCTGCGGGGCGAGCACGCTGGCCTGCAACCTGGCGCATCGCCTCAAGAACGCGGGCAACCGGGTGCTGTTGGCAGACCTCGATCCATTGGCCGGCTCGATCTCGTTCCTGCTCAAGATCAGCCCTTCCTACACGTTCCTGGACGTGCTGAGCCGGGCCGAATCGCTCGATGCCGACCTGTGGCGAGGCATGGTCACCTCGCGAGCGGGCATCGACGTGCTGCTTGCGCCGGAGCTATTGGCGCACGGCGTCAGCGAGTCCCGCGACGCCACTCCCATCATCGAATTCGCGCGGCGGATTTACGACATCGTGGTCGTCGATGCGGGATCGGCGTACGGCGAATGGAACCTGTCACAGGCCCGGACGGCCGACGAAGTGCTATTGGTGACCACCAACGAACTGCCGGCGCTGCACGGCGCGCAACGCTCGCTTTCCTACCTGGAGGCCAACCGGATTCCCAAGTGGAAGGTGCGGGTGATCGTCAATCGCTACGACAAGAGCATCAGCCTGTCGAAGGAAGTGATTTCCTCGGCGCTGCATATCGACGTCCTGCACACCATCCCGAGCGATTACGACGCGGTGCAGAAGGCGCTGCTCGACGGCAAGCCGGTGGCCCCGAACTCGCCGCTAGGGCGCATGTTCGGACAATTGGCGGATCGTCTGACGGGTCGCGAAAAGGAGACGCAAACCCGCAGCGCGCCCTTCGGCGGCCTCCTCAGCCTGTTCTTCCGCCCCTCTTGACTGGCGGCAGGCCGGCTTACTCAGCCGATGCCGGGGAATCGGCTCGATCCGACGGGGCGGACGGACGGCGGTGGTTCGGCCCAAACGTCGGCGCCCAAACTTGGCCCGGCCCGGGTGTTCGTCCGGTTGGCAGGCCGTCGGACGAGTCGCGAAAAGGCGACGCCGCCCGCTGGCGAGCTTACTCAGCCGATACGTGGGAATCGCCCGAAGCGGTGCGGACGGCGAACCGGTGGCGCCGAATGTTCGGATAACGGGCGGTCCGTCGGACCGATCGCGGAAGGGAGGTGTCCACCGCAGCGCGCTGGCGGCCTTACTCGGCCGATGCCGGGGAGTCCGCCCGAACCGAGGGGGCGGACGGAAGGCGGGCGGGAATCTTCGAGTCGATTTCGATGTCGTGCCGGGAGTCGTGCGGTCCGAGCGTCAGAACGGCCTGCCCCCGGGCGCCTAACGTGTACTCGGAGCTGACCAGGCGGATGGAATCGCCGATCCGCTGCGAAACGACTGGCGTTTCCTGCACCACGGTCTCTTCGCCGGTGGTGATCAGCAGATTGCCGTCGTCATCGATCTTCAGGGTCTGCCTGTCGCTGTACTGGAAAACCAGCCGCTGGGTGCAGGGCTTGACGGAAAGGTGCATCACACGTGGGGCGGGGGTTGACGGAAGCGTCTCGGCGACCATCAAAAAAGGAAACAAAAGCACGGTCAACACGGATCGTTTCATGCAGGTCTACGGCCATTTGGACGGATGTAGCGGAAGAATGGGTACATCCGAATCGATCGGGGAGATACCTTAGAGAGATGAAGCTGGCGTTGATGCTCATCCTGGCCGTCATCCCTATGACGGCCCAGACGCCCGAACAGCTGGAGGCTCACGGCGCCAAGGTGACGGCGGTCGACTACCAGGGCAAATCCGCAGTCCGGGTGGATGCGCTGGCCGATCGCGCCAACGGCGCCTCGTTCGCCATCGTGAAGGGAATCCGCTTCCACAACGGGGTGATTGAAGCGGAAGTGGCCGGAAAACCCGTCGCAACCGCCGGCGCCGGCGCGCGGGGATTCATCGGGATCGCCTTTCGTCTTAAAGACGACCGCTACGAATACATTTACCTTCGACCCACCAACGGGCGCGCCGACGACCAGGTGCGACGCAACCACTCCACCCAATATGGGGCGCACCCGGACTTCGACTTCGCCCGCCTGCGGAAGGAATCGCCCGAAAAATACGAGTCCTATGTCGATCTGGAACCGGGAGTTTGGGCCCGGTACCGTATCGTCGTCGATGGGGTGAAAGCCCGTCTGTTTGTGCACGGAGCGCAACAGCCGTGCCTGATTGTCAACGACCTGAAGCTCGGAGACATCGAGGGCGGGGTGGCGTTATGGGTTGGACCTGGGACCGAGGGCTATTTTGCGAATCTCAAAATCACGCCCCAGCTAAACTGATCAATCCCTATCGACACAGTAGACATGGTTGTGTTATCCTGCTCCCATGTCGTCGCTCAGCCACCTCCAACGTCTTGAGGCCGAGAGCATCCACATCCTGCGCGAGGTAGCCGGAGAATTTCAGCGGCCGGTGATGCTGTATTCGATCGGCAAGGATTCGTCGGTGATGCTTCGGCTGGCCCAGAAGGCGTTCTGGCCAGGCCCTATTCCGTTCCCGTTGCTACATGTAGATACGACCTACAAATTCAAGGAAATGATTACATTTCGGGACGAGCAGGCGGCGCGGCTCGGCTTGAATCTGATCGTGCACCGGAGCCGTCCGGCGGTGGAAGACGGCGTTCAGCCGTTTGCGGTGGGAACCCAGCGCTGCTGCCAACTGCTGAAGACCGGGGCGCTACTGACGGCGCTGCGGGAGGGCGGCTATGACGCGGCGATCGGCGGTGCGCGTCGCGACGAGGAGAAATCCCGAGCCAAAGAGAGGATATTCTCGGTCCGGGATACGGCCGGGCAGTGGGACCCGAAGAATCAACGGCCAGAGCTGTGGAACGTCTTCAACGCGCGTTTGAAGCCCGGCGAGAGCATTCGGGTGTTTCCGCTGTCGAATTGGACCGAACTCGACATCTGGCAGTACATACACGTCGAACAAATCCCGATCGTTCCGCTGTACTTTGCCAAACCGAGGCCCATGTTGGTGCGGGGTGAGTCGTTGATCCCGCTCGAACAGCCGTTTGTGCCGGTGCTGCCGGGCGAACGGACCGAGATGGTGATGTGCCGCATGCGGTCGCTGGGGTGCAGTCCGTGCACCGGCGCGATCCGTTCCGAGGCCGATACGCTGCCCAAAATCATCGAGGAAATCATCTCTTTTCGACGTTCTGAGCGCGAAAACCGCGTGATTGATCACGATCAGGACGGCTCCATGGAAATCAAAAAGCGCGAGGGGTACTTCTAAAATGGCCGCGTTGGCCGATCGCCCGGTATTCGACGTCGACCAGTTCCTGGCCGCCGAGAAACACAAGGACCTGCTGCGGTTTACGACCGCGGGGAGCGTGGATGATGGCAAGTCGACGCTGATTGGACGCCTGCTGTACGATTCGCAGAACGTCTATGAGGACCACATCAAGTCGATCGCCAAGTCGACAGTGAACCGGTCGGCCGGGGCCATCGACCTTTCGCTGCTCACTGACGGACTGCGCGCCGAACGGGAGCAGGGCATCACCATCGACGTCGCTTACCGTTACTTCGCCACGCACCGGCGCAAGTTCATCATCGCCGATACGCCGGGCCACGAGCAGTACACGCGCAACATGGCGACGGGCGCTTCGACGGCGGACCTGGCCATCATTCTGATCGACGCCCGCAACGGCGTGCAACCGCAGTCGCGCCGGCACGCCTATATCTCGGCTCTACTGGGGATTCCCCGGCTGGCGATCGCCGTCAACAAGATGGACTTGGTGGACTTTCGGCAGGACGTCTTCGACTCCATCCGCCGGGAGTTTTCGAGCGTCCTGGGACGGCTGGGCGTCAGCGGCGCCTGGTTTGTCCCGATCAGCGCGTTGACCGGCGATAACGTCGTCAAACAATCGCGCACGATGGGGTGGTTCGAGGGTCCGGCTCTGCTGGAGTACCTGGAGACGGTGGAGATGGCGGATGGCGCGGAGACGAGGCCGTTCCGTCTGCCGGTGCAGAGGGTGATCCGTCCACACCAGGACTTCCGTGGGTATGCGGGGCAGGTCGCGTCAGGCACGGTGCGGGCCGGGGAAACCGTAACGGTGTTTCCTTCGGGGCGCACGACGCAGGTGAAGTCGATTGAATCCTACGACGGTCCGCTGGCGGCGGCGACGGCGGGGATGTCGCTGGTGGTGACGCTCGAAGACGAAACCGATATCAGTCGCGGGGACCTGATCGCGGGAGCGGGGCACGCTCCGACGCTCTCCAGGGTGTTTGAAGCGCACGCGGTGTGGATGAGCGAGCAGGCGCTCGATCCGGCGAAACCGTATCTGCTGCGGCACGCTTCGGAGACTGTGCCGGCCCGGGTTTCGGCGATCGTGCATCGGGTGGATATCAATACGCTCGACCACGAAGGGGCCGCGACGCTGCCGATGAACGGCATCGGGCTGATCCGGGTGGAGACTTCGCGGCCGATCGCCTTCGACCCGTATCGCGAGAACCGCATTACCGGTTCGGCGATCCTGATCGATCCGGCGACCAACGCCACCGCAGGCGCGCTGATGATTGTGCGGGAGCATGCCGCCGCCTCGGGACCGGTGACCGAGGCCGAGCGCGCCGCGCGGTACGGGCATCATCCGGCGGCCGTGTTCATCGGCGAGCGTCCCAGCCTGGCGGAACTGCTGGAACGGCGGTTGTTCAATCGCGGGGCCAATGTCGCGGTTTCCGCCGAGCCGTCGCTGGCGCTCGAACGCGCCGGGCTGCTGGTGATCGTGACGGGCGGTTATGAGCCGAGCCTGCCGCTTTCGATCGACGACGAAACCGCCGTGGACGAGATCGTCGGGTGGCTGGAAGAACGGGGAACGCTGATCGGCGAACAGACGGTCGCCGACGGGGGAGGGATCTGACGATGTCGAGTCATGTCGAGGCCGCGCGCCAGTTGATCCGGTCCGAATTGGCCGGCGAGGGGCTGAAGTGCGTCACGAGCAGTTTTCAGGCCGAGTGCGTGGCTGTGGTCCACATGATCACGCTGGAGGCGCCGGATATCCCAGTGCTGTTTCTCGATACGGGCTACCACTTCGCCGAAACGTACGCCTATCGCGATGAGATCGCCAGCCGGCTGTCGCTGAAGCTGGTGAATCTGGCGCCGAAGTCCACCGTTGCCGAGCAGGAGGCCGAGCATGGCCTGCTGTACCAGACGGCGCCGAACCGGTGCTGCGGATTCCGCAAAGTCGAGCCGCTGTTTGGGGGCTTGGCGGGCTACGATGTCTGGTTCACCGGGCTGCGGCGGGAGCAGTCTCCCACGCGCGCCGGGCTTGAGACGGTCGAGCCGTTCAAGCTGCCTTCCGGCAAGACACTGCGCAAGATCAGTCCTTTGGCGCATTGGACGACCAAGGAGGTCTGGCAGTACATGAAGCAGTGGGACATCCCGCTGTTGCCGCTGTACGAGCGAGGTTATACGAGCATCGGCTGCGAGCCTTGTACGGCGCTGCCGTTCGATCCGGAAAATCCCAGGTCCGGCCGGTGGGCCGGTCAGCAGAAGCTCGAGTGCGGAATTCACATACAGGCGCAGTGACATGGGCGAGATTCTACTTGGATTCGGTATCGCGCTGGCCATTGGATTGACGGGCGTCGGCGCGGGGAGCATCACGGCTCCGGTGCTGTTGCTGGCGCTTCATCTGCCGCCGCCGGTAGCGGTAGGGACGGCGCTGGTGTACGGCGGCATCATCAAAATCGCCGGCGCGCCCAGCTATCTGCTCCGCAAGCAGGTGAACTGGCGGGTGCTCGGGTGGATGTGCCTGGGAGGATTGCCGGGCGTGCTGTTTGGATCGGTGCTGTTCACGCGGTATGCGCGGACGCGCTCCGATATTCTGTTGGGCACGCTGGGGGTGGTGATCGCGCTGGGGGCGGCGTTGAATCTGTGGCGGATGTTCCGCACCCGGAATCAGAGCGCAGCGGCAGCTGACCGGCGGCGCTGGTTGCCGCTGATTACGGCGCCCATCGGGGCGGAGTTCGGGTTCTCCTCGGCCGGGGCCGGCGCGCTGGGCTCAGTGGCGCTGATGTCGCTGACCACCATCGCCACCAGCCAGGTGGTGGGCACCGACGTGTTCTTCGGGCTGGCGTTGTCGCTGGTGGGCGGCGGGTTCCAATTGACAGCCGGCAACTACGATCCGCGGTTGCTGATGCACCTGCTGATCGGCGGCATCCCGGGGATCCTGGTGGGCGCGAACCTGTCGGCGCTGCTGCCGCCGCGGCCTCTGCGCTTCGCGTTGTCGATTTGGCTGATGTCGCTCGGCGGGCAGCTCTGCTGGCGGTCGCTGAGCTAGTCTGGGAGCATGCGCATCGGCGCGTGCCTCCTTCTTCTATCCTCTCTTCTTATCGCGGATGACCGCCGGGCCCGGACGTCGCCGGACTGGCTGGCCTCCGCCGTCATTTACGAAATCAACACGCGGACCTTCTCGGCGACGGGCGACTTCAAGGGCGTCCAGGCGGGGCTGCCACGGTTGCGTGAGCTGGGCGTCACGCTGCTATGGCTGATGCCGGTTCAGCCTTCCGGGGAGTTGAATAAGAAGGGCTCGATCGGGAGTCCCTACGCGGTTCGCGACTACTATGCGGTTAATCCGGCTTACGGCTCGGCGGAGGATCTGAAGCGGCTGGTGGGGGAGGCTCATCGACTGGGCTTCAAGGTGATTATCGACATGGTCGCCAATCACACGGCTTGGGACAGCGTGCTGATGAAGCGGCCGGAGTTCTACAAGCGGGACGCCGCGGGCAAGGTTCTGCCGCCGATTGCGGACTGGGCCGACGTGGCGGGGCTCGATTACCGGAATCCCGAGTTGTGCGAGTACATGACGGCGATGCTCGAGCATTGGATGAGGGATTTCGATCTGGACGGTTTCCGGTGCGACGTGGCGTTCATGGTTCCACGGGATTTCTGGGAGGCGGCCCGGGACCGGCTGGAGCGCATCAAACCGGGCATCGTCATGATCGCCGAGGCGGACTCGCCGGACCTGCTGGTTAAGGCCTTCGACCTCGACTACGAGTGGCCGTTCCATTCGGCATTGACGGCGGTGTTCGAGAATGGGGCGCCGGCGACCGAGATCCGGCGGGTGTGGGAGGCCGAGCGGGCGCGCTATCCACGGGGATCGCTGCGCATGCGCTTTTCCGACAATCACGATGAGAAACGCGCCATCGCGAGGTTCGGCGAACGGGGGGCGCTGGCCGCTTCGGCGCTGGTGTTCACGCTGGACGGCGCGCCGCTGATGTATAACGGCATGGAGGTTGGCGATACCACCGAATCCGGAGATCCGGCGCTGTTTGAGCGGCTTCCGGTGTTCTGGGCCATGGCGCAACGGAGGCCGGAGTTTCCAAAGTTCTACCGTGAGATGATCGCGCTGCGGAGGGCGCACGCGGCGCTCCGGCAGGGGGAAACGGAGTGGGTCCGCAACGGGGAGCCGGACCGGATTGTCAGCTACTTGCGACGGGATTCGTCGGAGGAGTTGCTGGTGGTGGTGAACTGCTCCAACCGGCCGTTTCTCGGGCTGGTGGACGCGGCGGCGGGGTTTACGGACCTCGGGGTAGGCGGCGCGAAACCGTCCGCGACGCCGGCGGTGTCGCTCGATGCGTGGGGTTTTCGAGTGTTTCGGCGCAATCGCCCTTGACCGGAGGACGCAATCCGGAAAGAATGATAGGGCCCGCCTCGACATCGAAAGGAGAACTCCCATGAAGCAACTGTTGTGCCTGGCCGCCCTGTTCGCATTCAGCGCTTTTGCAGCCGACGTCTCCGGAACGTGGAAGGGGACCGTCGAAACACCGAACGGCAACATTGAACGCACCTTCGTCTTCAAGGTGGACGGCGCCAAATTGACCGGCGAAACCACCAGCCAGATGATGGGCAAGTCCGAAATCAAGGACGGGAAGGTGGATGGCGATACGATTTCCTTCACCATCTCCGTGAAGTTCGAGGACAACGAGATGAAGCTGAAGTACACGGGCAAGATGGGGAACAGCGAGATCAAGTTCCACGTCGAAAGCGATGCGGGAATGGCCTTCGACTATAGCGTCAAGAAGATATCCTGACGGGGCGGCGGAAGGCCTACCAGAAGGGTTCCGGCGAAAATACCGGCTCGCGGGGATGTCGGTGAGCAGGGCATAACGGTGACACTGGGATTGGAGAAAGCAATCCAGTGAAATTGTCCCGGATCCTGACCGTCGCCACCCTTGCCGCTGTATCCATTTGCGGCGTCGCATGTAAGAAGAAGACCGCCGCCGCGGCTCCGCCGGCCCCCGCTCCGGCGCCTCAAGCAGCCGCCGCGCCCGCTCCCGCGCCCACCCCCGCTCCCCGCCAGGAGCAGAAGCAGGTGGCCGAGGCGCCGCGCAATCGCTATCCCGACGCCGCCACCATCAAGCGGATCGAAGAACTGCTCGCCAAAATTCAGGACGCCTACTTCGACTATGACAAGCACCGCCTGCGCACCGACGCGCAGACGACGTTGAGCGATGACGCCAAGACGCTTGCCGACATCCTGAAGCAGTACCCGGATTACAAGTTGACCGTGGAAGGCCACTGCGACGAGCGGGGCTCGGCCGAATACAACAGCGCCCTGGGCGACGCCCGTTCAAAGGCCGCCAAGGAATACCTGGTGTCGCTGGGCATTCCGGGCGACCAGTTGCAGACTGTCAGCTATGGCAAAGAGAAGCCGGTCTGCACCGATTCCACCGAGGCGTGCTGGCAGAAGAACCGCCGCGCCCACATCGTGGCCAAGAATTAGCATCGAATCATTGCCGAGTTAGCGGAGCACTCAACCCGTTGCGATCCGCGCCTCGACAGCCGGCGTTCAACGCGTCCGAACCCGGCTGTCGGGGCTATTTTTTTCGGCTAACGAACCAGCAGGATGCGCAGATCCATCACGTTGGTGCCGGTAGGGCCCGTCTTCACCAGGTCGTTCAGCGGTTCGAAGAAGTGGTAGGAGTCGTTTTCGCGAAGGCTCGCCTTGGCGTCCAGGCCCTTCGCGGCGGACCGCATCAGGGTGGATGAATCGGCGAAGGCGCCGGCCGCGTCCGTTGGGCCATCGGTGCCGTCGGTTCCGGCGCTCAACACCGCGACGTCGCCGGCGCCGGCGATGTCTAGAGCGGCCGCCAGCGCGAATTCCTGATTGCGCCCCCCCAACCCCTTGCCCCGCAGCGTGACGGTTGTCTCTCCGCCCGACAGAATGCAGGCCGGCGCCCGGACGGGACGTCGGCTGGCCAGCACTTCCTTCGCGATCGCCGCGTGCATGCGGGCGATGTCCCGGGTTTCCCCTTCGATCGTAGTCGCCAACACCAGCGTCCGGTAGCCGAGTTCCTTCGCCTTTCGCTCGGCGGCGTCGACGGCCAGGCGATTGCTGCCCACTACAATGTTGCGTGCGTTGGACAGCTCCTTCGGCGTCTCTTCGACTTCGCCCCGCGCTCCGGCTTCCAGACGCTTCCGCACCGGCTCGGGGACCGCCGCGCGGATTCCATACTTGTCGAGCGCCTCGAGCGCCCCTTGATAGGTGGATTCGTCCGGCGCGGTGGGGCCGGAGCCGATGACGCTCAGGTCGTCGCCGATGACGTCGGACAACAGCAGCGCGAGCACGGGCGCGGGTTGGGCGAGCAACGCCAGACGGCCGCCCTTGATCGCGGACAGGTGTTTGCGGACGGCGTTGATTTCGTGGATGGTCGCGCCGCAGGCGAGCAGGCAGCGCGTGGTCTCCTGCTTGTCGGCCAGCGTGAGACCTTCGGCGGGGTAGGGCAGCAGCGCGGATCCGCCTCCGGAAATCAGACACAGCACCAGATCCCCGGGACCGGCCGAGCGCACGATCTCCGCGATGCGACGCGCGCCGTCGACGCCGCGTTCATCGGGGATGGGGTGGCCGCACTCGTTGAGTTCGATGCGGCGAAGCTTGGCCGTGTGGCCGTCCTTCACGTTGATCAGTCCGCCGGCGATGCGGGAGCCCAGCGCGCGTTCGGCGGCGCGGGCCATGGTGGCGCCGGCTTTCCCGGCTCCGACAACGAGGATGCGGCGGTAGCGGTCGCCCACCTTGGCGAGCGCCTGTTCGACGGCGCGGGCGGGATCGGCGGCCGCAAGTCCGGCTTTGAAGATCGCGAGAGCGTCGCGCTTCAGGGGATTCACTGCGGTTTTCGGCATGGCGTTTAGAAGATGGGAAGGTCGAGAATCGCCCGCAGCACGGTGGGCGGGTCTCCGGTGGCGTCCACACGATAGTCGGCGCGGGCGTAGGCGGCGCGGCGCTTTTCAAACAGCGCCTCCATGGCGATCGGGTCGCGGGTCAGAGGGCGCACGGGATCGACGCCAATGCGCGCCCGCACCACCTCGAGCGGACATTCGAGCCACACGCTGACTCCGTTTTCCTCAAGCAGTTCGTAGTTGTGATCCTGGGCGAAGGCGCCGCCGCCCAGCGCCAGCACCATGGGACGGCCGCGCTGGATGCGGCGGACGCGCGCGGTGAGGACTTCCGTCTCGATGCGGCGGAATTCCGGCTCTCCGCGCTCGGCGAAGATCTGGGCGATGGTGACGCGCTGCTCGGCCTCGATCTCCTGGTCGACATCGAGGAAGCTCCAGCCGAGTTCATCGGCGAGCATGGGCCCCACGGTGGACTTTCCGGAACCCATGAATCCCACCAGATAGAGACCGGGCGTGCGTTTCAGTTTCAGGATCAAGGGGCGCCCTCCGCGGCGCCGCGCGGCGACTGGCCGCGGGCGTGGATGGATTCAAAGCGGGACTCGAGCAGGGCAGGGAAGAGCCTGGCGGCGGCCACCAGCAGCCAGCCCACCCGCGGCGTCATCACGGTGCGCGCGCGGCGCTCGATCCCGGAAGCGATGTCTTCGGCGCAGCGGCGCGCCGATATGGCGAACATGCGCGAGTCGGCCACGCCCGGCGGGATGCGACCGGCGATCAGGTTGCTCTGGAAGCGGGTCTCGACGTAGCCCGGACAGACTGTCATGGCGTGGATGCCGTCGCGCTTCAACTCCATGCGCAGGCCGTCGGTCAGCGATCCGACCGCGTACTTGGTCGCCGAGTATAGAGTAAGCCAGGGCAATGTCACCTTGCCAGCAATAGAGCCGACGTTAACGATCATACCCGAGCCGCGGCGCCGCATCGATTGGACCACCAGCCTAGTCAGCTCAATGGGGGCGAACACATTCAACTCGAACATCGCGCGAACATGCGCCGGGTCGGAGTTCCAGGATGGGGTGTAGAGCCCCGCGCCCGCGTTGTTGATCAGGACGTCGATGCGGCCGTAGCGTTCGAGCGTTCGCGCCACCACCCGTTCGCGCGTTTCGGGCGCGGTGATGTCGCCGGCCGTTAAGAGGCCATCGGCGCCGGCCGCCAGCCGCAGCTTGTCCTCCGATCGCGCCGTCAGCGAAAGCAACGCCCCGCGCTCCCGAAGGACCTGCGCGCACGCCGCGCCGATGCCCTCCGAGGCGCCCGTGATGAGAATGACCTTGTCCCGAATCTGCATCCGCCGCGGATTTGTTCGTCCTGGTTAAGGAAAGCAATAATGTTAGCATGCAACAGGAACTGTTGCCGTTGTTTCCGCTCGAAATGGTGCTGCTTCCAGGCGCTAAGGCGCCGTTGCACATCTTCGAGGATCGCTATAAGGAAATGATCGGCGAGGCGATCCGCGGCGGATCGGAATTTGGCATCGTGCTGACGACGGGGAAGGGGATTCTCAAGGCGGGGTGCACGGCCGTGGTGGAGCAGGTGGTGAAGGAGTACGAGGACGGGCGGTTCGACATCGTGGCCGGTGGACGGCGTCGGTTTGAGATCCTGTCTCTCGACGAGGACCGGTCGTACCTGCGGGGCCGCGTGGAGTTTTACGACGACGAGGACACGAGCGCGCCCGAAGCGGGCGTCCAGGCCCGGGTGGAGGCCGCCTTCGCGCAAATGCTGCTGGTCCAGGACGACGCGGAAACGCCCGCCGCCGGGTCCGAGGCTCCCTTGAGTTTCCGGGTTGCCTCCTTGGTGCGGGATCTGAATTTCCAGCAGTTGATGCTCGCCTCCCGGTCCGAAGCCGAGCGGTTGAAACACCTGGCGGAGTTCCTGCCCGGCGTGATCGAACGCACGCGGCGCACCGGAGAGGCGCGCGTGCTGGCCGGGCGGAACGGCCACGCCAAACACATACAATCGTGATAACTGAACGGCAGTTCCTGATCGTCGACGCCGACGACACCCTGTGGGAAAATAACATCTATTTCGAGCGCGCTTTCGACGATTTTGTTGACTTTTTGGATCATTCGACGCTGATTCCGACGCAGGTGCGCGACGTGCTGGATGAGATCGAGGCGGTGAACGCCCGCATTCACGGTTACGGATCGAAAAACTTCGGTCGGAACCTGGTGGAGACGTATCGTCATTTGAGCGAGCGCAGCATCGCCGAAAGCGATGTGGAGCGTGTGATCTCCTTCGCGGAACGGATCCTGGACGAGCCGATCGAGTTGATCGCCGACGTCGAGGAGACTCTCGCATACCTGGCCGCGCGGCACGATCTGACTCTGTTCACCAAAGGGCATCCCGATGAGCAGCGCATGAAGGTGGACCGCTCAGGCCTAGGCTCATACTTCGCCCATACGGCCATCGTCAAGGAGAAGGACGCCGCCTCCTACCGGGCGCTGGTGGAGGAACGCCGGATGGAGCCGTCGCGCACGTGGATGATCGGAAATTCGCCGAAATCGGACGTGAATCCGGCGCTGGAGGCGGGTTTGAACGCGGTTTTCATCCCGCACGCTCACACCTGGGTGCTGGAAAAGCAGGAGATTCGTCCGCGCGCGGGCGTCCGTTTGATGGAACTGGGTTCGTTTGGCGAGTTGCGCTCGCACTTTTGACCCACGAGCGGTTAACGTATGCTGTAACAGTGCCGGATTCCTACCACGTCCAGCTTCAGACCGCCATCGCCGCCGCTGAACGGGCGGGCCAAATGCTGCGCGAGGAGTTTCACCGGCCCGGCGGACCGCGCGGCTTCGGCGGACACGCCGACATCGATGAAATCGCGGAGGCCGGCATCCTGCGCGAACTCACCGAGGCGTTCCCAGAATACGGCTATCTGGGCGAGGAGTTAGGCGCGCGGGCGACAGCGCGCGATCCGGAGCGACATACCTGGATTGTGGATCCGAACGATGGCACCGCCGATTTCCTGCGGGGCTTTCGAGGCGCGAGCGTGGCCATCGCGCTGGTGCGGGACGGAGCTCCGGTGTTGGGCGTGGTTTACGCCTACTGCGCTCCCGACAGCGCCGGGGATTTGATCGCGTGGGCGCGCGGATGTGGGCCGGTGACACGCGACGGCAAGCCGGTGGAGCGCGCGTGGCCCTCGCGCATTACGGAAGATTCCACGGTGTTGGCGTCGACGTACTCCGACTACAAGATCGAGTTGAACGCGAGGGCGATGTACCCGATGCGGTTTCGCGGTTCGCCCAGCATCGCCTATCGGCTGGCTTTGATGGCGGTGGGAGAGGCCGACGCCACCATCTCGTTGAATGCGCCGCATTCATGGGATTACGCGGCGGGGCATGCGCTGCTGATGGGCGCCGGTGGACGCCTCGCCGACGGGGTGGGCGCGACGATGACCTACGGCGAAGACGGCGTTTCCGACTGTTCGGGCATGTGCGCGGGCGGCGCGGATGTCACAATCGCGGACCTGCTGGCCCGGAACTGGCGGGGCGTCACGCGCGGCCTGCGGGATCGGACAACTCCATTTCTGACGCCCGAGCGGGGACGCGCTCTACGTGACCCGGGACGGTTGTCTCGCGCGCAGGGTTGCATGATCGGCCAGCTTGCCGGCGATTCGCTGGGCTCGCTGGTCGAGTTTCAGACGCCCGAGCGGATCGCCACCATTCATCCGGACGGCGTGACGCGGCTCGAGACGGGCGGTGTGTGGGGAACGCTGGCGGGACAGCCGACCGACGCCTCGGAGATGGCGCTGGTGCTGGCGCGTTCGATGATCCGAACGGGACGTTATGATTCCGACCAGGCGGCCCGGGCGTACCTGGCATGGTTCCGCTCCCGGCCCTTCGACATGGGGTCGACGACCAGCGGCGTATTGGCTCACGCGGATCGCCGCGTAGCCGAAGGTCAATCCTCGGGCGAGGCTTGCCGCTCGTCGGCCAATGGAGTTAGCCAGTCCAACGGCGCCTTGATGAGGGTGTCTCCGGTCGGAATCGCGTGCGAGCCGGAGCAGGCGTACGAAGAGGGGGGGCGCGACTCGGGGCTCACGCACTCCCACACCGTGTGCCGGGAGGCGAGCGCGCTCTATTGCGCGGCTATCTCGCAGGCGATTCGTACGGGCGATGGCGCCCAGGCCGTGTATGACTGGACGGCTGAGTTAGCGGCTCGCCGGTTCGTAAGTCAGCCGGTCGCCGGGGCTTTGTCCAGCGCCCGTCACGCCGCGCCGCCGGGTTACCTGGACCGCCAGGGCTGGGTGCTGACTGCTTTGCAGAATGCGTTCTATCAGTTACTCCACGCTAGTGGCCCGGCGGAGGGAGTTATCGACACCGTGGCTCGCGGCGGTGACGCCGACACCAACGGGGCCACGGCGGGCGCGCTGCTGGGGGCCGTCTACGGATTTCGGAGGTTTCCCGCACAGTGGGTGGATCGTGTGTTGACCGTGCGTCCGCTCAGGGGACTACCGGGAGTTAACCGCCCTCGTCCCACAGCGTGTTGGCCGACCGACGCTATGTATTTGGCCGAATTGCTGGCGACGCTGGGGAGTTAGACGCCGGACGGCTGCGCGCTGACTCGCGACAGATAGCCGGCGAGGGCGCGGGCCATCGGGCCGTCCGCGGATGCGACCGTAGCGGTCCACCGTTCGCGGTGCGCGGCGAGATTCTCGTACCCGTTGAGGCCGATCAGCCAACGAGTGGAGGCAACGCGCCACCCAAGCTCCGCCCGGCAGGCGGCTTCGACGCCTTCGACCCAGGCGAGCATCTGGCCGGGCGCCAGTTTCGTGGTGGGCTTTCCCGCCGCATCCGTCAGCAGAACGGCCACGAATGCGGGGAAGGCCCGGAAGCAGGGACGCGGCTGCGCGTCGAATATCCACAGCAGAAAACAGATGGCCAAACGACTGGTTTCGGGGCCGAGCGCGGAGGCGCTTTCGCCGAGAGCGCGGACTGTGGCGGCTGAGGTGTCGATGAGGAACCCGTCTTCGCCCGACGCGCCGGACGGGAGCCGGCCCGCGCTCCGGAGCAGAAGGGCGGTGGCCAAGAGGCGCTTCCAGTGCGCTTGCTCACCGGCCGGTTGATTCCAGCGCTCGAGTTCGAGCGCTTCGCGCGCAGGGCCGTCGATGCGGAACCCGGAGACCGGCCTTAACAGCTCCTCAAGCGCGCTCAGAAGGCAGGCGGGGGTGTTCAGGGCGATCTCCTCCAGCATCGCGCGGCTGATCCGCAAACGGACATAATCGAGCAGAGCCGTTTCCGAGGGCGGGGCCGCGTGGAGCAGCGCATCCGGCGGACGCGGGCCGCCCACTACTGCTCCGGAACGGATATCGTGATCTTCCGGTATTTGTTGCCGCCGGTTTCGTCGCCCTGCAGATAAATGAATCCGGGATCGCCCTCCCGGCTGTCGAGCGCGCCTCCGGTGATGCCGGGGATCTCCTGGTTTTCGATGGTCGTGACTCCATCGCGGACAACGGTTACCATCCGGCCGATCAGAGTCACGTCGTAGGTCTCCCACGTCCCGGGCTTTCGCGGGAGGTCGGCCGACGGAGCGATGAAGCCGTACAGGGCGCCCATGTCATGCAGGCGGTCGCTCGCGCCCGGTTTCGGATAGGCTACCTGGATTTCGTAACGTCCGCGAAGATAGACGCCGCTGTTGGCCCCGTCCGGGCAGTTATATTCGATGTGCAGCTTGAAATCCCGAAGCGACCGCGTGCTGCGCAGATTCGCGCCGGCCTTCTCGTTCACTAACTCGCCCGCGATGGCCTTCCAATGGTTGTTAGCCGGATCGTCGGGGACCCAGCCCGCCAGATCCTTTCCGTTGAACAGCGGCGCCGGGTCCGTCCAGTGCACCGGGGCCGCGTGCTTGAGCGACGGTTGCGGCGTTCCGACGATTCGGCCGATCGTGCCGTCCGCGCGTTTCTGGGTCCCGGTCAGCCGCGCGCCCGAAGCGGTGACTTCCCAGGTGACTCGCGTGGGTTTGTCGAACCACTCCGACGTCGTGAAGGTCAGCGTGGCGCCCTCCACTTTCACATCCTGACCTGGGTGGACGCTGGCCGCCTTGCCGACCACGCGCACCGTTGGACCGTTTGACGACTCGCGGTATTCGAGCCAGGAAGGGTAGGTCTCCTTGCCGGTGTTAACGGTGAGATCCCAACGCCCGACCAAAGCCACTCGCGATTCCTTTTGCGAGAGAGCGGGAGTGATGGCCACTCCCGCAATCAGCACGATCAAAGCGACGTATCGCATGTCAGTCCGCTTTGATGGCGATGACGGCCTGAGTCGAGCCCCACTGCGCCTTCAGCGTGGCGCCGCCGCCGGCCGGTTCCAGCGTGATCTTGAGCGTCTCGACCGGCGCGGACAGCTTGGTCACCTGCATCGGGACGCGGCCCAAATCCTTGGCTTCCTGATATACGGTGCCCCACTGGCCTGTCTGCTGATTCACGATCAGAGTCCAGCCTTGCTCGGTGGCGAGGATGTACAGTGTGTGCGCACCTTTCGGCACTTTCAGATTGCCGATGGTCACGTCGGCCTCCGTGGTGATGGTGGTGGCTGAATCCGCGCCGAAGCGCCACACCTGGCCGTACGGAATGAGGTTGCCCTCCACTTGGCGCCCGCGGGCTGACGGAGCGTTGTACTCAACGGTGATCTTATGGGCGCCGATGCTGACCGATGTGTCGGCCGACGGGCTCTTCTCGTTCTTAGTGACGCGGCGATTGCCGGTTTGGGCCATCAGAAGGGCCGCGGCGGCAAGACCGGCGGCTACCAGAGACAGGGTTCTCATCGGGAATGTTCTCCTCTGGAGGGCAGGTTAGCACGGTCATTACTTTTCCTACATCTGGCGGGTAAGGTTGAAACCCGCCGCGATAGCGTACGTCAGTCCGATGGGGGAAAGAACTTGGCGCAGAATAGCCCTATCGTGGGGACCCAACGGCTCAGCGGCAAGTCGATTATCGATGAATTGCTCCGAAATATGGAGCTGGGCGAGTTTGAGATGGCTTACACCATCCTGCTGCCGTGCGTCTTCAGCGTCTATCTCCATCCGGAAGATCACGCGCGCCTGACGGGCGTTTTCCCGCTGATCGCCGAGGATGCGAAACGAGCTCTCGGCGCGCGCGTGGCGCAACTGAACGGCAAGACGAAGGTCCTCGGGATTCGCCGGAAGACCTCAGA
Source organism: Acidobacteriota bacterium (assembly GCA_018268715.1). Lineage (GTDB taxonomy): Bacteria > Acidobacteriota > Terriglobia > Bryobacterales > Bryobacteraceae > TMP-7. The sequence goes on along the minus strand of JAFDVZ010000010.1, from coordinate 76,154 downwards.
AGAATACCGCATCGCCGCCAAGGACTGGGTGATCCACTTCTTCGCCGACATCGAGGACACGGTTCCCGTGGGCGACGTCGAGATCCACTCGGACCTGAGCGAGGCCGCGCAGCCGGGCTTCCAGGGCGCGAAGACCACGCTTATGAATCGCGAGCCCTCCGTCACGCAGACGCGCGTCCCCACCGAGCCGCAGCCACCCACCGAAACCCGCCGCCAAACCGACCGCATCTTCGCCGAAATCCGCTATGAGGACGACAGCGGGCCGCAGTTGTACCTGGTGCGGCAGAATCAGGTGCGCATCGGCCGCGGCGCCGACGATGAGCCCATGGACCTGGCGCTCTACACCAACGACGAGGTCTCGCGCGAGCACGTCGTCCTGCGGCGCGATGCGGCCACCGGCGTGTTCTCCATCTTGGACCGGAGCACCAACGGCACCTGGCTCGACGGCAAGCGGCTGAAGCGGGACGCCGAGCAACTGCTGCCCGAACGCGCTGAAATCGGCGTCGCCGAAGTGCTGACGCTGGTGTTTCAGGTGCGGCGATGACGCTTCCTCCGCAGGCTCCGGCGATCTTCGTGGCCGCTTTTGCCGCCTTCGTCGTCGTGTTCGTGGCCCTGAACTGGCGAGGGAGGCCAGAGGCGTGAGGACGGCCGTCCGCTGCCGGTCCGGCGTCGCCACCGACACCGGGCCGTTGCGACAGGTGAACGAAGACCGGATCTACGCCGATGACAACCTGGGCGTGTACTTGGTCATCGACGGGTTGGGCGGCCATGCGGCGGGGGACATCGCGGCGCAGACGGCGCTGGATGCGGTGATTCGCGAGCTGGCCGTGCAGGAAGACGACGTCGAACGGCAGTTGCGGAGGGCGATCGCGGCCGCCAACAACGACATCTTCGAACTGGCGGGGAAGGACCCGGATTGCGCCGGGATGGCCTGCGTGATGACGCTGGCGGTGGTGCGCGACGACACGGTCGCGGTGGGGCACGTCGGCGATACGCGGCTGTATCTGGTGTGGAACGGCGCGCTTCGCAAGATGACGTCCGACCATTCGCCGGTTGGCGAACTGGAGGACCTGGGCGAATTGTCCGAGGCCGAGGCCATGGCGCATCCGCGGCGCAACGAGGTCTTCCGCGACGTCGGCACGCAGCCGCGCGGGCCCGACGACGAAACCTTCATCGAGTACAAGAGCTTCCCGTTCCATTCCACCGCTGCTTTGCTGATGGCGAGCGACGGGATGAGCGACGCGCTGACTTCGGCCGAGATCGGCCGGATTGTGGAGACGTATGCCGGCGATCCGGGCGAGACGGCGGAGCTGCTGGTGGAGGCCGCCAACGAGCGGGGCGGGCTGGACAACGTCAGCGTCATCTTCGTGGCTGGGCCGGATTACCTGGGCGTCTATTCGCCCGAAATGGCCGAGGCGCGCGGTCGGCACGCCATCACGCGCATGCGGAACGGGCGGCGATGGAAGCGCATCGCCGGGCGCATCGTGTGGCTCGCGGTCGGCATTGTGCTCGGCATGCTGTTGATCGGCGCGCTTGAGAAGCTCGCCCCGCAACTGCTTTCGGCGGTGCCTGGTTGGAGGTGACTCGCATGACCCCGGCGCTCCATTTCACGCAATTCGGCAAGTACGAGATCATCCGCAAGCTGGGCCGCAGCATGACGGACGTGTACCTGGCGCTCGATCCCGAAGCGGACCGGCGCGTGGTGCTCAAGATTGTCGAGCAATGCCGCGACGCCCTCACCGAACTGGTGGTGGACGCGGAACGCCGCGGCGCCATGATCCAACAGCAGTTGCACGCCCTGGACGCGCGGATTCTGGAGGTGTACGAGCACGGCGAGCGGGACGGCTGTTTCTTCCTCGCCATGCAGTACGCCGAGGGCCGGAGCCTGGCTGAGGTGATCCGTAAGGACACGCGCATTGAGGCGCGGCGGGCGGCGCGCTACTGCGCCGAAATCTGCTCGCAGCTGCAGACGCTGCATTCATTTCAGGCGGAAATCGACGGGCAGAAGCGCGCCGTCGTGCATGGCGACATCAAGCCGCACAACATCCAGATCGGCTCGTCGGGCGAGGTGTGGCTGCTCGATTTCGGCATCGCCAAGGCCATCACGGCCACCCGCAATCTGACGCAGCACAACCTGGGGAGCCCGGCCTACTGCTCGCCCGAACGCATCAAGAGCGGCAATGTGGATCCGTTTTCCGACCTGTGGGCGGCGGGCGTCAGCCTGTATGAGATGGTGGCCGGCATGCCGCCGTATCAGGCGCACACCACGCGGAAACTCGAGAACCTGATCCAGTCTCGGCGGCCTCCGCGGGCGCTTCCCGACGATTGTCCGGCCGCGCTGAAGGGCATCATCTGGAAGGCGTTGGCGGCCGATCCTGCGCGGCGTTACCCCACTGCGGTCGCGTTCGGCGAGGACCTGCACGCGTTTCTCGACGGCAAGCGAACGACGGCCGAAGACGCGCGCGAACCTGCCTGGGACGCCAACGCCACGGTCGAGAAGGCGCGATCGAGCTCGTCCCGCACCGTGCCCCGGCCTTCCGCCGCGGTCCGCACCGTATCCCGGCGGTTCGGCGAGTTCAAGGTGGTCGCGTGGTCGCTCATCGCGGGGCTGGTCATCGGCTTGGTGTGCTTTATCCCGGCGTCGCACCTCTACCGGTTCTGGAACGACAGCGCACCGCTTCGGGCCGGTCGCGATTATGCGAAAGCGGACGCCTCCGTCATCGAATCGGATTGGAAACTGTACCAAAGGCTCGACCGGACGCACACCTACTTCAACCGTTACGCGCTGGCGTCCTACCTTGCGGATCCCCTGGCGGGACGACTGGCGGCGGCTGGCGAGGATGTCATCGAAGACTACCGCAACAGCACGGATTCACCGCCCGAACGCTTCGATTGGGCCAAGGCGCGGACGGCCCTGGCGCACGCCGTTGAACTGCGGCCGGCGTCGGCGGAACTGCGCGGACAGCTCGCGCTGTGCGACGGGTACTTGAAGCTGGATGCGTCGCCCGATGAGGCGCTCGAACGGTTCCGCGAGGCCGCGTCGCTCTCGCCCAAATCGCCCGACCCGCACCTGGCCCTGGCCCGGCTCTACGTGTACCATCTGCACAACGAAGGGCAGGCCATCGCCGAGTTTCAGGCCGCCGAGCGCCTGGGCCACAAACTCGCTCCGCGTGAGATGGAGCAGCAGGGCGACGTCTACCTGCACACCGCCATCGACGAGTATCAACAGTGGGTGAAGGCGTCCGCGACCGTGGATCAGCGGCGCCTGCTGCCCATCATGCAGGGCGATTTCGACCGCGCCCGGGCGCTGTTTGAGCCGATTCGTGGGTATTCGAACGTCAACCACAGCCTGGAGCGCGTCTATCGTTTCCAGGCGTCGGTGGAGGCCATCTCGCAGGATCGTGAAAAGGCGCTCCTGGTCGCGGCAACGCGGAAATCGAGGCCGCGGCGATGGCGGTAACCAAAAGCTGGGAGTCGCCCATCGCGCTGACAGCGGACGCGCTCAAGCCGCCCGTTCCGCCGGAGCGCCGGCGCGAGTTGCCCTGGCTGATCGCGGCCAGCGTGTTTGTGGCCGGCGCGTTGCTGCTCACCTACAACGCGAAGACGCGCGACTTCGCCGAAGCTTCCCGGCGTCTGGAATCCGGCGCGCTGCTCAATCTGAACGCCGTCGACGACGCCGGGAAGGTGGAGCCGTTCCTGTTGGCGATCGCGGATCCGGCCAACCGCAAGATCGCCGCGGACGGCATCGTCGCGCTGCGCGGTAGAGCCCCGCTCGCCAACGTCGGCGCCATCGCCCGAGTGAAGGCCGGCGACACGCCGTTGCGCCGTCTGATGACGAAGCTGAAGCCGCTGATGACGGTGCGGACGCCCGCCGAATACCGCCGCCAGTTCTTCCTATGGACCGGCGTCTACTTCGCCGCCTTCTACCTGGTGCACTTTGCCTGGCGCTGGCGGCGATTTCGCGGCGATCCGTCGATCCTGCCAGCGCTGTGCCTGCTGGCCGGGCTCGGCCTGACGCTCGCCGTCAGCATTCGCGATCCCCTGCGCGACACGCTGGAGCTGAGCCGCTTCGCCTGGGGCGCGGCGGGCGGCTGCCTGCTGCTGCTATTGCCGCTGTTCAAGGCCTTCGACTACCGGCGCTACACAAAACAGATCTACACGCCGTTGTTGATCGCCTTCGCCCTGTTCGTCGCCTTGGCCCTGCGCGGGTCCGGACCCACCGGCAGCGACTCCAAAGTGAACCTGGGCCCGTTCCAACCCGTGGAGGCCATCAAGGTCCTGCTGGTCTTCTTCATGGCCGGATACTTCGCCGCCCGTTGGGAGTGGCTGCGCGAGTTGCGTGAGCGGCGGTTGCTGCCCACCTGGCTCGGCTGGCTCGACGCGCCACGCTTCCGCCATGCGCTGCCGGTAATGTTCGCCACCGGTTGCGCGTTGGGGATGTTCTTCGTGTTGAAGGATCTCGGTCCCGCGCTGGTCACAGGGTTCCTGTTCCTTGCGATGTTCGCCGTGGCGCGCGGCCGCGCCGGCCTCGCGGTGTTGGGCCTGGCGCTGGTGGTCGGTGGGGTCTGGGCGGGCTATCGGGCGCGCACGCCGCACACCGTCGTCGATCGCATCTCCATGTGGCTTTCGCCCTGGGACAACGACGTCCGCGGCGGCGACCAGGTAGCGCACGCCTACTGGGCGCTCTCCACCGGCGGACTCATCGGTTCCGGACCGGGGCAGGGCGATCCGGGCATGATTCCCGCCGGCCACACGGACCTGGTGATGCCCGCCATCGGCGAGGAGTTCGGCTTTGCCGGGGTGGTCGTCATCGCGCTGCTGTTCGTCTTCCTGTTCCGCCGCTCGATGGCCGCCGCCCGCGCCGCACCGGACCCCTACGGCTTCTTCCTGGCGCTCGGCTTCGGCGCCCTGGTCGCTTTCGAAATGCTGCTCATTTCGGCGGGCGTGTTGGGCGTGTTGCCGTTGTCGGGCGTGGTGTCGCCGTTTCTCAGCGCGGGCAACTCCGCCATGCTCGCGAATTTCTTCATCTTCGCGGTGATTCTGGGCGTCTCGGCCCGCAGGCGCGCGGAGCCCGTGACCGAGCCCTTCGCCATCCCTTTGCGTTGGACCGCGATTCCGCTCGCCGCCATGACGCTGGCGCTGGTAGCCAAGGCCGGCTACGTCCAACTGCTCAACGACAGCGACATCATCGCGCGCGACACGGTGGTCTATCAGGAAGACGGCGTCAAACGCGCACAGCACAATCCGCGGCTCAACTCGCTCGCCCGCGAACTCACGCGCGGCGACATCCTCGACCGCAACGGCGTCATCCTCGCCACCAGCGACTGGACTCGCCTGGAACGCAACCGCAAGCTGTACGAACAACTCGGCGTCTCGCTCGACACGTGCTGCTCCCGCATCGACAACCGCTTCTATCCGTTCGGTCCCATTACGGCGCACCTTACCGGCGACCTGCGCACCGGAGAGAAATTCCACGCCAGTAACTCGTCCCTCATCGAGCATGACCAGAACGCGAAACTCCAGGGCTTCACCGACCTCAGCGAGTTAGCCCCGCTCGTCCGTTACCGCCACCAGCCGGGCCACCGCGAGTTAGAGGCCCTGCGCGCACGCGACCGCAGCGTGCGGACCTCCATCGACATCCGGTTGGAAATCAAAGCGGCCGACATTCTTGCGCGCCGCCTCCAAGCCGCCGGTAAGGAGCGCGGCGCGCTGGTGGTGATGAACGCCGAAACCGGCGACGTATTGGCCCTGGTCAGCGCCCCCTCGATTCCAGCCTCCGGCGCGGCGCCCGACCAACTGCTCGACCGCGCCCGCTACGGCCAATACCCTCCGGGTTCGACGTTCAAGCTGGTGACGGCGATGGCGGCGCTCCGCATCGACCCGGCGCTTGAGAAGAAGCGCTTCCACTGCGGACCGCTGGGCGACGGTCGTGTCGGCGCCCGCATCCCCGGCTGGAACCGTCCCATCCGCGACGACGTCGGCGATGCGGCCCACGGCTCGCCCGACATGGCCCGCGCCATCGCCGTCTCCTGCAACGCCTACTTTGCTCAGTTAGGCGTCAGCGAAGTGGGGACTAAGTCTCTGATCGAAACCGCCCAACTGCTGGACATCCCGGTCGGCGACCCCGCCGAAGTCCGCAAGATGCTCCCCTTCGCGGCCTACGGACAGGGTCCAGTGCTGATCACTCCCTTCAAAATGGCGCGCGTGGCGGCCACCATCGCGAATGGCGGGTTGATGCCCGTTGGGCGCTGGGTCACCGACGACAGCAATCCCCGCCGCGATGCGCCGAAGCCTCTGCTGGCCCCCGAACGCGCCGAATTCCTCGCCCGAGCCATGCGGGCGGTGGTCACGGAAGGCACGGCGCAACGCGTCATGAAGGGGCTCGACGTGCAGACCGCCGGCAAAACCGGCACCGCGCAGATGGACGAAGGCGCGCCGCACTCCTGGTTCACCGCCTTCGCCCCATACGACGCGCCGCCCGCCCGCCGCATCGCCATCGCCGTCGTGGTGGAGCATGGCGGTTACGGAGCGCAGACCGCCGCGCCAATCGCCCGCGAGGTCATCGAAGCAGCCCGCGACTTAGGAATGTTCCAGGAGACCAACAGTGCCCATCAGTGAGTGGATCGAGAAGTTAGGACGCGCGGTTTTCGAGAGCCCCTTCGGAGTTATGGAGCTCAACGGCGACGCGCCCGAGTTAGCCGAGATCCGGCTGGCTCTGCTCGATGAGGTGAAGGCGCGCAGCCATCGCGTAAGCGGGCGCGACGTGTTCCCATTCAACGTGGTGCGCATCCGCCTGTTAGGCGTGCCGGCCGACCAGTCGAAAGTCTTCTCGGGCAAATTCTTCGCCGAATTCTGCCGCGGCGAACTCACCGCCGGACTGTCCAAGTCCGGTTGCCGGTATCCCGCCGATCTCGAAGTCGAAGTGGAGACCACGCCCGCCCTGCCGGGGCCCAAGGAGCATTGGCTGGTGGTCGAGGCCGAATCGCGCGAGGCGCCGGAAGCCCCGCCCATCAAGATCCAGTCGGCAAAACTGGTGGTCGCCAAGGGCCGGGCGAACGTGGACGAGCTGCCGCTCACCAAAGCCCGCACCAACATCGGCCGAACGGTGGACGTCTTCCGCTCCGACGGCCCGTCTCGCCGCAACGACCTGGCCTTCGACGAATCGAACGAATTCAGCAAGACCGTCTCCCGCGAGCACGCCCACGTTACCTACTCGCGCCAAACCGGCGAGTTCCGCATCTTCAACGATCGCGCCTATCAGCCGGGTCCCGGCGCCTCGGGCGCGTGCGGACTGTGGATCATCCGCGACGGCCTGAGCCACGAAGTCCACCGCGGCGTCCGTGGCGTGCGCCTGGAACCCGGCGATGAAATCAACCTTGGCCGCGCCGTTCTGAAGTTCGTCGCGGTGTAAGGGCTGTCGCCCGAGGGCGCGATCTGATAGCGTACGCGGCATGGAGACATCCCGCCGCAGCTTCCTCGCCGCGTCCGCGTTGAGCGCCGCCTCCGCCCGCCAGGCCCTGGGCGCGAACAACCGCATCCGCATCGCCGTAGTTGGAACCGGAGGCCGCGGCCAATACCTCATGAAGACGCTTGAGCGCATCGCGCCGGGCGAATTCCAGATCGTCGCCGTCTGCGACATCTACGACGCGCGCCGCGCCGAAGCCGCGAAGATCGCCGGCCCGGGCGTCGAGCAGTACCTCGACTACCGCCAGATCCTCACCCGCAAGGATGTGGACGCCGTGATCGTAGCCACCCCGGACCATTGGCACGCCACGGTCGCCGTCGACGCGATGAACGCCGCGAAGGACGTCTACATCGAAAAGCCCATGGTCCACTACCCCAAAGACGGCCTGGCCATCGTCAAGGCCGCGCGCGCCAACCGCCGCATCGTGCAGGTGGGCATGCAGGGCAGGGGACTGCCCAACTTCGTCGAGGCGAAGGAAAAGTACATCGACACGAAGGTGATGGGCAAGGTGGGCCTGGCGCGCACCTGGTACACCTCGAACTCCGGCTACACCTTCGTCGCGCCCGCGGGAATGGCGCGCAAGCCCGACGGCCTCGATTGGGACCGCTGGCTCGGCCCCGGCCCGAAGGTCCCCTGGAATCCTGAAATCTACTTCAGCCCCTACAAGTGGCTGCATTACGACGGCGGCATGATCATGGGCATCGCCGTCCACGTCATGGATTCGGCGCACCACTGGCTGTCGTTGCACAAGCCCCTGGCGGCGATGAGCGGCGGCGGGACTTACTTCTACAAGGACGGTCGCGACACGCCCGACGTCGTCAGTTGCATCTGGGAATACCCGGGCGACGTGATGGCCACCTTCACCGCGGAATGCCTCACCGTGCCCGGCGTACGCACGTCCGCCGGCGTCGAACTGCGCGGAACCGGCGGCGTGCTGTGGGCCGAACGCTACCTGCGCGACGGCGAGGCAGGCTATCGCTACACGCCGAACTCGAAGTTCAGCCAGGAGCCTGCCGCCGCGGTCCCCAGCGCGCCCGCCAACGCGGAGAACATCCTCAAGAACTGGCTCGACTGCATGCGCACCCGCCGGAAGACGGTGGCCAACGAAGAGGAGGGCCACTACACCGCCGTCGCCTGCTACATGGCCAACCAGGCGTTCCAGAAGAAGACGCGCATCGTGTGGAATGACGAGTGGGACCTGCCCGCTTGAGTCGCCTACACTTGAAGGAGCAATGACTCGACGCGAATTCGCCCTCGGAGCCGCCGCCGCGATGCAAGCCCCCGCCACCCGGTTCCGCAAAGGCATCAGCTCGCTGATCTTCCCCTCGGCGATGCCCGTTGAGGACTACTTCGCCGCCGCCCGCGACGCTGGTTTCGAGGGCGTCGAGATCCCCCTCGGCCAGACCATTCCCATCGACGCGGCGCCCGACCGTCTGGCCCGCATCGCCGAGGCCGCGGCCAAGGCCAAGAGCACGGTGATCAGCCTGTGGATGTCGCAGCCGCTTTCGGCGAATCCCTTGAACAGCCCGGACCCGGCCCTGCGCGCCAAAGGCGTCGAGACGCTCAAACGGGGCGTCGACATCTGCCGGGCCCTGAACTGCGACGCGCTCCTGGTGGTGCCCGGCCGGCTCGGCTCAGGCGGCCATCTGAACATCGGTTATGAGGACACCTGGAATCGCGTCACCGCGTCGTTGCGCGAGGCCATTCCGCACGCCGCCCAGCGCAAAGTCGCCATCACTCCGGAAAACGTCTGGAACAAATTCCTGGTAAGTCCCCTCGAAATGCGCTCCTTCGTCGACCAATTTCACAGCCCCTACCTGCAAACCCACTTCGACGTCGGCAACATCATGCAGTACGGATTTCCGCAGGATTGGATCGCCACGCTCGGCCCACGCATCCGGCGCGTCCATCTCAAGGACTACAAGCTGTCAGCCCGCGCCGAACAGGGCCGCTTCGTCCCGCTGCTTGAAGGTGACGTCGACTGGAAGGCCGTAATGGCGGCCTTCGTCAAAGCGGGCTACCAGGGCTGGATGAGTCCCGAATACGACTACGACGCGAACGATCCCGGCCAGATCCGCCGCATTTCCGCGGCCGTCGACCGCATATTCGCCCTGGCCTAACGCCGTTTGAGCGCCCGAAAAGCGCGATAATGTTCTCTGCCCGTATCGTTTCGAACCATGCGATATCCGATCCTGTTTGCAGCCGTCGCGGCGTGCCTGTGCCTGGCGCAGGACAAGCCGCAAATCCTCGATATCAAGACCAGCAAGCTGCCCAACGGCCTTGAACTGGTGCTCTCGGAAGATCACAGCCGCCCCGTGGTGAACCTGCAGGTGTGGTATCACGTCGGCTCCAAGGACGAGCGCGCCGGCCGCACCGGCTTCGCCCACCTGTTCGAACACATGATGTTCCGCGGCTCCAGGAACCTGGGGCCCGAGGAGCATTTCCGCCTGGTCAACCGCGCCGGCGGCAACGTGAACGCCTACACCACCTTCGACCAGACCGTCTATTGGGAGACCATTCCGCCCAACTACCTGGAGCAGATGATGTGGGCCGAATCGGACCGCATGTCGAGCCTGGTCATCAACAAGGAGATCCTCGACAAAGAGCGCGAGGTGGTGAAGGAAGAGCGCCGCATGCGCTACGACAATCCGCCTTACGGACTGTTGATGGAGCGCCTGCTCGACAACTTCTACCAGGTCTATCCGTACAAGCACATGCCCATCGGCAGCATGGACGACCTGAACAAGGCGAGCGCCGCCGACGTCCAGCAGTTCTTCGACACGTTCTATGTGCCGAACAACGCCACCGTCGTCGTGGTGGGCGACTTCGACTCCAAGCAGGCGGCGGCGTGGGCGGCCAAGTACTTCGGCCCGATCCCCCGCAGCAAGAACCCGGTTCCGCGCGTCACCGTGAAGGAGCCCGCGCAGGCAGCGCTCCGGTCTCTGGACGCGGCGCTCCCCAACGCCCCCATCCCCGCCGTCGCCAAGACCTATCACATCCCCGGCGCCGGCGACCCGGACCTCTACGCCCTTGAAATCGCCTCCACCATCCTGTCCTCCGGCCAAAGCAGCCGTCTCTACCGCAAGCTTGTCTATCAGGACCAGACGGCCGTCGCCGCCGAGGGCGGAACCATGAACTTCGAAGGCCCGTCGATGTTCTACCTGTTTGGCATCGTCAACCAGGCCAAGGGCGACGCCAAGGCGGTGGAGAAGGGTCTTCAGGACGCCGTCAACGAACTGAACGCGGAGGGTGTCAGCGCCGAAGAGCTCGAGAAAGCGAAGTCGCAAACGCTCCGCACGCTGATCCTGAAGAGCCAGACCATGCAGGGCAGGGGCGATTCGATCGGCTATGGCGCCGTGATCCTGAACGATCCCCGCCGCGTGAATTCCGAACTGGAGAAATATCAGAAGGTGACCGCCGCCGACGTTCTGCGCGTCGCGAAGAAGTACCTGGCGCAATCGAACGAGACGCGCATGATCTTCACCGGGGAGAAGAAGTAGATGCTGACCCGCAACACGCTGTTCTCGATCCTGGCGATGATTCCGGCCCTCGCCGCGCAACCCGCCGCGGCGCCCGCGAAGCAGAAGCCGCCCGCTCCCGGACCCGCGCCCGCGTTCTCCTTCCCGAAGTATGAAAGCCGCAAGCTCGCCAACGGCCTGACGGTGTTCGTCGTCGAGGATCGCCGCCAGCCCATCGTCTCCTACCGTCTGGCCGTCAACGCCGGCTCCACCATGGAGGATCCGAAGAAGTCCGGCCTCGCCAGCATGACCGCCACGCTGCTGCGCAACGGCGGCACCAAGTCGCGCACCTCGCCCGAAATCTCGAAGCTGGTCGACCAGAACGGCGGCAGCCTCGACGCCGCGGCCGTTGAGGACGCCGCGCAAGTGAGCGGCGTCTGGCTGAAGTCCCACGCCGATCTCGGCTTCGAACTGCTGGCCGACATCGTACTCAACCCCGCCTTCGACACGCAGGAGCTCGAGCGCATGCGCTCCCAGACGCTCTCCGGCCTGCAAATCGCCTTCAGCGATCCCGAATCGCTTATCGGCTTCGCGGCCCCGCGCGTCATTTACGGACAGAACCCGTACGGCTATCCCGGCGGCGGCACGCCCGACACCATCCGCGGACTCACTCGCGACGATCTGGTCGCCTTCCACAAGTCGTTCTACGTGCCCGCCGGCGCCTATCTGGCCATCACCGGCGCCATGCCGGCCGCGGAAGCATTCGCCTTGGTCGAGAAGCACCTGGGCAAATGGACCGGCGCCGCCCCCGCCGCGCCGAAAGCGCCCGCGCCGCCGCCCACCGAGCGCCGCATCGTCGTCATCAACAAGCCCGACGCTCCGCAATCCCGCATCTTTGTCGGAGAACTCGGCGTGCCGCGCAACAATCCCGACTTCATCCCGCTGCTGTTGGCCGATCACGCCTATGGCGAGGATTTCACCAGCCGCCTGAACCTGAAGCTCCGCGCCAACGAAGGCCTGACCTATGGCGCCAGCAGCTCTCTCCAGTCCTTCCGCACCGCCGGAGCCTTCGTCACCGAAACCTTCACCCGCACCGAAAAGACCGCGGAAGCGGTGAAGATGATCCTCGACGTACAGAAGGATTTCGCCGCCAACCCCACCACCGCGACGGAACTCTCCGACGGGCAGAAACCGATCATCGGCAAGTTCCAGCTTGGCCTTGAAACGCCGGAAGCGGTGGCGTCACGGCTGATCAGCGGCGCCGTCAACGGCCTCCCGCCCGACTACTGGCAAGGCTACGTCGACAAGTTGAAGTCGGCCACGCTCGACCAGGTGAACGCCGCGGCGAAGAAGTACCGCCAGCCGGACCGCACCGCCATCGTCATCGTCGGCAACGCCAGCCAGTTCACCAAGGACCTGGCCGGCCTGGGTCCCATCCGCACCATCAACGTGGAGGACTTCGACCCAGTCGCGACGGACCTCGTCCGGCCCAAGGAAGCCACCCCCGCCGCCACCGCGGAAACCAAGGCGAAGGCCATGGCCATGGTGGAAGCCGCCGTCAAAGCCATGGGCGGCGCCGAAGCGCTGCGCGCGGTGAAGGACCTGACCTCCACCAGCACGGTCACCCTCAAAAGCCCGCAAGGCGAAATCAAGGCCGAATCCACCGAGGAGATTCTATACCCGGACAAACTGCGCGCCACCATGAAGCTCCCCTTCGGCGAGATGCAGCAGGTCTTCGACGGCAAGGGCTTCTGGCTGAAGCAGGGACCGATGGTTCGTGAGATGCCGCCCAACCTGGTTCCGGAGGCCGTCCGCTCCATCCTCGCCGCGGGCGCCATCGGCGTGCTGCGCGACGCCATCGACGGCAAGGCCGAGGTCCAGGCCGCAGCCAACGACGGCGTGCTGTGGAAGGAGGGCGCATCCTCGATGACGCTCTACTTCGACCCCGCCACGCACCTGGTCTCGAAAATGGTCTACAAGTCCATGGGCATGGGCGCCCCCATCGAAGTGGAGCAGACCGTGACCGATTACCGCGCCGTGGGCGGCCTCCAGTTGCCGTTCAAGGAAGCGCTCAGCCAGGGCGGCCAACCCGGCGGGGACCGCACCTTCACCGACCGCAAGATCAACACCGGCGTCCCGGCCACGTCCTTCGCCAAGCCCCAGCAATAGCCGCCAAAAACAGGCGCCGCCTGAAATGTTTCGGGCGGCGCCGCCCCGGCTGCTAAACTGAAAGATTGTGGATTTCCTTGAAGGGCTAAATCCCCCACAACGCGAGGCTGTCGCACACGTCGAAGGCCCGCTCCTGCTGCTGGCGGGCGCGGGATCGGGCAAAACGCGCGTCATCACGCATCGCATCGCGCACCTCATCCGCCAGCATCATGTCAGCGGACCCAGCATCCTGGCCGTCACGTTCACCAACAAGGCGGCCGGCGAAATGCGGGAGCGCGTGGAAAAGCTGCTCGGCTCCCACACCACGCAGAACAGCCCGTTCGTCTCCACGTTCCACTCCTTTTGTGTGCGCCTGCTCCGCCGCAACGGCGCCGCGCTCGCCGAAATCCGGCCCGGCTTCACCACCAGCTTCAACATCTACGACAGCGACGATCAGTTGAGCCTGGTCAAGGCCATCTACCGTCAACTGGGCCTCGACGACAAGACCTTCATGCAGCATCGGGGCGCGCTGTCGGCCATCAGCCACTCGAAGAACCGCAAGGAAGGCCCCGAGGATCTCTACAAGCGCAGCGCCGACCCTAAGTCATTGCGTCTGGCCAAGGTCTTCGAGCTTTACAACGACCGTCTGCGCGCGGCCAACGCCCTCGACTTCGACGACCTCCTGCTGGAAACCGTGCGCCTGCTCCAGCACGACGACGAAACGCGCGCCTTCTACAACCGCCGCTTCCAGTTCCTGATGATCGACGAGTATCAGGACACCAATCGCAGCCAGTACGAACTGATCCGCCTGTTGACCCAGTCGCACAAGAACCTGTGCGTCGTCGGCGATGAGGACCAGTCCATCTACGGCTGGCGCGGCGCCACCATCCGCAACATCCTCGACTTTGAGAAGGATTACCCGGACGCCGCGGTGATCCGCCTGGAGCAGAACTACCGCTCGACCAAGAACATTCTCGAAGCCGCCAGCAACCTGATCGCCCGCAACACGGAGCGCAAGGGCAAGTGGCTGTGGACCGAGCACGAAGACGGCCCGAAGATCGGCCTCTACCAGGCGCCCGACGGCGAAAACGAAGCGCTGTTCATCGCCGATACGATCGAAACCGCCATGCGCAAAAACCCGCGGGAGCGTATCGCGGTCCTCTATCGGACCAACTTCCAGTCCCGCCAGATCGAAGAAGCGTTGCGCCGCTACGGCCGAAAGTATCTGGTGGTCGGCGGCCTCAGTTTCTACCAGCGCGCCGAAATCAAGGACCTGCTCGCGTACCTGAAGGTCCTGGTCAGCCCGCACGATTCCATCAGCCTGCTGCGCATCATCAACACGCCCGCCCGAGGCATCGGCAAAACCACCATCGAGCAGATCGAGCAGTACGCGCTGGCCAACAACCTGACCCTGTGGTCGGCCATCGAGCGCCTGATCGAAGACCACGCGTTCCCGACGCGCGCCGAAACCGCCCTCAACGTCTTCCGCCGGCTCATTGAAGAGTTGGCCTCGGGCGTTGCGGACCGCCCCATCAACGAAACGCTGTCGGCCATCAACGAACGCACCGGCTACGAGAAGATGCTCGCCGCAGACCAGTCCCCCGACTCGGAAAGCCGCCTCGGCAACATCGAGGAGTTGATCAACGCCGCCGCCGACGCCCACGAGCGCGGCGAATCCATCCACGAGTTCCTGGACCACGCCGCCCTGGTGGCCGAATCCGACGATCTGGACGAACGCGCGCAGGTCACCCTGCTCACCATCCACAACGCCAAGGGGCTGGAGTTCCCCATCGTCTTCCTGGCCGGCATGGAGGAGGGCCTGTTCCCCCACTCGCGCTCGATCAGCGGCGACGGCGGCGATCCCCTGCAAAAAATGGAGGAGGAGCGGCGTCTGTGCTACGTCGCCATCACCCGCGCCGAAAAGCGCCTGTACCTGAGCTGGGCCGCCACGCGCCGGCGTTACGGAGGCGGATCTCCTGAGCCATCAATGGCTTCCCGCTTCCTCAAGGAGGTCCCGTCGCAGTTCATCGAGCCCCTGAACGCGGGCCCCGTGACCGAAGGAATCGACCTCTACGCCGACCGTTACGAAGTCCGCCAGGCGGTCAACAAGACGCTGTACACCGGAAAGACGTATAATTCATTAGATAACATCGCGCAGTTCTTTTCCGACCGCGGCCTGCCGCCGCCCAGGGGAATCGCGCCGCAGCAGACACCCCGGAACGACCCGAGACCGCCCACGGCCGCGGCCCCTCCCCGTCCGGTACAACCGAGTTTTCAGGCCAAATCCCAGCCGGCCACACCGCCGATGGGAACGCCAGGTCCGCGACCCGCGGGCGCGCCGCCGAGACGGAAAAAACCGTTCGGTCCTGGCTCCACCGTCAGCCATCCTAAGTATGGCCGGGGGACAATCCTTCGCCGGGAAGGCGAGGGCGACGAGGCGAAGCTGACCATCAGCTTCCCTGGTTACGGTTTGAAGAAGTTAGTACAGAAATTTGCAGGGATGACAGTAGACGAATGAACACGAAACACGTAAAAGACACCGCAGAACGCAAGAAACTGAAGCGCGCCGCCCGCCGGAAGGCCGCCCCCCTGGCCAAGCGGGCCGCTGACGTCGCCCGCGGCTCGATGAAGAAAAAAGTACTGAAGATGGCCAAGGGCCAGCGCAAGCGCTAGTTGACGGTTCAGCTGCGATAGCTTGCGCCGCCAATGTCGCAACTTCTTCGAACCAAGAGCATCGATGCGCTGATTCAGGCGTCCGAGGAGCCGGGCCACCGGCTCCGCCGAACCCTGGGTCCGCTCAGCCTCACCATGCTGGGGATTGGCGCGGTCATCGGTTCCGGGATCTTCACGGTCACCGGAACCGCCGCTGCCGGCCGGGTGCTCCCGGTCAAGTCGTTGCTGGACGCCACCGTCTTCGACATCCTGTTGAACGGCGTCCACGCCGGCTCGCAAATGGGCCGTCCCGGAGCGGGTCCGGCGCTGACGTTGTCGTTTTTCCTGGTGGGCGTGGCCTGTTGTTTCGCCGCGCTCTGTTACGCCGAACTCGCCTCGATGATTCCCATCGCGGGGAGCGCGTATACGTACGCCTACGCAATCCTCGGTGAAATCTTCGCCTGGATCATCGGCTGGGACCTGATCCTCGAGTACGCCGTCTCCAACATGTCGGTGGCCGTAGGATTCTCAGCCTACCTCCAGGATCTATTCGAAAACCTGTTCGGATTCCATCTACCGCCCCAACTCGCCTTCCCGCCATTTCCCGCGGCGGGAGGCACGGCGGGCTGGTTCAACGTCCCGGCCCTGGTCATCACCATGGCCGTCACCTGGCTGCTGGTCAGGGGCGTGAAGGAAAGCGCCGGCGCGAACACGGGCATGGTGCTAGTGAAACTGGCCGCCATCGTCGTCTTCTGCATTGGCGCCGCCCGCGCGGTGAACTCGTCCAACTGGACCCCGTTCGCCCCCCACGGCTTCGGAGGAGTCCTCACCGGCGCCTC
This sequence comes from Acidobacteriota bacterium, assembly GCA_018268715.1. Classification (GTDB taxonomy): domain Bacteria; phylum Acidobacteriota; class Terriglobia; order Bryobacterales; family Bryobacteraceae; genus TMP-7. The sequence continues at coordinate 59,592 of JAFDVZ010000010.1, read as the reverse complement.
CATCATCTTCTTCAGCTACATTGGCTTCGATTCGGTATCGACCGCCGCCGAAGAGTGCAAGAACCCGCAGCGCGACCTGCCCATCGGCATCATCGCGACGCTGGTGGTGTGCACCATCCTCTACGCCTCCGTATCGCTGGTGCTCACCGGCATCATGCCGTGGGACAAACTGGGGACGGATTCGCCGGTGGCCGACGCCCTCAAGGCGCTCGGCATGAACAACCTTCGGACCATCGTGACGGCCGGCGCTCTGATGGGCATGCTCTCGTCGCTGCTGGTCTACCAATACGGACAGGCGCGCGTTTGGTTCGCGATGTCGCGCGACGGTCTGCTGCCCGGCCTGTTCTCCACCGTGCACGAGCGTTTCAAGACGCCCCACATCAGCACCTGGATCGCGGGATTCGTGGTCGGCCTGCCCGCCGGCGTCTGGGACATCGACACTTTCGCCGAACTCTCCAACATCGGCACCCTGTTCGCCTTCATCCTCGTGTCGGCCGGAGTCATCGTCCTGCGCAAGAAACAGCCCGAGCGCCCGCGCGTATTCCGCGTGCCGTTCGTGCCGCTGTTCCCGATGATCTCCATCGTCTGCTGCCTGATCCTCATGATGGGCCTGCCGCTGATGACCTGGCTGCGATTCTTCACATGGTTGATCATCGGCCTGGTCATCTACTTCACTTATTCGAAGGCCCGCAGCACACTCCTCAAGGAACACTCGTCCTGAAATAGAAACTGATAACATTGGGGCAGGATGCGCCTGAATCGGATCCTGTTATCTTTTATGGCCGCCGCCCTGACAGTCGCGGCGGCGAGCAAGGCCGACATGCATTGGCGGCCGCTCTCCGAGCAGTTGTGGACTGAGGCGAAGGAGCAGGGCAAACCGGTCCTGCTGGAGTTCTGGGCGGATTGGTGCGGCCCCTGCAACCGCATGGACCGCGACGTCTGGACCGACCCTCGGGTCGTCGAGGCCGCCTCGAAGTTCGTCAAGGTCTCAGTCGACCACAGCGGCCATCACGTCTCGGGCGACACGTTCGGCACATTCTCGACGCACATGGTCCGCGCCCTGCCCACCGTCATCATCGCCGATCCCTGGCAGGAGGTCCTGCTCGTCAGCGAGGGCTTCGTGCATCCCCAGGAATTGATCGCGCTGCTCCAGGGCATCCCGGCTGACTTCCGCCCCATGCAAAAGGCGTCGGAAGCGCTCCGGGCGAACCGTTCGAACGTGCGCGCGCTGCAGGCAGTCGGGGTTTTCTACCAGCAGACCGGCGCCCTCGGCATCGCGAACCGCTACTACCGGGATGCGCTGACGAAACCGGACGCCCGCAATCTACCGGACCTTCGAGAACAGCTCCTGTTCGCCGTCGCCATCAATGAGGTGCGCCGGGCCGATTGGCGCTCGGCCCGAAAAGAGCTGGAGCGCTTCCAGCACGACTTCGCATCCTCGCCTCTCATGGACCAGGTCCTGCTCGGATTCGTCGTGGCCGACGTCCGCCAAAAGCGGATGAAGGAAGCCGGCAAGCGTGCGGCGGAGTTGCAGTCCGCGTTCCCGAAGTCCGCGGCGGCTGCGTACGCGGCGAAGTTGATCGAGCAGGGTCCGCCGAAGTAGGCCGGTTCCGGGCGTGGGCCGCTCCGAAGCAGGCTCCGGCACGGCATACTGGTCAGTATGATGCTGCCGATCCTGCTCGCCCTGATGTTCCAGACCGCCCACCAGCACCATCCGCCTCGCGACGCGGCCGAATACGCCAAGGTCCTGAACGATCCGGCCAGGGAAGCCTGGCAGAAGCCGCACGAGGTGGTGATGGCGCTCGACCTGAAGCCCGAAACCTCGATCGCCGACATCGGTGCGGGCACCGGCTACTTCTCCCTCCGCTTCGCCAATCACGCGGGAACCGTCTACGCCGTCGACATCGACGAAAAGCTGCTCGCGATCGCCGCCAAGAGCGCCCCGAAGAACCTGCGCACGGTCCTCGCCACGCCGGACGATCCGAAACTCGCGCCCGCCTCGGTGGACATCATCTTCTTTTGCGACGTCCTGCATCACATCGAAAACCGCCCCTCCTACTACGCCAAACTCGCGTCCGCGCTCAAGCCCGGCGGCCGCATCGTCAACATCGATTTCTACAAGAAGGAACTCCCCGTCGGCCCGCCCCCGGCCATGAAGCTTTCCGAACAGCAGGTGATCGCGGAATTCGCCAAAGCCGGCTTCCAACTGGCCCGCAAGCGCGACATCCTGCCCTATCAGTACTTCCTCGAGTTCGAACGCGCGCCCCGTTGAATTTTACACAGGTTGACGAGCGGATAACGAAGTTTAATGGTATTATTACCGGCGTGACTGACCACCCGTTCGAATCCATCGAAAGCGCTCAGGAATTCATGGAGTTGTTGCTCGCCACCATCGGCGAGACCGTCGCCGACGTGGAGCAGGATCACAAGGATGCGGTGGCCGACAGTGAAGATCGCAGGATCCAGGCCCTCGAACTGGCCCTCTACAAACTGAAACTCCTCGACGGCCACGTGCAGAAAAGTCGCCGCATTTTGAACGACCTTCGCACCCTGCGCCGCCTCTTGTTCAGTGAACGTTCGATGTCCGCCATGGGTGACTGAGAGCGCCCTGGCGGGCAGTACTAGACCTGCGCGCCCTCGCCGCCCGCCCCGGAAAGCGATGCGCGTCGGCCCTGTTAGTCTAGACTAAATCCATATTGTGTATCGCTCGGAAGATCATGCAGCCCCGCAATTCTGTCGCTGCCTGCTGGTGTGTCTTTCTGTGCGTCGTCTCCGCCGTTGGGCAGACGATGGCCCCCACCGCGTCGGCATCATCGCTGATTGAAGATATCAACCGCCGTCTGGCGCTCTCGGTCGACCCCGAAGCCGCCGGCCAACTCCTCCGCCGCCGCGCGGAACTCCTCACCGGACTGATTGAGCGCGACCCCGCCCGCGCCGCCGCCCTCGCCTTTGACGACCGCGCCGCCGCCCGCCTGAGGCGTCTGGCCCCGGGCGCTCCCATCGAAGAGCGCGGCGCCTGGGACGGCGTGCTCGAGCGCATCATCTCCGACGATTTCGAACACCACTCCACCCGCGCCTCGCTCCGACTCCGGACCCCCCAGGGCCCCATCCAGGTCCACCTTCCCAACAACGACGCCTCCACCCGCCTGAACCACCGCGTGCGAGTCTCCGGCGTCCGTCTCCGGGACCGCATCGCCGCCTCCGAATCCGTGGTCCTCGCGGAAGAGCCCGACGCCACCACCCAGATCTGCACCACGTTCGGACAGCAGAACGTCGCCGTGATCCTGGTGAACATGCCCTCCCGGACGCTACCCGCCGGCGTCACCGCCGCTAGCGTTCAGGCCGGATTCGCCGGCGCCTCGCCCTACGCCGCGGACACGGCCTCCGCCAACGGCTTCATCCGTCTGATCTCCTACGGCCAGACCTACGTCACCGCCAGCGCCTACGGCCCCTTCACCCTCAGTCAGGACTACACCTGCGACGACTACGACAACCTCGCCACCGCCGCCATCGCCGCCGCCGACTCCACCGTTGACTTTTCCCAGTTCACCCGCATCGCCTTCATCTTCCCCGTCTCCGCCTGCTACACCTACGCGGGACTGGGCACGGTCGGATGCAGCAGCGCGACGTCCCCCTCCAAGGGCCAACTGACCACCGCCCTCACCTGGTTCCCGGTCTCCCCCAGCCAGTCCGGCGTCGATGTCAGGATCTACGCCCACGAACTCGGCCACAACCTCGGCCTCGATCACTCCAAGTCGGACGACTTCGGCGCCAGCCCCATCGGTCCGCTGGGCGTGCTCGGGACCGAAGTCGAATACGGCGATGTCTTCTCCAACATGGGCCCGCTCAACGGCCACTGGGTCTCCCAGCAGAAAGTGTCACTCGGCTGGATGACGCTCGGCGACTACAAGGAAGTTCTCACCCCGGGCGCCTACACCCTCGTCCCCTTCGAATCCTCCGGTCTGCGAGCCCTGCGCGTCCTGCGCGACGCCTCCGCCGCCGAATGGTTCTGGCTCGAATACCGCCAGCCCATCGACCCCGTGGATTCCGCCATCCTCTACACCAACGGCCCTGGCGCGCTCGTGCACTTCGAGGACCCGCTCCACTACGACAACGCGTCGTTTCTCCTCGATTTCAATCCCTCGTCCACGCCCAACGACTTCGGCGACGCGTCCCTATCCGCCGGCCGCACCTGGTCCGATCCCTATTCGCCGTTGACCATCACCGTAGGCGCGTCCAACGCGAGCGGCCTGCCCGTCACCATCGCCTACGACACCCCCTGCGCGACGCTACAGGCCACCGCCAACACCTTCGCCACCTCCGCCGCTGCCGGCAGCATCGCCGTGACGGCCCCGGCCGGCTGCTCCTGGTCGGCCTCGACGCCCGCCTCGTGGATCACGCTCACCGGCGCGACGTCGGGTTCGGGAAACGGGGTGATCCCGTTCTCCATCGCCGCCAACAGCGCCGCGGCTCAACGCATCGGGTTCATCGCCGTATCCCGCCAAAGCGTCCGTCTCATCCAGGCCGGCTCCTCCATGTCGGCCATGAGCGTAACGCCCGCCACCGGCGCCGGCCGTTCCCACGTGTTCAGCCTCCGCGTAAACTGGTCCGGCATCGGCCAGCCCCGCATCTTCGGAGTCCTGTTTGAGGACATCCCCAGTAACTGCCTGGTGAAGGTGGACTCCGTCTCCCAGACCCTCTCCCTCGGCGCCAGCATCATCGCCCTCTCGAACGCCGGCGCCTCCATGACCGACGGCTCCTGCACCGTCTACTCCACCGGCAGCTCCATCGTCGTCTCCGGCGGCGTCATCAACGTCAATGTCGCGGTCTCCTTCGCAGCCGGCTTCCAGGGAACCCACCGCCTCGCCTACTATTCCCTGAACACCGCCGACATGCCCGTGTACCTGGGAATCTGGACCGTACCCGCCGCTGCCTGCTCCTACGCCGTCACCGGCGCGTCCTCCGCTCTCGCCGCCGGTGGAACCAACGCCTGGCAGGTGACCTCCGCCGCCGGGTGCCCCTGGACCGCGCTCAGCCTCGCCTCCTGGATCACCATCGCCTCCGGGTCTTCGGGAACCGGCGCCGGCGCCGTCTCGCTCTCCGTGGCCGCCAACGCCGGAACCGCCGCCCGCACCGCCACGCTGCTGATCGCCGGCCAGACCTACACCGTCACCCAATCGGGCGCTCCGGACCTGACCGTCTCCTCCTCCCACACCGGCGTCTTCACGCCCAATTCCACCGGGTCTTACACGCTCCTGGTCTCCAACACCGGCGGCGCCGCCACCTCTGGAACCGTCACCGTCACCGATACTCTACCCACCGGCCTCACCGCCACCGCCATGTCGGGAACCGGCTGGAGCTGCTCCACCACCACCGTATCCTGCACCCGCTCGGACGCCCTGTCGGCCGCCTCCGCCTACCCGGCCATCACCCTCACCGTGAACGTGCAACTCAACGGGCCAACCAGCGTGAACAACGTGGTCTCGGTCTCCGGCGGCGGAGACGTCAACACGTCGAACAACTCCGCTTCCGACTCCACCACGGTGGCCGCCGTGCCAGTCCTCTCGGTGACCCTGGCGCACAGCGGAACCTTCGCCGCCGGACAGTCCGGCGGTTCGCTCTCGGTGACGGTCTCCAACTCGGGCGCGGCCTCCACCAGCGGAACCGTCACCGTCATCATCGGACTCCCCACCGGCCTGAGCTCATCGAGCGTCAGCGGCGCCGGCTGGACCTGCGCCTCCCTCCAATGCACCCGCTCCACCGCCTTGGCGGTCGGCTCCAGCTACCCCGTCATCACGGCCAGCCTCACCCTCGCTCAGAATGCCGCCTCGCCGCTCACCGTGCAGGCGTCGGTCAGCGGCGGAGGCTCAGCCCCGGCCGCGTCCTCGGACTCCATTTCCTGGTCGAGCGGCCTTGGCTTCTATCTCCTGCCGGCGGCCTGCCGCGCCGTCGACACCCGTCCGGACCAGGGCAAGACCGGTCCCTTCGGCCCGCCCGCGCTGGCCGCGTATTCCGAACGCAGCTTCCCCATCGGCTCCAGCCCCTGCGGCGTCCCATCCACCGCCCAGGTGCTCGCGCTGAACGTCACCGCCGCCCCTCTCGGCCCCCTGGACTTCCTCTCCATCTGGCCCGCCGGCCAATTCTACCCCGGTGTATCGACGTTGAACTCCACCGACGGCGCCCTCATCGCCAACATGGCCATCATCCCCGCCGGAACCAGCACCGGCGTCACCGCCGCCGCCGGCAAACCCACCCACATCATCTTCGATGTGAACGGCTATTTCGCCGCGTCCTCGGCCTCTGAACTGGCCTACTACCCGATCACCCCTTGCCGCGCCGTCGACACCCGTCCGGAGCAGGGCAAGACCGGCCCCTTTGGACCGCCCGTCCTGGGCGCCTACTCGGAGCGCAGCTTCCCGCTGCTCACCTCCGGCTGCCAACTCCCATCCACCGCCGCCGCCTACGCCCTCAACATCACGGCCGGCCCCAAGCTGGGCGCCCTCAGCTTCCTATCGGCGTGGCCCGCCGGACAGTATTACCCCGGCGTATCGACGTTGAATTCGCCGAATGGGGCCATGATCGCCAACGCCGCCATCGTCGGCGCCGGAACCAACGGAGGCGTCACCCTCGCGGCAGGCGAACCCACCGACATTATCATGGACGTGAACGGCTATTTCGCGCCCCCCTCCACCGGCGGCTTGCACTTCTACCCACTCACCATGTGCCGCGTCGTCGACACGCGAACCGATCAAGGTAAGACCGGCGCCTTCGGTCCCCCCTATCTCGGCGCCTACTCGCAACGCAACTTCCCCATCTCCTCCGGCGCCTGCAACGTCCCCTCCACCGCCCAGGTGTACTCGCTGAACGTCACCGTCATCCCGAAGGGTCCGCTCGACTTCCTGTCCATCTGGCCCGCCGGCCAGCCCTACCCGGGCGTCTCCACGCTGAACTCTCCCAACGGAGTCACCCTGGCCAACGCCGCCCTGATTCAGGCGGGCACGGGCGGCGCGATCACCGTCGTCGCCGGCAAGCCCACCGAACTGATCATCGACGTCAACGGATACTTCGCCCCCTGACATCGCCCACTTCAACGTGGTTGGACGACATGATATAGTGGCCGCCAACGCCCCATCGCGGCCGTTATCGCATCAGGAGGACTATCGTGCCAGCGCCATACCCGAAGCAGCAGATGCACAGGATCCGCTACACCCGGCTGACCCCCGAGTCGATCCAGCAGAAACTCGCCGCCGCCTCAGCCGGCCCCATCGAGCATCCCCCGCTGTCGGCCGCCCTGGCGGGCCAATCCCTCCGAATCGTCACCTCCAGCCTCGCGCTCGAATACCGTTTCAACAGCCCGACGGAACTGGTGCTTCGCGAAGACAACCAGGAGCCCGTCAAAGCGGGCTACGGCGCGCTCGAACTGAATCACGTGGTGTTCTTCTCCCACATGCTGCCGGGCACGCAACGAGGACTCAACGTCATCCTGGACCGCCGATCCCACCTGGCCACCGTCTTTGAGGTCTGGTTCAGCGGCTACACCGACAACCGCGAGGCCCAGCGGCTGATCCACTACGGCTACATCGACCGGCCCGGCGTACCGCCTCCCACCGCGCGCCACCACATCACCAACCGCCTCGAAGGCAAGGGCTTCTATTGGAAGCAGGACAACGGCGTCGAGAGTCTCGAATTCTACCCCTCGGTGCTGTCTTCATCGTTTGTGGAACTCACGCGCACGGGCGGCGAACTGACGTTCTGCGCGCCCTCCGACTTCATCCAAATCGACGACAGCACCTACATCTACTCCCGCGTTGAATGCGAGTTCTCGGGCACCCTGACGCTGTACGTGCTCGACCTGTTCACTGTCGCGCAGGTGGGCGTGCGGCTCGGCTTCAACGAGAACGACGCCCTCGAGTACACTCTCTTCCGGGGGAAAGGCGAAATCACCGGCCAGTTGGCGACCTTCGAGAAATTCGGCGACAAGGGCGAGAACATCGGAGCGGGCCGGCCGGCTCCCAAGCGCAAGGGCGAGCGCATGGTTTACCGCCCTCTGCTCCAGCACCCGCCCATGACGCCCGAAGAAGTGGTCGCCGCGGCGAAGAAGAAGACCATCCTGTTCAATCCCGAGGAGGCCATGGCCGGCAACCGGCCGCCGCTCGCCACGGCCCTGGTGGGCAAGCAGTTCACCCTCCGCTACGACCACGGTCCCGCCTGGGAGTACCGTTTCGACGAGGCGCGCAAGCTCCGTTGGCGCAAGTCCGGCGAGACCGCCTGGCGCGAGGAGGTGTATGAGGCCTACGAGGCGGCCGACAACCTCTTCGTATTCGGCCATCTCCGCACCGGAACCCAGCCGCAGGAGAGCGCCATCGTAGTCCTCGATCTGACCAACACGCTGACCACCTGCGTCGACGCGCACATGGGGACCGAGTACATGGGCAACGAAGTGACGCAGAACATCATCTTCGGCGTCATCGAGGCGCCGGGACTGATCGCCCCGCGCTACCACCGCCACAAGTTCACCGACGAATTAGTGGGTCACGCGGTCACCTGGAACTACTCCGGCGGGCTGACCTCCATGCACGTCTACAGTTCGCCCCGATCCTCTTCGTGGACCATCTTCCTGCCGGACGGCGCCGGCGGGCTGCAATGGAGTTCGCCCTGCAACTACGTAAAGCTGCGCGACGACTGCTACCTGTTCAGTTGGATTGAGGAGGCCTGCAACGGCAGCCAGGGGACCATCGTTTACAACACCCGCACCATGCACGATGTAGGGTTTGGCTTTTACGTCGACCACACGCATCTCAGTTTCAACGTGATCGGCGCGCACGCCCGCAACGCGGGCCGTTACGACGTGAAGAAGTACTACGGACCCAAGGCTTGAGCACCCCATGGAACACAACATAACCACTGCGCCAGGGCGGGGAAGAGGACGGCGGGCATTTCTGCGAGGCGCCGGCGGCGCGATTTCGGCGGCTCTGGTGGCCCGCCCAGCCGCCGCGTCGCGTCTTGAACCAGCCGCCGACGACGATGCCGCCTTGATACGCGGGCTATACCGCGATTGGGCGGCCTCGTTAAGTGCGGAGCCTCCTCGGGACGGTCTGATAGGGCTGATGCACGATCCCGCCGCGCCGCCCGAAACGATCGAATTCGGAACGGATGCGGCCACGGCGATAGCGCGTTTTCACTGCCGGGCGCAACTCTCGACGGCGCTAGTAGGCGATGCCTCATTGATCGAGATGGCGCGTCTTCAAGGGCAGCACGCCGAAACGTGGTGGGAAAGCGGCATCCACGAACTGGACTGCGAAAAGACGCCGGAGGGATGGAAGATCCGCCGGGTGGCCTATCAACGCATCGGCCCCCCCGCCTGACCGGTGCATCGCCGCGTAGTGCTCATCTGCGTATCCGGGCAGCCAGATCGTAATGGTCGCCGCGCCGGAGAATCACGGGGTTCGCTACTCCTCTGCCGCCGTACACGCTGACCGTTCGCAGACCCACTACATGAGCACGGTCTCCTTTCTGGAAAGCCGCCAAGGATCCATACACCCGTTGCGCGCCGAAGCGGCTCGATGAAAACCTCCGAATTGGATGTGGCCCGGTCGAGAGAGTGGATCACGCTCACAGTCCTCACGCCGAACTTCGCCTTGTTGCGATTGACGAGGAAGCTTTCCATGCCGGGAGGTCCAGCGTCTGCGATGCCCGCTGTTGGAATGACGACGATATGGGCCCCCGATCCCCCGGCCAGATCGCGGCCGTGGGACCCATTTACCAGACCAGCCACCAGGCAGTCACACAACTCGCAGCCCGGCCCCAACGATCACCGGCGCCCGATGCTTTCGATAACGAAAATTATGTCTCATTATGGAGCCGGACAAAAATAGGCCCGGACCGGTAAGTTAACTCTCGGTCCGGGCCCAAGGGAAGAAGTCATTAATCGGCAGATCGATCGGCGCTACCGGCTATGGCCTCGGCTGCCGCCGCCGCCACCGCCTCCGCCGCTATTTCCGCCGCTGCTGCCACGGCTCGGCGAACTCCCGCCACCGCCGCTGCTGCTGCCTCTCGACGATCCACCGCCGCTTGCCGGAGCGCTCCCGCGCCCCGAGCCGCCACTATAGCTCGGCTGCTGCCGGGACTCGCTCGACGGACGTTCGCGAACGATCGGCGGGCTGATCCTCACCGGCTGCGAATCTCCGAATCCGCTCCTCGGAGTCGCCTGCGTACGCCGCGAGTTGTCATAGGATCCGTACTGCTCCCGCGGCAAAGGCGCAACACCCCGTCCGCTCCGGTCGCCGCCCGAATCGGACTCCGAGGTCGAACTCGGCCCGCCGAATCGGCGCCAGCCGCTCGATGCGCCCGAATCCCCGGACGCCGCGGGCGCCGCCGTCCGCCGCGAAGGATCGCCAAACCGGTGGCGGGAACTGTCGTCGGGCTCCTGCGCCTGCCTGGAACCCTCGCCAACCCGCCTCCAGCCGCCATTGCCGCTCGTAGCGGGCGCCGTTCTGCCGCCTTCGGCGCTTCCCCGCCCCTGCCCGGCTCGGGCATAATCTGAAGTGTTACTAAAGGTTCTCTGCGCAAGCTGTTGCACAGACGTGCGTTGCCGCTCAAATGAACCACTGGTGCGAGACCCGTTCACGCCAGTTCGCGAATAGAATGTCCGGTTCTCGACAGCCCGGTTGAATGCCGGCGAAGAGGCATTACGGTCGGCCATTCGCAGGCTGTCACGGCCCGGCGTCAGCGGCAGAACGCCGCGAACCAGCCCCGCGTTTTGCACCTGCGTAGCGTCCACATGCACCATCTCAGCCCGGCCCACCGACCGCCTGCCGAAAGCCTCACTGCTCATTCCTGTAATCCCGTTCGGCGCGCGGCTATTCCGGTACACGTTCGCAATGTTCGTATTGTTGACGATAACGCCGTTTCCCGCATACCCATGCCCGCTGTAGAAGTTCCGCCCGTACCAGGGGTGGAACGGCTCATGCGGCGCAAGCGGCACCCAGCCGATATTGCCGAACCCGAACCCGATCCCCGAGTGGAACCCGCCATAGGCGCCGAAACCGAAAAAACTCACCAACGCCGGCCGCCAGAAATGCCGGTCTCGCCGAGCCCCCGGCCACCAGCACCACCCGTACTGCGGCGAATGGAACCAGCGCCCATAGTGATACGGGGCCCAACCCCAGGGGTCGTAGCTGACCCACGTCCAGCCGTAGTAATCCACCCACACCCAGCGGCCCAACTGGTACGGCGCCCATCCCGGCGCCACCGTCGGAACCCACACCGGGCCGTAGCTGTCCACCGACACCCAGCGCCCGTGTCCATCCAGGTCCTCGCCGCCGTCGATATCCGGCGACATGTACCCGTAGGACTGCGTCCGCTCGATCATCCGGTCGCGGTCCTCATTCCAGCGATCCCAAGCGTCCAACGGAATCGCCGGCGCGTCCATGAACTCCGGGTCCGAGGCGGAACCGCGAGCCCGCATCGTGCCGCCCGCCCTCAACCGCTCGGCCCCACGAGGCGTATAGATCTCCGCCTCGCCCAAGCGCACCGTGATCTCCGACGACCCGTCCTCGAGCACCGTCACCCGGTATACGCCGCGCCCCAGCGGCCGCACCGCAACGCTCGGAGTGCTGATCTCAACCTGCGCGTTACTGTCGCGGAGCACCCGGAAAGTGGTGGTCCCGATCGCCACCTGGATCTGATACCGCCCGTTGTCCAAATCCGCCAGCCGGACCTCGGCGTTCGATCCGATCCGTATCATGTTCGACCAGTCGAACTGCAATTCGGCGCGCGACGCGGGACCCGTCACCAGACGGTCGGTCACCACCAGCGGCGCATTAATCGCGGCGGCGATGAAATCCCCCGAATCACCCCGGCGAATGGAGACATCCCCATCCATCACCGACAAACGTGCAACGCCTTTGCCCGGCGCGTCGTCTTCCGACTGTGCGGCGACGGACAGCGCCAGCGCGATCCACATCAACGATATGGTCAGGCGTCGCATAAAATCCTCTTAATCCAGAGCACCCCTCTGGCCAATTGTTAAATCGTTTAGAATCAACCGGCCGTCAGGCGGTGTCCCGTTTCGGGAGTGGCCGAAAAGCACCACCGTGATCGGAATCGGCCAAACGGAGTCCAAACGCAAGCAGCAGTCCCAGCACCGTCAGGAATCCGCCGGCAAACACCGTTACCGGTCGATAAACCATGTCGATTCTGTGACTTCCCCGCTCCACGACCACCCCGCGCACCATCCCGTCCGCGTCGAAGACGTCCGTCCCGCGCCCATCCACCGCGGCCTTCCAGCCCGGAAACCAGGTCTCGCTCAGCACCACCATCCCCCGGCAGCGCATATCTGCTTCTATTTCAACGCGATTCGGGGAGTGTCCGGTCACCCGGACGGAGTCTCCGGAGCACGTTTCAAGCCCCGGCGCCGGCCGCGTCACAATGGCTGCCGTAGCTAGGTCAATGGCCGGGTCGATCAACGCCCGGGCGGTCTCGGCGGGCTTTAGCTGAAGCGTCCGGTGCACCGCCCAAGCCCTTGGAAATGCAACCGGATACGCGAAAATCTTGCGCCCGGAGGCCCCCGTGAAGACCTCTGTCAAATCCGGCCGCACCGGTTTCGTCCCCAGGTAATACCGGACCCCCAGCATGGCCTGCACCCGCGGGTTATAGGGCTCATTCCGCATCACAATCTCGGGCGCCGAGGCCGTGTAGGTCGAGAATGTCTCCAATCCCCACCAGTCGCCGAGGTTGTGCGGGAACGTGTCACCGTCGTATTCGATGCGGAACGGTTTGCTGGTCTGTTTGTGCAAAAAATCGACCAAATCTGCGTCTTCCGACATCATTTTGAGCTTCGAAATGCGCTCTTTTTGACGTTCGTAGATGGTGAATTGGGCGCTGGTGGTGCTGGTTTCGACCAGAATCAGGCCCAAAAGCGCCCATTTCGCCACCGTTTTGGGCCCTTTCAGCAGCAAAACCGCCCCTCCCAGCGCCGCCGTCGCCGTCACCATGAACCTCGTGTCGCCCATCAGCGCGACGCCGCCGGTTTTGTAGAGGATGAAGCCAGTGGCGGAGAGCAGGGCGGCGGTGGCGAGCAGTCCGTAGGCCGCAAAACGTTTCCCTTTTTCGTTTACTGTATCGATACCGAACGCTACTAGCGCGCACAATCCGAGGTGTACGAGCATCAATGCCTGGGCCGGTGCGCGCGCCTTCTCAATCAGCGGAACCGTGGCGTACAGGATGCCGTGGAGCCAGGTGGCCGGCCCGAACGAAAAGATCAATGCAATGAAGGAGATAACGGCGAATCTCGGGGCCGCCGCGGCCCCCAGGAGAGCCAGCGCCAGGGCTACGGCGCCGATGTGAGGGTTCACTGTCTTGTCGAGGCCAGGAATAGCTATTGCTAATAAAGACAATGGTTTAACCGCATAATTGTCATGTATCGCATAAGGAACCTTCTCATTCCAGCCGACCGGGTGATCGAGGCCGACCCAGCGGACGGCCTGGCGCCCGTATTCGAACGTCGGCAGGATCTGGAGGGCTCCCACCAGGCCCGCGATGACGAGTCCGGCGGCTCCAAAACGCCACGAAACGCGTCGAAAAACGTCGAAAAACCACATCAAACACGACGTTATCGACACAAAAATGGGCACTTGGTGATGCCCGGAGAGCCACACCAGTCCCAGGAACAGCCCGTACAAGCCGGCGCTCGCCCACGGCCGGACTCCCCGCACGACACGGAGCTGGTACAAGAAGACCGCCGGCGCCCAGATGCCCGAGTTCACGATTTGCGGGTATTCGGCGGATCCGAAGTAGCCCGCCGCGCCGAACAGGACGCCCGCGATCACCGACGCGGCGCGGCTGCGGCCCAGGTCCCGGCAGAGGGCGAACATGGTCCAGGCGGCGATGATCCGCGTCAATACGTAATACCAGTGGAGGACCGATTGGCGGATCCAGCCGTGCTTTAGCGGCGCGAGGAACAGGGGCCAGTTCAGCGGCGAGGCCGTGCCGGCGATGGCCTGGGCCAACAGCGGCTGGCCACCCCAGGCGGTCGGGTCCCAGAGGGGGATCCGGCCGGCGTGCCATTCGCTCGCCTGGAACTGGATCCAGGGCATGACCTGGGTGGAGATGTCGTCGCTGGCAAGCCAGGTGAACTGATCGGACAGCACCAGCTTCCAGAAGAAGCCGATGACCAGGAGCGCGACCAGAGCGGGCCCCGCCAGGCGGCGCATCACTGGTGGGTCGACGCCGGTTTCGCCGAGCGCGCCGCGTCCTGTTGGATCTTCAGCTTCTGAATGATGACCCTCTCGCGATCCCCGTCCTCCTTGCGCTTGAGACGGTAGTAGACCTGCGCGAGCGACACGTGCGCTTCCGTGAAGTCCGGCGCCTGTTTGAGGATCTTTTCCAGGGTAGCGCGGGCGGGTTCGAGACGGTTGGCCGCCAGTTGGACGGCGCCGACCTGGTAGAGCGCGCCCAGGTCGCCGGGCCGCACCAGAAGGGCGTGGTCGAGCAGATGAAGGGCGCGGTCGTAGTCGCCCGCCTCCTTGACGAGGGCGGCCAGTCGGAGGTTCGATTCGAAGTCGTTCGGGTTCACCTCGAGTTCACGCTCGAAGGCGGCTCGGGCGGAGGGGGAATCGCCCATCTCGATGAAAGACAGGCCGAGATACGAGTTGGCCTCCGGCAAGCGGGGATTCAAGGCGACGGCCTTGCGCAGATCCTCAATGGCGGCGGGGTATTCGTGGGCGAAGTACTTGGCCGTGCCGAGCAACAGGCGGGATTCGGCGGTGTCGCCGTGGCGAAGAATGCGGTCGATGATGCGCTGGCCGCGCTCGGTCTGCTTGGCGCGCAGCAGAGCCGTGCCGAGCATATAGTCGATGGCGGGATCCGAGGCGGGTTCGAAGGGGGTGAGCAGGTCGATCACCTTGCCGTCGCTTCCCTGCCTCAGCCAGCAATCGGCCAACAGCAGCATGGCCTGTTTGTTATCGGGGTGTTGGGCGTGAATGGCGCCGAGTTCGCCGGCCGCTTTCGCGATGTCTCCCGATTTGTAGTAGGCGATGGCCAGGTTCACCCAGATGGGCGTGTTGCGCGGGCTAAGCTTCAACGCTTCCCGGTATTCGACAATCGCTTCGGCGTAGTGGCCTTCCCGGGCGAGCGCGGCCCCCAGGTTCGAGCGGGCGTCGACGGCGGAGGGGCGCAACTTCAGGTAGGCGCGGTAGTCCCGGATGGCGGCGTCGAACTGCCCGGCGCTGTGTTCCGAGATCGCCTGTTTGAGTAGCTGCTCCGCCGAGGGCTGGCCGAGAGCCGCGGCGGCCAGAACGAGGGTGAGAATGGAACTCCAGCGAAACATGACGATCACGTGGAACTGGCGACTTCCACCCAATGGATGGTGAGCGGCGCCCGAGCCTGGACGTCCACGACCGCGCGCGCCTGGACCGCTTGGGGGACGGTCCAGGCGTGGACGGGCTCCTTCGGGCCGGGCTTCAGGTCCTCGTCGCGTCCCGAGGGCTGGCACGGCGTGCCGTTCACGCGGACTTCGGCGGGCGCCTCGCCTTCGATTCCCAGACGCAGACGCGGCTTCTGGATGGCCGGGCCGCAGTGCAGCCGAAACGTCGCCCACTGCTTGGGCTGGAGGCTCCTGGGCAGTTGCTCCGAGGTGGGCTCGCCGGGGGCTTGCGTGTCCGGGTATGTGACGATGTGGCGGCGGGGCTTGCCGGCCAGGGTGTCCAAACGGCCGCATTCGCGCAGCAGGGCCGGGTAGTTCTCACGGTCCGGCATCTCGGTCTGCGAGTCCATGTAGTTGAACAGATAAATGCGATCCGCGCCTCGCGACAGCAGGGAGGACGCCACTCCCCGGACGGTCTCGATGGAGTTGAACTGGAGCGGACGGTAGGCGTGGTAGGGGCGAATCAGGAGTTCGAGACCGGCCGCCAGTGTGACCTTGTCGCCCGCCAGACGGCGCCAGAGTTCGATGGGGATGTCGGTGTCGATGCTCGCCCAGAAGGGCGTCACCACCAGCATGTCGATGATGCCTTCGCGGGCCCACTGGGCGCCGTCCATGCCTAACTCGATGGCGGCTTGGGGGCGGCTGGGGACACGGACGCCCAGGCGGAGACGCCGGTTCTTACGGTCCAGCAGGCGGCGCGTTTCGCGAACGAATTCGGTGATGTGACGACCGGTTTCCGCTTCCTGGCCGGGGGCGCAGTGGAAGCCGAAACGCATCCAGTCGAGTTCCAGGCCCGCCAGGTCGTAGCGGTCGATGTATTCGCGGACGAGTTGGAGATGGTAGGCGCGAACTTCCGGGTGGCCGAAGTCGAGGGCGCGGTCGCGCGTGTCGGCGAAGCGCCAGGGGACGCGGCGTTGGTCGGGATGCTCGCGCCAGTAGGTGGAGTGCATGTAGCTGGCCGGGTCGTCGACGTTGTGGAGATCGTTCATGCGCATCGATATCCACGGCTCCAGACCCTTCTGTCGCGCTCGGGCGATCCAGAGCTGGTAGGGATCGATGCCCTGCTCCGCCAGGCGCCAGGCGGTGTCGACCCACTTGCGGGCGTTGGGACGGGCCTCCCGCGCGGTGGACTGGAACAGGGGCTGGTCGTCGGGCCCCTTGGGGTCGTACCCCTTCCAGATTGGGTCCCAGACCTTGCTGGCGAAACTGGTTCGCTGGGAGTTAGCGGACAGGAGGATTTCCCGAACCTGGGTGTTGGCGTATTGGTCGATGAAAGCGGAAATGGTCTCCGCGGTCTGAGGTTGGCCCGCCCTGGTGAAGAACCAGTGACTGTTGTCCTCGTTCAGACAGAGGTGGGTCAGCCGGGGGGCCGCCGCCTTGGGTTGGGCGGCGGCGACGGCCGTGGTGGTTAGGAAACTGCGCCGGTCCATGGCTATTTCGCCAACAGGCGCTCGAGGTCGGGGAGGGCGACGGCGCCTTCCTTCATGGCTCGCTCGTGGAACTCGGCCAGGGGCAGCGGGGATGCCTGGCGCACCTTCTGCCAGGCCCGGTAGCCGGCGAAGTAGGTCGGCAACTGGCAGGACGATAGCTGGGACCGTTGGACCTTGGCCGTCGCCTCTTCCTTTTCCTGATAGGTGTCCTTGATCATCAGGTCTAGGGCTTGCTGCTCAGTGAGTCCCATGGTCTGGAATCGGATGTCCAGCACGGTGTTGGCGATGGCTCGCAGCAGTTGTTTGCCCCAGGTGAGTTGCATGCCGGGGTCATTCTTGTAATAACCCTGGTCGATCATCATGTCGGTGGCGTAGACGGCCCATCCTTCAACATAGGCGCCGCTGCCGAACAGGGAACGGACCAGGCGGCGGTTGGCGGGCTGCACGTTGTTGGCGTATTCGGCCTGGACGTAGTGGCCCGGCATGGCTTCGTGCACGGTCAGGATTTTCAGGCCGTAGGTGTTGTATTCGCGGAGCTTCGACTCGATGCGGTCGGCGGGCCAGTTAGCCGGGATTGGAGTGATCCAGTAATAGGCGCCTAACTTCGGCTCGAGCGGCGGGGCCGGGGAGAAACCGCCGACTCCGTAAATGCCCCGCATGAAGACGGGCGTTTCGATGACTTGCAGGTTGCTGCCTTGGGGCAGACCCAGGAGTTTGTGCTCCGACACGAAGGCTCGCGCTTCATCGAGGTCGCGTTTGGCGTCGTCAATATAAGTCTGCGGCGTGGCGTGCTTCTTCGCGATCTTGTCGAGCGCCGCTTCCACGGTGTCGGGCTTGGCGATCTGGGCCATGCGCTCGCGCACCGCCTTGATCTGGGCTTCGGCGTCGGCCAGCAACTGCTCCGGCGTGGTGTCGGTTTCAAGCGCGTAACGGAATTTCCGGGCGTACTTCTCCTTGCCCAGGCGCCAGTCCGAGGTGTGGCGCGCGAGGTCGGTTTTCAGCCAGTTGTTGAACTCGCGCAGGGCGGTGATGGCGCCGGCGGCGGCGGGATCGAATTGCTTCTTGAGCTCCGGCGGGCAGTCGCGACGGATGCTGACGTCGATCAGGCCGATGTTGCCTTCGTTTTCTTCCTGCGCGACGCGGTTCCAGACCGCTGGGGAGTCGACCAGGTTCTGACGGGCGGCGTCGAAGACCGTGGGCAGTTTCTCCAGGCGGGCGATGAGGTGTTTAAAACGTTCGGCCTTCGGCGCGTATTCGAGGATGTAAGGGCTGTAGAGGGCGTTGCCGGCCAGTTCGACATAGACGGTCGGGTTATGACGGTAGTTCTGAATGGTGTTCGCTTCGAGCATCGCGAGACCGATCTGGTCGCGCAACAGGCGATAGTCGGCCTGATCTTCCGCGGTGAGTTCGCCCGAGGACGCGGCGGTGGCCAGACGATGGTTCCATTCGGTGAAGAACTGGCGCTGACGTTCGACGCCGCGGGCGCTCATGTCGTCGAGTTGAGAGTCGAGGCGGACGCCGTTGTGTTCGTGATAGCCCACCGAGGTGGCGCCGACGGGAGACAGCGCCAGCGCTTCCCGGGCGAACTGGCCGGCGAGATCGCTGAAGGATTCGTGATGGGCGCCGCAGCCGGCGAGCAACAGGGCGATCGAGGCTAGGGGAAAGTATTTCATAGTGACTTCGCAGAGGCGAGATAGATGGCGTTTAACAGGAGCTTGAACGTGCCGTAGGTTTGCCCGCGATGCTGCGGGCGGAAGCCGAATAACAGGACCTTGCCCTTTTCGTGCCGCGCTTCGATCAGGGCGGGTTTGCCCGCCACCGTGCGCTCTCCGGTGATCCAGCCGCTGGCGAGCAGATTCGAGGCGGCGTAACTCGCAATGGCGCGGACTTCGCGGTCGCCCTTGTTGTATTCGGCCAGCAGGGTGGATTCAAACGCCTGGCCGCCGCTGACATACGCGTAGGCGTTGGGAGGCATGCCGAAGGCGATGGGATTCGTCTCGTCCACCGTGATGCGGACCACCGAGCCGGGACAGTAGAACCCCGTGGGCGCTTCCGTGTCCCGACCGCCGGCCTGCGGACGGATCAACAGGCGCACCGGCAGCGGGAATTGCTGGACCGGCAGTTCGGCGGCGGCGTCGAAGGCGATCAGCGTGCCGCCATCGGAGACGAAGGACTCGAGTTGGACCAGGCCCGCGAGTTCGATCCCGCCCACGTATTCGGGACGCTGCACGATGGCGGCTTCGTCGGAATCGGCGCGGCCCTGGGAACGCTCGCCGTCGCGGATGCCGCGCAGGATGGAGGTCGCGCTCTGGCTTGCGAGGATGATTGTATCGAAGCGGTCGCGGAGGCTGCCTTTGCGGATGTCCTCGTTGTGGAGCATGGCGTGGGGGACGTGGAAGGTGGTGAGCAGCCAATCGGTCCAGCCGGCGTCGGAGTTGGTGACCCAGGGTTCGTAGATGGCCACTCGCGGGGGCGCGGCGAATTCCCACTTGGGCTTGGCGGCGTCCGTGCTGTTCGCATCGAGGAGGGCGCCTTGGGGGCTCCAGCCGAGCTTTTCGCCCTTGGCCAGGCGGGCGGCCATGGTGAGGAAGAAGCCGTTATCGCGATGGTTGGTGGACGGGGCAGCCGAGACGTCGATGGGGTTGTCCTCCAGCACGACCTTCGCGGGCTTGTCGAGGCGCACAACCTGGACGCCCATCTGCATCGGAAGGGTCCAGCCGGCGACGTCGTAGGGGCGCTTCTGCGGGCCCGTGGGAGAACTGCGCATGTCGGGGTAGCGCTGGGGCTCCATCAGGTCGAGCAGATAGCCTCGGAAGGGCTGCTCGGCGGGTAGGACGACGGTTCCGGCGCGGTAGGTTTTGCCGTCGGCGTCGAAGGGGGCGGCGGCTCGGCGGGCCTGGACTCCCGCGTACTGGAGCCGCCAGAGCATCGCTTTCGCCGACAGCGTGTCCCACTGGTCCTGCGGGATGACGTAGGCCCAGGGTCCCTTGGCGTGCGGCTGGAGGTTGGCGTGGGCCATCTCCCAGGACTTATGGAGGAAGTGGGCGCGGCGGGTGGAGGCGAGGTCGAGGATGGCGTAGTCGGCCGTCAGCATGTAGTCGATGGCCTGGCGGACGCCCCACTTGCCGCCCATCCAGGGCTTTTCGTAGAAGACGCCGGGCTCCTTGGTCGGCATGCCGTTGCCGAAGCGGGCCGGGAAGTCGGCGGGCGAGTACTCCTTGGAGTTTCCGTACATGAAGCCGGCCGTTTCGGTGAGGATGCCGTGCATGTTGTGGAAGGCGGGGACCGAGCGCAGACCGCCGTTCCACCAGGCGTCGAAGCCCCAATAGGAGAGGGCGCCGGGCTGATCGTGCTGGGCGAAACGCTCGCGCATGGTCGCGCCGATCAGGTTGATGCCTTCCATGACGGGCGCGGGGATGTTGGGGTTGAGCGGCTCGCCGTAGGGCGGGATGAAGATGCGCGAGGGGAACGGCGGGGCCTGGTGCTGGTTATAGACGATTTCGGGGAACCATTCCTGGAATAGCAGGGCCGTGACGTTGCGGGTTTCGCGCAGGTTCAGCATGAAGAAATCGCGGTTGTTGTCGTGGCCGGCGAACTTCTGGTAGAGGCGGGGCAGCGGGGCGAGCTCGTACTTCGTGCCGATGTTGGAGCGGTACCAGTCGACCACCATGTCCAGGCCGTCCGGATTGATGCAGGGAATCTGGATCAGGATGACGTTCTGGCGGATGCGGCGGGATTCCTCGCTCTCGTCGGTGATCAGCTTGTAGGCGAGATCTGGGGCCTGCTGGGAGGGGGCGACTTCGGTGGCGTGGAGGCCGGAGTCGATCCAGACGAAGGCCTTTCCCTGGGCGGCCAGGGTCGCGGCTTGTTCGGGCGTGGCCAGGCCCAGCGCCAGCTTGCGGTTGATGTCGCGGTATTCGTCGAGCCGCTTCAGGTTGGCGGGGTCCGAGATGAACGCCGCGTACATGGGGCGGCCTTCGGTGGTCTTGCCGAATTCGCGCAGCAGGATGCGGTCCGAGGAGGCGGCGAGCTTCTGAAAATAAGTGGTGAGTTCGGTGTAGGAGGCCAGTTTGTGCTCGTCGCCGGGGGTGAAGCCGAGGTGCTCGCGGGGCGTGGGGACGGCCGCGGCAAGACGCACGGCGAGCGCCGCCGAAAGCAGGAGAACGCGAAATGTCATTACGATGGAAATGATACTATGCGACCGTTCAACGATGAGAAGTTCCGCGTGGGGGCGGTGCAGATGCGCTGCTCCCTGGATCCGGCGGAGAACCTGGAAAAGGCCCGCTGGAAGATTCGCGAGGCGGCGGGCATGGGCGCGCAGATCGTGTGCCTGCAGGAGCTGTTCCGGTCGCAGTATTTCTGCCGCGAGGAGAACGCCGACCTGTTCGATCTGGCCGAGACGATCCCGGGGCCGAGTACGGAGTCGCTGGGCGAGTTAGCGCGGGAGCTGGGCTTGGTGGTGATCGCGTCGCTGTTTGAGAGGCGGGCGCAGGGACTCTACCACAATACCGCCGTGGTGATCGGCGATGACGGACAGATCCAGGGGTTGTATCGAAAGATGCATATTCCCGACGATCCGCTGTATTACGAGAAGTTCTATTTCACGCCGGGCGACCTGGGGTTCCGGAAGTTCGAGACGCGGTTCGGGACGATCGGCGTGCTGGTTTGCTGGGACCAGTGGTATCCGGAAGGGGCCCGGCTGACGGCTTTGCAGGGCGCGAACATTCTGTTTTACCCGACCGCGATCGGGTGGCATCCTTCGGAGAAGGCTCAGGTGGGCGAGGCGCAACTGGACGCCTGGCGGACCATCCAGCGGGCCCATGCCATCGCCAATGGCGTGTACGTGGCGGCGGTGAATCGGGTGGGGTTCGAGGGGCCGGCCGAACAGGGGCTCGAGTTCTGGGGCTCGTCGTTCATCGCCGATCCGTTCGGGCAGGTGATCGCGCAGGCTTCGGTGGATCGCGAGGAGATTCTGACGGCGGTGTGCGATACGCGGCGGATTGAGGAGGTCCGGCGGAACTGGCCGTTCCTGCGTGACCGTCGGATCGACGCCTACGGGGGCGTGACCCATCGTTGGATCGGGTGAGGCGGCGGAGAGAATGTAAGGCATCGGACATAAGCCT
This sequence comes from Acidobacteriota bacterium, assembly GCA_018268715.1. GTDB lineage: Bacteria > Acidobacteriota > Terriglobia > Bryobacterales > Bryobacteraceae > TMP-7. The sequence continues at coordinate 37,615 of JAFDVZ010000010.1, read as the reverse complement.
TATGTCCACGGTGATTGCTGCTCGTCATTTCATGGGAATCCCTTAGGGACGGCGATTGCGCGGGCGCCGATGTGTTCAGTAGTGCATGAACAACCGAGGCGGGATTTCGCGGCATGAAAGCTGTCATCGGACGCCAGCCCATTCTTGATCGCCAGGAGCATACGGTTGCGTATGAGCTTCTGTTTCGTTCCGGGACTGAGAACCGGTACGACGGTGTTGACGGAAACCACGCCACTACTTCCGTCATTTCCAATACATTTCTCGAGATCGGGATGCAGCGGGTTCTGGGGCCCCGGCGAGGCTTTATCAACTTCACCCGGGATCTGCTGGTGGAGCGGAAATGGGAGAGTCTGCCTCCCGGCCAGGTGGTGATCGAGGTCCTGGAGGATGTCCCGGCGGATCGGCAGGTGCGCGAGGCCTGCGAGGCGATGAAGCTGGCCGGGTATTCGATCGCATTGGACGACGTGACGGCGGTGGAGCCGGTGGCGGACCTGGTGGAGTTCGCGGAGTTCGCCAAGCTGGATTTGCCTCCGTTGTCCGCGGCTCGCCGCGCTCAGTTGTGCTCGTACTTCCACTCCCGCGGCATCAAGGTGGTGGCCGAGAAGGTGGAGACAGAGGCGGATTTTGCGAGCACCCGCCGGCAAGGGTTCGACTACTTCCAGGGCTATTTCTTCGCCAAGCCGGAATTGGTGGGCGGGCAGCGCGTGCCGAGTTCGAAGACGGCCTGCCTGCAACTGATCCGCGAGGCGCATCGGCCGGAGTTGGATTTTTCGCGGTTCGAATCGATCGTGCGGCAGGATCTGGCGCTGGCGCGCAAGCTGCTCCAGTTTGTGAATTCGGCGGCCATGGGATCGCGGCACCCCGTCAACGACATCCGGCAGGCGTTCACCTACCTGGGCGAGGCCAACATACGGCGTTGGGTGACGCTCGCGGCCATGCCCGCGCTCGCCGCCGACCGGCCCACTGAACTGGTGACGCAGTCGCTGGTGCGCGCGCGCTTCTGCGAGTTGGCGGCCGACGCTACCGGGTGCCGCTCGAAAGCCTCGGCGGCGTTCCTCACGGGATTGTTCTCCCTGCTCGACGCCATGATCGGTTTGCCGCTCGAATCGGTGCTGGCCGAGTTGGCCGTGGACCGCCAGATTGTCGATGCGATCCTCAACCGGCCCTCCGGCGATGGATCGCTGCGGGACTTCCTTGACCTGGCGAAGGAACTCGAGCAGCAGGGCACGCCGAAACTGGACACCGCCTGTAAGGGAATCGGCGCGGACTCCGGCAAGGTGTGCGGGATGTATGTGGAGGCGATGGTCTGGGCCGACCAGTTGCAGTGTTGACGGGCCGAATTCAGGCCATCGGTTCGAGGGTCCAAACCAACACGTCCAGCGGCTTGGCGAAGTGCAGAATCGGCCGGGCGGCGGGCAGCGTGACTCCCAGTTGCTCGGTCATCGTGTTGATGGCGATGTCGGCCTTGGCCGGCTGCAACAGCCAGGGAGCGTGGTGGATATCGCCGCGATACAAGCGGCCCCGGCGATCGGTGGAAAACAGGACGTAGCGCTCCGTCAGCCAGTGCTCGAGCGAACCGGGTTCGGACGGGCGCGGCGCCCCGGTCGGACGATAACCGGCCGAAAACTTGGCGGGCGGGGCTCCTCGGTGGACGCGACGGCAGGTGTATAGCGAGACGCCATCGTTGGTGCGCTCGATGTCCATGCGGGCGTACAGGTAATTGAGGTGGTACAGCCGCCGGGCGCCCATCACGGCCAGCCGGCTTTCCGCATCCAGGCTGAAGAACCAGACGCCGGGAACCGAGCCGCGGCGGACATAGGTCCGTACGTTCAACTCGAGCGTGCGCGCCAGTCCGGGAATCGCCGGCGCGCCCCGCAGCCGCATGTCCGTCATCTCGAACGGGATCACCGCGAGCCACGCCGTCCCCCGGAACTCCTCGATTTCGAGCGCCGCCGGAACGTGCGGCCGAAGCGCGGAGGCGGGGATGGGCCAGTGGGCGAACAGCAGGTCGCGCCAGCTCATCCGGCCGGCCCAGGGACGATCGGGAACCGGCAGCGGGCGGTGCTCCACCGGAATGGCGCCGAGGTCGGGCATCGTCCCATTATGGACGGCTGCGGTAGACCAGTTCCATCCAGGGCCCGGTCAGGATTCCGTCGGCCTGGAAACGGATCACCTCGCTCCAGGAAAGCACCGTCGACAGCGCCGAGCGTCGCTCGTCCTCCATCCAGTGGGCCATCGCCGCCAGGGGCTTCGCCATAGAGCTGACGTTGCGGGCCGCCGCCTGCGTGAAGCCGTGCTGGGCGGCCAGGTCGGCCAACGCGTGGCTGCCATAGCCATATTGGAACGGGTGCGTCAGCAGGCCCTCGTACGCAAGGGCGCGCGTGATCCATGAACCGACTTCATCGTCGGCGGCTTCCCGCAGGCGGCGCTGGCAAACACGATAGAACAGGGCGTTGGGAGTGTGCAGCACCAAGGCTCCCCCCGGCCGCAGAACCCGTTCGCAAACCGCCAGCAGCGAGTTCGGATCGGCGATCTGCTCAAAGCCGCTCCACATGAACACGCCGTCGAAAGCGCGCGGTTTGAAGGCCGCCTGATCGAGAGGGATTTCCTGGAGTTCGGAGGCGGCGGCCCGGAAAAACGCCGTCGAGGCGCCGCGGATTTCGACGCCCACCGCATCCCATTCCCACGCGCCGGCGGCCTCCAGGAACGCGGCCGAACGCGGACCGATTTCGAGCACCTTGGCCCCGGGCGCAAGCAGCGGACGGTAGATCGACTCCCGTTCGTAGATCGCGGCGGCGCTCGGCGGCGCGCTCGGATCGTTCGAACGCCGCGAATCACGCCGGACCAGGATCCGGCAACGCGGGCACTCGGCGATGTCGGCGGAAGGGGGTTCGTCGGCCGTCATCGCTTCCTCGATGGGCGCCGGGGGCTCGGTCCTGGCGCCGCGCTCGAACAGAAACTGGTCGCGCCGAAACGCCTCTGTCCGGACCGCGGCGGCCGTTAGGAACACGATCAGGTCCTGACCCGAGCACTTCGGACAGCGAACAAGCATAGATGAAGTGTTTGATGCCTTACAGAATACCGATGCTTCAACTATACCCGAACCGCGCTCCTAGATGACGCCCAACGGCACATCGCGATCCGGCGCGGGAAAGGCGCGGTCCACCGCGGCGATATCCTCGTCGGGAAGCCGCCAACCCTCGCCGCCGGCGTTCTCCCGAACGTGGGTGGGATCGCCCGATTTCGGGATGGCGAACACGCCGTCACGCGTCAGGAAGTTCAACACCACCTGGCGCGGCGTCTTGCCGTGGCGCGCGGCCACATCGGCCAGCACGCGGCCACCCTGGGACGAAGGCTTGGGGAAATCTCTGTGCCCGAAGGGGCTGTAGCCCATCACCGTCACTCCGTTCTCACGGCAGTAGGGAATCAGCCTTCGCTCGATGCCGCGGTCTCCCAGGTGGTAGAGCACCTGGTTGCAAGCGAGCGGCACGTTGCGCGAGGCGCGGCGGGCGGCGCGTAACTCCTCGACATCGAAATTGCTGACGCCGATCCGCTCTGTCATTCCGTCGCGCACCAGCGATTCGAGTCCGCGCACGGTCTCGGCGATGGGATGGCTGCCCGGCCAGTGCAGCAGGTACAGGTCCAGGCAATCGATCCCCAGGCGCCGCAGGCTCCGCTCGCAGGCTCGCCGCGTCCCGTCATAGGAGGCGTTGGACGGCAGCACCTTGCTCACAATGAACAACCCCTCCCGCCGGCCGGCGATGGCGCGTCCGACGATTTCTTCGGCGCGTCCGTGGCCGTACATCTCGGCCGTGTCGATAAGCGTCATACCCAGCTCGACGCCCAGCCGTAGAGCCTCAACCGCTCGCTGTTCAGGGTCATTTTCGAGCATCCAGGTGCCTTGCCCGATGAGCCGCGTCCACTGCATGTTATGATCCGTCACGATGACTCTCCGATCGCTGCGCGCCCGTACGGCGACGCTAGTTTCCATTTCAATCGCGATGGCCGCCGTGGCGCAAGCAGCGGCGCCCGTAAAAGCCGGCAAATCCACCGCGCTCGACCGTTACGTCCAGGCGCCGGACTCCCACTACAAGTTTGAACTCGCCCGGAAGATCCAGGGGGCGAACTACACCTCCTACGTACTCGACATGACCAGCCAGGAGTGGCGGTCGGAAAGCGAAGTGAACCAGACCATCTGGAAGCACTGGCTGATCGTCACCGTCCCGAAGAAGCTCGACCATTCCACCGGCTTCCTGTTCATCACCGGCGGATCGTCGAACAGCAAGGCGCCGGAGCGTCCCGACATGGGCCTGGTGGACGCCGCGTTGACGACCAACTCGGTGGTCTCCGAGCTGAAGATGGTGCCCAACCAACCGCTGGTGTTCGCCGACGACGGCAAGGACCTGAAAGAGGACGGCATCATCGCCTACACCTGGGACAAATTCCTGCGCGGCGGCGACGAACGCTGGCCCCTGCGCCTGCCCATGACCAAGTCCGCCGTCCGCGCCATGGACACCATCACCACGTTCCTGGCGAGCGAGGAGGGCGGCAAGGTGGCGGTGAAGGATTTCGTCGTCTCCGGCGGATCCAAGCGCGGCTGGACCGCCTGGACCACCGCCGCCGTCGACAAGCGCGTGACCGCCGTCATCCCCATCGTCATCGACGTGCTGAACTTCGAGCCGTCGCTTGACCATCACTACCGCGCCTACGGCTTCTTTGCGCCCTCGGTGGGCGACTACACCGCCAAGGGCATCATCGATTGGGCCGGCACGAAACGCTTCCGCGAACTGATGCAGATCGAGGAGCCCTACTCCTACCGCGACCGCCTCACCATGCCGAAGTTCGTCGTCAACGCCTCGGGCGACCAGTTCTTCCTGCCCGATTCCTCGCAGTTCTACTGGGATGGACTGAAGGGCGAGAAGTACCTGCGCTACGTTCCGAACGCCGACCACTCGCTGAAGGGCACAGACGCTCTGCCGGCCGTGGTCGCCTATTACAACGCCGTCCTGACCGGCAAGGCGCGGCCGAAGTACGACTGGAAGTTCGAAAAGGACGGTTCGATCACCGTCACCTCGCCCGACAACCCCAAGGAAGTGAAGTTGTGGCAGGCTTTCAACCCCGAAGGGCGCGACTTCCGCGTGGAGAAAATCGGCCGCGTCTATAAGGGAACGACGCTCGAGCCCAAGAGCGACGGCGTGTGGTCGGCCAGCGTCGACAAACCGGCCAAGGGCTTCACCGCCTACTACGTCGAGCTGAGCTTCGCGAGCGGCGTGAAGTATCCCTTCAAGTTCTCGACGCCCGTGCGTGTGACGCCGGACATCCTGCCATCGGAGCCGTACAAACCGGCGCAGAAGCCGAAATCAAAGTAGCTTCTTCTTTTTCCTGGCGGGCGCCGGGGCGGACTTCTTCTCCGGCGCCTTCTCGGCCGTCGATTCCTCCTCGGCCGGCGGCGGAGCGTCTTCGAACTTCGGCTCAATCGTCTTGCACTCGCCGACGTTCAAGGTGAAGGCGGCGAGCGAAGTCCACTTCCCCGCCTCGCGATGCTCCACGCGGAAGACCTTGGCGGCCGGATCGGGCCGCAGCCGCCAATCCGGATTCCCGGCGGCCCGCGCGCGCGCCAGGCGGATGGGCCGGGCGTTGATTTCGGCGATCGACCAACTCTCCCCGCCCGTGCGCGACTCGCACTTTTCGTAGCGTCCGCCCGACTCTCCCGGCCGCCCGCGATCCACCGTCAGCACGCCATTGGAGCGCGATTCAAACCAGAACTGCTCGATCACCCCGGGGTGCGATTCGTCGAACACGAAGCGTTGCCGCCAGCTTTTGCCGCCGTCGGTGGTCACCAGGAAGAACGGATCGCGCGGGCGGCCCTGCACCGTCTGGCCGGAGATCCAGCCGGTTTCGAAGTCGATGAACTGGATCTGGTCGAGCGAGGCGGTGCGGATGCGCGCGGCCGGTTCGCTCCAACTGCGGCCGCCGTCCTCGCTCGCCACCAGCAGGGAGGCGAGGGTGGACCGCTCAGTATGCAGGTTTCCGGTGACGAAGACCTTGGGGCCGATCACCTCGAGCGCAGTCAATTCCACGTAGACCGGACAGGGCTCCGCGGCGGTGCAACTCTGCGAGATCGCCTCCAGGTCATCGGCCGTGCATTGAAAGGGCAGCCGGGTGGGCGTCTGCGCCGCCGCAATCGCGCCGAACACCAGGATGGCGAGCCCCTTCATTGCCTGTCATTCTACCCCTAGTTCCTCCAGGTCCGGAACCAGGTGGATGGTGGGATACTCCGGCAGGTGCGTTTCCTGCTCGACGGCGGCGAGCCACCGCAGTCCTTCGTCAAACAGCCGCGACGTGTCGACTTCTTCATAGGAGGGCAGATAGGGCGCGAGTTTCGCGATCCCCTTGCGCAACTGCCGCAGCGCTCCCATGCGATTGCCCCGGCCGTCGTGATAGAAGGCGACGGCGAAGTGGATGATCGCCTGCAGGAAGTGCTTGCGGTGGCCCGGCTCTTCGAGCCAGACATCCTCCAGCACATCGTGACATTCGAAGAACCGTCGCGCGTTGAAGTGCGCGATGCCTTGTTCGAGTCCGGTCTCCATTATTCGGTCTGCACTTTCATGGTGGCACGCCGAACGACTCGCCCGCCGGGAATTCGCGTGCTAGATTCTGAAATAGCCGTGTGGAACTGGTTCAGGCGAAAACCGACTGAGGAGCCGCTGACGGGCGCCCGTCCCGGGGCCCGGATGAAGTCGTATTCGGCGATGAGCGGATACGTGTATCAGTACGTATTCATCGGACAGCGGGCAGCCCGGCGGGAGCGCCGCGGCGGCATGGAGTACGCCTTCGCCGTGTGTCACGACCGCAAGACCCATCACCAGGTGTGGGTCTTCGTGGCGGACGAGTCCGTGGCGGCGTGGTCGGCCGACAACGGCCGGGAGTTGACCAACAGCGAGCGTTACGGCGTGGCCAAGATGGCCCTGCGTAACGCCTTCGACGAGCGGACGCCGGCGAACATTCTGGAGCCGATCGCGCCAGGTCCCGAGGATGTGCGGGCGATTCTGGAAGAGCTGGACGTGTAGTTTCCAGTGTTGCGTTTATTTCGAATATTTCCATTAGCTGCTACACTGGACAGCAGGAGCGCCCCATGGTCCAGGACGCGATCACCATTCAACCCGAGGATTCCCCGAACCTCCAGCTCGTCAGCCAGCTGCTTCGTCAAGGCGAGCCGGCGCTGGTAGGTCCGCACGGGGAACGCGCGACGCTTCCCGGGCCACTCCTGGACCTTCTCCGGAGCATTGTCGCGAATCTTGAGCGGGGCCACTCGCTGGTGGTGATGCCGGAAGAGCAGCACCTGACGACACAGCGGGCCGCCGGACTTCTCGGTATGTCCCGGCCTTACCTGATCCGGCTCCTCGACCAGGGCGAAATACCCTATCACCGGGTCGGCAAGCATCGCCGCGTAGCACTGCATCATGTGCTGGCGTACGCCAGACTCCGTTCCGAACGGCGGGCCGCGTTGGACAAAATGGCTCGCGACGCCTTTGACGCTGGGTTGTACGGTGACACGCCGCCGGCAGGCGGGGCGAGCGCCGGCTAGCGGGAAATGCCGGACCGGCCCCTACCTGTCGCCGTCCTGGACGCGTGTGTCCTCGTGCCGATGCCGCTTGCCGACACCCTGCTACGGCTCGCCGAGCCGCCCTGTCTATACACTCCGAAATGGACCGCTGAGATCCTGGGCGAAGTCACCCGCACGCTGCGACTTCGCTTCGGAAAGAGCGCGGCCAAGGCTGACTATCGAGAATGGGCGATGCGTGAGTTCTTTCCAGCCGCGCTCGTCACCGGCCATGAGTCCCTCATCGGAGTGATGCCGAACCATCCGAAGGACCGTCATGTGCTCGCTGCGGCGGTCTCCTGCCGCGCCAGTCACCTTGTGACCCTTAATTTGAAGCACTTTCCGGAACGATTCGCACGGCGGGGAAGGGTGGTGGGTCCGTCGACCTTCTTGAAACTCCTTCTCGACATCGACCGGCCCGTGGTCGAGCAACGATTGCGCGATCAGGCGGCGGCAATTGGACTCGACAAACAGGATCTGCTCACCCGCCTCGCCGCTTCAGCTCCCGAATTCGTGCCGAGGTTGCGCGGCGTGTGAGCAGAGGTTGCGCGGCGCCTGAGGAGGCCACGCGACGCCTCAGCGAGCCGCTACAACCGGTACAGCATCCAATAAACCACCACGCCCGTCACACTCACATACAACCAAACCGGCAGCGTCCACCGCGCAATCGCCCGATGCCGCCCGAACTCGCCCCGCAACCCCCGCCGCAGCGAGATAATCGCCAGCACCGGAACCGCCGCGGCGAGCACGGTATGCGTGAACAGGATCGTCAGATACACCGTCCGGATGAACCCAGGGTGCTCGAACCGCACGGTCCCCACCTGCGCGTGATACGTCAGATACGAAATCAGAAACGCGATCGAGACAGCGAACGCCGCCAGCATCACCTTCCGGTGCGCGTCCCGCTTCCCCTGGCGGATCAACACGTACCCCGTCACAAGCAGCACCGCCGCCGTCCCATTCAACAAGGCGTTCAGCGCCGGCAGGTCATGGACTCCGATCACGCTTTCTCCCTCAACAGCCATCTTATGTCTTCGAGCAACCGGTTCATCTCCTCGGCGTCATTGCTCCGGTAGTATCCCCGAATCCGCCGATGCCGCCCCACCAGGATGAACCGCGTCGAATGATCCAACTGCCCGTCCACATTCCCCAGGTTGAACACATCGCGGCTCAGGTGATTCAGCCGGTCCATCGGCCCGGTCAGGAAGGTCCACCGCCCCGGTTGCGCCTGAAACCGGTGCGCGTACACCGCGAGTTCCGCCACGTTGTCGCGCGCCGGATCCACGGTGAACGACACCAGCCGGAACGCCGGGGCGTCGGCGAACTGGTTCTGGATCATCCGGAACCGCGCGTTCATGCGAGGGCAAGGGCCCGTGCAATGCGTGAAGAAGAACTCCGCCACCCAGACATTCTCGTCCAGGCTCGACCCTTCAAACGCCGCGCCAGTCTGCGAGGTCAGGCTGAAGTCGGGAACGGCGCCGCGATCCGGCAGTTCCCGATGCTTACACGAAGAGAACGCCGCCAGCGCCGCCAGCAGCAGGACGGCCCGCCCTTTAGAGCCCGGTATGGTCGATGACCAGCAGGCCATAAAGAATCGGCAGGTAGACCACGGAAGCGAGCAGCACGCCGCGAGCCCGCACCCGCGTGCGGTCCTGCATGACGCGCCAGCAGTAGTACAGGAAACCGATGCCGGCAAGCGTGGCGCCCGCGACATAGAGGTTGCCGGCCATCGACCAGAACCTCGGCAGCAAACTCACCGGGACCAGCGCCATCGCGCACCACAAGATGCGCCGAGCCGTCGATTCGCCGTCCGGCTCCACCACCGGCAGCATGCGGATGCCCGCCCGTTCGTAATCCTCGCGGTACATCCAGGCGATCGCGTAGAAGTGGGGGAATTGCCACAGGAACAGGATGACGCCCAGGATCCACGCCTCGGCCGACAGCGTACCGGCCGCGCCCGCAAACCCGATCAGCGGCGGCATGGCGCCGGGAATCGCGCCCACCGTCGTCGAATGCACCGAACGCTGCTTCATGGGAGTGTAGGCGAACAGGTAGGTGATCACCGTGAACAACCCCAGCAGGCCGGTCAACAGGTTCGCGCCCCAGCACAGTTCGACGAATCCCACCACCACCAGCCCCAGCGCGAAGAGGAACGCATGGGCCGGCGCGATTCGTCCCGACGGCAGCGGCCGCGCCTTGGTGCGCTTCATCTTGGCGTCGGCGTCCCGTTCGTACCACTGGTTCAGGGCCGCCGTGCCGGAGGCGATCAGGCAGGTGCCGGCGATCGTGTGGAACAGGGTCCACACGCTCCAACCCAGCCGGGCGCCGAAGTAGTAACCGATAGCGGTGGTGGCGAGGATCAGCCACGTTACCCGCGGTTTTGTCAGGGCGATGTAGTCTTTCATCAAGGGGGCCGACGAGCCGAAAATCCCAGAACGCGGAGGTCCGGCGAGCCGGAGAACCTCCCTGCAATGATTCTACTCTAGCTAGATGATTTCTGGCTAGACTAGAATTCATCTTTCTACAGGAAAATTTTCGCCCGATCCTCCCCCCTCCATCCCCCTTCCCCGAATAATAGTTGCCACCGCCCTTCGAATCTGGCTATTGTGGATTCGTTCCAACGACTTTATCCACCTAAGGCGAGAGTTCATCATGGCATCTGCTCCGACGACACGTCCCGTCCCCATCACCGTGGCTCACGGTGACGGCATCGGCCCCGAGATCATGGCCGCCACCCTGCACATCCTGAAGGAGGCCGGCGCCGCGCTCGATATCGACACCATCGAGATCGGCGAAAAGGTCTACCTTCGCGGCAACACGGCCGGCATCGAGGACAGTTCGTGGGAATCGCTGCGCCGCACCAAGGTTTTCCTGAAGGCGCCCATCACCACTCCCCAGGGCGGCGGCTTCAAAAGCCTGAACGTCACCACCCGCAAGGCGCTGGGCCTGTACGCCAACGTCCGCCCCTGCGTGTCCTACCACCCCTTCGTGAAAACCAAGCATCCGAAGATGGATGTGGTGATCGTCCGCGAAAACGAAGAGGATTGCTACGCGGGCATCGAATACCGCCTCAGCACCAACGTCGTGCAGACGCTCAAGCTGATCTCGCGGCCCGGCTGCGAAAAGATCTGCCGCTACGCCTTCGAATACGCGCGCCGCTACAACCGCAAGAAGGTCACCTGCTTCACCAAGGACAACATCATGAAGATGACCGACGGTCTCTTCCATAAGGTGTTCGACGAGGTGGGCGCCGGCTACTCAGACATCGAGAAGGAGCACTGGATCGTCGACATCGGCGCCGCCAAGATGGCCGACACGCCGGAAGCCTTCGACGTCATCGTGATGCCCAACCTGTACGGCGACATCCTGTCCGACGTCGCCGCCCAAATCGCGGGCTCGGTGGGTCTGGCGGGCTCGGCCAACATCGGCGAAAAGTGCGCCATGTTCGAGGCCATCCACGGCTCCGCCCCGCGCCGCGCGGGACAGAACCTGGCCAATCCCTCGGGCCTGCTGCTGGGCGCCGTGCTGATGCTGGTGCACATCGGACAGCCGGAAATCGCCGAGCGCGTCCACAACGCCTGGCTCAAGACCATGGAGGACGGCGTCCACACCTACGACATCTTCCGCGAAGGCGTCAGCAAGGAAAAAGTGGGCACCAAGGAGTTCGGCGAAGCCGTCGTGGCGCGCCTGGGCAAGAAGCCGGAGACGTTGAATTCGGCCTCCTACGCCGGCCGCCCGGTGGACGAAGCGCCCAAGCCGGTGGCGCTCGCCCCCCGGCAGGAATCGGAACTGGTGGGCATCGACGCCTACGTCGAATGGCCCAGCGGCGTCCCCGCCACGCTCGCCTCGGAGGTTGTTAAGGCCAACGGCGACGGCCTCAGCCTGACCATGATCTCCAACCGCGGCGTCAAGGTCTGGCCGGACGGTTTCCCGGAGACCTTCTGCACCGATAGCTTCCGCTGCCGCTTCACCGCCGACGGGGCCGCCACCCACGCGCAGATCCTGTCGCTGCTGGGGCGTATCGTGGGCCTAGGCTTCGAAATCGTGAAGACCGAGTACCTGCGCACCTACGGCGGCGTGCCCGGCTTCTCGCTCGCGCAGGGACAGTAACGCCCCGCGATGTCTGACGCAAAACCGCTGGTCGGCGTGATCATGGGCTCCAAGTCCGACTGGGAGACCATGACTCACGCCGCGGCGATCCTCCAGCAGTTCGATGTGCCGCACGAATGCCGCGTCGTGTCGGCGCACCGGACGCCCCAGTGGATGGTGGAATACGCCTCCACGGCGGAATCCCGCGGTCTTGAAGTGATCATCGCCGGCGCGGGCGGCGCGGCTCACCTGCCCGGAATGGTGGCCGCGAACACGGTGCTCCCGGTGCTTGGCGTTCCGGTGGAAAGCAGGGCGCTGAAGGGCATGGATTCGCTGCTGTCCATCGTGCAGATGCCGGGCGGCATCCCGGTGGGCACGCTCGCCATCGGCAAGGCCGGCGCGACGAACGCGGGTCTGCTGGCCGTCGCCATCCTCGGCGCCACGCGGCCCGGTCTGCGCGCGAAACTGCACCAGTTCCGCGACGCCCAGGCGGCCAAGGTCCGCGAGGATACTCTCGAATGAACCGGCCCGTGCTCCCCGGCGCCACCATCGGCGTGCTCGGGAGCGGCCAGTTGGGGCGCATGTTCGCCATCGCGGCGCGCCGCATGGGCTATCGCGTCCACACCTACTCGCCGGAAGAGGACACCCCCACCGGACAGGTGTCCGACGTCGAATGGTCGGGCGATTACGAGGATCTCGACAAAGTGGCGCAGTTCGCCCGCGCCGTCAGCGTCGTGACGTTCGAGTTTGAAAACGTTCCCGCCGCCACCGCTGCCACCGCCGAACGCTTCGCCCCGGTGCGGCCCGCCGGCTCGGTCCTTCACACCACCCAGCAGCGCGCCCGCGAGAAGACGTTTCTAACTCAGGCGGGACTCCCGGTAACTCCCTTCCGCGTCGTCCGGTCTCTTTCCGACTTACACCGGGCTATCTCCGAGTTAGGCGCTCCCGCCGTGCTCAAGACAGCCGATTTCGGCTACGACGGAAAGGGGCAGGTCCGCATCGACTCTCCCGCCGGGGCCGAAGCCGCCTGGACCCGCCTCGCGACCGCCGAAGCCGTCCTCGAAGCCTTCATCGACTTCGAGTGCGAGGTGTCTGTGGTGGCCGCCAGGGGCGTCGACGGCGCGTTTGTCCACTACGGCGTCGTCGAAAACCGCCACTCGCGCCATATTCTCGACGTCACCATCGCGCCGGCCGTCGTCGGCGCCGCGATTGTGAAGCAGGCGGTGGAAATCGCCCGCGCCGTGCTCGAGAAACTCGAGGTGGTGGGCGTGCTCTGCGTCGAATTTTTCCTGACTCGCTCCGGCGAATTACTCATCAATGAGTTAGCGCCCCGCCCGCATAACTCGGGCCATTTCAGCTTCGACGCCTGCGTCACCAGCCAGTTTGAACAGCAACTTCGCGCGGTGTGCGGCCTGCCGCTCGGCGTCACCACGCAGATGATGCCCGCCGTGATGGCGAACCTGCTCGGCGACATCTGGGCCGAGGGCGAACCGGACTGGGCCGCCGCCTGCTCCGTTCCCGGCGTGAAACTGCACCTGTACGGCAAGCTCGCCGCGCGGCCGGGCCGCAAGATGGGCCACCTAACCGCGCTCGCCCCCGACGGCGGCGCCGCGCTCGAGGCCGTGCTGGCGGCGCGGCGCGCATTGACCGCTCGATAACAGAATGAAGGAACTGCGTCAGCGCATCGCTGGAGCCCGGCGCATCGTCGCCTTCACCGGCGCGGGCATCTCGGTGGAAAGCGGCATCCCCACTTTCCGCGGACCCGGCGGCCTGTGGCGCACCTACCGCGCGGAGGAACTCGCCACCGCCAACGCCTTCCATCGCAACCCGAGACTGGTGTGGGAATGGTACGATTCTCGCCGCCAGATCATGGCTCAGGCCGAGCCCAACGCCGGCCACCGCGCGCTGGCCGCCCTCGAACGCCGCTGTGGCGGCTTCACGCTCGTCACGCAGAACATTGATGGCCTGCACAACCGCGCCGGCAGCCGGCGTGTCCTCAAGGTTCACGGCGACATCTGGCGCCTGCGCTGCATGGATTGCGAGCACGAAGCCGACGACTTCCGCACGCCCATGCCGGATCTGCCTCCCCGCTGCCAATGCGGCGGACTGTTGCGGCCCGGCGTCGTCTGGTTTGGCGAGTATCTGCCGAGGGACGTGTGGAGTGAAGCCGAATCCGCCGCCTCCGGCGCGGAGGTGTTCCTCACCATCGGGACATCCGCCGTCGTCTACCCGGCGGCCGGCCTCATCGACACGGCTCGCCGCGGCGGCGCGCTGATCGTCGAGGTCAACCCGCAGGAGACCCCCTACTCGCAGTCAGTCGATCACTCGCTCCGCGGCCCGGCCGGCGAAATTCTGCCCGAACTACTCGGCTGAACCCGGCGGCGGCGCCTCCCACAACTCAATGGGATTGCCTTCCGGATCGTGTATGCGCGCGAACTTCCCGATGGGAGAGTCGGAGGGCTCCATCGCGAATGTCACGCCGGCCGCCTTCAGTTGCGCCGCCATGGCGTCGAGATCGCGAACGCGGAAGTTCAACATCCAGGCCTGTTTGAGATCGCCGAAGTACTCCGTGTTCTCGGGAAAGGGCTCAAAAACGGTGGGGCCGGCTTCCTGCAGCCACACCGGATCCTCCTGTTTTTGCGGCGTGAGGGTGATTCCCAGGCAGTCGCGATACCACTGAGCGAGCGCCTTTTTGTCGCGGGCGCGGAAGAAGAATCCGCCGATGCCGGTTACACTCTCCATAGCAGATCGAGGATAGCATGCGAACCGCTGAACAGAAGCGTCGTAAAATGTTTCCGTGAGCACGACGCGCGTCATGCCGGGCGGATGGGCGGATCCCGATTCCCTGCCCAAGGGTCCCAACGGCCGCGCGCTGTGCCGCTGGTGCAACCTGGAAATTCCCGAAGGACGCCGCCGGACCTTCTGCTCCGACTTCTGCGTCCATGAGTGGCGCCTTCGCAGCGACCCCGCCTATCTCCGCGAACAGGTCCTCGCCCGCGACCGCGGCGTCTGCGCCCTGTGCGGCGCCGATTGCCGCGCCGAGCATCTCCGCCTGAAGCGCCTGCGCGGCGCCGCCCGCCTCCGCGCCTGGGCCGCATGGGGTCTCAAGCCGAATCAGCGAGCGTCCCTGTGGGACGCCGATCACATCCTCCCGGTGGCCGAAGGCGGCGGCGAGTGCGACCTCGCCAACCTCCGCACCCTCTGCCTGAAGTGCCATCGCCTGGCCACCGCCGAACTCCGTGACCGTCTCCGCATCGCCGCCTCCGCCCGCCTTTCCCTTCCCCCGCAAAAATAGCCGGGAACTTCTTCCACCGACCGGTGTCAAATCGGGTGTTGACATTCACGGCTTTTAGTACTAACTAATTAGTATGAGGAAACGGAAACCGATTCTCACCGAGCAGGAACTGGAGATCATGAAGATCGTCTGGGAGCTCGAACGCGCCACCGTGCGCGACGTTTACGAGACGATCCTCAAGCAGCGCCGCATCGCCTACACCACGGTGATGACGATGATGAAGATCCTCGAAGGCAAAGGCTACCTCAAGAAAACCCAGGAGGATCGCGCCTACCTCTACCGCCCCGCCGAGCCCAAGCAGAACGTCATCCGGGGCATGGTGGCCGAGTTCATCAACCGCGTCTTCAACGGGTCCGCCGAACCGCTGCTGGTGCACCTGGTGGCCGAAGAAGGGCTGACCGAAAAGGAACTCGCCGAAATCGCCAAGATCGCGAGGAGAGAGAAATGAGCCCGGAACTGGCCCTGCGGAACCTCGGCCTGTACAGCCTCCAGGTGGCGATTCTGGCCATCGTGGCGGGCCTGCTGCCCTGGATTGCCCGGCTGCGAGCGCCCAGGCCGCAGTTGGCGTTCTGGTACGCCGTGCTGGCCATCTGCATCGTGCTTCCGGCCGTCCAGCCGTGGGCGCAGCCGCCCGTACACTCCGGCGGCGAGGTGACCTTCACCACCACGGCCCTGCTGCCCTCCACCGGGGAGCCGCAATCGCTCTGGCTCGCCTTGTGGCCCGGCTGGGCCGCCGCCGCGCTGATCGTCCTTGGCGCCGGCGCCGCGATCCACTTTGCGATGCTCGCCCTGGGCCTGTTGCGTCTGTCCCGCCTGCGCCGGCGCGCCGAGCCCGTGGCGGACCTCCCCGCCATCGAGCGGGCTACCGCGGCCACCGCCACGGCCGCGAACTTCTACTGGTCGGAGGCGGTGGCGGGACCGGTGACCTTCGGCTACCGCGATCCCGTCGTCATCGTGCCGCCCAGCTTCTTCGACCTCGCCCCAGCCGAGCAGGAATCGGTGGCCATCCATGAACTGCTGCACGTCCAGCGGCGGGACTGGCTCTACACCATCGCCGAGGAGTGCGTCCGCGCCGCGCTCTGGTTCCACCCCGGCATCTGGTTCCTGTTGAACCGCGTGCAACTGGCGCGCGAGCAGGCCGTCGATGAGCGAGTCGTGGCGCACACCCGCGCCTCCGACGAGTACGTCGGAGCGCTGCTGAAGATCGCGGCCGCCCGTATCGAGCCGGACCTCGCCCCGGCGCCACTGTTTTTGAAGAGACGCCATCTGCGCGAGCGGGTGGCCGCCATCGTACAAGGAGTGCACATGTCCAAACCCCGACTCACCGTCACAATGATCGCCGTGCTCGCGGCCCTGCCCCTCGTGGCCGGCCTGCTGGCCTGGCAAATTCCATTGCAGGCCGCGCCGCAGGAAGTGCGCGACGCCGAAGGAGTGCTCGTAAGTAGAGGGAATTTCAAGGTGTTACACCGGACCGGCGTAGACTACCCGGCCGAGCTGCGTGCAAAGGGCATCGCTGGAGACGTCACTGTAGCGTTAACTTTGAACGCAAATGGCGACGTAATCGACGCAAAAGTGGTCTCTGGACGCACGGAATTGCGCAAATATGTGCTCGAATCGGTGCTGAATTGGCACTTTTCGACCGACATTCCGCAGTCGTTTGAGGTGACCGTCCGCTTCCAGTCCGACACGCTCCTGGCCTCCGTGGCGAAGGAGCCCGTCGCGACTGGCCCGCCGCAGAGGGCCATGGTGGTCGACCGCGTGGACGTCAGCCGGCTGCCGGCGGAGTTGCAGTCCCGGACCCAGGCGGCGCTCGCGGCGCACACCGGCGACACCGTGACGCCCGAACGGATGGCGGAGATCAACCGTAAGCTGGCAGACCTCGACAGCCACCTCAGGATGCGTGGCGCCGTCAAGAACGACCAGTCGGCCATGGACCTTGTCGTCACCCTCTACGACCAGCCCACGGTGACGCCGCAGGCCGAGAACGCGCCTCCATCGCGTATCCGGGTGGGCGGAAACGTCCAGGCGGTGAGCCTGATCCAGAAGGTGACGCCGAAGTACCCGCTCGAGGCCAAGGAGGCCCGAGTAGAGGGCACGGTGAAGCTGCAAGCGGTGATCGGCCGGGATGGGGCGGTAAAGGAACTGGAACTGGTGAGCGGCGATCCGCTGCTGGTTCCGTCCGCGATGGAAGCCGTCAAGCAGTGGGTCTATCGGCCGACGCTGCTGAACGGCAATCCGGTGGAAGTGGTGACGCAGATCGACGTGACTTACACACTCGCGCCGTAATTGGAAGGAGATTCCCATGTTGAAGACTGCAATATTCATGACGATGGCGGCGCTGGCCATGGCCGGCGCCCCGCAGGAAGCCCGGGACGGACGGGGAGTTGAGGTCCGCACCGGAAACCCGAAGGTAATGCACCGCACCGGGGTCGCCTACCCGGCTGAGGCCCAGGCCAAGGGCATCAGCGGCGACGTGGTGGCGGCGGTGACGGTGAACGACAAAGGCGAGGTCGCCGATGCGACGATCGTCAGCGGCCCGGAGGAGCTCCGTTCGGCGGTGCTCAAGTCCGTCCTCCGCTGGCACTTCGAGATGGATCCGTCGCAGCCGAAAACCATCGAGGTCGCGGTGCGCTTCACGCCCGTGGCGCCCGAGCCCACGCGCGGCGCCGTGGCCCCGGCCAACGACTTCACGGTGGACCGGATCGACCTGATGGGGTTGCCCGCCGCGCTTCAGTCGAAAGTGGAAGCAGCGCTGGCTGTCCGCGTGGGCGAAGTGGTGGCCCGCGACCGTTGGCCTGAAATCGACCGCGCCCTGAAGGCCGTCGACCCGCACCTGTATCTGAAGGGGTCCTTCCTCGGCAACAAGAGCGACATGCACGCATGGCTTTCGGTGGCCATCGACTCGGGCGCCGATACGGTGATCTCGGGCGTCAGCCCCATTCGCATCGGCGGAAATGAGCAGGCCGTCAAGCTGGTCCAGAAGGTGACGCCGAAGTACCCCGCCGAGGCGAAGGCCGCGCGCGTCCAGGGACAGGTGAACATGACGGCCACCATCGGCAAGGACGGCGCCATACGCAACCTCGAGCTGTTGAGCGGACCGACGGAACTCGTACAATCCGCCATGGACGCCGTCAAGCAGTGGGTCTACCGGCCGACGCTGCTGAATGGCGATCCGGTTGAAGTGATCACCACGATCACTGTGAATTACACCCTCGCCCCGTAACTCCCCCCCGCTGTCTCAAAACCGGACACCCCTGTCCGAATCGCGACGACTGTCGGCCGCTCAACCCCGCGCCGTTCCGGATTTCTCTCCCTGGAACGGCGCGTGCAATGTGAAGGCTGTCATGAGCGGCCTTCTCTCCGACCTCAGATACGCTCTTCGCGCGCTGCGCAAGAGTCCCGCCTTCACCTTTACCGGCGTGGGGATGCTCGCGCTCGGAATCGGGGCGAACACGACTATCTTCACCGCCCTCGAATCGTTCCTGTTGCGCCCACTGCCGCTGAAGAATCCCGAGCGGCTGGTGTTTGTGCAGCAGGTGCGCAAGACCAGCGGCGAAACGTTCGTCGCCGCCTATCCGGATTTCCTCGAGTGGCGGCGGACGCCCGGCGTCTTCGAGGGGCTGGCGGGCCTGGCCATCGAGACCTTCAACGTATCGGGCGCGGCCGCGCCGGAGCGGGTTCGCGGCTGCCGCGTCACGACCGACTTCTTCCGAGTGATGGGCTTTGCGCCGCAGTACGGACGGGGCTTCACGGCAGCGGACGATGCTCCCGCGGCGGCGCCGGTGGTGGTGCTGAGCAACGCTTATTGGACGCGCCATTTCGGCGCCGATCCGAAGGTGGTGGGCCGCTCCGTGGTGATCGATGGGAAGGCTCACACGATCGCCGGCGTGATGCCCGCCGCGCTCCGGTTCCCGATGGGGTTTTCGGAGCTGTGGACGCCGCTTGCCACCAGCGAGGCTCGCAACGGCCGCGGCGATCATTTTCTGGCAGTGGTCGGCAGGCTGCGCGAGGGCATGGAGCCCACCGATGCGCGCTCCCGGTTGGATGCGACGGCGCAGCGGCTGGAGGAGGCCTTTCCGGAATCGAACAGGAACATGGGAATCCGTTTGGTCCTGCTCCAGGAGCAGATCACGCAGGGTCCAAAACGCGCGTTGTTCGTTTTGTTCGGAGTGGCCGCGCTGGTGCTGATGATCTGCTGCGCGAACCTGGCGAACCTGATGCTGGCGCGGGCGATGCACCGCGGACGCGAAACGGCCATCCGTCTGGCGATTGGCGCGAGCGCGTGGAGGTTGATCCGCCAGACGCTGGTGGAGAGCGTCCTGCTTTCGACGGCCGGCGGATGCGGTGGGCTGCTGCTTGCCGCATGGGGTGTGGAACTGCTGAACTCTTCCCTGCCCCCGATGCTGCAGCCGCTTGGCGGCATCACCATGGACACGCGCGTCCTCGCTTTCTCCATCGCCGTGTCCGTTGCGACGGGGGTGCTGTTCGGCCTGGCGCCCGCATTGCGCGTCCGGAGGGATCGGCCGGCGGACGCGCTCCGCGCCGCGGGTCAAAGCTCGGCGGCGAGCTTCGGCCGAAGCCCTTTGACAAGCGCGCTGGTGATCGGCGAGATCGCCCTGGCGACCGTTCTGTTGATCGGCGCGGGCCTGTTGATCGACGCTGGACGGCGCATCCGCACGGCCGACCTGGGCTACGATCCGCGCCACGTGCTGACGGCCGAAATTGCGCCCAAAACGGCCAAATTCGCCGATCCGCGGCGCCAGATGGCCGCTTTCGACGCGATCGTCGGGCGGCTGAACGCGACGCCCGGAGTAGTGGCTGCCTCGGCCGTCAACTGGCCGCCCATGACCAACAACACGCGCAAGGCGATCGCGGTCGAAGGCCAGAGGATGGCCCAGAATCCGCCGCTCGCCGACTATCGCATCGCAACTCCGCTCTATGCGCGGGCGATGGGCATCGCGATTCTGAAGGGCCGCTTCATCGCGGACTCCGACCAGTGGACCACGGAACCGGTGGCGGTGGTGAACGAACGCCTGGCGCGCGCCTACTGGCCGAACCAGGACCCGATCGGCAAACGGCTGGCGGTGTTCATTGGGCCTGGGAAAACGGGCCCGTGGCGCACCGTGGTGGGGGTTGCGGGCGACGTGCGGCACTCGCGTCCCGCGGCCACGCCCGTGCCCGAGATCTACCTGCCGGTGGCCCAGACCGGCGCGGGACAACTCTACCTGGCTATCCGAACGGCGGGCGATCCGGCGGGGTTCGCGCGCACGCTGGAGTCGGTGGTGCACGATGTCGATGCGCAGTTGCCGTTGAACCTGGTGCGTCCCATGGAGCAGGTGATCGCCGATGGCGTGGCGGCGGATCGCATGGTGACGCTGCTGTTCAGCCTGTTCTCCTTCGTGGCGATCGTGCTGGCGGCGATGGGATTGTACGGTGTGATCTCGTACCTGGTGGCTCGCAGGATCCACGAGTTCGGCATACGACTGGCGTTGGGGGCGACCGCGCGCGACCTGCTGCGGCTGGTGCTGCGGCGTTCCATCGCGTTGACGCTGGCGGGAACCACGGTGGGCCTGGCGGGAGGATTGGGAATGGCCCGTGTGCTGGCGGCGGTGTTTGAAGGAGTGAGGCCGGCCGGGTCGGTGTTTGCGACCGTCGCCGCGGTGCTGGCGGCCGCCGCGGTGACGGCCGCCTGGATCCCGCTGCGCCGCGCGCTCTCGCTCGATCCGCTGAGCGCGCTGCGCGAACAGTAAGTTAATACTCGCGATCGGTCTTGATGCCCGGTTGCGGCACCGGATAACGGCCGTCGGCCATCAGGCGCAATGGCGGCGGCCCATCCAACGTCAGCTTGTCGACGTCGGGCGCGAACTCGTGCTCGCAGTTCAGGATCTGATCGAAGGTGATGATCTGGCCGGTGTGGGCGGCCATGCGGCCCATGGAGGCCACCAGGCTCGCTTCAGCGCCGCGCTTC
The DNA here is from genome assembly GCA_018268715.1 of Acidobacteriota bacterium. GTDB lineage: Bacteria > Acidobacteriota > Terriglobia > Bryobacterales > Bryobacteraceae > TMP-7. The sequence goes on along the minus strand of JAFDVZ010000010.1, from coordinate 16,660 downwards.
ACCTCGTTGTACGGCTTGTCGTCGCGGATGGCGGCGATCAGGTCGTCCCATTCCCACAGATAGGGGCTGCGCTCGGGCTGTGGATAGGCCCACACCACGTTGGGATCTTCGGGCAGCGGCAGTTCCTTGCGGCTGTTGACGCGGGGGATCTTCTGGCCCGAGTAAATGCGGGTAATGCCGGGCGTGTGGGATAACGTCGAGATCGCCGCGGAGCCCTTCGAGCCGTGGGCATAGCTGGCGAACTCATCGCGGCAACCCTTCATGTTGCGGCCGTCAAAGAACAGGCGCGTGCCGTCGGGATAGACGTATTCGACGTGGTAGGTGTCGAGGTTCTGGTCGAGCGAATCGCCGCGATAGTGGCGGCCGCCCATGGCGTGCGCTTCAACGGGCCAGACGCCTTTCATCCAACTGCATTCGTCGATCTGGTGGATGTAGTAGTCGCTGAAGACGCCGCCCGACGCCCACAGGAAAGCGTGGAAGTGGCCGATCTGCCAGCCGAGTTCGCTGACGCCGGCCGGGCATGGGCCGGACGTGCCGCCGCCCTGTCCCATGCGGTAGCCGCGCATGGCGACGATCTCGCCGATGGCGCCGTCCTGGATGCGCTTCTTCAATTCCTGGCGGGCGCGGCAGTGGCGCACCATCAGGCCCACGCCGACCTTCAGGCCCTTCTGCTGCGAGAGTTCGCCGAGCTTCAGCATGCGGCGAGTGGTGGGCCCGTCGACGGTGACGGGCTTTTCCATGAAGACGTTCAGACCCTTCTCGATGGCGCGCGAAAACATCACCCAACGGAAGGCGGGCGGCGTGCCCAGGATCACGACGTCGCCGGGCTTCAACGCATCCATCGCATGCTGATAGGCGTCGTAGCCGAGGAAGCGGCGGTCCGCAGGCACGTCCACGCGATCGCCGAATTGCGTTTTCAGCTTGTCGTAGCTGTCGCTCATCTTCTTCGGCACAACGTCGGCCATCGACACCAGCTTGATGGGGCCGTTGCTGATGGTGAGGGCGTCTGTCGCCGCGCCAGTGCCGCGTCCGCCGCATCCCACCAACGCCAGTTGGATGGTGTTGCTTTCGGCTGCGTGCACGGCCGGGAGCGCGATTCCAGCAAGGGCGGAGGCGCTTACGGTGCGCGTCGTGTTGGTCAGAAACTCACGGCGGGATGTGCCGTCGGATTTGCGTTCGTTCATCGAGGTACCTCGTTTCCCGTCGGTAAGCATATCATGCATATTTCAGACCCTGAACTGATGGTGAACCGAGGAGAATCATGAAGCGTTTTGCGGTGTGGTTGGTGCTGGCCTGCGCCGGACTTCCGGCGCAAACGAAGAAGGTGGTGATAGCGGACGCCTCGCCCGAGAGGGTGCGGGAGTTGCAGAGCGTCTCGCCGCAGGTGCGGATCGTATCCGTGCCGCGCGCGGCGGTGATGAGCGAGATCGCCGACGCCGACGGCTTTATCGGCGAGATCCGCCCGGAGGAGGTGAAGGCCGGCAAAAAGCTGAAGTGGGTGCAATGTCCGAGCGCCGGCGTGGAGCGCATCCTGTTGGGGCCGAAGGGCGACGCGTTGCGAGCGAGCAACATCGTGCTGACCAACAACCGGATTGTGCAGGGGCCGGAGATCGCCGATCATGCCTTTGCGATGTTGCTTTATATGACCCGGCGGCTGGATTTGTTCATCGGTCATCCGCTGGTGACTCGCACCGATCCCTATCCGTCGGTCGAGTTGCCGGGCAAGACGGCGGTGGTGATTGGAGTGGGCGGCATTGGCGTTCAGATTGCCGTGCGCGCCGCGGCGTTCGGGATGAAGGTGATCGGCGTCGACCCCGAGGATAAACCATACATGCCGTTCCTGGCGCGGACCGTGAAGGCGGATCGTCTGAATGACGTCCTTCCAGAGGCCGACGTGGTGTTCGTGTCGGCGCCGCACACCAAGGAGAGCCACAAGATGGTGGGCGCGGCGCAGTTCGATTTGATGAAGCGCGGCGCATACTTCATTGTCGTCAGCCGTGGCGGGCTTTATGACACGAATGCGCTGGTGAAGGCGATCGACAGCCGGAAGCTGGCGGGCGCGGGGCTGGACGTTACCGATCCCGAGCCGCTGCCCGAAGATCATCCGCTGCGGAAGTTCTCAAACGTGATCATTACGCCCCATGTGGCCGGCATGTCCGACCATATCAACGAGCGCATGACCGGGACCTTTAAGGAGAATCTGCGGCGCTTCGCCAACGGAGAACCGCTGGTGAACGTGGTGGATAAGGACAAGGGTTACTGACCGCCGATGCGTTCCGACGGTCACGTGAATCCCGTACCGGACTGCCTGTTCGTGTACGGGACGCTGAAACAGGGCTATTACAACTTCGAGGCGGTGAAGGGGCTGGTAAGCCGGGCGCTGGCGGGCTGGAGCGTGCCGGGGACGCTGTATGATACCGGCCCCTATCCGGCGCTCAGTCTCGATGGCGAGGGGCCGGTGGAGGGTGAGTTACTCGAGTCGCTCGACTTCGCCGAGTTATTGCGAGTTACCGATGATATCGAGGGCGATGAGTATGTCCGCGTGGCTGTCATAGCGCGGTCGCCCGATGGGGCGTCGCGAGCGGCATGGACGTATCGGTATGCGTGGGATGTGTCGAAGTTGAAACTGCTCGCGGGCGGCCGCTGGCCGGAGCCATGACCGCCCGTCCGCAGCATCTGCTTCAGGAGGCAGAACCTTCGGAAGGCGCAAACCGCGCGCGGCGCTCCGCTAACTCGGAGGCGATGCGCAGGTTCAGCGTCTTATCGATTTTATAAAGAATCAGACAAACGATCACGACGCCCAGGAATATGGCTGGGAATACGCTGATGACCAGGCGGATTCCCAGCAGCGAGGTGGTCGTCTGGGCGGCGTTGGCCTGATAGCCGAAGCCCGAAAGCAACCATCCGGCGACGGCGCCGCCGAGCGATAGGCCGGCCTTCAGGCCAAAAATGATGGTGGCGTAGACGATGCCAGTCGCGCGTCGGCCGGTCTGCCATTCGGCGTAATCCGCTACATCGGCGAACATGGACCATAGCAGCGGAATGGTGGGTCCATAGGTCAGCACGCGCAGCCACTCCAGCAGGATCGTAGCGCCGATGGCGTCAGCCGGCAGGAATATGAACAGGACCGTGACGGTGGTGGTCAGCACGAAGCCCCAGATAGCGACCACCTTCTTGCCGTAGCGGATGGTGAGCCAAGTGGAAGTTAGAACTCCTAACAGGGTGACGATCTGACTCGACATGGAGAACAGGCTGTAACCGACGCCCGCGACGTTGGTGCGAGTGGAGTTGACTACCAGGCCGAAGGTGTTGAGCAGGAATTGGCCGACTCCGGTTCCCGTCGCGTTGTCGAGTCCCAACGATTGTAGGAGGCCGAGGAGTTTGGTCTGGTCCACGTAGTATTGAAAGTAGTAATACATGGAGCCGCCGCGCATGGCTAGCATTCCGAAGTGGAATAGCGTGACGGTGAACATGCAGATCCAGGGCGAGTTCTTGAGCAGGCCGCTGAAGTCGGCGCGCAGGCTGGATTTCTGTTCCGGGTTGGGGCGGATTCGCTCGCGGGTTGTGGCGAAGGTGATGAGGAAGCAGGCGACGCAGATGACCGCCCACACCGACATGGTCATCCGCCATCCTCGCGCGTTGTCACCCTGGCCGAATTTGGCCACCAGGGGCAGCGTGAAACCGGCTACGACGATCTGGGCGATCATTACGGCGACAAAACGGTAACTCGATAGAGTGGTGCGCTCATTGATGTCAGCCGTCATGACTCCGGTCAGCGCGGAGTAGGGCGTGTTATTGGCCGAATATAGAGTCATCAACAGGATGTTGGTGACGGTGGCGTAGATCAGCTTGCCGGTGAAGTCGAGACTGGGCGCGGTGTAGGCCAGCACCATGACGACGCCCCAGGGAACGGCGGTCCAGAGGACCCAGGGACGGAACTTGCCCCAGCGGGTTTGTGTTCGGTCGGCCATCGCGCCCATCATGGGGTCGAAGAATGCGTCCCACAGGCGGGCGACCAGCAGCAACGACCCGGCCGCGGCGGCGGAGATGCCCAGCGTGTCCGTATAGAAGGTGAGCTGGAACATGATCATCGTCTGGAAGACGAAGTTGGCCGCGCCGTCGCCCAAACTGTAGCCGGCCTTTTCGACGAAGGACAGTTTCTTATTAGTGTCAGCCACGGGTTGCCTCGATTACTTGACTTTCAGGGTCAGTTTCGTCAGGTCGCAGTCGCGGGAAGACGCGCCGACCATGATTTCGAACTCGCCGGGTTCGACGACGTACTGCATGTCGACGTTCCAGAAAGCCAGACGGTCCGGAGTGATATCGAGGGCCACCGTCGCGGTCTCGCCGGGAGCGAGGAAGACCTTGCGAAAGCCTTTTAACTCCTTCACGGGGCGAGTTACGCTGGAGACTTTGTCGCGGATGTACATTTGGACGACTTCGGCGCCGGCTCGCTGGCCCGTGTTGCGCACGTCGCACAGCATGCGCGTGGAGGCGTCCGCCGCGATGGTTTTGCGCTCCAGCCGGACGTTCGATATCTCGAAGGTGGTGTAACTCAGGCCGTAGCCGAAGGCGTAGAGGGGCGTGACGTCGTCAAACAGGAAGCCGCGCCGGGCCGAGGGTTTGTAGTTATAAAAAGACGGCGAGTGACCCACCGAGCGGGGGATGGTGATGGGGAGTTTGCCGCTCGGGTTGACATCGCCGAACAGGACCTCGGCCACCGCCCGGCCGCCTTCCTGTCCGAGATACCAGCATTCGACCAGCGCCGCAGCTTTTTCGGCGATGATGGGCACGGACAGCGGCCGTCCGTTGAATAGCAGCACTACGATGGGCTTGCCGGTGGCGTGGAGGGCGTCGAAGAGGTCCTGCTGGCGGCCTACCAGGTTCAGGTTGGCGCGGTCGCCCATGTGGACCAGGCTCCATGCCTCGCGGGAGGTCTGTTCGTTCTCTCCGATGACGAGCACCACGACGTCGGCCTTGCGGGCGACCTTGACGGCTTCGGCGATCTGGCGGCGGTCCTCGGCGGGATCCGAGGGAGTTACCGCGTCCTGGTTCCAACTGCCGCCAACGGTGATCTGGCAGCCTTCGCTGTGGAGCACTTTCATGTGCTTTCCGGCGCGCTGGCGGATGCCTTCGAGGATGCGAATTTCCTGCTTGGGGACGCCTGAGTAACCGCCTTGCAGGGAACGGTCCGAGTTAGGGCCGATGACGGCGATAGTTTTAAGCGTGGACGGGTCGAGCGGGAGGATCGAGTTATCGTTCTTGAGTAGCGTGATGGTCTCGCGGGCGGCCTGGAGGGCTAACTCGCGATGGGCGTCGCAGCCGACTAATGCCGCGGCGGCTTCGGGATCGACGTAGGGGTCGTCGAACAGGCCCAGGGCGAATTTCCAGTAGAGCATCGGCGCGACGAGTTCGTCGAGGCGGGCTTCGGGGATAACGCCTTTGCGAACGAGTTCAGCCAGGTGGAGATAGCAGTCGGGCTCGGGTAACTCGATGTTGACGCCGGCTTCCACGGCGAGACGGCAGGATTCCTTCTTGTCGGCGGCGACGAAGTGGCCGTGGGTGTCGGGTCGGTAGCCGAGTTCCCAGATGGCGTAATAGTCCGACACGACGTAGCCTGCGAAGCCCCACTCCTTGCGCAGGACCGTGTCGAGGAGCCAGCGCGAGGCGTGGGAGGGGACGCCGTCGATTTCGTTGTATGACGCCATGACGCTGATGGCGCCGGCGTCCTGGATGGTCTTCTGGAACGGGTAAAGGAAGGTTTCGCGCAGGGTGCGCTCGCTGATGTTGACCGGGGCGCAGTTCATGCCGGACTCGGGCTGGCCGTGGGCGGCGAAGTGCTTCATGGTGGCGATGACGTGGCGCTTGTCGCGGAAGGCGCGGTCGCCCTGGAAGCCTCGGACGGCGGCCATGCCGAGTTGGGCGACGAGGTAGGGGTCCTCGCCGTAAGTTTCCTCGACGCGGCCCCAGCGGGGTTCGCGGGCGACGTCGACGACGGGAGTGAGGGCCTGGTGCGCGCCTCGGGAGCGGGCCTCGGCGGCGGTCATGGTGAAGAGGGTTTCGACCAGATCGGGGTTGAAGGTCGCGCCGAGACCGATGGGTTGCGAGAAGCTGGTGGCGTCTTTGGCGGCCTGGCCGTGGAGGCACTCCTCGTGGAAGACGACGGGGATGCCGAGGCGGGTGTTTTCGAGGAAGAAGCGCTGGATGTCGTTGGTGAGTTGGGCGGTCTGGCGGGCGTCGAGAGCTCCGGCGGCGTCGGAGGGGCGGCCGACCTGGCCGAGGCCGTGACCTTTGCGGAAGGCGCGGCGGGCCTTGGCGGGGTCGAAGGCGCCGTGGTCGTCGACCAGGGTCTGGGCCTTCATCTGCCAGTGGCAGACCATCTGGGCGGCCTTTTCGTCGACGGACATGCGCGCGAGGAGGTCTTCGGTGCGCGCCTTGGGCGTCAGCGCGGGGTCCTTGTATGGCGCCAACGGGGCGGGCGGAGCTGGTTTACGGGTCATGGGGTCCTGGATCCGGCAGCGCTCGAGGCGCTGGCGCCACACCGGATCGAGAGCATCGTATCGCACTGGGAAGGTCCCGTGGGGATTGACTCTGGAACGATTCAGGGATTTCGAGCGCCCGAGGGGCGGGAAGGATGTTTTCGGGATCGATTGAGAATCGGCGGGCCCGAATGCTAGAATCGAAATGCAGGGCCACCCTAGCTCAGCTGGTAGAGCGGCTGATTCGTAATCAGCAGGTCGCCGGTTCAATCCCGGCGGGTGGCTCCAGACCTCTCCAATAGAATCAATGAGATCCCGCAGCGTTGCCGCGCGGGATCGTCGTTTTTGGACCCCAACTGTGCCAAAACTGTGCCAAAACCCCTTCATGCCGCCTCGCCTGTGCCAGAACTCGATTTATCATTGGCTTTCCGGTTCAGCTTGAGCAGAGCCTCGCGCTTCATCTGCAGTTTCATCTGCGAGTACTTCTTGAACACCTTCGCGTCGCCTTGGCGCAGGAGCTGTGTCACCCATTCGTCGGCTACGCCGCCCGCACTGAGCCGGGTCGCGTAGGTCGACCGAAGGTCGTAGATCCGGAAGTAGGGGACACCTGCCTTGCGAAGGGTCGTGCCCCAGACCTTCTTGAAACTGGCCTGGAAGCCGGTGCCGTCGGCGTTCGGGAAGAGATACTCGCCCGAGCCGACCTCCGCCATCTGATTGCGGAAAGCTTCGACCGCCAAGTCTGTCAATGGCACCTCGGCCACTCCGCTTGCCGTCTTCGAGTCGGGGATCCAGACGACCGCATTCTCCAGATCGACATCCGTTCTCTTCATCGGGGCGAGTTCCTTGTACACGCGCAGCCCGGTCTCCGTGATGATTCGAATCACGTTGCGAAGGTACGCAGGAGCCGCTTGCTCGATGCGCTGTTGCTCCGACCAGGTCACGTAGTGCGGACGGAACAGCCCCTTGACGCGCACTGGGAACTCGACCCCTGAGCATGGGTTGGCCACCAAGAGCTTCTTTCGAACGGCAACATTCAACATCCGTCGCAGCACCCGAAACTCCTGATGGACAGTACTGGCTTTGACGAGGCCCTTCGATACCTTGCCGGATCTCCTCCGAACCTCGACCGGTTGCTCCAACCGGTGCCGAAGGTACGACTCGATCCGATCTGCCGTCAGGTCGACCAGCAGCACCTCTCCGAGAATGCCGTTGAGGTGCTTCACCACGCGAGAGTAAGAAAGATGCGTCTTCTCTGCACGGATTGGGGGCTTGGAGAAGCCTTCCAAGAAGTGCTCCGCCCACTGTTCGAGGGTGATTTGCTCTCCTTTCCGAAGCATCGGCAAGGTATTGGCGTCCCGCGCCTGCAGTCGTTCGCGGAGCACCCGATGTGCTTCTTCCTTGTCCTCGGCATTGGTTGATTCCCGTTGCCGGTTTCCGTCGCGGTCGCGATACTCCATCCACCAGAATCGTGATTCCTCCTTTCTGAAAACTCTTCCTTCCAATCTTCTAGGTCGTGCCATTTCCCACCTCCTGTTTGAACTGGGCGCGGAAGGGCTCAAGATCCGTTCTCAGGAACCGGATGTTGCGGCCCATCACGCGGAGATGGGGAATCTGCTTTCGCTCGACCCAAAGATACACGGTTTGAACGCTGACGCCGAGATATGCGGCAGCGTCCCGGACGGTGAGGGGGAGTTCCTGGCTCGGAAGACGAACGTCGAGGGAACGACCAGCCCCAGAGCCGTTTTGACTGACGTTGTGCTGCGAACTCATGCCCCTTTGTAGGGCATGCTTTGGATTCCACCAAATGAGTAGCGCAGGTGCCTCTGCTGTGGGGGCCCCAGACCAGCGACGGCCAGCTACAGAAGTCGCTGGATCAACGGGCGGCGGAGAAGTGGATCTTCGTCAAACCGTCACCGACCACCGTGAATGGTCCCCAGAGATATGGCGTCGCGTTGGGGCCGAGCCTGCGACGCATTTCCAGTTTGGCGAGCCGGAGGGACTCGCTGACGTCACGACCGGCGCCCAGGTTGGCATAGAAGCGTTTCATCAAGGCCGCGGTGAAGGTGTCGTCGACCTCCCACAGTGTGGAAACGATGGAGCGTGCGCCGGCGTATAGGAACGCCCGGACGACGTTGGCGACGCCTTCTTGCCCCTGAAGTCTGCCGGCGCCTGTGTCGCAGGCCGACAACGTCACGAGATCAGCGTTCAATTGCAGGGAATCGATTTCACGGACTTGCAGCAGTCCGTCTTCGTCGGAGGCAGGATCCGAGCCGAACACCAGCGCCGATCTGTCCGGGAACTTCGAGTCCGCGACTCCATGTACGGCAAGATGGAGAACCGAGAACGAATGGAGGGGCTGGGACTTAAACGCAGTTTCCGTCGCCGACTTCCCGTCAAGGACAACAGCCCTAGGCCCCGCTTGCGCGGCGACAGCTGCAACCTCGTCCGCAGTGGATGGAAGCCGGGCGATGCGGCTCCCGGTTGGATCAAACATCCCGCGAGTTTCTCGGGCGGCAGCGGTTGTGCCACCACCCACGGGATACGCCGCATTCCCCACTGCCAAAAGACGAGCAGATTGAGCGTGTGATGGCCTGTTGGTTCGAATGAGTTGGAGGACCGTCGCCGAAGGCGCCACGGAGATTGTCCGCCGGTCCCCCAGGTAGGCGCTCCGTCCGAACGTGAGGGCGTCGAAGGGCGTGAGATGGAGCAGGCCGTCCGGAACGAAGATCACACGGTTGCTCTTCAAGATCTCTGGGATGGGACGGATCACCTCAGCGGACAGGCTCGCACCAGCCTCGGCCGACGTCGCACGCTTCGTCTTGACCTCGTTGTGAAAGCGTTGCGCCAAATCAGAGATCGCCTTTCTACTCGAGAGCTTTTGGACACGAAGTGTTGTCTTCGAGATGACCAGCGCGAAAGACGCCGGTTCGGCAAGCAGGTACTCAACGATCAACTCGTCTGCTCGTAGTTCCTTGCGAAGCTGCTCAAGCGAAACCGGCTCCCCTCGAAGGAACCTGTTGAAGCGATGTTGCTCTAAATGAAGCGGAGCTAGCGCCTCTTCCGCGGCTGCCAGTTGATCCAGCAATTCCTTGCGAGTCCGGGGTGTGGCAGCCTGCTGCAGCCGGATTTGAAGGGCAACCACCTGCCTCTCGGCTTGCGCCTTTTCTCCATCTCGGCGCGATTGCTGCAAAGGCATGGCACGGAGCGCGTCCGCGGCGGCGCGTCCGCGCGCACGCTCCAGGATCTCAAAGGCCCTTGCTGGATTGCCCTGCTTCTCAGCCGCGAGTGCAAAGTGGCCAACATAGACCTCGCTCATCGCGGCAACCAGCGTGCTGCGCATTCTCGCGCTCGGAACATTGACGAGCATAGCCTCTATCAGATCGCCCGCCTCTTCGTAGAGCGAATCCGCTTCGGTGATCTTGCCGCGGAGGACCTTGATCTCCGCGGCCCCGGCAAGGTGACGCGGGAGAACATACATGTCCACAAGTTCCCGTGCGGCAATGACAGCCTCGGAGGCACACTCGTCGGCCTTCTCCATCTCACCCATCTCTTTGTAGACACGACTCAGAGTCAGAAGCGCCGCTGCCCGCGGCCGAGGCATGTCGAAGCGTTTCGCGGATTGAACTGCCTCTGTCAGCAGGGACACGGCGGACTTATAGTCCTTGGTCCGGATGGCGCCTTCGGAGAGGGCCTGCAAAATGTCGGCCCTGTAGACGTTCATCTCCGCATCCTCAACGAACCGAACGGCCCGTTCCAGAAACTCTTGCGCCTCTCGACTCCTGCCCAACACGTTGAGAGAATGCGCTTTGCCCATGTGGGCCATGAGTGGAAAGCGGATCTCCGGGTTCTTCTTGGACAGATCCAACGCTTGGTCGAAGTAACGGAGGGAACGCTCATACTCGCCGAGTTCGGATAGTCCCACACCGATGAGCGAGAGGGCACGAATCTGCCCGGCAAGGTCGCCTGCGGCCGCCGCTGACATGATGGCTTTGGTCATGAGCCCGCGAGCCTCCGTGCTGTTGCCCTCAAGAAAGGCAACGATTCCGAGTTCGCCTTGGATGCGTGCGACCCAACGCGCCTCACCGATGGTGTTTGCGAGTTCTAGTGCCTCTCTCCACGTATCAGCAGACGAGGGCGGATCGATGCTGAGGTCAATTGTCGCCTTCACCATGAGGCATCGAAGACGAACGTGCGGATCGTTCGCAACAGTCGGGTTTTCTAGCTCCTTTGCCAACTGTTGGCTCGCTTCAGGATAGGAGTGTCGGTCAGCGTCGGCGCGCAGGCGACTGATCCGTGCCAGCGCGGCGTTGCGAGCGTCTCCCTTGGCCTCGAAGAGTTCTTCGGCGCGTTCATACAAAGGACGAGCCTTCACCCAGTTGTCCAGCCAATAGAGCCGCTCCGCCTCGGTCATCAGAGCGTTTGGGTCCTCCGATTGGGCTACTAGCATGGCGGGCCAAGCCACGCATAGGCCGATGCAAAGCTGCCCCATTGCAGGGAGCGCGTTAAGGCCAACGGCCAGACGCAAGCGGGCAGCACGAATCAGGATCTGTGAAAGGACAGTCATGAGCGGTCTCCCTCCGGTGAGATTCCGTTTTGTGATTAGAGACTGGCCGCGATTCTGGTTCCTTCCTCCAGTTGGTGATCGCGCCCCTCCAAGGCGGCTTCGGGCGAGAACGGCACTTCGACGTCAGGAGCGATGCCTGATCCCTCGAAGCACTTTCCCTCCCACGTGAGGTAATTGCTGACGGGAATCGTCAGCCGGTACTGCTGCTGAATTGGAAACGAACTCCAACCGTAGAGTCGGCCAGCTGTCCTGCTTCCGACGATCACGGCCAAGCGGTGGTCCTTGACGAAACCCGCAACAATCTCGGCGCCGCTGACCGTGTGTTCATTTACAAGGAGCACGACACGGCTCTGAAAGCGAGGAGGCTTCATTCCTTCCGTGACGACAACGATAGACTTGTCCGCGAACTTGAAACGAAGCGCCAGCCAGACCAGCGCTAGCTTGTTGTACGGGATTCTCCGAAACTGCGCCAACTCCTCTCGACGGTAGCCTCGTTCGGCGCGTGGCCTGGTGAGGCTGTAGCCGACAGGCCGCTTGTCGGGGGTCAGGTAGCTCATCAGCCGCAGGTTCGCCGAACCCCCTCCCGGGTTTCCGCGGAGGTCGATCACCGCTGCCCGACACTCGGAGAGCTCTTGTATGGCTGAGTCGATGTCTCTGGCCATATCAACTCCGACCAACCCGGGGAACCGCGTGATCTTCAGATAGCCGACTCCATCATGGAGAACTGAGGCCCGTACAGATAGCTTACGTGCCACGGCGGCCGGAGGAGCAGACGGTACAATCCTCTCTTCTGCTCCACCACGACGGCGGATGACAATAGAAGCCTCCCTCCCTGCTGGGAATCGAACCGACTCCGGTGGTACGACGGGTTCATCATTGACCGCCATGAGTGAATCGCCGGGCTTGATGCCCGCGGCATGGGCCGCCCCGTCCTCTTGAACATCCTGGAACACCCAGTTGCCATTGCGCGGAAACAGCGTGGCGCGAAGCACGTGGTGGAAGGGAACCTTAGCGCGCGTCTGATGAAAGAACCCGACTGGATGGACTGACAGCCTTTTCAGAAGCTCGTCCACTGAGGACTCGAACTCGACCGGTTCTTGTGCGCGAAGGATTTGATCTCGGGCGTCCTGGACGAGGGACTGCCAGTCTCGGCCATTGAAGTTGGGATCGAAGAACCGCGTCTGGACAGTCCGAGAGACAGCTTCGAGGATCTGTTCGCGAAGTGACGGCGAGAACTCGGTTGCATGTTCCGTCATGGCACCTCCTTTCGACTCAGTACGATCGGGTACAGCCTCCAGCTTGATCCGGCTCGCCTGACGCCAAGCTTGTAATTGCCCGGACTCAATTCGGCCAGATCCAATTCAACCTCCAGAATTTCAACGTAATTCCTGAGCCGTGCTTCCCCGCCTGATTCGAGGACATTCCCCCCGGCTGCATTGATCACGGCGACATCGTATCTGCCATCTTCACTTCCGATTGGCAGATGCACGGAGAGCTGCAGTCTGGCACATGGCAGCACGATATCCGGTGAGGCGCCACTCACACGGGGCTCATCACTGCGTGCAATGCCGCGTTGAGACAAGTCCAGGGTCATTCGAACTGGTTGACTAGGCGCTTCGCTGCGTTTGGCAATGCTTGGCGCAGGCGGTGCGGGGACGGGAATTGGATGCTGACGCCCAGGAAGCCATGCCAGCAGCGCAATGGCAATTCCAGCCGCCATTGCACCGGCCCCATAGGCAATCCGCATACTCCGCTTGTGTCTCGCTCGGTACAAAGAATATTGCTCGAAGCACGGAGAGCAGCTCCCGATGTGGTCGACCAAGGCTGTAGAATCAGCCAGGCCACGGCGGCGGGACGCCAAGTTCTTCAGTTCCGACTTCGATGGACAGCGGGTTCTATCGGGTTGCGGAAAATCGGATCGTAGCAGCGCCGCAGCACTCTCAAGTAGCCGTTTCTCTTCGCGGCGGGTGAAACTTCGCTCTGGATCCCTCATCGTCATGGTGCGGATTCCTCTCCACGGGCCCGCTTCTCTTGGGCGGCGGAAAGCTCCTCCCGCGCTTGGTGCACTCCGTAGTAGAAACGGGACTTAGCCTGCTTCTCCGAAACCGCGAGCTGCCTGGCGATTTGTTTCCAGGAGTAGTCGAGCAGGCGGTAGTGCAGAATCCGGCGCACAGATTCCGAGGTAAATGGAAGTAGCGCCTTGAGAACCATTCGATCTTCAAAGACCTTGAACCAGTCCGACGCAACCGACTGGTGGTTCGATTCGAGATCGTGGGGGCTGCCTTCATAGCGGATTCGGCCGTTGCGTACGGCCAGCGCCCGCACTCTGTGGACATACGCCGTTCTAAAGTAAGCCGAGAGGTTCGTTTCGACGGCAGGCTCGACTTTCAGCCGCTTGGAGACCTCGATGGCGATGAACTCGACGACCTCAAGAGCGACCGCACCGTCGCGCAACTCGCTCCTGGCGAGCCGAAACGCCCATGGCCAGTTCTCCTCCGCCACTTTGACAACTCTGACATCGAGCAGTTGTTTGCCATCTTCGTCGTCGCGCAGCCAAAAGGGTGGGATTGCTTCCGAGTCGAAGTTGCCAGGGCGATTTTCGTGGTCTGTTGCCATGAGAATCCCTGCCGACCCTTGGCCGACGTGCAAGAGAGGCGTGTCGATTGAGCGACATCCCCTCTACTTATTAAAAGGTCTGAGCGCGGGAAAAAGTCCCGAATATTTTCGCTTTGCTTGAGGCTCACGGCCTCAGGTCCCCAAATCCTTGTAAACACGAGCCATCCAACAGCCAAAGAGGGTGAGGTTGGACATTTCGCCAGCTTCAGCTCTTGTGATGGTAGGGGCAACTTGTCCACATTCCCGACCTGAGGGAGCCAGCAGTTGCGGCCGGAGGTGTCTCGTTGGAGATCAGAATCGCTGTGCCGTAGCCGGAACCAACCCATGTAGAGATTCAACAGGTGGAAGCCATGCCGAAGGGAACTTTCTCCCAGCGCCCTCCCTCCCCCGGGCATTCTGGAGCCCCGGCAAACGGTGTCTTCTCGGGCCCCGAAGTTGGAATGTGTGCTGCGCGCAATCAAGCTCAGCCGCCAACCAACGGAACTCGCGCTTTGACCAACCGAAACGGGTCGAAGAGCAACTCGCTTGTCGGCTCTGCCACACGACCCACCGAAGAACATTCCTCCAGCGAGCCCTGGACAATCGAAGACGACAACCTGTTGCGGTTCCGATACCCGCTTGGCAAGAAGTCCGCGACTACCGCGATCACCCAGCTTCAAGTCCGACACCCAGACTGGACTCGACGCGACATTGCCGAGAGAGCCCGAGCCCTCGGGTTACGGAGCTGCCGTCCGGCACAACGTCAGCTATGGGATCGCGGATCGGACGTGGCGCTTTTAGCCCTCGCCCGTCAACCCAAAGAACTCATCGCCCGCCGGCTTGGGCGTACGATTGGGTCCGTCGTCGCACGCCTACGACGACTGGGGAAGTCCGCCGATTTCTTCGGCGGCTTCAAGACAAAGGAACTGATGGAGGTCCTGCAAGCGACGGAAGCCGATGTCCGGCGCTGGCAGCGGCACGGCTGGATTCGGCGGCGCAGAGGTCGAATCACGGAAGCATCGCTCTCCGTACTCTGTAAGGAGCATCCGGCAGAAATCGGATTCGAGAAGCTTCCCCCCGAAACGCAATACTGGCTCGTGGCTGTCCATGGATATCCGAGAAGCCAACAGCAGCAGAAGAAGGCGAGTGCTACGGGGCGGTGACAAAGTCGTCCGCTTGCCGCAACCATGCCTCAAAAGCCGGGATAGGTGCGGCGGGAGTCAGACGAACTTGTTCCTTGCAGACCGCAAAGTAGGCCGCTACTCGCATGAGCCGAGGGTGCGAATGCGCGGCGACTCTTGCCTCATCAAGACGAGGGCCGCTGCCGACGAGAGCGGCTTCCAGCGCCTCGCGGAATCGACCTAATGCAGCATCGTCGCTTCCAGTAGGGAGGCAGTTCCTTGTGAAGAAAGCCGGGCAACGCTGCTCGATGTGCTCTCGAAGGGCCGGCTGATCGCCGATCGTCATCAAGACAAGAACGGCCCAGTGTGAATAGGCCGCAGCCTCAATGGCATATTCGACGAGCGAGCCCTCGACTTCGGCGCCGGCATGCTGCGCTTCGGTCCACCACTCCGTGAAGGATGGGTACCGCCCCGGCTTGGTACTTGCCCAGGCAGCGGCGGATCGTTCCCAGTGTTGCCACGCTGGCTCTGAGCGAGGATCAATGCCGGAATAGTAATGCGCCGCTTCGATCCAGCCACCCCGCACAGCTTGCGCGAACTCGGTTCGTTCGGACCAAGCGAGCAGTTCGGTCCACAGTTTGCCCACCGGGCCTCCGGACCTTGCTTCCAGAAAGCCAGGACATCGCTTCTTAATCGCTTCACATACGACTCGCGGCAGCGATCCCTCGGTGTCAGCGATGGCTCTCACCCACAGAGAGAACGCCCGCCATTCGACGATCTGATCTACTGCCGCCGACAACTGCTTCCATGGAACTCGCAGCGATTGTTCGAGCATCCTGCGATCAATCAATGCGGTGGCGGCGTTCTTGGCTCGCTCAGGACGCGGTTCGTTCATTACCAGTGCACCGGACTTCGCTCGAGATGCCAAAGCGGCTTCAACCCGTGAGCGGAGGACCCAGGGCGGCGTTTGGAATGACTCGGGTGAGAGGCTTCAGCTTAAAACGGCCCCAGGGTCTATGCAACCACACATTGCGGCGCAAGGGCCATTCCGGGAGCCCGTACACGCGGGTTGATCGACAATTTTCGACCACGACCGCGCACAACTCCGCGGCCCCAAAGCGAATGGCGCCGATGGGAGCCTAAGGTGTTTCCACGCAGGTAGTTACGCAGCTCTCGGCGTTGCGAGCCACGCCCCACACCCCGCACCAGAAAGGCGGATCGTGGCAATTGTTGAAATCGCAGAGGAAACCTAGCATGCCAGTCGAGACCCGCAGGAGAACGCGGGTCGTCGAGCATGCGGAACTGGACGACATCAGAATCGCGAGTGGCTATGGCTTGGGCGTTGGAAGCCGAGCATCTGCGTCGGCCGCTGACTGCCGTGGCCGATGAGCTGCAGAGGACACCGGAGGCGATCAAGGAGTTTCTTCGACGCGTGCTCCCGCGCGAACAGTGGCCGTGGCGGAGGAAGCCACGCTGGGATCGCCATGAATGGGATGGAATCGAGCAGGGGGAGAATCCGAATCGACGCAGCAAGGCTGCCGTAAGGAAACACAAGCAGCGAATCCGGAAGCGCGAGATCGAACTAGAGCATCAACCCCTGACCGTCGGCCAGGTGGCGCGGGATATCGGCCGCTCGCGGACGACAGTGCAGCGGTTGCTGAAGAACGGCTACCTGCGTCGATTCAAAGGCGGCATTGCCGAGTCATCATTTGAGACGTTCCTGAGGGAGTATCCCGATCTTGTGCCGTACGCAAAGCTGGCTCCAGCGCAGAGAGAGTGGCTGGTTCTCAATGGGTTTCCCGATCAGACTCTCGCGGTGAAAGCGCCGAGCGTGAGGGGGTTGTTGGAGTAAGCTACCAGTGAGTATGAAAGCGCGTGCCCCCGGAGCGCCGGAGAGCCTC